>CAVWBJ010000006.1:0-677778 GCA_963753235.1 uncultured Solirubrobacteraceae bacterium | reverse complement strand
ATCCCGTAGCCGATCTCCTCGACAACGATCGTGATCGCGTGGTGGCCGCTGGTGGACTTGTCCTCGACGTCAGCGGCGGCCAGCGCGATCAGCAGCAGCGGAACGCAGATGCCGTCGTTGAGTCCGCTCTCGACGTTCAGTCCCTGGCGGATCCGCGACGGCAGCCGCGGCTCGGTCACCACCGCCTCGCCGAGCGCGGCGTCGGTCGGAGCGAGAAGAATCGCTAATACGATCGCCTCGGTCACACTGAGCTGATCGAAGATCAGTGCCGCGAGCAGCGCACCCAGAGCGATCGTCAGCGGCAGGCCGATCCCGAGCAGACGCAGCGGAACCGCATACTCGCGCTTAAGCACCCGGGGCTTGATCCGGGAGGCGTCCGCGAACAACACGACAGCGAGCGTCGCCTCGGCCAGCGTTCTGACACCCGAGCCCGTCGGGGCGGCCGTCACCTCGTCGAGCATGAGGGGTCCTACGAGCACCCCGACCAGGACGAACACCATCGCCGGCGTCACCGGCGTGCCGGTCAACCGCCTCGATACGCCCGCCACAGCGAGCACCGTTGCGGCAACGATCGCAAGCTCCCATTTCATGGCGCTCGCCGCGTGCTTTCTCAGGTCAGGGGTGGCAGGCCGTCGGCGATCAGCTTGGCGCCGAAAACGAGGAATAACGTTGCCATCACCGCGTTGTTATGGAGAGCGAGCCAGGTCTTCATCTCGTCCAGCTGGGCCTTCGCGTCATCCCCGCCGAGCAGGAAATAGACGACCGGTCCCGCGATGGTGAGGCTTGCGATGACGACGAACACGATCAAGGATCCGATTGCGTTGGCGCTGGAGAGGCCGAGTGCTGCCAACCCAGCCCCAGCGGCGGCCGCGAGCATCAGGTTCTTCGGATTGACTCCAGCCAACAGAAGGCCCAGACCAAGCGCCTTGCCGGGCTTGAGGGCGTCGATGCCAGCCATCCACTTCGGCATCTCGGGCTCGGCCCCACCTCTCGGACGGGTGCGCCAGTTGCGCCCGGCCAGCAGGAGAAAGAGGACGCCAAAGACGATCTTCCCCCGGGCGATGGTGTCGGAGGTCGTCGTGTCGGTGGCGGCGTTGGCCTGGTCGGCAAGCGCGTAGGCGACGCCGCTCACGAGCGCGAGCGCGACCACCCAGCCGAGCAGGAACATCAAGCCATTGACCCGTGCTCGCTGGGAGAACAGCATCAGCGTCACGGCGATGATCGGCACCGGACTGATCGCCACCCCGACGGCGTACGTCAGGACCTCGCTGATTCCGTGTCCCACGGGATCACCCC
Organism: uncultured Solirubrobacteraceae bacterium; assembly: GCA_963753235.1. GTDB lineage: Bacteria > Actinomycetota > Thermoleophilia > Solirubrobacterales > Solirubrobacteraceae > Palsa-465. Next base: position 676,482 of record CAVWBJ010000006.1, on the reverse strand, counting down.
CGCCGGGAACGCGTTGTGAGGATTGATCCTCGCCTCTGGGGTGCGCCAAGGGCGTCCCTCCGTTCAGAAAGCGATTGCTGCCCGCGACTGAGCATGGGCGTGTCAATGCCGCTCATGGATGTACAGCGGGGAATGGTCGGGCTCGCGGTAGCCGAGGCGCTTCTCACGCGCGGGAAGGGCGACGGGTTGGCACTCGGGGGAGTCGTAGGGGATTTGCGCCAGCAGGTGGCTGATGATGTTCAGTCGGGCGCGCTTCTTGTCGTTCGAGTCCGCTATGTGCCAGGGGGCGAACTCGGTGTTGGTCGCTGCGAACATCGCGTCGCGCGCGCGGGAGTAGTCATACCAGCGGCTGTAGGACTCCAGGTCCATCGGCGAGAGCTTCCAGACCTTGCGCGGGTCGTGGATCCGCGACTCGATCCTCCGTGGTCTGCTCTTCTTGGCCGACCTCGAGCCAGTACTTGAGCAGGATGATCCCGGAGTCGACCATCGCCTGCTCGACCAACGGCGCCAACCGCAGGAAGCGACATGCCTCGTCCTCGGAGCAGAAGCCCATCACCCGCTCGACGCCGGCGCGGTTGTACCAGCTGCGGTCGAAGATCACGACCTCGCCGGCCGCTGGGAAATGCGGCAGGTAGCGCTGGACGTACATCTGGGACTTCTCGCGGTCGGTCGGCGCTGGGAGCGCGACGACCCGGAATACGCGGGGGCTCACCCGCTCGGTGATCCGCTTGATCACCCCGCCCTTGCCGGCGGTGTCGCGCCCCTCGAACACGATGCAGACCTTCGCGCCCTCACGCACGACCCACTCCTGGAGCCGGACGAGCTCGCCCTGCAGGCGAGCGAGCTCCTTCTCGTAGTGCTTGCGGCCGAGCTTCTCGGCCGGCTGCCCATCCAGCTTGGTCTGTTTCGTGTCGTTCATCGCTCGCCTTCCACTGTGGCGCGGGCACTTCGTGGCTAAGGGCGGAGACCGCGGCTCCTAGATGTCGGAGTGGTGCTCGTCGGTTGGTAGGCCGGCTTCCTTCCACGCGGTGAACCCGCCGTCGAGGTTGGCGGCGTGCTCGTAGCCCAGTGTTTTCAGGGTGAGTGTTGCGAGGGCGGCGCGGGTGCCCGACCGGCAGTACACGATCACGCGGCCGTTCGGGTCGAGCTGGGCGTTGTGCTTGGGGCTGCCGGGGTCGGCGATGAACTCGATCAGGCCCCTGGGCACCTGTATGGCGCCCTTGATGTGCTGCTCCCACTCCACGGGCTCTCGGACGTCGAGCAGTACCGCCTTGCCGGAGGCGACCTCGTCAGCGGCGTCCTGTGGGGACACGTGCTCGATTTGGGCGTTGGCCTGGCCCACCATCTCTTTGGCTGTTGTCGTCATGGCTATCTCTCCTTGAGGTCGGCCCATCACCGGACCGCGGTGATGGGCGCACGTTGCGGTCTCAGGCGCGGTCGCCTGGATCGGCCTGCTCGGCTACCCGAGGCGGGTGCCTTCGACCTCGAGGCCGCCGCCCTCGGGGAGCTTGGTCCAGCTGCGTGTCTGCCACTCCTCCTTGAGCACCTCGGTCGCCGCTTGCTCCAGGAACTCCGGGCGTGCCCACTCGTCCACGTCGAAGTCGTGCTTGATGTAGCCGTGGCTGAACATGAAGTCCTTGCCGATCTTCACGCACTGCATGTTCTGCGCGCTCAGGCTCGGCACCATGTCGACGTGCTTGATGCCCCGGTAGGTGTCCTCGGCGTCCTGGTAGAACGTCTGGCGGTTGAGGATCGCTCCCGCGGCGTGCTTGTTCTCGTTGGCCCAGCGCCCGACCTTGATCATCGCCTTCATGTAGGCAAGGACGAGTTCGGGGTGCTCGTCGGCCATCTCGGCGGTGCAGGTGATGACCGCCGGGGTGTTGGCGACCTGCACCGTCCAGTCCGGGTACCGCGTGAGATCCTCGATCATCTTCAGCTGGCCGGTGGCCTCCTGCAGGTGCTGGAAGACCTTGCTCTGGGTGTAGATCGCGTCGACCTTGCCGGCCAGCAGAGCGGTCTCGAGCGGCCGGAAGGCGAGGTCGTGCTTGTGGTCCCGGCGCATCCAGAGCTCGGAGGGGTTGTTCATCGGCGGGACCAGCATCTCGGGCTTGTCATACCAGTCGTCCGGATAGGGGAAGTCGACCAGCTCGACGTCGTCGATGGTCATGTCGTTGAGCTTGAGCATGTTCAGGATGCCCATGTGCTCCTGGATGCGCCACCAGTCGTTCTTGATCGTGTTCAGGCTCTTGGAGATCCCGATCTTCTTGCCCTTGAGGTCCTTCATCCGGAAGATCTCGTCGCGGGCGCGGACCACCATGCAACCGCCCTCGTACACCCACGTCGCGCCCAGCAGCACCGTGCGGCGCAGGTCGGCGTTGACGTGGATCGGCGGGTAGAGACCGCCGAAGCGGACCAGGTTGTCGAGGTTGTGGATGTAGTGCGGGTACCAGTTGTTCTCCGGTGCGTGGCGGAAGTAGGCGTACTCGACGCCGATCTTCTTGAACTCCTCGCGGCACCAGCCCAACTCCTGGTCGACGTTGTTCGCCGACACCATCGGGCAGTTGGTGAACCACACCTCCTGCCAGTTCAACGGCACCGTGGTTGAAACCCTGGGTGGCTCAGTCGTGGTAGCCATGATCAATGCTCCTTCGTATGTTGTGTTAACGGCGGGCTGGCCGTGTTCGGGGCGTCGATCGCCTTCACCTCGAGCAACGTGAGCCCGAAGTCCGACACGCGCCAGAGCAGTCCCTGCAATGCAGCTTGGTCGCGGACGTTGCCGGTCAGGGCTGTGTTTCCCGCGGCTCGCGTGAGCGTCATGCCGTCAAAGGCGGGCTCGAGCGCGTCGCTGAGCTCTCCCTCGACGATCAGCCGATAGTTCCGGTCAGCCATACCTTCGAGGGTCCCACTCCGCCGCGCCCGCGTGGGCGAGACGCGGGTCTTTCACCCAGGTGATTGCGCTTGGTCCATTAGCCCGAGCGTGGTGGCCCGCGCGATCGCCTCCGCGCGCGAGTGCACGCCGAGCTTGTGGTACAGCGCGCGGATGTGCGACCGGATCGTGTTCGCGGACAGGAACAGGCGCTCACCGATTTCACGGGTTGACAGGTCAGTGGCCAGGAGGCTCAGCACCGCGAGCTCGGCTTCGCTCGGCGGCTCGAGCACCTCGCCGCTGGACGCGCGGGCTCTGGTTGCTCCGAGTTCTCGCTCTACCTCGTCGGCGAGCGCGGGAACGGGACCGCTGTTGTTGAGCTCGCCGAGCGCCTCCTTCGCGGCGCGCAGCGTCGCCTCGGCCTCGGCGAGACGACCGCGGCGCAGGCGGACGCGGGCCAGCACGACGAGCAGCCACGTGTGGTGCAGGTTCGCCACCTCATCACAAAAGAAGCGCTCAGCGGAGGCGAGCTCGTGCTCGGCCTCGACCAGGTTTCCCTCCGCGGCCAGCACGGAGCCGACGGCGACGGACGCGTTGGCCCCGAGCCAGCTCCGACCCGTGCCGATCCTGCCCACGGCCGCCTTCGCCTTCTCTGCGTGGTCGCGCGCGGAGGCCAGCCGTCCCCGTTCGATCGCGACGAGAGCAAGCGTCGCGCGGGCGACCACCAGGCTCGGGACGGCCCGCTCGATCGCGGGGTGCGCGAGCGCACGCATCGCCACCGCGGACGCCTCGTCCAGCTCACCGGCGAAGAACAGAGCGCGAGCGTAGGAGCTCAGAGCCGCGGTGAGGATCTCATTCGCGTTAGCCTCCGCCAGCGCGACCGCACGCCGCCCGTCGAGCACCGCCTGCCGCACGCCGCGGTCGATCGTGACCGCCCATACCAGCCGCGCCGCCGCCTCGACGTACGCGTCGCGCTGGTCGGGGCGCTCCCGACCCGCCTGCTCGGCGAGCGCCAGCAACCGGCGTTGCGTCAACGTGCGCCCGCCGAGGAGCATCGCGGCCGTCGCGGCCCCCACCGCAAGCTCCGGATGCTCGACGATCCGCTCCTCCGGGAGCGTGCCAACCCAGCGCAGAAGCGTCCGGCCGGCCCCGCCCCTGATCAGGTGCAGGTGATACTCGACCAGCAGGGCGGCGAGCAGCTCGTCGTCGCCGGCCGCAGCCGCGTGCTCGACCGCTTGGACCGCCAACCCTTGCGATCGGAGCCACTCGGCGGCACGTCGGTGAATCGCTCTCGGCGCGTCCGGGTCAATCGGGGCAAGCTGAGCCCTCGCATAGTCGGCAAACAGCGAGTGAACACGAAACCAGCCGCCTCGATCCGACCTCGAGATGAACTGGTACGAGAGCCCGAGCTCGGAGAGCCGAGCCGCCGAGTCCGCACGGTCGAGCGCTTCATCGCAGAGTTCCGCGGTGAACTCGCCGAGCACCGCGGCGCCGTGGAGAAACGCACGGTCCTCCCCGTCGAGCCTCGCGAGAACCTCATTGCTCAGATAGTCGGCGACGAACCGATGGTCTCCGCCAAAGACCCGCACCGCCCGTCCCGGATCCTCGAGGGTCCGCAGCCACAACCAGGCGAGCACGAGCGCCGCAGGCCAGCCCTCGGTGCGCTCGACGAGCACGTCGAGCTCCTCCGCGCCGAGCTCGAGCTGACCGAAACCCACGAGCAACTCGTGCGCCTCAGCGGCCGTGAACGCGAGCTCCGCTGCACGTATCTCGATAAGCGCCCCGGCCGCGCGCAGCCGCGCCAACCTCAGCGCCGGATCGACCCGCGTGATCAGCACCACGTGCGCGTTCGCGGGAAGGTACCCGAGCGCATAGTCGATCGACGACAGGCACTCCTCGCTGATCACCGCGTGCACATCGTCGAGCACAAGGACCAGCTCACCCCCCAGCGTCGCCACCTCATTCATCAGCTCATCGACCGCGACCTCGATCGGGCTGCCCGCCACGCTCAGCCGCCGCAATGCGCCTCGCCCCAACCCCGACCGCACCCGATCGATCGCTGTCGCGATGTACCTCCACAGCAGAACCGGATCGTTGTCGCCGGCGTCCAGCGACACCCAGGCCAACGCCGCATCGAGATCTGCGCACCAGGCCCGGACCTCAGTCGTCTTGCCGTACCCAGCCGGGGCAACGACGACGGTCAGCTGCGCGTCGCCGCCAGCATCTAGCGCCCGGCGAACCCGCGGCCGATCGACCAAACCATGGCGCACACTCGGTACCGCGAGCTTGGCCTCCACGAGCAGCGAAAGCGGGGCCGCGCCCGCAGGACCGCGCCGGTGCACTGCGGCGTGTGCCTGCGGCTCAAGCTCGTCCACATCGATTTCCGGCATTCGCTTCCCCATCAGCGGTCGCGAACATCCCTCCCTTGGGAGCGGTTTGAGGTTCACATGAAGCGCAACCCGCGCCATCACCCGGATTGGATGAGAGCCCGGGGATTGGCTCCCATCGGGTCGTCCATCACGTCTGGCAAACCGCACGACCTGGACTGATCTGGACCTCGCCGGAAGTATCTACACCGACCGCACAAACATGAAGGCCATGTCCCGCAATAACGATGGAGGTGGCCGCCGGGCTTTCAGCAGTGACCAGGCCCGATCCTTGCCCACGGAGGTGATCTACGTGCTCCCTCAACCCGGCGGCGCAAAAGGCGAAGAGGCAAGGAGCGCAGAACAGCAACAGTCGCGCGCCCGAGCCGCAGTGACGCCCGACCGGCACAGCTCAATACGTCATGACGGACAGGGCCACACTCGTCTCCGGTGGAATGCAGGGCTCTGCTCCGAGTGAGGTCCCGTCTCGCTATTCGCCGATACCGCGCCTCGGTGCTCGCACGCTCAGTCTCTAACGGCCGGGTCGATGCAGAAGCCTCGCCGAACTCGGCCGCGCTTCTGGATCCACGCAATTTCGGCAGTCTCGTGTGGCCCCGAGACGGGGTTCGCGACAGCCGCTTTCGGTCGTGGCTGTCGCTCAAAGCCGTGGACCCGGGCGGCCGCGCGTGGCGAGGCGACATCGTCGACGAGCTGGATCGCCAGCGCCTCGGGTTGCTTTTATCCGAGGGCGGTGGCGATTTGGTCGCGGTGCAGCTTGGTCAGGTTGTGGGTCAGCATGGTGAGCCGCCACTCGGTCCTGACTAACGATCTGCCGCGGTAGTTCAGCCGGTAGATCTTGCGGTTGTGCTTGGTGTTTCCGAACGCCGGCTCGATCGATGTCTGCCGTTTGCGATACACTCTTTGCCGATCTCGGTGTCCAGCATTGTTCGCATGAATGAGAACCTCCCGCCGCTCCAGCCAGGTCGCTCGCCCTGGCGTTTGCCGCCATCAGGCGGGATCAGAACCTGTAAGCCGTGATCGGCTGTGAGGTGGTCCATGTCCTGCTCGTTCCAATATTGCGCGTCAGCCACGACGACCGACGGCCGGGTATCGGCCCCAGCCTGGTCGAGCTCGTGAAGTGCGGTGTCGATCATCGGCGCGAGCTGCTGGAAGTCGTTCGGTGATGTCGTGATCTCAGCGGCGATCACGATCTGCTGCTCGGTCACCACGGCTTGGGCGTTGTAGCCCTGGATGTAACGGCGGTTCCCTTTCATCCGCCTTGAGTCAGGGTCGGTCACGTTCACCTCACCGGCCGGGATCCCGGGCGGCGTGTAGGGCTTGGTCGGGCCGCCGACCTTGCGTTTGTTGGTGGCCCGGAGATGTTCCTTGAGATCCTCATAGGCCCTGTTCCCGCGGTGCTCAGAAGCCAGATCGTCTTCCAGGCACCGGGCGGCGAACCGCAACCGGTCCTCACGTGAGCGCGGGATCGGGCCGGCGTTCTGCCACCGCTGGGCCTCGAGATGGCGGTGCGCTTCCCGCAGCCAGCCACGCCGGCCCTTCTGCCCGATCCGGTCGGGATCGAACTCGCCATCGGGCTCGGCCCGGCACTCCGTCTGGTCATTCTCCTGATCGCGCGCGAGCTCTCGCTGCAGCCACGCGCGCCGCCCCTCAGCCGTTTGTAACTCCGGCGGTAGCTCATCGCCACGCTTCTCACCGTGCAGTTCGTCTTCGGCCTCGTCCGTCGCGATCGCCTGCTCGATGATCTCCCGGGCGATCCGGTCATAGTCAACGTTCGAATCACTCGCCGCATTCGCGGTCAGCTTCGTCCCATCAACCGCCACCACACCGCTGTCAACCAAACCGGCTCGGGCGCACAGCCGCAACACCGCGCCGAACAGTTCGTTCAACGCCTGCTGATGGCGACGAATGAACCGGGCGACCGTCGCGTGATCCGGAGTCTGATTACCGGTGATCACCCGGTAGGCGATGTCCTGGCGACAGCGCCGCTCGATCCCCCGCGAGGACCGCTCATTCGTCGAGTACGCGTACAGAATGAGCGCAACCATGACCGACGGCTCGTAGGCCGCGCGACCATGCCCATCCGCCCGATAGGCCGCGTAGAACGCGGCCAGGTCCATCCGGTCGACGCTGTCGATCACGAACCACGCCAGGTGATCCTCCGCCAGCCAATCCCGCAACGACGGCGGCAACAAAAACGCCTGCTCACGATCACAATCAATGAAGTTCCGCGCCATGACGAGAATCTCTTAAACCCGCCAGACGGAACCCCTTTGCGCGACAGCCGCTGGTCAAAAGCGGGTCCAACGCAGTGGTTCGTATCGAGACCACAGGGCGACCGACCTGCTGATCGTGACGGCCGGCTCACCGTGCCTCGTTGAGAGCTTCGGCTTGCCCCATTGGCCGCAACCTGTCCTTCGTCCCCGCTGGTCCGAGATCCATCCGACCCACGTCGTCATCCGCGACATGACCTCCCAACCGGGGCTCGACTGCCGTTGCCGTTCAAGCGTTTCGTCGTGTCACACCTTCTCCCACATCCCCGACAGCTGCACCAACCGTCACCTCGGCCCAGAGTTCTCCGCCCCGCCGCCACGCTCTGACACCACCCCACCCCAGTGCGCTCGACTACCCGACCCCCCTCCTATCAAGCATGTGGGGGGCGGGTAGTCGAGCGCGCTGGGGCACCGAATCGCCTGTGGCGGCGGGGCGGAGCTGGTCTCCAGCTACAGCAACGGTTGCTGTAGTTCTTGATGTAGTTCCTGCTGTAGCTGATCAGCCGTTCATCGCATCCCGAACCGGCCGACGGCCCGGCTTTGACCGTTGTCCGTCTCGTTGGCCGAATGAGGCATCCGCACGCCGCGTGACCTTCATCGAGCGCCAGCGAGATCCTGGCGGAAGCGAAGCGGTGACCGCCGTGCGTCCCGCCACGCGCTCCGGACCCGCCCGCTCCTCGTTGCTTGTCGTTTCCCAGAGCACACCTCCCACCCACGGATCCGAGCTCCCTCCCGTGGTCTGGCTGACGCCCGTTTGAACCCCAGCCTCGTCGATGCTGGCTTTTGAAATCGCCCCAATCATCTCTGACAACAACCCCATCCACCCATCACCTTCGCCAAGAATGGCTCTCACCTGCCCGCCTCCGCCCCGGCTGAATGCCACCTAGCTCAGTCTGCCCGACTACCCGACCCTCCCCTACTCATCAACTACGTGGGGGGCGGGTAGTCGGGCGGACTGAGCCCTTGAATCCCCTGTAATGGCGGGGGCGGAGGCGGGCCAAGTGCGCAGTCCAGCTGCGCACATAAGTGCGCACTCCGGTGCGCACCAAACCCCGTCGCCATCACATCCACGCTCGCAGCATGCGATACCATATTGGTATGCATGGCGGCGACTACATCTCGATAGCCCGCAAGCGCGCGGGCCTGACCCAACGACAGCTTGCCGAGCGGATCGGATGCCGCCAAGCCACGATCGCTCGCTGGGAGCGCGACGATCGGCACCCGTCCCTGGACGAGACACAGGCCGCGGTCAGAGCGTGCGGGTTTGACCTCGGCATGAACCTCGTCGCCGAGGACCGGTCGTGGTGGCCGCAGATCGCAGTGGCGCTCGAGCGGTCGCCAGCCGAGCACTTGCGGTCACTCACCCCGCCGGGCACGCCAGACCCCGTTCCGGCGCTGGCGGTCCTGAGCCGGCTCGACACGCTGACCGTCGTGATCGGCGAAGTCGCCGGCGCCCTCCACGGCTGGCCGCTCGCCTTGAGCACACGCGGCACCGTCGAGGTCTGCGGAGACCCGGACGGGCTCCCCGAGCAGCTCCTCGCCCACGGGCTGACCGAAAGCGACGATCTCTACGCGATGGCGTCGGGGCAGCGGATCTCGGTCATCCAGCAACCGGCCGGCACGAGCGGCTCACGGGACCTGGCGCGGAGCGCCGAGATGGTCGACCTTCCGGGCGGAAGCGGCCGGGTCGCGAACGTGCTCGATCTCCTGCGGATCGCCGATGCCGCAGACGGCGGTCGCCGAAACAGGGAGACGCTCGCCCTTCAGGCGGTCCTCGAAGTGAAGCGGGCTCGCGCCGGCGCCGCACCGGTCACCGCCAGCAACCAGGAGCGACTGCAAGCGTGGCTGGATCAGCAGCCGGCGGCGGCGTAGACCCGCCGATTGATCGGGATCGTGATGCGCTGCTTGGCGTACTCATCCGGCACGGCGTCGCGTTCGTTCTGATCGGCGGCGCCGCGATCCAGTCGCACGGCGGCGCCTACGACACGCAGGACATCGACGTCGCCCCCGAGGTTGGCGAGGCCAACCTGCGGCGGCTGTGCGATGCGCTCAACGAGCTGGGATGCCGGCTGGTGACCGATCTTGCGAACACCTCCGCCTGGGTCACGCTCCCCGACGACTACTTCACGCCGCGCAGCATCCGAGCGGCGAGCGTCTGGAATCTCGCCACCCGCTACGGCCAGCTCGACATCACCTTCGCTCCCTCGGCGTTTCCGACCGGCTACGCCGAGCTCAGCCAGCGAGCCGACCGCCGCCAGGTCGCCGGGACCACCGCGACTGTCCTTATCGCTGCCCTCGAGGACGTGCACCGCTCCAAGCGCGCCGCGAACCGGCCGAAAGACCACGCCTACTTCCGAACCCTGACCGACCCCTAACCCCTCGACGCCCCTCCGTCGTCATTCGCCAGCCGTTGCCGTCAGACGCCTGCCGCGCGCCTATTGATGCACAGTGACCACGAGTGGCAAAAGTCCCCTATTTACAGGGAAAACCGCTTGACCGGACGGTATTCCTGATGGCCCCCATGAGCACCGTCGAGCACCGCCCCACCGATCCGGAACCGCTCACGCGCGCCGACGTGCTCACGGCGACCGAGGCCAGCGCTCTGCTCGGCATCCCGCGCTCAACGCTCTACGACCTGGCGCGCCGCCAGGAGCTTCCGGCGCGCCAGATCGGCCGGCGCTGGATCTTCAGGAAATCCCTGCTTAACCGGGCAACTCTGCCTCGATCCGAGGCCGAGACGTGGTCACGACCTTCGGCTTGAAACCCGACAATTAGCGGGGCAAAAGCGACCAAACAGTTGCCCGCGAAAGTTGCCCGCGAAGTTTGCAACGCTTCGTTACAAACTAAAAACCGCCCAATACCAGGGAGAAAATCGAAGCGGACGACGGGTCTCGAACCCGCGACCTTCGGCTTGGGAAGCCGACGCTCTACCAACTGAGCTACGTCCGCGAACGAAGGCCAATCGTACCGATCACCCGCGGCGCGGAGCATTTGACGGCCGGCCGACGGCGGGCGCTTCTACCATCGCCGCATGCTTGATAGCCAAGAGATCATCAACTCCATCGATCAGCGACTCACCGAGGCCCGGCAGGAGATCGCCTCGCTGGAGTCGGCGCTGACGGCGATGCGCACCCCCCCGGCCATCACCAACGGGCGGTCCAGTCAGACGCGTCCCAGCGTGTCCACCCGCCGCAGAACCTCCAAGCGCCGTACCGCCGGCCGGCGCCGGACCGCGGTCGTCCCGGCCGGCAAGTTGGTCAACCTGCTCGGCGACGGGCAGGGCCGGTCCACCGCCGAGCTCGTTGGAGAGACCGGCGGCGATCGCCAGCAACTGCTCACGCTGCTGCGGGAGCTGGAGGCGACCGGGCAGGTCCGACGCTCCGGAGAGCGACGCGGCACCCGGTGGCACGCGGTCACCGACGAGGACCGGATTGCCGCCCGGGTGGCCGAGCTGGAGCGTCAGCGCGTCCGCAAGCCGCGGGCGGCATAGCCGGGCGCGGGTCGAGACCGCAGCGGCGCCCCGGGCCTAGTGGCGGTGTGCGCTGTGGGCCTGGACGACCTCATGCCAGAGTTCCTCAAGCGCTATCACCTGGGCGATCCGGGCGCGGCGGGCGGCCCCGTCGCGCTCCAGCTCGGCCAGGCGCTGCTTGTTGTAATGACGCTGGACGGCGCCATCTGGCATGTCGTCGTAGATGTCTCTCGGTGACATAGCAGTACGGGTTGTGGGTGGGCTTCAAGTTGCCGCTACCCGGGCTATCGGCAGGTTTGCGCTCAACTGGACCCGGCCAATCCGGATTAGCCGCTTGACCGAGGCCGGGAAAGCCGCAGCATTACCATCAGCCAGGTATGCGTCGTTTTGTGCTCCCCGGGGTCATCGTGGCCGCCGCCGTCGCCGTGCTGGCCCTGCTCACCTTTGGCGTGTCCAACCGCTCGGACACGGCCTCCATCGACGCGCAGGTGGCCAGCCACAAGTACCCGCTGGCCCCCAACGCCCACATGGCGTTGCCGGTCCTGGGCAGCTCGGCCAGCCGGTCGCTCGCCGACTACCGCGGCAAGGTGGTGGTGCTCAACGTGTTCGCCTCCTGGTGTCAGCCCTGCCAGAGTGAGGCTCCAACCCTGACGGCCGAGCAGCGCCAGCTGGTCCGTCACGGGGCCACCCTGCTCGGCGTCACCTATCTGGACAACACCATCGCCTCCGAGCAGTTCGCCCACCAGTACCACATCGACTATCCGGTGCTGCGCGACGTGAGCGGCAACTTTGTGCGCTCGTTTGGGACCACCGGGGTGCCGGAGACGTTCGTCATCAACCGTAAGGGCCGGATCCAGGCCCTTCAGCGCTTTCCGGTAACCAGTCAGTGGTTCAACCAGGTCCTGCCGCCCATTGAGGCCGGAAGCTGATGACGCGCCGTCGATTTCCGCTGACGCTCCTGCTGGCCGCCGTGGTCGTGGTCGCCGCCGTCGGGCCGCTCGGGTTCGGCGGCGGCACCACGCGGGCCGTCGCCGCCTCCAAGCCCTCACTGACGCAGCTGGAGAACGAGCTGATGTGCGTCGCCTGCCATGAGTCGCTGGCGGTGGCGCAGTCACCTGAATCCTTCTCCGAGCGGCAGTACATCCGGGACCTGATCGCCCAGGGAGAGAGCGCCGCCGAAATCAAGCGCAACATGGTGGAGCAGTACGGCCAGGCGGTCCTGGCCGTGCCGCCGGCCAGCGGCTTCAACCTGGTCGTCTACGTGCTCCCGCCGGTGCTGATCGGCATCGCCGTCCTCATCCTCGTGCTCACCGTGCCGAAATGGCGCCGCCGCGCCCGCCAGGTGGCCCCCACCACCGCGCCGGCGCCCCTCAACCCCGAGGACGCGCAGCGTCTCAACGAGGACCTCGGCCGGTACGCCTAGCCGGCGTTACATGGAGTTCGGCGCGCCCACGCCGAGCAGCGCCAGGGCCAGCTTGATCGTCTGGCGCGCCGCCTGGGACAGCGCCAGCCGGAAGGACTCCAGCTCGGCCGGCTCGGAGCCGATCACCTTGCAGTCCCGGTAGAACACGGTGAACTGCTGAGCCAACTCCAGCGCGTAGGCGGCGATCCGGTGCGGCCCGCGCCGGTCGGCGGCCTCAGCCACCTCGTCCGGGAACGCCACCAGCGCCTTGATCAGATCACGCTCCGCCGGCTCCAGCGCCGCCTCCCCCCAGGCGGCCCCCGGGGCCAGCGCCGCGGCCACTCGGTCCTCCTCCAGCCGCCGGATCATGGAGATGATCCGGGCATGGGCGTACTGCACGTAGTACACCGGGTTCTCCGGCGACTCCCGGCGGGCCAGCCCCAGGTCAAGGTCGACGGTGCGATCGTGGGAGCGCTGGAGCATGAAGAAGCGGGTGGCGTCCACGCCAATCTCATCGAGCAGCTCGTCCAGCCGGATGAAGTCTCCGCGGCGCTTGGACATGGCCGCCCGCGCCTCGCCTTCAATCAGGTGCACAAACTGCAGGATCGGGATCTCCACCGTCTCCGGATCGCCGCCGAGGGCGGCGAATGCCGCCTTGAGCCGGGCGATGTAGCCATGGTGGTCGGCGCCGAGCGGGAGCAGCTGGAGGTCCAACCCGCGCTCCTGCTTCTCCAGCAGGTAGGCCAGGTCGGCGGCGAAATAGGTGGGCGCGCCGGAGGAGCGCCGCAGGACGCGGTCCTTGTCGTCGCCGAAGCTGGTGGTGCGCAGCCACAGAGCCCCCTCGGACTCATAGGTATGACCGGCGGCTGACACCACCGCCAGCGCCCGGTCCAGGTAGGAGGGCGACCCCTCGTGCAGCGTGCGCTCGCTGAAGAACCGGTCGTAGTGCACGCCATAGCGCTCCAGGGTGGCCTTGATCTGGGCCAGCATGACCTCCACCGCCCGGGCCGACGCCTCGGCCACCGAGGCTGACTCAATCCCGGGCATTCCCGCGGCCAGCTCACGGACGTAGTCGCCCTGATAGCCACCCTCCGGGACCTCCTCCCCGCGGGCCCGCGCCTGAACCGACTGACCGAGCAGATCGATCTGGGTGCCGGCGTCGTTGAAGTAGTACTCCCGCCACACGTCGTGCCCGTGGTGGGCGAGGATCCGGGCCAGGGCATCCCCGTAGGCGGCATGCCGCCCGCTCGCCGCCACCAGCGGTCCGGTGGGATTGGCCGAAACGAACTCCACCAGCACCCGGCGGGGCTCGACCGCGCCGCCGGCGCCAAAGGCCTCACCGGCATCCAGAGCGGTCCGCAGCGAGCGCCGGTGCCAGCTGTCGGACAGAAACAGGTTCACAAAGCCGGGACCGGCGACCTCGAACCGCTCCAGTTCGTCACCAAGCACCTCGGTCAGCGCCGCCCCCACCCGCTCAGCGATCTCCCGCGGCGCCGCCCGCAGCACCGGCGCCAGCAGCATGGCCAGGTTGGTGGAGTAATCGCCCTGACCGGCTCGCTTGGGCCGTTCCACCCGGGCCTGCGAGGGGGCCGAGGCGCCCTCCTCGGCGAGTATGGCCGCGGCGCGCATGACCGCCGCGCGCAGCTCAGCCAGCGGCGAGCGCACCGGGGTGGCCCCGGTGGTCATGGGCAGGCCCCCGGGCGCGCTGCGCACCCGCAGTCGCCGACGATGAAGTGCTCGGTGGGGGAACTGATCATGCGCTCTTTACCGACCACCAGAGAGCCTATCCAGGCGGAACCGCCAAGGGCCCGCCGCCGTGCCGGCGCCGGGCCGGTCCGGTCCGGTCAGTAGTGGTAGGGCTCGCGGGCCAGGATCTTGTGCGCGCGGTACAACTGCTCCAGCAGCACCACCCGGGCCAGCTGATGGGGCAGGGTGATCTGGCCCAGCGACAGCCGGTGCTCCACCCCGTCGAGATCCAGGCCGAACGGGCCGCCGATGACGAAGCACAGGTCCCGCCCGCTCCGCCGCCGCTCCTCCAGGAACTGCGCAAAGTCCACCGAATCCGGCGCCTCGCCCTCCCGGTGCAGCAGTGAGACGAATGCCCGCTCGGGCAGCCGCCGACGGATGTGCTCGTCCTCCCGCACCTCCACCAGCTCCAGCCGGGTGTGACCGGCCAGGAGCTTCTTGTAATGCTGGACGTCATCCGCAAACGGGGGCCGCAGCTTTCCCACGGCGACGACGACGATCCGCACAATGAAATACTACGTCGATATGTCCGATCCGAACACGCCCGAACGCCACATCAACATTCACTTCTCGCCAGAGGTGATGGCGGGCCACTACTCCAACTTCGCCAACGTCAGCCACTCCGACTACGAGTTCACCATCACCTTCGCCCGCGTCGACCACGAGGTTGAGGACGAGGAGATCCCCGGCGTCGTGGTGTCCCGCATCAACCTCTCGCCCAAGTTCATGCGGGAGCTGATCGACGCCATGCAGGACAACTACTCCAAGTGGCAGACCCGGGAGGGGATCAAGAACCTCCCGGAGTACGGGGGCGGCGGGGAGGCGACCGGCGAAACCGGACCCCGCGAATACGACTCCGACGACGACGAGGCCTGATCCGCCGCCTGCGGCGTCCGGCTCCCTCGCCACACTGATGTGAATGGTGCACCAGCGGGACCGGCGCCCGCAGACATGACCGGGCACGACCTCCCGCGCTGCGGGATCCTGCTGCCGAGCTTTGACGCGACCCGGTCCGGCGGTCCGCCGCAGGTGGTGGCCGCCGCCCGGCTGGCCGAAGAGCTCGGCTTTGACGCCGCCTGGGTCGGCGATCACCTGGCCTGTCCGGCGCCGGGGCTGGATGCCCCGGCCTGTCTGGCCGCCGCCGCGGCGGTGACCAGCCGCATCGGCCTCGGCTTCAGCGTCATGCTCCTCGGCCTGCGCCCGCCCGCGTGGGCGGCCAAGCAGCTGACCACCCTGGATGCCCTCTCCGGCGGGCGCCTTCTCCTTGGCGTCGGTGTCGGCGGCGAGTTTCCTGAGGAGTTCGCCGCCGCCGGCGTCTCCGTCCGCCAGCGCGGCGCCCGGTTGGACGATTCGCTGTCGGTGATCGGTGATCTGCTCACCGGACGGGCCGTCGACTACACCGGCCGGTCGCTCGCCGTCCACAGCCCCGCCCTGGAGCCGGCCATGGCGGCTCCCCCACCCATCTACGTCGGCGGCCGAGGCGAACCCGCGCTCCGGCGCGCGGTCCGCCACGGCGACATGTGGCTGCCCATGTGGCTGACCCCGGACCGGCTCGCCGAGCGTGCCCAGATCCTGGCCGAACTGGCTGAGACGGCCGGCCGGCCGAGCCCCGGGATCGCCCTGCTCATCGGGGTCAACGTCGATGACGACCGACACCGCGCGCGCGCTCAGGCGGAGGCCCACATTCGGGGTCAGTACCGGATGGAGCTGGACAAGGTGGAACGCTGGACGTTGCTGGATAGCATCGACGGCGCCGTGGAGCAGCTTGACGCCTATCGCCAGGCCGGGGTGCAGGAGTTCCTGCTCATGCCCCTCGGCAGCCAGCCCCTGGTGCAGTACGAGCGCCTCGCCGAGGTCCGCGCCCAGCTGCTGACCGGCGCGGGTGGGTGGGCGCCGTTTCCCCCGGCCGCGGAGGCCCGCGGTTGAGCAGCGGCTCGGGGTACCGCTACGACCCGTCCGCCTTCCGGCGGGTGTTTGAGCGTCAGTTCACATACCTGGCCGGGGTCAGGCGCAACAGTCATCGCTTCGCCCGCCGTGATGCCCTGCATGACCCGGCCAGCGGCCGGCGCTGGACCTATGCCGAGCTGTGGACCGACACCGCACGTCTGGCCGGCGCGCTCGCTGAGGCCGGAGTGACCGCCGGCAATGCCGTCGTGTTCTCGCTGTTCAACGGCCCGGAATTTGTGCTGGTGTGGCTGGCCGCCCAGCGGCTGGGGGCGATTGCGGCGCCGATCAACTTCCGCCTATCGCCCGGTGAGGTGGCCTATATCTTGGACGACAGCCGGCCCCAGGCGTTCATCCACGACGATGCGCTCAGCGCCACGGCGGCCGCGGCTCTGGACCGCGCCGATCACCGGCCGGCGCTGGTCGCGACCGCCGGCCGGCTGGCGGAGCTGCTGGCCGCCGGGGACCCGGGCGGCGTCCCGGACCTCCCGGACGTCACCATCTACGACGAGACCACCCGCCTGTACACCTCCGGCACCACCGGGATGCCGAAGGGCGTCTCTCTGAGCGGCATCGTTGACGTGCTCTCCGCCCACGACGTGATCATGCACTTCCCGCTCTCGCCTGAGGACCGCACCCTGAACATGACCCCCTGGTTTCACCGCGGCGGCCTGTACTCCGGCGGTCCCAACCCGGTCATGTACTGCGGGGCCGAGTCGGTGGCGCTCAGGCAGTTTGACCCGGCCACGGTGCTCGATTGGGTCCAGGAGCACGGGCTCACCTTCCTGATCGGCGCCCCCACCAACCTGGCCATGCTGACCGCCGAGCAGACGGCGCGGCCACGGGACCTGTCGACGCTCAACGGAATCGTGACCATGGGCGCTCCCCTGGACCGGGAGGCCTGTCTGCGCTATCAGGAGACGCTCACCCCGCGGATCTTCAATGGCTATGGGACGACCGAAGCGTTCTGGAACACGTTCCTGCGCCCCGGCGACCTGCCGGAGCATGCCGGCTCCGCCGGGCGTGCCTGCACCGACGATGACGTGGCCGTGGTGCGCATCTATGAGGACCGCCCCGCCGATCCCGACGATCACGCCGCCCAGGACTCCTCCGAGATCGGCGAAGTGGTGGTGCGCTCGGTCAAATCCGGCTATGCCTACGTCAATCAACCGCAGGAGCAGGCCGAGCGCTTCCGCGACGGGTGGCTGTACATCGGCGATCTGGCCACCTGGGACGAGGACGAATACGTGACGATCGTCGGCCGCAAGGACGACATGATCATCTCCGGCGGGGAGAACGTGCACCCCACCCAGGTGGAGGCGGTGCTGGCCGAGCATCCCGGGATCGCCGACGCCGCCGTGGTCGGTCTGCCCGACGAGCGCTGGGGCGAGCTGGTGGTGGCCTACGTGGTGGCCAGCGACCCGGACCTCGACGCCGCCGCCTGCGAGGCCCACTGCCATGGCCATCCCATGCTGGCCGCCTACAAGCGCCCCCGGGCCTACCGGTTCGTCTCCGAGCTGCCGATGACCGCCACCGGCAAGAAGGTCCACTACCAGCTGCGCGAGCAGGCCGAGCGCGACGCCGCCGCCGGGCTGCTCACCCGCCCATGATGAGCGAGGTCCGTCGTCACGACCCGGTGGTCACCGGGATCGGCGCCATCACGCCCCTCGGCGCCTCGGCTCCCGAGACCTGGCGGGGCCTGGTCCGAGGGCGCTCCGGGGTGGTGGAGATTGAGAGCTTCGACGCCTCGCAGCTGCCCGTCCGCATCGCCGGCGAGATCCGCGGCTTTGACGCCGAGGCCGCGGTCGGCCCCAAGCGCGCCCGCCGGGCCGCCCGCTTCTCCCAGCTGGCGATCGTGGCCGCGCGGGAGGCGGTGGCCGATGCCGGAATTGACACCGCCGACGAGTCGGAGCGGACGGCGGTGGTGATCAATAGTGCCTGCGCGGGCACGCCGGAGACCGAGCGCAACATCCGCACGCTGGTGGAGCAGGGCCCCCGGGATGTCAGCCCCTACTACGTGCCCTCCACCATCCTCAACATGGCCGCCTGCGAGGTGTCCATCGACCTGGGCGTGCACGGCCCGGTCAACGCCTCGGCGCTGGCCTGTGCCAGCGGGACGGCGGCGCTGCTGGAGGCGCGGCGGCTCATCCTGGCCGGGGAGGCCGACGTGGTCATCGCCGGCGGCAGCGATGCCGCCATCAACGAGGCCATGTTCGCCGGCCTGGCGGTGATGGGACCCCTGTCGGAGCGCAACGACTCACCGGAACAGGCCAGCCGGCCGTTCGACGCCGACCGTGACGGGTTTGTGTTCGGTGAGGGTGCGGTGGTGTGCGTCGTCGAATCGGCCGCCCACGCCCGGGAGCGCGGCGCGGCCGTCTACGGGACGGTGGCGGGCGGGGCGTTGACGGCCGATGCCTTCCATATGAGCGCCCCGGAGCCCACGGGGGCCCACGCCGCCCGGGCCATCACCCTGGCGCTGCAGAGCGCGGGCGTGGGACCGGGGGAGCTTGACTACGTGTGCGCCCACGGCACCGCCACCCGGGCCAACGACGCTGCCGAGACCCGGGCCATGCACATCGCCCTCGGCGACGCCGCGCAGGATGTTCCCGCCAGCTCGCCCAAGTCGATGGTGGGGCACCTGATCGGCGCCGCCGGCGCGCTTTCGGCCATGACCTGCCTGCTGGCGATCCGGGACGGGGTCCTGCCTCCCACCATCAACCTGGAGACCCCGGACCCGGCCTGCGACCTTGATTACGTCCCCCTGCGGGCCCGGCAGACCGAGGTCCACGTGACCGCGGCCAATGCGTTCGGCTTCGGCGGCCAGAACTGCGTCATCGTCCTCCGCGAGCCGGGCGAGGACCAGCAGCCGCGCGCCGCCGAGCCGGTCTAACCGGCCGCGTCCGGGTGGGTTTCGGCGAACGCCACCGCCGCACCGATGCGTTCCGCCGGAGGCGGATGGGAGGCCAGCAGCCGGCTGACCCACCGCGGTGGGTCGAGATCGGCCACGTTCTGCAGCGCCGCCGCCCGTTCAAAGGAGATGAACGCGTCCGGGGCCCCCGCCAGCTGGAGGGAGAAATGGTCGGCGCGCCGCTCAATCGCCCGGGACAGCCGATTGGCCACCATTCCGGTGGGCGCGCCGATCAGCGAGGCGGCGAGGGCCAGGGCCGGCAGCTGGGCGGCCTCCGGCGGGGCATTCTCCGCGGCCAGGCCGGCCGCCAGGCGCTGCACCGCAAACGCCGCGGCGGGCGCCACCAGGGCGGCGAACAGGACCCCGCGCGGGACGTCACGGTGTCGCACGTGACCGAGCTCGTGAGCGACAACCAGCCGGATCTCGTCCCGCGTGTAGCGATCCAACAGCGTGTCGTACAGGACGACCCGCTTCGTCGGCCCCAGCCCGGTGACGTAGGCGTTGGCGGCGGTGGTGCGGCGGCTGGCATCCACCGAGTACACCTCCCCCACCCTGACGCCGGCGGCCCGCGCCAGGGCCAGAACGTCCTCCCGGGTCTGCCCCGCCGGCAGCGGCTGGAACGTGTTGAACATGGGATCGAGCACCACCGGAGACAGGGCGGTCAGGGCCGCCCCAAAGACGACCGAGCCGCCGGCCGCGGGAGCCCACCAGCGGCCCGGGTACCGCCGAATGAGCGAGGTCACCGCGGCGCCGGCGCCCCCCACCAGAGCCGCCTGGATTCCGGTCAGCTTGGTGAAGTCCCGGCCCCAGTCCGTCCAGCTCTGAGTGTCGAGCCCCACCGCGGCGGAGCGGCGACGCGCTACCGCACGCACCGGCAGGGACAGGAGCGAGAGACCGGCGGCCAGACCGGCGCCGACGCCGGCCCCGGCCACCGCCGGACGGGTCCGTGGAACCGGCGGCGGATGCCGGACGAGCAGCCCCAGAGCGGCCAGCTCCAGACCGCTGCGGCCCAACATCAGCCCCAGCTGGGGGCGGGCGAACCGGCGGCCCCGCTCCATCTCCGCCCCGGTGAAGTACCGGTTGAGGTCGACCCGCACCGGTTGGACGGGCGGAGCGGCGGGACTGAGCAGACGCCGTCCGCCCTCCGCAGCGCCCACTGCCACCAGCGCCGGCCAGACGGCGCCGAAGCGTGAAGTCCACCTCACCAGCGAGACTGTAGTGATGCGCGTCGCGATCGTGTCGGACATCCATGCCAACCGTCAGGCGTTTGAGGCCGTGCTTGACGCCATCGCTGATACAGAATGCACCGAGATGTGGTGCCTGGGCGATCTCGTCGGCTACGGCGCTGATCCCAACGCCTGCGTCGCCCTGGCTCGGGAGCATGCCGCCATCTCCCTGGCCGGCAACCATGACCTGGGCGTCACCGGCGCGATCCCGCTGGAGCAGTTCTCCCGGGGGGCAGCCCTGGCCGCCACCTGGACCCAGGAGGAGATCACGGCCGGGACGCGGGAATTCCTGGAATCGCTGGAGCCGCTCAACACCGAGGAGGCCGTGGCCCTGTACCACGCCAGTCCCCGGGACCCCGTCTGGGAGTACGTCCTCTCTCCTCTCCAGGCCGACCTGTGCCTCGACGTCCAGGCCCGCCGGATCGCGCTGGTCGGCCACTCCCACGTGGCCCTGTCCTTCGGCCGGGCCCCGGGCGAATCCGCCACCGGGCAGACGCGGGACGCCGGCGAGGAGATCGACCTGGAGGAGGGCGAATGGATCATCAATCCCGGGAGCGTCGGACAGCCGCGGGACGGGGATCCGCGGGCGGCCTGGCTGGAGCTGGATCTCGACGGCTGGCGGGCGACGTACCGCCGGACCGAGTACGACATCCCGGCCGCGGCCGCCGCCATCCGGGACGCCCGGCTCCCGGACTCACTGGCCGAACGCCTCGTCTACGGGCAGTAACCCAGTCCTCGACCTTCATCTGCTCTCAAACCGGGAACCCGGAGCAGCCTCTAAAGTCAGGCGCCGGATGGGCTTTGGCTCACGAGCAATCCTGGCCGGCGGCCTGGGGTTCACGGTCGCCTTCGTTGTCGCCTGCGGCAACAGCACCGGCCTGCTCTCATCCGCGCAGAGCAGCCACCTCGCCGGCAACCTCAGGGCGGTGTCGGCGGCCATCGCCGCCCATGACTGCGGGCGCGCCCAGAGCGCGGCCTCGCAGCTCAACAATGCCGTGGCCAACCTCCCCCCGTCGGTGAACTCCACCCTGCTCCAGAACCTCGGCCAGGGCGCCGGCACGGTCAGCGAACTGGCTGCCCAGGACTGCAGCGCCACCCAGACGTCCAGCACCTCCTCGTCGACCAGCTCCACGTCGACGAGCACCACCACCAGCAGCACGCCCACCTCCACGACCACGTCGTCGACGACCACCAGCACGCCAACCACCACGAGCAGCTCGACCTCCTCCAGCGCAACCATTCCCGCTCCCCCGGGTACTTCAACTACGAGCAACGGCGGGGCGGGCCTGGGGGGTACCGGGACGGCGGGACAGGGCGGTAACGGACAATGACAGGCACGACCACCATTGCCGGGAGATACAGGATTGAGGGGCGGCTGGGCGTTGGGGGGATGTCGACCGTCCATCTCGCCTTCGACAGCCGTCTGGAGCGCTACGTCGCCCTCAAGCTGTTGGCCGAACATCTGGCCGATGACCCCACATTCGTCTCCCGGTTTCGGCGAGAGGCGCTGGCGGCTGCCCGGCTGGTGCACCCCAACATCGTCCAGGTGTTCGACTTCGGCTTCGACGCCGGGCACCACCAGCACTTCATCGTCATGGAGCACGTCACCGGGAGCTCCTGCGCCGAGCTGCTGCGCGACCGGGGGCGTCTCCCGGTGGCGCAGGCCATCGATATCGTCACCCAGGCCTGCCGCGGGCTGGACTACGCCCACCGCAACGGCGTCGTCCACCGTGACGTGAAGCCGGGCAACCTCCTGGTGTCGGACTCAGACGTGGTCAAGCTGGCCGACTTCGGCATCGCCCGGGCCACCGACCAGTCGAGCATCACCCAGGCCGGCTCGGTGCTCGGCACCGCCGCCTACCTGTCGCCGGAGCAGGCCCGGGGCGACGAGGCGGGGCCCCAGGCCGACCTGTACTCGCTCGGCGTGGTCACCTACCAGCTCATCTCCGGCCGGCTGCCGTATGAGGCCAGCTCCCTGTCAGAGCTCGCCCTCAAGCAGCAGCGCGAATCACCGATCCCGCTTGACGACCTCAACCCGGACGTCCCGCCGGCCCTGGCGGCCGCGGTGGTCAGTGCTCTGGAGATCGACCAGCGCTTCCGCCCACACGACGCCATGGAGCTCGCCGCCGCGCTCCAGGACGGCGCCCGCGGGGTCGGCCCCACCCGGGCCGGCCACGCCACCGGGGCTACCCAGATTGCCCCGGCCGACCCCACCACCGCCACCCGGCTGACCCCACGCCGGGCCGAGGCGCCGACGGCCGCCACCCGCCCGGTCACCCCCCGGCAGGTACCCTCACGCCGGCCGGCGCGTCCCGAGGTGGCCGCCTACTCCCGCCGCCCCCCGGCCGCCGACCGGGAGATGGAGCGCTCCAGCCGGGGCTTTCGCCGGACGATGGCGCTCCTCGCCCTCCTGGCCGTCCTGGCGGCCGTGGTGGTGACCGCTGTGGCGATCGCCAACAGCACGTCGAGCACCGCCGTGCACTACCAGAAGGTGGTGGCCCGGGATGCCCAGTCGGCGATCAACCAGGTCCAGAACCTGATCAACCAGTACACGAAGTAGCCGCGCTTCCAGGCGCCGCGCCGGCCAGCACGGCCCGGGAGACATCGGCCAGGCGTCCGGCGCCGATGGCCTCGCGCAGGTCGGCCATGAGCCGGCTGACGAAGCTCAGATTGTGCTGGGTGATCAGGCGCAGCCCGGTCAGTTCATGGGCGCGCACCAGATAGTGCAGGTAGGCGCGGGAGAACCCCTCCGCGCAGGCCGGGCACGGACACCCCTCCAGGATCGGCTCCGGGGCGCGCCGCCAGCGCCCCTTGTACAGGTCCACGCGCCAGCGGGCGCCCGGGTTGGGGACGAGCGCCACCCCATGGCGGCCGAGCCGGGTCGGCATGGCACAGTCAAAGGTGTCGATTCCCTGAGCGACGCCGGACACCAGGTCGTCGATCTCGCCGATCCCCAGCAGGTGGCGCGGCCGGTCCGGCGCGACCCGCTCCAGCTGGGCGGTGGTCCAGTCCACGACCTCGTGCATCTGGGCCTTGTCCTGGCCGAGCGACCCACCCACGGCGATCCCCGGGCAGCGGCTGGCGGCCACCGTCTCGGCGGAGATGACGCGCAGGTCAGGCTCCACTCCGCCCTGGACGATCCCGTAGACCGCCTGGCCCGCCGGCCCGTGGCGCTCATGCCAGTCCAGGCAGCGCTCCAGCCACCGATGGGTGCGCTCCATGGAGCGCGCGGTGTAGTCACGGGTGACGTGAAACGGCGTGCACTCGTCGAACACCAGCGCGATGTCCGAGCCGAGCGCGGCCTGAACCGACATGGAGGTCTCCGGCCCCATGAAGCGCAGCCCCCCGTCCAGGTAGGAGCGAAACCGCACTCCCTCCTCCTCGATGGCCACGATGCTCCCGCTGGGCGCGCCCCCCGCCTTCAGGCTGCTCCGGCGGCCCTTGATCTCATCGGCGACGCCGCCGTGGCCCATGGAGAACACCTGAAACCCGCCCGAGTCGGTGATGATCGGGCCCGCCCAGCGCATCATCTCGTGCAGTCCACCGAGCTCGGCGATCAGGTCGGGGCCGGGTGCCAGAAACAGGTGAAAGGTGTTGCCCAGGACCATCTCGTAGCCCAGCTGGGCCACGTCCCTGGGCTCCAGTGTCTTGACCGCGCCCCGGGTGGCCAGCGGGACAAACGCCGGCGTCTGCACGTCCCCGTGAGCCAGGTGGAGGACCCCGCGCCGGGCGCGCGAGTCAGGACAGCGGGCCAGAATCTCGAACACGGTGATGGAACTTAGTGCCTACGCTAGACCCGATGGGATCCCGGCCACTGCGTCTCGTTGCTGCCGCGGCGGCCGTCGCGGTGATCGTGGCCGCCTGCGGCGGCCACCGGGCCGGATCGTCCAGCAGCGCCAGCTCCGCGGCTGGCGGAGGGCCGCCCGGGTCCGGCCAGGCGGTGTTCACCGAGCACTGCGCGGTCTGCCATTCGCTCAACGGCCATGACAATCCCCGGCTCCAGGGCGGCGACCTGCTCAACTTCCATGCCCGGCGGGCCCAGGTGGTCCAGTTTGTGCGCGAGATGCCGATCGTTCACCGGCCGCTGACCGCCGGTGAGCTCCAGGCGGTCGTGAACTATGTGATGGCGGCCGAACGCGTGGCGGCCGGGCACTGAGGGGGGCGCGTCCGGGTTCAGCCGGCGCCGGCCGGCACCAGCTCGCCCACATCGGCCAGCGTGGTCGTCGGCGACATGCCGCCGGCCACCAGAATCCCGGTACCGAGCGCGCCCACGGCGGCGTCGGAGGTCGGCACCGGCAGGCGCCCGGCGGCGGTCACCTGGCCGGTGGTGGGGTTGATCGCCCAGATGTCCCGTGTCTGGGCGTTGGTGAGGTTGCCGCGGCCGCCGATCAGGTAGACGCTGGACCCCAGCACGGCCGCGTTGCCGTGGGTGATCGGATGCGGCAGGGTCCCGATCTGGCGCACCTGGTGGGTGGTGAGGTCGACGCGGTAGATCGCGGTGCTGGCGGCCGAGGGAGTGGAGCCGCCGATGACCAGCAGGCCGTTGCCGACGGCGGCCACCGCGGCGTAGCGCAGGCCGACCGGGACGTGGGCGACCACGGCGGGCGCCGCGCCGGGATGCCACTCCACCACTGTGTTGAGGTAGTTGGTGCCGTCATAGCCACCGACGATGTAGGCGGCGCTGCCCGCCTGGGTGACGGCGACGTCGGATTGGGGGGCGGCCAGAGCCCCCACCTGGTTGAGGGCGTTGCTCGCCGGGTCGTAGCTGAGGATGTGGCTGAGCTCGGTGGCCGAGCCGCCCCCGAAGACGTAGACCTTGCCCCCCAGCATCGCCGCCTGGGCGTCATGCTGGGCGAGCGGAAGGGTCGCCGCCTGGTGCACGCCGTGCAGATCGGCCAGGTCGATCTCCGAGGTGGAGACGTCGGCCGCGTCCAGGCCACCGGCCATCACAACGCGGCCGTCGGCGAGCGTGGCGTATGCCGGGTCGCGCAGCGGGGCCGGCAGGGCATAGAGGCGGTGGTAGACGAGCCGGGCCGGGGCGGCCGGGGCCGTGCGGTGCGTCCGCCCGTGGTGGGCAGCGTCGTGGGCGTGCGTGCTGGAGGTGGCCGCGGATCCACCGCAGCCGGCGACGAGCAGCGCCGCCGCCAGGATCAGCGCCGCCGGCCGCACCCCCCATCCTCCGGGGCGGGCATGGGCGCGCGCCCGGCCACGGCCTGCGTGGCGGGCCGCGAAGGCCGGTGTCCTGGCGCCATTGATGATCCGAGCGAGGCTAGCCCAGGCGCCGGGCGGACGGCGTCTGGTTGGTACAGGATGTGACAACTCTCATGGACGGCGGAGCGTCACGGCGGCCCACCGGGCAAACTGCTGTCCGTGGCGCAGAGACCCACTCCCCGCCGGCCCCGCCCGGTTCTCAGCCCCGCGGCCCGCCGCCGGGAGGCGCGCCGGCGGGCGGTCCGGCGGCGACAGGCGGTGGCCGTGCTCACCCTCCTGCTCCTGGTGGTGGTGGTGGCGGTCGCGCTGGCCTCCGGCGGCGGCTCGCCGCATGCCAGCACCGACGCCTCCGCCGGGTCAGGGGCGGGCAGCGGCTCGGGCGGGCGGGCCCATCACCACGGCGCCGGTCACGGACCGGTCAACGTGTACGCCGCCGACACTGCTTCCGATCTGAGCCCGGTGACCAGCGGCGACCCGGCCCTGGTCTACGTGCCCAACAGCCTGAGCAACACGGTCACCGTCATCAGCCAGAAGACGCTCAAGGTCCTGCGGACCTTCCCGGTGGGCGGCCTGCCTCAGCACGTCACCCCGGCCTGGAACCTCAAGACGCTCTACGTCGACAACGACGACGGCAACAGCCTGACGCCGATCAACCCGCGGACCTCACAGCCCGGCACCCCTATCCCGGTCGAGGATCCGTACAACATGTACTTCACGCCGGACGGCCGCTACGCGATCGTCGTCGCCGAGCGCCTCCTCCGCCTGGACTTCCGCAATCCCAACACCATGAAGATGGTGCACTCGCTGTCGGTGCCGATGTGCAACGGCGTCGACCATGCTGATTTCTCCGCCGACGGGCGCTACATGTTCGCCAGCTGCGAGTTCAACGGGCGGATGATCGACGTCGACCTCAAGACCCAGCGCGTGATTCACACGCTCACCATCAACGGCGGGCGCTCAGCGCCCCAGGACGTCAAGCTGTCGCCGGACGGACGCGTTCTCTACACCGCCGATCAGGAGGCGGGCGGCCTGTGGGAGATCGACCCCAGCACCTTTCGGGTCATCGGCTTTCTGAAGACCGGCGCCGGCGCCCACGGCCTGTATCCCAGCCGCAACGCGCAGGTGATGTACGTCTCCAACCGCTCGGCGGGGTCGATCTCGGTCGTCGACTTCAAGACCCGGCGGGTCATCCAGACCTGGCCCCTGCCCCAACCGGCCAGCCCGGACATGGGCGGCGTATCCGCCGACGGCCGGACCCTGTGGCTGAGCGGCCGCTACAACAGCGTGGTCTACGCCATCAACACCGTGACCGGCCATCTCCGGGCCGAGATCCCGGTGGGAGCCGGCCCGCACGGGCTCTGCGTCTGGCCTCAGCCGGGCCGCTACTCGCTGGGGCACACCGGCATCATGCGCTGACCGCCCCGCGCCGGGGCGGGGCGGGGCGGCGGGCTCGGCCCGCGTCCGGGCCCGGGCCCGGGCCCGGTCCGGGTCCGGGCCGGCGAGGGCCCGGACCCGTGGAACGAGCGCCGGCTACGCCGCCGGCTGCGGCTCGGACGCCTGAGCCGACTGGGCGGACTCGGAGCCCTCAATCGTCTTGCCGGCATCGGCGCCACCGACGGAGATCTGCACCTTGCGCGGCACCTGCTGCGCCGGCTTGGGAACGGTCACCTCCAGTACGCCGTTGGAGAACGTGGCGGTCACCGCCTCCGGCTCCACCCCCTCGGGCAGCGTCAGCGCCCGGCGAAAGGAGCCGAAGCTGCGCTCCACCCGGTAGTAGCCGGCCTGACGCTCCTGGTGCTCGGCCTTGCGCTCGCCGGAGATGGTGAGGACGTTGTCCTCCAGCTCGATGTTGACGTCGGACTCCGACATGCCTGGCAGGTCGGCCTTGAGCACAAAGCTCGTCTCGGTCTCGATCAGATCCATCGCCGGAACCCACCGCCGCAGCGCCTGCCCGTTACCGGGGGTCGGCGCGTCGAAAAACGTATTGAACAGCCGGTTCATCTCGTTCTGGATCGTTCCCAGCTCACGCACCGGCTCCCAACGAATAAGTGCCATTTGAACCTCTCTTGGAACCTCTGGTTGCCCACTGTTCGAAGTTGGAACTGCCTCTGGCAGCATTATGAAATCTAAGTCTAGCGTTGTCAAGTTTTCTGGCCGCGCGATTTGTTGTGGGTTCGGTGACCGCCTCCCCCGGCGCCACGGGCCCGCGCCGGGCCGCGCCGCACCGCGCCGGGCCGGCCGCGCCGGGCCGGGCCGGGCCGGGCCGCGCCGGGCCGGGCCGGCGATGAATGCGGATTCACTCGCAGCAGGTGCGAGTGAATCCGCATTCATCGCCATGGGCGGCCGAGGCGCCATGGGCGGCCGAGGCGCCATGCGGGGCCGAGGCGCCGGCCGCCGGGGCGGGGCGGGGCGGCCGCGGACGGGCGCGGGCGGACCGAGCGGTCGCTACTCGGAGATGAGCGACCGGCCGGTCATCTGCGCCGGCTGGTCGATGCCCAGCATCGCCAGCAGGGTGGGGGCCACGTCGGCCAGCACCCCGCCGTCGCGCAACCGCAGATCCGGGACGGTGAGGATGACCGGGACCGGGTTGAGCGAGTGCGCCGTGTTGGGGCTGCCGTCGGGCTCCAGCATGTGGTCGGCATTACCGTGGTCGGCAGTGATCAGGCAGGCGCCGCCGGTGGCGTGGACGGCCTCCACCACCTGGGCCAGGCAGCGGTCGACGGTCTCCACCGCCTCCACCGCGGCCGGGATCACCCCGGTGTGGCCCACCATGTCGGCGTTGGCGAAGTTGATGATCCCGAACGTGAACGGGCGGCCGGCGTCCGCGGCCTCGCCCCAGGCGGTGACGAAGGCCTCCGCCGCCTCCGGGGCGCTCATGGCCGGCTTGTGGTCATACGTGGGGACGTCCCGCGGTGACGGAACCAGGGAACGCTCCTCGCCCGGGTAGGGCTCCTCCTCCCCGCCGCCGAAGAAGTAGGTGACGTGGGGGTACTTCTCGGTCTCGGCCACGTGGAGCTGGCGCTCCCCGCGGTCGGCGATCACCGCCGACATCGTCGTCTCCGGGCGCTCCGGCGGGAAGGCGACCGGATAGGGCCAGCCCTCCTCGTACTCGGTCATCGTCGTGTAACGGGCCGGGGGCTCGCCGCCGTCGCGGTCAAACTGGTCGAAATCGGACGCGGCCAGGGCGCGGGTGATCTCCCGCATGCGATCCGGGCGAAAGTTCAACCCCAGGACCGAGTCCTGCGGTCGGATCCGCGTCTCCTCCCCCACCCGCACCGGGGTGATGAACTCGTCGGTCTCATCCCGGCCGTAGGCCTCCCGGGCCGCCTCGGCTCCGCTGGCCGCCCGGTGCTCGGCTCGGCCGTGGACGAGCAGGTCATAGGCCAGCTTGACCCGGTCCCAGCGCTGGTCGCGGTCCATGGCGTAGTAGCGGCCGACCACCGAGCCGATCCGGCCCCGGCCGCTCTCGGTCATCCAGTCCTCCACCCGCTCCAAAAAGCCGGCGCCGGACGTGGGCAGCGTGTCCCGACCATCGGTGAACGCGTGGACGACCAGGTCCGGCACCTCCAGCTCGGCGGCCAGCGCGATCAGTCCGCGCAGGTGTTCCAGGCTGGAATGGACCCCGCCGTCGGAGACCAGGCCGATGACGTGGACCCGCTCGCCGCCGCTGAACGCCTGGCGCAACGTCTCATTGCGGGCAAACGCGCCGCTCTCGGCGGCGGCATCGATCCGGGTCAGGTCCTGCATCACGATGCTCCCCGCCCCCAGATTGAGGTGCCCCACCTCGGAGTTGCCCATCTGGCCCTCCGGCAGCCCCACCGCGCGCCCGCAGGCCGTCAGGGTGGTGGTGGGATACGCCCCCCACAGCTCGTCGAACACCGGCGTGTCGGCCTGGGACACGGCGTTGCCGGGGCCGGGGTCGGCCATCCCCCAGCCGTCCAGGATGATCAGCGCCGCCCGTTGAACGGGCAGGCGAGCGGGGCCTTCGGTCACCGGCGGCGTCACCGGCGCGCCGCACCCACGATCTCGGCGAACGCGGCCGGATCCAGGCTGGCCCCGCCGACCAGGGCGCCGTCGACGTCGGGCAGGGCCAGCAGCTCGGCCGCGTTCTCGCCCTTGACGCTGCCGCCGTACAGGATCCGGGTGCGCTCCGCCTGCTCCCGGGAGCGATCGGCCACCAGGGCCCGCACAAACGCGATCGCCTCCTGGGCCTGCTCCGGGGTGGCCACCTGGCCGGTGCCGATCGCCCAGATCGGCTCGTAGGCGATCGCCACGTCGCCCAGGTGCTCGGTCTCCACCCGGGCCAGGTCCTCCTGGACCTGATGGCGGAGCTTGCGCTCGGTGTCGCCCCGCTCACGCTCCTCCTCGGTCTCGCCGACGCACAGCACCGGCAGCAGGCCGGCGGCCAGGGCCGCCGGAACCTTCTGGGCCAGGGCCTTGTCGGTCTCGCCGAACAGCTGGCGCCGCTCCGAGTGGCCGAGGATGACGCCGTGGACGTCGATCTCGGTGAGCATGGGCGCCGACACCTCGCCGGTGAAGGCGCCGTGGTCGGCCTGATGCATCGTCTGCGCGTATACGGCCACGCGGGAGCCGCGGGTGGAGTCGACCATCGCCTGCAGGGCGGTGAACGGCGGGCAGATGGCCACGTCGACGCCGTCGGCCGCGGAGACGCGCGGCAGCAGCCCGGCGATGTACTGCTCGGCCTCGGCGACCGTCTTGTGCATCTTCCAGTTGCCGGCGATGAGCGGAGTGCGGCTCATCGGAGCACCTCCACGCCGGGGAGTGTCTTGCCCTCCAGGAGCTCCAGCGAGGCGCCGCCGCCGGTCGACAGGTGGGTGACCTTGTCGGCCAGCCCGAAGCGATGCAGCGCCGCCACCGAGTCGCCGCCGCCCACCACGGTCACCGCCGCGGTGCGGGCCACCGCCTCGGCCACCGCCCGGGTGCCGTCGGCAAACGGTGCCAGCTCAAACGCACCCATCGGCCCGTTCCAGAACACGGTGCCCGCGGTGGCGATGATGGTGGCGTAGGCCTCGGCGCTGCGGGGGCCGATGTCCAGGCCCATCATGCCGTCCGGGACGTCGACGCCGTCGACGGGAACCGGGCTGGCCTGAGCGTCGAAGCGCTCGGCGCAGACCAGGTCGGACGGAAGCTGGATGGTGGCGCCCGAGTCGTTCTGGGTGGCGATCAGCTGGCGGGCCAGCTCCACGTCGTCGTCGGCGCACAGCGAGTTGGCCACCGCATGCCCCTGGGCCTTGAAGAACGGGAAGCACATGGCCCCGCCGATCAGGATGGTGTCGGCCACCCGCCGGAAGGCCTCAATCACCCCGATCTTGTCCGAGACCTTGGCGCCGCCGAGCACCGCCACCAGCGGCCGGGACGGGTCCTCCAGCAGCCCGGACAGCGTGGTGACCTCACGCTCCAGGAGCAGTCCAGCGGCCCGGTCGTCGATCAGCCGGGCCACACCCTCGGTGGAGGCGTGGGCGCGGTGCGCGGTGCCGAAGGCGTCGTTGACGTAGACGTCCGCCAGCTTGGCCAGGTCGGCGGCCAGCTCCGGATCGTTTCGGGTCTCGCCCGGCTCAAACCTGATGTTCTCCAGGAGGAGCACGTCGCCGGGGCGCAGCTCCCGGGCGAGCTTCTCCACCTCGGGACCCCGGGCCCCGGGCGCCAGCCGGGCGGGCACGCCGAGTCCGGCCAGCCGGTCGGCCACCGGGCGCAGCGACAGCTCCGGCTCGCGATCCTGGGGGCGGCCGAGATGGGAGACCAGGATGAGCGCCGCCCCCCGCTCCCGCAGGGCCTCGATGGTCGGTAGGGCGGCGCGGATGCGGGTGTCGTCGACGACGGCGCCGTCCTTCAGCGGAACGTTGAAGTCGACCCTGACGAGCGCCCGCTTGCCGTCCAGATCGCCCAGGTCGTCAAGCTCTCTCACCTGTGCCCCTAGAGCTGCGCCACCAGGTCGGAGACGCGGTTGGAGTAACCCCACTCGTTGTCATACCACGAGACGACCTTGACCATCGTCCCGTCCATGACCGCGGTGAGCTGCGAATCGACGATCGACGATGCCGGGTTCTTGACGATGTCAGAGGAGACGATGGGATCCTCGGTGTAGATCATCAGGCCCTTGAGCGGCCCCCGGTCGGCGGCCGCCTTGAGGGCCGCGTTGATCTCCTCCACGCTGGTCTGACGGGACGCCTCCACCGTGAGGTCGACCACGCTGCCGGTGGGGACGGGCGCCCGGACGGCGAACCCGTGGAGCTTGCCGTTGAGCTCCGGGATGACCAGTCCGATCGCCTTGGCCGCGCCGGTGGAGGCCGGGATCAGGTTGACCGCGGCCGCCCGGGCGCGCCGGAGGTCGCGGTGCGGCATGTCCTGGAGGCGCTGATCGGCCGTGTAGGCGTGGATGGTGGTCATCAGGCCGTGCTTGATGCCGACCGTGTCATGGACGACCTTGGCGATCGGCGCCAGGCAGTTGGTGGTGCAGGAGGCGTTGGAGATGATCTGGTGCTGGTCGGGGTCATAGGCCTCGGCGAAGTTGACGCCGAGCACCACCGTGGTGTCCGGGTTGGTGGCCGGGGCCGAGATGACCACCTTCTTGGCGCCCGCCTCCAGATGCTTGGCCGCGTTCTCCCGATCGGTGAACAGGCCCGTGGACTCAATCACCACCTCCGCGCCGAGCTCGCTCCAGGGGAGGTCGGCCGGGTCGCGCTCGGCCAGAACGCGGATCTCCCGCCCGTCGACCACCAGGGCGGCGTCGGTGGCCTCCACCGTGCCCGGGAAGGGCCCGTAGGTGGAGTCGTACTTGAGCAGGTGGGCGATGGTCCGAGGCTCGACGAGATCGTTGACGGCCAGCCATTCGATGTCGGCGCCGCGCTCATAGGCCGCCCGGAAGACGTTACGGCCGATCCTCCCGAAGCCGTTGATTGCCACGCGTACCGCCATGCGCACTGCCTCCGTTTCCCGCCGTCGTTGCCAGGACTCAAACCCGCCGGGACGCGGATTTGCATCCCCGGCGGTGGGCGACAGGCTATCTCAATGCCTGCCCGGAGCCTGGTCAGCGGCGGGACACAACCTCCACCCGCAGCCGGTCCGGGTCCCGGAGGTAGGCGGCGTAGTAGCGCCGCCCGTACTGCGGCCGCTGACCGGGCGGACCATCGTCCGCCCCGCCGTGGGCAAGCCCGGCCGTGTAGGCGGCATCGACCGCCGCCTTACCGCTGGCCTGAAGGGCGAGATGGCCGTAACCGGGCGCCGGCGCCAGGCCACGAGCCGAGAACCAGATCAGCGCCGAGTTGATCCCATAGGCGACGGCGTGCTCGGACTCAAACATGCGGCGGGCCCCGAGGGCGAAGAACACGGCGTCGTAGAACCGGGTGGACCGCTCCAGCTCGGCCACCTCAAAGCCGATGTGGTCGATCACGCCGGCTCGGAGATGTCACGGTGGACCACGTCCACCAGGTAGCCGTTCTGGTCGGCGTAGCGCTCGGCCAGGTGGCGGGCGATCGCCACCGACCGGTGGCGTCCGCCCGTGCAACCCACGGCCACCACCAGATGGGCCTTGCCCTCGGACAGGTACTGGGGCAGCAGGTAGTCCAGCAGCGGGTGCAGGTGGTCGTAGAAGTCGTCGAGCGCACCGTCGCGGTTGATGTAGGCCACGATCTCCGGATCGATGCCG
Organism: uncultured Solirubrobacteraceae bacterium; assembly: GCA_963753235.1. Taxonomy (GTDB): domain Bacteria; phylum Actinomycetota; class Thermoleophilia; order Solirubrobacterales; family Solirubrobacteraceae; genus Palsa-465. Next base: position 643,387 of record CAVWBJ010000006.1, on the reverse strand, counting down.
GTGAGCGGGCGCAGATTCGGCTCGTAGTGAGGATTGGGGAGGAAGCGGACGTCGAACAGCAGGTCGGCGTCGCGGCTGGGGCCGTACTTGAAGCCGAAGCTCTGGAACGAGATCGCCAGACGCCCGGGGCTGCGGGTGGGAAACAGTTCGTCGGCAAGCCGGCGGCGGAGCATGGCGGCGGTCAGCCCGGTGGTGTCAAGCACCACGTCCGCGCGCTCGCGCACCGGCGCCAGCAGCTCCCGCTCGCGCTGGATCCCCTCGGTCACGCTGCCGCTCGGAGCCAGCGGATGGCGGCGACGGGTTTCCTTGTACCGGGTCAGCAGCGTCTCCTCATCAGCCTCCAGGAACACGACGCGGTGGCGCACCCCGGAGCGGCGGAGGTCGTCCAGCATCTCCACCAGGCCCTCAAAGTACGACCCGCCGCGGGCATCGGAGACGACCGCGGCCCGCGCCACCTTGGAGCCGGCGTGCATGAACAGGTCGATCAGCGACCGGATCATCTCCGAGGGAAGGTTGTCGACGCAGAAGTACCCCTCGTCCTCGAACGCGGCCATCACGGTGGACTTGCCCGCGCCGGAGAAGCCGGTGATCACCACCAGATCGGTGAGCGCGGACATTTCCATTCCTCCTACAGCTTGACGATATCCACGGACAGGGCGGATCATCGCCGCCCCCAGGTATGCCACCATGCCCGGCGTGCTTCGCCGCCGCGCAAGCTTGGCCCTGGTGGCGGCGCTCGGATTTGTGCTGTGGCTCGCCGGGGGGGCGTCCGCCGACACGCTCACCGCCAGCGTGGCCGCCGCCCCCACCGGTCAGGCGATGCCCTCCGGCTTCGTCGGGGTCTCGTTCGAATACCGCGCGCTGCATCAGTACACGGGCCGCAACCCCCTGGCCGTCAACCCGGTGCTGCTCCGGCTGCTCTCCGGCCTGGCTCCCGGGCAGTCGCCGGTGGTCCGCGTCGGTGGCGACAGCACCGACGGCACCTGGTGGCCGGAACGGGGCGTCATCCCGCCCGGGGGCATCTACTACCCGCTGACCCCGGGGTGGCTGCGCACCACCCAGGCCCTGGCCCGGGACCTCAACGCCAAGCTCATCCTGGGAATCAACCTGGCCGCCGGGCGGCCCGGGATCGCCGCCGCCGAGGCCCGGGCGTTTGAGAGCGGCATCGGCCGGCGGTACATCGACGCGCTGGAGATCGGCAATGAGCCGGACCTGTACGGCGTCTTCCCCTGGTACACCGACCGGCGCGGCCACACCCGCCGGGCCCGCGGCCGGGGCTACAACCTGGCGGCCTACACCAAGCAGTTCACCCAGTGGAGCCGGGCCCTGCCCCACCTCCCGCTGGCCGGTCCGGCCGTCTCGGGACCCTCCTGGATGGGCGGCCTGAAGCGCCTTCTCACCGCCGAGCCCGGCCTCAAACTGGTCACCTACCATCGCTATCCGCTGCGGGCCTGCGTCACCGACCCCAGCGCCACCGCGTACCCGTCGATCCCCAGCCTCCTGGCCGACAGCGCTTCCGCCGGCCTGGCGGCGCCCCTGGCTGGTTACGCCCGGATGGCCCACGCTCGCCACCTGCCGTTCCGGGTGGCCGAGATGAACTCGGCCTCCTGCCAGGGGGCCAAGGGCGTCAGCGACACGTTCGCCTCCGCCCTGTGGGCCCTGGACACCATGTTCAACTTCGCCGCGGTCGGCGTCGACGGCGTCAACTTCCACATGCTCCCCGGCTCCAACTACGAGCTGTTCACGGTGTCCAAGACGGCGTCGGGTGACTGGCAGGCGTTCGTTCACCCGGAGTACTACGGCCTGATGCTGTTCGCCCAGGCGTTCCCGCCCGGGGCGCGGCTGGTGCCGGTCAGCGCGCCCGCCGGCCCGGTCAAGGTGTGGGCGACGCTTGGCTCCGACGGCACCGAGCGGGTGACGGTCATCAACCAGGACACGCTCAACCCGCATGACGTGGCGGTGACGGTGCCGGGGGCCACCCAGGTCGGCAACGCCGAGGCACTCACCGCGCCCGGCGTGAGCGCCACCGACGGCGTCAGCCTGGGCGGGCAGTCGTTCGGCGATGAGACAACGACCGGCACGCTCCCGGCCCCCCCGGCCACCTCTGCCGTGGCTCCGGCCGGCGGCGCCTACACGCTGTCGCTCACGCCGGGCAGCGCCGCGGTGCTCACCGTCCCGCCCGCTCCGCCGCCGAGCGGGGGCGGAGGCGGCGGGCTCTGACGAGCCACGCCGGCGACAATCCTGGTCTCCACGACCGGTTTTGTCGCCAACGTCAGACCCCGGTCTTGTGCAGCTCCCGGTACATGTCCCGGGCCAGCTTGCCCGGCAGGCCCGGCACCGACTCCAGCTCCTCCCGGGAGGCGGCCAGGATGGCATCCGGGGAGCCGAAGTGGGCGAGCAGCGCCCGCTTCCGGGCCGGGCCGACCCCGGGCAGATCGTCGAGCACCGAGGCGGTCATGGCCCGGTCGCGCCGGATCCGGTGGTGGGTGATGGCGAACCGGTGGGCCTCGTCACGGAGGCGCTGCAACAGCTGCAGCTCCGGCGTGTCATGGGCCAGGACCAGCGGCGCCGCCCGCCCGGGGATGAACACCTCCTCAATCCGCTTGGCCAGCGAGATGACGGTCACGCCCCGCTCCCGGAACCCCTCCAGCGCCCGCAGCCCGGCGGCCAGCTGGCCCTTGCCGCCGTCGATGACCACGACATTGGGCAGCGCAGCGAAGCTGGGGTCGTAGTCCTTGTCATGCGGGGAGACGTCGCGCTGGGCCTCCCAGCGGGCAAACCGGCGGCCCAGGACCTCCTCCATGGCGGCGAAGTCGTCCGGCATGCCCGGCGTGCCGGCGGTCTCCCCCCACACCCTGAACCGGCGATAGTCGGACTTCTTGGGGGCGCCGCCCTCAAACACCACCATCGAGGCCACGGTGTTGGTGCCCATCAGGGTGGAGATGTCAAAGCATTCGACGCGCAGCGGAATGGTGTCCAGGCCGAGCGCCTGCTGCAGGCCGTCCAGGGCCTCCACCCGCTGCTGGCGCCGGCGCTCGGAGCGCAGCTTCTCCTGATCGATGGCGAGCCGGGCGTTGCGCTCGGCCAGCTCCAGGATGCGCCGCTTGTCCCCGCGCTCGGCCGGGCGAATCTCCACCGCCGCGCCGCGGCGTGAGCTCAGCGCCTCGGCCAGGGCGGCCACGTCCCCGCCCACCCCCAGCTCCCGCTGGACGATGACCAGCGGCGGGACTGACATCGCGCTGGCGTAGTACTGGAGGACGAACGCCTCGGCGACCTCGTTGAGACCGGCCCCCGCGGTGTTGTCCAGATAGAAGCTCTGGCGATCGGACAGGACACCGTCGCGGATCTGGAACACCTGGGCGTTGGCCTCGCCCTCGGCCAGGGCGATGGCGATGGCGTCCATGGAGCCGTCGCCCTCATGGGCCACCCGCTGGCGCTCCAGCAGCGAGCGCACCGCCCGCAGGCGGTTGCGCTCCCGGGCGGCGTCCTCAAAGCGCTGCTCGGCGGCGGCCAGCTTCATCTCCTCGTTGAGCGCCCACTCAATCTCCTTGTAGCGCCCGGACAGGAACGCGATCACCCCGTCGATCGCCTTGCGGTAGCCCTCTTTGTCGACGTATCCGACGCAGGGCGCCTCGCAGCGCTTGATGTAGTAATCCAGGCAGGGCGAGCCGCTGCGCCGGCCCGGTTCCGGCCCGTCGCAGGAGCGGAACATGAACACCTTGCCCAGGACCTCCAGGGTGGAGCGGACCCGCTTGGCGTTGCTGTAGGGCCCAAAGTAGATCCGGTCCCGGCGATGGCGCTCCCGGGTGAAGTACACCCGCGGGAAGTCCTCGTCCAGCGAGATGGCGATGTACGGATAGGACTTGTCATCGCGCAGGCGGATGTTGAACCGCGGCTTGTACTGCTTGATGAAGTTCTGCTCCACCAGCAGCGCCTCGGACTCGGTGTGGACCACCAGGGCCTCAATCTGGTCGATCATCGGCACCAGGTCGCGCCCGGCCATACGGGACCCCCCACGCCCGGAGAAGTGCGAGGCGACGCGCTTGCGGATCGACTTGGCCTTGCCGACGTAGATGACCTTGCCGCGCTGGTCGCGGAACAGGTAGACGCCGGGTTCGTCCGGAAGTTCGCGCCGCCGATCGGCGGAAAAGACTGACATCTGCTCCTATCGAGGATAGGAGCGCCCGGGCAGGGAGAAATCGACCGAGTACGACAGGACCACCCCGCCGGCGCCGAGCAGCAGAGCGACGAACGCCACCACCTCCCCGGCCCCGGAGGAGGCCCCGGTGGCCACGTAGCCCGATGTTCCCGGGTCATACAGCACCGCCCCGTTGGTCGGGGGCACGCTGAGGGCGTGGGCCGTGAACACCAGGCCCACCACCAGAGCCATGGCGACCGCCAGCCGGGCTGCTCGGCCGCCCCACAGCGCCACCGCCAACAGCCCGCCGGCCAGGAGGGCCAGGAGCACATCGGCGACGGAATAGACCTGCCAGGCGTTGGGGTCCCGCGGAACCCCCTGCAGAAAGGCGTCGCCCCGGTGGTCGGCCAGGAAGGCCGCCGAGAACTGGTGGCTCCAGGGAAGAAACAGCGACAGCGCCACCAGGAGCGCCGCCACCGTCATCAGCCAGTCGGCGACCATCTCTCGCAGGGGCTTGCTCACGGCGGCGGCAGTGTACGCGTGTCGGTGACGTGGCCGGTCATGGACCCCGCCGGACTCGCCCCGTAAGGTGTTTGCCCATGCCCGCCACCGCCTACCGAACCTGTCCGCTGTGCGAGGCCACATGCGGACTGGAGCTGACCCTGGAGGACGACCGCGTCCAGACGATCCGGGGCGACGCCGAGGACGTATTCAGCCGCGGCTTCATCTGTCCCAAGGGCGTCGCGCTCAAGCAGCTCCATGAGGATCCCGACGCGCTGACCACGCCGCTCATCCGCGACGGCAGCGGCTTTGAGGAGAGCAGCTGGGACGAGGCGTTCGCCGTCATCGACGAGCGCCTGTCGCCGATCCTGGCCGCCGACCGCAACGCGGTGGCGCTGTATCTGGGCAACCCCACCATCCATAACCTGTCCGGTCAGCTCTACGCGCCGGTGCTGGCCCGGACGCTGGCGACGCGCAACGTGTTCACGGCCTCCACCGTGGACCAGATACCAAAGCAGCTGGCCTGCGCGCTCATGTTCGGGACCGGGACGACGGTCCCGGTGCCGGACATCGACCGCACCGACCACCTGCTCATGCTGGGCGCCAATCCGCTCGCCTCCAACGGCAGCCTGATGACCGCGCCGGACATGCGCGGCCGCCTCCGCGCGCTCCGGGCCCGCGGCGGCAGGCTGGTGGTCATCGACCCCCGCCGGACGCGGACGGCCGAGCTGGCCGACCAGCACCACTTCATCCGCCCCGGGACCGATGCCCAGCTGCTGTTTGCCCTCGTCCACGTCCTGTTCGCCGAGGATCTGGCCCGGCCCGGTCAGTGGCTGACCGGGCTCACCACCGGGCTGGACGAGGTCCGAGCTCTGGCCGAGCCGTTCACCCCGGAGGCGGTCAGCCGCGGGTGCGGGATCGACGCCGGCGCCATCCGGGTCATGGCCCGTGAGCTCGCCGCGGCGGACCGGGCGGCCGTCTACGGCCGGATCGGGACGTGCACGCAGGAGTTCGGCACGCTGGCCAGCTGGCTGGTCGACGTCCTCAACCTGCTCACCGGCAACCTTGACCGCCCGGGCGGCGCCATGTTCCCCCGGGCCGCGGCCGGACACGCCAACGCGGCGGGCGAGCCCCGGCGGGGACGCGGCGCCCGTTACGGCCGATTCGCCAGCCGCGTCCGGGGACTGCCGGAGGTGTTCGGCGAGCTGCCGGTGGCCTGCCTGGCCGAGGAGATCGACACTCCCGGCCAGGGCCAGGTGCGGGCGCTGATCACCTTGGCCGGCAACCCGGCCCGGTCCACCCCCAACAGCGGGCGGCTGGAGGCGGCTCTGGACGCGCTGGAGCTCATGGTCAGCGTCGACGTGTACCTCAACGAGACCTCCCGGCACGCCGACGTGATCCTGCCCGTCCCCTCCCCCCTGCGTCGGGGCCACTACGACGTCGCCCTGTATCAATTCGCGGTCCGCAACATCGCCCACTACTCGCCGCCGGCGCTGCCCCTGGACCCGGGTCAGCCGGATGAATGGCAGACGCTGCTCCGGTTGACCGGGGTGGCGGCCGGTCTGGGCCCGGCCGCCGACATCGCCGCCCTGGACGAGATGGTCATCCGGACGCTGATCGACCGAGAGCGCAAAACGCCCCACTCGCCGGTGGCCGAACGCAGCGCCGACGAGCTGCTGGAGGCGCTGGCGCCCCGGACGGGCCCGGAGCGCCTGCTGGACCTCATGCTCCGCGCCGGCCCCTACGGTGACGGCTTCGGAGCCCGCGCCGACGGTCCCGGGCTGAGCCTGGCCGTCCTGGAGACGGCGCCCCACGGCATCGACCTGGGGGCGCTGGAGTCCCGGCTCCCGGATGTGCTGCGCACGCCGAGCGGGATGATTGAGCTGGCCCCGGCGCCGATCGTCGCCGATGTCCCCCGGCTGCAGGCCAAGCTGACGGCGGCTGCCGACGGGCCGGTGCTGGTGGGCCGCCGCCAGCTGCGCTCCAACAACTCCTGGATGCACAACCTGCCCGGCCTGCTGCTCACCCGCTCGGAGTGCACGCTGCACGTTCACCCCAGCGATGCCGCCCGGTACGGGCTCGCCCATGGCGGGACGGCCGAGCTCCGCACCCGGACCGGAGCGGTGACCGCCGAGGTGGAGGTCACCGAAGCGGTCATGCCCGGCGTGGTCAGCCTGCCCCACGGCTGGGGTCACGACGCCCCCGGCGCCCGGCTGCCGGTGGCCGCCGCCCATGCCGGCACCAACTCCAACGCACTGGCCGACGAGTCCCTGGTCGATGCCGTCTCGGGCAACGCGGTGCTCAACGGCATCCCGGTGGCGCTGGCGCCGGTCGGCGCCCCGGCGGCGGCCGCCGTCTCCGGCCCGCCTCAGTAGCGCCGGGCGGCCCAGATGATGGCGAAGATGGCGTAGATCGCCACGCCCATCAGCACCAGCCAGGCCACCGATCCAGCCGGGCTGCCCCACAGGCGGTTGGTGGCGGTGAGCGTGACCGCCACCACCACGATCGCCCCATACAGCACGGCGCGGCGCCCGTCCCCGAGCAGGTACAGGGAGCTGCGGCGCTCCCGGTACAGGATGGAGCCCACCCAGCCGAGGGCCGCCAGGAAGACGAGGTAGACCGTGGTCAGGATGACGCTGCTGCCGGTGCCGCCCCCGGGAGCGAAGGCGACGATGGCGGCCAGCGCCAGGACGATGATGACGTTGCGGGCGGTGGAGCTGAGGCTCATACCCGAAGCGTACGCCGCTCCGGCACGGGCGTGGGCGCCGGGGCATCCGGCGGCCCCGCCACCGGCTCGGCGGCGAACCGGTAGCCGACGCCGAAATGGGTGTGGAGATAGCGCCAGTCCGGGGACACCACCTCCAGCTTGTGACGCAGCTTGCGCACGAACACGTCGACCGAGCGATCGCCCCGGGCCATGGTGTAGCCCCAGACCCGCTGGTAGATCTCCTCCCGCTCCAGCACCCGCCCCTCCGCCGCCGCCAGCTGGACCAGGAGCTCGTACTCCTTGCGGGACAGCCCGGCCGGCCGGCCGCCGGCGTAGGCGTCGAACCGGTCTCGCCGGATGCGCAACTCGCCCACCTCCAGGGCGTCGTCCTCGGCCGGGAGCTCCCCGGCTCGCCGGCGGCGCAGCACCGCCTCCACGCGGGCGACCAGCTCGTCAGGGTGACACGGCTTGGCGATCCAGTCGTCGGCGCCCCCGCGCAGCGCCCGCACCCGGTCGGCCACCGGCGCCGGGGGACTGCAGGCGAGCAGCGCCAGGCCCGGCATCCGCTCGGCCACCCACTCCAGATACTCCAGACCGGTGATCTCCGGATTGACGATGAGCGCGTGCAGCTTGAGCGCCGCCAGCTGGTCCGGTGAGGCGGCATAGCCGATCATCTGGCTGTCCCAACGCAATGCGGCGAATCGGCGGCTGAGAACGGTCATCAGGCCGCTGTCGTCGTCGATCAGGGCGATCCTGCGCGCCGCCGTGTGGCTGGGCCGGATCATGGTGATTTGCAGTGTAGAGGCGCGTGGCGACGGCGCCCGGCGCCGGCCCGCGCCCGGCGGTCAGCCGGCGACGGCCTCCCACTGGGCATAGAGCTCGGCCACCACCCGTTGGGCCTCCTCATGCCGGGCCGACGATCGGGCGGTGGCCTCGGGTGTGGCCCACGCCAAGGGGTCGGCCAGCTCGTCCTCCACCGCCCGCAGCGCTGCCTCGGCCGCCTCAATCGCGGCCTCCAGGCCGCGTTCACGCCGGCCGCCGGACCGTCCCTTCGGAGGTGTGCGCTTGCGCGATCCGCCCCCGTCCCGGGGGGCCGCCGCCTTGACCGGAGGTGGCGCGGGGGCCGGCGGCGGGTTCTTGGCCCGTTCGGCCCGGACGCGCAGATACTCCGGCCATCCGCCGACGTAGCTGTGCAGCTCCTGGTCCTCCAGCGCGATGGTGCGGGTGCCAATGGCGTCGAGCAGCGCCCGGTCATGGGAGACGAGCAGCAGCGAGCCGGGGAAGTCCCGCAGTGCCGCCTCCAGCGCCTCGCGGCTCTCCAGGTCCAGATGGTTGGTCGGCTCGTCCAGGATCAGCACGTTGGCGCCGGACTGGACCAGGATGGCCAGCGACAGGCGGCGGCGCTCGCCGCCGGACAGCCCGTCCAGCGGCTTTTCGGCGTCCTCGCCGGAGAACAGGAACCGGCCCAGCAGCGCCCGCACTTTGCCCGGCGTGAGGCCGGTGGCGTGCTGGGCGGCCTCCACCACCGTCCGGGCGCTGCCCCCGGCCAGCTCCTCGGCATGCTGGGACAGAAAGCCGATCTTGACGTTGTGACCGGTGCGCAGCTTGCCGACCCCCACCACCCCGTCCGCCGCTGGGTTGGCCGAACCGTCACCGCGGGGTGGCGGCGGTGGCCCCAGCTCCCGCTGCCCGGCGAGCGTCTCGATCAGGGTCGTCTTTCCGGCGCCGTTGGCCCCCACCAACGAGACGTGCTCGCCGCGCTCCAGCCACATCTCAGCGTCGCGCAGCAGCTGCTTGCCGCCGGCCGTCAGATCGGCGTGCTCCAGCTCAAAGATGACCCGCCCGCTGCGCTCAGGGGGTTTGAAGGCGAACTCCAGCGCCGCCCCGTCCCGAGGGTCAGACGAGATCCGCTCCATCCGGTTGAGCTTCTTGACCCGGGACTGCGCCTGGCGCGCCCGGGTGCCGGCCCGAAACCGGGTCACGAACCGCTCCAACCGGTCGATCTCGGCCTGCTGGCGCTCGATGGCGCGGCCGAGGGCGAGCTCCCGGGCCGCCCGCTCGCGGCGCCACTCGTGCCAGGTGCCGGAGAAGAACTTGCCCCGGCCGCCCTCCAGCTCCAGCACCGAGGTGCCCACCGATTCCAGAAACCAGCGGTCGTGAGCGACGAGGACGATCGCCGCATCGAGGCTGACCAGATGGGTCTCCAGCCATTCCAGGGAGGTGATGTCGAGATGATTGGTGGGCTCGTCGAGCAGCAGCAGGTCCGGGTCCCCGGCCAGGGCCCGGCCGAGCGAGGCCCGGGTCAGCTCGCCTCCGGAGAAGGTGTCCAGGGCGCGGTCCAGGTCGGTGTCGGTGCGGAAGCCGAGGCCGTGGAGGGTGGCCAGGGCCCGGTCCCGCCACCCGTAGCCGCCGGCGTGCTCCAGCCGGGCCTGGGCTCGGGAGTAGCGGTCAAGCGTGGCCTCGTCGTGGGCGCCGGCGGCCATCGCCTGCTCCAGGGCGGCCAGCTCCTGCTCGATCGCCACCAGCTCCGGGGCGCCGGAGAGGATGTAGTCCCGCAGGGACAGGCCGCGCTCCCGCGGGGGGCGCTGGTCATGCAGCGCAACCTTCGCTCCCTTGCTGAGTACCAGCTCGCCAGAGTCGATGGAGGCCTCGCCGGCCAGCATCCGCAACAGCGTCGTCTTGCCGGCGCCGTTGCGGCCGGACAGCGTCATCCGGTCGCGGCGCTCCAGCTTGAACGACACGCCGCGGAGCAGAGGCTCACCCGCCATGTCCTTGCCCATATCCGATGCGATCACCACGGCCATGCACCCGATGGTAGGAGGGGCGACATCCGGGGGTAGCATCGCCCGCGTGCCCAGGACACGGTTCCGCCGACTCCGGCGCCGGCGCGCCTATCCGCCGGTTCCCCCGCGGCCGCTGCCGCCGGGCCGGACCGTGCTCGTCCCCGGCCGGGGCGAGTTCTTTGTCCGCGACAGCGGCGGGGATGCCCCGGCGGTCATGCTGCTCCACGGCTGGATGGTGAGCGCCGACCTCAACTGGGCCGGCGCCTATGAGGCCCTGGCCGACGCCGGCTACCGGGTGCTGGCCATCGACCACCGCGGCCATGGTCGCGGTCTGCGAGCGATGGCCCGGTTCCGGCTGACCGATTGCGCCGCCGATGCCGCCGCGGTGCTGCGCCAGCTGGACACCGGGCCGGCGACGATCGTGGGCTACTCAATGGGCGGGGCCATCGCCCAGCTGATCGCCCGGGATCACCGCGACGTGGTCAGGGGCCTCGTCCTGAGCGGGACCTGCCAGCACTTCCAGGACCCGCCGACCCGCCGGGTCTGGCGCTGGATGGGCCTGCTCGGCCTGGCCCTGGGTCTCGCCCCCCGCCAGCTGCACACCGCCGGCCTGCGCCACCAGGGGATTGCGATCGACGAGCACACCGCCTGGATCCTGTCCGAGCTCATGCGCCACGAGTCCCGTGACGTGGCCGAGGCGGGCCGGGAGCTGGGCCGGTTCGACTCCCGGCCGTGGCTGCAGGGGCTGGCGCCGCTTCCCGCGGCCATGGTCCTGACCAGCCGGGACACGGCGGTGGCGCCGGCCAAGCAGCGGGAGCTGGCCGCCGCCGTGGGCGCCACCGTGTTCGAGGTGGGGCTGGATCACCTGGAGCTGGTCGATCGGGCCGGCGAGTACAACCCGGCGCTGCTGGCGGCCGTGGCCGAGGTGGCGGCCCCTCAGGGCGTCGCCGTGGCCCGCTGATCAGATACGATTCAGCTCGCGATGCGCCGCACCCGGATCCTGATCGCCCTGACCACATTCGTCGGCACGCTGCTCGCCTCGGCCACCCCGGCGTTGGCGAACATGGCGAACGGCGGACAGGGCTGGGCGGGCGAGACGACCGACAAGCAGGTGACGATGGTGATGTTCGCCGCCATCGTCTTCTTCCCGGTCGTGATCATCGTCTTCTCCCTGCTCCAGTCCTGGTTGGACCGGCGCCACCACGCGCGTGAGGATGCCGAGCGCGCCCGGGCGGTCAGCCCGGAGTGGCGTGGCGGCTGGTAGCCGTCAGCCCTGAGTGGCCTCCGGCGGGCCCTGCGGCGGCGCGTCCGCGGCCGGTGTCTCCTCATCCTCCTCGGCAATGCCCATGCGCGCGGTGACCCGCGGCGTGAGGATGGGGATGAGGACCACCGGGACCAGGAGCGGCAGGAGCAGCAGGTGCAGCCAGTCCCAGAGGGTGTTGCCGGTGAAGCCGGTCCAGGCCCACGGAATGGTGTAGCCGGCGATTACCACCAGCAGGAACGCGGCCCCCACCGCGCCGGCCAACACCGCGTGCTGGGGCCCCCACCGCTCCCGAAGCTCCACAAACACCGGGATGAGGACCACCACCAGCGGGAGCGCGGCCAGGTTGAGCCAGTCCCACAGGCTGTTGCCGGTGAAGCCGGTCCAGGCCCAGGGAACGGTGTAGCCGGCGACCACCACCACCAAGAACGCGGCCCCCAGCCCGGCCAGCGTCAACTTCAGCGCCGGGCCCAGCCGGGCGCCATGGCGCAACCACAGGGGCAGCAGGACGGCCGCGAACGGCAGCAGGAGCAGATGCAGCCAGTCCCAGAGCGTGGCCGTGCGCCCGTTGATCCCGGTCCACGACCAGTGGTGGCCATAGCCGCCGTACACGATGATCACCACGGCCACCAGCGCCAATACTCCCCAGGCGACGCGCGCCGGGGCGGGCGAGGAGCGGTCCCGATCGGCGGACATGATCAGATCCGGAACACCGGCAGAAGCCGCTGCTCATGCTCGGCCTCGATGCGGGCGATCACCTCCACGTGCTCCTCCAGCCCGGAGCCGCGCAGCTTCTCGGCGAGCAGCTCGTCCACCTGGAAGATGCCCGCGCTGTTGGACATCTTGATCTCCACCCGGACGGCGCGATCCTCCCCGGGTGCGATCTTGACCTCCTCGATGGCGTAGGCCGACAGCGAGTGGATGTTGTGCTGCCCGGCCTCAAACGGGATCCGGGAGCGGCCGCGGGCCATGTCGAGCGCGTCGGCGACCCGGACGATCCCGGCCTCCACGGTGAACGGAGCGCCATCGGACCGATGGCCGATGATGGCGTGCAGCGTCTCGGCCACAATCACCGACCGCTCCGGCTCCTCGTAGGCGTCGGCCAACAACGATCCGAGCTTGTCGGCGGTGAGAAACAGGCTGTAGCGCTCATGATCGGCTCGGTGGATGGACATCCCGACGCAATGCATGAGGCAGCCGGCCGCGACCACCACCTCGGCGTCACGCTCGGACATCCCAAAGTCGGTGACGATGCTGGGAGTCACCCCGCGCCGGAACAGCAGGCGGGCCATGCGCAGCCCGATGTTGAGCACGATCTGGATGTGCACCCAGCTGTGGTCGCTCATCCCCAGCCGACGGGTGGCGTTCACCGCCGAGACGTGCCACCAGGCCTTGAGCTGCTCGTCGGCGTTGGCCGCCTCCAGCAGCCGCTCCAGCCGCCGGTTGCCGCGGCTCGGAGCCCGGATGCGGACGCCGGCGATGGCCTCACGCGGGGGGATGGCGGGATCAGCGCTCACGACGCCAGAGCTTCTAGCAGCACTCCCTCCCGGATGCCACCCCGCCCCACCCGCACCGGAGTGCCGAGCAGGCCCGCGGCCGCCTCCAGGATGAGCAGGCCCCCGGGCAACAGCCGGGCCCGCTCCGGGTCGATGGCAAACCGCGCCGCCACCGCCTCCGCCGGAAGCTCGGCGAGCAGGTGCAGCGACCGGGCGAGCGCGTTTGCGTCCAGCACCGGACCGGCCACCCGGGACAGGGAGGTGGCGCTCCCGCCCACGGCCACGGCCAGCGCCGGCCGGGGCGGGGTGTGACCGGCCAGCGCCTGCGCCACCTGACCGCGGGCCGCGCTCAGCTCGTCGGCGGTGGGTGGATCGGAGGCGAAGTGTTCCTCGGCCAGCGCCCCCGAGCCCACGGCCAGCGACGCCCACCACTCCACCCGGTCCGGGGGCCGGCCCACCACGATCTCCGACGAGCCGCCGCCAACATCGATCACGCCCAGCTCCCCCGCCGGCGTCGCATCCAGCATCGCGGCGGCCCCGCAGAAGGCCAGCCGGGCCTCCTCGGCGGCCGACAGGACCGCCACCTCCAGCCCGGTCCGGGCCCGGATCGCCTCCACCAGGGCGGCGCCGTTGACGGCCGTGCGGACCGCCGCCGTGGCCACCCCCAGCATCGCCACCACGTCGTGCTCGCGGGCCACCTGCAGCTGCCGGACGACGACGGCCACCACCTCGTCGATCTTGTCGTCGGCGATGGCGCCCCCCGGGCCCAGGCCGCGACCCAGCCGGGTGAACGCCCGCTCCTGATGGATCTCGGTCAGCCCCGTTCGTTCGCAGTCGGCGACCAGCAGGCGGGTGGTGTTGGAACCGATGTCGATGCAGGCGGCACGCACGCTGTGACCGCCGCCGCCACTAGACGAGCGACTTGCCGCCCGTGACGGTCGCCTCCTCCGAGGCGGCCGGCGCCGGCGCCGGCCGCTCCGGCCGGTTGTCATGCGCCGCCGCGCTGCCGCGGAGCACGAGCGGGACCGCCAGGGCAAAGCCCAGCGAGCCGATGGCGGCGACGCCGAACGCGGCCCGCGACGTGAACACCGAGGCGATGACCCCGCCGAGCAGGATTCCCAACCCGGGCGCCAGCTGCGCCACCGAATCGTTGAAGCTCATCACCAGGGCCATCCATTGGTCGGCGGTCTGCTCCTGCACCGCGGTCTTGGCCGCGATCGACTCCACCCCGTTGCCCGCTCCGGCCAGCGCGGCGCCCACCAGGGCCACCGCCAGCGACGGCGCAATCCCCATGATGGCAAAGCCGGCGGCCGCCGACAGCCCACTGGTGGTGATCAGGGTAACCGTGGACCGTCGGCGCCAGCGGGCATAGGCGGCGCTTCCGGCCACCGCTCCCAGCCCCCAGGCGCTCATCAGCGCCCCGTACCCGCCGGCCCCGGCATGAAGCGTGCGCTGGGCGTAGACCACCTCCACCGGGATGGAGATGGTGAAGAACACCAGCCCCACCGCCTGGATGCTGAGCAGGCGGGAGAGCAGCCGGTCCCGCCGGACCTGTCGCACCCCGGTCACCAGCCGGCTCAGGCCCGTGCCCGCCGCCGGCCGGGCCGCCGGAAGGACGGTGAGCGACAGCACCAGGGCGATCCCGGCGAACAAGCCGCAGTTGACGAGCAGCGCCGCCACGGTTCCGCCGGCGGCGACGACCAGGCCGCCCAGGATCGGCCCGGCCATGAACGCGCCTGAGAAGCCAAAGTTCGACACCGCGTTGCCCTCGTGCAGCAGGTCCAGGGGCTTGAGGATCTGGGTGCGGGCAGCCGAGGCCAGGGAGCGGGCAGCGGCGGCGATGATCCCATCGGCGAGCGCCAGCACCAGCACGGGCACGAGCGAGAAGTGATGGGTGAACCAGGCCAGGATGCCGAACAGCACGGCCTCCACCGCGTAGAGGAGCGGGAGAACCCGGCGCATGCCGTGGACGTCCAGGCGGGCCACCATCGCCGGCGAGAGCACCGCGGGCAGGAACTGGGAGCAGATGAAGAAGGCGGCCGAACCGAGCGCGCTCCCCGTCTCCCGGTAGACGAGGACCGAGAGGGCGAGCGTGCCCACCGACCAGGCGAGCTCGTTGAGCACATAGGCGGCGAGCAGGCGCCGGAACACCGGGAGGCGCAGGCAGCGGCTCACGTGGCCGGTCCCCTGCAGTTCAGGCTCGTCTGCACCTCTGTCCTCATTGGTTGACGCACGCCACTGCCGAGACCGGCCCCTCCCGCAGCAGGGCGCGCCCCGTCATCCTAATGGGCGGCAGGCGCCATTGCGACCCGCTGCGGCGAGATCAGTCCGGCAGCTGTCATCCTCCGGGCCGGATTATGCCGTCTTCGCTTCGTCCGCGGCGGCCGCGGCGGCGGGCCGCACTGTACCTGCTGCTGGCCGGGCTCGTCCTGGCCGGCTGTGGCTCCAGCGCCTCCCCTGAGGCCTCGACCCCATCCGCCCGCGCGGCCGCCACGGTCCCCGCCGGTCATCCCCAGGCGGTGGAGCCCACCGCGGGCGCCCAGGCCGCCGTCTCCGGTGAGGCGGGCGCCGATACCCCGGTGGGCAATCCGTCCGCTCACGCCGTGCCGCTGGCCGAGGTGCGGCGGGAGCTGAAGATCGTCAAGGAGCTCAACGCTCTGCAGCCTGGACAGGGATTTGTGTTCCCGATGGCGCCGCTTTCGGTAGCCGAGCCGCCGTCCACCTGGGAGCCTGATCAGGGGGTCGACATCGCCACGGTGGGCGCCGCCTGCGGGGGGCGCGCCGTGCTGGTGGCCGTCACCGACGGGGTGATTGTGCAGGAGGGGATCTCCGGGTTCGGTCCCCAGGCCCCGGTGCTGCGGGTGGCCTCGGGCCCGCTGGCCGGGCGCTTCATCTACTACGGCCATGCGCTGCCCGCGCTGGTGCCGGTGGGCACCGTGGTCTCGGCCGGGCAGCCGATCGCCGAGGTCGGCTGCGGCGATGTGGGGATCTCCACCGGACCGCACCTGGAGATCGGGATCAGCGCCGTCAAGGGGCCCACCTGCTGCCCGGGCTACCGCCAGACCTCGCCGGCGATGGAGAACCTGCTCCAGCGGCTCTACGCCGGCGGCTGACGAAACGCCCGGCGCGCGATGGCCGCCCCGGCCCGGGACCGAGTGGTGTAGGCGTAGGTGCCGGAGTCGCGCAGCTCCTGGGCCGCCTCCACCACCGCCTGGAGGGCGGCGAACGCAAACGCACCCCCCACCGAGATCCGGCTCACGCCGAGCTGGGCCAGCTCGGTCACCGGCGGGGAGTCGCCGCCGACCAGGACGTTGACCGGCCGGGCGACCGAGGTGACCAGCGCCCGGATGTCCTCGGCGCGCACCACCCCGGGTGCGAACAGCACGTCCGCGCCGGCCTGCTCGTAGGCCTGCAGGCGGGTGATGGCGTCGTCCAGGTCAGGCCGGTCATGGATGAAGTTCTCGGCCCGGGCGGTCACGACCATCCGCGCCGGCCCGGCATGGGCGACCTCCACGGCCGCGGCGACCCGCTCGGCGGCGGCCGCGGGGTCATAGATGGTGTGGTCATCCCGGGACCAATCCTCGACCGAGAAGCCGGCCAGTCCCGCCTGCCCGGCCCGGCGGGCGGTCTCGGCCACGCCGGCCGGATCCTCGGCAAACCCGTTCTCCAGGTCGGCCGAGACCGGCAGGTCGGTGGCCGCCACCAGCGCGGCAGCGTGGGCGATGGCCTCGTCACGGGTGACCGCCCCGTCCAGCCGGCCGAGCGTGGCGGCAAAGCCGCTGCTGGTGGTGGCCAGGGCGGCAAAGCCGAGCGAGGCCAGCACCCGGGCCGAGCCGACATCCCAGGCGTTGGCCAGGAGCAGCGGCGCTCCCGGGCGGTGCAGCTCCAGAAACCGGGCCGCGCGGGAGGCCTGATCACCGCCGGACATGAGCGGACACCATACCCGGCGCCGGCGGCCGGGCGGCACGCGGTCTAGGCTGGATGGATGAGCACTCAAGCACGCGCGATCTCCCTGGGACGGGAGGGGGCCGATGACGGGTCCTTCCGCCGTCAGGACTCGGAGTTCCGGCACTGGGTCACCGCGGACGGCTCCAGCGGCTTCCCCGTCCAGGCCGGCCGGTACCACCTGTACGTTGCCCGCGCCTGTCCATGGGCGCACCGCACGCTCATCGGCCGGGAGCTGATGGGTCTGGACGACGCCATCGGCGTCTCGTTCCTTCATCCCCTGCGGGACGAGCGCGGCTGGACCTTCGCCGGCGGCGGCTACGTCGATTCAGTCAACGGCTTTGGCTACCTGGCCCAGGCCTACCAGGCCACCCGGGCCGGCTATGACGCCCGGGTCACCGTGCCGGTGCTGTGGGACACCGAGCGGGGCACGATCGTCAACAACGAGTCGGCCGACATCCTGCGCATGCTGTCGACGGTGTTTGCGCCGCTGGCCGAGCACCCGGTGGAGCTGTACCCGGAGTCCCAGCGAGAGGAGATCGATCAGCTCAACGCGCACATCTACGACACGGTCAACAACGCCGTCTACAAGGCGGGCTTTGCCCGGCACCAGGCCGTGTACGAGCGAGAGGTCCGGGCGCTGTTCGCCACGCTGGACGAGCTTGACGCCCGTCTCGCCGGCCGGCGCTTTCTGTTCGGTGAGACGCCGGTGGAGACCGACTGGCGGCTGTTCACCACGCTGCTGCGCTTTGACGCCGTCTACCAGATTCACTTCAAGTGCTCGGTCCGCAAGCTGACCGAGTACCGCCACCTGTGGCCCTACGCCCGGGACCTGTACCAGTGGCCGGGGGTGCGCGACACGGTCAGCTTCGATGAGATCCGCACCCACTACTACGGCACGCACCCGATGATCAACCCCTCCGGGCTGATCGCCCTGATGCCCGCCGACGACTGGGACGAGCCGCCCGGCCGGGGCTGATCGGCGCGCCGTTCGGCCCTCGGCGGCGGTTTTCAGACCCGGTTCTGGCGGCTTATACGTCGATACGACGCATAAGCCGCCACAGCCCCGGGACCGACGGGGGTCAGTCGCGCTTGCGCAGCAGGCCGAGCGCGAGCAGGAAGCCGAGCACCAGCGCCACCGCCGGCGCCGGGTTCTTCTTGACCTGTGACCACATGGCCCCGCCGACCAGCGATAGGCCCTGCATCGGCTCGCTGGGAGCGGCGCCGGGCGGCGGTGGGGTGGCGCCGGGGAAGGGGGCCTCGTCGGCGGGCGCCTCCGGCGTGCCGGCCGGGGCGGTGGGGGCGGCCTCCGGCTGAGCGGCCGGGGCGGCCTCCGGGACGACCGCGGCCAGCTCGGCTTCGGCCGCGTCGGACTCCGCAGCGGCGGGGGCAGGCTCGGCGGGGGCAGGCTCGGCCGCAGCAGGTGCAGACTCCGGAGCAGCAGCGGCGGCGGGCTCAGCGGCAGCCGCCTCCCCACCCCCGGCCAGCATCTGCTGCAACGACCGGGCGAACTCACCGAGCAGCCGGTTGGAGATCTCCTCGATCATCCCCCCGCGCCCAAACCGGGCCAGGCGGCCGGTGATGTGGTAGTCGGTGACCACGTCAACCCGGGTGGTGCCGTTGCCGGCATCGGCCACCGAGGAGACGATGGTGGCCTTGGCGCCGCCCTGGCCCCGCCGGTCGGTGCCCTGGGCGTGCATGGTGGCGGTATGCGAGCCGGGATCCAGTTCGTCCATGTGGAGCTTGCCGCTGTAGGCGGCCGAGGTGGGGCCGATCTTGACCTTGAAGCTGCCGTCGTAGCTGCCGTCGTCGTTGCGGCCGGTCACCTCCGCGCCCGGCAGGCACGGCGCCACCCGCTCAACGTCGACCAATGCCTCCCAGACCCGGTCCAGTGGCGCCTTGACCTCAAACGACTGCTCTAGCTTCATCGCGGATCTCCTCCAAGTCTTCAGGGGTATCGACGTCGCGTCCTGAGCATAGGTGCCCTACCTCTATGACCGGTCCTCCCCGGAGCAGGTCCCGGGCGCCCCGGTCGCCGGCCGGCGAGGCCAGCGCGGCCATCTCCTCCCGCCCCAGCACGACCGGGTGCCCGGGGCGCCCGGCGTAGGTGGCCCGGGTGCGGGGGGGCTCGGAGGCAAACCGGGCGATCACCGCCGCGGTCACGAGCGGCGCGTCACCCAGCGTGACCACCACCTTGGCCGCGCCCTCCAGCGCCGCCAGCCCGGAGCGCAGCGACCACGCCTGCCCCCGCGCCCAGTCCTCGCACACCACCGTCGCCGCCCGCCCAAATCCGACCCGCTCTCGCACCTCCGGGGCATGGGCGCCGAGCACCACCACCACCCGGCGCAGAGCCGGCACCGCGCACTGAGCGTCGACGGCCCATTGCAGCAGGGGCCGCCCCCCCAGGTCGGCCAACAGCTTGGACTCCGTCCCAAACCGGGTTCCGCCTCCGGCGGCGAGGACCAGCCCGGCCACCACCTCAGACCCCTCCCGTCGACCGGACCTCGCGGATCGAGCCCTCGCCGGCGGTGAGCCGACCGCCGGCGCGCCCGTGGCGCACCGCGGCGATCTCGGCCAGGATCGACAGCGCGGTCTCGGACGCCGTCCGTGCCCCCAGGTCCAGTCCCACCGGCCCGGCCAGCCGGCCCAGCTCGTCCTGGGTGAGCCCGGCGGCCGTCAGTCGCTCCCGGCGGCCGGCCTGCGTGCGCCGGGACCCCATGGCGCCGACAAACAGGGCCGGCGAGCGCAGCGCGATCTCCAGCGCCGGGTCGTCCAGCACCGGATCATGGGCGAGCAGGAGCACCGCCGTGTCGGAATCGATCCCGCCCAGCTGGGCGAACGCCTCCGCCGGTGGGGCCGCCAGCACCGCCTCGGCTCCCGGAAACCGCTCGGCCCGGGCGAACCGTTCCCGCGGATCGACGATGTACACCCGCCAGCCGACGGCCGGCGCCAGGCGCGCCAGGGCCGCGGCCAGGTCCACCGCGCCGAACAGGATCAGCCGGGGCCCGGGGCGCTCCGGCTCGGCGAACGCCGGGCCGCGCAGCTCCGAGGTCTCCAGCCATTCCGAATTCACATCTCCTCCAGGATCTCGGCCAGCTGCTCCAGGGAGGCCAGCGAGTTGCCGGCCAGGAGCCGGTCGGTGTGGGGCACCGCCGCCTGCATTCCGCGCGCCAGCGGCTCGTAATCCGGGTGGGCGGCCAGCGGGTTGAGCCACACCAGCCGGTAGGCGGCGCGCCGCAGCCGGGCCATCTCCACGTCGAGCAGCTCCGGCTCGCCGCGGTCCCAGCCGTCGCTGAGCACCACCACCACCGACCCCCGGCCCAGGCGGCGTCCGTGCACCCGGTTGAGCTCGGCGATGGCGGCGCCGATACGGGTGCCCCCGGAGAAGTCGTTGACGGCGGCGGCGGCCCGGTCCAGCGCGTGATCATGATCGCGTCCGGCCAGCTCCTGGGTGAGCCGGGTGAGACGGGTGCCGAAGGCGAACGCCTCCACCCGGCGGCGGGCGACCACGCTGGCGTGCATGTACTGGAGCAGCATCCGGGCGTACGGGGCCATGGAGCCGGACACGTCGCAGACCAGCACCACCTTCCGGGGCCGCTGGGTCGGCTTGCGCCAGCGCCGGGTCAGCGGCTCGCCGCCGGTGCGCAGGGACTCGTGGACCGTCTGGCGCAGGTCCGGCATGTGGCCCCGCCGGCGCGAGGGCCGGGTGCGCCGGGACAGCCGCGTGGGGTGACGGCGGGCCAGCCGGGCGATCAGCTCCCGGGCGACCGCCATCTCGGCCTCGGTGTAGCGAGCGAAGTCCTTCTCCCGCAGGATCTCCATCTCGCTCCAGGCCGCCGGGAGCGTCTCGGCGCCCTCCTGGGCGGCGCCGCCTCCGGGATCCGGCATGGCCAGGCTGGGCAGCGCCGCCTTCTCGATGGCGCCCAGCTCGGCCAGCGGGTCGTCCGGCGCCGGCACCCGGCCGTCGCCGAACACGGCCGTGAACGCCAGGTCAAACCGCTCCAGGTCGACGCGCTGGGAGCACAGCACCGTCCGCAGGGCGAGCCGGACCTCCTCCCGGGAGGTGGCGTCGACCCGCTCCAGGCAGCGCACCGCGGTCAGCAGCTCCCCCACGCCCACCCGCGTCCCCTGGGCGCGCAGGACGCTGGTCAGGTCGCCCAGCCGCTCCACCAGGCCGTCGGCGAGCGGCTCCACCAGCGCGCTCACGGCGCGGCCTCAGACACCTTCCAGGACGCCCCGCTCCCGCACGCGGAGCACGTCCTCATGCACCTTGAGAGCCACGCCCAGGGTGTCCTGGAGCGAGCCTTCGCCGTTGAGAGCGAGCAGGGCCTGGGCCCAGACGATCGTCTCCCCCACCCCGGGCAGCTTGTACAGGTCACCCTGCTCACGCAGCTTGGCCACCGCCTCCACCACCCGGGCCGCGATGTCCTCCGGCACGTCGGGCAGGCGGGCGTGGACGATCTCCCGCTCGCGCTCCGGCGTGGGGTAGTCGATCCAGTGATACAGGCACCGGCGCTTCAGCGCGTCATGCAGCTCCCGGGTGCGGTTGGAGGTCAGCACCACCATCGGCGGGCGCTGCGCCGCCACCGTGCCCAGCTCCGGGATGGTGACCGCGAAGTCCGACAGGAACTCCAGCAGGAAGGCCTCGAACTCGTCATCGGCGCGGTCGATCTCGTCGATGAGCAGCACCACCGGCTCGGCCGGATCGGCCTCCAGAGCCTCCAGCAGCGGCCGGCGCAGGAGGAACCGGCGGGAGAACAGCTCACCCTCGTCGACGCCGCTCTCGGCGGCTCGCAGCGCGAGCAGCTGGCGGGCGTAGTCCCAGTCGTAGACGGCGTGGTGTAGGTCGATGCCCTCGTGGCACTGCAGGCGGATGAGCCGGGCCCCGGTGGCGGCGGCCAGCGCCCGGGCCACCTCGGTCTTGCCCACCCCGGCCTCGCCCTCCAGCAGCAGCGGCTGCTCCAGGACCACGGCTAGGTGGACGGCCATCGCCAGCTGGCGATCTGCCAGATACCCCTGGGCCGCGAGGGCTTCGCTCGCGGCTCCGACCGACTCAAGCGCCGCGAGCGTCATCTTGGCCTCGATGTTATCCCGTCGCGATGGCGTCCTTGATCGCCCGCCCGGTCAGCACCCGCGCCAGGTGGCGCTTGTACTCGGCGGAGGCGTTGAGGTCGGCCGGTGGATGGGTGCCCTCGGCGGCCTGCTCGGCGGCCCGGGCGATGTTCTGCACCGACAGCTCCTGTCCGCGCAGCGCCTCCTCGGCGGCGGTGGCCCGCAGTGGGACCGACGCCATGTTGGTCAGGCCGATGCGGACGTCCTGGCAGGTCCCCCCGGAGGACTTGACCACCGCGCAGACCCCCACCATCGCCCAGTCCTCCGAGCGTCGGTTGAACTTCTGGTACGAGTGCCCCCAGCCGTCGAGCACCGGAATGCGGATCTCGGTCAGCACCTCGTCGGCGCCCACCGCCGTGGTCAGGTAGTCCTGAAACAGCTCGGACGCCGCCAGCGAGCGCTGGCCGCCGGAACCCTGGAGGGTGACCTCGGCCTCGGTGATGAGCATCGCCGCCGGCAGGTCCGAGGCCGAGTCGCCGTGGGCCAGCGAGCCGCCGATCGTCCCCCGGTGGCGCACCTGCGGGTCGGCGATGGTGGCGGCCACCTCGGAGACGATCCCCAGGTCCGGCGAGTGCTCCAGCACCGTGTGGGTGGTCAGCGCGCCCACCCGCCAGTGCCCATCCTGGCGCTCCACGCCGTGCAACCCCGGGACCTTGCGCAGATCGACGAGCAGCGTCGGCGCGGCCAGCCGGAGCTTCATCAGCGGCAGCAGCGAGTGGCCGCCGGCGAGCAGCTTGGCGTCCTCGCCGCCGTCCACGAGCGCGCCGATGGCGTCCTTCAGCGACTCCGGTGCGGTGTACTCGAACTCGGCGGGGATCATGACTGCGCGCCTCCCTCCGGGCTCGCGCCCTGGCTGTTTGAGATGGCCTCCCACACCCGCATCGGGGTGAGCGGCATGTTGATGTAGTCGACGCCGAGCGGTCTCAGCGCGTCGATGACGGCATTGGTGACCGCGGCCGAGGCGGCGATGGTTCCGGCCTCCCCGACGCCCTTGGCGCCCAGAGAGTTGACCGGCGACGGCGTCACCGTGGTGTCGGTCTCAAAGCTCGGCAACTCCGCCGCCGTGGGCAGCGCGTAATCGACGAACGTGCCCGTGATCAGCTGCCCGTCCTCGTTGTAGTGGACGCGCTCGTACAGCGCCTGGCCGATGCCGTGCACCACCCCGCCGTGGATCTGGCCGGCGATGAGCATCGGGTTGATCTGGCGGCCGCAGTCGTCGACGGCCACATAGCGCTCCACCGACACCTTGCCGGTGGCGGCGTCGACATCGACGATGCAGGCGTGAGCGCCGAACGGGAACACGAAGTTCTCCGGGTCATAGAACGTCGTCTCCTCCAGCCCGGGCTCCATGCCCTCGGGGACGGCGCCGATGTAGGCCACGCCGGCCACGTCGGCCAGTGCCATCCCCTTGTCCGGGGATCCCCGGACCGAGAACTTCCCTCCGGAGACCTCAATGTCCTCCGGGGCGGCCTCCAGCTCCGCGGCCACGATCGCCTTGACCTTGTCGACCACCTTGTCGGTGCACCGAGCCACGGCCTCGCCGCCGGTGGCCAGCGAGCGCGAGCCGTACGTGTCGCGTCCCTCCGGTCCCAGCGAGGTGTCGCCGTGGACGACCTCCACCACCGCGGGGTCGACGCCCAGCTTGTCGGCGACGATCTGGGCCATGGCCGTCTCCAGTCCCTGGCCGTGGGGCGAGGTTCCGGTGTAGACCGTGACCGCACCGGTGTTGTGGACCCGGACCATGGCCGATTCCCACAGCCCGGCCTGGACGCCCACCCCAGCCGGTCCGGTGATCCGGCTGGGCGCCAGGCCACAGATCTCGGTCCAGGTGCAGAACCCAATCCCGCGGTGGATCCCCTGGGCGCGCAGCTCCTCCTGCTCTCGCCGGAACGCCGCCACGTCGACGTGCTCCAGCAGCTTGGCCAGCGACTTCTCATAGTCGCCGGAGTCGTAGACGACGCCGGTGGCCACCGCGGCCGGGAAGTCCTCCTTGGGGATGAAGTTCTTGCGCCGCAGCTCCAGCGGATCCATCCCCAGCTCATGGGCCATCTGATCCAGCGTGACCTCGATCATCTGCGTCGCCTCGGGCCGGCCGGCGCCGCGGATGGCATCGGTGGGGCACTTGTTGGTGAATACCCCGGTGATGTCGGTGCGTACGTTGGGGATCTTGTAACAGCCGCCCATCACAAACGCCCCCAGCGACGGGATCAGCGGCGTGAGAATCATGTTGTAGGCGCCGAAGTCAGCCAGGATCTTGACGTGCCAGGAGGTGATGGTGCCGTCCCGCTTGGCGCCCATGCGGACCTGGGAGATCTGGTCGCGCCCCTGGTGGGCGACCGCCATGTTCTCCGAGCGGGTCTCGATCCACTTGACCGGATGACCGGTTCGGCGGGAGGCCCAGCAGGCGAGCAGCTCCTCGCCGTAGACCTGGAGCTTCTGGCCGAACCCGCCCCCCACCTCCGGGGCGATCACCCGCACCCGGTCCTCACCCAGGCCGAGCAGGAGCGCCATGAACAGGCGGACGAAGTGGGGCACCTGAGTGGCCGAGTACAGGGTCAGCGCGCCCGCGCGGTAGTCGGCGAGCACTCCGCGGCACTCGATCGGGGCGCCGGCGATCCGGTGGTTGACCACCCGCCGCTCCACGATCACGTCGGCCTCGGCGAAGCCGGCCTCCACGTCGCCGCCGGCCAGCGTCCACTGGTGGACCTGGTTGGTGCCGAACTGGTCATGGACAAACGGACCGCCGGCGATCGCGGCCTCCGGATCGACGACGACCGGCAGCGGGTCGTACTCGACGATCACGTCCTCCACGGCATCCATCACCGCGTAGCGGTCGGGCCCCAGCACCACGGCCACCGGATCGCCCACGTGCTTGACCGCGCCCTTGGCCAGCGGCCAGTGCTCCGGGTTGTTGACCTCCACCCCGGGCGGCGCCCAGGCCATCGGCAGCGGGCCGCCCAGGTCGGTCATGTCCTCACCGGTGTAGACGGCGTGGACGCCGGGACGCGCCTTCGCCGCCGAGGTGTCGATGGACACGACGGTGGCGTGTGCCTCCGGCGAGCGGACGATGCCCGCCCACAGCGTTCCGGGCAGTGAGATGTCGTCGACATACCGGGCCCGTCCGGTGATCAACCGCGGGTCCTCCTTGCGCCGCAGGAGCCGCCCCACATGGCCGGCGGGCGCCGCATCGGTGACGCTCATGCCGTGACCCCCTTGGTCTTCTCAGCGGCGTCCAGCACCGACTTGACGATGTTGTGGTAGCCCGTGCAGCGGCACAGGTTGCCCTCCAGCGCGTGGCGGACCTCAGACTCGGTGGGGTCCGGATTCTCGGCCAGCAGCGCGGTCGCCGACATGATCATGCCGGGAGTGCAGTAGCCGCACTGGAGCCCGTGGTTGTTCCAGAACGCCTCCTGCATGGGGTGCAGGTTGTCCTCGGTGCCGAGGCCCTCGATGGTGGTCACCTCGGCGCCGTCGGCCTGGACGGCCAGCACGGTGCAGGACTTCACCGGCTCGCCGTTGAGGTGGATGGTGCAGGCGCCACAGTTGGAGGTGTCGCAGCCCACGTGGGTGCCGGTGAGACCGAGATGATCACGCAGGGCGTGGACGAGCAGCAGGCGAGGCTCCACCTGAAGCGTGTGCTCGGTGCCGTTCACGTTGAGGCGCACGTTGACGGTGCTGCTCATTCCACTCCTCCTGGTTGGCTCGGCGGCTTGTTGGGGCACCATACTCCTACACGAAGCTCAGCCAGAAGTGAAGTTCACCGTGGAGCTTCAATGGATGCTGAGCGAGGCCGGGCAGGCCGTTTGTTGTGAGCACAATCATCTGATAAGGTCGGTGCCATGAATCTTGGACGCCTCATTCTTCGCGCAATCGTCGGTGGCTACTTCTTCGGCCACGGCACCCAGAAGCTGTTCGGCTGGTTCGGGGGCCACGGACTGGAGGGCACCGGCCAGTTCTTTGAGAACCTGGGTCTGCGCCCGGGCAAGCGCCATGCCGCGGCGGCCGGTGCCGCCGAGGCCGGCGGTGGCTCCCTGCTCCTCCTCGGAGCCTTCACCCCGCTCGCCTCCGCCGCCCTCGTCGCCACCATGCTCACCGCCATCCACCGGGTTCACCTCAAGAACGGCCCCTGGGTCAGCAACGGCGGCTATGAGTACAACCTGGTCCTGATCGCCGCCGCGCTCGCCCTGGCCGAGACCGGCCCCGGCAGTCCGTCGGTCGACGCCGCGCGGGGCAGCAACCTCACCGGCGCCAAGGCCACCCTGCTGGCGGCCGCGCTCGGCGCCGCCGGCGCCGCCGGCGCCCATTACGTGGCCGCCCAGGCTCCCGCCCCGGAGCCCGAGCCGGAAGCCGCGGCCCCGGCGCCGGACACCGCCGCGGCGGCCACCGCCTGACTCACGTTGCCGACCCGGGTGGTCCAGTCACTGGACCACCCCGTCATTCCGGCTTGTGGGCGAGCACCTGGTAGACCGAGGCCCAGCCGGTGGTGAAGCCGGCCCGGGCCGCCCGTAGGTACAGCCGCCAGACCCGCGCCCGCTCCGCGCCGGCCAGACGCACTGCCTCGGCATACCGGGACTCGTAGCTGTCGATCCAGTAGCCGAGGGTCCGGGCGTAATCCTCCGGAAAGCCCTCCACGTGGCGCACCACCAGCCCCACGCGCTCCATCGCCTGAGCGATCCGCGAGAGCGGCAGGGGCACCCCGTCGGGGAACACGAACCGTTCCGAGAACGCCCCTTCGTCCGGCGTGTCGAAATCAGCGAGCTTGGCGATGCCGTGGTTGAGCAACCGGCCGCCCGCAGGCAGCAGGCCGCGCAGGGTGCGCATGTACAGGTCGATGCGCTCGCTGCCCACGTGCTCCACCATGCCAATGCTGGAGATGGCGTCAAAGGATTCGCCGGGCAGCTCGCGGTAGTCGGCCAGGCGCAGCTCCACCAGGTCCGACACGCCGGCCTCACGGACGCGCTCGCGCCCCAGCGCCACCTGTTGCTCGGACAGCGTCACCCCCAGGACGCGCACGCCATAGCGCGAGGCGGCATGGATGGCGAAGCTTCCCCACCCGCAGCCGACATCGAGCACCCTCTCCCCCGGCTGGAGCGCCAGCTTGCGGCACACCAGGTCCAGCTTGGCCTCCTGGGCCTCGGCCAGCGTCTCCGCCCCGCCCCGGAAGTAGGCGCAGCTGTACGTCATCGACGGGTCGAGGAACAGCGCAAAGAAGTCGTTCCCGGCGTCGTAGTGGTAGCGGACGGCCCGGCGGTCGCGGCCGATGGAGTGGCGCTCGCCGGTGAGGCGCAGCTCCGAGGCCGGGCGCCGAGGCGGCCGGGTCAGGCCACAGGCGCGCACGACGGCGACTCCCAGCCGGGCCATCTGCCCGACCGACAGCCGCGGCGGCTCGAAGGTGTCCACCACCGCCAGCGCCTTCTCAATGGAGTCGGCCTCGATCAGCCCCAGCACATAGGCCCGTCCCAGCCCGAGCTCGCCCGGGGCCCGGATGACGTGGGCGAGCGCCTCGGGCGACAGGAAGCGAAAGGTGGGGGCATCGGCCTTGGTGGCCGGCACCAAGGTCCCGTCCCAGAACTCGATGGCAAACGGTCGCTGGGGCAGTGCAGCGACGAGCTCGCGCCTCAGGGGCGCCGTCCGGGCGAAGGGCACGCGGCGGGAGACTAGCTATCCGCGGCGGCGGCCGCGGCCAGCTTGCGGGCGCGGCGGGCCGGGTCCACCCGGACCACGTCCCAGGCCAGTCCGGTCATCTCCAGCAGCCGGATGATGGCCGCCGAGGGATCAAGCTGCCAGCGCTGGAGCCCGTGCCGGTAGGAGGTGGGAAATGCGTGGTGGTTGTTATGCCAGGCCTCCCCCCAGGTGGGGATCGCCAGCCAGAACACGTTGCGCGAGCGGTCTCCGGTCTCATAGTCAGCGCGGCCGAAGTAGTGGCAGACCGAGTTGATGGAGAACGTGGCGTGGTGCATGAAGAAGATGCGAGCCGCCCCGCCCCACAGCAGCGCGGTCAGTCCGCCGGTCACCGTGCCGGTCAGGGCGACCCCCAGCCCGAACGCCGCCGCCAACCCCAGCGCCACCCAGAGCACGAACGTGCGGTCGACGAACCGGATCCACGGGTCGGCGAGCAGATCCCGGGCGTAGCGCTGCTCGTCGGCCACCTCCATGTCGGAGAACACCCAGCCAATGTGGGCGTGCAGGAGTCCCTGCACCTGGCCGCGCCAGCCGCCGCGCTCGCCCAGATGCGGGCTGTGCGGATCGCCCGTCTCGTCGGAGAACTGATGGTGTTTGCGATGGGTGGCCACCCAGTCGATCACCGGTCCCTCGGCCGCGGCCGAGCCGAGCGCCGCAAACCCGGCGCGCAGCAGCCGGCTGCACTTGAAGCTGCGATGGGTGAGCAGCCGGTGAAAGCCGACGGTGATGCCCGATCCGATCACGGCGTAGAACACCGCCAGCACCAGCAGGTCCTGCCAGACGAGCAGACCGTGGCTCCAGCCCAGCCACATTCCCAGCCCGACCAGGATCGGCGGTGCGCCGGTGACAACGGCACTGGCCAGCCGGTCCAACAGCGGCAGCTTGACGGGGCGGCTGAGGCCATCGGAGACCGCGGACGCGTCAACCGCTGGTGGGGCTTTCAGTCCCATGTGAGGCGGCGATGCTACAGGTACCGGATGTCGCCAGCGTAAGTCTTTGCTCAGGACGGGGCTCGGCCCAGCGGGCCGGTCCGGTTCGCATATGGCCGATAGGCCCGGCACGGCTCGCCGCGCAGGCCCGGGCAGGGCGGCAGCCCGGTGGGCACGGCCACGCCCGGGACCACGGGCAGGATGAGCCGTGAGGCCAGCCGCCGGGAGTGGGCGATCCACACCTGGACGGGGTGGCGCGGCTGGGGCTGGGCGAATGCCCACACCGGCTGGTCGCCGCCGGGCGCCGTCACCGTCAGCCGGATGCGTGAACCCCGGCGGTAGACGTGGCCCTGGTAGTAGAGCGGAACGGTCACCTCCGTCCAGCGTCCTGAGGGCAGCGGGGCGGCGTCGCGCCGGCGGAGGCTGAGCACCGGCTCCAGCAGGGTGCTCCGGTGCGGATCCAGGGCCCGCTCACTGGCCCGCAGCCAGCCATTCTGGACAAACGTCTCGCGTCCGTCGGGGCGCACCTCGGAGACCGTCACCTGGAGGTCGACGCTCCGGGCCGCGGCCGCGATCCAGAGCTGCACGGCACCGCCGCCGATCACCGTGGTGGTGCGACTCAGCGGGGAGGTCAGGTAGGCCGCGGCATTCCCCGGGGGGCTCTGGTTCCAGTGATAGGCCGGCGTGGCCGTCCACAGGCCGCCGGACGCTGCCGTCATCGGCGCCGGTGAAGCTGGTGGTGCTCCGGGCCCGTGGATTCCAGGTGAACGCGTCACGGGTGCCGCGGGACGCCCGGCCGGAGGTCAGCGCGCCGCCGGCACCGAGATACCAGGAGCGCGCCTGGGTGCCCGGCACGGGGAAGCGGCGGAAGCCCTGGGCAAAGGCCGGGTACGGCGCCCCCGGGATCGGCGAACCGGCCCCGTTGTCGAACAGCACCCGGACGGCCGGCAGCCGCTGGAAGGCGGTGAGCGCCGCCCGGTAGGACGGCGCCGACTGGATCGGATCCGGAGGCAGGGTGAGGCCGCGGATGCCCATGGTGGCAGCGAACACGCCGGGGGCCAGGTTGCGGACGGCGGCGGTCAGCCGCGGCGCCCGGCGGGCCACATAGAGCTCCAGGAAGTCGTACCAGCGGTTGAACGTGGCCGGATCCAGCGAGTCGATGTGCGTGCCGTTGGTAAACGTGAACCACTTCTGCCGGGTGCCGGTGAAGTGCTGGGCCAGATCGGCGCAATGGGCGCCGGTCTGCTCGTCGGTCCACTGGCAGGCCAGGTAGACGGGCACTCGGATGCGGTGCACGAAGGTGACCGGGGCCAGCGGATCGGCGATCGCCGGCACGTAGTACCGGTTGGCGTGGATCTGCCCCAGCAGGTTGGGCGCCTCGCCGTGCAGGACCTGGTTGGCCGCGCAGGTGCGGTCCCCGGCGCGGATCCGGGCCAGGGCCCACGGTTGGCCCCCTTGCGGGGACGCCGGGAGGGCGTCATGGGCCCGCTCTTTGCCCCAGGACACGGCGAAGCCGGTGTTGAGGATCCCGCCCGGATACAGCGTGGTGGCCGTGCTGTCGATCACCGACAGCGGGGTGATCGCCGCCAGGTGGGGCGGGTCGGTGGCGGCCACGAACAGCTGGCTGATGCCCCCGTAAGAGATTCCCATCATCCCCACCCGGTGACCGAGCACCCACGGCTGGCGGGCCACGGTTTCGACCACGTCGTAGCCGTCGAGGCCCTGCAGCGCCTCAAAGTAGTCAAACGAGCCCCCGGAGCATCCAGTGCCGCGCATGTTGACGTCGACCACCGCAAAGCCCAGCAGGTTGGCGATCGGCGCGATCCCGCTCTGCGGCCCGGCCGGGTCGGCGTAGCCATAGCCGGAGTACTCCACCAGGGTCGGGTACGGACCGGCCGATGCCGGGCCCGGGAGATGCACGTCGATGGCCAGCGTGGTGCCGTCCCGGGTGTGCAGGTAGCCGTAGCCACCTGCCGGTAGCCGCTGGGCGTAGACCCGAGGATTCGGCGGGGCCGAGCGATCGCTGAACACGGTCAGAGGGCCGGATCGCCGGCCCCCGGTCAGCACCCGGTAGCCCGAGCCCGGCGCCACGGCCCGGAACACCACGCCGCCCAGGCCGTCGGCTCGCCGCCGGGCCACCGGCCGCCCCCGGCCGGCGATCAGCCGCACCACGGCGCGCGGGCGCGCCCCGGTGGCATACACCTGCCGGGCGCTGCCATGGGCCTGCAGCCGGGCCGCGGCCAGGCCGGGCAGGGCGGCCATGGCCACGGTGCCCAGCGCCAGCATCACACACGCCCTCACCCACCTCACGGCGGGGAACGTACTACAGCTCAGCGGCCGACGGTGCGAACCAGCGCCCGAGCGCGGTGGGGCACCGCCGCCAGGGTCTCGCGCACCTGGGAGAGGCCGGCGCGCAACTCGGTGTCGCCCACCTCCACCGGCAGCATGGAGTCCTGGAGCTCAGCGATCGACTGATCGGCGTCCTGGACGGAATCGGCGGACCGCTCAATCAGGTCCTGGACCGACTGCGACTGGAGGCCCGGAGAATGGGGGGCGAAGGTCCGGGAGCGGATGCCCGACCGCGCGGCGAAATCGCTGTGGGTGCGTACCGCCCGGCCATAGGCCGATTGGACCGGACGGAACAGCTGCTCCTCCAGAACGTCGGCGTGCTGCTGGTCAAGCTGCTCGTAGGCCTCGCCCAGACGAGCGAGCGCATCCGCGATCTGGTCGACGGCGACCGCCAGATCGCTCAGCACCTGCTCTCGCCCCTCGGCGGTCGTGTAAGCCATGCCCCCGAGGTTAGACGCCGGAGGCGGCAACACGTCGTTGCTTTTCGTTAAAGCTCGGGGACGGGCACCGGAGCTGCGAAGAAGTCCGGCAGTTCGGACACAGACGCGGCCTCCCCCCCAATGACCAGCGCCCCCGCCTCCACCGCGTCGGCGAGCGGCCGGCCGTGCCAGAGCACCGCCGCCAGCGTCCCGGTGTCGGTGGCGAGGGTGGCGACCGGCGATTCCGCCGCCCCCGGCGTGACCTTGAGTGTCCCGTCGCGCACCACCAGCGCGAACGGCCGACCGTCGAGCCGCAGTTCGTAGGTCGCGGCCACGCCGCGGGCGGCCGCGGCATCGAACGTCGTCTCCAGGGCGACGACGGCGGCGGCGACGCTGAGCGGCGGCCGGCGGGCCGGCAGCGGCGACCGACTGCCCCAGCGGCCGAGCGCCACCAGTGCCGGCGCCAGCTC
Source organism: uncultured Solirubrobacteraceae bacterium (assembly GCA_963753235.1). Lineage (GTDB taxonomy): Bacteria > Actinomycetota > Thermoleophilia > Solirubrobacterales > Solirubrobacteraceae > Palsa-465. The sequence goes on along the minus strand of CAVWBJ010000006.1, from coordinate 611,595 downwards.
GCGGCCCCACTCGGTGAGCTCGTAGACGCGCGCGGCGGCGGGCGGCGGAAGCGTGCGCCGACGCACCACCCCGGCGGCCTCGAGGTCACGCACGCGCTGAGCGAGTACGTCCGGGGCGATCCTCGGCAGCCCGGCGCGCAGGTCAGTGAAGCGCTGCGGCCCGACGAGGAGCTCGCGGACGACGAGCAGCGCCCACCGTTCCCCCACGATGTCCAGCGCGCGGGCGATCCCACACGAGTCCTGATATGTCCGGCGGTCACCCATAGTTGTAAATCCCAACCTGATGGTAGTACAGTCCAACTTCACGCACAAACGGCCACCCGACCCGGAGGAGAGTGCAGATGAGCCAACGCGACGACTACCCCGCCGGAGTCCCCTGCTTCGTGGAGACGCTGACCCATGACCTTGACGCCGCACTGCGGTTCTACGAGGGCGTGTTCGGCTGGACTTTCGCCGGCCCGGGGCCGATCCCCGGTGATCCGCCCGGCGCCTACTTTGTGGCGCACGTCAATGGCGATGAGGTCGCCGGCGTCGGCTCGGTCCCGAGCGGGCAGGACATCCCGGCCGGCTGGACAACCCACATCGCGGTGGCGAGCGCGGACGAAGCCTCGGCGGCTGCCGAGGATGCCGGCGGCCAGGTCCTGGCGGGTCCGTTCGACGTCCCCCCGGCCGGCCGCCTGGCCGTGATGGCCGATCCCGCCGGCGCCACCTTCTGCGCCTGGGAGGCGGGCCGCCGGATCGGCGCCCGGCGCGTGAACGAGCCCTCCGCCTGGGCGATGAGCCTGCTGCGCACGCCGGATCCGGCGGGTGCCGAGGCCTTCTACGGCGCACTCTTCGGTTGGCAGGCCGAGCCGTTCGGGCCCGAGGGCCTGTGGCTCTTTCGCCTCCCGGGCTACGTCGGCGGCGAGCCCACCCAGCCGGTTCCCCGCGACGTCGTCGCCGCGATGGCCGCAGACGACGCCGGGGCCGCCGGCTGGAGCGTCGACTTCTGGGTGGCCGACGCGGCGGCCGCGGCCACGCCGGCGACCGGCCTGGGCGGGCGCGTGCTCGCCGAGCCGTTCCTCGACCCCCCGTTTCGCCGAGCGGTCCTAGCGGCTCCGGACGGAGCCACGTTCACGGTCAGCCAGCTGCAGCTCGCCGGCTGAGCCAGGATCCCCGCCGGCTGTCCGACAGCCGCCAGCACAGGGCCGCCGTGACCACGGAGACCAAGAACACCGACGGCCAGGCCCCGATCACATCCGCCAGCACGTGGGAGAGGGCGAACGCGGCCAGCCCGGTGCCGGTCAGCTGGAGCGCCACCCGGCGGCCGTCGCGCTTGAGCCACACGGCGATGCAGCTCAGCCCGCAGGCGGCCATCACCGCCCCGCCCAGCGGGCGCGAGCCGCTGGCCACGGCCACGGCGAACCCGGCGATCAGCCCGGTGGCGGCCAGGGGCGCGGTGGGCACCCGCGCGGCCAGTTCGTCAGAGATCAGTTCGTTCATCGCCATATCCACAATCGATGATCCCACACCGCCGCCGCCGGGTAGCGTTTGCGGGCGCACCCACCGCGATCAGGAGACGACATGGGGTTTGATCAGTATCACGAGCCGCCGGATGAGCTGCCGGCCGAGACCCGGACGTTCGCCCGGTTGTGCGCCTCTCTCACCGAGGAGGCCGAGGCGATCGGCTGGTATGAGCAGCGCATCGCCGTGGAGCCAGACCCCCAGGCGGTGGCGATCATGCGCGACGCCCGGGGGGAGGAGTACAAGCACTTCGCCATGGACCTCGAGTTCCTCCTGCGCCGCTCTCCGCAGTGGAGGGAGATCGCGGAGGGAATCCTGTTCCAGGGCGGCGACATCGTGGAGCACGGCGAGGCCGCCGAGGCCGAGGCGAGCGGCGACGGGGACGAGGGTGCGTCCGCCGGCGACGGTTCCGGGTCACTGGGCATCGGCAGCCTGAGGGGAGCCTGAGTCATGAGCAACCATCTCCTGCGTTCCCACGCGCCGATCAGCGACGGCAACTGGAAGCTGATCGATGACGAGGCCCGGGAGCGGCTGGCAGTCGCCCTCGCCGCCCGCAAGCTCGTCGACTTCTCCGGTCCTCACGGGTGGGAGTACTCCGCCACCAATCTGGGCCGGACTGAGCCGCTGGCCGCCACCCCCTGCGACGGAGTGAACGCGGTGCGACGCCGTGTGCTGCCGCTGGCCGAGGTGCGCGCCGAGTTCGCCCTGTCTCGCGGCGAGCTGCGCGACGATGACCGCGGCGCTGACGACGCCGACCTGGAGGCGCTGGACCGGGCCTCCCATCAGATGGCGGTGGCCGAGAACCGGGCCGTGTTCCACGGCTGGAGCGACGCCTCCATCACCGGCATCGCCGAGGCATCCCCTCACCGGGGGCTCACTCTCGGCGAGCATCCGGACGGCTACCGCCGGCCGGTGGCCAGCGCCATCGAGCAGCTGCTGCGGTCGGGCATCTCCGGGCCGTACGCCCTGGCCCTCGGCACCGAGCAGTACAAGCGTGTGGTGGAGACGGCGGAGCAGGGCGGCTACCCGCTGCTGGACCACCTGCGCAAGATCATCGCCGGCGACATCGTGTGGGCGCCGGGGGTGGACGGTGCCGTGGTGGTCAGCCTCCGCGGCGGGGATTTCCTGCTGGAGGTGGGCCAGGACCTGTCGATCGGCTATCTGGACCATGACCGAGAGGTCGTCCACTTCTATCTGGAGGAGAGCTTCAGCTTTCACGTGGCCACGCCCGAGGCGGCGGTGCCAATCCGGCCCTGACGGTGGCGTGCAGCGGCGGCCGTTGGTTAGGCTGCCGCGCCATCGAGAACGCATCCCGCCGCACCGTCGTCTTCTTCCCCGAGGGCGCCTTCGGTCCCACCAACAACTGCATCGGGATCGGCGACGTCCTGCGGCGGCGAGGGCACCGCGTGGTATTTGTGGTGGAGGAGTCGTTCGCCGGGACGCTGGAGGCCCGCGGATTTGAGGAGCGGCGGATGCGGCTGGCCCCCGCCCCGGAGGTGCCGGAGCAGCCAGGCCAGTTCTGGAAGGACTTCATCCGGGAAACGGCCCCCGTGTTCCGCGGCTCCACCTGGGAGCAGCTGGAGACCTTCATCGTGCCCACATTCCAGGCCCTGGCCGACGGAGCGCACTACGTCGACGAGCGCCTGACCGAAATCTTCGACGAGCTGGCGCCGGACGTGATTGTGGAGGACAACGTGTGCAGCTTCCCGGCCATCCTGGCCCACGGTTGCCCCTGGGTCCGGATCGTCTCCTGCAACCCGCTGGAGGTCAAGGATCCCGACCTTCCCCCCACCTTCTCCGGTCTGGCGCTCTCCGACCGCGCCGCCTGGGAGCCGTTCCGCCGGGAGTACGCCCGGCAGATGGCCGAGCTCCAGGGCGGGTTCTCGGAGTTCTGCCGCGAGCGGGGCGCGCCGCCCCTGCCCGCGCCGGAGATGATCCACCAGTCCGACTGGCTGAACCTGTATCTGTTCCCGCGGGAGCTCGATTATCCGCGCCGCGCGCCGCTCGGTCCCGGCTGGCGCAACGTGGAGGCCTGCGTGCGCACCACCGACGAGACCTGGGAATCACCCGCGCCTGCTGACGACCGCCGGCTCGTCTATCTCAGCCTGGGCTCGCTGGGCTCAGCCGATGTGGACCTGATGCGGACCCTGGTGGACCTGCTGGCCGACACGCCGCATCGCTACATCGTCAGCCGGGGGCCTCGCCACGACGAGTACGAACTCGCCCCCAACATGGAGGGCGTCGAGTTCCTGCCCCAGGTTTCGGTGCTTCCCCATGTGGACGCGGTCATCACCCACGGCGGCAACAACACGGTCACCGAGTCACTCTGGTTCGGCAAGCCGATGCTGGTGCTGCCGATCTTCTGGGACCAGCATGACAACGCTCAGCGGGTCGCCGAGACCGGGTACGGGATCCGCCTGCCGACCTATGGGCTGGAGGGTGATGGCCTGGCGTCCGCCGTGGACCGACTGCTCAGCGACACCGCACTGCATGGGCGCACCGTCGCCCTGGGCGAGCGGCTGCGCCGCCGGCCGGGCACCCGCGCCGCCGCCGACCTGATTGAGCAGGTGGCGGTCACCGGTGAGCCGGTGCGCTGATCAGCGCACGGCGAACAGGTAGCCGGCGACCCCGACGTTCGCGCTCCACCGGTGCGGCGAGGACGCCGCGATCAGGCGCAAGCGGGGATCGGCGCGGAGATACCGGAGCCAGCTCTTGCTGTCCAGGTAGATGAGGTCCATCCATCTCGGCTCCTTGGTGAAGCTGGTGGGGATCACCAGCAGCACGCGCTGGCCCGGCGCCAGCGAGCGGACCATCGGACCCAGCACCGCATGCCTTCGCGAGCCCTCAAACTTCTCCAGCGCATTGCGCCAGTCGACCACTCGGGGGTCGGCCACCGGGCCCAGCGGGGTGCCGAAGTGGACGACCTTGGGCAGGTAATAGGCAAGCGTGGGGACCTGCTCAGGCTGGGTGGACAGAACGAGCGTGCTGGCTCCGATGTGTCGGTTCATGGCCTGGGCCACCGAGGCCACGTTGCTCTTGGCGTCCCGGGACGGCACGCGTGGATCCAGCGCCCAGAAGCAGCAGGCGAATACCAGCGCCACCACCCCCAGCCCTCGGGCCCGGGCCAGCCCGAGCGCCACCAGGACGATGAGCGGGCCGACGATCACCGCCACGTAGCGTCCCGCCCAAGCCGGGGTGGTCTTGGCATACAACCAGGCGATGAGGAGGGTGCCGAGGGTCAGAACGGCCAGCCCGACCGCCGCCACCGCCGCCTGCCGCCGGCTGGAGTCCGGCGCCGGGAGGGCCACCAACCGGCGCCCGCGAGCGACGGTGAACAGGCCGACACCGGTGGCGAACAGGCCGAATCCGGCGGCCAGCGCCAGGGTCATGGCGGCCCCGCGGCCCCCGGCGATGAAGTAGAAGGCGGTGGTCAGCGACCACACCACCGGGGGCAGCGCCCAGGGCGCTCCCGTGTGCTGAGCCTGGTAGAAGAGCGTCGGCAGCCACGGCAGAAACAGCACGGCGACCGTGCCGAAGCCGATCAGGCCGTCGCGCCAGAGGTCGCGCCGCGGCGCCGGGGCCAGCCACACGCACACCAGGTAGGCGATGAACGTGGCCAGGCCAAGGAACAGGGCCCAGTTGTGGGTGTACAGGGCAGCGGCAAGCGCCACTGAGAACACCGGCAGGTACCGGCGACGACGGTAGACGAAGGCGTGCACGAAGGCGATGGCCACCACCAGCGACAGCAGCGCCAGCAGCGAGTACATCCGCGTCTCCTGCGCGTAGCTGGTGAGGAACGGGACCCCGGCCGCCAGGACGGCGGCGTACGCGCCGGTCCGCCGGCCGAACAGGCTGGCTCCGCCCCAGTAGGAGACCGGGATGGCGATCAGGGCGAAGATCTCAGACAGCCAGTGGGTGGCCACCTCCCCACGCCCAAACGCCTGCATCCAGAAGTGCAGCAGAACGTAGTACAGCGGCGGGGAGCCGTCCTCCCGCAGCAGATGGGGCAGCTGCCCCAGCGGGTGCGACGAGATCCCCACCGACAGTGCCTCGTCGATCCAGTAATAGAAGTTCAGCTGGCGGGTGCGCAGGTAGAGGGAGACCAGCACCAGCACGGCCAGCAGGCCGGCGACCGCCGCCGGGCTCGGCCGGTACCCGCTCAGGCGTCCCCAGGGCCCGGAGCGCGGGCGGCCGGGCCCCTCATCGGGGTCAGGAGGCGACGCGGGCGTGCGTGGAGGTAGCGTGTCGACTGCCATCTGGGTGACTGGGCCCCCGGTCAGTTGCCGCTCGGCGGCGATGGGCCGTTGTGGATGGTGGCTCCCGAATCCGTGGCCTGGTTGCGCGACGGCTGATTGTGCCCGAAAACGCGGCAGACCAGCAGCCGAGGCCTCATCAGGAGACCGTACCCCTCGAAATGCGGGATTGCTCTGGAAAATTTGTGAAGAATGGGTTAGACGGCTCTGCTCAGAACGGCGTGGTGGCCGCCAGGGCCAGCGCGCGCCGGAGGTCGAACGGGTCGGCCTGATTGTCCAGCCATGGGCGACCGAACCAGAGGTAGGCATCGACATCCCGGGCCGCCAGCCCGCGCTCGCCGCGGCTCAGACCCCAGCGCGGCTGCGCCACCTGCCAGGTGGGCGGGATGCCCAGGGTCACACAGCGCCGGGAGGCGCGCGTGGCGCAGACGGAGGCATTGTCGAAGTTCGGGCCATGGTACTGCTGGTAGGTGAAGGGCCGGCCGTTGGCGGCCGTGTTGATGACAAAGTGGCGGCCGGGCACGTGGGCGGCCGCCAACGCCCGCACCACCGCCGCGCCGAACCTGATCTCCCGGCCGGTGGCGTCGTAGTGGGTGGCGTCCAGGGCGAACCCGCGCGCGTAGCGGATCCCCGCAGCCCGCAGGAGGCCGGCGGCCTGAGGGACGGTCGGCCAGTCGGCGGCGCCGGCATCGATGTAGACCGTGGTGTGCGGAAGCGCATCGAACACCCGCGCCGCATAGGCGACCATTTGGAGCGGGAGCCGGGACCGGTGGGGCACGCACCGGGCAAACGGCAGGTCCGGCTGCAGGATGAGGGCCACGCGGGAGGAGCCGATTCCGGCGGCGAAGGCGTCGATCCAGTGCCGGTAGGAGGCCTGCTCGGCGGGAGTGGGCAGCCGTCGACAGGCCGCCTGCTCCCAGGGGACGAGCCGGAAGACAGCCACCTGGGCCAGCGCCGCCGGGTTGCCGGCGGTGGCGTTGGCGATATAGGCCCGGACGGTCTGCTCTATCCCCGCGGTCGGATACCAGGCGCCGAACCAGCGGACGCGAGGCCGCAGGGCGATCTTGCCCAGAAGCTGCCGGTCTGAGCCGGTGGCGGCCCGGTAGGCCGGGAACACCTCGTCCTGGGAACCGGAGTAATTGCCCCACGGCATCCCGGCCAGGGGATCGCTGTGGCGGGGGCCGGGCAGGCCACCGTTGGCCACCCCGGCGGCCGCCGGGCGGGGCGTGAACAGGAGGGTGGCCAGCACCAGCACGGCCACCAGTGCCGACCGGGCAAACGCGGCGTTGGGTCGGCGTCGGGCCACCGACGCACCGAAACCTGGATCGGAGATCGCCCCGATGATAGCCTGCCGATCCGTCCACGGCCGCACCCGCCTGAAGGAAAACTCCCGCTCTGGACAAAAGTTTTGGCGCGTTCTGCCGATTAGGGCGCTATGAGGCTGGTCCGGGTTGACTGGGTGATTGATGACATGGAGCTGGCGCGGGACATCCCGTCGGCCGCGCTCGGCGCGGCACCCCTGCTCAAACGCGGTGTTCGCCTGACCCGCTCGCTGGCGGCCCGGTTGGCCGGCCACGGGGTTCGCGCCGTCTGGATCGAGGACGACATGGGCGAGGGCATCATCCCCGTCCAGCCGCTGCCTGACCACGTCCGCACCTCCACCGAGGCGGCGGTGGCGTCCTGCCTGGAGGCGGCCCGATCGGTGGCCGCTGACCTCAACAACCTGCCCGCACGTACGTTTGAGCAGCTGGAGCGCGCGGCCGAGGGCATGATGCGCGCGCTGGCCGAATGCCCGGCGGCCACCCTGGCCTTCGACGACCTGGCCACCGCAGACAGCTACACCTACAGCCACTCGGTCCGGGTGGCGACGCTCGGCCTCCTGCTCGGCCAGCGGATCGACCGGCTGGACGGCTGGGTCGACTTCCGCGGCCAGGTGCGCCATGACCGCATGGTGGAGCGCATGACCCAGCTGGCCATGGGGCTGCTCATCCATGACATCGGCAAAATCTCCATCCCGGAGTCGATCCTCAACAAGCCGGGGCCGCTGACCACCCAGGAGTGGGAGCTGATCAAGACCCATCCCGCCGCCGGCGTGTCGATGATCTCCGACGACCGGATTTCCCCGCTCACCCGGTGCGTGGTGCGCGACCATCATGAGCGGTGGGACGGGCTGGGCTACCCCACGGGTCGCCTGGGTGAGGAGATCCACCCGTTCGCCCGGATCGCGGCCGTCGCCGACGTCTATGACGCCGTCACCGCCGACCGGCCGTACCGAGCCGCGGCGCCACCCCACGTGGGGGTTCGCCTGATCCGCGAGGGAGCCGGCAGCCAGTTCGACGAGCGCGTGGTGGAGCATTTCCTCCGGGTCGCCATGCCCTACCCCATCGGCTACACCATCACCATGGCCGACGCCACCCCGGGGGCGGTTGTCGGCGTCGACCCGGAGGAGCCCGAGTACCCGGTGGTCCGCTACCGGGAGGCGGGCGGGCGACTCACCGAGGCGGCGATGCACATCGTCGACGGCGTGGTCCAGACCAGCCTGGCCGGCGACGCCGCCGCGGCCGCCTGATCATCAGCGGCCACCGAATCACCAGCACCCGCCTGGCCGCCCGTCGCCTAGCCCGACAGCAGCCTCAGGCCCGCCACCACCAGGTTGTGGCCTCGGCGATCGGCCGCCTGGGCGGCGTTGACCTGGGCCGCCGTCACCGGGCGGCTGGCGCCGGCGGCGCGCACATCGCCGGCCAGGGCGCTATAGCCCGAGGCGATCAGGCCCAGTCCGCGCACCACGTCGTCCCGGCCGCGGCGCCCCCGCGCCGTGGACGCCGGCTGGCGGACCAGCTGACCCTGGAGTGCTCGCAGGTCACGCACCTCACGGGTGAGCGCGTTCACCAGCGGCGCCGGCCGGCGGGTGCGGTCATAGGCAGCGGCCGCGGCCACGATCCGGGCCTCGTCGGCCGCCACCCGGTGGTTGTAGGCATCGATGGTGGCCCGGATCCCGGCGTCGCTGGCCCGGGCGCCCGTCACCGGTCCGGCCAGGACCGCGCCGGCGGCGATCGCCACCAGCAGCGGACCCCGCCGGGGCACGGCTACGAGCCGCCGACCGTGCTGTCGGAGCGCCAGGTCCGGCCGCCGTTCTTGGACACGTACTGCCAGGTGCCGCTCGCCCCCGTCTCGCCGTCGACAAACGCCACCAGATGACCGCGGCCGTTGCGGACGACGGCCATCGGCAGCCCGTTGAACAGCGCTCGGTACCAGTGTCGACCGCCGTCGCTGGTGGCATCGATCACCTGGCCGGAGCCGTAGGCGAAGATGGTCCGGCGGCCGGCGGCGCCGATCTCGGTCACGGCCAGCGGCGCCTGGGCCGCATTCAGGTGCAGGGCCGGCCCGTCGGTCTGCCAGGTCCGGCCACCGTTGGTGGTGGCCGCCGGATACTGGGCCTGGCCGACGCTGGCCAGGGCAAAGCCGTGGGTGGCGTCGAGGAACACCCGCTGGCCGGCCAGGGCACTCGCCCGGACCGCGCTGCCGGGAGCCAGGGTGCGGGGCGGGCGGGTGATCAGCGACCCGGTCACGGTCGTCTGACCGGCCGCGGCCACGCCGGGCGCCGCCGTCGCCACCGAGGTGCCGAGCGCCGCGATCGCTCCCGTCGCCGCCACCGCCCCCACCGTTGCCATCGATCGTCTGATCCGCATCATGCCCTCCCGCTCGTGGATACCCGGCCCCACATGATGACGGCAAGAAGGCCACCGGCGCAGGCTCTGGGGCGGCATCGTCGAAACTACAGGGCGCGATGGCCACGTCCCCGGAAGTCATGGTGGAGGCCGGGGACCGCCCGGTGCGGGTGTCGAACCCTGACCGCGTGATCTTCCCCGAGACCGAGCGGACCGCGCCGGTGACCAAGCTGGACATCGTCCGTTACTACCTGGCGGTGGAGGGCGGGATCATGCGCGCGCTTCAGGATCGGCCGACGACGCTGGAGCGCTGGCCCAAGGGGGTCCACCCCGGCATCGTCCTGTCGACCCGGGACCGCGGTGGCGGCGATGCCTTCTTTCAGAAGCGCATCCCCAAGGGCGCGCCCTCCTACGTGGAGACGGCCCGTATCCAGTTTCCCTCCGGCCGGTACGCGGACGAGATCTGCCCCACCGAGGTGGCGGTCGTGGCCTGGGCGGCGCAGATGGGGACGATCACGTTTCACCCCTGGCCGGTGCGGCGCTCCGACGTCGACCATCCCGACGAGCTGCGCCTCGACCTCGACCCGCAGCCGGGCACGGACTTCGCCGACGCCGCGCGCGTGGCCCGCCACGCTCGGCAGCTCCTGGAGGAACTCGGCTACGTCGCCTTCCCCAAGACCTCGGGTGGCCGGGGGATCCACCTGTACATCCGCATCCAGCCGCGCTGGACGTTCACCGAGGTGCGACACGCCGCCATCGCCTTCGGCCGCGAGCTGGAGCGTCGCCTCCCCGGTGAGGTGACGACGAGCTGGTGGAAGGAGGAGCGGGGCGCTCGCATCTTCATCGACTACAACCAGAACGCCCGGGATCGGACCATCGCCTCCGCCTACAGCATCCGGCCCCGGCCGGGGGCGCCGGTGTCGGCGCCGCTGGCCTGGGAGGAGCTGGATGAGGTGGCGCCCGAGCAGTTCACGGTGGCGACGATGCCTGACCGGTTCCGCGCCCGGGGTGACCTCCACGCCGCCATCGACGACACCGCCCACTCGCTGGCGCCGCTCCTGGACCTGTACGAGCGCGACGCGGCCGTTGGGCGCGGGGACATGCCCTATCCGCCGGATTACCCCAAGATGCCGGGCGAGCCCAAGCGGGTCCAGCCCTCCCGGGACCGCGACCGTCCGCGGGACTGACCGGTCAGCGCGACTGGGGCAGCTTGACCGAGCCCCGGCGGGCCGCCGGTGCCGAGGGCGGGGGCACCACCGGGCCGATGTCGCCGTCCGGCGCCGCGTCCAGATCGACGATCACCGGGGCGTGGTCGCTGGGGCCGGTGCCCTTGCGGGCCTGGCGGTCGACCCAGGCCGCCTGCACCCGCTCGGCCACCGGGGTACCGGCCAGGATCAGGTCGATCCGCATGCCCAGGTCCTTGTGAAACATGCCGGCGCGATAGTCCCAGTAGGTGAACACGCGCTCGCTCGGCCAGCGCTCACGCACCACGTCATGGAGACCAAGGGCCTGCAGCTCGGCCAGCGCCGATCGCTCGGGGGGCGTGACGTGGGTGTGACCCGCGTAGGCCTCGGGGTCGAACACATCGGCGTCGGTGGGTGCGATGTTCATGTCGCCGCACACCACGGTGGCCGCCGGACCGGCCGCCACCAGCCCGCGCAGGGCGGTCAACCACTCCAGCTTGTAGGCGTAATGGTCAGAGCCGGGGGCGCGGCCGTTGGGGACGTAGACCGACACCACCCGGATGCCGTCGCAGGTGGCCGATACCGCCCGCGCCTCCGGATGCGGGAACCCGGGGCCGTCGGGCAGGCCGCGCACCACATCCTCCAGCCCCACCCGGGACAGGATCGCCACGCCGTTCCAGGTGGCTTCGCCGTGCAGCGCGGCCTCGTAGCCGCGCTGCGCCAGCGCATCGCCCAGCAGCTCGGCAAAGGCGTCGTCGCCCAGCTTGGTCTCCTGCAGGCAGACCACGTCCGGCCGTCGTTCATCCAGCCACGGGAGCAACCGCGGCACGCGCTGCTTGACCGAGTTGACGTTCCAGGTGGCGATCCGCATGCCGCCACCGTAGCGCGGTCCTATTCCGGGGGCTCGGGCCGCCGAGCCGCCTCGTCCAGGCGCCGGAGGGCGGCGGCGGCCAGTGGCGTTCCGGCCAGCGTGGCCGCGTAGAGGGCCGCCCCCACCACCGGGAGGTAGCGCGGCCGGCGCAGCTCGAATTGGTCGCCGAGGGCCGCGCGGAACGCGCGGCGCACTCCCGGGGCCGAGAACGCGCCCCCGGAGTAGGAGACCGGAACCCTCTCGCCGGGGCCGTAGCCGAGGCGGCGGGCGGTGGCGTGGGCCAGCTCGGCCAGCTCGGCGCCGGCCTCGGCCAGCACCTCGGCCGCCCGGGCATCCCCCCGGTCAGCCGCCGCCGCCACCTGGCGGCTGAGTCCGGCGATCCGCCCCCGGTCGCTGCGCCAGCGGTGCAGGACGACGTCGACCAGCTCCAGATCCGTGGTGAGCCCGAGATGGGAGCGCAGACCGTCGTAGAGCGGTCCCCGATCCAGGCGGCCGTCGCTCATGCGGGAGAACAGGTTGAGGCCCCGGATGGCGATCCAGTGCGCCGAGCCATCGTCGCCGAACCGCTCGCCCCAGCCCCCCACCCGGACGCCGGTCTGACCCCGGCGGCCGTAGGTCATCGACCCCGTGCCGCTGATCACGTTGATGCCGTCCGCCGCCGCCAGCGATCCGGCCCAGCCACACACCATGTCGTTGTCGCAGCGGTACCGGTCATGTCCGAGCGCCGGCCGCGGGGCGGCATCCAGAGCCGGCACCGCGTCGGCCACCTCGCCGTAGGCGGGCAGGCCGAAGAACCCAAAGGCGATGTCGTCCGGATGGATCGCCGCCTGCTCGCACACGGTCCGCACCCCCGCCTCCAGCACCCGGGCGACCAGGCCGGTCCCCTCGCTGATCCAGTACGTGCTCTCGGCCTCGGTGGCGGCCACCACCTCACCGTCCGCGGTGATCAGGCAGAGCGCGGTCTTGGTTCCCCCGCCGTCGACGCCGAGGAACACCCGCGTCAGGCGGCCGGCGGGTGGATGGTCACGCCCTGGACGACCCGGTTGACCTCCCCGGACGGGAACGGGTTGTCCGGCGTGTGCCCGCGGGCGAGCGACAGCGCCAGCGCCAGCATCTGGGCCGCGATGACCGCGGGCAGCGCCAGCACCGCGTCCGGGACGGGCGCCAGCCCGGGCAGCGCCCAGACCCGGCCGGCCTTCGGTTCCGGATGGCCGTCGGCCGAGACGGCGATGAGCCGCTCACTGTCCACCGCGCGGCCCAGCTCGGCCAGGATGTCCAGGTCGTACCGGCGCGTATAGGGATGGTTGGACAGCAGGACGACCACCTGGGTTCGCTGGTTGAGCACCGACTTGGGGCCGTGCCGGAACCCCAGGGCCGAGTCGGCCAGCGCCACCACATCCCCGGCGGTCAGCTCCAGCGCCTTCAGCGCCGCCTCCGAGGCCAGGCCGCGCAGCGCTCCGCTGCCCAGGTAGACGAGCCGCTCGGGCCCGCGGTCGGCCAGGGCGCGCGCGTCGGCGATCCGCGTGGTCATCAGCTGCTGGGCGGCGGTGGCGATCGGCTCCACCAGGGCCTCGGTGGCTCCGTCCAGCGCCAGGAGCGCGGCCAGCACCATGCCGGTGAAGCTGGAGGTCATGGCGAATCCGCGGTCGTTGGCGGCCGGCGGAAGCTGGATGACGTGCGAGCGCGGGCGATCGGCATGCTCCCGGGCCAGGTGCCCCTCCGGGTTGCAGGTCACGATCAGGTGGTGGCACTCGGCCAGCCGCCGGTCGGCCAGCTCGGTGGCGGCCGCGCTCTCCGGACTGTCACCCGAGCGGGCGAGCGAGACCAGCAGGGTGGGCACGTCCTCGGCCAGCGCCTGCTCCGGACTGGCGACGATGTCGGTGGTGGCCACGGCGTCGACCCGGCGCCGGAGCCGGGCCGCCAGGTGGGGGGCCAGGACCTGGCCGGCGAACGCGGAGGAGCCGGCCCCGGTGATCACCAGCCGCACCTCGGGCCGGTCCAGCAGCGGGCGCAGGAACTCGGTGCTGGCCGCCCGCGTGGCCCCGCCGATCTGCCTCCAGACCTCGGGCTGCTGGGCGATCTCCCGCGCGGTGTCCTCGCCGCCGGCGCCGGTCAGCCCGGCCAATGTGCTGCGTGCAGGGTTTTCCATGGGGCTGCCCCACGCCTTCCCGCGTCCTGGGGGTGGCAAACCGCGTCACCCGGGGCGGGCGGACGGCAGCGCGGCCCAGAAGGCGTCGGGTTCGCGGCCGAGCGAGAACAGCGCCAGCCAGCGCATCCCGGCGGCCCGCGCGTCGCCGGCCCGGGCCATGAGGGCAGTAGCCGTCTGGTAATGGACCACGGCTCCGGCCGCCCGGAAGGATGCGTCCCCGCCCGCGCCCTGCAGCCGTGCCCCGGCCTGCCGGCGCCACCGGTCGGCGGCCACCGAGGAGATCAGCGCGCCGGTCCCTCCGTCGGCCGGCCACCGATAGCCGAAGGCGCCGATCGCCGGCGCCACCCGGCGGCGGGAGATGCCGGCCGCGTAGCGCAGCAGGGCGATGAAGCCGCGGGCGGTCGTGATCGGACCGGGCGGCCCGTCCGCGGAGTGCTCGTTGTAGCCGGAGGCGATGAGCAGATCGGCCGCGCCGGCCAGGGCCCGCCAGTCGTACGCCGCATCGCCGCCGTGCGCGGTGCGGCGCGGAACGTAGACCGCCAGGCGCCGATGCCCGGCGTGCAGCCGCGCCGCCACCAGGGTGACCAGCCGGGCCAGAGCGCCGGACTGAGACGCGGGCAGTGCCTCCAGGTCAAGCGTCACGCCCGGGAACCGGTAGCGGGCGGCCAGCCCGGTGATGGCGGTGGCCAGCCGGTCCCGCACCCCGGGTGTCGCCAGCGTGTCGCCGGTGGCCGGGGCGTTGACCACCGGCCACAGCGCCACCCGCTCGGCGGCGGCGACTCGCCTGACCTGCGGTTGGGGAGCGCCACCGATGCGTCCATCGCCCAGGTGAGCGGTGAACCAGTTGGGGGCCAGCACGTCGATCCGCGCCCCGTACCGGCGCAGGTGCGACAGCTCTGGCCCGCCCGCCCCGGACAGGAACGCAAACACGTGCGGCGCCGGCCCTGGGCGGGGCGGTCGCGCCCGAGCTCCCGCCCCGGTGGTCGCAGCGGCCAGGAGCATCCCCACCGCGCCGGCCGCAGCCAGGAGGGCCACCACTGCCAGGGCCCGCTTCACCAGGTGGAGCTGAGCAGCGGGTTGGCCCAGAGCTGCTGATCCTCCTGGCCGAGACGCCATACCCCCACGCCGCCGAAGCCGTTGCTCTGGGCCAGGGCGATCCGATCCCCCTCGGTGGCCGCGTTGGTGAACCAGACAACGTGCTGCGCCCCGGCCGAATCGGTGTAGCTGAAGGTGAGAGCGTCGGAGGTGGGATCCAGCGTCGGCGGGGTTCCCATCCGCTGGGCGAGGGCGACCGCGTCGGCATACTCGTAGCTGGCCGCGGGGGCGCCGCTCCCGCCGGCCCAGTCCATGGCATACAGCTGCATGCCCAGGATGTACTTGTTGACCCGGGGCAGCGAGGCCACGTACTTGATGACCTGGCTCTCCCAGGTGAGATCGTCCTGGGCGCCGGGGGCCGAGGTGGCGTAGTGGATCCCCCACCCCATGACAAACAGCTCGTCGGCCTGCGCCGACAGAGCGTTGTAATCAAAGAACGTCGACCGGGGATGGTTGGGCACATCGGCGGTCTTGGGTGACACCGCCAGCATGAGCGTCTTGCCCTCGCCGTGCAGATCCGCGGCCAGCGTGGTGACAAACGAGGTGAACGCATTGCGATCGGCCGCGTACCCGGCCTCAAAGTCCAGAGTCACGCCGTCATACCCATTGGCGTTGACCTGCGCCATGATGTTGTTGAGCCACTGCTGGCGCACGGTCGCGTTGTTCACGATCTGATCGAGCACCGCGCTGCGCTGACAGTTGAACCGGGGGAGAACGGTCACCCGCCGGGCCTGGGCCCACTGCGTGATCAGCGGGACGTTACCGCCGATCAGGTTGCCATTGGCGTCGCAGTCGTAGTACGTGGGTGACACCGTGCCGATCTCCTGGTAGTGCGCCTGGAAATCCGCGAAGCTCTGGTCGGTATCGGCGAGCAGGAACGCGTACACATGGCCGCTGGTGGGCGTCGGGTTGGCCGTGGTCACCGTGGCCGGCTGGCTCGGTGCGCTCACGTTCCCGAGGCTGTCGACGGCCACCACCGAGAACGTATACGTCGTCGACGGGGCCAGGTTGACCACGTTGACACTGGTGGTGGTGTACTGCCCCACCGGGGTGCCGTCGCGCAGCACCCGGTACCCCACAATCCTCCCCTGGGCCGGCTGGCTCGGCTGCCAGGACAGGGCCACCGTCCGGTCGTTGACCGGAGCCGCCAGCAGGGCGGCCGGGGTGGACGGGGGGCTGGGCGAGCCGGTGCGCACGCTGACGGCGGCACTGGGGGCGCTCACGTAGCCGAGGCCGTCGACCGCCTCCACGGCGTAGGTGTACGTCGTCGCCGGCGTCAGGTTGCCCAGGCGCACGCTGGTCCCGGCGAACTGCCCCACCGCGGCGCCGTTGCGCAGCACCCGGTAACCGACGACGCGCCCGGTCGCCGCGCGGCTGGCCCGCCAGGCGAGCGCCACCATGGTGGACGAGGTGGCGCTCCCACTGAGCCCGCCGGGGACCGACGGCGCCCGGTGTCCGGTGCGCACTCGGATCGGCGCGCTCGGCTGCGATAGACGGCCGTGGCGGTCGACGGCGAGCACCGTGAATGTGTAGAGACGGTTGGAGGCGACCCGGACGGTCATGCGCGTCCGGCGGGTCTGACCGTAGACGGCGCCGTTACGCAGGACGCGGTAGCCGGCGAGCCCGCCGTCGCCGGGCTCCGCCGGCCGCCAGGTGATGGTCACACTGGGACCGGAGGTGGCGGTGGCGGCGGCGAACCGGGGGGCGCCGGGGCGGCGGTAGGCGACCCGGATCCGCAGCGTCGCCTGGGCGCAGGAGCGCGCCCCGGTCAGCGCTACGCGCAGGGTGTAGCGACGCCCGAGGATCACGTTGACCCGCATTGCCTCCCGCAGGGTCTGGCCGACCACGCGGCCGTTGCGCAGAACGCGGTAGCGGCTGCTCGGGAGCGCGCCGGAGCCCGGCGTCCACGTGAGCGTGCCGACCGAGCGGCCGTTGCGCCGGGTGAACCGGAGCGCCGTGGGCCGCAGCCCGGCGCAACCCGAGCCCGCTCCGGGCCGGCCGGACGGGGTGGTGTGCCCGGTGGCAACGGCGGCCGCGGCCAGGGGCGCCGCCAGGGCGAGAATGCAGACCAGTCGCCTCATCTATTCCACCGTCACCGTCTTGGCCAGATTGCGCGGTTGATCGACGTTGAGCCCGCGGCGGCAGGCGGCGTGGTAGGCGAGCAACTGCAGCGGGATCACCGCCAGCAGCGCCTGGAGCAGCGGGTCGGCATCCGGGAGACGGAACACATCCTCGGCATATTCGGCCACCTCGGGCGCTCGGGCGCCGGCGATCGCCACCACCCGGGCGCCGCGGGCCCGGACCTCGGCCACGTTGGACAGCAGCTTGCCGAGCACCGGCGAATCGGTGGCCACGCACACCACCGGCGTGCCCTCCGACAGCAGGGCGATCGGTCCGTGCTTCATCTCCCCGGCCGGATAGGCGTCGGAGGCGATGTAGCTGATCTCCTTGAGCTTGAGCGCGCCCTCCAGGGCCACCGGCAACCCGGCATGCCGGCCCAGGAACATGCAGAAGTCCTCCTCGGCCAGGCCGCCGGCGACGGCCGCGGCCCAGGGCCCGGCGGTCTCGGTCACGCCGGCGACCAGCTGAGGCAGCCGCCCCAGACCGGCCGCGATCTCGGCCGCCCGGTCTCCGGTCACCGCCTGCCTGGCCCGAGCGACGGCCAGGGCCAGCACCGCCAGTGCGGTCACCTGCGCGGTGAATGTCTTGGTCGCCGCCACCCCGATCTCCACCCCGGCCCGGGTGAACAGCACCGCGTCGGCATCCCGGGTCGCCTGCGAGCCCATCACGTTGGTGAGCGCCAGTACGGGGGCCCGGTGACGGCGGGCCAGGCGCATCGCGGCCAGCGTGTCCGCGGTTTCGCCGGACTGGGTGATGCCGAGCACCATCTCCCCGGGATCAAGGACGGGGTCGCGGTAGCGATACTCCGATGCCACCTCCAGCTCGACCGGGATCCGGGCCCAGGCCTCCATCAGATACCGCCCCAGCAGGCCGGCGTGGTACGACGTGCCGCAGGCCACAATCCGCAACCGGGTGAGGTTCCGCAGGAGGGCGGGATCCAGCGCGCCCTCCCGCCCGCCGCCCTCCGGGGTGAGTCGCCCGGCCAGGGTGGCGGCCACGGCGGCGGACTGCTCGTGGATCTCCTTGAGCATGAACGTGTCATGACCGCCCTTCTCGGCCACGTCCTGGTCCCAGTCGACGGTGAGCGCGGTCCCGGTGTGAACCGCCCCCGTGGCCGGGTTGCGGAAGGTCACGCCGTCGGGCGTGGCCACCACCAGCTCGCCCTCGGCCACCTCGTGCATGCGCCGGGTCTCGGCCAGGAAGGCTGGGATGGCCGAGGCGATGAACTGACCGTGCTCGGCGATGCCGACCACCAGCGGGCAGTCCCGCCGGGCACCGACGAGCAGTCCCGGATGATCGGCCGACATGGCCACCACCGCGTAGTGACCCTGAAGGTGGGCGAGGGCACGGGCCAGCGCCTCGGCCAGGTCACCCTGATCATGGTGGGCGATCAGGTGGGCGACGACCTCGGCGTCGGTCTGGGAGCGAATGGTGGCGCCCTCGGCCGCCATCCACCGGCGCAGCTCCCCGTGGTTCTCGATGATCCCATTGAGGACGATGTGGATGCGCTCCTCCGAGTCAGCATGCGGATGGGCGTTGGCAACGGTGACACCGCCGTGGGTGGCCCACCGTGTGTGGCCGATGCCGGTGGTGGCCTCGGTGGGCAGTCCCCCGCTCCCCGGGCCGGCGGGGACGAGGTCCCGGCCGGCGACCGCGGCCACCAGGGCGGCCAGATTGCCCACGGCGCGGACGGTGTCCGTGCTCCCGGCGTCCGAGAGGAGGGCGATGCCGGCGGAGTCATACCCCCGGTACTCCAGCTGCCGCAGTCCGGAGAGCAGCAGGTCGGTGGCGGGGCGCTGCCCCACGTAGCTGGTGATGCCACACATGGTCCTACTCCGTGTTGTGGTTGGTGAGGGGCCTGGAGGGAGCCGCCGCCAGGCCGGAGCCGGGAGTGGCGGGGTCGCGAGCGCGGAGCCATTGGTAGAGCTGCGCCGCGGTGCTGGAGGTGTGGGCCTCCCAGCGCTTCTGGGGACCCCCGTCGGTGGGGGCGGTGAAGGGCGGATCGTTGGCGTTGTCCTGAACGAACACCGTCCCGAACTGGGACGTCATCAGCCCCAGTGTGAACGGCACGATCCGCGGGTCGTTGCCGGGATCCTGCTGGCCGTAATCGCCGTACGGGACCGCGATCGAGTACACCGGGATCCCCTGGGCCCGGAACTGGCCGGCCAGCGTGAACAGGTCGTTGCCCACCCGCCGCTGATAGCCGGCGAAGGTCTCCTCGCCCGTCGACCGCAGCCACCGGCGCATGGCATAGAACGGCCGCTGGTCCCCGCGGGCGTCGACGGTGATCTGCACGTGGCCGCGGTCGGCGTGCGGTTGGATGTCCCAGCGGCCGGAGTCCTGCATGCGGTGCAGCTCGGTCCAGTTGAGGTAGAACGGATTGCGGGCCCCGATCTCGCCGGTGATCACAAACATCGTCGCCCGGAATCCCTCCCGGGCCAGGATGCTGTCGGCGCCCCGGAACGAGTCAAACCGGCCGTCGTCGAAGGTGATCAGGATCGGCCGCCGCGGCAGTCCGGTCACGTTGCCGTGCTGGAAGGCGTTGTACTGGGCGATGCCGATGGTGTGAAAGCCGGCCAGCTTGAGCATTTCCATCTGGGCGGCGAACGTTCGCCGGCTCACCGAGTAGCCGTCGTTCTGGCCGTTGATGCCGTGGTAGACGACCACCGGCACGGCGGCGACGTACGCCGGCAGCGGCGCGAAGGCGCGGCGCTGCGCGGCGGTGAGCACCTCGCCGGGCGCCGGGAGCGGCGGCGAGCCGTAGTAGCGCACGTATGTGCGGTGGGTCCTGACCACGATCGGGAGCACGCCGAGCAGCGGCACCACCGACAGCGGCAGCAGCAGGAACGATCCGAGCCGGACGGCGGCCCGGCGGCAACGCCGGATCACGTGGGCTCTCCGATGGCCAGGCCGGCGCTCGCCGGACGCGTCCCCCAGGAGGCCGAGCGCGTGGTGGCGATCGCCCAGTAGGTCTGCCACAGCAGGAACGCCAGATAGAAGAAGCAAAAGGCGATCCCGTAGATCCACAGGTAGTCGTAGCGCGGGCGCCGGGCGGCGTAGTAGAGCCCGTAACAGACGCTCATGGTGTAGATGCCGACGAGGTAGAGCACCGGGGCCCCGCCCCCCGCCGCCGGCATCATGAAGATGGCCCGGGCGGCAACCACCGGGGCGATGATCGGCAGCGCCATCCCCACGTACGCGCACCCCGCGGCGATGGGGTTCTTCCGCCACACAAACCGGGCCAGGATCAGCGACTCGCGCGTCCAGGAGCGCTTCCAGCGCAGCTGCTGGCGCATGAACTGGCGGAAGTTGTTGGGCACGATGGTGTGACTGAGCGCGCGGGACTCGTACCGCACCTTCCAACCGCGGAGCACGCAGTTGGTCAGCGACCGGTCATCGCCGAACGTCGACTCGCGGCCGAGGAACTTCTGGTTCTCCCACCAGTCCAGGTGGGGCATGATCGCCTCCCGGCGGTAGGCCGAGAAGCAGCCGCTGCAGCAGGTGACCATGTTGAACACCGACTCGGCCGCCTTGTTGACCGAGAAGGCGACGAAGTAGCGGACCGCCTGCATCTTGGTCATCCAGTTTTCCCGGACGTTGAGCACGTCGGCGTGGCCGCAGATCCCCCCCACCTTCGGATCATGGAAGCCCTGCACCAGGATCCGCATGGCGTGCGGATCCAGCACCGAGTCCGAATCGACGAAGGCCACGATGTCGGCCTGGGTGGCCCGGATGCCGGCGGCCATCGCCGCCCGCTTGCCCCGGTTGTGCGGGAAGTCGATGACCCGGACCCGGCCGCCTGCGGTGGCCGCTACCTGGCGCATCTCGGCCAGGGTGGCGTCGGTGGATCCGTCGTTGACCGCCACTATCTCCAGCTTGTCGGCCGGGTACTCCAGCTCCAGCAGCGAGCGCAGGGAACGGGCGATGGCGTCCTCCTCGTTGAAGCCGGGCATGACAATGGCCACGTGCGGCTCAATCCCGTGATCGGACCCTGGGCGGTAGAACGCGCTGAACAGAAACCGGCTGGAGATGTACAGGACGACCACCAGCCCGTAGGTCGACAGCAGCGGCGACACGGTCAGCATCTGGATGAACGCGCTCTTGTAGTAGACGACCGCCCCCAGGAGGGCGAGCAGATAGCCGCCCGCCAGCCAGCGGATGATCCCGTCCAGGCGCCCCGGCTCTTCAGCGGGGGGCGCCGCCGGCGTTGGCGCGGCGGTCGTGGCGGGAGCGCGCCGCGCGGCCACCTGCCCCGGCGTCCAGCCGAGCGCGGCGGCCAGCTTCTCCTCCGGCACGCCGTAGCGCTCGACCAGCTCGGACACCGTCCGGGCGACGTCGGTCTCGCTGTGGACTGACATCAGACCGTGTGCCGCCGGCGGCCGCCCGGCGTGCGATAGGTGGCATCGAGCACGTCCGCGCAGTCGACGAGGAAGGTGTAGTCAAACCCGCGGTGGACGGTGACCACCAGGGCCAGGTCGTAGTCGGCGGCTACCGGGCCGGCCACCGAGCTGAGCGTGCCCACGCCGGCAATGTCGGCCGACTCCACCAGCGGGTCGTAGTAGTCAACCCGCACCCCGCGCTGCGCCAGATGCCGCGTGATGGCGCAGGCGGGCGACTCGCGGTAATCCTCGACCCCGGGCTTGTACGCCATGCCCACCAGAAGCACCCGCGCCGACGCGGCGGCAATGCCCCGGGCCGCCAGCACCTCCAGCCCGCGGGCGGCGACGGCGGCCGGCCGGTGGGCGACCCGCTCCATGGCCGTGGTGGAAATCGGGGTGGCCACGCCCGCCTCGGCCAGCGGCGCCAGCAGGTAGTAGGGGTCGACCGGAATGCAGTGGCCGCCGATGCCGGCCCCCGGATAGTGGGCGAGGAAGCCGTAGGGCTTGGTGGCGGCCGCGTCCATCAGCTCCACGATGTCCAGCCCGTAGTGCTTGGCCACGCCCGCCATCTCGTTGGCGAACGCCAGATTGACCGCCCGGAATGTGTTCTCCAGCAGCTTGGTGGCCTCGGCGGCCTCTGCGCTGGAGACCGTGTGCAGCCGCTTGACAATCGGCTCCAGGACCGCCCGCGCCGCCCGGGTGCAGCCCGGAGTCACTCCGCCCAGCACCCGCGGCGTCTCCGTCTGGGAAACCGACGCGTCCCCGGGGAGGATCCGCTCCGGCGCGAAGGCGACGTGGAGGTCACGCCCGGCCACCAGCCCGCGGGCGCTCAGGGGCTCCACCAGCTGAGTGCGGGTGGTCCCCACGTACGTGGTGGAGGTGAGGATGATCGTCTGACCGACCCGCGCATGCTCAACCACCGCGGCGCAGGCCGCGTGCACCGCCCGGGGATCCGGATTGAGCTCCTCGTCCACCGGGGTGGGCACGGCGATGATCACCACGTCCGCCCGGGCGATCCGCCCCATGTCGCTGCTCAGCTGCAGACGTCCCCGGTCCAGCGCGTCGAGGAGCAGCGCACGGTCCCGGGCGAGCAGGTCGGCCGTGGCCGCTGCAATCGCGTCCAGGCGCCGCTGGGAGATGTCCAGCCCGACCACCGGAAACTCCGCCGCCTGCAGGGCGAGGGCGGTCGGCAGCCCCACGTAACCCAGGCCGACGACGGCCACGGTGGGCAGGGCGGTGCTGGGGCTGGGCAGGGTACGGCCTGCGGCGGCCTGCGACAGCCGCCGTCCGGCGTCGGCCAGGCGGGCGGGGTCGGCCAGATGGTCTGGGTTGGCGGTGGCAGACATGCGCGGTCCTATCTGGCCACGGATGACGCCGCTGGGCGCTCACCGCTGCCGGTAGGGAGATGGATGGGGAGGTTGGACCCGGCGTCCGAACCGCTCTTGTCTCTTGCGAGCCCCGCGCGGCCGACGTCCCAGGCGGCGCACAGTGTTGGTCAACGCGCTGACCGAAGCCCGGGTGGGCAGCGAATTAGCAGTGGTTTGATCAGGGTTTGCGCCACAGGGGTGTTCGTCTGGGATCTGGATGATCGGGCCAGGACTCCAACATCCGGCCAGACGCACGTTTGGCGGTCGGTCGTTCGCTGCAGCCGATGCGCTCCGGTTGGCCCCGCGTATGCATCGGTTTTGTGAACTTGTGAACTCGTGAATTCGGCCCGCTGCCGACGGCCTGTCCCCGCCGGCTGAGCCGGCAAGGCCACCGTCCGTCCCCGCCCGGAGCTCCGGACGGGGACGGCGGTGCCTCCCTCGGATGGGTCGCCGGTGGGCCCTACCGCTCCACCCGGCGCCCCTCCGTCCGCGTGACTGGACCGTTATGCCGCCGGTCGTCACGCGCGGAGTCGTAGGCGTCGCGCATCATGCTCGCCGCCAGCTCGCGGCCGCCCAGACCGAAGGCGAGCGCGCCGGCTACAGCCAGCATCCCGATCAGGGCGATGTAGGTGGTGGTCACGATCGCGGGCGCGATCTTGAGCTGGTTGAGGACCATGAACACCACGATGGCCAGAATCAGCGTGGGCGCGACGGCCCGGGCCATCCGGGCGCCGGGGCTATCGCCCATGAGCCGGTCCACCAGGCTGCCCACGGCACCGGCCACAGCCACCCCGATGACGAGAATCAGCACGGCGGCCACCACGTTGGGCAGGTAGTTCTGGACGTTGGCCATGAAGTTCGTCAACGCCGGGATCTTCAACGCGCCCACGGCGGCCGCGATGGCGTAGAGGAAGATGAACCAGAAGGCGACGAGCGCCACCAGCCGGGACGGGCGAGCCCCCGGGCTGACCCGCTCCACGGCGGCGCCGGCCGGACTGCCGCTGAGCGCCCGGTCCAGGCCGACGGCCTCCAGGAGCTTGGCGACGACCGCCTTGACCAGGCGCGCGATGAGATACCCGACGAACAGGATGACGAGGCATCCCACCAGGTTGGGGATGAAGCCGATGACCGCGTCGAGCCCGCGCTGCAGGCTCTGGGCGATCTGGACCGATGCTGAGGGCATGGTGATTCCTCCCTCCCCCTGCCAAGGGGATCAGGTGACTGGACGTACGGTGCGCCGGACGGCGGACCGTTGTCAGGAGAGACAGCGACCGAGCGGATTGGGTTACAGATCGGCGTCGCCGGTGAGACTGGAACGTAACCGTCCGGCCTCGGCGCTGGTCTGAGGTCACAGATGCTGCTGGAGCGGCAACCCATGGATCCTGACGCGACCCTGATCGAGCGCACGCTGGAGGGGGACTTGACCGCCTTTGAGGCGCTGGTCGAGCGCCACCGGGCGATCGTGTTCCGCGTGGCCGCGCGGATCGTCGGCCGGGACGATGCCGAGGATGTGAGCCAGGACACGTTCCTGCGCGCCTTCCACCGGCTCGATCAATACCGGGGGACCGCCAGCTTTCGCACCTGGCTGCTCCAGATCACCCAGAACACTGCGCTCAACGCGCTGGCCTGGTCCCGCCGTCGCCCCACGGCACCATCCGACGACGCGTCCGAGGCAGCCGATGCCGATCCGCAACGTCAGCCGGTCTCCGAGCTGGAGAGCCGCGAGCGCCGGGACCGTCTGGGCCTCAAGCTGGAGGCGCTGCGGCCGGACTACCGGAGCCTGCTGGTGCTCCGTGATCTGGAGGGCCTCAGCTACGACGAGATCGCCGCCGTCCTGGAGATGCCGCTGGGGAGCGTCAAGGGCCGGCTGCATCGCGCCCGGGGCGAGCTCATCGAATTGCTGCGCAACAACACCTACGACTGGGAGCTGCCCGCATGAGCGCCGGCGATCGTCCTGACGACCTCACTCCGGCCGAGCGCCGGCTCACCCAGCACCTGGAGCTGCTGCGCGCCAGCCCACCGGAGAGCTCGCCGGTGCTGGTGCCCCGGGTGATCCGAGGCGTGCGCTGGCAGCGGGCGGTGCGCGACCCGCTCCGGCTGGTGGGCGCGGTGGCGGCGGCGATGGCCGACAGCCTGGGCCTGTTGTTTCCCCCGTCGGCGGGCCGGTCATGACGGTGGCCGCGACCTCCGTGCTCGGCCAGGCCGGCCAGGACCTGGGGGCGTTCCTGCCGCGGTTGGCGGGGGCGATCGCCCTGCTCCTCCTGGGGCTGCTGCTCACGCGCCTGATCGCCCGGTTGGTGCTCCGCGCCCTGCGCCGGGCCGGCATCGACGCGTTCGCCGACGGGGCCGGCGTCACCCGCGTGCTCCAGACCTCCGGCCTGGGGGGATCGCTGGCGGGCCTCATCGCCCGCGCCGTCCGGATCTTCCTGTCGATTGTGGTGGTGTTCGCGGCGCTCTCGCTGCTGGGGCTTCAGTTCCTGTCCGCCTCGTTGAATCAGGCCATTCTCGAACTGCCCCGGCTGTTCATCGCCGCCGCTCTGGTGCTGGGCGGTGCCGTGGTGGCCGGCGCCGCCCGTCAGCGCGCCGACCGCCTCACCTACCAGCTGGACTTCCCGGTGCCGCTGGGCCAGATGGTCCAGGTGGCGGTGCTGGCCGTGTTCGTCATCATCGCCGCCGACGAGCTGGGGATCTCCACCACCGTCCTGCTGCTGCTCATCGGCGTCCTGCTCGCCGCCGGGGCGGGCACGTTCATGCTGGCGTTCGGGCTCGGGTCCCGGGAGGTGGCCCGGGCGCTGAGCGCCGGGCGCTATCTGCGCCATGACTTCGCCGTCGGCCAGGAGATCGCCGTGGGGGACATCCGCGGGCGGATCACCCGGATCCACAGCACCACCACCACGCTGGACGCGGGCCAGGGACGCTCCGTGCGCATCCCCAACCATCTGCTGATCGACAGCGTGGTGACGGTGTTCGGTGATGACAGGTCGCCGTAGACGGCGCAGATTCAGCGCCCGGCGACGGGGCGGCCCGGCCGTTGCGGCTGACCGGCCGCGGGGCGGCGGATCCGGACGCCGGGCAATGGCGTCCCGCGCACCTTGAACAGCACCACCCGCGCGCCGGGATGGACCGCCTCGGCCGGACGATGGGTGAGGTCCTGGGCGAACCAGAGGCCCGGTGCGGTGGATTGTTCTTCGGTCAGGTACATGTCACGCCTCCTGGGTGTCGCTTGGTCTCGTCCGTCGGTCTGTGGACCCACGGTGACACCCGCGGGGCCAGTTGACAGTCGGCCGGATGCGGGATCGACCAGTGGAAGCGGGGGTCCGCCGATCAGCGGACCGGGGTGACGGGCAGCTCCACCTCGGCCACCGTGCCGGGGTCGCCCGGACGCAGGCGAAACGATCCCCCGGCCGCCTGCACGCGGACCCGCTGTGAGGCCACGCCCAGGTGGCCCTCGGCCAGCCGCTGTTCGACGATGCCCTCGGCGATGCCCTGGCCGTCGTCGCGGACCGTGAGGCGGACGGACCCGTCGTCGCGCTGCAGTGTCACGTGGACTGTGCGGGCGTGCGCGTGCTTGGTCACGTTGGCCAGAAACTCCCGGGCCGCTCCGTACACCAGCTCGTCCGCGTCGGTGCGCCAGGCGTCATCCCAGCCGTCGGCCTGCAGCTGGACGGACAGGCCGCCGCGCTGGGCGGTGTCACGGACGAGGTCGTTGAGCGCGCGTCGCAGCCCGGCCTGCTGGAGGACCGCCGGATGCAGCTGGCTGACCTTCGCCCGCAGCAGGGCGGTCGACTCGGTGAGAGCGAAGTCGACGCGCGCAAACGAGTTTTCGTCCCCCCGGGTGCGCACGTCCTCCAGGTCCTGACGAGCGGCCAGCACATACTGGAGGACGCCGTCATGAAGCTCCTCGGCGAGCTCGGTCCGGGCCCGGCTCTCCACGTCGGCGAGCTCGGCGGTCAGCCGGGTGCGGTCGGCCACCAGCCCGCCGATCGTCAGCACCCGGGAGCGCTGCACCGCCGACAGGGCCACACACCCGGCGCTCAGGGCCGCCAGCACGGTGGTGCGGAGAATGATGGAGGTCGTCGGCTCGCCGTTGGCGTGCTGCGCGGCCAGCAGCGAGGCCAGGTAGACGGCCACCGCCGGCACCGTCACCGCGGCGGCCACCCGGGGGCGCAGCTGCGCACCGGCCAGCATCGGAATGAAGAAGAAGCCGTTCACCAGGATGTCCGACGTCCAGCTCTGCTGCTTGGGACCGGACAGGATGCTGAGCACCCCCAGGGCCAGGGCGTCGATGAACAGCGCCAGCCAGATGAGGCGGACGGCACGCTCGCCGCCGTGGCGGGAGAGCATCCCCAGGACGACCACCCAGGCGGCGTACAGCCCGGCGAGAACATCACACAGCGGCTGGTGCACCGCCGGGGGCACGGCGATGACGGTGACCAGGACGAAGATCGCCAGACCCCCGCGGAGCAGCATCTGCACCCGGACCCCGCGCGTGGCGTGGTCGATCAGGAGGTCGTACAGCTGAGAGTCACGGCGGATGCCCTCCACGCTCAGCCGCTGGGGTCGGTGCGGACGATCCCCGGTCAGCCCCTGCGGGCGGTCCTCGGTCAGCCCCTGCGGGCGGTCCTCCGGCAGCCCCTGCGGGCGGTCCTGGCAGCCCCTGCGGGCGGTCCTCCGGCAGCCCCTGCGGGCGGTCCTCCGTCATGCGCGCGGGCTACTCCAGCAGACCGAGCCGCATGCCGGCGGCCACGGCGGCCGCCCGGTCAGACACCGCCAGCTTCTCGTAGAGCCGCTGGGTGTGGGTCTTGACCGTGCTGGGGGCGACGATCAGCTCCTGGGCCAGCTGCGGGATGGAGAGCCCGCGAGCAAAGCCGCGCAGCACCTCCAGCTCCCGGGGGGTGAGGACCGGAGCGCTCGGCTGGGAGCGCAGGCGGATCTGGTCAGCCAGGCCGGCGGCGAGCTCCGGGGGCACCACCGTGCCACCGCGGGACACCTGCAGCACGGCGTCGATGATCTCCGACCGCGGCGCGTCCTTGGCCAGGTAGCCGGCCGCCCCTTCCTCAAGCGCCCGGAACACCACGGCGCCGTCGGTGACGGCGGACACCAGGAGCACCCGGGTGGCGATTCCGTCACGGCGAAGCGCGTGGACGACGGCGATCCCGTCGAGGTCGGGCATCTGGTAGTCGACGAGCGCCACGTCGGGCGTCTGCTCGGCGATCAGCTTGATCGCCTCGCGTCCGCCGCCGGCCTCGCCGACCACCTCAATCCGGCCGTCGAGGGTCAGCCCGCGGGAGACCCCATCCCGGTAGAACGGGTGATCGTCCACCACCACGACCCTGACCCTCGGCTCCGGCATGCTGACCTGCCCCTCCGTCGTCGATGCCGTCGGTGTTGTCTTGCCCCGACCGGCTCCCGGCAGGCCATGATACGGCTCCGGTTGCGTCACCGGGCGACGGCGGGGCGGTGCGTCCGAAGCGGCGCGCTCGGTGTGTGCGGCGCCTGGAGCATGCGGCCGTCCGGCCCGTAGACGGCTCCGTCCGGCGAGTAGAAGACCCCGCCGGTGGGCGAGATGGCTCCCCAGGCGGCGCTGACGGCGTACCAGTCGATGTTCTTGAAGAGGCGCATTGCGGTGTCCTTTCGGTGTGGGGTTGGTGTTGGTGTTTGGTGTTGGTGGCTGGTCTGCGTTGACGGGTGGAAGCGTCCCGCGGATCGCCCCTGCCGTCAGTCGTCCATGCGGCGGGTGTGGCGGGGGAAGCCGGCGTCCACCGATCGGAGGACCCAGCGGCCGGATTGGCACAAAACCGTTTGCGCTGGCGTCTTGTTCCGTCACACCGTCCGGGTCGATCCTCTGTGGCTCCGATGTCCGACCTCGCCCGCAGCTCGGCCGCGCCCCGCTCCCGCGCCACCCCGGCCGGCGCCCCGGCCACCACGCCGGCCACCACGCCGGCCACCACGCCGCCCGCCACCACGCCGGCCACCACCGCCGCCGGCGATGAATGCGGATTCACTCGCACCAGGTGCGACTCAAACCGGAAAGTTCACGTCGCGGCGCTGGCCGCGACCCAGTTCGGCCGCGTCCGGTATGACCAACTTCTCCGCGCGGACGTTGGCAAGGACACCATCCGGCGCTGGCGCGACGACGGCTACCTGCACCAGCTGCTGCCGCGCGTGTACGCGGTCGGCCACCCGGGCAGATCGACCGAGGCCGACCTCGCTGCTGCCGTGCTGTACGCGGGCCCGAACGCCCTGCTCAGCCACGCCACCGCCATCTGGTGGCTCGGCCTCCTCCGTTCCCCACCGGACAGCATGCACGTCAGCACCCCGCGGGAGGTCCAGTCGGTCGGCAACATCGTCGTCCACCCGCGCCGCACGCTGGAGCGCGTCATGCACAACGGGCTTCCGGTGACCACCGTCGCCCAGGCCCTCCTTGATTTCGCCGGCTCCGACCGCCCGGACCTCCTCCGACTGGCGCTGGCCTCAGCCGATTACGCCGGCTGCCTGGACGTCCAGGCGCTGCAGAACCTCACCGGGCGCGGGATCGCGGGCAGCGCTGCCATCCGCCAGGCACTCCGCATCCACCTCCCCCAGCTGGCCCACACCCGCAGCCAGGTGGAGCGTCTGCTCCTCGGGCTCTGCGAACGCCACCGGCTGCCGATCCCGCAGTGCAACGTCTACGTCGACGGCTGGCTCGTCGACGCCCACTGGCCGGAGCACCGGCTCGTGGTGGAGGTCGACGGCTACCGGGCCCACCGCACCGCCGCCCAGCTGGAGCGCGACCATCAGCACGATCTCGCCCTGCGGGCCGCCGGCTTCATCGTCCTGCGCTACACGTGGCGCCAGCTCACCGAGACGCCTCAGGCCGTAGTCCGGGACTTGCGCCGCCATTTCGGCTGAGGGCCGGTCCTGAGGCCCCTCGGGTCCGCCCCCGCCAGACGGACGGCACGCCGCCGCCCCTGCCTGACCGATCTACCGGGCTGCTCCACCGCCCGCTGGAGCTGGAGGTCGGCGCCGAACTGGCCGAGGTTCCGGCCGCTTAGCCGGCGGCATCGTCCTCCAGGTCGGCGGCGTACCGGCGGGCCGCCGCGTACAGCCGAGCGAAGTCGGCCGGCTTGTAGTGGGCGTTGAGGCCACTGGGGTTGGGAAGAACCCAGAGCGGCCGGCCTTCCAGCGGCCTCTCCTGAAGTCCCATGGTGGCGTGGGGCCGCGCAAACGCATTCCGGTAGGCGACGACCCCCACCATCGCCACCAGCCGCGGCGTCCAGGCGCGAACGGTGCCCCGCAGCGCGGCCGCCCCCTGGCGCAACTCACCCAGGGTCAGCTCGGCCGCCGCGCGGGTGGGACGCCAGGCGATGTTGGTCACGCCCAGGCCGAACGATGGCAGCAATCGATCCTCCTCCGGCGCCAGCCGCCGCGGCGTGAACCCAGACGCGTGCAACGTCGGCCAGAAGCGGTTGCCGGGCCGGGCGAAGTGATGGCCGACCTCGGCGGAGCGCAGCGACGGATTGATGCCCACAAACAGGACGCGGAGACCCGGCCGGCCGATGCCACCAAGCTGCGACACGGACACGAATCATGACTGTCCGGAACTCACCGGGCTGGGCGAGCCGGCCGCCGAGCCGGCCGTGCTGGTGGCCGCGCTGGTGGTGGGAGCGGCGCTGGTCGTCGTGCTTGCCGAAGCCGGAGCCGTGGCGGTGGCAGTGGTAGTGCTGGCCGAGGCAGCGGCTGCGGTAGCGGTGGTACTGGTGGGCGTGGTGGCCACACCTGCGGTGGCCGCGGCCGCCGCCCGCCGCGTTCGGACATGGCGGGCCTTCACCGCGGTCCGGTGACGCTGGGCGAGCCTATGCGCCTGGGCCCGGGCACTCGCGGCTGCCCGTCGCTGCGCCGCTGATTCGGTGACGGTGGCCGTCGTTGCGACGGGCCTGGTCTTGGCCGCGCCCAGCGCCGGATCGTGCCCGGTCACCAACTCAAAGCAGATCCCCAGCCGCTGGACCTGGAACAGCAGAAACGCCGTGATCGCCGTCCGCACGCGGATGCGGCGGGTGCGGGCGCGGCGGGCGGCTCGTACGGACGTCGGATCGGCTGAGACCGAGGGCATGCGGGCTCCATCGGGATCGGTGAACGCCAACAGCCTCAGCGGTGGCTGTGAGATCAGCGTCAAGCGAGCGTCTGAAAAACGTGAGAACGTTGCACCGGTTTCGGCGGAGCCTGACCTCAGCGTCTGCCGCGCCCCGCGGCGGGCGTCAGTTGAGCTTGCCGTGCCGCGGACAGGGTCCGATCTTGTCTGGCATCCCGCACGTGCACGACCGGCCGAGACTGGTCAGGAACCCCAGGATCTCCCGCAGGAGGCGCCGCCTGGGTCTGGGCGGCGGTCGGTGCGCTGGCTCAGTCATGTCCGATACGGAGAAAAGCAGAGCTTGGATCCATTCACATTGCCTTGCGCTGATCGCAGAAAAGTGATATCATATAGAAATCAATTTCTGTGGTGCGGCTCGCACTGGAGGGCCCATGAGCACATCCGACCCGTCCCATCCTGCCCCGGAGGCAACCCCGGTCGGTCACGCCGGAGGCCGAGTGGAGATCCACGAGCAGGCGGCCTGGGCGATCAGCGGCTGGGCGGGGGTCCTGGTCATAGCGATCTGTATCGGCGCCTGCTTTCCACTGGCTGCCGGCTCGGCCCCGGGGCTCGTGGCGGCACCGATCGTCGTGGCCGCCATCGTGGCCAGCTCGCTGGTGATCGTCCAACCCGGCCACACCAAGGTGGTGCGGTTCTTCGGAACCTACGCCGGCACCATCCGCCGCCCCGGCCTGTGGTGGATCGTGCCCCTGGCTGACCGCCGGAATCTGAGCATTCGGGTGCGCAACTTCGAGACCAACCGGCTGAAGGTCAACGACGCTGAGGGCAATCCGGTGGAGATCGCCGCAATCGTGGTTTGGCAGGTCGCCGACACCGCCCAGGCGGTGTACGCCGTGGATGACTACGTCAACTTCGTGGAGGTGCAGGCCGAGTCGGCGCTCCGGCATGTGGCCACCACCCGTCCGTATGACGACAGCGACGAGGATGGCACCTCGTTGCGCGGATCAACCGATCTGGTCGCCGGTGAGCTGGCTCAGGAAATGGCCGAGCGGATGGCGATCGCAGGAGTGGAGATCGTCGAGGTTCGCATCAGCCACCTGGCCTACGCCGCGGAGATCGCCCAGGCCATGCTTCGCCGACAACAGGCCAACGCGGTCGTGGCCGCGCGGTCACGGATCGTGGAGGGGGCCGTGGGCATGGTCGACATGGCGCTGTCCCGGCTGGATGAGCGCGGAATCGTGGAGCTCGACGAGGAGCGCAAGGCGGCGATGGTCAGCAACCTGATGGTGGTGCTGTGCGGCGACCAGCCACCCTCCCCCATCGTCAACACCGGAACGCTCTATACGTGAGCCGGGAGCGCAAGCAGGTCCCGTTACGCCTCGACCCCGCCGTCCACGACGCGCTCGCCCGGTGGGCCGCGGACGAGCTGCGCAGCCTCAACGCCCAGATCGAACTGCTGCTGCGCCGCGCCCTCGACGACGCCGGTCGAATGCCCAGGGACGCAGGGCCCATCCCCCGCCGGGGGCGGCCCTCCAGCCACGGCAGGTCATAGCCCGTCGGCGTCCGCTCCGCCCCCGGTTTGGCCGGCCGGGGCATCCCGTCCGACATCCAGTGGGCTGGTGCAGGTGTGCTGCAGGGTCGCCCCCAGGGCGGCCACCAGCTCCTCGGTCGAGGCCGAGCTGAGAGCGTCGAAGGCGAGCGCATACCGAGCCAGGCCGAACCCGATCAGTTGCGACGCCAGCAGCGCGGCGCGGAACTCCGGTCGGTCGGCGCCGACGCGCTGCACCACCGGCAGGGTGAGATTGACCGTGATGAACTCCCGGAACATCGCAGCCGCAGCGGGGTCCGCGAGCGCCGCATGGATCAGGGAGAGGATCGGGTTGCGGTGCTCGTCGCGGTCCCAGTGACCGATGAAACGCCGGGCCGCGTAGGCGCCGACGTCCGCGGCCGGCACCGCCTGGATCTGGGTGCCGATCTGACTGGCGTCAAATGGCCACTCCACCACGGCGGCAAACAGACCCGCCTTGGAGCCGAAGAACTGAACGATCAGCGAGGGGTCCACGCCGGCGTCACGCGCGACCCCACGCAGCGAGGTCTCGGCATAGCCGTTGGCGGGGAACGCGCGCCGAGCCACCTCCAGGATCTTCTGACGCGAGGCGCTGGTGCCGGGCCGCCGGCCGCCGCGGCGGCGCGCGCCGGGACCCGGTGACGTGGGAGGCGAATTACTCATGGCGATAGTTTGACGCACGTTTTCTCAACGTGTATAGTCAACAAATAGAGAAACCGACTCCTCTGTTCGCCGATGAATTCAGCCGTACCCGCGCCCCCGCCGCCACCAGCCCGTCCGCCCTCGGCCAGAATCAACCCGCCGGCTCCAGCCCGCGGCGACTGTTCGCCATCGCGGTCTTCGCCGCCGTGCTCGGACTGGGCATCACCCTGTCATTCGGCTATGCCGACCACGACCCCAGGCCCCACGCCGTGCCTGTCGCCGTCGCGGCCCCGCGCGCGGTCCGGGCCGAGGTGGCAGCCGGCCTGCACGGCTCCGACCCCGGCAGCTTTGCTGTCCTGGCTGTCCCCGACGCCGGGGCCGCTGAGCACAGCGTGCGCTCGCAGTCGAGCGCCGGCGCGCTCCTCGTGCCTGCGCGGGGCGCCGTGACCATCGTGACCGCGGGCGCAGAAGGTGGCGTGCTGCAGCAAGCGGTCACGGCAGCGTTCACCGCGGCCTCCCGGGCAATGCACCGTCCGGTCACCTCACTGGACGTCGTCCCCCTTCCGCGCGGCGACCGTTCCGGCCTGTCCACCTTCGTCCTCGGCCTCGGTCTGCTCATCCCCAGCGTCATCGGCAGCGTCGGCCTGTTCCTGTTTGGGATGCGCCTGCGCCTGTGGTGGCGCGTCGGCGCCGGCGTCCTGTTTGCGTTGCTCGCCGCCGCCGCAGGAGTCCTGGCCATGGACACCATCCTCGGCGCGCTCACCGGCGCCGGCGGGGCGCTGCTCGCCATCGGCTTCCTTGGCGCACTCTCCCTGGTTCTGTTCGTCGTCGCCCTGCAGGCCCTGATCGGCCTTCCCGGCACCGCCCTGGCCGCCATCGCGTTCATCTTCATCGGCAACGCCATCTCCGGCGGGTCTGTGCCGGTCAGCTTTCTACCGGACGGGTTCCGCCAGGTGGCGCCGTGGCTTCCGAACAATGCGATCGTCCGCGGCGTCCGTGACGTCGTCTACTTCCACGGCCAGGACCTGGGACACCCCTTGCTCGTCTTGGGGCTCTGGCCCGCCGTCGCACTCCTCGTCCTGGTCGCCGTCGACCTCCTCCATCTCTCAGAGCGCCGGAGGCAACCCGCCCAGCGGGCGCGCGAGATCTACCGAACGCCGGCAGTCGTCCACGTGAGCCGACGGCGTAACGGTCGGACGCCGCCGCCGGCGACAGTCTCCCGCAGGTGATGGAGCGCACATGCTCTCCGGGCACTTCCTGGCTGCGGTCGCGGATCGCTTACCCGGAGGCCGTGCTCGGCTATCAGGCCGCTGACGTGCTGCAGATCACGCAGGTCGGCGGGGGCGTCCTGGTGTATCTGGGCAACACGTGGTTCAACGTGATCGGGATCATGAGCTCCTCAACGCTCGACACCTCCCTTGATGACGAGGTGTTCATCAGTCTGCCCGTCGCCGAGCGCCGGTTCCGGCTGCAGCCCAACCCCAGCAAGATCTACGTCCGCGCCAAACAGAACCACGTCGTCGGCGTCGACGATCTGCTCGCGCCCACCGCCGACGCGCAAGACCCCTCGGGCGGCCAGGTCAGCCGCCCCTCCGACGCGCTCCAAGCCCGCGCGGCCGCCAAGGGACAGTTCACCGCCCTGCTCGTCGGCCTCGGCGCCGTCGCGCTCCTGGTCGGTGCGATCGGCATCGCCAACGTCATGGTCATCAGCGTTCTCGAGCGCCGCGGCGAGATCGGCCTGCGCCGGGCCCTGGGCGCGACGCGCCGTCACATCGCGACCCAGTTTGTGGCCGAATCCGCACTGCTCGCCGTGCTCGGCGGGATCGCCGGCCTGAGCCTCGGCGTGGGCGCGACCTGGGTCTACTCGCAGGCCAAGCACGAGCCGTTCGTCGTACCCGTGTACGGGCTGATCGCCGCCCCAGCAGCCGGCTTCTTGATCGGCACCGTCGCCGGGCTCTACCCGGCCATTCAAAGCCGCGCGCCTCAGCCCGACCGAGGCGCTGCGCTCAGTCTGAGCGTGAAGGTGAGCTCGTACTGCTCGGGATCACGGATGTCGGTCTCGACGATGAAGTAGGCGGGCGTAGAGACTCGTCTCGACTCACGCTGGCTGAGCCAGAGGCTGCGGCCGTGGCTGGGATCAGGGTTCGCTCGCCGGGGCATAGCGGTGGTGCAATGACAGCGGGTTGCCGTCAGGGTCCAGGCAGATCGCCTGCCAGCAGACGCCGGAGTCAAACGTGTCGCTGACAAAACGGACGCCCTGTGCCTCAAGCCGCTCCCGCGCGACCGCCACGTCGGCCACCTGGAGAGCGATCGGCATCGCGTTGCGGGAGAACGTGCCGCCGAAGTCCTCGCTGCACATGATGGCCAGGGTGAGGTTGCCGGCCTGATACTCGGCGCCGCGCCGGCTCCCGTAGCGCTTGACAAACGGTAGGCCGAGCGTCTCCCCGTAAAAGGCGGTCATCGCGTCGAAGTCCTGCGCCGGGATGCAGACGAAGTCCACACCGGTGATCAGTGGGATCGTATTGGTCATAGGGGGCTTAGACCCTCGCGGGCCCGCCGATTCATCGGTCGCCTCGTTTCTGCGCCGCCACCAGGTCGTGCCATCCGAGACGTCTGACGGCGGGCATCCGATGCTGGCTGGCGTGCTGGAGCAAACGATGAAGCCGACGATGAAGCCGAAGGGCCGAAGCTGTCAGTCAACAGGGAGCGTCCGAGGAAGGTGGATGGCCCGAACCCCCACGGTCGTCCGGCGTACGGGGACCGCACCTCGTCGACGCCTGACCGACGCCGCGGATCGACGACCATCCCCACGCTCGCTTGTCTTGAGGCCCTGCGAGGGTCGACCACGACGGAGCCGAAGAAAGCACAGCTTCCCGATGCCAAAGAATTTCGAATCGGAGCTTTCTGAAGCGGTAGCGTTGCTCTACCTATCAACGTCCGGGGGTGTGACGATGGCTGGAGAGGCACTGTTCCTTGGTTGGGGTGCGGTGGTACGCGGGCGCGAACAGCGTGCGCTCGAGGTCTTCCAGGAGGCGGTCGGCTACTACGGGAAGCTCCAGGAGGGGGGTCAGATCGAGCGGTTCGACGCGTTCCTGCTGGATCCGCACGGCGGCGATCTCGCCGGCTTCTTCATGATTCACGGCGAACAGGCGGCGCTTGACTCCGTCAGGGCCAGCCCGGAGTTTCACCGGCTGCTGGGCCGGGCGGGCTCGGTGGTCGACAACCTCGGTTTGGTGAGCGCGTACAGCGGCGAGGCACTTGGCCGGCAGATGGCGTTGTTTGGCGAGGTCGCCCAGGAGCTGCCTCAGGCCACGTAGCCGCACCGAACGACGGGGCGCGCGCCGGCGGCCCCGCGGCCCCGCCTCACTTCTCGGGGTCAAAGGCGGCGACGAGCGCGTCCCAGGCGGCGTGGAGGTCAGCTCCGGGCGGAAACCGTCCGTGGATCTCCAGGATCGCCAGGCCATGGGCGGCCGCCCATGCCGCCCGGGCCTGGTGCTGGTCGGGCAGGACCCCGTGCAACGGGGACGCCGCCTGGTCCTCCAGGCCGGCGGGTAGCCCGGTGCGTGGTAAGGGCCGTTCGGTCATCAGCGAGTAGAGGTGGGGGTGCGTGAGAGCAAACTCGCGATACGACGCGGCGATCCCCGCCAGATCGCGGCCACCGGCGTCAAGCGTCTGGGAGAGGCTGTGGAGCCCGTCGGCGATCAGCGCCGTCTCGAGCGCTGCCTTGTCGGCAAAGTGCTTGTACAGCGACGGGGCTCGGATCCCGAGCTCTGCGGCGATCCGCCGCATTGAGAGCGCTTCCTCGCCCTCGGCCTCCAGCAACCGGCGCGCCGCGCGGACCGCCTCACGGCGGCGATCCTCAGCCACGCCGAATCTCCCCATGAGCTTCGCGCGGCCAATAGCCAAGCGCCCGATCGAGCGCGATGTGGGACAGCCACAGCGCCGCGGCAGCGATGGCGATGTGACCAAGCGCGATCGAAGCCAGAGCCAGCACGGCCGGTCCGACCAGCGCATGGGCCGCGTTATAGCCCCGGATCGCCGCCGGGCGCATCCGCCCCTCCTCGTCCACGATCCGAAAGCCGCCGGCCAGCACACTGACATCGGGGACGATCCAGGCTGCCAGCAGCCACGGCG
This sequence comes from uncultured Solirubrobacteraceae bacterium, assembly GCA_963753235.1. GTDB lineage: Bacteria > Actinomycetota > Thermoleophilia > Solirubrobacterales > Solirubrobacteraceae > Palsa-465. Next base: position 574,591 of record CAVWBJ010000006.1, on the reverse strand, counting down.
AGACGACCAGCGCGGCCACCACCGCGCCGGCGATACCGAGGCCGAGCCACAGCGTGCGGTTCAGGCGCAGGTGCGGGAGCCCAGCGGTGTGCGTGATATCGGACATGTGGAGCCCTTTCGATCGTCGGCTAATGCTGTTAGCCAGACTAGGCTAACAGCGTTAGCCTGTCAATGGGTCAGGCAAGAACTCTCGTCCGTCGCATCCAGCTCGGCCGCGCATCAGTGCCGCGCCTGCCCTTCATAGACGAACCGCCCCCCGAATCCGGAGGGCGGTTCTAAGGTGGAGACGGCGGGAATTGAACCCGCGTCCGCGATCGCGTGAAAGGTGGCGTCTACGAGCGTAGCCGGCGCTCTGATCTCGTCCCCCACTCGCCTCGCCGGCGGGGTTGTGGAGGACCAGCTTCATGAGATGTCCCCGGATCGGCTGAAGCGGACCTCACCGAGCGAGCCTGCTGGTTGATCCCGGCACTCTCGCCGCAGGCGAGCGAGAGGCCGAGAGCTCACGGCTTAGTAGCTAATGACTAAGCGGCGAGCGCGTACTCGTGTGAGTCCGCACTTATGGTTTTCCCGGGTGTTTTACGAGGCCGCCCGGGACCTCGACTCGCAACCACCCCCACGAGCCGACCACGTCGAAGCCTGTCGTCCCCTGGGGGTATGTCTGGACTTCATTATAGGTGCCACGCGGGAGCTCAGACCGGGCGTGGGGCCCGGGGCGCGGACCGCCACGTAAGACCTTGATAAGCCGAGGCCGCGCGCTGCCACAATCAGTGGCAGAGCAACCATGGATTACGGTACCCCCTCCGCCCGCCCCCTTCCAGAGCCGGTCCCCGGCCCAGCCGAACCCCTGCTGCCGGCGTCCCCACCCCAGCGGCAGGGGCAGTCGTTCTTTCGGCGCCGGATCGCCCCGCTGGGCGCGGCCATCATCGCCTTCCTCACCAAGCTCAAGGCGATCATCCTGTTCCTGCCGAAGGTCAAGCTGCTGGCCACCGCCGCCACCATGGCCGTGTCGGTGGCTGCCTACGGCTCCATCTGGGGCTTTGCCTTTGGCGCCGGGTTCGTTGTCCTGCTCCTTGTGCATGAGATGGGGCACGTGATTGCACTGCGGCGGGAGGGCATCCGGGCCAGCGCCCCCATGTTCATCCCGTTCATGGGCGCCGTGATCAGCGCCCGCTCGCTGGGCGACAACGCCCTGGCCGAGGCCCGGGTGGGCCTGGCTGGGCCAATCCTGGGCACCGTCGGCGCGCTGGTGTGCGCCGGGGTCTGGCTCGTCACCGGCCACGACTACTGGCGAGCGCTCGCCTACACCGGGCTGTTTCTCAATTTGTTCAACTTGCTGCCGGTGGTGCCGCTGGACGGCGGCCGGGCGATGGCGGCGATGTCGCCCTGGATGTGGTTCGCCGGGTTCGCCGGCATCGTGGTGCTGGCGTTCGTGTTCCCCAACCCCATCATCCTGATCATCGCCGTGTTTGCGGCCTATGAGACGTACCGGCGCTGGCAGCAGCGACGCCGCGGCGGCCCGCAGCAGGATGCGTACTACACGGTCAGCCCGCGCCACCGGCTCCTGGTGGGCGCGGTCTACCTCGGGCTGGTGGCGCTGCTGGTGATCGGCATGGACGTCACCCAACTGCAGCGCACGCTCGGCTGAGCAGCCGTACTCACGCCTCCCGGTCGACCCGGGTCGTGCCGGGGCGGCGCGGGTCAGCTCGCCGGCGTGCGCGGCGGCCCGCCGGCGCCGCCGCCGGCCTCTAGTACCGGCGCGTCTCCTGCTCGTCGCGCGGGACGTAGGCGGTGGTCGTGGCCGTCGACCGACGGGCCCAGCCGAACGTGTAGATCAACGAGAGGAGCAGCCCCACGATGCCCAGCACGAACAGGACGGTTCCGGCCGTCTGGATGTTGAACCCGCTGACATGGGCGGTGACCGCCCACTTCAGGATGGCTCCGGCGGCGATCAACGCGATGCTTGTGCCAATGGTCATAGGGCGGGTCTACCCAGGAGTCCGGAACGGGAAGCACGCTCTGGCCAGGTGGCCGAGAGCGCCCAGCCGGATCAGCGACCCACTTCGCGCAGCTCCCGCTGGACCTCGCGCGCCATGTCCCGCGTGCGGATCGACTGGCGCTTGTCGTAGAGGTCCTTGCCCTTGGCCAGCGCCACCTCCACCTTGGCCCGGGATCCGGGGTCGGAGAAGTACATGCGGGTGGGAACCAGGGTGAGCCCGCGCTCCTGGATGCGGCCCTGCAGGCGCTCAATCTCGGACCGGTGCAGGAGCAGCTTGCGGGGCCGCTCGGGATCATGGTTATCCCGCGAAGCCGCGCCGTAGGGCGGGATATAGACCCCGTAGAGCCAGACCTCGCCGTCGCGGATGCCGGCATAGGCGTCCTTGAGTTGGGCCTTGCCCTCCCGCAGGGACTTCACCTCGGTACCGGTCAGCACCAGGCCCGCCTCCAGCCTCTCCAGCAGGTTGTATCGGTAGGAGGCCTGCCGGTTGGTGGCCACGTCGCCGGGAGCTGCTTTGCGTTTCTTGCCTTTGGCCATCGGTCGCCTAATCGTCCGCCGTCTCGGCGGGCAGCAGGTCCACCCTACCTCGCGGAGCGTCGATGGAGCCGATCCGGACCCGCACCTCATCCCCCAGGCGCAGGGCGGCGCCGCTGCGGGTGCCGATCAGCATGGTGGCCTCCTCGTTGAGCTCCCACCAGTCACCGCGCATCCGCCGGACGGGCAGCATCCCCTCGTACTGCAGTCCATCGCCGAAGGCCACAAACGCTCCGGCGCCGATCAGCCCCACTATCTCCCCCGGGAACTCCGGCGGCCGCTCGCCCAGGGCGAACAGGTCCCGCTCCAGCAAGAAGCAGCTGACCACATCGTCGGCGTCACGCTCAATCGTCATCGCCTCCCGCTCGCGGCCGGAGGTCCAGGGGCCGGCGTTGGTGACAAAGGTGGCGTCCGGCACCGGTTGCCCGGCGATGGCGGACAGCAGCGCCCGGTGGCAGATGAGGTCCGGATAGCGGCGGATCGGCGAGGTGAAGTGACAGTAGGCGGGGGAGGCCAGCCCGGCATGGCCGCGGTTGCGGTGGTCGTAGTAGGCCTGCTTGAGCGAGCGCAGGACGAGGCTGTTGAGTGCCCGGGCCCCGTGCCCGGTCCGCGCCACCCACTCGGAGACCAGCACCGAGGCCTCGGCCGCCACCTCCCCGGCCTGCTGCGGGGTCATGGGGCCGTCAGGCACCGGCGGGGTGGGCACGCCCAGGGAGGCCAGCTGGTCGACCAGCCGGTCCACGGCGGTCCCGTCCGGCGGCTCGTGCACGCGGTACAGCGTGGGAATCTTCCGGTCGCCGAGGAAGCGCGCCACCGCCTCGTTGGCGGCGATCATCAGGTGCTCAATCAGCCGGTGGGACTCGGTCTGGACCGACAGCTCCGAGCCCACCACGTGACCGGACCGGTCGAACCTGAACTCTGGTTCGGCTGACTCCAACACCACCGCGGTGCGCCCCCCACGGGCGCGGCCCCGTCCGCCGGTACCGTGGCCTTCCCGCAGAGCCCCCAGCGCCGCTGCCGCCGCCCGGGCGGCCGCGAGCGGCCCGCCCCAGGGATCGGCGGCCGCCTCAGCACCGGCAAAGATCCGGTCGACACGGTCGTAGTCAAGCCGCTCGTCGGAGCGGATCACCGAACGGTAGAAGGAGGCGGAGCTCACCCCGCCCTCCCCCACGGTCATCTCCACGGTCACCGTTGACCGCGGGGCGCCCGGCACCAGCGAGCAGGCCTGGTTGGACAGCGCCTGGGGCAGCATCGGCTCCACCGCCCCCGGGACATACACGCTGGTGGAGCGCCGGTAGGCCTCCCGGTCGACGGACGAGCGAGGCCCCACAAAGGCCGAGACGTCGGCGATATGCACCCACACCCGCCACCGCCCGTCATCGAGCGCCTCGGCGGAGACGGCATCGTCGAAATCCCGGGCGGTGACCGGGTCGATGGTGAACGTGGGCAGGTCGCGCAGGTCCCGCCGCCCGGAGAAATCGTCGTCGCGCTCGGCGGCCCCGCGGGCGTCATGCTCCACGGCCGGATCGAACCGGCGCCGGAGGCCCCGGTCGAGCATCAGCGCCTCAATGACGTCCCGGGCCACATCCGGCCGCCCCAACCGCCGCTCAATCGTCATCCGCCGGCCGCCACCCCGCCGGCCCCCGCGGGCCTGACCGAGCAGCACCAGGTCGCCGACGTCGGCCCGGCGGTCCCGGCTCACCACCACCCGGGGCCCCGGGCCGAAGAACGGCTCGGCCACCAGGAACTTTCCCCGGCGGGCGAGCACCGCGACCCGGGCGGACGGCCGGGTCTCGGCCGCGAGCGCCGTCACTGGATCTCGCCGGCGACGGTGCGCGCGGCCACCGTGAGCGCCGGATCGTGCCCGGGCCGTGTGCTGGCGGGGGTGGCGGCGTAGATGTTGGGCTGGATCCCGGGGCCCCGGCGCACTCCCCCGCCGCCCAGGTTCTGGCCGTTGGGGGTGAAGTACTCGCCGACGGTGAAGTCAAGCGCGCCGCCGTTGGACAGGGGCTGGATCTCCTGGAAGACGCCCTTGCCGTACGTGTGGGTGCCGACCACCTTGGCCCGGCCGCGGTCCTTGAGCGCGCCGGTGACGATCTCGGCCGCGGACGCGGTGTTCTGGTCGACCAGAACCACCATGGGGATGGTGGGGGCGATGGCGTCGCCCTTGGCCATGTACACCTGCCGGGGCTGCGCTCGTCCGTCGGTGGACAGGATCGTTCCGTTGGAGATGAAAGTGCTGGCCACGTTGACGGCCTCGTTCACCAGGCCCCCGCCGTTGTCCCGGAGATCCAGAATGACGCCGCGCGCTCCTTGCTTGAGCACCTTGCGCACTTGCTGTCGCACCTCGTCCCCGGATCCGACGGCGAAGCTGGTCAGCTGCACGTACCCGAGCCGCTTACCGCCGTAGGTGAGCATTCGGCTGGAGGCCACCGGCACCACGATGTTGGCCCGCACCACCGGGACCCGCATCGTCCGGCTGCCCCGCTGGACGGTGAGCAGGACCCTCGTCCCCGCCTTGCCCTTGATCAGCGAGGCGGAGAAGCTCTGCGAGCGGTTGGCCAGCGACGTGTTGCCCACTGCCGTGATCACGTCCCCGGGGGCGATGCCGGCCTTCGCCGCGGGCGAGGCCGGGAACACATCGACGACCCGCAGGCCCCGCGGATCCGGGCCGATGTCAATCCCGATGCCGCTGAGATGCGGGTTGGTGTCCTCGTTCTGAAAGGTGGTGTAGTCGGACGGGTTGTAGTAGTGCGAGTAGGGATCGTCGAGGCTGGCCACCACCGCGGCCAGACCCTTGTTGACCAGGTCTGAGCGGTTGACCTTGCGGTAGTAGTCGTTCTGGATCAGGCCCAGCACCTGGTTGATGAGCTTGTCGTTGCTGCTCTGGGAGACGAACACGCTGCGCACCGGGCCAGGCAGCCAGCTGGCATGGCCGCCCAGGAACATCCCCACCAGCAGCACGGCGACCACCACCGGGACCCAGAGAAACCACCGCGAGCGCTTGCGCCTTGCATACATGGGGCTTTTCAGGGTAGCTGGCGGCCTTCCCTCGGAGGGGCCGGCCGCCCACCCGGTTACACCCTCAGGAAGCGGCGCAGCGACAGCCCGGAGCCGAGCGCCGAGACCACCACACCCGCCCCCACCAGCACCGCCACCAGGGCTATGAACGGGATCGTCCGCGGCGCGGCCACCAGAGCCCAGTTGCTGGCCAGGGGATCCAGCACCACCACCTTGGTGAGGCCGAGCACCGCAATCGCCAGCAGCGCTCCGATGGCCCCGACGATGATGCCCTCAATCACAAACGGCCACCGGATGAACCAGTCGGTGGCCCCCACCAGCTTCATCACCTCCACCTCGCGACGGCGGGCGTACAGAGACAGGCGGATGGTGTTGGCGATCAGCAGCACCGAGGCTATCGTCAGCAACACCGTCAGCACGGCCGCGGTGATGGTGACCAGGTTGGTGACCTCCAGGATCTTCTTGGTGTCGGTGCGCTTGTTGGAGACGCTCTGGATGGATGCGTCGACCATCCCGCCCTGGCTACCGCCGGTGGTCAGGGAGTGCTGGACGGTGAGCACGTTGGCCGGGTTGTCCGGGATGACGTGGAAGGTGTCCGGCAGCGGGTTGGTGCCGAGCAGCTGATAGGCCTGCGGATCGATCTTGGCCTGCTGCGCGTAGGCCTGGGCCTTGGGGACGAACTGGAGCGAGCGGACGTGCGGCGTGGACTGCAGCTCGCTGCGGACCCGGGCCTCGTCAGCGACGGTGGCGTTCGTCTTCATGTAGACGTCGACCTCGACGCGGCTGCGGACGGTGTCCGCCGCCCCGTTGGTCGCCTGGACGATCGGGATGAACACGCCCAGCACCAGCAGCGTCACCAACACCGTGGCCAGGGCGGCGAAGCTGGGCGCGGCGCTGCGACGCATGGCGCGCATCGCCTCGCGCAGGAAGAACCCGATGCGCATCGGCTACAGCCCCGGGGGCCGGCTGGAGGGAGCGCGCAGTCGCCGGGCGAGATCCCGGGTCGACTCGTCACGCGTATAGAGCCCGGCCGCCTCGTCACGGACGATCCGGCCGTGGTTGAGCTCCAGCACGCGGCGGCGCATCTTGTCCACCATCGCCTGGTCATGCGTGGCCACCAGCACCGTGGTCCCGGTGCGGTTGATCCGGTACAGGAGCCGCATGATGTCGATGCTGGTCTCCGGGTCAAGGTTCCCGGTCGGCTCATCGGCGAGCAGGAGCGGCGGATGATTGACGAACGCCCGCGCGATGGAGACCCGCTGCTGCTCCCCGCCGGACAGCTGGTCCGGGTAGTTGTGGAGCTTGGTGGAGAGCCCGGTGAGGCGCAGGATGTCTGGCACCTTGGCCCGGATCTCCTTGCGGGTGCCGCCGGTCACCTGGAGGGCGTAGGCAACGTTGTCATACACCGTCCGGTGCGGCAGTAGCTTGAAGTCCTGGAAGACGACCCCGATGTTGCGCCGGAAGTACGGCACCCGTTTGCGAGTGATCTCGTTCAGCGAGTGGCCGGCGACCCGGATGATCCCGCTCGTCGGCTCCAGCTCCTTGATCAGCAGGCGCATGACCGTCGACTTGCCAGAGCCGGTGGAGCCGACCAGGAAGACGAACTCGCCCCGCTGGATCGAGAACGTGGCCTGTTCCAGGCCGACATCTCCGCCGTAGAGCTTGGAGACCCCCCGGAACTCGATGACCTGACGTGCGCCCCCCGCCGGCCGCGTCGTGGTGCGCGGCCCCTCGGTGGGAGCCGTGAGGGCTCGCCGGCGGGAACGCGTGATGTTCGATGATGTAGCCATAGGGTGCGCCGCAGCGTAGCGAGCCGCCTGCCTGGTTGTCCCGCCCCGGACCGGCTTGCAACATGATTTGCAGGGGTTTGCCCGCCGGCGCCGACGGCCCGGCCTGCCATCACCCGTGAGCGCTACCGTTGACCGGGCATGGCGAACATCAGCATCTCCGAGCTGGACAACGGCCTCCGGCTGCACCGGATTCCGATCGAGGGCACCCGCGCCGTCACCCTGCTGGCCGCCTTCGACGCCGGCGCGCGCACCGAGCGCCCCGAGGAGAACGGGATGGCCCACTTTCTGGAGCATCTCGTCTTCAAGGGCGGTGAGAAGTACCCGACGTACCGGGACGTCAATGAGGCAGCCGAGAGCATCGGGGCCGTGCTCAATGCCTACACCAGCCATGATCTGGTCGCCTTCCACATCACCGCCCGGGCGCAGCGAGGCGGTGAGGCGGCCGATCTGTTGACCGACTTCGTGGCCCGCCCGCGGATCGACGGCGATGAGCTCAACCGGGAGCGGGGGGTCGTCGTCCAGGAGATCGCCCGTGCCGATGACCAGCCGTCGACCGTGGCCGAGCATCTCATCGACGAGGCCGTGTTCGGCGACCATCCCCTGGGCCGTCCGGTCCTCGGGACCACCGAGCACATCCGGGACACGTTCACCCGGGAGGCCATCGTCGCCTTCCGCTCACGGCGCTGGTCGCCGGCCCGGGGAGCGGCGTTCGCCGTCGGCAACCTGGAGTCTCTGAACGGCGACGGCACCCTGGAGCAGTTGTTCGAGCGCTTCCAGGCCGGCCCGGATCCCGAGCCGTTTGCCACCGCTCCCCCGCTGGAGCCGCGCACGCTCGTCCGCGGGCGGGACTCCAACCAGTCGCACCTGCGCATGTCCTACCGGCCGCAGATCGATGTCTCCAACCCGCAGCAGCGCGCGGCGCTCGTCGTCTACGCCACGCTGCTCGGCGGGTCGATGGGGTCACGGCTGTTCGACGAGATCCGGGAACAGCGCGGCCTGGCCTACTCGGTCAGCGCCTTCCCCCACGCCTACGCCGACGTGCCGGTGCTCCAGCTGTCGGCCGGCCTGGAGTCCGGCAAGATGCTCGAGGCCTACCGGCGGATGCGGGAGATCGTCACCGAGCTGCGGGAGGACGGCCCCACCGAGAGCGAGGTCAAGCGCGCGCAGGCGTATGCCGCCGGCGCCCGGACCCTGGCCTTTGAGAACACGGGTGCGGTGGCCCGCTATGCCGCTCAACAGACCGTGGTGTTCGGCGAGGACGCCAACCCAGACGTGACGATTGAGCTGCTGGACGCGGTCAGCTTCGACGAGGTCCGGGCGATCGCCGCCGGGGTGCCTGACGAGCTGGCGGTGGCCTGCGTCGGACCGCACACCGTGGAGGAGCTGGAGCAGGCCTGAGACGGGCGGTCGCCGCAGGTGTGGGGCTGGTCATCCTGGCGGTCGTGCTGCTGGCGGTGCTGGGCACGCTCAGCCATACCGCCCAGCATGACGCCCAGTTCGATGCCGGATCGCCCGTGGTCGGCACGGCCACCACGCGGACACCACCGCGCCCGGCGCACCATCCCCGGACCCCACCGCCGCTGACCACCGCCGGTCGGCGCCCCCCGGTCACCGAGGCCGAGGCCCACCTCCAACAGGCCATGACCAAGGACCTGCGGGCAGCCGGTCCGGACTCGGGTGCGCTGGTCTACGACCTGGACGCCGGCACCGAGCTGTTTGCCCTGCGCCCCACCGTCCCGCGTCCGCCGGCCTCGGTGGAGAAGCTGTGGACCACGGCCGCCATCCTGGACAGGCTGGGACCCGATACCCGTCTGCACACCACGGTTCTGGGCACCGGCTCGCTGCGGCGCGGCGTGTGGCACGGCGATCTGTACCTGCGCGGCGGGGGCGACCCGACGTTCGGCGATCAGTCGTTCAACCAGTACTGGAACCACGGCTACGGGCCCACCCCCAACCAGCTGGTGGCTCAGCTGGCAGCGCACGGGATCCACCGGGTGACCGGCCGGGTCTATGCCGACGAGTCGCTGTTTGACCGCCGCCGCGGCGGGCTGCTCACCGACTACGACAAGGACATCCCGGACTTCGGCGGCCAGCTGAGCGCGCTCACCTTCGACCACGGCACGGCGCTCAAGCACTATTCACCGGCCACGTTCGCAGCCCACCAGTTTGTCCTGACCCTGCGGGGCGCCGGCATCCAGGCTCAGGCCGCGCCCGGCAGCGCCGCAGCGCCCGCCGATGCGCACCTGCTGGCGATCGTCAGCTCGCCGCCGATGTCGGTCATGCTGCGGCTCATGGACGTCCCTTCCGACGACCTGTTCGCCGAGCTGTTCACCAAGCAGCTGGGGGTCCTGTTCGGCGCGGGCGGAACCATCTCCGACGGCGCCCGGGTGATCAGCCGGACGATCGCCGACGGGTACGGGCTGCATCCCCGCATCCTCGACGGGTCCGGCCTGTCGCGCAGCGACCGGACCTCACCGCTGGACATCGTCGACCTTCTGCGCGAGCTCTACCGGACCCGCGCGGGGCGCCTGCTGTCGGTCTCGCTGCCGACCGTGGGCAAGGAGGGGACGGTCATCGGCATCGGGGTCAAGACGCCGGCCAGCGGGAACTGCATCGCCAAGACCGGCACGCTCACCGGGGTCACGAATCTGGCCGGGTACTGCCGAGCGCGCAACCACCATATGCTGGCTTTTGGCTTCTTCGTCGACGGCCCCTGGAACGGTGCCGCCGACGTGCTGGAGAGCCGGATGATCGGCGCCGTGGCCGGTTATTGATCGTGTGCCGGCCGCGAGTTTGACGGCCGTCCTGCCCAACCAGGACAATCGCGGCTTGTGGAGCTCGCCACCGCTCTCAACCTGTCGGAGGTGCACCGCTATCTGAGCCGCGTCAGCGACCGGTGGCCGCTGCAGGTGGTGATGCTGGGTGGGGCCCGGGTGGACGATCTCCGGGGCGCGCCGCCGCAGCGCGAGCGCGGGCCCGAGTATGTGGTGATCCTCGTCTCCCATGCCTTCGACGGGATGCCGTGGCTGGAGCGCGTCTATCAGGCGACGTCGCTCTGGGATGGCATGGAGATGGGCGACCCGGCCGATGTGCACTGCTACACCGTGGAGGAGTTTGAGCGGCGGCGCACCACGACGCCCGCCGTCCGAGCGGTGGTGGAGCGCGGCCTGCTCCTGTACGAGGACCACGGCCCGGTCGACGGGCCGCCGCCGCAGTTCGACGGCGAGCGGCTGTCCTAGGCGCCGATGGCGACCATGCGCTGGATCGGGATCCGGGCCCGGTCGGCGATCGTCGCCGGCACCTTGACCTCGTGGACGCCGTCGCGCAGGGCGTCGCGCAGCTTGGGCAGCGTGATCATCTTCATGAACCGGCAGGAGGCGGCCTCGTTGGCCGCAATGAAGTCGACGTCCGGGGCCGCCACCCGCAGGGGGTGGAGCATGCCGGTCTCGGTGGCGACGATGGCCTCCGTCCTGGCCTGGTCCGGACGGGGGGTCAGCTCGGAGGCGTAGCGCAGCATTCCGCCGGTGGAGAGCATCCGCACGCCGTCGGCGGCGACGTCCCCCGCGGCCACGTACTCCATGACGCTCGTCGAGCAGCCACACTCCGGGTGGATGAGGAAATCGGCCCGGGGATGCGCCTGGCGGACGCGCGCGATGTCCTGGGGCTTGATCCCGGCATGGACGTGGCACTCCCCGTCCCACACGTGCATGGGCCGGCCGAGCATCTTCTCCACATAGGCGCCCAGGAACATGTCCGGGCCGAACAGGATCTCGGTGTCCTCACCGTGCCGGCGGTAGATGTGCTCCACCACCTGCACCGCGTTGGCCGACGTGCAGCAATAGTCGGTCTCGGCCTTCACCTCGGCGGTGGTGTTGACGTACATGACCGTGACGGCCCCGGGGTGCTGGCGCTTCCAGTCCCGCAGCTGATCGGCCGTGATGGAGTCGGCTAGCGAGCAGCCGGCGTCCGGGTCCGGGATGAGCACGGTCTTGTCCGGGCACAGGACCGAGGCGGTTTCGGCCATGAAGTGCACGCCGCAGAAAGCGATGGTGTCGGCGGCGGCGGCCGCCGCTTGCTGGGAGAGCCCGAGCGAATCGCCCACATAGTCGGCGATGTCCTGGATCTCGGGCAGCTGGTAGTTGTGAGCGAGGATGACGGCGCCGCGGGCGGCGGCCAGCTCCCGCACCTCCTCCTGGAGGGCGGGGATGTTCTCCAGCAGCAGCGGCGCGTCAGCCGTGCTGAGCATGGGCAGGTTCATGGCAGTGGCTCAAGCAGGAGGGAGAGGTCAAGCGCGGGGGCGCTGTGCGTGATGGCGCCCATTGACACGAAGTCTACGCCGGACTCGGCCACTGCCCGGAGCGTCTCCAGGGTCACCCCGCCGCTGGCCTCCAGCTCCGCCCGGCCGGCCACGTGGGCGACCGCGTCCCGGAGCTCGGCCGGGGTCATGTTGTCCAGCAGCAGGCGCGGCGCCCCGGCCGCCAGCGCCTGATCGATCTCCGACGTCGACCGGCATTCCACCTCCAGCGGCAGCTCCGGAGCCTGCTCCCGGGCGCGGCGCACGGCCTCCCCCACGCCTCCGGCGAGCGCGGCGTGGTTCTCCTTGATCAGGATGGCGTCATAGAGCCCGGCGCGGTGGTTGGTGGCGCCGCCGGCCGCCACCGCCGCCTTCTCCAGCGCGCGCAGCCCCGGGGTCGTCTTGCGCGTGTCCAGGATGATGGCGCCCGTCCCCGACACCGCCTGGACCGCCCGGGCGGCCAGGGTGGCCACACCGGACAGCCGGGCCAGCAGGTTGAGCGCCGTCCGCTCGGCCGACAGCAGCGCCCGGGCGCTCCCCTCCACCGTGAGCACCGGCCCGCCGTCTCGCCACGTTCCCTCCGCCACGGCCCGCTCAAACGCGGCCGAGGCGTCCAGCGTCCGGAACGTCTCCTCGGCCAGGTCGAGTCCGAAGATGACGCCCGGAGCCTTCTGGGTGATGGTGGCCCGGGCCCGGGCCTGCGCGGGGACGGTGGCCGCGGTGGTCACGTCGCCCTCACCCAGGTCCTCGGCCAGGGCCCGGGCGACGATCCCGGCCGGGGCGGCGGTGTCAGCCATCGGCCGCGAGCACCCGGATCGTCGCAAACGACGGATCCGCCGCGCCGTGCAGCCGGGCTCCGGCCGAGGTCAGCTCCCGCAGGTAGCCGACCACCTCGGCGGTGACCCGCTCGCCGGGCAGCAGGGTGGGCACGCCCGGCGGATAGCCGGCGATCGACTCGGCCGAGATCCGGCCGATGGCGTCGTCGATGGTCACCGTCTCGGCCCGGCCAAAGAAGGCGTCGCGGATCGGCACCACCGTCTGGTGGTCGACGGCCGCCGGGGGGGCCATCACGCCGTCTCCCTCGCCCGGGCGGGCACAGGAGCGCACCGTCTCGGCGAAGTCATGAGCAAACCGCTCCAGCGGCTCGACCGGCTGACCCAGACCGAGCACCAGCACCAGCGTGGCGTGGGTGGCCAGCTCGACGTAGATGTCATAGCCGGCGCGCAGCTCGGCGGCCAGCTCATAGCCGGTGGACCCGGTACCCCGGACGTCGATGACGATCCGCAACGGGTCCCACCCGGCGATCCCGGGGCGCCCCACCATCTGCTCGCCGACGACGGCACAGCCGGGAATCCGCTCAATCTGCTCCCGGGCGGCGCGCGAGGCCGCGATCGTCCGGTCCAGCAGCGCCTCGCCGTGGGCGTGGAGCTGGCGCCGGGCGCTGTCCAGCGAGGCGAGCAGCAGCGAGTTGGGGCTGGTGGATCGCACCAGCCGGACGCAGCGCGCCACCTCGTCGGCGTCGACCAGGCCATCGGCGGCCACGTGCAGCATCGCCGACTGGGTCATGCTGCCCACGATCTTGTGGGTGGAGGCCAGAACGGCGTCGGCGCCCTGGCGCAGCGGCGACTCCGGCAGCGAGGGATGGAAGCCGAAGTGTGAGCCCCAGGCACAGTCGACGATCAGGGCCACGCCCCGGGCGTGGGCCACCTCGGCGCAGCCGGCGATGTCAGCGGCCATCCCGTAATAGGTGGGCGAGACGATGAACGCGGCGCTGATCTCCGGCGAGCGGACCAGGGCCGCCTCCAGCGCGTCCGGGGTGACCCCGTGGGCCATGCCCAGCTCGGCGTCGTACTCCGGGGCCACGAAGCTGGCCATCCCCCCGCTCAGCACCAGGCCATCGACGATGCTGGCGTGCGAGTTGCGCTGGACCAGCACGTGCCGGCCCGGCGCGGCCAGGGCCAGGCACAGGGCGTGGTTTCCCTGGGTGGCGCCGTTGGTCAAAAACCAGGTGCGGCCGGCGCCGTAGGCATCGGCAGCCAGCTCCTCGGCGCGCTGGTAGGGCGTGGGCGACGGGCCCGTGTCGATCCCTTCGATGTCCTGGCAGATGTCCAGGGCGAGGGCCCGCTCGCCGATGGCCGAGCGCAGCCCCGGATCGGCCCCCGGGCCGCCCTTGTGGCCGGGCACGTGGAAGCGGATCGAGCCCCGGAACCCGTAGGAGACGATCGCCTCCAGATAGGGGGCGGTGGGGAGCTCCCGTCGAGGCCGGCGGGCGTCGCTGGCCGCCGCCGGCGCGGCCGGTCCGGCCGGCTCGCTCACCTCCGCGCCGTCGCGCGCCTGGGCGGCCGCAAAGAGCTCTGTGTCGTTCCGGGTGTCGGTCATCTGGCCGCCTTCAGCAGGTAGCTGCGGATGAAGCCGTCCAGGTCGCCGTCGAGGACCCGGTTGGCGTCGCCCATTTCAAAGTCGGTGCGATGGTCCTTGACCATCGTGTAGGGGTGGAGCACGTAGGAGCGGATCTGGGAGCCGAAGTTGACGTCCTGGGCCTCCCCCTTCTCCCGGGCGATCTCCTCGCGGCGACGGCGCTCCTCCAGCTCCAGGAGCTTGGAGCGCAGCATGGCCATCGCCTCCGCCTTGTTGGAGGACTGGGAGCGCTCGTTCTGGCACTGGACGACGATGCCGGTCGGCTTGTGCGTGATCCGGACGGCGGAATCGGTCTTGTTGACGTGCTGCCCGCCGGCGCCGCTGGCCCGGTAGGTGTCGATCTGCAGATCGTCGTCGTCGATCTCCACCTCGGCCGTCTCCTCCACCACCGGGGAGACCTCCACCCCGGCAAAGGACGTCTGCCGGCGGTTGGCCGAATCAAACGGCGACAGCCGGACGAGCCGGTGCACACCCTTCTCGGACCCGTACAGCCCGTAGGCGTTCTCGCCCCGCACCCGGAAGGTCGCCGACTTGATGCCGGCCTCCTCCCCGGGCGACACCTCCAGCAACTCCACGCCGAACCCGCGCTTCTCCGCCCAGCGCATCTCCATCCGCAGCACCATCTCGGCCCAGTCCTGGGCGTCGGTGCCCCCGGCGCCGGCGTTGACGGTCACCAGCGCATCGCCGGCGTCATAGCGCCCGGAGAACAGGCGCTCCTCCTCCAGCTCGTCCAGGCGGCCCTGCACGGCGGCGATCTGATCCTCCAGCTCAGAGGCGATCCCCGGGTCCTCCTCGGCCAGCTCGGCGAGCGGCTCCAGATCCTCGACGTCGGCCTCCAGCTGGCGAAAGACGGTCAGCTTACGGCTGGCCCGCGCATGCTCGGCCGAGACCTTGGCCGCGTGCTCCTGGTCGTCCCAGAAGCCGGCCGCTCCCATCTCCTGTTCCAGCGCGGTGGAGCGCTCCTGGAGTCCAGCCGGGTCAAAGATAGTCCGCTAGCAGCTTGAGCTGCCCGCGGATTGCCGCGAGACGCTGAGGAAGCGGCTCTGAGGGGGCGGTGGCCATGGGCGATGACACTAGCAACGCCGACCGCGTGCTTCATCCGCCGGAAAGAGGGGTACTAGCCGCCTCGTACGGCCGTACTGCGAGGGAGGCTCCGCCGTGTACAAAGAGGTCCTCGACCCGGTATCCCATTCTCTGGGCCTGACGTCGATCTTCGCCATCGTCCCGCTGCTCGTCCTGTTCGTGCTCCTGGGGGTGATCCGGATGAAGGCGCACTGGGCGTCGCTGCTGGCCCTGGCGGCGGCGCTGATTGTGGCCATCGCCGTCTACAGCATGCCGGTGGGGCAGGCCGGCGATGCCGCGCTGGAGGGGATGGCATTCGGCTTCTGGCCGATCATGTGGATCGTCATCAACGCCTTGTGGATCTTCAACATGACCGAGGACACGGGCTACTTCGCCGTGCTCCGCCGGGCGTTCAGCGGGATCTCCAATGACCTGCGGGTCCAGGTGGTGGTGATCGCCTTCTGCTTCGGCGCGCTGCTGGAGGCGCTGGCCGGCTTCGGCACCCCGCCGGCCATCTGCGGGATCATGCTCGTCGGCCTGGGGCTCAGCCCGGTGCGGGCCGCCGCCGTGGCGCTGGTGGCCGACACCGCGCCGGTGGCCTTTGGGGCCATCGCCATCCCCATCACCACGCTGGCCCAGGTGACCGGGCTGCCCGTCCAGCACCTGTCGGAGATGGTCGGCCGCCAGACCCCCTTCTTGGCCGCCGTCCTCCCGTTCGTGCTGATCTTTATGGTCGACGGCCGCCGCGGGCTGCGCGCGGCCTGGCCGGCCGCGCTGGTGGCCGGGCTGACGTTTGCCGTGCTCCAGTTCGTCGTCTCCAACTACGTTTCCATGCAGCTGACCGACATCGTGGCCTCGCTGGGCTCGGCGGGCATGCTGGTGCTGTTCCTGCGCACCTGGCAGCCGGCGGCGCCGGTCACCGCCCGGCGGACGGCCACGGGAGCCCGGCCGGCGATCGCCGGCGGCGCCACCGAGGATGCCGTGTTTGAGGAGGAGGTCGGGGCCCCGCCGGCGAC
This sequence comes from uncultured Solirubrobacteraceae bacterium, assembly GCA_963753235.1. Taxonomy (GTDB): domain Bacteria; phylum Actinomycetota; class Thermoleophilia; order Solirubrobacterales; family Solirubrobacteraceae; genus Palsa-465. The sequence goes on along the minus strand of CAVWBJ010000006.1, from coordinate 558,460 downwards.
CTCCGACGAGCCGCCGCCGAGCCGGCGGGACACGCTGGTGGCCTTCGCCCCGTACGCCATCATCGTGGTCGTCCTGGGCCTGATGAGCATCACCTCGGTGACGAAGTGGCTGGACGGCGGCACCACCGCGGTGGCCTGGCCTGGATTGCACATCCTCACCTCGTCGGGCAAGACGCCGACCAGCGAGACGTTCAAGCTCAACTGGTTCAGCGCGGCCGGAAGCGGGCTGCTCCTGTCCGGGATTCTGACCGCGCTGGTGCTGCGGGTTTCGCCGCTCCGGGCGCTGCGGGTCTACGGCCGGACGCTGTACCAGATCCGGTGGGCGCTGCTCACGGTCTGCACCGTGCTGGGGCTGGCCTATGTGATGAACATGTCCGGCCAGACCGCGACGCTCGGCACCTGGGCCGCGGGCGCCGGTGGGTTCTTCGCCTTCCTGTCGCCGATCATCGGCTGGTTCGGAACCGCCGTCACCGGGTCAGACACGTCGACCAATTCCCTGTTCGGCGGTCTGCAGGTGGCGGCGGCGCACAAGTCAGGGCTGTCGCCGACGCTGCTGGCGGCGGCCAACAGCTCCGGGGGCGTGCTGGCCAAAATGGTCTCACCCCAGAACCTGGCCATCGGCGCCGCCGCGGTCGGCCTGGGCGGCCGCGAGGGCGACATCTTCCGCAAGGTGATCGCCTGGAGCGTGGGCTTCGTGCTGCTCATGGGCGTGCTGGTGCTGCTCCAGTCGACGGCCGTCCTGTCCTGGATGGTGCCGTAGGCGGGGGGAGCCGGCGACCCCACCGGCCGCCCCTCCGCTGCCCCCCGGGGACGCAGCGGGGCGGCGGGCGGCGGCGTAGCGGGGCCCGGGCGCGGCGCGGCGCCGGGCGTCAGTCCAGGTAGTCGTACGCCTCAAGCGTGAGGAACTCGGCGAGCTCCTCCGAGAGGGCGACCCGCTCAAACACCGTCCGGGTCTCGTCCGGGCGCCCGGCCTCCCAGGTCTCGTCACCGACCTGCCGGCGGATCTTCTCGGTCTCCTCGTCCAGCACCTGGCGCACCAGCTCCGGGGTCACCGGGCGGCCGTCGTGCAGGGTCACGCCGTGGTGGACCCACTGCCAGATCTGCGAGCGGGAGATCTCGGCGGTAGCGGCGTCCTCCATGAGCGAGTTGATCGCCGCCGCGCCCCGGCCGCCCAGCCAGAACGAGATGTACTGAAAGCCGACGTTGACATCGGTGCGCAGACCGTCCTCGGTGATCGCCCCCGGTGTCTGGCTCAGGTTGAGCAGGTCGGCGGCCTCCACGTGGACGTCCTCCCGCCGGCGATCAAGCTGGTTGGGCCGGCCCTCCAGGCCCGCCTCAAACACCTCGCGGGCCACCGGCACCAGGTCCGGATGGGCCACCCAGGTGCCGTCATAGCCCTGGCGGACCTCGCGCTCCTTGTCCTCGCGCACGCTCTCCAGCGCCTTCTGGTTGGCCTCGTCGCCCCCTTTGCGTGAGGGGATGAGCGCGGCCATGCCACCCATGGCGTGGGCGCCGCGGCGATGGCAGGTGGCGGCGAGCAGTTCGGTGTAGGCGTGCATGAACGGCACGGTCATGGTCACGTCGCTGCGGTCCGGCAGGACCATGTCCGCTCGTCCGGAAAAGCACTTGATCGACGAGAAGATGTAGTCCCAGCGGCCGGCGTTGAGCCCGGCCGAGTGATCGCGCAGCTCATACAGGATCTCGTCCATCTCAAACGCCGCCGGCAACGTCTCAATCAGGACCGTGGCCTTGATGGAGCCGTGCTCCAGGCCGGCCAGCTCCTCGGCGAACGAGAACACGTCGTCCCACAGCCGGGCCTCCAGATGGGATTCCAGCTTGGGCAGGTAGAAGAACGGCGCCAGCCCGCGGCGGTGCAGCCGCGGCCCGGAATGAAAGAAGTACATCCCGAAGTCGAACAGCGACCCGGAGACCGGCTCGCCGCCGTGGCACAGGTGGCGTTCCGGCAGGTGCCAGCCCCGGGGGCGGACCAGCAGGTTGGCCGGATCGGAGCCCAGCGCGTAATGGCGGCCGTCAGAGCCGTCGTGGGTGATGGTGCGATCGACGGCATCCCGGAGGTTGAGCTGGCCGCTGACCATGTTGCTCCAGGTGGGGGCATTGGCGTCCTCAAAGTCGGCCATGAACCCATCCGCCCCCGAGTTGAGGGCGTTGATGACCATCTTGCGGTCGGTGGGGCCGGTGATCTCCACCCAGCGCTGGGAGAGCGCCTCCGGCACCGGGGCCACCGTCCAGTCGTCCTGGCGGATACCGGCGGTCTCCTCCAGGAAGCCGAGCGTCTCGCCGTCCGCCAGGCGGGCCCGCCGCTGCCGGCGCTCCTCCAGGAGCTCTCGGCGCCGCCCTTCGAACTCATGATCGAGCTCCTGGATGAACTCCAGGGCATCCGGGGTCACGATCTCCTCAAAGCCGGACCTCTGTTCACCGCGGAGCTCTAGTCGTTTGCGGGCCACGGTTCAGATCCTTTCCCTGGGACGCCCCCGGCAAACGACGGCATCATCTAATCTCGCCCCATGGCCTCCCTCACCGATCCCCCCGTACGCGCCCTGCTGGAGGCGCCCCACCACACGGTCATCTCCACCCACAACCAGGATGGCTCCATCCTCAGCACGGTCGTCTGGTTCAGCCTGGAGAACGGCGAGCTCGCCGTCAACAGCGCCGAGGGCCGGCGCTGGCCGGCCAACCTGGACCGTGACCCCCACCTCACCCTGCTGGTCTACGACCCGGCCAACCCCTACGAGTACGTGGAGATCCAGGGCACCGCCACCGGCACGCACGAGGACGCCGACGACCACATCAACCGGCTGGCCAAGCGCTACATCGGCCAGGACGAGTATCCGTTCCGGGCCCCGGGCGAGGTCCGTCAAAAGTACGTGATCACGCCCCAGCGGGTGCGCCACCAGAAGCAGGGCTAGCCGACTGGGATGAATCCGGCGTATATCGCCGTTTTCATCCCACCCGTGCGGCGAGCGCGCGCAACCGCCCGACGAGTGCGCGCGCGACTACGCGCCGTGGCACTTCTTGTACTTCTTGCCGCTCCCGCACCAGCAGGGGTCGTTGCGGCCGATCTGCTCGGCCTCGTCGACCCGGCGCTGCTGGACCGGCGCGGGCGCCTCGGCGTCGGGGTCGGCGTAGGCCTCCGGGGCGGCGCCGCCGGCGGCCGCGGCCATCGCCATGGCGCCGGTGGCTCCCGAGCCGCCCGAGTAGCTGACCCGTCCCCCGCCGGTGGCTGAGCTGGCGGCGGCGCTCGGCGTGCGGCGCTGCTGCTGCGGGGGCGGAACCGGCTGGCCGTTCTCATCGTGGATGGTGACCTCCACGTGGAAGATGAGGCGGGCGAAGTCGGCCCAGACACTGTTCATCAGCTCTTTGAACAGCTCGTAGGCCTCGTTCTTGTAGGCGACCAGCGGCTCGATCTGGGCAAACCCGCGCAGGTGGATGCCCTCCCGCAGGTAGTCCATGTCGTACAGGTGCTCCTGCCAGCGCTGGTCGATGATCTCCAGCAGCAGGTAGCGCTCGACGTTGCGCAGCAGCTCCTCGCCGAGCTCCTCCTCACGCCGGTCGTACTGAGCCAGCGCCTCCTCCTGCAGCGCGGCGGTCAGCTCCGCCTGGTCGACCTGGTCCGGCTCGGTGTCAAACAGCTCCGGGCTGGGGGTGTAGATCTCCTGGATGCGGCGCTCCAGCCCGTCGATGTCCCAGTCCTCGACGAACTCGCCGGCGGTGTACTCCGCCACCACGCGCTCGATCAGGCTGGTGATCTCCTCCCGGGCGGCGCCGCTCATGTCGCGCCCCTCCAGGATCTCATCGCGGTAGGTGTAGACCACCTCACGCTGCTGATTGAGCACGTCGTCGTACTCGAGCGTGTGCTTGCGCATGAGGAAGTGCTGCTCCTCCACCTTGCGCTGGGCCTTCTCGATCTGCTTGGAGAGCATCCCGGCCTCGATCGGCTCCTCGTTGCCCTCCTCGTCGACCGAGCCCAGCCGGTCCAGGATCTTGTAGATCCGCTCCCCGGCAAACAGGCGCACCAGGTCGTCCTGGGCCGACAAAAAGAAGCGGGATTCGCCCGGATCACCCTGGCGGCCGGCCCGGCCGCGCAGCTGGTTGTCGATCCGGCGGGACTCGTGGCGCTCGGTGCCCAGGATGAACAGGCCACCGGCCTCCATCACCTGCTGGCGCAGCTCCTCCACCCGCTCCTCCAGCGTGGGCAGCACCCGAGCGTAATGCTCGTCGTAGTCCGGCATCCCGGCCTGGAGACCGAGCTTGGCCACCTCCAGGGCGGCCAGGTGCTCGGCGTTGCCGCCCAGCTTGATGTCGACCCCACGGCCGGCCATGTTGGTGGCGATGGTGACCGCGCCCGGAGACCCGGCCTCGGCGATGATCTCGCCCTCACGCTCGGCGTGCTCCGGCTTGGCGTTGAGGACGGTGTGCCTGACCCCCAGCTTGGTCAGGCGGTCAGACAGCATCTCGGACTCCTCCACCGAGATGGTGCCGACCAGGACCGGCTGCCCGGCCTCGTGGCGCATCTGGATCTCCCGCGCCACCGCGCTGCGCTTGCCGTCCTTGGTCTTGTAGACCTGGTCGTTCTGGTCCTGGCGGACCATCGGCCGGTTGGTGGGGACCTGGACGACCGGCAGCTCATAGATCTTCATGAACTCGGTGGCCTCGGTGAGGGCCGTCCCGGTCATACCGGCGAGCTTGTCGTACATCCGGAAGTAGTTCTGCAGGGTGATGGTGGCCAGCGTCTGGTTCTCCTCCTGAACCCGCACGCCCTCCTTGGCCTCGACCGCCTGGTGGAGTCCCTCCGACCAGCGCCGGCCTTCCAGGATCCTCCCGGTGAACTCGTCGATGATCTTGACCTCGCCGTCGACCACCGCGTAGTCGACGTCGCGCTTGTACAGCGACTGGGCCTTGAGCGACTGGATGAGGTGGTTGACCAGGTGGCCGTTCTCGGCCCGGTACAGGTGGTCGATCTTGAGGAAGCGCTCGGCCTTGGCCACACCCTGCTCGGTGATGGAGATGGTCTTGTGCTTCTCGTCGAACTCGTAGTCGAAGTCGGCGACGAACTCCTTCTTGGCCCGGGGATCAAGCCCCTCCGGGGTCTTGCCCGGGGTCAGCCCGGGCGCCAGCCGCGCGAACTGGACGTAGAGCTCGGCCGCCTGCTCGGGCGCGCCGGAGATGATCAGCGGAGTCCGAGCCTCGTCGATGAGGATGTTGTCGACCTCGTCGACGATCGCGTACGTGTGGTAGGGCGACTTGCCCTCCTCGGGCTTGGGCCGGCCGCCGTGCTGGACCTTCTGATCCAGCGACTTGGCCATGTTGTCCCGCAGGTAGTCGAAGCCGAACTCGGAGTTGGTGCCGTAGGTGACGTCGGCGGCGTAGGCGTCGCGCTTCTCCTCATAGGGCTGCATGTTCTGCAGCACCCCGACGCTCACGCCGAGCAGGTCGTAGACCGGCTTCATCCACATGGCGTCACGCCGAGCCAGGTAGTCGTTGACCGTGACCACATGGACGCCGCGGCCGCCCAGGCTGTTGAGGACCACGGCCAGGGTGGCGGTCAGCGTCTTGCCCTCGCCGGTCTTCATCTCGGCGATCGACCCGTCATGCAGCACCATCCCGCCGATCAGCTGCACGTCGAAATGGCGCATCCCCATGGTGCGCTTGCCGGCCTCGCGGACGAGGGCAAAGCACTCAAACAGCAGATCGTCCAGCGATTCGCCGTTGCGCGCCCGCTCGCGCAGCTCGTCGGCAGAGTGCCGTAGCTCCTCGTTGGTGTAGTGCTCCAGCTCCGGCTCAAAGCCGTTGATACGAGCGACGCGCTGCTCGTATTCCTTGAACTTCTTGGCCTCGCCCATGCGAAGCGCGCGGTCCAGAATGGACATGGAATCTAGGGTAGCGCGGGAGGCGCCGCCGCCCGCGGCGCGGCGGCGCAGCGATTCATCCGGCGGCGGCCGAGATGTCGCCCGGCATCGCCGGACCTCGGCCCCTGGCCACCTCGGCCACCTCGGCGACCTCCGCCACCTCCGACGGCACCTCCGGTGGCGACGGGACCGTGAGCCGAGCCTCCCGCCGCTTGCGGCGCTTGTCGCGATGCCGCTTCACCTGGACGGCCAGCTCGTCAGCGCACAGGTTGATGGAGTGGATGAAGTCGCCGGAGGCATCCCGGGCCCGCAGGGTGGCCCCCTTGACGTGCAGGGTCACCTCGGCGACCTTGTCGTCGGCAATCGCCGGATTGCGCTCCTCAAACAGCTCCACCTCCAGTTCGGCCAGCTCGGAAACCTGCCGGGCCACCTTGCGGAAGCGCTTGGCAACGTGCTCGCGAACGTCGTCTGTGACGTGGATGTTGCGGCCCTTGACCTGGATACGCATCGTCGACCTCCCGACCGATGCCCTCTCCACCGCGGTGCGGCGCACCGAGAAGCGGGCGGAAGAGCACCTTGCGTTGACCTATGTGAACCTGAGGTTATTCCGGGCGGCGGCGTTTGTCGAGCGGGCAGAATAGGGACCGTTGCATCCGAGCATTTCCCCAGTCATCCAGTGGACCCTGGAGCCATCGGTGCTGGTGGGGGTGGCCGCCCTGGCCGTCCTGTACCTGGTGGCCTGGCGCCGAGGCCGGGGCAGCGGCTCGCCCCATCCGCCGGGCTACGGGCGCCTGACCCTGTTCGCCGGCGGCCTGCTCGTCATCCTGGCCGCGCTCATCTCCCCCATTGACGACCTGGGCGATCAGCTGCTGGTCATGCACATGGTCCAGCATGTACTGCTCATCGACATCGCTCCGATCCTGCTCATCCTGGGGCTGACCAAGGTCCTGCTGCGCCCGGTCACCCGGCGCGTGCACGCGGTGGAGCGGCGAGCCGGTTGGCTGGCCCATCCTGCGTTCGCCGTCGTCGTCTACGTCGGCTTCATGTGGGCCTGGCACGTGCCCGCGATGTACGACGCCGCCCTGCACCACTCCACGGTCCACGCCCTGGAGCACGCCTGCTTCTTCACCGCGGGCGCCCTGTACTGGTGGCACCTGCTGTCGCCGATCCGCAGCCGCTATCGCCTGACCGGGCTCGGTCCCGTGGCCTACATGGTGGTGACCAAGCTGCTGGTGGGGCTGCTGGGCATCCTGCTCGCCTTCGCCCCCACCGTCATCTACCCCTTCTACGCCAGCCACCCCTATTACTGGGGGCTCTCCCCCCACACCGATCAGTCGATGGCCGGGCTGGTGATGGCCCTGGAGCAGTCGGTGGTCATGGGCATCGCGCTGGTGGTGGTGTTTGTGCGGATGCTCAGCGAATCCGAGCGCGAGGAGCAGCGCCGGGAGCGCTGGGAGATCGTCGGATAAGCCGGTCGGTCCCGCGCGGAGGCCCCGGAGGGCCCGCCGCGCGGGAGTGACCGTTCAGGCGGGGATCAGCAGGCGGCTGTTCCCGGGACCGTCTTGGTCTGGGTGCCCTTCCCGGGCAGGGTGGCCTTCAGCGTCGTGGCATACGGACGCTTCTTGCCCCGGCAGGCGGACGAGGCGATGGCTGCCACCGTCTTGCCCTTGACCTTGGTCGTCGTCTTCTTCCAGACGAGGTGCTCGGACTCCAGCGAGCCGGCCAGGCCGGGCAGCGGGAAGTCGACCGCCTTCGGGATCGGCACGCTCATCACCAGGTTCTTGCCCTGCTGCTTGTAGGTGGCCTGCCACGCGGGCGTGGAGCCCGTCTGCAGCGCGCCGCCGAGGCACTGATGCGTGGGGGTGTCGACGAAGAAGAACGTCAGCTTGCCCTGTCCGGCGTTCCACACGTCCAGCGCCGGATCACAGGCCGCGGTTCCCGGCGCCGAGGTCGAGAAGTTCGACGACGGACCCAGGGTGGCCGTGATGTACCCGCTCGCCATCGCGGCCTTCTTGGGGCAGATGGTGTCGTTGTGGGCGGCGTTGATCTGACCGGTGGTGCAGGTGGGGAAGTTCTTCCCGTCCGCCTTCAGGCCGTAGATCTTGGTGGTGATGTTGAGCAGGACCGCGGTGCGGTTGCCGTTCGTCCCGCTGGCCTTGATGTCCTGGGTGAAGCCCATGGGAACCGGCTTCTTCGCCGTCCCCGCCGCCTTGGACGTGAGCTTCACCGTCGCTTTATAGGTGTTGATCTCCGATGCGGCATACGCCGCGCCAGCTGCGATCAGCATTCCAACCGCCACGGCGATCAGTGCTATGCGTCGCAAATGACTCCTCCTTGTGGGTTTTGATGGGTCCTCGCGTGAGCGACGCCCGGTGGGTCCGGGCTCACGGAAGTGGTTGAAGATGGGGGAAGGTCTGATTCTGGTGGGCCGTCACGGTCCCCAACGGCGCCTGCGCCCTGCAGGCGGGCCCCCCGGGATTGGCCGTGTAGTAGTACTTGGCAACGAGTTGCGCGAGGGTTAACACGGTCCCGGCCACAGAAGTTGTGGTTTGCGACAGTGAAGATCCGATGGTCGGCAGCGGGTGGCTGGTGCACAGGTAGCTGCCGAACACGCTCAACCCCTGCAGCAGCTGGTTGTAGCCGCCGGGCGCCATGTACGGATTGGGCCGGTTGCTGTACGGCCGGTTCGCATACGGCGTCAGAACCTCGGGATTGATGGGATTGGAGATCCGCAGGTAGTGGAGGTTCACCCCGTAGGCCGAGCCCAGGTTGGCCTGGGTGGTGGCCGTGCTGTTGGCGAAGAAGGCGGCCACCTCGGACCGGTAGGAGTTGATGTAGTTGATGACCGGAACCAGCCCGCCCAGATACGGCGTCAGCCGGGTCAGGAATGGGATGCTGTCCGACAGGAAGGTGCTGACCGCCGGGAATCCGGCCTTGGAGGCGGCGGTGAGCGGCGCCAGGTCGGTCATCAGGCTGCGCAGCTCCGGCGCCAGCTGGGCGGTGCCCTCCAGTACCGGGGTGAGCTGGACGGCGGCCGGCCGCAGCTCGTCGATCAGCGGCTTGGTCGTCTGGGCGAACCGGGCCACCCGGTTGATCGTCGACCGGGTCTGCACCAGGAAGGCCGGGAAGGCGCGGATGGTGTCGGCCAGCTCGGTATTGCGGGCCGCGGTGGCGGCGAACAGGGCGTTGTTGTTGCGCACAAACGCCTGGAGGGCCGCCGGTGAGCGGCTGAGCGCCGAGAACACCTGGCCGCCGTCCCGCAGCAGGGTGCTGGTGGCCGCGCCCTGGCGGCGGAGCACGGCCAGCACCGACTCCACATTGGTGGCGAAGGGATACAGGTCGGCGAACGCCGCGTTGAAGTCCTCGCCCCGGTTGGTCAGGGCGATCCCGGACTGCTGCATCCAGGTCTCAAACGCCTGCCGGGTGGCCGGGTCAAACGTGGAGAAGATCTGGTCCAGCTGGACGGTCGGCGCCACCTGGGCCCGCGGGATGCTGCCTCCGTCGGGGATCTTGGGCGCCGTCGGGGTCCCCGGCGACAGCTCCACATAGGTCTCTCCCAGCAGGGTCTTGGAGCGCAGGATGGCGTGCGTGTCGACCGGCCGGGGGGCGTACGGCTTGTCGATCTCCAGCACCGCCTGGGACCGGTCGGTGCGGTGGTCCAGCCCAATGCTGACCACCCGGCCCACGGTCACGCCGGAGATCTGCACCTGGGCCTGCGTGGCCAGCTCCACGCCCTGGTCGAACTCGACGCTCACCCGGTAGCCCTGCGGCGCCAGCGGCAGCGTTCCGCCGAACGAGAGCCACAGGTAGATGAGCAACCCGACGCACGACGCCGTGAAGGCGAAGATGGTGAACATGGCCAGGTTGCTGGGACGCTGCTTGTTCATGGCGTGGCGGTGCAGGCCACCTGGTTGGTGCCCGGAATCGGCTTGGCGTTGGGCAGCTGGCTGGGCGTCGGGCGCGTTGAGCAGGTCCAGGATGACGGCCAGAGATGGCGTGCTCAGCTCCAGGGTGTTCTCAAAGAAGTTGAGCTGGGCGCAGGTGCCCATGAACAGCCCCTGGAGGATGGGGCCATTGGCGTCCTGGGTGCTGGTGAGGCTGTCGGCGATGTGGGCCAGCCAGGTGCCCCAGAACAGGTAGCTCTGCTGTGCCCCGCCCGGCTGGTGGGCGAGCGTGTTGAACAGCGTGTTGGCGACGCCGAGCGCGCTGGTCAGGGAGGGCACGGTCACCTTGAGCTTGGCCGAGGCCGGCGCCAGAGTCCGGGCCAGCGGCTGGACCGCGATGCTGAACGGCCGCAGCTGATCGGCGATCACGGGGGTGGTGTCTCGGAACAGCGGCCGGGTGGCGGCCAGCGCCGGGCCCAGGTTCTGGGCGAACGGCTGCAGGGCGTGGAGGGTGGTGGCGCTGGCGGAGGCGAAGGAACGCACCTGACCCAGCGTCGTCTCGGTCTGACGCAGCGTCCCCGGGAACAGCGACAGCGCCGACTCCAGCTGCCGGTCGTTGGCCGCCACCGCGGCGAAGTTGGTGTCCGAGGCCCGGATCAACGACGCCAGCTGCGTGTCCACGCCGCCGATGGAGTTGGCCACCAGGTTGAGGTTGTGGATGGCCCGCCGCAGGCTGCGCTGCCGGGTGGCCAGCAGGCCGGCGAACGTGCGGGTGTCCCGGTTGAGCGGCGCGAACCGCTTGAACGTCCCGCGCAGCGCGGCCACGGCGGCCGGGCTGGGAGCCTCGCCGGTGGCACCGTGGTCATGGAAGGTTTGGGCGCCGGCCGACAGCAGGAGGACCAGGTAGTTACGGGTGTCGGCGTCCAGCGAGGACAGGATCTGGGAGACATCGACGTCCGGCTGGGTGTTGGCGGCGCTCAGCGTCCCGCCGTTGGGGATCGCCCCCGCCCCCCGGGTTCCCGGGTCCAGGGACAGGTACATGTCCTTGAGCGGCGTACGCGGGCGCAGCAGCACGGTGGCGTCGCGGTAGATGGGCGCGTACTGCTTGTAGATGTTCATCGTCACCACCGCCTGGCCGTCGTGCACCGAGACCCCGCCCACCTGGCCGACCTGAACGCCGGCGATCGTCACCGCCTGGCCCTGACCCGGCGTGACGGCGGCCGCCTCGGCAAACGGTGCCTGGACCGTGTAGTAGCTCTGGCCGAACACGAACGCCGGCTGGTGGTCCAGGATGAAGATGGTGACGCCGATGGCGGCGGCCACCAGGACCAGGATGGCGATGAAGTCACGCCGGTGGGTGGCGATGGCGCGCTTCACGGTCCCACCCCCAGCTTGGCCGCATTGAGGTTGGCCGGAGCCTGCGTGTAGCACGGGATGTTGCTGACCAGCCGCGGCTGGGACCCCGGATAGGCGGGCCGCGTGCCCAGCGGCGGCAGAACGGCGTTTCCGTACAGGGGGCCGCCCCCCGGCAGCGAACCGGTGGCGACGCGGTCGGCTCCGCCCCCGGCGCTGGAGCGGACGTAGCGGCCGTTGCCGTCGAAGTTCTGGCCGATGCCGGCCAGGCCGACCGCGGACTGGAACAGCTCCTGGTAGGCCTGCAGACCCGTGGTCAGGGGCGGATCCTGGATCCGCTCGTTGCCGGTGGGAATCACCGTATGGGTGAAGCATCGGGCCAGCGAGTCGGACTGGCGCAGCAGCGCCTTGGAGGAGGTGAGCGTGGCCGCGGTGCCCTGTACCGCCGGGGTCAGATCGGCCAGCAGGCCGCCGAGCTCGGACGGCGAGAGCAGCGCCGTCGACTGGGCCACCCAGGGCAACCCGGCCCCGATGGTGGGGTCAATCTGTTTGACACTGGGGATGAGGTCCCGGGCGAACTGCTGGGTGGGGCCGAAGGAGGCCTGCAGCGGGCCCAGAGCGCTGTCGGCGGCCCGCAGGGTGGGCGGCAGCAGACCAATCGTCTCCGACAGCGCCTGCTGGCGCGCGGCCAGCGCGGCCATGGTGGCATTGAACGTGGTCACCAGATCGGCCAGGTGCGACTGCTGGGAGGCGAGCGCGGAGAAGATGTGCTCGTTGCCGGCCACCACCTGGGAAAGGTCATGTGGCTGCTCCCCGAGGAGGGCGGCGTTGACGATGGTGGAGGCCCGGAAGGCTCCGGCGGCATAGGTGAGCGATCGGTTGAGCGCCTGGGCGCCGGTCAGCCCGCGCACGCTCGGGTCCTGGGTGGCGTCCTGCGCCACCGTGGAGCGCCCGTTGAGGGATTGTCCGAGCCCGGAAAGGACCGTCTGCAGGTCCTGCCGCGTATTGGAGCTCAGCGCCGACAGCACCCGGTCCAGCTGGACCGGGCCGCTCGTCTGGGCGGCGGGGATGGTGTAGCCGGAGCCGACGGTGGGGGCGCCCGGCGTCCCCGGGTGCAGGTCGACGTAGTAGTTGCCTTCCAAGAACAGCCGCGGCCGGATGTCGGCGGTGGCGTCGGCGTGGAGGGGCAGGCCGTTGGACTGGATCGCCATCGTGGCCACCGCCGCCTGCGAGGAGTCAGACACACGGTGGATCTGAGTCACCGTCCCCACGTTGACCCCGGCGATCCGCACCGGTGAGCCGATGTGCAGCTCGGTCTGGACGGTGAACGTGGCCCGCAGCGTGTACGGCGAGCCCTGAAACGGCAGCGCGCCGCCGAACACCAGGTAGCAGGCGGCCAGGATGACGGCGGCGCCGATGACGCCCGCCCAGGCGTTGCTGATCCGGGGACGATGACGCCTCACTGGCCGCTCCGGTGGGTGACCTCGGTCTTGTCCGAGAGCCGGCCCGGCGGGTTGCCGATCACGGCCGAGGCAGAGGAGTAGCGCTCGTTGCCGGCCGCACACGCCGCCGGCTGGCCGGGGGCGGCGGTGTTCGGATACGGGTTGACGTGCAGCGGGCCGGCGGCGCCGGTGGCCGGTCCGGCGTAGACCTTGCTGGACGGCCCGGACTCGCCGCCGGGGACGTCGTCGATGGCGATCTGGACGAAGCGCAGCAGCGTCCCCTGGCTGACGTGCTCGGACAGGAGGCTGGCCCCGTTGCGCAGGAACAGCGTCACGTAATTGCACGTCGTCTGCGCCGGGGTCAGGAACGCCAGGGGCGGCCCCAGCTTGTTCAGGGTAAGGGTCAGGCGGTCCAGCCCCTGCTGGACCGCGGGGTTCTCGCCGTAGCCGGCCACGGACTTGGCCAGGGCCACCGTGCGCTGGTCCAGCGCGGCCGTCCCCGGCAGGTTGCGGGTGCCGATGGCGAACGCCTGGGCCAGCACCGGGGCCGACCGGGGCAGCGTCGCCGCCCCCGGGCGCAGCTCGCCGAACAGCGCGGCGGTGTCGGTCAGGAAGGGGCGGATGACCGGGCTCCCCGCGATGGTGGCCTCAAACATCGGCGGCGTCTGAGAGATCGTCTCCTGCAGCGAGGGGACAGCCACCGAGGCCAGCGCCCGGAAGGTGGTGTTGAGATTGGTGAACAGCGAGGCCTGGGTGGCTGCCACCGGCGCCAGCGCCCCGGCGTAGCCGGCCAGTCCGCGGAAGAACCCGGCCAGGTTGGTCTGGGGAGAGGCCAGGTTGCGGGCCACCGGACCCAGGTCGTTGAGGAGGGGGAGGAACGCGCCGATGGCGGCGTTGATGTCGCCGCCCCGGCCGGCCAGCGCCTCGCCGAACCCGATGGTGGTGCGCTGCACCCCCACCCGGGTCGGCGGGTTGAACATCGACAGCACCTGGTCGAAGTCGACCTCGCTGGTGGCATGGCCCAGGATCACCGTGGCCCCGTTGGGCAGCCCGACCCGGCTGTGGCCCGGATCGACCTGGAGGTACTTCAGACCGATGGCGCCCTTGAGGCGCACCGTGTAGGTGGTGTCGACCGGAAGCGGCTCGATGCTCTTCTGAAGGGCCAGGTTGAGCACGGCGATCGGCCGGCCGGCCGCGGTGCGGCTGGGCGTGACGCTGGAGACGAGACCGATCCGCGACCCGCCCAGGTAGACGTCGTTGCCCTTGGTCACCTCGCTGGCGTCGGCGATCTGCACGTGCAGCGCGTAGGTGGGTACGAACGGCAGGCCGTTGGTGGCGTTGTAGGCGAGATACACGGCCACCACGGTGACCAGCACGGTGAGCGCGCCGATCAGGACCGGGTTGCTCGCCCACCAGGTCTGGCGCCGGGTGCGGCGGCCGGCCCGCGGCGGTCGCATCAGTCCGGTCACCGACGGCCTCCCATCAGGTAGCCGAGCAGGCCCTTCATGGTGGCGCCGGTCGACGTCTGGCCCGCCGACGCTGAGGCCACCGCCCGGGCCACCACCGGATCCCGGCGGGCGGCGCTGACCGAGGCCGTGGAGGCGGTGGAGAAGTTGGCCGAACAGCCGGCCACCGGGCTGGTGGCGTAGTTGGTGCAGCTGGACACCAGGGGCTCGTCGCGCACGTAGTGGCCGAGGCTGTCGAACCCGTTGCCGGCCACCGCCCCGTTGAACAGCAGCTTCATCAGCTGCTGGATGCCGCCGGTGGTGTTCAGGCTGGTCAGCAGCTTCTGGAGGTTGGCGGCGGCCGGCTGGCCGGCGCTGCCCAGCTGGTTGAGCCGGTTGGCCAGCGGCTCGGTGGCCACCAGCGCCGGCTGAGACTGCTGGGCGGCGGCGCCCAGGTTGATGAGCGCACTCCGGGCCGCCCGGGCGAATGGGGTCAGGTTGGCAAACTGCTGCCCCAGCGCCCCGGCGCTCTGGCCCAGGGAGTTCAGTAGTGGCGTCCCCTGACTGGCCAGCGTGCCCAGATCCGCCATCAGCGGACGCAGCTGCTGCAGATAGGTGGGGAACAGCCGGAAGGTGTTGGAGATGTCCCGGGCCCGGGCCGCGCTGGCCACCGCGGTGGTGTTGGCCTGGGTGATGAACCCGCTGATCTGGGTGCGCTCCCGGGCCAGCGGGGCCAAGACGGTGTCGGAGTCGGTGGCCAGCTGGGCCAGGGTTCGGTTCTGGCGGGCCAGGATCTGCAGGACCTTGTCGGTGTCGCCGAGCGCCGGGTTGGCCCGGTGGATGACCGCATTGAGGTCGGAGCCGCGCGCAGCCAGGCCGGTGCCGAACTCGTCGATGATGACCGCCAGCGACTGGCGGACGGGCTCGGTGGAGATGTTCTGGACGATGTCGGAGTCGATCGGCGAGCTCGTCCGGGTGACCGGCAGGTAGTAGCTGCCGGCGCCCGGCCCGCGGTTGATGCGGCTCAAGGACGGCGCGCCGGCGCTCCCGGGGGTGCAGTCGACGTACTGCTCGCCGATCAGCGATTGGGGGCGGATGGCGCAGGTGGCGTTGGCGTGCCAGGGCCGGAAGTCGCCGTTGGTGATCGCCAGCGTGACCGCGGCCCGCTTGCCCTCAGTGACGCCGAGGGACTGGATGCTGCCGACGTTGGCGCCGGCGATGCGCACGTCCTCGCCCTGGACGGCAAACGACGCGTCATCGAAGATGGCCCGCACCAGGTAGGCGCCGCCGGAGGCATGGCCGGAGCCGTTGGCCACCGCCACCACCACGGCCGCCACAATCAGCACCCCCGCCAGGGCAAGCAGTCGTCTCATGGTCCGGGGGGCACCGTGGAGCGGTCACAGCCGGGCACCTGGACCGGGGCGGAGCCGTCCGGCGCCGGCTGGACCGAGCCGCCCGGGCAGCGGGTGCGCACCGACTGCAGCCCGTTGTAGCGCTGGGAGGGGAACTGCGTCTGCAGCTGGTTCTGGGAGTCCAGCGCAAACGGGAGCAGCACCGGCTGGGTGCGGACGTAATGCCCGTTGGCGTCGTAGTAGGCGCCGGCCTGCCCCAGGTTGGTGAGCGCGGCCAGGATGTCCGGCGTGTAGTCCCGCAGGTAGTCCAACTGGTTCTGGGAGGCGTTGAGCTCGGAGACCAGCTCCGGGAAGGTGGTGGCAGCGATGGCCGCCAGCGCCGGCGTGGACTGGGCCAAGCTGGTCAGATCCCCGGTGCCCGCCGGGTTGTGGATGAGGTGGTCCAGGGCACCGATGGTGGGGATGGCCTCGGTGATGAGCGGCCGCAGGCGGCTCAAGAACAGGGGCAGGCGGCGGACGGCGGGCTTGGACGCGGCCACCAGAGGATCCAACGCGTTGAGTGTCGTCTGCAGCCCCCCGAACGTGGTGGTGGCCTTGCGCAGCGTCGGGGGCAGCAGGGTGAGCGCCTGCTGGAGGGCCTGGCTCTGGCGGGCGATCGCACCGGTGGCGATGCCGGTGTTGGTGATGAGCGCGGACAGCTGCTGGCCGCGGGAAGCGAGGGTTTGCAGCGCGGTGGCACCCTGGACCAGGAGCTGGTCGAACACCGGCTGGTCCCGGGTGAGCTCGGCCGTCACCTGGCTGGTGCTCTGCAGCCCCGGGGCCAGGTACTTCAGGGCCCGGTTGGCGGCCACGCCCTTGCCCTGGATGGCGGCCGCCTCGCCCCGCACCAGGTTGCGCAGGCCGGCCCGGGTCAGGGGGTCGAACGCGTCGAACACCTGGTCGATGTTGACCGCGGAGTACGTGTGGGAGACGTCGATCAGCCCACCACTGGGGATCGGCGGGGCGGGCGCCGATCCCGGCTCCAGCTCCACGTACTTGCTGGCGATGCCCGACAGCGAGTCCTCGTAGATGCGGGCCACCGTGCCCTGGCGCAGCGGGGCGACGTGCTGCAGCGAGAGCTTGACCCGGGCCAGCCCGTCCCGGGTGAGACCGATTGACGAGACCGTGCCCACCGTGGCCGGGCCGATGAGCACGTTGTCGCCGGTGACCAGGCCGCTGGCGCTCTGGAAGTCCGCGCTCAGGGTGTAGCTGGAGCCGCTGCTGAAGATCACGTACGCCACCACCGCGATCGCCAGCACCAGCGCCGACACGGCAGCGGCGCGCGCCACTCGGCCGCCCTGAGTCAGCTCTCCGTCCGGCCGCACGCGTCGGGGAGCGGAGGGCCCATGCGGCGGCCCTCCAGTCGTGCTTCCGAACGGGCTGATGTGGCTCTCCTCCTTCGCGATTCCCGAACTGCGGCACCTGTCGGGCGATGGCATCCTGCCAAAGCCGACGGCTGGGCACCATCATCAGCCGCCGCCCGCGGCGCAAACGATAACCCGTGGACCTACGGTACGGGGACGTACCGGGCTCTGGGTTCTTAATTAGAGATTAAGCAGCGCTGCCGACAGGGCCAGAAATCGGACCATCGGCCCTGAGGGTGGCTAGGCCGCCGCCACCGGCGTCCGGGCCAGCATGGCCGCGCCCATCGCCCCGCCCACATCGCCCAGACCCGCCACCCGCACCGCCGGGGGCCGGTCGTCGTTGAACAGATGCGGGTGCATCTCGGTGGAGATCCGCTCGGCCATCGGCTGGCCGAAGCGCACCCCGAGCCCGCCGCCGATGACCACGGCCTCTATGTCCAGGAGGTTGACCGCCGAGGCGATCCCGGCGCCGAGCGCCCGGACCGCGCGGTGGATCAGCTCGGTGGCCAGGGGATCCTCCTTGAGGTAGGCCGCCTCCCAGACCGAGCTGGTCAGGCGGGCCCGGCCCTTCTGCTTCATCAGCTTGAACAGGTCGGTCTTGGCCCCCTTGTCGACCTCCCGGCGGGCCCGGGCCTCCATGGCCGCGCGCCCGGCGTAGGCCTCCATGCAGCCGCGGCGCCCACACGGGCAGTGAGCGCCGTTGCGCCGCACCACCATGTGGCCGATCTCGCCGGCTCCGCCTCGTCCCAGCCAGGGCCTGCCGTCCAGAATCAGGCCACCGCCGACCCCCGTCCCCCAGAACACGCCAAGCACCGAGTCATACGGCTTGCCGGCGCCGAGGTCGAACTCGGCCTGCGTGGCGACCTGGACGTCATTGCCGACCGAGACGGGCGTGCCCAGCTGCTCGGACAGCTCGCGTCCCAGCTCATAGGCAGCGTGCCAACCCGGCAGGTTGCGAGCATTGGCCACCACCCCGGTCTGCTCGTCGACATCGCCGGGCGATCCCACGCCGACACCCTGGAGGGCCGAGGTCTCCACTCCGGCCTCCCGGGCGGAGTCCCTGAGCGCCTGGGCCATCTGGGCCGCCACGTCCGGCGGCCCTCCGTCGGTGGGGGTGGGCTGGCGGGACTGGCCGACCACCTCATCGTCGTCGTTGACGACGATCGCCTCGATCTTGGTTCCGCCCAGGTCGATCCCGCCGCGCAGTTGTCCGTGAGCCTCCATGATGCCCTCGAGGCTATATCACGGCCAGGTCAGGTCCGCCAGGTCAGGTCCAGCTCTGACGGTAGTCCTCCTGCTCGGCCGTCGGCTCGTCGATCTTCACTCCCAGGGCGGCCAGCTTGAGCCGGCCCACCTCGCGGTCGATGGCGGCCGTCACCGGATGGACGCCGGGCGCCAGCTCGCCCGGCCGCCGCACCAGATCTTCCACGCTCAGCGCCTGGAGGGCAAACGACACGTCCATGACCGCCGCCGGATGGCCCTCGGCGGCGGCCAGGTTGACCACCCGCCCTCCGGCCAGGAGGTTCAGCCGCCGCCCGTCGCCGAGCACGTACTGCTCCACCAGCGGCCGCACCGCCCGGATGCCGCCCTCGGCCAGCTCGGCCAACGCCTCCAGATCCAGCTCCACGTCGAAGTGGCCGGCGTTCGCCAGCAGCGCCCCGTCCTTCATCCGGACGAAGTGCGCGTGGCGCAGCACCCGGCGGGACCCGGTGACGGTGATGAAGATGTCCCCGCGCTCGGCCGCCTCCAGCGAGGTCATGACGTCATAGCCGGCCATCCGTGCCTCCAGCGCCCGCAGCGGATCGACCTCGCACACCACCACCGCCGCACCCGCACCGCGGGCGCGCTCGGCCACGCCCTGCCCGGCCCAGCCGTAGCCCACCACCACCACGGTGTTGCCGGCCAGCAGTACGTTGGACGCCCGCACGATGCCGTCCAATGCCGACTGCCCGGTGCCGTGGCGATCGTTGAGGGCCCGCTCGGTCCGGGCCTCGTTGACGGCCAGGACCGGGCAGCGCAGGCCCCCCTCCTCCTCCAGGCGCCGGAGCCGGACCAGCCCGGTGGTGGTCTCCTCGGTTCCGCCGCGGAGCTCGTCCAGGAGCGCCCCGCCGCGGGCGTGCGCGGTGATGAGCAGATCGGCGCCATCGTCGAGGGTGACCTGCGGTCGGCCCTCCAGCAGGGCGAGCACGTGAGCCACATAGGTGTCCAGGTCCTCGCCGCGCCGCGCCCGGACCTCCACCCGGTCCTCAAGCACCAGCGCGGCAGCCACGTCGTCCTGCGTGGAGAGCGGGTTGGCCGAGCACAGCGCCACCGCGGCGCCGCCGGCCCGCAGGGTGCGCACCAGGTTCGCCGTCTCGGCGGTCACGTGCAGGCAGGCGGCGATCCGCAACCCGTCGAGCGGACGCTCGGCGGCGAAGCGCTCCCGGATCTGGGCGAGCACGGGCATCTGCCCGGCCGCCCAGGTGATTCGGACCTCGCCCTCGGGGGCGAGGGCGAGGTCCGCTACGTCATGCGGAGGGACCGCTGCGCGGGCCACCGCGGCCGGCGGCGCCTAGTAGCGGTAGTGGTCGGACTTGTAGGGGCCTTCGACGGGGATGCCGAGGTAGCTGGCCTGATCGGCGGTGAGCTCGGTCAGCCGGACCCCGAGCGCGTCCAGGTGCAGCCGGGCGACCTTCTCATCCAACTGCTTGGACAGCGTGTACACCTTGGTCTCGTACTCGCCGGTGTTCCCGAACAGCTCAAGCTGAGCCATCACCTGGTTGGTAAAGCTGTTGCTCATCACAAACGACGGATGCCCGGTGGCGTTACCCAGGTTCAACAGCCGGCCCTCGGACAGCACGATGATCGCGTGGCCGTCGGAGAACACCCACTCATCCACCTGCGGCTTGATGTTGATCCGGCGGATCCCGTCCAGCTTCTCCAGCCCGGCCATGTCGATCTCGTTGTCAAAGTGGCCGATGTTGCCCACGATCGCCTGATGCTTCATGCCGGCCATGTGCCGGGCGGTGATCACGTCCTTGTTGCCGGTGGCGGTCACAAAGATGTCGGCGATCTCCAGCACATCCTCCAACCGCGCCACCTGATAGCCGTCCATGGCCGCCTGCAACGCACAGATCGGGTCGATCTCGGTGATGATCACCCGCGCGCCCTGACCCCGCAGTGAGTCCGCGCACCCCTTGCCGACGTCGCCATAGCCGCACACCACGGCCACCTTGCCGCCGATCAACACGTCGGTGGCCCGGTTGATCCCATCGATCAGCGAGTGCCGGCACCCGTACTTATTGTCGAACTTGCTCTTGGTCACCGAGTCATTGACGTTGATCGCCGGGAACAGCAGCCGGCCCTCGCGGGCGAACTGATACAGGCGATGCACCCCGGTCGTCGTCTCCTCGGTCACCCCCTTGATCTGCGCCGCCATCCGGGTGAACCGCTGCGCATCCTCCTCCAGCGACCGCGCCAGCAGCCCCAACACCACCCGGAACTCCTCCGACTCCGCCGTCGACGGGTCCGGAACCGCACCCTCGGCCTCATATTGGGCGCCCTGATGGACGAGCAGCGTGGCATCCCCACCGTCGTCGAGGATCATGTTCGGCCCATCCCCCTCCGGCCAGGACAGAGCCTGTTCGGTGCACCACCAGTACTCCTCCAGGGTCTCGCCCTTCCAGGCGAACACCGGCACCCCCCGCGGCTCCTGGACCGAGCCCTCCGGACCGACGACCACCGCCGCCGCGGCATGGTCCTGGGTGGAGAAGATGTTGCACGACGCCCAGCGCACCTCGGCGCCCAACGCGGTCAAGGTCTCGATCAGCACCGCGGTCTGGACCGTCATGTGCAACGACCCGGTGATCCGCGCGCCCTTGAGCGGCTGGCGATCGGCGAACTCCGCCCGCGTCGCCATCAACCCCGGCATCTCATGCTCAGCCAGCCGGATCTCCTTACGACCGAACTCAGCCAACGACAGATCCGCAACCTTAAAGTCAAGCTTCTGGGCGGTGGTGCTCATGTTCTCTCCGGGATCGATGGATTGAAAAGCCAGGTCAGGCCGCGGCGGTCGCGGCCGCCAGGAGTCGCTCGTGCTTGTCCTGCTCAAAGCGCAGCCAGTCCTCGGCCTGGACGTGCTGGGGCCGCTCGGCCTTGCTCCGCAGCCAGCCCTCCACGGCGGTACGCAGGTCAGCGTCGCCGGCCATTCGCTGGGCGAAGGCCACGTCGGACAGGGTGATGTCGAACTGGGCCAGCAGCTCCTTGAGCGTGCGCATGCGCTGGAGCTCACCCGCCCCGTACAGGCGGTAGCCGGCCGGCGAGCGCGCCGGGGCGACGAGCCCGGCCTGCTCGACGTAGCGGAGCATCCGCGGCGACCAGCCGGTGGTGCTCGCAGCCTCGTTGATGGTCAGCGATGGCAACGCCCACCAACCTTACCACGGGTGTGTCAAGGTCTGGCCGCGAGGGCGGCTGCGGGGTCCGGGCCGCCGCGGGGCGAGAGCGGCTGCGGGGTCCGGGCCGCCAGGGTCGGCTACTGCGACTGATCGGCCAGCGAGCGCTTGAGCTGGACGATCGGCTCGATGGCCGCCGGGTCCCGGCCGGCCAGCACCGCCATGTAGGTCGAGACCAGGTCGCCGAGCAGAACCAGTGAGACCAGCCGCTCCATCCGGGTCCCCCCCAGGCTCTCCACCCGGTGGCGGGCCGCCGCCTGGTCGCCGATGATGTCCATGGTCAGGGCGATCCGGGCGCGCACCCGCGGATGCAGGTCGCAGTCGTCGAGGAACACGGCGCTGAAGCGCCCGGCACCGGCGGCGTGCTCCCAGCCCACAATCTCATTGTGGTCCAGCTCCGGTAGCTCGGCGGCGAACGCGGGAGCGTTGGCGTTCTCGTTGATCTGGGTCTTCCACCGATAGGCGATCGGCGTCGTCAGCCCGGCGCCGGCGATCTGGGTCACGGTGCCGGAGAGCGAGCGGGCCAGCGATTTGGCCAGGGAATCCTCCGGCGCCTCGGGCCCCCACTCGGCCACCAGCCGAGCCGCGTGCTCGGCGGCGACGTCGATCTCAGTGTGCAGGGGCTCGCCCACCCCGGCCAGCGCCGCCACCTCCAGGGCCACCACCAGCGCATAGCCCACCGCCGCCCGAGGCTGGAAGCCGCCGGGGATGGGCACCACGGGCACGCCGTCGGCCCGGGCCGCGGCGGCCAGCCGGCCCCCGGTGGTGGAGACGATCCGCCGGGCGCCGAGCGCGGCGGCGGCCTCATAGGCGGCGAGCGTCTCCTCGGTCTCGCCGGAGTAGCTGGAGCACAGGACGGTGGCGTCCGGGGTCGTCCAGGCCGGCAGCGCGTAGTCACGGGCCACGTGGATCGGCCGGGAGGCCCGGTCGCCGAGCACGGCCAGCGCCAGCGCCCCGCCGATCGCCGACCCGCCCATCGCCGCCACCACCAGCCCTCCGGGGGAGTCCTGCGGAGCCAGCGCCGCCGACTCCACCCGCCACAGTGCGTCCCGCAGGTGCTCGGGCAGGCCGAGCACGTCGGCCATCTGACCGGTGCGGTCGACGGCGGCGATCGCCTCCGGCGTGAGGGACGCCGCGGGGCTCAAAAGGCCACCGCTCCATCGGGCAGCTGGACGCCGGCAGAGACCCGCATGCCAGACAGCAACGTGTTGCCGGCGCCCACGCCGACCCCCTGGCCGAGCATCACCCGTCCCTCCAGCCGGCAGTGGTCTCCGATGGTCACGTCGGGGCCGATGATGGAGGAGCTGATCCGCGTGCCGGCGCCCACCCGCGTGCCGTCGTGAAGGACGGAGCTCTCGATGTGGCTGCCGGCTCCCACGGTGACGTTGCGGCCCAGGACGGTGCGGGCGCCGATGATCGCATCGGCCGCCAGATGGCAGCCGGCGCCCACCAGGGCGGGCCCATGGACGACGCCACCGCCGGCCTCGACGTTACCCTCGCGCAGGACGCCTCCGGCCGCGGCCACGCGGCGGCCCACCTCGGTGCGCACATCACCCTCCAGGATCTCAAACGTGGCCTGCAGGTAGCGCTCGGGCGTCCCGATGTCCATCCAGTAGCCCGAGGCCTGAAAGCCGTACAGGCCGTGCCCGACGAGCGCGGGGAATACCTCGCGCTCAACTGAGATGCGGGTGCCCGCGGGGGCCATCACGTCGAGCACGTCGCGCTCCAGGACGTAGGCACCGGCGTTGACCCAGTGGGTGTCGATCTCGTCCGCCCGCGGCTTCTCCACAAACTCGCGGACCGCGGAATCCTCGGCGCAGCGCACCAGTCCGTAGGCCGACGGGTCCTCCACCGAGATCAGCGCCAGGGTGGCCCGGGCGCCGGTCTGCTCATGCTGGGCGAGCTGGGCGGTCAGGTCCATGTCGGTGAGCAGATCGCCGTTGAGCATGAAGAACCGCTCCGCCAGCAGGTCCTCAGCGTACTTGAGCGCGCCGCCGGTGCCCAGGGGCGTCGGCTCCTCGACGTAACGCAGGCTGACCCCCAGGGACGCGCCGTCGCCGAGCACGTCCCGGACCCGGTTGGCCATGAAGCCGCAGGCCAGGATCACATCGTCGACGCCATGGCCGCGCAGCCACTCGATCATGTAGGTGATGAACGGGCGGTCGACCAGCTGGACGACCGGCTTGGGGACGGTGGAGGTCAGGGGCCGCAACCGGGTCCCCTCGCCCCCCGCCAGGATCAGCGCCTGCACCCCGATCGGCTCCTCAGCGGCCGACGCCCTCGTAGATGAAGCCGCCGCTGCTCAGCGCGTCCCGGTCGACGAAGTTGCGGCCGTCGATCACCAGGTTGCCCGCCATCCGCTCTCGGACCTGATTCCAGTCCAGCTCACGGAACTCCGGCCACTCGGTCACCAGCACCACCGCGTCGGCACCCTCCACCGCGCCCAGCGCCGAGTCGGCAAAATCCACCCCGCGCATCAGCTTGCGGGCCTCCTCCTCGGCGACCGGGTCGTAGGCCGACACCTGCGCGCCATCGGCCTGCAGCCGGGCCGAGAGCACCAGCGAGGAGGCCTCGCGCATGTCATCGGTATTGGCCTTGAACGCCAACCCCAACAGCGCCACCCGCTTGCCCACCAGCGGTCCCAGGTGCTTCTGGAGCTTGCCCACCACGCGCCGCTTCTGGAGCTCGTTGACCTCAATCACGGCGGTCAGCAGCTGAAAGTGGTAGCCGCTGTTGCCGGCCAGCTGCTTGAGCGCCGAGACGTCCTTGGGGAAGCATGAGCCGCCAAACCCGATCCCCGGCTTGAGAAACGCCTGCCCGATCCGCTGATCCAGGCCCATTCCCCGGGCCACCTCCAGCACGTCGGCGCCCGTCTCCTCGCACACGTTGGCGATCTCATTGATGAATGAGATCTTGGTGGCCAGAAACGCATTGGCGGCCAGCTTGACCATCTCCGCCGAGGCCACGTCGGTGCGCACCAGCGGGGCCTGCAGCGGCGCATACAGCTCGGCCACCGCGTCCCCGGCCCAGTTGGCGTCATCACCGATCACCACCCGGTCCGGCGCGCGGAAGTCCGCCAGCGCCGACCCCTCCTTCAAGAACTCCGGGCATGACACATAGGCAAACCCGGCCTTGCCCGCCCTCCCCATGTGGCGCTGAATCGACGCCCCCGTACCCACCGGCACCGTCGACTTCATCACCAGCGCATGCCGATCCGACTGGGGCATGGCATCCACCACAGCATGCACGGCCGACAGATCCGCATCCCCGCTGTAGGTCGGCGGCGTGCCCACCGCCACAAACAGCAGCCGGGCATGCTCCAGGGCCGGCGCCAGCTTGGTGGAGAAATGCAGGTGATCCCGGTGGCGCGCCACCGACTCGGCCAACCCCGGCTCATAGATCGGGATCTCCCCCCGCTCCAGGCGGGCGATCTTCTCCGCGTCCACGTCGACGCACCACACCTCGCTGCCCAGCTCGGCAAAGCCGACGCCGGTGACCAGGCCCACGTATCCGGTCCCGATGACGGCTATGGGTTGACGTTCAGAGGCCATGACGACAGGCGAGGGTAGCGGGCGTTTCCGGGAGATGGAGCAACGGACCGCCGCCGCCGGAGCTTTCGGTGGCCGGCCTTCAGCCGGCGCGGCTGAGCGAGGCGGCGATGGCCACCATCTGATTGTTGGGGATCGTGCCGGCCAGGGTGTTCTCAATCCAGTACACCGCCTGGGGCGTCTTCCAGGCCACCGTCATCAGCCTGCCGCCGGCCGCAAACAGCTCCAGCGTCTTGCCGTCGACGGTCTTGGTCGTCGACGGGCTGGCCAGCAGCGGCGGGTTGCGCCAGGTGGTGCCCTGTACGCCGTAGTACTCGCCCAGCAGCGGGTTGAGCTCCAGGGTCATGAAGTAGGAGGAGTAGCGCGCGCTGCCGTGTCCGTGGATGACGTAGGCGCGGGGATAGGAGTGCGCGTACTCGGCCGCCGGCTCCTGGCCGTCATTGCAGTTGCCGGTCAGGCTGGAGCAGTACCCCGAGCCGGCCACGATGTACTTGGGGTAGTAGACGGGGAACGGCACCCGCTTGAGCGCCGCCGCCTGGGTCTGACCGTCGCTGGTGGCATCGGTGAGTCCGGCCGGGACGCCCGGGGCGACCGGGTGTTTGGTCCGGGCCGGCTTGCCGGCCCGCTTGGCCGCGCCGGTGGTGGCTGACTTGGCGGCCGCCGGGCTGCTGACCTTCATGAACTGCCGGTAGACCGACTGCTCGGCGCCCTGATTGGCGTTGACATAGCAGGGCGGCTGGGGGGCGCCGGGGGGGGCCGCCACGCAGTTGTTGAGGATCGCCGGGAAGTGGATCGACTTGATGGTGTGCCCGGACATGTTGAGCACCAGGTTGAACAGGTTGATCAGCCCGTCGACGGTGTGCAGGTCATGGTCGGTCTGGATGTGGTCGCCGAAGATCCGCAGCAGCATGTCCCGGTTGTTGAGAATCTGGGCGGTGGAGTACTGGTCCTTGGCCCAGCGGATGAAGTCCTGCTGGCGGGAGTTGCGCACGATGTCGGAGTCGGTGTGCCGGTAGCGCACAAACGCCAGCGCGCCGTGGGGCGACTGGTTGGCGCCACACAGCTTCTGATAGCCGGGCTGAATGTCGATGCTGGAGTAGTCGGTGAGCGCGGTGTTGTTGTAGTAGCGCTCGTCCACTGCGCTGTAGACGCATCCGATCGCGTCCACCAGATCCGAGAAGCCCTGAAAGTTGACGTCGAGGATGTGGTTGACCTTCAGGCCCGGAAATACGTTCTGCTGGATCGTCTTGATCATCAGGTTGGGGCCGCCGTCGGAGTAGGCGGCGTTGATCTTGCCGGTGCCGAACCCGGGGATGGTGACCTCCAGATCCCGGGGGATGGAGACGACGTTGATCGTCGACGACGCCGGGTTGAGCCGCACCAGCATCATCGTGTCGGTATTGGCGGCGCTGTAGGGCTCGCCGGCCCGGTGATCGGACCCGACCACCAGGATGGTCTGCGCCGCACCGGGCGGCGGCAGCGTCACGTTGGCGTTGGAGAGCGCCGGCTGTCCGCTGAGATCGACAGTCAACTGCTTGAACTGGAGCAGCCCGGCGACGGCGGTCGTCGCGGTGGCCGCGCCGATGATCAGCACCGCTGCGGCCAGAAAGCGCCAGAGCATTCCCCGGCGGCTGCGCGGGATCATCCCCGTCCCCCCTCCACCGCGCGCAGCGGGGCACCGCCCTCGGCCGCGGGGCGCCCCAACCGCGCCGGCACCGCCCGCACAAACTCCCCCAGCGCCCGCCGGTAGCGCTGCAGCGACGCCACCGACACCCACTCCTCCGGCCCGTGATGGCCGCCGCCGGCCGGGCCGAACTCCACCGCCGGGATCCCGGCCTCGATGAACGAGGCGGCGTCGGAGGCGCCGTCACGCCCGACGCTCATGACCTCGCCCCGAGTCGCCCGAGAGACGGCCTCGCGCAGGCCCTGGACGTAGGGATTGGCCCGGGACACGGTGACCGGAGGATGCAGGAACGTGCGAGTCACGTCGATCTCCGGGATGGCGCGGACCTGCTCCAGGATCTCAGCGGGATCCTGGCCGGGCAGGTAGCGCACGTCGACGGCCATCTCGCACCGGTCGGGGACCTTGTTGAGCGCGTCGCCGCCGGCGATTCGCCCCAGGTTGATCGACGGCCGGTCGAACATCTCGGAGGATTCCCGGCTGAACGGCAGTGATTCGATCGCCCGGAACACGTCCACGGCCTTGAGCACGGCGTTGTCGCCGAGCCACGGAGTGGAGCTGTGGGCGGAGCGGCCGTGAACGACGATCCGCATGGCCAGCACGCCCTTGGCCTCAACGCCAATGTGCATGTTGGTGGGCTCGCCGGTGATGGCGAACTGACCGCCCAGCCCAGCGGTGACAAATGCGTCGGTGGATCGCTCGTCGATCTCCTCGGACTCCTCGTCGGGCACGCACACCAACCGGACCCGGACCGCGTCCTGGTCGGACAGGTCCTTGAGCGCACACATCATCGCGGCCAGGCCGCCCTTCATGTCGTAGGCGCCCCGGCCGATCAGCCGGTCGCCCTCCACCTCGGCCTGGAACTGCTCCGGCCGTCCGGGTACGACGTCCAGGTGGCCGTGGAAGACGATGCACGGCGCGGCCTCGGCCGTGGAGCCGACGTCCGCCACCAGCACCGGGAACCCGTTGTGATCATGGTCACGCACTTCGATGTCCCGGGATTCGAGCCACCCCTTGACGAATCCTGCGGCGGCGATCAGAACATCAGGGCGTGACGTCTCATACTCGATGAGACGTTTGGCCAAGACCAGCTCGTCAACCATCCGGAGGGAGGCTAGGCGATGCACATGATCGACGGCTCAGGCCGGCTCAGCCGGTCTCGGTGATGCGCAGGAACGCTTCCAGCCGGCGCTTGTCCCGCTCGGCCACGCGGCGCTTCTCGGTGTCCTCACCGGCCTCCTCCAGCTCCCGCTCAGCCCGCTGCAGCCGGTCGCGCAGATCCGCGGCCTCCAGCGCCCCCGGCTCATGGGCCTCCTCCAGCAGCAGCAGCGCCTGGTTCTCGGCCACCTGCAGATAGCCCTCAGATTGGGCGAACCGGACCACATCGTTGTCTGAGCGGTACAGCCGCAGCTCGGTGGGGTCGAGCATCGCCAGCAGGGGAACGTGGTGGGCCAGGACGCCGATCGACCCGACCGCCGTCTTGGTGGAGATCATCTGCACGTCGTCGGCGAACACCTCGCCGTCCGGCGTCAGGACCTCCACCCGGAACTTCTCATGCTCGGCCATCAGCGGCTCTCAGAGACAGGCATTCAGCCGGCCTCGGTCCCGGACTCCGAGCCGTTCTCGTCGGCGGCGTCCGAGGTGTTCTCCTCGGCGGCCTTCGAGTCGTCGGACTTGGAGCCGCCGCGCCCGCCGGCGTCGGCCACCACCTCATCGATGGTGCCCTTCATGAAGAACGCCCGCTCCGGCACATCGTCGTGCTGGCCGTCGAGGATCTCCTTGAAGCCGCGGATCGACTCCTCCACCGGGACATACTTGCCCGGAATGCCGGTGAACTGCTCGGCCACGTTGAAGGGCTGGGACAGGAAGCGCTCCATCTTGCGCGCCCGGTTGACCGTCACCCGGTCCTCGTCGGACAGCTCGTCGATCCCGAGGATGGCGATGATGTCCTGGAGCTCGCGGTAGCGCTGGAGAACCTCCTTGACCCGGTTGGCCACCCGGAAGTGCTCCTCCCCGAGGATCTCCGGCTTGAGGATGGTGGAGGTGGAGTCCAGCGGATCGACCGCCGGGTAGATGCCCTTCTCCGAGATCGACCGGCTCAGCGTGGTGGTGGCGTTGAGGTGGGCGAACGCCGAGGCCGGGGCCGGGTCGGTCAGGTCGTCGGCCGGCACGTAGATCGCCTGGATGGACGTCACCGAGCCCTTCCGGGTTGAGGTGATTCGCTCCTGCAGCTGACCCATCTCGGACTCCAGCGTCGGCTGGTAGCCCACCTGGGACGGCATCCGGCCCAGCAGCGCCGACACCTCGGAGCCGGCCTGGACGAACCGGAAGATGTTGTCGATGAACAGGAGCACGTCCTGACCCTCCTGGTCCCGGAAGTACTCGGCCATGGTCAGCCCGGACAGCGCCACCCGCATCCGAGCTCCAGGAGGCTCGTTCATCTGACCGAAGACGAGCATCGTCTTCTCCAGCACCCCGGATTCCTTCATCTCCAGCCACAGGTCGTTGCCCTCCCGGGAGCGCTCGCCCACGCCGCAGAACGCCGACAGACCGCCGTGTTCCTGGGCCAGGTTGTGGATGAGCTCCTGGATGATCACCGTCTTGCCCACCCCGGCGCCGCCGAACAGGCCGACCTTGCCGCCCTTGGCGTAGGGGGCCAGGAGGTCGATGACCTTGATCCCGGTCTCAAACATCTCGGTGGTCGGCGTCAGCTGCTCCACGGTCGGCGCCTCGCGATGGATCGGCCAGCGCTCGGTGTCGTCTGGGATGGGATCGCCGAAGTCGATCGGCTCCCCCAGCAGGTTGAAGATGCGCCCCAGCGTGCTCCGGCCCACCGGGACGGTGATCGGCGCGCCGGTATCGAGAACCTCCATGCCGCGGGCCAGGCCGTCGGTGCTGTCCATGGCCACGGCGCGGACGCGCTCGTCGCCGAGGTGCTGCTGGACCTCGCAGACGAGGAAGTCGTCGACGACCGAGTTGATCGCCTCGTCCTCCTCCTCCTTGGCCGCCTCCGGCCGCTTGACCGTGATGGCGTGGTTGATCTCCGGAAGCTTGTTCGGGAACACAGCCTCGATCACGACGCCCTGAATCTCCTCGATCCGGCCGACGTTACGCTCGCGGCTCTCGCCCTGGGTTTCCTGTTCGGTGATGGTGGCCATCAGTTCACTTCTCCTTATCCAAGTCCTTCGGCGCCGGCCACGACTTCCATGATCTCCTGGGTGATCTCGGCCTGGCGGGCTCGGTTCATCTGCAACGTGTAGTCGTCGATCAGCGTGCTGGCGTTCTCTGAGGCGTTTCGCATGGCGGTCATACGGGCGCCGTGTTCGGACGCGGTGGACTCCAGCAGGGCCCGGTAGATGGAGATCTCCACGTAGTCGGGGACCAGGCGGGTGAGGATCTCCTCCGGCCCCGGCTCGTATTCCACCAGCGCATGCTTGCCGTCGTGCCCCTCGTCGCCCTCCTGGTCCTCCGGGTCGTCATCGAGGATCGTCGCCCGCTGCAGCGGCAGCAGGGTCTCTCGGCGGATGACCTGCGACAGGGGCGAGATGTACCCGTTGTAGAAGATCTCCACCTGATCGACCTCGTCGTCGATGTAGGCCGCGATCAGCCGCTCGGCGATGCGCCGGGCATCGGCATAGGCGGGGCGGTCGGTGAAGCCGGTGAAGCTCTCCCCCACGGTGAGGCCGCGGAACGTCAGCGATGAGGCCGGCCGCCGGCCCGAGGCGAAGTAGACCACCTGATGGCCGTCGCGCTGGTGCTCCCGCCCGGCCGAGACGCCGGCGCGGACCGCGTTGGAGTTGAACGCTCCGGCCAGGCCGCGGTCGCCGGCGACGACCAGCAGTCCCACCCGGTTGACCGACTCGTGCTCGGTGAGGATCGGCAGGCGCGGCACGTCTCCCGCCGCCTGGGCCGCCTGGCGGGTCATCCGCCGGATGGCGTCGGCATACGGGCGGAGCGCCTCGATGCGCTGCTCGGCGCGGCGCAGCCGGGCGGCGGCAACCATCTCCATCGCCCGGGTGATCTTCTGGATGTTCTTGACCGCGTTGATGCGGTTGCGAACGTCGCGCTGCGAAGTGGCCATCTAGGTCGTCCGTCAGGCCGGCGCGCCGGCCGTCTCCTCGACGTTCTCGGACGAGCCCTCGCCGGAATCCGCGTCGGCGCCGTCCCGGCTGGAGTCCGACTCCGTCCTGGAGCGGGCCGGCGGCTCCTCCCCGTTCTCCAGCGGGTGGCCCTCCTCATCCAGGTCGTAGCCGAAGTCCTCGGCGAATTGGCTGACCGCCTGGTCCAGGCTCTGCTGGGTCTCGTCGGACCAATCGCCGCCGGCGATCTTCTCCAGGACCTCGGAGGCATTGCCGCGCAGGGACTCCACCAGCTCGCTCAGGAACTTCTCCACCCGGTCGACGTCGATGCGGTCCAGGTAACCGTTGGTGGCGGAGTAGATCTGGGCCACCTGCTGCTCGACCGGCATCGGCCGGCGCTCGTTCTGGTTGAGCGTCTTGACCAATCGCTCGCCGCGGGCCAGGGTGCGCTGGGTATCCGGGTCCAGCTCGGAGCCGAACTGGGAGAACGCCTCCAGGTCGCGGTACTGGGAGAGCTCCAGCTTCAGCGTTCCGGCCACCTTGCGCATGGGGCCGATCTGAGCCGACCCGCCCACCCGGGAGACCGAGATGCCGACGTTGATGGCCGGGCGGACGCCGGAGTAGAACAACTTGGGCTCCAGAAAGATCTGGCCGTCGGTGATGGAGATGACGTTGGTGGGGATGTAGGCCGACACGTCGCCGGCCTGGGTCTCAATCACCGGCAGCGAGGTCAGGGAGCCGCCGCCGAGGTCATCGTTGAGCTTGACCGCGCGCTCCAGCAGCCGGCTGTGCAGGTAGAACACGTCGCCCGGATAGGCCTCGCGTCCCGGCGGACGGCGCAGCAGCAGCGACATCTGGCGGTAGGCATAGGCGTGCTTGGTGAGGTCGTCATAGACGGTGAGCGCGGCCTTGCCGTTGTAGAGGAAGTACTCACCCATGGCGCAGCCCGCGTACGGGGCCAGGAACTTGATCGGCGCCGACTCGTCGGCGGCCGCCATCACGATGATGGTGTTCTCCAGGGCGCCCGCGTCCTCCAGCGTCTGAGCCAGCTGGACGACCGTCGCCTTGCGCTGCCCGATGGCCACGTAGACGCAGATCAGGTCGCGGTCCTTGTTGTTGATGATGGTGTCGATGGCGATGGAGGTCTTGCCGGTCTGGCGGTCGCCGATGATCAGCTCGCGCTGGCCGCGGCCGATGGGGATCATGGAGTCGATCGCCTTCAGGCCGGTGAGCATCGGCTCCTTGACCGGCTGGCGCTGGACGACGCCGGGAGCCTTGTGCTCGGCCGGGCGCGTCTCGGTGGTCTCAATCTCGCCCTTGCCGTCCAGCGGGTTGCCGAGCGGGTCGACGATCCGGCCGAGCAGGGCGTCACCCACCGGGACCTCCAGCAGGTGGCCGGTGCGCTTGACCGTGTCGCCCTCGGAGATCTGCTCCCACTCACCGAACAGAACCGCGCCGACGTTGTCGGATTCCAGGTTGAGCGCCAGCCCAGTCACGTCATGCGGCAGCTCCAGCATCTCAAACGACATGCAGTTCTCCAGCCCGTGGATGCGGCAGATGCCGTCGGCGACCGACAGCACCGTGCCGACCTCGGTCAGCTCGGCCTCGGAGGTGTCGAGACCCTCGATCCGGCTCTTCAGGATCGAGGTGATCTCATCGGGTCTGATCTGCATGTGTGGTGGCTCCCTTCACAGGCGCGGCACTACGCCTGCGCGACTTGCTTTCGAAGTTGTTCAAGACGGTTCTTGATGGAGGCGTCCAGGATCACGTTCCCCACCTGAAGCACTACCCCGCCGAGAATGTCCGGATCGACCGCGGTCGAGACCTCCACCTGGCGGTCGACCTGCTGGCCGATCCGGTCGCCCAGGCTCTTGACGGTGTCTGCGTCAAGCTGGATGGCGCTGACGATCCGAACCGGCAACAGCTTGCGCGCCTCATCCCACAGCGCGTCGAACTCGGCGCGGATGCGGAAGATGGCCGGCATCCGGTGGCGCTCGATGAGCGCCTCCAGAAAGTTGAGGAACGCGGGGTTGGCACCCTGCACCGCCCGGTGCAGCCCCTCCGTCTTCTCGCTGGCCGCAAAGTACGGCGAGAACAGGAACTGCTGCAGCCCGCGGTTGTCGTTGACGGCGTCCGTGAACGCGCCGAGCTGGTCATGGATCTCGTCCAGCTCGTTGCGTTCCTCGGCCACCTCAAACAGGGCGCGAGAGTAGACCTGAGCGATCTCTTCCACCTGCGGCTCCTACCGGCCCTCTCCGTCCGAGGCCAGGGCGCTGAAGTCCAGCTCGGACAGCGCGTCGTCGATCAGCCGGCGCTGATCCTCCTCGGTCAGCGTCTTGCGGGTCACCTTCTCGGTGGCCAGGACCGTGAGGTCAGCGACCTCACGCCGGATCTCCTGGATCGCCCGTCGCGTCTCGGCCTCGATGTCACGCCGGGTCTGCTCGAGCATCTGCTCGCGCTTGGCCTTGGCGTCCTCGGTGGCCTCACGCTCCTCCGCCTCGGCGGAGCGGCGCGCCCGGACCATGATCTCGTCGGCCTGATGGCGGGCCTCGGCCAGCCGCTCGCGGTACTCGGCGAGCAGCTCATCGGCCTGGTGACGGACGCGATCGGCGTGGTCGATCGACTCCTCGATCGCCCGCTGGCGCCGGTCCAGGGCCTGGGAGATGTAGGGGAACGCCCACTTGTACAGGGCGAACATGGAGATGCCGAACAGCAGCAGCGTCCACACCATCAGCCCCACATTGGGGGTGATGAGGAACGAGCCGCTGGATGCGGCGGGGGCGAGAACGGCGGCCATTTACTTGAGTACGTAGGAGATGAGGCCGGCGACCAGCCCGTAGAAGAAGCACGCCTCGGTCAGAGCGAAGCCCAGCCACTGAATGCTGGTGATCTCATCGCGCATCTCCGGCTGACGGGTGACCGACTCAATGACCTTGCCGAAGATGATGCCGATGCCGACACCGGCGCCGACGGCGCCGAGGCCGCCCCCGATCCCGATCCCGAGTCCGGCGCCAACCCCGGACGAGGCGGCGAACGAGAGGATTGTTGCTAGCACTTGAGCTCAGCTCCTTCTTTTTTGGTTAGTGGTGGGTGACCGCCCCGCCGAGGTAAATGGCGGTGAGGGTCGCGAAGATGAAGGCCTGCAGCGTCGCCACCAGGCCGAGTTCGAACAGGTAGATGGCCACGCCGACCGGCAGGGTGAACCAGCCGAGGAACGACAGTCCCAGGATGACGGCCAGGCCGCCGGCCATGAACAGGATGATCAGATGGCCGGCCAGGATGTTGGCGAACAGCCGGATCGTCAGCGACAGCAGCCGCATGATGGTGGAGATGATCTCCAGCACGCCCACGAACACGGCCATGAAGCCGTGGACCCCGGATGGGATCAGGCTCTTGACGTAACCGACCGCGCCCTGGGCCCGCACGCCCTCCCAGTTGAACAGGACGAACACGACGATGGCCAGCGCCAGCGGCACCGAGATGTTGGCAGTGGCCGCGTACAGCGCGAAATCCGGGATGTGAGCGCCGAACACGTTGAACGTCTCGGCCGAGTTCGTCGGCAGCGGGATGTACCCGATCAGGTTGTTGAACTCGATGAACAGAAACAGCGCGCCCAAGAACGGGAACCACTTGCGCGCCATGGCGTCGTCCATGTTGCCGCGGGTGATGTTGTCGCGCATGAGCGAGAACACCATCTCCACCGCCGTCTGCACGCGGTTGGGCCGCTGCTGCATCCGCCGGGCGATCCAGATCATCGTCACCACGGTCAGGAACGCCGAGATCATCAGGTACACGACGGCCCGGTTGATGCTGAAGATCCCGAGGTGGACCCAGTTGATGAGCTGGAACTCGTTCTGGATCTGGAACTCGTTGTTCTTGTGGCCGAACCCGAACGCGATGATCAGGATGATGTTGATCAGCACATAGGCGCCGGAGCCCCAGAGGAGGATCTTCTTTCCCTTGCTCATCGTGACCTCGGGCGTGTCAAAGCGGAAGTGAACAGTGAGACAGTGAACGCGAACACGATCACCGCCAGGCAGGCCAGCCCGGCGTTCTGACCGTCGGCCTTGCGCACCAGGATGACGATGATGGCCAGCGCAAACAGCCGGCCGAGCATGAAGCCCAGCCGCAGGCCGATGGCCCGGTTGGCTTCGGACGTGTGGGTGGCCACGCGGTCGACAGCGACTCCGATCAGCCGGAGCGCAATCCACGCCCCGGCGCCGATCAGATACCCGCTGGCGGGCACGCCGATCAGGATCATGATCGGCGCGGCCACGACCAGGAGGACGACGTCAAAGAAGCTGAGCACGGTCATCGGCGCCTCAGCAGGCGTGGAGGCGCTCAGTGACAACGCCGCTCCCCAGCCGCAGATGGACCGCGAGCACCCAGGCTCGGGCTCCGGCGCGGTGCCGGCCGCTCAGGGGCGGACGACTGCTGTTCGACATGGTGTCTACTGACGCTTTTCTGCAAGCTGCTCTGGGTGGGGTTGAGGGGCGCGCGTAGGCTATCGGCGCGGCGACAGGAGCGGCATTGCCCCTATGAGCGCCGACACGGGCGGCGCGCCACTCCCAGGAGGGTAGTGGAGAGCCGCCGCGTTAGAAAGAGGTTAGCGGGCTCGCGCGACCAGGCGTGTGGTGGCGAGGACCGATGGGCGCGGGACTTCCGGCTTGGGCAGCTGGCCCTCCGCCCACAGGGCGGCCAGGCTCGCCCGGGGCAGCCCCCACACGCCCTCGTAGACGAGGTACCGGGGCTCCCAGCGGGGGAAGAACTTGGCGTTGAACCGGTACAGGCTCTCGATCTGAAAGAACGGGTTGGCGAGCGTGATCAGCCGGCCCAGGACCCGCTCCCAGCGGCGTTCCGGGGTGTGCATCCACTTGGCGAACGCCGCAAAGTTGAGCGAGATCTCCGCCAGGCCACGCTCGCGCAGGAGCTCGATCGCCTGGACCACCAGGAACTCGGTGAGACCGTTGGGGGTGCCGGGATCACGGCGCATGAAGGACAGCGACATCGCCGGCCGGCCGTAGCAGGGCACGAAGTGCAGCACGCCTCGGATCTGCGCCTGCTCGTCCCGGGCCAGGACCACGACCGTGTCGGCGTCGTGATCGCCGGTGAGCGAATCCATGGCCATCGAGAAGCCGCGCTCCGGCGCCCCCTCGCGGCCCCGCTCCAGCACCAGCTCCACCTGCTGCGCGGTGTGCGAGTCCAGCTCGGACACCCGGTGCGCCTCGGCGGTGAAGCCGGCCTTGCGTCAGGCGGCTGACGGACTGGCGGACCTTGCGGATCGGCCGGCCCTCCAGCGAGAAGTGATGCAGGTCGATGATCGCCTCGTCGCCCAGGTAGATGGTGCGCAGCCCGAGCGTCTCATACAGGGTGCGAGCCCGCTCGCTGGCCCCCACCGCCGACACCTTCAGTCCCCGAGCGGAGGCGAATGCGCGCACGTCGGCGAGCAGCTGGGGCAGCGCGTCCTCCGGGCCGACCGGATCGCCGGACAGCAGCAGTACGCCCGCCTCAATCCGGTAGCCGACGAACGCCGAGCGGTCGGCACTGAACAGATACTGTTTGTCCGCGCGCAGCTTGAAGAACGAGAGCGTGTCGGCGCCGTGCGCCCGCACCAGCTCGGCCGCGGCCTGGCGGGCTCCCGGGCCCGGCAGTGCCTTGGGCGCCCGGAGGGGGCGGAACAGCACATAGGCCATCGCCAGCAGCGTCCCCAGCTCCACCAGATGGACTCCCAGCGGCACCCAGGCGAAGTAGTGGTGATGGAACTGGACCAGGTGGCGGCGGAAGTTGAGCGGACCGGTCTCGCGCCACAGCAGCAGGTCGCCGGTCTCCCAGGCCACGCGGCTGAACGAGGGACGGCCCTCGGTGGCCCAGGCGGCCAGCGCCGCCAGGCCGACCCCGGACAATCCGAGCAGCGGCACCCGCCAGGCCGCGCTGCGGCCGGTGATCCGATCATGCTCCACCCGGAAGGCATCCCGGGCGGAGACCAGGGCGCCGGCGGTCAGCCACGTGATCGCCGTCTCCTCAAAGTCCAGGCCCTTCAGCAGGTCCAGCCCGCCGAGGACGACCATCAGGACCACGCCGACCTGCCAGGCCCGCCGGCGGCGCTTGAGCAGGTACGGGGCCACCATCAGCAGCGCCGCGCCCACCGGCAGGGCGAACGCGTGGAACAGGCGCATGGCCTCCACCGGCTCAAACTCCAGCAGCAGATGCCCCCGCCAACGGATGTTGGGGGTGAGCGTGGAGGCGACGTTGATCAGGCCCACCAGGGCCGCGGCCAGCGCGGCCAGGGCAGGGGTCAGATTTCTGGTGCGATGACGAAGCTGTGACATATGGCTCGTTCCCGGCTCAGGGTGCGCGGCGCCGGGGCCCCGCCTCAATCTACCGCGGTGCCAGACCGTGGTTACGCGGCTCAGGGACGGTCTCCTCCTTGTTATCGGCCCCCGGACCGCCGTCTTCAGGGGCTCATCCAGCCGCCCCGGGCCCGGAGCTAGCCGTCGATCTCAGCGATCTTGGCGATGACCCGCTGCTGCTTGTCCTGGAGCTCGTCGGCGAGCTCGTGAAGCTCGGTCAGCCGCCCGCGGACGAGGTCCAGCTGGCTGGAGATGTGCTGCAGCAGCTGCTCCAGGATCCGCCGGCGCTCGGCGGGGTCCTCGGTCTGCTTGAGCTCATCCCGCAGGTGGGCGCGGGCGCTCTCGGCCTCCAGCAGCTGGGACAGCTGCTCCAGGGTGAGGCCGAGCAGGTCCCGCAGGCGGACGATCTCCCGGACGCGCTCGACGTCGGAGGCCGTGTAGCAGCGGTGCTTGCCCTGGGCCCGCTCCGGCGCCGGGTCCAGCAGGCCGATCTCCTCCCAGTAGCGGATCGTCCGCGGCGTGGTCCCGGTGAGCTCGGCCACCTCCCCAATCCGCAGGGGCCGCGCCTGGTCGGTGGCAGCGGTGGCGCTCACGGCGTCACCGCCTCAGACCGGCGCCGGGGCCCGGCTGCTGACTCGGCGGCCGCGGGCCGGCGGATGTGCTTGGGGCGCGCCGCGGAGACCGCCGCGCCGGCGAGCGACACCGCGGTCAGGCACCACAGCGCGGTGTGCATGTTGGCGATGAACGGCGCGAGTTGCGCGGTGGAGATGTGTTTGGCCAGTCCGGAGAACACTTTGAACAGCACGTCCTTGGGGACCGCGGAGGTTACGACGGCCAGCACAAAGGCGATCGAGATCACCGCGCCGGTGTTCTGGACCAGCACCCGGGCGCCGGCGGCGATCCCGGGCCGCGGTGCCATCATGGCGGCGGCGCTCAGCGGCCATACCCGCATTCTTACGTAAACGTAAGAATAGCACCGCTGCCCTCCGCCGCTCAGGTCACGGCTCAAACCAGGCCACGACGGCCAGGATGAGGAACGCGGCGATCAGCGCGGTCCCCTCAAACGGCGTCGCCTCCCCGTCGCCGGTGATCTGCCAGACGATGACCGCCGTCCCCAGAAGCGCCCCGGTGTAGACCGGCGCCAGCGAGAACGTCAGCGATGTGGCGGTGGCCAGCGAGACGAGCACCAGCAGCGGATACAGGAAGGCGGCGATCTGCGCCACCGAGTTCTTGACCACCGAGATGGCCAGCTCGTACTGACCCTTGTCGGCCAGGACGACCCCCACGGCCTGCTCCACCGCGTTGCCGGCGATGGCCACAATCACCAGCCCCGCGAACTGCTGGGAGATGTGGAGGGTGTGGATCGTCGGCTCCAGGGCGTTGACGAACCAGT
Source organism: uncultured Solirubrobacteraceae bacterium (assembly GCA_963753235.1). Lineage (GTDB taxonomy): Bacteria > Actinomycetota > Thermoleophilia > Solirubrobacterales > Solirubrobacteraceae > Palsa-465. The sequence goes on along the minus strand of CAVWBJ010000006.1, from coordinate 520,233 downwards.
CCGAGACGAACGCGGAGGCCAACCCGGCCAGGATGAGCAGCGTCATGCTGGTGGCGATCGGCACCTGTAGCTGCGGCTCGGCGGGCTGGGCGGTGTCGCCGGTCTCAGCGGTCTCGTTGGTCTGGGCCGTGCCGTTGGTCTGAGCGGCCTCGGCGTCCGGCCGCCGGTCGTCGCGGAGGTACTGCGCCAGCCACACCCCATAGACGACCAGGATGGCCGCAGCACCAATCACCGAAATCGTCTGGATGTGATGGCTGGCGGCGTCGTGCGACGAGGTGGCCAGCGCCACCAGCAGGATGATGAAGCTGGCCACCAGGAGCAGCGTGGCCGTGTCGTTGGGCAGCCGGGGGCTGAACCGCATGATCCGGTCCGGGGCCCGGAACGCCCCCACCACGATGACCAGCCCCAGCACCAGCAGGGCATTGACCAGGATGGAGCCGAGGATCGCCGTCTCGGCCACGACGGCGTGGCCGGCGTTTAAGGCGAACACCACCACAAAGAACTCCGGCAGGTTGCCCAGCGTCGACTGAAGCACCCCCGTGACCGCCGCGCCGTAGCGCCTGCCGACCTGCTCGGTGGCCAGCGAGATGATCCAGGCCACGCCCGCCAGGGCCAGCCCGGCCAGCACAAATGCCACCACGTCGGGGACCCCGCCGGCGTAGCGGGCCACCCCGGCCAGGACGACGAGGACGCCGACGCCGGCCAGGCCGACGCGCTGCACTGTGGAGAGGCCGGCCAGCAGGCCTACCTGCCGGTCATCACGGTGTCGTGATGGGAATACGCGGGCGCGCAGCAGCAGAGCAGGACCAGCGGATCGCTCCCGTCATTGAACAGCTTGTGGGGGGTGCCCGGAGGGATGACGACGCAGTCGCCGCGGGCGACCGGCGCCTCCTCCTCACCGAGGCGCATCCGGCCGGCGCCGGCCACGAAGTAGTAGAGCTCCTCGGTTTCCGGATGGAGGTGTTCGGCCGTCTCCTGCCCCGGCTGGAGGGTCGCCTCGGCCAGGCTCTGCCGGCGGGCGGCGGTCCAGGCCGGACCGGCCAACTCACGGATCGCCGAGCCGTCGGCGGTGATGAAGGACTCCAGCTGCTCCAGGTTGGCCTTCTCCATGGCGGGACTATCTCACCTTCTCAAACTCGCCCGTCTCGATGTCCTTGCTCACCGTCACGTCGATCTCATGCTCGCTGGTGGCCGGATCCGCCCGTCGCAGCTCGATGGCGCGCCGGCGCTTGAACTTGAAGATCTCCAGCACGTAGACGAGGTACACGCTGGCCGCGGCGCACACCATGCCATAGGCGATCAGGAGCACTATCCACAGCGTCCGATCTGCCTGCCCGTGCTCGATCAGGTGATGGGAGACGAGCCGCAATGCCACCGCCAGCCCGGCCATCAGCGCCGACCACACGTACAGGTAGGCCACGGTCTTGCGCTGGGAGAAGCCGATGCGGGCCATCCGGTGGTGGAAGTGGTTGGCATCGGCGCTCCACGGCTTGCGCTTGTACTTCAGTCGCTTGGCGATCACAAAGCTGGTGTCCAGGAACGGGATGACGAGAATGACGAGCGGGACGACCAGGGCGACGACCGCGTTCGTCTTCAGCGAGCCGACCACCGCCACCACCCCCAGCAGGTAGCCGAGCAGGTTCGCGCCGGCGTCGCCCATGAACACCGACGCCGGGTGGAAGTTATGAAACAGGAAGCCCAGGGCGGCGCCGGCGGTGACGGCCGCCAGGATCGGTGCGCCCTGCACGCCCAGGTCGAAGGCGATGATGGCGAACGCCACGCCGTCGATGGTGCAGATGCCGGCGGCGAGGCCGTCGACGCCGTCGGAGAAGTTGACCACGTTCATCAGGCCGACCAGCCAGATCACCGTGATGACGCCCCCCTCGTTGGGGAACGCCAGCGTGCCGAAGAACGGGAGCGTGATGTCGGTGACCACGGCTCCCGCCTCGACGGCGATGACCGCGGCCAGGATCTGGCCGGCCAGCTTGACCCCAGGCCGCAGCGGCCGCGTGTCGTCGATGGCGCCGACGAGCGTGATCACGACGGCGCCGAGCAGCACTCCCCAGACATGCACCGTCCCCCCGCTGCCGACCCGCCCCAGGGTGTGGGGCAGGTTGATCTCGGCGGGCAGCCAGATGAACCCGGCCACCAGCACCGCCACCAGGATGGCCAGACCGCCCAGCAGCGGTGTCTCTCGCTGAGCCAGCCCGCGTTCCCGCGGCAGGTCAACCGCGCCGACCCGCCGTGCCAGCCGAGCCGCCATCGGTGTGAGCACTGCCGCGATCGCCACCGCAACCACGAACGAGAGCACGGCATCCCAGTACCGCATGCCGCACTAGCATGGCAGCCCACCTCGACGGGTGCGATGGCGACGTCAGGCGCCGACGGCGGCCGCGCCCAGCTGCGCGTACAGCGGGTAGCGGTCGGCGACCGCCTCCACCCGCTCGGCGAGCTGGCTGCGCCGGGCGTCAAAGTCATCGCCAGCGGCGAGTGTGGCGCCGATGATCCGGCCCACCTCCACGAAATCGTCGACCTGCAGCCCGCGGGTGGCCAGCGCCGGCGAGCCGATCCGCAGCCCGGAGGAGACGGCCGGAGGCCGCGGGTCGAACGGGACCGCATTGCGGTTGACGGTGATCCCGATGGCGTGCAGCCGATCCTCGGCCTGCTTGCCGTCCAGGGAGGACTCCCGCAGGTCGCAGAGCACCAGGTGAACATCGGTGCCGCCGGTGAGAACCGAGACGCCCTCGCCGGCGGAGAGCAACTCGGTGGCGATCGCCCGGGCACCGTCCAGGGTGCGGCGCTGGCGCTCCCGGAAGGCCTCTGATTGGGCGATCTTCAGGGCTACCGCCTTGCCGGCGATGAGGTGCTCCAGCGGGCCGCCCTGCTGGCCGGGAAACACGGCCGAGTCGATCTTCTTGGCGTGCTCCTCCTTGCAGAGGATCACGCCGCCGCGGCCGCCGCCGATCGTCTTGTGGGTGGTGGTCATCACCGCGTCCGCCACCGGCACCGGCGAGGGGTGCAACCCGGCCGCCACCAGGCCGGCGAAGTGGGCCATGTCGACGAACAGGTAGGCACCGACGGCATCGGCGATGGCCCGGAAGCGCTCGAAGTCCAGCTGGCGCGGATACGCCGACCAGCCGGCCACGATCATCTTCGGCCGGTGCTCATGGGCGAGGCGCTCCACCTCGTCCATGTCGACGAGCGAGGTCTCCCGGTCGACGTGGTAGGCGACGATGTTGTAGAGCCGGCCGGAGACGTTGAGCTTCATCCCGTGCGAGAGGTGGCCGCCGTGGGACAGCTCCAGCCCCATGAGCGTGTTGCCCGGCTGCAGCAGCGCGTGGTAGATCGCGTTGTTGGCCTGGGCGCCGGCGTGGGGCTGGACGTTGGCGTGCTCGGCGCCGAACAGGGCCTTGGCCCGGTCGATGGCCAGCTGCTCGGAGATGTCGACGAACTCGCAGCCGCCGTAATACCGCCGGCCCGGATAGCCCTCGGCGTACTTGTTGTTCAGCACCGAGCCCTGGGCCTCCAGCACCGCCACCGGAGCGAAGTTCTCCGAGGCGATCATCTCCAGGGTGCGCTGCTGGCGCTCCAGCTCCTTGGCCAGGACGTCGGCGATCTCCGGATCGACCTCGGCCAGCGGCCGGTTGAAGAAATCAGGCGGCAGTTCTGAGCTCATAGGGGCGCAGATACTAACGGCGCCGCCGACCCCCTGCCGGCGATGAATGCATTCATCGCCGCCGACCCCCGGCCGGCGATGAATGCGGATTCACGCGCACCCCCTGCGACTGGATCCGCAAAGTTCGCCGCCGCGGGCGGTCGCTCCCTCAGCCGCCGGGCCTGGCCCGGGCGGCGATCACCGCCAGGTCCCGGTGCTCCCAGACGACCCGCGGTTCAAACCCCACCTCGTGCAGCCACCGGAGCTGGTCGGCCACGCCGCTGGGGTGGTCATAGCCGGCGGTCAGGGGGATCACCGCGTCCCCGTCATCCCCCGGCACCACCACGTCGGCGAGCACAAACGTCCCCTCCGGCTCCAGCATCGCCCGCACCCGGGCAAACAGGTGACGCTTGGACTCCCCCGGCAGGTGATGGATCGCCAGCGCGCTGGCCACCAGGTCAAACCGGCCGTCCGGCAGGCCCCCCTCCAGGGTGCCGGCCACCAGCGACACCCGTGGGGCGGGCAGCCGGCGTGCGGCCGCGGCGAGCATGGCCGGGCTCTCGTCCACCCCCACCAGGAACGCCTCGGGGTGGCGCTCCAGCAGCCGCCGCGCCGTCTGCCCGGTGCCGATCCCGAGCTCCAGCACCCGCCGCGCGCCGCTCCCCGAGGCCCCCACCAGCTCCTCCTGGAGCCGGTCATAGTCGGGGATCTCGGCCCGGATTTCGGCCAGGTAGGTATCCGGGTCAAAGTGGAACTGGTGGCCCAGCGCGTCCGCCACCGCCGCCTCGTCGACCTGGCCGGCCCGGACGAGCGCCCACTCCCCCGTCTCCTCAAACCGGCTCAGATCGATGACCGTCGACGGTGTGCCCGGGCGCTCTCCTCCGTCCAGCACCAGGTCCGCCGCCCGGCGGATCGGCTGGGGCACCTGCACCAGCGTCCGGGCGTCCGCCCCTCCGGCCAGGTTGGCGCTGGACTGGAGCACCGGCCAGGCCACGCCGGCCAGGCCCGGGACCACCGGCACGCGCAGGCCGAACACCGACAGGTCCTCACCGCAGGCCAGCGGGAACCGGCCCTGGGGGTTGGGCAGCAGCACGGTGACGCCTCCGGGGAGCAACCGCTCCAGCGCCGAGCGCGTGTGCGGCCCCAGTTCAGGCAGGGCGGCCAGCGCCCGGTCCCGGTCAAAGAACATGACCGCCGAGGGCTTGTCCAGCGGCCGGCGCTTGAACCGGTACAGCCGCTCCACGGCCATCCGGTTGTGGACGTCGCAGGCCAGTCCATAGACGGTGTCAGCCGGAAACACGGCGACGCCGCCCACCGACATGCACCGCTCAAACGGCTCGGTCCAGTCCCCGGGACGCGTCACCGGGAGCCCACCACCACGCGCTCGTGGCCGGCCAGATCACGGAGCACGTCCACCGGGTCAAAACCGGCCTGGCTCAGCATCCGGGCCACCGGCCCGGCCTGCTCGGGACCGATCTCCAGCGCCACCGTCCTGACCGGCCCGGCCGCCACCTGTCTGACCAGGCGCCGCACCAGGTCCAGCCCGTCGGGGCCGGCAAAGAGCGCCCCGGCCGGCTCATAGTCGCCCACGTCCGGCGGCAGCGGCGCGCCCACCGGCACATAGGGCAGGTTGGCCAGCACCGCGTCGGCCGGATCGCCGTTAAACAGGTCGGCGATGCCGAATGCCACGTCGAGGTCCAGGCGTTCGGCGTTGCCCCGGGCCACCGCCAGCGCCTCCGCCGACACATCCGTGCCGCGCACCACCAGATCCGGCCGCTCGTCCTTGAGCGCCAGCGCCACCGCGCCGCTGCCGGTGCCCACGTCGGCGACCACCGCGCCGGCCCGGAGAGCGAGCCCCACCTCCACCAGCAGCTCGGTCTCCGGCCGGGGGATCAGCACCCGGGAGTCGACGCCCAGCGTCAGCCGGCGAAACGCCCGGCGACCCAGGATGTAGGCCACCGGCTCGTGCGCCTCTCGCCGGGCGACCAGTTCGGCAAACCGCCCGGCGGCGGCATCGTCCAACCGCGCGTCGCGCTCGGTCACCAGCCGAGCCCGGTCGACATCGAGCACCTCGGCGAGGAGCAGCTCGGCATCGAGCCGCGGCGTGTCGCAGCCGGTCGCCGCCAGCCGCCGGCCGGCCGCCGCCAGCGCCTCGCCCACCGAGGCCGAGCCGACGTCAGCCCCCGGCGCGCTCATCGAGGCGCCGGCGCTTCTCATCGTCCTGGAGAGCGTCGGTCAGCTCATCGAGCTGGCCGAGCAGGATCTCATCCAGGTTGTGGACGCGCAGGTTGATGCGGTGGTCGTTGACCCGGCGTTCGCCGTAGTTGTAGGTGCGGATCTTCTCAGCCCGGTCGCCGGTGCCCACCTGGGCCAGGCGGCTGGCGCCAAGCTCGGCCTGCTGCTCGGCCAGGGCCCGCTCGTACAGCCGCGCCCGGAGCACCTTCATCGCCCGCTCGCGGTTCTGCAGCTGTGACTTCTCGTCCTGCATGGAGACGACGACCCCGGTCGGCTTGTGGGTGATCCGGACGGCCGAGTCGGTGGTGTTGACCGACTGGCCGCCGGGCCCGGAGCTGCGGTACACGTCGATCTGCAGATCGCTGGGGTCGATGTGCACGTCGACGTCCTCGGCCTCCGGCAACACCGCGACGGTGGCCGTCGACGTATGGATGCGACCCTGCGACTCGGTCTCGGGCACGCGCTGGACGCGGTGGGTGCCGCCCTCGAACTTGAACACCGAGTAGGCGCCGTCGCCCTTGACCTCGGCGGTGTAGTCGCCCTCGCCGATGGCCAGCGGCTCCACCTTGAACCCGCGGCGCTCGGCGTACCGTGTGAGCATGCGGTAGACGTCCCCGGCCCACAGCGCGGCCTCGTCGCCCCCGGCGCCCGGCCGGACCTCGATGATGACGCTCTTGTCGTCGTTGGGATCGCGCTCGACCATGGCCAGGCGGATCTCCTCCTCCAGCGCCTCCATCCGCTCCCGGGAGCTCTCCAGTAGCGCCCGGAGCTCCGGGTCGTCGCCGTCCTCGGCGAGCAGTTCGCGGGCGCCCTGCGCGTCGTCGGCGGCGTGACGGTACTCGGTCGCCAGCCGGGCGGCCGGCTCCAGCTCACGGTAGGCGCGGCTGGCGGTCGCGAACCGCTCGCGATCGCCGATCACCTGCGGGTCTGAGAGCTCGGTCTCCAGGTCCGCGAAGCGGCTGAGAATCTGGGCGACGAGTCCGTCGATCATGCACGCGAGTGTAGGAGCCGCTCGGCCCCTACACCGCGCGCGTGCGGTCAGTGCTTGGGGTTGACGACGTCCTTGACCTTGTCGGCCGCATCGCCGACGGCGTTCTTCGCCTTGCCGGACGCCCTGTCCACCCGGCCCTCGTTCTTGAGGCTCTCGTCGTCGGTCAGATCGCCGACTGCCTTCTTGACGTTGCCCGCTGCCTTATCCGCGTTACCACCAGGCATCGCTCTCTCCTTTCGCCAGGAACGCTGATACCGGAGGGATACCCGTCACACCGACGGACCAAAAAAGCGGCTTAGGCGACGACCTCGACGCCGAGCAGGTCCTCGGCCGAGGCGGCGCCCGGCGTCTCCACCGCCAGCACCGCCTCAAGCGCAGCGATCGACACCGCCAGCTCATCGAGGTCCGGCTCCCGGGTGGTCAGCCGCTGGAGCTGGAGACCCGGGTACATGATCAGCTGGACCCAGCGGCGGCGGCGGTTGCGCCCCGCCCACTTGATCACCTCAAACGAGAGGCCGGCGATCAGCGGCACGCCGACGATCCGCGTCAGCACCAGGATCCACCAGGCGGGCAGCCCCACCGGGGCGAACACGAAGATGGCCATGATCATCACGATCAGCAGGAAGCTCGTCCCGCACCGGGGATGCAGCCGGGAATACAGCGTGGCCCGGGACGGGGTGAGTTCGTCACCGGCCTCGTAGCAGGAGATGACCTTGTGCTCGGCGCCGTGGTACTCGAACACCCGGCGAAGGTCCCGCACCCGGGACAGCAGGGTCAGGTAGCCGAGGAAGATGGCGGTCCGGAGCACGCCCTCCACCAGCCAGAACAGGACCGAGGAGCCGAGCTGGTGCTTGATCAGGCTGGTGATCCCCACCGGAACCACGAAGAACAGGCCAACGGCGAACACCAGCGACACGGCCACGGTGCCGAACCAGGCACCGCCGGAGATCTCCTGCTCGGCCTCGGGCATCTGCGCGTTGGCCGAGATGCTGAGCGCGCGTAGGCCGATGCCCAGCGACTCCACCAGCGCCACCACGCCGCGGACGATCGGCAACCGGAGCAGGCGGTGGCGGCGTGACCAGGGGACGATCGGCGCGGTGCTGACGGCGATCTCGCCCAGCGGCGGACCGGCGCCGTCCAGGGCGGCCTGATCTTCGGCGGGCTTGCGGACGGCGACGGCCCAGGTCGAGACGCCGCGCATCATCACCCCCTCCAGGACGGCCTGGCCGCCCAGGGGGGCGTCGCGCGACGCCGTCAGCGGCGCCGCGCGTTCATCGCCCCCGCGCTCGGTCATCGGCGCGTCGCGGCTCAGCTGGCCGTGGTGCGCGCGCTGCGCCGGCCCTTGGCCACGCGGCGCTGGAAGCGCTCCACCCGTCCACCGGTGTCGACGAGCTTCTGGCGACCGGTGTAGAAGGGATGGCACGCCGAGCAGATCTCGACGTGGATGTCGCCCTGCGTGGAGCGAGTGGTGAATTCATTGCCACACGTGCAGCGCACGTGGGCCTCGGTGTAGGTGGGGTGGATCTCGGTCTTCATCGTCAGATCAAGTCTAGCGGTGCGCCCTTCAACCGTTCCCGGGGCACACGGCCGTCATGCGATTGTTGGCCCGGTTGTAGTCGTCGACCTGCCGGGCCGCATCGGCGGTGACGCTGGGCGGGTCGGCCGGGTCACAGACCGGGCCCGTGAAGGACAGCGTGCGGGTGTGCCCGGCGGCGAGAAACCGGACCATATCGACGGTGGATGCGGTGATGGCGCCCGGAACGAACAGGACCTGGAAAGGTCCCGCGCCGGTGGCTCCCCGGTTGGCGATGACCGCCGTGTACTGATCCTGGTTCGGGCGGCCGGGCACCGGGCTGACCGCCAGCGACGTGACCGCCAGGTCCGGGCGCAGCTCCCGCTGGCGGCAGATGCGGCTGCGGCGCACCACCGTGCCGAGCGGGTGCCCGGTGCCACCGACCCAGCGGAAGGTCACTCGGAACTGGTAGGTGGCGGGCGCAGCCAGATCAATGACGCTCTTGTCCAGCCGCCAGACGTCGCCGGGCACCTGGCCGAGGGTGGCGTCGGCCGGGGTGATCCACCCGCCGAGATCGCCCGAGCGCACGACGGTGGCCGGGGCGGCGCCGATCCGCTGGAGCAGGTCAAACCGGACGGCCAGGTGATGGGTGGCGGTCAGCGGCCGCATGACCGCCCGCACGCGGATCGACCGGTTGGCCGGGTCCAGCGCCCGCCGGCAGGAGAAGTGCGTGAGCTCGGCCCGGGGCGGGGCGGGGGCCGGGGTGACGGCCGCCGTGGCGGTACCGGCGGCCACGGCCGCCGCCAGGACCAGACAGATCGTGATCGACAGGCGCAGGAGCCTCATACGAGGTCCTATTAACCGGCCAGTGCACCAGAAGTTGCAGGACCGGCCGGGCCGCGATGGTCTCAGGTGATGGTGTACAGCGGCCCGTCGCCGCCCTCAGGCGGCGTCAGCCGTCCGCCCTTGGCGGTGATGGCACCGCACTGCACGCAGTTGGTGTAGTTGACGATCACGTCGACCGGGCGGGCGGGATCGTCTGGCGCGTCATCCGGGATCTCGTAGACGCCGGCCGGACACATCCAGCGCCAGCCCTCGGCGATCTCCCGGGGGACGTTGCGATGCACGCGGATGTGGTTGGGGGCATCGTCGCGGGTGGCGTTGCCGGAGATGTAGACGCTGGACAGCTTGTCGAACGTGTACTTGCCGTCGGGCTTGGGGTAGTCCTCGTGCGTGTCGCCGAGGAACAGCGGCTGCTGGTCGTTGCGATGCCAGGCCAGCCGGCCGCGGGGGAGCTTGCCCTTGGTGGCGATCGCCAGGTTGACCAGGGGGGCGCCCTTGATGAACCCCTTGGAGAACGGCTGCCGGGTGTTGCGCACCTGGTAGAGCTCCTGGCCGATCGACGAATCCTCCACCGCCTGCTCGTAGGCCTCCAGCGCGGCCTCGCCCTTCAGCGACCGGTAGATCGCCTCCGCCGCCAGGGACCCGGACTTGATGCAGTGATGCACACCCTTCAGCGCGACGGTGTCGACCATGCCCGCGGCGTCGCCGACAAGCACCGCGCCGGGCATGGAGAGCTTGGGCATCGACCAGTAGCCACCGCCGGGAAGCGCCTTGGCGCCCCAGGCCACGCGCTCGCCCCCTTCCAGGATCCCGCGAACCAGGGGATGGAGTTTGAACTCCTGGAGCAGGTCATGGGCCGAGGTGGTGGCGTCTGCGTACTCCAGATCGACCACGAAGCCGATCGACACCAGGTCCTCGCCGGACTTCTCGTCCTTCATGGGGTACAGCCAGGTGCCGCCGATCTGCCCGTACTTGGCCGGCAGCTTCAGCGGCCAGGGACCGATGGTGTGGATGATCCGGTCCAACGGCTTGGGGACCTTCCACACCTCCTTGACGCCGAGCTCCCACACCTGGGGCTCGCGGCCCTCGGCCAGGTTGAACTCCTTGATGGCAGCCCCGGTGAGATGTCCCCAGCAGCCCTCGGCCAGCACCGTGACCTGGGCCTTGATGTCGGTCCCGGGCTCGAAGTTGCCCAGCGGCTCACCGTCCTTGCCCCGGCCCTTGTCGCCGGAGCGCACGCCGACCACGCGCCCATCCTCCACCACCAGCTGGCTGGCCGAGGTCTCGGTCAGGATGTAGGCGCCGCCCTCCTCGGCCTGGGCCGCCTGGAACCGGGCCAGCGCCGCCACCGACACCACCTCGTTGCCATGGTTCTTGAACGGCGGGGGCGGCGGGATGCGGAGCTTGGCCTTGCCGTTGGGGAGCAGGTAGACCGCTTCCTTTCGGACCTCGCCGAAGGCGAACCGCTCCCGGCGCCAATCCTCGCGCGTCATCTCCGGAAACAGCTCCCGCAGGGGCCCGGGGCGCATCACCGCGCCGCTCAGGTTGTGGCCGCCGCAGGTCTTGGCCTTCTCGATGACCGCCACCGGGACCTCGCCGAGGCGCTCCATGAGCTCCTCGTCGTCGCCCAGCAGCTGGAGCAACCGGTTGGCGCAGGCCAGACCGGCGGTCCCGCCGCCGACGATCGCCACGCCGACGTCAATCCGCTCGTCCTCGTCGTCCAGGCCCCGCTTGATGAACTCCTGGACAGAGTCCACCGGGGGTGGGAACTCGCTCGGTGCGTGCTGGGCTCGGCCGTTGCTCCCCGCCATCTTTGAGCTACCTCCGCAGGGCGTCCAGCCCCGCGTTCTGACAACGATGATCGGCCTGGAGCCGTTCTTGACCGCGTGCGCGCATAGCGCTCACGCTCCCTTCTTGGCTTTGATCGCCTCGGCCAGCTTGGGCATGATCTTGTTCAGGTCGCCGACGATCCCCAGGTCGGAGAACTCAAAGATGGGCGCGTTGGCGTCCTTGTTGATGGCGATGATGTTCTCCGAGGACTGCATGCCGACCTTGTGCTGGATGGCGCCGGAGATCCCGGCGGCCAGATACAGCTTGGGCGACACCGTCTTGCCGGTCTGACCGATCTGAGCCGCGTACGGATACCAGCCGGCATCGACCACCGCCCGGGTGGCCGCCACCGCGGTGTTGCCGCCGAACGCCTTGGCCAGCTCCTCGGCCAGCTCAAAGCCCTCGGCCTTGCCCAGTCCGCGCCCGCCGGCCACCAGGATGTCGGCGCCCTCGATGTCGACGTCGGCGCCCCGCTGCTCGCCCCGCTTGACCATCTTGGCCTGGTCCGACCAGGGCGAGTACTCCACCTCGACGTCAACCACCTGGGCCTGGGTGGGTGGGCTCGTATTCTCCTGATGCGCTTCAAAGGCGTTGATCCGGCCGATGATGATCCCCAGATCGCCCCGGTAATGCGACACCGAGATCTTGGAGTCCTGCAGGATCGGCCGCTCGGCCACCAGCCGGCCGTCTTCGGCGCGGACGTTGACCACCTCCATGGTCACCCCCGCCTGCTGGCGCGCGGCCAGGCCGGCGCCGATCTCAAACCCCAAGAGGCCGCCGCCGAACAGCGCGTAGCCGTGACCGTTCTCGTCGATGACCTTGGCCATGACGTCGACCACCGGCTGGGCCAGGCCCTCCGGCCCCTTGGCCCGGAACACCTTGGCGGCGCCGTAGGCGCCGAGCGTCTGGCACAGCTCGTCGGTGAGGTCGTCGCCGCCGACGACCACGGCGTGGCACTCGCCGCCGATCTCGGCCGCCCGGGCCGCGCCCTCAGACACGGCGCCCAGGGAGTTCTTGTTGAACGCACCCTCGTAGTGCAGAACGTAGGTCAGTACATCGGCCATAACTAGATCAGCTTCCTTTCACCCAGCCACGCGACGATCTTCTCGACGGTCTCGGCGGTGTCCTCGTCCTCGATGATCTCCCCGGCCGCCTTGGCCGGCGGATCCTTGAACTCGCCGCAGTGCACGCGGGAGCCGTCGGTGCCGACCAGCGACGCATCGATGCCGACGTCGCCGGCGGCCACCGTCGCCAGTGGCTTCTTCTTGGCCCCCATGATCGCCTTGAGCGACGGGTAGCGCGGCTCGTTGATGGCGTCTCCGACCGAGATCACCGCCGGGAGCGTGATCTGCACCGTGTCATACCCGTACTCGGCCTGGCGCTCGCAGGTCAGGGTGTTCTCGGCGACGTCCATCTTGATCACCTGCGTCAGCGACGGCATCTTCAGATGATCGGCCACCACGGCGCCGATCGTGTAGCACTCGCCGTCATCGGACTGCTGGCCCAAGAGCACCAGGTCCGGGGCCTCGGACTCCAGCGCCTTGGCCAGCGCGTACCCGGTGGCGGCCACGTCGGAGCCGGCCAGCCCCTCATCGGTGAGGTGCAGCGAGCGGTCCGCGCCCAGGGACACGGCCTTCTGCAGCGCGCGGGTCGCGCTCGTCGGCCCCATGGTCACGGCCACGATCTCATCGACCTGCACCGCGCCGCCCTCGCGGATCTGCATCGCCGCCTCAATCGCATGGGTGTCATACGGATTGAGATTCCGCTCGCCGGAGCGATCCATCCGCCCCGTGGAAGCGTCGATCCGCTTCTCGACCGCGGCGTCCGGAACCTCTTTGACCAGGACGCAAATCTTCAAGTGTCGCCTCCTATCGCGAGTGCTGGCGCGGACCCCAGGTCCGCGTTCTCACAGGGGTTTCCTCTGGAAAGGTGCCGTCACTATACCCGGTTGACTGACGAGTCAATCGGTCGCCGGGAGCAGTCCGCCGGCCGCCTTCCCGGGCAGCCTACACCCCCGTAGCTTTGCGGGAGGTCCGGGCTAGGCCCGGACGGCACCGCGGATGAAATCGATGGCCTCCTGCGTGGAGGCACCGGGGGTGAACACCTCCGCCACCCCCAGGCGTTTGAGCTCCTCGACGTCATCGGAGGGAATGGTCCCGCCCACGGTGACGATGACATCGTCGACCCCCTGCTCGCCGAGCAGCTCCATGATCCGCGGGACCAGGGTCATGTGGGCCCCGGAGAGGATGGAGAGGCCGACGGCGTCGGCGTCCTCCTGGATGACCGTTTCCACGATCTGCTCCGGGGTCTGGTGCAGACCGGTGTAGATGACCTCCATGCCCGCGTCGCGGAGGGCCCGGGCGATGATCTTGGCACCCCGGTCATGGCCGTCCAGGCCGGGCTTGGCCACCACGACGCGGATCTTCTTCTCGGCGGAGGCCGACATGGGCGCGCGAGTCTACCGGTGCCGGCGCGCCGGCAGCCGCCGATGGCCCCGGGAGCGCAGCTGGCGGGCCACCCGCACCGGGCGGCTGGTCCGCACCCGGCGGGCGATGACGACGCTGCCCATGCCGCCGGCGCCGGCCGCCGCGCCCAGGGCGGCCGCGGTCTTCAGCCGCCGCCCCAGCCGGTCAAAGCGAAGCACGTCCCAGCCCGCGCCGGCGGGCCATCTGCAGCAGCGTCGCATCCGGGTTGACCGCCACCGGGTGGCCGACCGCCTCCAGCATCGGCAGGTCGGACTCGGAGTCCGAGTAGGCGTAGGACGCCCCCAGGTCGATGCCCTCCCGGGCGGCCAGCTGCTCGATCGCCGCGGCCTTGCCCCGGCGGTACACGAACACCCCGGCGGGCCGGCCGGTGTACACGCCGTCGACCACCTCGGAGATCTGCGACCCGATGCCGCCGTCCAGGGCCATGACCCGGGCCAGGATGTCAGCCAGCTCCTGCGAGGCGGCGGTGACGATGTAGGCGCGGCGGCCGGCGTCCTGGTGCTCATGGGCGAGCGCCAGCATCTGGGGATAGACCCGCGGCAGGATGAGGGCGAGCACCTCCACCCCGAGCCGCTCCATCTCCACCACCCGCTTGCCCTCCAGCGAGGCGGCGATGCGCTCCCGCAGGGCCAGCGAGTCCGCGTCGGTCGCTCCCCGCAGACGGAACTGGACGTTGGCCACGGCATCGGCGATCAGCTGGCGCCGGCCGAGCAGCCCGGCCCGGTAGGCGGCACGGCCGAACTGAAACGCCGACGAGCCCTGCATGAGCGTCTTGTCCAGGTCGAAGAACGCCGCCGCCCGGGCCCCACCTATGTCCTGCGCCCCGGGCTCAGTGGCCATTGACCTCGACGATCACCGCGTCGCCCTGGCCTCCACCGGAGCAGATTGCGGCGCAGCCCAGGCCGCCGCCCCGGCGGCGCAGCTCATAGATCAGGGTGCCGAGGATCCGGGCCCCCGAGGCGCCGATGGGATGGCCGAGCGCCACCGCGCCGCCGTTGACGTTGACCTTGTCCTCGTCGATGTCGAGCATCCGCATGGAGTTGAGCGTCACCGAGGCGAAGGCCTCGTTGATCTCCCACAGGTCGATGTCCTCCGGGGTCTTGCCGATCTTCTCCAGGGCCAGCCGGGCCGCCTTGGCCGGGGTGCGGGCCAGGTACGGGAAGTCGTCGGCCACCTGGCCCTGGGCGAGGATCGTGGCCAGCACCGCCTTGCCGTTGCGTTGAGCCCACGCGTCGGAGGCGAGCACCAGCGCCCCGCCCCCATCGTTGACGCCGGGCGAGTTGCCGGCGGTGTGGGTGCCGTCCTTGAGGAAGATCGGCGGCAGCTTGGCCAGCGACTCCAGGCTGCTGTCCCGGCGGGGGGCCTCGTCGATTTCCACGGTGGTGTCGCCCTTGCGTCCCTTGATGGTGACCGGGACGATCTCCTCCGGGAGCCGGCCCTCGTCGGTGGCCTTGATCGCCAGCTCATGGGACCGCAGCGCCCACCGGTCCATGTCGGCACGCGTCATCTCCAGTTCGGTGGCCACCTCACTCGCCTCCTGGGCCATGTGCTTACCCGAAAACGGGTTGGTCAGGCCATCGCTGAGCATGGCGTCGATGGCCTTGCCGTCGCCCATGCGGAAACCGAAACGGGCCTCCTTGAGCAGGTAGGGCGCCTTCGACATCGACTCCATCCCGCCGCCCACAGCCACCTCCAGATCGCCGGCGCGGATGGCCTGATCCAGCAGGCCGGCGGCGCGGATCCCCGAGGCGCACACCTTGTTGACCGTCTCCGACGGGACCTCCTGGGGGATCCCGGCCTTGATCTGGGCCTGGCGGGAGGGGATCTGGCCCTGTCCGGCCTGGATGACCTGGCCCATGATCACATGCTGGACCTGGTCCGGAGCCACGTCGGCGCGCTCCAGCGCGGCCCTGATGGCGGTGCCACCCAGTTCGGTGGCGTCGACCGGCGCCAGACCGCCGCCGAGCTTGCCGATCGGTGTCCGGGCTGCGGAGAGGATGACTGTCTTGGGCATCGCGGGCATCTCCCAGGTCGGTGGCGGGTCCTCCATCGTAGTCGGAGATGGTCCGCGGGCGGCATGACCACCGCTGGTAACGTGGCGCCACGTGGACGTTGCGGCGACGACCGAGAGTCCCCTCTCCACCGCCGCCGACACCATCGCTCTGGGGCTGTTCGCCGGCGAGGACGTCACCGCCACCGCGGTGGAGGGCGGACATGAGCTGCGGGCGCTGGTCGACTCCGGGGAGGCCCGCAGTGCGTTTCGCCATGTGGCCGTCACCCACATCCAGGGCCGCCGGGTCATCACGGTCGGACTGGGGGCCCGGGGCGAGTTTGAC
The DNA here is from genome assembly GCA_963753235.1 of uncultured Solirubrobacteraceae bacterium. GTDB lineage: Bacteria > Actinomycetota > Thermoleophilia > Solirubrobacterales > Solirubrobacteraceae > Palsa-465. The sequence continues at coordinate 504,344 of CAVWBJ010000006.1, read as the reverse complement.
GCCGAGCGAGCCCGGGTCGCCGCCGCCCTGGCCCATCGGCGAGCCCGGGAGCTGGGCACCGAGTCCCTATGCTGGGCCGCGCCGCCGCGGACCGGCGAGGAGGTCGCTGAGGGGCTGGTGCACGGCACCCTCCTGGCCGCCTACCGGTTTGACCGGTTCAAGCGCGCCGACCCCGCCGATCAAGAGGACCCGCGGGGTCTGCGCCGGCTCATCGTGAGCGCGGCCGGCGATGTGGGCGGTGCCGTGGACCGCGCCGCCACCCTGGCCACCGCCCAGAACCGGGCGCGGGACCTCGGCAACCGGCCGCCCAACGACCTGACCCCGACCGCGCTCGGCGAATACGCCGCGGAGCTGGCTGAGCGGCGCAGCGGTCTGACCGTGACCCAGCTCGGCGGCCGTGAGATTCGGGAGCTGGGCATGGGCGCATTTGCCGCGGTGGCCCAGGGCTCCGACCAGGATCCCCGGCTGATCGTGCTCCGCTATGACGGCGGGGCGGACGGAGCCCGGCGCCTGGCCCTGATCGGCAAGGCGGTGACCTTTGACAGCGGCGGCCTGTGGCTCAAGCCCAACGCATCGCAGATCGACATGAAGTTCGACATGGCCGGCGGGGCGGCGGTGATCGAGGCCATGGCCGCGCTGGCCGAGCTGCGGGCTCCGGTCCATGTGCTGGGCATCGTCGGGGCCACCGAGAACATGATCAGCGGGCGCGCCATGCGGCCCGGGGACATCGTCTCAGCGCTGGACGGCACCACGGTGGAGATCAACAACACCGATGCCGAGGGCCGCCTGGTGCTCGCCGACTGCATCGCCTATGCCCGCCGCGAGGGGTGCGACGCCCTCGTCGACATCGCCACTCTGACCGGGGGCGTGGTCGTCGCCCTCGGCTCGGTCTACGCCGGCCTGATGGCCAACGACGACGACCTGGCGCAGCGGATCGCCGGCTGCGCCGAGCGCACCGGCGAGCGCGTCTGGCGGCTGCCCCTCCATCCTGACTACGCCCGCATGATCCGCGGCCGCTATGCCCAGATCAGCAACCGCACGGAGCGCCGCGAGGCCTCGGCGATCACCGCCGCCGAGTTTCTCCATCACTTCGCCGGCGACGTGCCCTGGGCCCACCTGGACATCGCCGCCGTCGGCGACAACGGCCGCCGGCCCTACCTGGACCGGGGAGGCACCGGCTTCGGGGTGCGCCTGCTCAGCGAGCTGGCTCTGAGCTTGTAGCCGGGCCGTCGGCGCCACCGTCGGTGGCCGGCCCACCAGCCCGGCGGCGATCCAGGATCTCGACCGCCGCGCTGGCCGGATCCAGCCGGCGGGCGACGACCCGGTCCAGCAGCTCCTGGACCGCGTCGTCGGCGCCGATCGCCGCCTCCAGCTCCCGGCGCATCCGGTAGGTGGCGATGGCCAGCACCTCGTTGAGCAGATTGCGCCGGCGCCGCTGCGAGAGCGTGCCCTGGCTCTCGATGTAGGCGCGGTGGTGCAGCAGGGCCTGGGCCAGCTCGGCCACCCCCTCGCCCCGGACCGCCTCGGTGCGGAGGATCGGCACCGGCCAATCCGGCTTGGGTCCGAGGGCCAGGACGGCCTTGATCTCCCGGACCATGGTGTCGGTCAGCGGATGGTCGGCCTTGTTGACGACGATCACATCCGGAATCTCCATGACCCCGGCCTTGAGCGCCTGGATCGAGTCCCCGGAGCCGGGCATGAGCACCAGCACCACGGTGTCGGCGTGGTCGATGATGTCGACCTCGGCCTGGCCGACCCCCACCGTCTCCAGGAACACCAGGTCCCGGCCGGAGGCATCCATGAGCAGCGCCGCCTGGAGCGCCGCCTCGCTGAGCCCCCCGAGCGCACCCCGGTTGGCCATGCTGCGGATGAACACGCCGGGGTCGAGGAAGTGGTCGGTGAGCCGGATGCGGTCCCCCAGCAGAGCGCCCTTGGTGAACGGGGATGACGGATCGATCGACAGGACGGCCACGGTGCGATCCAGTTCGCGCTCATGCTTGGTCAGGGCGCCCATCAGCGTCGACTTGCCGACGCCGGGAGGGCCGGTGAAGCCGACCACGGCGGCGTGGCCGGTGCGCGGGTAGATCTCCCGGACCAGCTCCCACCCGGCCGGATCGTCGTTCTCCACCAGCGAGATGGCCCGCGCCAGGGCGCGACGGTCGCCGTCCAGGAGGCGCTGGGCGAGGGTGGAGTCGGCGGAGCTCATGGGCGCAGCATGTTGCCAGGTGCACCTCCGGACGATTTCCGACATGGTATGCGCCCATGACCCATCCCCTGCTCGGACGGTTGGACGCGGCGGTCGGCGACGGCGTGGATGCCGCGGTCAAACTCAAGCACCGCCGGCGGCTGGCCCGGCTGGGCTGGGACCGCGTCTTTGACCCGACGGAGCCCGGGGTGTTTGCCCAGGGCGACCCGCCCCCGCGGCCCGGTTGCGCCCTGGACGTCCTCATCGACGGCGCCGAAGCCCTGCCGCTCATGGTGGAGGTCCTGTCGGCCGCGCAGCGGTTTGTGCACCTGACCGGCTGGCACCTGGAGCCCCACTTCCAGATGGACCGCGACCGGGAGGACCGGGCCATCGGCACTCTGCTGGCCGAGCTGGCCGAGCGGGTCGACGTCCGGGTGCTGGTGTGGTCCGGAGCCCCGTTGCCCGCGTTTCACCCGTCCCGGTCCGAGGTGGCCAAGGGCCTGGAGAACCTGGTCCGCGACACCAAGATCCAGGCCCGCGGCGACCCGCGGGAGCATCCCTTCCACTGCCACCATGAGAAGACGATCGTCATCGACGGCGAGGTGGCGTTCGTGAGCGGCATCGACCTGACCGACTCAGCCGGCGACCGCTACGACTCCTCGGCGCACAGCGCCCGCCGGCGGCTCGGCTGGCATGACGTCGCCACCCGGCTCAAGGGCCCGGCGGTGGCCGACGTCAACAACCACTTCCGGATGCGCTGGCGGGAGCTGACCGGCGAGGAGATCCCGCCCACCCCGCCCCCGCCGCCGGCCGGCGAGACGACGGTCCAGGTGGTGCGCACGGTGGCCGAGAACATGTACGACGCACTGCCCCACGGGGACTTCCGGATCTTTGAGAGCTACGCCCGCGCCCTGCGCTCGGCCCAGGAGCTGATCTACATCGAAAACCAGTTCCTGTGGGCGCCGGAGCTCGTCGACATCATCGCCGACAAGCTCCGCCATCCTCCGACCCCGGACTTCCGGGTCGTGATGCTGCTGCCCGGGAAGGCCAACAACGGCCAGGAGGACACCCGCGGGCAGATCGGCGTGCTGATCGACGCCGACCACGGCGCCGAGCGGATGCTGGCGACCACCATCCGAGCGCTCACCCCGGCGGCCCCGCGCGCCGACCCGGTCTACGTCCACGCCAAGGTGCTGGTCGTCGATGACCGGTGGCTGATCGTCGGCTCGGCGAACATCAATGCCCACTCACTGTTCAACGACACCGAGATGTGCGTGGTCACCGATGACGCCACGCTCGCCCGTCAGACCCGGGTCCGCCTCTGGGCCGAGCACCTGGAGATGGACGTTGCCGAGGTGCGCGACCGGTCGCCGGCGCGCCTCGTCGACGAGCAGTGGCGGCCGATCGCCCACCGGGAACTGCAGCGCCGCCGGTCCGGCGCTCCGCCCGGCCACCGGCTGCTGGAGCTCCCCGGGGTGTCGCGGCGCACCGGCCGGCTCCTCGGTCCGCTCACCGGGCTGATCGACGACGGCTGATCTGTCCATTTACCATCCCGGCGGTGCAGTTGGCCAGCACCCAGACCCCCCGGCCGCCGGCGACCCAGCCGGTCCTGCCACCGATCATCCGCTCGGGGCCGCCGCCCCGGCACGGGGGTCCGCTGACGGTTCTGCGCTTCGCCCGGCGCAACCGGATGTTCACCTGGGGCTATCTCAAGCTGGCGGTGCGCTGGCTGTGGCTCAAGCTGCGCTGGGGCCGGCGACTGCAGACCGACGGGATGTGCTTCATCGGCCCGGGGGTGAAGTTTGAGATCGGTCGCGACGCCCGTGTGGTGCTCGGCCGCTGGTCCTGGATCGGCCACGGCTGCAAGATCCGCGTGCATGAGGGCGAGCTGATCATCGGGGCCAAGACCGTGTTCGGCCAGGAGTGCACCATCTCCGCCTTCCAGCACATCTCCATCGGCCGGGAGTGCATCGTGGCCGACCGGGTGATGATGATCGACTTCGATCACGGCATGGTGGAGGTGGAGCGGCCCATCCGCGAGCAGGGCATCTACAAGCGTGACGTCCGGATCGGCCACAACGCCTGGATCGGCTACGGCGCGTGCCTGCTGCGAGGGGTCACGGTCGGCGACAACGCGGTGATCGGCACCAGTGCCGTGGTGACCTGCGATGTCCCCGCCAACGCTGTGGTGGGGGGCATCCCGGCCAAGGTCATCCGCATGCGCAAGGCGCCGCGGCAGCTGCGCTGGGCGCCATAGGAGCTGAGCAGGTCACGGCGCGTTCTCGCCGCGGCACACGCTCAGGAAGTCCAGCGCGCCCTCCAAGCCGTAGCGCCGCAGGGTGAAATCACGGGAGCTGATGGCCGGCGTGAACCGGTCGTAGAAGGCCTGGGTGATGCCGAGACGCTGATGGACGGCATCCCAGCCGGCCTCCAGTGCCCATTCGTGCACCCGCAGCTTGCGGGCATGAAACAGACCGAGCATCTCCACCCGGGGGAACACCTGCCGGCACAGGGCCTCAAACTCATGGGCCCGGTACTCCTTGACGTGCCACGGGTTGTCGGACTTGTCGGCGCCGGCCGGGGCCAGCGTGAGCAGGTTGGGCGTCGTCACGTACACCACTCCCCCGGGCCTGAGCAGCCCGCGGAAGTGCTCCAGCACGGCCACCGGGTCCTGAACGTGCTCGATCGTCTGCAGGAAGACGACGGCGTCGAACCAGCCCGGCTCCCCGTAGGTCTCCACCAGTCCGCGGGCGAACGACAGGTTCTGGCGCTGATAGCGCAGCCGGGCGTGCTCAAACGCCTCCGGGTTGGCGTCGACCCCCACCACCAAGTCCGCTCCTCGGGCCAGGACCGCCGAGCCGTAACCCTCCCCGCAGGCCATGTCCAGCACCCGCCGGCCGATCACCCGGGCGCCAATCCACTCATAAACGGCCAGATGGCGGCGGAACCAGTAGTTCTCGGCCGGAACGTCCGGGAGCGTGCGCTCCCCGGTGAGCTTGAGCGGGGGTACTCCCGCGGGCTGGTCACGCTGGACATGGAGGTTCGTCGGCACCGGTCGACAGGGTAATGTCCGGCGCCTCATGGAGGGACTTCGCACCGCCGACGAGATCCGCGAGGTCAACACCCGCTACCACGATGTGGCCGCGGAGACGTACGACAGCAAGTGGGGGATCGACTTCGGCGACATCGGCCAGCAGCAGGTGCTGGGCAAGCTGCGAAAGGTGCTGGGGGCCGAGCTGGACGACGGCTTCCAGCGGTCACTGGAGATTGGCGCCGGCACCGGCTACTTCAGCCTCAACCTGCTCCAGGCGGGCGTGGTCGACGAGGCCACCTGCACCGATATCTCGCCCGGGATGGTGACGACGCTGGCCGGCAACGCCCGCCGGCTGGGCCTGGACGTCCGCGCCGCCCGGGCCGACGCCGAGTCGCTGCCGTTCGCCGACGGCAGCTTCGACCTGGTGCTCGGCCATGCTGTTCTGCACCACCTCCCCAACCTGCGGGCCGCATTTGCCGAGTTTCACCGGGTGCTGCGCCCGGGAGGCCGGATCGTGTTCGCCGGCGAGCCGTCCCGGCTCGGTGACCGGATCGCCTCCTACCCCAAGCGGGGGGCCGGCCTGCTGGCGCCCACCTGGCGGCGACTGCTGGGAGCCCGGCCAGCCGCCCCGCCGACCGACGACGGCTCCGCCGATGCCCATGACCATGACCTGGAGCGGTTCGTCGACATCCACGCGTTTGAGCCGGGGGACCTGTCCCGGCACGCCCGGCGCGCCGGCTTGGTGGACATCGTCGTCCGCGGCGAGGAACTGACCGCCAACTGGTTCGGCTGGTTCAACCGCTCGCTGGAGGCGTCGGCCACGCCCGACGACGTGCCCCTGCTCTGGCGCCAGTATGCCTTTCACGGCTATCTGCTGCTCCAGAAGCTTGATGAGCGGCTGCTGGAGCCGCGGCTTCCGCCGGCCATCTTCTACAACCTGCTGCTCACCGCGCGCCGCTCCTGACCGCACCTGACCGGGCCTAGACTGTCAGCGGATGGCAGATGAGATCCTCCAGGATTTCCCGCTGTTCCCGCTCGCGCTGGTCGCCCTTCCCGGAGAGCTGGTGCCGCTGCACATCTTTGAGGAGCGCTACAAGACGATGATGAGCGAGTGCCTGGAGGCGGGCACCGAGTTCGGGATCGTCTGGATGGCCGACGACGGCCTGCGCGAGATCGGCTGCGCCTGCGAGATTGAGCGAGTGCTGGAGCAGATGGAGGACGGTCGGGTCAACCTGGTGGCCCGGGGCACCAGGCCCTTTCGCGTGATCGAGCGCCAGGGCCACCTCCCCTACCCGGCGGGAGTGGTGGAGTTCGTCACCGACACCGGCGAGGAGCCCGACACCCAGCTCGCCGGGGATGCCCGGGCCGCCTACGCCGATCTGGTGCGGCGCGCCACCGACCGGGAGCCTGAGGACCAGGAGCTGGCCGAGATGGACGCCTACGAAATGGCGGCCACGGTGGACTTCGGGCTTGACGCCAAGCAGGGCCTGCTTGACCTCCGGTCCGAGAACGCCCGTCTCAAGCTGGTCACCCGCCTGTTCCGGGCGGCCACCAAGCGGCTGGACTTCGTCGACCGCGCCCAGGCGAGGGCACGGTCCAACGGCAAGGTTCGCTTCAGCTAAGGCGTCAGGCCGCTACGGCGCGCCCACTATCAGCGTGAACAGGATCATGAAGATCCCGAACACGACGCAGTAGATGCCGAACGGGCGCAGGTTGCCCTGCTTGAAGTAGCGCATCAGGAAGTGCACGGTGAAGACCGCGGTGATCGCGGCCGCGATGGCGGCGATGAACGCCGCGCTGCGCACGCCGTGGTCGCCCAGGGGTCCGGTCAGGTCGCCGAACTTCAGGATGCCGGCGGCCAGGATCGGCGGCGTGGCCAGCAGGAAGGAGAACTTGGCGGCATCCTCGTTGTCAAGGCCGCGGACGAGGCCGGCCGACATGACCACGCCGTCCCGGCTGATCCCGGCGAGCAGGGCGGCACTCTGGGCCGTGCCGATGACCGCCGCCTCCTTGTAATCCAACGTGTCCAGATCCCGGGCGCCCTCGGGATTGAGGCCCTCCCGCCGAGCCAGCTCCCGCACCTCGGCCCGCCGGCGGTAGCGCTCGGCGCCGAGCAGCATCAGCCCGTTGATGATCAAGAACACGGCGGCCGCCAGCGGCTTGGCGAACAGCGTCCGCAGCGGATGCTCCAGGAGCAGGCCGAGGATGCCCACCGGGATGGTGGCGATGATGATCAGCCAGGCCAGCCGCTCTGTCGACGTCTCCACCCGGCGATGGATCAGCGTGCGGAAGAAGCCGACGATGATCTGGATCCAGGTGCGCCAGAAATAGATGAGGAGGCCGATCGCGCTGCCCACGTGGAGCATGACGATGAAGGCCAGCCACGGAGACTCCGGGCGCGACTGCCAGCTGACGATGTCATGCCAGCGGAACAGGGTCGGGTACAGGACCGTGTGCCCCAGGCTGGAGATGGGGAACAGCTCCGTGATCCCCTGAAGGACGCCCAGGACAATCGCCTGGAAGGTGGTGATGAGCGTCTGGGTGGCGGCGATGACGAACATGGACGGGGCGATCCTACTCAGTTGCCAATGAGAATCGACTTAGGGCTCTGCCGTGGTCAGGAGCAGTACTGCTGGGACGCCTGGAGGACGAACGCCTCAAGTTGACCGAGATACCGGTGCGAGGTCGCCGCCCGGTCCGGAAACGAGATCGTCCCCTGCTGGAGCTTGACTGTATACCGGTAGACGGCGTCTGGCGCCGCCGGGATGGTCAGCTTGCGCTGCGCGTCCTGGGAGAGGTTGTCGGACAGGTCCCGCGCGGTGATCAGCTGGCCGCTGGTCAGCGTCTTCTGGCGCCCGCTGTTGCACCGGATCTGACCGCCCTGGTTGACCACCAGCGTCAGCTTGGGGCCGGGGCCGGTGCGCGTCACCAGGAACAGGTCCGGGAGCTGGACGTTCAACCCGCAGCCGGTGACGGCCAGGCCCAGCCCGAGCGCCAGCGCGGCCCGGGCCGCCCGGGCGGACCGGAAGCGCATCAGGCGCTCCCCACCACCACCGCGGACCCGCCCCGGCGCGGATCGCCGCCCCCGGAGAAGGATCCGTCGGGCTCCCGGGCGGCCGCCTGGGCGCCGCCGAAGAACAGATTGGGGGCGCGGAACCGGGTCACCGCCCGGCCGGCCCTCTCCAGTTCGCCGGTCTCGATGCCCGGCTCCGCATAGACGACGTCGTCCTCATAGTGGACCCGGGGCGCCTCCACCGCCGCCTGGGCGGGCAGCCCGTCGTCGACGGTGCGGATGATCGCCTGCAGGACAGCTGAGCGGATCCGGTTGGAACCGGCGCTGCCCACGGCCAGCTGCGCCGGGTGACCGGGGCCGGGTCCGAGCACCACGGTCGGCGACATCATGCTCGGCATCCGCCGTCCCGGCGGGTGGCGGTGGAAGCCCAGCGGGTTGAGGTCCTGCTCGCCCAGCATGTTGTTGAGGTGGACGCCCGTGCCGGGAACGATCACCCCTGACGCCGAGCCGTTGGAGCAGGTGACCGAGCAGGCCCAGCCCTCGCGGTCCAGCGCGGCGATGTGCGTCGTCGATCCCAGGCGCGCCGCCGGCCGGGCCAGGAACTCGGCCACAAATGCGGGATCGGCCAGCCCGGCCAGGAACTCCGGGGTGCGCTCGCGCTGAGTGCGCTCCATGACCTGCACCAGCTGCGCCACCGAGGGCGGCCCGGGGACCGCGTCGAGCATCGCCAGGGCCCGGGCGATCAGGATCCCGCCCGCCGACGGCGGGGGGTTGGTCAGCACCTGGCGGCCCCGGTAGGCGGCGCGCACCGGCAGGCGGTCGGCCACCCGGTAGGCGGCCAGGTCGGCCCGGCTGACCAGCCCGCCGCGCTCGGCCAGCCAGTCGGCGATCGCCGCCCCAATGTCGCCCTCATAAAACGGGCCGGATCCCTCGGCGCCCAACCGCTCCAGGGCGGTGGCCAGCTCCGGCTGGCGCAGCGGATCCCCGGCGCGGAGCAGCCGGCCCCCGGGGGCGAACAGCGCCGCCGCCTCGGGCGTGGAGGTGACGATCCCGCCCAGGATCTCGACGATGTAGGCCTGCTGCCGGTTGAGCGCCACCCCGTCGCGGGCCAGCGCCGCCGCCGGGGTCACCAGCCGCTCCAGCGGCAGCCGCCCAAACCGGCGGGCGGCCTCGCAGACGCCGGCCGGCATCCCGAATGTCCCCACGGAGGCGGCGCCCACATGGAACTCCTGGACGGCGTCGCCGAACGAGACCGGGATGGGGATCAGCGCGGAGCGGGCTCCGGCGATCCCTCGGCCCGGAGCCTCCACAAAGAAGTCGAGCAGAACCGGTTCCTGCCCCGGAGCCACCACCAGCATGTAGCCCCCGGCGCCCAGCCCGGTGAGCAGCGGCTCGCAGGCGAACGAGGCCAGCATCGCCCCCAGCGCGGCGTCCACCGCGTTGCCGCCCGCGCGCAGGGCGTCGGCTCCGGCCGACGCGCTCACCGGATGGCCGGCCGCCACGACCCCAAGCTGCGCCCCGGCCGAACTCACGGCCTCAGTCTAGGGTGGCGGACAGCGCTTATCGCCGCGGGATGAACTCTGGGACGTCGAGCTCGGCGCCGCGGCGCATGCGGCTGACCCGCGGCTCGCCCGCGGGCTCGCGCAGGGGCCGGCGCAACTCCTCTGCGGTGCGGGCGCCGGCGGAGAACGGCTCCTCGTCGCGGCGCCGCGGCCGCGGATCACCGAAGCCGGTGGCCACCACCGTCACCCAGACCTGGTCCTCCAGCTTCTCGTCGACCATGGCGCCGAAGATGATGTTGGCGTCCGGGTGGGCCGCCTCGGCCACCGCCTTGGCCGCCTCGTTGACCTCCCACAGCGAGACATCGTGCCCGCCGGTGATCGACAGCAGGATGGAGCGAGCACCCTCCATGCTCGTTTCCAGCAGCGGCGAGGACACGGCCTGCTCGGCGGCATCGATGGAGCGGCGTTCGCCGGTGCCCATGCCGATCCCCAGCAACGCGGTCCCGGCGTCGGACATGATCGTCCGCACATCGGCGAAGTCCAGGTTGATGAGCCCGGGGAGCGTGACCAGATCGGAGATGCCCTGGACGCCCTGGCGGAGCACGTCGTCGGCCACGCGGAACGCCTCCACCATGGAGACGCCCCGGTCCAGCACCGACAGCAGCCGGTTGTTGGGGACGACGATCAGGGTGTCGACCTCCGCGCCCAGGGCCTCAATTCCGGCCTCGGCCTGATCCCGCCGCCGTGAACCCTCAAACTGGAACGGCCGGGTGACGATGCCGACGGTCAGCGCTCCCAGCTCCCGGGCGATCTGCGCCACCACGGGTGCGGCCCCGGTGCCGGTTCCGCCACCGGCGCCGGCGGCGATGAACACCATGTCCGAGCCGCGCAGCAGCGCCTTGATCCGGTCGTACTCCTCGCGGGCCGCGCGGCGCCCCAGGTCCGGGTCTGATCCCGACCCCAGGCCGCGGGTGACGGAGTCGCCGATGTGAAGCGTCTGGTCGGCCGCCGACAGCTGCAGCGACTGCAGGTCGGTGTTGATGGCCAGGAACTCGACGCCCTCGATGTCGGCCTCCACCATCCGGTTGACTGCGTTGACGCCGGCACCGCCGACGCCGACGACCCGGAGCACCGGGCGGCCCACCTCGGTGGGGGGCGGGAAGGCATCCAGCTCGTGGTCGGCGCGGGCGTAGACGTCCGCGGCCGGTGGCGGCGCGCCGGAGTCCGGCCGCCCGGACGATCCCGGGCGATCCAGCATGTTCTCCGGGATGTCGGCCGAGAAGGCATGACGCAGCCGCTCCTGGGGCGACGGGATCTGGCGCTCCGGCACGTCGGGCTCCGGCGCGGCCCGGTCGGCCGACAGCGATGGGTGCGGGGTGGCCCGGCGGCGTGGCTCCGCGGGCGCGGCCGACGGGGGCGATGGCGAGTCCAGGGGCTCCGGCGACGGCTGGATCGACCGCGCCGCCGGCGAGGTCGGCTCCGGGACGGCCTCCGGGCTGGGCGGCTCAGGTTCAGGCTGACGGGCCGGCGCTGGGTTGTCGTCGGTGGTCCGGCGGAACAGGTCCGCCAGCGGTCCCTCCCGCATGCTCGCGCGCTTACCGGTTGCCATTTGCCAGGACCTCCTTGGCGAGCTGCCTGTAGGCATGGGCAGCCAGACCGTCGGGATCGTACTTGAGCACGGACATGCCTTTCACGGGTGCTTCGGCAAAACGCACCGTTTTGCGGATCCGGGATGCGAACACCCGGTCTCCGAAGTTCTCCTCCAGCAGCTCGATCGCCTCCTTGGCGTGCAGCGTCCGCAGATCGACGAGCGTGGGCAGGATCCCTTCGATCTCCACATCCGGGTTCAGGTTCTCCCGGATCATCCCCAGGGTGTTCTGGAGCTGGATGAGCCCACGCATCGACAGATATTCGCACTGCACGGGGACGATTACCTTGTCGGAGGCCGTGAGAGCGTTGATCGTGAGCAGTCCGAGGCTCGGCGGCGTGTCGATGAAGGCAAAGTCATAGTCGTCGGTCACCTCCTTGAGCGCCTTCTGCAGCGAGCGCTCCCGGCCGATCATGGTGGACATGGCGATCTCGGCCCCGGCGAGGTCGATGGAGGCGCAGGCGACATCGATCTCCCGCTTGCGGACCACCTCGCGGATCGAGATGTGGTGGACGAGTACGTCGTACATCGACTTATCCAGGGTGTCCGGGTCGATTCCCTGAGACATCGTCAGGTTGCCCTGCGGGTCCATGTCAACGCACAGCACGCGGTGCCCTTCCTCAGCAAAGGCCACGGCGAGGTTGAGCGTGGTCGTCGTCTTGGCGACGCCGCCCTTCTGGTTGGCGAGCGCGATCACCTTGGTGGCCATCAGCTTGGCACTCCGATGCCTCGGGGACTCATACGCGGGGAGTATTCGCACGTGGCCGCAGAAATCCTCCGCGGAACGGATCATTGGCGGGTCCAAAGCGGGTCCTGGATATCGTCGGGGACCGTGTGTGAGCTCCTCACCCGGCGCCTGATCTTCGTCACCGGCAAGGGCGGCGTCGGGAAATCGACCGTGGCCACGGCCCTGGGACTGCTGGCGGCCCGGCGCGGTCTGCGCACGATCGTGGCCGAGCTGTCGGGCCAGGAGCAGGTCCAGCAGGCGTTTGCCCGCTCCGGCGAGACGTTTGAGGAGGTCAAGCTCGCCGACGATCTGTACGGCATCTCCATCGACCCCCAGCACGCTATGGAGGAGTACCTGCGGGTGAAGACCGGGGCGGTCGGCCAGGCCCTCGGCCACAGCCGGCTGTTTCACGCCTTTGCCATGGCCACGCCCGGGATGCGTGAGCTCCTGAGCGTGGGCAAGGTGTGGGAGCTGTCCCAGCATCAGCGGCGGACCGACGATGCTCACTCCTATGACCTGGTGATCGTCGACTCCCCCGCGGCCGGCCACGGCGCCGCCATCCTGCGCACCCCCCGCACGTTCGCCGAGATCGCCCGCGTGGGGCCGATCGCCCATCAGGCCGGCGCCATCGCCGCCACCCTGGCCGACCGGGCGTTCACGGGGGTGATCGCCGTCTCCACCGCCGAGGAGATGCCGGTCAACGAGACGCTGTGGCTGCGCGATACGCTGGCCGACGAGGGACTCCCGCTGGAGGCCACGATCGTCAACTCCTGCTATCCGGAGCGGTTCAGCGCCGGCGAGCACGCCGAGCTGGAGACCGCGCGCGAGCGGGCCGGCACGCCCCTGGCCCGGGCCGCCCTGACCGCGGCCCTGTCCGAGCAGGCCCGGGCCCGGATTCAGCGTGAGCAGCTCGACCGGCTGCGCGACGGGCTGGGGACCGAGCTGGTGGAGCTGCCCTATCTGTTCGCCGAGGCCATGGGCCGCCCGGAGCTGGACCAGCTGGCCGACGCGCTGGAGAGCGGGCTGGCCCGGTTGGAGTCCGTGCCGGCGGTCAGCTAGCCGCGGCCGCCCACGCCCCGGCGGTCAGCCCGGACTCGATGGCACCGTCGATGAACCCGGCCCACCCGTTGGCCAGGTCGGACCCGGCGAACACCACCCGGCCCTCGGGCCGGCGCATGGCCGCATGGTGGTGCTCGTACCAGCCGGGGCGATGAATCGCCCAGGTGCCCCGGGAGAACTCGTCGCTCAGCCAGTCATGGGCGGTGGCATCGACCAGGTCGTAGCCGGGCAGGATCTCATCCAGGCTTCGCTGCACGGCCGGCAGGTCTCCGGCGTCGCACCGCGCCGCGTCCGGCCCGAAGCCGATCATCAGCTGGCTGCCGTCGCCGCTGAGCTCCTCGCTGCCCAGGTAGCCGAACGGATGCCCGGGCCGGATGGCGTTCTGCAGCACCGGCTCTCCCCGGGCCACGATCATGATCTTGATCCCGCGGCTCGCCTGCCCCAGCGCGATTGCCCGCTGCTTGTCCTCCGGCAGCGGCGGGTCGAACTGGATCGCGTCCAGCGCGTTGAGCGGAACCGCCACAATCACCGCCGCCGCCCCGTGCACGGTCCCCGCGCGGGTCTCCACCTCCACCCGCTCCCCCCGCCGGGAGACGGCCGCCACCGGCGTCTGCAGCCGCTGCTCAAACGGCGCGGCCGCGGCGATGGCGTGCAGCAGCGCGCCCGTCCCCCCATCGATCGTCACCCGGCCGCCGGTCTCCTGGGTCAGCTTCAGGCTGTAGCCGGAGAGGGCATGCCAGCGCAGCACCGACACCGCGCCCGCGTCGGCGACCGGAGCGTGCGCCAGTGATTCCAGCTCGGCGGTGAGCACCGCCCGCTCCTCTTCGCTGAGCGACAACTCGTCGATCCGCTCGGCGATGGACAGCCGGTCAAACCGGGCCAGGTCGGCGGTCGCCGCCAGCGGATCATGGGGCTGGGGCAGCGCCTCCCGGACGCCGTCGACGAATGCGTCCCAGCCGCGCCGCGCTATCTCGTCGCGCTCGTCGATGGTGCCGGACCGCAGCTGCCCGTCGACATGCCAGTGGGCCCGCTGCGCATCGTCGCTCATCTCCACCGCCAGCCCGGCGCGGGTGATCTCCGAGAAGGTGTGGGGCTGGTGCCAGTGCACCCAGGCGCCGCCGTACTCAATCCGGCGCCCGTCCCACCGAGCACTCCAGGTCCGCCCACCCAGGCGGTCGCGCGCCTCCAGCAGCAGGACCGACCGGCCGCGCAGGGCGCATTCGCGGGCCGCGGTCACACCGGCAAAGCCGCCGCCGATGACGATCACGTCGTGGGTGTCAGGCATGGTCTCCTCCTCGGATGGCGGCGTCGACGGCCACGACGCCGGACTCGGTCACGAGCACCGGGTTGCACTCCACCGTCCCCAGGCGGCGCTCCAGCAGCACCTCGCCCAGCCGCTCGGCAAGGGCGGCCGCCGCCGCCACGTCCAGCGGTGGTCGTCCGCGCCCGCCCCTCAGGAGCGGCGCGCCGCGCAGCCCGGCGATCGCCCGCTCAATGCGCTGCCGGCCGGCCGGCAGCGGGATCACCGCCACGTCGTCGAGCAGCTCGGTCCACACGCCCCCCAGCCCGACCACAAGCGCGGGGACAAGGCCGTCCCGGTGGGCCGCCACCAGGAGCTCGACGTCTCCGTCCGCCATCTCCTCCACCAGCACCGACCCAGCGTGGGCGTCGGCCAGCTGGGCCATGGCGTCGACCGCCGAGTGCACCGCCGCCTCGCTGTCGGGGCCGAGCGCCACCGCGCCCAGCTCGCTCTTGTGCTGCACTCCGGCGGCGCTGAGCTTCACCACCACCCGGCCCCGGCCGAGCTCACGCCAGGCGCGCACCCCGTCGTCCGGTCCGGTGACGATCCGTCCGGCGGGGACGGGGATCCCCGCGTCGCGCAGCAGGCGTTTGGCGGCGTGCTCGGCCAGCCACGGACCGTCCCCGTCCCCGGAGCCGCTCCGGGCGGCCGCAGCCATCTCCCGCGCGCGGGCGCCGTCGGGCCGCGGGCCGGTCAGTAACGCCCACGCGCACCGCAGCCCGGTGCGCAGGCCGGCCGCGGTGGGCACCCCGGCGGCGTGAAACTCGCCGGCGGCGGCGTCGTCGAGCAGCTCCGGCAGCGTCGAGGCCACGATCGTCGGCACCGGGCTGCGCGTCGCCCCCAGCGCCACCCCCTCACGCACGGCTTGCCATGACTGCGCCGGCGCGCCGGTCATGCCGTGCGGCTGGTCGTAGAACACCAGCACCTGGTCGACCCCCGGATCCTCGCCCAGGACCCGCACCAGCTCGCCCAGGGCGGGCACGTCGCCCCAGATGAGCGCGGTGTAGTCCAGCGGGTTGGCCGCGGTGGCGGCCGGGGGCAGGAGCTCGGTCAACCGGGCCCGGGTCGGCTCCGCCAGCGCCGGCAGGGCCAGCCCCAGACGGTCGGCCTCGTCGGCCCCCTGGGCCGAATCCCCGCCAGAGCAGGTCATGATGGCCAGCCCCGGGGGGTCACCCCGGCCCGCATCCGGGCTCGGCCGGCGGACCGCGCGGCCGCCGGTCCGGCTCACGCCGATCGCCTTGGCCAGCTCCAGCAGCTCGTGCACATCCTGGGCCCAGACCGCCCCCGCCTCCTGCACGGCGGCCTGGAACACGCGCTGGTCGCCGGCCAGCGCTCCACTGTGAGCGGCCGCGGCGCGCGCCCCCATCGCCGAGCGACCCACCTTCAACACCACCACCGGCACGTCGGCCTCGGCGCAGGCGGCCAGCCCGTCGAGCAGGCGCGGACCTCCGTCGTCCTCCAGGTAGAGGGCGACCGCCCCCACCCCCTCCTCCTCGGCCAGGAACTCCAGGTAGTCAGCCGCCGAGAGCACCGCCTGGTTGCCGCTGGCCACCACGGTATGGAAGCGCAGCCCCCGCCGGGTGGCCAGCGCGTTGACCGCCACGTTGCCGCTCTGGGAGACGAGCGCCACCGGACCGGGCTCGGTCACCGACAGCGAGTCGCCCCACAGCGCGGTCCGTGACCAGGGCGAGACGATCCCGTTGCAGTTGGGCCCGCACACCGGCAGCCCGTGCCGGGCGGCGGCGGCGATGAGCTCGGCATGGTGCCCGGCCCCGGTGGCCACCTCGCCAAACCCGGCGCCGAACACCACCGCCCCACCGCACCCGTGGGCGCCGGCCGCGTCGATGACGGCGGCCACACCGGCGGCGGGGATGGCCACCACCACGGCGTCAACGGGCTCCGGGAGATCGGCCACCGTGGGCACGCATTCGTACCCCAGCACCTCGCGGCGCCGCGGGTTGACCCCCCACACCCGGCCGGCAAAGCCGATCGTTTCGATGTTGACGAGCGTCTCGGCGGCGTAGCTGCCCGCCCGGTCGGTGGCGCCGACGACCGCGATCGACCCCGGGCGCATGAGCCGTCCCAGCCCGCCCTCCACCCCCACCGCGGTCAATGGATCGTCGCCTCCACGCCGCGCCGCTCCAGGGCCCGGGCGATGATCAGCCGCTGGATCTCGCTCGTCCCCTCCCAGATCCGGTCGACCCGGAGCTCGCGGTTGAAGCGCTCGGCGACGTTGGAGCGCAGGTAGCCCCGGCCCCCAAACGCCTGTACGGCGCGGTCGGCGCAGCGGCCGGCCGCCTCGGAGACGAACAGCTTGGCCATGGATGCTTTGGCGTGGACGACCTTGGGATCGGCGCCGGCGTCGGCGAGCGCGCACACCTGGAGCGAGAGCAGCCGGCCGACCGCCGCGTCGGTGGCCGAGTCGGCCAGCGGGAAGGAGATCCCCTGGTAATCCATGATCCGGCGCCCGCCCTGGATGCGGGTCAGCGCCCACTCGGTCGTCTCGTCAAGCAATCGCCACATCGCCCCCAGACCATGGGTGGCGATGCCGAGCCGCTCCTCGGTGAACCAGCGGCGCTGGAGCTCGTCCCCATGGCCCACGCCGCCGATCACCGCGTCCGGGCCGACCTCCACATCGGTGAAGCGGATGGTGGGATGGCCGTGCGGGTAATTGTGGGTGAACCGCGGGTCGTCGACGAACTGGACCCCGGGAGCGCCCGGCTCCACCAGAAGCAGGGTGGGCAGGCGGTCGGCCCCGTCGATGACGTTGACCATGACGATCAGCACCCGGGCGACGTCGCCGGAGGTGACGAACCACTTCTCGCCGTTGATCCGCCACCCGCCGCCGTCGGTGGGCACGGCGGTGGTGGCGATCCCGCTCGGATCCGAGCCGGCCTCGGCCTCGGTCACCGCGTAGGCATCGCCACCCTCTCCCCGTAGCGCGGGTTCGGCGTAGCGCCGGAACTGCTCCGGCGTCGCCTCCTGCCACACGTTGTAGACGCTGGGGACGTTCCAGTGCAGCCCGTTCGTCACCCGGCCGAACGTCTCGTTGGCCACAAACCACTCCACCATCGACCATCCCTGCCCACCCAGCTCCACCGGGATGCGGCCCCCGTTCAGGCGTGACCGGATGGCCTGCTGCTTGATCTCGGCCACCGTCGCCGCGGGCAGCTGCCCGCCGGCGGCCTCAGCCTCCTCCTCCAGGGGGAGCAGGACCCGGTCGACGAACTCACGGGCGCGCAGCTGCAGCGCGATCTGATCGTCGCTGAGCGCGGTATGGGTGGGCGCGGTGGTGGTGCTCATCTGGCTCCTTGTGGGTACTGGTCCAGCGCGGCGACGCGCGCGCGGTCGGTGGTCGTCAGTCGGGCCCCGGGGCCGGGCAGGGCCAGCAGGAGGTTGTGGTGATTGGCCACCACGGTGGCGGCGCGCTCGGCGGCGGCGCGCACGTCCGGATCCCCGGACGCCTGCCCGCGCTCGATCAGACCCACCACGTCATGCAGGTAGGCCAGCCACCGGCGCTGGCTGCCATGAAGCACGAGCCGCTCGATCCGCCGGCGCTCGGCGTCGACGGCTGCGCTCGCCGGACGGCCGCCGGCGGCCAGGGTCGCCACGGCCTCCGGAAGCTCGCGCTCCGGCTCCGGGGTGATCGATAGCCAGGCGGCGCGCTTGACCATGGGGTTAAATATAAACTGATCACAAAGTCAGGAAAGGGATATGGACACCACCATCGCTCCGCCGACCTCCACCGGCCTCGCCCTGGAGCCGCGGCTGTACACCGATCCGGACGTGCTGGAGGCCGAGCAGGAGCTCATCTTTGAGCGCACCTGGCAGCTGGCCGGCCACGTCGGCTCGCTGCCGCGCCCGGGGAGCTACATCACCTCCCGCGCCGGCAACCAGCCGGTGCTCGTGGTCCGAGACGAGCAGGGGCAACTGCGCGCCTACCGCAACGTCTGCCGGCACCGCGCCTCCCGGCTGCTCAGCGGGTCCGGGCAGTGCAAGGCCGCCATCCGCTGCCGGTACCACGGGTGGACCTACCGTCTGGACGGCAGCCTGATCGGCGTCCCGGAGGGGATGGCCTTCGGCGAGAAGCTGGACAAGAGCCGGCTCGGCCTGCTGCCGGTGCGGGTGGAGGAGATGTGCGGGCTGATCTTCGTCAACCTGGACCGCGACGCGGCTCCCCTGGCCGATCTGGTCGGCGACCTGCCCCAACGCCTAGCCCCCTACCGGATCGAGACCCTGCAGCAGTTCGCCCCCGGCGAGGGCACGCAGCCGGCCAACTGGAAGGCCGTGGTCGACAACTACATCGAGGGGTACCACATCCCCATCGCCCACCCCGGGCTGATGCGCATGCTGGACTACAAGCACTACGACGTGGAGGTCCACGAGAACTGGGTCTGGTTCGACGCGCCGCTGCGGGCCAAGCCGTCCAGCAACTGGCTGGAGCGCGCCTACGCGCAGTGGGTGACGCCGATGCCCGGGCTGCCGCCGGAGGACCGGCGGGTCTGGCGCTACGCCTTCATCTACCCCAACACCGCCATCGACCTGTACCCGGATCAGATCGACACCTGGCAGCTCATCCCCCACGGGGTGGAGAAGACGACCGACGTCTCCATGTGCTTCCGCCCGGCCGGCGCCACACCGCGGACGCGGTTGGTCCAGTGGGCCAACCAGAAGCTCAACACGCTGGTGCTCGACGAGGACGTCGATCTGGTCGACAACGTCCAGCAGGGCCTGGTGACCCACGGCTACGCGTGCGGGCCGCTGTCTGCCCGTGAGGCGGGCGTGGCCTGGTTCGCCGACCGGATCCGGGCGTCGCTGGCGCCGGCCCTGGGCCACGGGGGGACGTGAGCCCGCGCCGCCCGGGTGAGGGTGCCCGGGAGCGGATTCTGGCCGCGGCCGTGAGCCAGATCGCCCGCGAGGGCATCGACGGCGTCCGGATCGCCCGGATCGCCATGGCCGCGGGCGTGTCGACGGCACTCGTCCACTACCACTTCTCCAGCCGGGAGGCGCTCCTGGCCGAGGCTCTGGAGTACTCATACGCGCACGCCGGAGACGTCCGGATCGACGCCGGCGTCCCGGAGCACGGTTCCCACGCCGAGCGCCTGCAGGCGATGATCGACCAATGCCTGCCGACCACCCCGGCGCTGGAGGAGGACTGGGTGCTGTGGGTGGAGCTGTGGCTGCGGGCCGTCCGCCATCCGGAGCTCCGTCCCGTGGCCGAGGAGCTGTACGCGCGCCAGCGGGCCTGGTTTGCCGACGAGATCGAGGCCGGGGTGCGCAACCACGAATTTCAGCGCTGCGACCCGCTGGAGGTCGCCGACCGCACGCTGGCGCTGCTTGATGGGTTCGGCGTGCGCACCCTGATCGGCGACCCAGTGATCCCACTGGACCGCGCCCGCCGGGCGGTCGCCGCCTCGCTGGCGGCCGACCTGGGGCTGGGCGAGCAGCTGGTGCCGCGTCAGGCCGGGACCGCCGGCGCGCCCAGCAGCGCTCCCGCCGCGGCCCGCCCGGTCCGCACGGCCCCCTCCATGTAGCCGGCCACCCAGTGGTCGGACCCGGCCACGTAGAACGGCGGCTCGTGGCGACCGTGCAGAGGCCCGATACGGCTGAGGTCACCGGGCGCCCAGGAGGCGATGTAGCCGAGCGTGAACGGGTCCACGCCCCAGTGACGTTCCAGCAGCGCATCGGGGTCGCGCGCCGGCTCCCCGTACAGAGCGGCCAGCCCCTCCACCACCACCTGACGGCGCGCCGCCGGCGGCGCCGCCAGAAACGGCGCCAGCCGCTCCGGCGGGACGAGCACCGAGAGAACTCCCGCGGCCTGCGGCCAGGTGGAGCCGAACAGCCACTCGGACTCGGCCAGGCCGTTCTGGCCGGCGCGCTGCCAGAACGAGTCGGGATAGGCGACGACGATCTTGGCCGCCAGCGCCTGGCGCTGGGCGTGCAGCGAGCCCAGCCGGGCGTCGCTCAGCCCGGTGATCCGCACCCGGCGCAGCGGCCCGGCGGGAAGCGCGCACACCACCGCCTCGGCGCGCACCTCCTCCCCTCCCGCCAGGGTCACCGTCACACCGCGGGCGCCCCGCACGTCGACGCCCACCACCTCGGCCCCCGTCCGCAGCCGGTCGCCCAGCTCGTCCGCCATGGCCAGGGCCACCGCGGCCGCTCCCTCGGCGCAACGCAGGCCCTCCCACGCGGCGAGATCGTAGAAGCCCACTCCGGAGAGCGTCGCGTGCTTGCGCAGATCGGCCAGCAGCGAGGTGCGCTCCGGGCCGTCGCAGGACAGCGACAGGGAGGCGAGCACGTGACGGCGGCGCACCGCCGGCAGCGCCCCCTGCTCTCGCAGCCAGCCTCCGAGGCTGAGCTCGTCCAGCCGCCCGGCCTCCGGGTGGCTCCAGGGATCGACGGGATCGACCTCGGCGGCCAGGCGGTGAAACGCCTGCTCCACCCGAGCCAGGTCCTCGCGCTCGGCCGCGCTCATCCAGGGTGGATCGTCGCCCACGTACACCCCCTCCTCCAGGCCCCAGCTCATCGCTCCGGGATCAGCGATATAGCTGGGCTCCACGGTCAGCCCCAGCTCGGCGACCAGCGTCAGGTAGGCGGTGTGCTGCGCGCCCACCACCTCACCGCCCATCTGGACCACCCGGCCGTCGGCCAGGGTCACCGCCTCCACGCGCCCCCCGGGTCGGTGGCGCGCCTCCAGCACCGTCACCTCGGCCCCCGCCCGGGCCAGATCTCGACCCGCCGCCAGTCCGGCCAGCCCGGCGCCCAGCACCGCCACATCGGTCACGGCACCCCTCCCTCACGAAATCCAAACGCCCGATGGCTTGACAGCCGCCGACTCGCTTGAGTAGTTTCCTGACTCGCGGTTCAGTATACGTCCCGGTGCCCATCCGGGTGAGGATCGGAGGAGATTGAGCCCGCGCCCCAAAGTGGACCATCTGCGCAAACCGCAGATCATCGAAGCGGCCGCCGAGGTGCTGTACGAGCGTGGCCTGTTCGACACGCGGATCGGCGACATCGCCGAGCGCGCGGGCACCAGCTCGCCCACCATCCTCTACTACTTCGAGTGCAAGGACCGGCTGCTGGAGGAGGCCGTCGAATACGCCGACCGCCAGTTCTATGAGCGGCTCACCGAGGGCAACCACCGGATCGAAGGCGCGTCCGACAAGCTCGTGCACCTGATCGAGGAGACCAGCCTCGGCCCGGGCGGGCTCAACGACTACACCCTGTGGATGGAGATCTGGGTCCGCGCCCGCCGGGACCCGAGCGTGCGCCGCTCCTACGTCCGTCTGGACCGGCGGCAGCGCACGCTGATCGCCGACATCGTCCGCGAGGGTCAGGCCACCGGCGAGTTCAGGGGCGACGTTGACGCCGACGACTTTGCCCTGTCGCTCAGCGGGCTGCTCGACGGGCTGGGCGTGCAGGTCACGCTGGGACAGCCGGACCTGACGCCCGCGCGGATGGTCGACCGCTGCCTGGCGCTGGCGTCCAGCGAACTGGGGTTGACACTCCGCCGCAACGGAGTGACCGCAAGCATGACGCAAACGGAGGAGAGGTGATCTGGCATGCATCCACGTGAGGGATGGTCTGAGGGAGGCATCAGGCGCCGGCCTGAGCCGACGGAGTCCGCAATTTCCCGCCGCCAGCTGTTGGGCGGCGCGGCCGGGTTGGCGCTGGCCGGAGTCCTGGCCGGATGCGGCTCATCCAGCTCCGGGGGTACCGGCTCCGCCGGGAGCGGTGGGATTCCCCTGCCGCGGCAGGACCACCCGGTGAAGTGGCCGATCTATTCCGATAACAAGGCGATCGCCTCCGGGCTCAAGCCGGAGACGGGTGCCACCCTGGAGATCTACAACTGGGTGGCGTACATCAACGAGTCCGTCATCAAGAGCTTCTGCAAGAAGTACAACTGCCGGTACTCGCTGACCACGTTCAACACGATGGAGGAGGCGATGTCCAAGCTGGCCAGCGGGCAGCTCAACTTCGACGTCTTCTTCCCCACCGTCGACTACCTGGGTCCGCTGGTGGAGTCCAAGCTGATCCGGCCGCTCAACCAGAGCTACATCCCCAACATCGCCAACACCTGGTCCGATTACCGCAACCCGTTCTATGACCAGGGGTGGCAGTACACGACGCCGTACTCCATCTACACCACCGGGATGGCCTGGCGCAAGGACAAGGTGAACCTGAGCCCGTCCTGGAGCATGCCGTGGGAGGCGTCGGCGTACAAGGGCAAGGTCGCCGTGCTGGACGATGACCGGGAGACGATCGGACTGGCACTGCTCAAGGCCGGCAACCTGAACCTCAACACCACCAACACCGCCCAGATCCAGGCGGCCGGCAAGTCGCTGTCGCAGCTGTCGAGCCTCACCAACGTGCGGATTGACAACAACGACTACACCGACGTGCCGAGCGGCAAGACCTGGGTGCATCACGCCTGGTCCGGTGACATGGCCACCGCCAACCAGTATCTGCCCAAGGGCACCAAGGTCGACACCATCGGCTACTGGTTCCCGCCTGACCGCAAGGGGCCGGTGGCCAATGACCTGATGGTGAGCCTCAAGGGCGGGGCGAACCCGGTCCTGTCTCATCTGTTCATCAATTACCTGTTGGACACCAACAATGCGCTGGAGAACTACAGCTACTACGGCTACATGTCACCGCTCACCGGGATCACGCCGCAGCGGCTGATCTCCGAGAAGCTGCTGCCGCCGCAGTTGACCTCGACCGTGGTGTTGCCGGACTATTTCCGCAGCGGCATCTTCGAGCTCCAGCTGCCCCCGTCGGCCACCGCGGTCTGGGAGTCAACGTGGAATACGTTCTCGAAGGGTTTGTAGGGTAGGCCGATGGGTCGGCGGCGGGACAGCGACGGCCGAGGCAGCCGGCTGCTGTGGATGGGGCTGGCGGCGCCGGGGGCGATCTGGCTGCTGGTGCTGTTTGTGGCTCCGTTCTACGTGATGCTGTGCGTGGCCGGGGGCACGGTCAACCCGTTCTTTCAGACGGCCGCCCCGGTCTGGAACCCGCTGCACTGGTCCAGCGCCAACCTGACCGCCGTCTGGAACAACATCGCCGGCACCGGCGCGTTTCTCGTCTCCCCGGCGCTGCGGACGCTGGCCTACACGGCGGTCGCCACCGCCATCTCGTTGGCGATCGCCTACCCGGTCGCCTTCTTTGTCGCCCGGTACGCCGGCCGGCGCAAGACGCTGTTCCTGGTGCTCCTGATCGCGCCGTTCTGGGTCAGCTACATGATGCGGATGCTCGCCTGGATCGATCTGCTCCAGCAGAACGGGCTGTTCAACAGCGCGCTCTCGTCGCTCGGCCTGCCCGGCAACACCGACTGGCTGGGGGAAAGTCGGTGACGGTCATCCTCGGCCTCGTCTACGGGTACGTGCCGTACCTCATCCTGGTCCTCTACGCCTTCCTGGACCGGATCGACCCCAGCCTGCTGGAGGCCTCCCGTGACCTGGGGCTCAACAAATGGCGGACGTTCTGGCGAGTCACCATCCCCCTGAGCAAGCCGGCGATCGTGGCCGGCGTGTTCATCACCGCGCTGCCGATGCTCGGTGACTACTTCACCAATCAGCTCATGTCAGGGGCGCCGGGGACGACGATGATCGGCAACGCCATCGAGGGTCAGCTTGACTCCCCGGGGCAGACCGGCCAGGGCGCGGTGCTGGCGCTCATGCTGCTGGTGATCCTGCTGATCCCGATGGTGTACTACGTGGTCAGCACCGCCCGCGCCTCCCGGGAGTACGCCTGATGGCCAGCGTCGTCGGCCGGCCGGTGAGCGCCCCTCCGGACCGCCAGACGGTCGGTTCGGAGCGCCGCGTGCGGGGCAACCCGTGGCGGCGGCCGTGGGCGATGGAGGGGTTCACCTGGCTGTACATCGTGTGGTCGATCGTGCCGATCGGGATCGCGGTGCTGTTCTCGTTCAACAAGGGCGGATCGCAGTCGACCTGGCAGGGCTTCTCCACCCAGTGGTACGTCGGCAGCCAGGTCACCTCGGTGCTCCACAACCCCAGCCTGCACCAGGCGGTGATCCAGACGATTGTGCTGGGGGTGCTGACTACGCTCATCTGCGTGCCCATCGGCGTTGGGTTCGCCATCGGTATCGATCGCTGGCGGTCGCGCACCTCCAACGGCCTCAACCTGGTCATGATCTTCTCGTTCGTGATCCCGGAGCTGCTGCTGGCCGTCGCCCTGTTCTTCCTGGTCACCCAGGCGCTGACGTTCATCCGCCTGGGGACGCCCGCCGAGGTGGCCGGGCTGGTGGTCTGGAACCTGAGCTGGCCGGCCATCATCGTGCGCGCGCGGCTGGTGTCGATCGGCCACACCTATGAGGAGGCGGCCGCCGATCTGGGAGCGTCCCGGTTCGGCGCCATCCGCCGCGTGTTGCTGCCGCTGCTGATGCCGGCCATCTTTGCCAGCGGGGTGCTGGTGTTCGCCAGCACCGTCGACGACTTTGTCATCGTCGAGCAGCTGTCGTCGACCGCCGGTACCCAGCCGATGTCGGTCCTGATCTACTCCAACGTCCATGGCGGACTGAGCGGGCCGGCGCTCAACGCCCTGGCCACCATCATGCTCGTCCTGTCACTGCTGGCCGCGCTGATCGGCTTCGTCGCCTATCGGTGGATGACCCGCGGCGAACGCAACGCCAGCGGGACTGACGCACTGACCGGCATCGCCGGAATCTGAGGGGGATTTGAGATGAGTGGAGGCAATGTCCAGCTGCAGTCACTGACCAAGCGCTTCGACGACGTCACCGCGGTCGACGACATCTCGCTGGAGATACAGCCCGGAGAGTTCTTCTCGCTGCTGGGGCCGAGCGGCTGCGGCAAGACGACGACGCTGCGCATGGTGGCCGGGTTTGAGCCGCCCACCAGCGGTCAGATCCTGCTGGACGGGGTCGACGTCGGCAGCTGGCCGCCGCACCGGCGCCAGGTCAACACCGTGTTTCAGAGCTACGCACTGTTTCCGTTTCTGACCGTGGCCGAGAACGTCGCCTTCGGCATGAGGTACAAGTCGGTGCCCAAGGCCGAGGTCAACAGCCGGGTGGCGGAGGCCCTGGATCTCGTCCAGCTGGGCGGCTATGAGAAGCGGCGTCCCAACCAGCTCTCCGGCGGCCAGCAGCAGCGGGTGGCGCTGGCCCGGGCGTTGGTGCTGCGCCCGTCGGTTCTGCTCCTCGATGAGCCTCTGGGGGCGCTGGATGCCAAGCTCCGACGCACCCTGCAGGTGGAGCTGGGCGCGCTCCAGAAGCAGGTGGGCATCACCTTCCTGTACGTGACCCATGACCAGGAGGAGGCGCTGACCATGTCTGACCGCCTGGCGGTCATGAACCACGGGCGCATTGTCCAGCTGGGCACCCCGGAGTCGGTCTACAACGAGCCCGCCGATGCCTACGTGGCCGACTTCCTCGGTGTCTCCAACCTGATGGACGCCACGGTGGAGCCCGGCCCCACCGCGGGTGCAGAGTGCTGCCGTCTGCGCCTGGGCGATTTCGTCATCCAGGCCGCGGCCGGCCAGCTGGATGCCACCGGCGCGGTCAAGGTGGCCATCCGCCCGGAGCGCATCCACGTCCACCCGTTTGAGAGCGACGGCGCCAACCGGGTGCCGGGGATGGTGGAGCGCCTGGTGTTTCTCGGCTCCACCACCCAGGTGTTCGTCCGCCTGGCCACCGGAGCGGGCCTGCAGACCCTGGTGCGCAACGACGGCGCCGCCCTGCCCTACCGCCAGGGGACACCGGTCAGTATTGACCTCCCGGCCGACGCCCTCCGCGTCCTGCCCGATCCCGGCGTCAGCGTGGCCGAGATCCGCGATGAGACGCTGGGCGAGCCGCTGCTGGACGTCACCAACTGATCCCGTCGCGCCCGGGTCGCCGCGACACCGGCTGACGGGGACACGGGCCCCGGCGTGATACAACCGTCTGGTTGCGCCTGGACTGCCCGCGCCTAGACTCACATGCGATGAGCGTCTCGGACCTGTTGGCGGATAAGCGCGTCTGCGTCTGCGGCGGCTCGGGGGGCGTGGGCAAGACCACCACCTCGGCCGCCATCGCCCTGGGCATGGCTGCTCAGGGGGCCAAGGTGGCGGTGGTCACCATCGACCCGGCCAAGCGGCTGGCCAACGCGCTCGGTCTCCAGGAGCTGGCCAACGAGCCCCGGCGGGTGGCCCCGCGCCGGCTGACCGGCGCCGGGATCGAGATGCGGGGCGAGCTCTGGGCGATGATGCTTGACCCCAAGCGGACGTTTGACGAGCTCATCGACCGGGTGGCCGCCGATCCTGACCGAGCGGCCGAGATCAAGGCCAACCGCGTCTACCGGGAGCTGTCCACGGCGGTCTCAGGTTCGCAGGAGTTCACCGCGGTGG
The DNA here is from genome assembly GCA_963753235.1 of uncultured Solirubrobacteraceae bacterium. Lineage (GTDB taxonomy): Bacteria > Actinomycetota > Thermoleophilia > Solirubrobacterales > Solirubrobacteraceae > Palsa-465. Next base: position 477,516 of record CAVWBJ010000006.1, on the reverse strand, counting down.
CCAAGCTCTACGAGCTGGACCGCGACGGCGACTTCGACCTGCTGGTGCTCGACACGCCGCCCTCGCGCAATGCGCTGGACTTTCTCGACGCCCCCGGGCGGCTGACCTCGTTTCTGGAGGGGCGGGCCATGAAGGCGTTCATCCGGCCGACGGGGATGGGGATGCGGCTGTTCGGCCGGGGCGCCGCCCCCCTCCTGGCCGGCCTGGGCAAGGTCACCGGGGTGGACCTGATCGGCGACCTTTCGACCTTCTTCGGGCTGCTCGGAGACATGACCGAGGACTTCAGCGCCCGGGCCCGTCAGGTGGAGCAGATGCTGCGGGCGCCCACCACGGCGTTCCTGCTGATCACCTCCGCCCAGGGGCCGGCGATCGACGAGGCGATCTGGTTTCGACGCACGCTGGCGGAGAGCGGCCTGCCGTTCGCCGGAGTGATCGTGAACCGGGTCCACCACGACATCCTGGGCGACACCGAGCCGGAGGATCTGCTGGCCGGGCTGGGCGAGCAGCTGTCGCCGGACCTGGCCGGACGCGTGGCCGCCAACTTCGCCGACTATCACCGCCTGGCGCGGCGAGACACCCGCAACCTGGAGCGCCTGGAGACCGAACTGCCCGGTGAGCCGCTCCTGCTCGTCCCGCGCCTGGACGACGATGTGCACGACGTGGCCGGTCTGCTGCGCGTCCACCGCTACCTGTTTGCCACCGCCGCCGAGCGGGAGCGGCTGATCGCCGAGGTGACGGCCTAGGGCCTTTCGGTCCGCGGTGCGGCGGTGGCCCGCAGCTCCGTCCGCGGACCGGTTCCCGTCCACGCCGTCCAGCTGAGCAGGACCGCCTGCCATTCCTCCGGGGGCACGGCGCGGGCGTCGGCGGTCAGCGCGAGCCGTTGCTGGTGGAGCAGCTCCCAGACGGCCTGCTCGGCCAGCGCCAGCTGCTCGCTGGGACGCCAGGTGGGCTGAGCGGCCGCCGCCAGCGCCATCACGCCCGGCAGAGCGACGGCCGAGGCGGCCACCTCGGTGACGGCTAGCTTCAGGGCCTCCAGCTCCGGCCGTGCCTCGGCGCCGCGGCGGGCGTCGGCGAGGAGGGCGTCGGTGACGTCGCGGCCGTGCTTGACGGCCGTCGCCCAGCCCCGGCCCATGCCCAGCTCGTCGGAGCGCAGCTCCGGGCCCTCCAGGATGGTGAGGCGGACCCGCTCCGGCGCCCAGCGCCGGTCATCGTGATCGATGGCGGTGCCGGTCACCCACGGCCGGACGAACCGTTGCTCCAGATCGCTGCGGCTCAGGTTGAATACCCGGGCGACGTGGGGGAACTGGCGCAGCTCCAGATGGTACACGTGGCCTGAGCCTTCCTCGGTGACCGCTAGCTCGGCCGGCTGCGATACCGCTCGCGCGCCTCGCCGATCTCGGTGAGCGCGTCGTCCCGCCCCAGCCAGCCCGATGGTTCGGAATGGCGCTCCAGGTCCAGATCCTTGTAGACGGAGAAGAAGTGAAAGATCTCGTCGCGCACCGACTTGGGGAGCTCCTCGCACTCAAAGTAGATGTTCCAGCGCGGGTCGTTGATGGGCACGCAGACGACCTTGTCGTCCTTGCCGTTCTCGTCGACCATGCAGAACATGCCGATCGGCCGGGCCGGCACCAGGCAGCCCGGGAACGTCGGTTCCGAGACGCACACCAGCACATCCAGCTCGTCGCCGTCGAGGCCCAGGGTCTCCGGGATGAACCCGTAGTCAGTGGGGTACACCACCGCCGCCGAGACGAACCGGTCCAGCTTGATCGCCTTGCGCTCCGGGTCGTACTCGTACTTGTTGCGGCTCCCCATCGGGATCTCCACCATGCAGATGAGCGGCTCCTCGGCCATCGTGGCAGAGCCTACCCGCCCCTCGCCACCGCGACTTAAACAGGACGAGCGGGCCTGAGCCCGCTCGCCGCTGTGATCGCGCTCCCCCTGACTACTTACGAGCCCCAGGACTTACTTGTGTCGTGCCTGGCGGGCAAAACACTCCCGGCCTCCGAGAAGGCGACCGAGTAGGGAGCGGTCCTCTCCAAGGTTAGCCCCTCGGCGCGTCCGCCGTCTGAGCGATGGTCAGGACTACGACTATGCCGTCGAGGCCGCAGCGGACTCGGCGAGTAATTCGTCGGCGACCGCGCACAGGTCCGGGTCCAGATGGCCGCACAGCGCGTCGCGCAGGATCGCCCGCAGATGCTCGGCCAGCTCGTCCACCAGCGCGTCCGGCCGGGCCGGATCGCCGGCTGCGCCGACGGTCAGTCCGGTCACCACCGCGCGCTCCTGGGCGATCGCCCGGGCGGTCCGCTCGGCCAGCCCGCCGCGATCCTCCGGGCGGGCGCAGATGACCGCCAGCCGCTGGGCCAGCCGGCCGCTGGCCGGGCCCTCCGGCTCCAGCAGGGCGCGGAGCGCGAGCAGGTAGTCGGTGAGCGCCTCAAACGGGGCCAACCGTTCGCACCCCATCTCAAACCGGGCCAGCGCCCAGGCCAGCTCCGGGCTGGGCGGCCGGCGCGCCACCAGCCGATAGAAGGCCCGCAGTTCATCCTCCTGGGCCGCGGGTATCAGGGTGAGGATTCCGTGGCCGCCGGCCCGGCCGTTGACGCCGACCGACACCGAGCGCCACCGTCCGGACTCCGTGCGCGCCCACCCCACCGGTCCCACGGCATAGCCGCCCCGCTCAAACAGGCGGAGCGCGCTCAGGATCCGCCGAAACTGGGCGCGGGCCCCGGCCACCGGAGGGCGCTGGGCCCGCTCCTGATCGACCGCCAGGACCGCCAGGACGTTTGGCTCCTCGCTATCGCTCCACACCGCTTCCGCCGGCGCCTCCGGCAGGGCGTCACCGCGGATCAGGGAGAGACCGTCGTCAAGCCGCAGCTCGATCGTCCCTGAGTCCAGCGCCACCCCCCGCAGCGGCGTGATCACCGTCGCCGTGCAGTGGCCCTCGTACAGGGCACGCTCCAGATCGGCGTAGGCCGACTCAAAGTGGGCCGGCTCAAACCCGAACCCGCTGCGCTCGGAGAACACGCAATCCAGGAACACCCGCAGCGTCGCCTGGCAGCGGCCGCGGGCATCCGGGGGCGCCTTGACCCCGTGCTCGGTGAGGTAGACGGCCAGCGTGCCGGTCTCGGCCAGCCCCTCGGCGGCCTCGGCGTAACTGGGCAGCATCGCCAGGGTGTCCATCCGAGACTCGATGAACTCGCCGGTCAGCGGGGTGTAGCAGTACAGCGGCACCCGGCCGGTGCCGCGCTCCTCCAGGAGCTCAAACGGCATCTCGGCCCCAGCCGCGGCCTCGGCCGACAGCCGGCTGGACGCGTCGACGGTGAACGCTTCGAGCAGGCGATGCAGGGAGATGTTGCGCACGGCCAGCCGTTTCTTCGCCGGGGGCAGCGATCCTGCTCGCCGCCAGCGGGGTTGCAGTCAGCGGTTGGGCCGGGCTCGCCCGGATGCGGCCGGGCGCGGCCCGCCCCGCGCGCGCTCAGGCGGCGGCGATAACCGGCGTGCGCTGGTCGCCGGCGACCAGCAACGGCCGAGTGGCGTCGTCCTCGCACAGCCACTCGCGCCCGTACGTGCGCATGCTCTCAATCAACGGCACCAGCGCCCGCCCCTTGGGGGTGAGGACGTACTCGACGCGGGGCGGGACCTCCGGGAAGGTCTGGCGCTCGACGATGCCCTCCTCCTCCAGCGCGCGCAGGCGCAGCGAGAGCGTGCGGGGACTGATACCGGCCAGCGAGCGCTCCAGCTCGCAGAAGCGGGAACGCCCTTCCGCCAGGTCCCGGATCACCAGCAGCGTCCACTTGCCACACACTATTTCGGCCGTGCGGCAGACCGGACACGTGTCTTTCTCAGCCATGCCGCATTGATTTTAGCTCATGCTTCACGAACTGAAGCATGGGGCCCTGCGGCAACTCCCCGGGAGCTGAGGCTCAGGCGACGTCGCGGAGCTTCTGCGCCTCGGCGAGCGACTGGAGCTTCTTGAGCGACTGGTTCTCGATCTGGCGGATCCGCTCGCGGGTGACGTTGAACGTGCGACCAACCTCATCCAGCGTCCGCGGGTGCTCACCGCCGAGTCCGTAGCGGAGCTCCAGCACCCGGCGCTCCCGGTAGCTCAGGTTCTCCAGAGCCTCGCGCAGCGCCTCCTTGGTGAGGATCTCAGCGGCCCGCTCGTACGGGGACTCGGCCCGCTCGTCGGCGATGAACTGACCGAACTCCGACTCCTCCTCGTCGCCGACCGGCTTCTCCAGCGAGACCGGAGCCTGAGCGGAGCGCTTGATCGACTCCACCTCCTCCGGTTCGATTCCGGTCACCTCGGCGATCTCCTCGGCCGTCGGCTCCCGGCCCAGCTCGGTCACCAGCTTGCGCTCGGCGCGGCCGATCTTGTTGAGCTTCTCCACCACGTGGACGGGGATGCGGATGGTGCGGGCCTTATCGGCGAGCGCACGGGCGATCGCCTGACGGATCCACCAGGTGGCGTAGGTGGAGAACTTGAAGCCCTTGCGGTAGTCGAACTTCTCGGCGGCGCGGACCAGACCGAGCGTCCCCTCCTGAATGAGGTCGAGGAACGGGAGGCCCTGGTTGCGGTAGTTCTTGGCGATCGAGACCACCAGGCGAAGGTTTGACTCCACCATCTTCTGCTTGGCGTCAAGATCGCCCCGCTCGATGCGCTTGGCCAGGTCGACCTCCTCCTGCGCGGTGAGCAGCCGGACCTTGCCGATGTCCTTGAGGAACAGCTGCAGCGAGTCAGTGGTCATGTCCGGCTTGAGATCCAGCGCGGTCTTCGCCTTGCGCCGGCCGCGCTTGTCCGGGGCCCGCTCCACCTCGGTGGCTGCCTGCGCCGGGTCGACCTCCTCCACCAACTCGATCTCGGCCCGCTCAAGGAAGCTGTGGAGCTCCTCGACGTCAGTCTCGTCGAGATCCAGCTCCGAGATGGCGCCGGCGATCTCCGCATAGGTCAGAACGCCAAGCTGCTGGCCGCGGTTGACGAGGCCCTTGATCTCTTCGAGTTCCTGCAGTTCCGCTACAGACATCTGATTCCGTTTCCGTCGTTGGCGGCGGCACGCCGGCGGTGCCGTCCCTCAGTACAAATGACAGCGTCGACCGCTCATTCAAAGCGCACGACCGCTACTCAAACATACGCAGCGACTATAGTCACTATATTTTATGAAGTCAATCGGCTGGGGCCCGCGCGGGCCTATGTCAAGGTAGCCGGTTTTCGCGGCGGCGCCCTGATCTCAAAGGTCAATACGTAGAAACGGCTCCAGGCGTTTCAAGTTACGCCGAAATTTCCCGTTCTCAGGCAATCCTCGGCGCCCGGGCGGCCTTGCGCCAGCGGACGGTGCCCTCCTTGGCCAACCGGTCGGTCCCCGGGCTTGAGGCGCCCCCGCCACGGGTACGCGATGATTGGACAGGATGAGCCCGCCGCCCAAAAAGGAAGTCATGGGGTCGCTGCCGCATACGCGCCCCCACCGGCGCAGTGCCAAGCGGCCGCAGCCAACCGCGGAGGCGGCGCCCCCCGGGGACGGCGCCGGGACCGCCGGGACCGCCGCCGCCAGGCCGCGCTCGGCGGCCAAGGCCGCGGCGGGCAAGGCAAAGCCATCAGCTGCCGGCAAGACCAAGCGACCGGCTGGCGCCAAGGCAAAGCCACCGGCTCCCGGCAGGGCAAAGCCGCCGGCGGCCGCGTCGAAGCCCGCAGCCAAGCCCGGGCCCGAGGCCGCGTCCTCCTCCCCCACTGCGGACAAGTCACCGGGCGCGCTGGAGACCGCCGTCCAGGCCGCCGCCGAGCTCACCGAGATCGGTCTGCACGCGGGCGCTCGGGCGCTGCGGCGCACGCTGTCCCGGCTGTCGCGCTAGCGGCCCCCCACCCGGCCGCGGCCCACCGCGACGCGGCGGGATGCCCGCCACGGGTGGCCGATGACGGCGGGGCCCCGGGGGGCTTGGCGCCCTATGCGTGTATACGACGTACAACCTGCCAGGACCCCACGATCGACACCGATGACACCGCGCGTCGTGATCATCGGCGGAGGGTTCGGCGGCCGGGGTCAACGCGTCCGATCTGGCCACCCGCCTGGCCGAGCGGTCCGGGGCCGAGCTTGACTGCTCCGGCCGGCTCACGGTGGAGAGTGATCTCGCCCCCAACAGCGCCGGGTTGGTGTATATTGCCGCGCCACCAGCCGAACGGCCTCTCCTCCGGGAGTGGCCGGCGGGGGACCCACTTGCGGGTCCTTCCGGACCCGCTGGGGCGAATCGGTCCTGTAAGGGACCGTAGCGCTCGGACACCGAGCGCGAGCCCGTCAGCTCACCCCGTAGGCACCCAGATCATGAACCGCTTGACCACGACTGCCCGTCGCCACGTCCTTGCCGTTTGCGTCCTCGCCTGCGGAGCACTGGCCCTGCCCGCCCCCGGCTGGGCGGCTTGGCGCGGCTCCGGCGGGTCCCCCGGCAGCTCCGGGCTCACCCCGGGCTCCGGCACCGGCACCGGTACCACGCCGGCGGTGCAGAGCGGGGACGTTCCGGTGAGCACCACCGGAGATGGCCTGACGCTGACCACCAACGCGTCGGCCATGCTCCGCCGTGGCCAGACCTTCTCCGGCTCGGCTCCGCGTAGCCTGGCCGGCGACCTGGTCGAGATCCAGCGCTCGGGACATCAGACGCACTGGCAGTGGGCGCCCACCGTGACCGCCACCATCCAGCCCGGCGGCTCGTTCTCGGCGGTCTGGCACACCAACCACATCGGACGCTTCGCCATCCGCGCGGTGGTGCTACGCCCCGGCATGGCCCGGAGCGCCGCCAAAGCCTCCCAGGCCGGCGGGAGCTCGCCAAGCGCCACCAGCACACCGTCGCTCACCATCACCGTCTACCGGCCGTCGCTGGCCACCCTGTACGGCCCCGGTCTGTACGGCCGGCACACGGCCTGCGGGATGAAGCTGACCCGCACCACGATCGGCGTGGCCAACCGCACGCTGCGGTGCGGCACCAAGGTGGCCGTCTACTTCGGCGGTGAGACGATGATCGTCCCGGTCATCGACCGCGGGCCGTACGCCAACGGCGCCGACTGGGACCTCACCATGGCCACCGCCAAGGCACTGGGAATCGACGCCACCGCCAAGATCGGCGCCGTCTCCCTCCCCCAGCGCTGACCGGGCCTCACTCCCCCGCCGGATCTTCTTCGGCCGACGGCCGCCCCGGCAGCACCCGCAAACCGCTGGCCGCGGCGGCAAACCGGGCCTCCTCGGCCGCATCCATGAGCTCGCTGCTGGTCCGCCCGTCCTCGCCGAGCACGGCCACGCCCACGCTGGCCACCAGCGGGACGCCGTGCCACACCTCGGCCTCGCCGACGGCGGCCACAATCCGCTCGCCCAGAGCGTGCGCACCGCCGCGGCCGGTGTCCCGGGCGATGATCCAGGCGCGGGACTCGGACTCGCTGACCAGGATGTCCTGGCGGCGGACCACGCTGCGCACGGCGGCCGCGAACCGGTTGAACGTCTGGCTGGCCTCCGGGGGCGCCTGGGCGGCGGCGAGCTGATCGGCGTCCTCCAGTTCGGCCAGCAGGAGCGAGAGCGGGACGCCCACCGACCGGCGGATCTCGTCTTCCAGCGCGCCCACCCACAGGGGGTCTGCGGCCCGCGGGGGCACGGTCCCGGCCGGCCAGGCCGAATGTCCCGCGCGCGGCGGATCCGCGACACCCGGCGGCTCGTCGATCTCCTGCGGCGGGTCGACTCCGCGCGGCTCGTCGAATCTCGGGGGCTCGTCGACGCGCCGCGGCACCGCCGACGCCAGTGTCGGCCTGGCGGCGGCCTCCGGGCGCTCCAGAGCCGCCGCCCGGACGAGCTCGCCGATGGCGGCCAGCCGGGCGCTCAGCTCGGAGACGAGGTCCGCGTCGGGCCGGCGCATCTCGTCGCGGACCGCCGACCAGACCACGGCCACCAGCGCGTCCACGGCCCGGGCGGTGGCGGCCGGCGAGCCCGCGCCGGCCAACTCCCCCACCCGGGCGGCCAGCGGACGCAGGGCGCCGGCGGGCTCCAGCCGCCGCAGATCGGTGTCGCTGGCGATCGCCCGCAGGACCGCGTCGCAGATGCGCGGGCCGTCGCGGCTCAGGTCGGCGGCCAGGATCGCCGCCGCCTCCTCCAGGGGCGCGTCCTCCAGCAGCGCCAGCAGCCAGCCCTTGGCCAGCTCCTCAGACCTGAGGAGCAGGGCATCAATGGGAGCATCGGCGACTGGGCGGGCCCGCCGCCGACGGGGTGGCACCGGCGGCATCCGCGGTCTTGTATCACGCCTGGCCGTCATCACAAACCGTTTTTGTGCCCAATATGCTCAATCGCAACGTGTCCACCGCGCTGATCACGATCGCCGAGGCACGCCGGTTGGTGCTGGAGGCCGTCGGTCGCCTTCCGGCCGAAACGGTAGCCGTCGACCAGGCCCTGGGCCGGATCCTGGCCGCCGATATCACCGCAGCCGGCGACGTCCCCCCGTTTGCCTGCTCGGCCATGGACGGCTACGCGGTCCTGGACGGCCCGGCGGGGCGCACGCTCACCGTGGTGGGCGAATCCCGCGCCGGGACTCCGTCCGACCACCGGGTCGTCCCCGGCGAGGCCATCCGCATCTCCACCGGCGCGGCCGTCCCGCCCGGCGCCACCGCGGTCGTACCCCAGGAGGAGACCGAGCGCAACGGCGACGGCGCCGTCCACCTCACCGCCCCGGCGCAGGCGGGTCAGCACGTGCGGGCACCCGGCGAGGACATCCGCCGCGGCTCCACCGTGCTGGCCGCGGGCACCGCTCTGGGCCCGGTGCAGCTGGGGGCGGCGGTCTCAGCCGGCGCCGGCGCGGTGACCGTGGCCCGGCGCCCGCGCGTGGCGGTGCTGTGCACGGGCGACGAGCTGCGTGCACCCGGGGAGCCGCTCGGCCCCGGGGAGATCCACAACTCCAACGCGCCGATGCTCACCGGGCTGGCCGCCCGGGCCGGCGCCGCCGTCCCCGCCGCCCAGCGACTGCCCGACGATGCCGCGGCCACCCGCGCCGGGATCGCCGACGCGCTCCAGCATTCCGACGTCGTCATCGTCACCGGCGGCGTCTCGGTGGGGCCCCATGACCACGTCAAGCCCGCGCTGGCCGCACTCAACGTGCAGGAGGTGTTCTGGAGCGTGGCACTGCAGCCGGGCAAGCCGACCTGGTTCGGCCGGCGCGACGACGACACGTTGGTGTTCGGCCTGCCCGGAAATCCGGTCTCGGCGGTGGTCACCTTCTCGCTGTTTGTCGCCCCCGCGCTGGCCGCCCTCCAGGGCGCGCCGCCGCCGCAACCGCCGCACGCGGAGGCGCTGCTCGGCAGCGAGATGCGCCGCAATCCCCGGCGTGAGCAGGCGGTACGGGTCCGTCTGGAGGACTCCAGCTCCGGGGTACTGGCCTTTCCCAACGGCGCTCAGGGCTCGCACATCCTGACCTCGCTGCTGGGCGCCGACGCGCTGGCGATGATCCCGACCGGTGAGGGACACCTGCCGGTCGGCACAAAGGTGGCACTTGCCGCCCTGGCGGCCTGACCCGCGGCGAAAACGGGTAACAATCGGTGCCGTGTACGCACCACTCGTCGCGCTGGCCGCGCTCATCTCCGGGGGGGTGGCCGTGGCTCGGCGCCGGGCCCGGTCCCGCCGCCTGCCGGCCCACGCCGTCATCGTCTCCCCCCGTCAGTCCACGGTGGTGCAGCGCGACGGGGCGGTGCGCTCGGTGCAGACGGCCCAGCTGACCCTGGAGACGGCCGACCTGGAGCGCCTGTGGGCCGCCCCCAACCTGGAGAACCTGGCCCGCACCTACTGGCGGTTCCTGTCCCGGGTGACGTTCGGGCTGATCCGGGTCATCTACACCGAGGACAGCCGCGCGGTGGTCCTTCTCGGCCGGCCGCTGACCCTCCTGCGCTTCGATGCGCCCGAGTACACCCTGGAGGACGATCACGGCGCGGTGCGCTGGCGTATCCGCGACGGCCTCCTGGTGGCCCGCACCGGCCGCGGCTGCGGCTTCCTGTCCCTTGACGTCCGGCGGGAGCCGGCCCGGGACAGGCGCGATGGGATCCAGGAGAACCTCCTGATTGAGGTGGAGGTGGCGAACTTCTACCCCTCCATCGCCGTCGGCCTGAGCGTCCCGGTGTACGAGATGACCCAGTCGTTTGTGCATGTGCTGGTCACCCACGCGTTCCTGCGCTCGCTGGCCAAGCTTGACCTGGCCCGGTCCAAGATCGGCCTGCTCGCCAATCGCTGACTCCGGCGGCCCGGGCTAACCGTAGGAGGTGATGCCCATGGCCCGCATCTTCGTCCGATCATGGCGAGCGGAGACACGGCGGACGGTTCCCGAGCGCGAGCGCATGACCAGCGACTCGGTGCTGGCGCTGCGGTCGCTCTGGTACCGCACGCCCTGGAGCACGTCGCCGTCGGTGACGCCGGTGGCCGAGAAGAACGCGTCCTCGCTGGCCACCAGGTCATCGCAGGTGAGCACCTTGTCCAGGTCGTAGCCGGCCTTGACTGCGGCCTCGCGCTCCTCGTCGGTGCGCGGCCACAGGCGTCCGAGCAGCTGCCCGCCGATGCACTTGATGGCTGCGGCCGAGATGACGCCCTCCGGGGTCCCCCCGATTCCCCACAGCAGATCGACCGGCGTGTCCTGTGACACCGCCAGCATGGAGCCGGCCACGTCGCCGTCGGTGATCAGACGCACGCGGGCTCCGGCCTCCCGGACCTCGCGCATGGCCTGGTGATGGCGCTCGCGGTCCAGCATGACCACCATCACGTCGCGTACGTCCGAGCCCTTGCGCTCGGCGACCAGCCGCACGGTCTCGGCCAGCGGGCGGTCCAGGTCAAGCAGGTCGGCGATCTCCGGGCCGCCGGCCATCTTCTCCATGTAGACGCACGGGCCCGGATCGAACATCGCCCCCCGCTCGGCCAGCGCAATCACCGCAATGGCGTTGGGCATCCCCAGCGCGGTCAGGCGCGTGCCCTCCAGCGGATCGACGGCAATGTCGACCTCCGGCGGTGAGCCGTTACCGATGCGCTCGCCGTTGTAGAGCATCGGCGCCTCGTCCTTTTCACCCTCGCCGATGACCACCAGGCCGTCCATCGACACCGAGTCCAGCATGTAGCGCATGGCATCGACGGCCGCCTGGTCGGCGCCCTCCTTGTCGCCGCGTCCCACCATCCGGGCGGCGGCCAGGGCGGCGGCCTCGGTGACCCGCACCAGCTCCAGGGCCAGGTTGCGATCGACCCGGCCACGCGACGGTGTATGACTCACAGGACCCCCGGGGGCTTGCGCCGGGCGCCGCTCTGCTGGCTGCGCCAGACCGCTCCCAGCAGGATGAGTAGATCTCCTACCAGGGCGACGAACCAGCCGGTGGTGACGCTGATCTCGCCGGGCGGCGTGCCCGGATGGTCGATCACGCCGAGAAACAGGGTCATGATCAGCGCGACGATGGCCACCACCGCGGTCAGCTCGCCGCGCGGCCAGGACAGTGCGTGCCCGCGCACGATGATCCAGGCCAGGATCAGCGGGGCCACGGCGGCGATCAGAAACAAAAACCGGAATGCCGACAGCGCGGCCCAGCCGGTGCACTTGGTGTCCGGGCCGTGGCAGGAGGCGAGGATGGCGTTGCTGTTGCCCAACGAGTACCAGTCGAGGAACAGCGAGATCCCCAGGAGGATCCCGCCGGCGACCGCCACCAGCTCGCCGCGATCCAGTTCCTTGAAGTGCACGGCTGGAATCTAACCGTTTTGGGGACCGGAGAAGCCCGGTAGCCGCGCTTGCTTCAATGGGGGGCATGGACGCTCTGCCGGCAGCCGCGGCGACGCCCGACGAGGCTCAGGCCACGGCCGCACTCCAGGAAGCCCGGGAGCGGACGCTTTCGATCGTCGCCCCGTTCACCGACTCCGAGCTGGAGCGGGTGCACTCCCCGCTCATGAGCCCGCTGGTATGGGACCTGGGACACGTCGCCGCGTTCGAGGACCTGTGGCTGGTGCACCGCTATGGCGGGCGGCCCCTGCTCCGCGAGGATCTCGCCGACGTCTACGATGCGTTCGAGACGCCCCGCGCCGGGCGGGGTGACCTGCCCTTCCTGCGCCCGGGAGCGGCGCGGGAGTACCTGGAGGAGGTGCGCGACCGCACCCAGCAGGTCATCGCCGAGCGGGGAATCGGCGACGGGATCGTGGCCGAGCTCGTCCTGCGTCATGAGCAACAGCACAACGAGACGATGCTCCAGACGATCCAGCTGGCCCAGCTGGCCGGCCTGGGCGGTCCGGACGCGTCCGCCCCCACGCCCGGCGCCCCCACCGGGCTGGAGCTGATTGCGGTCCCCGGCGGCGAGTGCACCATCGGTGCCGAGGCCCCCGGCTTTGCCTACGACAACGAGCGCCCGCGCCACCGGACGGACGTGCGCGGCTACGGGATCGGCCGCACCCCGATCACCAACGCCACCTACCTGACGTTTGTGGAGGGAGGTGGATACGAGCGACGCGAGTGGTGGTCCGACGAGGGCTGGTCCTGGAAGGAGGACTACGACATCACCCGACCTCAGAGTTGGACGGCCGATCTGCGGTCGGAGTGGCGCCTGGCAGGCTGGGAGCCGCTGCATCCGGACCGACCGGTCGTCCACGTCTCCTGGTTCGAGGCCGACGCCTTCGCCAGAGCCCACGGGGCTCGCCTACCCACCGAAGCGGAATGGGAGAAGGCGGCGACCTGGGACCAGGAGCGACGGACCGCGCGCCCCCATCCCTGGGGGGATGCGGCGCCGGTGCCCGGCGTTCACGCCAACCTGGACCTGGCCGCCGCCGGCACGCTGCCGGTCGGCTCCGGGGAAGAAGGCGCTTCGCCGTACGGCTGTCTGGGCATGATCGGGGACGTGTGGGAATGGACGGCCAGCGACTTCACCGGCTACCCCGGGTTCGCCGCCTTCCCGTACCGGGAGTACTCGGAGGTGTTCTTCGGCCCGCGGTACAAGGTGCTGCGGGGCGGCTCCTGGGCGACCCGGCCCCGCGTGGCCACCGCCACCTTCCGCAACTGGGACCACCCCCAGCGCCGGCAGATCTTCTCCGGAATCCGGATCGCCGCCGACCTGTGACCTCGCTGCCCGCCCACACCCCCGTCCGCGTCGACTCGTGGCTGACCGACGATGACGAGCGCACGCTGGCCAACGATGTGCTTGACGGCCTGACCAAGCCGTTCAAGGAGCTCGCCCCCAAACACTTCTACGACGCCCGCGGATCGGGGCTGTTTGAGCAGATCTGTGAGCAGCCGGAGTATTACCCCACCCGCACCGAGCTGCAGATCCTCCGGGACCGGGCCGCCGAGATCGTCACCGCCACCCGGGCCGGTGAGCTGGTGGAGCTGGGCGCGGGTGCCTCGGACAAGGCGCGCGTCCTGCTCGACGCCATGCGCGACGCGGGCCAGCTGCGCCGGTATGTCCCGCTTGACGTCTCCCAGTCGGTGGTGGAGGACGCCGCCCGAACGCTGATTGAGGCTTACCCGGGCCTCCAGGTGCACGGTGTGGTCGCCGACTTCGAGCGCCATCTGGAGCACGTGCCGTCCACCGATGGAGCGGTGGGTGGGAATCGCATCGTGGCCCTGCTGGGCGGCACCATCGGCAACTTCCCGCCCGGCACCCGCCGCGCCGTCCTGGGCAAGATCGCCGGCCTGCTGTCGCCCGGCGACCGGCTTCTGCTCGGCACCGACCTGGTCAAGGATCCGCACGTGATCGAGGCCGCCTACAACGACGGCGCCGGCGTCACCGCGGCGTTCAACCGCAACCTGCTGCACGTACTCAACCGTGAGCTCGACGCCGACTTTGATCCGGACAGCTTTGCCCACATCGCCTTCTACGACCGCCGCCACCAGTGGATGGAGATGCGGCTGCGCGCCACCCGGGCCTGCTCGGTCCTGGTCGCCGACCTGGATCTGCGCGTGGAATTCGCCGCCGGGGAGGAGCTGCGCACGGAGATCAGCGCCAAGTTCACCCGGGACCGGGTGGCAGCCGATCTGGAGGCCGCCGGGCTGGCGCTGGAGCAGTGGTACACGGATCCAGAGTCGCTGTTCGGTATCTCCCTGGCCCGGCCCGCAGCCGGATAGGGTTTTCGCTCATGCAGCTTGCGGGCACCAGCGCGCTGGTCGCCGGAGGCGCCTCCGGCCTGGGTGAGGCCACCGTGCGCCATCTCCACGATGCGGGGGCTCACGTGGTCATCGCCGACCGCGACGCCGAGCGTGGGCGGCGGCTGGCAGCCGCGCTCGGCGAGCGGGTCACGTTCATCCTGGCCGACGTCACCGACCCCGACGCGGTGGCCCGGGCCGTCGACGCTGCCGGCGGGCTGCGGATCTCCGTGTGCTGCGCGGGCATCGGCCATGGCGAGCGGATCGCCGGCCGGCGCGGCGCCCATGACCTGGCCGCCTTCCAACGGATCATCTCGGTCAACCTGGTCGGCACGTTCAACGTGCTTCGCCTCGCCACCGCCGCCATGGTGGGCAACGTGCCCGGGGAGCACGGCGAGCGCGGCGTCTGTGTCAACACCGCGTCGATCGCCGCCTTCGACGGGCAGATCGGCCAGGTGGCCTATGCCGCCTCCAAGGGCGGCATAGTGGCCATGACACTGCCCGCCGCGCGGGACCTGGCCGTGTCCGGCATCCGGGTGTGCACCATCGCGCCCGGCACGTTTGAGACCCCGCTGCTCAGCGGGCTGTCAGAGGAGACGCGTCAGGTGCTGGGCGAGGCCGTCCCGTTCCCGTCGCGCCTGGGGCGGCCGGCCGAGTTCGCCGCCCTCGTCGGGCACATCATCGAGAACGAGATGCTCAACGGCGAGGTCATTCGCCTGGACGGCGCCCTGCGGATGCCCCCGCGCTGAGCCGCCCCCGCCGCCGCTACAGCCGCTCCACCAGCATCGCCTGGCCCATGCCGCCGGCGACGCACATGGACTCAATTCCGAAGCGGGCGTTGCGGGCCCGCATCCCGTTGAGCAGCGTGGTCATGATCCGGGCGCCGGTCATCCCAAACGGGTGGCCGAGCGCGATCGCCCCGCCGAACGGGTTGAGCTGCTCGTCGTCGATCCCCAGCTCGTCTCGGCAGGGCACGATCTGCGCGGCGAACGCCTCGTTGATCTCGACGATGTCGATGTCCTCGATCTTCTTCCCGGTCTGCTCCAGGAGCGCCCGAATGGCCGGGATCGGACCCAGCCCCATGATCTCCGGACGAATGGCGGCCACGGTGGAGGCCACGATCCGCGCCACCGGCCTGCACCCCAGCCGCGCCGCCTTCTCCTCGGACATGACCAGGACGGCGGCGGCGCCGTCGTTGAGCGGACATGAGTTCCCGGCGGTCACCGTGCCGTCGGGCTTGAACGCGGGCTTGAGCTTGGCCAGGACCCCCATCGTCGTCCCCGGCCGGGGCCCATCGTCCTTGGACACAAGGGTCTCGGCCACCTCCACCTGGTTACCGTCGGCGTCGGTCTCGGTGTGGGCCGGCACCGTGACCGGGACGATCTCGGCATCGAAGTGGCCGGAGTCCCGGGCGTCGACGGCGCGGTTCTGGGAGACCACGGCCCACTCGTCCTGCTGCTCCCGGGTCACCCCGCAGCGCTGGGCGACGTTCTCGGCGGTCATCCCCATCGGGATGTAGACGTCGTACAGCGATCCCTCGGAGCCGTTGAGCTTGGGGTTCTTGGCCTCCTCCATCATCCCCGCGCCCAGCCCGGCGCGGGACACGCACTCCACCCCGGCGGCGATGTACTGGTCGCCCTCGCCGGCGCGGATGGCGTGGGCGGCCATCCGGATGGTCATCAACGACGAGGCGCAGAACCGGTTGACGGTGCAGGCCGGCACGTGGTGGTCAAGGCCCGCCAGCAGCGCGGCGTTGCGGCCCACGTTGTAGCCCTGCTCCCCCACCCCGGACGCCGCGCCCATGAGGACATCGACGGTCTCGGAGAAGTTGACCTCCGGGTTGCGCTCCATCAGCGTGCGAATCGGCAGCGCGGCCAGCTCGTCGGCCCGGACGGACTTCAGCGAGCCCTTCCCGGCCCGGCCGATGGGCGTGCGGATGGCGTCGACGATCACGGCTGCGGGCATGGTGGTGGTGTCTCCTTGGTCGGTGGCCGAGGCTCAGGCGTTCACAGGCCGAGGCCGCGAACGCCGGTTTCGCCCCAGCCCAGGTGGTGGGCGAGCTCATGACGCACGGTGCGCGTGACCTGCGCCTTGAGGAGCTCCGGATCGTGTCCGAAATCACGCCTCAGCGTGTCCCGGAAGATGACGATCCGGTCGTGGAAGAAGTCGCGCGCCACCGTGTCGCCCTCGTACAGGCCGTAGGCGCGCCGGCGGGCCCCGCCGTCGGAGATGACGATGGCCACGTGCTCCAGCGCCCGGTGGAACTCCAGCGGCAGCTCGTCGACCGCGGCCCGGACGATGGCCCGGAACTCGTCGTCCTCAGCGCCGGGCTGATCGTCGCCGGACACGCCGGCGGCGGCCAGGCGCTCGGCGCGCTGCACGATGGCCTCAAACTCCTCCTCGGACTCCGGCTCGCGCCAGCCGGCCAGGTGCACCAGCGCCAGCACCACGCCGCCGCCGATGATCGCCGCCCCGGCGGCGAACACCGCCAGCGCCTGGATGATCCGCACGGCCGGTTCGGCGCTGAACCCGGTGAACAGCGTGACCGCGCCCAGGCCGATGCTCAGCGCACCGACCGCCGCCAGCAGAACCCGCCGCGTCGTCGGCTGTTGGCTGGGCGGGGTGGCCATCGGTCTACCTCAGCGTGCGGGCGATGACGAGCCGCTGGATCTCGTTGGTGCCCTCGTAGATCTGGGTGATCTTGGCGTCGCGCATCATCCGCTCCACCGGATATTCCTTGACGTAGCCGTAGCCGCCGAGGATCTGAACGGCCTCCACCGTCACCTGCATGGCCGTGTCTGAGCAGAACAGCTTGGCCATCGCCGAGTACTTGCCCACGTCGGCATCGCCTCGGTCGATCTTGGCGCAGGCCTGGTAGAGCAGCTCCCGGGCGGCGGCGCACTGCGTCTCCATGTCGGCCAACTTGAACTGGATCGCCTGGAAGGAGTTGATCGACCGGCCGAACTGGCGGCGCTCCCGGGCGTAGGCGGCGGCATAGTCGGTGGCGCCCTGAGCGATCCCGAGCGCCTGGGCGGCCACCCCCAGCCGAGAGCGGTCCAGGGTGGACATGGCCACCTTGAAGCCCTGGCCGACCTCGCCGATGACGTTCTCCGCCGGGACGCGAACGCCGTCGAAGATCGGCTGGCCGGTCGGCGAGCCGCGGATCCCCAGCTTGTGCTCCAGCTTGCCGACGCTGAACCCGGGGCGGTCGGCCTCCACCACAAACGCGGTGATCCCCCGGGAGTGACCGGCGTCGCGGTCGGTGACGGCGAACACGACGTAGAAGTCGGCGATCCCCAGGTTGGTGATCCAGTTCTTGGTCCCGTCGATCACCCACTCGTCGCCGGAGTCGCTGAGCACCGCCCGGGTGATCATGCCGCCCGGGTCGGATCCGGCCTCGGGCTCGGACAGGGCAAAGGCCGGTGACCACTCACCGCTGGCGCACCGGGGCAGGAACCGGCGCTTGAGCTCGTCGTCGCCGAACAGCTTGATCGGCAGCGTGCCCAGCTCCTGGATCATCAGGATCAGCGCGGTCGAGGCACACGCCTTGGCGATCTCCTCAACCGCCATGTTGAGCATCAGCGCGCCGGTGCCGGTGCCGCCGTGCTCGATCTCAAACGGCAGCCCCAGGATGTCCTGCTCGGCCAGCAGCCGGCGCAGGTCATGCGGATAGGCGGCCTGCTCGTCGATCTCGGCCGCCCGCGGCGCGATCCGGTCCGCGGCGATCTCCCGAATCGTGTCCCGGAAGTCAAGGTGCTCCTGGGGGACGGTGTAAAGCTCCGACAGCGCCGACATGCCGCCTTGATCGTACGTCACCGGCGCCTCAGGCGGCCGGTTGACGCCGGCGCGGCTACAGGCCGGCTGGGTGACGCACGATGTACGGGCCGCCCACCGGGTCCTTCAGGTTCGCCAGCGCGTTGGCGGCGGTCAGCCAGCGCGGGCCGGTGCCGCCCGGCGTGGTCGGGCCGAAGTGAGCGGTGTCGAAGGCCAGTCCGGCGATCACCACAAAGGCGTGCCCGGCATCGGCGTAGACGGTGATCCACTTGCCGGCTCCGGCGGCGCCGTAGGATTCCAGCTGAGTGGAGTCCTCAGGGGCGGAGATGAGATTGCCGCCGTGCAGGGCGAAGCTCACGGCGCCGGAGCAGTCATACCCGGAGTCGGTGAAGCTGCCGTGCCCGCCGCCGTAGATGTACGGCGTGTTGATGATCTGGTTGGCGGCGGCGATCACCTGCTGGACGATCTGGGGAGCGCCCGACGGCGGGGTGACGGTCCCATCGGAGTTGAGCCTCGCCTTGGCGGTGGGGGTGCTGGTGGAGGCGGTGCTGGTCATCGCCTTGGCCACGGTCTGGCGCAGCACCAGCGAGGCGTGGTAGTTGACGACGCCGTTGGCCGGCAGGCCGCTGGACTTCTCAAACGACTCCGCGCTCGCCCGGGTCATCGGACCGAACTGGCCGTCGACCGTGGTGGGGAAGCCGGCGATCGTCAGATAGCTCTGCAGCACCCGCACGTCATGACCCTTCATGCCCTGCCGCAGGGTGCGCTCGCCGAGATGCTGGGAGCCGCCGTCCTGCTTGACCGGAGCCAGGACCGGATCGGTCACCGTGGCCGGGTCGGCGGTAGCGGCCGACTTGTGGCTGCTCGCCGCCTTGGTCTTGACCTTGACCTTGAGCCTGGTATGGCCGGCGCTGATGGCGATGCCGCCGCTGCCCGGGGCGGCATCGGTCGTCTCGGCGTCAAGCGCGTCCACCGCCTGGATCTGGTGGGCCACGGCGGAGGTGACCACGCCGGTGATGGCCAGCCGGTAGCGGCGCTGGAAGCTCTTGACCGCGCGGACCGTACTCGCGTCAAACACGCCGCTCTGGCCCGTGCGGATCCCGGCCTTGATCAGGTCACTCTGCAGCGTGCGCACGTCGCCGCCACTTGTCCCCTGAGCCAGCGTGCGGCTGCCGAACGGCTGGGTGGAGGCGGCCAGTGCCGAGGTGGCCGGTACGGCGGCGACGGTGGCCGTTAGCGCCCCAACCAAGCGGGCGACGGCGCGGACACGGGGTGCGAGCAACTGATTAACCCTTCTCTTTCGGACGCCTTCGGGGTTAGCTGACGGGCTCGCGCTGAAAGAGTCGCGCTACGCCGGATGGTCCGGCGATTCGCCCCAAGGGATCCGCGGCGGATCCCAATCGGGTTCCCCGATCACCTCGGCTCAAGCGCCTCGGTGATTCGGCTGGGTGCTTATTCGGCAGCGCAGACTACACGACCTGCAAGATGCCTGTCACGGTCGATGGGCGCGGGCTTGCAGGGCAGGAGAAACGACCCCGGCGGCGACCGCCCGCGGGCGTACTAGCCTCCCCCTCAGAGATGGCCGATTACACGCCCCAGCAGGTCGCGGCTCTCCTGCGCCAGGACGGCGATGTCCAGCTGATCGACGTGCGCGAGCCCCATGAGCACGAGGCCGGCCGGATCGCCGGTGACCGCCTGATTGAGCTGGGTCGACTCACCCAGGAGGCCGGCTCCATCGACCCGGCGCGGCCGGTCGTCTTCTACTGCCGCAGCGGCGGCCGGTCGGCGATGGCCACCCAGGCGTTCACCCAGGCCGGGTTCGACGCCCACAACCTGCTCGGCGGGCTGGTGGCCTGGAGCGAGGCCGGGCTGCCGCTGGAGCCCGAGGGCGGGCACGTCGCCGACCACTGATCCTTCATCCCGGTGCTCAGACCGGGTGGAGGATCAGGTCACGGTCCAGGTGTCGCCCGCCAGGAGCAGGTCCGAGAGCTGGGCCTCGCCGGCGGGTTCGGCCGCGCCTCGGTGGCGGTAGACCGGCCGCTGGACATCACGGAAGATGCCGATCGGCGTGGGCGCGCTCGGCGTCTCGGCCAGCTTGGCCAGCGACAGGGCCGGCCCCGGATCCTCCCGTCGCGGGTCGTGGAGGAGCAGGGCGGTCTCAGGGTGGGCGGGAGGGAGTCCGACGTCGACCAGCTGCAGGCACCCGTCCGCGCCGCGGGCCACCCCCCGCTCCCCGTCAGCACCGAACCGGATCGGCTCGCCGTCGCGCAGCCGGATCTGATGGGCGTCCTTGACGTCCTTGTCGGTGAGCGCGGCAAACGCACCGTCGTTGAACACCGGGCAGTTCTGGTAGATCTCCACCAGCGCCGCCCCCGGATGAGCGGCGGCGGCGCGCAGCACCTCGGTCAGGTGGTGGCGATCCCGGTCGATGGTGCGGGCCACGAAGGTGGCCTCCGCCCCCAGCGCCAGGGCGATCGGGTTGAACGGGTGGTCGGCCACCCCAAACGGCGTGGACTTGGTGATCTTGCCCAGCTCGGACGTGGGCGAGGCCTGCCCCTTGGTCAGCCCGTAGATCTGGTTGTTGAACAGGAGGATCTTGACCGGGACGTTGCGCCGCAGGGCATGGATGAGATGGTTGCCGCCGATCGACAGGGAATCGCCATCGCCGGTCACCACCCAGATCGACAGGTCCTCCCGGGCGGTGGCCAGTCCGGTGGCCAGCGCCGGGGCGCGCCCGTGGATGCCGTGCATCCCGTATGTATCCATGTAGTAGGCGAACCGCCCGGCGCACCCGATGCCGGTGATGAACACGATTCGCTCCGGGGGGATTCCCAGCTCCGGCATGAACTGCTGGACGGCCGACAGCACCGCATAGTCTCCGCAGCCGGGACACCAGCGGGTCTCCTGGTCAGACTGGAAGTCAGCCTTGGACAGGGTGCTCGTCATGTCACGCCCGCTGCGCAATCTGCTCGGCCACCTCGGCGGCGTACAGCGGCTGGCCCCGCACCTTGGAGTAGGACGCCACGTCGACCAGGAAGCGCGCGCGCAGCAGCGCCGCCAGCTGGCCGGAGTTGAGCTCCGGCACCAGCACCCGCTCAAACGAGCGCAGCACGTCGCCGGTGTTGGCCGGCAGCGGGTTGAGGTGGCGCAAGTGGGCGCAGGCCACCCGGTGGCCCGCCTCCCGGGCGATCCGGACGCCGGCCCGGATGGCACCCTGGGTGGAGCCCCAGCCGAGCACCAGGAGCTCGGCCGGCTGGGACGGATCAGATGTGTCGACGGCCAGTGGAGGCACCTCCTCCACCACCCCGGCCACCTTGGCCGCTCGCAGGTCGGTCATCCGCTCGTGGTTGGCGGCGTCATAGGAGATGTTGCCGGTGACGTCTGATTTCTCCAGCCCGCCGATGCGGTGCGCCAGCCCCGGCGTGCCCGGAATCGCCCACGGGCGGGCCAGGCGATCATCACGCGTGTAGGGAGCGAAGGCGCCGTCGCCACTCTCCCGGGGCCGGGCGAACGCGGGATCGATCTCCGGCAGGGCGCTGACCTCAGGCACCCGCCATGGTTCCGAGGACGACGCCAGAAATGTGTCGGAGAGGAGGATGACCGGCGTCCGGTAGCGGATGGCGATCCGCGCCGCCTCAAACGCCGCGTCAAAGCATCCGCCCGGGGTGCTGGGGGCGATCACCGGCAGCGGAGATTCCCCGTGACGGCCGTACAGGGCCAGCAGCAGGTCCGACTGCTCGGTCTTGGTCGGCATCCCGGTCGACGGCCCGGCCCGCTGGATGTCGATCACGATCAGCGGCAGCTCCAGCATCACCGCCAGGCCGATCGTCTCCGCCTTGAGGTCCATGCCCGGGCCGCTGGTCGCCGTCACTCCCAGGCGGCCGCCGAACGCCGCGCCGAGGGCCATCCCGGCGGCCGCGATCTCGTCCTCGGCCTGGATGGTGGATACGCCCAGGTTGGCGTGGCGAGACAGCTCATGCAGCAGTTCCGACGCCGGGGTGATCGGATAGCTGGCCAGCACCAGCGGCAGCCGGCTGCGCACGCTGGCCGCGATCAGCCCCAACGCCAGCGCCGTCGTCCCGTTGACGTTGCGATATGTCCCGGGCGGCACGTCGGTGGCCGGGTTGACCCGGTACTGGACGTCCAGCAATTCCGTGGTTTCGCCAAACGACCAGCCGGCCTTGAACGCCGCCAGGTTGGCCTGGGCCACCACCGGGTCGCGGGCGAACTTCCGCTCAATCCAGGTGGTGGTGACGTCGGTGGGCCGGCCGTACAGCCAGGACAGCACGCCCAGAGCGAACAGGTTCTTGGCCCGTGAGGCATCCCGCGTGGAGACGCCCTCCAGGCCCTCCACCGCGCGGGCGGTGAGCGTGCTCATGGGGATGCGGTGAACCCGGAAGGCCGGCAACGACCCGTTGTCCAGCGGGTTGTCTGCGTACCCCGCCTTCTCCAGGTTGCGTTTGGTGAACGCGTCCTCGTTGACGATGATGGTGGCGCCGCGCTCCAACTCCTCCAGGTTGGTCTTCAGCGCGGCCGGGTTCATCGCCACCAGGACGTTGGGATGATCGCCCGGGGTGAGGATGTCACGGGAGGCGAAGTGGATCTGGAACGCCGACACCCCGGCCAGCGTCCCCGCCGGAGCCCGGATCTCAGCGGGGAAGTTGGGCAGCGTGGCCAGGTCGTTGCCGACCATCGCGGTGGCGTCAGTGAATCGGCCGCCGGTGAGCTGCATCCCATCGCCGGAGTCCCCGGCGAAGCGAATGATGACCCTGTCGAGTTCCTCGACCGCCTTGGTCACCGCTCCGCGGCCCTCCATGCGAACATCGCGCGCTTCGTCCCTTCCTCTCTGAGATGATCATAACCCCGGGGCCGGCCGGGCCTCCCGGCCGCGCGGTCGCCGGTTTGCCGCAGGGCGCGAGCGGTGACTGTCTAGGCATGAGCGAACGCGAGGACTACGACCGCCTGGCCAAGGAGATGGACGCGCAGGCGGGCCACATGGAGGAGCAGAGCGAGCAGCTGGAGGAGGAGATCGGCGATGTCCGCGACGACTGGGAGCGCAAGCGGGCCGACGAGCGCGTGCCGGGCGCCCCGCCGCGCGCGCCGGACGCCAACCGCGACGCCCCCGGCGACGAGGTCAATCCCGAGGATGCCGGCCGCTCCGAGCACCAGAGCCCGGAGACCGACGAGCGGGCCGAACGGGAGTCCTGACCGGGCGGACTACCGCGGGTCGGACCCGTCGACGTTGAAGTAGCGCAGCAGCGTGACCCGCTGAGTCTTCGGCGGCGGCTCCTCCCCCTCATCGGTGGGCCAGGGCGCCAGCAAGAAGCGCGCGATGGTGCGCTGTCCGCCCTCGTAGTCGCCGTACAGGAGGTCAATCTGCAGCGGGTCTCCGCGGTCCAGTGCCCGCCGCAGGTCGTCGTACCCGGAGACCGACCGGTCGCGCAGCGCGCCCTGCCAGTAACCACTGTCGCTGGGCGGAATGTAGATGTCCAGCTGCTGGCGGACGAACTCGTCCACGTCCGGGGGCGGCGCACCCTCCTCCCGGGCCCGGGCCCGCCACCCGTGCAGCACGGCCAGGCCGCTGCCGCCGTTGCGCACCCCTATGCCCAGGTAGATGATGCCGTCGCGCTCGGCGACGCCGGCTCCGTGGCCGGGCACGGTGATGAACTCACCGTCGCCGAAGCGCAGCCGCTCCGCCGGTTCCTCCTCCCGGGACGGGATGAGCACCGGCCGCAGGCCGACGAGCAGCGATTGCTCGGCCACCCGCGCCGACCGGTTGGCCGACCTGACCGAGCTGAACGTGGCCACCGCCAGCACCAGCGTGCCCCCGGCGGTGGCCAGCGACGAGATCGTGACCCAGTCGGTTATCGGTCTGGCGGGTTCACGATCCGCAGATCCGCCGCGGCGCCGGGCGGGGAGCCCGGCGCCACGCCAGCGTCCTAGATCTTCTGGACGTTGATTGCCTTCGGGCCCTTGGGGCCGGCCTCCTCCTCGTAGGACACCTTGGCGCCCTCCGCGAGTGACCGGTAGCCGTCGGACTGAATGCTGGTGTGGTGGACGAACAGGTCTCGGCTGCCCTCATCGGGAGTGATGAAGCCGAAGCCCTTCTCGTCGCTGAACCACTTGACCGTTCCGGTTGCCATGGGAGTCCCCTCCGTAGCTTGTAGTGCTGCTACCGCGGAGGTGTTGCTTCCCCCAGGGCCTGCACCTGCTTGTCGCCGGAATCACTGCTGATCCGGCCTGTCGCGCGGGAAGGTAGCACGGCAGCGGACGAAATCCAGCCCTCCCCCGCACGCCGTCACAACTGAGCTACACATCATCATCTCCCACCACCATGGAGGATCCGATTCCCATCCGCCCCGGCGTCGCCATCCCGCTGCGCGAGGTGGCCGTGCGCGCCTCCCGCTCCTCGGGGCCGGGAGGGCAGCACGCCAACGTCACCGCCTCGCGCATCGAGGCCTCGTTTGACGTGCGCGCCTCGGCCGCGCTCAGCGATGAGCAGAAGGAGCGGATCGTGGCCCGGCTGGGACCGCGGGTGGTGGCCGTCGCCCAGGACGAGCGCAGCCAGGCCCGCAACCGTGAGCTGGCCCTGGAACGCCTGGCGCACCGTCTGGCGGTGGCGCTGACGCCGCGCCGGCCGCGCCGGCCCACCCGCCCCTCGGCCAGCTCGGTCACCCGGCGGCTGGACGCCAAGCGGCGCCAGTCAGAGCGCAAGCGCCAGCGACGTCCTCCGGGGGGCGACGCGTGACCCGCTGGTACATCGACGGGATGAACGTGATCGGCACCCGGCCGGACGGGTGGTGGCGCGACCGGGATGCGGCCATGCACCGTCTCGTCGACCGCCTGGAGCGCTGGGCCGCCGCCGAGGGCGAGGATGTCACCGTCGTGTTTGAGCGTCCGCCCTCGCCGCCGATCCGCTCCACGGTCATTGAGATCGCCCACGCGCCCAGGCCGAGGCGCGACGCGGCCGACGATGAGATCGTCCGCCGCCTCCGCCTGGAACCGGCCCCGGCCCAGGTGCGGGTGGTCACATCCGACCGCTGGCTGGCCGATGCCGCCAGTGGGCTGGGGGCCGCCGTTCTGGGCTCCGACGGGTTTCGGAGCATGATCGACGAGGCGTAGCCGGGCTCGCTGCGGCTGGTTCTTCGCCCGCCCATACATCTCGGTTGACACAATCTGAGGTGATGGCCGACCCGTCGCCCCGTTCCAGCCAGCAGCGCAGCACCCCCCCGCAGGGGACTCCGCCGCGGGGACGACCCCAGCCGCCCTCCCCCGGCAGCCCCGGTTGGCGGGTGACACCGGCCCCGGACGGACGGGGCGCGCACCAGCCGCCGCAGTCTCCTGGCAACCCCCGGTCCCGCTGGTGGATCGCCCTGGTGGTGGTGGCGCTGCTGGCGCTCAACCTGTGGATCTCCTCCCAGGCGCTCAAGCCCAACTCGCCGATCCACATTCCCTACAGCCCCACGTTCCTGACCCAGGTCCAGGACAACAACGTCAAGTCGATCTCGTCCACGGGCGACTCCATCTCCGGGACGCTCAAGAGCGGAATCCGGTACCCGGCCAACGACCAGAACGTCAACCCGTCGACGAACTTCTCCACCCAGATCCCGTCGTTCGCCAACCAGACCGCGCTGTTTGACTCGCTGACCAAGAACGGCGTCACCATCAACGCCCAGCCCACCAACCAGGGTCCCTCGCTGGCGTCCAGCCTCATCTTCGGCTTCGGCCCCACCATCCTGCTGGTGCTGCTGTTTGTGTTCCTGATGCGGCGAGCGGCCTCCGGCGGCGGCGGCGGCCCCGGCGGACTGATGTCGTTCGGCCGCTCTCGCGCTCGGCGGGTGGAGGCCTCCGATCAGCACGTCACCTTTCAGGATGTGGCCGGTATCGACGAGGCCAAGGAGGAGCTCACCGAGATCGTCGACTTCCTGCGCGAGCCGGACAAGTACCTCAAGCTGGGCGCGCGCATCCCGCGCGGCGTGCTCCTGTCCGGTCCTCCCGGCACCGGCAAGACGCTGCTGGCCCGCGCCGTGGCCGGCGAGGCGGGCGTGCCGTTCTTCCAGATGTCGGCCTCGGAGTTTGTGGAGATGATCGTCGGCGTCGGCGCCTCGCGCGTGCGGGATCTGTTCCAGCAGGCCAAGCAGGCCGCCCCGGCCATCATCTTCATCGACGAGCTTGATGCCATCGGGCGGTCCCGGGCGGCCGGCGGTCCCAACCTGTCCGGCGGCCATGACGAGCGCGAGCAGACCCTCAACCAGATCCTCACCGAGATGGACGGCTTCGCCCCCCGGGAGTCCGTCATCGTCCTCGGCGCCACCAACCGTCCGGAGATCCTCGACCCGGCCCTCCTGCGCCCGGGGCGGTTCGACCGCCGCGTGGTGGTGGTGCCGCCGGACCGGGCCGGCCGGGAGGCCATCCTCGGTGTCCACACGCGGTCGGTGCCGCTGGCCCCGGAGGTCGATCTCGGTGGCTTGGCCGCCTCCACTCCCGGAATGGTGGGCGCCGACCTGGCCAACCTGGTCAACGAGGCCGCGCTGCTGGCGGCCAAGCGCGGCCATCAGCAGGTCCAGAGCCAGGACCTCACCGACGCGCTGGAGCGGATCGTGCTCGGCGCCGCCCGCAAGGTGATGATCTCCGAGGAGGACCGTCGTCGCACCGCCTATCACGAGGCCGGCCACGCCATCATGGGCATGCTCACCCCCGGGGCGGACCCGGTGCGCAAGGTCTCCATCATCCCCCGCGGCATGGCCCTCGGAGTCACCTTCTCGGCCCCGGATGCCGACCGCTTCAACTTCGACGAGCGTCACCTCCTGGCCCAGATCAAGGTCGCCCTGGGGGGCCGGGTGGCAGAGGAGGTCGTCTACGGCGACCTGACCACCGGCGCCGAGTCAGACATCCAGCAGCTGACCCGGATCGCCCGCCATATGGTCGGCCGCTGGGGCATGAGTCCGGCGATCGGCCCGGTCGCCGTCCTCCCCGCCGATGGCCAGGGGCCGTTGCTCCCCGGGGTCAGTGAGACCTCCGAGCAGACCCAGCGGGTCATCGACGAGGAGGTCCGCCGGATCGTCGAGACCGCCCATGAGGAGGCCACCGAGGCGCTCACCTCCCACCGCTCCAATCTGGACGCGCTGGTGTCCGAGCTGCTGGCCCATGAGACCCTGGATCAGACGGCGGCCTACGAGGCGGCCGGCCTGCCGGTCAACCGGGAGGCCGAGACCGGGGCGACGCCCCCGGCGGTCAACGGTCAGCCGGCGGTGCCGATCCGCGACGACAGCCCGACGGCGTAACCCACGGCTCCCGCGTCACAGTGGACGGCGCCCGCCGAAGCCGGCGTCGGGGGCGTGCCAGAAGCCGATCGCCTCCTCCTCGTCGAGCAGCCAGCACAGGTACACCTCCTCGCCCTCGCGCACCGCCGGGAAGTCGATCAGCCCTCGGTCGATATCCCTGAGCACGATCTCGACCGCCTCCAGCTCCCCGGCCGCCCGGCTCAGCTCCACCAGCGACCGGGCCACCTCCCGTCCCGGGTAGGCGCCTCCGCTCTCCAGATCCAGCCCGGCGATGGCGTCGACGGCGGTGGGCCCCAGCGCGGCCAGTCGCGCCCGGGCGGCCCGGACCCAGCCGACCCGCTCGGCCACCCAGCCGCGCGCCGCCATCGCCTGCTCCAGCGTGTAGTGGTGATGGTGGCGCATCCCGGCGGGCGCTGGCCCCTACGGAGGAGGTCCCGCCTCAGTCGCCGAGGCGCGTCATGCGCGCCAGC
This sequence comes from uncultured Solirubrobacteraceae bacterium, assembly GCA_963753235.1. Classification (GTDB taxonomy): domain Bacteria; phylum Actinomycetota; class Thermoleophilia; order Solirubrobacterales; family Solirubrobacteraceae; genus Palsa-465. Next base: position 449,891 of record CAVWBJ010000006.1, on the reverse strand, counting down.
GCCTCATGGCACTCGACGACGCGCCGCTTGACCGGATCGCCGTCCGGCCGGTCATGGACCAGGTCCCAGGTCCGGTCGGCGATCTCCCGGGCGTTCTCCGGGGTGGCGCTCTCCCACAGGCGGTCGACGAGCCGCAGCTCAAAGTTCTGGATCTGATCCGCCGGATCGCCCGGCGGCATCTTCGGCAGCGGCTCGCCGGTGGCCTCGCGCCACATCCCGGTGGCGACGAGCAGTCGATTTCGCAGTTGGATCTGGTCCATCCCCGCCATCATCCTAAACAGCGCACGGGCAGAGCAACCCGGACGCGGCGGTCACACCGCCGGCAGCTCCTGGACCGTGGACAGCAGCACCGCGAACGGGTCCCCGCTACGGTCCACGCGGCCCAGCACCGCGTCGGTCTCAAAGCTGAGCACCCGGGCATCCCCGGTGTCCAGGCAGCGCTGGATCTCCTCCCAGCTCACCGGGGCCGACACCGTGGCCCGCGCGCGCGCCCGCGCCGAGTAGACGGTGACGGTCGTCTTGTGCTCGTCGTTCTGGCTCCAGTCGACGAGCACCTTGCCGGCGCGCAACCGCTTGGTCATCCGTGACACCACCAGCTCCGGCAGGCGCTGCTCCAGCAGCTCGGCGATCCTCCGGGCGAAGGGCTTGGTCTGCGCGTAGGTGGCGCCGGAATTGAGCGGGACGTAGAGCTGCATGCCCTTGGAGCCGGAGGACTTGGCCACGCTCTCCAACCCCAGCGCGGAAAACAGCCCCCTCAGCACCAGCGCCACCTCCGCGCATTGCACGATGTCGGCCGGCGCCCCGGGGTCCAGGTCGAACACCAGCATCGTCGGCTCATGCGGTCGGGCCGCGTAGGCCAGCGACGTGTGCAGCTCGATGTCGGCCAGGTTGGCCAGCCACACCAGGGTCGGTCGGTCCTGACACAGGACGTAGTCGACCGAGCCCACCCGGGCCGACGGCACCCAGTCCGGGCGGTGCGAGGGCGCCTGCTTCTCATAGAAGTACGGAGCGTCCACCCCGTTGGGGTAGCGCTTGAGCGTGAGCGGCCGGTCTCGCAGATGGGGCAGCACGGCCGGAGCGATGCGGGCGTAGTAGGCGATCAGGTCCCCCTTGGTGAAGCCGGCGCCCGGGTACAGCACCTTGTCCCAGTTGGTCAGCTTGAGCTGGTGGCCATCGGCCATCACCATCAGCGACCCGTCGGCCAGGCGCTCCACCTCGTCGAACAGGTCCTCCGCGGCGGCGCCGGCCTCCGGGGCGGCGCCGGCCTCCGGGGCGGCGCCGGCCTCCGGGCGGCGGTGGTCTCCCGGGCGGCGGTGGTCTCCCGGGCGGCGGTGGTCTCCCGGGCGGCGCCGGCAGCCGGATCCCCCTCCGCGGGTTCGGCCGGCGCGGATGCGCCCTCCCGCACCACCTCGGCCACGGGCTTGTCCTCGCGCAGGCCCTTGAACGAGGGCGCGCGCATCACCCCCTCCCCGGTCCACTCCCGCAACTCAATCTCGGCCACCAGCTCCGGCCGGATGAACTGGACCTGGCGCGGGAGCTTGGGGGCGATGTCGTACGGGTTGACATCGGTGCGCAACGGCTCCAGCCGTCGGCCCAGCTCGGCCAGCGTCCGCTCGGTGAAGCCGGTCCCCACTCGGCCGGCGTAGCGCAGCTGCCGACGGCCATCGGCGTCCGGCTGCCAGTAGCCCATAAGCAGGGCTCCGATCCGGTTGGTCCGCCGGCCCTCCCCCGGGATCCAGCCGCAGATGATCAGCTCCTGACGACGCGTGTGCTTGATCTTCAGCCAGGCCCCCGTCCGGCGCCCGGGCTCATACCGGGAGTCCAGCCGCTTGGCCACGATTCCCTCCAGTCCCTGGGCCTCGGTGGCCTGCAGAAGAGCCGCCCCCCGCCCCGGGTGAGCCGCCGGAACCCGCCAGGCGGGGCCGCCCAAGCCCAGCTCGTCCAGCCGGGCGCGGCGCTCCTGGTACGGGCGCGCCATCAGCGAGTGACCGTCCAGGTACAGCAGATCGAAGATGGCGTACACCACGGGAGTGCTGCGGGCCAGGCGCCGGACCGCGGTGGGCGAGGTCACGTGCATGCGCCGCTGGAGGCGCTCAAAGCTCGGCCGGCCGTTCTCGCCGAAGGCGACGATCTCGCCGTCCAGCACCATCTCCCGCATCCCCACGTCCAGCAGGATCCCGCGGACCTCGGGATAGGCCTCAGTGATGTCGTTGAGGTTGCGGCTCTCCAGGCGCAGGCGCCCCGGCTTGAGATAGGCGACCGCCCGGACCCCGTCCCACTTGACCTCAAACGACCACGGGGCCTCGGGCCGCGGCACGTCACCGCGGGCGTCGGCCAGCATGGGCAGGATCCGATCGGGCATCGGCTCCCGGTCCGGATCGCCCGGCGGGTCCATGCGGTGGATCATCCAGTCCTTCTCGTTGCCGGAGCCGTCGGCGCGCCGGCCGATCGGGAACAGGCCGTAGCGACCGGTCACCCGCTCGCCGTGAAAGGTGACCTCCACCTTGTCGTCGGTCCACTTCAGCGTCTCGTATGTCCCCTGGTCCCAGATGGTCATGGTGCCGGCGCCGTACTCGCCCGCGGGGATCTCGCCCTGGAAGTCGAGGTACTGGAGCGGGTGATCCTCGGTGTGCACGGCCAGGCGGTTGTCGGATGGATCCTGCGGGATCCCGTTGGGGATCGCCCAGGAGGCCAGGACGCCCTCGTGCTCCAGTCGCAGGTCCCAGTGCAGGCGGGTCGCGTGATGCTCCTGGATGACAAAGCGCCCCGAGTGCGGCGGAGCCTCCCCGTCACCCGCGGGCTCCGGCGTCGTCGAAAAGTGACGCTTGGCGCGATAGGTGTCGAGCTTGTCCGGGGGCATCGCCGATCGTCGTCCATGATCGCGGTTCCCGCCATGGGAGGGGGGCAACCAGATCTCGGCCGGCCGAGATCTTCACCAACTTTTACGCCCAGGCGCGATCATGTCGGCCATGGCGCGCGTACTGGTGGTCGACGACGAGCCTGCCGTGCGGCGGGCGCTGGAGCGTGCTCTGCGGCTGGAGAATCACGAGGTGACGCTGGCCGAGGACGGCGAGCAGGCGCTGGACGTGCTGGCCCGGGGCGCCACGGACGCCGTCATCCTCGACGTCCTCATGCCCAAGCTGGACGGGCTGGAGGTCTGCCGCCGGCTGCGCAAGGCCGGCGACCGGACCCCGGTGCTGATGCTGACCGCACGGGACGCCATCGATGACCGGGTGGAGGGCCTCGATGTCGGCGCCGACGACTACCTGGTCAAGCCGTTCGCCCTGCGCGAGCTGCAGGCCCGCCTGCGCGCGCTGCTGCGCCGGTCCGGTGACGGCGCGGACGGCGAGGTGCTCCGTTATGGCGACCTGGTGCTCGATCCCATCGCCCACGAGGTGCACCGCGGCGACCGCCTGATTGAGCTCTCCCGCACCGAGTTCCTGCTCCTGGAGCTGTTCATGCGCCACCCGCGGCAGGTGCTCACCCGCTCCACCATCTTCGAGAACGTCTGGGGCTACGACTTCGGCCCCACCTCCAACGCCCTGGGTGTGTACATGGGTTACCTGCGGCGCAAGACCGAGGCCGGGGGCGAGCCGCGGCTCCTGCACACGGTCCGGGGCGTGGGGTACGTGCTGCGAGACTGATCGCCGTGACGCTGCGCAAGCGCCTGTCCCTGATCGCCGCCGCCTCGGCCGCAGTGGCGGTCACCATCGCCGTTCTCGTCTGCTACATGGTGGTGCGCAGCCAGCTGCTGGGACAGGTCGACAGCCAGCTCAACGAGCAGGCCCAGCTGGTGGAGTCCCAGGGCGTCAGCCGCTTTCTGTACAACGACATTCCCAGCCCCTCCCCCGGCTCCGGCGGCCCGGCCCAGTACGTGCAGGGGATCCTGCCCAGCGGTCAGGTCATCCCGGCCTCGGCCGGGGCCCCCACCTGGCCGGCCGGCTCCCAGGCGCAGGCGGTAGCCAACGGGAACGGCAGCGGGTACTTCAGCGACGCCCATGCGGGCCCCACCAAGCTCCGGGTGATCACGTTCTACGTGCCCAACGTCACCATCAACGGGCTGCAGACCGATATCGCCCTTCAGCTGGCCCGGCCGCTCAACGGGGTCGACTCCATCCTCCAGGACCTCCGGATCATCCTGGTCGTGCTGCTGTTCGCCTGCATCGCGCTGGCCGCCGGCCTCGGCCGCGTCACCGCGCGCCGGGTGCTCAAGCCGCTGGCCGAGGTGGCTCAGGCCGCGCAGCACATCGGCGAGACCGACGACCTGAGCGGCCGCATCCGCGTCCACTCCGACGATGAGGTCGGCCAGCTGGCCCGGCGGTTCAACGCCATGCTCGACCGGCTGGAGGGCTCCCGTGCGGCGCTGGACCACTCCATGCGGGCCCAGCGTCAGCTGGTGGCCGATGCCTCCCATGAGCTGCGTACCCCCGTGACCAGCCTGCGGACGAACATCGAGGTGCTGCTGGAGGGAGGCGAGCTTGGCGAGGAGGACCGGCGCCGTCTGCTCGCCGACGTGGTGGAGCAGAGCGAGGAGCTGGCCGCGCTGGTCAACGATCTGATTGAGCTCGCCCGCGGCGACCAGCCCGGGGCGGCCACCGACGATGTCCGACTGGACTGGGTGGCCGAGGAGTCGCTGACCCGGGCTCGTCGCAACGCGCCCGGCATTCGGTTCGACGCCCGTCTGGCGCCCACGCTCATCGAGGGTGTCCCGGACCGCCTGGGCCGGGCCATCAACAACCTGCTGGATAACGCGGCCCGTCACTCGCCGCCGGATGGGACGGTGGAGGTGCGGGTCGATCCCCGGGGGGTGGTGGTCCGTGACCACGGGCCCGGCGTGCCGCGGGAGGATCAGCCGTACGTGTTTGACCGCTTCTTCCGCGGCCGCAACTCCCGCGGCAGTCAGGGCAGCGGTCTGGGCCTGGCCATCGTGCGCCAGGTCACCGAGCAGCACGGCGGGACGGTCTCGGTCACCAACGCCCCGGACGGAGGCGCCGTGTTCACGCTCCGGCTTTCCGGGACCGCCGCCAGCGGGGAGCCGGTCCCGGTCGATGGAGCGCCGGGAGCGCCGGCCCAGGTCAGCTGACCGGCGGCGCCGGCGGCCGAGCCACCCGGGCCTGCCGAGCTGCGGCAAACCGCCGGCGCAGCAGCCAGAACAGGCCGCCGAACACCGGCACCACCACGACCAGCAGCAGTGCCCGCTGACGCGGCTCGCCGAACACCACCACGATGACCGCCTCCACCGCGATCGCCGGGATCGCCGCCAGCAGCACCGCATGAGATCGATAGCCGGAGAAATGCTCCCGGGCGGTCACCTCCACCACGCCGAGGGCACAGACGATCAGCCCCACCACCAGCGCGGGACCGCCACCGCCCAGAAAGCCGACCACCGCCGCCACCAGGCCGGCCAGGATGGCCAGCTCGGAGATCGGCAGCCCGCCGAACGGGCCCTCGGGACGCTCGCCCTCTCGCCCGCTCATCCGCGAGGCCCGCTGCTTGGCCACCTGCCGCTCCACCCGGACCTGTCGCCGGGTGGAGGCCACGGCCCGGGGCGCGGTGGCGTTGGGGGTGCGGCGGCGCTTGCGCGACTTGGAGGTCTTACGCGTAGCCAAGGAGCGTGAGCATAATGACGGCGATGGCCTGTCGCGTCGCCTGCCTGCTGACCGCGCTCGCGCTGGCGGGCCTCCTGCTGGTTCCCGGTACGGCCGGCGCCGACGGCGATCCGGCCAGCGACTACCTGCTGGCCCAGGACGTGTTCTATCCCTTCCAGCCGCCGGTGTCCGGCGCGCTCCAGCGCCGGCTCAACGCCGAGACCGCGGCCACCCGGCGCGCCGGCCTGGTGCTCAAGGTGGCCATCATCCACTCCGCCGCCGATCTGGGCGCCGTCCCCACCATCTTCGGGCATCCGCAGGGATACGCCGATTTCCTGGAGCGGGAGATCAGCTTCGACGGCCCCCGGCCGCTGCTGGTGGTGATGCCGGACGGCTACGGCGTGGCCGGGATGCCGGCCGCCGTCCGGACCCTGGCCCGCACTCTGCGGCCTCCGGCGGGCCAGACCAGCGACGATCTGGCCCGGGCCGCCGTTCCCGTGGTCGCCCGGGTCGCCGCCGGCGACGGCCACCCCATCCCCCCGGGCGACGCCCAGGCCCCCCCGCCGCCGGCCGCCGGGAGCTCCACCTGGATCATGGCGATCGCCCTGGTGGTGGTGGCCGTGATCGCCGCCGGCTCCCTGCTGGCGGTGCGCCGGCGGCGGGTCGCCCGCCGGCGCGCCCTCAGGCCCAGCGGTGGCGCCCGGCGCGCAACTCCCGCAGCTCGCTCACGGCGCTATCCCTGACCAGGTCGCCCGCCCGTTCCGCGCCCGGCAGCACCCGCACGGGCAGGGGCCGCTCCACCACCGACCCGGATCCGTCCGGCCGCACCTCGGCCGCCCCCGCGCCCGGGCGTGAGGCCACGCATTCGCTCACCTCCCGCCCGGCAATCAGCAGGGCCGCCCCGTCATCGACCGCGTAGCCGGGCGGCAGCTCACCCCCCGCCACCGCGGTCCGGAACACCGGCAGCCGCTCCGGCTCCCCGTCGCGGTGCACCGACATGCTGGCGCTCACCAGTCCCAATCCGGCCACCGGCCGGGGGGCGCCCCCGCTCATGGTGATCCCGCCCTCAAACCAGCACATGGCCCCAGCGCTCAGCCCGGCCAGCACGATGCCACGCTCCCAGGCGGTCCGCATCGTCTCGTCCACTCCGTGCTCACGCCAGACGGCCAGCAGGTTGCGCATCGAGCCTCCGCCCACGTAGATCACGTCCTGGGCCAGGAGATGGGACCGCGGGTCGATCCGTTCGCTGCCCAGGCGAAACAGGGACAGCACGCTCGGCTCACACGGCCAGGCGGCGTAGCGCTCAAAGAAGCGCACGGTCTGCTCCCGGCCGTCGCCACTGGCGGTGGGCAGAAAGCAGATCCGGGGGATCGGCTTCCCGGTCAGCGTGAGCGCCAGGCGGTCCAGCGCCGGACTGGGCTCCTGCATGGTGAAGCCGCCGCCGCCCATGGCGAGGATCTGCCGCCGGTCGCTGCTCACGCCGCCAGCGCGGAGTCCAGCGCCCCCAGATATCGCACCGGCAGCTCACGCTCGGTGGCTGTCCCCGTCCCGTCGCGGAACACGTACCGGGCCTGGGCCTGCGGGCGAGACGACACCACCTCGGCCAGCTCGGTGCCGACGAAGTGCAGCGCCGCCGCGTCACCGACGCCGAACCCCGGAAGCATGCCGGCGGCCACCGCCTCCAGAAATGCGTCCCGCCGACCCGGCTCCTCAGAGTAGTGAACCGCATTGCTCCAGGGCAGGAACCCCAGGCCCCCCACCCGTCGGGCCGCGCCCTCGTGAAAGCAGGACACGGCCTGCGAGAACCAGCACAGCGACCCGGCGGACCCACCGCACAGGACGACCCCGGCCCGCCAGGCCTCATGCAGGGCCCGGTCGATCCCATGAGCCCGCCAGGTACCCAGCAGGGAGACCAGGCTGCCCCCGCCGACATAGATGAGATCCTGGGCCAGCAGATGCGCCCGCGGGTCCCCGACCCCCGTCTCCCGCCGGAACAGCGAGATGTGAGACGGCGAGCAGCGTGACGCCGGGAACGCCCGGTAGAAGCGCACCACGTAGTGATCGGCGTCCCCGCTGGCCGTCGGCAGAAAGCAGACCCGGGGATGGGGCACGCCGGTCAGCGCCAGCACGTGGTCATCCAGCAGGGGATTGCCCCACTCCATGGAGAAGCCGCCGCCGCCGAACGCCACTATCTGAGGCGGCCGTGTGAGCATGGGCACAAGCTAGGCCCGCCCGGAAGCCGGGTCATTGGCCCCGTGGCCAAATCTGGCCGCCCGCCGTGATCCAGGCGGGGACGGCGCTCAGGTCTGGCGGGCGGCGTCCGGGGACGCGCCCACGTCGGCCATCTCCCGGAACAGGCCGGTGCAGACAAACACCACCTGCTCGGCGATGTCGACCGTGTTGTCGCCGATCCGTTCCAGACAGCGGGCCACCAGGATCATGAACATGCCCCACTCGCGCAGTTCGACATCGTCGCCGATCTCCACCGCCCGGCGGAAGATGGCCCGGTTGAGCCGGTTGATCTCCTGGTCCTGGCGGACCAGGTCCTGAGCCAGCTCCACGTTGCGGGTCTTGAGCGCATCCCGGGATTGGCCCACCTGCGACCGGGCCAGCTGCCCCATGCGCTCAATGGCATCCAGGATGTCCTTGTCCTTGGGCGCGTCGTGCCCGGACAGCGGGACCAGCTTGGCGATGTTCACGCATTGGTCCCCCATCCGCTCGATGCAGCGGATGCAGTGCAACAGCGCGGCCACCAGGCGCAGGTCGGTGGCCACCGGCGACTGGCGAGCCAGCAGGGACAGGATGCCCTGGTGCACCTCCAGGTAACGCCCGTCGATGCGGTCGTCGTCGGCGACGACGATCGCCGCCAGTTCGACGTCCTGATACGAGACAGCCTCCAGCGCCCGGTCAAGCTGTCCGATGACCAGGTCCAGTCCGCCCAGGACCTGGCGCTCCAGCTCCTTGAGCGCCTCGCGAAACTGATGACGGGTCTCCTGCATCAGCCGAACTTCCCGGTCACGTAGCGTTCGGTCCGTTCGTCCCTCGGCCGCGTGAAGATCTCGTTGGTGGGCCCATGTTCGACGACCTCGCCGTCGAGCATGAAGACGGTGGAGTCGGCCACCCGGGCCGCCTGCTGCATGTTGTGGGTGACGATGATGATCGTGTACCGGGACTTGAGCTCGTCGATGAGCTCCTCCACCCTGAGCGTGGCGATCGGATCCAGCGCCGAGCACGGCTCGTCCATGAGAATGACCTCGGGCTCCACCGCGATGGTCCGAGCGATGCACAGCCGCTGTTGCTGGCCGCCGGACAGGCCGATCCCCGGTTCGTTGAGCCGGTTCTTGACCTCGCCCCACAGCCCGACGGCACGCAGTGACTTGTGCACCGTCTCCCGCAGGTTGTCGCTCTTGATGCCGCTCAGCCGCAGCCCAGCGGCCACGTTGTCGAAGATCGACATCGTCGGGAACGGGTTGGGCTTCTGGAACACCATCCCGATGACGCGTCGCACCGCGGTCAGGTCCACTCCGGCGCCGTAGACGTTCAGCTCGTCCAGCGTGACGCTGCCCTCGGCGCGCGCCCCCGGAATCTCCTCGTGCATGCGGTTGATGCAGCGGACGACGGTCGACTTGCCGCTCCCGGAGGGACCAATGATCGCCGTCACCTCGTTGGCCGGAAAGGTGATGTTGATGTTCTTGATTGAGTGCTGCCGTCCGTAGTACGCGTTGAGGTCGGTGATCCTGACCCCGTGGCCCCTCCGGCGCTCAATGCGGGCGGCCGATTCGCTGCCGGCCAGCTCGGTTTCCGCGGGCGCCGGCCGATCTCCGGCGGTGGACATCTCCGTGCGTTCCTTGTTTGTGGTGTCTGAAGTGCTCATGTCAAGCGGCTCCCTCGCGAGATGGCCCTCGCGATCACGTTGAGGATAAGGACCATCGCCACCAGGGTCAGCCCCAGAGCCCAGGCCTGCGCCACCACGGCCGACCGCGGGGACAGGATGTCGTTGTAGATCTGGAGCGGCATGGCGTTCATCTGCTGGCTGAGGCTGAACGTCAGCGCGGTGGCGCCCCCGATGGTGAACAGGAGGGGCGCGGTCTCGCCCATCGCCCGGGCCACGGCGAGCAGCGACCCGGTGACCAGTCCAGTGGCGGCGGTGGGCAGCACGATCCGGGTGATCACCCGCCAGCGCGGAGCGCCCAGGGCCAGCGCCGCCTCCCGCAGGCCGCTGGGCACGAGCAGGAGCACCACCTCAGCGGAGCGGATGACGATCGGCAGCATGAGCAGCGCCAGGGCCACCGACCCCTTCCACCCGGTGAAGTTGCCGGCGGTATGGGTGATGATCAGCGTGATGTAGATGAACAGGCCGAACACAATCGACGGCACTCCGGTCATGACGTCGACGAAGTAGCGGATCAGGCCGGCGAACCGGGAGTCCTTGCCGTACTCGGTCAGATAGAGCGCCACGGCAATCCCGATCGGCACCGCGATCACCGTGCTCAGAGCCACGATCACCACCGAACCCAGAATGGCGCTGCGGGCTCCGCCCACGCTGCCGAAGAAGCTGCCGGTGGGATCCTGGGTGAAGAAGTTGCCGTTGATGGAGCCCAGGCCCTTCTTGAGCAGGTAGTAGATGACCAGGACGAGTGGCACCAGCGCCACCAGCGTGGCGGCGAGCAGGGAAGCGCGCATGAACTGGTCGGTGCGCCGACGGCGAGCGCTGATCTGCGGAAGGCCGAGCTCACTCATCAGAGGCTGCTCCCCTCGGTGATCGCTCCGGCGCCGACGGTGACGCCGGTGTCCCCGCTGGGCCGCCGGCCCCGGGCCCCGCGGGCGACGTAGCCGCGGGCCACGATGTTGACCAGCAGCGTGAGCACGAACAGCACCAGCCCGGCGGCGAACAGCGCCGAGCGATGGACCCCGGTGGCCTCGCCGAATTCGTTGGCGATCACCGCGGCCAGGCTGTAGCCCTGCGAGAACAGGTGTTTGCCGATCGTCGGCGCGTCGCCGATCAACAGGACGACCGCAATCGTCTCACCCAGCGCCCGCCCCAGGCCGAGCATGGCGCCGCCCACGATCCCCGGCCGCGAGTAGGGCAGGACCGCCATCCGGATCATCTCCCACCGGGTGGCCCCCAGCGCCAGCGCCGCCTCCTTGTTCTCCAAGGGCACCGTGGCCACCACCTCACGGGCGATGGCGGACACGATCGGCAGGATCATGATCGCCAGCACCAGGCTGGCGATGAAGTAGTTGGTGGGGGTGGCGGTGGCGGCGCCCCCACCGATCCAGGGGATGAACGAGAACGTGTTGGCGAACCACTTCTCGGCCGGCAACAGCGTCGGCGCCAGGTAGAACACCCCCCACAGCCCGTACACCACCGAGGGGACCGCGGCCAACAGGTCGACGAGCATCGAGAGCGGTGCCCGGAACCGGCGCGGACACAGCTCGTTGATGTACAGGGCGACCGCCACCGCCACCGGCACCCCCAGGATGAGCGCGATCCCCGAGGTGATCAGCGTTCCCACCACCAGCGCCGCCCCGTGGTAGATGTTGTGGGCCACGTCCCAGTTGTTGCCAACGATGAACTGGATGCCGAACGTGGAGAAGGTCGACCCGGACTGGCGGATCAGCTCGATGAAGAAGTAGACGAGCAGTGCCAGGATCAGCACCGCCAGCGACGTCAGCGCCCACGGGAGAACCCGGTCCGGAAGCCGGCTCAGCGGCGACCGCTCGAGAACCGAGCGGCCGCCGCCGGCCGATGTGGCACTTGCCTCCACAGGGCGGCGCTTACGAGACCGGAGCCCCGTTGCAGGTCATCGTCTTCAGCTGGGTCTGGTCCTTGCCCAGCAGCGAGGCCGGCAGCGGCGCGTAGGGCAGCTGGTTGGAGCCGGCGCCGAGCGTCTTCTGGCCGTCACCCAGGGCGTAGCTCAGCCACTCAACCAGGCCCTTGGCGGTGGTGGAGTTCAGGCCGCCCAGCTTGCACGGGTCCTGGTAGACGTCCAGGAACGTCTGGGAGACGATTGGGTAGGCGCCGGAGTTCGGCGAGTTGACCGTCGAGATACCGAGATCCGCCGGGACCTTGACGCCCAGGAACGCATTCGACGTGTTGGGGATCGTCGGCTCCACGTAGGTGCCGGCGGAGTTCTTGATCGCCGCGTAGGTGAACCCGTTCTCCAGCGCGTAGGCCTGCTCCACGTAGCCGACCGCTCCCTGGGTCTGCTTGACCGCCGCAGCGACGCCTGAGTTCTTGGCCGCGCCCGTACCGCCCGGCCACTTGACGTCCTTGCCGGCACCGATCGACGACTTCCAGGTGGGGCTGACATCGGACAGGTAGGTGGTGAACCCGTCGGTGGTTCCGGAGGAGTCCGAACGGTGCACGACGGTGATGCTGGTGCTGGGGAGGCTGATGCCCGGGTTCAGTGACTTGATGGCGGGATCGTTCCACTTGGTGATCTTGCCGCTGAAGATCTCGGCCACCGTGGCCCCGTCGAGCTTGAGGCCGCTCTTGACTCCCGGCAGGTTGTAGGAGACGGTGATGGCGCCGGCGGCCACCGGGAACTGGAGGACCGGGCCCTTCATCGTCTTCTTGTCAGCGGGCTTCAGCGCCGGATCTGAACCGGCGAAACCGACCGTGGCCGAGGCGAGCTGCGTCTGGCCGGCGCCGGAGCCGACCGGGTTGTAGTTGACCGTCAGCCCCTTGGACTTGAGCGTGTTCGCCCACTGCTGGTAGATCGGGGCGGCCAGGGTGGAACCGGCGCCGTTGAGGCTGGCGGAGACGTTGCCGCCGCCGGAGCTGCTGGAGCTGGTGCCGGCGGCCGCCCCCCCGGAGCTGCTGCTGGAGCTGGAGCTGGAGCCGCAGGCGGCGACCACCAGCGCCGCCAAGATCGACAGCGCCACGCTGCCTACACCAATTCGCCTTCTATGCACTTGAGTCTCCTTGTTCATTGGAGGCAGTCTCGGCCCCCGCGGGCCTGCCGTTGTTACCGAGTTGTGAAACTGCCGTTGATGACGTGCTTCTGCTCGGCGGCAAGCCGGTAGCCGAGCCCAAAGTGCGTGTGGATGAAGGACCAGCCAGGGAGCACGGCCTCCAGCTTGACCCGCAGCTTGCGGACGTACACGTCGACGGAGCGGTCCCGGGTCCGCATCTCCCGGCCCCACACCAGGCGAAACAGCTCCTCGCGGGTGACGATCCGGTCAGCCCGGCGCGCCAGCTCGGTGAGCAGCCGCAGCTCCCGGATCGACAGCATCAGAGCCCGGCCGTCGGCCCGGGCCAGATGCTCGTCCGGGATGACCTGCAGCGGCCCTACCTCCAGGACCTCCGTCCGGGGCTGTGTCGCCTCTGTCACCCCCGGGATGCTCCTGGGAGAAGGCGGTCAGCGGGTTATCAGCCCGTGACAGAGATGTGAACGGGCTGTGAAGTCAGCCGGTGAGCGCTGAGTCCAGCTCCGGATCGGACGGTGCCGCCCCCAGGCCGCCGGGACCGGCGCCCGTGATCAGATCCAGCTCCGCCTCCACGGCGTCCTCGCGCTCCGGGGCAAACCGGTACCCGACGCCAAAGTGGGTGTGGATATAGCTCCACTTCGGCGATCCGGCCCGCAGCTTCTGGCGCAGCTTGCGCACAAACACGTCCACCGAGCGGTCCCCGTGCGCCATGGCGTAGCCCCAGACGCGCTCGTAGATCTCCTCCCGGCGCAGGACCCGGTCAGATCCGGAGAGCAGGTGGAGGATCTCAAACTCGCGGGCGGTGAGCTCCAGGCTGACCTGGTTGACGTACGCCTGGTACAGGTCGGGGCGGATGGTGATCTCACCGAAGCTGGCGGCGGCCTCCAGGGCCGGCATCTCAGCCCGGCGATGGCGCCGGACGGCGGCCTCGATGACGCAGATGAGCTCCTCCGGATGACACGGCTTGGTCACCCAGGCGTCGGCGCCCAGGCGCAGGCCCCGGACCCGCTGAGCCACCGAGGACGGCCCGGTGCAGACGATGACGGCGAGCCCTGGCAGCCGACCGCACACCTGCTCCAGGTAGCTCCAGCTGTTTGGCCCCAGGATGGCCAGGTCCAGAACGACCGCGTTCAGGCGCATGGCCACCAGCTGGTCGATCCCCAGCGCGGTGCTCAGCGGCCGGTACTCGCAGCCGAGCGCATCCAGCCGCTTGGACAGCACCTGCATGAACCCCGGGTCGCGGTCCAGGACGGCCAGTCGCAGCCGATTGGGAGGCCTCTGTCCGGCCGGCGCGGGCGCGGAACCCGCCGGCTCGGCGGACAGCGTCTCGGGGCGCTCAGACGACATGAGCGGCACTCTAGACCAGACTGTGGCGATGCTCCTGATCGTGGATCGGCCGGTTACAGGATGTTCACATGCAAAGAGCGCCAATCCGGCGATCACCCGGGTCCTGGTGCGTTGGGTCCGGGCGGTCGGTCCGCGGTGGGGCCGCCCCTTGGCAAACCCATCGCCGTCCTTGATCATCGGCTAAGGCAAACGCCGCTATCCTCAGCGCCACCTAAAGGCGCTGGGGAACGACTGCCGGCGCCCGGACGAACCCATGGCCTCTCGCAAGGAACAGAAGGAAGCAGCCCGACGCCAGCGGCTGGCCGAGGAGCAGGCTCGCGCCGAGCAGGCCCGCAAGCAGCGACGGCTGCGCATGCTGGGCGGCGTGGTGGTCGGCACCATCGTCGTCATCGCTGCGGTGTTCGCCATCTCCAGCGGCGGCGGCTCCAATTCCGCCCCCAAGCCCAACACCCCCCAGGCCAAGAACGCCGCGGCCACCGTCACCCAGCTGCTCAACGGCATCCCCCAGCAGGGCTCCACCCTGGGCAACCCCAACGCCAAGGTCACCGTCACCGAGTACGGCGACCTGGTCTGTCCCGTCTGCAAGAGCTTTGCGCTCGGCTCCGAGAGCCAGCTGATCTCCCACGACGTGCGCGCCGGCAAGGTCAAGATCACCTACAAGGCGCTGGAGACGGCGTCGGGCACCGCCAACAACTCCATGTTCGTGCCCAGCCAGACCGCGGCGCTGGCTGCCGGCCAGCAGCAGAAGGCCTGGGACTACATCCAGCTCTTCTACCACGAGCAGGGTGACGAGACGACGAGCTACGTCACCAACAGCTATCTGTCCGGCCTCGCCCAGCAGGTCCCCGGCCTCAACTACAGCAAGTGGAGCTCAGACCGTGGGTCCTCCTCGCTGGCCGGGCAGGTCAACGCCGACCAGCAGGCTGCGGCCAACGCCGGCTACAACAGCACGCCCACGATCGTCATCCAGGGCCCCAAGGGCCAGGCGCAGCCGATCGTCGGCAACCCCAACAGCTACAGCCAGCTGGAATCGGCGATCAACGCGGTGTCATGAGGTTCCCGCTGCGCCGCGCGATGACCGTGCTGGCGCTGCTGGGACTGGCCCTGGCCACCTACCTGACGATCGTCCACTACGCCGGACTCAAGCCGGCCTGCACCGCCGGACAGGCCTGTGTGAAGGTCCAGACCTCGCAGTGGTCCGAGCTGCACGGCGTGCCGGTGGCGCTGATCGGGCTGATCGGCTACATCCTCATCCTGGGCGCCCTGCTGGCACCCGACCGGGAGGAGACCCGGCTGGCGGTGCTCGGCCTGACCATGGTCGGCTTCGGCTTCAGCGCCTACCTCACCTACCGGGAGCTGTTCTCCATTCACGCCATCTGTGAGGAGTGCGCCACCAGCGCCGTGTTCATGACGATCCTCCTCGTCTGCGCCGTCTACCGGTACCTGACCGTCAACGACGAGCCCGCGCCATTACCGGCGCCGGGCCCGCTGCCGCCGCGGGGCACCCCGCCGCCGCGCTCCTCGTCGCCGCGGCGCCGCACCCCGGCCGCCTGAGCCGCCGCCTCCTCGGTCCCGGTCAGCCGTCCGCCGCTGCACCCATGATGTCGCCGTGAGCTGGCGATCAACCCGGGCCGCCGGACAGGAGGGCCACATCAACCGCCGGGTGGCGGTCATCGACCTCGGCTCCAACTCCTGGCGCCTGGTGGTGTTCACCTACGCCACCCCGCCCGCCCCATGGTGGAAGCTCACCGACGAGCTGTACGAGACGGTCCGGATCGGCGCTGGGCTCGCCGCCAGCGGGCGCCTCAGCCCCGCGGCCATCGACCGGGGGATGGAGACCCTGGCCGTGTTTGACCGGTTCTGCCGAGCCAACCACATCCCGCCCGAGGAGGTCCACGTGGTGGCCACCAGCGCCATCCGCGACGCCACCAACGGGGCGCAGTTCCTGGCCGACGCGCAGCGAGAGACGGGCCTGACCATCAACACTTTGTCGGCCCACGACGAGGCGTTCTTCGGCTACGTGGCCGCGGTCAATACCACCACCCTGGACCATGGGGTGGTGCTTGACCTCGGCGGCGGGAGCATGCAGCTCATCCATGTGGAGGATCGCCACGCCCAGGAGATGACCTCGTTCCCCCTCGGCGCGGTCCGGCTCACCGAGCAGTTTCTGCCCGGCGAGGGCCCGGCAAAGAAGAAGGAGCTCGCCCGCCTGCGCGACCACGTGACCGAGGCCCTCTCCGGCCTCGGCTGGCTGGCCTCCTCCGGGCGGCGGCTGGTCGGGATTGGCGGCGCGGTGCGCAACCTGGCCGCCGCCGCGGCCACCGCCAACGGGTCGATCGACCTCGGCGTCCAGGGCTTCGTCATCACGCCCGGGGTGCTCTCGGACCTGGTGGCCCAGCTGGCCGCGCTGCCGGTGGCCGAGCGGGGGACGGTCCCCGGGATCAAGCCGGGACGGGGCGACATCATTCTGGCCGCCGCGGTCGTACTGGAAACGGTGGTCAAGCTGGGCCGGTTCACCGGGATCGAGGCCACCGAGGCCGGCCTGCGGGAGGGAGTGTTCCTGGCCCGCACACTGCTGGATGACCATGAGCCGCTGTTCCCCGACGTCCGCGGGGATGCCGTGCGCAACCTGGCCATCCAGTACGAATCCGATCTGCCCCACGTGGAGCACGTGGCTCACCTGGCGCTGCAGATGTTCGACTCCCTGGTGGCCGGGGGCCTGTTCCAGGCGCGCCCGGCCGAGCGCGAGCTGCTGTGGGCCGCCTCCATGCTCCATGACGTCGGCATGACGATCTCCTACGACGACCACCACAAGCACTCCCGGTACCTGATCGAGAGCGCCGAGCTGTACGGCTTTGACCCGCGTGAGCGGGCGCTGATCGCCCAGATCACCCGCTACCACCGCAAGGGCGCTCCCAAGCTGGGGGCGATTGAGGAGTTGACCGAGGAGGGCGATGATCAGCTCCTGGAGCGGTGCGCCATGATCCTGCGCCTGGCCGAGCACCTGGAGCGAGGGCGGGATCAGGCGGTCTCCGACGCCCACCTGGACACGAACGGCGACGGGATCGACCTCCACCTCAAAGCCGCGGGAGACCTGACCCTGCCCCGCTGGAGCGTGGAGCGCTATGGCGACGGCGAGGCGTTTGCCCGCGTGTTCGGGCGCCGGCTCGTCGTCGGCTGACCGTGGCCGTGTTTTGAGCTAGCGTGGCCGGGATGGGAAGCGACGCCGGGGCCTCGGCACAGACCGGAGGCCGGGCGTCGTTGAGCACCGTCCTGCGCGAGTGGACGCGGATCGGGGTGACCGGGTTCGGAGGCCCCCCGGCCCACATCGCCCTGCTGCGCCAGCTGGTGGTGGAGCGCCGCCGGTGGCTGGATCCCCGGGCGTTTGAGGATGCCAACGCCGCCTGCGGCCTGCTGCCCGGTCCGGCCTCCACTCAGATGGCCATCTACTGCGCCTACCGGGTGGCCGGTCCCGCCGGGGCGCTCGTCGGCGGCCTGGGCTTCATCGTGCCCGCGGTCATCGCCGTCATCGCCCTGTCGGCGGTGCTGTTCGGCCAGTCCCCGCCGGTGTGGATCCAGGGCGCCGGCGCCGGGGCGGGCGCGGCAGTCCCCGCGGTCGCCCTTCAGGCGGCCCGCGGGCTGGTCGGCCCCAGCCTGGACCGGGCCCGGGAGCGCACCGCCGTACCCTGGTGGGCGGTCTATGGGCTGGCCGGGGTCGCCGGCGCCGTGCTCGCCGGCCCGTATCTGGCTCTGGTGCTGGTCGGCTGTGGGGCGGTGGAACTGGTGCGTCGCCGGGGCGGCGGGGCCCTGCGGATGCCGTCCATCGGCGCCGGCCCGCTGGCCGTCATCGGCCACGGCGGGATGGGGGCACTGGCCTGGACAGCGCTTAAGGTGGGCGCCCTGTCGTTCGGCGGCGGCTTCGTGATCATCCCGCTCATGCAGGGCGACGCCGTTCACGTGTATCACTGGATGACCAATGCCCAGTTCCTCAACGCGGTGGCGGTGGGCCAGGTCACCCCGGGCCCCGTGGTCGCCACCGTGGCCGCGGTCGGCTATGCCGCCCACGGGGTCGGTGGCGGCGCGCTGGCCGCGGCCATCGCCTTCGCCCCCTCGTTCGGCTTCGTCCTGGTGGCCGGGCGCCACTTTGAGCGCCTGCGGGAGAACCCTCGTCCCCGGGCGTTCCTGGACGGGGCCGGCCCGGCCGCCATCGGCGCCATCGGCGGCGCCGCCATCACCCTGGCCCTCGCCCTCACGCAGACCTGGCAGTTCGCCATCCTGGCGGCCGCTCTCGGCGCCGTACTCGTCCTGCGGCGCGGCGTGGTGGCGACGCTGCTGGCGGCCGGCGTCATCGGCGCCGTCGCCGCGCTGGCCGGCGCCCCCCTCCCCGGTTAAGCATTCTGTTCACACCATTTTCACCGCTGCCCTGTCCGCCCCGGTAGGGTGCTGGGCGAACGGATGCGTCGGTTCTCAACCTGGGCAGTCCGTCGTAGAGTGTCTTTTATGTTGTGGCTCCTTCGACACGCCGAGGCCGCTGACGGGACTCCGGACGACGAGCGCCCGCTGACCGAGCGGGGAATCCGCCAGGCCGAGGCCGCCGGCCACGCCCTCAAGGCGCTGGGGGTCACCATCGACACCTGCCTGTCGAGCCCCAAGCTCCGCGCGCTCCAGACGGCCCAGTACGCCTGCGCGCCGCTGGGGCTGGAGGTGAGCGTCGACCGGCGGCTCGCCGGGGAGCCGTTCGATGCCAACGATCTCAGCGCCGGCCTCGGCGACGTCCTGATGGTGGGGCACGACCCCTCCTTCACCCTGACCGTTCATGACCTCACCGGCGCCCAGGCCCGGATGAAGAAGGGTGGGCTGGCCGGGATCGCCAAGGGCGAGCTGGTCGTCCTGCTGCGGCCGACCGAGCTGGACGCGATCGCCGGCATCGAAAGGGTGGCGTGACGGAGCTGGGCTCCCAGGTTGAGGAGGCGACGGCCGAGGGCAGCCGTGACCTCACCGACCGCGCGCTGTACATCAACCGAGAGCTCTCCTGGCTGGACTTCAACGACCGGGTCCTCCAGCTGGCCGAGGACGAGATGCTGCCGTTGATTGAGCGACTGAAGTTCCTGGCCATCTTCGTCACCAATCTCGACGAGTTCTTCATGATCCGGGTCTCCGGGGTGCATGAGCAGCTGGAGTCCCGGATCGACTCCCGCGGCCCCGACGGCATGTCGCCCCCTGAGGTGCTGGCCGGGATCCATGACCAAGTGCGCGATCTGGACCGCCGCCATGCCGAGCAGTTCTCCCGGGTGGTCCGCCCGGAGCTGGCCGAGCACGGGGTCCGGATCGTGTCCTGTGACGAGTCGGGGGCTCCGCCGGAGGACATCGAGCGGCATTTCCGGGAGCAGATCTTCCCGGTGCTCACGCCCCTGGGGGTGGGCGCGGGACGGCCGTTCCCGTACATCTCCAATCTGTCTCTGAGCCTGATCGTCCGGTTGCATGATCCGGATACCGATCAGGAGGCGTTTGCCCGGATCAAGGTGCCCAAGGAGGTCCTGCCCCGGTTCGTGGAGATCTCCAAGGACGTGTTCATCCCGCTGGAGGACGTCATCGCCCGTCATCTGGACGCGCTGTTTCCCGGGATGGAGATCCTCAGCTACGACTTCTTCCGGGTCACCCGGGATGCGGACTTTGAGGTCAACGACGAGGCCAACGACCTGCTCCAGGCCGTGGAGGACGAGCTCCGTCGCCGGCGCTTCGGCGAGGTCGTCCGGCTGGAGGTTGGTTCCGGCATGGATCCGTCGCTGCGCACGCGGCTGATCGAGTGGCTCAATGTGGAGGAGATTCAGGTCTACGACGTGGATGGCCTGCTTGACCTGGGGGACCTGTGGCAGATCGCGTCCATCAAGGATCACCCGGACATCCGCTGGCCCAGCTGGTCCCCGGTGACGCCGCCGGTGCTGGCCACGGCCCCCACCGACGGCGACGGCCAGCCGGACCTGCTGGCGATGATGCGCGCCGGCGACTTCCTGCTGCATTACCCGTACCACTCGTTCACCGGCAGCGTCGAACGCCTGGTCAAGCAGGCCGTCGACGACCCCAACGTCCTGGCCATCAAGATGACGGTGTACCGGACCTCCGATGACTCCGCGCTGGTGCCGTCGCTGATCGAGGCCGCCGAGAAGGGGAAGCAGGCAGTGTGCCTGGTGGAGCTCAAGGCCCGCTTCGACGAGCGTCAGAACATCCGCTGGTCCCGGGCCCTGGAGGAGGTGGGCGCCCACGTCGTGCACGGCATCCCCGGGCTCAAGACCCACGCCAAGGCGATCCTGATCGTCCGCCGCGAGCGCGGGTCGGTGCGCAACTACGTGATGATCGGGACCGGCAACTTCCACGCCAAGAACGCTCGCCTGTACGAGGATTTCGGCTTCTTCACCGTCAACCCCGAGATCGGCGACGAGGTGGCCAACCTGTTCAACACGTTGACCGGCTACGGCCACCCCCAGCCCCAGCGCAAGACGCTGGTGGCGCCCACCTGGCTGCGCGAGCCGCTCATCCAGCAGATCGACCGGACCGTGGAGGCCCACCGGGAGGGTCGCGACGCGCGCATCGTGATGAAGATGAACGCGCTCGTCGACCAGGCGATCATCGAGGCCCTGTACCGCGCCTCCCAGGCCGGGGTCCCGGTCCAGCTCAACGTCCGCGGGATCTGCTGCCTGGTGCCGGGCATTCCGGGGATTTCGGACACCATCGAGGTCGTCTCGGTCGTCGGCCGGTTCCTGGAGCACTCCCGCATCTACTCCTTCCACCGCGGCGACGAGCACGTGTACTACATCGGCTCCGCCGACCTCATGCCCCGCAACCTGGACACGCGGGTGGAGCTGCTGACGCCGATTGAGCGTCCGGAGCTCCAGGCCGAGATCGAGGACACTCTGGAGCGCTGCCTCGCCGACGACACCTACGCCTGGACGATGGACTCCGACGGCCGCTGGACCCGGCGGCACGGCCGCACCCGCAGCGTTCACACCGAGCTGATGGAACGCACGCTTGCGTTGGCCGCCAGCTCGGGTAGCTGACGATTTGTGCACAACGACATCCTGCTCGCGCTGGTGGTGGTGGCGGCCACCGCGTTCGACTTCACCAACGGGTTCCATGACACCGCCAACGTGGTGGCCTCGTCCATCTCCACCCGGGCGCTCTCCCCGGGGATGGCCATCGGCCTGGCCTCCATCCTCAATTTCGCCGGCGCCTTCATCTCGCTGAAGGTCGCCGCCACCGTGGCCAGCGGCATCGTCAACGCCGGCCAGGTGACCGAGACCATCGCCTTCGCCGGGCTGATCGGCGCCATCGCCTGGAACCTCGCCACCTGGGCCTACGGCCTCCCCTCCAGCTCCTCGCACGCGTTGATCGGTGGCGTGGTCGGATCCATGCTCGCCGCGGTCGGGACCTCCGGGGTCAAGTTCGGCGGGCTGCTTGACAAGGTCGTCCTGCCGGCGCTCATCTCCCCGGTGGCCGCCTTCCTGGCCGCCGGACTGGTCATCGTCATCGCCTACCACCTGCTGGCCCGCCGGCGCCCCGGGCCGGTGACCCGCAGCTTCCGCCTGGGTCAGCTCGTCTCCAACTCGGCCCTGGCTCTGGCCCACGGCACCAACGACGCCCAGAAGACGATGGGCGTGATCACCCTGGCGCTCGTCGCCCATGGCTCGCTCAACGCCCGCCACGCCTCGGTGCCGGTGTGGGTGGTGGTGCTGTCGGCCACGGCGATCGCCCTGGGCACCTACGCCGGCGGCTGGCGGATCATCCGCACGGTGGGCAGCCGGATCATCCGGATGGACTCGGCCCAGGCGTTCTCGGCTCAGGCCTCCGGGGCGGTGGTGATCCTGCTCTCCTCCCACCTCGGCTACCCGCTGTCGACCACCCACGTCATCTCCGGTGGCGTGATGGGGGCCGGCGCCGCCAAGCGGCTGTCGGCGGTCCGCTGGGGGGTGGCCGGATCCATCGTGGCCGCCTGGGTGATCACCCTCCCGGCGGCCGGGCTGTTCGGGGCCGGCGCCTACGCCCTGGCCACCGCCTTCGGCTCCACCGTGCTCGTCCCCCTGCTGATCACGGTCATCGCCCTGGGCGGACCGATCTCGGTGGCGCTCGCGAACCGCCGCCGTCGCGTGGCGGAGGCCGCGAGCGCCTGAGACCGGCTTACGGTGTCGCCTGGTTGGTACCGCCGGCGGCCGAGGCGGGCCGCACCCCCAGCTTGACCTGAACCTGCTTGGTCTGGCCGCCGCGCTGAATCGTCAGGGTGACCGTCTGGCCGGGCGAGTACTTGTCGATGGTGGCGATGAACTGATCGGTGGACGCGACCGTCTTGCCGTCGATGGCGGTGATCAGGTCACCGGCCTGGAGCCCGGCCCCGGCCGCCGGGGATCCGGGCTGCACCCCGTTCTGGGGCGAGATCTCCGCGCCGCCCGCCGACGTGCCGGAGAGCTCCACGCCCACGTAGGCGTGCTGGACGCGCCGGCCCGAGATGATCTGGTTGGCGATCTTGGCGTCGGTGTTGATGGGGGTGGCGAACCCGACCCCGGAGCTGGAGCCCTGGCCGCCCTGGGTGGTGTTGTTGGTCTCGATCTGGTCGTTGAGGCCGAGCACCTGAGCGTTGGCATCCAGCAGCGGGCCGCCCGAGTTGCCCGGGTTGATGGCCGCATCGGTCTGAATCGCGCCCGGAATGGTGTAGTTGTTGGGCGCGGTGATGCTGCGGTCGACCTGGCTGACGATGCCGGCCGTGACGGTCTCCGGCAGGCTGAACGGGCTGCCGATGGCCACCACCGGATCGCCCACCTGCGCAGTGTCGGAGTTGGCCAGCGGGAGCGGGTGCAGCTCGGAGCTGGGCAGGTTGACCTTGATCACGCCGACGTCGGTCGACGGGTCGGTGCCGATCAGCTTGGCCGGGACCTGCTTGCCGTTGCTGAAGGTCACCTTGATGGAGTTGGCGTTGGCCACCACATGCTCGTCGGTGAGGATGTAGCCCTGCTTGTTGTAGACGATGCCGGAGCCCTCGCCCTCCTGGGTCTGGCCGCTGCCGCCGAAGAAGCCGAAGCCGGGATTCTGACTCTGGCTGGTGACCAGGATGTCGACCACACCCGGACTGGCCGACCGGTAGATCTGGTTGATCGTCATCCCGCCGGTGCTCTTGATGGAGGTCGGCTCGCTGCTGGCGCTGGCCGCCGTGCCGGTGCCGGCGCTGGAGCCTGAGCTCTGCACAACCGTGGTCGTGGTGGTGGTCCCCGTGCTGCCGCTCGCGATGATCAGGGCGATCACACCCCCCGCGATGGCGCCGCCGATGACCGGAATCCATCGGCTCAAAGTTCTCATGGTTTCGACGTCTCTCCTGTTGGCTTTCCGAACCTAATGGGACCAGCTACCCGTGAGAACGGTTTCAGAGTTCGGGAAGAAGTCCGTAAGGACGAGGCTACCCCCGCTGCTGGAGAATCCTCTGGAGGCGCCGGGCCTCGGCCGCGCGCCGGCCCTGGCCGTGCAGGCGGTCCCAGGTGACCCGCATGGTCACAAAGCCGTGGCTGAGGGCCTCCGCATCATTGTCCCGGTCTGTATTGAAGCTGTCTCGGTCTCTGTGGAACTCGTAGCCGTCGAGTTCCACGATCACCTTGTGGTGGTCGAAGACCATGTCGACCTCCCGCCCGTTGCGTTTCCGGTTCACGCGCGGGCGCGGCAGGTTGAATTCAGCCACGAAGGCGAGGAACGCGTCCTCAAACTCCGAGCGTGTGGGACCGGTCGGGTTGTCCACGAACGGCCGCAGCCGGGAGCTTCGCAGCCGCTCCACCGCCTCGGCGAGCTCGCTTGGCTTCAGGTATCCCTGGAGCCGCAGCTCGCGGATGGCACGCCGCAGCTGCTGGTCGGTCAGTCCGGGGGCGTTGTCGACGATCGTGCGCGCCGGACTCGTCACCCGGATGCCCAGGTGGATGCGCTCGTCGGCCCGGGTCAGGGTGGCGGAGCGATGGAAGCGGACGCCCTTGGGCCGGCGGTCACGGGGAATCGTCACCTCCGGGAGGCCCGGCCAGTCCTTGTGGAGCCCCCATAGCGCCGCCGCCCAGCTGTGGCTGAGGAGCGCGCCGGGGCCGCACGCCAGCACCGCCGCCGCCGCTCGGGCCGGCGGGTCGAGCCGGCGCACACCGATGGCATACACCCCGGCATGCACCGGAATCAGCTTTCCCGCCTTGACCCGATGATCGATCACGTCGCTGCTCAGTCCGCAGTGCAGCAGCTGCGGCCGGGTCACGTGCCCGTACTGCTTCCGGGCCAGTTGGGATATTTCCGTCGTATGCCGCCGTTTTCGTCCCACCTACTGGTAGGAGTCTCTGGGCCGGCGGTTTACTCCCCCCGCTGCTCCGAGAGGTCGACGAAGTAGTCGAGCGCCTCCGGGTTGGCCAGCGACTCCCGGGACGCCGCCTGATCCGCCGGCGCGCCCATCAAGATGCGCTTCACCGGCACCTCCAGCACCTTTCCGGACAGGGTCCGGGGCACCGCCGAGATCTGCCGGATCTCATTGGGCACATGCCGGGGCGAGCAGTCCTCCCGGATGCGCCGCCGGATCTCGCCGGTCAGCCCGTCGCTCAGCTCCTCGCCCTCGCGCAGCACCACAAACAGCGGCATCCACCCGTCGGTCCCCTCCTTGGGCAGGTCGACCACCAGCGCGTCGACCACCGCGTCGACGTCGAGCACCGCGCGGTAGATCTCGGCCGTGCCCATCCGCACTCCGCCGCGGTTGATGGTGGAGTCCGACCGGCCGTAGATGATCGCCGTCCCCCGGGAGGTGATCTTGATCCAATCGCCGTGGCGCCAGATGCCGGGGTACATGGAGAAATAGGAGTCCCGCAGCCGTTCCCCGTCCTCATCGCCCCACAGGAAGATCGGCATTGACGGCATCGGCTCGGTAACCACCAGCTCGCCCACCTCGTCCACCAGCGCGTGCCCGTCCTCATCCCAGGCCTGCACGCTGGCCCCCAGCGCCCGGGCTTGGAGCTCGCCCAGGTACACCGGCAGCGTCGGCACCCCGCCCACAAACGCCGTGCACATGTCGGTTCCGCCGGAGGTCGAGAACAGCCAGGTGTCCTGGCCGAGCTGGTCATAGACCCAGCTGAAGCCCTCCGGCGAGAGCGGCGATCCGGTCGACCCCACGGCCCGGAGCGCGCGGAGCTGCCGGCCCTTTGAGCGGGGCACCACCCCGGCCTTCATGCAGGAGGCGATGAACGCCGCGCTGGTGCCGAAGGTGGTCGCCTCGGTGCGCTCGGCCAGGTCCCACAGCGCCTCCAGCGAGGGGTGCCCGGGGTTACCGTCAAACAGGACGATCGAGGCCTCGGTCAGGAGAACGCCGACCAGGAAGTTCCACATCATCCAGCCGGTGGTGGTGAACCAGAACACGCGGTCACCGGCCTGGGCGTCGAGATGGAGGTGGCCCATCTTGACCTGCTCCAGCAGGATCCCGCCCTGGCCGTGAACGATCGGCTTGGGCAGCCCGGTCGTGCCCGAGCTGTACAGGACCCAGAGCGGGTGGTCAAACGCCAGCGCCGTGAACGACAGCTCCTCGTCGGCCGCGCCGAGAAACCCGTCCTCCCATCCCGACCCGTCCAGATAGCCGAGGCGCACCACCTGCTTGAGCCCGGGCAGCTCCCCGGCGATGCGCTCCACCAGCGCCGAGCGATCGAAGTCCTTGCCCCCGTAGCGGTAGCCGTCGATGGCCAGCAGCACCGTCGGCTCCACCTGCGCGAACCGGTCGATGACGCTGCGGGCCCCAAACTCCGGCGCCGCCGAGGACCACACCGCGCCGATCGACGCACAGGCCAAAAAGCAGGCGATCGTCTCCGGAATGTTCGGCATGTAGGCGACCACCCGGTCGCCCTCCCCCACTCCCAGGCTCCGCAGCCCGGCGGCCACCCGCGCCGTCTCGGTGCGCAGCCGCCCCCAGGTCCACTCCTCCAGCTCCGGCCGCACCTCCGAAACCGAGCGGATCGCCACCGCGCCATCATCCTGGCCGCGGAACACATGCTCGGCATAGGAGATCCGGCTGCCCGGAAACCACTCCGCGCCCGGCATCGACCGGTCCCGGAGCACCACGTCGCCGCCCTCGCTGAAGCGCAGGTCAAAGCAGGCCACCAGCGCCGACCAGAACTCGTCGATCGCCTCCACCGACCAGCGCCACAGCCCGTCGTAATCGTCGAACGACAGGCCGCGCTCTGACTCCAGCCACCCGGCGAACCGGGTCAGCGTCGATTGCTCCACCCGGTCCGCTGACGGCGTCCACAACAGCTCCGGCCCCTTGCTCATGGCGGCAATCGTAGACTGCCGCGCGTGGAGATGACCGTTGTGGCGCCGTTCGCCGGCACGGTCGTCGCGGTCGCCGCCGATCGCGTCGGCGCGGGGGCTCCGGTGGTGATCATCGAGGCCATGAAGATGGAGCATGAGGTCGTGGCCGAACGCGACGCGGTGGTGGTCAGCCTGGCGGTGGCGGTCGGCGAGTCGGTGGCCGAGGGCCAGCCGCTGGCGGTGCTGGCCCCGGCCGATGCCCCGGCGCCGGACCGCGTCGGCTCGGAGCCGGTGCCGCGCGATGACCTGGCCGCCGTGCACGAGCGCCACCAGGTCGGCCTGGACCACCGCCGGCCAGAGGCGGTGGCCAAGCGCCACGGCGCCGGACGCCGCACCGCCCGGGAGAACCTGGCCGACCTCCTGGACCCGGGGTCGTTTGTGGAGTACGGCCCGTTGGTCATCGCCGCCCAGGAGCAGCGCCGGTCCCGCCAGGAGCTGATCGAACGCACTCCGGCCGACGGGCTCGTCGGCGGGGTGGGCGAGCTGGGCGGCCGGCCGGTGGCGGCGATGTCGTACGACTACACGGTCCTGGCCGGCACCCAGGGGATGCGCAACCACGCCAAGAAGGATCGCTTGTTTGAGCTGGCCCACCGGCGCCGGCTGCCGGTGGTGCTGTTCGCCGAGGGTGGCGGCGGCCGACCCGGTGACGTCGACCTGCCGATCATCTCCGGGCTGGACTGCCGGGCCTTCGGGCTGTTCGCCCAGTTGAGCGGCCTGGTGCCGCTGGTCGGCGTCGCCTCGGGCTACTGCTTCGCCGGCAACGCCGCGCTGCTCGGCTGCTGCGACGTGGTCATCGCCACCGAGGACGCCAGCATCGGCATGGGCGGTCCGGCCATGATCGAGGGCGGCGGAATGGGCCGGTTCGCCCCTGAGGAGGTCGGCCCCATTGACGTTCAGTGGGACAACGGCGTGGTCGATATCCGGGTGGCGGACGATGCCGCGGCCGTCGCCGCCGCCCGGCGGTACCTCGGCTACTTCACCGTCCCCCGGGGCGATCCGGCGCCGACCCCGCCGGATCAGAGCCGGCTGCGTGAACTGGTGCCGGCCAACCGGAAGCGGTCCTATGACGTCCGGGCGGTCATCGACACCCTGTGCGACGACGCGCTGGAGCTGCGAGCCGGCTTTGCCGCCGGGATGATCACCGCGCTGGCCCGGATCGATGGGCGGGCGCTCGGGATCATCGCCAACGACCCGGCCCATCTGGGCGGAGCCATCGATGCCGACGGCGCCGACAAGGCGGCGCGCTTCATGGGGCTGTGCGACGCCTTCGGGCTGCCGGTGCTGTTTCTGGCCGACACCCCGGGCTTCATGGTCGGCCCCGAGGCCGAGGTCACCGGCACCGTCCGCCACGTCAGCCGGATGTTCACCACCGGGGCCAACCTGAGCGTGCCCACCGGCACCGTGGTGCTCCGCAAGGGCTACGGGCTGGGCGCCCAGGCGATGGCGGCCGGCGGCTTCAAGGCGCCGCTGTTCGTCGTCGGCTGGCCGACGTCGGAGTTCGGGGCCATGGGACTGGAGGGCGCAGTCCGGCTGGGGATGCGCCGGGAGCTGGAGGCGATTGAGGATCCGGTGGAGCGCCACCGGGCGTTTGAGCAGATGGTGGCCGCCGCCTATGAGCGGGGCCGCGGCATCAGCGTGGCGTCCTACTTTGAGATCGACGACGTGATCGACCCGGCGGATACCCGCCGCTGGGTGGCGACCCTGTTTGACGACATGACCCCGCCCTGGTGGCAGACGCCCGGCAAGCGCCGGCCCAACGTCGACACCTGGTGAGGGTCAGCGGCGACGGAACGGGCTGACCTGAGGTCCGGCGCGCGTGCCCAGGCGGGAGTCGCTGCCCGGGCCGCCGCCGGGACCCCAGGTTGCGGGGAGGAGTCTCCTCCGCAGGCGACGAGGCGCACTTTCGTCGCAATCGCCCGGTGTCTGGAGGGGGCGGCAGGCCGGATCCAGCGCGGGGATGCCAAGGTCCAGCCCATCGTCAACTCGCATGCAATGACACCGGCGCGACATGCATTTGAGCGTACGTCTGCGACCGTCAGCTCTTCGTAAGACGACCCTCAGAATTCGCTGGGAGCGGCCGTTCCGGCTCGGCCAGGGTGCCGCGCACCGGACGCAGCTTGCCCAGACGCGGCAGTTGCACGGTGACCTCAAGCCCCCCGGTGGGCGGTGCCGTCAGCGTCGCCGTGCCGTGGTGGGCCTGCGCTATCGACTGCACAATCGACAGCCCGAGCCCGAACCCGCGGACCGACCGATCCAGCCGCCGGAACGGCTCCACCAGCTCATCCACCCGGTCCGGATCAATCCGCGGGCCACCATTGGTGACGACGAGCTCCACGTACTCCTCGAACGTGCACGTACGGACGTGGAGGTAGCCCCGGCTCTCGTTGTGGTGGATGCCGTTGTCGACCAGGTTGGCGATCAGCCGCTCCAGCAGACCCGGGTCCCCGCTCGTCCAGGCCGGCTGCAGATCGTCCTGGACGTCAATGCGCGCCTCCTGCGCGCGCGCCCGCAGATCGGTGATGCAGTCGGCGGCCAGCGCCGCAATGTCGACCGGCTCCTCATGCCCGGCGGCGGCCTCGCTGCGCGCCAGCAGAAGCAGGCTGGCGATCAGCCGCTCGCATCGATCCACGGTGTCCCGGAGTCCCTCGCCCATCTCTCGGAGCTCGTCGGCATGGGCCTCGGGATCGGCCAGGGCCACGTCGATCTCGGTGCGCATGATCGCCAGCGGCGTCCGCAGCTCATGCGAGGCGCTGGCCACAAAGTGACGCTGGCTGGCAAACGCGCCGTCCAGGCGAGCCAGCATGCCGTCGAACGTGTCGGCCAGCTCCTTGAGCTCGTCCGCGGGCCCCTGCAGCGCGATCCGCTCCCCCAGGTTCTCACCGGAGACCCGGCGGGCGGTGGCGGTGATGTCCCGCAGCGGGGCCAGGGCCCGCCCGGCGAGCAGCCAGCCGATGACCACCGAGGCCGCGGTCATGAGCAGCAGCGCACCGATGTACTCCAACAGCAGCCGGTGCAGGGCGCCCCCCAGGATCTGATCCTGGACGGTGTGGATGAGCTTGCCCGTCGGTGAGCCCGGGGCAAAGCCAAACTCACCCCGCAGCGGCGTGATCCCCAGCCGCAGGAGCTCGGCCCGCAGGCTGTGGTGGGTGCGCAGGTTGGTGCGCACAAACACGTAGCCGAGCGTGAGCAGGGCCGCGCCGGTGATGAGGAAGACGGTTCCGTACAGCGCCGTCAGGCGCAGGCGGATGGTGTGAGCCGGCAGGCGGAGGAGCTGACGGCGCCGCCCGGGCATCAGGCCATCCGGTAGCCGACTCCGATCACCGTCTGGACGACCGGGGGCTCCCCGAGCTTGCGCCGGAGGGTCATGATGGTCATGCGGACCACGTTGGTGAACGGGTCGGTGTGCTCGTCCCAGACACGCTCCAGCAGCTGCTCGGCCGAGACGGTGGCGCCGTCGGCGGCCATCAGTGCCTCCAGCACCGCGAACTCCTTGCGGGCCAGCTCAATCTCCCGGCCATCCCGCGTCAGGCGCCGGCGCGCCGGGTCGAGCTCCAGGTCGCCGTGGGTGAGGACAGGCGGCCGGCTGGGGGAGGTGCGACGGGCCAGGGCATGGATCCGGGCCACCAGCTCGGCAAAGCGAAACGGCTTGGGCAGGTAGTCGTCGGCGCCCAGCGACAGGCCCTCAATCACGTCCTCCAGCGCCCCGGCGGCGGTCAGCATGAGGATCCCCGTGTCCGGCCGCTCCTCCCGGACCACGCGGCAGACGTCGTCGCCGTGCACGCCGGGCAGATCCCGGTCGAGCACCAGGACGTCGTAGCGCACCACCCGGGACTTGACCAGGGCTTGCTCGCCGTCCGGGGCCAGATCGACGGCGAAACCCTGTCGCCGCAGGCCCCGCGCGATGGCGTCGGCCAGCCGCATCTCGTCCTCGGCGATCAGAACCCGCACCCATGGAGCATGACCGCCTCTTCATAAGAGTGCAATAAGAAGCCTGCGTACTGTCAGATATACGGCCGCGTTCAGCATTACATGGAACGACGTTACAACACTTCATGCTACCGTCGCCGCCATGGCTTCCCCTCCCAATCTCGCCGAGCGCGGGATGGCCGTCGGTCTGCGCGCGCTCAACAAGGTCGCGTCCTCCGGGGCGATTGACCGGCTCGGCCTCCGCGACCCGGTCGTCAGCCTCATCCACGGAGCCACCAGGACCGGCGCGCGCACCGCCGCCACGGCGGGCCGGAGCTTCGCCGCCGCGCAGCGCCTGTCCCGGCCGGCCCGCCAGCCCCGGGCGCGCCAGAGCGACCTGTTCGACCTGACCCCATCCGACGAGCAGGCCCTGCTGCGTGATTCCGTGCGCGAGTTCGCGCTCGCCGAGCTGCGCGCTGCCGCGCTGGAGGCCGACGCCGCCTGCGCGGCGCCCGAGGCGCTGCTGACCCAGGCCAACGAGCTCGGCCTGACCATGATCGGCGTCCCCGAGGAGCTGGGCGGCGCCGTGGCGGAGCGCTCCGCCACCACCACGGTGCTCATGAGCGAGGCGCTGGCCGGGGGCGATATGGGCATCGCCACCGCCTGTCTCGCCCCGGCCGCGGTGTCGGCCGCCATCAGCCTGTGGGGCGACGGCCAGCAGCAGGCCAGCTACCTGCCGGAGTTCGTGGGCGAGAACGTCCCGGCGGCGGCGCTCGCCCTCATGGAACCGCGCCCGCTATTTGATCCGTTTGCGCTGCAGACCACGGCCCGGGGCAGCGGCGGCGGCTACGTGCTCAACGGCGTCAAGGCCCTGGTCCCCCGCGCCGGGGATGCCGAGGTGTTTGTGGTGGGCGCCCAGCTGGAGGGTGCCGGCCCATCGCTGTTCATCATGGAGTCGCGGTGCGCCGGCATCTCCCTGGAGCCGGAACCGGCCATGGGCATCCGCGCCGCGAGTACCCACCGGGTCATCCTGGAGGATGTCCAGCTGCCGGCCACGGCGCTGCTCGGCGGAGGTGACCGCGCGGTCTACGCCGAGTGCGTGGCGCTGGCCCGGCTCGCCTGGTGCGCGCTGGCGGTCGGCACCGGCCAGGCGGTGCTGGACTATGTGTCCGACTACGTCAAGGACCGGCGTGCCTTCGGGGAGCCGGTCTCCAACCGGCAGGCGGTGGCCTTCACCGTGGCCAACATGGCGATTGAGCTGGACGGGCTGCGCCTGGCCACCTACAGCGCCGCCGCCCGCGTCGACCAGGGACTGCCGTTTCACCGAGAGGTGGCGCTGGCCCGGCGGCTGTGCGCCGACCGGGCGATGGCCATCGGCTCCGACGGGGTTCAGCTGCTCGGCGGCCACGGCTACGTCAAGGAGCACCCCGTGGAGCGCTGGTACCGGGATCTGCGCGCCGCCGGAATCATGGAAGGAGCTCTGCTGGTCTGATGATCAACCTGGAGACCCCCAAGAAGTTCAACCAGCTGATCTCCCAGGCCCATCAGGTGGCCGCGGAAGTCCTGCGGCCCAATTCCCGCAAGTACGACACGCTGGAGCACTCCTACCCCAAGGAGCTCGACATGCTCGCCGCCCTGATCGACGGCATGAACGAGTCCGGCGCGCTCGGCGGAGCCGGCGCGGGCGCGGTCGGCACCAACGGGTCCAACGGGTCCAGGGCCCGGGATGCGAGCGGGAACCGCAATGGGTCCAACATGGCCAGCCTGCTCGGCCTGATCGAGATGTGCTGGGGCGACGTCGGCCTGCTGCTGGCGATGCCTCGCCAGGGCCTCGGCCAGGCAGCGATCGCCGCCGTGGCCAACCAGGAGCAGCTTGAGCGCTTCGGCGGCAAGTGGGCGGCGATGGCGATCACCGAGCCGGAGGCCGGCTCGGACTCGGCCGCCATCCGGACGACCGCCGTCCTGGATGGCGATGAGTACGTGCTCAACGGGGAGAAGATCTTCGTCACCTCCGGCGACCGGGCCGAGCTGATCGTCGTCTGGGCCACCCTGGACCGCTCCGCCGGCCGGGCCGCCATCAAGTCCTTTGTGGTGGAGCGCGACAACCCGGGGCTGCGGCTGGATCGCCTGGAGCACAAGCTGGGCATCCGGGCCTCGGACACGGCCAACTTCGTCCTGACCGATTGCCGGGTCCCCAGGGAGAACCTGCTCGGCTCGCCGGAGATCGCGCCCAAGGGCGGCTTCTCGGGCGTCATGCAGACGTTCGACAACACGCGGCCGCTGGTCGCCGGCATGGCGATCGGCGTGGCCCGGGCCTGCCTGGAGGCCACCCGGGAGCACCTGTCACAGGCCGGGATCGAGATCGACTACGACACGCCGCCGACGTTGCAGACCGCCGCCGCCGCCGAGTTCATCGCCATGGAGGCCGACTGGGAGGCGGCACGGCTGTTGACGTTGCAGGCCGCCTGGATGGCCGACAACCAGAAGCCGAACTCGCTGCAGGCGTCGATGGCCAAGGCGAAGGCGGGCCGAATGGGCACCGACGTCGCGCTGCGCTGCGTGGCGCTGTGCGGGGCCACCGGCTTCGGCGAGGGCGAGCTGATGGAGAAGTGGGCCCGGGACGCCAAGATCCTCGACCTGTTTGAGGGCACCCAGCAGATCCAGCTGCTGATCATCGCCCGCCAGTTGCTGGGCAAGAGCTCAGCCGAGCTGAAGTAGCGCGCACAGGTCGTCATAGACCCCGGGACGGTCGTATTGCCAGCGGGCGTCGGTGACCCGCATGGGACGGATGCCGATGCGCTGCAGCTTGGTGTCCTTGAGCCGGTCGCGGTCCATGTCCTGAGCCGCGACGTGGTACGGCCGGCCGTCCAGCTCCAGCGCGACCCGCTGCTCCGGCCAGAAGCAGTCGATCTCCCAGCCGTCGATGTGGATGTTGCGCTGCGGCTCCGGGATGTCCGGGTGCGTCGTGAGCCAGCGGTCGAAGTCTCGCTCCAGCTCGGATTTGCGGTCCGGCTGCGGTCGGTAGCGGGCGAGCGCCCGCTTGAGCCGGCCGAGCCCGGGCCGCCGCTGGTGCCGGTCGATGGCCGCCTCAATGGCGTCGATGTTGAGCAGCCGGTTGCGCACCGCGAGGGTGATCAGCCGGTCAAGCTCCTCGTCGGTTCCCGTCTTGGCGACTTCTACGAGCATGCGGGCCACTGAGCTGAACCGGAGCAGCCCGCGGGTGCGGATCTCCCCCGCGGCCGGCGTCTGGCCGGTTCGATGAACGATCAACCCCGGTCTCGGCGGGCTTGACGTGCCCACGACGGTCACTTCGATTGTCCGGACGTTGATCGCCCGCAGCCCGTGAACCGCAGCCGCCGTGCGATGACTGAGGAACGAGTCCGGTCCGCACGAGAGGAGCGCGGCGATCAGGTGGCCGAGGGGCGAGATGTTGCGGTGGCCGACCGCCCAGACATCGTGGTACACCTCGTGCCGCCGGCGGTTGCTCGCCATGCGCGCGATCTGCTTGCGCGTGAACCCCAACCTGTGCAGCTGCCGGCGAGCGATCACCCCCTCCTGCCGCGCGGCACTCTGATGCAGATCCGGCCCGTTTGGGCCCCCTTCTCCATCAGAGTCACCCATCCACCCCACGGTGACAGGAAACCGATGTCATGTGGGTGTCAGATGTGTGCCAATGTGGAACGGAGCACGTCCCAGGTGCGCCGGACGTCGTCCTCGGTCGTCGACATTTGGCCGATCGCCATGCGCAACACGTACCGGCCGCCCAGAACCGCATGCGACAGGAACGCCTCACCGGAGGCGTTGACGCGCTCCAGCAGCTCCTGGTTGCGCCCGTCGTCGCCGTCCGCCCGGAAGCAGACCAGGGAGAAGTGGCGGGGCGCGCACACCTCCCAGCCAGGCTCGGCCGCCACCCATTCCTCAAACCTCGCCGCCAGGCCGATCCCCCGCCGGATGTGCTCCTGCAGGCCGCGCCGGCCGTAGCAGCGCAGCACCGCCCACAGCTTCAACGAGCGAAACCGCCGCCCCAGCGCCGGGCCGTACTCGCTCAGGGACAGTGCATCCTCCGCGTCGGGCGTACGCAGGTACTCCGGCACCAGGCTGAACGCGTTGCGCAGGTCGGCCGGGCGTGACGTCCACAGCAGCGAGCAGTCCATCGGCGTCAGCAGCCACTTGTGGGGGTTGACGACGAGCGAGTCGGCCCGGTCGACGCCCGCAAACGCCCACCGGAACTCCGGACACACCATCGCCGATCCGGCATACGCGGCGTCGACATGCAGCCACGTCCCGGAGGCGGCGCAGGCGTCCGCGATGGCCGGGACGGGGTCGACGGACGCGCTGGCGGTGGTGCCGACGGTGGCCACCACCACCGCGGCCGACGACAGGTCGCCCAGGGCGTCCGCACGCAGGCGGAACTCGTCGTCGGACTCCACGGTGCGCAGCTCCATGCCGATCATCCGGGCCGCCTTCGCCACCGAGGAGTGCGTCTGGGCCGAGCACACCACTTCGTTGCGCCCGGTGGCGTCGCGCGCGGCGATCATGGCCGCCAGCGTGGAGGTGGACGCGCTGTCCTCAATATGGCCGTGCCAGCGCTCCGGCAGCCCCAGGAGCCGGGCGGTCCAGTCCAGCACCACGCCCTCCAGTTCGGTGGAGGCGGGAGCGGTGCGCCACAGGATGGCGATGGAGTTCAGCGTCGCCGCCAGCAGCTCGGCCAGGATCCCGGGTTCGGCGGCGCTGGTGGCGAAATAGGCAAAGAACCGGGGGTGTTGCCAGTGGGTCACGCCCGGCAGGAGCACGTCGTCCAGGTCCCGCAGCACCGCCGAGAACGGCTCGCCCTCCTCGGGAGCCTCCCGGGGCAGCCGGGCGCGGATGTCGCCGGGCTTGACCTGGGCGAGCACCGGCCGCTCCCCCACGTGCTCCAGGTAGCGGGCGGCCCACTCCAGGACCGCCTCCCCGTCGGCTCTCAGGTCGACGGCCGGGCGGCGCTCATCCGACGTGTGCGTGTGTGAACTCATAACGGACCCCCGTCAGCTCCTCGGATCGCTCCCATAGCGCCCGCGCGGCCGACTCATCGTAGGCCCTGGCGGCGCCGCTGGTCACGTGCGGGTGCCCGCGTAGCTCCATGAAGCCGTCCGGGCCGATGAGCGCGCCGCCGGCCAGGTCGGGCATCGTCGCCGCATACAGCGCCGGCAGCGCCCCGGCCTCGGCGCTCTGGGCGATCGTCTTGTTCATCGCCAGCAGCGACCAGCGCTCCCAGGCGGTGGCCGGGCCGGCCAGCTGGAGGTTGGTCGCCGAATAGCCCGGATGGGCGGCCAGGCTGAGCAGCGGGCTGCCGGCGGCCACGGCCCGGCGCGCCAGCTCCAGCGCGAACATCAGATTGGCCAGCTTGGACTGGCCGTAGGCCAGCCAGTTGACGTAGCGCCGGCGCATCTGGAGGTCGTCCAGGCGCAGCCGGCCGACCCGGTGCATGATGCTGGTCAGCGTCACCACCCGGGGGGCCGGGGCGGCCGTCAGCAACGGCAGCAGCCGCCCGGTCAGCGCGAAGTGACCGAGGTGGTTGGTGCCGAACTGGCTCTCAAATCCGTCGGCGGTCTCCCGGCGGGGCGGCGCCATGATCCCGGCGTTGTTGACCAGCCCGTCCACCCGGTCATGGCTGAAGGTCAACCGCTCGGCGAAGTCTGAAACCGAGCTGAGATCGGCCAGGTCGAGCTGCTCCAGATGGACGCACGGCTCGGCCACCTCCCGGCCGATCTGCTCGACCGCACGGGCCCCCTTGTCCAGATTCCGGCAGGCCAGCACCACGCAGGCGCCGGCCCGCGTCAACTCCTGAGCGGTGACCAGGCCGAGGCCGCTGTTGGCGCCGGTGACGACCATCCGCTGATCGGTCAGGTCCGGGATCTGCGCCGCCGTCCAGCCGGCCATCAGCCCGGCTCCCGGGTCTCGAATCGGATGCCGGCCCGGGTCAAGCGGGCGATGAGCGCCGACCCCATGGCCACCGCCGGCGTGACCTGGCCGGCCTGCTCCGGGAGGTCGTCATGGGCCAGGCACAGAGCCGACTCGGCCAGCATCTTGGACGTCTCGCCGTAGCCGGGATCCCCGCCGGAGACCTCGGTCACGATGCGGCGCCCCTCCGATTGCGCCTTGAAGCGGACCCGGAACCAGGCCTGGGCCCGCTCCTCCGCGCTGGGCCCATCCCCCGGGTCTTTGAGCTTGAGCAGCGCGTCGCGCGCCGGCGGCAGCTGGGCCAGCGCGATCATGACGCCGGCGCCCGCCGCCAGCCCGGCCAGCACCGGCAGCTGCTTGATGACCAGGTAGTGCCCGTAGCTGAAGTCCGGTCCGTACCGGTCCAGCGCCCGGGCCGACCGCAGGACGGTCTGCGGATCGATGGTGGGGAACGGCAGCACCCAGCCGCCGGCGATCTCGTCGTGGTGCGGGGGCCGCGTCTCCCCGTGCACCCGCCGGCCCGCCGGCCGGGTCTCCAGCCGGCGGCGTTGGCCCCCCACCCGCAGGCTCTGGCGCACCCGGCTCATCCCGTGCACCGCCGAGTGGTAGGTCCCGCCGGAGAACTTGGCATGGGCGCGGACGAATCCCTCCAGGCGGATCGGCGCCTCCGCGGGGAGCTGGCCGACGGTGTAGAGCGCCCCCAGGTCGTAGGGGATGGAGTCAAAGCCGCAGGAGTGCACGAGCCGTGCCCCGGTGCGCTGTGCCTCCTGGTGGTAGCGCAGCCACATGAGGTCGACGAACTCCGGCTCGCCGGTGAGGTCGACGTAATCGGTGCCCGCCGCCGCACAGGCGGCCACCATCGGCTCGCCGTAGTTGATGTACGGCCCGACGGTGCTGATCACGACCTTCGCCGATTCGGCCACCCGCCGGACCGCCGCGGGGTCGCCGATATCGGCGATCAACAGGGCGGGATCGGCGCCCAGCCGCTCCCGGACGGCCTCCAGCTTCGCTCGGTTGCGTCCGGCCAGCGCCCACCGCGTTCCGCTGGCGTGACCGGCGAGATACTCGGCGGTCAGACCGCCGGTGAAGCCGGTCGCCCCAAACAGGACGACGTCATGCTCGCGCTCAGCCGTCGCCATCCACCTCCTGCGCGAGCCGGATGGCCCGGTCAAGGTCGACGCCGGCCCGGGCGGCCAGCCAGCAGGCGACCGGGGCGGC
Source organism: uncultured Solirubrobacteraceae bacterium (assembly GCA_963753235.1). Taxonomy (GTDB): domain Bacteria; phylum Actinomycetota; class Thermoleophilia; order Solirubrobacterales; family Solirubrobacteraceae; genus Palsa-465. The sequence continues at coordinate 412,611 of CAVWBJ010000006.1, read as the reverse complement.
GATCCGCTCGGAGGAGTGGGCCGCCTCGGCGGCGAGGTCGAGGACGGCCTTGAGCTCATCCTTGGTGGGGGCCGGGGTGCCGAGTTTCTCGGCGAAGGCGGCCAGCCAGTCTGGAGCGTTCATGTGGTCGACAGCCTATCCGGGTGCGCACCGCCCGGGCAGCGCTGGCAAGATGCCGCGGGAGTGGGGCATCGACAACGACGAAAGGCAGTGGAATGGCAATCCTGGAGGACAAGGTCGCAATCGTCACCGGCTCGGCCCGGGGCATCGGCCGCGCCACCGCGGAGCTCCTCGCCTCCGAGGGCGCGAAGGTCCTGATCAACGATCTGGACGGCGATGTCGCCGAGCAGACCGCCTCGGAGATCTCCGGCGACACGCTGGTGTTCAGCGGCGACCTGACCAAGCCCGGCGTGTGCGATCAGCTGGTGGAGAAGGTCATCGACGAGTGGGGCCGGGTCGACATCCTCATCAACAACGCCGGCTACACCATCGACGGCGCCATCCACAAGATGTCCGACGAGAACTTCCAGCGGATGCTGGACATCCACAGCATCGTCCCCTTCCGGATGTGCCGCGCGGTGGCGCCCCACATGCGCGAGCCGGCCAAACAGGAGCGTGAGCAGGGCGTGGAGAACTTCCGCAAGATCGTCAACGTCTCCTCCATCTCGGGCACGATGGGCAACGCCGGGCAGGCCAACTACTCCTCGGGCAAGTCAGGGGTCATCGGCCTCACCAAGACCCTGGCCAAGGAGTGGGGCCAGTTCAAGATCAACGTCAACGCGGTGGCGTTCGGCTTCATCGAGACCCGCCTGACGGCGGAGAAGGAGGAGTCAAACGTGATGGAGATCGACGGCGAGAAGGTCCAGCTGGGCATCCCGGGCCAGATGCGCCAGCTCGCCGCCAACCTGATCCCGCTGGGACGTCCCGGCTCCCCGGCCGAGGCGGCCGGCGGCGTCTTTCTCCTGTGCACCCCGTGGTCGAACTACATCACCGGCCAGGTGCTGGGGATCACCGGCGGCCAGTGGGGCGGGATGATCTCGTAGGCGCGGGCGCTCCCGGCAGCCGCTGCCCGCGTCACTCCGGGCGGCCGCTGTCCAGCCGCGCCTGGCGCTGGAGCTCGTACAGGTCCTCGCGGTTGCGGACGTACTGCCGGGTGGCGTCGACCTGGGGCTGGTAATCCCAGGAGGTGGGGCGGCCCTGGCGCAGGGCCCGGGAGACGAGCTGGCGCTCCCGCTGACTGGCGCGGACGCGGCCGTCGATGCCGGCGAGGTCGAGGCGCCCGGTGAGCTGCGCCCGCATCTCGGCGCGGACGGCGGCGTGGCCCTCCGAGCCGCTGAGGTCATGCATCTCCAGCGGGTCGGCCTCCAGGTCGTAGAGCAGGTCCGGGTCCTGGAGTGAGACGATGAGCTTGTGCTGCCCGCGGCGGACCATCGCCGCCGGGGCCTGAACGCCCTCGGCGTGGTATTCGGACACCACGGTGTGATTCACGGCCTCCCCGGCGAGCGCGGGGGCCAGGCTGACGCCGTCGCCCTCGCCGGCGACCGCGTCCACCGGAAGTCCGGCCAGCTCCAGCACCGTGGGCGTGAAGTCCAGCAGCGAGACGGGCGCCGGGACATGGGACCCCCCCGCCCCGGCCGCCGCGCCCCCACCCGCGGGCCGCATGATCAGCGGCACCCGCGCCGAGTGCTCCAGGAACGACATCTTGTACCAGAGCCCTCGCTCGCCGAGCATCTCGCCGTGATCGGCGCAGAACAGGACGTTCGTCTGCTCCTCCAGGCCGGAGTCACGCAGGGCCCCCAGCACCTCCCCCACCCGCTCGTCCAGGTAGGAGATGGCGGCGTAGTAGCCGTGCCGGGCCCGGCGGATCTGCGCCTCGGTCAACCCGGCCGCGTCGACCTGACACATGGCCCGCAGACGCCGGCTGTGGGGGTCGATCTCGTCCAGGGGCAGCGACGGCACCGTCGGCAGCTCAATCTCCTCGCGCCGGTAGCGGTCCCAGAACCGGGCCGGGATCTCCCACGGGTCATGGGGATTGGTGAATGACACAAACAGAAAGAAGGGCTGGTCGCGCCGGTGCCGGGCGATCTCAAACAGCTTGCGCACCGCGTGAAACGAGACCTCTTCGTCGTAATCGGTCTGCATGCTGGCGTTGCAGATCCCCGGCGCCAGGACGCTCTCCATGGTGTGGTACCAGGGGAACGGGTCGTCCAGGGGGCGGCTCCAATCCGGCGTCCAGTCGACGTCGGCCGGATAGATGTCGGTGGTCAGCCGCTCCTCAAAGCCGTGGAGCTGATCCGGCCCCACAAAGTGCATCTTGCCGGCCACCGCGGTGTGGTAGCCGGCCGCCCGGAGCGCATGCACCACGGTCGGCGCCCCGGCGCGCATCTCCGCGGCGTTGTCATAGACCCCGACGGAGGAGGCGAAGCGCCCGGTGAGCATCGCCGCCCGCGCCGGCGCGCACAACGGAAACGCCGTGTAGGCGCTGTCGAACACGGTGCCGGCCTGCGCCAGCGAGGACAGGGCCGGCGTCTGCACCAGGGGGTGCCCGTAGCTGGGGAGCCAGCCGGCCGCCAACTGGTCGGCCATGAGGACGAGAAAGGAATTCGGGGTCACGGCCCGGCCAGAATAGGGATCCGCCCCGGACACCGCCGCCTCGGGCGCTACCCTGCCCGCCAAATGCGCCATGGACAGAGCGCTGTTGCCGGGCCCCGCACCGCTTCTCTGGTCGTCGCCCATCGCGGCGCCTGGGGCGTGGCGCCCCAGAACTCGCTGGAGGCGGTGGACGACGCCATCGCCATCGGCTGCGACGCCATCGAGATCGACGTCCGGCGGACGGGCGACGGGCAGATCGTCCTGGTGCACGACGCACGGGTGCGGCTGCGCACGGTCAACCGGCTGGACCACCAGCAGCTCCAGGCCCGGATGAAGATCGGCCAGGCGCCGCTGCTGGAGACCGTGCTGGCGCGGGCCGCCGGACGCATCCTGGTTGACGTGGAACTCAAGGAGGATGGTTATGTGGCGGAGGTCATCGACGTGGTGCAGCGGCACCTGACGCCCGACCAGTACGTGGTCACCTCCTTCAACCACCGCATCCTCGCCCAGGTGCGCGACCACGCCCCCGGCGCCCGGACCGGCCTGCTGCTGGCCCCCCGGCGCCATCGCGATCTCCAGCAGCGCCTGGATGCCAGCGGCGCCTCGTTCATCGCTCCGCACGTCACCCTCACCCACACCGGCCTGTTCAGCTGGGCAGCGGCCCGCGGGATCCCGCTGTGGGTGTGGACGGTCAACGACCACCGGGCGTTGCGGGCCGCTCTCACCGACACCCGGGTGGCCGCGGTCATCACCGATGAGCCGGAGCGCGCGCTGGTCCTTTCACGAGTTGTTGACACGGCCGACAGGCGGGAGTAGGTTGTCGACAACGTGGCGGAGAGGTCACCTTGGGGATTAGGGACGGTCGAGCGGCGCTCGACCACTGAGCAGGTCCTGCGTGAGCTGCGGGCCGCGATTCTGGCCGGGCGCATCAAGCCGGAGGAGCAGCTGCCGGAGACGACGCTGGCCCAGGCGTTCGGCACCGGCCGGAGTGCCATCCGGGAGGCGCTCCGCCACCTGGTCCAGGAGGGACTGGTGGTCACCGAGATCAACCGCGGCGCCCGCGTCCGCCCCATCTCCATCGAGGATGTGGTCGACGTGTACCGGGCGCGGAGCGCGATTGAGGTGGCCGCGGTGGGCGCCGTGCTGGAGCAGGGAGACGGGGTGGCGCTCAGCCCGCTGCGGCTGGCCCAGCAGCGGATCCGCAACACGTCACCGGTCAACGGCACAGAAACGCCGTCACAGGAGCTGATCGCCGCCGACATCGATTTCCACCGGGCCATGGTGAGCCTGGCCGGGAGCCCCCGCCTGAGCCGGGCCCATGAGCCGCTCGCCGCTGAGTCGCAGATGCTGCTCAACTGGCATCCGGTCTACTCACTGTCGGATTACGTCGCCGACCATCAGCAGTTGCTGGACGCGATCCAGACGCGGGCGCCTGACGCGGGGGATGTTGTGCGCGCGCACCTGCAGCTGACGATCGACCTGATCGTGCAGGAGGCCGGCCGGTACGCGGACCGGGTGGCGAGCACCGAGAGCCTTGTCCATCACAAGTGAACACAACGAGGGGAGCCTGGGGTGACTGACCACGACCACACGCGCGAGGATGGGCTGGACAGCCTGACCCGCCGGCAGGTGCTGCGCGGGGCCATGACGGGCGGCGCCATGCTGAGCGCCGGCGCGCTCATCGCCGCCTGCGGCGGCAGCAGCGGCTCGACGAGCAGCGCCACCAGCGCGCCCGCCGGCCAGGGCGCCAGCACCGGCACGCCGAAGGCCGGCGGCACCCTCTCCGTCGGCGCCACCGGCGGTGGCGCCAAGGACACCATCGACGCGCACCTCCCCACCGCGGATCCGGACATCATGCGCTGCTGGAACCTGTACGAGCCGCTGGCCGTCCGCCCCGCCAATTTCGGTCCGCTGGAGATGATGGTGGCCGAATCGCTGGAGGCCCAGCACGGCAAGGCGAACGCCTGGGTGGTCACGCTGCGCTCCGGGATTGAGTTCCACAACGGCAAGAGCGTCACCCCGGAGGACGTCATCTTCTCGCTGCAGCGGATCCTTGACCCCAAGAACCCCAAGGTGGGCGCAGCGTCGATCGGCTACATCGACATCAAGGGCGTCAAGAAGCTCTCCGCCAACCAGGTCCTGATCCCGCTGAAGATCCCCAACTCAGCGTTCCCGGATGACATCGGCCAGTACTTCAACGCCATCGTGCCGGTGGGCTACAACCCGGCCAAGCCGGTGGGGACGGGCGCGTTCATGTATGAGAGCTTCACGCCCGGCCAGCAGAGCGTGTTCAAGAAATTCCCCAACTACTGGCAGCACGGCAAGCCGTACGTCGACCAGCTGACGATCATCGACTTCACCGACGACACCGCACGCGTGAACGCGCTGCTCGGCGGTCAGGTCCAGGCCATCGACAACCTCCCCTCCGGGCAGATCGCCCAGGTCCAGGGAACGTCGGGGCTCAAGGTGCTCATCTCCCAGACCGGCGAGTGGCAACCGTTCACCATGCGCGTCGACCAGCCACCGTTCTCCGACAACCGCGTGCGCCAGGCATTCCGCCTGATTGTCAACCGCCCCCAGATGGTGGAGCAGGTCCTGTCCGGCCAGGGACGGATCGCCAACGACATGTACGCGCCGTTTGACCCGGCGTACGCGTCGTCGCTGCCCCAGCGCCATCAGGACATCGCCCAGGCCAAGTCGCTGCTCAAGCAGGCCGGCCATGAGAACCTGACGGTGACTCTGACCACCGCCCCCGTGTTCCAGGGCATCGTCCAGGCCGCCCAGGTGTTCGCCCAGCAGGCCAGTGCGGCCGGGGTCAACGTCAAGCTCCAGAAGCTGGACAGCGGCACCTTCTATGGCCCCAACTACCTGAAGTGGGCGTTCGCCCAGGACTTCTGGGCCACCCGCATGTACCTGCCCCAGGTGGCTCAGGGGAGCCTGCCCAACTCGCCGTTCAACGAGACCCACTGGGCGACGCCGGGGGCGGCGGGGAACCCCCAGTTCAACAAGCTCATCGACCAGGCGCGGGCCACGCTGGACCAGTCCAAGCGCAACCAGATCCTGCTGGAGGCCCAGACGCTGGAGTACAACCAGGGCGGCTACATCATCCCCTACTTCTCCAACCAGATCGACGCCTACAGCACCAAGTACACCGGCTTCGTGGAGGCGAAGTCCGGATTCCCGCTCGGCAACTACTGGTTCAAGAACGTGGGACTCAAGGCCTGAGCGCAAACGCGAACGGAGGGGAGGCCGGGCACATGGCCAAGTTCATCCTCAAACGGGTCCTGCTGGGGATCCTGACGCTGTTTTTGGTGTCGGTGGTGGTGTTCGCCGCCACCCAGGCGCTGCCCGGGAACGCGGCGGTCGCCATCCTCGGTCGCAACGCCACGCCCCAGCGGGTGGCCGCGCTGACGCGCCAGCTGCATCTCAACCAATCGGCGGTCTCCCAGTACACGCACTGGCTGGGGCACATCCTCCAGGGCAACCTGGGGATCTCGGCGGCGACCCAGGAGGCGGTCACCCACTACATCGGCGGCCGCCTGGCCAACTCGGCGTTCCTGGTGCTCGTCTCGGCGCTCATCGCCGTGCCGCTGTCGATCGCGCTCGGCGTGCTCATGGCGGTGCGGCGGGACAAGCCGACCGATCACATTCTCTCGGTCGGCACGCTGGGGCTGGCGGCGCTGCCGGAGTTTGTGATCGGCATCGCGCTCGTGTTGCTGCTGGCGACGAACGTCTCGCACGTGCTGCCGGCCGTATCGATCATCCCGCCCGGGGAACATGCGTGGAACGTGCCGAAGGTCGTCATCCTCCCGGCGCTGACGCTGATCATCGCGGTGACGCCGTACATCAGCCGGATCATGCGGGCGTCGATGGTGGAGGTGCTGGAGTCCGAGTACGTGACGATGGCCCGCCTCAAGGGGCTGCCCAACCGGACGGTCATCTGGCGCCACGCCGTCCCGAATGCGATCGTGCCGGCGATCCAGGTGTCGGCGCTCCAGCTGGCGTACATGGCCGGCGGCGTGGTGGTGGTGGAGTTCGTGTTCTCCTACCCGGGGGTCGGCGCCGCGCTCGTCGATGCCGTCGGCAACCGGGACGTTCCGGTGGTGCAGGCCCTGTCGCTGATCATCGCCGCCGTCTACGTCGTCGTGAACCTGGGAGCTGACATCATCACCATCCTGGTCACGCCGCGACTGAGGACGGCGGCACGATGAGCACCTCGGCAGTCACCGGCGAGGCGCTCGCCGCCGCCGCCCCGCCGGAGATGCGCCAGCGCCAATGGCGCGTCCTGCTGCGGGCGACCATGAGCCAGTGGCGGTCCCGGATCGGCCTGGTGATGGTGGCGGTCATCGTGCTGATCGCGTTACTCGGGCCGCTGTTCGCCCCCCACTCCCCGACGGCGTTCGTGTCCGCGCCCAACAGCGCGGCTGGTCAGAACGGGCTGTTGTTCGGCGGTGACTCGCTTGGCCGCGACGTGTGGAGCCGCTTCCTGTACGGCGGGCGAACGATCCTCGGGATGTCGCTGGCGTCGACGATCATCGGGGTCGGCCTCGGCCTCGTCCTCGGGCTGACCGCCGCCTACTTCGCCGGCTGGATCGACGAGGTCATCATGCGGATCTCCGACGTGTTCATGGCGTTTCCGCAGATCGTGCTGGCGCTGCTGCTGGTGGCGGCCTTCGGCCCGAGCGTGCCGCTGATCATCCTGATAGTGGGAATTTCCCACGCTCCGCGCGTCGCCCGCGTGATCCGCGGCGCCGCTCAGCAGATCGTCGAACGGGACTTCGTCAGGGCCGCTGAGGCTGTCGGCGAGCCGCGAAGGCGGATCATCTTCGGCGAGCTGCTGCCCAACGTCACCAGCCCGCTGCTGGTGGAGTGCGGCCTGCGTCTGACCTATTCGATCGGATTGATCGCTGCGCTGAGCTTCATCGGCGACGGTCTGCAGCCGCCGACGGCCGACTGGGGGCTGATGATCAATGAGAACCGGCTGGCCGTGACGGTCCAGCCCTGGGGCGTGGTGCTCCCGGTGCTAGCGATCGCGCTGCTGACGATCGGAACCAACCTGCTGACCGACGGCTATGCACGGGCCGCCATCGGTCTGAACCGAGGAGAGTGACGATGACCGTCGCCGAACCCCCCACCACCACCGCCGTCACCGTCCGCCAGCTGAAGATCGACCTGGTCTCCAGCGGCAACGACATCGTCGACCAGATCATGCTCGAGGTGCGCGCGGGCGAGGTGCTGGGCCTCGTTGGTGAAAGTGGCTCGGGCAAGACGACGGTCGGCATGGCCCTGATGGGGTACTGCCGGCCGGGCGGCCGGGTGACCGGCGGGGAGATCCTCATCGACGAACGTCCGCTGGCCACGATGGGCGCCGGCGAGCTGCGCAAGCTGCGCGGCGGCACCGTCTCCTACATCCCTCAGGATCCGGGAACGGCGCTGAACCCGGCGCTGCGGATCGGCCGCCAGCTGTCGGAGATGCTGGAGGCCCACGCCGCCGGGAGCAGCGCGGAGCAGCAGCGCGCTCGCATCCGGGAGACGCTGGAGGAGGTGGCGCTGCCCAACGACGAGGAGTTCCTGCGCCGTTACCCCCATCAGCTGTCCGGCGGCCAGCAGCAGCGCGTCGCCATCGCCATGGCGTTCGCCTGCCGCCCCCACGTCATTGTGTGCGACGAGCCGACGACCGGGCTGGACGTGACCACCCAGGCGCGCGTGCTGGAGACGGTCCGTGACCTGTGCCACTCCCACCGGGTGGCCGCCGTGTATGTGAGCCATGATCTGGCGGTGGTGGCCGAGCTCGCCGATCACGTGGCGGTCATGTATGCCGGGCGGATCGTGGAGCGCGGGCCGCGGGACGCCATCTTCTCGGCGCCGCGTCATCCCTACACCCGTAAGCTGCTGCGCGCGGTGCCGGACCTGGAGGGCCGCCGCGCCGTCGTCGGCATCGCCGGCCGGGCCCCCCTGCCGGGCGACCGGCCGACCGGGTGCTTCTTCCATCCCCGGTGCGAGCTGGCCATCGACCGCTGCCGGGAGCACTTCCCGGAGGCGAGCGAGCTGGAGCCCGGCCACACCGTCTACTGCTACCGCGCCCAGGACGCGCTGGAGGAGCTGCCGACGACCGGCGAGCTCGCGGCCGCGGCGCAGGCCGGCGAGACGGTGATCTCGGTGGAGAACGTCAACGCCACCTACGGCTCCAACCACGTCCTCCACGACATCGACCTGACCGTCCGTCGCAACGAGTGCGTGGCGCTGGTGGGTGAGAGCGGCTCGGGCAAGACGACCATCGCCCGTTGCATCGGCGGCCTGCACGCGCAATGGACGGGCGAGATCAAGCTCCACGACCGCCCGCTCCCGGAGAGCGCCCGCCGGCGCACATCCGAGGCGCGCAAGCAGATCCAGTACGTGTTCCAGAACCCGTACGCGTCGCTCAACCCGCGCCGCACGGTCGGACAGACGATCGCCCGCCAGCTCCAGCTGTTCTTCCCGGGCAGCCGCAAGGAGGTCGGGCGGCGGGTGGCCGAGTGCCTGGACCGGGTGGCGCTGTCGACGGCGGCGGCGAACCGCTACCCGGATCAGCTGTCCGGCGGCGAGCGCCAGCGGGTGGCGATCGCCCGGGCCCTGGCCGCCGAGCCGTCGCTGATCGTCTGCGACGAGGTCACCTCGGCACTTGACGTCTCCGTCCAGGCCGCGATCGTGGAGCTGCTGCGCGACCTGCGCGTGCAGACCGGCCTGAGCATGCTGTTCATCACCCACAACCTGGCGCTCATCCGGACGATCGCCGACCGCGTGGTGGTCATGACCGAGGGCAAGATCGTGGAGAGCGGGCCCACGCTTGATGTGTTCACCTCGCCCAGTGCCGAATACACGAGCAAGCTGCTGGCCAACACCCCCACCGTGGAGGCGGCCCTGCAGCGATGAACACCGAGGCCTTCATCACCTGCGCGGTCACCGGCGCCGGCGACACCACGGGGCGCAGCGCCCACGTTCCCGTGACCCCGGAGGAGATCGCCGACAGCGCCCTGGATGCCGCCCGGGCCGGCGCGGCCGTGGTCCACATCCACGTCCGGGATCCGGAGACGGGGCAGGGGTCGCGTTCCGTCGAGCTGTACCGAGGCGTCGTCGACCGCATCCGGGAGGCGGACGTCGATGTGGTCATCAACCTCACCAGCGGGATGGGCGGCGACCTGGTGCTCGGCGGCACCGAGAATCCACTCCCGCCCAACGAGGCGCAGACCGACATGGTGGGGGCGCATGAGCGCCTGGCCCATGTCCGGGAGCTGCGCCCTGACATCTGCACCCTGGACTGCGGGACGATGAACTTCGCGGCCGGCGGGGACTACGTGATGACCAACACCCCGGACATGCTCCGGGCGATGGCCCGGGAGATCCAGGAGCTTGGTGTCCGCCCGGAGCTGGAGGTGTTCGACACCGGGCAGATGATCATGGTCAAGGATCTGATCGCCGAGGGGGTGATCGACGATCCGGTGCTGATCCAGCTGTGCATGGGGATCCGCTACGGGGCCCCCGACGATCCGGCCACGCTGCTCAACCTCGTCGATCTGCTCCCCCCGGGGGCGGTGTTCTCCGCGTTTGCCATCGGCCGGATGCAGCTGCCGTACGTCGCCATGGCCGTGCTCGCCGGCGGCAACGTCCGGGTTGGACTGGAGGACAACCTGTACCTGGGCCCGGGCGAGAAGGCGACCAATGCGCAGCTGGTGGAGCGCGCCCACACCATCCTGCGCGCCATGAATGTCCGCGTGCTCGGCCCGGATGAGGTCCGGGACCGGCTCGCGCTCCCGACTCGTGTCTGAGCCGCGCGCCGTCGGGCTGCTCGGTGCCGGGGTCATCGGCGGCGGCTGGGCGGCGCGGTTCCTGCTCGCCGGGCTCGACGTGCGGCTGTTCGACCCCTCCCCGGCCGCCGCCGAAACGGTGCTGGCCACCGTCGAGCGCGCCCGGCGGGCCTGGGGACGCCTGACGCTGGCGCCGTTGCCCGCCGAGGGCCGCCTGGAGGTGGTGGACACCGTCGAGGCGGCGGTCGACGGCGCCGATCTCGTCCAGGAGTCGGCACCGGAGCGCGAGGACCTCAAGGTCGGTCTGCTCGGCCAGGCCAGCCGGGCGGCGCCGCCGGACACGATCATCGCCACGTCGACGTCAGGCCTGTTGCCCTCGCGGCTGGCCGTCGGCCTCGCCTACCCGGAGCGCTTCGTCGTCGGCCACCCGTTCAACCCCGTCTACCTGCTTCCGCTGGTCGAGGTGTGCGGGTCCGATCGCACGGCCCCGGAGACGGTGGAGCGGGCTGCCTACATCTACCGCTGGGTGGGGATGCGCCCGCTGATCGTCCGCAAGGAGATCGACGGGTTCATCGCCGACCGGCTGCTGGAGGCGCTGTGGCGCGAGGCGCTGTGGCTGGTGGCCGACGATGTGGCCACCGTCGACGAGATCGACGACGCCATCCGGTTCGGCGCCGGGCTGCGGTGGGCGGCGATGGGGACGTTCCTCACCTACCGCCTGGCCGGCGGGGCGGCGGGCATGCGCCATTTCATGGCCCAGTTCGGCCCGGCCCTGCAGCTGCCGTGGACGCGGCTGACCGACGTGCCGGATCTCGACGAGGCCCTGCTCGACAAGCTGGTGGAGCAGTCAGACGCCCAGGCGGGCGGGCTGTCGGTGGCCGAGCTGGAGCAGCTCCGCGACGACTGCCTGATCGCGGTGCTCCGGGGGCTGGCCGGGACCGGGTTCGCGGCCGGTGAGGTGGTCGCCACCACGGAGCGGACCCTGTACGAGCGCGCCGGGGAGAACCGTGTGCAGCCGCCGCTGGACGACGGCCGTCTCCGCCTGCACGAGGTCCACGTCGACCCGGACTGGATCGACTACAACGGCCACATGACCGAGGGCCGCTACCTCCAGGTCCTCGCCGACGCCACCGACGCGTTCCTGCGCCGGATCGGCATCGTCGGCCCGTACATCGACACGGGGCGCTCGTACTACACGGTGGAGACCCACATCCGCCACCTGGGCGAGGCTCATGCCGGCGAGCGGCTCGTCGTCGCCACCCGCCTGCTCGGCCACGACCCCAAGCGACTGCACCTGTTCCATGAGCTGATGCGGGCCGACGACCACACGGTCATCGCCACCGGCGAGCATATGCTCCTCCACGTCGACCGCGCGGCTGGACGAACTGTGCCCGCCGGCGAGGACGTCCTGGCCGAGCTCAATGACATCTTCCAGCTGCACCGGGCCCTGCCCTGGCCGGAGGGCGGCGGCAACGCGGTCCGCGGCCCCCGGGTCCCAGCCCCCTGACTGGCTCAGGTCGCCGCGCCGAGCACGATCACCCCGGCGATCACGCAGGCGACGCCGACCCATTGGGGGCGGGATGGTCGTTCGTGAAACAGCGAGACGCCCATGGCGATCGGCACCACCGCGTATGGCGCCGACGCGGCCGCGACGATCGCCGCCGCCGCGTGCCCCACGCCGAGGTTGAAGCAGACGTAGCCGCCGGTGTCGAGCAACGCCAGCAGCGCCAGAACGGCCAGCAGGGAGCGCCGGCGGAGCGCGGACGCCGCATCGGTGGAGGCGGGCAGGACGCCGGCGGCCAGCGGCCCCGCCCCCGCCGCCACGGCGTCGATCTCCGGCGTCTCGCCGGCATCAGGCTGTTCCAGGCGGGCCGATCGCGACCCCCCGCCGGCCAGCACGTGACCGAGCACGAACACCGTCGCAAACGCGCGCGCCAGGAAGATCGGCACCAGCCAGCCGAGCTGGGCGCGGTAGTAGGAGACGCCGAACACGAAGCCGCCCAGAAGCGCCATCGCACACAGGGCGAGCACGAATCCCAACGCCGAGCGTCGCTGGAGCTTCGTATGGCCGATCGCACGGACGTCGGCGGACGCCAGCATCGCCCCCGCGATGGTGATCCCCACCGCCACCGCCTGGACCCCGGTGAGCGCGTTGGAGGCGAACATCACCGCCAACAGCACGGTCACCGCCGCGTAGCCGGACACGACCGGGCTCAACACCGAGATGGGCCCGATCGCGAGCGCGCCGTAGAACGCCAGATACGACACCCACCCCACGACCCCGATCCCGATGTAGAAGACGAGCTCATGGCCGCTGACGCCGGCGAGGCCGCCGCTCGCGAGCACCAGCACGGTCAGTGGGATCAACGCAAACAGGTGAAACCCCAGGACCACCCGCAACGCACCGATCCCCCGCGAGGCCAGTGCCGCGAAGTAGTCCGCCAGTCCCCAGGAAAGGGCGGCACCGAGGCCGAGTGCTACGCCCACTCATCATCTCCGTGGTCGGCGTGCACGATCGCGTCAGATTACGGGCTCGCGTCCCCACCGGCATTGTCGGTGGCCGGTGCGATATAACTGCGCCCGCACGTTTGTACAAATTCGTCATTTGAGGGGTGAGTAGATGTCGACCGGAGATCTCCACCGCACTGCGTTCGACACGGTTCAGCGGGAGGCGGGCGCGACCTGGACCGATTGGGAGGGTTGGGCCTGGGCAGCGGACTTCGGCGACGCGGTCGCCGAGCATCAGGCGACGCGGACGGCGTGCAACACCTGGGATGAGTCGCCGCTGCGCAAGTGGATCCTGCGTGGCCCCGACGCGGTGGCGCTGGCCGACGCCCTGTTCACCAACGATATGGCCGCCCTGGAGGTGGGTCAGGTCCGCTACGGCGCCATCTGCGACGAGCAGGGCAAGATGATCATGGACGGCACTGTGTTCAAGCTGGCCGACGATCACTGTCTGTCGATCACCAGCTACGACTCGGACCTGGACTGGTACCGACAGGTCGCCTCCGACCGTGGGCTCGACGTCCAGGTTGAGGATCGAACGGCGGAGATGCCCCACCTGCAGGTCCAGGGTCCCAAAGCCCGCGAGGTGCTGGGTCCGATCACCGAGGGCGCCGACGTCAACACGCTGCGCTACTTCCGCTTCACCCATGAGGGAGTCAAGGTCGGCGGGGTGCCCTGCTGGCTGTCACGCACGGGGTACTCGGGCGAACTGGGGTTCGAGATCTACTGCTCGGTCGACGACGCACCGGAGCTCTGGCACGCGGTGATGAAGGCCGGCGCGCCGCACGGGCTGAAGCCGATCGGCCTGTCGGCGATCGAGACGCTGCGGATCGAATCGGGCCTGCTGTTCCCGGACATCGACTATTTCCCCCACTCCACGGACCCGTTCGAGGTCCGGCTCGCCAACGTGGTCAAGCTTGACAAGGCCGGCGACTTCGTCGGCCGGGACGCGCTGCGGAAGATCGCCGACGAGGGCACCCCGCGGCTGTTGACGACCCTGCGGATCGACGGCGACGAGGTCCCTGAGTACGGAGCGGCCTTGACCAGCGACGGGAACGACGTGGGCATCGTCCGCAGCCCGTGTCAGAGCCCCACGTTCAACATGGAGGTCATCGCGATGGCCGCGATCGACCGGGACCTGGCCTCCGACGGCCAGCGGGTTGAGGTGGCGCTGGGCGATGGCACCGTGGGCGCCACGGTGGCGCCGTTTCCGCTCTACGACACTGACAAGCGGCGGCCGCGCAGCTGAGCAGCACGCCGGCGGGTATCAGGCCGACACCAGCGCGGCGCTCTTGACCAGCGCCTCCTCGATCAGCTCGGTCAGCTCGCGCAGCTCGATCCGCTCGGCGTTGCCCGAGGTCTTGATCGCGTCCTCGTACATGGTCACGTCCTTGGGGCAGGCGACCACGAACAGCTCGACCTGGGGGAGGCCGACCGCCTCGCGGATCCGGTTCTCGGACGGGCGCTCCTGCCCGGGCTTGTCCGGGATCCAGATCCGGCCGCCGCCGGCGCCGCAGCAGAACGAGTTGTCACGGTTGCGCGGCATCTCGACCAGCGTGCATCCCAGCAGCTCCAGGATTCGCCGCGGGGTGTCATATTCACCCTGCAGACGCCCCAGATGGCACGGGTCATGGTAGGTGACCCGGTAACCCAGCTGCCCCTGAACGTCGAGTCGGCCGGACTGGATCAGCTCCAGCAGCAGCGCGGTGTGGTGCATGACCGTCCAGCTGCCGCCCAGATCGGGGTACTCGTTGCGCAGGGTGTTGAGCGAGTGCGGGTCGGTGGTGACGATGCGGTTGAACTCGCAGTCCGATAGCGTCTGGATGTTCTCCTCGGCCAGCGTCTCGAACAGTCCCTCCTCGCCGATCCGCCGGACATCATTGCCCGCGTTGCGCTCGCCGTCGTACAGGATCCCGAAGTCGACGTCGGCCGCCTTGAGCAATCGCGCCAGCGAGCGGGTCACCAGTTGCGAGCGCGGGTCAAACGAGGCGTAGTCGCCGACGAACCACAGGACGTCGACGGGCTGCTTGCGAGCGTCGGGGACCTCGAAGTCCAGCTCCTTCGCCCACCGCCCCCGGCGGCGCTTGTTCTCGCCAAACGAGTTGCCCCACTTGTAGATGACCTCGAGCATCGACTGCAGGTTGGAGTCCAGCTCTCCGTCCTCGACCAGCCGGCGGCGCAGCTGATTGATGATCGGCGCCTGCTCGATCCCGACCGGACAGATCTCGACGCACGCGTTGCACTGCATGCATGACCAGACGGTGTCGACGTGCACGCCGCCCTCGCCGATCACGCTGGCGGTGAACCCGTCCCCGTCGGCGCGCCCGTCGAGCAGCGAGCCCAGCAGGCCGCCGATCCCGGAGGCGCCGCCAGGGTGCTGGGAGTGCTCGCGCAGCTCCAGGATCACGTCACGCGGGGACAGCGGGCCGCCGGTGGCGTTGGCCGGGCACGCCTCGTGACAGCGACCGCACTTGGTGCACGCGTCGAGCTGGAGCAGATGCAGCGGGCTGAAGTCGACCAGGGCGCCGTAGCCGGCCGGCTCGGAGGCGCGGTCAGGCGGGATGGGGCGCAGCCGCTTGCCCGCCTTGGGGTCGCGCAGCGACAAGCTCACGTAGCTGGACAGCATGTGCGCCGCCTTGGTGAACGGGATGCTGGCCACGAACGTGATCGCCAGCAGCCCGTGGAACCACCACAGGCCGTGGCGCAGCCCGCCCAGCACCGACTGGCTGACCCCGCTCAGCGCCTGGGCGACGATCCAGCCGCCGAACTGGGTCGCGCCGTAACCGGGATCGGACATCGCGATCCGCACACCCTCCAGCACGAACCCGGTGAACGCGATCACCAGCAGCGTGACCACGAAGACCCAGTCGCCGACCTCGTACACGCGCCGGTCGTACTGGGGGTCCCCGGGAGCGCGATCAGGCCGGGCGTAGTCGAGCTTGGCCGGGCGCACGATCGCCCGGCGGATCATCATCACCAGCACGCCGAGGATCAGCGCCGTGCCGAAGGTGTTGAGGATCTCCTTGTAGATCAGGTAGAAGTTGCCGTGGAAGTAGCTGACGCCGAACACCGGCTGCAGGAAGTCGGTGTCGAACCCCAGCACCACGGTGCCGGCGAACAGGACGATGAACCCAAAGAAGATCCCGCGGTGAGCCCACCCCGCCGCGTGATCGCGGCGCTCGATCGTCCGGTGTGAGAACAGCAACCTCAGGCCGCCGGCCAGGCGCCCGGGCAGCTCACCCCACGGGACCGGCGGCCACGGCCCGCCCTTGCCCCGGCGGTAGCGGGCGATCGGGCGCCAGCAGCCGTACAGGAACACGCCCACCGAGGCCACGGCCAGCAGGTACCACAGGACCTTGAGCGGGGTGGTGAAGTCCCAGAAGACCGCCCGCGTCTTTTCCGCAGCTAGAACAAGGACCACTAGTCCAGCGCCTGCTCCAGCTCGTCGGCGACCTTGAATAGGTCGGCGACCGCGCCGTAATGCGCGACACCGAAGATCGGGGCTTCAGGGTCGGTGTTCACGGCGATGATCGTGTCGGCGGTGCGCATGCCCGCCAGGTGCTGGACGGCGCCGGAGATCCCGAGCGCCAGATAGACACGGGGCTTGACCGTCTTACCCGACTGGCCGACCTGCCGGAAGCTGGGCATCCAGCCGGCGTCGACCAGCGGCCGCGACGAGCTCAGCGTCGCGCCCAGCCGCTCGGCCAGCGCCTCGAACCGCGGGATCTCATCCTTGTCCTCGATGCCCCGGCCGATCGAGAACAGAAACGACGCCTTGGTGATGTCGACCCCGGTGTCCTGAGCCTCCTCAAAGCCGATGTGCTCGGTGGCCGCGACCCCGTCCAGCGCGAGCGCGACCTCCCGGATGCCGGCCGCCTGTCCGCCGGCCGTGGCCGGTTCGAACATGCCCGCCCGCAGGGTGACCAGCGTGCAATCCTTGCCCGGGAACTCGAGCTCGGCGATCAGCTTGTCGCCGTAGGCGCCCCGGCCGACGACCGGACCGTCCGCCCACGACAGCGAGACGGCATCGCTGGCGAACCCCAGTCCGCCCTTGGCCGCCGTTGCCGGGCCGAAGCCCAGCGAGTCGATCGTGTGACCGAGCAGCACCAGCTCCGGCCGCTCTGACTCGATCAGCTGCTCCAGCGCCCGCTGGGCAACGTGCGCCTCGAAATGCTCAGACGGCGTCGTCACCAGCAACAGCTCATCGACGCCGTCGACCGACAGCGCCTGCGCGAAACGGGCAGGCTCTGAGTCGAGCACGGCGACCTTCAACGGCCCACCCGACGCGTCCTTGACCGCCAGCCCGGCGCCGATCAGCTCCAGCGACACGTCGCGCAGCTCGCCGCGCCGGGCCTCGGCCACCACCAGAATGTCGCTCATCCCGACATCCGATCACGAACGATCTCGACGATCCGAGCGGCGATCTCGGCCGGCGAGCCATCGATCATCTCAGCGCCGCCGCCGCGATCCGGATGCCGGAGCGCCCGCCGGCGTGAACCACGAGCCGCCTCGATCGCCGCCGCCTCGAGTCCGAGTGCGTCAGGCGAGCTGACCTCCAATGGCTTCTCGCGCGCCTGCTTGATCGCCCGCAGGTTGGCGTACCGGGGCTCATTGATGCCCGTTTGAATCGTCAGCAGCGCGGGCGTGCGAACTCGCAGCACCTCCACCAGCCCTCCCTCCAGTTCGCGCTTGACGGTGGCCGTCGAGGAGGCCGCGTCGTAGTCCAACTGCTTGACCACGGCGACATGCGGCATGTCCAGATAACCGGCCAGCGCCACTCCGGTCGCCCCGTTGACGGCATCCGACGACTGCACGCCGCACAGGACCAGATCAGGCGACTCACGTCCCACCGCCGCCGCCAGGGCCCGGGCGACCGCGAGCACATCCGCGTCCTGGAGTGAGTCATCCCAGACCCGCACGGCCCGATGGGCGCCCCGGGCCAAGCACCCCAGCAACGCGTCCTCGGCCTCGTCGTCGCCGACGGTCACGACCACAACCTCGCCCTCGCCCGTCTGCTCATGTAACTGCAGCGCCGCCTCCAGCGAGAACGCATCCCATTCGTTGAGATCGAACTCAACGAAATCCGGATCCACGCCCGCGCCGTCGTCGAGCAGCTCGAACTCGTCATCGAGCGCCGCGACCTGTTTCACGGGGACGACGATCTTCATGGCGACCGCCGCCCCGCGTTTTGGTGAACCCGGCCGCTAGCCAACATCAACCGTGTTGAGCAGCTGAGCGCGGTAGTCCTCATTGGTGGAGTCGCCCCACAGACGGCGCTCGCGGATGAACGGGAGCGGCATCTCAGGATGCGGCGAGTCGATCTCCCGGGCCAGCCGGTGGCCGTCGAAGATCGAGTCGACGATCATCCGCGGCGCGGCCGCGTCGCCGATCAGGTACAGCCCCTCGATGCCCTCCGCCGCCAGCCGGGCCGGATCGGACTTGAGCTCTCGGTAGAGGGCGTCGTCGGAGATCCGAGCCGTGCACAGCACCACGGTGTCGACCTCGAACTGCTCCTTGTGCGCAGGGTTCCAGACGTCGTAGGCATGGCAGACGCCGGGCTCGATCTTCTCCAGCATCGTGTACGTGTGGATGTCCACACCGAGGCGATCCAGATCACGGTGGAGCATCGGCGCCTCCAGCGTGTAGTCCATGTAGTTGGCGATCTCGGCGGCCTGGGTGACGAACGTGACCTCATGGCCCTCGCCGGCCAGCTTCTGGGCCACCGACACGCCCATGAAGTACGCCTCGTTCTCGAGGATGAGCACGCGCTTGCCGATCTGCTTGGCGCCGGCGACCACCTCGTCAGGGGTCATCTGCCAGTCAAGCGATGTGTCGGCGCCCTCAATCGGCTCGTGGGTGGCCGCGTTGAGCCCGTCGGTCGCGAAATGGCAGCCGGTGGCGACGACGACGATCTCGGCGCCGTAGCCGAGCACGTCCTCGGCGCTGAGCCTCGAGTTGGAGTGGATCTCGACGTTCGAGAGCTTGTCTAGCTGGATCTGGCGGTAGTTGACGATCCGGCTCCACTCCCCCAGTCCGCGCGCCTGGCCGCGGAACAGATTGGGCTTGCCGTCCGAGTGACCCATCTTGGAGATCCAGTTCACGCAGCCGCCGATCTCCTTGGCGCCCTCCACCAGGTGCACCGCGGACATCTGGCGCTTGCCGAGCACCATCGCGCACTCGAGCCCGGCGGGCCCGGCACCGACGACCAGGACTCCCTTGTCGCGGTTGGCCGCAGGATGGAAGTTCTCCGGATGCCAGCCGCGGCGGTACTCCTCGCCGGCGGTCGCATTCTGGGTGCAGACCATCGGCGGACCACCGATCTCCCACCGGGAGATGCACTGGTTGCAGCCGATGCACTCCCGGATGTCGTCGAACCGGCCCTCCTCGATCTTCTTGGGCAGGAACGGGTCCGAGATCGACGGGCGAGCGGCCCCGATGATGTCGAACTGGCCGGAGTTGATGATCGCCACCATCGTGTCCGGGTTGGTGATCCGGCCCACGCCGACGACCGGCTTGTTGGTGTGGTTGCCGGCCTTGATCTGACCGGTGTACGGCTTCTCGTGGTTCTCCTCGAAGAACCGCGAGGGGCCGGCATTCTGGCCCCACTCGGCGATGTCGCCGACGGTGAAGTCCCAGAGGTCGACGAGATCGTCGCAGTACTCGACGAAGCGCGCACCGTCCCCGCCGACCTCGATCGAAACCGGCCCCAGCAGGTGGTCGACCGCGAACCGCGACGCGATGGCGCAATCGTCGCCGACCGCTTCGCGGACCTTCTGCAGCGACTCGCGCCAGAAGCGGGCCCGGTTCTCGAACGAGCCCCCGTACTTGTCCGTCCGGCGGTTGTAGAACGGCGACAGGAACTGGAAGGGCAGATAGGCGTGCGCCCCGTAGACGTAGATGATGTCGAAGCCGGCCTCCCGGGCCCGGATCGCGGCATCGACATACATCTGCTGGACCGTGTTGATGTCGTCCTGGTCCATGTAACGCGGGAAGATGTTCAGCTCAAAGTCCGACGCGATCTGGGACGGGCCGCGGGGCGTGGCACGCGACTCCATGCACGGAGCGTGGGGGCCGCCGTACCACAGCTCGATTCCCGCCAGGGCGCCGTACTGATGCAGGCGATCGCACATGGCGGCGAGGTTGCGCACGTCGCCGTCGTCCCAGATCCGGGCCGACACGCGCGAGGTGTCGTCGGATTCAGGATGGATGGAGCAGTACTCGGTACAGCAGGCGCCCCAGCCGCCCTCGGCCTTCATGCCGCGGTGATAGGCCTGCATTCCGGGCTTCTCGGACCCGGCACCGATGCAATGAGGGACCTGGTAGAAGCGGTTTTTGAGCGTCTTCGGCCCGAGCTGGATCGGCTCGAAGAGGACGTCGTACTTGGGATCTCGGGCCACGGCTCTCTCTCCTCGCATCGGTTCGGACAAATTCGTCCAGCCTGCGCTTTCTACACGACTTGCTCAGCCGTGTCCACAGCACCGGCCGTGATCGTCACGCCTCGGCGCCGCCGGATCGTTCACCCGTCCGGCGCCACCCAGACCAGGCACGGCGCGTGCTTGCGGACCTGCCGCGCAGCCAGCCGAAACCGCCAGCGGGACGTCCGTTCCAGGTCCGGACCAAACACCAGCAGCCCGGCGTTGCGCTCCGCCACCAATTCCAGCAGCGCCCGCACCGGACGGGGGCTGCGGACGCGCAGCAGCTCGGTGCGGATGCCGAGGGCGGCGGCCCGGGCCGCCGTTTCGCGCACCGCGTCGAGGTCCTCCTCGTGGGGGAGCGTCGCGCATTCGGGGGCCAGGATCGAGGTCGTCGGATACGCCGGAAGATGGATCATGTTGGCGACGATCAGGCTGACGCCGGCCTCGAGCGCGCTCTCCAGCGCCACCCGCTCGGCGGTCGGATCGACGCGCACCTGGAGCGTCGCCAGCATCACGGGACGCGCCCGACCGCGCGCGGCGCGGGTAAGCGTCGCGGTGTTGCGCGCGCGATCCAGGACGTTGGCCATCGCTTTTGCCCGATCTTACGCCTCGAAACCGCTGCGAAGATGGCGGGCATGGATTAATTGACCCCCCTTGTACAAGTTGGTATAACGCTTCGCACAGGCCCATGTGGGTCCGCCGCGAGACGCCCCGGACCGGGGGGAGTCGACTCAACCTTAGGAGAGGATTGGGCTATGGCCACTGCCGTCGTTGAGGAGCGACAGCTCATCAAGTCCCTGCGCTGGTGGGACGGATTCACGATCGGGCTGTGTCAGCCCGGCTTCCTGCTCGGCTCGCTGCTGGCCGCCTACGGGTCCCTGGGCGTGATCGGCGCGACCGTCCTGTGGGGAATAGCGGCCCTGATCGCTCTGCTCTCGGTCTGGATCTACTCCGAGCCGGCGATGATGTTCCCCGGCCGGTCCGGCGGGATCTCGCTGTACGCGAACGAGGGCTGGCGCAAGTACACGACGCTGGTCGGCCCGGTCGCCACCTTCGGCTACTGGATCGGCTGGTCGGTGGTGCTGGCGATCTTCGGCAACCTCATCGGCTCGATAGTTCAGGCGCAGTGGTTCTCCACCACGAACTGGAACGTGTACGACGGCGTCGTCCACCTGAACCTCTTCAACTTCATCGGGATCGCCGCCATCGTGCTCGTGTGGCTGTTCAACGTCTTTGGCGTGCGGCCGTTCCGGTGGTTCACGTACGTGACCGGCGTGCTGATGATGATCCCGCTGGCAGTGCTCATGATCGGGCCGCTCGTCTCCGGTGACTGGCACTCCTCCAACGTCCACTGGGCGCTCGCCAGCACGCAGTGGGGCGGGGTGAAGATCGCGCTGGTGTGGCTGTTCATCATGACCTGGTCGGCCGGCGGCGTGGAGGTGTGCGCGACGTTCACTCCCGAGTACAAGACCCGGCGGGACAGCACGATCGCGCTGCGCAGCACGGCGACGTTCTCACTGTTGGTCTTCATCCTCCTCCCGCTCGGGCTGGGCGGCTACAGCGGGATCCCCTCAACGTCGGCGATCCTCGCCAACTCGACCTACGTGACCGCGCTGAACGCGATCGTAGGCCGGGGCGCCACCGATGTCCTGCTCGTCTTCCTGATCCTCTCGTTCCTGCTGTCGATGGGAAGCTCGACCGCCGACGCCGGGCGCGCGCTGTATGGAATCTCGAAGGCGGGGCTCACGATCAAGTGGCTGGGCAGGCTCAATCGCTTCCACGTCCCCGGCAACGCCATGACCGTCGACCTGGTCGTCAACACGTGCCTGATCCTGTTCATCTCCAGCAACCTGGCGATCCTGTACATGAGCAACATCGGCTACGTGCTGTGTCACGTGCTGGCGATGAGCGCCTTCCTCCTGCTACGCAAGGATCGGCCCAACTGGCCGCGACCGGTCAGGGTGAGCGCGCCCTGGGTGGCTCTAGCCGGTGTGCTGACCATCTACTACGTCGTGATCCTGGTCGTCGGCGCCGGTGCTCCGAAGCTGAACGGCTACGGGACCTGGACCGACTTCGCCATCGGCGTAGGCATCCTGATCGCGTCGGTGCTGCTGTTCTTCTACCGGCGCGTCGTCCAGGACAAGGAGAAGATCCACTGGAAGGAGGAGGTTCCGACGATGCCCGAGGGCGCCGATCGCGACGCGCTCATCCAGGTCGGCTGGACGCCGGAGGGCACCAGCACAGCCGCCCCCGTCGTGCCCGTGAGCGGTTGAGGAGAGAATCATGAAGACCATCGTCGTCGGGTATGACGAGTCCGAGACCGCGAAGCGGGCCCTGGAGCGGGCGGGGCAGCTGGCGAAGGCGTTCGACTCCAAGCTGATCGTCGCCAGCGTGGCGCCGATCATGACGAACATCGGGCGCTCGGCAGGACCCGTGGACCCCACCGACACGCCTCAGGAGCACGTCGAGGAGCTCAAGCACGCGCAGACCTATCTGGAGGGCGAGGGTGTCCAGGCCGAGTACCTGCCAGGGCTGGGCCATCCGGCCGAGACGCTCGCGCAATTGGCCAACGACCGGGACGCCGATCTGATCGTGGTAGGGCACCATCACACGGGGGTCAGCCGGCTGCTCGGTCAGAGCGTGAGCGATGCGGTGACGCACCGGGTGCATTGCGACGTGCTGCTGGTGCACTGACGGTACGCCGCCGGCCTGCGGACGACCGCGCTCTGAGTCATGAGCACCACGCCGGTTGACCGCGACGAGGTGGTGCTGACGACGTGTCCGCGCGACTGCTATGACGCCTGCGGCATCGCCGTGGTCAAACGAGGCGGCGCCATTCGCCACGTCCGCGGCGATCGCGGGCATCCGGTCAGCCGCGGGCGCCTGTGCGTGAAGTGCACCACCGCCTACAACGGCGTGCTCCGCGACCCGCGGGAACGGCTGCTGACGCCGCTGCGCCGGAGCGGCCCGAAGGGCAGCGGCAACTTCACCGAGGTCTCGTGGGACAGCGCGCTGGAGGAGATCGCCCAGCGCCTCAAACAGATCGCCGCCGGCCCCGGCGCGGACACGATCCTCAACACGCACTACACCGGTACGTTCGCGCTGCTCGGCTACTCCTTCGGATTGCGGTTCTTCAACCGCCTGGGAGCCACGGAGGTCGACCCGGACACGATCTGCAACAAGGCCGGGCACGTCGCGCTCGACTACGTCTACGGAACCTCGATGGATGGCTTCGACCCGCGCACGGCCCGGGACGCCGGCTGCATTCTGGTGTGGGGGGCCAACCCCTCGGCATCGGCGCCCCACCAGCACGAGCACTGGCTGCCCGAATCGCCGGCTCGCGTGGTCGTCGTCGACCCGGTGCGCACGCCGACCGCCCAGCAGGCCGACCTTCACCTGCAGCCATTCCCGGGCAGCGACGCAGCCCTGGCATTCGCCCTGCTGGGCACGATCCACCGCGACGGGCTCTGCGATCGTGACCTGCTGGAGCGTTGCACGACCGGCTTCGACGAGCTCGAGCCCGCGCTGGCCGAATGCACGCCGGCTTGGGGCGAGCGCGTGACCGGCGTGCCCGCCCAGCTGATCGAGGAGGCCGCCCGGCTGTACGCGACGGGCCCGTCGCTGCTGTGGATCGGCCAGGGCTTCCAGCGCCAGCCGCGCGGAGGAAACGCGGTTCGAGCCGTCGCGCTCCTGCCCGCGGTGACCGGCAACCTGGGCAGGCCCGGCACCGGGTTGCTGTATCTCAACGGAACCGACAACCGGCGGATCGACGAGGGCTACCTGGCGGCGGCCGAGCTCGCCGAGGCCGCGCCGGCGCCGATCAGCCATATGGACCTGGCCCAGCGCCTGGAGGATCACGACCGGGCGCGGGCGTTGTTCTGCTGGAACATCAACATCGCCGCGTCCAACCCGGACCAGACGCGGCTGCGGCGAGCGCTCAGCCGCGAGGACCTGTTCACGGTGGTGATCGACCTGTTCGCCACGGACACCGCCGACCTGGCCGACTTTGTGCTGCCGGCCGCCAGCTTCCTGGAGTCCGACGACATCGTCGCCTCCTACTTCCATCACAGCCTGTCGGCGCAGGTCAAGGCCACGGAGCCGCTGGGCAGCTCGCTCCCCAACACCGAGATCTTCCGCCGGCTGGCCACCGCCATGGGCTACGACGAGCCTGAGCTGCACGAGAGCGACGACGAGGTGATCGCCGAGGTGCTGCGGCGCGCCGACCTCGGCTTCGACTTCGCCGAGCTGGCGTGCCGGGGCACCGTCTGGCTGGGCGACGAGCCCCGCGTGCAGTTCGCCGACCGGCAGTTCCCAACGCCGAGCGGGCGCATCGAGATCGCCTCGGCGCGGGCGGAGGCCGACGGCCAGCCGCGGCTGCCGGCCCCGTTCGCCGATCCTCGGCCCGCCGGCGGGCGGTTGCGACTGCTCAGCCCCGCGTCGCCCTGGATCCTGAACGACAGCTTCGCCAACGATCCCAAGATCGCCCGCCGGGTGGGGACGGCCGCGGTTGCCCTCCATCCGCAGGACGCCGCCGAGCACGGCCTGGCCGAGGACGACGAGGCGGTGCTGGAGAGCGACGTCGGCACGCTCACCCTCCGGGTGACCATCTCGGAAGACCTGCCCCGCGGGGTGGTCTACTCACCCAAGGGCCACTGGCCCAAGCGCGCGCCCCAGCACGCCAACGTCAACGTCCTGAACCCCGGGATCCCCAGCGACATGGGGGCAAGCACCACCGTGCACGGGATCGAGGTGACCGTCCGGCGGGCTAGTCCGCCTTGATCTCCCAGGTAGGGAGGCCCTTGCTCAGCGCGCGCCGGTACCGGGACCGGAAGAAGGGACGTCCGAACACGCCGTAGGACGCGACCAGGAACACCACGGCAATCACCGCCGTGAACGCCCGGCCCGCGATCCAGAACCCGATCACGGCCGCCAGCAGCAGCAGGCACGAGATCAGCGGGAACAGCCGGTAGCGCACCTGTGTCCGGCGGATCACCGCGTACTCCTCCACCGGGATCTTGTTCGTGTCGTACCGGCGCCCACACCCCTCGCACTTCCAGCGCTCACCGTACTGCAGGTCACGGCGCCGGCCGCACTCACAGCTGACGGTGATCGGAGGTCCCTTACGGACCGAACGAGGGAGCTCGGCCTGTGACTGCGCCATCGCCGAAAGTATACGGCCGCGGGCCGCTCAGATCACGGTCCGGCCGCCGTCGACCAGCAAATTGTGACCCACGACCATGTCCGACGCGCGCGACGCCAGGAACAGGACCGCGCCGGCGATCTCATCCGGCTGTCCCACCCGCCCCGCCGGGATCGCCTCGGTGATCCAGTCCCGGTATTCCGGCTGGTCGAGGAACGGCTCGATCATCGGGGTGGCGAAGTCACAGGGAGCCACCGCGTTCACGTTGACCCCGTGCTTGATCCACTCCGCTCCCAGCGTGCGGGTCAGCTGCACGATCGCCCCCTTGCTCACGTTGTAGGCCAGCTGCTCCGGCACGCCAAGGAAGCCGTCGGTGGAGGAGAAGTTGACGATCTTGCCTCTCCCCCGCTCGATCATCGGCCGCCCGAACCGCTGACACAGCAGATAGGTGCTGGTGACGTTCGTCCGCCACAGCGACTCCCACTCGGCCACCGTCAGGTCGACGGCATCGCCGCGGGCGAACACGCCCGCGGCGTTGACCAGGATGTCGACCGGCCCGTGGCGCCCCAGCACCCGGTCGGCCAGTGCGGCCACGGCCTCGCCGTCCGACACGTCGGCCAGCTCCAGCGCGGCGCGGCCGCCGGCGCCTGAGATCTCGGACACCACCTGCTCACCGCGGGCCCCGTCCCGGCCGCTCACGATCACCCGGGCGCCGGCGCGGGCCAGCGCCCGCGCGCTGGCCGCCCCCATGCCGCTCGTCCCGCCGGTGACGACCGCTGTGGAGCCCTCCAGGCCGAACAGCGAGTCGAGGTAGCTCATACGAGCGCAGGGAAGATCCGCTCGGCCGCCAGGCGCAACTGATCCGGGATGGACGGCACGCCCTGAACTGACTGACCGGAGAAGAACTCGACCAGGTGCGAGTCGGCCAGCGCCAGGATGATGTGGTTGATGCCGGCCGGCACGATGTCGCGGTGGATCTGCTCGGCGCATTCCTCGGGGGTGCCGGCGACCGACAGCTTCTCGGCCATCTCAGGGCTGAACATGTTGATCGCCTTGGCCACGTCCCCGGCGGCGAACGCGTCGAAGATCGGCTGGAGCTCCGCCTGGTCGATGCCGTGGCGGGCGAGTTGCTCGGCCGGCATCGAGGGGATGTAGAACGCCACCAGGATCCGGGCGGCGCGCTTCGCGGCAGCCGAGTCCTCGGACACGACCGACACGACCCAGGCGCCGAGGTCAAGGTCCTCCCAATCCCGGCCGGCCCGCTCGGCGCCGACCTTGACGTGGTCGACGACGTAGTCATAGGCCGGGCGCGAGTAGGAGAGCGCGTGGTGCAGCCCATCAGAGATCTCGCCGGCGACCTCGAACGAGCGCGGACCCTTCATCCCGCCCATCAGCAGCGGGATGCGCTCCTGCACCGGGCGGGCCGCCGTGAACAGCCCGGTGTACTGGAAGAAGTCGCCCTCGAAGTCGATCTTGCCGTCGTCGAGGAACGTGCGCATCACGTGCATCGCCTCGCGCAGGCGCGACAGCGGCTTGCGCTTGGCCCAGTCCAGGTGGTACTGGTCCATCATCACGAAGTTGCCCGTCGACACCACGGCTTCTGCCCGGCCGCCGCTCAGCTCATCGAGCGTCGCCAGCTGCTGACAGATCAACGTCGGCTCGCGCAGGAACACGTGGGTCACGTTGGGCCCAAAGCGAATGTTGCTCGTCTTGTCGGCCGCGGCCGAGAACAGGCACCACAGATCCTTGTGCCAGGTCTCGTCCACCGAGTAACACGCGTAGTAGCCCAACTCGTCGGCGACCTTGATCATCTCGATCGAGTCGGCCAGCGGGTAGTCAGGCAGCATGCAGTAGCTGAACCGCAGGCCGTTTCTCTTCGCCATCATTGGTCCCTCCTGTGGTGCTGGTGCCCGGTCTGTCGATTGTTGCCCATCTCGGCGATCCGCGGGGGTTTTTCCTGGCTGGAGGTCGTGGAAGATCGAGCCCGGCGGGCGCCCGCGGGGCGTTATGCTGCGCCCGGCGCCCGGCGGAGGCGCCGTCTGCTCGACGGAGGGAGAACGATGCGGCGGATCAAGGCAATCGTGTACGGGGTCGGAGCGATGAATTCGGTGGCCACCCGGCTGATGCTGGAAAAGGGCGTCGACATCGTCGGCGCGCTCGCCCGCAGCCCGCAGAAGGTCGGCCGGGACCTCGGTGATGTCGCCGAGCTGGGGTTCCACACCGGCGTGCTGGTGGAGGACGACCCGGAGCGCGTCCTGTCCACCCGGCAGGCGGACATCGCCGTGATCGCGATCGCCAGCTACATGACCGACATGTATGAGCACCTTCACCGCTGCGCCAAACACGGCGTCAACGCCATCACCATCTCCGAGGAGGCGCTGTATCCGTGGAACACCTCGCCGATGCAGACCGCCGAGCTCGACCACCTCGCCCGGCAGACCGGCGTGACGATCACCGGCACCGGCCACCAGGACGTCTACTGGGTCAACCTGGTCAACATGGTGCTGGCGACCGCCCACCGGATCGAGAGCGTGACCGGCCAGGCCAGCTGGAACGTCGACGACTTCGGCCCTGAGGTGGTGCGCGACCAGCGCGTCGACACGACCGTCGAGGACTTCGACACATGGCTGAAGGAGACGGCGCGCCCACCGAGCTTCGGCAGGAACACGCTGGGGGCGATCGTCGAAGATCTGGGCGTGACCGTGGCCGAGGCGACGACCACGACCCGGCCCGAGGTCGCCCAGCAACCGGTCCTCTCCACGGCGCTCGGAGTCACGGTCGACGCCGGCAAGGTGATCGGCTTCACCGACGTCGACACGGTCCGCACCAATGAGGGCATGACGCTCACCTTCGAGATGACCGGCCGGGTGTACCGCGAGGGCGAGACCGACGTCAACGACTGGACAGTCACGGGTGAGCCCGAACTGCACCTGTCAAATCCGGCGGTGCCCACGGGCATGACGACGGTGACGCAGCTCGTCAATCGGATCCCGGACGTGATCAATGCCCCTCCGGGATTCGTCACGATGGAGAAGCTGCCGCGACCGCGCTACCGCGCCCACCCGCTGGGTGCGTACATCGCCCAGGGCGATGCTTGACCCAGACCCGCCTTCCCTTATGATCGGACATACTCGACGCGGGCCTCAGGAGAGGGGATAGAGATGGCTGAGACAACTGCCTCGGACGCGGCATCGAATGGCCTTCCGGAGGAGTTTCTTGAGCAGTGGCGCGACGTTGCCTACAACTGCTTCAGCTCAGGGCACAAGTTCTGCCGAGAGGTGTGCCCGGTCATGCAGGTCACGCGCGACGAGCGCCACACACCGACAGCGTTCCACGCCAACGTCGTGGCGATGGAGAAGGGGCATCTATCGATCGAGGACGTCGCCGACGACTACACCCACTGCACGATGTGCGGGGCGTGCGAGCTGCGCTGTCCCAACACGCTGTTCACCGGCGACTTCTATCGTTTTCGCCAGCGGACGATCGACGTGGTCAAGGCGATGCGCGCCCTGGCCGTGCAGCGGGGGATCCACCAGAAGAACTGGAAGCGCTGGGCCGAGCGCACCGATCAGTGGGGCAACGAGCCGGTGCTGGGCTGGACGAAGGAGACGTCCGGCGCCAAGGTACGCGCCTGGGCGACCGGCCTGGACATCCCGACCGGTGGCGAGACCGTCCTGTTCGCCGACTGTGAGGCGGCGTTCAAGCGCCCGTCGGTGCCGCGCTCGGTAGCGCAACTTCTGCAGGCGGCCGGCGTAGAGTTTGGGCTGATGGATCAGCAGTGGTGCTGCGGCGGCCCCATGTGGGAGACCGGCTACGTGGAGATCGCGCACAAGATGGCCGAGCACAACATCCTGGACTGGCGCAAGACCGGCACGAGGCGCATCGTCTGCCTCGACCCCCACGACTACATCACGATCATCGAGCACTACCCGGCGCTTGATCCGAACTTCGACGAGTTTGAGGTCGTCCTCGCGGTCGACCTCATCGCCGAGCAGATCAGGGATGGCAAACTGACGCTGACGACCCCCATCGAGCGGACGGTCACGTACCACGACCCGTGCCGGTTGAGCAAGCGACTGGGCGTGTGGCAGTCGCCGCGGGAGATCCTGCGAGCGATCCCCGGGCTGACGTTCATCGACGTGGACCGGGTCACGCAGTGGTCCTACTGCTCCGGCGCCGGCTCGAATCTGTGGGTGGAGAAGCCGGAGCTCACGGCCGAGATCAGCCGGCGCCGCATCGCCAAGGCCAAGGAGCTCGACGGGGTGGACACGCTCGTGTCCGCCTGCCCGTGGTCGGAACGGCCCCTCACCGAACAGGGCGACCAACAGGGGGTCGAGGTGTTCGACATCTTTGAGCTCGTGGCCGAGGCGGCCGGATTCGAGGTGTGAGATGGCGATCGCACTGGTCGACGGCGTCGTCGAGGAGCTGGCCGCGATCTGCGGGCCGGACCACGTCTTCACCGGTCGCTCCGCGCTGTTCAACCGCGCCCGCGTGCCGGCGCCGTTTCCCGCCCACAAATGGGAGGACCACATTCCCAGCGCGGTGGTGCTGCCCACATCGGCCGAGCAGGTCTCCGAGGTGGTCAAGCTGGCCAACCGCCACGGGATTCCGGTCGTGCCCCGGGCCGGAGCCACCGGGCTGACCGATGGGGCGGTGCCGCTCCGTCACGGGATCGTCGTCGATATCAAGCTGATGAACCAGATCCACGAGATCGACCACCAGAACCGCACCGTGACGGTCGGCCCCGGTATCAACATGCTCAAGCTCAACGAGGAGCTGCGCAAGCACGGCTACATCTATCCGGACGACCCGGCCTCGTACCCATGCTCGCTGGTGGGCGGAAGGATCGGAACCAGCGGCTGGTCGCTGATCGGCGGCCGCTATGGCCACACGCGTGACCTGGTGATCTCGTTCGAGATCGTGCTGCCGAACGGAGAGCTGATCCGCGTCGGAGACGGCGGCGGCCCCAAGGTGCGCAAATCCTCGAGCGGCTACCAGCTCAAGCACCTGTTCATGGGTCATCAGGGCACCCTGGGGATCGTCACCGAGGCGACGCTCGAACTCGTCCCCCGACCCGAGGCCGAGTTCTCGATGTTCCTCGCCTTCGATCATTACCTCGACGCCTGGCGGGCCATGGGCGACCTCGCCCGCAGCGGGGTGTCGACACTGGCCGGCGTGGTGCTGTTCGATGAGTGGAAGCTCGAGTACCTGCGGCGCGACGATGAGGCCTACATCCCGCAGCCACGATCGGTGCGTGGCGTGATCGCCTGCGCCGCCTACGGCCATGCCGATGAGGTCAGGGTGGGCGCCAAGCGCCTGCTGCGGATGGGCCAGGCCGCAGGCGGCAAGTACCTCGGCGATGAGATCTCCCAGGGCGACTGGGCCTCTCGCCATGATCGCTACGCCACGCCGCAGCACGGGCGGACACGCGATGGACAGGTGGCGCTGATGAGCTGGCACTGCGAGGACGCAGCCATCCCCTACCCGGAGCTGCCGGCCGTCCGAGAGAAATGGCATGCGATCGCCAGTGACCTGTGCGACCGCTTTGACATGTTCGATGACTGGGGCATGTTCGCCTACACCAACGGCGCCTTCAAACCGTGGGGCGACTACCTGGCCGAGATCGACATCGGCATCTGGGA
The DNA here is from genome assembly GCA_963753235.1 of uncultured Solirubrobacteraceae bacterium. Lineage (GTDB taxonomy): Bacteria > Actinomycetota > Thermoleophilia > Solirubrobacterales > Solirubrobacteraceae > Palsa-465. The sequence continues at coordinate 381,533 of CAVWBJ010000006.1, read as the reverse complement.
GATGAAGTGGGACGAGCCCAGCTGGGCCGCGTGGGTCGACGCCAAGCGCGAGCTGGCCCGCGTCTCGATCGAGCACGGCGGCTCGATCACGGCCTGTCACGGATCCTGCCGCGCGGGAGAGGTGGACCTCGTTCCGGCCGAGCTCGGCGGCGGCTTCGAGGTGATGAAGACGATCAAGCGCGCGCTGGATCCGAACAACGTCATGAACCCCGGCAAATACCTGCTCGACCAGGCCTACGAGGACGCGTGAACGATGCTTGGTTTCAGACTCTCAGCGGAGAAGCCGCCCGTGGCCGAGCCGGTCACCGAGGGCGTCGTCAGTCGTTTTGAACACGTCTACGAGATCGATCCGGCGCTGATGTCCGAGCATGTCCATCAGCAGCACATCCCCAACTGGGACTTCCAGCGCATCGTCGCCAGCCGCTTGGAGCACCTGGCCTGGATGCACGACCACTTTGCCGACTCCGTGATCTCCGGCGAGGAGCTGCTCGCCGAGATCGACGCCGAGGGTTGACGGCGGGCGGCCGCCGGGCCTAGTGGGCCGGCGCCTCCCAGCCCTCCAACACCGACGGCTTGTAGTCGGTGCCGACGGTCGGTGAGTCGGTGACCCAGGGCCCGAGCTCAGGCTGCGGGAACTTGCAGTGGGTGCTCTTCAGCTGAATCCCGTAGGAGTTGCCCTCCTGCAGATGTTTGATCAGCACCTTGCGCGCGATCTCGTCCTCACGGCCCGAGGGCACGTCGAAGTAGATCTTGATGAATGAGTTCGAGTAACGGTCGAAGACCGCGGGGACGCCCTCCTCCTCGAGCAGGGTGATGTCCTCGAGCCAGTTGATGTCCTCTCCCGGAGTGGCGGCGACCAGGTCGATGTCCTCGACCAGGCTGATGTCCTCCTGGTAGGGGAAGCGCTTGCCGGAGAGGTACTCGGCGTCGATCGCCACCATCTTCTGGGGCTCGACGGAGATGTGTCGAACCTCGCTCATTCCGTCACCCCCTGGCCGACGCTCGCCTGGTCAGGCGTCAGGTAGTCGATCGGGTTCTCGATGTTGCGCTCCAGCAGCCGCTCAATCCGGGCCAGCGTCCGCTCCTCGGACACACCGGGGATGTACTCCGTGCCGGCCAGGGGGACGCGGGCCATCGCCGCGGCCTCGACCGTCAGCGCGCACAGGTCCTCCGGCTCCAGGTTGTGCACGTCGGTCTTGCCGCACGCCCGCGCCAGCATCTGGCACTCCAGCGTCAACGTGTGCAGGAAGTTGTACACGCGGTGGGCGGCCTCGTCGACGACCAGGCGCTTGCGCAACTCCGGATCCTGGGTGGCCACTCCGACCGGGCAGCGGCCGGTGTGACAGTGGTAACAGGACCCGGCGGGGACTCCGACGGTGCCCTCGTAGTCGGTGACGCCCGGAATCTCCTTGTTGCAGTTGAGCGCCATCAGCGCCGAGTGGCCGATCGCGATCGCGTCGGCTCCCAGCGCCAGGCACTTGGCGACATCGCCGCCGTTGCGGATCCCGCCCGCCACCACCAGGTCGATCTCATCCTCGAGACCCACGTCGACGAGCGCGCGGCGCGCCTCCGGGATCGCCGCCATCAGCGGGATCCCGGTCTCCTCGGTTGCCGTGTGCGGCCCGGCGCCGGTGCCACCCTCGGCGCCGTCGAGGTAGATGATGTCCGGACCGCACTTGGCCGCCATCCGGACGTCGTCATACACGCGCGCGGCGCCCAGCTTGAGCTGGATGGGGACCTCGTAGTTGGTCGCCTCGCGGACCTCCTGGATCTTGAGCGACAGGTCGTCAGGACCCAGCCAGTCCGGGTGGCGGGCCGGCGAGCGCTGGTCGATGCCGGCCGGCAGCGAGCGCATCTCGGCCACCTGCTCGGTCACCTTCTGGCCCATCAGGTGCCCGCCCAGGCCGACCTTGCACCCCTGGCCGATGAAGAACTCGACTCCGTCGGCGAGCATCAGGTGGTGGGGGTTGAAGCCGTAGCGGCTCTGGATCACCTGGTAGTACCACTTCGTCGACAGATCGCGCTCAGGCGGGATCATCCCGCCCTCGCCGGAGCAGGTGGCCGTGCCGGCCATGGAGGCGCCCTTGGCGAGCGCCATCTTGGCCTCCAGCGACAGCGCGCCGAACGACATGCCGGTGATGTAGACCGGGATGTCGAGCACCATCGGCTTGGACGCAAAGCGCGCGCCCAACACGGTCTTGGTCAGGCACTTCTCGCGGTAGCCCTCGATCACGAAGCGCGTCAGCGTACCCGGCATGAACATCAGCTCGTCCCAGTGCGGGATCTTCTTGAACATCGAGAAGCCGCGCATCCGGTAGCGCCCGAGCTCGGACTTGACATGGATGTCATCGATCACCTCGGGGGTGAAGATGCGGCTGTGCCCGAGCCGGTTGTGGGGGGAGGGTGCGTTTTCGTCAGCCATGGGTCGGTGGGCTCCCTTGTCGTTAGAGCACGAGCTTGCGCTCAGATGGCTCGAGCGTGTCGTAGTTGTAAAGCTTCTTGCCGCACACGAACTTCCGCAGCTGAGGCGGTGAGCCGAGTCCGTAGATGCGGAACTTGCGCTCGACCAGCTCGGTATCGGCGTCGGTCCACTCGCCCTCAACGCAGTCGATTCCGAGCGATTTGACCTTGCCACCCACGTAGATCACCCCGTCGTACATGGAGTCGCCCAGGCCGGGGCCGACGTCGCCGCAGATGATCTGGCGGCCGCGCTGCATCATGAAGCCGGTCATCGAGCCCGAGCTGCCCAGCACGATGATGGTGCCGCCCTTCTGGTCGATTCCCGTGCGGGCGCCCACCTGGCCCTTGACCACGAGGTCGCCGCCGCGGATCGCGGCGCCGGTCAGCGACCCGGCGTTGGAGTCGATCACGACGACGCCGGACATCATGTTCTCGCACGCCGACCAGCCCACCCGGCCGGCGATGTGGACCTCAGGACCGTCGATCATCCCGAGCGCGAAGTAGCCCAGGCTGCCCTCGAAGTTGAGCTTGCACCGAGTCAGCAGGCCGACGCCGAGCGAGTGCCGCGCCGCCGGGTTGCGAACGGTCACCGTGCTCACGCCCTGCTCGTAGAGCAGCCAGCGCAGCTCGAGGTTGATCCGGCGCGTGGTCAGGTCCCGCGCGTCGAACGTCGCGGTGGCGCCGTCGATCTCGGAGACCCGCGGTACGCGAGCATCGAGCTCGACGAGCCCGCGTGCGTCGAACCGGGGCTCCTCGGTCTGGCCCGGGGTCACCGTGTCCATACCATCACCGTGCTCTCATAGGGGTCATAGGTCTCGATCTCGCGGTCGATCACGGCGCGGATCGCCATCTCCTCCGACGCCAGGGCGACCATGTCGTCGCCCTCGTAGAGGACCAGTGGCTTGGCGGCGAGCTCGTCCTTGGCCACACCGAGCGCGTCCTCGGACACGCAGATGTACGTGAACACCCCGTCGAGGTCCTCGAGGCTCCGGTGCATCGCGTCCTCCAGCGAATCTCCGTTGGCCATCCGGTCGGCGAGGTAGACGGCGATGATCTCCGAGTCACACATCGACGCGAACCGGTGGCCATGGGATTCGAGCCGCCGGCGCCACTGGTGATAGTTGGTCAGCTGGCCGTTGTGGACGACGGCCACATCGGAGAAGGGATACGCCCAGTAGGGATGAGCGTTGGCGATGTCCACATCGGACTCGGTCGCCATCCGCACATGACCGATCCCGTGTGAGCCGAAGTAGTCCTGGAGCTGGTACTGGCCGGCCACCGTCCGGGCGTCGCCGAGATCCTTCACGATCTCCAGCGAGTGGCCCAGCGACAGCACCTCGGTGTGGGGAACCGATTCAACGTAGTCGGCCAGGTGCTTGAGGTCGCCGCTGTAGTGCAGGGTGGCGCTGACCGTGTAGTCGTTGATGTCCTCGGTGTTCAGCACCTGGGCGCCGGCGGCCTTCACCCGAGCGTGCACCTCCCGCCGGCGACGGTGGACGTCCTGCATGAAGTCGAGATCGCGAGGCGTGGTGGAATCGGCCAACTTGACCCGCAGGATCAGATCCTGACTCGGAGCGTGATACAGCGCGTATCCGGTCGAGTCCGGCCCCCGGTGCTTCATCGACTGCAACATGCTCGTCAGGTCGCGGCCGATGCGATGGGCACCGTTGCCGTTCTTGTAGATGATGCCGGCGATCCCGCACACTACGGCAGCACCTCCAGGTACTCATCGCGCTCCCAGTCGGTGACTGCGGCCAGGTACCGCTCCCACTCGTCGCGCTTGTAGTGGTTGAACACCTTGTAGAGCCGGCCGGGCATGGCGGACTTGACCACGTCGTCCTTGGCCAGGGCGTCGAGCGCGGCCCCCAGGCTGTCCGGGACCTTCTCGATCTTCTGGCCCTCCCGGAGCAGGTCATAGGTGTTGCCCTGCTGCGGGGGCCCGGGGTCGACCTCGCGGCGCACGCCGTCCAGCCCGGCCCGCAGCAGCGTCGCCACGGTCAGGTACGGGTTGCAGGAGGAATCGACGCCGCGGTACTCGAATCGCCCACCGCTCGCCACCCGGACCGTGGTCGTCCGGTTCTGCCAGCCCCAGTTCTTGTAGATCGGGGCCCAGAACCCGGTGTCCCACATCCGGCAGTACGAGTTGACGGTGGGGTTGCCGACGCACATGAGCGCCGGGAAGTGCTCCAGCATGCCGCCCAGGAAGTGGCGGGCGAACTGCGATAGCTGGGCCGGACCGTCCGGGTCGTGAAAGACGTTGTGGCCCTGGTCGTCGATGAGCGTGAAGTGGTGATGGTGGCCGTTGGCCGACACACCGGTGAACGGCTTGGGCATGAACGACGGCAGCAGATCATGCTTGCGGCCGACCGCGGCGCACACCTGGCGGTAGGTGGTGATGTTGTCGGCGGTGCGCACGGGCCGGTCGAAGCGGAAGTTGAGCTCCAGCTGCCCGGGCGCGTCCTCGTGGTCGCCGTAGCTCATATCGAGCCCCAGCTTCTGCCCGTAGTCGACCACGTCGAGCAGGACCGGCCTGAGCTCCTCGAACTGGTGGATGTGGTAGCAGTACGGCTTGGTGACCCCTTGGGGCATCTCCCCGTCCTGCGGCTTGCGCAGCCACATCATCTCCGGCTCAATCCCGATCAGGAACTGGTAGCCGAGCTCGGTCTCGAACTCGTGCGCGATCTTCTTCAGGTTCTGGCGCGGGTCGGCGTCGAGCAGCTCACCGGTCTCGGTGTCGTAGCAGTCGCAGTAGACGCGGGCGACGCGCGGATCCCAGGGCAGGACGGCGAACGTGTCGAGGTCGGCGACGGCGGCGAGCTCTGACTCCTCGGGCCCGAAGCCGATGTAGTTGCCGTAGCGATCGGTGAACAGGTTGGCGGTGGCGCCATAGACGAGCTGATAGCCCTTCTCGGCGACCTGCGAGAAGAACGTGGAGACGACGCCCTTGCCCATGACCCGCCCGGTCACGGACACCTGCTGGAAGAAGATGTACTTGATCCCCTCGGATTCGATCCGGTTGGTCAGCTCCTGGATCTTCTCGCGGCGGCCGGGGGCGTTGCGTGCCTCCTCCAGCGTCGCCGGCGCGGGCGTGATTCGCGGGGTGGCGAGGACGGTGTCCACGTTGCCGCCGAACAGCGTCGCCGGCGAGACGTGCTCGCTCTCCTCGACCAGAGTCTTCTCGTCTACCGCCATGTCCTCTCCTCTCATGCCGCGTGGCGCGGCGATCCCTTCCTGACGCCTACCCTCTCACGCCCGGCACGGCCTGCGGTGGCGCACCCTGAATATCGGTCTGAGGCCCGCCAGCCCCTGACCAGGGATCCCAACCCCCCGGCCGGACTGGACAAATTGGTACACGCCGCGTTTATACCAAGCGCCGTGGCCGACCGCAAGGCCGCGGTTGACCCCCCGGCGCGCGCGAGCTAACCTTCTACCGTTGCCTTTTCACCAATTGCATTGCGCATAGCGCAACAGTCTGAGGAGACCATCGTGGCCGACCGCCTTCCCACCTCCACCCCCACCCTGGTCATCGGAGCCGGGGTGCATGGCCTGTCCACCGCCTGGCACCTCGCCAAACGCGGCGAGGAGGTGCTGGTGGTGGACAAGACGAGCGTCGCCGCCGGGGCCTCGGGAATCGCCTGTGGCGTCATTCGCAACAACTACTTCCAGCCGGCGATGCAGGAGCTCATGGCGGCCTGCGTCGAGGTCTGGGAGTCCGAACCGGAGACGCTCCACTACCACCCCAGCGGGTACATCGCGCTCGGCCCGGACTCGCAGAAGGAGGACCTGGTTGCCGTGCATGAGCGCCAGCAGCGGATCGGCTATCCCTCCGAGCTGTACGTCGGCGAGCATGAGGTGGCCGAGCACATGCGCTCGCTGTACACGGACTGGCGGGCCCCCGGGCTGACGGTCTGCCTCCACGAGCGGGCCGGCGGCTATGCCTTCAACCGCGAGTCGATGTTCGGGCTGGCCGACCTCGCCCGGGGCGCCGGCGCCGAGATCCTGCCCGGCGTCGAGGTCACCGGCTTCGATTTCGACCAGTCCGGCGCGGCGACGGCGGTGCACACCGACAGGGGCACGATCGCGGTGGACCGGGTCGTGGTCGCCGTCGGGCCCTGGATCGCGTCGCTCTGGTCGATGCTCGGACTGGCGGACCACCTCGACGTCCGCCGGCCTGACGGCACCGTCGCCGAGAACCTGCCGATGTGGACGTACTGGTATCTGCAGGAGGGCGAGGTCGAGATCGACCCCGCCGGCTTCACCACCAACGACGGGCGCACCTCACCGGTGCTCCACGTCGACTCGGACCAGCCGCTGTACGACGACGCGGGCCGCCTGATCACCGATCAGGCCTGGGGCGTCTACTTCAAGCCCGACCGCGACAGCATCCAGGGCGGCGCCCAGCCACTTACGGTCGGAACCGAGTTCGAGGTCGACCCCTACCCGACCGGCACCGTCGACCCGGGCTTCATCGACATGTGGCCGGCCTCGCTGTCGCACTGCCTGAAGCGCTTCGAGGGTGCCCGTCAGTACTTCCGCCACGTCCGCTCCGGCGGGGTGGGCGCGTTCACCGTCGACAACTTCCCGGTGTTCGACTACATGCGCCCCAACGTGTTCGTGGCGGCCGACTCCAACCACGGCTACAAGATGATCGCCGTCGGCCAGGAGATCGCCCGGATCCTGGAGGGCGAGCATTCCTCGCTGCTGCACCCGTTCCGCTACGAGCGGTTCGCCACCGGGGACCTGCACCCGGTGTCGCACAGCCCGTATCCCTGGAGCTGACCGCGGATCGCTAGGCGCCGCCGAGCGACCGGCCCAGCTCGGCGGCGGCCGCCCGCAGGGGCTCGCGCAGCGCGCGGCGGGCCGCCGCGGGCAGGCGCGTGATCGGTCCCTGGATCCCCAGGATCGCGGCCAGCCGGCCGTCGCGGCCGAATACGGGCGCGGCCACCGCCGTCAGGTCAGGCTCGCGCTCGCCGACCGCCTCGGCGACGCCGCGCTCCCGGATGGCGGCCAGCTCGCGGGCGAGCGCGCCCGGGTCGGTGATCGTCCGCTCGGTGAGGGCGGCCAGCGGCACGTCCTCGGAGACACCGCGCCCCTCGCCGAAGGCCAGCATGACCTTGCCGACCGCGGTGGCGTGCGGGATGCTCGGCCGTCCCACGCGCGCCATGCTGACGACGCTGGCGGGCGACGGCACAAAGTCGACGGTCACCGCCTCGCCCTCGCCCGGCAGCGACACGGTCGCCGTCTCGCCCGTCTGGTCCACCAGGCGCGCCAGCAGTGGCCGGGCCAGCTGGCGGACGTCGAGCTGAGCCAGCACACGGTCCGACAGCGCGACGAGCTTGAGCCCCAGGCGGTAGGGCCCGGCGTCGGTGCGCTCCACCAGCCCCGCCTCCTGAAGGGTGGCGAGCAGCCGCGATGCGGTGCTGGCGTTGACGCCGAGCCGGCGGGCCACCTCGTTGACGCCCAGCCCGGCGTCGGAGGCAGCCAGCACATCGAGCACCTGAACCGCTCGGGCCACCGAGCCGACCGCGCGGCGCGACGAGGCAGGAGGCATCGGTGGTTACTGCCCCGCGCGGGAGCCGGCCTGCCGGGGGCGCCCGGGGGCGCGCCCGTTGGACCCCGCGGAGCGCCCCTCCTTGGCGGCGCGGCGGCCGGCGATCGGCACCGGCGAGGGCGCCTCCAGGGAGCGCATGACCATGACCTCGATCCCCCCGGGGGCGAACAGGTCCCGGGAGTAGGCGACACGCTCGTCGCGTCCGGCGAAGATCAGCTCCTCCAACTCCAGCCCCGCGGTCGTCCCGCTGACTCCCAGCACCTTGCCCACCCGTTCACGTGCGCTCAGCAGGGCGGGCATGACGCGCGTGCGCGCGTAGGTGACCGGGACGCCGATCTCGATCAGCGTGTCCAGCACCATCTCCCCGCGGCCCAGCGCCACCCGGAGCGCGTCGACGTCGAGCTCGATGTCCGGATGCACGACGTCGAACATGACCGCGACCGGCGATCCGCCGGCCAGCAGCGTGCGCCAGACCGCGGTGGCCTGCTCGGTCGGGGCCAGCCCGAGCGCCTCCCCGGCCTCGCCGCCCACGGCCCGATGCTCGATCTTGAGATCGACGCAGGAGAGCTTCAGCCCGCGGCGCTCCGCCACCGACGAGTAGGGCTCCAGCCGTTCCAGCCGCTCGCCGAAGGCGGTGGGGATCGCCATACGGCCGACGAACGTGCCGCTTCCCTGGCGGCGGATGATCTCCCCGCTGTCCTCCAGTCGCTGCAGCGCACTGCGCAGCGTGCCACGGGACACGCCCAGCATGGCCGCCACCTCGTTCTCCGGCGGCAGCCGGTCTCCCGGGCGGTACCGCCCGGGCGCCAGCCAGTTGCGCAGCGCCTGCTCGGCGCCGTCGACCAGCGACTGGCGGCCCGCTGACGTGCTCTCGACCGCGTCAGCGGTCAGCGCCGGCGCGGCGCTCTGATCCTGTGGTGATCCTCTGGGTGATATCTCGACGACTCCTCAACCTGACGTCAGGCTGCGAGGAATCGTATTTCCCCCGGCAAAGGGGCGTGGCAAATCGTTGCGCGGTGCCGCTAGCGGCCCAGCTTGTGCGCGGCCTCGTTGAGACACCGCTTCGGCTTCGGCTTGGACTCATTCGCCTGCTTCTCGGCCTCACGGCGCCGGTCGGTCTGCGGCCGGTGACCGGCTGAGGGACGGCTTGAGAGCGGGTTGGTCAAGTTCCGCATCGGACCTCCGTTTCTTTCCCGCGGCTACCCACTCGCGTCATTTCTCACACGCTTTGTGCACCGCATGTTGACTGTCAACTCCCGCGGCCTTGACCAGGCCTTCGGCCTCCGCCAGCCGCGGGTCTGCGGTCCCGTGCAGATTGAGCTCCACCAGCAGCGCCGCCGCGCGGCAGGCGGCCGCCGCCAGCACGGCCGCCGTGGCGCTATCGCCGAGCAGATGCGGGCCACTGGCGTCGGTCTCGGCCCGCGCCAGCGCCGCCACCTCGCCGGCGGCCTGGGCAATGCCGAACGGCACTGCCGCCGCCGCACTCAGCGCCGCCGCCAGCCGGGCCGGCCGCTCGGTGTCGTCGGCCGGACGGCGCAGGGCCTCCAGCACCGGCTGGTACGACGTCAGGTCCTGATCGGCCAGGTCCAGTGCGCGGGCGCGCAGCCGCACCGCCGCGGCGATCCGCTCACCGGCGTCCGCGCCGGTCTCGAACCCGGCGGCCATCTCCACCAGCGCCGCCGCCAGGGCGCAGGCGGTGGCCGCCGCGCTGCCACCCCCCGGGGCCGGGGTGCGCGCCGCCACCCGCTCCAGCAGTTCGGCCAGGGGGAGCGTGGACAGGCTGTCGGTGGCGCGCGGGCCGCTCATCGCTCACATGCCAGCAGGCCGTCCGGACAAATGCGGTCTCGTCATGACGAACGTCAGATCGACAACAGTGGCGGTTGTCCGCACCGGCACAGTCCGCCCGGCGGCGCCGGACGGACCGTCACCGGGGCGGCTCAGTGCCCCTAGAACAGGCCGACGGTGCGGCCGTGCTCGTCGATGTCGATGTTCAGCGCGGCCGGGGTCTTGCCCAGACCCGGCATCTGCACGATGTCGCCGCACAGCGGGACCAGCCACCCGGCTCCGGTGTAGGCCCGGATGTCGCGCACCGGGAGCGTGAAGTTCTCCGGGGCGTTGAGCAGCGTGGGGTCGGCGGACAGCGACAGGTGGGTCTTGGCCATGCACACCGGGAAGTGGCCGAGCCCCTCCCGCGTGAACTGGGTGATCTTGGCCTCCGCCTCGGGATAGAAGTAGACGTCCTTGGCCCCGTACACGTTCTTGGCCACGGCCTCGATCTTGTCCTGGATCGGCTCGTCGTCCTGGTAGAGCTGATGGAACGTGTTCGGCTGCTCGCAGGCCTCCACCACGGCCCGGGCCAGGTCGGCGGCGCCGGCCCCGCCCTTGCTGAAGCCCTCGTTGACCTCGGCGGCGAACGCGCCCGCCTCCAACGCCAGCCGCTTGACCAGCTCGCACTCCTCGTTGGTGTCACCGGGGCGCCGGTTGACCGCCACCACCGCCGGGACGCCAAACGTGCGGATCGTGTTCAGGTGGTGGCGCACGTTGCCGAACCCGGTCTCAATAGCGTGCAGGGCGGCGCTGCGGTCCGCCCGCGGGTCGTCGTCCAGCCCGGCGTGGTGCTTGATCGCCCGCACCGTGGTGACCAGCACCGCTGCCGAGGGGGTCAGCTTGCCGAACCGGCACACGATGTCGAAGAACTTCTCCATCCCCATGTCAGCGCCAAAGCCCGACTCGGTCACGACGTAGTCGCCGATCTTCATGCCGATCAGATCGGCGACCAGGGAGTTGTTGCCGTGGGCGATGTTGGCGAACGGGCCGCAGTGCATGAGCACCGGCTGACCCTCCAGCGTCTGCACCAGGTTCGGCTTGAGCGCGTCCTTGAGCAGGACGGTCATTGCCCCGGCGGCGCCCAGGTCCTCGGCGGTGATCGCCTTGGCGCCGTCATAGGAGTAGGCGGCGGTGATGTTGCCGATCCGCTGGCGCAGATCCTTGAGATCCCGGGCCACGGCCATGATCGCCATGACCTCCGAGGCGGCGGTGATGTCAAAACCGGTCTCCCGGGGGTAGCCGTTGGCCCGCCCACCGAGGCCGACCGCGATATCGCGCAGCGCCCGGTCGTTCATGTCCAGGGCCCGGCGCCAGCCGACCCGCAGCGCGTCGATCTTATGCGGGTTGCCGTGCAGGATGGAGGCGTCGATCATCGCCGCCAGCAGGTTGTTGGCGGCCCCGATGGCGTGGATGTCGCCGGTGAAGTGGAGGTTGAGGTCCTCCATGGGCACCACCTGGGTCAGCCCGCCGCCGGCGGCGCCGCCCTTGATCCCGAAGACCGGGCCCAGCGAGGCCTCGCGCAGACAGGCCACCGGGTTTTTGCCGATCACGCCCAGGCCCTGGGTGAGACCCACCAGGGTGGTCGTCTTGCCCTCCCCGGCCTTGGTGGGCGTCATGCCGGTGACGCAGACCAGCTTGCCATCGGTGGTGTCCTTGAGCCGGTCGAACGCCGACAGCGAGATCTTCGCCTTGTAACGCCCATACGGCTCGATCTCGTCGGGTTCCAGCCCGGCCTCTGAGGCGATCGACTCAATCGGCTGCAGGACCGCTTCCTGGGCGATCTCGAGGCTTGACTTCATCTGCGTCTCCTCCATGTCTGCTTAGTGACTCACCGCTGCGGCGGCGAGCTCGGACACCAGCTTGTCCTCGTAGAACCGCTCCAGCGCAAAGGGTGCAATGAGGTCAGGCTGGCGGCCGGTGGCCACCAGCTCGGCCAACGTCTTACCCACGATGGGGGCGGCCTTGAAGCCATACGTCCCCCACCCGGCCGAGACATGGTAGTTGTCGACCTCGGTCTTGCCCAGGATGGGGCTGTAATCCGGGCTCAGGTCACACAGGCCGGCCCAGCTGCGCAGCAGCCGGGCCCGCTCCAGCTGGGGAAACAGCTCCAGGGCATGGCGGCAGACGTCCTGCAGGAAGTTGAGCGTGCCCTTCATCCGGTACGTCGTCCAGGGCTCGATCTCGGCCCCCATCAGGAACTCCCCGCGGTCGGTCTGGGAGATGTAGACGTGCATCTGGGAGGAGACGATGACCACATCCAGCAGCGGCTTCATCGGCTCGGTGACGCAGGCCTGCAGGATGTGGGTGGTGATCGGCAGCGGAACGCCGGCCATGTCGGAGATGAGCGTGCTCCAGCCCGCGGTGCAGTTGAGCACCTGACCGGCGTTGATGGTGCCCCGGTTGGTCCTGACCTTGGTGATCCGGCCGTTGGTCCGCTCCATCCCCAGGACCTCGGTGTTCTGGTGGATCTCGGCGCCCCCGGCGTCGGCCGAGCGGGCCAGGCCCCAGACCACGGCGTCATGGCGGATGATGCCGCCCGGTGGGTGATAGAGCGCGCCCATGATCGGATAGGTGGCGTGCGGGTTGTGCACCTGCATGGCCGGCGCCAGCCGGGCGATCTCGTCCGGGTAGATGAGGCGGCTGTCGATGCCCTGCAGCCGGTTGACCTCGGCCCGGTTGGCCATCACAAACATCGCCCGGTCGGCGTGGGCCAGCGTCAGATGGCCGCACTGGGAGAACAGCAGGTTGAAGTTGAGATCCTGCGACAGGTTCTCGTACAGCTTCACGCTGGCGTCGTAGAAGCGGGCGCCCTCCGGCGTCTTGTAGTTGGAGCGCAGGATGGTGGTGTTGCGCCCGGCCGCCCCGGAGCCGATGTAGCGCTTCTCCAGGATGGCCACGTTGGTGATCCCGTGGTCGCGCAGGTAGTGCGCCGTGGCCAGGCCGTGGGAGCCGCCGCCGACGATGACCACGTCGTATGAGCTCTTCAGCTCTCCCTGCCGGCGCCACATGCGCCGCTTGCGAAAGATGTCAAGCACTGAGCGCCTCCTCCGGGAAACCATCCCCACCCGCCCCGGGCAGCTCGCTCAGGGCGTCGATGCCGATGGGGCGGCCGCCCAGGTGGTCGCCGGCATCGGCGACCACCGACCACATGTACTCGCCGGTGGCCCAGCCGAACAGGAACAGGTACCGGTCCTCGGCCTCGCAGATGAGGATCCCGGGCTGGCGGCCGATGGAGCCCGGCCGCAGCGCCCGCACCGGAGTCACCGCCGGTCGCAGGTCCAGGGCGCAGAACCGGGCGAACACCTCTCGGGCGAGGGGGCCGACCAGGGTCAGGGCCGCGAAGTTGCTGGTGACGTCGGTGAGGGTCACCCGGTCAGCGCCGGCACACGCCGCGGCCAGCTGGGCGCGCAGCCCGTCGGCGGCGCGGGTCTCGGAGATGACCAGCGCGCGGGTGGTGGTCAGCCGGCACCACCAGGCCTCGGCGGTGCGCGCCGCCTCTCCCAGCCGCAGCTCGGCGCCGCACTCGCCGGCCACCCGGTCCAGTTCCTCAGCCGGGCCCTGGAGCTCCAGCTTGCCGAGATGGGAGACGTCGGCCCAGCCGGCGGTGCGGCGGGCGGTGGCCGCCTCGGCCTCGGGTCCGACGCCGGCGTAGCGGACGGCGATGCTCCAGCCGTCGCGCACCTCCAACTCGGCGCCGGCGGCGCGCGCCGGGGCCTCCATGGGCGAGTGGGCGACGGCCCCGTCCACGGCCGCAGGCCCTGTGATCAGGAAGTCAAGGTTCATGACCGGAGCACCTCACCGTCCGGGTCGTAGAAGGGTTTGGTCTGGATCTCCGCGCTCAGCCGGCGGCCCTCGTCGGAGATGGTGATCCGGGCGCCGTCATGGGCGAGCGCCTGGGGCACCCAGGCCATGCCGATCGTCCGGCCGAGCACCGGCGAGTGACGGGAGCTGGTCACCTGCCCGGCCGGCGTGCCGGCCTCATCGACGACCACGGCGCCCTCGGTGGGAACGTCGCCGTTGGCCACGGTGAAGCCAACCAGCGCCGCCGCCGGCGTCTCCTCGGCGTAGTGCGCCAGCGCCCACTTGCCGATGAAGTCCTGCTCCTTGTCGAGCTTCACGATCCACGGCATGGCCGCGCCGAACGGCGTCGACTCCGAGTCGGTGTCCTGGCCGACAAGGATGTGCAGCTTCTGCAGGCGCAGGATCCGCTGCGGCTCCAGTCCGAACGGGCGGAGTCCGTGGGGTCGGCCCGCCTCCATGAGCGCGTCCCAGAGGTGCTCGCCGTAGGCCGACGGGAAGTGGATCTCGTAGCCGACCTCGCCCACGAAGCCGATGCGCAGGACCAGGCAGGGCACGCCGGCGATCTTGGCCTGCTTGCCGTCCAGGTAGGCGAACGCCTGGTTGGAGCAGTCGATGTCGCAGACCGCGCTCATGATCTCGCGCGCCTTGGGTCCGGCCAGGTTGACCGCACCCAGCCCCTGGGTGACGTCGGTGAGATGAACGCGCTGGCCCCAGTCGGCCAGCCACCAGGAGAACCACTCCTCCACCGCCCCCGCGCCGCTCGACGTGGTGGTCACGTAGAACGTCTCGTCGTCGATCCGGCAGATGGTGCCGTCGTCGACGATCCGCCCGGCATCGGAGCTGATCACCCCGTAGCGGATGCGTCCGGGCTTGAGGTTGGAGAAGCGGTTGGGATACAGGCGGTCCAGGAACTCGCCGGCGTCTGGCCCGCGGACGATCAGCTTGCCCAGCGTGGACACGTCGATGAGACCGGCCGCCTGGTTGACGGCCAGGGCCTCACCCTCCGGATCGCCGTAGTCGTAGGCGCGGCGCCAGTCGCCGGCCCACTTGACGGTGGCGCCGAGCGTGCGGTGGCGGCCGTGGATGGCCGAGCGCTTGGCCGGCTCCACCGGTCGCCCGCCCAGGATGCCCATCGGCACCGAGACCCACGGCGGGCGGGCCGTGGTCACGCCCACGTCGCCGAGCGACAGCCCCGTCTCCTGGGCCATGAGCCGGACCGCCGGCAGCTGGCACATGCGGCCCTGGCAGGGTCCCATCGTCACCGTCGTGTAGCGCTTGGAGAGCTCGATGGAGTCATAGCCCTCCTCAATGCTCAGGTGGACGTCCTTGCTGGTCACGTCCTCGCAGAAGCAGGCAAAGCACTTGCCCCGCCCCTCGCCGCTCACCGCCGGGGCCACCACCACGTCGGCCGTTGCCGGCTGGGCCAGGGCCTGCTCCAGCTCGGCCATCCGCGCCTGAGACTCGTCGCTGCCGTGACCGAGCGCGTGGGCGGCGGTGAGCCCGGCGAGCTCGCCGGAGGCGGCCACCGCCTCGTCGGAGACGGCGCCGGTCACCTCGCCGGCGGCATACACGCCGTCGGGCAGCCGGGAGACGGCGAAGTGCCCGCGGGCGGAGTCATAGGCGCTCTCGGCGCCGGCCTGGAGCAGCAACGAGCTGGCCGGGATGGCGCCGCCGGACACCACCACCAGATCGCACTCAAACTGGTGCTCATCGCCGGGATGGGCGGGCTGGACCGGAGCCAGAACGGCGGACTCCACCGTCTTGGAGCCCCGGGCCTCGATGACGGTGTGGCCGTCGAACACGGGCACACCCCCGGTGCGCAGCTGCCGGCCCAGGTCACTGCCGCCCGGCCGCAGATCGGCGACCGCCACCAGCTGGACCCCGGCGTCGCGCAGGGCGGCGGCGGCGCGGAGCCCGCGGTCCGAGGTGGTGGCGATGACCGCCCGGCGTCCGGGCGAAACGGCGTAGAGCGCGGCCAGCCGGCGGGCCCCGCCGGAGAGCATGACGCCCGGCAGATCGTTACCGGCGAACACCAGCGGCTGCTCGATGGTGCCGGTGGCGAACACGTGGCGCCGAGCCCGCACCTGGTGGAGCGTGTCGCCCTGCCAGACCGGCACCAGCCCGTCGAAGTAGCCGAGCGACGAGCCGCCGGCGAGGATCTCCACGCCGGCCTCCCGGGCCCGCTGGGCAAGCTCACGCACCCGGTCCGGCGCGCCCTCCACCAGCTGCTGGCCTCCGGGCTCAGGACCCTCATCGGCCAGCACCACGTCGGCGCCCAACCGGGCGGCGGCGAGAGCCGCCTGCAGCCCGGCGATACCGCCGCCGGTGACGAGCAGGTCGGCGTGACGGCGGCGGTACTCGGTGCGCCACTCCCGCTCGGGCTGCTGCTGGCGCAGCTTGCCCAGCCCGGCGGCGTTACGCAGGATCTTCTCGTACAGCGGCCACAACCGGCGCGGCTTGATGAACGTCTTGTAGTAGAACCCGGGCGGGGTGAACGGGCCACCGGCGATGTCGGTGGCCCGCATGGCGTCGAACTCCAGGGACGGCACCGCGTTGAGGTGGGTGACGGTGATCCCGTTGCGGGCCGGCTCGGTGCAGGCCCGGACACCGCCCCCGCCCGCCCCGTCGACGGCGCAGATGCAGTTGGGGCACTGGCCGGCCACGCACATGAGGCCACGGCGGCGGTGGTACTTGAAGCTGCGGCTGAACGTGCGCTGGCCGGCGGCGTACAGGGCCGAGGCGATGGTGTCGCCCTCGTAGGCCTCCACCTTCTTGCCGTCGAAGGTGAAGCTGATCTTCTTGACCCGGGAGATGCGCTCGCCGGGCTGGGGGTTGAGGCGGCTCACAAAAGATCTCCTCCGGACTGGGTGGCCGCGCGGGCCGACTCGCCGGCGGGCTCGGCCCCGGGTGCGTCGCCGGGCAGCGCGGTGAACTTCACCTCGTTGGTGGTGGTGTCGCGCTCGGCGATGAACCAGGCGCGGCAGCCGGACCGGTGAAACCACCACTCCCGCTGCACTCCGGCCACGTTGCGCCGGAAGTAGTTGTAGGTGTTGAGCTCTCGGAAGTCGGGGCGCTGCTTGGGGCGCGCCGACACCTCGCCACCAAAGCCGAAGTCGGTCACCTCGCGCACCCCGCAGTTGGGGCACTCCAGGAGGAAGGACATGGGGGGAAGCTACGCCCGCGGCGGTGATTGTGTCCAATATGAAGTTGAGAACGATTGATTTGGAGTGTGAATCAGTGGAGTTGCGCCAACTCAGGTATTTCGTGGCCGTAGCCGAGGAGCTGCACTTCCGCCGGGCGGCGGCGCGGCTGCACATCTCTCAGCCCCCGCTCAGCCAGCAGATCGCCTCGCTGGAGGACGAGCTCGGCGTCCGCCTGCTGGAGCGCACGCGCCGGCGGGTGGAGCTCACCCCGGCCGGCGAGGCCTTCCTGCGAGACGCGCGGGCGACGCTGGCCGAGCTGGACGTGGCCGTCTCCACCGCGCGGGCGATCGACGCCGGGCAGGAGGGCGTGCTCCGGATCGGCTTCGTCGGCTCGGCGCTGCTGTCCATCGTTCCCGCCACCGTGCAACGGTTCCGCCGGACGCGTCCGGGCCTGGAGCTGGAGCTGCGTGAGCGCTCGACGGTGGAGGGGCTGCGGGCGGTGAGCACCGGGCTGGTCGATGTGGGGTTGGTGCGCCCGCCCATCGAGGCCGACGAGACCCTGCACACCGAGGTGGTCATGCGCGAGCGCACGGTGGCCGCGCTGCCGGAGGGCCATCCGCTGGCCGCGCTGCGCCGGGTGCCCCTGCGCCGGCTGGCCGCCGAGCCGCTGGTGCTCTTCCCCCGCCGACAGGCCCCCGGATACCACGACCTGTTGATCGGCCGCCTGGCCGCCACCGGCGTGACCCCCCAGGTCGCCCAGTACGCGCCGGAGATGATGACGATCATCGGACTGGTGGCCGCCGGTATCGGCGTCTCCCCGGTCCCGGCCTCGGTCGCCCACCTGGCCATCGACGGAGTGACCTACCGGCCGCTCAGCGGCGCCCCGGACACCGAGCTGGTGGCGGTGACCCGCTCCGCCGAGCACTCGCCCCTGGTGGCCGCGTTTCTGTCCGAGGCGCGCAGCGGCGGGTAGGCTCGGCCCATGACTGAGATCCCCACCCCGCTCAATCCCCCTCAGCGCCTGCTCTGCGGCCCGGGCCCCTGCAACGTCTCCCCGGCGGCGCTGGCCGCCATGCAGCGCCCCATGCTCGGCCATATGGACCCGGACATGGCCGACATCCTGCTGGAGGTGGTGTCGCTGCTGCGCATCGCCTACCGGGCATCCGGCGGGCTGGTGCTCCCGCTGCAGGCCACCGGAACGTCGGGAATGGAGTGTGGCCTGGCCCACCTGCTGGAGCCCGGCGAGACGGTGATCGTCGGCGTCAACGGGTTCTTCGGCCGGCGTGTGGTGGAGATCGCCCGGCGGGTCGGCGCCGAGGTGGTGGCGGTGGAGGCCGACTGGGGCCAGCACGTGGCCAACGACCGGTTGCTGGCCGCTCTGGATGAGCATCCGGAGGCGCGGGTGATGTGCGTCGTGCATGCCGAGACGTCCACGGGCGTCCAGCACCCGCTGGCCGAGCTCGGCGCCGCCGTGCGCGACCGGGACGTGCTGCTCATGGCCGACTGCGTGACCTCCCTGGGCGGCGTGCAGCTCGACTTCGACGGCTGGGGCCTGGACTACGCCTACTCCTGCACCCAGAAGTGCGTGGGCGCCCCTCCCGGCATGTCGCCGGTGGCGGTCTCAGACCGGGCGCTGGAGCGAATCGCCGCGCGCACCCGGGCGGTCCCCTACTCCCTGGACCTCGGGCTGCTGCATGACTACTGGGTCAAGCGCCCGCTCGTCTACCACCACACCGCGCCCATCCTCCACATCTACGCGCTGCACGAGGCGCTGCGCGAGGTGGCGGTGGAGGGCCTGCCCGCCCGCTGGGACCGCCACATGGATGCTGGGCGCTACCTGCAGGAGCAGATCCGCGGGCGGGGGCTGGAGCTGCTGGCCGAGCCCGATCACCAGCTCCCCCAGCTCACCGCGGTCCGGGTGCCTGAGGGCGTCGACGGCAAGGCGGTGCAGACGCGCATGCTCCGCGACCACGGGATTGAGATCGGCGGTGGGCTCGGTCCGGCCGCACCCGACATGTGGCGCCTGGGGCTGATGGGCCACAACGCCCGCCGTGATGTCGCCGACCGGCTGCTGGGAGCCCTGGACGCGGTGCTGACCGAGGAGCCGGCGGTGGCGTAGCCGAGCCCGGGCGGGCCGGCGGGCGCCAGGGCGGACCGGCGCGGGCGACTACACCGCCGCCCGGGCGGCCTGGGCGCGGGCGGCGGCCAGGGTGTTGCCGAGCAGCATGGCGATCGTCATCGGCCCCACGCCGCCGGGCACCGGCGTGATCAGCCCCGCCACCTCGACCGCCTGGTCGAAGTCGACGTC
The DNA here is from genome assembly GCA_963753235.1 of uncultured Solirubrobacteraceae bacterium. Taxonomy (GTDB): domain Bacteria; phylum Actinomycetota; class Thermoleophilia; order Solirubrobacterales; family Solirubrobacteraceae; genus Palsa-465. The sequence continues at coordinate 362,443 of CAVWBJ010000006.1, read as the reverse complement.
GCCGACCAGGCCGGCGTCGGTGCGGTTGATGCCAACGTCGATGACGGTGGCGCCCGGCTTGATCCAGTCACCCTGGACCATCGCCGGGCGGCCGACGGCGGCGATCAGGATGTCGGCGCGGCGGCACACCTCCGGCAGGTCCCGGGTGCGGGAGTGACAGACGGTCACGGTGGCGTTCTCGGCCAGCAGGAGCGCGGCCACCGGCTTGCCCACCAGATCCGAGCGTCCCACCACCACCGCCTCGGCGCCCTCCATGACCACGTCATGGCGGCGCAGCAGCTCAATGGCTCCCGAGGGGGTGCACGGTCGCAGCCCGGGGAGTCCCTTGGCCAGCAGCCCGGCGGAGATCGGCGTCAACCCGTCGACGTCCTTGCCGGCGGCGATGAGCGTCGTCAGATGGGCGCCGTTGATGTGGTCCGGGGTGGGTAGCTGGAGCAGGATCCCGGAGACGCGCTCGTCGCCGTTGAGCTCATGCAGAAGCGCCACCACCTCCCCCTCGGAGGTGTCGGCCGGGAGGTCATGGCGAAAGCCGGTGATTCCGACCTCGGCGCAGGCGCGCTGCTTGCCGCCGACGTACACCGCCGACGCCGGGTCCTCGCCGACGAGTACCGTGGCCAGTCCCGGGGGGTGCATCCCCTCGGCCACCCACGCGTCGACCGCCTCCCGGATTTCCGTGCGAACCTGTTGGGCGATTGCCTTGCCGTCGATCAGTGTTGCGGTCATCGAACGAATTGGTACATCATCAGGGACGTGCCGGTCAACCGCACCTTAGATTCAGCCGCTGACGTTGGCGCGGTGGAGCTGGTGCGCGTCCGGCTTCCCGGACGCCTGTCCGCGGCGCAGGTGCTGCGCGCGCTGGCCGACGATCCGCTGCCGTTCGCCCTCACCGGGAGCTGGGCCGGCGGCGGCGCCATTGTGGGGTCCGATCCGCTCCGGGTGGCGGCGGACGACGAGGATCCGTTCGCGCTCCTCGACGACCTGCCGGCGCTCTCCCCGGACGCCGAGCCGCCGCCCGGCGCCGTCGGCGGCGGCTGGTTCGGCTGGCTCGGCTATCGCCTGGCCGCGCGGGTGGAGCGGGTGCCGCTGGCGGCGCCCCGGCCCGTGCCCCTGCCGGACTTCCACCTCGCCTACTACGACCACGTTCTGCGCCAGGACGCCGGCGGCGACTGGTGGTTTGAGGCGCTGGCCGCCGACGCCCGCCGAACGGCGCTGGAGCGCCGGCTCCGCCGGCTCCGGGCGCTCCTGGCCGGCGCGCCCCCCGCGCCTGACGCCCCCGCCGCGGTCGGTGAGCCGGTGACCGCCCCGGGCCCGGAGCCGCTCATCCTGTCCGCCGCCCACGCCGCCCATCACCTGGAGGCCGTGGCCGAGACCCGGACCCGGATCGCCGCCGGCGAGATCTTTCAGGCGAACATCTGCCTGCGGCTGGACGTCCCCTGCACCGACACGCCGGTGGCGCTGCTCAGCCGCGCCCTGCACCGGGTCAACCCGCCCTATGCGGCGGCGTTCACCACCCCGCGGGGCGGGATCGTCTCGCTGTCCCCGGAGCTGTTCCTGCGCCGGCAGGGCCGCGCCGTGGTGACCGGCCCCATCAAGGGCACGATCCCCCGGGACGACAACCCGGTTGCCGCCGCCGGCGCGCTGGACCGCCTCCGCGGATCGGTCAAGGATGGCGCCGAGCACGTGATGATCGTCGACCTCATGCGCAACGACATCGGCCGGGTCTGCGAGTACGGGTCGATCCGGGCGCCGCGGCGGCCGACGGCCGAGGCCCACCCCGGCCTGTGGCACCTCGTCTCGCTGGTGCGCGGCCGGCTGCGTCCCGGGGTGGGCGACGGCGATCTGCTCCGGGCCACGTTCCCGCCAGGCTCGGTCACCGGCGCCCCCAAGGTCCAATCGCTCAAGGTGATCGCCGAGCTGGAGCCCACCGGGCGCGAGGTCTACACGGGCGCCGTCGGCCTCGTCAGCCCCGTCTCCGGGCTGGAGCTCAACGTCGCCATCCGCACCCTGGAGCTCGGCCGGGGGCGCATGTGGCTCGGGGCCGGCGGGGGGATCGTGGCCGACTCCGACCCGCGCGTCGAGCTGGAGGAGGCACTGGCCAAGGCGCGCCCCATCGCCGCCGCGGTCGGACGCGCGGTCCGCGTGGAGCCGGGGGTCGGCCACCATGCCCGGCGCGCGGCCTGACCCGGCGCAGGGCGTCTTTGAGACGCTGCTGGTGACCGACGGCCGGGTGGCCGCGCTGGATGCCCACCTGGCCCGGCTGACCCGGTCGGCGCGCGCCCTCTGGGATCTCGCGCTGCCGCCGGACCTCGGCCCGCAGGTGACCGAGGCCGCCGCCACCGCCACCGGCGCCCGGCGGGCGCGCATCGATGTCGTGCCCCGCGCCCGCCGGCTCGATGTCGCCATCACCCTCTCCGCTGTCCCCGCCCGGCGCCCCGTGGCCGTCGCGCCGCTCCGGGTGCCGGGCGGCCTGGGCGCCCACAAGTGGCGTGACCGCCGTTTGGTCGACGGGCGCGACCCCACGCCCCTGATCGTCGATACCGACGGCGCCGTGCTGGAGGCGGCCTGGGCCAACGTCTGGATCCTGGACGACGACACACTGACCACGCCACCGCTGGACGGACGGGTCCTTCCCGGGATCACCCGGGGTCGCCTGCTCGCCCGCGCGCCCGCGCTCGGACTGAACGTCCGCGAGGCGCCGATCACGCTGGCGCAGGCCCGGGCCACCCCCACGCTGTTTCTCACCTCCGCCGCTGCGGCTCGCCGTGCCCGCAGGGCTGGGGCGCCCGCCTGAGGCCCATCCCGAGGTTGACCGGATCGCCGCGGCCCTGCGCGCGCCATAAAGTTCCCCCCGCCCGATGCTCATCCGCGACGCCGACCCTCAGCGCGACGCCGCCGCCTGCGCCGCCATCTACGCGCCTTCAGTGACCGACGGTGTCGCCTCGCTGGAGGAGCGCCTCCCGGAGCCCCACCAGTTCGCCGACCGGATCCGGGCCATCCAGCGCATCCACCCGTGGCTGGTGGCCGAGATCGACGGGGCGGTGGCCGGCTATGCCTACGCCTCCCGCCACCGGGAGCGCGCCTCCTATCGCTGGTCGGCGGACGTGACCGTGTACGTCTCCGATGCCCACCACCGCCGCGGGGTTGGCCGCGCCCTGTACGAGACGCTGTTCGGGCTGCTCGTCGGGGAGGGGATCCACCAGGTGTGCGCCGGCATCACATTGCCCAACGATGCCGTCGGTGGGCCTGCACCAGTCGCTGGGATTTGAGCTGGTCGGCGTCTACCGGGATATCGCCTACAAGTTCGGCGCCTGGCGCAGCGTCGGCTGGTGGCAGAAGCCGCTGCGCCCGCGCGCCGGCGACGCGCCCCCGGCCGAGGTCGGCCCGCCGGTTCACCTGGGTGGCGGCTGAACCGGCAGCTCCAGGGTGAACGTCGCCCCCCGGACGCTCACCGTTCCGCCGTGCCGCCGGGCCACTGCGGTCACAATCGCCAGCCCCAGCCCGGAGCCGGGGCGCCCGGCGGCGTCGCCGCCGCGCCAGAAGCGCTCAAACAGCCGATCGTGCTCGCCCGGGTCGGGCCCCGGTCCCTGGTCGGTGACCGAGAGCCGGGCGCGGCCATCGTCGCGGGTCAGCGATACCACCACGCTGCCGTCCGGGGGCCCGTGCACCAGACCGTTCTCGATCAGGTTGCGCACCGCCCGGCGCAGCGCGTCGGCATCCCCGCGCACCGACACCGGGTCGGCCCGCTCCAGCGCGACCCGCGGGTCGTCCTGCTCGTCGACCACCCCGGTCACCAGAGCGTCCAGCGCCACCGGCTCGCCCGCCGGCGGGCCGGCGTCGGCCCGCTCCAGCGCCAGCAGGGCGTCGACGAGCCGGGCCAGGCGCTCGGCGTCATGGCGCAGGTCGGCCAGCACCTCGGCGTCGGCGCCGTGGCGGGCGGCGTACTCCACATTTCCCAAGCAGCGCGGTCACCGGGGTGCGCAGCTCATGCGAGGCGTCGGCCAGGAACCGGCGCTCGCCCGCCCGGGCCTCCTCCAGTGCGGCCAGCATCCGGTTGAGCACCCCGGTCAGGCGGCCGATCTCGTCGGCCGCGGCCGACTCCGGCAACCGCTGCGCCGGGTCGGCCGTCCGCTCAATCTCGGCCGCCGCGTCGGCCAGCGACCGCAGCGGGCGCAGGCTGCGGCGGGTGAGCAGGGCGGCGGCCAGGGTGGCCACCAGCACCACGGCGGCGCCACTCAGCGCCACCAGCACGCCCAGTCGGCCGGTGGTCCGGGCGATGTCGGAGGTGTCGGAGGCGACCAGCACGGCCCCGCCCGATGCCGGACCGCCCGCGTCGGCGATGGGCGCCGCATACAGGCGCATCGGCCGTCCGTTGAGTTCGATCGATTCCGCGCCCGTCCGTCCGTCCACCACCGCGGTTCGGGCCAGCTGGCCGAGGGGGAGCAGCTCGGCTCCCAGGTTGAGCGACCGGGCCACGATCCGCTCCCGGGCGTCGACCACCTCCACCGAGATCTGGCGCCCGGAGATGGGGCTTTCCAGCGCGCCGGGATTGGAGAGCACGGCCGGCGCGGACACCGCCAGTTGCGCCACTTCCTGCGCCCGCTCTCGCAGCGCGGCATCCAGCGACGAGCGCAGCTGATGGTGGACCAGCACCACCGTGACCACGGCGAACACCACCACCGCGGCCAGGATGGACACCGCCGCCGCGGCCACCAGGCGCGTCCGTAGCGCCCGTGGACGCAGCCGGTCCAGCCGACGCCCGCGGACGTCTCTCACACTTGCTTTTCTGTCGGAATTGCGCACACTTATGCGGAAAGTCTGCGCAGAAGCGACACGGAGGTACGCAATTGCTGCAGGAGCTGGAGGGGGCTGGCAAGCCGGCGCGGGTCTTGCTGGTGGAGGACGATCCGCGCAGCGCACTGCTCCTCGGCGAGATGCTGCGCGCCGCCTGGACCACGGGTCTGATCGTCAGCCAGACCGGGAGCCTGGCGGACGCCGGCCATGAGCTGACCGCTCACGGCGCCACCTGTGTGCTGCTCGGCGCCGCCGGGGCGGCGGCCGCGCTGGACGCGGTCAGCCAACTCACCGCCGCCGCCCCCCACGTCCCCATCATCGTGCTCGCCGAGCGGGCCGACGACGACTTCGGCATCGATGCGGTCCGGGCCGGCGCCCAGGATGTCCTGCTGGCCGCGGAGCTGACGCCGGCCGGGCTGGCCCGAAGCGTGCGTCATGCCGTGGAGCGCAAGCGCGCGGAGACGGCTCTGGCCCGGCAGGCGCTGCATGACCCGCTGACCTCGCTGCCCAACCGGGCGCTGTTCCTCGACCGCCTCCGGGTGGCGCTGGATCGTTCTCGCCGCACCGGCACCCCCGTGGTCGTCATGTTCCTCGACGTGGACGGTTTCAAGCAGATCAATGACTCGCTCGGTCATTCCGCCGGGGACCTGGTCCTCACCGTGCTCGGCGACCGCTTCGGCCGCCTCCTGCGGCCGATGGACACGGTCGCCCGGTTCGGCGGGGACGAGTTCGTGTTCCTGTTTGAGGGCCTGGAGAGCGGACCGGAGGCGTCGCTGGTGGCCGAGCGCATCGCCGCCTCGGCGCAGCTGCCGATGGCGTTCGCCGACGAGCCGATCGCCATCTCGGTCAGCCTGGGCGTGCGCATCGTCACCGATCCGGAGACCGGGCCGGAGGTGGCCATCCGGGATGCCGACACGGCCATGTACCGGGCCAAGGAGCTCGGCGGGGGCCAGTTTGAGGTGTTCACCAACCCGGTCGCACCTGACCCGCCGGGTCCCGGGGACGACCTGGAGCCGGCGCTGCGCGAGGCGCTGGCCCGCTCGGAGCTGCGCGTTCACTACCAGCCGCGGGTCTCGCTGGCCGGGGACACCGGGCTGGTGGGCTTTGAAGCACTCGTCCGCTGGGAGCACCCCGAGCGTGGGCTGATGGAGCCCGGGGACTTCATCGGGGTGGCCGAGCGCACCGGGCTGATCGTCGAGATCGGCGACTGGGTGATCGAGCAGGCCCTGGACCAGGTGCAGCGCTGGCGCCACTCCCGGCCGGAGGTGACGATCTCGGTCAACCTGTCGCCCCGCCAGCTGCGGGACGTGACCCTGCGCGACCGGCTCACTCGCACCATGCGCCAGGGCGGCCATGATCCCAGCGTGCTCTGCCTGGAGATCCCGGCGCAGGCGCTGGCCGACGATCCGGAAACCGCCTCCCGCCAGCTGGCCGCGCTCAACGAGCTGGGGGTGACCCTGGCCATCGACAACTTTGGCGCCGCCGACTCCTCCGGGGCCGACCTGGAGCAGATGCCGGTCCACATCCTCAAGATCGACCGCACCGTGGTGGCCGGCCTGGGCCACCGAGCCCCGGCAGCTGGCGGGGGTCAGCGCCGCGGTCGAGCTCGGCCACCGCCTGGGGCTGTGCGTGGTCGCCGAGGGGGTGGAGACCGACGAGCAGCTGGTCCAGCTGCGAGATCTGGGGTGCGACGGCGCCCAGGGCTTCCTGTTCAGCCGGCCGATGCCCCAGGAGGGCGTCTGCAGCCTGCTCGGGAGCCGGTAGCACCGCTCAGGCCCGGAGCACAAACCCGCTGCCGCGGACGGTCCGGATGAGCGGCGGATCGCCGAGCTTGCGCCGCAGGCGGGTCATGTAGCGATCGACGACGTTGGGCTCGGCCGCCCCGGACCAGATCTCGGCCAGCGCCCGCTCCCGGCTGACCACCCGGCCGGCCTCGCGCAGGAGCAGCTCCAGCAGGGCCGTCTCTCGCCCGGTCAGCTCCAGCTGGCGCCCGCCGCGCCGGGCCCCCCGGGCCACCGTGTCCAGGGTCAGGTCGGCGTAGGCGAGCACCGGCTCCGTGGTCCGGCCGCGCCGGGTCAGGGCGCGCAGGCGGGCAATCAGCTCCTGGACGGCAAACGGCTTGACCAGGTAGTCGTCGGCCCCCGCCTCCAGCCCGGCCACCCGGTCGGCCACCGCGTCGCGGGCGGTCAGCATCAGGATCGGCGTGGCCAGCCCCTTGCTGCGCAGCCGCCGGCAGACGGCCAGCCCGTCCAGCGTGGGCATGGCCACGTCAAGGACGATGACGTCTGGCGCAAAGCGTTCGGTCGCCGCCAGCGCCGCCCCCCCGTCGCCGGCCACCGTCACCTCAAAACCCTCGGCCGACAGCGACCGGGTCAGCATGCGCTGCAGCGGCGGGTCGTCATCGACGACCAGCACCCGCTCGTGATCGGCCGCGGCCATCGCGGAGGCGGCGCAGGTGTCAGCCGCCGGCGACGTCGCGCCGGATGAACACCAGGAAGGCGGCGACGAGCGCGGGGATCGCATACAGGGCGCACACCCACACCGCCTGGATGATCGGCGTCCAGTCGATGGGGGTGCGCAGCAGCCCCTGCCAGGCGTTGAACTGGGTGCTGAGCAGGTACGGCTGGGCCCCGCTCATCCCCGGCAGGATGCCGATCAGCTGGATGAGCAGCGAGATCATCAGGGTGCCGACCACGGCGGCCGCGCTGTTGCGGGTCAGCGTGGACAGCAGCAGGCCGATGCACACGATCGCTCCGATCGGGATCAGATAGATGGCGAGGGCCACGTAGACCAGCTCCAGCGCCTTGGGGGCGGACACGATGGTGCCGGACAGGCTCTGCAGCGAGTTGAACCCGGACTCGATGCTCCCGGCGACGACGGCCACCGTCCCGCAGAGCAGGATGGCCACGATGGCGTAGGTGGACGCCGCCAGCGCCTTGCCCCAGAACAGCTGCCAGCGCTCCAGAGAGCGGGTGAAGATCGTCTTCAGCGTCCCGTTGTGGTCCTCGGAGGCGAAGATGTCGCCGGCCACCAGCGCGGTGATGAGCGGAAACATCCACACCGCGCCGAACAGCAGGATGACCAGCGGAACGGCGAGCCCGCTCCGGGACAGGTAGCTGGAGAAGGCGAAGTCGCCGCCGCGGGCGTGATGGTGCTGGACGCGGATGGCGATCACGAACAGGATGGGGACGAGGATCGCGGCCCCCAACCCCAGATATGTCCGCTTCTGGAAGCGGAGCTTGAACAGCTCCCAGCGGTAGACGGTTCCCACCCCGGGCATCAGCGGGCCGCCTCCGCCGGCTCCGGCGCGGGCGGGGGGGCGACCGCGGCGGCGGGGTCGCCCTCGGTGAGCGAGAAGAACAGATCCTCCAGGGTCACCGTCTGGGGGGCCATCGCCCGGATGAGGGCGCCGGACTCCACCAGCGCCTGGGACAGTGCCGCGGCGGCGGGCTCGTCGGCGGTGAACGAGATCCGCCCGTGATCGGTGCTCAGATCGCCGATGCCGGGCTGGGCCCGGCAGACGGCCATCGCCCGCTCGTCGTCGGTGGTCTGCAGCCAGTACCGGGTGCCGGCGCCCCGTTTGAGCTCGGAGATCTCGCCCTCGTACACGATCTTTCCCTGCCGGACGATCGCCACCCGGTTACAGACGTCCTCCACCTCGTTGAGCAGGTGGCTGGACAGCAGCACGGTCATGCCGCCCTCGGCCAGACGGCGGATGAGGAGCCGCATGTCCCGCATCCCGGCCGGATCCAGCCCGGTGGCGGGCTCGTCGAGCAGCAGCAGCTTGGGGTTGCGCAGCAGAGCGGCGGCGATCCCGAGCCGCTGGCGCATGCCGTGCGAGTAGCCGCCCACCCGGTCGCGCTGCCGGTGGGCCAGCTCCACCGTGTCCAGCGCCTCGTCGATCCGTTCCCGGGCACCCTCGCCGTCATAGGCAGCGAGCATCTCCAGGTTGCGCCGGGCGTTGAGGTATGGATAGAAGGTGGGTGCCTCCACGAACCCGGCCACGCCCTCCAGCGCTCGCACCGACACCATCGGGTCACGGCCAAACACCCGCACCGTGCCCTCGGTCGGCCGGATGAGGCCGAGCATCATCCGCAGCGATGTGGTCTTTCCGGCCCCGTTGGGGCCCAGGTAGCCGTAGACATCGCCGGTCCGAACCGTCAGATCGACGCCACCGACGGCGGTCAGCTCGCCGTAGCGCTTGACCAGTCCCCGCACCTGGAGCGGGGGCGGCCCGGCGGCGGGGGCGGCCGCCGAGCCGTCGCGCGGGGACGGGACAGTCTCCGTCACGGGGTCAGGGCTTTCGCCGCCTGCTCGGCGACGTAGGGCTGGACGGACCCGAGCACCGTGTAGGCGACGCCGCCGGACGTGTAGCGCAGCACCGTGCCCAGCGCCGTGGACAACTCGGTGCCGGTGGCGCCGTTGATGGAGACCGACGGGAGGCTGAGGCCGCCGGGGCCTGAGCTGGAGCCCTGACCGGAGGACGAGGACGCCGCACCGGCCTTCTGCTCGATGATGGCCACACCGCCCAGGCCCTGCCCATAGGTGACCAGCGCTGCCGGATGGCCGCCCCAGTCCAGAAGCGTGGTGCCCTGGCGGGGGAGCCCCACCAGCTTGGCCGGCGCGGCCAGCGTGAACGGAACCGCCTGGGCGACCGCCTTCACCCCGCTGGCGTGCCTGGCGTGCTTGGCGTGCTTGGCCCGGGTGCCAGAGGCAGCGTGCGACGCCGGGGCGGAGACCTTGACCACCTTGTAGCCCGCGGGGGGCGCCAGGTCAAACGTGGAGGCGGCCACGGGGCCGAAGCTGATGTTCGTGGCCTTGAGCTGGAGCACCGGGGTGCTGTTGCCGCGGGCGTAGACGGCCAGGTTGAGCGGAGTTCCGGTGACCGCGTCCCAGGCGATCTGCGCGGAGCCGAGCAGGCCGCCGTCATGCTTGGGCGACACCCGCACCGAGTAGGCCGGCTGGCCGGCGATGTCGGTGGGGTTGGAGGTCCGCATGCCGCTGACGTTCAGGTGGCCGAGCAGATGGTCCAGCTCGGTCTGGATCTGGGCCACGGTCGGGATGCCGGAGCCGGACTTGGGGGTCTTCTGCTTGGCCTGGGTGTCGGCGGGCAGCGTGCCCTGATAAACGGTCTGCGACGCCGGATCGGAGACCCAGAAGGCGCCCCCCGGGGTGACGACGACCTGCGAGTCACCGTTGGGCGACTGCAGCTCCAGCCGGAGTCCGCCGGTCTTCGACAGCCACACCCGCCCGGTGGCGCCCTGGAGGATCGGGTCCCGGCCGCCGCCGGTGAAGTTGGTGGAGCTGATCAGGTTGTTGGTGAACTGGATGTCGGCGGAGACCCCGTTCACCGGCCGGGCGGCGAGGCCGCCGTGCAGCGCCTGGGCCAACGGCTTGGCCTTGGGCACGGGGCCCGAGCCGGTGGCGGCCACGGCGATGGCCGAGCCGGCGGCGATTGCGACCACCAGGCCGGCCAGGGTGGCCAGAAGACGACCGGTTGAGGCTGTGCGCAGGAATTTCATAACAGGTCCACCTTCCTAGACGATGCCATGAGGATGGCAGCCGACCTTGAAATAACTCTGACAGACCGCCGTCGCGCTACCGTCAGCCTCATGTGCCGGCTGTTCGGTTTGAGCGGAGGCCCACAGCGCGTCCACGCCACGTTCTGGCTGCTGGAGGCGCCGGACTCGCTGGCCGAGCAGAGCCGGCGGGAGCCCGACGGCACCGGGGTGGGCGTCTACGACACCGACGACCGGCCGGTCGTCGCCAAGCAGCCGCTGGCGGCCTACCAGGACCGCGCGTTTGCCCAGGAGGCCAAGTCGATGTCCTCGCGCACGTTCGTGGCTCATGTCCGCTACGCCTCCACCGGCCCGCTCACCCCCCAGAACACCCATCCGTTCTGCCAGCGCGACCGGCTGTTCGCCCACAACGGTGTCATCGAGGATCTGCCCCGCCTGGAGTCCGAGCTCGGGGACGCCATGTCGCTGGTGGGCGGCGACACGGACTCCGAGCGCTTCTTCGCTCTCATCAGCCGGGAGATAGAGCGCACGGGCGACATCGGCGAGGGGATCGCGTCCGCGGCGCGCTGGGTGGCTGAGCACCTCCCGGTGCTGGCGCTCAACCTGGTGCTCATCGATGCTGCGGATCTGTGGGCGCTCCGCTACCCGGACACCCATGAGCTCTACGTGCTGGAGCGCGCCGCCGGTGGTCCCGACGGCGCCACCGAGCTCCACCATGCCTCCGCCCACCGGCGGATCCGGGTCCACTCCGCCGACCTGGCCGGCTGTCCGGCGGTGGTGATCGCCTCCGAGCCGATGGACGACGACCCGGGGTGGCGGCTCCTGGAGTCCGGCGAGTTGCTCCATGCCGGGTCGGACCTCACCGTGCGCTCTCGCCGGGTCCTGAGCGCCCCGCCCCGCCATCAGCTCACCCTGGCCGATCTGGATCCGCGCGCTCGCAGCTCCCAGCAGCCGACCGCCGGAGCCTCCGTATGAGCAGCGGGCTGCCGCCGGGACCCCGCCTGCCCCGGATCGCCCAGACCGCTGGGTTCATGTTTGGGGGCGTGCGTTTCCTGGAGTGGTGCCGCCGCCGCCACGGCGGCCTGGTCACGCTGGGGACGCTGTTCGACGACGGCTTCGTCATGGTGTTCGATCCGGATCTGGTCAAGGAGCTGTTCCAGGGGCCGCCGGATCAGCTGCACGCCGGCCCGGCCAATGCTCTGTTGGGGCCGATCCTCGGCGACCGCTCGGTGCTGCTGCTTGACGGCCGTGAGCATCTGCGCCACCGCCGGCTCCTGCTGCCGCCGTTTCACGGCCGCCAGATGCTCGCCCACATCCAGACAATGCGTGACTGCGCCGACGCCGAGATCGATGCCTGGCCGGTCGGCGAGGCATTTGCCCTGCTGCCCAGCATGCAGTCGCTGACCCTCAACGTGATGCTCAAGGCCGTGTTCGGCATGGACACCGACCCCACCCACCCGGAGCGCGACGAGCTGGGGCGCCGGGTCCGGGCCATGATCGAGCCCCTGGCCCGTCCCCGGGGCATGGTCATCCTGGGTGCGGTCATGCGGGGCAGCCGCCGCCGGGCGGCACGCGCCTTCGCGGACCGTCAGCGCGCCGTCGATGAGCTGCTGTACGCGGAGATCGCCCGCCGGCGCGCCGCTCCGGACCTGGCCGAGCGCGACGACGTGTTCTCCGCCCTGCTCCTGGCCGAGGACGAGAACGGCGAGCGCCTGTCGGACCGCGAGGTGCGTGACGAGCTGCTCACCCTGCTGCTCGCCGGCCATGAGACGACGGCCACCGGCCTGGCGTGGGCCTGGGACCTCCTGCTCCACACGCCCCGTGTGCTGGACCGGGCCCGGCAACTGGACGAGGTCTACCTGGACGCGGTGGTCAAGGAGGCGCTGCGGATTCGCCCGGTGATCCCGGGCGTCGGCCGGGTCGTGCAGGAGCGTCCGTTTCGCCTCGGCAGCTACGAGATCCCGGTGGGCATGGAGATCAATCCCTCCATCCGCACCATCCACCGGCGGGCCGACCTCTATCCCCGGCCTGACGAGTTCCGCCCGGAGCGCTTCCTGGGTCCAGACGTTCCCGACACCTACACCTGGCTGCCGTTTGGCGGTGGTACCCGTCGCTGCCTGGGCGCCAGCTTCGCCCTCACCGAGATGCGGGTCGTCCTAGCCCGGGTGCTGGAGCGGACCTCGCTGTTTGCCGCCGACAACCGCCCGGCCAAGGTTCAGTTCCGGGTGATCACGCTGGCGCCCAAGAGCGGCGTGCGGGTGATCCAGGACCGTCCCCCGCTGGCGGCGGCGGTCAGCCGGGCGCCCGCGGTGGTGGCGGCGCCGGCCTAGCGATTGCCCGCCGCGTAGCGGAGAATCGACAGGTCGGTCAGCCACTCCACCGGCGCCCGGTCGTCGGTGTAGACCGGCCCGCCCCGCAGCGCCGGCGCCACCCGGCCCGCCACCGACGCCATCAGCCCCTGGAGGGCGAGCGGCATCCGCCCGTCGGCGGCCATCATGGCCGCGCCGGACAGCGGCCGGGTCGAGGCCACCAGCTCGGCGTTGTCGGCGCTCACCGGATCCCGGACCACGTACGGAAACACCGAGCGCAGGGTGGCCGACACCACCTTCTCCAGCGCGGCCGAGTTGGGCAGATGACCGACGTTGACGATCAGCGTCCCCCCCGGCCGGAGGTGGCGCCGGGCCAGGGCGAAGAACTCGTGCGTGACCAGGTAGAACGGGATGTAGGGCTGGCGGTAGGCGTCCAGGAAGATCGAGTCATAGCGGACCTGGCTGGCCTGCAGCCAGGGCCGGGCGTCGGCGGTGTAGGTGTGCAGCCGGGGGCCACCGAGCCCAAAGAACCGCCGGCCGATCGCCGTCAGCTCGCCGTCGAGCTCCACTGCGTCAACCCGCGTGTTCGGATAGAAGTGACCGTAGGCGCGGGCCACGGTGCCGGCGGCGTCGCCCAGGATGGCGATCCGCCCCGGCGGCTCTGCGGCGCCGGCGGCGAACGGCAGCACCAGAAAATCGTCCCAGTAGCCGCCGGTCAGGTACGTGCCCGGCCGGTACAGCGAGTGCACCGCCACCCCCTCGTTGAGCTGGAGCCAGCGCACGCCGTCGTGAAACTGGACGACGCGGGCGTACTGGTACTCGGTCTCAGTGGAGAAGATGATCCGGCCGCCGGCCACCCCGGCGCCGATGGCCGCCGGCGGAATCGCCAGCGAGGCGGCCACCACCATCGGGACCACCCACCAGCGCCAGGACCGCAGGCCGGCCGCCGCCACCAGGGCCAGCGAGACCGCAAACACGATGAACGTACGGTGGGTGCCGATGGTGGGGATGAGCAGCAGGGCCGCCAGAAACGTGCCCACCAGCGAGCCCACGGTGGAGATGGCGTACAGGTTGCCGATGGTGGTGCCGGTCTCCGACACCCGCTGGACACTGAGGCGGCTGGCGTACGGGGCCACCGCGCCCAGCAACATGACCGGCACCGCCACCAGCACCAGCACCGCCACCAGCGAACCCAGAAAGCCGCCGACCGACAGCGAGCCGAGGGCCGAGACCGAGAGCGACAGGAACGGGTCGGCCACAAACGGGACGAGCGCCAGCAGGACCGAGGCCACCACCACCACCAGGCACAGACCGCGCAGATCGGCCCTGCGGTCGGCGAGCCGTCCGCCCAGGGCGTAGCCGGCCGACAGCGCCACCAGCACGGTGGCGATGGTGTTGGCCCAGATGATCGTGGAGGCGCCGAAGTACGGAGCCAGCAGCCGGGCGGCGGCGATCTCGGTGCCGAGGCTGGCCGCCCCCACCACAAACGCGATCGTCCGGATGGCGAGGGCATTCGCCGGGGGGCGGGGCCGACCGCGGCGGTCGCCCGGGGCCGCCGTCGGATCGAGCGCCTGGGTGGCCTCGGCCATGCGCCAACAATAGAGTTCGGGGCCCATGCTCCTGTACGACAGCGCCGTGTCGGGCAACTGCTACAAGGTCCGCCTGCTGCTCGCTCATCTGGGGGTGGCCTACGAGCGCCGGGAGCTGTCCGTGTTCGACCGCTCCGACCGGCCGGAGGTGCTGGGCGGACTCAACCCGGCGCTGCGGGTCCCCACCCTGGTGTTCGACGACGGTCGGACGCTGGGTGAGTCCAACGCCATCCTCAGCTACTTCGCCGAGGGCACCGAGTACCTGCCGGAGGACCGCTTCCGCCGCGCCCAGGTCCTCCAGTGGCTGTTCTTTGAGCAGTACGACCATGAGCCCAACCTGGCCGTCGTCCGCTTCTGGGCCCTGGCCGACATCCATCCGCCGGCGCCGGAGGTGGAGGCCAAGCGCCGCGGCGGTGAGCGGGCGCTGACCGCGCTTCAGACCCATCTCACCGGCCGTGACTTCCTCGTCGCCGACCGGTACACGATCGCCGACATCGCGCTCTATGCCTACACCCACGTCGCCCCGGAGGGCGGCTTCTCGCTGGAGCCCTACCCGGCGGTGCGCCAGTGGCTGGCCCGGGTGGCCGACCGGCCCGGGCACATCCCCATCACCGCCTAATCGATCCACCAGTCCCGTTGCATCTCGGCGTCGCCGCCCGCGGCGTGCGCGCCGAAGGCCAGCACCTCCATCCCGCCGGGCCCCGCCTCCCACTCCCGGGTGGCCTGCGGCGGGCAGTAGATGACGTCCCGGGGTCCGACCTCCAGCACCTCGTCGTCGACCCGGAACCGTCCGGAGCCGCTCAGCACCAGGTACATCTCCTCCGACTCGGTGTGGCGGTGGCCGAATCCGACCCGCTGCCCCGGGTTCATCCGGTAGTCGGCGAGGCCAATGCGCTCGGCGCCCAGCGCCTCCCGGGCGAACCGAGCCTCCCCCATCGTCTGCATGCCGAACTGAGGCGCCAGGTCCTTGACGTCGTCGAGGCTGAGCTTGCGGTGTGTGGTCATGCCCGCACGCTACACCGCCCAGACCGGCCAGATAAGCTGCCCGCCATGCGCGAGGCCCTGATCTGCGAGCCGCTGCGGACTCCGGTGGGGCGGTTCGGCGGGATGTTCCGCGAGGTGCCGGTGACCGAGCTCGCCACCACGGTCATCAAGGCGGTGCTGGATCGCACCGGTGTTCCCCGGGAGGCCATCGACGATGTCCTGCTCGGCCAGGGCTACGCCAACGGCGAGGCCCCCGCTCTCGGCCGGGTGGCCGCCCTGGACGCCGGCCTGCCCGTGGAGGTTCCCGGGCTCCAGGTCGACCGGCGCTGCGGCTCGGGGCTGCAGGCGGTCATCGACGCGGCCATGAGGGTGCAGACCGGCGCGGCCGATGTGGTGATCGCGGGCGGGGCGGAGAGCATGAGCCAGGCTGAGCTGTATTCCACGGCGCTGCGCTGGGGCGCTCGCTCCGGCGGGGCCATGCTGGAGGACCGGCTGGTGCGCGGGCGCGTCACCGCCGGGGGTGAGAACTACCCCGTCCCCGGAGGGATGATTGAGACCGCCGAGAACCTGCGCCGGGAGTACGGGATCCCCCGGGCAGAGCAGGACGAGCTCGCCCTGCGCTCGCACCAGCGCGCGGTGGCCGCCCAGGCCTCGGTGTTCGGCGAGGAGATCGTGGGGGTCGAGGTCAGAGATCGCAAGAGCGGCACCCGCCTGATTGAGCGCGACGAGCATCCCCGGGCCGATGCCACCCTGGAGAGCCTGGCCTCGCTGCGGCCGGTCATGGTCCGCAAGGACCCGGAGGCGACCGTGACCGCCGGGAACGCCTCCGGGCAGAACGACGGCGCCGCCGTGTGCCTGGTCACCCATGCCGACCGGGCCCGGGAGCTGGGAGTGGAGCCGATGGCCCGCCTGGTGAGCTGGGCGGTGGCCGGCGTGCCGCCCAAGACGATGGGGATCGGCCCCGTTCCCTCCACCGCCCGGGCGCTGCAGCGCGCCGGGCTGTCCATGGACCAGATGGACCTGATCGAGCTCAACGAGGCGTTCGCCGCCCAGGCCCTGGCCGTCCTGCGTGAGTGGGAGCTGCCGGACGGGATGACCCGGGTCAACGTCCACGGGTCCGGGATCTCCCTGGGGCACCCGATCGGCGCCACCGGGGGCCGGATCCTGACCACGCTGGTGCGGGAACTGCGGCGGCGGGGCGGCCGCTACGGACTGGAGACGATGTGCATCGGCGGCGGCCAGGGGCTGGCGGCCGTCTTCGAGAACGTCCAGGCCGCCTGACGTGATCGCCGGCCGGACGGGCGGCGAGGAGACGCTGCGCATGGTGATTGAGGCGCTGGCGCCGCTGGAGCGGGCCGCCGGCTCCGAGGACGAGCACCGGGCCGCCACCTGGATCGCCGAGCGCCTGCGGGCGGCCGGATGCGAGACGGCCATCGAGCGAGGCGCAATACCGCGGAGGTTACGCCCATCACATGCGGGGGCTGGCGGTGGCCTCGGCGGCGGCCGGGGCGATGGCGCTGGCCGACCGGCGGCTACGCCCCCTGAGCACGGCGGTGGCCGTGGGCGTCGCCGCCGGCCATCGCCGACGACGTCTCCAACGGCCCCCGTCTGTTCCGCCGGGCGGCCGGCCCGGCGGCGGACGACCTGGAACGTGGTCGGGCGCACCGGCGACGAGACCGCGCCACGGACCCTGGTTGTGCTCGCCCACCACGATGCGGCGCTGACCGGCAAGATCTTCGACCCGGGCTTTCAGACCTGGCTGGGCGAGACGCTTCCCGGGGCTGGTGGAGCGCATCGACACGTCGCTGCCGCTGTGGTGGACCGCTGCTGGCCGCGCCGGCCCTGGTGGCGCTCGGCGCAGCGCGAGGACGCCGGGACGTGCTCGCCGCCGGGGTGGCGGGCTCGGCGCTGGCGCGCCGTCATTTTCCATGACATCGCACACCAGCCCGATCGTCCCCGGCGCCAACGATAACCTGACCGCGCGTCGCGGTGCTGGTGGCGCTGGCCGAGCGCCTGCGCGCCGCAGCCGGTTGACGGACCTGCGCGTGGTGCTGGCCTCCTGCGGCGCCGAGGAGGTCATCCAGGGCGGGATCTACGGCTTTGCCCGCCGTCACTTCCCCGGCCTGGACCGGGACCGGACCTGGTTTCTCAACCTGGAGACGCGTGGGCTCGCCCCGGCTGATCATGCTGGAAGGCGAGGGCCCGGTGCTGATGGAGGACTACCACGACCGCCGCTTCCGGGACCTGATCGCCCGCACCGCGCAGGGCTGCGGTGCTGCCGCTGCGCCGCGGCATGCGCGCCCGCACCTCGACCGATGCCGTCGTTCCCCAGCCGCGCCGGCTATCCCACCGCCACCCTGGCCTCGATGGATCGCCACAAGCTCCTGTCCAACTACCACCTGATGACCGACACGCCGGAGAACATCGACTACCGGACCGTGCTCCAGGCGCTCCACCTCACCGAGGCGGTGGCCCGGGAGCTGGCCGACAACCCCTGGATCTAGAGATGCCGGCCGCCGCCGAGCTCGAGCTCCCCCACTTCGACCACACCGACACCGCGCTGCGCGGCGAGCGCTACCGGGAGGCGATGGCCGCCCTGCGACGGCCATGACGGCTGGCTGGCCGCCTGCCCGTTCGGTTACCTGGTGCTCGCCCGCGAGCCGGCCGAGTTCTTCCTGCGCACCCGGGACGCGGTGTTCCCCGGGCTGACCATCGCCGAGCTGTTCGGGATCACCGAAGGGCCGCTGCACGAGGAGATCGTCCGCGAACATCATCAACCTCAACGGCGATGACCACCGCCGCCTGCGCAACCTGGTCAATCCGGCGCTGGCGCCCGCGGGCGGTCGACCCGCTACCGGCCGGCGATGCGCGCCGTTCCTGGCCGAGCTGCTGGACGGACTGCCCCCGGACGGGCGCTGTGAGTTCATCGCTGACGTTCGCCAAGCCCTACCCGTCGCTGGTCATCGCCTCGGTGATGGGCGTCGACCGCCGGTGGACGCCCGCAGCTTCACGAGTGGTCGAACCTGATCCAGCGCCAGTTCGACCCGGCGAGCCTGGCTCAACGAGCGGCCCGCGATCGAGGCGGCGGTGGCCGAGTTCTACGCCTGGGCCGACGCGCTGATCGCCGTCCGGCGCGGGTCTCCGGGCGAGGACCTGATCACCGACCTGATCGCCGCCGAGGCCGAGGGCGAGCAAGCTCGACCACGACGAGCTGCGCAACCTGGTCCTCAACATCCTGGTCGGCGGCGTCGACACCAGCCAGAGCCAGCTCGCCCACGCCGTCCGGCTGCTGGCCCTCCATCCTGATCAGTGGGAGGCGCTGCGCGCCGACCCGGAGGGGCTGGCGCTGCCCGCCGTCGACGAGGCTCTGCGCTATGAGCCGATCACCCCGTTCACCGCTCGGGTCACCACCGCCGAGCTCGAGCCTACCGCGGGGTGACGTTCCCGGCCGGCGCGGTGGTGCTGGTCTCCGCCTGGCACGCCAACCGCGAGGGGGTGACGCCCGGACGCGTTCGACATCACCGCCGACCGGCGGCGGTGCGCGCGTGCTGACGTTCGGCGCCGGGATCCATTACTGCGTGGGCGCCAACCT
Source organism: uncultured Solirubrobacteraceae bacterium (assembly GCA_963753235.1). Classification (GTDB taxonomy): domain Bacteria; phylum Actinomycetota; class Thermoleophilia; order Solirubrobacterales; family Solirubrobacteraceae; genus Palsa-465. The sequence continues at coordinate 343,659 of CAVWBJ010000006.1, read as the reverse complement.
GGCCCGGGCCGAGATGCAGGAGGCGCTGATCGCCCTCGCCCGCCGGGCGCAGCGGCTGGAGCTCGACGGGGAGCCGGAGTTCGGCACCCCGTCGGGCATCTACGGGCTGGACTCGCTGCCGCTCCGGCTCAGCTGAGGCGTTGGGACATTTCCGGGCTATGCCGCCGGAAACATCCCACGGTCAGGCCGCGGCGCGCCACAGGGCATCGTCGCCCAGCGGCAGACGGACCGCCCGCCCCTCGGCCACCAGCTCAATCAGCGCTGCCTCGGCCGCGCGGCGATCCGGGGCATCGTTGCCGTGGGTCATGAGCGCGGCCACCTCCTGGGTGGTCAGGCCGCCCGGGAAGAAGTCCAGCAGCGGCGCCGGATCCTCCGGTGGGGCCTGGCGCTCCAGCTCCGGGTCGAGGTTGGCGATCAGGATGTCGTAGGCCTCCACCGGTTGAAACCCGCCGGCCACCAGCGAGCTCCCGTTGGACTGGAACACCACGGAGGGCGCGGTGAACCGCACCGGGCCATCGGTGGTGGCCGTCTTGCCCTGAAGCTCGGCGGCCGAGCCGGCGGCGGTCCGGGTGGCCGCCTTGTCGGCCTCGTAGGCCTCGGTCACCTGTGGCGAATCCAGGGAGGCGATGATGGCGTCGGCATCCACCCCGGCCAGTCCGCGCAGCGCGTCGCGCAGGCCGTCGTCGTCCTCCAGCACCAGGGGGGTGGTGAAGTTGGCCAGCTGCAGGGCGCGGAACACGCTCCACTCGCTGCCGGGGTGGGCCAGGCGGGCGGCAATGACCGCGCGGCAGGCCCGGGCGGTGGCGCTCAGGCGCGCCTTGGGCGCGGGGGCGAACGGCATCCCGTAGCGGCGGAACGAGAGCTGTCCCAGCGCTCCCCGCAGGGGGGTGTAGCCGCGGGCCGCGTACTGGTCGGCGCGCTCGGTGAGGCCGATCAGCACCAGCTTCCACTCCAGCTGGTCGCGGTAGCGCCACTCGATCACGCGCAGCGCCGGGCTCTCGGAATACGCCCAGGGACAGGCCGGATCGGAGTAAAGAGTTGCAGAGATCATGAGGAAACACCCCGGGTCAGGTGGTTGATGCCTCAAGTATATGCGCCATCGAGTCCCGGCTCCCAATCGGCAGCTCGGCCAGCCGGGCCGCCGGGCGCACCGCGGCGGCGGCAAAGCCGCCGGCGCGCAGGCGCTCCTCGGCATCGGCAGCGTCTTGGAAGTGCAGGTACACCCGCCCCCGGACGAACACTCCCAGACCGACCCGGAACCCGCGGACCAGCGGACTGGTGACGCTGCCCAGGTGCAGATCGGAGATATACCGCCCGGAGGGAAACGGGGCCAGGGTCTCGGCCAGCCGCTCCCACAGTCCCAGCACCGCGTCGGTGGGCAGGTAACCGAGCAACCCCTCGGTGATGATCGCCACCCCGCGCCCCGGGTCAAGCTCCGCGGTCACCGCGCCCACCCCATCGGGGCGAAGCACGTCAACCTCGCGCACCCGGTGGGACGCCGAGACCGAGCCGATCCGTCCCAGCGCCCGTCGCTTGCGCTCGGCCATGGCGGGCAGGTCGGCCTCCAGGTAGGTGAGCCGGTCGCCGTACCGGTTGGCAAACCGCCAGCCGCGCGGGGACATGCCGGCGGCCAACTCCACCACCTGGGAGATCCCCCGGTGCTCAATCGCCCGCTCCAGCACGGCGTCGATGGCCAGATGGCGGGCCAGCAGGTAGGCCTCGAGCGACGGACCGCCGAGCGCCCGGCTGGCCGCCATCAACGGGTGCACCGCCTCAAACATGATCCGCCCCTCAGCGGTGGCCAGCCAGGGATGGGAAAGCCCGTGGCGCCGCCACACTTCGCCCGTGTAATGGGCGGTGGGGCTGATGCGGTCCGGGGCGCTCACGGCTGGGATCCCAGCGCCTCGGTCAGCCGGTCCAGGAAGGCGGCCTGGGCCGGGTTGATCCGCTCGCGCGCCTCGGCCAGCGGGAACCACTGCGCCCGGTCGACCTCGGGAAACTCCCCCATCCGCCCTGAGCGCGGCGGCCATTCCATGGCAAACGTGTTGCTCTGCACCTGGGAGACGTCCAGGTCTCCGGGAATCGCCCAGGCGCGGACGCGCTTGCCGCTCTTCTGACGGACCTCGCCGAGATCGATGGTGTCTCCTTCCGGCGGCGGCGTGCCCAGCTCCTCGCCGAACTCCCGCTGGGCGGCGATCAGCGGCTCCTCCTCCCCCTCCACGTACTCCCCCTTGGGAATCGACCAGGCCCCCAGGTCCCGGCGGGCCCACACGGGACCGCCGGGATGCACCAGCAGTGCCTCCAGACCGCCCCCCCGCTGCCGATACAACAGGATGCCGGCGCTCCGGCGTCCGGGCCCGCGCGCCGCCATCACCACCACGTCCTTACGAGATCTTTCGGTACGAGCACAGCGATTTCCGTGTTCAATAGCAGCCGGACCGGGCAGCCGCGCGGAGGCGGGACCGCCGCCGCCGGCCGCCGCATCCTGCCGCCGCGCGCGCCGACCGGCGACGCACCCATCTGATGACACCATGAGAACGCTCGCCACCTGGTGCTTTCGCCATCGTCTGGCGACCATCGCCATCTGGCTGGTGGCTCTGGTGGGCCTCAATGCCGCCCACGCCCTGTTGGGGAGCGCCTACACCGATGACTTCAAGCTGTCTGCGACCGGCAGCTTTGAGGCCATGGAGCTGCTCAAGCGGGCCGATCCCCGCGCCGCCGGCGAGACCGACCAGCTGGTCATCGCCGTTCCCCGGGGCCGGGTCACCGATCCGGCCGTCCGGGAGCGGGCTCAGCGGCTGTTCGCCCGCGTGGCCGCGCTGCCCTACGTCGGCTCGGTGACCTCGCCGTACACGGCGAGGACGGCCCGCCAGATCGCCCCCAACGGCCGGATCGCGTTCGCCAACGTCACGTTCGTCAACTCCGGCGCCCACAGCAAGATCAACTCCGCCCAGGCGCGCGCCTTCGATCAGACCATCACCTCGGCCTCGGGGCCGGCGGTCCGCTTCGCCGCCGAGGGCAACGTGGCCGAGACCGGCAACCCCTCCAACCAATCCTCCAGTCTCATGTTCGGCTTCCTGGCGGCCGGAATCGTGCTGTTCCTGGTGTTCGGCTCCCTGGTGGCCATGGCCCTGCCGCTGGTCACCGCGGGGATCTCGCTCGGCTCCGGCATCGCCGTGGTCGGCCTGCTCTCTCACCTGGTCGATATCGCCACCTTCTCCAACGAGCTGGCGCTCCTGTTCGGGCTCGGGGTCGGCGTCGACTACGCCCTGTTCATCGTCACCCGCTACCGCCAGGCGCTGCGGCGGGGCACCACCCGGGAGGAGGCGGTGGTGGAGGCCGTCGACACCTCCGGCCGCGCCGTCCTGTTCGCGGGGCTGATCGTGTGCATCGCCATGCTGGGGATGTTCGCCCTGGGCGTGCCCTTCCTGTATGGCGTGGCGGTGGCCGGCGCGGTGGCGGTGGCGTTCACCGTGCTCGCCGCCATCACCCTCCTGCCGGCGCTGCTCAGCCTGGTCGGGGGTCTGGTCCCGCGCCGCCGGGAGCGGCGCGCCATCCGTCAGCAGCGCTTCAGCGACGACCACGAGTCCCGCGCCTGGGCGCGCTGGGCCGGCGCTCTGCGCCGCCGGCCGGGGGCGTTTGCGGGCGCCGCCACGCTGCTCCTGCTCGTCGTCGCCATCCCGTTCTTCTCGATGCGGCTCGGGTCCGCCGACGCCGGCACCGATCCGGTGAGCACCACCACCCGCCAGGCCTACGACCTGCTGGCCCAGGGCTTCGGCCCCGGGTACAACGGCCCCCTCCAGCTGGTGGCCCGGGTCGTCCGGGCCGGCGCAGATACGAGCCTTCACCCGGGCCGAGCAGGCGGTGGCCCACAGCCCCGGCGTCGTCGGCTCCACCGCGGTGCGGATCCTCAACGCCGGCCACGGGCGCCCCGTCGTCGCCGTCACCAACGTGTACCCGGCCGGGCCGCCGCAGGCGGCGTCGACGTCCGATCTGTTGGCCCGCGTCCGTGACCACGTGCTTCCGGCGGCCACCCGCGGCTCCGGCGTCCACGTCCTGGTGGGCGGCACCACCGCCGTCTACGCCGACTTCGGCGAGGTGCTCACCCACAAGATGCCGGTGTTCATCGGCATCGTGGTGGCGCTCAGCTTCCTGCTGTTGATGGCGGTGTTCCGCAGCCTGGCCATCCCGCTCACCGCGGCGCTGATGAACACGCTGTCGGCGGGGGCGGCGTTCGGGGTGGTCACCGCGGTGTTTCAGAACGGGTGGGGCAGCTCGCTGCTCGGCATCAGCACCACCGGGCCGATTGAGGCGTTCCTCCCGGTCCTCATGTTCCCCATCCTGTTCGGCCTCTCCATGGACTATGAGGTGTTCCTGATCAGCCGCATCTACGAGGAGTGGCACCGGCGGACAGACAATGCCGAGGCGGTCACCCATGGCCTGGCCGGTACCGGACGCACCATCACCGCCGCGGCCACGATCATGGTCCTGGTGTTCGCCTCGTTCGTGCTGGGAGGCCAGTGGATCATCGACATGTTCGGCGTCGGACTGGCCAGCGCCGTCCTGCTGGACGCGCTCATCGTCCGGGCGGTCCTGGTGCCCGCGGTGATGCTGATGCTCGGCCCGGCCAACTGGTGGCTGCCCCGCTGGCTGGAGCGCGTGCTTCCCCACCTCAACGTGGAGGGCAGCGCCACCACCTGGGACCCGCTGGAGGCACTGGTGGACGGGGCGCCCCCCAGCCTGAACCGGTGGGCGCCGCCGGCAACCGATGACGCTCAGCCCCGGGCGGGGATCTCCTGGAGCGCCCAGCGGTTGCCGTCCGGGTCGCTGAAGAACACAAACCGCCCCCACGGAAACTCCTGAATGTCCGACACCGGGACGCCCCGACCGGCGAGCTCGGCGTGAGCCTCGTCGGCACTGGAGACGACCATCTGCAGCCCGACCACGCTCCCCGGCTCGGCGTCGGTGATCCCCCGGCCGATGGCGATTGAGCACGCCGACCCCGGCGGGGTCAGCTGCACGAACCGGATGTCCGGGCTGGGGGTCAGGTCATGGTCGGCATGGAAGCCGACCTGGTCGGTGTAGAACGCCTTCGCCCGGTCCACGTCGCTGACCGGAACCGCCACCAGCTCCAGCTTGAACTCCATCTGAAACCCGCTCCTCTCCTGGGTTGATGATGTCGTCGAGGCTACGGGTAAACGAGGTCAGCTTCGGTCCGGGATCACGCGGCCAGGGCGGTCTCCTCGGCCGGTTCATCGTCGCGGCTGCGCACCGGCGCGGCCACCGCCGCCGGGCGGCCGGGCCGCAGCGCCACCGCGGCCACCGCCGCCCCGGCCAGCGCCAGGCCGATCGCCACCGTGAACGCCAGGTCAAACCCGTTGGTGAGGGCCCGCACGGCGCCGGCGCCGGCGTCGGTCCGGGTCTCGGCGCCGGCGATGGTGCTGAGCACGGCCAGCCCCAGCGCACCGCCCATCAGCCGGGAGGTGTTGAGCAGGCCGGAGGCGACGCCGCTCTCGGGGCCGGCCACGCCCTGCATGGCGACGATGGTGGCCGGCACCAGCGAGAACCCCATCCCCAGCGCACTGAGCACGGCACCGGCCAGGACGCTGCCCAGGTAGCTGCCGCCGGGGGCGATCCCGGTGAACAGCGCCATCCCGGCCGCCATCACCACCATGGCGGTGACGATGACCCGCCGGGCGCCGAAGCGGGCCACCGCGCGCGGGGCCAGAGTTGACCCGGTGAAGATCGACAGGGTCATGGGCAGGAAGCCGAGGCCGGTCTGGATGGCATTGAGGCCGAGGACCTGCTGGAGGTACAGGGTGAGGAAGAACCAGCCCGGGAAGCTGGCCGCGTACATCAGGAGCACCACCGTGTTGGCGGCACGCAGCTGACGGATGCGGAAGATCCGCAGGGGGACGAGCGGCGACTCGGCCACCCGCGCCTCCACAAATCCGAACGCGCCCACCAGGGCGATGCCGAGCGCCAGCGGACCGAGCACGCCGGGCGAGCCCCAGCCCAGCGTGTCGGTGCGAACGATGCCGAACGTGGCCGCGATCAGGCCGGCGGTGATCAGCGTGGCCCCCAGCACGTCGAAGTGCCGGGGCGCGTCGGCGGCCGGCGGGATGGCCGGGATGGCCAGCCGGCCCAGGCCGACCACCAGCGCGCCGAGCGGCACGTTGACGGCGAAGATCGCCTGCCAGCCGATCCACTGCGTGAGGGCGCCCCCCAGGAGCGCGCCGGAGGAGGCCCCCAGCGCGCCCATCGCGCCCCACAGGGCCAGGCCACGGTTGCGCTCGCGGCCCTCGGGCAGCGTGCTGGTGATGATTGACAGGGTGGCCGGCGAGCTGACCGCGCCGGCGATGCCCTGCACGCCCCGGGCGCCGATCAGCAGGCCCTGGGAGCTGGCCACCGCGCAGGCCAGCGAGGCCAGGGCGAACATGCCCGTCCCGGCCAGGAACACCCGCCGGCGCCCGAGCAGGTCGGCGGCACGGCCGCCGAGCATGAGCAGCCCGGCGAAGGTGAGCGTGTACGCGTTGACCACCCACTGCAGGCCGGTGGTGGAGAACCCCAGGCCGGTGCGGATCGACGGCAGGGCCACGTTGACGATGGAGATGTCGAGAACGACCATGAACTGGGCCAGGCAGACGACGGCCAGGAGCGCGTTGGTGGAGCTCAGCCGCCGGGCCAGACGATTTCTGGTTGCGAGCATGTCGGTAGTCTGCGATCATCGTTATCCAGGTACAAGAGAAGGAGTTATCCTGGTAGTAACAGTTCCCCCCATCGAGGCTGAGGCGCCCGCTCTCCGTCCCGCCGAACTCGTCGGAGCCACCGCCGAGCGCCGCCGCGCCGAGCTGGCCGACTTCCTGCGCAAGCGCCGAGCGCAGATCAAGCCCGAGGATGTGGGGCTGCCCGGCGGCGGCCGCCGTCGCACGCCCGGCCTGCGCCGGGAGGAGGTGGCTCAGCTGGCCGGAGTGGGGACCACCTGGTACACGTGGCTGGAGCAGGGCCGCGACGTCCGCGCCTCCCTGGACGTGCTGGAGGCGCTGTCCCGGGCGCTGCGCCTCACCCCCGCCGAGCGCACCCACCTGGTGCTCCTCGGCCGCGGCGAGGAGCCCCCGCCCTGCCGGTCTGAGGAGCGCGTCTCGCCCGTGGTCCGGCGGCTGATCACCAACCTGGGCGCCAACCCGGCCTACATCATCGGCCGCCGCTGGGACTACCTGGCCTGGAATCCCGCCGCGGCCGCCCTGTTCGGCGATTTCGGCGCGGTCCCCCGCTCGGCCCGCAATCACCTGTGGATGCACTTCATGGACCCGGTCCGCCGGGAGATATTCGACGACTGGGAGCGGTCCGCCCGGATCATGGCGGCCAAGTTCCGCGCCGACAGCGCCCGCCACATCGGCGACCCCTCGTTTGAGGAGCTGATCGCCTCCCTGCGCAGCTCCAGCCCGGAGTTCTGCCGGGCCTGGCGCCGGCACGAGGTGGCCCGCTCCGCCGAGGGCCGCAAGGTCGTCCACCACCGGACCGCGGGCACCCTGGTGTTTGAGCACGCCGTGTTCAACCCCCAGTCCGACCGCGAGCAGCGCATGATCCTGTACACGCCGCTGCCTGAGGAGGACACGCCGGCGAAGCTGGCCCGGCTGCTGGCCAGCGGATAGCCCGGGCCCACAAAACGGTACATCCGTACCAACAAGTGGTACATTTGTACCAATGGCCACCGCCACCTCCCCAGCTGCCTCCCATCCCCGTCCCCGCGGCGCCGCCCGGCGTGAGGCGCTGCTGGAGGCCGTGCTGAAGATCGTGGCCGAGACCGGTCCGGACGCCGTGACCCACCGGCGGGTGGCCGAGGTGGCCGAGCTGCCGCTGGCCTCCACCACATACTGGTTTCAGTCCAAGGAGCATCTGCTCACCGCCGCGCTGGAGCTCGCCGCCGACCGGGACACCGGCCGGCTGCTGGCCCACGCCGCCGACGCCCAGCGGACCGACATCGACCCGGTGGAGGCCGCCGTGGCCGCGATCATGGAGCCGGTCGGCGACGATCAGTCCTCCAGCCGGGGATCGCTGGTGGCCACCTTCGCCCTGCTGCTGGAGGCGGCCCGGCGGCCCGCGCTGCAGGAGGTCTCCCGCCGGTGGACCGAGGTGTACCTGCTCACGCTCAGCCGCCTGATGGAGGCGGCCGGCTCCCGGAGGCCCCGCGCCGACGCCGAGCTGCTGCTGGGCGCGGCGGACGGGCTGCTCATCGAGCAGCTGGCCACCGGGGCCGACGATGACCTGCGCCCGCGGCTGCGCCGGCTGGCCGCCGTCCTGGTGGCCCAGCCATGAACGCCCTGATCAACGCCTGGCGCTCCCGCGGGAGCGCGGCGATCGATGCCCGGCGCAGCGGCGAACAGCCGATCGTGGTGCTCGTCAGCGTTCTGCTGGGGTTCGAATCAGCCATGTACTCCGCGGTGACCCCGGTCCTCCCCCATTACGCCCTGACCCTGCACGCCTCCAAGCCGGCCGTCGGCCTGCTCACCGCGGCCTATCCGGCCGGGATCGTGCCCGGGTCGCTGCTCGGGGCCTGGGTGGCCGCCCGGGCCGGGGTCCGCCGGGCGACGCTCATCGGGCTGGCCCTGTTCGCCGTCTCCATCATCGCGTTCGGCTTCGGCACCCGCATCGTCGCGCTCGATGTCCTGCGGTTCATCCAGGGCGCCGGCTGCGGCTTCATCTGGGGCGGCGGCCTCACCTGGGTGATCGCGGTGGCGCCGCGGGAACGGCGCGGCGCCGTGCTGGGGACGACGATGGCCGCGGCCATCTTCGGCACGCTGCTGGGACCGATCCTGGGGACCCTGGCGGTGGCCGTCGGCACCGCGCCCGTGTTCACCGCCGTGGGCCTGGTGGCCTTCGGGCTTGCCGGATGGACGTTGCGGATGCCGGAGCCGGCATCGGGCTGGCAGGGAGATACGACGGGCACGCCGATGCGAACGCTGGTGCGCACGCCCCAGATCCTGCTCGGCTTCTGGCTCATCCTGCTGGAGGCGGCCACGATCGGCGCCACCGGGACCCTGATCCCGCTGCGCCTGGCGCGATTCGGAGCATCCGGTCTCGCCGTCGGCGCCACCTTCCTCGTCGCCTCGCTGATCAGCACCCGGGTCTCGCCCTCCATCGGGCGCCTGGTGGACCGGCGCGGACCCCGCCCCCCGCTGTACGTGGGACTGACGCTCACCGCGGTCCTCATGATCCTCCTGCCGCTCCCGCACTCGGCGCTGGGGCTCGCCATCCTGGCCACGATCGCGCTCGGCGGCCCGCTCACCGCCTACACCGTCCCCGCCATGTCGCTGATGACCAACGGCTCCGAACGCGCCGGCGTGCCGATTGTGATGGCGACGATGATGCTCAACCTGGCCTGGGCCTTCGGCGAGACCATTGGTGCCCCCGCGGCCGCCGGCATCTCCCAGGCCACCAGCGACGCCGTGCCACTGCTGATCCTCTCCGCCATCATGGTCCTCACGCTGGTGCCGGTCGTCCGGGCCCGGCTCGGGGTCACGGCGGCCCCGGCCGCCCCGCGGTCGGAATGCGCCGAGGACGGGCGGCCCTCGCCCCGTCCACGGGACCGGGAACGAGCCTGGGCCCGGACCCGATGAGCGCGCTCCCCCACCTCCTGGCGCCGGTGGAGGTGGGGCCGGTCGGCCTGCGCAACCGCGTCGTCTCCACCTCGCACCAGACGAGCCTGGTCCACGACCACCTGCCCACCGACGATCTGGTCGCCTACCACCAGGCCCGCGCCCGCGGCGGCGTCGGTGCCATCTTCCTGGAGGCCACCGCCGTCCACCCCACCGGGCTGCTGACCGCCCACACCATCGGTGGCTTTCTCCCGGAGATCGTCTCGGCATATCGGCGGCTCGGCGACGCCGTGCGCGCCGACGGTGCCCGCCTGTTCGTCCAGCTGTTTCACGGCGGCCGCGAGCAGATCTCCGCCGCGCCCCGGGCGCCGGCGGTGGCGCCCTCGGCCGTTCCCAGCCTGCGCTTCAAGAGCGAACCCCGGGGGCTGACCGTGGCCGAGATCGCCGAGATGGTGGAGGGCTACGCCACCGCCGCCCGCCACGCCGCGGCGGGCGGGGTCGACGGGGTGGAGATCTCCATCGCCCATGGCTACCTCCCGGCGCAGTTCCTGTCACCGCAGAGCAATCACCGCGGCGACGCGTACAACGGCGCACTGGAGGCGCGGCTGCGCTTCCCCATTGAGGTCCTCACCGCGGTCCGCGCCGCCGCCGGCGACCGGATGGCCGTGGGCGCGCGCCTGTCCGCCGACGAGCTCACCCCGGGCGGGCTGGGGGTGGCCGCGGCGGCCGAGATCGCTCGCCGGCTGCAGGCGGCCGGGCTGGTCGACTTCATCTCGCTGGCCCTGGGCCACTCCGCCTTCCCGGCGGCCTCCACCTGGATCGCCCCGCCTCCCCCCGTCCCGGCCAACGCGATTGCCGAGCCGGCCGCCGCCATCCGGTCCGCGGTCCCCGGCGCCACCATTCTGGCCACCACCCGGGTGGTCGACCTGGAGGCCGCCGAGCGCATGGTGGCCGACGGGGCCGCCGACCTGGTCGGCATGACCCGGGCGCTCATCGCCGATCCCGACCTGGTGGCCAAGACCGGCTCCGGCCGAGCCGCTCAGGTCATCGACTGCGTCGGCTGCAACCAGTCCTGCATCGGTCATTACCACGCGGGCGTGCCGATCGGCTGTGCGGTGAACCCCCGCACCGGCCGCGAGCGGCGGTTCCCCGGCGCCTCCGGGGAGGCATCGGGCCGCCACGTGCTTGTCATCGGCGGCGGTCCGGCCGGCGCGGCGGCCGCACTGGAGGCGGCCGAGGCCGGCGGCCGGGTGACGCTGATCGAGCGCGGCGACGACATCGGCGGGCAGCTGCGCCTGGCCGGGCTGGCCCCCGCTCACCGGGAGCTGTGGGAGCGCTACCGGCGCTCCACCGCCCGCCGGCTGCAGACCGCCGGCGTCGATCTGCGGCTCGGCGGCACGGCGGCGGAGTCCGATCTGGCCCAGGCCGACGTCATCGTGCTCGCCACCGGGGCTCGCCCCTACGCCCCGCCGGGGATGCCGGTGGGCGCCGTTCAGGCGTGGGAGGCCATCCGGGAGCCGGAAGCGGTGGCCGGACCGGTGCTGGTCGCCGACTGGGGCGGCGGCTGGGACGGGCTGGATGCCGCCGAGCGGTTGCACGCCGCCGGCCGGCCGGTGCGGCTGGCCTGCGCGGCACCGGTGCCCGGAGAGACCCTGCACCAGTACCAGCGCAACCTGTATTTGCAGCGCCTTGACCAGGCCGGCGTGGAGATCCTCCACCACACCGAGCTGGTCCTCGGCGGTGAGGCCCCGGAGCTGCGCCACGTGTTCTCCCAGCGGCTCATCGCCTGGACCGAGCCGGCCACGCTGGTGCTCGCCCAGGGGCGGGTGCCGGCGGACGACCTGTGGCCGGCGCTGGAGACCGACCCCCGGGCGGTCCGGGCCGGTGACGTGCTGGGCCCGCGGACGTTGGAGGAGGCCGTGCTGGAGGGCGCCCGGGCAGCCCTGGCCCTCCGTTGACTTTCAACTGACCGGTCAGTTAAAGTCGCCGGCACCGTGGCCGTCCGCGTCGCCCGCACCCCCCGGTCTCGCCCGGCACTCCGTCACCCCACGCGGCCCGACGAGCTGCTCGCCGCCGCCTGCCGCGCCATCGTCCAGCGCGGATTCAGCGACACGCGGGTGGCTGACATCGCGGCCGAGGCCGGCACCTCCACCGGCACCATTCACTACTACTTCTCCTCCAAGCAGGAGATCCTGGTGGCGGCGCTGCGCTGGGCCTCGGACCGGCTGTTCGCCCGCCTGCCCAGCGACACCGGGTCCGATGCCACCGCCCGGCTGGCCGCCCTGCTTTCCCTGGCCGTACCGGACCGCCGCCCCACCGCCCGCCGGGACGAGTACGTGCTGTGGATTGAGATGTGGACGGTCGTGCTCCATGACCACCTCCAGCTGGCCGCGCTCCAGGAGCTCTCGGAGCGGTGGCGGGCGTTCTTTTACGACGTCATCCACGCCGGTGTGGCCAGCGGCGAATTTGATCCGGTGGCCCCGGCCGACCAGGTGGCCGAGCGGCTGATTGCGCTCGTCGACGGGCTCGGCTTCGACGTCGTCATCGGGTATCCGTGGAGCCGGCCGGCGCGGATGCGCAGCCTGCTCGTCCCGTTCGCCGCCGAGCAGCTGCGCGTCGATCCCTCAGACCTGGAGGCACGCATGAACGAGGTCCGGCCATGACCACCACACCGGCCACCCGGATCGGGGGCCATCTGGTCGCCGAGAGCCTGGCCGCACTCGGCGCCGAGGTGGCGTTCGGCGTGCCCGGCATCCACGCTCTGGCCATCTGGGAGGCGCTGCGCGACGGGCCGCTGAACGTCTGCGCCACCCGCACCGAGCTGTCGGCGGGGTTCGCCGCCGACGGCTACGCGCGCAGCTCAGGCCGGCCGGCGCCGCTGCTGCTGTCGACCGGACCGGGTGCGCTGCACTCGCTGACCGCGGTCATGGAGGCGGCCAGCTCCCACGTCCCGGTGCTGGCCATCTCCAGCCAGATCCCGTCCACCATGGTGGGACGGGGCCGCGGCTATCTCCATGAGCTCACCGATCAGCTGGCCTCGTTCCGGCCCCTGGTCAAGTACGCCGCCCGGGCAGAGAGTGCCGAGTCGATCCCGGGTCTGCTCGCCGAGGCTTGGCGCGTGGCCCTCACCCCGCCGAGCGGCCCGGTGTACGTGGAGATCCCGGTGGACCTGCTCACCGAGCCGGTGGACGGCGCCCCGGTGGGCGCCCTGGAGACCGGACCCACCCGGAGCGCCGCCCCCGGCGAGGCGGTGGCGGCAGCCGCCGCGCTGCTCGCCGCGGCCGAGCGGCCCGTGCTGTGGGCGGGCGGCGGCGTCCTGCGCTCCGGAGCCCAGGACCAGCTGCGCGCCGTGGCCGAGCGCGTGGGCGCGCCCGTCGCCACCACCTACATGGGCAAGGGCGCCTTTCCCAGCGATCACCCCCTGGCCGCCGGCTGCGGCTGCGACGAGGCGGCGTTTCAGGAGCTGCTGGCCGACGCCGACGTCGTCCTGTGCGTCGGCACCGAGCTGGGGGCCGAGACCACCGGCCAGTACGGGCTGCGGTTCGGCGGCCGGGTCATCCACCTGGACGCCTCGGCCCAGCGCGTGGGCGCCACCTACCGGGCGCTGGCGCTGGTGGGTGACGCGGCCGAGACCCTGGAGGCGCTGTTGGCCGAGCTGCCCTCGTCCCCGGTCAGCGGCGGTGAGGACCGGGTGGCCCCGGTCCGCGCCCGTATCCAGGCGGGGCTCCAGGCCCAGGGACGGGAGACCGAGCGGGGGCTGCTGGCCACCATCGAGGCGGCGCTGGCACCGGATGCCATCACCGTCTGGGATATGACCATCCTCGGCTACTGGGCCGCCCCCCATCTGCGCCTGCAGCCGGGACAGCAGTTCCTGTACCCGCTGGGCTCGGGCACGCTCGGCTACGCCTGGCCGGCGGCGCTGGGCGCGAGCATCGCTCACCCGGATCGCACCACGCTGGCGGTGGTGGGCGACGGCGGAGTCCAGTACGCGCTGGCCGAACTGGGCACCGCGGCCCAGCACCGGCTCGGGGCCAAGCTGCTGATCGTCGACGACGGCGGCTACGGGATCCTGCGCGAGTACCAGCGCGACGCCTACGGGGAGACGACATCGGTGGACCTGCCCGGGATCGATCTGGTGGCGATCGCCGAGGGCTTCGGTGTTCCCGTCCGGGCGGCCACGCCGGCGGACCTGGACGAGCACCTGGGCTGGGCGCTGACCCAGTCCGGGCCGGCCGCGGTCGTCCTGCGCACCACCATCGCCGCCGCCGCCCCCACGCCATGAGCGTGGCCATCTATGACCGCCTCCTGCGCCGCTCGGTGATCGGCGTCGGCCCCTACGTGCCGGGGGTGAGCGCCGCCGAGGTCAAGGCCCGCTACGGCCGCGTCGACATGGTCCGCCTCAACTGGAACGAGAACCTGTTCGGCCCGCTGGCCGGGGTGGCCGAGGAGACGGCGGCCGTCCTGGCGGACGTGTGGGCCTACCCGGAGGAGGCCTACGAGGAGCTGCGCCACGCCATCGCCGGCTGGGCGGCCGCCTCGCCGGACGAGGTCATCCTGGGGCATGGGATCCAGGCGCTGACCCTGACGGTGATCGCGGCCTTTGTGGAGCCGGGAGACGCGGTCATCATTCCGCGGCCCACCTATGGGCTCTACGCCCAGGCCTGCTCGGTGGCCGGCGCCGCCATCGTCCGCGTCGCCAACGACCCCGGCCTGGCGCTGGATCTGCCGGCGCTGGCCGCCGCCGCCACCGAACACCGGGCCAAGCTGGTCTGGGTCTGTGATCCCAACAACCCCACCGGGCTGCGCCTGGGCCGCGCCGAGTGGGCCGAGTTCCTGGCCGCGCTCCCGGAGGGGTGTCTGGTGGTGGCCGACGAGGCGTACGGCGATTACATCGAGCCCGCCGAGCGGATCGATCGCCTGGCCGACATCCGGGCCGGCCGCCCGGTGATTGTGGTGCGCACGTTCTCCAAGATCTTTGGGCTGGCCGGCCTGCGTCTCGGCTACATGCTCGTCGACCGGGGGCTGGCCCCCCACATCAACTCGGTCCAGGAGCCATTCAACGTCAACCGGGCGGCGCTGGCCGCGGGGCTGGCCTCCCTGCGGCGGGTGCAGGCGCTCACCGGCCGGCGGGAGCAGGTCCATCGGGCCCGGCAACGGCTGGTGCGCGCCGCCCCCGGGATCACCGCGCTGCCCTCGGACGCCAACTTCGTCCTCATGGCGCTCGGTGATGACGACGTGCGGGTGGCCGAGACCCTGGCCCAGCGCCGGGGCGTGCTCGTCCGCCCCGGCTCGGAGTTCGGCCTCCCCGGCTACATCCGGGTGACCACGGGCGAGGAGGATCTGATGGAGACCGTGGGGGCGCAGATCGCCGCGGCCGTCGGGCGATGAGCCGCGTCGTCCTGCTGGATCCCGCCGGGAGGCTGGAAACGGTGGCCGAGGTCCTGGGCGCGCACCCCGAGGTCACGCTGGAGCGCGCCGACAGCCTGCCGTCCGGCGCTGACGTGGTGGGCCTGCTGGTGCCGCCTGAGATCCCGGTGGGGCCGCCGGAGCTGGCGGCGCTGCCCGGGGTGCGGATCGTTGCGGCCACGGCCACCGGCTTTGATCACCTGGATCTGGCGGCGATCGCGGCCGCCGGCGCCTGGGCCACGCACTGCCCCGGCTACTGCGACGAGGAGGTGGCCGAGCACGCGGTGGCGTTCACCCTGGCGCTCCTGCGCGGCCTGGTGGCGCTGGACCGGGCGGCCCGCGCCGGCATCTGGGACGAGACGCCGGCCCCGCCGCGGCGGGTGGAGGGCGCGACGCTGGGCATTGTGGGGCTGGGCCGGATTGGCCGGGCGGTGGCCCGCCGGGGGGTGGCGCTGGGCATGCGGGTGCTGGCCCATGACCCGTACGCCACCGAGGGGCGCCGAGCTGGTCAGCCTGGACGAGCTGCTCACCCAGGCCGACGTGATCACCCTCCACGCTCTGCTCACCCCGGAGACGCGGGAGCTGATCGGCGCTCCGCAGCTGGCCCGGATGAAACCCGGGGCCTACCTGGTCAACTGTGCCCGCGCCGGCCTGGTCGCCCACGCCGCCCTGGGTGAGGCCCTGCGCTCCGGGCACCTGGGGGGCTGTGCCCTGGACGTCCTGCCCACCGAGCCGCCACCGTCCGACGAGCCGGCCTTCGGCTGGCCGCGCACGGTGATCAACCCGCACTCGGCCTGGTACTCCCCGCAGTCGGCCACCGCCCCGTACCGGATGGCCGCCGAGGCGGTGGCCGCGGTCCTGGAGGGCCGCGAGCCCCACGCCGCCCTGGCGCGCCCGGCCTGACGATATCGGCGCCAGCTGAAGGTTGCGGATTCACTCGCAGGGGGTGCGAGTGAATCCGCAACGTTCACGGAGCGCGGGTGAGCAGCGCGGCCAGCAGCCCGCGGCTGGCGCGGGGGCCGTTGATCTCCAGCCAGGTGACGGTGCCCCCGCGGGCCACCGCGGCCAGGTAGGCCGGGTTGGCCAGGTGGCACTGACACTCCTGGGCGGTGGCCACAAAGCCGGTCCGGCCGGCCGAGGTGAGCGGCCGCACCGAGGCAAAGCCGCCGAGGTATGGATCCAGATGGGAGCGCAGGAAGGCGACGAACGCGCTCGCCCCGGGATCGCCCCGGAAGCGCAGGGTGCGGGAGTCGACCACCTGCAGGCGGCGCGACTCGCCCTGGAAGTAGCGCCGGCGGCCGGCCTCAAACCCCCAGCCGGTGAGCCGGCCGCGGAGCGCCGGCACCTGGGCCTCGCGGGCCAGGAACGCCGCCGAGACCGGCGTGACCGTGCTCGGCAGGTAGGCCACCGCGCTCGCCGGCAGCGTCGGCACCGCCGGCGGCGATGCGGCCGCGCCGCACCCGGCACACAGCAGCGCCAGGGCGGCCACCAGGCCGGCCGGACGCCTCATCCGGAGGTCAGCGGCGGCGCCTGGGACAGCGCTTCCAGCCGGCGCTCGGAGTACCGGCGGACCGCTTCGGCGGCCATCACCAGGACCAGCGACAGAACGATGATCAGCGAGCCGATGGCGATGACCTCAGGGAGCAGCGCCGGCGTGCGGCTGGACGAGTACAGGACGACCGGGTAGGTGGGCGAGCCCGGGGGGGCCAGGAACGAGGCGATGGCAAATTCGTCAAAGGAGATGGTGAACGCGATCAGGAAGCTGGAGAACAGCGCCGGCCCGAGCAGCGGCAGAGTCACGTACCAGAACGCTTTGAGGTCAGAGGCCCCCAGGTCGTTGGCGGCCTCGGCGATCGACGGGTCCAGGGTGCGCAGCCGGGGCAGGATGACGAGCACGCTGTAGGGCAGCGAGATCACGACGTGCCCGGCCAGCACCGCCACCAGCGAGGTGGCGAAGCCGAGCTGGTGCAGCAGCACCACCAACCCCACCGCCAGCACGATGTAGGGCACCACCAGCGGGATCAGGATCAACACCACCAGCAGCCGGCGCAACGCCAGCCGCCGGCGAGCCAGTGAGACGGCGGCCATGACCCCCAGCAGGGTGGCGGCCAGGCCGTTGACCGCGGCGATGAGCACGCTGCGGCCCAGGGCCGAGGTCAGGTCGGTATCGGCGAAGGCGGCGCTGAACCACTTGGTGGAGAAGCTCTTGATCGGCAGTGAGGGGATGGTGCCGGAGTTGAAGGCGAACACCATCAGCACTATCAGCGGGGCGTACAGGAACACCAGGAGCAGGCCGAAGTACGTTGACAGCAATCCCTTCCCCAGCCGGCCGACGACACTCACGCGGTGGCCTCCTCTCCCTGGGTGAGGTCGGCGGAGATGAACCGGCCGAACAGGGCCAGCAGCACCAGCACGACCGCCACCAGCGTCAGGGCCAGCACCGACCCGTAGTTCCAGTCCGGGGTGTCGGAGAAGAAGGCCTGGATGGAGTTGCCGAACAGCTGGCTGGACGGGCCGCCGACCAGCAGCGGCGCGATGAACTCGCCGGTGGTGGGGATCAGCACAAACACAAAGCCGGCGGCGACACCGGGCAGGCTCATCGGCAGCGTCACCTTCAGGAAGGTGACAAATCGGTTGGCGCCCAGATCATGCGCCGCGTCGAGCAGGCGGCGGTCCAGGTTGTCCAGCACCACAAAGATGGGCAGAGCCACGAATGGAACCCAGGCGTAGAACAGCACCAGCGCCACCGAGAACTTGGAGTAGATGAGCCAGCTGATGGCGTGCCCCCGGGACTGGAGCCCCAGCTGCCAGAGCGCGCTGTTGATGACGCCGTTGTTGTTGAGGATGACCTGCCAGGCGACCACCCGCAGCAGGTAACTGGTGAAGAACGGGGCCAGCACCGCCAGCAGGACCGTGTACCGGTGCCGGCCGGCCACAAACGCCAGGAAGTAGGCCAGCGGGAAGGCGCCGATCACCGCTGCGCCGGACACCACCAGGGTCATGATCAGCGAGGTGAAGAACCGGCTCCGAAACGGGTTGCCGGCCCCGGTCAGAAAGTCCGACCAGTCGGCGGTGGAAAACGCGGCGTGCGTGCCGATCACGTTGGTCATCAGGCCGAAGCTGTACAGGCCGATCAACACGATCGGCACGACGAGCACCAGCACGACGTAGACCGCCGGGGTGACCGCGGTCAGGGCGCGCGCCAGCGAGCGGGAGCTCAGCCAGCCCAGGCGCCGCCGGCGGCGGCGCACCGGGCCGATGGACTGGGGCTGGGTGGAGGTGGCGGTGGTCAGGCGGCAAGCACCTCCTGCCAGGCCAGCTCATACTGGGAGCGGTTCGGCTGCCAGCTCTGCAGGTGCACGTCGGAGGCCTCGATGGCCGTCGGATTGCCGATGTTCAGCTGCTGGGCCAGCTTGTGATCCTGGACCTCGGACGACGTGATCGTCTTGTCGGCGGTGCCGTAGTAGAAGAGGTTGGTCATCTGCACGCACGCCTTGTGATTGATGAACGACTCCACGTACTTGTGGGCATGGAAGAAGTTCTTCGTCTGGGCCCCCAGGGTGAACCCGCAGAACCAGCTGAGCTTGCCCTGACTGGGGTTGAGGTAGGCGACCTTGAGTCCGGCCTTGGACATCGACACAAAGGCGTCCTGCCAGGAGTAGGTGATCCAGATGTCACCCGCCTTGAACGACGGCTGCATCTGCCCGTACTCACTGGACCAGTAGAACTTGTTGAGCGGCTTCTGGGCGATGAGCGTGTTCTTGGCCTGGGTGATCTGGCTCGGCGTCATGTGGTCCATCTGGGGGAAACCGAGCTTGAGCGCCGCCACCTCCATGTTGGAGCCGCTGCCGTTCCAGAGTGAGATCTTGCCCTTGTACTTGGGGTTCCAGGCCAGCTCCCAGCCGGTGGCGTCGGCCGGATCGATCTTGTCGGAGCGGTACAGGAGGCTGGCGTAGCCCCAGTCCCACGGGATCAGATACTGCTTGCCGTTGATCTGACCCTTCTCCACCAGGAACGGGTTGAGGTTCTTGAAGCTGGGCAGCAGGCTGGTGTCCCACGGCTGGATGAGCCCCTGGGAGACGAAGCTGGGGATCATCTCGTTGCAGGGGTGCATGATGTCGAACGGGCCGCTGGTGGCCGACTTGCTCAGCGACTGATCGTCGTTGACGATGTAGGTGTAGGTGACGGAGTGCTTGCCGAACTCCTGGGTGTAGGGCGTGCCCGCCCACAGCCCCGACGTCTGCGCCGGGGTGCCGCCGGCCTCATAGCCGCCCCATTCCAGGATCGACAGCTGGCCCGGTTCCTTGGCGATGGCGGGTCGCTTGCTCAGCGGCGTCGTCTGCGCGGTACTGGAGCCGCCGCCGCCGCTGCTGCTGGATCCACAGCCGCCGAGCAGGGCGGCGCCGCCGAGCGCGACGCCGGCACCCAGAAAGTCACGCCGATTGATGTTCTGCATGGGTCTCCTCCTCCGTTGACTCCGTCCGCGCGGGCTCCATCGATCCCGTCGTGTCGGCTTGATGCACCCCCGTATCACCGAGGACGCGGAGCGCCTCGGCCGGTAGGTGGGCGCGCACAGCGTCCCCCGCCTGCGGGGGAGTTCCATCCCCCACGTTCTGCACCAGGGCCTGGATCTGGGCGCCGCCGGCCAGGCGGATGAACACCTGGTCGGCATTGCCCCGGTACACGACCCGCTCGATGATCCCGGGCATCCGGTTCTCGCCCGTGGTCTCATGGGCTTCCAGACGGACCCGCTCCGGGCGGATCATCAGGCGCGTCTCACCGCGCGCCGCGGTGTCGCCCTGGGTCGCCTGCAGCTCAAACTCCCCCACCGCCACGGCACATCGCCCGTCGCCCGCCGGCCGGGCCACCCCCCCGATCAGGTTGGAGATGCCCAAAAACGAGGCCACAAACGTGGTGTCGGGCTGCTCGTAGACGTCCTTGGGCGGTCCCAGCTGCTCGATGCGCCCCCGGTTCATCACCGCCAGCCGGTCGCTCATGGTCAGGGCCTCCTCCTGATCATGGGTGACGTAGATGAACGTCAGCCCCACCTCCTCCTGGAGCGCCTTGAGCTCCACCTGCAGCGACCGCCGGATCTGGGCGTCCAGGGCGCCGAGCGGCTCGTCGAGGAGGACCACCGCCGGTCGCATCACCAGAGCCCGGGCCAGGGCCACGCGCTGCTGCTGTCCACCGGACAGCTGGGCCGGCTTGCGGCGCTCCAGGCCGGTCAGCTCCACCTGCTCCAGCGCGTCCGCCACCCGCCGCCGCACCTCGGCCTTGGCCACGCCGCTGCGGCGCAGACCGAAGGCCACGTTGTCGGACACGCGCAGGTGCGGGAACAGCGCGTAGCTCTGAAACACCGTGTTGACGTTGCGCTTGTACGGGGGCCGGTCGGCCACGTCGACGCCGTCCAGCTGGATCTGGCCCGCCGTCGGCTCTTCAAAACCGGCCACCATCCGCAGCGTCGTCGTCTTGCCGCAGCCGGACGGTCCGAGCAGGGAGAAGAACTCGCCCCCGGTGACGTGCAGGTTGATGTCGTCGACGGCGACGACGTCGGCAAAGTGCTTCGTCAGTGAAACCAGGGTCACCTCACCCGGCATCAGGTCACCTCCTCGGGCACCGGCTGGTCATGACGATCGGCGCCGGCCCGGTGCGGGGTGGCCGCCACCTCGGCGATGAACGCGGCCGCCTCCTCCCGGGCGCGTTCCAACAGGACCCGGCCCTTCTCGGCGGTGGCCACGGTGGCGTCGCCCATGACCCCGGAGCGGGTGAGCGCGCTCCAGTGCGGCATGTAGGAGAGCGGCCCGGCGCCTGGCCAGTCGCTCCACACGTGATCGCTCCACTCCGGGATCTCGCGCACCGCCTTGTCCATCTGGACCAGTTCGGGCTCCAGCGCCAGGTACAGAGAGGTCTCCAGCTCGCAGGCGTGCGACATGCCCCCCGGGCCGCTGTCGCGCTCGCGCTCCAGCACCCGGACCGATTCCGGCGTGGTCAGGTACAGCGTGGAGGCCATCGCCACCGCTCCCCGGTGCTCGACGTTGATGAGCCGGGCGGCCATGTCAACCAGCGGGGCATTGGAGCCGTGTCCGTTGAGGATCAGGATCCGGTCAAAGCCGTGGCGACACAGGCTGCGCCCGCAGTCGAGCAGGGTCTCCACAAACACGTTCCAGCGCAGGGTCACCGTCCCCGGGAAGTCCATATGGTGCGGCGTGTAACCGTGCACCGCGGTGGGGAACAGCATCGCCCCCACCTCGCCGGCCGCGTTGACTCGCTCCACCGCGCCGCGGGCGATGGCCTCCACCAGCCGCACGTCGGTGTCGATCGGCAGGTGGTAGCCGTGGTCCTCCAGGGTGGCGGTGGGGATGACCACCACCACGTCGTCGCGCTGCGCCAGGTCGCGCAGCTCCGGCCAGGTGTGCTCGGCATAGGCGGTGCGCGGCGGCTCGGTCATGGGTCACCTCCGCCGAACGCGCGGTGCAGCGCCGGGAGGCGGTGCAGCAGCGCAAACGTGTCGGCGCCGAGGTCGTCGGTGAGGCCGTTGGGAATGATCAGCCGAGCGCGGCTGCCCACGGTGTCGGCGCCCAGGGCCGCCGCGGCAAACCGGGTCGCCGTGGAGAAGAAGACGATCGTGCCCCGGGGGGCGGTGGCCACCAGCGCGGCGCCCTCGGCCCCGGGCACACTGGTGCAGATCAGGGTCAGATCCGCAGCGCGGTCACGGCGAGCGGCGAGCGCGCCGGTGACGCCCAGCGGCACGGTCACATCGGCCTGGATGGCGGTCACCCCCGGGGCCACCGCGGCCGCCCGCTCCAGGGCCGCTTCTGAGACGTCGATGATCGTCACCGCGCCGTCGGGGCCGACCGCGGCCTGGGCGGCGGCCAGGGCCAGCAGACCGGCGTGGCCGGCACCGAGCACCAGCACATGGTCACCGGGCGCGGCCAGCTCCCGAGCGTAGGAGGCCGCCGGGTAGACGTCATAGGCGGTCAGGGCCACCGCCGGGGCCACGTCGTCCGGAACCCGGCCGACCAGCGTGCCGCCGGTGACGACCGCGCGTCCGCGGACCGGAACCAGCGGGCTGGCCGGATCGACCGGGCCCACCGCGTCCAGCACCAGCGGCAGCGCGATCAGCGAGGCCAGCGGCACCACCAGCTCGCCGGGCCGCAGATCAGACATGTGGTAGTGCTCGCCCACCGCTCGCACCCGCCCCAGCGCCACTCCCCCCGAACCGGTGCGGGGGTTCTGCAGCTTGCCCCGTTGCGCGACGATGGCGGCAATGGCCTCGGCCATCCGGTCCGGGTCGGCGTCGCTGTGGCGGCGGATGTCAGCGAAGCTGGTGGCGTCGATGGCCAGCATCTCCACGTCAAGCTCGGCCTCGTACTCGTTGCCCGGTGAGCCAGCATCCAGGACGCGGGCGATGTGGGGGAGCGCGCCCGGCGGCTGGAGCGAGCGGTGCACGCCCAGGCGGGCCGCCTCGCGCGCCTCGGGGGCGAGCGCCGTCACAGCGGCTCCCCGGGGCAGGATGCCGCCGTGCGGCGCAGCGCCTCCAGATCGCAGCGAAGCTCCAGCGACGCCGCCGTCAGGGCCAGGTCGACGTACCGGTCAGCGGTGTAGTCCGGATTGCCGAGTGTCATGTGAACGGCCAGCCCGTCGGTGAGCGCCGCCAGGCGCCGGGCGGCCCCGGCCGCGTCCACCCTCCAGTCGCCGCGCTGGTTGCCGTAGTCGATGACGTCCTCGATCGCCTGGCGCCAGCGGCTCTGGAACCGGCGCTGGGCCAGTGTCGTCTCCGGGTGGTGGCGGGTGTACACCCACAGGTCCATCCACACCAGCCAGTCGGTGGCACTGGAGCGGGCGATCAGCCAGGCGATCCGGTCACACCCCGGTTTGAGGCGGTCAAGCTCGTCCAGCACCGTGTCATAGAACAGGTCGTCGACGTGGGTGATGGCCTCGGCGAACAGCTGGTCCTTGGTGCCGAAGTAGTAGACGACGCTGGTGGGGCTGAGCCCGGCCCGCGCGGCCACGTCGGCGATGCGCACCGTCCACAGACCCTTCTCCCGGATCAGGTCGATCGTGGCCGCCAGGATCTGCGGGCGGCGCACAGCATCAAGCCGTCTTCGGGGACGTGTCGTCGCCACTGCCTTCACCATCCGCCTCTCCTCATGAAACGGTGACTCCAAACGGGCGTTTCAAGGCGCGGTTATAGTCCGCTCCGCGATGGAAGTCAATCCCGGAGAGGGCTAACTTCTGTGTCATGGCTGCGTCCTGAGGCCAATGCCGGCCGCGTGGCCGTGGTCACCGGCGGCGGCACGGGGATCGGCCGCGCCACCGCCCTGGAGCTGGCGGCCACCGGGGCGGCCGTGGTCATCTGCGGCCGGCGCGAGGCGCCGCTGCACGAGACGGCCCGGGCCATCGGCCGCGCCGGTGGCGAGTGTCTGATCGTCCCCGCCGACCTCCGGGAACCGCCGGAGGTCGACCAGGTGGTGCGGGGAGCCCTGGCCCGCTTCGGCCACATCGACGTCCTCGTCAACAACGCCGGCGGGCAGTTCACCGCGCCGGCCGAGCAGATCAGCGACAACGGCTGGCGGGCGGTGCACCGCCTGGATGTCGATGCGGTGTGGTCGGTCACCCGTGAGGTGGCGACCCGGTCGATGATCCCGCGGCGGGAGGGGCTGATTGTGTTCATCGGCTTCAGCCCCCTGCGGGGCCTGCCCGGGTTCGCCCATGCCGCCGCCGCCCGGGCCGCCGTGGCCAACCTGGCCTCCGGGCTGGCGCTGGAATGGAGCCGGCACAACATCCGCAGCGTCTGCGTGGCCCCGGGGACGATCGCCAGCGAGGGCCTGGAGCAATATGGCGAAGAGGCGGTGGCGCGGTGGCGGCGGTCGATCCCGCTGGGTCGGACCGGCACCCCGGCCGACGTGGCCGGGCTGATCGCCTTCCTGGCCTCCCCGGCCGGCGCCTACATCACCGGCACCACGATCGCCGTCGACGGTGGTGCCGACGCCTGGGGACTGGCCGAGCCCCCGCCCCATGACGAGCCGGAGCCGCCGCGGTGACCGACCCGCCCGGGATACTGGAGAAGCGGATCGAGATCCGCTGGCGTGACCTGGACGCCTATCAGCACGTCAACAACAGCGTGTACCTCACTTATCTGGAGGAGGCGCGCGACGAGTGGCTGGAGGCGGCGCTGCCGGAGGGCAGCTCAGCCTGGGACTTTGTGTTGGCCCGGGTGGCCATCGATTTTCGCCGGGAGCTGCGCGGCGACGACGACCACGTGATCGCGTCCTGCCGCCTGATCCGGCTCGGCCGCTCCAGCATCACCACCCGCGAGGAGGTGCGGACCCTGGAGGGTGAGCTGTCGGCCGAGGCGGAGTCGGTGATCGTGGCCCGCGACGCCACCACCGGCCGGTCACGTCCGCTGACCGCGGCCGAGCGCGCGGCCCTGGCGGGCCGTGACCGCTCCGGCTCGGTTCGCCGGCCGGACCATGACGGCAGCGGTGTTCCGCGCCCCGCACCAACCCCTGAGGATTGAGCAGGTGGAGGTCGCCGAGCCCGGGCGGGGCGAGCTGCTGGTCCGGGTGCACGCCAGCGGCGTCTGTCACAGCGATGCCCACGTCCTGCGCGGCGAATGGACGACAGCCGGCGCCCCTGGTGCTCGGCCATGAGGGCGCGGGCGTGGTGGAGGCGGTCGGCGACGGGGTGACCGAGGTCGCACCCGGCGACCATGTGGTGCTGTGCTGGAGCCCGGGCTGCCGGCGCTGTGAGTGGTGCCTGTCCGGGCGCCCCAGCTGTGCCGGGTGGCGGCGGCTACCGCCTACGCCAGCGTCATGCCCGACGGCACCACCCGGCTGCGCCAGGGGAACGTTCCGGTGTTCGCCTATCTGTCGACCGGCACTTTCGGCAGTACAGCGTGGTGCC
Source organism: uncultured Solirubrobacteraceae bacterium (assembly GCA_963753235.1). Classification (GTDB taxonomy): domain Bacteria; phylum Actinomycetota; class Thermoleophilia; order Solirubrobacterales; family Solirubrobacteraceae; genus Palsa-465. Next base: position 318,748 of record CAVWBJ010000006.1, on the reverse strand, counting down.
GGAGACCGGCGCGGTCGTCATCGATCCGAACGTCCCCCTGGACCGCGCCGCGCTGGTCGGCTGCGCGGTCACCACCGGGTTTGCGGCCGTCGTCAACACGGCGCGGGTGCCGGCCGGCGCCACCGTGGCCGTCATCGGCTGCGGCGGCGTCGGGTTGTCGGTCGTCCAGGGGGCCCGAGCCGCCTCGGCGACACCCATGATCGCCGTCGACCGGCGGGCTGACAAGCTGGCGCTGGCCTGTCGGCTCGGCGCCACCCACACCGTCAATGCCGCCGACACCGATCCGGTACCCGCCATCCGGGAGCTGACCGCCGGACGCGGTGTGGACTTCGTCTTTGAGGCCATCGGCGCCCCGCCCACCATCGAGCAGGGCGCCGAGCTCCTGGGCGCCGCGGGCACGCTGGTGATAGTGGGGCAGACGCCGGAGGGCGCCCGGATCAACCTGGACCCGTTCCGCATCTCGGACCGTGAGCTGCGCATCATCGGCTGCAACTACGGCTCGTCCCGTCCGGCCATCGACTTCCCCCGGATCCCGGAGCTCGACCGCCGCGGGCTCCTGGACCTGGAGGCGTTGATCACCGATCGGATCCCGCTCGCCGCGGTCAACCAGGCATTTGCGGCGATGGGGGAGGGCGCCGGAGCCCGTAGCGTGATCATGCACGACCGCCCGGCTTGACAAGCCGCCCCGGCGGCGCATATAAACAGCCATTCAAAACGGTCGTTCAAGATTTGAGGGAATGAGAGTGCGATCCGAAGGCCGGCCGCCGCGCCGGCCACTGTCCAAGGTGCGCCGGCCGGAGATCCTGGCCACCACCGTCGACCTCCTGCGCGAGGAGGGCCTGTGGAGCGTGCGGGTGTCCGATGTGGCCCGGCGGGCCGGCACCAGCCCGGCCGGCGTCATCTACTACTTCGGGACCAAGGACGAGCTGTTCAAGGCGGCGATCGCCGACGCCGACGCCAACTTCTACGCCACCGTGTGGCCGGAGCTGGACCGGTTGGAGACCGGCGTGGAGCGACTGGCCTGGCTGTTTGTGCGCTCCAGCCGCAGCGACTGGGTGCTGTGGATGGACCTGTGGGTGTACGCCCGCCGCCACCCCGAGTTGCTCGACACCCAACGGGGGTTCGCCGAGCGCTGGTGGACGACGATCGCCGACGTGGTGCGCCACGGCCAGGCCCGGGAGGAGTTTGGCCCCGGGGACCCAGAGGCGCTGGCGGTGAGGCTGGGGGCGGTGACCGAGGGCCTGGCCGTGCACATGGTCCTGGAGGATCCCGGGCGGACCCCCGCGCATTACGTGGAGGCCGCGCTGGCCGCCGCGGCCGCCGAACTGGGGGCCGACCTGGATGCCCTGCGCCGCGCGGCGGCAGCGGTGCCGGCCTCATGACCCGGGACCTGACCGCCCTGTTTGCGCCGGAGTCGGTGGCGGTGGTCGGCGCCTCCGAGGACCCGCGCAAATGGGGCAACTGGCTGGCTCAGGGAGCGCTCCGGGGCGAGTCCCGTCGCCCGGCCTATCTGGTCAACCACCGGGCCACCCAGCTGTTCGGCCGCCCGGTCCACGCCTCGCTGGCCGACCTGCCAGAGCGGCCGGACCTGGTGGTGGTGACGGTCCCGCTGGCGGTTCTGGACACCGCCGTCGACGAGGCACTGGCCGCGGGGGCCCGGGCCATCGTGGCCATCACCGCCGGCACCGACACGGCCGGCGACGCCGCCCTGGCCGCCCGGGTGCGCGCGGCGGGCGCCGTCCTGCTCGGCCCCAACTGCCTGGGGGTGCTTGATTCCGGCGAGCAGCTTGACCTGGCCTCCGCCGAGCTGCCCGCGGGGTCGATCGGCCTCATCTCGCAGAGCGGCAACCTGGCCCTGGAGCTGGGTCTGCTGGCCGCGCCTGAGGGACTGGGCTTCAGCCGGTTCGCCTCGCTGGGCAACCAGGCGGACCTGGACGCCACCGATCTCATCCGCGCGTTCGCCGCCCATGACCAGACGCGTCTGATTGCGCTCTACGTCGAGGACTTCCGCGACGGACGGGCGTTCGCCCGGGCGGCCGCCGAGGCGGTTCAGTCCGGCAAGCCGGTGCTGGCGCTGGCGATCGAACGGGGGGAGGCAACGAGCCGGGCGGTCAGCTCGCACACCGGAGCGCTGGCCTCCGACGGGGCCGCCATTGACGCCGCCTTCCGGGCGGCCGGGATCCAGCGGATCCGCACCCCCCGGGAGATGATCGACACCGCCCAGGCGCTGTTGCGCTGCCCCCCGGCCCGGGGGCGGCGGGTGGCCGTGCTCGCCGACGGGGGCGGGCACGGGAGCATCGCCGCCGGGGTGGCCGCCGATCTCGGCCTGACGCTGCCGGAACTGGCGCCGGAGGTGGCCGACGGCCTCCGGGCCCAGCTGCCGGCCGCCGCCGGCGTGAGTAACCCGGTGGACCTGGCCGGGGGGGCCGAACGGGACGTCCACACCTTCGACCGGGTGGCCCTGACGCTGCTCGCCTCCGATCAGGCCGACGCCCTGATCATCACCGGCTACTTCGGCGGCTATGCCGAGTACGGGTTTGCGGACGAGGAGAAGCGCGTGGCGGAGGAGCTCGGCGCCATTGCCCGGCGGACCGGGCGCCCGGTGGTGGTCCACACCATGTATCCCCGCGACGGCGCTGCCCAGGCGGCCCGGGAGGCGGGCGTCCCCGTCTACGAGGCCGTGGAGCAGGCAGCGGCCGCGGTGGCCCGGCTGGCCGACGCGGGCGCCGCGCGGCCGCGGCCCGCGCCGGAACTGCCGCCCCCGGAGGCGGAGGCGGAGGGCGACGGATATGAGGCGGCCCGGGCGCTGCTGGCCGCCGGCGGGGTTCCGTTTGGGGCCCAGCGCACCGTGAGCACCGGCGCGCAGGCGCTGGCCGCCGCCGAGGAGATCGGCTACCCGGTGGTGCTCAAGGCGCTCGGCGCCCTGCACAAGTCCGAGGGCGGCGGCGTGGTGCTCGGCCTGCGGGATGCAACCGGGTTGGCCCGAGCGTTTGATGCCATGCAGGCCCGGCTGGCGCCCCCGGCCCACAGCGTGGAGGCCATGGCGCCGCTCGCCGACGGCGTGGAGCTGCTCATCGGCGCGCGCTGGGACCCCCGGTTCGGCCCGGTGGTGCTGGCCGGAGCCGGCGGGATCTACGCCGAGGTGCTGCGGGACACGACGGTGGCGCTGGCGCCCGTCGATCCGGCCCAGGCCGAGACGATGCTCCGGTCATTGCGCATCGCCGGCCTGCTCCTCGGCGCCCGCGGCCGGCCGGCCGTTGACCTGTCCGGCGCCGCCGCCGCCCTGAGCGCGCTCTCCCGGGTCGCCGCCGCCCACCCGGAGCTGTCCGAGCTGGAAGTCAACCCCTTGCTTGTCACGCCCGCCGGGGCCATCGCCCTGGACGCGCGCTGGCACCGTGCCACACCGACCCCGAGGAGCCGAGAGGATGCAGTTCACCTACACGCCTGAGCAGCTGGCCCTGCGCGACCGCGCCCAGCGTCTCACCGACGCCATCATCCCGTTTGAGGAGCCGTGCGAGGCCGGCCACGGCCTGCCGGACCCGTCCCTGGCCGAGATCCGCCGGCTGACCCTGGAGCACGACCTCAACGCGATCAACATGCCCGCCGAGTGGGGCGGCCAGGGCCTGTCGATTCTGGACCAGGTCATCGTCCAAGAGCGGCTGGGGCAGCTCACCAACGCCCTCTGGGACGCCGTGTGGCGCCCGGCCAACGCCCTGCGCCATTGCACCCCGGCCCAGCGCGAGCGCTACCTCATCCCGGCCATCGCCGGTGAGCGCCGGGACTGCTTTGCCGTCACCGAGGAGAAGGCCGGATCAGATCCGTCGCTGATTGAGACCGTGGCCGAACCGGACGGCGACGGGTTTCGCATCAGCGGTGAGAAGTGGTTCGTCACCGTCGGTGACGTCGCTGACTTCCTCATCGTCCAGGCGCTGGTGGGCCCGGAACGGGCGCCGACGCTGTTCCTGGTCGACAAGAACCTGCCCGGGGTGAGCGTCAAGCGAACGCCGGCGTACATGCACACGTTCGTGTTTGAGCACCCGGAGTTTGTGTTCGACGGTGTGCGCGTCGGCCCCGAGCAGGTGCTGGGCGAGGTGGGCGGCGGCTATGAGCTCACCCGTGACTGGTTTGTGGAGGAGCGGCTGATGATCGCCGCCCGGGCCACCGGCGCCGCCGAGCGGGCGCTGCGGCTGGCCAACGACCACGCCAACACCCGGGTGCAGTCCGGCGGCGTCATCGCCTCCCATCAACTGATCGGCGCGATGATCGCCGACAGCGTGTGCGACATCGCGCTCTGCCGCACGCTCACCCACCAGGTGGCCTGGGAGGTCGATCAGGGGATGCCCCGCAAGCAGGTGCACGCCAAGGCGGCGATGGTCAAGCTCACCGCCGCGGAGGCGGCCGGGCGGGTCATCGACCGCGCGGTACAGATCTTCGGCGGCCGCGGCTACATGCGGGAGAACCCGGTGGAGCGCCTGTACCGCGACATCCGCGTTGACCGCATCTGGGAGGGCACCTCGGAGATCCAGCGGATGATCATCGCCGGCGAGGCGCGCAAGCGCGGGCTGGACGGGATGCTCGGCTATGGCGTGGGGCTGCCGGAGGCCGCCCATGTCTGAGGTGCTCAGCATCCAGCGGACCGAGCACGCGTCGATCATTGGCTTCAACCGCCCGGACAAGCTCAACGCCATCTCGTCCGAGGTGGAACGGGCGCTGTGCGACGTCGGCGACCACCCGGATGTGCGGGAGGCGCCGTGCGTGGTGTTCACCGGCAGCGCCCGCGCCTTCTCGGCGGGCGCCGACCGCTCGGAGTGGCGCGACGACTACTCGCCGGAGACGATCATGTCGTTCTACCGGGGCCGGGGCACCGGGGTGTTCGCCGACCGGGTGGCGGCCCTGCCGATGCCGACCCTGAGCGCCATCTCCGGGTGGTGCATCGGCGGCGGCCTGGAGCTGGTGGTGGCGACCGACTTCCGGATCGCCGAGACCAGCGCGCGCCTGCGCCTGCCCGAGGTCCGGCTCGGCATCCTGCCCAGCTGGGGCGGCACCCAGCGCATCGTCCGCCTGCTGGGGCCCGCCCGGGCCAAGGAGATCATCCTGCTGCGGGAGGAGCTGGATGCCGAGGAGGCGCTCCGGCTGGGGCTGGTCACCGAGGTGGTGGGCGAGGGCGAGTCGCTGGCGCGGTGCCTGGAGCTGGCCGAGTATCTGAGCGGGCTCCCCTCCCTGGCGGTCAGCGTCACCAAGCAGGTCATCGACGCCCTGCCGGAGACCTCGGGCGCCGCCGGGCTGGCCCTGGAGCGGCTGGCCTACGGGATGCTGGCCCAGACCACCGAGTCGGCCCGGGCGCTGCAGGAGTGGTCGGCATGAGCGCCACCGAGACCGTCCTCACCGACGAGCAGCGCGCCATCCAGGAGCTGTGCCGGGACTTCGCCGCCCGGGAGATCCGGCCCATCTCGCTGGCCGTGGACGAGGCCGACACCGAGGTCCCCCGGGAGATCTGGCACCAGGCGGCCGGCCTGGGGCTCACATCGTTCATGTTGCCGGCGGAGTACGGCGGCGCCGGCATGACCGACTGCCTGACCTCATGCATCGTCCAGGAGGAGCTGTCCCACGGATGCAGCGGGATCGGCAACCTGATCACCTCCAACGGGTTCTTCGCCGAGCCGGTGCTGGCCCTGGGCGACCCCCAGCAGAAGCAGCGCTGGCTCTCCCCGCTGGGCGAGGACGACCCCCCGTTCACCGCGCTGGCCACCACCGAGCCCCAGTCGGGCTCCGACGCCGCGTCGATCCGCACGCGGGCCCGGCGCGTCGACGGCGGCTACGTTCTATCCGGGCAGAAGGCGTGGATCTCCAACGGCGGCATCGCCCGCTTCTACGTGGTGTTCGCCACCGTGGAGCCGGGGAGCGGCTACCGCGGGATCACCGCCTTTCTGGTGGCCGGCAACGACGAGGGGCTGCGCTGTGGGCCGCCGATCCGCAAGATGGGCCAGCGCGCCATTCCCAACACCGAGCTGTTTCTCGACGACGTGTTCGTCGCCGAGGACCGGCGGCTGGGGGGCGAAGGTCAGGGGTTCTCCGGGTTGATGCACACCTTTGACCGCAGCCGGGTGACGCTGGCCGCCTCGGCCACCGGCCTGGCGCGGGCCGCGCTGGAGTACGCGGTCTCCTACGCCCGGGAGCGGGTCCAGTTCGGCAAGCCGATCGCCGAGCATCAGGCGGTGGCGTTCCGCCTGGCCGACATGGCGCTGCGCGTCGACGCCTCCCGGCTGCTCACCTGGCGGGCCGCCCAGATGCTCGACCGCGGCGAGCGGGCCACCACCGAGGCGGCGATGGCCAAGCTGCACGCATCCGAGACCGCCATGTGGTGCACCTGGGCCGCGCTCCAGACGCTCGGCGGCTGGGGCTACTCCCGGGAGTACCCGGTGGAGAAGTGGATGCGGGACGCCAAGCTGGAGGAGATCGAGGAGGGGACATCGGACATCCAGCGCCTGATCATCTCCCGCGGGCTGCTGCGATGACCACCGTCGCCTGCGCGCCGCTGGCGCCCCGGATCGGTGACCTGCCGCACAACCGGGGGCTGGCCGCCCAGGCGGCGGCCCGGGCGGCCGCCATCGGTGCCGATCTGCTGGTGCTGCCGGAGCTGTGCACCAGCGGCTACGTGTTCACCGACGCCGCCGAGGCGGCCCGGCTGGCCGAGCCGCTGGACGGACCGGCGGTGGCCCAGTGGCGTGACCTGTCGGCGCGCCACGGCCTGGTTCTGGTGGCCGGGCTGTGCGAGGACCGCGGCGGGGGGCGCCTGGGCAACACCGCGGCGGTGATCGACGGCGGCGAGCTGGTGGCCGTGCACCGCAAGACGCATCTGTGGGACCGGGAGAAGCTGGTGTTTGGCCCCGGCGAGGAGCCGTCACCGGTGGTCAGCACTTCGGCCGGGCGGCTGGGGCTGGCCATCTGCTACGACGCGTTCTTCCCGGAGGTCATGCGCGCCCTGGCGGTGGCCGGAGCCGAGCTCATCGCGGTGCCGGCCAACGTGCCCGTGCTCGGACCGGTGCTCGGACCGCTGCCCGCCGAGGTGGTGACGGCGGTGGCCGCCGCGGTGCAGAACCGGGTGGTGGTGGCCCAGTGCGATCGGGCCGGCGAGGAGCGGGGCGTACGGTGGGTGGGCGCCAGCGCCATCATCGCGTCCGACGGGCGCCTGCTGGCCCAGGGCAGCGAGTTCCTGGTGGCCACCGTCGATCTGCACCAGACCGGGGACAAGCGGTGGAACGAGCGCAACCACGTGCTCGGCGACCGCCGGCCGGAGCTGTACGCGGGCTCAGACGGTGACGGCTCCGGCGGGTGACGCCGGGCGCTGGATGCACAGCGCCTGGATGAACCGGACCTGGGCGGCGTAGGCCTCGCAGGCCCGCTGCTCCCGGTCCAGCGCTGCCCCGTAGGCGGCGAAGGCGACCGCGCGGTCGCCGGCGGGCGCCGCCGAGAAGCGGTGATAGGCGGCGCTCACCTCGGCGCGCTCGGCCCGCCAGCTGCAGTACAGATCGATCAGGTGATCGACCAGGCGCGGATCGATCTCCACCTGGGGCGCATACAGCATGGTCTCCCACCGTAAGGTCTCCGCGCCGCGTCCAGAAGGACCAAGTCCCGGACTTGGCGGTGGACCAAACTACGATCTGCCCCCTTGTCCTCAGTGGATCTGCATCTGCCCCTGGACCGCGCCCGGCCGTTGCGGGCGCAGCTGGAGTATGAGCTGCGGGCGGCCATCCGGGCCGGGCGGCTGCGGCCGGGGGTGAAGCTGCCGCCCAGCCGCGTGCTGGCCGAGGAGCTGGACGTGTCCCGGGGCGTGGTGGTGGAGGCCTACTCGCAGCTGATCGCCGAGGGTTACCTGACCGCCCGGTCCGGCGACGGCACCCGGATCGCCGACGGGCCGGCCCAGCAGCCGTCGGCGCCGCGGGCACCGTCCCCGGCCGAGCCGCGAATCACCTATGACCTGCGCAGCGGCGTCCCGGACCTGTCGTTCCTCCCCCGCCGGGAGCTGCAGTCGGCGATGGCGGCGGCGCTGCGCGAGCTGCCTGATGCTGCGTTCTCGTACGGCTCGCGCCGGGGTGCCCGGCGTCTGCGAACTGCGCTCGCCGATTATCTCGGCCGGGCCCGCGGGGTGGCCGCCGACCCGGAGCGCATGTTCATCTCGGTCGGCTCGGCCCACGCCATGAGCATCCTGTGGCACACGCTGCGCCAGCGCGGCGCGCAGCGGATCGCCGTGGAGGACCCGGCCTGGATGGCCATCCCTCAGACGATCGTGCAGGCCGGACTGGAGCCGGTCCCGGTAGGAGTGGACGAGGCGGGGCTGGATGTGGCCGCACTGGAGGGGCGCTCGGTGGATGCCGTCGTCCTGTCACCGGCCCACCAATACCCCACCGGCGGCATCCTGGGACCGGAGCGCCGGTCCGGGCTGATCGCCTGGGCCCGCGCCCACGGGACGCTGATAGTGGAGGACGACTACGACGCCGAGTATCGCTATGACCGGGAGCCGATCGCCGCGCTCCAGGGCCTGGCCCCGGACTGCGTGGTCTACGTGGGAACCGCCAGCAAGACGCTGGCGCCCGCCATGCGCCTGGGCTGGATGCAGGTCCCCGGCCCCCTGGTCGACGAGGTGGCCGCCCAGCACGGGGTGACCCGCGCCCTGCCGAGCGCGCTCGTTCAGGCGGCGTTTGCCACGCTGTTGGAGCGCGGCGACATCGACCGGCACCTGCGGCGCACCCGCCGGGAGTATCAGGCGCGCCGCAGCGCGCTCATCGACGCGTTCACCCGCCGGCTGCCGGAGGTGGCCGTGGGCGGAGCCGCCGCCGGCCTGCACCTGATCGCCTGGCTGCCGGGCGACGCCGATGAGGCCGCCGTGGCCCAGGCGGCGGCCGCCCGCGGCGTGGCCGTGCACACCCTGCACCAGGACTGCTCGGTGACCGAACCTCGCGGCCCGGCGCTGCTGCTGGGCTACGGGCTGATCGCCGCGCCGGCGATCCCCGGCGCGGTGGAGCAGCTGGCGCTGGCCTGGACCTGACCCAGCGCCCGGGTCAGCCCTCCACCGGCTCCTCGGTGACGTCGCGGGCCACCAGCGCGGCATAGGCGCCCCCACGCTCCATCAGCTCCTCATGGGTCCCCCGCTCCACGATCTCACCCTTGTCCAGGACGACAATCTGCTCGGCGTCGCGGACGGTGGACAGGCGGTGGGCGATGGTGATGGTGGTGCGACCCTCGGCCAGGCGCTCCAATTCGCCCTGGACGGCGTACTCGGTCTGGGTGTCCAGCGAGCTGGTGGCCTCGTCAAGCACCAGCACCGGGGGATTGCGCAGCACCGTGCGGGCGATCGCCATCCGCTGCTTCTCCCCGCCGGAGAAGCGATAGCCGCGCTCACCCACCACGGTGTCGTAGCCATCCGGGAGCGAGGCGATGAGCTCATGGATACGGGCCGTGCGCGCCGCCTCCTCAATCTCCGCGTCGCTGGCCTCGGGGCAGGCGAAGCGCAGGTTCTCCCGCACGCTGGCGTGAAACAGGTAGGTCTCCTGCGAGACGACGCCCACGGTCTGCGCCAGCGAGGCCAGCGACACGTCGCGGAGGTCGATGCCGTCGATCGTCACCCTCCCCTCCTGCGGCTCGTACAGGCGCGCCACCAGGTAGCCCAGCGTCGTCTTGCCCGACCCGGTCTCCCCCACGATCGCTGTCCGCGTGCCCGCCGGCACGGTCAGTTCGACGTGCCGCAGGGTCCAATCGGAACCCTCGCCCCCGCCGGCCGCGCCGTAGCGGAAGGACACATCCTCAAACCGGACCTCGCCGAGCACCTCCTCCGGACGGAGGGTGACCGGGTGGGGCGATTCGACGATGTCGATCGGCAGATCCAGATACTCGAAGATGCGGTCGAACAGCGCCAGCGACGACTCGATGTCGGCCTGAACGCCGAGCAGCGAGTTGATCGGGAACAGCAGCCGGGTCAGCAGCGTGGTGAACGCGATCACCGTACCGACCGAGGCCGTGCCGGAGCCCCCGATGAACGCCTGGCCGGCCAGCCAGTAGATGACGGCCGGCTGGGCGGCGAAGATGAACTGGATCGTCGCCATCATCCAGCGGCCCGCCATGCGGCTTCGGACCTCCAGGTCGGCGATCCCGCGGGACTCGCCGGAGAACCGTGCGGCCAGATCGTCGCCCCGCCCCATCGTCTTGCCGAGCATGATCCCGGACACCGACAGCGACTCGGAGACGAGCGCCGACATGTCGGCCAGGCGCTTCTGCTGCTCGGTGGTGATGCGACGGCGGATCTTGCCGACGCGCCGGGTCATCCAGACCGACGGCGGCACGAAGATGAGCGAGAAGATGGCCAGGCGCCAGTCCAGGATGATCATCGCCACCAGCGAGGCGATGACCGTCGTCGCGTTGGAGGCGATCGTGGTGGCGGTGGTGGTGACAACGCTGTCCAGGCTGCCGATGTCGTTGGCGATCCGCGACTGGATCTCGCCGGTGCGGGTGCGGGTGAAGAAGGCGAGCGACATCTTCTGCAGCCGCTGGTAGACGGCGGCCCGCAGGTCATGCATCACCCGCTGCCCGACCACGTTGGAGATGTAGGTCTGCCAGACGCTGGTCGCGTTGGTGAAGACGGCCACGCCGATCATGGCCAGCACCAGCTCGGTGAGCAGCGTGGAGTTGTGCTTGAGGATGCCCTCGTCGATGACGTCGCGCAGCAGGAACGGGTTGAGGAACCCGACCCCGGCCGAGACCATGATCATGATCAGCACCGCCGTCAGCCGCCCGCGGTAGGGCCTGAACAGACGCAGGATGCGCCGACCGTCGCGCTCCCGCGTGGGGTCCATCAGCGGCGGCGGGTTCTTGTCCGGCCGGCGCAGCGCGCGCATCCCGCCCGAGCCGCCGGCCCCGGCCGCGGCCGCCATCCCTCCATGTCCAGTGCTCATTGCTGTCGTTGAACGATACGAACCCCGGGAGCAGTACTGTTTCGGCCATGAACGATGACTGGCGGCTGCGGATCGAACTGGAGGAGGAGGGCTTCGCGCAGCGTCTGGGCGGGCGGCTGGAGTCCGGGGAGATCGAGCACGATCTTGAGCACGCGTTCCACGACCGGGTGGTCGTCTCGCTCAACGGCCCGGAGCTGTTCTGTTACACCGGTACGCGCGAGCAGGCCGAGCGGGCCGAGGAGCTGATCCGGCGGATTGCGGCCGAGCACGGCTGGACGCTGGACGTCTCGCTGGCCCACTGGCATCCGGTGGCCGAGGAGTGGCAGGACCCGGACGCCCCTGAGCCGGTCACCGCCACGCAGGCCGAGGACGAGCGTGAGGAGCGGGTCGAGGACGAGCGCACGGAGTCGGCCGAGCAGGGCTATCCGGAGATGGAGGTCCGGCTGCAGACCGGCTCCCGCGGTGAGGCTCGGGAGCTGTCGCACCGGCTCCAGGAGGAGGGCCTGCCCAACATCCACCGCCACAACTACGTGCTGATCGGCGCCACCGACGAGGACAGCGCCCAGGCCCTGGCGCAACGGCTGCGGGGCGAGCTCCCGGAGGGCACGCCCATCGCCGTCGAGCAGAACCGGCGGGCGGTCTATGACCACCGGGTGTGGAGCCCGTTCTCGGTGCTCGGCGGCCTCGGCGGCTGAATCTGGGCGTTCCCGGCCGCCGTCCGGGGTAACCTCGCGCCTGACAGCTTCCGACCGGGGCTTTGGTTTTCACCCACCGACGTCGATACTGCTCGCCTGCGAGAGGAAACCCACAACCGTCAGACGGATGGCCGTCTGGAGCCCGTTCCCGGCCCCGCCGCGCACGCGCGGGAGCGGGAGCATGACACGCGCCTGGGGTCCAGCACGTTCCCGCCGATCGCCGAGTACGCGTTCCTGAGCGATTGCGAGTCGCTGGCGCTGGTGGCGCCGTCCGGCGCCGTGGAGTGGATGTGCCTGCCCCGGGTCGATTCCGGGAGCGTGTTCGGCGCCATGCTGGACCGCGACGCCGGGTCGTTCCGCCTCGGTCCGGACGGGATGACCGTTCCGGCGGCGCGCCGGTACCTGCCGGGCACGATGGTGCTGGAGACGAGTTGGGGCACCGGCTCGGGCTGGATCATCGTCCGGGACGTGCTGCTCATCGGCCAGTGGCACCATGAGCATGAGCGCTCGCACACCCACCGCCGCGCCCCCACCGACTACGACGCCGACCACGTGCTGCTGCGCACCGTCCGCTGCGTCAACGGCGAGGTCCAGCTGCTGCTCGACTGCGAACCGAAGTTCGACTACGGCCGCGACCCGGCCCGCTGGGAGTACAGCGGCGACGGCTACTTTGAGGGCACGGCCCGCAGCCGCGATGGCAGCGTGGAGCTCAAGCTGACCACCGACCTGCGACTCGGGTTTGAGGGATCCCGCGCGGTCGCCCGGCACCTGATGAAGGAGGGCGAGACCGTCTTCTGTGCGCTGTCCTGGAGCGAGCATGCCCCGCCTGGGAACGTGGAGGAGGCCTATGACCGGCTCACCTGGACCGCCCACCACTGGCAGCACTGGCTGGACCGCGGCCACTTCCCTGACCACCCGTGGCGGACGTTCCTCCAGCGGTCGGCCCTGACCTTGAAGGGGCTGACCTACGCGCCCACCGGCGCACTGCTGGCCGCCGCCACCACCTCCCTGCCCGAGACCCCCCAAGGCGAGCGCAACTGGGACTATCGCTACAGCTGGATCCGGGACTCCACCTTCATGCTGTGGGCGCTGCTGTCGCTCGGCTTTGAGTGGGAGGCCAACGACTTCTTCTACTTCATCGCCGACGTCGCCGCCGGTGAGGAGAAGCTCCAGGTCATGTACGGCCTCGACGGCGAGCGCGAGCTGGAGGAGTACGAGCTGGAGCACCTGGAGGGCTACGAGCGCGCTCAGCCGGTCCGGGTCGGCAACGCCGCCTACAAGCAGCGCCAGCACGACGTGTGGGGCGCGCTGCTGGACTCCGTCTACCTGCACACCCGCTCCCGGGACTCGCTGGACGACCGGGTGTGGCGGATCCTGTCCCGCCAGGTGGAGGCGGCGATCGAGCACTGGCGGGAAGCGGACCGCGGCATCTGGGAGATCCGGGGCGAGCCTCAGCACTTCACCTCGTCAAAGGTGTTCTGCTGGGTGGCCTGCGACCGCGGCGCCCGGCTGGCGCAGCTGCGGGAGGACTTCACCCGGGCCCGCCGCTGGCGGGAGACCGCCGACGAGATCAAGGCCGACATCCTGGAGCACGGCGTCGATGAGCGCGGCGTGTTCGTCCAGCATTATGAGACCGACGCGCTGGATGCTTCGCTGCTGCTGCTGCCGTTGATGCGGTTCCTGCCGCCCGACGACGAGCGCATCCGGGCCACGGTGTTCGCCATCGCCGACGAGCTCACCGAGGGCGCACTGGTCCTGCGCTACCGCACCGAGGAGACCGATGACGGCCTGGAGGGCCGGGAGGGGACCTTCCTCATCTGCTCGTTCTGGTTGGTCTCCGCCCTGTGCGAGATTGGGGAGATCGACCGGGCCCGGTCGCTGTGTGAGCGCCTGCTCGGGTACGCCAGCCCGCTCGGCCTGTACGCCGAGGAGATCGATCCAGTCACCGGCCGTCACCTCGGCAACTTCCCCCAGGCCTTCACTCACCTGGCGCTCATCAACGCGGTCATGCACGTGATCCGCGCCGATGATGAGCTGGCCGAGGCGCAATCGCCCTGGGCCGAGTGGCGCTGACGGCCAAAGCGCGGTCCGGTCCGACCTGAGAGAATCCGGTCCACCGTGCCTGGTGGAAACGACCCTGTCATCTGGCTGGTCACCGGCAGCCAGCACCTCTACGGGGAGGAGACCCTCCGGGAGGTGGCCGAACACGCCCGCCGGGTGGGCGCGGAGCTGGAACAGGCCCCGGCGCTGCCGGTGCCGCTGGTCGTCCATGACCCCCTGACCGAAGCCGACGCCATCCGTCGCCTGCTCACCCAGGCGCAGGCCGACGAGGCCTGCATCGGCGTGATCGCCTGGATGCACACCTTCTCGCCGGCGCGGATGTGGATCGGCGGACTGCAGGCGCTGAGCAAGCCGCTGTTGCACCTCCACACCCAGTTCGATCGGGATCTGCCGTGGTCTGAGATCGACATGGACTACATGAACCTCAACCAGTCGGCCCACGGCGACCGCGAGTTCGCCCACGCCGCCACCCGGCTGGGCGTTCGCCGCAAGACGGTCGTCGGGCACTGGTCCGATCCTCAGGTGCAGGAGCGCATCGGCCTGTGGGCGCGGGCCGCCCGTGGGTACCAGGAGGCCCAGCACCTCAAGGTGGCCCGCTTCGGGGACAACATGCGTGACGTGGCCGTCACCGAGGGCGACAAGGTGGGGGCCCAGCTCACGCTCGGCAGCTCGGTGAACGGCTACGGGATCGACGCCCTGGGCGTGGCTGTGGCCGAGGCGCCGGAGACCATGGTGTCGGAGATCCTGGCCGGCTACGACGGCGATTACGACGTGGTTGCGGAGCTGCGCGCGGGTGGGGAGCGGCGCGCCTCATTGGTGGAGGCGGCCCGGATTGAGGCCGGACTCCGCGGGCTGCTCAAGGACGGTGGCTTCGGCGCCTTCACCGACACCTTTGAGGATCTCGGCGCCCTGCGGCAGCTGCCCGGGATCGCCGTGCAGCGCCTGATGGCCGACGGCTACGGGTTCGGCGCCGAGGGCGACTGGAAGACGGCGGTGCTTCTGCGGGTGATGAAGGTGATGGCGGCCGGGCTGCCCGGCGGCACCTCGTTCATGGAGGACTACGTCTATCACTTCGGTGCCGGGGGAGCCCATTCCCGGATTCTCGGCGCGCACATGCTGGAGGTCTGCCCCTCCATCGCCGGCGGGCGGCCGTCCTGTGAGATCCACCCCCTGTCCATCGGCGGCCGGGAGGACCCGGTCCGGCTGGTGTTCACCGCCCCGCCCGGACCGGCGGTGGTGGTCTGCCTGATTGAGGTGGGCGGGCGATTGCGCCTGGTGGCCAACCAGGTGGAGGTGGTGGCGCCCGAGGCCGACCTGCCCCGCCTGCCGGTGGCCCGCGCCGTGTGGCGGCCCGAGCCGGAGCTGAGCACCGCCGCCGAGGCCTGGCTGATGGCCGGCGGCTCCCATCACAGCGTGTTCACCATGGCGCTGGGGATGGAATCGCTGCGCGACCTGGCCGACATGTGGGGAGTGGAGCTGGTGGCGATCGACCAGGCCAGCACGGCGGCCGGGGTGGCCGACCGGCTGCGCTGGAACCAGGCGTACTACCGGCTGGCCGGCGGCCTGTAGCCGCGGATCACCCGGCCACGCGGGTCCGGCCGGTCTTGGTCTCCTCCCGGGCCGGCCACCGCCGCCCCTGGGTCCAGTACTCGTCGATGTGCTCCAGCGGCCGGTTCCTGGTCTCCGGGACCCGGAAGCGGATGAACACGATCCCGATCACCGCAAACGCCGCGTAGATCCAGAACACCACGTCCTTGCCGAGCGCGTTGACGGCGGTCAGGAATGTGAGCGAGATCAGCAGGTTGGCCGACCAGTTGGCCACCGTGGACGCGCTGGCGCCGTAGCCGCGCAGGCGGTTGGGGAACAGCTCAGCGGTCATCAACCAGAACAGCGGTGAGATGCTCAGCGAATAGCAGCCGATGTAGACCAGCAGGATGACGAGCACGCCCAACCCCCAGCCGGCGGCCCCAAAGGAGAACGCCAGGCCGAGCAGGACCAGCATGCTGCCCATCCCCACCAGGCCGAAGTAGAACAGCGCCTTGCGGCCGACCACATCCACCAGCGCGATGGTGGGGAGCACAAACACAAACAGGACCGCCCCGACGAAGATCTCGGCCAGGAGTCCGCCGGACCCGCCCGAGATGCCGGCGTACCCAAAGATGGTGGGGCCGTAGAACAGCACCGTGTTCGGCCCCACAAACTGCTGCAGAATGGCCAGCCCCAGCCCGGCGATGAGCGCCCCGCGCAGTCCGGGGGCCAGGAGCTCTCGGAAACTGGCCCGGTCCGTCTGCTCCAGATCCTGGCGCAGCGCATCCATCTCCTCCTCGGTGTCTGACGGGTTGACCCGCTGCATCACCGTCTCGGCCTCGTCCCAGCGGCCGCGCATGGCCAGCCACCGCGGGGTGTGGGACATGAACATCATGCCCACGGCCAGGGCGACGCCCGGGATGACGGCGGCCGCAAACATCGGCCGCCAGCCCCAGCCGGCGGTGAAGAAGGCGTAGTCGAGCACGTAGGAGAGAAAGATCCCGGCCGAGATGGCCAGCTGCTGGAGGATGACCAGGCCACCGCGGATCTGAACCGGAGCCAGCTCGGCGATGTAGGTGGGGACGATCATCGACGAGGCGCCGACGGCGATGCCGACGATGATCCGGAACACGTCGAACCACACCAGGGTCGGCGCCAGCGCGGTGGCCACCGCACCGACCGCGTACACCACGGCCAATCCGATGAGGGCGAACCGGCGACTCACGGCGTCGGACAGGCGACCGGCGAACACACCGCCCACGATGGCGCCGATGAGCACCGCCGAGACGGCCAGCTCCTCGCCGCCGGCCCCGAGATGGAAGCGGGCCTTGAGCAGGTTCTCGGCACCGGAGATGACACCGATGTCGTAGCCGAACAGCATGCCGCCCAGCGCGGCCACGCCGGCCACCAGGAAGGCATAGCGCGGGGTGGAGCGGATGACATCCCAGCGGAGCGACTCACGGAAGCCGCCCCCGTCGGTGGCGCTGTGACTGGTCTCGCGGCTCACGTCAGCCCTCCTCGCGACTCGTTCCAAGCGACTACTGCATACGTATGTACCCGGGGCTGGACGAGCGAATCGGCGGAGATCTAACGGCGCTGGCCGTAGTACGCGTCCGGGCCGTGCTTGCGCTGGAAGTGCTTGTCCCGGACCGATTCGGCCAGGGGCGCGACGGCCGGGTCCAGCATGGTGGTGAGCAGCGCCATCCGGGCCACCTCCTCCAGGGTGACGGCGACGGTGACCGCCGCCGCCGGATCGCTGCCCCAGCAGAACGGGGCGTGGCCCCGCACCAGCGCGCAGGGCAGCTGCTCGGCCCCCCGGTCACCGATGGCCTCCACCAGGACGGTGCCGGTGGCGCCCTCGTAGTCGGCGGCGATCTCCTCGGCGGTCAGATCACGCGTCAGCGGAACGGGAAACGCACACAGGTCGGCATGGGTGGTGCCCAGCAGCGGGATCTCCCGCTGGGCCTGAGCCCACGCCGTGGCCCATACCGAATGGGTGTGCACCACACCGCCGATCTCGGCAAAGGCGCGGTAGAGCACCAGGTGGGTGGGGGTGTCGGTGGACGGGCGCCGCTCCCCGGAGACGATGGTGCCGTCCAGGTCGACGACCACCAGGTCATCGGTGGTCAGCTCGGCGTACCGAACGCCGCTCGGTTTGATGGCGACCAGCCCCCGCTCCCGGTCGATGCCGCTGGCGTTGCCCCAGGTGAGCGGAGCCAGCCCGTGGGCGGGCAGCTGCCGGTTGGCCTCCAGCACCGCCTCCAGCAGCGACTCAAGCCCGGATGGATGGGCGGAGGCGGGGGCGGTCACGACCCGGCCGGCGCGTCGGGCTGGACCGGCTGGTTGCGGATCTGCTTGAGGTGGTGGAGCAGTTCGACGTCGGATCGTCCCAGCATGTCGTACAGCCGGCGGTAGATGGCATACACCTGTTCGTAGGTCTTACCCGCCTCCGCGTCCGGCGAATAGCTGCGCATGCTCTTGGGCCGAGTGGCCTGGATGGCGGCCCCGATGTCGGAAAATGCCCCGGCGGCCACCGCGCCGAACAGGGCGGCGCCGCGGGCCGGAATCTCCTGGGAGTCAGGCACGTGCACCTCGCGGCCGCTGGTGTCGGCCAACAGCTGCATCATCAGCGGGCTGCGCTCGGCGATCCCGCCACAGGCCACGATCTGGGTCAGCTCCAGGCCGTGCTCCTCAAAGTTGTCCATGATCCGCCGGCTGCCGAACGCAATCGACTCCAGCAGCGCCCGGTAGATGTGCTCCCGCCGCGTCTGCAGGGTGAGCCCCACCAGTACGCCGCTGAGATCGGCATCGGCCAGGATGGTGCGGTTGCCGTTCCACCAGTCCAGGGCCACCAGGCCGCACTCGCCCGGCGCCAGCTCGGCGGCCGCCCGTTCCAGCGCCTCGTAGTCCTCTCCCTCCCCGGACAGCCGCTCCACAAACCAGGCGAGCATGTCCCCCACCGCCGCCTGGCCGGCCTCGTAGCCGTACATGCCGGGCAGGATGCCGTCCTGGACCACGCCGGTGATGCCGGGCAGCCGGATCTCCTCCGGGTGCACCACCATGTCGCAGATGGAGGTGCCGATGACGATCACGAACGTTCCCGGGGAGTCCACACCCGCCCCGGGAACCGACACCCAGGCATCGACGTTGCCGACGGCCACGGCCACGCTGTCGGGAAGGCCGAGGCGCTCGGCCATCTCGGGGCGCAGGGTGCCGGCCCGGGTGCCGAGGGGGACGAACTCATCTCCCAGCTTCTCCCCGGGGTGGTCGAAGCCGGGGTAGGCCGCGGCGAAGTAGTCGGCCGGCGGCAGCCCCTCGTCCGGAGACCACATGGCCTTGAAGCCCGCGGTGGCGCTCTGCCGGCACTCGGTGCCGGTGAGATGCCAGATGATCCAGTCGGTGGCCTCCAGGAACCGGTCGGCGGCGTCGTAGACCTCGCGGTCCTCCTCCCAGATCTGGATGAGCTTGGGGAAGTACCACTCCGAGGAGATGCGCCCGCCGTAGCGCTCCAAGAAGCTCTCCTGGCGGTCCAGCGCCACCTCGGTGAGACGGTCGGCGACCGGCTGGGCGGCGTGGTGCTTCCACAGCTTGGGCCAGGCGTGGGGCCGCTCCCGCCACTGGTCGAGGCGACACAGGGGAACCCCGTCGCCGGTGGTGGGCAGCACCGTGCATGAGGTGAAATCGATCCCCAGCCCGCTCACCGCCTCGGCGGGCACCCCGGCCTGCTTGATCACGTCCGGGATCGCCTGCTCCAGGACGTGGACCCAGTCGTCGGGGTCCTGCAGCGCCCAATCGGAGGGCAGGCGCTCCCCGCTGCCGGGCAGCCGGCGGTCGATGACACCGCTGGGATAGCGCACCGCACTGGTGGCCAGGTCCCGGCCGGACTCCACGTCGAACAGCAGCGCGCGACCCGACTCGGTGCCGAAGTCAACGCCGATGCAGTACTGGGGCTGCGTCACGGACGGCTGGTCGTCAATCGGCACGGGCCGCGGTCACGCCGCGGCGGCCGTCCCGTCGCCGTTCGTCGTCTGCGCCGCCAGACGCGCCCGCCGGTACTCCTCCACCACGATCTCGTTCAGCTCATCCACCGAGGTATTGGCGGTGGGTCGATCAAGGGCGATCACCCCATCCTGGATGAGGCTCACCCGGTCGCAGGCCGCGAACACGTGCACGTAGTTGTGCAGGATCATGATGACCGAGACGTTGCCCTCCGCCTTGAGCCGGGCGATGAGGTCCAGGATCATCGCTCCCTCCTTGGCGCCCATCGCCGCCAGCGGCTCGTCCAGGAGGATGATGTCGGCATCGGAGGAGACGGTCCGCGCCACCGCGATCGCCTGGCGCTGGCCTCCGGACAGCCGGGCCACCGGCACGTCGATGCGCGGGATGTTGATCCCGATCTGGTCAAGCGCCTTGCGCGCCTCACGCTTCATGAGCGCGTTGGACAGGAACGGGATCGGCCTGTGGAGCTTCTCCCGGCGCAGGAACAGGTTGTGGTAGACGGTCAGCTCGTCAACCAGGGCCAGGTCCTGGAACACGGTGTCGATCCCGTGTTTGCGGGCGTCGTCGACGCTCTTGGGCGCGTACGGCTCCCCCTTGAGCCACATCGTTCCCTTGTCCGGCTTCTGGAATCCGGTGAGGATCTTGATGAGCGTCGACTTGCCGGCGCCGTTGTCGCCGAGCAGGCCCAGCACCTCGCCCTTGCGCAGGTGGATGTTGACGTCACGCAGCGCCACCGTGGGACCGAAGCTCTTGCCGATGTGCTCCGCGCGGAGGACATCGTCGTCCGCCTGCGAGGGCGGAACGATCTTCTCCTCGAGGATCGGCTGGTCAGGTGTCACGGTGCATTTCCTCTCTGACGCGGTCAGGCACGTCCGGAGCCGAGCCGGACCCGGCGCAGGAGCACGTTGATCGTCATCGCGATGATCACCGCGATGCCCAGCCACAGGTACACGTAGGTGCTGGGGACGCTCTTGAGGGTCAGGCCGTCCTGGAGGACGCCGATGAACAGCGCGCCGATCAGGGCGCCGACCACGGTCCCCTCTCCCCCGGTCATCAGCGTGCCGCCGATGATGACCGCCGCCACCGCGTAGAGCAGGAACTGGTTGGACCCTGACGGATCCGGCGTGATGCTGGAGGTGCGGACCCCCTCCAGGATGCCGGCGAATCCGGCCGTCATGGCGCACAGGACGAAGTTGCGCAGCAGGACCCCGCGCGTGTGGACACCGGCCTCGGCGGCGCCGAGGCGGTTGCCGCCGACCGCCACCGTGTACAACCCCCAGCGGCTCAGCGTCAGCACAATCTGGAGCAGGATCACCAGCCCCACGGCCCAGAACAGCTCCGAATACGTACCACCTCCGAACACCTGAGCGAACGTGCTCACCCCCACCACCGACGTACCCGGGGTGGTGATCTGCTCCGAGTGCGACAGGATGAGCGCCAGGCCGTCCAGGAAGAACAGCATGGCCAGCGTGGCCACGAAGGACGCGATGCCAACCCAGGCGACGAAGAACCCGTTGACCGCTCCGATGATCCCGGCCACCACCAGCGACAGGACGAGGCTGGGAATCAGGGGCAGCCCGGCCTCGGTGAACTTCCAGTAGACGAACGGGGTGATGAGATACAGCGCCCCGATCGACAGGTCGATCTCGCCCAGGGTCATGACGAAGACCTGTCCTGCGGCCATGATGGCCAAGAAGCAGAAGTACGGCAGCAGGTTCTTGAAGTTGCTGGCGGTGAAGAAGTGCGGGGTGGTGGCGGCGAAGTAGGCGATCGTCAACGCCGTGACCACCACGATGCTCCCCTCGCGCAGGGTCAGGAACTGCTGCACCAGGGACAGACCGGCGCCCCCCCGGGCCCGGCGGGGCGCCGGGTCCTGGGGCGACGTGGTCTGAGTCGTTTCAGACGCGACTGACATGCTGAGCTGGCTACCTCTTGCGGTCTGCCGTCCTAGGCCTTCTGGACGCCGGGCGAGGAGCTGGTGCCCTCGTAGCGGCTCTTGGTGGAGTTGTACGGCTCAACCGTGTTCTTGTCCAGGAACTTCAGGCCGGTGTCGACCTCGGCGATGCCGGTCAGGCCCTGCGACGCCTTGTACAGGTAGAGCTCCAGGATCGGCAGGAAGCCCTGCAGGTAGGGCTGCTGGTCGATCGTGAACTCGATGTAACCGGCGTGCAGGAGCTGCTGGGTGATCGGGGTGAGGTCATACCCTCCGCCGACCCAGCCCTTGGACTTCAGGCCCTGCTTCTGGATCGTCTGGGCGATGCCCTGAGTCGAACCGGCGTCAACGGCGAACATGCCCTTCGCGCTGGGGTGCCCGGTGGCCCACGAGTTGATGACCGTCAGCTCGGCCGGGACGGCCGCGCCGGTGGCCACCACGCTGGCCTTGATGTTGGGGTGGCTCTTGAGCGTGTTCTGCGCCCCGTCGATCCGGGGCTGGATGTTCGCCGCCCCCGGCGTCGCGATGAACAGCCCAATGTCACCCCCGTTGGGCAGCAGGCTGACGATGTGATCGCCCATCTGCTGGCCGGACACAAACAGGTCCTGGCCGATGTAGGCCAGGCGGCCTGACTGGGGCTCGTCGGCGTTGTAGGCCACCACCGGGATGTTCGCCGACAGGGCCTTCTGCACCGGGGCGTTGAACGCATGCGGGTCGATCAGCGAGGTGGCGATGCCGCTGGCGCCGGACGTGACGGCGCTGTTGATGGCGTTGACCATCTCACCGACGTTGCTGGTCGCCGACCCCGTCCAGGTGTAGCTGCAGCCCAGGAGCTTGCACGCGTCGGCGGCTCCATTCTGGGTCGGGGTGAAGAACACGTTCGTGGTGACGTGGTTGACCATCACGAAGTGAAAGCTCTGGCTGGTGCCGAAAATGCCGGCGGCACCGCTGCCGCTGCTGGTGGCTGCCGAACTGCTGCTGGTGCTGCTGCTGCCGCCGCACGCCGCCAGGATGGTGGCGGCGATGCCGGCCGCACCCCCGGTCAGCGCACTGCGCCGGGTGACCTGGCGCCAGCGCTTGACGGGGTCGTCCTCCTCCTTGCGCTCGTCCCATTCCAGGCGCTCGACCGCATCATGGATCACGTCGTCGTCTGCCATCTGCCTCTCCTCTCCACTCCCCCAAGGGGTCCACGAGCTTTGGCGCTGTGGACTCCCATACGCTCGCACAACTGCGAGCGGCTGTCCAGTACGCCAATTCTCCTTAACGCGGCCCAGAATATCGTATGCAGTCACTGATTTGCGTTATGATCGCAGTCGTTCGCGCGCGGCGCCCGTTCCGGGACGGGCACGACCAGAGACGGGGGTCGTCGCGGTCGACACAACGAAGGGAGGGCAGGTCATGCATTGCTCGTCTCACTCCGCACGGAGAGCGATCCGGCTGCTCGCGGCCGGGGCGCTGACCGCCGCGGTCCTGGCGCCCGCCGGCGTGGCCGGCGCGGCGACTCGGACACACCGCCGGCACGTCCACCACGCCGGAACCCGGAGGCACACGCCGGCATCGGCGCATACCCCGGGCGGGATGGCCACCATCACCAGCATCCCGTGGGGCTCGGTGAACGGCAGCGCCGTCCAGCTGTACACGCTGACCAACGGCAGCGGGATGCAGGTGAAGATCACCAACTACGGGGGCGTGGTCCAGTCCATCCTGGTGCCGGACCGCCGAGGCCATCTGACCGACGTGGCGCTCGGGTTCCCGCAGCTCTCAGACTATGTCAACGACTTCACCCAGGGGGCCAACAGCACCTCATGGCCGCTGCCCGGCGGAAGCGGTGACACCTACTTCGGCGCGATCATCGGCCGGTACGCCAACCGGATCGCCAACGCGTCGTTCAACCTCAACGGGACCACCTACCACCTGGATGCCAACAACGGGACCAACACCCTCCACGGGGGGTATCTGGGCTGGAACACCGACGTCTGGTCGGCCACGCCGTCAACCGGCGGGGGCTCGGCCTCGCTGACCCTGACGGCCATGCTGCCGGCCGGCGAGGGCTGTCTGGCCAAGCTGAGCCCGGGGTGCACCGGCTTCCCGGGCGCGGTGGCGGCCACCGTCGTCTACACGCTGACCCGGTCCAACGCGCTGCAGATCAGCTACAAGGCGGTCAATCAGGATCCGAAGCTGTCGACCGTGATCAACCTCACCAACCACACGTACTTCAACCTGGGCGGCGAGGGAAGCGGGACGGTCTATCACCAGCTGCTGGCACTCAACAGCAACGCCTACACCCCGGTGAATACCAACCTCATTCCTGAGGCACCGTATTTCGTTCCGGTGGGGGGCACGCCGTATGACTTCCGCTGGCTGCATCCGATCGGGCAGTACATCCGCTCGACCAACCTGCCTGACGGCACCACCGGGCCGTACAAGCAGCTTCAGATCGCCCACGGCTATGACAACAACTGGGTGCTCAACGGCTATCCGGACTACCGGCTGGCCGCGGTGGCCGAGGATCCGCGGAGCGGAATCGGGCTGTGGACCTACACCGACCAGCCGGGGGTGCAGATGTACACCGGCAATTTCCTGGTCGGTGATCTGATCGGGACCGGGGGACGGACCTATCGTCAGGGCGACGGGTTCACCCTGGAGACCCAGCATTACCCCGACGCCCCCAACCACATCGGCCAGCCGGGCTGGCCCTCGGTGGTGCTGGGGCCCGGGTCGACGTTCACCACCACCACCGCCTACCGGTTCGGCGTGGTCCGGGCCGGGTTTGGGCGCCGGGCTCACTTCCGCTGAGATGAGCCGGGTGCGGTCGGACCGTCGCCGCGGTCCGACCGCACCGTCCGGCCGGCGGGCTAGGGGTTGATCACGTGCTCACGGAACCACCGATTGGTGAACACCCCGCCCGGATCAAGCGTGTCGCGCAGCCGCGCAAAGTCAGACGCCCGCGGATACAGCCCGGCCACCGCGCTGCCCGGCATGGTGAACAGCTTGCCCCAGTGCGGCCGCGCCCCCAGCGGGGCCAGCGCCTGCTCTATCTCCCCCACCACCGTCTCCACCTCCCGCTGGCGCCGGCGCCAGGTGAAGTGCAGGCCGACGGAGGCACGTTCGTACTGGGGGCTCAGCCACATCTGATCGGCGGCGATGGTGCGCAGTTCGGCGATCATGAGCAGCGGCCGGATCCGGGGCGCGAGCGGGGCCAGAGCGGTGAGCGCGGCCGCGGCGTCCGCCCGGCCCACAAAGAACTCCGACTGGATCTCGGCGCCGAAGCTGGGCGCAAAACCAGAGCGAAAATGCGGCAGGCGCTCGGACCAC
Source organism: uncultured Solirubrobacteraceae bacterium (assembly GCA_963753235.1). Taxonomy (GTDB): domain Bacteria; phylum Actinomycetota; class Thermoleophilia; order Solirubrobacterales; family Solirubrobacteraceae; genus Palsa-465. The sequence goes on along the minus strand of CAVWBJ010000006.1, from coordinate 294,272 downwards.
GGCCCGGGAACGCCGAGCTGAGGGGTGCAGTTGGCCGGATCGGCCCCCGGCACCGGGTTGCGCGGCTCCGGCGTGGCCGGTGTTCCCAGCAGCTTGCCCCGCCCTTCCGAGGCCGGCTCGGATTTCACCCACACCTGCCGGGTGCGGTCCTCAAACTGATGGAAGATGCTGACGCTGCGCCCGGCGGCGGTGACCTCGTCGAAATGGGCCAGCAGATCCCTCCAGAGCAGACCCTCATACACGTCCTGGCGCAGCTCGTAGTACGGCTCCACGGCCAGTGTGACCCGGGTGATGATCCCCAGCTTGCCCAGGCTCACCACGCTGCCGGCGAAGTCCTCGTCGCCCCGGACGAACCGGCGCAGCTGGCCGGCGGCGGTCAACAGCTCCAGGCCGACCACCGAGCCGGCCAGGTTGCCCTGCCGGTCGCCGGAGCCGTGGGTGGCGGTGACGATCGCCCCCACCACCGAGATGTGCGGCAGCGAGGCCAGGTTGGCCAGCGCCCATCCCGCCCGGTTGAGGATCTCGGCCAGCTGCGCGAAGCTGACCTGCGGACCCACGGTAACCGTCTCAGCCGCCGCGTCGATGGTGACGTCGGCGGCCCCCTGGAGGCGGTCGAGGGCCACCAGCTCCGGGGCATCGCCGACGGCCGTGAACGAGTGACGGGTCCCGAGCACCTGAAGGCCCTCGGCTCCCGAGACCACCGCCCGGAGCTCGTCCAGGTCCCGTGGATGATGAACGGTGCCGGCGCGGTAGGTGTAGTTCCCGGACCAGTTGGTGTCGGGCGCCATGGGGGCCATCGGGCTCCGCAGCCTAGACAGTCCCCGGCACCTACCCTCCCGCAGGTGCTGAACGGGTGCCCGCTTCCCCGGATTCAGGAGGGAAGCTGGTGAGCAGCCGGTCAGGCCGCCCGGGATCCACCGCCGGCCGCGCGGTGACCATGAACGACGTGGCGGCGGCGGCGGGCGTGGCCCAGAGCACGGTGTCGCGGATCCTCAACGACACGCCGCTGGCGGTCCGCGTCTCCCCGGCCACCCGGGAGCGGGTGCTGGCCATTGCCGACGAGCTCGGATACCGCCCCCACCCCATCGCCCGGGCCCTGCGGGGCGCCCCCACCATGCTGATCGGCGCCATCGTCCGGGACATCACCGATTGGTTCTTCGCCGCCACCATCGAGGCCCTGACCAGCAAGGCTCGGGAGTACGGCTACGCGGTCGTCCTGGCCCACGCCGGGGCCGCGGCCGACGAGGCGCTGCGGCTGACCGCGGTCCTGGAGGCCCGCCACTGCGACGCCATCCTGGTGCTCGGCGACTTCCGCGGCGAGGCCCGGCTGGTGGAGGATCTGCACAACGCGCGGGTCCCGGTGGTGGGCCTGTGGCAGGGCTCTGAAGAGCGCGGCCGCCCCTTCCCCATCATCGGCGTCGACAACCGGGTGGGCGTGGGGGCAGCGCTGGGTCACCTCCTGGAGGTGGGGCACACCCGCATCGCCTATGTCGGCGCCGACCGGCTCGGCGACATGGAGGAGCGGCGGGCCGGCTTCCTCCAGCACCTGACCGAGCACGGCATCCGCGTGCCCCGCGGTTACGTGCAGCTGGCTCCCAACACCATCGATGGTGGCCACCAGGCTCTGTCGACCCTGCTCCAGCTCTCGTCACGCCCCACCGCCATCGTGGCCGCCAGTGACGTCCTGGCCCTGGGGCTCAACCGGGCCGCCTACGACCACCGGCTGACGGTCCCGGATGACCTGTCGCTCGTCGGCTTCGACGACATTCCCCAGACGGCGGCCAGTGTGCCGGGTCTGACCACGGTGCGGATGCCGATCCCGGAGATGGTCGACGCCGGGCTGGAGATTGCCGTGGGCGCCAAGCGCTGGACCGGTGACGGACGCGCGCCGCGCCTCGTGTTCCAGCCGTCGCTGGTGGTGCGCCAGTCGACCGCTCCGCCGCGCTGAGCTGAGCCGGCGAGGCGTGCCCGGCGGGGCCTGGCGCCCGGCGGTCAGGGTCAGCTGACCCGGGGGCCCAGGCGCACCGGCAGCGTCTTGAGCTGGTTGACGAAGCCGGACTCCACAAACGCCGGGCGCCCGGCCATCGCCATGCCCGGGTAGCGCTTCAGGGTCTCCTCGAACATGATCCGCAGTTCCAGCCGGGCCAGCGCCGCGCCCAGGCAGAAGTGGCGTCCGCCGGCGCCGAACGCCTGATGCTCAGGGTGGCGGCGGACATCGAAGCGGTCGGCGTCCGGGTAGCGAGTCTCGTCCCGGTTGGAGGACACATACCAGAGCACCACCTTGTCGCCCTGCCTGATGGGGCAGCCGGCGATCTCGGTGTCGGCGGTGGCCGTGCGCCGGAAGTGGGCGAAGGCGGGGAACATGCGCAGGGACTCCTCGACCGCGCTCGGGATCAGCGCCGGGTCGGCGACCAGGACGTCGCGCTGCGCCGGATGCTCCATGAGGGCTCGCATGCCGCTGCAGTAGGTCGCCTTGGTGCTGTCGTTGCCGGCCGCCACCAGCAGGAAGAAGCCCATCACTATCTCGTGCTCCTCCAGCTTGTGGCCGTCGATCTCAGCGTGCACCAGCACGCTGGTCAGATCATCGGTCGGCCGCCGGCGGCGCTCGGCGATCATGGCCGAGCAGCGGCGGAAGATCTCCGGGATCTCGTTGGCCAGGATGCTCTGCACTCCCTCCGGGGCGAGATCCGGGTCGCCGGCCGCCAGCGACGCGTTCATCAGCCGTGCCCACACGGCGTCGTCCTCCGGGGGGATCCCCATGAAGCTGCCGATCACCCGGCTGACGATCGGCTGGGCCACATCGGTGACCAGATCGCACGTCTCGGCGCCGTCCAGGCGATCCAGGACCTCCACCACGATCTTCCGGATCGCCTCCTCATGGGCGGCGATCCGCCGGGGGGTGAAGCCGGCCTGGAACAGCATCTTGAGGCGGTCGTGCTTGGGCGGGTCCATGCCGATGAACATCGCCTGCATCAGCTCCAGCATCAGGTCGCTGACCGCGGTGATGCCCTGGGCCGAGGAGAACGTGCGCCAGTCGCGGCTGACGGCGTGGATGTCATCGGCGCGGGTGATCGACCAGAAGCCGGCCTCGTCCGGGTACTCGGAGACCCGGGCCGTCCAGTGCACGGGACACTCGGCCCTCAACCGGGAGAACAGCTCATGAGGCGGCCCGTCCTGCCAGTGCTCCCGGTCGGTGACCAGCACCTGGTCAAGGTCGCTGCGCGTCGATGTCACCTGCTCCTCCTCGGCGGCCGACAAACCGGCGCCTGATGATACTGGCTGGCTGGCCAGCTGGGAGAAAATGAGGCCCGCTCCGGGTATATGGGCGGGAGATGAACCGGAGGGTCGCCCACGCCCGGCTCGCCGCCCGCGGCCTGATCATCGCCGGGGGCCTGGCCGTGCTCATCTCGCTGTTTCTCACCTGGACGAGCCTCAGCCTGCAGCAGCTCGCCCTGCTGGCGGTGACCGCCTCCGGAAGCCTCGGCCGGGTGACCCTGTCGCAGTCTGCCTGGACCGCCTACCCCGGTGTGGCTGCGGCCCTCACCGGGCTGGCGCTGCTGGTGACCGGCACCGCGGTGCTCGACCGCCTGGCGCTGATCCTGCCGCTCGGGATCGCCTGCCTGGCCGGGCTGGGGTTCGTCCTCGTCCAGAGCGCCGGGCCCCCCTCGGCGCTCCCGCCCCGGGCGGGCGCGGCCCTACCGACATCCGGCGCGGTCGCCGGCAGCGCCGCCGGCGCCGGGGAGACGCTGGCCATCGCCGGGCTGATCCTGGCCCTCCTGGGCATGTGGGCGACGCTGGCGGCCGCCCATACCCAGCGTCGCCGCCGGCAGCGGCGGGACGGCGGCCGGCCGGATCAGCGCGCCACCGGCTCGGCGGCGCGGCCGCCGCGGGCCGAGGTGCCGGCCGGAGGGCCGGCCGACGTCTCGGCCTGACCATCCCCATCGTCGGCCACCTTCCCGCCCCGGGAGAACGAGGCGACGGCGGCGACCAGGCAGGCGATGATGGCGAAGGCAAACGCCTCATGCAGGCCGGTGCGAAACGGCCCGGAGATGAGCTGCGGGAAGAACGACCGGCCGGTCAACAGCGACTGCTGGGCGTGGCTGAGGTGGGTCAGGACATGGCCGCCGAGCAGATGCTGGATGGGGTTGTAGCCCAGGAAGGCCGCGAACAGGATGGAGACCGGCGGCAGATGCGCGGCCACCTGAGCGGTGTGCGCGGGCACCCCGTGGGCCTCCAGACCGGAGGACATGGCGTGGGGCAGGGTCGAGGCCAGGCCCAGGATCATCAGCGTGAAGAAGATGCCGATCGACAGCACCTGGGCGGAGTTCTGGAACGTCTGGTTCATGCCGCCGCCGGCACCGCGATCGCTCGGCGGCAGGCTGTTCATCACCCCCGCCCGGTTGGGCGAGGCGAACATCCCCATCGAGACCCCGTTGAGGAACAGGATGGCCGCAAACAGCGGGTAGGGAAAGTCGGTGGGCAACAGCGTGAGCAGAACGAAGCTGACCGCGGCCCCCAGCATCCCGCCGGTGGCGAACGGGCGGGCGCCGAACCGGTCCGACAGGTATCCGGACGTGGGCCCGGCGAACAGCATCCCCAACGTCAGCGGAAGCATGTAGATGCCCGCCCACAGCGGCGTGTCGGTGAAGCTGTAGCCGTGCTGGGGCAGCCAGATGCCCTGCAGCCAGATGATCAGCATGAACATGAGGCCACCGCGGGCCACCGCCGAGAGAAACGTCGACAGGGTGCCGAACGTGAACGCCCGGATCTTGAACAGCGGCAGGCGGAACATGGGGTCCCTGACCCGGCGCTCCACCAGGCCGAAGACGACCAGGCAGGCGACGCCGGAGGCGATCAGGATCAGCACCCGGGGGCTTCCCCAGCCGGTGGGGGCATGGCCGTACGGGCGAATGCCGTAGGTGACCGCGATCATGATCAGGATCAGGCCCAGGGCGAAGGAGACGTTGCCCGCCCAGTCCACCCGGGCCCGGCTCGGCGTGGAGATCTCCTGGAGCTTGAGATAGGCCCACACCGTGCCGAACAGCCCCACCGGCACCGAGATCAGGAACACCATGCGCCAGCTGATCGGGGCCAGCAGCCCGCCGAGCACCAGCCCGACGAACATCCCGCTCACGCCGACGATGTTGTTGATTCCCAGGGCCATCCCGCGCTGGTTGGACGGGAAGGCGTCGGTGATGATCGCCGCCGAGTTGGCCAGCAGGCAGGCGGCACCGATGCCCTGAACGATGCGGAACACGATGAGGAACAGCGCGCCGCTGGTGCCGGTCAGCCAGTCGATGGTGAGCAGCAGCGAGGCCGCCGTGTAGATGACGAACCCCAGGTTGTAGATCTTCACCCGGCCGTACATGTCCCCCAGCCGGCCCAGGCTGACGATCAGCACGCTGGAGACGACCAAAAAGCCGAGGATCATCCACAGCAGGTAGAAGCTGTTGGACGGGACGAGCGGGTCAAGCTGGATCCCCTTGAAGATGTCCGGCATGGCGATCAGCGTGATCGACGCATCCAGTGTCGCCAGCAGCACGCCGAGGGTGCAGTTGGACAGCGCCACCCACTTGTAGTTCGGACCCCGGGGGTCCGACCCGCTGCCGCGAGCCGGCCGGGGCATCAGCCGCACCGTCCTGAGGGGAGGCTCGGCAGCGGCTCCGTGACCACGGGGGGGCTCAGCAGCGGCCCCCTCGCTGCGGGAAGGCTCAGCAGCGGCCCCCTCGCTGCGGGAAGGCTCAGCAGCGCCCCCCTCGCTGCGGGAAGGCTCAGCAGCAGCCCGCTCGCTGCGGGAAGGCTCAGATCCGGGTCGTCACGCGCCGAACCTGTGCGGGTGCCTGCCACTCCCTGTACTCTAGCGGAATGATCATTCCGGTCGGTCAGTCCGAGTCGGAATCGGCCCCGTCAGGAGAGCCCGCAGCATCCCCCTCCGGCTGGACGAAGCTCACCCCTGAGGCCAAGCGGGAACGGCTGCTGGAGGCGGCCACCGAGGTGTTCGCCCTCCGGGGCCTGGAGGCGCCGATGAGCGAGGTGGCGATCGTCGCCGGCGCCGGGGTGGCCAGCGTCTACCGCGCCTTCGGCTCCAAGCATGAGCTGCTGGCTGCGCTGGTCACCCGCCGCATGAACCAGCTGGCGGCCGCCGCCGAGGAGGCGGCCCATCGGCCGGGCGACCGCTGGAGCGCGCTCACCGACATGGTCCGCTCCCTGGTCGAGGCCCAGCGGTCGGACTACACCATGCTGGAGGCCCGGATGCGTGTCGCCGACCACCCGGACGTCATCGCCGCGGTTGCTCGGACCACCGAGGCCCAGGAGCGCCTGCTCGCCGCCGCCCGGGCCGAGGGCCGGCTGCGGGCCGACGCCACCACCCTGGACCTGCGGCTGCTGTTCGCGGCCACGCGGGCGGCCCGCAACGTGGAGCCGGAGTACTGGCGGCGGATGCTGGAGCTGATGCTCGACGCGCTGGAGACACGGGAGCCCCCGCCAGCCGGTCCGCCCGGAGCCGGGAGCACTGCGCGCGCCACCACTCGCGTCTAACGTTCCGGCCGCCACCCACCGGAACCAGAAGGAGCCGCCTTGAAGATCCGCGCCGCCGTGCTGGAGGAGTTCGGCCAGCCCCTGAACGTCACCGAGGTCGACCTGGCCGAGCCCCGGGCGGGCGAGGTCCTGGTGCGTCTGGCCGCGTGCGGGGTCTGCCATACCGACATGTACACGGCCTCAGGCGCGGATCCGTCCGGCTATGCCCCCGCGGTGCTCGGCCACGAGGGGGCGGGGTTCGTGGAGCGGGTCGGCGAGGGTGTCCGCAGCGTGGCGCCGGGGGACCTGGTGGTGACGTTGTTCTCGCCTCAGTGCCGGGAGTGCGTTCACTGCCAGAGCCCAGACACCAACCTGTGCCTGGCCATCCGGGATCAGCAGAACCAGGGCCATCTGCCGGACGGAACCACCCGGTTCTCCCGGGACGGGGAGCCGATCCGCCACTTCATGGGCACGAGCACGTTCTCGGAGTACACGGTGATGCCCGAGATCGCCCTGGCCAAGATCTCACCGGACGCTGAGCCGGATCACGCCTGCCTGTTCGCCTGCGGCCTGTCGACCGGGCTCGGCGCCGCCATCAACACGGCCAAGGTCAGGGCCGGCTCCACCTGCGTGGTGTTCGGCGCCGGAATGGTCGGCCTCGGTGCCGTCGCGGGCTGCCGCCTGCAGGACGCCGAGCGGATCATCTGCGTCGACAAGTCCGAGGATCGTCTGGCGCTGGCCCGCGGCCAGGGCGCCACCGATACCTGGGTGGCCGACGACAGCACCGTCGCGCGCGTCCTCGACGAGACCGGCGGCTTCGGCGCCGACTACACGTTTGAGGCCACCGGGCTGGTGGGCGTGATGCGCCAGGCGGTGGAGGCGGCGCGCATGGGCTGGGGGCTGTGCACCGTCGCCGGTGTGGCCGGCAAGGGCGAGACGCTCAACGTCGTCCCCCGGCTGCTGATCACCGGCCGGCGCATCTGCGGATCCTCGTTCGGCGGGGTCAAGGGGCGAGACCAGGTTCCCGAGCTGGTGGCGCTCTACCTGGACGGCCGGCTTGACATCGACCCGTTCATCTCGCACCGGATCAGCCTGGACGAGGTCAACCGCGGCTTTGAGTTGATGGAGCGCCAGGACGGCATCCGCAGCGTGATCAGCTTCTGAGGGAGGCGTCTGAGGGCAGACGGCCGGGCCGGGCCCCACCAGGAGGACCGGCCCAGCCGCGCGGGGGCCTATGGGTGATGGCGCTTACGCGCGATCACATGTACGGGCAGTTGTGATGACTGCCCGGGGTTGTTCCCGGCCGGGGCGTGGCACCGTGACCGGTGCTCGTCGTTGGGGGGGCCGAGGTTGTGGTGGGCGTGGAGGCGCTGCTTGATGACGTGGCGGCGCTTGCGATCGCCGCACCGCCGCCCGCCAGGGCCGCGGTTACCGCCGTCGTCATCAGCACTTTTCGGACCATCGGTCACCTCCTTCGTTTCGGTCCATGACCCCACTGTCGCCGCCGAACGTCGGACCCGCGTAGGAGGGGATGAAGAGTTGCCAACCGCCGCGTTTCCGCGTCCGGCGGGCTCGGCGATTTGAGGTTTTGGGGCCTCACTTGTCCTATACACAAGTGAGCCCCCAAGACCCCGGGGGCCCCGCCCCGGGGCCGGGTCCGCGGAGCCGCCGCCGCTCAGCGCCGCCGGGCCGACCGCTCCAGCGCCGGGTTCGGCCAGCCGCCGTCGGTGGGGTTGACGTTGACCCCGGGCGGGACGATCTCGTCGATCCGGTCCAGCAGATCCTCGGAGAGCGCCACGTCGGCCGCGGTCAGCTGGGACTCCAGGTGCTCCATGGTCCGCGGGCCGATGATCGCCGCCGTGACCGCCGGGTGGCGGATGACGAACGCAATCGCCATCTCAATCAGCGTCATGTCCGCGTCCTCGGCCAGCCGGGCCAGGGCGTCGGCCACCTCCAGCTTGCGCCGGTTCTCCGGCAGCGACAGGTCGTAGCGCTGCGGCAGCCGGGACGCCCGGGTCGAGTCCGGCGCGTCGCCGCCCAGCCGGTAGCGCCCGGACAGCCAGCCGCCGGCCAGCGGGCTCCACGGGATCACGCCCATCCCGTAGCGCTGGGCGGTGGGCAGCACATCGCTCTCGATGCCGCGGACCAGCAGCGAGTACGGCGGCTGCTCACAGACGAACCGCTCCCGTCCCCGCCGCTGGGCCACCCACTGGGCCTCCACGATCTGCGAGGCCGGGAACGTGGAGGACCCGATGTAGCGCACCTTGCCGGCGCGGACGAGGTCGGTCAGGGCGCCGAGCGTTTCGTCGATGTCGGTGTCGGCCTCCGGGCGATGGATCTGATACAGGTCGATGTAGTCGGTCTGCAGCCGCCGCAACGAGTTCTCCACCTCATGGATGATCCAGCGGCGTGAGTTGCCGAACTGATTGGGATCGTCGCCCATGCTCCCGTGCACCTTCGTCGCCAGCACCACGTGGTCCCGCTTGCCGCCGGCCAGTGCCTGGCCGACGATCTCCTCCGACTCGCCGCGCGAGTACACATCGGCGGTATCGATGAAGTTGATGCCGGCATCCAGGGCGCGGTGGATGATGCGGATGCTGTCATCGTGATCTGAGTTGCCCCAGTCGCCGAACATCATCGCGCCCAGGCAGAGCGGGCTGACCTTTACTCCGGTGCTTCCAAGTGTGCGGTAGTTCATGACCTCCACCCTAGGACGCCTGCTGGCGGGCGCACCCCGGGCGCTCACCGCCCTGGCGCTGGCGGCCGCGGCGCTGGCCATCGTCGTCCCCTCGGCGGCCGTCAGCGACCGCTCGGATCTCCTGCTCGCCCTGCTGGTGCTCGTCACCGCGCTCGGCATCCCGGCCTCCGAGCTGGCCGCGTTACGTCGCCACGCCGTCTTGGTGGCGTTTCTGTCGGTGGCCCCGGTGCTGGTGCTCAGCCTGGTCGCCTGGCTGCTCGGCCGCCTGTTTGCCACCTCCACCCAGGACGGGCTGCTGGCAGTCGGCCTGGCCAGCTCGGAAGTGGCCTCGGTCGGCCTGGTGGCCCTGGCCGCCGCCGATGCCACGATCGCGCTCGGCATCGTCACCGGCTCGTTGGTGGTCTCGGCGGTGCTGGGACCGGCGGCGATCGGACTGCTGGCCCCCAGTGCGCATCACGGCGGAACCGGTCACCTGCTCGGCCGCTTCGCCCTGGTGGTCATCCTCCCGCTGGCGGCCGGCGTCGCCGTGCGCACCGTCGCCCCGCGGCTGGCCCGGGTCGACCCGGAGCGCGAGGGTGTGGCGGCGCTCACGGTGGCGGTCCTGGTGTACGCGGCATTGAGCGGCGCGCACGGCGCCCAGGGGCTGGGGGCGGCGCTGGTGGCCGGCCTGCTGTTCCTGGCGGTGTCGGCCGGACTGGGCGAGCTGTGGCGACGCACCCGGCCGGGGCCGGCCGCCGTCCCGGGCGCTCTGACCATCGGCATGCGCGACTTTGCGGTGGCGGCGGCGCTGGCCTCCCAGGCGTTCGGCTCCCGCGCCGCCGCCGTACCCGGCGTCTACGGGGTGGTCATGCTGCTGGCCGGCGCAGCCGCCGCGGGGGCGCTGGGGCCGCACCGCCGGCGCGCCGGCGGTGCGGCCGGCGGTGCGCCCGGCGGGCGCTAAGTTGCGGTGATGACCTCTTCCGCCGCCGACACCCACTTCGGCCTCACCGGCCTGGCCACGATGGGCGCCAACCTGGCGCGCAACGTCGCCCACCACGGGATCCCCGTGGCGGTTCACAACCGCACCACCAGCCGCATGCAGCGCTTCATGGAGGAGCACGGCTCCGAGGGCCCGATCAGCGGCCATGAGACCACCGAGGCGTGGGTCCGCGCCCTGTCCCGGCCCCGGGTGCTGATGAGCATGGTTCAGGCCGGCCCCGCCACCGACGCCGTCATCGACGAGATCGCCCAGTACGCCGAGGCCGGGGACATCATCATCGACGGGGGCAACGCGCATTACCGGGACACCCAGCGCCGGCATGCCAAGCTGGCCGAGCAGGGCATCCACTTCCTGGGCGTTGGCGTCTCCGGCGGCGAGGAGGGGGCACTCAACGGGCCCAGCATCATGCCCGGAGGCGACCGGGAGCCCTACGACCAGTGGGTCAAGCCGATCTTTGAGGCCATCGCCGCCCAGGTCGACGGAGTCCCGTGCTGCACCTACGTCGGCCCCGACGGCGCCGGGCACTACGTGAAGATGGTTCACAACGGCATCGAGTACGCCGACATGCAGCTGATCGCCGAGACCTACGACCTCCTGCGGCACGGCGCCGGGCTGGAGGTACCACAGATCGGCCGGCAGTTTGAGCAGTGGAACGGCGGCGAGCTGGAGTCGTTCTTGATCGAGATCAGCGCCCGCGTGCTCGGCCAGCGCGACCCGGCCACGGGCCGCCCGCTGGTGGATGTCATCCTGGATGCCGCCGAGCAGAAGGGCACCGGGCGCTGGACGGCCCAGGACGCGCTGGAGCTGGGCGTGCCGCTCACCGGCATCACCGAGGCGGTGTTCGCCCGGTCGCTGAGCGCGCTCAAGGAGCAGCGGGTCCGCGCCGCCGATGTTCTCACCGGGCCGGCCGGCGCCGCCGACGGCGACGCGGCCCTGACCGGCGATCTGGAGTCCGCGCTGTACGCGTCGAAGATCGTCAGCTACGCCCAGGGCTTTGCCCAGATGTCCGCGGCCTCCGAGAGCGAGGGGTGGGGCATCGATCTGGGGGCGATGGCGACCATCTGGCGCGGCGGGTGCATCATCCGGGCCCGCTTCCTGGATCGCATCCGGGAGGCGTATGACCGGGAGGGTGGCCTGGCCAACCTGATGCTCGCCGACTTCTTCACCCAGGCCCTGACCGAGGCCCAGGACCCGTGGCGGCGTGTGGTGGGCCGGGCGGCCGCGCTCGGCATCCCCACCCCGGCCTTCTCCTCCTCGCTGGCCTACTACGACGGCTACCGGCGCGACCGGGGTCCGGCCAGCCTCATCCAGGGCCTGCGCGACCTGTTCGGCGCCCACACGTACCGGCGGATCGACCGCGACGGCACGTTCCATCTCATGTGGGGCGAGGACGGCCGCGAGGTTGAAGCGTGATCAGCGGCGGTTGACGGGTCTCCCCTGGCCGACTAGGCTCGGCCTGCCTTCATGAGGAGGGCAGCGCGGGGTGCGCCGCCGGGGGCGGCTCCCCGCGGGGACCACATCACCTAGGAGAGCCAATGACCGGGTTCCGCTGTCCGTCTTCGCATCTGCGCCGACTGTGGCTGGGGGTAATGATCTGCGCGGTGGGCGCGCTGGCTCCGGCGGGCGTCGCCCTCGCCCATGATCACGGCGATCATCACGGTGGCGACCACCACGGTGGTGCGCTGTTCGTCGCGCCGAACGGCGCCCCCACGGGTGCCGGCTACTCGTGTGCCAGCGCCGCCTACGCCACCATCCAGTCGGCGGTCAACGCCGCCCCGGCGGGCGGGACCGTGATCGTCTGTCCGGGCACCTACACCGAGGATGTCGTCATCACTCAGCCGCTGACCCTGCGCGGCCTGAACGGCGCCACCGTCCAGGGCGTCCCCACCAACTCCACCATGTGCGACCAGCTCGGTCCGAGCGGGCCCGGTTCGGCTCCCTGCCTGGCCGCCATCACCATCAAGTCCGGCTGGGTGCAGGTGAGCGGTTTCACCGTGACCGGCGCCACCGGCGAGGGCATTCTGGCCACCGGCTCGCTGGCCGGCGGGTCCATCAGCCACGTCGTCATCAGCGGCAACCACGTCACCGGCAACGATCTTGGCGGCATCCCGCCGAGCACCAGCTCGCCGTACCCGCAATGCCTGGAGGTCGGCCAGGTGCCGGGCGACTGCGGCGAGGGCATCCACCTGATGGGTGCCTATGACTCGGTGGTCACTGGCAACCTGGTCAACGGCAACAGCGGCGGCGTTCTGCTCACCGACGAGTTCGGCCCGACGCATGACAACCTCATCAGGGGCAACGTCGTCAAGGACAACCTGTATGACTGCGGCGTGACCGCGCCCGGGCACAACCCGTTCGCGCTCAACGCCCAGGGTGTGCGCCAGCCCAACGTGGCCGGCGTCTACGACAACGTCATCGCCGACAACTGGATCACCGGCAACGGCGTCCGGGGCGAGGGAGCCGGCGTGCTGTTCGCCAACGCGGCCCCGGGCAGCGCCTCCTACGACAACCTGGTGATTCACAATTACATCGCCGGGAACGACCTGGCCGGCGTGACCCTGCACGCCCACCCCATCCCTCCGGGGACCCACGAGGACCTCAACGGGAACCGCATCATCGGCAACACCATCGGCACCAACAACACCGGCGGTGACCCGGACGCCAACGTCATCGGCCACACGGTCGGGGTGCTCGTCTACGGCGCCGTGCCGGTGAGGATCAAGATCGCCCGCAACACCATCGTGAAGAACGACTACGGAATCTGGCTGGGGACCGGTGGCAATGTGACCGCCAACCTCCGCCACAACCGGTTCTTCGGCGTGGGCACGCCGGTCTTCACCCAGGCCTAGCCGCACCCTGATCGCCCAGCCCGGCGGTGCGGCGCGCGCGCACCGCCGGGCCGGCGCTCAGGCCCAGTTAGGCTGGCGGGCGTGATCGGCGCCGGGAACGCGCAGGCCAGCAGCGACACCAAGGTGGTGACCGTGGGCACCCACCGGGTGCGCTCGTTCGCCGACACCTGGGCAGCGGTGTCGCCCCACCTGTGGGACATGGGCATCACCCGGGTCGGCAACGTGACCGGGCTGGATGACGTCGGCATCCCGGTGGCCATGGTCGCGCGTCCCAACGCCCGGACCCTCGCGGTCAGCCAGGGGAAAGGCCTCACCTGGGAGGCGGCTCGCCTGTCCGGCGTGCTGGAGGCCGCCGAGCTGTTTCATGCCGAGGAGGTTGAGCTACCGGTCCGCCGCGCACCTGCGCGGGCGATGCTCGGCGGCGACGCGGTGGACGTACACCGCCTGCCCCTGGCGGGTACCCCCCGGGTCCCGGTGGAGCGCCCGCTGCGCTGGGTGGAGGGGCAGGACCTGCTCTCTGGCGCGCGCCGCTGGGTCCCTGAGCAGTGCGTCGCCCTCGGCCAGGGCGACGCGGAGGAGCGGGTGTTCGCCGGCACCTCCTCCGGGCTGGCGGCCGGCAACTCATGGCCGGAGGCGGTCAGCCACGCCGTCTGCGAGGTGGTGGAGCGGCACCTGATGACGATCTGGCACCGCCTCCCGGCTCTCCTGCAACGCGCCACCGGGATCGACCTGACGAGCATCGAGGACGAGGCCGGCCAGGCCCTGGTGGGGCGATGCGTCGAGGCCGGTCTGGCCGTCGGCATCTGGGACATGACCGGACAGGTCCAACTTCCCGCCTTTGCCTGCTACCTGGCGCAACGGTCCGCCGAGGGCGCCCGTCTGGTGCCACCGGCCGCCGGGTACGGCTGCCATCCGAGTCGCGAGGTCGCGCTGGCGCGCGCCATCACGGAGGCGGCGCAGAGCCGCCTCACCGTGATCGCCGGCGCCCGCGACGACATGACGGAGACGCAGTACACCACAGGGAGCGACCTGGCCTTCACTCGGCGGGCCGTTGAGTTCATCGATTCGGCCGGCGGTCGGCGGTTCGATTCGGTCCCCAGCCGTGACTGCGGCCAGGTCAGCGCGGACCTGGAGTGGGAACTTGACCGCCTGCAGGCGGCGACCGTGACCGAGGCCGTGGCGGTCGACCTGTCCCAGGGCGCCCTGGGTATCCCGGTCGTCCGCGTCGTCATCCCGGGCCTGTGCATCCCGGGGTTTCGGTCCGGGGCCGAACGGACGACGGTGACGGCGTGATCGTCGTGTTCCTGGGCCCGTCGCTGGACCGGCGGGCAGCCCGCGCCACCCTGGCCGCCGATTACCGTCCTCCGGTGGTCAACGGCGACGTCATCCGTGCGGTCCGGTCCGGAGCGACGGCCATCGGGATCATCGATGGCAACTTCGAGTGGACCCTGTCGGTCTGGCACAAGGAGATCCTGTGGGCCTTGACTCAGGGAACCCACGTGTTCGGCGGGGCGAGCATGGGCGCACTGCGGGGCGCCGAACTGGCCGCGTTCGGCATGCGGGGCGTCGGGCGGATCTTTGAGATGTACCGCGACGGCGCGCTCCAGGACGACGACGAGGTGGCTGTTGCCCATCAGGCCGGCGGCGGTTACGCCGCTGTCTCCGACGCGCTGGTCAACATCCGCCTCACCCTGGCGGACGCCGAGCGCGCCCGGGTCATCGGCGAGACGTCGCGGCGCGGTTTGGAGGCCGCGGCCAAACGCGCCTTCTATCCCGACCGCCGGTACGCCACGCTGCTGGCCGCGGGTCGCCGCGCCGGGCTGCCGGAGCCCGAACTCGACGCGCTGGAGAGCTGGCTTCCGGCCAACCGCGTCGACCAGAAGCGGGCTGACGCCCTCGACCTGCTCCGCGCGCTCGCCACCGAATGCGCGCCGGGTTGCCCCCCGCACCGAGCCAGCTTCAGGATCAATCGGTCGGTGTACCTGGAACGGCTGTTGACCCGAACCTAGGGGTTGGGCGGCCGCTCAATCATCCAGAAGTTGGAGATGACGGTGATGACCTCGTCATCGCTCAGCTCCGAGAAGTCCCCCATGGCGGCGGCCTCATGCCGTGAAACCGTGAACCCAGCTCCCCGCGCCGCGTTCACCGGGTCCTGCTTGAACTCCTCCAGAAAATCCGGGTTGGCCTTGGCATGCTCCGCCAGCCGGGCCATCTCGCTCTCGCTCATCCGATTCCCCCTCGTCGGCCACCGATGACGGCGCCCAGGCTAACAGCGCGGTGGCGCCCGATCAACGCCGGTAGGCTTAACCGTCACGGTAACCAGGGGGTCTTGAGGTTGATCTGTCCGGCGTGTCACGCTGAGTGCAGAGCGGGCGCGAAGTTCTGCGGCATGTGCGGGACACCGCTCCAGCTGCGCTGTCCGGCGTGCGGGGCGAACCACCAATCCGGCCAGCGGTTCTGCGAGGAGTGCGGGACGGCGCTCGCCGCCGCGCCGGCCAACGCCCCGGCCGCCGCCGTCACGGGAGCCACCGAGGCGTCCCCGGCGCCGGCTCACGTCCCAGAGCTGCGCCAGGTGTCGGTCCTGTTCGTCGACCTGGTGGGGTTCACCCCTCTGTCCGAGGCGCGGGCCGCCGAGGATGTGCGCGAGCTGCTCCGGCGCTACTTCGATACGTCGCGGACCATCGTGGAGCGACACGGCGGCGTGGTGGGCAAGTTCATCGGCGACGCGGTCATGGCCGTGTGGGGAGTGCCGGTGGCCCGCGAGGACGACGCGGAGCGGGCGATCCGGGCGGCGCTGGCGGTGGTGGAGGCGGTTCGCATGTTCGGCGAGGAGGTCGGCGCCCCCGGACTCCGGGCCCGGGGCGGCGTCGTCACCGGAAAGGCGGCGGCACTGCAGTCTCCCGGCGAGGGGCTGGTGGCCGGCGATCGGGTCAACACGGCCTCGCGGGTGCAGACGGTGGCCGAGCCCGGATCGGTGCTGGTGGACACGGTGACCCGGCAGCTGGCGGGGGCGGCCATTGCCTTCGAGGACACCGGCGAGCATCTGGTCAAGGGCAAGCGCGAGCCGCTCCGGCTGTGGCGGGCGGTCCGGGTGATTGCGGGCATCCGCGGCTCGGACCCTGAGCAGGGGATTCAGGCCCCGTTTGTGGGGCGTGATGGCGACCTGTGGCTGATCAAGGAGCTGTTCCATGGGGCGCTGAACCGTCGCTCCGCCCGGCTGGTGGCGGTCTCCGGAGAGGCTGGGGTGGGCAAGACGCGGTTGCGCCGGGAGTTCTTCACCTACGTGGACGGCCTGTCCGAGACCGTGCTCTGGCATGTCGGCCGGTGCCTCTCCTTCGGAGACGGCATCGCCTACTCGGCACTGTCGCAGATGGTCCGCCAGCGCCTGGGCATCGCCGAGGATGCTGCGTCCGAGGCCGCACTGGCGAAGCTGGACGAGGGGCTGGCGCGCTGGATCGATGACCAGCTCGACCGCGAGTTTCTGCGGCCACGGCTGGCCGCGCTGCTGGCGCTTGACGCGCCCGGTCTTCCCCAGCAAGAGCTGTTCGCCGGTTGGCGG
Organism: uncultured Solirubrobacteraceae bacterium; assembly: GCA_963753235.1. Classification (GTDB taxonomy): domain Bacteria; phylum Actinomycetota; class Thermoleophilia; order Solirubrobacterales; family Solirubrobacteraceae; genus Palsa-465. The sequence goes on along the minus strand of CAVWBJ010000006.1, from coordinate 277,671 downwards.
CTGTTCCTCCAGCGTCTGGCCGAGCACCTACCGGTGGTCCTGGTGTTTGAGGATCTGCAGTCGGCCGACAGCGGCCTGCTGCACTTCATCGAACAGCTGCTCGACTGGTCATCCGCCAGTCCCATCTTCATCCTCACCCTGTCTCGCTCTGACCTGGGGGCGTCCCAGGAGCCATGGCCGAGCCCGCGCCTGGGGGCGATGACGCTGCGCCTGGAGCCCCTGGATGACGTCGACATGCGCGCGCTGCTCACCAGCCTGGTCGACGGGCTGCCGCCCGCCGCCGCCGCCCGGATCATGGAGCGCGCGCAGGGGATTCCGCTGTATGCGATCGAGATCCTGCGGGCGCTGAGCGACCGCGGAGTGTTGCGCCAGCGAGACGGTCGACTGGCCCTGGAGGGCGAACTCGGTGAGCTGGTGGTGCCGGCCAGCCTCAGCTCGCTGCTGGCCGCCCGGCTGGATGTCCTGGAGCCGGCCGAGCGGGAGTTCATCAAGGCCATGTCGGTGTTCGGCACGGCGTTCCCACGGGCGACGGCCGCCGCCCTCGGCGGAGTCGACGAGGACCACCTTGACGCTGTGCTCGCCTCGCTGGTGCGCAGCCAGATCCTGGTGATTCGCAGCGACCGCCTGTCGCCGGAGCGCGGGCAGTACGCCTTCGCCCAGGGAATGTTGCGGACGGTGGCCTACGAGATGCTCTCCCGCCGGGAGCGCGTGCCCCGTCACGTTGCCGCGGCCGAACACCTGCGCGCGGCGTTCCCCGGTGACGGCGAGGACGTGGTGGAGTTGATCGCCGCGCATTACGTGAGCGCCTACCGGGCCGCCGCCACGGATCCCGAGGCGCCGGGGCTGCGCCGCCGGGCTACCACCGCCCTGCGCCGGGCGGCGCAGCGGGCCGCGGCGGTGGGCGCACCCGAGGCCGCCGAGCGGTCCTACCGGGCCGCCGCCGAGCTGGCCGACGGGGAGGCCGAGCGGACTCAGCTGACCCAGGCCGCCGGCGAGATGGCCCTGCAGTCCGGCCGGTATGAGGTGGCGGTGGAGTTGCTGAACGCCGCCGGCGAGGCCCACCGCCGCAGGGGTCGCATCCGCCAGGCGGCTCGGGTCAGCGGCGACGTCGGCCTGGCGCTGGGACGGCTGGGGCGCCTGCAGGAGGCGGTGGACCGGTTCACCTGGGCGCTGGAGGTGCTGGGTGGGGCAGGCGCGGACGCCGATGTCGCCAAGCTGAACGTCCGGCTCGGCCATGCCCTGGTGTTCCTCGGCGAATACGACCGGGCCGAGGCGCCGCTGGAGGCGGCGCTGGCCGTCGCCGAAGCGCTCGACCTGCCGACCGTGCTCTCCGACGCGCTCAACCAGAAGGCGATCATGTACGTGCTGACCGGCCGGATCCAACAGGCGCGCCACCTATGGACGGCGGTGGTGGAGATCGCCGAGAAGCGCGAGTTGGGGCACGAGCTCGGCATCGCGCGGACCAACCTGGGGAATCTGGCGGTGCTCTGGGACCTGCCGGACGCCGAGGACCAGACCAAGGCCGGCCTGACCGCCGCCCGGCGGCGGGGGGACCGGGCCGCGGAGAGCTTCAATGCCAGCAATCTGATGATGGCGTGGCTGCTGTACGGACGCTGGGCCGCCATCGATGCCCTGGCGGCCGAGATGCTCGACCGTGACCCCGACCGGCCCGGGGTGGAGTCACTGCACTTTGTGATGGCGATCCTCCACCTCCTGCGCGGCGACCCGGCGGCGGCCCGGGCCAGCCTCGGTCACCTGGCGGCCTGGAGCGAGGTGGAGACCCAGGAGCTGCGCACGTCGCATCAGGCGGTGCAGGTGAGCGTGCTGCTCGCCGAAGGCGAGGCCGATCAGGCGCTGGAGCTCGCTCTGGCGTGGCTGGGCGATGCGGTGGCCCAGCTGGGGGCCTCGAGCGAGCCGGTGCGCGTCGCCTGGCCGGAGGCTCTGACCGCGGCCCTGCGGTCCCACCGGTTTGACGACGCCCGGCGACTGATCTCGCTGTTCAGTGAGCGCCCGCCCGGGGACCTGCCGCCGTTCCTCCGGGCACACCTGGTCCGGGCCCGCGCTCTCCTCGATGCCGCTCAGGACCGGCCGGAGTCGGTGGCCCACGAGCTCTCCGATGCGATTCAGCGCTTCAGCGCACTGCCCGCGCCCTACTGGAGCGCGGTCACCCGGACCGACCTGGCCGGCTGGCTGATCGACCAGGGCCGCGCCCCGGAGGCCACCCGCCTGCTGGACGAGGCGGCCGCGGCGCTGCAGCCGCTCGGCGCCGTCCCCGCCCTGACCCGCATCGAGCGCCTGCAGCGCCAGGCGGGCGCCCCCCGCCGGGCCGACGCCCTGCCGCGCTGATCAGCCGACCGGGGAGAGACCGGGGATCCAGGAGGTGCCGGCCAGGGGGACCCGGGCCATGGCCGCCGCCTCAATCGTGAGGGCCACCAGGTCCTCGGGCTCCAGGTTGTGGACGTGGGACTTGCCGCAGGCCCGGGCCAGGGTCTGGGTCTCCAGGGTGAGGGTGCGCAGGTAGTTGGCCAGGCGGCGGCCGCCGAGCTCAGGGTCCAGCCGGGCCGCCAGCTCCGGCTCCTGGGTGGAGATCCCGGCCGGGTCCCGGCCGGCCTGCCAGTCGTCGTAGTAACCGGCGGCCGAGCCGATGGCGGCGTAGCCGTCGTCGTGCTCCGGGGCGTTGTCGCCGAGGGCGATCAGCGCCGCCACCCCAATGGAGACCGCGTCGGCGCCGAGCGCCAGCGCCTTGGCGACGTCGGCGCCGGTGCGGATGCCGCCGGACACGATGAGCTGGACCTTGCGGTGCATGTCGAGCTCCTGGAGCGACTCCACCGCCTGCGGGATGGCGGCCAGAATGGGGATCCCCACGTGCTCGATGAATACCTCCTGAGTGGCGGCGGTGCCGCCCTGCATCCCGTCCAGCACGATGGCGTCGGCGCCGGCCTTGACCGCCAGGGCGGTATCGAAGTAGGTCCGCGTGGCTCCGACCTTGACATAGATGGGGATGCGCCAGTCGGTGATCTCCCGCAGCTCCTCGATCTTGATCTCCAGATCGTCGGGCCCGGTCCAGTCCGGGTGCCGGCAGGCGCTGCGCTGATCGATCCCCCGGGGCAGGTTGCGCATCTCGGCCACCCGGTCAGAGATCTTGTGGCCGAGGAGCATTCCCCCACCGCCCGGTTTGGCCCCCTGGCCGATGACCACCTCAATGGCATCGGCGCGCCGCAGGTCGTCCGGGTTCATGCCGTAGCGCGATGGGAGCAGCTGGTAGACCAGCTTGGAGGAGTGCTCGCGCTCCTCCGGGGTCATGCCGCCGTCGCCGGTGGTGGTGGAGGTCCCCACCTCGGTGGCCCCGCGGCCGAGCGCCTCCTTGGCCGGACCGCTCAGGGCGCCGAAGCTCATCCCGGCGATGGTGATGGGGATGTCCAGGTGGATCGGCTCGGAGGCGAAGCGGGTGCCGATGGTCACATCGGTGGCGCACCGCTCCCGGTAGCCCTCAAGCGGGTAGCGGGAGACGCTGGCGCCGAGGAACAGCAGATCGTCAAAGTGCGGGACGCGGCGCTTGGCGCCAAAGCCGCGAATGTCGTACATGCCCTCGCGGGCGGCCCGCTGGATCTCGGCGATGGTGTTGCGGTCAAACGTCGCCGACTCGCGCAGCCCGGGATGCCAGCCGCGGTCGGCCGCCCGGGAGCCGTTGGTGGTGGCCATCAGTACACCCCGACGTTGTCGACATGGAAGTTGTACAGCTGGCGGGCCGAGCCGTAGCGGCGGAAGTCGGCCGGGTCGGCGTCGATGTCCGCGCGCTCCAGCAATCCCCGCAGCTGGGTCAGATGCTCGTCGCGCATCTCCTTCTCGATGCAGTCGGCCCCCAGCCCGGCCACCCGGCCGCGGACGTAGAGCCGGGCCTCATACAGCGAGTCGCCGAGCGCGTCGCCGGCGTCGCCGCACACCACCAGGTTCCCCGTCTGGGCCATGAAGGCACTCATGTGCCCCACCGATCCCCGGACGACGATGTCCGCACCCTTGAGCGAGATGCCGCACCGGGCCGAGGCGTCACCGTGGATGACGAGCAGCCCGCCGCGAGCGGTGGCGCCGGCCGCCTGGCTGGCACTGCCCTCCACCGTCACCGAGCCCGACATCATGTTCTCGGCCACGCCCACCCCGCAGTTGCCGCGGATGCGGACCGCGGCCTGCTGGTTCATGCCGGCGCAGTAGTAGCCGACGTGACCGTCGATCTCCACCCGGTAGGGCGCGTCCAGGCCCACCGCGACGCTGTGGCGACCATCGGGATGCAGGACCCGGATGAGACCGGCGACGTCGACGCCCTCATGGAGGCGGCGGTTGAGCTGGCGCACGGTCTCGGTGCGCAGGTCAAAGGTGAGCGCCTGTTCGGTGGAGATGGTCATGCCACCAGCGCTCCGCCCCAGCTGTACACCCGGCCGGGCTCCGGCTCCCAGGTGGTCGCCTGCTCGGCACCGGGGAGCACGGCGATGGCCCGGTATTCGGAGGCCATGGCCACCCACTCTTCGGTCTCGGCCATGACCGCGGGCTTGCAGGCGATGGGGTCCCGGAGGACGGCGAACCCGTCGGCGGTACCCACCGCAAACGTGTAGAAGCCGTCCAGATCCTCCAGGCACCCCTCCAGCGCCTGCTCCAGCGTCGCGCCCTCGCGCAGCCGCCAGGTCAGATAGCCGGCGGCCACCTCGCTGTCGTTGTCGGTCTGGAAACGGATCCCCTCCCGGCGCAGGGCGCGCCGCAGGCGGTTGTGGTTCGACAAGGACCCGTTGTGGACCAGGCACAGGTCCAGCCCGGTGGAGAACGGATGTGAGTGCTCGGTGGTAACCCGGCTCTCGGTGGCCATCCGGGTATGGCCGAGGGCGTGGCTGCCGCCCATCTCCTCCAACCGGAAGCGCCGGACGAGGTCCTGGGGGCGTCCCGCCTCCTTGTAGATCTCAATGGTGGCACCGGCGCTCATCACGGTGAGCTCAGGATGCGCAAGGCGCAGCCAGTCCTGGACCGCCTCGGCCTCGGCGGCCACGCCGAGCACGGCGTGGGTGGCGCGGATGCCGGTGAGCCGGGCCTCGCCGAACTCGGCCGTCAACTCCGCGGCCAGGCCGTTCCAGTCAGGCTCAGCCGCTGCGCAATACACACTGACCTTCGACCAGCCGTCCGGGGCCGGATCCCGGTAGAAGGCGACCCCGGCGCTGTCCGGGCCGCGAAACGACAGCTGCTCCAGCATGTGAGCCAGATGGCCGCCCAGCTCCGGGCGCAGCGCCTCGCTCTTGGTGTAAAGCCCCGCAATACCGCACATGGAGGGCAGCGTAGTCCGTGCGGACATGCACTCCAATGGCGCCCACGGGCACACTTTCAGGGCGGAATGTGGCAGCCGCGGCTACACCGGGAGGCGGCGCTGGGCCCGCCGGACCCCCTGGAGAGCGGCTCGGAGGTCGGCCCGGGCGATCGGCGCCAGGGCCCCGGGGTCGATCAGGTTGTCCGGGCGCTGACCGGCCGAGATGCGCTCGGCGTGGTGCTCAAACCGCAGCCGGGTGATCACCGCAAACGCCTCCTGGAGCGCCTCGCCGTCATCCCGGGAGAGCCCGCCGGCACCAGCGACGGCCTCAATCCGGTCCAGTGTCGGCGAGATCGTCACCCCGGTGGCGAGGGCGTGGTAACGGACCACGTTCACCAGCGGGATGATCCCGCCGCGCTTGAGATCCAGGTGACCCGCCGGCTCGCCGTGGTGGCCGGTGGTGAGCTGACCTCGGAAGTTGAGCGCCACGGGAAACCCGGCGGCCGACCGGGCCAAAAGACGCATGAAGGGCGGATGGTGGCGGGCCGAGCGGACCCGGGCGGTCAGGTCGGCGTCGACGTCCAGGCCGCCGGCGGCCGAGCGGAAGTCAAACGCCACCGTGGCCCGGATGAGGTGGGATTCATTGGGGTCGGTCAGACACTCGTCGAACGTCCGCAGCCAGTCCGGCTTGGACATACGCCACTGACGGTTGCCGGCCAGCACCCCGTTGTTGTCATTGCCGATCCCGCATCGCTCCAGTCCGGCATTGACGTCCGCGCCCAGGCGGGCGAAGTAGGCGTCGACGGCCGCCTCCTGGCCGGGCAGCGGCGCTGCGTGGGCGAGGGCGTTGTCCTGGTCGGAGGCCAGCGTGAACTCCCGCCGGGCCGCGCTGCCCAGATCCAGCCAGGCCCAGGGCAGCGGAGCGGGCGCGCCGCGGCCGATGGAGAAGTCGATGAGCCGCGCCACCACGCTGTCCTGAGCCAGGCTGAGCACTCGCCCCAGATCCTGCGGGGGCAGCCCCGCCCCCACCAGCGCCAAGAACTGCCGGGGCAGGCGGGTCACGGCGTCGACCAGGTGGTCCTCGTCGGGCGCCTCCAGGATCGAATGGCGCAGCCCCATCGGACTGTGCGCCTCCAGGGCCAGGACATCGAACGCGGACAGAATCCCGCACACGCGTCCGCGCTCAACGACCAGCAGATGCTCCACCCCGGCGCTGATCATGTCGATCGTCGCCTCCACCGCCAGCTGACTCGCCGACACGGTCGGTGCCGGGGCCCGGGCGATGGTTCGCACCGGGGCCGCCGGGGAGAAGTCCCCGCGGGCCACCGCCGCCCGGATGTCGGCGTCGGTGACGATTCCCGGGGCGTCCTCGCGCCCCACCACCAGAGCGCCGGTCCCGTTCTCAGACAGGCGCAGGGCGGCGTCGGCCAGGGTGTCGGTCTCGGCGGCGTAGACCGGGGGGCGCATGATGGCCGACACCGGTGTGGTGCCGATGTCCTGGAGGGCGTGCACGGTGGCGCCGGTGCTCGTCAACCGCTTGCGCAGCGCCTGGGCGATGTAGGCGGCGCCGGCCTCGGTGCCGAGCACCCGGCGCCCGGCGGCGGCGCTCAGCAGCAGCGCCTGAGACGGTTCCCGGCTGCGCACGGTGAACGCCGGCGACATCCCACTGAGCAGCGACGTCTGACCGAAGCACTCGCCCGGCTCCAGGATCTGGACCACCTCGCCCTGGTGGAGCAGCTCCATGGAACCGGTGAGCACCACCCACAGACCCCGGACCGGCCGGCCGTCCTCCACCAGCACCGCCTCCCCGGCCGGCAGCTCGGTGACCGGTGCCCCGGCCACCAGGTCGCGCCGCTGGTCGGCGGTCAGCGCATCGAACGGCGGATACGCGGCGAGGAATGTGTCCAGGTGCTCCATGTCGGCCCCCGCAATTGTGTTCGAAATGCGCCTTTGTGCGCGCCCGGTGACGTGTCAGGGTAATGGCGGACACGCCCATCCGGGGGACCTGGAGGTTTCATGACCGACGTCAACCCAACCGAGTACGACGAACTCAGCTACGAGGGCAGCGGACTTCCCAAGAACGGGACTTGGTGGAGCGCGTTCGTCATCGGGCTGGCCGGGACGATCCTGGTCACCGGGATTGCGCCGGTCATCGTCACCACCCTGGGCGCCGCCGCCGTTCCGGTCACCTTCCTGATCACCCTGAGCGGCTGGCTGCTCTGCCTGTTCCTGGCCGAGCTGTCCGCGATGATGCCGGACCGGTCCGGGGGCTCGCCCAGCTACGCCTACGTGGCCTACAAGGACAAATGGCCGCGGGCCGCCGAGCACGTCAACGGAGTGACGGCATGGGCCTACTGGCTCGGCTGGTTCCCGGTGGCGCCGCTGAACATGATCCTGGCGTCGTTCTACATCGCCGATCTGTTCCATCTCAACACCACCAGCGGGATCTCCCTGTTGGGGACGCCGATCGCCTGGTGGACGATCGGGATCGCGGTGGTCGGCATTCTGTTGCTGTTCATCCCCTCCTACCGGGGGCTGCGCTTCGGCACCGTGTTCGCCACCACGCTGGCGGTGCTGTCGATGATCCCGCTGACCTTCCTGGCCATCAGCTGGATCTTCAACCCATCGGTCGTCGACTTCAATCAGCTCGCCGGGTTCAAGCACACCAACGGGACCGGATTCTTCACCTCGCTCTACGGGCACGGCTGGCTGACCCTGTACATCGCGTTCGCGTTCCTGCTCACCTGGAACGTGATCGCCATGGAGGCCGCTGCCTGCTACATCGGCGAGACCAAGAACCCGGACCGCGACGCCAAGATCGCCATGAACCTGGAGGGCGGTTACGGCGCCTTCATCTATACGCTGATCCCGATCGCGTTCGTCATCGTGCTCGGCCTCAACGCCCTCGGCAATTCGGCGCTGGTCGACCCCAAGACGATGTTCGTCCACTTCGCCTCGGCGGTGTTCGGCACCAGTTCGGCCTCGACGCTGCTCGACGATCTCATCGCGATCATGCTCATCCTCGCCCTGATCCTGTCGGCGCTGAACGCCATCACCGGCACCGCGCGCTCGTTGCACCAGATGTCGACCGACGGCCACTTCCCCAAGTTCTTCGGCCGGGTGAACAGCCACGGCGTCCCGGGGCACTCCATGGCCTTCAACGTCGCCTGCTCCATCATCGTGGTGTTCATGGGCGGGGCGGTCCAGATCTACACGTTCTCCAACGTCGGTTACCTGTTCTCGTTCCTGCCGGTGCTCGTCGGCTACTTCCTGCTGCGCAAGTACCGGCCCAACGTGCGGCGGCCGTTCCGATTGCCGGAGTGGATGAAATACGCCGCCCTGGCGCTGGCCCTGTTCTACGCGGTGGTGTACTTCTGGGGCGGGCCCATGTACGCGTCGTGTTCATGCTCCCAGGCGGGCAAGTCGACCCTGCCCTACTACTTCATCGGCATCGGCACGCTGCTCACCTACCTGCCGCTCTACTGGTACCGCAAGCGCGTCGAGGACAAGCGGCCAGCCCCAGAGGCGGCGGAGGCCGGGGTGGTGCCGGCCTCCACGGGCGGCCGCACGTGAGCGCGGTGGCCCGGCGCTCTGACGACGAGCTCACCACCGGCCGCCCCCCGGAGTTCGCCCGGATCCTGCTCGCCTCGGAGGGGCGGCCGTTCTCCAACGCCGCCATCAGCCGGGTGATCGAGCTCGCCCAGAGCTCCCAGGCCAGCGTCTACGTCCTGTCGATCGCCCGCGTCCACGGAGTGGCGTTCGGCCTGCCCAACCCCGGGCTGCTGCCGACCAAGCGCGAATGGGATGACCAGCGGGAGAGCGTGCGGCGAGCGGTGGCCCGCCTGCGCCGCAAGGGCATCACCGCCGACGGCCACGTGATCGGCACCCGGAACGCCACCAAGAAGATCCTGGCCGAGGCCGCCTCGGAGGGCTGCGAGGCGATCGTCATGGGCGGCGACGCCGACGCCCAGCGGCTCAGGTCGGACTTCATGTGGACCCAGGAGCCCCAGCGGGTCCGCCGCAAGGCCAAGATCCCGGTCTACGTGGTCAGCGACACCGACGAGCGGGCGGCCCACTAGCTTCCGGCGTCCGGGCGCCCGTGGAGCCGGGCCAGCTTGATCGCCAGCTCCAAAGACAGAAGGTCGTCGGTGTCCAGGTTCAGACCGGTCAGCTCCTCGATGCGGCCCAGCCGTTGGCGCAGGGTGTTGGGGTGGATGTAGAGCGCGCGGGCGCTCTCGATCACGCTGCGCCGCTCGGACAGGTAGCGCTCCAGCGTGTCCAGCAGCGCCGTGCGCCGGCGGCGGTCGTAGTCGATGAGCAGATCGACGGCGGCGCGCATCCGGTCCCGCGGCGCCTCCTCAGCCCCGATCTGCACCAGGTAGCGGTAGGCGCCCACCTGGGCATAGGCGATCGCCCCGCCGTCGCGCAGCAGCGCGTGGGCGATCTTGGCCGCGTCGCGCGCCTCCCGGTAGGCGCGGGCAGCCTCGGCCGGGGCCTCACGCAGCTCGCCGATGCCGATGACCGCGTTATGGGCCTGCCCCAGCTCCCGGGCCGCGCGCAGGAGCGCGTCGGCGGCCGGACGGCGCGCGGTGCCGAACGCCAGCAGCGCGCGCACCGGCCCCGGACCGGCCTCAATCGCCGACCGTGGCGCCAGAGCGGATAGGCCGCGGCCGACGGCCTCGGCGGCAGTACGCCACTCGCCTGAGGATTGCTCCCGGGCACCGGCCGGCAGGGCGTGGAGCATGAGGTAGGGCGCGGTGAGATCGCAGGTGAGCTCGGCCGCCCGGGCGGCGGCAAAGCCGGTGGCGCCGGCCGCCAGAGCCTCAAACAGGTCCTTGATGGTGTTGGCGGTGGTCAGGCCCTGGATCAGCTCGGCCCGCTTGATCGCCACTGCGGCCACGTGGGCCACCGCCCGGGCGACCTCCGCGTCCTCGTCGCTGAACCGGTGACCGGCGGTGGCGCACAGGACACCCACCCGCTCGTCGCCGGCGGCCAGCGGGGTGACCAGCAGCTCGTCGGCCGGCTCGCCCGGCCACAGCGTCTGGGCGGGCGACCGGCCGGGGCCGCCGGTGCGCTTCTGCAGCCCGGCCAGCATCACCTCGCTGGCCGTGGTCACCGCCGGCGGCGGCAGTCTGTGCGGAAACGAGGCGAGCACATCAAGCGCGTCACCGTCGGGCTCCAGCCGCAGCAGCTGGCAGGCGTGGGCCCGGATGAGACGCGCGGTGCCCTCCACCAGGACGCCGGCCAGCGCCTCCACCCCGGAGGCGGCCGCCACCTGCTGGGAGAGCTCCGACAGGCCGGTGAGGGCATCGACCCGGCGGCGCTCCCGGTCATACAGCTGGGCGTTCTCGATGGCGCCGCTGACCAGAGAGGCGATGTGGATGAGCAGCTTGGGCGTGTCCTCGCCGAACTCGTGGGGAGCCCGGGTGTGGAGCACGATGACCCCGATGGTCTCGCCCGCCCGCGACAGGATGGGCACCGCCGCCATCGACTGAAACCGCTCCTCCTCCAGTTGCGGGACGTACTTCATCCGCGGATCCTGCATCGCGTGGTCACGGATGAACTCAGGCTGGCGGTGGCGCGCCACCCAGCCGGTCAGTCCTTCCTGGACTGAGAACTGCACGTGGTCCACCGCCTCGCCGAACACCGGCGAGGCGGCGCGGATGATCAGCTGCCCGTCCTCCAGCAGGTAGATGAAGCAGGCGTGGCATCCGGTGGCGTCGGTGGCCAGATCAACCACGCCCTGGAGCATCGGCGCCAGCTCCAACGACGAGGAGACGAGCTTGATGACGCCGTACAGCGTGCGGTTCTCCTCGCGCAGGCCGTGGAGCTCGCTGCCGGCGGTGAGTGGCGATTCTGCATCAAGGGCCATGGTGTGTCCGGAATCCGTATGTGCGCCGAGCACATGCCCGGCACCGGGAACGGGGTGCTGAGGACCATTGTGCAGCACCACCGCCGCCAGATATACGTAGTGATATGACCGACGCCCCCCATACCCCTGACGACGTCCGGCGGATTGTCGCCGACAACGGGATCGAGTTCCTGTTCGCCCAGTTCGTCGATATGCACGGCAAGCCCAGCGCCAAGCTGGTGCCCGCCCATCACCTCGACGACCTGCTGGCGGACGGGGCCGGCTTCGCCGGCTTCGCCGCCGGGGACATCGGTCAGAGCCCCCATGACCCGGACATGATCGCCATGCCGGATCCCTCCACGCTGACCATCCTCCCCTGGCGGCCGAACGTGGCCCGCTTCGCCTGCGATGTCACCGTGGAGGGCGAGGAATGGCCGTACTGCCCGCGCACCATTCTGCGCCGGGCGGTGGCCCGCGCCGCCGAGCAGGGCTATGAGCTGCGCGTGGGGGCCGAGCTGGAGTACTTCCTGCTGCGCCGGGCCGCCGACGGCTCGTTGGAGCTCGCCGATCCGCTCGACACGCTGGAGCAGCCCTGCTACGACATGCGCGCGCTCACCCGCAACCTGGACTTCGTCTCGGAGGTCTCCAAGGCGGTCACGGAACTCGGCTGGGACAACTACGCCACCGACCACGAGGACGCCAACGGCCAGTTTGAGCAGAACTTCGACTACGCCGATGCGCTGACCACATGCGACCGGGCGATCTTCTTCCGTTACATGGTGGAGTCGCTGGCCCAGCAGCGGGGCCTGATCGCCACGTTCATGCCCAAGCCGTTCGCCCACCTGACCGGCAACGGTTGCCACTTCCACGTCAGCCTGTGGAAGGACGGCGAGAACGTGTTCGCCTGCGACCCGGGCGATGATCCGCGCGGTCTGGGCCTGTCGCCGCTGGCCTACAACTTCATCGGCGGCCTGAAGGCTCACGCCAAGGCGTACATCGCGCTGACCGCGCCCACCGTCAACTCCTACAAGCGCCTGGTGGTGGGCGCGCCGACCAGCGGCGCCACCTGGGCGCCTGCCTACATCAGCTACGGCTACAACAACCGCACCCAGATGCTGCGGATCCCGGCGCCCGGCCGGATCGAGGACCGGACCGTCGACGGATCCTGCAACCCATATCTGGCGGCCACGGCGATGCTCGCCGCCGGCCTGGACGGGATTGAGCGCGGGCTGGAGGCGGGCGATCCCAACTCAGCGAACCTGTACACGCTGGATCCCGCGCAGCGCGAGGCCGCCGGGATTGAGCTCCTGCCCGCCAACCTGCTCGATGCCACCCGGGAGCTGGAGAGGTGCGACGTGCTGCGCCGCGCCCTGGGGCCGGTGCGCGACGGCGATTACATCGACTACTTCATCGATGTGAAGCGGCGCGAGTGGCAGGCCGCTCATGAGCAGATCACGCGGTGGGAACTCGACCGCTACCTGCAGCTCTACTGAAAGCCCCCGCCCCACCCCCCAGCCCCCCGGCGATGCCTGCGGATTCACCGCCGGGGGGTGGCGGTGAAGCCGCACCGTTCGGCGATCAGCAGGGGCCAAAGCGACCGCTCATCCGGGGGGCGGCGGCCTCGGCGTGGGTGAGCGCGCGCACTGACGCGTAGCCCGCGTGCTGGAGATGGCTGGCCAGGGCGATGAATGCCTTGCCGGTGGTCAGGGCATCGCCGAGGGCATGATGGGGATCCTCGGCGGGCTGGTTGAGCACCGTCGCCAGCCGAGCCAGCGGCAGCCCGGCCGGGGCCACTCCGTCACGGATGCGTAGCCACAGCCGGCCGAGCACCTCGGTGTCGGCATCGTCGCTCAGCCGCAACCGCCGGCGGCGGAGCTCCCGGCCCAGGAACGTTCGCTCCACCATCGCGGTGTGAAACACCGGCACCCGGCCGGCCATGACGTCCAGCAGCCGGTCGACCGCGGTATCCAGCGAGGGCGCCCGCTCCAGGTCGGCCGCGCGGAGCTTATGCACCAGGATGGCGTCATGACGGGGCGGACGCGCGGGCCGGACCAGGGTGTACATCGCCTCGCCCAGGATGAGCGCCCCGGCGCGGATGGGCACGGCTCCGATGGCGATGATCTCGTCCTGGCGGTGCAGCCCGGTGAGCTCCAGGTCGATCGCGCACCATTCGGCCGCGCGCCAGGGCGCGTCCGGATCCGGGAGCGCCGCGGCGGCAAACCGCTCGGCGGCAGGGCTGCGGCGAGCCCGCAGCCTCATGGCTCAGCCCAACTCCCGCTGCACCGCGCTGACCGCCCGGAACACGTCGCGCAGCCGCCCGCGGGTGAGCGGGCTCAGGACGGCGGCGTCAAGCAGGTCGTCCGGGGCCCGGCCGGCCTCCACCTGCTCCAGCTGGTGAACGATCCGCAGCTCCAGGGCCAGATCGAACGCCTCGGTGAGCGTCTGAGCCTGGTCCTGACTGAGAACGCCGGCGTCGGCGGCGGCGCGCAGCCGCTCGGGGGTGGAGCCATCGTCGGCGCCGGCGCGGACGGCGGCCCAGCGGGCGATGGCAGCGATGGGAACGACCGCGGCCTCGCGGATGTTGAGGCGGCGGTAGCGGCCCCCGGCGGTGAGCACGGCATCGCTGTCAAAGCCGGTGGGCAGCGCCAGCGTGAACGCCTGATCAGCCAGGGCCCGCAGCAGCGCCTCCCGCGGGGCGCCCTCGGCCACCGGCAGCGGCTCGGCCGGCGTGCCCCACAGGACCCGGCGATCGGCGAGCACCGACAGCGCCAGTTCGTCCCCGGCGGCCTGGGCCAGCCAGACGGCGCCGGTGCGGGCCAGGACGGGGCCCACGATGCCGCAGCGGGTGGTGGCGTCACGGGCCGCTTCCAGCCAGGCGTCCGGCGGCGGCGCGCCCTCCGCCTGAATAATCGCCCCGCGCCGCACCGAGGCCGGCGTCAGCTCCCGCCGGGCCAGGCTGCCCACCGCCACCCAGACCACGCCGTCGGGCAGGGGGCCGGCCTCGGCGGTGACCAGCTCCAGCGCGCGCCGGGTGAGCGCGTCGACGAGCGCCGACAGCACCGGGGCCAGCTCCAGGGCGGGGACACTGGAATGGTGCAGGTCCAGCATCAGCTCGGGCAGCCGAGCGGCCGCCTGAGAGAGGGCATCCAGGGTGCGCACCCGCTCGATCGCCCGCCGCGCCCCAAACCACGACCGCGGCTGCGCCCCATACAGGTCGACGGCCTCCAGGACGCCGACCAGCCGCCCCCGGTCGGAGACCACCGGCGCGTGCCGGACCGAGCGCTCCAGCATCTCGTACAGGACCTCGCCGCCGAGCCGGTCGGGCGACACCGAATACACCGGCGTGGTCATCACCGAGTCGGCCCGGACGGCGCCGCTGCGCCCGGCGGCCAGGACCCGGGTGCGCAGATCCCGGTCGGTGATGATCCCCATCGCCCCGCTCTCGTCGAGCTCCACGATCACCGCATTGGCGCCGGCCCGGGTCATGCGCTGCGCCACCACGCCAATGTTCTCCGAGGGACGGCAGGTGACGGTCGGCGTGCGGATCAGCTTGCCCACCGGCTGGTAGAAGGCTTCAGCCCGGCCGACCGACAGCTCCCGGCGGCGGGCCTGGTCGAGCAGCGGCCGGGCCACCACGTCCGGGATGCGGTACGTGAGAGTGTCCTCGGCCGCCCGCGCCTCAAAGCCGGGCGGCAGCCCGGACAGCATGGCGGCATGGCCGAACGTGTCCCCCGGGCCCAGCAGGTCGAGCAGCCGCCCGTCATGGGCGATGTCGACGGCGCCCGAGTGAACCACCCGGAGCACGGTGACCGGCCCGCCGTCCTCCGACAGGATCACCGCGCCCCGAGGATGGAACTCGATGGCGGCATGCGCGGCCACCTCCGACAGCTCGTCGGGCGCCAGCGCGTCAAACGGCGACCGCTGGGCGAGAAACCGGGCGATCTCGCTCAGGCCGGCGTCCAGCTTGGCCTCCGATGCCGTGTGATCCTCATGGCGTGAGCGAACCACCGTAGCGGCGGGCGGGTCAGCTGAGCAGCCCCAGCCGCTGGGCCCGCTGCACCGCCTCGGTGCGGTTGCGGACGCCGAGCTTGCGGTACAGCGAGCTGGAGTGCTCCTTGACCGTGTGGCGCGACAGATGCAGCTGGGCACCGATCTCCGGATTGGTGGCGCCCGACGACATCAGCTCCAGCACCGCCCGCTCCCGCTCGGACAGGCCGAGGGCGCCCTGGCGGTCATGGCGCTCAAACACGGTCTTGCCCAGCCCCACCAGCCGCACCGCGCCGGCGATCTTGCGGGCCGGCCAGTCCTTGTAGGCAAACCCGGAGGCGCCGGCCGCCCGCGCCGCCTGGGGGGAGATCTCACCGGCCCCGGAGAACAGCAGCACGCGCGTGGCCGGCTCGGCCGCCCGCAGCCGCTCGCACACCTCGGCGCCCGACTCCTCGCCGATGAACAGGTCGACCAGAGCCACGTGCGGCCGGTACCGGGTGACCATGGCCACCGCCTCGGCCCCGCTGTGCGCGCTCACGCACCGCTCCACCCAGGCCTGCTGGGTGAGCATGAGGCGAAAGCCCCAATGGACAACATCGTGATCATCGACGACCAGCACCCGCAGCCGGTCCGGGCTGCGCTGGGCCTCACTCGTCGTCATGGGGGACCACCAGGCGGACCTGCCACGTGCCGGGCTCGCGTTCGCCGAACTCCACCACGCCGTTGGACTGCAGTGCCTCCAGCGACGCCAGCCGCAGTCCCATGCCGTTAGGCCCCCGCCGGGCGTGGGGCTGGACACCGTCGTTGACGACCTCCATCCAGAACGCGCCGTTGGCGCGGCCCAGACGCACCGGAACGCGGGTGGGATGGGCGTGCTTGCGCGCGTTGCGGACCGCCTCATTGAGCACCGACTGGGCCAGCGGCTCCAGCGCCGCCGGGACGTCGGCGCCGCTTCCCTCCACCAGGGTCAGGCCGAGGTCGGGATGGGCGGCGGCCAGGCGCTGGACCTCGGCCACCAGCGTGGTGCGGGTGGCCCGGGGGGCGCGACCGAGTGGCCGCTGGAGGGCGGCCCGCAGGTCGCCGAGCGCCGATTGCGTCTCCGAGGCGCAGCGGTGGCGGGCCCGCTCCGGCAGGTCGCCGTCGCCGTCGAGGGCCATGGAGACCCCAAACAGCCGCTGGATGACCCCCTCGTGGATCTCCCGGGCCAGATCGATGCGCTGCTCCAGCTGGCGGGCCTTCTCCACCTGGGTGGAGGCGATCCGGGCGGCCGAGGCCAGGGCGGCCGCCTTGCCCAGCGTCCACAGAAGCCGGCGACCGGCGTCGTCGAGCGGCGGCGCCGACATGAGCCGGTCGGCGAAGATGACGCCGAAGGCGCGATCGGCGGCGGCCATGGGGGCGCACACCAGCCGGGCCGGCTCGGCCACCAGGGCGGCGAACGCCTCCGGCACCTGCCCGGTGAGGTCCCCCTCCACCTCCACCACCCGGTCCTCGGTCAGCGCCCGGGCGGCGATGGGGGCCGAGTCCACGGTGACGTGGGCGCCGACGAACTGCTCGATGTCCATGTTGTGCGCGCCGGCGGCCCGGACGCGCCGGTCGGCACTGTCGTAGCGGAAGATGACCGCCCGGCGCATCTGGGCCATGCGGCAGACCGCCTGGCAGAGCCGGTCATAGAAGCCGTCGACGGTGGCGCTGGACTCCGACTGGGACAGGACCTCGACCAGCAACTCCAGGACATCGATGCCGAGGCCGGTCTGCCCGTCGCTGGAAACGTCCAGACTCACGCTGTGGAGTGTGCCGGGTGAGGCGCCGGGGGCGCGCTTACGACGTGACGTGCTCGTGCATCAGGCCGACTCGCAGCGCCTGCTCCGGCGCCAGGTAGACGCGCCAACGCGCCTGACAGGTCGGACACACACATCGGACCGAGGGATCGTATCCCTCCAGCGTCCCCTGCCACTCGACGTCCTCGGACCGCAGGCAGACGGGGCAGGCCAGCGACGCGTTGACCAGCGCGTCCGGATCAGTGGGACGAAACCGGGCAGTGTCGGTCAGGACGGGGATGGGT
This sequence comes from uncultured Solirubrobacteraceae bacterium, assembly GCA_963753235.1. Taxonomy (GTDB): domain Bacteria; phylum Actinomycetota; class Thermoleophilia; order Solirubrobacterales; family Solirubrobacteraceae; genus Palsa-465. Next base: position 260,487 of record CAVWBJ010000006.1, on the reverse strand, counting down.
CCACTATGGGCACCCGCGCGGCGGCGGGTCAACCAGGCCGGCACCGACACCCCCCACCCGGGGGGGAGGCCCTCAGGTGACCAGGGCGTCGGCCCGGGGGATCGGCCGCTTGCCCCACCGGCTGCGAGTGGCGAAGTCCAACAGGCGCTCCAGGTAGTCCGACAGCGGGGAGGCCAGGATGCCCTCGGGCTCCAGCCGGGCTCGGGTGGCCTCGTCCTCAAACACGGTGTCGATGGAGAAGTACGGGAAGTAGGCGCTCACGGCGGCGAGAGCGGAAGCCTGCGCCGCCGTGCCGGACGGGAGCGTGGCGAACTCGGCGGGCGAGAGGACGGTGGGGGCGGGCTTGCGGAAGTAGCCGCTGGCCCGGCCGATGATCTCGCCGATCGTCGAGGCGTGGCGTCCGGCGATCAGGTGATATGTCTCGCCGGCGCCCCCCCGCTGCTCGCACAGCGCGTAGATGCCGTCGGCCACATAGTCGATGGAGACCACGTCGACGGGCGCCGTCGAAACCGCAGGCACCGCGGCGAATACTCCGCGGGACAGCGCGCGCAACGGCCAGTACAGCACGTTGAAGGCAGCCGTCCAGCCGCTGTGGCGATCGCCGACGACGATGCTCGGCCGCAGGATCTTGCTCGGCAGTCCGGCGGCCCGGACGAGCCGCTCGGCCTCAAACTTCGACTGCTCGTAGGAGTTGTGAAACGACTGGCCGACGTCCAGATCACACTCGGAGAACTGACCGGCGTGGGTGCCGGCCACATACGCGGTGGAGACATGGCCGTAGCACTCCAGCCCGCCGCGCTCATGGGCCAGCGTCGCCAGCTCCAGCATCCGCCGGGTCCCAGCGACGTTGATCTCCCGGGCCTCATCCAGCGGCAGGGTGAACGAGACCGAGGCGGCGCTGTGAACGATGGTGGTGACGCGCTCGGCGATCGCCTCCCGCTCGGCCGGCGTCAGTCCCAGGCCGGGCGCCGTCACATCGGCTGCCACCGCATGGACCCGGTGGGCGTGCTCACGCCAGTGCGCGCCGAAGATGTTCTGCAGGACGGCGTCCATCCGCCCCTGGGCGCCCTCGGGGCCGCCCGCCCGGACGAGGGCGACCACGCCGCGGTCGCTGCGCTCCAGGTAGCGCGCCAACAGCTCCATGCCGATGAAGCCGGTCGTCCCCGTGAGCAGGACGTCGCCGGATACGGTGTTCACCGGCCGTGCCCCAGGGTCCCGAACGCCCACGCCAGCCGGGCGCGGGTCTGGTCGGGAGCGATCAGCTCGTCGACGAAACCGCGAGCGGCGGCCACGCCGGAGTGCAGCTGCGCCTCGGCGTATTCGGCGGCCAGGCGGTCGCGCTCGGCCTCGGGATCCTCGGCGGCGGCCAGGCGCCGGCGATGAATGACGCCCACCGCCGGGCGAGCGCCCATGACGCCGATCTCGGCCTGGGGCCACGCGAACACGTAGTCCGCCCCCAGGTCCTTGGAGTTCATGGTGATGTAGGCGCCACCGAACGCCTTGCGCAGGATGAGCGTGATCCGCGGGACCTGCGCCTGGGCGAATGCGTGGACAAACATGGCGCCGAGGCGGATGACGCCCGCGCCCTCCTGCTTGACGCCCGGCATGTACCCGGGGGTGTCGACGAGGACGAGCAGCGGCAGCCCGAAGGCGTCGCACTTGGTGACGAAGCGAGCTCCCTTCTCCGAGCTGGCCGCGTCCAGAACGCCGCCCAGATACCGGGGCTGATTGGCCACCACGCCGACCGGGGACCCGTTGACGCGGGCAAACCCGGTGACCAGGTTGCGGGCCCAGCCGCTGGAGACCTCCAGCAGCTCGCCGCCGTCGACGAGCGTGGCGATCACATCCCGCACGTCGTAGACCTGGCGCTGCTGGGCCGGGACGACCGCGCCGGGATCGCCCGGGCGCGGACGCCGGGGCTCGGAGGTCGGCAGCGGTCCGCCGCTGTGGCTGGGCAGGAAGCCGAGCAGCCGGCGAGCCAGATCGGAGGCGCCGGCATCGTCCGGGGCGACGAAGTGGCAGACGCCGTTGCGCTGGTGCACCCGGGTGCCGCCGAGCGCCTCAGCGGTCACCTCCTCCCCCAGGGCCTCCCGGACCACGCCGGGGCCGGTGAGGAACATGCTGGACTCCTCGGTCATCACAATCCAGTCGGTCAGCGCCGGCGAGTACGCGCCGCCGCCCGCCGACAGTCCGGTCACCACCGAGATCTGAGGCACCCGACCGGAGAGGGCGACCGTGCGCCGGAAGATCCGGCCGTAGCCGCCCAGCGCGCCGATCCCCTCCTGCATGCGGGCGCCGCCGGAGGAGACGAAGCCGATCACCGGGGCCCGGCCGCGCTCGGCCAGCTCCAGGACGCGGGCAATGGTGTCGGCGTGGGCCTCGCCCAGCGAGCCGCCGGCGTACCCGGGGTCCTGGGCGTAGCAGAACACGGGGCGTCCCTCGACGGTGCCAGAGCCGCCGATCACCCCGTCGCCGGTGCGCGCCTTCTCGCCCATGGCCGGGGAGACGACGTCGGTGCGGATCAGCTGGAGGGAGCCGGCGTCACACAGGGACTCCAGCCGCTCCAGCGGGGTCATCGGCCCGGCGGCCTCGGCCTGGGTCTGGGTGGCGAAGGCGAGGCTCATGGCCGCCCCCACTCGATGACCGTCGCACCCCAGGTGAAGCCGGCGCCGAACGCGCCGAGCAGGACCCGGTCGCCGGGCGCCAGCAGCCCCTCGCGCTCGCTGAAGGCAAGCGCCAGCGGCAGCGTCGCCGCCGAGGTGTTGCCGTACTCGCCGATGCAGTCCACGACGCGCTCGCTGGGCAGCCCCAGCCGGTCGCCCACCGCCGACAGGATGCGCCCGTTGGCCTGGTGGTAGACAAACAGGTCGATGTCGTCCAGGCGGACCTCGGCGGCCCGGGCCGCCTGCTGGGTGCACAGTGACAGGCGGGCCACCGCCTCCCGGAAGGTCTCATGGCCCCGCATCTCGATCGTCCCGGCGCCCCGCCCGGCGCGGATGTGGCCGGCGCCGGCGCCGTCGGAGCCGAGGATGACCGGGCCGATGCGTCCCGGAGACGGGACCTGCTCCAGCACCACCGCACCCGCCCCGTCGGCGAATACGGCCGCCGTGGAGCGGTCCTGAGGGTCGGTGATGCGCGACATGAAGTCGGCGCCGATGACCAGCGCCGTCCGGGCCCGGCCGGCCTCGATCTGAGCCGCGCCCACCGCCAGGGCCGAGAGAAAGCCGGTACAGGCCGAGCCGACGTCAAACGCTCCCGCCCGGGTGGCACCCAGAGCGTAGGCCACCAGCGGCGCGGTGTTCGGCATCACCTCGTCGGCGGTGGTGGTGGCCACGATCACCAGGTCCAGGTCCAGCGGATCCAGCCCGGCCCGCCGCAGCGCGGCCTGCCCGCAGGCGGCGGCATGCGTCTCCAGGCGCTCGTGCGGCTCGGCGATCCGGCGAGACCGGATCCCGGTGCGCCGCTCGATCCATTCGCTGCCCACGCCCAGGCGGGCGCCAAGGTCGGCGCTGGAGATGGAGGTTTGGGGCACGCTGACGGCCACCGCGGCGGCCACGGCACCGGTGCGCGCGGCAGCGGTGGCCGCCGGCTCCAGGTCCGGGGCGAGGGAGACGGGAGAGCCCATACACCCACAAACTGCGCCATCTCCGGCCTAGATGCCAGGGCGCGCGGCTCAAGAACCGACAGCCGGGGGGTTTCCGGCCCGCGGGCAGGACGCCGGCCGTCGGCTCCGACGGCAGCCGCGGCGGGCTCTGACGGCCACCCGGCAGGACGCCGGGGCGGCCGCCCCGCCGCCCCGGCGCTGCTGCTCGTACTGGCGAACCGATCGGCGCGCCCCGCCGCCGGCCCATCCCGGCGCTCGCCGGGCGCCCGAGGAGGAGGCGCCCGGCGAGTGACCCTGCTCGGTTATACGTGCCCCATCGCCGCCGGATGTGGCCGGGACGTGGCGCAGGTATGGATGAGTTGTGAAGCTGTGCGCTACGCGGCCGGGCCGGCGCTCAGTTCGTCGATGAGATCGGCCACCCGCACCAGGAGATCGGACACCACCGCCTGCTCGGATCCGGGCAGCTCGGAGAAGAACGCCAACTGACGCCCGCGCATCCACTCATCCTGGCGGCGCAGGGCCCGCGCCCCGGCGGCGGTGAGCGACACCACCACCCCCCGCCGGTCCTCGGCCGAGGGCGCCCGCCGCACAATGTCACGCCGCTCCAGGGCGTCCAGGATGCGCGACGCGGTCGACGGCGCGATCCCGGCCTCGGCGGCCAGTTGGGAGATGCGGACGGGCCCGCCCGCGGCCAGGGGCATGAGCAGCGAGTACTGGGAGAGGGTGAGCCGGTCCGGCAGATCCTGCGGCGCCGCCCCGCGCGCCCGGCGCACCGCCTGGGCCAGGGCCTCAAAGGCGGTCAAGAACCGCTGATGACCGGCATCGGCCGGCGGGGCGACTGGCGGGGTCTCCACCTCCACAGCCAGCGAGCCTAGCAACCGGTGGCATGCTAACTTTTGGCATGCCAACTATCATCCACTCCCGGATCGCGCCATGTTCCACCACATCCTGGTCTGCGTCGACGGCTCCGCGCACGCCGACCGCGCCCTGGGCGAGGCCGTCGACCTCGCCGCCGCCGAGAACGCGCGGCTGACGGTCCTCACCGCCATCGCCCGCCCCCCGTTCTGGGCCTGTACCCCGGAGACGGCCGGAGGTCTGGAATCGCTGACCGCCGACCTGCGCCGTGACGCCGAGGCCGCCCTGCGGGCCGCCGTCGACCGGGTGCCGGCCACCCTGCCGGTCACTCAGATCCTCAGCCCCAAGCCGATCCGCGAGGTGCTCATGGAGCAACTGCGCAGCGATCAGTACGACCTGGTGGTGATGGGCTCCCGCGGGCGCGGCGCGCTGAGCGCCTCGTTCCTGGGGAGCGTCAGCCACTTTGCGCTCAACCACAGCCACATCCCGGTGCTCATCGTCCACGACGAGGAGGACCGGGACCTCAACCGGGCCGCCGAGGGCGAGCCGCCGGTGGCCGCCGCGGCGTAGACCAGCTGTCCCAGGCCGCGGGACGCGGAATGGCCTGGGATGTTTCCGGCGTATATCGCCGTTTTCATCCCAACCGCCGCCCCACGAGCCGGTCAAACAGCGCGGCGAGCCTGGCCGCCGGGTCCGCGGACAGCCCGGTGTGGACCTCCGACGGCTGAACGATCGTGCTGGACGGGGCGGCCAGCCAGCCAAAGCGCTCTGACTGGGGCAGGCCGGCGATCGGCCCGGCACCGGGGGCGCCCTCGGCCACCCGGACCAGGGCCGCCAGATGCTCCTCCACCTCGGGCACCGCCAACCCCGGCGCCAGTGCCCGCAACCGCGCCGGGTCGACCGCCACCCGGATGCCGAGAAAGCCGCGCTGGCGGCAGAACAGCACCACCCCCACGTTGACGCACTCGCCTCGCTCCACGCTTGGCACCACGCGCAGGATCAGGTAGCTGAACGGGTTACCGCTGGGCACGGGCACGCTCCGCCTCCTCCGCAAAGCCGCCGTCCGCCAGACGCCGGGTCAGATACTCCACGTACACCTCACCCGGGTCGGCCCCGGCCAGCCAGTCGGACGGCACCAGGGACACCGCCGCCGCCACCGCCCCCGGTCCCAGGCGCGCGCGCAGGCAGGCGTCGGCCGCGGCCACCGACCCGGCCCGGGCGAGCAGCACGTGCTGGGCGATCAGCGGGAACGGCCGGTCGGCCTGCGCCGTCGGATCCAGCCCGGCGTGCTGGAGATAGAGGGCGGCCCCGTGGTCGATCAGCCACAGCCGCTCATGCCAGAGCAGGAGGTTGGGGTTGCGTGCCGTCCGGTCGACGTTGGTGGCCAGCGCGTCCAGCCAGACGATCTCCGCCGCCAGCTCCGGGTCGGGCTGCCAGGCGCCGGCCGCCGTGTAGGGCAGCGCGCCGGGCAGGAAGTCGACGCCCAGGTTGAGCCCCGCGCTGGCGCCGATCAGGTCCTGGATCTCCGGGTCCGGCTCGGCGGCACCCAGCCGGGGGTCGATCTCCACCGTCACCAACTCCGGGACGAGCAGACCGGCGGCGCGAGCCAGCTCGCCGATGATGACCTCGGCCACCAGCGCCCGCAGTCCCTGCCCGGCGCCGCGGAACTTGGCCACGTACAGGCCGTCGTCATCGGCTTCCACCAGCCCCGGCAGGGACCCGCCCTCGCGCAGCGGCGTGACGTAGCGCGTGGCCATCACCTGCCTGAGCTCGCTGGTTTGGACCGGCATCCCGCGGCTTTCTAGCATCACAGGCATGCTCCTCTCGGTCCTGGATCAGTCGCCGATCGCCCAGGGCTCCACGGGAGCCCAGGCGCTGCACAACACCATCGACCTGGCCCGGCTCACGGATGAGCTCGGCTACCACCGCTACTGGGTGGCCGAACATCACGGCGGGCCGATGCTGGCCGGTCCCAGTCCCGAGGTGCTGATCGGCCCCATCGCCGCCGCCACCGAGGGGATCCGGGTGGGCAGCGGCGGGGTGATGCTCCCCCATTACAGCCCGCTCAAGGTGGCCGAGTCCTTCACCATCCTGGCCGCCCTGTTCCCCGGCCGGATTGACCTCGGCCTCGGCCGGGCCGCCGGCACCGACCCGCTGACCACGTTCGCATTGCAGCGTGACCGCCGCCAGGCCGCGCCGGACGACTTCCCCCAGCAGCTGGCCGAGCTGCTCGCCTACTTCGAGGACAACCTTCCGGAGGACCATCCCTTCCGCCACCTGGCCGCCACCCTGCCCGGCCGGCCCCAGCTGCCCGTGCCCTGGCTGCTCGGCTCCTCGGAGCAGAGCGCCATCTGGGCCGGTGAGCTCGGACTGCGCTACGCGTTTGCCGACTTCATCAACCCCCGGGGGGCCGACATCGCCCGGCGCTACCGGGAGCGTTTCACGGCTGGGCAGGGCCGGGATGCGCTGCAGGCACCCCGTTTGGCGGTCGCCGTCTGGGCGCTGGCGGCCCCCACCGACGAGGAGGCCGAGTACCTGGCCTCCAGCAGCCGCATGACGTTCACCCAGCTGCGCCGGGGCCAGCTGATCGCCGTGCCGCCTCCCGACGAGGCGACCGAGTTCCTCAGCCGCGAGGCCCGTCTCACCCCCTCCGGGGAGATCCCCGGGCGGCGCGGCGTGGTGGGGTCGCCGGAGAAGGTCCGGGCCGGCCTGGAGGAGGTGGCCAGCGCCTATGGGGCCGACGAGGTGATCGTGGTCACCATCACCCATGATCACCAGATGCGCCGCCGCTCCTACGAGCTGCTGGCCGAGGCCTGCGACCTGGACCCGCGGGCGCTGGCCGTCGGCCAGGCCGCTCCGTAGTTCTCCGCCGGCGCTTCGGTAGACCACCAGTCACCACGGCCGGCCATCCCGGGTACGATCGCGCTCGTGCCGACCAAGTGGGTGTACGACTTCGCCGAGGGCTCCAGGGACATGCGGGACCTGCTCGGCGGCAAGGGGGCCAACGTCGCCGAGATGACCCGGGTGCTGGGAGCCGACCGGGTTCCGGCCGGCTTCACCATCACCACCGCCGCCTGCGTGGAGTACATGCGCGCCGATCGCCAGGAGCCCGGCGGGATGGCCGAGCAGGTGGAGGAGGCGCTGGGACGCCTGGAAGAGCATGCCGGCAAGCAGCTGGGCGATGCCGGCGACCCGCTCCTGGTCTCGGTGCGCTCGGGGGCGCGGGAGTCCATGCCGGGGATGCTGGACACCGTGCTCAACCTGGGGCTCAACGATGCGTCGGTCCAGGGGCTGGCCCGGGCCACCGCCAACGAGCGATTTGCCTGGGATTCGTATCGCCGCTTCGTCCAGATGCTCGGCAACGTGTCCAAGGGCATCCCGGGCGAACGCTTCGAGGACGCCATCAAGGCGGCCAAGTCCGAGCGGGGGGTCACGCAGGACACCGAGCTTGACGTCGACGCCCTCAGGGAGCTGACGCAGACCTTCCAGGACATCTACCGGTCCGAGACCGGTGACCCATTCCCGCAGGATCCGCAGGACCAGCTGCGCGAGGCCATCCGGGCCGTGTTCGACTCCTGGGTGGGCGAGCGAGCGGTGGCCTACCGGCGGATGAACCACATCCCTGACGACTGGGGCACGGCGGTCAACGTCCAGCAGATGGTGTTCGGCAACAAGGGCGAGTCGTCGGGATCAGGCGTTGCCTTCTCCCGGGACGAGGTCACCGGCGCGCCGGAGCCGAGCGGCGACTTCCTGCCCAACGCGCAGGGCGAGGACGTCGTTTCCGGCGTGCGCACCCCGCGGGACATCTCCGAGATGAGGGAGTGGCTGCCGGAGGCCCATCGCCAGCTGATGGAGATCCTGCGCACGCTGGAGGGCCACTACCAGGACATGCAGGACACCGAGTTCACCGTCGAGGAGGGGCGGCTGTACATGCTCCAGACGCGCAACGCCAAGCGGCCCGCCCAGGCCGCGGTGCGGTTTGCCGTTGACGCGGTGAGCGAGGGGCTGCTCACCCGCCAAGAGGCGCTGCTCACCGTCGACACCGCGACGCTCGACGCCCTCCTGCACCCCACGTTTGACCCAGCGGCCCAGTTCGACGTGCTCGCCCGCGGGGTCAACGCCTCCCCGGGGGCGGCCAAGGGCGAGATCGTGTTCACCGCCAAGGATGCCGTCCACGCCGCCGAGCAGGGCCGCGACGTCATCCTGGTGCGCCCGTTCACCGACGCCGAGGACGTGGCCGGCTTCCACGCCGCCCGCGGCATCCTCACCTCCGAGGGTGGCAAGGCCTCCCACGCGGCGCTGGTGGCGCGCGGCATGGGCCGCCCCGCCGTGGTGGGGGTGGAGGCCCTGGCGATCGACCTGGCCGCCAAGACGGTGACCGTCGATGGAACGCAGCTGTCTGAGGGCGACCGGATCGCCATCGACGGAACCAGGGGGTGCGTCACCGTCGACGACGTGCCGCTCATCGATGCCACCGTGGACGACAATTTCCAGACGGTGCTGGGCTGGGCCGATGAGATCCGCAATCTGGGGATCCGGGCCAACGCCGACACGCCGGAGGACGCGCAGCGGGCCCGGGAACTGGGGGCCGAGGGGATCGGACTGTGCCGCACCGAGCACATGTTCATGGCCGAGGACCGCCAGCCCAAGATGCGGGCGATGATCATGGCCCACACCTCGCAGACGCGCCAGGCGGCGCTGGGCCAGCTGCTCCCGCTCCAGCAGCAGGACTTCGAAGGGCTGTTTGAGGCCATGGCCGGGCTGCCGGTGACCGTCCGCCTGCTCGACCCACCGCTGCACGAGTTCCTGCCCAACGCCGAGGACCTGGCCGCCGCCGTCGAGCGGGCACGGCTGGAGCACACCGACGACCTGGCGGACCTGGAGCGCCTGCTGGAGCGCGTCCATGACATCGCCGAGGAGAACCCGATGCTCGGCACCCGCGGCTGCCGGCTGGGGATCCTGTACCCGGAGATCTACGAGATGCAGGTCCACGCCATCCTGCGCGCGGCCAAGAGCGCCACCCGGAGCGGACGGGCGCCCCACCCGGAGATCATGATCCCGCTCGTCGACTACGAGACCGAGCTTGACATCATGCGCCAGCTGGTGGTCCGGATCGGCGAGGAGGAGGGCCTGGAGGTGGGCCGCGACTACACGGTGGGCACCATGATCGAGCTCCCCCGGGCCTGCTTCGCCGCCGACAAGATCGCCCGGTTCGCCGACTTCTTCTCGTTTGGCACCAACGACCTCACCCAGACCGCGCTCGGTTTCTCCCGGGACGATGCGGAGTCGAAGTTCGTCCCCGTCTACCTGGAGCGCAAGATCATCGACCGCAGTCCGTTTGAGACGATCGACAAGCCGGGGGTCGGCTGGCTGGTCCGGCTCGGCGCCTGGGTCGGCCGGGAGTCACATCCCGGATTGAAGCTCGGGATCTGCGGTGAGCACGGCGGCGACCCCGAGTCGATTGAGTTCTTCCATGAGGCGGGGTTGGACTACGTGTCCTGCTCGCCGTTCCGGGTTCCGATCGCCCGGATCGCCGCCGCCCAGGCCGCCATCAGCCACCCCCGGGGTGACTGGGACGACGGCTTTGAGAGCTTCTGAGAGCCGTCCGCGGAATACCCCCTTCCGCGGGGTGCGGGCTCTGTTGGGGGGCGATGTTGATCCGGTTATGGACGCGGTGCTGACGTCAGCACCCTGACCTCCCGGCCCGGCCACCCCAGAACCTTCTGCTCTCCTGAGGGTTGTTGATCGCCGTGATCTGGACCGCACGGCACAGAGGGCACCCCCACCACCTCGCGTTTTCCGATATGTCAGAACGATTCAAGTCGCCCTGGAGCCGCCTGCTGCTGTCCGTGGGCGTGGCCGGCCTGGTGGCCCTGTTGGTGGGCATCGCCGTGAGCGGCAGCGGCGGCAGTGGCGCGGCCGCACCGCGGGTGGTGGCGGGCGCGGTGACCGGCGGCGGAGGCGGAGCCGGCTATCCGACCTCGCCGGTGACGACACGGGGCCGGCGGCGGCCCAACATCGTGTTCGTGCTCACCGACGACCTGTCGATGAACCTCCTGCGCTACATGCCGGCGGTTCAGGCGCTGGAGTCGCGGGGGATGACGTTTGACAACTACTTCGTCTCGGACTCGCTGTGCTGCCCCTCGCGCGCCTCGATTTTCACCGGCGATTACCCCCATGACACCCGGGTGTTCACCAACTCCGGCCCCAACGGAGGCATGGGCGCCTGGATCGGACACCAGAATCAGACGCACACCTTCAACATCGCCCTCCAGCGGGCCGGCTACCGCACGGCGATGATGGGCAAGTACATCAACGGCTACCTGGAGGGTCCCCGGCGCTCACCTGTCTCCAATGCCTATGTCCCGCCGGGCTGGAACGAATGGGACGTGGCCGGCTGGGGCTATCCCGAGTTCAACTACAAGATGAACATCGACGGGACCGTCCACCGGTTCGGCCAGGCTCCGCAGGACTACCTGACCAACGTGCTCACCCGGCGCGGCGTGCGGTTCATCGACCGGTCAGCCCAGTCCCACCAGCCGTTCTTCCTGGAGCTGGCGACGTTCTCGCCGCATTACCCGTACACGCCGGCCCCCCGGGACGCCCACAAGTTCCCCGGGCTGCAGGCGCCCCGCCCTCCCAGCTTCGACCAGTTGCCCACCCACCCTCCGGCCTGGCTGGCCAACCATCCGCCGCTCACCGGCCATCAGCTGGCCCAGATCAACCGGGCGGTCCGCCTGCGGGCCGAGGCGGTGCAGTCCGTCGACCGGATGGTCACCGCCGTGGAGGAGACGCTGCGACGGCTGCACCTGATGAGCAACACCTACGTGGTGTTCAGCTCTGACAACGGGCTGCATGCCGGCCAGTACCGGATGATGCCGGGCAAGCTGACCGCGTTCGACACCGACATCCACGTTCCCCTGGTGGTGGCCGGTCCGGGGATCCCCGCCGGCAGCTCGACACCGGCGATGGCCGAGAACGTGGATCTGGCCGATACGTTCACCGCCATGGGCGGGACGAGCCTGCCCAGCGACGGCTACAGCCTGCTGCCCGTGCTCCACGGGACCCTCACCACGGACTGGCGCAACGCGGTCCTGGTTGAGCACCACCACCCGATGGCCTCCTTCACCGACCCGGACCTTCAGGGCGCGGTGAGCGGCAACCCGCCCTCCTACGAGGCCATGCGCACCAAGGACTTCCTGTACGTGGAGTACATCGACGGCGAGCGCGAGTTCTACGACCTGCGCACCGACCCCTATGAGCTCCACAACCTGGCCGGGAGCCTGCCCTTCACCGAGCTGGCCACCCTGCATGCCGAGCTCGTGCGCCTCCAGGACTGCCACGGGGCCGCCGCCTGTTGGGCGGCCAGCCACGTCAACGGCACGGTTAACACGGCACAAACCCGTCACTAACCAAACCAACTTATTCAGGCTTTACAGCCCGACGCGTACCGTGCGGTAGCGAGAAGCACCGCCCCTCGGCCGGGGAGCGGCAGCACACCCCGGTTCACGAACAGAGGGAGAACTTCATGGACGCCGTCACGCCGCCTCCTCGCCGAGCCCGGCTCGCCGGGCTGCTGGCGCTCACCATCGCCGCCGCCCTATGGGCGCTCGGCACGGCCGCCGCAGCCAGCGCGGCCACGGTCGACGTCTTTCCGATCCCCGGAGGCCACGTGGCCTCCCCCACCACCCAGATCACATTCCGGGGAGCGCCGGTCTCCCAGTTCGGGGCGATCTCGGTGACCGGCTCGCGCAGCGGCGCCCACTCCGGCCGCGTGGTGGCCGACTCCGACGGCCAGGGCGGCAGCTTTCTGCCCACCAAGCCGTTCACGGCGGGTGAGACGGTGACCGTGAGGACGTCGCTGAACATCGTGGGAGGCCACGGTGGCACGTACAGCTTCACCGTGGCCAGCCCGGCCGGCGCGCTCCGCGCGGCGGCACCGATGAGCGCGCCGCGGGTCCGGGGTGACGTGCAGCGGTTCGTCTCGGCGCCGCAGCTGTTTGCCCCCAACGTGCAGGTGACCAAGCTGCCCACCAAGGCGGCCTCCCCCGGCGGCATCTTCGTGGCGCCGCAGGCCGGACCGGTGCAGCGCGGACCGGAGATCCTGGGACCGTACGGCGGGCTCGTCTGGTTCAAGACGGTCCCCAAGGGCGAGTCCGCCACCGACTTCAAGGAGCAGACGTACCGCGGCCGCCCGGTGCTCACCTGGTGGCAGGGCACCATCAACGGCGGCGTCGGCACCGGTGAGGACAAGATCTATGACAGCTCGTATCGCCCGGTGGCCACCGTCCAGGCCGGCAACGGCCTGCATGCGGACCTGCACGAGTTCCAGATGACCTCGCAGAACACGGCGCTGATCACCGCCTACTACCCGGTCTACTGGAACACCTCCGGGATCAAGAACGGGTCCCCGCATGACCTGGTGCTCGACGCCGTCGCCCAGGAGATCGACATCCCCACCGGCCTCGTCCTGTGGCAGTGGGACAGCCTGGATCACGTCCCGGTCACGCAGAGCTACCAGTTTGCCCCGCCGATGGCCGGTCACCCCTGGGACTACTTCCACATCAATGCCGTCTCGGAGCCCGCCGACGGCAGCATCCTCATCTCCGCCCGCAACACCTGGGCCGTCTATGACGTGTCCCATCAGACCGGGGCCATCAACTGGACTCTCGGCGGCAAGGCCTCGACGTTCAAGATGGGGCCCAACACGCCGTTCATGTTCCAGCATGACGCCCGCATGTTCGGCTCCGACGAGATCACCATCTTCGATGATGGGGCGGGACCGCCGATCGTGCACAAGCGCTCCCGCGGGATCACGCTGCGCCTGGACTTCGCCCACAAGACGGCCTCGCTCCTGCTCCAGGACGAGCACCAGCCGGGCGTGCTGGCCGAGTACGAGGGCAGCGTGGAGCCCATGGCCAACGGCGATGACTTCGTCGGCTGGGGCGGGATGCCCAACATCACCGAGTTCAACTCCAGGGGCCGCCCGGTGTTCGACGCCCGGTTCGTCGGTCAGAACTCCAGCTACCGGGCCTTCCGCTTCCGGTGGACGGGGCGACCCGCCACCAGGCCGTCGGTGGCCGCCCGCGTCTCGGGTCACACCACCACCGTCTATGCCAGCTGGAACGGCGCCACCCTCGTTTCCGGCTGGCGGGTGCTGGCCGGCAACTCGCCGGGAGCGTTGAAGGCCCAGCGGGCCGGGCGCAAGACGGCGTTTGAGACCGCCATCCGCATCACCCGGGGCCCGGCGTATGTCGCCGTGCAGGCGCTGGACGGGCACGGCCACGTGCTGAGGACGTCGAAGAGCATGAGGGTGCCCTAGGGAGGGTTGCGTCGCTGGGCGGCGCCGGGACGCGGCTCAGCCGCGGACGGCGTCGCCCAGCTGGGCGAGAACGCGGTCGTAGATCCGCTTGAGCCCCTTGGGCGCAAAGAAGCCCTCAAACATCCCGGCGACTCCGCCGGCCCCGTCCCAGGAGCTCTCGATCGTGACCTGGCTGCCGTTGGGGGAGGGCTCAACCCTCCAGGTGGTCACGAACGAGGACATCTGATCTGACTCCTGGAGGCCGCCCGGGCTCTCGTGCACGTGGAGGCGATAGTCACGCTCGCGACCGCCGGCCGCAAAGTGGTAGGCGAACACGGTCCCCTCCCCCTTGCCACCCTGCTCAACCCGGTAGGCGGTGTAGTTGTCGGTGAGGATCCGCTCCCGGCTCTCCCGGTAGTCGCGCAGGAACTCGGTCACCCGCTCAGGCGGGGCCTGCACCTGGGCGCTCGTACGTGCCACCACTCTGGACATGGCCGCGATTGTGACAGCGCGCGGGGACGGTGGCGTTCGTCACATGCCCGGAGGTCCCGCTCCGGCCGCCGCAGCCTCAGGGTCTGGATCGGCAGGCGTCTGGCCGGTCCGGTGTCATAGGCTCCACCGATGCTCGCCGTCTACGCCACCGAGATCAACCGGGATGACCCGCTGCGCGGCCTGGAGGTCGGCGAGGTCGCCGACCCGGCCCCCCAGGGCGGCTGGACCACCGTCACCGTCCGGGCCGCCGCCCTCAACCACCATGACCTGTGGTCGCTGCGCGGTGTCGGGCTGAGCGCCGACGCGCTGCCCATGATCCTCGGCTGCGACGCCGCCGGCGTGGACGAGGACGGCCAGGAGGTCGTCGTCCACGCGGTCATCAGCGACGACGCCTGGCGCGGGGACGAGACGCTGGATCCCCGGCGCTCGCTGCTCTCCGAGCGCCACCCGGGCACCCTGGCCCAGCGGGTGAGCGTTCCCCGCCGCAACGTCCTGCCCAAGCCACCGGAGCTCTCGTTTGAGCACGCCGCCTGCCTGCCGACCGCCTGGCTGACCGCCTACCGGATGCTGTTCACCCGCGGCCAGGCCACGCCCGGGATGACGGTCCTGGTCCAGGGCGCCGGCGGCGGGGTGGCCACCGCGCTGATGGTGCTCGGCGCCGCCGCCGGCATCCGCGTCTGGGTGACCAGCCGCTCAGAGGCCAAGCGCGCCGAGGCGGTCAAGCTCGGCGCCGACCAGGCGTTTGAGTCCGGGGCCCGCCTGCCCGAGCGCGTCGATCTGGTCATGGAGACCGTGGGTCAGGCCACCTGGGGGCACTCGGTGCGCTCGCTGAAGCCGGGCGGCAAGCTCGTCGTCTCGGGCGCGACCTCGGGCGACGCCCCGCCGGCCGAGCTCACCCGGGTGTTCTTCCTCCAGCTCTCGGTCGTCGGCTCCACCATGGGCACCCGGGACGAGCTGGAGCGCCTGATCCGGTTCTGCCTGGAGCGGGGGATCACGCCGCCGATCCACGCCACCCTGCCGCTCGCCGAAGCCCGCCAGGGGTTTCAGGCGCTGCTCGACGGCGATGTGGTGGGCAAGATCGTGTTCACGCCGTAATCCGCCGGTCCCTCCCGGCGGGCGGCCGGCGGGGGACGCCGGCACCTGGGTCAGAACACGATGAGGGCCCGGCCCCGCAACCCGCCGGCATCCATCAACCGCTGCGCCTCCGCGGCCTGCTCCGGCGGGTACGTCGCCGCCACCCGGAGCGCCAGCCGCCCGGTCGACGCCAGCCGCCGCAGCTCCTGGAGCCACTCGGTGCGCTCCAGGGCGTCGCGGACCATGACCGGCACCACGGTGATGCCGCGGGGCGCCTCACCGGCGCTCCAGCCGCGGACGACGGCCAACCCGCCGCCGTCGCGGATGGCGCCCAACGCGTCGGCATTCAACAGCGCGGTGTCGTAGACCGCAGCCACCCCGCCGGGCTCCACCGCCCGGACGGCGCCGGCGAAATCGTCGGAGCGGGGCACCACCACGTCGGCGCCGAAGCCGCGCACCAGGTCCTCGTCCTGCGGTTTGGCGTCGGCGATCACCCGCAGCCCGCGCTCCTGGGCCAGCCCAATCACGTATGAGCCCAGGAGACCGGCGCCGCCGGTGACCGCCAGCGTCTCGCCGGAGTCGACCGCCAGCTGGTCAAGCCCCAGCAGCGCGGTCAGGCCGTTCATCGGCAACGTGGCCGCCTGCTCCAGCGTCGCCCCGTCCGGGATGGGCACCACCGACGCGGCGGGCGCCACAATCAGCTCGGCCTGGGCCCCACCCTCGGGACGGCGGGGCGAGACCGCGGCCATGACTTGATCGCCGCGCGCCAGCCGCTCGGAGTCGGGACCCACCGCCTCGATCGTGCCGGCGGCGTCCATACCCGGTGTCCAGGGCGGCTCCAGGTCCCCGCCGCCCATATTGCGCAGCCCGATGTCGGTGGGGTTGACCGCCGCCGCGGCCACCCGGATGCGAACCTCGCCCGGTCCCGGGTCACGGACCGGGCGCTCGATGACCTTCAGGACCTCAGGTCCTCCGGGACGGGTGATGCCGACGGCGCGGGCCACGACGACCGAGCCTAGCGGGAGACCCACCAGTGCCCGGGATCAGAGGGTCGGCCCGCCCGCCCCCGCGGCGGCCTCGCGCTCCAGGTCAAGCTCGGTCCACACTCCCAGCTCGTGGAGGGCGTCGTTGGCCGCCTCCAGATCGGATGCCGCGGCCACCGCGCGGGCCAGCCGCCCCACCGAGGCGATCGTCACCGGCACATCCAGATACCACGTCTGGGCGGCGAGGATCGAGAGCTCCAGGCTGCGGGTCCCGCCCCGGATGCGCACCGTGCCGGTCGTCCCCCGGAAGGCGCGAACGGCCTGGGCACTCGCCTCGGTGGGGACCAGCTCCAGCGACTGCTCCAGGCGCACGGCCACCGGCTCGGTGAGGCCGCGGACGCCGCCCACGCCTCGCGCCGCCGCCACGTCGGCCAGCCGGGCGAGCACCTCGTCGGTGGTCAGCTCGGAGTCGCAGCCGATGCCGAACACGCCGAGCAGGACGGGGTGACCGCGGGCGGCCAGCTCACCGGCGGCGGCGAGCATGAGCGAGTCACACAGCGGGCTGCGCAGTCCGGGCTCATCACCCTGGGCGAGCACGTCGCCGCCCACGTCCACAAACACGATCAGGTCCCGGCGCAGCGAGGCCACCGCCGCGGCCAGACCGGCTGCCACCGCGGGGGCGCCCCCATTGACGTCGACGAGCACGGTGGGCCGGCCCAGAAACGCGGCCATCCGCGACTCGCCGAAGTACACATCGCGCTCGGCCACCCGGGTTCCGGGACCGGCGAGCAGGATGCCCGGCGCCACCTCCCAAGCGCCGGTGATCTCGTCGACCCGGCGGGATCCGGGCACCGGATCGATCGGTCGGCGCTCCCAGGCCAGCCCGCCCACCAGGCCCTCCGCACCGTCGTAGATGCGCATGGCCTCGGCGGTGGCCAGGGCTCCCACCACATCGCCGCCGCCGCCCATGCCGATGACCAGCGGCCGTCGGGCGGCCCGCAGCATCCCCTCCGCGTCAGTCGCCATCGGCCGACCCCAGGCGGACCGATGCGTGAACCTCGCCGCCGTCGCCGACGATCCAGCGATAGGCGCCGTGGCGCACCACCCGCTTGTGCCCCGGCTGGGCCGGGGCGCGGTATTCGATCTCCACGTCGAGCTGGGCGGGGTCGGCGCCCGCCAGCAGCTCCTCCTCCACCGGCTGCCAGTAGGCAGCGTTGTTGACGTGGTCGGCGATGTCGCACTCGGTGGCCCGGAACACCCACGGGGCGCCGTCGATCAACGACTGGGGAAGGGGGTGGTGCAGCCGCGCGGTCACCCGTCGTGGCTCGACCGTCCCCCGGTAGGTCTCGATCTCGGCTTCGGTGAGGGGCGAGGGACGCCGCTGCTCGCCATCAAGGTGAACCCACAGCGACACCGCCTCCACATCAGCGCCCGCCCCGTTGGCGTCGCCGCCGGGTCCGCAGGCGATGACGTCGGTGCGCCGCTCGGCCCACATGCGTCCCAGCCCGCTGCAGAACGTGGTCAGGCGAAACCGCTCGCCGAACCGGGGAAACCGGTGGACGCGGATCCGCGTCCGCCGCACCACCCAGACGGCCACGTCGTGCAGGCCGGCGTCCTCGACGTCGGCGTAGGCGAGGTCCTGCAGCCAGCAGGCCAGGGCGTCCAGCCGCACCCGGCCCGACGGGGCACAGTCGGAGAAGCCGGGCTGGCGGACCTGGCCGAAGACGCGGACATCCGCTGGCCGCGACAGAAGCTTGCTGGGGTGGCCACTCAAGAGGGCAAGGAGGTTACGACGCCGACAGCCGGAGCGTCTGACCAGGGCACCGACGCTGCGGGCGCCCCGCCTGGGGAAATCCGGGGTTCACACGTCCGTCTTAGCTGCTTCATAAGACGGTCTTGCACCGAGGCTCGATGCTGCCGGTCAGCCGCAGTCCTCCCCCCACTCGCCACCCATGACCGACACCATGATCCCCGCCTCGGGCCCGCCGGCTCCGGCCCTGAGCCCGGCACCGGCGCCCCGCGTCGAGATCGTCATCCCGGTCTACAACGAGCAGGTGGCGCTGGCGGAGTCAGTCGATCGCCTCCACCGGTTCCTGACCGCCGAGCTGCCGTATCCGTGGCGGATCGTGATCGCCGACAACGCCAGTACCGACGGGACGCTGGCGGTGGCGGAGCGGCTGGCCCGCCGGCTGGCGCACGTCGCTGTCCTGCACCTGGAGGCCAAGGGACGCGGTCGCGCGCTGCGGGCCGCCTGGAGCGCTAGCGATGCCGACGTCCTCTGCTACATGGACGTCGACCTGTCGACCGACCTGCGGGCGCTGCTGCCCCTCATCGCCCCGCTGGCCTCCGGCCATAGCCAGATCGCCATCGGCAGCCGGCTGATGCCCGGGTCCCGAGTGGTGCGCGGACTCAAGCGCGAAGTCATCTCCCGTTCCTACAACCGGCTTCTGCGCCTGGCCCTGCACGCCCGGTTTCGCGACGCCCAGTGCGGGTTCAAGGCGATCCGGGCCGACGCGGCCCGGCGCCTGCTGCCCGAGGTGGAGGATGAGGGCTGGTTCTTCGATACCGAGCTGCTGATCTGCGCCCAGCGCAGCGGTATGCGCATCCACGAGGTACCGGTCGACTGGGTCGACGACCCGGACTCCCGCGTCGACGTCATCTCCACCGCCCTCACCGACCTGCGCGGGGTGGGCCGCCTGGTGCTGGCCTGGCCGGTGGTGCGGTTTCTGGCCATCGGCATCCTGTCCACGGTGGCCTATGCGCTGCTGTTCTTGCTGCTGCGGGGCAGCCTCGGCGCGGACGCGGCGAACGCACTGGCGCTGGCGGTCACCGCCGTGGCCAACACCCAGGCCAATCGCCGGTTCACGTTTCGCATCCGCGGCCGGACCGGGCTCATGCGCCAGCACGCCGGCGGCGCGGCCGTGTATCTGATCGCGCTCGGCCTGACCGCGGGCGCGCTTGACGTCCTGCGGGGCGTGGAGCGCCATCCGGCGCGCTGGCTGGAGGTGCTGGTACTGGTGGCGGCCAGTGCGCTGATCACCGTCACCCGGTACCTCGCGCTGCGGACCGTGGGGTTCGCCCGGGCCCGGCAGGCCCCGGTGCGGGCGCGTCCCGCCCCGCGCTGACGGGCCCACCGCTTGCCAGAATGGCGCCATGCGCCTCGACGCCGGCGGTCTGGTCTACGGGACGATCATCGTCGCCACGCTGCTGGCCGCCGAGAGCGCCCGCAGCGAGACCTACGGCAAGACGATCGGCGCGGTCATCCTGGCCGTGCTGACGTACTGGCTGGCGGTCTCCTACGCCCATTACTCGGGCGAGCGCCTGGAACGGGAGGAGGCGTTCCAGCCCCGGGCGTTCGGCCGGGCCGCACTGGGCGAGGTGACGCTCCTGATCGGCGCGGCGCCGGAGCTGCTGGCGGTCCTGATCGTCTGGGCGACCGGTGGCTCACTCGGCCTGGCCGTCCGCGTCGGCGTCTGGGTGGCGGCGGTCTTCATCGTCGTCGCCGAACTGGTCACCGGGATCCGCGCGGACCTCCATGGCCGCGCGCTCGTGCGCCAGACTCTGGTGGGAGGGTTGTTCGGACTGATGATCATCAGCCTGCGGCTGCTCCTGCACTAAAGGCGACCGTGACCTCCCGGGCCTCGGCGCCGCGCAGGACGCTGAGGGCGACGCTGCCGTCGGCGCCGCGCACCGCCCGCTGCAGGTCACCGACCGAGCGCACCACGACGCCACCGGCGGCCGTGACCAGATCACCCCGGCCCAGCCCGGCGGCGTCGGCCGGACTGTCTGGCGCCACGCGCAGAACGAGCACGCCCGGCTCGTCGGCGAGGCCGACCGCCCGGCGCATCCGCTTGGCCACGGCCGCCGGGGCCACCGCGACCCCGAGCCGCGGGGCCACGCCCTCGGCGGGCTCAAAGAAGGCCAGCCAGGCGCTCAGCTCGCCGCCGATGGTGACCGCCGCGCCCTCCGGCAGACCGGCCAGCAGGCGGGCGGCCCGCTCTTCGTAGGCCGGCCGGGCCGCCCGCACCAGCTCGCGCCCGGAGTCGGTGAGGGTGACGGTCACGCTGCGCCGGTTCTCAGCATCCGGCTCGCGCGTGATCAGGCGGGCCCGCTCCAGACGTCCCAGGCGGACCGACAGCGTCCCGGAGGTCCGCCGGACCTCCCGGACGAGATCCCGCTGGTTGAGGGTGTGTCCCGGAGCGCGGTCCAGGGCGTCCAGGACCTCAAAGCTCGGCCGGCTGAGCCGGTGCTCGGCCACGGCCTCCTCCAGCTCGCCCTCCACGTGAGCGGCCACGCTGACCAGCGTGTCGACGAGCTCCCGGGGGGTCAGGGGTTCACTGCTCATGATCTGCTCCAAATGTTTGAATCGAAACGATTGTGTACGATTATTGCATGTCGACCGAAGCGCCCACCCTTCCCCCTCCCGCCGCCCCGGACACCGGCGACGCGCTCGACGCCTACTCGCAGGTGGTGGTGGCGGTGGCGCAGTCCCTCACCCCCAGCGTGGCCAACCTTCAGGTCCGCCGGCGCACCCGGCGGGGGCCGGCCACGGGGGCCGGCAGCGGCGTGGCCATCTCATCCGACGGCTTTCTGATCACCTCGGCCCACGTCATCGATGGCGGCCGCCGCGGCGTGGCCAGCTTCACCGACGGTCACGAGGCCGCCGTCTCGCTCGTCGGCGCCGACCCCCTGTCGGACCTGGCCGTCCTGCGGGCCGACGACGCCGACCTGGTGCCGGCGATCCTGGGCGACGCCGAACGACTGCGCGTCGGCCAGCTGGTGGTGGCGATCGGCAACCCCAACGGGTTCGGCGGATCGGTGACCGCCGGCGTGGTGAGCGGCCTGGGCCGGTCACTGCCGGTCGGCTCCCGGGGCGGCCCGCGGCGCATCGTGGAGAACGTGATCCAGACCGATGCCGCTCTGAATCCGGGCAACTCCGGCGGCGCCCTCGTCGCCGGCACCGGCCAGGTGGTCGGCATCAACACCGCGGTCGCCGGGATAGGGCTCGGTCTGGCCGTGCCGATCAACGAGACCACCCGCCTCATCATCTCCACCCTGATCGCCGAGGGCCGCGTCCGGCGCGCCCACCTGGGCGTGGCCGTCGCTCCCCGCCCGTTGCCCCCGGCGGCGGCGGCGCGTCTCGGCCGCCGCCTCGGCGTGCAGATCCTGCAGGTGATCGAGGGCGGTCCGGCCGACCGGAGCGGGATGCGTCCCGGGGATCTTCTCACCGATCTTGACGGCGAGCCGGTGACCGACGCCGGCGATCTCCAGCGGCTGATGGTCCACGAGCGGATCGGCCGCCGGGTGGCCGCCGTCGTGCTGCGCGAGGGAGTCGAGCATCACCTCGGGCTCGTCCTCGACGAGTTGCCGTCCGGCCCGGGTGAGAACGGCCGGTGACGTTTCCGTCGGCCGTGGCAGCGTCCGGGGTTACGCTTTGCCGGCATGGCAGCTTCCGCAGCTCTCGGCCGGGACGCCGAGCTCGGTCAGGTTGACGATTTCCTGAACCGGGTGCGGGCGGCCGGGGCCGCGCTGGCGATTGAGGGGGAGCCCGGGATCGGCAAGACGACCATCTGGTCAGAGGCCCTGCGCCGGGCCCGTGCCGCCGGGATGCTCGTCCTCGCCTGCCGGCCGGCCGCCGCCGAGGCCAAGCTGTCCTTCTCCGGGCTGTCGGACATGCTCGCCGTGGTCGACGCCGAGGCGCTGGACCGGCTGCCGGAGCCGCAGCGCCGTGCCCTGGAGGTGGCCCTGCTGCGGGCCGCGCCCGAGGGGCCGGCGCTCGACCCCCGGCTGGTGGGGACGGCCCTGCTCTCCCTGGTGCGCCTGCTGTCGGCCACCGGCGGTGTGATCCTGGCCGTCGACGATGCCCAGTGGCTGGACGCACCAAGCTCCAGCGTGCTCGCCTTCGCCGCCCGGCGCCTGGCCACCGAGCCGGTCGGCGTGGTCTGCGCCGCTCGCCCCAGCCCGCAGGGGCTGGGGCTACTCGCCTCGCTGGAGCGCGAGCGGGTGCTGCGCCTGACGGTCGGCCCGCTGGAGACCGAGCCGCTGCGGGCCCTGATCGGCGAACGAGCCCGGCGCCCGCTTCCGCTGCCGGTGCTCACCCGGATCGCCGAGGCCTCCGGAGGCAATCCGTTTCACGCGCTGGAGATGGCGCGTCTGCTTCCGGATGGGGACGCTGCCGCCGAGGCGCTCCGGCTGCCGGTGCCTGAGGATGTCCGCTCCCTGGCTCAATCACGGGTGAGTGCGCTGCCGGAGCCGACCCGGACGGCGCTCCTGCGCGCCGCCGTCCTCGGCACCCCGGAGATCCGGTTCCTCGACGCCGACGCGCTCACCCCGGCCGAGGAGGTGGGCCTGGTGCGGGTCGACCCCCAGGGGCGGATCGAGTTCACCCATCCGCTGTTCTCGACCGCCATCTACTCGTCGGCCACCGCCGGCCAGCGACGGGAGGCCCACCGGGCGGTCGCGGACGAGCTGGTCGATGCCGAGGAGCGGGCTCGGCACCTGGCCCTGGGCTCGCCGCGCCCCGATCCCGCCGTGGCCGATGAGCTGGACGCCGCCGCCGAGCTGGCCCGCTCCCGGGGCGCGCCGAACGCCGCCGCCGAGCTGATTGAGCTCGCCCTCCTGCAGACCCCGGCCGATGACGACACGGGACGGCTGAGCCGGCTGGAGCGAGCGGCCGCCCTCCACGCCGACGCCGGCAATCCTGAGCGGGCCGGGGAGCTGTTGACCACGCTCCTGCGAGAACCCGCGCCGGATCGTCTCCGGGCCCAGGCACTCCGGCTCCGGGCCACGCTGGAGAGCCATGCCCAAGGCTTCACGGTGGCCCTGCAGACCGCCACCGAGGCGCTGGCGTCGGCCGGGGGTGAGCCGTCGATGGCGGCCGCCATTGAGCTGGATATCGCCTTTTACCTGGTCGGCCTGGGCGCGGTGGGCGAGGCCCTGCGTCATGCCGAGGCGGCGGTCGGCCGGGCCGAGCTCCCCGGCCAGGACCCGTCGGTGCTCGGCGATGCCCTGGCCGTGGTGACGATGGTGGGCTTCCTCAACGGGGACGGGCTGCGCCAGGAGCGTCTGGACCGGGCCCTGGCGCTGGAGGACCCCGACCGTCCCCGGGCGCTGTTCACCGCGCCCCGGTTCATCGCCGGGCTGCTGCTGGTCTGGACCGGTCGCCTGCGCGAGGGGGTGCAAACCCTGGAGGAGCTCCGCCGCGAGCGCATGGAGCGGGGGGTGGAGAGCGACCTGCCGGCGTTCTCCCTGTACCTGGTCTGGGCCTACCTGCAGCTCGGCGAGACCGGCCGGGCCCGGGAGCTGGCCGAGCGCGACGCGGCTGCCGTCGCCCTGCTGCAGGACCGGGGGCTGATCGCACTGTCCCGGAGTGCCGGGGCCCTGGTCAGCGCCCACCGGGGCGACCTGGAGGCCGCCCGCGCGCAGGCCGCCGAGGCGCTGGCGCACCTGACGGGACTGGAGTGGTGGACGGGGACGGTGTGGCCACGCTGGGCTCTGGGATTTGCCGAGCTTTCCGCCGGCCGGCCCGCCGAGGCCCATGCCGCGCTGGCCCCGCTGACCGAGTCGCTGCCGTCGATGGGCCTGGCCGACCCGGCGGGGCTGGTGTTTGTGCCGGACGAGATCGAGGCACTGGTCGCCCTGGGCGAGCTTGACCATGCCGAGCCGCTGACTGAGCTCCTGGACCGGCTCGGCCGGGCGCATGACCGGGCCTGGACGATCGCGGCCGCCCTGCGGACCCGGGGATTGCTCGCCGCGGCGCGCGGAGATCTCACCGAGGCGATCGGGCTCCTGGAGACGGCCCTCACCGAGCATGAGCGGGTCGAGATGCCGGTGGAGCGCGCCCGCACATTGCTCGGCGTTGGGCCGGGTCCGGCGGCGGCGCAAGAAGTGGGGGCCGGCCCGCCAGGCCCTGCGCGAGGCCCTGGACATCTTTGAGCGAACGGACACACCGTTGTGGGCGCAGGCCGCCCGCAGCGAGCTGGCGCGGGCCGGCGAGGGGAGCGGCGATCCCACCGAGCTGACCCCCACGGAGCGGCGGGTGGCCGAGCTGGCCGCCTCCGGGCTCTCCAATCAGGAGGTGGCCGAGCGAGCGTTCCTCACGGTCAAGGGGGTGGAGGCCAACCTGACTCGGGCCTACCGCAAGCTGGGGATCCGGTCGCGCACCGGGTTGTCCCGGGCGCTGCGCGAGGGGGACGAACCCGCCCGGCAGGTCTGAGGGCGGAGTTGATCGTAGGGTTTCCCCGCTTTGCAGCGAGACCCGGTCCTCGTACTTTCCCTGCTAAGCGGTCCAGAAATCAGCGAGTGCGGCTGAGGGGGAAGCTCGCGCTGATCGTCCTGGGTCGCCCTCATCGTCGGGACCGGGCTTTGCCGGGGGCTAGCCGGTTACGGTGAGGGCGGCTCGGGACGGGGCCGCTCCACCGCGGCCCCGGCGCCTACGCCGGCGTCGCCTGCGGGGGTGCGTCCGCGCCCTCCCGGCGGGCGGGTGGGAGGCCGCGGATGAGGTCGGCGGCCCGCTCGGCGATCATGATCGTGGGCGCGTTGGTGTTGCCCCGGACCAGCGTCGGCATCACCGAGGCATCCACCACCCGCAGTGACTCCAGGCCGAGCACGCGCAGCTCCGGGTCGACCACCCGGCCCATACCGCAGGTGCCGACAGGGTGGTACAGGGTGGTGGTGTGGCGCTCGATGTGGGCCAGGATGGCGGCGTCGTCATCGCCCTCCGGGGCCCCATAGGCGCCGGTGGTCACGGAGGCCAGGGCGGGAGCGGAGGCGATCTCCACCGACCGGCGGACCGCGCGGACGAGCCGGGCCCGGTCCTCGGCGGCGAGCGCATAGTTGTGGAGGATGCGGGGCGCCGCCGTGGGCAGGCGGGACCGCAGCTTGACGAAGCCGGAGCTGACCGGGCGCAGCAGACACGCCGACAGCGCCCAGCCGTCGACCAGGACCTCCCCCGCCCCCGCGTCCGGGAACAGCACCGGGATCATGTGCAGCTGGATGTCCGGCGCCTGCAGGCTGTCGTCAGTGCGCAGAAACCCACCGGACTCGGCGAAGTTGGAGGTGAGCGGGCCGCGCCCGGCGGTGGTGAGCAGCCCCAGGTTCTCCTCGGTCTCGGCGCTGAGCAGCGAGGGCTGGTCGGTGGTGTAGGTGATCCAGGTGGACGGATGGTCCTGAAGGCCCTCTCCCACGGGCAGCACGTGGACCGGCGGGATGCCCACCATCTGCAGGTGATCGGCCGGGCCGACGCCGGACAGCATCAGGATCTGGGGGCTCTGATAGGCGCCGGCCGACAGGATGACCTCGCGCTCGGCCCGGATCTCCTCCGGGGGGCCACCCCGGTCGATCTCCACGCCGGTGGCGCGCCGCCCGTCGAGCAGGACCCGGTTGACGTGGGCGCCGGTGAGCACGGTCAGGTTCTCCCGGGCCATTGCCGGGTGCAGGTAGGCCACCGCCGCCGAGCAGCGCATCCCGTTGCGCTGGGTGACCTGGTACCAGCCCACCCCGTCCTGAGCCGGTCCGTTGAAGTCGTCGTTGGCCGGGAGCCCCGCCTGGACCCCGGCCTCGATGAAGGCCGCGCAGGTCGCGTACCGGCTGCGGTTGTCGATGACGCTGAGCGGTCCGCCCGCCCCGTGCCACTCGCCGGCGCCCCGTTCGTTGTCCTCGGCCCGGAGGAAATATGGGAGCACGTCCTCCCAGCCCCAGCCACTCAGCCCCATCGCCGCCCACTCGTCGTAGTCGGCGCGGTGGCCGCGGATGTAGACCATGGCGTTGCTGGACGAGGACCCGCCGAGCGTCCGGCCGCGGGGCAGGTGGCGCTGGCGATGGCCCAGGCCGGGCTCCGGGTCGGAGATGAACGCCCAGTCGTACTTGCTCATCCCCAGCGCCAGCACGCCGGCTGGAAGATGGATCTCGTCGGCGGTGTCCGGTGGCCCGGCCTCCAGCAGGCACACCGTCACGTCCGGATCCTCGGACAGGCGCGCGGCCAGCACACACCCGGCCGATCCGGCGCCGGCGATCACGTAGTCATAGGTGCTCATCGCCCTCTCCTCTGAGCGGCAGGATTGCGGTCCGCATTCTCAGAGCCCCAGCCGGTGCCGTCAAGCCGGGGCTGCCGGACCGTGGTTGGCGTTCTGACCTCCGGGGGTCGAGATCTCCACACGGGTTGTCGATAACCCAGTTATGAGTGAGCAGCCAACCGAAATTGCGGGCATCGTCGTCGCCGACGCCACGCGGCCCGGCTTTCCCCTGACCTATGTCAGCCCCGGATTCGAGCAGCTGACCGGCTACCGCGCCGAGCAGGTGCTGGGCCACAGCTGCGGTCTGTTGCAGGGCCCGGACACCGATCCCCGGGCGGTGGCGGTCCTGGGCGAGGCCCTCGCCGGCGGCCACGAGGCCTACGTGACGATCCTCAACTACCGGGCCGACGGAGGGACCTTCTGGAACGAGGTGGCGCTGGCTCCTCAGCGGGACGCGGACGGTCAGGTGGTCCAGTATCTCGGCGTGCAGAAGGACATCAGCGCGCGCATGCAGGCCTCGGCCCGGATCCACGAGCTGGCGTTCTATGACTCGCTCACCGGACTGGCCAACCGCGAGGCCCTCCATGAGCAGCTGGCCGCCGCGGTGCAGTCCGCCCGGGCCACCGACTCCCAGCTGGCCCTGCTGTTTGTGGACATCGACGACTTCAAACGCGTCAACGACACGCATGGGCACCTGGTCGGCGACGCGCTGCTCCAGGCGGTGGCGGAGCGGCTGCGGGGCGTGGTACGCCCCGGCGATCTGCTCGCCCGGCCGGGCGGCGACGAGTTCCTGCTGCTGCTCCAGGGCATGACCGACGCCGCCGCCGTCGCCACCGACCTGGCGGCCCGGATCGTCGATGCCATGCGCCGGCCGTTTCCGGTCGACGGCGTCGTCCGGCTGGAGGTGCGCGCCAGCGTCGGCGTCAGCACCTACCCGCGGGACGCCGGCACGGTCGAGGACCTGCAGCGCCATGCCGACGCGGCCATGTACATCGCCAAGGGCGGCGGCAAGGACGGATTTCACGTCTATGCCACCCGGCCCCGGCAGGCCCTGCCCACCGGGCATCGTCGCGACGACGATTTCGATCCCGGCTCCGGCGCCGCCGAACTGGACCGGATCCTGGCGCAGAGCGCGATCGTCCCCGTCTTTCAGCCGATTGTGGAGATCGCCACCGGCCGGACGGTGGCCTACGAGGCGCTGGCCCGCGGGCCGGAGGGTTCGCCGCTGCAGCGTCCGGACCGGCTGTTCGCCACCGCCCACCAGACCGGCCGGACCGAGGAGCTGGACTGGCTCTGCCGGGCCGCGGCCGCCGGGGCGGCGCTCGACGCCGGGCTGGGGCGCACCGCGGCGCTGTTCATCAACTGCGAGCCCTCGGCGATCGGCAGCCCCTGCCCGGAGGGCCACCGTCCGGTCTGGGACCGGGCCGTGCGCGAGCTGGATCTCGTCCTGGAGATCACCGAGCGGGCGGTGACCGACCGACCGGCCGAGCTGTCCCGGGAGGTGGCCGGTCACCGGGCCGCCGGGCGAGGCGTGGCCCTCGACGACGTGGGCGCCGACGTCCGCTCGCTGGCCCTGTTGCCGCTGATCGAGCCCGACGTGGTCAAGCTCGACCTTCGCCTGGTCCAGGACCGACCGTCCACCGACCAGGCCGCGATCGTGAGCGCCGTGGCGGCGGAGCGGGAGCGCACCGGCGCCACCGTGCTGGCCGAGGGGATCGAGACCGAGACGCACCTGGCCGTGGCCCGCTCCCTGGGAGCGACGCTCGGGCAGGGTTGGCTGTGGGGCCGTCCCGGTCCGCTGCCAGGGCCGCTGCCCGCGCCCAGCCCGGAGAGCCGGCCATTCCGGCGTCGCCCGGTGGCGGCCCGCCTCCCGGCCGGGCGCACACCGTTTGAGGTGGTCGCCGGCGAGCGTCCCGCGGCCCATGCCACCAAGAGCCTGCTGCTGCCGATGAGCCATCACCTGGAGAACCGGGCCCTGCGCATCGGCGAGGGCGCGGTGGTCCTGTCGGCCTTCCAGGACGCGCGGCACTTCACCCCCCACACGGTGCGCCGGTACGAGATGCTCGCCCGCGGCGCCAGCCTGGTGGCCGCCCTCGGCGTCGGCCTGGGCGAGGAGCCGGTCCGCGGGGTGCGGGGAGCCCACATCCCTGAGGGCGACCCCCTGGCCGGCGAGTGGAGCGTGGTCATCGTCGGCCCCCACTTCACCGGAGCGCTGGTGGCCCAGGACCTCGGCGACGACGGGCCGGACCCG
This sequence comes from uncultured Solirubrobacteraceae bacterium, assembly GCA_963753235.1. Taxonomy (GTDB): domain Bacteria; phylum Actinomycetota; class Thermoleophilia; order Solirubrobacterales; family Solirubrobacteraceae; genus Palsa-465. The sequence continues at coordinate 231,914 of CAVWBJ010000006.1, read as the reverse complement.
GAGCGTCGCTTCGTGTTCGCCACCGCCTATGACCGGGCTCTGGTCATCGCCGCCGCCCGCACCCTGCTGGGCCGGGTGGCGCCGCTGGCTGCGGTGGCGGTGGGCTAGCGGGTCTCCCGGTTTGCGGGAGGCCCCTCAGTAGTAGTCCTGGACCTCGATTGACCAGTCGGCGGTGTCCCCGCCGGGGGTCACCCGCAGGTCGTAGGTCCCCGGACCGGTGGCAAACGTCTGCGTCTCACCGCTGCCGTTGGTGAGACCGAAGCCGCGGACGGTCTGACCCGAGCCGGCGTTGGTCACCCGGCCCGTCGGGCCGCTGCAGAACAAGATCCACGTGCAGGTCCCCTGAAAGCCCATGGAGTAGACGATCCGCCAGCGGTCGCCGGTGATGTGTAACGGGCCGGAATCGCCGCCGGCAAAGCGCGTCACCGGCCGCCACTGCGGCACCTCGGCCACGGACAGGATGATGGTGGTGTGGGCTGGAGCCGCGGGGCCGGCCGCCGGCGACTGGGCGGTTACGGTCCCGGGTGGCGTGCCCGGAGCCGGGACAGGCTGGATGCGGGTGGAGAACCCGAGGCTGGTCAGGGTGCGCTGGGCCGCGGCCACGTTCTCCCGCGTGACCGCGGGCACCGGGACGGGCGCTGGGCCGCGGCTGAGGGTGACCCGCACCCGGGCCCCCCGGGCGACGAGCGCGCCGGGCCCCGGGCGCTGGGCGACCGCCGCCCCGGCGTGGACGCGGGCGGAATAGGCGTGGCCGAAGCTCACCCGCAGGTGCGCGCGGCGGCCGGCGGACACGGCGGCGGCCCGGCTCAGCCCGGTCAGCCGAGGCACGCGGGTGCGCACCGGGGGCGCGAGCAGGACGGCAGCCACCGCCATGCCGGCGGCCAGCAGGATGACGGTGCCCAGCGCGGCTGCGGCGCGGCGCCGACCCGCGGGGTTGAGGGTGCGCCGCGGCGACAGCGGACGGGCGGCCCGGGTGGCGTCGGCGTGGTCGCCGGGGCGCGCGCCCCGGTCACGGCGCGGGGGAGGGGTGGGCGGCCCGGACGGGCCCGGGCGCCCGCCGCCCAGCCCGCCGGCGCCCAATCCGCCGGCGCCGACCGAGAGCGGAGCCCGGGCTGGAGGATGGGCCCCCGGGCGCGTCCGCGCCGGGGTGATCCGGGCCCGCCGGCCGGCCTCGGACCGGCGGCGGACCTGCACCAGGGCCTCGGCCATGGCACCACCGTCGGCGTAACGATCCGCGGCGTCCTTGGCCAGCGCCCGCTCGGTGATCTGGGCCAGTGCCTCCGGCAGCCACCCCGGCAGCGGCGGCGGGGGATCCTGGAGATGACGCAGGGCCAGCTCCACCGCCGTCTCGGCCTCAAACGGGGGGTGTCCGGTCAGCATCTCGTAGAGCACGACGCCGACGCTGTAGACGTCGGTGGCCGGCGTGGTGGGCAGCCCGCGGCCCTGCTCGGGCGCCATGTAACGGGGCGTGCCCACGATGGCGGTGCCGAAGCCGCCGGTGCTGCCCTCGGCCAGCCGGGCCACGCCGAAATCGCCGACCTTCACCCGCCCCTCGGTGGACAGGAGGATGTTGGCCGGCTTGACGTCGCGGTGAACGATGCGTTGCTCATGGGCCCGGGCCAGGGCGCGGCACAGTTGCGCAGCCACTCCGCAGGCCTCCCAGGCCGGAAGCGGCCCCCGGCGCAGGCGGGCGGCCAGGTCCTCGCCCTCCACCAGCTCGGAGACGTAGTAGACGCCCTCCGGGGCATGGCCAACGTCGAAGATCTGGATGATGCCCGGATCGCTCACCCGGGCCAGCATCCGCGCCTCGCGCTCAAACGTGGCCGTCCATTCGGGATCCTCGGCCCACCACGGCTTGATCACCTTGACCGCCACCGGACGATCCAGACGACGGTCGCGGCCCTCATAGACCCGTCCGAACGCCCCCTCGCCGATCAGGGCGCGCAGCTCATAGCGATCATCCAGGGCACAACCGGACAGGTCTGGAGCGTGGGGCAAGAGATCGTCTCAGGGGGCGGTCATGGTGCGTCAGCCGTCGATACATGATCGCCGATCCCCATGCGGCGGGTCCCGGCGCCACCCGGAGCATAGACCCCGCCCCCCCGGCTCCGGGGACCACCCGCCGCGTGGATGGTCCCCGGAGTGCGCCCCGGCCGGCTACCGCGCCAGGTCGTCATCGGCGGCGAATCCGACGGCGAACTCCAGCTCCAGGTAGGCGTCACGGTCCAGCCGGGCATCCTGGTGCCGGTCGCGGCGCAGCATCCCGGCCACCGCGGCCCGCGCCATCTGGAGCAGCCACGGCTCCGGCGGAGGCAGCTCCGGCTGCGCGCGCGGAGGACCCGCCCGCACCGCGGGCGGCACCCGGCCACCGCGGCTGAACAGCAGGAACTCGTCTCGGTCGTAATACATGGTGAAGCCTTCCGCGAAAATGGACAGGTGTCACTGCTCGGCCTGAGTGTCACTCAGGCCGCTGATGGTGAGTGTCAGCCACATCGGCTGACGATCAGTATTGAGTTGGTGAGCCGCCCAGGCCGCAAAAAAGGCGACCCCTGGGGTCGCCCTTGCTGCGAAACGTGGTGCTCAGCGCGATCTAGGCTGTGCTCCCCCGAGCAAGGGCGGACCTGGCGTTGTCACGGGCATCGGTGGGCACGCCCATCTTCGGCAGGCCGAAGGCGATGCCGGCGGGCGCGAGCCGCTGCGTGACGATGTGGGTGTAGTTGGTCCGGAACATTCAGGTCACTCCAAAGAGGTTGACGGCAGGGTAACTCAGGCTGTCACCAATTGCAAGCGAAACGTCACAGATCAGCGACAATCCGCCACCCCTCGTCCCGGTGCCGGCCTGGGCCGCGGATAATCTCCACCAGCGACGTGCTTCATATCCATCGTGCCGCCCGGGCGGATGCCCTCGCCGACGCGCTCGCCGAGCTGCTGTCGGTGCCCCTCGGCGATCCCTTCACCGCCGAGGTGGTGGCCGTGCCCACCCGCGGGATGGAGCGCTGGCTGTCACAGCGCATGTCGGCCGTCCTGGGGGCCGGCACCGCCGGCGGGGACGGAATCTGCGCCCACGTGGAGTTTCCCTCTCCTCACCGCCTGATCGCCGAGGCGGTGGCCGCTGCGTCCGGGCTGGATCCCGAGGCCGATCCCTGGCTGCCGGAGCGGGCGGTGTGGCCACTGCTGGAGGTGGTTGACCGCTCGCTGGATGAGCCGTGGCTCGCCGCGCTGGCCGTCTACCTCGGCGCCGGCGACGCCGCCCCGGATCCGGTCCGTCAGGGCCGGCGGCTGACCACGCTGCGCCACCTGGCCGGCCTGTTTCATCGCTATGCCCTGCACCGGCCGGAGATGCTGGACGCCTGGCGAGCCGGCCGTGATACCGACTCCGGCGGGGCCCGGCTGGCCCCCGGGAGCGCCTGGCAGGCCGAGCTGTGGCGCCGGCTGCGCATCCGGATCGGGGTGGCCGACCCGGCCGAGCGCGCCGCTGCCGCCGAGCGGCGCCTGATCGACGAGCCGGAGTTGATCGACCTCCCGGCGCGCCTGGCGGTGTTCGGCCTCACCCGGGTGCCGTGGGCCCATGTGGAGATCCTGCGCGCTCTGGCCGCCGCCCGTGACCTGCATCTGTTTCTCCTGCACCCCTCGCCGGCGCTCTGGGATCAGGTGTCAGCCCAGCTGGCGACGCCACCCGGGGCGGCCCACCGGACGATCCCGCCGCGCCGCCGGGACCCGACCGCCGAACTGGCCGCCAACCGTCTGCTCGCCTCCTGGGGCCGCGACGCCCGGGAGATGCAGGTGGTGCTGACCGCCGGCGGGGCCGTGCCCGCCGACCACCCGCACGCCCCGGCGCCCGCACCGGTGACGCTCCTCGGCCGCATCCAGGCCGATATCCGAGCCGACCGGGCGCCCCCCGGGCCACCGCTGCCGGGGGGGCCGGAACGGCGCCCGCTCCTGGAGCCCGGCGATGGCAGCATCACCGTGCACTCCGGGCATGGGCGGGCCCGCCAGGTGGAGATCGTCCGGGACGCCATCCTCCACGCTCTGGCCGAGGATCCGACCCTGGAGCCGCGGGACGTGATCGTGATGTGCCCGGACATCGAGACGTTTGCGCCGCTCATCCACGCCACCTTCGGCGCGGCCGAGGCCACGCCGGGGGAGCCCGACGGGGCCGCGCCGATGGCCGCCGACCGGCCGATCGACCTGCGGGTGCGGCTCGCCGATCGGTCGCTGCGCCAGACCAACCCGGTGCTGGCCGTGGTGGCCCAGCTGCTGGAGCTGGCCGAGCAGCGGGTCACCGCCTCCCAGGTGCTGGATCTCATCGACCGGGGGCCCGTCCGGCGCCGGTTCGGCCTCGACGACGAGGACATCACCCGTCTCCAGAACTGGATCGCCCAGGCCGGGGTGCGCTGGGGCCTGGACGCCGCCCACCGCGCCGAATACCAGCTGCACCACCGCGACGAGGGCACCTGGCGGATCGGCCTGGACCGGCTGCTGCTGGGGGTGACGATGACCGAGGATGGGCGGCGCCGGTTCGCCGGGGTGCTCCCGCTGGATGACGTCGACAGCCGCGCCATCGATCTGGCCGGGCGCTTCTCCGAGCTGCTGGCGCGGATCGACGCCGCCGTGCGGACCTTCGGCCGCTCCCAGCCGCTGGCGGCGTGGGCGGAGGCGATCGGGGATGCCGCCGACGGGCTCACCGACACCGGCCCCCGTGACCGCTGGCAGCGGGCCGAGCTGGCCCGGGTGCTCGACGCCATGGTGGCCGAGGCCGGCGAGGCCTCACCGGCCGACCTCTCCCCGGCGGAGGTGCGTGCCTTTTTGGCCGAACGCCTCGCCGGGCGCCCCACCCGCGCCAATTTCCGCACCGGGCACCTGACCGTGTGCACGCTGTTGCCGATGCGTTCGGTCCCCCACCGGATCGTCTGCCTGCTGGGGCTGGACGACGGGGCCTTCCCCCGCCGGGCCCCCCGGGATGGGGACGACCTCATGCTGACCGAGCCCCTGATCGGCGAGCGGGATCCGCGCAGCGAGGACCGCCAGCTGCTGCTGGACGCGCTCATGGCGGCCACCGAGCGGCTGATCATGACCTACACGGGCAACGACGAGCGCACCAATGCCCCTCGCCCCCCGGCGGTTCCGGTGGGCGAGCTGCTGGACACCATCGACGCCACCGTCTCGGACCCGGGCGGACCGGCGCGCCGCCGGGTTCTGGTGGCCCATCCCCTCCAACCATTCGATCCGCGCAACTTCACCGCCGGAGCGGTGGCCGGGCCCGGGCCGTGGAGCTTTGACGCGGTGGCCCTGGCCGGCGCCGAGGCCCTCAACGGAGCCGGGGTCGACCGGGCCCTGCCGCCGCCGTTCCTGGCCGAGCCGCTTCCGCGGCGCGCCGAACCGGTGGTGGAGCTGGCCGATCTCGTCGCCTTCCTGGAGCACCCCGTGCGCGCGTTCCTGCGCCAGCGCCTGGGCGTGAGCCTGCGCACGGGCAGCGACGACGTCCAGGACTCGCTGCCGATTGAGCTGGACGGGCTGGAGCGCTGGGGCGTGGGTCAGCGGCTGCTCCGCGGACGCCTGGAGGGAGTCGACGGCCGCACCGCGGCCCTGGCCGAGATCGCTCGCGGAACCCTGCCCCCGGGGCGGCTCGGCCTGCCGGTGATCGAGCAGCTGTATCCGGTGGTGGACGCCATCGTGGCCGAGGCAGCGCGGTGGGCGGACCCCCGGGTGGGGCCGCTGGGCGGAGATCCGGTCGATGCGCGGGTGGCGCTGCCCGGCCATCGCCTGCTCAACGGGACCGTGTCCGGGGTCAGTGGTGATGTCCTGCTCCAGACGACGTTCTCCCGGGTGTCGGCCAAGCACCGCATCGGCGCCTGGGCCCGGCTGCTGGCGCTGACCGCCAGCTGTCCCGAGCGACCGTTTGCCGCCGTCACCATCGGCCGCGCCTCCGGCGCCGACGACGTCCGGGTGGCCTACATCCCGCCCCTGGGCGATGACCCGGCCCAGCGGGCGGCGGTGGCTCAGGCCCATCTGGAGGTGCTCGTCGATCTCTACGACCGCGGTCTGCGCGAGCCGCTCCCCCTGTTCGCCCTCACTTCCGAGGCCTACGCCGACGCCGCCCGGCGCGGTCAGGACCCAGCCGAGGCGGCGGCCCGCGCCTGGGAGAGCGGCTGGAACTTCGACCGCGAGGACCGCGACGCCGAGCATCGGATGGCGTTCGGTGGTGTCCGGTCGCTGGGTGATCTGCTGGCGCCGGCGCCGACCGGTGACGAGACCGGAGCCGGCTGGCCCGACACGGAGGACTCCCGCCTGGGCCGGTACGCCCGCCGGCTCTGGGATGGGCTGCTGGAGCGCGAGGAGCGCAGCGCCCGGTGACCCCTCAGATGACATTCCAGCCGGTGGAGTTCGACGTCTGCGGTCCGCTGCCCACCGGGGTGACCGTGCTGGAGGCCAGCGCCGGGACCGGCAAGACGTACACCATCGCCGCCCTAGCCGCCCGCTACGTGGCCGAGGGGATCCCGTTGGAGCGGCTGCTGCTGGTCACGTTCACCCGGATCGCCACCGGCGAGCTGCGGGAGCGCGTGCGCGAGCGTCTGGTGGAGGTGGAGCGCGGGCTGGCCCGGCGACTGGAGGGCGGCGCCCCGGAGCCGGGGGAGGATCCGGTGGTGGCGCTGCTGGCCGCCGGCGATGCCGCCCGGGCCCGGGGGCGCCTGTCCTCGGCCATCGCCGGCTTTGACGCCGCCACCATCGCCACCACCCACGGTTTCTGCCAGGAGGTGCTGGCCGGCCTGGGGATCGCCGGGGACCTGGAGCCGGACGTGGCCTTTGTGGAGGACATCTCCGATCTGGTCGCCGACGTCATCGACGACCTCTATGTCCGGCGGTTTTCCCGAGGGGAGCGCCCCCCGTTCGGCCGGGCCCAGGCGGCGGCCATCGCCCGGGCCGCGATCGCCAATCCCTCCGCGGTGATCGCCGGGGGCGACGAGCCCGTGGCCCAGATGCGCGGTCGGCTGGCTGAGGCCGCCCGGGCCGAGCTGGAGCGACGCAAGCGGGCGATGGCGGTGATGACCTACGACGACCTGGTCACCCGGCTGCAGAGCGCGCTGGCCGGGCCGGGCCACGAGGCCACCGCCGCCCAGCTGCGCAGCCGGTTTGAGGTGGTGCTGGTCGACGAGTTCCAGGACACCGACCCGGCCCAGTGGGAGATCCTCCAGCGCGCGTTTGCCGGGACCGCCACCACGCTGGTGCTGATCGCCGATCCCAAGCAGGCCATCTACGCGTTCCGCGGTGCCGACGTCTACGCCTACCTGGAGGCCGCCGCCGAGGCCGACGCCCGGGCCACCCTGCGGGTCAACTGGCGCAGCGATCAGGGGCTGATCGATGCCCTGGACGCTCTGTTCGCCGGCGCCAGGCTGGGGCATGAGGGGATCGCCTACCGGCACGTCCGGGCCACCGCCGCCCACCAGCGCCCCGGGCTGAGCGGAGCTCGAGTCGCGGCCCCGCTCCGGGTGCGGGTGGTGCGCCGGGACGACCCGGTGGTCCTGCAGACGCGCGGCGGGTTTGCCACCGCCGAGAGCGCCCGCCAGTTTGTGGCCGGTGACGTCGCCGCCGACATCGTGGGGCTGCTCGGTTCCGAGGCCCGGATCACCTCCGGGCGCCGGGACACCGCGGAGGCCGGGCCGGCCGAGCCCGTGCGGCCCGGTCACCTGGCCGTCCTGGTCCGCACCAACCGGCAGGCCGGGCTCATCCGCCAGGCGCTTGAGGATGCCGGGGTGCCCGCGGTCATCAACGGGGCCGGGAGCGTGTTCGGCACCGACGCGGCGCGTCGAGTGGCTGCGCCTGCTGGAGGCGCTGGAGCGGCCGGCCTCGGTGACCCGGGCACACTCGGCGGTGCTCACCTGCTTCATCGGCTGGTCGGCCGCAGAGCTGGCCGCCGCCGACGAGGACTCGTGGGCCTGGGAGGAGGTGCACCGCCGGCTCCATGACTGGGCCCGCATCCTGCGCAGCCGCGGCGTGGCCTCGTTGCTGGAGGCGATCATGCGCTACCGCGCCGCACCGCCCGCGCTCCCCGGGGACGCGCGGCTGACCGCCCGCCCGGCGCTCCCCGGCCGGGTGCTCGGCCTTCAGACGGGCGAGCGCCGCCTGACCGACGTTCGGCACATCGGCCAGCTGCTGCACGCCGCGGCCAGCGCCGAGCAGCTCGGTCCCACCGCCCTGGCCGCCTGGCTGCGCAGCCGGATCGCGGAGGCCGAGCAGGACATGTCCGACGAGGAACGCAGCCGCCGCCTGGAGTCCGACGCCCAGGCCGTCCAGGTGCTCACCATCCACCGCAGCAAAGGGCTGGAGTTCCCGGTCGTCTACCTCCCGTTTCTGTGGGACATGGGCCGCATCCGGGAGGAGCGCGACCCGGTGTTCTTCCACGACCCGGCGGCCGGCGACACCCGCACCATCGACGTCGGGCTGGAGGGAACTGACTACGAGCGCCACCGGGACCAGTTCATCGTCGAGCAGCGCGGCGAGGACCTGCGCCTGGCCTATGTGGGGTTGACCCGGGCCCGCCATCAGGCGGTCGTCTGGTGGGCCGGCTCCTACGACAGCCGCCATTCGCCCCTGGGGCGTCTGCTGTTCTGCCGGGACGAGCACGGCGGCGTGTTGCCCGCCGGCACCCGCACGCCCGGCGACCGAGATGTGCTGGCTCGCCTGGCCACCCTGGCGCAGACCGCCGGCGGCCCGGGGACCATCAGCGTGGAGACGGCCGCGCTCGGCCCCCCGGCTGCCTGGAGCCCGCCCCTGCCCGCGGCGGCGCGGCTGGGTGTGGCCGCATTTGAGCGCCCGCTGGATCTCCGCTGGCGCCGGACCTCCTACACCGACATCACCGCCGCCAGTCACGACGCCTGGGTGACCAGCGAACCGGAGCAGCCGCTGCTGGCCGACGAGCCGCCCGGTCCGGCGGCGCCCCCGCTGGCCGACGCCCCGCCCCCGTCACCACCCGCGCCCTCGCTGCTGGCCGAGATGCCGGCCGGGGTCGACGTGGGGACGTTTGTGCACCGGGTCATGGAGGTCACCGACTTCGCGGCCCCGGACCTGGAGGCCGAGCTCACCGCCCGCATCGCCGAGGTCCAGGTCCAGCGGACGGTGGAGGTGGGGCCGGCGGGGGCCCTGGTGGCCGGACTGCGGGCGGTGATCGAAACGCCGCTGGGGCCCGCGCTGGACGGTGTCCCGCTGCGCCGCCTGTCCCGCGCCGACTGCATCTCCGAACTGGGCTTCGAGCTCCCGCTGGCCGGCGGAGACCAGCCCCGCGGCTGGCTGACCGTGGACCGGATCGCCGCCGTGCTGCGGGCCCACGCCCCGGACGGTGACCCGTTCCGGGCCTATGCCGAGCGCCTGGGCGATCCGCGCCTGCGCCAGAGCGTGCGCGGCTACCTGACCGGCAGCCTTGACCTGGTCGTCCGGGTGCCCGGCCCGGACGGCCCGCGGTTTGCCGTCCTTGATTACAAGACGAACTGGCTGGGCGCCGCGGACGAGCCGCTGACCGCCTGGCATTACCGCCCCCAGGCCCTGGAGGCCGAGATGCTGCGCCACCACTACGCGCTCCAGGCGCTGTTGTACGCCGTTGCCCTGCACCGCTTTCTGCGCTGGCGCCTGCCGGGCTATGACCCGGCCCGTCATCTGGGCGGCGTGGTGTACCTGTTTGTCCGCGGGATGGTGGGCGCGCCGGGCCCGGGGGTGTTCAGCTGGCCGGCCCCGCCCGGGCTGGTGCCGGCCCTGAGCGACGCGCTCAACCAGGGGGCGGGCTGATGGCGGTCGGCGCCGAGCCCGCGCGTGAGCGCGATCCCGAGTCGGCCCGGGTGGTCCGCAGCGCCTCCGGGCTGTTGCGCGCGTTCAACCGGGCCGGAGTGGTGGACGCCGCCGACGTCCACGTGGCCCGGCGGCTGGGCGCTCTGGGCGAAGAGTCTGACGAGTCGGTGCTGCTGGCGGTGGCCCTGGCCGTGCGCGCTCCGCGTCTGGGGCACGTCCACGTCGACCTGGCCGAGATCCGGCGCACCGCCGCCGTCGACGCCGAGGACCCGGTTGACCTGGCCACGCTTGAGTGGCCTGATCCGGACACGTGGCCGGCCCGGGTGGCCGCCAGCTCGCTGGTGGGCGATGGCCGCCCGCTGCGGCTGTGGGATTCCCGCCTGTATCTGGACCGCTACTGGTCAGAGGAGGTGGAGGTGGCAGCCGCCCTGCGGCGGCTGTCGGCCGAGCCGCTCACCGCCGTGAACGAGCCCGTGCTCCAGGACGGGCTGGCCCGGCTGTTCGCCGGTGATCTGGGCGGCGAGCAGGCGACCGCGGCGGCCACCGCGGTGCGGCGCCGGTTGGCCGTGGTGGCCGGCGGCCCGGGCACCGGCAAGACGACCACGGTGGCCCGGATCGCGGCGCTGATCTCCGAGCAGGCCCAGGCCGCCGGGCACGGGTTCCCGCTCATGGCGCTGGCGGCGCCGACCGGCAAGGCGGCGGCCCGGTTGCAGGAGGCGGTCCGGGAGGAGGCGGTGGTCCTGGAGATAGGGCCTGAGGTGCGCCGTCAACTGGAGGGCCTGTCGGCGTCCACATTGCACCGGCTGCTCGGCTGGCGGCCGGGCTCCAGCAGCCGCTTTCGCCACGACCGGTTCGCCCGTCTCCCCTACGACGTGGTGATCGTCGATGAGACGTCGATGGTGTCGCTCTCGCTGATGGCCCGCCTGATTGAGGCACTGCGCACCGGCGCGCGGCTGATCCTGGTGGGCGACCCCGGCCAGCTGGCCTCGATTGAGGCCGGGGCGGTGCTCGGCGACATCGTGGGCCCGCCGGGCGACCGGCCGATCCCGGGGATTGTGGTGCTGGAGAGCGTGCACCGCTTTGGAGCCGGGATCGCCGGGCTGGCCGCGGCCATCCGGGCCGGCGATGCCGAGCAGGTCCTGGGCATCCTGCGAGATCCCCCGGAGGACGTCGTCTGGCTGCCCGCCGACGCTGCCGCCGAGACCGCGGATCCGCCCGCCGCCGTCCGGGCCCCGGCCCTGGCGGCGGCCGAGGCGGTGGTGGATGCTGCCCGCGCCGGCCACGCGGCCGAGGCGCTCCGGTCGCTGGGATCCTTTCGCCTGCTCTGCGCCCACCGCCGGGGGCCGTACGGCGTGGCCACCTGGACGGCCCGGATCGAAAGCTGGCTGTCGGCGGCGGTGCCGGACTTCGACCCGGAGGACCGCTGGTACGTGGGGCGGCCCCTGCTGGTCGGCGAGAACGACTACGAACTGCGGTTGAACAACGGCGACACCGGCGTGATCTGCCGCGCCGCGGATGACCGGGTGGTGGCGGCGTTTGAACGCGGCGGCGGCGTGGTGGAGTACCCGCCGAGCCGCCTGGGGTCGGTTGACACCGTGCACGCCATGACGATTCACAAAAGCCAGGGCTCCCAGTTCGACACGGCCGCGGTCCTGCTGCCGGATCCCGGGTCACGGATCCTCACCCGGGAGCTGCTCTACACCGCCGTGACCCGCGCCCGGCGGCGGCTCATCCTGCTCGGCACCGAGGAGACGGTGCGGGCCGCCGTGAACCGCCCCGTGGCCCGGGCCTCCGGGCTCGGCGACCGGCTGCGCGCGGGGTGAGACGGGGGTTCTGGACGACCGGCTCCGCCCGCGGATTGAGGCGGGGGTTCTGGCGTCTTATACGTCTATACGACGCATAACCCGCCAGAACCCCACCCGCGGAGCACGGCAAGAGCGGCGGTCACCCCGGCGGGGCCGGAGCGAACCGGCGGCGCTCAGCCCGGTGCCCCGGAGCCGCCCCCCAGTGCGGAGGCCAGCGCGGTGCCATCCGGGGAGCCCAGCCCGGTGCAGGCGTCCCAGCCCGGGCCGGCCGCGTAGGAGCCGTTGCCGCCCTGGCGGATGTCATGGAAGGCGGGGCTGCCGAGCAGCGGGTACAGCCGCGGCTGGGCAAATCCCACCGGAGCCCCGAGGTGTTGGTTGAGGCGGGCGATGAGCCCGGCCCACAGGGGCGCCACCGCGCTGGTGCCGCCGATCGCCTCCTCGGAGCCGTCGACCCGGATGGAGTATCCGGTCTGGGGGTCGGCGTCGCCGCAGACGTCGGGGACGCCGCGCCCCGGGGACCCGGTGTCAACGTTGGCCGGGACGTGGGCGCTCGCCTGATAGCTGGGCAGCGGGAACTGGCGGCTGACACCACCGCCGGTGGCCCCGTCACCCGGGTCGTTCCAGACGCTCTCGGCGCTGATCTGGGTTCCGTTCAGGCGCAGCGTCGTCCCGCCGCAGGCCAGCGCGTGGGGTGCCGAGGCGGGAAAGTCGACGTGCTGCTGTCCGTCGGAGACGTTGTCGGCCGAACCGCCGTCGCCCGCGGCCACGGTGACGGTGACGCCCATCGCCGCGGCCTCGGTGAGGACCTGCTCCATCTGGCTGCGGGCCTGGGCGCTCCAGGCGTCCTCGGACTGGCCCCAGCTGATCGACACCACCGAGGGCTGATGGCTGGCGTCATGCACGGCTGTCGACAGCCCATCGATGAAGCCCTGGTCGGTGTTGGGGGCGAAGTAGACGACGATCCGGGCGCCCGGGGCGGTGGCGCCCACCACCTCGATGTCGAGCATCACCTCGCCGTCGGCGTTCTGATCGACACCGGGGGCGTTCTGGCCGCCGTCCACGCTCACCGCGGTCACGCTCAGCGCGGGCAGCCCCAGCCCGCCGAAGTAGGTCGACAGATCGGTCTGGCTGAAGCCGCCGCCCAGCTCCAGGATCCCGACCGTCTCCCCCTGGCCGGTGGCCGATGCCGGGAACGCGTAGGCCTGCGCGATCTGCACCGGGCTGAACCCGGCGGCTGCCGCCGCGGCGGTGCGCCGCACCTGGGCCCGGGCCTGCGGCCGGTCGTCGATGCCGAACACCCCGGTGATCACGCCCGCCAGCGCCGCCGGGACGGTGAGCGCCCCGCTCCGCCCCCGGTACTCCGGGCCGCCGCCCTCTGCCGGCGCGTACCGGCCCTCCAGCCGAGCCCCGAACGCCTCGGCCGCCGCCTGCACGGGCCCGCGCACCGTGACGGCGCGCCGGGCGGGATCGGCGCTGGTGACGGTCAGACCGGAGCGCTCGGCGAACGACCGGACCGCGGCGATGTCCTGCTCGGAGGCGCCGTGGCTCTGCGCCCACTCCTCCCGGGTGAGCCGGCGCCGCTCGGCCGGCGGCCGGGCCGCCTCGGCGTCGACCCAGTCCACGGGCGTCTGCGGGCGCAGGTACACGGTCACCTCCACCTCGGCCTGCGGGTCGATGTCGCCGACCCGGCGGTGGCCGGGGTCGATCTGGCGCTCGCTGCCCGGCACGGGAACGCGCTCGGATGCTGTCATCGCTTCCTCCCTTGGTCAGACCGCCTGGGGTCCCGCGCCCCGCACGCTACACCGGTGCGATCGCCGCCTCCAGCCGGGGCGTCGCTACGCGGGGTCGGGCCCGCCCGGGGGGGGCCGCCGCCCCCTCAGCGCGCCGACACGGTCTTCAGAAAGCCGATCAGCCGCGTGAAGAACACGTTGTGGGGATAGGCCGCGGCCGGGTCATTGTGGGCGTAGCTGCCCTGGCGGCTGACGAGCACCAGATGGCGGCGGGAGATGTGGGACTGCCGGGCCAGCGCGGCCGCCGCGCCGGTCACCTGCGCTCCGCCGTAGGCCCCAAAGGCGTAGATGCGCAGCGACCGCGGCAGGTGGTGCCCCAGCGTGGCGTGAACCCCCAGGATGCGCTGGGCCGGGTTGGCGTTCCCCTCGTCCACCACGGCGGTGTCGTCGGTGAGCCGCTGCGGGAAATACCACTCACTGCCGTCGACGCCAAGCATCCCCGCGCCGGAGAGCATGGCCGCGTACCGGGCGATCGGCGTGATCGCCCCGTCGCGGCTCCAGCCCGCCGGGGACAGGCCGGTGTTGAGCGCCCCCAGGTGAGCCTGCGCGGCGAAGATCAGCTGCGAGGTCCTGGTGTCGGTGTCATAGCCGAACGTCGCCAGGTTGGTGGCCGGCACCGGCGGCTTGAGCGCTGACGGCGTGAACGGGAACGACTGCGAGAGCGACGGCTGCCCGGGGGCGATCAGCGCCGCCGTGGAGCCGACCGCCGAGAACAGTCCCAGGTCGGGAGCGGGGACACCGCTGAACGCCAGCCAGGGGGTGCTGTGGGCCAGCATGCGTCCGGTCATAGCGGGCGGGGGTGCCCGGGGCGGCGAAGCTCCGCATCCAGGTGACCCCGGGCGTCCGGGGCGAACCGGCCGTCATCCCGGCCGACGGGGCCGACGCGGCCGACGCGGCCGATGCGGCCGATGCGCCCGCGGCCGTACCCGCCCCCACCAGCAGCGCCACCGTGACCCCAGTCAGGGCCCACCTCACCCTCATGCCCGCGGATCCTCTCACGCCGTTTGTTCCCCTCCCAGCCGGGTAGGCCCGAGGCCCATGCACGAGATCGTCCCTGGCCTGCACCACTGGACTGCCCACCACGCGCCGATCGCGGCCCGGGTCAGCTCGTACTACATCGCCCCCGGCCGGCGCCGTCCTCGACCCCAAACGTCCCGAGTCCGGCTGGGAGGCGCTGCCCGGCCAGCCTCAGCAGGTGCTGCTGACCGGCGGCCACCACTCCCGGGATGCCGCCGACTGCGCGCTGACGTTTGGCATCCCCATCCGGGCGTCCCGGGAGGCGATGCAGCACCTGGACGGAGGGCTGGCGATCGAGCCGTTCGGCGACCATGACCGTCAAGGCCGGACTGCGGGACGCGTTCCAATGACTGCTGGAGCGCGATTTCGCCCACCTCCTGTTTGCCCACGGCGATCCGCTGATCGGCCAAGGCAAGACGGCGCTGCGCGAGTTTCATCAGAGCCCGGTCGGCCACCCGGACTTCGGGCAGTCGCTGTAGCCGCCGGCTACCAGCGCAGCTGGGCCAGCAGCGCCGAGTGGTCGGACAGGCCGGCCCGGCGCCAGTCGTGCTGGTAGTGGACGTCGGTCACCTCCACCTCGGCCGAGGCGATCAGGTGATCCAGGCGGTAGCCGCCGCCCCATTGCGGCCACTCCCAGCTGAACTCGCGGAGCTCGGGACCGTGCTGCTCCCGCCAGGCGTCTCGGAACCCGAACGGCTCCAGGCCGCGGATCAGCGCCAGCTCGGCTTCGTCCCAGCGCGGTCCGCGCTCCGGCATCAGCCGTCCGTAGCGGTCGCGGGCAAACGTCCACACCCGGCCGTCGGGGTGCTCCTTGCGCGGGGTGTTGAGGTCGCCGCAGATGATCCGGGGTCCAGCTCCGGCCGCCAGGTGGGCATGCACCGCCTCATGGGTTCGCACCTTGACCAGGTCCGGCTTGGGACTGATCGGCGAATGCACATTGACGATCTCGACGCCGTCGATCGACACCGCCAGCACCCGCTCGGGCCAGGGCACGCGGGGGCCGTCGACCGGCTCCAGGGCCGCCCGGGCGGCGGTCAGCGTGAGCAGCGGGCGGGATCGGCCGGCGGCGGCGGCCGGCCCCGGGTCAGACACGGCAGCGTGGACCAGGCCGGCGCTGGCCAGCAGCTGCCGCCACTGGGGCGCGGCGCGGGCGGTGACCTCCTGCAGGCAGACGACGTCCGGCTCCTGGAAGATGACATGGGCCGCCTGGGTGACCAGCCGGGACACCTTGCCGGCCACGTTCCAGGAGACCAGACGGGTGGGGATCTTGCCAGGGATTGAAGCCGGGCGTCCGCGGGCAGCGGTGTCAGACATGACCGTCGCCATCGTCACCGGATCTGACTCCGGGATCGGCCGGGCCACCGCCGTGGCCCTGGCCGCCGCCGGCTTCGACGTGGGGATCACCTACGAGCAGGACCGGGCGGGCGCCGAGGGCACCGCCGGCGAGGTGCGCGCCCACGGCCGCGGGGCCGCCGTGGCCCAGCTGGAGCTGCTCAGCACCACCGACGTGGCCACCGTCGTCGAGGAGCTGGCCCGGGAGCTGGGCGGCCTGGATGTCATGGTCAACAACGCCGGCACCGGGCACTCCACGCCGTTCCTGGAGCTTGATCTGGAGACCTGGCGCCGGGTGCTGGAGGTCGATCTGACCGGCACGTTCGTGGCCGCTCAGGCCGCCGCCCGCCGGATGGTGCAGGCCGGGACGCCCGGACGGATCATCAACGTCACCTCGGTTCATGAGCACGTGCCCCTGGAGGGCTCGGCGGCGTACTGCGCCGCCAAGGCCGGCCTGGGCCTGCTCACCCAGGTGATGGCGCTGGAGCTGGCCGAGCACCACATCACCGTCAACGCGGTGGCCCCAGGGGAGATCGCCACGCCGATGACCGGCGCCGAGGACGTCGATCCCCATACGGTGCGCCGTCCGGCGATTCCGGCAGGCCGGCCCGGCGACGCGCGCGAGGTGGCGGCGGCAATTGCGTTTCTGGCCGGCCCGGGGGCCTCGTATGTCACCGGCCACTCGTTTGTCGTCGACGGCGGGATGCTGTTGATGGCGGCGGTGGCCAACCAGCGCACGCCGGGTTAGCCCGCCGCCAGGAAGCGCCGGAGTGCGTCGTGGGTGCGCCGCGGGTTCTCCAGCTGGGGAACGTGGCCGCCGGGCAGGTCCAGGTGCTCGGACTGGGGCAGCGCCCGGCGCACGTGATCGGCGAACCCAATCGGCACCAGCGAGTCTCGCCGGCCCCAGACGAACAGGCTGGGGGCGGCCAACCCGGGCAGCCGCGTCCACAGCCCGTCCCGGCCATCCGGCGCCTCCAGGTAGATGTTGCGGGCGGCGGCGTAGAAGGCGGAGCGCCCGCGCGGAGTCAGATAGGAGCGCAGGAACTCGTCGATGCCGGCCGCGGTCCACTCCTCCTCGGCCCCGGGGACGACCCGCCGCACGATTGCCTCCAGCACCGGACGGGGAGCCGGCTGGATCAACCCCAGTTGGGGCGCCACCAGCTTGAGCAGCGACGCCCACGGGCGCCCGCGCAACCAGGCCAGCGAGGGGGCCAGCAGCCCCGGGCGGCCCACCCGGTCCGGATGGTCCAGGCCCACCTGGAGGGCGACGCGGCCGCCCATGCTGTTGCCGATCAGATGAGCCCGGTCGATCTGGAGCACGTCGAGCAGGGCCACCACCGCGCGGGCGAAGTGCCGGGGGTCATACGCGGCCCGGATCGGCTTGACCGAGTCGCCGAAGCCGGGGAGGTCGATGGCGATGGCGCGGTGCGAATCGGCCAGCGCGGCCACCGTGGGCAGGAACGACACCTTGGTGGCGCCCAGCCCGTGGAGCATGATCACCGGCGGCCCGGAGCCGGCCTGGCTCACCGAGATCGGCCCCTCACGGGTCTCCACGTGGCTGAAGCGCAGACCGTCCTCCCCGCCCTGGGCGGTGGCGGCCAGGAATCCGACGCCCAGGTGCAGGTCGTAGCGCACCGTGAGCCGGCGAGCCCGGAAGGCGTCCATGCCGCCCCGGACATCCCGGGCGATCGCCGCCCAGGTCCGGGCGTCGGCGGTGAGCAGCGCATCCGGCCGGTCGCTGCGGGCCGGCTCCAGCGTCACCCCGTCTCCATCCCGCACGGCGTCAACCGGTTCCGAGCCGGCGCCGGCCAGGCGTAGGCGCGCGCACGAGCGGGTCAGCTCAAACACGGCGGGGTCATACCGGTCGGTGAGTTCCTGGAGAGTGGCGGGAACCATCGCTGCACCTTCTACCCCCGGAGGGCCGGGCCGTTGCGACCCCGGTACGTGACCTCCCTCACAGTTTGGGTAGGTTGACCCCGTGGCCGAGGAGAGGGTGATCATCGTGGGGGCCGGGCCGGTGGGCCTGGTCACCGCCTACGGGCTGGCCCGGGCCGGGGTCCCGGTGACCGTGCTGGAGGCCGAGCGGGAGGTCAATGATTCCCCCCGGGCGATGGTCTACCACTGGTCGCTGCACCAGGATCTTGACCGGCTGGGCCTGCTCGCCGACATCGACCGGATCGGCTTTCGCAAGGACGATTACGGCTACCGGGTTCACGCCACCGGCGAGACCGTCACCTACAACCTGGATCTGCTCGCCGGCGAGACCCCCTATCCCTACAACATCCATCTGGGCCAGGACGCGCTGTGCGCGCTGGTGCTGGACCGGCTGGCCGGGCTCGGAGAGGCGGCCGTGCACTGGGGCCGGCGGGTGACCGGCTTCACCGAGTCCGACCGCGCGGTGACGGTGCAGGCGGAGGGACCGGAGGGCGCCGAGCAGCACCACGGGAGCTGGCTGATCGGCTGCGACGGTGCCCGGAGCGCCATCCGCCGGCTGCTCGGCCTGGACTTCGAAGGGATGACCTGGGGCACCCGGTTTGTGGCCACCAACGTGGCCTTTGACTTCGAGGCCCACGGTTATACCCGCTCGGTGTTCCTGATGGACGACGCCCACGGGGCGGTGATCGTCAAGATCAACGACGCCCCGCTGTGGCGCGTCACCTACGCCGAGGACCTGTCCCACCCGGAGGACACCATCGCCGACCGGATCGACGACCACCTCCGGGCGATCCTGCCCGGTGGGGGACCCTATGAGCTGGAGCGCTTCGCCGGCTATCGGCTGCACCAGCGCTGCGCCCCCCGGATGCGCGTCGGCCGCGTCCTGCTCGCCGGCGACGCTGCCCATGCCACCAACCCCACCGGAGGCTTTGGCCTGACCGGCGGGCTGTTCGACGCCTTCGCCCTGATCGACGCCCTGGGCAGTGTTCTCCAAGACGGTGCCGGAGAGCGACGGCTGGACGAGTGGGCGACCGAGCGCAGGCGGATCTTCCTGGAGGCCGCCTCGCCGGCGGCCTCCCGGATGAAACAGACCGTCTATGACTCCGACGCCGCCACCGCCCACCGTATCTGCGAGGACCTGCGGGCGATGATCGCCGACCCTGACGCGCTGCGCCGGCGTCTCCTGTTCCCGGCCCAGCTGCGTAGCCCGGAGCCCTCGGCCGTCTAACGGCGACCGTCAGGTCTGGCAGACCGGGCACCAGAAGGTGGTGCGCCCGCCGATCCGGTCCCGGGAGAGCGGCCGGTGCCCGCAGCGGGGACAGGCGCCGTCGCGCCGGCGCGCCGGGATGAACGCCCCGGTGTGCACGCCGCCTCGGCGGATGGCGGACCGGACCGCCGCCCGGAGCTCTCGGCGCAGGCGGTCGAGATCCGCATCAGACAGCGAATCGGTGAGGCGGCCGGGAGCGATCCGCGCCTGCCACAGAGCCTGGTCAGCGAGCAGGTTGCCGACGCCGGAGATGGCGTGCTGGTTGAGCAACCGCGCCTTGACCGCGGTGTGACCGGCGCCGATGAGCCGGCGGAACTCCGCCCGGCCGACGCCGGCCGCATCGGGGCCGACGTGGCTGAAATCCGGGTTGAGCACGGCCCGGCCCAGCCGTCGCTTGTCGCGCAGCGCCATCCGGGTGCCGTCCTCAAACTCGATGGCAAACCGGTCGTACCGAGAGACGTTCTCGGTCCCGTCGACCACTATGTGGCCCGACATGCCGAGGTGGAGTCCCAGCACCGGCCCATCCGCGGTCTCCATCCACAGGAACTTGCCCCGCCGGTGGGCGCTGGCCAGCTCATGGCCGACCAGGGCCGCGGCGATCTCCCCGGGAGGATGGGGACGGCAGACGTAGGTGTCGGCATCGTCCACCCGGGCGATCCGGCGTCCGAGGACGGTCTCCAGCGCCTCGCGGGCGCGCTCGGCTTCAGGTAGCTCGGGCATGAGTCCGGGGTGTGAGCCTAGGACGAACGCGGTAGCACCGTCTCCATGCCCCTGGTCACGATCACCGAGTACACCGACCCCGGCTGCCCGTTTGCCTGGTCGGCCGAGCCCGCCCGCCGTCGCCTGGACTGGCTGTACGGCGACCAGCTGCGCTGGGAGCTGAGAATGGTTGGCCT
Source organism: uncultured Solirubrobacteraceae bacterium (assembly GCA_963753235.1). Classification (GTDB taxonomy): domain Bacteria; phylum Actinomycetota; class Thermoleophilia; order Solirubrobacterales; family Solirubrobacteraceae; genus Palsa-465. The sequence continues at coordinate 212,095 of CAVWBJ010000006.1, read as the reverse complement.
GGCCCAGGACGGCCGCGTCTACGAGGAGAAGGGGTTCACCCCGGAGCGCCAATCGCAGTCGTTTCGCCGACTGGCCGAGCAGCATCACATGCCGATGGACACACAGCTGCGTCCCCGCATGGCCGGCACGGTCCCCGCCTGCCGGGCGGTGGTGGCGGTGCGCCGTCATCGCCCCGAGTGCGAGCGGGCCATGCTGCGCCACCTGCGCGTCCTGCACTTCTCCGGCCGCCTGCTCGACGCCCCGGAGACGCTGGCCGCCGCCGCCCAGCGGACCGGCCTGGACCCGGATGAGCTGCGCCGCTGGCTGACCGAGCCAGAGACCGAGGAGCGGTTGGCCCAGGACATGGCGGCGGCCCGCCGGCCCACCCCGGCCGCGGTGGCGCTGGCCCCCAAGCTGGCTGCCAGCGACGGCGGCTGGCGCTACACCTGCCCGTCGTACGAGCTGGCTGCGGTCGGCGACGGCGCCGGGCTGGCCGTGCCCGGGTTTCAGCCAGTCGGCGCCTATGAGGTGGCGATCGCCAACCTGGCGCCGGAGGCCGAGCGGCGCCCGGACCCCCAGGACGTGAGCGAGGTCCTGGGCTGGGCGGGGGAGCCACTGGCCACCGCGGAGGTGGCCGCAATGTGCGCCATCGGCCTCGACGACGCGCGGGAGCGGCTGGGTCGAATCGCCGTAGAGGAGCACGTGGGGTCCGACGGCTTCTGGTATCTGGCCGCGGCCGGGCCCGAGCCGTCGCTGCCGAAGCTGGCCCAGGTCACCGCCGGATCCAGCTGACCGAGGCGACCCGTTAGGGTGCTTGGTCATGAGCACCACCGTCCGGCGACACGCGCTCGGCCTCACCTGGCTGGAGACGTCCGGGATGCGCCGGGCCGCGCATGCCCTGCGGGATGGGGACCGCGTATGGCTGATCGACCCCTTCGAGGACGAGACCGCGCTCAGTGCCGCCGCCGAGCTGGGGCGGCCGGCCGGCGTCATCCAGCTGCTGGACCGCCATAACCGGGACGGCGCCCAGATCGCCCAGCGGCTGGAGATCGAGCGCCATCGCCTTCCGGGGTCGCTCCCGGACGCACCGTTCGCCATCATCCCGGTGATCCGCCGCCCCTGGTGGCAGGAGGTGGCGCTGTGGTGGGAGGCTGAGGCGGCGCTGGTGGTCGCCGAGGCGGTCGGCACCGCCCCCGTGTTTGCGGTGGGACGGCGGCTCGGCGTCCACCCCATGCTGCGCCTCACGCCTCCGCGCGCCCTGTCTGGCCGGCGTCCGGAACGGCTGCTGGTCGGCCACGGGGCGCCCCTGGAGTCCGACGCCGGGCCGGCGCTGGACGAGGCGCTGGCCCACGCCCGGGGGGACCTCCCCCGGCTCGCCCTCCGCCTCCCCTCGCTCCTGCGCGCGGGGTGACGGGCTGCGGCGCGCGCCCACACGGGCGCAGGCGTGTCGGCGCAACGTGCCATCATCGGACCCATGCGGGTACAAGAGCCGCTGGGGGCCACCCCGGCACGGGGCCCCCTTGAGCTGGCGGTCGACGCCCGCGGCGGGCTGAGCGTGGAGCCGGGCCGCCGCGGTGTGCTCGCCTCCCCGCGGGGGCGCGTCGGTCTGGTGGGCCTGCTCGCCACCGGCCTGCTCATCTCGCTGTCGGCGGCGCACACCGAGCTGCTGCTGCCGACGTCGCTGCGCCCGGTGCCGCACTGGCTGGCCGGCGCCTTCGGGCAGGTGGGTCTGGACATCGGCCTGCCGGGGCTGATCCTGGCGCTGTCGCTCATGTTCCTGTCCTACGCCCTGGCCGTGGGCGCGACCCGGCAGCTGTCGGTCCGGGCGGTGCTGGCCAGCATCGCGGCGCTCAACGTGCTGGCCCTCGTCGCCCCGCCGCTGCTCTCCAGCGACCTGTTCAGCTACATCGCCTACGGGCGGCTCGGAGCCATGTACGGGATCAACCCGTACCTGCACGGCCCCAACTTCATCGCCTTCGACCCGCTGTATCAGATGATCGGCGCCCAGTGGACGCACACGCCCACCGTCTACGGCCCCCTGTTCACCGCCCTCAGCTACCCGCTGGCCGGACTCGGCATCGCCGCCAACGTGTTTGCCTACAAGGGGATCGCCGCCCTGTCCTGCCTGGCCATCGTCGCCCTCACCTGGAAGGCGGCCCGGTTGCGGGGCATGGATCCGCTCAGGGCGGCCGCCTTCGTCGGGCTCAATCCGGTGCTGGTGGTCTACGGGGTCGGCGGGGGCCACAATGACCTGCTCATGCTGGCCATCATGGTGGCCGGCATCTACGTCCTGCTGCGCCACCGGGAGGGAACCGGTGGGGCCATGATCATCGCCGCCACCGCGGTCAAGCTGACCGCCGGGGTGCTGCTCCCGTTCGCCCTGGCCGCGGGCGCCGGGCGGCGCGTCGCCGCCGCGGAACCGGGCGGCCGAACCCGGCTGATGATCGGAGCCGCCGCCGCCGCAGCCGTGCTCTGCGTGCTGGGGGCGCTGCTGTTTGGGTCCGGGCCGCTCCACCTGCTGGGGACGCTCACCGGGATCCAGGGCACCGGCGGCTCGCACAGCATCATCGGGTTTGTGCTCAGCGGGATCGGGTTGAGCCAGTTCAATTCGGCCGTGGCCAATGTGCTCCACATCGCCTACGTCATCACCCTGGTCTGGCTGATCCGGCGGGTGTGGATCGGCCGGCTGGACTGGATCACGGCGGCCGGGTGGGCCGTGGTCGGCCTGCTGTTGTCCGCCGGCCTGCTCATGCCGTGGTACATCGTCTGGCTCATCCCGTTGGCCGCCCTGTCCACTGACCGGCGGCTGCGGGTGGCGGCACTCGCTCTGACCAGCCTGGGGTTGACGTCGCTGTAGCGGCCGCGGAGGCCCTGCACTGATGGCGGCCGCCAGCCGGAGTGAGCCGGTCGAGTTGACGGTCGGAGACCGGACCGTCCGGATCACCAACCCGGACCGGGTCTACTTCTCCGCCCGCGGAGAGACCAAGCTGGATCTGGCCCGGTACTACCTGAGCGTGGGCGACGGGATCGTCCGGGCCCTGCGCGAGCGCCCCTGCATGCTGCACCGCTTTCCCGGCGGCGTCGACGGCAAGAAGGTTCACCAGAAGCGGCTGCCCGCCGGGGCCCCCGAGTGGATCGAGACGGTGCGGGTCCACTTCCCGCGCTACGGCCGGCATGCCGACGAGCTGTGCGTGACCGAGCCGGCCAGTGTCATCTGGGCGGTGCAGATGTCAACCGTCGAATTTCACCCGTGGAACTCCCGGCGGCCCGACGTGGAGCACCCGGACGAGTGGCGGATCGACCTGGATCCCATGCCCAGCTGCCCGCTGGGCCGGGTCCGGCGGGTGGCCCACGTGGCCGCCGAGGTGCTGAGTGAGCTGGGGGCGGTGGGCTGGCCCAAGACCTCGGGCGGCTCCGGGATCCACATCTATGTCCGGATCGCGCCGCGGTGGGGGTTTGCCGATGTTCGCCGGGCGGCCCTCGCCTTTGCCCGGGAGGTGGAGCGTCGGGCGCCGGCCGATGCCACCACCACGTGGTGGCGCAAGGACCGGCCGGTGGAGCGGGTGTTCGTCGATTACAACCAGAACGCCCGGGACCACACCATCGCCAGCGCCTACTCGGTGCGCGGCGTGGTGGAGGGCACGGTCTCGGCCCCCATCACCTGGGAGGAGATCGACGGCGTGGAGCCGGGTGATCTCACCATCGCCACGATGCCCGGGCGCTACGCCGAGCTGGGCGACCTGCACGCCGGGATCGACGACGCCCCGTTCTCGCTGGAGAAGCTGCTGGAGTGGGCGGCCCGGGACGAGCGGGCCCAGCTCGGCGATCCGGGCGGCGGCGGCTCCTGAGCCTGAGCCGAGCGGAGACCGAAGGGCGGCCGGACCCGGACCGGCCGCCCTCACGGATCTCGCTCTGCGGACTGGTGCCGGTGCCAGGACGGCGCCGGATACCGGTCCAGCGAACGACTACAGCGAGATCCTGGCGCGCCGGTGGCGCCCTGGCATCCGTGGTTTTGCGCCGTCCGGACGCGGCCCGCTCCGGATGGCGCCGGACGACTGCCCGCGTAACCTGGCCGGCATCAACCTCTCTAGCGAGCGGGGACGCACGATGGCGGGTGATCTGGAGATTTCAACGGTGCGCGTGCGCCGTGCCCCCCGCCACCGCGTGCTGGTGGCCGGCGGCGGAGTGGCCGCCCTGGAGGCGGTGCTGGCACTGAAGGCGCTCGGCGCCGACCATGTTTCGCCGGCGCTGCTGACCCCCGGGGACGAGCTGCTGTACCGGCCGGTGACCGTGGCCGAGGCGTTTGGGCGGGGGCAAGCCCGGACGTTCCAGATCGATGAGATCCTGCTGGATCAGGGGGTGGAGCGGATCCGGGACGCGCTGACGGCGGTGGATGCGCCAGCCCGTACGGTGACGACCGCCGGCGGCGAGCGCCTGGACTACGACAGCCTGATCCTGGCCCCCGGCGCCCGCCAGATCTCGCCCTTCCCCGGCGCGTTGACCTTCGGCGGGCGGCCGGAGGTTCCGGCCCTGCGGACGCTGGTGGAGGAGCTGGTGGCGGGCGCGGCCCGGTCGGTGGTGTTCACCCTGGCCAGCGCGCAGGACTGGCCGCTGCCGCTCTACGAGCTGGCGCTGCTCACAGCCACCCACCTCCGTGAGCACGGCAGCCGCACCCCGGTCACCCTGGCCACCCCGGAGGAGCGCCCGCTGGCCCTGTTCGGACCGGCGGCGGAGCGGGCCATCCGGCCGATGCTCACCGCCGCCGGAATCGGCGTGCGGTGCTCGGCGAAGCCGGCGCGGGCCGAGCGGGGAGAGCTGCTGCTGGCGGGCGGCGGGGCGATCGTCGCCGACCGCGTGGTCACGCTGCCGGCGCTGGCCGGCCCCCGCCTCCCGGGTGTCCCATCCGACGAGCACGGCTTCATCCCGGTCGACGCCCACGGGCGGGTACGAGGCGCGCCCGGCGTGTTTGCCGCCGGAGACGCCACCGCGTTTCCGCTCAAGCAGGGCGGTCTGGCCGCCCAGCAGGCGGACGCGGCCGCCGCCCAGATCGCCCGTGACGCCGGCGCCCCGGTGGCGCCCCGGCGGTTCGCCCCGGTCCTCCGGGGGCTGCTCATCACTTCCGGCGCGCCGATCTACCTGCGCTGCGAGCCGCAGCGGCTGGTGCGGCGCTCCTCGGTGGCCATCGATGACCGCCGCCCCGGAGGGGTGCCCCACGCGGCGGCAGGGGCATCGGTCGCCTCCGATCAGGCGCTGTGGTGGCCCCCGGCCAAGATCGCCGCCCGGTTCCTCGCTCCTCACCTGGCCACCGCCCGGCCGCTCACCCTCAGCGTGGAGCCGCTCGCCGACCGCCGCCCGGCCCCGGGCAGCGGACCGGACGCCGACGAGTTCGCCGACGCGCTGGAGCTGGCGCTCCTGCTCGCCGACGGTGACGCGGGGTGGGGCGACTACGAGGCGGCGCTGGCCTCGCTGGAGGCGGCGGAAGCGCTCGCCGGCGCGCTTCCGCCTGAGTACGAGGCCAAGCGCGCCCTATGGCTGGCGGAGCTGAGCGGCCGCGGCGGCGGCTGAGCCACCGAGCGGATCGGTGGCCCCGTCATTGGGGTCCGAGACGAACCCGGCGCACTGTCCCACCTCGCGGCCCTTGACGTAGTTGCCGTAGCCGAAGTCGCTGGGCGGCGGATGGTTGGCGGTGCAGACCAGGTTGTGATCGATGGTGTTGAGAAACACGTTCGTCGCCGACTGATTGTTGGTGACGTAGACGCTGCCGCCGACCTCCTGCTCTTCGATGTAGAAGCCCTGGCTGCTGGCCGGAGCTCCGTTGGCCACGACGTCTCCGGTGATGATGGTGTTGAGGGCCACCTCCCCGAACGACTGCGTCTGGTTGGCGACGACGCTGCCATCGACGGTGGCGCCGTAGACGTAGACGTCCTGGGTGCGGTTGGCCAGGACGTCATGGGTGGTGCCGCCGCTGATGTCCAGGAAGGCGGCGCCGTTGGCGGCGGTCGTCCCGCCCACCGTCCAGCCGCTCTCCTGGGTCAGCGTGGCGTTCGGGCCCACCAGCACGTTGCCCCCGACGCGGGCGGCCGTCGACGGCGCCAGATCCAGCGTCGCGCCGGGGGCGACGGTCGCCGTGCCGAACACGGTTGAATCGGTGAGCGTGCAGCTGTCATTGGGGGGCACCACCACGTTGGCATAGGTGCCGGTGTAGGCGCCGTTGCACTGGAGGTTGGATGGGCCTTGCGCCGAGGCAGCGGCGGGCAGGGCCAGGATGGTCAGCGCGCCCAGTGCTGCCGCACTGCAGGAAAGGCGTCGACGCACGGTTCTCCTCCCAGGTCGGTTGCGGGATCCGGCGGGGCGCAAGCCTAACCGACGGTCAGGTCACCGGGCCGCCCATCCCCGCCACCGGTCCACGTCAACGGCCAGCACCGCTCCGGTGGCCTCCTGCTGGGGGTACCGCTCGCGCAGGAGCGCCAGCGCCGCGCCTCGGCGGCCTCGGCGGCCAGATCATCCCCGGACCCTGAGCCGGTCTCGCCCGCCGGGTCAAGCACCCGGCCGCGACCGTCGGCCCGCACCCACCACAGCGCGCCCCAGTCGTCGTCGACGTAGTGGTCGACCAGGAGCGCCACCGCTGGGTTCTGGCGCACGTTGGCCAGGCGGCGCAGCGCGGTGGTCCGCTTGGGCTTGGCGTCGACGGCGCTGTAGATGATGTCGCCGGAGACGGCGAACACAACCGGCACCAGGTGGGGCCGGCCGTCGGCCCCAGCCGTGGCCAGGCGGGCGACCCGCGCGGCGGCAAACCGGGCGCGGGCCTCGTCCGCCGTCACGTCTCGCCGTTGAGCTCGGCGACCGCCGCCTCCCAGCGCTCCAGGGCCGCCTCCACCACCGCCCGGTTGCCGGACGGGATCCAGTGCAGGACGCGGCGGAACCCGGCCTGCTGCAGGGGCTCCAGGGCCGCCGCGTCGGCCGGCACGCCCATCGCCTCCACCGGGATCGGCCGGTCGGCCCGGGAACGCAGCTCCGCCACCCGGTCCAGCAGATCCGGCGGCCCGTAGTTGGGAAACCAGGCATCACCGAAGTCCAGGACGCGGTCCAGGACCGTCGGCCCCAGCCCGCCCACCAGAACCGGTGGATGGGGGTGCTGCGCCGGCTTGGGCCAGGACCAGATCCGGTCGAAGTTGACGAAGGACCCGTGGTAGGTGGCCTCGTCCTCGGTCCAGATCTTCTTCATGGCCTCGATGCGCTCCTTCATCACGCGCATCCGCCGGCGCGGGTCGGTGCCGTGGTCGGCCATCTCCTCCCGGTTCCAGCCGGCCCCGACGCCGAAGTCAAACCGCCCGCCGGACAGATGGTCGATCGACGCCACCTCCTTGGCGGTGAGAATCGGATCCCGCTGGATGACCAGGCAGATGCCGCTGCCGATGCGCAGCTTGGAGGTGGCCGCGGCCGCGTGGGTCAGGGCCACAAACAGGTCGTAGGTGTGGATGTACTTGCGGGGCAGCTCGCCGCCGCCCGGGTACGGGCTCTCCCGGCTGGCCGGGATGTGGGTGTGCTCTGCGAACACCAGAGATTGGTGGCCGCGCTCCTCGATGAACGAGGCGAACGCGCCCGGCGACATCGCATCATGGGTGGGGAAGTAGCCGATTCCGAACTCCATCAGCAGCGACCCTCAGTCTTCCCAATCCAAGGAGCGCTCCACGGCCTTCTGCCACTTGGCATAGCCGGCCTCGCGGTCCTCGTCGGACATCTGCGGCTCCCACCGCTTGTCCTCAGACCAGCGCTCGCGCAGCTCGTCCTGGTCTGACCAGAAGTCGACGGCCAGGCCGGCGGCGTAGGCGGCCCCCAGGGCCGTCGTCTCGGTGATCTCCGGCCGGATCACCGGGACGCCGAGAACGTCGGCCTGGAATTGCATCAGCAGCTCGTTGGCGGTCATGCCTCCGTCGACCCGCAGGTCGGTGAACGGCACGTCGGCCACCTCGTTGGCGGCATCGACCACCTCCTTGCTCTGCCAGGCGGTCGCCTCCAGGGCGGCCCGGGCGATGTGGCCCTGGTTGGCAAACGCGGTCAGGCCGATGATCAGGCCGCGGGCGTCGTCCCGCCAGCGGGGCGCGAACAGCCCGGAGAACGCGGGGACGAAGTAGACCCCGCCGTTGTCGTCGACCGTCCGGGCCAGGTCCTCCACCGCAGGGGCGTCGGGGATGATCTTCAGCCGGTCGCGCAGCCACTGGATGAGCGCGCCGGTGACCGCGATGGAGCCCTCCAGCACGTAGGTCGTCTTCCCCTCCCCCAGCTTGTAGCCGGGGCTGGTCAGCAGCTTCTCGGTGCGGACGATCTCCTCACCGGTGTTGACCAGCAGGAATGAGCCCGTCCCGTACGTGTTCTTGGCGTCGCCCCGGTCAAAGCAGGTCTGGCCGAACAGGGCCGCCTGCTGGTCGCCGAGGATGCCGGAGATCGGCACCCCGCCGACCGCCGTCCCCTTCGCCTCCCCGTAGACCTCCGAGGAGGAGCGGATCTCCGGGAGCAGCGACCGCGGGATGTTCATCAGCTCCAGGCTGGGCTCATGCCAGTCGAGCGTCTCCAGGTTCATGAGCATCGTCCGGCTGGCGTTGGTCACGTCGGTGGCGTGCACCCCGCCGTCGGTCCCCCCGGTGAGGTTCCACAGCACCCAGGTGTCCATGTTGCCGAAGGCCAGCTCGCCGTTCTCGGCCCGCTGCTGGGCGCCGTCCACGTTGTCCAGGAGCCACCGGATCTTCGGACCGGAGAAGTACGTCGACAGGGGCAGCCCGGTGTCCGGGCGCAACCGGTCGACTCCCTGGTCGCCGGCCAGCTCCCGCACCAGTGCTCCGGTGCGGGTGTCCTGCCAGACGATGGCGTTGTGGATCGGCTCGCCGGTCTGGCGATCCCAGATGACCGTGGTCTCCCGCTGGTTGGTGATGCCCACCGCCGCCAGGTCTCCGGCCTCGGCCGGCGAGGAGGCCAGCGCCCCGTTGATCACCTGCCGGGTGCGCGTCCAGATCTCGGCGGCGTCATGCTCCACCCAGCCCGCCCGGGGCGTGATCTGCTCATGCTCTCGCTGATCGACATGGACGATCTGGCCGTCCCGGTCGAACAGGATGAACCGACTGCTGGTGGTTCCCTGGTCGATGGCTCCGACGTACTTAGGCATCAGGCAGCTCCTCCGGGTTCGTCAAGGGACTCAACGCCCTGGTCGACCACCTCCGGATCCGGAGTGGCGCCGCGGGCGATCAGGACATCGCGGATGGCGAAGTCATACACGAATGCGCCGAGGACCCCTCCCACCAGCGGGCCAACGATCGGGATCCAGAAGTAGTCGTTGACGTTGCCGTAGTTGCCGGGCATGGCAATCGACTTCCAACCGGCGATCCAGGCGAACAGCCGCGGGCCGAAGTCACGGGCCGGGTTGATCGCGTACCCGGCGTTGGCCCCAAAGGAGATGCCGATCGCCACCACGATGAAGCCGACGATCAGCGGCGTCATGTTCGACTTCACCGGCGCGTTGTACTCGTCGATGCAGGCCCAGATGAAGCCGACGAGGAACGCGGTGCCGATCACCTGGTCAAAGAACGGCCCCACCCAGGAGTGGAAGTATTTGGCTGGGAAGGTGGCAAAGATCGAATACGTCGGAATCGACGAGATCTGGCCCTTGACGATGTGATTGGCCGACTGGAAGGAGTTGATCGCGTCGTGGTAGTTGAAGTAGACGAGCGCGGCCGCCGCGAACGCGCCGAAGACCTGTGCAAACCAGTACGGACCCACCTTGCGCCACGGGAACCCGCGCCGCATCGCCTGCGCCAGCGTCACCGCCGGGTTGAGGTGCGCCCCGCTGACGCCGCCGGCCACCCAGACCGCGAAGGCCACCGCAAACCCCCAGCCCCAGGCGATGATCAGCCAGTCAGCCTCGGTGACGAACGGCTTGGGCCCGCGGCCGGACTGGTTGAGGGCGGCCACCACCATGGCCACCGCGCCGTCGCCGAAGGCGATGATCACGAACGTCCCCAAGAACTCGGAGACGAGTTCGCCGAGCGTGGACTGCTGCCAGCTCCAGCGGCGTCTGCCTCGGGAAGCTTCTACCGTCGCCATATGGGGCCTGCCTCCTGTTTCGGACCGGTCCATTGGTGTTAGTAGCCTCGATGCGATGGAGCGAAACCCGGACGCTGCTGATCTCCTGATGAACGACGGCCGCCTGGGTCCGGCCGAGCGCGAGGCGGCGCTCCGGCGGATGGCCGAGGAAACGTTCGACGTGGTGGTGGTCGGCGGTGGGGCCACCGGGGCCGGCTGCGCGCTGGACGCGGCCACCCGCGGGCTGTCGGTTGCGCTGGTGGAGGCACGGGATTTTGCCGCCGGCACCTCCAGCCGCTCGTCCAAGCTCATCCACGGCGGCCTGCGTTACCTGGAGCAGATGGAGTTACACCTGGTGCGGGAGGCGCTGCGCGAGCGCAGCCTGCTGCTCAACGTGATTGCGCCGCACCTCGTCCATCCCGTGTCGTTCCTGTATCCGCTCCAGCACCGCGTCTGGGAGCGGCTCTACGTCGGCTCCGGCATGTTTTTGTACGACGAGCTGGGCGGACACCAGGGCCTGCACCGGGCCCGGCATCTGACCAAGCGCTCGGCGCTCAGGCTGGCCCCCGCCCTCAAGGACGATGCCCTGGTGGGCGCCATCCAGTACGACGACTGCCAGGTTGACGATGCCCGGCACACGCTCAGCGTCGCCCGGACCGCGTCCCGGTTCGGCGCCGCCGTGGCCAACTCGGCCTCGGTGACCGGCTTTCTCCGGGAATCAGGCCGGGTGACCGGCGTCCGCGTGCGCGACCACCTGTCCGGCAATGAGCTGGAGGTCGCCGCCCGGGTGGTCATCAACGCCACCGGCGTGTGGACCGACGAGCTCCAGCACATGGTCGGCGAGCGCGGCAAGTTCCACGTCACCGCCTCCAAGGGCATTCACCTGGTCGTCCCCCGGGACCGGCTCCAGCTCGACACCGGGCTCATCCTTCGCACCGAGACCAGCGTGCTGTTCGTCATCCCCTGGGGCCGGCACTGGCTGATCGGCACCACCGACACCGAGTGGAAGCTGGACAAGGCTCACCCGGCCGCCAGCCGGGCCGACATCGATTACGTGCTCGGTCACCTCAACGCAGTGCTGGCCCAGCCGCTCAGCCATGACGACGTCCAGGGCGTCTTCGCCGGGCTGCGTCCGCTCCTCACCGGCGAATCGGAGACGACGAGCCGGCTGTCCCGGGAGCACGCGGTGGCGGTCCCGGTGCCCGGGATGGTGGCCGTGGCCGGCGGCAAGTACACCACCTACCGGGTCATGGCCAAGGACGCGGTCGATGCCGCCGTCCGCGGGATGAACCAGTACATCCCGACGTCGGTGACCCACATCACCCCGCTGGTGGGCGCCGACGGCTACCACGCCATGTGGAATGCGCGCTACTCCCTGGCCGCCCGCTCGGGACTGCACGTGGCCCGCATAGAGCATCTGCTCAACCGGTTCGGCACGCTCACGCCGGACATCCTGGAGCTGATCGCCCAGCGCCGGGAGCTGGCCGAGCCACTGCCGGGCGCCGACGACTACCTGGCCGTCGAGGCCCTGTACGCCACCTCCCATGAGGGAGCGCTCCACGTCGACGACGTGCTCGCCCGGCGCACCCGGATCTCGATTGAGAGCTGGGACCGGGGTGAGGCGGCCGCCGAGGCGGTGGCCCGGCTGATGGCCGAGGTGCTCGACTGGTCCGAGGAGCAGATCGAGCGCGAGGTGGCCATCTACCACGCCCGGGTGGCCGCCGAGCGCGAGTCCCAGCGCCAGAAGGACGACCTGGCCGCCGACGCCGCCCGGCTGATGGCTCCGGACATGCTCGCCGGGGTCCAGGGCGAGGGCGCCGCCTCGCGCCCCAGCTGAGCCGCCGGCGGTCACGCCCCCCGTCCCCCGGCGTTGAACGGACCGGCGTCAGGCGCGTGAACCGCTGGCCGGCCGGGTTTTGGGGCCTCACTTGTGTATAGGACAAGTGAGCCCCCAAGACCCCCTTCCCGGGCGACCGCACCCCCGCCGGATCCCCTTCTTTGCCGCCGTGGACAGGCCTCTCCCGCACACCGTCAGGCGGCGGCCGGCTCCAGCGCCCCGTCCTCAGGGGCGGCATCGACCGCCCGGACCGCGGGCGCCAGCAGGGGCGCGAACGTGACCGCCGCCCCCAGCAGTCCGGCCCCCACCAGCGTGGCCCGCAGGCCCACGGCGCTGCTCACCGGGCCGGTGAGGGCATAGGAGAGCGGCAGCAGACCGATCGAGATCAGCCAGTCCAGACTGGAGACGCGCCCCAGCAGGTTCGCCGGGACATGCCGTTGCTTGGCGGTGATCCAGGCGATCGTCCCGGCGGTCTCCAGCGTGTTGAAGGCGACGCTGGCCAGCATCAGCCCCCACAGTCCGGAGGCCAGCCCGTAGCCGGCGACGGCCAGGGTGGCCCCGGTCCAGACCACGTAGATGAACGTCATCGTGCGCCGCGGGACGCCGAACTGGCCCACCGCCAGCGCGCAGGCCAGCGAGCCCAGCCCGCCCGCGCCGAAGATCAGGCCGAGATCGGTCGCCCCGGCGTGCAGCCGGTTTTTGACCAGGAACGGGAGCAGCACCTCGGTCGGCCCCAGGAACAGCAGATAGGCGATGGCGGCGCTGACCAGCGTCGCCCACAACCAGGCCTGGCCGCGCACGTAGCGCAGCCCGGCGGCGATCTCGCCGCCCACCGAGCGCCCCTCCCCCCCGGCCATCCGCCGGACCGGCGACATGAGCAGCAGCGTCACCGCCGACACGGCAAACGTGCCCGCGTCGACGGCGAACGCCCCGCCGGTCCCGAGCAGCCCCACCGCCAGCCCGCCCAGCGCGGGCCCGGCCAGGCGCAGGGCCACGGGACGGATGAGCTGATCCAGCGAGTTGGCCTGGGCGAGCAGATCGGCGGGCAGGAGCAGGGGCACGATCGCATCCGAGGCGGGGTCAAAGAAGGCGGTGGCCGCTCCGTAGACGACGGCGACCGCTATCAGCTCGGCCAGGGTGAGGACGCCCGCCACCGCCAGTACGGCCAGGCCGGCCAGCAGCAGGCCGCGGATGCAGTCGGCGACCAGCATGATCCGCCGCCGGTCATGGCGGTCAGAGACCGCGCCGCCGAGCAGCAGGCAGCCGATCGTCGGCACGGTCATGGCGATCCCCACCGCCCCCAGCGCGGTCGGCGCGTCCGACAGCGCGTATACCTGCCAGGCGAGCGCCACCAGGAACAGCCCGTCGCCGAGCAGCGAGACCGTCATCCCGCCGGCGAGCAGCCGGTAGTCGGGGTGGGCGAGCGGCGCCAGCAGCCGGACGCGGCTGAAATCCAGTCCGCCCGCCCGGTCCAGGCCCTCGTATCCGGGCTGCACCCGCGCCCCCGTCAGGCGCCGGCCGGCAGCACCGTGTCGCCGGACTCACCGGCGCGCTCCCGGAGGTACCCCATCAGGCCCTCGGGGTCCATCGGCCGGGCGAAGTAGAAGCCCTGGCCGGTCTCGCACCCCAGCTCGCGCAGGGTGAGCGACTGCTCGGGGAACTCGATCCCCTCGGCCACCACTTCCAGCTGGAAGGTCTCGCCCAGGCCGAGCACGGCCGAGGCCAGCCCCGAGGTCACCGGTGAGGCGCCGGCGGCCAGCAGGGACCGGTCCATCTTGAGGACGTCCAGCGGGAACAGGCTGAGATAGCTCAGCGAGGAGTAGCCGGTGCCGAAGTCGTCCATGGCCAGCCGCACGCCCAGGTTGCGCAGCTCAGACAGCTTGGCCACCGCCAGCTCGGTGTCGGTCATCATCACCGACTCGGTGATCTCCAGGGTCAGCGCCCCCGGTTCCAGGTCGGCCTCGGCCAGCGCCTCGGACACGTCGGCCACGATGTCAGAGCCGAACAGCTGCTTGACCGACAGGTTGATCCCGACCGTGGGGGCGACGCCGGCGCCGGTCAGATGCTCACGGAACTGCTTGGCCTGCCGGCAGCCCTCATGCAGGACCCAACGGCCGATGGGGATGATCAGGCCGCTCTCCTCGGCGAATGGGATGAAGTCCATGGGCGCCACCAGGCCCCGGGTGGGGTGGCGCCAGCGCAGCAGCGCCTCCACGCCGGTGACCGCCCCGTCCTCCAAGCGGACCAGCGGCTGATAGTGCAGCTCAAACTCGCAGCGCGCCAGGGCCCGCTCCAGGTCGGCCCGCAGCTCCAGCCGGGCCACCACCTGCTCGTGCATCGCCGGTTCGAAGATCCGGTAGCCGCCCTTGCCGTCCGCCTTGGCGATGTACATGGCGGCGTCGGCGTTGCGGATGAGCTCGTCGGCGTCGGTGGGGCGGCCGGGCTCGGCCACCGAGATGCCGAGGCTGGCCCGCACCGTGAGGTCGTTGTGATCCAGCTGGATGGGACGGCTCAGCGCCTCCAGCACCCGCTCGGCGGTCTCGGCGGCGTGCTGCAGGTCATGGACATCCTCCAGCAGGATGGCGAACTCGTCGCCGCCGAACCGGGCGGCGGTGTCGGCGGCCCGGACGCTGCCGGAGATCCGCTGCGCCGCCTCCATCAGCACCCGGTCGCCGGCGGCGTGGCCGAGGCTGTCGTTGACGGTCTTGAAGTCATCCAGGTCGACGAACAGCACCGCCATGCCGACGCCGTCGCGCAGAGTACGGGCCACCGCATGGCGGACGCGCTCGTTGAACAGCGCCCGGTTGGCCAGGTGGGTGACCGGATCGTGGAAGGCCTGGTGCTGGAGCTGCTCCTCAAACTTCTTACGCTCCGAGACGTCGCGGCCGTTGAGGACGATGCCGGCCACCACCGGCTCGTCGAGCAGGTCGGCGTGCAGGATCTCGAAGTGACGAAGGTTGCCCTGGCGGTCGGCCAGCAGGCACTCAATGACCTCGGGCCGGCCGCTGGCCGCCGCGCCGTCGGTGAGCCGGCGCAGCAGCCGTCCCTGCTCGTCGGGGTGCAGGAGGTCCTCAAACGATCGGCCGATGACCTCCTCGGCGCTGTAGCCCAGGACCCGCTCAATTGACGGGCTCTGATACAGGATGGTGTTGTCAGCGGCCAGGACGGTGATCAGGTCTGAGGAGTTCTGGACCAGCGTGGCGAACCGCTCCTCGGACGCCCGGCGATGGACCTCCTCGGCCAGCTCGGCGCTGCCCAGCGCCAGCGCCACCTGGTGAGCCAGCGTGCGCAGCGCGTAGCGCGTCTCCTCCTCGCCCACCGGCTCCCCGGAGATGACCAGCACCAGCGCGGCCGTGTCCGGGCTAGCCGGGCGCAGCTCCAGGCTCATCACCGGGCCGGGCCCGGGGGCCAGGCGCAGCTCGCCGCGGGCGTACTCAGGCAGCGCGGAGACGATCCCGTGGCGGCGGTCCTCCAGCAGCGCTGAGACCTCCGGGGAGATGGCCCAGTCGGCCAGCGCACCCCGCCCGTCGATGGACACCACCGAGGCGTGATCGCCGCCCAGCCGGCACATCCGGGTCTCAATCGTCTCATCGCCGAAATCCGCCACCGCCTGGAGGGTGGCGATCATGATCTCCCGGGGCGCGGTGGCGGCCACCAGCAGCCCGCCGGCGGCCGACAGCGCCCGCTCCCGGGCGGCCGAGCGCTCCCGCTGGCGGACCAGGCCGGCCATCCGGGCCATGACCAGCGCGAACAGAAACAGCGAGGAGCCGACGACGAACACCAGGTCCCAGTTGCGGATGTGGACGACCTTGAACAGCTCCAGCATCGGGGCCACCAGCGTGGCGCCGGCGAGCAGGGAGAGGCGCAGGGTGGTGAGGCGGGGCTGGCGCTCGGACTCCACCTCGGAGACCTCGCGCATGGAGGGATGCAGCGCCGCCGCCCCCCAGAACAGGTAGAAGAAGATCCAGCCGGCGTCGAGCCACAGCTGATCATGGCTGTACGCGCCGTGCAGCTGCAGCCAGCCGTAGACGTCGTCGGTGACCAGCATGCAGGCGACGCCGGCGATCAGCAGGTAGAAGGCCGGCTGACGCTTGCCTCCGTCCACGGCCAGACGGATCCCCGCGGCCAGCAGCATGATGTCGCCGAGCGGGTAGGCGATGGAGACGAGCTTCTGATCCAGCGGCAGCGTCTGGTCGTGGATGTAGGGCGCAATGAGCAGCATCCCGGACAGCAGGGCCAGCCCCAGGGTCATGATCAGCGCGTCCAGGGCGCCCGGGCCGTCGGCGCGCCGGTTGCGCCGCCGCACCAGTGCGGTGATGCCCGCCATCAGCACTGGGTACATCGCCAGGTAGACCGCGTCGCCCCAGGAGGGGAACGGCACGGTGAGATGGAGCAGGATCCGGAAGCTGTACGTGTAGACGTCCCCGACCCAGTACAGAGCCAGCCCCAGCACCAGCAGCCACCAGGCGCCGGCGGCGGCCGGGCGGTACATCCGGATGCCGGCCACCGCGGCCAGGATTCCGTACAGGCCCAGCCCGTTGATGACCAGCGGAGAGCCCTTGAGCGGCGGGATGAGGACATACAGCCCGCACACCACCGCCCCCAGCACAAAGAAGATCAGCCACAGCCGGCGGCGGTCCAGGAGGGCGGCGAATGGCGGAACAGACCGCATGTCGGCCTTAGTCGGCAGACCCCTCACGGAGCTTGAAGCGCTCCGCGACTTCACCCAAAACCACCAACAGGTGGTCGATCTGCTCGTCGGTGTTGGCGGCGGTGAGCTGAAGACGGAAGCCAACCTCCTCCCGGGGGACGAGCGGATAGGCGGCCATGGTGGCGTAGATCCCGCGGTCAAACAGAAGATCGCCGACCGCATCGATGCCGTCCGGATCGGCGAGCGGGATCTCGACGATGGGAAACCCGGATTGGTTGGGGGTGGCGATACCGAGCTCGCCGAGCCGATCCAGCACCCGCCAGGTGAGCCGGTGCAGCCGCGCCCGCAGCACGTCGCCGCGCTCCTGGTTGACCCGCAGGCCCTCCAGGGTGGTGGCCAGCGAAGCCACCGGGGACGGGCCGGAGTACAGGTAGGGCGAGGCGGCGGTCTTGAGCACGCGCTTGACCGCCGACGGACAGGCGATGAACGCCAGCAACGAGGAGTAGGCCTTGGAGAAGCCGCCGACCAGAATCATGTTCTCGTAGGTCTCGCCCACATGGCAGACGACGCTGTTGCCGCGCACTCCGTAGTCGCAGGGCTCGACCGGCGAGCGTTCGCCGATGACGCCGAAGCCGTGCGCGTCATCGACGTACAGGAGCACGTCGTGCTCCCGGGCCAGGGCCGCAAACGCGGCCAGGTCCGGGGCGTTGCCGGTCATGCTGTTGACCCCGTCGATGCAGATCATCCCGGGGCGGCGCCAGCTGCCGTCCGTGAGCAGTGCCTCCAGCTCGTCGAGGTCCTCGTGGCCAAATCGCTTCACCGCGGCGCCGCGGGCGCCGGCGGTGGCACAGCCGTCGTAGATCGTCTTGTGGGCCCGCCGGTCCAGGAACAGGGTGCCGCCCCCGGCCAGCACCGGGATGACCGACATGTGGATGTGGGTGATCGTCGGCAGCAGCAGGCTGTCCTCGGCGCCGAGCAGCTCGGTGAGCTGGTCCTCAATCTCCTCATAGAGCCGGGGGCTGCCGAGCAGGCGTGACCAGCTCGGATGGGTGCCCCAGCGGGCGAGATAGTCAGGGACGGCCTGGATGATCTCCTCGTCCAGGTCCAGGCCGAGGTAGTTGCAGGAGGCGTAGTCGGTGAGCCAGCGATCCCCGATGCGGATGTCGCGGCCGTCGATCTCGTCGATGACGGCGTCGACCATCCGGTGGCTGTACTGGAGCCGGGCCAGGTCCGCGGTGGACTGGATCCAGCGCTCCAGCCAGCGATCCTGGCGCCGTGCCCCCCAGCCGAGGGCCTCCCGGGCCATCGCCGTCTCATCCGGCGGCTGCATCACGTAGTCGTCTGACCGCGACATCAGACGCGTTATCGGTCCGGTACCCCGGGATCTGAAGCGATGTCGCCGGCGATCGATCAGGCGCCGGTGGCGAGCGCGATCGCGCCCAGGACCCCGGACCGGTCGCCGAGCGCCGGGGCGACCACGTACTCGTCGATCCGCTCGGCCAGCAATGGGGTCTCCAGGTAGCCGCCGACCAGTGTCCGCAGCCGCTGGCGCACCGCGCCCAGCAGCCCCGGGCGCTGGAGAACGCCGCCCCCGGCAATGACCCGCTCCGGCGAGACGACGCTGATGATGCTGAGGATGCCCAGGGCGAGATACTCGGCCTCCAGGGCCCAGGCCGGATGATCGTCAGGGAGGTCTGGGCCCGGGCTCCCCCAGCGGGCGGCAATGGCCCCGCCGGCGGCCAGGCCCTCCCAGCAGTCGCCGTGCACCGGGCAGGAGCCGGCGAACGGATCCGCACCCCGGTCATGGGGTATGCGGAGATGGCCGGGCTCCGGATGGATCAGCCCGTGCACCGGCCGCCCCTCGATGATGATTCCGGCACCGATGCCCGTGCCAACGGTCAGGTAGCACAGGCTGGCCGTGTCGCGGCCGGCGCCCCAGCGGTGCTCCCCCACCGCGGCGGCGTTGACGTCGGTGTCAAAGCGGACCGGCACCCCGAGGCGGTCCCGGATCATCCCGGCCACCGGGGTGTGGGCCCAACCGGGCTTCGGCGTGGTGGTGACATACCCCCAGGTGGCTGAGGCCGGGTTGAGGTCGACGGGCCCGAACGCACCGATGCCGATGGCCCGCGGGCGGGGGTGGTCGGCGGCGGCAAAGAAGGCCACGATCTGTTCCAGGGTCTCGGCCGGGGCCCCGGTGCGAAACGTCTGCTCGGCGACCAGATCCTCCGGTCCCGTGCCCAGCGCGCACACGCACCAGGTCCCCCCCGTCTCCACGCCGCCGTAGATGTCCATCTCCCGTAGTGTCCCGGTTTCCGGGGAGACGTTGACCGCGACGTACGAGGAGACAGCGATGGCCGATGGGCGGATCCTGACCAGCCACGCCGGGAGCCTGCCCCGGCCCGACGACCTGGTGGAACTCAACCGGGCCCTGCGGGACGGCGAGGAGATCGACGAGGCCGCCTTTGCCGGCCGGCTGCGCGACGCGGTCGGCGACGTGGTGGCCCGTCAGCAGGAGGTCGGCATCGACATCGTCAACGACGGCGAGTACGGCCACACCATGGGCCAGCGCTACGACTACGGCGCCTGGTGGACGTACGTGTTCCCGCGCCTGAGCGGGCTGGAGCTCGTCGACACCGCCTCGCTGGCCATGCAGCAGGCCCAGCCCCGGGCGGGCAGCCTGGCCCTGGGCAGCTTCAACGATCGCCGGGACTGGCAGGAGTTCAGCGAGGCCTACGGGGATCCCAGCTCCGGCTGTGCGCTGCCCAACCGGGCGCCGGTCGGTCCCATGTGCACCGGTCCGATCACCTACGTGGGCCACGAGCTCATCCAGCGTGATATCGCCAACTTCCAGGCGGCGCTGGCCGCGCGGGGAGTGACCACCGGCTATCTCAACTCGGTGGCGCCGGGGAGCTGCGCCCGCGTCGGCAACCAGCACTACGCCGATGACGAGGAGCTCATCTACGCCTGCGCGGACGCGATGCGCGAGGAGTATCAGGCGATCCTGGACGCGGGTCTGATGCTCCAGCTGGACGATCCGGCGATCGCTGAGAACTGGGACCAGATCAACCCGGCGCCGAGCGTCGCGGACTACCGGCGCTTCACCCGGGTCCGGGTGGAGGCGCTCAACCACGCCATCCGGGGCCTGCCGGCGGAGCGGATTCGCTTTCACCTGTGCTGGGGCAGCTGGCACGGCCCCCATACCACCGACATCCCGATGCGGGACATCGTCGACCTGATGCTCGCCGTCGACGCCGGCGCCTACTCATTTGAGGCCGCCAACGCCCGCCATGAGCACGAGTGGCGGCTCTGGCAGGACGCGCGCCTGCCCGAGGGCAAGGTCATCCTGCCGGGGATCGTCAGCCACTCCACCAACGTGGTGGAGCATCCGGAGCTGGTGGCCGAGCGCATCCGGCGGTTCGCCGACGCCGTGGGCCCGGAGAACGTGGTGGCGAGCACCGACTGCGGGCTGGGCGGCCGGGTTCACCCCCAGCTGGCCTGGGCCAAGCTGCGGGCGCTGGCGGAGGGCGCCGCGCTGGCCGGCCGGGAGCTGTTTTCCGGGGGTGGCCCCGGGTGATCCGGGCCGGGGCGACCGGGTCGGGCCGCTCCGCCGCGGCCATCAGTGCCCCATCCGGATCTCGTCCAGGTCGATGTCGCGTTGGATCTGGCCGAGCACCCGCGTGGGCACCCGGCGCTGCCGGCGCAGCTCGGCCAGGGCCTCGCGCTCGGCGGAGATGACCTCACGCCGCAGGCGGGCCACCGTCTGGTCCAGATCGGACGCCTCCGGCGAGGCGTCCCCCAGGCGCTGGCGGCGGGCTTCCAGACGTTCCAGGCGCAGGTCCAGGAGGGCGCGCAGCCGCTCCAGAGTCGCCTCGGAGACGTCACCTTCCTGGGCCAGCTCGTTGAGGCGAGCCAGCCCCGCATGGACGATCTGCTCCCGGGCCTCCACCTCCTGGCGCAGCATCCGATCCCCGGCCGCCAGGCCCAGGCGCCGCACCAGGGCCTCCAGCGTGAGGCTCGGCGGCACCAGGGTGCCGATCACGATCACATACACGAAGAAGATGATCTGGTCCCGGCCCGCGAAGGCGTGGTGGGCGACGACCAGCGGGATCGAGAGCGCGCCGGCCAGCGAGAGGGCGCCGCGCATCCCGCTGAAGCCGAGCACGGTCAGCTCCCGTCCGGACAGCGGGTCGGAGCGCCGGCGGCCGTCCACCAGGGACTGGCCCAGCCACAGCGCGCCCATCCAGGCGGCCCGGACCCCCAGCGCCACCACCACCAGCACCGCGCCCTCGGCGATCCCCGTCCCCAGGTTGCCGCCCAGCCCGGAGACGATGGAGGGCAGCTCCAACCCGATGAGGAGGAACAGCACCGACTCCAGCACGAACGTGAGCGCATTCCAGAACGGCTCCGTGTTCAACCGGGTCCCGGGGGAGCTGATCTCCTCCGCCTGGCTGCCGGCGTACAGCCCGGCGGTCACCGCCGCCAGCACCCCGGACCAGCCGATGCCGTAGGCGGCCACGTAGGCGCCGAACGCCGCCAGCAGGCCGAGGACGATCTCCAGCGAGGGCTCGTCCAACCGCCGGCGCAGCCACACCAGCAGCCAGCCCGCCACCAGCCCCACGGCGCAACCGCCGACCGAGATCTCCACAAACTTCAGCACCCCGCCGCCGAGTGAGATGCCGCCGGCGGCGGCCGCTGTCCCCACCTGAAACAGGGCCAGCCCGGTGCCGTCGTTGATCAGCGACTCGCCCTCCAGGATGGCCACGATTCGCTCCGGCGCCCCCACGCCGCGCATCACCGCACTCGCCGACACCGGGTCGGTGGGAGCGCTCAGGGCCCCCAGCACCAGGGCACTCACCCAGGGAAGGCCGGCCATGGCATGACCCACCGCCGCCACCGCCACCACGGTGAGCAGGACCAGCACCGTGGCCAGCGTGAGGATGTGGCCCAGGTTGGCCCGCAGGTCGTAGCTGGCCGCCTGAAAGGCGGCGGCGAACACCAGGGGCGGCAGCAGCCCGAGCAGGACGAGCTGGGGGTTGAGGTGGACCTCCGGCACGCCCGGGATCAGCCCCAGCACCAGCCCGCCGAGCACCAGCACGGCGGCATGGGGCAATCCCGCGCGCTCGGCGATCGCGGCCAGCACGGCGATGGCCGCCAACAGGGCGATGACGATCTCTACCTGGTGCATGAAGGTCCGGGTCGGCTACCCGGGCCAGACCCTTTCAGACCGGGGCTCGGCGTGCGGTCCAGTGGAGACCCATCAGGTGTCAGGCCAGAGGGCGCCGTCGGAGACCGCCCCCTGCTCAATCCGCTCCAGGGTCTCGTCGGTGCGGCGATCGGCGACCATCGCCTCCAGCGCCTCGGAGATGGTCGGCGCCCACACCCGGCGCATCACCGCGGGCCGGCCGCTCTCGTCCTGGAGCTCGGTCCACTGCAGGGCCACGCCGCCCTGCTCGCCCCCCTCGTGCTCCTCCCCGTCGGTGAGGACCGTGATCTGGGCTCGCCAGCCGTGGGGGCACAGCTCGCTCATCATCGCCCGGGCGCGCATCTCCGCCTCGGCCGCCGCCCGCCGTCGCCGCCGCTGGCCGCGCCGGGCCCGCAGACCGTCCCGGCAGCTGGAGAGCGCGAGGCCGAGCAGCGGCACCATCAGAGCCCCGATGCAGATGACAAAGGCCGCCAGGATCAGGGGCGCGATCAGGTTCACCTGACCGGGATGAAACCGCACTCCGCCGAACTGGACCGCCGCGCTCAGCACCACCTTCACGGTACTCCCGGCGGCCGGGCCGTCAAGCCGCAAGGACGGAAATGAACCCCCCTCACCGGTGAGGAATCGTCAGCAGCGCCGCGCTGCCCGCGGGCAGCGTCACACCGTAGCTCCCGGCCCGCGCCGTGACCGCCTGCGCCGTGGGGACGGGCAGGATCCCGGTGGCCGTGTCCGCGCCAAAACCGGTTCCCCCCCAGGTGACGCCGCCGGTGGCGTAGACGCTGGGTGCCTGGAGCCGCTCCACCGCGGCCGCGCCGGCGCCGCCGGGCACCCGCACCTGAGCCACGGCGGCGCTGCGCAGGCCGGCGTTGACCAGCAGGACGCGGATCCGGTGATCGGTGCCCAGGGTGGCCCACGTGCGGAGCTGGTTCTGGGCGCCGGAACTGATCTTCAGCAGGCGGGAGCCACCGGGCGCCGCCTGAGCGAACAGGAGCGCGCCGTAGTAGAGCGGGTGGACGCTGCCCTGCCACCGGCCGTGGGAGCGCGTGAAGTCAAACAGTCCGTTGGCCGAGTTCGGATACGTGTGCAGGTTGACCCCGTCGATCCCCTGGGAGGCGAGGGCGAACAGCGAGTCGGCCAGCCACAGCGCCGAGGCGAACGTGTTGCTGACGCCGAGGCGCCCGTTGCAGCTGATCGACCCCATCTCGTCGACGCGGAAGGTGCCTCCGTACCGGTGGGCCAGCGCGATGTACGGCCCGAGGCCGACCGCCAGGTCCCGGGAGTTGACCGGGTTGAGCAGGTTGGGGACCGACGGATACTGGGGCGAGGCCGGATCGGTGATGCACTGGTTGAGGCCATAGGCGTGCGACGTCAGCATCCGGACCCGGGAGGCGGGACCGACCAGGCCGCTGAAGACGCTCATCCACGGGCCGTTGCCGGTCTCCGGCCCGGCCACCGGGAGCCGGGGGATCACCCTGGCCGTCCGGGCGAACTCCTGGGCGAACGCCTGCGGGCCGTAGCTCGGCCGCCGGGCGTAGACGGGGGTTCCGGTACGCAGGTACCACGGGCTCGGCCGGCCGCGGACGATCTTGTACCAGGGGACGAGTGTGTACAGGTCTGGCTCGTTTCCGATCTCCAGCGCGGCGATGCGGCTCCGGCCGACGCCCGCCACCAGCGCAGACGCCTCCCGCTGGGAGATCCGCGTCCGGTTGGCCTCCAGGTTGATACCGAGGATGAGCTTGGCGTCGGTGGCCTGGGCCAGGCTGCGCGCGGCCGCCGTCCACCCGGGCCACAGGTTGTAGGTCACCCCGTAGGGATGGGCCATGCCCGGCACCGGCCACCAGGTGCGATCGGTGCTCTGGCCGCCGACCCGGATCACCGGATGGCCGGTGGGATCCAGGTTGCGCAGCAGCTGGGCGAACACCGGGTCGACGGTGGCCGGCGTGGCGCCGGCCAGCTGGGTAACGGTGTTGTACTCCAGCGCCAGGCCGAGAAAGTTGGAGGGGATCGGCCGGCCGACCGGCGCCGAGCCCACCGACACGCGCAGGACGGAAGCGGGCGCAGGTGCCGCCCAGACGGCCGCCCATGCCACCAGCGCGCCGACCACCGCTACCGATCGACGCAGCCGGAGACCCACGGCCAGGCATTATTCCGGCTGGCTGCGATCGATGCCGCGCCGTCGGTTGTGGGATGGTTCGCCGCCTATGGCACGACCTCCGGCCAGCCCGCGCGTCCTGGCCGTGGCCCGTGGCGAGGAGCCCGCCGACCTGCTCATCACCGGCGGCCGGGTGTTCAGCGACGCCACCCGGGAGTTCGTCGACACCTCCCTGGCCATCGCCGACGGCGTGATCGCCGGATGGGGAGAGCGCGCCGCCCGGGAGGTGGTGGAGGTCGACGGGGCGGCATTGACTCCGGGCTTCGTCGACGCCCACATGCACCTGGAGTCGACCAAGCTGTGGATCGACGAGTTTGTGAGAACCGTGCTGCCCCAGGGCACCACCGCCGTGGCCGCCGACCCCCATGAGCTGGCCAACGTGCTGGGGGTGGACGGGATCATCGCCCTGATGGCGGCCGCGCAGCCGCTGCCGTTCACGTTTGCCGTCTACGCCTCCAGCTGTGTGCCCGCCTCCCCGTTTGAGACCTCCGGAGCCACGCTCGACGCCGCTGACATTCGCAGTCTGATTGCCCGCCACGGGGCCCACGGCGTGGCCGAGGTCATGAACTTCCCGGGGGTGATTGCCGGCGATGAGGAGATGCGCGAGCGGATCGGCGCCGCCGGCCCGCGCCGGGTCGACGGTCACATCCCCGGAGTGTCTGGCCGGCGGCTGGACGCCTACATCGCCGCCGGGGTGGAATCCGACCATGAGAGCACCCGCCTGACCGAGGCGCTGGAGAAGCGGCGCAAGGGGCTGTGGGTGTTCCTGCGCCAGGGATCCGCCAGCCAGAACCTGGCCGATCTGGCGCCGAGCATCACCGCCCACGGCACCGACCTGGCCGCGTTCTGCACCGATGACCGCGAGCCGGACACGCTCCGGCGCCTCGGCCATGTCAACGATTGCGCCAGGGTGGCCGTGGCCGCCGGGATCTCGGAGATCGACGCCATCCTGCTGGCCAGCACCAACCCGGCGCGCTACCACGGCTTCGCCCACCTGGGCAGCCTGGGACCGGGCCACCAGGCCGACATCCTGGCCTTCGCCCGCCTGGGCTCATGGATCCCCGCCCGGGTCTGGCAGCGGGGCCGGCTCGTCGCCCATGACCAGCGGCTGGTGCCGGGGGCGGTGCCGGAGGCCCCCGTGCCTGAGCTGCTGCGCGACACGGTCCGGATCGGCCGGCTGCCCACGGCTGCGGACCTCGTACTGACCGCCGCCGCCGGAACCCGGGTCCGCGCCGTCGGCGTGGAGAGCCACAGCCTGACCACCCGGCATCGTCAGCTGGTGGTCGGATCCGCCGGCGCTGACCTGGCCCACGCCGCGGTGGTGGAGCGCCACCGCGGCACCGGCCGGATCGGCCGCGGATTCGTCACCGGATTTGGCCTGGCCCGGGGGGCGATCGCCTCCACCGTCGCCCACGACGCCCACAACGTGGTGGTGGTGGGGGCCGACGGGACGGACATGGCGGCGGCGGTGGCCCGCCTGGCCGAGCTTGGCGGCGGGCAGGTGGCCGTGCTGGCCGGCCGTGTCCTCGCCGAGCTTCCGCTCCCGCTGGCCGGGCTGATGAGCGATCGGGAGGCGGCCGAAGTGGCCGCCCAGGCCGACGCGCTCGGCCAGGTGGCCCGCCAGCGGCTGGGGGTGGGCGTGGAGGAGCCGTTCATGCAGCTGTCGTTCATCGCCCTCTCGGTCATCCCTGAGCTCCGGCTCACCGACGGCGGGCTGGTCGACGTCGACCGGTTCGCCTACGTGCCCGTGCAGGTGGCGTGATCGGTTTGGCCAACCGGCCATGGCCGGTATCCGGTGGTTCACGCACAATGGCCGCCGGGTAGGCCGATGTCCGTGACCGATACCGCACTGAAAGAGCCCCCGGGACTGCCCGGCGGCCCCGTGGAGGACGAGCCGGCCTTCGAGACCCGCGGAATCGACTACATCCCCCCAGGCGAGCGCCGGGGGCGCCCGATCGACCTCCTGTGGATGTGGGCGGGAGCGCTGTTCAACGTGGAGTACGTCGTCTACGGCGCGCTGGTCATCTCATTCGGCCTGTCCTTCTGGCAGGCCGCCCTGGTCATCGTCGTCGGCAACCTCTCCTACCTGATCACCGGCCTGGGCAGCCTCCAGGGACCGGCGGCGGGGACGACGGTGTTCACCATCACCCGGGCCCCGTTCGGGCCGCGCGGCGCCCGGCTGGTGGCGGCGTTCAACTGGGTCACCCAGGTCGGCTATGAGACCGAGGGGCTGGCCCTGGTCGTCCTGGCCGGCCTGGCCCTGGCCTCCAAGGCGGGGGTGGGGGCCTCCACCGGTCTCAAGGTGGGGCTGATCGTCGCCGCCGCGCTGATCCAGCTCGTCCTCCCGCTGCTCGGCCACGGGACGATGCTCCGGGTCCTGCGGCTGCTGGTGGTGCCGTTCGTGATCCTGTTCGTGCTCCTGGCCATCCTCACCCTCCCCAAGGCCCACCTGGGCGCGGGCAGCGACGCCGGCTGGGAGACGATGATGGTGGCCCTGGCGCTGATCCTGTCCGCCGGGGGCTACGGCTGGGTGATGAACGCCAGCGACTATTCCCGGTACCTACCGGCGGCGACGAGCCGGCGGCGGATCGTGTGGGCGGTGGCGGTTGGGGGCTACGTCGCCTCCACCCTGCTCAGCCTGCTCGGCGCGGCCGTGGCCACCACCGTGAGCTCAGCCACCGATCCGATCTCGGGCCTCCCCCACGCCTTCCCGGGCTGGTTTCTCGTTCCCTACCTGATCTTCGTGCTCGTCCAGCTGTTCTCCATCAACAGCGTCGACCTGTACTCGTCGGGTCTCACCCTGCAGGCCATCATCCCCGCCATTCGCCGCTGGCAGACCGTCCTGATCGACACGGTGGTGGCCGGCGCGCTCACCGCGGTGACCGTGTTCTCGGCATCGTTCAACACGTTCATCACCGACTTTCTCCTCTTCATGATCATCTGGATCGCCCCCTGGGTGGCGATCTACCTGACCGACTGGATGCTCCGGCGGGGCCGCTATGACTCGCGCGCCCTGCTGAGCGCCCGGCCCGGCCTGTACTGGCGCCACGGCGGGGTTCACGTCCCGGGACTGGTCGCCCAGCTCATCGGCATGGGCGCCGCCGCCTCCTGGCTGGACACCACGGTGTGGCAAGGGCCGCTGGCCTCAGCCAGCGCCGGCGCTGACTTCAGCGTGTTCATGGGCGCCCTGTTCGGCGGCGGGATCTACTGGCTGCTGGCCCGCCGCTCGGTGCCGCGGGAGGCGGTGGCCGGGGAGTCCGTCCGGTTCAATCCCCCGGATCAGCAACGCGGCGGCTGAGTCTTGACACCCTCCCGGGCTTGGCCCCGGAGGTCGGCCCGCGGGTCGATCCCGCCGCGCTGCCGGTGGGGATCGTGCACCTGGGAATCGGCGCCTTTCACCGCGCCCATCAGGCGGTGTTCACCGAGGACGCCATCGCCGCCGCGGGCGGCGGCTGGGGGATCTGCGGCGTCAGCCAGCGCTCCCCCGGCGTCGTGGACCAGTTGGGTCCCCAGGACGGCCTGTACTCGGTCACCGCCCGGGACGGGGCGGCCGGATCAACCCGGGTGGTGGGCGCCGTGCGGGAGCTGCTGTGGGCCGGCGCCGACCCCGAGGCGGTGCTGGAGCGCATCGCCGCCCCCACCACGTCGGTGGTCACGCTCACGGTCACCGAAAAGGGCTACCGCCATGACCCGGCCACCGGGCGGCTGCGGGACGACGACCCGGCGATCGCCGCCGATCGCGCCGACGGCGGCACCCGGACGGTGGTCGGCCAGCTGGCGGCGGCCTGCCGCCGGCGCCGCCGCGACAGCGGCGCCCCGCTGACGATCGTCTCCTGCGACAACCTCCCCGGCAACGGTCGGATCCTGGCCGGGCTGGTCGGCGACTTCGTCGGCGACGGCGAGCTCAGGGACTGGATCGCCGACCACGTCCGCTTCCCGACGACGATGGTGGACCGGATCGTCCCGGCCACCACGCCCACCGACCGGGCCGCGGCCGCCGCCGCGCTGGACCTGATCGATGAGGGCGCGGTGGTCACGGAGCCGTTTGCCCAGTGGGTGATCGAGGATGCCTTCGCCGGTCCGCGCCCCGCCTGGGAGCGCGCCGGAGCCGAGCTCACGGTCGATGTGGCGCCCTATGAGCAGATCAAGCTGCGGCTGCTCAACGGCAGCCATTCGATGCTCGCCTACCTGGGGGCGCTCGCCGGCTATGAGTCGGTGGCCGAGACGCTGGGGCCGTTTGGCCCGGTGGCGCGAGCCCTGATGGCCGTGGACGCCGCGCCCACACTGACCGTCCCGGAAGGCGTTGACCTGGCCGGCTATGCGGATTCCGTACTGACCCGGTTTGCCAACCCGGCGCTGCGCTACCGGACACTCCAGGTCGCCTCCGACGGCAGCCAGAAGCTCCGCCCGCGTCTGCTGGGGACGGCGCTGGACCGACGCCGGGCCGGCGCCGAGCCGGCGCTGGCGGCGCTGGCCGTGGCCGCCTGGATGCGCTTCGTCAGCGCCCGCCGTACCGATGCCGGCGGGGCGCTGGCCCTCGACGACCCCCTGGCGGACGCCATCGGCGCGCGGCTGGGCGGGGAGGCGGTCGCCCCGGCCGACGTCGTCGACCGGCTGTTGGCCATGGAGGAGATCTTCCCGGCCGAGCTGGCCGCCGACGCGGTGTGGCGGGATCTGCTGGTGGACCGGCTGACCGCGCTGGGCCGCGATGGCGCGGAGCGGACGGCCGCCGCCGCGGGCGCCGGCGCGGGCTAGCCCTCCCTCGGCCCCCGGGGCGCGGCGAGCAGGTTGGCCTGGACGCGGGCCAGGTGGGACTCCATCACCTGGAGCGCGTGGTCGAGCTCCCGGGCGCAGAGCGCCTCGACGAGCTCCTCGTGCTCGGCCTGGTAGGTGGCCCGCCGCTCACGGGTGTCATGGCGGCGCTTGAGGTTGCCCCAGATCTCGCCCCGCCGCGCCGTCTCGATGACGCCGTACATGGCCAGGAGCAACTGGTTGCGGCTGGCGGCCACGATCGCGTGGTGCAGCGCGAAGTCCCAGACCTCAAACTCGTCATAGCTCTCGGCGGCGGCGCCCCCGGCCACGCATCGGCGCATCTCCTCAAAATCACGCTGTGGTCGCCCAGGAGACGACGAGCGGCAGCACCTGGGGCTCAACCAACCTCCGGGCGGCCATGACGTCGGCCGGGCCGACCTCGGTGACCCGGTCGCCGGTCCCCGCCGGCCGCGCGCTCCCGTCGGAGGCGGGCCGCAGGAACGTCCCCCGGCCGACCTCGCGGGAGATCCGCCCCTCGGCTTCCAGCACCGCCAGCGCGTGACGCACGGCGGTCCGGGTCACCCCAAACTCATTCGCCAGGCTGCGCTCGGTCGGCAGGCGCCCGGCCGGCGCGTACCCCGGGTCGCTGCAGCAGCAGCCAGGATGCGCTGGGCCAGGTCCCGGCCGTAGGCCGGCGGTTGGGCTGTGCTGGTGATGGTGAAGATGAGACCGCCATCTACCCCACGGCCATTAAACAGGACGCGGACGAATTCGCCAACCAATCTGACCGTTCGGAACTCACAACCGTCTCTTAACGCTCAGGCATTGACTTCAAAAGCAGGCGGGTGTACGTTGCGACCAATCCGACACATCGAACCCAAGTTGGTCCGACGCGACCGTGCTCCCGAGGAGAGGGGTTCTACAGCTGTGCGACTTGCCACCGTAATAGGGGACGGAGGACCGCGCCTGCATGTCCGCGGTTCCACCGGCTACGTCGACGTGGCCGAGGCGACCGGGGACGACCGGCTTGTGACCTGAATGCCGTGCTCGCCGGCGGCCCGGAGGTCCTGGAGCTGGTGCCGCGATGCCGCCGGGCAGAGCGGCCGCGAGGTCGACCGAGGCCGAGTACGGCCCGGCGGTGCCCTCGCCCCGCCGCGTCCTCTGCTTCGGCGTCAACTACCTGGAGCATGCCCTGGAGGGCGGCCGGCCGCCGACGACGTGGCCCGAGGTGTTTGTGCGCGGCGCGGAGTCGGTGTGCGCGCCCTTCGGCGACCTGGTGAAGCCGACGCTCACCTCGCGGTTCGACTTCGAGGGCGAGCTGGCGCTGGTGGTCGGCCGGGGTGGTCGCTACATCCGCGCCGAGGAGCGCTGGAGGCCATCGTCGGCTACACGATCCTGATGGATGGATCCGCGCGGGAGTGGCAGCGGGCCGGTTCGCAATGGACGGCGGGCAAGAACTTCGACGCCACGATGCCGATCGGCCCGGAGATCGTCACCACCGATGAGCTTGACGCCACCGACGTGCAGCTGACGACCACGCTCAACGGCGAGGTCATGCAGTCGGCGAGCACGGCCCAGATGATCTTCGACATCCCGCGGTGCATCGAGTTCGTCTCGTCGTTCACCACGCTCCACCCGGGTGACGTGATCGCCACCGGGACCCCCGGCGGTGTCGGGTTCGCCCGCACCCCCCCGGTATGGCTGACGCCGGGCGATCTTCTGGAGGTCAGCGTCGAAGGGGTGGGCCGGATCGCCAACCGGGTGGTGGAGGAGGGCGGCGATCACGCCGACTGGCCGTGGGATCCCGCCGGTCAAGGACAAAGCCACGCTCTGACAAGACCGGATTCCATGAGGAGAGGAGATCATGGGCGTCGGGACCGAAACACGAGCTCCGCCGGATATTGGTGCCGGCGGTGGTCACCGCCGTGCTGCTCGCGGCCGCCGGCTGCGAGCAGCTCTCGACGCCAGCTCATCGAGCTCGTCGGCGGCCGGAGGCGCGTCAGGTCCGGCTCCGAGTCCGGGTCGGCGTCTGGGTCGAATCTGACCGTCGCCGACGTCGCGCCCTTCACCGGCACGGACGCGGCTCTCGGACCGACCTATCTGGTGTCATGTGACGCCGCCACCAGTGCCATCAACTCGGCCGGCGGGGTCATGGGCCACCGGCTAGCTGCAAGTCGGTCGACACCCGCGGCGACCCGGCCGACGCCGTGCCCGCCGTCCATCAGATGTATGCCTCGGGGTCGACCCGCGCTCGTCATCGGCTGCACCTCAGACGAGGCCGCCTCCGTCGTCCCGATCTTCGGCGCCAACAAGACCGTGTCGTTCTGCATGACCGGCCAGTCGGAGTTCGACCATGTCAAGTTCCCGTACTTCTACCGCCTCGTCCCGCCGGACCTGTCGGAGTCCTATGCGATGGTGGCCATCGCTCAGAAGAAGGGCTACAAGCGGGTCGCGCTCGCCTTCGGCAACGACATCGGCTCGCAGACGTTTGTGGCGCCGGCGATTGCCGCGCTCAAGAAGGCCGGCATGACGATGGTGGCCAACCAGACCCTGGACCTCAACGCCACCACTTTCCGGACCGAGGCGGCGGCGATCGTCAACGCCCATCCGGACGCGATCATGACCGAGGCCCTGGGCCCGACCGAGGCCTCCTTCATGTCCGAGGTCAAGCAGCTGAACGGCGGCAAGCCGATCCCGGTCATCGGCACCTCGGCGACGATCTCGCCGGACTGGTACAAGTCGGTCGCGGCCGCCGTCGGCGCCAGCACGCTGGCCTCCAGCTTCGTCGCCGACAACCTGGTCACCGAGACGAGCGGCCCCGCGTTCCAGGCGTTCTCCAAGGCGATTACGCCGAGAAGGGCAAGGTCGGCAGCACCGGCGACTTCTCCACCTACCTGACCGCCCCGGGAGCGGTTCACCTCTACGACGGAATCAACCTGGCCGCTCTGGCCATGACCGCGGCCAACAGCACCTCCCCGTCGGCGTTACACGCCGTACATCATCAAGATCGGCAACGGCGTTCCCGGCGCCGTGGTCGTCCATTCGTTCGCCGACGGGGCGGCCGCGCTCAAGGCGGGCAAGCGATCCGGTACGAGGGTCCGGGCGGCCCGACCAGCTTCGACGCCTACCATGACTCGGCCGGCCTGTTCCAGACCGACCCTACTCACCGACGGCGCCGTCAACGTCGCCGGCAATATCCCGGTGAGCCGAGCTACGGGCGCTGGGCCTCTGGGCACCGGAATGCTCGTTCACCGGCAGCCTGCTCGTCACCTCGTTCGGGTTCGGCCTCGTCAGCGCGGCCGTGCTCGCCCTGGCGGCGGTGGGATTCACGCTCCAGTTCGCGGTCACCAACATCCTCAACCTCGCCTATGCGGCGGTGATGACGGTGTCGATGTACGCGGCCTACGCCGTCAACAACGCCGGCGTCAGCGTGTGGATCTCGGCCCTGGCGGGAATCGCCGCCGGGGCCCTGCTGTCGGTGTTTCTCAACACTGTGGTGTACACGCCGTTCCAGCGCCGGGGCAGCTCGCCGATCGCCATGGTCATCGTCTCCCTGGGGATGACGCTGATCCTGGAATTCGGCACTCAGGCGCTGGCCGGCGCCACCAACGTGTCCTACAACATGAGCCAGGGGGCGACGGTCAAGGTCGGATCGATTGAGCTGACCGTCGTCCAGCTGGTCATCATCGCGCTCAGCCTGGTGGTGATGGTGCTCATCCATGCGCTCATCCGCTACTCAAAGCTGGGCAAGGCGATGCGGGCCACCGCGGCCAACCCCAACCTGGCCCGCAACTGCGGGATCCGGACCCGCCGGGTGGTCATGCTCACCTGGCTGATCAGTGGGGCCCTGTGCGGGCTCGCCGGGGTGACGTTCGCCATGAACTCTGGAACGTTCGGAGCCACGAGCACCGACCTGTTCCTGGTCCTGATCCTGGCCGCCGTGTTCCTGGGCGGTCCGGGCCAGCCCTACGGGGCGATGCTCGGCGCGCTGGTCATCGGCCTCGCCACCGAGATGAGCGCGGCGGTTATCGTCTCCGACTACAAGGACGTGGTCGCGTTTCTCATCCTGCTGGCCATGCTCGCCGTCCGGCCCACCGGGCTGCTGGGCGCGCCGGTTGAGGCGGGAGGACCTGATCACCGGTGGTCTACTACATCACCAACATCCTCGTCTATGCCGGCGTCGACGCCATCGCCTGCCTGGGCCTGAGCCAGCAATTCGGCATCGGCGGGGTCACCAACTTCGGCTTCATCATCTTCCAGGCCGCCGGCGCCTACACCGCCGGCGTGCTGTCCCTGCCCTCCTCCGCCGCCAACGGGGGGTTCCAGCACTACGTGCTCGGCTGGAACCTCCCATTCCCGTTGCCCTGGATCGGCGCCGCGATCGTCGGCGGCCTGCTGGCGATCCCCTTCTCGGCGATCGTGGGACGGCGGCTGCGCGGCGACTTTGCCGCGGTCGGCCTGCTCGTCACCGCGGTCATGTTCAACCTGCTGGTCAACAACTACGTGCCGCTGTTCAACGGCGCGGCCGGACTGTCGCTGGTGCCGTCACCGCTGCAGAGCCACTTCAACCCGCAGTCAGCGTCGTTCCAGTGGGGCTACGGGATCGCCGCCCTGCTGCTGGCCCTGGCCATCTATTGGTTCTGCCAGCGGATCACCAACTCGCCGTTCGGCCGCACCCAGCGTGCCGTCCGGGACAACGACCTGGTCGCCGACTCGCTGGGCAAGAACCTGCGGTCGCTGCGCACGTCGTCGTTGGTCATCGGCGGAGCCATCGCCGGGCTGTCCGGAGCGGTCCTCGTCGGCTTCATCAACCTGTGGGATCCGCAGGCGTGGGGCTACGCCGAGACCGTCGTCCTGTTCGCCGCGGTGATCATCGGCGGCCTGGGCAACCACCGGGGGGCGATCCTGGGGGCCATCCTGGTGCCGGTGGCATTTGAGGAGGCCACGCGCTACATCCCGCCCGTCAGCGGCAACCCGAACCTCATTCCCGCACTCCAGTGGGTGGTGATCGGCGGCCTGATCCTGTTGTTCCTCTGGTTCCGTCCCCAGGGAATCCTCCCGGAACGACGGCGCAAGCTGTCCACGCGTCCGCTGCCGGCCGAGACGACGGCCCCTGAGGCGGTGTCGCCGGTCGCCACGGGCCCGCGCATCGCCGGGGGCGCCGTCGACGCTCACCCCTCCTCGGAGGTGATCCTGGAGTGCCGTGACCTGGTCCGGACCTTCAACGGCGTGCCGGCCGTGGACCGGGTCTCGGTGGCATTCCACCGCGGGCGGCTGACCGGGATCATCGGCCCCAACGGGGCCGGCAAGTCGACGGTTCTGGCGATGCTGGCCGGAACCCTGCCGGCGACCAGCGGTCAGGTGTTCTTCAAGGGCGACGACGTGACCGACCTCCCCGCCTACCGGCGGGCTCGCCTCGGGTTGGTGCGGACCTTCCAGCTGGCCAGCGAGTTCAAGCGGCTCACCGTGCTGGAGAACCTGATGACGGCGGTGCCGGGCCAGCGGGGCGAGACGTTCCGGGGAGCACTTCTCGGACGCCGGTACTGGAGCGCCCAGGAGCGCGCCTCCGTCGAACGGGCCGAGGACATGCTGGAACGGTTCGGCCTACTGGCGCTCGCCGATCGCTATGCCGGCGACCTGAGCGGCGGCCAGCGGCGCCTGGTCGAAATCATGCGCGCGCTCATGGCCGACCCGGACGTATTGCTCCTGGACGAGCCGATGGCCGGTGTCCATCCCCGGCTGGCCCATGAGCTGGGCATGCAGCTGGTCCGGTTGTGTGAGGAGGGCACGACGGTGATCATGGTCGAGCACGAGCTCTCGATCATGGATGAGTTCTGCGACCCGGTGGTCGTCCTAGCCGATGGCCGCGTGCTCGCCGAGGGCACCATGGCAGCGCTGCGGACCAAGGAGGAAGTGGTGGAGGCCTACCTTGTCGGTTGAACCGGTCAGCGCCGACGCTCTGCTGGAGGAGCGGGTGCAGGGGGTTGCCCTCCGCACCGAGGCGCTGAGCGCCGGGTACAACCGCAGCCCGGTCGTCCACGGCGTCTCCATTTCGGTGTCGCCCGGCGAGATCGTGTCCGTCGTCGGCCCCAACGGATCGGGGAAGAGCACGCTGCTCAAAGCGATCGTCGGCGTGGTGGAGGCGCTGTCTGGCCGCGTCTTCATCGGCGACCGCAATGTCACCGGCGCGGCGTCGGAGGAGATCGCCCGGATCGGCGTGGGGTACGTCCCCCAGATCGACGACGTGTTCCCGCCGCTGACCGTCCGGGAGAACCTGGAGATGGGCGGCTATCTCCTCAAGCGACGCGAGGTTCAGCCGCGCATCGACCACGTGATGTCGGTCTTTCCCCGGCTGAGTGGGATGGCCGAGCGCCGAGCCGGAAAGCTGAGCGGCGGCGAACGCAAGATGCTCGCCATGGGCCGCGCCCTCATGCTGGCGCCGGCCCTGGTGGTGCTCGACGAGCCGACCGCCAACCTCGCCCCGGCCATCGCCCACACGGTCCTGCAGGAGCATGTCCGTCAGCTGGCGGCCACCGGCGCGTCGGTTCTGGTGGTGGAGCAGCGGGCCCGGGCGGTGCTGGAGATCTCCGACCGGACCTACGTGCTCGGCGGCGGACGGCTGGCCATGGAGGGCACCCCCGACGAACTGTCCGCCAGCCCCGAGTTTGTGGACTCGTTCCTGGGCGGCGGCCGGCGTTAGCCGCTACCGGATCTGCATCCCGGAGATCGCCCGGCTGATCACCAGCCGCTGGATCTCTGACGTCCCTTCAAAGATGGTGTAGATCTTGGCGTCCCGGTGCATGCGCTCCACCGGGAACTCCCGGGTGTAGCCATTGCCGCCCAGGATCTGGATCGCCCGCTCGGTGGCCCAGACCGCCACCTCACCCGCCTTGAGCTTGCTCATCGAGCCCTCGGCGGCGTTGAAATCCTTGCCGGTGCGCCCCATCCAGGCGGCGCGCCAGACGAGCAGCCGGGCGGCGTCAAGCTCCATCTTCATGTCGGCCAGGGTGAACGCGATCGCCTGGTTGGAGATGATCGGCCGGCCGAACTGGGACCGCTCCTTGGCGTAGCCCAGCGCGTACTCATAGGCGGCCCGGGCGATGCCGAGCGCCTGGGCGCCTACGGTGGGGCGGCTCATCTCAAAGGTGCGCATGGCCGCCTGCCCGCGGGAACTCTGCCCCTCCCGGGCCCGGGCCAGGCGCTCATCCAGCTTCTCCTTGCCGCCGAGCAGGCAGGCGCCGGGGACCCGCACGTCGTCGAGAAAGACGTCGGCGGTATGGGAGGCGCGCAGCCCGTGCTTGCGGACCTTGGTCCCCATCTCCAGGCCCTTGGTGCCCGGCGGGATCACGAACGAGGCGTGTCCCCGGGCCCGGAGCTCGGGATCGACCTGGGCGACGACGACGTGGATGTCGGCGATCCCGCCGTTGGTGGCCCACGCCTTCTGGCCGTTGAGCACCCACTCATCAGCGGCCTCGTCATATCTGGCCCGCGTGCGCAGCGAGGACACGTCCGAGCCGGCGTCGGGCTCGGACACGCAGAAGGCGGCCACCTTCGGCTCGTCGGCCGTGCCGAAGCACTGGGGCATCCACTCGCCCCACTGCTCCGGGGTGCCGTTGGCCTGGATGGCGGCCACCGCCAGCGTGGTGCCCATGATCGACATGCCGATCCCGGCGTCGCCCCAGAACAGCTCCTCGTTGACGATCGGCATCGTGATCCCGCTGGGGTCAAACCAGAACGACGCCAGCCCCTCCAGGTCGTACAGGCCGATCTTGGCCGCTTCCTGGATGACCGGCCAGGGCGTCTGTTCCCGCTCGTCCCACTCCGCCGCGGCCGGGCGCACGGTCTGCTCGGCGAAGCCGTGGACCCAGTCGCGGATGTCCCGCTGATCCTCGGTGAGCTCCAGCGAGAAGCTGGGCGCGGTGTCGCCGTTCGTGGCCGCTATCTGTTCGGGAGACGCTGCCTCCATGGATCCTCCTTGGCGCGCTGGGGGGCTCGTGCAGCGGGCTCCTACCCGCGAGTACGCAGGTCATCACCCAAGCACAGCTGGGTACATGTCAGAAATGACCACGCCGGAGGACCAGACAGATGTCGCCTTCGTGCTGGGAGGCGGAGGGATCCTGGGCGCCCATGAGGTGGGGATGCTCCGGGCCCTGGCCGAGCGCTCAATCGTCCCCGACGTGGTGCTGGGCACCTCCATCGGGGCCGTCAACGGGGCCCTGTTCGCCGCCGACCCCAGCGTCGACGGGGTGACCCACCTGACCGAGCTGTGGGTGGAGTCCAACCTGGCTGAGATCTCGGCCGGCGGCCTGCTCCGCCAGGCCGGGACGCTCGCCCGCTCCGGCACCCACGTCCAGTCGTTCCGCCAGGCCCGGGAGCGGCTGACGGCCGCGCTGCCGGTCTCCCGGATTGAGGACCTCCCCCTCCGCTTCCAGTGCGTGGCGGCCTCGATTGAGCGGGCCGCGGAGCACTGGTTCACCGACGGCGACCTCGCCGACGCCCTGCTCGCGTCCTGTGCCGTCCCCGGGATCCTGTCCCCGGTGCGGATCGGCGACGAGCATTACATCGACGGCGGGATCGTCAACTCCATCCCGGTGTCCCGGGCCGTCCTCCTGGGCGCGCGGACCGTGTACGTGCTCCAGGTGGGCCGGGTGGAGTCGCCGCTGCACCCGCCGCGGTGGCCGTGGGAGGTGGGACTCGTCGCCTTTGAGGTCGCCCGCCGACATCGATTCGCCCATGACCTGGCCTCACTGCCCGCCGGCGTCCGGCTCCATGTCCTGCCCACCGGGGGGTCGGCGGCGCCCGCCTACAACGACGTCTCCGGTCAGCTGCGCTACCGGCGCATCGCCCGCACGGTCAAGCACCAGATTGAGAGCGCCTACGCGGCCTCGCTGCGCTACCTGGACGGGACGGGATGATGCCGCCCGCCCCCATCCGCCGGCCGCTCACCATCACCACCTGCGTCCTGGTCTCCACGGTCGGTCTGCTGCTCAGCCCGCTGCTGCTGGCCGCCGGCGCCGTGGCCGCCGCAGTGATGCGGCGGCCGCAGCCCCGGCTGCTGGCCCGGCTGCTGGTGGAGTACTTCGCCCGGGAGCTACTGGTGCTGATCGCCTGTGCCGCCCTCTGGCTGGCCAGCGGGTGCGGGTGGCGGATCCGGGCCCCGCGCTTCCGGCGCGCCCACTACGGCCTGCTGCGCTGGTTCGTCGCCGGCCTGGCCGGCCGCGTCCGCCGGCTGCTGGACATCACGGTCCGGGCCGAGCCCGGGGCAGGAGCAGCCGACAGCCTGCAGGCGGGCCGGCCGGTGCTGGTATTCAGCCGCCACGCCGGTCCGGGCGACACGGTGTTTCTCACCGACCTGCTCATGTCCCGGTTTGACCGCCGGCCGAGCGTCGTGTTCAAGGACGCACTCGCCCTGGACCCGGTCGTCGACCTGCTCGGACATCGCCTGCCCCATGCGGTGCTGGACAAGTCCGACGCCGACGAATGCGAGCAGCGCATCCGGAGCGCCGCCGCTGAGCTGGGGCCGCGGGGAGCGCTGCTGCTGTTCCCGGAGGGCGGCAACTTCACCCCGGACCGCCGCCGCCGGTCAATCGCCAAGCTGTGGCGCAAGGGAATGCGGGATGAGGCCCGGGCCGGCGAGCAGATGAGCAACGTGCTCCCGCCCCACCCCGCCGGGGCGCTGGCCGCCCTGGCCGGTCACCGGGACTGTGACGTCATCTTCGCCGCCCACACCGGGCTCGGCCTGGCCGCCTTCCCCGGTGAGCTGTGGCGAGAGCCGCCGATTGGCCGCACCCTCACCGCCCGGTTCTGGCGCGTGGGCCCGGACGAGCGCCCCACGGAGGAGGAGGCCCAGGTGGAGTGGCTGTATGACTGGTGGAAGCGCATCGACGACTGGGTGGTGGCGCAGGGCGAACCGGTCGGCGGCTGACCCCGGCGGCCGCCGCGCCGCTCGCCGCCGCGGCGTAGTCCCCCACCCCGCCGCAGAGTGAGGGCCGACACGCCACAATGGTGGCGGTGCTGACGGCGGACGAACGGGGGGCCGACATCGCCGCCCTGGAGGCGGTGCAGGACCGCGTGCTCTGGCTGGCCACCTCCATCATCCACCACGCCAACCGGGTGCGCCGGACGAGCTCCGGGGTCAAGGTGGGGGGCCATCAGGCCTCCTCGGCCTCGATGGTCTCGATCATGACCGCGCTGTGGTTTGAGCACCTGCGGGCTCCCGACCGGGTCTCGGTCAAGCCGCACGCCTCACCGGTGCTCCATGCCATCGAGTACCTCCTGGGGCGGCTGGACCGGACCTACCTGACGACGCTGCGGGAGTTCGGCGGACTGCAGAGCTATCCGAGCCGGCTCAAGGATCCGGTCCCGGCCGACTTCTCCACCGGTTCCGTGGGGATCGGCGCCACCGCTCCCCTGTGGAGCGCGGTCGCGCACCGCTACGTCGCCGGGCATTTCGACGTCCCTCAGGGCGGCCGGGAGATCGCGCTGCTCGGTGACGCCGAGCTGGACGAGGGCGCCTGCTGGGAGGCGATCGTCGATCCCGTCGTCCCCCACCTGGGCGAGGTGCTGTGGGTGGTGGACCTCAACCGCCAGTCGCTGGACCGGATCGTGCCGGAGATGGCCGCCGGGCGGCTGGTGTCGATGTTTGAGGCCGCCGGGTGGCAGACGCTCGTCGTCAAGTACGGGCGGTGGCTGCGCGAGCTGTTCGGCCGCCCCGGCGGCGAGGCGCTGCGCACCCGCATCGACGAGATGCGCAACGCGGAGTTCCAGCGGCTGCTGCGCGCCGATGCCGCCGAGCTGCGCGAGCGCCTGCCCGGCCAGGGGACGGGTGCCCGGGACCTGGCCCGGCTGGTGGCCGACCTGGACGACGCGGAGCTGCTGCGCGCCATCCGCGACCTCGCCGGCCATGACCTGTCTGATCTGCTCGGCGCCTTCGCCGAGGCCGACCGGGCCACCGACCGGCCGTCGGTCATCTTCGCCTACACCATCAAGGCCTGGCGGCTGGCCACCGAGGGCCACCCCGGCAACCACTCGGCACTCCTGTCCGAGGTCCAGTGGCGGCAGCTCGCCGCTCAGCTGAGGGCTGACCCGGAGGACCCCTGGGCTCCGCTTGATCCCCAGTCGGAGGCGGCGGCACTGTGCCGACGGGCCGCCACCCGGCTGACCCGGGAACCGACGCTCCGCGCCCCGGCGCCGCCGGTCCCGGGCGAGCTTGACCGGGACCACGGTGGCCAGGCGTCGACCCAGCAGGCGTTCGGCCGGTTCTTCGTCGACCTGGCCCACGCCGCACCGGAGGTGGCATCGCATGTGGTCACCGTGAGCCCGGACGTCGCCTCCTCCACCAACCTCGGCGGCTGGATCAACCGCGCCGGGGTCTGGCAGCTCGGCGAACGGATCGACTGGTTCGCCGACGACACCGACACGCTGGTGCGCTGGCGCGAGTCCGACCACGGTCAGCACATTGAGCTGGGGATCGCCGAGGGCAACCTGGTCGGCCTGCTCGGCGAGCTGGGGCTGACCTGGGCCCGGGACGGCCAGCCACTGCTGCCGATCGGAACCCTGTATGACCCGTTCGTCAACCGGGCCCTGGAGCCGTGGTCGTTCGGCATCTATGCGGGCGCCCAGTCGATCCTGGTGGGGACCCCGTCCGGGGTGACCCTGGCGCCGGAGGGCGGCGCCCACCAGTCGATCATCACCCCCTCGGTGGGGCTGGAGCAGCCGGGCTGCGTGGCCTGGGAGCCGGCGTTTGGGCAGGACCTGGAGTGGACGCTGCTGCATGCCCTCGGCCAGATCGGCTTCGACGGCGGCACCTCGGCCTACTTCCGCCTCACCACCCGTCCGCTGGATCAGTCCCTGGCCGACGTGCCGGCACCGGGCACCGCGGAGCGGGAGCAGCGCCGGCGGCTGGTGCTCGGCGGGGGCTATCCGCTTCGGCGCGCCGGGGGCCGCCCGGCGGTGGCGGTGGTGGCGGTCGGTGCGGTGGTGCCCGAGGCCGCCGCGGCCGTCGCCGAGCTGAGCCAGGCCGGGGTGGCCTGCGATCTGGTCTGCCTGACCTCGCCGGATCTGGTGTTCCGGGCTCTGCAGGCCCGCCAGGGACTGAGCGGCGGCGAGGAGTGGATCCTGGACGAGCTGTTTCCGGCTGACCGCGCCGCCCCCATCGTCTCGGTGCTGGACGGGCACCCCCACACGCTCAGCTTCCTGGCCGCCGTCCGGGGCGTGCCCATCGCCTGCCTGGGCGTCTCGGATTTCGGCCAGTCCGGCGATGTCGATGACCTGTACCGGTATTTCGGCATCGACGCGGACACTATCGTGGGGGCAGCCCTCGACCTGGTTCAGAGCCAGTCCCCAGGAGGGATCTGATGATTGAGGTGACGATGCCCCGCCTCTCGGACTCCATGGAGGAGGGCACGCTGATCAAGTGGCTCAGGCACGACGGAGAACGGGTGACCGCCGGTGACGAGCTGGTGGAGGTGGAGACCGACAAGGCGACGGTGACCGTCAGCGCCGACCAGGAGGGGGTGCTGAGCGTGGTGGCCGCCGAGGGGACGACGGTGGCCGTCGGCGACCTGATCGCCCGGCTGGCCCCGGCCTCCGAGGACCTGGCCGTGGCCCCGGAGATCGCCGACGAGGCGCCCGCCGCTGCCCCGCCGGTGGCGGCGGCGCCGGCGCCGGTGGCGATTTCGGCGGCCGAGGCGGGACCGGCGGAGACCAACGGGCATCACGCGGCCACCCCCCTGGCCCGCCGGGCCGCGCAGCGACACGGCGTCCGCCTCCAGGACGTGGCCGGGACCGGTCCCCGGGGGCGCATCACCCGGAACGATGTCCTGGAGGCCGCCGGGGTGGAGAAGCCGGCCCCGCTGGCCCCGGCCCCGGTCCCGGCCCCGTCGGCCGCGGCCGGGCCCGCGCCGACGTCCGCATCAGCGGCGCTCCCCTCCGACGACGGCGCCGACGCCCGGCCGTTCAGCCGTCTCCAGCAGCTCATCGCCCGCCGGATGACCGAGTCCCGCGCCACCATCCCCGAGTTTGAGGTGGAGACCGAGGTGGTCATGGACGCAGCCATGGCCCTGCGCGGACAGCTCCGCGCCGCCCTGGGCGAGGATGAGCCGGCGCCGTCGCTCAACGACCTGATCGTCCGGTCCTGCGCCCTCACCCTGCGCCGCCACCCCCGCCTCCACGCCACCTACACCCCGGACGCGCTGCTGATGGGGCCCAACATCAACATCGGCGTGGCGGTGGCCGCCGACGAGGCGCTGATCGTCCCGGTCATCCGCGACGCCGACACGCTCTCGCTGGCCGCCGTGGCCCGCCAGAGCCGGCAACTGGCCGAGCGCGTCCGCACCGGTCAGATCAGCCCGGCCGAGCTGGAGGGCGGCACGTTCACCGTGTCCAACCTCGGCATGTTCGGGATGACCGCCATCCGGCCGGTGATCAACTTCCCCCAGGTGGCCATCCTCGGCGTCGGCGCCGTCCGCGACACGCTCGCCCGGGTCGACGGAGAGGTCGTGGACCGCCGGCTGATGACGCTGACGCTCAGCGCCGACCACCGGGCGGTGTACGGCGCGCACGCCGCCCGGTTCCTCGCCGACCTCCGGGATCTGCTCCAGGCGCCGCTCGGCATCCTGCGCTAGGCCGACCGGGCGGCGGGCTGGTCCCGCCGGCTCCGGCCGGCGCCGGTGGCTCAGGACAGCCGGCCCGCCGCCCAGCGCTCGATCAGGAACCGGGCGATCGACACGCCGGGGGGCAGGCGGAAGACGCCATCGTCGCCGGCCAGCGCCCGCCGGACATCCTCGCGCGCCACCCAGCGGACCTCGTCCAGCTCGCCGTCCCGCGTCTGGGGCTCGCCCCCATCGGCGACGGCGTGGAAGCCCAGCATCAGCGATGCCGGAAACGGCCACGGCTGGGAGGCGACGAACACGGGGTCACGGGCGACGATCCCGGATTCCTCCACCACCTCTCGGACCACCGCCTCCTCGGCGGCCTCGCCAGGTGAGACGAACCCGGCCAGCACGGACAACCGGCCGGCGGGCCAGCCGGCCCGCCGCCCCAACAGGAGCCGGCCGTCGTGCTCCACGGTCATGATCACGCACGGATCGGTCCGGGGGAAGTGGTGCGCGCCGCAGCGCGGGCAGCGGCGGGAGTAGCCGGCCTCGGCGACCCCGGTCTGGGCTCCGCAGTTGGCGCAGAAGCGATGCCGGCGATGCCAGTTGAGCAGGGCGACCACATAGGCGGCCAGCCCGGCCTCGGCGGGCGAGAGCACCAGGCCGGCCTCCCGCAGGGGCATGATGTCGGCGCCCTCCACCATCTCCAGCTGCTCCCCGCGGGACAGCGCCTCCAGGTCGACGGCAAACAGGGGCGCCCCGCCCTCCAGACCCAGGAGAATCGGTTCCTCCCGCGCCTCCGGCGGCAGCGCCGTGCGCAGCAGGGACGGCTCGCCGCCGTTGGTCATGGCCACCCCATCATGGGTGGCGGTGAGCGCCCGGGCGCCGGCGTCTCGCAGCTCTCGCTGAACCCATTCGGCGTCCTTGCGCTCGGCGGAGACGCGGTCCAGCACCATGCCCGTGAACGTGGGCAGGGCGGAGACGGGACCGGGGGCGCGCATCAAACTCTGAGCTTAGGGATGCTCGGACCCTCCGCGATGAAAACAACCCCCGGCCGGAACCCGCCCGCCCGCCCATACGATGGCCGCATGAGCGAGGAATCACGCCCGCACTCCGCTGCCTACATGGGACCGGAGCGCAACCTGTTCTGGAACCGGGACCACTTCGAGCTGCTCGGGCGCCGCTTTGCCCTGGGCGAGGTGCGATCGGTCCTGGATCTGGGCTGCGGCCAGGGGCACTGGGGACGGCTGCTGGACACCGTGACCGCTGCCGACGCGCAGACGGTGGGGGTGGACATGGAGGCCGAGTGGGTGGCGGAGGCCACTCGGCAGGCCGCGGCGGCCGGACTGGGCGCGCGCTTCCGGTACGAGCCGGGCACGGTTGAGCGGCTCCGGTTCCGGGACGGCAGCTTTGACCTGGTGACCTGCCAGACGGTGCTCATCCATGTCCGGGACCCGCCCGCGGTCATCGCCGAGATGGTGCGGGTGACCAGGCCCGGCGGCCTGGTGCTGGTGGCCGAGCCCAACAACCGGGCCGGAATGCTGGTGGAGCTGGTGCCCACTGACGACTTCTCATCGGACCGCATCCTGAGCCGCCTGGCGTTCTATCTGACCTGCGCCCGGGGCAAGGTGGCGCTCGGCCAGGGTGACGACTCCGTCGGCGATCGCCTCCCCGGCTATTTGGCGGCGGCCGGCCTGGAGGCGGTGCAGACGTTCCTGTCGGACCGACCATGGCCGCTGGTCCCGCCGTATGCGTCAGAGGCAGAGCGGTCGTTGGCATCGCTGCTCCGCCGGGAGGCCGAGAACGCCACCTGGCTCGGCTGGACGCGCCACCGAGCCCGGGAGCTGTTCCGCGCCGGGGGCGGCCCTGACCAGGACTTCGCCGACGCCTGGGAGGAGCGCCTGGGTGAGGTCCAGGCCACGGCCGCGGCGCTCCAAGAGCACCGCCTGCACACCGCCGGCGGCTCCATCCACTACCTCGTCGGCGGCCGGCGCCCCGTCACCGACGCGTAGGGCGCTACTCGGTGACGAGGCGGACGCTGCCGTCGCGCACCAGCAGCGCCTCCCCGTCGCCGAAAGTGCGATGCGGGAGGCGGCGGCGGCTGAGCTCGTCGACCACACGAGCGGCGGCCTCGCCCTCCGCGGTCGGGGAGCCGCAGTGGGGTACCACTGTGAAGTCCACCAGTCCCAGCCCTTCCCACACCGGGCGCGGGACGGCGCTGACGTCGTCGACCAGCTCCAGGCCCCGGAGCGTCGGCCCGCAGGTTGAGCTCGGCGCAGGACAGCCCTAGCCGATCAAACAGTCGCCATCTGCTCGCACAGCCACTGCCTGCGAATCGCCTCCGGCACGTTGTCCAGGGCGTTGGCTGTGACCGCCACCCGCGCCCGGGGGCCGGCGAGCTCTGCCAGTCGCTTGGACGCCTGCGGACCGGGGCTGGCTGAGGAGAGAAGGAGGCGCACCGCGTATCGAATCTAGTGGCGGTCACCCGTCGCCGGGTCCCACTGGCGCGGGCCCAGACCGAGGCGTATGCTGCGCCGACGACCGGGCGGGAGCCGGCGTCCGTCCAACGCCGGCGCAACCCACAAGGCAGGAGGGAAGCTGGTGACGCGTCGCGTTCTCATCGCAGCCATGGTGGTCGTCTGCGGCCTGGGCGCCGCCACCGCCGCGCCCGCCCTGGGCGCCGCTCGCCACAGCTCGGGCGC
Organism: uncultured Solirubrobacteraceae bacterium; assembly: GCA_963753235.1. Taxonomy (GTDB): domain Bacteria; phylum Actinomycetota; class Thermoleophilia; order Solirubrobacterales; family Solirubrobacteraceae; genus Palsa-465. The sequence goes on along the minus strand of CAVWBJ010000006.1, from coordinate 167,149 downwards.
CGCCGCGGCCCCGGGATCGCCCGGCTCGCCCAGTTACTTCGATCTCGCCCGCAAGGACTGCGTCGGCACCGCCCGCAACACCGGGTCAAAGGTCTGGTTCACCGTCGCCGACGGCGCTCTGTCCGACGTCTACTGGCCGACCGTGGACGCCACCAATGTCCACACGCTCCAGTACGCGGTCACCGACGGCCGGAGCTTCACCGACCTCCAGACTCGGAACATGACCTACACGGTCCGGCCCGATCCGACCGGCATGGCCTGCACCGTGGTGGCCTCAGACGCCCAGCACGGCTACGCCATCACCACCACCTACATCGCCGATCCGTCGCGCAACTCGGTGCTCATGCGCGTGCACTTCAGCGGACCGCGGGCCGATCAGCTGTATGTGCGCCTGGACCCGCTGGCCGGAGGCACCGGCGGCGGCGGGACCCAGAACGCGGGCGGGAACTCGGCGATCCTCGCCCCCGCCTACCGCGGCCGGGTCCCGGTCGCCTACAACACCAACACGGTCACCCAGGCGGTCAACCGCGACTACGCGGTTCCGACCTACGAGGCGCTTCAGGCCTCCACCGGTTTCACCGCGGCCAGCGTCGGCTATGCCGGCACCGCCAGCGACGGACTGACCATGCTGGACGCCTCCCATCAGCTGACCACCTACGGCTCGGCGAGCAACGGGCACGTGGCGCTCACCGCCCGGGTGCGGCTCGGCCGGGACCGGACCACCAACCTGGCCCTCGGTTTCGGCACCACCCAGGGCGCGGCCGTGGCCACCGCGGGGCGCTCGGTCCGCCAGTCCTTTGACCGGGCCTGGCGACGCTACGAGCGCCAGTGGGAGCGCTATGACTTCTCGCTGCGCCGGCCGTCGCTGCGGCTCGGTCTGAGCGCGGTCCGCGACTACTACGCGTCGGTGAACGTGGTCAAGGCCTCCGAGGACAAGACGTTCCCGGGGGCGATTGCGGCCGGATTGGCCTCCCCGTGGGGCCAGTCGGTCCCCGCCGGCACCCTCAGCAACGGCAAGCCGACCTACTTCGGCTCCTACCGCGAGGTGTTCGCCCGGGACCTGTACGAGGCGTTCACCGGGCTCCTGGAGGCCGGCGACCTCCGGACCGCCCGGGCGGCCACGCTGTTCCTGTTCGATCGCCAGCAGCAGGCGGACGGCTCCATGCCACGCAACTCGCTGGAGAACGGCAAGCCGGCCCCGGACACCGGGGGCCTGCAGCTGGACGAAACCTCCTATCCGATCCTGATGGCCTGGCAGTCCGGACTGGCCCGCAATGGCTCGCTGTACACCAACCACGTGGTTCCCGCGGCCGACTTCCTGGTCGCCCACGGGCCATCCGACGGGGTGGAACGCTGGGAGGAGCAGTCCGGCTATTCCCCGTCGACGATCGCCGCCGAGATCGCCGGGTTGACCGCCGCGGCCCACATCGCCGCGGTCAACGGGGATCCCCTGCGGGCGCGGCTGTATCAGGCCACCGCCGATGACTTCGCCCGTCACATCAAGGACTGGACCGTGACCACCACGGGCCCCGACGGCCCGCGGTACTTCATCCGGTTGTCAAAGACCGGCGACCCCAATGCGGCGATCACCTACAGCCTGGGCAACGGCAGCGGCACCTACGACCAGCGGTCGATCATCGACCAGGGGTTCCTGGAGCTGGTCCGGCTCGGCGTCCTGCCCGCAAACGACCCGGATGTGCAGGCGTCGCTGGGCATCGTGGACAGGACGATTGAGGTGACCACTCCCAGCGGCCCTGGGTTCTATCGGTACGGGACCAGCAATCCCGGCTCCGAGGACGGGTACGGGGACTGCTACCAGCCGAGCGCCAGCAGCTGCACGGTGGTGGGCGCCCCGTGGCCGCCGACGGATAAGGGCACCGGTCACCTGTGGCCGGTGCTGGGCGGTGAGCGGGGCGAGTATGACGTCGCCGCCGGCAACCCGTCCTCGGCCCGGGGACTGCTCCAGTCCATGCAGAACATGCAGTCCGGCCAGGGGCTGGAGCCCGAGCAGGCCTGGGAGGATCCCAACCTCCCGGCCTCCCCCTTTGGCTCGGATCCGGCCACCGCGTCGATCGGCTTTGTCGACGGCCAGGCCGCCGGCTCGGCGAGCCCGCTGACCTGGGCCCAGGCCCAGTTTGCGCGGCTGGCCCTGGACTGGAGTGCCGGGCGCACCCTGGAGACGCCCGGGATCGTCAGCGACCGGTACGTCACCCATGGCATGCCCGGATCGCTGCCGCTCACGATCACCGCGCCCACCGCGGGTACGAACGTGACCACGTCGACGGTGACCGTCACCGGGACGACCGCGGCCGGCGCCACCGTTGACGTGGCGTCCCAGGGTTCCGCCGGGGGGACGGCGACGACCGCCTCCACCACCGCCGATTCCGCCGGTCACTGGTCGGTGTCCCTGGCCACCAGCTTTGGTACCGACACCATCACGGCGACCGCCACCCAGGGCGATAGCACGGCCTACGCGCAGACGAGCGTCAGCTACTTCGTGCTGCCCGGCAGCCAGGTGCTGAACGCCACCGACCCCAGCGGCGACGACAACGGCCCCGGGACGTACCAGTACCCCACCGCCGCCGACTTCCAGCCGGGCGCGTTCGACCTGCTGGGGCTGAGCGTCAACCAGACGAGCACCGACGTGTACGTCACCGTGAAGATCCGCAACCTGGCGAGCACGTTCGGCAACCCGTTTGGGGCCCAGCTACTCGACGTCTACGTGCGCAATCCGACGGCCACCACCACCTCCACAGCGGCGGCCTACCCGTCACGGAACTACACGATCGCCTCCCCGGACGCGTGGAGCCAGCTCCTGGAGGTGCAGGGGTTCGCCTCCCCGGTCTGGATCAACCCCTCCGGGTCATCCCTGGGGTCGATGCAGATGATTGAGGATCAGCCCGACGGGACGGTGACGCTGGTCATGCCCACCTCGGCCTTCGGCACGGTCGGGTCCGGCTGGGTGTTCACGGTGGCGCTCACCGGCCAGGATGGGTTCAGCTCCGATCAGGCGCGCGCGTTCAGCCAGCCGGCGGGGGCGTACTCGTTCGGCGTCTGCCCCTCCGGGGCCGGCGCCCCCATCTGCTCGGTCCCGCCCGCCAGCGTGGCCAAGGTGATGGACACCATCCCGCCCGCCGGGACCAGTCAGTCCGGGGAGTGGAACGCAGACGGGAGCGCCACCCTGCAGGGGGTGGCGGTTCCCTGACCCAACTCGGAGGGAGAGGGTGGGATGTTTCCGGCGTCATAGCCCGGAAATATCCCACCGGCCTCTCGGCGGCCTGACCCCGGCACGGCGCGGCGGGCCGCCGTCCGGCAGAATCGCTCGCCGATGCTGATCGACGGACGGTCCTACGCCTCAGAGCTGAGCGAGATCCTGCGGGACGAGCTGGCTCAGCTGCCGGGCGGCGCCGGCATCGCCACGGTGCTGGTCGGCGACGACACGGCGGCCGAGGTCTACCAGCGGCGGATCGACCGCCACGCCCAGGAGGTCGGCATCGTGTCGCGCCCGGAGCGGCTCCCCGCCGACGCCACGCTCGGCCAGGTGGTGGGCAAGATCGCCGAGCTCGACGTCGACCCGGAGATCACCGGGATCCTGGTGCTCCGCCCGCTGCCGTCGCACCTGGAGGAGTCCCGGGTGTTCAACGCCCTGCCGCCGCTCAAGGACGTGGAGGCGCTCCATCCGGTCAACGCCGGACTGCTGTCGCTGGGCATGCCGCGGTTCGTCCCCTCCACCCCGGCCGCCGCCTTCCACATGCTGGACCGGTACACGGAGTCAGTGGGGCGCGACCCGGCCACGGCCTACGACGGCCAGGACCTGGTGCTGGTCGGCCGCTCCAACAACGTGGGCAAGCCGGCGGCAATCCTGGGGCTCCAGCGCAACGCCACCGTGATCTCCGCTCACCGCCACACCTCCGACGCCGGGCGGCTGGCCGAGCACACCCGGACGGCCGACATCCTGATCGTGGCCGTCGGCGTCCCCGGGCTGATCACCGGCGACCTGGTCCGTCCCGGCGCGCTGGTCATCGACATCGGCATCAACGCGCTCAAGAACCCGGATGGCTCGGTCCGCCTGGTGGGCGATGTCGACACCGCCTCGGTGGAGCCGGTGGCCGAGGCGGTCTCTCCCGTGCCCGGCGGCGTGGGGCCGATCACCGACATCTGGGTGCTGCGTAACACGGTCACGGCGGCCTGGCTGCAGACGGCCCCGCCGACACGCACCGCCGCCCGCATCTGAGCCCGTCCGGCCGTCTGACCGCGGCTCAGCGGCGCAGTCGGGGTATGCACCCAGGGATGCGTCCGGCCTCCCTCTGTCTTGCCGCCAGCTGCCTGGCCGCCATCCCCGTGGGCGGCTGCGGCTCGTCCCAGAGCGGGCTGAGTCCCTCCCAGGGGGCGGTCCTGCGCTCGCGGCTGGCCGCGGTGGCATCCAGTGCCGGGCGCGGCGACCGCGCGGAGGCGCTGGCCGCGCTGGCGGCGGTCAGCGCCCAGGTCCACCGCGACGGCGCCCAGCTCACCGCTGACCAGCGGGCCGCCCTCGCCACCGGAATCGCCCACCTCCGCACCCGGATTGACGCGTCGATCCCGGCCGCGGCCACCACCGCCACCACGGCCACCACGGCCACGGCTACGGCCACCGCCACCGCCACCGCCACGTCCTCGTCGCCCCCGGCGCCGGGCCCCGCCCCCGCGGCGCCCAGCCCACCCGGCCGGGGCCCCGACGGGCACGGGCCACCGGGCCGGCACGGCCACCACGGACCGGCACCCCACGGGCCGGGCGAGGGAGGCGGTCACTGATGCGCCCGGCCGCCGACGCGACCCTGGCTGAGGGGCGCTACCGCCTGCAGCAGCGTCTGGGCGCCGGGGGCATGGCCAGTGTCTGGCTGGCCCGGGACGAGCGGCTGGGGCGCCTGGTGGCGGTCAAGATCGTGGCCGACACCCTGGCCGGCGACGAGGAGTGGCTGCGCCGCTTTCAGCGGGAGGCCCAGGCGGCGGCCCGGCTGGCGCACCCGGGAGTGGTGCCGGTGTTCGACTACGGCGTCGAGGACGACCGGCCGTACCTGGTGATGGAGTACGTGACCGGGGGCACGCTGGCCCAGCGGCTGGCCGCGGACAGCGGCGAGGTCCCGCCCGCCGACCGTCTGGCCCGGGAGCTGCTGGAGGCGCTCGGCGCCGTCCACGCCGCCGGGATCCTGCACCGGGACGTCAAGCCGGCCAACCTGCTGCTCGACGGCCGCGGTCACATCCGGCTGACCGACTTCGGCATCGCTCAGGCGCAGAACGCGCCGTCCCTGACGCGCACCGGCATGGTCATCGGCACCGTCCGCTACCTGGCTCCGGAGGTGGCCGAGGGCCACCCCGCCAGCATCCAGAGCGACCTGTACTCGGCCGGAGTCGTCATCCGCGAGGTCGCCGGCCCCGGGGCCGCCGGGACGCTGGCCGCGCTGATCGGCCGGCTGACCGCCGATCAGCCGCGGGATCGGCCCCCGGCGGCCGCGGCCGCGCTGAACCTGCTCGCCGGGGCCTCCGCGGCCCCAACCTCCACCCGGCCGCTGGGCACCGGCAGCGCCCCCACCCGCCGCCTCCCCGCCGCCCAGGCCCGGGCGCGGCCCGCGCCCGTCGCCGCCGGGCGCCCCGGACCGGTCCGGCCGCCGCGGCCGGCCCGGGGGCCGATGCGGCCGGCCCGGGGGCCGATGCGGCCGGCCCGGGGGCCGGCGCGGCCGGTGCGGTTGGCCGCGGTCACGGCGGCGGTGATGGTGGCAGCCCTGGTGGTGATCCTGCTCACCGGGCCCGGGGGCAACTCCGGCCGGGTGGCCGTGAAGCGGCCCGCACCCGCCTCGGCCAAGGCGGCGGTGGGGACCCAGGTGCGGGCGCTGGACCGGATTGTCAACAGCGCCACCCGGCGCTGAGCCGCTCCGCCTACCGCTCGGCCGGGGTCGGCTCCTCGGCCGGCCGGTCGCCCTCTCCGGCGAACTGTCCCTCCAGGCCCTCGGTCTCGGCGGCGTGCCCCTCAATTCGCACCCGCGGCAGCCACGCATCCAATGACCGGGGCAGCCGCCAGGTGACCGGTCCCAGGATTTCCAGGACGGCCGGGAGCAGAACGCAGCGCACGACGAGCGCATCCAGGAACACGGCGGCGGCCAGCCCGAAGCCGAACTCCTTGATCGACCGCTCGTCGCCGAGCAGGAAGGACAGGAACACACAGACCATGATGGCCGCGGCGGCGCTGATCACCTTCCCGGTGTAGGCGATGCCGTCGACCACGGCCCGGGAGGCATCGTGGTGGCGAACCCACTCCTCCCGGATGCGGGAGATGAGGAACACCTCGTAGTCCATCGACAGGCCGAAGACGACCGCGAACATGAGCACCGGGACCCAGGGCTCGATCGGCCCGGGGGTGACGCCGATGATCCCCGCCAGCCAGCCGTTCTGGAACACAGCCACAGTCACACCCAGGGCTCCGCCGATGCTGATCAGGTTCATGAGCGCGGCCTGGATCGGGATGACGAGCGAGCGGAAGATGACAAACAGCAGGAGCGCCGAGAGCACCACCACGATGCCGATGAACAGCGGCAGCTTGGCGGCCAGCACCCGGGAGAAGTCGATGGAGCCCGCCGTGAACCCGCCAACCAGCGGCCGGGAGCCGAATGTCTGCTTGAACGGGGTCAGCACCGTCTGGCGCAGGTGGTTGACCAGATCGCTGGTGGCCTGGGCCTGCGGGGAGGACGTGGGATAGGCCTCCAGCACCGCCACTCGGCCGGAGGGCGCCAGGTGGGGCGGGGTGACCGCGGCCACGTGCGGGGTGCGAGCCAGCGCCGCCCGTACCGCCGGCAGCTCGGCCCGCTGCGACGGCGACGACATCTGCACGGCCACCAGCAGCGGACCGTTGAACCCCGGCCCAAACCCGCGGGACAGGAGGTTGAACGCCGTGTACGTGGTGGTGTTGCTGGGATCGTTGCCGGCGTCGCTGGACTCCAGCCGCATCCCCAGCACCGGCACGATGAACACCAGCATGACCAGCGTGGAGGCGATGGCCAGGCGCCAGGGGTGAGACTGGACCACACCGCTCCAGCGCCGCCAGGCGGAGGGCCGCGGCGGTCGCCCGCCGGCGGCCCGCCGGCGGGCCCAGCGGCTCGGCCGCGCCACCTTCTCACCGAAGGCGAACAGCATCGCCGGGAGCACGGTGAGGGAGGCGGCCAGCACCATCAGAACGGCGAGGACCGAGCTGATCGACAGCCCGTAGAGGAACGTCACCCCGGTGGCGAACATGCCCAGCAGGGCGATGATCACCGTGGTGCCGGCGAGCAGGATGGCGCGCCCGGATGTGTCCATGGCACCGATCACCGCGCTCTCCACGTCCGGCCGCCGGGCGTAGTTCTCCCGGAAGCGGGTGACGATGAACAGCGCGTAGTCGACGCCGACGCCCAGGCCGATCATGATCGACAGCTCGGTGGCCACCTGGGGCACGCTGGTCACGTGGGTGGCGAGGCCGACCAGGGCGATGCCGGTGATCAGCCCCAGGCCGGCGGTGATGAGCGGCATCCCGGCGGCGATCAGCGAACCGAAGGTCAGCAGCAGGATGATCAGGGCGGCGATCACTCCGACCGTGGTGGCCGGGCCGATGCTGAACCCCTCTGCGCTCTCGATCACCTGGCCGCCGGCGGCCACCTGCAGGCCCGGCACGTGGACTCCGTTGACCGCCGTGATCACCGGCTGCCCGGTGTTGGCGGGCAGCAGGTTGGCGCGCTTGGAGTAGTTGATGGTGGCGAACGCGGTCCGGCCGTCCCGGGAGACGGCGACGGCGCCCGCCCGGCCATAGGGGCTGATCACCGAGACGACGTGGGGCATCCGGCTGACCCGCTGCAGCAACGGGACGATGGCCGCACGCACCGACGGCGACTGGATGGTGCCCCGTGACGTGTGGAACACGATCGTGTCGATGTCGCCGCTCTGAGACTTGAACTCGCTGTTGAGCAGGTCGATGACCCGCTGCGCCTCCGTGCCGGGCAGCGTGAAGTTGTTGGCGTACTGGCGGCCCACGCCTGAGGCGATCGCCGTGGTGACGATCGCCACCGCAATCCAGCCCACCACCACCCAGCGGCGATGTGCGATGCACCAACGAGTGAGTCCGACCATGTCTGCGCCTCCGGCCCGAGGACGAGCGTTCGCCGACCAGTGACCAACTGTAGCCACCCCGGTCGGCCGTCCTGTGACCGGGATGAGAAGCGCCTACCCGGGCGCCACCTCCAGGACCTGCTTGCCGGTGTTCTCGCCGCGGAACAGCCGGAGCAGCGTGTCCGGGAAGGCCCGGACCCCCCCGGGGGCGATGTCCTCCACCGTCGTGAGGCGACCATCGGCCAGCCAGCCCGCCATCTCGGCGGCCGCCTCGGCAAACCGGTCGAGGTAGTCGAACACCAGAAACCCGGTCATGCTCGCCCGGTTGACGAGCAGCGACATGTAGTTGGCCGGTCCGTGCATGCCCTCGGTGGCGTTGTACTGGGAGATGGCCCCGCAGATGACCACCCGGGCATGGCGGGCCAGCGCCGCCAGCGCGGCGTCGAGGATCTCGCCGCCGACGTTGTCGAAGTAGACGTCGATGCCGTCCGGACAGTGCTCATGCAGCGCTCGGCCGACGCCGCCCACGCGGTAGTCGATGCAGGCGTCAAAGCCGAGGTCCTCGACGACGTGGCGGCACTTCTCCGGGCCGCCGGCGATTCCCACCGAGCGACAGCCCTTGATCTTGGCGATCTGCCCCACCAGGCTGCCGACGGCGCCCGCCGCCCCGGACACCACCACCGTCTGCCCCGGCTGAGGCCGGCCGATGTCCAGCAGCCCGAAGTAGGCGGTCATCCCGGTCATGCCCAGCGCGCTCAGGTACACCGGCAGCGCCGCCCGGTCCGGATCGACCTTCATCAGGGCCTCGCCGGCCAGCGTTGCGTACTCCTGAGCACCGGTCATGCCGGTGGCGAACTCGCCGGTGGTGAAGCCGGGGTGCCGGGAGGCGACCACCTCGCCGACGCCACCCGCTCGCATCACCTCGCCCAGCCCCACCGGCGGGACATAGGAGCGGGCGTCGTTCATCCAGCCGCGCATGGCCGGATCCAGCGATAGGTAGCGGACGCGCAGGAGCACCTCCCCGTCGGCCGGCTGGCGAACCGGCTCCTCGGTGTGCTCCCAGTCGGTGGGCTTGGGCAGGCCCACCGGCCGCGCGGCCAGCCGGACCTGATGGTTGACGGCATCCATGTGCTTCCTCCTTGGAATGAGGCCCGCAGCCTACGACGGGCCGATGGCCACGTGCGGCTCGCCTCCCGGGCGCCACAGGCCGCGGGGCATCGCCGCCGTCAGAAAGGGCGCCACGGCCTCGCCGTGCGCATCCACCGCAATCAGGCCGCCCTCACCGCCGAGGCTGCCCACATCGGCCAGAACGGCGCCGGCCGCCTCGGCCAGCGAGCGGCCGCGGGCCAGCCCCGTCGACACGCTGTGGGCGGCCACCGAGCGCACGAACATCTCCCCGTCGCCGGTGCAGGAGACGGCGACGCGATCGTCGGCCCAGGTCCCGGCACCGATCAAGGGCGAGTCGCCCACTCGCCCCGCCGGCTGGCCACTGATCCCGCCGGTCGACGTGGCCGCGGCCAGGCCGCCCTCCCCGTCCCGGCAGACGGCGCCGACCGTCCCGTGAGCCTCCCCGGCGCCGGCCAGTCGGCTCTGGAGAAATGCCCGCTGGCGCTCGGTGATGAAGTAGTCGTTGGCCACCTGCTCCACGCCCCGGGCGGCGGCGAACGCGTCACCATCGTCACCGATCAGCAGCACCTGGTCGGACTCCAGCACCCAGCGGGCGGCCGTGATCGGCTCCCGGGTGCGGCGCAGCCCGGCCACCGCCCCGGCGGCCCGGTCGGTCCCCCGCATCAGCGCCGCGCTCAGCTCCACCGTTCCCTCGGCGTTCAGGGCGGCGCCGCGGCCGGCGTTGAACAGGTCGCAATCCTCCAGCACCCGGACCGCGGCCTCGGCGGCCACCGCCGCGCCGGCGCCGGATTCCAGCGCCACCCGCGCGCTGTCCAGCGCCTCGTGCAGCGCCGCCCGGCAGCGCTCCTCCTGGGCCAGCACGGCCCGGCCGGCGCCGGCCCCGGCGTGGATGACGACGACGGGCCCGGCGGTCATGCGGCCCCCAGCACCGCCGGTGCCCCGGCGGGCGGCAGCACCACGCCCGGGTTGAGCAGATCACCGGGATCAAGCGCGCGCTTGATCGCCCGCATGGCGGTGACCTCGGCGGAGCCGACCGACCGCTCCAACCAGCGCGCCTTGGCCACCCCCACGCCGTGCTCGGCGCTGATCGTCCCGCCGCAGCGCAGCGTGAGCGCCAGGATGGCATCGTCGATCGCCGGATCACCGGGCGGCGCCCCCAGCACGTTGATGTGAACGTTGCCATCGCCGAGGTGGCCGAACAGGATCACCCGGCCGCCGCCGGCGGCATCGACCGCCTCCGGGACGGCGTCGACGAACGCGGTCAGCCGATCCAGCGGGATACCCACATCCAGCTTGTGCGGGATTCCCAGCGTGTTGATGGCCTCAGCGTGGCCCTCGCGCAGCCGCCACAACGACTCGCGTCCGGCCGTGTCGTCGGCCACCACCGCGTCCTCGGCTCCCAGGCGGTCCAGCGCGACGGCCAGCTCCCCGGTGGGATCGTGCGGTGCGGCGCACTCGGCCAGAACGTAGACCGGCGCGCGCCGGGGCAGCGGCGAGGGCCGGCGCTGGTGACGCAGAACGATCTCCATCCCGGCGTCCAGGAAGAAGTCACAGCTCTCCAGCGAGGGCGCCAGCCGGCGCAGGGCGCCCAGCAGCTGAGCCGCCTCCGGGATGGAGCCGAGCCCCACCAGCACCGTGACGCGCGACCGCAATGCCGGCACCAGCCGCCAGCGGATCCGCGTGATGATCCCCAGGGTCCCCTCGGAGCCGACGAGCAGGCCGGGCAGGTCATACCCGGCGTTGTCCTTGGTCAGGCCGGTCAGCCGCGCCACCGTGGAGCCGTCGGCCAGCACCGCCTCCAGGCCGGCCACCCGGGCCCGGGCGGTCCCGTAGCGCAGGGCCCGGGCGCCCCCGGCATCGCAGGCGACGGCCCCGCCGACGGTGGCCGTATCCCGGGCGGCGAAATCCAGCCCCGCGTCCTGACCGGCGGTCCGGGCGGCCCGTTGCAGCGCGGCCAGGGGGGATCCGGCGCCGACGGTGACCTGACCGGCGGCCGCGTCGATGTCGCCGATCTCATCCAGGCGACGCAGCGAGATGAGGACCTCACGGTCCCGGGGGACGCCCGCACCCACCAGGCCGGTGTTGCCGCCCTGCGGGACCACCGCCGCCCCCTGCCGGGCGCAGACGTCCATCACCGCGGCCACCTCGGCCGGGTCGCCCGGCCGCACCACGCACCGCGCCGGGGCGCCGTAGCGACCCGAGTAATCGCGCTCGTAGCCGGCCGTCAGCTCCGGATCGCACAGCAGCTGGCGGTCGCCGACGATGTCGGCCAGCTCATGCTCCAGGACGGTCACGGGCAGCGCCTACCCCGCGCCCCGGCGGGTTCAACCACCCGCGCCCGGAGCACCGGACGGCAGCTGGCGGGAGCGGTGACGATCAGATGCCCTCGGCCGCCTGAACCGGGGCGGAGCGGCGCGCCACCCCGCTGGCCTCGGCGGCGCGGGCCACCGCCGGAGCGACCGCGCTCACCACCTCACGGTTGAACACGCTGGGGATGATGTAGTCGGCGTGGAGCTCGTCCTCACCCACCACGCCGGCGATCGCCCGCGCCGCGGCCAGCTTCATCTCCTCGTTGATGGCCGAGGCCCGAACGTCCAGGGCCCCCCGGAAGACCCCGGGGAAGGCCAGGACATTGTTGATCTGGTTGGGGTAATCGGAGCGGCCGGTGGCCATGATCGCCACCCGGTCGCCGACCTCCTCCACGCGCACCTCTGGATCCGGGTTGGCCATCGCGAACACAATCGGCTGCGGCGCCATCGTCAGCACCGCCTCCTTGGATACGGCTCCCGGGCGGGACACGCCCACCAGCACGTCGGCTCCGGCGAGCACGTCGTTGGCCATGCCCCGCTCACCGCCGCGGTTGGTGCGCTCAGCCAGCGACTCCAGCAGCGGATTGAGCCCGGGACGGCCCTGGTAGATGGCGCCGTCGATGTCGCACACCACGATGTTGCCGACACCGTGGGCCAGCATGATCTCGGTGCAGGCCACCCCGGCGGCGCCCGCGCCGACCACCACCACCTTGATGTCCTCGGTCCGCTTGCCGACCACTCGGAGCGCGTTCATCAACGCAGCCAGCACCACGATCGCGGTCCCGTGCTGGTCATCGTGGAACACCGGGATCGTCAGCTCGCGGCGCAGCCGCCGCTCGATCTCAAAGCAGCGCGGGGCGGCGATGTCCTCCAGGTTGATCCCGCCAAACGCCGGAGCCGCCATCTTGACGAACTGGATGATGCTCTCCACGTCCTTGGAGTCGACGCACAGCGGGAAGGCGTCCACCCCGGCAAATTCCTTGAACAGGACCGCCTTGCCCTCCATCACCGGCATCGCCGCCTGAGGGCCGATGTCCCCGAGCCCCAGCACCGCCGTCCCGTCGGAGATGACCGCCACCGTGTTGCCCTTGATGGTGAGCGACCAGGCGTCCTCGGGATCCTGGTGAATGGCCAGGCTCACCCGGGCCACCCCCGGGGTGTAGGCCATCGACAGGTCGTCCCGGGTCTTGACGGTCACCTTGGGATTGATCTCCAGCTTGCCGCCGAGGTGCATGAGGAACGTCCGGTCAGAGACGTGCTCCACCTCCACGCCGGGGATCGCCGAGACGGCCGCCACCACCGCCTGACTGTGCTCCAGGTCGGCGGCGGCCACCGTGACGTCGCGCACCACCTCATGGCCGTCCACCCGCACCAGGTCGATGGCGCCCAGGATGGCGCCGGTTTCGCCCACGGCTGCCGCGACCCGGGCGAACGACCCCGGCGTCTGCTGGAGGTGGACGCGCATGGTGATGCTGTACGAGGCCGATGGGTGCAGCCTCACCCCCGGAGGCGCTGCCTCAGCCGTCGGCTCGGGAGTGTCGTGCACAGCCATCAGCGAACCCTCTAGCCGCGACGATAGCGCCCTGGCCCACCCCGGCGGCGGCTCGGCCCCGCTGAGGCCCGGTCCGGACGACCGGGCCGAAGGGGCAGATGCCGGCCCCCGGTGGGGCGAGACCGCCCCGGGGGGCGCCCGGCCCGTGTGGCCGGTTCCCGGGTAGCGTACGGCCATGTCCACCGGGTCTGGTCCGCTCGTCGTCGCTGTCACCGGCCCCACCGGGACGTTCGGCTTCGGCCTGATGCCGCTGCTCCAGGCCGAGCCGCGGGTGCAGCGGATCATCGGCATCGCCCGGCGGCCGTTTGACCCGGATGTCCACGGGTGGACCAAGCTGGAGTACCGCCGGGGCGACGTCCGGGATGCGGGCGCGTTGCGCGAGGCGTTCGCCGGCGCCGCCGTCGTCGTCCACCTGGCGTTCATGATCACCGGGAACGCCGACGCGGACACCATCCGGGCGATCAACATCGACGGGACCGTCAACGCCTTCCGCGCCGCCCGGGAGGCCGGCGCCGCCCGGTTTGTCTACGCCTCCTCGGTGGCCGCCTACGGGTTTCACGCCGACAACCCGGTGGGAATGACCGAGGACTGGCCGACCCGCCCGGCCGACCGGCTGTTCTACGCCCGGGAGAAGGCCGAGCTGGAGGCGGTGCTTGCCGAGGAGGCCGCCACCGCCCCCGGTCCCGCCCTGTACCTGCTGCGACCACCGATTGTGGTGGGGCCCCACGCCGTCGGGGCCAAGGGGACGCTCCCGGCGCCCCTGGCCGGCGCCGGCCAGGCCGCGCTGTGGCTGCTGCGCGCCCTTCCCCTCCCGGTGCCGGTGCCGGCGCCCGAGGTCCCGTTCCAGCTCATCCACGAGGCCGACGTGGGTCAGGCGCTGCTGCAGTGCGTGCTCGGCGCCGGACCGCCCGGCGCCTACAACATCGCCGGCGATGGAGTGGTCACCGGGGCTGACATCGCCCGCCGGCTCGGCCTGGTCCCGTGGGGGGTCCCGGCCGGGCTGGTGCACCGGGCCGCCCGCGCCACCGCCGCCCTGCCCAAGCCGCCGTTCCTGCCCCCGGCGGCGGATTGGGTGGAGGCGCTCAGCCATCCGGCGATCATGGACACCAGCAAGGCGCGCCGGGAGCTGGGCTGGGTGCCGCGGTACACGGCGCTCCAGGCGCTTCAGGACACGCTGCGGAGCGAGCGGTGACCCCGGGGGGCGGCCGGGTCGCTCTGGTCACCGGAGCCGGGAGCGAGTCCGGCATTGGCTTTGCCATCGCCCGGGCGCTCGCCGCGGACGGAGCCCGGCTGGCGATCACCTCCACCACCGAGCGAATCCACCAGCGCGCGCGTGAGCTCACCGCCGCCGGGGCGGAGGCCCAGGGGTGGATCGCCGACCTCACCGACCGCGCCGCGGTGGCGGAGCTGGTCACCGGCGTACGGCGGCGGCTCGGCGACATCGACATCCTGGTCAACAACGCGGGCATGACCCAGACCGGGATCCCGGAGCCCAGTCCCCCGTTTCACCGGTTCGACCCGGCCGACTGGGACCGCCAGCTGGCGATCACGCTGACCACCGCGTTCAACGTGGCCCGCCGCGTGGTGGGCGGGATGATGGAGCGCGGGTGGGGACGGATCGTGATGGTGTCCTCGGTCACCGGACCGCTGGTCTCCTACCCCGGCCAGAGCGCGTACGCCGCCGCCAAGGGTGGGCTGGACGGGCTGATGCGCACGCTGGCGGTGGAGCTCGGCCCCGATGGGATCACCGTGAACAGCGTCGCCCCCGGCTGGATCGCCACCGGATCGCTGGAGGCGCCCGAGCGCCACAGCGGCACCTTCACCCCGGTGGGGCGGCCGGGGACGCCGGCCGAGGTGGCGTCCGCGGTGGCCTTCCTGGCCTCGCCGGCGGCGTCCTATCTCACCGGTCAGGCCGTGGTCGTCGATGGAGGCAACACGGTTGCGGAGGACCACGCTCCCGACCGCGGCGCGGCCGAAGCGTCGGGCTGACGCTCCGGCCGCGGGGTGACTGCGCCCCCGGGGATCAGCCGGCGTGCCAGCCGGCGTGCTGAACGGCGAACGTGTCGCCGGTCCGGCTCTGGGTGTAGACGCCGTAGCCGACCCCAATCTGCTTTCCGGACCAGCCGGGGATCGTCCCCTGGTGCCGGTTCAGGAAGGTGGTGAAGTAGGCGGAGGCGGTCCGGCAGCTCAGCCGCGGGCTCCAGACCCGGTAATGGCCGGCCGGCAGGATCACGCCGCCGGAGCGATCGTTGTGGACCACGGTGAAGCCGATGCCGGGGCAGGCCAGGTGAGTGACCCGCCCGGTGTGGGCGGGGGCCGGGACGGCGGGGCGGACGGCGCTGCCGCCGGTGGCCGAGGTGGCCGCCAGGGCGGTACCGGTCATGCCGCTCCCGAGGAGAGCGGCGGTCATGACGGTGGCGGTGGCCGGGCGGAGCACTGACTTGGAGAAGATGCGGTTCATGACTGTGTCCTTTTTTGTGGGGAGGGTGTGCACCAGCTGACTGTCAGTCTGCGCCTGTGACCCACCGTCCACCATCGGACGCCTGGGTGATGCCGGGGAGGACCTGGCCGTCCCCCGGTTGGGGGACCCGGGTTCGCCGTCAGGCGGTGTCGGCCACGGCGGTGGCCAGAGCCCCGGCCAGCGTCGGCACATCGGCCTTGGTGAAGGCCAGCGGGGGGCGAATCTTGAGCACGTTGCCGTGGAGTCCGGTGGTGCCCACCAGGACCCCCAGGTGTCGCATCCGGTCCCGGACGCGCCCGGCCCGGGCCGCGTCCGGGGCACGCGTTGCCGGATCGGCAACGAACTCCACGCCCCAGGCCAGCCCCACGCCCCGGACATCCCCGATCGCCGGGTGGGCTCTCGCCACCTCGTCCAGCGCGGGGCGCAGCCGGGCTCCGGCGCACTGCACGCGCTCCAACACCCGCTCGTCCTCGATGACGTCCAACACGGCATGGGCGGCGGCGGCGCTCACCGGGTTGCCGCCGAACGTGCTGAACAGCGTGGCATGACCGACCAGCGACTCCAGGACATCCCGGCGGGTGATCACGGCGGCGACCGGATGTCCGTTGCCCATCGGCTTGCCCAGCGTCACGAAGTCCGGCACCACCCCGGCCCGGGCAAACGACCACAGGGCGGCACCGGTGCGGCCGTGTCCCGCCTGGACCTCGTCGGCAATCCACAGAGCACCGGCCTGGTGCGTGAGGTCCACCAGCTCCCGGACATAGCCCGGATCCAGGTCGGCGATGCCGTCGCTGGTGATGAGCCCGTCCAGGATGACCGCCGCCGGGTCCTGTCCGCGCCCCCGCAGACGGTCCAGGGCCGCGGCGAACTCGCCGCTGGTCAGGTGAGCGGCGCGGTAGGCGTCCGGTGGCTCCCAGGTCTCCACGTGGGCCGGGGGCGGAGTGTCGAACCACCCCTCGGGTGAGAGGGCGGCCGTGGCCTCGGTGATGCCGTGATAGGCACAGGCGGTGCACAGTCCGCCGCGCCGCCCGGTGACCGCGGTGGCCATCCGCCAGGCCAGATCGTTGGCCTCCGAACCGGAGTTGACGAGCAGCACGGTGTCGAGCTCCGGCGGACAGGTCGCCGCCAGCCGTTCGGCGAGCGTGATGGCGGCGGGATGGAGGTAGCGGGTGTGGGTGTTGATCCGCCGGCTCTGGTGGGCGATGGCCGCGGTGACCCGCGGATGTCCGTGACCGACGCAGGGCACGTTGTTGTACGCATCCAGGTAGCGCCGCCCGGCCGCATCGGTGATCCAGACGCCCTCGGCGTGGGCCACCTCAATCGGCTCGTCGTAGAACAGCGGGTCAAAGGCGGGGCCGAACGCCGCCGCCCGGCGGCCGGCCAGCGATGCGTCCGGGCGCGCCGGGCCGGTGGCGCCCAGCCGGCGGCTCACCCCGTCCCAGCCGGCGGCCTCCAGCGTCGCCAGCATGTGCAGGCACGGGGCGTTGTAGCGCTCGGCGAACGCCGGCTCCTCCAGCCCCTGCGCCACCCGCCAGGAGCTGATGACGATGGTGAGCGCGCTGCGGGCGGCCCAAGCCACCCCCAGCACCTGCAGCTCCTCGTCCTCCAGCGGGGTGTGACGCTCATACCCGTCGAGGACGAGGCGGGCGACGCGGAACAGCTCGTCGCCGTCTCGCCCGGCCCCGAGCGAGTCGAGCACCGAGGCCAGGTCGGTGATCAGCGCCGAGTGGCTCATGTCGCCAAAGTCGATGATCCCGGTGATGCGCCCGTCCGGATCGGTGAGCGTGTTGTCAACGGTCAGGTCGGTGTGGACGACCTGGGCGCGCAGCCGCGGCCACACCGGGGCCACCGCGCGCTCAAACTCATCCAGGACCCTGCTGACGGCGGACCGCTGCCCGGGGTCGCGGATGTCGCCGAGCATCCGGCGGGCGGCCAATGCGTGCTGGACGTCCCAGAGCATGGCGCGCTGCGCCCGCGGATGGGCAAAGCCACGCAGGGCCCGCCCCAGCCGGGCAGTCGTCTCGCCCCAGCCGACCAGGGCGGCGTCGCCCAGCTCCGCGGCGTCGATCCGGCTGCGCCCGGGCAGGACGTCGTAGGCCCGCACCCAATGCGACGTCTGGCCATCCGACCAGGTTGCCCGCAGCCGCGCCGGGTCGTCACCGGGAGCGGCCTCGCCGCCTCCCACCCGCCAGGGAAGGGCAACCCCCAGCTCCGGGTCGACGGCGGCGATGTGCAGCGCCGCCATGGCCTCCATGTCGAGCACGGCCGGGTCCTCGGAGGGATTGGACACCTTGAGAATGGCCAGCCGGCGACCGTCCCTGAGCAGGGCGAACGTCCGGTCACGCTCGCTGCCCAGATCCTGGGCCGTCCGGGCGTCGACGGCGAACGTCTGAGCGGCGATGGCCACCGCCTCCTCGGTCGTCAGACGCGGCGGCAGCGCAGACAGGACGGAATCCACGGGCGGCCACGCTACCAGCCGCCCCACCGCCAAAACCAACCGGAAACCGGCGTGATCAGACCATCGTCCCGGTCCTGGGTCAACGGCCCCGTCCGGTGTCCCCGGCGCACCGGAGTTCAGGTGATCAACCGGCTTGACAGTGCCGGTCCGCCGCGGGACGATCCCTCCGGGGTGCAAGGGGAATGACCGGACTTCTCTATTCGCTGGCGCGCTTCTGTGTGCGCCGCCACTGGCTGGTCCTGGCCGTCTGGGTGGTGGGTGCTGTCGCCGTGCTCATCGTCTCCCACAGCATGGGCGACAACACCAACGACAACCTGTCGTTGCCGGGGACCAACAGCTACCAGGCGACCAGCGTCCTGGCCCAGTCCTTTCCGGACCAGTCCAACGGCACCAGCCCCATCGTCATCCACGCCAAGAGCGGGAAGCTGACCGACTCCAAGAACGCCGACGCCGTTAATCAGGCCGCCTCGGACGTGGCCAAGGAGCCGTTTGTGGCGTCGGTGGTCAACCCCCTCACCCAGCAGGGGGCGGGACAGCTGAGCAAGGACCAGGCGACCGGCTATCTGTCGGTGACCCTGTCGGTGCCGCCCGGACAGCTGTCGGTGGCGCAGGCCCAGCGGATCATCGACGGTGCCCAGCCGGCCCGGGCCGCCGGGCTGGAGGTGCAGACCGGCGGCCAGCTGGGGCAGAAGGTGTCCCAGCCGGCGACCGAGTCCAGCGAGCTGATCGGGATCATCGCCGCGCTGGTCATCCTCACCTTCACCCTGGGGACGGTGGTGGCCGCGGTGCTGCCGATCCTGTCGGCGGTCATCGGCCTGCTCATCACGCTGGGGATCGTTCGCATGCTGGGACACGTCCTCACCGTGCCGACGGTGGCACCCACGCTGGCCACGATGATCGGCCTCGGCGTCGGCATCGACTACTCCCTGTTCATCGTCACCCGGCACTTCCGCGGGATGAGCGACGGCCTGGCCGTGGACGAGTCGGTCGCCCGGGCCACCGCCACGTCGGGGGGAGCCGTGTTCTTTGCCGGGTGCACGGTGACGATCGCGCTCCTGTCGCTGCTGGTGGCCGGCATCCCGCTGGTGACCACGATGGGCGAGATGGCGGCCATCGCCGTGGTCGTCGCGGTGATCGCCGCCCTCACCCTGCTGCCGGCCATCCTGGGCGCCCTCGGCCCCCGCATTGAATCCCTCCGCGTCCGTCCCCACGTGACCGAGGCGCAGGCCCGCCAGGGGCTCTGGGCCAAGTGGGCGAATGAGATTGCCAAGGTGCCGGTGGTCGCCCTGGTGGTGGCGCTGGCGATCCTCATCCCGCTCATGATCCCTCTGTTCTCGCTCACCCTCGGCCAGCAGGACACCGGCGCGCTGTCGACGTCGACCACAGCTCGCCAGGCCTATGACCTGATGGCCAAGAACTTCGGCCCGGGTTCGAACGGGCCCCTGCTCATCGCCGTGTCGCTGAAGTCGCCGGCCCAGAGCACCAGCGACTCCCGGCTGACCACGCTGCAGAAGGACGTCTCCGGTACCTCCGGGGTGGCCGCGGTCACCCCCATCACCCTGAGCAAGGACGGCAAGACGGCGTTCTTCAACGCGGTCGCCACCACCGCGCCGTCGGCCGATGCCACCGCCAACCTGGTGTCGACGCTACGGGACACGGTCATCCCCAAGGCCGAACAGGGGGGCAGCCTGAGTGCCTACGTGGGCGGCAGCACCGCCGGTTACGTCGACCTGGCGACCAAGATCTCCAGCAAGCTGCCGCTCCAGATCGCCGTGGTCATCGCCCTCAGCTTCGTGCTGCTCATCCTGGCCTTCCGCACCGTGGTCATCCCGGCCCAGGCGGCGGTCATGAACGTCCTCTCCATCGCCGCCTCCTACGGCGTGCTCACCGCCATCTTCCAATACGGCTGGGGGAGCGGCGTCATCGGCCTGAGCGGTGCGGTGCCGATCGTCTCCTACGTCCCCCTGTTCATGTTCGCCATCCTGTTCGGCCTGTCCATGGACTACGAGGTGTTCCTGGTCAGCCAGATTGAGGAGCACGTCCACGCGGGCGAGCGCAACCGGGCCTCGGTGGTGTCCGGGCTGGTCACCAGTGCCCGGGTGATCACCGCCGCCGCCGCCATCATGGTGTTTGTGTTCGGCAGCTTCCTGCTGAACGGCAACCCCACCGTGAAGCAGTTCGGGATCGGTCTGGCGGTCGCCGTCCTGCTCGACGCCACCGTGGTGCGCTGCCTGCTCGTCCCGGCGCTCATGGTGCTCATGGGCCGGATCAACTGGTACTTCCCGGGCTGGATGGAGCACCTGGTCCCGCGCATCAGCATCGAGGGCGCCGAATACTTCCAGCGGCGGGATGCCCAGGCGGCACCGGCGACCGCCGAGGCGGCCCAGGCCGCGCTGCTCGCCGGAGCCGAGTCCGACGGCTAGCCTCACCCGCCGCCTGCGTGCCGGCGGCTAGGGCGGTGGGGCCGGTTCGCCGGTCACCCCAACCGCTCGCGCACGTAGTCCTGGAAGTAGCCGATGAGTGACTCCGCGCCGCCCAGGACCCACCCCTGCTCCAACATCCCGGACGCCGTGCCCCGCTGGGCGGCCTCCACCAGCGCCGTGTCCTCGGCGCCGACCTGGTCGTCCAGGCAAAACAGCTCGTCGATCCAGCGCGCGTCGGCGCTGGAGCCGAACCAGTAGTCGAGATAGCCCGAGCACGTCGCCGGCCCCGTCGGCCACAGGGGGCCGATCGACAGGTTGGGGTGCCCGGGGAGCACGTTGAACTTCAGCGTCGGGAACCACAGGTGGTTCTGGGCCGAGTCCACCTCCCCGCGGGCGTCGATGGGGCCCCGGCCGTCAAGCGACTTGGGGTGAATGGGAGCGAACTGGCTGGTGCGCAGGCCCCGCGCCCGGAGCTCCAGCCGGCGCTCGTCGATGACCTCCACCAGGCCGGGATGGTTGACCGCGCAGTGGTAGCACTCCAGGTAGTTCTCCAGTGCGATCTTCCAGTTGGCGCGGATGTCATAGGACACGCGGCGGCTGATGCGCAGGGCGTCGACGTCCAGGCCGTGCTCGGCCACCACCTCCGGCAGATCTCCCAGCGCCTCGGTCAGCGGCTCGGCCTGCGGATCCGGATTGGCGAACACAAACGGACCCCAGGTCCCGACCGACACCGGACGCAGCCCCATCCGCTCGGCATCGAACGCGGGATCATCGCCGCTGCGGGGGGCGGCGCGCAGGCAACCGTCCAATCCGTAGGTCCAGGCGTGGTACGGGCACTGGAGCGTGCCCCGCTGGGCGCTGCCCGCGGCCACCACCGCGCCCCGGTGCCGGCACACGTTGACGAACCCGCGCAGGACCCCGTCGGAGTCCCGGGTGATCACGATCGGCACCGGGCCGGTGGCCGAGGCAAAGTAGCCATCGGGCTCGGGCAGCTCGCCCAGGTGGCCGGCGTACTGCCAGGAGCAGCGGAAGATCCGCTGTAGCTCCCGCTGCAGGATCGCCGGATCTGAGTACCAGGACCACGGCAGCGTCGCCCGCCCGGGCGTGATCGTCTCCGGGATGCTCATCAGACCCCGTCCCGGGGGAAGCGGTGGGTCCAGACGCGCGCGCACACGCGGGTGGCGTCCTCGTAGGCATCGAGCGTGGTGGTCACGGCGAAGGTCTCCCGGTCGCAGGTCATCCGGCTGGTGGCCTCAACCCGCGTCCGCCAGCCTGGTCGGTCCAGCGTGACCAGCACCCGGCAGTCGACGCTCGCCGACAGGGGGTCGCCCTCGACGATCCGGTATGTGGTCACGTTCTCCTCCCCCATCTCGGTGCCCGTGGCCGCGATCCGCGTCCGCGAGCCGTGCCAGTCAAACTCCACCTCCACCTCCCCGGTGGCCAGATCACGGCGAACGCGGCGGCCGCCGGGACGCAGCAGTGTGGTCTCACTGGCCAGCCGGGTTCCGGTTTCCGGCTCGCCCCGGTCCAGTACCGCCGCGTCCAGCTCGCCCGGCGTCCGGCGGGGAAGTTCCAGCGCGCTGGCCGGACCGCAGTGAACGGTGAGCGTCACCGGCACGGGCGCCGGCCAGGCCCACGGCCAGTAGGTGGCCGAGACGGCGAGCCGCACCCGATGGCCGGCCGGGACCGCATAGGCCGTCGACTGCAACGGCACCCGGATGACCACCGGCTCGCCCACCGGCATCGGCACCGTGCGGTCGTGCCCGTCGCGCCGGCTGAGGTTGAGCAGGCCGCGGGCGACCAGCGTCGAGGCGCCGTCGGGCGCGACGTCGCAGACCCGGACGGCCACCAGGGCCTGGGGATGGTCGACACTGACCTCCAGGCGCGCCTCCGCCCGGCCGAGCAGCTCCACCCGCTCGGTCAGTGGCGGGCTGTCCCAGCACAGCGAGGCGCCGTCATCGCCGCGCTGATCCAGGGCAAAGTCGGCCGGGCTCCCGTCGCCACACCAGACGCCCCCGTCGAGCCCGACGGTCTGCGGGCTGCACATGCTCCGCGCCCCGCCGGTCGGCTCACCCCCCAGGGCATCCCGGCCGACGCCCAGCGTCCAGGCGCGCACGTTCGGCGAGGGCCAGGCCGGGTCGGCCACCCACCGGCCGGCGCGCTGCGCGTACTGGCCGGCCGGGGCCACCGGCTCCTGTAGGAAGGTGATCAGGCGCGGCTCGTCCCAGAAGCCGTTGGCGGCGTCATTGAGGCTGGCGGCGAAGAAGCGCACGCATTCCTGGAGGAAGCCGATGGCCGGGCCAGGCGCCCCGCTCTCCGGACTGGTGTGGCCCCAGGGGCCGATCAGCCCGCGCACCGGGCCATCGACGTGCTCCACCATCCGCAGCACCATGTCCCGGTAGCCGTCACTCCAGCCGCCGACGGCGAACACCGGGCAGCGGATGGCCGCGTAGTCCTCACCCGCTGAGCCCTGCTGCCAGTAGGCGTCACGGCGCTGGTGGGTCAGCCAGGGTTCGATGAACGGCACCGCCCCCTCCAGCCGCTCCTGCCACCGAGCCCGCCACTCGGCGCCGACCGCCGCCGGATCCGGCGGCTGGTTGAGATAGGCGAGCATCGAGGTCGCCCACTGGCTCATGTCCATGGCCGACACGCAGCCGCCGACGTAGTGGACGTCGTCGGCGTAGCGGTCGTCGCTGGCGTGGATGGCGACCACCCCGCGCAGCGGTGCCGGATGCCGGGCCGCCATCTGGAGGGCGGCGAAGCCACCCCAGGAGACCCCGATCATCCCCACCGCGCCACTGCACCACGGCCGCGCCGCGATCCAATCCAGCAACTCGGTGGCGTCGTCCTGCTCCTGGGGGGTGTACTCGTCCGGCAGGATCCCCGATGAGTCGCCGCTCCCCCGGAGGTCCACGCGCACGAAGGCGAAGCCGCGCCGGGCGAAGTACGTCCCCCAGGCGGCGTCGCCGATGGCGGTGCCGTCCCGGCGACGGTAGGGCACCGCGTCGAGAATCGCCGCCACCGGCCGGCTCTGGGCGTCGGCGGGCAGCCAGAGGCTGACCGCCAGCCGGGTCCCGTCGCGCAGCGGGACCCATTCATGGTCGATGACCTGCACCGGTGGCGTCGGCGCCGCCGCCACCGGCCCGTCGGTTTGACGCGGCGTCATGGGAGCCGTAGAGTAACCGCTGCCGGTATGCGGAAGCAAGTTTCGGTGAACGAAAGCTCGGTCGGGACCCTGGCCCGGGGACTCGACGTCCTGGAGCTGTTCGGCACCACGCGCTCGGAGCTGTCGCAGAAGGAGATCTCCGAGGCGCTCAACCTCCCCATGCCGACGGTACACCGCCTCACCGCCCTGCTCACCGAGCGCGGCTGGCTGGCCCGTGATCCTGCCACCCGGCGGCTGCGTCTGGGGTTGGGAATGGCCCGGCTGGTCCCCGCGCTGATGGCCGGGCTTCGCCTGCCCGAGCTCGCCCGGCCCCACCTCCTCCGACTCGCCTCCACCGTCCAGGAGGCGGTCAACGTGGCCATCCTGGAGGGGCCGGACATCGTCTATCTCCTGAGCGAGACCGGCGACCGCCTGCTCACCCCGCAGGTCACCGTGGGTATGCGCCTTCCCGCCCACTGCACGGCCCTGGGCAAGTGCCTGCTCGGCCAGCTGCCCGAGGACGTCGCCCGGCTGGCCCTCGGTCCGGAGCCCTACGAGCGGCGCAGCGCCCGGACGCTGACCACCTGGGCCGAGCTGTCACCAGACCTGGCCCGAGGCCGCGACGCCGGGGTCACCGTCTCCGAGGAGGAGTACGAGATCGGCCTGGTATCAATCGCCGTCCCGCTGCGCTGGATTGAGGGTCCGGGAAGCGCGGCGATCAACGTCTCCCTGCCGGCGGGACGGGCCACGGCGAAGTTCCGCCGGGAGCTGACCGACGGTCTGCTGGAGGCCGCCCGCGGCATCGACCGGGACATGAGCCCGCCGGCCGAAGGCGGCCGGCCATGAGGCCCGTACCGGCGGCCGTCGCCGACGACCTCGGCGTGGCGGCGCTGGCCCAGGCCGCCGATGAGTTCGCTCAATCGCTGGCGCCGGTCATCGCCGCCGAGCCCCAGCTGCGCCATCAGGGGATGCCGTCCGACGGGGACTCCGAGCCGGTCTACCGGGCGCTGGGAGCGGCCGGCTGGATCGGCGTGCACTGGCCCGGCGAGCTCGGCGGCCGGGGACTGAGCTCCCTGCATACGCTGGCCTGCGAGGAGCGCTTCGGCTACCACTGGCTGCCGCTCTCCGGGTACCTCCTGTCGGTCAAGACGATCGGCAACGCACTGCTGCGCTTCGCCCCGCCCTCGCTTCAAGCCCGGCTGATCCCGGAGATCGCCGCCGGCACGCTTCTGTTCTGCCAGGGCTTCTCCGAGCCCGACGCCGGCTCGGACCTCGCCGCGCTGCGCACCACGGCCCGGCGCTGCGGTGATCGGTTCATCGTCAGCGGCCGCAAGATCTGGACATCCAGCGCCGACTACGCGGACTGGGTCTACCTGGCGGTGCGCACCGATACCGACCGGCCGCGCCACCGCGGGATCTCCGTCCTGGTGGCCGACCTGCGCACGCCGGGCATCACCGTCACCGTCCACCCCACGCTCGGCGGCGGCGCCATCGGCGAGCTGGAGCTCGACGAGGTGGAGATCCCCGCCGACCAGCTGGTTGGCGAGCTCCACGGGGGTTGGCGGGTGCTGATGGGAACCCTGGACTACGAGCGCGTCACCAGCGAGAAGGTGGGCACCGTATTCGCTCTGCTGGACGCCCTGGCGCCGCTGGCCGCCGACGCCGGGCAGCGCCGGATCCTCCGGCGGCTGCGGGGTGCGGCCGAGGCGGCCCGTCAGCACGGACAACGAGCCGCAGCCCTGCTGGAGGCGGGGCGTCCGGCCAGCGCCCAGAGCTCGATGGCCAAGCTGTCGGTGGCCGAGCTCATGCAGCGGTTGGCCGCGTTCGGCGTCGACCTGCTCGGTCCGGCCGGCCTGCTGGAGGAGGGGGTGGGCACGCTGCCCGGCCGGATCGCCGCCTTCCAGCGCGCGGCCGTGGCCACCACCATCTCCGGAGGCGCGGCCGAGATCCAGCGCTCGGTGATCGCCCGGCGAGAGCTGGGATGTCCGCCGGCATGAGCCGCCCGGCGCCCGCCGGCCGGCTCCCGCTGGACGGACTCCGGGTCCTGGAGTACGCCCAGTATGTGGCCGGGCCGTTCGCCGGGATGCTCCTGGCCGACCTGGGAGCCGACGTGATCAAGGTGGAGCCGCCGGGCGGAGATGCCTGGCGCCACTACGAGCCGTTCATGGAGGGCGAGAGCCGGTACTTCTACGCGCTGAACCGCAACAAGCGCTCGGTGGTGCTCGATCTCAAGGCCGAGGAGGGGCGGGCGGCCAGCCGAGCGCTGATCCGGACCGCCGATGCCGTGCTGCACAACTTCCCCCCGGCCCGGGCGGCCCAGTTTGAACTGGACCGGGCCAGCGTCCGCTCCGTCAATCCGGACACCGTCTGGTGCCATGTCTCAGCGCTGGGGAGCGAGGGCCCGGATGCCGCTGTCACCGCGTTTGACCTGGTGGCGCAGGCCCTGTCCGGACTGCTGCTGGCCAACGCCCAGCCGGCCGACGCGGTGCCCCGCCGGGCGGGAGGGATCGCCATGGCCGACTTCACCGCCGGCCTGCTGGCCGCGGTGGCGGTGCTGGCCGGGCTGGTGGGTCGCCCGCGCGGCGCGGCTCCCGGCCTGGAGGTGTCGCTGCTCGGCGCCGCCCTGGCCGTTCAGGCTCAGCGGTTCGTGTCGGTGGAGCGGCTGGACCGCAGCCAGCGTGACCACCGGGATCCGGCGACGGCCGTGGCCACCGCCGATGACCTGGAGCGCCAGGCGCGCGCCCGCAGCGACGGCGACGAGCTGGAGCCCTACTACCGGGCCTATGCCGCCTCCGACGGCTTCTTCGTCCTCGCCTGCCTGCACGAGCGCCAGCGGACGGCGGCCGCCGCCGTCCTGGGTCTCACCGATCCGTGGGTGGGCAACCCCCAGGCCCCACCCGCCGATGCCGCCGAACGGGCCCAGCGGCGGGCGCTGGGGGCCGAGTTTGAGCGGCGGCTCGCCGGAGAGCCGGCCGCCGGCTGGGTGCGGCGGTTCCGAGCAGCGGGCGTTCCGGCCGCCGAGGTCCGCCTGCTGGATCAGCTGTTTGAGCACGACCAGGTGCAGGCCAACGGGCTGGTGCAGACCCTGCGCCACGACCCGGCCGGTGAGATCAAGCTGCTGGGGTCCCTGTTCAAGATCGACGGCTTTGCCGCGCCGGCCCGGCGCGCGGTGCCCGGGCTGGGCGAGCACACCGAGGAGGTGCTGACCACATGCCGGCAGGTGTGACCACCGAGGACCAGCTGGCGGACGCCCGCGCCTTCGCCGAGAGCATCGCCGGCGTCGCCGACCGCATCAGCGGGCCCCCGCCCGCCTGGAGCCCCGGCCAGCTCCCGGCCGGCGACCCCGCGCCCCTGACCGCCGCGCTGCGCGAGCTGGGCTGGGATGAGCTGGCCCAGGACCCGGGGCTGGTGGTCTGTGCCGGCCTGGCCGGGCGGGAGCTCGGCCGGCGCCTGGCCCCGCTGGATCCGCTGGACCGGTTGCTGGGGGGTGCGCCGCTGGCCGGCGACCTGATCCGTTGCCGGTTGGCCGACGTGGTGGTCATCGGGGCCGAGGGGCCGGCCCGGCGTTCCCTCCGGCACGCGGAGCCCCGCCCGTCAGCCGACGGGCTGGCTGTCCACCGCGTCGGCGAGCTGGGAGAGCCGGTGTGGTTGGCCGCCTCGGCATGGGGCGTCGCTGTCGACGCCTGGCAGGCCGCCGGGATCGGCTACCTGGCCGGCCTGGGGGAAGGTGCGCTGGCGCTCACCGTTGACTACGTCCGCGGGCGCCCGGCGTTCGGCGGCACGCTGGCCGGACTGGCGCCGGTCCAGCAGGCATTGGCCGGGGCCGCCACCCGGGTGCGAGGGGTGACGCTGCTGGCGGCCGCCGCCCCCAGCGGCGCCGCGCTCGCCCACGCCGGCGAGGCGATCACCGAAGCCTGCGCCGCCTGCCAGCAGGTGACGGGGGCGATCGGCTACACGCTGGAGTACCCCCTGCACCGCTTCACCCAGCGGGCGCGGGCGCTGGGGGTGTGGAATGAGGCGCTCCTGGACGCGCTGTCTCTGTAGCCGGGAAGTGGCAGGCCACCCAGCGGCCGTCGCGTTCCTCCAGCGGCGGCTCCTGGCGCGTGCACACCTCCTGACGGGCCGGACAGCGGGGAGCAAACGGGCAGGCGGTCGGCTCTGAGATGAGCAGCTCCCGGGTGGCCGCCGCTTCGCCCCTCTGGCGCTCACTGGGCTGCGTGACCGGCACCGCCTCCAGCAGTGCGCGCGTGTAGGGATGGCGCGGCGCCGCGGTCACTTCCGCGGTCGGTCCGGCCTCCATGATCCGGCCGGCATAGATGACCGCGATCCCGTCGCTCATCCGCCGCACCACCTCCAGGTCATGGGAGATGAACAGGTAGGCGAGACCGCGCTGGCGCTGGAGGTCCAGGAGCAGGTTGAGGATCTGAGCCTGCACGGACACATCCAGCGCCGAGGTGGGCTCGTCGCAGATCACCAGCTCCGGTTCCAGGGCCAGCGCCCGGGCGATCCCGATGCGCTGGCGCTGGCCCCCGGAGTACTCGCCGGGAAAGGAGTCCAGGCGGGCTCCGTCCATACCCACCGAGGTGAGCAGCTCCGCAATCCGCGCCCGCCCATGGGGCAGCCCGTGGGCCCGCAGCGGCTCATCGACCACCTTCTGCAGCGTGAACCGGGGGTCCAGCGAGTCGTAGGGATCCTGGAACACGATCCCCACCCGTCGCCGGATCCCCCGCAGCCCGCGGGGGCTGCGGGGATAGGGCTGCCCGCGGAAGCGGACTTCGCCCTGCGTAGCCCGCTCCAGCCCGAGCGCGATCCGGGCGATGGTGCTCTTGCCGCAGCCGGACTCGCCGACCACGCCGAGCGTCTCACCGGGGGCCACTGAGAGCGAGACCCCGTCCAGGGCCCGCACCGGGCCATAGTGCTTGTGCACGTCACGCAGCTCTAACAGTGGATCGTCGGTCATGGCGCGTCCTTGAGCAGATGGCAGGCGGCGGCATGCCCGGCGGCGGCCAGCGCCCGGGTGGGTGGCATCGTCCCCCCGCACGGCTCCAGCGCATGGGCACACCGCGGGTGAAACGGGCAGCCGGGCGGGAAATCACCCAGCGGCGGCGCCCCCGGGATGGCCTCGAACGCGTCCTTGGGCCGCGCATCGCGGCTGCGGCGGGGCGAGGACACCAGGGCGCGGGTGTAGGGATGAGCCGGCTGATCGAAGATGGTGTGCACCGGCCCCTGCTCCACGATCCGCCCGCCGTACATCACCACCACCCGGTCGGCGATCTCGGCCACCACGCCGATGTCATGGGTGATCCATACCAGGGCCATGCGCTCGCTCTCGGCCAGGCCGCGCACCAGGGCCAGGATGCCGGCCTGGACGGTGACGTCCAGCGCGGTCGTCGGCTCATCGGCAATCAGCACTCGCGGGCGGCCGGCCAGGGCGATGGCCAGCATGACCCGCTGGCGCATCCCGCCGGACAGCTGGTGCGCGTAGCGCCGGGCGACCAGCTCCGGGGCCTGAATGCCGACCTCGCCCAGGAGCGCCACCGCGCCGGCGGCCGCCTCCTGGCGCGACTGGCCGCGGCGGTAGCGCAATACCTCGGCGATCTGGCGACCGGCGGGCTGGACCGGGTTGAGCGCCGCCATCGCGTCCTGGGGCATGTAGGCGACCACCCGCCCCCGGGCCTCCCGCAGCTCATCGCCGCCAGCGCCGGCCAGGTCAAAGCCGTCGACCTCGGCCCGCCCGGCCATGGTGGACCCCGCGGGGAGCAGGCGGGCAATGGCCAGCGCCGTCGACGATTTGCCGCAGCCCGACTCGCCCACCACCGCCAGGGTCTCGCCGGGAGCCACCGTGAACGAGACCCCGCGCACGGCGTGGGCCTCGCCGTAGCGTACGTGCAGGTCCTCCACCGTGAGGCCACCGGCCCGGGGTGGGGCTGCCGGTGGCAGCGCGGCCAGGCTCATCTCGCCCCCAGCCGCGTGCGCGGATCGACGGCCATGCGGATGAGATCGATCGCCAGCGTCGCCACCACCACCAGCACCGCGGCCACCACCACGGTGCCCATGAGCACGGGGCGATCGACGTTGTAGAACGCCTGGGTCTGGAGCTGGCCGATTCCCGGCCAGCCGAACACCGTCTCCACAAACACCACTCCGGACAGCAGGATGGCGAAGTCCAGGCCGGCCATCGTCAGCGCGGGCGAGAACGCGTTGCGCAGCACGTGGCGGCGGATGACCACCCGCCGCGGCAGACCCTTGGCCACCGCCGTGCGCGTGTAGGGCGCCGCCAGGGTCTCCTGCATGGCGTCGCGCACCACGTTGGCGTAGTAGGGCATTCCGAACAAACCCAGGGTCAGAGCGGGCAGCACGATCCGAGTCCCGCCGGTCCCCCCGTCGATGGGGAACAGCGACAGGGTGTAGCCGAACAGCAGGAGCATGATGAAGGCCAGCGAGAACGTGGGCACCGACAGGAAGCCGACGTTGACCATGGTGAGGAGCCGGCTGCGCCGCGTCCGCAGCCCGTCCCATACCCCGAGCGCACCCCCCAGGAGAAGCTCCAGGGCCAGTCCAGCCAGTCCCAATTCGATTGTGGCCGGAAGCCGGCCGACGATGATGGAGGCCACCGGCTCGTCCTGCACATAGGAGACGCCAAGGTCGCCCTGGACGATGCCGGTCAGGTAGTGCCCCAGCTGGGCCAGGACCGGCTGGTTGAGGTGCAGGTTGGCCCGGACGACGGCGAGTACCTGCGGGGTGGCCCGCGGGCCGGCGATCGTCCGGGCCGGATCGCCCGGCACCACGAACATGAGCAGGAACGTCAACAGGATCACGCCCAGGATGGTCAGGATGCCCAGGCCGATGCGGGCGGCTAGATATCGAGCCATGACCTGCGCAGGGAGACCGGGCCGCGGCGGGCGATCCCATCGCCGATGAGCACGAACGCCAGCACGGTGAGCACGATGCAGATCAGCGGCTCCAGCACCTCATGGGGCATGTACTGCAGCGCGTTCTGACCGTCGTTGAGCATCGCGCCCCACTCGGGCGTGGGGGGCTGGATGCCGGCGCCCAGATAGGAGAGGCCGGCGCCGATCGCCACCACCGCTGCGCCGTTGAGGGCAGCGATCACCAGGAGCAGCGAGGCCAGGTGCGGGAGGATGTGGCGGCGCATGATGGTGGGGCTGCCCACCCCCTGAGCCACCGCCGCCTCCACAAACGGACGCCGGCGCAGGGCCAGCGTCTCGCCGAACACCACGCGCGCGGTCCAGGCCCAGTACAGCGCGGTGACGACCACGATGATGCCGAACACCCCCTGCCCCAAAACGCTGGCCAGAGCCAGGCCGGAGATGACCGTCGGCACCGACAGGAAGATCTCGGTGATCCGCATGAGCACCATCTCCACCGCGCCCCGCAGAAAGCCGGCGATGACCCCGACCACCGCGCCGAGGCCGATCGAGGTCAGGTTGGCGATGAAGGTGAACTCCAGCGTGGTGCGCCCGCCGTAGGCCAGGCGGGACAGCATGTCCCGGCCGATGCTGTCGGTCCCCAGGAGGTGGCCGGAGGTGCCGAAGCCGAGCGGTAGCCCGTGGGCCGAGATCCCGTTGGCGTAGATCTTGTCCGGCGAGCCGAACGCGGGTGCAATGACCGCAAACAGGATCAGCCCGGCCAGCAGGATCAGCCCGGTGGCCAGCGAGGCGGAGGGGCGCGGCCGCGACCGAATCCGGCTGAGACCGCTAAGCCGGCTTGTAGAGGCGGTCGTAGTAGGTGCCGTAGAAGATGTTGTAATGGAAGTTCTGGAGGTTGGGGGAACGGCCGTCAATGAAGTTCAGGCTCTGCAGGAACAGTCCCGGGGCGTCCTGGGCGATCAGCTGCTCGGCCTGGGCCAGGTAGGTGTTGCTCTGGATCGCGTTCGGCGCCTGAAGGGCCTGCTTGGCCAGCGCGTCCACCTTCGGATTGGCGTAGTTGTAGTAGTTGGAGGACCCGCTGGAGATGTAGTTGGAGTTCAGGATGTCCAGCGCCGTGGGCTGCACCTGGTACCAGTGGATGGGCGCCGCGGTGAAGTTCTTCTTCTCCGTGGCCGTGTTGTAGGCGTTGTCTGACACCGTGTCGATTGACATGTGCACACCCACCGCCTGAAACTGCTGCTGGAGCACCTGGGCGATGTTGGGGTTGGGATCATCCGAGGTGGAGGTCAGGGTGAACGAGATGTTGGTCGCCCCCGCCGCCGACAACAGGGCCTTGGCCTTCTCCGGGTTGTACGTGTACTGGGCGGCGGTGCGGTGGTAGCTGGGCAGCAGCTCGGGGAAGGGCAGGCCCCAGGCGATTCCCTCCCCGTAGGTGAGGCGGCTGAGCTGGGCGCGGTTGATGGCGTAGTTGAGCGCCTGGCGGACGCGGACGTCCTTGAACGGCTCCCGGTCCAGGTTGAGACCGATCCAGCGCACCGCTGGTAGCTGCACCTTGTCCACGTATTTGGCCAGCGACGGCTGGGCAGCCACCTGGGGAACGAGCGAGGGTCCGATGCCCTCGCCGATGGAGTCGATGGTGCCCTTCTGGAGCTGGAGGAGCTCGGTCTGGGCGCTGAACCCCCACCGGTACACCACGCTGTCCAGATATGGGAGTCCGGTCCAGAAATAGTGGGGGTTACGGGCAAAGGTGCACGTCTGCCCGTTGGAGTCATAGCTGGTGAGCATGAACGGCCCGGTGGAGACGACGTGCTTGGCAAACCCGCTGCCGTACTTCTCCACCACCTGGCGCGGGACGGCGGCCATGTACGGTTCGGCCAGGATGTTGGGGAACGTGATGTCCGGCGCCTGGAGCTGCACCCGCAGCGTCATGGGGTCGATCAGCTTCAGTCCCTTGACCGTCTTGGCCTTACCGTTGAACACCGCCTCGGCGCCCTCGATGGTGTACAGGTAACTGGCGGCCCAGGAGGCGAGCTTGGGGTCCAGCACCCGCTCCCAGGAGTACACATAGTCCTGGGCGGTGACCGGCTGTCCGTGCTGAAAACGCACCCCCGGACGGAGGTGGATGGTGTAGACGGAATTGCCATCGGAGGGGACGACGGCCGCCGCCGCGTTGGGGTACGGGCCCTCGCCGTTGGCTCCGAAGATGAGCGGCGCCGCGGTGGTGCAGTTGCAGAGCGAGTCCCAGCTGACCAGGTCGTAGCCGATCGCCGGATCCAGTGAGTTGCCCTCCTGCTCCCAGCCGATGGTGATGGCACCACCGGCCTGGCCACCCCCGGCCGGGGGGCCCGGAATGTTGGCGGCAACATTGACCGTCTGGGTCGTCTTGGTCGGGACCTTCTGAGAGGTGCCCCCGCAGCCGGCGATGTACAGCGCGCCGACCCCCAGGCCGGCGCCGCGCAGTAGATCACGGCGGGAGACCATGGGCGGTTCCCTCATGCGCTCGTCTCCTCGTGCCGCCGCCGAAAGACCACTCCGTGCCTCGGCGGTTAGTTTCGATTATCGAAAGGCATTTTCGGCTGGTAACAGCCTATCCAGAAACGCGCGGGGCCGCAAGAGATCGAGATCGCTCGGGCCCGGGACGTCTACAGAGACGTGGCCCGCTCCAGGACCTCATGGGCGGCCAGCACATCGCGTAGCCCGTTGAGGTCGAGGCGCCGGGTGCGCAGACGCTGGAGAAACGCCCGCACCGCCTCCGCTGGATCCGGAGGGGCCCCCACCCAGCGTTCCGGCGCGCCGTGGTCGGCGACCAGCTCCAGCGTGCCGTCACGCAGCACCGCGGTGGCCCCGCTGCCGTTGAGGACCACCTCCAGCCCGCCGGGACGGGCGACCTGGCTGACCCGCAGGGTGAGCGGCGCGTCGGTCCAGCGGCCGAGCGCCACCCCGCCGACATCGATCCGCTCCCGGGTGCGCCGATCCGGGCTCACCGCGTCCAGCCGCGGCCGGGAGCCGAGCGCGGTCAGCAGGTCGACGAGGTGGATGCCCAGATCGACCAGGCCGCCGGCGCTTCCCGGGCGCTGGCCGGGTACCCAGCCCGCGGGCGCTCCCCCCAGCGCCGAGGCGGTGAGCAGACTGGCGCTGACGCCCGTCACCCGGCCGAGCAGCTCGGTGCGCAGCGAGGCTCGCAGCCGCCCCAGGGCGGGAATCTGGCGCAGGTACAGGTTGGCGTAGGCGGGTGTCCGGCTGCGGGCGATCTCCCGCGCCACCGCGGCCGCCTCGGCCGCCCGGGCCGCCAGCGGCGCCTCCACCAGGACCGGGCGCCCGGCCCGGGCCGCCCGAACGCACAGCTGCGCCCGCTCGGCGGTGGGAGCGCACACCACGGCGACGTCGGCCCGGGCGATCGCCGTATCCAGGCTGTCCACCAGGTAGTTGGCGACCGCGCCGGGCACCGCCGCCCGGTCGCCGCTCCACACCGCCGCCAGGCGCACGTCGCGCTCGGACGCGGTCACGCCGAGCACGTCGGAGACGTGGGGATGCTCGCAGCCAAGCAGGCAGACGGCGATGGGCATTGTCTGAGGGTGCCACGCCCGGGCGCCATCGTCTTGAATGCAGCGCATGAGCGCTTCGCCTCCGCCCCGCATCGTGGTCGACACCGGCCCCCCCACGTTCGCCGCCGTGGTGGCGGTGGCCCGCCACGGCGCCGCGGTGGAGCTGGCGCCCGGCGCCCGGGCGGCGATCGCGCAGGCCCGGGGGGTGATCGACGCCCTGGTGGATGATGTGCGGCCCCACTACGGGGTCTCCACCGGGTTTGGGGCGCTGGCCACCCGCCACATCCCGGTGGCCCGGCGCACCCAGCTGCAGCGCTCGCTCATCCGCAGCCACGCGGCCAGCTCCGGTCCCGAGGTGGAACGCGAGGTGGTGCGGGCCCTCATGCTCCTGCGCCTGTCCACGCTGGCCACCGGACACACCGGCGTCCGGCTGGAGGTCGCCGACACCTACGCCGCCCTGCTCAGCGCCGGGATCACGCCGATGGTGCGGGAGCACGGGTCGCTGGGCTGCTCCGGCGACCTGGCGCCGCTCGCCCACTGCGCCCTGACCCTCATGGGCGAGGGGCCGGTCCGTGACGCCGGCGGGGCCGAGGTGGAGGCCGGCGAGGCCCTCAGAGCCGCCGGGATCGCCCCGGTGGAGCTGGCCGAGAAGGAGGGTCTGGCGCTCATCAACGGCACCGATGGGATGCTCGGCATGCTCGTCCTGGCCATCTGCGACCTGCGCGGCCTGCTCACCGTGGCCGACATCACCGCCGCCATGAGCGTGGAGGCCCTCCTGGGAACCGATGCCGTGTTCGCCGCCGATCTGCAGCAGCTCCGGGGACAGCCCGGCCAGATCGCCTCGGCCACCAACATCCGCGCCCTGCTGTCCGGCAGCCCGCTGGTGGCCAGCCACCGCGGCCCGGAGGACACCCGGGTGCAGGACGCCTACTCGCTGCGCTGCGCGCCGGCGGTGGCGGGCGCCGCCCGGGACACGCTGGCCCACGCGGCGGGGGTGGCCGAGCGGGAGCTGGGCGCCGCCATCGACAACCCGGTGATTGCGGGCGGGGGGGATGAGGTCCGGGTGGCCTCCAACGGCAACTTCCACGGGGCGCCGGTCGGCTACGTCCTGGACTTCCTGGCCATCGCCTGCGCCGACGTGGCCAGCATGGCCGAGCGGCGCACCGACCGGTTCCTGGATCCGGCCCGCAGCCACGGGCTGCCCCCGTTCCTGGCCGCCGACCCCGGCGTCGACTCCGGGCTGATGATCGCCCAGTACACGCAGGCCGCCATCGTCTCCGAGCTCAAGCGCCTGGCGGTGCCCGCCTCGGTCGACTCCATCCCCAGCTCGGCCATGCAGGAGGACCACGTGTCCATGGGGTGGTCGGCGGCCCGCAAGCTGCGCCGGTCGGTCGACGGCCTCACCCGGGTCCTGGCCATTGAGTTGCTGACGGCGACCCGGGGCCTGGATCTGCGGGTCCCGCTGAGGCCGGCGGCGGCCACCGGTGCCGTGCTGGCCGAGGTGCGCCGGGCCGTGCCCGGCCCGGGGCCGGACCGGTTCCTGGCGCCGGAGATTGAATCCGTGGTGGAGCTGGTCCGCTCCGGGCGGATCGTGGCCGCTGCCGAGACCGTCACCGGCCGCCTGGAGTGAGGCATGGTCAGACGCAGGCGCCCCGGGTAGGCTGGGCGGCGGTGAACTCCTCCGCTCTCGCCCGGGTCAACGCCCTCGGCCGCATCGGCTTCGGGATCGGGCTCACGGCCCAGCCGCGCCGGCTCACCGAGGCGTGGATCGGCGAGGACGCCCGCCGCCCCGGGGCCCAGGTTCTCACCCGGGCTCTGGGCATACGCGACCTCGTCCTGGGCGCCGGGACCCTGATCGCCTCCGGCTCCGAGCAGCGCCGCTGGCTGGCCGCCGCACTCATCGCCGACGCCACCGATTTGACGGTGACCCTGGCCGCGGGCACGGCGCTGCCCTGGCGCGGGCGGCTGCTCGTCTCGCTGGCCGCCGGCGGCGGGGTGGCCCTGGGCGCGGCCGGGCTGGCCGCCCGGCGCCCGGCCTGACCGGCGGGGCGATCCGGGCCACCAGAGCCCGGACCGCCCCACCCGTCTGCGTCTACATCAGCCCGCCGCGCGGGCCAGCTGCGCCACCGCCCACGTGGGGTTGCCGGTGAGCAGCGCGTGATCCGCGTTGGCGATCAGGGTCGACGTGGTGGCGGTGGGACCGCCGTGGCGGACGACCGCCGCCTGGGCGATGTCCCGGGCGATGGCCACCACCGCCTCCTGCTCGGCGAAGCCGGCGCTGCCACCGGGCAGCTTGCCGGCCACCCGGCTCACCACCGACAGCACCTTCGCCGGGCGCCGGGCCGAACCGTCCCGGTTCCAGTCGCCGGTGTTGCGCGCCAGCGCCGCCAGCTGCGCCTCGGCGGCGGTGATGCCCCGCCCTCCGGGACCGGCGGCGATGGCATCCCGGGCCGACCGGACATCCTGGCGCTCGGTGGTGTCACGCAGGCCCCAGCCGAACGGGAACTGCGGGTCGTAGTTGGCATCACCGACGTTGAGCGGCTCCTGGCTGAGTGTCCGAGGCCAGGACTGCGGCAGCTGACCCTGGAAGGGCCGGTTGCCGAACAGGACGTCGGCGACGCCCTCGCCCTCGGTGCCCGGCAGCCACGAGGCCACCAGTCCGTCGACCTTGTTGACCTGATCGCTGATCGTCATCGGACGACCGGACACCACCATCACCACACACGGCATGGCGTGGCAGACGGTGTCGACCGCCTGATGGTCCGCAGGCGTCAGGTTGAGGTCGGTGATGGGGCCGTTCGGAGCCCAGCTGGGGCCGCCGACATCGCCCGGCCCCTCGGCGTACGGATGCTCACCGACCACCACCACGCCGACGTTGTGCCCGGCCGTGGGAGCCGAGGCGTCGGCGCTGTAGGTGACGTTGTGATCCTTGGCCTGGATGCCCTGGAGGATCGTCGTCCCCGGGGTGGGGATCGGACCCGGCTGGCCCTGCCACGTCAGCGTCCACCCGCCGGTCTGGGAGCCCAGGTTGTCGGCGTTGGAGCCGGCCACGTAGATGTGCTCCCGTGGCGACAGGGGCAGAACGTGATGGGCGTTCTTGAGCAGCACCTGCGACTCGGCGGCCGCCCGCGCGGCCACCGCCCGGTGAGCGGCGTCGCCGACCTGGCCGAGCTTGCTGCGGTTGGTGAACGGGTGCTCAAACAGCCCCAGCTCGAACTTCTGGGTCAGGATCCGGCGCACCGCGTCGTTGATCCGGGACGTCGAGACGTACCCGTTGTTGACGAGCGTGGTCAGGTCGGTCTCCAGCGTCTGGTAGTCGTTGGGGACCATGAACATGTCCATCCCGGCGTTGGCCGAGACACCGATCTGGTAGCTGTACTTGTCCGGTACACCCGCCGGCAACGGTGACGGGATCGGACATGAGTTCTTGGCGTTGTCGCCGATCTCGTTGACGGCGTTGTAGTCGCTGATCAAAAAGCCCTGGAAGCCGATCTGCTGCTTGAGGACGTTCGTCAGCCACTGCTTGCTGGCGCTCATCTTGGTCGGGCACGAGGCACCGTCGAGTTGAACGCTGGAGTAGGACGGCATGATCGATCCGACCTTCTGCTGGCGGACGGCCTTCACGTACGGCGACACCGCCAGCCTGCGGAACGCCGACGAGCTCATGATGTCGACGCCCTGATCGATCGGATAGCCGCTGTCACCGGTGCCGTACGTGGTGGCACCGTCACCGGCGTAGTGCTTGGCCGTGGCCAGCATGTGGTCGCCGGCGCTGAGCGAGGACTGCCCGCTGGTGGCGGCCATGGGGTTGTTGCCCTGGAAGCCGGTGATCTCGGTCTCCATCCGCTTGACGAGTGCCGGATCTTCGCCCAGCGACTCATACGTGCGGCCCCAGCGGATGTCCCGCGCCACACAGATGCACGGGCCAAAGCCCCACTGCGGCCCGGTGGCCCGGGTCTCGGCCGCGGTCACCGCACCCTCCTGCTGGGCGACCGACGGATCCCGGGTCGCGCCGATCCCGATGTTGTGCGGGAACAGCGTGGCGCCGGCCATGTTGTTGTCACCGTGCACGGTGTCCAGGCCGTAGATGAGCGGGATCTGCAGCGGCGTGGCCAGGGACTGGGCCTCAAAGCTGTCGATCATGTCGGCCCAGCCGGTCGGGGTGTTCGGCGTGGGCACGTCGCCGCCGCCGGACAGCACCGAGCCGAGGTACCAGGCCCGCAGGTTGTTGACCGAGTTGTTGCTGGTGGTCGACGAGTCCGTGAACATCGACTTGTCGGCCTGCGTCATCTGGCCGACCTTCTCGGCCAGCGACATCCGGGACATGAGGTCCGAGACGCGCCGGGAGATCGGCAGGCTGGCGTCGAGGTACGGGAACCCGTGGGCGTCGATGACGACCGTGGGCGGATCGCCGGTCACGTTGGCCGCCGAATCGGTGGTCGCCAACGTGATGTTGATCGACTTGGCCTCGGAGGGCGTGTGGTTGGCCAGCGTGGCCACCGAGAACGTCTTGGCGGTGCCCGAGGCCGTTCCCGCCGGGAACGTGATGCTGCCCGAAGCCGACGTGTAGTCGGTCCCCGGTGTGGCCGTCGACGCCAGCGAACGCTGCGCCGAGCCACTGCCGACGGGCAGGCTGCCGCCGGTCTGGTAGTTGACCGTCACCGCCCGGTCAAGCGGCTGACCCCCTGCCGTGGTCAGCACCAGGCCGGGCTGAGCCGTCTGCCCGGCGTGGACGAGATAGACGGGCCGCGCCGCTGCGACGGTGACCTGGACCGGGGTCGTCGCCGAGCGGGCAGGCTGTTGGCCGACAGCCATCGCCGTCAGCAGCCCCACGGCCGCCAGGCCGAGGAGCAGCCATCGCCGGGCGACCAACCGCCGAGCGATGGCAGGAATCCTGAATTCAGACATGTGCCTCCCTTTGACACGTAGGCCCCGCGCCCCCGTCGGTACCCACGGTTGCGCCCCTTCAACCCAGGAATTGCCGGCGGGAGCGGTTTTGTCCGCTCTCCGACCCTCCTCGGCCTCCGGGGCCACGATCCCCGGGGCGGAGCCGAGGCCTCCGTGCTACACCGGGAGGATCCGTTCCTGGGGTCACGTCGCAACGGGCGTCGCTGCTGCTGGGGCGGTCTGCGTGGCCGTCGCGGTGGCGGCATGGCTTCTCGGCGGCGGCGCCGACACCACCGGGGTCGCCCGGGGCGGCCGCCCGCGGACGTCGCCCCGCCGCTCCGCGTCGGGGCCGCGGACACCGGCACCGCAGTCAGACCGGCGCCGCCCCCTCACCCCCCTCGGTCTGGCGGCTGATCTCAACCTGACCGAGCGCGCCATCGACAGCCCAGCCAGTCCGCCGGGCGCGCTGAGCCGGGCCGGACTGGTTCAGGAGCTGGCCACCGGCATCCTGGCGCGGATGTCCGCCCCCGGCCGCCGAACCACCCTGGCCCACCTCACCCCGGAGGCGCGCGCCGAGATGCGCACCGACCTGGCGGCGGCGGGTGCCCTGGCCGGGTTGGCCGAGCATCCCCGCCATCTGCCGCCCTGGCGGATCGTGGCCCCGCCACCCCCGGCACGGCTGCTCCGCGATTTCAGAGCCGCCCAGTCCCGCACCGGCGT
The DNA here is from genome assembly GCA_963753235.1 of uncultured Solirubrobacteraceae bacterium. Classification (GTDB taxonomy): domain Bacteria; phylum Actinomycetota; class Thermoleophilia; order Solirubrobacterales; family Solirubrobacteraceae; genus Palsa-465. The sequence goes on along the minus strand of CAVWBJ010000006.1, from coordinate 127,522 downwards.
GCCCTGGACCTATCTGGCGGCGATTGAGCTGGTGGAGAGCCGGATGGGGCGCATCCGCGGCCCCAGCTCGGCCGGGGCGCAGGGGCCGATGCAGTTCCTCCCCGCCACCTGGGCACGCTACGGCCGGGGCAACATCAACGACCCCCGGGCCGCCATCCTGGGCGCCGCCCGGTTCCTGGTGGCCAACGGCGCCCCGGGCGACATGGCCGGCGCCCTGTTTCACTACAACCACAGTCTCGGATACGTCGCCGCCGTCCGCGCCTACGCCCGGCAGATGCAGCGTGATCCCCGGGCCTACGACGGCTACTACGAGTGGCCGGTCATCTTCGGCTATGACGACCGCACGGTCCGGCTCCCGCTCGGATTTCCCTCCAGCCGGCCGACCCCGATACGGGGACTGCCAGCACCGCCCCCGGTAGGCTGACCCGTGTGCCCATCGGCGCCCGGACCTCCCTTGGCGTTCCCCCATCGAGCGATGCGGCTACCTGATTCTGCCCGTCATGTCCTGGAGGGCCCGGGTCTGGCTCATCTCGTCACGCTGGAGCCGGACGGGCGCCCCCAGATCTCGCTGGTGTGGGTCGGCCTCGACGGTGACGAGATTGTGTGCGCGCACCTGCCCCTGCACCGCAAGGTCCGCAACCTGCTGCGTGACCCGCGGGTGGCGCTGTCGGTGGAGGCCGACACCGTCAACGCGCGCGGCCTGCGCGAGTACCTGGTCGTCCACGGCCGGGCGCGGATCACCGAGGGCGGGGCGCCGGAACTGCTCCAGCGCCTGGCCCACGTCTATCTGGGCCCCGACGTGAAGTTCCCGACCAGTGATGACCCGCCCCCGGGGTACGTCACCCACATCACGGTGGAACGCCTCGGCGGGGTCGGGCCCTGGGCGAGCTGAGTCATAGTCACACCAGGCGCGCCCGGTGCACGCACTCCAGGCGCATCTCCGCCTCCGGCGTCCGGTCCAGGCGGATATGCGCCTCCCGGCCGTGGCACTCCAGCGTGGCCACCTCGTTCTCAAAGTACGGACCGCTGGTGATCCGCCACCGCAACGGCGGCCGGGGCACCCCGGCCAGGCGAGGCAACCACGAGACCAGCCATCCCATCACCCGGGTGCAGGCGAGGCGATTCCCCCAGGCCATGACCCCTCCCAGCCCGTGACGAAACGGCGAACAGACCGCCTGGTAGACGCGGCTCTCAGTGGGCCGGCCGGGAAACGCGGCCTCGGCCAGATAGGCGTAGTGGACATCGCCGGACAGGAGCACGATGGAAGCCGGCGCCCGCCCGCGCTCGCCGGCCGCCACCGCCCGGATCGCCCGGGCCAGGCGCTCAAACGAAGTCCGGAACGCCGCCCAGTGCTCCAGGTCGATGGCCCGCCGGAGGCGCTCGCTCAGCCGGGCCGCCCGCGCACCCCACGCCCCGGCGCAGACGGCCTCGTTCCAGGCCTCCAGGTCATGAATGGCCGGAGCCAGGAGATAGGGCAGCGAGGTGACGATCACCAGGTGATCGACATCCCCTCGCAGCTGCTCATCGATCCAGGCCCACTCCTCGTCGTCGACCATCTCCCGGCGGTTGTCGGTGAGTAGCCGCCCGGCCCGGGAGTCGATCACGATCAGCTGAGCCCGGCCGATCCGCCGGCTGTAGCTCCAACGGGAGCCGGCGCTGCTCTGGGCCACGCGCAGCGCGAACTCCCGGAGCAGCGGCCCGGCGTCGTCGGCGCGCAGCGCCTGCTGGTACAGGTCGTCGACGGCGAGCTCGGCCGGGGACAGGTTGCCGAGGTGCTGGTACAGCCAGTAGGACATGAGCGCTCCGCTGATCCGGTCCGGCCACCAGGGCTGCGTCGCCAGGTCCCGTTTCCAGGAGACCGAGATGTTCCAGTCGTCGATGACCTCGTGGTCGTCGAAGATCATCGCGCTGGGCACGGTCGACAGCAGCCAGCGGATCAGGGGGTCGCTCCATGACTCGCGGTACAGCCGGCTGTACTCCTCAAAGTCAGCGACCTCCTCACCGGGCGGCTCGGCGGTGGAGCGCCGGGCCCGGATGAAGGCGCGCGTCTGGGGGGACGCGTTGTCGGCATAGACCTGGTCGCCGATGAGCAGCAGGAGCGTCGGCCAGCTCTCCGGCGCCTGGGTCGTCAGCTGCTGGGCCAGCGCCACCAGAGCGTCCACCCCGTGCCCCTCCGCGTCCTCTGACCGCCGGCGGTTCCACGGCGGCTGGTGAGGCGCGGCCACCCGGCAGGAGCCAAACGTGATCCGCAGCGGCCGCCGGTCATCCCCGGGCAGTGGCGTGATCCGGCTGGGCGGCCGGCCGCTGTCGGGATCCGGCCAGGCGGGCACGCCGTCCAGCGCCACCTCGTAGGCGACGCTCTCCCCCGGCGCCAGATCCTGGATCCCCACCAGCGCGTAATGGTGGCCGCCGACGTGGAACGTGGACGCGCGCTCGCCGAGGATCTCCACCTGACACGGCCCGTCGGTCTCGACCCAGACGGTGGCGGACGTGGCATCGACGTAGCGCAGCAGCGGTCCCAGGATCAGCTCGGCCATGGCCCCAGTCATACCGGAGCGCGCCGACGCCTGGTGTCTGAACCATCGTTCGGGATGGGGAGATCGCCCTCCGCGGCCTGCGGTGGGAGCTCCCGCCGATCGTCCACCGTCCCGTCGGCTGCGAAGGTTCACCCTCACATGGCCGACGGGCATCTCATCCTGGCGGCCGGCGCGCTGCTGGCGGCCGGTCTGCTGGCCTCGCTGGCCGCCAGCCGGCTGCGGGTGCCGAGCCTGCTCCTGTTCCTGGGGGTGGGGATGCTGGTGGGGTCCGACGGCCTGGGCTGGATAGCGTTTACCGACTACCGGCTGGCCCGGACGATCGGCGTCATCGCGCTGGCGCTGATCCTGTTTGAGGGTGGCCTGACCAGCGGCCTGCTCCACCTGCGCCCGGTCCTGGCGGCCGCCACATCGCTGGCCAGCCTGGGCACGGTGATCACCGCGCTGGTGGTGGGGCTGGGCGCCGCCGGCCTGTTCGGCTTCTCGGTCGATGAGGGCCTGCTGCTCGGCGCCATCGTGTCCTCCACCGACGGGGCCGCCATCTTCGCGCTGCTGCGTGGCTCCACCCTGTCCCGCCGCCTGGCCCAGACCCTGGAGGGGGAGTCCGGCCTCAACGACCCGATCGCGGTCCTGCTGGTGCTGGCGTTCATCGACCTGCTCACCCAGCCGCACTTCAGCGCCGGAGACGTCGCCGTCCTGTTTGTCCGGGAGCTGGGCATCGGCGTGGCCATCGGCGTCCTGGTCGGAACCGGCGCGGTGTATGCCCTGCGCCGGGTGCAGCTGGCCACCGCGGGGCTGTACCCGGTGGCGTCGCTGACGGTGGCCGCCCTCGCCTATGGCGCGGCTGACTCGCTCCATGGATCCGGCTTTCTGGCCGTGTATCTGGCGGGGCTGTTCGTCGGTTCGGCCACGATCCCGGCGGAGCGGACGATCGTCAGCTTCCACCAGGGGCTCGGCTGGGTGGCCCAGGTGGCGATGTTCCTCAGCCTCGGCCTGCTGGTGTTCCCGGCCCAGCTGCCGCCGGTGGCGGTCAAGGGCACGGTGCTGGCGCTGGTGCTGGTCTTCGTGGCGCGGCCGGTGGCGGTGGCCGTGGCCACGCTCCCCTTCCCCTACTCCTGGCGAGAGCGATCGATTCTCGGCTGGGCCGGCCTGCGCGGGGCCGTTCCCGTGGTGCTGGCCACCTTCCCGGTGATCGACCGGGTGGCCCACAGCCGGCAGTTCTTCAACATCGTCTTCTTTGCGGTGCTGGTATCGACGCTCCTCCAGGGGACGACGTTTGAGACCTTCGCTCGCCGGCTCGGGCTGACCACCACCGAACCGGCGCTCCCGCGCCCGCTGTCGGAGTCGGGCACCATCCGGGCGCTCGGTGCCGAGGTGCTGGAGTACACCATCGCCCCCGACGACGCTGTGGCCGGCGCCCGGGTCCGGGATCTCGGTCTCCCCCGAGACGCCGTGGTCAGCGTCATCGTGCGGGGGGAACGGGCCATCCCACCGCGCGGGTCCAGCCGGCTGCGGGGTGGCGACGAGCTGCATCTGTTGGTCAGCGAGGAGTCCACTCCGGAGGTCCGGAACCTGATCGGCCGCTGGCATTCCGGTCCCGTCGGTCGTCCCCGGCGGCCGGCGCGGCCGGTGAGCGGCCGGCCGCCGATCTTCTCCGTGGGCACCTGGAACGCGGAGCGCGACGGGGACATCGCCGACCCGCGCACCATCGCAGGCCACCCGCTGACCGACCAGCTGCGCGTCCGTCGCGATCAGCCGGGGGGCCTGTGGATCCTGAGCGACGGGCGCTACGCCGTCGCCGGCCCGGTGGCGGCGATCGGATCCCGCCGGGACCTGAGCGCCTGGGCCCGCCGCCGGCTGCGTACCGCCGGCGACGACGAACGGGGCTGGCTGCAGAACGTCATCGGTGCCCTGGCCGCCGAGGACGCGGAGGCGTGATCCGGGCTCGGTGGCGCCCGGGGGCCGCACGCGCGTGAGACACTGGCGCCGATGACCGCTCCGGGACCACTGGCGCCGATGACCGCTCCGGGACCACTGGCGCCGATGACCGCTCCGGGACCACTGGCGCCGATGACTGCTCCGGGACCCCGTCGGTAGATGGCCGGACTGCTTGGCTCCGCCGGTGACCGCGGCGCCCGGCTGGCCGCGCGCCTGGATGCCGGAGAGATGGTCCTGGCCCCGGGCTGCTACGACGCGCTGGGGGCGCGGCTGATTGAGCAGGCGGGCTTCCCGGCCGCCTACATGACCGGGTTCGGCACCTCCGCGGGCCGTCTCGGCCGCCCGGACGTGGGACTGCTCACCCTGACGGAGATGGTCGACAACGCCCGCCGGATCGTCCAAGCCGTCGATCTGCCGGTGATCGCCGACGCCGACACCGGCTACGGAAACCCGCTCAACGTGATCCGCACGGTGCAGGAGTATGCGGCGGCCGGCGTGGCCGCCATCCACATCGAGGATCAGGTCATGCCCAAGAAGTGCGGGCACATGGAGGGCAAGCAGCTGATCGGGGCCCGGGAGATGGCGGCCAAGGTGTCGGCTGCGGTGGCCGCCCGCGGCGACGGCGATCTCCTGATCATCGCCCGCACCGACGCCCGGGCGGTGGAGGGACTGGAGGCGGCGATGGAGCGAGCCCGCCGTTACCGGGCCGCCGGGGCCGACATGCTGTTTGTGGAGGCGCCGCAGTCCACGGCGGAGATTGAGCAGGTCGCCGCCGCCTTTCCCGACGTGCCCCTCCTGTTCAACTACGCCGAGGGCGGCAAGACCCCAGCGGTCTCTCACCAGTTTCTGCGCGACCTGGGGTTCAGCCTGGTCATCTTCCCGCTGAGCATGTTGCTGGCCGCCACGGCGGCGATGCGGTCGGTGCTGGCGGCCATCCGGGCGCAGGGCACCCCACAGGCGCTGCTCCCCGAGCTGCCGGGCTTCTCCGACTTTCTTGACTTCATCGGCCTCGCGGAGATCCGCGAGCTGGAGGATCGCTTCGCCGACCACACAGAGAGGAGCTCCAATGAGTGACGTATTTGAGAAGGCCAGTGTCAGCACCGAGCTGGCCCACCGGGTGATCGCGGCCGCCGAGGCCAAGGCCGCCGAGCTGGGGGTGCCGATGGTGATTGCGGTCTGCGACGAGTCCGGCGTGCTCAAGGCGTTCAGCCGGATGGACGGCGCCGCCCTGCTCAGCGTTCAGATCGCCCAGGACAAGGCGTACACGGCGGTCGGCTTCGGCATGCCGAGCGGGGGCTGGCATGACTTCATCAAGGACGACCCGCCGCTCGCCGCCGGAGCGGTGGGCGGGATCGACCGCCTCGTCGTCTTTGGGGGCGGCTTCCCGATCACGGTCGGTGACCGGATCGTGGGGGCCGTCGGCGTCAGCGGCGGGCACTACAGCCAGGACGCGGAGGTGGCCGAGGCGGGCCTGGCCGTCGTCGTGGCCGCCTGACGCCGTTTGGACGTCTGGCGCGCCGGGCACCTCCAGAGTGTGAGCGCGAACACCGAGTCGCCTCAGGACCGCGGACAGGCCAGGCCTGGGCTGGCGGACCTGTCAGAGCAGATCGCGTTTGCGCGCGCGCAGTCGGCCGCCGCCCGGCCCAGCGTCAACGGAGCGGCGCCCGGCACGCCTGGTGCCGGCGAGGTGGACATCCCTCCACTGGCGGTTTCCTCGCGCCGCCCGTGGCTGGATTACATCGGGGTCGCGCTGAGCCGAGCGGGAACGGCGCTGTCGCGGCCACCGGTGCGCCTCGCCGCCACCGGGGTGCTTCTCCTGCTGGTGGCGATCCTGTTTCTCTCCAGCTCGGTCTGGACCCTGCCGCTGATCATCGTGGGCGTGCTCATGGTGCTGGTGGCCTGGGTCGGCTCCCGGCTGCGCGGTCACATCCTGCTGGAGTGGGGTGAGACCGGCGCTCAGCTGGATTTCCACGCCGAGGTGGCCTCGGCCCGGCAGCGCCAGACGCGGGTCTCCGGACAGCCGCGGCCGGTGATCGCCGCCGTGCCCCAGCCGGGGTCGGCGGTCAGCGCCACAGGCCGCGCAGATCGTCGATGACCGCGTCGGCCTGACCCAGGTCGGCGTCGCCGTGGGTGGTGCGCAGCGCGAGTACCCTGGCCCCCGCGGCCCGGCCGGCCGCGATCCCGGCCGGAGCGTCCTCCAGCACCAGGCAGCCGGCGGGCTCCGTGTCCAGCCGGCGGGCGCCCAGCAGGTAGCAGCCCGGGTCGGGCTTGCCCTGGACGACATCGTCGGCGGACACCAGGACCGGCGGGATCGGCAGGCCGGCCGCCTCCAGACGGGCCCGGGCCAGCGTGCGTGAGCAGGAGGTGACGATGGCCAGGCGACGGTCGCCGCCGAGCAGCTCGGCGGCCCCGGGCAGGGCGACGATCCCCTCGGTGTCGCTGAGCTCGGCCCGCTCCAGGGCCGCCGCCTCCGCGGCGTGATCCGCTTCGGGCACGAGCAGACGGACTGACTCCCGGGACGGCCGGCCCTGGGCGAAGTGGTGCACGTGCCCGGCATCCAGCCCGTGGCGAGCCGCGAACGCGTCCCAGGCCCGGCGGACCGGACCGGTGGAGTCCACCAGCGTGCCGTCCAGGTCGACCAGCAGCGCCTCGGCGGCCTGCCAGAGCGCCCGCGCCCTCATCCGGTCCTCACCGCCGGGGCGTCCCGGGTTCGGAGGCCGAGGGGCGGGCGGGGCGTGCCGGCCCCAGCCCCAGCCCCAGCCCCAGCCGGCCGGCCACCGTGATCGCCCGGCGGGCGGTCATGACTGAAGCACCTCAATTCCCAACGCTCGGTACGGGGCCAGCGCCTCCGCATCGGTGGCATCGGTGACCAGCGTGGTCAGCTCGCTCAGCGGGGCGACCACAAACGGCAGGGCGGTGCCGAGCTTGTCATGGTCAGCCAGGCCCACCACCTCCGCGGCTCCGGCGATCATGGCCCGCTTGCCCTCGCGCTCCTCCGGGTCCTCCACGCTCACCCCGATCTCCGGATGCAGCCCGCACACTCCCAGGAACAGGACGTCGGCCCGTACGGCGGCGAGCGCCGCCACCGCGGCCGCGCCGACCGTGACCCCGGCCCGGCCGCGCAGGTTGCCGCCGACCACCACCACCTCGATGCGGGAGCGGTCGGCCAGGGCCAGCCCGATCGGCAGACTGTTGGTGACCACGGTCGCGCTCAGCCGCTCAGGCAGCGCCCGGGCGACCTCCAGCGTGGTGGTGCCGCCGTCCAGCACCACCACCTGACCGTCGTGGACGATCTCGGCCGCCCGCCGGGCGATCGATGCCTTGGCCTCGGTGGCGCGCCGGGCCCGGACCGGCAGCGGATCGGTGTCGCCGGCGCGGGGCAGGGCGCCGCCGTGGACGCGGCGCAGCAGGCCCGCCTCGTCCAGCTCCCGCAGATCCCGGCGCACCGTGTCCGGGGAGACGGCGAACTCCCCGGCCAGGTCAGAGGCGAGTACCCGGCCCTGCACGCGCAGCTGCTCCAGGATCCGGTGCTGGCGCTCCTCAGTCAGCATGCCTGCCCGAGTCTACACGGTCATGCCCGAATATGCCGGTTCGTGCAGGTGTGAGCAGGCGCGGGGCGGGCGCGGCGCCCTAGTTGAGATCTGATCACCGGTGATGGCGGCACCAGCCGGCCGGCCGCCGGCATCGCCCCCACCCCTCGACGTCGGCGACAAAGCTGCCCTCCTGCGGTCACGGTTGTCGCCAGCGTGGCCAGATCGACCCGGCCACCAGCGCCCAGGTCACCTCGCTCGGCCACGGTCGACGGCCCTCGCGCAGAATTGTGCGACAGCCCCATAGGCCAAGTGAGCCGCCAAGAGGCGCCCGTGGGGGGCGGGGGGGAGCGGCGCCGCGGCACGCCTCGGGACCAGTTCGGTTACGACCGAGCGCCGCCCCGCGGGAGGTGGCGCTCGGCCGCGTCCCGGAGCGCGTCCTGGCCCCGCTGGGTGAGCCCCGCCGGCTTTACGGTCACCGTGCCGAGGACCGCCCGGGCGCGCACGTCGATCACCGGGGCACCGGGCAACACGTCGCCGCGCACCTCGGAGACGTGGGAGCCGAGGATGACCGTTCCGGAGAGGCGCACCTCCACTCCCTCAGGGACGAAGATGGTCACCGACCCCAGCGTGGTCCGCGCCTCAATCGTGGTCACCGGCGCACTGAGCACCGCATCCTGGAGCTCGATCTGGCAGTCGCCGAGCACGGAGCGGGCGGCCATCCGGGCCGGCACCCGCCACCGGCCGCGACGGCTCTGGCTGGACAGGATCGCCGTCATCTCCTCAGGCGCCAGGGCGGGCAGCGCGGACGGCTGCTCCAGGTCGCTGGTCAGCCGCTCCAGCTCCGCCCGGGTCCGTGCCACCAGGGCATCATCGGCGCGCTCCGAGTACTCCTCCAGGGTCAGGCGCCCGTCGCCCGCGGCGCCGGACAGGAGCTGAAGCGCCTGCTCCCGGTCACGGTCGGACGCGCGCAGCTCCGGGAGTCGATCAGGATGATCCTCACCCACCGGGGGCATCGTACGCCCTGGTCGCAGCGTGAGGGCGATGCGTTAGGCTCGCCCGGTGCGGTTCAGAGCTGATCGCCCGCTGGGGCTGGCGCCGGCCACCGCGCTTGACTACCGGGAACTGGCCCGTCGCCGGCTCCCCCGCCAGTTGTTTGATTACGTGGACGGGGGCGCCTACGAGGAGGCGACGCTGCGCGCCAACGTGGCCGACCTGGAACGGGTGCTACTGCGCCAGCGGGTGATGCGCGACGTCTCGGTGCGTGACCCGTCGGTCGCCGTGCTCGGCCAACGCCTGTCGACGCCGATCATCCTCGCCCCCATCGGCCTGGCCGGGATGTTCGCTCGGCGCGCCGAGGTGCAGGCGGCCCGCGTGGCGGAGGCCGCGGGCGTGGCGTTTGTGGAGTCGACGGTCTCCATCTGCAGCATCGAGGAGGTGGCCCGGGCCACCTCCACCCCGCCCTGGTTTCAGCTGTACGTCATGCGCGACCGCGGCTATGCCGAGTCGCTCATGGCCCGGGCGCGCGCCGTTGGCTCTCCGGTGCTCGTCCTCACCATTGACCTGGCGGTCACCGGCGCCCGCCACCGGGACTTCCGCAATGCGCTGGCCGGCGACCCCACCGTCTGGGCCAACGCCCGGCGGGGGCTTGACCTGGCCGCGCACCCGCAGTGGGTCCGCGACGTGGCCGTCAACGGGCGGCCGCTCACGTTCGGCAACCTGGAGCAGGCGGTGCCCGGCGCCCGCTCGCCCAGCGCCTTCCGCGGCTGGGTCGACACCCAGTTCGACCCCAGTGTCACCTGGGACGATGTCGCCTGGATCCGCAGCCATTGGGACGGTCAACTCGTGGTCAAGGGCGTGCTCGACGTGGAGGACGCGCGGCGGGCGGTCGACGCGGGCGTCGACGGGATCATCGTGTCCAACCATGGCGGGCGCCAGCTGGACGCTGTGTCCTCGACGGCCCGGGCGCTCCCGGGCGTCGCCCAGGCCGTCGGCGATCAGGTGGAGGTACTGGTCGACGGCGGCGTTCGTACCGGCCTGGATGTGGTCAAGATGATGGCGCTCGGGGCTCGCGCCGTCCTGGTGGGGCGCGCCTGGGTGTGGGCGGTGGCGGCCCGGGGCGAAGCCGGGCTGCGCCACATCCTCGACGTCCTGCGGGCTGACATCGACGTGGCCCTGGCGCTCACCGGGCACACCGCCATCACCGACGTCGACCGCAGCGCCCTGGATCTGCGTGATCAGGCGAGCTCCGTCACGTCGAGCCCGGCCGCCGCGCCGTAGTCGCCGCCCCCGCCGGCGGCGGCTCAGCCGCTGCCGGTGGCCAGCTGGGAGCCGGACGGCACCGCGTCCTGGATGGCGTGTCCGGCCGACTGCGCCGCCTGTCCGGCCTGACCGAGCTGGGAGTCGATCCCGTCCAGCGCGGACGGATTGACCGACCCGCCGGTGATGGCACTCTTGAGCCCCTCCAGCTTGTTGGCCGCCGCCGTGAGCGGCGCCACCACCGGTTTGAGCACCTTGCTCGCGCGGGCGTCCTGGACGGCCAGGCGGAGCTCATGGGAGACGAACAGCGCGGCCAACCCGGCCTTGATCAGCGCCAGCTTGTGCGAGAACGGATGTCGGAGGGCTCCCGCCCTGATTGGCTGGTAGATCCAGTGATGAAAGGCGCCGAACGCCAGCCCGGCGTGGAGGAGGAACTTGGTCGTCGGCAGCGCGACGGAGCTCGTGGCCGCGGCAGTCCCAGTCCCGCCCGCTCCGGCTGAGGAAGCCGATGAGGAGCTGCTGGCGCCGCAGCCGGCGAGCGCCAGGGTAAGCACACAGCAGAGGACGACCAGCGCGCCTCGGAGGGATCTGCTCATGGCCGCTGCTATGCCCCGGTCGGCGCCCCGCCAATCAGAGCTCGAGCTCATACCGGATGAATCCCCGGTGAACCGCGACCCAGTCATAGAGCCGTCGGGCGGTCAGGTTGGTCTCCTGGGTCGTCCAGTAGACCCGACCACACCCGCGCTCCCGCGCCCAATCGGCGACCGCCGCAATCAGCGCTGCCCCCACCCCCCGGCCCCGGGCCTCGGGTACGGTGAACAGGTCCTGCAGGTAGCAGACATCGGGGCCTGAGGTGTTGGCGTGGGGCAGAAAGTGGACGATGCCGACAATCGTCTCCCCCAGCCAGGCCCCGCGAGCGTGCATGACGTCGCCGGCTTGGAACGCCGTCCACGCGCGGTCGTAGGCCTCGGGCGGCAGCGTGCGCTCATAGAAGTCGATGTAGTCGCGAAACAGCCGCTCCCAGGCCGGCCGGTCGTCGGCGGTCAGGCGGTCGATGCGGATATCCAGGCTGGGTTCCATGCATGGAGCCTGGCAGGTGACGCGCGGCAAGGTGAGCGCCGGGCCGGGGCCGACGCGGGCGATTCGTCTTCCGGTGGGCTCATGGGACACTCCCGGCCGTGCCCTCCATGCGCTTCACCCTGCGCCAGCTGGAGTACTTCCTGGCGGCCGCCGAGGCCGGCAGCGTCACCGAGGCCGCCCAGAACATCCCGGTGGCTCAGTCCTCGGTCTCGGCGGCGATCGCCCAGCTGGAGGCGGCGCTCGGCGTTCAGCTGCTCATCCGCCACCACGCCCAGGGGATCTCGCCGACCGCGGAGGGGCGGCAGTTCCTGGACCGGGCGCGCAAGCTTCTGCGCGATGCCGACGAGCTGGAGCGCTTCGCCGCCGAGCTGACCGCCGAGTTGAGCGGCACGCTGCACCTGGGCTGTCTGGTGACCGTGGCCCCGCTGATGATGCCCCGGCTGGGCCAGGGCTTCCGGGGACGCCATCCGGCGGTGGCGCTGGAGATGGTGGAGGCCGGTCAGCAGGAGCTCGTCACCCAGCTGCGGGCCGGGCGGCTCAGCGTCATCCTCACCTACGACCTTGACGTCGGCGACGACCTGGCGTTCACCCCGCTCGCCGACCTGCCGCCCTACGCGGCCTTCGCCGCCGACCACCCGCTGGCGACCGCCGAGTCGGTGTCGATGAGCCAGCTGGCAGCCGAGCCGCTCGTCCTGCTTGATCTCCCTCACAGCCGGGAGTACTTCCGCGGGCTGTTCGCCGCCGCCGGTGTGGAGCCCCTCGTCGCCCACCGCTCGGTGCACCCCGATGTCATCCGCACGATGGTGGCCAACCGGTTCGGCTACACGATCATCAACGCCCGTCCCCGCATCGATGCCGCCCTGGACGGGATGCCGGTCCGGACGGTGCCGATCAGCGGCGAGCCGCGGCCGATGATGCTCGGCCTCGTCCGTCTGGAGCGAGTGCGGCCCACCCGCCTGGTGGAGGCGTTTGAGCAGCATTGCCGCGCCGCCATCGCCTCCGGGGTGGTCCCTGGCGTCGACGCCTGAGGCGACAGGATTCTCTATGGGGCCGGGGCGTTGGTGGGCACCGGCGGGACGCCGGCGCCCGTGTAGGCCAGATACCGGCGCTGAGTGGCGATGTGGTCAGCCAGGTACCGAGCGTCGTGCCAGACACCCCAGATAAACGAGGATCCGCGTCGGGACAGCCAGGGCAGGCCCAGGAAATAGACGCCCGGCGCCGAGGACACGCCGCGCCGGTGGTTCGGCCTGCCGTTTGCGTCGAAGGCTTCGACCTCAAGCCAGCCGTAGTCGACGGCAAAGCCGGTGGCCCAGATGATGCAGCTCACGCCGGCCCGGGCGAGGTCGAGTTCTCGGAGGGGCTCGGCGGCGCCGGAGGGCCATGGCCCCAGCGCGCGGGCCTCAGGCTCCGCCGGCAGGTCAAGACCCGTCCGGGCGACGTAGGCGTCGGCTTCGTCCAGCAGCGAGAGATAGTTCGCATCTCCGGCCGCGATGTTGTCCCCCAGGTCGGACGCAAATCGCATCCTGCCCCGGTCAAACGAGGTGGTGGAGCCGACGAGGACCATGCCCCGGGACTCCAGGTCCCGGAAGTCGACGGTGTGGCCGCCGAACGCTCCCGTGACCGCGATCGTGACGTGCTCTGCGCCCTGCGGCGGAGCCTCCGCGTCCCACTTGCCCAGGACGCCCAGCCACCAGACGAAATCACGCCCGCGGTAACGCCGCGGAGGACGGTCGTGCGGGCCGACCGACAGATGAACACGCGTCCCGGCACGCAGCAGCTCATCGGCGATCTGCACCCCGGACGATCCGGCGCCGACGACGAGAACCCCGCCGGCGGGCAACTGATCCGGGCTGCGGTACCCGCTGGAGTGCATCTGCACCAGCCCGGCATCGTCAGGAACGATCGGCGGGATCAGCGGCCGCTGAAACGGACCGGTCGCCGCCACCACGTAGCCGGCGTCGATCGGCCCCGCCGTCGTCTCCGCGTGAAAGCCGGCGCGGCCGGCTTTCCTCCGCACCGAGGTCACCTCGACGCCGCACCGGATGGGGGCCGCGATCTTTTCGGCGTAGGCGACGAAGTAATCCGCGACCTGCTCCTTGGAGGCGAACTCGTCGGGGTCAACGTCTGAGAATTCCAGGGTGGGGAACCGGTCATGCCAGGCCGGGCCGTTCGCCACCAGGGAATCCCAGCGCTCGGACCGCCACCGGTGCGCGATGCGATGCCGTTCAAGAACGAGGTGCGGCACGTCGCAGGCGCTCAGGTGCTCGCTCATCGCCAGACCCGCCTGTCCCCCGCCGACGACCAGCACCTCCACCGCTTCACCTGACATTTCCGCTCCGCTCAGATTCGACGTCACCGCTGTTGGCTGCGCCCCAGAGGCACGCTCGGGCATCGTGGCGGACGGCGAGGGCAGCATCCAACTGATGTTCCCGACGTTCTAGTTGCCTTTTTCCGATGCAGGGGCACCCTCAAAGACCTGATCGGCCCAGCCGAATCATTGCTGCGCCATCGCCGATTCACCGTACGCACCCCCGGGGGTAGTGTGCCGCTCCGGCCCGCGCGCCGCTGACCCGGCCGCCCGAGAGCGAGGAGCAGGATGAGCACCCAGACAGAACGGATCGGCGCGGCCGACGACTTCGAAGAGCAGCAGCGGGGACGGCTGGTCAAGAGCATGCGGCTGTTTGACCTGGTGTTCTTCGGCATCACCACCGTGGTGTCGCTGGACACCATCGGCCAGATCTCCAGCTTCGGCGCCGAGACGTTCACCTGGCTGCTGGTGCTCGTCGTGCTGTTCGTCATCCCCTACGCCTGGCTGATGGCGGAACTGACCGGCGCGTTTCCCCAGGAGGGCGGACCGTACTTCTGGATGCGCATGGCGTTCGGCCGCGGGTGGGCCGCGCTCGGCGCCGTCCTGTACTGGATCACCAACCCGCTGTGGCTGGGGGGCTCGCTCAGCTTCCTGGCGGCCACCGCGTTCAGCACCTACATCATCAACCTCAACACCGGGTCCGTCGGCGACTATGTGTTCAAGCTGGCGTTCGTCTGGATCGGCATCCTGGTGGCGATCATCTCGCTGCGCCGCGGCAAGTGGATTCCGTCGATCGGTGCGTTCGTGAAGCTGGCCCTGGTGGCGTTCGTGTCGCTGACCACCGTCCTCTACGCCTCCTCGCACGGAGTCCATGGCTACGGGCTGGGCAGCTTCTCTCCCACGCTGGCCGGGTTTCTCGGCGCGGTCCCCGTGCTCATCTTCGCCATCAGCGGCTTTGAATGCGGCTCGGCCACCGGCGAGGAGATGAGGGATGCTCGCCGTGACGGGCCGCTGTTCATCACCCGCTCAGCCGCCGTCTCCGTCCTCTGCTACCTCATCCCCATCCTCGCCATCCTGCTGGTCATGCCGGTCAAGAGCATCACCGGCGTCAGCGGCTTCATGGACGCCGTGTCACTCACGTTCAGCGTCTACGGTCCGCTGCACCACACGCTCGTCGACATCACCGCGCTGGCGTTCATCTTCACCCTGCTCACCCAGGGATCGGCGTGGATGATGGGCTCCGATCGCGTACTGGCGGCGGTCGGGATGGACGGCACGTTCCCCCGCTGGTTTGGCGTGTTCAACCCGCGGCTGGGCACGCCGGTGCGGGTCAACCTGATGTCAGGCGCGGTGGCCACGGCGTTCGTCATCGTCGCCACCAACCTCACCTCGGGGAGCGGCTCCAGCGCCTTCGCCGTGGTGCTCACGGTGGCGATCTCCACCGTGCTCATGTCCTACCTGATCATCTACCCGGCAGCGCTGAAGCTGCGGCGCACCCAGCCGAACGCGCCGCGGCCGTTTGTCGTCCCGTTCGGCCGCCGCGGAATCATCATCTCCACCATTCTGGCCACCTTCTTCGCCGCGCTGGGCACGTGGGTGGCGCTGTTCCCGGGCGTGCTGGAGAGCATCTTCGGCCTCGCCTACGACTTCACCGGCACCTGGGGCGTCTCCCGGGGGCGGTTTGAGACGCTGACGCTCGGCACCGTCGCCGTCATCGTCCTGCTCACCGGCGCGGGCCTGGTCGCCGGCCGGCTGGAGCGCCGGCGCGCCCCGCTTCCGGCGGGCGACGTCAACGTCGGATCAGCCAACATCTGACGGCCATGGCGACCCAGAGCCTCTCGCCCAAGCGCATCCCCCGGTTCGATGTCCTGCTGGAGCCGGTGCGGATCGGCCCGGTCACCGCGCGCAACCGCTTCTTCCAGGTCCCGCACTGCAACGGCATGGGCTACCGCGATGTCACCGCCCACGCCGAGATGCGCGCGATCAAGGCCGAGGGCGGCTGGGCGGTCATCTGCACCGAACAGGCCGAGATCCACTACTCGTCGGAGATCACGCCGTTCATCGAGCTGCGCATCTGGGACGACCAGGACATCCCGGCGCTCGCCCGGATCGCCGACCGCATCCATGACCACGGTGCGCTCGCCGGGATTGAGCTCTGTTACAACGGAATGAACGGCCCCAACCTGTACAGCCGGACCGCACCCATGGGGCCCGCGCACCTGCCGGTGGCCACGTTCACCGCCGATCCGGTCCAGGCCCGGCGGATGGAGCTCTCCGACATCGACGACCTGCGCCGCTGGCACCGGGCCGCCGTGCGCCGGTCGCTGCAGGCCGGCTATGACCTCGTCTACGTGTACGCCGGCCATGCGCTGGGCGGCATCCACCACTTCCTGTCGCGCCGGTACAACGACCGCACCGACGCCTACGGGGGCTCGGCCGCCAACCGGATGCGCCTGCTGCGGGAGATCCTGGAGGACTCCCGGGAGGAGGCCGACGGCCGGGCCGCCGTCGCCTGCCGGATCACCGTGGACGAATTGCTGGGCGACGCCGGGATCACGCGCCAGGACATCGAGGAGGTGCTGGGCACGCTGGGCGAACTGCCGGACCTGTGGGACTTCGTGCTCGGCTCCTGGGAGGACGACTCGGTCACCGCCCGGTTCGGCGAGGAGGCCGACCAGGAGCAGTACGTCCGCGGGCTCAAGGCGCTGACCACCAAGCCGGTCGTCGGCGTCGGCCGCTTCACCTCCCCGGACACCATGGTCCGCATGGTCAAGAGCGGCGTCCTGGACCTGATCGGCGCGGCCCGGCCGTCGATCGCCGACCCGTTTCTGCCGCGCAAGATCGAGGAGGGCCGGCTGGAGGACATCCGCGAGTGCATCGGCTGCAACATCTGCGTCGCCGGCGACTTCACCATGTCGCCCATCCGCTGCACCCAGAACCCGGCGATGGGCGAGGAGTGGCGCCGGGGCTGGCACCCGGAACGGATGCGCCCCAAGACGACGGAGGCCAAGGTGCTCGTCATCGGCGGCGGCCCGGCCGGGCTGGAGGCGGCGCAGAGCCTGGGCAAGCGCGGCTACGAGGTCATCCTGGCCGAGACCTCCAACAGTCTCGGCGGGCGGTGCGCCCGGGAGGCCCGCCTCCCCGGAATGGCCAGCTACATTCGCGTCATCGACTACCGCGTGGCCCAGCTGCGCCGGCTGCGCAATGTGGAGCGCACCCAGGGGGAGGTGAGCGCGGAGGAGATCCTCACCTACGACTTCGATCACGTGGCGGTCGCCACCGGCGCCCGCTGGCGGGCCGACGGCGTGGGCCGGTTTCACACCCAGCCCATCCCCCGGGATCCGAGCCTCCCCGTCTACACCCCAGACGACCTGATGGGCGGGCGGCGGCCGGACGCCGATCACGTGCTCATCTACGACGACGACCACTACTACATGGGCGGCGTACTGGCCGAGCTGCTCGCCGGGGCAGGGCGCCGGGTCACCCTGGTCACCCCGGCGAACTGCGTGTCCTCGTGGACCGCGGCCACGATGGACCAGCATCGCATCCAGCGCCGGCTGCTGGAACTCGGCGTCGACATCGTCGCCTCCCACGCCATCCTGTCGACGGACACCGGTGGCGTTCAGACCATCTGCGTGTTCACCCAACGGGAACGCCACATCGACTGCGAGGCCGCGCTGCTGGTCACGGCCCGTCTGCCCCAGGACGCGGTCTACCGCCAGCTGCTCGCCCGGCGCTCTGCCTGGGCGGATGCCGGGCTCCGCAGCGTCCGCGCCGTCGGCGACTGCTGGTGCCCGGGGACGATCGCCGCCGCCGTCTGGGAGGGCCGGCGCTACGCCGAGGAGCTCGACGAGGACAGCGACCGCGGCGATACCGTGCCATTTCGCCGGGAGGTGACTGAGCTTGCCCCCTGACCCCGGTGAGGGTATGACCCACCGCCGGATTCGCCCGTTCAACACCCGGGACACGTATCCCGAGCAGGAACTGGACAACGACCTGTGCCAGGCGGTGGTCGCCGGTGGCACCGTGTACCTGCGCGGCCAGATCGGCCAGAACCTGGACACCGCGGAGTCGGTCGGCATCGGTGACGTGGAGGCCCAGGCCGAGCAGGCGATGGTGAACATCGACCTCCTGTTGCGGGAGGCCGGCAGCCGCCTGGAGGACATCGTCAAGGTCGTCGTCTACCTGGTCGATCCCCGCTACCGCGAGCCGGTCTACCGGGTCATGGGGCGCTGGCTTACGGGCGTGCATCCGGTGTCGACCGGCATCGTCGTCTCCGCCCTGGCCCGTCCCGAGTGGCTGGTGGAGATCGATGCCACCGCTGTGATCAGCGACCGAGACGGCGCGTGACGTTCTCGCTGCTGGGGCGGTGCGGGCGCACCGGCCGGTTCGGCATCGTCATCGCCTCATCCAGTCCGGCGGTGGCCGCCCGCTGCGCCCATGTCCGGGCGGGCATCGGGGTCGCCGCCAGCCAGAACGTGACCGACCCGCGGCTGGGGCCGGCGTTGCTTGATGAACTGGCTGCCGGGTCCGGCGCCCGGGGCGCCGTGGCCGCCGTGGTCGCCGCCGCCGCCCATGTGGAGCATCGCCAGCTGGCCGTCCTCGGCGCCACCGGCGAGGCCGCCGCCTACACCGGAAGCGCCGCCCTCGGCACCCACGGCAGCCGGATCGGATCCGACTCCGTGGCCGCCGGCAACCTCCTGGCCGGTGAGTCCGTGCTGGAGGCGTTGGTGGCCGCGTTTGCCGAGCATGCCGCCCTGGAGCTCGGCGACCGGCTCATGCGGGCGCTGGGCGCTGCCGCCGCCGCCGGCGGCGAGGCCGGCCCCACCCATTCGGCCGGTCTGCTCATGACCGGGGAGGTGGCCTGGCCGATCGCCGACCTCCGCGTGGACTGGAATGACTCAGACCCGATCGCCGAGCTGCACCGCGTCTGGGAGCTCTACAAGCCCCAGCTGGACGACTACGTCACCCGGGCGCTTGATCCGGAGGCGGCACCCGGGTACGGCGTGGCCGGGGAGTGATCGTCAGACTCGGTAGCGCAGCCCGTCGAGCGCGATGTCCAGGATGTGGTCGATCTGGCCCGGCTCGCTGGCCTGGATCTTGGCGATCCCGCCGACCATCTGGATGATCTCGGCCAGGTCGGTGTCCGGGCGGACCACTCCGGCCTGCTGGGCGCGCTCCACAATCGGTCCGCCGGCGCTGAACAGAGCGGCGCGGCAGCTCTGGAACAGGGGCGCCCCCCGGTCCACGTAGTCCATGAGCTCCTGAGCGAGCGCCTGCTTGGTTGCCATGTAGCCGACGAACCGGTGGCAGAACGCGGAAAACGCCTCCCAGGGTGACTCGGCCTCCAGGTCGGCCGCGGACCGGCAGAGATCCTCCACCTCGTCGACGTACACGGCCTCCAGCAGCGCCTGCCGGGTGGGGAAGTGACGGTACAGCGTGCCGATCCCCACCTCGGCGCGCCGGGCGATCTCCTCCAGCGAGGTTGACGCGCCGGTTTCGGCGAACGCCTCCCGGGCGGCGGCCACCACCTTGTCGTAGTTGCGCCGGGCGTCGGCGCGCTTGGGTCGTTCGCGGAGCGGCTGGATGTCGGGATCAGAGGTGGTGCTCATGGCAGGAGGAGAAATTCCTTGACAAACCGGAGGGGGCCTCCGCTATAGTCAGCCGAAGCGGAGGCTGCCTCCACATATTTCCGGAGACGCCCTCCAGTTTATCACCCGTCGCTCGTTTCAACCAGTTGGGACCCCGCATGAATCTCGCTCTTCATCCCTCCCCTCACGCCGATCGCCGGCGGTGGATGGCGCTCGTCGTCGTTTGCCTGGCACAGCTCATGAACGTCCTGGACACGACGATCGTGAACGTCGCCCTGCCGTCGATCCAGCATGACCTCGGCTTCACCCAGGGCAACCTGACCTGGGTGGTCAATGCCTTCCTCATCACGTTCGGCAGCTTCCTGCTGCTCGCCGGCCGCCTCGGCGACCTGCTCGGCCGCAAACGCGTGTTCATGGCCGGCGTGGTCCTGTTCACCACCGCCTCTGCCCTGTGCGGGCTGGCTCCCAGTCAGGGCTTTCTCATCGGGGCCCGGTTCCTTCAGGGCATCGGCGCCGCCGCTCAGGCCTCGGTCATCCTGGCGATCATCGTCACCGAGTTCCCCGAGGCGGCCGACCGCGCCCGCGCCATGAGCGCGTACGTATTCGTCGCCGTGGCCGGCGGCTCCCTGGGGCTACTCGCCGGCGGCCTGCTCACCGAGGCCCTCAGCTGGCACTGGATCTTCTTCGTCAATCTGCCGATCGGCGTCGCCACCATCGTTCTCGGCCATCTCCTCATCCCAGAGGACCGAGGCGCGGGCCTGCGCAACGGCGTCGACTGGCTCGGCTCGCTGCTCGTCACCGCCTCGCTGATGAGTGCCATCTACGCCATCGTCCAGGTCACCAGCCACGGCTGGGGCTCGACCCCGGTGCTCGGCTTCGGTGCGGTGGCGGTGGGGCTCATGACCCTGTTTCTCCTGGTGGAGGCCCGGGTCGCCAACCCCATCATGCCGCTCCGCGTCCTGCGCCTGCGCGGCCTCATCGGCTCCAGTGTCGTCCGCGGCTTCCTCGTCACCGGCATGTACTCGACGTTCTTTCTGGGGACGCTGTATCTGGAACACATCCTGCACTACGGCGCGCTGCAGACCGGACTGGCGTTCCTCCCCTGGACGCTGACCGTGGGTGCCCTGGCGCTCGGCATCACCGCCCGGCTGGTGGCCCGGTTCGGTCCCATGCGGGTGCTCACCACCGGGATGCTGATCGTCATGGCCGGTCTCGCGCTGCTCGGCACCACCGGGCTGCACACCGCGTTCTTCCCGACGCTGTTCTTCGCCTACTTCGCGATCGGGCTGGGCATCGGCATGGCGTTCATGCCGCTGCTGACGATCGCCATGGCCGACGTCCCCTCTGAGGACGCGGGCCTGGGCTCCGGGATCGTCAACGTGTCCCAACAGGTGGCCGGGGCGCTCGGTCTGGCCGTGCTCGGCACGGTCGCCACCAAGCACTCACTGGCCCTGGAGGCCTCCCACCACTCGGTGGCCGTGTCGCTGGTCAGCGGATACCACCTGGCCTTTGCCGTCGGGGTGATCAGCATCGCCGCCGGGCTGATCACGGCCCTGGCCGTGCTCCGGGCGCCCCGGCCGCAGGACACGCCATCCGTCCTGGAGGTGGTGGAGGACCCCGGGCCGGAGCTTGAGCGCCAGGCCGCCTGACCTCAGTCGCTACCGGTTGGTCGGTGTCGCCGCATCCAGGCGGCGGCACCGCGCCGGGGCGTGGACCGCCTGGACCTGCCAGCCGGCGCCCACCGGCGTGAACAGCACGATCGGCTTGCCCTTGCGGATCCACCGGGACGGCAGCCAGCCCACCTCGCTCACGTTGCGGTCAAGCTCCCAGGCCACGATGCTCTGATATGACACCGTGGTCACGGCCTGGCCGCAGGCCAGGATCCGGGCCGGGCCACCGTCCCGGGCGATGACCAGGTGCAGGCGGTCCAGCTGCTTGGCCCAGGTCCGGCCGAGCACGATCCCGTTGTGAAACAGCCGGGCCCGGATCCGGGCCGGCGTGGCCAGGCTGACCACCAGGCCGGCCACCGCGGCCAGCGCCGCCCAGCGGACCAGCGGGATGCGGTGTGGCTCCCAGGCCAGCAACCGCCCGAGCGCCGCTGCCGCCAGGACGATCAGCACCGCCGCCGGCTCAAACATGTACCGGGGTGCGATCCCCGAGCCGTGGATGGCGAGGGCCAGGTCGACGGCCAGCCACGCCACCGCGGTGCCGATCATCAGCCACCAGGCTCGGTCACGCACCACTGCCGCCACCGCCACCGCCGCCACCACCGCCAGCTGCATGGGCAGCTCGTAGAGCCCGCTGAAGCCGTTGAGGATGGCGGTCAGCTTGTTGCCGGGCAGCGCGTTGGTGGACTCGTCGAGGACCTTGCCGGCGATCAGCCAGCTGTAGGACGTCACCGCCGGGATCCCGAACCAGAGCAGCGGGATCACGGCCACGCCCGCGGCCAGCAGCCCGCGCGGCACCCGCCGGGCCGGCCAGGCCCACAACGCAAACCCCAGGACCAGCGGCGAGGCCTCCGGCCGGCCGAGGCAGACGAGCACCAGCAGCACCCACCCGGCCCGCAGGCGCCCGGACAGGGTGAGATCGATCGCCCCCAGGAGGAGCGCCACCGTCATCGGATCGGCGGTGGCGATGAGCAGGAAGTGCCAGTAGCCCTCAATGCCGAGCACGCCCGCACCCGCCAGCAGCGCCGCCACCACCCGGGCATAGCCCGGGCCGCCGGCGGGGACCGACAGGCGATAGGCAATCCGTCCGGCGAACACCGGGGCGGCGAACCCGGCGGCCACCGCGGTCACCATCCACAGCCACAGCGCGGTCCGGCCCAGCACCAGCGTGTACGGGAACGTGAACAGGAACGTGAGCGGCTTCCAGGACGGAGCCGCGCTGGTGTTCAGCCGCAGGTGGACGGCCTGGCGCCCCCACACCAGCCAGCCGTAGGCGTCGTAGGCCGGTCGGACCCGGACGACCGCCACAAACGTGATGGCCAGTCCCACCACCAGCGCGGCCGCCGCCAGCCACGGCCAGGCGGTGGGGCGGGGGCGGGACCGGCGCGGCCGAACTCGCCGCGGGGTGGCCGGTCCGGGCGACGACGGGTCGGCGGCGGGCTCCTGGAGCATGGGCAGCCCGTAAACCTAACAATCGCTCCCGCCGGCGCGCCCGGCGCCTCCACGGCGTGTCAGGTCAGTGTCAACTCGCAGGTGTCACAGACCGGCGCGTGGCCGACGACCGGGAGTATTCATCCAGGCAGGTGGTGATCGCCGTCAGGCACGCCCGCCCGTCGAACAGCTCCGGAGTGGTTCGCCGCTGGTGACGCAGCAGCAGCGCGTAGGCGGCCAGCCGGACCGGTGCCTGAACGACGGCGACGGTGCCGACCATCGCCGCAGTCCTCACCAGCCCGCGCCGGCGCCCTGTGTGGTGATACATAGCCCCTTCTTCCCTGATGGGCGGGAATTCCGTGCCCCGTCCTGAAGCTCAGATATAGCTCCACGCGGCTTTCAGCGCAAGCAGAATCCGACCTTTCTCGTCGTCACCCGGCTTGAATGAAGGCCAGCACCGTCCCCACACCGAACGTTTCGCCCCGGCCGACCAGGATCTGCGCCACCCTGCCGTCACAGGGTGCGGTGATCTGAAATGAGGACTTGACCACGATGGCGTCGGCGAGCGGTTGCCCGCTTGCCACCCGGTCCCGCTCGGCGACCAGCCAGGCGTCCAGCAGCCCCTCCGCCCCCTCGCCGCTCTCTGCAAACAGGTCCGCCGGAGCGGTGATCTCCACCATCAGCGCCGGGACCGCGGCTAGGCGGCTCCGACCATCTCGCGCACCGCCGCCGCGATGCCGTCCACCTGCGGGATGACATGGCGCTCCAGGGGCCGGCTGTACGGGATCGGCACATCCGGCACGGCCAGCCGACGCACCGGCGACCTCATGGTCAGGGTGTCCAGGCGCTCGGCCACCACCGCGCACAGCTCGCCGCTGAGGCCGAAGCTGCGGTAGTCCTCATCGGCGACGATCAGCCGCCCGGTCTTGGCCACCGAGGCGGCCACCGCCTCACGGTCTAGCGGCACCAGCGTGCGCAGGTCAAGCACCTCGGCGCTGATCTGCTCCGACGCCAGCTGCTCGGCGGCCAGGAGCGCCTTCTGCACCATCTGGCTGATGGTGACGATGGTGACGTCGGAGCCCTCCCGGGCGACCGCGGCCCGGCCGAACGGGATGGTGTACGCCTCGTCGGGCACCGTGGTGGTGGAGCCCTCGTAGTAGGACATCCACGGCAGCCCCATGATCCCCTTGTGGAAGAAGAACATGACCGGGTTGTCGTCACGGATCGCCTCAATCATCAGCCCCTTGGCGTCATAGGCGTTGGAGGGGACCACCACCTTGAGCCCGGGCAGGTGGGCAAACGTCGCGTACAGGCACTGGGAGTGCTGGGCAGCGTCGCTGTAGCCCCCGCCGATGGCGGTGGTGATCACCACGGGCAGTCGCACATTGCCGTCGGACATGTACGTGTTCTTGGCCAGGTGGTTGTAGATCTGGTCCATGCAGACGCCGAAGAAGTCGACGAACATCAGCTCGGCGATCGGCCGCAGTCCCTGGGCGGCCGCGCCGATGGCGGCGCCGATGAAGCCCGCCTCCGAGATCGGCGTGTCCATGATCCGCTCCGGGCCAAACCGGTCCAGCAGGCCGCCGGTGGCCCCGAAGATGCCGCCGTAGCTGCCGATGTCTTCGCCCATGACGAACACGCGGTCGTCGCGCTCCATCTCCTGGCCGATCCCCTCGGCGATGGCCTGCGCCATCGTCAGGGTGCGTTCCTTGGTGGCCACCGCCATGATCTCGCTCCTGTCTAGACGAACACGTGCTCGAGAGCCTCGGCCGGATCCGGCAGCTCACTCTCCCGGGCGAAGTCATAGGCGTCGGAGACATGCTGGCGAGCCCGGCCCTTGATCTGCTCGTCGCGGGCCCCGTCCAGCATCCCCGCCTGCCGCATGTAATCGGCCAGCCGCGGAATCGGATCCTGTTGGCGCAGCGCCTCGGCCTCTCCCGGGGGCCGGTAGACCTCGGCGTCGCCCTGGAAGTGGCCGAGGTAGCGGTCGGTCTGCACCTCAATGAGCGTCGGCCCGCCGCCCCGGCGGGCCCGGGCGATGGCGGTGCCGGCGGCGTCGAAAACCTCCACCGGATCGTTGTGCTCCACCGCAATGCCCGGGATGCCGTAGGCCGCCGCGCGGTCGGCGTTGGAGGCGATCGCCGTCGACTTGGATTTCGGCACCGAGATCGCCCACCGGTTGTCCTCGCAGATGAACACCACCGGCAGCTGCCACACCCCGGCCAGGTTGAGCGCCTCGTGAAACGTTCCCTGGTTGGCCGCTCCCTCGCCGAAGAACGAGACAGCCACGCTGTCCTGGCCGCGTTTGCGGTAGGCGAGCGCGGCCCCGGTGGCCGGCGGCAGGCTGGCGCCCTCGATGCCACTGCAGCTGAAGTTGTGCTCCGGGTCGAACAGGTGCATGTGGCCGCCCTTGCCGCGGCTCAGGCCGGTCGCCTTGCCGAACAGCTCTGCCGCCATGCGGTCCAGCGGCACCCCCTTGGCGATGGCGAAGTGATGGGGCCGATGGGTCCCGACCACCGTGTCATCCTGGCGCAGGTGCGCGCACACCCCGACGGCAACCGGCTCCTGCCCGGCCGCCAGGTGCATCTCCCCCGGCACCGGTCCGCCGGCGATGTCGAAGGCCAGCCCATGCTGGATTGACGGCGGCAGCTTGCCCTCCAGGTAGGCGTTGACCATGCGCTCCTCAAAGTCCCGGATGACGAGCATCGTCTCGTACATCCAGAGGAGCTGATCCCGGCTTGGCCCCATGACGCCATCCTCCTTCGGGGCCCGCGGTCCGCGGTGCGGAGTGGCGGGCCTGGTACCCGGTCGCGTGGTGGAGCCAGTCTATGGGCGTCGCCGGGCCACGTCCAGACGTGGTAACTGCGGACGCCTACGCGGCGTTGACCTGGTGGCGGGGAGTGGCCGCCCGCCCGGCCGCGCGCTCAGCCGCGGTCAGGTTCGCCGGCTGCAGGCGATACCGGCCGAGGTAGGCGCCCAGCAGGGCGTGTTCGGCCGCGGCCGCCGTCACGCCCGGGACCTCGGCGGCCACCGCGCCGGTGGTGGCCGGGTCCCAGTCCAGGCCCAGCGCGCCGTAGACGTCCTCCAGCACCGGGCGCAGCCGGTCGGCCGAGGTGACCGCCATCACCGCCGCAAACAGCCAGCCGCCGCGGATGATCCGCTGCGCCGACCCCACCAACTTCGTGGCGCCCCGGGCGTTGACGCTGAATTCGCCCGGGCAGTACTCCCCCGCCACCTCCCCCACCCGGGCATCGACCCCGAGGCCGAGGAGCGCCTGGGCCTGGAGCCGGGCGCCCTGCGCAAACCGATCGTGGATGTCGGCCATCGCCTCCGCCGCCGGCATGATCTCATCCACGATCAGGCACCCCTCGTCGTAGGCGGCCGCCCGGCCCCCGGCGGCGCGGATGACGGGGGCAAAGCCGCGGGCTCGGGCGGCGGCCGCCGCCCGCTCAAACCCGGGGAGGAACGTGTCCCGGCGGGAGAAGGCGACGGTCGGCAGCGGGCGATACAGGCGCAGGACCGGCCCCCGCTGGCCGCCGGCCACCCGCTCCAGCAGCGCGGAGCTGAGGGCCAGGTCGGCCGCCGCGTCGGGCCCGGCCCGGCCGGTGATCAGGTCGACGGGGACGGGGGGCACGGGCCGAAGCTTGGCAGCCGGGCCCGGCCGTAATCACAATCACATGACAAACGCCAGCGGCTGGCAATAAGCGGTAGGTTGAGCCTCGATGGGAAGTCCGGTGCGGACATCACGGCGGCGGGGCGCGTCGCTGGAGCCCGGGCAGTGGCGCGACGTCTCGCTGATGGCGGCGGCCGTGCTCGGCCTCCACGTCCTGGGGTTCGTCCTGCTGCTGGCGGTGGTGGTGCCCGGACGCCATCAGCTCGGCACCGGCGGCACCTTCACGATCGGCGTCGGCCTTACCGCCTACACGCTCGGCCTGCGCCACGCCTTCGACGCCGACCACATCTCGGCCATCGACAACACCACCCGCAAGCTGATGGCCGACGGCCGGCGGCCGATGACGGCCGGGTTCTGGTTCTCGCTCGGCCACTCGACGATCGTGTTCGCCCTGGCGTTTGTGATTGCGCTGGGCGTGCGCTCGCTGAACGGAGCCGTGAGCAACGCCCACTCCGGGCTGCACCAGGTGACCGGCTGGGTCGGGACCACCGTGTCCGGCGCGTTCCTGTATCTCATCGCGGCGCTCAACATCGTCATCCTGCTCGGGATCCTGCGCGTGGTCCGGGAGATGAAGTCCGGCCGTTACAACGAGGCCGCGCTCCAGCACCAGCTGGACCGGCGCGGTCTGATGAACCGGCTGTTCGGCGGGGTGACCCGCGCCGTCTCCTCACCGCGCCAGCTGTATCCCATCGGGCTTCTGTTTGGGCTCGGGTTTGACACCGCCAGCGAGGTGGCGCTGCTGGTGATAGCGGCCAGCGCCGGGGCCGCCGCGCTGCCCTGGTACGGGATCCTGTGCCTGCCGATCCTGTTCGCCGCCGGCATGTCACTACTGGACTGCATCGACGGCGCGTTCATGAACGTCGCCTACGGGTGGGCGCTCTCCCGGCCGGTGCGCAAGATCTTCTACAACCTCGCCCTCACCGGTCTCTCGGTGGCGGTGGCGCTGGTCATCGGCACGGTGGAGCTGGGCGGGCTGCTGGCCCAGCATCTCAATGTCTCCGGCGCGTTCTGGGCCTGGTTTGAGCACATCGACCTCAACCTGCTGGGGTTTGTCATCGTCGGTCTGTTTGTGGCCACCTGGGTGGTGGCGCTGGGCGTCTGGCACCTGGGCCGCATCGAGGAGCGCTGGTCCACCCACCTGGCCGAGCCCGAGTGAGTGGCCGGTGACCCTCGCCCCTGAGGCCGCGCCGATCGTGTGCGCCACCGTGGAGGAGGCGGTGGCCGTGCTGCGGGACCGCGGGCTGCGACTGAGCACCTCGCGCCGGCTGGTGCTGGAGGAGCTGTTCGCCGTCGACCGGCCGCTGCCGGCCGATGACCTCGCCGCCCGGCTCCGGCTGGACCTCACCTCGGTCTACCGCAACCTGGAGGTGCTGGAGCAGCAGGGCCTGGTCCGCCACGTTCACCTCGGTCACGGGCCCGGGCTGTACGCGCTCCTGGCCCACGGCGAGCGCGAGTATCTCTACTGCGAGCGCTGCCACGCGGTCACCGCCGCGGCCCCGGCGGAGCTTGACCCGGTGCGCGCCGAGATCCGCGGGCGGTTCGGCTACGAGGCGCGGTTCACCCACTTTCCGATCACCGGCATCTGCCCGGCGTGCGCGGGCGCCGCTACCACCACACCTCATGGTCCTCCATGACGCCGAGCCCGGCGGCCAGCTCCACCCCGCCCGGCAGCCGGCCGCTGAATCGGCCGAACGGCTGGCGGTAGGCGCTGCGCACCAGCAGCAGATTCTCCCGTCGCTCGCGCACCGCCTCGGCGGTGAACCGCAGCTCGTCCACCGCTGACAGGTCCGCGGCAAAGACCACCGCCGGCACCTCGTGCGGGACGCCGTCGATCCACACCGTGCGCTCGCTGGCGCGCGGCGCGTCGTTGACGCCGGCCACCAGGTTCCAGGCCACGGGGCGACCGTTGCGGGCGGTGCCGACCCCGGCGGTCCAGCGCCAGGCGGTGTGGCGCGGGTAGTAGGCCGCGGTGTCGTCGACGATGGCCTGGGCCTGAAGCGCAAGCGGCGCGCCGCCGCCCAGACGCACCTCCCCGGTGACCTGGATCCCGGCCTGCTTGCGCGTCCAGGCGTAGGCGCTACCGGCGGGCGAGATCGTCTCCATCCCCGGTTGCTCGGCGAGGGCCAGGTCGACGGCGACGTCCCGGTCGCGCACCGTCAGGTGCCCGGTGGTCAGGGTCACCGGGCCGGCCCCGCGCCGCACCGTCCGCTCCCGCAGCCGTCCGGTCCGCCGGTCCAGCACCGCCCAGAAGGACTGGCGGGCCCGCCCCACCCGGACCACCCCGGCGCACAGCATCACCTCCTCGCCGAACACCCCCACGTACCGCCACGCCTTCAGCGCCCGCCCGCCGACGTGGGAGGGCATCGGCCCGGGAGGCAGCGCCAGGCCGCCCACGGGAGTCGGACGCGGGTCGCCGAACGTTCCCCGGTGGGGGGTGATCATCTTGGCCGCCAACGCGTCAGGATCCCGGCATGGACGGTGACGCCCTGCGGGATCTGTGTCTGTCGTTCCGGGGTTCGGAGGAGACGTTCCCGTTCGGTTTTGAGACCTCGGTGTTCAAGGTGGCGGGGAAGATGTTTGCCCTGTCGGCGCTGCGGGGGCAGCCGGTCCAGGTGAGCGTCAAATGCGAGCCGGGGCTCGCCGAGCAGCTGCGGGCCGCCCACCCACAGGCGATCCTGCCCGGCTACCACCTCAACAAGCGCCATTGGAACACCGTGGTGCTGGACGGGTCGCTCGGTGACGAGATGATCGCCGACCTGGTGGAGGACTCCTATGACCTGGTGGTGAGTGGTCTGTCCCGGGCCCGGCAGCGGGGGTTGGGGTGGCGGCCGGACCGGTGACCGGGGTGGGTTGTGGCGGGTCTGCGCGTCTGGACGCACAATCCGCCACAACCCGTTCCGCGGGCGGGGGCGACTGGTCAGCTGCGTCCGGCGGTGCGCCAGCCCTCGGCGTACTGGAGGCGGGCGGTGACCGCGTAGGGAACGGGGCTGACGACGGCCCGGACGTTGATCTGGCGGTGGGGTTGGACGGTGGCCTTGCGCGAGCCCCCGCCGGGCTCGCCCCAGATGACCTGGACCTCGGTGCCGATCTCGACGTTGGGGTCCACGGTGGCCAGCGACAGGGCCCGGCGCTCGTTGGCGCTGTAACCGCTGAACATGGAGTAGCCGACCACGGTGCCGTCGGCGTCCACCACCGAGTCGAAATTCGACGAGCCGTAGTTGGCGATCGGCACGTCGAAGAACATGTAGGGCTGATCGGCCTCCAGATCGGTCAACGAGGCGTGGATCTTGGCCACGTCCTCGCCCTCCCAGGCCAGCGTCACCTTCTTGCGCTGCGCCTCGGGATCGATCTGAGACAGGGCGTCGCGACCGATGAAGTCATGGTCGAACTTGACAAACGGGCCGTAGCCCAGCTCCCACGGGTTGAGGTAGTAGTCCTCAATGTCCTCTGACACGTAGCTGCCGGCCAGGCTGTTGGTCGCCTCATAGCTGTCGACGCCCAGCCACTCCCGGTAGCCGCGCAGCTCCTCACCGGTGTAGATGGCCGGCAGCGGCGAGGGAATCCACCCGGACTCCAGGGTGTTGGAGGCATACGCCCGGGACCCGCACGGCTCCATCCCGTACTCCTGCCCGGCCTCCAGGATCGCGTCGCGCATCTTGTCGTAGGTCTCATACGGCCCCCAGATCTCCAGCCCCGGCGCGCCCGCCATCCCGTGCCGCAGCGTCCGCACCCGGTCCCCGGCGATCGTCATCTCGGCCATCCGGAAGAACTTCAGCTGCTCCACCGAGCCGCCGTTGAGCTTTTCGATGATCGGCCAGGCGTTGGGCCCCTGGATCTGAAAGCGCCAGTAGCGCCGTGTCACCGGCTTGCCGTACGGCCGCGACGGCGACCGCGGATCGACGTCCACCTCCACGTCATAACCGCCGGTCTGTGCCTGATAGCTCAGCCAGTTGGCCACCGGCGCCCGCCCCACCCAGACAAACTCGTCGTCGGCCAGATGAAACAGGATCCCATCGCCGATCACATGCCCCGCCGGCGTGCACGGCACAAACTGCTTGGCCATGTTGACCGGAAAGTTGGCCACGCTGTTGATCCCGGTATCCGACACCAGCCGCAACGCGTCCGGACCCTTGATGAACAGGTTGAACATATGGTGGGACTGATCAAACAGCACCGCCGTCTCCCGCCAGGCAATCTGCTCCCGGCGCCAGTTGGAGAACTCATACGGCACCACCGGATACACGTAGGCGCCGATTTGCGAATTGCGCAGCATCTCGACGACGTTGCCCGACTGCTCAACAAGGTCCTGCAGATTGCTCGGCGGCATCAGATCTCTCCTCTGAGGGCGTGGCTTCGCGTTTTCTCATAGCGGATGCTCGCACGCCGCGGGCCGGCTGTGCGCGGGATGTCAAGAACCCCGTCGCGGATTGACCAGATGACCGGCGCTTCCTCCCGCCCAGCCCATGGGTTAGCGTTCGCCCCATGACCGAGGTCGTCGACCTGCCGACCGGGGAACGGTGGACGAACTGGGTGGGCAACCGGACGTTCACCCCGCGGTATGCCGCCGCGGCGCGCTCCGTGGACGAGGTGGCCGGTCTGGTCCGGGAGGCCGGCCGGCGGGGTGTCCGGATCCGGGTGGCCGCCGCCGGCCACTCGTTCACGCCAGTGGTGGAGACCGACGGGCTGCTCCTGGACCTGAGCGCCCTCACCGGGGTCACCGCCGTCGACCGCCCACGGCGGCGGGCGACCGCCCTGCCCGCCACCCGGATCCGCGACTTCTACGAACCGCTGTGGGCGGCCGGCCTGGCCCTGCGCAACCAGGGGGACATCGACACCCAGCAGATCGCCGGCGCGGTGGCCACCGCCACCCACGGCTCCGGCATTGCCAACACCAGCCTGTCCGGCGTGGTCCGCGGCGTCCGCCTGGTCACCGCCACGGGCGAGGTGCTGGAGATCGGCGAGGACGAACCCGACCTGCTGCGCGCCGCTCAGGTCTCGGTGGGGATGCTGGGGGTGATGACCGGGCTGGAGCTGGAGGTGACCGACGCCTACCGGCTCAAGGAGCAGGTCGGCCTCCAGCCGTTTGAAGCGGTGATGGAGCGCTGGGACGAGCTGGTCCACCAGCACCGCCACTTCGGCTACTTCTGGCTGCCCTCCGAGGAATCCGGCGCGCTCTACAACCTGGATGGCCACGGCCAGCCGATGGCCGACCAGTGCTACGTGAAGGTCTACGACGAGGCCGCCCCGGACGAGCCCGACGATGCCACCCCCGGCCGCCGTACCGATCGCTGCTACCGGATCTACCCCATGGTCTATGACCCCAACTTCCACGAGCTGGAGTACTTCGTTCCCCTGGAGCAGGGGCCGGGGGCGATCCGGGCGATGCGAGAGCTGATGCTGCGCAGCCTGCCGGACTCCGTCTACCCGCTGGAGATCCGCACGGTGGGCCCCGACGACGCGTTCCTCTCCCCCAACTACCGGACGCCGACCACGGTCATCTCGGTGTCCGGCACCCCCGGCACCGACTACTGGGGCTACCTCCGCAACGTCGACGCGCTGCTGGCCGACTTCGACGCCCGGGTGCACTGGGGCAAGCTTCACTTCCTGACCCGGGAGCGGCTCCACGCCCTGTACCCCCAGGCCGCCGACTTCATCGCCATCCGCCGCCGGCTTGATCCCGACGGCGTGTTCCTCAACGACCACCTGCGGCCGCTGTTCGCCTGAGTGCGCGCCCCCGCCGGGGCGTGATGCGTCCGGGCGTGATGCGTCCGGGCGTCACGCCTCCGGGCGTGACGCGTCCGGGCGTCACGCGTCCGGGCGAGAGCTTTGGGGCCTCAGCTACATGGAGGTCGTTTCGCCCCAAGACCCCGCCGATCGGCTCCGGGCCGCTCCCGTCAGGAGAGGGAACGGATCTCGGCCGCCGCCGCCAGCGCGCGGGCCCGCTGGGGATCCAGGCGCCCAGCGCCGGGCATCTCGGCGTTGGCCGCGGCCGCACCCAGCCCCAGGGCCGCCGCCCCCGGCCAGGACTCGCCGGCGACAAGCGCCGTCAGCAGGCCGCCCAGCAGGGCATCGCCGCTGCCGACCGGATAATCGCCGCGGGCGGCCACCGTCCCCCGCCAGGCGGCGCCGTCCGGTCCCATCATGACCATGCCCTCCTCGCCGAGGGTGATGACCGCGGCGTGGCCGTCGCCCCCAGCGCGGCGGCGGATCTCGGCCGCCGCCTCCGCGGCCTGGGCGCTGCCGTGGATCGGACGATCGAGCAGCTCGGCCGCCTCGTGGACATTGATCTTGACCAGCTCGGGGTGCTCGGCCACCGTGCGGGCCAGCGCCGGGCCCCGGGAGTCGATGGCCGCAGGCACTCCGGCGCGGCGGGCTGCCGCCAGGAGACGGGGATAGCCCTCAATGTCGGCGTCGGCCGGCAGCGACCCGGCCAGGGCCAGCCAGCTGGCCTGCGCCACCAGCCCGTCGACGATCGCCAGCACCGCCGACCAGTCCTCGGACCGGATGGGCCGGCCGTCCTCATAGAACTCGGTGAGCCGCCCGGTGGAACGGTCGGCCACCGACAGGCTGGAGCGCGTCTCGCCCGGGCCCCAGGCGAACTCCGAGCGCACGCCCTCGTCGGCCAGGGCCTCGGCCACCCAGCGGCCGGTGTGCCCGGCCAGGATCCCGGTGGCCACGGCCGCCCCGCCGAGCGCCGTCGTCACCCGGGCCACATGCAGACCCTTGCCGCCGGGCACCGCCAGGAACGAGCGGGGACGATGAATCTCGCCCGGGACGAGATCCCTGACCTCAAACAGCTTGTCGACGGAGGGGCTTCCGGCTACGCAGACGATCATCGGCGAGGGCATATCTTGCCGATGCGCTCCCCGGCAGGCGGTGCGCGTCCACCGACCTGACCGTGAATCGGACCTCGTCCGCCGATCCGCGGGCCGGGAATGCGGGCGCCGCCCGGCGTCGGCTACGCCGCGTCGCTCAGCTCCACCGCCGCGCCGTAGCGCACCGGGCCGCCGAGCTGCCGGCGCACGGTGACCAGCCCCGCCTCGACGAGCGCCGCCAGGTCGGCGATCAGCTGATCGGCCTCCTCCAGGTCGGAGGCGGACTGGCCAGGCGGGCGAGCCGCCGGGCGCAGGTTCACGGTGGGAAGGTGGTCGATGAGCGTCATACGGATTCCTCTGTAGCGCTACGTAGGACAGGCTCCACGGAGCATGACGGGGGCATCGGACGGAACCGTGAACGCGGCGTGACCCCGCAATTTGCGCGCCGCAGAGTTATCCACAGCCCGCCCCGCCGGGCATCAGCGAGCTATTTGGGAGAAATGCCCGCCGGTCCTGCACAGGTTCTCCACAGCTACGTAGCACTCTGACCGCTACGCAAGGCCGCTTATGAACATCCGGTCCACATTGGAGACTCGGGGCACCCGGTAGAACGGCCTCTCCCATGAGCATCTCTCTCCCCCACCCCTCCACCCGCCTGCTCCGGGCCGCCGAGGCCGAGCAGGCCGAGCTCGTCCGCCACCGCCAACGGCTGACCCACCGCCGCGCGGCGCTGCTGGCGGAGATCCGGGAGCTCGAGGACGCCCTGACCGTGGTCGACGAGCGGCTCACCGTGCTTGGCCGGCTGGCCGGCGGGCCGGGCCCGGATTCAGACGCGCCGGCCCCGGCGCGCGCTCCCACTGGGTCGCGGCGCACCGCCGGGGAGGCATCGCCGGGCGGGCACAGCGGCGCCGACCCCCCCGAGGTCCTGCGTGGCCCGGCCATCCGCGAGGCCGCCGTCCGGGTGGTCGTCTCCCAGCCCCAGCGGATCGAGGCCCTGCATTACCGCCGGTGGTACGAGCTCCTGCAGGCCGCCGGGTATGCCGTGGCCGGCAAGGACCCGGTCGCCGTGTTCCTCACGCAGGTCACCCGCTCGCCGGTGGTGCGCAAGGCGACCAAGCCCGGCGTGTACGAGGTCGACCGGCAGGCGCCGCTGCGCATCCGCCAGCGCCTGGAGCGGCTCCAGGGCGAGCTGCGTGAGCTCACCACCACGCCGTCGGCGCCCTTCGACCTCGCCGCCATCCGCGCGCGCCGCCATGAGCTGGATCTGGAGATCAGCCAGCAGGAGCGGGCGCTGGAGGAGGCCCTGCGGGTCCTGGGGCCGCCGGACGCCCCCCGCGCCCACGGCCACGCCGACGCTCACGCCGCGGGCGCCGCCACCGCCGGCTGATGGACCACCACGGCAAGGTGGCCCTGGTCACCGGCGCCGGCCGCGGCATGGGCCGCGCCGCGGCGAGCGCTCTGGCCGCCGCCGGCGCCCGGGTGATGGCCGTGTCCCGGACCGCTGACGAGCTGGCCACCCTGGAGGCCGAGACTGAACGGATCAGCACCTGCGCAGTTTCGCTGGCCACCCCCCAGGGCTGTCACCGCGCGGTTGAGGAGACCCACCGCCAGCTCGGACCGATCGACATCCTGGTCAGCAACGCCGGCACCGGCTCGCTCGGCGAGCGACCCATCTGGGAGCAGGACCCGGCGTTCTGGTACGCCTCGATTGCGGTCAATCTCCACGCCGCCTTTGAGCTCATCCGGCTTGCCTCCCAGGACATGGTGGACCGCCACTGGGGGCGGATTGTGGTGGTCAGCTCCACCGCCGGGCTGCACGCCGAGGGCCCCGCCGACAGCGCCTACACCGCGGGTAAGCACGGGGTCATCGGCCTGGTCCGGGCCGCGGCGCTGGACCTGGCTGCGCACGGCACCACCTGCAACGCGGTCTGCCCCGGCTGGGTGCGGACCGCCATGGCCGAGGCCTCCGCGGGCCGGCACGCCGAACGGCGCGGTGTTTCCAGCGACGACATCTGGGCCGAGCGCGCCGCGGGCTACGCCGCCGGCCGAGTGGTGGACATCGACGAGGTCACGGCCGCCATCCTGTTTCTGACCAGCCCGCAGGCGAGCGGGATCAGCGGCGAGGCAATCCGGGTCGCGCTCGGCAACCTGTTCTGACCGGACCGCGGCCGGTCAGGCCAGCCGGCCCCAGCCCCGCACCGAGGCGGCGGCCGCGCCGGCGAGCAGGACCAGGCCGCCGATGGCAAACCAGGCGGTGACCTCGCGGTGGCGGGTGACCGAGCCCAGCTTGGTGCCCAGGTCCCGGTAGATGGAGCTCAGCGCATCCGAGCTCTGGGCGTTGAAGGCGCGGCCGCCGGAGGCCTGGGCGATCTGCTGCATGAGCTGCGGATCGGGCGGGACCGGCACCGGGCCGCCGAACGGGCCGGGGCTCTGAAGAACGCCGTTGGGCGTGCCCAGGGCGACGGTGAAGATGGGGATCCGCTCCTGCTTGGCCTCCTGGCTGACCGAGACGGGGTCCGGGCCGGCGTTGGCCGCGCCGTCGGAGAGCAGGACGATCTCCGAGGGGGCGTGGTGAGCGGAGCTGCCGTGCAACAGCTGGAGGGCCAGCTGCAGCGCGCCGCCGGTGTCGGTGCCCCCGTTGGCCGACTGGGCGTTGATGATGGCCCGGGCGGCGGCGTGGTTGGCGACCGGCGCCTGGACGGCGTCGGCGGAGCTGGAGAAGGCGATGGCCCCCAGGCGGACGGTGGACGGGAGCTGGTCGATGAACTTGTTGGCGGCCGCCACGGCGGCCGCCAGCCGGCTGGGGGCAACGTCGTTGGCGGCCATCGACCCCGAGTGATCGGTGACGAGCATGATCGACCCCTGGTTGACCGCCGCGCTGTAGCTGACCTGGGGGCGAGCGAGCCCGCCCACCAGCAGGACGGCGGCGGCCAGCGCCAGCGCGGCCGGCAGGTGGCGCTCCCAGGAGGGCGACGCCGCCACCGCCGCCCGCACCGTCGAGACCGCCGGGAAGCGGACGGCGTAGCGCTGCGCGCGCCGCCGGGACCAGGCGTAGGCGAGGATCGCGAGCGGGACCAGGGCCAGGCCGAGCAGCCAGATCGGCGAGGAGAAGCTCATCCCAGGCGCCGCCCCAAAGCCACCAGCCAGTCCTCCCCGGTGGACACCACGGCGTGCCGGACCCGCAGCCGGCGGAGCTCGGCGGCGATGCCCGCGCGGCGGGCCTGCTCCAGCTCGGCGAACCGCTCCCGCACCTGGCGCCGCGATGTGTTGACCTCCACCCGGGCCCCGGTCTCGGGGTCGACGAGCGTGAGGTGTCCCACCTTGGGCAGCTCGGCCTCGCGCGGGTCCATCACCTCCAGGGCGACCACCGAGTGGCGGATCCGCAGCGCGCCCAGCGGACGCTCCCACCCGTCCTGATCCCGGAAGTCGGAGATGACCACGACCAGCCCGGGGGCCCCGGCCAGCCGCCCGGCGAGCGCGAGCGCGTCGGCCAGGGCCGAGGCGTCGTGGCGCCCATCATCGGCCACCCCCTCGGTCAGCAGTCGTCGTAGCGCCACCATGCCCGGCTTGGAGCCCCGGGGCGGTAGGACTCTCGGCTCGCCGGCGCCGAAGCCGATCAGACCCACGCTCCCGGCCCGGCGCACGCCGAGGCGCCCGAACACCAGCGCCGCTCCCTCGGCGACGTCGGCCTTGAGCCGGCGCCCGGTGCCAAACGCCATGGAGGGCGACAGGTCCAGGACGATCCAGGTGGTCAGGGCCCGCTCGGGCACGTGCAGGCGAACGTGGGGCAGACCGGTGCGGGCGCTGGCCGCGGCGTCGATGTGACGCACGTCGTCACCGAACTCATAGGGCCGGATCTGGGCGAGCTCGGTGCCGAGACCGACGCCGGCCGCCCGCCGGTCCCCGGGCAGCGTGTGGGTGACCAGGCGGGTGACGGCGACGTCGATGGCCTCCACCAGCGGCGCGGCCAGCGGCCCGGGACCCTGCCGGGCGACGGGCGGAACGAGGGGCGGTGCGGTCACGCGCTCCGCAGCCAGTCGGTGGGCTCGGTGTCGTCGGCGCTGACCGTGCGCATGAGCCGGCTGGCCCCCGGCGCGGGGACGGCCCCCAGCACCTGCTCCAGCAGCCGATCGACCGTCACGCCGTCGCTGAGGGCGTCATAGGAGAGGACGATCCGGTGGCGCAGGACGTCCGGAGCCAGATCCCGGATGTCCTCAGGCTCCACATGGCCGCGGCCGCGCAGCAGAGCGAGCGCCCGGCCGGCCTGGACGAGGCCGATCGGCCCGCGGGGACTGGCCCCAAACTCAATCATCCGGGCCATCTCCCCCAGTCCATGCTCGGCCGGGTGACGGGTGGCGTCGGCCAGCGCCACGGCGTAGCCGATGGTGTCCCGGTCGACGGCAACCGCCTGCACGGCCTGGGCGTGGCGTTCCAGGTCGGCCAGGGCCAGGGACTCGCGCACCGCGGCCGGGTCCACCAGGCTGCGTCCCACCACGGCCGCCTCCTCGCCGACGGTCGGGTAATCGACGAGGATCTTCATCAGGAAGCGGTCGACCTGGGCCTCGGGGAGCGGGTAGGTGCCCTCGGACTCAATCGGGTTCTGGGTGGCCATGACGATGAACGGGAGCGGCACCCGGTACGTGGTGCCGCCGATCGTGACCTGCCGCTCCTGCATGACCTCCAGCAGTGCCGACTGGACCTTGGCCGGGGCCCGGTTGATCTCGTCGGCGAGCAGGAAGTTGTGAAACACCGGACCCAGCTCGGTGTCAAAGCCGCCGGTGTCCGGGCGCCACACCCGCGTGCCGACCAGGTCGGCCGGCACCAGGTCCGGAGTGAACTGAATGCGACCGTAGGTCCCGCCCAGCACCGCCGCCAGGGTCTTGACGGTCAGCGTCTTGGCCAGCCCGGGCACGCCCTCCAGGAGCACGTGACCGCCGGCCAGCAGGCTGACCAGCAGTCGCTCCAGCATCGCGTCCTGCCCCACGATCACGCGCTTGATCTCATAGAGGGCCTCCTGCAGGCCCTCGCGGGCCTCGTCGCGGCGCTGCCGCGTCCCGTCGGTGTCAGTCATGTCATCTCCATGGTGGTGTGAGGGGTTAGGCCAGACGGGCAAACCAGGCGAGCGAGAGGCCGCTACCGATGAGCAGCAGCACCAGCCCGCCGCCGGCGATGCTCGCGGTCATCTCGCGCTTGACCTTCTTGTGGCCGAGCAGGGTGGCCAGGTGGGCGTAGACCGCGCTCGCCTTGGCGCTGTCGGCCGCGGTGAACGTCCGTCCACCGGAGGCGGCCGCGATCTGCGCCAGCTGCTGCGGGCTGACCGGCACCGGCGTGCTCACCGTCTGCCCGTGGCGGGTGATGGGGATCCGGCCGCTCCCCGTGCCGATGGCGATGGTGTAGATGGGGATATGGTCGGCCTTGGCCTGCCGGGCGGCCACCAGCGGATCCGAGCCGACGTTCGACCAGCCGTCGGATAGGAGCACGATCGCCCCCGGCGGCCGCTTGCCGTTCTGGCGCAGGTTGGTGAGCAGCCGGAGGGCCAGCTGGATGGTGTCGCCGATCGCCGTGCCCCCGCCGCCGGGTCGCAGCTGGGCGATCGCCGCCTGGGTGAGGGCATGGTCGGTGGTCGGCGACTGCAACACGCGGGGCGTGCGCGCGAACTCCATCTGCCCCACCATGGCCGCGGACGGCAGGCTTGAGACGAAGTGGTGGGAGGCCGCCTGGGCCGCCCCCAGGCGCGAGGGACGCACATCGGTGGCCGACATGGAGCTGGAGACGTCGTTGGCGAGCATCACGGCGGCGCTGTCGATTGGCACCGCCACCGTCCGCTGGGGCCGGGCCGCCGCCACAATCAGCACCGCCAGCGCGATCAGGAACACCAGCATCGGGGCGTGGCGGCGCCAGCCGGGCCGGCGCGGCAGGGCCGAGGCCAGCACCTGGGGCTGGGCGAAGGCGGCACGCGCCTGAGCGCGGCCGCGCTGCTGGCGCACATACCAGGCGATGGCCAGCGGGATCGCCACCAGGGCGATGAGCACCAGGGGCCAGGCGAAGCTCACGGCGTCACCGACGGCGGAGTTCCCAACGTCAGCTCCACCTCGGAGCTGCCCGACCCGTAGGCGAGCGCGAGCGTGACGTGGGTGCCCCGGGCCAGTCCCTTGACCGCGGCGGCGATGCCCTGCGCGCTGCGGATCGACCGCCCGTTGACGGCCTGGATGATCTCCCCCGGGTTGATTCCGGCGCGGTCGGCGGCCGTACCGATGCGCACGGTCTGGACGACGGCGGCCCCCGGGGGCTGGGTGGCGATCAGCATGCCCAGCCAGTTGACCGTGGGCGCGTTGGCCACCGGCGTCGTCTGCGCACCGGTGGACGTCTGCGGACCGGTGGACGAGGTCGGCGGCTGCGGAGTGGCCGGCGTCGGCACGCCCGGGACAGTCGGCACCGTGGGGGCGGTGGGGAGGCTGGGGGTGGTCGCCGAGGCCACCGGGCTGGGCGGCGAGGAGGAGTGGTGACCCGGTGAGGAGGAGCCGAGCACCGAACTGAGGCCAAAGGCGGCACCGGCAATGACCAGAACCGCGCCCAGGACAATCGCCTCGGCGACCCCGGGCCGCCGCAGCCGCCGGCGGGGGCGCGGACGGGGGGTGGGCTCATTGGGCTCAGCCGGCGCCTGCTCAGGGCGGCCCGGCGTCCGCGGGGCACGGGCCGCCGAGGCAGCCTCGGACTCCCGCTGCCAATCCCCGGACCACAGGTGCTTGGGACCACTCATGCGCTCTCACCGCAAGCTAAGCAGGGTTGGTGAGAGGTACTTAAGAGTGAGGGCGGCCTCGCTACCACCGCCGTGGCAACAACGGTTTTCGACCCGTCCGGTTTGGGCATCTTCTATCGATCCGAGGTTGGTAGAGGCGGGAGGAGACGATGGTGATGCACGTGTTGAATCGGCGGCTGACCAGGCGCGCACGGGGGCTGGCGGTCGCCCTGGCCTCCTGTGGCCTGATCCTGGGGTCGGCGGGCACCGGCTCGGCCGCCGCCAATCCGCTGGCCACCCAGGCCCGGGGGATGTCGACGACGTCGATCACCACCACCAAGTTCGTCAACCAGTTCGACACCGAGCCCTATGTGGGCAACGGCTACTTCAGCCAGCGGATCCCGGCGGCGGGCATGGGCCTGCGCACCGGGCTGGGGAAGATCGGCTGGCCGCTGGGCAGCCCGCGCTTCACCGAGGCCCTGGCCGCCGGCCTGTACGCCGAGACCAAGGCCTCGGTGGCCTACTACCCCACCGAGACCAAGCAGGTCATCTCGCTCATCCCCACCTGGTCGACGCTGACCTTCACCGCGCCCACCGGCAGCACGTACGCTCCGGTCACGGTGAAGGCGTCCCAGATCCGGGGCTACCGCCAGACTGAGAATCTCAAGACCGGCACCATCACCACGTCCGGGACCTGGACGGCGCCGCGCGGTCATAAGCGGGCCAAGTTCACCTACCAGGTGTTCACCGACCTCGCCCGCAAGCACGTCGGCCTCGTCATCCTGCGCCTGACCCCACGGTGGAGCGGTCGCACCACGGTGACCGGGCTGCTCGACGGCGGCGGTGCCAGCCGCCTGCGCCCCGCCGGGGCCCGGGTCAACCTGCGGTCGCACACCAGCCAGGTGAGCTCGACCGCCATCGGGACCGGGTTCAAGGTCACTGAATCCTCCACCCTGCGCTTCTCGCCGGCCCTCGTCCGCGACAGCGCCATCCGCCGCCGCAAGGCCCAGACCGCCGGCGAGCGGATCACGTTCGTCGCCCGCCGCGGCCGGACCTACACGTTCACCAAGTATGTGGGCGTGGTCACCAGCCGGGACGCCCGCAATCCCGCGGTCACCGCCGGCCGGGCGTCGCTGCAGGCGGCCCGGCTGGGCAGCCGCCGCCTCCAGGCCGAGGACGCCCGCGCGTGGGCGGGGATCTGGAAGAGCGGCGTCTACGTGCGCGGCGATGCCCCGCTGCAGCGGGCGATCAACGCCAACACCTACGACCTGTACGCCAGCCTCCGCGCCAACAGCCCGGACGCCATCGGTCCCAGCGGCCTGTCCAGCGACGGGTACGCCGGAATGGTGTTCTGGGACTCGGACATCTGGATGTATCCGGCGATCCTGGCCGCCCATCCGGACATCGCCAAGTCGGCCGTCGACTACCGGTACCACATCCTCAAACCGGCCGAGCATGACGCCGCTGCCAACGGCTACCAGGGCGCGTTCTATCCCTGGACCTCCGGCGACGACGGGTACACCGGCAACGACTGCTACGGCACGATCACTGATGCCAACGACAAGATCATCTCTGACCCCAACTTCAGCTGCAGCCAGGAATTGCACCTGCAGGCCGACATCGCCATCTCCCAGTGGGAGTACTACCAGGCCACCGGCGATACCTCCTGGCTCAAGCAGCACGGCTGGCCGGTCCTGCAGGCGCTGGCCAACTTCTGGGTGAGCAAGGCCAAGCCGGACGGCAGTGGCGGATACAACATCTCACCCATCCAGCCGCCGGACGAGTACCACACCGGCGTCACCAACTCCGCGTACACCAATGCGGCCGCGGCCACCGCCCTCAACGACGCCATCAAGGCCGCCCAGGTGGTGGGCGCCACCGCCCCGTCCACCTGGGCCACGGTGGCCCAGGGCGTGACCAAGACGATGCCGTTTGACTCAAACCTCAAGATCTACGACGAGTACGACGGCTACAGCGGCCAGCAGATCAAGCAGGCCGACGTGGTCATGCTCACCTACCCGCTGGACTTCTCGCTGCCCAGCGGCGTCGGCCTCAACGACCTCAACTACTACGCGCCGCGCACGGACCTGCAGGGTCCGGCGATGACCGACGCCATTCACTCCATCGATGCGTCCACACTCAACGCGGCCGGCTGCTCCGCGTACACGTACATGCTGCGCAGCTACGAGCCGTTCCTGCGAGCGCCCTATGACCAGTTCGCCGAGACGCGGACCGGGCCGAACACCGGGTTCAACTTCCTCACCGGTGTCGGCGGGTTCCTCCAGGTGTTTGAGTACGGCTTCTCCGGGATGCGGTTCGGTCCGGCCGCGGTGCGGCTGGATCCCAGCCTGCCGCCGCAGCTCCCGGGGGTGACGCTGCGCAACCTCCACTGGCATGGCCGTGTGTTCACGGTGGCGATCGGACAGCAGACCACCACGGTGACCCTGGCCTCCGGCGGGCCACTGCCCCTGCAGACGCCCGGCGGCGCCAAGACCGTCACCACCGGCCACAGCGTGACCATCCCCACGCGCCGTCCGGACCAGCAGACCACCAACGATCTGGCCCGCTGCCAGTCGGTGACCGCCAGCTCCTGGGTTCCCGGCAACGAGCCGGTGGCCGCGGTCGACGGCAGCCCGTCGACACCGTGGATCCCCACCACCCCCCAGGCGGCGCTGACCGTGCACCTGGCCAAGACGAGCACCGTCAACTCGGTGACCGTCACCCGCGGCGGCACCGGGTCATACACCTACACGGTGCAGACCTCCACCGACGGCACCACGTGGAACACGGTGGGGACCTCGCCGTCCAGCTCCACCGGCACTGACACCATCACGTTCTCGCCCACCCAGGCGCAGTACGTCCGCCTCAACTTCCCAGGCGGCACGGGCGCGGCCACGCCGCAGATCAACGAGCTGTCGGTGACCGGGCCGTAGACGCTGCCTCCCGCGGGCGGGCCGCTTCCCCGGCCCGCGCGCGGGACCAGTGGTCCAGGACCATGAGCGTCTTGGTCCCGGTCACGCGCCCGGAGAGGCGCAGCGCGTTGACCACGTCCTTGAGGTGGGCGACGCTCTCCAGGCGGATGCGGACGAGCGCATCCGGGTCGCCGGCGACCGTGAACACCTCGCGGACCTCGGGGATCCCGGTCACCGCCCCGGTGATCTCGTCCAGGCTGGCGTTGCCCCGCATGCGCAGCTCCACAAAGGCATCCACCGACGGCCCCAGCTTGGCCTGGTTGAGCACGACCGTATAGCCGGCGATCACCCCCAGCTGCTCCAGCCGGTCGATGCGGCGCTTGACCGGCGCCGGCGACAGGTTGACCACCTTGGCGATGTCAGAGATCGTCCGCCGGGCGTCCTCGCGGAGCAGGTCGATGATCCGGCGGTCGATGTCGTCAAGCGCGGCTGGATCGGTCATGGGGTAGCACGCAAGATATCGGACCTCTGGCCCCACCTCAGCTGGCGCAATCATGCGCGCCGACCTCAAATGCTGCGACTTAGTTGCGCGGACGACCCCGCGGCGCTTTGCTGTTTGCCGATATCACCTCACTGGAGGAGGACCCCGTCATGGACCGAGGAGAAGGAGACGTACCCCCGCTGTTCGACGCCGAGCAGCTCGTCCTGTGCCGTGACGATGCGCTCGGCCTGCGAGCTGTCATCGCCATCGACGACACCACCCTCGGCCCCGGCCTCGGCGGGGTCCGCTTCCGCGCTTACCCCAGCGAGGCCGCCGCGGTGACCGAGTGCCGGCGGTTGGCGGCAGCCATGACCCTGAAGAACGCGGTCGCCGAGCTCCCCTACGGCGGCGCTAAGTCGGTGATCCTCCAGCGCGGCCCGGTGCGCGACCGGACGGCGCTCATGCACCGCTTCGGCGAGTTTGTGGCCCGCACCGGGGGCGCCTACCTTCCGGGAGTCGACATGGGCACCAGCTGCGCCGACCTGGCACACATGGGCGAGGCCGGCGCCGACGTCTCCTGTTCGGAGGAGGATCCGTCGCCCTGGACGGCGGCGGGCGTGGCCGCCGCCATCCGGGCCGCCGTGGAGCACGTTGACGGCCGCCGCGGCATCGACGGCGTCCGGGTCCTGATCCAGGGGGCGGGCCACGTCGGCGGAACGCTGGCGCGGGAGCTCGCCGGCGACGGCGCTCACATCATCCTGGCCGATGTGGATGGCGAGCGGGCAGCCGCGGTGGCCGCCGAGGTGGACGGCACCACCGTCGCCGCCGACACGGTGCTGGGGACACCCTGCGACGTGTTCGCCCCGTGCGCGGTTGCCCGGGTGGCCGCCCCGGAAACCGTCGGCCGGCTCGCCTGCCGGGTCATCGCCGGCGCCGCCAACGACACGCTCTCGCACCGGGCGGTCGCCGATTCGCTGCAGGCCCGCGGGATCGTCTACGTCCCGGACTTTGTGGCCAACGCCGGCGGCGTGATCCATATCCACGCTCTCCGGGCCGGCTGGGATGAGAAGCGCCTGCGCGCCGCAGTGACCGCCATCGGCGGCCGGGTGACCGACCTGTTGGAGCGGGCCGCCGCCACCGGCGAGATGCCGCTGGCGGCCGCCGAACAACGAGCCCAACGCCGGCTGGCCGCGTCGCCGGCGCGGTCTGACCACGGAGCGCTGGCGGCATGACCGCCACCGCCTCCCCCTTCTCCGCCCTGACGTCAGCCTCGGCGATCGCTACGGCGCCGAGACCGGGCCCGTCCTCCTGTCGGGCATCCAGGCGCTGGTGCGCATGATGCTGGACCAGCGGCGGCTTGACGACCGGCGCGGCCATGACACCGGCGTGTTCGTCAGCGGCTACCAGGGCTCCCCACTGGGCGGCCTGGATCAGGAGTTGACCCGGTCCCGGCGCTGGCTGGAGCCGGCCGGGGTGGTGTTCACGCCGGGACTCAACGAGGAGCTGGCGGCCACCGCGGTCGGCGGCACGCAGCTGCTCGGCCAGCTGGACGGCCGGCGCAAGGAGGGCGTGACCGGCTTCTGGTTCGGCAAGAACCCCGGTCTGGACCGAGCCGCGGACGCCATCCGCCACGCCACCCTGAGCGGCACCGCTCCGCTGGGGGGCGCCGTGGCC
This sequence comes from uncultured Solirubrobacteraceae bacterium, assembly GCA_963753235.1. Taxonomy (GTDB): domain Bacteria; phylum Actinomycetota; class Thermoleophilia; order Solirubrobacterales; family Solirubrobacteraceae; genus Palsa-465. Next base: position 82,890 of record CAVWBJ010000006.1, on the reverse strand, counting down.
CTGATCGGCGATGACCCGTCGGCCAAGTCCTCCACCGTGCCGAGCTCCTGCGAGCCGATCTGCCGCAGCCTCGTCCTGCCTCTGCTGGCGCCCGGCAGCATCGACGAGATCCTGTCCCTCGGTCTGCACGCGGTGGCGCTGTCTCGCCACGCCGGGCTGTGGACCGGACTGAAGCTGGTGGCCGATCTGGCCGACGCCTCGGCGACGGTGACCGCGGGCCGGGCCCTGGACCAGGTTCCGGTGCTGGAGCCGCGCGCCGCCGCCGCCCCACCGGTGCTGCTCCCACCCCACAACCTGGATGCCGAGCACAGCCTCATGACCGCCCGCCTGGAGCGCGTCTATGCCTACGCTCGGCTGGCCGGGCTGAACCGGATCGTCGGCGAGCCGTCCCGGCCCCGGGTGGGCCTGATGGCCGCCGGGATGGGCTATGCCGCCCTGGTGCGCGCGCTGGACGATCTCGGCCTTGATGAGGCCGCCCGGGAGGCGATCGGCCTGCGGATCATCCAGCTGGGCATGCCCTGGCCGCTGGAGCGCGACGTGATCCGCTCGCTCACCGCCGGGCTGGAGACGGTCCTGGTGGTGGAGGACAAGCTCCCGTTTGTGGAGGGCCTGGTCAAGGAGGCGCTCTACCGGGCCCCGGATCAGCCCCTCATTCTGGGCAAGGAGGACGCCGAGGGACGGCCGCTGCTGTCCACGCGCAGCGCGCTCACCGCCGACGATGTCGCCGCCGCGCTGGCTCACGTCCTCTCCGATCTCCCGCTGCCGGAGTCGGTCCGGGCGACGGTGACGGCCCGGACGCAGCTCACCGAGCTCCCGGTCCTGGCGGCCGGCGAGCTACCCAAGCGCACCCCCTACTTCTGCTCGGGCTGCCCGCACAACACGTCGACCCGGGCGAGCGCCGACCAGCTGGTGGGCGTCGGGATCGGCTGTCACACCATGGTGGCTCTGGACAGCCCTGAGCGTCGCGGCAAGCAGCTGGGCATCACCCAGATGGGCGGCGAGGGCGCCCAGTGGCTGGGTCTGGCCCCGTTCTGCGCCGAGCCCCACTTCATCCAGAACCTCGGCGACGGCACCTTCCACCACTCCGGATCGCTGGCGATCCGGGCCGCCGTCGCCGCCGGCGTCAACATCACCTACCGGCTGCTCTACAACGAGGCGGTGGCGATGACCGGCGGTCAGCCGCCGGCGGGCAAGCTGCCGGTGCCGGCGCTGGTCGGAGAGCTGGCCCTGGAGGGGGTTCGACAGGTGATCGTCACCACCCCGGAACCCGAGCGCTACCACGGGGTGACGCTGGATCCAGTGGCCTCCGTCCGTCACCGGGACGAGATCGACGATGCCCTGCGTGAGCTGGCGACCGTCCCGGGCGTCACCGTCCTGATCCATGACGACCGGTGCGCCACCGAGAAGCGCCGAATGCGCAAGCGCGGCAAGCTCCCGACGCCGCCGGAGCGGGTCTGGATCAACCAGCGGGTGTGCGAGGGATGCGGCGACTGCGGCGAGCAGTCCTCCTGCCTGTCGGTGATCCCGGTGGCGACCGAGTTCGGCCGCAAGACCCAGATCCACCAGAGCTCGTGCAACCAGGACATGTCCTGCCTGAAGGGCGACTGTCCCTCGTTCCTGCTGGTGACGCAGGTCGGTTCCCCACCCTCCCGGCCGGAGCCGCCGGCCCCGCCCAGCGAGTTCCCGGAGCCGATCCCGCGGTTTGCCGGTGAGGTGCTGGTGCGCATGCCCGGTGTCGGCGGCACCGGCGTGGTCACCATCTCGGCGATCCTGCAGATGGCGGCCCATCTTCAGGGCCTGTACGCCGCCGGCCTGGAGCAGATCGGCCTGGCCCAGAAGGGCGGCCCGGTGGTCTCTGACCTGCGGATCTCCCGGGAACCGATCGATGGCCAGCTGCGGGCCACCCGTGGCGGCGTCGACGTGCTGCTCGGCTTTGACCTGCTGGGCGCGAGCACAGCGGAGACGCTGAGCACGGCCGCCCCCGCCCGGACGGTGGCGGTTCTCAACACCGACGTCACGCCCACGGCCTCGATGGTCGTCCAGCGGGACGCGCCGGCCGCCCGCAGCGAGCGACTGGTCCAGCGGGTGCGGCGCGCCACCCGGGGCGACGAGGCGTTCACGCTGGCCGCCGAGACCGTCTCGGAGCGGTTGTTCGGCGATCACATGCCGGTCAACATGATCATGGTGGGAGCCGCCCTGCAGCACGGTTGCCTGCCCCTGGAGCCGGCCGCGGTGGAGCGGGCGATTGAGCTCAACGGCGCCGCCGTGGAGGTCAACCGGGCCGCTTTCCGCTGGGGCCGGACGGCGGTCGCCGACCCGGCCAGGCTGCAGGCGGCGATGGCAGCCGCCCCCGGGGCCCGGCCCCCGCGGGAGGCGAGTGCCGCCGCCCGGGCCCTGGTGGCCGCGGTGGAGGCCCCGGCCGCGCTGCGCGACGTGCTGGAGCTCCGCGTCGACGAGCTCATCGCCTACCAGGACGAGCGCTACGCCCGCACGTATGCCGAGGAGGTGGTGCGGGTGGCCACGGTGGAACGCGAGCGCCTCGGTGACGGTGCGCTCCGGGTGACCGATGCCTACGCCCGGGGGCTGTACAAGCTCATGGCCTACAAGGACGAGTATGAGGTCGCCCGGCTCCATCTGGATGCGGTGGAGCAGAGCCGCCTGGATCATGAGTTCGGCGGCGAGGTCAAGGTGCAGACGCTTCTGCATCCGCCGCTTCTGCGGGCGATGGGGCTCAAGCGCAAGCTCCGCCTCGGTCGCTCGGCGGTGCCGCTGTTCCACGGCCTGCATGCCGCCCGGCGGCTGCGCGGCACCCCCCTTGACCCGTTCGGTTATGCCGCGATGCGGCGGGCCGAGCGGGCGCTGGTCGGCGAGTACCGGGAGCTGATGGCCCGGGCCCTGGACCGGTTGGACGACGGCAGCGTGGAGACCGTGGTGGAGGTCGCCGAGCTGCCGGATCTGGTCCGCGGCTACGAACAGATCAAGCTGGACGGCATGGAGCAGATGCGCCGGCGGTCCGTCGAACTCATGGCGCGCTTGCCAGATCGCAACCGGGTATTCCCCACGCCGTCGCCGGCAGGCGTATAGTGCCCCGCTGACATAGCCGAACCGCCGCACTCAGGGCGCGGCGGGCGGGGAACCCAATTCGTTTGGGGCGAATCGGCCGGTGTTCCGGCCGTAGCGGTGATGAATCGCGAGCCCGTCAGCTAACCCCGCAGGCGCGACATTCATGGGAGGACGGGCATGGCGCGCGGCGCTCATGTGCGCATACCCCGGCGGGAGTCGTCGGCGGGCGAGCTTCAGACGTTGTTCAGGCGCTGTTCAGCGGGAGATGCGGCTGCGCGGGAGAGCATCATCGTCCGGTTCCTCCCCTATGCGCACCGTCTGGCCCGTCGGTATGAGGGACGCGGGGAGCCGATCGAGGATCTGTGTCAGACGGCCAGCATCGGGCTGATCAAGGCCGTCGACCGCTATGACCCGCAACGCAGCGAGTCGTTCCTGGCCTTCGCCGATCCCACCATCCGCGGCGAGATCCGCCGCCACTTCCGCGACACCACCTGGCCGATGCACGTGCCCCGAGCCACCCAGGACTGCGCCCGGCGGGTCTCGGTCGTCCGCGAGCAGCTCCGGGCCGACTCGGTGGGCGAGCCCGGGGTGGCGGAGATCGCCGACCACCTGCAACTGGAGCCGGACACGGTGGCCGAGGCGCTGGCCGCGCTGCGCTCCCGCCAGCTGGAGTCGCTGGACGGGGTGCGGTCGACCGAGGCCGGGGACCGCCTCACGCTGCGTGAGACCGTGGGCCAGCCGGATCCGGCCTACGAGCGCGTGGAGACGCGGCTGCGCTGGACCCAGGCGCTGCGCCGACTGCCGGCGCGGGACCGCCGGGTGCTGCTGATGCGTTTCGGCAGCGGCCTCACCCAGACCGAGATCGCGCGGCGGATCGGCGTGTCGCAGATGCACGTCTCCCGGATCCTGCGCGGCGCCACCACGGTGGTGGCCGGGGTGCTGGCCCCGGGGTAGACGAGCGTCGATCCCGGGCGGCGCCGTCACCGGCGAGCGTCTTCCGGGCGAAGTACAGGCGCGCGCGCAGCTCGGAGGGATGGATGCGGGGGGGCTGGGCCCCTCGAAGCTGATCATCAACCGTCGGGACTGCACCAAGCTGATCGACGGGCTGGAGCGCCAGATCACGGTCGTCCGAGCCGCGCTGGAGCGGCTCGGCCACCAGACGGTCCCGGTGCAGGGCGCCCTGTGCTTCACCCGGGCCGATCTCCCCCTCCTGCGGACCCAGGAGTTCCGCGGGCACCTGCTCGTCTACCGGCGGGCGCTGGCCAAGCGCCTGAACCGCCCCGGCGCACTTGATCGGGCGCTGATCGACGCGGTCGCGCGCCAGCTCGCGGTCGCTCTCCCACCGGCGCGCTGAGCCATCCTCGCGCCGACCGCCGGCGCCCCGCTGAGTCCGCCCCCTTCCTCAGCGCGGGCTTCCGGCGGTTGCCCCGGTTCTCGGCGCGTTGGGTTGGCCCGGATCGTGCCGGGACGGCGAGGGCCCCGCATCCGGGAGAACCCTGATCTTCGGCGACCCTCCGACTTCACCGCGCATCCGCGGGTGGTGGGGCGCCGGGGCCCCGGTGGCGCGGGGGCTAGGATGCGGCGTCGTGCGGTGCCCTGACCACCATGCGGTGCCCGTCTGATGGGCGTGGGCCGGCTCCTGCTCGGTCCCCATGGCCCGGAGACCGATCGCTTCCCGGTCGATCCTGGCGCCATCGAGCTCTACCACCGCACGTACACCACCCTGCTGCGCTCCAGCGGCGAGACCCACCTGCGGGTGCTGGAACCCTCGCACCGTGCGATGCACTCCAGCCTGCACCCAATGGCGGCCGATGAGCAGGTGGATCTGGGGGCGTTCCTGTACGCCGTCCGGCGGTTGCCCGAGGGGATCCTGGGTGCTGATCTGGTCCTGCTCGGCCAGGACCATGACGTGTTTGCGGCGGCCGGCATCGACCTTGCCGAGTGGCAGGAGGCCGAGGCGGTGGCCCGGCGCCGCCACTGGTTTGAGAGCGGCACCGGCAGCCTGGCGGTCCTGCTGGCCAGCGCCTCCGACGTCGACGACCTGCATCCCGACGCTGGTGGCCTTGCAGATCGAATGGAACAAGCTGAACGTCCGGCTGCGCACCGGCGGATCCGACCAGCTGCCGGCGGACGCCGCGGAGGCAACCGCGGCCCTGGGGGGCGCCCCGGATGACTGGCGGTCGCTCCAGCAGACGTGGGGCCACAATTTTCCCGCGCGCCTCCGGGCAATCGCCGATCGCCGGCTGGACATGCGGATCCGGATGCTGGGCGGGACCCACATCGGCTACGCCCGCCTGACCCGCAACTGGTGGGCACCGGCCCGCACCTGCCTGTCCCGGGAACAACTGGCCGACCGCCGGATCTACTTCGTCTCCTCCAACACCCACTCGCTGGCCAACCTCATGACCGGCATCGCCCGCGAGCACGAGCCGGAGCTCATCCGGTTTGTGGAGCGCGAGGGAGCTCCGGACCTGCGGGAGGAGCTGGCCGCGTTCCGGGAGGGAAAGACCTCGGGCTCGTGGGAGAACTTCATGTACTTCGTGGCCCGGGACTATTTCGACGCCACCGAGGAGCGCAGCGTCGCCCGCCGGCAGGACGAGCGGGCCGCCGGCGTCATCCACCTCCCGGCGCGGACATCGCTGCGGGTGCCGGTGCAGATCATCGCGCTGGACCGGCTGGTGCCGGAGCGGATGGACCCCCGGCTGGGCGCCATTGACGGCGACCGGCTCCGGGCCAGCGAGGCGGTGATCGTCAACATCGACTATCCGCTGGGGCTGGCGGCCTACAACATCCTGCGTGAGATCGCCATCGACGTCGAGCACCTGCGGGGCGTCTACCTGCTGGGCAAGGCGGCGACGCTCAACGCCGACGTCGGCGACGTGATGATCTCCAACGTCGTCTACGACGAGCACTCCCGGACGACGTTCTGGCTGGACAACGCCTTCCGGTTTGACGACATCCAGCCGGACCTCCGGTTCGGCACCGGGCTGGACAACCAGCGGGCGGTGACGGTGCGGTCGACCTTCCTGCAGAACCGGACCTATCTGGACCTGTACTACCGGGAGGCGTTCACGGTGCTGGAGATGGAGACCGGGCCCTATTGCAGCGCCATCTATGAGATCGCTGACCTGGAGCGCCATCCGGTGGGCGAGGCGGTCAACTTTGCGCAGCTGCCGATCGACTTCGGCGTCATCCACTACGCCTCCGACACCCCGTTCACCCAGGCGCGGACCCTGGGGGCGCGCGGACTGAGCTACTTCGGCATGGATTCCACGTACGCCGCCTCACTGGCCATCCTGCGGCGCATCTTTGCGCTGGAGGGCATCCAGCGCCGCGCCGCGGCGTTCCCCAGCGACCCGCTGTAGATTGTCGGCCGTGCGTTCCCCAGCCGCCCTTCTCACTGCCGCCACCGCCCTGCTGGCGTGCCTCCTGCTGGCCGCCTGCGGCAGCTCCAACAGCTCCAGCTCGGCCGCGTCCAGCGGGTCCGGATCCTCCAGCGCCGCCGCGGTGGCCTGCACCCCATCCACCCTCCCTCTGCACACCAAGGGCGTGCTCACGGTGGCCACCGATTCGCCCGCCTACCCGCCGTACTTCCAGAACAACAAGCCGAGCAACGGCAAGGGTTTTGAGAGCGCCGTGGCCTACGCGATCGCCAAGCAGCTGGGGTTCACCCCGTCCCAGGTCAAGTGGACGGTCGAGCCGTTTGACTCCTCGTATGCCCCGGGCCCGAAGTCGTTTGACTTTGACATCAACGAGATCTCCATCACCCCGGCACGGGCCCGGGTGGTCGACTTCTCGGTCCCCTACTACACCAATCCGCAGGGGATCATCGTGGCCGCCAACTCGCCCCTGGCCCACGCCACCAGCCTGTCTGCCTTCAAGAACGCCCAGATCGGCGTGCAGATCGGCACCACCAGCCTCGCGGCGGTCAACCAGCTGATCAAGCCCAACCAACAGCCGAATATCTTCAACACCTCCAACGACGTCGTCAGCGCGTTCAAGATCCACCGGGTCAACGCGGTCATCACCGACCTGGCCACCGCGTTTGAGCTCACCGCCACCTCCCTGCCGCACACGGTGATCGCCGGCCAGTTCAGCGCCCCGGGTGGCGATAACTGGGGCGTGCTGATGGCCAAGGGCTCCGGGCTCACCAAATGCGTCAACCAGGCCGTGACCACGCTGCGGTCAAACGGGACACTCGCCCAGCTGTCAGGCAAGTGGATCGCGTCGGCGGCGAGCGCCCCCGTCCTGCACTGACCCGGCGGTGGGGCCGTCCGCCGTCTCCCGCCCGCCGCTCTGACTGATGTCCCAGCCGATCCCGGTCACGCCCCCCGCCGAGCCCACCACGCGGGCGCAGCGGGCCGCCGCCCGCAGCCGGCGCCGGCGCCGCTCGCTGGTCATCTCCGGCATCTCCACCGTCATCGTGATCGGGGGCCTGGCCGCCCTCATCCTGACCAGCCCCGGCTGGCCGGCGGTCAAGTCGACGTTCTTCTCGTGGAGCGCCTTCACCTCGTCGTTCTCCACCGTGCTCAGCGGCTTCTGGCTGGACGTCAAGATGTTCTTGATCGTCGAGGTCATCGTGCTCATCCTGGGGTTGGCGATCGCGCTGGTGCGCACCACCCACGTGCCCGCGCTGTTCCCGGTTCGGATGCTGGCCATCGTCTACGTCGACGTGATGCGCGGCGTGCCGACGATCCTGGTGGTCTACCTGGTGGGCTTCGGCGTCCCGGCGCTCCAGCTCAAGGGCCTGCCGACGAACGCGGCCGTGCTCGGCGGCGCGGCGCTGGCGCTGTGCTACTCGGCCTACGTGTCGGAGGTGTTCCGGGCCGGGATTGAGTCTGTCCATCCCAGCCAGGCCGCGGCCGGACTGGCGCTCGGACTGACCCGGCTTCAGGCGCTGCGGTTCGTCATCGTCCCGCAGGCCGTCCGGCGGGTGGCTCCGCCGCTGCTCAACGACTTCATCTCTCTGCAGAAGGACGTGGCGCTGGTGTCGATCCTCGGCCCCGAGGAGGCGTTCCGCGCCGCCCAGGTGTTCGCCGCCTCCAGCTTCAACTACACCCCGCTGATCGCCGCGGCCATGCTCTACCTGTGCGTCACCATCCCGCTCACTCGGATCGTCGACCACATGCAGGCTCGGGCCGTGCGCGAACGCAGCGGAGCGCTGGCGCTCGGAGTCCGGTGACCACCGTTCTCCAGCTGCGCGGCGTCACCAAGAGCTACGCCGACCAGCAGGTCCTCAAGGGGATCGACCTCCAGGTCGGCGAGCATGAGGCGATCGCCCTGATCGGAGCGTCGGGGTCCGGGAAGTCCACCCTGCTGCGCTGCATCGACTTGCTGGAGGAGATCGACGACGGGGACATCTACCTGGACGGCGAGTGCGTCACCGTGCCGGGCATCAATCCGGTGCCGATTCGCCGCCGGCTCGGCCTGGTGTTTCAGTCGTTCAACCTGTTCCCCCACATGACCGTGCTGGAGAACGTCACGCTGGGGGCGATCAAGGCGCAGCGCATATCTCGGTCCGAGGCGCAGGAGCGGGGGGTCAGCCTGCTGGACCGCTTCGGGCTGGCCGATCGCCGGGCCGACTACCCGGACCGGCTCTCCGGCGGCCAGCAGCAGCGGGTGGCCATCGCCCGGGCGCTGGTCACCAACCCGCGCGCCCTGTTGCTCGACGAGGTGACCAGCGCCCTGGATCCCGAGCTGGTGGGCGAGGTGCTGGCGGTCATCCGAGACCTCAAGCGGGAGGGGATGACGATGATCATCGCCACCCATGAGATGACCTTCGCCCGCGAGGTGGCCGACCTCGTCTGCTTTCTGGAGAGCGGGCGGATTGTGGAGAGCGGGCCGCCGCAGCAGCTGTTCAGCGCGCCGGAGCGCCCGGAGACCCAGCGGTTCCTGGCCCGGGTGTTGCTCGCCCGCGGTTGATGCCGTCTCGCCGCTGAGGGCGGGGTCCGCCCGCCGGTGACGGGCGGACCCCGGTGCCCTGACCTAATGCGAGCAGCTTGACGCCCGCGTTGAGGTCGGCGTTGCCCTTGACGTCGGCGCGGCTGGCGGCCCTGAGCTTGGCCTGAGAGAGCGGCTGGTGGGCGCTGGCCCGCTGAAGCTCCTTGGCCGGCGTGCGGTTGGAGCCGACGATCAGCTTCAGCCCGGTCACGATGTCCCGCCGGCCGTTCATCCCGGCGGCGGTGGAGGCGCTCTGCTTCGCCACCTTGGCCTCCCGCGCGCTCAGGTCCCGGTCCCGGGTCCTGATCGCCCTGATCAGGGCGCTCGGCGAATGGGTCACTGTGACTCCCTTCGGTTGATGCGCCCGCCCCGTGACGCTCTCCTTCCGGAGTGACGGTGTCTGAAACGGCGCTCAGCGAGAGGAGGTCTTGGGGGCTGGGTTGTCCCATAGACCAGTCAGCCCCCAAAACCCTCTTCCCCGACGGCCCCGGCCAGGCCAAGCGGCGTCGACCCCGCGGAGCGCCCGGTCAGGCCGGCCGCGGCGACCAGGCCCGCAGCGCCGCCCGCGCCGCGGCGTCGCCGGGCACGCCGTGCACCGCCCCGCCCGGGAAGGCGGCGGCGCTGGCCAGGTACAGGCCGGCCACCGGCGTGCGGTAGGGCGAGACGGCGGGCAGCGGACGGAACACGGACTGCAGCCCCCGGTAGCTGCCCCCGCCCACGTCTCCGTGCACCAGGTTGGCGTTGCGGGCCTCCAGCTCGGCGGGCCCCAGCACGTGGCGGGCCAGGATCCGCCGGCGAAAGCCGGGGGCAAAGCGCTCCACCTGATCCTCGATCGCCGGCACCGACCGCTCCGAGGACAGCGATGCTCCCCGGCGGGGAGCGGCATGGGTGTAGGCCCAGGCGGTGTGCTGACCGGCCGGCGCGCGGGTGGGGTCGGCGAGGCTCTGCTGCCCCACCAGCAGAAACGGCGGCCGGCCGAGATCAGCCGCCCTCAGCGAGGCCACGGTGCTGGCCTCATCGCCGCCGACGTGGACGGTGCCGGCCTGGCGGGCCTCCGGGGCGCTCCACGGGATGGGGCCGTCCAGCGCCCAGTCGACCTTGACCGTCGCCGGCCCCTGGCGAAAGCGCGTCAGCCCGGCCCGGTACCAGCCGCGGAGTGCGTCGCCGGTCATCTCCAGCAGCGCCCGGGGCATGACGTCGGCAAGCACGGCGTCACCCGGGTAGCGGCGGCCGTCGGCCAGCGCGACGCCGGTGACTCGGCCGCCGGTGGTGAGGATGCGCTGCACCGGCGCCGCGCAGATGACCTGGCCGCCCAGGGCCCGCAGGTGGCCGACGAGCGCATCGGTCAGCGCCTGGGCGCCGCCCCGCGGGCTCGGCCAGCCGACGACGTGGCCGAGCAGGTTGAGGTAGAACGCCGCCAGCGCGCTACCGGGGGAGCCCACCGGGGTGTCGGCGTGGGCGGCGGCCCCCAGCAGCCAGGCGCGGGAGCCCGGCGCGGTGAACAGCCGCCGGGCGAGGGTCTGCGCCGGCGTGGCCACCAGCAGTCCGAACTGCGCAGCCGGCAGGGGCCCGCCCAGGGCCAGCAGCTGAAGCGGACCCGCCAGGGGTGGGAACCCGGCGAGCATCGTCGCCCGTACCGCGGCGAAGTGGCGCAGGTAGGGCGCAACGAACCGCGCCCAGGCCCGCCCGTCGCCGGGCTGCTGGACCTCCAGGGAGGCGACCGTGGCCTCCACATCCCGGTACAGGCCGACGGCCGAGCCGTCCTCCAGCGGATGGGCCATCGCCACCGGGGGATCAACCCAGTCCAGACCGTGGTCGGCGAGCGGCAGGCGGGCAAAGACCGGCGAGGCCGCCCCCGCCGGGTAGACCGAGGAGAACGTGTCATGGCGGAAGCCGGGCAGGGTGAGCTCCTCGGTGCGCACCGCCCCGCCCGGCTGGGGCTGGGCCTCCAGCACGGTGGTTTCCATGCCGGCCTCGGCGAGGCGGATGGCGGCGGCCAGACCGTTGGGCCCAGCGCCGATGACGAGGCCGCGGCCGCTCATGCCCGCCGGGCCACCTGAGGGGCGAGCTGGGGCAACAGGCTCTGGGTGGTCCGGTTGACCTGACCCCAGAAGGCGTGCCGGGCCTGGCCGTGGTCGGTGTAGAGCACCAGGCGATTGTGCCCGGCGCCCATGAGGTGCCCGGCATGGGTGATGAGGTCAAAGCCGACGAGCGGCTCTGCCGAGCCGGGCAGGATGGCCGGCTCACCGGGCCAGTAGGCGCGCAGCCCGGCCTCCAGCGCGTCGAAGTAGGCGCGCAGCGCCGCGGTGACCCGACGCGTGCTGGTGACCTAGCCGCGGGTGAACATCGGCCGGCCGGCGCAGTGAAATGGAGCCAGGTCGGTCACCTCAACAGTCCTTCGTTTGGTGTCTCGCCGGAGGAGCGGTGACGGTGACCTCCGAGGATGGGGGGTGTGGGCGCAGACCGAGTCCGTGGTTCGCCCCAGGACGTCGGAATGGTGACTAAAGCGCAGCGCGGTGGATCTAAAGCCTTTCCGGCGCGTCCCTAAATGCCGTCCTGAAGACGTGGTCGTTCGCCCGATGTGCCCTCTGCGCTTTATCCGCATGCTCCGGGGCGAGGGCAAACCGCAAAACCGAGGTGAGGGACATGCAGACAGAGCACCACAATCCGGCCACCGAACTGCCGTCCGGCGAGATCATCGCTCCGGCCCGGGGCTCGCGGCTGCGCCGGGCGCTGGTCGGCGCGGCCGCCACGGCGCTGGCTGCCGGCACGTTCACGGCGCCGGCGCTGGCGGCCTCCAGCCATCACGCCCACCATGGCCATCACAAACGCCATCACCGCCATCACGGCAAGCCGTTCCCCACCGGGGCGGCGCCCAGCTACAAGCAGACGACGCTGGACGATCTGGCCGATCCGACGTTCAACCAGCTGCTGGGGATCAACAACGCGGGGGTGATCGCCGGCTACTTCGGCTCCGGAGCCACCGGCCACCCCAACAAGGGCTACACCATCACCTCGCCCTACGGCCAGGGCAACTACCACAACGAGAACTTCCCCGGCTCGGTGCAGACCCAGGTCACCGGCCTCAACAACCAGGGCGAGACGGTCGGCTTCTTTGTCGACGGCAACGGCAACAACCTCGGCTTCACCGAGCACAACGGGCATTTCCGGACCGTCCGGGATCCGGCCGCCGCGCCGCTGGCCGGCGGTGCCAACGGCACCCCCAGCGTCGAGCAGCTGCTCGGCGTCAATGACCACAACCTCGCCGTCGGCTTCTACACCGACGCCCATGGCAAGAACCACGGCTTCACCTACGATCTGGCCACCAATCGGTTCCGGGCGATCAAGCTGCACGGCCTGCGCAACATCACGCCCACGGCCATCAACAACCAGGGCTGGATCGTCGGCTTTGACACCGTCCACAATGTCCCGCACGGGTGGCTGCTCAAGCCCAACGGCACGGTGAAGACGATCGACCATGCCCAGTCCGGCGGGACCCAGCCGCTCGGGATCAACAACGAGGACCTGGTGGTGGGCAGCTACGTCGACGCTCAGGGCAACACCCACGGGTTTGTGTGGACGGCCGACGACGGCTTCACCCAGATCGACGCCGGCAACACGACAAACACCGTCATCAACGGGATCAACGACCAGGGTCAGCTGGTCGGCTTCTACACCGACGCAGCCGGCAACACCGATGGCCTGCTGGAGAACCCGTCCTCGGTCACTACCACCACCCCGGTCACCTACAGCTATCTGAGCCTGGATGATGCGGCCGATCCCACGTTCAACCAGCTGCTGGGGATCAACAACGCGGGCCTGATCGCCGGCTACTTCGGCTCCGGAGCCACCGGCCACCCCAATAAGGGCTACACGCTCGCCCCGCCCTACGCCCAGGCCAACTACAGCAACGAGAACTTCCCCGGCTCGGTGCAGACCCAGGTCACCGGCCTCAACAACCAGGGCGAGACGGTCGGCTTCTATGCCGACGCCAACGGCAACAACATCGGCTTCACCGCCCTGAACGGCGTGTTCACGTCGGTCTCCAACCCGGCGGCTCCGCCCGCCGCTGCCCAGCCCAACGCTGCACCGAGCATCCAGCAGCTGCTCGGCGTCAATGACCACAACCTCGCCGTCGGCTTCTACACCGACCTCGCCGGGTTCAACCACGGCTTCACCTACAACCTGACCTCCAAGACGTTCGCCCCGGTGACGCCAACCGGCTTCACCAACATCACAGCGACCGCCATCAACGACGCCGGCACCCTCACGGGGTTCGGCACCACCCTCAACGGACAGACGATCAGCTGGGTGCAGAGCGCCAACGGCGCGGTCACCCAGCTCGGCTACCCCGGCGCCACCGGCACCCAGGCGCTGGGCATCAGCAACCTGGGCGAGGTGGTGGGCTCCTACACCGACGGTCAGGGCAACACCCACGGCTTCACCTGGACGGCCAAGGGCGGCTTCACCCGGATCGATGACCCGAACGCCAACGGGCAGACCGTGGTCAACGGCGTCAACGACCAGGGACAGCTGGTCGGCTTCTACCTCGACCGGGCGGGCAACACCGACGGGATGCTGGCTCGGCCCAGCCAGACCCCGTAACGCCTCTCCCCTCATCCTCACCCCCGCGCGCCCGGGCCGTCCACGGTCCGGGCGCGCCGGCGGATGAGGGGCCTAGGGGGCGACCGACGTCATCAGGGCGGGTGCTCCGGCAACACGCTCCAGGTCCTGGCACAACCGGGCCGCCCGGTCGGCCGGGAGTGGGCACAGCGGTGCCCGCACATCCGGACGCAGCGGCAGCCCGCGGGCGACCAGGACCGCTTTGACCGACGCCTGGAACCGTTCGGCGGCCAGCCGCCGGCGCAGCGCCTCCACCGGTTCGGCCCGGGCGGGCGTTGGGTCACGCACCAGGGCCGCCACCAGCTCGGGAAACGCGGCGGCCAGGCCGGACACGGTGCCCACCGCGCCATGCTCCAGGCCCCGCGGGATCAGCGCCTCGGCGCCGATGAACACGTCCAGCCCGAGCTCCAGGTAGGGGGCCACTCGGTCAAACGGAGCGTCGGACACCTTCATCCCGGCCAGGTTGTCGGCCCGCTCGCCCAGCTGCGTCATGACCTCCACCGGGATGCTGTAGCCGCTGCGGTCGGCGAACTCATAGACGTAGAACGGCAGCGGGGCGCAGGCCGCGGCGGCCGCGGCGAAGTGCTGGAGCAGCTCGTCGGGGTCAAAGCCGAAGTAGGGCGGGGCAATCACCGACACGCCGTCGGCACCGGCCTCCGCGGCATGCGCGGCCAGCGTCACCGTCTCCGCGGTGCTCTGGGCGCCGCAGTGGACGATGATCGCCAGCCCATCCCGATCGGCGAGGGCCAGCTCGGTCACCCGCCGGCGTTCCTCCTCGCGCAGCAGGACTCCCTCGCCGGTCGTCCCCAGCACCAGCAGGCCGTCCAGGCCGGCCGTGCGGTAGAAGGACAGGAGGGGGCCGAAGGCGTCCTCGTCCAGCCGCCGGCCATCGTCGCGCAGCGGCGTCACCGCCGCTGCCAGGGTGCCTGAAATTGGTGCGTGAGCCATGGCGGCATGATCCCATGCCGGCGGCCCCATCCGGGCGGGGGTCAGCGTTCGTACAGGGCAGCGAACTCCTCGGCGAACTCGTCGTAGACCCGGGCCCGCTTGACCTTCAGCGTCGGTGTCAGCTCCCCGTCCTCCTGGGTCAGCTGGCGGTCGAGGATGGCGAACCGCTTGACCTGCTCGATTCGGGCAAAGCGCAGGTTGACCGCATCGACCCCCCGCTGGATCTCCTGTCGCACCCGCTCATCGCCGGCCATCGTCGCCAGGTCAGGCGACACGCCAAGCTGCGCGGCCAGCTTGGGTGCCTCATCCGGGTCCAGCGTCACCAGCGCCACCAGGTACGGCCGGTTGTCGCCGAACACCACGGCCTCCGAGATCCACCGGTTCTGCTTGAGCGCGTTCTCCACATTGGCGGCGGTGATGTTCTTGCCGCTGGAGGTGATGATCAGGTCCTTCTTGCGCCCGGTGATGGTGACGAACCCCTCGGCATCGATGGCACCGAGATCGCCGGTGGCCAGCCACCCGTCGGTGAGCGTCTCCCGGGTCGCCGACTCGTTCTTGAAATAGCCGCTGAAGATGTTGGGACCGCGGGCCAGGAGTTCGCCGTCCTCCGCCACCCGCATCTCCACCGTCGGCACCGGCCGGCCGATGGTGCCGATCTTCATCTCCCGGTCGGTGTTGATGGTCCCAGCGGCGCAGGTCTCGGTCATCCCCCACGCCTCCAGCAGCAGGATCCCGCAGGCGTCGAAGAACCGCACCACCTCCGGGCTGATCGGCGCGGCGGCGCTGACGGCCAGCTCCAGCCGCCCGCCGAACAGGTCGCGGACCTTTGACAGCACCAGCCGGTCGGCCAGACGATGCTGGACGGCCAGCGTCCAGCCCGGATCTGCGCCGACGCGCTCCCGGTCACGCATCCGGCGCCCCACCCCCAGCGCCCAGCCAAACAACACCCGCTTGGGCCGCGGGGCGTCGGCGATGCCGGTGGTGGCCGCGGTGTAGATCTTCTCCCAGACCCGGGGCACCGACGGGAAATAGGTGGGCCGGGCCTCCCGGAGGTCGTCGAGCAGGCGCACCGGATCACGCTGCCAGTAGATCAGCGTCCCCCCCAGGTCCAGGGTGAACACCTCCACGATCCGGGCGAACACGTGGGCCAGCGGGAGGAACATGAAGAACTCCAGCGGGCTCCGGGTCCGGGTCAGGTCCAGACGCTCCTCCAGCGCATGCGTGGCCTCGGTGAAGTTGCGATGGGTGAGGATGCAGGCCTTGGGCGGACCGGTGGTGCCGGAGGTGTAGACGAGACTGGCCATGCTGTCCGGGCTGACGGCGGCCACGCGCTCATCAACGTCGTGATCCGGCACGTCGGTCCCCGCCTGGATGAGCTCATCCAGTGTCATCGCCCCGGGGGCGACGCCGGTGAGGACGATCACGTGCTCCAGGGCCGGACAGTGGTCCCGGATCTGCTCAATCTTGGCCACCTGGTCGGCGTCCTCGCAGAACACCGCCGTCGCCTCGGAATGGCTGAGGACGTACTCGCATTCCTGGGGCGAGTTCGTCTGATAGATGGGTGCGACCACGGTGGCGGCACAGAAGCTGCCGGCATCGGCGAGCGTCCACTCCGCGCGGGTGTCAGACAGGATCGAGACCCGCTCGCCGGGCTCCACCCCCAGCGCGATCAATCCCCGGGCGATCCGGCGGGCCGTGGTCACGAGCTCCGGGTAGGAGATCTGGCGGACGATTCCCGCTTCCCGGTAGCGCAGGGCGGTGCCGGAGCGGCCGGCGGAGCGCAGGATCATCTCCCCCAGGGTCTGGGTGCCGGTGGAGAGCTGGGCTGCGGTGTGCTGGTTCAGATGGGGTGTCTCAGTGGTCATGGCGTCCTCCCGCCGAATGTTGGGGGCGCTCGGGTGCCGGGGCCGGGGCCCGGAGGGGCTGGCGGCTGCGTGGTCTGGCCGCGGGGGGCGTCCGGCGCCGGCGGATGAGCCGGCGCAGCGCCGCCACCTCGCGTTCGTAGTCGGTGATGATCGTCTCGGGATCCGGGACGAGCCCGGGGTCAACCTGGAACCCGACGGTGACCCCGTTGGCATAGCTGAAGATGCTCATTCCCATCCCGATCGTGCCCGCCGCCGGCACCCAGGCGACCACACCGAGCAACCGGCTGCCGGCGAAGTACAGCGGCTGGCGCGGGCCGGGAACGTTGGTCAGGACCGCGCTCGTCTTCTGGGCGAACACGTCCAGCAGCGGCTGCTCGACCTGCCGTGGAGTGACACCGATCGCCTCCAGGATGGCGTAGGACAGGATGCCCTCCGGCGAGTGCTTGATCGCCTCCATCCGACGGTGCACCTCGGCCAGGCGCTCGCCCGGGTCGGCGATTCCCACCGGGAGCGCGAGGTAGACCAGGCCGAACCGGTTGCCCAGCTCCCGCGGGAGCGGTCGGTCCAGCGGCCGCAGGTTGACCGGGACCATGGCGCGGATCTCGTCCACCAGGCTGTCCCGCCCCTTGAGGTAGCGATGCAGCGCCCCGGTCATGGCCGCCACCAGCACATCGTTGACGGTGGTCCCGCTCTCATGAGCGGTGCGCTTGATCCCCTCCAGCGGCATCCGGTCAGACCAGGTCACCCGGCGCGGAACTCCCAGCTCGCCGCGCAGGACGGTGTCCGCATCCGCGGGAGTGAGCAGCAGCTTGGCCAGCGTCCGGCCCTCCAGGCCGGCGCGGCCGGCCAGCGTGGTGAGCTCGGAGACAGGGTGGGTGAGGATGTCCAGCCCCTCGTGCAGCCCGGCGCCGGCCACCTTGGCCCCGAGCTTGACCGGAGCGGTGACCGCCCCCAGGTGCCCCTGACCGTCGCCATCCTCCGTTGGGGGCGCGATTCCGGCGTCCGGATCAGCGTCGGTGAGCGAGAGCAGGACCCGGGTGAGCGCGATGCCGTCGGCGACGCAATGGTGAATGCGGGAGATCATCGCCGACCCGGAGCCGTAGCCGTCGACGAAGTAGGTGTCCCACAGCGGCTTGTTGGGGTCCAGCGGCGTGGACATCAGATCCCCCACCAGGGCCTGGAGTGCCCCCTTGTCCCCGGGTGCGGGCAGGGCGAGGTGGTGAATGTGGTGGTCGAGATCGAAGTGGGGATCGTCCTCCCAGTGAGGGGCCCGGCGCGGGCCTCGCTCCACCACCCGCTGGCGAAACTTGGGGAAGCGCTCCACCAGGCGCACCCGCAGAATCTCCCGGGCCCGGTCGATGGCAATCGGCTCGGCAAACCAGAGAACCGAGTTGACCACCATCAGGTTCGTCGCCCGGTCCATGTGCAGCCAGGCGGCATCAGCGCTGTTCATCCGGTGCGAGCTCATCACCGTTCCTCCGCAGTCGATCGTTGACTTCACCGTAACCCGAG
This sequence comes from uncultured Solirubrobacteraceae bacterium, assembly GCA_963753235.1. Classification (GTDB taxonomy): domain Bacteria; phylum Actinomycetota; class Thermoleophilia; order Solirubrobacterales; family Solirubrobacteraceae; genus Palsa-465. The sequence continues at coordinate 64,939 of CAVWBJ010000006.1, read as the reverse complement.
GGCGCCCGCCGCACATCCGCATCTCCCCGCGGGGCGGTCCGCGGCCTCTCCGGACCGATAAGCCGTCGATCGGCCCCGGGGGGATGAGGGTCGTCTCCACCCAGGGGTGGAGACGCCGGCGATTTCCACCCGGCAATCAACCCGCACGCCGATGTGCGGGGCGCCGCGCCGAGCGACGATGCTCCCATGACAACCACCGATTACCTCATCGACTCACTCCTCGTCCTCCTCGTCCTGCTCCAGATCAAGGAGCGCCCCCTCACCAATCACGCCCTGATCCGCCCGCTGGTCATCGTCTCCGTCGCCGTCGTCACCTACCTCCACGGGATTCCCACCGCCGGCAATGACCTGGTTCTGGTGGGCACCCTCGCACTGGTCGGTCTGACCATCGGCGTGGCCAGCGGCCAGACCGTCCTGATGCGGCGCGGCCAGGACGGCCAGGTGCTCGCCCGCAGCGGCTGGGCGTCCGGGTTCTTCTGGGTGCTGGGGATGGGCTCGCGGTTCGCGTTTGCAATCTGGATCAGCCACGGCGGCGCCGCCACCATCGGCCAGTTCAGCGCCCAGCACTCCATCACCAGCGCCGCGGCATGGACGGCGGCCCTGCTGGCCATGGCGGTGTTTGAGGTGGCCGGCCGGTCGCTGGTACAGGCGACCCGGCGCCAGCGCCTCCAGAGCGTTCCCACCAGCCAGCTGGCCTGATCACCCAACTCCCCCACCGACCCCCGCGGGACCCGCCACCACGGCGGGTCCCGCGTCGCGTACCGTCCGATGCTGATGCTCCTCGCCAACCTTCCCCGCCGCGCCTCCGCCGCCATCCGCCTCGCCGGGCTGGCGCTGATTGCGCTCTCGGTGGTCAACGCCTCCCCTCCCCCGGGCACCAGCGGGCGCAGCCTGGTGGTGAGCGTGCTGTTCGCCCTGGCCGTGGCCGCCTGGCTGGTGTGGACGGTGCGACCGGACCGAGACGGAGTCACCCTTGACCTGTATGTGATGGCGGCTGCCGGCGGGCTGCTGGTGGAGGCGTCGCCGCGCAGCGCCGGCAGCGCGTTTGTGTTCGTTGCCGTGGTGGCCGCCGGCGTCCGGGTGGAGTTGCCGCGCGCCGTTCCGGTGGCTGTGGTGGGGACGCTGGCAGTGGCGGTCTCCGCCCTGCTGTACACCGGCAGCGCGCTGGGGCTGCTCGCCTACACCCTGGGCTTTGCCGCATCGCTGCTGGCCGCCGGGGCCGCTCGCAGTCGCACCGAGCGGGCGGAGCAGGCTGAGCTGCTGCTCGCCCAGACCCAGCGCTCCCATGAGGAGCAGCTGCGGGCGGCGCGGCTGGAGGAGTCGACCCGGATCGCCCGGGAGATCCATGACGTCCTGGCCCACACCCTGGCCGGTCTGACCATCCAGCTGGAGGCCACCAGTGCGCTGCTGGAGCAGGGAGCCGATCCCCAGGCCGCGCTGGCCCGGGTGCGCCGCGCCCATGAGCTGGCCCGGGAGGGCCTGCGGGAGACCCGGCGCGCGGTCGGCGCCCTGCGCGGCGAGTCGGTCTCGGGCCCGGCCGCGGTGGAGGCGCTGATCGCCGACTACCGCGCCACCAGCCGGGCACCAGTGGAGCTGACGATCGACGGTGATCCGGCCCGCCTGGCCGGTGACACCGGGCAGACCGTGCTCCGCATCCTCCAGGAGGCGCTCACCAACGTCCGCAAGCACGCGCCGGGGGCGCAGGTGTCGGTGGTGCTGAACGCCGGCGCCACCGCGGCCGATGAGGTGGTGCTCTCGGTCGACGACGTTCCGGTGCCCGGCGGCTCGGTGCAGGCGCCGTCCGGGCTGGCCGCCAGCGGCGGAGGCTACGGTGTGCCGGGCATGCGTGAGCGAGCCCAGTTGCTGGGGGGCACGCTGAGCGCCGGGCCGTCCGGACCGGGGTGGCGGGTGGAGCTTCACCTGCCGGCGCCGGCGGTGCCCGGTCTCACCCCGGCCTCCGACCAGGTTCCGGCTCCGGCCGCGGGCGCCGGTCAGGAGCGCGGGCGGTGACCGGGCCGGTACGGGTGATGGTGGTCGATGACCAGGCGCTGGTCCGGGAGGGGCTGATGACGCTGCTCCAGACCGTGGCGGACATCCACCCGGTGGCCGCGGCCGCCGATGGTGAGGAGGCGGTGGCCCTGTGTGCCCGGCATCGCCCCGATGTGGTGCTCATGGACCTGCGGATGCCCAAGCTGGACGGCGTGGCGGCCACCCGCCGGATCCGGGAGGCGCAGCCTGAGACCGAGGTGGTGGTGCTGACCACGCACGCCGACGAGGCGTCGATTCTGGACGCGCTGCGCGCCGGGGCCCGGGGGTACCTGACCAAGGACGCCGGCATCGCCGAGATCTCCCGCGCGGTCCACGCCGCCGCCGACCATCAGACCCTGCTGGATCCGGTCGTCCACGGCCAACTGCTTGCCGCCGCCACGGCGGGTGCCCGCCCGGCGCCGGAGCCGGTCAGCCTGCCCGCCGACCTGACCCAGCGGGAGGGGGAGGTGCTGTCGCTGGTCGCCCGCGGGCTGTCCAACCGGGAGATCGCGGCCACGCTGGTGGTGAGCGAGGCCACGGTCAAGACCCACATCAACCACGTGTTCGCCAAGATCGGGGCGCGGGACCGCGCCCAGGCCGTCCACTACGCCTACACGCACGGGCTGGGCGGCTGAGCGGCGGCGACATCAGGCCCCGGCCCCGGAGCTTTAAGGCCGGTGGCCCGCCGGCCCGGACCGCCGCCTGACGTCGGCGAGGCGCACGGCGATGAGCTCGGCCACCAGGTCCTTGGGCAGCGGGCGGTCGACCGGGAAGTGCAGGGCTCCCTTGGTCATCGTGTAGCCACTGAGCTCGTCGGTGAGCTGGCCGAGGACCGCTCCGCTGAACGGCAGGTAACTGAGGTGGTTCTTGAACGCGGCAAAGCCGGCCACGGTCTGGCCGCCCACCCGGAAGGCCGGTGAGCCGTAGGACATCACCTCCTCGGCCTCCGGGAGGATCTCCCGGATCGTGCGGCGCAGGGCGTGCAGGGTGCCGCGCTTGGGCTCGGGGAGAGCATCGAGATAGGCGTCGATGTCGGGATTGGCGGTGGCCGGGCTCATGGGCGGGCGGCGCTCAGACCGCGTTCCGGGGTCCGCTTCATCAGGGGCACGCCGATGGGCAGCGTGACCTGGAACTCACTGCCCTGCCCCAGGGTGCTGTCCAGTTCGATCTGGCCGCCGAGCGTCTGGACGGCGCGGTGGACGATGGCCAGCCCCAGCCCGGAGCCCCCGGTGGCCCGGTCACGGGTGCTGTCGACGCGATACAGCCGTTCGAAGATCCGCCGCTGATGCTCCGGGGCGATACCCACGCCGGTGTCGCGCACGCGGAGCACCAGTTCCCGGTCGTGACGGCGAAGCTCGAAGCGGACGGAACCGCCCGCGGGCGTGTAGCGGATGGCGTTGGAGAGCAGGTTGGAGGCGATCATCTCCAGCAGGCGGGCGTCCGAGAGCACCTCCCCCTCGGCGACGGTCAGGTGGAGCTCGATGTCGGCGTCCCGGGCGGCCGGTTGGAGGCTTGCCACCAGCCGCTCGCCGAACGCCGCCAGCGAGACCACGTCGACATGCACGGCCTCGGTCAGATCAAGCTGGGTCAGCTTGCGCAGATCATTGAGCAGATCCCCCAGCCGCCCAGCCTGCGCCTCGATGATGTCCCTGGCCTCGCGCCGCTCATGGTCGCCGTGGGCGGCACCGTCGGCGAGCGCCAGGGCGAAGCCTGAGACCGCGTTGACCGGCGTGGCAATCTCATGGGCCACGTCGGCCAGGAACTGACGCTGATCCCGATCGGCCTGCTCCAGCCGAGCGGCCATGTCATCGAAGGCGCTGCCCAGCTTGACCAGCTCCTCCGGACCGGAGGTGCCCATCCGGGCGGTGAAGTCGCCATGGGACACCCGCTCGGCGGCGCTGATGGCGCGCTGAACCGGGGCACGCACGGCCCGGGTCACCAGCGTGGCGGCGATGATCGCCGCCGCTATCACCAGGGCCAGCACGCCGGCGGTGATCAACGTCAACGTCAGCGTGGTGCTGGATTCCGGCGCGGCGAAGTCGGTGATTCGAACCACGCCGCCGGGAAACGGAGCTGCCGCCCTCAGCTCAAACTCCAGTCCCCGGTGGGCCGGCCCCTGAAAGACGACCTGTCCCCCGCGCTGGACGGTGATCTGGTCCGTGGGGAGCAGATCCTGGAGGGCGCGCAGACGAGTGACACCGGCGCCCTGCTCGATCTGCGCGGCGATCAGCCGCGCCTCCTGACGCGCCTTGGCGCTGTCGGCGGCGTGCTCGTCAGCGGACTGGACATGGTTGAACAGCACCACGGCACCGCCCAGACCGAGGACCGCGCTGGCGATCATCGCGACCAGCAGCCAGAACCGCAGGGATGGCGCCCGGGTGAACATCTAGGGCTCCAGGCGATAGCCCACGCCGCGCAGCGAGCTGATCCTCAGCGCGTCACCCAGCTTGCGTCGCAGCCCGGCGATGTGCACGTCGACGGTCTTGGGCTGAAGGTAGGTCGATCCCCACACGTCCTCCAGGAGCGCGTCCCGCGTGTGCACCCGGTCCGGACCCCGGAGCAGCGCGGCCAGGAGGTCGAACTCCCGGCGGGTGAGATCCACCTCCTCCCCGTCGGCCGTCACCCGCCGAGCTTCCTCGTCAAGTTCCACCGTTCCGCTGCGCAGCCGCTCCTGGGCGCCGAACTGACCCCGGGCCCGGCGCAACTGAGCCCGCACCCGCGCCACCACCTCCGGTGCCGAGAAGGGCTTGACCACATAGTCATCGGCGCCGACCTCCAGGCCGGCGATCCGCTGCGACTCCTCTCCCCGGGCGGTGATCAGGATGATCGGGATGCCGGACTCGGTGCGGATGCGCCGGACGACCTCAAACCCGTCGAGTTCCGGCAGCATGACGTCGACCAGGGCCACATCGATCCCGCTGCGACGCAGCAGCGACAGAGCGTCCAAGCCGTCGTCGGCCTCCACCACCTCATACCCCTCCTTCTCCAGGTATAGGCGGAGCAGACGCCGGAGGGCCTGTTCGTCATCGACCACCAGAACCCGGGCTCCAGACGCCATCGGCATCGATTGTTCCACAGCGCTACCGATCCGTTGCTCAGATCTTCTGACCCGCTACCGGAACATTGCCGTTCCATAACCCGGCGCGGGCACCCTCAACTCATCCCCCTTTGAGCCCGGCCGCACCGGCCGCGCTCGCGGGGCAGACAAGCGCCCCCCAACCGAGGAAGTTCGCCATGACCTCCACAGCCATTGTCAACGGGATCCTCAGCCTTGGTGTGATCGTGATGGTGGTCACGCCGCTGGTGTGGGCGATCCGCACCCAGCATCGCGACCACCCGCGGCCCGTGCAGCCGGAGAGCCCGACGGCCCGCCCGGCGGAGCGCCCGGAGCGCGCCCCCGCCCGTCGACCCCAGTCCCGGCCGGTGGGCGCCACCCGCGTGATCCGCGCCCGGTAGGGCGGCTCGCCACGGGTCAGATCTGCCAGCCGCCGTCGTCGCTGGTCTGGGCGGCGGCCAGGGCAACGTCAAGCTGACGAAGCGCCGCCGGTAGGCGGATCGCCAACTCACGCCCGGCCTCGGTGAGCGAGACCCGGCGGCTGGTCCGGACGAACAGTGCCACCCCCAGGTCCTGTTCGACACTGGCCAGCCGCCGGCTGAGCGTGGACGGTGTCACGCCCAGACGCGTTGCCGCCCGGCCGAAATGCAGCTCGTCGGCGAGCACCCCCACCGATCGCAGGTCCCGGAGCTCGATCATCGCCGCCACCGTACATCATTGCGTGAGACGCAACGTAAGGTGTCGGCCCGCGCCCTTGATCTGAAATTCGCCGGCGGGCTAGATTGGGGCTCCCACTGAGGAGGGAGAGGATGACGAGCATTGCGGTGGTCGGTGCCGGTGTGTCGGGCCTGCACTTGGCGCTGTTTCTGCAGCAGCACGATGTCCCGGTGACCATCTACACCGATCGGAGCGGCGAGGACATCGCCGCTGGGCGCCTGTTGAACACGGTCGCCCATCACCATCACACCCTGGAGCGCGAGCGGGCGCTGGGCGTCCACCACTGGGACGCCGAGCAGTACGGCTATGTCTGCCACCAGCACAGCATCCTGGGGACCCCGGAGCCGATGCGGTTCCGCGGCGACTTCGACCAGCCCTCCTCCATCATCGACTACCGCCTGTACCTGCCACAGCTGCTCGCCGACTACGAGGAGCGCGGCGGACGCGTGGTGATCGGCGCCGTTGACGCCGCCGGTGTGGAGCGCATCGGCGGCGACCATGACCTGGTGGTGGTGGCGGCCGGGCGCGGCTCCGGCGGCATGTTCGCTCCCCGGCCGGAGAAATCGCCCTACGACAAGCCCCAGCGGCGCCTGTCGGCCGGCATCTACCACGGGATCGCCTACACCGAGCCCAAGGGCGTCGGCGTCCACATGTCGCTCGGCCACGGCGAGCTGCTGGAGCTGCCGATCACCGCGCGGGAGGGGTTCGCCACCGCCCTGCTGTTCGAGAACATTCCGGGCGGCGACCTGGAGGTGCTCGCCGACATCACCTACGCTGACGATCCCGCCGCCTTCAACCGCACCGTGCTGGAGAAGCTGCACCAGCACTACCCCATGTGCGGCGAGCGCATCGACCCCGGCAGCTTCGGCCTCATGGGCCCCACGGACCTGCTCCAGGGTGCCCTGACCCCGGTGGTGCGCGAGGACTACATCCGCCTGGACTGCGGAACCTACGCGCTGGCCATGGGCGATGCCCACTGCGTCGTCGACCCGGTCAACGGCCAGGGCGCCAACTCGGCCTCCTACTCGGCCTGGGTGATCGGCCACGCCATCCTGGAGGACCTGGCGCTGGACGAGCGCTTCTGCCAGCGCGTCGCCCGTGACCGGGAACCCTTCGTCTGCGGCGTCTCAGACTGGACCAACATGATCCTCAACCCCCAGCCCCATGTTGTCGGGCTCCTGATGGCGATGGCCCAGAACAAGCCACTCTGCGACGCCTACACCCAGAACTTCAACCACCCGGACCGCCAGTGGGACGCGCTGGCGACGCCGGAGCGGACCGCCGCGTTCATCGCTCGGCACACCGCCGACCAGACGCTGGCCGCGGTCTGACGGTCATCCGAGCTCTCCTTCGGCCGCCGGACGGCGGCGCCGATCCGGGACGCTCCGTAGTTGCCCGGGGCTCAATTGGGGTTCGGCGCCGAGACATTGGCCCGGCGACTGGCGCATCGTCTATGGCCCATGCCGATGCCGCAGACCCATTCACCTTCTGTCAACCGCCGGCGGGGGCGACGCCTGGGCGCGCTCGCCCTGGTGGCGGTGGCCTCCCTCGCCGCTGCTCCCGCGGCCGGGGCCTCCGATGCCAGCTTCCGCCGGGCGCTCAGGCACTATGAGAGTCGCCTGACGGCGGACATCGGTTACCTCTCCAGCTTCTCGGCGCCCAGCAAAGCCGCCGCCCCCGCGGCCCTGTCTCGCCTGGCCAAGGTCAACCGCGATCTCAACGCCGTGACCACCGTGGCCAACCGCAACCAGGCGTCCAGCGCCGCCGGACGAACCGGCCGGTCCGACGTGCTGGCCGCCCTGGGCCACGCCCGCATCGCCACCTCCGACGCTCAGCGCAGCGCCGGCGCCGCCCGGGCCCGGAACCGGGCCGCAGCCGTCCGCAACGCCCGGGCCGAGCAGAGGCAGATCGACCAGGCGATCTCCCTGTTTGAGACCGGCGGCCGGTTGCTGCATCTGTTCTGAGCGATGCCGATGCGGCGCGGCAGCGATCCCCGACAAGCCTGGGTGGCGGTCGCCGCCCTTGGCCTGGCGCTGGCGCCGGCCGCCTGCGGAGGCGCCAAGTCACCCTCCACGTCAACCACGAGCACCGCCACCAGTGCGCCGGTCACCTCCACGCCGACCACCACCTCCACCACCTCGGCCCCCGGCAAGCGCAAGCGCGCGGTGGCGTCGTCGTCGACGACCACATCCCGGTCGACCACCACCCGCCTGACCACCACCACGCGCTCGGCCACCGCATCGTCGACGACCACGTCGTCGACCACCGCCACCCACACCACCGCGCACAAGCCTCCCGCGCCGGCGTTGACACCGCCGGTGCATGCCGGGTTCGTCGGCCCCAACCATCACCCCAACGTCAACGCCCCGTGGACGTACACCGTGACGGTCACCGACGCCCACGGCCGCCCGCTGAGCGGGACCGAGACCGACAAATCGGTCGACATCGACATCGACCGGAGAACCTGGTACAACTAGTTCTCTAGATGAGTAGAGAACTACGCCGGACCTCAATGTCATTTCATCTGTCGGCATCCTCGGGGGTGCCGGCGTATCTCCAGGTGGTCCAGCAGGTGGAGCGGGCACTGCGGATGGGAGTGCTGCAGCCAGGCGATCGGCTGCCCACGGTCAAGGAGGTGGTGGCGGACCTGGCCATCAATCCCAACACCGTGCTCAAGGCCTATCGGGAGCTGGAGGGCCGGGGCCTGGTGGAGGGCCGCCAGGGGATCGGCACGTTTGCCCGCCGGCGCCCGGCCGGGCCGCCCCCAGAGGTGCTGGGCCGCCTGGCGCGCAGCTTGGAGCGATGGGTGGCCAGCGCTCGGGAGCACGGACTGGACGAGGCATCCATCCAGGCGCTGCTGCGCTCCACGGCGCAGGAGGTTGCTGAGAGCGAGGTCGCATGACACCGATGGGAGGCGAGATGGTTGAGGCCGGGGCGGGTGCCATCGTCACCGAGAGGCTGGGCAAGCGGTTTGGTCGCCGGTGGGCGCTGCAGGATTGCTCGCTGTCGGTCCCCCAGGGATCGGTGTGCGCGCTGATCGGACCCAACGGCGCCGGCAAGACGACGCTGTTGCGGATGCTGGCCGCGCTCAGTTCGCCCAGTGCCGGAACCGCGCGGGTGTTTGGCCGGCCGCCACAGCAGACCCCGGAGTTTCTCAGCAGCGTCGGCTATCTGGCGCAGGAGGCGCCGCTCTACGGACGGCTGACCGCAGAGGATCACAGCGCCATCGGGCGTCATGTGAACCCGGCCTGGGACACCGATTTGGTCAGCCGCCGGCTCGCCTCTCTGCATATCCCCACCGACCAGCCCGTGCGGAAGCTGTCCGGCGGTCAACGCGCCCAGGTGGCGTTGGCCCTGGCGCTGGCCAAGCGCCCTCGCCTGCTGCTGCTTGACGAGCCGATGGCCGCCCTGGATCCGTTGGCCCGGCGGGAGTTCCTGGCCACGCTGACCGAGGCGGTCGCCGACGGCGACCTGACCGTGATGATCTCCTCGCACCTGCTGCTCGACCTGGAGCGTGTGTGTGACCATCTGGTCCTGCTGGCGGCAGCGCGCCCGCAGGTGTGCACCAGCATCGACGAGCTGCTGATGTCGCACCGGCTGCTGACCGGGGCCCGCCGCAGCCTGGACACCCTGGAGCCGGGGATGGTGGTCGTCCGGGCGGTTCAGACCGAACGCCAGTCCCAACTGCTGGTGCGGGTCAGCGGGCCGGTCCTCAACCCGGATTGGGAGGTCAGCGACGTTGCGCTGGAGGACATCATCCTCGCCTACATGGGTGAGAACCGCCCGGCCGGCGGATCGGCGCTCAGCCTCGCCGGAGGGCGGGCATGACGTTCGTCATCTGGCGGCTGCACCGTGCCCACGTCCTGATCGCCGGCGCCGGCCTGGCCGCCCTGGCGCTCCTCCTGGTCATCACCGGCGTCCACATGGCCCACACCTACGACACTGCGCTCTCCACCTGCGCCGCCACCAACTCCTGCAACCAGCTCCCGACGCTCCTGTTCCAGGCCGACCGACCGCTCGTCGAGCTCGTCTCCGGGACGATGATCCTGCCCGCGCTCCTGGGCGTTCTGTGGGGCGCGCCCCTGGTGGCCGGGGAGACCGAGGCTCGGACCACAGATCTGATCTGGACCCAGAGCGTCCCGCGGCGCCGCTGGATGCTCAGCAATATGGGATGGGCCTTGGCCGCCGCCGCCTGGTGGGGGGCGCTACTCACCCTCCTGGTCAGCTGGTGGCGGATTCCGGAGAACGCCCTGTTCGACCGTCTCTCCCCGGGGCCGTTTGACATCCAGGGCATCGTCCCCATCGCCTACTCCGTGTTTGCCATGTCCCTCGGCATCGCCACCGGTGTCCTGCTGCGACGGACCCTGCCCGCGGTGGCCACGGCGCTGGCTGGGTTCATCGCCATCCGGGCCGCCGTCGCTCTCTACCTTCGCCAGCACTTCATGACGCCGGTGACGCACATCACGCCGATCAACGTCAACTGGAGCTCCGGCTCGCTGGCCCACAGCTGGTGGCTGGCCGGCTACATCACCACCCCATCCGGGCACGGAAGCAGCGCCACCGGCATCCAGATCCCGCCCGCCTGCCAGACCCCGGTCTACCGCCGGTTTGAGAATTGCCTGGCCGCCCACGGCTACCACCGGATCGTCACCTATCAGCCCGCCGGGCGCTTCTGGACGTTTCAGGCCATGGAGGCGGGACTGTTCACCCTTCTGTCACTCATCCTCCTCGCCGCCGCCTACCGGGTCATCACCACCAGAGACGCATAGGGTGCCGGGCCGGATCGACAGGCGGGGCGGGCGGAGGCTCACGCGGCCACCCGCCGGCGCTTCACGTCCTGGGCCTGATCGGCACCCTCCAGGAACTCCTCGTGGATGCGCTTGGGGCCAAACGGCCACAGGTGGTTGACCCGGGCCCAGATCAGGAAGGCGATCACGCCCAGGATCGTCCAGATGATCATGATCCGGATCGCCGGCCAGCCGGACGCCTGGAAGATGTAGATCCAGCCCACCAGCGCGATCAGGCTGGGCAGCGGATACAGCCACTGCCGGTAGGGCCGGAGCAGGCCGGGCTGCTTGCGGCGCAGGATCGTCAGAGCGACGATCTGACCGATGAACTGCACCCAGATGGCCATGGCGATCAGGGCGTTGATGACCGTGGTCAGCGAGAAGAAGCAGGCGACGGCGGTGACCACCCCCATCGCCAGCAGCGAGACGTGCGGGAACTGCAGGCGCGGGTGCAGCCGGGCAAACGACCGGAAGAACACGCCCTCACGGGCGGCGTTGTAGGGCAGCCGCGAGGCGCCGAGCAACCCGACGTACACCGAGGCAAACGCCGTCCAGACGATGAGCAGGGTGACGATGGTGGCGGCCGGTCCTCCCCACACGTGGTGCATGAGGTCACTGCCGATGAACGTGGACTTCTCCACCTGGCGCCAGGGGATGACGCCCATGGTGCCGATGTTGAGCGCCAGGTCGATGACCATGACCCCGAGCACGGAGATGACAATGGAGCGAGGAATGACGCGGCCCGGGTTCCGGGTCTCGTCACCGAGGTAGGCGATCGTGTAGTAACCGAGGTAGTCGAAGATGGCCAGGACCAGCCCCGCTCCCAGCCCGTTGATGAAATGGTGGGTGCTGAACGCGCCCGCCGGGAACGCAAACGCTCGGTGGGCCGAGAAGTGGGTGAACGCGGCCACAATCACCATCAGCACGGTGACGATCATCCCCGCCCAGAGAATCCGGGTGAGATTGCCGATGGAGTCGATGCGCCGCCACAGCAGGGCGATGGTGATGATGGTGAAGCCGACCGCCTCCCAGTGGGCGAGGGAGGCGCTGGTGTGCCAGAAGTAGCCCAGATACTGGGCGATCCCGATCATGCCGGTCGACATGATCAATGGGGTGACCAGCAGCGTCGACCACACAAACAGGAACGGCATCAACCGGCCGGTCGAGTACTGGAACGCCTCGCGCAGGTAGGTGTAGGAGCCGCCCTCAGCCGGCATCGCCGCGCCGAGCTCGGCCCAGACCAGTCCGTCGCAGATGGCGATCAGCGCCCCGGCCACCCAGCCGAACACCGCGGTGGGACCGCCCATGGCGATCACGATCAGCGGGATGGTGATGAACGGGCCGATCCCCACCATCTGCGCCATGTTGAGCGAGACGGCGTTGAACAGGCCCAGCCCACGGATCAGGCCGTGGCTGTCCTCCCGCGCCGCGGGCGGCTTCTCAAGGGGTGTCTCGGTGTCGGTCACTGTGGTTGTTCTCCTCTCCCGCGGCGATGACCCCACAGGCACGCCGGTAGGCGCGCAGCACGTCGCAGACGTGGTCGATGACAAGCGGACGCGGCTCCGGCGGGAGCGATCCCTCCCTGATACGCGCGTACTGAACGGGCATGGCCTGGCTGAGCAGCGGCAACGGAAGCTCGATGTCGCTCAGGTTGTCCAGCAGACGCTCCTCCGCGGCGCTGACCTCCGGCTCCGGCCAGTAGTAACGCAGCCGGTCACTGAAGCTGAAGCGCCGGGCCAGGCGCTGCTGGCGCTGGTCGCCGCCGTAGTAACGATTCCAGACGGTCGGGTCGGCGAGCATGCGCTCGTCCAGAACCTCGGACAGGTGTGACCGTCGGTGATCCGGGCACAGCTCGCGTTCGATCGCCTCCAGGCCGAACAGCGCCTCCCGCAGGGCGAAGGTGAGCCCGGGGCCGACCTTGAGCACAGCCCAGTGATCACGGACGAGGGCAGCCAGACAGGCCGGGGTCTGATAGTCGGTGGAGTGAGCCTCAAACACCATGTGGGGCTCGGTGTCCAGTACCCGGCGCAGGTCGCTGGTCTGCCCGGGCGCGTAGTCGACGACATGCCACTCGTCGAACTCCACGCCGGGCTGGACCACCAGGCCCCGGACCCGTGGCCACACCGCCTCCAGGCCGGCCTCCGCCAGCGCCCGGTGGTGGGCCTGGAGCGTCGCCCGGGCCGCGGCGGGGGTGGTCGGCGACAGACCGGAGATCGCCTCGGCGGCGCCGCCGGGCACCGGCACCTCGGTGCCGATCACGTAGCTGAGCGCCCCCGGCGCGGGCGCGGCGGCCTCGGCCACCGCCATCAGCCGGGCGGCTCGCCCGGAAACGATCTCGTCGGTCAGGGGCTGGGCATCGTCGGCGCAGGCCATCGAGCAGTCGAGGTGGAGCTTGGTGTAGCCGGCTTCGGCGTAGGCGGCCACCAGGGCCTCGGCCCGGTCCATGGCCGCGGCGGTGGGCAGGTCACGCCACCGGTTGGGGCCGAGATGGTCGCCGCCCAGAATGACGCGGGCGGGCGTCACGCCGCAGCGCTCGGCGATGTCCTCCACCAGGGCCCGGAAGTCCGGAGGCCGCATCCCGGTGTAGCCGCCGGTCTGATCGACCTGGTTGGACGTGGCCTCGATGAGAACCGGTCCGCCGGCCGCGGCCGCCTCGCGCATCGCCGCCTCCAGCACCAGCGGGTGGGCCGAGCAGACCGAGGTGATTCCGACCGGCTGGCCGGCGCGGTGGCGGCGGACGAGATCGCCGAGCGCGTCGCCGAGTGCGGCGGCGTCTGCGACCATCGATTCCGATCTGGCGCGCATTTGTGCTCGTAGTACCCATTAATCGCGCAGTTATGCGCATTTGGTCCGCTCTCAGACCAGTCGGGCTCCGGATGAGGTCACCGCTTCCCAGGGCCGGCCGCTGGCCACCCACTGCCCGCGATGGGACCCGGCAACCACTCCGTGTCCTGGGACCTAAACGGTCGTGACCTGGACGCCGCGCTCGGCCAGTTCGCCGATCTCCTCCGGATCGGCATCACGGTCGGTGATGAGCTCGTCGACCGCGCTCAGCTCGCAGATGCGGGCGAAGGCGACCGCCCCCAGCTTTGAGCTGTCGGCAACGACGCAGACCCGGTTGGCGTGGGCGATGAGTGCCCGGTCGGTGGCAGCCTCCTGCTCATGGTGGGTGGTCAGATGGGCCCGGGGCGAAACCCCATCCACCGACAGGAACACCATGTCCAGGTTGAGGCCCTCCAGGCTGGCCTCGGCCAGCGGACCCACCAGCTCGTAGGACTCCGGGCGGGCCACGCCACCGGTGACGACCAGCTTGAGGTTCGGCCGCACGGCGATCTCGGCGGCGATGTTGAGCGCGTTTGTGACCAGCGTCAGCTCAGGCCGATCGACGAGCGCCCGCGCCACCTCGGTGGTCGTCGTCCCGCCGGTCAGGCCGATGGCCCAGCCATCGGCGACGCGCGCGGCCGCCTCCTGGGCGATGCGGCGCTTCGCCTCGGCGTGGCGGGTCGACTTGTAGCGGAGCGGCAACTCGTAGAGCACACCCTGGGGCACCGCCCCGCCGTGGGTGCGGCCGAGCAGACGCTGATCCTGCAGCCGGGCCAGGTCCCGCCGCACGGTGGCCGGCGATACCCCCAGCTCTGCCGCCATCTGCACCACGCTGACCGACCCGTCCACGGCGAGCCGCTCCAGGATTGAGGACAGGCGCTGCGACTGCTGCACGGGCGCAGTCTAGGCCCAGCGGCGGCGTTCTTGCTCAGTACCGGCGGGGAGTGAGCAGCAATGAGCACGGCTGACGGAGAGCGCTCGGCGATCCTCTCCACTGCGTGCGGCCGCGGCGCCGGAACGGGCGGTCCGTCGCCCGGCGACCGGCCAGGGGACACGACGGAGTTGCAGTGAGATTGAATAGGTATGGGTCACCTTTGTACCGGTTTGATGTCACCATCTGTGACACGTCACAGAGTATGATCTGAGCGCGTCGGCGTCCCCGCACGGCGCTTTTCGCAACAGAGGTGATGCCGCCGATCCCGGAGCTTCACGCTGTACGCGCGTGTCGGTGGCCGGGCGTCGAACGCCGGCGCGACGCTGTCGGTGCGTGGCCTGCTCAGCGGCGCCAACTTCGCCGCCACGCGGTCCTCGACCGCGGTTCAGGTGACGCGGCGGCCGGTCGCGTGCGCGTCGGGTGCCCGGGTGGGGCCGCTGGCCCGGGTCGCCTGCTGACCGGCCCCGGCCGCGGAGGGCGCTGCCGGGGCAGGCCCCCCGGCCCCGGCCCGCGCGATACCTGCTGAGACCGCGGACAATTTGATCAAGTCTGGGCAGGCCGGCTCCGAAAAAACCTCGCGTCTGCCATTTCCGGCCGGACCCCGCCGACCGGACCATCATCACCAGCCAGCTTCACCTGCCAAGGAGGGCCCATGTCATGGCGCCAGGATGCGCCCACTTTTGCTGCCATTTCGTCCGGGGTTCGGATCGGCCGGCGCGGCGCGGCCGTATCGGTGGCCATCCTGGTGGCCCTGGCGGCTGCGGCGGCGGCTGCTGCCGCCGCCGCTGAGCGCTCGGCGCAGACCTCGCTCCGCGGGCGCTCCCCGTTCTGGCGTATCTCGATCATGGCTCCGCGCTTCGGCCGGCTGTACCCCGGCGGGCCGCCGGTCCTGATCACGTTCACCGTCACCGGCAGCCGCCGGGACGCGATTCTCCACCACGTCGCCGCCGCGGTCGCGCTGGACAGCCGCACCGGGGACATCGAGACCGGGGCCGGCACACCGGTACCCGGTTGCCTGGGACGCTGGTTCAGCCTGACCACCACCCCCGACGGCCCTCCGCTTCCCGTTCCTCCCCGAGATGCTGGGCAGCCCTTCCGGGGCCAGATCCGGTTGGCCATGATGAACGCTCCGGTCGACCAGGACGCGTGCCAGCGGGGGGCACCGGCGGTGACGGTGGTGGCCTCCTGATCCGGGCCGCCGCCAGCGTCCCGCCGGGCCAGGGCGAGGCCCGGGCGGGACGGACGCAGATCTGACACCTGGTGAGCTGCCGCGGTGAGGAGTCGAAGACGGGCCGGGTGGTCGACCTTGGTCCCGACGGCGAGGGTGGAGCGTGGCTGTGTCTGATGCGGCGAGGCCCTGGGGGGCGACCGCGGCCGCCCCCCAGCGCCTGGGCCGTTAGGACGGCACCGAATTGGACGCCGCAAACAGCAGGATGATCCGCGCCCGGCGCGGGTTGCCCTGCACGGCATTGAGCGTGAACCGGTACACCGATCCGCCGAGCATGAACGACGCCTTGGAGATGCTGAACGCGCCCCGGGACGCGCCCGGAATGACCCGCACCCCGATGCGCCTGAAGTTGGTGTCAGTCAGCCGGATGGTGACGACACGATTGCTGGCCCCGCCGGCAATGCTGACGGTGGCCCCGCAGAAATCAGCGTTCCCGACGCAACGGACGGATCTGGAGCCCGCTGCCCCGGCAGACGCGGCCAACGCCCCCAGGCCAATGAGAGCGGTAAGGACGAACGCTGACAGGCCGCGTCGGATGGTCCCGATCACCATGTTCCTCCACTTCAATGAGTGTTGTGTCCGCCAGACTCGCCGGCCGACCCGCCGGCGGACCCCGATACGGACATGGTGGCAGATGCATCAACCGCGCCCGCGCCCGACCCATCAACAGCAACGGGACGGGGCTCAGCCTTCCCAGGCCGGATCCCCCAGCGCCGTCGGAGCAGCCCCGGAAGGAACCGTTCCACCCCCGGTGAGCACCGCGTACACGTTGATCGACTCCGTCTTTCCCTTCATGAGCACCTCGCCCTGCGGCTCCAGCGCGATGTCGTCGCCCAGTCCCCGCCGCGTGTCCTCGTCGATGAGCACCGGCCGATTGACGGCCTTGGTGTGAGCCTCCAGCCGCGCGGCCACGTTGACGGTGTCACCCACGCACGTGTAGCTCGCCCGCTGGTAGGTCCCCGTGTACCCGGCGACAACCCGTCCTGACGCGATCCCGATACCGATCTGGATTTGCACCTTGCCCCGTGCCGCCTGCTCCTCATTGAACAGACGGATGAGGTCGATCATCTGCCGTGCCGCCAGCACCGCCTCGCGGCGATGGTCCTCCCGCGGGAGGGGCGCCCCGAAGATCGCCATGAGGCCGTCGCCCTCCATCAGGTTGACCATTCCACCCTCGCCGCTGATCGCATCGATCATCAGGGTGTAGTAGTCGTTGAGCAGCTCGATCGTCTCCGCCGGATCCTGGCCCTCCGCGATCGTCGTGAACGAGCGGATGTCGCAGAACATCGCCGAAGCGTCGACGTACTTGCCGCCGAGCGAGAACCCTGACGTGAGCAGATCCTCCGCCACCTCCTTGGTGGCGAACTTGCTGATCAGCTCCCGTTGTTGGTCGCGCAGGCGCTTCTTCTCCAGACTCGCGTTGATGCGCGCGTTCAGGAGCACGGGGTTGACCGGCTTGGTCAAATAGTCCTCCGCGCCCATCTGCAGACACTTGACCACGCTGTCCAGCTCGTCGAGGGACGACGTCACTATCACCGGAATGTCCCGCAGATGGGGGTCGCGCTGCAACTCCTCCAAGACCGCGTATCCATCAAGCGCGGGCATGAGAACGTCGAGCAGGAGCAGGTCGAACCGCCGCCGTCGCAACAGATCAAGCGCTTCCCCGCCATGTTGGGCAAACACGACGACATGCCCGTCGTGCTCCAGTCCCCGGCCCAGCAGGAGCCGGTTCACTCGGTTGTCGTCCGCAATCAGGATCGTTCCGGGCGCTGGGGCGGGGACGCTCATGAAACCGGCTCCGTGCGCACCGAGGCCAGTGCTTCTTGGAGCTCGCGATAGGCCGACCCAACCGCATCCACCAGCTCCGCCAGGCCGTCGAGGTGCCCCTCCCGGGCGCGCTCCTCGACAGTTCGACAGACATCGGCAAACGCCGTGGCGCCGAGCGTGGCGCCGTTGGACTTCAGAGTGTGGGCCGCCCGGCGAAGCTCCTCCAGGTCCGCCCGCTCCAGCGAGGTGCTGAGGCTGGTGATGAGCGCCGGCGCATCCGCCAGGAACACGTCGACCACCTCGTTGAGGAATTCAACGCCGCCGAGGTCTTTCAGACTCTGGAGCGCGGCAGCATCAAGACTGATCTCGGGTTTACCCGCAGTGGCAACCCTGTCCCGGACGGGGCGTGAATCGTTGAGCGCCGCCGCCAGTTCCTCGGCACGGATCGGCTTGGCCACATAGTCGTTCATGCCGGCTGCGAAACAGGCCTCGCGATCCTCCGGCAGCGCGTTTGCGGTCATGGCGATGATGTGAGGGCGGCGCTCGGACGGCCACCGTTCGCAGATCCTGCGCGAAGCGTCGAGACCGTCGAGCTCCGGCATCTGCACATCCATCAGGATCACGTCATACGGCTGGTGCTCAAGTGCCGCCACCGCCTCCAGGCCGTTCGATACGACGTCCGCGCTATAGCCAAGGCGCTCAAGCAGCCGAAGGGCGACCTTCTGGTTCATAGCGTTGTCCTCTGCCAGCAAGATCCGCAACGACGAAACCGCGTGCTGGCTGTCCGTCCCGGTCTCGGCGATCTCTGCCGGCGGCTGATCGGTGGTCAACACATGCAGGAGGGTGTTGTAGAGCTGTGACGCCTTGAGAGGCTTCGCCAGCTGGGCAGAGAAGGCGCCGGACCATTGCTCCTCCGGCAGGCGGCCGAGCGACGTCAGAAGCACGAGCGGGAGTTCTGGCTTATCCCGCAGGCGCCGGATCTCGGCCGCTAGGCCCAGCCCGTCCATGTCCGGCATCATCATGTCGAGCACGGCCACGTCGAACGGCTCGCCGGCGTCGATCAGCGCCACCGCCTCGGCGGGAAGCTCCACTGCGACCGGCTCCATGCCCCAGGACCGGACATGCCGAGTCACGATCTCCCGGTTCGTGGCGTTGTCGTCGACGATCAGGATCCGCTTGCCGGCCAGCTGCGGGAGGCCCTCCTCCAGGAGGATCTGTCCCGGCGCCTCCGCCTCTGTGACCGGCATGGCGATGCGAAAGGTGGAGCCCCTTCCCTGCTCGCTCTCCACCGAGATGGTTCCGCCCATGAGCTCCACCAGGCGTTGGGAGATGGCCAGGCCAAGCCCGGTGCCGCCGAAACGGCGCGTGGTGGAGGTGTCCACCTGGCTGAAGGAGGTGAACAGCCTGTCCATCCGGTCCGGGGGAATCCCTATCCCGGTGTCGCGGACGAGCAGCTCAAGCCGGAACTCGCCGGCGCCGGTCGGCTCCGCCTCCACCAGGACCACGACCTCTCCCGCCTCCGTGAACTTGACCCCGTTTGACAGCAGGTTCAACAGCACCTGGCGGAGGCGGGCCTGGTCACCCAGGATTCCGGCCGGCGCGGTCTCCTGGATCAAGCAGCCGAGCTCTATCCCCTTCTCCCAGGCGTGCGGCGCGACGATGTCCAGCGTCCCCTCCACGCAGTCGCGCAGGCTGAACGGCTCGCGTTCAAGGTCGAGCTTGCCCGCCTCGATCTTTGAGTAGTCGAGGATGTCGTCGATCACGTGCAGCAGCGCGTCCCCGCTGGAGCGCACAACCTCGGCAAACTCGCGCTGCTCCCGGGTGAGGTCGGTGCCGAGCAGAAGATCGGTCATCCCGATCACGGCGTTCATCGGCGTCCTGATCTCATGGCTCATGGTGGCCAGGAACGCACTCTTCGCCTGGGTTGCCGCCTCGGCCTCCGTACGCGCCCGCTGGAGTTCCGTCACGTCGTGATAGGTGCCAAGGAAGCCGACGTGGGAGCCGTCGACCGTGAGCGGGACGAGCATCAGCTCCACATCGACCGGGGTCCCATCCTTGCGCAGACGCTGCGTGATCCGGTGCGCGCGGCCCAGCGTCATTGCCTCCCGTCTGATCTCGTGGGCCTCGTCGCGATCGGTCTCACCGAAGACGAGGTCGTCGATGGGCCGGCCGAGGGCCTGCTCGGCCGAGTGGCCGAAGAGTTCGGCCGCGGCTGGGTTCCAGTCCGTCACCCGCTCGTCGGCGTCCATGACGACCACTGCGGCGGGGCTGATCGCCACCAGCGACTCAAGGTATCCGCGCTGCCGCTCAACCTCGGAGAACAGACGGGCGTTCTGGATGGCTACGCCCACATTGGCGGCGATCGTCGCCAGCAGCCTGGAGTCGGTCTCCCCGAAACGTCCCTCCTCCTCGATGCTCTGGACGCTGATGACCCCGATGGCCTCCTCTCCGAGCAGGATGGGGACACCCAGATAGGACCGTACGTCGGTCCCGACAACGGTCCCCTCATGCTGCTGAAACTGCGCCGACCGGTTGAGCAGGAGCGGCTGGCGCGACTGGAGGATCCGGGACGTCAACCCCTCGCCGTACGTGATCGACGGCTCGGCACGGCGCTGGCCGCTCTCGTAGTAGTAGACGAAATCGATCTGACCGGACGGCCGGTCGTGCAGCGCAACGTACGCCAGATCGGACTGGAATGTCTCCCGGACCTGCTCGCCGACGAGCTCGATGAGCGCGTCGAGGTCAAGTTGCGATGCCAGCGCCTGGCCGACGCTGTTCACCGTGGCGAGCTCGGCCAGGCGCTGCCGGGTCTCGTGGAGGAGGCGCGCGTTCTCAAGCGCGACGCTCAGGCTCCCGGCCAGGGTGGTCAGGAGCCGTTGGTCGTCCTCGTCAAATGCACGCGTGCGATCGACGTTCTGGAGCGAGATCACGCCGGTGGCCCGCCCACCCAGGGCGAGGGGTACAAACAGCGCCGACTGGGTCATCTCTCCAGTGAGCACGGATGGGTTGCCATAGCGCTCCAGCAGCTCCGGGGTGCTGGCCTCGATGAGCAGCGGCTGGAGGGTCTCCATCACGTGTTTGCGGAAGCCGATCAGCTCGATCGGCTCATCCGGGAAGCGCTCGCCCCGCTCGATCGTGTACGGGAAGTGCAACCGGCCTGATGCTTCATCGAAGACGGCGATGTCGACCACCTGCGCGTCGAAGACATCGCGGATCCGGTCGCCGACCAGGTCGTAGATCGCCTGCGGATCAAGCTCGCCGGCGATCGCCGCCTGAACGCTGTTGATCAACGCCAGCTCGGCATTGCGCTGCCGCGTCTCATGCACCAGGCGCGCGTTCTCAAGCGCGACGCTCAAGCTGCCCGCCAGCGTGACGAGGAGCTGCTGATCGGATTGACTGAACGCCCGCTCGCGGTCGATGTTCTGCAGCGAGATCACACCGGTGGCGCGCCCGCCGACCACGAGCGGGACATACAGCATCGACTTGCCCGGCTTGCCGCTCAGGACATGGGGGTTGCCGTAGCGTTCACGCACCTCCGCCGTGCTCTCCTCGATCATCAGCGGCTCGCGTGTCTCCATCACATGTTTGCGGAAGCCGATCAGCTCCATCGGCTCATCCGGGAAGCGCTCGCCCCGCTCGATCGTGTACGGGAAGTGCAACCGGCGTGATCCCTCGTCGTAGATGGCGATGTCGACCACCTGCGCGTCGAAGACGTCGCGGATCCGGTCGCCGACGGCGTCGTAGATCGCCTGCAGCTCAAGCTCACCGGCCAGCGCCTCCTGGACGCTGTTGATCAGCGCCAGCTCGGCGTTACGGCGCCGGGTCTCATGCACCAGACGTGCGTTCTCCAGGGCCACGCTCAGGCTGCCCGCCAGGGTCTCCAGGAGCTGCTGGTCAGAGGCGCTGAATGCCCGCTCGCGGTCGATGTTCTGGAGCGAGATCACGCCCGTGGCGCGCCCACCGACGACGAGCGGCACGAACAGCGCTGACTTGATCGGCTCACCGGTCAGCACATACGGGTTGCGGTAACGCTCCACCACCTCCGGCGTGATCTCCGGGAGCATGAGCGGCTCGCGTGTCTCCATCACGTGTCTGCGGAAGCCGATCAGCTCCATCGGCTCATCCGGGAAGCGCTCGCCCCGCTCGATCGCGTATGGGAAGTGCAACCGGCCCGACGCCTCGTCGAAGATGGCGATGTCAAGGACCTGGGCATCAAACACGTCGCGGATCCGGTCGCCGACAGCGTCGTAGATCGCCTGCAGCTCAAGCTCACCGGCCAGCGCCTCCTGGACGCTGTTGATCAACGCCAGCTCGGCGTTGCGCTGGCGCGTCTCCTCGATCGCGCGTGCCCGGGAGAGGGCGGCGCCGACATGTTGGCCGACAAACGCGAGCAGCTCTTCATCCTGCTCGGTGTACCTGGAGTCCCGTTCATAGGACTGCGTCACCAGGACACCGACGGTCCGGCCCTGATCGGACTTGAGCGGGACTCCCAGCCAGTCCTCGGGCATCTCGCCCACCAGCTCCACTTCGCCGAGCTCAATGAGCTTGCGAACCCGGTCGCGCCCGAGGCGCTGCGACCTTCCGGTCCGGAGCACATAGGCGGTTCCCCCACGGGCGTCGCCGCTCCCAAACTCGTCCCAGCGATTTGGATCGGGGATGTCCGGGTCGACCTCGTCGACGTAGTAGGGCCAGCTGATCAGCCGGCGTTCCTCGTCATAGAGCGCGATGTAGAAGTTGTTGGCGTACATCAGCTCGGCGACGACCGCGTGGATGGCTCCATAGAACTCCTGGAGGTCCCGGGCCGAGCTGGCCAGCTCAGCGATCCGGTAGAGGGCCTCCTGCACCTTGGCGGCTCGCGCGCGGCCGGCTTCGACAGCCTCCAGCTCCTCCGATCGGCCGCGGGCCTCGGCGAGCTGGGACGAGGGGTCGCTCGGTTGATTCATCGCCCGCCGATCGGTCCCCCAGGCATGGCGGGCAGTATCTCGCACCGCCGGGGGGCCCGTCCAGGGCTCTGGGACGAACGTCAGCCGTCACCGCAGTGAGCCTCGGCCGTTCAGGGCGCCGGCACGGAGCAGGCCAGGTCTGGAGCGCCGGGCGATGACGTCGCCTACCGGCTCACGGGATCTCGCGCACGGTGATGAGGTTCGTCGCCCCGGTGGCGCCCGTCTGACGGCCGGCGGTGATGACCACGCGGGCGCCCGTGGGGATTCCGGCGAACTCCTTGGCGGTCGCCAGAGCCGATTCGATCAGCTCGTCAGCGGAAGCGGTCGTTGGCATGGTCTTGGGATACACGCCCCACTCCAGCGTGAGCTGATCGGCAATCCGCTGGTCATGGGGCAGGGCGATGATCGGCCGCCGGCGGCGGTACTTCGCACACGCCCGCGGGGATCCCCCCAGCGACGTCGGCACCAGCAACGCCTCGGCATCGACCTCCTCGGCCAACTCCACCGCGGCGTGCATCACCGCGGCCGGAGGCGTGTCCCGCACCCCGGTCTTCGCCCGCCCGTGAATCACCGGGTACTCCTCGGCGGCCTCCGCCAGCTGCGACATCGCCCGGACCGCCTCAACCGGATAGTCGCCGACGCTCGTCTCGGCGGAGAGCATGACGGCCGAGCTTCCGTCGATCACCGCGTTGGCGACGTCGGTCGCTTCGGCGCGCGTGGGCTCCGGCGCGTGGATCATCGACTCCAGCATCTGCGTGGCGGTGATCACCAGCTTGCCGGCCTGAGTCGCCCGGTAGATGGTGTCCTTCTGCATCAGCGGCACCTGCGCGACGCCCGCCTCCACCCCGTAGTCCCCGCGGGCGACCATCACTCCGTCAGCGGCGGCAATGATCTCATCCAGGTGCTCGAAGGCCTCCACCTTCTCGATTTTGGCCACCGTGCGACCGCGCCAGCCGTGCTCGTCCAACCGCGCTCGCAGCTGCTCGATGTCCGCCGCCGACCGCACGAACGAGAGCGCCACAAAGTCCGCCCCCAGTTCGGCGGCGACCGCCAGATCCCGCAGATCCTTGTCGGTGATCGCCGGGAGCTCCGGCCGGGCGTAGGTCACATTGATGCCCTTGCGCGGGACCAGCTCTCCGGTCGACAGCGCCCGGGCGACGACCTCACCCGGACCGGAGGACTCCACCATCAGCCGGGGCACCCCGTCACCGATCACGATCTCCGAGCGGTCTGACACCAACCGCGGGAACTCGGCGAAGTCGACGGCGATGCGGTCGTCCGATGCTGCCTCGCTGCCGCCAAAGAACGTGACGACCTCTCCGGCCTGAACCACCCGGGGCTCGATGCCTGCCGACAGGCGCAGCTTGGGGCCCTGCAGGTCAAACAGCAATCCCACTGATCGACCCGCCTGGGCAGCGGCGGCGCGGACCTCCGCCGCGCGGCGCCGCAGGTCCTCCTCGGTCCCGTGCGAGCAGTTCAGGCGCGCACAGTCGATCCCGGCCGCGACCAGCGCTTCGAGGACGCCCGGCTGGTCCGTGGCCGGGCCGAGGGTGGCGACGATCTTGGTTCTGCGGCTGAACACGATGAGGACTCCTCCGACGGACGCGATCCCTCATGGAGCGTAGCCACGGTCGCGTCCCGTCACAGGCGGGTGGAGCACACCGCGGCGCCGACGTGCACCGTGACCTGGCGGCCGGTGGCGACGCCCCCGGCGTTGAAGTAGACATCGGCCGACCCGCCGGCGTCGGTGTGCCAGCTCCGCGAGCGACCGGTCGCATCGGTCACGGTGACCGCCTGATCCGGCTGGTTGGAGTGAACGTAGACGTCGTAGTCGTGATACCGGCTGCTGTAGGAGGCTGCGGCCGTGCAGTGCCCTGACGTGACCGGCGTCGACGGCGAGGCCGGCCGCGGGCTGCGCGATGGGGTTGGGAACCGGTGCGCCAGCGACGCCCAGTCGGCCACGATGGCGCGCTGCGCCGCCCGGAGCGAGATCTGCCCGTCACACACCTCGCTTCGCAGGGCGCTCTCCACCGCATCCTTGGGGTTGGGGGAGGCTCCCGGCTCCGGCCAGAGGTTGCGCGGGTCGTTGGTGGCGCCGCCGAGCTCCAGCGGCACGAAATGGTCGTACTCGTAGGCACCCAGCGGCCCGGTGTCACCGTAAGCGGCCATGGCCGCTGCCTTCTCCGGCTCAGTGATCGTCTCCGCCGGTCGCACCGTGGCCGTCCACCCGCTGACGCAGATCGTCCGCTGGATCGTCCCCGGGGTCACCTCCGGGTTCAGCGCACCCGGCGTGCACGCGGGGTCCGGCCGGGAGTACGAACCAGAACCGATTTGATGACATGAGCCGGCTGCGGGCTGCCGCTGGACGATGGCGTTTGAGGCGGTCGAGATCCGGACGCCGCCAGAGTCACCCGGCGACCGGGCCGGCCGCGTGGCGGTGGATCGGTGTGTCTGGGTGGTCGTCTGGCTGGTGACGCCTGCGCCGGTGGCGCAGCCCGCCAGGACACACGCCGCCACGGCCGCGACGGCGGCGAGGACGCGGGCCCCGGATCTGGGGCGCTGTGGGGCATGACGGAGGGCCACCGGGACGCACCATTGTGGTCGTCTGGCTGGACGGCTCGGCCCCCTCCGCCGCGCTGTTTTAGGACGATTCTGTGGTCGCCGCAGCGGCCAGGCGCGGACGCAGCCGGGCGTAGGCGACCATGCCGCCGAGCGTCGGGACCCAGAACGCCACCGCGTGGTAGACGAGCACCGCCGCAGCGGCATGCCACAGGGGGAGTCCGTAGAGCGCCAGGGCTCCGAACAGGCCGGCGTCGAGAACGCCGATGCCGCCGGGGATCGGAAGGGCATTGGGCAGATAGCCCACCAGGTAGGCGACAACCAGCGCCGCCACCGGTGGGGCCGGGCCGACAGCTGCCAGCGTGGTCCACAGGACGGCGATATCGAACAGCAGGTAGCCCAGCGCGCCCAGCAGCCGCCAGCTGGGCCGCACCACCTCATCCCGGGCGGCGGGGATCCCGGCACCGATGTCCTCCAGCCAGGCGGGACGCCGGCGAGCGCCCCAGAGGCGGCGCGTGACTCCCGGTAGCGCGAGCGCGGCGATGACCGCGCCGGCGCCGGCCGCTACCGGGATTCCCGCCCGCAGCAGGTCATGCGGACCGTCGCCGATGCCCACCAGCAGGACGAGCCCACCGGCGGCGAGCATGATCACGTTGACGGCGCTGGTCAAAAAGAACAGGCCACTTGAGCGTCGCAGGATCTGCCGGGTGGGCATCCCGACAAGGTGCAGCAGCCATCCGCCGACGGCCAGCGCGCCGACCCCCCCGCCGGGCAGCAGGGCGCCGGATCCCATCTGCGACCAGGCCATCTCACGGGCGACCTCGCTGGTAAGCGGCGCAAAGAACTGGCGGAAGATGACCACGAAGCTCAGACATGACGCCAGCTCCAGCGCGACCGCGGCCGCCACCAACGCCGGGTTCATGTCGGCGATCTCTCGCACCACCGGACGCAGGTCCGGGACCCCCAGCAGCACCGTGCCGAGGCAGACCGCCAGGACCACGGCAGTCACCAGCCGCCGGCGCACATCGGTACGTCCGATCGGCTCCGGCGCCCGCGCCGCCTGTGGCTGCGCCGACGCCGTGCGGGTGGCGACCGGGGGTGTGGTGTGAACGAGCGTGGTGGACATCGGCCTGATCAGCCGACCGGGTACGGGGCGCGCTCAGGCAGTCGCCCGGGGTGCCCCGTTGGCCCGGGCGATGAGCTCGGCCACCGACCAGCGGCGCAGCGGACGGGGCCCGCGGGCCGGGTCAGACGCGCTGACCGGGGCGGAGCCGCGGACCGGCCGCAGGGCGCTTCGGCGGCGATGGGCACCACTCGCCGCCGGGGCGACCGGCGCTCCGGGGCGCCGCGCGACGGGGGCTCTGGGGATGATGCGCTCGGCGGTGAGATCTCCGGCCGGGAATTGAGGCAAGGCGGACGCGTAGGGCATGTCAGGTGGTCTCCAGAGCGAGGTTGCGGTCGTTGGTGGCCTGGGCGTTGGCGGCGCGGGCGCGGGCAGCGCCGTCCCGGGGCAGGACGAGGATCGCGATCAGCAACCCGGCCCCAAACAGGGCCGCCGCCCATGCGAAGGCGGTCGTGTAGCCGTGGATGGAGGCGGCGCTGGCCAACCCGGCGGTTCCGAGATGGGCGGAGGCGAAGCTCGCTGCGGAACTGGCGAAGATGGTGCTCAGCAGGGCGGTGCCCACCGATCCTCCCACCTGCTGGGAGGTGTTGACCATCGCCGCGGCCACGCCGGCGTCGCTGTTCTTGACCCCCAGGGTGGCGGTCGAGAACGCGGGGGCGAAGATGCAGCCCATTCCGACGCCGGTCAGCAGCAGGCCGGGCAGCACGTGCGTGAGGTAGGCCCCGCTGGGAGTCAGCTGGGTGAAGATGAGCATCGCGATGATGCCCAGCGTCATCCCGGCCATGACCAGCGGCCGGGCGCCGGTGCGATGCAGGACCCGCGTCTGCACGGTGGTGGCCGTGAGGACGATCATGGCCGTCATCGGCAGGAACGCCAGCCCGGTATCCAGCGGGGAGAAGCCCAGGTTCTGCTGCAGGTAGTAGGTGAGGAACAGGAACACGGCGAACACCGCTGAGCCGGCCAGGGCGATCGTGGCGTACGCGCCGCCCCGCGCCCGGTCGGTGATCACGTGCAGCGGCAGGAGCGGATGGGTGACCCGGCGCTCCAGCGCGACGAAGGAGCCGAGCAGCACGACGCTGGCGGCGAGCGCCGCGACGGTGAGGGGATTTGACCAGGAGCTCGTCTCAGCGTGGGAGAAGCCAAAGACGAGGGCGAACAACCCGCCGGAGGCCAGCAGCGTGCCGGGCACGTCAATCCGAGGCGGATTGGGCTGGCGCTCGTTCTGCAGCACCCGCAGCGCCACGATGGCGGTGGGGACCGCGATGAACAGGTTGACGTACAGGCTCCAGCGCCACGAGATCACCTGGGTGAGCACGCCGCCGAGCAGCAGTCCCACCGATGCCCCACCGGCGGCGATGGCGCTGAAGATTCCGAAGGCCTTGGCCCGGTCCGGGGAGCCCCGGAAGGTGACGGTCAGCAGGCCGAGCGCGGACGGGGCGAGGATTGCGCCGAAGGCTCCCTGCAGCGTCCGCGCGGCCACCAGCATCCCGAAGGACTGGGCGAGGCCGCCGATGGCCGAGGCGACCGCGAAGCCGGTCAGGCCGCCGATCAGCGTCCACTTGCGGCCGAACAGGTCACCGAGCTTGCCGCCGAGCAGCAGCAGGCTGCCGAAGGCCAGGGCGTAGGCGGTGATGACCCACTGCCGGTTGTCGGTGGAGAAATGCAGGGCGCGCTGCGCGGACGGGAGCGCGATGTTCACGATCGTGGCGTCGAGCACGACCATCAACTGGGCGACCCCAAGCAGGGCGAGGACGACCCACCGATTGGGGCGGGCGATACTGGGGATTGCAGGGCTGATGGTGCTCATGGTGATCCTTCCGGTCGCAGTGGCGAAGACCTTAGCACGAATCATCCCTGTTACAAGGACTAACTACGATTTAAGTATCGTACTTCCCGCGCCCACGATAGCCGCAAAGTCGCTATAATTGCGGTCATGACGTGTCCTGAGAGCAGCCCTTCAGTTGCCAGCTCGATGGTTCTGCTGCCCCGCCTGTCCAAGCAGATCATGCGGCGCAGCAGCCCCGAGATGCTGGGCATGGATCTGCGCCTCCTCATGGCCCTGAGCTACCTCGGCGACCACGATGGGGCTCCCCAACAGGAATTCGTTGATGCGCTGTGCATGGACGCCAAGAACGTCGTGCTCCTGCTCAACGAGCTCGAGGAGTCCGGTTACCTCGTCCGCCGCCGCGACACCGAGGACCGCCGCCGCCACCGCGTCCAGTTGACGGCGGCCGGCCGCAAGGCGCTGGCCAAGGCCCTGCAGGCCATGGACGAGGTCGAGAACCAGGTCCTTCAGGCGCTCAGCGCCGAGGAGCGGGCCACCCTGTGGCGGCTGCTCGCCCGCGCCCTGCACGGCGTCGAGCCCGCCGAGGGCGAGCCGAGCCGGCCCGCGGTGGGGTCAGCTGCACACTGACTCAGCGTCAGCTGGCGAGTCCGGCGCCGCCGGCTCCCCGACACTGCGCCGCGGCTACTCCCCCGGTCTCGCCCCACTCAACCGAGGCCCGACCGCCGTGTTCCGCTGGGGCCATATCGTACCGTTGACCCGGTACAATTTGGGACCGAGTATCCGGTACTAATCGTGGCGCAGCGGCGACGAACGGCGGAGCCATTCGGCGAACAGCGGATCGACGAGCCTCCACTCGGTGCCGTCGAGATCCGCCAGGCCACGCCGCCTGAGCCGCTCCAGCGCGGGACGGACACGAGAGTGACTTGAGAAGCCGTAGCGGGTGGCGAGGGGGCGGCTGCTGACGTTGCGCCCGCCGCGGTCGGCGACGAGCTGGAGGGCGCGCACCTCGTTGACCTCGCCCTCATCGCCGCTCATGAGCACGTTGAGGATCGAGGCGAACTCGGAGCGCTCGATGGACTGGACGAGTCGGTCGTGAGCATCGATGACTGCCTGCAGGCTCACCCGGGCGCCGGGGGGCGTCCCAATCCAGCACTCCCACGCGAGCTGTTGGGTGCTGCGCGGGTGCGTCTGTGTGGCCCGCAGCAGGTAGTTCAGCGCGTCTTCGTCCGCCGGCTTTTCGGTGGCGGCGAACTGGAAGTCGAGGTACTCGAGGAAGTCCGCGTGACTGATGCTCGGAAGCTGGAGCTCGGCCGCTTCACCGAAGATGGGCGCATCCGAACTCTCCAGCATCATCTGCAGCGCGTTGCGGATGGAGCCGGTGAAGAGCAACGAGACGTGGCCGGCCCCCGTACTCATGAGAGCGGAGCGGATGATCGCCAACGGATCGCCCGGGCAGTGCCGCAGCCGCTGGAATTCATCGAAGATCACGACCAGGCGGTCCGAGAGCGAGCGCAACGCCAGCAGCTGCGCATGCAGCGTCTCGGCGTCCTGTGCGGGCGTCGGCGGCGACGACCGGATCGTCCCCTTGATCACCTTGATGTCGAAGCCGATCTCCTTCTCCAGCGCGCCGATCTGACGCTGTGCAGCCCGGCGCAGCCGCTTCTCCGGATGCCCCACCATGGCGTCGTGCACGCACCCGATGAAGCCGGGCAGGCTCACGACGCGCTGAAGATTGATCCTGACGACGTCGAACGGCGGCGCGTCGTCATGGCTCTTCCCCAGCTCCAACGCCAGCTGATTTGTGAAGGTGGTCTTCCCAGTGTCCCGCGGCCCGAACAGCGCCACGTTCGTCCGGCCCTTCAGGGTCAGCGCGACGCGATTGGCAAACGCATCCATCCCGACGATCTTCGACGGGTCGTCCAGGGGCCGATCCCAGATGAACGGGTTGAGCGGCATTTCACACACTGTACCGTACAGGCGGTACAAGCTGGGACCGTGTACCCGGTACGGGGACCGGGTGTCCGGATGCGGACGTCGGAGCCAGAACGCCCCTCCGGCTCCAGGTGGCGGCGGCGGGTTACTTAGCGCACAACCGATACGGAGGTGAGCATGCTTCTTGCCATCGCAGCCATTCTGCTGATCCTGGCGGTGGTTGGCGGAATCGCCATCCACCCGCTGTTGTTCCTGATCGCGATCCTGGCCGTTGTGGCCGTGGTCGCCGAGCGACGCTAGCTGCCCGGACCCGGCGGCCGGCCCGACGAACCCGGGCCGGCTGCCGGGCTGGCTGCCTGGCTGTGGCTTCGCCCGGTCAGGTCATCGCCGCAACCAGGCGGTGATGGCGCAGCTGGTCCGGCGGTGCGCCGTGCAACATCCAGGCGCCGTCGTCGCGGCGGCTGAGCGCCCCGGACTGGACGAGAGCTCCCATCGCGGTGGTGACCGAGGGGCGATGCGCCCCGACGAGATCAGCCAGTCGCTGATGGGACAGGGGCAGCGGAACGCTGATGCCCTCCGGGCCCACCCGCCCCCAGCGCTCCGCCAGATGCCACAGCGTCAGGAGGAGCCGGTCGTCGACCCGTGGGTGGTGAGCGATGGCCAGGGAAACCGCCAGCGAATGCGCCCGCCGGGTGCCGCGGGCGAACAGCTCCACGCCGAGTTGCGGCCACGGATTCATGCGAGCCACCAGGCCGTGATCCAGTACGGCCAGCTGGGTGGGCTCCAGCACCGCCCATCCCACCTCGGCATGGACGTGGGACCCGTCAGGATCCCAGCGCCAGGGACGCAGGACGTCGCCCTCGCCCAGCAGCTCGACGCACTGACGCCCCAGCACGTCGACCTCACGCGAGAGCAGTCCCTCGATGATCAGGAAGCCGCGGTGGTGCAGATCCGGCTCAATCGAGCCGGAGGCATCCCAATCCCCCACTGACAGGTGACGGACACGGGTGAGCGCCTCGCGACGGGCGCGCTCACGCTCGGACTCGTCCAGCAGGTTCGCCAGATCCGCGTCGGCATCGACGATGCTGATGAGATTGGTCAGCGATCCCACGGAACCGCGAGGGTAGCGGTCAGCCGGCCGGTCTCGCCAGGCCCAGGCGAAGAGCCGCCCCGCTCCGAGTCCGGCCGGCTACGTCTGCATAAGAACATGTTTGGGCCGATTCTCCGTCCGGCCGCCGTATTTTTCACTTCACTGACCGCGTGCGGCTACCCAGCTGGCAGCGGAGCCCATGTTGACTCTCTCTCCGACACCCCCCATGAACGCCCCTCTCAAGATCGACACCGTCGGGCGCGACGGCTCACTGGTGCTGGTGGTGCAGGGAGAGCTCGACCTCGCCACCGCCCCGCGGCTCGACGAGGCCCTGGCGGACGCAATCGCCACGGGCGCGTCGAGCATCGTGGTCGACCTCCAGGCCGTCAGCTTCATGGACTCCTCCGGCCTGCACGTTCTGATCCGGCACGCCCACCGAGAGGACGGGCACGCGCGCGTGCGTCTAACGAAGGGCTCCCCCGCAGTCCAGCGGGTGTTCGAGCTGAGCGGCGCCTTTGAGTACCTGCCGTTCGTTTCAGACTGAGCCCGGGCTGGTGCCGTCAACGGCCGTTTGCTTTAAATATGACCTCGAATCGCTCGGGGCTTTGGTTGACCAACACCTCCTGAAGTAGAGGGGCGGGATTCGAGCACGACCTTCGGGTTATGCGGCTGGCGTCCCAGTCAAGGTCGTGAGCGACGCGGCTCGGGAAGAGTCCCGGTGCTCACCCTTCGGCCGTTTGGGCTCGTGATCCCCGCGTGCAGGCGGTAGTCGCGGCGGGGTCGCCGAGCTGATCAAGGCGGTCGCGCCAACTCACGAAGCCGCCGGACTCGACCAGGCGCCAACGAGGCTGGGGTCATCGTCAGCGTCTACGGCGCCGCGACGCTCCGTGCCACCTCGAACAGCTCCTCGGGCATCTGCTCGGGGAGCTTCCGCGTAAAGGCCCCGGTCGCTCGCCGCGGTGATCGACGTAGGTGACCGGGCGAGGAACGTGAAAGGCTGCGCGCCCAGCTCGTAGCGCCGGCTCTCGCGGACGAACAGCAGGATGCCGCCGCCGCGCTGGTGATGCTCGATCCCGCGACGCCCGCGGGGACCAGGGCGGGCTCAGGCCTGTGGCCGGTTGTGGTTGTGACCAGGCTCCGGCGGAACGTCAAGCGCCGGGTTGCGGTCGAAGAACCCATTTGGCTTGAGCATGAACCCGGCGCGCTCGACCGGCATCACCGGCCAATCCTCCGGTCGCGAGATGTGGAGCATCCCAAATACGTACCAGAGCACGATGTCTTCGTCGACTATCGGTCGATCCGCCCGTTGGTAGTCCGGCAGCCCGGCGCCGCCGGGATGCTGGTTGGGATAGTCACCAGCGGGGAAGCGCTCGTGTCGGTCGTGGTGGGTTACCCACACGTTGTGGCGCAGGAACGGCGCTCGCCGGATGACGTCGGCGTCATCGGTAGCGAACGGGGGCACCGTGTTACCCGGCACCAGCTTGTAGCTAACCCGGCCTCCCAGCGAGTTTCGCGATTGGTCATTCGCCAGCACCCAGAAGCGCCCGCTCAACGGGTTGACGCTCCCGAAGGCCTCCACCTCGCGGTCCAACCGACTGAGGACCGGGTAAAACGCATTACCGTAGGGATTGGCGTCACGCCCCTCGACAGCCGCGGTGTTCACCTCGTACACCGAGTTGCGCTCCCCGTCGATCTGCAGGTCCAGGCGCGCGCAGAAGAAGTGCTGGTGATGGGGTGCCACCAGGCCTGGGGCGACGGTGACACCGTAGGGGTCTCCGTTGGGTGCCGGCCCCCGGGTGAGCACGATGCCCGTGGCCTTGATCTCGCTCTCGATTGTGCCGTCCTGGTAGAGATACCAGTAGAAGGCATACTCGTAATTGCCGAGAGTGACGATGAAAGATACGACCAGTCGTCGCATCCGTCGGGCCTCGGCATGGTCAGTGGGGGCATCGTAATGCTTCCACCCGAGACCGAAGTCCTCCTCGTGCAGGCAGAGGGCATTCGTGATGGTGAACGTCTCCCCACGGTCGTCACAGAGGTTGACGTCGAAGTAATGGATCTCCCCGAGGCAGTCGCAGCCGCGCTCGAGCGAGTTGGTGAAGGCGCCCAGGCCATACTCGCCTATGTCGAAGGCGTTCTTGCGGTACCCGCTCGGTCCTGGATCCCCGTATGGCACCACGAGTTCGACGTACGAGGCCCGGTAGATGACCGGCCGAACGCGCCCCTGGTCCTCATAGGTGATCTGGTGGAGGACCAGCCCCTCACGCGAGGTGAAGCCGACGCGAAAGCTCCAGTTCTGCCAGGAGACCTCCCAACCGTCGACGCGAAAGCTCGGCCCCTGTGGTTGGGATATCTCGAGCGGCAGCAGGCCGGTTCTCGACCGTAGCCCCGTCTCGGCGGGCCGATATCGACCTGACGCCCTTGGGATCGGAGCGACACCGTGATCCTCGATTCGAATCACCGCCATCGCGTTGAGATCGACGATCGCGAACAGCCCGTCAATTGGATGGGCGTACGGATTGTCGTTGGAGTCCTCGCGAACCCAGCAGGGGGTCCAGGCGAGCCGTCGATCGCGCTCGTCAGCGTCCGGATGCGTGCCCATACCCCATGCCTCGACGGTCACGAGATCGAAGTCGGTGATTCCGCGGCGGCGAAGCGCTTGCTGAAACGCTGGGTCGCGGCGGGCCACCTGCTCGCACTCTTCGAACTCCCACGGAGTGATCGCAGGCTGAATTCCGCGAAGCTCTCGCTGGCTGGCCACCGCCCCGTCGCTGAGTGAAACGACCATTTCGATCGTCGAGCCCCCACCCCGGTCGAGCAGGATCACCCAGGCCTCGCGCTTGAGCTTGCCGGTCTCTGGGGTCCAGGCGAGCAGCTCTGATTTATCCGGCTCATGCAGGGAAACGTCGATCACCCGGACCATTGGGCGCTCCCGGCAACGCGCCAGCGCGAGGACCGCTGCGCGGCGTAGCTCGTCGCCAGTGAGCGGATCGAGCGGGTGCTGGTTGACGCTCGCCGTGGCAGCCGATGCCTGATCGCCGAGCTCTGACTCGGTCACCGCGTCGCCGCCATCCGCTCACGCGGGATCACCGCGGTGACGTCAATCTCTACCACCCACTCACGGCGAGCGAGCCCACTGACGACGACACCTGTTGAGCACGGATACACATCGCGCAGCCAGCGCCCGATCACCTGATAGACCGGCTCGCGATACCGCACGTCCGTCACGTACACGACGAGCTTGCAAATGTCCTCAAGGCGTGCCCTGGCCTCGCCTAGCAGCATCTCGATGTTCGACATCGCCTGCTCGGTCTGCGCCGTTGGATCACCTACTCCCACAGACTCGTTTGTGGCGAGGTCCATCCCCACCTGGCCGCGTAGGAACACGAGGTTGTCCGCCACGACCGCGTTGCAGAAGTCGTTGTCGAACTGCTGGCCGTGGTAGACCGCGCCGGTGTTGAACTTACGTATCCGCGTGTGGCTCATCTCATCTCCGGGGGCTTGGGCTGGCGCTGGCGCCGAGTCCATGGACTGGGACGCCAGCGATGATCACACCGGCAACTACCTGCTGACCGACCGAGAGACAAAGCTCGTCCGGGTGCTCGACCGAGAAGATGGTCAGGTCCGCGCGCTTGCCCACTTCGATCGATCCCCGATCACCGGCCAGACCGAGTGAATACGCCGCGTTGAGCGTCGCGCCCACCAGCACCTCCGCGGGCGTCAACCTAAACCACGGCGCCGCGATTCCCAACGTGGTCGGGAGCGACGTCGCGTGGATCGAAGAGCAGTAGTCGGTCGCTACGGCGACCGCGACTCCCTGCTCGATCAGCAGGCGGGCATTGGCACGGCGGTCGGTCATATACACGAGCTCGGCCTGGGGCAGCAGCACCGCCACCGTGTCGGTGGGGCCAACCTCACGGATCTCCGCGTCGGGTGTATAGGTGAGATGTTCGGCCGACACGGCCCCGCCGGCCACCGCTGTCTTCCACCCCTCGGACGAGGCCCATGCGTCGGCGTGAACCTTTGTTGGAATGCTCAGCTCGCGCGAACGCTTTAGCAGTCGGAGTGCGTGCCGTGGCGTGAACAACCCGCGCTCGCAGGTGACGTCGTGGAAGGCGGCCATGTCCCGCTCGAGCACCGTGGGCAGCATCGCCTCGACCTGGTCGACATAGGCGTCGGCGGTGGTCTCCACCGGAACGACGTGCGCGCCGAGAAATGAGATGACCACGCTCATCGGGGTCCGCTCACGGCTGGCATCAAGCAGCTCGAGCTGGTGAAGCTCGTGCTCGGCGGTCAGGCCGTAGCCCGACTTCACCTCGAGCGTCGTGACACCTCCGGCGAGAATCCGATGGTAGGCGGTCTCAAGCGCCTCCATGAGCTCGCGGTCTGAGGCTTCGCGGGTGGCCCGCACGGTGGCCCAGATGCCTCCGCCTTCGCGCGCCACCTCCTCGAGCGACGAACCGCCAAGACGCCTGGCGTACTCGGCATGGCGGCTGCCGGCAAACAGCGGATGCGAGTGGCACTCGATCAGGCCGGGCATGACGGTCTTACCCGTCAAGTCGAACGTTGGCACGGCATCGTCCCACTCAACCAGAATCTGATCCGTTGCGCCGACCGCGGCTATGCGCCCATCGCGGACCGCAACCGCGCCATCGGCGACCAGGTCCAGCCCTCCCTGCTCTCTTCCGCAACGCGGCGCCCCATGATCGATCACCCGGGCCAGCTGAGCGGCGTGCAGGAGGTTGAGATTGCTCACGACTGGACAGCGGGCGTCGTGACCGGTGGCGCAGAGTGATCCGCCGCCGCGGTGCTCAGTCCGGCATAGCGCCGAACGAGATCCGCGGGCCCGTCGAAGTCGTAATTGTTGTAGACAGCAAGCAGGTGGGCGAACGGCGGCGACTGCGCGAATAGCTGGAAGGTGAGCCGGTGGCCGGCGTAATCGGAGTTGAGGAGATCGCGGGCGAACGCGAACAGGCGGCGCCGGTCCTCGGCGTCGACCTCACCGATGGCCAGGTACTTATTCAGCCATTTGGCCGTCTCGGGCTCTGCAAACGAGGCGGCGCTCGGCGTAACGCATAGCTGCCCGCCGCACAGAT
The DNA here is from genome assembly GCA_963753235.1 of uncultured Solirubrobacteraceae bacterium. Taxonomy (GTDB): domain Bacteria; phylum Actinomycetota; class Thermoleophilia; order Solirubrobacterales; family Solirubrobacteraceae; genus Palsa-465. The sequence goes on along the minus strand of CAVWBJ010000006.1, from coordinate 29,071 downwards.
CTCGCGCCAGGTGCATCATCGCGGGCAGCTGCGAGGCGGCAAGCACGCGACCGGTGTACAGCAGCGCGGGGTTGGGCTTCAGCAACCCAGCGGGGCTGACCTCGGCCATCTCGATCGAAGCTGTCAGGTGGGCGTTGATGCCCTCTCTGTAACACACAAGCTCGGCGAGCTTCTCGCGCACTCCCTGGTGCATCTTTACCCTGGTTTGGGTGACATTCGTGTAGGCCACTCCGACTAGCAGATCGGCGAACCGAAGATGACGCTGCACAAACGGGAACATGCTGTAACGGTGCAGCGTCGCCCGAATGAAGGCCGCGGCACGCGTGTGCCGGTAGAAAAACACGTTCTCCCACGGGATCTCGACGTCGTCGAAGACGATCATCGTGTCGATCTCGTCAAACCGATTCGACAGCGGGTAATCGGCGTCGGACCCGCGACCGGCAAACGACGAGCGACAGATGTGCTTGATTCCCGACGCGGCCATGTCGGCGAGGAAGCCGACCGCATAGTCCGACAGCTCGGCGTCTCCCCAGTCGCCGATAGTCGGCTTGATGAACGCCTGATTGGCGTACGCGGCCGCCGTCTCGAACTTCGCCCCGCGTACGATGATGCCGTTCTTGGTCTCCCCCACGACGTGCAGCAACACGTCGGGGTCCTGCGCCTGCGGGCGAACGCTGCGATCTCCCTTCGGATCCGTATTTCCCGAGACGTGGAAGGTGTCGGATCGCACGAGGTCGTGCACGTGGTGGCGGATGTGCTCAGAGAAGGACGGGTCGATCTCGTTCAACACGTCCTGTCCGTCGTACAACGACCACATCTCGCCGACCGTCTCGTCGCCAACGCGCGTGATAATCCCGCCGACGTCATCGAGCACCGTGTCGACCGCGGCGCGTTTGGCCCACCAGTCGGCCTTCGTCAGCGGCAGCTTGGCGCCCACCGGGCAGCGCTCGCCGGTGTCGGGATCAGCGTAGGACATCGCCTCGTGGGTCACGTCTTCGTGCGCGAGGTCATAGATCCGCGCGCGCGCGTCCACGATCGGCTTGAAAGCCGGGTGCGTTGGAACATCATCGACCTTGCGGCCGTCGATCCACACCTCACGGCTGTCGCGGATCGAGTCGCGGTACTCGTCACCTGTCTTGATCATTAGTTTCCCGCTATGTGGTTATCATTTCCGAAATTGTCGCAGAATGGTGCGCTTGGTGAGTTTCAACCCGGAGTGTCGGCGGCCACCCGCGCCGCGTCGGTTGCCTCCCGCTGTGGATCGTTCAGCTCCTGGCCGGGCATGTCGACAACATCCTCCAGGTACGGGTCCGCGACGGCGGACCGCCTGCCCAAGAGCGTTTCGACAACGGCCAGGCCGCAGAAAGGCACATAGAACTCGTTGTAGCCGCCCTCGTGGATCAGGGCCAGGCGGCCGCCGGTCACCTCCAGCAGCATCTCGGTCAGAACGCGGTAGCTGTCTGAGTGCAGGAGCATGCGGCCGAGCGGGTCGTACACGCTGGCGTCAAAGCCGCTCGAGACCACCACGATCTCCGGGGTAAAGCGCCGTAGAGCAGGGAGCACAACGCGGTTAAACGCCTCGACGTAAGCCTGGTGGCCGGATCCCGGCGGTAGCGGTACGTTGATGTTGGCTCCCACCCCGGCCCCGGCCCCCCGCTCGTGCACCAGCCCGGAGTCAGACGGAAAGCAGCGGTCCTGATGCACCGAGACGACTAGTACGCTCGGGTCCTCATAGAAGATCGCCTGGGTTCCGTTGCCGTGGTGCACGTCCCAGTCGACGACCGCGATTCGCCCTACACCGCCCGACCGCTGCATGCGCCGGACTGCCACAGCCACGTTGTTGAAGATGCAGAAGCCCATCCCGTGATCCGGCATCGCATGGTGGCCTGGGGGCCGGACTAGCGCGTAAATGTTCTCGACCTTGCCGCTCAGAACCGCCTCCACGGCGCGGATCGCACCGCCCGCCGCCAGCTGCGCGATCTCGAAGCCGTTCCGTCCGAACGGTGTCGTGCCGTCTCCCGCGTCGCCCCCGCGGTCCGCGCTCAGCTCCTGGATCCGGTCGACGTAATCGGGCGTATGGACGGCTAGCAACTCCTCCCTCGTCGCCGGGCGCGGCAGCACTTCGGTCAACTCCTGCCGCAGGCCACTGACATCAACGAGGTTCTGGAACCGACGCTTTGTCGCCACGCTCTCGACGTGTCCCAGTGGCTCGAGCCATCCGCCGGCCGCGAGAAATCCCGCGGCGCTGCCCGTGTCATGCCACAGGTAGCGCTCGTGTGAGAGCCATCCGGTCCGCGTCATGCCGCCGTGAGTTCTCCGGACTCCTGCTCGATGGCGGCCAGCTCCTGCCTCCCCCTGGCCGTCAGCATGCGACTGTTCTGGGATGCGACAGCGAGAACGCGCTCTCAACCGCGTGAGGCGCGGCAACCTTCGCTGCCCAGAACATGTTTCTGGTCACGGAGCCGATGAAGTCGGGCTGTCGTCGGATCCTGCCAGCAGCCAACTCGCTCCTGCAGGCGCCCCCGCGCCTCCCACGGGACGGCGGTGCATCCTCCGCCGGGTCGCACCCGCTTCGGCGACGACCCGGGGAGGTTTCCACCCAGCTGCTGAGAGCCACCCTTCTCTCCATGAGGATCTGCTTTTCAGATACGTCGTTTCCGCCAGCGTCAAGACGACGTGAGCTTGGTGAATTCCTGTTCGATGGCCGTTAGCTGCTGGGTATTCCAGGTTGGGACCGGAATCCCGTTGTTCTGGAAGTCGGGAGGTGAGAACGCCATCTTGATCTCGTGCGGAGCTGCGACCTTTGCGGCCACGAGCTTGTCGACCGTCAGGTCCTTGAGCATCGTCTGGTAACCGACGTCACGAAAATTGTCGATCGCGCTCTCCATCTCCAGGAAGTGGTTCATGAACAGGTGCCCCAGCACCGGGTTCTTCGCAGATTTCGGGATCACCCAGCAGTCATTCAGGATCACACCATTACCGGCTGCGGGGAAGTAATAGCTGACCGCCGACAGCGGCACACCCTTCGACAAATAGTTCCCGATGACGGCGTAGTCACCGTTGAAGGCGAATGCCAGCTTCTCAACACCGGTCCCGATTGGCTGGAAGCTTGTGTATTGCCACTTCACCGACTTGAGCTGTGCAAGCTCGTTGGCCGCGTTGCTGATATCGGCTTGGCTCACCGATTCGAGATCGTTGCCGTGGCGGATCAGCGCCATACCGATCGCGTCGTACGCAGCCGCGTTCAACATCCCCATGGGGGTGCCCGGTGGGACGTCCCAGAACACATTCCACGGATTGCTCATTGACGCTGGGTCGATCTTGATCAGGTCATTGCGCCACCCGATGCCGAACGTGTTGATGAAGTTCGGGGACGTGTAGCGCGCGCCGCTGTCATACCAAGGATCTCCGGCAGCGGGAATAACGCTGTCCAGGTTCGGGATGTAGCTGTGGTTGATGGGCTGGATCAGCTTGCTCTGCGCGAGCTGGTGGATGTGTTCTGAGTCCGGTACCCAGACGTCTGGGGTGATCGCGCCCGAAGCAATCTTGTTGATCGCCTCATCGATTGCCGCGAAGGTCGTCACCTGCGCTTTGACGCCGTACTTCTGCTCGAAGCTCTTGACGACCGCAGGACTGAGGTAGTACGCCCAGTCATAGATGATCAGCGGCCCCTTCTCGGGTGCCCGGCCCGAGGCGATCGGCTTGTTGTCGGAGAAGATGGGCAGCTGGATCGGTCGCTTCTTGCTCGAGATCGGAAGATCCGGATTGTTCTTTGCGCTACCTGACGTCGCAGCGGAGCTGCTGCTGGAGCTCGAGCCACAAGCCGCCAGCAGCCAACTCGAACCGGCAAGTGCCGCCGCCCCGCCAGCCGAGCGGCGGAGCATCGTCCGTCGTGTCAAACCCATCTCCCCGGCCGGCGGCTGTCCGTGGGCATCTTGGTTAGGGGCCACTGGTTTCTCCTCTCGCCTGTTCACTTTCACTCCCGTCAACCGTTTGTCCCGACGCAACGTGGACCTCCCTCGTTTCACCAGTCTGCAATTCATCGGTCGCCCGCGACCCCGCTGGCGCAGCTTCCTGCCGGGCGGGGCGAAGCACCCTGACGGCATCAGGCGGCAGATAGACCTGTACGGCGGTGCCCTGCGCGTAGGGCAGCTCCGCACCGTCGCTTTGGATCAGGACTTGAAGCGTTTGCCCGGTCGCAAGGTGCACGCCCACGCGGGTCGCGCTGCCGAGGTAGACGAGGCGCTCCACGATCCCGGGCACCCGGCTTGATCCGATGGTGTCATACGGATCGAGCTTTACGCGCTCGGGCCTCACCACGCATCTCACCGTTCCGCGCGAGCCAGTCGCCCCCACCTTCGCCGTCAGTGTGAACTCACCGACTTGCAGACGACAGCCACCACCAGGATCGGGCTGTGCGTCTGCGCTGATCATGTTGGAGATGCCGAGGAAGTCGGCGACGAACTCAGTGATCGGCTCGTCGTAAACCTCTCGTGGAGTGCCCACCTGCTCCACGAGCCCGTGGTTTATCACCGCGATGCGGTCGCTCATCGTGAGCGCCTCCTCCTGATCATGGGTCACGTAGACGAACGTGATCCCAACCTGCTGCTGGAGCGCCTTCAGTTCCACCTGCAACTGGCGTCGCAGCTTCGCATCCAGCGCTCCGAGCGGTTCGTCGAGCAGGAGCACCGATGGCTGGAGGACAAGCGCACGGGCGAGTGCGACGCGCTGCTGCTGACCGCCTGACAGCTGCGACGGCTTGCGATGCGCGAGTTGCTCAAGCTGCACGAGCTCCAGCGCGCCAGCCACACGGTTGCGGATCTCGCCCTTGCCGGCGTGCTGGCGCCGAAGTCCGAAGGCGACGTTGTCGTAGACGTTGAGGTGCGGAAAGATCATGTAGGCCTGAAAGACGGTGTTGACCGGCCGCTTGTGGGGCGGCGTATAGGCCAGGTCGACGCCGTCCAGAAGAATCTGGCCGGACGTGGGGTCCTCAAAGCCGGCGATCAGACGCAGCGTCGTCGTCTTCCCACAACCCGACGGACCGAGCAGGGAGAAGAACTCCCCCGAAGCGACGCTCAGGTCGATGTGGTTTACGGCGATGACCTCGTCGAACCGCTTGCAGAGACTCTTGAGTTCGATATGACCGCCCGCCATCGTTTATACCGCTCCCTCGACGAGGATCGGGGTCGACGGTGCGTCCGCACGAGCAATCGTCGGGATTTGCTCGCTACGCGCAACGAACCGGTACAGGATGTAACCGAGGCCGGTAACGACGACGGTCGTCACGGCCATCACGGTTGCCATCGCATTGAGCGCAGGCGTGGCGGTCCCGCGCGTCGCGGTGTAGATCAGCATTGGCACGGATTGCGTGGACGCCGTCGAGGACATGTACTGCGTGATCACGAAGTCGTCGATCGAAACCGCGAAGGCGACGATCGCACTAGCGAGGATGGCCGGCTGAAGCAGTGGGATGAGCGCGAGCCTGAATGCCTGCGTCGGGCTCGCTCCGAGATCCATCGCGGCCTCCTCAAATCCGATCGGGATCGAGGCCAGCCGGCCGCGCGTGATGACGATCACGAGCGGCAGGATGTACGTGACTTGGCCAGCGACTTGCCCCATCGTGCCCAGAGCAACGAAATGCAGGAGCTTCGTGACGAGGAAGAACATCGCGAGCGCGAGCACGAGTTCCGGGACGACCAACGGAACCGTCGCCAGAAACGCGGTCGGCTTAGCCGTGACACCACGCCAGCGACTGAGGAAGATGGCGAGCGAAACGCCCAGCGGCACCGTGATCAGGACGGCGAGTCCGCCGAGGACGAAACTGTGGAGAATCGCGTCGTAGTACTGCGGGCTGTGAAACACGGAAGCCGGACCCGTCCACCAGCGCAACGAGAAGCCCTGCCAAATGCTCCGCGAGTACCCGCTGTTGAACGAGAACAGAAACGCCGTGAGCACCGGGGCCAGCGACCAGATGAGGTACCCCACAACGAGTGCTACCAGGCCGTAACGTGACCATCGTACCCGTCGCAGACGGCGTAGCGGACTGCCAGATGGAGCCGAGACGCTCCCCGCGCTGACCCCCGACGGTGATCCCGGCACCACGCTCACCCTGTCACCTCGCGCGTGGCCCGCGCCGAGCTCCGAAGATACGGAAGCAGCAGGATCGCGAGGAACACCGTCAACCACACCGCTGCTGCTGCTGCGAGCGCCTGTTCGGTCTGACTCTGTGCGTACGTGTTGATCAGCGTTCCGACCATCGCTGTTGTACCCACACCCGAAAGAAGGCCATTGGTAAAGAAGTCACCGAACATCGGCAACGCGACCACGACCGTGCCGGCCAGGATCCCCTGCTTTGACAGGGGAAGAGTGACGTGAAAAAAGGTCTGGAAGCCTCCGGCCCCGAGGTCCCGAGACGCCTCGAGGTAACGCGTATCAAAGCGTGCGAGTGCCGCGTAGAGCGGAATGATGAAGTACGGGATCCAGCCGTAAATCAAACCAAACACGACCGTCACCGGCCGGCCCGACAACCAGTCGAACTGCGGAGGCACGATGCCCAGGGGGACGAGCACGGCGTTTACCCACCCGCCGGGCGCGAGCAGCCCAACCCACGCGAGCATCCGCAGCATGTAGCTGACCACCAGTGGGGCCACCAGGAGCGCGAGGATGAGCCCCTTCGACCGCTTTGCGTATACCGCGGTGTAGTAGGCGACGGGATACCCGACCAGGATGCAGGCCGCGAGCGCGATCGCGATATAGACGCACGTCCTCTGGAAGACCACCCAGTCGGCGCCCGAAAACGGCCTCAGGTCAGTGCCAATGGAGGTCAGAAAGGAGCTGCTCCAGTGCAGGGGATTCCACGCCGGGACGGGCGTCAACAGCAGTGGGTCGAGACCTCCGACCGCAATCGCGACCAACGCATAGAGCGCGAGCGTCACGAACAACGCGACCCAGATGAGTCCAGGCAGGCCCAGCGCGATCAGGAAGCGACGGGGATACATATGCTCGCTCTTACTGGGCGTCCGCAGCCTGCCGCGACACCGGGAACGGGGGAACGGTCATGTGCTCAGCTCACCGCGGGCCGTTCCGGACGATCACGGCCGATCCATTACGCCAGGGGGAGGATCGGGGCGGCAGAAGCCGGGAGCCAGTGTCAGCCAGCACCAGGGAACGACGGCTGTTGTCGTGGCGAGGGCAGGATTCATTATCCGCATCGCGGGAAACATTTCCCGCCTGTAGTGTATCTGCGCCGATCGAAGGGTGCAAGGAGCCGGAAACCGCGCCAGCGTATCTTTGAGCGCGACCCAACTGGGAATTGCGACCACAAAGCTGGGAGGGCCGCGTGAGCAGCGATCAGCAATACGAGGCTGAGACAGGCGCCTGTCGGGTTGCCGTGGTGCAGGCAACGCCGGTATTCCTCAATCGGGACGCAACGATTGCGAAGGGCATCGAGCTCGTGAGAGTGGCCGCCGGCCAAGGCGCGCGGATCGTTGCCTTCCCTGAAGTCTGGGTGCCCGGATATCCCCTTTGGATCTATGGAGCGGCTGGGTGGGGTGATGAGCAGGCGAAACGCGCGTATGCCCAGTTGTTAGCGCAGTCAGTACACGTTCCAAGCCCGGCGACTGAGGCGCTCTCGGAGGTGGCCGTTGAGTGCGCTGTTGAGGTAGTCATGGGGATCAACGAGCTCTCTGGGGGCACGCTGTACAACTCGCTCCTCTATTTACGCCCCACCGGGGAGACCGCAGTGCACCGCAAACTCGTTCCGACCCATGCTGAGCGCATCATCTGGGCCCGGAGCGAGGACGGAACTGGGCTCAACGTCCTGGATACCCCTTACGGCGGCCTCGGAGGCCTCATCTGCTGGGAGCACTGGATGCCGCTTACGCGGTTTGCCATGCACGCGCAGCACGAGCGGATCCACGTGGCGGTCTGGCCGTGGGGATACGAACTCGCGCACCTTGCCAGTCGACACTACGCGTTCGAGGGTCGGTCCTTTGTACTGGTTGCGGGCGGCTATATGCCCGCCAATGCCGTGCCGCCCGGTTTCGAGTTAGTGGACGCGATGCGGGCCGGCGCAGACCCCACGGGCGGTGAGGCAATGATGCTCACCGGTGGAAGCGGAGTCATCGGCCCGGACGGGCAGTGGATCGTAGGACCTGTGCACAACGAGGAAACAATCATCTACGCAGACTTGGAACTCGATCACGTAGCCCGCGAGCAGTACGCGATGGACATCGCGGGCCACTACAACCGGCCGGACATTTTCAGCCTCACGGTTGATGCTCGCCCCCGCCCACAGTTGTCTTGGCTCCGCGCAGCCACGCACCCGGCGACGAACACTTCCGTTGGAGCGATGGTTGGCCTGGAGGCGCCTCCCCCACTTCCGTAGCTTCACCGCGACCGCGACGGCGACGCGAGGTCTGCGTAACCGAGCGTGCGCCGCGCCGTGGACGCCGCCTCCAGTACGACGGTTCTGATCTGGTCCTCCAGCGCCTCTGTATGTCGCGACACGGGGGCAGCGATACCTATCGCAGCAAACGCCGTCTCGCCGTCGTCACCCAGCAGCGGTGCCGCGATCGCCCAGGCGCCATCGTAGGTTTCTTCCCAGCTGCGCGCCCAGCCCTGGCGGCGGGCACGCTCGAGATGCTCGCGCACGACGCTCGCCTCGGTTAGCGTGCCGGCGGCGATCCGGCGTATCGGCCGGGCGAGCACCGCATCGATGACCGCCTGTGGCTGGAAGGCCAGGATCGCGCGTGCGGTTGCGCCAGCCGTAAGCGGGATCTCGGTACCTACCTCCGCGGTCACCCGGAGCCGGCTGTTCGACTCGGCTGCCGCGATGTAACGCGCGATTCCCGCCGCGAAGTCGGGGATGCCGAGCAGTGTCAATTCGTTTGTGTCCCTGGCAGCGGCCCGGATCTGAGAACCGAGTACGGCGGCCAAATCCAGCGATTCGCTCGCTCGGTTGCCGAGCCTGATCGCCGCGAGCCCGAGTCGGTAGCGTCCATCCCCGCGCCGCAGCAGATAGCCGCTCTTTTCGAGGCCTCGCAGGATGCGGTTCAACGTCGTCGACGGAATCCCGAGCTCCTGCCGAAGCGCCGTCTCCGACCACTCGGGAGAACGCTGGTCGAACGCCTCGAGCACGCGCAGCGCCTTCTCCAGCACCTTGGGCGTGTCCGGCTGGGTCTCGGTTCTAGGCCGTGGCAACGCCCCCTAGGCTACTTCCCGGTCAGTCGGGCACTGCCAGCGGCCCGCGGCGGAGCGGGTCCGGACCCGTCGCGTATACAGTCAGCCGCGTGACATCGCGCAGGCCGGCCGACGCTGAGGCGCTGCTTGAGCAGCTCGTCGCCTTCCCGACGATCGCCGGAGCGCCGAACCAGCCACTGATCGAGTTCGCGCGGGAGTGGCTGGAGCGGCATGGCGCACGCGTGACCGTCGCACCGTCGGACTGGCGCCCCGACGGCTACAACCTCCACGCGGTGCTCGGGCCCAAGCAGGACGGCGGGATTCTGCTGGCCGCGCACACCGACGTCGTCGCGGCAACGGAACAGGACTGGACCAGCGACCCGTTTCGAGTCAGGCGCGCCGACGGACGCCTGTACGGCCGCGGCACGGCCGACATGAAGGGGTTCATCGCCGCAACGTTGGCCGCGGTGGCGCATCCCTCGGTACGAGGGCTACGCGAGCCACTCCAGATCGCGCTCTCCTGCGATGAGGAGCTCGGCTGCAAGGGCGTCGGCTCCCTGCTCGAACAGCTCGCCGCCGCGCCGACCCGCCCAGCACTGTGTGTGATTGGGGAGCCGACGCTCATGCGCGTGGCTGACCGACACAAGGGCAAGGTCGCGCTCCGCGTCGAGCTGCGCGGGCGGCCGGCCCATTCCAGCGTTCCCTCGCGAGGGGTAAACGCGGTCATTTTCGCGGCGCGCTTGATCGCAAAGCTCGATGACCTCTCCCAGCGCCCGCCGAGCGGGCCCGGTGATGAGAGCTTCGCACTCGCTCACGCGACGCTGTCGGTCGGTCCGATTCATGGTGGCGTTGCGCTGAATATCGTGCCCGACCGTTGCTCGTTCGAGGTCGAGCTCCGCTACCCGCCCGGCGACGTCCGAGAGCGCCTGCTCGGGCCGATTCGGTCATCCGTTCAAGCAATTGCCGCAGAAATGAAAGCCGCGGCCCCGGAGGCTGGGATTGAGCTGGTGGAGATCGCTTCGTATCCACCGCTCAGTCCGAGCGTCGAGGGGGTGGCCATGATGGCCTCGCTTGGCGTGTCCGGCAGGCCGATCGCGGTGGATTTCGGAACCGAGGCGGGGTATTACAGCGAGCGTCTCCAGACGCCGTGCGTGATCTGCGGCCCGGGCGACATGGGCGTGGCTCATCGCTCAGATGAATACGTCGAACGCGAGCAGTTGGTTAGGGCGGAGCGGTTCGTCTCCAGGTTGATTGCGCAGCTTTCCGAGAAGGCGAGGCCACGCTGAGCCGTGAGCCGCTCGCATTCGCGTCTGTCGATCTGATCCGGCAACTGCTCAACTCGCGCGAAGTGGCCGCTGAGGAAGTCGTTCGCGCGGGCCTCGAGCGGATCGCCGAGCTAAACGAGGGGGTCAACGCCGTGGTAGCACTGCGCACGGACGCAGCGCTGGCCGAGGCGCGAGCTCGCGACGCTCTGGCGGCCCACGAGCGAGGGCCGCTCCACGGTGTACCGGTCACAGTCAAGGACACGACCGAGACGCTCGACCTGCCCACGACTTACGGCTCGCTCGCATTCGCAGGGCATCGCACAGATTTCGAAGCCGTGATCGTCACGCGGCTGCGGGCCGCCGGCGCCATTCTCGTCGGCAAGACGAACACCCCGCCGCTTGCGTGCGAGCCTGTTACTCGCGGCGAACTGTTCGGTGAAACGATCAACCCATGGGCTCCGGAAAGGACCCCGGGCGGCTCGAGCGGTGGTGCCGCGGCCGGCCTCGCGACGGGAATGTTCACGCTGGCTCAGGGCACCGACGCTGGCGGCTCTAACCGAATTCCGGCGTCTTGCTGCGGGGTGGTCGGCGTCAAACCGACCCGTGGACGCGTGAGCTTCGCTCCAGCGGCGTACGAGCCGTGGGGAGGGTTGCTTCACAGCGGACCCATAGCCCGCAGTGTGCGGGATGCGGCGGTGATGTTGGACGTAATGGCGGGATCGATCGGTGCGCCAGCGGCCGGTGGGCTCTCGGCCTTTCGAGACGCCTGCGAGCTTCCGCTCGCGCCGATGCGCGGCGCGTACTCGGAAACGCTTCCGGAGGGGGCCGTGGACGACGAGGTGGCTGTTGCGTTCGCCGACGCACTCGACGTTCTCCGATCGCTCGGCGTCGAGCTCGTCGCCGACAGCCCCGACTTCAGCAGGCTCTCGGACCCGTTTACAACGATCGCCGAGGGAACCTTCGCGGGACTCGCCTACGAGATGACCGACGAACGGCTCGAGAAGATCGGCCGGGGACCTCGGCAGCTGATCGACCACGGCCGCCGGCTCTCTGCCGGCGCCTACTACGCGGCAACCCAGGCGGCTGGGCGTGAGTCGGCCTCCATCCTTCGCTTCTGGGAGGAGTACGACGTCCTGATCACCCCGACCGTCCCGTGGGTTCCGCCGATCCGGGATCGCTTCCCGACGACCGAGAGCTACGACGAGAAGTGGGCCGAGTATGCGCTTTGGGAGGCGTTCACCTCACCTGCCAACGTCACGGGTCAACCCGCGGTCTCGCTTCCCTGCCGCACGACGAGCGGCGCGGGTACGCCGATCGGCGTTCAACTCGTTGGCCGCTACGGCGGGGAGGCAGAGCTGTTCACGCTCGCCGCGGCGTATGAGCGAGCGGCGCCTTGGGATGACAGGTGGCCTCGCTGCGCGTCCGGGCTTCCACGCCGGAGTGCCTGAGGGGCCCGAGCGGCGGTACGTGGGGCGCTACTTGCGTGATCAGCCTTGAAGTAGCGGGGGCGGCATCCGAACCCGCGACCTTCGGTTATGAGCCGAAGATCATCCAAACCTTCGGACTCAACGCCGAAGCGTGAGCTGACGACCAGACAAACGCCACCGCTCCGTCTCCACCTGCGCTCCCAACATCAGTCCTTGACCTCGACGGCCGAACTGGCCGGCAGGCCGGCGCTCCGCAGCGATTGCCCGGTCGCGAGTCAGCGACGGCCGGCGCGTTCGCGGCTGCGCTCGCTCGTTGCGACGTAGCGCCGTGGGTCGCGACCGGCAACGGACGCGAGCGCTCAGACACCACCCCTTCGCCGCTTCTCGCGGTGCGCAGCCGTGCCGGCCAGTCAGCCGGTGCCCGCGGCGGCTTGCCACTGCCGAACCGCTCGGTCACTCCCAACGGAGGCCGCGAGGTCGGCAGCTCCGGCGTGACGCTCTGCGCTGGCTGAACCCCTGGTCGCCACCGGGTCTCGCCGCCGGCTCTCACACGGGCCGGAGCACCTCGGAAGGCGCGACCAGCGGCCGGCGTACCAGCAGGGCGCACACCGCGAGCACCGCGGCGGCAGCGGCGCCGAACGCGCCGGTCGTCCCGGCTGCCTCCACCAGCGGCCCCGCGAGCAGCGAGCCGACAGCGATGCCGCCAATCGAGACTGGCAGCGCCAGCCCGTACGCGCGACCGAGGATCGCGTCGTCGAGAAGAACCGGCAGGGCGGTGTCGGAAAGAACCTCACCGACCACGAGGCCTCCGCCGCCGAGGAGCGCGGCAATGAGTGCCTGGGTAAGCGACAGCGCGGTGCCAGTGATGAGCAGCGACGTTGCCACCAGCAGTAGGGCGATCGTCAGCGTCTTGCGCCACCGCGACGGCTCGACCAGGCGACCGATCAGGTTCGCACCGATGACGCCGCCGACCCCGTAGGCAGCGAGCAGCAGCCCGTAGCCGCCGTTGCCGGCGCCGAACCGGCGACTGACGAGGACGAAGGTGACGGTCAGCATCCCGTAGACGGCACTGCACAGCGTGTCGGCGGCAATCAGCCGTATGGCAACGGGAGTGCCACGCAGCGCCCGCGCCCCGGCGACGATCTCGCCGATCGCGGACGGCCGCTGGGTCGGCTCACGGCTGGTGCGCGGGGCCGAGAAGGCCGCGCTCGCGCCTGCCGCACACACCGCCGCCGCTGAGACGACGAATGTCAACCCGTTGAGCAGGATGGCCAGGGCCGGGGTCGTCGCCATCAGGACGAGCGCACCGAGCGCAGGCCCCACGACGACCGCGCCCTGGTTGATGGCGGCGCGCAGAGCATTGGCCCGCGTCAGCTCGGCGCCGGGGACCATACGGGCCGTGCAGGCCGCCACACAAGGAAGGTTCACCGTCGTCGCTGCGGTGGCCGCCGCAGCGAGCAGGGGAGCGAGGAGCACCGGGAGCCCGGTCAGCGCCACCACCGCGAGGACAACCATGATGAGTGCCCGCACCGCGTCGGAAGCGATCATGAGAACGCGCCGGTTGTGGCGGTCGGCCAGAAGACCGCCGAGCGGACCGAGGAGGAGCATCGGCGCCACGCGCGCAGCGGTGGTCAGCGCCACCCAGCTCGGCGAGTGGGTCCGGTCAAAGACGAAGGCCAGCAGGGCGACGTTGTAGAGCCAGTCACCGAGCGACGAGACGGCGAGGGCGGTGATGAGGAGGCGGAACGGACGGCCGCCGGGCAAAGGCCGGCGACGATGGGTCGAGCGAGAGCTGAGCATGCTGCCAGCATGCAGATAAGCCTCCCGCCCGCACATCGGCCATGCGTAGGGTCTTGGCGACCGTGCTGGCTTAGATCTCATGCCGGCTGGCTTAGAGCCGGTCGGTGAGCTCAGGCGGGGCGCATCAGCGTCCGCTCTCGCTGTCCGCCGGGACGGCCGCGAGCCCGCGGCGGTGAGCCAGCGCGGCCGCCTGCACGCGCGTGGCGACGCCGAGCTTGGACAGAATGTTCGAGACGTGCACGCTGGCGGTGGCCCGCGAGATGAACAGCTGCTGAGCGATCTGGGAGTTGGAGCAGCCGTCAGCGACGAGCCGGAGCACCTCGAGCTCCCGGGGAGTGAGCCCGAAGCGGTCAGTGGCATCGGCCTCAGCCGCCGATTTGACGATCAGCGGCCCGTCGATGTCCCGCGGGGCGGTCGCGGGTTCAGGACGCAGCCGTGCCCGGCGGATGAGCGCTTCGATCTCGGCCAGCAGCGGCGCCGCGCCAAGCCGGCCCGCGAGCGTGTGAGCTTCCCCCGCGGAGGCGGCGGCCGTGGCCCTATCGCCGCCGGCGACCAGAGCCTCGGCGTGCCGCAGGAGCGCGTAGGCGACGAGGAACGGCTGGTTCATCGCCCGGGCGGCGCTCACCGCCGCCTCCCACGCCGTGGTCTCGTCGACCCTGCGCAGCCGGGCGAACTCGGCCTGCATGAGCGCGAAATGCCCCTGGTCGCTCAGTGTGGCGATTTCGATCTGATCGGCGTCTCGGATCAGCTGCTCCGTGCGGGACTCGACTTCACCTGGGACCTCAAGACCTTCGTCCCGAGCGCGAATGGCTCGTTCGGCCTCGATTCGCATCGCGAGCGACATCACCGGCCAACGGTATCGGGGGTGCTCAGCGGGGTTCAGCCCCGTGAGCGCACGACTCAGAGTGGCGTGGGCGGCATCGAGATCTCCCTCGGCCCGGGCCAGCTCGGCCTCCGTCGCCGCCAGCGGCAGTGCCCACTGCGGCGCCGTGGTGTTACGCAGGTGCCGCCGGATCTCGCGCAGGTCGGCATGGGCCTCCCCCACGCGCCCTGAGAGCACGTGGAGCTCGCTGCGCAACATCAGGATGGCAGCCGCAAACGTACCCGCTGCCTCGCCCTCCGGCGCCAGGGCCGTCAGGGCCTCCTTCCAGTGCCCGGCGCGCATCAGGGCTTCGGCCCGGTTGCCGCGCAGGAATGCACCCAACGTCCGTGCCATCCCCGCCTGCTCCACCACCGCCATGCCAGCGTCGGCCACCTCGGCCGCCTCGTCGTAACGGGCGAGGGACAGGAGCAGGTCGCTCAGGTTGGTGGCCGCCCGCGCCGCAGTCCGGGGTAGGCCGGCGCCCGCAGCGCGATTTCCGGCTGCACGGACGCGGGCCAAGCCGGTCTCCACATCGCCGCAGAGGACCTGCGCGTGACCGGCGGTGACCTCGGCATCGAGGAGCTCGGGAACCGCACCCACCGCCTCGGCGCTGCTCACCGCTCGCTCGGCGATCGTCCCCGCGCGAGCCATCTGGTCCACCCGGAGCATGGCGTTGGCGAGCTGCCCGAGGACGTGCGCACTGACGCGGCTCGGCAGTTCCGGCGGCAGCAGGCCGGCCGCCTGCTCTAGCACGGTGATCCCCTCCTCATCGCGACCGAGCTCGCGAAGAATGCTTGCCCGGCGGGCGAGCAGCAACGCGCGCTGCTCCAGCGTCCCGCCGTAACCGACCTCCTCCAGCGCCTGATCGACCAGCGCGAGCGCCCGATCGCCAGCACCGGCGCGGTAGGCGGCATCAGCGGCGGCATCGAGGAGCTCCGGGTGGGTTATCCCGGCCCGCTGGACAGCGTCCGGCACCTGGCTCCACAGTCCGAGCGCCACCTCGAAGTGACGTTGCGCGGCGGACGGCGCCGTTGCCTCCGCGGCGACTCGGCCGGCGCGCACCGACGCCACGAGCGCCCGCGCCACGTCATGCGCGGCGAGCCAATGGAAAGCAAGCATCGCGATGCCGTCGAGTCCCGGAGCAACCAGCCCGGGGTCGCTCTCCATCGCCTCGGCGTAGGCACGATGCAGTTGCGCGCCCTCACCCGGCAGGAGGTCCTCGTGAATCGCCGCCCGCGCCAGCGCGTGACGAAAGCCGTAACCCCGCCCGCCGGCGTCAACCACGAGAAGCTGGTGCTCGATCGCCTCGCGCAGGGACGCGTACAGCTCCGCGTCAGGAAGCTGGGTCACCAGGCCCAGGAGCCGGTCCGGGACCCAAGGCCCGCCGCCGGAGGCGACGCGCAGCACGTGCTGCGCCGTCGCGGACAGACGCTCGGCCCGGGCCAGCAGGACATCACGCAACGACGGCGGGAGGTAATCGGGACCGAGCCCACCCTCCCGCACGGCGCCGAGCAGCTCCTCCACAAACAGCGGGATCCCCTCGGAGCGCTCAAACACGAGATCGATGAGGTCACCGTCGGGCCGTTCGCCCATGATCGCCGACACCTGCGTGGCGACCTCGCTCGCCGACAGTCGCTCGAGCTCGATCCGCTCGACCGCGCGCTGCTGCTCCCACCGCGCGGAGATGCGCCGGAACGGATGCGCGCGGGGAAGTTCGTCCGAGCGCACCGAGCACACGAGCAGAAGCGGCCGCGCCGTCGGCGCGGCCACGAGCAGCGCCATGAGGTCGAGCGTTGCCGGGTCGGCCCATTGCACATCCTCGACCACCAGCAGCAGCGGCCTATCCGCGACCAGGCGACCGATGACGCCGAGCAGCAGCTCCAGGAAGCGGGACGGGTCCGGATCCGTCGGCGCCTGAGCGTGGCCTTCGTCCGCGAGCTCCGGGACGAGGCGACCGATCTCTCCGCGGGCCGGTCCGAGCAGCGCATCGAGAGCGTCTCCAGGAAGCTCGGCGGCCAGGGCGCGGAGCATGTCGGCCAGCGGGGCCAGCGGGATTCCGGCGCCGTCGAGCTCGACGCAGCCACCGACGAGCGCCCGCATTCCGGATGCGCGGGCTTGGGTGACCAGTTCGCTGATGAGGCGCGACTTCCCCACGCCAGCCTCGCCGCCGACGACGAGCGTGACCGGCTCGCCGGCCAGAGCGCGCTGCAGCGCGCCGTGCATGGCCGCCAGCTCCATCTCGCGTCCCACGAGGACCGGGCTGACGATGCTGCTCCCCACGGCGCAATCTTACGGTTGGTGGAGCCGCGCCGCGCCAAGAAACGGCCCGGTGCTCTTCCGATGCACCGGGCCGCTGGATTTCTGGGCTTTCGATGTGCCGAGCCGCGCCGGTGGGCGGGGCGGGCGGACTAGATGCCTAGAAGGTACGGAACGTGCGCTCGATGCGGATCATCGTTGGCCTTTCGTGTGTTCGCCGGAGACTCCGGCCGTGGTGATGTGATGGCCAGATCCTGCGGCTAAGCCCCCACCCCGCACATCGAGCGTCTGTGGGGTTTTGCGGGCTGAAAGTCGCCCCTGAGGGGACTTAGATGGCTGCTGCGACCCAGGTCCTCCGGCCACTCCGCGGACCACCACGACGAGGGCCACCTCGCGGTGACTCTCGAGGTCTCGGTTGGCCGCTGCGCGAGGCCCGGCCTCCGCCGGGGGGCGGGGTTGGAACCCGCGGCCCCGGGTTATGGGCCCGATGCTCAATCAGGGTCCGTGAACCTATACCGCGTCGGTGCCGAGCCCCTCAGCCGGTGGCGGCTGGTCGATGTCGATGATGACCACGGTCTTGGTCTCTTCGAAGAAGAGCCGGATGCAGGTGAAACCGTATTCGACGCGGCTGGGTTCTGGGAGACCGTTCTCCTCAAGGAGCTCGCGCATCTTGTGCTCGGCTTCGATCTTTTGCGCCAGGGTGGCCACGCCCCCATGGTGGGCGGGACCGGTGTAACGGATCAAGACGCAGCTGTGCCAACTCTGCGTCAACTCCGACATCCAAGTGTCACGCCTCCCCAGGCCGGTGTTGACCCGACGCCTGCTAGCACCCGATCTGGGGCGGGAGCCCTTATGGCCAGCTCAGCACCTCGGAGCTCGTAACTTTCGCCACGGCAGGCCGGTGCCGCTGTACTGTCCTCACCGTGAGGCTTCCCGAAGGGGCGCGGATAGCCGTGATCGGAGCTGGGCCGTCGGGCATTCTCGCCGCCAAGTACGCCCTGGAGGCGGGATTTGCGCCCACCGTGTTTGAGGCCAGCGACCAGATCGGCGGGCAGTGGTACACGACGGCCGGGCACAGCGGTGTCTGGCCCGGAATGCACACCAACACCAGCCGGGAACTGACCGCGTTCTCAGACTTCCCGCCGTCACCGGACTACCCGCTGCATCCAGCGGCTGAGCAGGTGCGCGCCTACCTCGAGGCCTACGCCGACGCCTTTGGGATCGTCGATCGCATCCGCTTCAACACCCGGGTCACCGATGTACAAACCGGGTGGCGCGTCGACGGGGAGCGCTTCGATGCCGTGGTGGTGGCGTCCGGGCGCTTTCACACCCCCTACCTCCCACCGGCCGTCGTCGACTTCGCCGGCGAGCTGTTCCACACCTACGACTACCCGGGAGCCGCACCGTTCGCCGGCCGCACGGTGCTCGTCTACGGCAACGGGGTAAGTGGGGTGGAGATTGCGTCGGACCTGGCGGAGCAGGCACGGGTGATCTCGGCGTTTCGCAAGTCCCGCTACGTGATCCAGAAGGTGGTGGACGGCGTCTCCTCGGACTGGCAGTGGTACACGCTGTACGGCGCGCTGGAGCGGCGGCAGCTCTCCCCGGACGAATGGGCGGAGCGGCAGCGGGCCCGGGTGCTGCGCGTGGCCGGCCATCCGGCGGATTTCGGCGCGCCGGCGCCGGACGACGACCTGCGGGTCGCCGGGGTGTCGCTCAGCCAGGGCTACCTGGAGCAGATCCGAGATGGCGACATCGTCTGCCGGCCGGCAATCGCCGCCATCACCGGGCGAACCGTGCGGTTCACCGATGACTCCACCGCCGAGGTCGACGCCATCGTCTGCGCCACCGGCTACGCCCCTGACGTGCCGTACCTGCGCGACGTGGTCGGCGCCGATCGGTGGCTCGACACCGCTCTGTATCAGCGCACCTTCCATCCCGACCTCCCGGGGCTGGGCGTGATCGGACAGTTTCTCGCCCAGGGCCCGTATCTGCCGCTGCTGGAGCTGCAGGCGCGGTGGATCCTGGCCGTGTGGAGTGGCGCGACCCCGCTCCCGGCCCAGCCGCGCATGCGCCAGGTGATCGCCACGCCGCGCCCCATCCTGGAGTCGCACAACACCCTGGCCGTCGTCCTGTCAGAGGAGATGGGTGTCTCGCCCAACCCGTTGGCCTGGCCCGAGCTGACCGAGCCGTTGCTGTTCGGCCCGATGCTCCCGGCGCGCTACCGGTTGTCCGGGCCCGGGGCCCGCCCGACCGCAGCTGCGGACTATGCCCGTGCGCTGGCCACGGCGCCTCGGGCGGCGGTCGATCCAGGTGACATCGCGGCGCTGCCCCGGCTCGGATACGGGGCCGCGGCCGCGTATCTCGCGGCCTGACCGCGCACGCCGAAAACCCAGAGGCCCCCATCTCTCGGAGGCCTCAAAGGTAGCTCCAAGCAAATCGCTTGATGAGCCTGCCGATTCTTCGGCCCAGCGGCCGAGGCCTCAGGACACTGGGGCTGCGGCGTACTCCTCGTCGGTGACATGACGGCCCCAGGTGACGGGGCTGCCGGACTCGTCGCTCTGCTGCATGGCGATGTGGACCATGAAGCGGTTGGGGGCGGCGCCGTGCCAATGGTTCTCGCCCGGCTCGATGAGGACGCGGTCGCCGGGTGGGACCTCAAGTCCAAGCAGTCGACATGACGAGTGCCACCAACGGCCAGTTCGCCTTCACGGCAGGACCCGCCCGGCGGATCAGTCCCTGCTACCGGTCACCGAGCCGAGGTCGTCGTTGGGTTCGCCGCCCGGAGGTCTGCGGTGGGTGTCGTCCCGGGGGCGCGTCGCTCACTTGGGCGGCGGCGCGAACCAGCCAGGATGAGAAATCCTTGCGTTCCTGGTCGGTGAGGCCGGTGACCATGCGCTCCTCGATGGCGATGGCGCGGCGGTGAGCCTCGGTGAGTGTGCGCGCTCCGGCGGCGGTGATGTAGACGCGGCGGAGCCGGCGGTCCTCTGGATCACCTCGTCGCTCGATCAGGCCGGCTGTCTCCAGCGTGACCAGCATTTGGTGGGTGGACTGGGGGGTGTACATGCTGTCGTGGGCGAGGTCCGCGCCCGAGGCCCCAGGCTGGACCTCGACCAGGCGCAGGACGCCGAACTGAGAAGCGGTGATCCCGAGCGGTTCCATGGCCGTCTCCAACGCGATCCACAGGGCGTGTTGGGCCTGGCGCAGGAGGTAGCCCAGGCGTCCGTCCGGTCCACGGAAGCTCATGCCGAGCGGAGTTGGCACGGCACGAGTGTAGGTGTCGTCCGGGGCCTGAGATGACTTGACTGAACAAGTATGGTTCGTCAGGTTCCTGACGAATTGGGGTGCGATAGTGCGCACCGCCGAGAGGAGCTCAATGAGCGGGTTTCGCATCTCAACGCACGGTCGGCTGCAGGACTGGATCGCGGTCGAGAAGGGGTACTTCGAGGAGGAGGGCCTTGACTACGAGCTCGACGTGAAGGCGCAGGAGAACAGCGCTCAGGATGTGCCGGCCGATCAACCGGGTGACGTCCGCGTCGGCGCCTACGAGCTCTATCGCTCGGGCGGCGGGGGCAAGAAGCACATGAGCTGTGCCTGCCACTGGGCGGTCAACCAGGCAGCGACGGACTCGGCGGGACGGATGTGGGGGCAGGCCTACTCGATTTTGCCCAGCGGCATCTATGTGCTCGGCAAGTCGGAGGTGCGTCGACCCGAAGACCTGGGCGGCGTGGAGGTGGCGGTCGGATATCACTCGGGGAGCCACTTCTCGACGATCCAGGCGTTGGAGCCGTTCATGAAGCCCGAGGAGATCAGCCTGCGGTTTGGGGGGATGCCGTACGACCGCGTCGATGCCCTGCTGGCCGGCGAGGTGCCGGCCGCCGCAGTGTGGACGGGGGCCGCATATCTGCTTGAGCAGCAGGGTGCTCGCAAGATCGTCGACACGACGTTCATGGCGGGGTTCATGTTCGACGAGGACACCGATATCGATGATGTGGGCAAGTACTTCGCGGCACTGAAACGCGCCCAGATGGACCTGGACCTCACCCCCGAGCCCTACAAGCACCACTACATGCGAGAGATCCCGAAGCGCTTCCACGATCGCATCGATGTGCGCGCGTTCGGTCCGGGCGAGCGCATCGTGTTCCTGCCCTACACCGCCAGCGCCTACGAGCAGTCTCAACAATGGATGCGAGACCGGGGGCTGTTTGAGCCCACGGAATCCCCCCACAACTTCGCCGACGCCGTTGTCGTCTAGCCGGACGGCACCGAGCGCACCGTGGCCCCAACCTGACACGGGAGATTGTTGTCCAGCCAACGTCTCGAAAGAGGGAGGTGACTGATTTGGCTGACACCGAGGCCATGACGCCGGCGGTCCCGTTCTGGGCGGACTCTGACCCGTATCCGTCGCTGTTGGACGTCGTCATCCACCGTCGCAGCGTGCGCAAGTTCGAGCCCGGGCGCCGGGTGCCGCGCAAGACGCTGATCAAGATCATGGAAGCTGGACGCTGGGCTCCCAGTGGCGCCAACGCACAGCATTGGGATTTCATCTGCATCGACGAGGAGGACACGCGCGCGCGTGTGCGCGAGGTGTTTCTTCGTCAGGGCGCCCGGCTCCGGCAGAGCGTCGAGCCGTTTCCTGCGGTCAACAAGAGCTTTCTCGCCAACACGGTGGCGATCATCCTCGTGCTGGGCGACGAGCGGTTCAAGGCGTGCTTTCCTCAAGGGGTCGGCGAGGCTCATGACGAGTACACCGCCAACAACGAGAACATCTTCTTCTGCTCGCTGGGCGCGGCGATTCAGAACATTCAGCTGGCGACCGTCGCCTGCGGGCTGACATCGGCGTGGCTGTCGGGGGGCGGTGAGGACCAGACGGCGCGCGAGCTGCGCGAGATCCTCCACTTTCCGCTCTCTGCCCGCCCGTATGGGACGATCCCAATCGGCTATCCCGCGCGCTACCCGGACTCCAAGTGGCGCCGGCCTCTTGAGCAGATGATCCACTGGAACGGGTTCGCTGCTGATCAGTACCGCCCGCAGGAACTGGTCGATCACTACGTGAGTGAGGTGCGGCCGTTTGCCATGTATCGCCCGTTTGAGCACATGGAGGAATGGGACGATGTCGATGAGCGCGCGGGTGACTTCAAGGCGGCGTACACGGGGAGGGTGACCAATCCAGCCGGGGCGCTACCCGATCCAGAGGACGCCGTGTGACGACCGTTATCGCGTTCGACGTCAACGAGACCCTCCTTGACCTGAGCGCCCTGGACCCTCGACTTCGAGGCTCTGTTCGGCTCGAGCGCTGTGCGTGCCCAGTGGTTTGCCCAGATGCTGCAGCTGGCCTTCGTGGGCGGCCTCACCGGGGAGTACGTTGACTTCACCGCGGCCCAGCACGCGGCGCTGCGGATGCTCGGTGAGCGCCAGGGGATCGCTCTTGACGACGCGACGGTAGCCGAGGTGGTCGGCCGAATGCGTACGCTGCCGGCGCATCCCGAGGTCGCCGACGCCCTCCGGACACTCACCGGCACTCCCTTGCGGCTCGTGGCGCTCACCAATTCCACCGCGGAGGTCGCTGAGGCCCAGCTTACTCATGCCGGCCTACGCGACCTGTTCGAGGCCGCGCTATCGGCCGACACCGTCCGCGCGCTCAAACCTGCGCCCACCGCCTATCAGCATGTTGCCGAGGAATGCGGCGTCGCGCTCTCAGAGGTCCGCCTCGTCGCCGCCCACGCATGGGATGTCTCGGGCGCGTTGGCCGCCGGGGCGCGCGCCGCGTTCGTGGCGCGACCCGGGATGGTCCTCTCCCCGCTAGGCGCTGCGCCTGACATCGTCGGCAGCAACCTTGCCGAGGTCGCGGACCTGATCATCCGACGGGATGTCGGCTGAGCGAGCCGCACACAGCACAGCGGACCATCGATTCTCCTCCCACCAACGGCACGAGAGGAGAAGATCTGGCTCGTCTGCGGACTCGTCTTCGACGCCCTTAGCTGGGCCGCGACACTCGCGCTCGCAGTGGGGTGTTCTGCCTGCTTCTGCCGCGCTGGCCTCGTGCTCGGGAGCCGTCGCCCAGGGATCAGCTCGCTGACCCCACGGTGGCGCGACCGGGACCGTGGCCTAGCGCTTGCGGCAACACAGCGCAACCGGCTGGCGAAAAGCGACCGTCCGCACACATGCGGGCAGGTCGGGTACGCGCGGCTTGCTGCGCGGCTACGGTGGCGCTTGGGGAGTCATCGGGTGCCGCGCTTGCCGACGTATTCGTTGACTCTCGCTTCGAGTTGCTGTAGATGGATCTGTCGCCTGGTTTGTAGACTGGCGTAGGGATGAGCACTACGATCAGGGTCAACGAGCAGACGCGCGACCGTTTCGCTCGGCTCGCCGACGCCACGGGGCGGCCGATGTCCCAGCTGGTCGATGAGGCCGCGGAAGCGCTCGAGCGTCGCCTCTTCTTCGAGAAGCTCTCGTCTAGCTTCGAGACGCTTCGAGGCGACCCCGAGGCGTGGGCTGAGGTTGAGGCCGAGCGGGCGATCGAGAGCGGGGCACTGGGCGACCGCTCGTCGTGAAGCCGCGTCGCGGAGACGTCTGGCTGATCGACTTCGGAGATCCGGTGGGACGAGAGCAGGCCGGGATTCGGCCTGCTCTCGTCGTCTCAGCGGACCTGCTGAACGAGGGGCCGGCCGGAGTTGTCGTCATGGTGCCATTGACGACGGCCGCTCGCGGTCTGCCGTCCCACGTCGAAATCAGCCCTGAGCACTCCGGGCTGGACGAAGTGAGCTGTGCGAAGTGCGAGGATGTCAAATCGGTATCGGAGCAGCGCCTCGTCAATCGCCTCGGCTCTGTCGATCCTGCGCCGCTATTCGAAATCGCCAGGGTGCTCAGCTTCCTGCTCGACCTCTAGTCGCGCTCCGCCAACTCCCGCTCCAGCTCGCTCAAGCGCTCGACTGACACCACCACCGCTCGCACGCGGTTGCGCTGCGTGAGCACGAGGTTCTCGACCTCCCCCTACTCCAGCTCGGTCGGGAGGCTGCCGAAGTCGCGCTTCGCCTCGCGGACAGTGCGGAGCTCGTCGGCGCGGATGCGAAAGGAGGGGGCTTCGTCGGGCATGTCTGGCGACAGAAGGTAGGTGCCGCCTCGGGCGGATGACGACAACCTGTCGACGTACCGTCGCGGTACCGTCCGCCCCGATCCGCGGAGGAGGCGCGAAGGAGTTCGCCGGCTCGGTTGACCGCGCTTTGAATACACCAGCTCGCCGATTGCCGCCAGCGGGTCACTCAGTCCGGCGGCAATCGCTATCAGCTTCGGCGCCTATGCCGCAGCGACACTTCGTGCCACCTCGAACAGCTCCTCGGGCATCTGCTCAGAGAGCTTCCACGTGAAGGCAACCGTTCGACACTGCCCGCAAATGACAAGAGCCCGGATCACCGGGGGCTCTTCTTTTGCTGCTATTTCCAGCGCCTTCTTGAATACGGCTGTTGCAGAAATCCCGGAGGGCCCAAGAACGCCGGGCGATCCGGCGTGGCCATCCGCCGGTTGAAAACACATGCTGAAGTGGTGGATCGGGGGTTCGCCTGCGCCGAACCGGAGGATCCTTCGGGGCTCGGCCGCGCTCCGCGCCTCGACATGTGGCTGCGGCCAGCGGCCCGCGAATCTTGGCCTTGCTGGTCGCGCGTGATAGCTACTGAACTGAGCGATCCGAAGAGCCAGGCGCGCTGCCGCTCCTAGCCGCAGCGGCAGTGATTTGCTCAGCCCAGCCACCCACGATTGGTCCCCTCAGCTTCTCAAGCTGGGCGGCGTGAATGGGGCAAGATCCTGACCACGGACGGCCAGCCCGATAAGCAGTCCGTGCCACCACTCGCCGTCGTCACCAGGGTTCGGCAGTCCCCCGGGCGCGTGAGTGATCTCGTGCAACCTCCATCCGCCGGGCACGGGAAAGGCCGTCGCCGTTTGGCGAGCCGGGTTTGAAACGACCAAAAGTCGGCGGATCTCTCCGCCCAGCGTCGCCTGGAACGGCGGGTTGAACCAATCCCCTTCAAGCCCGGCGCGGATGCGGCCAACTGGGAGCCCGACGGGCGACCGGCCTCGCCAGACAGCCGCCAGTTCCTCGGCGTCCGAGTGACCAAGCCGCTCCTCGCCCCGGCGGGCGGCTCCTCGATCTCAACAGCCGTGTCGACCAGCAACTGGGCAGGCCATCCCTCGGCCTCGCCGTCCACAAGAGTCACATTCCAGCGATCTTGTCACCTGGCCGAAGAATCACCGGGTCGTCCTGGTACATGGCGCGCTACAGTAACACCGGCCATCTACAGTGCTGACGCTACCAGCCGCCAGCCGACCGGTCCGCGAGCCTCCGTCACAGCAGGGCGACGCGGCCCGAGACTGCGCCTGTGATCGAGATACAACAGCACGCCAGCCGCGCGGGCACCTCCGGGTTCCGAACCTGAAGGCCAGGTGCGACCTTCGGGCCAGTCGTCCATGAGGCGGACCTGGAAGGACTCGATGATGGCCGCCAGCTCCGCGCAGCCGAATCTGGAGGCCGACCGCAAAGTGCGGATAGAAACGCGTGTTCCCGTCGGGCAGCCCGCCGGCAGCTCTGGTCTTCGTGCCCAAGTCGGCGTCCGTCACCTCCATCTCGCGCCACATCCCGCAAGACCAGCAGCGGCTGCTGTGGGTTCGCGCCGGTGGGCGCTGTGAGCTGTGTAACAGGTATCTGCTCGAGGACCCGTCGACGAGGAGCCGATCAACCTCGGCGAACTGGCCCACAACGTGGGCCACAAGCAGAGCGCTGGTCGCTGCGTGGGCTGAGACCCGCTGGACCGGCGAGCGGCGCAACGACGCCGACAACCTCTTGCTGCTCTGCGGGACATGCCACCCATCGATCGACGCGAAGCTGAACAGCGGCACGTTTACCGTCGAATACCTGCGCGAGCAGAAGAAGCTCCACGAGGATCGGATCCGCTACCTGACGGGCCTGGGCGAGGACGCCGAGACCGTCGTGCTGCGCGTCATCGGCGACATCCGCGGAGCCGCTGTCGAGCTCTCGGAGCAGATTGCTGCCAGAGCCGTTCTCGCCGCCGGCCGCCGGTACCCCCGTTCGGCTGGGGCTATTTCGGAGGGATTTCGAGCTCGATCTGCGACAGCTCGCGTCGGCGAACTCCGGCGATCTACTGGAAGGCCGGGCGTGAGCGCATCATCGAGCAGCTTGGCGCGCCTGCGGGACGCGGTCGCCCGCGGCCAGGTCCGGCACCTGTCGGTCCTCTGCCTCGCGCCGGATCCCGCTGCTCGCGTGTGTCGGAGAGCAACTGGACGACAAGGTGCCGGTCGAGCTGTTCCAGAAGCAACGCGGCGGCGACGAGGGCTGGGGTTGGGATCGGGAAGCTGAACCGATCACGTTCGCCCACGAGCGTCTGCGCGATGGCGACGATGATCAGGTCGCTCTGATCATCGGGCTGAGCGCCACGCTGTCGCTTGCAGGATCTCCCGGCCGAGCTCGCCGATGCGACGGTGTGGTCGATCGCGCCGCGCGAGCAGCCACCGAGCCGCGACATCGTTCGCGCTCGAGCGTCCCTGGACAACTTCGCCCGCGGGTACCACGACTGCCTGGGCGAGATCGAGTCCGCCCGCCCGAAGCCGAACGCAATCCACGTGCTTCCCGGCGGTACCCGCGACGGCGGCGGTCACACTCGGCCGCGGTCTCATGCGCGGCGCGCAGCCTCCCGTCCGGATATACGACCGAGTCGAGCTCGGCAGCTCCGTTCGAGTTCGCCCTGGAGATCAACGCGTGAAGCTCGTCAAGTACTTCGACGCCTTCCTCGAGAACACCGTCAACCTCAACCCGTCCCGGATGGATCTGCTCGACACCAGGTCGACCGCGATCACCAACTTCCTCAAGGCCGACGAGGTGTTTGGCTCACTGCTGAAGACGACGATCCCGCAAGGCAGCTTCGCTCAGAGGACGATCATCCGCCCCCAGTCGGATACGGGCACCTTCGACGCGGACATCCTTGTCCACCTCGAACCGGTGCCGGACTGGGCCCCGAGCGAGTTCGTCGGGAAGCTGTACACCGCGCTCGGACGCAGCTCGATCTACAAGGACATGCGGCATCGCCGGACTCGCTGCGTCTACATCGACTACGCGGACGAGTTCCACGTCGATCTCGTCCCGTACATCGAGCGCGACGGCGGCGGCTGGATCACGAACAACAAGACGAACCAGTTCGAGTTCACCGACCCGAAGGGGTTCACCGGCTGGCTGAAGGATCAGCACCGCATCACCGGCGGGTATCTGATCAAGGTCATCCGCCTGCTCAAGTTCGTGAGGGACACCACCTGGTTCGGCAACCCGAAGTCGGTGATCCTGACTACGCTCGTCGGGGAACGGATCAGCGAGACCCGGAAGCTGTTCGCGCCGGGCTGCTACTCCGACGTCCCGACGACGCTAAAGACCGTGGTCGACGACCTCGACGACTACCTGCAGCAGAGACCGAACCTCCCGCCGATCATCGATCCCGGCGGAACCGGCGACCGCTTCGACCAGCGTTGGGATCAGGAGGGCTATACCCTCTTCCGCGCCAGGTGCCACTCGCTGCGAGTCAAGGTGGACGAGGCGTTCGACGAGACGGCATTGACGCAAGCGTCGAGGCCTGGCAAGCGATCTTCGGCCCGACCTTCAAGGCGCCGGCGACGACCAAGGCGGCGTCCCGCGGAGCGATCGTCCTCTCCGAGGGCAGAGCCCTGCCGGTGACCGAGCGGTTCTTGGACCGCGACTACGGCATCCCGTTCGTGTCGACTCGCCACGAGGTGCGATGGACGGGTGGGTCAAGCGGAAGGAGGGCTTCCGGCACTACTGGCTGTCTCAGCAGGGCAACAAGGTCGGAAAGCGGCGAACGATCCAGTTCCGAGATCGAGGCCTGCACCGTTCCCGAGCCGTACACGGTCTACTGGAAGGTCCGGAACACCGGCGCCGAAGCTGACCAGGCGGGCGCGCTCCGCGGCGAGATCAGTCGGGGCGGAGCTCTCCGTGAAGAATCGACCGCGTATAGCGGTGCGCATTGGGTCGAGTGCTACATCGTCAAAGACGGCCGCTGCGTCGCCTGGGCCCGTCGCTCGGTCAACATCAGCTAGCCCGGCCGCGCCAGCACCTGCGCGGACGGCGTCGAGCAGGACAAGAGCTCGCCGTCCCGGTCGACGCGCCGAACTCCCGCGCGAGCCACCTCGGGGGCTCCCGACCACGAGCTTGGCGGCGTCGGAGAGGGCGTGCCCTTCCCCCAGGCCGGGGACGGTGATGATCCCGCGCTCGTCGAAGGTGGCTTCGTGGCGCGTGCCGCCGTAGATGGAGATGATGGTCTCGTCTTGGTCGAGCAGCCCAGCGGCGACGAGGCCGGCGCAGGGTGACCTGCCGCTTGCTCGCGGGGGGCCCCGCCGGCGCAGGCTCCTCCACCAGGATCTTGCGGTCGCTCTCTCTGGATGGCGGCGATCGCCGTGTCCACGTCCCACGAGGCGAGCGGGTCGGCGTGCTCGGGCAGCGCGAGCAGCTCGGCGGCCTGAGCGGCTCAGTGCTTGTCGGCGAGACTCTGTGGGTCCGCGCCGGCGCCAAGGGCAGCGGCGTTGCCCGCCTGGGCAGTGGCGCGCAGGGCTGTGAATCCGCCGTTGCGCTGCAGGGCGTTGGAGGACGGCCAGCCGGTTCCGGCGCGCCAGCCTTGGTAGCTCTCGACGTTGCGCCGGGCGCGCGCCGGCGTGCGGAGATCCCAGACGCGCAGCGCGAGCTCGCAGAAGGTCGATGGGCGACGACCGGGCCAGCGGCGCGGGGCGCGGGGAGCGCCGGGACCCCGCCCTCGGGGTAGCTCCAGACCGTGCGGCGGCCGGCGCCACCGCGGCGGTTGGGGTGCTCGCCTGCTGACGGCGAGTCCAGCACGGAGCAGCCCCTGCCCCGGCTTCTTCGGCGACCTCGGCCGGCCAGTTGTCATGGTCTCGGCCAGCGCGAACCCGCAGACAGCGGCGAACTGGCCCAGGACAGGGACTGAGGGAGAAAGCCGTTGACTGCGGCGAACACGACGATCGCCTGGGCTGCGGACAGTTGCAGTGGGCAGGACCGCACCCCGGCGGCGGTCGGTGACCGGCTCGCGGGTTCGTGCTCCAGCCCGGCCAAGCGCAGGGCGGCGCTCCAGTTGCCAGCGCAGATCGTCTCGATCTGCCCGCGGGTCGGCATCAGCCGCGTCAGCCGGCCACCGTTCCGGCGGCGCGCGTCCGCGGCGAGGATCGCGTCGCGGGTCGGTGTGTATTCGTGGCGCTTGACCGTC
>CAVWBJ010000005.1:0-686343 GCA_963753235.1 uncultured Solirubrobacteraceae bacterium | reverse complement strand
CTCATCGAGTGCGAGCGGCGGAATCCCAAGGGTCTTTATGCTTGTGCCCGAGCCGGAGAGCTACAAGGTCTCACCGGCGTTGACGATCCATACGAACCGCCTGAAGACCCGGATCTCCGTCTTCCTCCCATCGATGCGGCCCAGGGGGTCCAGTGTGTCCTTTCGGAGTTACGGCGCCGCGGACTCCTTCGCCAGCCGGAGTGATGCCATCCGAGCCAAGCGCTCCCTTCAGCGGGAGAGAATGCGCACACCTTCATCATTAGGGGAAGGCGCGGGCAGGACTAGGTCGAAGAGGAATACTCTTCATCTGAGGCAGAGATCCTCGATGAAGACCCATCAAGCGGTCAGCGGAAGTTGGTGCTCAAGATCCAAACCGCCCGACCTCCTGGGCGCGCGACACGATTCGGCATCCTGAGCTACGTGCCAGCTTTCGCTGGTTTCACCGGCCGCCGTTCACTGGGAGGCGGAGCTGGTTGCTCATCGCGCTCCTCGTAGGAGTGGGCGCTCTCGTCAGCGCGGCCGTCATCGTCTCCGCGCTCACTGTCGGTTCGGCGTCAACACGCGCGAGCGGCCGGCCCGGCGGATCCGCCACGGTGAAATCCGCCTTTGCCGCGCTGGCCTCAGGCCCCGGCGTGGCCCTCGGCGTGGCTACGGCGGGCCATTCAGAGGCGGCAGCGCTCTCCACCTTCGCAGGCTTGGCGGGGTCGCGGCCGAGGATCGTGATGCTCTATCAGGTTGGTCTGAGCCGCTCTATTACCGTCGCAGCTTGCGCGATCGTCGCGCATGGAGCGGTGCCGATGATCACATGGGATCCGAGCCGAGCCCTCGACCGGCATCCCGTTGGCCCGCATCGCGAGGGGCGGAGACGACCGCTACCTCGTTCGAGCGGCATTGCCGCAAGACGGTGGAAGCGGCCCCATCTTCATCCGCTTCGCCCATGAGATGAATCTTCCGGATTCCCTGTTCGGCCCGGGACATCCCGGAGATACACCGAGCGCGTTCGTTGCGGCGTGGCGCCACGTCGTGTGGGTTTCCGCCACCACGGGGTGACGAACGTCGCGGTGGGTCTGGTCCCCGAACGTGTATTGCGCTCGGACGATGTCCGTTCACGCCGTTCTACCCCGGGGACCGCTGGGTCGATTGGGTCGGGCTCGACGGCTACAACTATGCCTACCTTGGACCATGTCCCGTGGATGAGCTTCTCCCAGATCTTCGGTCCGTCCTACTCCATCATGGCCCGGCTCACCGAGAAGCCAATGATGATCGCAGAGACCTCTTCTGTCGAAGGAGCAGGCAGCAAAGCGCGCTGGATCGAGGCAATCGGCCCAGCCTGCGCATCAGATTTCCACGCATGCGGGCGCTTGATCTGGTTTCAGCGGATCAAGGAGACTGACTGGCGAATCAACTCCTCGGTCTCCTCGCTCGCCGCGTTTCGCCAGCTCGTGCAGCGTGTCGCCCTTCAGCTGACCATACGCCCGGCGAGGGTCCGTCCGGCGGACCCGCACCAGGTAGCCCGTCGCGCATAGACTGCTCATCAGCCATGCGACTGACCGTCTGATGCCGCGACGCCAGCCAGAGGCGACTCGAAATCGCCGATCTCGTCTACGACAACCGCCTGGTGACGCCGGGCGCGCTGTTCTTCTGCGTGCCGGGTTCACGCCGCGACGGTCACGAGTTCGCCGCGGATGCCGTGCGCGCGCGGAGCTGCCGCGCTGGTGGTCGAGCGTCCGCTGGGCCTCGGCGTCCCGGAGGTGCAGGTGGAATCGGTCCGCAGAGCGATGCCGTCGGCTGCAGCGGCGTTCTACGGCGATCCGACCGAGTCCCTTCAGACCGTCGGAATCACCGGCACCAACGGCAAGACGACGACCGCGTTTCTCATGCGGGCCCTGCTGGAGGCCGACGGCCGCCAGACCGGCCTCCTCGGAACGGTCAAGAGCATCATCGGCGGCCAGGAGCACGAGGTCCAGCGCACCACCCCGGAGGCGATCGACCTCCAGCGGACCTTCAGGGAGATGCTCGACGCCGGCGACCAGGCCTGCGTGATGGAGGTCTCCTCGCACGCGCTCGCCCTGCACCGCGCCGACGCCATCCACTTCGCCGCCGCCATCTTCACCAACCTGACCCAGGATCACCTGGACTTCCATCCCACCATGGAGGACTACTTCCAGGCCAAGCGGAAGCTGTTCGTCGACCTCAAGCCCCGGGCCTCGGTCATCAACGTCGATGACCCGTACGGTCGCCGGCTGGCCGAGGAGGTCCCGGACCCGGTCACGTTCGCCGTTCACACGCCGGCGACCTATCGCGCAATCGACGTCACAACGCAGCTGAACGGGTCCACGTTCACCGCCGAGACGCCGGAGGGCCCGCTCCAGCTGCGCTCGCCGCTCCGGGGGGAGTTCAACGTCTACAACGTCCTCGGAGCGTTCGCGGCCGCCCGAGCGCTCGGCGTACCCGCCGCGACGTCTGCCAGCAGGCGATCGCCACCGCCGGCCAGGTGCCCGGGCGCTTCGAGACCGTCGACGAGGGCCAGCCGTTTGCGGTGATCGTCGACTACGCCCACACCCCGGACTCGCTGGAAAACGTGCTCAAGGCGGCCCGGCCGCTCACCGACAATCGGGTCCACGTGGTGTTTGGCTGCGGCGGCGACCGGGACCGGGGCAAGCGGCCGCTCATGGGCGAGATCGCCGCCCGGCTCGCTGACCGGGTGATTGTGACCTCTGACAACCCGCGCTCCGAGGATCCCGAGGCGATCATCGAGGAGATCCTCAGCGGCTCCGGCCGCGAGGTCCTTCACGACCCGGATCGCCAACGCGCCATCGCCAGCGCCATCGAGGCCGCGGAGCCGGGTGACATCGTCGTCATCGCCGGCAAGGGCCATGAGCAGGGACAGGAGTTTGAGAACGGTCGCAAGATCCCGTTCGACGATGTGACCGTCGCCCGTGAGATCCTGCGGGGCAGGCCGGTCAGCGCCTGAACCCCCCCGCAAAATGAAGCATTGGACTCCTGAGCAGGTTGCTGCCGCGTCCGGCGCGCGTCTCGTCGCGGCTCCTCCAGGCGGCGGCGGCCCGTCCAGCGCCACCCTGGACTCCCGTGTAGCTGGCGACGGCGCCCTGTTCGTCGGACTGCGCGGCGAGAACGCCGACGGAGGTACGTTCGCATCGGCCGCTCTGGGCCGGGGCGCCTGGGGGGTGCTCGTCGCTCCGGAGCACGCCGAGCACGCCGCCATTGCGGGCACCGGTTCGGTCCTGGCCGCCGCGGATCCTCTGGCCGCGCTCCAGCGGCTGGCCAGAGCGTGGCGACGGGAACTGCGCGCGGATGTGGTTGGCATCACCGGCTCCACCGGCAAGACGTCGACCAAGGACCTGCTTCTGGCGCTGCTGGCCCCCCATCGCCGTACGGTCGCGTCCCGGGCCAACTTCAACACCGAGATCGGACTCCCGCTGGAAATCCTCAACGCGCCGGCTGAGACCCAGGTCCTCGTCCTGGAGATGGGCATGCGGGGGCCCGGCCAGATCGCCGAGCTGGCCGAGATCGCCGAGCCCGATGTGGGGGTCATCGTCAGTATCGGCCCGGTGCACCTGGAGCTCCTCGGAAGCATGGAGGCGATCGCCGCAGCCAAGGCGGAGCTGATCCGGGCCCTTCCACCGGGCGGGACCGCCATCATCCCGGCGCAGGAGGAGCTCCTTGCGCCCCACCTCAGAAGCGACGTGACCACAGTCACATTCGGCCCCACCGGAGACGTGCGCCTGGGACGCCAGTCTGACCGTCAGGTTGAGATTGAGATGCACGGCGAGTCGATCATCCTGGAAGTGCCGTTCACGCAGGCACATCTGCGCTCCAACCTGTTGGCCGCCGTCGCGGCCGCCAGGACGATTGGCGTCACCCCGAGCGGCCGCATCGAGCTCAACCTGTCGCCCGGCCGGGGACAGCGGATAACGCTGCCCGGCGGCGTACTGGTCATCGACGACTGCTACAACGCGAACCCGATGTCGATGCTTGCCGCCCTCAGGGACCTTCAGGCGACCACCGCCGGCCAGAACGGCGTGCGGCGCGTGGCTGTGCTCGGCGACATGCTGGAGCTCGGCCCCCAGGAGCGCGCCTACCACAGCACACTTGGCGAGCAGGCCGAGGCCACCGATGTCGACCTACTGGTGACGGTCGGGCCGCTGGCGGCGGCCGCCGCGGAGGAGTTCGGCGGCGAGGCCCACGCGGTCGCCGACGCCGGCGAGGCGGCCGCCCTGGTCCCGGAGCTGCTGCAGCCCGGGGACGTCGTGCTGGTCAAGGGGTCCCGGGGCGTGGGACTTGAGCTGGTCTGCGCAGCCCTCGGCGCCCAGGACGACTCGTGACCAACGCCTCCTCGGGACGGATCCTCATCGCGGCCACGGCTTCGCTGCTGATGTGCCTGTTCCTCAGCCCCAAGTTCATCGCCTTCCTGCGTCGGCGCTCGTTCGGCCAGAACATCCGGGAGGAGGGGCCGCGGGGCCACCAGACCAAGGCGGGCACCCCGACCATGGGCGGGATCATCATCTTCCTGGCGATCGCCGTCCCCTACGTCCTGCTGTCCAAGCGCGACTGGCCGTCGATCGGCGTGTTTGTGGCCGCCATCGCCTGTGCGCTCATCGGCTTCCTCGACGACTACACCAAGATCATCAAGCGCCGCTCGCTCGGCCTCCGGGCCCGGACCAAGCTGGTGCTCACCATCCTCATCTCGGTCGCTCTGTGGTGGATCGCCACCCAGAAGGCGGGGGTGAGCTCCACCGTCAAGCTCCGATTCATCGACACCTCGGTCGACCTGGGACCGCTGTTCCCGGTGTTCATCTACCTGGTGGTTGCCGGCACCACCACCGCCGTCAACTTCACCGACGGACTGGACGGGCTGGCCGCCGGCTGTGCGGCCATCGTCCTGCTCGCCTACCTGGGGATCACGTTCATCATCGGTCAGCGGGACCTGGCTCTGCTGGCCGGCTGCCTGGTTGGTGGCTGCATCGGCTTTCTCTGGTTCAACAGCTTCCCGGCCAGCATCTTCATGGGTGACACCGGATCGCTGGGGTTAGGCGGTGCCATCGCCGGGCTGGCGGTGATGACCGATACCGAGGTGCTCCTCCTCCTGCTCGGCGGGATCTTCGTCATCGAGGTGCTGTCGGTCGTCATTCAGGTGTTCTCGTTTCAGGTGTTCCGCAAGCGGGTGTTCCTGATGGCTCCCATCCATCACCACTTTGAGCTCCAGGCGTGGTCGGAGACGAAGATCATCCTGCGCTTTTGGATTGTGGCCGCCGCCTGCGGAGCCATCGGCTTCGTCGTGTACCAGCTCAGCGTCCGCGGCGGCTAGCTCATGCCCCCGGCCGGCGCCTCCAAACCGCGGCCGCCGCTTCCCGGAGGCCCGTATCTCGTCGTCGGCCTGGCCCGGTCCGGAGTGGCGGCCGCTCTCCTCCTCAAGGCCCGGGGAGAGGAGGTGATCGGCATTGATTCCGGGCCAGCCGGCACCCCGGCCCTGGACGAGGCCGCCGAAAGGCTTTCCGCCGCCGGCGTCGAAACCCACCTTGATGCGTCAGGCGACGCCCTTGCCGCCCGCGCCGGGACGCTCATCAAGAGCCCCGGCGTCCCCCAGCACGCCCCCGTCGTGGCGGCGGCGCGCGCCCGCGGCCTGCCGGTGCTCGGCGAGCTGGAGCTGGGGTGGCGCCTGCTCACCAACGAGTTCATCGCGGTGACGGGCACCAACGGCAAGACGACGACGACCGAATGGATCGGCCACATCCATCGCGAGGCGGGCCGGCCGGTCGCCGTCGCGGGGAATGTCGGCACTGCGGTCACCTCGCTGGTCGACGCCACCCCCGGGGATGCGACCGTGGTCTGCGAGGCGTCGTCCTTTCAGTTGGAGGACACCCTGGCCTTTGCCCCGGAGGCAGCCGTGCTCCTCAATCTGGCCCCGGATCACCTTGATCGCCACGGCACGTACGGCGAGTACGTTGCCGCCAAGCTGCGCATCTTCGCCCACCAGGGCAACGATGACGTCGCCGTCTCGCCCGTCGACCTGGAGGTCGAGGATCTCGGCGGATGCGCCCGCCGGGTTCCGTTCGGCGCGGGCCCGGGGGCGGAGCTGTCCGAGCGCTCTGGTTATCTGTGGTGGGACGAGGAGCCGCTGCTGGCCACGAGTGAGATCTCACTGCCCGGGGAGCACAATCGCGCCAACGCCATGGCAGCCGCTGCGGCGTGCCTGGCGCGGGGGGTGGACCGAGAGGCGGTTGTCGCCGGGATCAAGAGCTTCCGGGGTGTGCCCCACCGCCTGGAGCTGATCACCAGCAGGGCCGGCGTGGCCTTCGTCAACGACTCCAAGGCGACGAACGTCGCCAGCACCTTGGTGGCTCTGCGCAGCTATCCCGGCGGAGTCCACCTGATCGCCGGAGGCCTGGGCAAGAACCAGGACTTCTCGCCGCTGGCCCCGCTGGTGGCGGCCCGGTGCCGTGCGGTCTATCTGATCGGCCGTGATGCCGATCGGCTCTCGGCCGCGCTGTCCTGCACCGGGGTGACCCTGCATGATTGCGGTGACCTGGAGACGGCGCTGGCGAACGCCGCGGCCGCGGCTCGCCCCGAGGAGACGGTCCTGCTATCGCCGGCCTGTGCCAGCTTTGACCAGTTTCGTGATTTTGAGGCCCGCGGGGATCGCTTCCGTGAGCTGGTGAAGGGGCTCTAGGTGGCGGCCTCAGCGACATCGGCCGACCGCCGCGGACGCGGCGGCGCCAAGTCCGGCCGCGGAGGGCGGCGCCGGCCGGCCGCGCGCCGGGTTGCACCACCCATCGAGCACCGGATCCTCACCACCGCCACGCTCTGCCTGCTGGCCTTCGGCGCCGTCATGGTCTATAGCGCCTCGTCGCCGCTGGGCGTGCTCGCCTCCCGAGGCGGCTACGGCACCGGCGAGTTCATCCGCTACCTGGCCTTTGGTGCGCTCGGGCTGGCCGCGATGTACGTCCTGGAGCGCCGCGGGCTGTCCATGCTCAACGAGCGCCTCCTCCGGCTCATGTTGCTGGGGTCGTTCGCCCTGCTCCTGCTCGTCATGCTCCCCGGCTTCGGGGTGAACGTGAACGGGGCCCGGCGCTGGTTCTCGGCCGGACCGATCCAGTTCCAGCCCTCCGAGATCATGAAGATCGCGCTCGTGCTGTACGTCGCCCGCTACCTGGCGGATCATCCGAAGCGATTCGACGGCGCCGGTGCGCGCGGGCGCCCGGGACGGAGCATGCGCGACTTCCGGCTGGCGATGGCGCCGATTGCGCTGGTGGCGGGGCCGGCGTGCCTGTTGATCGTGGCCGAGCCGGACCTGGGAACGGCCCTGGTCATTGCGTTTACCGTGGTCACGCTCCTGCTGGCAGCGGGGATGCCGTTGCGCTACCTGGCGGCGCTGGCCGCCATTGCCATCGCCGGCATCCTGATCATGGCCGCCCTGCAGCCCTACCAGCGAGCCCGCCTCACCTCGTTCATCAACCCGTGGGCCTCGAAGTCGACCGCCGGGTTTCAGGCGGTCCAAGGCCAGATCGCGCTGGGCTCCGGCGGTCTGCTGGGGGTGGGGTTGGGCAAGTCGGTCCAGAAGATCTATTACCTGCCGGAGGCACAGACCGACTTCATCCTGGCGGTCATCGGAGAGGAACTGGGCGTCCTGGGCATCACCGGCGTCGTCTGCCTGTACGGGATGATCGCCTACGCCGGACTGCGCACGGCCCGCCGCGCCGCCGGGCGCTACGCCAAGCTGCTGGCCACCGGCCTGACCTCGCTGATCCTGTGCCAGGGCATCCTCAACATCTTCGTGGTGCTGGGCCTGGCGCCCCTGACCGGGGTCCCGCTGCCGTTCATCTCCTACGCGCCCACCAACCTGTGCATCATGCTGGCGTCGGTGGGCGTCCTGCTCAACATCTCGCGTCCCGGGGCGCGGAGCCTCAAGGCGGTGGATGAGCCGCCCCCGCAGAGCGAAGCCGAACGGGAACGGCGGCGCCGGGAACGGCACGACCGCCGAGGCGGGGCCCGCGGCGTCCGTCGCTCCGCCGGCTGAGGTCAGGCCCGGGCGTAGGCGACGGCCCAGTCGACGTACAGGTTGACGTGCGACGGGGTCGATGCGGTGGGACACTGCTCCCAGGTGGATGTCCCGCAGGCCCACGCCTGCGTCTGGATGTCCAGCGCCATCGGCGTGGCAGGGACGTTGGCGCTGCTGACCGCCGCCCACACCCGGCCGTCGATGGTGTACACCAGGTTGCCCGGGGTCCATTCCACACCGAGCGTGTGCCACTGGGTGAGATCGACCGACAGCTGACGTCCGACCATGGTGTTGTTCGCCCCGTAGTGCATGGTGGCGTAGTCGGTCTGGCGGTTGGCGCCGTTGTCCTCGCTGAAGTCGATCTCCGGGGGCCAGGAGTTGTCGGTGGGCCAGAGCAGGATGGCATGGGCGATGCCCACCCCGGAGTCGAAGCGGAACCGGACCTCGTACTTGCCGTAGGTCTGCGACAGGCCGGGGCTGCTCGAGACCCCGCCGGTGGCCCACTTGCCGCCGTCGGCCGGGTCCTGGTACGCGCTGATCACGAGGTTGCCGTTCGACAGGGAGACGTGGGACGGGTCAAACCAGCCGCCGGGATCGCCGCCGGGCTGACCCCAGTAGGTCTGCCACACGTTCGGATCCAGCTGGGACTCGGTGAAGTCATCGGCGAGCACCTGATGCCAGCCGGGCAGGTCGCCCACCGGCATCGGAACCCCGGACGGGCCGGGCCCGGCCGCCAGCGCGGAAGCGGCGGGCGACGACGGGGCGGCAGCCGGGGTGGTGCTGACGGCCGTTGACGCCGCAGTCCGCGCCGTGGCGCCGGAGCTCGTCGCCGATGAACCCGCACGCGGCCGGTGACGCCGGTGCGGTGTCTTGGCGGCGTAGGCAATCAGCTTCCGCGTCCGGTGCCGGCGGGGCCGGCGGTGGGGACCCCGGGCGCGAGCGCGGCGTGCCGAGCCACTGCGGTGGGCGGTTCGGCCGGCCGACATCCGGGAGGGGGTGCCCGGGTGCCGGCCGGCCGCACGGGCCGGGGCGGGGCCGTTCAGGACCGCCAAGAGGAGCAGCGACAGCAGAATCAGCCGAGCTGGTGAGCGCCCCTTCACCCATAACGCATCGGCCGATCGTCAGCTCCCGGCGCTCCGATCGGCGATTTCTGGACGGACGTACGACCTCACGCCGGCCCCCGACTGGACGCAGAATCGACGCGGGCCGTCAGCGAACCGGGCGCCGCGGGACCAGCCGGCGGACGACGGCGGCCGCCGCGCCGAAGCCGGCACAGGCCACGCCGGCGACGATCGCCGACGCCCGCCGGATCCGCCCGTGGCCCAGGGCCCGCAGAAACGCCAGCGGCAGCGTGCGGGTCAGGTAGGCGCGCTCGTCGCCGAGATCCCGTTCGTCGCCCAGATGATCGGACAGCTCGGCCTTGCCGGCGCCCTCCCAATAGCAGCGCTTCAGGAAGAAGGAGAAGGTGGAGCGGTCGGCCGGAACCGCGTGGTCGATGACCGCGGTCGGCACATACAGCCACCGCCGGCCTCCGGGCAGAGCCCCCACCCGAATGCACAGATCGGTGTCCTCCGGGCGGGAGACGTTGCCGAGCTTGCCGAAGCCGGCCCGAAAGCCGGCCACGGTCGCAAACGCCTCGCGCCGCACCGCCATGTTCTCGCTCCACACGTTGCGCACCCGCGCCACCGTGGTGGGAAGCCCGGCGTATGAGGCGCCGATCACCCAACCGAATTCGGCGGGAAACCACCCCGGGCGGCCCGTCTGCCAGGCGGCGTCCGTGCGGCCGCCGGTGCCCACCACGTGCTCGTCGGCGAACGGAGCCAGCAGATCCGCCAGCCAGCCGGGATGGGCGCGGGTGTCATCGTCCAGGAAGACGAGCACGCTGCCGCGCGCCCACGCTGCCCCGGCGTTCCGCGTCCCGGATGCACCGGGCTCGCCGCGGTGGTCGACGACGGTGACGCCGGGCACCTCCGCGCGCAGCCGAGCGCACAGGTTCTGGTTGTGATCGACGGCAACGATGACCTCCAGCGGAGCCGGGATCTGGCTCAGGGCCGAGTCGATCGCCACCAGCAGCTGCCCGAACCGCTTCTCGGTGTGGCAGGCGATGACGACGCTGGCGGAGATCGCATCCGCCGGAGTCGATCCTGGGTCGGTGGTGACCGGCGCGGCCTGATGTCCGTTGATCATGGGGGTCCTTCCCTCATCAGATGGTGGTCATGGTGCCGGCGGTCTCTCGCTCGGTCCGGGCGAAGAACACCAGCTGGTCTTCGGTCTCGCGGACCACCGTCGGCGCCAGCGCCGACGACAGGGCCGCCATGAGCTCATGGGGGGGCCGCCCGTCCCGGATATGGAACTCCGCCATCAGCGCGCCAATGCCGTCCGGTAGGCCATCCGCCAGCAGTTCCCATTCGGCGCCCTCGACGTCGATCTTGAGCAGATCGATCTGATCGATTCCATATGTCTCCCGAAGATGCGTCAGCGTCATCGACGGAACGGTCACCTCCACCTGGTCCGGGCTGACCCGGGCCACCGAGTTCGCCCAGCTCCCGCCCTCGCTGCGAAAGAAGGTCCGCTCGCCGTCCGTGGCTCCGATCGCGGCCTGGACCACCGTCACGGGCAGCCCGCAGACATTGGCCCGGAGGCGCTGGGCCAGCCAGGGATCGGCCTCGACCGCGATCACCCGCGCGCCCGGGTGCCCGGCGAGCAGACGCAACGTGCCCAGACCGATGTGCGCCCCCAGGTCGACGATGGTGTCGGCCGCCACGGCGTCGGCGGCACCGTACTCGTCGTCCATGCCGATCTCATGCAGCACGTCCAGATCCGTGCGGTTCTGCAGCCCGACTGTGAACGTCTGCTGCTTGAGCCGGAGGCGTACCGTGACCGGAGCGGCCCCCGGCCGCGCCTGGTAGGCGTCCACCCCCGGCAGGCTCAGCGCGGCCAGCAGGAGTCGTGACCGCAGGTCAGCCCCGAGGCGCGTCAGTCCCAGCCCCATCCGCAGGTAGCGGATCTCCTCTGAGAGGCGGCGGGCGGCCATCAGCCCAGGTTGACCTGGTAGATGGTGGTGTCGGCGTCGTGGTAGACCGCCGAGCCCCGGAGCCTCGTCGGAATCATCCGCACCAGCTGCGGGTAGCCGCGCGGAGCCCCGAAGTACCGGGCGCTCCAGCCCATGCTGCGGCTGACCACGACGTAGACGGTGGGTGAGCCCAGATCGCTCATCCACTGCTCCACCTCCTGGACGTTGCCCTCGTTCATCCAGGAGGCTCCGACCTGAGGATCGGCCGGCATGATTTCGGCCTGGTAGTTGAGGGCGTCGGCCGCCTCGTAGGCGGGGAAGTTCTCATCCGGGAACACCACCGTCGATCCCGGCGCGAGGTGGCTGTACATCCAGTGGCTGGCGGTGAGCTCGGCGGGGGTGAATCCGTCGACGGCCGCCGGTCCCCACAGGCCCTGCAGTCCGGCGAACAGCACCGTCAGGCAGACCGCCGCGGTCAGCGGCCAGCGCAGCGGGAGTCGCCGCGGGAAGCGGAGATCCCCCAGCATCCCGGCCAGGAGGAGGGCGCACCAGGGCGCCGAGAACATGTACACGCGGTAGATGGCCTCGCCGCCATAACTCTGCACGCCCAGTACCACGAACGGGGTGAAGGCGAGCGCGCCGGGGATGACCACCCGGCCCAGGGTGCGCCGCCTGCGGATGATGGCCCAGAGGGACCCGCCCCACATGGCGGCGGCCAGCGCCCGCACAATCTGGGCTGTGGTCGCCTCGGCGCCCA
Source organism: uncultured Solirubrobacteraceae bacterium (assembly GCA_963753235.1). Classification (GTDB taxonomy): domain Bacteria; phylum Actinomycetota; class Thermoleophilia; order Solirubrobacterales; family Solirubrobacteraceae; genus Palsa-465. The sequence continues at coordinate 674,553 of CAVWBJ010000005.1, read as the reverse complement.
CGTGGTAGGTACCCTGGGTCCCGGAGGCATTCTGGATGGGGTTGCCACCACTGAACAGGCCGCCGAAGTTGCTCTCGATCAGCCCGTAGCGGGGGATCAGATAGCCCCCGGCGATCACCGCCAGAGCGACCACCAGCCAGCGCGGCCGCACCAGGCCGAGCACGGTCAGGGTCCCCACCTCAGCCAGAACGATGTACGGGGTGAGTTGATGAGCGGCCACGATCGCCAGATAGATGACGCAGACCAGCCCCACGGCCACCGCGCGTCCGGCGCGGGTCGTGCGGGGCGGCTCGTCCAGCCAGACGAGCAGCGGCGACCGCAGCCGGGCGAGTAGTCCCCCGCCGGCGGCGACCGGCGCCCGCAGCCAGCGCAGAATGATGAAGGCCGCCGCCAGCCACAGCAGGTAGCCGAACGCCTGGGGAGACAGATAATCCTGGCCGACCCAGCTGATCAGGCCCTCGTACAGCAGGATCGCCAGCCAGGGGAGGCGACGGTCCCGGGCGAGCAGCCGGAAGATGGCGAGCAGGAGCAGCGCGTCGGCAAGCTCGAAGGCGAGCGGGGCCCAGACGGCCAGCGACGCCGAGGAGACGTGAGCCAGGGAGCTGAGCGCGGCCACTGCGGAGAACAGGACCGGCCACTCCTGGTAGATGTCGTTGGGCTGGGTCACCCGGCCGGCCTGGCCCAGGCTGGCCGCCACCCCCAGATGCTTGTAGACCCAGGCGTACTCCGGAGCGTGGTAGAGGAGCGGCACGGTGCCATGAATCGCGACGATCAGCGCGATCAGCTGCGCCCCCAGCAGCCATCCGCGCGGCCGGGGCCGGCGCAGCTCCAGGAGGAAGCTCACGGCGAGGAGCCCCAGCCCCACCACAAACCAGACATTGGCGGTGGCCAGCAGGCCCCAGATGCCGATCTGGGACGCCCGCAGAGCGGAGAGGCCGGCGATCCACAGGCCCATGCCCAGGCTGGCCACGCCGATGGGCACGCCCGGATGGTCAAGCCGCCCGGACGCCGTCGGCGGCGGAGCGGCCAGCGCGGCGGCGCGCGCAGCGACCGTGGTCAGCTCGGCGGCCGCCTCGGAGGCGTCCGGTGTCCGCGGCGGCGCGGCGCTGGTCATGGCGTCCTCCTGAGGATCAGCCGGCCCAGGCAGGACAGCAGGCTGAGGACCGCCAGTCCGATCAGCGCCGGCGGGTGCCACTGGGCCGTCCAGATCAGGCCGGCGCTGGCCAGCCCAAACACGGCCAGGCTGACGGCCAGGGTGAGTCCGGCCTGGGCCCCGGGGTCACCCGCGTCGATCCAACACATGACCCCGGCGCCGGCCGGCACGCACGCCAGCACGAGCGCACCGATCAGCGTGGCGGGCGCCGCCGGGTTGGCCAGCAGGAGCCCGCCGGACATGATGCTGGCTGCAGCGCCGGCCCAGGCGGTCAGCCGCGGTCGATCCGCGGCCATCGTGACCGGTAGCGCGCTCACTTGATCCGCTTGGCCGGGACGCCGCCGTAGATCCCGCCGGGTCCCTCGATGTCCTTGGTCACCACCGAGCCGGAGGCGACAATCACGCCGCGGCCGATGGTGACGCCGGGCATGACCGTGACCCGGGAGCCCAGCCAGGTGCCCTCGCCGATGGTCACCCCGCGGTATTCGCTCGGCCGCGCCACCTCTCCGGACCGGCCGATGGGGTGGATCGACGTGATGATCATGACCTGGGGACCGAGCAGGCAGTTGGCGCCGACCTCAACCCGCCCGTTGCCCTCGATGTAGCACTCGGCGCCGATTCCGCACCCGTCGCCGATGGTGATGTGCGACGACTGAAAGTTGACGCGTTCCAGGCCGCAGACCGAGCGGCCGATCGTGACGCCGCCGCGCTGGAGCAGAAACCGGCGGATGAAGGTCGGCAGCAGGCTGCTGGAGACCAGGTGGCCGCGACGCAGCCAGCGCAGGGCACGGTGGGCATCGTCTGGGAGCGACCCGACGACGTAGCCGAGCTGATTGTCAAGCGACTCGGGCGACAGCGGGGGGACGCCCGGCATGACCGGGGCCTCCGGGGCGGGCTTGGTCACGTCGCTGGGAAGCAGAGTATCTGTGGGTGTCATTGTTAGGTGGGGGGTTGGGGGACAGAACACGCCGGTCAGACGCCGGCCAGGAGTCGTCCGCGGCGCAGCCGCTGGGCGATCAGAACGGCGGCGGCCAATCCCATCGCCGCCTGGACGACGAGATTGCTCCAGCCGACGGCGGTGAGGCCGAGGCGGGGGAGGAGGATGAGGGTGAGACCGAGCAGGACAACGCCGCTCGCGGCCTGCAGAGCGGCGAGCGTCCACACCCGCTGGTCAAGCCAGACCAGGGTGCAATAGACGGCAGTGATCGCGCTGAACGGGACGCTCAGCCCGATGAGCCGCAGCAGTTCGGTGCCGTGGGCGGCGTATCCGGGGCCCGCGACGGCCAGCAGTGGGCCGGCGCCGAGCACGCACACCGCCATAGCGGCGAGGCCCACGCCCGCCCAGAGCGTCAGGCTGCGGCGCAGCATCGCCTGGGACTGACCGGTTCCGCTGGCCACCTCCACCACAAAGGACGATGCGATGTTCCACAGCATCAGCGAGATGCCCATGGAGATCAGCCAGGGGATGGTGAAGTAGGCAGCGTTCGCCACCCCCAGTCGCCAGACCACGATCAGCGGCATGAGCTGCGTCATCGCGGTGGCACACAGGTTGCCGGCATACTCGCCGGCCACGAACGAGACCAGGCGCCGCCGGCCGGGCAGCACGCCGTCCACCTGGTCGCGCCCGGGCAGAGCGCGTCGGAAGATGAGGCCGTTGACCACGAGCACGGCCACCAGGGCGGGGACGACCCAGGCGATGACGATCCCGTCGCCGGTCGGCAGCAGCACGGCGGCGGGCAGGAGGACGAGCTTGGTCACGGCAAACGACACGTTCTCCACCGGCACCCAGGGCGTGAGCCGCAACGCGGTGAGCACCGGGTCCTGGAGGGCGAAGATGGCCAGGATGGGGACGGCCAGAACGAACAGACCCCGCCCGGCCCAGCCAGAGGGGAGGAAGCTGGCGCCGAAGCCGCCGACGAGATACAGCGCGCCCGCCACCACGGCGAGCACCAGGACCGCTGCGTAGCCGCGGGTGATGAGGCGGCGCCCCAGGCGGCCGGCACCGGGCAGCAGGCGGACGAACACGCTGCCGAGGTCAAGCTGAGCCAGGGTCCCCAGCAGGGTCAGAGCCGCCACCGTGGCGGCGGCGCGGCCAACCACCGAGGGCGACCGGAGCCGCGCCGCCTCGGCCCAGAAGATGAGGCCGAAGGCGTTGGTGACGATCGTCGCGGTCATGAGCGAGAACGCGTTGGTGGTCAGCGACGGGCGGATGCGAAGCCGTCTCATCGAGTCCTCCCGGACCGGCTGCGCAGGTACCGCAGTGGGCTCAGCACGATTCCGCGCAGCTCCAGCCGGGCCAGGTCAGACGGGGCTGCGGCCGAGGCCGCGCCCCCGGCCTCGGCCGCGGCTCCCGCCGCGCCCCCTGCGTCCCCCGCCTGCCCCGCCCGCAGCTTCGCCCAGAACCGGACCGTCATTGCTCGCAGACCGCGTGGCAACGTCGCCAGGATCGGACCCAGGTGCCGCGCGTCCTCCCGCACCAGCGCCAGCAGCATCGCCCCCCAGCCGATTCCGTAGCCCTCGATCTGCCTGCGCAGTCCGACGTCGTCGCGCCGGTGGCAGTGATGAACCACCGCGGCCGGCTCAAAGCCGATGCTGTGGCCGCGCCAGATCAACCGGGCGAACATCGCCAGGTCCTCGCCCCCGCACGTCGGCGTGCCGGCTCCGAGAGTCAGGTCGAACCCACCCAGCTCGCGCAGCTCCCTCGCTCGGATGGCCATGTTGGCCCCGTGACCGAAGCTCCCCGTGGCGTACAGCGAGAACGACCGCCGCACGCGCCCATCGGCACCGATGGCATCAACCTTCGCCGAGTGCACCGGCAGACCTGACCGGACCGGAGTCCGCATCCGGTGGGTGATCGGCTCATAGCTGCGCAGCCCAAAGCCTCCGTAGTAGCGCTCCAGCGCCAGCTGCGCGGGCGTCTCCAGCTCACTGGGGACGGTCAGGCCGGTGACGCATGCTTCCTGCGGGTGGCTCATCAGCCGGTCGGCGATCGCCGTCAGCCACCCCGGGTCCACGACCACGTCGTCGTCGGTGAAGGCGACGATCTCCCCCCGGGCCGCGTCCATTCCGCGGTTGCGAGCGGCCGAGATGCCGGGATGGGTCTCCCGCACTACGGTCGCCCCCTCCAGCGGCACCGGCGGAGCGCCGGCCGGCCGGTTGTCGACGACGATGACCTCGTAGCTGGGGTAATCAAGGTCCGCCAACGAGCGCAGGCAGGCGCGCAGTCCCTCCAGGCGCTCCAGCATGCTCGGAACCACGACCGAGATGAGGGGCCGGCCGGACTCCGGGAGCGTCGGCTCCGCCGGGCCGCCGCCGACGGCCGGCAGCTCGGCGATGGCCGAGCGCAGCCGACCTCGTTCCACGCTCTCGCCCTCGAAGGACAGCTGAATCATCCCCCGGGGACGCCCTGCCTCTCGGACGAGCGCCCACACGCCATCGTAGGTGTCGCCGCCGGTGATTCGCTCAGGGCAGCGTTCCACATCGATGGTGGCGAGCTTGATCGGCCGGAAGTCCTGGTGCGGCCTCGGTGCCGTGACCGTCATGCCGTCCACCTGCTCTGCAGCCGCCGGGTGCGCAGGTAGGCGCTGGGCCCGGCGAGCATGCCGCGCAGCTCCAGGCGCCGCAGACCGGACGGATAGTCCTGGCCGTGCCGGCCATGCTTGGCTGATGCCGGGTGGCGCAGCGATCGCAGCCAGGTCGGCACCACGGCCGCCAGGCCGAGGACGTGCCCCGGATTGCGTACCGCCAGGGCGGTCAGCATGGCGGTGAAGCCGACTCCGTAGCCGTGGATCTGGCGCTCCAGGTCGGTGATCGTGGCCCGGTGGGTGTGGTGGACGATGGCGCTCGGCTCATAGCCGACCGGGTGTCCACCGGCGATCAGCTCCATGAGCGCGGCCAGGTCCTCGCCTCCGTGGGTGGGTGTTCCGGTGCCCAGGGCCAGGTCAAAGCCGCCGGCGGCGCGGAGCGCGGCGGTGCGAAACGCCATGTTTGAGCCGAGCCCCAGCTCCCCCGTCTGGTACAGAGAGTGAACCCGGACGCTGCCGTCCTCCCAGGAGCGCCGGCGGATCCGGAATGGTCCGGCGCGCTCGAACGTGAGCGGCGCGTAGCCCCGGTCCAGGCCGCTCCCCGACTCCTCAAAGAAGATCTGGGCCGGAGTCTCCAGTTCTGCGGGAACGACCAGGCCGGTCACCGCGGCCAGCCCGGGCTCACGCTCAAACCGCTCGCTCAGGGCCCGCAGCCAGCGACGGTCGACCGCCACGTCGTCGTCGGTGAAGGCGATGATCTCGCCGTCGGCCTCGGCCAGGCCCCGGTTGCGCGCGGCGGAGATGCCGGGCCGGGATTCCCGGACGACGCGGACGCCCGGGAGCATCAGCGGTGCCCCGTCCCGGCGGTTGTCGACGACGATCACCTCATAGTCCGGATAATCCAGCGCCGTGAGTTGTTCGACGCAGCGCCGCAGCTGCTGGGGGCGGGATGCCGCGGTGGGGACCACCACGGTCGCCCGCGGCAGCGACGGCGCCGCGGCCGCCGGGCCCCGTGACCAGCGGTGGCCCAGGCGCTCCCGCAGCTCGCGCTCCAGCACCTCGGCCGGGATCCGTGGTCCCTCCAGTGACAGCTCAACGCTGCCGAGCGGCTGCCCGTCCCGGAGGACGAGGATCCAGGCGCTGGTGTAGGCCGGCGGCTCGGCCCGGGCACAATCGAGGTCAGCCAGCGGGGCGGCCACGTCGACCACCGCCACGCGGATGGGTCCAGGATCACTCATCGGGCCACCCCCGCCACCAGTCCGGCCTCGTCTGGACCCCAGCCCAGCCACCGCCGGCCCGCCCGCCAGGCGCCCTGCTTGGCGTGGGCCCAACTCCGGGCCGATGGCCCGGGACAGCGCGTGATCAGCGCCACCAACTCCTCGGTGGTGGTGTGGTTGAGGACCTGGAGCCGGGGGAACGCCCAGCGATGGTCCGAGGGGCGAGCCGGAAGGTCGCCGACGGCGCAGGCCTGCGCGAATCCGGCCGCGGACACGGCTCGGCGGCCGCTGCGAGAGTGGTAGCCGAACGGATAGGCGAAGCTGCGGGCTGCCCGGCCCAGGCAGTTCTCCAGCTCCACGCGGCTCGTCCAGGCGTCGGTGGTCACCACCGCGGCCGGATGGATGTCGGCGGCGATGTGGGCGTGGCCATGGGAGCCGATCTCCCACCCCTCGGCGTCGAGATCGATCAGGTCGGCGTGGCTGAGCAGCGGCCGGCGGGCGTCGTCGCCGGGCAACCAGGCGGCGCATCGTCCCACGTACTTGGTGGGCACGAAGATGGTCGCCGTCAGGTCGCGCGCGGCCAGCGCTGGGGCGGCGTGCTCGGCGATGTCGGCCAGGGCGTCGTCAATGGTGATCGCCACCGACGAGCGCCCGGACTCCAGCGCCTCGGGGACCTCGCCGACGGTGATGACGTCCAGCTCGCTTTCACAGATGGCGTCCAGATGCTCGGCGAACTGGTCAGGCTCCACCGTCCAGCGCCGAAACGACGGCGTCGTGTGCGGCGCGATGCTGTGGTAGGTGAGGATGGCCACGCTGCCCGGCGCCATCATCGGATCCCTCCGGCCGGAAGCGCCGCCAGCCGCAGCGCCTTCCGGCGTGCGCCCGGGTACAAGAACGCGCCCTGAAGCAGACCCCTGCGGTTGAGGCGAAGCAGCTCTGGCGGAAACCCGTCCAGCTCGCGCTGGCGCTGCCCCTGAGTGGAGAGCTGGTCGCGGATCGCCCGCCGGCTGAGTCGCACCAGCTCAGGCAGACACCGCGGGTGCCGGGCCACCATGCTGGCGTAGTAGGCGCTGAGGCCCCGCCCGTACCCGAGCATGACCCGCTCCAGCGCTGCCTCATCGCGGCGGTGGCGGTGAAACACGATCGCGGCCGGTGCGTACACCACCGTCCCGCCCATGTACAGGAGGGTGCAGAGCGCCGCCGTGTCCTCGCCGGCCAGCGTGGCCGTGCCCGTGCCCAGAGCGGGATCAAACCGACCCACCCTCTCGATCGCGTCCCGGCGAAACGCCATGTTGGCGCCGGCGCCATACGGGGGCAGCGGGTACAGCGGGCTCTGCCGGCTCGCGGTGGCCGGCGAGAACACCGTCCGGCGGAAGCCACGGCCGCGGGCGACCCCGCTGTATCGCTCAAACCACAGCTGGGTACGGGTATGCAATTCCGCCGGTGCGACCATTCCGGTAACGGCATCGGCCTCGGGGACGTCCACGAATGCCCGCGCGATTTCGGTGGCCCACCACGGATCGCAGACCTCGTCGTCATCCGCCCAGGCGATGACCTCTGAGTCCGAGGCGTCGATGGCCCGGTTGCGAGCCCAGGACAGGCCAGGGCGGGGCTCCCGCACGTAATCGATCTCGACCTCGTCGCGGAGTTGGTCGACGAGCCGACGCGTAATGTCATCGGATGGGGCGTTGTCGACAATGAGGATCCGCAGGCGCGGGTAGTGCTGACGCCTGAGGCTGTCGATCACCTGCCCGACGCCCGCGGGCCGGTCCCGAGTGCAGACCGCCACGGTGATCTCTGGTCCGTCCGTCAGCGCCCGCTCCCGACCGGCGACGAACCGGGGAGTCCGCGGCGGCTGCAGCCCCTCGGCCGGCAGTTGCCCAGACCAGACCAGACCACACTCCTCCACGCGCTCGCGGATCTCGGCTTCCAGCTCGGCCACGATGGCGCGTTCCAGCGTGGCCGACGTGGGATGAGGCCCCGCGTCGGTCAGCATGAGCATTCCGATCGGCTCCCCGAACAGCCGCACCAGCACCAGCACCATTCCGTCGGCGGTGACCGTTGGCGGTTGCGGCAGGCCGTCGGCCAGCTCGCAATCGACCACCGCCCCCCAAGGCCCAACCTCGGCAGCCGGATCTGAACCGGCACCCAACATCAGGGCTGATACGCTCGCGCCTCGGGTCACCGTGTGCCCCCGGCGGTGCGCCTCCCTCGGAGAAACGTCATCGTCCCCCCCAAGCCAGAACTCAGGGTCGGAGAGGTCCGCCGCCAGGTCCGGCTCGGCAGCGAGGCCTGCTACCGAGTGTGCGGCTGGGACGAGCGGCTGGTTGAGGTGGAGGTGGTGCGTGCCCCGGGCCTCCGGGCTGGACACCGCTTTCGGCTGAGTCGGGACGCGCTCGTCCGCATGGAGCGGGTCGAGGACGTCCCCGGGAGCGGTCCTCCCGGAGCGGGCTAGGTTCGCCTGGTGCATGCCCGGACCTAGAGGCTGCCCTGGGAGGCCGTCACGGCCATCTCAGAGGTGTGGTTGAGCAGGTCGGCCAGGAGCAGCCCAGCCGTCTGCGGGCGCCGGTCGAGCTCCCGGTAGGACGGTGGGGCCGACGGCTCGGATGAGCCGACGGAGCGGAAGCGCTCGGAGACGATGGTCCGCAGCACCCGCAGACCGTCGCGGACCGGATGGAGCTTTGACACCCCCATGATTCGCTCATGCTCAACGCTGGGCACCTCGGCGATCCGCAGCCTGGCCTTGGCGATCCGGATGTTGATCAGCGTCTCCACCTCAAACCCGGCGCAGGTGACGTCGATCACCGGCAACAGGTCTGACCAGAAGGCGTTGTAGCCGTAGCACAGGTCGGTGTACTCGGTCTGGTACAGGACGTTGACAATCCCGTTGAGGCACCCGTTTCCCAGCCGGCGCAGCGGAGTGATGTCCGCGCTGCCGCCGCCGGTCATGAAGCGGGAGCCCTTGGCGAAATCGGCGCCGGCGAACAGCGCGTCGAGGTAGGCCGGGATCTCCGCCGGGTCGGTGGAACCGTCCGCGTCGAGCATGACGATGATGTCGCCCCGCGCCGCGGCGAACCCGCAGGCGAGCGCGTTCCCCTTGCCCACGCCGTCCTGGAGCACGACGCGGACCGACGGCATGAGCTCACGCGCCACCTCGATGGTGTCGTCGGTCGACCGGCCGTCGACGATGATCACCTCAAACAGCTCGTGGAGCGGGAGCCGCGTCAACACGTGGGGCAGGTTGCCTGCCTCGTTGAGCGTCGGAATAACGGCGCTCACGCGGGCGAAGGGCCGCCCCGGACGCGTTATCTGATGAGAGGTCAGCTTGCGCTGTACCTCGGTGGTGATCTGCTTCATTGCTTCCCCCTGGCGGAGCGGTTTTGGACCGTCTCCAACGTTTGTCGAGAATCCGTTCACTGACTCAAGCGGCATGGTAAGCGGGGCCCGACGGCCGCACACCAGGGGACCCCCCCTAATGTTTTGCGAGGTTTGACGAGGTTTGAGTCAGGCGGCCAGGACGAGATCGGCCAGACCCTCGCGCGTATTCACCCCCAGCTTCATGTACGTCTGGCGGAGGTGAAATTCGACGGTCTTGGGCCGGACGAACAGCGCCTCGGCGATTTGGCGGGTGGTCAGGCCACGAGCGGCCAGCTCCGCGACCCGTCGCTGACTCACGGTCAATGAGTCCAGCCCGCTGGCGGCCGGACGACGAGGGCGGCCGCCGGAGGCGGTCAGTTCAGTACGGGCTCGCGCCTCCAGCCGGCTGGCGCCGCCTCGGTGGCTGAGGTCCAGCCCCCGGCGCAGGGGCTCGCGCGCGTCCGAGCGCTGGTTGCGGCGGCGCAGCGCGGCGCCATAGTCGATGAGCGCGCGGATGTGCTCCAGCCTGGTGGGATGGGCGTCGCCCACGGCGGCGGCCTCCGCCAGCCGGGTGATGCCGCGGGGACCGAGGGCCAAGCCGGTGATACGCAGGCCGCGCACCACGCTCGCCGTGAGCCCGATCCGGCGGGCGTTGGCGAGCTCGGTCTCGGCCAGCTCTTCGGCTCGGGCGGGCTGGCCCAGGGCGAGCTGGACGAGCGCCGATCGCGACCGCCAGGGGATGAGTCCGGGACTGGCGCCGGGGAGCAGGCTCTCCATCAACGCCCCCGCTGCGGTCGCATCCTCCAGTGCCGCCTCGGGCGCGAGCTCCGCCAGGCGCAGCTGGGCTCGGATGTCGAGCATCAGCGCCTGGGCGAGGGGAGGCTGCCCCTCCAGCGGCTCCAGCCGGGACAGTTCCGCGGCAGCCTGGTTCAGCTGTCCGCGCTGGATGTGGCAGCACCCGATTATGGCCAGGGCGAACCGGGCGAACGATGTCTCCTCGTCCGAGTCGATGCCCAGCGCCAGGTTGGCGTCGGTCTCGGCCGCGTTGATGTCGCCCTGGTGGTAGTGGGCCCAGGCACGCACGCAGGTGAGCGCCTGGTCCAGGTGAGTCTGGCGCGGGGCCGCGACCGCCTCCAGGAGACGATCGGCATGCTCTATCGCCAGCTCCAGCTCGTCGGCGATCACCAGGCCCAGGCAGACGAGCACCCCGGCCATCTCCAGCCCCGGCTCAGCGGGCACCAGTCCGTCGCTGCCCACCAGCTCGGCCAGCTCCCTGACCCGGGCTCGCGGAGCGCCGAGTGCCGCATCCAGCACCACGGTGTGGGCCACCGCCGCCCGCTGGCGTGGCGTGAGATCGTCGCGCAGGCCGCTGAGCAGTCGCTCGCGCAGTTCAAGGGCGCGGTGATGCAGCTCCGGCACCAGGGCCGCGTTCGCAACGTATCGCGCGGTCAGTTCGAGTCCCAGGTCCGGGTCGCCGTCTCCCAGCTCGCGGGCGGCGGCCGCGAGCTCGCCGGCAGCCACGCGGTAATCGCCTCCGGCGTACAGGATCTCGCTTTGGGCAACGGCAAGCTGGGCGCGGCGGGAGGGATCACCGGTGAGGCGGCGGGCCTCGCTGAAACGTTCGGCGGCGGTGGGGGTCCCGCACCGGGCCTCGGCGGTGCCGAGGTCGGCGAGGATCTCGGCGCGGATGGTCGGCTCCGGATCTTCGGCCAGGGCCCGCTGCAGAAGCTTGACGGCACGGTCGGCGGCGCCGGCGTGGAGCGCGCGGCGCGCGGCTTCGCACAGGGGCGGGAGGGCCTGATCAAATCCGGTGGGGGGCGTGTGGAGCAGTTGATCGGCGATGCGCGACACGTCCGCGCCCGTCTGGGTGAGGATCCGAGCTGCCTGCAGGTGGATCTGGGCGCGCCGGGCTGCGCTCAGCGACGCCGCGACCGCCGACCGCAGGATCGGCGCCGCAAACGTAGGCAGCCCCGGAGATAGGATCCCGCCCGCCACCAACTCGTCGACGGCTGACAGGAGCTGCTCAGTCTCAAGCTCGCCCAAGCGGCCCACCTCGCGCACGGTGGCTCCGGTGCCGAGCACCGCGGCCCCTTCTGCCACCCGGCGGGCGGGTGCCGACATCGTCTCCAACTCGGTGCGGACCATCTCGACGATCCCCTCCGGCACGATGTCGCTGACTCCGAAGGCGTTGGCGGCGGTGGGCGCCAGCTTGCGCCGTGAGCACTCACCCACCAGTTCTGACAGCAGCCCCGGCACGCCGGCGGTCGCCCGCGCGCAGGCGGCGATGAACCCAGGTGCGGCATTCGGGTACCGCCGGCGGACGAAGCCGCTGACCCCGTCGCCGCTGAGCGGGGCGGGGCGGAGGACCTGGGTGGTGGCGAGCCGGCGCAGCCCGGTCAATGCCGGCCTGTCGGCGACTGCCCTGGCCGGTCGGCCGCCCACCAGGAGCGCGATCGGCAGCTCTGCCACGCTCTCGCCCAGGTAGGCCAGAAATCGGAGCGATGCGGCATCGGACCACTGCAGGTCATCGACGATCAGGGCCAGCCCGGAGCCGGCCTGCGCCAGGTTCTGTGACGCCATGAGGAGCCCCTGGATGACCGCGAACCAGCGGTCGCCATCCTCCGGCGCCACATCGATCCCGCGGTGCCGGAGAAGCGCGGCGGCCAGGGCGACCGGTCCGGCGAAAGCCTCGGGGTCGGCCGCAGCCGGGTGGTTCGCCCACAGCGGCTCGTACAGCCGGATGGCCAGACCGAACGGGAAATCCTGACCGAGCTCGCTTCCTCTGGTGGAGAGGCACAGCAGCCCCGAGGCGCGGGCCAGTCGGTGACCGGTCGCCAGCAGCGTGGAAATGCCCATGCCGGTCGGTCCCTCCAGCACCACGGCGCCGCCGTGGCCGCCGGCCGCGTCGGTGATCAGCTGCCGGATCACGGCGACCTCGCCATCGCGTTCGATCAGCGGTGCGGGATCTGTCGGCTCAGGGGGCACATCAATCAGATCGGCGGCGGCGGCCGGGGGCATTAGGTTCCGTCCCCGGGCTGGCCGGCGGCGGCGATGAGCGATAATGGGGGCGTGGCGGTTCAAGGACGAACGGCACAGCGGCTCTGGCCGACCCGGATGCGGGGCGCCCTGGCCCTCACTCCGGCGCGGCTGGCCGGGGCTACGCTCTGCTTCCTCGCTGTCGATCTGGGCGCCCGGGAGGCGGGGGCCTCGGCGTGGCCCGGTGGGCCGCTGGACGAGGCGGCGCATCTGCTCACGACGTTGCTTGTCCTGTGGGCGTTCGGCTCCCGGCTGAGGCGGTTCCTGGTACCGGCGCTCATCGCCTCGGTGGCGATCGATATCGACCATATCCCGGGGCAGCTGGGCTCTGAATGGCTGACGGCCGGTACGCCCCGGCCCTACACCCATTCGCTGCTGACGATCGTCATCGTCCTCGGCGTCGCCCTGATCTGGCGGCGTCGGCGCACCCTCTGGCTGGGTGTGGCGATCGGTCTGGCGCTGCACTTCGGGCGTGACATGGGGGAGGGGGGCGCGGGGGTGTCGCTGCTGTGGCCGTTCTCCCGGCACGGCTTCCAATACCCGCACGGCTATTACCTGGCGGTCATGGCCGGGTTCGTCATGCTGGGCGCCCACCGGCTGAGCAGGCGCCGGCACCCGGTGCGGTCAAGCCGGAGGCGTGATCTGCCGATCACCCGGTCGTCACCATGATCACTTTCTCCCAGCTCTGGCCCGGGGCAGCGCGATGGCGGACTCCCGGGTAGCTGGGCCCAGACACCATCGAGCTGCGGGGGTCATGCTCCGTACCGCTCTTGGCCTGGTCCTGACCGCCCTGATCGGCCTCGGCCTCTACAACTGGGGACGTCCGCCGACGCAGACCGGTCACGCGCCGGTGCCGCCGGTCAATGCGGTCGCTCCGGTTGACCACGTGGCCATGCCTGTGGGTAATCCTCCGGGCTGGCGCGAGGTGTTCGCCGACAACTTCTCCGGATCCCGGCTCAACCCGGCCCGGTGGCGCCTCTATTGGGGGCGTCCGGGCGGGGATCCGGCGGGATGGTGGCTGCCCAGCCATGTCCGGGTGGCGCACGGGATGCTGATCCTGAGCGCCTACCGGGACCGCCGCCATGCTGGTGCCTGGGTAACGGGAGGTGTGTCCAGCGCCCCCGGCCTGGTCCAGACCTACGGCAAGTACCTGGTGCGCTTCCGCATGGACGCCGGAATCGGCGTCAGCCATGCGCTGCTTCTGTTTCCGGCCAACAACTCGTGGCCACCGGAGATCGACTTCAGCGAGGACAACGGAAGCGGACGGGTGGGCGTCCTGGCCACCCTTCACTACGGCGCCGAGGACCAGCACCAGTACGCAAAGCTGCCCATCAACGTCACCCAGTGGCACACGCTGGGGGTGGAGTGGCTGCCGGGATCGCTGGCGTTCACCGTGGATGGCCGGGTCTGGTTTCGGCTCCATGGTCAGCAGGTGCCGGCGATCCCCATGGCGATGGACATTCAGGAAGCGACCTGGCCGTGCCGGGGGTCCTGGGGCCGGTGCCCCAACTTCACCACACCCCGGGTGGTCAACCTGGACGTCGACTGGATCGTCGCCTATCGCCCTGCGATCCGGCTGAAGTAGGCCGAGCTGTGTCAAGCTGCCCGTCCGAATGGGCGAGCGGCTGATCCTCATCGGCGCGGGCGGAACCGCGGGTCACGTGGTGCCGGCGCTGGCGGTCGCCGATGCCCTGCGGGCGCAGGGAGCACGCGTGGTGTTCGCGGGCGGCGAGCGTGCTGAGCGGGAGCTCGTTCCGGCCGCGGGATACGAACTGCGGACGCTGCGCGTCCAACCGCTGGCTCGGCGTGACCCTGTGCGAGCGGCCGGCGCCGCCATCCTGGCCGCCCGCTCGGTGGCGACAGCGGACAGCCTGATCCGAGAGCTGCGCCCGGCCGCCGCCCTGGGCGCCGGCGGATACGTGGCGGGGCCGCTGGGACTGGCCGCCGGACTCCGCCGCGTGCCGCTGGTGCTCATGGAGGCCGACAGCCACCTGGGGTTGACCAACCGGATGCTGGCCCCGCTGGCCCGCCGGGTCTGCCTCGCCTTCCCGCTCCCCGGCCGGGACGCCCCGCGCTACCGGGTGACCGGGCGACCGGGCCCGGAGCCGGCCACCGACCGTGACGCCGCCCGCCGCCGGTTTGCCGTCGCCCTCGACGAGCGGTGCCTACTCATCTTCGGCGGCTCCCAGGGCGCGCGGTCGATCAACCAGGCGGCGGTGGAGGCGTTCGCCGGCGCTCGCTTCCGGGTGCTCCACGCCGCCGGCGAGCGCGACCTGCCCACCCTGACCGCCCCCGGGCCGCGCTATGACCTGCGCGGGTTCATCACCAACTTCCGGGAGGCCATCCTGGCCGCCGACCTGGTGGTGGCCCGCTCCGGCGGCTCGATCTTTGAGGTCGCCGTTCACGGCAAGCCGATGGTCCTCATCCCGTATCCCTACGCCTCGGCCGACCACCAGGCGGCCAATGCACGGTTCTTCGAACAGGCGGGGGCGGCGGTCGTCATCCCTGACGCCGAGCTCACCGCCCAGCGACTGCGCCGGGTGGTGGAGGACCTGCTGGGCGACCCGGACCGGCTGGCGGCCATGGGGGCGGCCGCGGTCGCCCTGGCCCGGCCGGAGGCGGCGCATGACATCGCCGCTGAGGTGCTGGCGGCCGCGAGCTGAGGCCCCTTCACACGGTCCGTCGGCAGCCCTCGCCCCGCCAGTATGCCAATGCACTTCAGAACTACCGAATCATCATGATGGTGTGTCAGATATCCGTCACTCTGTGAATCAAGGTGCCGGCCCGGGACGGATTGGGAGTATGTTGTCGCCTCGAGGAACTAGGTGAAGTGTGCAGGCCAGCTGGCAACCCGGAGCCGTGAGCCTACCCGTTGCGGGGGCACGGCGTCGCCCTGGAGCTGTTGTGATCGGAGCTGACGGTCACCGCTCTGCCGCCGGCGCGGCACCACTGACTGTCTCACCGGGGCGGCGCTGGGTCCGCCTGGTGTACGGCTGCCTCGGGGAAGCGGATTGGTGTCGATTACCTGCCGGTCCGGTGGCGGAGCATCCGCGCCCTCGGATGGGCCGGTCTTCGGCGATCACCGGATGACGAGCCGCCTGCCCTCACGCCGAGTGGCGGGGGTCGGTCTTGACCGAGACGGGGAGATCCGCCGCAGCGTCACAAACGAGGTATCTCTCAGTATCCATGTTCCGGGGTCACCGGCGAGGAGACGTGCCTCCTCACCCGGGGACCGCGACGAAAGGTGAGGTGAGTGGTTTGATCAGTCCTGGATCGCAGATCAGGCGCCGGAGGGTGGCTGTCTCCTTGGCGGCCCTGGTGCTGGTGCTGGCGCTGGCCGTGGCCGGCGCCGTGCATGCGACGTCCTTACACGCGGCCCCCGCGGCCACTCCGGCCTGCAGTGCCAACACCACCGTCCAAACCGACAAGGGGTCGGTGTGTGGTGTCACCACGGACGGCGTGACGACCTACTTCAGCGTTCCCTACGCCGCCGCTCCCGTGGGCGCCCTGCGCTGGCGTCCTCCGCAGCCCCACGCACCCTGGAGCGGCGTGCTGGCCAGCACGCAGGAGGCCGTGGAATGCACCAACGTGTTCGCCCAATTCACCCAGGCCAACTCCAGCGAGGACTGCCTCAACCTGAAGATCATGGTCCCAGCGGGCACCCCGGCGGGGGCGAAGCTCCCGGTGATGTTTGAGTTCCATGGCGGCGGGTTCCTCGGCGAGGCGCGTACCGACGATGGGTCGAATCTGGTCCACACCGGCAACGTCGTCTACGTCTACGTCAACTACCGGCTGGGGATTCTCGGCTTCCTGGCCGACAAGGCGCTGGGTCCGCACTCCGGCGACTACGGGTTGCAGGACCAGCAGGCGGGCCTGCGCTGGGTCAAGCAGAACATCTCCCAGTTCGGCGGTGATCCGGGCAACGTCCCGGTGTTGGAGACTCGGCCGGCGGCGCCAGCCCTGTGCCCAGGTCGCCTCGCCGACCGCCAGTGGGCTGTTCCAGAAGGCGATCAGCATCAGCGGCTTCTACAACTACCAGAACAACATCGTCTGGTCGAAGGCCGACTGCAAGTCGCACTATTTCACCGAGGCGCAGGCCCAGCAGGCCGGAGCCCAGTTGACGGCGAGGTGGGGGGCGGGCATGCGCAGATGTCGCCGCCCGCCTGCGCGCGGTTCCGGCCGGGACGCTGCTTGCCGACGGCGGGCAGGTCGGCGATCCCACGGCGGGCGGGACGATTGGGCCGATCATCAACGGCACCACGCTGACGATGTCGCCCGTGCAGGCGCTCAGCACCGGGCACGCCAATCACGTCACCCTCATCACCGATGTGGGGCGCGACGAGTTCAACGGCGGTGTGTACACGAACTCCTTCGGGTCACACATCGTGGTCGCGGAGACGCCGGCCCAGTACCACACCCTGGTCCGCGAGCAGTTCGGCGCGCTGGCGCCGACCGTGGAGCGACTGTATCCGCTCGTTCGGTTCACCTTGCCCTACTCGGCTACCGGACGATCATGGCCGACTCGGCGTCGGTCTCTCCGATGCTGCAGCTGGACCGCCGGGCATCCAGGTTCATGCCCGTGTACTCCGACATCAACGCCGACTCGGACAACCCCGCCGGTGAGAACGTGACGGTCATCAACGGCGCCCAGCACAGCGGCACCAACGGGCTGGTGCATTTCGACACGTCGAAGCTTGACGCGGACCAGGCCGCGCTCCAGCTGCAGCTGTTGCGGGAATGGACGCATCTGGCGTGGACGGGAAGTCCGGTCGCCCCCCAGACGCCCCGCTGGGAGCGATACACCGCCGCCGGGCACCCGGTGATGACGCTCCAGCCCGGTGATGCCAGCGCCACTGTGCCGTCGAGCTTCTATGCCTCGCAGCACAACTGCGCGTTCTGGGACAGCGCCACCAGGTACTGACGCTCAGCGTTCACACCGAGCCAGCCACCTAAAGCCCGAGGGCCCCAGCACCCGCTGGGGCCCTCGCGATCCATCCCACCGGCCGTCCGTCACGGCGCGCCAGGAACACCGACCGGCAGCGACGCACCGTGTCACGCCATTCACCAAGGCCGCGCTTGGTGTCACCCGGGAGCGACGCCCACGCCGAATCGACGTAGGTCAGCCGATGCACCGCCTCGTCGTCATCACCGAACCGGCGTCCAGGCTGGTAGCGAGGCTGCCCACGGCTGCGTGCAGGCCCTTGACCGAGCCGATCCCCACCGACCCGTCGCCGTAGCCAAGGAGCCGGACGTGGGTGGTGGGCCCGACGTCGGCCGCGTAGGCGGCAAACACGCCGGGCCCGGTGTCCCGGCCGCCAGAATCAGCGGCGCGCCCGTCCCGTACTGGGACGGATCGGTGCCTTCTGCGCCGCCCCCACGGTCGGCGCCGCCTGCTGGGGCCAGATGCCGCCGCTGCCGGCGTTTGGTCCCAATGGCGACGACCGCCCCCGTCTTGGCATCGACCGCCGAGGCGGTTTGCCCGCCGCGTCGTCGGCGGCATTCCCTTGTCTCCGCTCGGCGAGCCGCCGAACACCGCCTGGAGCGCCCCGGACGGCAGCACGGCCAGACCGGGGACCCCGTTCGGAGAACCGGAGGTCAGGCCGGGCCACGCCAGCGCCTGCACCTCCGGCGCCATGTGTCCGGATGGGCTGATGGTCACCGATCCCACGCCGCTGGCCGCCGGATCTGCCCGGGGCAGATCGAGATGTCGGCAAGACCGGGGGAACTCCCGTCGCTGGCCGGCCAGGGGGCATGTCAGGGCTCGTTGTGGCCGCGAGCGCACGTGTCAGCGATGGGCGAACGCGGCTTGGCGGTTGCGCCGCCGTCGCCAGCTGAGCTTGCCGCACAATCGGCCCGTTACGGCACCGAGTCGCTGCCGGTGACCCGTCGCGGCCCTGACGGACCGGCTGGGCAGGACTTCCGACGGTTACGGTGACCGCCGGCTGAACAAACGCTCCGCCGGGCCGACCGTTCGGCCCGACGGAGCGCTGTACGTCAGGCGTGCACGTGTGACGCGAGCGCCTGCAACGTGCTGCTCTGACTTGACGTCAGCCAGCCTTGAGACTGCAGCTCGCTGACACCGCGGTCATAGGCCGCGACGCGCTTGGCGAGTTGCGCCGCACTGAGCTCGGCGTGATCTTGGAGAGCTCGTCAGTCGCGGCGGTCCCCAGCGCGACATCGTCGGCTGCGCTGGTTTGGAGTGCGACTTGATTGGCCGACCCCTCGACTATGAGGTCGACTCCCCAGGTTCGCGGGGTGTCGGCCGTGATGTCTCTTGGAGCACCGATGAGGTGGATCCCTGATCGCCACCGTCACCACCGAGGCCGCGTGATCGAGTTACTGCCCGGTGCCAGAGCCGCGGTGGGAGGTCGCGTTCCTGGACGCATCAACCGCTTCGACGCGCATCCCGCGATCGCGCTGGACCCATCCTGGAATGAGACCGGCCCACCGGTGGGCGCCGGAGACACGGTTGCCGTCAACGTGACCGGCAGCGTCTCAAAGGACCGGTTGGCTGAGGCGGTCACGACGGTCGAGGTCGAACGCGCCGTCGTCGTGGTGTAGCTGTACGAGATGTCCATCGACGCCTGACCGCTGGTGTCCAGTCCGGTGGTGCCCCCCTCCGGTGCGTAGGACGATCCGCCGCCACCACCGCCGCCACCTCCGTCGTCCAAGTTGCCCCAGCGAAGGTGAGTCCAGGCCGCCGCCCCCACCGCCACCACCGCCGTAGTAGCCCCATCTTCCTCCTCTTCCATCGCCGCCGGCGACGATCAGCCGGGAGGCCAGTGACGCCTCGTGCCGCCGGCGATCCCTCGCCGACCCGCGGGATCGTTCGCCTCTGAAGCGCCGCGCCGCCCGAGCCGTTTCTCCTTGCCCGGGGCCGCCTCCGTTCCAGCCCCCGGCGCCGCCGTCCCCGTAGCTTGCCCCCGGGCCGCCTACCTCGACGTCCAGGACCTCGCCGGGGGTTACCGCGATCGTGCCCGATGCGGCGCCGCCGTCGGCGGGCTGATCAGAGGGATCGGCACCACCGGGAGCACCGACCGCTGACACGGTCAGCTTCGTCACAGCGGCGGGAACGGTGAAAGTCTGCTCCGCGCCGCTGTATCCAAACCCGCAACCGCCTTGGGTGACGGTCGTCCCATTGAAGCTGGAGATCTGCTGGCTGCAGGCAGCAGCTTGGGCTCCGCTCGCGCTGAGCGCAAGCAGAACCGACGCTCCGAGTCCCGCAATTCCGGTCAGCATCGCGGTCCTCGCCCGCGGTCGTTGATCAGAGCCGCCTTGACCAGTCAAGGGTGATTGATGGTCCATCGTCCCCGCCTCCTTCATCGTGATTGGCCCGGTCCTCGGACCCAGTTGGTGGACCACGAGCATCACGCGGCGGGCAGGTTCGATCCTCGTACGGCGGTACTGCACTTGCGTCAGCTCCGCCACTGAGCGCAGCGGACCGGCAGCTGGGCCTCACGCGCGCCGCTGGGGCCACCGCGCGGCACGTGATCCGGCGCCAACCGCCCCGACGGCTCCGATCCGGACAACCTGACCATGACCGCCGGCTCCACGTTTGCCGGGCAGGTCAGCATTGACTTCGACGTGGCGGACCCCGCGGCGGTGGACCGGGCGGCACGTGAGCTGGAGCAGGCCGGCCACGCGCTGCTTCACGCGGCCCGCGTGGAGCCGTGGGGCCAGACGGTGGCCCGGCTTCAGTCACCGGAGGGGCGATCATCGGCGTCTCCTACGCCCCGGTGCTGCAGGCGTAGACGGCGGGCTGGCCGCCGGTGCGCCGCCGCCCGGCGGTCAACCGCAGGACGGCGGCGCAGGCCTGCCCTCCGGCTAGCCGACCGGCCTCACGGTCAAGGAGATCACGTTCGTGCTGGCGCAGGTGGAGAACTTCTTCTTGATGGTGATCGCCTTGGTCTGATTGGGCGGGAACACCTTCAGTCCGGCGGCGGTCACCGGCGCGCACTGCGAGGGGGAGAAGTCCCCGGTATCGATGATCCCCAGCACCGCGCTCTGCGTCTTGCCGGGCAGGAGGGTGACGGTCTTGGAGCTGGCGGAGATCCGGGAGGCCGGGCTACCGATCTGCTTGCCGCTGGCCGTCACCGCCGACACGCCCGGATATCCGTGCAGGGTGCACCCCACCTTGCTGGTGTTCACAAACCGCAGGGGGTAGAAGGTCGTTCCCGCGGCACCGTTGGGCTGACCGAGCGACACCTTCAATGCCGAGGTGGCGCAGGCTCCGGTGGTGCCGCGCTTGGCTTTGCTCCACTTGACGGTGATCTGCCTGCTGCTCCGTTCCTGATGAACGTCCCCCAACCCCGGGCGATCCCCACGCCCTGCCATCCGGGAATGGCGTAGTTGTACCGGTTCAGGAACGTGGTGAAGTAGCTTGATGCCGTCTGGCAGCTGAGGTTCGGGCTGGACACGGTGTAGCTGCCGCCGGGCAGGATCACCCCGCCGGACTGATCATTGTTCAGCACCGTGAAGCTGATTCCAGAGCAGGACACCGGCACCGCTGCGGCTGAGGTGGCGAGCGGACCCAGGGCGGCGAGCGCCTCACCGCGCCGGGGCCGAGGTGAGCGGCTGGCCCTGGTGCGAGAGAACGGCTCTCGGCTGACCCAAACAGCATCGCAAGAAGCCGTGTACGATCGGATCAGCCCCCGCGGCAGGCAGTGACGCGCGAACCCCCGGATGAGGAATCGTAGTCCGAGCGAGGCCCGGTTGACAACCCCGCCCGCGCTTGACCGACCGCCGGGGCTGCCCGCGACGTCGGCTCAGCCGACCGCACCGTGGTCCTGGGCCACCGCAACAGCTCCCACCGCTCCGGTAATCCCTTGAGCTCATGCACGCCGCGCTGCTCAAACTCAGGTAGGCGATGCGGATGTCGCCGCTCAGCGCGTCTGCGACTCCGGTCCCACGCCCGCATTCTCACCGCCAGCCGCCGCGCGCCAGCCCCGCGCGTTTACGGCTGCTGGAGCTGTGGTGTGGCGGTCGGTCCGGCGATGGTGGGGGCGTCGGGTCCGCCCGCCGGGTCCGGCTGCCAGAAGAACGGGTCGATCCACACCGACCGGGCCGCGCCCTGGTGAGCCGTGCGGGCGTGATAGACGAGCCACAGGCCGCCGTGCGGGCCGACCACCGGTGTATCGGCGCCGCCGGGACTGAGCACCTGGTCGGTCTGGGACAGGATCGGCGCCGGGCCCTGGGTGAACGGGCCGGTGGGGGAGGGGCCGGTGGCGTAGCCCATGCCGTAGGCCTGGCGCCAGCTGCCGCCGGAGAACAGGACGTAGTACGTGCCGTCGTGCCGCAGGGTGGCGGGGGCCTCGACCGTCGGCGCGCGCACCCCCAGGGCCTCCCAGCTGCCGGGCTGACCGCCGAACAGCGGCGTGCGCGAGCCGGTGGCCGACAGGAGGTCAGGCGCCAGCGGGATGACCGAGATCGTCGGAGACAGAGTGCCGCTGCCCGGTCCGCACGTCGGGCTTCCGGCCGGGCAGGCGTCACTCACCGACTCGTACAGATACGCACCACTTCCGGCCGGGTCGATGAACAGGGAGGGGTCGATCAGGTCATAGCCGGCGTTGTCGCCACACCCGATGGGGCGTCCCAGGGCATCCGGCGCCGGCCCAGCGAGCGGGCCGAGATCGGTGAACGGCCCGGCCGGGGAGGTGGCGGTGGCCACGCCGATGCAGTTGACCGTGTACTGCCGGCTCCGCCCGACGTAATACATGACGTAGCAGTGCGGCGAGGTGGTGCCCGGACACGGCTCGTCGGCCAGGGTGACGTTCGGCGCCCACGGATGCCAGTCGCCGCCGCTCACCCACCTGGGGCGGGCCCGGAAAGCGGTGCCGGCCGGCTGCCAGTGGACGAGATCCGCCGAGTGCAGCATCGGGAACCGGTCGCCGGTCAGGTAGGCCCAGTAGTCGTTGTGAGCGCCGCCGTTGTCCAGCACCGAGGGGTCGGCTCCGAGCCCGGCGCTCCACACCGGGTTGGCGTAGCCGGCGGTGGCGAACGTGATCTCCCGGCCGTAGGCGGTTGACCGCCGGCAGCCGCCGCAGGTGGAGGCGACCAGGCGCGCGTGATACGTGTGACCGGGACGCAGCCGGGGCAGCACGGCGGTGACGACCCGCCGGCCGGCGGGGGCCGGCTGGGCCGGGGTGTGGGCGCCGTAGCGAGCGCTCAGCCCGAACTGAAACCACCAGGTGGTGGGGTGGCGGGCCCGGCGGACCACGCCGTGGATGGTGGCCGACACACCGGTGATCCGCTGGACCCGGTAGGTGGCGACGTGCGGCAGGGCGGCCCGGGCCGCCCACGCGGCGGTGGGGAGCACCAGCACTGCGAGTGCCGTGATCGCGATCCGGGGAGCGAGCAGCCTCAGAGGCCCCGCACCTTAGTCCAGGTCCGGGTGCGGCGGTGCACCGCCGGCCGCCGGCCGCCGGCCGCCGGCTCAGGCGGTGCTGACGCCGGCCAGGATGTGGCGGTGCAGATCCAGCAGGCGGGGGACGTCGGCAGCGGCGACCCGCCCCATCCCGCATTCGGTGCAGATCCCCCAGTCACGCCCCCCGGCCGCCGACTGGCCGAGCGCGGCGTCGATGGCGGCGACCTGCGCGGCCGTCGTCCCCTCGGCCTGGTCGGCCGGGTGATAGGGCACCAGGGCGAAGTAGAGCTCGGTCTCCGGGCCGGCGGTCAGGTTGCGCAGCGGTCCGAAGTAGTCGGCGTCGCCCCGGGCCTGGGGGACGGTGAAGGAGACGAAGTTGAGCGGACGCTGGGCGGCCGCGACGACGGCGTTGACCAGATCCACCTGGAGGTCAAGCGACTCCGGCTGCTTGAAGTGCTGGTGGCCGTAGTCGCCGTAGCAGAGGTGCATGCCGGCGGGCACGTCGGCGGGAACCCGCTCCAGGCAGCGCACCAGCCCGGGGGTGAGTTCGGCCAGCGCCACCCGGGGGCCCATCGCTCCCTCCAGCATCCCAAACTCCACCGCCACGTCCCACTGGACGGCCACCCGGTCATGGGGCAGGCGGCCGAGGACGTCGTCCAGGTCGGCGAACAGGGCGGCCTCGTAGGAGGCGGCGACCTCCGGCAGGTCCTCCGGCGCGATGGTGCCCGCCATCGAGGCGATCGGCGTGGGGTACTGCATCTGCATCCGGATGCCGGCGGGGATCGTCCCCGCCGCCTGGAGCCGGTCAAACACGGCGAACGACGCCGCGTAGGCATCGGCGTAGCCAAGGTTCGGCCAGGTGATCGTCGCCGCGCTGGCCCCGGGGGCCAGCCGGAGCTGGGGCATCTGGGGCGCGTCGGGATCGGTCTCGTAGGCCTGGCCGACCGACACGGCCTCAAACTCCGGCATCTGCAGAAACTTCTGGATCTGGAACAGGATCCAGTACCCGCGGTCGCCGGTCTCGCCGTCGGTCATCCGGCGCACCCCCTCGGGGATGCGGGAGCTGATCTCCTGCATCACCGTCGCGGCGTCCGGCAGGTTGACCGAGCCGTTGAAGTGAACGCTGCTGGGTGGCATTGCTGGCCCTCCGTTGCTGGCGGCACGTGACCAGCTGAACCTATCCGACCGGGCCGCCCGGTTCCACTCCGCGTCCGGACCGACCGCTGCAGATTCAAAAGCTCCTGAATCCTGTCGATCACCCGGGAGGCGGTCGGCAGATGCCGTTGCGCTTGCGTATGCTGGCCGCGCAGGCATGTCTGCGGCTATGCGGAGGGAATGACCTATGCGACGACTTGGACTGGCGCTGTTCACGCTGGCGCCCGTGGTGGCGCTCCTCGGAGTGACCGGCACCGCGGACGCCTACCCGGTGCAGTACTGCGCCCAGGTACCGATCGTCGGCGGGATCCCTCCGTGGGGCTTCCATACCGGCTCGCCGATCACCGGGGCCGCCGGTAGCTACGCGCGCGGCCACGGCAACATCAGCCTGTCGGCCAACACCGTGTCCGGGATCCTGTGCCAGGTCAACCGCGTCCGCCACCAGCCGGACCGGCTGATCATCATGTCGGTCAAGCGCCACCTCGTCTACCACTCTCACCATGCGGTGATGTGGGGCTATCCGGGGAACGTCATGAAGATCGTCGTGCGCGTGAACAGCAGCACGGATCCAGCCTGCCCGGTGGGCACCGTGGGTCACATCACCCTGTTTGCCAGTTACAACGGCGTGCGCAGCGACAGCGTCCAGTTCATGTTCCCCGCTTCCTGCCGGGGCCACAATCACCTGTATCACGGGCCCCAGGTCAACAACCAGGTCCCGCCGCTGTAGGCGCGGGCCGGCCCTGTGGTCTGTCACGGGGCGCAGGTCGCGCAGGCAGAAGGTGCCCGGCGGCCTGAGTTGCCTGAACTTTGCGGATTCAGTCGCACCCCCTGCGAGTGAATCCGCAAACTTCGCCCGAGGACGGGGGCTCGCCGGGCCGGGATGGACGACCCCGTCAGTAGGGCCGGCTGGGGAAGCCGGGGCCGAGCTTCTGGTTGGCGTTCTGGGCGAGCATGATCGCCCGCGCCGGCCAGAACACCCCTCCGGGAGGGCCACCGCCACAACCTGAACTGTTACCGGGCGGATGGGTCCACATGAACGCGTCGACGGGGCCGTAGCCGGTGGCGGTGTTCAGCAGCGGCCCCAACCCCCGGCCGGGCGGGTTGCACAGGTCCTCGTTGCCGTTGCGGACCCGATTGTGGTTGAGCAGCGGACCGCGACCGTTGTCGGAGGTGTTGACGATGAAGTGGGCGCCGTGCGTGCGCCGTGACACCTGGGTGGCCCAGCGAATCTCGTTGCTCGTCCAGTTGTTGTGCGTGTCGTTGGTGAAGAAGCCCCGGATCCGGTCGACGTTGATGGCGTTGAGAACCCGGGCGGTGTAGGCGACCGAGTTGCTGTCGGAGTAGCCGCCCTCCACGTAGACGACGGTGTGCGGGAGCGAGGCCATCTTCGTCATTTCGTAGCGCAGGTCGGCCTCCCAGAGCGGGAGCGACCCCATCCGGGCCACGCAGCCCGAGGAGCCGAGCGCGTCGAGCTCCAGAAGGAACACGGCCGGCCGCCGGTCCACCGCCGCCGCCATGGCGTCGATCTGCGCGTGGAACAGGGGGGTGTAGGCGCGGACGGCGGCCGGGGTGGGGCACCCGCCCAGCTTGGCGTGGAGGAAGTAGGTGTTGAAGATCGGGATCGACCCCGGATCGGCCTGGAGATTGGAGCAGAAGATCTTCTGGGTCTGGCCGAAGATGCCGGCCGGCGATCCGCCCTCGGAGTACAGGCTGATCCGCTGCGCCTCCGGTTGAGAGGCGATCTTCGACAGATCGGCGACCCGGCGGGCGAGTCTTGGATTGGAGCTGAGCCGCGCGGCCAGCGCCCCTGACCCCAGCCCGCTGGAGAACCGGGCCCAGGACTCGGTGATCGGCATCCCCTGAGGGTCGCGGCCCAGCAGCTGGGCAATCGCTCTGGCCGCTGCCCCCTTGGCCGGGCCGGGCACAAAGAACCGCGCGCCGTGGAGCGGGTCCGCCCCCGGAGGGGTGGGGAGGTCCAGCGGGTTGGAGGCATCCCGCGTGGCGGGGAAGCGCTCGGAACACTGCTGGCGGAAGCCCGCCGCCCGGGCCCGGTGGGGGCGACTGAACGCGCTCTGCGCCAGCGTCAGCGACAGCCCCACCAGCAGCGTGAGCGTCGCCAGCATCACGCCGGCGCGAGCGCGGCCACAGCCCCCTGTCGGTGTCGCCGGCCGCAGCACGGCGCCGCAATCTAACAGCGACGGGTCTGCTCCGCGTCCGCTCAGGCGACGGTTGGCGCGGGTTCGTCAGGTTTGAGAAACGCCGCGGGGCAGAGTTCTGACAGGCCGCCGGCCCGGCCTCCGAGCCCGCGGTCGGATAGCCTCGGATCAGCAGAACGACTCCGGGGGAAGAGGGACAGCGCCATGCTCTTTGGCCAGGAACACGTCAAGCGATACCAGGAGACCGACGGCGCCGAGGGCCACGACTGGCAGGGGACCACGGTGCTCATCCTGACCACCACGGGCCGTCACTCTGGCACGGCGCGCAGCACCCCGCTCATCTACGGCCGTGACGGGGAGGATTACGTGGTCGTCGCCTCCAAGGGTGGCGCCGACGAGCACCCGGCCTGGTATGTGAATCTCAGGGCCGACCCCGCGGTGGAGGTCCAGGTCCGGGGCGACCGCTTCCCGGCCCGGGCGCGGACCGCCAGTCAGGAGGAGAAGCCCCGGCTGTGGCAGGCGGCGGTGGAGCGCTGGCCGGCCTATGCCGATTACCAGCGCCGCACCGAGCGCGACATCCCCGTGGTCGTCCTCGAGCCCAGCTGAGCCCGGCAGCCGACAGCGAGGCGCCCTGGGCGGGGCGCCGACTCCACTTCGTCGGGATCGGCGGGGCCGGGATGAGCGGTCTGGCCCTGGTCAGCGTCGCCCTGGGCGCCGCGGTGACCGGCTCGGACCGCGCGCCCTCCTCCTACACCGAGCGGTTGCGCGAGCACGGGATCGAGCCCGTGTTCGGCCATGCGGCCGCAAACGTCCCGGAGGGGGCGGAGGTCGTCTACTCCACGGCTATCCCGCCCGACAATCCGGAGCGGCAGGCGGCCGGGACCGAGCGCCACCGGGCCGACCTTCTGGCGCAGATCGCCGGCCTGCGCCGGTGCCTGGCCATCACCGGCACTCACGGCAAGACGACGGTGTCGGCGATGGCGGTCCATGCCCTGCGAGGGGCGGGAATGGATCCGTCCTACGTGGTCGGCGGCGAGCTGCGGTCGACCGGGAGCAACGCCGGCTGGGGGACGGGGGAGTGGATCGTGGTGGAGGCCGACGAGTCCGACCGCTCGCTGCTCAAGCTCCAGCCGGAGATAGCGGTGCTGACCAACGCCGAGCTTGACCATCACTCCACCTACCGCTCCCGCCTGGATCTGGACGACACGTTTCGGGAGTTCATGGGCCGCGCCGGCGGCGGCGCCGTCGTGTGGGACCGGCCGCAGTTGCGGGCGCTGTGCCCGCCGGACGCCACCCCGTATGACGCCCCGGACGCCGAGCTGCGGGCCGGCGGCTCCCGGTTTGGGTGGCGCGGCATCGAGGTCCACCTGTCCGTGCCCGGTGCCCACAATGCCGTCAACGCTGCCGGTGCCCTGACCGCCTGCGCCCTGGCCGGAGCCGACCCGGCCGCGGCCGCGGCGGCGCTGGCCGACTTCCGGGGCGCCCGGCGGCGACTGGAGCGCGTGGGCAGGACGGCGGGCGGGGCTGAGGTCTACGACGACTACGCCCACCATCCCACCGAGGTGGCCGCGGCCATCGCCGCCGCCCGGACGCTGACGGCGCGGCGGCTCGTCGCCGTGTTCCAGCCGCACCTCTACTCCCGCACGCGTGCGCTGGCGCGCGGGTTCGGCACCGCGCTGGCCGCCGCCGACGCGGTGGTGGTGCTTCCCATCTATCCGGCCCGGGAGTCCGCCGAGGACTTTCCCGGGGTGAGCGGCCGGCTGGTGGCGGCCTGGGCGGCCGATGCCCCCGGCCGCCGGGCGGTGGCCTGGCTGCCCGGCTTCGACGTCGCCCGGTCCTACCTGGCCGAGACCCTGCGGGCCGGCGATCTCTGCCTGATGATGGGCGCGGGCAACATCGACGCGCTCGGGCGCTCGCTCGTCCTCTGACCGCGCGCTGCCGGCCCGGACCGCGCGGCCGCCGTCGACCGCGTCGACCGCGCCATGACCGCGGCGGCTCCGGCCGGGGCGCCGATTACTCTGGCTGCGCCATGCCAGATCTCCCCGAGGGCGTCCAGCGCGATTTCCCGCTGGCTCGGCTGACCACGATCCGCACCGGCGGACGGGCCGAGCTGTTCGCCCGGCCGGGGACGATCGCCCAGCTGGAGGCGCTCCTGGCCTGGGCGGCGGCGCAGGAGATTGAGGTAGGGGTCGTGGGGTCCGGGTCGAACCTGCTGATAGCGGACACGGGCGTCCGTGGACTCGTCTTGAAACTCGACCAGGAGCTCAGCCAGATCACCGTCGCCGGCACCCGCATCGATTGTGGGGGTGGCGCCCGCCTGCCCGCGGTCTCGGCCCAGGCGGCCCGGGCCGGGCTGACCGGCATTGAGTTCGGCGTCAACATCCCCGGGACCGTCGGAGGTGCCGTGCGCATGAACGCCAACGCCTACGGCGGCGAGCTCGCCCGGGCCCTGGACTGGGTCGATGTGACCAGCGGGGCCGGGACCGAGCGCCGGCGTCCGGATCAGCTGGGGTTTGCCTACCGCCGCTCGGGTCTGCGGTCCGGGGAGGTGGTCAGCCGCGCCTCGTTCGCCCTCACGCCGGCACCCAGCCAGGAGGTCAAGACGACGCTGAACGAGATGCGGGACAAGCGACGGGCCGCCCAGCCGTCCGGGATCAAGACGTTTGGCTCCACCTTCAAGAACCCCAGCGATCCCCGCGCCGAGGGCCGGAGCGCCGGGCAGCTGCTGGACGCCGCCGGCTGCCGCGGGCTGCGCCTGGGCGGCGCGGCGTTCTCCGACAAGCACGCCAACTTCGTCGAGAACCTGGGCGAGGCGACCACCGCCGACGTGGTGGCGCTCATGGCCGAGGGTCGCCGCCGGGTCAAGGAGCGGTTCGGCGTGGAGCTGGAGCCCGAGGTCCAGGCCCTGGGCCCGGTGGAGTTTCCACCTGAGTGGGGCCGCCCGTGATCGGCCTGGGGCGCAGCCAGGCCGCCCCCCGCCGACGGACGGCGAGAGCGACGCCCGGTGGCCGGGACACCGGCCGCACCCGGGCCGGCAGGACCCGCACCCGGCGGCGGCGCCTGCCCCGCCCCGGCCTGAAGCTGATCGCCGCCCTGCTGGCGGTCGTCCTGGTCGCCGGCGGCGGCTGGCTGTGGCTGCGCACCTCCTCGCTGGTGGGGGTCCGCCAGGTCACCATCACCGGGGTCAGCGGCCCCGACGCTGCGGCGATTCGATCCGCCCTCACCGGCGCCGCGCGGGGGATGACCACCTTGGACGTCAAGCTGAGCGCGCTTCACACGGCGGTCAGGCCCTACCCGGTGGTCAAGCACCTGACGGTCAGCACCAGCTTCCCGCACACCATGCGCATCCAGGTGGCCGAGCAGGTTCCGGTGGCGGAGGTCTCCGCCGGTGGGCGCCAGATAGCGGTCGCCGCCGACGGCACCCTGCTCCACGATGCCGCCTCCACCGGGCCCCTGCCGACAATCTCGGCCCCGGTGTTCCCGGGGGGCACGGAGGTCGACCGCGGGCTCCGACCCGAGGTCCGCCTGCTGGCCGCCGCTCCCTATGCCCTGCTGGGCAAGGTCGGTCAGGTGTCGACCGACTCCGTGCACGGGCTGGTGGCGGCGCTGCGCAACGGCCCGCGGATCTACTTCGGCGACGCCTCCAACCTGGCGGCGAAGTGGGCCGCGGCGGCGGCCGTGCTCGCCTCCTCCACGTCAGCGGGAGCCAGCTACATCGACGTCACCGACCCCTCCCGGCCCGCCGCGGGTGCCGGTACCGACTCGGGCACCAGTACCTCAGCCGGCGCCACCTCCGGGGGATCGGCCACCGGCGCAACGGGCGCAACCGCCAGCGGAACGGGCACTTCGGGCACAGGGTAGACCTCAACTAGAGGGTTACCCTGGTGGAATCCTCAAGTCTCGGCTATTGTCGAGAGTTCGCCGATCTGCAACGATCGTTGCGGCAGCGTGCGCACCGTTGACTTCGCGTATCGCTAGGCCCTAACGTGCCAAACTGGCCACAAGGCGCAGTTTGTGCCCAAACCTTCAACCCTAACTAGAGGGTCGGACGAATCTCATGGAAAGCGGAAGTTATCTGGCAGTCATCAAGGTCGTCGGCGTAGGCGGCGGCGGCACCAACGCCGTCAACCGCATGGTCGACGCCGGGCTGCGGGGCGTGGAGTTTGTGGCGTGCAACACCGACGCTCAGGCGCTGGCGATGTGCGACGCCGACATCAAGCTGAACATCGGCCATAACCTGACCAAGGGTCTCGGCGCCGGCGCCAACCCGGACGTCGGCCACGGCGCCGCGGCTGAGTCCCGGGACGACATCAAGGAGGCGTTGAAGGGCGCCGACATGGTGTTCGTGACTGCCGGCGAGGGCGGCGGGACCGGGACCGGCGCCGCGCCGGTCATCGCCGAGATCGCCAAGAACGAGATCGGCGCTCTCACCGTCGGCGTGGTCACCCGGCCGTTCCAGTTTGAGGGCACTCAGCGCGCCCGCCAGGCGGCCGAGGGCATCCAGCGCCTGCGGGAGAACGTCGACACGCTGATCGTCATCCCCAATGAGAAGCTGCTGTCGATCGTGGAGCGGCGCACCACGATCCTGGACGCGTTCCGCGAGGCCGACAACGTCCTGCGCCAGGGCGTTCAGGGCATCACCGACCTGATCACCATCCCCGGGCTGATCAACCTGGATTTCGCCGACGTGCGCACCATCATGCATGAGGCGGGCAGCGCGCTCATGGGCATCGGCACCGCCGCCGGCGAGAACCGGGCGGCCGAGGCGGCCAAGATCGCCATCTCCTCGCCGCTCCTGGAGGAGTCGGTGGAGGGGGCCACCGGGATCCTGCTCAACATCACCGGCGGTCATGACCTGGGCCTGTTTGAGGTCAACGAGGCGGCCGAGATCGTGCAGAGCGCCTCGGACTCCAATTCCAACATCATCTTCGGCGCGGTCATCGACGACCAGCTTGGCGACGAGGTCCGGGTGACGGTCATCGCCACCGGCTTTGACCACGGCCGGGGGCCGAGCACGGCCCGGGAGACGACCCGCCGGGAGCGGCGCGACCGCGACGTCACCATGGACGATCGCCAGCGCTCCTCCCTGGAGATCTCCGACGACGACATCGACATCCCGTCGTTCCTCAAGGACCGCTAGTCCCGCCATCCCTCGCTTGATCTGGCCGGCTCGCTAGGGTGGCGGCCATGCCTCGCTCGGCTCTCATCACCGGTGTCACCGGCCAGGACGGCTCGTACCTGGCCGAGCTCCTGCTGGACAGGGGCTACGACGTCCACGGCCTGGTCCGCCGCTCCTCCACCGAGCGGTTTGACCGGATTGAGCACCTGCGCGACCGGATCACGCTGCACCAGGCCGATCTGCTGGACCACCGCTCGCTCGTCGACGCCCTCCGCGCCGCCCAGCCGGCCGAGATCTACAACCTGGCCGCGATGTCGTTCGTCGCCGTCTCCTGGATCCAGCCGACGCTGACCGCCGAGTTCACCGGCGTGGGCGTCACCCGCGTGCTGGAGGCCGTCCGCGAGGTCTGCCCGGAGGCCCGCTTCTACCAGGCCTCCTCCAGTGAGATGTTCGGCAAGGTCCGCGAGGTGCCGCAGACCGAACACACCCCGTTCTATCCGCGTTCGCCGTACGGGGTGGCCAAGGTGTACGGGCACTTCATCACGGTCAACTACCGCGAGTCCTACGACCTCCACGCGACCAGCGGAATTCTGTTCAACCATGAATGCATCGGTGCCACCACGCCGTTGCTCGTCCGCCAAGACGGGTTTGTGAAGGTGGTGACCGCGCCGGATCTGGTGCCGCTGGCCCGGAAGGGCCGGAGTGTCCAGAGCTTCACCCCGGAGCGGCTCCTGGAGGTCTGGGACGGCGAGAGCTGGACCGAGATCACCGCTGTCACCGCCACCCGCCGGCGCGCCACCGACCCAGACCATCGCCTGCTGTCGATTCAGGCCCGGGGCGGCGTGGTGGAGACCACGGCGCACCATCACATGCTGGACGAAGACCGGGAGGTGGTCCGCGCGCGCGACGTGGAGCCCGACTCCCGGCTGGCGCTCGCCGCGCAATGGCCGGAGTCCCAGGACTGGACGGCGGTGACCCCGGAGATGGCCGAATTCCTCGGCCTCATGGTGGCCGACGGCTGCGTGCCCGCCGCCGAGGATCACGTCGACTTCGCCAACAACGACGAGTGGCTGCGGCTCCGGATCACGCAGCTGTGGTCCAAGGTGTTCCTGGGACGCGCCACCGCCAGCACGCTCCGCTCCGGCTTCAACCCCGAGAACCCGGTGGAGCATCTCCGCCTCATCGGCGCGCCGAGTGCCACCGCCTGGCTGCGGGAGCAGCTCTACACCCGGACCGGCCTGAAGCAGGTTCCGCCGATCATCCTCAACGCCGATGCCACCGCCCGCCAGGCGTTCCTGGAGGGCTACTACCCGGGCGACGGCCTCAAGCGGGGTCGCGGCGAAGCGGTGAAGACGAACAGCCCCGTTCTGGCCCAGGGCCTGTACTGGCTGTATGCCCTGGAGGGGCGGCCGGCCTCGGTCTACGCCGAGCAGCGCGGTCCGCGGACCTACTACCAACTCAACCTGCCCTCGGCCGTCCGCGTCGGGGCCATGGGTCAGCACCTCCGCCGTGACCCGGCCGAGGTCCGCCGGGTGGACGACGCTCAGGTCGCCGATGCTGAGTGGGTGTTCGACCTGGAGACCGAGAGCGGCGTGTTCTGCGCCGGCGTCGGCGGGATCGTCGTCCACAACTCCCCCCGTCGGGGGCTGGAGTTCGTCACCCGCAAGATCACCTGGCACGCGGCGGCGATCAAGCTCGGTCTGGCCGACAAGCTCAAGCTCGGCAACGTGGATGCGGAGCGCGACTGGGGCTACGCCAAGGATTACGTGGAGGCGATGTGGCTGATGCTCCAGCAGGACGAGGCCGAGGACTACGTGATCGCCACCGGGGTGGCGCACTCGGTCCGCGACTGCCTGGAGATCGCCTTTGATCAGGCCGGGGTGGAGATCGGCGACCATGTGGAGATCGACGACACGCTGAAGCGACCGGCCGAGGTCGACCAGCTGATCGGCGACCCGTCCAAGGCCAAGCGCCAGATGGGCTGGGAGCCGCGCACGAGCTTTGAGGAGCTCATCCGGCTCATGGTCGACGCCGACTACCAGATCCTCTCCGGCCGCGGCCCCCGCTGAGCATGGCGCGCAGGCGCGCGCTCATCACCGGCCTCACCGGCCAGGACGGCTCGTTCCTGGCGGAGTCACTGCTCGGCGACGGCTACGAGGTCGTCGGTCTCATCCACCCGGTCGGCCACGGCTCGCGCCTGGGCTCGGCCGCCCACCTGGAGGACCGGATCCGGCTGATTGAGGGCGACCTGCTGGCGCCGAATTCCCTGCGGACGGCGGTGGCCGAGGTCCAGCCCCATGAGCTCTACCACCTGGCGGCGCCGACGTTTGTACCTGAGTCCTGGCGGGAGCCGGCGCAGACCCAGGCGGCGATTGTGGTGGCCACGGCCACCCTGCTGGAGGCGGTGCGCACCGACAGTCCCGACACGCGGGTACTGGTGGCCGGCTCCGGGGAGATGTTCGGCGACGCTCCGGAGAGCCCCCAGCGCGAGGACACGCCCTGCCGCCCGCGCACCCCGTATGCCGTCGCCAAGCTGGCCGCCCACCAGCTCGTCGGGCAGCTGCGCGGCCATGACGGCCTGTTCGCCTGCTCGGGCATCTTCTACAACCATGAGTCCGAGCGGCGCCCGGAGAACTTCGTCACCCGCAAGATCACCCGCGCGGCCGCCGCCATCAAGCTGGGCCTCGCCGATGAGCTCACCCTGGGCGACACCAGCGCCGTGCGCGACTGGTCGTTTGCCGGCGACATCATGCACGGCTGCCGGCTCATGCTCGGCCATGACGCGCCCGGCGACTACATCCTGGCCTCAGGGGTGGGACACACCGTGGCCGACCTGCTCACCGTCGCCTTCGGCCACCTGGGCCTCAATGCCGCCGAGCACGTTCGGACCGACCCGGCGCTCGTGCGGGCGCCGGAGCAGACGCCGCCGATCGGCGATCCCAGCCGGGCCCGGGCCGAGCTGGGGTGGCGGGCCAGCCTCACCTTCGAGCAGCTGGTGGCCCGGATGGTCGAGGCCGACCTCGCCGAGCTGCGGGACCGGCCGGGCCGGGTCAACGGCTGACCGGCGCTCCGGCAGCGACCGACCGGCGGCTACGGGGTCGATGCCGGCGCGCACTCCGGCCGGGGTCCGCGGACCACCATCGGCGCCGCTCCCCGCTGAACGGCGGTCACCGTCCAGCTGGTGCAGCGGTCGACTGCCGTCGGAAATGTCGCCGTGAACACGCCATGCCCGTTGGCCAGCGGCCGCCGCACGTAGCCGTGTCCGGCCACCAGCGTCACCCGGACCCGGCGGTGCGAGGCAAAGCCGGTGCCGCGCACCGTGGCCGGGTGGCGGCGGACCAGGACGACCGTGCGCTGGGCCGTTCCGGCCCGGCCGGCGCCGGAGGCACCGGCCGCCGCGGCGACCGCCCCGCCGCCGCCCACCAGCACCAACCCGGTGATGAGTCCGAGTGCCCTGGGTCGAATTCTGTGCATCTGGACCTCCCTTGATGGATGGGGGCGTGGGGCCCGGCCGGGGCCGGGCCCCACGCCATCCGTCTCAGCGGCGGGCTGTGCGCGTCCGCCGGGTGTGCCGGGCGTGGCCGTTGCCCGTGGGCACGTTCACGGCCGCCGTGAACGTGTTCTCGTCGTTGGCCTGCTCCCCGTTTGGTTCCGTGGCGCCACACACCTGGGGCGGGTGGCTGGTGGTTCCGGTGCCGGGGCACAGGAACAGGTCCGGTGACCGGGTGTCAGACCAGACCGGGTAGGCCTTGTCGGCCGCCGTCAGCCACACATAGTCGCCGTAGAACTGGCCACCGTTCGGTCCCCCAAACTCCGTCGGAGCCGGCATCGAGCTGGTGGTCACCCGGGTCTGCCCGAACGAGAGCAGGTCGTTGGACCCAGACAGGCTGAAGTCCGAGGACCCGGTGGTCTCGTCGTTGCCGTACTGGCGATCGTAGTAGTCGACGGCCAGGGTGCCCTTCCGCGTGAACGCCGCCCACTGCCAGAACTGGTCAGTGCGCTGCTGACGCGGTGCCTGGTTGACCACGGTCTCGGTGCGTGGATCGGCCGACGTGCCGGTGAACGACGCCCCGGCGTTCTTGGACACGCTGAGCAGGATCTTGTTGTTGCACGCGCCGGGTGTCTTCACCCCCGTGTACAGGTTCAGTCCGTCCCCGGCAAAGCCGGCGGGAACACAGCCGTTGCTCTCGTTGGAGTCCCGGTTGATGTAGGAGCCGAATGTCACCGCCACCACCTTCGGGTTCTGCGGATCCACCTGGCCGGACGGGTAATTGGTGGCCCGGAACACCGATTTGGTCGACGAGCCCTTCTCGGGCACGCAGGCTCGTCCGGTATCCGCACCGGCACCCTGATAGGTGTCGCAGTCCGGCAGGTCGTAGTAGTCACTGACCTTGACCGGCGCCGAGAAGGTCTGCCCGCCGTCGGTCGATTTCGCCAGCAGCACCTGATTGCGGTTGTCGGACGCGCTCGGGGGCGTGTTGTTGAAGTTGTCCCAGACGACGTACAGGTTGCCGTCCGGACCCACAAACGGATCGGAGAACTGGTTCTCGTTGCAGTGCCCCTGGGGGGTGGCGACGCCGAATGTGGTGGTGCAGAGCGGGCTGTCGGCGCTCACCAGCACCGGGCGGCTGAACGTCTCGCCGTAGTCGCTGGAGTACACCTCGTAGATGTACGCGGTCCCGTCGGAGGCGAAGTCGGTCCAGGTGACATAGATCCGGTCCCGGTAGGGGCTGGACACGTTGTCGTCGACCGCCATCAGCGCCTTGTCCTCCAGCACTCCACTGGTTCCGGGCGGATCGAAGTTGACGATGCTGTACCGACCCGGGAAGTTCCAGGAGGCACCGCCGTTCTGGGTGGAGCGGAACACCACAAAGGCACTGGACTGATCCGGGTTGGGCGAGGCCGAGGTGCCTCGGTTGAACAGCTGGCAGCTGATGTAGGCGTTGCCCCGGGTATCCCAGCCGACCGAGGTGTCACCGCCGGCCTGCCAGTACTCCCGCGCCGAGCCGGCCGGGCCCGTGGTGAATCCATTGGGCACCGTGGAGTCAGTCCAGCTCCGGCCACCGGTGCGCGAGTAGTAGGCCCCGCAGGTGCCGTCGCCGCGGATGTAGTTGTTGTCGCTGGCCACCAGCTGGCGCGAGTTGAACGGGTTGACCGAGATCGAGGGCTCGTTGTTGGCCTGCGCCCGGCCCTGGAGGTTGGAGTCGGAGATGTTCAGGCAGTTCTGGTTGACCTTGACGTTGCCGCCGAAGCTGCCGGCACAGCCACTGTCTGCGGTGGGGAAGTAGGAGAGCGGCGACCCGGTGGCCCCGGATGAGCCGTACGCGGCCGGGGGGGTCGACGGCAGCCCGTCAGCCCCCACGCCGCCGTCCCCGCCCCCGCCGCGGACGATGACCCGAGGCTTGGGCCCCAGGGCGAGCGCCAGCGGCTCGGACACCAGGCGGCGCTGGATCTTGTTCAGCCGCCCGTAGTTCATGGGGCGGGCTTTGTGTTTTGTCCTGG
The DNA here is from genome assembly GCA_963753235.1 of uncultured Solirubrobacteraceae bacterium. Taxonomy (GTDB): domain Bacteria; phylum Actinomycetota; class Thermoleophilia; order Solirubrobacterales; family Solirubrobacteraceae; genus Palsa-465. The sequence continues at coordinate 637,971 of CAVWBJ010000005.1, read as the reverse complement.
CGGCTGCCGGCGGCGACATCGCCATCAGCAGCACCAGGCACATGACGCCGAATGCACCGGCCAACGCCGGCGGCGAGGCAAGACGACGTGGGGAGAGCATGGAACTCCTTGTGGTCAGGCTGCGGTCCCTGGGTCGCGACCCGTCCCCCTGCACCTCCTTTCACGAGCCGCTGGATTCGGCCGCGATGGGCGCATGCTAATCCGGTGCGCGGGCGGCGTGGAGAACTTTTTCTCCTAACCGGAATTCAAGCTGCGCCCACGCCGGGCGATTTAGCTTGGACAGGTCCAGGTATGCCGCCCGCCCGTCCGCCACGCCCCGATCGCCGCTCTCCCCCCGACGGCGGCGCGGGCCGGAACCGGCGCCGGGTCGCCCCGCCCGGGCGGCGCACCGCGCTGGTGGTGGCCGTGGCGGCCCTGGGGGTCATCGTACTGGCGGCGACCGCGCTGCTCAGCGGCCCCGGCCGCCCCCCGGCGCCCCGCCCCCGTCTCACCCCCCGCCCGGCGACGGCGCCCCCCGGCGCGGCCGCGCCGGCCGCCGCCCAGGCCGATCTGACCATCCGCCCGGCGGCCGACCGCCTGCCCATCACCTCGTCGTTTTTGGGGCTGTCCACCGAGTACTGGACGTTGCCCGTCGACTCTCTGCACCTGGCTCTGTACCGGCAGATCATGGGGCTGGTGCATGTCCCCGGAGCGGCGCCGCTGCAGTTGCGCATCGGCGGGGACTCCTCGGATCACTCCTTGTGGGACCCGGCGCTCCGCGACCTGCCGCCAGGGGCGTTTCGGCTGTCACCGGACTGGCTCTCCGACACCGCCCAGATTGTCCGCCAGAACCACCTCCGGGTCATCATCGACCTGAACTTCATCACCGGCACCCCGCAGATGGCCGCCCACTGGGCCCGAGCCGCCGAGCGGCAGTTCCCGCGGCACAGCATCGTCGGCTTTGAGGTCGGCAACGAACCGGATCTCTATGACCGGGCGCTGTGGACGACCGGTACCGGGGGCACCGGTTTCGCCCTGGGCGCGCTGCCCCAGGCGATCACCCCGCAGGACTACGCCCTCCGGTACCGACGGTACGCGCGGGCGCTGGCCCGGGTGGCGCCGGGCGTGCCCCTGTACGGGCCGGCCCTGGCCGAGCCGCGGGTCGACCGGCGCTGGATCTCCACCCTGCTGTCGGGGCCGCACCCGGGTCTGGCGGCGGTCACCGTGCACGAGTACCCATACAGCGAGTGCGTGCCCGTCGGCTCGGCCGCCTACCCCACCGTGGCCAAGCTGCTCAGCCCGCAGGCCACCGCCCGGATGGCAGCGGCGGTGGCGCCGTCGGTGCGGCTGGCCCGGCGGGCCGGGCTGCCGCTGCGGCTCACCGAGTTCAACTCGGTCACCTGCGGCGGCGTCCCCGGCGTCAGCAACACGTTTGCCACCGCGCTGTGGGCGCCGTCGGCTCTGTTCACCCTGGCCCGCACCGGCGCCGTCAGCGCCGATCTGCACGCCCGGGTGTTCTCGGTCAACGCGCCGTTTCGTTTCCATCACCGCGGGGTGTTCGCCCGGCCGCTCCTGTACGGACTGATCCTGTTCACCCGGATGCTCGGCCCGGACTCGCAGGTCGTGCGGGCGCGCCTGCGTGCGCCCGCCGCCGCCGACCTCAGCGCCTGGGCGGTCACCCACCGCGGGGGCAGCGCCAGCGTCCTCATCCTGGACAAGGGGCAACGGTCGCTCAACGTCCGCATCCGCCTGGCGCACCCCGTGACCGGACCGGCCAGCGTGCAGCGGCTGCTGGCGCCGTCGCCGGGCTCCACCCGCCACGTCACCCTGGCCGGCCAGCACCTCAACCGCCACGCGCGGTGGGTGGGCCGGCGCGTCATCCAGACGGTCCCGGCGCACGCCGGCAGCTACGTGGTCCGGGTCCGACGCATGAGCGGCACGCTCGTCTCCTTCCACCTGCCGGTCACCCGCTGACGGGGCCCGGGGGCCCGTCCCTACCGGCCAGGCCGGTGAGGCGATCCCGCTCGGTGCGCGCATCATCGCTGTCGCCGACGCCTACGCGACCCTGACCGGGCCGCAGAACAGGGCAGCGGGCGGCGCGGCCGCGGCCCTGGCCGACCAGCGTCGGCGAGCCGGTGCTTGCGCTGACGAGCGCGGGCGGGGAGGATGCCCCCAGCAATAACTGACCGCGAGGGGGCGGCGCATGCCGCAGGCCGACGTCGACGGGCTGAGCATCAACTATGAGGTGCAGGGGGAGGGGCCCCCGCTGCTGCTCATCCCATACCTGGCTGCCGACCATGCCTGCTACGCCTTCCAGCTGCCGGCCTACACCGAGCACCTCACCTGCATCTCCGTCGATCTGGCCGGCTCCGGTGAGAGCGCCACGCCGCCCGGTCCGTACTCCACCGAGGCCTACGCCGATCAGCTGGCCGGGTTCCTGGGCGTGATCGGCGTGGAACGGGCTCACGTCGCCGGCGTCTCCCTGGGCGCCTCGGTGGCCACACACCTGGCGGCCCGTCATCCCGGCCGGGTGCGCTCGCTGGCGCTCCACAGCGCCTGGGACCGGACCGACGTCTACCTGCGCACCATCCTCCAGCTGTGGTGCGCGCTCGCCGGCGCGCTCCCGACGGTGGCGGACGTCGTCATCCAGGGCATCTTCCCGTTCTGCTTCACCCCGGAGATGTACGACCAGCGGCCGGAGTACGCCGACGCGCTCGCCGATTTCGTGCGGGGGCGCCCGGTTCAGCCGGCAGAGGCGTTTCTGGCCCAGACCGAGGCGGTGCTGGGCCACGATGCGTCGGGCGTCCTGGCCGACATCGCCGCGCCCACGCTGGTGACCTTCGGCGCCCGGGATCTGGTGACCTCCACCCGGTTTGCCGCGCCCCTCACCGACGGCATCGCCGACAGCCGCCTGGTGGTGTTTGAGCACCTGTCCCACGCCGGCCTGCACGAAGACCCGGAGACCTTCAACGAAGCCACGCTCCAGTTCCTGCTCAGTCACTAGAGATACGGCACGCCGATCAATGCTCAGAATCCGCTCGTCGTCCGGCCCCGTGGCTTCCTCATGTTCCAGGACGGTCAGTGGGTGCTCCAGCACCTGCGATGGACGGGGTGGGGCACACCGGTGGCGCGTGCCACCGGGATCAGCAATTCCAGCAATGACCGGCCGGGCGCCGCTCACTGAGCCGTGACCGCGGCGACGGAAAGCCGGGCCGGTGCCGCCGGCGCCGTTCTGCTCACGCTGGCCGCCGGCCAGTTCCTGATGACGCTGGACAGCTCGGTGATGAACGTGTCCATCGCCACCGTGGCCAAGGACGTCGGCACCACGGTGACCGGGATCCAGACCGCCATCACGCTGTACACGCTGGTCATGGCCGCGCTCATGATCACCGGAGGCAAGCTCGGCCAGCTGTTCGGCCACAAGCGGGCGTTCGGCATCGGCTGCGTGATCTACGGCACGGGATCGTTCATCACCGCCATCTCGCCCAGCCTGCCGGTCCTGATCATCGGCTGGTCGTTTCTGGAGGGGGTGGGCGCCGCCCTCATCCTGCCGGCGATCGTGGCCCTGGTGGCGGCGAACTTCGCCCGGGGCGAGCGCCCGCGGGCCTACGGGGTGGTGGCCTCGGCCGGGGCGATCGCCGTGGCCGCCGGTCCGCTCATCGGCGGGTTGTTCACCACCTATCTCTCCTGGCGCTGGGTGTTCGTCGGCGAGGTGCTTCTCGTCCTGATCATCCTCATCCTCACCCGGCGGATGGAGGGCGGGGCGCCGGGGGAGCGGGCGCCGCTGGACGTGGTGGGGACGGTGCTGTCGGCGCTGGGGCTGGGGCTGATTGTGTTCGGAATCCTGCGGGCGGGGGCCTGGGGGTTTGTCCAGGCCAAGCCGGGCGCGCCCCAGTGGCTGGGGTTGTCGCCGGCCATCTGGCTGATGCTCGCCGGCGGGGTGGTGCTGGTCGGCTTCGTCGCCTGGGAGAACCGCCGGCTGGCCCAGGGCCGCGAGCCACTGGTCGATCCCCGGATCCTGCGCAACCCGACGCTGCGCGGCGGGCTGACCTCGTTCTTTTTCCAGTACCTCCTTCAGGCCGGCCTGTTCTTCACCGTCCCGTTGTTTCTCTCGGTGGCCCTCGGCCTGTCGGCGATCGCCACCGGGGTGCGCCTGCTCCCGCTCTCCCTGACCCTTCTGCTCGCCGCCGTGGGCGTGCCCCGCCTGTTTCCCACCGTCTCGCCGCGGCTGATCGTGCGGCTCGGCTTCCTGGCCCTGCTCGCCGGGATCCTGGTCATGATCGGCGCGCTGGACGCCGGCGCCGGGGCCAGCATCGTCACCTGGCCGATGTTGCTGGCCGGGCTGGGCGTCGGCGCCCTGGCCTCCCAGCTGGGCGCCATCACCGTCTCCTCGGTGCCGGATGAGCAGAGCGGCGAGGTCGGCGGGCTGCAGAACACCCTGACCAACCTCGGCGCCTCCATCGGCACTGCGCTCGCCGGGGCGGTCCTGATCGCCACCCTGACCTCGTCGTTTCTGACCGGGATTCAGAACAACCCGGCCGTGCCGGCCGAGATCAAGTCCCAGGCCTCCACCCAGCTGTCAGGGGGCGCCCCGTTCATCTCCGACGCCGACCTCAAGGCCGCTTTGACCAAGGCCGGCGTCTCGCCGGAGGCGAGCGCCGCCATCGTCGATGAGAACAGCAAGGCGCGCCTGGACGCGTTGCGCGCCGCGCTCAGCGTGCTGGCGCTGCTCGCCGTGCTGGCGGCGATCGTCACCTTCCGCATCCCGGATGTGGCCACCGCCGCCGATGAGGCCCCGCCCTAGCGCCGGCGCCCCCAAGGCGGGCGCCAGGGCCGCGGCCCGGCCGAGCGCCGCCTCACTGGCTCAACCGGCCTGCGCGCAGTCGGCGTTGACGTAGCCGGAGCGAAACGGGCTGGGCCGGCCGGTCTCGTCGTCGTAGGTGTGACGCCACACGCAACCGGTGTCGTTGGCCAGCAGGTGGATTGACACCGACGTCTGCGCCGAGGTCGTCCGGACCCGGTGCACGTCGTCCCGCGGGGGCAGGAGCGCGTAGAAGTCGCCGGGGGCCAGCGGCCGCCGGCGGATCAGCTCCAGCCGGCCGCCGCCGGGCCGGTAGAACTCCTCGTCCTGGTGGCCGCGGTAGACGCCGACCAGTCCCCAGGCCAGATGGTCATGGACCGGCGTCATCGCTTCCGGCGGGACCACCAGGCTGAACAGCGACAGTGAGCGGTCGGCGGCGCGGAAGATCAGCCACTGGCCGATCCCGCCGCCCATCCCGCTGCCCACGGCGGGCACCTGAAAGGCCTCCGGCAGCCACTCCGGGTCAGCGAGCAGATCGGCGAACAGCGGGCTGATGCGCTCGCAGGCAACCGCCGGCGCGCCCGCGGCGGCAATCTCCCGGCGGACCTCGGCGACGAAGCTCCGCACCCGGCCGGAACCGATGATGTACTCGTCCTCGGCCAGGGGCGCCGGCGGGCCGTGATGTCTGAAATCGCACACGCCGTCATCGTACGGGCCGCACGGGCGACGGCGACGCCGGAGCCGCCGGGGGCATGTATTAGCCTGCGTGACGTGCCCTCCACCGCCTCGTCTCTGCGCCACAGCCCGCTCGACGAGCGCCACCGTGCGGCCGGCGCCAAGCTGATCCCGTTTGCCGGCTGGGAGATGCCGGTCCAGTACTCCGGCATCAAGGCCGAGCACCTGGCGGTTCGCCGGGACGTGGGCGTGTTCGACGTCTCCCACATGGGCCAGATCGAGACCCGCGGACCGCAGGCGCCTGACCTGCTCCAGCGCCTGCTCTCCAACGATCTGCGCCGGCTGCCCGAGGGCGGCGCCCAATACAGCCTGCTCTGCAACGAGCACGGCGGGGTGCTGGACGATCTGTTCACCTACCGGCTGGCCGAGGGGCACTTCGTCACCGTGACCAACGCGGCCAACCACGAGCGTGACCTGGAATGGTTTCGCCGCCACGCCGGTGAGTTCGACGCCGATGTCATCGACTGCTCGCCCGGCTTCGCCATGCTCGCCGTCCAGGGCCCGCGCGCCCGGGACCTGGTCCGCAGCCTGTCTGACGAGCCCCTGCCGCCCCGCCTGCATTGTGGACAGGCGGGTGTGGCCGGCGTGCCGATGCTGATCTGCGGCACCGGTTACACGGGCGAGAACGGCCTGGAGCTGCTGCTGGACCCGGACTGTGTGGTTCAGGTCTGGGACGCGCTGGTCGCCGCCGGAGCCACCCCGGCCGGGCTGGGCGCCCGGGACACGCTGCGCCTGGAGGTGTGCTTTCACCTCTACGGCAACGACCTGAGCGAGGACCGCGGCCCGATTGAGGCCGGACTGGGATGGTGCTGCCGGGAGAGCACCGGGTTCATCGGCGCCGAGGCCGTGGCCGCCGTCCGCGCGGCCGGGCCGGCGGAGAAGCTGGTGGCGTTTGAGATCCAGGGGCCGGGGATCCCGCGCCAGGGCAACCCGGTGGTGGGGGGCGGTGTGGTGACCAGCGGCACGTTCTCGCCTTGCCTGGAGCGCGGCATCGGCATGGCCTACGTTCCCGCCGAGCGAGCCGAGCCCGGGACCGAGCTGGAGATTGACGTCCGGGGCACCAACCGTCCGGCCATCGTCCGGCCCAAACCTCTCTACCCCGATAAGGAGCGCTGACCCCTGTGGCCGATCCCAGCTATCCCGACGATCTCCTCTACCACCCGGAGCACGACTGGGCTCGGATCGAATCCAACCAGCCGGACGAGGCCACGTTCGGGATCACCTGGTTCGCCCAGGACTCCCTCGGTGAAGTGGTGTTCTTCGACCCGCCCAAGGTGGGGACGACCGTCTCCAAGGACACTCCCTACACCGAGATCGAGTCGGTGAAGGCGGTGTCGGATGTGGTCTCGCCACTGTCCGGCGAGGTCATCGCCGTCAACGACGCGCTGGCCGATGCACCCGAGACGATCAACGAGGATCCCTATGGCGAGGGCTGGCTGGTCCGCGTCCGGCTGTCTGATCCGGCTGAGCAGGAGGCCCTGCTGGACGCCGCGGCCTACGAGGCGTCGCTGTCATGAGGTACACGTCGGCCACCGACGCCGATCGGCGCCAGATGCTCCAGACGATCGGCGTGGGCTCCGTGGAGGAGCTGTTCGCCGACATCCCCGGCCGGCTGCGCCTGGCCGAGCCGCTCCGGCTGGATCCGGGACTGTCGGAGCTGGAGGTCTATGAGGAGCTCCGCGCGCTGGCCGAGCGCAACACCAGCACCGAGGATGAGCTGTCGTTCCTGGGCGCCGGCATGTACGACCATTACGTGCCCGCGCTGGTGGACTCCATCATCTCCCGCTCGGAGTTCCTGACGCCGTACACGCCATATCAGCCCGAGGTGTCGCAGGGCGGGCTGCAGGCCATGTTCGAGTACCAGACGGCGATCTCCGAGCTCACCGGTCTGCCCGTCTCCAACGCCTCGGTCTACGAGGGGCCAAGCGCCGTGGCGGCCGCCGGCTATGTGGCCAAGCTGACCCATTCCCACCCACCCCGCGGCCGGTTCGTCGTCTCCCGCGGGGTTCATCCGCACGCCCGGGAGGCGTTGGCCACCCTCGCCCACGGGTGGGGCATGGAGGTGGTGGAGGCGCCGCTGCACGAGGGCCTCACCGAACTGCCTGAGCTGGACGAGGACGTCAGCGCGGTCATCGTGGCCCAGCCCAACTTCCTGGGCGCGGTCGAGGACCTGGAGGCGCTGGCCGCCGCTGCGCACCAGGTGGGGGCATTGTGCATCGCCTCCTGTGACCCCCTGCCCCTGTCGCTGCTGCGCGCCCCCGGGGAGTGCGGCGTCGACCTGGCCGTAGGCGAGGGGCAGACGCTCGGCAACCGGCTGGACTTCGGCGGCCCGTCCTTCGGCTTCTTCGCCGCCACCGAGGCGCTCATCCGCCGGGTGCCGGGCCGGATCGCCGGCGAGACCCGCGACGTGGAGGGCAAGCGCGGCTTCGTCCTCACCCTGCAGACCCGGGAGCAGCACATCCGCCGCGAGAAGGCGACGTCGAACATCTGCACCGCGCAGGCGCTCAACGCGCTGGCCGGGGTCATCTACCTCAGCTGGCTCGGCCGCCATGGCATCGTGGAGCTCACCGAGCTCATGCTTCAGCGCACCGCCTACGCCCGGGAGCATCTGACCGCGCTGGACGGCGTCCACGCCCTGCATGATCAGCCGGTGGTCCGGGAGTTTGCGGTCACGCTGGACGCGCCGGTCGCAGCGGTCATCGAGCGCTGCGCGGCGCAGGGGGTCAACCCCGGCCACCCGCTCGGCCACCATTATCCGGAGTATGAGAACGGCCTGCTGGTGGCGATCACCGAGCGGCGCAGCCGGGCCGACATCGACCGACTGACCGAGGTGCTCGGCGAGGCCGTGGCCGCCGAACGCCCCGCCCATCTACACGAGGTGGGGGCATGAGTGTCACTGCCGCCGACGATCAGCTGACCATCTACGAGCGCTCCAAGCCGGGGCGGCGGGCGTTTGTGGCCCCCGCGCTGGATGTCCCGGAGCGGCCGCTGGATGAGCTGCTGGCGCCGCGCCTGCGCCGGCCCGAGGCGCCGCGGCTGCCCGAGGTGGCCGAGCCCGAGATAGTGCGCCATTACAACCGGCTGTCGAAGCGCAACTTCGACCTGGACACCGGCTTCTATCCCCTGGGGTCGTGCACGATGAAGCACAACCCCAAGGTCCACGAGCGGGTGGCGGCGCTCGACGGCCATGCCCGGCTGCACCCCCTTCAAGACCCGCAGCGGGCCCAGGGAGCGCTGGAGCTCATGTGGCGCCTCCAGGATGCCCTGGGCGAGATCGCCGGCCTGCCGCACGTCTCTCTGCAGCCGTCGGCCGGCTCCCACGGCGAGCTGGCCGGGGTTCTGCTCACCCGGGCCTACCACGAGGACCGGGGCGAGCGCCGCACCAAGGTCCTGACCCCGGACACGGCCCACGGCACCAACCCGGCCACGGTGACGATGGCCGGCTATGAGGTGGTCAAGGTCGGCACCGACGAGCAGGGCAACGTCGACCTGGACGACCTGCGGGCCAAGGCCGACACTGACGTGGCCTGCCTGATGCTCACCAACCCCTCCACCGTGGGATTGTTTGAGCACGGGATTGAGGAGATCGCCGAGATCGTCCACGGGGTCGGCGCCACCCTGTACTACGACGGGGCCAACCTCAACGCCATCATGGGCATCTGCCGGCCGGGGGACATGGGCTTCGACATCGTGCACTTCAACCTGCACAAGTCCTTCACCCAGCCCCACGGCGGCGGAGGCCCAGGCGCCGGGCCGATCGCGGTGGCCGAGCACATTGAGCCGTTCCTGCCCCGGCCCCAGGTGGTGCGCCGGTCGGAGGCCGACGGCCGCGCGGTCTATGACCTGGACCACGACCGGCCCAAGTCGATCGGCCGCCTGCGCGGCTTTCAGGGCAACTACGGCGTGTTCGTCCGCTCCTACGCCTACATCCGCTCCCTGGGGGCCGCCGGCCTGCGCGACGTGTCCGAGACCGCGGTCCTCAACGCCAACTACCTGCTGGCCAAGCTCCGCGCCGAGGGCGTCTCGGAGTACCTCCCGGCCGCCTATGACCGGCTGTGCATGCACGAGTTCGTCCTCTCCGGCACCCCCATGAAACGCGAGCTGAGCATCCGCACCCTGGATCTGGCCAAGCGATTGCTGGACTTCGGGGTCCATCCGCCGACCGTCTACTTCCCGCTGCTCGTCGACGAGGCGCTGCTCATTGAGCCCACCGAGACCGAGACCAAGGAGACCCTGGATCGGTTCGCCGAGATCCTGGTGGCGATCCTGCGCGAGGCCGCTGAGGACCCGGAGATCGCCCGCACCGCTCCGCACACCACGCCCGTCCGTCGCCTGGACGAGGCCGGCGCAGCCCGGCGGCCGGTCGTCCGCCAGCCGCTCTAGCCACACTCTTCATTCCCGCGCTTAGAATCCGCCGCCGATGACGCTCAACCGGCGCCAGTTCCTCGTCCGCGGGGGTGTGTGGGGGGCGGCCGCCGGCGGTGGCGGTCTGCTGCGCGCCGGCGAGGCCGAGGCCCGCACCGGACGGGATCCGCTCCAGGCCGATGGTCCGGTCCAGCTCAACCGGCTGGGTGGTCCGGCGGCTCGGCTGCCCGCCGTTCCGTTTCACGGACTCCATCAGGCCGGAATCGTCACCCCACCCCCGCCGGCCGCCTGCTTTGCCGCCTTCGACGTCACCGCCGGCAGCCGGGCCCAGCTGGCCGGCCTGCTCCAGTCGCTGACCGGTCTGGCCCGCTGGCTCACCGCGGGCGGCCCGGCACCCGCGGGTGACAGCGGCACCCTCGGAGCGGTGGTGCCGGCCGACGGCCTCACGGTCACCGTGGGGGTGGGGACGGGGCTGTTTGACCATCGGTTCGGCCTAGCGGCGCGTAAGCCGGCCGGGCTGTTCCCCATGGCCGCTTTCCCCAACGACCACCTGGATCACCCCCAGGTGGGCGGCGACCTCCTGGTCTCGCTATGCGCCGGGAGCCCGGACACGGCGCTGCACGCAGTGCGGGAGATCGCCCGGCGCACCCGGGGCGCGATGCGGATCCGCTGGCGGGTGGACGGCGCCGTCGCCCCGCCCCGGCCCAGCGGGGCCCCCCGCAACCACCAGGGCTTCCAGGACGGGATCGCCAATCCCGACGTGCGCCGGGCCGCGGTGGCCCGCCGGCTGCTCTGGGTGGGCCCCGGCCGGGGTGACCGGGCCTGGGCTGAGGGCGGGACCTACCATGTGATCCGCCTGATCCGGATGTTCACCGAGAGCTGGGATGGGCTGGCGGTGGGCGAGCAGGAGCGGATCATCGGCCGCCGGCGCGACAGCGGAGCCCCGCTGGGGGCCGGCCATCCGTCCGACATCCCCGACTACGCCCGGGATCCGCACGGCCAGGTCATCCCGCTGCGGGCGCACATCCGCCTGGCCAATCCCCGGACCCGCGGCACGGAGACCAGCCGGATCCTGCGCCGCAGCTACAACTACGACCGGGGGATCGACCGCCGGGGGCGGCTGGACATGGGGCTGATCTTCAACTGCTACCAGCGTGACATCCGCGGACAGTTTGAGACCGTCCAGAAGCGACTGGCCCATGAACCGATGGCCCGGTTCATCTCGCCCTTCGGCGGCGGGTACTTCTTCACCCTCCCCGGGGTCCGGGACGCCTCGGACTGGTACGGGCGCGGCCTGCTGGCCCCCTGAACGACAAAACCCCTGGACATATGCACGAAACCGCCCGGCGAGTTTGCACGGGATCGGCCCTCTGAGCGCCCGTAAACACCCAGAAATGTGGACGGGGTTGTTCATGGGGTGTGACCTGCGGGAACCATCACCTATGCGGGGAAGGTCTCAGGGGGCATGGACGACGCCATGACGACAGGTTCGATGAGCCGACTGATCCCTGCGCTGCGCTCCGCCGGAAGGATCCCGGCCGAGGAGCGGGTGGTCGCCGGCCGGGTCGGCGGCCTGGTGTGGGTGATCGCCGCGCTGAGCGTGGTGGCCCTGGCGGTCCTGATGCCGAGCGCCCACCGCAGGGCGCTGGTGGCCATGGGCGTCGCCGGCGGCGCCTGGGGCGCGTTCTCCGGGCTGTTTCTCGACTACAGCCGGTTGCCGGTCTGGCTCATCCACCTGTCGGCCGCGGTGGGCACCGCCGCCATCGCGGTGGCCATCGCCCTCAGTGGGGGCGCCCAGTCGCCGGCCTGGGCCTGCCTGTTCTACGTGGTGGTGTTTGCGGCCTACTTCTTCACCCCGCCGGCGGCCGCCGCCTACTTCCTGGCCTGCATCCTGGTGGAGGGCGTCGTCGTTCTCAGCGCCCCGCCGGGAACGCGCCTGGTGGGCGCGACCAAGGCGGTGATCGCGGCGCCGGCGTTTGTGGTCCTCGGTACCGCGCTGATTGCCGGCAAGCGGTTCATGGTCAACCTGCGCCGCCGGGCCGAGCGGCTGGCGGCCGACCAGAGCGCGCTGCGGCGGGTGGCGACGGCGGTGGTCAGCGGCGAGCCGGCCGACCGCTTCTACCGGCTGGTGGCCGTGGAGGCGGCCCGTCTCCTGGGGGGCACGGGCGCCGGCATCGTCCGCCTGGGGCCGGCCGGTCAGGCGACCGTCCTCGGCTCCTGGGCCGACGAGCCGGCCCGGGAATACGCCGTGGGCGACCATGTCACCGTCGCCCCCCACAGCGACGTGGCTGACGCCCTGAGCGCCGGCGGGGCCGCCCGGGCCAGCCAGACGCCGGAGATCCTGCTCAGCCGGCTCGGCGAGGGGTCCAGCATCGTCGCGCCCATCCGCGTCGCCGGCCGCACCTGGGGATTCCTGGCCGTCCTGTCTGATCACCGGGGCGCGCTGCGGGAGGACCAGGCCCGCCGTCTGAACGAGTTCGCCGGTCTGATCGCCATCTCCATCGCCAGTATCGAGGACCGGGCGGCGCTCGCCGCCCAGGCCGCCACCGATGCCCTCACCGGCGTCGGCAACCACCGTACGTTCCATCAGCGCCTGGGCGCCGATCTGGCCCGGGCCCGCCGCTACGGTAGCCCGGTGTCGGTGGCGGTGGTCGACGTCGACCACTTCAAGCAGGTCAACGACACCTGGGGACACGAGGCCGGCGACGAGCTGCTGCGCCGGGTGGCCCGCTGTCTGAGCGAGGCCACCCGGGCCGAGGACACGCTGGCCCGGATCGGCGGCGACGAGTTCGCCTGGATCCTGCCGGAGACCACGGCCGATGAGGCCCTGGCCGCGGTGGAGCGAGCCCGGCACACGGTGGGCGCATGCGCCGAGGATTCAGACGGCCCGGCCCGGTTCACCATCTCGGCCGGCGTCTGTGACTCCCGCTCCAGCGCGGAGGCCACCGAGCTGGTCCGGCTCGCTGACCGCGCGCTGTATGTCAGCAAGGCCCGGGGGCGCAATCAGGTCACCCGGTACACGGTCGAGACCGACCCTCTCACCCCCTCAGAGCACGGCGCCGTGCTCTGACGCGTCGTAGGCTGCACGGCATGCACTTTGTCGTCTACGGCGCGGGGGCCATCGGCGGCGTGGTCGGCGCCCGCCTGCACCAGGCCGGCTTCGGGGTCACGCTGATCGCCCGCGGGGCCCACCTGGAGGTGATCCGCCGCCGGGGGCTGGAGCTGATCACCCCGGAAGAGCGCGCGGTGCTGCCGATTCCGGCCGTGGGTTCGCCGGCGGGTGTCGTCTGGACGGGCGACGACGTCGTCCTGCTGGCCACCAAGAGCCAGGACACGCTGGAGGCGCTCACCGCCCTGCGCCGGGAGGCCGGTCCGGTGGCCCCGGTGGTCTGCCTGCAGAACGGGGTGGAGAACGAGCGGGCGGCGGCTCGCATGGTCGACTCGGTCTACGGCGCGGTGGTCATGTGCCCGGCCGCCCACCTGCGGCCGGGCGAGGTGGAGGCCTACGGCACCACTCAGACCGGGATGCTCGACATCGGCCGCTACCCGGACGGGATCGACGCCCGGTGCGAGCAGGTGTGCGCGGCGCTGGAGGCCTCGCGGTTCACCGCCCGCCCGGTGGCCGACATCATGCGCCTCAAGCACGCCAAGCTCCTGCTCAACCTGAGCAACGCGGTGGGGGCCCTGTGCGGCCCCGGCGAGGACCGGGACGCGCTCACCGAGCGGGCCCGTGAGGAGGGCGAGCGGGTGCTGAGGACCGCCGGGATCCCGCATGAGGCCCCGGAGGTCACCGATCTGGGCGGCCGTTGGGCGGCGATGGGGGTGCGGGACATCGATGGCCGGACCCGCGCCGGATCCTCCACCTGGCAGAGCCTGACCCGCGGCGTGGCGCTGGAGACCGATTACCTCAACGGCGAGATCGGGCTGCTGGGGCGCCTGCACGGCGTCCCCGCCCCCGTCAACCAGGCGCTCTGCCATCTGGCCTGGGAGGCGGCCCGGGAGGGGTGGGCGCCGGGATCGCTGTCGCCCCAGGACGTCCTGGCGGTGGCCGTATGAGCACCGTGACTGATCCGGTGATCGCCGCCGAGGCCGCCGAGATCGCGGCCCGGGCCACCGACGAGCTGACCTGGCTGGTTGACATCTCCTCGCCCAGCGGCGACGTCGACGGCGCCGAGCGGGCGATTGCCCTGTGCGCCCGGCTGCTGCCCGCGGGAGCCCGGGTGGAGCGCCCCGCCTGCTCGACGCCGGGCAGCGCCCCGGACCTGGTCGGCACCGTGACCGGCACCGGCACCGGGCGGATCATGCTGCTCGGCCACGTGGACACGGTGATCGGTCATGACGCTCACCAGCCGCTGCGGCGGGAGGGCGGTCGCCTGTACGGGACCGGCACCGTCGACATGAAGGGCGGCGACATCCTGGCCCTCGGCGTGGCCCGGGCGCTGGCGGCCCGGCCGGAGACATTCGCCGAACTGGCCGTGCTCATGGTCACCGATGAGGAGTGGCGCACCCAGCCGTTCGTGCACACCCGCCGGTTTGCCGGGTATGACGCCTGCCTGTGCTTTGAGGGCGGCCAGCTCGATGACCACGGTGACGAGGGCGTGGTGGTTCGCCGCAAGGCCGCCGGCACCCTGCGGGTGCTGGCCACCGGCCGGGCCTCGCACTCGGGCAGCGCCCCGGATCAGGGCCGCAATGCCCTCCTGGCGCTGGCCCGCACCGCGGAGGCCGTGGCCGGGCTCCATGACCCCTCCGGTCCCGAGCAGCTGAGCGCGGTGCCGACCATCATGCGCTCCGGGGACGCGTTCAACATCGTGCCCCCGTCCGGGGAGCTCATCTTCGATCTCCGGGCCCGGCGGTTGGCCGCGTTTGACGACGTGCTGGCCGCGGTGCCGCCGGAGCTGAACGAGGTGGCGCTGGAGGCGAGGATGGAGCGCAAGTGGCCGGGCATGGACTCCATGGCCCTCACCGAGCCGCTGCTCACCGCCGCCTCCGAGCGGCTGGGCCGGCGGATCGCCGGAGTCCCGCGCGGCGGCGCCAGCGACGCCAGCCACTTCGCCGAGGCGATCCCGCTGACAGTGGACGGGCTCGGTCCCCGCGGCGGCGGAGCCCACACCCCGGAGGAGTTCGTCCTGGAGCCGGCGCTGCGCGACCGGGCCGAGGTGGCGCTGGCCATCGCCCACCAGGTTCTGGCGAAGAGTTAGCGAAAAACCGGGGCCGGTCCGCGGGTACACCTGCCATCCTGTGGGCATGGCCACGCGGCTTGACTCCCCGCCTCGTTCCCGCGCCCCAGCGTCGGCGCCGGGCTCGCGCCGCTGGGTGAGCCGGGACCGCCAGCGGGAATCGATGCAGGGACTGGGGCTGCTGCTGGCCATCGTCGCCCTGATGTGGCTGGTGGAGGTCATCAACGCGCTGACCGGCGGTCGCACCCTGGACAACGACGGCGGGATCTACCCGCGCAACATCGACCACGTCTGGGCGATCCTGACCGCGCCGTTCCTGCACGTGAGCTTCGCCCACCTCATCGACAACACGGTCCCGTTCGTGTTCATGGGTGTGATCATCGCTCTGCGGGGGGCCTGGCGGCTGGCCCTGGTCACCCTCATCGTCATCCTGATCGGCGGGTTCGGCACGTGGCTGGTGGCCCCGGGCGGGACGATCACCGTCGGCGCCAGCGGCGTGGTGTTCGGCTACGCCACCTACCTGTTCGCCCGGGGGCTGTTTGACCGCAGCTGGCTGGAGATCCTGACCGGGGTGATCGTCGGGGTCGTCTGGGGCGGCGCGCTGGTGTCCAGCGTCGTGCCCCACACCGGGGTGTCCTGGCAGGCGCACGTGTGCGGCGCCATCGGTGGCGTGGTGGCCGCCTGGCTGCTCGCCGGGCGACAGGCCGAGCGGCGCCGGTCGGAACCCCGCCCCCCCGGCCCGTCCTCTGAGCCGGGCGGGCGCGCTCACCTGCACGAGGCGCTGGACCGCGCCCTGTCGCCGTAGGCCCCTCAGGGCCGCCCGCGCCGGCGACGGCTTGAGTAGCCTCCCCAGGCGTGCGCATCTTTTCCGGAATCCAGCCGACGGGCCGCAAGCACCTCGGCAATTTCATCGGGGCCATCACCCAGTACGTGGCCGGCCAGGACCGCGGCGAGGCCATCTACTGCGTCGTCGACCTGCACGCCATCACCGTGCCCTATGAGACCGCCGGCCTCCGCGAGTCGGTCTATGACACGGCGGCCACCCTGCTGGCGGCAGGCCTGGACCCCGGCCGCTGCATCTTCTTTCGTCAGAGCGATGTCCTGGAGCACCCGGAGCTCAGCTGGCTGCTGGCCAGCGTGACCTCCTACGGCGATCTGACCCGCATGCACCAGTTCAAGGACAAGGCCGGTGCTCAGCGGGAGCTGGTCTCGGCCGGGCTGTTCACCTATCCGGTGCTGATGGCGGCCGACGTGCTCGCCTACCGCGCCCAGGAGGTGCCGGTGGGCGACGATCAGCGCCAGCACGTGGAGCTGATGCGGGACATCGCCGAGCGGTTCAACTCCCGCTTCGGCGACACCCTGGTGGTGCCCGAGGTCCGGATTCCGCAGGTGGGCGCGCGGATCATGGATCTGCAGGCCCCGCAGCGCAAGATGTCGACCACCGGCGGCTCCCCCCAGGGAACCGTGTATGTCCTGGACGAGCCCTCGGCGATCGCCAAGAAGTTCGGCTCGGCGGTGACCGATTCCGGCAGCGAGGTGCGCCGGGGTCCGGACAAGCCGGGCATCTCCAACCTCATCGACATCCTGGCCGCCGTGCGCGGCAGCACGCCGGAGGCGGTGGAGTCGGAATTCGCCGACGCCGGGTACGGCGCCTTCAAGAAGACGGTGGCCGAGGCGGTGATCGATTACCTGGCGCCCGTCCGTCAGCGCTACCAGGAGCTGCGCGCCGACGAGGACGAGCTGGAGCAGATCCTGGCCAGCGGTGCCGGCAAGGCGCGGGCGATCGCGGCCGACACCCTGGCCGATGTGCGTGCGGCGATGGGGGTGGGGCCGGTGGCGGTCGGCGAGGCCCGGCGGGCCACGGGCGCCCGCCAGTGAGGCCGAGGGTCCGACCGGGCCATTAACGTCTACGGTCCGATGAGGAGGCTGCGGGCGTGACGCTCACCGATCTGGAGTTGGACCTCGACGTGTTTGCCGGTCCATTTGACCTGCTCCTGACGCTGATTCTGCGTGAGGAGGTCGACCTGCTGGAGGTCGACCTGGCCGACGTGGTCATCACCTACATCGATCATCTGGAGCGCCGGGGGGACCTGGATCTGGAGGCGGCCACGGAATTCCTGGTCCTGATCGCCGCTCTGCTGGAGCTCAAGTCCCGGCTGCTGCTCCCGGGAGAGGAGATTGAGGAGATTGAGCTGGATCCCGGGGAGGCGGCCGAGGAGCTGCTCGCCCGTCTCCTGGACGCCCAGCGCTACCGGTCGGCAGCCGCCTATCTGGTGGAGCGGCTGGAGGATGAATCCGGCCATCGCTTCCGCTCCGCCCCGCTGCCCCCGGCGCTGCGCAAGGCCTCGCTGCGGGATGCCGCCTCGGTCTATGACCCGGCGCAGTTGAGCCAGGCGATCGGCACCCTGCTTCAGCTTCCGCCGCCGGTCGATATCCGCCACATGACGGTGGCCAAGGTGACCGTGGCCGAGCGACTGACCCACCTGCGCCGCCTCCTGTCCCGTGGCCGGTTCACGTTCTCAGAGGCGGTGGGCCGGGCCGACCGGGTTACGGTGGCGGTCACCCTGTACGCGCTCCTGGAGCTCTACAAGCAGGGCGAGGCCACCTGGGTCCAGGAGGAGCCGTTTGCCGAGATCACCGTGCAGGCGCTGGGCCGGGGCCTGCGCGCGGTCCCCGATCCGCGGCGGCAGGACCGGATCAGCGCATGACCGGGGACACGGCGGAGCTGGAGCGGACGGTCGAGTCGCTGCTGTTCCTGAGCGCCGAGCCGGTGGCGGCCGGCGCGCTGGCCGACGCCGCCGGGGCGGAGCTGCACGAGGTGGTGACCGCGGTGGAGCGCCTGCGTGAGCACTACGAGTACGAGCGGCGCGGGTTGGTGGTGCGAGAGCTGGCCGGCGGCTACACCCTGACCAGTCATCCCGACGCCGAGGACGCCGCCCGGCGGCTGCTGGCCAAGCCGCGCACGCCGCCGCTGACCGCGGCCCAGGCCGAGACGCTGGCCATCGTGGCCTACCTGCAGCCGGTGTCCCGTCCGGAGATCGCCCGCATCCGGGGCGTCAGCGCCGAGTCGGCGGCCACCACCCTGCTGGAGCGGGGGATCATCGAGGAGGCCGGGCGCTCGCCGTTCGGGGCCGTCCTGTACCGGACCACCGAGCTGTTCCTCAAGCTGTTTGGGCTGACCCAGATCAAGGAGCTGCCGGACATCGCCGGCTTTGACCCGTCGCCGGAGTTTGAGCAGGAGCTGCGAGACCGGCTGCTGCGGGCCGGCGAAGCCCGGGCCGGGCTGGCCGGGGTGGCCACTCCAGGCGAGCAGGACGGGGCGGTGCCGACCGCCGGGCCCGAGGGCGACGTGGTCGACGAGGCCGAGCTGGTGGCGGAGACCGAGGTGGTCGGCGACGTGGAGCCCGCCGGCGATTAGCCACCCCCGCGCGGTCGCCACCCCCCGCGCGCGCCGGCCAACCGCACCGCGCGCCGGCTCACCCCACCGCGCGGGCCGGCCAACCGCACCGCGCGCCGGCTCACCCCACCGCGCGGGCCGGCCAACCGCACCGCGCGCCGGCTCACCCCCCGCGCGCTGAACTTTGCGGATTCAGTCGCACCCCCTGCGAGTGAATCCGCAAAGTTCGCCCCCCCGCGGGGGGCCCAGCGCGCAAGGCCCCGCGCCGGCGTCCCGGTCAGAGCAGGCCGAGAAACCGGCGCACGTCGGCGGCGTCGGCCTCCAGGGCCGCGGTCGCCGCCGGGGGCAGCGCGGTAAACGGCTCTATCGTCACCCGGCGCCCCTGGATCCGCCAGCCGCCGGCGGCCCGCCCACCGACCAGGGCGAAGCCGCGAAAGATCCCGCCGGTGACCAGCCGGGGCTCAAACGCCCCCAGCACATCGGCCCGGGAGCGCCAGCCCATGAGCACCGGCTCAAACGCTCCCAGCAGCCGGTCGGCGGCCTGCGCCCGCGGGCGGCGCGTCCCGGCCAGCTCCACCAGGCCGCCGGCGTCCTCCCGCAGCCGCCCGGACAGCGCCTGCAGCCCGGCCCGGGCGTCGCGGAGGGGTAGGCCGGCCCAGCGGGCCAGGTCCGGCGCGGATGCCGGCCCATGGCCGGCGAGGTAGCGGCGGGCCAGCTCGGCCAGGGCCGTCTCCCGGGGTGGGGGCGGCCCCACGCCGGGGAGCCAGTCCTCCACCCGGGCGTAGGCATGCTCGCGCCCGGCCATCGGGCCCCGGATAATGCGTCCCTCAATCGAGGCCCGGACGAGGAGGTGGACGAGGGCCTGACCGGCGGTGGGCACGCCCGCCCGGTTCAGCCGTTCCCGCAGGTCGGTCCGGCCCAGCGGACCCTCCTCGGCCACCGCCCGCTCAATCACCGCCACCCCCCGGTCGGCGGCGGCGGGCGCCACTCCCTCCTGGGCGAGGCGCCGAGCCACCGCCGTGCGCAGCGGAGGCGTGGTGAGCAGCTGGAGCAGCGGGTAGTCCTGGCTGCGGATCAGGTGGAGCGTCCCCCGGTTGAGCCAGGTGATGAGCAGCGAGCGGCGCTCGGTCAGCTCCCGATCGATGTCAGCAGCGGTGAGGCCGGCGGTCCGCGCCCGGATGGCCAGCCGCGCGCCCCGGGGGTCCTGCGCCTGGATGGCGAGCAACCGCTCGGCCACGTCCGTGGGCTGCCGCGCCGGCCGCCCGGCGAGCAGCTGCGCGGCCAGCCGCCGGGCCAGGACGTCGGGCCTCGGCGATGCGGTGACGTCCATGGCACCGTCGACGATACGGGGGCGGCGGAGGCGCCGCCATCCTTACGCTCGCGTAAGAATTCGGTCAATCGGCTTACCTCCTGCGGGTCACCGGCGGCCGCCGGATAAACCTGCCGTCAACTCTTATCCGCGCCATACGCGCGGGGCGCTAACACAAAGGCAATGCGCCCTCCCGTGCCGGCTGCCGCCGGACGCCCGCAGGTCTCGCTGCCTCACCTGGGTGGCCTCGACGGCCTCCGCGGGATCGCCGTGGTGGCGGTCATCCTGTACCACGGGGGCGTCTCCTGGGCGCCCGGCGGGCTCCTCGGCGTGGAGCTCTTCTTTGTCCTCTCCGGGTTCCTGATCACCTCGCTGCTGCTCGCCGAGTGGGCCCGCTCGGGCGGGATCGTGCTCCGGGCGTTCTGGGCCCGCCGGGCCCGGCGCCTGCTCCCGGCGCTGTTTGCGCTGGTGCTGGTCATCGGCATCTACTACGCCCTCGGCGGCCCCACCACGGCCGTGCCCAACCTGGAGAACGACGGGATCTCCACCCTTCTGTACGTCAACAACTGGCACCAGATCGCCAACGGCACCAACTACTTCGCCGCCAGCGGCCCCATCTCACCGCTCCAGCACACCTGGTCACTGGCCATCGAGGAGCAGTTCTACGTGCTCTGGCCGCTGGTGGTGCTCGCCGTGCTGGGGCTGGCCCGCCGGCGGGGCACGTCTGACCGGCGGTCGCTGCAGATCCTGCTGGGGCTGAGCCTGGCCGGCGCCGTGGCCTCGGCCGCGGACATGGCCCTGCTGTTCAACGGCGCCCACGGGCTGGACCGCGTCTACTACGGCACCGACACCCGGGCGGCCGGACTGCTCATCGGCGCCTCGCTGGCGACGGCGGTCATGCTGCGCCGGCGGTGGCCGGCCCCCCGCGGCCGGCTGGCGCGGACGGCGCTGACGGCGCGCGGGCGCCGGGTGCTGGCCGGTGGTGCGATGGTGGCGCTGGCGGCCATCGCCGCCGGGGTGGGGCTGGCCGGGGGGTCGTCGCGCTGGCTGTATCCCTACGGCCTGCTGGGGGTGGACGCGGCCGGAGTGGTCGTCATCCTGGCCGTGCTGGCGGTGCCCCGGTCACCGGCTGTCCGGCTGCTGTCGGCGCCGCCCCTGCGGGCCATGGGCACCATCTCCTACGGCCTGTATCTCTGGCATTTCCCCCTGTTTCTGTGGCTGGACGAAAGCTCCACCCACACCACCGGCCTGGCGTTGCTCGCCCTGCGTCTGTCGGTGACGCTGGCGGTCAGCCTGCTCTCCTACTGGCTGGTGGAGCAGCCCATCCGCCAGCGCCGGCGTCCGGCCTGGGTGATGCGCAGCCTGGCGCCGGCCGGCGCCGCAGCCGCGTTCGTCTCGCTGATCATGGCCTCGGCGGCCGCCTCGCTGCCGGTGGGCGTGCCGGCCGCCGCCAAGCTCCCCCGGCCGCCCGCGCAGCTGCGGGGCAGCGGCGGACCCTGCACCGAGACCCTCACCGACACCGCCCACGTCGGCCTGGCGCCGCTGCCGGCCAACCAGGAGACGAAGTTTGAGTACAAGTCGCTCGGCTACTCCAGCCTGGTCTGGAGCGGCTCAGCCACCCGGACGTTTCACACCTGCCCGCCCAAGCGACTGATGGTGGTGGGCGACTCGCTGGCGTTCACGATCGGCCTGCCGATGATGGGCGACGAACAGGACTACGGGATCAAGATCGCCAACGCGGCCCAGCTGGGGTGCGCGTTTGCCACCCGGGGCCAGCTGGACGTCAACGGCACCTGGGAGAACCCGCCCGCCGGGTGCGGCTCGGCGCTGACGCAGTGGGCCCAGGACGCCCAGGCCCTCCACGTGCAGGAGGTGGTGGTGGAGCTCGGCTACCGGGATGAGTTCGACTGGCGCTGGAACGGCCGGGTCGTCCATCTCGGTCAGCCCGCCTTTGACGCCTACGTGCAGCGCCAGATCGATCGCTACGTCCAGGTGCTCGGCCGCCACGGCGTCAAGATCCTGTTCTTGTCGGTGCCCTACACCCACCCGCCCGCCCAGGCCGATGGGGCGCCCCCGCCGGCCGCCTCGCCCGCCCGCCACACGCTGATCAACGCCATGCTGGAGAAGGAGGCGCAGCGCCATCCCGCGTCGGTGAGCACGCTCAATATCGACCGCATCATCTCCCCGGGCAACCACTACAACGCACGGGTCGACGGCCAGGTATGCCGGTTTGACGGCATTCACTTCAGCGTGTTCTGCGCCAAGCTGATGGAGCGCGACGTGTTGGTGGAGGCCCGGCGGCTGCTCGGCGGTTGAGCCGCCGTCCGGCGGCGCCCGGCTCGGCCTTAGCGCAACCCTAAGCGTCGCCGCCCGCGGCGCCGATACCGTGAGGACGCCGGTCCATCGCTGACACCGGCGGGTTTCTGGGCCGTGTGGCAACGCTTCCAACGATTCATCTGGCCGGCCGTGGTGCTGGCGATCATGCTCGGCGCGGGGGCGCTCGTCCGGCTGGACTCGGTCCGGCCGGCCCAGGCTCGCACCGCGCGCCCGGCCCGCACCGCCCGCCCGGCCCGCAGCGCGCGCCCGGCCCGCACTGCGCGCCCGGCCCGCAGCGCGCGCCCGGCCCGTACCCCGCGCCCGGTCCGCGTCGCCCACCCCTCCGGCCGCTGGGTGACCGCCTGGACGGGCGCTCCCCAGGCGCCGATCCCCGGCAACCTGTCCGCGGGCGGGTTTGACCACCAGACGCTGCGCCAGATCGTCTTCTCCAGCGCCGCCGGCGCCTGGGTCCGGATCCGGGTGGCGAACACGTTCGGCGTGCTCCCCCTGGTGGTGGGGCAGGCCTCGGTCGGCATCCAGGGCGCCGGGGCCCGCGTGCAGGGCGGGAGCGTGCGCGCGGTCACCTTCGGCGGCCGGCCGTGGGTGCGGGTGCCAGCCGGTGCCGAGGCGGTATCTGACCCGGTCCACCTGGCCGTCCGTCCGTTCAGCCACGTGGCGGTCAGCCTGTACCTGCCGGCGGCCACCGGACCGGCCACCGGCCACGTCCAGGCCCGGCAGGTCAACTACGTCGCCCCCGGTGACCAGGCGCTGACCGCCGCACCGCGCGGGTTCGGCCGCCGCACCCAGTCCTGGTACTTCCTGGACGGGCTCGACGTGCTCGCCCGGCCGCGGGACCTGGGGACGGTGGTGACGCTCGGCGACTCCATCACCGACGGGGTGGGGGAGCCGGTCAACGCCAACCAGCGGTGGCCGAACGACCTGGCCCGCCGCCTGGTGGCCCGCGGTGGCCCCACGCTGGCGGTCGCCGACGCCGGCATCGGCGGCAACCGGGTCCTCCACAACTCGCAGTGCTGCGGCAGCGACAGCCTGGGCCGGTTTCGCCGTGACGTGCTCGGCCTGTCCGGCGTCCGCGACGTCATCCTGCTGGAGGGCATCAACGACATCGGCTTCAGCCAGAGCCATAAGCTGGACAACCGGCCCCACACCGACGTCTCCGCGCTCCAGATCGTCGACGGCTACGAGCGGATCATCGCCATGGCCCACGCCGCCGGGCTGCGCATCTTTGGGGCCACGCTGACCCCGTTTCACGGCGCGCGCTACTGGACGCCCGCCGGGGAGGCCAAGCGGGAGGCGGTCAACCGCTGGATCCTGGACAGCGGAGCGTTCGACGGAGTCATCAACTTCGCCGCGGTCACCGCCGAGCCCGGCCATCCGGAGCAGCTCAATCCGGCCTATGACAGCGGCGACCACCTGCATCCCAACGCCGCCGGCTACCGAGCCATGGCCGACGCCATCAACCTGGCCATGCTCCTCCGGGGGTGATGGGGGCGGATCACCGCCGAGGGGTGGCGGGCTTTCGCAAACCGAGCGGGGCGGTGGTTCAGGCCCGGGCGGCGGCGAGCTGCCCGCAGGCGGCGTCGATGTCACGCCCCCGCGTCAACCGGACGGTGGCGCCCAGCCCCTGGCGGTCCAGCTCGGCCCGGAAGGCCTCGATCGCCTTGGGGCTGGAGCCCTCATACGGCGACCCGGTGGGGTTGTAGGGGATGAGGTTGACCTTGAACATCCGCGGGTCCAGCACCTCGGCCAGCCGCTGGGCCTGGGCGTAGGAGTCGTTGACGCCGGCCAGCATCACGTACTCCACAAAGATCATCCGGCGCTTGCGGGCGTAGTAGTCCCGGCAGGCGGCGAGCACGTCGGCGAGGGGGTAGCGATCGTTGACCGGCATGATCTCCGAGCGCAGCGCGTCGTCGGCCGCGTGCAACGACAACGCCAGGCGCAGCGGCAGCGGCTGGTCGGCCAGGCGCTGGATCCCGGGAATCCAGCCGACCGTCGAGACCGCGGTGTGCCGGGGCCCGATCCCCACCTGGGGGAGGCGCCCGCAGGACTCCAGCACGGCGTCGAGGTTCATCAGCGGCTCGCCCATGCCCATGAACACGGCGTGGTCCACCGACGTCATCCGCCGGAAGTGGAGCGCCTGGTCAAGGATCTCGGAGGCGGTCAGGTTGCGGCCGAAGCGCATGGCGCCGGTGGCGCAGAACGTGCAGGTGAGCGGACAGCCTGACTGCGATGACAGGCACAGCGACCGCCGCCCGTCCCGGTAGCGCATCAGCACCGCCTCCACCGGTCGCCCGTCATGGGTGGTGAACAGCGCCTTGACCGTGCCGTCCCGGGCGTGGGCCTCGTGCTCCAGGGTCAGGGTGGAGAACGGGACGGCCTCGGTCAGGGCGGCGCGCAGGTCCAGCGGGAGGTCGGTCATCTCGGCAAACCCGTCGACGCCCTGCGCCGTCCAGCGCCAGACCTGCCGTGCCCGGTAGCCGGGCTGGCCCAGCTCGGCCAGCGTGTCGTCCAGCAACTGCAGATCCATGCGCTCTATGTTGGCAGCCGTGCGCCTGGGCAAATTTCTGTCGACCGCCGGGGTGGCCTCGCGCCGGGCCGCCGAGCAGGTCGTGCGGGCGGGCCGGGTCACGGTCAACGGCGAGACCGTGATCGATCCGGCCCGCGACGTCACCGAGGCCGACACGGTCACCGTCGACGGCGCACCCCTCACCGCCGCCGTCGACCGCGTCGTCTACGCCCTGAACAAGCCCGCCGGGGTCGTCTCCACCGCCTCAGACCCGCAGGGGCGTCCCACGGTGGTCTCGCTCATCCGGACCGCCCACCGGCTCTACCCGGTCGGCCGGCTGGACATCGACACCACCGGGCTGATCCTGCTCACCAACGACGGCGACCTGGCCCATCGCCTGACCCATCCCAGCTTTGAGGTCCCGCGCACCTACCGGGCCCGGGTGGAGCGCCCGCCGGTGCGTGACACCACCCTGCGCCAGCTCCGCCGGGGGATCGTGCTGGAGGACGGCCTCACCGCTCCCGCCCGGGTGCGCCGCACCGCGCCCGACATGCTGGAGATCACCATCCACGAGGGCCGCAACCGCCAGGTCAAGCGGATGTGCGAGGCCGTCGGACATCCGGTGCGCCGGCTGGAGCGGATCGCCTTCGGCCCGCTCACGCTGAACAACCTGGCCAGCGGCACCCATCGGCGGCTCACGCCGGCGGAGGTCGCCGAGCTCAGCCGGGCTGGTAGATCAGCTCATCCCGGCGCAGCGACGTCCCATGCAGGGCGCGGGCCACGTCGGAGCGGCTGAGCAGCACCGGGTGGCCGGACCGCATGGTCAGCAGCGTCCACTGCAGGACATGGCGGCGCGAGATGGTGTCAAAGCCGGGGATGTCGTAGCGGCGCTGCATCGCCGAGGGGATGAGGTTGCAGGCCGCGCCCCACCAGCACAGCGGCTGGGAGGGGGAGACGACCGACACCACGTCGATCTGGCTGACCCGCTCGGGGGCGCGGAACACGCGCAGCCGCGGCAGGTACAGCGACAGCGGCAGCAGGTAGGTGTAGTGCTGGAGGAGGATGGCGCGGCCGGCGGATCCCGCTCCCGCCGGGGCGGCGCCCAGCGCCCGGGCCACGGAGCGCCAATCCGGGCGCTGCAGGCCGCGCTCGGTGGCGATGCCCACGGTGGCGAACGCGCCGATCGCACACAGCACCACCGCCACTGCTCCGCCGACCAGCGGGGCCCGGTGGACGGCCAGCCCGCCGGCCACCACCAACCCGGCCGGGAGCCACAGAGCGACGATGTTGCGGGTGATGAGGTCGTCAAACCCGGCGGCCACAAACAGGAGCGCCAGCAGGAAGCCGCTGCCGGCCAGGCCGGCGGCCACCAGCGCGCCGCGCCGCTCGGCGGCGCCGGCCCGGAACGCCAGCAGGCCGAGCGCCACCACCGACAGCGCCATGGCCAGGTACTTGACCACCAGCCGGTGGGGGGCATTGGTGCCGATCAGGAACTGCGGGATGATCTGGCGCAGGCGCATTCCGAACGGGGAGTGGGCGATCCAGGAGTCGCGTCCGGTGCCGTTCTGGGTGATGGCCAGCGGCAGCAGCGCCAGCCCGCACAGGACGACGAAGCCGACCCCCAGCTGGACCCGGCGGTCGCGCCGATGGGCGACCACCAGCCATACCGCCTGAGGCACCACCGCCACCAGCGCGTAGTAATGGGTGGCCAGGGCCAGACCGCCGGCCACCGCCCACAGGGCCATCCCCCGGCCGGTCGGCGCCTCCCGGACGTGGACAAAGGCGAGCAGCCCCACCGCGGTGAGCAGGACGAGCAGGGAGTAGGCGCGGGCCTCCTGCGAGTACCAGATCAGGAACGGGTTGCAGGCGGTGAGGGCGGCCGCGATGACCCCCGCCCGGGTGGAGATCAGCCGGCCCCCCGCGGCATAGGCCACCGGTATCACCAGCGTTCCGGCCAGCGCCGACAGCGACCGCAGCCCCGCCTCCTGGTCGCCGAAGAGGTGCACCCAGATCCAGGCCGCGATGTAGTAGAGCGGCGGGGTGGACTCGCTGTGGGGCAGCAGCCCCAGCATCTTGCCCAGCGACAGGTGGATGAGCAGCGCGGTGTCGGCCTCGTCGTACCAGAACCCCTGATGGCCGAGTCCCCAGAAGCGCAGCACCGCCCCCAGCACCGTGAGCGCGGCGACGGCCAGCAGGGCCGGCGCCGCCGACAGCCCCGCCCCCGCGACCCGGCCACCCTGCAGCGGGCTGCGCACGTTCCCCGTCCATGCTCCGACGCTCACCGGCGACAGCGTAATCTCGGATCGCCCGTCCATCGGCGGGATACCGAGTCCCGCATCCCGGGCCTTAACCGGATTTCAACGGTGGCCTAGACCGTGAGCAAACGCGCCCGTGGGCACTATCTTCAGCTCATGCGCGAGGACCCCGTCACCCCGGAGCCCACGCTGGCGCTGGCCTCGGGCACCGCCGGCGGCTCCACGTTGACCCCGCCGGTGGACACGCCGGTGGGGCTGCCCGAGGTGCCAGCCGCGCTGCGGCGCCGGGGGCGCGGGTTCGTCTCGCTCAGGCTCGGCCCCACCGCCGGACGGATCGCCATCGGCGCGCTGCTGACGGGCACGCTGGCCATCGTCGCCGACGCCGCCGCCGGCCCATCCATCCTTGTCCCGCACACCGCCGAGTACTTCCCGGGGTGGCAGGCCGGACCCCTGCATCTCATCCTCCACTGGTCGATCGGCAACCCACGCACCGTCGGATACGCCTTCAGCTTTGTGCTGCTGGCGATGCTCGTCGCCTATCTGTGCGCGCTGGCGGCCGTCCAGTCGCTGTCGATGCGGCTGATCGCCGTCGCCGTGGTGGCCCTCCATCTCCTGCTCCTGCTCAGCCCGCCGATGCAGCTCTCGGACCTGTTCAACTACCTCGGCTACGCCCGGCTGGGGGCCCTGCACCACCTCAACCCATACCGGCACGTCATCAACCAGGAGATGTTCGACCCGGTGTTCGGCTATTCCAGCTGGCACAACCTGCGCAGCCCGTACGGCCCCCTGTTCACCGCGCTCACCTACCCGCTGGCCTTCGTCTCGGTTCCGGTGGCCTACTGGGTGCTCAAGGTCGTCACCGTCACCCTCAGTCTCGGCTTCGTCGCCCTCGTCTGGCAGTGCGCCCGCCAGCTGGGGCGCGATCCGCGCCTGCCGGTGGCGTTTGTGGCGCTCAACCCCATCTTCCTCGTGTACGAGATCGGGGCCTTCCACAACGACTTCTTCATGCTGGTGCCGATGCTGGGGGCGATCTCGCTGGTGCTGGCCCGCCGGGACCGGACCGCCGGCGCCGTCCTCATGCTGGCCGTGGCGGTCAAGTTCACCGCGGTGGTGCTGCTGCCGTTTTTGATCGTGGCCGCCATCACCCGGGAGCGACGGATCCGGGTGGTGGTCGGCGCGGTCGCCGGAGCGGCGGTGATGGCGGTGCTCAGCATCTCGCTGTTCGGCCTCTCCATCCCCAACCTGTCTCAGCAGAGCACGCTGCTCACCGGAACCAGCATCCCCAACGTCGTCGGTCTGATCCTCCATGTCGGCGGCGGGACGCCGCTGCTGCTCAAGATCTGCCTGGTGGGGGCGGTCCTGGTGGTCGCCTACCAGTTCCTGCGCAACCGGGACTGGCTGGCCGGAGCGGCCTGGGCCACGGTGGCGCTCATCGCCAGCCTCAGCTGGCTGATGCCGTGGTACGTGGTCTGGCTGCTGCCCCTGGCCGCGCTGGTGCGCGGTCCGCGCCTGCGCCGGGTGTCGATCGCGCTCACCGTCTACCTGATCCTGTCGTTCATGAACTGGACCAGCTACTACATGAACGACCACGGGATCAGCCTGCTCAACACCCACGCGGGCGGGGCATCGACGTCACTTCAGAATAAGCTCGAGCAGTAGCCGTCAGGCTCGGTTTAGCCACCTCTGCTTAAGTTCGCGCCCGTGCGCGTACAAGTTCCCCCGGCGGCCCCCGCTACCCGGCCGGCGCCCGCCGGTCCGCCCGCGGTCCCGGGCCGTCGCCGCCTGGACTGGTTTGAGTTCGC
Source organism: uncultured Solirubrobacteraceae bacterium (assembly GCA_963753235.1). Classification (GTDB taxonomy): domain Bacteria; phylum Actinomycetota; class Thermoleophilia; order Solirubrobacterales; family Solirubrobacteraceae; genus Palsa-465. The sequence continues at coordinate 609,311 of CAVWBJ010000005.1, read as the reverse complement.
GCTGCTCGGTTTGTTCGGCGCGCTGTCGATGTGGGTGGTGGCGGTCGACGTCTGGCGCGCCGTGGTCAACGGCCTGGTCTGGACCGGGACCGACGGCTGGTACATCGTCGACCAGATGCAGTACCTGTCCTGGATCCAGTCGGCGGCGCACCACGGCCTGGTCTCCAACCTGTTTGTGCTCCGGGGCACGCCCGCCGATTACTTCCAGCCGGCGATCATGATCTCGGCGGCGATCACCGCGCTCGGCGCCCCGTCCTGGCTGGCGCTCCTGCTCTGGAAGCCGGTGGCGGTGGTGGGGTTGTTCCTGGCCACCCGGGCCGTGGCGCACCACATGTTCCCCGGGCGCTTTGAGCGCCGCGCGTCGCTGACCCTCGGCCTTCTGTTCGCCTCGTTCAGCGTCGTCTACGGGCAGCTGGGGATCGTCGGGGACACCATGTCGGTGTGGATCTCCTGGGGATATCCGTTTGCGCTCATTGCGGTGGCGCTGATCGTGTTCGGACTCGTCCGCTACGACCGGGCCCGCAGCAACGCGCGCCTGGACTGGCGGCCGGGGGTGCTGGGGGCGGTGGCCGCCACGCTGCACCCCTGGCAGGGCGAGACGATGATCCTGCTGGTGCTCGGCGCCGAGCTCGTCCGGTGGCGGGACCTGCGGCTGTGGTGGCAGACGCGGCAGTGGCGGCGGCTCGGCCTGCCGGTCCTGACGCTGGTGCTGCTCGGGATCCCGCTGCTCTACTACCTGCTGCTCGGCCATCTGGACCTGTCGTGGAACCTGGCCCGCCAGGCGAGCAAGCACCAGTTCCCGTGGACGGCCATCGCCATCGCCGTCGCCCCGCTCGGCATCTTCGCCCTGCTCGGCTACCGCGGCCGCGCCGACAGCTTCCTGGAGCTGCTGCTGCGCGTCTGGCTGCCGGCGGCCATCCTCATCTACTTCTTCTCGGCCACCGGCCTGAGCGCCACCCCGCTGCACGCGTTCGACGGGATCACCATCCCGCTGGCCATGCTGGCCGTCAAGGGGGTGCGGGCCACCCGGCTGCGGTCCCTGCCCCGGGGGCGCCTGATCGGCGCCCTGGTGGTGGCCGTGGCCGTGCTGCCGGTCAACGCCTACGCGGTCGACATCGCTCCCGGTGCCGTGGCCCCGGCCGGCGGCAACGCCAACTTCATCACCAAGGACGAGCACGCCGCCCTGCACTACCTGGCCAAGAACCCCACGCCCGGCGGGGTGCTCACTCGGTTCTACATGGGCGAAGCTGTCCCCGGGGCCACCGGTCGGCACACGCTGGTCGGCGACTGCCTGTGGTCAGAGCCGGACTGCATGCCCCAGTCTGAGAGCGCCGACGCCCTGTTTGAGGGCGAGATGAGCCGGGCCCAGTCCCGCCAGTTCGTCATCGCCAGCGGCGCGCGGTTCCTGCTGGCCAGTTGCCAGCGCCCCCAGGTCAACCTGCAGCGCCGGCTCGGCCGCCGCCTCATCACCTCGGTGCAGCGGTTCGGCTGCGCCACCGTCTATCAGGTGGCCGCGCCGGCCACGCCGTCCTGAGCGCCGCGCTCTGACAGAATCCTCCCTCGCTATGCGGCTGTTCGCGCTCCGAGGCGCCAATAGCGTCGAGGCCAACGAGGCGAGCGCGATCCTGGAGGGAACGGATGTCCTCATCCGCGAGCTGATGGATCGCAATGCGCTGACCCCAGATCACATGGTCAGCTGCATCTTCACCCTCACCGATGACCTCAACGCCGAGTTCCCCGCCCTGGCGGCGCGTCGCCTGGGGCTGGACAAGGTGCCGCTGCTGTGTGCCCGGGAGGTGCCGGTGCCGGGATCGCTGCCCCGGATCGTGCGCCTGATGCTGCATTACTACGCCGCCGAGGACCACCGGCCCCGGCACGTCTACCTGGGCCGGGCCCGGGCGCTGCGCTCCGATCTCGAAGCGGCACAATAGGAGCGTCGATGGCGATTGAGTTCGGCGAGCGCATCCGCAGAATTCCGTCCTACCCGCTGGCGGCCGGCTACGACCTGGGCCAGGACATGGCGATGCTCGCCTCCAACGAGTCCTGCTTCGGCCCCAAGTCCGAGGTCATGGAGGCGGCCCGGCGCGCGCTCAGCGGCGTGCACCGCTATCCGGACCCGTCCTACGCGGCGCTGCGGGGAGCGCTGGCCGACCGCTACGGCATCGCCCGGGAGCGGATCGCGCTCGGCAACGGCTCCTGCGACATCCTGCTGGCGGCCGGGGAGGCGCTCCTGGAGCCGGGGGCCGAGGTCGTGTACGCCTGGCCGGCCTTCAGCGTGTACCCGCACCTGGCGGCCGCGTCCGGGGCGCGGGGGATCCAGGTGCCGCTGGACGCCGATGACCGCCATGACCTGGAGGCGATGGCCGCCGAGGTCACCGTGGCCACCCGCCTGGTCCTCATCTGCAACCCCAACAACCCCACCTCCACCGCGCTGCCCCTGGAGGCGATCGCCGCGTTCATGAACCGGGTCCCCCGCCACGTGTGCGTGATCCTCGATGAGGCCTACGTCGAGTTCTCGCTGGCGGTGGGGGACACGTACGCCTCGGTGGATCTGCTGCGCCGGTGGCCGAATCTGGTGCTGCTGCGGACGTTCTCCAAGGCGTACGGGCTGGCCGGCCTGCGCGTCGGCTACGCCCTGTGCGGGTCCGAGGAGTTCCGGGCCGCCGTCGACCAGGTCCGCCAGCCGTTCTACCTCAACATGGCGGCGCAGGCCGCCGCGGTGGAGGCGCTGCGCCACCAGGACGAGGTGGAGCGGCGGGTCGTGCATGCGGTGGCCGCCCGGGCGGAGCTGACGGCGGGGATGCGTCCGCTCGGCCTGTGGGTGGCGGAGTCAGACGCCAACTTCGTCTGGGTGCACCTGCCGGACGGGGTGGAGGAGGCCGAGGTGACCGACGGGCTGGCGGCGCGGGGCGTGCTGGTCCGGGCCGGAGCGGCGTTGGGCCGCGCCGGGTCATTGCGGGTCACGATCGGCACCGACGCCGAGAACGGACGTTTTCTGAGCGCACTCCGGGATCTCCTGTGATGGATGCGCTCGGCACTGTGCGGTGAACTCGGCCACGTCGCTCACCGAACCCGTTGAGGCGACGCCCGCGCCGCCGGCGGCGCCGCGCCGCCGCTGGTCCGGACCGCGCCGCTGGTGGCCGGTGGTGCTGCTGGCGGTCCTGGGCGCCTCGGTGGCGGCGGTGGTGCTGGCCGGGATCAGGCCCTCCTACGACGGGTTCGGCTTCATGGTCTGGGGCCGCCAGGTGCTCCACTGGAACCTCAACACCGATGGTGCGCCCTCGTGGAAGCCGCTGCCGTTTTTGTTCACGCTGCCCTACGCGCTGGCCGGGCATGTCCAGATCTGGCTGTGGATGACGACGGCCATGGCGGGCGCGTTGGGCAGCGCCGTACTGGCCGCCCGGCTGGCCTTCCGGCTCACCGGGCCGGCCCCGGGGCGGCGCCGGTTCGCCCCGTACGTGGCCGGGATCTTCGCCGCCGTCGCCGTGCTGGGGATCGGCACCTACTCGCACCTGGTGCTCATCGCCAACTCCGACCCGCTGATCGTGGCGCTGTGCCTGGGGGCGATCGACTGCCACCTGTCCCGCCGGCCGCGGCTGGCCTTGGCGGCGCTGGTGCTGGCTTCCCTGGGGCGGCCGGAGGCGTGGGTGTTCGCCGGGCTGTACGCGGCGTGGTCCTGGCGGGCGGTGCCGTCGATGCGGCTGCTGGCCGTGGTGGGGCTGGCCCTCATCCCGGCGTTCTGGTTCACCATTCCGGCGCTGACCTCGCACAGCTGGTTCATCTCGGGCGACCTGGCGCTCAACCAGGCCACGGTCATCCACGGCAACAAGATCCTGGGGGTCATCTCCCGGCTGCGCAGTCTGTACGAGCTGCCGATGCAGCTGGCCTTCCTCTGCGGGCTGGTGCTGGCCGCGATCCGACGGGACCGGGTGACGCTGACCATCGCCGGCGCGGCGGTGCTGTGGGTGGTGATTGAGATCGGCTTCGCCTACCACGGGTGGTCGGCGGTCTCCCGGTACATGATCGAGCCCGCGGCGGTGATGGTGGTGGTGGCGGCCGGCGCCGTGGGCCGCCTGCTCGCCGGGACCCCCCGGCCGGTGGTGCTCCGGCTGGTGGGCCCGGCGGCGGTGATCGCCCTGCTGGTGACGCTCACCCCCGCGGCCGAGTCCCGCGTCCGGACCGCCCACCAGCAGATCGTCAAGGAGCGGGCCACGGCCAAGCGGCTCAACCGGCTTGACGATGCCATCCGGCGGGAGGGCGGGCTGCGCCACATCCGCTCCTGCGGCCAGCCGGTCTCCTACATCGGCCTGCAGAGCACGCTGGCCTGGGAACTGCACATGAACGTCGGCAACGTCGGATACAACCCCGGCCACGCGATCAAGCGGGGCCGGCCGCTGGTGCTGTTCAAGCCCCACAAGCTCGGCTGGCAGATCCGGCCGTACAACCTGCGCAAGCAGGACGTCGCACGCTGTGCGGCCCTGCGCATCGACACCGACGACAGCTGATCCGCGGCACCGGGGTTTGCCCCGTCTGGTAGAACTCAGGCGAGCAGCATGAGCGCCCGCGTGCACCCCACCAGCCTGTTTGCCGCCGATCTCGGCTGGTGCTCCTACGCGCGCTTCTACGCCTGGCGATTTAGCTAGGCGCTCGGCCACAGCCCCCGTGCGCGCCCATGGCAGGCAGCGCAACCACCCGGAGGCCGGGCGCCGTCACCACCCACGCGGCCGTGCTTCACGGCGGCGTCACCGGGTTATCGCACCAGCTTTCGTAGAGTTTCCGGGCGTTGAGAAAGGACACCGAGACCAGATGATGATCGTGACCAAGCCGGCGGTGCCAGCGGACGCGAGGCCGCGCACTCCCGCCACCCGTGCTGTGCTGGACATCGCCGGGCGCCAGATCGGCGGCGAGCATTTCGCCCTGATCGCGGGACCGTGCACGGTGGAGTCTCGCCCCCAGCTGCTCCAGACCGCCCGGGCCGTCCAAGCGGCCGGCGCCACCCTGCTGCGCGGTGGGGCCTACAAGCCGCGCACCTCGCCCTACGCCTTCCAGGGTCTCGGTCAGGAGGGGCTGCGGCTGCTGGCCGAGGCCAAGGCCCAGACCGGGCTGCCGCTCGTCACCGAGGTGATGGACGCCCGGGACCTCGATCCGGTCCTGGAGGTCGCCGACGTCGTCCAGGTGGGGGCGCGCAACATGCAGAACTACCCGCTGCTGTCGGAGATCGGCCGCTCCGGGTGCCCGGTGTTGATCAAGCGCGGCCTGTCGAGCACGCTGGAGGAGCTGGTCCTGGCTGCCGAGTACGTGCTCAAGGAGGGCAACGAGGCGGTCATCCTGTGCGAGCGCGGGATCCGGACGTTTGAGACCGCCTACCGGTTCACGCTGGACCTGCTGGCGGTCCCGGTGCTCAAGGAGATGACCCATCTGCCGGTGATCGTCGATCCCAGCCACGCCGCCGGCCGGCGGGAGCTGGTGGCGCCGATGTCGCTGGCGGCGGCCGCCGCCGGGGCCGACGGGCTCCTCGTGGAGGTCCATCCGTCGCCCGACGAGGCCATCTGCGACGCCGCCCAGCAGCTGCCCACCGCCGGGTTCGCCGAGTACGCCGACCAGGTGCGGGCCGCCGCCGCGCTGGCCGGCAAGACGCTGTCGCCGGTGCCCTCCGAGAGCCGGGCGGCGGCCTGACGTGACCTCCGCCGGCACCGCCCGCTCCGACGCGGTTCGCGACCAGCGCATTGAGCGGGTCGTCCCGCTCGTCGCCCCGCAGACCCTGATTGAGGAGCTGCCGCTGTCTGAGGAGCATGTCGCCACCCTGCTGGGCGGCCGCCAGGAGGTGCATGCCGTCCTGGAGGGTCGCGACGACCGGCTCCTCGTGGTTGTCGGCCCGTGCAGCGTCCACGACGTCGACGCCACCCGCGACTACGCCGAGCGGCTGAGCGCTGAGACCGACCGGCTGGCCGGCGAGCTGTGCGTGGCCATGCGGGTCTACTTTGAGAAACCGCGCACCACGATCGGCTGGAAGGGGCTGATCAACGATCCCCATCTCGACGGCTCCGGCGACGTGAACACCGGCCTGCGGCTGGCTCGCCGGCTGCTGCTGGAGGTGCTGGAGCTGGGGCTGCCGGTCGGCTGTGAGTTCCTGGACCCCATCACCCCGCAGTACATCTCCGATGCCGTCTGCTGGGGGGCGATCGGGGCGCGCACGGTCGAGAGCCAGATCCACCGCCAGCTGGGATCCGGCCTGTCGATGCCGGTCGGCTTCAAGAACCGGACCGACGGCAACATCCAGGTGGCCGTCGACGCCGTCCGGGCGGCGGGGGTGTCTCACGCGTTTGCCGGCATCGATGTCACCGGCAACCCGGCGATCCTGTACACGGCCGGCAACCAGGACTGCCACGTGATCCTGCGCGGGGGCAAGAACGCCCCCAACTACCACGCCGAGGCGGTGGCCCGGGCCACCGAGCTGCTCCGGGCCTCGGGGCTGGCCCCGCGGGTCATGATCGACCTCTCCCATGACAACAGCGGCAAGGACCCGGAGCGCCAGCCGCAGGTCGCCGAGTCGGTGGCCCGGCAGGTGGCGGGCGGCGAGACGGGCATCGTCGGCGTCATGCTGGAGTCGTTCCTGGTGGCCGGCCGCCAGGACCTGGATCAATCCGATCCCCGCCACCCGCTCGTCTACGGGCAGTCGATCACCGACGGCTGCATCGGCTGGGACACCACCGTCGAGGTGCTCGACGGACTGGCCGACGCGGTGCGGGCGCGCCGCGCCAGGAAGTAGTTCCCGGCTCTCGGATGCGGATTGCGGTCCTGGGGGTGGGTCTGATCGGCGGCTCGGTGGCGCTGGCGGCCCGGGAGCGGCTCGGGGCCACGGTGGCCGGCTACGACGTGTCGGCGGATGCGCTGGCCGCGGCGCTGGAGCGCACCGCCATCGATGAGGCCGGCGCGTCGGTGGCCGCGGCCGTGGCCGGCGCCGACGCCGTGTTCGTGGCTGCCCCGGTGGGTCGCCTGCCGGCGGCTGTCGGTCAAGCCCTGGCCGCGGCCGGACCCGACTGTGTCGTCACCGACGTCGGCTCCACCAAACGCGCCGTGGTCGCCGCCCACAGCGATCCGCGGTTCGTCGGCGGACACCCGCTGGCCGGCGCCGAGACCACCGGTGTCGCGCACGCCCGGGCGGACCTATTTGACGGCGCCACCTGGTACCTGACCCCGGCCGCCCACACCTCCGGGGTGCTCTACGAGCGCCTGCACCGGCTGCTGCACGCCCTGGGCGCCCGGCCGACCGCCATCGACGCCGAGACCCATGACGCAATCCTGGCCACCGTCTCGCATCTGCCCCACGTGCTGGCCAACGTGCTCGTCTCCCAGGCCGCGAGCACGCTGGAGGCTGGCGTCCAGCTGCCCGCCACCGGCCCCAGCTTCCGGGACGCCACCCGGGTGGCCGGGGCCTCCAGCGCCATCTGGACCGACATCTACCTGAGCAACCGGGACGCCCTCACCGCCGAGATCGATCGCACCATTGATCGCCTGCAGTCGGTGCGGGCGGCGCTGGCCGACGAGGACCGGGCCGCCGTCACCGCCTGGAACGACGCCGCCGCCGCCCACCGCCGCGCCCTGCTGGAGGCCCAGCTGGCCGGCGGTGAGCTGTTTGAGCTGCGGGCCTCGGTCCCCAACCGCCCCGGGGTCATCGCCCAGCTGGCCCTCGCCCTCGGCCGCGGTGGCGTCAACATCGTCGACATGGCCCTGTATCCGGCCAGCGACATGACCGAGGGCGTGGTGGCGCTGTGGATCGCCGGCGAGCCGGCCGCCGACACGGCCGAGCAGCTGATCGGTGAGCTCGGCTTTGACGTGGTGCGCCCATGAATGTCCGCTTCTCGCCTGGGGTCCGGCTCCGGGGCCGGATCGCGCCCCCGGCGGACAAGTCGATCTCGCACCGGGCGGCGATCATCGGCGCCATCGCCGCCGAGCCGGTGCGGGTGGCCAACTACCTGGACGCCGCCGATACGCGCTCCACCCTGGAGGCGGTGCGCGATCTGGGGGCGATGGTGGAGCAGCGCCCGGCCGAACTGGTGATCCGCGGCGTGGGGATGCGCAACGCCCAGCCGGGCGGCGGCGTCATCGATGTCGGCAACGCCGGGACGCTCATGCGGCTGCTGCCCGGCTGGCTGGCCTTCCAGCGGGGGGCGAGCTTCACCCTGGACGGCGACGACTCGATCCGCCGGCGTCCCGTCGACCGGATCGCCCAGCCCCTGGAGCAGATGGGGGCGCGGGTCGAGGCCCGCGACGGGCGCTATCCGCCGTTCACGGTCCACGGCGCCGTCCTGAGCGGCATCGACTACGAGCTGCCGGTGGCCAGCGCCCAGGTGAAGTCCTGCCTGCTGCTGGCCGGGCTGGGCACGGCGGGCACGACCGTGCGGGAGCCGATCGCCAGCCGGGATCACACCGAGCGGATGCTGCTCGGCGCCGGGGCCGGGGTGGCCCGGGAGGTCCGACCGGGCGGGGGATACGCCACCTCGGTGGGGCACACCGACGAGCTGGAGCTGGAGCACATCCATGTCCCCGGGGACCTGTCCAGCGCCGCCTTCCTGATCGCCGCCGGGGTGCTCGTCCCCGGCGCCCGGCTGGTGCTCGACGGGGTGGGGGTCAACTGGACCCGCACCGGATTTCTCCGCATCCTGCAGCGCATGGGGGCGATCGTCGTCGGCGACCTGGAGGCGCCCGGCAGCTTCGGCGCGGCCGAGCCCACCTGCGACCTCGACGTCAGCTACGGCCCGATTGTGGGCACCACGGTGGAGGCCGACGAGGTGCCGCTGGCCATCGATGAGCTGCCCCTGGTGGCGCTGCTCGGCTGCTTTGCCGAGGGGGAGACCGTGGTCCGGGGGGCGGCCGAGCTGCGCCTCAAGGAGTCCGACCGGATCGCCACGGTGGTCGATGGCCTGCGCGGTTTGGGAGCCGACATCGAGGCGCTGCCCGACGGGTTCGTCGTCCGCGGCGGCGGCGGGCTGCGCGGCGGGCAGATCGACGCCCACGGCGATCACCGCCTCGCCCTGCTGGGCGCGGTGGCCGGGCTGGCCTCAACCGAGGGCGTGGAGGTGAGCGGCATGGAGGCCGCCGACGTCTCCTATCCCGGGTTTGCCGACGACATCAAGGCTCTGGCCCGGTGATGGTGGTCGCCATCGACGGACCGGCCGGGGCCGGCAAATCCACGGTGGCCCGCCGGGTGGCCGGCGTGCTGGGCTTCACCTACCTGGACTCCGGGGCCATGTACCGGACGGTCGCGCTGGCGGCCCGGGAGCGCGGTCGCGAGCCGGCCGAGGTGGCGCCCGTGATCCGGATCGACCTGGGGGAGCGGGTGCTCCTCGACGGCCGCGACGTGACCGCCGCCATCCGCACCCCGGAGGTGACCGAGGCCGCCTCGGTGGCCGCGGCCGACCCGGCTGTGCGCGCGGCCATGGTGGCCGAGCAGCGCCGGCTGCTGGCCGGCGGGGACTGGGTGGCCGAGGGCCGGGACATCGGCACCGTCGTGGCCCCCGGGGCCGAGGTCAAGGTGTTTCTCACCGCCAGCCCGCAGGCCCGAGCCCGCCGCCGCGCCGCCGAGCTGGGCGCCGACGCGGCGACCGTGCTCGCCGACCAGACGCTGCGCGACCAGCGGGATACCGAACGCGCCCATTCCCCGCTGCAGGCCGCCGGCGATGCGGTGACGGTGGACACCACCGAGCTGACGTTGGACGAGGTGGTCGCCCGGGTGGTGGGGCTCGTCCGGGAGCGCCGGGCCGGCTGAAGCGCAGACGGCTGCCCCCGGGCCGTGCGAACGTGACCCATATGTCGCTGAGGCCCCAAGGCTCTCGTGACGGTTGGCGCAAGTTTCCCCGCCGGGGAGCGTTACAGGACCCACGGCCGCCCCGGCCGCCACTGTCTACTCATGGAGGGGACTGACGCGATGCCACACCGCCTCTACCGTCGTAACGCCGCCGTCCTGATTGGGCTGGCCGCCGGGCTGCTCTGCCTGGGCGCGGCCACCGCCTCGGCCAAGCCGATCCTGATGCCGACCGTCCAGAAGGAGATCCAGAGCCAGAAGGCGATCTGGGCCCAGCACGTGTTCGCGCCCGTCGGCTCGCTCCAGCCGCCGGCGCCCCCCTGCCCGGAGAACGGGTTGCTCCCCGCGCCGTTCTCCAACTGCGGGCTGCCGGAGTTCCCGGCCACGACGCTGCCCTATCCGGGGAACATGGCCTACTACGGCGGTCACGTGCAGACCCGGCCCAAGGTCTACCTGGTGTACTGGGGCTGGGGTGAGAAGGGCGCCTTCCCGGCCGGCCAGACGTGCACGTCAGAGTCGATCAGTGAGGGCTCGGCCACGGCCACGCTCAAATGCGATCCCGACGGGGCCGGGCGCTACATGGCCAACTTCGTGCATCAGCTGGGCGGCACCCAGTGGGCGGGCGTCCAGACCCAGTACTACAACACCACCGGCGGCGCAAACCAGCCCATCACCAACCCCCAGAACCAGCTGGGGGGCATCTGGGTCGACGACACCAACTCCATCACCGGCCTGCCCCAGACGTCGGCCGGCAACCCGGCCGGTTCCAGCAACACCTACACCGACCTGGCGGCCGAGGCGGCCCGGGCGGCCAAGCACTTCGGCGTGACCGATCTCAAGAACGCCGACTTCGTCATCGCCCAGCCGCCCAACTACTCCGACCCCAACGCCCTATCCAGCGGCTACTGCGCCTTCCATGACTACACCTATCCGGGCGTGGAGGCGGGCATCTACAACGGGCTGCCGCAGGGGATCTCCTACACCAACATGCCCTACGCGCTGGCGATCAACTCCGGCGGGGCCAACGCCTGCGGTGAAAACGCGGTCAACAGCGGCGCCGCCGGCAAGCTCGACGGGTTCTCGATCGTGCTGGGTCACGAGATCGAGGAGACGGTCACCGACCCGGGCGCCGAGGACGTGATCGGCACCGGCACCAGCGCGCAGCAGATCGGCGGCTGGTATGACGCGCTCGACGCCAACGAGAACGGCGACAAGTGCGCCTGGGTGGGCGAGAGCCTGACCGGCTCCCCCGGAGTGACTCCGATCCCGGGCGCCATGGGTGACATCAAGGGCAACGCCGGCGGGACATTCGCCGTCCAGTCGCTGTGGTCCAACCAGGCAAACCTCGGCACCGGCTACTGCGCCGGCGCCGGCACCGACTCGCCTCTGCCCTCTCAGTAGCTCCCACTGCGACCCAGGGGGGTGCGGCACCGGGGCCGGCGGGACACTCCCGCCGGCCCCGGTCACATCTGCCAGCTAGGCTCGTCGGAGCATGAAGGTCGCAATCGTCGGCTATCCCAACGTGGGCAAGAGCTCGCTGGTCAACCGCCTCACCGAGTCGCGGGAGGCGGTCGTGCATGAGCAGGCCGGGGTCACCCGCGACCGCAAGGAGCTGCGCACCGAGTGGAACGGCCGCCCGGTGACGTTGATCGACACCGGCGGCGTCGACCTCGACGACCGGGCGGCGCTGGCCGTCCAGATCCAGGAGCAGGCCCGGGCGGCGCTGGCCGACGCCGATGCCGCCGTGCTCGTCGTCGATGCCAGGGCGGGCGTGCGCCCCGGTGATCAGGAGATGGCGGACCTGCTGCGCCGCTCCCCGCTGCCCGTCCTGGTGGCCGCCAACAAGATCGACAGCGTGCGGGATCTGTCGTTGGCCGCCGAGTTCCACGGCCTCGGGCTGGGGGAGCCGGTCCCGGTCTCGGCCGCCCAGGGTCTGGGCACCGGCGATCTGCTGGACCGGATTGTCGCCCTGGCGCCGGAGGCCGCCGACGACGAGTCCGACGAGGACGCCATCCGCCTGGCCCTGATCGGCCGCCCCAACGTCGGCAAGTCCTCGCTGCTCAATCGCTTCGCCGGCTCTGACCGGGTCATCGTCTCACCGGAGGCCGGGACCACCCGGGACGCCATCGACCTGCCGATCACCTACAACGATCGCCGGCTGATCCTGGTCGACACCGCCGGGATCCGCCGCCAGGCCAAGGTGGGGGAGTCGCTGGAGTACTACACGTCGCTGCGCTCAAAACGGGCCGCCGAGCGGGCCGATGTCGCCCTGGTGGTGTGTGACGCCACCGACGGGGTCACCAGCCAGGATCTGCGGATCGCCGAGCTGGCCATGCGCAGCGGGTGTGCCACCGCGCTGGTGCTCAACAAGTGGGACATCGCCGAGGACGTCGACCTGGACCACGAGCGGGCGCGCGCGCACCAGAAGCTGCGCCTGCGCCCCCGGGTGCTCACCGCCAGCGCCAAGACCGGCCGCCACGTGGAGCGACTCCTGATTGAGGCGGTCGCCCTGGCCGACCGCAGCCGCAACCGGGTCCCCACGCCGCAGCTCAACCGCTTCCTGTCGGAGGTGGTCGCCGCCCGCCAGCCGCCGGTGGGGGCGGGGGGCCGGGGCGCCAAGTCCGGGCACCGCCTGCGCCTGCTGTTCATGACCCAGACCGCGGTCCGTCCGCCCCGGTTCTCGATCCAGGTCAACTCCAGGGCCAGAGTCACTCGGGACTACGCCTACTTCATCGAGAACCGGCTGCGCGAGCGCTACCGGCTGGAGGGGGTCCCGGCGATCATCGACTTCGTGGAGCGCAACGAGCGCCGCCCCGGCGATGACCGGCGCACGGCCCGGTCACGCCGGACGGGAACTGAGACACGCGAACCCGCCGCGTGATTCAGTTGCCTGCAGTGTGAGCAGACTGGCGCCGAACACCCTGCGGCAGCGCTGGACGGCGGTGGCCGTGCTTCTGGCGGCCCTGGTGGTCGCCGGGGTGGCGGTCGCGCTCAGCGGCGGCTCCGGGTCGCCGGTCACCGCCTCCGGGGCGACAGCGGTCATCCCCGGGGACACACTGGCCTACGTGAGCGTCTCGCTGGACCGGGGCAGCCCGGCTGTCTCCCAGGCGCTGACCGTCGCCGGGCGTCTCCCCGGGTTCGGCGTCGCCGGCGGCTCACTGCTCGGCCGCTTCGACGAGGTGCTGGCCGGCGGCCACGCCGTCGACTACTCCAGTCAGGTGGCGCCCTGGGTCGGCCACCACGCCGGGCTGGCCCTGCTCAACACCACCACCTCCACCGCGGGCGCGCTGGTGGTGGTGGAGGTCTCCGACCGCCGCCGGGCCGAGCGGTTCCTGCGCACCGAGGGAGCCCGGCCGGACGGCAGCTACCGGAACACCCCGCTCCTGCGCTACCCCGGCGGTAACGCGCTGGCCCTGGTCGGCTCAGACCTGGTGGTGGGCCGGCCGGCGGGCCTGCGGGCGGCACTGGACGTGGCCGCCGGCGCCGCGCCGGCGCTGGGCGATGGCGCCGCCTACCGGCGAACGGCCGCCGCGGCACCGTCGGGCGGCGTGGTGAGCGCCTACGCCTCCGCCGAGGGTGTGCGCCGGGTGTTGGCCGGCCAGTCCGGCGTCCTGGGCGCGCTCGGCGGGCTGCTCTCCCAGCCGCGGCTGCAGGGGGTGGGACTGTGGCTGGTGCCGACGGTCGCCGGGGCCCGGGTCACCATCCACACCGTCCTGGCGCCGGGCGGGGGCGCGGGGGCGATGTTCTCGCCCACCCTGGCGCGCGTCATCCCGGCCGGGGCCGCCCTGATGCTCGACGTCAACGGGTTGACCCGGGCCCTGCCGGCGGTGCTGAGCGCCGGCTCGGCCACCGGGCTGGCCGCCGGGATCGGGCCCCTGCTCAGCCAGCTGGGGACCGCCCTCGGTCACGCCGGGGTGGACGTCAACGCGCTGATCTCGCAGTTCGCCGGCCAGTCGGCGGTGGCCATCCTCGGCTCCGGCCGGTCGGCCCGCCTGGTGGTGGTGAGCACAGTCGCCAGCCCGGCCCGGGCCCAGGCGGTGTTTGGCCAGCTGGCCCGGGCCATGAGCCGGCTGGTGCCCACCTCCGGCGGTCGCCGGGGCGCGCATTCGGTGTTCCGCACCGAGCGGGTCGGGGGCCTCACCGTCCACGCCTTCCAGCTGACCCCCACCCTGGCCCTGGACTACGCCCTGGCCCGCGGGCTGGTCATCGTTGCCACCAGCCCTCAGGGCATCCTGGACGTGGCCCGCGCTCACCGGGGGCTGGCCGCCACGCCGTCGTTCACGGCGGCGCTGGCCGGCCACCCGGCCCGGGTCACATCCCTGGCCTACGCCAACCTGAGCGGGCTGCTCTCAGCCGATGTGCTGGGGTCCAGCGGCAGCTCCACGCTGGCCCGGCTGCTCCCGGACCTGGCCCGGCTGGGCGGGCTCGGTGTCACCTCCACCCGCGGCCCCGCGGGTGCCACCACTCAGCTGACGCTTCAGGTCAGATAGCTGCGCGGCGGCGCCTGGACCGGATCAAAGAACGGCAGGTCATCCCACTCCGGCTCGCCGTGATCCAGGGCCTGATCGATGGCCCGGACGACCGCCCGGGGATTCTCGACCCCGCGGAAGCGCAGGTCATGGCCGATCTCGGCGGTGGTGTCGAAATGCACCGTGCCCACCCCGAGAGCGCGCTGGAGCAGGGTCTGGCGGACGCGGACGTCGTCGACGGCGTACAGCTGGGCCTCCCGGCGGCGCCGGATGATGAGCCCGGTCTCAATCGCCAGCCGACGGTTGGTGATCCGGTAGGTCACCCGCATCCGCCGGAGATGGCCGCGGCCGAACGTGAGCAGCCAGACGGCCAGGACGGCCACCAGCACCCAGCTGGTCTGCTCGCGTCCGTGGGCGAGGATGGAGGCGATCCCGGCGGCGACACCGACGATCAGGCTGACCAGCAGCCAGCGCACCAGAAATGGCGTCATCGACAGCCAGGACGGGTGGCCGTGGAAGAGAACCGTCTCGCCGGGCCGGGAGTCCACGACATCAGGTTAACGCCGGGGCGGCGCATTACATTCGCTCAGGCGATGATTGCCCGCGTCCAGCCGCTCACCACCACCCGCGCCGTCAAGGGGCCCTTCGACTATCGGCTGGCCGATGGGCAGGTGGTCGACGTGGGCGCGCTGCTCCGCGTGCCGTTCGGCGCCCGCACCTCGCTGGGGGTGGTGGTGGAGCTGGCCGAGACCTCGGAGCTGGCGCCGGAGCGCCTGGCCGAGCCGGAGGCGATTGTGGGGGCGGGCGTGGGATCCGACCTGGTGGAGCTCGCTCAGTGGATGGCCCGGGAGTACTGCTCCACCCCGGCTCGGGCCCTCCAGCTGATGCTGGCCCCCGGCGCCGCCACCGGCACCGGAGCCCAGCTGGCGCTGGTGGCCGAGCTGACCGACGCCGGCCGCTCGGCGCTGGCCGGCGGCGAGCGGCTCACCGACCGCCAGCAGCGGCTGCTGGGCGCCCTGGCCGAGCGCGGTCCCACCGTGGCCGCCGAGTTGGACACGCCCGGTCTCCGGCGCCTGGAGGGCCGCGGGCTGGCCACCCTGGCCAAGCGCCCCCGGCCCCGGCGACCGGTGCGCCACGCGGTGGGAGCCGCCTCGGCGACGGCGCCCGCCCTCACCGGGGAGCAGGCGGCGGCCCTGGCCGAAATAGGGGCGGCGCTGGCCGGGGGCTCGGCGTCCGGAGACGGGTTCCTCCTGCAGGGGGTGACCGGGTCGGGCAAGACCGAGGTCTACCTCGGCGCTGTGGAGGCGGCTCTGCGGGCGGGACGGACCGCGATCGTGCTGGTCCCCGAGATTGCGCTCACCCCGCAGGTGCTGTGGCGGTTTCAGGCCCGGTTCGGCGATGTGGTGGCCGTGCTGCACTCGGCGCTGAGCGCCGGGCAGCGCCATGATGAGTGGATGCGCCTGCGCACCGGGGAGGCCCGGGTCTGCGTCGGGCCCCGCTCGGCCGTGTTCGCGCCGCTGACGGACATCGGTCTGATCGTCGTCGACGAGGAGCAGGAGAGCGCCTACAAGCACGAGGGCGATCCCCGGTACGACGCGCGCACTGTCGCCCGTCACCGGGCCCGCCGGCACGGCGCGGTGCTGGTGGTCGGCTCCGCCACGCCCCGGCCCGAGAGCGTGCTGGTGCTGCCCCGGCTGCGCCTCACCCAGCGCGTCGATCACCGCCCCCTGCCCGCCGTGGAGGTGCTCGACATGCGCGGGCACCACCAGCCGCTGCACCCGGAGACTCGGATGGCTCTCGCCGACCTGCGTCAGGCGTCGGGCAAGGCGATTCTGCTGCTCAACCGGCGTGGATGGTCCAACTTCCTGTCCTGCCGGGCCTGTGGGCGGGTCTGGCTCTGCCCCAATTGCGAGGTGGCGCTGGTGCTCCACCGCCACGGCGGGTACGTGGCCTGCCACCACTGCGGCCACCGGGAGCGCGTCCCGGAGCGCTGCCCGGCCTGCGCCTCGGTGTCGGTGGCCCGCCACGGTGCCGGCACCGAGCGCATCGAGCACGAGCTCCGGGAGGCGCTGGGCCGGACCGGCTTTCCCATCTTCCGCCTCGACGCTGAATCCAGCTCGCTGCCCCGGCGGGCCCGCACCCTGCAGGAGTTTGCGGCCGCCCCCGCCGGCGTCCTGGTCGGCACCCAGATGGTGGCCAAGGGCCACGACTTCCCCGACGTATCCCTGGGCGTGGTGCTCGACGCCGACCAGACCCTCCGCTTCCCTGACTTCCGCGCCGAGGAGCGGACGTTTGCCCTCATCACCCAGCTGGCCGGGCGCACCGGCCGGGGGCCCCTGCCCAGCCGAGTCCTGGTCCAGACGCTGGCCCCGGACGCCCGGCCAATCGCCTACGCCGTCCACCATGACTCCGACGGCTTCATCGCCGGCGAGCTGGAGCGGCGGGCGGCGCTGCGCTACCCGCCCTACGCGTCGCTCATCCGGATCGTGTGCGCGGCCGACGAGGAGCCGCTGGCCCGGGAGACGGCCACCGCCATTCACGCCGAGCTGGCCTCGCTGACCGCCCCCGTCCTGGGCCCGGCCCCCCTGTTCCGCCTGCGGGGCCGGTTCCGCAGCCAGCTGGTGGTCAAGGCCGCCGAGCGCCGGCCGGCCATCGACGCGGTCGGCCGGGCGGTCGACCTGATCGCCCCGGGGGCGGCCCGGCGAGGGGCGTCGGTGAGCGTCGACGTCGACCCGCAGTAGGCGGTTCAGTGCTGCAGGGCCGGCTCGCCCTCGGTCGCCGGGGTGCCGCTGCCCTGAGCGTCCTCACCGCGCCGGCCGAGCGCGCGCAGCTTGGGCAGCGCGGCCAGACCGAACGGCATGGGCGCAAACAGCGTGAACGCGCGGTAGGCGGCCACGCCGAGGGTGGCGGCGGCGAACGGGACCCCGGCTGAGTTCCAGAACGTGGCCACCAGGGCCACCAGGATCAGGCCGGCGCCGGCCAGCGGCGCCGTGCGACGGGTGAACACCATGCCGGTGGCCAGGCCGATGATGGCCTCCAGCGGGGTCATGGTGTATCCGAAGGCCTTGGTGGCCGCCCACACCGCGAACATGTCGCCGCCCCAGTAGAGCATCATCCCCAGGACGGCATGGCCCCAGGTGCCCGGCCGGCGGAGGATCTCCCAGACGAGGTGGACGGAGTCGTAGAACAGGCCGACCCGGCCCCGCCAGCCCGAGCGGTGACGAAGGCGGTCCCGGTAACGCTCGGCCAGCCAGACGGCCAGGGCGAACCCGACCGGCGGGATCGCCGCCCAGGGCCAGGTGAAGTCATGCCGGGGGTAGGTGCCTCCCAGGATGAGGGCGGCGATCGCCGCCGGGCAGGCGATCAGCGCCAGCGTCCCGTGCTCAAAGCCGGCCAGGGCGCTTACCCGGACCTTCGCCTCTCGCTCATCGGCGCCGCCGGCGCGCATGGCGAACTCGTCCAGCGCCGTTCCGCCCTGAGCCAGGAAGCCGCCGAAGCCGGCGGTGACCACGGCCAGCAGGGAGGGGAGCTTGAGCGTGGGGCCCGACTCGGCCCGGTTGATCGCTCGGTAGGCGAAGAAGTAGCCGAGGTAGGCCAGGATGACGCCGCCGAAGGCGGGCGCTAACCACCACCACTCGGCATGGACCAGCCGGGCCTGCACCGCACCGAATCCGGCCACGTAGGCCATGCCCACGCCTCCGGCGGCAAACAGCGCGACGATGAGCAGGATGATCCCGGCCATGGGGCGCCAGGCATGGTTGACAAAGTGGGTGTTGAGCAGTTTCACGTCTACCTCCAGGGTCCGGTCCCACCCCCGTACCCGCCTCCCGGGGCGGCGCCGGCGGAGCTGTCAGCCGACAGACAGGACGGCCGGCGCGCCGCTCTAAACTCCCCGGCGTGGCCAAGAACATCGCCGAACAGCCCGAGCTCGATGCCGAGGTCGCCGAGCCCGAGGACGCTCCCGTGGAGGAGGAGCAGCTCGATCCAGAGGTCGCTGCCCGCCGGGCCGCGGCCCTCGCCCACGTGCGGAAGTTCGGCGATCCGGTCCTGCGGACCAAGGCCCGGCCGGTGGACCGCTTCGACGCGGCCCTGCGCGACGAGGTGGAGCGGATGGGCCGGCTGATGATCGACTCCATCGGCGTGGGGCTGGCCGCCAACCAGGTGGGCGCGCTGCACCGCCTGCTCGTCTACCGGGTCCACCCGCAGTCCCCGGTGGCCGCCCTCATCAACCCGGAGATCGAGTGGGCGGGCCAGGACCTGGAGATCCTGGAGGAGGGCTGCCTGAGCCTCCCCAACGTGCACGTGGACGTCGAGCGGCCGGTCCACATCCGGGTGCAGGGACTCAACGAGTACGGCGAGCCGCTGCTGATTGAGGCGTCGGGGCTGGAGGCCCGGGTCATCCAGCATGAGATCGACCACCTGGACGGCATCCTGGTGCTCGACCGGATCTCGCGCTCCCAGCGCAAGGAGGCGATGCGGGCGCTGCGCGAAGCGCTCCCATCCGCCTGATTTGGCCCGGACCGTCTACCTCGGCACCTCCGAGTTCGCCGCCGGCATCCTGCGGACGCTGGCCGGCTCACCCCACCGCCCGTCGCTGGTCGTCACCCGCCCGGATCGGCCCCGGGGCCGGGGTCGACGCCTGGCCGCCCCGCCGGTGGCCGAGGCGGCGCGCGCCGCGGGGATCCCCGTGGACCAGCCGGAGTCGGTCAACGAGGCGGCGCCCCGGGACCGGATCGCCGCCGAACGGCCCGACGCGGTGGTGGTGTGCGCCTTCGGGGCGCTCATCCGGGAGCCGCTGCTCTCCGAGCAGGAGATCCTCAACCTGCACCCCTCGTTGCTCCCCCGCTGGCGAGGGGCGGCCCCCATTGAGCGGGCGATCATGGCCGGCGATGACCGCACCGGGGTCTCGATCATGCGCCTGACCGCGGGCCTGGACAGCGGCCCGGTGTGCCTGACTGAGGCGGAGCTGATCCGGCCCCAGGACGACTACGGCTCGCTGGCCGCGCGGCTGGCCGTCACCGGAGGCCGGCTGCTGCTCCAGGCGCTCGATGCCCTGCCCGGCGGCCTTCGCTTCCAGGAGCAGGATGAGTCCGGCGCCACCTACGCCGAGAAGATCGGGCCTCAGGACAGGCTGCTGGACCCCGGGCGCCCGGCCACCGAGCTGGCCGCGGTGGTGCGCGCCCTCTCTCCCCACATCGGCGCGGCCCTGATCGTCGGGGACGGGTCGCGGCTCGGCGTCTGGGCGGCGGAGGCCCGGCCCCCGGCCGCCGGTGATCCGGAGCCCGGGGAGCTGGCCCTGGACGGCGAGGTGCCCGTGCTCGGTGCCACCCCCGGCACCCTCGCCCTGACCCGCGTGCAGCCGGCGGGGCGCCGCGCCATGCCCGGCGACGCCTACCTGCGCGGGGTGCGCGGGTGACCCCGGCGCCGCCGGTGAGCCCTCGCCGCGGCGGGGCCTCGCCGGCCCGGGCCTGCGCCTACCGGGTGGTGCGCCGCGTGTTTGAACAGGACGCCTACGCCGACCGGGCCTTTCACGCCGAGGCCGCCGGCCTCCCCGGGCGGGAGCGCGGCTTCGCCATGGCTCTGGCCTACGGCACCGTCCAGCGGCGGGCCACCCTGGATCACGTCGCCGCCCGCCTGACCGGACGCGCCCCGGCCAAGCTGGACCCGCCGGTGCGGGCGGCGCTGCGGCTGGGACTCATGCAGCTCCTGTTCATGGACGGCGTCGCCGACCACGCCGCCGTCCACGAGTCGGTGGAGCTGGCCAAGTCTGACGCCCGCGCCGGCGCCGGGCTGGTCAACGCGGTCCTGCGTCGCGCCTCCCGGGAGGGCCGTGAGATCCTGGCCGAGCTGGATGACGCCACCCCGGACCACGCGGCCATCCGCCACTCGGTGCCGGTCTGGTTGGCCGAGCTGTGGTGGTCTGAGCTGGGGGCCGACCGGGCCCGGGCGCTGCTGAACGCCATCAACCAGCCGCCGGAGTCAGCCCTGCGCGTGAACACCCTCACCGCCCGGCCGGAGGCGATCGCAGCCGCGCTGTCGGCCCCCACCTGTCCCGCCGCCGGACTGCCCGAGGGCCTGGTGCTTCAGAGCCCGTTCGACGCCTATGCCTCCCCTCAGTGGACGGCCGGGCAGATCATGCCCCAATCCCGCGGCTCGATGGCCGTCGGCCGCTGCCTTGACCCCCGGCCGGGTGAGCGGGTGCTGGATCTGTGCGCGGCCCCCGGCGGCAAGACCACGCATCTGGCCGCGCTCATGGCCGACCAGGGGGAGCTGGTGGCGGTGGAGCGTCATCCCGGCCGGGCCGACGCGCTGCGGCGCACGCTGGAGCGGATGCAGGTCACCTGTGCCACCGTCCGGGTCGGCGACGCCGCCGAACCGCAGGCCGGGGCCTATGACCGGGTGCTGGTGGACCCGCCGTGCAGCGGGCTTGGCACCCTGCAGTCCCGCCCGGACCTTCGCTGGCGGACCAGCCCGGAAAGGATCGCCGACCTGGCCCCGCTCCAGGCGGCGATTCTGCGCTCCGGGGCCGCCGCCACCCGTCCCGGAGGGACGCTGGTCTACTCGGTCTGCACCCTGTCCCGGGCCGAATCGGACGCGGTCATCGACGCGTTTGTGGCCGAGGCGAGCGGCTGGGAGCTGGAATCGGCCCGGCAGTGGGCGCCGGACACCGACGGCACCGACGGGTTCTACATGGCCCGGCTCCGGTATCGAGCCAGATAGTCTCCACCGGATGAGCGAGCCTGCGCACAAGCTCGGCCCCGAGTGTCCTGGCTGTGGCGAGCCTTGGCTGCGGCCGACCGCGGTGCCCGGCCGTTACCGGTGCGTGTACTGCCTGCGGCGCTTTGAGCTGGTGTCGGTCTGCCCCAACTGCGGGGAGCACTCGACCATCGTCCGCATGTCGACGACGGCCATCGCGGTGTGCAACCACTGCCGCGGCAGCATGCTGCAGGAGGTCTGACCGCCATCCCCCGCGCGGAGACGAAGGCGCTGCTCGGTGAGCGGCGGGTGGTGCCCTCCATCCTGTCGGCCGACTTCGCTCGGCTGGGCCAGCAGGTGGACGAGGTGCTGGCCGCCGGCGCCCGGATCATCCACGTTGACGTGATGGACGGTCATTTCGTCCCGCCGATCACGTTCGGGGCAGTGATTGTGAGCGCGCTGGCCGAGCGGGTCCATGACGCCGGCGGGGTGCTCGACGTCCACCTGATGGTGGAGCGCCCGGAACGCCACGTGGGCGACATCATCGCCGCCGGGGCCGACAGCATCACCGTGCACGTGGAGGCGACGCCCCACCTGCACTACACGCTGGACGAGATCCGCAACGGCGGGTGCACCGCCGGGGCGGCGATCACGCCCTCCACGCCGGCGGACACCCTCCAGGACGTGGCCCGCGAGGTGCTGGACCTGGCCCTGTGCATGAGCGTCAACCCGGGCTGGGGTGGGCAGTCGTTCATCCCGCACTCGCTGGTCAAGCTGGAGCGGATGCGGGCGGCCCTGCCCGCCGAGGTGGCCCTGGAGGTCGACGGGGGGGTCCAGGACCGGACGGCCGGATCGGTGGTCTCGGCCGGCGCCAACCTGCTCGTCACCGGGTCGGCCGTGTTCGGCTCCAGCGACCCGGCCGGCGCCTACCGCACCATCGTCACCGCGTCCGGCGCGGTCTAGTGCCTCACCACACTTAGGTCCGGACCGCCGTCGGTCCGCGGCGGTACACCAGCCAGAGCAGCCCGGCCAGGATGGCGGTGGCCCCGAAGTAGCCGAACTCCACGCGGTTGACGGCCGCGTGGCCATGGCCGGGGCCGGTGGCGATGAAGATGACCAGCAGGGCGGCTGCGGTGAGCCAGGAGGCCGCCGCCCAGCGGGCCCGCCCCCGGGCCAGCGCGGCCTGGTTGAGCGTGCCGGAGACGAGGTGAAAGCCCATCCCCAGGCCGACCACCGCCAGGCCCACCCGCTGGTAGGCAAAGCCCTTGTCGCCGAGCAGGATCTTCATCACCGGCGGCCCAATCAGCAGTAGCCCCAGGGCGACGGCCAGCCCGAAGGCGGCGATGACCCGCACCGTGGTCCGGATGGCGCGGTGGAAATCCGCGGCGTTCTCCCGTGCCTCCAGGCCGGCCAGGTGGGGGAGGATGGAGGTCTGGATGGCCTGAAACAGCTGCAGTGGTGCCCGGACGATGAGCATCACGTTGAACACGAACCCGGTCAGCCCGGCGGTCAGCAGCCCGGTCCCGCCGGTGGTCTTGGCCGCGATGATGAGGACGCCGGCGTTCATCAGCGTCTGCTCGGAGAGCATCACGCCCACCACCGAGACGGCGAAGTCGGCGCCATGGCGCAGCGACAGCTCCCCGCCGGCCTCGCTGAGCCCGGCCTGCGCCGGCCCCTCCTGGGTGGCCTCCACCCCGGCCACCTCCACCGCCTGGGCCTCCTCCGTGGTGGGCGCGGTGCGGGCCACGCGGGAGAAGGCAAACGGGATGACGGCGAGCGAGACGAACGGGGCGATGGCCATGCCGATGGCCACCGGGGTCATACCGGACAGCAGGCCCACCGCCACCACCAGAGCGGGGACGAACCGGGAGGTCGACTCCAGGAACACCAGGCCGCCGTAGAGAGCGAAGCGCTGGTTGCCGGCCAGCCACCCGCGGGCGAAGTAGCTGGCGGCATAGGCCAGGACGCCGATGACCAGGACCCAGTACAGGGTGGCGGAGCCGTCGAACATCCCCTGCTCGATCTGGGGCCGCAGGGCGAGCGCCACGATCAAGAACAGGACGGCGAAGCTGGTCTGGATCAACGCCGGGGTGCGCAGCGAGTGCCCCTTGAGACCGCGGGCCCGGCGATCGGCGATCGTCCGGGAGAGCAGCTGCTCGATCGGCCGGTAGATGACCGACAGGATCACGAACATGATCGACCAGCACAGAGAGACCAGACTGTAATCACCCTTGCTGAGCACGTGGCTGGCGGTGGCCAGGTACAGGAAGGTGAAGATCCCGGTGGAGGCGATCCCGATGGTCAGGATGCGCGCGCCGGAGGCAAACGACCGGCCCTCGGCGCCCGCCGGCTCGTCCGGGGGAGGCTGGCTGGGGGGCGGCGCCGGGGCGACCGTCTCAAACTCGGTGGTCGGGCTCACCGCCCCACCCGGACCAGCAGCATCGTCCACGGAAACGGTGACCGCGTCTCCACCACCTCGCCGTAGCGGCCCAGCAGCGTCACAAACCGGCGCCGGGTCCAATGGTTGAGGTGGCCGGGGGTGTTGCCGAGGTCTGAGAGGTAGGCGCCGCGGGCCAGGTTGAGGGCCCGCCACAGCGGTTCCTGGGGGACCGAGACGAGCAGCCAGCGGCTCGCCACCCGGGCCATCTCGGCCAGCGCCCGGTCCGGGTCGGTGACGTGCTCCAGGACCTCGGTGGCCGCCACCAGCTCAAACTCGCCGTCGCCGAACTCCAGCGCCTCCACCCGCATCGGCCGGAAGTCCAGGTTGGTCCGCTCCCGTCCCGCCCACTCGGCGGTCAGCTTGGGATCCTCCAGGTCGATGCCGACCACCCGGCCGCTGCCCAGTCGCCAGGCCCACTGTTCGGTCAGGACGCCCTCACCGCAACCGACGTCCAGCACCGACGCGGGCGCGGCCGAGGAGAACAGCTCGTCCAGCGTGCGTTCGAAGCCGGCCATCAGCCGGCGGACCACCGGGTTGGTGGAGCCGTACTTGTCGTAGGTGTTGCCGGTCGGGATCTGGGGCCCGGCGGTGGGAGCGGTGGCCATCAGGAGCGGGGTTCTGGAGTGTGCCCGGTGGCCGAGAGGATGGCCACGGGTTCGGCCTCGGCCGAGGGCGCGGGGTCGGGGTTCCGGGCGGCTCCCGGCTCGTAGTGGGAGGGCTCGACGCCGAGCTGAAGTTCGATCCGCCGGACGCGCTCGAACGTGCGCTGGGACAGCGTGCGCTGGGCGGCCAGCAGATCGCCGATCACCCCCAGGGCGCCGAGCAGCATCGCCGTGTTGAACAGCACCGCGCCGGCGATCAGGGACTGGATGTGCCCGGCTCGGCCGCCGTGCTCGATGAACGGGATCAAGAAGCGGATGAAGAACGCCAGCGCGGCCAGGCCGACGATGATCGCGCCGCCCCAGAACACGCGCAGCGGCTCGTACTGGGAGTAGATGCGGAAGATGGACAGGCCGTTGCGGCGGATGTAGGCCGGGATGGACGGGAACAGGCGGGATTCCCGGGTCTTGGGATTGGTGCGGATCGGCACATGGTCGATGGCCACAAACAGCTTGCCCGCCTGGATGATCGTCTCCAGGGTGTAGGTGAACTTGGAGACGACCTGCATCTGGAGGGCCGCCTCCCGGTTGTAGGCCCGGAAGCCGGAGGTGGTGTCGGGCACCTCGGTGGAGGAGGCCTGGCGGACCACCCAAGACCCCAGGCGCTGGAGCATGCGCTTGGACGCGGAGAAGTGCTCGTTGGACTCCACCTGGCGGTCGCCGATCACCATGTCGGCGTGCCCGGCCACGATCGGCGCCACCAGCTTGGGGATGTCCGCCCCCTCGTACTGGTTGTCGGCATCGGTGTTGACGATCACGTCGGCGCCGAGCTTGAGCGCCGCGTCGAGGCCCGCCTGAAAGCCCAGCGCCAGCCCCTTGTGGTTGGTCAAGCGCACGATGTGGTCGACGCCCCGCTCCTTGGCCACATCGATCGTCCGGTCGGTGGAGCCGTCGTCGATGATCAGCCACTCCACCGAGTCGAAGCCGTCCACCGTTCTGGGCAGGTGCGCCAGCGTCGTGGGGAGCTGGTCTTGCTCGTTGTAACAGGGGATCTGGATGATGAGCTTCATGGCTGTAAGCAGGGCCGCCGCTCACGGCCGCTCCGTGCCGCCCGCTGCGGCGGGCTCCCTGGGCGCGCGCTGTCCATCACACGGTAGCGGGATACTCGAGGGGGCAACATGGAAGCGGCAACGGCAAGCAGGCGCGAGCCACCGTCACGGCTGGCGCGGTCGTCACCCTGGTCCGGTCGCCGCGGTGGACCTGAAAGTGGGCCGAGACGGATCGCCCGGCGGGAGTGGCATCGCCCGGCGCTGGGAGCGCTGCTGGTGCTCACGTTGGTGCTGCGGTTGTGGGGGGTCAAGCAGGGCCTGCCCTACAGCTACAACACCGACGAGGCGACCCATTTCGTCCCCCGGGCGATCGCGTTCTTCTCCCATGATCTCAACCCGCATTACTTTCTCAATCCGCCCGCGTACTCCTACCTGCTCCACGTGGTGTTCGAGCTGTGGTTCGGCAGCGGGGACGCCGTCCGCCGAGCGTTCGCCACCGACCCCACCGGGGTGTTCGTGGTGGCCCGGGTGGTGGCCGCCATCTGCGGGACGGTTGCTGTCTGGCTGACGTATCTGGCGGGGGCGCGCCTGTTCGATCGCACCGTGGCGCTCCTGGGCGCCGCCGTGTTCGGTCTGGCCTTCCTGCCCGTCTTCTACAGCCACCTGGCCCTCAACGATGTCCCCACCCTGGCTCCGGTCGCGCTGTCGCTGTACGGCATCGCCGGCGTCCTGCGCAATGGCTCCCGCCGGGATTACGTCCTCTCCGGGATCGGGATCGGGCTGGCCGCCGCCACCAAGTACACGGGCGGGGTGACCGCGGTCTGCCTGCTCGGCGCCGTGGCCTGCGACGCCGCCTCGGGCGCGCCGGCCCAGGCGGGGCGGCGGCTCGGCCTGGCGGTGGTCTGCGCCCTGCTGGCGTTCATCGCCGCCAACCCCTACGCGGTGCTTGACTTCAATGACTTCCACACCGGGCTGACCATGCAGGAGGCGCTGGCCGGAGGGTCGGATCCGGAGAAGCTCGGCACCACCGCGGCCAGCGGCACCGCCTTCTACCTGTGGACGTTCACCTGGGGGTTGGGCTGGATTCCGACGCTGGCCGCGCTCGGCGGCAGCGGCCTGTTGATCGTCCGCCGGCGACTCGGCCAGGCCCTGGTGCTCCTGCCCGCTCCCATCGCCTTCATCCTGTTCATGGGCGATCAGCAGCGCTATTTCGGACGCTGGCTGATGCCGATCTTCCCCGTGGTGGCGCTGCTGGGGGCCTATGGCGCCGTGGAGCTGGTGCGCTGGCTGGTGCGCGCCCGGCGGGTGCCGGTGCTCGTCGCCGGCGGTGCCTGTGCCGTGGCCATGCTCGCCCAGAGTCTGGCCACGGTCATCCACAATGACCGGGTCCTCTCCCGGCCGGACACCCGCAACGTCACCCGGGCCTGGATGGTCGGCCACGTCCCGGCCGGCGCCAAGGTGGTGGTGGAGCCGGTCGTCTCCGCCGACTGGGGGATTGATCTCGGACCCCCCGCCCGTTCGCTCCCCTGGACCCCGACCGGCGCCCGCTGGCAGCTGTGGAACCCCTACGTCACCGACGTCAGCGCCTCCGGCGCTCACCTGCCGGCGGGGGAGCACCGCTACGTGGCCATCGACCAGTACGAGCGGACCCTGCGGCCAGAGCTGCTGTCCGAATATGAGAACAGCGGCTACTGCTGGGTGGTGATCGGCTCCCTGCAGGCCGGGCGGTCGTTCGCGCAGCCCCGGATCGCTCCGGCGGCCATCGCCTACTACGCCCAGCTCGCCGATCACGCCCGGCTTGAGTACCACGTCAGCCCGTTTGGGTCGGCGGGCTCAAATACCCGTGCCGTGCCGTTCAGCTTCGACTGGTCGATCGACTACTACCCGGCCGCGTACTCCCGGCCGGGACCGGAGATGAGCGTCTACCGACTTAGCGGGGGCAAATGTGCCCTCAACTATTCTCAGAAGCACAGATGACAACCATCGCCGATAGCGATCGCCGTCACCTCGCCCGCGCGATCGAGATCGCCGAGCAGGGACGTGGCCGGGTCAGCCCCAACCCGCTGGTGGGGGCCGTGATTGCCGACGCCGCCGGCATGCTGGGGGAGGGTTTTCACGCCGAGCTGGGCGGGCCCCACGCCGAGGTGGAGGCCATCCGAGCGGCCGGGGACCAGGACCTGGCCGAGGCCACCATGTACGTATCCCTGGAGCCCTGCTGTCACCACGGCCGCACCCCGCCCTGCACCGACGCCATCCGGGAGGCCGGCATCCGCCGGGTGTTCGTCGCCTCCGACGATCCGTCAGAGCACGCCTGCGGTCGCGGCCTGGGAATCCTGCGCGACGAGGGGGTGGAGGTGGTGCTCGTCGACGGGGAGCTCGCCGACCGGGCCCGGCGGCTCAACCAGCCGTTTCGCAAGCATGCCCGCACCGGGCGTCCCTGGGTCCTGTTCAAGTCGGCGATGACGCTGGACGGCAAGGTGGCCACCCGCAGCGGGGACTCCAAGTGGATCTCCGGGGAGACCAGCCGCCGCCGTGCCCATTACTGGCGCGCCGAATGCGACGCGGTGGCGGTGGGGATCGGCACCGCGCTCGCCGACGATCCGCAGCTCACCGCCCGGGACACCGTGCCCACCCACCCCGTGCGCCAGCCGCGCCGGGTGGTGTTCGACTCCCTGGGCCGGCTGCCCCTGGACGGCCGGCTGGTCCGCGACGCCCGGCAGATCCCGCTCACCGTTGTCGTCTCCCGCGCCGCGCCGCGGGCGGCCACCGACGCCCTGGTGGCCCACGGCGCGGACGTGATCATCGCCACCGGCGAGAATGAACCCGCCCGCGTGGTGTCGGCTCTGGACCAGCTGGGGGCCGCCGGGATCGCCTCCATGCTGCTGGAGGGCGGCCCACACCTGGCCGGCGCGTTCCTCGACGCGGGCGAGATCGACGAGATCCGCCTGTTCCTCGCCCCCCTGATCCTGGGCGGACGCACCGCCCGGGACCCGATTGAGGGGGAGGGGGCCGAGCAGATCGCCGAGGCGGTAGGGGTTCTCGATCTGGCCTGCGAGCGGGTGGACGACGACCTGCTCGTGTCCGCGCGCGTCCGGGAGTGGTGAGCCGATGTTCACGGGCCTGGTGGCGGATCTGGGGCGGGTACGCGAGGTGGCGCGCACGGGTGACGGCGTGCGGATCACCGTCGACACCGGGCTGGCCGAGCAGCTCGGCCTCGGTGACTCGGTGGCGGTCAACGGCGTCTGCCTGACCGCCACCGCCGTTGATGCGGCCGGCTTTGCCGCCGACGTGATGAACGAGACGCTGGAGCGGAGCTCGCTGCGCGACGCGGCCGGTGGTCTGGCGGTCAACCTGGAGCTGCCGCTGCGGGCCGCCGATCGGCTCGGGGGCCACGTGGTCCAGGGTCACGTCGACGGTCTGGGCCTGGTGCGCTCGGTGGTGGCCGACGGCTTTGCCCGGCGGCTGGAGGTGGA
This sequence comes from uncultured Solirubrobacteraceae bacterium, assembly GCA_963753235.1. Classification (GTDB taxonomy): domain Bacteria; phylum Actinomycetota; class Thermoleophilia; order Solirubrobacterales; family Solirubrobacteraceae; genus Palsa-465. The sequence continues at coordinate 580,780 of CAVWBJ010000005.1, read as the reverse complement.
GGTGGAGTCCAACCTGCTGCGCTACATCGTGGAGAAGGGATCGGTGGCCGTCGACGGGGTGTCGCTGACCGTGGCCGGCCTGGGTGATGCATCGTTTACCGTTTCTCTCATTCCCGAGACGCTGGAGCGGACGAACCTCGGGGCTGCCCAGCCCGGGACGAGGGTCAACCTGGAGGTGGACGTGCTGGCCAAATACGTTGAGAGGCTGGTGACGACAACACGATGAGCTCGACCAAATCGGCTTTCGCCACGATCGAAGCGGCGATCGAGGACATCCGCCAGGGCAAGATGGTCGTCGTCTGCGACGACGAGAACCGGGAGAACGAGGGCGACCTGACCATGGCCGCCCAGTTCGTGACCCCGGAGGCGATCAACTTCATGGCCAAGGAGGGCCGCGGGCTGATCTGCCTGGCCCTCACCCCGGAGCGCTGCCATGAGCTGGGCCTGGACCTGATGGCGGCCAAGAACGAGTCGGCATTTGAGACCGCGTTCACGGTGTCGATTGAGGCCCGCAACGGCGTCAGCACCGGCATCTCGGCCGCCGACCGCGCCCACACCATCCAGGTGGCGATCGATCCCAAGACCGCTCCCCGGGAGCTTGTCCAGCCCGGTCACGTGTTCCCGCTGAAGGCCAAGGCCGGCGGGACGCTGGAGCGGGTCGGGCAGACCGAGGCCGCCGTCGACCTGGCCCGCCTGGCCGGGCTCATCCCGGCCGGGGTCATCTGCGAGGTGATGAACGACGACGGGACGATGGCCCGGGTGCCGGACCTGGTGCCCTACTGCGAGCGCCACGGGCTGAAGATGATCACGGTGGCCGACCTGGTGGCCTACCGCCGGCGCCACGAGAAGCTGGTGGAGCGGGTGGTCGATACCAAGCTGCCCACCGCGTTTGGGGACTTCGTGGCCGTCGGCTACCGATCCCTGGTCGACAACAAGCATCACGTGGCCCTGGTCAAGGGTGAGGTCGACGGCGGCGACCACGTCCTGGTCCGGGTTCACTCCGAGTGCCTGACCGGCGATGTCTTCCATTCGCTGCGCTGCGACTGCGGTGAGCAGCTGGAGTCGGCGCTGGCGATGATTGAGACCGAGGGGCGGGGCGTGCTGCTCTACCTCAGCCAGGAGGGCCGCGGGATCGGCCTGCTCAACAAGCTCCGCGCCTACAAGCTGCAGGAGGAGGGCCTGGACACGGTCGACGCCAACCTGCGGCTCGGGCTGCCCGCCGACCTGCGCGACTACGGCATCGGCGCCCAGATCCTCGTCGACCTGGGCCTGACCAGCATCCGCATCCTTACCAACAACCCCAAGAAGATCTCCGGCCTGGCCGGCTACGGGCTGTCGGTCACCGACCAGATCCCGATCGTGCACCAGCCCAACCCCCATAACGAGGCCTACCTGCGGGCCAAGGCCGAGCGGCTGGGGCACATGCTCCATCACCAGGGGCTGGCCCTGGACGAGGAGATGCTGGAGTCCGAGCACCGCCAGGACCGCGACCGCCAGGCCGTTGATGAGCGCTGAGCCCCGGGTCGCGCTATGCGTGGCCCGGTTCTACACCGAGCTCGCCGACCGGTTGGAGGAGGGCGCCCGGGCGGCGCTGGACGAGGCCAGCGCCGAAACCGTGGAGGCGTTCTCGGTGCCGGGGGCGTTCGAGCTGCCGCTGGTGGCCAAGTACGCCGCCCAGTCCGGGCGGTTTGACGCCGTCGTCTGCCTGGGGGCGGTCATCCGGGGCGAGACCGACCATTACGACTATGTCTGTGGCGTCGCCGCCGACGGGATCTCCCAGGTTCAGCTGGAGACGGGCATTCCCTGCGGATTCGGCGTGCTCACCGTCGACACCATGGAGCAGGCGCTGGACCGGGTGGCCGGCGGGTCCAAGCGGGACACCGGCCGCCATGCCGTGGCCGCGGTGCTGGCCTCGCTGGAGGTCAAGCGGGAGCTGAGCGGCCGGCGCGGACCCACCGGCTTCGCCGTCTGACCCGGTTGCGGAGCTCGCTCGCCTGACCGGGTCTACGAGCTGAGCGCCACGAAGCTCGGCTGCTCGTTGGTGGCGTGACTGTTGGGGGTGCCCTGCCCCGGTAGGGCGGCGCCGCCGGAGTTCGGCGCGGCGCTCGGCGCCGCGTGACCGCGGCCGTGCCTGGGGTGGGCGGGGTGCGCGTGCTTGGCACCCGGCTGGGCCCGTCCCGAGGGCTGGGTGGGCGTGGTCAGCTGGGCCGACTGCTGCCCGCTGGCCTGCAGTGCCTGGTTGAGCTCCTGCTTGACGACGTCGGTCTGGTTGGGGATCTTCAGCCGCTGCTCCAGGATCGGAACCGCGCCCCCCGGATCGCCGGCCAGGACCATCGAGCGCCCGAGGTCATAGAGCCCGTAGGCGTAGGTGAGGCTGCCCGGAGGGGCCGTCTGCACCGCCTTGCGCAGGGTGGCAATGGCGGTCTGGTAGTTGCCGGCGACCATCTGCTCATGGCCGGTCAGCTGGAGCTGGGCGGCGCTCTGGGGCGGGGGGGTGACGGTCGCCACCGTCGACTGGGCGGTGGTGCTCGTCGCCGGCTTGGACGTGGCCCGGTGATGACGGATGCGCGTGGCGGTGGTCCGGTGGGTGGTGGTGGCCGATCGGTGTCGGGTGCGGTCGGCGATCGCCCGGCGCGGCGATCCGCCGCCCAGACCGGCGATGGCCACCGCGCCGATGCCGGCGATGACGAGCACCAGGGCGGTCAGGGCGATGATCCGCCCGGATCCGCGCCGGCCAAACGATCCGCGCTGCAGGGAGTCGGCCGGTGTCCAGGCCACCGGTCGGGAGGGGCCACTCGTCTCCCGGGCGCGGGCCGCAGGGGCCAGGGCGGCGGCGGCCGCGCCCGCCCGGGCCACCGCGGGGATCCGGCCGGTGGCGGCCCGTCGGCGCACGGTGGTGGGCGCCGGGTCCAGGACGGGAATGCCTCCGGTCAGGGCGGTCTCCAGCGCGTCGACGAACGCCCCGGCGGTGGCAAAGCGGTCCTCGGGCTGCTTGGCCATCCCGCGGCTGAGCACCGGGTCGATGGCCGGCGGCAGGGTCCGGTCCACGGTGGAGGCCCGGGGCGGCTCGTCCTCGATGTGCTGGCGGGCCTGGGCGGCGAAGTGCTGGGTGAGGAACGGGCGCTCCCCGGCCAGCAGCTCAAACGCCGCCACCGCCAGCGCGTACCGATCGCTGGCGCCGGTGGCCTCCAGGCCCAGGGCCTGCTCCGGTGACAGATAGGCGGCGGTGCCGAACAGCTCTCCGGCGCTGGAGATGGTGTCCTCGGAGACGAGCCGGGCGATACCGAAGTCGGCCACGTGGAGCACCCGGCTGCGGTTGAGCAGGAAGTTGGCCGGCTTGATGTCCCGGTGGACGATCCCGCGCTCATGAGCGTGATCCAGCGCCGACGCCGCCTCCCGGATCCAGCGGACCGCCTCCTGGCGGCGGACGGCGCCATGGCGGATGGCGTCGGCGACCGACCCGCCGGCCAGGTACTCCATGACGATGAACGCCCGCGTCGGCTCGCCGTCGTGGCCCTCGGCCGGCTCGAGGTCGCCCACATCGAAGATGGTGACCACGTGAGGGTGGTTGGAGACGCGGGCGGCCGCCCGGGCCTCGCGCTTGAAGCGGCGGGTGGCCACGCCGTCCTCCGCGAATCGCTCGGCCAGGACCTTGACTGCGACCGTGCGGCCGAGCAGCTCGTCCTCGGCGCACCACACCGAGGCCATGCCGCCCGAGGCGAGATGACGCTTGACTCGGTAACGCCCCGGCAGCCGCGGCGCCTGGGCCGGCTCCACCCCTGGCTGCTCGCTAGTCGCCATCGAAAGCGTGCTCTACCCAGCTGCCACGATCCGAATCCACCGCCACGAATGGTACGGAAACCAGCGGGGTTGTGGGGCCGGTACGCAGGCAAGATCTGCCGGGTGGACACATCCGGGACACAAGCCCTCAGCCGGCGCCGGTCATCCCGTGGCCACCGGGGCTCGCGGGGCGGCCGCCGTCCCTGTCCTATACTCTCCGCGCGATGTCGAAGATCTGTCACGTGTGCCGCAAGGGTCCCGCCTTCGGCCATAACCGCAGCCACTCGATGGTTGCGACCAAGCGCCGGTTCGATCCGAACCTGCAGCGGGTTCGCATCGATGACGGCGGCACGCCGCGACGCGTCTACGTCTGCACCCGCTGCCTCAAGGCCGGCAAGATCACCAAAGCCCGCTGAACTGAGGGAGGCTGAGGTGGCCTCACCTGGGCGAGCGGCCGGACCAACCGGGGTGTCCGATCCCAGCATCGTGCGCTTTCGCGCCGTGGTGGAGGCCGGGCTGGCGGCGCTGGAGGCCCGGCGCGAGGAGGTCAACGACCTCAACGTGTTCCCGGTGGCCGACGGCGATACCGGGGACAACATGGTGCTCACGTTGCGCTCGGTGCTGGCCGAGCTGGACCGGCTGGCCGGGGCCACCGAGGGCCGAACCATCGACGAGATCGGCCGGGACGAGATCGTGGCGTCGGTGGCGCGGGCGGCGCTACTGGGGGCCCGCGGCAACTCTGGAGTCATCCTGTCCCAGCTCATCCGCGGGGCCGCCGAGGAACTGGCCAGCCGCCCCGGCGAGCTCGTCGACCCGGTGCTGATCGGTGCGGCCCTGGCCCGCGCCGCCGACCAGGCGTACGGGTCGGTGCGGGAGCCGGCCGAGGGGACGATCCTCACCGTGGTGCGGGAGATGGCCCACCGGGTGGCCTCCGAGATCGCCCACATGCGCGAGGCGCGCCTGGGCGCGGATGCCACCGCCGGCGAGCAGGACCTGGTCATCGCCGAGGTGATCGAACGCGCGCTGGAGGCCGGGCAGGACTCGGTCAGCCGCGGGCCGGATCTGCTGCCGATCCTGCGCGAGGCCGGCGTGGTCGATGCCGGCGGCTACGCGCTGGTGGTGTTGCTGGCCGGAATGGTGGGGGCCCTGCGCGGGTCCGAACCGCCGGAGCTGGAGCACCATCGCGCCGCCCGCGTCACCCATCCTCAGCACGCCTCGTCGACCTTCCGCTACTGCACCAACTTCGCGGTCACCGGATCCGGCCTGGAGCAGCGCCGCTACGTCCAGGCGCTGGAGCAGATCGGCGACTCGGTCCTGGTGGTCGGCGATCCCACCACGCTGAAGATCCACGTGCACACCGACGACCCGGATGCGGCCACCGCCCTGTTCGCCGATGCCGGGGTCGTCTCCCATCTGGACGTGGCCGACATGCGCGAGCAGGTCCAGCGCCGGGACGAGCGGCTGGAGGATGCGCTGCCGGCCGAGTCGGTGTGCGGCGCCCTGGCCGTGGTCAACGGCGCGGGGCTGGCGCGGCTGTTTGCGGGCTTCGGCGTCCGTGTTCTGGACGGCGGCCCCACGCTCAACCCCTCCACCTACGACCTGCTGGCGGCGATCCACCGGGTGCCCGCCGAGGAGGTGGTGGTGCTGCCCAACAGCCCCAACGTGGTGATGGCCGCCGAGCGGGCCGCCGAGCTGTCGGAGAAGACGGTGGTGGTGGTGCCCACCCGCTCCCCGCAGGCCGGGTTGGCGGTGGCGGTGGCCCTGGATCCGGAGCTGCGGGCGACCGAGAATGCCGAGGCGATGGCGCGCTCGCTGGAGCATGTCCGGACCGGCGCGGTGGCGCCGGCGGCCCGGGATGATGGGCAGGGCCGGTTCCGGGTGGGCGAGGCGGTCGGCTTTGTGGAGGACGAGATCGTGGCCTGGGGCGCGCCCCGGGAGACGCTGGCCGAGGTGCTTGACCAGCTCGGCCGCGACGCTGAGCTGATCACCTGTCTGCGGGGCGCCGACGTCCCGCTGGACGATGCCGCCGTCCACTCGCTGGTCGGCGACCGCGCCGAGCTGGAGCTGTCCGAGGGCGGGCAGCCGAGCTACTGGTGGCTGCTGTCGGCTGAGTAGCCGCCGCGCCCGCCATCATGATCATGGGTTGCCGCCCATGACCCCCACGCTGTTCGCCGCCTCCCGGCCGCTCGGCGACGACGAGCTCGCCGTCGCCCCGGTTCGCTACCCCCGCCCGTCCGCGCTGGAGCGCACGTTGCGGTTCGACAACCCCAAGGCGGCCCAGGGGGGCGCCCAGCTCGGTCTGGCCACGGTCGGTGACCTGTTGGAGCACCTGCCCCGGGATCGGCGGGAGGCGCGGTCGGTGGGCGAGCTGGTGCCGGGGGAGACGGCGACCGTGGTGGTCGACGTGCGGTCGATCGCCTCCCGGCCGGTCCGGCGCCGGGGCATGCGCCCGCTGGTGGAGGCGACCGTGGCGGATGCCACCGGGACCATGAAGGCGACCTTCTTCAACCAGCCGTGGCTGGTCGGCAAGTATCCGGCCGGCACCCGGCTGGTGCTGCACGGCAAGTTTGAGGCCCGCAACCGGTTCCGGGTCCAGGGCCATGCCCGGACGAGCGAGGCCAGCGCCGGAGGTCTGGAGGTGGGGGTGGCCCACTATCCGGCGACCGAGGGGCTGTCCTCCACTCAGATCCTGGCCCTGGTGCGGGCCCATCTGGGTGCGCTGGCCGAGGTGACCGAGCCCCTGCCGGCCGAGCTGCGGGTGGCCGAGCGCCTGCCGCTGCGCCGCTGCGCGCTGGCCGCCGCTCACGGCGGCTCGGAGGAGGAGCAGGCCGAGGGCCGCCGCCGACTGGCCTTTGAGGAGCTGCTGCTCGTGCAACTGGCCCTGCTGCGCCGCCGGCGTCTGCGCAGCGTGGGCAGCGTGGCCCCGGAGCTGGACGGCGAGCCTGAGCTCAGCGCCCGCTGGCTGGCCGAGATGCTGCCGTTTGCGCTCACCGGCGACCAGCAGCGGGCGCTGGCCGAGATCGACCATGACCTGGCCCGGTCGCGGCCGATGCAGCGGTTGCTGATGGGGGAGGTGGGATCCGGGAAGACCGTGGTGGCGCTGTACACGCTGCTGCGGGCGGTGGAGCAGGGCTACCAGGGGGCGCTGATGGCTCCCACCGAGCCGCTGGCCGAGCAGCACTTCGCCACCATCCAGTCGCTGATGCCGGGCGAGGCCATCCCGCTGGGGCTGCTCACCGGGTCAACGCCGGGGCGGCGCCGGGCCGACATCCTGGGCAAGCTTCAGAGCGGGGAGCTGTCGCTGGTGGTCGGCACCCACGCGCTCATCGAGGACCCGGTCCGGTTCGCCTCCCTGGGGGTGGTGGTCGTCGACGAGCAGCACCGGTTCGGGGTTCGCCAGCGGGCGGCGCTTGACGCCAAGGCCGGTGGACCGGATGGGGTCATGAGCCCGCACGTCCTGCACATGACGGCCACGCCCATCCCGCGCACGCTGGCGCTGTCGCAGTACGGCGACCTGGACTTCACCGTGCTGCGGGAGCTGCCCCGGGGCCGCCGGCCGATTGAGACGTTCGTGTGCTCCGGTGAGCGCGAGCGAGAGCGCGCCTATGAGCGGATCCGGGAGGAGCTGCGGACCGGGCGCCAGGCGTTCGTCGTCTGCCCGCTGGTATCAGAGTCCGAGGCCCTGGCCGCCCGGGCTGCCACTGCCGAGTATGAGCGGCTGTCGGCGGGGGAGTTCCGGGATTTCCGGGTGGTGTTGATGCACGGCCAGCTTCGGCCCGCCGACAAGGTGGAGGTGATGCGCACGTTTGCCGCCGGCCACGCCGACGTGCTGGTGGCCACGACCGTGATCGAGGTGGGGATCGACGTTCCCAACGCCACCGTGATGGTGGTGGAGGACGCCGAGCGCTACGGCATCTCCCAGCTGCACCAGCTGCGGGGACGGATCGGCCGGGGCGAGCACGCCTCGCTGTGCCTGCTGTTCGGGCCCAAGGGGTCGCCCCGGCTCAACGCGCTGGCCGCCTACGGCGACGGGTTTCGCCTGGCCGAGATCGACCTGGAGCTCCGGGGCGAGGGGGAGCTGGTGGGGGTCCGTCAGAGCGGTCTGGCCCAGTTCCGGGTGGCCGAGCTGCCCCGGGACCGCGAGCTGCAGGAACGGGCCCGGATGCGCGCCGAGGTCATCGACGCCGCCGATCCTGATCTGGAGCGGCCCGAGCACGCCCTGCTCGCCGACGCCCTGACCGGGGTGTTCGGCGCCGAGGCGGCCGCGCCGATCCGGGCCTGACCGGCCCGAGGCGCCAAGAAGCGGATGTCAGGGATGGCGTGGGTCCGGGGTCCCGGAGTCCGGGGCCCTGGCCCCGGGATCTGGGGGGCTGGGGGGTGGGTCCTGGCCCTGATCCGGGCGGGCTGGGGGGTCTTGGGGGCTCAGTTGTGTATAGGACAAGTCAGGCCCCAAAACCCCCTCCCGGACCAGGGTTCCTGGCCCCGAGGTCCTTTCACCGCGCGCCGAGTCCTCCACCGCGCGCCGAGGTCCTTCCACCGCGCGTAGGCCTGTGGCAGACAGCGCGCGCACGGGCGGTATCCGGCGGCGACCGCGGTGGCCTCGTCGGCGAAGAAGACGCGATGCCGGGCATACCCGCCCCGGGCGATGGCGGCGAGCGCCGCCGGACAGTCCAGGCGGCCGTAGACGCGGGTCCGGCGGTGGCCGCCCAGGGTCCCGGCGACCGGGCTCTCGTACGGATTCCCGCGGGCATCGATGAGGCGGAAGGTCACCACGGGATCAACGACGGGACAACCGGTGGCGTGACCTCACAGGGTCGGTCCCGCCCGCGTTTCATTGACATGACCAACCCGCTGACCGCTCGCATCGATGCGCTGCCCTGGAACGAACTGGGGGCCGAGCTGGACGGCGGCGGGCATGCGGTCACGCCGGTCCTGCTCACCCGTCAGGAGTGCGCCGAGCTCGCCGCCCTGTTCGACGCGGGCCGCTTTCGCTCGACGATCGACATGGCCCGCCACCGGTTCGGCGAGGGCCGCTACCGCTACTTCGACCACCCGCTCCCGGAGACGGTCGCGGCGGTGCGGGAGGCGTTCTACGAGCACCTGGCGCCGATCGCCAATGGCTGGGGGGAGCGGCTGCGGGGTCGGCGGTTCCCGCTCGCCCATCCGGACCTGCTCGCCCAGTGCGCCGCGGCCGGGCAGAGTCGGCCGACCCCGCTCCTTCTCCGCTACGGCCCGGGTGATTGGAACGCGCTGCACCAGGACCTGTACGGCGAGGTCTACTTCCCGTTTCAGATCGTCACCATCCTGGATCGCCCCGGCGTCGACTTCGACGGGGGCGAGTTCGTCCTGGTCGAGCAGCGCCCGCGGGCCCAGAGCCGGGCCCACGTGATCAGGCCACCCCAGGGCGCATTCGTCGTGTTTGCCACCAGCGAGCGGCCGCAGCGGGGCGCCTCCGGCTACCACCGGGTCCGGATGCGCCACGGCGTGTCCACGGTGACCTCCGGGTCCCGCACCGCGCTCGGGATCATCTTCCACGACGCCGCCTGAACCGCTCTCGGAGCAGAATGCCCCGGTGCGCGTGATCGCCGGAGCGTTTAGGGGCCGGGAGCTGGTCGCCCCGCGGGGGCGGACCACCCGGCCGACGAGCGACCGGGTGCGCGAGGCGCTGTTCTCCATCCTGGGCGACCGGGTCCGGGATGCCCGGGTGCTCGACCTGTTCGCCGGCTCTGGCGCGCTGGCCATCGAGGCGCTCTCCCGAGGAGCCGCCCAGGCCACCCTGGTGGACTCCGCCGAGGGGGCCATCACGGCGATTCGGCGCAACCTGAGGACGCTCGGAATCACCGCCGAGGTGGTCCGGGCGCCGGCGCTCCGCTTTTGTGAGGGCGCACGCAACCGGGCACGTCAATACGATCTCGTGTTCGTTGACCCCCCATACCGCCTGGCCCCGAGCCTGGGGCGGGACCTGACGACGGCGATTGAGCCGCTACTCACGGGCGATGCCCGGGTAGTGGCCGAGAGCGACCGCCGGAGCCCGCTCGCCCTCGGCCTGGAGCTCCTCGACGAGCGCCGCTACGGCGACACCCTCATCTACATCTATGGCACCTGACAACCGCATCGCGATCTGCCCGGGGACGTTTGACCCCATCACGTACGGCCACCTCGACGTCATCACCCGTGCCTCCGGCATGTACGACCGGGTGATTGTGGGGGTCGTCAACCTCCCGTGGCGCAAGGGGAAGACCGTGTTCGACGCCGAGGAGCGGATCCGCTTCATCCGCAACGCCACCCGGTCCCTGCCCAACATCGAGGTGGCCCCGTTCAGCAACCTTCTGGTGGAGTTCGCGCGGGAGCGCGGGGCCATGGCGATCGTCAAGGGGCTGCGGGCCATCTCGGACTTCGAATACGAGCTGGAGATGAACCAGCTCAACCGGCGGCAGGCGCCTGAAATAGAGTCCGTTTACCTGATGGCATCGCCCAAGTACAGTTTTCTCAGCTCAAGTGGCGTCAAGGAGCTCGCCACATTTGGTGGTGACATCGACGATCTGGTGCCGGACGAGGTGGCGACGCAACTAAAGGATCGGCTCAGCCGCTGACGAAACAGAGGTATTGAGAGATGGACGTTCTGGTACTGATCGACAAGCTGGACGACCTCGTCCACAACGCCAAGCCGGTCCCGCTGACCGACCAGGTGCGCGTGGACAAGGAGGAGATCTACGACATCCTGGACCAGATGCGGGCCACGATCCCTGAGGAGATCAAGCAGGCGCGCTGGATCGTCAAGGAGCGCCAGGAGATGCTGGCCGAGGCCAAGCGCGAGGCCGAGCGGATCGTCAAGGAGGCCCGCGAGCGCCAGGAGCGCCTGATCTCCGAGGAGGAGATCACCAAGCAGGCCGAGCGCGCCGCTGAGGACATCATCGAAGACGCCCGGGCCCGGGAGCGGGAGATCCGCCTGGGCGCCGAGGACTACGCCGACGAGATCCTCAACACGCTTGAGGTCAACCTGAGCAAGTTCATTGCGGCCGTTCAGCGCGGCCGGGATCGCCTGGCCGGCAAGGACGAGCCGGCGGAAGTCTCCTGACGCCGCCGGCCGACGGGTCGGTTTCCGGGGACGGCCGGCGGGTCGGCGGCTAGCGGGTCTGAAACCCGCTGAGCCCCTCCGGCTCCTCATCAGAGCCGTCGACCGACTCCACCCGGGCCCGCCGGGGGCCCCGGCGGGCGAACTGCTCGACTGCCGCCACCGCCTCCCGCGGCCCCTCCAGGACGACCTCCACGGCGCCGTCGGTCCGGTTGGCGGCCCAGCCGGCGACCCCGTACCGCTCGGCTTGCTGACGGGTGGAATCGCGGAAGAAGACTCCCTGCACATGGCCATGAACCACCAGGTGGCGGCGAACCGGGTCGGCGCTCATGACCGCGATTCTTACCCGTTTTCCGGTTCCGTCCGCACCGCCCGCGATCCTGGACGGTCCTATGAACGCCCTGTGGCTTGCTGCCGGAGTCGTGATCGGTGCCGTGATTGTGGTGTTGGCGCTGCGACCGCGGCTGCGCGCGCTCACCGCCGAAGCCGGCCGGGCCGGAGAGCTGGAGCGCCAGCTGGTCAAGGCCCAGGCCGACCTGGATCACGAGCGGGATCGGGCGGCCGAGCGACTGGCGACCCTCACCGATGCCCAGGAGCGCCTGTCGGCCTCATTCAAGGCGCTGAGCGCGGAGGCGCTGCAGTCCAGCATGTCGCAGCTGACCGAGCTGGCCCGGGCCCAGCTTCAGACCGCTCAGGCCGAGGCCAAGGGCGATCTGGACAAGCGCCAGCAGGCGGTGGAGCAGCTGGTCGCGCCGCTCAAGGAGCAGCTGGGACGGGTGGACAGCCAGCTGCTGCGCCTGGACCAGGAGCGGCGGGAGTCGCGCGGGCGGCTGGAGGCCCAGCTGCGCACCCTGTCGGAGACCGGAGAGCGCCTGCGCACCGAGACCGGCGCGCTGGTCACCGCCCTGCGCAAGCCCAACGCGCGGGGCCAGTGGGGGCAGATGCAGCTGCGCAACGTCGTGGAGCTCGCCGGCATGCTGCGCCACTGCGACTTCACCGAGCAGTCCTCGATGGCCGGTGAGGAGCGGACGCTCCGGCCGGACCTGGTCGTCAACCTGCCGGGCGGCAAGCACGTCGTCGTCGATGCCAAGGCGCCCCTCCAGGGTGTGCTGGACGCCTACCAGGCGCGGGATGAGGCCGAGCGCGAGCAGCACCTCAAGGACCATGCCCGCCTGCTGCGCAAGCACGTCAAGGCGCTGGCCGACAAGGCCTACTGGGCGGGGATGGAGACCGCTCCGGACATGGTCGTCATGTTCCTGCCCGGCGAGCACCTGTACAGCTCGGCCCTGGAGAGCGACCCCGGGCTGATTGAGGACGCCATGTCCCGCCGGGTTCTGATCGCCACGCCGACGATCCTGCTCGCCCTGCTGCACTCGGTCGCCTACGGCTGGCAACAGGAGCGGGTGGCCGAGTCCGCCCAGGAGATCTCCGAGCTCGGCCGGGAGCTCCATACCCGTCTGGTCAAGCTGTCCACGCTGCTCAGCAAGCTCGGGACCCGGCTCAACAGCACGGTCAGCGCCTACAACGAGACGATCGGGTCCTATGAGTCCCGGGTCCTCCCGGGCGCCCGCCGGTTCGCCGACCACGGGGCGGTGGCCGAGGGCACCGAGCTGCCCGAGCTGGAGCCGGTCACCGTCAGCGCCCGCAGCGTGCACGCCGCCGAGCTCCAGCTGGAGCTCGGCTCCGAGGTCACGGCCGTCCAGGCCCCCCGGCGCCGGCTGCGCGCCGCCGAGTAGACCGCCCGCCTCCGTTCGCCCGCCCGTCGGCCGACTCCGCCTCCGCGCGTCCGCCGCCGACTACGTGTCCGCCTCCGACTCCGACGCCGGCTCCGGACGGGTCCCGCGGCGAGCGCGTGGGATGTTTTGCGCGTATACCGTCCACAATGTCGCACGTCCCTCGGCATCCCGGGGCGCCGGGACGGCAAAGGCGGGGGCGCCGGGCCGTGGTGCCGCGGCGGCTTCAGCGCCGGTGCAGCCCGCTGCGCTGCGCCCACCAGCTGTGCAGGTCCTCGACCTGGTGGGGAAGGGGCTCGGCCGAGGGCTTACGCTGGCGGACGTAGGCGAGCGCCTCGTCGACGCTGAGCCCGGCGTAGATGGCGATCGCCCCGGCGGCCACCGCGGCCGAGCGCTGCCAGCCGGCCCGGCAGTGCACGTAGGACAGCCGGCCGGCCCGCAGCCAGCCCACCACCCGTTGCACCGCCGGCTCCAGCCGGTCGGCGGGCAGCCGGCCGAAGTCGGTCAGGCTCATCCGCTCCTCCTCGATCCCGGCGTCGCCCAGGGCGGCCTCCACCGCCAGGCGGCGGCCGGGCGCGTACTCCTGATCCTCCACCAGGTTGAGGATCGCGTCCACCCCCATCGCCGAAAGCATCGCCACATCTCGCTCGTCCAGCGGATAGGCGCCGATGAGCAGGCCGTCGTGGACCTCGGCGAAGCCATATGTCGAAAACCAGTCCGAGATGGCCCTAATCATCGCCGGTGCGGCGCTCCGGCCGGCGCGCCGTTCATCCGCCGACGGTGGACGGGGCGAGGGCGCCACCCTCCCATCGCGCCTGCCGGCGAGCTCCCGCCCCGGCCCCGCCAATCACGCCGGATTCCGGAGCAGCGGACGTGGGCGGCCGGAGGCGTGATTGGATGTTGGACGATGACCGTCGCCCTCGGAGATGGGATCCACCTGGCCGGCACGTTCGTGCGCGCCGGCATCCTGCGGCTCTCCCGGCCGGATCGGGCCGCCCGGGCCATCGCCGGCCTGCACCGGTTCGGGCCCACCCTGGCCGCCGGCTACCTGGGGGCGGCCGCTCGGTATCCGCACGCCCCGGCGCTGATCGACGAGCAGGGCATGCTGACCTTCGCCGAGGTTGACCGCCGCACCAACGCGCTCGCGCGGGGCCTGGCCGGGCACGGCCTCACCCAGGGTGACGCGGTGGGGATCATGTGCCGCAACCACCGCGGGTTTGTGGAGACGAGCGTGGCCTGCTCCAAGCTCGGGCTGCACGCGGTGTTTCTCAACACCGGGTTCGCCGGGCCCCAGGTCGCCGAGGTGGCAGCCCGGGAGCAGCTGGCCGGGATCGTCTCTGACTCCGAGTTCGCCGACGTGATCGCTCCCGCCCGGACCGGTCCGCGTCCGCCGGTCTGCTTCACCGCCTGGACCGACGAGCCGGGGTCCGGTGGCGGCGACACCTCGCTGGCCGAGCTGATCGCCACCCGCGTCGACAGCCCGCTGCCGCCGCCGCGCCAGGCCGGACGCGCGGTGATCCTCACCTCGGGCACCACCGGCACCCCCAAGGGCGCCAACCGGCCCAACCCCAGCTCCCTGAGCCCGGTGGCCGCCATCCTGTCGGCGATCCCGCTCCGGGCCCGTCAGACCACCCTGATCGCCGCGCCGCTGTTCCATGCCTGGGGCTATGCCCACCTGCTCCTCAGCACCTCGCTGTGCTCCACGCTCGTGCTCCGGCGTCGCTTTGATCCCGCCGACACGGTGCAGACGATCGCCGACCACCGCGCCCAGGCGCTCATCGTCGTCCCGGTCATGCTCCAGCGGATGCTGGAATGCCCACCGGAGCGGCTCCGGGCCGTCGACCGGGGCACCCTCAGCGTCATCGCCGTCAGCGGGTCGGCCCTCCCGGGACCCCTCGCCCACCGGGTCATGGATACGTTCGGTGACGTCCTGTACAACCTGTACGGCTCCACCGAGGTGGCCTGGGCCAGCATCGCCTCGCCCCGGGACCTCCGGGCCGCCCCCGGGACCGCCGGCCGCCCGCCCCGGGGCACCATCGTCCGCATCCTGGGCGAGGACGGCGAGCCCGTCGGCCCCGGGAGCACCGGCCGGATCTTCGTCGGCTCCGAGCTGCTGTTTGAGGGTTACACCGGAGGCGGCGACAAGGACCGGGTCGCCGGGCTTATTGCCACCGGCGATGTCGGTCACTTCGACGCGGCGCGCCGGCTGTTCATCGACGGCCGCGACGACGACATGATCGTCTCCGGAGGCGAGAACGTGTTCCCGGCCGAGGTGGAGGACCTGCTGGCGGCCGTGCCGGGCGTGCGCGAGGCGGCGGTGGTGGGCGTTGCGGACGAGCAGTTCGGCCAGCGCCTGCGGGCGGTGGTCAGCCTGGAGCCCGGGGCCCAGCTCACCGAGTCAGACCTCCAGGACCAGGTCCGCGGTCAGCTGGCGCGCTACAAGGTCCCCCGCGAGGTCGTGTTCGTCGACGAGCTCCCGCGCAACGCCACCGGCAAGGTCCTCAAACGGCAGCTGCGCTGAGCCCAAAACCGCCGCTGGGCTGGGCCGGCAGAGCACTAAGCTCGTGCCATGGCCCCGCGCACTGACTCATTTGATCTCGCCGGGCTGCGGCTCACGTCCGGGCAGGGCCGGCGGCTTGAGCTCCAGGTGGCGATCGACCCGTTTGAGCTCGGCGGCGAGCATTACACGGTGGAGCCCGCGCTCATCCCCGTCCGGCTTGACATCTCCCGCACCACGGGCTCGGGCTACGCCCTGCGCCTGAACTTTTCGGCGACCCTGAGCGGTCCCTGCATGCGCTGCCTGTCCAACGCCGCTCCCGGCTTCGACGTGGACGCCCGCGAGGTGTCCCAGCCGGGGGAGGGCGAGGAGCTGGAGTCACCGTATGTCCAGCACGGCGTGCTGGACATCCACGCCTGGGCGCGCGACGCCCTGGCCCTGGCGCTGCCGGCCCAGTTGCTCTGCCGTCCGGAGTGCGCCGGGCTCTGCGCCGTCTGCGGCGCCAACCTCAACGAGGCCGGCCCGGACCACAGCCATGAGTCCGCGCCGGACCCCCGCTGGGCCAAGCTCTCCGAGCTGCACTTCGACTGACCACCGGGTCCCCGGGCCACCCACCCACCCCCGCGCTCCGGAGCCACCTGCTCGCACCACGCCCGCGGACGGGCACACTTGGTCAAGTTCCATCCGCTTTGAGTCGACTAGGTCTTCAGCATGCACCCCACCGGTGAGTCGTCGGAGCCCACCCAGGCGGGTGAGGTGGTCGCGCCTCTCCGCGGGCTTCTGGAGCTGTCCCGCCTGACCCGGCGTCAGCCGACGCTGGACGAGACCCTGCGCGCGCTCGCCCGCACGGTGTCCGAGGCGCTGGGCTTTCGCACCACCATCGTCAACGTCTATCGCCCTGAGCAGGACGAATATGAGGTGGTGGCCGTGCATGGTGCCGCCCCCACCCAGGCCAATCTCCTGGGCCAGGTGACCGCCGGGGACACGTGGGACCCGCTCCTGCACCCCCGCTTCCGCCGCCACGGCGTCTACTTCATCCCCGCGGGCGCCATTCAGTACGACGACTCGGTGCGCTGGCACGTCCCGGAGCGGGCGCAGTCCGGGGCTCCGGGTCCGGACAGCTGGCGCCCGGACGACGCGCTGTTCGCCACCCTGGACGGGGCTGCCGGCCGGCGGTACGGGATCATCTCCGTCGACGATCCCGTCTCTGGACTCAGGCCGAGCGACCAGGCGCTGGAGGTGCTCGGCGCGCTGGCCGCCCACGCCGCGCTGGCCCTGGAGAGCTCGCTGCAGCTGAGCGCGCTGGAGGCCGCCGTGGCCCGCAACCGGGCGGTGATCGCCTCGGCCCCGGACAGCGTGGTGGCCGTCGACGCCGAGGACCGGATCATCGAGTTCAACCCGGCGGCCGAACGGACGTTTGATCGCCGCACCCAGGAGGTCATGGGGCGGCCGGCAGTCGACCTGCTCGTCCCGCCGGAGAACCGTCCCGCCTACCTGCGGGGCAGTCGCCGCCTGCGGGAGAACCGAAGCTCGCGGCTGCTGGACCGGCGCATCGAGACCACGGCCATGCGCCGCGACGGCACCACCTTCCCGGTGGAGCTCACCATCACTCGGGTGGAGGGGACCGAGGCTGACGAGCCGATCTTCTACGCGTTCGTCCGTGACATCTCCGAGCGCCGCCGCGGCGAGGAGCAGCTCGCCTACCTCGCCTACCACGACCCACTGACCGGCCTGCCCAACCGGCTCATGGTTGAGCAGGAGCTTGACCTGGCGCTGGCCCGGGCCCGCCGCGCCGGCGGTGCGGCCGCGCTCATGTTCGTCGACCTGGACGAGTTCAAGGAGGTCAACGACCGCCTCGGACATGCCGCCGGCGACCGGCTGCTCACGGCGGTGGCCGGCCGGCTGCGGGGGGTGCTGCGGTCCACCGACGTCCTCGCCCGCCAGGGCGGCGACGAGTTCCTGGTGCTGCTCGCCGACCTCGACGACGATGCTGCCCTGGCCGCCGAGAGCGTCGGAACCAAGCTGCTGGAGGCCCTGCGGGAGCCGTTTGTGGTGGCCGGGACCGAGGTCCGGACGGGCGCCAGCATCGGCGTCAGCCTGTATCCGGTCGATGGCTCTGACACCGAGGCGCTCATGCGTCTGGCCGACGCTGCCATGTACCAGGCCAAGGCCGTCGGCGGGGGCCGGATGTCATTTCACCAGCGATCGGCCGCTCTGCACTCCCAGCGCGCCGGCGTCTGGGGACAGCTGCGCGCGGCCATCGCCAACCAGGAGCTGGAGCTCCACTACCAGCCCATCCTTCGCCTGGCGCCGCCGCAGACGATCGCCGGCGTGGAGGCGCTGCTGCGCTGGCATCACCCGGAGCGGGGGCTGCTGGGGCCCCGGGAGTTCATGCACCTCGCCGAGCAGACGAGCGCGGGGGACGAGCTGGCCGACTGGGTGATCTCCGAGGTGTGCCGCCAGGCTCTGGAATGGCTGGCCGCCGACCTGGATCCGCTGCTCGCCGTCAACGTCTCGCCTCACCAGCTGCTGTCGCCCGGGTTCGTCACCCGGTTTGCCCAGCACGTGCGTACCGCCGGTCTGTCCACCGACAGCTTCATCGTCGAGCTCACCGAGTCGGCCTGGACCCTGGACTCGGCCGAGGCGCTCGGGGTGATGGCCGATCTGCGCGCCGCCGGCGTGGCCCTGGTGCTCGATGATTTCGGCGCCGGCTACTCGTCGATCTCCCGCCTGGCCGAGCTCGCCTTCGATGCGGTCAAGATCGACGGCCGGCTCCTGGTGGGCGTGCCGGAGGAGAGCGCCGCCGTCCGCCGGCTGGAGGCCGTGTCTGAGCTCATCGCCGCCTGTGGGTCCGAGGTCATCGCCGAGGGGGTCGAGACCGAGGCCCAGGCGGAGTTCCTGACCGCTCACGAGATCCGCTACGGGCAGGGGTTCGGCCTGGTGCGGCCCGCCCCCGGCGCAGAGCTGGAGACGCTTCTCCGGCGAGACCTGGTCCGCGGCAGCCCGCCGCGCCGGCACCGCTGACCCCCTCTGCTAGCCTCCTGCCTCGCATGGCGGTCCCCAAGCAGAAGCAATCCCACGCGCGCACCACCCAGCGCCGGTCTCAGCATAAGGTCAGCGCGCCCACGTACAACGCCTGTCCGCAGTGCCACAGCCCCCGCATCCCGCACCGGGTCTGCCCGGTGTGCGGCAGCTACCGCGGGCGCGAGGTCGTCGCCGAGACCGGCCAGCAGTCGGCCTAGTCCTGACACCGCGATGGTGACCGTCGCCGTGGACGCGGGCGGGGCGGATCTGGGCCCGGCGGAGGTCGCCGCCGGAGCGGCGCTCGCCGCTGCCACCGGCGTCAAGGTTCTGCTGTTCGGCCCCTCGGCCGAGTTGGCCGCCGGGCTGGACGGGGCGGTCGGCGTGGACATCGTCGACGCGCCGGTATCGATCGCCAAGGCCGCCGACCCCGCCTTCGCCGTCCGCTCCACCCCGGAGGCGTCGATCGTTCAGGCGGCCAAGGCGGTGGCGACCGGCCGGGCCGAGGCGCTGGTCTCCGGCGGCTCCACCGGCTCGGCACTCGCTGCCGGGTTGTTCAACCTGCGCCGGGACCGGGGGATCTACCGCCCGGCGCTGGCGCTGCCCGTGCCGGTGCCCGGCGGCACCCCGGTGCTGATGCTGGACGTCGGGGCCAACGTCACCTGCCGCCCGGAGCACCTGGTCCAGTTCGCCCACATGGGCTCGGCCTTCTCCCAGGCCGTGCTCGGCCTGCGCTCGCCCCGGGTGGCGCTGCTCTCCAACGGCGAGGAGGCGGTCAAGGGCACCCCGGAACTGATCGAGGTCCACGAACAGCTGGCCGGCGAGGGTGGTACGGGGCTGAACTTTGTGGGCAACATCGAGGGCACGCAGGTCTTCGACGACGCGGCCGACGTGGTGGTGATGGACGGTTTCACCGGCAACATCGCGCTCAAGCTCATTGAGGGGGTGTCCGGCCGCACGCTGCGCGCGCTGCGCGACGCGGCCATGACCTCCACCCGGACCAAGCTGGGCGGCTGGATGCTCGGTCCGGCGATCCAGGAGGTCCGCCGAGAGATCGACCCGGAGGGCCCCGGGGGGGCCTACATGCTCGGGTTGCGCCAGCTGGGGGTCGTCGCCCACGGGCGGTTCACCCGCCGCGGATTTGCCCGCGCCATCGAGGTCGCCGCGCGTGGAGTGGAGGAAGATGTGATCAGCGCCACGCGCGCCGCCCTGGCCGCGGCCGGCGCCCTGCGACCCCCCGTGAAGCGGGGAGAGGAGGAAGAGGATGGTTGATGGAGCGTCCGACCCGGTGACTACGGTGTGCGGGCGATGAACCGAGAGCAAGTCTTCTCGCTGATCCGGGCGCACCTGGTCGACGAGCTGGAGGTCGACCCGGAGTCCATCCAGGAGTCGACGCGGTTCCGGGAGGACCTGGAGGCCGACTCCCTGGATCTGTACACGCTGGTTCAGGAGCTGGAGGACTCCTACGGGCTGCGCATCTCCGACGAGGAGGCCAGCCGGATCCTGACCGTCGGCCAGGCGGTCGACTTCGTCCTTGCCAGCGGCGTGCAGCCGGCCGCCGCCACACCGGGCCCTGACTCTGAGTGATACCGGAACGCCAGCGGGCGAGGCCGCCGTCCCGCGCCACCCCCGGGCCCGGCGCCTCGCTGGCGCAGATGCTCGACGAGCTGGAGCCCGACATGCTGGCTCCGGTGTTCACCCATTCCTCGTGGACGACGCGCCGGTCGGCCTCCTACGAGCGACTCGCCTTCCTGGGCGACAGCGTCCTGGGGCTGGCGGTGACCACGCACCTGTTCCCCCGGCTGGATGCCGACCGGTTCGGTCCCGGGCGGCTGACCAAGATCCGGGCCCAGGCGGTCTCCGGGCGCTCCTGCCGGGAGGTCGCCGAGCGGCTGGGCATCCCGGAGCGCCTGCGGGCGGCGGCCCCGTCCAGCGCGCAGCCGGGAATCGAGGCCCTGATCTCGACCGAGCGTGTCCTCGCCTCGGTGATCGAGGCGGTGATCGGCGCCTGTTATCTGGCCTACGGCTACGACGTCACCGCCGAGGCGGTGGTGGCGGCGTTCGAGCCCGAGATCGAGGATGCCCTGGAGCACTCGGTTGACTACAAGTCCGCCCTCCAGGAGCGGCTGGCCCGCCGCGGCGAGCTGGTCAGCTATGCGGTGGTGGAGGAGCACGGGCCGCCGCACGACCGGACATTCACGGTGAGCGCCACCATCCAGGGCCGCGAGGTCGGCTGCGGCGTGGGACGCAGCAAGAAGGACGCCGAGCAGGAGGCCGCCCAATCGGCGCTGGAGGCCCTGTCGTCGAAATGAGCGAGCGCTAGATGTATCTGAAGTCGATCACGGTCAAGGGGTTCAAGTCGTTTCCGGACCGGACCCGGATGGAGTTCGGGCCCGGCGTGAGCGTCATCGTCGGACCGAACGGGTCCGGGAAATCGAACGTGACCGACGCTGTCCTGTGGGCGCTGGGCGAGCAGTCGCCGGCGGCGGTCCGCGGTCAGGCCATGCAGGACGTCATCTTCGGCGGCGCTCCCGGGCGCCAGGCGGCCGGGCACGCCGAGGTGGAGCTGGTGCTCGACGACAGCGAGGGCAGCCTCGGCCTGGGCGCCCCGGAGATCTCCATCTACCGCCGGCTGGACCGCGCCGGGGAGGGCGAGTACCGCCTGGCCGGAGCCCGGTGCCGGCTGGTCGACATCGTGGAGCTGCTGTCCGACACCGGGCTGGGCAAGGAGATGCACTCGGTCATCTCCCAGGGGCGTGTCGAATCGCTCGTCACCTCCAAGCCGCGGGAGCGCCGGCTGCTCATCGAGGAGGCGGCGGGACTGGGCAAGCACCGCAAGCGCCGCCGACGCGCCCAGCTCAAGCTGGCCCGGACCCAGGACAACCTGGACCGGGCGCTGGACGTGGAGCGGGAGGCCCGCTCCCGCCTGCGCCCGCTCAAGCGGCAGGCCGAGGCCGCCGAGCTGCACGCCCGGCTGGAGCGCCAGGCGCTGGAGATCCGCTGGGAGCTGGCCCGGGACGATGTCCGCGGCCACCGCGCCGGCCGGGAGGCGGCGCAGGCCACCGCCGCCGGGGTGCGCGAGCGGCGCCGGGCGCTGGAGGCCGAGCTGGAGGCGGTGGCCCAGCGCCGCGAGGCCGCCGAGGAGGCGCTGGCCGCCCGCAGCGCCCAGCGAGAGGAGCTGTCTCGCCGGGCCTACGCCGCCCGCAGCGCCGGCGAGCGAATCGGCTACCGCGCCGAGTCGGTGCGCAACTCCGCCGACACCATCCAGCGCCGGATGGAGCGCTACCAGCAATCGATCGAGGCCCTGGAGGCGGAGGCCGCCGCCGATCAGGAGGACCCGGAGGCCGCGCAGCGGATCGCCGGGCTGGAGGAGTCGTTGGCCGCCCTGGACCGCGACCGGGAGGCCGAGCTGGCCCGGCAGCTGCGCCAGCTGGAGGAGGAGCTGGCGGCGGCGGCCGGCCGGGTGGCCTCCCAGAGCGATGTGGTCGCCGAGCGCCAGCGTGAGCGGGCCGCCGGTGAGGCCGAGGTCGATCGGCTGCGGGGCAAGCTGCGCGAGGCCGAACGCTCCGTGGAGGCCGCGCGGCGCGAGGCCGCCCGGGTGGGGGCCGACGTCGCCGCCGTCAATCAGTTCCTGCGCACCCACGCCGGGGCGCCCCACGGCGCCGCCGCTCTGGCCGACGAGCTGGAGGTCGACGCCGGCTATGAGCTGGCGGTGGCCGCCGCCCTGGACGGACGGCTGCGGGCCGCGGTGGTCGACGATCATGACGCCGGGGCGGCGCTGCTGGACCGGACCGGGGCCGACGGCGGGCGGGCTCTGGTGGTCGAGCCCGGCGCCCCGTCGGAGAGCCCCGCCGCCGGTGGTCCGCCCTTGCCCGGCGCGGACCGGCTGCTGGACCATGTCCGGGGCCCCGGCCCCGCGCTGGCCCTGGCCCGGACACTCCTGCGTGATGCCTGGGTGGTGGAGGACCTCAACGGCCTGAGCGACGGGTTTGACGGTGTGGCCGTCACCGTGGGCGGACGGGTCTGGTCCGCGCGCACCCGGGAGCTCCGCCAGGCGCCGGCCGTCGGCGAGGACCGCGTCCTGGCCGAGCGCAACCGGCGAGAGCAGCTGCTGCGGGAGAGCGAGCGGGCCGCTCAGGCCGAGGTCGACGCCCGGGCGGCCGTCTCCCGGGTCGCCGGCGCCGTCTCGGAGGCCGACGCCGCCCGCAACCGGCTCACCGACGCCCACCGGGCGGCCGTCCGGGCGCTCGACGAGGCCCGGGAGGAGCAGCGGCGGATCGGCGCCCTCATCGACCGGCGCCGGTCGGCGCCTGACGACGGGCCGGACGCGGGTCGGCGCTCTCAGCTGGCCGCCGAGCTGGCCGCCGAGCGCCGGATGCTGGAACGGGCCGAGCGCGAGCGGGCCGAGCGGACCAGGCGGCTGGAGCGCCTGCGCGGCGGCCTGGCCCGGGACCAGGAGCTCGCCCCGGCGGTCCGGGCGGTGATCGCCGGCCTGGAGGAGGCGGCCGCGGCCATCGGCGAGCGCATGGCCGGGTTTGACGCGGCGCTGGCCGCCGACCGGGAGGCCGGGGAGCACGTGGCGGTGGAGCTGCGGGCGTGCGCTCAGCAGGAGGCCGACCTGCACGCCCGGCTGGGGCGCGAGAACGAGGCGCTCACCCAGGCCGAGGTTCGCCTCCAGCGGGCCGTCGACCAGCTCAGCGACGCCGAGACCGAGCTGCGGGGGATCGCCGAGCGGTTGGAGCTGGCCGCCGAGGCGGCCGAGGAGCCGCTCAGCGACGAGGACCGCCAGACGCTCAACGCCCGCCTGGAGCGGGTGGGCCGGCGCCGGGAGCAGCTGGGACCGGTCAACCCGCTCGCCCAGGAGGAGTACGCCGAGGCAGTGGCCCACGTCGAGGAGCTGGAGGCTCAGCGGGCTGACCTGGAGGCCGCCCTGCGTGAGCTGGAGAAGCTCATCTCCGACACCGACCGGCAGATCAAGACGACCTTTGAGCAGACATTTGCGGCCACCGCGAACGCATTTGAGGAGCTCGCCGCCCAGCTGTTTCCCGGAGGCAAGGGCCGGCTGCGGCTGGTGTCTGACCGGGACGGCAGACCGGCCCGGGTGATCGGAGGGCAAAAGGCCGGCGACGAGGGAGCCGACGGTCCGGATTCCGAGGACGAGGCGGGCGAGGAGGAGCGCACCGAGGAGGACCTGCAGGGGGTGGAGATCGAGATCACCCCGGCGGGCAAGGATCCCAAGCGGCTGTCGCTGCTCTCCGGCGGGGAGAAGTCGATGACCGCGCTCGCCTTCCTGTTTGCCGTGTTCCTGGCCCGGCCGTGCCCGTTCTACATCCTGGACGAGGTGGAGGCCGCGCTGGACGACCTGAACATCAACCGCTTCCTGACGTTGCTGCGCCAGTACTCGGCGCGGGCCCAGTTCATTGTGGTCACCCACCAGAAGCGCACCATGGAGGCCGCCGATTCGCTCTACGGAGTGTCGATGAGCGCGGACGGGATCTCCAAGGTCATCTCCCGGCGGCTGGCCGCCGTGGAGGCCGCGGCCTAGCCACCGCGCGTTGATAACGTCGCCAGCCGTCATGGCGCGCGACTGGCGAGAACTGTTCATCATCGACGGCAACGGAACGGGCCCTGCCGAGGCGGCCGAGGAGTCACCGGAACGCCGCGGGGGCCGCTTCCGGCGGCTGCGAGACAGCCTGCGCCGCACCCGCCAGGCCCTCCAGACCGAGATCCAGGCCACGCTGTTCGAAGACCTCTCCGACGAGACGTGGGAGCGGCTGGAGGAGGCACTGATCTACGCCGACGTGGGCGCCCAGACCACGGCCAAGATCGTCAGCCAGCTGGAGCAGGAGGCGGCCGAGAACAAGCTGACCGGCGGTCAGGAGCTGTCTGACCGGCTGGTGGAGCTGATGACCGAGATCGCCCAGACCGGCACCGACACCATCGACCTGCGCGCTGAGCCGACGGTCATCCTCGTCGCCGGGGTCAACGGCACGGGGAAGACGACGACGCTGGGCAAGCTCGCCTGGCACCTGAGCCGGGAGCTGGATCGCAAGGTGGTGCTCGCCGCCGGGGACACCTTCCGGGCGGCGGCGGTGGAACAGCTGGAGCAGTGGGCGCAGCGGGCCGGGGTGGACTTCGTCAAGGGCTCGCTGGGGGCCGACTCGGCCTCGGTGGCCTACGAGGCCATCGAGACCGCCCGCCGGGACGGGGCCGACGTGGTGCTGATCGACACCGCCGGCCGGCTGCACACCCAGGACAACCTGATGGCCGAGCTGGCCAAGGTCCGCCGGGTGATCGCCAAGCAGATCCCCGAGGCCCCGCATGAGACCCTGCTCACCGTCGACGCCACCACCGGCCAGAACGGCCTGCGTCAGGCCAAGGCGTTCTCGGAGGCGATCGACGTCTCCGGGCTGGTGCTGACCAAGCTGGACGGCACCGCCAAGGGCGGCATCGCCCTGGCCATCGCCCAGGAGCTGCAGATCCCGGTCAAGCTGATCGGTGTCGGCGAGCAGCTGGAGGACCTGCGCCCGTTTGACCCGGCGGAGTTCGCCCGGGCGCTCGTCACCTGACCGGGCGGCTTTCCGCCTCCCGCCGCGTTGCTCGAACCGGCCGCAAACCGCTCCGGCCCGCCCGCCCGGAGCGGTACTCTCGCACTGACATGGCCGAGTGGCTCGTCTGGGTGATCCTCGCCTGTGCCTGCGGGGTGGGGGAGATGCTCACCGGCGGATTCTTCCTGGCCCCGTTTGCCCTGGGGGCGCTGGCGGCCGCAGCCGGTGCCGCCGTGGGGGGCACGGCGCTGGCCCTGATTGCGTTTGTGGTGGCGTCGGTGCTGATGCTGGCGCTGGTGCGCCCGATCGTGCGGTCGCACACCCGGATGCCGCCTGCGCTGCGCACCGGGGCCGCCGCCCTGGTGGGC
This sequence comes from uncultured Solirubrobacteraceae bacterium, assembly GCA_963753235.1. Lineage (GTDB taxonomy): Bacteria > Actinomycetota > Thermoleophilia > Solirubrobacterales > Solirubrobacteraceae > Palsa-465. The sequence continues at coordinate 555,758 of CAVWBJ010000005.1, read as the reverse complement.
AAGCCGGCGGTCGTGCTGGAGCGGATCGCCAACGCCGAGGGGGTGGGACTGGTACGGATCGACGGGGAGGTCTGGACCGCCCGCTCGCTGTTTGACGATCAGGAGATTGAGACCGGGACGCTGGTGGAGGTCGTCGATATCAAGGGCGCCACGGCGCTCGTGACCGAGTAGGAGAACGCCATGGTTGCTGCCATCGTCGCCGCTGTCGTCATTCTGTTCCTGCTGTTCACGTTCGCCCGGACGATCCGCATCGTCCCCCAGGCGCGGGCGGGGATCGTGGAGCGCTTCGGCCGCTACAGCCGCACGCTCAACCCCGGGCTGACCGTGCTGATGCCGTTCATCGACCGGCTCAAGCCGCTCATCGACCTGCGGGAACAGGTGGTCTCCTTCCCGCCCCAGCCGGTCATCACCGAGGACAACCTGGTGGTCGGGATCGACACCGTCCTGTACTTCACCATCAACGACCCCAAGGCGGCGACCTATGAGGTGGCCAATCCCCTCCAGGCGATTGAGCAGATCACGGTCACCACCCTGCGCAACGTCATCGGCGACCTCACCCTGGAGGAGGCGCTGACCAGCCGGGACCACATCAACGCCGACCTGCGGGGCGTCCTGGACGAGGCCACCAACAAGTGGGGGATCCGCGTCAACCGGGTGGAGATCAAGTCGATCGACCCGCCCGGCACCATCCAGGAGGCGATGGAGAAGCAGATGCGGGCCGAACGTGACCGGCGGGCCGCCATCCTCACCGCCGAGGGGATCAAGCAGTCCCAGATCCTCAGGGCCGAGGGCGAGAAGCAGGCCGCGGTGCTCAGCGCCGAGGGCGAGCGCCAGGCGGCCATCCTCCGCGCCGAGGGTGAGGCCCAGGCGATCGCCACCGTGTTCGGGGCCATCCACGCCGGCAAGCCCGATCCGGAGCTGCTCAGCTACCAGTACCTGCAGATGCTGCCCCAGCTGGCCCAGGGCGACGCCAACAAGGTGTTCGTGATCCCGTCGGAGTTCGCCGAGGCGTTCGGCGGGATCAGCCGGGCGTTCTCCGGCGCTCGCGGCCCCGCCGAGGCCGAGCCCGCACCGCCGGCCACCGCGGCCCCCGAGGCCGAGCTGCCGGCGCCGGATCCCGGCGGCAACTCCGGCGGGCACGCCTAGACTCCAGTACCCACCGTGTTCGATTCCCTTGCCGAGAAGCTCCAGGCCACCCTGGCCGACGTCCGCGGCCGCGGCACCCTGACCGAGGACGACATCAACTCCGCCATGCGCGAGATCCGCCTCGCGCTGCTGGAGGCTGATGTCAACTTCAAGGTGGTCAAGAGCTTCACCACGGCGGTCAAGGACCGGGCCCTGGGCGCCGACATCGTCGGTCAGCTCAACCCGGGCCAGCAGGTGGTCAAGATCGTCTCCGACGAGCTGACCGAGCTGATGGGCGGGTCGGGCCGGGAGCTGTCGTTCTCACCCCGGCCGCCGACGATCGTGCTGATGGCCGGCCTGCAGGGCTCCGGCAAGACGACCGCCACGGCCAAGCTGGCCCGCTACCTGCGCACCGAGCACAACTCCTCGGTGGCGGTGGCCGCCTGCGACGTCTATCGCCCGGCGGCCGTGGAGCAGCTGATCAAGGTGGGCGCCCAGGCGGGCGCCGACGTCTACGAGCAGGGCACCGACCGCAACCCGGTCCAGATCGCCCGGTGGGCGGCCGACCGCGCTCAGTCGGAGGGCAAGGACGTCCTGATCATCGACACCAGCGGCCGCCTGCACGTCGACCAGGAGCTCATGCAGGAGCTGGCCGACATCAAGAAGGCGGTCCGGCCGACCGACATCCTGCTCGTCGTCGACGCCATGACCGGCCAGGACGCGGTCAACGTGGCCGAGCAGTTCGCCGCGGTCGTCGACTTCGACGGCGTGGTCATGTCCAAGCTGGACGGCGACGCCCGGGGCGGCGCGGCCCTGAGCGTCAAGGCGATCACCGGTAAGCCGATCCTGTTCGCCTCCACCGGCGAGAAGCTGGATCAGTTTGAGCGCTTCCACCCGGACCGCATGGCCCAGCGCATCCTCGGCATGGGCGACGTCATGACGCTCATCGAGAAGGCGGAGGCCTCCTTTGACGAGCAGCAGGCGGCCGAGCTGGAGCGCAAGCTGCGCAAGCAGGAGTTCGGCCTGGACGACTTCCTGGATCAGATGCGCCAGATCCGCCGACTCGGCCCGCTCCAGTCTCTGCTGGGGATGATCCCGGGCATGGGCAAGGAGCTGCGCGGGGTCAAGATCGACGAGCGGGAGTTCGACCGCCTCCAGGCGATCATCCTGTCCATGACCCCGGAGGAGCGCCGCCACCCGGAGCTGATCAAGGGCTCGCAGCGGCTGCGCATCGCCAAGGGCTCCGGGACCAACGTGCAGGCGGTCAAGCAGCTCATCAAACAGTTTGAGCAGATGCGCAAGGTGATGCGCTCGGTGTCCCAGGGGCGGATGCCGGACCTCGGCGCCCTGATGCGCCAGGCTCGCTGACGCTCGCTCCACAGACCCGACGCTCGCTCCACAGACCCGACGCCGGCGACAATCCTGGGCGCAGACACCGGTTTTGTCGCCACCGTCGACACCTTCGGCCCCTGCCTCTGAGCGCAACTGCGCCGGGCACGCTAACCTCATCGATCGCTCATGGCAGTCCGACTTCGTCTAACCCGCATCGGCGGGCGCAAGAATCCCATCTGGCGCGTTGTGGTCGCCGATCAGCGCTCCAAGCGCGACGGCCGCGTGATCGAGACCGTCGGTCATTACAACGCCCAGACCGAGCCGTCGACGATCGTGCTCAACGAGGAGCGCATCCGCGACTGGCTGGACCGGGGGGCTCAGCCCTCCGAAAGCGTTCGCAAGCTCCTGCGCATCCAGGGCATCTCCTGAGCGACGCCGCCATGAAGGACCTGCTCGAGTACATGGCCAAGGGGCTTGTCGAGCATCCGGACGCGGTGCAGGTCGAGGAGGTCCAGGAGGATGACGGTTCCACCGTGCTGGAACTGTCCGTCGACCAGGACGATTACGGCAGTGTGATCGGCCGCGGCGGGCGGACGGCCGGCGCGCTGCGCACCGTGATCAAGGCGGCCGCCGCCCGGGACGGGCGGCGCGTGTTCCTGGACATCGTCGACGAGTGATGACCTCCGGCGAGGGCGTGCTCCCCGCCGATCGTTGGTTGCGCGCCGGCGTGGTCGGCCGACCCCACGGACTCGACGGCAGCTTTCACGTCGCCAACCCGGTGGCCGGGCTGCTCGACCTCGGCCTTGAGGTCCAGATCAATGGGATCCCCCGGCGGATCGATCGGATCGCCGGGCACGAGCGGCGCCTCATCCTCCGGGTGGAGGGCAGCGACGGCCGGGAGACGGCCGCGACGCTGCGGGGACAGGACATCCTGGTCCCCCGGGCGCAGGCCCCACCCCTGGAGGAGGACGAGTGGTGGGCCACCGACCTGGAGGGCTGCACCGTCCGTGACGGTGACCGGGAGATCGGCGTCGTCACCCGCCTCCTGGCCCTCCCGTCCTGTGAGGTCCTGGAGGTCACTCGCCGGGACGATCCGGACGGTCCCCAGCTGCTGGTGCCGCTGGTCAAGGACGCCGTGCGCGCCGTCGACCTGGACGAGCACGTGATCGACGTCGACCTGCACTTCCTGGGGGAGTGACGTGGAGATCGACATCTTCACCCTGTTCCCCGAGGCGTTTGACTGGTTCGCCGGCCAGCGCCATGTCGCCAACGCGCTCGCTGCCGGCCACGCCCTGCACCGGGTCAACTACCGGGACCACACGCCGCTCAGCGGCCGCCAGGTTGACGACACGCCGTTCGGCGGCGGCGCCGGCATGGTGCTGCGCGTCGACGTCGTCGACATCGCGTTGCGGGCTCGCTACGGGGTGGATCCGGTGGAGCTGCCTCGGCAGCGCCGGGTCATCGCCTTGGATCCCGGGGGCCGCCTGCTGGACGACGCGCTGGTCGACGAGCTGGCCGCCGAGCCGGCCCTGACGTTGCTGTCCGGGCGCTACGAGGGGTTCGACGAGCGGATCGTCGAGCACTTCGCCTCCGACCGGATCTCCATCGGCCGGTATGTGCTCGCCGGGGGCGAGCTGGCGGCGATGGTCGTCTGCGACGCCGTCCTGCGCAAGCTCCCGGGATCGCTCGGTGACGAGCGCTCGGCGGTGGAGGAGTCGTTCAGCGCCGCGCTGGAGGGGGGACCCGAGTACCCGCATTACACCCGTCCGGCCGAGTACCGCGGCTGGCGGGTGCCAGACGTGCTCCTGTCCGGTCACCATGGCCGCATCGCCGAGTGGCGGTTGGCCCAGAGCCGGTCCCGGGCGGCGGCCGCGGCGGGGCTTAGTGAACCTCCAACACGTTGCCCCTGAGGCGTTCGCTACCATAAGCCGCCGCATGGGCTGAAGCCGCGCTGCGCGCGCGTTCGGGTCCGGTGGGCCACCCGCGTCGTGCCGGAAGATCATGCGCCGAGCGGGTCCACCTTCCCTTCCGAAGAGTTTTTGCCATGAGCACAGTCATCGACAGCCTGGAGCGTTCCCAGCTCCGCCGCGTCCCGGCGTTTGACGCCGGCGACCGCCTCCGTGTCCACTTCCAGGTGATTGAGGGGACGCGCCGGCGCACCCAGGTGTTTGAGGGTGTCGTGATCAAGCGCCAGGGCCACGGCGCCCGGGAGACGTTCACCGTGCGCAAGCAGTCGTTCGGCGTCGGGGTGGAGCGGACCTTCCCGCTGCACTCGCCGAAGATTGAGCGGATTGAGGTGGCGGCCCGCGGCGACGTGCGCCGGGCCAAGCTCTACTACCTGCGCGGCCGGATCGGCAAGCGCGCCCGGGTGCGCGAGCGCCGCAACACCGGCCCGGAGGTGGCGGTGGAGCGCGAGCTGCTCTACGGCCCGGAGACCGACACCGACGGCGCCGTCGACGCCGAGGGCGCCACCGCCGAGGAGACAGTGGTGGAGGCGGCTGAGGCGGCGGCCGCCGAGGCGGCTGCGGGCACCGAGCCGGCCACCGCCGAGGCGGCCACGGCCGAGTCAGATGCCGCCCCCGGCGAGCCCGAGACCGACGTGGCCGAGGCCGCCGCACCGGCCGCGGGCGCAGAGGGCGAGGAAGAGCCGGCGCCCGACGCCGAATAGGTGTGACTACGGCCAAGAAGCCGCTGGCTCGCTCGGCGGCCGAATTGGTCGTGATCGTCGGCGTCGCCCTGGGACTGGCCCTCCTGATCCAGGCCTTCATCGTCAAGCCGTACGAGATCCCCAGCGGCTCGATGCTGCCGACCCTTCACATCAACCAGCGGATCCTCGTCGACCGGGTGGGCAACGACTTCAGCTCGCCCCACGTCGGCGACATCTACGTGTTCCATCCGCCCGCGGTGGAGTCCTGCTCCAACCCCCGGCAGGGTGAGAACCAGGTCGGCCAGGACGGCCCGTCGGCCTGTGATGCCACCCAGACGCGGGAGTCCTCGCAGACCTACGTCAAGCGGGTCGTCGGCCTGCCGGGGGATCGTCTGTCGATCCGCAACGGACAGGTCATTCGCAACGGGGTGCCGGAGAAGGCGCCGTACGCTGTGCCGTGCATCGGCGGGGGAGAGTGCAACTTCCCCAAGACGATCACGGTTCCGAAGGGCGACTATTACATGATGGGCGACAACCGGCCGGACTCCCTGGACAGCCGCTTCTGGGGTCCCGTTCCCCGCGCCTGGCTGATCGGCAAGGTGTTCTTCACGTACTGGCCTCCGGACCGGATCGGCTTCTTCTAGGCCGATGGCCCGCGCCGGCAAACGCAAGCGGTCGCCGCTGGGGTCGGTGATTGAGCTGATCCTCACGGTCGCGGTGGCCGTGGGCCTGGCCATCCTCATCCAGGCCTTCGTGATCAAGCCCTACCGGATTCCCAGCCCGTCGATGGTCCCGACGCTCATCCCGGGCCAGCGGGTCCTGACCAACCGGCTGATCAGCCACCCCAGCATCGGCGACGTGGTGGTGTTTCACCCGCCCCACGGGGCCGACTTCGACAACCCGGTGTGCGGGAACCCCTCCCAGGGGGTCGGCCATCCCGCGCCGTGTGACCAGCCCACCGCGCAGGCGTCGACCCAGACGTTCATCAAGCGGGTGATCGGCGGGCCGGGGGACCGGATCTCCATCCGCGACGGACACGTGATCCGCAACGGGAAGCCCGTCAACGAGCCCTACATCGAGCCCTGCGGTGCCGGTAGTTCCTGCACTTTCCCGCAAACGATCACGATTCCGCCCGGCGAGTACTTCATGATGGGAGACAACCGTGGCGTATCCGACGACAGCCGTTTCTGGGGACCCGTCCCGGTCAAGTGGATCATCGGCGTCGCCTTCTTCACCTACTGGCCGCCGGACCGCATCGGGACGCTCTGAGCGCGGCAAGCCGCGCCGCCCGGCCCGTCCCGGCCGCAAGCTGCTGAGCTTTGACCGCGGCCTCGGGTATCGGTTTGTGGCCGGTGCCGACGAGGCGGGACGGGGCTGCCTGGCCGGGCCGCTGGTGGCCGCCGGCGTCCTGCTTGACCTGGACCGGATCGGCCCCGCTCAGGCCCGGGCCCTCGGGGCCCTCAACGACTCCAAGCAGCAGACGCCGGAGGGCCGGGCCGCCCTGTATCCGGTCATCCTCAGCATCGCCGCCCGGGTCTGCATCGTCACCCGCTGCGCCCCCGGGATCGACGCTCGCGGCCTGCACAAGACGAATCTGGCGGCCCTGCGGGACGCGCTGCGCCAGGTGGCCTGCCCGGGCGCCATCTGTCTCAGCGACGGGTTCCCGGTCTCCGGTCTGGAGTACGAGCGCCGGGCGGTGATCGGGGGCGACGGCAAGAGCGCGGCCATCGCCGCCGCCTCGGTGCTGGCCAAGGAGACCCGGGACCGGTACATGCGCCGGGCTGACGCCGCCCATCCCGGCTGGGACTTCGCCCAGCACGTCGGGTACTCCACCCCGGAGCACCGCGAGGCGATCGAGCGGCTCGGCGTCTCGCCCCTGCACCGCATGTCGTTTCAGTCGCTGGCCTATCAGCAACTGGCGCTCGGGTAGGGCGGTGAACCGGGGGCGTCAGAACGCCCCCTCCAGATGCTCCAGGGACACCAGGCGCCCGGCGGCATCGACGGTGACGCCGATCGCGTCAAAGCGGATGACGTCCGCGTAGGGCCGGTCGCGTCGCTCCACCAGCCAGCGGCCCGCCATCCGGCGCACCTGGGCCCGCTTGCCCGGGCCGACGGCATCAAACGGCCCGCCCGCGCGGCCACCCGCCCGGCGGGTCTTGACCTCACAGAACGCCAGCGTGCGCTCGGAGCGGGCCACGATGTCCAGTTCACCCCACCGAGTGCGGTAGTTGCGCTCCACGATCTCGTAGCCCAGTCGGCGCAGATGCTCGGCGGCCAGTCGCTCGCCGGCGCGGCCCAGCCGGTTGCCCGCCTCGTTGCTCATGACGGCCTCGGACGCTACGCCGAAAGGTGTGTCCCGTGGGTCACAATTGTGCCGTCTCTGTGCCAAAAGCCCCTGCAATTGGCACTGTTTTGGCACGGTCCGCCACCCACCGGACACAGCTTTTTCCCTAGCGTCTGCACGATGCTCGCCCGGGTCGCCACGTTCGCCATCGACGGGGTGCAGCCGCGCCCGGTGTGGGTGGAGGTCGACATCCGGGCCGGGCTGCCGGGGTTCACCGTCGTCGGCCTGGGGGACACCGCGGTGCGCGAGTCCAAGGACCGCATCCGCGCGGCCATCCTCAACTCCGGCTTCAAGTTCCCGGAGGGCCGGATCACCGCCAACCTGGCGCCGGCGTTCCTGCGCAAGGCCGGTCCCGGCTTTGACACGGCGCTGGCGCTGGCCGTGCTGGCCGCCAGCGCCCAGGTGCCGGCCGATGCCCTGTCGGGCTGCGCCGTGTTCGGCGAGCTGTCGCTGGGCGGCGAGATGCGGGACTCGCCGGGAGCGCTCGCCGTCGCCGAGGGGGCGAGCCGCGCCGGCTGCGGGCGGCTGATCGTCCCCCGGTCCCGGGCCCGGGAGGCGGCCCTGGTGGAGGAGTTGACCATCGTCGCTGTCGCCACCCTGCGGGCGGCCGCCGATGTCCTGCACGGCGCCCCGCTCCCGCCGCTGCCCAATGGTGCGGGAGCGCAGATCGACCGGGCGGCGCTCGTCCCCCCGCCGGACCTGGCCGACGTGCGCGGTCATGAGGTCCCGCTCCTGGCCCTGGAGATCGCCGCCGCCGGGGGCCACAACCTGCTGCTGGAGGGAGCTCCGGGGACCGGGAAGACGATGCTCGCCCGGCGCCTGCCGGGCATCCTGCCGCCGCTGACCCGGGCCGAGGCGATCGAGGTCACCCGGATCCACAGCGTCGCCGGCGTCCATGCCGACGGGCTCATCGCCTCCCGGCCGTTCCGGGCGCCCCACCACACGGTCTCGCCCGCCGGCCTGGCCGGCGGCGGCTCCCCTCCGCGCCCGGGCGAGGCCACGCTGGCCCATCTGGGGATTCTGTTCTTAGACGAGCTGTCGGAGTTTCAGCGGTCCAGCCTGGACGCGCTGCGCCAGCCGCTGGAGGACGGTCACGTCACCATCGTCCGGGGCCAGCGGTCGCTGCGCTTCCCCACCGGGTTCATGCTGGTGGCCGCCACCAATCCCTGCCCGTGCGGTTACGCCGGCGTCGACGAACGGTGCTCCTGCGGGGAGACCGAGCTGCGCCGTCACCGGCGCCGGCTCAGCGGCCCGCTCCTGGATCGCATGGACATGCTGGTCGATGTCCGCCGGCCCGCCGATGCCGAGCTGCGCGCGCCGGCCCACACCAGCACCGCCGAGGCGCTGGCCCGGGTGACCGAGGCCCGGGAGCGCCAGCGCCGCCGGCTGGCCGGGAGCGGAGCCGGTTGCAACGGCGAGTTGGACACCCGGATGCTGCGCCACACGGTGCGCCTGGACGGTCAGGCCGCCGAGGAGCTGAGCCGCGCCTACGGCGCCGGACTGCTGAGCGCCCGCGGTCGCCACCGGGTGGTGAGCGTGGCCCGGACGGTTGCGGATCTGGCCGGGCGCGAGCGCGTGAGGCGGTCCGATGTCCTGCTGGCGCTGAGCCTGCGCCAGCGGGCGGGAGGGGAGGTGCCGCCGCGGTCATGACGACGGGACGTGCCTTCCCGGGTGGTGAGGATGAGCGGCGCCTGTGAGGAGTGCCGGGCCCGGTCGTGGCTGCTGGCCCGGCTGGCGGCGCATCTGGACGTGGTGCGCACCCGGGTGCCCGCGCTCCTGGACCTCGGCGACGCCGACCTCATCCAGGAGGTGGCCGGCGCTGACCGGGCGGCCGTGCGGGCCGAGCTGGGAGCCTTCGACACCCGGGCCTACGAGGAGGCGTGCCGAGCCGCCGGCCTGGAGCTCCTGTGCCGCTGTGACGCCGCCTACCCGGCGCCGCTGCTGGAGCTGTCGGCCGAGCCCGCGGTGCTCCACATCGCCGGCGGGGTGGGGCGGCTGGCCGAGCTCGCCGGGCGCGATCCGGTTGCCATCGTGGGCGCCCGCCGGGCGTCCCCGTACGCACTGGAGACGGCGCGCTCGCTCGCCCGGACCGTGGCCGCGGGACAGCGGACCGTGGTCAGCGGGATGGCGGCCGGGGTCGACAGCGCCGCGCATGAGGGGGCGCTGGAGGGCGGTATCGGCCTCACCATCGCGGTGCTCCCGAGCGCGCCCCAGCGGCCCTACCCGGTGAGCGCGCGGGGGCTGCACCGGCGGATCCTGAAGGGCGGCGGCGTGGTGGTGTCTGAGCTGGGGCCCGAGGCGGCGGTCCGGCGCTGGATGTTCCCCGCCCGCAACCGGATCATCGCCGCGCTGAGCGTGATGACCGTGGTGGTGGCGGCCCGTCCGGGCTCCGGGTCGCTGACCACGGCCCGGATGGCGCGGGCCCTGCATCGCCCGCTGGGCGCGGTCCCCGGACAGGTGACATCGCCGCTGGCCTCCGGGCCGCACCAGCTGATCAGAGAGGGGGCCCGTCTGGTGGCCGGGCCGGCCGATCTCGGTCTTGCGGACCGGAACGCTGCACCGGCGATCCCTGAGAACCTGCGGGGCCTGTTCGCCGCGCTCGCCGACGGGATGAATCCAGCCGAGGCCTTCGCCCAGGCCGGGTTGGACGCCGAGGCCGGGCTGGCCCAGCTGGCCGAGCTGGAGCTGGCCGGTCACATCCACCGCCGCGCGGGCGGCCAGTACTCGGTCGGGCGCCGGGAGCCATAAGCTCGGTGCGATGGGCAGCCCTGATCCCCCCCGTGCGCGCCGGCCCCCGTGCGTGCTCGCCATCGCGGGCTCGGACTCCGGCGGCGGCGCCGGGATCCAGGCCGACCTCAAGGCGTTCGCCGCCTGCGGTGTTCACGGCATGACCGCCATCACGGCGATCACCGCTCAGAACACGGTGGGGGTGACCGCGGTGGAGGCGGTGTCGCCCGGCGTCATCCTGGCCCAGGTGCGCGCGGTGGCGCGGGACATCGGGGTCGACGCGGTCAAGATCGGCATGCTGGGGACGGCGGCCACCATCCAGGCCGTGGCCCAGGCACTTGACGAGTTACCGGCCGCCGGGCACCCCGGCCCGGTGCCGGTGGTGCTCGACCCGGTCATGGTCTCGGAGTCCGGGGCGCGGCTGCTGGAGCCCGCGGCCCAGGCGGCGCTCATCACGCAGCTGCTGCCCCGCGTGCTGGTGGTCACGCCCAACCTGCCGGAGGCGAGCGCGCTGGCCGCTGCCGGCGGCGCCCACATCCCCGCAGACGACGGCGGCAGCGACGCCGCGGCCGGTCTGGCCCGGGCGATCCACGCGCTCGGGCCGCGGGTGGTCGTCGTCACCGGTGGGCACCGTGACCAGGCCACCGACGTGTTCTTTGACGGCGAGCAGCTGGTGGAGATCCCCGGAGAGCGGTTCCCCAGCGGGGCCGCCCACGGCTCCGGGTGCACCCACTCGTCGGTGCTGGCGGCCCGCCTGGCCTGGGGGGACTCGCCGCTGGAGGCGGCCCGCGTGGCCAAGATCCGGGCGGCAGCCGCCGTGCGGGACGGGCTGACCGGGGTGGGGGCGGGCGCCGGACCGGTCAACATCCTGGGCGTGACATAATTACGCGGTGCGCTTTCTGAGGATGAAGCCGGGGCATGGGGAGGTCCTGATCGCGGAGGGCGATGTCGATCTGGCCGAGGACGAGAGGCGGCTGGTGGAGGAGTTCCGTCGTCAGCTGGAGGCCGGCCTGTGGGCCGCGGTGCCCACCTCCGATCCCGACGGGCGTCGCCAGGCGCACATGGTCAAGAGCTTCGACGACGTCCCCCGGCATGCGGACCGAGTGATCTTCTTCCCGCGCGCGGCCGGCGGCCGCTAGGCGCCCGGGCCGTGCTGCTCGCTCTGGTTGCGACCGCGTTGGTGGCCGTGGCGCTGCTCTCCGAGGAGCTGCTGCCCCGCCTGGAGGAGCTGTGGTCCCGCCACCGCGCCCGGCGCCGGCTCGCCCCGCCGATGCCCTATGACCCCGGGCGTGAACGCCGGGCCGAGCAGCGCGCCCGGGCTCTCCTGCGCTCCTGCGTCAACGAGGAGGAGTGGGCGATGTACCGGGACCTGGGGTTCATCCGCGTCTGGGGCGCGCAGGCCGACGGTCCCTCCGACTCCGATGGGACCAACGGGGCCGCCTACGCCTATCTCATCTACCCCCACCGGGCGATCGTGGCCTATCTGGCCCAGACCCACCGCCTGCTCAGCGAGTACTGCGTCACCTTCCCGGACCAGACCCGGCCCTACGGCAGCGCCCGGCTTCCGGACTCCGATGACGTGCTGGCCAAGTGGATGGCCCTCACCGGCGACGAGCAGCGCCTCATCTCCACCGCCAACATGCACCTCCCGGGCCGCCAGCTGGACCCGGTGCGGGTCAAGCGCGACCTGTGGCGCCTGTCGCAGTGGGAGCGGGCCCGGATGCGCGACGCCGCCACCCGGGACGCCACCGGCACCCCGCTGGACACCTCCAACTGACCGCCGACGTGTCTCCCGGCCGGGGGCTGAGCGCCCCCAGACGACACGCGATGCCGGATGACAGATAACGTGTCCGCCCGGCCCATGAGCACCACCTCCGATATCGACCTCAAGCACCGCAGCCGGGCCCTCACCGAGGGCCCCGGGCGTGCGGCCGCGCGCGCCTTCCTCAAGGGCATCGGCTACGACGAGGAGGCGCTGGCCAAGCCGCTGATCGCGGTGGCCAACACCTGGATCGAGACGATGCCGTGCAACTTCCACCTGCGGGCGCTGGCCGCCAAGGTCAAGCAGGGCATCAAGGAGGCCGGCGGCACGCCGATGGAGCTCAACACCATCGCCATCTCCGACGGCATCACCATGGGCACCCCGGGAATGCGGGCCTCTCTGGTCAGCCGGGAGCTGATCGCCGACTCCATTGAGCTGGTGGTCGACGCGCACATGTTCGACGGGGTGATCGCGCTCAGCGGCTGTGACAAGACGATTCCGGCCACGGTGATGGCCCTGTGCCGCCTGAACATCCCCAGCGTGATGCTCTACGGCGGATCGATCCTGCCCGGGTATTACCGGGGCGAGGAGATCACCATCCAGGACGTGTTCGAAGCGGTGGGCGCTCACTCGGCGGGGCGGATCACCGACGCGGAGCTGAGCGACATCGAGGGCCTCGCCTCCCCGGGCGTCGGCGCCTGCGGCGGTCAGTACACGGCCAACACGATGGCGATGGCGTTTGAGGTCCTGGGCATCTCACCCGCGGGCTATAACGATGTGCCTGCGGTCGACGCCAAGAAGGCCGACATCGCCCAGCAGGCCGGGGCGCTCGCCCTGGACGTCCTCAAGCGCGGCCTGCGGCCCAGCGACATCATCACCCGGGAGAGCCTGGAGAACGCCATCGCCGGGATCGCCTGCAGCGGCGGCTCGACCAATGGCGTCCTTCACCTGTTGGCCATCGCCAAGGAGATGGGCATCCAGCTTGATATCGACGACTTCGACGCCATCTCTCGCCGCACTCCGCTGCTGTGCGACCTCAAGCCCGGCGGACGGTTCGCCGCCCCGGACCTGTACGAGGCCGGGGGCGTTCCGCTCGTTTTGCAGCGGCTCAAGGAGGCCGGTCTCCTGCACCAGAGCGCCCTCACCGTCACCGGCCAGACGATCGGCGACGTCGCCGACGCCGCGGTGGAGTCAGCCGGTCAGGAGGTGGTGCGCCCGCTGAACAATCCGATCAGCGACACCGGCGGCCTGGCCATCCTCCACGGCAACCTGGCCCCCGAGGGCTGCGTGGTCAAGCTGGCCGGCTACGAGCGGCGCGTCCAGACCGGGCCGGCGCGGGTGTTTGAGTGCGAGGAGGACTGCATGCGGGCGGTCACCGCCGGGCAGATCCAGCCGGGCGACGTCATCGTCATCCGCAACGAGGGCCCCGCCGGCGGCCCCGGGATGCGGGAGATGCTCGGTGTCACCGCGGCGCTCGTCGGCCAGGGGCTGGGCGAGCACGTGGCGCTCCTCACCGACGGACGTTTCTCGGGCGCCACCAAGGGTCTGATGGCCGGCCACGTGGCCCCCGAGTCGGTGCGGGGCGGTCCCATCGGCCTGGTCCGCGACGGCGACCAGGTCACCCTGGACGTCACCGCCCGCCGCCTGGATGTGGCCCTCTCCGACGAGGAGCTGGCCGCACGCCGCCAGGCCTATCAGGCGCCGGAACGGCCGTTCCCCGGCGTGGCCCTGAGCAAGTACGCGCGGCTGGTCTCCAGCGCCGCCGAGGGCGCGGTCACCCGCTGAGCACTGCAGCCTCGCCGCAGGATCACGGCCCAAACAGACGCAAATATCCGTGCAGTTGAGCATCTTCTAACGTTCCGGCCATTGAACGCGGGGTCCGGGTGAGTACCATGACCGGCTAGTGGCCAACGTTTCGTATCTACGAGCGTCAGGAACTCAGCGGGCACGGGGCAGGGGGCGGACGAACCTGGCGTACCCGTCTCAAGGACGCGGGCGGACCCCGTACGTCATCGGCGGGATCATCGTGGTGGTCGCCGTGCTGGTGGCCGCCGGCATCGCGTTTGGCTCCTCCAAACCGAGCCTGACCGCCGACCACACCGCCCTGGCCAAGATCAAGCTGCCGCTCGGTGGCGGAACGATCACCCACGTGAGCGCGGTCACCGGACCCAATGCCAAGCCGGTGGCGGTCGTGCTCCGCGGCGACCTCATCTACCCGCGGAGACTGCTCGCCGCCAACGAGCACCTCAACATCCAGGTCGTCGTCACCCGGCCCGGCTGGATCTCATGGCTGTCCGGCAGCCGGCAGCGCCTGAGCCTCAACGTGACCACGCCGGTGGCCGGCCTGCGCTCGCACTATGTGACCGTGGCCAAGGGCCAGGCGGTCCGGTTCACGTTCCGGTCGCCGATCAGCGAGTACGCGGTCGGCTCCGGGCCCGGCCACCTGCGCCGCCACGTCCTCAGCCAGCCGACGAGCACCGTCACCATCCCCGGGGCCCCCGCCGCCGGCAGCGTGTTCCTGTCCGCCGCGCCCCGGCCGTGGGAGACGGGCAAGGCCGTCGCGGTCAGCTGGTTCCCGGCCGGCTCGGGCGCCACCGCCGTGGCCAACCCCGCGCCGGGGACCAAGATCACCTCCGGCCAGGCGCTCACGCTGACGTTCTCCAAGCCGGTCAGCCGGGTCATCGGCTCCCATCTGCCGCCGGTCTCGCCGGCCACGGCGGGAACCTGGCACACCCTCAACAGCCACACCATCCAGTTTGTACCCACCGGCTACGGCTACGGCCTGGGGGCCACGGTCAAGGTCGGTCTGCCCAGTGGCGTGCACGTGGTCGGCGGCCAGGTGAGCGGTCAGGCCGCCAGCGCCAGCTGGTCGGTCCCGGCCGGATCCACCACCCGGCTCCAGCAGCTGCTGGCCTCGCTGGGCTATCTCCCGCTGACCTTCAGCCCGAGCGGGTCAGACACGCCGCTGACCCTCCAGGCCCAAGAGGCCGCCGCGATCAAGGCGCCCAGCGGCCAGTTCCACATGCGCTGGTCCAATATCCCGGGCTGGCTGGCCTCGTCCTGGCAACCGGGTTCGTTCGGTGAGCTGACCAAGGGCGCGGTCATGGCGTTTGAGAACGATCAGGGCATGACCCCGGACGGGTCGCCCGGGCCGCAGGTGTGGAAGGCGCTCATCAACGCCACCATCCACAATCAGCGCTCCAGCTTCGGCTACACCGTCGTGGACGTCAGCGAGGGTTCGCCGGAGACCCTGACCCTGTGGCACAGCGGTCACACCGTGATGACGACGGCCGTCAACACCGGCATCCCGCAGGCGCCCACCGCCCAGGGGACATTTGCCGTGTTTGAGCACCTGCCGGTGACGACGATGAGTGGCACCAACCCGGACGGCAGCCACTACAGCGATCCGGGCATCCCATGGGTCAGCTACTTCAACGGCGGCGATGCGCTGCACGGATTCATCCGCGGCTCGTACGGCACCCCGCAGAGTTTGGGTTGCGTGGAGATGCCGTTCAGCGTGGCCCACCAGGTGTATCCGTACACGCCGATCGGGACGATCGTCCACGTTACGTAGGCCGGGCGCCGCGGCCGGGGCAGGGTTTGCCCACCCTCGCGGCGAATAGCCAGGACGCCCATGACGCCCGCTGCCAGCGCCACGGCCGACCCGCCGATCTCCGCCGAGTGGCGGACGGCGCTCAGCGGCTTTGATGCCGACCTGCGCCGGCGTGCGGTGGCGGCCAAGACCCGGGATGCCTACGGCTCTGACACCGCGCAGTTCGCCGCCTGGGCCACCGAGCATGGCCTGAGTCCCGCGGCCATCGATGTGCGGGCGCTGCGCCGCTACGTGGCCGGCCTGTCGGAACGGGGCCAGGCGCCGACCACCGTGGCCCGAAAGCTGGCCGCCCTGCGCGGGCTGTTCCGGGCCGAGATCCAGGCCGGTGCCCGGGACGAGAACCCGGCCGAGCTGCTCAGCTCGCCCAAGCGGCCGCAGAACCTGCCCCGGGTGCTCAAGGCCACCGAGGTGGCCGCCCTGTTGGACCGGATCCCGGCCACCGGCCCCCTGGAGCTGCGCGACCGGGCTCTGTTTGAGCTCGCCTACGCCTCGGGCCTGCGGGCCGAGGAGCTGGTCCTGCTGCAACGGTGGTCGGTCGACTTCGATGCCGAGCTGGTGCGGGTGGAGGGCAAGGGCGGCAAGACCCGCCTGGTGCCGGCGGGCGAGCCCGCGCTCCGGGCGCTGGAGCGCTATCTGGCCAAGGCCCGGCCGGCCCTGCTCGCCGATCGCGCCGAGCCCGCGCTGTTTGTCTCGAAATCCGGCCGCCGGCTCAGCACCTCCGACGTCCGGCGGCGCCTGCGGACCTGGGCGCGCCTGGCCGCCCGGACCGCGCCCGCCCTGGGCGACACCCACCCACACGCCCTGCGCCACTCGTTTGCCACTCATCTGCTGGAGGGCGGGGCGGATCTGCGCGCCATTCAAGAGTTACTTGGCCACGCAACTATCTCGACCACCCAGGTCTACACTCGAGTAGAGTCGGCGCGGCTCAGGCAGACGTATGCAGCCTCGCATCCGCGCGCCTAACTCAGGGGAGCACCACTGGAAACCAACGTCAAAGCGATCGAGCTCCAGGATTTGTGGAAGCGCTACAAGGCGACCGGGGACGAGCGTGCCCGGGAGCGCCTGGTGGTCGCCTACTCGCCGCTGGTCAAGTACGTCGCGGGCCGCATGGGCTCGGGACTGCCCGCGCACGTGGAGGAGTCCGACCTCATCTCCTATGGACTGGGCGGGCTGATCTCGGCCATCGAGCGGTTCGACCTGAGCCGGGAGATCAAGTTCGAGACCTACGCCATCACCCGCATCCGGGGGGCGATCATCGACGAGCTGCGCACCCTGGACTGGGTGCCACGGTCGGTCCGGGCGCGGGCGCGGGCGTTTGAGCGCGTGAACATGAAGCTGGAGGCCAAGTTCCAGCGGGCCCCGACCGACGAGGAGATGGCCACCGAGCTGGAGCTGACCGTGGAGGAGTTCCAGGAGGCACTGCTCCAGATCTCCAACTCCACCATCGTCGCCCTGGACGAGCTGTGGAACGTCTCGGACGCCTCGGGCGATCAGGTCTCGCTCCTGGACACGCTGCCGGATCGGGGCGCTCCGGACCCGCAGGTCCTGGTTGACGAATCCGAACTGAGAGATCGGATCTCGGACGCCATCGCGGCGCTCCCGGAGCGGGAGAAGCTCGTCGTCGCCCTCTACTACTACGAGAACCTGACCCTGAGGGAAATCGGCGAGGTTCTGGGCGTCACCGAGTCCCGGGTGTCGCAGCTGCACACCAAGGCGGTGCTGCGGCTGCGGGGCAAGCTCGCCGGCGAAATGGATTAAGGCCTGGCCGCATGCGGCCAGGCCCCCGGCGCGCATGCGCGCCGGCCGCCGGATGACGCGGGCACGGCGCGACCGGCGAGGCGGGATGCCGAGCGCGCCGCAGGCCCGCGCGCATGCGCGGACCCGAGCATCTGAAAGCGGTAAGGTCGCTCTCCCGGCGTTTCTTAGAGAGAGGAGACCAGCCATGCACAAGGCCGCGGATCGAATCCGTAATGTGGCCCTCGTCGGTCATCGCGGCAGCGGCAAGACGTCGTTGCACGAGGCGCTCTTGTTTCAGGCCGGAGTGGTCAACCGCCTGGGCACGGTGATCGACGGCACCACCGTCTCGGACTCCGATCCAGACGAGAAGGCGCGTCAGATGTCGATCTCGCTGGCGCTCAGCTCCTTTGAATGGCAGTCTCGGAAGGTCAACCTGTTGGACACGCCGGGCGACTCCAGCTTCATCGCCGACGCGCTCGGCGCGCTGCGGGTGTGCGAGTCGGCCGTGTTCGTCGTCAACGCCGTGATGGGCGTGGAGGTCCACACCACCCGGCTGTGGCAGCGGGCCGCCGAGCTGGACCTGGCCCGGCTGGTGTTCGTCAACATGCTGGACCGCGAGCGCGCCGACTTCTTCCGCACCCTGGACTCGCTGAAGTCCGCCTTCGGCCAGCACGTGGTGGCCACCGAGATCCCGATCGGCTCCGAGCATGAGACCCGGGGCGTGATCGACCTCGTCGACATGAAGGCCTACGAGTACGAGAATGCGTCGCCACCCACCCCGGACAGCTGCCGGGAGATCCCCATCCCGGACGAGCTCACCGACCAGGCCCAGGAGTACCGCGAGCGCCTGATGGACGAGGTGTCAGAGACCTCCGACGCGCTCATGGAACGCTACCTGGAGGGCGAGGAGATCTCCCATGAGGAGATCGTGACCGCGCTGAAGGACGGCACCAACCACGGGTCGCTGTTCCCGGTCACGTGCGGGATCGCCACCCGCAACCTCGGCACCAACCGCCTGCTCGACGCCATCGTCGACGACCTGCCCTCCCCGGTCAAGCACGGCGGGCTGGAGGTGGGGGAGCTGACGCTTGAACCGGTGGAGGACAAGGAGCTGTTCGCCTACGTGTTCAAGACCCGCGCCGACCCGTTCGCCGGGCGGATCAACCTCTTCCGGGTCTACCAGGGGACGATGAGCCAGGACACGCAGGTCCTCAACACCCGCACCCACTCCAAGGAGCGCATCGGCCAGCTGGTCACCTTTGAGGGCACCCAGCAGGAGCACGTCCATGAGTTCGGCCCCGGCGACATCGGCGCGGTGGCCAAGCTCAAGGAGACGCGGGCCGGCGACTGGCTGGCCGCCCGCGACGAGCCGATTGAGATGCCGTCGATCAAGCTCCCGGCTCCGGTCATGGCCTTCTCCATGGAGCCCAAGGCCAAGGGCGACGAGGAGAAGGTGTTCACGGCTCTCCGCCGCCTGCAGGAGGAGGACCCCACCATCGACCTGCACCGCGATCCCCAGACCGGGGAGCAGATCGTGGCCGGCCTGTCGCAGGTGCATGTGGAGGTGATCGTGGAGCGGCTGCGGTCGCGCTTCGGCGC
The DNA here is from genome assembly GCA_963753235.1 of uncultured Solirubrobacteraceae bacterium. Classification (GTDB taxonomy): domain Bacteria; phylum Actinomycetota; class Thermoleophilia; order Solirubrobacterales; family Solirubrobacteraceae; genus Palsa-465. The sequence goes on along the minus strand of CAVWBJ010000005.1, from coordinate 536,872 downwards.
CGAGGTCACGCTCAAGCCGCCGCGGGTGCCCTATCAGGAGACGATTCGCAAGCCGGCCAAGGCCCATGGGCGCCACAAGAAGCAGACCGGCGGCCGGGGCCAGTTCGGCGACTGCCACATCGAGATCGAACCGATCGAATACGACCCCGCCCGCCCGTTTGAGTTCGTCGACGCCATCAAGGGCGGCGTCATCCCGTCCGGTTTCATCCCGGCGGTGGAGAAGGGCGTGCAAGAAGCCATGCAGGAGGGGACCGTCGCCGGATACCCGGTCAAGGGCGTGCGCGTCCGTCTCTACGACGGGTCCTACCACACCGTCGACTCCTCGGAGATGGCGTTCAAGGTGGCCGGATCGCTGGCCATGAAGCAGGCCCTGGAGCAGGCCGGCGCGGTGCTGCTGGAGCCGATCATGCTGGTTACCGTCAACGCCCCGGAGGACACCGTGGGAGACGTGATCGGCGACCTGAACTCCCGGCGGGGCCGGCCCCTGGGGATGGAGCCGGTCGGCGCCGGGATGACCGAGATCAAGGCCGAGGTGCCGATGGCCGAGATGCTCGCCTACGCTCCGGATCTGCGGTCGATCACCGGCGGCCAGGGCGAGTTCACGATGGAGTTCGAGCGCTACGAGGAGGTCCCCGGACACCTGGCGGCCAAGGTCGTCGACGAGGCCAAGGCCGAACGTGAGGCCGTCAAGGCGTAGTACGCTCCTGGACCCGTGAGTACCAGGGCGATTCGCACCTCGATCGATCAGGGCGTCTGCGACGTCTGCGGCCGGACGCTGCTGCGCGGCGAGCGGGCCGAGGTGTATGTCTCCGGCGGTGGTGAGCGCCACTCGGTGTGCGAGCTGTGCACCTCCCGGGCGCTCCACGACGGGTGGGTCCGGGAGGGCGACGTCCCCGAATACGCCGATTCCCGCGCCCGGGGAGACCGGCGGCGGTCGCTCTTCGGTCGCCTGCGGGGGCGGCGGGACCGGCGGGAGCCGCTCGACGACGCCGAGGCCGAACCCGAACCGATGTTCGACGAGGCCTACTACGACGAGGAGCCGGTGGCGGCCCCGGAGCCCGAGCCCGACCCGGAGCCGGCGCCCCGGCCGGATCCGCGGGCGCGGCCCCAGCGGGGCCCCCGGGCGCGGCCGAGCTCACCCGCCTGGCCGGGACCGGTCAAGGGCGCAGCCGCGCGGTTGGGTGGTGCGGTCGGCAGCCGGGAGCCCCGGCACGTGCGGGCGGTGCCGACCAGCATCGAGCATCGGATCTCCTCGGCGGTATCGCTGTTCAACGACTCCGAGCACCCGCGCACGGTGGCCGGGATCGCCCGCTCGCTGGGGCTCCCCGACGTGTCGGTCCATCCCTCCGATGCCAACGGCAGCCAGGTCAACATCGTCGTGTCCTGGGAGCTGTGCTGGTACCGCTACGAGGTGGAGCTGGCCGACGAGGTGCCGGCCGTCCGGGCCGCCGCGCAGGGGTATGAGCTGTCGGAGCTGACCGAGATAGAGCGCCACAACAATGCCCGGGCCGATGACCGCGGGCACCTCAAGCTGGTGGCCTGAACCTCCAGGCGGCCGAAGCGGCGAGCGCGCGTTCCCGAACCGAACTTTTTTCACCCGTTTCTAGACAGACGTTCGATGGCGGGCGGCCGGACTCGGTGGATAGCATCCCGGTCGTGATCTATTGCGTGGTCCCAGAGCCGCTCGCCGGCGACCTGCTTGACAAGCTGACCGACTACTACTCCGGCGACCCCAACGTCACCGTGATCGTCGACCGTCGCAAGGCCTCCCGCCGGGGGCACGCCCCCCGCCGCCCGTCCGGGGGCGGCCAGCGCGCGGTGCGTGACCGCCGGCGCCCGCGGGTGACCGGCGAGCTGCCTGAGCTCGCCACCGATTGAGCGCCCCGGACGCGGGTCGGCTCACCGTGCACGTCGACGGCGGCGCCCGCGGCAACCCGGGCCCGGCGGCCATCGGCGTGGTGGTGTCGGATGCCGACGGCACCGTTCTCGACGAGGTGGCCGAGCGGATCGGAGTGGCCACCAACAATGTGGCCGAGTACCGGGCGCTGCTGCGCGGGCTGGAGCGCGCCGCCGCGCTGGGCGCGCGCGAGGTCGACCTGATCAACGACTCCGAGCTGGTGGCCAAGCAGCTCACAGGGGCCTACAAGGTCAAGCACCCGGCGATGAAGCCGCTCTACGAGCAGGCGATGTCGGCCCTGCGCGGGTTTGACGGGTGGTCGATCCGCAGCGTCCCCCGGGCTCAGAACGCCCGAGCCGATGCGCTGGTCAACCAGGCGCTGGATGCAGGGTGACCCTCAACCAACAACCCACCGCGGCGCCGCCCGCCCGCGGCTCGTCCGCCCTCAGGGTGAGGCCAGGCGGTCGTAGTTGAGGCGCATCAGGGCAATCACGTCCCGGACGTCCTCGGCGTCGCGGATGCGCCGGGCGGCCGGGCCGACTCGGCCCGGGAACACCGGGTGCTCCACCACCCGGCCGGCGGCGTGCAGCTCCCGCCACACCTCGGCCGGGAAGAAGAAGTGGGCGGCATGGTCACCGTGCAGGTGGCCGATCTCCCGGCGGCCCACCTTGAAGGCAAATTCTCCGCGGCGGCCGTAGCCGGCCTCCACGCCGGGCCAGGCGGTGACGGTGTCGGTGATCTGGCGGCTGGGCGATGCGATGCGGGTTTCGGTCATGGCACCAGATTGCGCCGTCGGCCGCCCGGTTGCCATCGGCAATTGGTCGTAGGACCACCTCAACCCCCGCTCCCGCCGGAACGATAAGCTTGTGCCCCGTGACTGATTCCTTGATCGAGCTGAGCGCTCGACTGCATCAGACGGCCGAGCTGCTGCGAGCCGGCGAGCTGGAACCGGAGGCGACGCTGTCGCTGATTGAGGATTGCGCTCGGTTGGCCTCGGAGGCCAGCGCGCAGGTCGACCAGCGGGCCCGGGCCGCGCTGGAGCCGCTCCCTGATCTCCCCGGCCAGCTCCCGCTGCCGGCGGCCTAGGCGCCGGGCGTTGCCCGCCGCATCGACGTACCGGCCGGCCTACCCAGATCACCTGCGCGCCGACGTGGAGCGCTACCTGGAGGCCATCCGCTTCTCCGACGAGTTCGCCACCGCCGGGCTGGAGGAGGCCATGCGCTACTCGCTGCTGGCCGGGGGGAAACGGATCCGGCCTGTGCTGGCGCTGGCCACCGCCGACGCGCTCGGCCGGGAGCCGGCCGGCGTACTGCCGCTGGCCGCCGCGCTGGAGCTCATCCACACCTACTCGCTCATCCACGACGACCTGCCGGCGATGGACGACGATGACCTGCGCCGGGGCCGGCTCACCTGCCACAAGGCGTTTGGGGAGGATGTCGCCATCCTGGCCGGCGATGGGCTGTACGCCGAGGCCTTTCGCCTGCTGTTGACCGAGCAACCCGGGGAGCCCGCCCACATCCTGGCCGCCGCCCGGGAGCTGGCTGCCGCCACCGGCGTGCAGGGCATGGTGGGAGGCCAGTACATCGATGTCGCCGGCACCGCCCCGGACAACGCCGCCGGACTCCGCCGCCTCCATGAGCTGAAAACCGGTCGATTGATCGGCGCCAGCATCGAATGCGTTTTGCTCCTCGGCGGAGATCTTCCCTCCGCCGTCCACGATGCCTTCCGGGCGTTTGCCGGTGAGCTGGGTGTGCTGTTTCAGATCGTCGATGACATCCTCGACGTGACCGGGTCCGAGGAGACGCTAGGCAAGCAGCGGGGCCAGGACGAGCGCCTGGGTAAGCGCACCTACGTGACCGAGTTCGGCCTGGACGGGGCCAAACAGCTCGCCCGGGAGTCGCAGGCGCGGGCGCGAGCCGCGCTCACCCTGGCCGCCCCCAGCCGGAGCACCGAGCTGGGCCAGATCACGGATTTCATTGCCAACCGGAGCTACTAGCTAGTGTCTGACCCCGTGCCACACGACCTTTTGCAACGCATCAACGGCCCCCAGGACCTCCACGTGCTGAGCGACGAGGAGCTCCAGCTGGTCGCCCAGGAGGTGCGTGAACACATCATCGACACCGTGGGTGAGATCGGCGGCCACTTCGGCGCCAACCTGGGCACGTGCGAGATCGCCGTGGCCCTGCACTCGCTGCTCGATTCCCCGCGGGACAAGATCCTCTGGGACGTCGGCCATCAGGCCTACCCCCACAAGATCCTCACCGGCCGCCGGGATCAGCTGTCGACGATTCGCAAGTACGACGGGCTGGCCCCGTTCTGCTCCATCCCGGAGTCCGAGCACGACATCATGGGCGCCGGCCATGCCTCCACCGCCATCGGCTACGCCGTGGGGATCAAGGAGGCCATGCGCCGCGGGCACGGCGAGGACGGCAAGGTGGTGGCGGTCGTCGGCGACGGCGCCCTGACCGGCGGCGTGGCCTTTGAGGCCATCCATCAGGCCGGGGGAGAGGGCACGCCGATTGTGGTGCTGCTCAACGACAACGGAATGTCGATCGCCCCCAACGTGGGCGCCCTGTCCCGGTACTTCAACCGCGTCCGGCTCAACCCGAAGCTGTGGCACGCCCGTGAGGACCTGGAGGGCGGCCTGACCAAGCTTCCCGCCGGGATCGGCGCCGCCTTTGAGCGACTCGGCCCGCACGTCAAGGAGTCGATCAAGGCGTTCTGGGCGCCCGGCCTGCTGTGGGAGGAGCTGGACTTCGCCTACATGGGGGTCATCGACGGCCACGACGTCCGCGCTCTGCGCCAGGCCCTGCGCGAGGCCCTGGCCGCTCAGCGCCCGGTGGTCGTCCACGCCGCCACCGTGAAGGGCAAGGGATTTGCCCCGGCCGAGGAGGGCGGCCTGGAGGGCATGGAGAAGTGGCATGCGGCCAAGCCGAAGTCGATCGCCAACGGCGCGCCGGCCAAGGTGGCTCCGTCGGCCACGCCGGCCACGCCGGCTCCGCCCGCGTATACCCAGGTGTTCGGCGACGCGCTGGTGGCCGAGGCCCGGCGGGACGACCGGGTGATCGCCATCACGGCGGCCATGAACTCCGGCACCGGCCTCAACATCCTCCAGCGCGAGCTGCCCGATCGCTACTACGACGTCGGCATCGCCGAGCAGCAGGCGATCCTGTTCGCCTCCGGCCTCGCCCTGCAGGGGTGCAAGCCGGTGGCGGCCATCTACTCCACGTTCCTGCAGCGCGCCTACGACCAGATCGTCCACGACGTCTGCCTGCAGAAGCTCAACGTCGTGTTCGCCATGGACCGCGCCGGGCTGGTCGGCGATGACGGCCCCACCCACCACGGTGCGTTTGACATCGCCTACCTGCGGTGCCTGCCGAACATCGTGCTCATGGCCCCCCGGGACGAGGCCATGCTCGTCCACATGCTCCACACCGCGCTCTCCTACGACGACGGCCCGGTGGCGCTGCGTTATCCGCGCGGCTCCGGGGTGGGGGTTCCGCTGCCCCAGCGTCCCGAGGTCCTGGAGATCGGCACCGGCGAGATCCTGCGCGAGGCCGGCGATTCCCGCGGGCGTCGGGTGGCGCTGCTCGGCTACGGCAGCGGCGTGGCCAAGGCGCTGGATGCGGCCGACATCCTGGCCGAGCACGGGATTGCGGTGACGGTCGCCGACGCCCGGTTTGCCAAGCCGATCGACGCCGGCCTGGCCGCGCAGCTGGCCGCCGAGCATGATCTGCTGGTGACCGTGGAGGAGGGCGTCCTGGCCGGCGGGTTTGGCTCGGCCGTCTGGGAGACCCTGTCGGACGCGGGCATTGGGATGGGCGGCACGCGGATCCTGCGCGTCGGCCTGCCGGACCGCTACGTCACCCACGGCGCTCCCAAGCTCCTGCATGAGGAGGTCGGGTTCACCGGTCAGCGGATCGCCGAGCGGGTCGAGGCGGCGGTGACGGAGCCCAGCACCGTCGCCTGAGGTGACGGCGCGCTCGCGGATCAGCGAGCGCAGTGCATTCGATCCCGTACCGTTCCCGGCTGCGATGAAGCGTGTCCGGCTTGATCAACTGCTGTCCGAGCGGGGGATGTTCCCGTCGCGCAGCCGGGCGGCCGCATCGGTGCTGGCCGGCGAGGTGCTCCTGCTGCCCGAGCGCCGCCGCGCCGACAAACCGGGACAGATGGTCTCCGCAGATGTGGAGCTGGAGCTGGCCGTCACTCCTGCCTACGTCTCCCGCGGGGGAATCAAGCTCGCCAACGCCCTGGATGCGCTGGGGCTGGCGGTGGCCGGGCGCCGGGGGCTGGATGTCGGCGCCTCCACGGGGGGTTTCACCGACTGCCTGCTCCAGCGCGGGGCCGAGCATGTGATCGCCGTCGACGTCGCCTACGGCCAGATCGACTGGAGCCTGCGCTCGGACCCCCGGGTGACCGTGGTGGAGCGCAGCAACGCCCGGACGCTGACGCCTGATCAGCTGCCCTATGCCCCGGACCTGACGGTGGTCGACGTCTCGTTCATCTCGGTGACGAAGGTGCTGCCGGCGGTGCTGGGGTGCGTCGCCGCCCGGTTCGACTGCCTGGCGATGATCAAGCCGCAGTTTGAGGTGGGGCGGTCCGGGGTGGGGAAGGGGGGCGTCGTCCGCGACCCGGCGCTGCGCCGGGCCGCGCTCGTCTCGGTCGGAGAAGCGGCGACCGCGCTGGGGGCGGCCGTCCTCGGCTATGCCAGCTCAGGCCTGCCCGGCCCCAAGGGCAACCGGGAGACATTCATCTGGCTCGCCGAGGCCGGACGCGGCCCGGGGGTGGCTGACCTGGAGCGGGCGGTGGCCGAGGCGGAGCTGGCCGAGGCGGAGCCGTGAGGCGGATCACCACGGCCACCGTGGCCACCCACCGCCGCCCGGCCGAGACCGAGCCCGCGGTCATGATGCTGATTGAGATGGCCCGCCAGGCCGGGGTCAGGCTGCGTTTTGACCCGGAGGAGACGGCCAAGCACACGCTGCCCGACGATCCGTTCGTCGAGCGCGACGCGCTCCTTCACGTCGACGTCGACCTGTGCTTTGCCCTGGGAGGCGACGGGACGATCCTGAACGCGCTGCGCCGCTACGCCGGCACCGGCGTTCCCGTGTTCGGCATCAACTTCGGCGAGATGGGCTTTCTGGCCACCGTCGATCGCGAGGAGGCCGGAGCCGGGGTCCTGCGCGCGCTGGCCGGCGACTTTGAGGTCCTCTCGCTGCCCGCCATCGAGATCTCCGGTGCGGGCACCCGGGCGTTGGCCATCAACGACATCTCCATTCACCGCCAGCCGGGCAAGCGGGTGGCCGACCTGGCCTACTCGGTCGGCCGCGACGAGATCGGCCGGGTGCGCTGCGACGGTCTGGTGGTGTCGACGCCGGCCGGTTCCACCGGCTACAACCTGGCCAATGGCGGCCCGGTCATGGCCTGGGGGGTACACGGGTACGTCGTGTCGTTCATCGCCCCCCACTCGCTGACCGCTCGCACGCTGGTGGTGGCCCCCGCCGATCTCCTGGCCATCAACAATCGCAGCCGGGAGGAGCCGGTCGACGTTGCCATCGACGGCCGGCCGATTGGGGTCATCGAGGCCGGCGACCGGTTGGAGGCGCGGTTCATCCTGGACCAGGGAGCGCTGGCCCAGATTCCCGGCACCACCTTCTACCAGCGGCTGCGCCAGAAGTTCGGCCGTCTGGCCACGCCGCTGTAGGGTCAGGCCGCGTGCGGCACCCGGGTGGCCGCGGCCAGCTCCCGGGGATCCTCCTCGGCCCGCGCAGCGGCCAGTCGCCGACCGGCCTTCCAGGCGGCGCGCATCCGCCGCAGGAACGCGGCCGGCTTCTCGGCATAGAGCCGGTCGCCGAGGGCGAAGGCCCGGCGCTGGAGCTCGCGGCGCCGATGATCGATGAGCGCCACCACCGCGTCGAGGTCGACGGCGGCGTTGATGCGGCCCTGGGTGAGCGCCTGGCGCAGGACGGCCAGGTCATGGTCGTCGCCGAGCAGGTCGGCCAGGCGGTGAGCGTCCCGGGCATGCCCGGCCACCGCGGGCCCGCCGGCCGGCCCCAGCAGTCGCTCCTGATACCACAGGTCCTTGACCCTCTTGCGGGCGGCGTGCAGGGCCGCGCTGGAGCGCCGCTGACGGGCGCGGGCCAAGGCGCGTCGGCCGTCCCGATAGGCGCGGCCCAGCCCGGGCTCGATTGCCCGCCAGCCGTCCCGGGCCAGCTCCCAATCCTCGACGCGCAGCCGGACGGCGCCGAGCTCCTGGACGGCGTGCGTCCCCAGCGCCGAGCCGACCAGCTGGCGGCGCTGCTCGTCGCGCTCCTGCTCAAGCTGGACGCGGATCTCCTGGAAGGTCGTCTCCGGCAGCTGGCCGGCATAGCGGTGGGAGAGGTCGTCGATGGTGGTCAGCATGACCTCGGAGTCGCGCGCCGTCGACAGGCCGCGGGCCGCGGCGCGCAGGGCCGCGTTCTCCCGGCGGCGCTGTTTGGCCGGCATCGCGCCCCGGGCCAGGCGCAGCAGCGATCGTTCCTTCTTGACCGCCTTGCGCGCGGTGTGCACGGCGTCGACCGGGTCGTCGCCGATGCGGTCGCTCAGTTCACGGATGGCGCGGTCAAGCTGCTCTTCAGCGGCGCGCCGCAGACCGGTGCCGACAGCTTCATCCAGTTCAAGTTTGTAGGCCACAGTGGCTCCTCTGGGTTCGCCTCCATTTCTTCAGGCGTTCCCGCGGTCCGCGGGGGTCAAACGGTTCTCACCCCCCGGTTGAGTTGCCCCGGGGTTAGGCCGCTTTGACCGGCTGCGGGGGACGCCATATATTGGCCGGCACCGACCGAGGGCCGTATGACGAATAGGGGGACCGGGATGCCGTGGAGGATGCTTCGCCATGCGCTGCCCGCAGCGCTGTGCACGGGGCTGGTGGTGGCCGGGGTGGCGCTGGCCGCCGCGGTGCTGCCCCAGCCGGGCAAGGCCTATGACGTCGGCCGCCCCGTGGCCAAGGGCGCCAACCTGACCCTGATCGTCAGCGTCCGCAACCCGCGCCAGCTCCTCGCCGGGCCGCTGAATCCTCCCATCGGCTCGCAGTACGCGCTGTCCACCGGGACGGTCCCGTGCCGGCGGGCGAAGCGCAGCTCGACCCTCCCGCGGTCTCAGACTCCGTTCGCGCTGTTCACCTTTCCGGGTGCCACGCTGCGCCTCTCGCACGGCCGCTACCGCTTCTCGGTGACCGCCACCGCGCATCACGTCAGCATCCTGGGCAGCGTGGCCAAGCCGATCACGCTGCGGGTGGCGGTGACCGGAGTGGTGCGCAACGCCACCACCATCGCCGGCACCATCATGCCCCGGGGTGGCCCGTGCACCAGTCGCCCGGTGCCCTACGTGGCCAGGCTCAACCCCCGGGACCGGGTGGCGCCCCAGTAGCTGAGCCGCGGCCGGCACCGTGGGTGGCTGCGCCCCGGTTGCTTCCGGCCGACCGCCACCCCAGCGATCTGTCAGGGTCACCTGGTAGACCGTGGCGGTGCTCTACGAGCTGCGTGTCGAGAACCTGCTGCTGATGGAACGGGCCGAGCTCCGGCTCGCGCCCGGGCTCAATCTGCTCACCGGGGAGACCGGGGCGGGCAAGACGCTGCTCGCCCACGCCCTGGATCTCCTGCTCGGCGGCCGGGCGCGGCGCGGAATCGTGCGACCCGGGGCCGCCGAGGCCTACGTGGAGGGCGTGTTTGCCCTCCCGCCCGCCCTGGCCGGATCAGACCGGTTGCCGACCGGGGCCGAGGAGATCGTCCTGGCCCGGCGGGTGTGGCCTGACGGGCGGACCCGCGCCTATGTCTGCGGGCGATCCGCCACCCAGGCCGACCTCCAGGACCTCGGCGGCCAGCTGCTGTCGTTCTACGGCCAGCACGAGCATCGCCAGCTGATGCTCTCCACCGCTCAGCTGGAGGTGCTTGACGCCTACTGCGGAGCCGATCAGCTGGCCCAGCGGGAGAAGCTGCGCACCGCTCATGACCGGGTCCGGGAGCTGGAGCAGCGGGCCGATGAGCTGCGGGATCTGGCCGGGGCCCGGGACCGGGAGCTGGACCTGCTCACCTTTGAGCTGGAGGAGATCGAGGCCGCCGCGCCGAGCGAGGGCGAGCAGGCGGCGCTCGCCGCCGAACGCGACCGCCTCCGCCATCAGGAGGCACTGGGCGCAGCGGCGGCCACCGGCATCGCCGGTCTGAGCGGCACCGGCTCGGAGGGCGGCGGGGCGGCCGAGCTCCTGGCCGAGACGGCGGCGGCGCTGGAGCAGGCGGCGGGGATGGACCCCGGGCTGAAGCCGCTGGCCGAGCGGGCCGAGACCCTGCGCTATGAGGCCGAGGATGTCGCCGGGGAGCTGCGGTCCTACCTGCTTGATCTGGAGGCCGGCGACGCCGGCGGCCCCGGCCGGCTGGAGGAGATTGAGGATCGGCTCGCCCTGCTCGCCCGCCTGGAGCGCAAGCACGGCGGCACCATCGCCGACGTCCTCGCCCATGCCGATCGCTGCCGGGCCCGGCGGGAGGAGCTGGACAACGCCGACAGCTCCCTGGAGGCGTTGGAGGCCGAACTGGTGCAGGCCCGGGCCGGCCGGGACCGGATCGCTCAGCGGCTGAGCCGAGCCCGGCGCAAGGCGGCCCCCCGGCTGGCGGCCGGCGTGCGCGAGCGGCTGGCCGAGCTGGCCATGGCCGAGGCCCGGTTTGAGATCGAGCTCTCGCCCCGGGCCGGCGGCTGCGGGCCGCGAGGGGCGGACGCGATTGAGATGCTGATCGCGCCCAATGCCGGCGGACCGATGGGGCCGCTGCGGGAGGTGGCCTCCGGCGGCGAGCTCTCCCGGGTCATGCTCGCGCTGCTCAGCGTCGCCCACGGCGCCCCGGACGGGGGCGGGGGCACCGGCTCGCTGCTGGTGTTCGACGAAATCGACGCCGGGATCGGCGGCCTCACCGCCCGCGCCGTGGGGGAGCGCCTGCGGGCCCTGGCCCAGGGCCGGCAGCTGCTGTGCATCACCCACCTGCCCCAGGTGGCCGCGCTCGCCGATCGGCACTTCACCATCGTCAAGGACGCGGGGACCCAGCCGGCGACCACCACCGTGACCGCGCTGGAGGGGGATGACGTGGTCGGCGAGCTGGTGCGGATGCTCGGCGGGGGCGCTCAGGACCGGGCGGCCAGCGAGCACGCCCGGGAGCTCCTGAAGGCGGCATGAACCGGATTCCTTCGGAGCGAGCGGACAAACCGGGCCCGGCCGGCGGTGGCCGCCGGAGGCCTCGGTAGACTCGGATGCAGTCGATGTCACAGGGCGAGACGCGGTTCATCTTCATCACGGGCGGGGTTGTCTCCTCGCTGGGCAAGGGCATCGCCGCGGCGTCGATCGGGCGGCTCCTCGTCTCCCGCGGCCTCTCGGTCCAGCTGCAGAAGTTCGACCCCTACATCAACGTCGACCCCGGGACGATGTCGCCGTATCAGCACGGCGAGGTGTTCGTCACCGAGGACGGCGCCGAGACCGACCTGGACCTCGGCCATTACGAGCGCTTCACCGACGCCAACACCAGCCGCGCCTCAAACGTCACCGCCGGCGGGATCTACAACACGGTGATCCGGCGGGAGCGCCGCGGCGACTATCTGGGCGCCACCGTCCAGGTCGTCCCCCACATCACCAATGAGATCAAGCAGCGGATCAAGCTGATGGCCGACTCCAGCGATGTCGACTTCGTCGTCACCGAGATCGGCGGGACGGTCGGCGACATCGAGTCACTCCCGTTCCTGGAGGCGATCCGCCAGTTCCCCGTCGACGTCGGCCGTCGGCGCTGCATGTTCATCCACCTAACGCTGGTGCCCTACATCGGTCACGCCGGGGAGCTCAAGACCAAGCCCACCCAGCATTCGGTCAACGAGCTGCGGCGCATCGGTATCGCCCCGGACATGGTGGTGTGCCGGTCCGAGGCCGAGCTCTCGGTCGACATCCGGGCCAAGATCGCGCTGTTCGCCAGCCTGCCCGTGGAGGCCATCGTCTCCGCCTATGACGTCGATGACGTCTACCGGATCCCCCTGGTGTTCAACAACCAGGGCGTCGACGAGTTCATCCTGTCTGAGCACTTCGGCCTCCAGGCCTCCGAACCGGACCTGAGCGGCTGGGAGGCGATCACCCGCCGGGCCAGCGCGGCGCGCCGGCACACCCGGATCGCCCTCGTCGGCAAGTACGTGCAGCTGGAGGACGCCTATCTGTCGGTGGCCGAGGCCCTGCGCCATGCCGGCGTCCATCACGACGCCGTGGTGGAGGTCGACTGGGTCGACTCCGAGACCGTCGGCGATCCCGAGGTGGCGCGGCGGCTGGGTGAAGCCGACGGGATCCTCATCCCCGGCGGCTTCGGCGGCCGGGGCTGGGAGGGCAAGATCAGCGCCGCTCGGATCGCCCGGGAGGCGCGCATCCCGTACCTGGGCATCTGCCTGGGTATGCACGTAGCCGTCAGCGAGTTCGCCCGTCACGTCGCCGAGATGGACGGCGCCAACTCCACCGAGATGGATCTGGAGACCCCGTATCCGGTCATCGACCTGCTGCCGGAGCAGAAGGAGATCGCCGACATGGGCGGGACGATGCGCCTGGGCGCTGACCCGGTCAAGCTCCATGACGGCACCCGCATCCGGGAGCTGTACGGCGAGGCCGTCGTCTACGAGCGCCACCGCCATCGCTACGAGGTCAACAACCACCTCCGCCGGCGGCTGGAGAACGCCGGCCTGGTCTGCTCCGGCACCTCGCCGGATGAGCGCCTGGTGGAGGCCGTCGAGCTGTCGGCCGACGATCACCCGTTCTTCGTCGCCTCCCAGTACCACCCGGAGTTCAAGTCCCGGCCAGAGCGTCCGGCCCCGCTGTTCCGGGAGTTTGTGGGAGCCGCCCTCACGCGGGCCGAGGCCACCCGCGGCGCGGCCGCACCGACCACGCCGCGCGCTCAGAGTGCTGGACCGCCCGCCGAGGTGGTGGCTGCGCGGGAGCGCGCCGACGACGGCGCCGGCGACGAGCGGGGCGTGGGTGCCTCGCGCGGCGCCGAATCGTGAACCGGCCCGCCCGCGCCCCCGTCCCCCCGCGCGCTCTCGGTCCGCCGCGCGCCATCGCTCCCGCGCGCGCCATCGCCCCGCCGCGCGGGGCCGCTCCCGCGCCGGCCGTCGTCCCCGCCCACGCATGAGCCGGGCCACGCCGGCAGAGCGCGAGCGCCTGCATCAGACGTTCGCCGCCCTCTGCCGGATCCCCAGCCCGTCTCGGCAGGAGCGGGCCTGCGCCGATTGGCTGACCGACGAGCTGCGCCGGATGGGCCTGGCCGTGGAGGAGGACGAGAGCGGGCCGGTGGTGGGCTCTGACGCCGGGAACCTGCTGGCCCGCATTCCCGGCGCCGGCCCGGCCAGCATCCTTCTGTGCGCCCACATGGACACGGTGCCGCTGGCCGCCGAGGTGGAGCCGGTGCTCGTGGACGGCGCCTGGGAGAACGCCCACCCGGGGATCCTCGGTGCCGACAACAAGTCGGCGGTGGCGGTGATCCTGGAGCTCGCCCGCCGGTTTGCGCGCGGGGGCCAACCCCCGCCGGTGGGGATCGAGATCCTGTTCACGGTGTGTGAGGAGATCTCGGTCGCCGGGTCAGAGGCGTTTGACGTGACCAAGCTGACCAGCGCGTTCGGCTACGTGTTCGATCACGCCACACCGATCGGCGAGGTGGTCATCGCCTCTCCCACCCACTACCGGATCCAGGCCGACTTCCACGGCCGGGCCGCCCATGCCGGAGTGCGGCCGGAGGCCGGCCGCAGCGCCATCGCCGCCGCCGCCCGCGCGGTGGCCGCCATGGAGCTGGGCCGCCTGGACGCCGAGACGACGGCCAACGTGGGCATGATCAAGGGCGGGAGTGCCATCAACGTCGTCCCGGAACGCTGTCGCCTGGAGGCCGAGGTGCGGTGTCTGGACGCCGACCGGGCCGCCGCGGTGGCCACCGAGCTCGTCGACCACCTTCAGGACGCGGCCAACGCAGGCGAATGCGACCTGGACGTGACCATGGAGCGGATGTTCTCCGGCTTCCGCACCCGGCCCAGCGCCCCCCAGCTGGTGGTGGCCGAGCGGGCCCTGCGGGCCTGCGGCTATGAACCCCGGCGGATCACCACCGGCGGGGCGACCGACGCCAATTCGTTTGAGGCCGCCGGCTTCCCCTGCATCTGCCTGGCCGACGGCACCGAGCACAACCATGAGCCCACGGAGCGCATCAGCGCGCAGTCGCTGGAGGACATGCTGGACATCGCGCTCACGCTCGTCGACGAGGCCGCGGCCGAGTTGACCGGCGGGGGTGTGGCGGGCGCCTCCGGCACCTCCGCCGGTTCCGGAGCCCAGGCATGAGCGGGTTTGAGCTCATCGGCTCCGAGGTCATGTGGCACGGAAAGATCATCAATGCCGGCGTGCAGCATTTCCGCCATGGCGACGGCGCGGTGGTGGCCCGCGACAAGGTCTGGCACCCCGGAGCGGTGGGGATGCTCGCCCATGACCGAGAGCACGTCTGGCTCACCCGCCAGCCCCGGGAGGCCGCCGGGATGACGGCCTCGCTGGAGATCCCGGCGGGCAAGCTCGACGTCCCCGGTGAGGAACCGCTCGCCTGTGCCCAGCGGGAGCTGGCCGAGGAGATCGCCAAGACCGCCGGCACCTGGCGGGAGATCAAGGCCTTCTCCACCAGCCCCGGGTTCAGCGACGAACGGGTCTGGCTGTTTGAAGCCACCGATCTGGCTGACCTGGACGAGCCCGCCGAGGCCGACGAGGACGAGCGGATTGAGGTGGTGCCCTGGCCGCTGGATCGGCTGGACCAGGCGCTCGCCGAGTGCGAGGACTCCAAGACCCTGATCGCGCTGCTCTGGCTCCAGAACCGCCGGGCCGCCCGCTGACCTGAACGAATCCGACCAGGCGGAGGAGACGCCCGCGCCGGGCGCGAAGTACGAGCAAGATGGCCATCGCCGCGGCATCGCCCATCCAGCGCCGGCTCACCGACCTCACGCTTGAGTTCCTGGCGGCGCTGGAGCTGGAACGCGGGCTGTCCCGCAACACGCTGGAGGCCTACCGGTCAGACCTGCAGCAGTATGGGCTGTTCCTGACCGCGCGGGGGCGCGATCCCCTGGAGGTGACGCCCGGGGACCTGGCCGCATTCGTCTCCGAGCTGGCCGACGGCACCGCCGCGCGTCGCCCGCTGGCCCCGGCGACGCTGCAGCGCAAGATCGCCTGCCTGCGCTCCTTCTACCGCCATCTGCGCCGCGAGCAGATCATCGACTATGACCCGACGACCGAGCTGCGGCCGCCCCGGTCCCGCGGCCGATTGCCCAAGGTCCTGAGCCGCGACGAGGTCAACCGGCTGCTGGCCCAGCCGACCGGCACCTCGCCGGCCGCCCTGCGTGACCGCGCGCTCCTGGAGACGATGTACGCCTGCGGCCTGCGCGCCTCGGAGGCCATCACCCTGGAGCTGTCCGAGCTTGACCTGGAGGCCGGGATGCTCCGGGCCCGGGGCAAGGGCTCCAAGGAGCGGCTGGTGCCGATCGGCAGCAAGGCGATCGCCACCCTGGAGGCCTACCTGACCCGCGCCCGGCCTGCGCTGGTGGGCCTGCGCGACGAGCCGCACGTGTTCGTCAACCTCCGCGGCACCGGCCTGTCCCGCCAGGGTCTGTATCGCATCGTCCAGGGCCATGCCCGCACCGCCGGCCTGGCCAGCCGGATGAGCCCCCACACGCTGCGCCACACGTTCGCCACCCACCTGCTGGCCGGTGGTTGTGATCTGCGCTCGCTCCAGGAGATGCTCGGCCACGCCGACATCGGGACCACCCAGATCTACACCCATCTGTCGGCTGAGCGTCTGCGCGACGTCTACTTCGACGCCCACCCGCGAGCCCAGATCAACGGCAGCTAGCCGTGGGCATCACCCACTTCGATCAGGCGCCGGCGCGGGAGTACGACCTCGGTCACCTCCGCG
Organism: uncultured Solirubrobacteraceae bacterium; assembly: GCA_963753235.1. Lineage (GTDB taxonomy): Bacteria > Actinomycetota > Thermoleophilia > Solirubrobacterales > Solirubrobacteraceae > Palsa-465. The sequence continues at coordinate 521,011 of CAVWBJ010000005.1, read as the reverse complement.
GCCGGTGGACGGCGCTGGGGGAGGCCGCGGGCGCCACCGGCGTGGGCGTGCGGCGGATCCAGCTGCCGCCCGGCGGCTGGTCCACCCCGGTCCATGATCATGGGCGCTCCGAGGAGATCTTCTACGTCCTGGCCGGCACCGGCTGGTCCTGGCACGACGGGTCCGCCGCCCCCATCGGCGCCGGCGACTGCCTCGTCTACCACCCCCGCCGCGGCGGGCACACCCTGCACGCCGAGACGGCCCTTGACGTGCTCGCCTTCGGCACCCGGGAGTACGACGAGACCCTCCAGCTGCCCCGGCTCGGCCTGTCGATGCTCGGCCGGCGCGGCGTGGAGTCGATTCCACCGCCCGCCGATGGGACGCCGCTCCAGCACGTCCGAGAGGCCGAGCTGGGTCCGCCGGGGCTGGGGCAGCCGCGGAAGCGGCCGGGGACGATCGTCAACCTGGCTGATGTTGAGGCCGAGCGCGTCGACCGCCCGCGGGTGGCGCGGGTGCGGCGCAACCTGGGACGGGCGGTGGGCTCGCGGCGGGCCGGCCTGCAGCACGTCGTCGTCGACCCGGGCCATTTCGCCACCCCTGAGCATTGCCACTCGCTGGAGGAGGAGATCTTTGTGGTGCTGGACGGGGCCGGCGTCCTCGTCCTGGGCGACGAGGAGACCCCGGTGGCCGCCGGCCATGTGATCACCCGTCCGCCCGGGACGGGCGTGGCGCACGCGTTGCGCGCGGAGGCCGAGACCGGGCTGACGTTCCTCGCCTACGGCACCCGGGAGGCCGGCGACATGTGCTTCTACCCGCGCTCGGGCAAGATCGCCTTCTGGGGCCTGGACGTCATCGCCCGCGTGGAGCGAGTCGCCGATTACTGGGACGGCGAGGACTGACTGGCACAATCGGCGGGTGAGCTCCCGGGCGCCCTCTCCGCCGCACCCGCCTGCGCAGCTTCCGGTGCTCACCGGCGACCGCCTCACCCTCCGCCCGGCCCGGGGCGAGGACATCCCGGCGCTGGTGGCCATCCTGGCCGAGCCGGAGGTCCGCCGCTGGTGGGGCGACCATGACCCGTCCGCCGTCCGCCGGGAGCTGGAGGAGGTGCCCTGCTGGTCGGTGTGCCGGGCGGGGAGGGTCGTCGGCTGGCTGCAGGTGAACGAGGAGGACGACGAGCGCTTTCCCAGCGTGGCCTTTGACATTGCCCTGGGATCCGGTGCCCGCGGGCAGAGGTTCGGCCGCGAGGCCCTCCGGCTGGCCGTCACCCACTTCGCCGGGCGCGGCCATCACCGCTTCACCATCGATCCCGCGGTGGGCAACGGGCCGGCGATTCGCTGCTATGAGGCGGTCGGGTTCCGGCCCGTCGGCGTCCTGCGCCAGTACGAGCGGACCCCGGACGGCACCCGGCGCGACGGCCTCCTGATGGACCTCCTGGCCGATGAGCTGCTTCCCGGCTGACGCGGCTTTAATGGGGCGGTGCCGGAACTGCCGGAAGTGGAGACGATCCGCCGTCAGCTGGCGCCCCACCTGGAGGGGCGCACGCTGTTGGGCGTCGAGATCCTGGATCCGCGCTGGACGCGACCGGCGCCGCCGCGGGCGGTGGAGGACGACCTGCGCGGGCGGGTGGTGGAGGAGGTCGGCCGCTCCGGCAAGTACCTGGTGTGGCGCCTGACCGGGGAGCGGTTCCTGCTGGTGCACCTGCGGATGACCGGGGCGCTCCTGTTCGACCCGCCGGCCGACCCACCGCACACCCGGGTGCGCTTCACCCTGGACGGGGGCCACCGCCTCGCCTACAACGATCCGCGCCGGTTCGGCACCGGCCATCTCCTGATCGGGACCCCCGCCCGTGACGCCTACCTCGGCGAGCGGCTAGGGCCCGAGCCCCTGACCCCGGCGTTCACCAGCGCCTACCTGCAGGCTGCGGCCCGCGGGCGCAGCGCGCCGATCAAGGCGTTTGTGCTCGACCAACGGCGGATCGCCGGGGTGGGCAACATCTATGCCGACGAGGCGCTGTTCCGGGCCCGGATCCACCCGCTGCGGGCCACCGGGACTCTCACCCGCCGGCAGCTGGAGGCGCTGCATGAGGCCGTCGAGTATGCGCTGGCCGCCGGCATCGACGCCAAGGGCGCCACCATCGATGACTTCCGCCATGTCGACGGCGCCCAGGGCTCGTTTCAGGACCGGTTCGCCGTCCACCAGCGCGAGGGCGAGCCCTGCCCGGTGTGCGGCACGCCCATCCGCAAGCTGGTGGTCGGCGGGCGCGGAACCTACGTGTGCGAGCGCTGCCAGCCGCGCCCGCGACGGCGGCGACGTTCGGGCGCCGCCGGCTCAGCGGCGGCCGGTCAGGCCGCCAGCAGTTCCGGCAGCCGACCGGCGCGGTCGGCGGCGAGCAGCTCCTGAAAGCCCCCCAGGGTCTCTCCGTCGATCACGATCTGGGGGAAGGTGATCATCCCGGTCAGCTCCGCCAGCTTGGCCCGGCCGTCCGGGTCACGTGCCAGATTGATCTCTTCGTACTCGATGGAGCGCTTGGCCAGAAGCGTCTTGGCGCTGGAGCAGTAAGGACAATGGTCAGTGGTGTAAACGGTGATCGGCTTCATAACTTCAGAAAATATAGCGTGAGGGACAGATGCCCGGACCGGTGAGGGCCGAGGCGGTCGTGCTGCGCTCCATCCGCTACGGCGAGGCCGACCGGATTCTTCATCTCTATACCCCAGATCAGGGCAGGATGAGCGCCATCGCCAAGGGAGCCCGGCGGGCGCGCAGCCGCTTTGGCGCCCGGCTGGAGCCGTTCATGCACGTGCGGGCGGTCCTGCATCAGGGCCGCAGCGACCTGCTCACGGTGACCGCCGTGGACACCGTCGCCGTCCATCGCTCCCTGCGTGAGCATGCCGCCGCCCTGGACGCCGCCGCCCGCGCCTGCGACGCGGTGGCCCGGCTGTTTGAGACCTCCGACCCGCACCCCGAGGTGTTCGGCCTGCTGCTCAACACCCTGGCCCTGCTCGACGCCGACGTGGCGCACGCCCGGCCGGAGACCGGGCTGGCCTTCCGGCTCAAGCTCCTGCTGGCGGCGGGGATCGTGCCCCAGCTGGCCGCCTGCGCCGTCTGCGGCGAGACCGAGCACCTGCGCGGGTTCTCCGGGGCCGCCGGCGGCGTCGTCTGCACCGCCTGCGAGGCCGGATCGTTTCCGCTCTCCGAGGTCGCCTACGAGTTCCTGGTGGAGGCGCTCGGCTCGCCGCTGGCCCGGGCGCCGGGGGCTGGGGACATCGTCCTGCGCCAGGTGGAGCGAGCGATCGGTGAGACCGCCGAGCACCACGCCCACGTCCGGCTGCGGCCGCTGCTGGCCGCCTGAGGACCGTCTAGGAGAACCCGCGCAGGAACGTCCGGGCGGCTGCCCGGGTGCTCAGGAACCGGGCCTGGGCGATACCGATCTCCTCGATCCGCCCGTGCTGGACCTTGAGCAGGCCGCGGGCCCGCCTGCCGGGCGTGAGATACCAGCGGTTGCGGCCGACGAGAAACGGCTGTCCGACTCGCAGCCGGCGGGCCACCGAGCCCAGCCGGGCTCCCGGTCGCACCCCGCGCAGGGCGAAGTGGCGGTTGGAGGTCAGCGCCAGTACGACCGTCCCCCGGGCCCGGCGGTGCTGGGCGCGGGGCAGCAGGGCCAGGAGCCGAGGCGAGGGGAACCCGGCGCGGATCCCGGTGGGGGTCAGGCAGTAGAACACCATGTACCGGTGCCCGCGGGCCGAGCTGCGGATGAAGGCGCGCCGGGCCCGGACGCGCGTGATTCCGAGCCGCAGGGGTCCGAGGGTGGCGCCGCGCAGGGAGCCGGTGGCGGCCGGGCAGCCCAGCGGCTTTGACCCCGTACGGGGCAGCGCCCCGGCCCCGGCGGTGACCAGCGGCAGCTCCACGCTGGACCGATACGCCCCGGAGTGCTCCAGCGCGTAGATACCGCCGACCAGGTTGGGCAGCTGCACGGCGCTGGGGAGCACGTGGGGGAAGTCTGAGGTGGCGATGGTGACCCGCAGACGGTGGCCGGGCGCGAGCGTGTCCAGCGTGGGGAACACCTCCACGTCGTAGCGGGTGACCTGTCCGGGCACCACCGGGGTCTGGGTGACCTTGGTGTACGCGTGATAGGGCAGCAGCGGCCGGCCGTCGGCGCCGTACCATGTCATCGACGCGTTGAGAGCCCGCTGGTTGCCCTCCAGCAGCCCGGAGGTGAGCGCGGTGGCGTTGCCGTTGGGAGCGACATCGGACAGCTGGACCACCCACTCGGTGTCAGCGGTGGTGGAGGTGGCGTACAGGGTGGCGCCGATCGGTCCGGCCAGCGTCGTCGGCCGGGTGACCGGCGCCGTGGTGTAGCTGTGTTGCCCGGGTCCGGCCTGCGAGGCGTTGACGCTCTGCGTGCAGGGATCCTTGAGGCCGAAGTAGGAGAGCGCCAGCGGACCCAGGCCCATCACCCACTGCTGGGTGGAGCTGGTGCACGGAATCTGCGAGCCGGTGAACACCAGTGGGTCGCTGCCCCCGGTGGCCGGCGGCGGGGTCGGCGCCAGACCACCGCTCGGCTGCAGGTAGTACGTGGTGGGGTGCGCCTGGTCCAGCGGATAGCGAGCCACGTCGGTGTAGGCGCCGGTGGCCAGGTCCTCCAGGTGCAGCGGCGTTTTGGTCTCGGTGATCCCGGTGTCGATGCCCTTGAGCCAGTGGTCAAACCAGGCCAGCTCCAGGCCGTTGAGGTCCAGGCCGTGGTAGTCCAGACCCATTCCGGCGGTCACGTGGTACCACGGCCCCTGGATCAGCTGGTAGCGGGCGGTCACCGGCTGGCCGGGGCTCATCGGCGCCAGCACCGGCCGGCCGTCGGCGGCATTCTGAAACCCGGAGTAGTTGAGGAGCTCGCCCCGCTGGAACAGGTCGTACCAGCCGCCGATCAGGAACGCCGGGATCCCGTCCCTGACGATCTGGGGGATGTACTGAACGGGGTTGCGCGCGCTCCAGTAGGCCTGGTCATAGGCTGCGTCCCCGCCCGTCTCGGCCCCGGTCAGCAGGCTGGCGTCGAAGTCGGCCAGGTCGTGGACGTGGTCGGTGAGCGCGGTGGCGAAGTCGGCGTTGGCCTCGGCGGCCGGCATGAGGAGGTTGAGGCTGCCGGTGAGCGCCAGGTATGCGCTGGAGAACTCGATGTCCGGGAAGCCGCCGGCGAAGGCCGTGTCCCGGTACAGGTCGTTGCCGGCGATGATGGGAAACATGGCCTTGACGTGCGCTGAGCCGGCGTCGGCCGCCGTCTCAAACTGGTTGATGCCCAGGTAGGAGGCCCCCAGCAGGCCGACGTCGCCGTCGGAATGCGGGAGGCCGGAGGCCCAGTTGACGAGCGTCGCTCCGTCGGTGCCCTGAACGGGGTCAAACAGGCCCCACTCGCCGGTCGAGCCCCCGGTGCCCCGGACATCGGCCACCACGTCGATGTAGCCACGCTGGACGAGATACGTGCTCTGGCCGGAGAGCTCAGACAGCTGTGAGCTGCCCCCGGCCGAGCTCTGATCCTTGCCGTACGGGGTCTGGGACAGAAGGACCGGGAAGCGGCCCGTTGCCTCCTGACCGGTGGCCGGGTCGGTGGGGTAATAGACGTTGGCGCGCAGGACGGTGCCGTCGCCCATCGTCACCGCCAGGTTGGTCTGACTGCCCACCCCGTAGGCGGCCGGCTCGGGCGTCCACGCCTGAGCGGCTGGCGCGGCGAGTCCGGCGGTGGCGATCACGGCGGCAACAGCGGCGGCGCGGCGGGCCAGATGCATGGTTGCGGGCGACTTTAGTCAAGAAGATGGAGTGTTGGCAACTGGCAACCGTGTCACGTGACCGTGCCGGTTCCGGCGCCTTGCCGACAGGCGCTGTCACAATCCGTGGGTGTGAGCGAGCAGACGATCACCGCCGGCTATGAGCACCCGTCAGGGCCGGTGGCCGACGCGTTCGCCCGGCACCAGCAGGCGCGCGAGGAGCGCTCGCTGTCTCCGCGGGCCACCCGGTCCTATCCGGCCCGGCGGGCGGTGTCCGAGCCCGAGTGCGGTTTGCGCACGCCGTTTCAGCGCGACCGGGACCGGATCGTTCACAGCAAGGCGTTTCGGCGCCTCAAGCACAAGACTCAGGTGTTTGTGGCGCCGAGCGGCGATCACTACCGCACCCGGCTCACCCATACCCTGGAGGTCACCCAGATCTCTCGCACGGTGGCCCGGGCGCTGGCGCTCAACGAGGACCTGGCCGAGGCGATCGGCCTGGGGCATGACCTCGGTCACCCGCCCTTCGGCCACGTGGGCGAGGACGCGCTGGATCGGTGCCTGCGCGAGCGCTTCGGCACCGGCTTTCGCCACTACGAGCATTCCCTGCGGGTGGTCGACGTGCTGGAGCGCGACGGCCGCGGGCTCAATCTCACCGAGCCGGTGCGTGACGGCATCCTCAGCCACTCCGGCCGCGCGGCGCCACCGGCGACGCTGGAGGGGAAGATCGTGCGGCTGATGGACCGGGTCGCCTACATCAATCACGACATCGACGACGCGGTGCGGGCGGGCGTGCTGGACCCGGGGGACCTGCCGGCCGGTCCCATCGCCATCCTGGGCGACAGCGGCGAGCGGCGGATCGACATGCTGGTCCATGACCTGGTGGAGCACTCGGAGGTGGCCGGAGACATCGTCCAGGGCGAGCGGGTCGGCGAGGCCATGAGCCAACTGCGGGCGTTCATGTTCGAACGGGTCTACCTGGGCCCGGTGGCGACCCGGGAGCACACCAAGATCAACCTGGTGATCGGCTCCCTGTTTGATCACTACTGTGCCCATCCCCAGGAGATTCCCGTCTCCATCCCGCCGGGGGAGTTGGCGGTGCGGGTCACCGACTACCTGGCAGGGATGACCGACCGGTTCTGCATCCGGGTGTTTGAGCAGTTGAACGTCCCGGTGTCGTTCGCCCCGTGACCCCGTCCCACCGCCCCGTGACCCGTCCCACCGCCCCGTGACCCGCTACGCCGCCGACTCCCGCGACCGTGTGCTCGACGCCATCGACATGGTCCGGCTCGTCTCCGAGCGCACCGAGCTGCGCCGCGCCGGCGTCAACAGCTACTTCGGCCGCTGCCCGTTTCATGACGAGCGGACCGGCTCGTTTCACGTCAGCCCCGACGAGAAGCTGTATCACTGCTTCGGCTGCCAGGCCTCTGGCGACCCGTTCAACTTCGTCATGGAGACCGAGGGGCTGGACTTCAAGGGGGCGCTGGAGTCGCTGGCCCGCCGGTTCGGTGTCCAGCTGGAGTCCGTCGACGAGAACCCACAGGCGGCGGCGCAGCGCCAGCGGCGGGAGCGGCTGTTCTCCCTGCTGGACCGCGCGGCCACCTACTACGCCCGGTACCTATGGGAGGCCCGGGAGGCGGGTCCGGCCCGGGAGTACCTGCTGGGCCGGGGGCTGGAGGAGTCGGTCCTGCGCGCGTTCCGGGTCGGCTATGCCGCCAGCGCCTGGGACCGGATGCTGCTCGCCTCCCGCCGGGCGGGCTTCTCCGACGAGGAGCTGCTCACGGTCGGGCTGGCGCAGCGGTCCAAGAACCGCCCGGGGAGCATCTACGACCGATTCCGGGAGCGCATCATGTTCCCGGCCGTCGACGCCCGCGGCCGGGTGCACGGGTTTGGCGCGCGTCAGATGCGTGAGAACCAGGGCGGGGCCAAGTATCTGAACACCTCGGACGGCGAGCTGTACCACAAGCGCGAGGTCCTGTTCGGCATCGACCGGGCCCGCCAGGCGGCCGCCAAGGCCGGCCGGATGATCCTGGTGGAGGGCTACACCGACGTGCTGGCGCTCCACCAGGCTGGGCTGCACAACTGCGTGGGGATCATGGGGACCTCGCTCACCGAGGAGCAGGTGGCTCGAGCTGGAGCGGGTGGTCACCGTGCTGGAGCTGTGCCTGGACGCCGACCGCGCCGGCCAGGAGGCGATGCTCCGCGCCGCCACCGTGGCGGCCGGGCGCAAGCTGGAGCTGCGGGTGGTGCCGCTGCCCGAGGGAGCCGACCCCGCCGACCTGGTGGCGAGCGAGGGCGCGGACGCGCTGCGGGCCCGGGTGGCGGACTCTCAGCCGTTTGTGGTGTTCAACGTCGACCGGATCCTGCGGGGCGCGGATACCCGCACCGCCGAGGGCAAGGACCGGGCGCTGGGCGAGTTGCGACCGATGATCCGCGAGCTCGGCCAGAGCGTGCTGCACGACGATCTCCTGCGCCGGATCGCCGGTCGGTTGGAGCTGACCTTCGCCCAGGCGGCGGCCCTGGCGTCCGAGGTGTCGGCGCCCCAGCCGGGGCGCGTCCGGGGAGGCCCTCCCGGCAGTCCGGGGACGGCCGGGGGTTCGGCCAGAGCCGGCAACGGCAACGGGGGCGCCGCCACGGCCGTGGACGGGGGTGGGTCCGGTTCACCTGCGCCCGGCCCCAGCCACACCGTGCGCTCCGAGCGCCTGTTCCTCGCCCTGTGCATCGCGGTCCCGGAGGCGGGCGCCCGGATGCTGGAGCAGATCGATATCGACGAGCTGCTGACCAGCTCTGCCCTGCGCCGCGCCGCGCGCCACCTAACCGACCAGGTGCGGACGCCGCTCGCCGCTCTGCCGGGCGACGACGACGACTTCGCCCGGACGATGAGCGGGCTGGTGGACCTCGCCGGCCGGGTTCCGGATCCGGGGCCGGACCGGCTGGAGCATGTCCGGCTCATCCTGGAGCTGGAGCGCCTGGACCGGGCCATCATTCGCGCCCGGCACGAGGGAGTCGGCACCAGCCAGCTCGCCCGTGACCGGGAGGTGGTGCGGGAGTCCATGCGCACGGTGGTGGCGCGCCTGGAACAGACCCTCTGAGCCGGGCAGGGTTGGCGCCGGTTTCGGTGCTCCGGCGGTGCAGTTTCGATTGCGCCATGATGCAAAGCGCACTTTCGTGTCGATGATCCGTCTAGGTGAGTAGTTCGGTCGCATCCTGCGGCGCACAACTCCTACGGAGGCTCGGATGAAACGTGCTCTCATCGGCGTGATTACCGCCCTGTCGCTGGCGCTCGGCGCCGGCGTGGCCCAGGCGCATGGGCCGGGCGACTGGGGACATTGGGGCGATGGCGGCGGGGGCCAGTCGTCCTCGACGGTGGTGGCGGTGGCCGGCGTGGTGACGGCGGTCGATCCCTCCACCTCGTCGTTCACCGCCAACGCGTTCGTGCCCCAGGGGGAGGGGGACGGCTGGCACCACGGGTACGGCGGTGGCGGCGGCAGTGGCAGCGGGGACCAGGGCAGCCAGGGCAATTCGGCCGGCCAGGGCAATCCGGCCGGCCAGGGCAGCCAGGGCAATCCGGCCGGCCAGGGCAGCAGGCCGGGTGACTTCCATGCTGACTGGCTCGGCGCGGGCCCGCCCTCGCTGTCGCCGGTGACCATCACCACCGACGGCTCCACCACGTTCCGGATCGACGGTCAGGACAGCAGCCTGACCAGCCTGCCGGTCGGCTCACGGTTTGTGGCCCTGTTCAACGGCTCACCCACGGATTCGCTCCAGACACTGGTGGCCTCCCCGGCGGTGGCCGTGTTCGCGCATACACCGCCGACCCAGCATCAGCTGTACGCGTTTGTCGGGACCGTGAGCGGTGTCGATCCCACCGCCGGCACGGTCACCGTGCAGGTCGCCAATGCACTGCCCACCGGCCTGGTGCCGGCCGGGTCCGCCCCGATGACCTTCACGGTATCTGCGGGCACCATGATCCTCGGCGGGTCGGCCACCAACGGGCTGTTCGGCGGGAGCCTGACCGATGTGTCGCTGGGTGACGTGGTGGCCGGTGGCCTAATTGGACCGGCGGGGGAGGCGCTGACCCAGGTGCAAGCCTCGCCGCTGCAGGTCCTGGTTGACTTCCCGGCCGCGGCCACGCCGTCGGTGAAGTCCAGCTCCCTGCGCCGCTCGGTGCGCCAGCGGGCGCTGTCCCAGGCGCTGGCGCTGTTTGGCGTCAAGGCACGGGCCACGGGCCACGGCCACAAGGCGCACGCCCACCACCACGGCCGGCACCGGAGCTCTCGCACCCACAGCCGGCGCACCCGGAAGTGAGCGCCAGGCTGTGACTGACCCGGGACGGCCGCCGGTACCGCGTCCATGAGCACGATCGCCCCCTCGGCTCCTGGCTCGCGGCTGGCGGCCGTCCCGCGTCGCCTGCTTCGCCTGCGGTCTGACGCCGCCTTGGCCGAGCGGTTCGCCGCGGGCGACGAGGCGGCGTTCGCCGTGCTCTACGAGCGTCATCGCCCCAGTGTCCTGGCGGTCTGCATCGGCGTGCTGGGCTGCCGGGACGACGCCGAGGATGCTGCGCAGGAGGTGTTCGCCTCGCTGGCGGTGGCGCTCCGCGCCGAGGGCCCCCGGGAGCTGCGGCCCTGGCTGGTGCGGGTGGCCCGCAACGCGGCGATCGATGCCCGTCGGCGGCGCCGCGGCCGCGCGGCCAAGGGCGCCGAGACCGAGGTGGTGGCCGCGGGACCGGGCTCCGATGGTGTCCGAGTGGAGCTGGAGTTGGTCCTGGCGGCGGTGCGCGAGCTTCCGGAGTCACAGCGCACGGCGCTCCTCATGCGGGAGCTGGCGGGCCACTCCTACGGGGAGATCGCGGCCTTGCTGGGCTGCGACGAGGAGGCGGTCCGGGGCCTGATTGCCCGGGCCCGGATTGGCGTTCGCAACCATCGGGAGGCCACCGAGCTGCCCTGTGTCACCGCGCGCCAGGCGATGGCCGCCGAGCCCGACGGCCGTCGCCAGGACAAGGTGGTACGCCGCCACGTGCGCCGCTGCGCCTCCTGTCAGGCCTACCGGCGGGCGCTTCGCGCCGATGCCCACGCGCTGCACGGCCTGGCGCCCGGACCGGTAGGCGGGCTGGCCGGGGGTGGGGCCGTGGTCAGCGCGGCGGCCAAGGGCATTCTGGCGGGAGGGGCGCTGACCCAGGTGGGGGCGGCGTGCGCCGTCTCCCTGTGCTCGGCGGGCGGAGTCGTCCTCCTGGCCCCACATCTGGTGGCACACCGGTCTGCTCCGCCGGCCCACCACCGCCGGGTCGTCGACGGACGCGGATCCGGGGGCGCGCCGCCCGACCCCCACCGCGTGGTGGTGAACGCCGGATCCTCCGCCGGCGGGTCGCTCATGGTGGCCCGCCTGGGCTCGGTGATGGTGCCGTCGCGGCCGGCGCCGGTGCGGCCCGCGATGGTGGCCCCGCGGCCGACCTCCGGCCACCGGGCCCGCGACGGCCGCGCCGGCGGCGGCGAGGACGGCCGCCAGCGCGGCCGGAGCCTGGCCGTGACCCGCTCAGGAGAGGGCGGGGCCACCGGCGGCGGGAGGCGGACGGGGACATGGACCGGCGCGGGCACCCGGCGCGGCGGAGACGGAGCAGGCGCTCCGCGCGGTGACGGCCGGGCGCAGGACGGTGGGTGGCGCACCGGTGGCTCCGGCGGGTCGGGTTCCGGCTCGGATGTGCGTGCCGGCTCCGGGGGCTCGGACGGCTCGGGCGGCTCGCGGCGGCTCGGGCGGTTCCGGCGGGTCGGGGACGGGCGCATCAGGTGATCACGGCGCCACCCGCGGCGGGAGCACGGCCGTCACCGGCTCCGCCTGGACGGGCAGCAGCGGGTCGGTTACGGACAGCTCCGGCTCCGGCTCCGGCTCCGGAGCCGCGCCCAGCCCCGGGTCAGCGAGCACCCCCGGTCCGGCGTCCGGATCCGGATCGGGCTCCTGGGGACCCGGCGCCTCGGGCGATAACTGACCTCCCCGCCGACCGGAGGCGACGAGGTTGTGGGGCCTAACTTGTCCTATAGACAAGTGAGGCCCCAAGACCCCCCCGGCGCGCGCCTTGAGCTCTCCACCGGTCGATCAGCGAGCCTCGCTCGCCCCGCGCCCCCGGAGCCTGGGAGGAACGTACCGCATATGTCGCTGAGGCCCCGAGACCCGCCGCCGGCGGGCCCGGGTGGCCGGCCGGGCCAGGCCGAGGTGGGAGGCGGTGTGCCGTCGCTTGTCGTAGAGTTGTCCGAGGGTCGTTGGCCAACCCTGGTACGCAATAATCAGGCGGCCATACACCGTATTCCGGGGTAGCTCAACCGGCAGAGCGAACGGCTGTTAACCGTTAGGTTGTGGGTTCGAGTCCCACCCCCGGAGCTTTTCAGATGCAGGTCGACCCGCGCCGGCGCGGAGTGAGGCAACCGGGATGAAGCTCTACGTCTGCTATGGGACCTGGACGGTGGGCAAGCCGCTGCACGCCCATCCGTGCGGCGAGGCCCACCGGGCGCTGCGTCAGGCCGGGCATGCGCCCCAGGTGATCCGGTCCTACGGGGGCGGTGTGCTCCCCGGGGTGGTCAACGAGCTGACCCCCGGCCGGCGGGAGGTCAAGCGGCTGACCGGCAATTACTGGGTGCCCGTGCTCGTCGGCGACGACGGCACGGTGGTGCAGGGCTCGCAGCGGATCATCGACTGGGCCCGGGAGCACCCGGCGGCCGCGCCCGCGGCCTGAACCCGCCCGCGGCCTGAATGCCCGCCCGCGGCCTGAAGCCCGCCCGCGGCCTGAACCCGCCCGGCGGCCGGTGAGCCCGCCGCGCCGTCACCCCGCTCAGTGCCCGCCGGGGGCGAGCCTCTCCACCAGGTCGGCCGCTCGCCTGGGTCCGGAGTGACCGGCCGACCAGGCGGCCAGCTCCCGGCGCGCGCGCCCCCAGCTCCGGGCGGCCGAGCGCCCGGCGCACGGCGAGCCGGAGCGTGCGGGGGCCCAGGAGCGGCCAGGGGAGTCGGACGCCGGCCCCGGCCCAGTCGACGCGGGCCGCGTTCTCGGCCATGTCGCCGACATGGGGGACGGCCAGCACCCGGCAGCCGGACGCCAGCGCCCGCACCAGGGTTCCGTGCCCGGCGTGGCAGATGACCAGGGCGCAGCCGGGCATCGTCTGCGAGTAGGAGACCCACTCCACCAGCCGGGTGTTGCCCGGGATCCGCGCCGGGCCGGGCAGCGGCCGGCGGTTCCAGGTGGCCAGCACCCGGACCGGCTCGCCGGCCAAACCCTCCAGGGCGGCCCGCAGCAGGCGATGCTGGGGATCCTGCGCCGTGGAGGGGGCGACCAGCACCAGCGGATCATCGCCCGGGGGCGGTTCCACGGCCCCAAAGGACGGCTCCCACATCAGCGGTCCCACCACGTGCGCCCAGTCTGGCCAGGCCCGCGGATACTCCAGCTGGGGCAGGGTGCCGACCAGAGTCAGCCGTCGGCTCAAGCCGCTGTGGAACTCGGTGGCCGCCGGCAGGCCCAGCTGGCGGCGGGTGAGGTTGAGCTGGTCACGGCCCCGCGCCAGGCCGGCCTGCACCGGCCGGTCGAACGCCCGCCACAGCGTCCGGCCCACCCGGGTGCGCGCCATCTGGGCGCCAAGCGCGTAGGGAGGGAACCCCGGCTGCCCCACCGGGAACAGATGGGGGATGAGGGTGGCCACCGGGATCCCCTCCAGCTCTGCCCCCAGCGCCGGGGCCAGGGTGAGGATGTCGTGCACCACCACGTCGGGCGCGGTGGCGGCGATCGTCCGGCGGGTCTGCCGGGTCGCGCCCAGCACCGTCTCGTAGGGCCCGTGCGGCGCCGCCGGATCCGAGAAGTCGTTCTCCGGCGCCGGCGTGAACCGCATCCCGTGGTCCTCCACATCGCTGCGCCAACGCGACCAGGTCTCATAGGTGACATCGTGCCCGCGGGCGGCCAGCTCGGCCCCCAGCGCGAGCATCGGAAACGCGTGGCCCGGCTGGCCGAACGCTCCCAGGAAGACACGCAGCCGGCGGCTCAAGCCGCCAGCTCGGCCACCGCGCGCAACTGCTCGATCCGATCGTCACGGGTAAACGCCATCGGCGAGACGAGCAGGCTGCCCACGCCCGCCTCGCGGAAGGCGGCGATCCGGTCCCGGACGACGTCCCGGGGGCCACACAGCGACACCATGTCGATCAGTTCGTCCGGCAGGGCGGCGCCGGCCTCCTCGCGCTTGCCCGCCAGGTACAGGTCCTGGACCTCCCGGGCGGCGGCCTGGAAGCCGTACCGTTGCACCAGGTTGTTGTAGAAGTTCTGCCGGCGCGAGCCCATTCCGCCGATGTACAGCGCCAGCACCGGGCGCATGAGATCTCGGGCCGCGGCCCGGTCGTCGGAGACGTAGGCCTGAACCGTGGGCGCGATCTCAAACCCGTCCAGCGAGCGGCCTGAGCGAGCGGCGCCCTCTTCCAGGAGCGCGCGGAAGTCGGCGACGTGCTCAGGGGAGAAGAACGTCGGCAGCCAGCCGTCAGCGATCTCGCCCGCTAGGGCGGTGTTCTTGGGCCCGATGGCCGCCAGGTAGATCGGGATCCGCTCCTGCACCGGGGAGATCATGAGCTTGAGCGCCTTGCCCGGTCCGTCGGGGAGCGGAAGCTCCAGCGTCTCACCCTGGAACTGGACTCGCTCCCGGGCCAGGGCCATGCGCACCACGGCCACGTACTCCCGAGTGCGCTGGAGCTGGCGGCCGAACCGCTGCCCGTGCCAGCCCTCGGCCACCTGGGGGCCGGAGGATCCGATGCCGAGGATCATGCGACCCGCCGAGAGCTCGTCGATGGTGGCCGCGGTCATGGCGGTGAGCGCGGGGGTCCGGCCCGGCATCTGGAAGATGGCCGATCCCAGCTTGATGGAGCTGGTGCCCGCGGCCAGCCATGCCAGCACCGTGGCCGCGTCCGAACCGTAGGCCTCGGCCGCCCACACCGAGTCGTAGCCGAGGCGCTCGGCCTCCTGCACCACGTCCAGCTGATCCTGGGGACCCATGCCCAGACCCCAGTAGCCAACGTTCACTCCAAGCTTCATGCGCAAGTTTCCTTTCGCCGCCAGGACATCGCTTGTGGGCCGGGACGGACCCGATTACAGTGGCGCACACCGCCGTCCCTCCGGCGGCAAACCCTATGCGAACCCGGCGCCGAGCGACCATCGACGACCTGCGGCTGGCCATCGACTGCCTGCCGCGGAGGACCCGGATGGCGATGCTGGAGGGGATGGCCGCTCATGACATCATCGTGGGCGCCTACACCAGTCCGGACGGGATCTGCCCCATGCTCGCCGCCCACCGCCACGGCGGCCGGACCAGCCTGATCTCCTTCGCTAAGGCCTGGGACCGGCTGGCGTTCCGGGGCCGGCGCCGACCCCGTCCCCGCCCGGCCACTGAGCGGGAGCTGCTCATCCTCCGCTCCCACCTGGAGGCCAGCCTGCTGGAGGAGACCGCACCGGCGGGTGAGTTGGCGGTGGCTCGCCGTCAGCATCAGGAGCTGGTGATGCAGCGCCGGGAGCGCGCCCGGCTCCGCCGCAACCGACCCGGGGATGCGAACCGCGTCCCGGAGCTCGGCGGCCGTGCCGGCTGGGCCTGGACGCGAATCGTCCGGCGCTACGACGACTATGAGCAGATCCGCCGGGCCGCGCAGCCGGCGCCGGCCGCTGACCCCGCGCCCGCCATCACAGCGTGACCGGCAGGCCCTCGGGTGTCCCCGGGGGCTCGAAGATGATCTCCGGGATGACGCAGGCCGGCGACAGGCGCAGCAGCAGGCCCACCGCCTGGGCCACGTCCTCGGGTTGGATCATGTCGGCGGCCGCCACGCTCTGCTTGACGAAGTCGGTCATCGGGGTGTCGACGAATGCGGGGCAGAACGCGCAGGACTTGATGCCGTCCCGGCCCAGCTCCTTGTTCATGGCCTGGGTGAAGCCGACCACGGCCGCCTTGGTGGCCGAGTAGACCGACAACCAGGGCTCGCCGGACTTGCCCGAGATCGACGACATGTTGACCACCAGCGCGTTTCGGTGCTCGGCCCCGGCGGCGCGCAGGAGGTCGGCGCACTCCCGGTAGAACAGAACGACCGAGCGCAGGTTGACGGCCAGCTGCATGTCCAGGCGCTTGGTCTCGATCTCGGCCACCGCGGCGCCCACGCCGACACCGGCGTTGTTGACCAGAACATCCAGGCGGCCGAATCGCTCCCGGTGGGCGGCGACCACCGCCTGCACGGCCTCCTCGGAGGCCATGTTGGCGGCCACGTGGGCGATCTCCCGCCCCGCGCCGGACAACTGCTGCGCCGCCGCCTCCAGCTTGTCCGGTCGCCGAGCCGCCAGGGTGACCCCGTACCCCTGGTCCAGCAGCAGCCGGGCGATGGCGAAGCCGATGCCGCTGGAGCCGCCCGTCACAATCGCCGCCTTATCCGCCATCCGCACTCCTCGCCTCGCGTTGTCCAGGGTGAGGCGGTATCCAATCAGGTGAGGCGGCCCGTCAGGCGCCGACCGACTCCCGTCGCGCCGCCCGCGGGTTGACCAGCGGGGTCAGGGTCCGCTCCAGCTGCGGGCGCAGGTGCTCATGCATCCGCGGGAGCTTGAGGGCCTCGCCCAGGTGCTCCGGGTCCTCGTCGACGGCGAAGCCGGGGGACAGAGTGGCGATCTCAAACAGGACCCCGCGCGGCTCACGAAAGTAGATCGACTGGAAGTAGTCCCGGTCGCGCACGTCGGTGACCAGGGCACCCGCCTCACGCACCTGACGCTGCCAGGCCAGGTGGTCCTCGTCCCGGCAGGCCCAGGCGATGTGGTGCACCGTGCCGGCGCCGGGACCGGCGCGCTGGGTCCCGCCGGCGGGCGGCTCGTCATAGCCCCAGGCAAACCGGCGGTGCTCCCCGATCAGCTCATAGCGTCCCTCGCCGACATCGACGAATCCGAGGGTGAGCGTCAACAGCGCCGAGCCCCCGGTCGGGTTGGCGCCGTACGCCCGGGCCCCCTGGGGCCCGACGATCGCGTACTCCGGCGGGATCTGAGGATGCGCCGCCCGCAGCGGCTGGTTCTGGGCGCCGGTGAGCACCAGCTCCAGGGCCAGCCCGTCGGAGTCGTGGAAGCGCAGGCGGTCGTCAGCGCGCTCGGCGGGATGCCCGGCGGCGGCCAGGCGCTCGCTCCAGAAGTCAAGGGCGGCGGGCGACTCCACACCCAGTTCCAGGGTGTGGATCATTCCCGCTCCGGCGCGGCCCGGCCGGGCGCCGGGGAACTCGAACCAGGTCAGCAGCGAGCCCGGTGCGCCGGTCTCATCGCCGAAGTACAGGTGGTAGGCGTGCGGGGCGTCGAAGTTGACCGTCATCTTGACCAGGCGCAGCCCCAGCAGCTCGGCGTAGAAGTCGACGTTGCGGCGCGCGTCGCCGGTGATCAGCGTGATGTGGTGCAGTCCGCCGAGCTTCATCGCTCCCCGGAGGGTGACATGTCAGCCCGGGCTGCGCCACCGGTCAGGACAGGACGTCGCCGAGGTAGGTGACCATTCGCTGGGCCAGTGCGCCGCCGTGGTGCAATGCCGCCTCCGCGCCCACCGGTTCCGGCGGGCGATGCGCGGCCACCCGCGGGGCCAGCGGGCTGCCCAGGTGGTGCAACAGGTCCGCCACCACGGCGACAGCATCGGCCACCACGGCCGGGTCAAAGGACCACAGGACCTCAAACCGGCGGTCGGCGTCGGGCAGCGGGAGGGGTGCCGGCTGCTCCCAGGCGGCCAGGCAGGCATGGGCTCCGCTGGCGCTGACCACCACGGTCCACTCCCGGGCCAACGGGTGGCGGCGCTGCACGGGAACCTCCGCCGGGCCCCCGCGGGGGTGGGCCGCTGCCGGGAAGTCAGCGAGGGCGATCGCCACCTCTGAGGTCCGGGCGAGCTCGCGCCAGCGCCGCTCGGTTCGCCGGTAGTGGCGGACCTGCTGGAAGGAGCCGATCAGAATCCCGGCGGCGGCTCGTGCGCAGTACTCGTCCTCGATGGCGCGGGTGAGGGCGAACACGGCGCGCTTGGGCAGGACGGCAGGCGCCACCTCAGGACGGCGGCTGCGCAGCCCGGCGAACACCGAGGCCACCGGGGAGGGCCGGCCGGCCCTCACCCGCGCCACCGCCGCCGGCAGCGACAGCCCGCCGCGCCGCAGGGTCAGCACCTCCCGGATCAGGTCGACGTCGTCCTCGGCGTAGCGGCGGTGGCCGCCGGGCAGCCGGGCGGGCACGGGAAAGCCATGGCGGCTCTCCCACATGCGCAGGGTGCCGGGGGAGAGGCCGGTCCGCTCGGCCAACTGCGCCGGCGTGAGGTGCTGGTTTGCCGATCCGGCCACGTGGAAACGATACAGCCTGTGGAGATTTGTCGAACAACCGGTTACGATTAGCGGCGAGATGAATGCGAATTGGACGTTGAGAAACGGGGGACGCCAACCATGCGAGTACTGATCACCGGAGCGACTGGGACCATCGGTTTGGGGGTGGTCGACGCGCTGCGCGACCGCGGCGATCAGGTCGTCGCCCTGACCCGTGATCCGGAGCGCGGCCAGCGGGTGCTGGGCGCGGGGGTGGAGGTCCACCCGTGGCCGGATCCGACCGCCGCGCCGCCACCGGGCGAGGCACTGCAGGGCCTGACCGGGGTCGTTCACCTGCTGGGGGAGCCGGTGGCCCAGCGCTGGACCGATGCGGCCAAGCAGCGGATCCGGGAGTCCCGGGTGCTCGGCACGCGCATGCTGGTGCGGGCGCTGACCGCGCTGCCGGAGGGCGCGGGGCCGCGCGTCCTCGTCTCTCAGTCGGCCACCGGCTATTACGGTCCCAGCAACGGGACCCCGCTGAGCGAGTCGGCTGCGCCCGGCCATGACTTCCTGGCCGAGGTCGTCGCCGACTGGGAGCGGGAGGCGGCGGCCGCGGCGCCGCGGATGCGCGTGGTCATGACCCGCACCGGCGTTGTCCTCTCGCCGGACGGCGGAGCGCTGGCCAAGATGCTCCCGTTCTTCAGGTTGGGCGTCGGCGGGCCGGTGGCGGGCGGACACCAATATGTGCCCTGGATCCACCTGGACGACGTGGTGGGGGCGCTTTTGCTCTGTCTGGACCATGGCGAGGCGAGCGGCCCGGTCAACCTGACCGCGCCGCACCCCGTCACCAACAGCGAGCTCTCCCGGGCGCTCGGCCATGCCCTGAGCCGTCCGGCGGTGCTGCCTGTGCCTGGGATGGCGGTCAGCCTGCTCTACGGTGAGATGGCCGAGATGGTCACCACCGGGCAGCGGGCGGTTCCGACCCGGCTGCAGGAGCTCGGCTACAGCTTTCACCATCCGGATGTGGAGCCCGCGCTGCGCGACGTGCTCGGCCAGCAGACGTGATCGTCCACCGACTGGAGCGCAGCCAGCACCTCCGCGTGGGGCTGGACCGCGTATTCACCTTCTTCGCCGAAGCCCACAATCTGCAGCGGATCACCCCGCCGTGGTTGGGGTTTGAGCTGCTGGGGGGCGGACCGGTCACGATGGGGGTGGGCACCCTCATCAACTACCGGCTCCACCTTCACCGGGTGCCGATCCGGTGGACCTCGCGGATTGAGGAGTGGGAGCCCGGCCGGGGCTTCGTCGACCGCCAGCTGCGCGGCCCCTACCGCCTGTGGCACCACCGCCACTCCTTCGTCGCTTCCAACGGCGGCACGCTCGTCCGCGACACGGTCGACTACGCCCTGCCGCTCGGCCGGTTGGGCGACCTGGCCCACCCACTGTTCGTCCGCCGTGACCTGGAGCGAATCTTCGCCTACCGCCATCAGGCGGTCGCCGGGGCGCTGCAGGCCTCGTGACGGCGCTGGTCTGGTTTCGGCGGGACCTGCGGCTGCATGACCACCCGGCGCTGCGCGCGGCGCTGGACGAGCAGGAGACGGTCATCCCGGTGTTCTGCCTTGACGACGGGCTGATCGGCGGCCGGCACGCGTCCGGGCCACGGACGCAGTTCATGCTGGAGTGCCTGGCCGAGCTCGACGCCGGGCTGCGCACCCGGGGCAGCCGCCTGGTGCTGCGCCGGGGCCGACCGGAGCGGGAGCTGGCCGAGCTGGCCCGGGCGGCCGGCGCCGACAGCATCCACTTCTCCGCCGACGTGAGTCCGTTTGCCCGGCGCCGGCAGCGCCAGGTCAAAGCGGCGCTCGAGGCCGCCGGGGTGGCCGTTCACGCCCACCCGGGCCTGTTTGTCGTCGACGGGCTGGAGCCGATCCGCACCCAGGCGGGGGAGCCCTACACCGTCTTCACCCCGTTTTTCCGCAACTGGATGCGCCAGCCGCGGCGAGCCGTCACCGGCGCCCCCCGATCGCTTCCGGGCCTACCGAGCAGCCTGGCGGCCGGCGCGCTGCCGTCGCTGGCCGAGCTGGGCCTGGAGCAGGAGGTGTCCGATCCCGCGCCCGGCGGGGAGCGGGCCGGCCGGGCCGCGCTGGTCCGGTTTCTGAGCCGGCGCGGCGCGGGGGTGTCTGACTACGACGACGGCCGCAACCAGCTGACCGGCGACTCAGTATCCCGCCTGTCGCCCTACCTGCACTTCGGATGCCTGTCGCCGCGGGAGACAGAGGATCGTCTGGGGACCGGCGATGGGCCGGAGGCGTTCCGCCGTCAGCTGTGCTGGCGAGATTTCTACGCTCACGTCCTGGGCCACTTCCCGGCCAATGCCCGCTCCGAGTTTCAGGAGCGCTACCGGGGCACGCTGCGGTGGAGCCGAGCCGAGACGCGCTTCGCCGCCTGGCAGGAGGGCCGCACCGGGTTTCCCGTCGTGGATGCGGCCATGCGCCAGCTGCGCCGCGAGGGGTGGATCCACAACCGGGGCCGACTGCTCGTCGGCTCGTTTCTGACCAAGGACCTGGGGATCGACTGGCGCTGGGGGGAACGGTGGTTCATGCGGCTGCTGCTCGACGGCGACGAGGCATCGAACAACGGCAACTGGCAGTGGATCGCGTCGGTGGGGGTCGACCCCCAGCCGGCCTACCGGCGGATGTACAACCCGGCCCGCCAGCAGGCGCGGTTTGACCCCGACGGCACCTACGTGCGGCGCTATGTCCCGGAGCTGGAGCGCGTCCCTGACCGGTATCTGGCCGAACCATGGACGATGCCGGCCGAGGTCCAGGAAACCGCGGGCTGCCGGATCGGCGAGGACTACCCAGAGCCGATCGTCGATCATGCCGCCGCCCGGCGTGAGGCGCTGGACCGCTACCGGGTCTGACCGGATCCGGGACCCCCGGCGGAGGCATGCTGGGGGATTCACCGGCCCCCCGCGGCGGTGAATCCGGACTGATCTGCGGCCGGGCGGCTTCGGCCGGCTGTGTGTGGGGGCCACCCAGGGGGTACATCACCGGTATGGCTACCGCTCACCCCACCGCATCATCCGCCGCGGCTCCCGCAGCGAACCGTCAGACGCGCATCGAGAAGGGGATCAGCCTGGCTCGCGGCCCGGCGCTCATCCTGGGCACGATCCTGCTCGCCGCCGGCCTGTACTTCATGTACAAGGCCCACACCTTCCCCCGGTTCTCCAACTTCCCGAATGGGACCGCCCACAAGGACGGCACCTTCTTCTTCGGCATCTTCGGGGCCAACGGATGGACCGGTCTGTTCACGGCCGCCTGCGGTGGGCTGCTGCTGTTCGGCGCCGCTCAGCATCTGCTGGCCAAGACGATGAGCCTGATCGTGGGCTGCGCTCTGGGTGCCGCCGCGGTGATCTCAGTCATCAGCGGCGATGTGCTCGGGCTGGCCGCCACCAACGGCTGGACCGAGCTGGGTTGGGCCGTATGTGCCGTCATCCTCCTGTTCAACACACTGCTCCCGCGCCGCCGCCGGGAGGTTGTGGTCAGCGATGGCACCGCCGTGGCTCCGGCCGCTGGGGAACGGCGCGTCTACCGGGAGCGTGAGCCGGTGGCCGAACGCGACGCCGCCGCCACCCGTGAGCCCATGGCCGAACGCGACGCCGCCGCCACCCGTGAGCCCGTGGCCGAACGCGACGCCGCCACCACCCGTGAGCCGGTGGCCGAACGCGACGCCGCCGCCACCCGTGAGCCCGGGGCCGACGAAACCGCCCCGGCCGACGGCGCCGCCGAGCAGCCGACCACGCCGCTGCGCCGCGCCTGACCCCCTCGGTCGGGCCGGGGCGGTACCGTCCTCAGGCATGGACGTCCGCCCCGCGCTGATCGAATTCCCCGCCGACGACCCGGAGCGCGCCCGCCAGTTCTGGACGGAGCTCCTGGGGCGTCCCCTGGGCCAGCGGACCGGCGAGCAGGGGCGGGGCTGGCAGACGGGGGAGGGGGACCCCGCGGTCGGAGTGCACGAGCGCGGACGCGGACCCGGCGATACGTTCTCGCTTCCCTACTTCGCCGTCGATGATCTGCCGGCCGCCCTGCAACGGGTGACGGCGCTGGGTGGCACGGTCATCCACCCCGGCGAGCGGTGGGCCATCTGCCGCGACAGCGAGGGGACCCCGTTCGGCCTGGCCGCCGCCTAGCGCGGCCGGGGCGCCCCCGGGCCACAACCTAGGCTCTCACCCGGGAGGCGGCCGCCGGCCGGCGGACCCGGTGCAGCCCGGGCAGCTCCAGCTCCAGCCGGGCGCCGCCCGAGGCGGTCCGGACCGCGCGGGCAGTGCCGCCGTGGGCCTCGGCGATGGCCAGGACGATGGCCAGACCCAGGCCGGCCCCGCCGGCCTCGCGGCTGCGGT
Organism: uncultured Solirubrobacteraceae bacterium; assembly: GCA_963753235.1. GTDB lineage: Bacteria > Actinomycetota > Thermoleophilia > Solirubrobacterales > Solirubrobacteraceae > Palsa-465. The sequence goes on along the minus strand of CAVWBJ010000005.1, from coordinate 498,595 downwards.
CTGAATCGGTGCGGTGAAACCGCTCAAACACCCGCTCCAGCTCCCCGGCGGGAATCCCGGGACCGTCGTCGATGACCACGAACAGCACGTGCCCATCGGGCAGGGCCTCCACCTCCAGGCGGACGAGCCCGTGGGGACCGCCGGTGTGCTCCACCGCGTTGCGGATGAGGTTGCGCAGGGCCTGGGCCAGCCGGTCGGGGTCCGCGGTGAGCGTCGCCTCCGGGACCGGACCGAGCTCAAAGTTGCGCTCGTCGCTGAGGCTGGCGCCCCACCACAGCTCGCTGACGAACGGCTCCAGATCGATCTCCTGGGGCTGGAGGAAGTCCCGGCGCTCGGAGCGGGCGAGCAGCAGCATGTCGTCCACGAGCCGGGACATGCGGGCGATCTCGGCCCCCACCAGTCGCTCCACCCGGCGAACCTCGTCGGGATCAGGATTGTCCTGGGCGGCGAGCACCTCCATCTGGCCGCCGATGACCGTCAGGGGCGTGCGCAGCTCATGGGAGGCGTCGGCGATGAACTCCCGCTGAGCGGCAAACGCCGCGCTCAGCCGGTCCAGCATGTGGTTGAACGCGTCGGCGAGGAAGCGGACCTCGCTGCCGCCCAGCGTGGCCGGCTCCATCCGCGGTTTGAGGTCGCCCTCGTCGACCCGGGCGGCCACGCGGGACATTCGCCGCCACGGGCGCGACAGCGATGCCCCCGCCAGGTAGGAGGCGATCAGCGCCAGGGCCAGAGCGAGGGCCCCGGCGATCACAAACGACTTGGCCACTCCACGCTCGGCCCGGACGACCACGATCAGCGGCTCGCCGGCGCCGACCCGCACGGTGATCCTGCCCACCCTGACCAGTCGCTCGCTGACCCGGACCGGGCCGACGTCGGCCACCTGCCGGGTGGACGGGCCGAGGGGGCCGGTCAGCAGCGCCTGCCCCTGCTCGTTCTCACGCTGCTGTTCGGCCTGGGTCTCGCCGGTGTCCGGGGTCAGGGCTCCCAGCAGCTCAGGGTGATTGCTCACGCTCCCGTGTCCGGCGATCCCGGCATAGAGCAGCGACGACGTGCCGGTGTACGGTTCGGCCCGGACGTAGGTGCCGATCTCCCGGAGCAGCGCCGCCGGCGACTGGGCCGGCAGTGTGCGGACCGCCTGGGAGAGCTGGGCCACGTCCCCGGCCACATCGTGGTCGATCTGCCGGCGCAGCTCGTCGCCGGTGCGCTCGTAGACCACGGCGAACGTCAGGGCCAGGGCGACCAGGAGCACCCCGGTGACCCATGCCACCAGATGCCAGCGGATACTGATACGGGCGATCACGGACGGGCCGGATCCGCGTCCTCCAGCCGATATCCGCGGGAGCGCACGGTTTTGATCGGTACCGGACGATCCCCGCTGGAGAGCTTGCGGCGCAGGTAGCCGATGTAGACGTCAACGATGTTGGTGGCCGGGTCATGGCCATAGCCCCAGACGGCGCGGAGGATCTGCTGGCGGTTCAGCACCTGGCCGGGATGGTTCATGAAGTAGGCGAGGAGATCGAACTCGGTGTTCGTCAGACGAACGGTCTCTCCGTTGCTGCGGACCGTGCGGCTGAGCAGATCGATCTCAATCCCGGCCCGCCGCACCGTCGTCGGCTGGGCCTGCCGGGCCGAGCGCAGCTGGGCCCGGATCCGGGCCTCCAGTTCGGCCAGGGCGAACGGCTTGACCAGGTAGTCGACCGCGCCGGCATCCAGTCCCTCCACCCGGTCCTCAACCTCTCCCCGGGCCGTGAGCACCAGCACCGGCAAACCCGGTCGCTGGTGGGAGATGTCCCGCAGTACCTCCATCCCGCTCTTGCGCGGAAGCATGAGGTCCAGCACCACCAGGTCGACCTGCTCGGCCAGCGCCAACTCCAGGCCGGCTTCGCCGTCCATCGCCGCGCGGACATCAAATCCGCGCGCCCTGAGCCCGCGGTCGATGAAGTCCACGATTCCGGGCTCGTCCTCGATCAGGACGATGTGACCCACGCGCTCATCATAAATGGCCGCAACGCAGGCAAATGGGGATCCTTGACTGCGCAAAGAGAGTTCTCATGAAGGGGTAAATGGTGCTTAAGCGAGAATGGACAGAGTCAATGAGCATGAGCGGGACGAAGCGTGCCTTGACTCCTGCCCGCCGTGACGCGGGTCTGCGCCGCTTGCGCGCTCTCAATCGACTGCTGATCGGAGTGGCGGTCGTGGCCACCGCGCTGCTCACCGATGTGGCCGCCAAGGCGTTTCCCGGTCACAAGCGCAGCGTACGCGCCGGCGCGGCGGCGGTGGCGTCGTCCTCGGCCGGCACGGCCCGTCATCGCCGCCACACCCGTCGGCACCGACATGCCGCTCACCATACGCTGACCGCGCCCGCGCAGGCGCCGGCGTCCACCACCACGTCCTCCCAGGCCGCTCCGGCGCCGGCACCGGCGACGACGACTGCCGCCGCCCCGCCGGCCACCACCGCTGCCCCTCAGCCGACCGTGACCCAGGCCGCGCCGGCCCCCGCCCCGGCGCCGGCCCCCGCTCCGGTGGTCTCCGGAGGCTCGTGATGGCGGGCGTCTCGACGGAGGCTGCCGTCGAGGTCCACACCGAGACATGGACGGCGCTGGGCACGACGGCTCTCCTTCGCTGGGCGGGGCCGGAGGATCCGGCCATCCGCGCAGCGGTGGAGCGGGAGCTGGCGGCGATCGATGCCGCGGCCAGCCGGTTTCGGTCCGATTCCGAGATCTCCCGCGTGAACGCCGCCGACGGAGCGGTGGTCACCGTCAGCCCCCTGCTCCGCGACGCGGTACAGCTGGCGATCGGCGCGGCCCGGGTGAGCCAGGGTGCCGTCGATCCCACCCTGGGGGAGGCGCTGGTGGCGGCCGGCTATGACCGGGACTGGCGGGAGCTGACCGCGGTGCCGGCCGACGCGCCCCTGATCGCAGGCGACCGGCTCGTCGTGCACCGCCGCCGCACCGGGCTCTGGGAGACGATCGAGCTGCGCGACCAGGATCCGCCGACGATCCGGCTGCCCCGGGGGGTGGCGCTTGACCTGGGGGCCACCGCCAAGGCGCTGGCCGCTGACCGGGCGGCGGCGGCAGCCCTGGAGGCGGCCGGTCCGGACACGCCCGGGGTGCTGGTCTCGCTCGGCGGTGACATCGCCACCGCCGGGGACGCGCCCGCGGGCGGCTGGCAGATCCACGTCACCGACGACCATCGGGCCGCGCCCACGGCACCCGGCCAGACGATCGCCATCCAGTCCGGAGGGCTGGCCACCTCCAGCATCGCCACCCGGCGCTGGATCCAGAACGGCCGGGCCATGCACCACATCCTGGACCCTCGCTCCGGGGAGCCGATCCGCACCCCGTGGCGGACGGTGAGCGTCGCCGCGGCCACCTGCTCCGACGCCAACATCGCCTCCACGGCGGCGATCGTCCTGGGGGAGGCGGGGCCGGACTGGCTCACCGAGCAGGGCCTGCCTGCCCGGCTGGTGGCCCTGGACGGGACCGCCACCACCATCAACCGGTGGCCGGCATGACTGTCGGGCCCAGTCTCGATTGGTATGTGACGCGGGCCAGCGGCATGGTGGCGCTCGTCCTGCTCACCGCCGCCCTGGTGCTGGGGATTGCGGCCATCGCCCGGCTGCGAGGCCCGGGCGTCCCGCGCTTCGTCATCGACGGCATCCACCGGACGGTGTCGCTTCTAGCGGTGGTCTTACTTCTGGTGCACATACTCACGTCCGTGCTGGACAGCTTTGCGCCCATCTCCCTCGTCGACGCGGTCATTCCGTTCGTCGGTAGCTACCGGCCGTTCTGGCTGGGCCTGGGCGCCGTCGCCTTCGACCTGCTCCTGGCGGTGGCGATCACCAGCCTGATCCGTCAGCGGCTCGGCCACTCCACCTGGCGCGGCGTTCACTGGCTCGCCTACGCCTGTTGGCCGGTGGCGATCCTGCATGGCTTCGGGACGGGGTCAGACGTCCATCAGACCTGGATGTTGCTGATCACCATCGCCTGCATCGGAGCGGTGCTCGCCGCCGTGGTCATCCGGGTGGCGATTGGATGGCCGGAGAACGCCCGGCTGCGGTTGGGCATGCTCGGCGTGGCCGGCGCCTTCGCCCTCGGCCTGCTCATCTGGCTGCCGAGCGGACCGCTCGGGAAAGGGTGGGCGCGGCGCGCCGGCACGCCACCCACGCTCTTGACCCCGGCGCATGGAGGACACGCATGAGCCTGCCCCGCCTGCTGCTGGGCGTCGGCGCCGAGACGATGTCGTACGAGCGCCACGTTGCCACCCACGGCCAGCGCCCCCCTGGCGCCGGGCGCGCCGGCGGCGGACTGCCGTCGCCGCTGGTGGCCGAGCTGACCCGCGCCGGATTGCGCGGCCGCGGCGGCGCCGCCTTCCCGCTGTCCACCAAGCTTGACGCTGTGGCCCGTTCCAAGGGGCGACCGGTGGTGGTCATCAACGGGACCGAGGGCGAGCCGATGAGCGTCAAGGACCGGATGCTCCTGGAATCGCTGCCCCACCTGGTGTTGGATGGCGCCTTCTGTCTGGCCGAGACGCTGAACACCAGCGACCTGGTGATCGCCATCGACGAGGGCTTCGGTGACGCGCTGGATGCGATTCAGGCCGCGCTCGACGAGCGCCCGGACGTGGGCCGCCGCGGCGTCGAGCCGCGAGTGGTGACGATCCCCTCCGGATACGTCACCGGCCAGGAGAGCGCGATCGTCAACTTCCTCAACCACGGGATTCCCCGCCCCGTGACCCAGCCGCCCCGGATCAGCGAACGGGGCATCTCCCGCCGGCCGACGCTCATGTCCAACGCCGAGACGCTGGCCCACGTCGCCCTGATCGCCCGCCACGGCGCCAACTGGTACCGGGAGATCGGCCCGGAGGACGAGCCCGGATCGCTGCTGGTGACCCTCAGCGGCGGGGTGCGCGCCCCCGGCGTGTATGAGATCGAGTACGGGTCACACCTGGGGTCTTTGATCGATGCCGCCGACGGGCTCACCGAGCCGGTCCGCGCCTTCCTGCTGGGAGGCTACGCCGGCAGCTGGGTCGACGGTGCCTCCGCCACCAGCCTGCGGCTGTCGCGGTCCTCGCTCCGACCACTGCGAGCCTCGCTGGGGGCCGGGATCATCATCGCGCTGCCCCAGAGCGCCTGTCCGGTGGCCGAGGTCACCCGGGTCGCCGCCTACATGTCTGACCAGAGCGCCGCCCAGTGCGGCCCCTGTGTCAATGGGCTGGCGTCGATCGCCGACACCCTGGCGGAGCTGAACGGAGGGCGGGGCGGGCGCAACGCCTTCGGAGATCTGCGCCGCTGGTCCGAGCTGGTCATGGGCCGCGGGGCCTGCGGGCATCCGGACGGCGCGGCCCGGTTTGTCACCAGCGGCCTCAGTGTCTTCGCCACCGAGTTCCAGGACCACGCCCGCCACGGCATGTGTGACGCCTGCCAGCGGCGGCCCGTCCTCGTCACCCCCAAGGCGCGCGCCGCCGTCCATTAGAGAGCTGTCCATCATGCACATCGAGATCGACCCCATCAAGTGCGAGGCCCACGGCCTGTGCGCGGAGTTGCTGCCTGAGCGGATCACCCTGGACGAGTGGGGCTACCCGCTCATCGACCAGACCCCGGTGCCGCCTGCGCTGGAGGAGCTGGCCCGGCGAGCGGTCAACTCCTGCCCCACCCTGGCGCTGCGTCTGCAGGCCAGCCAGAACCTGAACCTGGCGAACGCCAACCGGCGTTCAGCCGAGCGGGGAGCCGCCGCGGCGGCGGCCCGCAATGGCGCCGAGGACCGGCCGTACCAGGTCTACAGCTCGCGCCGCGGCCGGCGCTGAGCTCGCGGGCCCGCGGCCTAGTGGTCGTGGTGGTGAAGAACGGCGGCGCCGGCGGCGCCGGTCCAGGACGCGAAGTCCGGGATGAGCACCACGGCCAGCACCAGCCCCAGCACCATGGCGGTGGCGATCGACAGCCATCGGCCGGTTCCACCGGGCAGCCGGCCGCCACTGATCAGTCCGGCCGGGGAGGCGAGCGTGCCACCCCGCGGACGGCTGGAGCGCAGCGCCATCATCTCCATGCGGGATTCGTTGGAGATGCGCAGGAAGCGCAGCATCTCCGGCAGGTGGCCGAGCACATGGATCGCCACCGCGCCGATCCAGATGATGAAGCTCGCCTTGTGGACGAGGAACGTCCCGGAGCGCAGGGAGGAGTCCGGGCCGATGAACAGCAGCACGACGCCGCTCAGGAACACCAGCACGGTGGCGCCGACCACCACGGGGGCCAACAGACGCAGCGCCGGCGCGGGCGGTCCCTTGATCTGATAGCGCCGGTTGCGCGTGTAGTAGCGCAGGAAGCGGTAGCCGGTGCTGGCCATCTTCAGGGCCACCGGACCGATCAGCAGCAGCCCCAGGAACAAGTGGAGCCAGAGCAGCCCGTGCAGGTCGATGATGGTGATCCCCAGGGCGGCAAACAGCACGATCAACAGCAGACCGGAGACCACCGTCAGCCGCTCGTTGCCCTCGGTGCCGCCGGCCACCAGCCGGCGCATCAACCCACCGGAGGTGCGCGAGGCGCCGGAGGCGGCGTGGTCTGAACTGTGGCGCGCGTTTGCGCGCGGACGGGTGCGGACGCCGTTCGCCATTGTGCTCTCAAGTATCGGCAGTTCGGCTAAGACCGTGATAACCCGTCTATGAGAACCCTCTTTCCTTGAGCAACGGGGCCGGCCCGAGTCACCCCCGGCCGCGGGTCAGCGCGCGCAGATCCTCCAGATCCTCGGGGGTGAGCCGGTCGGCCAGGGCCACCGCCGCCACCGCCTCATCGATCTGCTCAGGACGGGTGGCTCCGATCAGGGTGCAGGCGGTGCGCGGGTGGCGCAGGGTGAAGGCGATGGCCAGAGCCGCCGGCGTCGTCTTCAGGCGGTGGGCGACCTCTCGCAACCGGCGCCCGACGTCCACCGCCGCGGCCACCCGTGGCTCGGACAGCTCGCGGCTCAGCCGCCCGGAGGACCCGGCTTCGTACTTACCGCTCAGAGCGCCGCCGGCCAGGGCCGCCGATGGCACCAGCGCGGCGCCGGTGGCCGCCAGCGCCTCATCCATCGCCGGATCCTCCACCCAGTCCCGGCGCACCAGGCTGTAGGGCAGCTGAACCGCGCACGGTTGCGGGATCCCCAGCCGGTCGGCCCGCGCGGCCGCCTCGCGGATGGCCGCGGCACTCCAGTTGACCGCCCCCCAGGCGCGAACGCGTCCGGTGGCCAGCACCGCCGCCATCTGCTCCAGCGCCAGCGCCACCGGCACGGCATCCGGGAGCGTCGAGGAATACAGCAGGTCCAGCCGGTCAAACCCCATCCGCTCCAGCGAGCTCTCCAGCTCGCCGACCGCATCCTGGCGGGGCCAGAACTCCCACCACAGCTTGTTGGAGACGGCCACCGCCTCGCGCTCGGCCCCCGCGGCGCGGAACAGCTCGCCGAACAGCACCTCCGAGTACCCGGTGGGCAGGGGCGCCTGGCCGCTCTCATCGTCGTAGCGGGCGTCGTCGAGGAAATCAACGCCCTGAGCCAGGGCGTGGGCGAGCACCGCCGCGGCGCTCGCCCGGTCCATGCGCTCAAACGTCCGCCAGGAGCCGAGGGCGATCCGGGACACCGACAGGCTCGAGTCCCCCAGGCTCCGGTGGGGCAGGGTCGCCATCGTCGCCCAGCCTATAGGGCTGGCGCTCGGCTACCCCAGCGCTGGCGCCCCGCTACCCCAGCGCCACCGGCAGCGACGCGTAGCCGCGGATGGTGTTCCCGACGCGCCGTTCGCCCGCTCCGAGCAGCCGCAGGCGCGGGAACCGCCGCAGCAGCGCCGGCAGCATCACCTGGCCCTCCAGCCGGGCCAGCGCGGCCCCCAGACAGTGGTGGATGCCGGCTCCGAATGAGAGCGGGATGCCCTCATCCCGGTCCAGAATGAGCCGATCCGGCTCGCCGAACACCAGCGGATCCCGGTTGGCGGCGCCGAGCACGGCGATCACCCGCTGCCCGGCGTGGAGCGCCATATCGCCGACGAGGAGATCGTCGACGGCGGTCCGGCCGTAGGTGATCTGCACCGGCGCGTCGTAGCGGAGCAGCTCGTCGATGGCCGGCCCGGCCAGTTCAGCCTCGGTGCGCAGGCGTGCGGCCTGGTCCGGATGGGCGAGCAGGGCGACGAGCCCGTTGGCGAGCAGGCCGGTGGTGGTCTCAAAGCCGGCGGCCAGTATGAGGGCGACGGTCCGGATGATCTCCTCGTCGGTGAGCGGCGGCCCGTCCTCGCCCTCGCCGGCGTGGACGAGGGCCGAAATAAGGTCCGGGCGCGGCTCCCGCCGCCGCGCGGCCGCCAGCTCCCGGAAGTAGTCGATGATTGCTCCGGCCGCGGCGTCGGCGCGGTCGACCGCAAACGGGCTGAGGATCTCCAGCACCGTGGCCCAGTCATCGACCAGCCGGCGGAACATCGGCCGGTCAGCGGCCGGCACCCCCAGCAGCTCGCCGATGACGGTTACCGGGAATGGGAACGCCACCGCCTCCACAAACTCAATCTCCCCGCTCAGGTCCTCCAGCAGGTTGGCTGCCACCGTCTCCATCGCCGGACGCATGGCGGCGACCCGCCGAGCCGTGAACACCCGGGAGACGAGGCCGCGCACCCGGGTGTGCTCCGGTGGGTTGAGCATGAGCAGGCTCTCGAACATCAGGCTGAGCGACGGACGCCGCCGCCAATCGGGAAACCCGGAGGACTCCAGCAGCCGCCCGGGGTGCTTGCGCAGGCGCGGCTCGCGCAGCAGCGCCGAGCACTCGCGGTAGCCGGTCACGATCAGGGCGTCACCGGGTCCGGCCTGCGCCGGCCCGCGCCGGCGCAGGCGGTCATAGATGGGGTAGGGGTCGGCCTGGCCGGCCGGCGTGGCCAGTTGCGCCATCAGCCCGGCCACGGCCGTATCGCCGAGGTCGGAGGTCATGGTGTGGGTGGTTTCAAGCATCGCGGCACCGGGGGGGACGTGGGTCAGGAGTCGACACTGAGCCTGGCGCTAAAGCGGGGTGGCGCACATCGCCCATTCAGTTCGTCATCGGGAAGACCCGTTTACCGATCGGCGAAAGATGTTTAGGTCCGGCTCTGGCTCTTTAGATCTGGTCCGGCGGGCTTTAGAATCGCCCGCCGGCGGTATTCGCGGCTCTCCCCGGCGCCGTGGTGGCGCACGAGCATGACCGGACACCAGAACGCTGAGCGCACGGATGAGCTGGAGACACTGGGCAACCTGCCCGTGCAGATCACGCAGCTGCTGGGCCGGGACGGGGCGCTCCAGGAACTGGGTCCGCTGCTCGGTCAGACGCGCCTGCTGACGCTCTGCGGCCCCGGCGGGGTGGGAAAGTCCCGGCTGGCCGCGGCGCTGGCCCAGCAGATGCGGGACGGCTTCACGGGCGGGACCTGGTGGGTTGATCTGGCCGACCTGACCGACACCGTCGATGCCGCCCGGGTGGCCACGTTGGTGGCGGCGGTTCTGTTCCCGGGGGAGCAGCTCAACGATCCGGCCGCCGCGGTCGCCCGCCGGCTGGCGCCCGTGTCTCTGCTCGTCCTGGACAACTGCGAGCAGATCGCCGCGGGGACGGCGCGGCTGGTGGTTGAGCTGCTGGCCCGGGCCCCGGCGCTGCATGTGATCGTCACCAGCCGTCAGTCCCTGGGGATCCCGGGCGAGCAGGTGTGGCGGGTGCCGGGGCTGGCGGTCGAGAACGGGAGCGGCGAGCCCGGGGCCGTCGCCCTGTTCGCCCAGCGGGCCCAGGAGGCGGCAAGCCCGCTGGAGCTGGAGGATGAACGCGGCGCCGCCCGCACCGCGGTGGTGGAGATCTGCGAGCTGCTCGACGGGCTGCCGCTGGCGATTGAGCTGGCTGCGGCACGGCTGTCGGTGCTCAGCGTGGAGCAGATTGCCGAGCGGCTGCGCCGGGACACATCGCTGCTGCGCCAGACCAGCCGAGCCGCCCCGGGGCGTCACCGGACGCTTGAGGAGACGTTGGAATGGAGCCATCAGCTGCTCTCCGAGCCGGAGCAGCGGCTGTTCCGGCGGCTGGGCGCCTTCCGCGGCCCGTTCTCGCTCCGCGCCGCCGAGGCGGTGTGCGCCGACCCCGCGCTGGCCGCCGACGAGGTCCTGGACCTGCTCAGCCTGCTCATCGACCAGTCGCTGGTGCAGGTGGTGGAGAGCCCCAGCCTGCCCCGCTACCGCCTGCTGGGCACGCTGCGCCGGTACGCGCTGATCAAGCTGACGGCGAGCGGCGAGCTGGAGGCGACGGTGGCCCGGCACGCCGAGCATTACCACGAGGTGGCCAGCCGGGCGCGCGCCGGGCTGGCCGGCCCGGACCAGGTGCGGTGGGTGGAGGGCCTGGCCCTGGACCATGACAACCTGGCCGACGCGCTCCGCTGGCTGTTTGCCCACCGGCCGTCTGAGGCCGCCGAGCTGGCCTCGGCGCTGTGGCCGTTCTACTACCAGCGCGGGTACTACGACGAGGCCCGGGGCTGGTTTGAGCAGGCGCTGGCCGCCGCCGATGCGCTGTCTGAGCCGGCGCTCATCGATGCCCTGCTGCGGGCTGGCGAGGTCTCGTTTCTGCAGTGCGATTACGCGGTGGCGGAGGCCTATCTCCACCGGGCGCTGGACCTGCTCGGCGAGGACCCGGCCGAGCCCCGGGCGGTGGCCATCGCCCGCCAGCGGCTGGGATCGATCGCCCGGGAGCAGGGCCGGTATGACGAGGCCCGCCGCCTGCACGAGCAGAGCCTGGCCGTGTGGGCATCGCTCGGCGAGGCGGAGGGTGTGGCCTCGTCGCACAACTACCTGGCGTTCGTGGCCTGGCTCTCCGGCGCCTACGAGGAGGCGGAGGTCCCCGGGCTGGCGGCCCTGACCGAGTTTCGCCGCACCGGGAACCTGCGCGACGTGGCGGTGACACTCGTCTCCCTGGGGGCGTCCGCGCTATACCGCGGGGAGCCGGAGCTGGCGGCCGAACGCCTCAACGAGGCGCTGATCATCTCCCGCCGCCTGGGCTTCCAGGAGGGCGTGGCGTGGTCGCTCAACGAGCTGGCGGTTCTGGCCCGGCGCCGCCGCCGGAGCGCGGCGGAGCCCGAGGTCATGCTGCGCGATGCGCTGCTCGTCCACCAGCAGCTCGGCGACCGCTGGCGGATGGCCAGCGTCCTGGAGGAGATCGGCGGCGCGGTGCTGTCCCGGCGGGATCCCTCGCTGGCGGTCCGGATGCTCGCCTGCGCCGAGGCCCTCCGGGAGCGGATCGGCGCGCCGGTGCCGCCGGCCGAGGTGGCGGATCTGGAGGCCGGCGTGGCCCGTCTGCGCCGGCACCTCACCGCCGCCGGCTTTGATTCCGCCTGGGCCGAGGGACGGGGGCTGGAGCCCGAGCGCGCCGTCGAGCTGGCCGTCCGCGCCATCGACGAACTCCGGGACGGCGCGGTGGTCGCCGGGACCCAGGAGGCAGTGCCGATCCTGACCCCGCGCGAGCTCGCCGTTCTGGAGCTGCTCAGCCAGGGGCACACCAACCGGGAGATCGCCGGCACCCTGTTCATCAGCCCCAGCACCGCCGGGGTTCACGTCTCCAACATCCTGCGCAAACTCGGCGCCAAGCGCCGGGTGGACGCCGCCGGCCGCGCGCACGCCCTGGGGCTCCTGTCGACCGGCTGAGTTTCCGGGCGGCTCGGGCGCGGGTAGGCCGAGATGATGACCTCCTCTGACTCCACCTCCGCGCTCCGGCGGGCCGCCGCCCTGGGGGCCGTCTCCGGCCTGCGCACGTTCACTGCTCCCGGAGTACTTGCCGCCCGCGGTCGCTGGGGGCGAGGTCGGGTCGCCCGGGTGGTGCCGGTGGTGGCGGCCGGCGAGCTGGTCGGCGACAAGCTGCCGATGATCCCGCCGCGGAGCGACCCGCCGTCGCTGCTGGGCCGGCTGGCCAGCGGTGCCGCCGCCGGCTCCGCTGCGGCGGGTGCGCGGGGAGCCGGCGTGGGAGCGGCGTTCGCCGCGGCCACCGCCTACCCCTCCGAGCGGCTGCGCAGCCTGATCGGCACCCACACCGGTGTGCCCGACCCGGTGCTCGGCGCCGCCGAGGACGTGCTGGCCATCGGCATCTCGGCGTGGTCAAGCCGCGGCATGGGTGGCGAGACGTCGGCCTCGCCGTCGGTCTCGGCCGAGGCCGCGCCGAGCCCGGAGCCGGGGACGCCGCCCCCGGCGGTGCTCACGCCGGAGCCGCCGCCGCGCCGGCCGGTGACCGCTGTGGCTCGAGGCGTGGCCGCAGCCGCCGTCGGCACCGCCGCCATGACCTCGGTCCAGACCGCCTACCTGAAGGCGACGCACGGTGAGCCGAGTGACGTTCCGGCCGAAATGGGCCAGCGGATCATCCGCGGCGTACTCCGGCGCCGGCTGCCCCGCCGGCGGCGACCGATGGTCAACCAGGCCATGCACGCGGTGTACGGCACGGCCTGGGGGGTGCCCCTCGGCCTGCTGGCGGGATCGATCCGCCGGCGGCTCCCCGCCCCGGCGCTCGGCGCCGCGTTCGGGCTGTCGGTGTGGGGGACGAGCCTGGTGATTCTGCCGGCGCTGAAACTGTCCCCGCCAGCGTCTGAGCAGCCGCCGGCCGGCCTGGCCGTCGACCTGGCCATGCACCTGGTCTACGGCGGTGCGGCCGGAGCGGCCTACGCCGCGCTCAGCTGACCGCCGTCAGCGGTCGTCGGCCGCGGCGGACACCGCCTGGCACACACTGCGGGCTTCGATCACGTGCGCGCGCATGTTGCTCTCCATCATGCGCAGGGCGGCCTCGGCCAGCTCCGCATCGATGTGGGCGAGCGCGTCGGGAGCGACGACCACCTCAAAGTGACGCACGTAGCCGTCCAGCGCGGAGTACAGGACGCACTGCTCGGTGACCTGGCCGGTGAGGATCAGTCGCTCAATCCCCTGCTGGCGAAGCAGATACTCCACCTGGGTCCCGTAGAAGATGGAGTGCCGGGCCTTGACCACGAACGGCGCGTCGTCCGGCGGAAGGATCGGCTCCACCAGCTCCGGAGCCCGGCCGCCCAGCGCGTGAGCCACCAGCTCCCGCCGGCCCGCCGTCCAATCCTGGTAGTTGTCGTTGACGTAGACCACCGGGATCTCGCGCTCACGGGCGTCGGCGATGAGCGAGCTGAGGTGGGGGACCATCTGGCGCGCCGACTCCATGAGCGGGTCGGCGTCCTCATGCTCATAACGGTTGAGCATGTCGATGACGATCACGGCTGACTTCACTGCGCCGACCGGCTACCCGCTGTCGGCGGCCGGAAACCAGCGGCGTCCCCGCCCCGCCGGCCGGCATGGAGAGCGGCCCGCGCCCGCCTCAGGCGACCGCGCGGCGGGGCGGGTCCGGCCGGGGTGACCGGGGCGGGGCGAGTTGCCGGTCGCGCCCGGCGCCCAGCCCCACCACCACCTGCGGGACGACCAGGGCGAGCAGCAGGATGATGGTCGGCGTCCAGGAGTGGGTGGCGCCGTGGATGGCCCCCACCGCCACCGGGGCGAGCGCCGCCAGCACATAGCCGACCGATTGCGCCAGCGTCGACAGCCCCTCGGTGCTGGCCACGCTGCCCCCGCGCATGACGATCATCATCAGCGCCAGCGGGAAGGTGGCGTTCTGGCCCAGGCCGAGCAGCACCACCCACAGGTAGGCCGCCGACATGGGAGCGATGAGGATCCCCAGCAGCCCGGCGGCGGTGAGCCCGCAGGTGACGAGCACCAGCCACCGGTGGTCCCGGTGGCGGGCGGCCACGCCCGGCACGGTCAGGGCGGTGGCCAGGCCGACGATCATCGACAGGCTGAGCAGCAGGCCGGCATGACCCTCGCTGGCGCCGTGGCTGCGAAAGATGCTCGGCAGCCAGGCGAGCGTGGCATAGAAGCCGCCGGATTGCAGGGCGAAGAACAGGGTGACCTCCCAGGCCAGCGGATTGCGCAGCAGCGTCCGGGCGGTGTGTGGCGTGTCGGCGCCGGGGCCGGGCGGAGCGGGGGCGATCTGGGGGTCTCGCCGCCTCAGCGCCGGCATCCAGGCCAGCGCGGACCCGGCGGCCGGGATGGCCCAGACCGCCAGCCCGGGCCGCCAGCCACCGCCGAAGGCGTCGGCGATGGGGACGGTGGCCCCGGCGGCCAGCGCGGCGAAGCCGATCAGCGACGTGGTGTACAGGGCCATCGCGGTGCCCGTGCGGTGGGGAAAGTCCCGCCGCACCACCACCGGAAGCAGGACGTTGCCGGTGGCGATGGCGGCGCCGGCGATCGCCGTGCCCAGGAACAAGAACCCGACGCCCGGGATGAGTCGCAGCAGCATGCCCGCCACCAGGACGATCACGGCCGCGGCGATGGAGGTGTGGACGCCCAGGCGGCGGGCCAGCGTGGGCGACAGCGGGGCCAGCAGGCCGAAGCACAGCACCGGGAGGGTCGTCAGCGCGCCGGCCCAGAACGACGACAGGCCGGTGTCGGCCTGGATGCGATTGAGCACCGGGCCGATGCTGGCCGCCGCCGGTCGCAGGTTGATCGCCACCAGCACCACCCCCACGGCGAGCAGGCCGGGGGCCAGGCGAGGGTGGGGAGGGTGCGGGTCGTCCACCCCGGAGAAACTAGCCTTCCGGCTGACGCTCTCCCAGCCCTAGCCCTCCGGCTGACGCTCTCCCAGCCCTAGCCCTCCGGCTGACGCTCTCCCAGCCCTAGCCCTCCGGGTGACGCTCCTCCCAGCGCAGGGCGGCGGCCTCGGCGCTGGCCGAGCGGCGGGTGGGGGCCTGGGCGGCCCGGGCGGTCAGCCGGGTCAGCGTGTCCAGCGTCCCCGATGCCTGCCAGACCTCCACCGCCCGCCCGTCGCGAAAGCGCAGCCAGGCGATGCCGTCCACAATCATCTCCTCGCCGGTGCTGGGGGCGCCGTAGAACTCGTGCGTCTGGATCCCGGACAGCCGGTAGCGGGCCGCCAGTCGGTCGTCGGCGACGATGACGTCCTCCACGGTCAGCCGCGCATCGGGGAATGCGCTCCACAGCTGCGAGTAGAAGCTGCGCGCGCCGTCGCGGCCGGCCACGCCTCGGGGGTAGCCGTGGAGGACGACGTCCTCGGCGTAGAGCCGGAGATACCCCTCGCGGTTCTGCGGGTCGTTGAAGGCATCGACGGCGGCCCGCAGCGCCGCCTGATTGGTTTCGGACACGTTCTCCTCCAAATCGGCTCCGACGTCCTCTGCGGTGGGGAATCTAGTGATCGGCGCGGTCACGCGGGCGCACCGGGCCCCGGCGACCTATGCTTGGCCGGTGCCCCCGTCATCCTCCTCGCTCGGTGATTTCATCCGCCGCCAGCGGGAGCTGTCGGAGATGTCGATGCGGGAGTTCGCGCGGCTGGCCGGGATCTCCAATCCCTACCTGTCGCAGATTGAGCGGGGGCTGCGGGCGCCGTCAGAGCAGGTGCTCCACGCCATCGCCGACACGCTGAAGATCTCGGCCGAGACCCTGTATGAGCACGCCGGGGTCCCCTCCGAGGAGGAGGGCCCGCCCCAGGTCGTCGCGGCGATCCGCCAGGACCCCCGGCTGACCGGACGCCAGCGCCAGGCGCTGGTGGAGGTCTACGAGGCGTTTGTGGGGGTGGGGGCCCGGCCACGCCGGCGCGAGACCGGCGGAGCCGGCTCGCCGGGCGCGTAGCCCCCCGGCCAACCGGCCAGCCCCCAACCGCTACCGGGCGCGTGAACTTTGCGATTTGAGTCGCACCCCCTGCGACTGGATCCGCAAAGTTCGGCGACAAGCGCGTTGACACCGCCGGTCACGGCACAAAAAAACGGGCCCGGACGCCGATCACGACGTCCGAGCCCGTCTAAAAGCAGCGGCCGCTTAGAGCGCGATGAGCTCGCGAGCGGCCGAGACCGTGGCGTTGGTGACGTCGTCGGTCATCTTGGCGTGGGCGTTGAACAGGCTGGTGACGGCATCGTTCTGGGCCTGGGCGCCGAGCTTGCGCTCGAACTGGGTGAGACCGCCGATGTAGCGCTCAACCCCGTCCAGATAGGCGCCGGTGACCTTGCGACCGGCGTCGATGAACCGCTCGTTGGCCTCCCGGACGCGCTCGGTCGCGGCCTCGAGGTCGGGGTACAGGTTGTGCTGCTGCTTGGTGGAGGTGGCTGCCATGTCGTGCTCCTGGATGTTGGTCGCTTGCGAAGAGAGTGTGCTTGCCGAATGCGGGGTAGTCGCTAATCCGCAAGCACTGACCGGATGTATCGGCCTGCTTGCAGGTTAGCATGAGGTCAGCTAACTAGCAAGCAATATCGGGCCTAATTGATATGGTCCAGCCCCCCAGATGGGGGGTTGCAGGAAACGAAAGGAACCACGATGGCTACCGGATGTGCCCCCACTTTCGAGGAGATTGCCCTCACCGACTCCCTGACCGCCTGGACGGCGGCCGTGGAGGGAATGTGCGCCTGGTGGAGCCACGCCGTGCGCCGGCGGGCCACTCCGGCCGATCTGCTCGTCGACTGCGCCCGTTGGTGGGGCGAGGTCGCTGACCGGCGTCCGCCACGCTGGAGCTCGCCCCATGAGGTCGTGTTTGAGGCGCCGGTGGCCCGCCTGCGGGATTTCTCCACCACCGGAGCCCGCAGCCGGGTGGTGCCGACGCTGGTGCTCCCGCCGCAGGCCGGACATGACTCCTGCATCGTCGACTATTCCGCCACCCAGAGCCAGATGCGCACCATCCTGGACGTCGGCCTCACGCGCGCCTTCACCTTGGACTGGGTCGGCGCCACCCAGCAGACCAAGGACGCCACCGTCGAGGACTACCTGGACGTGATCGACCAGGCGGTCGACCACCTCGGCGGCCGGGCCAATCTGGTCGGCGACTGTCAGGGTGGATGGCTGGCCACCATCTACGCGGCGCTGCGACCGGAGCGGATCAACACGTTGACGATCGCCGGTGCCCCCATTGATTTTCACTGCGGCGAGCCGGTCATTCACGCCGCCCTGCAGGCGTTCGCCCCCCAGGGAAACCTCAACTTCTACCGGGGGCTGGTCAAGGCCGGCGGCGGGATGCTCAGCGGCGAGCACATGCTCGCCGGCTTCATCGTGATCAAGCCCGACAACGAGATCGGTCGCCAGCTCCAGCTGCTGGCCAACCTCGACGACGCGGCCCATCTGGCGCGCTACCGCGAGTTTGAGGACTGGTTCAAGCACACCCAGGCGATCCCCGGGGCGTTCTACCTGTGGATCGTGGAGCACCTGTTCCGGGACAACGAGCTGATCGCCGGGCGCCTGGAGGTGGAGGGCGAGCGCGTCGACCTGGGGCGGATCACCTGTCCGCTGCAGCTGCTGGCCGGAGCCACCGACCACATCACGCCGCCGGACCAGGTGTTTGCCCTCGCCGACTACGCCGGCACGCCGGCCTCCGATGTGCTCCGGGACACCACCCCGGGCGGGCACCTCGGCCTGTTCATGGGGCACGACTCACTGCGGGATCACTGGCCGCCGCTGCTGCGGGCGGTGCTGGCGCGCTCGCGGTAGCGCCCAGCCTCAGGCGCCGCCGCGGTGCCCCCGGCGGCGCCGTCTCGGCGCGCGCGGCCGGGGTCTCCCCGGCCGGGGTGCCAAGATGAGCGCTCTGCTCCCGGTGTTCCGTCCGCTCATGCCCGTCCCCCCGGATCATCGCGCCCGGCGCTGCGCGCAGCTGCTGGCCGGGCTCGTTCTCTACGGGGTGACGGCGTCGATGCTGGTGCGGGCCGGCCTGGGCCTGGATCCCTGGGACGTGCTGCACCAGGGCCTGGCCCGGACGTTTGGGCTGGGGATCGGCACCTGGGTGATCATCGTCAGCGGGCTGGTGCTCGCCCTGTGGTGGCCGTTGCGCCAGCGCCCCGGCATCGGGACGGTCACGAACGCGGTAGTGGTCGGCCTGGTCATCGACGCGGTGCTGGCGGTGGTGTCGCCGCCGCATGCGCTGGGGGTGCGGGTCGGTCTGCTCGTCGGCGGCGTGATCGGCAACGGGTTCGCCACCGGTCTGTACATCGGGGCCGGGCTGGGGCCCGGCCCGCGCGACGGGCTGAGCACCGGGATCGCCGCCCGCGGGCACTCCATGCGGGTGGTGCGAACGAGCATCGAGGCGACCGTCCTGGTCACCGGTTTTCTGCTCGGCGGCACCGTGGGGATCGGCACCCTGGCCTATGCCATGGCGATCGGTCCGATCACCCACGTCACCATCCCGCGGCTGGCGATCGCCCGCGCCGGGCGGCTACATATCCATCCCTCCGTTGACGCCCCAGATCGCCCCGGTGATGTAGGACGACTGGTCGGCGGCCAGGAAGTGGACGACCCGGGCGATCTCGTCCGGCCGGCCTAGGCGCCCCAGCGGGATCTTGGCCTTGATCCCGTCCATCACCTTCTCCGGGATGGTCTCCATCATCTCGGTGGCGATGAAGCCGGGGGCCACCGTGTTGACGGTGATGCCGACCCCGTCCTCCTCCAGCTTGCCGGCCTTCTTGAGCTGATAGGCCGCCTCCCGGGCCAGCGTCTTGGTCAGGCCGAACAACCCGGACTTGGAGGCCGCGTAGTTGGCCTGCCCGATATTGCCCATCTCGCCGATGATCGACGAGATGTTGATGATCCGCCCGGACCCCCGCTCGATCATGTGCGGAAGGACCGCCTGGCTCATGAAGAAGGCGCCGGACAGGTTGACCGCCAGGACCTTGTACCAGTCCTCGTCGCTCATCTTGAGCACCGACTTGTCGATGGTGATGCCGGCGTTGTTGATCAGGATGTCCAGCCGGCCGTGCCGGTCGATCACCTCGTTGACGGTGCGGCGGCAGTCCTCGGCGGAGCCGACATTGCCCTGGTGAACCGACGCGCTCAGCCCGTCCTCGGCCAGCTTGTCGCAGAACCGCTGGGCGGCCTCCTGATCTCGCCCGTAGCCGGCCGCCACGTCGGCGCCCTGCTCGGCCAGGCTGTGGCTGATGGCGGCGCCGATCCCGCGGGTGCCGCCGGTGACGAACGCCACCCGGCCATGAAGCCGCGGGCGGTGCACCGAGCTCTGGGTGGGGCTGGTGGTTGTGGCCATGTTCTGTTCTCCTTTGCCTCAGCGGCCTGAACGCTCGCCGAGCCAGTCGGCGAGCTCAGGCCAGATTTCATGCTTGGCTCTTGATCCGGCCATCAGACCGATGTGGCCGCCCGGGCGGTCGAGGTGCTTCACGTCCTGGCTGGCCACGAGATCCAGCAGGGGCACGGTCCCGCCGGGGGGCGCGATGTGGTCGGCGCCGGCGGTGACCACCAGCAGGTTCTGCTCGATCCGGCCCAGGTCCACCCGTTCGCCGCGCAGCCGCAGGCGCCCGCTCACCAGCCGGTTCTCCTTGTACATCCAGGTGATCCACTCCCGGTACGCCCGCCCCGGGAACGGCGGGTTGTCGGCCACCCACTTGGCCATCGCCTGGTAGCTCTCCCGCGGGTCGCCCCCCTCCAGGATGTTCATGAACAGCCGGCGGTAGGTGGTCACGTAGTTGGTCACCGGCTTCATCAGCTTGTTCGCCCAATCGACTCCGCCGCCGGGGATGGCGCCGTAGCTGTCGGCGATCAGGTCGACGTCGAACTCGTCATGGCCCACCCACCGCGCGTACAGCGAGTCGCTGGGGTCGATCGGCGTCGTCAGCAGGATGGCGTTGCGCACCGCGCCCTCGGGGTGCAGGGCGCAGTACATCGCGCACAGGGTGCCGCCGATGCACCAGCCGAGCAGCGAGAGCTCCTCCTCACCAGCACGGCGCAACGTCTCCCGCACTGCCCAGTGCAGCTCGTCGCAGACGAACTCGGCCAGCCCCATGTCAGCGTCCTCCTCGTCGGGCACCCCCCAGTCGACGAGGAACACGTCGTATCCCTCGTCGAGCAGGAACTGCACAAACGAGTTGCCGGCGCGCAGGTCAAAGATCTCCGGACGGTTGATCAGGGCAAACACCAGCAGGACCGGAACCGGGTGCAGGCGCTGGGCCGAGCGGTAGCGGTACAGCGTGGTCTGGCGATGGGTCCAGACGACATCCCGCGGGGTGCGCCCGATGGCCGCGTCCGGCGTGGTCAGGATCACGTTGGCGAACTCCAGACTGGCCCGGGGCAGGCGGCTCACCGTGTCCAGGGCGCTCATGACGAAGGCTGGCTCTCCGGGTCAGGATCGCTGCTGCTGCTCGGTTCCGCGCCGCGATCCGAGCCGGACGCCGACGGGCGGCCGCGTCCTGCCCGGCGGGAGGTGCCATTGCTGGAGCGACGGCGTGACGCCGATCCCGCGCCCGAGCGGGGGGACGCCGCCGGGGCGTCGCGCTCACGCACCTGATCGCGCAGCTCCTCCAGCTCCTGAAGCACGCGCTCCAGCTTGTCCTCGGTGCGGCCCAGCTGCCGGGCCAGCCGGACCACGTCACGCCGGCCGGCGATCCGCAAGTTGCGGATCATGAGGTCCAGGGCGTCGTTGCCGATCTTGGTCAGGGCGGCGGCGTTCTCGGCCAGCTGCCCGAGCATGGCGGCGAACCCCTGGGAGCCGACGAGCCGTTCGCTGGCCCGGGCGGCCTGGGTCTCAGCCTGCTCATACAGCCGGCCTACCTGCTCGGACGGAGTCGGCGCCGGCGGCGCCTGACGATCCTCAGCCATGTGAGACGACCCTCTCCTCGTTGGATCTGGTTCCCACTGTACCCGTCCAGGCCGTTCCGGAACGGGTTTGTCGGCCTCGCGGCGATGCTCCGAGTTCTGGGCCGGCTCAGGCGGCCGGCCAGGCCAGCGCGACGCCGGCGCGGTGCAGCAGGGCGCGGGAGCCGGCGTCGGCGGCGAGCCGGAGCTCCAGCGTCGGGGAGGCCAGCCGCTTCGGCCAGGTGGCCAGCGCGCGCACACCCGCCGGGTCGATCTCGGCCACCTCGCCCAGGTCAAGCACAAGCCGGGAATAGGTGCCGGCCCGGGTGAGGGCGACGTCGGCGAGGTGGGCGGCGCTGGTGGCGCCCAGGCGGCCGGTCGGCGACAGCCACAGCGTGTCCGCGGTCCGCCGCAGGCTGACGCCCCACCGGCGCCGCCCGGGACCGGGCAGCCGCCCGGTGGCGCCGGTCGACGCGGGCTCACTCAAGCCACGATCTCGTAGGTGTGCAGGTGCTCCAGCCGCTCCAGGGAGATGGCCGCGCGCAGCCGGGCCGGGATGCGGGCGTGCGAGGTGCGATGAGCGGCACTGCGCATGTAGGCGGTGAAGCAGGCCCGGTCCCGCCAGCGGCTGACCATCAGGACCTCGCCGGGCTCCCGGTCTGAGGACCACACCTCCAGCCCCTCAAAGCCGGCGAACGCGTCGACCGCCCTCAGGCGGCCGCGGAAGGCGGCGACCAACTCGTCGACGAGCTCAGGCTCCACCCGCAGGCGGGACATCGAGACGTACATGGCGGGCACCGTACCGCGCCGGGAAGGGCTACGGCGCGACCAGAACGTCGCCGGAACGGGCGACGGCGGTCACCGACAAGGGCGCCGGATAGGTGACGGTCTGCTGGCAGCTCAGGCGAGCCCCGGATTCGGCCAGGCTGGGTGTGTAGATTCGGGAGCGGCCCGGGCGCAGCGCCCCGTCGGCCAGCCAGCGGAAGCCGTCAAAGCCGAACCGCCGGGCCGACGGGTGCCGGCCCAGCCAGATCGACCAGCGGGCCGGCGCGCAGCCCACCGGACGCCCCACCCGGGGCGGCCCCAGCACCGCCGCCGACTGGCGCACCGCCGCCGGGGCACCCGTGGTGACGCTGCCCAGCGCGGCCGTGCCGCCCTCATCGCTGAACCACATCCGGCCGTCGGCGGCCGCGGCGATCACGGCCGGTTGACTGCCGGCGATCAGTCCGATGCTGAACTCCCGCAGCCTCCCGCGGCGGGTCACCCGGCCGATGGCCGGGCGCGATCCCTGGTCGGTGAACCACATGCTTCCATCCGGGCCGGGCGCGATCGCCACCGGCGAGCTGCCGGCCCGCAGACCGTGTGTTGCCTCGCTCAGGCGCCCGGCGGGGGTGACCCGGCCGATGGCGCCCGAGGAGTCGGCGAACCAGAGCGTGCGCCCGGGCCCGGCGGCGATGCCCAGCGGCTCCGCTCCGGGGTGCAGGCCTCCGGTGTACTCGGTGATGTGACCGGATCGGGTCACGCGGCCGATGGCGCACCGGCCGGTGCCGCTGCAGCCGCGGTCGGTGAACCAGACGGTGCCGCCGGGCCCGGCGGTGATGCCGAACGGGACGCTCCCGGCGGCCAGGCCCCGGCGAAACTCGGTGATCCTCCCATCGGGGGCGATCCGGCCGAGGGCCGGCCGCGCTCCCTGGGCCGTGAACCACATGGCACCGTCCGGGCCGGCGGTGATCTCAAACGGCTCCCCGCCGGCCAGACCGCGGCGAAACTCGGTGATCGTTCCGTTCGGGGTGATCCGGCCGACGGCGGGCCGCGCCCCCTGGTCGGTGAACCACAGGTTTCCGTCGGCTCCCACCGCGATCGCCAGGGGCACGCTACCGGCGTTGAGACCCCGGCGGTAGGCGACGACCGTGCCGCTGGGGGTCAGCCGTGCCAGCGTGCAGTGGCCGGTGCCCATGCAGCCCGAGTTGGTGAACCACAACGCCCCATCCGGCCCGGCGGCCAGCCCAAACAGGTAGACGGCGCTGTTCGGCCCCGCCGACAGTTCCTGGATGCGGCCCACCGAGGCCGCGCGCGCCGGGGCGCCCGGGGGCAGGTGGAGCAGACCGGCCGCGCCGAGCACCCCCACCGGCACCACTGCGGCCGCTGTTCCGGCGATCAACCGGGGCAGGAGCCCCCGCCCGCGCGCGCCACCGTCCATCGCCCACTTCTATCACCGGGGTCCCGTCAGCGGAAGCGGTCAGAGCGCCTCGATGCCGGCAATCAGGCTGACGGCGCCGGCGGCAAAGATGACCAGGAGGAGCAGGCGCTCGTAGCGGGCCACCGGGAGCCGGATGAACAGACGGCTGCCGACGGCATGCCCGGCCAGCACCCCCGCGGCCGCCGCGGCCAACGTCACCGCGCCCATCCGGGCGTGGCCGAGCACCGGGATGATGGTCAGCGACACGATGACGCCGATCCCCAGGAAGGTGGCACTCAGCGAGTCGCGCACCTGCGCCGGTGACAGGCCCCGGGCGCCCAGCCAGAGAGCCAGCGGCGGTCCGGTGATGCCGGTGGCAGTCGACATGGCACCGACGGTATAGCCGAGGGCCAGACGAGATCTGGCGCCCCGCGGCCGGCGCGCCATCGGACGCCGGGCGCGCAGGAGCCCGGCCGCAATCACCACCGCGCCCACCAGGATCTGAAGCACAGCCCGGGGGAGGGTGGCCAGCAGCACCAGACCGCAGGCGGCACCGGGAATGGCCGCCGCCAGCACCGGTAGGACCTCGCTCCAGGCCGGAGCCGGGCGGCGCGGCTCGGCGAACAGGACGAGCAGGTTGAGCAGGATGCCGAGCAGGGTGGCGGTCACGATCGCGCCGGCCGGCGGCATCTCCAAGAACAGGACCGGGGTGAGGACCAGGGCGAATCCGAGCCCGGCAGTGGCCTGCACGGTGGCGGCCAGGAGCGCGGTCACCGCCACCAGCACGACCATCATCGTCGCGGCATGAGGTGGAACACAAATTCAGCGTAATAGTCCGACCCTGTCCGGGCGTCACCCTGACCGGCTACATCCGGTGCGATTTGTGCCCCCGCGGGGGCGCGCGGGCAACCCAAGGGGCGGAACGATGGCGATGCGGCGCCGCGTGGTGACGGCCGTGGTCGCTCTGGCGGTCGCCGGCGCCGGCTGGTGGGCGCCGCCGCCGGTCCGGCGTGGGCCGGCACGGCGAACGCGGGACTGCGCGGAGCCTGGAAGCACAACCCGCTCGGCGGAATGATCTGGGGTGTCTACCGCGGGCCGATTGACGGCGTATATCCCGCCTACCGTCCGCCCGGGGTCGCAACCGGCGGCTGATGGCCAGGATCGCGCTGCGGCCGCTGACCGTCTGGACCGGCGCCTGGTGGAGCCCGGGCGACCAGGGGAGCTACCGGGCGTGGATCAATCAGTTTGCGGCCGGCATCGGGCGGGCCCGGACGGCGGTCATCCTTCAGCCCGATCTCCCGTTCGCGCTGTGCGCGCCGTCCCCGGCGCCCCTACAGCTGGTCGCCGCCGCGGCGCGTCGGCTCAATGCGCTCCCGCACACCACCGTGTACATCAATGTCGGCGCCGCCGGCTGGGCCTCGGTGCCGCAGGCGCCTTCGCTGCTGGAGCGGGCCGGCATCCGGCACGCCCGCGGCTTTGCCCTCAACGTGACCCAGTATGGGAGCACCGGGCCGGAACTGCACCCGATCAACCGGCGCATCGTCCTCACCCTCCGGTCCCGCATCGTTGTCAGGATGGAGATGGTCGCCCGCGCCTGCTCCCTACACATCCGTGGTTTGCCGGCAGGTGCGCGCATGGCTCCCCCCGTCTCGCCAGGGTCAGTTCACGGGGCAGTAGACCAGGTGCAGAACGCCTGAGTCATACGCCTCACTCTCGGCCAGGGTGAAGGTGACCACCGGGCCGGCGCCGTCGAACAGGTGCAGTCCGGCGCCCCGGGTCAGCGGGTACACAAACAGGTGCAGCTCGTCGACGAGTCCGTCGGCGAGCAGGGCGCGCACCAGCCGGATGCTCCCGCTCACGTACAGGTTGCCCTCGTTTTGCTCCTTGAGGGCGCGGATGGCGCCGGCGGAATACGGACCCATGACGCGAGCATTGCTCCAGGTCGGATCGACCAGGGTTCCGGACACCACGTACTTCGGCGATTCGTTGAAGAACGGGGCGCCGGGGTCGTCCTGGGCCGTTCGCCCAGACCAGGCGGGCGCGAACATCTCATATGTGTTCCGGCCCAGCAGGATCCCGCTGCTGGTCTCGGTCAGCCGACCGATGGCCGCACCCATCCGCGGATCGAACCCAAACTGCATCGTCCAGCTGGGGTCCTCCACCACCCCGTCGAGGGTGATGAACTCATGCACTGCCAACCTGCCCATGGTGGCTCTCCGTTCGTAGCTGAACTGCATTGTTGTGCCATGAGACCGTCGCCGGCCGGCGGACTCATCGGTGAGGTGCCTGCAGGCCGGCTGTCAGTGGCAGCGGTGTCCTCGCCGTACTCTTGAACGCGACATGGGCCGTGGGGCCGCAGCCGCAAGCGGGATGAGGGTGAAGAGGCCGGGCGATGCCTGAGCCGGTTCAGCGCCGGGGGCGGTACATGCCCGGGCTGGACGGCGTCCGGGCCCTGGCCGTATCGGCGGTCATCGCCTACCACCTCGGCTTCGGTTGGGCGCCGGGGGGGTTGCTCGGCGTGGGCGTGTTCTTCACCCTCAGCGGCTATCTGATCACCGACCTGCTGCTGGCCCAGTGGAACGACGGGCGCCTGCGCCTGGGGGACTTCTGGCTGCGGCGCGCCCGGCGGCTGCTGCCCGCGCTGTTCGTGATGCTGGCGGTCGTCACCGTCTGGGTGTCGGTGGCCGATGCCGCCCGGCTGAGCGGAGTCCGCGGTCAGGTCATCTCGGCGGTGGTCTACGTCAACAACTGGTGGCAGATCTTCCAGCACGGCTCGTACTTCAGCCGGTTCAGCGCTCCCTCGCCCCTCAGCCATCTGTGGTCGCTGGCGGTGGAGGAGCAGTTCTACCTCCTGTGGCCCTGGCTGCTCCTGCTCGGCGTCCGACTGGTGCCCGAGCGGCGCCGGCCGATCCGCATCCGGCCGCGCCTGGCCGGCGTCACGCTGGTGCTCGCCACCGCGTCGGCGTTGGAGATGGCGCTGCTCTACCACCCCAGCTTTGACTCGACCCGGATCTACGAGGGCACCGACACCCGCGCCGCGGGCCTTCTGGCCGGGGCTGCCCTGGCCATGGTGTGGCCGAGCCGGGCCCTCACCAGACGGGTGACCCCCGGGGCGCGCCGCATCCTCGACGGGCTGGGCGTGATCGGCCTGGCGGCCATCGGCGTCCTCATCTGGCGCACCGACTCCTACTCGGCATTCCTGTACCGCGATGGAATCGTGCTCCTGTCGCTCGCTGCGGTGCTGGTGATCGCCGCCGGCGCGCATCCGGCGACGCGGGTGGGACGGGCCCTGGGGTGGTGGCCGCTGCGCTGGATCGGGGTTCGCTCCTATGGGATCTACCTGTGGCACCTGCCCATCATCGTCCTGACCACCCCGGCGGGCCGTCACGGGATCGGCCTCCTGCGGACCGTGGCTCAGTTGGCGGCCACGCTCACCGTGGCTGCCCTGTCCTGGCGCTTCATCGAGGAACCAGTGCGCCACGGGGCGCTGGCGCAGGCCTGGACCCGGGCGCGCTCGGCCCGCTGGCGGCCCGCGGGGCTGCCGACGCGCGGTCGGGTGGGGCTGGCGGCGGCCAGCCTGGCTCTGGTCCTGGTCGGCCTGGCATTCGCCCGGCCGCTGCCGGCGCCCTCCGCGGCGGCCCGGCCGGGAGCCACCCAGACTCAGGTGGGGGCGCTGGGGGGTGCACCGGCGCCGGCCCGGAGCACGGCGTCGACGCCGCCGGCCTCCGGCCGGGCGACTGCGGGTGGGGGGCAGACATCCTGTCGCTCGGTGGTGCACATCGGCGACTCCACCTCGTCCGGACTGATCTCATCCAACTACCTGCCGGACCGGGCCCAGCGCATGGCGGCGCAGTATCACCGCGTCGGCGTCCGGAAGTCGCACTTTGCCATCACCCCGGCGACGTCGATCGTGGAGACGCTGCCCGGATCAACCAACGCCCTGACGGTGGCCGAGCAGTTCCGCGGCGACGGCTTCCGCGGCTGCTGGGTGATTGCACTGGGCACCAATGACACGGCCGACCGCTACGTGGGGTCAAGCGTGGGCCTGGGCACCCGGATCGACCGTCTGATGGCGGCGATCGGCAACCAGTCGGTCATGTGGGTCAACGTGAAGTCCCTGGTGACGCAGGGACCCTACGCCGAGGCGAACATGCAGCTCTGGAACCGGGCGCTGGTTGCGGCCTGCCACCGGCATCCCACCATGCGGGTGTTCGATTGGGCGGCGGTGGCCCGCGACCGCTGGTTCATCCCCGACGGCATCCACTACTACTCGCCCGGGTACGCGGCTCGCGCCCAGCTGATCGCCGATGCGCTGGCTGAGGCGTTCCCGGCGCGGGGGGCGCATCCGGGATGCCTGGTGGAGACCCCAGCGGTCTCGGTCCCGGTGCTGGGGATCAGCCACCCCGGTTAAGGGTGCGGGCCGGAAACGCATCATGCGTTTCCGGCCCGCCTGCCGGTACGTGTGGGGGCGCAGACGCACCGGCGGTTCGGCCCATTGTCTTCCCCGGGCCACGAGTGGGCAAAACACAGAGTGTTGGCAGGCAACACGGGACGGGACGACCGCTTCGGGTCCGCGCCGGAGCACGTGCTATTCCACCGGCTCGTGATCCCCCTCGCCGCCAGCTCGTTGGAGCCGAGCGCCCTGACCGCGCTGTTCAATGCCGGCTACTCCGAGTACGTGGTGCCCGTGCGCATGGACGCGGCGGCGTTCCGCGACCACCTGACGGTCAACGACATCGATCTGGAGGTGTCCCGCGTGGTGATCGACGGCCCGCCGGTGTCGTTTGCCCTCATCGGCCGGCGGGGGAACACCGGCTGGGTGGGCGGCCTGGGGACCGTCCCGGGCCACCGCCGGCACGGTCACGGCCAGCGCGTGCTCGCCGCTGCCCTGGCGGCGGCGCAGGCGAGCGGCTGCCGGGAGATGTGGCTGGAGGTCATCGACATCAACCGGGCGGCGATCGCGCTGTACGAGCGGCTGGGGTTTGAGACGGTGCGCGAGGTGACGGTGTGGTCGCTCACCGGCAACGGGGGGCGGGTCCCGGCGGCCCGGGCGGTGGAGGGGGCCGACGCTCACGCCTGGATCGTCGGCAACCGGGTCAGCCGTGAGCCGTGGCAGCGCGCCGACGCCAGCGTCGCCCATCTCCGGGCGGCGGGGGTGGCGCTGGAGGGCCTGGTGTTGGCGCCGGGCTCCGACATGGCCGCCGCCGTTCTGTTTCGCCGGGACCCCGAGGTGGTCAATGTGCTCCAGATCGCCGCTCTGGACGAGCGGTCGGCCGCCGACGCGCTGGTGGCGACCGCGGCCGGCAACGCCCTGCGGCTGAGCAACGCTCCGGAGGGAGAGCCCATCGCCCGGGCCCTGGACCGCCTGGGAGCCCGGCGGGTCGTCCGCCAGCGCGAGATGCGCCTCCGGCTGTGAGGGGTAGCGGCGCACCTGCCATTAGGGTGCCCTAACATCCCGCCCATGAGCTTCGCTGAGACGGTGATCCTCGGTGCGATCGCCGGCTTCACGATCTTTCTGGGGCTGCCCGTAGGGCGGGTCGGAGCGGTCGACGCCCGCATGCGTGTGGGGCTGGCCATGTTCTCAGTGGGGCTGCTGGCGTTCATCTTCATGGACGTCACCAGCCACGCGCAGGCGCTGGTGGCCGCCGCGCTGGCGCAATACCGGGGCCACCATCGCGGATTCGGTCACGTGATCGGCTTGTTTGCGCTGCTGGCGGTGGCCTTCTTGGCCGGCACTGCCGGGATTGCCATGTGCGAGCGGCGACTGCGGCCGCGGGCACGCCCGCCGATCGCCGGGGCCGATCCGGCCGTCAGCGTGGAGGCGGCGGGCGCCGCCGCCGAGAGCGTGGCCGTGGTCCGCACCCGGGCGCTGCGGACCGGCATGACGATCGCCCTGGCCATCGGCCTGCACAACTTCGCCGAGGGCCTGGCGATTGGGGTGTCGGCCCGGGCGGGGGAGATCGGCCTGGCCACCGTGCTCATCGTCGGGTTTGGCCTGCACAACGCCACCGAGGGCTTCGGCATCGTCGGTCCCCTGGGCGCGGTCAAGCCATCCTGGCGCTGGATCGGCGTGGCTGGGCTGATCGCCGGCGGCCCCACCTTTCTGGGCGCGATGGTCGGCTACCAGGTGCAATCGACACCGCTGGAACTCTGCTTCTACGCGCTGGCGGGCGGCGCCATCCTGTACGTCATCGGGGAGATCTGGACGAGCACCCGCCGGTACGGTCACGTCACGCTGGGACTCAACCTGCTCGCTCTGGGGTTCATCGCCGGGATTGCCACCGACCTGATCGTCAGCTACGGCGGCGCCTGAGTCGGCTGGGCCTTCGCCCGGCGATACACGGCCGCCACCGCCGCAGCCCAGGCGGCCCCCAGCGTCAGCCCGGCGGCGACATCGGTGGGGTAGTGCACGCCCAGGTAGACGCGGGAGGCGGCGATTCCGAGCAGCAGCGCGACCACGAAGACACCGGCTGCCGCCGCGCGCCGGCCCCGGCCCGGCCGGGCGACCGACAGGATCAGCAGCGCGAGATAGAACGCGGCCGAAAGGGTGGCGTGGCCGGAGGGAAAGCTGAAGTTGGTGACCGCCTCCAGGTGCGCCACCGGCGGCCGCGGCCGGGCCACCAGCAGCTTGTCGGCATTGAAGATGACCACCGCGCCACCGACGCTGATCGCCAGACGAGCCGCCGCCGCGGCACCCGCGCGGCGATACAGGATCAGGCAGCCGGCCAGCGCCAGGAAGCCGATGACCAGGCTGCTGCCCAGCCGTGACAGGACGCGGGCCAGTTCCGTCTCCGCCGGAGAGCGGTGAGCGGCCACGTCCCGGACAGCCTGCAGATCGGTGGCGTGCCACGACCGGGTGAGTTGGCCCACGCCCCAGCCCGCGGCGATGAGCACGGCCAGCACGCCGACCAGGACCGCCACCCGGCGGCCGCCCAGCAGCCCGGTGGCCGGACGACACAGGCGGGCGGTGGAACCGGGCGGTCGAAGGGCCATATCCCTTGAGACTGCCAGCAGCGGGGCGGCGGGACCCTGCAGGCGACCCGGTCTGGCGCCGAGGGGGGCGCGGTGCCAGAATCCAGAGCGCGTCCGATGAGAAACGGGGACGCACGGGGTCTAACCGGGTGATGAAGCCAAGCGTCTCTCCCAGCGCCGTGGTGTGTGTGCGCGGACCGCTGCGCCAGCTGGCCGGCGGCCACCCTGAACATGAGCTCCGCGGGGCGAATGTGGCCGAGCTCCTGCGCGCCCTGGAGGAGCGGCACCCCGGGTTGCAGGGGTGGATCCTGGACGAGCGCGGGCTCATCCGTCGCCACATCAACGTGTTCGTCAACGGCGAGCGCGGAGCTGAGGCGGCGACGGTGCGGTCAGGCGACCGCGTTGAAGTGGTACCGGCGATAACAGGAGGCTGAGACCTTGACCGAATTGGTGCTGGGGACGAAGAAGGGGCTGTTCCTGCTGGAGGGCGAGCCGGACTCCGGCTTTGCCATCACGGCCCGGGCGTTCGCCGGCCAACCCGTCGACTTCGCCATGCGCGACCCGCGCAGCGGCCGACTGGTGGCCACGGTGACCTCTCCGTTCTACGGCCCCAAGATCTTCTACTCAGACGACGGTGCCGGTGCCGACTGGGAGCAGGCCGACGGCGTCGCCCTGCCCGAGGGCGGCGAGCAGGCCCTGGAGCGGATCTGGGTCATCGCCCGCGGCGAGGCCGACGGGACGCTGTACGCCGGGGGAGATCCGGGCGTCCTGTTTGAGAGCCATGACGGCGGCGCCAGCTGGGAGATCAACGCCGGGCTGTGGGAGCAGCCGTCACGCCCCCGCTGGCAACCGGGCGGGGGCGGGCTCTGCCTGCACTCCATCGCCACCTGGCCGGGTGATCCCGGCCGGCTCGCCGTCGCCGTCTCGGCCGCCGGCATGTGGCTCACCGAGGACGGTGGGCGGACCTGGCGGCGGGGCAACACCGGCCTCAATCCCGGCTATCTGCCCGAGGAGGCGCTGGCCGATGAGAACGCCGGCCGGTGCGTGCACCATGTGGAGCGGGCGCCGCGTCGGCCGGACCGGTTGTTCATGCAGTTCCACGGCGGCGTGTATCGCTCCGACGACGCCGGGCAGAGCTGGACGGACATCGGCGGCGGGGGACTTCCCTCGGACTTCGGCTTTCCGTTGGCGGTCGATCCCGCTGATCCGGACAGCGCCTACGTGATCCCCCTGGTGGCCGACATGGACCGGGTCATGCCCGACGGCCGCGTCCGCGTCTACGAGACCCGCGACGGTGGCGCCCACTGGGCTCCCCGGGGCGATGGCCTGCCCGCCGAGCACGCCTACCTGACAGTGCTGCGCCAGGCGTTCAGCCGGACCGGCGCGGGGGAAGGGCTCCAGCTGTACTTCGGCGCCACCTCAGGCGATGTGTTCGGATCCGGCGATGCCGGCGCCACCTGGAGCACCGCGGCCACCCGGCTGCCGCCGGTGTTCTCGGTGACCGCCCAGTGACGGGTCCGATCTGGTGTCCTGACCCTAGGGCACCCAGCGTTCGCCCGCCGGCGTCACGGTCATCTCATGGGTGTAGGCGCGGGCGCCCTGGGTGACCAGGAACCCGACGGCAGCGGCGATCTGGCCCATGTCGCCGAGCGCCTGACGGGGGACGTCCCGGGTGAAGCCGGCGGTCTTGGGCGACTCGATGGTGGCGTCGACGGCCAGCAACGCCGCGTGGATGTTCTGCGCACGCAGCTCCTGCGCGGCCGCCTGCACAAGGGCGCGGGTGGCAAAGGCGCCCGCCGCCCACAGCCCCCGGCCGGGCATCGCCCGCCGGGACGAGCCGCCGGTGATCTGGACCAGCGCGCCGCCACCGCTCTCCCGCAGGACCGCCGCGCCCACCGACAGGAACAGGAACGCCTGCTCGGCCACGGCCACGGTCCAGCCGTGGAAGGCCTCCAGATCGGCATCGGCCAGCGGACCGCCGCCGAACTCGCCCCCGGTCGGCCGGGCCGCGGTCACGGCATTGATCACCGCGTCCACCGAGCCGAGCTCGGTCCGCGCCGTCCCCAGCGCCGCGGTGAGGGCGCCCACCTCGGCCGCGTCGCCCTGGATCGCCAGCGCCCCACGGTCGCGCACCCGTTCCAGGGTCTCGTCGCTGCGCGCCACGGCGGCCGCGTTCCAGCCGAGCGTCAAAAAATGATCGATGACCGCGCCGCCGAGGTTGCGCGCTCCCAGGACCACCACCGTTTTCGCCATCTCGCTGCCTCCGGGTCGTCGGACGTGAGCAGGACATGTTCCCGCCTGGCGGCCCCGGCCGCCCGTTGACGGGTTGAACGGTCGCTTAGCATCCGCGGACGTGACGGACGCGGCGGCGACAGCGACTGAATCGGTGGAGGGGCCGGCCGCGGCGCGCCGTCCAGCGATCATCGCCGTCGATGACGAGCCGGCGGTCCTGGCCGCCGTCTCCCGTGACCTGCGCCGGGGGTTCGGCGAGCGCTACCGGATCCTCCGGGCCGGCTCGGGCGAGGCCGGGCTGGAGCTGCTGCGCGAGGTCCGGGCCCGCGGTGATCAGGTGGCGCTGCTGGTGGCCGACCAGCGCATGCCCGGGCTGGCCGGCACCGACTACCTCGTCCAGGCGCGCCAGCTGGTCCCGGACGCCAAGCGGGTCCTGCTCACCGCGTACGCCGATACCGAGGCGGCCATCCAGGCCATCAACGAGGTGGCGCTGGACTACTACCTGCTCAAGCCGTGGGATCCGCCGGAGGAGCAGCTGTTCCCGGTGATCGAGGATCTGCTCACCGTGTGGGAGGCCGGCGCCGCGCTGGAGTCCGGAGGCGTGCGGGTGATCGGACACCGGTTCTCGAAGGCGAGCCATGATCTCCGGGACTTCCTGGCCCGTAACCGGGTGCCGGCCCGGTGGCTGGATGTGGAGCGCGACGGCGAAGCGCGGGAGCTGCTCACGGTGGCCGGGGTCGATGCCGAGGGCCTGCCGGTGGCGCTGCTGGAGGACGGATCGGTCCTGGAGCGACCGACGATCTTTGAGCTGGCCGAGCGGTTGGGGATCTCGGCCCAGCCGGTCGGCGAGCACTATGACCTGGTGATCGTCGGCGGGGGCCCAGCCGGTCTGGCGGCCGCCGTCTACGGCGCCTCGGAGGGCCTGCGCACCGTGATGGTGGAACGGGAGGCCCCGGGCGGCCAGGCCGGCCAATCCAGCCGGATCGAGAACTATCTGGGCTTCCCGGCCGGGCTCAGCGGATCGGATCTGGCCCGCCGGGCCACCGATCAGGCCCGCCGGCTGGGGGCCGAGTTGGTGACCGTGCAGGAGGCGGTCGGCCTGCGGGTGGCGGGGTCCGGCCGGCTGGTGGAGCTGACCGGGGGCGGCACGCTCAGCGCCAGCACCGTGCTCGTCGCCTCCGGCGTCTCCTACCGCCAGCTGAACGCCCCCGGCTTTGCCGAGCTGACCGGGGCCGGCATCTACTACGGCGCCGCGCTCACCGAGGCCCGGTCCTGCGCCGAGCAGCATGTGGTGGTGATCGGTGGCGCCAACTCGGCCGGGCAGGCCGCCGTCTACTTCAGTGGCTACGCCTCCCGGGTGACGATGCTGGTACGGGCCGAATCGCTGGCCAAGTCCATGTCGCACTACCTGATCGATCAGATCGCCGCGCTGCCCAACGTGGAGGTGCGAACGGGCGCCCAGGCGGTGGCGGCCGAGGGGCAGGACGGCCATCTCCGTGCGCTGCGGATCCGAACCGCCGACGGAGCCGAGACGGTGGAGGAGGTCGATGCCTGCTTTGTGTTCATCGGCGCGGCACCGCGGACCGACTGGCTGGACGGGGTGGTCGCCCGGGATGAGCGCGGGTTCATCCTGGCCGGGCCCGAGGTGCGTGACCACGCCTGGTCGCTGCCCCGCGAGCCGTATGTGCTGGAGACGAGCGTTCCCGGCGTGTTTGTGGCCGGCGACGTTCGGGCCCGCTCCATCAAGCGGGTGGCCAGCGCGGTCGGCGAGGGGTCGATGGCGGTCTCGCTGATCCACGAATACCTGGCCAGTGCATGACCGGCGCTGAGGCTGAGCGCCCGACACTGGCGGAGCTGCGCCGGATCGACCTGTTCGATGATCTCGGCGAGCCGCAGCTGGCGCTCTGGCGGTCGATCGCCACCATCAGGCAGGTACCGGCGGACACGGTGGTGGCCGAGGCGCATGACGCCGCGGCCGGGGTGCTCCTGCTGCTGGAGGGAGAGGTGCAGGGACTGGTGTTCGAATCCGGACGGATGGAGCCGATCACGCGGCAGGTGGCGCCCACCTGGATGGGCGCGATCACGGCGATGACCGAGACCGGCTTCGCCGGCGAGATGCGGGCGGCCACCGACGCACGGCTGGCCGTGATCGCCCCTGAGGACTTCGTCGCCCTGGCGCTTACCCAGCGCTCGGTGCACCGGCGCGTCATGCAGGCGGTGCGGACCGTGTCTGCCCGGGCGGCGGCCCGGGAGCAGAACCGGGAGCGTCTGGCCGCGCTGGGCACGATGGCGGCGGGACTTGCCCATGAGCTCAACAACCCGGCCGCGGCCGCCCGGCGGGCGGCCTCGGACCTGGCCGAGACCCTGGAGGTGCTCGCTTCCACCATCGGCCGGTTTGTGGAGTCCGGAGTGGAGCGCGAGCAGGCCAGCCAGCTGGTGACGATGCAACGCCAGGCGATTGACCGGCTTGCCGCCCGCGACCCGCTTTCGGCACTGGACGCCGCCGATGCCGAGGATGCCCTGCTCGACGTACTGCAGGGCTTGGGGGTGGCGGAGCCATGGCGGCTGACCGAGCCCCTGGCCGCCGCCGGCGTCGATACCGCCTGGCTCCAGCAGCTGGCCGACGTGGCCGGGCCGGCGGCGGGCGCCGCCATCGCCTGGATCGCCGCCTCGCTCACCGCGCGCGGCCTGGCGGCCGAGATCTCGGAATCGACCGACCGCATG
Source organism: uncultured Solirubrobacteraceae bacterium (assembly GCA_963753235.1). Classification (GTDB taxonomy): domain Bacteria; phylum Actinomycetota; class Thermoleophilia; order Solirubrobacterales; family Solirubrobacteraceae; genus Palsa-465. The sequence goes on along the minus strand of CAVWBJ010000005.1, from coordinate 463,940 downwards.
GGCAAGCTGGTCAAGGCGATCAAGGCCTATGCCTTCATGGACCGGGGCGAGGTGGTGGAGACCGACATCCATGAGGGACTGGAGACGACGCTCATGGTCCTGGGGCACAAGCTCAAGCACACCGCCATCGAGGTCCGGCGGGAGTACGACCGCTCGCTGCCCAAGCTGATGCTGCGGGGATCCGAGCTCAACCAGGTGTGGACCAACATCCTGGCCAACGCCATCGAAGCGCTTGGCCAGACGGGCACCATTGAGGTCGCCACCGCCCGCGACGGCGCCTGCGCCCGGGTCGACATCATCGATGACGGGCCGGGGATCCCGGCGGCCATCCGCCCGTACATCTTCGATCCCTTCTTCACCACCAAGGACGTGGGGGAGGGGACGGGCCTCGGCCTGGACACCACCCGGCGGATCCTGATCGACCGGCTCGGCGGCTCCATCGACGTCGATTCGGTGCCGGGGCGGACCGCGTTCCACGTCTGGCTGCCGCTCGACGGCTCGGCGGCCCGAGCGGGCGGCGGCGGGCGCTGACCAGGGTCAGCGGCCCCGCAGAAGCGTGACGAGGACCCGGGAGCCGGGTACCCTCCGAGCATGGGTCTCATCGCCTACCTGATCATCCTGTTCGTCATCGGGCTGTGTGTGGGCGCGGTGGCGCGGCTGCTGCTTCCGGGTCCCGATCCGATGGGCCTGGGCCTGACCGCCCTGGTGGGGCTGGGGGGCACGTTTGCGGCCGGACTGTTCTCCTGGTACGTGCTGCATCGCCACGGCGGCGGCATCCTCCTGTCGGTGGTGTTCTCGATGCTGCTGGTCTGGTTGGTCCGCCGTTCCCGCGCCTCCGGCTACGGCGGGCGCGGCCGGCGCTACTGACCGTCCGAACCTCAGTCCGGGTTTTCCCGCATCCGCATCCGGGCTGAGCTCGGATGTGACCGCGCACTGTTTGCGCCACCGTCCGGTCATGGCCGAGACCCGGTGTCACCGGCGGCCCTATGGTCGGGGGCTGGTCGCGAGTGAGGAACGCGCCTGATGGCGGTGGCGATGTCGCAGGCGCTGCCCGGCGGCGCGCCGGTGGCCGGACCCCCGGCGTGGGTGCTCCTGACGATCGCTGGGGTCGCGTTTCTGGCCTGCCTGATCGCCGGGGTGTGGCTGGTGGCCTGGTCGGCCCGCCAGTGGCCGCCGCGTGACGATGCCGATGATGAGGACGGGGGTGGTACGCCGCGGGATGATCCCCCGTCGCCGATCACTCCGTCGGATGGAGATCCGGTCTGGTGGCCTGACTTTGAGCGGCAATTCGCAGCCTATGTGGCGGCTCGCCCCGCGCCGCCGGTCCTCGCCTCCTGACCGGGGGAACGAGGCCAGGGCCACCTCAGCGCCGGCGTCGTTGACCCCACATTGATCCGGATCTACAGTGGTCAGCGGATGATGGAGAGGATGTCGTCTCGGGCACTGTTGATCGCCGGAATTGCGGCGGGCATCGTGGTCGGTGTGGCCCTACTGGGGCTGGCCCTGGTGGTGGTCGCGCTGGACGGGTCGACTCTCAGCGCCACCACCATGGCGCTCCTCATCCTGGGAGCGGCGGTGGGATGGGTGCTGGATGCCACCTGGCTCTCGCTGGCGATCGTGCGGTTGATGGAGCCAGGCCGCGGCGGCGAGGACGAGGGCGGAAATGGATGGGGTGGGAGCGGACCCCGCCCGGTCCCGCCGCGACCTCCGGACGATGACTTTGATTGGTGGCCTCAGTTCGAGGCGGACCTGCGGGCGCATCTGGAGCCGGGAGACCGTGTCCCGGCCGCGCGCTAAGTTCTGAGCCGGACCGGGGCGGCATCCGCGTTCCGCCGGGGAGCGGGCGCGGGCAGGACACCACAACAATCGGCCCCGTGACCGTGTTCTAGTCCCCGTGCTTTGTTCCGCAACCGCTGTGAGGCTCATGAAACGCTGCTTGCCATTTGTCCTGTCCCTGCTGATTCTGGCCGTCCCGGCCACCGCCGGCGCCACCACATTCGGTGCCGAAGTCAACAGCGACTTCACCAACCAGGCGCGGGGCGCTTCCTCGCCGGCCCAGGTGACGGGCAACCTCAGCTCGCTGTACAAGGCCGGCGGCCGGGTGGGGCGCGCTGATTCCAACTGGGCGGGCACCGAGCCGAAGGCTCCGGTTCGGGGGCGGCATTCGTTCAACTGGAGCTATGACGACATGATCGTCTCGGAGATGGCGGCCGCGCATCTGCGCTGGGAGCCCACGCTGGCGTTCGCGCCGCGCTGGGCCGAGGGGCACCGCTCCAACGTCATCCACACCAGCACCGGGCGGGGAATCGCCTTCCTGCCGCCGGCCAACAACGGCAACTTCGCCGCCTATGCCACGGCGTTCATGAAGCGCTACGGCCCCCACGGCGCGTTCTGGAAAGCCAATCGCAAGCTCCACTATGTCCCGGTGACCACGGTCGAGGTCTGGAACGAGCCGGACAACCTGTTCGACTGGGGCCAGCACATCAACCTGTCCGATTACGCCCGGATGTACGAGGCGGTTCGCACCGCCGTGCACCGCGTCGACCGGAGGGCGCGCGTGATGACCGGCGGGCTGGCCTGGACCGAGTCGTCGCTGCCGCGCATGCTCAAGGCGTTCCGGGGCAAGCCGATCGACGCCCTGGCCATCCACCCGTACGGCGCCAACCCGGGTCAGTCGATCAAGGTGGCCCGCGACGCGCTGGCTGACCTGCGCCGGGCCGGGCGCGGACGCACCCCGGTGTCGGCGAACGAGTACGGCTGGACCTCCATCCGCCACACCTGGGGCTCGACGAACCCCAAGCTTGTCAAGGGCTACGCCTACTCGGCCCTGGTCGGCCTGGCACGCCTGCACCTCTCGGAGATCGAGCCGTTTGCCTGGAGCGATCCCTCCTGGGGGCTCAGCACCGGGTCGTTTGCCAAGGCGGTGGCGAAGGTCAACCACCGGCGCTGAGATCGCGCTGGTGATTCCGGGCCCGCCGCAGCCGCGGCGGGCCCGGCGCCCCGCTCTCTGCCTCGGCGTCCGCTGAGATGACGACCAGGCTGATGGGCCACTAGGATCGCGCGGCATGTCGCGCCTGCGAGGTGGCAGAGCCGTTCTGGGTGGGCTGATCTGGGCCGTCGCGCTGCTCGGACCGGTCGCTCTGGCGCAGGCCGCCCAGGGGGCCGCATTCGGAAATCCGGAGGGCCGCGCCTTCGTGCCGCCCGCCGGCCGGGCGGTCAATACCAGTCACCCCACCCACGTGATCGGCAACGGCCACCCGGCCAGTTGCACGTCGGCCGCCGTGGTGCGGGCCGTGGCCGCCGGTGGTGTGATCACCTTTGACTGCGGCAGCCGGCCGGTGACGATTCTGATGACCAGCACGGCCCGGGTGATCAAGACGCGGCGCCGGGTGGTGCTGGACGGTGGCGGTCTGGTCACCCTGAGCGGCGGCGGGCGGCGCCGGATCCTGTACTCCGACACCTGTGCCGGGACCTGGTCGACCGCCGACTGCGTCAACCAGCCGGATCCCCAGATAACGATTCAGAACATCACCTTCCGGGACGGGTATGACGGTACCCGTCAGGCGACATGCCGGGCCAACGCCCCCGCCTGCTGGTACGGCGGCGTCGATGGTGGGGGCGCCATCTTTGTGGAGGGCGGCCAGTTCCGGGCGGTCAATGCGCGGTTTCTCGACAACCGCTGTTACGCCACCGGGCCGGATCTCGGTGGCGGCGCCATCCGGGCTCTGGCCCAGTACCAGAACCGTCCCGTCTACATCACGGGCGACACGTTTCAGGGTGGGCGCTGCTCCAACGGCGGCGCGCTGAGCAGCATCAGCGTCCAGTGGGATGTGCTCAACAGCCGGTTTGACGACAACCGGGCGATCGGCTGGGGAGCAAACCCGGCCTCCCGCGGCACGCCGGGGGGCGGCAGCGGCGGTGCCATCTATCTCGACGGCCGTGATGACAACGCCCTGATCGCCGGGACCGTGATGGATGACAACACCGCCCGGGAGGGTGGCGGCGCCGTCTTTGACGTGGTGGACTCCGGCTGGGGAGCGTTGACGTTTGACCACTCACACCTGGTCCACAACCTCAGCGGCCGGTTTCAGACCTTTCCCGGTGTCTACTACGACCTTGACGGGCACGATCGGCGACCGGTGATGATCCACTCCACCGATCGCTGATCGCTTCCCAGTCCGGGTGCCGGGCCCGCGGTCTGTCGAGGACGTCCCCAGCTGCGGATCGCTGGTCAGCCGGGCGGCGGACTCCAGGCGGCCGGCGAGCCGGACGGCGAAGCCGGCGGCCTGAGGCGTGCTCAGGGTGAGGTCGTACCACCCGCCGGCGTGGTTGGTGTCAAGCGTCAGGTCACGAGTCCCTCGCAGCTCGATGGTGCGACGGGGGCCGTAGGCGTCGGCCAGATGAACCCCCGACGCTCCGCGCCACCCGCCGGCGCGGTGGCCGGGCCCGGGCGGATCCCCGGCCAGGATGAGGCGAAGGTGCAGCTGGCCGTCCTCGGCGTGCAGGTCGGATTCCACCGCGATGATGGTCGTCGGCGATCCGGCGAAATGCCGGAAGAACCCATTGGGGCCGGTGGAGGCTGAGGTCGTAGGCGCCGGGATTGGGCAGCGTGGCGGTCAGCTGGTCACCGGCGCCGACGGTGTAGCTGAACGGCGCGCCGGGAACGGTGAGGGAGCGGGCCTGGAGATGGATGCCCAGGATCCCAGGGTTGGCCACGGCCAGTTTTAGTCCAGCGGGCTGGGCCCGCAACGCGGCGTCGAAGCTGTAGCCCAGCCGACAAGAGGGACGCAGCCCCGGCTCCTGCGCCGGGACCGAGCCGACGGCCGGGGGAGTGGGGGTGGAGGTCGGTTTGGCCTGCCCGGTCGGCTTGAATGCGGCCGTGCTGGGCAGCGGCGGGAAGCGCTCGTCGGCCCGGGAGCAATCAAAGGCCGCGGTGAGGTCGCCGCACACCGCGCGGCGCCATGGCGTGAGGTTTGGCTCGCTGACACCGAAGCGGGCTTCGATGAACCGAATCAGCGAGGTGTGGTCAAAGGTCTCCGAGCACACCCATCCGTCCGTGCTCCACGGGGAGACGACCAGCATCGGGACCCGCACGCCCAGGCCGTGGGGGCCGGGAGTTCCGACGGCGTCGCCCGGCGTGCCGGGCAGGCCGCCCACCAGGCGCGTCCAGGCGCCGCGAGGCTGCCACCGAATCTGCGACTCAGGGCACGTAGACGACGGCCGCCGGCCCGGTGAGGGCGCCGGCAATCACCTGTGCCCACGCCGTGATCTCCTGCCAGTCGCGGCGGTCGCGCAGTTCTGCGGGCATGGTGCGCGCCATCTTCTTGCGGATGAACCCGGCATCCTCGGCGACCCGGCCGCCGAACACCCGGACCTCATGCGCACCGATGGCGGCCGCGGCCGTCTGGACGGCCGCCGGCTTGGTCCATCGCTCGGCCTGCGCGGGATCATCCGGATCCTCGCCAACGGGGCCGCTGGAGAACAACCACACCTCCCGACCCTTGAGGTCAGGCCGGCGAAGCAGGCGCAGCGCCTCCCGGCGCCAGCGGCCGGCATAGACGGCGCTGCCCAGGATCACCGCGCGGTAGGGAGCCAACGAGCGGACACTGTGGGCCGGCTGCACATCGACGCGCAGTCCGGTCGCCTGCAACGCGTCACCGATCGCCTGCGCGATCTCGGCGGTGGCACCATGCTTGCTGGCAAAGGCAACGAGAACGGTGTCGGTATCGGTCATGAAACCGACGATACGTCGGCCTGATGGGCCCGGCATCCGGCCAAAGCGGCAGGGCGATCCGGGGTTTTCCCGAGCCCCGCGCTCTGGGGGATGAACTTTGCGGATTCACTCGCAGGGGTTGCGACTGAATCCGCAAAGTTCGGTGCCCGGCGTATCGTGGTCCGCCGACCGGACAGAGAGCGTTTGGAGCAAGAGATGGCGGAGAAGCGCCTGGAGTTGGACGAGAAACGTCTGGATCGCCTGGAGGAGTTCATCGCGCCCCTCCGGGTGAGGCCGGGACAGACCGTGAGATTGCCCCGGGACTTCGACCCGGCGTTCAAGGCCGGGGTGACGCGCCCGCGGGCCAAGGCGCTGCACCAGGAGAGCATCGAGCTGCTGGCCGAATACCAGGCGCGGCTGGCGGCCCAGGACACCTGGGGGGTGCTGGTGGTGCTGCAGGCCCTGGACGCGGCGGGAAAGGACGGGACCATCCGTCACGTCATGAGCGGGGTCAACCCGCAGGGGGTGCACGTCCACAGCTTCAAGGTTCCGTCCGGCGAGGAGCTCAACCACGACTTCCTGTGGCGCTACGCGCACCGGTTGCCGGAGCGCGGCCAGATTGGGATCTTCAATCGGTCTCACTACGAGGAGGTGCTGGTGGTGCGGGTGCACCCGGAGAACCTCGATCGCCAGCGGCTACCCCCGGCCACCCGGCAGGCGGACATCTGGCAGCGGCGCTACCGGGAGATCAACGGCTGGGAGCGTTATCTGACCGACAACGGCTTCCGGGTGGTGAAGCTGTTCCTCAACATCTCCAAGGAGGAGCAGCGGACGCGGTTCCTGAGGCGCCTGGACCTGCCCGACCACAACTGGAAGTTCTCACCGGCCGACCTCAGGGAACGAGACCGCTTCGACGACTACCAGGACGCCTTCTCCGAGATGCTGTCGCACACCAGCACGGACTGGGCGCCCTGGTACGTGATCCCCGCCGACCGGAAGTGGTTCATGCGGATCGCCACCGCCTGCGTGCTCATCCACACGTTGATCGACATCGACCCTCGGTACCCGACGGTGACCGAGGAGCAGCGTCGATCATTGCTGGCGATCAAACAGGCGCTGGAGGCCGAGGCTCCCCCGGGTGTCGCCCCGGATCCGTTTGAGCAGCGAGAGCCGGCCCACCAGGCCGGCGAGGAGTCCTGACGCCGGGCGGCGATCCGTCGCTGCCGGCGCCTCTGACACAGTGGGGACATGCGCAGGGAGCTGACCGGGACCGCGACCCGCACGGTGGCGGTCTCCGCCCCAGAGTGCTTCGGCCTGCTGGCGGACGTCGAGCGCTACCGGGAGTGGTATCCAGACGCGGTCCGTGAGGTGGACGTGCTGGAGCGAGACCCCGCCGGCCAGCCGCAACGGGCGCGAGTCAAACTGCACCTCGCCTGGGGTCCGGTGGTCAAGGACTTCGATCTCGTCCTGGGGGTCGAACTGGAGGCGCCGAGGCAGGTGCGGCTGGCGCGGATCCGGGAGCCCTCGTCCACCGGCACCTTCGAGGTGACCTGGCGCCTTGGACCCGGCAGCGGGACGGAGATCGCCCTGGAGCTACGGGCCACGCTGGATGTGCCCCGCTTCCTCCCGCTCGGCGGCATCGGCGACGCCATCGCGGGCGGGTTCGTTCAGGCGGCCGCTCGGCGGCTCGAGGGCGCTGCGGGCTCCTGATCGGGCCGGGGCGGCCGGCACTCGGGGTCCCAAACCCATCGACGGGGCACCTTCTATTGCGGTGGCTGAAGTCGGCTATGCGGGCGCGTTTGATGCACAACTGTTCAACTGTTAGGTTTCAGACGTCCACAGGCTGGAACGAGTGACGGAGGTGAGGTCGGTGGGATCAGAAGGGTTGCCCACGGAGTTCGCGGACGTGATCGCCCGCCGCTTCGCCGTCCTCGGCGAGCCAACTCGGATCCGGCTGTTGGACCACCTGATGGAGCACGGCGAGGCCTCGGTCCAGGAGCTGGCCGAGTCCCTGGGTGTGCCCTACGCCAACGTGTCCAAGCACCTGAACGTCCTGCACACCGAGCGGGTCGTCGGCCGGCGCAAGGAGGCGACCCGGACCTTCTACTGCCTCGGCGACGAGACGATCCGGGCCATCTGCGAGCTGGTGTGCGGCGGCCTGCGGGAGCAGTTGCGCGCGCTGGCCGAGCTCGTCCCGGACGAGCGCGCACTGCCGGGGGCCCGAACCGCATGATCTTCCGCCAGATCATCCACGACGATCTCGGCTGTGCCTCCTACCTGATCGGCGACGAGACTGCGGGAACGGCCGCGGTGGTCGATCCGAAGTTCGCCATCGACGAGTACCTCGAGCTGGCGCGGTACCTGGGGGTCGGGGTCGAGCACATCCTGGAGACCCACAACCACGCTGACCACGTGTCCGGCCACGGCCGGCTGGCGGCGGCCACCGGGGCGACCATCCACGTCCACCGGGCCGCGGGGGCCGCCTACGCGCACGAGCCGTTCGATGACGGCTGGGAGCTGGACCTGGGTGCGGTGAGGGTCCGGGCGCTCCACACTCCCGGACACCGCCCTGAGCACACGTCGTTCGCTCTCATCGACACCCGCCGAGGCGACCAGCCGTGGGCCGTCCTCAGCGGAGACTCGCTGTTTGTTGGTGACGTCGCCCGGCCGGATCTGGCCGTCGACAAGGAGGAGGGCGCGCAGGGGATCTTCCACTCCCTGCGCAGACTGCTCTCACTGCCTGGCGAGACCGAGGTCTGGCCCGCCCATCTGGGCGGCTCGATGTGTGGCGGCCCTGGAATGGACCTGAAGATCTCCTCGACGCTCGCCTTTGAGCGCGCCCACAACGACATGCTGCAGACCGAGGACGAGGGCGACTTTGTGGCGCGGGCCATCGACGGCCTCGGCCCCCAGCCCCCGAACTTCCAGGCGATCGTCGAACTCAACCGGGGCGAACTGGTCACCGACGGAGTAGAGGTGCGGTCGCTGACGGCGCAGCAGGTCGATGGCAAGCTCGCCGGCGGGGCGCTGGTGGTCGACGTTCGCGCCGATCAGCAGTTCGACGACGGGCACATCCCGGGCACGGTATGCATTCCCGGGGGCCGGGCCGGATTCGGCACCCGCCTGGCGTGGCTGGCCGGCCGCGACCAGGAGGTGGTGCTCGTCGGCCGCGACGAGGGCGACGCCCGCCGCGCGGCCCAGCTCGCCCTGTCGGTGGGGATTCGCCGGATCGCCGGCCTCCTCGCCGGCGGCATGACCGAATGGCAGCGGGAGCAGCGACCGATCACGCGCATCGAGCGGCTGGCGCTCAAGGATCTCCCCGAGCGGTCGCGCGCGGATGCGACGCTGCAGATCCTCGACGTCCGCGAGCGGAGCGAGCGGGACGCTGGCTACATCCCCGATTCGCTGTTCCAGCCCTGGCATGACATCGACGGCGTCCCCGCCGGGCTCGACGCGGCGCGGCCGGTGGCCGTGGTCTGCGCCTCGGGCCAACGGGCTGCCGTGGCCGCCAGCGTGCTGGCCCACCACGGCGCGCGGCACGTCATCCACGTCGTCGACGGCGGCGTAGGGACCTGGGCGCGGCTCGGTCAGCCCCTGCAGCAGTCGCCCGAGGCGGGCCGGTGAGGCCGTCGCCGCGGACCCGTGACCATGGCGCCCGGCGCCGGAGGGGGTAGGAGGAGGCATCGTGCGGTACGGCTTCGCGATCGACCAGCGGACGTGCATCGGCTGCCATGCCTGCACGGTGGCCTGCAAGACCGAGCACGACGTCCCGGTCGGCCAGTTCCGCACCTGGGTCAAGTACGTCGATCAGGGAGCGTATCCGGCCAGCACCCGGGACTTCGGCGTGCTCCGCTGCAATCACTGCACCGATGCCCCGTGCGTGGCGATGTGCCCCACCCAAGCGCTGTTCAAGCGCGACGACGGGATCGTCGACTTCGACAGCGATCGCTGCATCGGGTGCAAGAGCTGCATGCAGGCCTGCCCCTACGACGCGATCTATATCGACGAGAACACACACACCGCCGCGAAGTGCAACTTCTGCGCGCACCGCATCGACCAGGGCCTGGAGCCGGCTTGCGTCGTCGTCTGTCCTACGCATTCCATCTGGGTCGGCGATCTCGACGACCCGGCGGCCGGGATCTCCCAGCTGGTGGCCTCGCACCCCACGGCGGTCCGCGCGCCCGAGCAGAACACCGGGCCCAATGTCATCTACATCGGGGCCGATCAGGCGGTGCTCGATCCCCTGGCCGCTCCCGTCGATGTCTCCTATGTCTGGTCCCGTCCTGACGCGCAGCGCGCAGCGGTCGCCCCGGACCTGGCCCCTGGCGCCGTCAGCGCCGCGCGCACCACGCTGAACACCGCCCATCCGCGCCCCTGGGGGTGGCGGGTGACGACCTACCTGTGGACCAAGGGCGTGGGCGCCGGGGCGTTGCTGATCGTCTGCGGAGCGCTGACCCGCGGGGTGGAGCTGGAGGAACTGACGACGCTGGTGGCCCCCGCGCTGGCGGCGACGGGCACAGGCATCACCGGGCTACTGCTGATTTGGGATCTCAAGCGCCCCGACCGAGTCCTGTACATCATCACCAAGCGCAACCCGACGTCATGGCTGTACAAGGGCGCGCTCGTGCTCGGCGCCTATGGCGCCGTGGCCGGATGCTGGCTGGGGGTGGGGGTTGCGGAGCGGCTCGGGCTGATCGCCCCCACGGCTGCACGGTCGATCCGGCGATGGCTGCGTTGGGCGGCGGCCCCCGGCGGCGCGCTGACGGCCGGCTACACCGCGTTCCTGTTTGGGCAAGCCGAGGGCCGTGACCTGTGGCAGTCTCCGCAGCTGCTGGGGCACCTGCTGGTCCAGGCGGCGGTCGGTGGCTCCGGCGCGCTGTTGGCCGCGTCCGTCTGTCTCGACCTCGGACGCGAGTCACGCCGCTGGTTGACCCGCGCGTTCGTCGGAGCATCGGTGGCGAACCTGGGAATGCTGGCCGCCGAGTACACCACGCCCCACCCGACCCAGAACGCCGCGGCGGCAGCGCGGATGATCACGCATGGCCGCTACGCCAGGTTGTTCCGTTACGGCGCCGTCGGTTCGACCGCGCTGGGGGCCGCGGTGGCGGCGCCGGGGCTGGGCGGACGGCGCCGGTGGTGGGCGGCCGCGGGCGGCGTGATCGCCCAGGCGGGCCTGCTGGCCTACGAGTCGGTGTTCGTCCGCGCTGCCCAAGACGTGCCCCTGTCATGAGCTGGAGGTAACCGCTGAGCGATCCCCGTCCACGCACCAGGCCGGACGCGCCGGCCCCGGGCGGGCCCGCGCTGCCGGGCGCGCGGGCCCACGAGCACCTCTCCAACTATCCGCCGGTGGCGGAGTGGGACGACCATCTCGCCTACGACGCCAAGGCCCACCCCCGCAAGGTCGGCCACCACTACATGCTGGTTCCGACCATCTGTTTCAACTGCGAGTCCGGCTGCGGGCTCCTCGCCTACGTCGACCGCCAGGACCTATCGATCAAGAAGCTGGAGGGCAACCCCGCGCACCCCGGATCCCGCGGGCGCAACTGCGCCAAGGGCCCGGCGACCCTCAACCAGCTCAACGATCCGGAGCGCATCCTGTATCCGCTCAAGCGAACCGGCGCGCGCGGCGGCGGGGGGTGGCGCCGAGTCAGCTGGGACGAGGCGCTGGACGACATCGCCGGGCGGATCCGCCAGGCGATCCTCGACGGGCGTCACGACGAGATCATGTACCACGTCGGTCGCCCGGGCGAAGACGGATTTCAGGAGCGCACGCTGGAAGCCTGGGGGGTGGACGGCTACAACACCCACACCAACGTGTGCTCCGCCGGGGCCCGGTTCGGGATGGCCCTGTGGGCCGGCTATGACCGCCCCAGCCCGGATCACGCCAACGCCCGGGTCATCCTCCTGCTCTCCAGCCACCTGGAGACCGGGCATTACTTCAACCCCCACGCGCAGCGCATCCTGGAAGGTCAGATGGACGGCGCCCAGGTCATCGTCATCGATCCGCGGCTGTCCAATACCGCCAGCAAGGCCGACCTGTGGCTCTCGCCGTGGCCGGGCAGCGAGGCGGCGATTCTGCTCGCCGTGGCGTCGTATCTCATCCGCACCCGGCAGATCGACGAGGATTACGTGCGCCGCTGGGTCAACTGGGAGACCTACCTGCGCGAATTGCATCCCGACGCCGCGATCGACTTCGACGTCTTCCTGGAGCGCCTGGAGGGCGACTATGCCCGCTACACGTTTGAATACGCCGCCCAGGAGGCGCGGATCGATGCCGAGGTGATCGCCGAGACGGCGCGGGTGATCTCCGGCTGCGAGCGTCGGCTGGCGGCGCATGTCTGGCGGTCGGCCTGCGCCGGAAACCTCGGCGGCTGGCAGGTCGCCCGGGCGATGTGGTTTGTGCTGGTGCTCACCGGCAGCGTGGGGACAGTCGGCGGGACCAGCCCCAACTCATGGGACAAGATCATCCCGGAGGGTCCGAATGCCCCCGCCGCCAACGACCGCTGGAACGAGCTCATCTGGCCGCGGGAATACCCGCTCTCCACCAACGAGATGTCGATTCTGCTCCCGCACCTGCTGGAGGATGGCCGCGGCCGACTTGACGTCTACTTCTCCCGGGTGTGGAACCCGATCTGGACCGCGCCGGATGGGTTCAGCTGGATCAACGCCCTGTCAGATCCGGAGAAGGTCGGCCTGCACGTGGCACTCACCCCCACCTGGTCGGAGACCGCCGAGTTCGCCGACTACGTGCTCCCGATGGGACACGCCGCCGAACGGCACGACACCATGTCCTATGAGACCCACTCCGGGAAATGGCTGGGCTTCCGGCAGCCGGTGCGACGGGTGGCCATGGAGAAGCTCGGACACTCGGTCACCGACACCCGGCAGGCGAACCCGGGCGAGGTGTGGGAGGAGACCGAGTTTCTGCTTGAGCTCACCTGGAGGGTGGATCCCGATGGCTCGCTCGGCATCCGCCGCCACGCCGAGTCACCGGTTCGTCCGGGCGAACGCATGACGGTTGATGATTACTACGGGTGGATGTTTGAACACAGCGTGCCCGGCCTGCCGGAGAAGGCCGCCGCGCTCGGTCTGACTGCGCTGCAGTACATGCGCCGGTTCGGAGCGGTCTCGGTGGCCGACGACGTGTATCGCCTCGACGAGCAACCGGTGGAACCCGAAACCCTCAAGGACGCGACACTCGACGAACAGGGCGTGTATCGCAGGCCCGTCGACGGCGACAGTGAGCCGCCGCTCATCGGCGAGGCCGGCTCGGTGGGGATCCGCCATCCGGATGGAACCGTAACCACGGGCTGGCCGACCCCGTCCCGGCGTCTGGAGATCTACTCCACCACGATGCGCGACTGGGGCTGGCCGGAGCACGCCACACCGGGCTACATCGAGTCCCACGTCTCCCACCGGCAGATCGATGAGGCGGCCGGGGAGCTCGTGTTGGTGCCGACGTTCCGGCTGCCGGTGCTCATCCACACTCGTTCGGGCAACGCCAAATACCTCAACGAGCTGGCCAACTCACATCCGCTCTGGGTCAACACCGTCGACGCCGTGCGGCTCGGCCTGGTCAGCGACGACCTCGTCCGGGTCAGCACCCGGATCGGCCACCTGGTGGCCCGCGCCTGGGTGACCGAGGGCATCCGGCCGGGCGTATGCGCTCTCAGCCATCACATGGGCCGCTGGCGCCTGCACGAGGGCGAGGGCAGCCGGTGGGTCTCAGGCCGCGTCGACATCACCCACCCGGCCGGGCCCGACAGCTGGCTGCTGCGCTACGCCCGGATGGTGGAGCCGTTCGCCTCTGACGATCCAGATTCCTCCCGGATCTCGTGGAGCGATCCCGGGGTACACCAGAACCTCGCCTTCCCCGTCCAGCCGGACCCGTGGTCCGGCATGAACTGTTGGTTGCAGACTGTCCGGGTGGAGCCCGCTCACCCTGGCGACCGTTACGGCGACGTCTACGTCGACCGTCGCCGGTCCCGCACTGCCTATCGGGAGTGGCTGGCGCTGACCCGCAGCACGCAGGGACCCGACCGGCAGCGCCGCCCGGAGTTCCTCATGCGCCCGGTCAAGCCCCGGCGCCGGGCGTTTCGCATGCCGGCTGATCGCCGAGCCTGAACGCACGGCCCGGGGCGGGCGGCACCGAGACAAGCCGCCGTTCAGTTGCCGGCAACTGCGGATGTGACGGCCTCGCTCAGCTGTGAGCCTGGCGGTGGCGTATCAGGATCGTCGGCGACCGGAGGTGGCCGTGTCAGGCGTGGGATCAACATCAGCTGGCCGGTCGGTCCGGACCATGACTGCCGGGAGGGGCAGGTGCTCCGCGCGTGCACGGACGGCCGTCGGCGACGCAGTGCGGTTGGCCGGCGTGCTGGCTGCGGCACCGGTGACCCGGTGGACCGTGCGTCCGGTGGCGGGGGAGGCCCGGCGGCCCCTTCCGGGGGATGAGGCGGTGGCCGGCGCCACAGTTCGCTGGACGCACGGGATCACCATCCCGGCGGGGGCGGCCGAGGTCTGGGCCTGGCTGATCCAGATGGGCTGGGCAGGCGGGGGCTGAGCCTGAGCTGGTCCGACCTGCTCTCGTTCGTGGCCGTCCATGCGCCGGACGCCGCCACGGCCACCGCCGCCAAGCTGGCCCACCGCGACGAGCGCCGCCACGTTCAGTTCGGCATCGCCCACATCCGCCACCGGCTCACCACCACCCCAGACGACCGGCACCAGTTGGTGGCGGCTGTGGAGGCCCGGGCCGACAAGCTGACGAGCCTGGACGGTCTCAGCCCCACCGTCACCGAATCGCTCGTCCTCATGAGCGCGCGCTCCCACCAGCCCGCCGACATCGGCGACGCCGGCCGTGCCGTCCGGCGGCTGATGACCCGCATGCACCGCAACCGGGTCCGTCGCCTCGCCGCCGCCGGCTTTGACCTGGCGACGGCCCGGCATCTGTCCGGACTGCACATGCCCAATTCGATGTAGCCGGCCGGGCAGCGCGGGTGAGAAGGGCGCCCAGGCCGGTGAGCGGTCCCTTGTCCGGAGGGGTCTTGGGGCCCCACTTGTCTATGGGACAAGTGAGCCCCCAGAGCCTCCCGCCGGGGCGCCGCGCTGGGTCGGACTGGACCCGGGGCGGCAGCTGTACGGGGGACTAGGTCGTCACCCGGGCGAGCTCTCGCGGACGGCGGGCCAGCGCCGCGACCGTGAGCCCACACAGGGCAGCGAGCAGGCAGTAGGGAACGGCGTCGGCGGTCGCCTCCGCCAGGCCGGCGCTGCCCGCACCGCCGATCACCTGCCCGGCCGCCCAGGCGAGGTTGAACAGACCGAATCCGTAGACCTGGCTGAGACCGACGCGCTCGGCCCGCTCGGAGATCATCGCTCCGGCGGGGGAGTACGGCATGCCGAACAGCCCGTCGGCCACCACGATGAGACCAAACAGGACCGCCACGCTACGCGGGAGAGCGAGCAGCAGCGCCCAGGCCGAGGAGAGGCAGAGCCCCGTCAGGATGGGGCCCCTCCAGCCGCGGCGGTCAGACAGCCGCCCCACCACCGGACTGCTCAGCGCGGCCAGGGCCGCTCCGGACACAAAGGCCAGCCCGACCGTGGCGGTGCCGGCACCCAGCTGGCTCAGTCGCAGCGGAGCGAGCACGCCCAGGGTGCTGTACAGGAGCGCAGCCAGGGTGGTCAGCCACATGCCGGTGAGGATCCGGCGGTCGCGCAGCGCCCCCGCCAGGCCCGCCAGACTGGCCGCGCCGGTGTGGGCGGGCGCCGGCTCGGTCAACGTCCACAGCAGGAGCCCCCCGCCCAGAGCGGCGACTGCGGAGAAGGCGATCTTGGGTGAGGTCTCGGCGGCCACGGTCCCCAGCACCGGGCCGAGCAGGGCCCCGGCGATGGCGGCGGCCAAGCTGGTTCCGATCATCTCGGCCCGGCGCTCGCCGGGGGCGCGCTCAATCAGCCAGGCCAGCCCGGCGGCCCAGGAAGCGGCGCCGCCCAGGCCCTGGACGAACCGCGCCACGTCAAGCAGCGCGGCGCTCGCCGCCAGCGCAAACGCCAGGCTGGCGGCGATCATCAATCCCAGTCCGCTGACGATGGTGCGGCGGACCCCGATGTGGTCAGCCAGCCACCCGGCCGGGATGGAGCCGATCAGCGTCCCGGCGGCGTAGGAGGCCGCCAGCACGCCCGCCTGAGACTTGGCCAGGTGGTAGTGATGGACGTAGTACGGCAGCAGCGGCGAGATCGCCGCGTAGAACATCGTGTCCACGAAGACGATGGCGGCCACCATGGCCAGGATCCGGCGCACGTCCGGATTAGACCTCAAAGCCGGTCCGGGTGCACCATTGGCGCGCCCAGCCTGGGGGCTCGCTGTGCCCCAGCCAGCTGACCGCGTAATGTCGAGGTCAGCGTGGCAAGGCGAGCGCCCGGCGTTCACCGTGTCGAACCCAAACCGAAGGAGCGCGGTAATGGCCGAAAGCGAGAAGGCGATCCTGGCTGGCGGGTGCTTCTGGGGGGTCCAGGATCTGATCCGCAAGCTCGACGGCGTGATCAGCACGCGCGTTGGCTACACGGGTGGCGACACCCCAAACGCGACCTACCGAAACCACGGCTCGCACGCGGAGGCAATAGAGATTCTGTACGACCCGGACCGGATTTCCTACCGGGATCTGCTGGAGTTCTTCTTTCAGATTCATGACCCCACCACCAGGAACCGTCAGGGCAACGACATCGGTGCCAGCTACCGCTCGGCCATCTACTACGTCGATGACGAGCAGCGCCGGGTCGCCGAGGACACGATCGCCGACGTCGACGCCTCCGGCCTGTGGCCGGGCCGGGTGGTGACGGAGGTGGAGCCGGCCGGACCCTTCTGGGAAGCCGAGCCAGAGCACCAGGACTACCTGGAGCGTGTCCCCGGCGGCTACACCTGCCACTTCGTCCGCCCGGGCTGGAAGCTGCCGAAACGCGCGCAACAGCCGGCGCACTGACCGCCCTCCCGGATGCCAGCGGCTGGGCCTGAAGAACCGGGTCCTGGCGAGACCCGCGGGCCGCCGGCGCGAGGCGAGGATTCGGTGGGGCGCCACGACATGACCGCGGGGCCCGGTACCCTGGTGCCCCGGATTCCAGCGTCGGCGGGCGCCCTGATCTTCGACCGAGCGGGCCGGCTGCTCGTTCTCAAGCCGAATTACAAGAAGGGATGGACAATCCCCGGCGGTCAGGTGGAAGCAGGCGGCGAGTCCCCGTGGGACGCCTGCCGGCGTGAGACCCAGGAGGAGTGCGGTCTCCAGATCACCGCCGGACGACTGGTCTGCGTCGACTTTCTCCGGCCCAAGCCAAGCCGTCCCGGTGGGGTTCGCTTTCTGTTTGACTGCGGCGCGTTCACCGACGAGCAGTTGGCCGCGATCACGCTGCAGGAGGCCGAGATCAAGGAGCACCGGTTGGCCGAGCTGACCGAGGCGAACCTGCTCCTCAGCGGACCGGTGCGCCGCCGCGTGTCAGCGGGGGTCGCCGCCCAGCGCTGCGTGTACCTGGAAAACGGCCGCCCCGTCCCCGGCCTGGACACCTGACCGCGGGCGCGGTCCCGAGCCGTCGCCGACCGGCGCGCGGTCCCACAGCCGGCCGGGGGCCCGAGCCCATCAGGTTTTCCTTGGTTACCAGGTGGCCCGGCTGGGACTTGAACCCAGGACCGACGGATTATGAGTCCGCTGCTCTGACCAACTGAGCTACCGGGCCGTATCCGGCGGACGCTACCGGGTCGGCTGGCCGGGGGGAGGGAGGGGGTCATGGTGCCGCGGGCGGGGGTATGCTGTGAACCATGTTCCTGGTCGGCGACATCCTGGGCCTCGGCCACTCGGTGAGTTCGTTCGGCGTCACGCTGGCGCTGCTCATCACCTTCCTGGGGATTGGGGTCATCGCCAACATCCTGATCGTGTACGTGGTCGCTCAGGTACTGGCCGAGCGCCGCCAGAATCGGGAGCGCCAGACCCGCATCACCCAGTCCTGAGGGGCTCTGAGTGGCGGTGCGGGCGCGCCTCCAGCACACCGTCTGGAAGTGATCTGAAGGAACGTCGGCCGGCGGCGTCGAATGAGACGCCTGCCAATGAAGCCGTCATCAACCTCCATCGTCACCCCCGAAACCGGGCACGGCCACCAGGCGCTGTCCGGCTACATTCGCGCCCGGTTCGACGAGTTCTCCCGCTCGCAGAAGGACGTGGCCCAGTACATTGTCGACCACCTGGACGAGGCCGCGTTCCAGACAGCCGAGGAGCTCGCCCGGCGGGCCAATACGTCGTCAAGCACCGTGGTCCGCTTCTCCCAGGCGCTCGGCTTTGAGGGCTTCCCCGAGCTCCAGCAGGCCGCCCGGGACGAGTACCGGCGCCGGCCGGCCGGGGCCAGCGACGTCCCGGCCGCAGCCGCGCCGCTGTTCTCACTGGACCACACCGAGTTTGAGGCGGCGCTGGCCGCCGACCACGTCAACGTGGAGGACACGGCACACAAGTTGTCTCGTTCCGACGTGGAGGCGGCGGTCGACGCCATCGTCTCCGCCGAGAAGGTGCTGATCGCCGGGGCTGACCAGATGGCCTTCTTCGCCAGCTACCTGCGCCACCTGTTGATGCTGCTTGACCTCCGGGCCGAGATTGTGGCCAGCCCGTCGCAGGAGGCCCTGGGCCGCCTCAGCCGGATCGACGACACGACGCTGGTCATCGGCCTGTCCGCGGGGCGGCCGCACCCGCTCATCACCCGGACCATGAAGCTGGCCCGCCACCGTAAGGCTCCCACCCTGGCCATCACCGACGCCACCCTGTCCGAGGTGGCCCGGCTGGCTCGGATTCGCCTGTACTACTCGTCGAACACCCCGGCGTTTGTGCGCTCCCACACGGCGCTGCTGTCGCTCATCCAGGCGCTCGCCTACGGCGTCTACGCCCGCGACGCCCAGCAGTACGACGTGCGCATCAAGGCGTTCCGCCTTAAATAGCCGGGGCGCTCGGCCGGCGCCGACGGCGCCCCGGTGCAGCTTGGGGCGAAATCGACACCACATGTCGCTGAGGCCCCGGAACCCTCAGCGGGGGCCGACCACCAGCGACTGCACGGCCCGCCCGATCCGGCCTCGCTCATCCCAGAGCAGGCTCTCCGCGGTGGCGACGCTGCCGACGGAGACCCGCATCTGCGACTGCAGAGCCACCCACTCGCCGACCGGCGCCCGCTCCACGTAGAGCGTCAGGTCCGGGTTGATGAACATGTGGTCGTCCCAGGAGAGGACCGAGGCGATGCCGTTGCCGAAGTCTCCGGCGGCGGCCATCAGCTCCAGCGGCGCGGTGAGCCGGCCGGCGATCAGCGGGTACCGGAGGCGGAACCAGGCGGTAGCCGGGCCGGGTTCGGAAAAGCGGCCGGCCACAAACCGGATCTCCATGGCGTCGATGGCGAACCTCCGCGGCCCGGGGCTGGACCAGTCGTTGGCCGCTCCCTCCGCCGGGCCGGGGAAGGGCGGGCCCGGGCCGGAGCAGGGCGAGTCCGAGCCGGGGACGGGCGAGTCCGAGCCGGGAACCGGCGGGTCTGAGTCTGGCCGGTCGGCGGCCAGCGCGCTCGGGGCCACAAACAGGGCCCGGGCGCGGACCAGCTCGGTGCCGGACTCCTCACGCAGCATCCCATCCAGAAGCGTCACCCGCCGTCCCGGCCGCACCACCGAAACCTCCACCTCCAGCGTCCCCATCGGCACGGGGCGCACAAACTCATAGGTCACCCGGGCCAGTGCCAGCGCCTCCGGAGCGGCCGCGCCCAGACAGTGGACGAGCAGCGCGGCCGGGGCACCCCCGTGCAGCGCTCCCGGCGCCCACGGCCCCAGCCCCAGGTCCGTGGCCACGAACCGCTCACCGTCCTGGACAAACACCGCGTCGACGCTCATCGGTTTGACAAGCTACTGCCCGGCTAAACTGGCCGTCATGGAACAGAACGGCAACACCCCCCGCGACGAGGCCACCTTCACCGTCAAGGCCGGCCTGGCCGAGATGCTCAAGGGCGGCGTGATCATGGATGTGGTCACCCCGGAGCAGGCCAAGATCGCGGAGGATGCCGGTGCGGCCGCCGTGATGGCCCTGGAGCGGGTTCCGGCCGACATCCGGCGGGACGGCGGGGTGGCGCGCATGTCGGACCCTGAGATGATCAAGGGCATCCAGGAGGCCGTCACCATCCCGGTGATGGCCAAGGCCCGGATCGGCCACTTCGCCGAGGCGCAGGTCCTGGAGGCGCTGGAGGTCGACTACATCGACGAGTCCGAAGTTCTGACGCCCGCCGATGAGGCCAACCACATTGACAAGTGGCAGTACAAGATCCCGTTTGTGTGCGGTGCCACCAACCTGGGCGAGGCGCTGCGGCGGATCGGCGAGGGAGCGGCCATGATCCGCTCCAAGGGCGAGGCCGGGACCGGTGACATCGTGGAGGCCGTCCGCCATCTGCGCATGATCCGCGGCGAGATCCGTCGCCTGACCATGCTCGCCCCTGAGGAGCTGCCCACCGCGGCCAAGGAACTGGCCGCGCCACTCCCGCTGGTGCGCCAGGTGGCCGCCGACGGCCGGCTGCCCGTCGTCCTGTTCTGCGCCGGCGGGATCGCCACCCCGGCCGATGCCTCCCTGGTCATGCAGCTCGGCGCCGAGGGCGTGTTCGTCGGCTCCGGCATCTTCAAGTCCGAGGATCCCGAGCGCCGGGCACGGGCCATCGTGGAGGCCACCACCCATTACCAGGACCCGGCTCGGGTGGCCGCGGCGTCGACCGGTCTGGGTCAGCCGATGGTCAGCCTGGAGACCTCCAAGCTTGAGTCCGAGCAGCTGCTGGCCCCCCGCGGCTGGTAGCGGTGCCGGACATCCCGGCGCAGCAGACGGGCGCGCCGCTCGTCGGCGTCCTGGCGCTCCAGGGCGACTTTGAGGCCCACGCCAGGATCCTCACCCGGCTGGGCGCGACGCCCCGGGAGGTCCGCACGCCGGCCGACCTCACCGAGCTCGACGCGCTGATCATCCCGGGCGGGGAGTCGACGGTCATGACCCTCGGCATCGAACGCGAGGGGCTGGGGGAGCCGCTTCGGGCGCTGGCTCGCCAGGGCACGCCGATCCTGGGCACCTGCGCCGGCATGATCATGCTGGACCGTGATCACCTGGGCGTGCTGGACATCCTGGCCCAGCGCAACGCGTTCGGTCGCCAGCTGCGGTCGTTTGAGGCCGACCTGGACATCACCGGTGTGGATGGCGACCCGGTCCGGGCCATCTTCATCCGGGCTCCCTGGGTGGCCGAGACCGGGGAGAGCGTGGAGGTCCTGGCCGAGGTCGACGGCCACCCGGTGGCGGTCCGGCAGGGCAACGTCGTCGCCGTCTCGTTTCATCCGGAGCTGACCGGCGAGACCCGCCTGCACCAGTTGCTCCTCGCTCTGCGCAACGGCTCCCAGCCGGCCTGACCCCCGGCCACCCGCGGCTCTCGGCCGCCAGCCGCCGAGGCCTGCCCGCCGGCCGCCGAGGCACTGCCCGCCGGCTGACCCGGGCCCTCCGACCCTCCCCAGGGCAATTGGAGGTTTGCGCCGTTTGGCACATGGGTACACGCCCGGTCGCACAGCGGCATCCACCAGGGAGGCAGGGAGATGGCAGAGAGAGTTGCGCGCGTGGTCGGCGAGAGCCCGCGTCGCCGTATCGGCTTCGGCACGGTTCTGGGGGCCTTGATCGCCGTGGCGGTCCTGCTGGCCGCCGGGGTGTTCGCCTCGGCACCGGCGGCCAGCGCGTCATCGCGTCCCAACCATCACCGGGCTC
Organism: uncultured Solirubrobacteraceae bacterium; assembly: GCA_963753235.1. Lineage (GTDB taxonomy): Bacteria > Actinomycetota > Thermoleophilia > Solirubrobacterales > Solirubrobacteraceae > Palsa-465. The sequence continues at coordinate 442,457 of CAVWBJ010000005.1, read as the reverse complement.
GGCGCGGGCGCGACACCGGCAACCCGGGGACCGGGCTCACCCCGCAGCAGATCAACGCCAAGGTCAACGCGCTGATCCACCGGATGACCGTCGCCGAGAAGTTCGGTCAGCTGGAGATGGCCGGCCCCAGCACCCCCACCGGTAGTGACCTGATCCCGCTGGCCCGGGCAGGCAAGATCGGCTCGGTGCTCGATCTGACCGGCGTGAACAACATCAACGCCGTCCAGCAGGCCGCCCTCCGGTCCCGGTTACACATCCCGCTCATCTTCTCCCTGGACGTGATCCACGGGTACAAGACGATGTATCCGATCTCGCTGGGCGAATCCAGCAGCTGGGACCCGGGGCTGGCCACCCAGGACGCATCGATGGCCTCCTCGGAGGCGACCGCCGACGGGATCAAGTGGACGTTCAGCCCAATGGTGGACGTGACCCGCGATCCCCGCTGGGGGCGCGTGCAGGGGACCAGCGGCGAGGACCCGTTCCTGGGCGCGGCGCTCGCCGCGGCACGGATCCACGGCTACCAGGGCGCGAACTACAGCGTCGCGGACAAGATGGCGGCCACGATCAAGCACTTCGCCGCCTACGGAGCTCCGGTGGCCGGCCGTGAGTACAACACGGTCGACATGTCAACCCAGCAGCTGTTCAACGACTATCTGCCGACGTACAAGGCCGGAGTCGACGCCGGCGTCGCCACCGTGATGAGCGCGTTCAACTCGCTCAACGGCGTCCCCAGCACCGCCAACCCGTACACCCTGCAGACGATCCTGCGGGACGAGTGGGGCTTTGGCGGGACGGTGGTCAGCGACTACCAGGCGGTGCAGGAACTGGAGGACTTCGGCTACGCGGCCAACGGAGCCCAGGCGGCGCAGGAGGCCCTGACCGCGGGGGTCGACATTGAGATGGCGGTCGGGATCGGTCCCAGCCCCAACAACCCCATCTACTCCACGTACGAGACCTACGGGCCCCAGCTGCTCGCCCAGGGCAAGATCACGATGGCGCAGCTGAACAACTCGGTGCGCCACGTGCTCACCCTCAAGTACCTGGCCGGCATGTTCGCCCACCCGTACACCAACCCCAACCGGGTCAAGACGGCGGAGCTGACCCCGGGCAACCTCAACCAGGCCCGGACCGCGGCCGACGAATCGATGGTTCTGCTCAAGAACAACGGCAACGTGCTCCCGCTCAGCGCGTCGACGCCGTCGATTGCGGTGGTGGGGCCGCTGGCCGACGACGCCCTGGACCAGCTCGGACCGGACGTGCCGATCGGCTATGACACCACGCCGGCCGACCTCAAGACGACCGACAAGATCAGCACGGTGCTCGACGGGATCAAGGCGGCGGCGCCCCACGCCACCGTCAACTACGCGGCGGGGTGCACCACGTTCACGGTCACCGACCCCTGCACGGAAACGACCGGGTTCGGCCAGGCGGTGACGGCCGCCCAGAACTCCGCGGTAACCGTGATTGCGGTTGGCGAGCCCGCCGGCGACAGCGGCGAGGCCTCGTCCCGCTCCATGATCGACCTGCCGGGCAGCCAGCTCCAGCTCATCCAGCAGATCGCCGCCACCGGCAAGCCGTATGTGGTGGTGCTGATGAACGGCCGGCCGCTGACGATTCCGGAGCTGGCCGACACCAACAGCCCCAAGAACCCGAATGCGCTGCTGGAGGCGTGGTATCCGGGAACCGAGGGCGGCAATGCCGTGGCCGACATCCTGTTCGGCAAGGTCAACCCCAGCGGCAAGCTGCCGATGTCGTTCCCGCGGGACGTCGGGCAGGTCCCGATCTCCTACAACGAGCTGCCCACCGGCCGCCCGTATGACCCCAACAACAAGTACACGTCGAAGTACCTTGACGTGCCCAACTCCCCGCAGTACGTGTTTGGGTACGGGCTGTCGTACACCACGTTCACCTACACGACCCCCAAGCTGTCGTCGACGAGCGCCTCACCCCACGGGACGGTGACGGTCAGCGACACTGTCACCAACAGCGGGTCCAAGGCGGGCACCGACGTGGCCCAGCTCTACATCCATGAGGACGGAACGACCATCCTCCAGCCGGTCCAGAAGCTGGAGGGCTTCCAACGGGTGACCCTGGCCCCGGGGGCCAGCCGGACGCTGACCTTCCGGCTCGGTCCCCAGAACCTCGGTTACTACGACAGCCAGGGCCGCTTCGTCGTCCAGCCGGGTCGGGTGAGCGTGTGGGTCAACGACCAATCCGGCCAGGGGGCGCCGGCGACGTTCACCCTCGGCGGATGACCACTCCGCGCCGGCTCCTGGCCCGCGCCGCAGGGATCGCTGTCGTCAGCGCACTGGCGCTGGCGGCGGCGCTCCCTGCGTCCAGCGGGGCCGCCCCCCGCGTTCCCGCCCGCGGAACGCCGCTCACCCACTCCCAGCGCGCGGTGCTCCGGGGCATCGCCGCCGACACCTGGCGGTTCTACGCCGCCGATGTCGACCCCACCACCCATTTGCCGCTGGACAATCTCGGCCCGGGCACCGTCCGCGGGCAGTACACCTCGGCGGCGAACATCGGCGTCTACCTGTGGGCGGTCGTCGCCGCCCATGACCTCCACCTGATCAGCCGCGCCCGGGCCGACCGGCTCGTGAGCGCCTCCTTGAAAGAGGTGGCGACGCTCAAGCGCTATGACGGGTTCCTGTACCAGTGGTATGACACCAACAACGGCAATGTGCTGGCCAACCCCGGCCAGGGCGACTGCACGGAGACGACCCCGGCCCAGGACAACTGCTGGTTTGTCTCGGCGGTCGACAACGGCTGGTACGCGAGCGGCCTGATCGAGGTCCGCCGCGCGCTGCCCGAGCTCAGGGGCCTGGCCAACCGGCTGATCGCCCCGATGGACTTCTCCATCTTCTACGACAGCCGGCCCCAGACTGACTGCAACACCAACGCCGGCATCGCCGGCAACCAGCCCACCGGCCAGCAGTACGGCGGCTACTACGTTGACCAGGGCCCGGCGGGATACCACAACGGCGCGCTCTACTCCGACCCGCGGATCTCGATCTACATCGGCATGGGGATGCGCCAGATGCCCGGCGACGTGTGGTGGCGGACGTGGCGGACGCTGCCGCCCCAGCGCTGCCCCACCGACCCGGACTTCTCCTGGCAGGGTCAGTGGCCGGTCCCGGGTTACTGGCAGACGTACACCGACCCGCAATCGCACAAGCAGTTCGACGTCTGGGAGGGCCACTACGTCTATCCCGGCACCTCGCTGACGTTCATCCCCACGTTTGCCGGGGGCATGTTCGAGGGCCAGATGGCCAATCTTGTCGTCCCGGAGACCACCTGGGGGACCCACAGCTTCGGCCTGGCCGACCTGCGGTGGGCGCAGGTGCAGCAGAGGTACGCCACCGATGTCCTGCACTTTCCGGTGTGGGGGCTGTCACCCTCCAGCACGGCCGACGACACCGGCAACTACGGTGGCTTCGGCGTGGAGGGGTTGGCGTTCCCGGCCGGGGAGCGGCTGGCCCAGTGCACCACATGCGCCACCGAGACGACGGTCAGCCCCCACGCCTCGGCGATCGCCCTGCCGGTACTGCCCCAGCAGGCGTACGCCAACCTCCAGAAGCTGCGGACGCTGTATCCGGGCATTTACACCACCGACGGCGGGTTCTACGACGCCGTCAACCCGCAGACCGGCCAGGTCGGCCACCGGCGGCTGGTGCTGGATCAGTCGATGATCATGGCCGCCATTGATGACGCCCTCCACCGCGACGCGCTGGGCCGGTACTTCGCCGCCGACCCCGTGTCCTGGGCCGCCCGGGTCTACCTCGGAATGGAGACGATGTCCCTGCGCTAGCCCTGCGCTAGTGGCCCACCGGCGGCTGCTCCTGGCGCCGGGCGTACTCCCGGAACTCCCGCTCAAACTCAGACCAGTCCAGGCGGGGCACGCCGTCGGGCTCCGGCGGCGGCTGCTCGTCGACGGGCTCGTCGCCCCCATCCGGGGGGTCCTCCTGGTCCCGCCCGCGGGACAGCCAGGCGGCGAGCGCCGCCACGGCGATGCCGGCCCCGTAGACGACGGCGGCCAGACCGGCGTGATGGGTGAGGGACGCCAGCGCTCCCACGGCGTACAGCCCGAGCGAGCAGAGGACGAGGCGGCGCAACTCGGCGGCCGGCGCCGCCCGCTGCGGGGCGCGGAGGCACGCGCTGGCGAAGATGGCCACCACCAGGAGGGCGGCAAAGCCCAGCTTCCACGCGACTGTCAGCGGCACCACCACGCGCCTCCCCATGATGCGGGCGCGCTCGCCGTATTGCAAGGGCACCGCCGGGTTCGCGGGCGGTCAGACCTCCAGGCCGTGGCGCATGGTGTTCTCGCTCACCGCGCGCTGCTCCACGAACTGGAGCAGGTAGTCCGGGCCGCCCGCCTTCAGCCCGGTGCCTGACAACCGGTTGCCCCCGAACGGCTGGCGCCCCACCATGGCGCCGGTGATGCCGCGGTTGACATACAGGTTTCCGACCGGCGAGCGGTCCCGTACCCGGCGCACGGTGCCCGGATCCCGGGTGAACAGGCCCCCGGTGAGGGCGAAGGCCAGGCCGTCGACCAGGTCGCACGCCTCCTCCACGTCGCGCACGCGCTGAACCGCCAGCAGCGGGCCGAAGATCTCCTGGTGCAGGACGGCGGACTCCGGAGGGAGGTCGGCGGCCACGGTAGCCGGGCAGAACCAGCCGGTGTGCCCGTTGGCGGGGGCGGTGGCGACGATCCGGCCCTCGCCCTCGGCCAGCTCCCGGTAGCGCAGCACCCGCTCCTGGGCGGCCTGCTCAATCACCGGCGGCACGTCGGTCCCCAGCGTGTCGGCCTGGCCCACCACCAGCGTCTGAACCGCTCCGGCCAGCCGCTCCAGCAGCACGTCGGCGATCGCCTCGTCGACGAGCACCCGCGAGGCCGCCGAGCACTTCTGCCCGGCGTAGTTGAAGGCCGAGGCGACGATTGCCGGAACCGCCTCGTCCAGGTCGGCGTCGGCGGCCACGATCACGCAGTTCTTGCCGCCCAGCTCGGCCACCACCTGCTTGAAGTGCGTCTGGCCATCGGTCGGTTCGGCGGCCCGGCGGATGATCTCCCGTCCCACCGGGAGGGAGCCGGTGAAGGCGATGGCATGCACCTGCGGGTGGCTGACCAGTGCCGCGCCCACCTCACCCTCCCCGGGGAGCAGCGCAATGGCCTCGGCGGGGACCCCGCCGGCCCGCAGCGCCTCCACCAGCTGATGGGCCAGCGCCGGCGACTGCTCGGCCGGTTTGAGCACCACCGCGTTGCCCGCGGCCAGTGCCGCCGAGGTCATCCCGCAGGGGATGGCCAGCGGGAAGTTCCAGGGGGAGATCACCGCCACCACGCCGCGGGGCGCGTACCGGAGCTCGTTACGCTCGCCCGGCACCTGGACCAGCGGCCGGCCGCGGCCGAGCTCCACCGCTCCGCGGGCGTAGTACTCCAGGAAGTCGATGGCCTCGCACACGTCGGCGTCGGCCTCTGGCCACGGCTTGGCGCACTCGCGGACCTCCAGGGCGGCCAGCTCCAGCCGGCGCTCCCGCATCCAGGCGGCGGCGGCCAGCAGAGCCTGCGCCCGCTCGTCGGCGCTCGCCGCCCCCCAGCGTCCGACGCCGCGGGCGGCGGTGGCGACGGCGGCGTCGACCTCGGCGGCACTTGCCGCCGCGGCCCGGGCGACCAGCCGGTCCGGTGCGCCGGGATCAGTGGAGACCAGAGCGTCCCCCCGGCGGGCGTCGCCGGCCACCAGCACCGGGACCTCCAGCGGCAGCATCCGGTCGACCCGGGTCAGGGCCTCGGTGAGCTGTGCGCGCACGGGGGCCCGGCGCAGCTCCAGGATCGGCTCATTGGCAAACGGCTGCATCACATTCCACCATAGGGGGCCCGGGCGAGGTCTACGGCGCCGCCAGCAGCTGCTCGACCGGCACGCCGCGGGCCTGCTCGGACAAGAAGCCCTCGTTGCTGGTGTTCTCCAGCAGGCGCCGTACGAGATACGCCATCCCGGCCACCAGGTCGCCGACCGGGCAGTAGGTGCGCACCCGGAAGCCCTGGGCGGCCAGGGCGTGCTGGAGCTCATCGCCGAGTCCGCGGAGAACCTGGAGCTCCAGCTCGGAGTCCGCTCCGCCGGCCACCCGGTTGCAGGCGATGGCATGGGCGACCGAACGTAGGTTGTGGGAGGCGATCGCCACTCGCAGCGCCGGACGCGCGGCCAGGAGCTCCCGGGTGAGGGTCTCGAAATTGCGGTCGCACTCGTGCTTGTCGGTGAACACCGGGACCTCCCAGCCGTGCTGCTGGGCCTGAACGAGCTCATGGTCCCAGTAGGCGCCCTTGACCAGTCGCACCGTCAGTGGCGGGGTGCGGGGCGTGGACCGGGCCCAGGCGACGATCTGCGCCAGCAGGTCCGGCGAATCTCGCAGGTAGGCCTGGAGGACGAGCCCGGCGGAGGGTCCCTGCCGGAATTCATCCTCGTCGAGCAGGCCGAGCACCAGCTCCAGCACCGCCTCCCGCGAGTCGAGCGACTCCATGTCGATGTGCAGGTGCGCACCGGCATCGCGGGCGGCTCGCAGGAGGGGGCGCAGCCGCCGGGCGGCGTCCAGCACGCCCCGCTCCGGGGCGTCGGGGCGCAGCAGCGGTGTCAGCGCGGAGACCTTGACGCACACGTTGGCACGGGGGACAGGGCCGGCGCCGTCGGCCTCCAGGATCTCCCGGTGGGGCCAGGCCCGGGTGGCCCCCGACAGTCGCTCCACGGCGTCGGCGCACCGCCCGGCGTAGCGCTCGGCCTCGGCCTCGGTGACCGTCGCTTCGCCGAGCAGGTCGACCGAGCTGGCCACGCCGCTCTCCCATAGCTTGCGCAGCGTGCCCAGAGCGGCCTCCGGGGTCTCGCCCACAATGAACCGGTGGGCCATGTGGCGCACGCCGCCGGCCGCGGCCGCGCCCAGCGCGGCTCGTCCGGGCCGGGTGTGGGAGATGCGCATCGCCGCCGAGATGGGCGGCGGCGTGTCCGGCATCTCCTCCAGGTAGCCGACCAGGTGGCGGGCCAGGTCATCCAGCGACCGGCAGGCCGGAGCCACGTCGACGAAGCGGAACAGGGCGGCGCGCAACTCTCGGTCTGAGGCGGCCATCTCCATGGCCCGGGCATCGAGGACGCGCAGCGGCTGGCGGGACCCGGCCGGGAACGCGTGATAGAGATCGGTGCCGATTCGGCGCAGCTCGGTCTCGATGCGCGGGTTGGGGGTGGGGGCGAGGGTGCTCATGGGCAAACGGGCGTCACTGGAGGATGTTCACCGCCCGGGCGACGACCAAACCGACCGTGACCAGAGCGGTCAGCGACTGCGCCGCCATCATCCACTTGGCCGTCGGCGACAGCGGCATGGTGTCGGTGGGGCTGAACGCGGTGGCGTTCGTGAACGAGGTGTAAAGATAGTCCACAAGCTTGGGCTTCCACCCCGGACGAGCGTAGTCCGGCTGCGACATCTGGACGAACAGGAAGTCCGGCTGGTTGGGACAGTCGGCCTCGGCCCGCGCCACCGGCCCGCCCCGGTCAAGCATCCAGTACCAGACGCCGAACAGCAGGACGTTCGTGGCCCACAGCACCAGTCCGGAGCCGAGCAGCGCCGGGCCGTTCTCGGCGTGGTGGCGGAGCAGCTGCTCGCAGAGCAGGACGAGGGAAACGCTGTTGGCGGCGCTGACGATGCCGATCACCACCAGCGACAGGTGCCGGCGCAGCGGGGTATGCCGCAGCCGCGGGTGGGGGGAGGCGAGGGCCAGGGCGAGCACCACAAACCCCTCCAGGGTCGGCAGCACCCACCCCGGGTGGAACACTGCCACCTTGCGCGAGAGCGAGATGTCCAGCAGGATCGCCACCAGAATGACCAGCTGGGCGCCCCAGTAGGGATCCAGCCGGTTCAACCAGGCGAGCACGCTCTCGCCCTCCATCCGGCCTCTGCGAAGCTCGTCGCTCACGGCTGGATACTGCCACGGCCCCCGGCGACACGGGGCAGGATCCGACCGCGCAGGCCACGAACATCTAAGCGCGAACATGCGTCTCTCGCTCCTGGCATCCACGCTGGCCGTCGCCGCTACGGTGGCCGGTTGCGGCGGCTCCACCGGCGCCGGGGGGCAGCCGGCGGCGGCCACCTCACGGTCGGCGCAGGCGTCCGGCAGCCCGTCGTTGAGTGCCTCGGCGAGTTCGTCGACCAGCTCGTCCACCACCTCCGCCACCACCTCCACGGCCGCCTCCACCCCGCCCTCCACCGCATCGGCCGGTGGGGCGGGCGGTGCCAGCGTCGCCGGACCGGGGGAATGCCGGGCGTCGGGGCTGGCGCTGCGCTATCTCGGCGGCCAGGGGGCCACCGGGCACGGGGAGCTCGGCTTCGCCCTGAGCAACACCACCAGCTCAAGCTGCAGCACCGGTGGCTATCCGGGCATCCAGTTCCTGGACAGCTCTGGCCGGGCGCTGCCGACCACGCCCACCCACACCACGTCTGATTTCTTCGGCACCGTCCCACTGGCGCCGGTCACGGTCAAGCCGGGGGACAGCTTCTCCTTCCGCCTGGGTGTCTCCCACGGCGGCGGATCAGCCAGCGGCTGCGTCACCGCCCGCGGGCTCCAGGTGATCCCGCCCAACGACACGGCCACCCTGCGCGTCTCCATCCCCGGCGGCGCCTCGGAGTGCGGGACGACCACGGTCTCCCCGGTTGCGCCCGGGACCAGCGCGTTTCACTGACCAGGGGGTCGGCCCCGTTGCGGATGCCAGGGCGGGGCGCCATCGAGCATCCGGGTGATCTGCTCGGCCGGCACCGGCCGGGAGAAGTAGTAGCCCTGGGCCAGGTCGCAGCCGAGCCGGGTCAGTTCGGTGAGCTGGAGCCGGGTCTCGACCCCCTCGCCCACCACCCGCATCGAGAGCGCCTGGGACATGGCCACGATCGCCTCGGTGATGGCGGTGTCCCGGGGTTCGACTCCCAGGCCGCCGATGAACGACCGATCCACCTTGAGCACGTCCAGCGGGAGCCGGGTGAGGTAGGACAGCGAGGAGTAGCCGGTGCCGAAGTCATCCAGCACCAGGCGGACGCCGAGGGCCTTGAGCGAGCGCAGCGTCCGGGCCAGCTCCTCCATGTCGCCGACCAGCACGCTCTCGGTCAGCTCCAGGGCGAGCAACGACGGGTCCAGCCCGGACGCGCGCAGGGCCTCGGCCACGGCCTCGGACAGCCCGGGATTGGCCACCTGAATCGCCGACAGGTTGACCGACATTGAGATGGGAGCCGCGTCCGGCCGCGCCTCATACCAGGCGGCGGCCTGGGTGCAGGCCCGCGCCAGCACCCATCGGCCGATGGGCTCAATCAGCCCGTTCTCCTCGGCCACCGGGATGAAGTCCGTCGGCGGGATCCGGCCCCGCTCCGGGTGGTCCCAGCGCACCAGGGCCTCCACCCCCACCAGGGTGCCGTCGGCCATCGACACCAGCGGCTGATAATCCAGGGTCAGCTCGCGCCGCTCCAGGGCCCGGCGGAGATCGTTCTCAACCCGCAGGCGGGAGATGGCGCGCCCGCGCAGGGCCTCGTCAAACAGCTCCCAGCGGGCCCGGCCGCGCTCCTTGGCGCGGTGCATGGCGGCGTCGGCATCGCGCAGCAGGTCCTCGGCGGCCTCCCCGCCCTCGGCCAGGGCGATGCCGATACTGGTGGAGACGAAGTGCTCGCTCCCGTCCAGGACGAACGGATGCGTGAACACGCCGGCGATGCGCTCGGCCATCTCAATCGCCTCCCGCTCGCCGCCGATGTCCTCCAGCAGGATCCCGAACTCGTCCCCTCCGAACCGGGCGACGGTGTCGCTGGAGCGGATTGCCTGGCGCAGGCGGGGGGCGGCCGCCGCCAGCAGCTCGTCGCCGACCCGGTGGCCGAGACTGTCGTTGACCAGCTTGAACCGGTCCAGGTCAAGCGTCAGGACCGCCGTCAGAGAGTGGCTGCGCCGGCGCAGCCGCTCGGTCGCCTGCTGGAGCCGGTCCATGAACAGGATGCGGTTGGGCAGCCCCGTGAGGGGGTCGTGCAGGGCCCGGTGGCGGATGTCGTCATCGGTCACCTGACGCTCCACCACGTCACCCAGCACGTTGGCCAGGGCCTGGACGAAGTCGACGTCGCCGGGGGAGAACTCCCGCTGGGAGGTGGAATGCAGGCCGAACACGCCGTAGGGCTCACGCCGGCCCTGGATGAGCACGGCCAGGCCGCTGCGGGCGCCATGCTCGGCGAGCACGGGCGCGCAGCCGAACCGAACTTCCTGATCCCAGTCGGTCACGATCACCGGGCTGCCGTGCCGGAGCGCGTAGCCGGCCTGAGAGGCGCGACCCCCGGGGACGGCGACGTCAGGCCCGATCCCGCGCAGTCCGTGGGTGGCCCGGAACAGGAAGGCCTGGTCGGCGGGCAGGTACTCGATCACGGCGCCGATCTGGAGGTCAAGCAGCTCCACCGCCGCCGCCAGCGCCTCGCGCATGAGATCCTTGGGGCTGGCCCCCTCCAGGGCGTGCTCGCCCAGCCGGGCCACGGCCGCCTGCTGGGCGGCGCGGCGTTCCAGCTCGGCCTCGGCCGCCTTCTGGTCGGTGATGTCGGACATGACGCCATGCCAGCGGCAGATGCCGTCCTCGTCCTCCTGCAGCAGCGCGTCGTCACGCAACCACACCGGATGGCCGTCGCGGTGGATCAGTCGATATTCACTGGCACTGGAGGCAAAGGTGCCACCGACGATGGCGGCCTCGGAGTCCAGCACGCGCCCCACATCATCCGGGTGCAGCCGGCTGGCCCACAGGCCCGGGTCGGCGCGCCATTCGTCCGGGGTGAAGCCGAGGATCGTCTCAATCTGCGGGCTGACGTAATGCCAGCGGCCGAACTCGCCGGTGTCGGCGGTGTACAGGATGACCGGGACGCGGTGCAGCAGCCGGCGGTAGTCGGGACGCGCCGTGTCCTCGGCGCCGATGGCGGCGACGGGGGATGCAGAACCGGTCCCGCCGGTTACGCGACGGTCAGACATGTCCTCGATGGATATCGGCATCCGGGCGGCCGACTTGACCCGGAAACGCCGCGTTCCGGGGTTTCTACGCGGAGACGAGCGTGAACCGGGTGATCTCGCCGTCGGCTTGCTCGCGCACCGCGCCGTCGGCGATGAGCAGATCCAGGTGGCCGATCACCTCAGAGATGGTCAGCATCGCCTGGGTGACGGCGACGTTGCCCCACATCCGGGTGGCCAGCTCAAAGGCGGTGGCGGTGTGGGCGGGGGCCTCCTCCAACAGTCCCTGAAGCTTGCGGGCCCGGCGTTCATGCAGGCGGAACCGCTCGTCGATCAGGCTGACATGATCGGTCACCGGCGGACCGTGGCCGCCGAGCACCAGCTCGGCCGGCATCTCCTGGGTGGCCCGCAGCGAGGCGATGTAGTCGACCAGGGCGTGTGGGCGGTCGCCGTCGCCGGCCGGTCCCAGACCGAGCGGCCGGGACAGAAGGGGGTTGGACGAGATATGGGCGAGCAGGTGGTCACCGGCCAGCAGGATCTGCCGCTGCTCGTCGAAGAAGATGGTGTCTGACGGACTGTGCCCGGGCCGGTGCCGGACCCGGAACGTCCGGTCGCGCAGCGCCAGCTCGTCGCCATCATGCACCGGCTGGGTCACCGATCCACTGGACCCGAACCCGCGGAAGGCGGCGCCGACGCCCTGCAGCGCGGTCGCCAGCTCCCGCGGCACGCCGTGGCGAAGCATGATCTGCATGGCGAACTCGTCATCGGCGGCGGCGTTGGCGTTGAAGTCGCGCAGATACGGCGCCAGCAGGTCAAATGCGGCCACGTCGGCCCCGGAGCGCCGGGCGAGGATCTCCACCAGGCCGAGATGATCGATGTGCTGGTGGGTGATCACGATCAATCCCAGGTGCTCCACCCGGTGGCCCAGGGCAGCCAGCGCCTGCTCCAACTCGTCCAGCGACTTGCCGGAGTTGGGCCCGGTGTCGACGAGCGTCAGCGGCTCGTCCTCGATCAGGTAGCAGTTGACCCGGCCGACCAGAAACGGGGTGGGCAGGGCGATCCGGTGGATTCCGGCGGCGGCGGCCTGGTCCAGCGCGGCGGTCTCCCCGTCCTCCGGGACGGCGGCGTCCGGCTCGCCGGCGCTCACGAGCGGATCAGACCCAGCACCTCGTCCCGCTTGGCCTCCATGTGCTCCACGGAGACCAGGGACTCCAGGCACAGCCGGAGCAGCGGCTCGGTGTTGGACGGACGCACGTTGAAGTGCCAGTCCTCATAGTCGACCGACAGCCCGTCCAGGCGCCCCTGGTCGCCGTCGGAGTAGCGCTCGGCCAGCTCCTCCAGCTTGGCCGACGCGTCCTCCACCTCGGAGTTGATCTCACCGCTGATGAAGTAACGGCTGCGATAGGGCTCCAGCAGATCGGACATCTTCGCCTCCCGCTGGGAGAGCAGCTCCAGGAGCAGCAGCGCCGGGAGTGTCCCGGAGTCGGCGCAATAGAAGTCGCGGAAGTAGTAGTGCCCCGACACCTCGCCGCCGAACACTGCCCCCTCCTGGCGCATCCGGGTCTTGAAGAAGGCGTGACCGACGCGGTTGACGAGCGCGGTGCCACCGTGGGCCTGCGCGGTGTCGGCCACGGCCCGGCTGGCCCGGACATCAAACAGGACGGTGGCGCCGGGGTACTTGTCCAGCATCGATTCGGTGAGCAGCGCGGTGAGGAAGTCACCGTCGACAAAGCGGCCGGTCTCGTCGATGAAGAAGCAGCGGTCGGCATCGCCGTCCCAGGCGATCCCCAGGTCCGCCTGGCGGCGCACCACCTCCTCCATGATGAACTCCCGGTTCTTCGGCAGAAGCGGGTTGGGCTCATGGTCTGGGAAGTTGCCGTCCGGGGTGAAGTAGGCCGCGCTGATATCGAGGCCCAGCCCTTCCAGAAGCGGGCCCACCATCGGTCCGGCCATCCCGTTGCCGCCGTCGACGACCACCTTCAGCGGCTTGACGGCTGAGGGGTCGATGAACTTCAGCGCCGCCGCCTGGAAGTCGGAGTAGATGTCGACGTCCTCCACGCTGCCCCCGCCGGGGGGCTGGTCCAGCCCGTTCAGGATCCGGTCTCGGACATCGCCCAGACCGGCATCGCCCGACAGCGCCAGGGCACCGCGGCTGACCAGCTTGGCCCCGGTGTAGGCCTTGGGATTGTGGGAGGCGGTGCACATGAGCCCGCCGTCGAGATCCCGGGAGCCGACCAGGAAGTAGAGCATCTCGGTCCCCACCATCCCGGCGTCGAGCACGGTGGCGCCCTCGGCCATCATGCCCGCGCGGTAGGCGGCGGCCATCTCAGGGGCGGTCAGCCGCATGTCCCGGCCCAGGCCCAGGCGCAGCTCGCCGGTCGGCTTGCTCTCCTGGTCGGCAATCACCTGGGCAAAGGCGCGTCCGATGGCGTGGGCGGTCTCGGCGTCGATCTCCTCGCCATGGAGGCCGCGGACGTCATAGGCCTTGAAGACCTGGGGATGGGCTAGCTGGGTCACTTGTCGGATGATGCCTGATAATCCGCCGCCGTGAGACCGCCGGTGGTCATCCTGTGCGGGGGCCGGGGCGCCCGTCTGCAGGAGCGGACGCAGTCGATCCCCAAGCCAATGGTGGAGATCGGCGGCCGGCCGATCCTCTGGCACGTGCTCCACATCTACCTCGCCCAGGGATTTGAAAACTTCCTGCTGCTGACCGGCTACCGCGGCGAGCAGGTGGAGCGCTTCGTGGCCGAGCAGGTGTGGCCGCCCCAGACCGAGATCCGGTGCCTGGCCACCGGTGAGGACACGCCCACCGGCGGCCGTCTGCACCGGGCCGCCGGCGATCTGGCGGGGCAGACGTTCTGCCTGGCCTACGCCGACGGGGTGGCCGACATCGACCTCGACGCGCTCCTGGCCGCCCACCGGCGCCCCGGAGCGTCGGCGACGATGACCGTGGTCCGGCCGGAACTGCCATTCGGTGTTGCCCACCTCAACGGGGGCGACGTGGTGGCCGGGTTCAGCGAGAAGCCCCGCAGCCAGCACTGGATCAACGGCGGCTTCTTCTGCTTTGAGCCCGCGGTGCTCGACCTGGTGACCCCGGACTCGGTGCTGGAGCGGGGGCCGCTGGAGCGACTGGCGGCCGCCGGGCGGTTGCGGGCGTTCCGCCATCAGGGCTTCTGGGAGTGCATGGACACCTACAAGGACGCGGTGGTGCTCAACGACCTGTGGCGCCGCGGCGAGGCCCCCTGGAAGGTGTGGGGATGACCCCTCCCCGCCTATAGTTACTGGGATGTCCGGTCATTCGAAATGGGCTTCCATCAAGCACAAGAAGGCGGTGGTCGACCAGCGCCGCGGCCAGCACTTCACCAAGTTGTCACGCGCCATCAGCGTCGCCGCGCGGGAGGGAGGCGGCGATATCGACGGCAACCCGTCGCTGGCCCTCGCCGTCCAGAAGGCACGCGACGCCTCGATGCCCAAGGACAACATTGAGCGGGCCATCGCCAAGGGCACCGGCGAGGGGATCGACGCCGATCAGATCGAAACCGTGCTCTACGAGGGCTACGGCCCGGGTGGGGTGGCCCTGCTGATCGAGGCGCTCACCGACAACCGCAACCGCACCGGCGCCGACGTCCGCCACGCCTTCAACAAGCACGGTGGCAATCTGGGCGAGCCGGGGTCGGTGGCCTATCTGTTTGACAAGAAGGGCGTGGTGGTGGTCGACGCCTCCCGGTATGACGAGGAGGACCTGCTGGTGGCGATCGACGCCGGGGCCGAGGACATCGCCCTGGACGACGACGTGTACGAGATCATCACCGAGCCGGGTGACCTGGTGGCGGTGCGCCAGGCGCTGGCCGAGGCCGAGATTGATATGGACAGCGCCGATGTCACCTACCGGCCCAAGTCGCGGGTGCCACTGGGTGAGAGCGAGGCGTCCCGGCTGATGAAGTTGATCGACATGCTGGAGGAGTCCGACGACGTCGGCGAGGTGTACGCCAACTTCGATGTCTCCTCCGAGGTCATGGAGCGCATCGCCTCCTGATCTGCGGTTCTTGTCCGACTCTTCGTCGTTCCCGCTAGCCTCCGGCCGCGTATGCCAAAGAAGACATCACTCGCCCTCGCCGCGATTGCGGTGGGTGCGGCCCTCGCCGGCTGCGGCAGCAGCACCACCACTGCCCCCGGCGTCGCCCTCGCACCCTCGTCCGGCGCAACCCAGGGCGCCATCACCACCGCCCCGTCAACCTCAACCACCTCATCGACGACCACAGCGTCGGTGCCGACGCCCACCTCCGGGCCCCTGTCCAAGGAGCCGGCCGTGCCGGCCGAGAAGGGCACGCCGCCCACCAAGCTCGTGACCAAGGACCTGATCGTCGGCACCGGCACCCAGGCCAAGTCCGGCAGCACCGTCACTGTCAACTACGTCGGCGCGCTCTACAAGAACGGCAAGATCTTCGACGCCTCCTGGAACCGCAAGCAGACGTTCACCACGCCGCTGTCCACCGGCTCGGTCATTCCCGGGTGGGTGCAGGGCATCCAGGGCATGAAGGTCGGCGGCCGGCGCGTGCTCGTCATCCCGCCCAGCCTCGGCTATGGCTCCACGGCCCAGTCCGGGATCCCGGCAAACTCGACGCTGGTGTTCGTCGTCGACCTGCTCAAGGTCGGCTAGCGGCGGACTCCAGGTGCCGTGCGCGGTACAGGGGCGTGTGGCCGGACACGCCCTTGAGCCGGTGGCGGCCCGCCGGTGACCAGTCGAACCCGTCACGGGCGGCCTCCCGGATCTCCCGGGTGCACAGCACGCTGCCCGGGCGGGCGATCCCGGTGACCCGGCTGGCCAGGTTGACCGAGTTGCCGTAGTAGTCGCCGGCGTGCATGACGGCCGGGCCGAGCGCGATTCCGGCCCGCAGGCTGGGCAGCCCCTCCTCCTCAAAGCCGTCGATGAGCTGGAGCGCGACGTCGACCAGGGGCGCCGGCTCCGGGCTGACGAACATGGCGGCATCGCCGATCGTCTTGACCAGTCGCACCGGGGGCTCGGCCAGCGAGGCCGACAGGGCGGCCAGGCGGCCGGCCACCGTGCCCAGCTCCCGGACCTCCACCTGGCCCCCCAGGCGGGTGAAACCGACGAGATCGGCGAAGCAGACGGCGATCTCCTGGGTGTTGCCGGGATCCCCGGCCTGCAGCTCCTGGCGGCCGAGGACGCCTCGCTGGACGCTGTCGCGCAGATGGTTCTTGAACCCGGCGACCAGGATCGGTCCCATCGCCGGCGTCAGTTGCTCGGCCAGCGTGGCGAACCGCTCGGCCACCGCCTCCTCGCTGGAACCCGGGGTCAGGAAGGTCTCCAGAAAGGCGGCGGTGATGGTGGCCGAAAGCCGCGCCATTCCCTCCCCGAGGACTCGCGTGACCTCGACGATCCGGTCCTCCTCAAAGCCGGCGTCCAGGAACAGCTTGATGGCGTGGGCGGCCTCCACATCCTCGTCGCCGAACACGCGGTCGTCGGGGGCGGGGCCGGGGAGCCCCAGGATGCGTCGCAGCCGGATCACGCTGCCGGCGGCCAGCCCGGTCCGCTCCTCGATCTCCTGGGCGGTGTAGGTGCCGCCGAGCACCCGGTCGACCGGCAGGAGGGCCAGCCGATCCTCCTCCACCGCGCGGCGCAGGTCGTCCTCGGTGAAGCCGTCTGCCAGCAGCCGCGTGAGCAGCTGCCGGCGCTGGATGCGCTCCTCACCCTCCAGGCCGTCGAGCAGTCCCTCGCGGGCAAAGTCCATCCTTCGCATCCTCTCTGATGACGCCGACGTTCGCTAGGATCGAGCCTCCTCGCGGGCGCCGGTCGCCATGCGGCACCCCGTCAGCCGACCCGGTTTCGATCATTCGCACATGCTCTCCATCCTGATGCCCGTCTACAACGAACGCGAGCGCGTTCAGCAGGCGATCCGTGAGGTTCTGGACACCGAGCTGCCCAGCGACTTCGAGCTGATCATCGTCGATGACGGCTCCACCGACGGCACCCGGGAGATCCTGCGCGCCGGGGAATGGGACGCCCGGGTGCGGCTGGTGGAACACGCGCACAACCAGGGCAAGGGGGCGGCCATCCAGACCGGCCTGCAGCAGGCCCGGGGTGAGTTCTCGTGCATCTTCGACGCCGACCTGGAGTACGACCCGGCTGACCTGGCCCTGCTCATGCCGCCGCTGCTCGACGGCCGCGCCAACGCCTGCTTCGGGGTGCGCGCCTTCGATGGTTACACCAGTCACTCGTTCCTGTTTGTGCTCGGTAACAAGGGCGTCACGCTGGCCTGCAACGTGCTGTTCAACGTGTACCTGCACGACATCATGACCTGCCACAAGATGATCCGGACCGACCTGTTCCGCAGCCTGCCGCTCACCGCCGCGGGGTTTGCCATTGAGCCGGAGATCACCGCCCGGCTGGTCCAGCGGGGCGAGCGCATCTTTGAGGTCCCGGTCCACTACCGGGCCCGGGCCACCGAAGAGGGCAAGAAGCTCACCGCCACCGACGGCTTCCGGGTCATTGGCACTCTGCTGCGCTGCCGGTTCTCGGCGGTGGGCCCGCCGCCGCGCTGAGCGAGGCCGAACCCGCCGATTCACCGCCACCCCTCGGCGGTGAATCCGAATTCATCGCCGTGACCGCCCCCGCCGCGGTCGCCCGCCGCGGGTCAGGTGCCGGGCGGCGCCACCCCCCGGCGCGCTCGATGCTTGGACCGCTTCGCCGAGGCCGACGCCGCGGGGGCGATCTGCTCCGTGCCCTGGTAGATCGACTGGATCGTCCCGAACAGCGGCTGCCGGGGCTGGCCACTGATGTCGATCTCGCCCTTCTGGACGAACGGCGGGTCGCCGAAGGGGTTGCCGCCGGTCCAGCCCGGATGAGCCGGGAAGTCCTGGAGGGCAAACCACATGGCCGCCGAGATGTATGGCTTGGAGGCGAACACGCCCAGGTGGAAGGCCGCCGCCGCCGCCTGGAACTGGTAGGTGCCGCGCTCCTCCACCGGCCCGGAGCGATTGCCCTCAAACCCGAACTCGGTGATCATCAGTGACTTGGTCGGATAGCAGCTGTGCAGGAAGTCCAGGTAGGGGCTGAGGGCGTCCATGTCGTCGGTGGAGCCCCCGCCGGCGTCAAACCAGCCGAAGTAGTCGTTGTAGCCGATCACGTCCAGGGGGGCGTAGGCGGCCTGGCAGGCCACCCCCGGCCAGGAGGAGATCGCCATGCCCACCGGTCGGGTGGGGTCAAGCTGGTGGGCCAGCCCGGCGGCGCTGCGGATGTAGTTGGCCTCGGCACCAGGCGGCGGCGTGCTCAGCTCGTTGCCGACGCTCCACACCAGCACCGAGGGGTGGTTCTGGTTGGTGAGGATGTTGGTGCGCAGCTCCTGGTGGGCGAAGTTCAGCCAGCCGGGCTGGCTCAGGTACTTGGTGTTGACCTGGTAGACCGGCACCTCGGACCAGAGCAGGATCCCGTCGCGGTCGGCGAGTTCCTCCACCTGCGGGTCCAGCGGGTAATGGGCGCGAATAATGCCGCCGCCAAGCTCCCGGACCCATCCCACCAGCGCGTCCAGTTGCGCCGGACTGAGCGCGTCGCCGGTGTTGATGTTCATCTCATGGAGGTCGAAGCCGCGCAGGTTCAGCCGCCGCCCGTTGAGGAGCAGCGTGCCGTCGGGGGCGACGGTGATGCTGCGCACGCCGCTCTCGTCGGTGTAGGTCTCCAGCCTGTGCCCGGCCGCGTCGGAGACGGTGAGGGTGGCCCGGTACAGGTAGGGGCTGCCCGGCGCCCACAGCCGCGGGTGGGCGATCCGCACCGACGCGGTCGCTGTCCAGGTCCCGCCGGGGCGGATCGTGCGGCCGTGGAAGTTGAGCTTGAACCGGCCATAGGTGCCCCGGAGCACGACCGCCTGGGGTGACCGTGTGGGGTTGGTCACCGAGACCTGCTCCTGGACGGTGGCGCCGCAGGTGGGGCAGGGGAGGATCGGCCGGATGACGACCGGGTTCATGTCGACGCGCTGCACCGCGCGCAGGTAGACCTCACGGTTGATGCCGCCGAAGTTCCACCAGCCTCCCGACGGGCCGGGCGGCAGCGAGGCGCCGTTGCGCCGGTCATCGACCCGGACGATCAGCCGGTTGAGCCCGGGCCGCACGCCCTTCAGCGGCAGCTCAAACGGCAGGTAGGCGCCGGCGTGGGTGCCGATGCGGCGGCCGTTGAGCCACACCCTGGCGTAGTAGTTGACCGACTCAAACCGGATGATCCAGCTGCGAAACCGGGCCGGCACGTCCCGGGCAAACGCGTTGGCCGGAACGGTGAAGTCCCGCCGGTACCACTCCACCGAGCCGTTCATGCTCGCCGTGGACAGGTCGCCGGCATTGAACGAGTTGGGAACGCTGACCGGCGACCAGCCGGCGGTGCCGGCCAGGTTGCGATACCACCCGGCGCTGATGCCGGTGTTCGACGGATCGGGACGCCGGAGCCAGGTGCCGCCCAGCAGCCAGCGGTCGCCGGGTCCGTCCCGGTACAGCGCGCCGTGGCTGGGAGGCGTGGCGGCATAGGCGACGGTGGTCTGCGCCCGGGCCTCAGAAACGGCCGCCGCCAGGGTCAGGAGGGCGGTCAGAAGGGCCACCAGCCACCGTCGGTTAGGTGTCAGTTGGGTCGGCGCGGCGCTGCTTGAGCGGGGGTGAGCACCGCTACACTCGCTCGCCGATGTCAGTCGTCGACTCGCCGCAACAGCGGCCCACGACCGGCTCCTCCGGCTCCGGGGAGTCACGCGGAGCGTCACTGATGGGCTCCCTTCGTCGGGCACCGCGGTCGCCCACGGTGATCGCGGTGGCGGTGTGCACGGTGCTCGGCGCGCTGTCGGCGGCCATCCTGCCGACGGTCCCGAGCTACGACCCCTGGTCCTGGATCGTGTGGGGCCGGGAGGTCACCGACCCGCATCTCAGCTTCATCATCGGCGGCGGGTCCTCCTGGAAGCCGCTGCCGGTCATCTTCACCACCGTGTGGGGCCTGTTCGGCTCGGCGGCGCCCACGCTGTGGGTGATCACGGCTCGGATCGGCGGCCTGCTGGGCCTGTGGGGGGCCGGCAAGCTGGCCGCCCGGCTCGTCGGCGGTGGCTGGCGCGGAGCGCTGGCCGCCGGGGTGGCGATCGGCGCCATCATCCTCATCCAAGACTGGGTCTATTACTTCCTGCGCGGCACGTCCGAGGTCATTCTCGTCGCCTGCACGGTGTGGGCGGTCGACCGGCTGCTGGACCGGCGGCACATGCAGGCGTTCTTCATCGGCGCCGTGGCCGGGCTCATCCGGCCGGAGGCCTGGCCATTCCTGTTCGTCTATGCCCTGTGGCTGGTCTGGCGTGAGCCCGGCTTCCGCCGTCCGGGGCGGCTGCTGTTCCTGGCCGCCGGGCTGGTCGCCCAGCCCGTGTTCTGGTTTTTGCCCCCGTACATCACCACCGGCCACGCCTTCAGCGCCGCCACCCAGGCAGCCCAGTACAACGGCCATCTGGGCGCCAACGTCCTGCGCACGGTGGTGGCCCGGGGCGCCAACGACCAGGTTCTCCCGGCCCTGATCCTCGGCATCCTCGCCGTCCCCATCGCCTGGATCCGGCGCCGTGACCGGGCGATCCTCGCCATCGGCCTGGGGGTGATCGCCTGGTGGGTGGTGGTGGTCGGCGAGACCCTGGACGGCTATCCCGGACTGGAGCGGTTCTTTTTGCCCGGCGCCACGCTCACCTGCGTGCTGGCCGGCGTCGGTGTGGTCCTGATCGCCGATCTGGCCGGAGATCTGGCTGGTCGCGCCGGTGCCCGGGCCACCGCTCTGGTCACGGGACTGGCGGCGATTGCGCTCATCGCCCTCTGGGTTCCGTTCAGCACGACCCGGACCCGGGTCACCGAGGCCCACGCGTTCTTCCCGGCCGCCTCGGAGGCCGTGACCACCTTCCACACCCTGGACCGGGTGATTGCGGCCGCCGGCGGCCGCAGCGCCATCCTGCCCTGCAAGTCCAGCTTCGTCGCCATCAACCACTCGGTGCAGAGCGCCACCGCCTGGAAGCTGCACGTGACCCTGGAGCGGGTGGGCACGCGGATGACCCAACCGGGGCTGGACTTCATCGGCCCGCACAACTCCATCGATGGTGGCCCGGCCCGCGTTGACCCGCGCCTGATCACCCATCGCACGGTCGCGTCGCTGGACGGATGGCGCGTGGTGCGGCTGACCACGCCGGGCCTGCCCACCGGCTGCGACGGTCGCTGACCTCATCACCGCGGCGCCTCGCCGGGCAGTCGCAGCACCGCGCCCAGCACCGCCGGGCGAGTGACCAGGGCCCGCGTCGTCTTCTTCTGCGAGCGGCGGTGCCTGCGGGGCGGCTTCAGGGCGATCTTCAGCTTTGTCTTGACCCGGGTGGTGTTGCCGGCCCGGTCGGTGACCGTGACCGTCACCGTGACCGTGTACGGGCGCCGGCCGCGGCGCCTGAACATGTGGCTGGCCGTGGTGCGCCGGATCCGGGCCCGGGCGGAGCGGTCGCCCCAGTTCACGAACACCGTGGCCACGCCGGACGCGGCCGACTTCGGCAGGCCGGGGGGCGGCGGATCGCTGTAGTGCGCGGTCAGGTGGACGACGTAGCCGACCGCCCGGGTGCCGCTGAATCTGAGAGAGACCTTGGGCTTGACCGTGTCGACGAACACGGTGGCGGCGCGGGCGGCTGAGGCCAGGCCGGCCGCGTTGACCGCGGTGACCTGGTAGACCCGGCGCCCGTCGGCCAGGGGGATGGAGGGCACGAAGCTGGTGGCCGTCGTCTGGCCGGCCACCGCACCGTCGATCTTGACCACGTACTGCGGGGGGCCCCACAGCTCGTTGGCCGGCGACCAGGACAGCTGCGGCTGGGCGGTGCGGGCGTAGAAGAAGGCGTGGGCGGGGCTGAAGCCCCCCGGCGGCTGGAACAGCTGCGCCGCCACGATCCGAGTCTCGGCGCCGCTGCCCTGCACCCACGCCGCCGCCGCGTCACCGGCCACGTCGCCGGCCGCCACCAGTCCCTGGTCGGCGCTGGTGGCCCCCAGGCTGGGGGACGAGATGACCTGCTCGGGCCCCAGGTCCCCGCCGCCGGGCGCATAGCGCAGGCGGATCTCGGCCGGTCCAGCCGCGCCCGGGGTCTGCTGCCACACGATGTAGGTGGAGGTGAGGCCGGCGTTGGAGGACACGGCATCTGGTGGCGCGGCGTTGGCCAGGCTGTCGACGCGCAGCGTGCTCCCGAAGCTGTCGTTGTTGGTGAGCGTGGTTGCGAACAGCTGGTGGGACTGGTTGCGTTCGGACAGGACCCACCCGTCGCCGTACTCGGTGTCTGAGGTGTGCGGCTGATCGGCGCCCTCCGGGCCACCGGTGGTCACCCCGTCCACCGCCCGGACCCCGTCGTACTGCGACCCGTGTAGGCGGTTGAACAGCACCCGCGACTGCTGGGTGGCGCCGTTGGCCAGCGTCTCCTGGAAATCGACCGAGGCGTAGGTGGAATCGCCGCCGGCGGCGATCACCGGATCGCCGGCCGAGACCTCCTGCCAGCCGTCCACCGAGGCGGGGTCGGCCTGCTCGTCGACGACGCTGACCGCCGTTTTGACCACGCGCCGGGTGAAGATGTGCCCGTTCTCGCCCCAGACCACGATCCCGTCGCCGTCGCCGGCCGTGGCCACCTGCGGGCGGCCGGTGCCGGTGCCGGCCGCATTGGCCGGGTTGTCGTCCAGCGGGGCGCCGAGCACCTGCCACGCGCCGGCGTAGTAGTAGGCGGCGCGCACATCGCCGCCCCCACCGCCGTTGGTGGCCGTGAACGCCAGGTAGGCCTTGCCGAAGTTCGACATCGAGATCGACGGGTTGGCCGCCGCCGGGTAGATGGGGGCGGGGGGCGCAAAGGCGCCCCCGCCCACGCGGTCGGCCACGTACAGCGCCCCGTTGTTGATAAAGCCGACCAGCAGCGTGCCCTGATTGCCGGCGGCGATGACCGGCTGCGCGGAGCCGGCCAGCAGTCCGGCGTCCACCTGGACGGGAGCCTGGAAGGCCCCGTTCTGGAGCACCGAGACGAACACGTGCGGGATGCCGGCGACGTCCTTGACGTAGACGAGGCCCCCGGTGCCGTCCCGGGCGATGGCGACGCCGTCCAGCGACGTGATGCCCGCGTCCGGACCGTCGATGACGGCGTCACTGGGAGCCAGCACCGGTGACCGGGGGGCGCGCGCCGCGGCCAGGCCCGGGCAGGCAAAAACGCACAGGACGACCAGTGCCCTGAGCCCGGTCCGGGTCCAGACAGGTGAGCGAGACGTACCGAAGACGTCAGCTAGAACAGCAGAATGGGCTTCAGGTTGCGGTGGCGGGGGCCGCGGCCGGGTCTTGACGCTGACCATCGCCGGCCGGGGAAGGCGTCCGCCCGCCCGCGGAGAATGTCTGTCTCATGCTTGTTCTGGGCATCGATCCGGGCACCGCCAGTACCGGCTACGGGCTGGTCCGCGGCTCGGGCTCACGGCTGCAAGCCGTCGACCACGGTCTCATTCAGACGCGGCCGGGGGTCCCGCTGGAGCGACGGCTGGCCGATATCCACGCCCGCATCGGCGAGCTCCTGGACACCCACCGGCCGGAGGCCCTGGCGATTGAGGAGCTGTACTTCGGCGTCAACGTCCGCACCGCGTTCGCCGTCGGCCAGGCCCGCGGGGTAATCCTGCTGGCGGCCGGCCAGCGCGGCGTGCCCTCCCGCTCCTACACCCCGCAGCAGGTCAAGGGAGCGGTCTGCGGCAACGGTCGGGCCGACAAGGACCAGGTGGCGCGGATGTCGGCCCGCCTGCTGGGGCTGGGCGCCGTCTCCCTGCCGGATCACACCACCGACGCGCTGGCGGTGGCGATCTGCGAGCTCAACCGGGCGCCGCTGGCGCGGGCGGTAGCGGGCGCGTGATTGCGCTCATCTCCGGGAAGGTCGCGGTCCGCCGCGGTGATCATGTGGTCGTCGATTGCGGCGGGGTCGGCTACCGCCTGGCGGTCTCGGCCGAGACCCTCAGGCACGTCCCAGCCGTCGGGCATGAGGTGGCACTGCACGCCCATCTCGTCGTCCGGGACGACGCTCTGGCCCTGTACGGGTTTGCCACCGAGGAGGAGCGGGACCTGTTCCTCATGCTGCTGGGCGTCCAGTCGGTGGGGCCCAAGATGGCCCTGGCCGTGCTCTCCGGCGCTCCCCCGCGTGAGCTGCTGGCCGTGGTGGCCGCCGGCGACGCCGCCCGGCTGCAGGCGGCGCCCGGGGTGGGCAAGCGGACCGCCGAGCGGATCATCGTCGAGCTCCGGGAAAAGGTCCCCACCCCCCTTGCGGAGGAGGCGATCACGGTGAGCCGCGGTGACGATCCGCTCCTCCTGGCTCGGGAGGCCCTGCTCGGCCTCGGCTACACCGCCGCGGAGATCGACGATCTCCTGGATGGGGCCAGCGGGGAGACGACCGAGGATCTGATCGCCCACGCCCTGCGGAGTGCCCGCCGGTGAGCGTGCCTCGCCTCCAGGACCCCGGGGAGCTGCCCGGCGACGACCAGGACGTTGAGGGCTCGCTACGCCCGCGGCGGTTGGCCGATTTCGTCGGACAGGAGACGGTGCGGGACCAGCTGGCGGTGTCCATCACCGCCGCCGCCAGCCGGGGCGAGGCGCTGGACCACGTGCTGCTCGCCGGGCCCCCGGGACTGGGCAAGACCTCGCTGGCCCAGATCGTGGCCGCCGAGCTGGAGGTGCCCTTCCATCAGACCGCCGGGCCGGCGCTGGAGCGCAAGGGTGACGTGGCCTCGTACCTGACCGCGCTGGAGCCCCGCTCGGTGTTCTTTGTGGACGAGATCCACCGCCTCCCGCGGGCCCTGGAGGAGACGTTCTACCCGGCCATGGAGGACGGGGTGCTGCCGATCACCGTCGGCCAGGGGGCGGGCGCCCGGATCGTGACCCTGCCCCTGCCCCCGTTCACCCTGATCGGGGCCACCACCCGGACCGGCCTGCTCACCACGCCGCTGCGTGACCGGTTCGGCATCCAGCACCGCCTGGAGCACTACGGTCCGGGCGATCTGACCCGGATCGTGACCCGGTCCGCGCGCCTGCTGGGGGTGGCCATCGAGGAGCCCGGAGCCGAGGCCATCGCCCGTCGCAGCCGGGGCACCCCCCGGGTGGCCAACCGGTTGCTCCGGCGCGTCCGTGACTATGCGGAGGTGCGCCACAGCGGCGTGATCACCCACGCTGTCGCCGCCCAGGCGCTGGACGAGCTCCAGGTCGACGACCTGGGGCTGGACCGGCTGGACCGGGAGATTCTGCGGGCGATCTGCGAGATGTTCGGCGGGGGACCGGTGGGGCTGTCGACCCTGGCCGTCGCTGTGGGGGAGGAGCAGGACACGCTGGAGGACGTCTATGAGCCCTACCTGCTGCAGCGCGGCCTGATTGAGCGCACGCCGCGCGGGCGGGCGGCCACCCGCCGCGCCTATGCCCACCTCGGACTTGACCCCCCGGGGCAGGGCACCCTGCTCTAGCGCGGTGAGATCTTCGAAAACTCGTACGTTGAGATCTCTATCCTCAGGCGCCGTGAGTCGCGAGCATTACTTCATCTGCCCGCATTGCGGCAACCGGTCAATGGGGACCGATCGCAACGCCGGGTTCCGGCGCGAGGCCCGGGGCTGCGAAAAATGCGGGTTCGCCTATCTGTTTGAGCTGCTTGACGACTACTACCCGGCACCGAACGCCGCCTTCTTTGCCTGCGACTCCGACGGGCGGATCGTCGACTGCGGGCGGGGCTCGTTTGAGCTGACCGGGCTGAGGACGGAGCAGGCGATCGGCCGTCAGGTGGGCGACGTGCTCGGACTGCGCTTCGATGACGGTGCCGACCACGTCGCCACGGCGCTGGAGTGGGAGGTCCGGGTGAAGGGCAAGCCGGTGGAGGTCCACGCCGAGCATGACCTTCCGGCCCGGGCGGTCGCCGACATCTTCCCCGCATACGACGACGACGAGGGTGGGCTGCTGGTGGTGCTCACCCCCACCAACCACCACTGAGCCCCGCGTTCGCGGCTCGGCCTGTCTGCACTAGCATCCTGCGTTAGCTGATGACAGATCGACAGCGTCACGGCTTCATCCTGCTCCTGGTCGGAGCGCTGGTCGCCGCCTCGGTTCTGGTGATCGTCTCTCAGCGGACGATCCTCGGACTTGACCTCAAGGGCGGGGTCCAGCTCGTCTACCAGGGGCAGCCGACCGCCCAGAGCAAGGTGACCCCGACCGCGCTGAGCCGGGCGGTCGACATCATGCGCTCCCGCGTCGACCAGCTCGGCGTGGCCCAGCCGCAGATCCAGACCGATGGCGGCAGCCAGATCTCGGTCGGCCTCCCCGACGTCACCGACATCAACCGGGCCGAGGCCGAGGTGGGGGCCACCGCCACCCTGTACTTCTATGACTGGGAGGCCAACGCGCTGACGCCGAACGGCAAGACGGTGGCCAGTCAGCTCATCACCCAGGACCCCACCGCGGTCACCATGAGCCGGGGGTCGACCGCCGCCGGGCCCGGAGAACCCGGCGCGGGAAGCCTGAGCCTGTACCAGGCGGTCAAGCTCGCCTCCGGCCAGCCCGCGGCGCCGGTGTCGAAATCGCTGTCGCGGATCGGGACCCAGTACTGGATGTTCGGCAGCCCGGGCAGCGCGGCCTGCACCGCGGCGGCCAAGCACTTTGGGGTCACGCCGCTGGCGGGGGAGCGGTGTCTGCTCGCCGGCCCGGACAGCGAGCTTCCGGGCACCAGCCAGGCCCAGGCGGTCAAGAACCTGGCCTCCCAGCTTCCGTCCGGGGTCAGTGCCTCCGACGGGCAGGTGCTCGGCGTTCCCCAGGGCACCGTGGTCCTGCAGGCGGCCAACCCCACCGCCGGCCACCAGATCAAGTACTACGACCCGACGGCTCAGTTCTTCGTCCTCAAGGACAACGTCGCCCTCACCGGCAAGGACATCACCAACCCCACCGAGGGGACCGATCAGACCGGGGCCCCCGACGTCCAGTTCGGCTTCACCGGCACGGGCGCGTCCCGGTTTCAGTCGGTCACCGGCCAGATCGCCCACCGCGGGGCCAACGTCAGCCTCGGCGGGACCAACCTCATCCAGCATTTTGCCGTCGCGCTCGGTGGGATCAACCCGCAGCTGATCACCGTCCCGCAGATCGACTTCCGCCAGTACCCGGATGGGATCATCGAGAGCGGCGGCAACGCCGGGGCCGACATCACCGGCGGGTTCACCTCACAAACGGCGTCCGATCTGGCCAACGAACTGCGCCTGGGGGCGCTGCCGATCAACCTCAAGCTCATCTCCGAGAGCCGGGTGTCGGCCACCCTCGGGTCCCAGGCGTTGCACCAGGGCCTGATCGCCGGGGCCATCGGCCTGGCCATCGTCTGTCTGTTCCTCGTCTTCTACTACCGGGTGCTGGGCCTGATTGCGGTGGCCGGGCTGGCCGCCTACGCCCTGTACTTCTTTGCGCTGATCAAGCTGATTCCGATCACGCTCACCCTGCCGGGCATGGCCGGCCTGATCCTGACCATCGGCGTGGCCGCGGACGCCAACATCGTCATCTTTGAGCGGGTCAAGGAGGAGATCCGCGCCGGGAGATCGATCCGGGCCGGGATCACCACGGGCTACAAGAAGGGCCTGACGGCGATCATCGACGCCAACGTGGTCACGATCATGACCGCGTTCATCCTGTTTGTGCTCGCCACCGCCGAGGTCCAGGGGTTCGCCTTCACCCTCGGCATCGGGGTCATCGTGTCGCTGTTCACGGCGGTCATGGCCACCCAGGCGATCCTCATGACGATGAGCGACACCAAGGTGATCGCCCGTCCGTCGGCGCTGGGCGCGGGGGGCAAGAAGCGCGAGTGGCGCTTTGACTTCATGGGCAAGTCGAAGTACTTCTTCACCCTGTCAGGGGTGATCCTGCTCATCGGCGCGCTGGCCATCGGCGGCCGGGGCCTGAACCTGGGCATCGACTTCACCTCGGGCACGCGGATCACCACCACCCTGGTGCACCCGGCGACCTCGGCCCAGATCTCCGCAGCCGCCTCAGCCGCCGGCGCCAGCAACCCGCAGGTCCAGGAGATCGGCGGCAAGGGAACGACGTTCCAGATCTCCTCCAAGCTGCTGCAGCCCAGCGGGGTCAGCAAGATCGACAGCTCGCTGAAGAACCGGTTCGGGGTCAAGACCTTCGACGACACGTCGGTCGGTCCGACGTTCGGCCGGACGGTGGCCAACAGCGCCATCATCGCCATCATCGCCTCGCTGCTGGTCATCTCGGCCTACGTGGCGCTGCGGTTTGACTGGAAGTTCGCCGTGCCGGTGCTGATCGCGCTCATGCACGACCTGCTGATCACCGCGGGCGTCTACGCCCTGACCGGAAGGGAGGTGACGGTCGACACGGTCGCGGCCCTGCTGACGATTCTGGGCTACTCGCTGTACGACACCATCATCGTGTTTGACCGGGTGCGGGAGAACATCCCGCGGATGCCCCGCGCCGCGTTCTCGCAGATCGTCAACCGCTCCATGTCCGAGGTGCTGACCCGGTCACTGGCCACCACCACCTGCACGCTGCTGCCGATCCTGGCCCTGCTGCTGTTCGGCGGCTCCACGCTTCAGGACTTCGCGTTTGCCCTGCTGATCGGCGTCGCCTCCGGTGCCTACTCGTCGATCTTCATCGCCTCCCCGGTGCTCACCCACTGGAAGGAGCGCGAGTCGATCTACCGCCACCGTCGCCACCGGATCGAGACCGAGTTCGGGGTGGTGGCGCCCTACGCCACCACCGCTGCCGACGTGGAGCCCGACCGGGCCCGCCGGCGCCGGGGGCCGGGGCGGCCGAGCCGGTTGACCCAGCCGGAGCCCGAGACGGTGTCCGCGGCCGAGTTTGAGCAGATGAAGCGTGATATCGCCGAGGAGGAGGCTGAACCGCGGCGCCGGACGTCAACCCTGACCAAGCGCCTGGCCCGCAGCGGCGACGATGGGGAGGAGGCCGCCCCCGCCCCGCCGCCGTCCTCCCGGGCGGCCAAGCGGCGCGCCGCCAGGTCGCAGCCGGCCCAGCCGCAGCCGCAGCCGCCTCAGCCACAGCCGGGGCCCCCGGCGGCGCCGACCCCAGAGCCGGAGGCCTCCGACACCGCCGACGAGGCCGAGTTCCAGCACGCTCCGGACGAGGCCGAGAACGATGCCATGGCCCAGACGCCCAAGCCGCAGCGGCCGGCCAAGTCCCGCTCGCGCAACCGCCGTCACGGGAGGCGTCGCTGACATGGGCATGCTCGCCTGGGTGATGATGGGCCTGGCCATCTGGCACTTCACGATCTGGCTGCCCGACCACTACTGGGGTGGGATCGTCGGCGCGTTCATCGGCGCCCTGATCGGCGCCGCCCTGTTTGGGTTGATCGTCAACGGCTTCGTCATCCCCGGCCGCCATGCCACCACCATCGCCACCGCGTTGGAAGCGATTCCCGGGGCCCTGATCGGCATCGGCCTCATCTATGCCGAGGGGATGCGCCGCGAGCGGGCCGGATTTGCCGGTAGCCCCGGCGTCTGAGCTGACGCGGCCGACGAGGACCTCCTCGGCCATTCCGCCCAGGTCAACACCACGCTGCACTCGCTGGCGCGCCGGCACCGGCTGCGCAGCGCCCTGGGGCTGCCCCACAACTCCGAGACGGCATTCATCTCGGAGCTGACCAAGCTGCTGCGCCAGCTCGGCTACACCCGGTAGGCGGCTTCCTCCCGCGGGCCCCGGTCCGTCTGAGCCAGCACCTACGCTGGCGCGGTGCCTGAAGCCGCCACCCTCGCCGCGGGCCCGTCGCCGTCGAATCTGGTCCTGGTGGAGCCCGCGCCCGGCCCCGCGCCGGTCGCGCCCGCGGGGCCGCCGCCCGGCCCCGCGTCGGTCGCGCCCGCGGGGCCGCCGCCCGGCCCCGGACCGGCCGGCCGGCGCCTGGAGATCCCCGCCTATGACATCACCGCCGCCCTGGCACTGGAGCGTGAGCTGGGGGTGGGGCACGTGCTGGCCCAGGTGCTGGTGCGCCGCGGGCTGGGCGACCCGGCGGCGGCCGCCGCCTTTCTGCGGGCCGACGAGCGCCATGAGCCGGACACGTTTGTCGGCCTGGACCGAGCGCTGGCGGTCATCGGCCACCACCTCCGGGCCGGGAGCCGCATCGTGGTCCACGGCGACTATGACGTCGACGGCGTCTGCGCCACCGCCATCATGGTCCGGGCCCTGCGCGAGCTCGGCGCCGACGTCCGGTGGTTTCTGCCCAGCCGCAGCGAGGATGGGTATGGCCTGGCGGGGGCGACCGTGGAGCGGCTGGCCGCCCGCGGCACGGGGCTGATTGTGTGCGTCGATTGCGGGATTACCGCGGTGGAGGAGGTGGCCGCCGCCCGGGCCGCCGGGGTCGACGTTGTCGTCACCGACCATCACGCCCCCCGCGCCGATGGGGCGCTGCCGGACTGCCCCATCGTGCACCCGGCCCTGTGCGGCTACCCGTGCCCGGATCTGTGTGGGACCGGCGTCGCCTACAAGCTGGCCCAGGCGCTCGGCGCCCGCAGCGCCGCGGAGGATGTGGAACTGGTGGCGCTCGCCACCGTGGCCGACCTCGTCCCCCTGGCCGGGGAGAACCGCCGTCTGGTCCGGGAGGGGCTGGCCGCGCTGGCCACGACGGTCAAGCCGGGTCTGCGGGCGCTGATGGCGGTGGCCCAGGCCGATCCGGGGGCGCTGGATACCGGAACTCTGGGGTTTCGTCTGGCCCCGCGGATCAACGCCGCCGGCCGGCTGACCCGGGCCGACGCCGGCCTGGAGCTGTTGCTCTGCCAGGACCCGGTCCGGGCCCGGGCGATCGCCCGGGAGCTGGATGCCGTCAACGCCGAACGGCGGGCGGTCGAGCAGCGGATCCTGTGGGAGGCCGAGGCCCAGGTCCGGGAGCTGGAGGCGGCCCGTCCGCGCCGCGCCTACGTGCTGGCCGGGGAGGGCTGGCATCCCGGCGTGGTCGGCATCGTCGCCTCCCGGATCGTCGAACAGCATCACCGCCCGGCGGTACTGATCGCCCTGGAGGGCGCGGACGGCACCGGGTCCGGGCGCAGCATCCCCGGGTTTGACCTGCTCGGCGCTCTGCATGCGTCGGCGACGCACCTCGGCCGCTACGGGGGCCACCGGGCCGCCGCCGGCCTCAGTCTCGCCACCACCGAGCTCGATGCCTTCCGGGCGGCGTTTGAGGCGCACGCCGAGGCGGTGCTCACCCCGGACCTGCTGGAGCCGGTGGAGCGCGTTGACGCGGTCGTCTCCGGCACCGAGCTGGGGCTTGACCTGGCCGAGGAGCTGGCCGGGCTGGAGCCGTGTGGGATGGGCAACCCGGCACCCCGGCTGCTGGTCCCCGGCGCCCGGTTCGGCGACGTGCGGACAATGGGGGAGGGACGCCACGCCCGCTTCTCGGTGAGCTCCGGCGGGGTCCGCGCCCGGGCGGTGGCGTTCGGCTGTCAGGGCCGGGTGGCCGATGATCCGGAGCGCCCGCAGGACGCGACATTCAAGCTCCAGCGCAACACCTGGAACGGCGCGGTCGAGCCCCAACTGGTGCTCCGCCACGCCCAGCCGTGCGGCGAGGGTGACATCACCGTGCTCGGCGACGAGGCCGATTACCTGGCGGCGGTCCTGGCCCACCTGGCCGCCCCCGCGGAGCCGGCGGGCGCCCACCATCCCGCCCGGCGGGCCGTCATCGACCGCCGGGGCTACAGTCCGCTCACCGCCCTGTGCGACGCCGTGGCCGGGGGGGAGCCGGTGCTGGCGGTGTGCGCCGACGTGCCCCGGCGCCTGCCCGGCCTGCGTCAGCGCGCCGGCGGGTTTGCTCTGACGGCCTACGGCCGTCTGGAGCAGACGCCCGAGGCAGCGCTGGAGTTTGCCCACATCGTGGCCCTCGACCCGCCCGCCGGGCGGCTTCAGGCGGGGCTGCTGCATGCCGGAGAGGGCCTGACCACGCTCGCCTGGGGCGACCCTGAGCTACGCTTTGCCCAGCAGATACTCGAGCGGGAGTACGGACTCCGTGCTTCGCTCGTCGCCCTCTATCGTGGCCTGCGGGCGCGGGAGCGGGCGGCCGGTGGAGAGCTTGAGCACCTGCTCCGCGGCGATGGCCCGCACGGTCGCTCAGCCGAGCTGGCCGGCCGACTGGTCCGGGTGCTGGCGGAGCTGGAGCTCGTCAGGCTTGACCCGGATCTGCCGGCCCTGGCGTTGGCAGGCGTGGCGCCGACCGTGCTGGATCGCTCGCCCTCCTACAGGGTCTATGCTCGGCGGTACGAGGATGGAAAGCAATACCTGAGCAGCGGAAATCTTCGAGCAGGCGTCTGAGCCGGGCAATCGGCCGCAGCGAGTCTGCGGCCGAGACCAAAGCGGGCCAGGACAACGGGGCTCCCGGCCCCGACGGATCCTCCGCGGTCCTGGCCGGGGATCGGCTCCAGGTCGACGGGCTTGACCACGCCCCGGTGCCGGTGGAGGTCCCGGCTGAGGGCAGCGAGCTGTCGGAGGCCGAGCGGCGGCTGCTCGGCGATCTGTTCGCCATCGTGGAGGAGCACGCCGACCAGGCGGCGCTCACCATCGACCGGGAGCGGGTGGAGGCCGCGTTCGCGTACGCCTGCCATCACCATGCCGATCAGCGCCGCCTGTCCGGAGAGGACTTCATCATCCATCCGGTCGGCGTGGCCAAGATCTGCGCCGGGATGCGGCTGGACACCGAGACGCTGTGCGCCGCCCTCCTCCACGACACCGTGGAGGACACCAGCGCCTCCCTGGAGGAGGTGGGCGCCACCTTCGGCGAGGAGATCGCCGGGCTGGTCGACGGGGTCACCAAGCTCACCGGCCTGACCTTCCAATCCCGGGACGAGGCCCAGGCCGAGAACTACCGCAAGATGGTGGTGGCGATGGCCACCGACATCCGCGTGATCCTGATCAAGCTGGCGGATCGGCTGCACAACATGCGCACCATCGCGGCCATGCCCAAGCAGAAGCAGCTGGAGAAGTCCCGGGAGACGCTGGACATCTACGCGCCCATCGCCCACCGGCTCGGTATCCACGCCATCAAATGGGAGCTGGAGGACCTCGCCTTCCAGACGCTGCATCCGCGCAAGTACAACGAGATCAAGGGTCTGGTCGCGCAGCAGCGCGGCGAGCGCGAGCGCTACGTCACCGAGGCCGGTGGGATCGTGGCCCGGGAACTGGCCGAGCTCGGCATCCACGCCGACATCTCCGGACGGGCCAAGCATTTCTACTCCATCTACGCCAAGATGACCAAGAAGGGGCGGGAGTTCAACGAGATCTACGACCTGACCGCGATGCGGGTCATCGTCGACTCGGTCAAGGACTGCTACGGCACCGTCGGCGTCATCCACTCGCTGTGGAAGCCGCTGCCGGGACGGTTCAAGGACTTCATCGCCATGCCGAAGTTCAACATGTACCAGTCCCTTCACACCACGGTCATCGGCCCGGAGGGACGGCCGCTGGAGATCCAGATCCGCACCCGGGAGATGCATGATCTGGCCGAGTTCGGAATCGCCGCCCACTGGATGTACAAGGAGGGGGCGGCCGGCGCGCTGCTCAACGGGGGCGACCCGGACGGCAAGCTCAAGTGGCTGCGCTCGCTCATGGACTGGCAGCAGGACATGGCCGATCCGCGGGAGTTCATGGAGACCCTCAAGGTCGATCTGTTTGAGGACGAGGTCTTTGTGTTCACCCCCAAGGGGGAGGTCAAGTCGCTGGCCGCCGGGTCAACGCCGCTGGACTTCGCCTACGAGATCCACACCGACGTCGGCCACCGGTGCGTGGGGGCGAAGGTCAACGGCAAGATCGTGCCGCTCTCCTACCAGCTGCGCTCCGGCGACATCGTGGAGGTGCTGACCTCCAAGCGGGAGCGGGGACCGTCCCGGGACTGGCTGGCCCTGGTCAAGACGACCCGCGCCCGCAACAAGATCAAGGCCTGGTTCAAGGCCGAGTCACGCAAGGACACCGAGCACACCGGCCGCGAGCTGCTCCAGGACGCGCTGCGCAAGCAGGGCCTGCCCGCCCAGAAGCTGGTGGGTTCCCCGCTGCTCGCCGATGTCATCCGGGAGATGGGCTTCCGCAAGGGCGATGACTTCTACATCGCATTGGGCGGGGCCAAGATCTCGGCCAACACGGTGGTCAACAAGGTCATGCAGCGCCTCAAGCAGGGCGAGGCCGCCGAGTCCGAGCCCACCGCGGCTGACGATCTGCTCCAGACCAACCGCCGGCGCAGCCGGCCGACCACCTCCTCGTCGAAGTTCGGGATCGCCGTGGAGGGCATCGACGAGGTCATGCTGCGCCTGGCCAAGTGCTGCCGGCCGGTGCCGGGCGATCCGATTGTGGGCTACATCTCCCTGGGACGGGGGATCACCATCCACCGGGAGGACTGCCCCAACGTGGCCGTACTCAAGAAGGACCCGGACCGGTTCACCACCGTTGCCTGGGACGGCGATGCCGAGACCTCGTTCCGGGTTGAGATAGAGGTTGACGGCTGGGATCGCCACCGGCTGCTGGAGGACATGTCCCGCACCTTCGCCGAGGCCGGCATCAACATCCTGGACGCCCGCTGCACGGTCAACCACCCGATGGTCAAGAACCGGTTCGTGGTGGAGGTGGGGGACACCCGCACGCTGGACCAGGCGATCAACCGCCTGCGCAACATCGACGCGGTGTTCGACGCCTACCGGGTCACGCCCGGCGCCGGGTAGTCGCGCCCCGGTGGGGGTCGCCGCCCGGCCGGGCGCTGCCGGTCCGGCGCGGGGGGCCGGCCCGTTTCTGATTGCCGGTCCGGCGCGGGGGGCCGGCCCGTTTCTGATTGCCGGTCCGGCGCGGGGGGCCGGCCGGCTCCTCGTTCCGGCTGCGCTCCTTGTTCCGGCTGCGGCGGTTCCCGGCGCCCGCCGGGCTCCGCCCCCACCGCGGGTCCCGGGGGCAGCGGCGGTGGCGGCCGCACCATCAGCCGCTGCACCCGCGGCGCGGGCAGCTTGGTCATGAGAATCGCCTCCCCGGGGCGCAGGCCCATGACCACGTTGGGATGGACGACCCACCGCTCGGCCGGCCGCCGGGTCCCCCGGCCGCCCCGGGAGCCGGAGAAAAGACCGCCGATCGGCCGGGTCTCCTCCCAGTAGCGCTCGGTCCCGGCCATCCGGGCCACCATCTCCGCCGATCCCGGGACATCCTGGCGGTGGATGAGCTTGACGCCGACGATCCCCAGCAGCTGATCGCCGAATCCACGCGCCGCCCGCTCCAGGTCGGCCATCTCCTGGGTGGCCAGCATTACCCGCACTCCGGACTCCCGCCCGCGCGCCATCAGCCCCAGCAGGTTGTCGCTGTCCAGCGCCGAGAACTCATCGATGGCCACGCTGGCCGGGACCGGCGTCACCGCGGTCTCGGTGGCCGAGCCGAGCCGGGCGCCGGCCGCGCTGGTCAGATCCTGGACCACCAGGGTCCCGATCTGGGCTGCGAGCTTGCCGTACACGCTGGAGTTGAGGCTGAACAGGATCACGTCGCCGCCCTCCAGCCCGGCCCGCACGTCGATCGCCGCCTCCGGGCGGTCGACCCGCAGGTACGGTCCGGCGCAGGACTCGCTGAGCAGCGCCAGCCGTGTGGCCAGGCCGCTCACCGCACTGCGCTGGTCGCCGGTCAGATCGCTCACGTAGTCCTGAACCTGCTCCGCCTGGGCCCCCGGCACCTGTCGCAGCAGAATCGCCAGGCGCAGAGGATCCATCAGCGCCACCACCTCATGCAGCTGGGGCGCCCGATCCGGACGCGCCGCCTGGAGCACGCCCAGGACGGTCTGGATGTAGCGTTCGGCGGCGCGCTGGTAATGGGGTTCGGTGAAGCGCTCGCTGGAGATCAGCTTGTCCTTGAGCGAGGTGGCGTTGCCATGGGCCAGCGGGTTCCAGTGGCTCGGACCCTCCAGGGTCCAGATCCGGATGCCGCGGCCGGACGCCTGCGCCGCCGCCCGCAGCTGGTCGGCGAACGCCGGCGATCCCTTCATGTCCATGGCCACCACCGGCTGGCCGAGGCGGATCTGAGCGCACAGAACGGTCAGCATCGTGGTCGTCTTGCCGGCCCCGGCCGCACCGACAATCAGCGAGTGAGCCGCCAGCTGCCGGTTGCCCAGCATCACCGGCCGCCCCCCGGCCTCCGTGCCGAGCATCAGCTGCCCGGCGCCCAGCTCCGCCGCCGGCCTCCGGCGCCGCGCCGTGGCCGCCCGCCAGACGGCGGGCCCCAGCAGCGCCACCGCGCCGGCCGCCACCAGTCCGGCGGCCACCGCGGCCGAGGGCGCCAGGAGCACGCCCGCCCACAGCGCCAGCGACAGGTAGCGGCGCAAGCGGGCCTCGGTCATCGACCGGCCTCCGGGGCGGAGCGGGGGCCGGAATCCTGCGCCCACGGCCGCGGCGCCCCGGGCCGCGCCCCCGGCTCGGCTCGGCCGCTCCGGCCCGCCCGGTCGCGCCCCGGCAGCGGGGGCCGGCGCCGGGGCTGGCGGCACCGGCGCCACACCGACCAGCTGCGAGATCCCCATCCGGGCGGCGGTCTGGGTGACCCCCCGGCCCACCCGGGGCTGCGCCACCAGGTACAGGACGCGGTCGATGCGGCGATCGGCGGCGTATCCGGCCAGGATCCGCTCCCGGTGCCCCCGGGGCTTGCCGGTGAGCTCCAGCTCCAGCGCCACCCGGCCGCCCGCCTCGGTGAGCAGGACCATGTCCGGATAGTGCAGGCGCTCTCGTCCGCCCGGCCCGGTGCCGCCCAGCCGCACCCCATGGCGCTGCCGGCGCCACGCGTCGATATCCCGCTCGTGGTCCCGGCGGCCGTCGTCAGAGCGCATCCGCCGCTCCGAGACCACCGCGCCGGCCGGGCCGAACTGGCCGCGGTGGGCGGCCACCATGAGCCAGCCGACCCCCAGGTCATGGTCGTAGAGGTTGAGGTTGAGCGGCCGCGGCACCGGCAGGTCGCTCCCGATCTCGTTCAGGCCGGCCCGCGTGATCCGGTAGGAGGGCGGCTGGCCGGCCAGCGGGCGCTCCCGAGTCAGGTAGCCGGCGCCCGCCAGCGCCCGCAGCCGCGCCTCGGCGGCACCGGCGCTGACCGGCAGCAGCGCCGCGGGCTGGCCGGCGACGACGAACCGGTGCTCAGCGGCAAACTCCAGCATGCGGCGGTCCCGCTCGGTGATGAGCACGGTGCGGGCGCCGCGGCCGGGTGGAGGTGGGGTGCCCACATAGAGCATGAGCCGCCACCCCGGACGTTCTCTCCCCCTGGCGCCGGCGCCGAGCCGGTAGCGTTCCGGCGTGGTCGACGGATGCCAGGCGTGATCGCAACCAGTGGGCCTCCGCAATCAGGCCGGTCCCCGCGGGCGATGCTGCGCCGGGCGCGGGCCCGCCGAGACCGGCTACCGGCCGACGGGAGGGTGGTGTTCGCCGCCGAAAAGCGGGCCACGGGCATCGACGACGTCCTGGCGGCGGTCGACCGGGAGCTCGTCGGGCTGGCGCCGGTCAAGGAACGGATTCGGGAGATCGCCGCGCTGCTGATGGCCGACCAGGTGCGGATCCGGTTCGGTCTGTCGGCGCCGCGGCCCAGCCTCCACATGTGCTTCACCGGCTCGCCCGGCACCGGCAAGACGACCGTGGGCCTGCGCATGGCCGAACTGCTCCGCCGCCTCGGCTATCTGGAGGAGGGCCACCTGGTGGCGGTCATGCGCGACGACCTGGTGGCCCAGTTCGTCGGTCAGACCGCGCCGCGCACGCGGGCGGTGCTCAACCAGGCGATGGGTGGGGTGCTGTTCATCGACGAGGCCTACCACCTGTATCGCGAGGACTCCGCCAAGGACTACGGGCAGGAGGCGATCGAGATCCTGCTTCAGGTGATGGAGAACGAGCGGGACAAGGTCGTCGTCATCCTGGCCGGGTACGAGGACCGCATGGAGACGTTCTTCAGTGCCAATCCGGGACTGGGCTCACGGGTCGCCTTTCACCTGTGCTTCGCCGACTACGACGTCGGCGAGCTGGAGGCGATCGGTGGGCTGATGCTGGAGCAGTCCGGCTACTACCTGTCCGACGAGGCGGCCGCCGCGTTCCGGGCCTACCTCCGGGAGCACCGGGGCACGCCGAAGTTCGCCAACGGCCGCTCCGTGCGCAACGCGCTGGAGGCGGCCCGTTTCCGCCACGCCAACCGGCTGTTCTCCGAGCCGGACCGCGTGTGGAGCCGGGACGGCCTGATGCGCATCGACGCCAGCGATCTGGTCGGCGGCGGCATCGGCCCGGCGCGCTGACGCTGCGCCGGCTTCACCGCGGGCCCGGGGCGCGCACCCGGCCGAGGGCTCACCCCGGGCCCGGGGCGCGCACCCGGCCCAGGCCGCAGCTCGGCTCATCCTGACCGGACACCCGCGCACGCCGGAAGGCGACGACGTGGGACATTTCCGGCGTATGCCGCCGTAAACGTCCCACCCATCCGGGAACCCCGGCTCTGCCTACAGACCCGGATGGGGCAGCGAGCTGGTGTCGACGACCTGAAAGTCCCGGCCGGTCAGACGGTCCAGCTGATGCAGGGCCGCGTCGTTCCAGCGGCGGTCGGGCGCCCCTGAGACATACCAGGGACTCCCGTTGTCGGCCAGGATCATCCCGTAGCGCTTCAGGGCCTGGGCGACCACCCGGGCCTGGTAGGGCAGGTGGGAGATGTTGACGCTGGCCTTGAGCCGGACCCGCAGGCCCATCGGCGGCGCGGACGGGCCGCCGCAGGTGGCCGCGTCATGGCGGGCCGGGTAGACGTACCGCGGTCCGGTGCAGGGTGCCGTGAACCGCAGCGCATGCTCGATGGCGCCCCCGGCCACCTCGGCATAGCGGGCCAGGCCGGGGAGGATCGGCAGGCCGGCTGCGTCCGCCGAGGTCCAGCCGGCCGGCCGGAGGTGGTTGGAGCCCAGGTGGAAGATGGCGCCGGAGCCGGCCGCCCAGAAGTGCCCCCGGTCCTGGGGGTAGGCGTCGAACAGCTCGTAGTCGGTGCAGGTGCTGCGATCCAGCACAATCACGTGGCGGTCACCCGACGAGCGGGGGCCGCCCTCAATGGGCACGTGGCGGGGCAGGGGGTAGGCGGAGCCGTCGGACTCCGACGCGTACTGGAAGCGGACGTAGGTCCGGCGGGTCCGGTGCGTCACCACGGCAAACGGGATGCCGTTGGGAGCCCCGTTCCAGACGGTGCCGAAGTCCGGATGCACCGGGTCGCCCAGTCCGATCCGGGCGATGAGCTGCGCCGAGTTCCGGGCCACCGGCAGGCGGTCGACGCGCTGGTTCCACGGATTGTCGGCCGGGAACACGCGGCAGCCGGCGATCCGGGGCCCGGCGGAGCCCGCCGCTCCGGCGCGGGTGGCCCTGAGCGCGCCGACGCCCAGCACCGCCAGACACAGCGCCACGGCGGCCACGCCGGCGGCCCCCACGGCTGACCGGCGGCGCCCCATCGTCATCCTCAGGGCCCGCCGTCAGGCGACGACGAGCATCCCCTGGGGCAGCGTCTGGAACAGCGCCTCGTGCACCTCGCCGATGTAGTCGCCGTCGACCTGGAGGGGAAGCGCCCGGTCGTCGCTGGAGCTGATCCGCAGCTGGTGCAGGCCGGCGAACCCGTGGACGCGACGGTGACGGACGAGCCGCGCCCGCTTGGACAGGGCCCGCCAGCTCACCGTCAGCACATCAATCGGCGAGGCCCGCTGGAGGACAACGCCCGCGAGGTCGCCGCTGTCCAGGCTGGCTCCCTCGCCCATGCCCACCGGGCGGTTGCCGAAGAATGTGTATGGCTCGGCGTTCTGGACGATGGCGGTCACGCCGCGGACGCGCTCGTCGCCGAGTTCCGCCTCCAGGCGCGGCGGGCGGACCAGGTAATGGCGGTTGAACGTCTGAATTCCCGTCCAGGCGTAGTACCACTCGCCCACCCGAGCCTTGAGCCGGGGGTGGGCGTCGACCCGCTCCACCACGCTGGCGTCCAGGCCGACGCCGGCCGAGAACAGGAAGTAGCGATCGTTGACCCGGCCCACGTCGACGCGCCGGGGGTGCCAGTCATGGGCGAGCCCCAGCAGGTGCTCGGTGGCGTCGACCACGTCGGTGGGGATCCCCAGCATCCGGCAGTAGACGTTCGTCCGGCCGCCGGGCAGGCAGCAGAGCGGCGTGTCGGAGCCGACCAGGCCGTTGGCGGCCTCATTGACGGTGCCGTCGCCTCCGAAGGCCACCACCACGTCATAGCCCTCCCGGGCGGCCTCGCGGCACAGCTCGGTGGCATGGTCACGGGCCTCGGTGTCGACGGCATGGACGTCGTAGCGCCCGCGCAGCGCGTAGACGACGAGGTTCTTCAGCCGATCAGAGACGGTCGTCGCATAGGGGTTGACGATGACGAGCATCCGCCGTTGCGGCGTGCCGGGCTCCTGGAGGCCCAGGATCGCCTCCAGGCGGGCGAGCGGGTCGGTCGAGGCGGTCGCCATCTCAAGCAGTTGTCAACACCGGGTCTGGACGGGGGTTACGGGGGTGCCCGGATCCCTACCGTCCGGGGTGATCACCGCCGATCACCAGTTATACTGCCCGATTACATAGCAGTACGCATCCAGAGGGGTGGAGGGACATGGCCCTATGAAACCCCGGCAACCTCCCGCAAGGGAATAGGTGCCAATTCCATTCAGGCTCCAACCACAAAGGCCTGGGAGATGTGGCAAGGCGGTTTTCAGCACGGCCTCCGACCACAGACCCCGGCGGAGGTTTTGTACATATGCCGCCAGAGTCTCTTCGCTGCAAGGAATGCCAGACGGTCTACGACCTGGACGCTCGCTACGTGTGCGAGCGCTGCTTCGGTCCGCTGGAGGTGGCCTACGCCGCTCGGGAGAGCGGTGATCCGGCCGAGCTCCGGCGCCGGATCCAGGCGGGGCCGCACTCCCTCTGGCGTTACGGCGACTTCCTGCCCGTCCAGACCCCGCCGCAGGGTGTCCTGCCGGCCGGCTGGACCCCGCTGCTGCGCGCCGACCGGCTCGCCGAGCGGCTCGGGCTCCAGGAGGTCTGGATCAAGAACGACGCCGCCAACCCCACCCATTCGTTCAAGGACCGGGTGGTCTCCGTGGCCCTGGCCCGGGCCCGGGAACTCGGCTTTGAGACGATCGCCTGCGCCTCGACCGGGAACCTGGCCAACGCGGTGGCCGCCCATTCGGCCGCGGCCGGCCTGGAGTCCTACGTGTTCATCCCGTCCAACCTGGAGGAGCAGAAGGTGCTCGCCACCGGGGTCTACGGAACGAACATCGTGGGGGTGCGGGGCAACTACGACGATGTCAACCGGCTGTGCACCGAGCTCTCCGGCGAGCACGAGTGGGCCTTCGTCAACATCAACATGCGCCCGTACTACGCCGAGGGGTCCAAGACGCTGGCGTTTGAGACCGCGGAGCAGCTCGGCTTCCAGCTTCCCGACCGGGTGGTGGCCCCGATCGCCTCCGGGTCGTTGTTCACCAAGATCGCGCGTGGCTTTGAGGAGTGGATCGACGCCGGGCTGCTGGAGGGGCGGCTGCCGACGTTCAACGGCGCCCAGGCCGCCGGCTGCTCACCGGTGGCCGCTGCGTTTGCGGACGGTCAGGACTTCTGCCGGCCGGTCAAACCGGACACCATCGCCAAGTCGCTGGCGATCGGCAACCCGGCCGACGGGCCGTACGCGCTGGACCTGGCCCGGCGCAGCGGCGGCGGGATCGACTCTGTGACCGACGACGAGATCCGGGAGGGAATCCGTCTTCTGGCCCAGACCACCGGCATCTTCACCGAGACGGCCGGTGGCGTCACCACCGCGGTGCTGGCCAAGCTGGCTGAGCGCGGGGACATCGACCCGGAGGAGCGGGTGGTCGCCTACATCACCGGGGAGGGCCTCAAGACCCTGGACGCGGTCCGGGGGTCGTTTGAGACCTGGGAGATCGACCCGACCGTGGAGGCGTTTGAGAGCGCCAACCAGCGCGTCGGCGCGCTCGCATAAGATTCGCGCCGCCATGGCCGTATCAGTGAAGATCCCCACCCAGCTTCGGTCCGCCACCGAGGGCGAGTCGCAGGCCACCGTCGACGGCTCCACCGTCGGCGAGGTTCTCGACGCCCTGTATGCGCGGTTCGGAGAGTTGCGCAGCCGGATCGCCGAGGATGGCGGGCTGCGCCGGTTTGTGAACGTGTACGTCGACGGCGAGGACATCCGGTTCCTCGACGGGCTGGACACGGAGGTCAGCGACGGCGACGAGG
The DNA here is from genome assembly GCA_963753235.1 of uncultured Solirubrobacteraceae bacterium. Classification (GTDB taxonomy): domain Bacteria; phylum Actinomycetota; class Thermoleophilia; order Solirubrobacterales; family Solirubrobacteraceae; genus Palsa-465. The sequence continues at coordinate 400,243 of CAVWBJ010000005.1, read as the reverse complement.
TGACGATCCTCCCCGCCGTCGCCGGCGGGTGACCTCCGCGCGCCGCGACGCCGCGCCGAGCTGAGCTGCCTCGGCGCGGCGGCGTGGCCAACGCCACCTCCACGCCGCCCCCGCCATGGGCGGGGGGCCGCAGCTCAGGTGCACGCGGGCTCGCGGCTGCGACAATGGCACCGGATGACCGGACGAGCTCACGGATGGATCCGGCCGCTGGCGGTGGCCGTGGCGGCGGCGGTGCCCGTCATCCCACTCATCATCGGGCTCAGCTTGACCAGCGCCGGCGGGCCCGCCCGGGCCACCACCACCGCGGCCCGGTTTGAGCCGGTCGGCCGGATCCAGCCCCGGGCCCGCCCGGGGTTGCACCTGCCGGGGGGATCCGGTGCGCTGGTGGCGCTGGTCGTTCACCGCACCACAATGCGGGCGGCCCCCGGCGGCCCCGTGCTGGCGGCGGTACCGGTGCGCACGCCGTTCGGGTCACCGGATGCGATGTGGGTGCGCCGGGTGCACGGGCGCTGGCTGGGCGTGGCCAGCCAGCTGGCGGGAAACAACCGGATGGGGTGGATTCCGGCGGCGGACGCGTCGCTGAGCCGGGTCGACTGGGAGCTGCGGGTCTCGCTCTCGGCCCGCCGGTTGACGGTCCTGGAGGCTGGGCGCACCATCCAGCGCTACCAAGTGGCGGTGGGGGCGCCGGCCTCGCCGACCCCCACCGGCCGGTTCGCCGTGACCGACCGGCTGCGCACGGGTGATCCCGCCGGTCCCTACGGCTGCTGCATCCTGGCCCTGTCGGCGGTGGCGCCCCACGCCATCCAGGGCTGGAACGGCGGCAATCGCATCGCCATTCATTCCACGCCGGAGAGCTCCACCATCGGCGATGCGGTCAGCCACGGCTGCGTGCGCCTCACCCTCGCCGAGGGCCGGTGGCTGCTGCTCCACGTGCCCATCGGAACACCCACGTACATCTCCAGCTGACCGGGGGAGCCCGCCTGAGCGGGCGTGGGCCGGCCGGGGGAGCCCGCCTGAGCGGGGCGTGGGCCCGGCCGGGGGAGCCCGCCTGAGCGGGGGGTGCGCCCGGCCGGGGGAGCCCGCCTGAGCGGGAGTGCGCCGGCGGGGGTCCGGCGACGGGTTTTGCGCGGAGCGATTCGAGGTAATCCGCCAGCAGAGGATCGAGCAGGAGGAAATGTCATGCCACCACGCGGCGTCAAGCCGGGCACCAAGCGGGCCCGCGAGTACGAGCACATCAAGGAGAGCGAGCGCGACCAGGGCCGCAGCGAGGGCCGGGCCGAGGAGATCGCCGCCCGCACGGTCAACAAGGGGCGGGCCCGCAGCGGCGAGTCCCGCCAGGCCTCCCGGTCCTCCACCAACGACATGTCATCCTCCCGTCGGGGCGGCCAGCGCTCGGGCACCGACCGGCCGAAGGGCCGCACCCGGGAGCAGCTGTACAACGAGGCCAAGCAGCTGAACATCGAGGGCCGCTCGCAGATGAACAAGGCACAGCTCCAGCGCGCCGTCGACGCCAAGAAGTCCTAGCCGGCCGGGCGGGCCCTCCGCTCGCCGGCGGGCGGGCCGTCGCTCACCGGCCGGGCGGCGCCTCCAACTCGCCGCTCACCTTGCGGATCTTCTCGATGGCGGCGCGCAGCAGCCGGGAGACCTGCATCTGCGACGTGCCGATCCGGCTGGCGATCTCAGACTGGGTGAGGTCGCGCCCGAAGCGCAGGTAGAGAATCATCCGGTCAGACTCCGAGAGGGTCTCCACGCCCTTGGCGATCATGGTCAGGTATTCGGCCTGCTCCAGCCGCTCGTCCTCGGCGCCGAGGACGCTGGCCAGCTGGGGAACTCCGCTCTCCTCGTCGTCGCTGCCGTGCTCCAGCGGGGCGGCGTGCCGGGCGTGATAGGCCTCGATCGCCTCCAGCGTCTGCTCCTCGGTGGCCTCGAGCGCCTCGGCGAGCTCCGCCAGCGAGGGCGAGCGACCCAGTCGGCTGGAGAGCGCCTCGGTGGTGCTGGCCACCTCCAGGGCCCGCTCCTTGACCCCGCGGGGGACGTGAACCGCCCAGCCGCTGTCCCGGAAGTACCGCTTGAGCTCGCCCAGCATCGTCGGCGTGGCGTAGCTGGTGAAGGCGAAGCCGCGATCGGGGTCAAAGCGGGAGATCGCCTTGAGCAGGCCGACCATGGCCACCTGGGTGAGGTCCTCCAGCGGTTCGCCCCGGGCCCCGTAACGACGGGCCACGCTGCGGGCCAGCGGCTCAAACCGGCGCACTATCTCCTCCAGCAGAGCTGGATCCTGCGCCTGCCGGTAGCGGCGCAGCAACTCGTCGGTGGAGAGGGTGCCCGCCAGCTCGTGTTCCACTGTCACGCGGGTGGGGGCCAACGCCGCGGCGCCTGTCGCTGTCGATGGGTCACGCATTCCTCCGTACGCAATCGTGCGACGGTCTGCGTCGGCCGGAGATCCGCCGAGAGCCTCCCATCGTGAGACACCACGAACCGGGCTACGCCGAGCAGGCGCCTCCCGGACGGGTGACTATAACGGCGTCCGGAGCGGCGCGAGCCACCTCGGTTCCGCCGCCATTGATCAGATATCTAGAGAATTTTCGTGATCCGAGCCACGCGGCCAGAGCACAAAGACCTCAGCCTGGAAGTTGTGCTCCAGGTCATTGGCGCTCATGAAGGAACGGACCCGCCGGCCGGTGACCTCCTGGACGGCGGCGATCATCGCCTGACGCATCGCGTCCTGCAGTCCGACCCGGCCGGCGGCCACCAGATCCTGCTTGTCGTTGTCACTCAGGGTCTGCTCGGCGACGGTGAACCCGCCCTCCAGCAGGCACACGACCAGGTCGCCGTCAATCGTGGTGCGGGTGTTGGTGGGGCCGCGTCCGATGAACTGCTTGTGGATCCGGGAGATGGCGTTGGACAGTTCCAGCGAGCGTGATGCATTGCGATCCGGGGGCTCCTCGCTGACGAGGGCGTCTGGCTGGGTGTTCTGATCGACCATGCGGTGGTCCCGAAGACGAGGTGGACGAGGCCGAGATTCTAACTTCGCGGAAATCAGGCCGCGGCCTGATCCGTCGTGGCCGGCCCCCCGGAGCCTGGAAGGTGCCGGCAGCCGACGGCCCTCCTCAGCGGTGCCCGGCCATCCAGCCGCCGACCGCGCTGAGGTCGGCGACGAATTGCTCCATGGCCGCCTGACGCTCGGCGTCGTCGCGCTGGCGCAGGATGGCCGACGGGTGCGTGGTGAGCGTGACCAGGGGCGCCAGGTCGGAGTCAATGGGGCGCCCCCGGTCGCGCCCCACCCGGATCTGCGACCCCAGGAGCGACTGGGCCGCGGTGGCCCCCAGGCAGACCAGGGCCTGCGGCCGGACGATGCCGAGCTCGGCCTCCAGCCAGGGGCGGCAGGCGTTGACGTGGACCCGTTCCGGGGTCTGGTGGATGCGCCGCTTCCCGCGCTGCCGGAACCGGAAGTGCTTGACCACGTTGGTGACAAAGGCGTCGCTGCGGCTGATCCCCGCGCGCTCCAGGCCCTCGTCGAGCACGCGCCCGGCCGGACCGACAAACGGGTGGCCCGCCAGGTCCTCGCGGTCGCCGGGCTGCTCGCCGACGAGCATCAGCCGCGCCCGCCGGGCCCCCTCGCCCATCACCGGTTGGGTGGCGTCGGCCCACAGCTCGCAGGCCCGGCAGGAGGGGATTGCCTCCCGCAGTGAGGTCAGGCTGGGACGATCCGGTACCGGCGCGGGCGGACGGTCCTCAGACAGCGTCATGCCCGATCGCTACCCGTTCTCGGCTCCGGCGTGACCGGTGGGGCCCGTCCCGGGGCAGTATCCAGGACATGAGACCTGCGCTCATCGGCTGCTCGGGATGGAACTACCGTGACTGGCGCGGGACCTTCTATCCAGAGCGGGAGCCCCAGCGGCGCTGGCTGGAGTGCTATGCCGAGCGATTCGACACGGTGGAGATCAACAACACCTTCTACCGGCTGCCGCGCCGGGAGGCGGTGGAGGGGTGGACCCGGCAGACCCCGGAGGACTTCACGTTTGCGGTCAAGGCCAGCCGCTACCTGACGCACATCAAGCGGCTGACCGACCTGGGGGAGGGGATTCGGCGGTTCTACGCCCCGCTTGCGCCGATGATCGAGGCGGGCAAGCTCGGACCGGTGCTGTGGCAGCTGCCGGCGAACTTCCACCGGGACGACGCCCGGTTGGAGGGCTGGCTCCAGGCGCTACCGCCCGGGATGCACACCATTGAGTTTCGTCATGAGAGCTGGTTTGCCGAGCCGGTGATGGCGGCGCTCCGGGCTCACGGGGTGGCGCTGACCATCGGCGATCATCCCGACCGTCCATTTCAGAGCCAGGAGGCGACCGCGTCGTGGCGGTTTGTCCGCTTTCACTACGGGGCCCGGGGCCGGGCCGGCAACTACTCGGCCACCGAGATCGAGACCTGGGCCCGCCGGATCAGCCAGTGGCGGCGCGAGACCACCGTCTATGCCTACTTCAACAACGACTGGCGCGGCTTTGCCCCGGCCAACGCCCTGCTGCTCGCCCGCCGGCTCGGCGTCAGCCGCCGGCGGCGGCGGGCGCCTGCGTCACCGGGATCCTGAACCGGGCCTCCACGGCCTGGGGATCGAGATCCTCCCGGTAGCGCTGCTCGCCCTCCGGGTGGGTGAACACCACGATCCGGTCGGCGGCGAACGTCTTGAGCGCGTCCTCGATGGCCCCACTGGTCGAGGCCTCGCCGATGTCGGCCGTGGTCGCCACCCGGTCGGCGCTCAGCTGCTGGAGGCTCTCGGCGCGCACGCGTTCGGCGCGGTCGATGGCGTCGTCGGCATCCGACATCCAGAACCGCAGCGCGCTGCGGTGAAGCGCGGGGGCGACCACCATCACCTCGGCGTCCTGCGGGTCGGTGTCGTCCGGGAGCGCAGCTCGTAGCTGGGCGGCGGATACCGGCTCTGTGGTGACAACGAGGATCCGCACATCAGGTGGCTACCCGGCCGCCCCTCCGGGTATGCGTGAGAACCATGAACGCCGAATTCCCCTCGCCGGGGCCCCCCGGGCCGCCGGCGCCGGATCCCCAGCCCCCCGGGCCGACGCCCGGCCCTGACCCGTCGCCGCCGTCGCCCGGCCCGTCGCCCGGTCCGCTGCCGCCGAACCCGAACCCGCGCCCGATCTAGTGTCCTGAGTCGGAAATTCGGTGGCAGCGAATTTCCGCCTCAGAACACTAGCCTAGGCATACAACTCCTCAAACAGGGCGGCAAACCGCTCGTTGACCACCGATCGCTTCACCTTCAGCGTGGGGGTGAGCTCGCCGTCCTCAATGGTCAGGTCACGGCCGAGGATGGCGAACCTCTTGATCTGCTCCACCTGGGCGTAGTTGGCGTTGGCCCGGTCGACCTCGGCCTGGATGAGGGCCCGCACCTCCGCGTGGCCGGCCAGCGACGCCAGATCCTCCGGAAGGCCGTTCTCCGCCGCCCAGGGCAGGATCTCCTCCGGGTCCAGGGTGATGAGGACAACCGGGTAGGGGCGCCGGTCCCCGTGCATGACGGCCTGGGAGATGAACCGGGACTGCTTGAGGTCGTTCTCGATGTTTGACGGGGTCAGGTTCTTTCCGCCGGCGGTGATGATGATGTCCTTCTTGCGGCCGGTGATCGACAGGAAGCCATCCTCGTCCAGGGACCCGAGGTCGCCGGTGTGCAGCCACCCGTCCACCAGCGCCTCGGCGGTCGCCTCCGGGTTGCGCCAGTACTCGTGAAACACGCACGGGCCCTTGATCAGGATCTCCCCGTCCTCCTCGGCGATCCGGATCTCCACGCCGGGCATGGGACGGCCCACAGTGCCGAAGCGCAGCGCCTCCGGGAGGTTGACGGTGCCCACCGCGGTGGTCTCGGTCATGCCCCAGCCCTCCAGCACGGTGACCCCGCAGGCGTAGAAGAACTCCAGGATCTCGGCGGCGATCGGCGCCGCCCCGGTGACCGCCTGCTTGACGTGGTTACCGAACAGGCCGCGCACCCGGCTGTACAGGCGCTCGTCGGCCTGGGTAAACGCGGCCTCCATCTCGGCCGGCACCTCCTGGCCGCGCTGGCGCCGGCGACGGACCTCCACGCCGAGCCCTATTGCCTGGTCAAACCGCGCCCGGTCCTCGTCACTGCCCTGGTCGCGCAGCTTCAGCGCCGCCGTGTACAGCTTCTCAAACACCCGGGGCACCGACGGCACGTATGTCGGCTCGGTCTCGATCAGCTCAGGCAGGATCTGCCTGGTGTCGCCGCCGTAGTAGACGATCGCGGTGCCCTGGTCATAGGAGGCGAGCTGCGAGGTGAGGGCGAACGCGTGGGCCAGCGGCAGATACAGGTAGGTGACCTCGCCCTCGTCGACGATGCCGATCTCCTCCACCATCTCGCACACCGACATGGCGTTGGCGTGGCTGAGGACCACGCCCTTGGGCGGCCCGGTGGTGCCCGACGTGTAGATGATGGTGTAGGCGTCCTCGGGCGACACCGCCGAGGCCCGCGCGGTCAACTGAGCTCGGTCGCCGGCCGATCCCCGCGCCCGCAACTCCTCCAGGGTGAGATCGCCGGTCCCGGGCTCGATGGAGACGATCGTCTCCAGCTCCGGCAGCTCGTCGCGGACGGCCTGGATCTTCTCCACCTGGTCGACGTCCTCGCACACCACCACCCGGGTGCCGGAGTTGCCGAGCACCCAGGCGCACTCCCGGGGTGAGTTGGTGGGGTAGACGGGCACCACCACGCCACCGGCGGCCGAGGTGGCGTAGCTGGCCAGCGTCCACTCCCACCGCGTGTCGGCCAGGATGGCCACCCGGTCGCCCGGCTGCACGCCCAGCTCGGCCAGACCCAGGGCCACATCGAAGATCGCCGCCACCGCCTCGCCGTAGGTCAGCTCCCGCCAGGCGCCGTCCACCTTGTAGCGAGCGGCGCGGCGGTCGGCGAAGCGCTCGGCGGCCGAGCCGGGGAGGGCGGCCACCGTGGCCGCGATGGCCCGCGGGCCGGATGTCGTCTGGGTCATGGTGTGGCTCTCTCCTCGCTGGCGATGGGTCCTCCCCGGAAACTGTGGCATGAACCACCCGCGCTCGGCCACCGGGTAGTCGCGGCCGGAGGGGTTGCGCCGCGCCCTCCGGGCGGAGAGAATCCCCTCAGAGCAGGCGGCGCCCACCCCGGGGACGCCGCTGCCGGAAATCCAAGGAGAGGTCATTCATATCCCGGCGCCGTGTCACGACGTGCGCGCCGTGAGCGTCCAGCACGCTCCCTGCGGTGGCCGGCGGCTGCCCGCGGGCCGGTTCGGCCCGCCCGGTGGTGGGAGACAGGAACCCAACCAGGAGGTGGTTTGAAATGGCTCTGGTTGTCGCTGCCTCAGGCGGCTGGACGATCGGGCTGGTGCTCGGGATTGTGGTGACCCTCGTGGCCGCGGCGATCCTGGTCACCATCGTCGTGCTGGCCGTGCGGATCGCCCGCCAGGCCGAGACGGCCGTGGCCGGCGTGGAGCGGGTGCGGGCCCAGACCGAGGCGTTGAGCGGGGTCGGCCGGATCAACGACTCCGGGGTCCGGATCCTCCACGCGGCCCGCGCGCTGCGCAAGGTGGCGGTGGGCAGGTGACCCCGGTTTACGCCGCGCTCTCCGACCACGGTGCCTGGGGCATCGCGCTGATCATCGGGCTGCTCGCCGCCCTGGCGGTGACCGCGCTGCTGGTGATCCTCATCCGGACCGTGACCGACATCGACCGGTCGGCCACCGCGCTGCTGGAGGTCGCCGGCCGGGTGGCGTCCAACACCGCCCACATCCCCGAGCTGCAGGCCACCGCCCCCGTGCTGGGCCAGATCGTCGACGAGGCGGTTATTCAGGACGGCTACATGAACGCGCTCACCGACGGCTACGGAGGTGCCACCGCATGAGTTCCACCACCCTCACCGTGCTCACGGTCATCCTGGCGCTCATCGTGATCGGCGTGCTGGCCGCCGCCCTGATTCAGATCCGGGTCAAGCTCGCCTCCGCCTCCCGGACCCTGGCCACGCTGGCGGGCGCGCTGGAGGCCGTGGAGGCCGAGCATCTGCGCCCCTTGGAGCCGGCGGTCAAGGCGATCAACGCCCAGTTCGACACGATCGTGGCCGCGCTGCCGGGCATCGCGGCCAAGGCGGCCGTGGTGGCGGAGAGGAGGCCGAAATGATCCTGGAATGGATCGGGGACGCGGTCCTCCTGCTCATCGTGCTGCCGGTCGTCGTCTACCTGCTGCGAGGCGTCTACGAAGCCGCGCGCAGCATCGTGCCCAGCGCCGCCGGCATCGCCGCGGCTGCCCAGCGGGGCTCGGCCGACCTCGACGCGGCCGCGCTCCTGGTCACCACCCGGGAGCGGGTGGGCCAGACGATCGCCGCCGCCGCCGACTACGGCGGATCACTCGACGTCATCCTCGACGACGCGGAAGGAGCCTGAAGACATGCCGGCAGCCGGAGTGGTGCTGGTCGTGGCGGTGGTGGCGATCATCGTCGCCGTTGTCCTCTACCTGGTGTCGACGATCCTCGCCCTGCGCCGCATCACGGCCAGCCTTGACCAGGCGATCGCCGGCGTGGGTGGGATCATTGAGAGGAGCGCACCGGTGGAGCAGGTCGTCGGCGAGATCAACGCCGACCTCGACGCCGGCGTCGACCTGCTGGAGGGATTGCTGGTCAAGAAGGCCGGGCTGGTCGATGCCATGGGTCTGATCGATGGCCTGTATCCGGGCGCGGCGGCGGCCGGGCTACGCCACTTCCCGGACAGCCGCGACCTCCACGCCCCGCGCATCTCCGAGGTGTACACGCGGGGGACGCTGACGCTGGCTCGGCTGGGCCGGGAGGCGCCAATTGCGGCGGCCTCGCCCGACGGCCCGGCGCTGCGCAACCCGGCCTACGGCAGCACGGCCGCCCGGGCCCTGTACCCCGATGGGCGCCAGAGCCGGCCGAAGCTGATGCCGCGCTCGCCGGTCATCGGTACCGATGCCCCCGTGGTCTACGTGCCTGACCAGGAGGTCGGCCAGCCGCGCCGCCGGCTGCCGATCACCGACGCGGAGAGGAGCTGACCACCGTGCAGACCCCGGCCCCGTTCGGCTACGAGCGCGCCACCAGTGTGGAATCCGCGATCGCCTCCCTGGCCACCCATGGGGGCGAGGCCCGGATCATCGCCGGCGGCCACAGCCTGCTGCCGATGATGAAGCTCCGGCTGGCCCAGCCCGAGCACCTGATCGACATCAACGACCTGGCCGAACTGGCGTACATTCAGGAAGTGGGGCCGCCCACCAGCCAGATCCGGATCGGCGCCCTGACCCGCCACGTCGACCTGCTGGAGTCCGAGCTGCTGGCCGAGCACCTCCCCGTGTTCCGCGACGCGGAGCGGGTGATCGCCGACCCCGTGGTCCGTAACCGGGGCACGATCGGGGGCTCGCTGTGCCAGGCGGACGCCGCCGAGGATCTGAGCTCCGTGTGCGCTGCGCTCAAGGCCCAGGTCGTCGTCCGGGGCGCAACCAGCGAGCGTGTGGTTGACATGGACCTGTTCCACGTCGGCCCGTACATGACGGCGGTCGGGGATGGCGAGATGGTCACCGAGGTGCGGATCCCGCGGCGCCCCGGAGGCGGGAGCGCCCATGAGAAGGTGGAGCGCCGCGCCGGCGACTGGGCCATCGCCGCGGCCTCGGCCGCGGTGTGGATCGATGGGGGCATGATCGCCGACGCCGGCATCGCGCTCAGCGCCGTCGGCCCCACGACGGTTCACGTCATGCGCGCCGAGGAGCTGCTCCGCGGGCGGCCCCCGTCTGAGGAGCTGTTTGAGCAGGCCGGACAGATCGCCGCCGAGGACTGCTCCCCGTCGGCGGACGGGCGCGGGCCGATTGACTACAAGCGCCACCTTGCCCGGGTGCTCACCCAACGAGCCCTGCGCCGGGCCACCGCCCGCGCGCTCCATCAGGAGGTCTGAGAGCCAAGCCGTGGACGTCACCATCAACATCAACGGACAGCCGGTGACCCGGGAGGTGGAGCCCCGCCAGCTGCTGGTGCACTTCATTCGGGAAACCCCGGGACTCACCGGAACCCATTGGGGCTGTGACACGTCGAACTGCGGCGCCTGCGTGGTGCTCATGGACGGCAAGCCGCTGAAGTCGTGCACGACGCTCGCCGTCATGTGCGAGGGACATGAGATCCGGACCGTCGAGTCGCTGGAGGTCGACGGGCAGCTCGACCCGGTCCAGCTCGGCTTTCACGAGAGGCACGCCCTCCACTGCGGGTTCTGCACCCCCGGGATGCTCATGACCAGCCGGGCGCTCCTGGACGAGAATCCGGACCCCTCCGAGGAGGAGATCCGCACCGCCATCAGCGGCCAGATCTGCCGCTGCACGGGCTACAAGAACATCGTTGCCGCCGTCCGCTGGGCCGCCGAGCGCGAAGCCGCCACCCGTCTCGTTGAGGAGGTGCAGTGATGGCCGTCATCGAAAGCCAGGACCGGCCGATCGGCTTCGGCCCGCTCAAGCGCAAGGAAGACGCCCGGTTCATCCGTGGCCAGGGGACCTACCTGGACGACCTCCGCCTGCCCGGGATGCTCCACGGGGCGATCCTGCGCAGCCCGTACGCGCACGCTCGCATCGTCTCCATCGACACCTCTGCGGCGCTCGCCCTGCCCGGCGTGGCCGCGGTCGTCACCGCCAAGGACCTGGAGACGCTCGGCCTGGCCTGGATGCCGACCATCTCCTACGACACCCAGGCGGTCCTGGCCGGCGACAAGGTTCGCTTCCAGGGGCAGGAGGTGGCTTTCGTCATCGCCACCGACGAGTACATCGCCCGGGATGCGCTCCCGCTCATCGACGTGGAATACGAACCGCTGCCCGCGGTGGTCAACGCCCGCACCGCGCTTGATCCCGAGGCGCCGGTCATCCGCGACGACAAGGCCGGGCAGGTCGACAACCTGGCCAGCCCCACCTGGGAGGCGGGCGACGAGGAGGCCACCGACCGGGCCTTCGCCGAGGCCGACACGATTGTCACCCGGGACATGATCTACCCGCGCTGTCACCCGGCGCCGCTGGAGACGTGCGGAATGATCGCCGACTTCAACCCTCAGACGGGCCAGCTCGACATCTACAACGGCAACCAGGCCCCCAACGCCCACCGGACCGTCTACGCCCACGTGGCCGGCCTGGCCGAGCACATGATCCGCATCCGCTGCAACGACATCGGCGGCGGCTTCGGCAACAAGGTCCCCGTGTACCCGGGGTATGTGTGCGCGATCGCCGGTTCCATCGTCGCCGGCGCGCCGGTGAAGTGGATTGAGGATCGCTCCGAGAACCTGATGTCGACGGGCTTCGCCCGGGATTACCTCATGCATGCCGAGATGTGCGCCAAGGACGGCCGGATCACCGGGCTGCGGGTTGACGTCATCGCCGACCACGGCGCGTTCGACTCGACGGCCCAGCCGACGAAGTTCCCGGCCGGGTTCTTCCACATCTGCTGTGGCTCCTACGCACTGGAGGCCGCCCACGTCAAGGTCAAGGCCGTTTACACCAACAAGGCCCCGGGCGGCGTGGCCTACCGCTGCTCGTTCCGGATCACCGAGGGTGTCTACATGGTGGAGCGCATGGTCAAGGCCCTCGCCCTGGAGATGGGAGTCGACGAGATTGAGCTGAGGATGCGCAGCTTCATCGCACCGGATCAGTTCCCGTACGAGACCACCACCGGCTGGACGTTTGACTCCGGCAACTACGCCGACACGATGAAGGTGGCGATGGAGCTGGCCGGTTACGAGGCGCTGCGCCGCGAGCAGGCCGAGAAGCGGGCCCGGGGCGAGCTCATGGGGATCGGTGTGGCCTTCTTCACCGAGGGGGTCGGCGCCGGGCCCCGCAAGCACATGGACATCCTCGGCCTGGCCATGAACGACGGGGCCGACCTGCGCGTCCACCCGTCCGGGAAGGCGATGGTGTCGATCTCCGCTCAGACTCAGGGCCAGGGTCACGAGACGACGTTCGCCCAGATCGTGGCCGAGGAGCTCGGCATCCCGCCGGAGGACGTCCAGGTCCGCCACGGTGACACCGACCGCACGCCGTACGGGCTGGGGACGTACGGCAGCCGGTCGACGCCGGTGTCCGGGGCGGCGGTGGCCGTCGTCTCCCGCAAGGTCCGCGACCAGGCCCGGCTGATCGCGGCCACCATGCTGGAGACCCGGGCCGAGGACCTGGCCTGGGAGAAAGGCCGCTGGTACGTCAAGGGCGACCCCGAGAAGGGGGCGATGATTGAGGAGATCGCCGCCTACGCCTACAGTGGCGCTCCGATGCCGGAGGGGATGGAGGGTGGCCTGGACGCTCAGGTCATCTACGACCCGCCCAATCTGACCTACCCGTACGGCGCCTACATCGCGGTCGTGGACATCGACCCCGACACGGCGCAGGTGACCGTGCGGCGGTTCATCGCCGTCGATGACTGCGGGGTGCGGATCAACCCGATGATCGTCGACGGGCAGATCCACGGCGGGCTGGCCGAGGGGATCGGAATCGCGCTCATGGAGGTCATCACCTTCGACGAGGAGGGGAACTGCCTGAACTCGTCGTTCATGGATTACCTCATCCCGACGGCGCTGGAGTGCCCGGACTTTGAGCTGGGGGCCACGGTGACGCCGTGTCCGCACCATCCGCTCGGGGCCAAGGGCGTGGGCGAATCACCCAACGTCGGCTCCCCGCCGGCCATCGTCAACGCGGTCATCGACGCGCTGCACCAGAGCCACGGGGTCGGCCATATCGACATGCCGTGCACCCCGGCCCGGGTGTGGGCGGCGATGCAGGGACGGGCCGAGCCGCCGCAATGAGCGAGCTGGTGGACGACGTTGAGGCGCTGGCCCGGCGGCTGGCCGCCGTCGACTACCTGGTCGACGAAGGACTGGCCACCGCCATGTTCCTCAGCCTGGAGCTGCCCCAGCCGCTCCTGCTGGAGGGTGAGGCCGGCGTCGGCAAGACCGAGGCGGCCAAGTCGCTGGCGCTGGCTCTGGACACGCCCCTGGTGCGCCTGCAGTGCTACGAGGGGATCGACGCGGCCGAGGCGCTGTACGAGTGGAACTACCCGCGCCAGCTGCTGTCGATCCGGCTGGCCGAGGCCCGCGGATCGGAGCTGCGCGAGGCGGACCTGTTCGGACCGGATTACCTGCTGGCCCGCCCGCTGCTGCGGGCGTTGCAGCACCCGGGACCGCGGCCGGCGGTCCTGCTCATCGACGAGATCGACCGGGCCGACGACGACTTTGAGGCCTTCCTGCTGGAGTTGCTGGCCGAGGCGGCGGTCACCATTCCGGAGCTGGGCACGATCCGGGCCAAGGTGCCGCCGGCGATCCTGCTCACCTCCAACCGGACCCGCGACCTCCATGACGCGGTCAAGCGCCGCTGCCTGTATCAGTGGATCGATTACCCCACGCCGGAGCGGGAGGTGGCGATCATCCGCCGGCGGGTCCGGGGAGCGGCCGAGACCCTCGCCGTCCAGGTGGCCGACGCGGTTTCCCGGATGCGCGGCTCCGACGTCCAGAAGCCGCCCGGGATCGCCGAGGCCATTGACTGGCTGGCCGCGCTGACCCTGCTGGGGGTGGAGGTGCTCGACCCGCGAGCCATCGAGCGGACGCTCGGCTCCGTGCTCAAGTACCGCGAGGATCAGGACGTGGTGCGCAGTGCCGGACTGGAGCGGCTGGTGAGCTGATGGCCGCCGACTTCGGTGTCGAGACGGTGGTGCTCGATCTCCCGCTCCTGGTGGGGGCGTTCAGCCGCCGGCTGCACGAGGCCGGCATTCCGGCGGGCGCCGAGCGTGCCACCCGGTTCGCCCGGGCGCTGACTCTGATCCAAGGATGGGCGGGGCTGGCGTCCCGGCGGCGCCTGTATTGGGCCGCCCGGGCCGTGTTCGTCTCTGACCGCTCACAGGTCCCGATCTTCGACCGGGTGTTCGCCGAGGTGTTCGGCAGCGCGGCGCCGCCGTCGGAGGCGCCGCCGGCGGAGGAGACAGAGCCGGTCCCGGACGCGGCCGAGGGGCCTGAGCCGGCGCCCGCGCGGTCACCGGGGGCCGGGGGCAGCGTCACCGCCCCCCGTCCGGGCCGGGGCCGGCCGGGAGGGGAGGAGCGCCCGGTCCCGGTCCTCGCCTCCGACGAGGAGATCCTCCGGAGCAAGCGGTTTGAGGCGCTGGCCCCCGACGAGCTGGCCGCCCTGTACCGGCTCATGGGGCAGCTGGAGCTGGCCACGCCGTGGCGGCGCACCCGGCGGGGGCAGCGCTGGCGCCACGGCAGCTCCATCGACCTGCGCCGGACGCTGCGGGACAGCCTGCGCACCGGCGGCGATCCGATCCGCCTGGCCCGGCGCCGCCGGCGGGTGGTGCGCCGGCGCCTGATCCTGCTCTGTGACATCTCCGGATCGATGGAGCCCTACGCGCGCGCCTACCTCCAGTTCTTGAGCGTTGCCGCCGGGATCGGATCCCGCTCACCCCAGACCGAGGCCTTTGTGTTCGCCACCCGGTTGACCCGGTTGACCCGGGCCCTGCACTCTCGCCATCCGCAGCGGGCCATCCAGCGGGCGGCGGCCACGGCGCCTGACTGGTCCAGCGGGACACGCATCGGCGACGCGCTCAAGAGCTTCAATGACCGCCACGGCCGCCGCGGCATGGCCCGGGGCGCTGTTGTCGTGATCCTGTCGGACGGATGGGAGCGAGGCGACCCGGCGCTGGTGGCCCGGGAGATGGAGCGCCTCTCCCGCCTGGCCTACCGGATCGTCTGGGTCAACCCGCGGGTGGCGGCGGCCGGGTTCACCCCCCGCGCCGGCGGCATGGTCGCCGCGCTGCCCTTCTGTGACGCCCTGGTCAGCGGCCACTCGCTGGCCGCCCTGGAGGAGGTGGTGGCGGCCATCGGCGAGACGGGGCCGGATTTGCCCGTGGTTTCAGAACCGCCGCCGGACCCGGTTCCGGACACGTGGGCCAGCGCCACGCCCGTCGCCGGCAGTTCGGTGGCGATGCCGAGCGGGTACGGCCCCAGCCGTGGCCGCACCACCCCGGGCTGGTCATGATCAAGACGTGCATCTACCCCGGCTGTGACCGCCCGGCCGTCCCGGCACACGTCCTGGGTGGACCCCAACCGAGCTTCTGCGACCTGGAGGAGCACAACGCGCTGACCGCCCACCTGGAGCGCCGGCGCCTGGAGAAGGAGGAGGCAGATGGCCGACGAGGCCTACCGGGCAGTGTTCCTGCGGGTGCACCCCACGGGCAAGATGGTGTTGAGCCTGACCACGGGGCCTGACGGCCACGAGTCCGACTACGCCCGCCAGGTGGCCGGCGAGCTCGGCGTGCCCCCGCTTGACGTCAAGGTGGTGCCGGCCGACGAGGACCGATTCGGCACCGGCCACGGGTTCAACACGAGCCCCTCGCCCGCCACCGGCCAGGCGATCGCCTCGGCCACCGAGAAGATCCTGGCCAAGGCCCGGCAGCTGGCCGGGATGGCGCTGGATGCTCCCGCCGAATCGCTGCAGTGGCGCGACGGGGCGTTTGCCGCCGGGCAGCAGCCGGAGCAGTTGCGGACGATCGCCGACCTCGCCATGTACGCCCACGGGACCGGCGCGCTTCCCCCGGGAATGGAGGGCGGGCTTGACGCCCAGACCGTCTACCGCGGCTGACCTCCCCGGCCGCCCTGAGTCAGGAGGCCGGCTGCAGCGTGCCGTCGACGTCGAGCTGCACGTCGTCGGCCAGCTTGAGCGCGCCGAACAGGGCGGTGTAGGGCTTGATGCCCCACTGGCTCTGGGTGACGGTGGCGCTCCCGGTGACCCGGCCGCCATCTTCGACCTGGATGTCGAAGGCGATCAGGTTGATGCCGTTGAGGATCTCCAGGTCGCCGGTGACATGAAAGCGCCCGTCGCCCTCCGGTCGCACCGCCGTGGAGCGGAAGGTGATCGACGTCCCCTTGAGGATCTCGTCGTTGACGGTCTGCACGATGCTGTCCTTGTCCTTGTCGCCGAGCGGCTTGACACCGCCCGTGCCCTCCAGGACCCGGAACGAGCGCGAGTCAGCGGTGAGCTCGAACACGCTGCGGGCCGGCTCGGCGTCGATCTGCAGCGTGGCGCCCCACGTCTGCACCTCGATGCGCAGATCATGACCGGCCTTGGAGGCAGCGCCGCGGCGCGCGGTGCGCACCGTCAGGCGGGCGTTCGGCGGTTCCAACGTATATGTGCCTGGGGCGATTGCCATGTCAGGCGCACCCTACCGACACCAGCAAGGAGAAGACAACGTGGTTGAGCTCGACCATCCCCTGAACACCGGCAAGCCGATCGAGGACAGCTGGGGCCTGGTCCTCGATCTGGAGCGGCTGGTGCCGTGCGTGGAGGGCGGCCGGGTCATCGATAAGACCGACCCAGACTCGGTCAAGGCCGAGATCAAGGTGAAGATGGGCGCCATGTCGCTGACGTTCATCGGGACGGTTTCGATCGTGGAGCAGGAGCCGGCCGAGCACCGGGCCCTGATCCGGGTCAAGTCCCGGGAGAAGGGGGGACAGGGCCACGCCAACGCCGACGTCACATTCGCCCTCAACGACGGCGGGGGCACCATCCACACCGCGGCGAAGATCACCGGCAAGGCGGCCTCGATGGGGGAGGGCATGGTGTCGACGGTGCTCGACGCGCTCATCACCAGCTTCACCGAGAAGTTTGTGGCGGCGGCCTGAGGACGATGGCGGTCCGGACCATGCGCGCGGTGCAACCGGGGGAGGTGCCGGTCGACGGCGGCACCGCCGTTCAGGACCACACCGACCGGCCGGTGTTCCGCGGCAACGGGGCCGACGATTACCTGTGCGCGGTCTGCGCCAACTTGTTGGCCACCGGCATGGCGCCGGAGTACATGACCCGCCGGGTCCGCGTCCGCTGTGGGCGCTGCGGGACGGTGAACATCGCCGCCGAGGTTCCGGTCCAGACCGCCCGCCGGCCGCGACGGAGCGGGTGAGCGAGGGAAAGGTGGTGACCGGATCATGATCGAAGGCGATCTGGCGGTGCGGGTGGAGCAACTGCTCGGCGAGCGGGTGCCGTTCGTGATGGCGACGGTGGTGCGGGCGCGCCACCCCACCAGCGTGCGCCCCGGCGACGCAGCCGTGGTCGGCGCCGAGGGAACCATCGACGGCTTCGTCGGGGGCGTCTGCGCCGAATCGTCGGTCCGCCTGCATGCGCTGCGGGCGCTGGAGACCGGCGAGCCGGTCCTGCTGCGGCTGGTTGGAGATCAGGACGCCGCTGACGCGGACGGAGACGGGGCGGTGGTGGAGCACAATCCCTGCCTGAGCGGCGGTGCGCTGGAGATCTTCCTGGAGCCGCACCTGCCGCCGCCGCGGGTGGTGGTGGTCGGCAACTCGCCGATCGCGGTAGCGGTGGAGACTCTGGCCCGGGCCTCGGGCTATGACTGCCTCCGGGTCCCGGCGGGAGCCGAGATGGCCGTGGAGCGGGCCGCGGCGGTGGTGGTGGCCTCGCACGGCAACGGCGAGGAGAACGTCCTGGCCCAGGCGCTCCAGGCCGGAGTCCCCTACGTGGCCCTGGTGGCCAGCCGCACCCGGGGGGCGGCCGTCCGCGAGGGGCTCGACGTGGTGCCCGCGCTGGCGGCGGCTCTGCACACGCCCGCGGGCCTCGACATCGGGGCGCGCACCCCGGCCGAGATCGCGGTTTCCATCCTGGCCGAGATGGTGGCCGACCGCCAGGCCGATCCGGGGGGCGTCCGCGCTCCGGCTCCGGTGTGCGCTGACCGGGCGGCCTCGGCGGTGGAGGTGGCAACCGATCCGGTGTGTGGCATGAAGGTGGCCGTGACCCCGTCCACCCCGCGGCTGGCCGCCGGCGGCACCATCATCCACTTCTGTGGCGAGCACTGCCGGCAGGCGTTCGCCGCCCAGCACGCCGAGGCCCATGCCGTCGGCTGAGCGGCCGTTCGTCACCGGGCTGGTGCTGGCCGCCGGCGGCTCAGCCCGGCTGGGGCAGCCCAAGCAGCTGCTCCCGTACCGGGGGCGACCCCTGCTGGAGCATGTCCTGGGCGTGGCGCGCGGCTGCGGCTTTGCCCAGCTGCTGTGCGTGCTCGGCGGCAGCTCTGAGCCGGTGCGCCGAGCGGTCGATCTCACCGGTGTCTCGGTGGTGGAGAACCCGGTGTTCGGGACGGGTTGCTCGTCCTCCATCGCCGCCGCCCTGGGCGCCGTCGACCCCCGGTGCGATGTCCTGGTGCTGATGCTGGGCGATCAGCCGGGGGTACGCGCCCGGACGGTGCACGCCCTGCTCGCCGGGCGGGGCCAGGCGCCGCTGGCGGTCTGCCGCTACCGCGACGGCCGCGGCCACCCCCTCGCCTTTGACCGCTCGCTGTTCGGGCAGCTGGGCGCGCTGCACGGCGACCGGGGTGTCTGGAGGCTGCTGGACCGGCTCGGTCCGGCGGCCTCCGAGGTGGCGGTCGACGGGTTGATCCCGCCGGACGTCGACACCTGGGAGGACTACCGGGCCGTGCTCGCCGCCGCGGGCCTCCCGGAGCCCGGTGAGGCACCCGTGACAGGATCAGCGGAATGGGCGGGGGCTCTCCCGACGACACCTCCCGGTACCTGACTCCGGCGCGGCGGTGGGCGGCGGCCGCCGTGGCCGCAGCCGTGGGGATCGCCTTCGCCGACTCCTCGATCGTGGTGCTGGCGCTGCCGAGCCTGTACGGCCGCTTCGCCACCTCCATCGTCGGCGTCTCCTGGGTCATCACCGCCTACAACCTGGTGGTGGCGGTCGCTGCGGCGGCCCTGGTGGTGACCCACCGGGTCGACGTCGCGCGGCTGAGCCGCCTCGGGCTGGCCCTGTTCACCGCCGGTGCGGTCGGCTGCGCGCTGGCCTGGTCGCTGCCCGCGCTGATCGGGTTCCGCTGCGTTCAGGGGGCCGGGGCGGCCATGCTGCTCGCCGGGGGCCTGGGGCTGCTCGGCCGGCTGTGCGGCTCGCCGCGCCGCGGTCTGGCCGTCTGGACCCTGGCCGGGACATTCGGGGCCGCGCTCGGGCCCGCACTCGGTGGGGTGGCCACCCAGCTGTTTGATTGGCGGGCCATCTTCGCCCTCCAGGTTCCGGTGGCGGTGCTCGCTCTGATCGCCACCTGGCGGACCGGCGCCACCCCGGCCTCCGGGGGCGGCGGCCGGGTGCCGGCGGGCGTCAACCTCGCCCTGGCGCTCATCTCCGGTGCCCTGGTCGGCGCCCTGTTCCTGGCCGTGCTGCTGGTGATCACCGTCTGGGGACTGTCTCCGATCGCCGGCGCTGCGGCGGTGAGCGCGCTGCCGGTGGGGGCGGTGGCCGCCCGGCGCGGTCTGGCCGCGCTGGCACCGCGGACGGCGGCGCTGGCCGGCGCGGTGCTGCTCGCCGCCGGCCTGGTGGCGCTGGCCCTGCTCCCGGCCACCAGCCCCGCCCTGGTGGCGGCGGCGATGGCGGTGTGCGGCGCCGGGATGGGTGCAGCCGTGCCGGTGCTCACCGAGCTGGGTGCCGGCGAGGGTGGCGTCTCTCTGCGCAGGGGGACGGCCACCGTCGCCGCCCGTCACGCCGGACTGGTGCTCGCCCTGCTGCTGGTGGCACCGCTGCTCTCCCATGACCTGCAGACCGGAGGCCATAACGCGGTGCTGGGCGCCGCTCAGCAGCTGCTGGGCGCCGACGTACCCCTCCGCCAGGAGGTGCCGATCGCCCTGGACCTGCGCACCGCCATCGACCGGGCGCCGCGCGGCAGCGTGCCGGATCTGGGCGCGGCCTTCAACCGTCACGGCGCCCTCCAGGACCCGCGGCTGGGCCGCCTCCGTGACCAAGTCACCGGTGCCGTCCAGGCTGCGCTCACCCGCAGCTTCCGGCGCTCGCTGCTGCTCTGTGCCCTGCTCGCCGCGCTGGCCCTGATCGCCATCGCGCTGACCCGGTGGCAGCCGACGGCGGTGGCCCGGGCCCCGGGCCCCCGCCGGCTGGCCCCCATCGGCGCGGTGGCCGCGGGATTGATCGCCCTGGAGCTGGCGCTGGGGGCGGGGTCGTTTGGCGTGCCCCACCTGGCCGACCCGTGCACCTCCCGGCCCGGGCCGGCCGGGGGCGGCCTGGACGGGACGCTCCAGCGGCTGGCTCGCTCCACCCTGGACGGTGCCGCCTGCCAGCTGCACACCACGCGGGAACAGCTCGTCCTGTCGTTTGTCCCCGCCTCCAGCAGCCACCACATCCGCTGGTCACAGGCCACGATTGACCGCGCCCTGCGGGCCGGCCTGGACCGCGCGGCTCATGACCTGGCCGGCAACGGCCTGGTCGGCAACGCGCTGGCGTTCACCCTCACGCAGCTGTTCGCCCCCTCCGTGGAGTGGTTCTTGCAGCAGGCCGGCTGACCCCGCCCCACCGGGTCCGCGGCATTTGCGCAGCCCGGCTGCGGCCATTCACCGATTACGCGGTGCATCGGCGGCGGGACCATGATCCCATGTCCGCTGACATCGATCCCCTCATCTTCGAATGTGAGGACGGCAGCACCGATCCGCTGCCCACGATGGGCGAGGAGCTGCGGGACATCTGGCGCTGCTTTTGCCGGCGCGCCCACGGACCGCATCGCCCGCTCCGGCGGCGGTCGCGCCCACGCGCCATCACCCCCGGACGGCGTCATCATCGGCAGGGCGGAGCGGCTCCGCGGCCCGCGGGCAGCGCGTAAAAGAGCGCGCCCGGCAGGATTTGAACCTGCGACCTTCCGCTCCGGAGGCGGACGCTCTATCCCCTGAGCTACGGGCGCGTGATGATCCCCGGTGCGAGGATCAGCAGGGCCAGCTTACCGTGGAAATCGCCATCATCTCCGACACGCACCTTCCCCGGGGCCGGCGCCGGCTCCCCGCGGCCTGCCGGGAGCGCCTCCGGGCGGCCGATCTGATCGTCCATGCCGGGGATCTGATGCGACTGGAGGTGCTCGACAGCCTGCGGGCGCTCAACCGGGTGGTGGCCGTCCACGGCAACGTCGATGACGCCGCGGTCCGGGCCGCCCTGCCGGAGACGGCGCTGGTCACCGGGGGCCGGCACCGGATCGCCGTCGTCCACGATGCGGGACCGGCCGCCGGGCGCCTGGGGCGGTTGCGGGCTCGGTTCCCGGAGGCCGATGCGGTCATCTTCGGTCACTCGCACATCCCCCGGCATGAGCGGGCGGCGGACGGGTTTCAGATCTTCAACCCGGGTAGCCCCACCGACCGGCGCCGCCAGGCGCACCACACCATGGGCCTCTGTCAGGCGGGACACGAGCTGGAATTCCAGCTCGTCGAGCTCGACTGACAGACTCAAGCGTCCATGGATCTCTCAGTGTTCTTCGCCGGCACCGCCGGCTCGGTGCCCACGCCCCGCCGCGGGCTGCCGTCGATCCTGGTCCGCCGGGGGGCCGACCGGATCCTGTTCGACTGCGGCGAGGGCACCCAGCGCCAGCTGGTGAGCTCGGTGGGGCTGACCGACCTGACCGAGATCTACCTCACCCACTTCCATGCCGACCACTGGCTGGGGCTGCCGGGGATGCTCAAGACGTTTGACCTGCGCGGCCGGGACAAGCCGCTGACCGTCCACGGACCGCCCGGGCTGGAGGCACTGCTGACGCTGGGCATGCGGCTCGCCGGCCGGGTCAGCTTTGAGCTGCACGTGGTGGAGCTCGGCGCCGGCGACGTGCTGGTGCGCGACGGCTACCGGATCGCTCCGGTGCCCGTCTCCCATCGCGGTTCGGCGCTGGCCTACGTACTGTTTGAGGACGAGCGGCCGGGGGTCTTCGACCCGGAGACGGCCGTGGGCCTCGGCCTGGTGCCCGGCCCGGAGTTTGGGCGCGTCCAGCGAGGGGAGACCATCCGTGGCATCTCGCCGGACCAGGTGCTGGGGCCCGCCCGCCCCGGCCGCAAGCTGGTGTACTCGGGCGACACCCGTCCCTGCGAGGCGCTGCGCATCGCCGCGCACCGGGCCGACGTGCTCGTCCATGAGGCCACGTTCGCCGAGGAGGAGCGCGAACGCGCCGCCGACAACGGGCACTCCACCGCCATCCAGGCGGCCACCATCGCCCGGGAGGCGGAGGTCACGCTGCTGGCGCTCACCCATATCTCCATGCGTCACCCGGTCCGCCAGCTCCGCGACGAGGCGCGGTCGGTGTTCCCGTCCACCGTGGTCCCGCGTGACTTTGACACCATCGAGATCCCGCTGCCGGAGCGGGGCGAGCCGGAGCTCGTTCACTGGGACGAGCGGATGACGCCTGCCGAGGAGCCCGCCGCCACGCCGTCATGATCCGCCCGCCCACCCCAAGCCGGGGCACCGCGCCGACCGAGCTGGAGACGCCCCGCCTGCGCGGCGAGCCCCTGGGGCCCGAGCATGAGCCGGAGATGGCCGACCTCACTCTGGACCCGCGGGTGTACCGGACGCTGTGGCCATGGTCGGACCCGCCCAGCCGGAGCGATGTCCGCGCCAGCCTCATCGACAAACGCAGCCACTGGGAGCGTTACGGGTTCGGACTGTGGCTGCTGCGCGACCGGGCCACCGGAGAGCTGGTCGGCCGCGGCGGTCTGCAGTACACCGACGCCGTCGGTGGGTTCGCCGTCGAGGCGGCCTGGGCGATCGTGCCCGAGCGCTGGGGTCAGGGGCTGGCCACCGAGCTGGCCCGGGCGTCGGTGCGAGTCGGCTTTGCGTCGGTGGGACTCAGCGAGGTCATCGCCATCACCCTGCCCACCAACGCCGCCTCCCGCCGGGTGATGGAGAAGGCGGGCTTTCGCTATGACCGGGAAATCGTCCACGTGGGCCTCGCCCACGTCCTCTACCGGCGCCGCCCGGACCCGGAGCTCGGCGGACCACCGCTGCGGGGACGCCGCCACCGGTGCTAAGGTCGCCGACAGTAACCCCAGCCCCTTTAAGACACGGTCCCGTGAGGCCGGAAAGGAGCATCAGTTGGAAGCCGCAACGGTCGCCCTTGACCGCGACGATATGCGCCGCACGCTCGTGCGGATCGCTCATGAGATCGTCGAGAAGAACCCGGACGGCGCCGTGGCCCTGGTCGGGATCCACCGCCGGGGCGCGCACCTGGCCCAGCGCCTGCAGCCGCTGACCAGCGAGCTGCTCGACACCGCCGTCCCGCTCGGCTCGGTCGACATCGCCTTCTACCGGGACGACCTCAACATCCGCCCATCCAGCCCCATCGTCCACGCCACCCAGCTGGACTTCTCCGTGGACGGCCGGACGATCGTCATCGTCGACGACGTCCTGTACACCGGCCGCACCGTCCGGGCGGCCATCGATGAGATCTTTGACTACGGGCGGGCGGGATGTATTCAACTGGCGGTCCTCGTCGACCGGGGCCACCGGGAGCTGCCGATCCGCCCGGACTACGTGGGCAAGAACCTGCCCACCTCGCAATCGCAGCGGGTCAACGTCCATGTCGAGGAGGTCGACGGGATTGACGAGGTGACGATCGGCCCCGCCCACCGTCCCACAGAGAGGAGCCAGGCCGCATGAGCGTCGAAATGCCCCGGCACCTGATCTCCATCGACGACCTGGACCGGCCGGGGATTGAGCGGATCCTGGACCGGGCCGAGTCGTTCGCCGAGGTCTCCGGCCGGGAGATCAAGAAGGTGCCCGCCCTGCGCGGGCGCACCGTCGTCAACCTGTTCTACGAGGCGAGCACGCGCACCTCCAGCTCATTTGAGCTGGCCGCCAAGCGCCTGTCGGCCGATGTGGTCAGCGTCCGCTCCAGCGGCTCCAGTGTCGAGAAGGGCGAATCGCTCAAGGACACGGTCCAGACCCTGTCGGCCTACGACCCGGCCGCCATCGTGATCCGCTCGCCGCACGCCGGCGCCGCCCAGCTGGTGGCCGGCTGGACCGAGGCCGCGGTGGTCAACGCCGGCGACGGCAAACACGAGCATCCCACCCAGGCCCTGCTCGACGTGTTCACGCTCCGCCGCCGTCTCGGCTCGCTGGACGGGTTGAACATCTGGATCGTCGGCGACGTGAGCCACTCCCGCGTGGCCCGGTCGGACATCCTGGCCTTCAGCCGCATGGGAGCCCGGGTGACGGTGAGCGGGCCACCAACGCTCATCCCGCGGGAGATCGAGTCGCTGGGCTGCGAGGCCACCCCCAACCTGGATCGACTGTCCGAGGCCGACATCGTCTACGTCCTGCGCATGCAGCATGAGCGCATGACCGACAGCTTCGTCCCCTCGCTGCGCGAGTACGCCGCCCAGTACCAGGTCAACGCCGAACGGCTGAGATCGGAGCAGCTGGTCATGCATCCCGGGCCGGTCAACCGCGGGGTGGAGCTGGCGGCGGCCACCATTGACTCGCCCCAGGCCCTCATCGGCGACCAGGTGAAGGCCGGCGTGGCCGTGCGGATGGCGGTCCTCTACGAGCTGCTGGTCGGCTCGCCGGCTCTGGCGGCGGTGGCCTGACCATGGCGACCCAGCGACTCTTCTGGGCCGAGCAGCCCGCCGCCGATCTGCTCATCCGCGGCGCCCACGTGCTTGACCCCCGCAGTGACCTGGACGAGCCCCGCGACGTGCTCATCCGCGACGGTCGGATCGCCGAGCTGTCGGCGCCCGGAGCCGCCGCCGCCCCGGCCGATGACGGCATTGAGGTCCTCGACGCCGCCGGCAAGCACCTGTTCCCCGGCTTCGTCGATCCCCATGTCCACCTGCGCACTCCCGGCCAGGAGTACAAGGAGGACATTGAGACCGGCACTGCGGCGGCCGCCGCCGGGGGCTACTGCGCCGTGGTGGCGATGCCGAACACCAATCCCACGGTCGATACGGCCGCGGTGCTCGGCGCCCTGATTGAGCAGGCCGGGCGCGAGGCGCACATCCCGGTCGGTTTCCTGGCATCGATCACCCGCGGCCTGGAGGGCCGGGAACTGACCGAGATGGCCGAGTTGCGCCAGACCGGCGCCATCGGTTTCACCGACGACGGCAAGCCGGTGGTCTCCGCCGGGATGCTGCGCAAAGCGCTTCAGTACCAGCGGCTGTGCGGGGGGATCATCGCCCTGCATGAGGAGGACCCGGCACTGTCCGGCGACGGCGTCATGCACGAGGGGGCCGTGTCGGCTCGGCTGGGAGTGGCGGGCATTCCGTCGCTCTCGGAGTCGACGATGATCGCGCGCGACGCGGCGCTGGCCCGTTACGAGGACGCCCGGGTGCACTTCCAGCACCTGTCGGCAACCGAGTCGGTCGAGGCCCTGCACGCCGCCAAGAACCTGACCGACCCGCCGGCACGGGTGAGCGGCGAGGCCTCGCCCCACCACCTGACGCTGACCGACGAGGCGGTCCGGAGCCTGGACAGCCGGTTCAAGATGAACCCGCCGCTGCGCACCGAGGCCGATCGCCAGGCCCTCGTCCAGGCGCTGCGCTCCGGCGTCATCGACTGCGTGGCCACCGACCACGCGCCTCACGCCGTCCATGAGAAGGAGGTGCCGTTTGAGCAGGCCCCCATGGGCACCACCGGCCTGGAGACGGCGTTTGCCGCTCTGTACACCGACCTCGTCCTGTCGGGCGAACTCCCGCTGGACATCCTGGTGGAGCGGATGAGCGCCGGCGCGCAGCTCTATGAGCTGACCGTGCCCCGGCTGGCCGTCGGCCGGCCCGCCAACCTGTGCCTCATCGACCTGGACGCCCGCTACCAGGTCGGCGCCGACGGGTACGTCAGCCGCTCGGCCAACAGCGCCTTCCACGGGCGCACCCTGCAGGGGCAGGTGCTGCTCACCCTGGCCGCCGGTGCGGTCGCCTACCGTCGGCCGGCCCTGGTCCGCGGCCCGGAGCGGGTCAGCTGATGAAGACGGCGACCGCATACGTCCTTTTGGAGGACGGGGCCCGGTTTGACGGGATCGCCTGCGGCGCGGACACGCCCGCCGTGGGCGAGATCGTGTTCACCACCGCCATGTCCGGCTACCAGGAGGCCATGACCGACCCCAGCTACGCCGGGCAGCTGATCGCGTTCACCTTTCCGCAGATCGGCAATTACGGCGTCAGCGGAGCGGCCATGGAATCCGACCGGGTCCATGCCCGGGCGGCGATCATGCGCGCCGCCGTCAACCGGGAGGACGCCCCCGGCGCCGAGGCGGCCTGGGTCACCTGGCTGCGCGACTGCGGCGTGGCGGCCATCACCGACCTGGACACCCGGGCGCTCGTCCGCCACATCCGTGACGCCGGGGCGATGCGCGGCGGAGTGTTCCCGGCGGCCGTCAGCGAATCCGAGGCGCGTCAGCTGATCGCCGCCGAGCCGCCGATGACCGGGCGGGACCTGGCCGGCGAGGTCACCCCGGCCGAGGCGGCGGTCCTGCCGCCGACCGGCGGCGATCCGAGCGGCCCGGAGATCGCCATGATCGACACCGGGGTCAAGCTGTCGATCGTGCGCAACCTGCGGGCCCGGGGGGCCACCGTGACCCTGCATCCCTGCCGCGTGTCGGCCGACGAGCTGCTGCGCACGCGGCCGGACGCCATCTTCCTGGCCAACGGCCCCGGCGATCCCGCCGCCCTGGGCTACGTGGTGGACACGGTCCGGCAACTGGTGGGCAAGCTCCCGGTCTACGGCATCTGCCTCGGCCACCAGCTGCTCTGCCAGGCGGTCGGCCTGGAGACCTATAAGCTGCCGTTCGGCCATCATGGGGCCAACCATCCGGTCAAGGACCTGACCACCGGCCGCACCGAGATCACCAGTCAGAACCACGGTTTCGCTGTGCTCGGGCCCAACGGGGCACGGACGATCGACGACGACGAGCCGGTGCGCTGGGAGACCGACTTCGGAGCGGCCGAGCTCACCCACATCAACCTGTATGACCGCACCGTGGAGGGGCTGGCCCTGCGCGATGTCCAGGGGGCCACCGTTCAGTATCACCCGGAGGCCGGCCCCGGCCCCCATGACGCCCTGCACCTGTTCGACCGCTTCGTCACCGAGATCAGAGCCGCCGCCTAGACAGACCACATGCCCCGCCGCAACGACATCCACAAGATCCTGCTTCTGGGCTCCGGCCCCATCGTCATCGGACAGGCCGCCGAGTTTGACTACTCCGGCACCCAGGCCTGCCGGGTGCTGGAGCAGGAGGGCTACGAGGTGGTGCTCGTCAACTCCAACCCGGCGACGATCATGACCGACCCGGAGGTGGCGACCACCACCTACATCGAGCCGCTGCTGCCGGGCCCGGTGGCCCAGGTGATCGAGAAGGAGCGCCCCGACGCCCTGCTGCCGACGCTCGGCGGCCAGACCGCGCTCAACCTGGCCAAGGCGCTGCACGAGGACGGGACGCTGGAGAAGTTCGGCGTGGAGTTGATCGGCGCCGACTACGAGGCCATCGACCGCGCCGAGGACCGCGAGCGGTTCCGGGACACGATGACCGAGGCGGGCCTGCGCGTCCCGGAGAGCGTCATCGCCCACAGCACCCAGGATGCCCGGGACGCGCTGCACCACCTCGGCCTGCCGTTCATCGTCCGGCCCGCGTTCACCCTGGGTGGGACCGGCGGCGGTGTCGTGCGCACCGAGGCCGACATCGAGCGGGTGGTGGGTGGAGGCCTGGCCGCCTCGCCCATCGGTCAGGTCCTGCTGGAGGAATCGGTGCTCGGCTGGGGTGAGTTTGAGCTGGAGGTCATGCGCGACCACACCGACAACGTGGTGATCGTCTGCTCCATCGAGAACCTGGACCCGATGGGGGTACACACTGGCGACAGCGTGTGCGTCGCCCCGCAGCAGACGCTCACCGACAAGCAGTACCAGGCGCTGCGCGACCAGGCCATCACCGTGATCCGGGCCGTCGGCGTGGAGACCGGCGGCTCCAACGTCCAGTTCGCCGTCAACCCGGCCACCGACGAGATCGTCGTGATTGAGATGAACCCGCGGGTCAGCCGCTCCAGCGCGCTGGCCAGCAAGGCGACCGGCTTCCCGATCGCCAAGATCGCCGCGCGCCTGGCGGTCGGCTACACCCTCCAGGAGATTCCCAATGACATCACCCGGGCCACGCCGGCCAGCTTTGAGCCCGCCATCGACTACTGCGTGGTCAAGTGGCCCCGCTTCGCCTTTGAGAAGTTCCCGGGCGCCGACGGCGGGCTGACCACCCACATGAAGTCGGTGGGGGAGGCGATGGCCCTCGGCCGGACCTTCCAGCAGGCGTTCGCCAAGGCCCTGCGCTCCCGGGAGCTCGACACCGTCCCGCGGTTCCCGGACAGCGATGAGGAGCTCCTCCAGCTGCTGGCGCAGCCGGGGGCCGAGCGTTTCGACCACGTCCTGGAGGCCCTGCGCCGCGGCCACTCGGTCGACGAGCTCCGCGCCCGGACGAGCATCGATCCGTGGTTCCTAGCGGAGCTCAAGGAGCTCGTCGACGATCCGGATGCGCCGTTCGCCGGAGAGCGGACATACAAGGCGGTCGACACCTGCGCCGCCGAGTTCGCCGCCGAGACCCCGTACTTCTATTCCGGGTGGGAGCGGGTGGCCAGGCACGAGGTGAATCGCGGGGACCGGCCCAGCGTGGTCATCCTGGGCTCGGGGCCCAACCGGATCGGTCAGGGGATTGAGTTCGACTACTGCTGCGTGCACGCCGCCCAGACGGTGCGCGAGCTGGGCCGCGACGCCGTGATGGTCAACTGCAACCCGGAGACGGTCTCCACCGACTACGACACCTCCGACCGTCTGTACTTTGAGCCGCTCACGCTGGAGGACGTGCTCGCCGTCTGCGAGCTGGAGAAACCCGAGGGGGTGGTGGTCCAGTTCGGGGGTCAGACGCCGCTCAAGCTCGCCTCCGGGTTGCACGCCGCCGGCGTTCCCATCCTCGGCACCAGCATCGACGCCATCGACCTGGCCGAGGACCGCTCCCGGTTCGGCCCCCTGCTCGACCGGCTCGGCTACAGCGCCCCGCCCTACGCCACCGCCTCCAGTGCTCAGGAGGCGCTGGCCAAGGCCCCGGAGGTCGGCTTCCCCCTGCTGGTCCGGCCCAGCTACGTCCTGGGCGGGCGGGCGATGGAGATCGTCTACAGCGTCGAGGGCCTGCAGGACTACCTGGACCGGTCCGGGGCGCAGAGCGGTTCCACCATCTATCTGGACCGGTTCCTGGAGGACTCCATCGAGGTTGACGTCGACGCCCTGTGCGACGGCGAGGACGTGTGGATCGCCGGGATCATGCAGCATGTCGAGGAGGCGGGCATTCACTCCGGCGACTCGGCCTGCGTGCTGCCGCCCCACACCCTCGGCCGGGCCATGCTGGACCGCATCAGCGAGCAGACCGCCGGGATCGCCCGTGCCCTGGGCGTGGTGGGCCTGCTCAATGTCCAGTTCGCCATTCACGGAGACGATGGCCTGCACGTGATCGAGGCCAACCCCCGGGCCTCCCGGACGGTGCCGTTCGTGTCCAAGGCGATCGGTCTGCCGCTGGCCAAGCTGGCCTGCCGGATCATGCTCGGCGAGCGGATCGCCGACCTGGAGCTTCCCGAGGTCCCCAGCGGCGGCCATGTCTGCGTCAAGGAGGCCGTCCTGCCCTTCGGCCGGTTTGCCGGCGCCGACTCGCTCCTGGGTCCGGAGATGCGCTCCACCGGCGAGGTGATGGGGATCGCCGCCGACTTCCCGGCCGCGTTCGCCAAGGCCCAGGCGGCTGCCGGGGCCAAGCTGCCCAATCAGGGGACGGTGTTCGTCACCGTCGCCGACCATGACAAGCCGGCGGCGATCGGCATCGCCAGCCTGCTGCATGACCTCGGCTTCCGGATCATCGCCACCCGCGGCACCGCCCAGGCGCTGGAGCGGATGGGTATCCCGGCCACCCGCATCAACAAGCTCAACGAGGGGCCCGACCACGTCGTGGACTGGATCGAGCGCGGGGCGGTCGACCTGGTCATCAACACCCCCACCGGAACCACGGCCCGCTCGGACGGCTACGAGATCCGCTCGGCCGCCGTGGCCCGCGGGATCCCCTGCATCACCACCATGTCCGGAGGCCTGGCCGCCGCCCGCGCCATCATCGCCGCCCGCCGCGGTGAGCCGGAGGTGGTGTCGCTCCAGGAGCTGCATCGCAGCCGTCCGGCAGGCGCGGTGTCGCCGCAGTGAGTGCCGCCGTATCTGACCGGGTCCAGGCCCCGTTTGGCGCCCGGCGCGCGCCCGTCACCGCCGTCGAACGCTACGGCGCCTACACCGTGGTCCGCTGCGCCGATCCGGCCGGGCCGCGTCCCCGGGCCGGTCAGTTCTACATGTTGAGTACGGCCGATCGCTGGGGCGGGGGAGAGGCCGAGCGCCCGTTCCTGCCCCGGGCCTTCAGCGTGCTCCGCGCGGGGGGTGGGCCGGGGAGCGACGAGCTGCAGTTCATGATCGAGGACGTCGGCCCCGGGACCCGGCGCCTGTGCGAGCTCCGGGCGGGCGACGAGCTCTCGCTGGTCGGCCCGCTCGGTACCGGGTTTGCCCCTCCCCGGGAGGGGCGGCGACCGGTACTGGTCGGCGGCGGGGTGGGGATCGCCCCCCTGGCCATCTGGCACGACCAGCTCCCGCCCGGCACGGCGGCCACCGTCCTGCTCGGTTTCCGGGATGCCGCGCACGCCCCAGGGGCGGAGCTGATCAGCGGCGCGCGGGTGGCCACCGACGACGGCAGCGTGGGCCACCCCGGGCTGGTCACCGACCTGCTGGAGGACGAGTGCGACCGCGACCCCCGCCTGGAGGTCTACGCCTGCGGGCCGCCGCCGATGCTGGAGGCCGTCCGTGGCCTGTGTGCCGAACGGGAGGTCCCGGGCCAGCTGGCCCTGGAGTCCGGGATGGCCTGCGGCTTTGGCGCCTGCTTCGGCTGCGTGCTGCCCACCGTTGACGGCTACGTCCGGATCTGCGTCGACGGTCCGGTGCTCGACGCGGACCGCCTGATGACCGCGCTGACTCCGGGGGCCGGCCATTGACCGAGTTCTGCGGCATCGAGCTGGCCCATCCCATCATCAATGCCTCCGGCACGTTTGACGCCATCGCCGCCCGGCGGGCCTTCGGCGAGGAGTTGATCGCCCGGTTCCCGTTCAGCGCGTTCGTCTCCAAGACCGTGACCCTTCGGGCCCGCCAGGGCAATCCGCCGCCGCGTCTGTGGGAGGTGCCGGGCGGCCTGATGAACTCCATCGGCCTGCCCAACCGGGGCCTGGCCGGCTATCTGGAGCACGACCTTCCCGAGCTGGCCCGCTTGCCCGTCCCCCTGATCGTCAACGTCATGGGCTTCAGCCGGGCCGAGGTGGCCGAGCTGGTGTCGGCGTTCGCCGCGCGCGACGAGGTGGCGGCCCTGGAACTCAACGTGTCCTGCCCCAACGTCGAGACCGGGCTGGTGATGGGCGCCGATCCGGGCGAGGTGGCCCGCCTGCTGCGGGCGGTGCGTCCGCTCACCGACAAGCCCTTGATAGTGAAGCTCACTCCCAACGCCTCCGACGTGCCGGCCGTGGCCCGCGCCGCCGTGGAGGAGGGGGCGAGTGCCCTGTCGCTCATCAATACGCTGCGCGGGATGGCGCTGCACCCGGGCACCGGACGGCCTTGGCTGGGCGGGACGACCGGAGGGGTGTCCGGCCCGGCGGTCCGGGCCATCGCCCTGGCGCAGGTCCACTCGGTGTGTGCCGCGGTGGAGGTGCCGGTGATCGCCATGGGTGGCGTGCAGCGGGGGCGCGATGCCTGGGAGTTCCTCTCGGTGGGCGCGACGCTGGTGGCGGTGGGCACCGAGAGCTTCCGTGACCCTGCGGCGGGGGCTCGAATCGCGGCCGAGGTCGGCCATCTGACGACAAAGAGCGGGAATCCGGTGCAAGCCTTGTCCGGAGTTCAACTCTCCGGTGGGTGAGATGCCATGGCACCGAAAAACCCCCTGCAAACTGTGGGTATTGTCACAACTAGGCTCGATAATGCTCAAGCTCAACTTGAGGTTGATCTGAATTGCGACCGTTGACCTTGATCGCCTCGGCGCAAGATGTATAGTCGCCGCCCATGCCGCCGGTCAGTGAATCGTTCTCCAAAACCCTTGCTGCGCCCGAGCGCTCGCTCGTACAGCGCATGGAAGCCCTCCAACGCGCCAACGACATTCGTACCCGGCGGGCCCAGCTCAAGCGTGATCTCAAGGCAGGCCGCCAGCCGATCCACGAGCTTCTGCTGGAGCCGCCGGATTACCTGCTGACGGCCAAGGTCTTCGACCTGCTCTTGGCGGTGCCCAAGTACGGCCGCGTCAAGGTGAACAAGATCCTGTCGCAATGCCGGATCTCGCCGAGCAAGACGCTGGGCGGCCTCTCTGAGCGCCAGCGCGGCGAGCTCGTCGCGCTCATGCGCCGCCGCTAGGCCGCGGCTCCTCAAGCGGGGACAGCGGCCCGGTGGCCAGGGTGTTCGTCATCACCGGACCCTCTGGGGTCGGGAAGGGCACGCTCATCCGCGGCCTGCTGGAGCGGGTGCCGGAGCTCGGCCTGTCGGTGTCGGCGACCACCCGGCCCCCGCGCCCGGGGGAAACGCAGGGCGTCGACTACCACTTCCTGAGCGCCGACGAGTTCGATCGGCGGGTTCAGGAGGGCGACTTTGTCGAACACGCCACCTACTCCGGCCGGCGCTACGGCACCCTGCGCTCCGAGCTGGAAGGTCGCCTGCAGCGCGGGGAGCCGGTGGTGCTGGAGATTGAGGTCCAGGGCGCCCGCCAGGTGCGCCAGACGATGCCGGAGGCGCTCCAGGTGTTCATCGCCCCGCCCAACCGGGACGCCCTGCGCGCCCGGCTGGTCGGCCGCGGTACCGATGATGCCGAGCAGGTGCAGCAGCGGATGCAGACGGCCGAGGGGGAGCTCCAGGCCCAGCCGGAGTTCGCCCACGTCGTGGTCAACGACCGTCTGGAGGACGCCACCGCTGAGCTGGAGGCGATAGTGCGCCGGGCGCTTGCCGCCCCCCGCTAACCTTGCTGATACCCAACTCAAGCGAAGGATCGACCTTGATCTCACCCCGCATCGACAAGTTGCTGGACCACGTTGACTCTGACTACGCCAGCGTTCTGGTGGCCGCCAAGCGCGCCCGGCAGATCAACTCCTATTACCACAACCTCGGCGAGGGAACGTTCGACGAGTTCCCGCCCCCGATGGTCGACACGCGGTCGAAGAACTACCTGACGATCGCCCTGGAAGAGGTCGCCCAGGGCAAGCTCAAGTACCACTACCGGTGACGTCCGGCGACGCGCTGGATCGGGGCACGTGACGAGCAGGGGGTAGAAGAGTGTCGCGGCTGCTGCTCGGGGTCACCGGCGGGATCGCGGCCTATAAGATGCTGGAGACGGCCCGGCTGGCGATCAAAGCCGGTCATGCTGTCCGGGTCATCCAGACCGAGACGAGTCGCCGGTTTGTGGGCGAGGCGTCGTTCGCCGGGATCACCGGCGCCCCGGTGCCGGCCGACGAGTTTGAGCCGGATCCGCTGCGCGGCGCCTACCCGGGAGATCCGGCTCCGGAGCGAGCGCCGATCAGTCATCTGGCCCTGGTGGAGGCCGCCGACGCCTATCTGATCGCTCCGGCGAGCGCCAACACGATCGCCAAGCTGGCCCACGGCCACGCCGACAACCTGGTGACCACGGCCGCCCTGGCCGCCGACTGTCCGGTGCTGTTGGCCCCGGCCATGAACAACCGGATGTACGCCCACCCGGCCGTCCAGGCCAACCTGGCGCTCCTCCGTGACCGCGGGATCATCGTCATCGGCCCCGGCGCGGGCGATCTCGCCTCCCACGGCGAGCATGGGCTGGGGCGGATGGCCGAGCCCGCTGAGCTCCTGGCCGGGGTGGAGTCCGCACTGGCCGGACCGGCTGACTCGCTCCTGGGGGTCCGGGTGCTCGTCACCGCCGGCGGCACCCGGGAGCCGATCGACAGCGTCCGCTTCGTCGGCAACCGGTCCTCAGGGCGGATGGGCCTGGCCCTGGCCGCCCGCGCCGCCCGGCGGGGTGCGCGGGTGACGCTGTTGGCCGCCAATGTCAGCCTGGCCCCGCCCCCGGGCGTGGAGGTGGTGTCGGTCGAGACCGCCGCCGAGCTGGGCTCCGCCTGCCGGAAGCGATTTGCCGACTGTGACGTGCTCCTCATGGCCGCGGCGGTGGCCGACTTCCGGCCCCGGGATCCGGCCGACCGCAAGCTCAAGAAAACCGATCCCGCCACCCCGCTCCGCCTGGTGCTGGAGCCGACCGAGGACATCCTGAGCACGCTCGCCCCGCGCCGGCGCGCCGGTCAGGTCCTGGTCGGGTTTGCCGCCGAGCACGGGACGGACGCCGTCGCCTACGGGCGGGACAAGCTGGCCCGCAAGGGCCTGGACGCGATTGTGGTCAACGACATCTCGCAGCCGGGGATCGGCTTTGACGCCGCCGACAACGAGGTGACGGTGGTGCGGACCGACCGGGAGCGGCGCCTGGCCCGGGCGGGTAAGGAACAGATCGCCGACGGCGTCCTCGATGAGGTGGAGACGTTGCTGGCGGAGACCAAGGAGTCAGACGATCGAGCCATCCGAGCAGACGCCGATCGCGCCGCATCAGTTTGAGGCGTTCGCCGCCGTCGGGCGTGCGCTGACGGCCAACATCGAGAAGGCAGTCCAGGTGCGCCCGGAGACGCTGCGTCACCTGCTGGTCGCGCTGCTGGCCGAGGGCCACGCCCTGGTGGAGGATTACCCGGGCGTGGGCAAGACGGCTCTGGCCCGGGCGCTGGCCCGCTCCGTTGACTGCCAGTTCGCGCGCGTGCAATGCACCTCTGACCTGCTGCCGGCCGACGTGGTGGGGACCAACGTCTATGACCAGCGCGAGCAGCGCTTCGAGTTCCGGCCCGGGCCGGTGTTCGCCAACATCGTGCTCGTCGACGAGATCAACCGGGCCTCCCCCAAAACCCAGTCGGGGCTGCTGGAGTGCATGCAGGAGCGCCGCGTCACCGTCGATGTCCAGACCCATGAGCTGGCTCGGCCGTTCCTCGTCCTGGCCACCCAGAACCCGATCGAGTACGAGGGGACCTACCCGCTTCCCGAGGCCCAGGTCGACCGGTTCATGGTCCGGCTCTCCATGGGCTATCCCGACCGGCACGCCGAGGCGCAGATGCTGGCCGCCCACGAGGCCGGTGACCAGGTCATGGCGCTGCGCCCCGTGGTCACCGCGGCCGAGGTGCTGGCCGCCCAGGACGCGGCCGCCCGGGTGCGGGCCGCCGCGCCCCTGCGCGACTACATCGTCCGCCTGCTCTGGCGGACCCGGGAGGATTCCCGGGTCGACCTCGGCGCCAGCCCACGGGCCGGACTGATGCTCCTGCGCGCGGCCAAGGCCAACGCGATGATGGAGGGCCGCGACCACGCCCTGCCGGATGACGTCCAGGCGCTGGCGGAGCCGGTGCTCGCCCATCGCCTGGTGCTCTCCCCGGAGACCCCCCGGATGGCGGCGCGTGACGTCATCCTCGACGCCCTGGCGGCCACCCGGGCGTTATGACCCGGCGCCGGTCCGGTCCCGCCTCCGGCCCGCGCCTGCTGGCGACCCGCGCCGGCGCGGTGGCGGCCGGGGGCGCGCTCCTGGGGCTGGTGGCGCTGGTGTTCGACGCCGCCCCCCTGTTTGTGCCGGCGGTGGGGCTGCTCGCCCTCGGCGGTCTGGCCCCCGCCTGGGTATGGCTGGCGGCCCGTGGCGCCAGCGCCCGCCGGGTGATGGAAACCGAGCGGGTGGTGGAGGACGAGCCGTTGCCGGCCACCATCCAGGTTCGCCGAGGCTGGCTGGGGCTGGGCGGGTGGGGCAGCTTTGAGGTGATCGACCCGGTGAGCCGCTCCCGGTTTGAGCTGCGCGAGTCCCTGTCGCCCCTGCGCGGGGACCGGACCGCGGATCTGCGGGTGGTGACCCGGTTTCACCGGCGTGGGCGCCACCGGCTGCCCGCGCCCACGCTCACGCTGTCAGACCCCCTGGAGCTGGCCCGGGCCGAGAGCCGGGCGACCGAGACCGAGCCGGAGGTGCTCGTCCTGCCCGCCACCGAGCCGGTGCGCTGGCTGCGGGCCGACCACGGCCGGCGCCTGCGCTTGCCCGACGGGCACGACGGCAGCGAGGCCCTGGCCGCGGTCGACCTGGACGGCCTGCGCCCGTACCGGCCGGGCACGTCGGCGTCCCGGATCCACTGGCCGGCGCTGGCCCGAGGGGCGGGACTGATTGAGCGCCGTCTGCAGGCCGACGGCGACGCCCGGCCGCTCGTCGTCCTCGACGCCCGGATTCCGGCGGTCGCCGGCGCGGTGGATCTGCTCGACGCGGCCGTGCGGGCGGCGGCCTCGCTGGTGCTGGAGCTGGCCCGTCACGGCGGCTGCGGTCTGCTGCTGCCCGGCGAGCAGCGGGCCACCAAGATCGACCGGGAGCTGCTCGCCTGGCCGGCGGCCTACGCCCGCCTGGCGCTGGCCGAGGCCGAGCCGGACGGCCGGGGCGCTGGTGGCCCGGCGCTCAACCAGACCACGGCCGCCGGCGGATCGATGATCTACGTGGCCGCCGCGCCGGTTGACCGGCTCGCCGCTCGGCTGGGCGCCGCCCGGACCGGTCCGGTGGTCCTCGTCGTCCCGGACGCGGTCCTGGTGGCCGACCGTCCGGCCGGGTGGCGCGGCGCCGTGCTGCCGGCGTTGTCGGTCAGCGGATGCC
This sequence comes from uncultured Solirubrobacteraceae bacterium, assembly GCA_963753235.1. Lineage (GTDB taxonomy): Bacteria > Actinomycetota > Thermoleophilia > Solirubrobacterales > Solirubrobacteraceae > Palsa-465. The sequence goes on along the minus strand of CAVWBJ010000005.1, from coordinate 363,733 downwards.
GTGGCTTCCTGCTGGGCGCGGGCCGTGAGCTGGACTCATCGCCGGCGGAGCGGACCGTCGCATGAGCGCCGTCGGCGCGCACCTGAGCGGGCGGGTGGCCCGCCGGCAGCCCGCGGCGACCATGCCCACCGCCCGGCCCTGGCTGCGGCTGGCCGCATTCGCCGCCCTCGGCGCCTACGGCCTGGACCGATGGGCGACGCTCATGCACCCGGTGCCCGGTTGGCGGCTGGCCGGGCTGCTGGCGCTGGCCGTGGCGCTGGCGGGCGGGGTGCCCTGGCTGGCCCGCCGCGACCCGGTCGTCGCCGCCCTGACCGGCTTCTTCCTCCTGCTGGCCGCCTTCCCGGTGGCCGGGCTGCGCTGGCAGTGGTTCGTACACGTGCGCGTGCGGGTGAGCGCCGACGCCATCGGCACCGGGCTGCAGACGCTGCCGAGCACGCTGGTGCCGTACCTGGGCCACAGCCAGGACGTGCGCCTGGTGATCATGCTCGGGGCCGCCGTCCTGCTGCTCGATGCCGCTGCCGTGATCGGCTTCAGCGGCTGGGGGGGCGCGGCGGCCGCGCCGATGTCCGATGCCCGGCGGGCGGCGGCCGCCCTCCCGCTGACCGCGCTGGCGATCGTGCCCTCCACGCTGCTGCGCCCGCAGTGGCCCTACGTGCAGGGGCTCGTCCTGTTCGTGCTGCTGGCCGCATTTCTGTGGGGCGAGCGCGTCCGCCGGCAGAGCACCGGGTCGGCCCTGGCCGCGGTGATGACGGCCGGCGTGGTGGCGGCCGTGGCCGCGCCCCACATCGACCAGCGCAGCCCATGGATCGACTACCGCGCGTGGGCGGGGTCGATCGCGCACCGGCAGGTCGACGCCTTCAACTGGAACCAGACGTACGGGCCGCTGCGCTGGCCTCATGTGGGACACCAGGTCCTGACCGTGCGGGCCCGCACCGCCGACTACTGGAAGGCGGAGAACCTCGACGTATTCAACGGGACCGGCTGGGCGCAGACCGCTCCGGGCCTGGTGCAGGGCCAGTCTCCGGACCTGCCCACCCCCAAGCTGAGCGCGTTCGCCCGGTGGAGCCAGACGATCCAGGTATCGATCACGGGCATGGAAACCGAGGACCTGATCGCCGCCGGCTCCGCCGGAGCGGTGAGCGGCCCGGTCGTCGGTATCGGCCAGGGAACCGATCCCGGCACCTGGGTTGCCAACGCGCAGCTTGGTCCCGGCACCACGTATTCGGTCACCACCTACTCGCCCCGGCCCTCGGCCCATCAGCTGGCCACCGCCGGGCGCCGCTATCCGGGGCTCCAGCTGACCAACTACCTGACGCTGATGCTCCCGGTGGCCGGCGTGCCGGCCGGGGTCATGCCCCAGGTGCAGTTCCCCCGGTTTCACACCGTGGGGACGCCGGCCTCCTACGTCCCCAGCCCGGAGCCGGATGCCGCTGCCGTGGTCCGCCACTCGCCCTACGCCGGGGCGTACGCGCTCGCCCAGCGACTGGCCGGCCAGGCGGCCACGCCCTATGCGTTTGTGGCCGCGGTGGAGCGCTACCTGGGCCGCGGCTTCACCTACAACGAGAACCCGCCCCCGGCGCGCTATCCGCTGGAGAGCTTCCTGTTCTCCAGCCGCCAGGGCTACTGCCAGCAGTTCTCCGGGGCGATGGCCATGCTGCTGCGTATGGGCGGCGTTCCGGCCCGGGTGGCGGCCGGTTTCACCCCCGGGACCTACGACAGCTCCAGCCACCGGTGGGTGGTGACCGACCGGGATGCCCATTCCTGGGTGGAGGCCTGGTTCCCCAAGTACGGGTGGGTTCGCTTCGATCCCACCCCGGCCAGCGCCCCGGCCCGGGCTGGCTCCACCGCGGCGCCGATCACCAAGCCGTCCGCGGGGGTGTCCGGCGCCACCACGGCCGCTCCCCGGCGGGACACCGGCGGTCCGAGCGCCACCGTGGCGACCGCGCCCCGGGCGGGGCAGGGCGGTGGCCCGGCCTGGTGGGTGGTGGTGGTGGGCGTGGTGGCCGGGGGGGTCGTAGGCGGCCTGCTCTGGCTGGTGGTACGCGTGCCGCGGGCCGGCGAGGGCCTGATCGATGAGCTGGAGCGGGCGCTGGTGCGCACCCGTCGCCCGCTGGCCGAGGGGGTCACCCTGGCCGAGCTGGAGCGCCGGCTGCACGGCGCGCCCGCGGCCGAGGCCTACGTGCGGACGCTGCGCCTGGCGCGCTATGGGGGCCGCGCGGCGGTCCCGACGGGGGCCCAGCGGCGGGCGCTGCGGCGTGAGCTGGCCCGGGGTCTGGGGTTCGCCGGCCGGCTGCGGGCTTGGTGGGCGCTGCCGCCGTGGGTGCGGCGTCCGGAGCCGCCCGCCTCGGGCCCCCCACCGGCCCCGGCGGCCCCAGCCCGGCCCTAGACTCCTACGCGTGGAAGACGTCTATGACCTGTACCGCCGCGGCACCGAACTGCTGGAGGCCGGCCATCACCACCAGGCCACCATCCCGCTGAGCCGGGCCCGGGACCTGGCGCCGGACAAGACCTCGGTCCGCGAGGCCCTCGGGCGAGCCCTGTTTCACATCCAGCACTATGCCCAGGCCGCCGACGAGTTCCGGGCGGTCATCGACCGGGCCCCGACCAACGATTACGCGCTGTTCTGCCTGGGGCGCTGCCTGCAGCTGATGGGCCGCCACGCCGAGGCCCGCCAGCCGCTGGCGCTCGCCGCCTGCCTGCAGCCGGGACGCCGGGACTACCGGGTCTACCGAGACCGGGCCCGGGCCCGGGCCGACCGCGGCGACTGACCCTCGTCCTCCCGCGGGTGGCCTCGGACGTCCGGTTCCGCCCACCCGGGGCCACCCGGTCCCCGGGGGCCCCCGGGGAGCGGGTCTTGGCGGATTGTGGGTCGTATAGACGTATAGGACGCCAGAACCCCGCCGGCACCCGCGAGATTCCGCGCACCGGACCGCCCGTGGTCGACCTTCGCCCGGGCCCTAAGCCCTGCCTAAAGCCTGGGCGCGCCGGTTCAACAAGCCCGGCGAGCGGTGCTACCCTGGATATCACAGCTTTCCGGCCGGGCGTTCCCGGCGCAGTTCCTTGAAAGTGGGCGCTCGCCCGCTTTTTTTATGGAGATTGATGGAGGAGACAGTGACAGCCCTACAGACCGAAATCGAAGCCAGGCTCGCCGGCGTCGAGCCTGAGGTAGAGGTGTTGCTGGCGGAGGTCGCAGGCACGACCCTGCGGCTGTTCATCGACCACCCGGACGGTGTGAGCCTGGCGCTCTGCGAGCGGGTCTCGGGCCACCTGAACGCCTACCGGGATCGGTACTCGCTGGAGGTGTCGTCGCCGGGGCAGGACCGCCCGCTGACCAAGCCCCAGCACTACACGCGGTTCCTGGGCCGGCGCGCGCGCGTGCGGCTGCGCGAGGCGTGCGCGGGTCACCAGCAGCTGACCGGGGAACTGGTCGGCGCTTCGGAAAGCGACGTCACGATCGCCGCTCCGGACGGAGTCCTGACGATTCCCTACGAGCAGATCGTCCGCTCAAACCTCGTACCCGGAGACTGAGTCCATGTCCAAGGAGATCGTCGAGGCCGTACGGGGCCTCGCAGCGGAAAAGAACATCTCATCCGAGAAGCTGATGGAGGCGCTGGAGGATGCGCTCCTGTCCGCCTACAAGAAGACGCCCGGATCGGCACCGTACGCCCGCGTGGAGATGGACCGCGACAGCGGTGACTTCATCGTCTGGGAGCTGAAGATCCCGCCGGAGCTGGAGGAGCAGCTGCTGGTCGAGGCGACCACCGACGTCCAGCCGACCGTCGACCCCGAGACCGGGGAGATGCGGGAGGCGCCGGAGCCTGAGATCGACCTGGAGAAGCTCAAGGAGTACGAGGACCAGATTGAGATCGAGGACGTCACCCCGCATGACTTCGGCCGGATCGCCGCGCAGACGGCCAAGCAGGTCATCCTGCAGCGCATCCGCGAGGCCGAGCGGGACATGATGTTTGAGGAGTACCGCGACCGCGTGGGCGAGCTCATCACCGGCATCGTCCAGCAGTCCGACAGCCGCTACACGCTGGTGCAGCTGCGCGAGCGGGTCGAGGCGCTCCTGCCCAAGTCCGAGCAGGTCGACGGCGAGCGCTACGACCACTCCCAGCGGATCAAGGCCGTCATCAAGGACGTCTCCAACAGCACCAAGGGCCCGTCGATCATCGTCTCCCGCCGTGACCCGGAGCTGATCAAGTCGCTGTTTGAACTGGAGGTGCCGGAGATCGCCGACGGGCTGGTGGAGATCACCGGTGTCGCCCGCGAGCCCGGCTACCGGTCCAAGATCGCGGTGGTCTCCCACGTCGACGGGGTGGACCCGGTCGGCGCCTGCGTTGGCCCCCGCGGCTCCCGCGTGCGCATGGTCGTCTCCGAGCTGCGCGGCGAGAAGATCGACATCATCCCCTACAACGACGAGCCGGCCCGGTTCGTGGCCAAGGCGCTGTCTCCCGCGCGCGTACGCGAGGTGCTCGTCGACGACGCCGGCAAGCAGGCGACGGTCATCGTCCCCGACGACCAGCTGTCGCTGGCCATCGGCCGCGAGGGCCAGAACGCTCGCCTGGCGGCGCGGCTCACCGGCTGGCGGATCGACATCCGCTCCGAGACCGAGTTCGCCGCCGAGGAGGCCGAGCACGGCTACGAGGAGGAGGAGCTCCTCGGCCGCTGCGCGGCCATCCTGTCCAACGGCCGCCGCTGCCCCAACGCGGCCCTGCCGGGGTCGCGCTACTGCGGCATCGATGCCCATCAGGCGCTGGCCAACAAGGACACCGATCAGCTTGAGGCCGACGTGCCCGGCAACGGTGCCCCGGCGCCCGAGGCCGATGATGCCGGTGCGGCTGCGTCGGACGGTGCCGGCCAGGCCGGGGCCTAAAAGAGGCCTACACTCAGTGCAGCAATGAATAAGCGCGTCCACGAAATCGCCAAGGAACGAGGCCTTCAGCCGAAGGAGGTCCTCACGCGCCTGCGGGCCGCGGGGGTCGACGTCAAGGCCTCGTCCTCATCGGTGGACGTCGACATCGCCAAGCGCATCCTCGGCAACGGCGACCGGGCTCCGTCCGCGGCGCCCAAGGCCGAGCCGCCGACGGCCGCCCAGGCGGCCGCGGCCGCCGCTGCTCAGGCGGCCAAGGCGGCCGCTCCGGTGGCCGACCCTCGGCGGGGCGATCCCCGGCGGGCCGACCCGCGCCGGGGGATGCAGCCGGGCAACGGCCAGGCGCGCCGGAGCACCCCCCGTCCCCAGGGCCAGTCCGGGCGGCGCCCGGCGGCCTCCGAGCGGGGCCAGGGTCCGGCCGCCTCCGAGCGCGTGTCTGAGCGCGTCCAGGCGTCCGCGGCCCAGCGCGGCCAGGGCCAGAACGCCGGCCAGCGCGGCGGCGGACGGGGTCCGAACGCCGGCGGCCAGCAGCAGCGCAGCGGCGGTCAGGCGCCCAACGCGGCCGGTCAGCAGCAGCGGGGCGGTGGTCAGCAGCAGCGGGGCGGTGGTCAGGCGTCCAACGCGGGCGGCCAGGCGCCCAACGCGGGCGGCCAGCAGCAGCGGGGCGGTGCTCAGCAGCAGCGGGGCGGCGGTCAGGCGCCCAACGCGGGTGCTCAGCAGCAGCGGGGCGGCGGTCAGGCGCCCAACGCGGGTGCTCAGCAGCAGCGGGGCGGCGGTCAGGCGCCCGCCGGCAGCGAGCGTGCCCAGACCCAGCCTGCTCCCGGCGGCGATTCCGCGCACAAGCAGCGTCCCACCAGAGATTCACTTCAGGGCGAGCGCGCGCCCGGCAACGCCGGTGGCCGTCGTCGGGTCGTCATCGATTCCCAGGCCTCCCGGCGGGCCGCGGGCGGTCCCGGCGGCCCGGGCGGGCCGCCCCCCAACCAGCCGCCGCGGCGCCAGCGCCGCGGACGCCGGCGACGCGGCGTCTACGACGAAGCGGCCGAGTCGCAGCCCCGGGTGGCCGTGGCCGAGTCCACCGCAATCCAGATCAACTCCGGCTCCACGGTCAAGGACGTGGCCGAGTACCTGGACGTCTCCACCTCGGAGATCATCAAGAAGCTGATGGGCCTGGGGGAGATGCGGACGCTCACCCAGACGCTGTCCGACGAGACCATTGAGGTGCTGGCCACCGAGCTCAACCAGGAGGTTGAGATCGTCCACACCGAGGACGAGACGGTGGCCGAGCCGGTGTTCGACGACGCCGCCGAGGATCTGGTGGAGCGCGCGCCGGTGGTGACCATCATGGGTCACGTCGATCACGGCAAGACGTCGCTGCTTGACGCCATCCGGGAGACCCGGGTGGCTGCGGGCGAGGCGGGTGGCATCACCCAGCACATCGGCGCCTACCAGGTCAACCACGGCGACCACAAGATCACGTTTCTGGACACGCCCGGTCACGAGGCGTTCACGGCCATGCGCGCCCGCGGCGCCAAGGTGACCGACATCGCCGTGATCGTGGTGGCCGCCGACGACGGCGTGAAGCCCCAGACCCAGGAGGCGGTCGACCACGCCAAGGAGGCGGCCGTCCCCATGCTGGTCGCCGTCAACAAGATCGACAAGGAGGGCGCGCAGCCTGAGCGGGTCCGCGCCGAGATGGCTCAGCTCGGCCTGCAGCCGGTGGAGTGGGGCGGCGACACCGAGTTCGTCAACGTGTCGGCCAAGACCCGGGAGGGTCTCGACGACCTTCTGGAGACGATCATCGTCATGGCTGAGGTGGAGGAGCTCAAGGCCAACCCCAACGCCGCCGCCTCGGGCACCGTTGTCGAATCCAAGCTTGATCCGGGCCGCGGCCCGGTGGTCACCATCCTGGTCAGCCGCGGCACGCTGGAGGTCGGCGACGCGCTGGTGGCCGGTGCTCAGTGGGGCCGGGTGCGGGCCATGAACGATTACACGGGCAAGCGCATCGGCCAGGCGCTCCCGGGTGAGCCGGTGGAGGTGCTCGGTTTCAACGGGGTGCCGGAGGCCGGTGAGCACGTGCGGGCCGTGGAGCATGAGCGTCGCGCCCGCCAGCTGGCCATGGAGCGCGAGACCCGGCTCAAGGCCGAGTCGCTGGCTCGTCAGAGCGGCAAGCGGGTCTCACTGGAGAACATCTTCGGCTCCGGCCTGCAGGAGCTCAACCTGGTCCTCAAGGCCGACGTGGCCGGGTCGCTGGAGGCGATCGAGGACGAGATCGCCAAGCTCCCCCAGGACGAGGTCACGGTCAACGTCATCCGCCGGGCCGTCGGCGCCGTCACCGAGTCAGACGTCATGCTGGCCGCCGCCTCGGACGCCGTCATCCTGGCGTTCAACGTGCGGCCGGTCGGCGATGCCCGCGCCGCCGCCGAACGCGAGGGCGTGGAGATCCGCTCCTACTCGGTCATCTACCGGGCCATTGAGGAGCTGCGCAGCGCCATGCAGGGCATGCTGGCTCCCGAGGAGGTAGAGGAGGCCCTGGGCAGCGCCGAGGTCCGTCAGATCTTCCGCGCCTCCCGGGTGGGCACGATCGCCGGCTCGCACGTCACCGAGGGCCGGATCACCCGCGGCTCCAAGGTCCGCCTGGTCCGCGACGGCACCGTCATCTGGGACGGCGAGATCGCCAGCCTCCGGCGGTTCAACGAGGACGTTCGCGAGGTGGCCTCCGGCTATGACTGCGGCATCGTGTTGCGTGACTACGCCGACGTCAAGGAAGGCGACGTGCTCGAGACCTACACCACCCGGCAGGTCGAGCGCGAGCTCGCCTAGGCCGATGCCCCGCGCGGGCCGGTGGTGTGAACGGTGAGTGGGTGTCATGTCCGACGGAGGCTTCGTGGCGGTGCTGGTCATCGACCTGCACTTCCCGGAGGCGGGCAGCCTCAAGGGCAAACGCAAGGAGCTGTCGTCGATCAAGGCCCAGCTGCGGACGCGGCTGGGAGTCGCGGTGGCCGAAACCGGGTACCAGGATCTGTGGCAGCGCGCGACGTTGACCGCAGCGATCACCGGCGGTTCGCTGCACCGGCTCTCCGCCGCGGCCGACGAGATCGAGCGCTGGATCCTGGCCCGGTGTCCGGACGGGGCCCGGGTGCAACGGCTGGTGGCGTCGGTGGAGGATCTGCGCGGATGAGAACGCAGCGCGAACAGTTGTGCGGAGAGTAGGATGCGCTCGAGCCGCATGCGTCGCGTCGACGAGGCGATGAGAGCCGTCCTGTCTGACGCGATCGCCAAAGACCTCAAAGATCCTCGCGTAGGTTTCGTGACCGTGACCGGTGTCCAGACCAGCCCTGATCTCCGGCATGCCCGGGTGTACGTGAGCGTCCTCGGCGATGACGCCACCCGCAGCGCCAGCCTGGACGGGCTGCGCTCCGCCCACGGCTTTCTGCAGCGGCGGCTGGCCGACGAGCTCACGCTCAAGCACACGCCCGCCCTCACGTTTGCCTATGACGCGTCGGTCGACCGGGGGATGCGCATCTCGCGGCTGCTCGACGAGCAGGAGAACACCCCCGTGACGGAGAACCCCGTCACCCACGGACGACCCCGCCCCTCAGGAGGAGACCAGTGACCACCAACGGCGACCGTTCAGCCCGTGACCGTGTTTTAGCGGAGCTGCGCGCGGCCGACAAGCTGGTGGTCGTTGCTCATGAGAACCCTGACGGCGACGCCATCGGCTCACTCGTCGCCATGCAGGGAATCCTGAACGCCATCGGCAAGGACTGCCTGATGTTCATTGCCCAGCGGGATCTCCCGCTGCCCCAGGAATACAGCTTCTTCCCGCTGGAGGGCCTCGTCTCCGACCCACCGGCCGACATCGAGGAGCGCACCATCGTGTTCCTTGACTGCGGCAACATCGAACGCAATCCGGCCGAGGCGTTCCGCCGGGGCCCGGACCGGCTGCACATCCTCAACATCGACCACCACCATGACAACACCCACTTCGGCACCGTGAACCTGGTGGTACCGGAGGCCTCGTGCACGGCGGAGATCGTGTGGGACCTGATGAAGGGGCTGGGGGTGACGCCGACCCTGACGGTGGCCGAGGCGCTGTACGTCGGCCTGATCACCGACACCGGCCGGTTCATGTACGAGAACACCGGCCGCCGGGCCCACCTGATGGCCGCCGATCTCATCGAGGCCGGCGTCGACGTCCATGAGATCTACCGGCGCGTCTACGAGGGCCTGCCGTACGGCAAGCTCGCCCTGCTCGCGCGCGGCCTGGCCAAGGTCCGCCGCTACGACGAGGGGCGGCTGACCATCACCGCGCTCTCGGCCGGCGACTTCAACGAGTCCGACGCCGAGGAGAGTTACTCCGAAGGTGTGGTCGACCACCTGCGGGCGGTGGAGGGCACCCGCGTGGCCGCCCTGGTTCGCGACCGCCTCAACGGAGCCGGCCGGGACGGCGTCCCGGCCGGCCGGAAGGTCTCGCTGCGCTCCGGGGACGACGCCATCGACGTCTCGGTCATCGCCCGGGCCCAGGGCGGCGGCGGCCACCGGCAGGCGGCGGGCTTCAGCACCCAGCTCTCCGACGACGAGCTCGTCTCCTTCCTGCGCCAGCAGCTCGCCGAGCAGCTCTAGCGGGAGGCCCACCCGCCACCGCCCCCGTGTCCGCGTCCCCACCGCGGGACTACGTCCTGCTCTACGACAAGCCCCCGGGCATCACCTCGCATGACGTGGTGGCCCGGGTGCGGCGGACGCTGCCCCGCAAGACGAAGGTGGGCCACGCCGGCACGCTGGACCCGTTCGCCACCGGGCTGCTGCTGGTGCTCGTCGGCCGCGCCACCCGGGCCCAGCGCTTCCTGATGCGACTGCCCAAGCGCTACGAGACCGTGGCCCGGTTCGGTGCGGTGTCCACCACCGGCGACCCGGAGGGGACGATCGTGGAGACCGGGCAGGTGCCGACCGGCGATCTGGCTCTCCCTGGGGGCCGGGTCCGCCAGCGGCCGCCCGCCTATTCGGCGGTCAAGGTCGGCGGACGCCGGGCCTATGAGCTGGCGCGGGCCGGCACCGCCCCGGACCTGGCCGAGCGAGAGGTGGAGGTGTACCGGTTCGAGCAGCTGTGGCATGAGGGCGACCGGCGGGGCTTTGTCATCGAATGCTCGGCCGGCACCTACGTGCGCAGCCTGGTCGCCGACCTCGGCGACGCCTATTGCGAGGCGCTGCGGCGGACGCGGATCGGTGACTTCGATGTCGCCGATGCTGACCCGGACCGCCCGGTGGACCTGGGGACGGCGTTGGCGTTTCTGGCCGAGATACGGCTGACCGGGGAGGCCGCGCGGCGGGCCGCCCACGGGGCCCGAGTGCCGCTGGCCCCCGGAGCGGTGGCGCCCGGATCCACCGTCCGGCTCACCGACGAGACCGGTCTGATCGCCCTGGCCCAGCCGGAGCCGGACACCGGTCACCTGCGACCGGTGGTGGGATTCCGCGGGTGAGGCTCGACTCGGAACCGGGTCCGGGCGCCACTCCCAATACGCTTCGCGCCATGCAGGTGACGAAGCTGAGCGATGCCCAGCCTCGTCCTCGGCGCGTGGCCGTGGGCGAGTTTGACGGCGTGCACATCGGCCACCGGGAGGTGATCGCCGGCAGCGACACCGTGCTCACGTTTGAGCCCCACCCGCTGGCGGTGGTGCGCCCGGAGGCGGCGCCCCGGCTGCTGACGAGCTTTGACGCGCGCGTCGAGCTGATCGCCGCACTGGGGGTGCAGGAGCTGGTGATCATCGAGTTCGACGACCATTTCGCCGCCCAGAGCCCCCAGGACTTCATCGACCACGTCCTGGTGGAGAAGCTGCGGGCGACCGATGTTTCGGTGGGCGAGAACTTCCACTTCGGCCACCGGGCCACCGGGAACACCGCCATGCTGGCCGCCGATCCCCGGTTTGAGACCCGCGTGGTGCCGCTGGTGGAGGTCGATGGCGAGGTGGTCTCCTCCAGCCGGATCCGCGGTCTGGTGACCGCCGGCGAGGTCGAGGAGGCCAGCCACTTCCTGGGCGCGCCGTTTCAGCTGCGGGGCGAGGTGGTGCCCGGGGACCGGCGCGGGCGCGAGCTCGGCTATCCGACCGCCAACCTCGTCCCCGATGAAGCGCTGGTCTGCCCCGGCCACGGGGTCTACGCGGCCCGCGCCGATGGTACCTGCGCCGCGGTCAGCGTGGGGGTGCGGCCCACGTTCGGGACCGGGCAGGCGGTGCTGGTGGAGGCCTACCTGATCGACCGCGAGGTCGACCTGTACGGTCAGACCCTGCGCATCGACTTCCTCTCCCGCCTGCGGGGCGAGCTGCGGTTCGACACCGCCGAGGCCCTGGTGGAGCAGATGGGCCGCGATGTCGAGCAGACCCGGCGGCGGTGTGGGTGACGGGCTCTGCTAGCCTCACCGGCCGCATGACTCTGACCCAGGAACGCAAGCAGGAGCTGATCGAGAAGTTCGGCGAGAGTTCCACCGACACCGGCAAGACCGAGGTCCAGGTGGCGCTGCTCACCGAGCGCATCAACCAGCTGACCGACCACCTGCGCACCCACGGCAAGGACCACCACTCGCGCCGGGGGCTGCTGATGCTCGTCGGCCGTCGGCGCCGCTTCCTCAACTACCTGCAGCGGGAGGACCTGGAGCGGTACCGCTCGCTGATCCGCGAGCTCGGTCTGCGTCGGTGATCGAAGCCGGGACGCCTGTCCCTGAGTTCACGCTCAAGCGCGGGGACGGGACCGACTTCACCCGTGCCGACCTGGAGGGGAAGACGACGGTGCTCGTCTTCTACCCGTTCGCGTTCAGCCCGGTGTGCACCGACCAGCTCAATCTCTACGAGGAGGTTCTGGGCGATCTCCGGGAGCGCGGGGCCACCATGTATGCCGTGTCCTGCGACGCCACCTACTCACAGACGGCGTTTCAGGAGAAGCTGGGAGTCAGCATCGAGCAGCTCTCTGACTTCGAGCCCAAGGGGACGGCCTGCCGGGCCTTCGGCGTCCTGCACGAGGGCGGGTTTCCCCAGCGGGCGCTGATCATCGTGGGCCCGGACAACGTCGTGCAGTGGAGCTACCAGGCCCCGTCGCCCGGCGATCTGCCCGGCGCCAACCTCATCTTCGACGCGCTGGCGCGCTGAGCGCGGACCTCGGTTCGGCTCCTGTCCCCGCGCCCGGGGATGACGATCACGTCCGCGGCCGGGGTGAGCCGCTGGTCATCGTCTACGCTGACTTTGAGTGCCCTTTCTGCGCCGTCCTGCACTTCCGGCTGGACCGGCTGGCGCTGCCCGTCGTCTTCCGCCACTTCCCGGTGCGCTCCAGCCATCCCCGCGCCTGGCCGGCCGCCTGCGCCGCCGAGGCCGCCGGCCTTCAGGGGCGCTTCTGGGAGCTGCACGACTCCCTGTTCGCCGACCAGGCCCGGCTGGAGGACCCGCATCTGTGGGCCCGGGCCGAGCAGCTCGGCCTGGACCTGGACCGGTTTGACGCCGACCGCCGCGGTGACGCGGTCCGGGACCGGGTCCAGCGTGACTTTCGGTCCGGGGTCCGAGGCGGGGTGGTAACCACGCCGACGCTGTTTGTGTGGGAGGAGGGGGCGGGCGCGGCGCGGATCGACATCGACGCGCTGGAGACGGGTTAGCTCGCCGCCTTGGCCTGCTCCAGGTCCTCGATCGTCGGCTGGTGTCCCCGCAGCGGCCGCTCTTCCCCGGGCGGGCCGAGAGCGGACCGGACCAGGTCCAGCTGGCGCAGGGCCACATCGGGGTTGACGTGCTGGAAGGAGCGCACCGACTCACAGACGCCCTTGATCATCATCAGCACGTCGACCGCGCTGACATCCGGGCGGACGAGACCCTCATCCTGGGCGCGGCGCAGCAGCGCCTCCAGCACCGCCAGCATCTCGGTATGCGCGGCCCGGATCTCCTCATTGGCCATCCAGGTGTCGGCCAGTGCCTCAAACAGGGTCCGGTCTGAGGGGGAGCGGATGACCGTCTGGTCGATCAGGTCAAACAGCGCCTCGCCGGGATCCTCGGCCTCCAGCGCCGCCCGGCCGCGCTCGATCGACTCGTTGATCCGCTCCACCACGATGGCGGCGATGAGGTGATCCTTGGTGGGGAAGTTGCGAAACAGGGTGCCGCGGCCCACACCGGCCTGCTGGGCGATGTCGCCTACCCCGACGTCCAGGCCCCGCTCGCAGAACATTTCGGTGGCGGCGTCGATGAGCCGGCGCCGGTTGCGCTCGGCGTCAGCACGCCTGGTGCGGCCCGTGACCTCGGCCATGATGGGTACATTGTCCCCGTTCTCAGGGATCCCTGCACCGGTCACCGGCTCAGAGGTCACGGATCGTCACCATCCGGACGGGTCCTCAGACGGCGGCCACCGCCGCCGCTCCCGAGGTTTGGATCGCCTGCTCCACCTCGCGGATGTCCTGGCGTCGCAGGCCGAACGTCAGCAGCACCGCGCCGACCGCCAGCATGATCCCGGCGGCCAGGAAGGCGACGTGATAGCCGGAGACGCGGGCGGCCAGCTCCGCCACCCCGCCGGTCCCGTGCAGGACGTTCACCGTCTGGCTGGCGGCCAGCGTCGACAGGATGGCCAGGCCCAGTGAGCCGCCGACCTGCTGGGCGGTATTGAACAGTCCGGAGGCCAGGCCGGAGTCTTCCCGGCTGACGCCGCTGGTGCCGAGCAGCGTGATCGGCACGAACGCCAGCCCCAGGCCGATGCTGATCGGCAGCAGCCCGACGAGCACGTTGCCGGCATAGCTGCCATGCACCGGCAGCTGGGTCAGGATCAGCATGCCCACGGCACCGATGGCGGTGCCCACCGCGCCGACGTTGCGCACACCGATCCGCCGCACCAGCGTCTGGGCCAGACCGGCGCCGATCATGATCCCGCCGGTGGCCGGCAGAAAGGCCAGCCCCGCCCGCAACGGGCTGTAGCCGAGGATCTCCTGCACGTACAGCGAGGCGAAGAAGAACATCCCGAACATCCCCGAGGCCACCAGGAGCAACACCGTGTCGGCCACCGTCAGCGCGCGGATGCGGAAGATGCTCAGGCGTACCAGCGGGGCGCGGCTGCGGCGCTCAATCACCACAAAGGCGGCGAGCAGGGCGAACGCCAGCACGCCCAGGCCAAGCGTGCGGGTCGAGCCCCAGCCGTAGGACTGGGCCTTGACGATCGCGTAGACCAGGATCACCAGGCCGCCGGTCACGGTGACCGCGCCGGCCACATCGAAAGCCCGGTGGATGCCCTCCAGCCGCGACTCGGCGACGTAGCGGACCGCCAGAATGACGGTGGCCACACCCACCGGCACGTTGACGAAGAACACCCAGCGCCAGGAGGCGACGTCGGTGAGCACGCCGCCCACCAGCAGCCCCACGGCGGCGCCGCTGGCCGCGATGGCACTCCAGACGCCGAGGGCGCGGGTCCGCTGGGTGCCGTCGGTGAACGTGGTGGTCACGATCGACAGCGCCGCCGGCGAGACGAGCGCGCCGCCCAGCCCCTGGAGGCCGCGGCCGATGATCAGCATCCCGGATGTCTGGGCCAGACCGTTGAGCAGCGAGGCCGCCGAGAACAGCACCACCCCGGCGACGAACAGTCGCTTGCGGCCGAGCAGGTCGGCGGCCCGGCCCCCCAGCAGGAGGAAGCCGCCGAACACCAGCGTGTAGGCGTTGACGATCCACTGAAGGTTGGCGGTGGAGAAGTGCAGGCCGCGCTGCACCGAGGGCAGCGCGATGTTGACCACCGAGGCATCGAGCACCACCATGAACTGGGCCAGGCAGGCGATCACCAGCACCAACCATGGGTTGACGGAGCTGATTCGGTCGGCGCGACTGCGGGATCCGGCGGTGATGGCGTCGCTCATGCGGGCTCCTTATCCGGGTTTCAGAGGACGGATGTGGACCTATCGGTCCGCTTACCGTACCACAACCGGACCGCGTAGTCCGCTTAATTTGCCGCTAGCATCCTTGGGCGTTCGGAACGAATAAGAGAGAAACGAAGAATCCGCCGACCGAAGGGCGGAGCAGAAGGGAATTGAATATGTCTGACGCCGTTTCGCGCGTGTCCGTCGAGATCGAAGGTAAGGAGATCTCGTTCGAGACCGGGAAGCTGGCCAAGCAGGCCTCCGGCGCCGTCGTCGTCCGCGCGGGCGACACCATGGTCCTGTGTACCGCGACCGCGGGCAATCTCCGGGACGTGGACTTCCTCCCCCTCACCGTTGACGTGGAGGAGCGCATGTATGCCGCCGGGAAGATTCCCGGCTCGTTCTTCAAGCGCGAGGGTCGCGCCGGGGAGAAGGCCACGCTCACCGCGCGGCTGATCGACCGCCCCATCCGTCCGCTGTTCCCCAAGGGGTGGCGGTATGAGACGCAGCTCGTCGCCCTGCCGATGTCGGTTGATCACGTCAACCCGTACGACATCCTGGCCATGAACGGGGCCTCGGCTGCCCTGATGGTCTCCCACGTCCCGTTCCCGGGGCCGATGGCCGCCGTCCGCGTCGGCAAGATCGACGGCAACTTCGTCGTCAATCCCGACGAGGAGGACCTGCTGGAGCACACCGATCTCGACCTCATCGTCGCCGGCACCGAGGACGCGATCCTCATGGTGGAGGCCGGGGCCAACGAGATCCCGGAGGCCGAGATCCTCGACGCGCTTGACATCGCGCATGACAACATCAAGAAGCTGTGTGCCGCCCAGCGCGAGCTCGCCGAGAAGGTGGGCAAGCCGAAGCTTGAGGTGGAGGTCCCGCAGGTCCACCCGGAGCTTTACGAGCAGATCAAGTCCTCCCACGGCGAGGCTCTGGACCAGGCCACCTCGGTGGTCGACAAGCTGGAGCGACAGGCCGCGACCGTGCACGTCATGGAGGAGATCTTGGAGCAGTACTCCGGTGATCCGGAGTCCGAGACCTACGCGGAGTACCGGTCCAACGCCCTCCGGGCGTTCGAGGCGCTGGAGAAGACGCTGATCCGCGAGCGCATCGCCGTCCAGAAGAAGCGTCCGGACGGCCGCACCTCCGATGAGATCCGGCCGATCTCAATCGAGATCGACGTAGCGCCCCGCACCCACGGCTCGGCCCTGTTCACCCGCGGCCAGACCCAGGCGTTCAGCGTCGTGGCGCTGGGGACCACCCGGGAGGAGATGCGCCTGGACACGCTCGGCCTGGAGACGACCAAGCGTTACTTCCACCACTACAACTTCCCGCCGTTCAGCGTGGGTGAGGCCGGCTTCATGCGCGGTCCCAAGCGGCGTGACATCGGTCACGGCGCCCTGGCCGAGCGGGCGCTCGTCCCGGTCATTCCCACCCAGGAGGACTTCCCGTACACCATCCGCGTGGTCTCGGACATCCTGGAGTCCAACGGCTCCAGTTCGATGGCCAGCGTGTGCGGTTCGACCCTGTCGCTGATGGACGCCGGCGTGCCGATCAAGGCGCCGGTGGCGGGCATTGCCATGGGCCTGATCAAGGAGGGTGACGACTACATCATCCTCACCGACATCGCCGGCGTCGAGGACCATCTCGGCGACATGGACTTCAAGGTGGCCGGCACGCAGGACGGCATCACCGCCCTGCAGATGGACATCAAGATCACCGGGGTCACGTTTGAGATCATGCGCGACGCCCTGACCCAGGCCCGCGCCGCCCGGGAGTTCATCCTGGGCAAGATGGGCGAGGTCATCGACACGCCCCGCTCCGAGCTGTCCAAGTACGCCCCCGGGATCGCCTCCATCCAGATCGACCCGGAGAAGATCGGGCTCCTGATCGGCAAGGGTGGCGAGACCATCCGGTCGCTGCAGGAGGAGTTCGAGTCCCAGATCGACGTCAACGACGAGGGCATGGTCCTCGTCTACGCCGCCGATCGCGAGCGCGGCGATCAGCTGGTCGATCGCATCCGGGCCATGACCAAGGAGGTGGAGATCGGCGACGAGTTCACCGGCAAGGTGGTCAAGACGACCACGTTCGGCGCGTTCGTGGAGCTGTCGAAGGGCACCGACGGTCTGCTCCACATCTCCAACGTGGCGCCGGGCCGGCGCATCGCCACCGTCGAGGAGGTCCTCAACAAGGGCGACGAGGTGTCGGTCAAGGTGGTGGAGGTCGACCGGGAGCGCGGCCGCATCGGCCTGCGGCTGGCCGAGGACCCGGAGATCCAGGGCAAGAACCCGGAGGAGCTCCAGGCGATCGCCGCCGCCGAGAACGGCGGGCAACGGCGCGAGCGCAGTGAGCGCGGCGGGCGCGACGGCGGCCGAGACCGTGGCCGCGGTGGTCGTGACCGAGACCGAGACCGACCTGACCGCGATCGCGACCGGGGCCGGGTGCGCGACCGCGACCCGGATCGTCCCCGCTCCTAGCGCCTAGTGGAGGAACAGCATCGGCTGACGACGCTCGACTCGGGCGTCCGGATCGTGACGGAGGCGATGCCCTCCGTCCGATCCGTCTCCATCGGCTTCTGGATCGGCACGGGCTCGCGGTTTGAGTCCGACGAGCAGGCCGGGCTCTCCCACCTGCTTGAGCACCTGCTGTTCAAGGGGACGGCCAAGTACGAGTCGCTGCAGATCGACCAGATCTTCGACGCCATGGGTGCCGAGCTCAACGCCGGCACCGGCAAGGAGACGACATCGGTCTACGCCCGCGTGATCGACGAGCACCTCGACGACGCCTTCGACGTGATGGCCGACATGGTGTTCCGTCCGGCCCTGCGCGAGATCGACTCCGAGCGCGAGGTGATCCTGGAGGAGATCGCCATGTACGAGGACGATCCCCAGGAGAAGGTGTTTGACATGGTGGGGGAGGCGGTGTTCGGCAACGACCCGCTGGGACGGGCCATCATCGGCCGGGCCAGCGTCATCTCCGGCACCCCGCCGGACCAGATCGCCGGCTTTCACCGCGCCCGCTATCACCCGAGCAACATCGTCATCGCGGCCGCCGGGGCGGTCGATCATGACCACCTGGTGGCCCTGGCCCGGGACCGGACCGGCGCCCCGTCCAACGGGAGCGCGGGGGCGATCGCCCACCGGCACCCGCCGCGGCTGCCGGCCGCGTCCGGCCGCCGGTTTGAGCGCAAGGACACCGAGCAGTACCACGTCTGCCTGGGCGCGGTGGGATTGTCACGCCATGACGAGCGGCGGTTTGCCCTCCGGGTACTGGACACCATCCTCGGCGGCACCTCGTCCTCCCGGCTGTTTCAGGAGGTGCGCGAGCAGCGCGGTCTGGCCTATTCGGTCTACTCGTTCACCAGCGCCTACCAGGACACCGGCCAGATCGGCCTGTACGTCGGGACCCGGGCCGACAACCTGGTGGAGGCGATGTCGGTGGTCGGTACCGAGCTGCGCCGGCTGCGCTCGGAGCCGGCGACGGCCGAGGAGTTGCTGCGGGCCAAGGAGAACCTCAAGGGCCGCGTGGTCCTGGCCCTGGAGTCGACCGGCGCGCGCATGAACCGGCTGGGATCCGAGACGCTGGCGGGAGCGCCGCTGATGCCGATCGACGAGGTGGTGGCCCACATCGACGCCGTCAGTCTCAATGATCTGGCGGCGCTGGTGGATCAGCTGTGGGACCCCGAGCGCCTGTCGGCCGCCGGGATCGGCCCCGACCGCGAGCGCTTTGACGCCGGTCTGGCCGCCGTGGCGCCCGTGTTCGCCCCCACCTCGGCCGGCGGGAGCTGACGTCAGGTGGCCGAGCCGATCCGGGTGGTGGTGGCCGGGGCCGCCGGCCGCATGGGGGAGACCGTCTGCCGGGCGGTGACCGGCGCCGAGGACATGGAACTGGTCGGTCGCGCCGACCCGCAGCTGGACACGTCGGTGGCCGATACCCTCGCCGCCGAGCCGGATGTGCTCGTCGACTTCACGGTCCCGGACACGGCACTGGCCAACGCCCGGGAGGCGGCCCACGCCGGCGTCCACGTCGTCATCGGGACCACCGGCTTTGACCCGGCTGCGCTCGACGAGCTGCGCTCCTGCCCGGCCAACATCTTCGTGGCCCCCAACTTCGCCATCGGCGCCGTGCTCATGATGCAGTTCGCCGCCGATGCGGCTCGCCATATGGCCCGCGCCGAGATCATCGAACTTCACCACGACGGCAAGCTCGACCGGCCGAGCGGCACCGCCGCCCGCACCGCCGAGCTCATGCGCCACGCCTCCGGGGGTGGCCCGGAGATCCCGATTCACTCGGTGCGCCTTCCGGGGCTCGTCGCCCACCAGGAGGTCATCCTGGGGGATGTCGGTCAGACGCTGACCATCCGCCACGACTCAATCGACCGGGAGTCGTTCATGCCGGGCGTGCTGCTGGCGGTACGCCGGGTGGGCACGCTCACCGACTCACCGGTGGTGGGGCTGGAGAAGCTCCTCTCCTGACGCCGATGGCGGCCTGGCCAGGAGGCTCGTTTCGTCTCAGCCTCGTGCCCATGGTGGTCGCCGGCGACGACCGGTATTACGTGGCGGCCAACCCGGCCGCCTGCCTGCTGCTCCGGCTGCCGGAGTCCGAAATTCTCACCCGCCGCGTCGATGACCTGACCCCCGTGGAGACGCGCGGACAGCTGGACGCGCTGTGGCGCGCGTTCATCGAGGAGGGGACCCAGCGCGGGACGTTTGAGCTGCTGATGCCTGACGGCCCCCGGCTGCGGGTCGAGTACAGCGCCACCGCCAACATCGAGCCGGGGCGGCACCTGTCGATCCTGCTCTTCCCGGCCGGCGGCGTGGAATTGGAGCCGGAGCGCCCGCCAGGCGAGCGCTCCCTGTTGACCGAGCGGGAGCGCGAGGTGCTCGGCCTGGTGGCGATGGGGATGGGCACCAACTGGATCGCCTCGGCTCTCGGTGTCTCGCCATCGACAGTCGAGACCCACGTCCGCCACTGCCTGGAGAAGCTCGGCGCCCGCAATCGCGCCCACGCCATCGCCCTCGGTCTGCGCGCCGGCGAGATCAGTCTGGATTTGGACGTCGATCCTGAATTTTGAGGATGGACGGGCCCGGCCGCCCCCGGGAAAATCCCGTCCATCTTTGATCTCTGCATAACGACCCGCGGTGACCAGACGACCGTATTCATCGACGGAGAGCTTGATCTGGCGACGGCGCGGGCGCTGGAGCAGGGGCTGTCGCGCTCCGCGGTGCGTCACGCCCGCACGGTCGTCCTCGACCTGGAGCGCGTCGACTTCGTCGACATGAGCGGCCTGCGACCGATCGTCTCGCTCGCTCTGGCCGAGCGACCCGGCGTCCGCGTCGCCATCACCCCGGGCTCCCGTCCGGTCCGGCGGCTGCTTGACCTGGCCGGCCTCACCGGGCGCCTGGACGTCGTCAGCCCGGTCACCCGCCGCTGACCCGGCCGGGGCTACCCGGGGGGCCGGTTGGCGGCGGCGATCGCCGCCCGGGTCAGCCCCACATACCAGTCGGTGACATCCTGGCGCGGGACCTCGGGCTTGGTCAGCCACCAGTTGGCCAGCGCCTCGCCGGCGCCGACGACCGCCTCGGCGACGCCCTCTGACGCCGGCGGCCTCAGTCCGGACCAGCCGGCGCCGCCGCCGTCCTCCGGAGCGCCCTCCAGCATCCGCCGAACCTCGCCCACGATCTGGGCGCGCAACTGGGCGACCTGGTCGGCGATCGGCTGGCGCGCGGTGAGCTCCCGAAACAGTACGGTCCACCCGTCCCGATGCTCCTCCACAAAGGCCAGGAATTCGTCGATCACGGCCCGCAGCCGGGAGGGCGGGGACGGGGTCCCGCCGGTCCCGTCAGCGGAGACCAGTCGGCTCACCAGCTCCCCGCCGGTGCGCTCGATGTAGGCGACGTACAGACCCTCCTTGGAGCCGAAGTAGGCGTAGAGCATCGGCTTGGAAACGCCGGCGAGTTCGGCGATGTGGTCCATGGACGCCCGGTCATAGCCACCCTCGGCGAACACCTGGCCGGCCACGCGCAGGATGAGTTGCTCGCGCAGCGAGCGCGGCATGCCCTGGGTGCCGGCACGCGCCTGCGCGCCGGTTCCCCGCCCGGGAGTTGTGGCCTCACGTTGCGACAACCCGTGTAGGAATCTACCCAATTGGATATTACTCATGAGTAGGAGAAATGCCCGAACGAGGAGCCAGACCCAACATCCACCCCATCCAGCGACGGGTCCTCGACGCGCTGGCGTCGTTCAGCTCGCCGCTGCTGGTCGACGACTACCTGGAGCTGATCAACCCGCTGTGGTCGACCCGGGAGCTGCGGGGCCGGATTGAGGAGATCAACCGCGAGACCCGGGACGCCGCCACCGTCCTGATCAAGCCCGGGTACCGGTGGGGCGGCCACCAGCCCGGCCAGTATCTGCGGATCGGACTGGACATTGAGGGCGTGCGCCATTGGCGCGCGTATTCGCTGACCTCCGACCCCCAGCGTCCCGACGGCCTGATCAGCATCACGGTCAAGAACGTCGACGAGGGCAAGGTGTCGCCGTATCTGGTCCGGCGCGGGCGCCCCGGAACGATCGTCTCGCTGGGTGGGGTGGAGGGCGAGTTCATTCTCCCGGACGAGCTTCCCGACCGGCTGCTGTTCATCAGCGCCGGCAGCGGGATCACGCCGATCATGAGCATGCTGCGCCACCTGGATCAGAGCGGCGAGCTCGACGATGCCGTGCTCCTGCACTCCGCTCGCCACGCCGACGAGGTGATCTTCGGCGACGAGCTGCGCGACGTGGCCGCCCGCCATGATCGCTTCCTCCTGCATGAGCAGCACACCGGCGAGAAGGGCCGGATGGGTCCTGAGGACCTGGACCGGCTGTGCCCGGACTGGCGGGAACGAGACACGTACATCTCCGGACCAAACGAGATGCTCGACGCGTTCGCCGCCGCCTATGAGGCGGCCGGCATCCCGGACCACATCCACATGGAGCGCTTCCAGCCCAAGCTGGGGCTCAGGGACGGCGAGGAGGGCGCGGGCGGCACGATCCGGTTTCTCAAATCGGACGCCGAGGCCGAGTCAGACGGCAGCCAGCCGATCCTGGTGGCCGGCGAGGAGGCCGGATTGGACCTGCCGTACGGCTGCCGCGAGGGTATCTGCCACACCTGCGTCGGGGAGCTGCGGGCCGGCCGCGTGCGCGACCTGCGTAACGGGAAGGTCTACGGCGAGGAGGGAGAGGTCATCCGTACCTGCATCAGCGCCCCTGAGGGGCCGGTAGAGATCGAGCTGTAAGCGAGCCATCCAGGAGGAGCATTCATGACCACCGCTGTCCAGAACGGCGCCGGGCCGACCCGGACGCCGGACATCCACGAGTCCGACAATCCGCTGCATCGCCTGACCCCGGAGCAGATCGAGGAGATCGGCCGGGAGTTCGACCAGCTCCATGAGCAGGTCAAATCCGACCTCGGCGACCGGGATGCCCGCTACATCCGCTCCATGATCGCGTTCCAGCGGCGGCTGGCGCTGATCGGACGCGCCGAGCTGGTGGCCTCTCGCTGGCGGATCCCGTGGATCCTGGGGGCCGGCACCCTGGGGCTGGCCAAGATCCTGGAGAACATGGAGATCGGCCATAACGTGCTCCACGGCCAATGGGACTGGATGAACGATCCGGTGATCAACTCCCGGGCCTGGGACTGGGACACCGCTTCCACCGCCGAGGCCTGGCGGCACTCCCACAACTTCATCCATCACACATACACCAACATCATCGGCAAGGACCGGGACCTCGGCTACGAAATCATGCGGATCGACCCGGCTCAGTCCTGGCACCCCGTCTACCTGCTCCAGCCGGTCTACAACATCCTGCTAGCCCTGTTGTTTGAGTGGGGGGTGGCCGTCCATGACCTGAACTTCACCGCCATCCGGGCCGGCGAGAAGGACGTCAAGCAGCTCCGCGCAGAGCTGAAGGGGATCGCCGGCAAGGCCCGGACCCAGATCACCAAGGACTACATCGCCTGGCCGGTGCTCAGCGGCCTGATCATGACCGGCATCGAGGCCGGCGTGCTGGCCGCCCGCCGCCATGATGAGAGCCGGGCGGCCGGCGTCGGGCGCCGGGCCCGGCGGGCCGCTCGCCGGGTGGCGCGCCAGACCGGGCAGGACAGCCTGCTCTCCCAGTTGATCGACCGCCGTTCCTTCCGGGAGCCGTTCATGCGGACGCTGACCGCCAACGTGGTCGCCAACCTGATCCGCAACGTCTGGTCCTACGCCATCATCTTCTGCGGCCACTTCCCGGATCAGACCTACACGTTCACCGCGGAGGAGACCGAGAATGAGACCCGCGGGGCCTGGTACGTCCGCCAGCTGGTAGGCGCCGCCAACATCGACGGCGGCCCGATGTTCCACGTGATCAGCGGCAACCTCGGCTATCAGGTCGAGCACCACCTGTACCCGGACATGCCGAGCACCCGGTACGGGGAGATCGCCCCCAAGGTGCGCGAGATCTGCGAGCGCTACGGCCTCCCGTACAACAGCGGGCCGTTTCACCAGCAGCTGGGCATGGTCCAGCGCACCATCCTCCGCCTGGCCTTCCCGGGCGGCAAGTCCCGGCCCAAGCCGGGTCCGTATCAGGGCCCGCTGTACCGCGGCAAGGGCGAGGAGAGCGCGCCGGATCTGCCCAAGGCGGCCTGAGTTCGCCACGCCGGCGACAATCCTGGGCTCACAGACCGGATTTGTCGCCGGCGTCGACCGCCAGCAGCTCCAGACGATTGCCCCACGGATCGGCGGTGTAGAAGCGGGCGTACCCCGGCAGGTCGTCATCCCAGGTGACCGGGGCGCCCGCGCGCTCCAGACGGGCCGCCAGCTGATGGAGGTGCTCCCGGTCCACTCGCAGCGCCGGGTGGGCCTTGGTCGCCGGCGTGAACGTGTCGGTGACCCCGACGTGGAGTGAGCCGAACCACACCCCGCCGCGCCCGGCCAGGGCCCCCGGCTTCTCCGCCTCGGCCAGCCCCAGCAGCTCCCCGTAGAACCGGCGGGCCGCGTCCTCGCATCCCGGCGGCGCCGCCACCTGGACGTGATCCAGGGCGGGGGCCCTCATCGCCCGCGCCTCCGGTACGGTTGCCCGCGCATGTCAGTCGAGATTAGTCCCGTGCGCGGCCGCCACGACCTGGTGGAGTTCGTCGCCCTCCCATTCCGGCTGCACGCCGGCACGTCCTGGATCCCCCCGCTCAAGCTGGAGCGCTACATGTTCCTGACGCGCCGGCTGAATGCGTTCTTCACCCACGGTGAAGCCGCGTACTTCCTGGCCCGGCGCGCCGGCCGGGTGGTCGGCCGGATCACCGCCCAGATCGACTTCAACTTCAACCAGTACCACGCCAGCCGCTGGGGCATGTTCGGCTTCCTGGAGTTTGAGGAGGACCAGGAGGTGGTCGACGCGCTGCTCGCCGCCGCCGAGGCCTGGTGCCGCTCGCACGGTTGCGACCGCATGGTCGGCCCCATGAACTTCCAGATCAACGACGAGGCCGGGGTCCTGATCGAAGGCTTTGACCGCGAGCCGCTCATCCGGGAGCCGTGGAACCCGCCGTACTACGCGGCCTACTACGAGCGCGCCGGGCTGATCAAGGCCATGGACCTGTTCGGCTGGGACCTGTCGATCAACGATCGGGAGCACCTCAACCCCATCCTGCCGCGGATCGCCGAGCGGGCCCGCACCCGCCACGGCATCACCATCCGCAAGATGGAGCGGCGCCACCTGCGGCGGGAAATGGACGAGTTCGCCGAGGTCTACAACGCCGCCTGGTCCCACAACTGGGGCTTCGTGCCGTACGCCAAGGCCGATCTCGACGCGTATGCGATCGACATGCAGCTCGTCTACTCCCGGGAGTGGTTCATGATCGCCGAGCAGGACGGTCAGACGATCGCCATGGCGATCACCATCCCGGATATCCACCAGATCTACAAGAAGATGCAGGGCCGGCTGCTGCCGCTCGGCTGGTGGTACTACCTCAACCGGGGGCGGATCATCGATCGCGTCCGGGTCGGATTCCTCGGCGTGCTCCCCGAGTATCAGCACACCGGCGTCGCCGCCGCCCTGTACCTGGAGCACTTCGACACGGCCGCCCGCAGCCGCCAGAAGCAGGGGGAGGCCAGCTTCATCCTGGAGGTCAACACCTCCATGAACCGCGGCCTGGAGGCCATGGGGGGGCGCCTGGTCAAGCGCTGGCGCGTCTACGAGCGACTCCTGGATCCCACGGCGAAGCCGTCGGCCCCGGCCAAGGCCTCGTCCTAAAACGCCGTTCGCGGACCCCTGCGATAATGGTCGAGATGGACTTGAACCTGGGCGCCATTCTGACGGCCATGGTCACCCCATTCGACGAGCGTGGGAACGTCGACGAGGAGGCCGCGGTCCGGCTCATGCACCACCTCGTCGACCACGGCTCCGACGGACTGGTGGTATGCGGCACCACCGGGGAGTCGGCCACCCTGGACGACGACGAGCACCTGGGCGTGATCGAGCTGGCCGTCCGGGAGATGCGCGGCACCTGTCCCGTCATCGCCGGCGTGGGCTCCAACGACACCCGCCACGCGGTCATGCTCACCGAGCGGGCGACGGCGATCGGCGCCGACGCGCTCCTGCACGTCAACCCGTACTACAACCGTCCGAGCCGGCGGGGCATCGTCGCCCACTTCCGCGAGGTGGTGCGCGCCACCAACCTGCCGATCCTGCTGTACAACATCCCGCAGCGGACCGGGTCGGACATGCCCAACGACCTGCTCGCCGAGCTCGCCCAGCTTGACCACATCGCCGGGGTCAAGCAGGCCAATCCGGCCAACCTGGCCAAGGTCGACGGCATGGTCATCTACGCGGGCAACGACGACATGCTCGCGGACGTGCTCGACCTGGGCGAGCCGGGGGGCATCCTCACCGGCAGCCACATCTTCGGCACCGAAATGCACCGCATGGTCGATGAGCCGGAGCACCGCCGGGCGATCGAGGCCTCGTTGAGCGACGTGTACCGGGACATGGCGATCGCCCCTGCCGCCTGCAGCTTGAAGGCCGCCCTGAACCTGGTCGGCGTTCCCGTCGGAAAGCCCCGCCTGCCGTACGTGGAGCTCGATGAGGCTGAGCTCGCGGTGATGCGCGCGATGCTTGAGCGCCACGGCATGTTGGCCCACGCCGCGTGACTAACGGCAAACTCCGCGTCCTGCCGCTCGGGGGGCTGGGCGAGATCGGCAAGAACATGACGGTGGTGGAGTACGAGGGACGGATCGTCGTCGTCGACACCGGCCTGCGTTTCCCCACCGCGGACATGCTCGGCATCGACCTGGTGCTGCCGGACTTCTCCTACCTGCGTGACCGGGCCGACGACATCGAGGCCATCGTCATCACCCACGGGCACGAGGATCATCTGGGTGCGCTCCCCTGGGTGCTGCGCGAGCTGGGCGCGGAAAGCGGCCTGCCGGTGTACGGCGGCCCGCTCACCGTGGCCATGGCCCGCTCCAAGCTGGACGAGCACAACCTGCGCGACGTCGACATCGACGACCTGCCCACGGGAGAGACGGTCAGCCTGGGTCCGTTTGAGCTGGAGCTCATCCACATGACCCACTCCATCCCGGACTCGTGCGCGGTGGCCCTGGGCACCGACCTGGGCACCGTGCTGCTGACCGGCGATTACAAGTTCGATCAGACGCCGGTCGACGGTCCGCCCGCGGACGTGTCGCGCCTGGCCGAGCTGGGCTCGGAGGGCGTGTTGCTGCTGTGCGGCGACTCCACCAACGCCGACCGCCCGGGGTTCTCGCCCTCGGAGCGCGGCGTGGGCCCGCACCTGGAGGAGGTGTTCTCCCGGGCCGAGGGGCGGATCATCGTCACCAGCTTCGCCTCCAACATCCACCGCGTCCAGCAGGTCGTCGACGCCGCCGCCGCCCTCGGCCGCAAGGTGGCCCTGGTCGGCCGGTCGATGCGCAAGAACGTCAACATCGGCCGTTCCCTGGGGCACATCGAGATCCCCGAGGGAATGCAGATCCAGCCCCATGAGGTCGAGGACTGGCCCGACCACAAGGTGGTGGTGGTGTCGACCGGGTCCCAGGGCGAGCCGCTGTCCGCGCTGCGCCGCATGGCCTACAACGACCACCGCCAGATCAGTCTGCGCCGTGGCGACACGGTGGTGTTCTCAGCCACACCGATTCCGGGCAACGAGCGGGCGGTCAACGAGACCGTCGACCGCCTGTACCACGTCGGCTGTCAGGTGATCACGCCGCGGGAGGCGCCGATTCATGCCTCCGGGCACGGTTTCGCCGAAGAGCTCAAGCTCATGCTCAACCTGGTGCGCCCCCGCTACGTGATGCCGATCCACGGAGACCACAAGCGCATCCACCTCCACGCCCAGCTGGCCGACGCCGTCGGCATTCACCCGGACGCCGTGTTCCGGGCCGAGAATGGACTGCCGGTGGAGATCGACGCCTCCGGGGCTCGGCTCGGCGACCCCGAGCCGGCGGGCATGATCTTCGTCGACGGCGTCGACATCGGCGATCCGGCCGATGTGGCTCTGCGCGACCGGCGCATGCTGTCCGGCGACGGGATCTTTATCGTGGTGGCCACCGTCTCAGAGCAGACCGGTGAGTCGGTGGTGCCTCCGGAGGTCATCTTCCGGGGCGTGCCGTTCATCGAGCAGGCCGACGAGCTGGTCAACGACATCAGGGCCGAAGTGGAGCGCTCGCTGACCACGGCGGCGCAGGAGGGCGCGCGGGAGATCGACGTGCTCCAGGAGCGCCTGCACGACGACCTGGCCGCGTTCGTCTACGACCGGCTGCGGCGCCGGCCGATGGTCCTCCCGGTCGTCGTCGAAGTCTGATCAACCTCCGGGACCGCCACCGGCGCCGGCCGCCTCTCGGTGGGGATGCGGATGACGAACCGCGTGCCGTGCCCGCCCTCCGGGACCTCGTGGACGACGGTGCCGCCGTGGGAGTGGGCCACCGAGCGGACGATGGCCAGCCCCAGCCCGGAGCCCCGGCCGCCGTCGCGGCCACCCCGCACGAAGCGCTCAAATACCCGGCCGGCCAGCTGGGGGGGCACCCCCGGGCCGTCGTCCTGCACGATGATCACCGCCTCAGCCTCGCCCGGTCGGGTGGAAGCTTCGACGCGGGTGCCCGGCGGCGTGTGCCGGACCGCGTTCTCCAGGAGGTTGAGGATCAGGCGGTGCAGCTCGTCGCGGACGCCCTCCACGATCACCGGCTCCGCGTTGATCGACAGCTCATGGCGCTCGGCCATCGGACCCAGCTCGGAGGCGGCTTCGACCATGACCTCGGCCAGGTCGGTGGGACGGTGGGGCTGGACCCGGCGGGCGTCGGCCCGGGCCAGAAGCAGCAGGTCGCCCACCAGCCGCCGCATCCGCCGGGTGGAGCGCAGCGCGGCCTCGGCGGTCTCGGCCTGCTCGCCGCCGAGCTCCTCGGTGAGCAGCTCCAGGTTGGCCAGGACGCTGGTCAGCGGCGTGCGCAGCTCATGGGAGGCATCGGCCACAAACTCGCGCTGGCGGTCCAGCATGGCCTGCGTGTCGTTGCGGGCGGCATCCAGGGAGGCGAGCATGCTCTCCAGGGTGCGGGCCAGCTCGGCCACCTCGTCCTCGGCCTCCGGGTGGGGAACATGCAGGCTGGGGTCGCGGGTGCGCTCAATCTCCGACGCCGCGTTGGTCAGCTCCACAATCGGCCGCATCGCTCGGGCCGAGACAAACAACCCGGCCAGCAGGGCCAGGATGGTGCCGCCCAGGACGCCGAGGGCCAGGAACACGTCGACGCGGTTGAGGGTGTGGTCGACGGTGGACAACGGCACCGCGTAGACCAGGGTCACGGTGCCGATCGGCTTGACCGGGAGCTGGCGGACGAGCACCCGGTAGCCGGAGTCCTCATAGGACCCGCTCTGGATGGGTGGGGCGAAGGCGAACAGGCCGTAGGTGACCGGCGCCTTGGCGCCCTTGATCTTCAGCGCCTCCTGGGTGCCGAGCAGGTTGCCGTCGTTGGAGTCGAAGATCCGGATCTGGGCGTTGTCGGACCCGGCGAAATCGTTGAGCGAGACCTTGGCCTTGCCCAGGTTCAGGTACGCGCTGTCCGTGAACGAGAGCTTGCCGTTGAGCTCTGAGTACAGCTGCTCCACGGCGTTGTTCTGCTGGTCGTCAAACTGGGTGCGGACCTGGCGGTTGGTGAGCACGCCGACGATCGCGGCAAAGCTGGCCAGGATCACGAACGTCAGCGCCGCCGAGCCCCCGGCCACGCGCCACCGGATGGGGACGCGCCTATACGCGGAGTACGTAGCCCGCGCCGCGGATCGTATGGAGGAGCCGAGGCTCGCCACCGGATTCCAGCTTCCGTCGTAGGTTGGACACGAACACCTCAATGGTGTTCGTCATGGAGAACGGGTCATACCCCCAGACCTCATCGAGGAGCCGCTGACGGGAGATCACAATCCGCTCATTTCGCATCAGGTATTCCAGCAGTTCGAACTCCCGCTGGGTGAGGTCGACGTGGCGGTCCCCGCGCATCACCTCGTGGGTGTCGGGATTGAGCTTGAGGTCGCCGACCGCCAGGTTGGCCTGGCCGCGCGGCGGGCGCCGGCGCAGGAGAGCGCGCAGCCGCGCCAGCAGCTCCTGGCGCTCAAACGGCTTGACCAGGTAGTCGTCAGCGCCGGAGTCCAGCCCCTCCACCCGGGACTCCACCGCGTCGCGGGCGGTGAGCACCAGGATGGGCACGTCGGCATCCTGGCTGCGCAGGCGCTTGGCCACCTCGATCCCGTCCATCCCTGGCAACCCCAGATCAAGGATCACCAGGTCCGGGAGGAAGGCATGGGCCGCGTCCAGCGCCGCCGGCCCATCGCCGGCCACCCGGACCTCATAGCCCTCCATGCGCAGCGAGCGCTGCAGGACCTGCGCGATGGCGTCGTCGTCCTCGACGACCAGCACCCGGGGGGAACGCTCAAAATCGGCCATTTGCTCGACGAGGATGGTACGGGGGCCGAACTCCCGACTCCATAAGAACTCCGTTGGCCTGCTCTGTCCCGGTGACCGGCGGGGGCACCGGCCGGGGCAGGAGGCCGTGCCCCGCCGTCGAAGCTGGCAATTCGGAGATGGCCGCCGCCACCAAGACCCGTTCCAAGCCCAAGTCCAAGCCCAAGCGCCGAACGCCGCCGCGGGCCCGAGCGCGCCGCTCGCTGCTGGCGAGCCGGCCCCGGCTGCCCGCGGTGGTGCTGGAGCCTCATCACGTCGACATCATCGCCCTGGCGCTGATCGCGGTGGGGGTGTTCCTGGGTGGGGTGGCCTACCTGGGGTGGGCCGGCGGTGCCCTGGGCAACGGCGGCGTGCGCGCGTTCCGGTTTGTCCTCGGTGCCCTGGGTTACATCGTCCCGGTCACGCTGATCGCCGGCGGCGCCCTCATCCTGATGCGGGAGGTCCGCCCGCCGGCGCGGCCGCTGCGCACCGGGGTCATCTGCCTGGTGGTGGCGCTCACGCTGATGCTGGCCGCTGGGACGCTGGGGATCGGCCCGGGCGCCCTGCCGGCGGTCGACTTCTGGCGCCCGGCACTGTTTGAGTCCCGCGGGGGGGTGCTCGGTCAGGCCGAGTTCTGGGCGACCTCGCATCTCATCTCCTCCCTGGGGGCGGACATCCTGGCCGTCTTTCTGTTGGTGGCCGGGCTGATCCTGGTCACCGGGGCCACCCTGGCCGGGGTGGTGCGGGCCACCGGCGCCGGCGTGGTCGGCACCGGGCGAGCGGTCCGCCGGTCCACCGACACCCTGAGCGGCGCGATGGCCCGCCGCCCGGCCACCGCGGCGGCGCGCCGGTCGACGACCGCCTCCCGGGTGGCCGCGGATGAGCTGGAGGGCGAGGACGATCTGCCGCCTGAGCCACTGCTGCCTCCTGAGGACGACACCACCGAGCTCGTCGTCCGGGCCACCCACGTGGAGGCCCCGCCGACGCCCGCGGCCGGGGAGGGGGAGGAGCCGGCGCCGCTGTTCTTCGATGAGCCCGAGGGGGAGCCGGAGGTGCATGCCATCGACCACTCCGCGTCTCCTGACGCGGCTGAGGACGCGGAGGCCGAGGACGCCGCGGGGGAGGGGGGCGGCCCGGCCCGGCCGGTCGACCCGGAGGACCTCACTCCCCAGGGCCGCTACCGCGCCTCGGTCACCGACGATCCCGACTTTGAATGGCGGCTGCCCGGCACCCGGTTCTTGACCCGATCCACCGGCGAGGCGGCCAAGCCCGACACCGCCGGGCAGGAGCAGGTGGCCCGGACCCTGCTCGAGACCCTGGGTCACTTCGGCATCGAGGCCAAGGTCATCGGCCGGGTCACCGGCCCCCACATCACCCGCTACGAGATCCGGCTGGCCCCCGGCATCAAGGTGGCCAAGGTGGCCCAGCTCAAGGACGACCTGGCCTACGCGCTGGCCGCCACCGACATCCGCATCCTGGCGCCCATCCCGGGCAAACAGGCCGTGGGGGTGGAGGTTCCCAACGCCCGGCGCAAGATCGTTCACCTCGGCGACGTCTACCAGGATCCGCCCACCGACTGGTCGCCGCTGACCGTCTGGCTGGGCAAGGACATCGCCGGCCGCGCCATCGGCGCCGACCTGGCCAAGATGCCCCACCTGCTGGTGGCCGGCACCACCGGCGCCGGCAAGTCGGCCTGCGTGAACGCCATGCTGTCCTCGATCCTGCTGCGGGCCACCCCGCACGACGTGCGGATTGTGCTCGTCGACCCCAAGCAGGTGGAGCTCAACCACTACGAGTCGGTCCCGCACCTGCTCACTCCGGTCATCACCTCGCCCCGGATGGCCGCCAACGCGCTCCAGAACCTGGTCAAGGAGATGGAGCAGCGCTACTCCATCATGTCGCTGGCCCGCACCCGCTCGCTGCCGGAGCTCAACCGCGCGCGGGAGAAGCGCGACGAGCCGGCACTGCCCTACATCCTGTGTGTCATCGACGAGCTCGCCGACCTGATGATGGTGGCCCCGGCCGACGTGGAGGACTCGATCATCCGCCTGGCCCAGAAGGCCCGCGCCGTCGGCATCCACCTGGTGCTGGCCACTCAGTCGCCCCGGGTCGATGTCATCACCGGCATGATCAAGGCCAACGTGCCGTCGCGGATTGCGTTTGCCGTGTCCTCGCAGACCGACTCCCGGGTCATCCTGGATCAGAACGGCGCCGAGGCCCTGCTCGGTCAGGGCGACATGCTGTTCTCGCCGGTGGGCACCTCCAAGCTCCAGCGCATCCAGGGGGCGTTCATCGATGAGGAGCAGATCCTGGAGCTGACCGAGGCCTGGCGGCGGCAGGGCGAGCCGGAGTTCCAGGAGGAGCTCCTGGAGGAGGTGGAGTCCGAGGACGCGTCTTCCGGACCCGACGAGGACGCCAACAACGCCGACGAGGACCCGCTGTTGGAGGAGGCCATCTACCTGGTGGCCTCGATGGGCACGGCCTCAACCTCCATGCTCCAGCGGCGCCTGCGACTCGGGTACACCCGGGCCGGCCGGCTGATCGACATGCTGGAGCGCCGGGGGATCATCTCCGGCTACGAGGGATCCAAGCCCCGCCAGGTGCTGGTCTCAGAAGCCGATGTGCCGCGGATCCTGTCCCATCTCGCCGAGGCCGAGGGTGGTTCGCCGGCCGGGCCCAGCGGGGGCGCTCAAGCTCCGCCGCCGGCCACGCCTCCCGGGGACGACGAGGTCCCCGACGATCCGGCCCTGTAAATGTTCAATTTCTGATCCGGGGCCGGCCGGCTCGGCGCCGGTAGCCTTCTCCAGCGATGGCTGACATCGGCGCCACCCTCCGAGAAGCGCGGATGCGCGCCAAGATCGACATCAACGAGGTCGAACGGCGCACCAAGATCCGGGCGAAGTATCTGCGGGCGCTGGAGAACGAGGAATGGGACCTTCTGCCCGGGGAGGTCTACGTCAAGAGCTTTCTGCGCACCTACGGCGACTTCCTGGGGCTGGACAGCCGCCAGCTCATGGACGACTACAAGCGGCGCTACGAGCGGCCCAGCGACAGCGAGCTGCGGCCGATCACCCCGCGCAGCCGTGAGCGCGAGCGGGAGCACCGGCGGGGGCCGCTGATCCCGCCGTGGGCGGTCATCGGACTCGTCCTGGTGGCGGTGGTGGTGGCCCTGTACTTCGTGGGGCGCAAACCGGGGGGCTCGCCGGGATCAACGGCCACCCACTCCAACTCCAGCAACCAGGGACATCACCGTTCGCATCGGCCCGCCCACCGCACCGGGGCCAAGACGCCGACCGCGCCCAGGCGGGTCAAGCTCCAGCTGGTCGCCACCGGGCAGGTCTATGTCTGCCTGGTCAACGGCGCGGGCAAGCGGCTCATCCCCGGGGTCATCTTCGGTCCCGGGCAGACGATTCCGACCAAGACCTCGTCCAAGCTCCTGCTCACCCTCGGCAACGCCTCGGTTCGGATGACCGTCAACGGCAAGCCGGTGGCGATCACTCCGTCCTCCAGCGCCATCGGCTATCTGCTGACGCCGACCTCGCACTCGACGCTGCCGGCCTCCCAGCAGCCCCGGTGCGCATGAGCGACAGCCGGCCGCCCCGGGGCGGGATCCTGGTCACCGGAACCGAGGTCCTCACCGGGATCATCTCTGACACCAACGGCCCGTGGCTGTCCGAGCGCCTGCGCGAGGTGGGGGTCGACCCGGCGGTGATCCAGATCGTCGGCGACCGGCCGGAGGACCTGCGGGCCGCCCTGCGCTTCATGCGCGACGACGGGCTGGCGGTGATCGTGACCAGCGGCGGGCTGGGACCGACCGCCGATGATCTGACGGCGGAGATAGTGGGGGAGTTCTCCGGGCGCGCGATGGTGCTGGATCCGGATCTGGAGGCCCGGATCGCCGACATCCTGCGGCCCATGATGGCCCGCTGGCACGACCTTGACCACGAGGCCGTGCTGCGCAGCAATCGCAAGCAGGCGGTCATCCCGGAGGGGGCGACGGTGCTGGATCCGGTGGGCACGGCGCCCGGCCTGGTGGTCTCGCCGGCCGATGGCCCGGGCCCCACGGTCGTCGTCCTGCCCGGCCCGCCGCGGGAGCTGCGGCCGATGTGGGAGGCCGCGCGGGCCACCGAGGCATTCCGAGCGGCCATCGACGGCGCTCCCACCTACGAGACGCGGATCGTGCGCCTGTTCGGGATTCCGGAGTCTGAGATCGCCAACACCCTCCGGGCGGCGGTGCAGGACGGCCTGGACCTGTCTCCGCTGGAGATCACCACCTGCCTGCGCCGGGGCGAGATTGAGGTGACCACCAGCTACCAGCCGGAGGCCGAGCCCCAGTATGCGGCGTTTGCGCAGTTCATCCGCGCCCGCCACGCCGACACGCTGTTCTCCGAGGACGGGACCACGATCGATGAGCAGCTGGCCGGGCTGCTGTCCGGCCACACGCTGGCCGTGGCCGAGTCCTGCACCGGCGGGCTGCTCGCCGGGCGACTCACCGACCGCGCCGGCTCGTCGGAGTACTTTCTGGGCGGCGGCGTCGTCTACTCCAACGAGGCCAAGGTCGACCTGGCCGGGGTGGATCGGTCGTTGATTGAGCGGTTCGGGGCCGTGTCGGTGGAGGTGGCCGAGGCGCTGGCCGAGGGCATCGCGGCCCGCTTTGGCGCCGAGCTGGGAGCCGGGATCACCGGCGTCGCCGGCCCCGGCGGGGGCACCGAGGAAAAGCCGGTGGGCACCGTCTGCTTCTCGGTCTGGCAGCGCGGCGAGGCCGATCCGGCCGGCGGGGCGCGGCCGGCGCGCCGTCTCACCCGCCGGGCCCGGCTGCCGGGCAGCCGCGCCGACATCCGCGACCGCTCGGTGACGGTGACCATGCACCTGCTCCGCCGGCTGCTGCTGGGAGAGTCCGACGCCTGAGCCGGGCCGTGGGGGTCCGGGGGGGGTCGCCCCCGAGGCGGACCGACCAGCCCCGCAGGGGGCAGACCCCGAGCGGGTGCGCCTGTTTGTGGCGTTGGAGCTTCCGTCCGGGGTGCGCTCGGCGCTGGGCGCCTGGGCGGCCGAGGCCCGGGCCAAGGCCGGGGCCGAGGCCGAGGCCGCCAGGGCGCTCCCCGGCCTGCGGCTGATCGACGTCGGTGCCCTGCACGCCACGCTGTGCTTTTTGGGGTGGCGCGGCGCGCCGGAGGTGGATGAGATCGCCGCCGTCTGCCGGGCGGCGGTGGTGCCGGGGACGGTGCCCCTGTCGCTGGGGGAGGCCCTGTGGCTGCCACCCCGCCGGCCCCGGGTGCTGGCGGTGGCCCTCCAGGACGCCTCCGGGAGCTTGAGCCGGCTCCAGGCCGCGGTGTCGGCGGCCCTGGCGGCCGGCGGCCACTACCAGCCGGAGACCCGGCGGTACCTGGGGCACGTCACCGTGGGCCGGGTGAGGCGCGGCGCGCGCATCCGGGCGCGGCCGCTCCCGCCGCCGCCAACACCGACGCCGTTTGCGGCCGA
This sequence comes from uncultured Solirubrobacteraceae bacterium, assembly GCA_963753235.1. GTDB lineage: Bacteria > Actinomycetota > Thermoleophilia > Solirubrobacterales > Solirubrobacteraceae > Palsa-465. Next base: position 328,573 of record CAVWBJ010000005.1, on the reverse strand, counting down.
GGCCGTGACCCTGTACCGGTCGCGGCTGGCGCCCGGCGGGGCTCGGTACGAGGCTCTGGAGACGATCCGCCTGGGCTGACCGGCTGGTGGCCGGGGTGCTCCCGGCTCGCTGACCCCGTCACAGCATCGACCATGGCGCCCCCGCCGGCGGCGCCGTCCGCCCCGGCGTTCACCATTGGCACAGATCCGTTGCCGCCTTGTGACGAACAGGACTTGTTCTGTGACAGGTCCCGGATCTAGCGTGGTTTTCCGTCCGATCCCCGGCGTACCGTGACTGGTTCAACGCGCTAGAGAACGAAGGAGCCGCAGCGAGCATGAGTGAGAACCCCAAAGGCGCAACGGTCGGCGCGTCTGATCCCAAGGCCGACGTCAAGCGTCAGGCCGCCCTGCAGGGAGCCCTGACTCAGATCGAGCGGCAGTTCGGCAAGGGGACCGTCATGCGCATGGGCGATCCCGGCGCTCGCGTGAACTGCGACGCCATTCCCACCGGGGCGTTGTCGCTTGACATCGCGCTCGGGATCGGCGGCGTGCCCCGTGGCCGGATCGTCGAGATCTTCGGTCCGGAGTCCTCCGGTAAGACGACGCTCGTCTATCACCTGATCGCCGAGGCCCAGAAGCTCGGCGGGGTGTGCGCGTTTGTCGATGCCGAGCACGCCATGGACCCGCTGTATGCCCAGCAGATCGGCGTCGACATCGACGAGCTGCTCGTCTCCCAGCCGGACTACGGCGAGCAGGCGCTGGAGATCGTCGACATGCTGATCCGCTCCGGGGCGGTCGACCTGGTCGCCGTCGACTCGGTCGCCGCGCTCACCCCGCGGTCGGAGCTGGAGGGGCAGATGGGCGATCAGACGGTCGGTGCTCAGGCTCGGATGATGTCCCAGGCGATGCGCAAGCTCGCCGGCAACCTCAACCGCGCCCAGACGCTGTGCGTGTTCACCAACCAGATCCGGGAGAAGGTGGGCGTGATGTTCGGCTCGCCGGAGACGCAGCCCGGCGGCCGCGCGCTGAAGTTCTACGCCTCCCAGCGCCTGGACATCCGGCGGATCGAGACGCTCAAGGACGGCACCGAGGCCGTCGGCAACCGCGTGCGGGTGAAGGTGGTCAAGAACAAGGTGGCGGCTCCGTTCAAGCAGGCCGAGTTCGACATCGAGTTCGGCAAGGGCATCTCCACCTCCGGCTGCCTGCTCGACTACGGGATCGAGCACAACATCGTGACCAAGTCGGGCTCGTTCTTCTCCTACGGCGATGAGCGCCTCGGCCAGGGCCGCGGTAACGCCAAGGCGTTCCTGGACGAGCATCCGGAGATGGCGAGCGAGATCGAGGCCAAGGTCTACGCGGCGCTCGGTCTCAGTCGGGATCTCGTCAAGGAGATCGAGCACGACGACGCGCCCCTGGCCGCCGTCGCGCCCGCCGCGTAGGCAGTGGCGGAGGAGCAGCTGGAGCGGGCGCTCGCCCTGGCCTGCGCCGCCATCAACCGCCGGGACCGGACCGTGAGCGAGATTCGCACCCAGCTGGAACGCAAGGGCGTGTCCGAGCCGGTGCGGGAGGCCGCGGTCCGAACCCTGGCCGAGCAGGGCCTGCTGGACGACGAGCGGTTCGCCCGCCTGTTTGTCTCCGACAAGCGGGAGCTGGAGCAGTGGGGGAGCGAGCGCATCCGGCGGGGCCTGCTGGGACGCGGGATCGACCGGGATCTCGCCGACGCCGCCCTGACCGGGGTCCCGGAGGATGACCCGGAGGGCGGCGCGGGCGAGAGTGAGCTTGACCGCGCACTCGCCCTGCTGCGCCGGCGCTTCCCGCAGCCGCCTGAGGACCGCCGGGACCGGGAGCGGGCCCTGGGGGTGCTCCTGCGTAAGGGCTATGAGGGTGAGTTGGCCCTGGACGCCCTCGCCGCCCACGCCCGCGGGGACTGAGCCGCCGGAAACCGGGGCGGCATCACCCCGGATGGAGGCTGGTGATCGTCGACCAACCGTTGCGCGGTCACCCCTGCGGTACTACGATGCAGGCAGTGAACGAACGGCCCTCGGGGCCATAAAACGCCAGCAAATCTTCAGATATCGAACCCAGAGATCCTCAGTGTTGACGCCCGTCTGCAAGGGGCCGCGATGTCGCCCCAGATCGGTTTCGGAGCGCTTGGACTGACGTCCTAGCGCAGATCGCTGACCACCGCTGCCTGGTTCTGGCTCACCGTGCTCCCGCACGGGCCGCTCGGTCGCTCTCAAATAGCCAATAGTGGGATGGGGGCCCGGCGCCCGGCCGGGTCCAACGAGAGGAACCAGCATGGAAATCATCGGTGCCGCAGCGCTCATAGCGGTCGGAATCGTGGTCGCCGCGGTTCTCTACGGGCGCTCGCACGGCGCCGCCCCAGCCGCGGCGGCCGCGGCGGAGCGCGATTCGGCGACCGCCGCCGCGCTCCAGGCCGCCCTCGCCGAGCGGACCGCCGCCCTGAAGCGACGGGAGGAGGCCCTGCAGCGCCAGGAGGCGGAGCTCGCCCAGGAACGGGAGGCCGTCACCCAGCGTCAGGCTGAGGTTGAGCAGCGACTGGAGCGGGTGGCCGGTATCTCCGGGGCCCGGGCCAAGGAGCTGCTGCTCCAGGAGGTGGAGGACCAGGCCCGCCACGAGTCGGCGCGGCGGCTGCGCCTGATTGAGGAGGAGACCAAGCGCGACGCCGAGCGGCGGGTCCGCAACATCCTGTCCGTCTGCATGCAGCGTCTCGCCGCCGGTCACGCCGCCGAGACGACGGTCTCGGTCGTCCAGCTGTCCGCCGACGACATGAAGGGCCGGATCATCGGCCGTGAGGGCCGCAACATCCGGGCCCTGGAGAACCTCACCGGTGTTGACTTCATCATCGACGACACCCCCGGGGCGGTCGTCCTGTCCGGGTTTGACGGCGTGCGCCGGGAGATCGCCCGCCTCACGCTGGAGAAGCTCCTCCAGGACGGCCGGATCCATCCGGCCCGGATCGAGGAGATGTACTACCAGACGAAATCCGAGCTGGAGGGCCGGATCATCGAGCTGGGCGAGCAGGGGGCCTTCGACGCCGGCGTACAGGGCCTGCACCCGGAGCTGATCAAGCTCCTGGGACGCCTGCGGTTCCGCACCAGCTACGGGCAGAACGTCCTGGCCCACTCCGTGGAGGTGGCCCAGCTGGCCGCGATGATGGCCGATGAGCTCGGCGCCAGTTCCAAGACGGCCCGGCGAGCGGCGCTGCTGCACGACATCGGCAAGTCGGTCACCCATGAGATCGAAGGCCCGCACGCCATCGTCGGCGGCGATCTGGCCCGCAAGTACGGGGAATCTGCCGCCGTCGCCCATGCCATGGAGGCCCATCACAATGAGGTGGAGCCCCAGACGATTGAGGCGGTCATCGTGCAGGCCGCGGACGCTCTGTCCGGCGCGCGTCCGGGGGCGCGCGGCGAGTCGTTGGAGCAGTACGTCAAGCGGCTGCGTGACCTGGAGCAGATCGCCACCCGGCACAAGGGCGTGGACAAGGTGTACGCCATGCAGGCGGGGCGTGAGATCCGGGTGATGGTGGCCCCCGGGGACATCGACGATGATGCGGCCACCCTGTTGTCGCATGAGATTGCGCGGGAGATCGAGAAGGAACTCGAGTATCCGGGCCAGATCAAGGTCACGGTGATCCGGGAGTCGCGCGCGGTCGAATATGCCCGTTGACTGAACGCCACGGTTCAGTCAACGCTGGAGTGGCCGCTGAGCCTCGTCCGCACCCGGTGCCGCCGCGGTCAGGCCCTGTAACACGGCGTCCAGCTGAGTCCGCAGGACCGCCCCGGCGGCTGGGGCGAGGTACACCTCCAGCTGGAACGCCCGGCCGGCCTCCCGGAAGTCAAGCCACCAGCTGGGGTGGGCGCTCGGGCCCTCCACGCACGCCCGCCCGGCTCTTCGGTGCCACCGGCGCAGCTCCCGGCTGAGCCGTAGCCCAAACCCCGGATCGGTCGGCGTCACCCGGAACGCCGCCGGCCGGGCGCCAAAGCCGCGGCCCAGCTCCGCCGGGTCTCGCAGAGCCGGCTCCTCCCACAGGAACACGATCGCACCGGCCCGCGGGAAGTCGTTGATGCTCGTCTCCTGGCACGCCTCCCCGCAGGTGCGGTAGTTGGGGGTGCGGCATGGGCACGGCCGGCCGAAGACGGCCGGGAAGGAGGCGATCACGCCCGGTTGCAGGGCGCTGCCCCGCCCCGGCGGACCGGAGGCCACGGCCGACCGCACCAGGTGCCAGCCCCCCGGCAGGCGAAGCCACAACCCGGGGCCGATGAGGACACGCGGCCCGGCGGTGTCGACGGCACTCGCCCTCGCGACGGCCAGGGCGGCCGCCGCCACCAGCAGGAGGACCATGATCCGGCGCACGCTGGTGATACGGGCGCAGCGGTCCGCGAGGTCCGCCTCGGAGAACGGAGGTGGCGGCGGACCCGGGCCGGCCCGCCGGCACCGCCCGCGGCTGCACTACCCTTGGCGACGATGCGCCGTTACCACGTCACCACGTTCGGATGTCAGATGAACGAGCACGACTCCGAGCGCATCAAGGGCATGCTGGAATCGCTCGGCTACGCCGAGTCCGACACGCGAGCGGACGCCGATCTCATCCTGTTCAACACGTGCTCGATCCGCGAGGCCGCCGACAGCCGGTTCGTGGCCCACCTGGGGGAGGCCAAGCGGCTCAAGCGCCAGGATCCGCACCGGGTTGTCGGCGTGGGCGGCTGCTGGGCGCAATCGGTCAAGGACGAGGTGTTCGCCCGCTTCCCGTTCGTCGATGTGGCATTTGGCCCCGGCCAGGTGCATAAGCTGGCCGAGTTTTTGACCAGCGACTCGCTGACCGCCCAGGGTTTCTTCGAATTCGAAGGGTTCACCGGCCATCTCCCGGCCAAGCGGGCTCGGGAATTCCAGGGCTGGGTCCAGATCAGCGTCGGCTGCAACTCGGTGTGCTCGTACTGCATCGTGCCGTCCACGCGTGGCCGCGAGGTCAGTCGCCACCCGGCGGAGCTGGTGGACGAGATCCGGCGGCTGGCCGCCGACGGGGTGCGTGAGGTGACGCTTCTGGGACAGAACGTCAATTCCTACGGGCGAGACCTGCCCAAGACCGACCGGATCACGTTCTCCGATCTGCTCCGGGAGATTGATGCCGTGCCGGGCATCGCTCGCATCCGCTACACCAGCCCCCACCCCAAGGACATGCGGGAGGATGTGATCCGCGCCCACGCCGAGCTGCCGGCGCTGTGCGAGCACATCCATCTCCCGCTCCAGTCCGGGTCCTCGCCGGTCCTCAAGCGGATGCGCCGGACCTACACCCGGGAGCGCTACCTGGACCGCGTCGCGCTCATCCGTGAACACGTGCCCGACTGCGCGCTCACCACCGACATCATCGTCGGCTTCCCCGGGGAGACCGAGGCAGATTTCAAGCAGACGCTGGAGGTCGCCGAGGCCGTCGGATTCGACGGGGCGTTCACGTTCATCTACTCGCCCCGGCGCGAGACCGAGGCCGCCACCATGCCTGACCAGGTGCCCCATGAGGTCAAGGTGGCCCGGATGGAGCGCCTGGTGGAGGTCATCCAGCGCCGGGCGCGTGAGCGGGCCCAGCGGTTCGTCGGACGCACGCTGGACGTGCTGGTGGAGGGCACCTCCCGCACCGACGCCGCGCGTCTGCGGGGCCGCTCGCGCCACAACAAGGTGGTCAACTTCTCCGGCCTGGGGGCCCCGGGAGAGCTCGTGGAAGTGGAGATCACCGGGGCCACCAGTCAGACGCTGAGCGGCGAGGCCTCGCTGCTGAGCCGCGCCGCCCGCTGACGCCCCGCGCCGGTCAGGCGTCCTGCCTCCGGGTGCGCCAGGCTCCGACCGCGGCCGGGGTCAACGCCCAGCCCGCGATGACCGCCACCGCCGCACCGGTGCTGATCACGAACGGGATGTCCTTCGGGAGCGGCGCGATCTGGTCCAGCGACGCCGACAGCAGCCCGTCGCGGACCGACCCCAGCGACGTCGCGTTCAACAGGATCTGGGTGACGATCGCCACCCAGCCGATGACGGCGGTGAGGGTCAGGCCGCGGGAGCCGCTCAGGGAGCCGACCCCCACCGCCAGGCCGGCCATGACGGCGTTGGCGAGGACGACCCAGCCGAGCGACTGCAGGATGAGCGACGCGGTCGGGCTGGGCAGGCCGCCGGCCAAGGCGAACGCCGCGGCGATCGTGAGCAGGAAGGCGGTCACAGTGAAGGCGAGGGTGACCGCGATGGCAGCGGGCGTTCTGACGGCGAACAGCGCCAGTCGGGAGCGTCCCGTGGTCACGAGGTCACGGAACACGCCGCTGGAGAGGTCGGCCGTGCCGGCCTCGGCGCCGACGAGGATCGCCCCCAGGGCGCCGAAGTACAGGCCCAGCATGCGCACGGCGCGCTCGAACCCGTGCACGCCGCCCGCCGGTCCGTACACCGACGGGTTGCCGGCGTGGCGGATCGCGGTGTAGCCGAAGAACAGCACCACCACGCCGATCGTGAGCAGTGCCGTCATCGCGATCAGCCCGCGGTTGCGGCGCAGCTTGAGGACCTCCGCCGAGAGCATCTGCCAGGCCACTGTCATGACTGACCTCCCACCCGAGACGTGATTTCCAGAAACCGCTGCTCCAGCGACTCGCGGACCGGCGCCAGCCGGAAGACCGACAGGCCGGCGCCGACAAGGCGCGAGTTGATCGCCGCCGCCGTCTCGGACGCGGTCACCGTGACCCGCAGACCGCCCGGCATCTGATGGGCGGCGGTGACGGCGGGGTGGCCGTCGAGCAGATCGAGCGCCGTCCGGACGTCGTCGGTGTCGATGTCGAACTCGACGTGGTCGTCCTGGAGCAGGCTGCTGATCGGCCCCTGGGCGATCAAGCGCCCGCGGTCGATGACCGCGGCCGCGTCGCATGTCTTCTCCACCTCGTCGAGCAGGTGCGAGGACAGGAACACCGTCCGGCCCTCGGCCACGAGGTCGGCGATCATCGTCCGGAACTCAAGGATCCCGCCGGGGTCGAGGCCGTTCATCGGCTCGTCCAGGATGAGCAGCTCCGGATCGGCGAGCAGGCATCGGGCCACGCCGAGGCGCTGGCGCATCCCCTGCGAGTATGTCTTCACCCGGTCGTCGGCGCGATCGCCCAGGCCGACACGGCGCAGTGCGCCATCGATCCGACCGGCGGCCTCCGGGCCACGGACCGACGCGTTGACCCGGAGGTTCTCACGCCCGGTCAGGTGGCGGTGAAAGGCCGGTTCCTCCACCATCGCGCCGACACGGGCCAGCACCGCCGCGCGATCCCGCGGGACGGGGCGCCCGGAGATCATCATCTCGCCCGCGTCTGCCCGGGTCAGGCCGAGCAGCATCCGGATGAGCGTCGTCTTGCCGGCGCCGTTGTGACCGAGGAACCCGAACGCCGAGCCTCGGGGTACATCGAGGTCGAGGTCGATGACCGCGGGGCGCGCGCCGAACCGCTTGGCCAGCCCGCGGGTCTCGATGATGTTGGGTGTGGTTGTCATGGCGCCATCATCGGCGCGCGCGTACACCATGTCGTCGGCCGTCGGAGCGATCCGTCCCTCCGGCGCGCAGCTGACCGGCGGGCCGGTCTCCCCCTCAGGACGGAGACGTGCCCGGCCTGACCACACCGAGCTCGTAGGCGAGCACGACCGCCTGGACGCGGTCACGCAGTCCCAGTTTCATCAGCACGTTGGAGACGTGGGTCTTGACTGTCGCCTCGCCGACCACCAGGGCCTCGGCGATCTCGGCATTGGACATGCCCCGGGCCAGCAGCTCCAGCACCTCCCGCTCGCGGTCGGTCAGCTCCGCCAGCGCCTCCGGCGAGCGGCCGACCGGGGCCGGGAGCCGACGGGCGACGCGGTCCAGCAGCTGCCGGGTTACCGCCGGTGTGAGCAGCGCCTCGCCCGCGGCCACCACCCGCACCGCCCGCACCAGCTCGTCGGCGGGCACGTCCTTGGTGATGAATCCGCTGGCCCCGGCCCGGAGCGCCTCCACGATGTACTCGTCGAGGCCGAACGTCGTCAGCACCAGGACGCGGTGGGTGGGGAGCTGGCGGATGGCCTCGATCCCGTCCAGGTTCGGCATCCGGATGTCCATGAGCACCACGTCGGGCCGGGTGGCCCGGGCGGCGGCCACGGCCTCCACACCATCGCCGGCCTCACCGACGACCTCCATCTCGCCGGTGGCCTCCAGCACGGCGCGAAAGCCGGCCCGCATGAGCGGCTGGTCATCGGCGATCAGGAGACGGAGCCTGGGCATGGTCATCGAATCGGCAGGACAGCGTGAACGCGATAACCGCCGCCGTTGAGCCGGCCGGCCTGAAGCTGGCCGCCGAACAGGGCGACGCGCTCCCGCATGCCGATCAGCCCGTGGCCCCCGGTGTTCTCATCTGGTCCCGGGGTGCCCGGGCCATCGTCCAGGACGGTGACCTCCAGCGTCTCAGGTCCGTACGCGAGGGTGACGATGGCCCGCTGGGCCCGGGCATGGCGGATGACGTTGGTCAATGCCTCCTGGACGATCCGGTACGCCGACAGGTCCACGGCGGCGGGCAGATGCCGGGGCATCCCCTCCTGGACCAGGCTGGTGTCCAGGCCGGCCTGCCGGGTGCCTTCGATCAAGCTGTCCAGGTCCCGCACCCCTGGTTGGGGCGCTCGCTCCGGCGCACTGCCGTTGTGGATGCGCAGCACACCGAGCATCCGGTGCATCTCCGACAGCGCATCCCGGCCCAGCCCCGCCATCTGGTTGAGGGCCCGGCGCTGCTCATCGCTGTCGCCGGTGGCGGCCAGCGCCTGCGCCTGAACCACCATCAGCGAGACGTTGTGAGCGACGACGTCGTGCAGCTCCCGGGCGATGCGCACGCGTTCTTCGGCCACCGCCTGCTGGGCGCGCAATCCGCGCTCGCGCTCCAGGCGCTCGGCCCGCTCGCGCAGGCCGGTGATGTAATCGGCGCGGGCGCGCAGGTACAGCCCAACGGCGACGGCCAGCCCGATGGCCACCAGATGGGAGATGGTGGCCGCCACCGACAGGTGCTGGCGGTGGATGACGTCGGTGAGGATGACGCCGCCGGCGGCCACCCCGGTGGCGACAATGAGCCGGGAGCGCGCGCTGTACTCGGCGACGGTGAACAGCGCCAGGAGGACCGGCAGGGCGACGACCGGACCCCATCCGAGAGCCAGGGACAGGGCCAGCACCACCGCCAGCACCACCAGCGGTGAGCGATGGCGCAGCAACAGGGCGATCGCGCTGGCCAACAGCCCCAGGAGCAGCAGCCCCCGGGTGCCGAGCCCGACGTGACGGTCGACGCCAAGCGCACCCAATCCGACCAGGAAGATGAACACCACCGGACCGGCGTCGAGCAGCCAGGACGGCAACCGCCAGCCCAGGGCAATCGTCAGCGGGCGGTCGGCGTCGCGCTTCACCGGCAGAGCGTACGACCGTCGGAGGCGGTCCGCCTCCCTCCGGGCGCCGAACCGCGCCTCCTTCCTGCGGGGGAGACAGAGCGGCGGTCCATCCGGCCCCTGTGCGAACATACGTTCGTGCGATGGAGCAACCTGCGAATGGACGAGGAGGAGCTGGCCCGCCTGCCAGGCTACCGGGAGGACGCGGTCGTCCGCCATTTTGATGCTCCGGAGGCCATCTCCACCCGGTTTTACGAGGTGCGAGCCAAGTCGATCCTCAACCGGGTGCCGGAGGCGTCGCAGATGCCGTTCCGATGGACGATCAATCCGTATCGCGGCTGCACTCACTCGTGCCTGTATTGCCTGGACGGTGAGACTCCGGTCCTGATGGGGGATGGGCGTCCTCGGCCCCTGGCCGACCTGGAGGTCGGCGACACCATCTATGGCACCCGGATCACGGCGTCCGGGGAACGGCGGTACGTGCTCACCAGCGTGCTGGACCGATGGAAGACGGTCAAGCCCGCCTACCGCCTCCGACTTGCCGGCGGCACCGAGCTGATCGCCAGCGCAGACCATCGCTTCCTGACCAATCGGGGTTGGAAGCACGTCCGCAACAGCGGCGTCGGCGATCCCGACCGTCCGCACCTCACTGAGGAGAATCGCCTCGTCGGCACGGGTGCATTCGCGCCTCAGCCGGTGCAGGGCGAGGACTATCGGCGGGGTTACGTGTGTGGGATGGTGCGGGCGGGCGGTCTGCCGGCGGGGGATATCGATACCGACCGCGGCCGAGCGGTGGTGGGCGATCGGTTCGGTCCCATGCCGGCCGACGCCGAGGCGCTGCGCCGGGCCCGGGCGTCCCTGGCGGCGGACGTGCGCACCGGTGGGGGGGCGTACGCCCTGGCGGCCGCCGAGCACCGAGAGGCCAGGGCGAGCTCGGCCGGGGCGGCCAGCGCATCTGACCGCATCACCGCGCCGACCGACTGGCCGGTGCTGCCGAGTCTGGGCTGGTGTCGCGGCTTTCTGGCCGGCGTGTTCGACGCGGAGGGCTCCCGCGGTCTCGGCGCGCTGCGGATCGCCCACCCCAACCCGGTCATCCTGGCCTGGGCGGAAGCGTGCCTGCGGCGGCTCGGCTTCGAGGTTGCCCTCGGCCAGGACCGCGGACTGAAGTGCCTCGTAATCCGGGGTGGGCTGGCCGCGCAGCTGCGGTTCTTCCACCTCACCGACCCGGCCGTCACCCGCAACCGGGTACTGGTGGGTGAGGGGGTGGAGACATCCGGCGACCTCGGCGTGGCCGAGATCGAGCCGCTGGGACCGGCGCTGACGCTCTACGACATCACCACCGGCACCGGCGACTTCATCGCCAACGGGGTCGTCAGCCACAACTGCTTTGCTCGGCCCACGCACACGTATCTGGACTTCAACGCCGGCGAGGATTTTGAGCGGCAGATCATCGTGAAGGTGAACGCGCCGGAGCGTCTGCGGGTGGAGTTGGCGCGGCCGTCGTGGAAGGGCGAGCATGTGGCCCTGGGCACCAACACCGATCCCTACCAGTGGGTGGAGGGCCGGTACCGGCTGATGCGCGGGATCTGGCGGGAGATGATCAACGCGGGCAATCCATCGTCGGTGCTCACCAAGTCGCCGCTGTTGCTGCGGGATCTGGACCTGATGCGCGAGCTCAACGCGGCGACCGACTTCAGCGCCGCCCTGTCGGTGCCCACCGTGGACGAGAAGGCCTGGCGGGCCACCGAGCCGCATACGCCCAATCCGCGGGCGCGGCTGGAGGCGGTGGCCGAGCTCACCCGCGCCGGGATCCGGACCGGGGTGCTGGTGGCCCCGCTCATGCCCGGGATCAATGACGACCCGGAACAGGTGCAGGAGATCCTGCAGATGGCGACTGAGGCGGGGGCGGCCTATGTGACCGGAATCGCCCTGCATCTGCGGGGTGAGGTGCGGGGGCTGTTCCTGGACTGGCTGGCCGAGCACCGTCCTGACCTCCTCGAGCGGTATCGTGCGTTGTACCGAAAAGGTGCGTACATGCCTACGCAGGAGCGCAGCCGTCTGGCCGAGCTCGTCAAGGGCCCGGACCTGGCGCCGTCACAGCGCGGCCGAGCTGCCTATGTCCGCGCGGTCCGGCCGGCGGAGCCAGGGCCGGTGCCCGCACAGGAATCGCTGTTCGATGCTGGAATGCTCGGGTGAAACTTCCGGCGCCCCGCGGCGATAGGTATGGAAGAGGCTGACGAACCGTCAGGAGCTATGCCGAGGCAATACAAGCACAACCGCAGGGATCTCAATCTGGAGCGCATGTTCGAGACGCGGAGCGACGCGTGGGAGCGCGTCGGCCTGTCGATCGACGTCGACGAACGCGAGTCCAAGCGTTCGCGGCGCGACGTGCTGATTCTCGTCCCGCTCCTGATCGCCGTCATCGTCGCCTTTGACTGGGTCAGCGCCCACAACTGGCGCGCGCTTGGGCACAAGGACTGGATGACCCACCTGCAGACGCCGATCACCATCGTCGCCGCCATCGCGGTTCTGGCGATCGGCTGGGCCCTGGCGAGGGCCGTCGGCAAGACCGCGGGACCCACGTTCTTCCGGCGCATGGACCCGGCCACGGCGGGAACCGTCGGCTTCCTGATCCGACTGGTCACCATGGCCGTGGCGGTGATCGCGGCGCTCAGTGTCGCCGGCGTGACCAGCCAGACGCTCGCCGTCGGCGGTGCGTTCACCGCGGTCATCTTCGGTCTCGCCGCCCAGCAGACGCTCGGCAACGTGTTCGCCGGCATGGTGCTGCTCAGCGCGCGGTCGTTCCGGGTGGGTGACCGGGTGCGGCTCCAGGCCGGCGCCATCGGCATCCAGGAGGGCATCGTCAGCCAGCTGGGGCTGCTGTACACCAAGCTGACCAGCGGCGCCGACGAGATCATGATCCCCAACAACCAGGTGCTGGCGGCGGTGGTGGTGCCGCTGACCGAACCGGACTCGGTCGACGTCAAGGTGCGTCTCACCTCCGGGGTGCGGCCCAGCCAGGTCCAGGCAATCCTGGATCATGAGATCAACGTGCCCACCCGCAATGCGCTGTCGGTCAACCTGGAGGAGGTCGACGGCGACGACGTGGTCGTCCGGGTGAAGGCGACGCCCGAGATGTCCCGGGACGGCGCCAAGCTCGCCGACGAGATCATGGTGGCGCTCGCCTCGGTGACCGGGGATCACGACGCGGTCGACGGCAGCGGCAACGCCTACGGGGGCGTCGCAGCCCGGGATACGCGGGAGGCCCAGCCGCGCCGGCTCCGCCGGGGCTGAGTCCGTCCCGCCGGTGCCGGCGCCGGTGTCGGTGCCGACGTCGCAGGCCGCGGCGCTCAGCGCGCGTCGCGCTGACGCTCCGCCATCTCGGCTGAGATGCGGTGCGAACCCATCAGCCGCGCCCCCCAGGCGCTGATCCCCGGCGCCACCGAGGCGAAGGCGGCGCCGGCCCGCAGCGGCAGCGGGGCCACGTCCACCTCGGCCCGGTTGTGCTCGACCGCGCCGATCACCGCCGCCGCCACCTGCTCCGGCGTCCGGGTGCCCACCCCCGGGGGGAGGCGCAGGCCGGACTTGGCAAACATGCCGGCGTCACGGATGAAGCCGGGCGCCACCACCGAGACGCCGACACCGTGTTGACGGAGGTCTTCACGCAGGCTGAGGGCAAAGCCCCGCAGGCCGAACTTGGTGGCCGAGTACATCGACGAGGCCGGATTGGCGACCTTGCCCGACAGCGACGAGATGAAGACCATGTGCCCGCGCCCCCGGGCCACCAGCCCGGGGGCGAGGGTGTGGGCCAGGGCGATCGGCGCCCGCAGGTTGACCTCCAGCATCCGGTCGACCGCCTCGGCGGTCAGCTCCAACAGCAGTCCGGTGGCGGGCAGGGCGGCGTTGGCGACGTAGACATCGACGCCGAGGGAGACCGCCTCCCGGCCGAGCCGGGCCACGTCGTCGCGCTCGGCCAGGTCGGCCACCACCGCGGTGGCGCCGAGCTCCCCGGCCAGGCTGTGCAGCGCGTCCGGGCGCCGACCGCTCACCATCAGGCGCGCCCCCTGATCCCGGAGTGCCCGCGCGATCGCTCCGCCGATGCCGCCGGTGGCCCCGGTGACCAGCGCGGTGGCGTTGGACAGGTCAAGCGGAGGGTGGCGCGGCACGGCCGGGCAGTCTACGGCGGGCGGCTCAGCCCGGGAACACGGCGACCGTCGCCGTGAACCCGTGCAGGAAGCTCCGGCCGCCCACGGGGCCGATCTCGCCGGCGGCGAAGAACCCGGCTGCCGGCGGGGCGCCCAGCTCATCCTCCACCAGCGCGGCGTCGTGGTCGGTCTCGCCGAACATCGACTGTCCGCGGCCGTTACAGGAGAACATCAGGGCTCCGGCCGCGCGCTGTCCGCCGAGGGCTGCCGCCCGCAGCCGGAGCTCCCGCCGCAGATCGGCGTCGGCCGAGCGGGCGTCCCGGGCATGGAGGCGGACCACCTGGCCGGGCTCCACGGTGGCGCCCACCGACACTGCGCCCGTGTCCGGATCCATCCCCAGCACCCCTCGGACCAGGAAATCGCCCTGCTCGTACTCGGGCTTGCCCCCGTCGATGACCACGCCGATCAACAGGCCGCCCGCCACCAGCGCTCGCTGGGGCAATGACAGCTCGCCGATGGCCTGCTCAATCGCCTGCACCGCCGGCCGCCCGGCCAACTCGTAGATGACGCTCCCCTCGGCCGCGGTGATCGTCATCTCCCGCCCCACCGGGGTCGCCCCCTGCGAGACGCACGGAATCATCTCCACGCCGTTGAGACAGACCCCCACCGCGCCCTCGTCCCAGACGGCGTCGCCGGAGAACAGCGCCGCGTCGCCGGTCGGCGTGCGGGCACTGGACAGCCCGCCGAGCACCGGTACGCCGGGTGCCTCCCGGGCCAGCCCGTCCAGCACGCCGTCGGTCGGAAACGAGTACGGGTCGGTGAGCAGGATCAGGGCGGCATCGGAGCCCAGTTCCGGCAGTCCCTCCAGCACGCCGGTGTCGCCCTCATCGATCACCCGGGCGTGAAACGGCCGCACCGACCCGGCGTCCAGCGAGGCCGCCCACACCGCCACCGCGGTCCCGGCCTCCAGCTCCCGGCCGCCGCCGAGCACGCCGCCGGCGCCACAGCCGATGAGCACTTCAGGGGCGAGCTCCGCCTGGAGCGCGGCCAGGGTGACCTCCGGGACGATCAGATGCGCCCCGCTGGCGAACACGATCGCCAGGTCGGCTCCCGCCTCGCCCAGCGCCGCTCCCGCCTGACGGGCCGCGCTGGCGGCCCCCTCCAGCGGATCGCCCGCCGCCGAGATCCCCGCGCCGATCCTCATCACCGCAGATCTGCACCCGCGCCCATCGCTCCACGATACTGGTCGGCGTGCCGGCCGCCCCCAGGAGCGAGGTCATTGCGCTGTTCGGTCCCACGGGGGTGGGCAAGACCGATGTGGCCATCGCCCTGGCCCGGCTCCTGCGCGCCGCCGGCGAGGACCCGGTGGCGGTGTCCGCCGACGCCCTTCAGGTGTACAGCGGCCTGGAGCGGCTGACCGGCGCCGCCACCGTCCAGCAGCGGGCTCAGCTGGATCACCGGCTGATCTCGTTCCTGCCCGTCGACGCTACCTTCAGCGCCGGTCACTACGCCCAGCTGGCCCACGCGGAGATCGACGAGTTGCTCGCTGCCGGACGCCGGCCGATCGTGGTTGGTGGCACCGGGCTGTACCTGCGCGCCGCCCTGACCGAGCTCAGCCTGCGGCCGGCGCCGCCCCAGGGTGTGCGTGAGCGGTGGATCGCCGAGCTGGAGCGGCGCGGCGCGGCCGCCCTGCACGCCACCCTGGCCCAGCGGGCCCCGTGGGCGGCCGAGACCATCCAACCGACCGATCGCCAGCGGATCGTCCGCGCCCTGGAGCTGTTCGACGCCGGCGAGCTGGAGCCACCGAGCGGGGAGTCGGAGCTGTGGACGTCGGACACCCGGCGATCGACGCTTCTGGTCGGCCTGGTGATGGAGCGCCAGCGGCTGTATGCCCAGATCGATGCGCGCGTCGACGCCATGCTGGCCGCGGACGTGGAGGCTGAGGTCCGGAGCGCCCAGGCGTCCGGCGCCTCGGCGACGGCCCGCCGGGCCCTCGGGTTCGACGAACTGCTCATCGGCGATGTGGAGGGCATGAAACGGCGCACGCGCAACTACGCTCGCCGGCAGCTGACCTGGATGCGCAAGCTGGCCGGGGTGACCGTCATCGACCGGACCGAGCGGCATCCGGACGACATCGCCGCCGAGATCATGACGCTCTGGAGTCCTTAGAAGGCGGCCACGAACGGATACATGAGCACCACCGCCACCAGCACGCCCAGACCCCACACGATCGTCAGACCCGACAGCCACCGGCTCCGTCGCTGCCAGCCCAGCGCCACCAGGTGGGCCGCGGCCACGTAGATGCCGGGCATCACTATCACCATGTAGTACAGGTAGCTCGTCCGCTGGTCGATCAGGCTCTGCAGCGCGAACGGCAGCCAGGTCCCGATGAACCAGGCCACCGCCAGGATCGGCAGCTGGCGGCGGCCCAGGGGGGCCGGTCCGGCGCGCCCGGCGGGCCGCACCAGCCGGTAGGCGCAGAACCCCAGCGCGGGGATCCCCACCAGCAGGATCGCCGGGCTGATCATCCCAAAGAACGCCACCACCGGGTGGATGGCGTACAGCCCGTGCCCGGGCAGCGACGGGTTGATGCGCAGGTACAGGATCGGCTTGAGGTCGACCAGCCACCACCACGGGTAGGAGGCAATGCCGGTGGGGCCGCCCGGACTGGTCAACCCGGACGCATAGGTGACGATATGCCAGATCTCGGCGAACGGGCCTCCGGAGATCAGCTTGGCCTGGGAGTCGGCGTAGGGCGTGGCGATCAGCCCCATGATCGCCAGCAGGCCGACGAACACGCCGCAGGTGGTGAAGATGGTGGCCGCCAGCCGCCTGGCCGCCGGCCACGGCCGCCACTGCTCCGGGGCGCCGGGGCCGCGACGGGCGACCAGCAGCCGGCCCAGCTCCAGCAGCACCAGGACGAACAGGGCGTACGGCGCCACCTCCTTGAACGCGGCGGCCACCGCCAGCGCAACCCCAGCCGCGACCGGCCGCCCCCGCAGATAGAGGGCGACGCCCCAGATCATCGCGGCGACGACATAGATGTCCAGGGTGCCGATGCGTCCCATCACCAGCAGCAGGTTGTCGGCCGCCATCAACGCCGCGGCGCCGACCGCCGTCCACGGATCGCCCCCCGCCCCCCGCACCAGCGCGTACATGCCCAGGATGGCCAGCGACCCCATCAGCAGGCTGCCGATCCGCCAGGCAAAGGGGCCATCGCCGAACACCTCGATCGCCGCCGCCATGATCAGCTTGGCCGCCTGCGGGTGCTCGGCGTTGGGATCGGTGCCCAGCGGAGCGTCGGCGTAATGTGAGCCCGCCGCCGGCCGGATCCCGGCGATCACCCGGGCGGCATTGACGTAGTAGGCCTCGTCGAAGATGAGCGTGTGGTCGCCGGCCTGGGTGCAGGGTGACATGCACGGCTCGTCCAGAAACAGGGCGCGGGTCCCCAGCGACAGCAAGGAGACGACCAGCAGGGCGATCAGCGGCGCCCGCGAGGTCGTGAGCATGCGCCGTCGGGGCATCGACGGGCGACGGTACCGCAGTGCCGTCGGACCTACCGATGCCGACACTAGACTGCCGCGGCGTGGAATTTGAGAAGTGGCATGCGCTGGGCAATGACTACCTGATCGTGGAGCAGGACGCGCTGCCGTTTGCCCTCACCGAGCCGCGCATCCGCAAACTGTGCGCGGCCCACACCGGGGTGTTCGCCGACGGCATCCTCCTGCTCTCGCCGCCGGACGAGCCGGGCTACGTGGCCCGGCTGCGCATCTTCAACCCGGACGGCTCCGAGGCCGAGCTGTCGGGCAACGGTGCTCGTGAGGCGGTCCTGTACCTGCGCCGGCGGGGGTGGACCGACCGGGACACGTTCTCGATCCAGACCGCCGCCGGGGAGATCCGGCCCACCATCACCTCCCCGACCACCGCCCGCCTGGACATGGGACGGGTCCGCACCCGGTCCGACGACTTCCCGTCCGGGCCGGGGGACGGCGCCGGGACGCTGAGCGCCGGCGGCCGCGAGTGGGCGTTTCAGCATGTTCAAGTGGGCAATCCGCAGGCCGCCATCCGCGTGCCGGACGAGTCCGCCCTGGACGGCTTGGATCTGCCCGCCATCGGCGGCGACATCGAGCGCCATGCCCTGTTTCCCAATCGCACCAACGTCTCCTGGTACGCGCCGCTGGCCTCCGACCGGATCCGAGCGCGCATCTTTGAGCGCGGGGTGGGGGAGACCTCGGCCAGCGGCACCGGCGCCACCGGAGCCGCGGTGGCCCACGTCCTGGCGGGCGGGGATTCGCCGGTGACCGTGGTGCTCGACGGGGGCGAGCTCCTGGTCGAGGTGGAGGAGGACCTCCACGTTACCCTCAGCGGCTGGGCGCTCCCGGTGTTCTCCGGCGCGCTGGCCGAGGAATTCGTCAAGGAGCTGCATGAGACCGAGTAGGCGGCTGGAGCAAATCCCGCCCTATCTGTTTGCCCAGCTGGAGCGCAAGATCGCCGAGAAGCGGGCGGCCGGCATCGATGTGATCAGCCTGGGGATCGGTGACCCGGACACGCCCACCTACCCGGCGATCGTGGCCGCCGCCCAGCGCGCGGTGGCCGATCCCAGCACTCACACCTACCCCTCCAACCGCGGCCTGGACGTGTTTCGCCAGGCGGTGGCCGGCTTCTACGCCCGCCGCTTCGGGGTGACGCTGGATCCGGAGACCGAGGTCATGCCGGCCATCGGGGCCAAGGAGTGCATCTTCAACCTCAACCTGGCGTTCCTGGATCCGGGGGATGTGGCGCTCGCCTCCGACCCGGGCTACCCCGTCTACACCGGCGGTCCCCTCATGGCCGGCGGCGAGCCGGTGCTCATGGGGCTGCGCCCAGATCTCGGCTTCGCCCCTGACCTGGAGGTGATCCCCGCCGCCGCGCTCCAGCGGGCCCGGCTCATGTTCCTCAACTACCCCAACAACCCGACTGGCGCCGTCGTGCCCGACGGGCTGTTTGAGTCGGTCATCGAGCTGGCCGGACGCCGGGAGATCCTGGTCGTCCATGACAACGCCTATTCGGAAACGACGTTCGACGGCTACGTCGCCCCGTCATTTCTCGCCACCCCGGGGGCCAAGGAGGTGGGCGTGGAGGTCTTCTCCCTGTCCAAGGGCTACAACATGACCGGCTGGCGGTGCGCGGCGATCGTTGGTAACGCCGAGGCGATCGCCCAGTACTGGCGCCTGAAGTCCAACGTCGACTCCGGGCTGTTTGAGGCCATTCAGCTGGCCGGGGCGGCCGCGCTGGCCCCGGAGGTCGATGCCGACGTCCGGGCGATGAACGCCGTCTACGCCCGCCGACGGGACCTGGTGTGCCAGGCGCTGGCGCAGGCTGGGGTCGATGTGACGCCACCGCGGGGCACCATCTACATCTGGGCGCCGATCCCGCCCGGGTTTGAGACCGCCGCCGCTTACTGTGAGCACGTCCTGGAGGAGGCCGCCGTCGTCGTCTCGCCCGGCGGTGCCTACGGACCCAACGGCGAAGGGTTCTTCCGCATCGCGCTGACGACACCGGACGACCGCCTGGTGGAGGCGGTGCAGCGGCTCAGCCGCCTGTAGAAGGCACGCCAATCGCCCCTGACGCAGCTACCATCAGGCGTATTGACAGAGACGAATAGACCCTCACATAACGGGGCCGGACGGCCGTCCCGCCGGGACGGCCAGCAACCGAACGGACGCGCCGGCCGGGCCCGGCAACGCGCCTTGATGATCGCCGCGGTGCCCGCCGGCGAGCAGGACCAGCTCGTGGAGCTGGCCGAATTGCTCCGCACCGCCGGGGTGGCGACGGTCGGAGAGATGGTCCAGCGCCGCGACCAGCCCCATCCCAACACCTACCTCGGCGCCGGCAAGCTGGACGAGCTCAAGGCCCAGATCGCCACCGCCGACGCCAACCTCGTCGCCTGCGATGACGAGCTCACGCCCCGTCAGGAGCGCAATCTGGAGTCAGCGCTGGGGGTCCCGGTCATCGACCGCACGGCCATCATCCTGGACATCTTCGCGGCCCACGCGCACACCGCTGAGGGCAAGCTCCAGGTGGAGCTGGCTCAGCTGGAGTACAACCTGGCGCGCATGCGCGGCCTGTGGTCGCACCTGGAGCGCCTGGGCGGCGGGATCGGGACCCGGGGTCCTGGAGAAACGCAGATCGAGACCGACCGCCGGCTGGCCCGGGACCGGATTGCCGCGCTCAAGCGCCGCCTGGCCCACGTCCGTTCCACGCGGTCGGTGATGCGGGCCGAGCGAGAGCGGGCCCACCTGCCGCAGATCGCCCTGGCCGGCTACACCAATGCGGGCAAGTCGACGCTGCTCAACGCCCTCACCGGCGCCAGCGTCCCGGTGCGCGACCGCCTGTTTCACACCCTGGATCCCACCACGCGGGTCCTGCGCGCCGATGGCCGCGACTACCTGCTGACCGACACGGTCGGCTTCATCCGCAAGCTTCCCCACCAGCTCGTCGACGCCTTCGGTGCGACGCTGGAGGAGACCCGGCGCGCTGACCTGATCCTCCATGTCGTCGATGCCTCGGTCGACGAGGAGGAGCTGGAGGCCATGACCCACGCGGTCGACGACGTGCTGCAGGAGATCGGCGCCGAGGAGGCGCCGCGCCTGCTGGTGCTGGCCAAGGCCGACCGGATCGACAGCGACCGCCGCGGCGAGCTCGCCCACCGTCATCCCGGCGCGCTCCTCGTCTCCGCGGCCAGCGGCGAGGGCATCCCGGCGCTGATCGAGCGGATTGAGATCGAGTTTGCCCGCCGCCTGTCGGAGGTGGAGCTGCTGGTGCCCTATGACGAGGGCGGGCGCCTGGCCGAGCTCCATGAGCTCGCCGGCGACCTGGAGCGTGAGGACACGCCCGACGGCGTCCGCATCTCGGCCAAGCTGCCGCCCGGCATCGCCGCCCGGTACGCGCCCTACGCCCTGTCGTCGAGCGCCTCCACCGGGGACTGACCGCGCCCATGCAGCTGCGCCTGACCCGCCTGGACCCCCGGGCGCAGGTGCCGGGTCGCGCTCACCCCGGTGATGCCGGCCTTGACCTGCACGCCGTGGAGGACGCCGTGCTGGCGCCGGGGGAGCGGGCCTCGGTCGGAACCGGGATCGCCGTGGAGATCCCCACCGGCTACGCCGGTCTGGTCCTGCCGCGGTCGGGTCTGGCTGCCCGCCACGGGATCTCGGTGGTCAACGCTCCCGGCCTGATCGATGCCGGCTACCGCGGTGAGATCCGTGTGCTGCTGCTCAACACCGACCCGCGCGAGGAGTTTGAGGTGCAGACCGGGACCCGGATCGCGCAGCTGGTGATCACGCCGGTGGAGCTGGCCGAGCCGCTGGAGGTTGATTCTCTGGAGGTCTCGGTGCGGGGGACCGGCGGCTTTGGCTCCACCGGACACTGAGCGTTTTCAGTACACGCCCGGGGTGAGCAGATCATGCGTCTGCAGAAACTGCTTGGCCACCGTGGCCGGATCCTGGTGGGCGACGTCGACCAGCTCGTTCATCTGGCGCATGACGTTGATCGTCAGCTTGGCGTCGACCCGCTCAATGATGTCCTGGAAGGCCGGGCCCTCCTCGGCCAGCACCTTGCCGGAGACGACCGGGACCACGTTGCCAAAGCCGAACATCTGGCGGGGGTCGGCCAGCAACTGGTAGTTGCCGGTGGCCATTTCGGCGTCGGTGGTGTTGACGTAGGCGGCCTGGACCGTGGCGGCATTGAGCTCTGAGTACTGATCGCCGACCGGCAGGGCCTTGAACGCCGCCGGGACGACGCTGTAGGACTGGGCCAGGGTGGGGAGGCCGGGCGGGGTCTGCTGAAACTGGGGCGGACCCCCCAGCGTGAGTTGCCGGTCGATCCGGCGCAGGTCTCTGATCGTGCGCAGGCGGTACTGCTCGGCATAGGCATCGGTCACCGCGATGCCCTCGGTGTCGCTGAACGGAGTCGGCGCCAGCAGCTCCAGGCCGTGGGCATTGGCGTATCGCTGGGCCGCGTCATACGCGCCCAGCTGGGTGCGGAACATCCGGGTGTTGCCGGCCACGGCCGTGTTGAAGGTGTTGAGGTACTCCGGATACATCGACAGCGAGCCCGCCTTCATGGCCTGCATCGTCACCGACGTGGGGCCGATGTTCTGGTTGAGCGTGGCGCTGAATCCCTGGGCGGTCAGGGCCTGGAGGTACAGCTGACCGAGCAGGAACTGCTCGGTGTAGTTCTTATCGCCGACGCTGATCGCCGGCTTGCCGGTACCCGGAAGCGCCGGGGTGGTGGACGTGGTCACCGTGGCCGTTCCCGTGCCCGTGGTGGCGCTGGCGGCCGGCGCGGTGCTGCTGGACGTCGTCGAGGTGCCCGTGGGTGCGGGCGCGGCCGTGCTCTTGCCGCAGGCGGCGCAGGCGAGCGCAACCAGGGCACCCGCCACCAGGCGGCCGGCGGGCGTGAAGAGAAGGCGGCGAGACATCAACGATCTACCGAGGGCGATCCTAGAGCCCGGCCGCATGGCGCGCCTCCGCATGGGCGGCCCGCTCCAGCTCATCGCCCAGTGGCGCCAGCGGCCCCGGCAGCCCCAGGGCCGTCTCGATCAGCCAGTCGGCGAACCAGGCATTCTTGGGCAGGAGCGGACCGTGCAGGTAGGTGCCGATCACGTTGCCGGCCCGCGCGCCCTCCTGGCCGTCCCGGTCGTTGTTGCCGTGGCCTTTGAGCACGCGGCCGAGCGGCTCCACCCCCGCGCCGAGATAGGTCCGGCCCCCGTGGTTCTCAAAACCGGCCAGGACGCGCCGCTCGCCGTCGAGTTCGACCTCAATCGCCACGTTGCCGATCAGGCGCGGTCCCTCGGACCGGACGGTGTGCAGGTCGATCAGCCCCACCCCCGGGAGGTTGTCGTCTCCCAGCTGGTAGGAGTGACCGAGCAGCTGGTAGCCGCCGCAGACGGCCAGGATCACAGCCCCCCGGCCGGCGGCGGCATGGACGGCGTCCCGCTTGGTCTCGGCCAGGTCACGGGCGCACAGCATCTGATCCCGGTCCTGACCGCCCCCCATGTAATAGATGTCGGCCGCTTCCGGGTCCAGGGGGGTGTCCAGATCCGCCGCGGTCAGCTCAAACCCTATGTTTCGCCACTGCGACCGGCGCTGGAGCATGATCAGGTTCCCCCGGTCGGCGTAGATGTTCATGAGCTCCGGGTACAGCGCGCAGACCCGCAGCACGCGGTCAGGCACCGAACACCACCACCGTGCTGCCCACGTACTCGTCGGTCGGCGGGACCTCCACCCGCCCGGCGGCCCGCAGCCCGCGCCCGGTTCCCTCCGCGGTCAGGGTGTCGGCGTCCAGGCGGTCCAGGCCGATCACGTCATCCTCAACCTCCAGCCGACCGGCGACGGTGACGGTCTCCCGCCGGCGCTCCAGCACGACCCGGTCTCCGCTCACGCGGACCGCCGTCGGCCGGCTGCTGTAGACGGTGCCGTCGATCTCCCGGACGTCGGGCAGCGGCCCGAGGCCGGCCGCGGAGGTCTCAAACGGCTCCAGCTCGGCGGCGATGGCGATGGCCAGACGCCCCCCTGGGGTCAGGTGGGCCCGGGCGCAGTCCAGGAACTGCCCGCGGCCGGTGGGGCCGTCGAGAAGCTGGATGGTTTGCATCGGCACGATGACCAGCGGAAAGGGGTGGCCCAGGTCAAAGGACCGGGCATCGGCCACGATCGTGGTCACGTCCAGGCCGGCCGCCCGCTGGCGCAGGCTGGCCAGCAGCTCGTCGCACAGGTCAAGCGCGGTGACCCGGTGGCCCTGGCGGGCCAGGTCCAGGGTCACCCGGCCGGTGCCGGCGCCGACGTCCAGCACCGGGCCGCCCTGGCGGCGGGCCAGGCTGCGCCACACCTCCAGGTCCTGAAGGTAACCGCCGCATTCCAGGTCATGCCAGATCGCCTTCATGAGGTGGCTGGGGCCGGCTGGCGAGACCAGAAGGCGGCGACGTGGCCGCGGCGCTCCAGCTCCTGGCGCAGTTCGAGCAGGGCGGTGTAGGTCGGCACCGCGTACAACCGCCCGTTGGGACAGTCGGCCAGGGCGGCGTCCAGAGCCCGGGGCAGGGAGGGGACGACCTCCAGTCGCTCCGCCTCCACCCCGGCGTACTTGAGGCGCAGTCCCAGTTCCGCCGCCCGGGTGCCGGCGCAGGTCACGCGGCGGGCGCGGCCGGCCAGCATCTCAAAGTCGGCATCCCAGACCCAGGAGATATCACGCCCGTCGGCGATCCCGTCGTTGAGGATGGCGAGAAGGTCAAGCTCGCCCGCCTCCAGGGCCAGTGTGCGCAGGATCTCGTTGGCTCCCGCCGGGTTCTTGATCAGCAGAATGGAGAGCTCGGTCTCGCCGATCCGGACCCGCTCAGCCCGGCCGAACGCCGCGCTGACCGAGGCCAGACCGGCGGCGATGGTGGCCGGCGGGACGTCCAGCGCCAGGCACAGGCTGGTGGCGGCCAGCGCGTTGTACACGTTGTACAGGCCGGGGAGGGGGAGCTCTACCGTCGCCGTGCCCGTGGGTGTGTGAAGCAGGAAGTCCGCCCCCCGGGTCCCGTGGAGTTCGATGTCGGTCGCCGACACGGCGGGCTCCGGGCGGCTCTGACCGCAGTGGGGACAGCGATAGCGGCCGAGGTGGCCCAGGTAGATGGCCTCGTATTCGTAGGCGTGGCCGCAGCGACGGCAGTGCTTGGAGTCGGCGGCGTGCTGCATCTGGGGAACCGCCATCGCCGGATCCTCCACCCCGAAGTACAGAACGCCGGGGTGATGGCGGCCGAGATCGGCGATCAGGGGGTCGTCGGCGTTGAGCGCCAGCCGGGCGCTGGGTGGCAGCTGGGTGACCATCGCCGCCCAGCGATCAGCGATCGTCTCCAGCTCGCCGTAGCGATCCAGCTGGTCTCGGAACAGATTCCCCAGCGCCAGGGCGCGGGGGCGCAGTTGGGGCACGACCTGGTCCAGCCAGAACTCGTCGACCTCAAACAGCCCCATCTGGCCGTCGATGCCGCCCCGGCGGCGAGCGGCGTCGAGCAGGGTGGAGGCCACGCCACCGGCCATGTTGGCTCCCGCGCGGTTGTGGACGAGGGTGGTGCCGGCCTGCTCCAGGATGGAGGCGGCCATCGCTGCGGTGGTCGTCTTGCCGTTGGTGGCCGATATGACCGCGCTCCCGGCGGGCAGACGGGCGGACAGCCGGGAGATGGCCTGGGGTTCCAGCCGCATCAGCACCCTGCCCGGGAGGCTGGTGCCGCCCCCGCGCCCGGCCCGCCGGGCCAGCTTGCCGACGGTGCGGGCGGCGGCGATCTTGGCGTCCAGGGCCCTCATGGCGCGGCGGCGGGAAGGATGGTGCGCACCGCCCCGGGGAGGATCCGGACCGTCGCCGGCAGCTCGGCGATCGGATCGCCGTCGGCGAACATGGTGAACGGGCGCGACGCCGAGATCTCCACCCTCCGGGCCCGGAGTGTCTCCACCTCGGTCACCCGGACATGGGCACCGCGGAACACGGTCGGCAGCAGCCGGAGGAAGCGCAGCCTGCGCATGTCCCTGATGATCACCACGTCGAGCATGCCGTCCTGGAGGTCGGCGGCGGGGGCGAGCATCATCCCGCCGCCGTAGTACCTGGAGTTGGCGACGGCCACGGTGAAGCCGGTTACCTCGCGCTCGTCACCGTCGTCGACCGCCACGGTGAAGGTAGCGGGGTGCCAGCCGGCCAGGGCTCGCAGGGCGCCGTAGGCGTAGACCAGGGTCCCCTGGACGAGGGTGGTCTCGTTGGCGATCCGGTTGGCGATGGAGTCAAAGCCGCAGCTGGCAATGCCGATGAACGTCCGCTCGCCGACCTGCCCCAGGTCCAGCCGGGACACGGCCCCATGCGCGAGCACCTCGCAGGCCTCGACCGGGTTTCGGGGAATGCCCAGGGCCCGGGCCAGATCGTTGCCGCGGCCCCCGGGCAGGATGCCCAGCACCCCATCGGCGCTGGAGACCGCCTCCGCCACGGCCGCGATCAGCCCGTCGCCGCCGAAGGCCACGGCGCGCTCGCCGGCGGTCACGGCCGCCGCGGTCAGTTCCCGCGCGTGGTCGAGGCTGCGGGTGGGCGCCACGCGGTGGGGGAGGCCCAGGCGCTCCAGGGCGTGCCGGACGTTGTCAAGCTCCCGCCCGGCTCGGCCCCCACCGGCGTGCGGGTTGACGATCACCGACAGCGCGGTGCTCTCCCGCGTCGCCGGCGGGGCGATGGGGCCGCCCACGCTCACCCGCCCGTCACCGCTTCCATCCGCGCCACGGTCAGCCGCCCGTCACCAGGGCGTGCAGGCTGTCCGCGATCGCCACCGGGGCGGGATCTTCCGCGTTCTCCGCCTGCTCCCGGCTGGTCACCCCGGTGAGCACTATCGCTCCGTCCAGGCCGGCGGCGGCCGCGCCTCCCAGGTCGGCGTCCAGTCGGTCGCCGACCATCAGCGCCCGGCCGGCGCCGAGCCGGTCCAGGGCGGTCTCAAACAGCATGGTGTCCGGCTTGCCGACGCTGCGGGCCGTCTGCTCGGTTGCGTACTCCAGAGCGGCGACGATCGCCCCCGTAGCCGGCCAGTACCCGTCCGCGGCGGGGAATGTCCGGTCCCGCCCGGCGGCGATCATCTCCGCGCCGTTGAGCACCGCCTGGGTGGCCGTGCGCAGCTCGTCGAACGTGAAGGCGTCATGGCAGGCGACGACCACGGTCTCCGCGTCGGCGGCTCGGTCGGTGCCATTGACGATGCGGTGCCCGGCATCGGCCACGTGGCGGAAGATGGCCGCCGAGCCGATCACAAAGGTCAGCGTCCGGGGCCGCCCGGCCAGCACATACTGGATTGCCGAGCCCACGGTCACGATCTCCTCCAGCGAGGCCTGCAGCCCCATCGACCACAGCTTCTGGACGTACTCCTCAGGGGCCAGCCGGGCGTCATTGGTGATGAACGCCAGTTTCTTGCCCCCGGCCCGCAGCTCGGTCAGTGCCTCCCGGGCGTGGGGCGTGGGCACCTGGTCGACCCAGACGCATCCGTCAAGGTCGAGCAGCACGTGGTCATAGGCGGCAAGAAGAGGGGAGAGGGGCATCGTGGACGCGGACGGCCGCTGGCCGGGGGCGCGGCAGGTCGCGCTGCCGATTATCCACGGCGGACCGGGTTGTGCCGGGATGCACAATCGGTTGCAGCCGGGATCGCCGCCCATCTGTCCAGCCTGCGGCCGGTCCGGATGCCGGCCGCGCGAGCGAGGAGGGCCCAGCCGCGCCTGAACGGCACGTGTCTCTGACCCTGGGATGTTTTCGGCCTATATGGCCGAAAATGCCCCAAACGCAGCGCACCGCACTCGCCGGTCCAACGAAAGGGCCCGGCGAGGGCGGCACGAGAGGGAGGGAGATCAGTGCGGCGCTTTCGCGCCGCACCACCCGAGTAAATCGGCACCAATCCCACCGACTTGAGCCGTCCAAACCCCATCTGGACGAAAGTTCTAGTCCCGAGCACTTGATTCCGGCCGGGCGCCAGTCCACAATGCAGCGCGAAGTTGGCGCCGCGGCGGAAACCATCGGCGCCAACTCCTGTGTATGCCGCATATACGCCCACCGGGCTCTCTGGGAAGGAGGTTCCACGATGGGTTGGCACAACGGTTGAGATCAGTGGGGGGCCCGTGTACCAGACGGGCCCTTCACTCTCTCAGCCTCCATCGGTCATCGGCACGTGTCCCCGGCACCTTTAGATTTGCTCCTGAATTGCGATTAGACCTTCAGGAGTCGGCAATAGCGGCCGATGAGGGTCGAAATGTCTCACCCACAGGACGACACGGATGTTCGTCGGGGGCCCTCAAGAGGTTTCACCGTATGTCAGGCACTCGCGATCGTCGGGGGCTTGGCTCTCGCCGCCGCGACGCACGACCTTGACCACTGGAGGGTCAGCACGCTCGGCGCGATCCTGGCCTTCGCTCTCGTCAGCGAGCTCGCCCCGATTGAAGTAAGCGAACGATTCTTCATCTCCGGAAGTTTCCTGGCGATCGTCGTCGCAGCTGTGGTGATCGGGGGTGGAGCTGGCGCAGCGATCGGCGTGGTGACCATCTGCGTGGGATGGTTTCGGCGGCGCACATCGGCAGGCCCTTTCCGTCAGAACATCGCAAACTTCCTGTGGTTCCCACTGGCGGCCGGGCTCCTGTTCGCAGCCGGCGAGGCGTTCTTCCACGTCCGGTCGAACTCAGTTGCCTTCTATCTGCTGGTCTTCGCGGCCTTCTCGCTCGGACTGGCTGTCAACTTTGGAATTGCGGCGAGCTACGAGTGCTGGCTTGACCGAACGTCGCTGCTGAGGAAGGCTCGGGAGACCCTGGTCCCAGTCCTGGCGGCAGAGCTCTTCTCAGGGGTTCTCACGATCGGGGCCGTCTTCACCTTCGTGCATCTAGGCGCCCTCGGGATGGTCCTGTTCGGTCTGGTGTTCGTCATCTACCAGTACCTTGTCGGCGAGCTCATCACGTCGCAGCGCCGCAGCGAGGCCCTCCGCCGCGCGGCCACCACCGACGATCTCACCGGCCTGGCCAACCGCGAGCGGTTCCGCCAGGTGGTGGAGGACCGGATCGAGCGCGCGACCGGCGCCGGCACCACCTTTCCGGTCCTGCTCATGGACCTGGACCGGTTCAAGGAGATCAACGACACGCTCGGCCATCATTACGGCGACGTGCTGCTCCGTGACCTGGGCCCGCGGCTGGTGGCGGCGGTTGGGGCCGGGGGACTGGTGGCCCGGCTGGGCGGGGACGAGTTCGGCATCCTGCTCGGTCAGGAGATCGACGACATCGGCGTGCTGGAGGCGCTTCTGACCCGCCTGGTGCGGATCGTGTCCGAGCCGTTCGCCGTCGATGAGCTGTCTTTGGAAGTGGGGGCGAGTATTGGGGTGGCGCGGTTCCCGGCCGATGGTGACGATGCCCACGCGCTGCTGCGGTGCGCCGACATCGCCATGTACACGGCCAAGGAGACGCAGACCGATTACAAGGTCTACACCGCCGAGCAGAACCAGCACTCGGTCCGGCGGCTGAGCGTTCTCTCGGACATCCGGCACGCACTGGCCTCGGATGAGATAGTGGTGCATTACCAGCCGATCATCGATCTGGATGATCTGCGGGTGCGGGGCGCCGAGGGCCTGGTGCGCTGGCAGCACCCGGAGCATGGGCTGATCCCGCCCGGCATGTTCGTGCAGACGATCGAGCAGACCGGGCTCATCGGCCCGCTCACCCGGCACGTGCTGGAGCACTCGATCGCCGAGTGCGCGGCCTGGCGGCGCGAGGGGCGCGAGCTCTCGGTGGCGGTCAATCTGTCGGTGCGCAACCTGCTGGACCGCGACCTCCCGCGGGAGCTGGACGGTCTCCTGGACACGTACGCCCTGCCGCCCGAGGCGCTGCAGCTGGAGATCACCGAGAGCATGATCATGTCCGATCCGGAGCGGGCGCTGGCCACCGTCGGCCGCCTGAGTGCCCTGGGGGTCCGGCTCTCGGTCGACGACTTCGGCACCGGCTACTCCTCACTGGCGAACCTGCGCAAGATGCCGATCGACGAGCTCAAGATCGATCGCTCATTCGTCTCGCCCATGCTCCAGGATGAGAGCGACCTGATCATCGTGCGCTCCACGATCAACCTGGGGCACGATCTTGGCCTGCGGGTGATCGCCGAGGGCGTGGAGGACGGTGCCACCCTGGACGAGCTGGCTGCGCTGGGTTGCGACCTGGCGCAGGGCTACCACGTCAGCCGGCCGATGCCCGCCGAGGCGTTCAACGCCTGGCTGGCCCGCCCGCTGGTGGAGGAGCCACCGGTTGCGTCGGCGGCCACTGCCGAGGCCACGTCGACCGCGCCAGATCCCGCCCCGGCTCCTCCGGCTCCGGCTCCGCCCCGCCCCGCACCGGCCGCACCGGTCCGCAGCAGCGGCGGCGCGTTCGACCTCCCGGCGCCGACGTTCGCCGCGCCCCACTCCTGAGCCCGCGCGCTCAGAACAGCGACGCCTGCCGGCTTGGGGCCGGCGGTGCCAAGCATTCCGGCCCGTCGTACCGGGCGTCGTTGACCGCGGTCCCCACCTCGGTCAGAGCGGTCTGATCCGCGGGCAGTCCAGCGACCACGTCGTCCAGCTGATCCAGCGGCGTGCCCGGGTCCAGCCAGACGGGCTCAGCCCCGGGCTCCAGGATGACCGGCATGCGGTCGTGCAGCGGCGCCACGGCAGCGTTGGCGGCCCGGGTCAGGATGGTGCAGGTGCGCAGCGTCCCGCCATCAGGGGCATGCCAGATCGACCACAGTCCAGCGAACGCGAACGGGGCCCCATCACCGCGGGTAATGTGAAACGGCCGCTTGGGCCCGCCCGTGCCCGCGCGCCACTCGTAGAACCCGTCGGCGACGATCAGGCAGCGGTAGCGCTCAAAGCTGCGCCGAAACGCCGGCCGCTCGGCGACCGTCTCCAGGCGGGCGTTGATCATCTTCAACCCCGTCTCCGGGCCCTTGGCCCAGGAGGGGACCAGCCCCCAGCGCAGCAGCTCACCCCGCGGCTGGCTGTGACGGTCGGTGGTCACGGCCAGCACATCGTCTCCGGGTGCCACGTTGAAGCGCCGGCGCACATCGACGGTCTCCTCCAGCGAGAACCGGGACCGGACCGCCGCCAGATCCGGCGCCGCCAACGTGTAGCGCCCGCACACGCGACGATCCCGCCTTGGTCAGCGCGGGGGACCGGACATCTGCTCGGCCCGCTGGGCCTGAGCCTTCTTCTGCCGTCGCCGGCCCAGGAACGCCAGGACGGCGATCGCCACCAGGACGAGCACGACGGTGTAGAAGATCCGCAGATCCAAAGACAGGCCGCCGGCCGCTGCAGCAATGCCGGAGACGATGCCGAAGGCGACGGCCAGGATGACCACCACCAGCGCGATGATGATCAGAATCCCGCGGAGCCGCGCCATCACGCCCGCGCTCTTGGGGGGGGCCACCAGGCCCATGAACTTGAGCCCGCGCAGCTGCCGGGAGGTGGGGGCCTCGACGCCGAGGCGCTCCGTCGCCTTCTTGAGGTCATCGGCCCGCCGCTCGGCCAGCGCCAGGGAGGCATCGGCCATGCGCCGGATCTGCAGGCGCTCCTGGGGGCGGGCAGCGGCGATGGCGCGCTGGAAGTGCCCCCGGGCGGCCTTGGCGTCGTAGCGCTCGGCGGCCCGCGCGCCGAGGATCGCCTGGGCGGCTGCCTTGAACTTGGTCTCGGCCTCCAGCTCCTCGTCGCTGCGGCTCTCCAGTTGCTGCATCGCCGCCAGCTGGCTGCGCTGCTCGACGCGCATCATTCGCTGCTGCTTGGGCATCGACGAGAGTCTAGTTGCTCGCGGTCGCTCCCTGGGTCGATGATCACCGGTCGGTGAGCCCGGCAGCGTAGCCTCCGGCGGGCCGATGCTCGCCAAGCTCCTCGCCCTCGTGCTCCCCCTCGGCCTGGACACGTTCGCGGTCGCGGCCGCCCTGGGTATGGCCGGTGCCACGCCACACCAGCGGCACCGGATCTCGGCGCTCATGGTGAGCTTTGAGATGGGTATGCCGCTGGTGGGGCTGGCGCTGGGCGCGCCGCTGGGCCGGGCCATCGGCGGCGCCGCCGATTACCTGGCCATCGCCGTCCTGCTCGGCTTCGGGCTCTACGCGCTGCTCGGCCGCGAGGACGACGAGGACGAGAAGGTCGCCGGCCTGGTTGACGCGCGGGGATGGCGCGCGGTGGCCCTGGGCGTCAGCATCAGCCTGGATGAGCTGGCGGTCGGCTTCACCCTCGGCCTCCTGCACCTCCCCGTGGTGGCGGTCATCGTCCTCATCGGCGTCCAGACACTGGTCGTGGCCCAGCTCGGCCTGCGACTCGGCGGCCGTCTGAGCGCCCGCGCGCGGGCGGGCGCCGAACGGCTGGCCGGGCTGGCGCTCACGATCCTGGCCCTGGTGTTGCTGGCGGAGCAGCTGACCTGAGGGCTTACGCGGCCGTCACCGGCGCGCGGAAGTAGAAGCCCGCTTCCAGGTCCTCGATCAGTCCCGGATGGGTCGGCTCCCACCCGAGCCGCTGCTGGGTGAGCGCGCTGGAGGCGGGCGCGTCCAGGGCAAAAAAGGCGCCCATCCAGCCGAAATGCTCGCTGGCCGCCTCTGGGGCGATGGAGACCACCGGCAGGTTGAGGTGCCGGCCGATGACCTCGGCGATCTGCTGCGTCGGGACGCCCTCGTCGCCGACCGCGTGGAACACCGACCCGGCCGGCGCCTGCTCCAGCGCCAGGCGGTACAGGCGGGCCGTATCGGCCCGGTGGACCGCCGGCCACCGGTTGGATCCGTCGCCGATGTACGCCGATACGCCCTTCTCCCGAGCGATGTCGATCAGCACCGGGACGAACCCATGGTCGCCGTCGCCGTGCACCGAGGCGGCGGGCCGGATCACCGACACGCGGACGTCCCGCTCGGTCAGCGCTTTGGCGGCCCGCTCGGTGGCCAACCGGGGATGGCCGGCGGAATCCGATGCGGGCGCATCGTCCTCGGTGACCAGGTGACCCGGATTGATGAGGGCCACGCCGGTGGTGATCACCAGCGGCCGGCCGGATCCCTGCAGCGGCTCGGCCAGCGCCGTGATGGCCCGGCGATCGGCCTCGGCGGCCATCGCCATCTGGGAGAAATCATGGATGTAGGCCGTGTGGATCACGCCGTCCGCTCCGGCGGCGCCGGCCCGCAGACCGTCCAGATCCTCCAATGAGCCGCGCTGGACGTCGGCGCCGGCGGCCGACACCACGGTCGCCGCCGCGTCTGAACGAGCCAGCCCCACCACCTGATGGCCGGCCGCAACCAGATCGGCCACCACAGCCGAGCCGATCCAGCCGCTGGCGCCGGTGACGAAAACACGCATGAGAAACCTCCCGGGGTGAGCGCCCGTCCCGCAAACGAACTGGGGGAAAGGGCGCATGTCAGTTACTGACATCACCTTAGCAGCTGATGTCAGGCGCTGTCATCACTAAGATGATGGCCATGACCCGATGGGCGCCGAACGCACCCGGCCGCTTGCGCCAGGCCGCCCTGGAGCTCTACGCGGAGCGCGGGTTTGAGCAGACGACGGTGGCCGAGATCGCCGAACGAGCCGGCCTCACCGAGCGCACGTTCTTTCGCTACTTCGCCGACAAGCGCGAGGTGCTGTTCTCCGGCTCCGAGTTGCTCCAGGAGCGGATGACCGACGCTGTTGCCGGCGCGCCTGCGACCGCCGGGCCGATGGAGGCCGTGGCCGCCGGATTGGAGGCCGCGGCCACGTTTCTGCAGGACGGGGCCGAGTTCTCTCACCAGCGTCAGCTGGTGATCGCGGCCAACCCCGAGCTTCAGGAGCGCGAGCTGATCAAGCTGGCCTCACTGGCCGCGGCGCTCGCCGCGGCGCTGCGCGCACGGGGCGTCGGTGACCCCGCAGCCACCCTGAGCAGCGAGATCGGCGTTGCCGTGTTCAGAACGGCGTTTGAGCGCTGGCACCAGGAGGACCATCAGCGGACGCTCTCACAGCTCATGCAGGCGTCGCTCTCGGAGCTGGCCGCACTTACCGCCGGCGCGCCCGCCGCCGGCAGCGCCTGACCGGGGCCGTCAGCGCGCTCAGCAGCCGTCGTTGCCGGCCGCCGGGACGGTGTCGCCCGGGGCCGCCTCAGCGGCACGCCGGTAGGCCTGGTCGGCATCACGCGTCAGCGGCGAACTGTAGGACGTGGAGTCGACGCAGCCGCCCTGATGCAGGCCGCCGATCACCCCGACGATCTCAGGACCGTGGCGCGTGCTGCGGACCCAGGGCGATCCGCTGGTGCCGTCGACGTAGCCCCGGCAGTCAAACGACGGAAACCCGGCGGTGACGTAGGTGGTGGCCCGGCAGGTGATGGCACTGTTGGCGCCGCCGGCCGGATACCCGGTGACCGTGACCCGCTGTCCCCGCGTGGCAGTGGAGCCCAGCGCGTAGCCGCCGGTGACGTGCTCAATCTCGGTCCGGACGCCGTTGATCACCCGCGGGGCGATCGTCAGGAAGGCCACATCTGCGTCCGCGTCCTGACCCGTGACCCAGCCCGGCTCAATGTGGGCCGCGGTCACCGTCCAGCGGCCGTACGGTGCCTGGCGGCCGCGCTGGCCGGGCACAAACACCATCCCGGCGCCGCTGCCCGAGACGCAGTGAGCGGCGGTGATGAGCGTGTTGCCCGGCCGGCTGTGCACGACGCTGGCGGTGCAGCCGTGCTGCAGGGCACTGGCGCTCGCGTACAGGGTGCCGATCTGGGGCACGCCGCCGGAGGTCCGGGACGCCGGTATCCGGGCCGCCCGCGCCGGTCGGTGCGCGGCGGCGGCGCGGAGCTTCAGCGCCAGCGCGGTGGCTGGGAGCGCCGGCGCCAGCAGCGCCAGCACCGTGAGACTGAGCGCCCTGCTGTTGAACATCCTGACCGCGAAGCTAGGCGCTCCGGCGTCGGTTCCGCGTCAAGTCAAACCCGGATCTGGCCTGTGGCGAACTGCCGGAATTCATTCGCTGGTGGACATAAGCCCGATTATCGAGCGTTGAAGATGCGCCGATCCCCGGGTACGGTGGCGCCGTGTTCGACGGTTTCGACACCCGGGAGCTCCCCACCGACCGGGGTACGGTCCATGCCCGGATCGGCGGCACGGGCCCGCCGCTGCTGCTCCTGCACGGCTATCCGCAGACGCACCTCATGTGGCACGCCGTGGCGCCGCGGCTGGCCGAGCGCCACACGGTGATCGCCACCGACCTGTCGGGCTACGGCGCGTCGTTTCGCCCGGCGGTCGCCGAGGACCACCAACCGCACTCCAAGCGGGCGCTGGCGTCAGACCAGGTTCAGGCGATGGCGTCACTGGGCCATGAACGCTTTGCCGTCGCCGGACATGACCGCGGCGGGCGCGTCGCCTACCGCATGGCCCTGGACCACCCGGACCGGGTCCGCGCGTTGGCCGTCCTGGACATCGTGCCCACCGGCGACGTCTGGGCCCGCGCGGACGCCCGGCTGGCCATCGGCTACTGGCACTGGGGCTTTCTGGCCCAGCCGGCGCCGCTGCCCGAGCGCCTGATCGCCGGCGATCCCGACGCCTACTTTGAGCACCATCTGCGGCGGATCGGCCTCGCCCACGACCCGCGGCGCTACCCGCCGGCCGTCCTGGATGCCTACCGCCGCCAGCTGAGCGACCCCTCCGCCGTCCAGGCGATCTGCGAGGACTACCGGGCCGGCGCCACCATTGACCGGGAACTCGACGAGGCCGATCGCGGACGCCGGATCAGCTGTCCGGTGCTGTGCCTGTGGGGCCGGCGCGGCGCCCTGGAGGTGTTCTACGACGACGTGCTGGAGGTCTGGCGCCCGTGGGCGCCCCAGGTGACCGGCCGCGGCATCGACGCCTCCCATTTCCTGGCCGAGGACGCCCCGGACGAGGTCGCCGGCGACCTGGAGGCGTTCCTCGGCGCCGCCGACCCCCCGCCGCCTACACCCGGTGCGTGACGCCGGCCGCCGCGCCCGGTGCCAGCTGCCCGGCATCGGTCACCGGCACGTCGCCCAGCGCCTCGTCGATCGCCCGCAGCGTGTCCTCTGACATGGGCACGCCGGAGGCGCCGGCGTTGTCATGGACCTGCTCGGGCCGCGATGCGCCGATGATGGCCGAGGCCACGGTCTCCTCGCGCAGCACCCAGGCGATGGTCAGCTGAGCCATCGAAATTCCCAGCTCCTGGGCGATCGGCGCCAGGCGCTGCACCGCCTCCAGGGTCTCGTCGTTGAGGTAGCGCCCGATGAACGTGCTCATCTCCGCGCTCGCCGCCCGGGAGCCCGGAAGAACACCTTCGTGGCCAGGATGTAGGAGTCCCGGGGGTACGCCGACAGGATCTCCGCCCACGCCGTCTCGGCCGCTCCCCGGCCATACACGTTGGCCGTGTCGAACGTGTCGGTTTGCCGAGGTCCTTTTCGAGCCGATCCCAGTGGTCGTGGGGCGACGACTCCGCTTCCGCTTTTAGCCCTTTGCGGCGGTGTGGGGGTTTGAAGTTGTGGTCAGGGTTGCGCGCGGTCAGCCCGCGTCGATGGATGAGGCCGCAACGCCGCTCATCGCGTCAGCGTCGCCGCTCCGCTCTGCTCCCGTGGACACGATCAGCACGGCGGAGGTTCCCTTGTGGGAGATCTTGTCCGCGATGTTGCCGAGCCGTTCTCGCTCACCCGCGTGCATCCCCTTGCTGCCAACAACGATGATGGCGGCGTCATGCGCGTCCGCCAACTCGAGCAGCCCGCCCGCTGGGTCGCCCTCAGCCACGTGCGTGACGACCGCAACGCCCGCGTCGGCGGCTTTGGCGGAGGCCGCCCCAAGCGCGGATTCAGGCGAATCAGGTGACTGTGAGATCGAGACGATGTGCAGCGAGCCACCCAGCGCCTTGGACAGACTGATCCCCTGATCCACAATGCGTGCCTCGTCCCTTGAGCCGTCGGTGCCAACCACGATCGACCGCCCGGAAAACGCTGCGAGGGAGCGCGACTGAGTAGGAACGATCAGGACATCGCACTGCGCCTCGTGCGAAACCCGATTCGGCAACGATCCCAGAAGCCGGCGGAGGCCGGTCATCCCTTTGTTACCCACGACAAGCATCCGGGCCTGCTCCTGCTCGGCCAACGCGACCAGCGCCAGCGCAGCCTCGCCCTGCAACACCTTGGGAAGGTGCGCTTGCACGGCAACCCCCTCACTTCGCAGCCGGTCGCCAGCCTCAGCAACGATCTCCTGGGCCGAAATTCGCGCCGGCCACTGGTTTGCCTCCAGCGCGGACGGTACGCAGACAATGTGAACCGGTGCTCCCAGTGCCTTGGCCAACTCACCAGCCTTATCTACGGCGAGCGTGGCCGTTGGCGACCCATCTGTGCCCACGACGATCGGATTCCCCGACATCTGGTCCCCTCTCCTTCAACTCACAGCGCCCCCCGTGGAGCCGTGTCGGGAGGATCGTAGCTTACCGACCCCTGACGCTGGGGAAATCTGCCGCCAAAGCAGCGACGACGACCAGACACTCGACCGCCGCCGCATCGATCGGGGCACGCGTATCGCGGCGTTAGGCTTCGATCTCTACATCGAAAAGCAGCAGCGGCGCCAATTCCGCGCCATGACGGCGTCGTCTACATCCGAGTCCAACGGGGCGGCCAGTCGCCAGAATTCTCCCCGTCGTAGTGGGCGCTCTCCATGGCTGACGGGCGCAACTCGGCCGGCATAGCCTCGTAGGCAAGTTTCCAGTCGGTCGACGCGAAGATCGTTCCTTGGGCCACGGCAAGCTCCTGCCAGCGTTCTGCTGCCGGGCGAGGCTTTGTGACGCAGCGGCTCAGGCGGCCGTCGACCAGGGTCGGGGCCCGCGTGGCCGCCCTGGAGGCCGGAGCGGACGCCTCAGACGCCGAGGAGGCCACGCTCCGACACCTGGCCGACCTCAAGGCTGCCATCGCTGGCCAGCTCGACCGGGCGCCGACCTGAGCGCCCTCCGGACGCTCGTCGGCCAGGTGCTCGCCGAGGTCACCTATCACGGCGCCGTCGCCGACGCCGGAGCGGTCCTGATCCTGACGCCGAGGACGAATGGCCAGCGCGAGGATGGCCGGTTCGACTTCACCGGCTCGGAGCCGCGAGCCCTTGATATTGCGGACGAAATACCGACACAGCCGACGTGTTAAAGAAGTTGATCCCGGCCTCGAAGGCCGCCTTGGTGCAGGCCTCGGTCTTCTCGCGCTCCTCGCCGCCGGAGTACGTGAGCCACGATCCCAGCGACACCTCCGAGACGACGAGGTCGCTGTCTCCTACGCGTCGATACTCCATCAGGCCTCCATCAGATCGAATCCGGTTACGCCTGGCGGGCTACCCGGCCGGCGGCCGGACAACCCCGGACTAGGCCTCCGGGCGCCGCATCTGGAAGCGCTCGTCGACGACGGCATAGTCGGCGGGACCGCCCAGCCGGGCCACCGGACGCAGCCGCCGCGTGTCCACGGCACCGTCGACGATGACGTCCTGGTCCAGGTGGACGCCCACCACCTGGCCGATGACCAGGTGCTGGTCGGTGGGCCGCCCGTCCACGTCGCGCAGCTCCAGCTGGTGGACGACCCGGCACTCCATGGCGCAGCGGGCCTCGGCCACCCGCGGCGGCGCCACCAGGTGCGAGCGCGCCATGGTCAGGCCGGCCCGCTCAAACTCCGACCGGCCGCGGGGCAGCGGTGCCGAGCTGGCGTTCATCGGCTCGCGCAGCTCGTAGGTCACGAGGTTCCAGACAAATTCGGAAAGCTCGCCGGCGAAGGTCTCTGAGTCCTTGGCGCCGGTGCTGGAGAAGCCGAGCATCGGCGGCCGCTCCCCCACCGCGTTGAAGAAGCTGTACGGCGCCAGGTTGACCGACCCGTCGGCCCCCATGGTCGAAACCCAGCCGATCGGCCGGGGCGCCACCAGCGCCTTGAACGGGTCATGGGCCAAGACGGTGCGGTCGTGACGGCCGGGCTGGTAGAAGATCACCGAGGACAACCTAGTACGCGTCACCGCCGCCGCGCTCGCCCCGCGGCCACCCCCGCCCTCCACCCCCGGACGCGCAACTTCTCTCGCGGGCCGGGTATAGAACGGCCTGAACCCACGAGGAGGTGTGATGCGGAGCAGGCTGCTCGGAATGATGGTCGTCAGCGGGCTGGTCCTGACCGGAGTGGCCGGGGCGGCGGCGTCGCCGACCGTCTCCACCGGCGCGATCAAGAACCGCGCCACCACCAGCGTGGTCCTCACCGGTCACGTCAACCCGAACGGCGCCGCCACCGCGTACGCGTTTGCCTACGGTCCCACTGCGGCCTACGGCGCGGGCTCCACCGCTCGCTCGGCCGGGGCCGGCACCAAGTCCGTCGCGGTCGCCGAGAAGATCACCGGACTGACTCCGGGAACCGTCTACCACTACCGCATCACCGCCACCAACCGGTTCGGCACCGCCACCGGGGTCGACCGCACGTTCACCACAGCGGGACACCCGCCGGCCGGGGTGATCACCGGCCCCGCGGCGAACATCGGCCGGACGGTGGCCACGCCCACCGGCCTGATCAATCCCGAGGGCGCGGTGACCACCTGGATCATCCAGTACGGCCTCTCCCCCTCCTACGGCTACCAGACCGCCGGCCAGACGCTGGCGGCGGGTAGCACCGCCGTGCCGGTATCCGCCGCAGCTGGCCGGGCTGGCCCCGGGCACGCTGTTTCATTACCGCCTGGTCGCCTACCACGGCGGGGCCGTCGCCTCCGCCGGTGCCGACGCCACCTTCTTCACCGAGCCGTCCCGCCGGCCCCGGCCGGGGATGACGGCGCACACACATCCGGGCCGCGACCGGCGCGCGCCCTACGTGTTCACCACCTCCGGCGTGCTCCGGGGGGCGACCTGGATCCCGGAGGCTCAACGGTGCGCGGGCAACGTGGGAATTCGCTTCCACAACGGGCGCCATCAGGTTGCCTTCGTGGTGGCGCCGGTGGCCGGCAACTGCCGGTTCTCCGCATCGGTGCGCTTCCGGCGCCTGCGTGGGCGCCGGCCGGCGGCGCTGCGGGTGACCGTCGACTACCGCGGGACCGGCTACCTGGCGCCGGTCAACCGGGCTGATCACGTAACCGCCGGGTAAGCGGCTCACCCGCGCCGGGCCGCTCCCGCGCCGCGGCACACTACCCTTGGCCGCCATGCCGGACAGAGGGCCGCGGATCTCGCCTGCGGAGATCGTGCTGCTGGTGGCCCTGGGCGCCTGGGGCCTGTTCCCGCTCGTCCTCCAGCTCACCCACGCAGCGGCGCTGCACGCCCGTTACACCGGCGCCGATGGGCTGATCGGGGCCGACGGCGTCCTCGGCGCCGACCAGCTCCAGTATCTCGCCTGGATCCGGGACGCCAGCACCCACGGTGGCTTCACCGCCGATCTGTTCAGCTTCGCCGGGGGCGGACACGTCTACCTGCAGCCGATGTTCGCCCTCAGCGCCGGGCTCTACCGGCTCGGGCTGTCCCTCCCGTTGGTCTATCTGCTGTGGAAGCCGGTGGCCATCGTGGCGCTGCTGGTGGCCGCGGTGGCCTGGGCTCACCGGTTGATCGGAGCGGACGTGGGCCGGCGAGCAGCGGTTGTCGCCCTGGCCCTGTTCCTGTACCTGCCGCTGGCGGCGCTGTTCAGCTGGGCCAAGCTCGGCAGCGGCAGGTTCCCGTTTCAGATCTATCTGCTCAGCAGCGAGATCCTGGCCGCCGGCAAGCTCTGGGGCTACACGGCGAGTGCGCTCGGTCTGGCGCTGGTGCCGGCGGCGCTGCTGGCCACCGACCGCGCCCTGGACCCCGCGGGCCGGGGGGCCGCCGGGGGGCGGCGGCCGGGCGTGGCCCCCATCCCCCTGCTGCTGGCGGCGACGGCGGCGCTGCTGGCCTCCTGGCTGCATCCCTGGCAGGGCATCACGTTGATCGTCATCTTCGTCGGCCTGGCGGTCTGGTCCCGTCTGCGCCAGGCGGTGGCGCTGGCCGTGCCCGCCGTGGGGGCCGCTCTTCCCCTGGGCTACTACTACCTCCTCTCCCACCACGACGCCGCCTGGCGGCTGGCCTCGCACTTCGAGGTGATCCCGCGGTTGTCCCCGCTCGTCCTGCTGGCCGGGCTGGGCCCGCTGGCGCTCATCGCCATCCCGGGGGTGCGTCGCCCTGAGGGCGTCCTGATCGAGCGGGCGCTGCTGCTCTGGATCGGCGGCTGCTTTGTCACCTACTTCGCCAACGATGCGTTCGCCACCCACGCCTTTCAGGGCCTGAGCTTTCCATGGGCGGTGCTCGCCGTCCGCGGCTGGACGAGGCTGCGCCTGCCGGCGGTCCTCGGCGCGGTGGCGGTGGTGGTGGTGACCGTGCCCGGACTGGCCTACGACGGCCGCAAGATGGTCCGCACCGTCGAGGGGCACACGGTCCAGTACTACCTGACCTCCGGGGACGCGGCCGCCCTGGATTGGGTGGAGCACCGGGCGCCGTCCGGTGGCGTCCTCGCCCCCACTCCGTTTGCGGCCGCCATCCCCGCCCAGACCGGCCGTGCCGTGTGGGCCGGTCACGGCTACTGGAGCCGGGACTACCCGGAGCAGGCCCATGAGGTCGACCGGCTGTTTGGCGGGCGCATGGGCCCGGCGCCGGCGCGCCGGTTCGTGGCCGGGACGGGTGCCACCATTCTGGTGTCGGACTGCGGGCACCGCACCGACCTGACGCGGCGCCTGGAGCCCCTGCTGGCCTCCGTCCACCGGTTCGGCTGTGCCCGGGTCTACGTGTTGGACACCGCCGGGCGGTCCGCGCGCCGGTAGACGAAGCGCAGAGCCGACCAGGTGGCGTCGATGGCGCAGATCTTGTTGTCGACCAGGCCGGACGCCAGCCCCAGTTCCCGCACGTCGGCCTCGCCGAGGTCGGTGGCCATGCCGCTGGTGCGCTTGGGCCAGGCCAGCCACAGCCCGCCGTCGACGGCCAGCGCGGCCCGCCAGCGCCCCAACCCGCGCTCCAGCCGGCGGCGGCCCGGGCAGAAGGCGACGATGACGTCAAAGCGGCCCTGGAGGCGGCGGCGAAGCTCAACGCCCGGCGGCAGCTCGCCGAGCAGCTCCTCCAGCTGGGCGGGCGCGGAGACAAGGCCCACCCGCGCGTCCGGCTTGATGCCCAGCCTGCGCGCCAGCGGCGTTCCGGAGTACCCGGCCGCGGCCGGGCTCACAGCCGGGCCTCCTCGGCGACCTCGGCGATGATCTTCGACAGCTGGCTGCCCTGCCAGGCGATCGGCGACCGGCCCGGGTCGTCGGTGACCAGGCGAGCCTCGGGGATGGCGGCCGCGTAGGCCTCCCCCACCGCCCGGGGATGCCCGGGATCGGCCTCATCATCGGAGGCCACGACGACGGTCGGCGCCGCCACCGCCGTCAGATCCTGGACGGTGGCAAACGGTCGCGACCGGGGGACCGCATGCAGCGCGTCGGCCAGCGCCTCCGGGTGCTGGTGAAGGGCGAGGCGCTGGCGGATGACCTTGAGCACCGTGTCACGCCACCGCTCGGGCACCTGGGGGTCCCCGTAGGCGGCGAGAAAGCCCTCCACCCCGCCGGTGCGCAGCCCCTCGGCCAGTGCGTCCCAGCGGGCCAGCCGCTCCGGGGTGTCGAACTCGTCCGGGTAGGCCGGGGTGATGACCACCAGGCCGGCCACGCGTTCCGGCCGGTGCAGGGCCAGCCACAGGAGCGTGTGGGCCCCCATGGACGCGCCGGCGAACACTGCCCGCTCGATGCCGGCGGCGTCAAGCACCGCCTCCATGTCGCCGGCCAGGTCCTGGTAGCGATAATCGGCCGGAGCCGGGGCCGGTGAGGAGACGCCGTGGCCACGGGCGTCATAGGTGATCACTCGGTGGCCCGCGCGCTCCAGCGCGGTGGAGCCCATGACCACGTAGCGACGGGTTGCGGTCAGCCCGTGGGCGAGCAGGACTGGCGGGCCCTCACCGGTGTCGGTCACCGACAGCGTCACCCCCTGATGCCTCACCTCGTAATCGGCCACGGGCAGGTGTCTAGCGCACGCCGACCGGCCGCGTCGCCGTGGCTACCATGAAGAACACCATGGACGTCACCGACAACACCTTCCAGACCGACGTCATCGAACGGTCCCGGACCATCCCGGTGGTCGTCGACTTCTGGGCCGAATGGTGCGGTCCCTGCCGCCAGCTGGGACCCGTCCTGGAACGGGCGGTGGCCGCCCGCCCGGGACAGGTGGAGCTGGCCAAGATCGATGTCGATGCCAACCCGGGCGTGGCCCGAGCGTTCAGCATCCAGAGCATCCCCGCGGTCAAGGCGTTCCGCGACGGGCAGATCGTGGCCGAGTTCATGGGCGCCCAGCCGCCCGCGGCGGTCGATGCGTTCCTGGATTCGCTGCTCCCCTCCGAGGCCGATGGCCTGGTCGCCCAGGGTGACGAGGATTCGCTTCGGCGCGCGGTGGAGCTGGAGCCGTCCCGGGCCGACGCCGCCGTGCCGCTGGCGCGGATCCTGCACGGCCGCGGTGACGATGAGGCCGCGCTGGCGCTCCTGCGGGAGGTTCCCGGGAACTTCGCCGCCGACGGCCTGGCCGCCCGGATCAAGCTGGAATCCGACGATCACGGGCTGGACCTGGCCGC
The DNA here is from genome assembly GCA_963753235.1 of uncultured Solirubrobacteraceae bacterium. Lineage (GTDB taxonomy): Bacteria > Actinomycetota > Thermoleophilia > Solirubrobacterales > Solirubrobacteraceae > Palsa-465. The sequence goes on along the minus strand of CAVWBJ010000005.1, from coordinate 285,948 downwards.
GGCATTCGCTGCCCTGGACGCCGGCGACCATGAGCGGGCGCTGGATCTGCTGATCCGGGCGCTGCCCAGCTCCGACGGCGCCAAGGACGACGTGCGACGGGTGGTGGTCGGGATCCTGGACGAGCTCGGCGTCGAGAACCCGCTCGCCCGCGACGCCCGGCGCCGCCTGGCCAGCGCGCTCTACTAGCGCTAGACCGCCAGCCTCAACTGCTCAGCGGCGTCCGCGGTCATCGCCTCCAGCCCGGCGACGCGCACGCCGAGCAGTCGCACCGGGCGGGGCGCCGCAAACCGGCGCAGCAGATCCCGCGCGACCGGCAGCACCCGCTCGGTTGTCGCCACCGGCTCGCTCAGGGTTCGGGCCCGGGTGTGAGTGGAGAAGTCGTCCAGCCGGACCTTGATGCCGATCGTGCGTCCCCGGCGCTGCTGGGTCACAAGCGCCGCGCACAGCTGGTCGGTCAGCCGCTCCAGGACCGGCTCCAGCGCCGCCGGATCGGTGATGTCGGAATCAAAGGTCGTCTCCCGGGACTCCGAGACCACTTTGCGCTCCTGGGTCACCGGGCTGTCGTCCTCAAACTGGGCTCGGAGGCGCAGGGCCGCGCCCAGCCGGGGGCCGAACCGCTCCGCCAACTGCTCCGCCGGCGCGGCCGCCAGCTTGCCCAGCGTGTCCAGGCCACAGGCCCGCAGCCGCTCGGCCGTCTTGGGGCCAATGCCGGGAATGAGCCCGCAGGGCGCGTCGGCGAAGCGGGCACAGGCCTCTCGCCGGGAGAGCACCACAAAGCCGCGCGGCTTCTCGGCATCGGAGGCCACCTTGGCCACCAGCTTGTTGGGGCCGATGCCGATTGAGCATCCCAACCCGGTGCGCTTCTGGATGTCGATGGCCAGCCGGCGCATCTCCGCCCGCGGGGCCGGAAGATCCGACAGATCCAGGTAGGCCTCGTCCAGGCCGATGACCTCCACGGTGTCCGAGCAGGTCCGCACCAGGTCCATGATCTCGGCCGAGGCCTGCCGGTAGTACGGAAAGTCCGGGGGCAGGTAGACGCCGTGCGGGCACAGGCGACGCGCCCGGGCGGCCGGCATTGCTGAGCCGACGCCGAAGCGCCGGGCCTCATAGGAGGCGGTGGTCACCACCGCCCGCGGACCGGTGCCGGCCACAATCACCGGCTGACCGCGGAGCGCCGGGCGCCGGCGCAACTCGACCGAGACATAGAAGGCGTCCATGTCAAGGTGGGCGATGCAGCGGCTGGACACAGCTCATCCAAGTTACGCGGCGGGGCGGACGGCCGGCCGGCAGACGCCGCACCGACCATCCTCCCGCCCAGACGGGTCTCAGCCGCTGACCCAGAGGGCACCGACGCCGGCGAAGCCCAGCGCTGCGGCCGTGTTCTGATTGAGGTCCCAGTTGCGCCCGCCGACGTACGGTCCCCGGTCGTCCACGACCGCGGTGACCGTGCGGCCGCCGTAGTGGAAGGCGACCTTGGTACCGCACGGAAGCGTCCGGTTGGCGACGCCCAGACCGGCGTGGAATCCACAGGCGGTGCTGCCGCCGTCCGAGTACCAGGAGGCCACGTCCTGATAGAAGACCGAGACGCTGCCGGCGGCACCGGTGGTGCCGGCGTTGGCGGCGTCTCCGGCGAACCGGACCCGCAGGCGCCGGACACTGGCCGTCCCCGGCCGATAACGCAGGGTGAACCGGCCCCGGCGACCGGTCCGGCTCCGAGCGATGGTGCGCCAGCCCCGGCCGCTCCGGCGCTGCAGGCGCACGGTACGTCCGGCGGTGGCCGGCATCAGCCGCCCGGCCACGCGGATCCCGCCGCCGCCGAGGACGGCGTACGCATGCCGGCGGACGGCAAACCGTGCCGCCACTCGCAGCCGATCCGGCGCGCTGGCCGGCGTGGCCGCTCCCGCCGGAGCGGCGGGAGTGGCGGCGGCGAGCGCCGTGGTGGCGGTCGGCACCGGCAGCTCGACGGTGCGGAGCAGCACCGACCGGTGCGGCACCAGGCGGAACCGATAGCCGCCCCACCGCCCGATCCGGGTGGTGGCCAGCTGGCGCCAGGCGGCCCCCGAGCCGGCGGCGGACTGCAGCGCCACGGTGTGGCCGGCGTCCGCCGCCGGAGCGTGGCCGGTTACGGTCACCGGACGGGCGTAGGCAGCCCGGCCGGGGTTGAGTTTCAATGTGAGGGGTGTCGGAACCGTCTGGCCGGTCGCCGCGCTGACGCCGGCCACCGCCGCGATGGAGCCGGCGGCGAGGACGGTGATTGTGGCTATGAGCAGGTGAAACGGGCGCATCCTGCGCAGCCTGAATCCGGAACTCAAGATCAGGACCTCCTGGGTGGGTGCGACTGGGCGCCTGCGGAGTTAGCTGACGGGCTCGCGGCCGTCGATCAGGGCCTGTCTGGCACTTGTCGAAAGGTCGCTACGGTCGCGGGCTGGCATGGCCGCCAGGCGATCGATTCGCCCCGGCCGGATGCGGTGCTGGCCATCCGGCAGTGGGTCCCCCGCTCACCCCCGCACCGAGCAGGGATGATTCGGCAGGTCGCGATATGGAAACTCGGCGAGGTTGGCAGCGCCTTGAGCAGTTTTAAGTGACGGTCATCACACCCCGGCGGCCGTGTCAGAATCACCCCCGTGGCCAACCCGGACCGTTTGACGGGGCTCGACAGCTCGTTCCTGCATCTGGAACGCGACTCTGCCCATATGCACGTCGCCGGCTGCATGGTGTTTGAGGGCGAGGCTCCGGCTTACGACGAGCTGGTGGAGCAGATCATGTCCCGCCTGCATCTGGTGCCGCGCTACCGCCAGCGGCTGGCCTTCGTCCCGTTCAATCAGGGCCGCCCGGTCTGGGTTGACGATCCGCACTTCAACGTCGGCTTCCATGTCCGCCACACCGCGCTGCCGTCCCCCGGCGGCGACGCACAGCTCAAGCGCCTGGCGGGACGGGTCTTCTCCCAGGCCCTGGATCGGTCGCGGCCGCTCTGGGAGCTCTGGCTGGTGGAGGGGCTCGCCGGCGAGCGCTTCGCCGTTCTGTCCAAGACCCACCATGCCCTGGTGGACGGGATCTCCGGCGTCGATATCGCCACCGTCCTGTTTGACTCCTCCCCGGAGCCGATGCCGGTGGCCCCGCCGGAGCACCGGTGGGTCCCCCGGCCGCTGCCGAGCAGCGCCCAGCTGCTGGCCGACGCGCTCCTGGAGCGGGTGACGGTGCCCGGGGAGATCGCCCGGGGCGCCCGGGCCACGCTGCGCGGGCCCCGGCACGTGGCCGGGCGGGTGGCCCGAGCCGTGGGTGGCGTGGGCGCCATGGCGCGTGCCGGGCTGCAGCCCGCGCCGCCCAGCCCGCTCAACGTGCGGATCGGCCCCCACCGGCGCTTCACCTGGGTGGAGGATGACCTCGGCCGGTTCAAGGCGGTCAAGAACGCCCTGGGCGGCACCGTCAATGATGTGGTGCTGGCCTCGGTGGCCGGAGCGCTGGGCCGGTACCTGCGCATGCACGGGGAGGCGACCGATGACACCGTCCTGCGGGCGATGGTCCCGGTATCGATCCGGGCCGACGTGGAGCGCGGCGCGCTGGGCAATCGGGTGGCCGCGATGTGGGCCCCCCTGCCGGTTGGCATCACCGACCCCGTACAGCGACTGCTGACGATCAGCCGGGAGATGGACGGGATCAAGTCCTCCGGCCAGGCGGTGGGGGCGCAGGTGCTGACCGAGCTCACCGGATTTGCCCCGCCGACCATTCTGGCCCAGGCGGCCCGGCTGCAGGCCCACCAGCGGATGTTCAACCTGGTGATCACCAACGTGCCGGGTCCGCAGTTCTCGCTGTACATGCTGGGGCGCCGGCTGCACGCGATGTACCCGATGGTTCCTCTGGCCGAGAACCAGGCGCTGGGGGTGGCGATCATGAGCTACGACGGCCAGCTCAACTTCGGCCTCAACGCCGACTTCGATGGTCTGCCGGATCTGGAGGCGCTGGCCGACGAGCTGCGCGCCTCAGTCGACGAACTGGTGGCCGCCGCCGGCGAGGATCCGGCCCGGGCGGCCACGGCGCCGGCCGATTCGGTGTCGGCGCCGGACTGACTGGACCCCGTTCCGCGCCCGCATGTCTCGGTGGATTGAGCGCCTGGCGATCGTCGTCGCCTCCCTGGCGATCGCCATTGGGATCATTGCCCTGCTGTCCGGCGGGCTTCTGGCCGGCCACGACAATCCCGGAATCACCGGAGCGGACGCGGGCCCGGGCACGGCCTTCCGGAACCAGGGCAACACCCAGTTGCGCCCGGGTGAGCCCCATCCGGCATATGACTCCGCCCCCCCCACGAGCGGCCCCCATCTGCCCCAGGCGGTGACCGCCGACAACGCTCGCCTCAGCGACGATCAGCTGCTGGAGGCCCTGGCTGCCGGCGATGTCGTCTACGTGTACGGGACTCGCACGCCGCCGCCCGGCCTGACCGCGCTCGCCACCGCCATGGGGCCGCCGTTCAGCCCAGCGCTGGCCGCCTCCGGGCAGGCGGTGATCCTGGCCCGCCGGCCCGGGACGCCGGGGGTCGTTGCGCTGGCCTGGGCCCACATGCTCAGGGTGGCCGGCCCCACCGATCCGGCGCTGAAGACCTTCACCCAGTACTGGATCGGCCGCGGCGCCCCCCGGACCTCCGGGGCGCTTCCCAAAGGCTGATCTAGGGCTCCGGCAGGGGCCGGACCGCGATCGTCACCCGGGTGATGGCGCACAGGCGGCCGTCGTCGTCGGTGAGCTCCACCTCCCAGACCCAGGTGGTGCGCCCCCGGTGGCGCGGCCGGCCCAGGGCGTGGATGCTGCCGCCGGTGATGGGGCGCAGGAAATTGGTCTGATTGGAGAGACCCATGACCGCGTTGCGGCCGGTGAACACGCCGGCCGCCGTCCCGTGGCTGGCCAGGCTCTCGGCCATGGCGGCGTAGACGCCGCCGTGGATGAGGCCGGCGGGCTGCTTGAGCTCGTCGCGCACGGACACGCGGCCGCGGACGAGCTCGTCGGAGAGCTCCAGGATCTCCAACCCGTACAGGCGGTCGAACCCGACGTCGACGGCGAAGGGCAGCTCCACGCTCATCGTCGGTCACCTTAGCGGCGATGCGTCTGGCGACTGGGCGCCGGGCGCATTCTGCTCCGGGCTCATCTACGCTAGTTCGGCCATGTCATCGCTGGACAGCCTCCCGCAGGACCAGCGCGCCGTCCTGCAGCTCGTGCTCGGCCGGGGCCGGAGCTACGCCCAGATTGCCGAGCTGCTCAAGATCAACCCGGGATCGGTGCGCGACCGCGCGCACGCCGCTCTGAATGCGCTCGGCCCGGAGACCCCGGTGGCGCCTGAGGACCGGGCGCGGATCGCCGACTACCTGCTGGGCCAGCTGCCCGACGATGCCGAGGTGCGCACCCGGTTGGCGGGCGCTCCCGCCGAGCGAGCCTGGGCCCGGGTGGTGGCCTCAGAGCTTGCTCCCCTGGCTCCGCAGGGGCTTCCAGAGATCCCAGCGGCCGCTGAGGGCGCCGGCGCTTCACCGGCCCGCGCCGCCGCGGCCCCGGTGGCCGGCCCGGCGGCCATGTCGGCTCAAGCCGCCGGCCCGGCGGATGGAGATACGAGCGTCGCCAACGGGGCGCCGCATGAGCCCGCCGGGGAGCCGCCGGAGGGCGGGCGGCGCAGCTCCCGGCTGGGCGGGATCATCGTCCTGGGCGTGCTCGTCGTCGTGGCCGTGGCCGTCGTCCTGTTCTTCGTGTTGCGGTCCAATCACGACAGCTCCCAGCACCAGGCCTCGGCCGGGTCCACCACGGCCACCAGCACGCCGGCGACCACCGGCAGCGCGTCCACCACCACGTCGGGCTCCTCCACCACCCCGGCCAAGGTTGTCGCTCAGATCAACCTGGCCCCGCCGCATAGCGGCAGCAAGGCGGTGGGGATCGCTGAGGTTCTGGACGAGGGCACCAACCAGGGGGTGGCGATCGTCGCCCAGAACGTGCCACCGAACAGCACCAAGCCACCCAACGCCTACGCGGTCTGGCTGTACAACTCGCCGCAGGACGCGCAGATCCTGGGGTTCGTCAACCCGGGCGTGGGATCAAACGGACGCCTCTCGACGGCCGGTGCGCTGCCGAGCAACGCCAAGCACTACAAGCAGCTGATCGTCACCGTGGAGACGAACGCCAAGCCCAAGACGCCGGGCACCATCATTCTCAAGGGCACGCTCACCGGGCTGTAGCGGCGCGGATCAGACGAGGATCCGCTCCAGCCCGTCGAGCGCCTCGTCCAGCTTGGCGCCGGTGGCCCGCCGGAGCAGCAGCCCGCCGGTGCGCGAGTACCCGCGCAGCTTCTGACGCTGCTCAACGGTCACCGTGGTCCCGTCGGCATTGAGGCTCAGCCCGATGGCGATGACCGACTCGCTGAGCACGCGCTGAAACGGCGTCCCCTCCACCTCCTGCATCCAGGCCAGCCCATAGGGCGGATCGGATTGCACAATCCGGAAGTCGGCTCGGACCGGCCGACCCCGCTTGGTCATGAGCACCTGGGTGAACCGGTCTGCCGCCACGCCCTCCACGCGGGCCACGCCCGGCCACCAGCGGGGCAGGTGATTGGGGTCGGCGATCACCTCCCAGATGTCGGTCGGCGGGGCACGAAACGCGCGGCTGCGGCGGGCGACGGCCATCGTGCCCGGTCACTCGGCGTACTCGATCAACGAGTACACCTCGTGCGGGTCCAGCCGCGACCGGCCCTTCAGGAACGTGAGCTCCACCAGAAAGGCGCAGCCGACGACGGCGGCGCCGAGGTCGGCCACCAGGTCGCACAGGGCGCCGGCGGTGCCGCCGGTGGCCAGCAGGTCGTCGTGGACGAGCACCCGGGCGCCGTGGGCCAGGGCGTCGGCGTGCACCTCCAGAGCGTCGATCCCGTACTCCAGCGTGTACTCGGCGCTCACCGTCTTGGCCGGGAGCTTGCCCGGCTTGCGCGCCGGGACAAAGCCGGCTCGCAGCTCCCGGGCCAGGGCGGCGCCCAGGATGAAGCCGCGGGCCTCGGCGGCCACCACAAAGTCGACGTCGGCGGCCCTGACCCGCGTCGCCAACTGGGCCACCGCGGCATCAAGCGCGGGGGCGTGAAGCAGCAGCGGGGTGATGTCCCGGAACACGATGCCCGGGCTGGGGAAATCCGGGATATCGCGGACGAACGCGCGCAGGTCCATCGTCGGTTCCGGCTCGTCCGCGTCGGCTCTCAGGTCGCGATCTTGCGCAGGTCACGGATCAGGAGCAGATGCTTGAGATGGGTGGTGACCGAGGCCAGGTTCTCCAGGGCCTCGATCGCCTCCTTGCGCCGCTCCGGATTGCGCGAGCGCAGGGCCGGCGCCAGGATGCTCTGCAACAGCTGAGCCTCCCGGTCGGCCGAGCTGCGAAACACCCGCAGGTTGCGCCCGCCCACGCCGTAGCGGGCCAGCTCAGACACGGCCCGGACGATCTCGCGCTCGGTCTCGTCGAAGTACAGGACCGAGCCGCGCGTCTCCCCTTTGATCACCCCGAAGTCGACCAGCTCGCGGACCAGCTTGGGGTCGGCACTGGTCTCCTCCACCACGTCCTCCAGTGAGTACAGCGAGCCGGAGCCGCGGACGTTGACGCCGGCCCGGCGGTTGCCCACCCGCTCACCCGCCGGCGCGGCCACCTCCCGTTCGGCGCGGCCCCCGGCCAGTTCCTGGCGGATGACCCGGAGGGGCAGAAACTCGTCGCGCTGCAGGCGCAGGATGGTGCGCAGCCGGTCGATGTCGGACTGGGTGTACAGGCGGTAGCCGCCCTGGGTGCGGCGGGGGGCCAGCAGCTTCTGGTCCTCCAGATAGCGGATCTTGGAGATCGAGATGTCCGGGAACTCCTGGTTGAGCGCCTTGCAGACGGCGCCGATGGTGACCGCCTTCTGGCGCGGAGGGCCCCCATCCGGCTCGGGCGGCTCCGGGAGCTCCAGCTCCGGGGTGCGGGTCTCGGCGGCCATCAGCGGCTGAAGAAGGCCAGCTTGTACTTGCCGATCTGGAGCTCGTCGCCGTCGCTGAGCCGGTGCGAGTCGATCCGTCGGCGGTTGACGTACGTCCCGTTGAGCGAGCCGCAGTCATCGATGAAGTACTCGTGACCCCGCCGAACGATGAGGGCGTGGTCACGCGAGACCGTCACGTCGTCAAGGAAGATGTCGGATTCCGGGCGCCGCCCCACCGTCAGCCGCTCGCCCTCCAGCGGAAAGCTCTCCCCGGCGCGGCCGCCGCCGGCCCGGATCACCAGCGCGGCGCCGCGGGCCACCACCTGCTCCAATTCGACGACCTCCACCTCACCCGTCTCCCCGATCTTGTAGGTGGCCGTCGCTGCCCCGGACGGCTGCTCACTCTGGGCCAGAAAGGCGCCGCAGCGCTGGCAGTAGCTGGCACCATCGTCGTTGGCGAAGCCGCACTCGGGGCAGTGCTGGGCCATGGGTGGGCCGGGCCCTACTCCGGTTCGTTGGCCGGGACCCGCCCGGCCAGAATGTCGGTGAGCTGCTGCACATCGGCGCCGGAGATGACGAGCTCGCCCGTTTCATCCTTCTTGCGCAGACGGTTGACCAGCTCGGCGCGGAGGATGTCGATCTTGCCGTGCAGGATCCGGCGCCGGTAGGAGATTTCCATCTCCTCCTCGGTCAGCTGCTTGATCAGGTCCTTGAGCTCCTGATCAGTCAGCGAGCCGAGGTCTGGAAACGTGTCCATGCTGTTTGTCCCTCCCGTCCGTACGGGATCGAAGGCGTGGGCTGGCGCGAGTATAGATCGCCGTCTTCCGTAGGGTCAAGCTGAGCTTGAGACTCGGACACGGCCAGCGCGCCCGGCACGCCGGTTCCATAACGCTGTCAGGCGGCGCGGCCGCGTGGTGGCCCCCACCGCTTCTAGGAGAGCTTACGCGCTTCCCGCAAACCGTCCCGCACGTACAGGACGGTGGCCGAGAGCGTCAGCGCCATCCCGACGTAGAGCATGATCAGGGCCAGCCAGTGGACGCCGGCCATGGCAAAGAACGGAGCGCCCATGGTGGGGGCCACACCCAGCCGGCCCGGCCAGTTGATCTTGATGTCGATCCCCCGCGCCATGGCCAAGCGGCTGATGGCGAGCATGAACACCTCCCGGGCCACGACGACGATGATCGCCCACCGGGGCAGCAGCGAAAAGTGGTAGACGACGACCATCCCGGAAATGACCAGGAGGCGGTCCACCACCGGGTCCAGGAGGGCCCCCAGGCGGCTGTACTGACCGGTGAGACGGGCGGTGAAGCCATCCAGGTAGTCGCTCCAGCCGACGACCGCGAACACGATCACCGCCGCGGTTGATTGGCCATCCGGGCTGGAGAAGGCCAGGATGAGAAAGACGGGAATCCCGAGCAGCCGGAGAAAGCCGATGGCGTTGGGGATCGTCCACGGGTTCAGCGGCTGCCCGGCCCGCGTGGCCGTCGGCGCTGGCCCGGACCGGTCGATGCCGAACAGGCGGCGTTTGGGGATCCCCGGGCTCACGGCCGCCCCGCCGCAGCTACGGCAGCTGCCGCCAGAGCTCCCGCACCGCCTCGGCCGCCCCGGCGACCGGAACCGACCGCTCCTCGCGACCGCGGCGGACCTGGACCTCAATCTCGCCGGCGCCGATGGTGCGCCGGCCGACGGTGAGGCGGAGCGGGCAGCCGAGCAGCTCGGCGTCGGTGAACTTCTCCCCCGGTCCGGCGTCGCGCTCGTCATACAGGGTCTGCAGACCGGCCGCCTGCAGCTCGCCGTACAGGGTGTCGGCCAGCTCGCGCTCGGCTGAGCCGGGCTTGCCCAGGGTGACCAGCTCCACGTCAAAGGGGGCGATGTGGCGGGGCCAGGAGATCCCCTGCTCGTCGGCGTACTGCTCGACGGCGGCGGCTGCGGCCCGGGCCGGCCCGAACCCGTAGCAGCCCATCCAGATCAGCTGTGACCGGCCGGCGTCGTCGAGATAGGTGGCGCTGAGCGGCTCGGAGTAGCGGGTGCCGAGCTTGAAGATGTTCCCGATCTCAATCGCCGGCTCGATCCGGAGGGAAGCCCCACTGACGGTGTCGCCCGCGACGACCGTGCGGACGTCAACCGCCTGGAACGGGAAGTCGCGTCCGGGCACCACGCCGGTGAGGTGGGCGTCGGGCTCGTTGGCACCCGCCACGTAGGCGCCCGCGGTCACGATCGCGTGGTCAAGCAGGATCGGCAGCTGAGCGCCGACCGGGCCGATGAACCCGGGGGGCCCCACCCGATCGGCGATCTCCTCAGGACGGGCCGGCCGAAACGGCTGCCCGAGCGCGTTGCGAAGCTTGATCTCGTTGACCCGGTGATCGCCCCGGACGACGACGAGGTGCATCTCGCCGTCCTCGACGACGACCGGAAACGCCTTGAGCGTCGCCCCCAACGGGACCTGGAGCTGGTTGACGAGCGTGTCCATCGTCGTCGCGCCGGGAGTCTGGACACGCTCGGGGTCGCCGTCGGGCGCCGGCAGAGAGACCGGCTGGGCGTCGGCGGAGGCCACCTCGACGTTGGCGGCGTAGCCGGCGGCGATCGCCACCTCGTTCTCACCGGCCGGGCACGGCGCCATGTACTCGTCGGCGCCATGGCCGCCCATCATGCCGACGTCGGCCTGTACGCGGTACCACTCCAGCCCGCAGCGGTCGCACATGCGATCGTAGGCGACGACGTGCTTCTGGTAGGCGGCGTCGAGGCCCTCCCGGTCGCGGTCGAACGTGTAGGCGTCCTTCATGATGAATTCGCGCGTGCGGAGCACACCGGCGCGCGGGCGCGGCTCGTCGCGCTCCTTGACCTGGAAGTGGTACAGGATGAGCGGGAGGTCCCGATAGGACTTGACCGCGCCGGCCACATGACCGGTGACGATCTCCTCGCTGGTCATGGCGAGCACGAGGTCGGCGTCGCGCCGGTCCTTGAGCTTGAACAGCTCGTCGATCGCATACCGCCCGGACCGCCGCCACGGGTCGGCCGGCTGGAGGACGGGCATCAGCATCTCCTGCCCGCCGATGGCGTTCATCTCCTCGCGCACAATCTGGGTGATCCGCTGGTGAACGCGCCACCCGGCGGGCAGCCAGGACCACAGCCCGGACCCCACCTGGCGGATGAGCCCCGCGCGCACCATCAGCTTGTGGGAGAGCGCCTCGGCGTCGGCCGGCGGCTGGCGTTCGGTCGGCAGTAAGTACCCGGAGAGCAGCGTCATGCGGCCCCAAGCGTACCCGTCACCGGACGTCGCCAGCGCCCGGCTATGGTCTGATAGAACGCTGACAAATTTCAGACCAGACAAGGAGACGTGAGATGGCGTATTCCGTTCCGCCCCTGCCGTACGACTACAACGCCCTCGAGCCCCATATCGACGAGGCCACGATGCGTCTCCACCACGACAAGCATCACCAGGCCTATGTCGACAATGCCAACAAGGCGCTGGACGGGACCGAATGGGCCGACAGGTCGGTGGAGGAGGTGCTCAAGAACCTCAGCTCGCTGCCCTCTGACAAGCAGGGACCGGTCCGCAACAACGCCGGCGGCCACTACAACCATTCGTTGTTCTGGACGTGGATGGGCCCCGGAGCCGGCGGCGAGCCCGACGGCGCGCTGCGCCAGGCCATCGACTCCACGTTCGGCTCATTTGACGACTTCAAGTCCCAGCTGAAGGCCAAGGGCGTCGGCCAGTTCGGCTCCGGCTGGTCCTGGCTGGTTCATGACGGCTCCGGTCTGGCGATCGTGTCCACCGCCAACCAGGACAGCCCCCTGTCCAACGGTCAGACGCCGCTGCTCGGCGTCGACGTCTGGGAGCACGCCTACTACCTGAAGTACAACAACCGCCGTCCGGACTACATCGACGCCTGGTGGAACACCGTCAACTGGCAGGCCGTGGCCGCCGGGTTCGACCAGGTCTCCTAGCTCCCGCGGCGCGCGCGGCGGGCTGGTCACTGGCCGGCCCGCCGGCGCTGCGGTCTCTCCCCGCGCCCCGGTTGCCGGGAGGGAGGTCAACGGCGGCAATGAAGGGTCGGTCCCGTGGGCGGTTTCGGTGGTCCCGGCGGGGCGTCGCCCCGGGAACCTCGGGGTCTTGGGGGCTCACTTGTCCTGTGCACAAGTGAGGCCCCAAAACCCGGCAGCACCGGCGCCTTGCCCTGGGCAGCGACCCCGTCAGCGCCGTCGGTCTGGCCTCAAGGTCCCCGGCGCTGACGGCGAGCGGCGTCAGGCCCGCGTGAACCGTCGCCCGGCCACCGGCGACTGGTCCTCGTCGAGCCGCGGCCGGGCCGCCGCTCCGCCGTCGACCTCGGCGTCGGCCTCCGCGCGGGCGGCCTCGGCCTCCAGGGCCGCCAGGCGCTCCGGCGTCATCGCCGTGGCGTCCTCGTTCTCGGCCAGCCAGGCCCGGGCCTCGGCGGCGTCCGCCTCGTCGCGGACGACCTGCCTGCCGGCCTCGTAGTAGCGATCGATCTCGGCGAACAGTTCGTCGACGAGCCGGGCGGTGGGAACCTTCTTCAGCGGCTCGCCGCGGGAGTAGATCATTCCCATGTCCTTGGCGCCGGTGATGCCGAAGTCGGCGTGGCGAGCCTCGCCGATCCCGTTGACCGCGCAGCCGAGGACCGAGACCTCAATCGGGTCGTCGTAGGCGCGCAGGCGCTCTTCGATCTCCGACACCACGGTGTCCATGTCGAACTGGAGGCGCCCGCAGGTGGGACAGGCGATGAGCACCGGTCCGTGCTCGCGCAGCTTGAGTGCCTTGAGGATCTCCCAGGCCACCTTGACCTCCTCCTCGGCATGGAAGGTGGAGAGCGAGATCCGGATGGTGTCGCCGATCCCGTCGGCGAGCAGGGTCCCCAGGCCGACCGCTGATTTCAGCGAGCCGGACCACTTCGTCCCGGCCTCGGTCACCCCCAGGTGCAGCGGGTAGGGGATCCGCTCGGCCAGCAGCCGGTTGGCGGCGATGGTGTTCGGCACCGACGTCGACTTCATCGACACCTTGAAATTGGTGAAGTCCAGGCGCTCCATGAGCTCAACGGTCTCGACCGCGGCGGTCACCAGCGCCTCCACCGGGTTGTCGTACTCCAACTGGCGCAGGTGCTTGGGCAGCGAGCCGGAGTTGACGCCCACCCGCAGCGGGATGCCGAGCTGCTCGGCCCGGGCGGTGACCTCGGCCACCTTGTCCGGGCCCCCGATGTTCCCAGGGTTGAGGCGCACGCAGTGAGCCCCCGCGTCCAGAGCCTTCAACGCCAGCGTGTGGTTGAAGTGGATGTCGGCGATCACCGGAATCGGGGACTCGCGGACGATCGTCTTCAGCGCCTCGGCATCCTGCTCGCGAGGCACCGCCACCCGCACGATGTCGGCTCCGGCCTCAGCCACGCGCCGGATCTGGGCCAGCGTGGCCACCAGGTCGGCGGTCTCGGTCTTGGTCATCGTCTGCACGGCGACGGGCGCTCCGCCGCCGATCGGCACGCTGCCGACGTGGATCTGGCGCTGAGAGGGCATAGCTCGAGTGTAGAGCGGCCCCCGGGCTATTCCGGCGGGGCGCCGCCCGGGCGCCGGCGGCGCATCATGGCCAGCACACCCAGGCCCACTGCCCCCACCACCAGGACGATGAGCACGATGATCACCGGGGTGGGCAGGAACGAGCCCCCGGACCCACTGGAGTTGGCGGGACCGGCCGTCCCGGTCTTGCGGGCCTGGATCAGGGCCTGCTGGATGACGTCATAGCAATTGGTGTACTGCTTGACCGAGGCCGGCATGGTCCCCAGGGCGTGGCGCAGCTGCGACAGCGTGTAGGTGTGGGTGAGCTGGCCGTTGGCCTCGCAGTCGCTGATGATGGGGTTGGCGGCGGCGCTGGCGGTGGCCGGCGCCCAGCCGGCGCCGGCGGCCATGGCGGCCACCGTGCAGACGACGGCGAAGACACGTGTCGGGCGTGGCATCGCGGGGAAGCTTATGCCCAACCCACAGGCGGAAAACCCCCCGCCGCCGACCCCCATCGGCCCGGCGCCCCGGCATTCGGCAGCGACGCCGACGACGGGGACGGACGTTATTGTCACCCGCTTGCCTGAAACCCGGACATCCCGTACACCCCTGCGCCGCGCCCTCGCCGCACTCGCCGCCGGTGCTCTGGCGGTGGCGGTGACGGCCTGCGGGGGCAGCTCCGCCTCCCCGGTTCCCCCCGTCCATGACAATCGGGTGGGGCCCGAGTCGATGTTCACCTCGGCGTCCGAGATCACGGCCAGTCCGGCGGTGGCGGCGGCCACCATCGCCCAGCTCAAGCGCCTCGGCGTCGACCGGGTCCATGTGCCGCTGTACTGGGGACCGCTGGCCCCCGCCTCCAGCTCGCCCCATAAGCCCAGCTTCGACGCCGGCAACCCCGCCGCCTACCCGGCGGCCGGCTGGGTCACCTACGACGCCGTGGTCAGGGACCTCAAGGCGGCCGGGATCGGGATCGACCTGGACATCCAGCCTCCGCCCCCCCGCTGGGCCGAGGGCAAGGGGGCTCCGGATCCCGCCACCCAGCCCGAGTGGAAGCCCAATGCGGCCGAGTTCGGCCAGTTTGTGCGCGCCGTGGCCACTCGCTACAGCGGGCATTACACCCCGCCCGGTCAGAGCAAGCCCCTGCCCAAGGTCGACTTCTGGTCGATCTGGAACGAGCCAGACCTCGGCGTCCATCTGGCGCCCGAGGCGATCGACCATTCCACCGTCGAAGTGGCTCCGCGCCTCTACCGGGCGTTCGTCGACCAGGCCTGGAAGGCGTTCGGCGCCACCGGCCACGGTCACGACACGATTCTCATCGGCGAGCTCGCCCCGGCCGGGATCCGCTTCGGCGCCGGCGTGGGCAACTTCAACTCGATGCCGCCCCTCCGGTTCCTGCGGGCCCTGTACTGCGTGGACCAGAACTACAAGCCCCTGACCGGCCAGGAGGCGACGATTCGCGGCTGCCCGGCCACGGCCGCCGCCTCGGCCAAGTTCGCCGCCCAGAATCCGGGCCTGTTTCACGCCTCCGGAGTGGCCTGGCACCCGTACCCCCAGGGGCTGCCGCCGAACAAGATCACCCCCGGCGAACCGGACTACACCGAGCTGGCCGCCGCCCCCAACCTGGAGCAGGTACTCGATCGTCTCCAGCACATCTACGGCTCGACCACCAAATTTGACCTGTGGAGCACCGAGTTCGGCTACCAGACCAAGCCGCCGGACACCGAGGCCGGCACCGTCAGCCCGGAGACGGCGGCCTATTACCTCAACTGGGCCGAATACCTGACCTGGCTGGACCCCCGGCAGCGGTCCTATGACCAGTACCTGCTCACCGATCCCAGTACCGGCGCCTTCGCCACCGGCCTGCTGACCGCCGCCGGCGCGCCCAAGCCCGGATACGACGCCTACCGGATGCCGCTGTTTCTACCGATCACCACCGGCCACAAGGGCCAGTCGCTGGACGTCTGGGGCTGCGTCCGCCCCGCCCCGGCCGCGGCCGACGGCACCCATCAGACCCAGTACGTGCAGATCCAGTTCGGCGCCGGCGGCGGCGCCTACAAGACGGTCCAGCGGGTCCCGATCACCGACAGGCACGGCTACTTCGAGGTCCGCCACAGCTTCCCGTCCAGCGGGAACGTCCGGCTGGCCTGGAGCTACCCACACGGTCCGGAGGTCTACAGCCGGACGGTCGTCATCACGCTCCGGTAGCCTCCCGATGGCTCTTCACTGAGCCTTCGATCTGCGCTGTATCAGTCGTAGTAGGGACGCCGCGGCTACCTCCTAACAGCGCCGCAACTCTCACTCCCCGGAGCTGTTACCGACACCATGCCCCACGTCTCCCTCACGTCACGCCTGGCCCGACGGGGAACGGTCGCCGCCCTCGGTGCCGCCGTCGCTCTGGGCGGGGCGGCCGCTGTTCCGGCGACCGCGCTGGCCAGCCATTCGCAGGCCTCGATCATCGAGGACTTCAATGTGATCAACGATCCCGTCGGGACCCTCACCCAGTTTCGCGCCCTCGGCGCCAACACCGTCCGGGTGATCGTCCCCTGGCAGGCGGTCGCGCCCAGCCCCTACGCCACCACCAAGCCGAACTTCAACGCCACCGATCCGAACGCCTATCCGGCCGGCGGCTGGTCCCATTTCGACGCCATCGTCACCACCGCGCAGCGGCTCGGCCTCAACGTCGATCTGACCATCACCGGCGGCGCGCCCCGCTGGGCCGAGGCGCAGGCCGCGCCCAAGTCCAACGCGGTCAACAACAACTTCGTCGCCTGGAAGCCCAACGCGGCCGCGTACGGACAGTTCGTGCAGGCGGTGGGCAAGCGCTACAGCGGATCATTCGTCCCCAGCGGCCAGTCAACGGCGCTGCCCCGGGTTCACTTCTGGGCCATCTTCAACGAGCCCAACTTCGGACAGGACCTGGGGCCGCAGGCCACCCATGACTCCACCTATTTCAACGCGCCGATCATGTATCGCCAGCTGGTCAACGCCGGCTGGCACGCACTCCGGGCCTCCGGCCACGGACGCGACACCATCCTGATCGGTGAGATCGCCGCCGAGGGTTCCCTGCCCGGGCGCTACCCGAAGGCCACCGGCGGTCTGCCCGGCAACTACGGGCAGACCCGGGCGCTCCTGTTCGTCCGCGACCTGTACTGCGTCGACTCCAGCTTCCGGCCGTTGCGGGGCGGGGCCGCTCGGGCCACCGGCTGCCCGACCAACGTCTCCGGCACCCGGAGGTTCCGGGCCCAGAATCCCGGCTTGTTTGACGCCAGTGGGTTCGCCGACCATCCGTACGACGGCGGTCAGTCGCCGGTCTCGCGGGCCGGCAACAAGGTCGACTACGCCACGTTCGTCGACTTCGGCAACCTGGAGAGCACGCTGGACCGGGCCAACCGCACCTACGGCTCGGGCAAGCATTACGCCATCTACAACACCGAGTACGGCGAGATCACCAACCCGCCGGCCCGGCGCGGGTATCCCTCTCCGCCGGTGGCGGCGACGTACATCAACTGGGCCGAGTACCTGAGCTGGAAGTCTGGCCGGGTGGCGAGCTCCATGCAGTATCTGCTCAAGGATCCGGCTCCCAACAGCGGTGTCTACAACGGATTCGCCAGTGGACTGGAGTTCTCCAACGGCAAGGCCAAGGCCACCTACGCCGCCTACCAGCTGCCCGTCTACATGCCCTCCAGCTCGTTCTCGCGCAACACCAACGCCGAGATCTGGGGCAACGCGCGGCCGGCGCCGTTCATGAAGCGGGACGGCCACGGCAACCAGTTCGTCGCCATCCAGGTGGACCGCAGAACGCTGAAGACCAACCGGGTCAACGGGGGCTTCTTCGACCTGCGGATGAAGTTCCCCAGGGGCCGCCACAGCGTGCGCTTGGCGTACACGTTCCCCAAGCAGGACGCGTTCCTGCCGGTGAGCGAGCTGGGGAAGACGATCTACAGCCGCAGTTTCACCATCAACGTGCGTTAGCTGGACGAGAGCGGGGATACTGAGGGAGATGCCCTCCGGCTCGCCCGCGCTCATCGCCCGCCTACGGGAGATCTGCGGTCGCGAGTTTGTGCTCACCCACCAGCACGAGCTCGCGACCTACCGGTCTGACGGGTTACTGCACTACCGCCAGGTTCCGGTGGCCGCGGTCCTCCCCGGCACCCAGGATGAGGTCCGGGCCGTGGTGGCCGCCTGCCATGAGGCCAACGTCCCGTGGGTGGCGCGCGGCTCCGGGACCGGGCTCTCCGGCGGGGCCCTGCCCGTGGCCGACGGCGTCCTCGTCGTCCTCTCCAGGCTGCGCCGGATCCTGTCGGTCGATCTCGCCAACGGCCGGGTGGTGGTGGAGCCGGGCGTGACCAACCTGGCCGTCAGCCGGGCGGTCGCCCCCACCCACTTCTATCCGCCGGATCCCTCCAGCCAGATCGTGTGCTCCATCGGCGGCAATGTGGCCGAGAACTCCGGTGGGGCGCACTGCTTCAAGTACGGGTTCACCACCAACTACGTCACCGGCCTGGAGGTCGTCCTGGGGGACGGCTCCACCGTGACCCTGGACCGGGATGCTCCCGGCTATGACCTGCTGGGAGCGTTCGTGGGCTCGGAGGGCACACTGGGGGTGGCCACCCGGATCACGCTGCGGGTCATCCCGGCGCCGGAGACCGTTCGTACGCTGCTCGCGTTCTTCCCGGACACCGGCACGGCCGGCGACGCCGTCACCGCCATCGTCGACGCGGGCATCGTTCCCGGCGCCATCGAGATGATGGACGCGCTGTCGATCACAGCCGCCGAGCAGGCCACCGGCGCCGGCTATCGGCTGGATGCCGGCGCCGCCCTGCTGGTGGAGCTGGATGGCCCCCATGAGGAGTGCCTGGCCGGTCTGGAGCGCCTGACCGCCCTGTGCGCCGCCTCCGGCTCGCTGGACGTGCGGGTGGCCCAGACCGACGCCGAGCGCGAGCTCATCTGGCGCACCCGCAAGGCCGCGTTCGCCTCCATGGGTCGGATTGCTCCGGCCTACTACGTCCAGGACGGCGTCATCCCGCGCACGCGTCTGGCCGAGGTGCTTCGGCGGATCGACACGCTCGCCGACGAGTATCAGCTCCGGGTGGCCAACGTGTTTCATGCCGGCGACGGCAACCTCCACCCCCTGGTCTGCTACGACGCCGCCGTGGAGGGCGAGGCGGCCCGGGCCGAGGAGCTCTCCGGCCTCATCATCAAGGCGTGCGTCGACGCCGGCGGCTCCATCACCGGAGAGCACGGCGTCGGCGTCGACAAGAAGTCCTACATGCCCTCAATGTTCGATGAGCCCGACCTGGACGCGTTCCAGCGCCTGCGTTGCGCGTTTGACCCGCACGGGCGGGCCAATCCGGGCAAGGTGATGCCCACCCCCCGGCTGTGCGGAGAGGTGCCCGGTCCCTATCGCCAGCATCCGCTGGAGCGTGCCGGCGTGGCGGAGCGCTTCTAGCCGGCGGATGGCCACGCTCACCCGACACGTCCCGGAGACGTTTGAGGAGGCCGCGGCCGCCCTGGCCGCGGCCAGCAGCGCGGGCCGGCGGGTGCGGATCATCGGCGCCGGGACCAAGCTCGGCTGGGGTCACCCGAACCCGGCCGCCGACGAGGAGCTGCACACCGGCGCCCTGAACCGGATCCGCGAGCACAACGCCGGCGACATGACGGCCACGCTGGAGGCCGGGGTACCGCTCGCCCTCGCTCAGCGCACGTTTGCCGCCTCCGGACAGATGCTCGCCCTGGATCCGCCGCTCAGCGACCCTGATGTTGACCCCGCCGCCTCTCCCTCCACCCCCACCATCGGCGGCGTCGTGGCCACCGGCGATTCCGGCCCGCTCCGCCACCGCTACGGCGCCCCGCGTGACCTGGTGGTCGGGGTCACGGTGGCGCTCAGCGACGGGACCATCGCCCGGGCCGGAGGCAAGGTCATCAAGAACGTGGCCGGCTACGACCTGGCCAAGCTGTTTGCCGGATCGTTCGGCACGCTGGGGCTGATCCTGGCGGTCAATGTGCGCCTGCATCCGCTGCATCAGACCAGCGTGACCGCGCTCGGCGCCGCTTCGGACCCCCAGGCGCTGGCGGCGGCGGCGGTGGCGATGGCGCGGGCCCCACTGGAGTTTGAGGCGCTCGATCTCGCCTGGCGGGATGGTCGTGGTGGGCTGCTGGCGCGCTGTGCCGGGCCCCAGGCGGCCCGCCGCGCCCGGCGGGCCGCGCGGCTGATGGCCGAGGCGGGCCTGACCGAGGTGGAGCTCGCCGATCCGGACGGACAGCTCTGGGAGCGCCAGCGAGCGGGCCAGCGGTCGGCCGACGGCGCGCTGGTCCGGGTGGCGGTGGCGCCGGCCGAGCTGGCCGGGATCATTGACGCCGCCCAGGCCAGCGGCGCCACCCTGGTGGGGCGGGCCGCCCTGGGCAGCTGCTTTCTGGCGCTGGACCCGGAGGCGGTTCTCCGCCTGCGGGACCGCTTGGCGCCCCGCACCCCCGCGGTCGTCCTGGACGCCCCCGCGTCCCTGCGCGGCCAGATCGACCCCTGGGGATCGCCGTCCGGGGGCGAGCTTGAGCTCATGCGCCGAATCAAGGCCCGTTTCGACCCCGCCGGCACCTGTAACCCCGGACTGTTTGTAGGAGGCATCTGACCCCATGTCCGCCTTCGACACCCACCGCCCGCCGCAGCAGGAGGTCGTCGATGACTGCGTCCACTGCGGCTTCTGCCTGGAGACGTGCCCCACGTACGTCCTGTGGGGCGCCGAGGCCGATTCGCCCCGGGGCCGGATCGTCCTGGTCAACGACGGGCTCAACGCGGCCGAGACGCTGTCGGACGAGATGGTGACCCACTTCGATCGCTGCCTGGGGTGCATGGCCTGTGTGACCGCCTGTCCCTCCGGCGTCCGGTATGACCGGCTGATCGAGCGGGTCCGCCCGCAGGTGGAACGACATCATCGCCGGCCGCCGGTGGAGCGGGCGATCCGCCGCCTGCTCTACGAGACCCTCCCCTACCCCCGGCGGCTGCGGGTGATGGCGCCGATGCTCAACGCGTCACGCCGGCTCGGCCTGGAGCGCCGGCTGCCCGAGCGGCTGGCCTCCATCGCCCAGGTGGCCCCGCGGGCTCCGAGCGGGCGCGCCGCCCGGCTGGGGGTCGCCGAGCACACGCCGGCCCACGGGGAGACGCGCGGGCGGGTCGGGCTGCTGCTCGGCTGCGTGCAGCGCGTCTTCTATCCCGCCGTGCACCGGGCCACCGTGCACGCGCTCACCGCCGAGGGGTTTGAGGTGGTCGCCCCCCGGCAGCCCGATTGCTGCGGGGCCCTGGAGTTCCATGGCGGCGAGGAGGAGGGCGCCGTCCGGCGCGCCCAGGAGACGATCGCCGCCTTCGCCCAGGCCGGCGTCGACCACATCGTCATCAATGCCGCCGGCTGCGGATCGGCGATGAAGGAGTACGGGGACCTCCTCGGCACCGACGAGGCGCGCCAGTTCGCCGGGCGGGTGAGCGACGTCAGCGAGCTGCTGGCCTCAGTGGAGCCCCGGGCGCCACGCGGCCCGGTGCCGCTGCGCGTCGCCTATCACGACGCCTGCCACCTGGCCCACGCCCAGGGCGTACGCAGGGCGCCGCGCCAGCTGCTGGAGGCCATCCCGGACCTGGAACTGGTGGAGGTGGGCGCCGAGCGCGACGTGTGCTGCGGCTCGGCCGGCATCTACAACCTGGTCCAGCCCCAGGCGGCCGCCGACCTGGGTGAGCGCAAGGCGCGTCACCTCCTGGCCACCGGCGCGCAGGCCATCGCCGCGGGGAACCCGGGCTGCACGGCGCAGCTTGATCTGCACCTGCGCCGGCTGGGTACGCCGCTGCCGATCCACCACCCCGTGGAGCTCATCTCCCGGTCGATCGCCGCCGCCCCGTGAGGCTCACCCGGCATACATCGCCTCGATCGATTCGGCGTACTTCTCGGCGATCGGCCGCCGCTTGAGCTTGATGGTGGGGGTCAGTTCGTCGCCGCCCGGCTGCCAGTCGCCGGGGACGATCGTGAACTTCTTGATCTGCTCCACCCGGGCCAGCCGAGCGTTGGCCGCGTCCACCCCGGCCTGCACCGCCGCCACCATCGCCGGCTCGGACGCCAGCTGCGCCAGGGAGCGGTCGCCGAGGTCGTTCTGCTGGGCCCACTGGGGGGCGAAGTCGGCATCAAGGACGATCAGCGCGGTGTTGTAGGGCCGGCGGTCCCCGATGCAGACCGCCTGCCCGATCAGCGGGCTACCGGACTTCAGCGCGGCCTCGATGTTCGCCGGCGACATGTTCTTGCCGGCGGCGTTGATGATGATCTCCTTCTTGCGATCGACGATGGTGAGGAAGCCGTCCCCGTCGATCGTGCCGATGTCGCCGGTGTGCAGCCAGCCGTCGGCATCGATGGCTTCCGCGGTGCGGTCAGGCTGGTTGCGGTAGCCGGTCATCAGAAATTGGCCGCGGCACAGGACCTCCCCGTCCTCGGCCAGCGTGAGCTCGACGCCGGGCGAGGCCGGTCCCACGGTGCCGATCTTGACCTGACCGGGCCGATTCACCGCTCCGGTGCCGCAGGTCTCCGACATCCCCCACAGCTCGGCCAGTTCGACCCCCAGCGCATGGAAGAACTCCACCACATCGACCGGGGTGGGCGCGGCGCCGGCGTTGACCGCCTTGAGCTGATCCATCCCCAGCATGACGCGGATGTTGGCGAAGATCTGCTCGTCGGCGGCCGCCCACCGGGCCTCCAACTCGTCCGGAACCGGCGCGCCCCTCTGGCGCAGCCGCACGCGCTCCAGTGAGGTCGCCAGCGCCTCCTCCACCGGCCGCCGGGCCTCCTCCGGCTGGGAGGCCAGCATCGCCTCCAGTCCCGCCTTGAGCTTCTCCCAGATCCGGGGGACGGCAAAGAACCAGTTGGGGCGCACCTGGGGCAGGTAGGAGACGACCTCCCGCGGATTGGGGATCGAGGTGACGGTGGCGGCGTAGACCACCGGGATGTAGTGATGGGCCATCCGCTCGGCGATGTGGGCGGAGGGCAACCAGGACATGACCCGTGACCCGGGGGGAAACTCCATGAGCTCCCGGACATGCACGGCGGTGAACAGGGCGGCCCGGTGGGTGAGCTCCACCCCCTTGGGGTGGCCGGTGGTGCCCGAGGTGTAGATGAGGGTGAGCACGTCATCGGGCGACACCGCGGCCGCGGCGGCCGCGCCATCAAATCCGGCCCCGGAGGCTTCCACCTCCGCCAGAGCCACCACGCCCTCCGGGGCGTCGCCGTCGACCACAATCAGGTGCTCCAGCTGGGGCAGCGCCCGCCGGGCCTCCAGCATGGCGCCCAGGAACGCCTGTTCCACCACGGCCACCCGGGCCCCGGAGTCCCGGATCAGGAACGCAATCTCGTCCGCCGGATAGGTGACGTAGATGGAGAACGGGGTGGCCCCGAGGGTGACCGCGGCCAGGTCGGCGAGGTGAAATTCCGGACGGTTGGCCAGCATCAGGGCCACCGTGTCGCCCGGGCCGACACCCAGACCGGCCAGGCCGCCGGCCAGGGCGTCGACGCGCTCCAGCAGCTCCGCCCAGGTCAGCGAGACGGCGTCATCCGGGGTGCGCACGGCGACGACGTCCGGATGCCGCGCCGCGCTCAGGCGCACGGCCTCCGCGAACGTGACGGGCTCGACCGCGGGCGGCGTCGCCGCCTCGGTGGGGGTGCTGGTCTCCATCCTCTCCTCCTGCCTGCTCAAAAGACGCCGAGCCGCGCAGTAAAGCAGCGGTCAGCGCGAGACGGGGAATCCAGGGCCGGTGAGCGTGGAGATGTCGTTGCTCAGCCCGATCACGAACAGCAGGATGATCAGGGCGAAGCCGATCACCCCGGCCCGCTCCATGACGCTGAACGGGATCCGCTTGCCCCGGACCTTCTCAGCCAATGCCCAGAAGACGTGGCCGCCGTCCAGGGGCAGGAACGGGAACAGGTTGATCACGCCCAACGACAGCGAGATCAGAGCCAGCACCTCCAGCGCCCGGGTGGTGCTGGTGGCAAAGGACTCCTGGGTGACGGTGTAGCCGCCGACCACGCTGGACAACTGCTTGCGCTCCTGCGGTTGGAAGATGCGCGCGATGGTGCTGACCGTGGTGCTGGTCACGCTCCACATGTAGCTGGCGCTGTCAGAGGCGGCGGCGCCGGCGCCGATGGGAGCCGAATGGGTGCCGAACTCAAAGCCGAGCTCCATCCGCCGGGCCGAGGTCTCATACCGGGGGCGCGCCGTCACCGTCATCACCTGGCCGTGGCGGCGGATCACGATGTGGAGAGGCTGACTGCCCAGACAGCCGTTGGCCGGCGCTCCCGGGCAGCGGTCAGCCCCGATCACGTTGCGCAGCGCGCTCTCTGACCCGCTGACGCCGTTGACGGACAGGATTCGGTCCCCCGGGCGCAGGATGGTGGCCGCCGGGCTGCCGCCGACCACGCCGTAGACGTGGGTGTCGGGCACCTGCTGCCCCTGGCTCATCAGCAGCACCCAGAAGATGATGAAGGCGATCAGGATGTTGACCGCCGGGCCGGCCAGGATGGTGACCACCCGCTTCCACACCGGCTGGTTGTAGTAGGCCCGGCCGACGACCTCCGGCGGGAGGTCCTCGTTGGGGTTCATCCCGCTGATCTTCACGTAGCCGCCGAGCGGGATCGGGCCGATCCCGTACTCGGTCTCTCCCCACCGGCGTTTGACCAGCAGGGGACCGAAGAACAGCGAGAACCGCTCCACCCGCATGCCCACAGCCTTGGCGGCCACGAAGTGGCCGGCCTCGTGCAGCATGATCAGGGCGGCGAAGCCGAGAAAGGCCAGGACGTAGGACATGCAGGATCCCCGAGTTTGGCAGGCGCGCGTAGGAGGCCGCTCAAGCCCGGGTAAGAGATTCCACCAGTTCGCCGGCCAGCCGCCGGGCCTGGGCGTCAGCCCGGGCCAGCGAGTCAAATGAGTGGACCGGCTGGGCGGGCTGGTGGGTGAGCGTCTCGGCGATGACCTCGGCGATCTGCAGGAACCGCAGCCGCCCGCCGAGGAACGCGTGCACGGCCACCTCATTGGCAGCGTTGAGCGTGCACGGTGCCGTCCCGCCGGCCATGCCCGCCTCCCGGGCCAGCCGCAGGCAGGCGAACGTGTCGGCGTCGGCCGGCTCAAACGTGAGCGCGCCCAGCTCGGCCAGGTCCAGCGGCCGCACCGGGACATCGACCCGCTGGGGGTAGTAGAGCCCATAGGAGATGGGGACGCGCATGTCTGGATACCCCAGGTGCGCGAGGGTGGCGCCGTCGCACAGCTGGATCAGGCTGTGGATGATCGACTGGGGGTGTACGACCACGTCGATCTCGGAGTACGGGGTGCCGAACAGGTGGTGGGCCTCGATCAGCTCCAGCCCCTTGTTCATGAGCGTGGCCGAGTCGATGGTGATCTTGCCACCCATGGTCCAGGTGGGGTGAGCCAGTGCCTGCTCGACGGTCACGTCCTCCAGGTCGGCGGCCCGGCGGCCGCGGAAGGGCCCTCCGGAGGCGGTGAGGATCAGGCGCTCCACCGTCCCCGGCTGCTCGGCGCCCAGCAGCTGATGGAGCGCCGAGTGCTCGGAGTCGACCGGGATGATGGCGGCTCCGGTGGCCTCGGCCAGGGCCATGACCAGCTCGCCGCCCACCACCAGCGATTCCTTGTTGGCCAGGGCGAGGTCGATGCCCTCCCCCAGCGCGGCCACCGTCCCTACCAGCCCGGCCGAGCCCACAATTCCGTTGAGCACCAGCTCACATTCGGCCTCGGTGATGAGCCGTACCAGGCCGTCTGGACCGGAGAGGACCTCGCCCTCCGTCCAGGCCTCGGCGGCCAGCGCGGCCGCGTCTGGATCGGCGAGCGCCACTCGGGTCACGCCGTGGCGGCGGGCCTGCTCCACCAGCCCCTGCCAGTCGCTGCCGGCGCTCAGACCGACCACGTCAAGGTCATCGCCGGCACCGCGGGAGACCACATCGAGCGCCTGCACGCCGATGGAGCCGGTGGATCCGAGGATGACAAGGCGCCGGGCCACGCGGCCGATTCTAGGCAGCGGCGCGCGGTGCCCTGGCCGCTGTCAGTGCAGGAGCGCGGTCCACACGTAGTAGCCGGCGACCACCGTGAAGATCACCGCGTCCAGGCGGTCCAGTGCGCCCCCGTGGGCACCGAACAGACGGCCGGCATCCTTGGCCCCGGAGTCCCGCTTGATCATCGATTCGAACAGGTCGCCGAGCGGGCCGAGCACCGCCACCGTGACCCCCAGGAGCAGGGCGTCGCCATGGGTCAGCCAGGGCTGGTTGAGCGCCGCGATGAACACCGAGACGATGGCGATCAGCATCCCACAGACCAGCCCCTCGAACGTCTTGTTGGGCGAGATGCTGGGGGCCAGCGGGCGCCGACCGAACAACCGCCCGCCGATGTAGGCAAACGTGTCCCCCAAAAACGTGCCCACCATGATGTCGATGAGAATCCCCGCCCCGTGCGGGAGCCGGCGCAGCAGCTCGGCGTGGGCAAAGGCCAGGCCGATCCAATACACCCCCAGCAGCGTCCCGGCGACCGATACCGTCGACAGGCCGCTGCGTCCCCGGGCGGCCACGACCAGGAAGGCGACGGGCAGCGTGGCCATGGTCACCTCCAGGACATCGCGTTCGTTGCCGAAGCGAGCCGCCAGCACGAGCGCTGCCGCCGAGGCAAATCCCACCAGCGAGGCCGGGCGCCACCGGGCCAGGAGCGTGTACAGCTCAAACAGGCAGGCGCAGGCGATGGCGATCATCAGGATGGCCCAGGCCGTCCCCCCCAGGTCGACGAACACGATGGCCAGGATCGCCGCCGGGATGGCGACCAGGACCCGGCCCAGCAGATCGGACCGGCGCCGGGGCGGGCCGGTCTCGGCCGTGCCCTCCGGCCGCCGCCGGCGCGCCGGCCGGGCCGGGCGGCCGCCCCGTTCGCTCCGGGCGGCCCTGGCCGGCGTCCGCCGCCGGGCGGGGCGATCAGCGGCCATCAGCGGCCCCCGAAGCGGCGCTGGCGGGAAGCAAACTCCTCCAATGCCTCCTCAAACACGGCACGGGAGAAGTCCGGCCACAGCTCGTCGCGGAACACGAACTCCGAGTAGGCGGCCTGCCAGAGCAGGTAGTTGGAGAGCCGGCGCTCGCCGCTGGTGCGAATGACGACGTCCGGGTCATGCATGTCCGGGGCGTAGAGGTGGGCGCGGAACTCCTGTTCGGTGGTCCCGGTAAAGGTTGACGCCGCATCCACGATCTCCGCTCGGCCCCCGTAGTTGAAGGCCACAAACAGGGTGATCCGGGTGTTGGCGGCGGTGGTCTGCTCGGCCCAGTCCATGCGCTCCACCAGCGCCGGGGCCACCGGTGCCGTGCGACGGCCGATGAACCGCATGCGGACGCCCTCGGCGTGGAGCTCCGGGGTCTCCCGCTCGATCCGCCGCTTGAACATATCCATCAGCCCCGAGACCTCGGCGGGATCCCGGGACCAGTTCTCGGTGGAGAACGAGTAGACGGTCATCTCCCGGATCCCCAGCTCCACCGCATCGCGCAGGCGGGCCTTGACCACGTCGGCGCCGGCCTCGTGGCCGGCGATCACCGGTAGGCCGCGGCGCTGGGCCCAGCGTCCGTTGCCATCGGTGATGATCGCGACGTAACGCGCGCGGCGGCCGGAGCCGGAAGCGGGCGAGGAGGGGGCATCCTGGGTGGCCTGCTCTGCCTCCATCCGCCTGGTACGTGCGGTCGGCGGCACTTACACCTCGAGGATGTCCTCTTCCTTGTGCTTGAGCAGGTCGTCCAGCTCGCCGATGCGCGCGTCGGTGAGCTTCTGCAGCTCCAGCTCGGCCCGGTGCTCGTCGTCGGAGCCGGCCTCGCCGGCCTCCTTGAGCTCTCGCAGGTCATGCATGACGTCCCGCCGGATGTTGCGGATGGCGACCCGGCCGTCCTCGGCGATGTGGCGCACCACCTTGACCAGCTGCTTCCGGCGCTCCTCGGTGAGCTCGGGAATGCTGAGGCGGATCAGGTTCCCATCGTTGCCCGGGGTGAGACCGACGTCGGACTCCAGGATGGCCCGCTCGATGGCCTTGATGGAGCTCTTGTCGTAGGGCTGGACGGTGAGCAGTCGAGGTTCCGGGGCGCTGATGGTGGCCAGCTGCTTGAGCGGCGTGACTGCCCCGTAGTAGTCGACCGAGATCCGGTCCAGGAGCGCCGGGGTGGCACGGCCGGTCCGCACCGAGCTGAACTCATGGCGCATCGACTCCACCGACTTGGTCATGCGCTCGCCGGCGTCCGCCAGCAGCTCGTCGATCATCTCGCTCATATTCGGAAACCCCCTCTGGTTCGCCGTTGCAGCGACAGTACCTCAGCCGCCGACGGCGAACCGGGCGAACCGCCGGATGACGACGTTCTCCCGAGTTTCGGCAGACAGGGCGGCGCGCAGCTCTTCAATCGTCTGGCCACCGTGCTTGTCCTCATTGACGTGCTTCTGGCGCAGGAGGACGACCTCGTCCAGCCACTTGTCCAGCTTGCCCTGCACGATCCGCTCGCGCACGTTCTCCGGGCGATCGGCGGCCTGCTCGGTGGCGATCCGGACCTCGCGCTCACGATCCTCGGCGGGCACGTCCTCCTCGCTGATGGCGATCGGCGTGGAGGCGGCCACGTGGAGGGCGACATCGCGCGCGAACTCCACAAACTTCTCGTTGCGGGCCACGAAGTCGGTCTGGCAGTCGACCTCCACCAGCGCGCCGATCTTGTTGCCGGCGTGGATGTAGCTCTGGATCACGCCCTCGCGGGCCTCCTCGCCGGCCCGCTTGGCGGCCTGCGCCTCACCGCGAGCCCGGAGCAGCTCAACCGCCTTATCCAGGTCTCCGCGGGCCTCGGTGAGGGCGTCCCGGCAGGCGAGCATGCCCGCGCCGGTGCGGTCTCGAAGGGCCTTGACGTCCTGGGCGGAGATGGCGCTCATGACTGCTCCTGTTCTGCGTCTGCGGTTGCGTCAGAGGGGGTGTCGCCCGAGGGCGCCGGCGCGGGGGCGGTCTCCGGGGCACCGGCCTCCTCCACGGGCGCGGGCGGCGCCTCGGGCGCGGCCGGCGGCTCCGGGGCCTGAGCCTGGGCCGGAGGCTCCGGGGCCGGGGCCGGGGGCTCGGCCGGAGCCGGCTCCGCGCCGGACTGCGGCGCAGCCGGGGTCGGCTGCTCGGCCGCAGCGGCCGGTGCCGGTGCCTGGGCCTGAGCGGCCTCGGCAGCCTGGGCCTGCGCGGCCTGGGCGGCCCGCGCCTGCTCCTCGGCCTCGCGGCGGGCCTGCTCCTCGGCCTCCCGCCGGGCCTGCTCCTCGGCCCGGGCGCGCTCCTCGGCCTCCCGGCGGGCCTGCTCCTCGGCCTCGCGCCGGGCGCGCTCCTCGGCCTCCTGGCGCTCACGCTCCTGACGGGCTCGCTCCTCCTCGGCCCGGAACACGTTGTGGCCCTGGGCGACAACGTCGCCGATGGCCCCGGTGACGGCCGCGCACGACCGGATGGCGTCGTCGTTGCCGGGGATCACGAAGTCGATGCCCTCGGGGTCGCAGTTCGTGTCGACCAGGCCGATGATCGGAATGCGCAGCCGCTGAGCCTCACGCACGGCGATCACCTCGGTCTTGAGGTCGATGACGAACACCGCATCCGGGACCCGCTGCATGTTCTTGACCCCGCCCAGGTTGGCGCGGAGCTTCTCCAGGTCGGCCTGGGCGGCCATCCGCTCCCGGGTGGGGAGCAGCTGGAGCTGACCCTCGGCCTCATAGCGCTCCAGGTCATGCAGCCGCTTGATCCGGAGGGAGATCGTCTGGAAGTTGGTGAGCAGGCCGCCCAACCACCGGTGGTTGACATAGGGCATCTGGGCAGCGTCGGCGGTCTCCTTGATCGCGTCCCGGGCCTGCTTCTTGGTGCCGACGAACAGGACGGTGCCGCCCCGGCGGGTCAACTCGGAGGCGAAGTTGCGGGCGTTCTGCAGCAGCGCCTCGGTCTGCAGCAGATCAATGATGTAGATGCCGTCCCGCTCGCCGAAGATGAAGCGGCGCATCTTGGGGTTCCAACGGCGGGTCTGGTGACCGAAGTGAACGCCGGCCTCCAGCAGCTCCTTGATGCCGATATCAGCCACTGGTACTGCTCCCTTGTGTATGTGATGACAGGTGCCGCCCGCCGGGCGAAGCCGCGCACCCCGGGTTCTGTGGTCCGGGGCAGGGGCGCGGTACGCGGTCGACGGGGTCGATTTGCGATTGGTCTCCGAGTTTAGGCAAGTTTTCTGAGACCCGTTCGTTACAGGGGCCATCGAGTCACCGCTCCCCTACCTACCACCGGCGGTGGCTTGAAGCGCGAACCGGACCTCCCTTCCCCTACCTCCGGTGGCCGGTTCGCAACAGCAGGACGGCGGGGCGGCTTGGACGGGCCGCCCCGCCGCTTTTTCCGGACGGCGGGTGCGCCGGTCGGCTGCGCTCATTCAGGCCGCCTCGGCCGCGGCCAGCGCACTGGCCAGGTCCTCCGGCAAAGGTGAGACCACATCGACGGGCGCTCCGGTCACCGGATGGGGGAACGCCAGCCGGGCGGCGTGCAGGAACTGGCGGCTCAGGCCGTACTCCCCCGCGGTCCCGTATTGGGGATCGCCGGCCACCGGGTGGCCGATCGCGGCCAGGTGGACGCGAATCTGGTGGGTGCGCCCCGTCTCCAACTGGACCCGCAGCAGGGCGGCCCGTGGGAGCTGCCGCTCCAGCTCAAAATGCGTCCGGGCCTCCCGCGGCTCGTCGGTGTCGATCGACATCAGCACCCGGTCGTGGCGGTCCCGGCCGATGGGCGCGTCGATCGTCCCCGTGCGCGCCGGCGGATGGCCATCCACCAGGGCCAGGTACTCCCGGTGCAGCCGGCGCTCGGCCAGCAGACCCTTGAGCCGGCGATGCACAGCATCGCTGCGGGCGACGACGAGCAGCCCGGAGGTGTCACGGTCCAAGCGGTGCACGATCCCGGCTCGGCGGGCATCCTCGCCCCCCGCGGCCCGGCCGGCCAGGGCCTGGGCCAGGGTGCCGGTCCGGTGCCCGCGGGCCGGGTGCACCACCAGGCCGGCCGGCTTGTCGATCACCAGAAGGTGCTCGTCCTCATAGGCCACCCGGAAGGGCACCGCCGGCTCCCCGGCCGGTTCGTTCCCGGCCGCGGCGTGCCCCTCCACCACCACCCGCTCCCCGGTGGCCACCTGATGGCGCTTGGGCCGCGCCTGGCCATCGACCCGCACCCGTCCGGCGTCGATCGCCGCCTGCGCCTGGGCCCGGGAGCCGAGCGGTTCGGCCAGGAACCGGTCCAGGCGCGTCCCGGCCGCCGCCTCCTCCACGACCAGTTCCACGTCGGCGACCACTACGAGGTCCGCCGGAGCGCCGGTCCCTCCAGCACGTAGAGCAGCGCCAGTACGCCGAACGTGATCGCCATGTCCGAGACGTTGAACGCCGGCCAGAGCGGGAACTTGATGAAATCGGTGACCGAGCCGGTCGACAGCCGGTCGATCAGGTTGCCGATGGCGCCGCCCACCAGCAGCCCGGTCGGTACCCACAGCCCCGGCCGGGTCGGCCGCAGCAGGAAGTAGACGACGAGCGCCGCCAACGCGGCCAGCGTCAGCACCAGCACCAGCGCCCCACCGCCGGAGAAGAACCCGAACGCCACCCCGCTGTTCTGGATGTGGACGAGGTTGACGCCCGGCAGGAACTTGTGCACGTCGCCGACCCGGATGTCGCTGTTGACCGCGCTCTTGGTGATGCGGTCCAGGATCAGCACCATCACGATCAGGAC
Source organism: uncultured Solirubrobacteraceae bacterium (assembly GCA_963753235.1). Classification (GTDB taxonomy): domain Bacteria; phylum Actinomycetota; class Thermoleophilia; order Solirubrobacterales; family Solirubrobacteraceae; genus Palsa-465. Next base: position 254,715 of record CAVWBJ010000005.1, on the reverse strand, counting down.
CCCGGCCCGGGCGAACGCGCCCCGGCGCGCGGCCGAGCGCGGCCTGACCGCGGGGTCGTCGGACACCGGAGCCCTGACCTGCTCAGCCCTGGATGACACTGACCAGAAGCGACCGCACGAAGTACAGGACGATGATCGCCACCATGGGCGACAGGTCGATCGCCCCCAGCGGCGGGATGAACCGGCGGAACAGACGCAGGTACGGGTCCGAGACGTCGCGCAGGAAGTTCAGGATCGCGTCGCTCCAGCGCGAGTACGGGGGCCGCATCCCGAACGAGAACAGCAGATTGAGCAGGATGTAGACGAAGATGATGACGATGTAGACCTCAAACAGCGCGCTCACATAGCTGGCGATGTCCGAGCGCGTGGTCGCGAGCGCCAGCATCAGTTGGTGACCTCGCAGACGCGGTCGATCGCCGCCTGAAAGGCGGCGCGTACGCCGGAGCGCTCCAGCGCATCCAGGCCGCGGGCGGTGGAGCCGCCGGGCGAGGTGACCTCGCGCCGAACGGTGAGGGTGTCGTACTGGCGGGCCTCCAGGAGCGCCGCGCTCCCGGCCATGGTCTGCACCACCAGCTGGGAGGCCAGGGCCGGCTTGAGCCCCAGGCGAACCGCCGCATCCACCTGGGCCTCGGCCAGCAGCGCCTGGTAGGCGGGGCCGACGCTGAACACGGCCGCCGCCACCCCCAGCAGACGATCCTCGACGGTGACCACCGTCCCGACGCGGCTGAACAGCTCCAGGACCTGGCGCTCCGTCTCCGGGTCGACGCCTTCGGCCCGGACATAGCAGGTGATGCCCTGGCGCACTTCGACCGGGGTGTTGGGGATGAAACGGAACACGGGCACCCCGGGATAGGCGGCCTGCAGCTCCTCCGCTGCCGTCCCCCCCAGCACCGAGGCGACCGCCTTGACTTCGCCGGCGATCTCGGACGCCACCTCCGACAACTGATACGGCTTGTGGCACAGGATGACGACGTCGGCGTCCTGCGCCACCTCGCGGTTGGTCGTCGCCCGGCCGCCCAGCTCGGCGACCAGCTCCGCGGCGCGGCCGGAGCCCGAGTCGGAGGCGAGAACGGGGTCGCCCCAGCCGCGGGCGAGCGCCCGCGCCATGTTCCCAGCTCCGATCAGACCTACGCGCATCGCATGAAATCTACCTGGGCGCCCGGCCCAGACAGCCACCGGCGCTTAGGATTGGTTGAAGAAGCCCTTCTCCACCAGCCGGGCGCGCTCCTCAGCGGACACCTCGACGTTGCGCGGCGTGAGCAGGAATACCTTGTCGGCGATCCGCTGCATGCCGCCGTCCAGGGCGTAGGTCAGGCCACTGGAGAAGTCGATCAGCCGCTTGGACAAGTCGGTGTCGGTGCCCTGCAGGTTGAGGATGACCGGGATGGTGTCCTTGAACTTGTCCGCCACGTCCTGGACGTCGTTGAAGTTCTTGGGCGCGACGAAGTGGACGCGGACATCACCGCCGTTGCGGGAATTGGGCCGCCCACCCGGACTTCCGCCCACCGGGCGCAGCGACGTGGTTCGCCGCTCGCTCACCGAGTCGTCGGCGAAGATGTCGTCGAAATCATCGCGGCGGCGGCGTGAGCTCAGCTTGCGGACGTTGGGCCGCTCCCGGTAGCTGTCCTGCAGCTCCACCTCGGGCTCTTGGTAGGGCTCCAGCTCGTCGTCCTCGTAGGCGTCGTCCTCGGCGAGGCCGAAGTAGACGAGCGTGCGGTGCCAGGTATCTCGGAAGGCCATAGCGTTCTCAGGGTTCGCCCACAGTCAGCGATTCCCTGCCGGGGATTATGACGCGCTGGCGTACAGGATCGACCCCAGGCGCACAATGGTCGCTCCCTCCTGGACGGCCACGACGTAATCCTGACTGGTTCCCATCGACAGCTGAGGCAGGCCGCGCGTCTCGGCCAGGCCCCGCAAAGCGGCGAAATGGGGGCGGTTGTCCTCGGCGCGGGCGGCCAGTGGGGGCATGGTCATCAGGCCCACCACCGGCACCGGGCAGCGAGCCAGGAACCCGTCGAGTTCCTCTGGTGAAATCCCGCTCTTGCCGGCCTCCCCGGCCACGTTGACCTCAATCAGGACCTTCGTCTCCGGCGTCCCGTGGCGAGCCAGCTGAGCGAGCGCCGAGTCGCTGGCCACCGAGTGGATGTAGCGCACCCGGCCGACGAGGTCCCGGACCTTGCGGCTCTGGAGCTGGCCGATGAAATCCCACGTGAAACGGCCGGGCAGCGCCGCGGACTTGGCCACCAGCTCCTGGGCGCGGTTCTCGCCGGCAACGGTCACTCCGCCGTCGGCCAGCGCCGCCAGTTCCTCCACCGGCAGGTACTTGACGGCAGCCAGGATCTCCACGTCGCCCGGCTCACGGCCGGCATCGGCGATCCGCTCCCGGACGCGCTCCAGGTTGTCCCGGACGCGTTCGGGGGTCAGACCGTGGATCAGGTCAACCACGCCACCCCCGCCTGGCGCCCGGTCATACCGCGGTCACGGCGATGGGAGAACAGCAGATCCGCGTCCGAGCAGATGGTGCAGATGCCGATGTCGGCGACCGCCTCCACCCCGGCCTCGGCCAGCCGCCGGCGGGCCACCGCCTTGAGATCGACGTGGCTGCCGTGATGGGCCTCCGGCACATCGGCGAATGCCCGGTGGACCTCGGGGCCCGTCTCATAGCAGCACGCTCCGGCGCCCGGGCCGATGGCGGCGGCCAGATCGCCGGCGGCGCCGAGCTCACGCAGGGCTCGTACGCCCTCGCTGATGATTCCGCCGGCCAGCCCCCGCCAGCCGGCATGGAGCATGGCCACCGCCCCATCCCCGGCCACGGCCACCGGCAGGCAGTCGGCCACGAGCGCGGCCGGGGCCACGCCCGGTGTCGCCGTCGCCTGGCCGTCGGCCGTGAGCGGCGGGTCCCGAACCGGGTCGGTGGCCTGGAGCCGGCGCACCTCGGTGCCGTGCACCTGGTGCAGGAAGCGCAGCGGCGGGGCGCCGACATCGGCGCGCAGGGCGGCCCGGTTCTGGGCCACCGCCTCCGGCTCATCGTCGGTGAACACGCCCAGGTTGAGGCTCCGGTAGGGCCCGCGGGAGTAGCCCCCGCGCCGGGTGGTGAACACCGCCCGCGCCCCCGGAAGGTCGATGGCGAAATGCCCACTGAGCTCGAAGAACGGCCGCGGCAGCATGGCGCCCTGAGCCTATCCCCTGTGAGGGGCCACGCGGCGGGCCTCGGCCAGCTCCGCCTCCCGGCCACAGACTCGGCCGTCCAGCTTCGCCGCCAGCGCTCGGGACAGTCCGGCGCCGATGTCCGGCCCCCGCTGTACCCCGGCGTCGAGCAGATCCTGGCCGTCGATCTCCAGGCGGACATGGCGCAGCTCGTCCAGCCAGCGGCGCGCCGGCGCCGGGGCACCGAGCGCGCCGGCGAGGGCCACCAGCTCCACCGGCCCCCGGCGGGCGGCGGCGGCGATCTGCGACGGCGTCTCGGCCGCGGCCAGCGTCCGCGCCAGCGCCGACGCCTCCGTGGCGGCGGTCAGGATGACATCACGCTGCCCGGCCGGAAACGCCAGCCGGTCCAGCAGCTGCGTCAGCGCTGATGGATCGAGGCCGAGGCTGGCCACGGCCAGCACCAGGGCGCCCGGATCTCCATCCCCGGGCAGCAGCCCCAGCGCCCGTTGCGCCGTCTGGGCGGCGGCGGCGGTGCGGATGCCGAAGCCCGGCGCCAACAGCTCGTCGACGCCCAGGTCGGCCAGGGCTCGGAGCGCGGCCACCGGGTCCGGCTCGGCCGCCAGCAACCGCAGCTCGGCGCCCAGCCGCGGCCCGGTCACGGTGTCGGTGGCCCGTCCGGTCACGGCCTGCGCCGCCAGCTCCCGGGTCCCGGCCTCCACGGCAAACCCCAGCCGGCTCATGTACCGCGCCAGCCGCAGCAGGCGGGTGGGATCGTCGATGAAGCTGTGGTCATGGAGGACCCGCAGGCGGCGGAGCCGGAGATCGTCCAGGCCTCCCGGGACGGCCAGCAGGCGGCCGCGGGTTTGGCCGCCCAGGCCGACGGCCAGGGCATTAACGGAGAAGTCCCGGCGGCGCAGGTCCTCCTCGATCGGGGCCGGGTGCACCGTCGGCAGGGCGCCCGGGTGAGCATAGGTCTCCCGCCGGGACCGGGCCACGTCATAGCTGAAGCCGTCGAGCAGGATGGTGCCGGTCTCAAATCGGTCATGCGCCCGGGTCGGCCGGCCCAGGCGCGCGGTGACCGGGGCGAGATCCCCGTCCACCACCAGGTCAAGGTCGACCGGGGCGCCCCCCAGCAGGACGTCCCGCACTCCCCCACCGACGAGGTACACGCCGGGTACGTCGGCCAGCCGCTCCAGCAGGGGCGCGGCTGCAGGCAGCGCGGCCAGCCGGCTCAGGATCTCGTCCGCGTCAGGTCCGGGCACGGGTGGATTCTCGCGCGCGGAGATGCCATTAGCATGACCGGGCATGCCGAGTCCCCCCTCGCGGCGGCTGCTGCGGCGCGGACTCATCGCGGCAGCGGTCGTCCTGGCGCTGGCGGCCGCCGCGGTCGCCTTTGTGCTTCTGCACGAGCCCCACAACGTCTCCCATCCCGACCTCCAGTTCACCGCACCGACGTCGACGACGGCGCCGGCGCCGGCCCCGCGCCGCCAGCGCGCCGTCGACAACTTCGTCTGGCCCTGGTATGGGTATGACGCGGCCCGCACCCGGTTCTTCGCCGGCCCCAGCAGCCTGCACCCGCCGCTCCACGTCGGCTGGAAGTTCTTTGACGGGGCCCTCCTGGAGTTCCCGCCGGTCATCTACCACGACTTCATGTACGTGCTCGACGATGACTGCGCCGCCCGCAAGATCAACGTCCACAACGGCCACGTCGCCTGGTTCAAGAAGCTGGGGACACTGTGCGCGGCCTCACCGGCCGTCGGGGCCCAGTCGGGCGTCGTGCTCATGTCCGTGCTCTCGGTTCAGGGTCACTCGCCGGGTGGGGGCCGGTTCGTGGCGCTGTCGATCAAGAACGGGCACATCGTCTGGTCGCGCCCGGACGGCGCCGGGACCGAGACGTCGCCGATCGTGAGCAACACCACCGTCTACTACGGCGACCAGGCGGGGACGCTGTATTCGCGCAACACCGCCAACGGCCACCTGTACTGGGCCTACCACGCCAGCGGCGCCATCAAGGGCGGCCCGGCCCTGGTCAACGGGGTCCTGTACTTCGGCGACTACGCCGGCCGGGCCTACGCCGTGCGGGCGGTCAACGGCACCCAGGTGTGGGCGGTGTCGACGAGCGGCGCCGCGCTCGGCTTCGGCTCCGGGAACTTCTACTCCACGCCCGCGGTCGCCTACGGCCGGGTGTACATGGGCAACACCGATGGCCGGGTGTACTCCTTCGGCGCCCGCAACGGCGCGCTCGCCTGGGCCACGTCGACCGGGGCCTATGTCTACGCGTCCCCGGCGGTCGCCGACCCCAAGGGCCTGGGCCCGACCGTCTACGTCGGCTCCTATGACGGGCACATGTACGCATTCAATGCCCAGTCGGGCGCGATCCGGTGGTCGCATCCAGCGGGTGGTCGCATCTCCGGAGCGGCCACCGTGGTGGGCAACGTCGTCTACTTCTCCGACCTCGGCAGCAAGACGACGCTGGGGCTCGATGCGGTCAGCGGGCGCCAGGTATTCGCCTTCCGCGACGGTGCGTTCAACCCGGTGATCGCCGATTACCACGCGATCTACCTGGACGGCTACAACACGATCTACCAGATGCTCCCGGGGACCAGAGCCAAGGCCCGCGTCGCCGCCCGTCATCAGGCCCACCACGCGCGCAAGCAGGCTCGGAAGGCCAAGCACCGGGCGAAGCACAGCGCCCGCAGGGCGAAGCGTCAGGTCAGACGGGCCAAGCCCAAACCAGCAAAGTCCTCCTGAACGCGCGAGGCCGTGCGCGGACGCAAACACACGCTATCGCGGGCCTCTGGGGCCCTGCTTGCTATCATTATAGGTCTATGCGTTGCCGTAGTGGAAGTCATTGTCAGCAGCCGGCCGTGAAGGGCCGTCGGTTCTGCGCGGAGCACGCGGCCGAGCTTGATCGCATGCGCGAGGAGCTCAAAGACGCCGCCGCCGCCCGCATCGGTCGGGGCCGCCCCAAGCGCTCGTCCACCTGCTGTCGCCCTGGCTGTTACGAGCCACGTGTTCCCCCCGCTGCGTACTGTGACACGTGCGCGGCTGCGGGATACGTCGAAGAAGCCGCCTGAGCGCGGCTGCCGGCAGTTCAGGGCCTCAACCAAAACTCAATTCCTCAGACGGCCGCCTGACCGCGCACGGCGACGTGGTGGTCGGCGAGGTGCCGCTTGATCTCCCCCACGGTGTGCTGGCCGTAGTGCAGGATGGAGGCGAGCAGGAGGGCGTCGGCTCCTGCCTGCACGGCTTGCACCAGGTGATCCAGGCGTCCGGCCCCGCCGGAGGCGATCACGGGGACGCCCACCGCCTGGCTGACGGCGGCGGTCAGCTGTAGGTCATAACCGGCGTTGGTGCCGTCGCGGTCCATGCTGGTGAGCAGAATCTCGCCCGCGCCCCGGGCCTCGCCCTCCCGCGCCCAGCTGACCGCATCCCGTCCGGTCGGCGTCCTCCCGCCGGCCAGGTACGCCTCCCAGGGGAGGGCGCGGTCGGACGTGCGCTTGGCGTCGATGGCCAGGACGACGCACTGGGCGCCGAAGGTCGCGGCCAGCTCGTCGAGGAGCTCTGGGCGCTGGAGCGCTGCGGAGTTCACCGACACCTTGTCAGCGCCCGCGTCCAGGACCGCCTGGGCATCGGCCACCGATCTGATGCCCCCGCCGATGGTGAACGGGACGAACAGCTCATCGGCGGCCTGGCGGGCCAGGGCCACCACGGTGGCGCGCTTGTCCGAGGTGGCGGTGATGTCAAGAAACACCAGCTCGTCGGCCCCGGCGGCGTCGTAGCGCGCGGCGAGCTCCACCGGGTCTCCGGCGTCGCGCAGGTCGACAAACCCCACGCCCTTGACCACCCGGCCACCGTTGACGTCCAGGCACGGGATGACCCGCTTGTAATGCACGCTCAGTCCTCGCCCAGCCCGTCGGCCAGCGCCGCCTGGCCCTCGGCGACCTGGAGGCGCCCCTCGTACAGGGCCGTCCCGACGATCACGCCCACCAGGTTGACCTGCCGCAGCCCGGCGAGCGCCGCCAGGTCCCCAGCCGAGGAGACCCCGCCGGAGTAGATGAATGTGCCCCGGACCGTGCGGGCGATCTCGGTCACCTCGTCCAGGTCCGGGCCGGTCAGCATCCCGTCGCGCTCAATGCTGGAGTAGACGAACCGCCGCACCCCGCGCCGGCCCAGCGTCTGGAGCACCGACGTCGCCGGGATGTCGGTCTGCTCGGTCCAGCCCGCCCCGGCGACCCGGCCCCGGCGCGCGTCGACCGAGACGATGAGCCGCTCGCGCAACTCGGCGACGGCAGCGTCGAGAAAGTCGATGTCTGAGTAGGCGGCCGTGCCGATGATCACCCGCGTGGCGCCGGCGGCCACCACCTGGCGCACCGCGTCGATGCTGCGCAGCCCGCCGCCCACCTGGACCGGGACGTCGACGGCGGCAGCGATCCGCCGGACGTGCTCCAGGTTGACCGGCTCCCCGGACCGGGCCCCGTCCAGGTCAACGACGTGCAGAGCCCGCGCGCCGGCCGCCACCCATCGCCGGGCGGCGTCGACCGGGTCGGCGTCATAGACGGTCTGCTGATCGAAGTCCCCGCGGGTCAGCCGAACCGCCTTGCCACCGAGGATGTCGATCGCCGGCAGGAGGATCATGCGCGCAGCGGGACCGACCCGGCCGGTGCGGGCGCCGACGCGCGGCACATCTCGACGAAGTTGCGCAGCAGGCGCAGTCCGTCGGTGGATGACTTCTCCGGGTGAAACTGGACGCCGAACACCGAGCCGCGGGCGACGATGGTGGCAAACCGCTCGCCGTAATCGGTGGTGCCCACCACGTCTTCCTGGTCTGACGGGTGCGCCGCATACGAGTGCACGTGGTAGAAGGGGCAACCCTCGTCGGCCAGTCCGGTCGTCAGCGGGCACGGTCGCTGGAAGCGGACATCGTTCCAGCCGATGTGCGGAACGCGCCGTCCGGCGCTCAGCAGACGGGACACCTCTCCCGGGATCAGCCCCAGGCCGTCGCTGCCCCCGAGCTCGTCGGAGCGATCGAACAGCAGTTGCATGCCGAGGCAGATACCCAAGAGCGGCCGTCCGGCCCGCGCCCAGTCGCCGATCAGACCCGCCAGCTCCAGTTCCCGGAGGTTGCGCATCCCCTGGGGAAACGCGCCCACCCCGGGGACCACCAGGCCGTCACCGGAGCCCAGCCGCTCGGTGTCGGCGGTGAGCCGCGTATCGGCCCCCACGTGCTGAAAAGCCTTCTCCACCGACCGGCGGTTGCCCATGCCATAGTCGACGATCCCGATGGCGACCGGGCGGCTCACCCCAGTGTCCCCTTGGTGCTCGGCACCCCGTGCTCGGTGGGGTCGAGGGCGACCGCGGCCCGGAGGGCCCGGGCGAACGCCTTGAAGCAGGCCTCGATGACATGGTGGGCGTTCGTCCCCGTCTCCACGCTGAGATGGAGGGTGAGCCGGGCGTTGCTGGCCAGGGCCCGGAAGAACTCCTCGGTCAGCTCGTGGTCGAAATTGGCGATCGCCCCTGGGGGCAACGGTGATGCGTAGGCGAGCAGGCCCCGCCCGGAGATGTCGATGGCGCAGGAGGCGCGGGATTCGTCCATCGGGACCGTGGCCTGGCCGTAGCGCGTGATCCCGGCGCGGTCGCCGAGCGCCTGATCGAGCGCCTGGCCGATGCAGATCCCCACGTCCTCGACGGTGTGGTGGGCGCCCGTCTCCAGGTCACCCTGGGCTCGCACGGCCAGGTCCATCCGCCCGTGGCGGGCCAGCAGATCAAGCATGTGGTCAAAGAAGCCGACCCCGGTTGTCCGCTCGCCCTGGCCGCTCCCGTCGAGCGCGAGCGTCACCGCAATCTCGGTCTCGCCGGTGGTGCGGTGGATCTCGCCGGTGCGCGTCATCACCGGCCATTCTGGCGAATGCGGGCCTCCATCGACCGGGCGTGGACCTCAAACCCCTCCACCCGCGCCACCGGCGCCGCCATCCGGGCCAGCGCGGGGGCGCCGGCGGCGATCCGGACCTCGTTGAACCGGCGGCGGAAGTGGACCGGCGACAGGGCCGAGGCAAATCGCGCCGCGCCGTTGGTCGGCAGCACGTGGTTGGAGCCGGCCACGTAGTCGCCGAACGCGGTCCCGCTGGCCGGACCGACGAACAGGCAGCCGGCGTGACGGATCCCGGGAGCCATTGCCTCCGCCTCAGCCCCGATGAGCTGAAGATGCTCGGGAGCAAACGCCTCGGCCAGGGCCAGTCCCTGCTCCAGCTCGGAGACCTGCACCAGCCGGGTGACCGCATCCGTGTCCGGATGCTCGGCCATCCGCTCCGCCAGCGCGGCGATCAGCTCCGCGGAGTCCGAGATGGCCACCACGATGGAGCCCTCGCCGTGCTCGGCCTGGGCGAGGAGGTCCAGCGCGGTGCACTCGGCGTCGGCGTCGCCGCCGGCCAGCACCACCAGATCGCTGGGGCCGGCGAAGCCGTCGATGCCCACCTCGCCGAACACCTGGCGCTTGGCCTCCTGCACGTACAGGTTTCCGGGTCCGACGATGACGTCGACCGGGGCCACCGTCTCGGTGCCGTAGGCGAGCGCCGCGATCGCCTGGGCGCCCCCCATCCGGTAGACGGCCGAGGCGCCGGCAAGACGGCAGGCTCCCAGCACGGCCGAGTTCACCTCGCCGTTCGCGCCCGGGGGTGCGCAGACAGCGATCTCGCCCACCCCGGCCACCGTGGCGGTGACCACTCCCATGACCACGGTGCTCGGGTACGGCGCCCGTCCCCCGGGGACGTAGACCGCCGCCCGGTCGACTGGAACCTCTCGGACGGTGACCGTGTGGCCGTCGAAGTCGACCGTACGATCCGGGTTGACCGAGGCTTGCGCGACGCGGGTGACGTTCTGGACGGCAGTCTGCAGACCCGCGCGCACCGTGTCGTCGAGCCGCTGGAGCGCGGTGTCAAGCTCGGCGTCGGGCACCCGGAGCGCGCTCGGCGTGGAGCCGCCGGTGTCGAACTCCCGGGTGTAGAAGCGCAGGGCATCGTCGCCCGCCGTGCGCACCCGGGCAATGATCTCGGCCACCGGTTCCCGGACCGCCTCGGGGGCCGGGATGAGTTGGCGCAGCTCATGGGCGAGGGCGATGGGGTCGCCTGACAGCGTCAGCCGTTCATACGGCATGGATACGCTCCAGCAGTCGATCGATGGTGGCTGCGCGGAGCTTGTGGGCCACCGGGTTGGCGATCAGCCGGGCCGTGCACACCGCAATCTCCTCGCGGACGACCAGGCCATTCTCCCGCAATGTGGTGCCGGTCGCGGTCAGGTCGACGATGCCCTCCACCAGCCCGGTGAGCGGCGCCAGCTCCACCGATCCCTTGACCTCCACAATCTCGGCCTGCCGGCCGGTGGCCAGGAAATGGCGGCCGGCGATGCGCGGGTACTTGGTGGCGATGCGCACCACACCCAGCCGCCGCAGCGCCTCGGCCGCACGATCCTCGCCGGCGACGGTGGCCAGCACCATGACGCAGCGCCCGTAGGTGAGGTCGACCAGCTCATAGACCTCGCGCTCGGACTGCTCCATGAGCACGTCCTTGCCGGTGATACCGATATCGGCGGCCCCCGCCTCCACATACGTGGGGACGTCGGACGGCCGCATGGTGATGATGCCGCTGGATTCGAACAGCAGCTTGCGGTCGTTCTGACGCACCTCACGGGTGTCGATGCCGACCTGGTCCAGCAGGTCAAGCGTCTCGGTGAACAGCGCGCCCCGGGGCACCGCAATCCGCAGCTCGCTCATCGTCCCAGTCGCTCCTCACCGGTGAGAGCGATGTGAAGCCGCTCAACATTGAGGGCAAAGCCGACGGCCGGCAGGGGACGTCCGAACGCCCCCAACAGCTCGTCGTAGCGGCCGCCGCTGCCGACGGGAACGCCGTAGGCCGGATCGTAGACCTGAAACACGGCGCCGGTGTAGTAGCCGATGCTCCGAACCAGCCCGAGGTCAAAGATGATTCTCTGCGCCACCTCGGAGGGCAGGCGCTGGTGCACCTCCCGCATGGGCGCCAGCGCGTCGTGGAGCGCGTCCTCCAAGGCCTCCAGGACGTCCGGGCCCCCGCGGGTGCGGGCCAGGCGCAGGAGCAGCTCGGACTGGGCAGGCGGCAGCTCCAGCGCCTGGATCTCCCGGTCCACCCCCACAAAGTCCCCCGCGGCCAGCTCGGCCAGGATGAGCTCCCGGCGACTGCTGGGCACCTGGAAGGTCTCCATGACCGCGGGGTAGAGCGAGGCGTCACCGAGCCCCACCCGGTAGTTCTGCAGGCCGGCCGCGTCCAGCGCGGCACACAGGACGGTGAGGATCTCGGCTGTCCCGGCCGGCCCCGGAGCGCCGATGAGCTCCACCCCCGCCTGCAGCAGCTCCCGGGTCTGGCCGCGCTGGGGCCGGACGCCTCGGTAGGCGTGGGCGATGTAGCTGAAGCGCAGCGGCGGCTCGGCCTGCCCGTAGCGGGTGGCCACCAGCCGGGCGATCGGCACGGTCATGTCCGGCCGCAGTACCAGCACACTGCCGTGCTCGTCGAACACCCGGTAGGCCGGACGGGCCCCGACGATGTCGGCGCGCTGGAAGGTCTGCTCATACTCCAGTGCGGGGGTGTAGACCTCGCCGTAGCCGGCACGGTCAAACACGCCGCGGATCCGGTCGGTCATGGTCCGCAGCTCGTGCATCTCGTCCGGCAGCACGTCGCGGGTGCCGCTGGGGATGCGGTCGATTGCGCTGCTGTCGCCGGCAGCGCGGTTCACGCTCACGCTACGACGGGCGCGTCTTCCATCCGGGTGATGCGGGCGCCGAGCTCGCGCAACCGCTCGTCGATCCGCTCATAGCCGCGGTCGATCTGGCGGATGTTGGCGATCTCGGTCACGCCCTCGGCGCACAGGGCGGCGATCAGCATCGCCATCCCGGCCCGGATGTCCGGGGACTCCACCCGGGCGCTGCGCAGCGGGCGGGGACCGAGCACGATCGCGCGGTGCGGATCGCAGATGGTGATCGCCGCGCCCATGCTGACCAGTTTGTCAGTGAAGAACAGCCGGTTCTCGAACATCTTCTCGTGGATCATCACGGACCCGGCCGACTGGGTGGCAAGCGCCAGCGCAATGCTCGTCAGGTCCGCCGGGAAGGCCGGCCACGGACCGTCCTCCACCTTGGGCATGTGGTCACCGTGATCGTTGCGGATCACCAGCTCCTGATTGCCGGGCACGATGATGTCGTTGCCGCGCACGTCGGTGCGCAGACCCAGCCGCTCAAACACCATGCGGATCATCCGCAGGTCCTCCGGGCGGGTGTCCTTGACGATGAGCTCCCCACCGGTGACGCCGGCCAGGGCCATGAAGGACCCGATCTCGATGTGGTCCGGGGCGATCTCGTAGGTGCAGCCCCGCAGGGTGGCCTTGCCGTGAACGGTCATCACGTTGGAGCCGATGCCCTCAATGTCGGCACCCATCTGACCGAGCATCCGCGCCAGGTCCTGCACGTGGGGCTCGGAGGCGGCGTTGCGGATGACCGTGGGTCCGCGCGTGAGGGCCGCGGCCATCAGCGCGTTCTCGGTGGCCATGACCGACGGCTCGTCCATGAGGAAATCGCAGGGGCTCAGGCCCAGCGAGGGGGCGGCGAGCACCACGTCGGGATGACGGTGATCCACCTGGGCGCCAAGGGCGCGGAAGGCGTCCAGGTGCGGGTCCAGCCGCCGGCGACCGATCACGTCGCCGCCCGGAGGTGGCATGGTGGCCGAGCCGAACCGGGCCAGGAGCGGACCGGCCAGCAGGAACGAGGCCCGGATGCGCTCGGCCAGGCTGCGGTCGACGCGCGTCGACTCGATCGTCGAGCTGTCGATGAGGATCTCGCTCTGACCGAGCCACTCGACGCGCGCGCCGAGCACCTGCAGCAATGTGACCATCGCCTCCACGTCGGAAATCCGCGGAACGTTGCGCAGGATGACCTCGTCCTCGGTGAGGAGGCTGGCGGCCAGGATCGGCAGCGCCCCGTTCTTGTTTCCGGCGGCGGTGATGGTGCCTGACAGGGGCACCCCGCCCTCGATGACGAACTTCTCCAGTTTGATCGACCCCGCTGAGGTGGTTGGTGTCCGGGCGCCCGTCAGCCTAGCTGGTGGAGGCGGCTGCGGCGGTGCCGGGGCCCGGCCGAGGCCCGCGCCTGAGTGGGTGCGTACCGCCTCCTGAGCTAGGGTAACGGCCATGCTGGCTGAGGATTCGCGGGCCGCCGCGTGGGACCTTCTTTGTGAATGGACCGAGTCGGATTCGCTCCGACGGCACATGCTGGCCGTGGAGGCCGCCATGCGCGCCTACGCGGAGCGGTTCGGCGGCGACGTGGAGCTGTGGGGGCTGACCGGGCTGCTGCATGACCTGGACTACGAGCGCTATCCCTCCCTCCAGGACGGGCACCCCCGGTACGCGCTGAAGGAGCTGGAGGCGCGGGGCTACCCGCCGGAGCTGGTGCGCGCGGTCGCGTCCCACGCGGATTTCCTGGGCGTCTCCCGCGATACGCCGATGGAGAAGACGCTGTTCGCCGTCGACGAGCTGTGCGGGTTTGTGCTGGCCGTCGCCTACGTGCGCCCGGAGGGGCTGGTCGGCATGACCCCCAAGTCGGTCAAGAAGAAGCTGAAGCAGCCCAGCTTCGCCGCCGCCGTGAGCCGTGATGACCTGCGCGCCGGCGCCGAGGACCTCGGTGTCGACTTCGACGAGCACCTGACGATCGTGATCAGCGCCCTGACCGAACGCCGGGACGAGCTCATGCCCGCTGCCGGCGAGTCGCCCGCGCCCGCCGACGCCGCCTGAGCGCCGTTGTCTTCCCCGCCGTCGTCTTCCCCGTCGGACCTCCGTGTGGTGGTCATGGAGGGCGACGAGACGGGTCAGGAGCTGCTGGAGCAGTCGTTGCGGGTGCTCGACGGAGATCTGCTCGGTCTCCCCCTGTCCCTGGCGCGGTACGACCTCTCGCTGGCTCACCGCCGGGACACATCGAACGGCGTGGTGCACGAGGCGGCCATGGCCATGCGCGAGGCCGGCCTGGGGCTGAAGGCGGCCACCATCACCCCGGAGGGAGCCGACGACGTGGGATCGCCCAACCGGATCCTCCGCGAGGAGGTGGACGGCAAGGTGATCGTCCGCACCGGCCGCCGGCTGCCGGGCGTGGCGCCGATCGCCGGCGTCTATCACCCCATCTCGGTGGTGCGGATGGCGGTGGACGATGCCTATGGCGCCGCCGAGCGCCGGGAGGGGGACGCCGGGGCCGCGGGCGAGGTGGCGTTCCGCACCGAGCGGATCACCCGTTCCACCTGCCAGGCGGTGGCCGAGTATGCCTTCCGCGCCGCCGCCAAGATGGGCGCCCGCGTCTACGGAGGCCCCAAGTGGACGGTGTCTCCCGTCTACGAGGGGATGCTCAAGGAGGAGATGGACGCGGCGGCGGAGCGCCACCCGGAGGTCGCCTACCAGCCGGTGCTGATCGACGCCACCTACGCCGGGCTGCTGTCGGGCGCCACCGACGCGCCGCTGGTGATCCCGGCGCTCAACCGCGACGGCGACTGCCTCTCGGACCTGGTGCTGCCCATGTTCGGCTCCATCGCCGGCGCCGAGTCCGTGCTGCTGGCGTTTGACGAGACCGGCGGCTACGACACCACGGTGGCCATGGCCGAGGCGCCACACGGCACCGCCCCAGCGCTGCTCGGCAAGGACCTGGCCAACCCCCTGGCGATGATCCTGGCCTGCGGGGCGCTTCTCCGCCACGCCGCTGACCGCTTCGGCAGCGGATGCGAGCGCGCCTCCCGCGCCATCTACGAGGGCACCCTGGAAACGATCGCCGCCGGGGTGAAGACGCCGGACCTGGGCGGCAGCACGGGCACCACCGAATTCACCACCACGGTGGTGGAACGCGTCCGGGTCAAGCTCGATGCCTGGTCTTCGCTGGGGGCTTGACCAACAGTGTGATCAGCTGGCGCTGACCCATCTGACCGGTGGAGGTCTTGGAGGCGTAGACGGCGGGCAACCGGTGATGGCGCTGGGTCCTCAGCAGGCGCAGGCACGCGTCAGTGACTCTGACCCGGATCGTCCGGGACTTGTGGGCCGGGATGCGGAAGCGCGCCCTCGCGCAGCGCAGGCTGACGTGCCTCCTCCGCCGACCGGTCCGGCGCGTGATGGTGAGCGAGGCGCTTCCGCGGCACAGCCGGGTGCTCTGGCACTTCTGTCGCAGCGAAATCCTGCGGTCAACAACCATCAGCCGGTGCCGTGGACCAATCACTCGGCCCCGAGAGCTCTTTGGCTGCGATGGCTTCGCTGCCCCCGGCCCACCGGCCGGCGAGGTCGCCGGCGGACCGCCGACCACTGTCGCAGTGACGCCGCTGCCCGCGTAGTGGATCTGAAGCCTGGGCGGGATGCCCTGGCATGAGCTTGCCATGGTCAGGATTGTTCCCTCCGGAGCGTTGGCGTACGTGCCCGTGAGCGTCCCGGTGGTGGTGATCAGCGTGGCCACGTCGCCGGGTACGAGGGTGACGCAGCCGGCGCTGGCAGGACCCTGGGCGAGCACCAGCTGGCCGCCCAGCTTGACGTTGCCGCTCACACTGAGCTGCGAGAAGTCGATCCCCGCGCTCGGGCCGTTGTCGTTGATGAACGCCCTGGTGGTCGCCGTCGAGCTCAGCGATGCCGAGCCGCTGACATGCAGAGTTGTGGTCCCGTCGTTCTGCGGATTGGTCCCCAGTAGCAGTGTCCCGCCATTCAGCGCCAGCGGGCCAACGTTCGCGCCGGGATTTGCCACCAGGGTCGCCCCGTTGAGCACAACCGGCTGGCCATCAATCCCGTTTACCGATCCCGGCAGATTGGAGCCTGGCGCGCCTCCCAGGTGCAGACCACCCACCCCGGTCACCGTCACGGGTCCGACCTCCACGTCGCTGTCGATGAACAGGTCGGCTTCGTAGACCGCGGGAAAACTCACGTTCAGCGCGTTCGCACCGCTGCCGGTAATTCCGCCGAGCACGGTCAGCACGTTGTAGCCGTTGGCTCCGGCGGACCCGATGCTCCACGTCTGCGGGCTGGAGAGGACGAGCGGAGCGTTGATTTCGGTGCTCGTGGCATTCCCAGGGCTATCGGAGATCCCTTGGCTGCCCACCGACAGGCTGTTGCCGAGGATCTGGTATCCGCCCGTGGTGTTGCTGAAGACCAGGCCGAGCGCGCTGACGCCGGTCAGGCCGTTGTGGCTGGTGTAGCAGGCGGCGCAGGCTCCCAGCGTGGGAAACGTCAGCATTCCCGCAGGAGCGCTCGGTGCCGGCCGCACCCCGGACCAATTGGTGGAGATGGACCATTCCGGACTGGCCGAGGCCCCGGTCCAGGTGGCGTCGGCCCGCGCCGCGGCAGCGAGCACCGTCATCACGCTCAGACTGGCGGCAATCGCCAGGCAGAGGCGACTTGCGGTCCGCAAACCGCAGCGGCCCTGCGCAAGTGGCCCGTCTCCACCCACCCCAAGATGAGGATAAACCTCGTTGCCGCTCCATGACAAGGGGTTGAGGTGTTCGGTTTCCGGCCCGGCGCGGGCCGGTGCTCAGGGTCCCATCAGAGCCCCGAGCATCGGCCGCCCAGCCGGTTGCTGTCCGCTTACTTCAGGACCAGCGTGATCCGCTTGCGCTGACCTACCTGCCCGGTTGCAGACCGGGACGTGTAGACGACGGTCAGGCGGTGGTGGCGCTGGGCCCGCAGCAGGTGCAGGCACGCGGTGCTGAGCCTGACCCGCATGTTCGCCGACCGGCCAGCCCTGATGCGGAAGCTTCGGCTGGCGCAGTGCACGGTCACCAGCTTGCGGTGCTTGCCGTGCCGGACCGTGGCGGTGAGCGAGAACGAGCCGCGGCACAGCACCTTGCTCTGGCACCTCTCCGTGAACCGGATGGTCGTCCCGAACACCGTCAGCCGGCCTCCGGGTCCGAGCAGCTTGCCCGTGGACTTGGGAGGCTGCGGGGGCGGCGGCCCGGGCGACGGCGACGTGACGGTCACGGTCGTCGCCGAAGACGTCGATCCCGTGAAGTTGGCGTCACCCGCGTAGTCGGCGGTGATGGTATGCGAGCCACCGCTCGGGTACGAGACGGTGCACGTCGCCGTCGATGACGACGAGCCGGTGGTCAGTGACTGCGCACTGCAGCCTGAGATTGTGGTGCCGCCGTCCATGAACCGAACCGTGCCGGAGGGCCTGGTCGTCCCTGAGGTGCCGGGGGCCACCGTGGCCGTGTAGGTCACGCTGTCTCCGGCCGACGGGCTGGTGTTGGACGCCGCCAGCGTGGTGCCGGTGCCGGACTTGTCCACCGTCAGCGTCTGCGCCGAGCTGCTGGAGCTCGCCTGATTGGATCCGCCGGACGGCGTGAACGCCGCCGTCAGCGACTCCGGTGAGCCGCCGGCCGCAAACGACGTCGTGCACGTCGCTGTCGCGCTCGATCCGCTGACGGTGATCGGCTGGCTGGTGCAGCCGGAGATCGCGGTCCCGTTGGCCGAGAACGCCACCGACCCGGCGGGCGCGACGGTGCTGTTGGTGTTCGTGGCCACTGTGGCCGTCAGCGTGACCTTCTGATTCGTGGTGGTCGTCGACGGGTTCGGGGTCGCCAGGGTGGTCGTCGTCGGGGTGGTGCCGCTGACGACCGTCGCTATGACGCTGTTGGCCGTATAGCTGATCTGGACCTGGGGTGCGGTGGTCTGGCATGAGCTCGCCATGGTCAAGATCTGGCCGTCAGAGGCGTTGGAGAATGTGGTGCTGTTGAGCGACCCGGTCGTCGTGATCAGCGTGAACGCATCGCCTCGGCTGAGCACGGGGCACCCGCCGTTGCCGGAACCCTGGATGATCTTCAACGTGCCGTCGAGGGCGATACCGCCGCTGGCGCTCAGCTGCGAGAAGTCCGTCCCGGCGGTCGCTCCATTACCGTTGATAAATGCTGTAGTGGCGCTGCCGGAATCCAGGTTTACCCCACCGTTGACGCCCAGGGTCCCAGCCGCGCCTGTGTTAGTCGCCGCCGTTCCGAGCTGCAGCTGGCTGCCGGTAATGCGCCAACGCGCCGATGGTTGCGCCCGGGTTGGCCACCAGCGTCGCTTTGCTGTTCAGGCGACGGGGCTCCCGTTGCCACCGTTCACGGACCCCGTAGCTGCACCGACGTGAAGTCCGCCAGACCCGGTCACGGTGACGGCCCCCACCTCCATGTCGCTGTTTACGAACAGGTCACCTGTGGACGCCGATCCCGTGTTGGG
Source organism: uncultured Solirubrobacteraceae bacterium (assembly GCA_963753235.1). Lineage (GTDB taxonomy): Bacteria > Actinomycetota > Thermoleophilia > Solirubrobacterales > Solirubrobacteraceae > Palsa-465. The sequence goes on along the minus strand of CAVWBJ010000005.1, from coordinate 236,331 downwards.
CTGGAACGTGATGCGAAAGCGGGACGGAGCCGGTGACTGTCGCGGGCGGAGCCAGGCTGAGGCTGTTGTAGTTGGTACCGAAGCCGTTCCCGATCAGCCAGGTCTGCGACCCGCTGAGAGTAAGCGGAGTGTTGATGATGTCGTTCCGCCGTGCCGGACCCCGTGTTACCGGCCCGATCAGTGATCCCGCCCGAAGAGCGACAGCCGCGTTGCCGAGGATCTTGGTACTTGACCGACGTCGTTGCTGAACACGAGGCCGTTCGCGGTCAACGCCGGCAAGTCGTTGTGTGCTCGTGTAGCAGGTTGTGCAGGTCCCGCTTAGTGTCGGGAACGTAAGGATTCCCGCGTTCGTCCCGGACGCCGGCGGCGTGTTCGGTGCAACGACCGTCCAGTTAGTGCCGTCACTCCACTTGGACTGGACTCGCCGAGTTGCCGGTCCACGTACGCGTCCGCCTGCGCGGCGGCAGCCGGCAGCGCAATGACGCCGATAGTCGTCAGTGCGGCCAGCCATAGGCCGCGTGTCCGCCGCCGGCCGCCCAGCCGACGCGCGGGTATAGATGAGTACCCCATGTCTCCGTCCTTGATGTTTTGTGGATGCGAAATCCGGCCGCGCGTGGCGAATCTTCCCCGCCGCACCTGCACACAGAATAGACCCTCGCCGCTACCCGTGCCAGCGTCCGTGACCTGATCTTAATCGGACGAGCTGACACTAGCCTGTCTTTCCGGACGCGGCCGGAGGTGGCGCTTGAAGCACCAGCATGATCCATCGCCGGTCCCCTGCCTGTCCGGTCTGGGATACCAGCGTGTACGCCACCGGCAGTCGCCGGTGGGGCTCCGCTCGGAGGAGGTGGAGGCAGGTGGCGCTCAGCGTGAGGCGGCGGACGACCGACCGGCCGGCGCCGACGCGCGAGGCTGCGCTCGCGCACCGCAGGGTCCGCAGTCTGCCCGCCGAGCCGGTGCGCATGCTGCGGGCGAAGGTGATGCGTCCCCGGCACATGACATGGCTTCGGCACCTCTGGCGCACCAGAATTGTGCGCCCCAGCACGGCCAGCCGGGTCTTTGGGCCAATCATCTGGCCGGTCGGCTTGGTCGTGAACGCGACGTCCTTGCCGGTGAACGTCCGGCCCGCTGTGGTGACGACGAGCCGATAGTGGTACCGCACGTCGGGCGACAGCCCCTTGATCGGCAGACTCACCTTCAGAAGATTGTGCTGCCCGGCAGCGATCGTGTACGCGGCCGTGGTCCGGCCATAGGCCGTTCCCCGGCCGTACTGAAACCTCCAGCTGACGGCCGCCGCGCCGGTGGACAAGCTTCCGTTCAGTCTGGCCCGCGTCGTGGAGATGGTGGTTGCCGACGAGGTGATCGCCAGCGTGGGGAGGTTCTTCCCTGCGCCCTGGACAGTCACGGTCGGCGCCGAGCTCCCCGCACCCTGGACACGCACAACGGTCGCCGGAGCCGACGACCCGCTGAAGTTCCCGTCACCTGAGTAAGCGGCGCTGACTGTGTGCGACCCAGCCCCGGGATACGACACGGTGCAGGTGGCGGTTCCCGGGGAGCCGGGCGTCACCGGCTGCGCCGCGCAGCCGGAGATCGCGCCGCCGCCGTCGACGAACGCGACAGTGCCTGTGGGATCGTTCGCTCCGACGATCCCCGGCGTCACCGTGGCCGTATAGCTCACGGTGTCCCCGGCCAGGGGGTTGGTGCTGGATGCCGTGAGGATGGTCGCGGTCGTGCTCTGGTCGACAGGCAGGTTCTGCGCCGAACTGCTGGAGCCCGTCTGTCCAGACCCGCTGGTGGGTGTGAAAGCCGCCGTCAGCGACTCCGGCGAGCCGCTGGCCGCAAACGAGGTCACGCACGTGGCCGATCCGGTCGAACCGCTGGCCGTGACCGGCTGAGCGTTGCAGCCTGGAATTGTGATCCCGTCGGCCGAGAACGCCACCGTCCCCGACGGAGCCACCGAACCCGTCGACACCGTGGCCGTCAGCGTGACCGGCTGATTGGTGCTCGCCGGTGACGGGTTCGGCGATGCCAGCGTCGTCGTGGTCGGCGTAGCAGCACCGAGGACCGTGGCGGTGACGTTGTTGAGCGTGTAGTGGATCCGGACTTGGGTGCCGCCGCCGGAGCATGGCGACGGCGTCAGGCTCACCACTGCGCCGTCGGGGACGCCATTGAAGGTCCCGGAAATCGTCCCGGATCCCGTTGTGGAGACCAACGTGGCGACGTCGCCGGGGCTGAGCGTCTGGCAATTGTCGTTGTTGTCAGGCCCATGGCCGAGCACCAGCGAACCGCCGAGGGTGATGTCTCCGTTGGCGCTCAGCTGCGAGAAGTCAGTTTCCGGCGTCGATCCATTTGCGTTGATGAACGTCATGGTGGTGGTCGTGGAAGAGAGCGATGCCGTGCCATTCACGTGAAGCGACGTGGCATGGGTGTTCGTCGTGAACGTCCCCAGCTTCAGCGTCGTGTAGCTGTTCATGAGCAGGGTGCCCGTGGCCGATCCGGGGTTGGGGATCAGCGTCCCGCCGTTGATCGTGAGAGACCCTCCGTCGGTGGCGTCCACCGAGCCGGGATTTTTCTTGCCCGGCGCCGCGCCGATGTGAAAGAAGCCCGGCCCGTTGGAGACGACGGGACCGACCTCCATATTGCTATCGATGAACAGCTCGCTCTGATGAGGAGTGCCCACCGTGACCGCCGTGCCGCTGCCGGAGACTCCACCAAGGAGCGTGAGGTTGTTGTACCCGCTGCTCGACCCCACCACCCATGGCTGGGACGTACCCGTCAGCTGTACCGGCGCCTGGATCACGTCGCCCGTGTTGCCGCCCCCGGTGTCGGTGATCCCGCCGCTCCCGACCATGAACGAATTTCCCTTGATCTGATACTGGCTGGCATTGTTGGTCAGCACCAGACTGTCTGCGCTGATGCCAGAGAGGTCGTTGTTCGTCGCGTAACAGGTACTGCAGGCGCCGAGTGTTGGGAATGACAGCGTTCCCGTTGTCGTACTCGGCAACGTGCCACCAAGCCAGTTTCCGGAGTCGGACCAGTTTGAGCTTGACGAGGCTCCGGTCCATACGGCGTCCGCCGCCTGCGCGGCGGCAGCCGGCAGCGCTAACAGCCCGAACATCGTCAGCACCGTCAGGCCCAGGTAGCGGACCCGTCCACGGTTGCAGATCATCGACGCGCGCAAGCGCAAACTCCCCCATTTGCCCCTATTCATGTGGTCTGTCGGCATCGTGCCTGGGGCGGCGAGCTGCTGCCCCTGCGCCCACACGATAGATGGTTGTGGCGGGAGCGCAACCCCGTTTGTTCCGACCGGCCCCGATCCCCGGCGCACCCGCGGCTAGCCACGGGCGCGCGCATCAGCCGCCCCCGAACGCCCCTCCGCGCATGGTCGTGTCCCCGAGTGTGAACACAACGTAGCCGCCGGCGGTGATCGACGTGTCGGTGACCGAGCCCACCGACGTCCAGGTGCCGCCGGCCTCATGCCAGGCAGTGAGGGTGGAGCCGTTGAGCTGCAGCCCGGCGGAGTCACCGGCGGCGAACGGAGCGGTGAACGTCTTGATCGACGTCGAGGAGGCGCCGTTGAGCTTCTTGCGGAGGTCCCACAGGTTCTTGGAAGGCGTGATCTGCAGGAAGTACATCGAGACGGTTGAGCCGGTCAGAGAGCTCACTCGGCCGCCGACCTGGAAGTTATGTCCGGCCGCCGGCAGCACCGGAACGGTCAGATACACCTCCTGGTTGGCGCCGAAACTGGAGGCCTTCCAGATCGCCGAGGCCGCCCCGCTGCTGCTGATCGTCTGGCCGGAGCTGGCCACTCTGACCGTACCCGCGTCCTGCAGCCCGGGCGATTGCCAGTTGCTGCTCAGCGGGCCCGCGGCCTGCGAGAACGCGTCCAGAACCGGGGTGGTGGGGAACGTCGTCGTGACCGGCTGGACGTTGACGGTGGTCGCCGCGGATGCCGATCCGGTGAAGTTGGCGTCGCCCCCATAGCTGGCGGTGATCGAATGCGACCCGGCACCGGGATAGGACACCGTGCAGGTAGCCGTGGAGGACGAAGATCCGGCCGTGAGCGACTGCGTACCGCATCCTGAAATCGTGCTACCGCCGTCTTGGAACGCGACGGTGCCGCCGGGTTCGGTCGCTCCGGCGGTCCCCGGGGTCACGGTGGCCGTGTAGGTGACGTTGGTCCCCGCCGTCGGGCTGGTGTTCGATGCCGACAGGCCCGTCGTGGTTGACCCCTGGTTGACGGTTAGAGGCTGGGACGAGCTGGTCGATCCGGCCTGCCCGGACCCGTTGGCCGGATTGAACGCCGCCGTCAGGGACTCGGGCGAACTCGACGCCGCAAACGATGTCGAGCACGTTGCCGTCCCCGAGGAGCCGCTGACGGTCAGCGGCTGGCTGGTACAGCCGGAGATCGCGCTCCCGTTGGCCGAGAAGGCCACCGTGCCGGACGGAGCGGCCGAGCTGGTGACCGTGGCGGTCAACGTGACCGGCTGATTGGTGCTCGCCGGCGATGGGTTTGGCGTCGCCAACGAGGTGTTGGTTGCGGTTGCCGGCTGGACTGTGACGGTGGTCGCCGAGGAGGCCGAGCCGGTGAAGTTCCCGTCGCCGCCGTAGCTGGCCGTGATCGAATGCGACCCGGCACCGGTGTACGACACCGTGCAGGTGGCGGTCGAGGACGACGCCCCAGCCGTCAGCGCCTGAGCGGTGCAGGAGGAGATCGAGCTGCCGCCGTCCTGGAAGGCCACCGTGCCCCCGGGTTCGGTCGCTCCGGCGGTCCCAGGGGTGACCGTCGCCGTGTAAGTGACGCTCCCGCCCACCGGCGGGCTGGTGTCCGACGCCGCCAGGCTCGCGGTGGTGGACCCCTGGTTGACGGTCAGAGGCTGCGCCGAGCTGGTCGACGCTGCCTGCCCCGACCCGCTGGCCGGCGTGAACGCCGCGGTCAGCGACTCCGGCGAACTCGACGCCGCAAATGACGTGGCACAGCTCGCCGTGCCGGAGGACCCGCTGGTCACGACCGGCTGGCTGGTGCAGCCGGAGATCGCCTTCCCGCTGGCCGAGAACGCCACCGTCCCCGACGGGGCCACCGAGCTGGTCGAGACCGTCGCGGTCAACATGACCTGCTGGTTGGTGCTCGCCGGTGACGGATTGGGCGCTGCCAGGGACGTCGAGGTCGGCGTCGAGCCGCCGGAGCCGACTACCGTGGCCGTGACGCTATTGCTGGTGTAGTTGATCTGGACCTGAGACGGCCCGCCCGTACAGGGCGACGCCAGGTTGACGACGGTGCCGTTGGGGATGCCGCTGAACGTCCCTGACAGGGTCCCCGTCGTTGTGACCAGCGTGGCGACCTGGCCGGCAGTCAGGGTCACGCAGGTGTTGCTGTTGTTCGGCCCATGGCCAATGGCGAGCTGCCCGCCGATGGTGATGTTGCCGCTGGCGCTCAGCTGCGAGAAGTCGGTGCCCGGCGTTGACCCATTGGCGTTGATAAACGTCTGCGTCTTGGTGGAGGACGAGAGCGACGCCGCACCGCTGACCTTCAGCGTCGTGGCGTGGGTGTTCGACGTGTAGGTCCCCATCAGCAGCGTCGTGCCGCTGCTCATCGTCAACGGCCCGGAGGCCGAGCTGGGATTCGGAATGAGCTCGCCGGCCTTGATCGTGAGCGGCTGCCCATTGGTGCCATTGACCGAGCCGGGATGACCGCTGCCCGGCGCGCCGCCGATGTGCAGGGTGCCGGGGCCGTTGGATGTGACCGGGCCGGCCTCCATGTTGCTGTCGATGAAGAGGTCGCCCCGCGGCGTGGAAACGGCGACCGGGGCCGTGATCGGTCCGGTGATTCCGCCCAACAGGGTCAGGCTGTTGTAGCCGTTCGTCGACGAACCGACCACCCAGGTTTGAGCTCCGGTGGCGAGGGCCAGCGGGGCGTTGATCACATCGCCGGTGCCGCCGCCGGCGGTGTACAGGATGCCACCCGTTCCGATGCTGAACCGGTTGCCAAGGATCCGGTACTGGTGGCTGTTGTTGCCCAGCACCAGGCCGGTGGAGGTGATGCCGGACAGACCGTCATGGCTGGTGTAGCAGGTGTGGCATGTTCCGAGCGTGGGGAATACCAGGGTCCCCGCTGCAGTGTTCGACTTCGTCGGCGGCGTCGTGCCGCTCCAGTTGGACGCCGTCGACCACTCGGGGCTGGTGGAGGCCCCAGTCCAGCTGGCGTCGGCCTGCGCCGCCGCGGCCGGCAGGGCCAGCACGCCGAGAATCGTCAGCGCGAGCAGCCGGAGATTACGAATTCGTTGGCGACGACGCCCCGTCGCACGCCCGCATTGGTATCTGATAAGCCCCATCCTCAGATTGTCGATGCGGGGAGCGGCCTCACACCACCGTTCCCCGACCCCTTAAAGCTCTATAATACACATGTTCGCTCTCGGGGGAAAGCGGCGTGGAGGCCGGGCGCCGACCCCGTCGGCGCTGCGGTTCGCTCGGACGCGGAGGCGAGACAGGATGAGGCGAGACCGGGTGGGGGGACACTGCCCCCTGCCCCGACCGCCGGCTCGCGATCGATAGAGGGTTCGCCGACCTGTTCCGTCCGGCCGCTACCCTAGGATTACGAACATATGTTCCAGGTATCCATAAGACGGATCCGCGCCCTGATGACGCTGGTGGACGACGTCCTCGGCGACCCTGAGCCTCCCCCGGTCCCGCATCCGCATCGCCGGTCTGTGCGCATCCACCGGGAGCGTCGCCCGGGGGCCGCCGCGCCGCGTCCTGCCCACTGCCTCTCCCCCGTTCGGCGAGCGCGCGTCGCTCCCGCACAACCGCAGCGCGGCTCGGTCAGCTAGCCCCCAGGCAGTACACGCCCCACGCGGGTGAGTCAGTGAATCAGCAGTCCGGCGACCACGATCAGCCCGGAGGGCTCACCGTTGAGCGATCCGCTGGAATGTTGGGACAGCGCGATGAGGACTGCGACGAAGGTCCCCACTCCGAGGACGACGCAGATGATCAGCAGGACGAGCGCCTGCGGGTTGGTGCGAAAGAACCTGGCCATGCCTCGCATCGGATCGGATGTTGCCACCCAGCTCGGCCCCCCGCGATTCGACGCGGCTCTCGCTCAGCAGACGTGGGCCCCAGCCCACGCCGTCGGACCATGGCGTGACAAAATGCTCGGATGACGACATCAGGAACTGAAGGGGAGCCGATCACCGAGGAGGGACTGGTGGCTCTCAAGGCTGAGATCGCCGAATTGGAGACCGTCGGCCGGCGGGAGATGGCGGCGCGGATTCTGACCGCGCGGGGTCACGGCGACCTCAAGGAGAACGCCGAGTACCACGCCGCCAAAGAGGATCAGGCGCATATGGAGACGCGGATCATCCGACTGCGCCAGCGTCTGCGCAACGCCGTGGTGGTGGACACGGTCGACACCGGCAGCGGGACGTTTGCCTTCGGCCGGTCCGCCGAGGTCCGGGACGAGGGCACGGGCGAGGTCCACACCTGGACGATCGTCGGCGTCACCGAGGCCGACCGCGCCCAGGGCAAGCTCTCGGCCGAGTCTCCGGTGGCCCGCGCGCTGCTGGACCGCGCCCCCGGGGACACCGTTGAGGTGCCGACCCCCAAGGGCACGCGCCGGCTGAGGATAGAGCGGGTTCTGTAGCCCGGGCCGGGGGATCCTCCGGAAGACCCTCTACAGGCCCTTTCCTCCGGATGGCTTGAGTTCGCTGGCGCGCGGCCGGGCGGCGAGCAGCGGCATGGCGCGCTGGATGAGGGCCTGAGCGGCCGGGTCCTCAAGGCTGGCGTCATGAGCCTGACGGTTCTCCCACGCCTCCATCACCCAGACAACCTCGTCGGCCTCAGGGGACCGGCCGACCACGTACAGCCGGCACTCCGGGGCCGCCCCGGCCGCGGCGGCGGCCTCCAGGAGGATCCGTTCCAGCTCATCGCCCTGTCCGGCGTGCGCCCGGAACATGACGTGGAGACCGAACAGCTCAGCCATCGTCCCCAGAGTCTGGCAGCGCCGGGGCAGCGGGGCAAAAAAAAGACCCCGCGGCGCTCGCAGCGCTCGGCGGGGTCGGAGGAAGAACCGGCGGCGACCTACTCTCCCAGGCCCTTTCGGACCAAGTACCATCGGCGCTGAGGGGCTTAACGGCTCTGTTCGGAATGGGAAGAGGTGTTTCCCCCTCGCAATAGCCACCGGAAACTTGTCAAGACCCCCTGACGGTCTCACCCGGAGGCGAGGACCGCTCTTCGCGGGCCTTCAAAACTACACAGTGCCAATGCACGGATATCAAATATCCGTCAAGCCCTCGACCCATTAGTACCGGTCTCCTACGGGTGTCACCACCCTTCCAGATCCGGCCTATCAACCTGGTCATCTTCCAGGGGTCTTACTCCCTCGATGGGGATGGGAGAGCTCATCTTGAGGTCGGCTTCCCGCTTAGATGCTTTCAGCGGTTATCCGGTCCGCACGTAGCTAACCTGCGGTGCCCTTGGCAGGACAACAGATACACCAGAGGTGCGTTCATCCCGGTCCTCTCGTACTAGGGACGAATCCTCTCAACTCTCCAACGCCCACGGCAGATAGGGACCGAACTGTCTCACGACGTTCTGAACCCAGCTCGCGTACCGCTTTAATGGGCGAACAGCCCAACCCTTGGGACCTACTTCAGCCCCAGGATGCGACGAGCCGACATCGAGGTGCCAAACCGGGCCGTCGATGTGGACTCTTGGGCCCGATAAGCCTGTTATCCCCGGAGTACCTTTTGTCCGTTGAGCGACGGCGCTTCCACTTGCTACCGCCGGATCACTAAGGCCTGCTTTCGCACCTGCTCGACCTGTCGGTCTCGCAGTCAAGCTCCCTTACTGCCTTTACACTCTACGCACGATTTCCGACCGTGCTGAGGGAACCTTTGCGCGCCTCCGTTACATTTTGGGAGGCGACCGCCCCAGTCAAACTACCCACCTGTCACTGTCCAGTGCCCCGGTTCAGGGCGCACTGTTAGAGATCCAATACACCAAGGGTGGTATCTCAAGGTCGGCTCCACACCGGCCGCAGCCGGTGCTTCCAAGCCTCCCACCTATCCTGAGCGAAATGCATCGAACCCCAATACCAGGCTGTAGTAAAGGTTCACGGGGTCTTTCCGTCTAGCCGCGGGTACTCGGCATCTTCACCGAGACTGCAATTTCACCGAGCCCCTCGTTGAGACAGCGTTCAAGTCGTTACGCCATTCGTGCAGGTCGGAACTTACCCGACAAGGAATTTCGCTACCTTAGGACCGTTATAGTTACGGCCGCCGTTTACCGGGGCTTAGTTTCGGTGCTTCGAGCCGAAGCCCTAACACCTCCACGTAACCTTCCGGCACCGGGCAGGCGTCAGCCCCTATACGTCGTCTTACGACTTAGCAGAGACCTGTGTTTTTGGTAAACAGTCGCTTGAACCTATTCACTGCGGCCCTCTCGGGCTCCCCTCGCGAGGAGGTTCACCCTACTGGGGCGCCCCTTATCCCGAAGTTACGGGGCGATTTTGCCGAGTTCCTTAACGAGGGTTATCTCGATCACCTTAGTGTGCTCCACTTGCCCACCTGTGTCGGTTTTGGTACAGGCACGCGCGACCTCCCTAGAGGCTTTTCTTGGAGGCATGGCATCCGGGACTCGCCGGCTTAGAGCCAGCTGGCATCGCGCCTCAGGTTATGCGGCTCCGGATTTACCTAGAGCCACCCCTACACGCTTACCCCAGGGCAACCATCGCCTGGGATCCCATAGCCTTCCTCGTCCCCCCGTTGGTCAAACGGTCGCGACGTGGTACGGGAATATCAACCCGTTGGCCATCGACTACGCCTTTCGGCCTCGCCTTAGGTCCTGACTAACCCTGAGCAGACGAACTTTACTCAGGAATCCTTGGGCAATCGGCGGAGGGGATTCTCACCCCTCTTTCGTTACTCATGCCGGCATTCTCACTTCCGCCGCCTCCACAGCTCGTTTCCACGGCTGCTTCACTGGCGCCGGAACGCTCTCCTACCGCGCGATCGAAATCGCACCCGCAGCTTCGGTGACTAGCTTGAGCCCCGTTACATTGTCCGCGCTTGAACACTTGACCAGTGAGCTGTTACGCACTCTTTCAAGGGTGGCTGCCTCTAAGCCAACCTCCTGGTTGTCTCTGCACTCAAACATCGTTTACCACTTAGCTAGTACTTAGGGACCTTAGCTGGCGGTCTGGGCTGTTTCCCTCTTGACGCTGAAGTTTATCCCCCAGCAACTGACTCCCGGAGTAACCGTGACGGTCTTCGGAGTTTGCCTGAATTCGGTAACCTGGTAGGGCCCCTAGTCCAAACAGTGCTCTACGGCCGCCACGGAATTTATCCGAGGCTATACCTAAATATATTTCGGAGAGAACCAGATATCACTGAGCTTGATTAGCCTTTCACTCCGACCCACAGGTCATCCGCCCAGTTTTTAACCTAGGTCGGTTCGGTCCTCCACGAGGTCTTACCCCCGCTTCAACCTGCCCATGGGTAGCTCGCTCAGCTTCGGGTCTACCGCCTACGACTGTGTCGCCCTATTCGGACTCGCTTTCGCTACGGCTCCGCTCATCGCTTAACCTTGCCGCAGACGAGTAACTCGCCGGCTCGTTATGCAAAAAGCACGCGGTCACGGCTTGCGCCGCTCCCACCGCTTGTAGGCACGCGGTTTCAGGTACTATTTCACTCCCCTTCCGGGGTACTTTTCACCTTTCCCTCACGGTACTAGTCCGCTATCGGTCACCAAGGAGTACTTAGCCTTGGAGGGTGGTCCCCCCAGGTTCAGTCCGCGTTTCACGGGAGCGGACTTACTCAGGAACATCTGCGGAAGATCATGCGATTTCGTCTACGGGACGGTTGCCCTCTTTGGTGCGTGGTTCCACACGCTTCGACTACCACATGATTTTGTAACTTCCGCCCAGCCGGTCACGGCTGGGACCAGACGTCCTACAACCCCTCATGCGCAACGCGTGACCGCTTACACGCATGAGGTTTGGGCTGATCCCCTTTCGCTCGCCACTACTCGGGGAGTCTCGGTTGATTTACTTTCCTCGGGGTACTGAGATGTTTCACTTCCCCCGCTTGTCTTCACTGCGCCTATGTGTTCAGCGCAGGATGACGCCGCATTACCGGCGCCGGGTTTTCCCATTCGGAGATCCGCGGGTCAATGGCTATTCAGCGCCTAACCGCGGCTTATCGCAGCCGTTCACGTCCTTCATCGACTCTTGGTGCCAAGGCATCCACCATGTGCCCTTATTATCTTGACGGTGATCTTGTGAGCACGGACCTCACGGTCCGGGCTCGGTGATACCCGTTACATTGGCTACTGTGCAGTTTTCAAGGTCCGCGAAGAGGGTGCGGCCCCGCTGAAGTGCCCAGGAGCCGCAGCTCTCTGAACGCCCGCGGCGCAGCGCGGTCTCTCAAAACTCAACAGCATGCGACGGACCGCGCAGAGCGCCATCCGTCGATCCAGGCTCGGTCGACATGTCTAGTGACCGGTGCGCGCAAGTCGGCCGGGGGAGCTCAAGAGCTCAAGGCCGGCCGATCTCCGGCATCCGGTGCCCTCATTGAAGAGGGCTCCCTAGAAAGGAGGTGATCCAGCCGCAGCTTCCGCTACGGCTACCTTGTTACGACTTCACCCCAGTCACGAGCCCCACCTTCGACGGCTCCCTCCCAAAAGGGTTAGGCCACCGGCTTCGGGTGTTGCTCACTCCCATGGTGTGACGGGCGGTGTGTACAAGGCCCGGGAACGTATTCACCGCGGCAATGCTGATCCGCGATTACTAGCAACTCCGCCTTCATGCAGGCGAGTTTCAGCCTGCAATCCGAACCGAGACGCGCTTTAAGGGATCCGCTCCACCTCACGGTATCGCAACCCTCTGTACGCGCCAATGTAGCACGTGTGTAGCCCTGGACATAAGGGGCATGATGACTTGACGTCATCCCCACCTTCCTCCGGTTTGTCACCGGCAGTCTCGCATGAGTCCCCAACTAAATGCTGGCAACATGCGACGGGGGTTGCGCTCGTTGCGGGACTTAACCCAACATCTCACGACACGAGCTGACGACAGCCATGCACCACCTGTGATCCTGCCCCGAAGGGAAACCGTGTTTCCACGGTGGTCAGGAACATGTCAAGCCCAGGTAAGGTTCTTCGCGTTGCGTCGAATTAAACCACATGCTCCGCTGCTTGTGCGGGCCCCCGTCAATTCCTTTGAGTTTTAGCCTTGCGGCCGTACTCCCCAGGCGGGGCACTTAATGCGTTAGCGTCGGCACGGAGGGAGTCGACACCCCCCACACCTAGTGCCCATCGTTTACGGCGTGGACTACCAGGGTATCTAATCCTGTTTGCTCCCCACGCTTTCGCGTCTCAGCGTCAGTACCGTCCCAGCGAGCTGCCTTCGCCATTGGTGTTCCTCCTGATATCTGCGCATTTCACCGCTACACCAGGAATTCCACTCGCCTCTTCCGGACTCAAGCTTGACAGTTTCCACCGGCTTTCCAGGGTTGAGCCCTGGACTTTCACAGCGGACTTACCAAGCCGCCTACACGCTCTTTACGCCCAATGATTCCGGACAACGCTTGCCCCCTACGTATTACCGCGGCTGCTGGCACGTAGTTAGCCGGGGCTTCTTCTGAAGGTACCGTCACTCCGGCCGGCTATTCACCGGCGAAGCTTCGTCCCAACTGAAAGGGGTTTACAACCCGAAGGCCGTCTTCCCCCACGCGGCGTTGCTGCGTCACGCTTTCGCGCATTGCGCAAGATTCCCCACTGCTGCCTCCCGTAGGAGTCTGGGCCGTGTCTCAGTCCCAGTGTGGCTGATCGTCCTCTCAGACCAGCTACGCATCGTCGCCTTGGTGAGCCGTTACCTCACCAACAAGCTAATGCGCCGCGGGCCCATCCCGATGCGGAGGCCGAAGCTTCCTTTCCCCAGAGACCTTATGGTCGGAGGGCACATCCGGTATTAGCCCGAGTTTCCTCGGGTTGTCCCGGTCATCAGGGCAGGTTACCCACGTGTTACTCACCCGTTCGCGGCTTTGCCCCAGGCCGAAGCCTGGTTCGTCGCTCCACTTGCATGTGTTAGGCACGCCGCCAGCGTTCGTCCTGAGCCAGGATCAAACTCTCCGTGAAGTGCGAGCCGCGCAGAGCGCGCCTCGCCGAAGAGGGACATCGCTGATGCGATCTCCCTGGGCGCGGCAACAACGAAGGCCACCGCACCCTCACAAAGAGTCGTCAGGAAGTACTCCCGCTCCGAGGGCGGCCACGGACACGTCCGCAGCCACCAGAGCGAGACAAATCCCGGGTCTGTCCCTGGTGGGATCAGACCCTTGCGCCCAGCACCACCGGCATCTGCTGGCAGTACCGCCGGCCCGAGGGCCGGTCCGTGGGAGCCCGATGTACACAGGGGGCTCCGGCGCAAGACGGGGTCAATCTTGGCACCGTCGCGTCAGCGACCCCCGAGGGGATCGATCGATGCGACGGCGTCGAACCTGGACACATCTCTCGACCGGGATTCGGTCGAGGAGTGTGCATGCTGTTGAGTTTTCAAAGACCGTCGCACCACTTCAGGAAGGTGTTCCTCCTCAGGGCGCGCCCGGGTCCGTCTTCGGCCCGGGGCGGACCGACGATTATAGCGCTCCGGAGGGGCATCGTCGCGGGAGGCGATCGTTTCCGTCCGGACCGTTCTCGACGGCGGCGGTCAAGATAGCACCTGAACGCTGATCGTCCTCTCCCGGGGCCGATCGTCCAAGTCGATGAGGACGATCTGCTGCCAGGTGCCCAGCGCGAGACGCCCGTCCACCACCGGAATTGTCTCGGATGGCCCGATGACCGCCGCGCGCAGGTGGGCGTGCGAGTTGGTGTCATGGTTGAGACGGTTGTGCTCGTAGTCGCCCTCTGACGGAATCAGCCGGTCCAGGAGCGCCTGGAGGTCGCTGACCCCGCCCGGCTCGTACTCCATGGTGGTGACCGCCACGGTGGCCCCCACCGCGAAGACGGTGACCAGGCCGCGGTCGACCGAGCTGGCGGCCACCACCCGTTCCACACCCTCGGTGAGGTCGACGACCTGGCCGTGCCCGTCCGTCTGAAGGCGCAGCACTCCCCCCCACACGGTCATCGCCGCAGCTACCGGATCTCGATCCGGGCGAAGCGCCGCCGTCCCAGCTGGAGCACCCGGCCGTCAAGCTGGGTGGCCGGGAGGTCAAGCGTGCCGGCGGGCACCGGCTCGCCGTCCAGGCGGACGGCTCCCTGAGCCAGGCTGCGACGTCCCTCGGACGTGGAGACGCCGAACACCCGGGCCAGCAGGGCCGGCAGATGGACGAGCTCACCGTTGGCCGGATAGGCGACGGTGTCGACGTCCGCGGGAGCCTGGTGGCGGACGATGACGCGGTCGAAGTGCTCCTCGGCCCGGGCGGCGGCGTCCGCGCCGCCAAACCGCTCCACCAGGGCGCGGGCCAGGGCCCGCTTGGCATCCCGCGGGGACAGGGCGGGGTCGGGGTCGGCGCCGAGGAGCAGTGAGTACCAGTTCTCCAGGAGGGCGTCGCGGATGCTCATCGTCTTGCCGTACATCTCCTCGGGGCTGTCGGTGACCCCGATGTAGTTGCCGTACGACTTGGACATCTTGCGCTCCCCGTCGGTGCCGATGAGCAGCGGGAGCGTCATGATCACCTGCTCGGGCTGCCCGTAGGCGCGCTGGACGTCCCGGCCGAGCAGGAGGTTGAACTTCTGGTCGGTGGCCCCCAGCTCCACGTCGGCCCGGACGGCGACCGAGTCGTAGCCCTGAAGCAGCGGATACAGGAGCTCCAGCACCGAGATCGGCTGGTTGGCCGCATAACGCTTGGCGAAGTCGTCCCGCTCCAACATCTGCCCCACCGTGGCGGTGCGCAGGAGCTTGAACAGCTCCTCCATCGACATATCCAGCCACTCGGCGTTGTTGCGCACCTCCAGCAGCTCGGGATCCGGATTGAGCACCGTGAGCGCCTGCTCCCGGAAGCTGGCGGCGTTGGCGTCGATCTGGGCCGGGTCCAGCACGGGGCGGGTGCTGTCTCGGCCGCTGGGGTCGCCCACGCGCGCGGTGAACCCGCCGACGATCAGTACCACCTTATGGCCGAGGTCCTGGAACTCCCGGAGTTTTCCCAGCACGACGGTGAATCCGAGATGGATGTCTGGCGCGGTGGGGTCGATGCCCAGTTTGACCCGCAGCTGCCGGCCGCCGGCCAGCTTGCGCTCCAGCTCGCCCCGGGGCAGGCAATCCACGGTGTTGCGGGCCAGCCAGGCCGCCGCTTCGGTGGCCGAGCCGGGCGGCTTTGCGAAGGTCTCGCCCACGGGACCCGATGCTAGACTTTCGCCGCCGCCAGGGAAGTCACCGTCCGGCTCGACGTGGCGCCGCGCCTTCCCCTTTTCGCCGTCGCGCCGCGCCATGGTCGGCCACCTGCGCCGGCACAGCCGCACGGACCGCATGAGCGACGACGACGACATCTCGAACGGGAACGCCGGCCCGGGCCGGCCGGTGGCGGTGGTGTCGCCCCAGGCCCCGGCCACCGCTGAGCCCGCTCCCGCGCAGCGTGGCTGGCGGGGCGGCCGCAACGGCGACGGCGGCCATCGCCACAAGTGGCGCCGGGGCCGGGGCCGGGTGCGCAAGCTCCGGCTGTTGTGGATCCTGTTCGGCCTGGGGATCCTGGCGGTCGTGTCCATGGTGTTCGGGATGCTCATGGCGGTCGCCTCCGACCTGCCGCAGATCGAGAACCGCGCGGAGTACCGCCAGGCCCTCCACAACTCGTATATGTACGACGACCACTGGCACAAGATCGGGATCCTGGCACCGCCCAACCACGAGGTCGTCGACAGCTGGAGACAGCTGGGATTGAGGATGCCCCAGGCGGTCATCTCGGTCGAGGACAAACGGTTCTGGACTGACCCCGGGGTCGACATCCGGGGCATCGCCCGCGCCTTCATATCCGACGTCACCGGCCGGAGCGTGCAGGGGGCGTCGACGATCGCCGAACAGTTCGTGAAGAACGCACTTTCTCAGGAGGGCAACCGGACGATCTTCGAGAAGCTGCGTGAGGCCGCGATGGCCTACCACCTGACGCATCGCTGGAAGCGGACGAAGATCCTCACCGAGTACCTCAACTCCATCTACTTCGGCAACGGCGCCTACGGCGCCGAGTCGGCGGCGCGCGTGTACTTCGGCAAGAAACTGGGCTACGACCCCAGCTCGCCCAGCAGCGGGACCGGGTGTGGCGATCCGCCGCTGCGCTCCTGTTCGTCCGCCCTCTCCCCCGGCCAGGCGGCTCTTTTGGCCGGCATGGTGGCCAATCCCTCGGCGTTCAACCCGGTGGCCTTCCCGCATTCCGCCCTGGAGCGGCGCGATCTGGTGCTCCAGGACATGCAGGCGCAGGGCTACATCTCACGCGCCCAGTACGAGTACTACAGCAGCGAGCGCACCGATCCCCTGCCCACGGCCAGCGACATCGAGCAGCCCCAGGAGCCGCCCGCGGCTCCGTACTTCACCAGCTGGGTGGCGCCGCAGATCATCGCTGCCCTGGAGCACGGCGGGGTGCCGGCCAAGGTGGCCGAGTACCGCGCCTACTACGGGGGACTGAAGATCCGCACCAGCATCGACCTGCCCATGCAGCAGGCCGCCGAGCAGGCCGTCTCGCAGAATCTGCCCAGCGGACCGAACGAACCGGCGGCCTCCCTGGTCGCCATCGACAACAAGACCGGGCAGGTCCGGGCGATGATCGGCGGCCCGCTGGTCAACGGCCAGCAGGACTTCGCCCAGTACCCGTTCAACCTCGCCACCGAGGGCGACCGGCAGCCCGGGTCGGCGTTCAAGGCGTTCACGCTGGCGGTGGCGCTTCAGCACGGTTACGGCCCAGACTCGGTGTTCGACTCCAAGCCGCTGGACCTGATCGTCCCCAACAGTGGCGGCAAGGAGCACTTCTACGTGCATAACTTCGCCAACGAGTACGCCGGCCCGACGACGCTGCTCCAGGCCACCGTCACCTCGGACAACAGCGTGTTCACCCAGCTTGGGCTCTCCCCTGGTGTCGGCACCCGGCGGATCGCCGGCATCGCCAAGGCGATGGGCATTCGCTCGCCGATCTCCACCAATTACGCCATGATCATCGGCGGCCTGAAGATCGGGGTCACCCCGCTGGACATGGCCCACGCCTACGAGACGATCGCCACCGGGGGTCTCCGGGTCTACAACCCCGTGCTGGGTGCGCCGGACGAGGGGCCCACCGGGATCGCCCAGATCGAATGTCCCAACATCGCCTGCAGCGGTAAGCGCAACCTGGTGGCGGTTCCCCGTTACCGGCGTGTCATCCCGGCCAGCGTCGCCGCCACCATCCACACCCTGTTCCAGGCCGTCGTCCAGCATGGCACCGCCACCCAGGCGGCCATCGCCGGTGTCGATACCGCGGGTAAGACCGGGACCACCAGCAACTATGGCGACGCCTGGTTTGTGGGCTGGACCCCCCAGATCACCACTGCGGTGTGGGTGGGCTTCCCCAACAAGCTGGTGCCGATGAACACCCTGTACAACGGCGGACCGGTGGAGGGTGGCACGTTCCCGGCCGCCATCTGGCACTCCTTCATGGTGCAGGCGCTGCAGATTGAGGCTCAGGAGAGCCAGGAATACGGCAGCCACCCCAAGTCCTCCACCACCTCGGGCACCGCGACCTCGCTGACCGGCGCCGGGACGACACCGGCGCCGGCCGCAACCGTGCCGAGCGCGGCCACCGGAACCACCGGTGGCGGGACGGGTGGCACCACCGGAGCCGCCGGTACCGGCGGCGGCACCGGTGGGACCGGAGGCGGTACCGGCGGGACGGGCGGTGGCACCGGGGGCGGGACCGGAGGCGGTACCGGCGGGACGGGCGGTGGCACCGGTGGCACCGGTGGCGGGACCGGAGGCGGTACCGGTGGTGGGACCGGAGGCGGTACCGGTGGTGGGACCGGAGGCGGTACCGGAGGAGGGACCGGTGGTGGCACCGGCGGTGGAACTGGCGGCACCGGTGGGGCCGGCCTGGGCGGCGGCGGGTAGCCGGGTCAGACCGCCGGGGGCAGCCGGCCGGTCAGACGGCCGCGGCCGAGCGGACCGGCCGGGACAGGAACCGGCTGCCCGTGGCACTGAACCGCCACGGGAGCTCCATCGCCTTGCTGATCCCGATCCGGGTATCGACCGAAATCCCGACGTTGCGCCAGGCGCGCGGGCGGGGCGAGAACACCACCGGCCCGGTGAGCAGATCCGAGCCGTTGTGGCGCAGCTCGATGCCCAGGGCCTGGGTGAGCTTGCCCGGGCCCGAGCACAGCTGACGGATGCCGTCCACGCCCCGCCGGGCCCGCATGTGGTCCAGTCCCTCAATCGGCTCCAGCGCTCGGATCAGCACCGCCGCCCCCACGCCCTCCGGCTCGCAGACCGCGTTCAACAGGGCGTGGATCCCGTAGGAGCGGTACACGTAGGCTCGGCCCGGAGGTCCGAACAGCGTCTGCGTCCGCGGCGTCAGCCCCACAAACGCATGAGAGGCCGGCTCGGAGTCGTGGTAGGCCTCGGTCTCCACGATCACCCCCGCGCAATCCTGGTGGGTGACCACGCAGCCGATCAGATCCCGGGCGACCTCCAACACCGGCCGGTCGTAGAAGGCCGGCTTCACCGCAGCGCCGCGCGGGCCTGGTGGAGCTGCTCGCGGACCCGGGCCAGGCTGGTCCCACCTTCGGAGACCTTGGTCTCCAGCCAGGCGCCGTCGCGCAACAGGGCGTAGAACTCATCGTCCAGGAGCGGCGACTGCTCGGTCAGCTCCTCCGGTGTCAGCTCCGAGAGCTGCTTGCCCTGCTCGATCGCCTGCCGCACCAGACCGGCCACCACGCCGTGGGCCTCGCGGAAGGGGATGCCCCGCCGGACCAGAAGATCAGCCACATCGGTGGCGGCCAGGAACTGGTCGGCCGCGGCCGCCGCCAGCCGCTCGCGGCGAAACCCGATTGTCTCCAGCATCCCGGTGGCGGCTTCCAGGCACAACTCCAGCGTGTCGCAGGAGTCAAACAACGGCTCCTTGTCCTCCTGCATGTCCTTGTTGTAGGTCAGCGGGAGGCCGTGCATGACGCCGTGGAGGGCCACCAGGTTGGAGACGAGCCGCGGAGCCTTGGCGCGCAACAGCTCAGCGGCGTCGGGATTCTTCTTCTGGGGCATGATCGACGAGCCGGAGGCCCAGGCGTCGGCCACCTCGCAGAATCCGTACTCCTCGGTCGACCACAGGACGATCTCGGCTCCCAGCCGGGACAGGTGGGTGGCGCAGGTGGCGGCCGCGGACAGGTAGTCCAGGACGAAGTCCCGGTTGGAGACCGCGTCCACCGAGTTGGCCGCCACGCCGGAGAACCCGAGCGCGGCCGCCACGGCCCGGCGGTCGGTGTCGAAGTTGACCCCGGCCAGCGCCCCGGCCCCCAGCGGCATCCGCGCGGTGGCCGTCACCACGGCCTCAAAGCGATCCCGGTCGCGGAGGAGCATCCAGACGTAGGCGAGCAGGTGGTGGCTGAGATAGATCGGCTGCGCCCGCTGCATGTGGGTGTAGCCCGGCATCGCCCAGTCCAGGTGGCGCTCGGCCTGATCGGTGAGGACGGCGGCCAGCCGGTCGATCCGCTCCACCGCCTCCCGCGCGTGGGCCCGGACGAACATGGCCACATCGGTGGCCACCTGGTCGTTGCGAGACCGTGCCGTATGCAGGCGTCCGCCCACCCGGCCCACGATCTCGGTCAGCCGGCGCTCAATCGCCATGTGGATGTCCTCGTCACCGTCGGCAAACGGGAACGACCCGTCGGCCAGCTCGCCCCGGACCTGCTCCAGCCCGCGGTGCAGCTCGGCCTCGTCGGCCGCCGAGATGATGCCCTGGGCGGCCAGCATCGAGGCGTGCGCGACCGACTGGTCGACGTCATAGGGACTGAGCCGCCAGTCGAAGCCGATCGAGTCGTTGAGGCGGCGAAAGCCACGGTCCTGGGGTTCGGCGAAACGAGAGATGGCCCGCATTATGGAGGGCGCGCCCGCGGGCGGACGGCACGCCGACCTCCACACCAACCTAAGCCTTTTGTGAGAGGGCCTAAAGGCTTTAGCCCGACCGTCCGATAATGGACGAAAGACCACCAGCATCCCCCGTTTGGAGGATGCGCCCAGGCCGCTCAGGGGCTCCCTACACGGAAACGCGCGGCGAGCACCACTCACAGGACCGGAAAGGACCGTACACACGTATGCGTAAGCTGCTGCACTCAAAGCGCGGCCGCGTCGCCCTGGGCGGCGTCGTGGCCTGCCTGGCCGCTGCCGGCGGGGCAATTGCCTACTTCTCCGCCACCGGGTCGGGAACCGGCACCGCCACCGTCGGCGCCAGCTCCAACCTCACCATCCACGGGACGAGCGGGTCGACCCTGTATCCGGGGACCTCCTCCACCGTCTCGTTCACGGTCGATAACCCGTCCTCCGGCCACCAGCAGCTGGGCACCATCCACCTGGCCAGCATCAAGGCCTGCCCGGCCGGAGACACCTGGACCGGCTCAGCGTGTTCCAACAGCGGGGCTGAAATCACCACGTGTGAATCGGTGGAGACCGCGGCCAGCGATACCAACACCTCCAACTTCTGGATGCCTGACGTGGTGGCCAACCAGCAGTTCGGCAACGGCAACGGCCAGGTGGTCACCGCCACCGGCACGCTGACGATGAACAACCTGAGCTCATCGCAGAACACCTGCCAAAACGCGAGCCTGACGTTGAACTTCAGCAGCTGACCGGGACCCGGCGGGTGGGCGGTGCACGGAGGCCTCCGCCCACCCACCGGACACCCGGGTGACGACTCGCGCGCTTGGGACAACGGGATGCGCCGCGCCTCCACAAAACTCTGGATCATTCTCACCGCCTCCGCCGCCGCCCTGGGCATCGCGGCTGGAGCCTCGGCCTACTTCCAGGCCCCCGGGGCCGGAATCGCCTCGGCCAGTGCCAGCGCGCTCGCCGGCCCCTCCGGGGTGACCGCCGCGGTCTCGGGCCCCGGAGCGGTCGGGGTCAGCTGGACGGCGCCGACGCCGCCCGGCGGCGGTGCGGTCACCGGCTACTACGTGGAGCGGCTCACCGGGACCACGCCGACCGCCGCCTGCGGCAGCTCGGCCACCAGCCTCCTGTCGCCCTCCACCCTCAGCTGCTCGGATACCGGACGCCCCAGCGGCACCGGAGTTCCGGCCGGCAGCTACACCTATCAGGTGGTCGCTGTGTGGCGGTCCTGGTCGACCCCCAGCGCCGCGAGCAGCCCGGTCACCGTGCTGGGCCCGACGGTCAGCTCGGCCGCTCCCGCCGCCGCCGACCAGGGCGCGACCAACCTCAACGTGACCATCGCCGGGACGAACTTCATCTCCGGAGCGGCCGCCACCTTCTCGGGCTCCGGGATCACGGTCAACTCCACCACGTTCGTGAGCGCCACCTCGGTCACGGCCAACATCACCATCCTGGGCACCGCCACCACCGGCGCCCGCTCCGTCACCGTCACCAACCCGGACGGCGACGCGGCCACGGCCCCTGGTGCGTTCACGGTCAACGCCGCCCCCAGCGTCACCGCGGCCAGTCCCAGCGCCCTCCCCCAGGGGGCCTCCAGCCAGACGATCACCATCACCGGTACCGGGTTTGACAGCGGCCCGGCGCTGGCCGCCAGCTTCTCAGGCACCGGGATCACGGTCAACTCCACCACCTACGTGAGCGCCACCTCGGTCACGGCCAACATCACCATCCTGGGCACCGCCACCACCGGCGCCCGCAACCTCACCCTCACCAACGGGGACGGCAGCAGCGCCACCAAGACCGGAGCCTTCACCGTCAACGCCGCCCCCACGGTGACCTCCACCAGCCCCAGCGCGGGCGACCGAGGAGCCACCAATTACGACGTCACCACCACCGGAACCAACTTCGTCTCCGGAGCGGCCGCCACCTTCTCGGGCTCCGGGATCACGGTCAACTCCACCACGTTCGTGAGCGCCACCTCGGTCACGGCCAACATCACCATCCTGGGCACCGCCACCACCGGCGCCCGCTCCGTCACCGTCACCAACCCGGACGGCGGTTCGGCCACGGCCCCGGTGCGTTCACGGTCAACGCCGCCCCGACGGTGACCGCCACCAGCCCCAGTTCGGGCGACCTGGGAGCGACCAACTACGACGTCACCATCACGGGTACCGGGTTTGACAGCGGCCCGGCGCTGGCCGCCAGCTTCTCAGGCACCGGGATCACGGTCAACTCCACCACCTTCGTGAGCGCCACCTCGGTCACGGCCAACATCACCATCCTGGGCACCGCCACCACCGGCGCCCGCAACCTCACCCTCACCAACGGGGACGGCAGCAGCGCCACCAAGACCGGAGCCTTCACCGTCAACGCCGCCCCCAGCGTCACCGCGGCCAGTCCCAGCGCCCTCCCCCAGGGGGCCTCCAGCCAGACGATCACCATCACCGGTACCGGGTTTGACAGCGGCCCGGCGCTGGCCGCCAGCTTCTCAGGCACCGGGATCACGGTCAACTCCACCACCTACGTGAGCGCCACCTCGGTCACGGCCAACATCACCATCCTGGGCACCGCCACCACCGGCGCCCGCAACCTCACCCTCACCAACGGGGACGGCAGCAGCGCCACCAAGACCGGAGCCTTCACCGTCAATGCGGGCCCCACCCTGACCTCGGCCGCCCCGGCCGAGCTCACCCAGGGGCAGTCCAGCCAGACGATCGCGATCACCGGCACCGGGTTTGAGTCAGGCGCCAGCGTGACCTTCTCCGGGACCGGCATCACGGCCACCACCACCTACAACAGCACCACGTCGCTGACGGCCACGGTGAGCACCAGTGGCGCCGCCACCACCGGACCGGTCGACATCACGGTGACCAACCCGGACAACAGCGCCGCCACCTGCACGTCGTGCAGCCACGTCTTCGGCTTCACCGATGCCGCCCAGACCGGCGCCACCTCCGGAAAGGCGCTGACCTCGCCCACATTCAGCCTGAGCGCCGGCACCGCCTACCTAGTGCTCGTCTCCTCCAAGTCCTCCAGCAGCGATACCGCAACGGTCAGCTACTCGTCATTCACGTCCTCGCCCACCGCGACCGCGATCGGCAGCCAGGAGAGCTATGGCGGGAGCGCCAGTCACAACTGGGCCTGGTATCTGACCGGCGGCTCGGGAAGCGGCAAGGTCAAGGTCACGCTCACCAACACCACCTCCCGGGCCTACATCGATGTGATCGCGGTCGCCGGCGCCAACACCTCCTCGCCGGTGATCAGCGGGAGCCTGGGAAGCGCGGTCAACGGAGGCTCGGCCTCCAGCACCACGTCCAGCGCCACCGCCACCGCGGCCCTGAGCGCCGCCCCGGCGGCCGGTGATGCCGAGCTGGTGTTCTTCAGCAGCAGCGCCAGCGCGGGGAGCGCGGCGCCGGCCTCCTCGCTGGCCCAGATCACCGCCATCACGAACTCCTACAACAACGCCAGCGGCGGCTCCGGGGGCCAGTACGCCGGGGCGGCCACCAGCTCCGCCGACAGCCTCACCCTCGCCAGCGCCCAGTACTGGGGCACGCTGGCGATCGAGCTCGCCCACTCCTGAGAGCCGGCCGGACCGCCGGGTACCTCAGCGGCCGAGCACCGCGCGCAGCTCGGTGGACACCTGGTCGACCTGGCCCTCGGTCATGGCCGGGAAGAACGGAAGCGCAATCGACCGGGCCGCCACGTCCTCGCACACCGGGAACTGGCCCGGCCGGTGTCCGAAGCGCTCGCGGTAGAAGCTCATCAGGTGGATTGCCGGGAAATACGGCTTGCTGGGGATGCCCCGCTCGCCCAGCGCACGCACCACGTCGTCACGGTCGCGGCCGCGGGGCAGCTGGACGACATAGACGAACCAGCCCCGGCGCACGGCCCCGGCGTCCGGGCAGGGCAGCTCCAGGCCCTCCACGCCCTCCAGCACCTGGCGGTACAGCGCCGCCACCCGCGCCCGGCCGGCCAGCATGTCGTCCAGGCGCTGGAGCTGGGCGACGCCCAGGGCGCAGGCGATGTCCGAAAGGCGGTAGTTGAAGCCGAGGCGATCATGATCCAGCCAGTCCAGGTTCGGCGCTCGTCCCTGGTTGCGCTCGGAATCCATCCGCTCCTTCATGGCCTCGTCGCCCACGGTGATCATGCCGCCCTCGCCGGTGGTCAGCTGCTTGTTGGCGTAGAAGCCGAACACGGCCGGGTTGCTCCGGGCGCCCACCGGGCGGCCGTCCGGGTAGACGGCGCCGAGGGCCTCGCAGGCATCCTCCACAATCGGCGGCCCCAGCCGCTCCAGGGCCTCGATGTCGGCCGGGTAGCCGAACACGTGCACCGGGAGCAGCGCCGCCGTCCGATCGGTGATCGCCGCCGCCGCCGCTTCCGGGTCCAGGTTGAGGGTCACCGGGTCGATGTCGGCGAACACCGGGCGAGCGCGCTCATACAGGGCGACGTTGGCGCTGGCCACAAACGAGAACGGGGAGGTGATCACCTCATGGCCGTCGCCCACCCCCACCGCCCGGAGCGCCAGGTGCAGCCCGGCCGTGCCGCTGGACACGGCCACGGCGTGGGGCGCGCCCACGCGGGCCGCAAACGCGGTCTCAAACTCCTCAAGGACCGGGCCGAGCGACAGCCGTCCGGAGCGCAGCACCTCCACCACCCGGCGCTCCTCCTCGGCGCCCAGCACCGGCGAGGCCAGGGGTATCGGCTCCAGCCGGTCGGCGGTCACGGGCGGCTGGGCGCGACGCCGGGGGAGAACGGCCCCGCCCGCCCCCGGCTCGGCTGCATCCCGTACTCCAGCGAGTCGACCAGCGCCTCCCAGGAGGCTTCGATCACGTTCTCCGAGACGCCGATCGACCCCCACACCCGGTCGCCGTCAGAGACGTCGAGGAGCACGCGGGTCACCGATCCGGTGCCCTTGGACTCGTCCAGGATCCGGACCTTGAAGTTGACCAGCTCAATGTCGCGCAGGTGCGGGTGGATCTCCACCAACGCCTCGCGCAGGGCCCGGTCCAGCGCATTCACCGGTCCGTTGCCCTCGGCGGTGCGGACGTAGCGCTCGCCGGCCACCCAGATCTTGATGGTGGCCTCGGTCTCCACCCGGCCGTCGGCGCGCTTTTCCACGATCGCCCGCCACGACTCGAGCCGGAACAGCGGCTCGTAGTCGCCGGTCTCCTTACGCAGCAGCAGCTCGAACGACCCGCCGGCGGCCTCGTAGTGGTAGCCCTGGTGCTCCAGCTCCTTGACCCGCTCCACCATGGCGGCGGCTGTGGCGTCGTCGAGCTCCAGGCCGGCCTCGCGGGCGCGCTCCACCACGGTTCCCTTGCCCGACAGCTCGGAGATGAGCATGTCCCGCTGGTTGCCGACGACCTCGGGAGGGATGTGCTCAAACGTCGCCGGGTCGGCGCTCACCCCGGCCACATGCATGCCGCCCTTGTGGGCGAACGCGTTGCGCCCCACGTAGGGCGCATCCGGGTCGGGAGTGAAGTTGAGCAGCTCGGCGATGTAGTGCGCCGTGGGGGTCAGCGATTGCAGCTGGGCCTCGGTCAGGCACTCGTAGCCGAGCTTGAGCTGGAGGTTGGGGATGATGGAGATCAGGTTGGCGTTGCCGCAGCGCTCGCCGTACCCGTTGACGGTCCCCTGTACCTGGGTCGCCCCCTGCTGGACGGCGGCCAGCGCGTTGGCGACGGCGCACCCGGCGTCGTCATGGGTGTGGATCCCCACCCCGGGATGGCCCGGACCGTGGTCCGCCACCGCCGCCGCCACCTCCGCCATCGCCGCACCGACCACGGGCGGCAGCGTGCCGCCGTTGGTATCGCAGCACACCACGGTCTCGGCTCCGGCCTCCACCGCGGTCCGCAGACACCGCAGCGCGTACTCCCGGTCGTCGGCGTAGCCGTCAAAGAAATGCTCGGCGTCGTAGATGACCCGCTTGCCGACGGAGATCAGAAACGCGATCGACTCCGAGATCATGCGCAGGTTCTCGTCGCGGTCGACCTTGACCACCTTGTCCAGATGGAGCGCCCAGGTCTTGCCCACCACGGTGCAGACCGGTGCAAAGCAGTCGGCCAGCACCCGCAGCGCAGGGTCGGCCTCGGCCGCGATCCCCCGGCGCCGGGTCATCCCGAAGGCGCAGATCTGAGCGTGGGTGAACGTCTCGCCGGCCAGCAGCCCGAACAGTTCCAGCTCCTTGGGATTGGAGCTGGGAAAGCCGGCCTCGATCAGATCAACGCCGAGCTCGTCCAGGCGGTGGGCGACGCGCAGCTTCTCGCCCGCCGACAGCGACATCCCCTCCCCCTGCATCCCATCACGCAGGGTGGTGTCATACAGCTCGATACGCCGGCTCATCGAAGGCCGGCTCACGTGGCGGCGCGCGACGGGACCTGGACGACATCCAGCCAGTCGCGGTACCGATCATCGCGTCCGTGCAGGGCGTCGAAGAACACGCTCTGGATGGCCTCGGTCACCGGGCCCCGTCGCCCGGAGCCGACCGTCTGGTCATCGACCTCGCAGACGGGAACCAGCTCGGCGGCGGTCCCGGACAGAAACACCTCGTCGGCCAGGTAGAGCTCGGCCCGGGCCAGGTCGCGCTCCAGCACCTCGTAGCCGAGGTCCCGGGCGATGGTGATGATCGACCGGCGGCTGATGCCGTCGAGGATGGCGGCGGTCTGGGGCGGGGTGAGGATCACGCCGTCACGGACGACGAAGATGTTCTCCCCGGTGCCCTCCGAGACGAAGCCGCGGGTGTCCAGCAGGATCGACTCCTGGTAGCCGGCCTTGGTGGCCTCGATCTTGGCCAGCACGCTGTTGAGGTACTGTCCGGAGGCCTTGGAGTGCGGGATCAGTGAGTCCCCGGAGATCCGCCGCCAGCTGGCCACCTTGGCCCGGACGCCCTCCATGGCCGCCTGCTCGCCCAGGTAGGCCCCCCAGGGCCAGACGGCAATCGACACCGACACCTCGCAGTCCAGCGGGTTGAGTCCCATCTGTCCGTAGCCGCGGAACACGATCGGCCGGATGTAGCACTCGTTGAGGCCGTTGGCGGCGATCAGCTCATGGGTGGCCGACCGCAGCTGCTCCAGCGTGAACGGAACCGGCATGTAGTACAGCTTGGCCGAGGCCAGCAGCCGGGTCAGGTGATCGGTGTGCCGGAAGATGGCGGGCCCGTCGGCGGTGGCGTAGGCACGCTCGCCCTCAAACACGCTGGTGCCGTAATGGAGACCGTGGGTCAGTACGTGGACCTTGGCGTCCTCCCAGGCAACGAGTTCTCCGTTGTGCCAGATGAGGTCGGCTTGTTCCACGACTGCTCCTTGGTTGTGAACGGCGGCCCGAGGCCGCTATAGGTGTTGAAGGACTGCCTGGGTGGCCCGCGCCGTCGTGGCGTCGCCCCCCAGATCCGGCGTGCGCAGCCCGTCGGCGAGCGCACGGTCGACGGCCGATTCTACCGCCGCCGCCTCGTCCTCCATGCCAAAACCGTGCCGGAGCATGAGCGCCGCCGACAGGAACATGGCCAGCGGGTTGGCCGTACCGGTGCCGGCGATGTCCGGCGCCGAGCCATGAACGGGCTCAAACACCCCCGGGGTGCGTGGGTCCGAGTGGCCGAGGGAGGCGCTGGGCAGCATCCCCAGGGATCCGGTGAGCATCGCGGCCTCGTCGGAGAGGATGTCGCCGAACATGTTCTCGGTGACGATCACCTCAAAGTGGCGAGGCGCGGCCACCAGGCGCATGGCCGCGTTGTCCACCAGCAGGTGCTCCAGCTCGATGTGGGGGAACTCCCGGGAATGGAGGTCGCGGATGACCTCGCGCCACAACCGGCTGGTCTCCAGGACGTTGGCCTTGTCGACGCTGGTCACCCGCGAGCGGGCGGCGCCGAACGCCACCCGGCCAATTCGCTCTATCTCCTCCCGCGTGTAGACGCAGGCGTCGGAGGCGGCATCGGCCGTCCGGGTCTTCTCGCCGAAGTAGATTCCGCCGGTCAGCTCGCGGACCACCAGCAGGTCGGTGCGCTCAATGATCTCGCGCCGCAGGGGGCTGGAGTCATACAGGGCGGGCAGCGGCTTGACCGGCCGGAGATTGGCGAACAGGCCCAGGCCCTTGCGGAGGCCGAGCAGGCCCTGCTCCGGGCGGGGCTGGTCCGGATCGGTGGTGTCCCACTTGGGGCCGCCGACGGCGGCCAGCAGAACGGCGTCGGCGGAGCGGCAGGCCTCCAGCGTCTCGTCGGTGAGCGCCGTGCCATAGGCATCGATCGATGCCCCGCCGAACACCCGCTCTTCGAACTCAAAGGCGCCGGGGGCGATCGCCTCCAGCACCTGAACCGCCGGTGCGGTTATCTCTGGGCCGATGCCGTCTCCGGGGAGGAGGATGACTCGTCGTCTGGCCATGCTGGATCGGCACGGTATCCGATCTGGGGTTCGCGGCTCAGTGCCGACGGCCACCAGTTCCACCGGCCGAGCAGGATCACGGTTGAGGGGACCAGCAGGGTTCGCACCAGGAAGGTGTCCATCAGGATCCCAATGGCCAGGCCGAAGCCGATCGCCCGCAGCTGGCTGCCGCCCGACCCGCCCCCGCCGACCACGGCAAATACCGCAAATGTCCCGCCGAGGATGATTCCGGCCGACGTGACCGTGGAGCCCGTCCGTCCGATCGCCTTGATCACCGCCTCGCGCAGGGGCAGATGACGCGCCTCCTCGCGGATCCGCGTCATGACCAGGATGTTGTAGTCCTCGCCGAGCGCGAGCAGGAAGATGAACATGAGAAACGGGAGGATGAAGCTGATCCCCCCGTCGCCCCCGAGGTCGATGAAGACGATCGTTGCCACCCCGAGCGCGGCCAGGTAGGAGATCGCCACGCTGACGATGAGGTACAGCGGAGCCACGGCGCTGCGCAGCACGAGCGCCAGCAACAGCCCGATGGCCACGATGGCCACCGGGACGACGACCTTCAGGTCGTGGTTGGCGGTGCTGTTGATGTCGTAGATGGCCGCCGCTTCGCCGGCGACACCGTTGGCCCGGGCCCCGGAGGCGCGCCCGGCGGTCGCCACCACCGAGCGGATCTTCGGCGTCGCGTTCATGGCGGCGGTGGTGCTCTGGGCCCCGGCGGCCAGGGACGCCTGAAACTGGACGATGGTCCCGGCCGGTGAGACGAACACCGCCGTGGCCCGGTACGCGTCATACACGGCCACCGGCAGGCGGAGACCGGCCGGCTCGGTGACCGGGAGGCGGTTCGGCGGGCCCAGGCGAGCATGCAGCTGCCTGTACTGCGCCGGGGTCAACGAGGTCCCGGTGGGGTTCAACGGACCGGCGAGCTGCGTGAACTGGCCGGAGCGCTGCAGCGAGGAGCCGGCCACGGCCAGCGATTGAGGATGGGTCCACACCGGCTCTGAATAGCTGAGCACCAGGTTGGCCGGGTTGGAGCTGGCGCGCGGGAAGTGCGCGGTCAGGATGGCATTGCCGGCGGAGGCATCGGACCCGGCCGGAGGGTTGACATCGCCGCCGAAGCCGCCGGCGGTGTAGCCGAGCGCCCCGACGGCCAGCCCCAGGAACAGGATCAGGCCGGCGGCGAGCGTGACCGCCGGGCGCTGAACCAGGCGGGTGGCGATCCGGCCCCAGATCCCCTCCCGCTGGGCGCCGGGCACGATCTTGGCCGGCCAGAACGCGCGCCGGCCCAGGATGGCCAGCAGCGCCGGCAGCAGGGTCAGGCCGACCAGCAGCATGACCAGCATCCCGACCGCCAGCGGGAAGCCGAGATCGTGGTAGAGCCCGAACGACGCCAGCAGCAGCGTGAGCAGGGCCAGGATGACCGTCCCGCCCGAGGCGGTGATCGATTCGCCGACGCGGACCAGGGCGCGGCGCACCGCCTCGGCCGGTTCATGGCCGCCGCGCAGCTCCTCGCGCACGCGGAAGACGAGGAACAGGCCGTAGTCGGTGCCCGCCCCCAGGAGCAGGACGATGAGCAGGATCTGGGTGATGGAGGAGATCTGCACGCCGGCTTGGCCCAGCGCTCCAATCACCCGGAAGGAGATGAGCAGGGCCAGCCCGCTGGGGATCAGCGTCACCAGCGCCGCCGGGAGCGACCGGAACACGATCAGCAGCAGCACGATGATGAACAGGAAGGAGAACGTCTGCACCTGGTTGCCGGACTTGTTGGAGCTCTGCTGGTTGGCCACCGTGGTGGCCACCTGGCCGGCCAGGTGCAGCTGGAGCCCCGGCGGCGGGTTGGCCTGGGCGAGCGTGGACTGCAGGGCGTCGATGACCGTCTTGCCCTTGGTCACGTCCTGGGCGCTGAGGCGGGCCAGAACGTTGAACTGGGCCGCGTGCCCGTCCGGGGACAGCGTGACCGATCGCACCGTCTTGATGGAGCTCAGGTGGCCGGCTCGTTGCGAGATGCGCTGGAGCGCCGCCAGGTCGGTGCTGGTCAGCGGCCCGGAGCGGGCGGCGACGATCGTGATCTGGCTGATGTTGCTCTGCGCGTTGCCGCCGGTCAGGGGCGCGGCCAGATCGGCCGCCCGGCTGCTGGGCTCGCTGGAGCTGAGAAAGGCGCTGTTGTTGTCGTTGACCTCGCTGGCCAGCGAGGGCCACGCCGCAGAGGTGACGACGGCGACGGCCAGCCAGAACACCACGATCGCCCAACGGAAGCGGACGACGAACCGGGCCAGGGCCTCGTAGGCAGCGTTGATGGAGATGGGTCTGCTCACTACGTCTCCTGAAGTCCAGAGGTGATGCCGGTCCCCTCGGCTGGCCACCGTACGCGACCGAGCCGTGCCTTCCCACACCCGCTCGGCGGAACCGACCCTCCCCCGCACGGAGGAGGCGGATCAGCCAGAGGGTGGAGGGCCGCCGTGCGACTGTAGCGGGAGCCTGCCGGGGGCCCGGCGCCGGCTCTAGGTGCGGCGGGCGGTCATGTTGAGGCGCACGTAGTGGAGGACCAGTGGGTCGTCGAACCGGGCCAGCACCGCCTCCACGAACGCCTGGTGGCGCTCGAGCGGGAGCGGGTCGAGATGGCGCACCAGGCAGACGGTGCGGACGAAGCTGCGGGCGTCGTCAAGCTGAGTCGGCTTGTCCTCCAGCCAGGTGTCGACCTCGGTGAAACCGGCCCGGTTCAGCCGCTGGGCCGTCGCCTCGGCGGTGGCGTAGTTCCAGGGCCGCTGCCAGTCGGCGAAGTACTCGGCATACGGCGGGCTGAACGCCACCTCATCGGCCACCCGCCGGAAGTCGTCGATGTTCCCGCGGCCGCCGCACTGAGCGACCAGCCGGGCGCCGGGTTTCATATTGCGGTGCAGCGCGGCGAACAGCGCGTCGTGATCCGGGATCCAGTGAAAGGTGGCGTTGGAGAAGACGACATCGACGGGCTCGGGCAGGTCCAGCTCCACCAGGTCCTGGCACAGGGCGGTGCCGCGGTCGCCGAGCGCCTCCTGGGTATGCCGCACCATCGACGGCGCCGCGTCGACCGCGTAGATGGCGCCGCGGGGAACCCGGCGGGCCAGCTCCAGCGTGATCTTCCCCGAGCCGCAGCCGGCGTCGAGCACCACCTCGTCTCCGGCCAGGTGGAGCCGGTCGAGTTGCTCGGCCGCCCAGCGCTGCTGGGGCGCCGAGATGCGGTCATAGGTGGTGGCATCCCAATCACGGGTGCTCATGCGGCTCCTCCTTTGAACCCGGCCATGACGGCGAACCGCCAGTACTTGTAGACACAGTCGACCGGCGCAAACCCGGCCTGACGCAGCCACTGCAGCTGGGGCTCCACGTCCAGGCAGCGATCGTGGCGCATCCGCTCCCGGGTCTCGGCCAGCTCCTGCTCGGTGGCGCCCAGCGCCCGGCACTCCTCCGCCCACCGGCGCTCGTAGACCTCGGTCAGCTCTGGCGTCGGCGCCGACACCTGCTCGGCATTGACGAACACGCCGCCGGGCCGGAGGATTCCGTGCACCCGGCCGATCAGGGCCCGCTTGGCCTCATGCTCCAGGTGATGGATGGCGAGTGCCGAGACGACCGCGTCAAACGGTCCGTCGGGCAGCGGTCCCGCCATGTCGGCCACGTGGACCGCGCCGACCGCGGCGCCCAGCCGCTCCCGGGCCTCGGCCACCATCGGCTCCGAGCCGTCCAGCAACTCCACGGCGGCCTGGGGGAAGGCCGCCACCACCTCGGCGCTGAGCAGGCCGGTGCCGGCGCCCAGATCCAGCACCCGGCGGATCCCGCCGCCCCCAACCAGCCCAAGGACGTCGATCACCGCCCCGTAGAACGCGTCGTAGACGGGAACCAGCCGGCGGCGCAGGGCCGTGTAGTCGGCGGCGTGGGCGGAGAACGCCTCGGCCGACGGGATCGCCCTCCGGCTCACAGCGCGCTCGTCACCGGCCCGGGGCGCTCCCGGTCATGCTCGTAGGCGGCGATGGCCTCGTCCTGCTCCAGCGTGAGCGCGATGTCGTCCAGGCCGTTGAGCAGCCGGTGCTTGGTCTCCGGGTCGATGTCAAAGCGCGCGGTCCCGACCCAGCCGGCTGCGTCTCCAGCAGATCGCTGGCCGTCAGCTGCGCCGGGTGCCGGCCAGCGCACCTCCTGGGCGGCCAGGTCGACCTGGGCCTCCCCGGCCTCGGCGATGGCGCGGCACTCCTCGCTGGTCAGCTGAATGGGGAGCAGGCCGATCTTGGTGCAGTTGGAGCGGAAGATGTCGGCGAAGCTGGAGGCGATCACGGCCTGAAACCCGTAGTCCTCCAGAGCCCAGGGTGCGTGCTCCCGGCTGGAGCCACAGCCGAAGTTGCGCCCGGCGACCAGGATGGGGTTCTGGGGCAGGTTCCAGTCGGGCTCCTTGGCCCAGTCGTAGAACAGGAATTCTCCAAAGCCGGTGCGCTCCACCCGCTTGAGGAACTGCTTGGGGATGATCTGATCGGTGTCGACGTCGTCACGCTGGAGCACGCTGACGTGGCCGGTGATGGTCTCAATGGCTTTCATCGGTTCACGGTCTCCCACTCTCGGATGTCGACGAAATGGCCCTCAATGGCGGCGGCGGCCGCCATCTCCGGCGAGACCAGGTGCGACCGGGCGCCGCGGCCCTGGCGGCCCTCGAAGTTACGGTTCGACGTGGAGGCCACCCGCTCTCCGGGGGCGGCGATGTCCGGGTTCATGCCCAGGCACATCGAGCAGCCGGCGCCGCGCCAGTCAAACCCGGCCGCGCGGAAGATCTCGTCCAGGCCCTCCTGCTCGGCCTGGAGCTTGACCTGCTGGGAGCCGGGGACGACCATGGCATAGACGCTGTCGGCCACCCGGCGCCCGTCGACCACCTGGGCCGCCGCCCGCAGGTCGCCGATCCGCGAGTTGGTGCACGAGCCGATGAACACCCGGTCCAGCTTGATCTCCGAAATCGGCGTGCCGGCCTCCAGGCCCATGTAGTGCAGGGCCCGCTCGTCGCCGTCGTCCTGCGGATCCGGCACGGTGTCGGTGACGCCCACCACCATCTCCGGGTTTGTCCCCCAGGTGACCATCGGGCTGACGGCGGCCGCGTCGATCACCACCTCCCGGTCGAAGGCCGCCCCCTCGTCGGTGCGCAGCGCCCGCCAGGCCTCCGGAACCTCCTTGGGCGCTCCAGGACGGCCGACGACGTAATCGAACGTGGTCTGGTCCGGGGCGATCATGCCGGCCCGCCCCCCGCCCTCGATCGTCATGTTGCAGATCGTCATCCGGCCCTCCATCGATAGCGCCTCGATCGCCGGACCGGAGTACTCCACCACATGCCCGACGGCGCCGTCCACGCCGATCTGGCCGATCGTGGCCAGAATGAGATCCTTGGCGGTGACCCCAAAGCCCAGGTCCCCCTCATAGCGGATTCGCAGCGACTTGGGCTTGTTCTGCACCAGGCACTGGGTGGCGAGCACGTGCTCCACCTCGCTGGTGCCGATCCCGAACGCCAGGGCGCCGAAGGCGCCGTGGGTGGCGGTATGCGAATCGCCGCACACGATCGTCATTCCCGGCTGGGTGACGCCCAGCTCGGGGCCGATCACATGGACGATGCCCTGATGGGCGGACCCCAGCGAGTACACGGGAATCCCAAACTCCTCGCAGTTGCGCTCCAGCGTCTCCACCTGCACCCGGGACAGCTCGTCCTTGATCCGAGCCGCCACCGGTGTGCCGTCGGTGGGGACGTTGTGGTCGGCGGTGGCCAGGGTGCGATCTGGCCGGCGCACCCGGCGCCCGGACAGGCGCAGGCCGTCGAACGCCTGCGGACTCGTCACCTCATGGACGAGGTGCAGGTCGATGTACAGCAGGGTGGGTGGGGACGAGTTGATCTCGTGGGCCTCCCAGATCTTGTCGAACAGGCTGGTGGGCATCGCGTGCGTCTAGCTCCTCCTGAGGCCGGCGCTGACGACCGCCAGCAGCACGGCCTCCTCGGTTCCTGGGTTCTCGAAGTGATGGGGCAGATCGGCGTCAAAGGTCACGCAGTCCCCGGTGGTCAGCGCGTGCCGGGTCCCGTCGCAGTGCAGGACGACGGTGCCCGATTGGACGAGCGCGGTCTCCCGGCTGCCCGGCTCGTGCATGGGCGGATCCCCGGGGCCGCCGGTGACCGCTCCGGGATTCAGGATGTGACGGCTGAGCTCAGCGCGCTGGCCGGGGAGTGGCGGGGTCAGGATCTGATAGGCATGCCCGGTTTCCGTCGCCGGCCCGGTGCGCCGTTCGCCCTCGCGGACGATGGTCACCGACCCGCCCTCCTCCAGTCGCAGCAACTGCGACAGGCGCAACTCCAGCCCGTGGGCGATCCGCTGGGCCACCTGGAGGGTGGGCGAGGTCTCCCCCCGTTCCACCTGCGACAGCATCGGCGCGCTCACGCCTGAGCGCAGGGCCAGGTCCCGCAGGGACAGGTCCATGGCCTCGCGCAGAGCCCGGATGCGGGCGCCGAGCGACCCCGGCGACGTAAGAGCTTCGGGCTCGGTCAGGACCATCCGCGTACGCTATCACGTACAACTGACTGCCGGTTCTGGCGCGGCTAGCCTCAACCCGGCATGCGATCTCGGCCTGATGTTCTGGTGCTCGGTGGCGGCGGCGTGCTCGGTGAGGCGTGGATGATGGGTGTCCTGGCCGGCATCGAGGACGGCGCCAGCCTGGACCTGCGCGACTGCGAGGCGTTCGTCGGTACCTCGGCGGGGTCGATTGTGGCCGCCCACCTGGTGGCCGGCAACGCGCCCCGCCGGCCCTCCTCGGTCAGCACCGAGCTGGAAGTCGGCTCCAGCGCGCCGTCTCGCGGACTGGCGGTGGCCGCCGTGGCCGCGGTCCGGCGGGCCGGCCAGAGCGCGCTGGCCGCCAGCGCCACGTTCGCCCCGCTGGCGCTCGGTATCGCTGCCCCCGGCGGGGCCCTGGTCCGCGCCCTGCTCCTGCGTGGCCTGCCGCGGCCGCCGGTGACCCTGAGCACGCTGCGCTCCCAGGTGGAGCGCTCCGGAGCCCGGTTCGACGGCCGCCTCCGGGTGACCGCGGTCGACCGGGGCTCAGGGCGACGCGTGGTGTTCGGCAGCCCCGGAGCCCCCACGGCCAGCGTGGCCGAGGCGGTGGAGGCCTCCTGCACGGTCCCCTGGCTGTTTGCGCCGGTCACCATCGGCGGACGCGAGTACGTCGACGGCGGGGTCTGGAGCCCCACCAACCTCGATGCCGCGCCGGCCGGCCGCGACACCCACGTCCTCTGCCTGAACCCGACGGCCAGCCTGGCCACGCGTCACACGATGCTCACCGTGATGCGCAACGTGGCCCGTTCGGCCGTCTCGGTGGAGTCGCTGGCCCTGCGACGGCGTGGTGCCCGGGTCCGCACGATCGCTCCCAACGCTGAGTGCGCGGCCGCCATGGGCTCCAACTTCATGGATGAGGAGCCCCGCAGCCGGGTGCTGTCGGCGGGTTATCGCCAGGGCCTGCTGGTGGCCGCCGACGCCACCCGCTGGTAGGGGACGGGTCGCCCGGGCACGGCTACGGCGCTCGGACCACCTCCGGGGCCGGGACCGACTGCGCCTCCTGCTCGGCCAGGACCCCGTGACGCCGCACCGCGGCCGACAGCGCCCGGACGTAGGCCCGGGCCCCGGCCTCCAGGATGTCGGTGGACACGCCCTGGCCGGCGCCGGTGACCCCGCCGACCTCCAGGACCACCGAGGTCTCCCCCAGCGCATCCTGGCCCCCGGTCACGGCGTCGACGCGGAATTCGCGCAGGCGGGCGTCGACCTGGGTGGCCGCATTGATGGCGTGGAAGATGGCGTCCACCGGTCCGTCGCCGGTGAACGACCCCACCAGCTCCTCGCCGTCGGGGCCGCGGACGCCGACGGTGGCGTGCGGCGGGCGGCGGGTGGAGGCTTCGACGTCAAACCACTCCAGGGTGTAGCCGGCCAGCTCATGGCGCAGCTCGTCGGTGAGCAGCGCCTCCAGGTCCATGGCGGTGACCTGCTTCTTCTTGTCGGCGATCTCCTTGAATCGCTTGAAGGCGGTGTTCAGCGCCTGCCCGGTGACCTCAAAGCCGAGCTCTGACAGCGCCTGGGCCAGGGCATGGCGGCCGGAGTGCTTGCCGAGCACGATGGAGTTGGCGTCCAGCCCGACCGTGGTGGCGTCCATGATCTCGTACGTGCTGCGCTCCTTGAGCACGCCGTCCTGGTGAATGCCGGACTCATGGGCGAACGCGTTGCGCCCCACGATCGCCTTGTTGGGCTGAACGGGGTAGCCGGTCAGGCGGGACACCATCCGCGACGTCCGGGCGATCTCACGCGTCACCGCTCCGGTGTGCAGGCCGATGTCGGCCTGGCGGGTGTGCAGGAGCATGACGATCTCCTCCAGCGAGGCGTTGCCCGCGCGCTCGCCGATGCCGTTGACCGCGCACTCCACCTGGCGGGCCCCGGCCTGCAGCCCGGCGAACGAGTTGGCCACCGCCAGGCCGAGGTCGTCATGGCAGTGGACGGAGAGGACGACGTTGCGCAGGTCAGGCACCAGCTCGTACAGCCCGCGCAGGAAGGCGGCGTACTCATGGGGCATGGTGTAGCCGACGGTGTCCGGGATGTTGATGGTGGTGGCACCCTCGTCGATGGCGATCTGGCAGACCTCGGCGGTGAACTCCAGCTCCGCCCGGGTGGCGTCCATCGGCGAGAACTCCACGTCCTCGACGTACTGCTTGGCGTGAGCGACCGCGGCCCGGGCCTGGCCCTTGACGTCCTCCCGGGTGGTGCGCAGCTGGTGCTGGATGTGGATGTCGGAGGTGGAGATGAACGTGTGGATCCGCGCGTGGGCGGAGTCGCGGACCGCGTTGTAGGCGGCGTCGACATCGGCCACATGGGTGCGGGCCAGGCCGGCGATGATCGGCCCCTCCACCGTGCGGGCGATCGTCTGCACGGCTTCAAAGTCGCCGGGCGAGGTGATGGGGAACCCGGCCTCAATCACGTCCACGCCCAGCCGCGCCAGCTGCTGGGCGATCTCCAGCTTCTCCTGCGTGTTGAGCGAGATCCCCGGGGACTGCTCACCGTCGCGCAGCGTGGTATCGAAGATCAGTACTCGGTTGGGATCGTCAGGCAGTGTCATGTCGCTGGTTCACTCCTTGGGCTTGAAACTCGGACCTCTTCTTGGGTGTTGGTCTCGCGGCTACGTGCGGCCGCCCACGCGCTATTCCCCCCGAGGGGGGAGGAGAAGAAGTCGACGGTCAAGCGTCAGCGACATTCGATGAAAGCGTATCAACGCCTGCGCGCCGAACTAGAGCGCGACCGTCTGCCCGGCGACAAACCCCTCAGAGGAGACGATCTCCTCCACCACCTGGGGCGGCACCGGTGACACGGTGGTGATCGCCATGGCGGCCAGCCGACCGTCCCCGGAGGCGTTCTCGTCCGGCTGGCGACCCACCGCCGCCGAGACGATGTTGACGCCGTGCCCACCGAAGGCGGTGCCGACCCGCCCCAGCATGCCCGGCACGTCCCGGTAGCGGAACAGCGTGATGTGCTCCTCCAACTGGACGTCGAACCGCTGCCCCCAGGCCTCCACCAGGTGCGGACGGTTGCGGCGGCCGATCAGGGTGCCGGCCACCCGCACTGTGCCGCTGCCGGTGCTCACCTGGACGCGCACCAGGTCGGTGTAGTCCCGGGCGCTCGTCTGCTTGCGCTCCACGGTCCGGATCCCGCGCTCCTCGGCGACGTGGGGGGCGTTGACCGCGTTGAGGTCCTCCTCGGTGTGGCCGGCCAGGGCGCCCAGCAGCACCTGGGTGGCCAGCAGGCGGGTGTCGCGCTCAGCCAGCCGGCCGAAGAAGTCGGTCTCCACCTGGTCGACCGAGCCCCCCTCGGCCACGGCCAGGGCGACCGCGATCCGGCCCAGCGACTCGCACAGCGGGATGTAGGGCCCCATCACCTCCAGGTCCTCGGCCGACACCGCGGGGACGTTGACGGCGCTGGTGACCAGCCCTCCGGCCAGAGCGGCCACGACCTGCTCGGCCGCCTGGTAGCCGGCGCGGTCGGTGGCCTCGGCGGTGGAGGCGCCCAGGTGCGGGGTG
This sequence comes from uncultured Solirubrobacteraceae bacterium, assembly GCA_963753235.1. Taxonomy (GTDB): domain Bacteria; phylum Actinomycetota; class Thermoleophilia; order Solirubrobacterales; family Solirubrobacteraceae; genus Palsa-465. The sequence goes on along the minus strand of CAVWBJ010000005.1, from coordinate 197,843 downwards.
ACGATCACGTTGGGATAGCCGAACAGCGGGTGGTCGGTGATCGGCTCGGAGCGGAACACGTCCAGTGCGGCACCGGCCACCTTCCCGGAGTCCAGCGCGGCCTTGAGATCCTCGTCCACCACCAGCGGCCCCCGGGCGACGTTGAGTACGCGCACTCCGTCCTTGCACTTGGCCAGGACAGCCGCGTTGAGCCATCCCTCGGTGTCCGACGTCTTGGGCAGGTGGAGGGTGAGGAAGTCGGCGACGGCATACACGTCATCGGGTGACGCGGCCTGCTCCACCCCCAGCTCGCGGTAGCGCTCGGCCCCCACGTAGGGGTCGTAGGCGATCACGTGCAGGTTGAAGCCGCGGGCCCGCTGGGCCACCAGCTGCCCGATGCGGCCGAAGCCGAGGATCCCGAGCGTCTTCTCATACAGCTCCACCCCGGAGAACTTGGCGCGCTCCCACCTGCCGCTGGTCAGCGACGCGTGCGCCTGGGGCACGTTGCGGGCGAGTGCGAGCAGCAGCGCCAGGGTGTGCTCAGCCGCGGTGATCACGTTGGACTCCGGGGCGTTGGCGACGACGATGCCCCGCTTGGTGGCCACCGGCACGTCGACGTTGTCGACGCCGACGCCCGCGCGGCCCACGGCGCGCAGCCGGGTCGCCCGGGCCAGCAGGTCGCCGTCGAGCTGGGTCGCCGACCGGATCAGGATGCCGTCGTAGTCGCCGATCCGCTGCTCCAGCTCACCGCGGTCCCAGCCGACGCCCAGATCGACCTCAAAGTGCTGGCGCAGGAGGTCCACGCCGGAGTCGCCGATCTTCTCGGCCACCAGCACCCGGGCCCGGCCGTTGGTGGCGGTGGCGGCGCTCACTGCCGCTCCAGCACCCAGTCGATGCAGGCGGTGAGCGCCTCCACGTCGGCCGGGTCGGTGGCCGGGAACATGGCCACCCGCAGCTGGTTGCGACCGAGCTTGCGATAGGGCTCGACATCGACGATCCCGTTGGCCCGCAGGAAGGCCGCCACCGCCCCGGCGTCGACGGCGTCGTCGAAGTCGATGGTGCCCACCACCAGCGAGCGGTGGGCCGGGTTGGCCACGAACGGAGCGGCGTGAGCATGAGCCTCGGCCCAGGCGTACAGGCGCGTGCTGGATTCGGTGGTCCGGGCCACCATGGCGTCCAGGCCGCCCCGATCAAGCATCCAGTCCAGTTGGTCGGCCAGCAACAGCAGGGTGACGATCGCCGGCGTGTTGTATGTCTGGTCCTTGAGCGAGTTCTCGCGCGCGATGGGGAGCGACAGGAAGTCCGGCACCCACCGGGCAGCTGTCCCGTCTCCGGCCGCGGCGGCGACCTCCTCCAGCCGGGCGATGGCCGCCGGGCTCAGCACCGCCAGCCACAGCCCGCCGTCGGAGGCAAACCCCTTCTGGGGCGCGAAGTAGTACGCGTCCGCCGAGGCCACGTCCACCGGCAGTCCGCCGGCGCCGGACGTGGCATCGATCAGCACCAGCCCGTCCTCGGCCCCGGTGGGACGGACCACCGGGACCATGACACCGGTCGATGTCTCGTTATGGGCCCAGGCCACCACGTCGGCCTCGTGCCCGGCCATCGCAGTGGCCGGATCCGGAGCGTCGCCGGGCTCGGCCGACACCACGATCGGCTCCCGCAGGAAAGGCGCCCCCCGGGTGCAGGCGGCGAACTTGGCCGAGAACTCGCCGTAGGCGAGGTGCAGCGCGCGCTCACGCACCAGGCAGCAGGTGGCGGCATCCCAGAACGCCGTGGTGCCGCCGTTGCCCAGGATGACCTCATAGCCGTGCGGGAGGCCGAACAGCTCGGCGATCCCGGCCCGGATCCGCCCCACCAGCTGCTTGACCGGCGCCTGCCGGTGCGAGGTGCCGATGACGGCGGCGCCGGGGCCGGCCACGTAGTCCAGCTGCGCCCGGCGCACCCGGGACGGCCCGGATCCAAAGCGGCCGTCGGAGGGCTTGAGCTGGGCCGGGATGATGAGATCGGTTGCGGTCTCGGCCATGAGCGCGCCGGGATCCGGCTACTCCTCGAACTCGGTGTTGATCCAGTCCATGTGTGACCGCAGCTCCTGGCCGACAACCTCCACCTGGTGCCCGGCCTGCTCGGACCGCATGCGCTCGAAGTTCTCCTGCCCGGCCCGGTTCTCGGCGATCCACTCCCGGGCGAAGTCGCCGGACTGGATGTCGGCCAGCACCTTCTTCATGGCGGCACGTGACTCCGGCCCGATGATCCGGCTGCCCCGGGTCATGTCGCCGTACTCGGCGGTGTTGGAGATCGAGTAGCGCATGCCGGAGATGCCCTTCTCATACATGAGGTCGACGATCAGCTTGAGCTCGTGCAGGACCTCGAAGTAGGCCAGACGGGGGTCATAACCGGCGTCGGTGAGCGTCTCATAACCGGCCCGGACCAGCTCGGTGACGCCGCCGCACAGGACGGCCTGCTCGCCGAACAGATCGGTCTCGGTCTCATCCTTGAACGTCGTCTCGATGACGCCGCCGCGGGTGCCGCCGATGCCCTTGGCATAGGCGAGCGCCAGCCCGAGGGCGTCACCGCTGGCGTCCTGCTGGACGGCCACCAGGCAGGGGACGCCGGAGCCCTCCAGGTACTGGCGGCGCACCAGGTGCCCCGGACCCTTGGGCGCCACCAGGGCCACGTCGACATCCGGCGGGGGGACGATCTCGCCGTAGTGAATGGAGAAGCCGTGGCCGAACAGGAGCAGGTTGCCCGAGGCGATCCCGTCGTTGAGACCGCCCTCCCAGATCTGGCCGTGAAGCTCGTCCGGGGCGAGCAGCATCACGATGTCGCCCTCGGAGGCGGCGTCGGCCGGCTCCAGGACCCTGAGGCCGTGGGCCTCGGCCTTGGCCACGCTGGCCGAGCCGGCCCGGAGTCCGACTACGACGTTGACGCCGGAGTCCTTGAGGTTGAGCGCATGGGCGTGGCCCTGAGAGCCGTAACCGATGATGGCGACGGTCTTGCCGTCGAGCTTGTGGAGATCAGCGTCGTCGTCATAGAACATAGGGTCCGCAGGCTACATGGCGGACCCCACCGGACCGCGCCTCGTCAGACCCCTGCCGCCGCAGGACGCGGCCAAGCCCTCACTGGGGAGTCGGTCCTCGGGGAACGTAGCCAGGCCGTGGCTTGACGATCGACTGCTTCGTGATCAGTCCTCGCAGGTAGGCCGCCCCCCAACTCAGGTGCATGGCCGGGAGGATGAGCGGCAGATATGCGGCGTGCCGGCGTGGGCGGGTGGTCGCTGCGGTCAAGAGGACCGCTGCGGCATAGAGGCCGACTCCCGCACGCGCCACTCGGGACAGCCGCGGGATCGGTGTTGCCGCGGTGCCGATCGTCACCACCAGCCCTGGGCACAGAATGTGGCTGCGGCGGACCGAACTGGGATGAAGGCGAGCCGTGCGGCCCCTGGCCTGTCCGTAGCGCCAGTACTGGATCCACAGCGATCGCAGGCTGTTGCGCGGCGTGTACTCCGCCGCCATCTGGGGAACGAGCAGCAGCCGACCGCCCGCCTGGCGGATCCGCGCGGCAAGCTCGCTGTCCTCGTTGGGGTAGGCCAGCTCGTCCCAGCCCCCGTGACGCAGGAGCGTGTCGCGCCGCCACATGCCCGTGAACCCCGAATCGGTTTCCGTTTCCCGATCGACCTGCCGCCGGAAGTTGGATCCGCCGATCCCCAGCCTGGTGTTGATCGCGGTGGCGATCCGAGTCGACCAGACGTCCCGGCCCACTGCGATCTGGGGCCCGCTGACAGCGGCGGTGTCGCCACGCATCAGCCGGGCCACGGCGACCTGGAGGTAGTCAGGCGGGTACAGCGCATGAGCGTCCATGCGGGCCACGAACTCCCCACGAGCCTGGGCGAGACAGACGTTCAGCCCCGCGGAGGTGACCCGGCCCGGATTGTCCACCACATGGATGCGTGGGTCCCGAGCGGCCGCCCGTTCCAGCATCGCCCGCGTGTCATCCGTCGATCCCCCGTCGGCGAACAGGAATTCGATCTCGCCGCCCGGATCATGCTGACCGAGGAAGCGGCTCAACACGTCATCCAGCGACCGGGCCTCGTTGAGCACCGGCGTGAGCACGCTCACCAGAATGCGAGCGCTGGAGGAGTTCGGATCTGTCACGGCGTCCTGCGTCATCTCGTCCGGGCGCATTATTCCGGTTATCGACACCAAGCCCGCTCCCCTGCAGCGTGGCCGGCCCACGGATCAGTCCGGCGGTCGGAGCCGGCAGCGGGCCTAGCCTGCCACCGGCTCGGACCGTGGCTGCAGGCTTTACCGGCCGCCGAAGCGCTGCTGGAGAGCCATCACGTCGTTGACGTACTGCTGGGTGCTGGGCAGAACCCCCTGCTTCTGGATGGAGGGAAGACCCTGGTAGTAGGCCGCGGCCGCCATGGCGGCGTTGCCGCCAGTCTGGTTGAGCAGCGAGTGCAGCAGCAGCGTTCCGGCCCGCACGTTGTCGGTCGCCGATGCCGACGACAGGGGTGGCGGACCGGCCAGGTTCTGGCCGATGTAGCTCCAGGTCCCGGGCTCAATCTGCATGACCCCGACGGCGCCGGTGGGCGACACCGCTGCGTTGTTGAACCCGCTCTCCTGGTAGCCGATGGCCTCAGCCAGCGAGGCCGGGACGCCATTGGCCGTGGCGATGGAGCCGACGGTGGAGGGACTGACGAACTCGGAAGTGGGTAGTGCACCCGAGCCGCTGCCGGTGCCCGAGGCGGCGGAGGGCTGGCTCACCGGTGAGGTGGCGACGTACTGGGTGGTGCCGGACGACGTGGTGGCCGAGGACGTGCCGTCGCTGGTCGGCGACTCGCCGGTCTCCTCCGAGACGTTTCCTGAGCCGGCGCCGACACTGAGCGTGGTCCCGGAGACGAGCAGGCCGTTCGGGCTCAGCCCGTTGGCCGCGGCCAGCTGGCCCACGCTCACCCCGTAGCGGGCGGCGATCGACGACAGGGTGTCGCCGGGCTGGACGAGGTAGCCGCCGCCGGTGGCGGCCGGAGCGGTCGACACGTAGGTGGTGGTCGGTGAGGACACGGTGGTCCCGGTTGGCGATGCCGTGGTGGAGGCGGCCACCGTGCCGGTCTGGGGCGGGACGGCCAGCGACGAGCCGGCGATCAGCGAGGCGCTGGGCGACAGGCCGTTGGCGGCGGCCAGCTGGCTGACTGACAGCCCGTCGGCGGTCGCCACCGATGACAGTGACTCCCCGGGGGCGACGGTGTGCATGAACGAAGCCGAGGCGGTGGCGGGAACCAACAGGGCCGCCAGGGCCACGGTGATGAGGAATTTCCAGGTGCGCATGGCGGGACAGTCTTCACCGTCGCCGCCACGCTTAGAACACCTGCAAAGCGGGTTTCAGCGTGCAATCCGGCTGTCATCGCATGGCATGTGACGACAGCGCGGGAAAACGCTGGAGCGGCGGCGATTCCAGGCGCCGCCTAGGCCAGCGCGTGGGCCACCAGCGAGCGGCCGGGCAGCGACACCGATCCGTCGGGAGCGGTGAAGGGCTGCAGGGCGATGGCGATCCGGGCGGTGACCTCGGCCTGCTGTTCCGGGCCCAGCTCGCGGTAGGCCGAGCGGAACATGTGCGACAGCTCCATCGTCTCGGCCACGTACTGAGCGGCAGTCGGGTAGCGACGCTCCAGGCTGACCGGGGCCACGGTCACCTCGACGAAGCCGGCGTCCTGGAGGAGATCGTTGAGCCGGCCGTTCCCGCCCAGCGTGAACATCCCCGGCGCCCCGGGATCCGGCCGCGGCATGTGCCCCAGCTCCACCATCACCCCGGTGGGGATGGTGGCCCACGGGTTCTTGGCCGCCGCGTCCCAGACGGCCAGTGCGGTCCGGCCGCCGGCCGCCAGCACCCGCCGGATCTCCCGGGCGGCCGCCTCGGGATCGACGGTCAGCATGATCCCCCACCGGCACAGGACGGCATTCATGGTCGCCGTGGGCAGGTCGATCCACTCCAGCTCCAGCTGGCGGAACTCCACGTTCTCCACCCCGCGCTCGCGGGCCCGCCGGCGGGCCACCTCCACCATCGCCTCGGCCCCGTCGCTGGAGATGAGCGTGCCCGGACGGATCAGCTCCGCCGCCATCAATCCGGTGTCCCCGGGTCCGGCGGCCAGCTCCAGAACCCGGTCACCCGGCTTGAGTTCCAGGGCTCCGATCATGGCCTCCGACACCGGCATCCCCCACTCGGCCACCCGGTCGGCCAGCCGGCCCCAGGAGGCGGCCGCGGTCTCCCAGGCCTCCCGGCTGACCGCGCGCTGCTCCTCCGGATGCAACGGGCTCACCTCCGGGAGCCTACCCGCCGGGTCGGTCCTCGTCCGGTGGGCTCAGGCGGCGGGTGAGCACGCCAAAGGCCTCCTCGATCTGGGCGCTCATCCGCTGGCCGAAGATGGCCAGCAGCGCCTCGGTGGCCAGCGGGCGCAGCCGCTCGATCGTCTCATCGATCTCCGGCCAGCCCTCCGGGGGCATTCCGGCCCGCTGGAACGGCTCCCACACCTCCCCCATGAACAGCGACACGAACGCGGCTGAGACGGCATCGCAGTGGAGCTCCACCTGCTTGAACACCGACAGGGCGCCGTCGAGCGAGACCCCCCGGGCGACGACCTGCTCGGCCACCGACAGCAGCGACGGGCTCGGCACCCGGTAGCGGCCGTCGCCGACGTTGACGATGACCCCCAGCGTCTCGGCCCGGGCCAGGACGTCCGGCGCCTGGTCAGCGTCCACCCGGAAGCGCCGCCCCAGCTCGGCCACCGTCAGCGTCTCGGGCTCCTCGGCGTTCGGCGGCGTGGTCAGAGCCCGCTGAAACCGGGCCAGCCGCTGTGCCGTGCCCTGACCATCATCCAGCAGGCGCTTGATCCCGGCCAGGTTGAAACCGTCCTCCTGGAGATCACGAATCAGCTTCAGTTGCGCCACATGCTCCTGGCCGTAGTAGCCGACCCGCTGGCGCACCTCCGGCGGGTCCAGCAGCCCGCGCGCCTGGTGGGCGCGTATGTTGCGGACGGTCATGCCCGTCTCGGCCGCCAGCTGCTCGATGGTCAGCCCTTCGGTGGTGCTCATGTCCCGATCATACGACCGCGAACGATGTGACACCGGGTGATGTCACATGACGGGCGCAGGCAGCCCTCGCGGCGCGGACGCCGGCGGCGGTCCGAGCCTCAGCGCAGCCGGCGGCGCAGCAGCTTCCCGGTCACGCCTCGCGGCACGCTGTCGACGAGTTCAAACTGCTTGGGCACCTTGAACGGGGCCAGCCGGGCGGCTCCGAAGGCCCGCAGCTCCTCCAGCGAGACCGACATCCCGGAGGCGAGCACGATCTGGGCCACCACGGCCTCTCCCCACTCCGGGTCTGACCGGCCGAACACGGCCGCTTCGGCGACCGCGGGGTGCTCCAGCAGCACCGACTCCACCTCCGCCGGCGCCACGTTCTCGCCTCCGGTGACGATCGTGTCCGCCTTCCGGCCCACAATTGACAGCCGCCCGGAGGCGTCGAGCGCCCCCAGGTCCCCGGTGTGCAGCCAGCCGTCGGGGCTGAGCGCGGCGGCCGAGACCGTGCGTCCGCGGACGAGCACCTCGTCGTCGTCGGCGATGCGCACCTCGGTGCCCAGCAGCGGGACCCCGTCGGTGGCGATCTGCGAGCACGCCTCGGTCATCCCGTAGGAAGGCGCCACCCGAACGCCGGCATCGGCGGCCCGCCGCAGCAGGGCGGGGGCGATGGGACCGCCGCCGAGCAGCGCCCGGCGCAGGGCCGGCGGGTGGCGCAGCCCGGCGTCCAGGAGGCGCGACAGCATGGTGGGCACCAGCGACACCAGCGTGATCCGCTCGGCCGGGTCCATGAGCGCGGCGAGCGCCCGCTCGCTGTCAAACCGGTCATGCAGCACCACGGTCGTCCCGTAGACGGCCGAGCGGATCTGGATCGACAGGCCGCCGACGTGGGCCAGGGGCATCGGGCACAGCCAGCGCTCAGCGGGGTCAAGGCCCAAAGCCAGCGCTGAGCCGATCGCATTCCACAGCCAGTTGTCGTAGCTGAGCGCCACCGGCTTGGGCCCCGCCGTCGTCCCGGAGGTGAACATCAGGGTGGCCGTGGCGTCGCCGTCGATCGCCACCGGGTCCGGCGCCTCCCCGGCGCCGCCCGCGGGCACCCCCTCCAGCACGGCCACCGCCGTCTCGGTGCGGAGCGCCCGCTCGGCCTCGCGCAGGCGCAGGTCGATCGGCACCGCCACCGCGCCCAGCAACAGACACCCGTGCAGCGCGACGACCAGCTCCTGGCTGGGCAGGGCCAGCGCCACCCGGTCCCCGGGCCGGATACCGCGGGCCGCCAGGACGCCGGCCACGCCGCGGGCCCGCTCGTAGAGCGCGGCGTAGGTCAGGGCGGTCCGGCCCGCCTGGAGCGCGATCCCATCACCTCGCAGACGCGCCGCGCGCGCCAGCCAAGCCTCCACCCGGCGCCCCTACGGCTTGGACTCGACGGTGACCAGGCGGCGCGGCGGCTCGTTGGCCCGGACGGCCGACGCCTCGCCGCGCCGGCGCGGGCGGCGTACCTTGAGCTCCTCGGCCAGGAAGTAGGAACCGATCACCAGGACTGCCGCCGCCATCTGGGCCACGATCGCCTGCACGTTGGGGAAGATCGAGAACCACAGGCTCATCCAGGCGGGCACGCTGATGCCCACCGGCGTGCTGCCGATCCAGCCCGCCTGCTGAAGCTCCTGGACCGACTCACCCACCATGACCAGTAGCACAACCCCCAGGAGCACTCCGGTGGCCACCAGCATCCGCTTGTACGGCAGCCGCCGCTGGAGGCCAAAGGTGATCCAGCCGATGACCGCCACAAACACCAGTCCCACCAGGACCCCCTCCAGCACCGTGCCTGAGCCGTAGCGCAGCCGAAGATTCTGGAGGAACAGCACCACCTCAAACCCCTCGCGGTAGACCGAGGTGAAGCCGAGCAGCGCCAGCCCCAGCATCGTCCGCTGGGCCCCCGAGGAGCCGGCCGCCCCCATCAACTCCTTACGGCGGCGGTTGTGGCTGGAGATCCATCCGGTCCAGTAGACCTTGTGGAAGAACCAGTTCATGACCACCAGCAGGACCGCGATCGCCAACAGCCCGGTCGCCGCCTGGAGGTCCAGGCTCCCCTGCCCCACCGCGTCGGTGATGGCGATGGCCACGAACCAGGTGCCCACCGCCGCAGCCAGCGCCCCCGTGCCGCCGAGCGCCAGCGGGCGCCGGTAGCCGCGGTTGTCACCGCGCATGCTCGCCGTCAGCACGGCCAGCACCAGGATGCACTCCAGTCCCTCACGCAGGACGAGGATGCCGCTGTCGACGACCACCGCCAGATGGCTGAGGTGCTCACCCGGGCGGGTCGGATCAGGCACGCCCCCCGCCCCGCCGCCGGCGCTGAGCAGCTGCCAGACGAGCATCCCGCAGACGGCCGCGGCCAAGCCCCCCCAACCGAGGCGTTTCGCCGAGACACGTGTCATTAGGGGACCCTAACCAGGTTCACGAAACCCATATTAGGGAACCCTAATCGGCAGCGCGCGTCGACCCTGGCATAGAGTCCTGACCTTCCCCCCAGATGGACAGGAGTAACAAGTGGCCCCACCCGTGACCACAGCCTGGCAGGCCGCCGGCGACTACACCGACATCCGCTATGAGATCTCGCCCGGCGAGGGCGCCGGCATCGCCAAGATCACCATCAACCGGCCCGAGGTCCGCAATGCCTTTCGGCCCGAGACGGTGATTGAGCTGTCCGACGCCTTCGAGCGCGCCCGGGAGGACGAACGCGTGGGCGTCATCATCCTCACCGGGGAGGGACCGGACGCGTTCTGCTCCGGCGGCGACCAGCGGGTGCGAGGTGGCCGGGGCGGCTATGTGACCGGCGCTGACCCGGCCAACGCCGGGGCGCAGACCGCGGTGGGTCGCTTTCACGTCACCGACCTGCACATCCAGATCCGGCGGATCCCCAAGCCGGTGGTGGCGATGGTCGCCGGGTATGCCATCGGCGGCGGCCACGTCCTCCATGTGGTGTGCGATCTGACCATCGCGGCCGACAACGCCCGCTTTGGGCAATCGGGCCCCAGGGTGGGGTCCTTCGACGGTGGCTTCGGCGCCAGCGTGCTGTCGCGGCTGGTCGGCCCCAAGAAGGCCAAGGAGATCTGGTTCTTGTGCCGGCAGTACGACGCTCAGCAGGCGCTGGACATGGGCCTGGTCAACGCCGTGGTGCCGCTGGAGCGCCTGGAGGAGGAGACCGTCCAGTGGTGCCGGGAGATGCTGGCCATGTCGCCGTTTGCGCTGCGCATGCTGAAGGCGAGCTTCAACGCCGACGAGGACGGGCTGGCCGGCATCCAGCAGCTGGCCCACGACGCCAACCTCCTCTTCTACATGAGCGAGGAGGCCCAGGAGGGGCGGGATGCCTACCTGGAGAAGCGCCGCCCGGACTACTCCAAGTTCCCGCGGCGGGCCTGAGCGTGAGTACGGTGGCCGGCCGGGGCCCGACGATGAACTCAATGCGGATCTGGCTGATGGCCTCGCGGCCCCGGACGCTTCCGGCGGCGGTCGCCCCGGTGCTGGTGGGCACGGCGTTCGCCGGGTTTGAGCACGTCTTTTATCCCCTGCGCTTCCTGGCCGCCCTGCTGGGGGCGCTGTTCATCCAGGTGGGGACCAACCTCTCAAACGACTACTCGGACGCCCGGCGGGGTGCGGACGCCGAGGATCGGCTCGGTCCGGTGCGGGTCACCGCCGGCGGACTGGTGCCGCCCCGGCAGGTGCTGATTGCCACCTACGTCTCGTTTGGGCTGGCGGTCCTGTGCGGCATCTATCTGATCGTGGTGGCGGGTTGGGTGCTGCTGGTCATCGGTGCGGCCTCCATCCTGGCCGGCGTGGCCTACACGGGAGGTCCCAAGCCCTACGGCTACGAGGGGCTGGGCGAGGTGTTCGTGTTCCTGTTCTTTGGGATCGTCGCCGTCACCGGCTCCTATTACGTCCAGACCGGGCATCTCAACTGGGAGGCGTTCGCCCTCGCCGTCCCCGTCGGTCTGCTCGCCGCCGGAATCCTGGTGGTCAACAACATCCGGGACATCGACTCCGACCGCCGGGCCCGCAAGCGCACCCTGGCGGTCAAGCTGGGGCGCGCCCGGACCCGGGTCATGTTCGCCGTCATCGTCTACCTGGCATTTGTGCTCACGCCGGTGACCTGGGCGTTCGGGCCCACGGCCGCCTGGATGCTGCTGCCCTGGCTGACGCTCCCGCTGGCCGCGTCGCTGGTGCGTACGGTGCACAACCGCACCGATGGGCCCTCGCTCAACGGCGCGCTGGCCCAGAGCGGGATGCTGCAGCTGACGTTCTGCATGCTGCTGTCCGCCGGGCTGCTCCTCAGCCGGTGAAGCTCGCCGTCCGCACCGTCACCACGCCACTGCGGGCGCCGTTCGTCGCCGGCCACGGGACCGTGACCGACCGGGACCTGGTTCTGGTCACACTGGAGGCGGCCGACGGACAGATCGGCCATGGCGAGGCCGCCCCCCTCCCCTCCTATGACGGCGTCCGTACCGAGGACGTGGTGGCGGCGCTTGACGCCTGCCGTCCGGTCCTGGCCGAGTACCCGGACGCCGCCCCCATCGCCGATGTGCTCGCCCGGTGCGGCGAGGCCACGGTGCTGTCGCAGGCGCTGGCGGCGATCGACCTGGCGCTCTGGGACCTGGCGGGGCGGCGCACCCGGGAGCCGGTGTGGCGCCTGCTGGGCGCGGGCCGTCCGGCGCCGGTGGCGGTCAACCACACCATCACCGCCGCCGACCGGTCGGGCGCCGCCGAGGAGGCCGCCCAGGCGCGCGTCGACGGCTTCGGCACGGTCAAGGTCAAGGTGGCGATCGGCGACGACCCCGGCCGGCTGGCCGCGGTGCGGGCGTTTGCCGGCCCGCATATGGCGATTCGCATTGATGCCAACGGGGCCTGGTCGGCCGCCGAGGCCCTGGCCACGCTGGAGGCGCTGGAGCCGGTGGGGATTGAGCTGTGCGAGGAGCCGGTGGCGGGCCTGGCGGCGATCCGGGACCTGAGGCCGATCACCGAGATCCCCCTGGCCCTCGACGAGTCGGCCGAGGATCCGCAGGCGCTGGTGGGCCCGCCCGCCGCCGACCTCATCTGCCTCAAGATCGCCCGCTGCGGGGGCATCAGCGGGACGATCGTCACCGCGGAGCGCGCCCGGGCGGCCGGGTACGACGTCTATCTGGCCTCCACCCTCGACGGGCCGTTGGGGATTGCGGCGGCCCTGCACGCCGCCGCCGTCATCCGGCCCCAGCGGGCCTGCGGCCTGGCCACGCTACGGCTGTTTCACGGTCGCCCGGATCCGCTCCCGCCCCGCCACGGCGCGATGAGCCCGCCCTCCACCCCGGGGCTGGGTGAGGAACTGATCAGCTGGTACGGGCGATGATCTCGGCCACCGCCCCCGGGGCCTCCAGGTGGACGGCGTGGCCGGCGCCGGGCACCACGTGCAGGCGGGCTCCGGACAGCGCCGCCGCCATCTGCTCGGCCACCCTTCGGAATTTTGCGTCGCGCTCCCCCACCACCAGCTCCACCGGGATGGCCAGCTCACCGAGACGGCCCCACAGGGACGGCAGGGCGCCGGTCCCCAGACCGCGCAGAGCGGCGGCCAGACCGGCCGGCGAGTTGCGCAGCCGCTGGGCGGTCACCGCGGCCAGCACCTCCGGGGGCTGACCGGCCAGCACCGGCGTCTGGGCCCAGCGGTCGGCGAACTCCTGGATGGTGATGGCCTCCACCTCCGCAGCCAGGGCCTCATCGGCCGCGCGTCGCTGCGCTCGCTCCTGCGGATCGGAGATCCCCGGGCTGGCCCCGATGAGCACCAGCCGCCGCACCCGCTCGGGCAGCGCCAGGGCCACATGCAGGGCCAGCCGGCCTCCCATCGAGTAGCCCGCCACCTCCAGTTCCGCAGGGGCCAGGACGGCCACATCGGCGAGCACCCCCTCCAGCGAGACGGGCCGGACGTCGCCGGCGCTGCCGTGTCCGCGGAGGTCAGGCGTCAGCGCTGTGTAGCGTTCAGGCAGCGCCGCCGCCACGGGCTCCCAGCTCGCCCCCGTGTTCGTGAACCCGTGGAGGAGGACAACCGTGCGCGCCATCGCCCGTAGATCATGCCCGCCAGCGACACCTACCTGCTGCTCCGTGCCTTTTGCGAGGAGCTCGGTCGCTGCGGTCTGCGCCACGCGGCCACCTCGCCGGGGTCGCGCAACACCCCCATCCTGCTGTCCCTGGTGCGCGAGCCGCGGATCCGCTGCTGGTCGCACATCGATGAGCGCTGCGCCGGTTTCTTCGCCGTCGGCGCGGCCAAGGCCAGCGGCCGGCCGGCGGCCGTCACCGCCACGTCGGGCACCGCGGCGGCCAACTACCTGCCCGCGGTGGTGGAGGCCCATCACGCGCGGGTGCCGTTGCTGGTGCTCACCGCTGACCGTCCTCCGGAGCTGCGCGAGGTGGGGGCCGGCCAGGCGATCGATCAGGTCAAGCTCTTCGGCGATGCGGTCAAGTGGTTTTTTGAGGTCGGCGTCGACCAGGCCACCGCGGGCAACCTGCGCTGGATCCGGGAGCTGGCCTGCCGGGCCTACTGGACGGCCGCCACCGGGCGACCCGGCCCGGTGCACCTCAACTTCCCTCTGCGGGAGCCGCTCACCCTGGACGAGCCGCTCCCGCCGGATCCGGTGCCCGGCCGCCGGGACGGGCGGCCCTGGACGAGTCTGGTGATGCCGCCGCGGACACCGTCCGCCAGCGCACCGGACCTGGGGGCGCGAGGGGTGGTGGTGGCCGGGCGAGACGAGCACGGCCCGGAGCTGACGATCGCCCTGCGGGAGTTCGCCGAGGCGGCCGGTTATCCGCTGCTCGCCGACCCCCTGTCCGGCGCCCGGGGCGGACTGGCGGCGATCGCCACCTATGACCTGCTCCTGCGCGACCAGGCGTTCTGCGAGCGCATGCGCCCAGAGCTGGTCGTCCGCTGCGGCGATCTGCCCACCTCCAAGCCGCTGCGGGCCTGGCTGGCCTCGCTGCCATCCGATGTGACCCAGGTGGCGCTGGATCCCGAGGCCGCGTGGCAGGATCCAGCCGGGGTGCTGGCCGAGGTGCTGACCGCCGATCCGGTGCACACGCTGCGGGCCTGGACGCCCGCGGTGGCCATGAAGGGCGAGTGGCTGGCCGACTGGCGGCGGGCCGACGATGCCGTCGCTGACGTGTTCCACAATGAGCTGGGCCACGACCTGTCGGAGCCGCTGGTGGCCCGGCTGCTGGGCGAGGCGCTGCCGGAGGGGACGACGCTGGTGGTCGCCTCATCGATGCCGATCCGGGACATAGAGCTCTACCTCGGTGCCGATCATCACCTCGGCCGTGTCGTCTCCAACCGCGGCGCCAACGGCATCGACGGCACCGTGTCGACGGCCTTCGGCATAGCGGCGGCCTCCGACGCACCGGTGGCCCTACTCATCGGCGACGTCGCCCTCGCTCATGACCTGGGCGGGCTGCTCGCCGCCCGCCGCCTCGGCCTGGAGGTGACGATCGTCCTGCTCAACAACGACGGTGGCGGCATCTTTCACTTCCTGCCGGTGAGCGGGCAGGTCGACGCCTTTGAGGAGCATGTGGCCACCCCGCATCACCTCAACTTTGAGCACGCTGCCGACCTCTACGGCCTCACCTACGAGCGGCTGGCCCTGGAGGACGAGCTGCGGGCCACGTTGCGGGCCGAGCACCCGGCGGGGCAGTCACGGCTGATTGAGATCCGCACCGACCGCGCCGCCAACCTGGAGCTGCACCGGCGGCTGGCTGACGCGGCGCTGGCAGCCCTGCAGGCCGGACCGGGCGACGAGGTCAGCCGGCCAGAGCGGGCAGCATCACCTGGAGCTTGACCTCGGTCTCGGCTAGCTCGGCCGCCGGGTCGGAGTCCCGCACGATGCCGCAGCCCGCGTAGCAGCGGCCGACCGGCCCCCGCAGGAGCGCGCAGCGCAGCGCCACGCAGAACTCGCCATCGCCGGAGGCGTCGGTCCAACCCACCGGCCCGGCGTACCAGCCCCGGTCAAAGCCCTCCAGCGCGGGGATGACGCTCAGAGCCGATGCCGGCTCGGCCCCCACCGCCGGGGTGGGGTGCAGCCGGCCGGCGAGCTCGATGACGCCCAGCGGTGAGGCCAGCTGGGCCCGGATGGGCGCGGCCAGATGCTGGATATTGGCCACCTTGACCACCACCGGCTCCGGAGCCGCGGTCACCCACACCGAGAACGGCTTCAGCGTCCGGGCGATCCGCCGGGCCACGATGGCGTTCTCCTCCCGGTCCTTGTCAGAGCGCAGGAGCTGCTCACCGAGATGGTCGTCCACTGCCGGGTCGGCGCTGCGGCGGGTGGAGCCGGCCAGAGCCACGGTGCTCGCCCGCTGCCCCTCCCGGCGGATGAGCAATTCCGGGGTGGCACCGATGAACGTGGCATCGCCCCGGCCTACGGCATAGATGAACGAGGTGGGGAATGCCTGGCGCAGCAGGCTGAATACGGCGGCGGGATCGTGCGCCACCGGCGCATGGACCTCGACCTCCCGGGCCAGAACCACCTTCTCGAACTCATGGGCGACGATCCGCTGGACCGCCCGGGCGACGGCCTCCTCGTAGTGAGCGGGAGGCATGGGGCTGACCACCTCATAGCGGCCAACCGGCACCGGATCAAGCAGCGGCAGCGGCGCTTGGCGCAGCTCGGCCAAGCGCTGCGACACCCGGTCCAGCACCGCATCCACCGTGTCACCAGGCCCGACCGCCGCGTTGACGGTCAGCCGCGTCTCGCCGTTGCGCCGGGCCAGCGATACCTCGGGGACGATCAGCGACGCTGGAGCAAAGCCCGCCCAGGTGGGCGACCCACCGCCCGCGGGGGCAAACGCGAAGCCGCCGAGCGCGACCAGGCCTGACCCACCCGGCCCGTCAGTCTCGTCGGCGAGGGCCGCGCGGGCGACCTCCCGCCAGCGGGCTGCCATCTGGGTGAAGCGCTCCTCGCCGGACGCCTCCAGGGCCAGCACGCTCCCGAGCGCGGCCACCGCGGCTCCGCCACGGTCCGGCTGCTCAAGGCAAAACCACGGCTCATCCGGCCGACGGGAGGCGGCGACCACACCACTGGGATCCGCTCCGCCGACCGCGACCGTCACGCTGACCAGATTCGGCGCTCCCGTGGCGCGCGCACGTGCACCGGCCGCCACCAGTCTCCGGTCCAGCCGACGCCGGGCCGCAGCGTCGAGCCAGGCGCGTGAACGAGACGCTCCGGTGACCATCGACATCCCATCAGGCTACCGGGTCACCCGCATCCGCACCCGCGCGCGGGACTCAGGGGCTCCCTGGCCTCCGCGGTACCGGCACATGTTGTCGCTGTTTGGGCGCAGTTAGATTCTGACGTGCACTTGGTAAACCGGAGCGATCCGCGGACGAGTCACCCTAGACTCGAGCCATGGGTATCCCGGTGTTCACTGGCCAGGGGGATTTCTCCCACATCAATGTGCAGCTGCGTGCGGCTCTCACGGAAGAACTCGGGCCGATGAGGTGGTACGACGCACGCGCGGCGCTGGACGCGCCCTTCGGCGTGGCCTTGGGCGCATTGGCCGCAGCGACGCGTCGACCTGAGTTCATCCTGCAGCCGCGGCGACTCAACCACGCCCGGGTCAAGACAACGCCAACGTTTGATCTGATGTCATATGCGGCCGCGCGGTTTGCCCGGAACGTCGAGGCGCCGTACATCTTCCAAACGCAGGGCCTGTTCAATGCGCACATCGATGGCCGGCCCCTATTTGTGTACACCGACTACACCGAGCGGGCCAACCTGCGGAGCAATGTGCGCCATCGCCTCATGCCGTCTCGGTGGCTTCGCCGCGAGCTGAATCTTTACGACAACGCCGAGCTCATCTTCGCCGCCAGTTCCACCACGCGCGAGTCGCTCATTTTCGACTATGGGATCACTCCGGAGAAGGTCATCCTGACTCACACCGGCGTTAACGTGCAACCGCCGCCGTCAGTGCCGGAACGCTCCCACAGCGCGCTGAACATCCTTTTTGTGGGCCGGGATTGGGAGCGGAAGGGGGGGCCCGACCTGTTGCAAGCGTTCCAACGAGTACGCGGCAGGATTCCGTCTGCGACACTGACAGTCGTCGGGTGCACCCCCGGGGGTCACCCCCCACCCGGAGTACGGTATGTCGGTCAAGTCACTCCCCAGGATTTGCCCCGGTATTTCGCAGCCGCGTCGCTGTTCTGCCTGCCGGCATTTCACGAGCCCGCGGGGATCGCTTATTCGGATGCATCGGCGTGGGGTCTGCCGGTCGTCGCCACCACCGCCGGGGACATCGGTGACCGAGTTCTCGACGGCCGAACCGGGTTCCTGGTCTCACCCGGGGACGTCGACGCGCTCGGCGATGCGTTGCTGCGCGTCGCGCTCGACCGGTCGCTGCGACGGGCATTGGGTCGCGCGGGGCGGGAACATACGCTCGCCAACTTCACCTGGTCGCGCGTCGCCGCCAAGATCGCCGCGGCCATGCGCCCGCGGCTCGGGCTCACCGAGAGACGGCCGGAGCGCCCGCTTCAGTCCGCAGCGACAGGGTAACCGTGGGCTTCCAGCGTCGGAGCAATGGCCGCGGTCATATCGGCCACTTCCTCCGGGTCCAGATCACGGCGGAAGGCATCCACCCGCGAGGTGCTCAGCCGATGCCGGCTGAGGCCCCGCTCGAACTCACCGTTCCATTCCAACCCGGAGAAGCGCAGCATCGCATCGAACGCCTCCCGTGGCTGGGCCGTGATGTCCTCATAGCGGATCTCTAGCCACTGCTCCTTCGGCACTTCGGCGCGCGCGCGGTCGAAGGCGTCGATGAGCATTCGCCACAGCAGCGCAGCCAGCACCGCGAACGAGCGTCCAGAGTTCTCCCACACAGCGGCCAACTCAGGGGGCAGCGGGCCCCATTGCCACCGCTCCGGGCCACCGAAGCCCAGCCACCAGGCCATCTGCAGCCAGGAATTGGCCACCGCGCGGCCATCACGCACCACGTGGACGAAGCGCGCCGACGGGAACACGGCGTGCAGGAAGGCCGCTCGCGGCCATCCGGTGAACTTGTGGAGAAAGGTGCTGGTGTTCTGTGCCGCCGCGCGATCAGCGAAGAACGCCTGGAGGCGGCCGGCCAGCCACGGGCTGGCATCCCTGGCTTGGAGATCGCGAAACGGAGAGCTGAGGATCGGAGACACCTCTCGGCTCAGGGTGTGGTAGGCCTCAGCCGGACCAAGCTTTCCGAACCGATTGTCGGCAACTGCGGCGGGCAGCCGGCGGTATAGCCGGCTGTTCATCCGGGTGGCGCCGACGGGCAGTTGCAGTCGGTCATCGAGATTGGAGATGAACCCCACGTCGGGGTGGCGACACAGGATCTCCTCGGTAAGAGTTGACCCGCACCGCCCGGTCCCGAGCACAAACACGTAGGAAGGAGCGCTGGTCATGTGCGGGCGAACCCTACCAGCGGGTACGGCGCGTCGGCCCCCGCCTCGGTCTTAGACGCTCCCACCGCCAAGGAGGCCCCGGGCCCGCAGGGCGGCCACGAGCATGTCGACCAACTCGTCAAGCCCGCGCTCCACCGGTCGGAGCTCGACGTCAGGCTGGTGCGGCTCCTCGTAGGGAGCATCGATGCCGGTGAAACCGGTGATCGCACCCTGCCGTGCGCGCAAATACAGACCCTTCGGGTCGCGGCGCTCGCACTCAGACAGCGGCGTGTTGACGAACACCTCCAAGAACTCGATCCCGGAGTCGGCATGGATCCGCCGAGCCTGCTCCCGGTCGGCAGCGTAGGGGCTGATCAGGCTGGCGATGGCGACGATTCCGGCATCGGCGAACAGGCGGGCCACCTCGGCGACGCGCCGGACGTTCTCGGCACGGTCTTCGGCGGCGAATCCGAGGTCACTGCAGAGCCCGTGGCGCAGATTGTCGCCGTCCAGCAGGTATGCGGGCTGACCCTCGCGGGCGATCCGTTCCTCCAGTGCGGCCGCAATCGTCGATTTGCCGGAGGCCGAGAGGCCGGTCAGCCAGACCGTGGCTCCCTGATGCTTGATCAGTTCCCACCGGGTCGGACGGGTGAGCTTGCTCTGGTACCAGGTGATCTGGCTGGCGCGTTCGGCCTCTTTGATATGAGGCTCGATGATCATCCCGGCGCCGACGGTCTGGTTCGTCGTTTCGTCGACCAGGATGAAGCTCCCGGTGGCACGGTTCCGCCGGTACTCGTCGAAGATCAGCGGGACGCTGGTGCGGAGCTTGACCCGTCCGATCTGGTTGAGCCCAAGCCGGTCGACCCCCTCGTCACGATGCAGCGTGTTGACATCGATCTGATACCGGAGTCGCTCCACGACAGCGCGGGCGCTCCGGGCGGTGTGCTTGATCGCGTAACGCGCGCCCTCCGCCAGTGGGCGCTCGGTCATCCAACAGACGATGGCCTCCACGTCGCGGTCGACCGTGGGACGGTTGTGCGGGCGACAGATGACGTCGCCGCGCGATATATCGATGTCGTCGTCGAGACGTAGCGTGACCGACATCGGGGCGTACGCCTCATCAATCGGACCGTCGAGCGTGTCGATGGAGGTGATGCGGGACTCGGCGCCTCCAGGCAGAACGACTACCGGGTCGCCGGGACGGAAGATGCCGGCAGCGATCTGTCCGGAGTAGCCGCGGTAATCGGGATCTTCGGCGGCGGCGCCGGGCCGCAGGACCCACTGCACCGGGAAGCGGCAGTCGATCAGATTGCGATCGGACGCGATGTGGACGTGCTCAAGGTGGTACAGAAGCGCCGATCCTTCGTACCACGGCATCTGCAAGGAGCGTTCGACGACGTTGTCGCCGAGTAGAGCCGAAATCGGGATGAACGCCACGTCGGTGACCTCAAGCCTGGCACCGAACTCGCGGAAATCGTGCTCAATGGCGTAGAACACGGCTTCGTCGTAGCCGACCAGGTCCATCTTGTTCACGCACACCACCAGGTGGCGGATTCCAAGCAGAGAGGCGATGAAGGCGTGCCGACGGGTCTGCTCGACGACGCCCTGGCGAGCATCGACCACGATCACAGCCAGATCGGCGGTGGAGGCGCCGGTCACCATGTTGCGGGTGTACTGCTCGTGGCCTGGGGTGTCGGCGATGATGAACTTCCGCTGCTCCGTCTGGAAGTAGCGGTAGGCGACATCGATGGTGATGCCCTGCTCACGTTCCGCGCGCAAGCCATCGGTCAGCAGCGAGAGGTCCATCGCTCCCTCGCCGGCCCGGCGCGCCGAGACCGCCCGCAGCGCCTCCAGCTGGTCGGCCAGAATCAGCTTGGAGTCGTAGAGCAGCCGACCGATGAGCGTGCTCTTGCCATCATCGACCGACCCGCTGATCACCAGCCGCAGGATCGCCCCGCTGCCGGTCCCCATCGCAGCGGGCTCGCCATTCTGGGTGGCCCCCGTCACCGCCATCAGAAATAGCCCTCGCGCTTGCGGTCTTCCATCGCCGCTTCGGTGGCGCGGTCATCGGCTCGGGTCTGGCCCCGTTCGGTGACCTGGGTGGCCGCGATCTCATCGATCACCTCGTGCAGCTGCTGCGCGGTCGAGCGGACCGCGCCGGTGCAGGTCATGTCCCCGACCGTGCGGTAGCGGACCATCTCACGGAAGGCCACCTCTCCTTCGCGCTGTTGCACGAACGGATTGACGGCGTAGAGCATGCCATCGCGACTGAACACCTCGCGTTCATGTGCGAAGTACAGCGAAGGAAGCTCAAGTCGCTCCTTCGCGATGTAGGCCCAGACGTCGAGTTCGGTCCAGTTGGACAGGGGGAACACGCGCACGTGCTCTCCTTTGTGGATCCGGCCGTTGTACAGATTCCACAGCTCCGGGCGTTGGTCCTTCGGGTCCCACTGACCGAAATCGTCGCGGAAGGAGAAGATGCGCTCCTTGGCCCGTGCGCGCTCCTCGTCCCGCCGGGCCCCTCCGAACGCGGCGTCGAAGCCATGCTCTGCGATGGCGTCGAGCAGCGTCACCGTCTGGAGTTGGTTGCGCGAAGCCCGCGGGTGGGGCGGGGCATATTCCTCCACCACGCGCCCGCGATCGATCGACTCCTGCACGCTGGCAACGATCAACCGCTCGCCGAGGCGCTTCACACAGCGATCGCGATAGGCGATCACCTCAGGGAAGTTATGGCCGGTGTCGATGTGCATGATCGGAAATGGAAAGCGCCCGGGGCGAAACGCCCGCTCGGCCAAGCGCAGCAGGACGATCGAGTCCTTGCCTCCGCTGAACAACAGGACCGGTCGCTCGAACTCTGCCGCCACCTCGCGCATCACGTGGATGGCCTCGGTCTCCAGCGCCTCCAGGTGGTCTAGCTCGTGCGCGGCCGCTGTGACCTCAAGCGACGGCATGGTCGCCCTCCTGCGCCCAAGCAGCTCGGCAGGCCTCGAGAGGCCGGCTGCACTCGGCCGCCGGCCCGCCAACCACTGTCTCGTCGAACGGCAAGATCAACCCCCAAACTGAAACCCCAGCGTGCATCCCAGCGACGCCGATGGCGGGCATGTTTATCACATCCCCCGGTCGCCGACAAGGGCGCCCCTGTGCCCCTCGGAGATCTCGATCAGGTCTCGCCGCGGCCGCGGGCGATAGCGATCTCACCGGTCCGGGCCATCTCGATCAGCCCGAATGGGCGGATCAGCCGCTCAAACGCGTCGACCTTATCGTAGGTTCCAGTCACCTCGACGATCACCGACCGCTTGTTCACGTCGACGATCTTCGCGCGGAAGATCTCGCAGAGCTGCATCACCTCGGCGCGGGCCGGCCCGTCGGCCGAGACCTTGAAGATCGCCAGCTCACGGGCCAGGGCCTCATTCGGCTCCAGATCGCGGATCTTGAGCACGTTGACCAGCTTGTGCAGCTGCTTGGTGACCTGGTCGATTGGATGCACGGCCCCGTCGAGGGTGAGCGTCACCCGGGAGATCTTCTCGTCATCCGTCGGACCTACGGCCAGCGTGTCAATGTTGAACCCCCGGCGCGCGAACAGCCCCGCGATCCGGGTGAGCACACCGGGTTTGTTCTCAACCAGGATCGACAGAATGTGCTTGCGCCCAGTGCGCAGCCCGCCCGCGACCTCCAGCTCGTCGAGCGACAGGATCTCCTTGGTGGCCGGCTCGCCCATAGAGCTCACCCCACCATGTTTCGCGCCGGCTGCCCGGCTGGGATCATCGGATACGTGTTCTCCTGGCGCGTCACCCGGACGTCGACGAGCACGGGACCCTCGGTGGCGAGCGCGGCGCGGATGTCCTCAACCAGCGTCCGCTTGTCCTGAAGTCGGATTCCGGTAGCGCCGTAACCCTCGGCCAGCTTGACCAGATCCGGCCAGCGCCCAGTCTCCACCTGGCTGTAGCGCTTCTCCCAGAACAGCTCCTGCCACTGGCGGACCATCCCGAGGTAGCCGTTGTTCATCACGAACACCTTGATGTCGATGCCCTCCTCGGCGCAGGTGGCGAGCTCCTGGATGTTCATCTGGACAGAACCGTCGCCGCTGACGCACACCACCGTCTCCTCCGGGCAGCCGACCTTCGCCCCCATCGCCGCCGGCAGGCCGAAGCCCATCGTGCCGAGCCCACCGGAATTGATCCAGCGGCGCGGTTGGGCAAAGTGGAAGTACTGGGCTGTCCACATCTGATGCTGGCCGACGTCGCTGGTGACGATCGCGTTGCCACCGGTCGCCTCGTACAGGGCCTGGATCATGTACTGCGGCTTGATCTCCGAGTCAGCCGAGTCGGCGTAGGCGAGCGGGTGGCGCTCCTGCCAGACCTGGATCCTCGACCACCATTCCTCCAACCGCCCCGGCTCAGGTGCCAGGGCCCGGTATTCCGCGGTCAGCCGCGGCAGGATGTTCTTGGCGTCGCCCACGATCGGGATGTGCGCGGGGACATTCTTGGAGATCTCCGCGGGGTCGATGTCGATGTGGACGAACTTCGCCCGCGGCGCGAACTCCGACAGCTTGCCCGTCACGCGATCGTCGAACCGGGCCCCGACGGCGACGATCAGATCCGCCTCGTCCATGGCGTAGTTCGCCGCGCGCGTCCCATGCATGCCCAGCATCCCGAGCCACTGATCATGCGGCGCCGGAAAGCCCCCCAGCCCGTTGACCGTGCAGGTCACCGGGAAGCGATCCGCGGTCGCCAGCTCGGTCAGCTCCTCGGACGCGTTGCCGCCGACCACCCCGCCGCCGGCGTAGATGACCGGGCGCCGCGCGTTGGCCAGAGCCTTGGCCGCCAGGCGGATCTGCTTTTGATTGCCTTCGATCGTCGGCTGATAGCCCGGGAGGTGAACATCGGTCACCGGCTCGTATGGGATGTCGGCCCGGCTGTAGTCCTGCGGGATGTCAACGACGACCGGCCCGGGACGCCCGCTCCGGGCGATGTGGAAGGCCTCGTGGATCGACCGCGGGATCTCGAGCGGGTGCTGGATGAGGAAGCTGTGCTTCACGATCGGCATCGTGATCCCGATCGTGTCCGCCTCCTGGAAGCCGTCGGTGCCGAGTAGCTCGGTCCGCACCTGGCCGGTGATGAACACCACCGGCACCGAGTCCATCATGGCGTCGCAGATGGGGGTGATCAGGTTGGTGGCCCCGGGACCGCTGGTGGCCATGGACACCCCCACCTTTCCGGTCGCCTTCGCGTATCCCTCGGCAGCGTGCCCGCCCCCGGCCTCATGGCGGACCAGGATGTGCCGGATCCCGGCGTCATAGAAGGCGTCGTAGGTGGGAAGGTTGGCGCCGCCCGGAAGCCCGAATACGACCTCGACGCCTTCGGCCTTCAGGCACTCCATCAGGGCGTCGACTGCGCGCATGGGGGGCTCGCCTCCTTCGGCAAGTGGGCTCTGGGGTGCATCACGGATCCGCGCACCCGCGGGAAATCCGAGTCTACCAGCCCATTTTCGGGCTCCGGCCCGCGCCGGACCGGGGTCAGGCAGCTCGCCGGCGGGCCCCCGCCTGCGAGACGATGGCCTGGTCAGGAAAGTCGAGCTCTGCCCCGCAGACCATGCACACGGTGTCGTGAAGCTTGAGAACCCGTCGGCACGAGGGGCACTGACGGCGGAGCTCGCGGTTGTCCCAGCGATAACAAACGGCGGCCAGGAGCCCGAAGAACGGGATCGCCCCGGAGACGAGGAACCAGATGAAGAACGAGCTGCCTTTGATCCGCCCCACCACTCCTCCCGCGAGGCCGAAAAAGAGCATGATGACGAGCAGACCCGTGCCGGCCATCAGGCGTGCCTTACCAGAGCAGAGTCTTGAGCGCCCAGAGGATCGCGACGACCACGACGACGGCAACGACCGTCCAGAAGATCGCGATGACAAAGCCGATCGCCAGCTTGAGGGCCAGCGCGGCCGCCACAATCAGCACTATCCCAGCGGCTGCCCTGCGGAGCACCGGCGAACGGGAGCGGTGCGGCTCCAGATGCGTTTCCATACCGGAAGCGTAGCGCTCGGGGCCACCCGCATCGAGGCCCTGAGGATTTTTAGGGGCGGACGTGACTGGGGTGGCCCGGCCCGGCGGACGCGCCCGGCGACGGCGGGGCCACGCGGAGCCGCGCCAGGCGGTACCGGCGGACGCTTCCGCCGGCGCCCGGCACCGGGGGGTCGCCTCGGAGGTCGGCCACCAGAAGAACCTTTGAGGATCGGCTGAGTGTGATCATGGGCACCATCATCGACCTCACCCGGCGATCCCGCATTGGCCCGGCGTACAAAGTGCGTGCCGGCGCGCCATCCGGGCGGCCGAACCGTGAGTGGCCGGCTCTGGGATGCTTTTGCACAGCTTCAGCTGGCCGAAGCGCTACTCTTCCGCAAGTGCGCGAACTTCGGGCGATTGGGGCGATTCGCCTGACCACGGCGCTGCGGCCGGCGGTTGCCGCAGCGGCGGTGTCGATCGGACTACTCGCACTCCCAGCGATCTCCAATGCCGCCCAACCGGCGCGTCGACTGACCGGCGAAACGCTCACCTCCGCGCTGGGTGGCCCCTCGTACTTCGTTCCTGGGGCATGCTACTCCGGCGGCCCGGCGAGCTCTAACTTCAGTTTCGCCGGCACCGCCGCCGGTCCGTATCCCGGCGCCTACCGGGAGACGGGAACGATCTCCTATCAGCTGCGCCCCGTGTCCTCAGACGACCTGATCGCCGTCGGGCCGGTGACCAGCATCTCCGCCACCTTCACCATCACGTCCGCTGCCGGGACGGTGACCGGGACCGAACACCTCGACCGCGCGCTCGCCGCCGATCAGGACGTCGACTGCTATGAGTCGGCCGGCGGCACCAGTTTTCAGACATCGGCGCTGATTCCGGCGTACACCGCCACCATCAAGACCAGTCACGGGACCTTTCGGGACCGCGGTACCTCGTCCGCCACGCTCGCCTCCTTCGTCGCCCTGGGCGGCTCGGTCGCCGGATCCAGCGCCACGGAAGCCCTCACCTCGACGGCGCCCGCGTGCCATCGCGAGCGGTCACGGCCGGGCTCCCGCGGCTCAAGGTGGAACCATCGGCCCCGCGGGCGGCGGCATGAACGGCGCGGCCGCCACCGGCGTGCAGCCGGTCCGGTTGTTCGCGCCTCAGGCTACTGGTGTTCGGCCAGTAACTCGGCCTGACTGACCGCTGATAGCAGCTTCTCCAGGACCGGCACCGCCACCGGCGTCGCTCGGTCCCGATCGGCCACCAGGTAATGATGATGGAGCCCGGGACCGCCGTTGACCTCGCTCACCACCCCCCCGGTCTCCAGCAACGGCCGGCTGATATCGGTGGTGAGCACATCCACTCCCGCCAGCCGCAGGCCCACGGCGCTCACGGCGGCGCGGGCGGCATCGACGACCGAGGCTGAAATCTCGCCGGTCCAGGTCTCGTTGTCGCGCGCTGCGTTGCCGTTGGTCGCGACCCGCAGGGGCAGGCGGTGGCCATCCGGCAGAACAGACGACAGCGTCACACCCGCGCGACGTAGGGTCAGCATCGTGTCGAGGTTGAGGCCAAGCAGCGACAACCCAGCTGCGCCGCCGGCGGCGACGCGACGGTCGTTCTCCTGAGAGATGAGCTCCTCGATCGTCGAGCCACCATCGCCGATGACATTGGCGGGGACGCTCCGCACCACGTCAAGGAGATCACCGTCAAGCAGCAGCAGGCGGTAGACCGCCCCATCAATCTGGCGCTCGATCAACAGCCGGTCGCCGCCCCGTCCAGCGTGCCAGCGCGCCCGCCGAAGGTCCTCGGGAGTCTGGACGCCCGGGACCACCCCATGGCCGCCGCCCGTCCCGGCGGCCGGTTTTACTACACATGGACCGATCGATCTGGCCAGGAACTCCGCAGCCGGATCCGGGTCATCCAGACGCCACTCCAGGAAGTCGGCGTGAGGCACGCCGGCCTCAGCCATCAGGCGGTGCCCCACAGTCTTGTCCAGCGCCACTTGGAGCGTGGCTGCATCATCGAGCGCGACGTACTGATGATGGACGCGCGTGCGAGCTCCGTCGCTCCGCAGCTCGAGTAGCCCTGGCGCCAGCTTTACCACTCGGGCTCCGCACTGTTCGGCAGCGGAGGCCCAGATCTCGTCATACAGACGATCCCTGGCCGCCGCACCGAGCCCAGAGAAGCGACGCTCCGCGCGCACGCGGCGAGCGACCGGGCCGATACCGGAGGAGCGCGTCAGATCAAGCCGGGCGGCCACTGCCCGCCCGGGACCCCCGCCGCTGTCGGCCAGGCGATCCAGGGCTCGGTCGAACCCACGAGCCGCCGGCGCCGGAGCTCGGTGGGACCCGGAGCCCGCCGAGGCTGCCGATCCTGTCGACGGGGCTGAGGCGGTGGACGGTGCCTGGTTGCGCCCCGCGGCGGAGGCGGAGCCATTGCGGATCATCCCGACAGCGCGCACGATGGCCGGTCCCGGGTCGTCGAGTCGGAACGCCGGGAACACCTGTCGGTGCACGAGCGACCTGGCCCAGCTCAGGCTGGTCATCTCGCCCTGTCGGCGGTAGGCGGGCAGGGCCCCGATATCCCGCGCCGGATCCCACAGATGAAGGCCCACGCGGTAGTCGACGACCGGAGCCGCCGGCCGGAGCAACGCTCGGTTATACGACAGCAGGGCCAAGTCGACTCCGGCGACGCGGGCCAGCTCGTTGGAAAGCGTGAACCGCGGGTTGCACTCGATCAGGATGAGCTCACCGCTGCGGGAATCTCGTTTGAATTCGATGTTCCCCAGCCCGCGCATGCCGACCGCCCGCAGGAAGCGGAGACCGGCGGCGGCCACGTCAGGGTCGCGGGTGGTCTCGTGGTATGTGCCGATCCCGAAGCCGGGCGGGCACTGGCGGATCTTGCGCTTGGTGAAGTTGACCAGGTTCTCCCCCCGCTCGTCCAGATAGCCGTAGTACGAGACAAACTCGTCCGATTCGCCGTAGATGACCTCGGTGACGAACATCTCCACGCCCAGGGCGGAGAAGCGGGCGAAGTCCCGACGGAGCTCGTCGGCGTCGTTGATCATCAGCACCTTGGCCCCACCACCGCCGCTCCGCGCGAACAGATGCGACTGGTCGGGCTTCAGCACACACGGGAACTCGAGCTCGTCAATGGCGGCCTCCAGCCCCCGCTCGTCGATCAGGCGGATGATCCGCGGAGCGGGGATGCCGTGCCGCCGGGCCAAGTCGTAGGTCTGAACCTTGTTGAGCATGGCCAGCAGGACCTCATCGTTGCCCTCCGCCGGGTGATGCCCGCGAGCCACTAGCTGCGCGCGGTTGCGGGCGACGAGCTCCACCCCGTCGTCGGAGGCAGGAAGCACCACGGTCTCAAAGTCGGCGCTGCAGAGCCATTCCAGCATCCGCTCCTGAGGCTCGTCGGTGCCGACGTCGACGAATGTGGTCACCGCTCTGGAGGCGCGTGCGGGCGAGGAACGGCGGTCAAGCAGATAGACCGGGATCCCGGCAGCAGCCAGGCTCCGTGAGGCAGAAAGTCCGGTCAGTCCGCCCCCCAGCACCACGGCCGGCGGACCGTCGCCCAGCCGAGACCTCCCGGCCTTTCGCAGACCTCGCGCCCCGATAGCCATCACGTCGCCCCTTCTTTCGGTTCCTTGCCCAAGATCATGATGCGGACCAATCCGATCCGTCGGACCCGACCGCACCGCCCGGCAACATTGTAGGGACGGGTCAAGCGAACCGCGCTTTCCGTACGAACCGCGCTTTCCGTAATTTCTTTAACCAGCCATGCCAACTTCTGCTTAGCCATTGCGTTTAAGGGCTATATTTCATTCAGTGCCTAGGCGGCACCGGGGCATCGGGGTATGTGAAGTCGGGTCCGGGGCATCAAGTTGCGCAGGGGCGAAAAAGTCAAGGGGGACTCGCGGATGCGAGGGAGATTGTCATCGAAGCTGAAAATCTCAGTGGATCCACGGATGGACGGCCAGGAGCTCACGCTCAACGGAACGGTGCTGCAGACCGCTTCCGTCGGGGGCTCGGCCGACGGGGCAGCAGCGCTGGCGCCGCTCGCCACCGCGGAGGTTGCGGCGGCTGGGGCGACGGCCGTCTCGGACGTGGCGGCGCCGAAGCTGACCGCAGCGCCTGACGTACTGGCGCCAGTGCCTGACATCGACGCGCCGCCGCTGGCGCCGACTCGCCGTCCATTCGAAGGTCGCGAGGCGCAGATCTTCGATTCCCGCACCTGGGCGCGCGTCCGCCTCCTCGCCGACGCCGTCATGCTGTGCACCGCTTCCAGCATCGCCCTGGTGGCCTCCGGCTCGGCGGACGCCCGTGCGGATCGCTGGCTGGCAGCTGCCTTCCCCCTCCTGACGCTGGCGCTGTTCTGCGCGGGGCGCAACCCGGATGAACGACTCCGGGTGTCGGCGCTCGACGCGGTTGTCCACGTGCTCGGCGTCATCTCCCTGTCCACGGTGGCGACCGTGGCCGTGGGGTCCATCATCCACAGCGCACATCCCGTGACCTTTGCCGTCCGTCTGTGGCTGGTGGCCGTGGTCGCGGTCGGGGTTGCCCGGGTGGCGCTGCTGTCCTATCGCCGATACGCCCTGGTGAGCGGCGCCGTGGCCACGCCAACGCTGATTGTGGGAGCGGGCGTCGTCGGGGTGCGGCTGGCCATGCGGCTGTTCGCCGATCCCGGATACGGCCTGCGGCCCGTCGGCTTTTTGGACACCACCCCGATGCCGAGGCAGGACAACGTGCGAACGCCGCTCGTTCCGGTGCTGGGCGGTCCGGGTGACCTGACGGAGGCAATTACCGATACCGGCGCCCGTCATGTCATCCTCGCGTTTACGACGGAGCCTGACCACGTCCTCGTCGACAAGGTCAAGGAGTGCCAGGCGCTCGGCATCGAGGTTTCGCTGGTGCCGCGCATGTACGAGGCCATGAACGAGCGGGTTGCCCTGGACCATGTGGGCGGATTGCCCCTGCTCTCGCTCCGCCGGACCGATCCCCGCAGTTGGCAGTTCGGGATCAAGCACACCGTGGATCGGCTGGTGGGCGCCGCCGCCCTCCTCGCCGTTGCTCCGCTGATGGGCCTGATCGCGCTTGCCGTGCGGCTCTCGTCCCCGGGTCCGGTGCTATTTCGTCAGCGGCGCGTCGGCCGCGATGGGCGCGAGTTCGACGTCCTCAAGTTCCGGACGATGAGACAGGACGACCCCGCCGATGGTTTCATCCCACCGGAGGGTTGCGCCCCCGGTGGCGTGGAAGGCATGGACCGGAGAACGCGGATCGGACGTTGGCTGCGCGACACGTCGCTGGACGAACTCCCGCAGCTGCTCAACGTACTCCGCGGGGAGATGAGCCTGGTCGGTCCGCGCCCGGAGCGTCCGGAGTTCGTGGCCCGCTTCGAGGCCGAAATCGATCACTACGGCGACCGGCATCGCGTCAAGTCCGGCATTACCGGCTGGGCCCAGGTCAACGGCCTGCGCGGGCAGACGTCGATCGCCGACCGTGTGGAGTGGGACAACTACTACATCGAGAACTGGTCGTTGTGGTTTGACCTGCGCATCATGCTCCTCACCGTTGCCGAGGTGCTCCGTCTGCGGGACTCAGCGCTTTGCGAGACGGATAAGTGACGCCGCGCCACCCCGGGAGCCTCTCCGGAGGCCGCCCGGTCAACGACGTCCTGGTCCTCTGCTATCACGCTGTGAGCCCGACGTGGGCTGCGGACATCTCGGTCACGCCGCGGGCGCTTGAGGCCCAACTGACCATGCTGGTCCGAGCCGGTTGGCGTGGCAGCACGTTTCACGAGGCGGTCACCCGGCCGATCTGGCGGCGCACGCTGGCGGTCACCTTCGACGATGCGTTCCTCTCAGTACTGGAGCACGCCTACCCGATCCTGTCCAAGCTGGGGCTGCCGGCAACGGTCTTCGCTCCCACCGGCTACATGTCCGCTACGCGCGGACGCCTGGAGTGGAGCGGGATCGACATGTGGGTGGACACCCCGAGCGCCTCCGAGCTCGCCGGAATGAGTTGGGGCGATCTCCGCTTCCTCGCCGGGCGCGGCTGGGAGGTCGGGTCGCACACCCGCACCCATCCCCACCTCACGCAGCTGTCTGACGAGACGCTGTACCGGGAGCTGGACGTCTCACGTCAGGAGTGCAGCGCCGAGCTGGGAACGACCTGCCATACGCTGGCATATCCGTACGGAGACGTGGATCGAAGGGTCGCCGAGGCCACGGCCGCCGCGGGCTATGTGGCCGCGGCCGGCCTCTCCAGCAGCCTGCGCCGCGACGGCGCCCACCGCTGGCCGCGGGTCGGGATCTACCACGAGGACCACATATGGAGATTCCGTCTCAAGGCTGCCGGCACCATCCGGCGCATCCGCGCCAGCCGGATCTGGCCGCCCGCCGAGGCATTCGCCGGTGTCTGAGGACGATCGGTGATCGCGGCCGCCGCGGTCGGTTCGTTCGGGCCTCCGCCGTGCCTCTAGCCGCCCCATGAGTCTTTCGTTAGTTCTGCCCTCATTCGACCGGCCGATGGGCCGCAACCTGGGATAATCACGTGTACTTGGATCCAAACTCCCGACAGGCCCCGCGCACTTCTGGGCGCGCCGAATCTCGAGCGTTCACGCGTTACTACCGGACGATTCTTGAGCATTGGCGGCTCGTCCTCTCCTGTGTGGTCATCGCCGTTCTGGGGGCCGCGGTCTACGTGGCGACCGCCCCCAAGCAGTATTCAGCTCAGGCGGAGATGCTGGTGGCGCCGGTGCCGACCACCAACTCCACCCTGCTGGGTCTTCCCGTGGTCCACCAGTCCAGCGACCCCACGCGTGACATGGAGACCGCCGCCAGCCTGATCACGACCCAGCAGGTGGCAACACAGGTAGTGAGGGCGCTGCACCTCCACATGTCGGCCAACGATCTCATGTCGAACGTCACCGCGAACGCGATTGGCAACAGCGATCTGGTCGGCGTCCAGGCCACCGCTCCCACAGCCGCGCAAGCCCAGGCCATCGCGAACGAGTGGGCCAAGCAGGTCGTCGCCACCCGAGCCGCCGCTCTCCACGCAGCGGTCAACGCCCAGCTGCCCACGCTCAAAGCCCAGACCAAGGGCCTGCCGGCATCGCAGCAGACCGGTCCGGGCACGCTGGGAGACCAGTACGCGCAGCTTCAGCAGCTGGCGAACAGCCCCGATCCGACGATCACCATTCAGGCGCTGGCGGACCGGCCGATCGCTCCCTCGTCGCCCAAGACGAAGCTCGCCCTTGCCGCCGCGCTGATCGGTGGCCTGGTCCTGGGGATCATCGCTGCGTTCGGATTCGACGCGCTGGATCCGCGGCTGCGACGAGAGGACCAGGCGCGCGAGATCTTCAACGTCCCGGTCCTGGCCCGGATTCCTCGCCAACGGCGATCCAAGGCCCGGCGCCCGATTCTGCCGCAGGAGCTCACGTTCAGCGCCGCCGAGGGTTACCGGACGCTCCGCACCATCCTCAGCGCGCGGGCGGACGGCGAGACACGGGCGATTTTGGTCACCGGCTCCGCACCGGCGGAGGGCAAGACGACGTCAGCTATCAACTTGGCGGCCGCTTTGGCGCACGGACGAGCCGGCGTGATCCTCATGGAGGCGGACCTGCGCCGACCGTCGATCGCGCAGGCGCTGAACCTGGAGGTCCAGTACGGCATCGACGACGTCCTGGCGGGTGAGGCAGACGTCGGTGAGGCGCTGGCCGTCGCAAATATCGGCAATGCGTCGGTCGGTGTGCTCGCGCTCCGGCGACCGGACGACGATCTGGCTGACATGCTGTCGCTGCCCGCGGCCGAGAACCTGATCCGGCAGGTGAAGGCGCTCAGTGACTTCGTGGTTATCGACTCTCCCCCGCTCACCGCGGTGAGCGACGCGCTCCCGCTGGCCAGGCTGGCCGACGACGTGCTGGTCATCGCTCGGCACGGCTCGTCGAGGCTCAGCAAGCTGTGGGAGCTGCGCGACATCCTCGTGGAACAGCAAACGTTCCCGACAGGCATCGTCCTGGTTGGTCAGCCCGCACCGCGCGGCACGCCTTACTACGCGCGCAGCGATCGCTCCCAGCCACCGCGCGCCCAGCCCCAGGAGCATGGCGAGCGCGACGCAGTGGCCTAGGACGCGCGTCGGCCTCTCGCTGACTGGCGATCCGGTGACATGCCCTTCCTGACCAACACGGCTCTTCGCGTCCCCACGGGTCGCCCCGCCAGGGGTTGGTTGTGGCCTCAGGACGGCCGGAGCCCGTTCTGGCTCGGCCTGGTGACGGTGGTGTGCCTGGCCACCGGGATCGTCGCCGGGGTCAACCCTAAGTACGGCCTCATGATCCCGCTGGGCATCGCCTTCGCGGCCGCGGTCCTGGCCAACGTCACGCTGGGCCTGTTCCTGTTCACATTTTTGGCCTGGCTCAATGCAGTCACCAAGGGCGGGACAGCGTTGAGTGGAGCGAAAGTCGCCGGGCTGCTCCTGTTCGTGTCCTGGTTCGCCGCCAAGTCGCTCCGTCCGGCCCCGGATGCGCAACCTCTGTCTCAGGCTCAGCCGGAGGTCACCGCGGCTGCCGTCGTGCTCGCCACCTGGTCGGCCGTCAGCGTCGTCTGGGCCGACAGCCGCGGAGTGGCGGTTACCTCCACCTACCAATTGGTCCTGGACATGACCCTGTTTCCGATCATCTTCTACTCGATCCGGAAGCGGGAGCACTTCCTATGGATCCTCGGCGCGTTCGTGCTCGGCGCCTTCGTGTCGGCGTTGATCGGATTCGGCCAGTCTGGGTCACGCCAGACCGGCGCGCTGGGTGATGCGGACACCGAAGGAACGCTCCTCTCAGTGGCGCTGATCCTCCTCGTCGGTCTGCTGGCCTGCCTACCGCGGGACTCGCTGCTCCGGCGATGGGGGCCGCTGGGAGTGCTGTTCTTGGCGCTCGGAGTGATCAACGCCGGATCCCGCGGCGGGCTGGTTGCCCTCGGCTGTGGAGTGGCCGCGGGCGTCGTGTTCGGCGGCCGCTGGCGCGGTAAGGCACTTGCGATCCTGGTGGTGGCCGGGGCGGCGATGACGGTCTACCTCACCACCCTGGCGCCTCGAGCGGCATCCAGCCACCTCAGCGGTACGGGTTCCACCGGGAGGAGCGACCTGTGGAAAGTCGGCCTGCGGGTCTTTGAATCCCACCCCATCGGCGGCGCGGGCGCCGGGAACTTCTCGTCGGTCTCGGTGGACTATCTCCAACAGGTGGACAACGTATCCGCCGGGCAATACATCATCAGCCAGAAGCCGAAGCCAGTCCACAACACCTACCTTGAGCTCTTGGCCGACCTCGGTATTCCCGGGTTGGTCGCGTTCCTGGTCATCGTGGTCGGTTCGGTTGCGTCGGCCCTCAGGGCCAGCCACATCTACGAGAGGTTGGGAGATGCTGGGGCCGAGCTGATGTCACGATGCGTGGCACTGGCCGTCATCGCCGAACTGGTCGGCGCGTTCTTCATCACTGCCACACCTCTGAAGCTACTCTGGCTGATCCTGGCATTGCCGTTCCCCCTGCTGGCCGTGGCGCAGGGCGAGGCGCGGGCGCAGGGGCTGAGGTGACACCGCGCAGCAGGGCTCGCGCGACGTCGGCTCATCACCATGCTCAACCTCTCCCACCCAGCCGCGACGATGCGGCCTCTCCCACCCCCCCACAGCGCCACCGCGGCCACGCCGTCGGGACCGAAGGAGCTCAGCGCGGTAGCTGAGAGGGGCGAGCGACGGTGATCGCCAGCACCCGACCCAGTCAGAACCGACGGACGGTGCCGGACGGTGGCGCTCCTGGTCCGGATGCGAGCGTGGCTGAGCGCCGGATTTCCGACGCAGGAGCAGCTCGAAACACCCTCCTGCAGTTCATGAGCAACATGGCCGGCGTCGTCTTCACCGGGGCGCTCACGCTGTTTCTCGTCCGTGCGCTCGGTGCCTCCGGCTATGGGCAGTACGCGTTGGCGGTGAACATCGCCGGACTGCTGGTGATCCCCACCGGGCTCGGGTTGCCGATGTCTGTGGGCAGGTATCTCGCCGACCATCGAAGCGACGCTCACCAGCTGAGGGCGATCCTGGCGCTGGGACTTCGCCTGCAGGTCCCCGCCGGCCTCCTCGCAACCGTGGGGCTGTTTGTGGCGGCGGGGCCCATCGCTCAAGCGTATGGGGATCCGCATCTGTTCTGGCCGCTGCGCTGGGTGGCACTGTCGGTGATGGGCCAAGCTTTGTTCGGCTTCCTGACCGCTTCTGGCCTGGCCCTGCGGCAGTCATCCATGACCCTGCGTATGGCGCTGGTGGAGAGCTCGACGGAAACCTCCTCGGCCATCGTCCTCGTCATCGCGGGAGGGGGCGCCGCTGGGGCGGCTTTGGGCAAGTCAATCGGGTACGCCGTCGCCACCGGCGTCGGCATGTTCCTGATGGTCCGCCTGCTCAGACAGATCGGCGGCCGCGAGCACACGCGCTCCCGGGTGGGTGCCCAGCAGGTCCTCAAATATGCCGGCGCCACCTTCGTCGTCGACCTCGGCTGGACGGTGATCGCCCGGGTGGACATCCTCCTGATCGGCGGTCTGCTGGGGGCCGCGGCGGCCGGCAGCTTCAATGCCGTCCTCCGCATCCTGACCGTCCTGGGGTACCTGGGGACGGCGGTCTCCGGGGGCGTGGCCCCGCGGCTGGCGCTGGGCGACGGCTCACCTGACACGCGCGCGTTCAACCAGGGCCTCCGTTACCTGATCGTGGTGCAGGGACTCGTTCTGGCGCCGATGATCGTCTGGGCCAAGCCCCTCACCGAACTGCTGCTCGGACATGGCTATGAGCAATCGGCCCAGGTCATGCAGGTTCTCTCCATCACTGCGTTTGTTTCCGCCCCTGCCGCACTGCTATCTGTGTCGGTCAACTACCTCGGGGCGGCCCAGCGCCGCGTCAAGGTCATATTCCTGACTTTGGTGCTGGGGGTCGTCTCGACGTACGTCCTCATCGACATCGCCGGTCTGGTGGGCGCCGCGATCGCCGACGACATCGTCGGCATCGTCTACGTTGTGGCGAACCTCTGGCTCTGCACCCAGCTCATAGCTGTCGATGTAGGGTCCCTGGTGGTGTCCGTCGCTCGGATCCTGGTGGCGGCGGCGGCCATGGCGCTGGCCCTCATAATCGTCGGCACCGACAACCTGTCGCCCGCCCAATGGTTGGTCGGCTCAGCCGCCGGCGGCACCGCCTATCTGGGCGCACTGTTCATCACTGGTGAGATGTCGGTGCTGGAACTTCGCGCCCTGAGCGCGAAGTTCCTGGCGGCCGCCCGTCCCGCCAAGACATGATGAGCCCGCCGCGCCGCGCCACCCCGCGTACCCTGCGGCGGCGCCGCCAAAGGACCGTGACGCTGGGAATCCTGTTCCTCGGCGTGGTCATCGCCATCGTCGCCGTGGTCCTCCTGTCCGGGTCTGAACGATCACCGGTGCTGGTGTTGAGCTCGCCCTACGTGGCCCGGATCCAGATCGGCCCGGCGCGCTGCGTGGGCTCCCAGCACGGCTGCCCCGAGGCGTCGGCCTGGCCGACGGTCAGCGACACGACGAGTGGTGGATGGGTGGTCGGCGATACGTTGACCAGTACCACGGGAAGCTGGTTTGAGCCCGCTGGTCGACGAGGGCATCCCGTCACCGGCTACGGCTATCAGTGGCAGCGGTGTCATGATCAGGTCGGCTGCTCTGACATCCCCGGAGCCACGCGGCAGACGTACACGGCGACCTCCGCCGACGTCGGGGCCACCGTTCGTGCCGTCGTGACCGCCAGAGACATCGCCGGTTCCGCAGTCCAGGCGTCGGCGGCGACCCTGCCGATCGGCGGCCGCACCCGCAACTTCGCCTGCGCGTTCGGGGCGCCCGCCGCCGGTGTGTCCGGCGGCACGCCGGCGATCAGTGGCGACCGCCTGATACGCGCCACCCCGTCCGCGCCCGGGCTGCTGGCCGGCCTGAGCATGTATCTGACTCCGTCCGGCAGCGCGACCGGCCAACCGATCCGCGGCGTGATCTATGCCGACGCCGGGGGAGCCCCGGGCCAGCTCGTCGCCGTCACCGACCCACTCCGCCTTCCCGGCGCCGGTACCCCTGGCTGGTACACGCTCAGGCTCCCTACCTCGCTGGGCGTCAGGACATCGGTCCCTGCTTGGATCGGCGCTTACACCGGGACCGGGCCACCGCCCTCTTCCGCCGGCTCCACCTTCGGCTCCGTCGCCGCGGGACTTCCCATCTGCGGGGTTCTGGCTGCCAGCGGCTCGCCGGCGAGCACGGTTATCCCGGGAATCGCGGACATCACGACCCCGGGGGCGTGGGCAGCCGGTGATCGCCTGACGGCGAACACCGGCGCCTGGAGTCCGACCGCTCTGGCCTACGGCTACCAATGGCAGCACTGCGATGCGACCGGAACAGCCTGCGTCGACATTCCTGAGGCCACCGCCAACACGTACGTTCTGTCCGCGGACGAGCTGGGAGGGACCGTCCGGGTCGTGGTCCGGGCGACCAACAGCAGAGGGTCGGGGTCAGCCAGCTCCGTCCTGTCCGGCGCCGGCCCTCGGACGGTGAGCCGGACTCCGAACGGCCCGCCGACACCCCGCGGCGGATGGAGCGTTGCCTATGCCGATGCGTTCGGCGCACCGCTGGGAACCAGGCCCGGCCAGGACAACACGGTATGGCCGAGCCGCGTCAACGGCGACTGCATGAACAACCCCGGGTTCAACAGCAATGAGATGGAGGTCTTCAACTGTTCGCAGACCACCGTCGACCCCACCGGGCTGAAGCTGACCTGCCAGTACGCCCCGCACATCGCCGCTGGGGCGAACTACAACTGCGGCGCGGTCAGCACTGGTGGTGCGCGACCGTCTGCGACACCGGCGCCTGGCTATCGGCTGTTTAGGTTCAGGCCGGGGCAGGGTCAGGAGTGGGTGTTCCAGATCATCGCCAAGTTCCCACCTAACACCGGGGAGGCGGATCCGGGCTGGTGGGCACTGGACCCCGGGTGGACCTGGGAGCTGGACATGCTCGAGGGCTTCGGGGCGAGCGCGGGGGCCGGGGGCACCTGGTGTCATCCCGCCGGGGCGGGCGGTTGGATCGGTGTCACCGACCCAACCTGGATCTTCGATACGCCGTCACGCGCCAACGTCGCGGGCGAGCAGATGCTGTGCCGGGACGCGCAACCGTCGGCGTTTGATCCGGCCGCCGGCTACCACACCTACACCACGGTGATCTATCCAAACAACACGCTGTCGGAATACATCGACGGGCGCCTTCAGGTGTGGGATTACGTGCCGCACGGCGGTGCCGCTCACGTGACCGGTCAATCCATCCTCGGACCTCCTCCGGTGCTGCCGAAGACGTATGGAGGGCTCATTATCAGCTACGCCCTCCGAGCGACCGCCACCGGAAATCCTGATCCGTATTTCACCTCCGGCACCCGGAGCCTGTCCGTCCGCTCGATTGCCGTATACGAGAATGCGACTGCCGGAGGAGCCCAGGCCGTGAACGCGGGACTGGTGGCTCCTGGCACCAGACTGGCACCTTGAACGGCGCCATCCTGAGCCGTGATGGCCGGTACCCGGCTGGTAGCATCGCCGAGCCTATGGCGAGGGAGCGCGTCCGAGTGCTGTTCCTGATTAACAAGCTCGGCGAGCAAGGAGGGGCAGAGCGGTTCACCCTGGGGCTGGCGGCCAGCCTTCCGCGGGACCGGATCGAGCCGTGGGTGTGCGTGACGCGGTCGGCCACCGACGGCGCGCTGGGTGTGCTGCGTGATGCGGGCGTGCCGTACCTGGTCCTCGGCCGACGCACCAGGTGGCAGAGCCATCGCATGCTCGGGTTGGCAGCGCTGCTGCGCCGGGAGCGCTTCGACGTCCTACACACCCACATGTTCGGCTCCAACTTGTGGGGCACCGTGATCGGCCGCCTGGCCCGGGTGCCGGTTCTGGTGGCGCACGAGCACACCTGGTCATATGAGGGCAATCCCGCCCGGGTCTGGGCGGACGGACACGTCATCGGCCGGTTGGCCACGCGATTTGTCGCCGTCTCGTCGGCCGATGCCCAACGGATGGTCGATCAGGAAGGCGTCCCCGCCGAGAAGGTGGTGGTCATGCCCACCGCCTACGTGCCGCGCAACTCCGCAAACGGCGATTTCCGCTCAGAGCTCGGAATCGACGATACCGTCCCGCTGGTCGCCACCGCCGCCGTCCTCCGACCGCAGAAGGCCATCGATGTTCTGCTGGAGGCGTTTGCGCTGGTGCTGGAGCGAGTCCCGGCCGCTCACCTGGTCATCGCCGGGGACTCGGTCATGCGGCCGGACGGCACCCGCGACCCGCTGCGGCAGACGCTGGCCGCGCACGCTCGCGAGCTGGGCATCGACCGGGCCGTCCACTTCCTTGGTGTGCGTAACGACGTCGACGCGATTCTCCGAGCTGCCGACGCAGCAGCGCTCTCGTCTGACTTTGAGGGAAGTCCGCTGTTTGTCTTCGAATGCATGGCGCACGATGCTCCGCTCGTTGCCACCGCCGTGGGCGGAGTGCCGGACGCGATCGAGGACGGCGTATCCGGAGTGTTGGTGCCACGGCGAGATCCCCGGGCTTTGGCCGGCGCCCTGACTGACCTGCTGACCGATCCCAACCGCCGCGCAGCACTGAGCGGCGCCGCGCGTCAGCGCCTCGGTGAATTCACCATCGACAGCGTGGCCAATCGGTTTGCCGATCTGTACGAGGACCTGGTGGCGGCCGGGCCCCGCCGGGTCAGTGGACTTGTGTCCCGGGGGCGATCTGCGGGTTGACGGTGTTGGCGCCGTTGGCCGCGGCGTTTTCATAGACGGCGATCGACCGGGTCGACCAGACGCGCGTGCCCGAGGTGAAGTAGCGATCCGGGTTTCCGGTGGCCGAGTTGCGAAGCGCGTAGCTGAGGATCAGGCCGCCCATGACCGCCGGCACCTGCGGGATGCCCGTGATCGTCTGCGACCCCTTCGCCGACCCATATGAGAACGTGACCAACCGGCCGTCGATGTACTCAGCCATCGATCGATCCGGATACATCACGGTCGTGTAGGTGTGGTAGCCGGCCGACGGATCAAACCCGAAGTCATGGCAGAAGTCGTTGACGCCCTGCACGTTGTGCAACGGACTGGTCGAATAGATGAACGTCGAATCCGTGATGCCCACGTACTTCCCCGGCTGGCACCAACTCCCCCCCGCTCCGGCCATCGCACCCCAGCCCTCAAACATGTCCCATTCCCACTTCCACGTCGAATTGCTCGCCCACCATCCCGGATCGGCCTCACCCGTATTGGGCGGGAAGCGCGTCACGATCTGCAGCGCCCACTCCTGCCCCTGAGCCGGGGTGAAGTTAAACAGCCGATACCCAGCCGGCGGAGGGGAACCCGCATGCGTGATGGTCGTCACCGCCCCACAGCTGAAGGTCGCCGACCCACTCACCGCCGGCGTACAGCTCAACTCCAACCCATTGGCATCGGTGGTGGCCTGCGAACAGTTGAAGACCTCCATCTCATTGCCGTTGAACCCCGGATTATTGGTGCAATTGCTGGTGATCCGACTCGGCCACACCGTGTTGTCCTGACCCGGCCCCGTCCCCAACGGCGCCCCAAACGCATCCCCATACTCCAACGCCCAACCCCCCGCCGGCGCCGCCGGCCCCACCGGCACACTAGAAACCGAAGCGTCACCGGCTGATGCGAGGGTGGCCGGGCTGTTGGTGGGGGTCGAAGCAGACCCTCCGGTTGCGCCGGCCGATCCGCCCCTGCCGGAGGCTGGCGGGAAGCCCGTCTCAGACTTCGTGGGCAGGCTGGCCGAGGCCGCGGTCGGGGAGCGCGACCCTGGGTGTCGAACGGGCCTGCGGTGGCGGCGGCGCTGGTGAGCGATCCGCCGGGCGCACTTGGTGCGATGAGCTTTGGGGCAGCGACGGCGCCGAGACCTGGCTGTCCGCCGGCGCGCGCTCGAACGGTCGATGCTTCTGTGCCCGTGCCCGCCTGCGGCAACCGTCCCGCGGCGCCGGGGAGCGGCGCTGACCGACCCCGCTAAAGCAAGGACCGTCACCAGACACGCGGCCAGGACCGTCATCACCTGCCACCGGGCTTGAAACGAGGACGAGCCGACGGTGCGGCGGCCGGGCCCCGACGGGTGGCGATCCTCCCTCGGACTCTGCTCCGACCGGCCGGCTCCTCTGCGGCGGCATCCGATCACTACCCCCTGTGATCGGCACCATCCGCCGCCGCTTTAGCGTCAGCCGGCCCGGGCGGTCTTTCGGTGCTGCCCGCTCGGACAAACGTCCGCAACCGCCGGAAAGACCGACCCTCCGGTCGTCAGCCGGGTCAGTGGACTTGTGTCCCGGGGGCGATCTGCGGGTTGACGGTGTTGGCGCCGTTGGCCGCGGCGTTTTCATAGACGGCGATCGACCGGGTCGACCAGACGCGCGTGCCCGAGGTGAAGTAGCGATCCGGGTTTCCGGTGGCCGAGTTGCGAAGCGCGTAGCTGAGGATCAGGCCGCCCATGACCGCCGGCACCTGCGGGATGCCCGTGATCGTCTGCGACCCCTTCGCCGACCCATATGAGAACGTGACCAACCGGCCGTCGATGTACTCAGCCATCGATCGATCCGGATACATCACGGTCGTGTAGGTGTGGTAGCCGGCCGACGGATCAAACCCGAAGTCATGGCAGAAGTCGTTGACGCCCTGCACGTTGTGCAACGGACTGGTCGAATAGATGAACGTCGAATCCGTGATGCCCACGTACTTCCCCGGCTGGCACCAACTCCCCCCCGCTCCGGCCATCGCACCCCAGCCCTCAAACATGTCCCATTCCCACTTCCACGTCGAATTGCTCGCCCACCATCCCGGATCGGCCTCACCCGTATTGGGCGGGAAGCGCGTCACGATCTGCAGCGCCCACTCCTGCCCCTGAGCCGGGGTGAAGTTAAACAGCCGATACCCAGCCGGCGGAGGGGAACCCGCATGCGTGATGGTCGTCACCGCCCCACAGCTGAAGGTCGCCGACCCACTCACCGCCGGCGTACAGCTCAACTCCAACCCATTGGCATCGGTGGTGGCCTGCGAACAGTTGAAGACCTCCATCTCATTGCCGTTGAACCCCGGATTATTGGTGCAATTGCTGGTGATCCGACTCGGCCACACCGTGTTGTCCTGACCCGGCCCCGTCCCCAACGGCGCCCCAAACGCATCCCCATACTCCAACGCCCAACCCCCCGCCGGCGCCGCCGGCCCCACCGGCACACTAGAAACCGAAGCCGGGCTGATCACGGCCGGCCCGGCACTGGGCGCGGTGGCCGGAACCGGAGGGTGCGGCCGGGGGCGCGGCTTGCGGTGTCGCCGGTGGTGGCGATGGTGCTTGTGGCGCGCCCGGGTCTTGGCGTGGTGGCGCGCCCGGGTCTTGGCGTGGTGGCGCGCCCGGGTCTTGGCGTGGTGGCGCGCCCGGGTCTTGGCGTGGTGGCGCGCCCGGGTCTTGGCGTGGTGGCGCGCCCGGGCCTTGGCGTGGTGGCGCGCCCG
Source organism: uncultured Solirubrobacteraceae bacterium (assembly GCA_963753235.1). GTDB lineage: Bacteria > Actinomycetota > Thermoleophilia > Solirubrobacterales > Solirubrobacteraceae > Palsa-465. Next base: position 155,863 of record CAVWBJ010000005.1, on the reverse strand, counting down.
GGCCTTGGCGTGGTGGCGCGCCCGGGTCTTGGCGTGGTGGCGCGCCCGGCGCTTGGACTGGTGAGCAGCCGCACACCGGTGCTGATTGCCCGTCGTTGAGCATCGCCGGTGAGAGCATCGGCGGACGCGGTGGGGCTTGGAGCAGTGCTGCCGGCGGCCAGGATGACGGCGTGTCGACCTGTGGTGCGTGCGTCCGGTCGCAGCGGAGCGGCTGGCACTCGCCACCGGATCACGCGGGGCCGCACTGACGGTCGCCGTGAGCAGAAGGCCGCCCACAAGGCAGCACAGCAGGAGCCGGACGACTCGCTGTCGGTTACGCGGTCGATCGCTCATGTCCATAGTTCGCGCAGCTCCGGAGCCTTTGGGGGCAAGCACACCGGCGCTGAGACTGCCGCTGGTGTCCCCCAGCGACGAATGCGGGCAAGAAGTGCGGGCGCTTGAGTAGGAAATCCTCTACCAAAGCACCGCTGAGAACCCGTCTGCAAATTGGTGCATCGCGCAATGCATGCTCGCTTGCAGCGTCCGCAAACGGCGGACCATGGAGACAATGTGAGGCACGGGTCAGCGACGCGGGCGCGCATGAGCATGGCGATGGAATACCGGTCCTTGAAAGCTGGGTCCAGATATGGAGCTGCTACCGCGCGGCGACGGCAGCGACAGAGCAACTCGGCGGCAACACCAAAAAGCAGGCAGTTGCTCTGCTCCTGCGCGCTGTCAACGGGCGTGACTATTGCACCTCCCGTGGTGACGGCAGCGCGCTGGCGCTCTAAGCGAAGCCCCTCGTCTCAGTCATTTTGACGCTGACGGAAGCATCACGTTGAAACGCAGTGCGGTTCATTTTTGGCCGGAGGAGGACGCGCCATGTGGTCATGGTGAAGCGACATGACTGACGGAGGATGAAACGTGATTGGCGGCAATGGGTGCTGCGCCCGTGGCAGTCGCATCCCGGGCTGGACTGCGGTCGGGAACCTACCCGGGACGCCGTGATTCTAACCGGGTGGCGCTTCTGCGTGCGGTGTGACCCGCCACCTGACGCCACGCGCCGCGGTCGTCCTGCTCTCGCCGGTGTTCACACGGGACGGTTACCGCTGAGGGTGTTCAGTGGACTGAACGCCTTTGCGTCGACCTGCCTGTCCGACGAAGGCTCACGGGTCGCCGGCCAGAAATGCCGCCAGCCGGCCGCACGCCGACTCGCGCGTGTGCTTGCGGACCTCCGCCGAGGCTGCGTTGACCAGTCTCAGGCGGAGCCCGGGATCCAGGCTCACCCGCTGCAGAGCACGTGTTGCGGCATCGGGGTCCGCGGGCGGGACCAAGAGCCCCCGCCCTTCGACCACCGGAGGGACCCCGCCAACGGCCGTGGCAACGACGGGCAGCCGGGCGGCGAAGGCCTCAAGCAGCACCTGCGGAACGCCCTCGGTAAGCGACACGTGGACGAGCGCGTGGCTGCGTCGATACAGATGCCAAAGCCCATCATCGATCGCGACGTGGCCGTGCAGCTGAGCCCGATCGCCCACCCCCAGCTCGTCCAGCCGTCCGGCGAGCTGCTCCATAAGGCTCCCGTCCCCGCAGACCTCCAAGCGCCAACGGGGGTCGGAGGCGACCAAACGCCGGAGTATGTCCGCGAGGAGCAGGGGATTCTTCTCTGGGTCAAGCCGCCCCACGCTGAGCAGCCGCAACTCGCCGCCATCGTAGTCACGGTCGTCGTCCTCCGGTTCGCAGATGTCCTCTTCCCCCAGCAACGACACGTAGGTCATGTGCAAGGACGACGCGCGCTGATACCGCCTCGCCAGATCTGGGCCCACCACCACCACCGGCATGCGTCGCGCCAGCAGGCGGAACGCGCCTTCCAGCAGATCCGCGGCCAGGTGGACCGCCCGTCGGCCTTTGTGGCGGTGGCGAACCAGCTCAGGCAGGTTTTGGCGCAGGCCGAGGACCACCCGCCGCCGGCGAGCAGCCGCCAGCAGGGCAAAGGCCAGCGCCTGCGGGGGATTGGGTCCGAGGATCCAGACGATGTCGACACCGTCCAGCGCCCGCCAAAAGCGCTTGAGCCCGGCAGGCATGGTTCGTAGTACCTCGCCGAACTCCGCCCCGCTGACGTAGTACGGCAGAGGTACGTATTCGACTCCACTCATGGCGTAGGGATAGGGCTCTGGGGTCAGATCGCGCCGGCCGACCACCACCAGCCGCTCGCAGTGAGCCGTGAGCTCCCGGATGAACAGTCCGAAAGGATGCTGAGCTGTCACCTCACCATCGTTGACGCGGTAGGAGAAATCGCAATAGACGGCGAGGCGAAGAGCCGTGGGGAACTCAGCTGCAGCGTCCCGCGCCGACGTGGCCCCAGGGGACTCAACCGGTCCGGATGCTGGATTCGGCGGTTCGGGCGGCCCAGCGATATTCGATGGATGGCTTGACGCAGACAGCTGATGTCCTATCCGTGGAGTTCAGTCCTGGTCCTATCAGCGGACCCGCTCGCCCCGAGCGTTTGTCCGCAAGGCGCAGTGAATTTTACTACAGGGCTCCCAATCGCCTCAAGCGAGCCTATGGTGCTTCGCAGGTCCCGTGCCGGTGGTTGGCCTTGGGCAGATAAACCGCATATCCTGCCGCCATGGACGTCGGACACGCCGACGGCGGGTCCCGAACTGATCGTGATGAGCGCTTGGGGCAAGCCGATCCCCCCTATACGTGGGAGGACTTGGTGCTGCCCGAGGAGAGCCTGGAGCGCCTGCGGTCGATCGCCGATCGCCTGCGGGCGCGACCTCCCTCAGCGCAGAACGCCGGCCCATCAGACCACCGGAAGCCGGCGGGCCCGGTCCTGTTCCTGGGGGCTGCAGGTACAGGTAAGACGATGGCGGCGCGGATCGTCGCGGCTGACGCGGGGGTGCCGGTGCACCAGTTCGATCTTGGCACCGGCCTCGCCGGCGCGGAGCACGAATTTGAGCGACTGGCCGCCCGGGCTTTTCAAGCCGCGGCGCGCGACCGCGCGCTCCTGGTGATCGATGGCGCGCAAGCCCTGATGCGATCGTCACCCCGGATGGACTGGCACGGACGAGCCGCCTCGGGGTCAGGCCCAGGCAGCGCGGGCTGGCCAGCCGAGGCGAACGGTCATGATCCCGGTGACCGGGCGCTGTCGCGTCTGCTCCGTCGCGCCGACCGGTATGAGGGCCAGGTGGTGTTCACCTCAACCATGACCCACGGGATCGATACGGCCCTGACCGATCGCTTCGAGGCTGTGGTCACCTTTCCGCTTCCGGAGGTTGGGGCCCGGAAGGAGATCTGGCGGCGGTCTCTTCCGGCGGACGCACGGTTGACGGAGAACAACCTGGACTATCTGGCGGGTTGGCTGCAATGGCCCGGCGGCGCGATCCATCGCTGCGGCATGGCCGCCGCCGACGAGGCGGTCAGGGAGGGAGTCCCGCTGCAGCTTCGCCACGTGGCGGCCGTCCTGGATCAGGAGACCGGCGGCGCCGGGCGACCCGCGCGCGCATCAGCGGCGCCCGGGACCTCCGGCCGCGCCGGTCCGCGCACGCCCGCACCTGGGCAACGGACGGCCGGACGGGTACCGGCGCTTCCTCCCGTCAGCCCCCGCGCCGCGCAGACCACGCCGCTGCCGGCCCTCACTGGCGACCGCTCAGAAACCGTGGCGGCAGGCGCGGCGCCCACGCGGGTCGGCAACGTTCGTCGCTGGCCGCTCGCCGCCGTCGCCGTCGCTGTGGTTGCGTTGGCGATCGGAGCGATCGTGGTGCTGCTGGCACTCGGCTCATCCGGGAGCGGAGCGAGAAAGGCGGCATACGTCGATGCCCTGCGGGTGTCGTTGCCGTCCGGCTGGCGGGAGAGAGGTTCAGCGGCGGCCTCATCGCTTGGGCTCCCCGGAGGTCTCGTGGTCTCCTCTCCGGCTCCGGCCACCGGCGACCTGGTGATCGCAAAGGTAACCCGCAGTGGGTCATCGCCTCTGCCCCAAACCCTGACGGTCGGTCTCCCGGCCACGGCGACGCCGCAGATCATCAAGCTTGGGCCGCTGCTTTTCTACCGGTACCTGGCGTCACCCCCGCAGGGCAGCTCGGGCGGGGAGTGGATCTACGCCATGCCGACCACGACCGGCACGGTGATCGGCGTTTGCCGACCTCAGGGAACCTCCGCCGCGTTTGCGATTAGCTGCGAGCGCGTCCTCGGCACGCTGCGCCTGAGGTCCGGCAGGACGCTGCCCCTAACGCTGAGCACCAGGTATGCGCGGGAACTCAATGCGGTGATGGCCCGGCTCAACGCTGTCCGATCCAGCACCGGACCACAGCTCGCGGCCGCCACCAGCGCTCACGCGCAGTCAGCAGCGGCAGCCCAGCTCGCACGAGCTCACCAGCAGGCGGCATCCGCGCTCACCCAGCTCGACGCAGGCGTGGCCGCGACCGCCAATGCAGCCCTCGCCCACGCTCTGCTTCTCACTGCCAGCGCGTACACCGCGCTCGCCCATGCTGCCGCCCATAACGAAACGCGCGCCTACGCCACGGCGCGGTCGGCTCTGGCGCGTTCAGGCCAGGAGCTGAACCTGGCGTTTGGCCAGTTGAGGCGCCTCGGCTACCAGGTCGCCTGACCGCGACCGATCAGCCGCCGCCGCTGACGTTGCCGCCACTGCCACTGGAGCCCGAGCTGCTGCCGGCCCCTGACGGAGCCGTCACCGAGGGGACGCTGGGTGCGGGGACGCTCGGAGTGGGTGCGCTGACTACGGGCGCGACCGGGGCGCTGCTGCCGGCGGAATTCCCCGCGGAACCGGAGCCTGCTGAAGAGTTCACCGGAGGAGAGGTCACGACCGGCTGGGTCACCGGGGGCGCCGTCACCGCCGGAGCAGCCGAAACCGCGGGCGCGGAGACGACCTTGTGAGACGGTGCGGGACGCGCTGGCCGCACATGGTGCACCGGCTGGACCTTGAGTGGGCCCGGCGCGGCCACTTGATTCGGTCCCACCAGCCTGACGGCGGGCTCGACGGCGATCGCAGTGGTGGGGGGCCGGAGGGTGCCGCTGCTGGATGTTGCGGTAGCCGCTCGGATGGCGGCCGCTGCCCCAAACGCCAGGACCAGCAGAACCAGGCCGAGCATCGGCTCCCGCCGGCCGAACATCCCACGGCCCTCTCCGCCAAACCATCCACGTCTGGCAACACCCTCACCGGCAGTTGCGCCTACCGCCATGCTTTCCCCCAATCCACACGCTCGGTCGAGGGGGAAAGTATACGCGTCCACCGGCCGCTCCGGGAAGCCACCGACGATTGAGGCTGGCTCCCGTCATCTTTCGCCCGGCCGACCAACTTTTCCGCTTGCCCCGCGTTCTTGAGTATTAGAAGCTGATCACCAGGGGCGCTGAAATCTGGCGCAGTGCGTCGCACCGGCGCTCCGGGGCACCGGTACCCCGGAGCGCCTGGCGGGGCGCGGAGTGAGCCGGCCCACAAGGGGGCGCTGAGTGCGCCGGCCACCAGGCCGAGTCTAACCGGCTCGTGCTCCAGCGTGGGTGTTTTTTGTACCCAATTCTGGGGACTTTGCGATTAGGCCGAAAATCGTCTGGACCTCGGACCTCAGGTAGCTCATAATCCCCTCCGATGGGGGCGACACTGGAGCAGGTTGGGCTGAATCCCGAGACCGACCGGAGGCGGTTTGACGGGATGTCCGATGCCGAGCTCGTGGCCGAGGTGCGTGCTGGTAGTACCACGGCGTTCGAAGCGATCTACGACCGCTTCTCCCGCGGCGTCCACAGTTTCTGCCTGCACCTGCTCGGTAACCGGGAAGAGGCAGAGGATGCGCTGCAGGTAACTTTCGTCTCGGCGTACCGCGGGTTGCGGAAGGGAAGCCAGGACATCTCGCTGCGACCGTGGCTGTATGCGATCGCGCGCAATCGCTGCTTCTCTGAGCTTCGCGCGCGCCCCGGTGCGCTTCGATCCGACCTCGCGACCGACGGCTGGACAGCCGACGAGCCGGCCGTTCAGTTTCAGCGCTCCGAACAGTTCGGCGAATTGCTGGACGACATTCGGCGACTTCCGCCAGACCAGCGCGCTGCACTCGTCCTGTTCGAGCTGGGCGATCGTTCTCACGCCGAGATCGGCACGGTGCTCGGCGTCCGCCGTGAGAAAGTCAAAGCGCTCATCTTTCAGGCCCGTCAGTCGCTGTGGCGCGGACGCCAAGCCCGCGAGCGGCCGTGCGTAGAGGTGCGCGAGAGCCTGGCCACCTCCCGGGGCACCGTCGCGCCGCGGAGCAAGACACGGGCCCACATCGACCGTTGCCACAGCTGCGCCGCATTTGAGAGCGAGGTTCGCCGACAACGGACGGCTCTGGCGTTCGTCCTTCCCGTCCTGATTGCCACCGAATGGAAGACCTCCGCGATCGCCTCGCTCCTTGGTGGGGGCGCAGGAGCAGCCAGCACCGCCGCCGTGGGCGGTGGGGCGGCGGCGGCCGGCAGCGGAGGCACCACCGGCGCAACCTTGGGCGGCGGCGGGGCCGCCGTCGCGGGCGGTGGGGGCGCGACCGGAGCGGGTGCGGTGGGCGGCATCTCCGGAGCAGGCGCGGCCGCCGGGATGCCGACCGTAGCCACGGCAGGCAGTCTCTCAGGCGCAAGCGCGGCCGGCGGGCTGACCAGCGCGGCCACGGCGGCCGGTGTGACGAGCGCAGGCACAGCTGGAGGTCTGACCGGTCTCGGAGCCGCGGGAGGCCTGACCGGCATCGGCGCGGCAGGCGGCCTCACCGGCGCCGGCTCCGCCGCCGGACTGACCGGACTGAGCGCCGCAGGCGCGCTCGCGACCACTGGGGTCACCGGCTTGGCGGCCGCCTCATCAGTTCCCGCTGCCGTGGCAACAGGCCTCACGGCAGCCGGTGCCGACCTCGCGGTTGTCGGTGGCGTGACCGGTACCTCGGCGGCCATCGCGACCAAGATCGCCACGGCGGTCGCAATCGCCAGCACCATCATCAGCTCGGGACCGGTTGCCGCCCCGTCTGCCGCGGTCCCACCACCAACGAGCCCGCTGACGAGCGCCCCGTCCCCGGCGGCGGCGGCACCGGCTGCACCGGCCAGCAGTGCCAGCACCAGCACCACCCAGCCCAGCGCGACGGCATCCTCCGCATCGACGACGACGACGGCGACGACGGCGAATTCTGACCCCACGTCTGCCACCGACCCTGCTGCGGCGACCCCATCTGCGCCGGCGAGCACGCCACCCGCCGGATCCGGAACGACCTCCACCCCGGCCGCCGCGCCGGTCTCCGCCTCGGGCAGCACGGGCTCCGCAGCTACCAGCGCCTCGGCAGGCAGCACCGCGGCCGTTGGCGGCTCGTCTCCCACGGCCAGCGGGAGCGGCAGCGGAACCCCCAGCGTTGCCGCGTCCTCGTCGCTGATCCCCGCTCCGGCTTCGACGACCGCCGCACCCGCTGCTCCGGCGGCGCCGGCTACCCCCTCCACCACTGGGACTCCAGTCGGCAGTACCGGCACAACATCCACCACCTCGCCGACCACCCCCTCCTCCACTGGCACCACCACTGGGAGCCCGGCAACGAGCGGTGGCACCAGCACTGGAACCCCCGCCACGACGGGCGGCACCACCACTCCGTCCCCTCCGACCACCGGCGGCACCTCCGCAGGCAGCACCGGTGGAACCACAACGCCCGCTTCCGGCGGTGCGACCGTCAGCGACGCCACGGCCTCAGGTGGCGGCACCGTCGCCCCCACCACGCAGCCATCAACCACCACGCCGGATGGCTCCGACTCATCGGCACCCGACGCGTCGTAGGCGCTAAGGCGCCAACCTCCGCCCGACGCCGCGGGCTCGGCTCGGAGCATGCCGGGCGAACCCAAGGCCGTCATCGGCGGGCGGGCGGCCACCCAGCCAGATTGCGCCGACGTTAGATATCTGAAAGTCATGCTCGCTCCCCCGCCTGCGCTGCGTATAATTCGCTGCGCGCGGTTGAGGAGCCAGTCCAGCCGCGGGGGAAAATTGGGGGTTACGAGTGAGGATCAGGGACCACTTCAAGACAGGCTGTTTCACGCTGCGTATTGCCGTAGCACCGGAGCTCGCTCCGTGATCCGCATCGTCCTGCTTGCCGCAGTCGTGGGCTGCTGGCTGCTGCCGCAGACGGCATCAGCTGCCGGCGCAGAATCTCACCCTGTCCTGTCTCGCCGTCGAGCATTCCGGACGATAACAACACGCCTGCCACCGCCACGGTAGACGTTGTCGACAGCACCAACGCGCCTGTACGTCCAGCGAGGTCAGTCACTTTCACGACCGACCGGCTTGTCCGCCAGCATCTCCGCTGGCGCCACGCTGTACGACGCGACTCCTCGGCACCTGCAGTGTCACAGATCACGAGCGGGACACCCGGACTCAGGCTCGGTCACGGCTACCGACCAGACGCTCTACTCCGGTCAGGCCGCCTCCTACGCACTGGCTGTCATCGGCCCACCGGCAAATCTCGCGCTGACGTTGACTCCCCAAAGCATCACCGCCGACGGCGTCGCGTCCAGCACCGCGCAGGCCGTTGTGACGGACAGCGGACACAATCCGCTGGCCAACGAAATCAGTTGACTTCGTTCAGAACGGAACGCTGGTGAGCCTTCTCTAGCCCGTCCTGCATCACAAATGCGGCGGGCTCATGCCCGGTGACGATCACCGGCACCAGCGTCGGGTTCACCACAATCACGGCCACCGACGCCGCTGCGAGCTCGCCGAGCCAATCGAGGACGCTCGCGGACGACGGCTCCCGTGCCTGCGCACGTGAGCATCGTCCTGAGCCCGTCCACGATCCTCGCCAACGGCCTCATCGACCACGACCGCCACAGCGACCGTCACCGACGCCAACGACAACCCCGTGACGACCGGCAACGTGAGCTTCACATCCAGTGATCCTGGGCCAGTCAATCGGGGGCGTCACAAACAACCTCAACGGGACGTACAGCGCCCAGGTCCGCAGCTCCACGACCGTGGGATCGTCGACGATCACCGCCACGGCCGGCTCTGTCAGCCAGAGCCGCGACCCTCATCCAGGCCGCCGGCCCGAGCACAACCACGGTCGTCGCGTCAAGTTCCTCGCTTGTCACCAACCAAGCGGTGACCCTGGTGGCGACGATCAGCAGCGGCACCGGCGCTCCTTCGGGCACCATCACGTTCCAGAACCGCGGCGTGACGATCCTCGGCTGCGGCAGCGAAGCCGTCTCACCGTCCAACCCCATCGCCACCTGCCAGACGGCATTTGCCGCCGCCGCATCGCCGGCGCAGATAACGGCCGTGTTCACGCCCGGTCCGGGATCAACCGCCCCGGGTTCGACCGGAAGCCTCACTCTGGGGATCTCGCCGGACTCGACGTCGATGCTGCTGCAGACTCCGTCGTCGGCGACGACCGGCCGCAACATCACATATGCGGCACAGGTCTCCCCCCCGCCGAGTCGCTCGGGCCCAATCGAGCCAACCGGGACGGTGCAATTCTTCGACAACGGGCAGACGATCCCGTCCTGTGCGGGGCAGCCCATCGTCAACGGAACGGCCACCTGCACGGTCAAGTACACCAGAGCTGGAGCGCACACCATCACCGCGCGGTACGGGGGCGATAGCAACTTCTCGTCCTCCGGCGCGCCTCCGGCAAAGCTGAGCGTCGTAGTGCTCAGAGCACGGATCATCGGCAGCCTCACGGACACCATGCAGTGGAATTTCCACTTCACGTCGCTGTACACGACGGTGCTTCAGCTGCTCGTCAACGGCGCCTCGCCGGGTGACACCGTCCGGGTGACCTGCCACGGCCGGGGCTGCCCATTCAAGAGGCACGTCGCCAAGATCGTTCGGCACCGGCGCTGCACGCGGACGCACGGGAAACTGAAGTGCTCAAGGCGGGGTGGCCGGACCACGCCGACGGTGGTGCCCCTGCAGGGACACACTCTCCACGCCGGAGCGACTGTCACGGTCGCAATCACCCGGCGCAACTGGATCGGAAAGTACTACATGTTCACCATGCGACCCCGTCGCGGACCGCGCATCAAGATCAGCTGTTTGACGCCCGGCTACGCGAAGCCTGGCGTCGGCTGCTCTGCGTAGGATCGAGACGCGCTCAGCAACGAGGAGGCGGAGGGTCCGCACCCCGCCGGACGTAGCCAAGACCGGCGCGCGAGGTGGTGGCGACGGGCATCCCTCGCCGCCAGTCGATCTCCAGCATCTCCTTGGTGTATCTGAGCGAGGGGAGGAACGCCACGGGGCGGAAGGTGCGGGTACTCAGCACATCCCCTGAGTCGCCGACGTAGACCAGACACCCGCTGCGGCTGTGCTGGAGCCACCCATCGTTCGTCAGCGGGTGGGCGAGTTTGACGTTGGCGATCAGTGATGGCGCGGACCTCGGCATGCCTGACACGTCGAAGACGTGGACGTAGTTGTTGGGAGCGTCCAGGACCCAGAGTTGGCGCTCGTCGGGCGAGAGCGAGATCCCGTGGCTGGGGGCCAGCGAGAAAGTGGCTGGATTCCACCGGAACCGCGGACCAAAGCTTTGGGTGAAGAGGACCCGGCCGGTCGTGATGCTGCTCGCTTGGAAGCCGAGGAACCCGGTGGCCGTGGTATAGGCGATGGTCTCGCGGCCGTTGATGGTAAATGGCCTGACACCGGACTTGAGCGGACCGATGCGACGGATGACCCGGTCGGTGGCCGTGCTCGCGACCTCCAGATAGGGGTAGTTCCGACCGCCCAGGTAGACGCGGGTCCCGCTGAGCCCGACGACCGTGTCATGCGGCGAACGGCCGGCGGTGATCGTGCCCACAACGTTGCCCGACCGCGCCGTGATCACGCTCCAGACCCCATCGGGCGACAGGGCCCCATCAGGCATGTAAATCAATTTCCCGTCGGTGCTGATCGCCATGCTGTCGATGCCGCGGCGGTAGGTACGCCGGAGCACCACAGCACCGGTGAGCAGGTCATAGCCGAGCAGATGACCGGTGGCTCCGGGGCCGCCATCTGAGCCATAGCTGACGTACAGCATGTGGGTGCGGGGGCTGGCAACCACCCCCCGGACGCCAACCACACCCGGAAGTCGCACCCGTTGCACGAGGCGGTTGCCGTGGTCACTGTCGTAGACGTACATGGCTCCGTCCGGAAACACGTACGCGTAGTGGCGGATGCCGCGGGAGGCGCGTGACACGATCCGCGGATTCTGAGCCGACGAGACGGCCGCCGCGGGGGCGACGCCGGCGGCCGTTGAGCCGTTCGGGCCGCTGCCAGCGCAGCCGCCCAGACAGACGGCGAGCCCAAGGATTGCGACCGCGAGCTTTGCCTTCACGCTTGGTCCGAGGCTACCGCGGCGGCCGTCGGTGGACAACACCGGCAGCACCGGCAGGTCCAGAGGCCGGAGACCATCGCTCAAGCGAGCCCTGATCTCCGGCCCTGGGAACTGCCACGTGGTCTAGCAGGCGTGATACCTCTGCCGACTGATCAGGTGATAGTGGCGCTTGGTCGTCGCCACGATCTTGATCGTCACGTTCCCCTTCTTCGGCAGGCGGCGCAGCCTTACGTTGTGGAAGTGATGCAGCCGCTCGCGGACACGGTGGCGTCCGTTGACGTAGATGTCGACCTGCACGATCCCGCGATGGTGCCGGATCAGGTTCTTCAGGCGGATGAACAGGCTGCGCTTCGCGACGCACGCCTTCGCAGACGGAAGGCCCGCCTGGGTCGGCGCCACTGGCGTCCCAATCGCTGAGACCGGAGTTGTGGTTGGCAGGCTGCCCGCGGACGGCCCCCAGCTCTGGTTGAGCTCGTTGTACCACATCTGGCCCAGCCAATCGACGGCCATGTGACCCGTTTGCGCGGTGCATTGGTAGGTGGTCGGAACCATGATGCAACGCCAGGACGAGCTGGCCGACGGCATGATCATGTCCGTATCGAAGCCGTTGTAGACAACCAGACCGGTGCCGTCGGTCGCGTAGGCGACCTGAGCACCCTGTTCCTTATTGGCGTTCTGGCCCGCTGCCGCGGTGAACCACCGAGAGTCCAGAGAGGTGAGCATGTTCCCGTCACCGACCGCATCGGTGAAATTCTGGAGCTCCGCCAGGTTGACGTACGACGGGTCGGCCGGATTGGAGCTGATCAGACCGCTGTTGGCGACGATCTGCGACGCCCCCTTGTTCGAGCCACAGGCGTTGCAGCTGGCCCCGACCTGCGTCGGACCCGAGTTTGGCAGCACCCATGAATAGTCGTTCTGGTTGGTCTCATCCGAGTCGTGGATGAGCAGCTTGCCGCCGCCGGCAACGAACTTCGCCAGCGCAGAACGATCGGACGCAGACAGATTCTTCGTCTGCACCTGGATCAGCGCCACGGTGTCGTACTTGGACAGCGTGGCCGCGGTGATGGGGTTGCTCCCCAGCGAGGTGAACGCGAACTTGCCGAAGGACTCTGTCGACCGGCCAGCAACCGTGCTGGACGTCGGCATGATTCCATCCTGCCCCTTGTAGCCAGTGGCCGGAACCGGCCCCGGGCCTGGGATCAGCAGCACGTTGTGGCTGGCAGAGAGTGCCATCGCGGGCGAGGCCGAGAGGGCGATTGCCGCGGTCACGACCCCGGCCAGTCCGAGACACCGCGTCAGGATCGCCGTGCGTAGGCGACCCAGTCCGGTGTTCCTGCTGCGCAGCGCGCCCCGCCGCACAGCATGCTTGGCGACTCCCGCTGAGTCGGGAGAAGAACTCCTCATTTTCCGTAACCCCTTTCGTGGGTCCTGTCTTTACCCCTGGATCGGATCAGGCCTCCAGCCATCTCGCCCCGGGCCCCTGTTCGACGGTGCTTCCAGGCAGCGCCCACCTGGCTCTGCCCAAAGCCCGCGCTTTCATCCTCCCAAACCTGTCAAGAGGTAGAAAGTTGCGCTCAATCCTAGCGATCCTGGTGAATGGTTTCGGCGCCACCGCGCCGGGACACCGCATCGATCCCGTGCGGCCCCGCTGGATGGCTTGGTGGCGATCCGTACCGGCGGCGCGAGCTGGTGGCTTTGGCTCCGTCCGCGTCACGACCGGTTTGCCGCTTTCAACCGCTGCCCCCCTTGCGCGCCGACGCGCTTTCCCCCATCATTTTCGCTTCAGGACGATCCGATCCACCTTCTGGGGGTACATCATGTCTGCCACGCAGTCCAAAGTCAGCAAGCCCAAGTCGGCCGAGATGCATGCCGGTCCCGGCTTTCGAGTGCGCCGGGAAATTGAGCGTCCTGCGGAGGACGCTCTGCCGCGGCTGGGGCGTTTCGAGACGCCGAACATCTCGGACCTCATGAACCGCCTGTACACGATGTCGTCGCTCATCAAGAACCTGACCGACCCGTCGCTTCGCATTCTCGGACCGGCGTGCACGGTGAAGGTTTATCCCGGGGACAATCTCATGGTCCACAAGTGCCTCGACATCGCCCAGCCCGGCGATGTGGTGGTCGTCGATGCGGCGAACTCGGGCAACACCGCGGTCCTGGGTGACCTCATCTCCACGAAGGCCCGGCATCGGGGGATCGCCGGGTTCGTCGTCGACGGGATGATCCGGGATCTCCCCCACATCCAGGCGCTGGGGAACTTCCCGGTGTTCGCCCGGGGCGTCACCCCCATCGGTCCACTGCATCGGGGCCCCGGGGAGATCAATCATCCCGTCTCCTGCGGCGGTATCGTCGTTCACCCGGGAGACATCATCGTGGGCGACCTCAATGGCGTCGTCGTAGTACCGCGAGGCATCGCCGAAGACCTGATTGCCCGGCTGGAGGCGCGCGAGGCGGCTGAGTCGGATTACACGGCCGCTGTTGCCCGGGGTGAGTTCTCCAACGACTGGGTCGACCAGATCCTGACCACCAATGGAGTTGTCGTCGAGGACTGAGGTCGTCTGACGGGAACGGCAGACGTCGTCACGCCGAGCGGGTCGCGGGGGCGGCTCGCTCGGCCGCCGTTGAGGCCGGAATCACCATGAGCCAAAAGCCATAGCACCGATGCGGAGCGCGTCGTTCATTGGCTATGGCGAGTTCGCCCACGCGCTGGCGACAGGGCTCTCGGCGGCCGGAGTCGAACTCCAGGCCTACGTGCGCCCGCGCGCGGACTCCACCGCCGCCCAGGCTCGGCTGGAACGCATGCGGTCGGCCGGAGTCCTCGAAACTGACGCGCTCCCTGAGGCCCTCGCGTCGGCCGACGTCGTCATCGCTGCGGTGCCGTCATCGGCGGCGACCGCGGTGGTGGAGGCCTGCGCCGGCCACCTGAGTGCTGGGCAGCTCTACGTGGATCCATCATCCGCGCTGCCCGTCGCCAAACGTCACGCCGCCGATCTCGTGAGCAGATCAGGCGCGGAGTACGTCGATGTCGCCGTCCTGGGAACCGTGGTCACGTCAGGTGCCCGTGTGCCGATGCTGGCGGCGGGGGTCGGTGCCGAGCGCTGGCAGGATGAAGGCCGGGCATCCGGGCTGAACGTGACCGCCATCGCCGGAGCAGCCGGTGACGCGGCTCTGGTCAAACTGCTGCGCAGCGTGTACATGAAGGGACGCGACGCGCTGGTGCTCGAGATGATGCTTGCGGCGCGCCGCCACGGCGTCGAGGAGTCAGTGCTGAACAGCATTGGCGGCCCCGGCGAACAGGTCCCGTTCCCCAGCCTGGCTGAGCGAGTGATGTGCTCGCTCGCCGTCTACGCTGGGCGCAGAGCGGATGAGCTGGCCGATGCGGCGTCGCTGGTGCGGGATGTCGGAGTGGAGCCGCTCATGGCCCAGGCTGGAGAGAGCCGGCTGCGGCTCTTGGCGGAGTCCGGGCTCGCGGAGCGCTTCGGGGGCGAGCGACCGCACGATCTTGCTGAAGTGCTCGGCTCGCTTGACGCCCTCGCGGCCGAGCGACCGGCCGATGTCGGCGCCGCCGACTGATCTCACCGGTGACTTCGGAAGACGCCGCGCCCGTACCGCGCGTCCTCAGCGCCTCATCGGGCCGCCGGCGAGCCTGGCCGGAATGGCTGGTGGTCCCCGCGTTGCCGGCGATCGGGCTCATGGTCCTCTGGGCCGAGCACGACGGCGGTTATGACGCCGACACCTGGTACTGGGGAGCGCTCGCCTTGCTGGCCGTCCTGGTGGCAGCCGTCGTCGGCCTGGGGTCAAGGCGAGCCCGGTTGTCGCGGGCCTCAGCGGTGGCCCTAGGGGCGTTCAGCGCCTATACCGCTTGGTCGTACGCCTCCATCGCCTGGGCCCAGTCGCCTGGATCCGCCCTTCAGGGCAGCAATCGGACTCTGCTTTACCTCGTCCTGTTCGGCCTGCTGGTGATCCTGCCCTGGACGCCCCGGGCCGCCCTGTGGGCACTGGCGCTGTTCGCCCTGGGGGTGGGTGCACTCGCCCTGACGTTGCTCGTCCGGCTTGCCAATGGCGACGGTCTGCGGGAGATGGTGGTTCAGGGGCGGCTGGTGGCACCAACCGGCTACTTCAATTCCAGCGTCGCGCTGTTCATGATCGCGGCCCTGCTGGGGGTCGCACTGGCCACTCGGCGGGAGCTGCCCCCCGTTCTGCGGGGACTTCTGATCGCGCTGTCCTGCGCCAGCCTTCAGCTCTGCGTGCTTGGCCAGAGCCGCGGCTGGCTCTTCACCCTGCCCCTCGTGGTCCTGGCGGCGTTGCTGGTGGTGCGTGATCGGCTTCGGTTCGTCGTCACCGCAATCATCCCGATCGCCGCCACCGCAGCGGCGATTCATCCCCTGCTCAATGTCTACAAATCCCATCTGCACGTGGCTTTCGACCAGGTGGCGGCGCACGCCGGCGCGGCCTGCCTGGAGCTCTGCGCCGCCGCGATGGTGGTCGGCACCCTGGCGGCCTGGGGGGATGCGCGGGTTCAGCCTCCCCGCCTGTCACGGATGGCGAGGCTGGGGATCAGCGCGGTGCTGGTGGCGGTGGTGCTCGTCGGAGCGGGCGCAGGCGCCCTGCGGGTCGCACGCGGAGATCCCGCCTCGTTCGTCTCGCGCCAGTGGAACGGATTCACCCATCCTCAGGCGCGAGCTTCGGCGGGGTCGCACTTCGTCGCGGTGGGCAGCGGCCGCTACGACTTCTGGCGCGTCTCGATGGAGGCCCTGCGCACCCATCCGATTGGAGGCATCGGTCAGGACAACTTCGCCGACTACTACATCACCCATCGACGCACCACCGAAGAACCCTCTTCGGCGCATAGCCTGGAGATGAGCCTGCTGGCCGAAACCGGGCTGATCGGCTTCGCGTTGTTTGGGACGTTCATCGTCGCCGCCGGAGTGGGTGCGATCAGGAGCCGCCGGACCGGTTCCGCCCTCTCCCGCGCCGTGGCGGGCGCCGCCCTCCTGCCGATGTCGGTGTGGCTCATTCACGGCTCGGTCGACTGGTTCTGGGAGATGCCGGCGCTCACTGCGCCGGCCATTGGGTTTGCAGCGGTGGCGGCAGCGCTGTCCCGGCCCGCGCCAGCCGAAGCCGCCGCGCCTGCGGACCGGCGCCTCCGGCGCGCCGTGTGGGCGAGCGCCGGAGCCCTGTTCGTCCTCATGGCGACGGTGGTGCTGGCCTTCCCGTACCTCTCGGTCCGCGAGGTCTCCCTTGCCACCAACGCGGCGCCACGGGACCCCACACAGGCGTTAGTCGACCTGAGGACGGCCGGAGAGCTCAACCCGCTCAACCCGGATCCAGGCCGACTCGGAGGCACGATTGCGCTGGAAACCGGACAGTACCGGGAAGCGGAGCGACAATTTGCGCAGGCGACCCAGCGGGAGCCAGGAGGCTGGTACGCGTGGCTGGGGGCCGGGCTGGCAGCGTCAGCTCTCGGCCGCACGTCCGTGGCGACGCACGACCTCCGGGTGGCGGCATCGATCAATACGCACGTACCGGTCATAAGAAAAGCCCTCGCCCGGGTGGGCGGCCCTCACCCACTCGCGCCGGTGGACGCTCTGCGGATGCTGGTCGTCGTCAGCTGACCCGTCCGAGCCCTCCGCTAAAAACAACAGTCCCAAAACCCGCTAAAAGCGACAATCCTGGGTAAACGTTGCTCATTCGGGTACTATCTGCATGGCGAGCATGAATGCGAACGGAGGGGCAGCGATGGATCAGAGTGGGCATAACCGGCACCGCCGGGCAGTCGGAGCGAAATTGAGGGTCGGGATGGTCGCGCTGGCGGCCGCAGTGGGCCTTCTGGTGGCAACCGGAGTGGCGCTGGCGGCCGGCGGCGGTTCCACCTGCCAGCAGTACAACCCGCAGACGTGCAACGTCGTGACGCCGCCCACCTCCACAACGCCGCCCAGTACCGGCGCCACGCCGCCCACGACGCCGGCATCGCCGACGACGCCGGCGGCCCCGACGACCACGACGCCCGGGGTCACGCCGACCACTCCCGCTGGAACACCGACAGCTGGGACGCCGCCACCGACCCTGGTCACGGCAACGAGCCCTGTGACCACCGCCGCGCCGACGGCAGCCACCACATCTTCCCTGCCCTTCACCGGGCTTGACCTCGGCCTGATTCTGGTGGTTGGACTGGGTCTGATCGGCGGTGGCTTCGCGGTCCGGCGCATGTCACGCCGCGTCAACTGACGGTCATCACATCTCGCGGACGCGTTCGCGGATCAGCCGGGTGACCTCTCCCCCGTCGGCGCGGCCCTTTGACTCCCGCATGACGAATCCGACGAGCGGGCCGATGGCCTTCATGTTGCCGGCCCGGACCTTGTCGGCGGCATCCGGGTCGGCGGCGATGGCCCGGGCCACCAGCTCCGCCAGGCCGTCGTCGCCGCTCAGGGCGCCGAGACCGTCACGCTCCACGATCGCCTCCGGGTCCCCGCCCTCCTGAACCATGGTGGTGAGCACCTCGCGAGCGGCGTCGCGGCTGACCGCCTTGGCGGCGACCATGCCGGCCAGGGCAGCCAGCGCCTCAGGCGAGACCCTCGATGTCCCGGGGTCGGCGTCGGAGCCGATCCGCTCCACCAGCTGCGGGATCCAGTTGTCGACCTCAGCGGGGGTGAGGGTCCCCACCGGCACCGCGGCCAGAACCCGCTCGTAGTAGTCGGCGAGCTCGCGGCGGAAAGCGAGGTCCCGAGCCCGACGCCGGCTCAGCCCCAGCTCCCGCTCAAATCGCTCCGCCCGGGCGGCGGGCAACTCCGGAATCCGCTCGGCCGCGGCCGTCCGGATCTCGTCGGTGACCACCAGGGGGACCAGGTCAGGCTCCGGGAAGTAGCGGTAGTCGTGGGCCTCCTCCTTGGAACGCAGCGGAGTGAGCCGCTCGGTCCGGGGGTCAAAGTGGAGTGTCTCCTGGACGACCGCCTTCCCCGCGCGGGCACGCTCGGTCTGCCGGGCGATCTCGGCTCGGATCCCCTGCTCCAGGAAGCGGAACGAGTTCATGTTCTTCAGCTCGGTCTTGGTCCCGAGCTCGGAGGAGCCGACCGGGCGGATGGAGATGTTGGCGTCGCAGCGCAGCGACCCCTCGGCCATGTTGACGTCGGACACCCCGAGCTGGCGCAGCGTGGTGCGCAGCAGGGTGAGCCATTCATGGGCCTGCTCCGGAGTGCGCAGATCCGGTTCGGTGACGATCTCCACCAGCGGGGTGCCGCACCGGTTGAAGTCGACGACGCTGCGGTCCGAGCCGTGGATCCGGCCGCTCTCGCTCACGTGGTTGAGCTTGGCCGCATCCTCCTCCAGGTGGGCGCGGTGGATGCGCACGTCGGCCAGCCGCCCCCCCCGGCAGATCGGCACGTCGTACTGTGAGATCTGGTAGCCCTTGGGGGAATCCGGATAGAAGTAGTTCTTGCGGTGAAACAGCGACCGGTCGGCGATCTCCGAGCCGAGGGCCAGACCGATCATGGTGGCGAACTCCACCGCCCGGGCGTTGACCACCGGCAGCGCCCCCGGCAGGGCCAGGCAGGTGGGACAGACATGCGTGTTGGGCGGGTCGCCGAACGACAGCTCGCAGCCGCAGAACATCTTGGTCTGAGTCTTGAGCTGGACGTGGATCTCCAGGCCGATGACGGCCTCGTACTCGGACCCGGCCGGTGACGACCCGTTGCCTTCGGTGGCGGTCATGCCCGTGCGCTCCGTCCGTCAAATCCGATCGCCCGCTCCAACGCGAACGCCGCGTCGAGCAGTCGGCTCTCGCTGAACGCCGGCCCGGCCAGCTGGAACCCCACCGGCAGCCCGTCGCTGCACCCGGACGGAATGGAGATGGCGGGGATCCCGGCCAACGGCATCGGCACGGTGCAGAAGTCGTTGAGGTACATGGCCAGCGGATCGTTCGTCTTGGCGCCCAGCTCAAACGCCGTCCACGGACTGGTCGGCGTCACGATGAAGTCAAACTGGGCGAACGCCGCCCGGAAGTCCTCGCTGATCTTGGTGCGGACCTTGAGCGCGGTGCCGTAGTAGGCCTCGTAGTAACCGCTGGACAGCGCGTAGGTGCCGAGCATGATCCGGCGCTTGACCTCCGGGCCGAAGCCCGCCGCCCGAGTCCGGCTGTACATCGTCTCCAGGTCGGCGTCGCCGTCGACCCGCAGCCCGTAGCGGACGCCGTCAAAGCGGGCCAGGTTGGCCGACGCCTCCGCCGGAGCGATCAGGTAGTAGGCCGACAGGGCATGCGGGGCGTGCGGGAGCCGGCAGGAATCGACCGTCGCCCCCAGGCCCTGGGCCAGCTTCAGCGTGGCCTCAAAGCTCTCCCGCACCCCGGGCTCGATGCCGGTACCGTCCTCGCCGCCGCCGAGCAGCTCCTCCGGCACGCCCAGGCGGATTCCCCTGAGGTCCTCGGCGGTGGGCATCACCACCGGCTCGGGGAGTCCCAGCGAGGTGGAGTCCCGCTGGTCACGGCCGGCCATGTGCGAGAACAGCAGCGCCGCGTCGGTGACATCCCGGGTGAGCGGCCCGGCCTGATCCAGCGAGGAGGCGAAGGCGATCATCCCGTAGCGCGAGCAGGCGCCGTAGGTCGGCTTGAGCCCCACAATCCCGCACAGCGCGGCCGGCTGGCGGATGGAGCCGCCGGTGTCGGTGCCGATGGCCCACGGGGCCAATCCGGCGGCCACCGCGGCGGCGCTGCCGCCGGAGGAGCCGCCCGGGACCCGGCCTCGGTCCCAGGGGTTGAGCACCGGGCCGTACCCGGAGTTCTCGTTTGACGAGCCCATGGCGAACTCGTCCTGGTTGGTCTTGCCCAGCAGCGTGGCCCCGGCCGTGGTCACGTTGGCGACGACGGTGGCCGTGTACGGCGGGCGGTAGCCCTCCAGGATGCGCGAGCCGGCCTGGCTGGGCACCCCCTGGGTGCAGAACAGGTCCTTGACCGCGATCGGGACGCCGCCGAGCTCGCTGCCCGCGGGCGCATCCGGGGCGGTCTCGGCCACCCAGGTGAACGCGTTGAGCTCGTCGGCGGCGGCCCGCGCCCGGTAGGCCTCAAACAGTTCGGCGGCGTCGATTTCCCGCGCACGCAGCCGGGCGGCCGCCTCGGCCGCGGTGAGCTCGATCAGATCACTCATTCGCCGCTCGGTCCCGGGCTGGGGACGCCGAACCCGCCCTCCACCGGCTCCGGCGCGGCGGCCAGCGCCGCCTCATGGGAGAGGCCGGGCACCGGCTCGTCCGGCCGGGTCACACCGGCCACGTCGACCACATGCGACGTGGGCGGAACATCCCCAAGGTCCAGCTCACGGATCCGGTCGACGTGCTCCAGGATGTGGGAGAGCTCCTGGGCCATGGGCTCCACCTCCTGCTCATCGAGCTGGAGGCGGGCCAGCCGGGCCACGTGGAGAACCTGCGCGCGATCAAGCATCCGGCCGCATTCTAGATCGGGCCTTCGGCCGCCGTCCGGCGGCCCTAGGGGCGGGTTCTGGGGGATTCTGCGTCGTATACACAAGAAAGCCCCCAAGACCCCGGCGGAGCCCCCAAGACCCCGGCGGCCGGGGCGTCGGCGCCGCGGTGCTCTCGGGGCGGCGGCGCCGCGCCGAGGAAGGCGGTGATCCGTCAGCGGGGCCCGCCCGACGGCAGCGACACCCGTTCGACCGGGTGATCCGGTCCGGGCTGCCACCCGTCCTCGTCGCGCATCGAGTAGAAGCCGCCGACGCCGATCCCGGCCACGGCCACCAATCCCAGGAAGGCGCCCACCTGGGGGGTGGCGGCGCTGGTGGGCAGGCGGATGATGAGCAGGATGGCGCTCAGCAGGGCCAGCGGGGTCACGATCACCGCCGTCACCACCGGCAGCGCGGGGGCGCGCCGGGTCTGCTGGAAGATCGCCAGCAGCAGCCCGGAGGCCGCGGTCACCAGCAACAACCAGCGCAGAACCGGCAGGCTGTCCCACCCATTGCCCGAGCCAAACCACGGGATGACGAACATGAGGACGACGAGCACCACCGACCACAGGCCGGCCAGGAGCTCTCCGCGGCGAAGGTGGGATATGCGCAGGTGCATGGCGACGGCTCGGCGGGCTGGTCGACGGGTCCACGGGTCGACGGGCGGTGCAACCCTACCCGGTGGGTGGCCCCGGCGGAGGCGCCGGCGACCGGCGGCCACTGGCCGTCGGGGCGGCCCCGGCCTCCCGGTGCGCGGCCGG
Source organism: uncultured Solirubrobacteraceae bacterium (assembly GCA_963753235.1). Classification (GTDB taxonomy): domain Bacteria; phylum Actinomycetota; class Thermoleophilia; order Solirubrobacterales; family Solirubrobacteraceae; genus Palsa-465. The sequence goes on along the minus strand of CAVWBJ010000005.1, from coordinate 134,389 downwards.
GGCCCCGGCCCGCCGCCGCTGCTCCCGGATCGACTCATAGCCGCCCCAGGCGATCCCCAGGCCGCAGGCCAGCCCCAGCACCGCGCCCAGCTTCTGGTCGATGACGGAGCCGCCTCCCGGCAGCGCGATCAACACCCGGTAGACGAGCAGCAGCGAGGTGATGGTGCCCAGGACCGTTACCACTCGGCTGGTGTCGGTCTTGGTCCCGTGGGTCCGCTGCGAGGCGTGCAGGACGACCGAGCCGACGGCCACCAGGATGGTGGCCAGCAGGACCCAGCGCACCCCGGGCAGCCCGTTCCAGCCATCCTCGGCACCGGACACGGCCGGCCGCGCGTAGGAGGGATCCGGGACTCCGGCCACCCCGTACCACTTCAAACCGAACATGATCACCAGGAGCAGGAGCGCGCTGGCCGCGCTGATCAGCTCCCCGACGTGGACCCGGGGCGACGTCACCGTTTGGAGATCGGCGCCAGGTCCGCCACCAGCTTGCGCTCGGCCCGGTCCCGGCTGAAGCGGATCACCACAATCCCGCCCGGCTCCACACCGGTGACCACGCCCTCACCGAACGCGGCGTGGACGACGTCGTCGCCGAGACGGAACGACGGCGGTGGCGGCTCGTCGCGGGCGGGCAGGTCGGCCCCACCGGAACCGCCTGAGCCCCAGGAGGTGGCCCGCGCCCGGATCCCCCCACCACCGCCGGCTCCGCTGAAGGCCCCCACCCCGCCGGCGAACCGCCGCGGCGGCTGCACCTCCCGGTCGGTGAGCTCGGCCGGAATCTCGCCGATGAACCGGCTGGGGATGCCGAAGTTCTGGGCGCCGAAGGTCGTCCGCGACCGGGCCGAGGTCACATACAGGTCACGTTCGGCCCGGGTGATGCCCACGTAGCAGAGCCGCCGCTCCTCCTCCAGGCCCCCCTCGTCCAGCGCCCGGGAGTGTGGAAACACCCCTTCCTCGCAGCCGATCATGAACACGATCGGGTATTCCAGGCCCTTGGCGTTGTGCAGGGTCATCAACGTCACCAGCCCTTCGTCGTCCTGCCGGATGTCGGCATCGGCGACGAGCGCCACCTGCTGGAGGAACTCGGCCAGCGACGGCTCCTCGCTGGCGGTGTCGTACTCGACGGCCACGTTGACGAGCTCCTCCAGGTTCTCGACCCGGCCCTGGGCCTCGATGGTGCGCTCGTTGCGCAGCGACTCCAGGTAACCGGTCTCCTCCAGCAGTTCCTTGAGCAGGACCGAGATCTCAGGGCGGGTGGGGGCGGAGAGCCGCTCCTCCAGCCGCTCCATGGTGCTCATGAACCGCCGGAGCGATTTGACCGCAGCGGCCCCCAGCCCGGGGACGCCCTCGGGTGCCGCGGCCAGCTCCCACACGGTCTCCCCTGACGTGTTGGCATAGGCCAGCAGGCGGGAGACCGTGGTGTTGCCGATCCCCCGGCGGGGCGAGTTGACGATGCGCGTGAACGCTCCCGCGTCCTGGGGGTTGACCAGGACCGTCAGGTAGGCGATGGCGTCCTTGATCTCCGCCCGGTCATAGAACTTGGTGCCGCCGATGACCTGATAGGCGATGTCCAGACGGACCAGCGTGTCCTCCAGGACCCGGGACTGCGCGTTGGTGCGGTAGAAGACCGCCACCTCCGAGCGCGACGTACCCTCGTCGACCAGCCGCTGGATCTCCCCGGTGACATACCGGGCCTCGGCGTGCTCATCGTCGAGCTCGCGGATCTTGATCGGGTCGCCCTGGCCGATGTCGGTCCACAGCGATTTCGGCTTCTGGCCCCGGTTGTTGCGGATGACCGCATTGGCGGCGTCCAGGATGGTCTGCGTGGAGCGGTAGTTCTGCTCCAGCTTGACCACGTGGGCGTCCGGGAACGTGTCCTCATACTCCAGGATATTGCTGATGTCCGCGCCGCGGAACCCGTAGATGGAGTTGTGGGTGACGATGCCGTCGGCGATGAAGTTGTGGGTGCCGGCGACGTTCAGGTCGTAGACCGGGCGGTCGAGCCCGACGCGCTCCACCGCGTCCACCACATCGCACCCACCGTCCTCATCAAACATGACCATCCCGGGCCGGACGGCTGAGGCCGGGGTGAACGGAAGCGCATGCCCCCCGGTCCCCAACCGCGCCGATGGGCGCACCGCCACGCCGCCCAGGTTGCGGGCCACCCGGGTCGCCACCCGCTGGATCGCTCCCATGTCGTCGCTGACCGCATCAAACCGCCACCCGGACCGGTGGGGCCGGACGCGCAGACCGAGTTCGGTGAGCGCCGCCCGCCCGGCCGCGTCCTGTCCGGCGACGGCCACCCGGTGGACCGGGGTGCGGCCGCGACGCCCGTCACACAGGGACACGGCCAAGCTCGGCGAGAACCGGGACTGGTGGGCGCGCTTGTGGCCGAGGTACCCGGCGAAGTGGGTGTGCTCCGGGGTGCTCACCAGCCGGCGGCCGGACGCAAACGCGATCGCCACCCCCTCGGCCCGCTCAGAGCGATGGACCGCCTGGACCTCCGCGGGCCGGAACTCGCCGCCCCCGTAGGCGCTCAGCACCCGGTCGCCCACCGCCACGGTCTCGATCGGCCGCCGGCTCCCGTCGGCCATCGTCACCAGCGTTCCGGCCACCAGGCACTGGGCGTCGTCGCCCACCACGGTCAGGTTGCGGTGCTCCCCCGCCAGCAGCTGCAGCCACCGGTACTGGGCGTGGTTGGTGTCCTGGTACTCGTCGACCAGGACGTGACGGAAGCCGCCGGCGTAGCGCTCCCGCACCTCCGGGAACAGCTCCAGGACGTTGACCGCCCGGACGAGCAGGTCGTCGAAGTCCATGGCGTTCATGCGGTGCATCTCGCGCTCGTACTCGCGGTAGACGTCGGCCACCGTCTGTTCAAAGTAGGAACCGACCAGCTGCCCATAGGCGTCGGCGTCGCGCAGCTTGTTCTTGGCGTCGGAAATCTGAGAGCCGATGGAGGCGGGGGTGAACCGCTTGGGATCGATTCCCTGGTCGTCCAGCACCCGCCTGATCAGCCGCCGGGAGTCGGCGGTGTCGTAGATCGTGAACTGGCGGGTGTAGCCGAGCCGCGGCGCCTCGGCCCGGAGCATCCGGGCGCAGGCGGCGTGGAAGGTCATCACCCACATGACCCGCACCTGCCGGCCGACGAGCAGCTCCACTCGGTCGCGCATCTCCTGGGCGGCCTTGTTGGTGAAGGTGATGGCCAGGATCTCGTTGGGCTTGGCCGCCCCGGTGGCGATCAGGTAGGCGATCCGGTGCGTGAGCACCCGGGTCTTGCCCGATCCGGCGCCGGCCAGGATGAGCTGGGGCCCCTCGCCGTACACCACCGCCTCCCGCTGGGGGTCGTTGAGGCCGGAGAGGAGCGCCTCCGTGTCGCTAGACAGGTCCGTCATCAGAGAATTCGGACGTTAGCGGCCGCGGCGGCTGGCGTCCGAGCCCGTCATCCTGGTGACGATGCATGCCCTGCGCCAGGCCTGTGCGGCCGTCTCCGAGCGCGCCGTAAGTGTTCGCATCCGCCCCGGGCGCATCCCCGCCTACGCCTCCGGGCTCCCGCTCAGCCGCCCGCGCCCGGCCGCGGTGTCACTCTCGCCGCATGAGCGCGAGGCCGCCGCTGCCTTCTGGCTGATCCTGGACGCCATCAACTTCGGCTCGGGCTGGTTTCCCACCCTGCGCAAGCGCCCCGGACTGTCCGGCTACAACACGGTGGCCACCGCGCTCACCGAGCATGTGGCCGCGGCCGGCGTCTGGACGGCGGCCGAGCTGACGGCGCTGACCGCGGCCGAGGTGGCGGCCGTCCTCGGCCAGGACCCCGGCCATGAGCTGATGGCCCTGTACGCGCGGTCGCTCAACGACCTCGGCCGCCACATCGCCACCGACCCCGGTGGTCGGTTTGCCGCCGTCGTCGCCGCCGCCCACGGCTCCGCGGTGGCCCTGGCCGACCGGCTGGGCGAGTGGGACTGCTTCGCCGACAGCTCGCGCTATCAGGAGCTGCGGGTGCCGTTCCTCAAGCGGGCCCAGATTGCCGCCGCCGATCTGCACCGAGCCGGGGCCGCCGCCTTCACCGACCTGGACCAGCTGACCATGTTCGCCGACAACCTGGTCCCCCACGTGCTCCGGCTGGACGGCATCCTGTGGTTCGATCCGGAGCTGGTGGCGCGGATTGAGCGCCAGGAGCTGATCGCCCATGGTTCTCCCGAGGAGGTGGAGATCCGCGCCTGCGCCGTGCAGGCGGTGGAGCTGATCACCGCCGCGGCCGGCGCCCCGCCGGTCACCGCCGCTCACGTCGACCAGCTCCTGTGGGAGCGGGGCCAGGGGGCGCGATACAAGGCGGTGCCCCGGCACCGGGCGCGGTGCACGGCCTATTGAGTGAACCGCTCCAGCACCCGGGCCACCCCGGACTCGTCGTTGGAGGCGGTCACCTCATCGGCCGCGGCCAGCACCTCGCTGTGGGCATTGGCCACCGCCACCCCCCACCCCGCCCAGGACAGCATGGGCAGGTCATTGGGCATATCGCCGAAGGCCATGACGTCATCGCTGGCCACGCCCAGCTGCGCGCACACCGTGGCCAGCGCCGAGGCCTTGCTCACCCCGGGGGCACTGATCTCCAGCAGAGCGTCCTGGTGGCTGGAGTGGCTGACCTCCACCAGATCGCCGATCAGATCACGCGCGTGCGCGAGCAGATCGTCGGCTGACAGCTCCGGATGGCGGAGCATGAGCTTGACCGCCGGCGGCTCCAGCAGCGCGTCGATCACATCGACGACGGTGTCATCCGGGACCGGCCAGCGCGGTCGATAGGCCGGTTCATGGGCAAACCCGCCGGCCCGCTCCACCGCCCAGGCGCCCTGGGGCAGCACGGCCCGCAGGCGCCCCACGACCTGACGGGCGAGCTCGGCTCCGACCGGGAACTCCTCCACCATGGCGTCGGTGTGCAGATCCCAGATCACGCCCCCGTTGGCGCACACGGCCAGGCCCCGGTTCCCGGTGGCCTCGGCCAGCGGGCGCAGCCAGCGCGGGGGGCGCGCCGTGCAGATTACGAACGTGACCCCTGCCGCCTCAATCTCGGTGATGGCCCGGCGAGTGCGCTCGTCGACCGTGCCCTGGCTGGTCAGGAGCGTGCCGTCAAGATCGGTGGCGACCAGCCGGGGAATCACGGGCAGATGGTGGCAGACTCCCGGGGCCCGGTCGTGGCCGCCGCGGTTCGTCGGCCCGCCGCTCCCGCCCGGAGTCAGCTAGTCCTTGCCGTGCTCGGCCACGGACTCGGCCCGGGCGGCCAGGATGGCCTTGGCCCCCTTGTCACCGACCAGCAGCTCGGCGCGCAGGGTTCCGGTGGCCAGCGGGTCCAGGGCCGGGAACCGGCCGAGACCGGCCAGCCCCGCGTCCAGGGCGATCACCGTCGTCTCGCCACCGATCGGGGCCGACGCGGTGGTGATGATCGTCAGCGATCCGCCGTCGACGATGTTGCGGGCGGCGGCCATTGCCCGGCGGGCCACGGCCGGAGAGGCGCCATCCAGGGTGTCGATGAGCACCACCGCGTCCGCGCCGCGGGCAGCCAGCCGCCGACCCTGATCGATGGCGGGCTCGACGGCGCCGTTGCGGGCGTCCTCGGAACCGGCGAAGCTGACCGTGGCCGTCGGCGTCACCGCCGGCTCGCCGCCCGTCCACTCGCCGATCTCCTCCGGGCGCACCCCGGCCAGGACCAGTGACACCGACAGGTCCGCGTGCCCGGCCAGCGCCTGGGCCAGCCGGCGGAGCAGGTCGGTCTTGCCGGCGCGGGCGCCACCGGTGATCGTCACCCGGGAGCCCTTGCCGAAGGGGGCCAGGGCCTCGACCGCCTTCAGCACCTTCTCTCGGCCGGCCACCTTCAGGTGGTCGCCGGGGAACGCGGCCGGGAGGTCGTCGAAGCGAACGCTGTCGGCCAGCTCGGACGCCGGCCGGCCGTTGATCGTCTCAATCCGGATCAGGGAGGCGAAGCGCTCGGAGCGCCGGGGGGCGCGCTTGGGTCCGGCCACCCGGTCGCCGGAGACCAGCTCGCAGCGCTTGACCTGGGCCGAGGAGATGTAGACGTCCTCATCAGAGGGCTCCGGCGGATCGACCCGGACGAATCCGGAACCGTTGGCCAGCAGCTCCACCACACCTTCCACCAGCTCCTCGGACGCAGCGGTCTCCGCCTCGGCCGGCTCCTCCTCGGCCGTCCTGTCCTCGGCGGGCGCGGCCTCGTCGGGCTCCCGGGCGGCGGCGCTGCGCCCGCGGCCGCCCCGCCGACCCCGGCGGCGCCGGCCGGCCGACGGCTCCTCGTCCTCCTCGTCCTCAGCGGGCGTCGCCTCGGCCGCGGCGGGCGTCACCTCGGCTTCTTCGGTCGGCTCCGGGTCCTTCTCCGGCTTGGCCCGGGAGCGGCGCGGCTTGGGGGCGGGAGCCGTGACCGGCTCGCCACCCTCCTGCTTGGCCAGGATGGCCTCGATCAGCTCCGGACGGCGCAGACGGCGGTAGCCGTCGATCGAGAGTTCGGAGGCGATCGCGTGAAGGTCGGCGAGCGGACTGGCGTCAAGCGCGCTGCGATCAAGTACGGACATGGCGGAAACTCCTTTGGCTGGTTATCGGTGGGCTCCGGTCGCGTTGGGCCAGCGACCGGCGATTCTTGACCTGAATCTAGCGGTTCGCCCGGCGGGCGTCGTCCTGGTCCCAGCGCAGCGTGTCCGAGACACTGAGGTCAGCCGGCACGTCGGTCTCCCCGGCGAGGGCCGCGCGGACGCTGAGATAGTCGGCGGCGTCGGCCACGTCATGGATGCGCAGGACATGGGCGCCGGCGTCCACGCCATGGGCCATGGCGGCCAGCGTCCCGGCCTGGCGCGCCCGCGGCGGCCGTCCGGTGAGAGCGCCCACGAAGTCCTTGCGAGACACGGCGAGCAGGATCGGCCGGCCCAGCGCATGCAGCCGCGGGAGCGCCCGGAGGACGTCGATCGTCTGGCGGGGCGTCTTGGAAAAGTCCGGACCGGGGTCGAGCATGATCTGCTCAAACGCCATCCCCTGCCCCACCGCCAGCTCGATTCGCTCCTCCAGGAACCGGTGCACCTCGCCGGCGATCCGCCCGTCCAGCGAGCGATCATGCAGTCGGCGCTTGGGCGGCGCGATCGTATGCATCAGGACGAGTCCGGCGCCGGTATCCGCGCACACCTCGGCGAGCTGGGGATCCCGCAGTCCGCTCACATCATTGACGATGGAGGCCCCAGCGGCGATGGCCGCGCGGGCCACCGCCGGCTTGTAGGTGTCGACCGAGACCCGGGCGCCCAACTGCCCGGTCACCCGCTCAATCAGGGGCACCACCCGGGCGATCTCCGCGTCGGCAGTCACCGGCGGCCGGTTGGTCACCCCGGACTCGCCGCCGATGTCGATCAGGTCGGCGCCCTGGCCCAGCAGCGCGCTCGCCCGCTCCACCCGAGCCTCCAGGGTCTGCGCCAGCCCCCCGTCGGAGAACGAGTCCGGGGTGGCGTTGACGATGCCCATGAGCAGCGGCCGGCCGCCGAGCGCCAGCTCGCCGGCGCTGGTGCGCAGGATCCGTGCCGGCGCGGTCACGCGGCGCCGGCGGAGGCTGCGTCCTCTCCGGCTGCCCAGGCGCCGTAGCAGGCAGCCGCCTCCAGGAGCGCCGCATGGTCCCGCGCGCACTCCGGGCAGATGGCGAGATGGTCGATCAGCCACTCGTCGTCGGTCTCCGGCACCGCTTCGCCGTCCTGGCGGGCGGCGATGGTCCGCAGCGCTCGGTCATGCTCCGGGCAGGCCGCGGCCCGGCGGGGAGTGTCCCGGAGCGCCGCGCGCAGGTTGAGCCGGGCGCCGGCCAGGAGCCGGGCCACGTCGGCCGCCGGGGTCCCGGTGGCCGCGGCGATCTCCTCGTAGGAACGGCCCGTCAGGTGGCGCAGAGCGAGCGCCTCACGGTCGGGCGCCGGGAGTCGATCCGCGGCCGTGGCCAGTTCGGCAGCCACGGCGGTGGCCAGCCCGGAGCCGGCCCCCTCCGGCACTGCCGGGCGGTCCGGGGCCACCCGCCGGCACGCCTCCACGGCGGCCCGCAGCACCGCGGCCTGATCCTCTCCTCCGGCGGCCCGGGCGGCCTCCGCCGCCTTCCGGGCCGCAGCGCAATCGCCGAGCATCCGCACGCAATATCGGTCGACCTCGTCGGGCATCGCCCTCCAGACTACGGGGAGGGGTCGACTACCGGGTCCGTTGGTACAGGCCCAGGACGACCCCGTACCAGGCCGGAGAGGTCTCCTGGTACCCGGGACAGCAGGGCGGTCCGCCGGGGGCGCTGATGCCAATTTCCAGATGCGGCGCGTCGGAGATGCCGACATCGCCGCAGCCGACCTCGGCGATCGGCTCGCCGGCGGTCACCTGGGCTCCCACCGGGACGAGAGCGGGCGCGGCATGCCCGTAGTAGATGTAGCGGCCCCGGTAGACGCCGCTGGAGACCTTGATGACCGGGGCGTACGGTCCGAACCCGCTGATCCCCTCCTGGACGATCGTGCCCGGTGCCATCGCCACCTCGGTTACCTGGGATCCGCAGGCGTTGTTGACCGTGCCGATGTCGATCCCCTGGTCCAGTGTCCAGGCGCTCGGCGCCAGGACGCGGTTGCGCGGGGTCAGCGGGAACACCAGGCCGCCGGATCCTGATGAGGAGAGCGAGACCGCCGACACCTTGGTGGCCGCGTTGACGATGGCCAGCAGGGCGGCGGCCGTGCGGTTGCCGACCGTCCCACTGGCCGGAATCAGGTGCCGGGCCATTTGGAACCGGCGCACCGCCCGCTTGGTCATGATGCCGAAGTAGCCGGTGGCGGGCACCGAGTAGCCGGCGTTGCCGAGCCAGGTCTGGAGCGTCTGCACGTCGGACCCGTGCTGGCCCTGGCGCAGCGCGCGGGAGAACACCGCCTTGCCCCCGGGAGTGACGATCCCGGTCGGCGCAGCCGGCGTCACCAGGCCGGCACCACCGCTGGCGGCCGCGGCGACCGCGGTGAAGGCCAGCAGCGCCAGCGCGGTCAGGATCACCAGGCGGGTCGTCCGCATCGCCCCAGCGTTCGGCCGATGGTGGCCCTCCCGCCGAGCCGGGCGGCGCTTGCGCAGGTTTGCGGTGATGAAGTTGCGGGATCCGGGCACAGACGGGCGGCCCCGTGAACGGGGTGTTGCAGCGAGGTGCCTGAATGCCTACGGGGTTAGCTGACGGGCTGGCGCTCTTGGGAAAGAGCGCTTCCCACGGATCACCGCGGGACTCGCCCCAAAAATTGGGTTCCCCGATCCCCAGGGCGGCAGTCCGGGGACTCGGCGGGCGGCAACCTATCAAACCCTGCCGCAGAATGCAGCTACTCGTCGGTGTGAGCCGGGTCGGCCACTCCGTCGCGGCGCCGCTCCTCGATCGTCTGCTTGATCCGGTTGACCGTGTCCTCGGACATGCGGCGGATCTCCCAATGGGTGAGCTTGATCAGCCGCATCGGCGAGGTGGCGATCACATCGGCGCTGCGCGGCCGGTGCTCCAGCAGGCCCATCTCGCCGATCAGGTCACCCTGCTTGAGGCTGGCGATCGTCCGGCCGCCCTTGATGACATCGGCGGTCCCCTCCTCCACGGCGATCAGCTCCACCGAGTAATCGCCCTCCTTCATCAGCATCTGGCCCTCGGCCGCACTCGTCTCGGTGGCGAATGCGCTCAGCCGCTTGGCCTCCTCAGGCGACAGCTGAGAGAAGATGGGGATGCTCTTCAACCGGTTGGGGTCCATGAGTCGATTCCTTCGGGGAGGGGTGTTGAGCTCCTAGAGCGCCTGCACTTCGGCGGTGACCTCGCTGACCGATCGCTTGGCGTCGCCGAACAGCATGGAGGTCTTGGGCTCATAGAACAACGGGTTGTCGATCCCGGCAAACCCGGAGGCCATGGAGCGCTTGAGGACCACCACTGAGCCGGACTTGTCGACCTCCAGGATCGGCATCCCGTAGATCGGTGAGCCCGGCTCGTTCTTGGCCGCCGGGTTGGTCACGTCGTTGGCGCCGATCACCAGGGTGACGTCGGTGCGGCCGAACTCCGGGTTGATGTCGTCCATCTCCCGGAGCAGGTCGTAGGGGACGTCGGCCTCGGCCAGCAGCACGTTCATGTGCCCCGGCATCCGCCCGGCCACCGGATGGATGGCGTACTTGACCGTCACCCCCTTGGCCTCCAGCGCCCGCTCCAGTTCCCGCACCGCATGCTGGGCCTGGGCCACGGCCATCCCGTAGCCGGGAGCGATCACCACCTGGCGCGCGTACGCCAGCTGGATGGCGACATCCTGGGCTGAGGTGGAGCGCACCGTCTGGCCCTCCAGGGCGGCGGCGCCGCCGGCCGGGGCGGCCACCGCCCCACCGAACCCCCCGGCCACGATCGCCGGTACCGACCGGTTCATCGCCTTGGCCATCAGGTTGGTCAGGATCGTGCCCGACGCCCCCACAATCATCCCGGCCACGATCATCACCGTGTTGTTCAAGGCCACGCCGGTGGCCGCCGCTGACAGGCCGGTGAACGCGTTGAGCAACGAGATCACCACCGGCATGTCGGCCCCGCCGATCGGCAGCACCACCATGTTGCCCAGGATCGCCGACACCACCAGGATCCCCAGGATGAACAGCGCCTGCGAATGCACCCCGGCGCACAGGATCACCGCTGAGGCCACCGCGATCACAAACAAGGCCAGGTTCACGACCGTCTGCGTGGCCCCCGGCAGCTTGATCGGCCGGCCGGGCAGGATCTCCTGCAACTTCCCAAACGCGATGTTCGACCCCCAGAACGAGATCGACCCCACGATCGCCCCAAACAGCTCAAACATCTCGGTGCGCAGCGGGAAGAACCCGGGCTCAAAGTGATGGCGAAACTCCACCCAGGCGATCAGCGCCACCGCGCCACCACCCACCCCGTTGAAAATCGCCACCATCTGCGGCATCGCCGTCATCCGCACCTTGAGTGCTGCCGGGATGCCGATGGCGGTGCCGATCACCACCCCCACGATGATCAGGATGATGGTGCTCGTCCCACTCCACACCCCCGGCGACAACAGGGTGGCCACCACCGCCACCGCCATCCCCACCGCGGCGATCTTGTTGCCCCGCACCGCCGTCCGCGGCCCGGTCAACCCGGTCATGCCGTAGATCAACAGCGAGAACGCGACGATGTACGCCGCGTCGATGAAGTACGTGCTACGGAGAAAGACCGTCCCCAGCCCGATCACCGGTTCTCTTCCTCCAACGCCTGCGCCGTCTCCTCTGAATCGGGCCCACCCACCCGCTCCTTGGCCTTGAACATCTCCAGCATCCGGTCGGTGACCAGAAAGCCACCGATCACATTGATGGTGCCGAACGCCACCGCAATCACCAACAGCACATGCTCCAGCCAGCCGTGGGCGATGTGCATCAGCAGCAGGCCGCCCAGGACCACCACCCCGTGAATGGCGTTGGTGCCCGACATCAACGGCGTGTGCAGCGTGTTGGGCACCTTGGAGATGACCGCATAGCCGACAAACCCGGCCAACACCAGCACGGACAGGTCGATGACGAACGTGGTGCCCATGATCGGTCTCCTTTGGCTAGGCCGCGGCGGCGGCCTTGGCGCCCTCGTGCACAATCTCGCCGCCGCGGGTGATGCACGCGCCGGCGATGACCTCGTCCTCGAAGTCCAAGGACAGCTCCCCACCCTCGCCGATCATCAGCGCCAGCAGCGACTGGATGTTGCGCGCATACAGCTGGGAGGCATGCTCGGCCATGGTGGAAGGCACGTTGAGCGGGGCCATGATCTTGACGTCATGGCGGATGATCGACTGCCCGGGCTCAGACAGCTCGCAGTTGCCGCCGGTCTCCCCGGCCAGATCGACGATCACCGATCCCGGCTTCATCAGTTTCACCGCCGCCTCGGTGACCAGGATCGGCGCCCGCCGTCCCGGCACCGCCGCCGTGGTGATGACCACATCGACCTTGCCGATCGCCTCGGCCATCAGCTCCTGCTGGCGCGCCTGCTGCTCGGCCGTCAGCTCCCGGGCATAGCCGCCGGCACCCTCCAGGTCACCTCCCAGGTCAAATTCCAAGAACTTCGCCCCCAGCGACTCCACCTGTTCCTTGACCGCCGCCCGCACGTCAAAGCCCTGCACCACCGCGCCCAGCCGCCGCGCCGTGGCGATCGCCTGCAAACCGGCCACCCCGGCGCCCAGCACCAGCACCGTGGCCGGGCGGATGGTGCCCGCCGCGGTCATCAGCATCGGAAAGAACCGGCCCAGCTCCTGAGCGCCGAACAGCGCCGCGCGGTACCCGGCGATATTGGCCTGCGAGGACAGAGCATCCATCGACTGCGCCCGGCTGATCCGCGGGATCGCCTCCATGGCAAAGCTCGTCACGCCCGCCGCCGCCAGCGCTCGCACCCCCTCACCGTTGGTCAGCGGCCCCAGAAAACCGATCACCACCGCATCGCCGCTCAGCCGGCCGATCTCCTCATCGCTCGGCGCGGCCACCTTGACCACCACGTCCGCGCCCAGAGCCGCCCCGGCATCCACCAGCTCCGCGCCCGCCTGCGCAAACGCCTCATCCGGGATCAGCGCGCCCTCCCCCGCCCCCCGCTCCACCATCACTGAAATCGGATCCCGGCCGCCCGCGCCGTCAGCGGCAGGGGCGTGCACCAGCTTGCCCACCACCTCGGGCACCAGCGCCACGCGCCGCTCACCTTCCGCCGTCTCCTTGGGGACTCCGATCCGCATGCGGGCGGTGCAGAGTACCGGTTACGTCAACGTGACGCTTTCCGGTGTGACATCGGACGGCGTCAGTCGACCCCCAACGGCGCCAGAATCAGCGCCGTCAGAACCCCGACTGTCCCGGCCATCCGGCTCAACGATGCCGACCTCGATGCCACCGCCGGCGCGGGGCGACGGCGGGCCGAACCGGCGGTGCGGTGGGCGGCGACCCGGCGGGAGCGCGCTGAGGCCCGGGGGCCCGACGGCACCGGCCGCGTCGCGCGGCGCGCCGCGCGACCGGGCGCCGGAACCGACGGGGGCGGGGCGGACACCGGTAGGGGCCGGCCGGTCATCGCCATGAGTGCCTCCCCGGTCACCCACACCGGAGTCTGGGTCTGACCGCGCGCGTACCGGACGAGCCCGTTCGGCGCGGTGAGTGAGCTCAGGTAGGCCAGCGGCGAGGGTGCTCCGCCCCGGTGCAGAGAATCCGGCGACGCCCCGGACGCCTCCAGGCCCTGAACCGCCCAGGCCGTCGACTGGACATTGGAGCCGCTCCCGGGCTGGGCGGGGAAGCCTCCGTCACGATCCTGCTGGCGGCGCAGAAAGGCGATGGCCCGCGCGCGCACCCCGCCGGCAGATCCATCGCCGGCCAGCGCCTCCAGGGCCGCCCCGGTGTCGTCGACGTCGCTCTGCCCCCCGGCGGTGGCGAAGTTAAAGCCGCCGTCGCGGTCCTGCTGGGCGACCAGCCAATGCTGCGCCCGGGCCACCGGGCCGCCGGTCACGCCCGCGCTCCGCAGGGCCAGCACGGCGAACGCCGTCAGGTTGACCTGGCCGGAGACCGACCCGTTGCGGCGCAGGCGCTGCTCCAGCCGGCCCACCAGGTTGCGGCCGGCGAAGGAGCGGGCCGGCTGCCCGGCGGCGCCGAGGACGAGGATGGTCCGCTCCAGCGAGCCGGGATCCCCAGGCGAGCTGCCCGGCCCCCGCAGATAGGTCATCAGCGAACCTCCGCCGTGGGACACCCGGTTGAGGTTGTGCCCGGCTGCGGCCAGCCCCAGTGCCGCCCACCCCGTGTACAGCGGGTCTGAGCCCTGGCCCGGAGCCGCCCCGAAACCGCCGTCGCTGTTCTCGGCGGAGGCCAGGTATGACGCGGCGGCGCTGATCACGCCGGGAGCGGCCGTGGGGTTGGCCTGAGCGCCGGGGGCGAACACCAGGGCGGCGAGCAGCGACAGGGCCGCCAGCGCCGCGGCCGGCCGACCCCGCCGCCGGATCACCCCGCTCTCACGCCGCGCCATCAGACACCCAGGTCACCTGCAACCGCCGGGCAAACCGCTGGACCGAGGCGATCAATGCCGGGCCCATGGCCAGGGCAAACACCAGGCAGCCGGCGGCATGCACCGCGTCGAACCCCAGCCCCTGGCCCACGTAGAGCCCCAGGGCCCGGGGGCTGTGATCGCTGTAGGTGACCCAGTCGCCCACGTCCTGGACCACCGTGAACCCAAACCCGACCACGCCGCAGACGATCGCCAGCGGCCACCGACCGACCGGCCGCCCGGCGCCGGCGGGCCGCAGCGCCACCAGCCCGGCCAGCCCGGCGCCGAGCACCCCGGTCACGCCCCAGGCCGCCATCTGCCAGGGGGTCCACGGGCCCTGGCCGAAGAAGAAGTTGGACGTCAGTCCGGCCAGCGCGCCGACGGCGAATCCCGGCCCGCCCCCCAGGGCGTATCCGGCGATGAGCACGATGTCGGTGGTGGGCTTGATGTTGGGCACGGCAGCGAAGGCGATTCGCCCCAGCGCGCCCAGCGCGGCCAGGGTGCCCACCAGGGCCACCACCCGGGCGTCCGGGCGCGCCCGCTCATACCAGGCAAAGCCGCCGCCCAGGGCCACCGCCAGCACCGCAAACGCCCCCACCTGCCAGCTCACGCCACCGCCTCCCGGGCCGGGTGCAGCGCGCGCAGGACGGCCGCACCCTCGTCGGGGGTGAGCGCACCGCCGGCCCCGCCGAGGATCCGGGCGGTCTCGGTGGCGAAATAGCTGCCGCCGGAGAGCACCGCGCTGGCCGTGTCGTCGGCGATCACCGTCCCGTCAGCCAGCAGCACCACCCGGTGAGCGAACGCGCTGACGAACTCCGGGTCATGGGTGGCGACGAGCACGGCGCCGGGCAGGCCGGACAGAAGCTCGGCCAGTTGGTGCTTGTGATCCCGGTCCATCCCCCGCGTCGGTTCGTCCAGGCAGACGACCGCCGGCGGATCGCCGAGCTCGCCCAGCACCACCGCCAGAGCCAGGCGCTGCTTCTCGCCGCCGGACAGCTCCCGGGGATGGCGGCCGGAGAACTCGGCCGGATCCAGCCCGACGGCGGCCAGCGTCGCCGCCGGCGCCTCATCGCCGACCGTCTCATGCACCAGGTAGTCACTGGGGTTCTGCAGCAGGAGGGCCACCCGGCCGCCGGCGCGTACCCGGCCGCGGCTGGGGTGCATCAGGCCGGCGGCATGGCGCAGCAGCGTCGACTTCCCGGCGCCGTTGCGGCCCATCACCGCCACCCGCTCTCCGGGCGCCACGTGCAACGACAGGTCACGCAGGATGGCCGGCCCCGCCCGGAGCTCGTGCCAGACCCGGTCGGCCTGGAGGGCCGGCTCCGGATCGGAGGAGCGGCGGCGGCGCGGCGACGGCCGCGGGGAATCGGGCCGGCCGCTGCCCTCGGCGGCCGGGGCCTCCGGGAGCAGACCGCGGTGGCGCAGCGCGGCCCGGGCCCGCTTGACCCCGGCGGCCGGAGGCGCGCCGGCGGCGGCCAGCAGCCGCGCCCCCGGCGTCTGCAGGTTGGGGGCGGTTCGGCGCGCCCACGCCAGAAACGTGTCCGGATCGGCGTCGCAGACGATCCGCCCATCGGCCAGCGCCACCACCCGGTCGGCTGCGCCCAGGCACCGCTCCAGCCGGTGCTCGGCCAGGATGATGGTGGTGTCAGCGTCCTCGTTGATCCGGCGGAGCAGGCCGATCAGCTCGTCGCCGGCCACCGGGTCCAGCTGCGAGGTGGGCTCGTCGAGCACCACCACCGCCGGGCGGCCGGCCAGGGCCGCCCCCAGGGCCGCGCGCTGGAGCTCACCGCCGGACAGCTCGGCGGTGGAGCGATCCAGCAGCCCCTCAATGGCCAGGGCCAGCGCTGTCTCCTCCACCGCCCGGGCGACCGCGGCCGGTGCCAGCCCTCGGTTCTCCAGCCCAAACGCCAGCTCCGCCCGAACGGTGCCCATCACCACCTGGGTCTCGGGATCCTGAAACAGGGTTCCCACCGCGGCGGCCAACTCGCCCGGCCCGTGCCCGCGGGTATCCATCCCGGCCACCGTGGCCCGGCCGGCGAACGTCCCGCCGTGGAAGTGCGGCACCAGCCCGCTGATGGCGCGCAGCAGGGTCGACTTCCCGGAGCCCGAGCCGCCGGCCACCACCACCAGCTCGCCGATGGAAACCTCCAAGTCGACGTCACGGAGGGCGGGCGCGGCCGCGCCCGGATATGTGTAGGAGAGGCCGGCCAGCCTGACCGCGGTCATGCCCGCAGCCCCCGCCGGTCCGCAAAGGGCGCCAACGCCAGAACCAGCAGCGCCCCGGCCACCGCCGCCGCGACGCCCACGGCCGGCACCCGGAGCGCCGGGACGGCGGCGAACGGCACCAGCCCTCCGGCGCGAGCGCCGATGGCCAGCACCGTGATGCCGGCGGCCGCGGCCAGGAAGGCGATGTCATGGCGGGAGTACGGCGCGGGATGGCGCGGGGTGGCGCGGGCCACGCCGTAGCCGCGAACCTCCAGGGCGGCGGCCGTGTCCAGGGCGCGGTCGAGGACCCCGCTGCAGGTGGCCCGGAGCAGCGCCACCCGGGAGGGGGCCCGGCCCGGACGGCACCGCTGGGCGTCCGCCAGCCGGCGGCCGTCGCGCACCAGCAGGGGCACCATGCGGGTGGCCAGGGTGGCCGACAGGGCCGAGCGAAAGGAGACGCGCCGGAACAGGCGCAGGACCTCATCGGGATCGACGGCGACGGTATAGAGAACGCCACACAAAATGAGGGCCACCGCCCGCAGCCCGAGGATGAGCCCGGAGACGGTGGCCTCGAGCGTGACATCGGTCTGTCCCAACACCGGCAGATCGCCGAGCCGGGCGATGACCGTGAGCCCGCTGCGGTCAACCAGCGCGTTGATCAGGGCGATGGCCAGCGCCACCGGCAGCGCCATCAGCGCCGCCCGGCCGAGGGGGCGGCCCACCCCGGCGGCCAGACCGGCGAGCAGGATCGCCAACGTGACCGCGCCGAGCACCACGGGGTCCGACTGGATGAGTGCGGCCAGCCCGAGCGCGGCACAGTAGGCGCATCCGGCGGCCGCGCGCGCGGTGTGGAGCGGGCTGGCGCGGCGGCGGTAGATCACGGCGACGCGGTGAGCGGGACCGGGACCTGGGCGCCGCCCTGAACGGCGAGGGCAAAGTGGTTGTGGAGCGCCTGGGCGGTGAGGGCGTGGGCGGCCGCGGTCACTCCGGCCACATCGGTGCCGGTGATCATCCAGGTGGGCACGCTTGACTGGTCCGCGGTGGCGGCGATCAGTCCGGCGCCGGGACCCAGAGTGCGGGCCACGTGGCCGGCCGGGTCCAGCAGCGCCAGCTGGCTGCCCTGATGCAGGAAGCGGGCGTAAACGCCGCTGGCGCCCGGGCCGTAGGCCACCAGCTCGGCGGCCACCTGGCCCCGGATCTCGTTCCAGGTCCCCACCACGATGCCGAGGGTGTCAGGCCCTGACCCGGTGCCCAGCAGCTGAGGCGCGGCGGGAACGTGGGCGCCGTTCATGGCGGCGGTCACCCGCCGGCAGGCGGCACCGACGTCATTGGCGCACTCGATGGTGACCGGATAGCGCTTGCCCCCGATCCCGTTGACGAACGGCTCGGGAAACGAGCCCACCACGGCGGGCACCGTCTGGGTGGCGCTGTAGTCGTGCAGGTCCCACCAGATATGGTCGCCGGAGTGGACCGACGTTCCGGCGGCGCCCTTGGGGGCCTGGACGCCGTTGACGTAGTAGAACCAGTCGCTGGCTGACCCGGCCGGGGCCAGGCCGTCGATGGACTGCACAAACCCTCCGCCGTACCGAGTGCCGATGCGAAATGACCGCTCCAGCATCCGCATGACGGTCTCGGAGCCGGGCACGCGGGACTTGTCAATCTGGGCCACCTGCCGGTGGCCGAACCCCTGCGTCACCGTGAGGGTCACGCCGCTGGTCCCGCGCCCCGCCCCCAGACCGCAGCCGGCGAGGGCGACCGCGCAGGCGGTCACGATCACGGCGGCTGCGATCCGACGGGTCACGGGACTACCGAACGATCTTGAACTGCAGCCGCTCACCGGCGTGGAGGCGGATGTGACATGCCCCCGTGCTGGCGGACTTCCCGTTGACCAACACCGACCAGTACTGGTTGCCCTTGGGCTTGACGCCCAGGACCGAGGTGACGAATACGTCATGGAGGCTGGCGTAGTACTTCCCCGTCCAGCGGCCGTGCGTGGCGGCGTCCAGAGCGCCCATGGCGCTGGCACCTGAGCACTTGCCCCTCGGCGTCCCGTCCTTGCGGATCCAGCCCCGCTCACCGTGGACGGTCACCTGGCGAAGGGTCTTGGTCAGGCTCCTGATCTGGACATGGACCGCCGGGCCAGAGCCGGCGGCGAGAGCCGAACCGGCGACGGCGACGGCGACGGCGACGGCGAGGACCATCGCTCCCAGCAGGGCGATGAGGGTCTTGCGATGCATTGAGGGCCACCCCTTTCCACGAGGGCTTCGGCATTGTGGTCGGAGGCTGGTCTCCTGGCTCCCGGGCCTATCAGCCACGCCTTCCCGGCCGGACGATGCCCGGCCAGTGGCCATCCTGTGGCTGACGTCCCCGGTCACAGTGGCGGGTCCGCGCCGGACTTGCACCGGCTTCCCATCACCACCGACCTTGAACGCGGTGGATCGTACCGCCTGGACTCTTAGACTGGCGTTATGACCGTCAACCTGACGCGCATCTACACCCGCCTGGGCGACGGCGGGGACACCCACCTCGGCGACATGAGCCGGGTGCCCAAGACCCACCCGCGGATCGAAGCCTATGGCACCGTCGACGAACTCAATGCCCAGATCGGGCTGACCCGGACCGTCGACGGTCTGCCGCCGGAGTACGGCGACTGGCTGGGGCACGTTCAGAACGACCTGTTCGACGTCGGAGCCGACATCTCAGCTCCGGAGCAGGCCGGCGGCCGGGAGCGGCTCCGCGTGGTGCCGGAGCAGACCACATGGCTGGAGGAGCGCTGTGACGAGGTCAACGCCGACCTGCCCGCTCTGAAGTCCTTCGTCCTCCCCGGCGGGACCCCGGCGGCGGCGCACCTCCACATCTGCCGGACGGTCTGCCGCCGGGCCGAACGGGCGGCCATCGCCTGCGGCGACCAGGTCAGCCCGGAGGTGGTCCGCTACCTCAATCGCCTCTCAGATCTGCTGTTCATCCTCAGCCGCGGTGCCAACGGCGGCGAGGAGCCTCTCTGGGAGCCTGGCCGCCACCGCTGACCCCGGCCCGTCGCCGTTCAGGCGCGGCGGAGCATCAACGTCAGCCCGGAGGCGATGATCAGCCCCACGGCGCCGATCGCCGCCGCCCCCAGGACGAACGCCTCATGGGCACTGGCGAAGTCGATGACCGGCTGGGGCCGGGCCAGGAGGACCAGGCCGACGGCGACGACCGCCGCCCCCAGGAGGGCCACCATCGGCGTCAGGGCCTCGCCGATGCTGAACCGGGGCCGCGACGGCGCCGGGGCGCCGGTGGCCTCCGCCGGCCGGACCCGCTGGCCCACGCGCGCCTCGTAGACCGACAGCCCAGCGATCCCGAGCAGCGTCCAGGTCGCCGCCACCAGGAACCCACCGAACACGTCGCTGGGGTAATGCCACCCCAGCGCCAGGAACGAGTAACAGACGGCCAGCGTAAACGCGACCATGGCCGCGGCCACCGCCGGGCGGCGGCGGGGAGGCGCCGCCACCACCATGCACAGGGCCAGCGTCATCGACGCGGTGGCGTGCCCACTCGGCCAGGAAACGTCGCCGATCGGCGACCACCAGACCGGGTCCCGGGGGGCGGCCAGCAGCGGCTTGAGCAGCTGCGTGGTCTCGTTGGCGGCCAGGATGACGACCGCAATCATCACCGCCACCCGGAACCGGCGGCGGGCCAGGGCCGTCCCCAGCGGGACGAGGACCAGGAACACGTACTCCTGCGGGTTGCACAGGGTGGCGATGAAGTTCGTCACCTGGTCCAGCCGAGGCCGGTTCAGCTCCGCAAAGCCGAGCAGGATGTTGACGTCAGCCCGGCGGATGAAGCCGACGTGGTGGCACAGGTACCAGACCAGGGCCAGGAGCGCGACGCTGATGGCCGCGCCGATCAACCCGATCTGAGCGCGTCTGGGCAGGGACGTCGCCATGGGGCCGGAGGGTAGCCCCGTCCCGTCAGCCTGAGATAAGTGACTACCGGTCGGCGCGCGCGTCCGGCTGAGACACGTCCTCGGAGCGGGCGTCCTGCGCCGGGACATCCCCCCCGTCGCCGCCGGCCTCGCCGGCCTCGCCCGGCTCACCCGCCGGATTGCGCCGCACCCGGAACTCCGGCGCGCTCCCGGTCCGGCGCACGTGCGAGTAGAGCTCCAGGTCCTCCGGGGCGGCCACCTGGACGCTCACCTCCTCGCACAGGTCAAACCGGGTGGCCTCGTAGAGCAGTTCCTGGAAGCGGGCGCCCGCCTCGCCGCCGGTATGTCCCCCGTCGGAAGCCGGGTCCGGGGCGGACGGGGCCCCGCCCCGCTGGGCCGAGCGCTCCACATCCAGGTCGTAGTCGCCAAAGCGCAGCATCCAGCGCCGGCCGCGGGCCAGCTTCTCGCCGGTCAGCTCCACGTTGACCGTCTCGGTCCGGGCCGCGCCACCGGGCAGGCCCCGCTCGCTGCGCAGACCGGCGTGAGCCCCGGTCAGGGCGCGGGCCAGGCGGTCATAGTTGCGCGCGTACGGCGCGGGCACAATCGCCACCGCACCCCGCGCGGTCAGATCGCCCCGGATGGCGTGCCCCACCGGGCCGACCACCACGTAGTCAATCTTGTTGGCGTTCAGCCAGCGCAGAACGGAGATGGCGCGGGGCTCCAGATGCTCCAAGCCGGCGCGCAGGCGCACCGAGCTGGAGTCGATCCCGGGCGGACGGTTTCTCAGCAGCATGCTGGTGCGTTTCGCCCCCCATGGCCACAGTCCTTCCTCAGCCCCGGGCGGACCGGAGCGCAAACTCCGCCACCCACTCTGCCACCAGGGCCGGCTCGGTCCGGATGGCCCAGTGCGAGCCGGCGATCCTTCGGCGGAGCAGGCCCGGGGCCACGTCGTCGGCGGCGGCGTAGTAGGAGTCCGAGATGAAGCGATCCTCAGCGGGGATGATCAGCTGGACCCGCGCGTGCGCGCGAGGGGTGCGCGCCCGGCCCAGCACCCGGCGAGGGATGTTGCGGCGATACAGCCGGGCGCCGTGAATGCCATCCTCGGCCAGGCTGGGGCTCGGGTAGCGTGCGTCGGTGGGGACGCCCTCCAGCTGGAGATAGCGTCGCCACCGCCCGCCCCCCAGCAGCCACCGCCAGACGAGCTGCGGGCCGCCGGGCAGACACAGCGCCACGATGTACCAGGACCGGCGCAGGCGGGCGAAGGCCGCCCGGGGATCCCGGGTCCGTCCGGCTCGCACGGCGTGCCCCAGGGCCGGGCCGGCGATGCTGGTGAACGAGGCGATCGTCGAAGCGAAGCGGGGGTCGCAGACGAACTCCCAGCCCTGGATGCCGCCCCAGTCGTGGCCCACCAGGTGCACCGGCTCACCGCCAGAGACGGCAGCGCACACTGCGGCAAAGTCGTCGGCCAGCCGGGCCAGGTCATAGCCAGCGGTCGTCCGGGGTGCGGTGGAGGACCCGGTGCCGCGGACGTCATAGGCCACCACATGAAATCCGCGCCCCACCCGCCCCAGGTGCTCCATCACGGGCCACCACACCTCCTTGGTGTCCGGGTAGCCATGGATCATGATCAGCGTCGGCCGGGTGGGGTCCCCCGCCTCCGCGACGGCGAGCGAGACCTCCCCGGACCGCACCGTCCGCACCCGTAGGCCGGAAGGCAGGCCGGGTCTGGCGGGGGCGGGCACCGGTGGCAATCTATATACGCTCGGATCCGATGGATTCACACCACTACCAGACTCGCCGCGCCCAGCGTGCCCGGGACCGCCACCGGCGGATGGTCCGGCGCCGGGTGGGCGCGCTGGCCGGCCTGGTGGCGGTGATTGCCATCGCCGCGGTCGCCGTGGCCTCCGCCGGCAGCGGCTCCTCCCCCACCTCGGCCAACTCAGCGGCGGCCACCGGCCACCGGTCGGGCGCATCCGGCCACCGGGCGCGCCACCCCACCGCCTCCACCGCCCACCACGCCGGCTCCACGGCCGGGGTCCTGGGCACCCCCACCGGTCATCCGGGGAGCGATTCGGTCCCGGTGCTCATGTACCACGTGATCGCCCCGCCGCCGCCGGGCGCACCCTTCCCCGGCCTGTACGTCACCCCGCAGGAGTTCACCGCCCAGATGCAGGCCCTCAAGGGCGCGGGCTGGACCGCGGTCACGCTGGATCAACTCCGGGCCTACTGGTCAGACGGCGCCAAGCTGCCGCCGGGGAAGCCGGTGGTGCTCACCTTCGACAACGGCTACCACTCCCAGTACACGGAGGCGCTGCCGATCCTGCGGCACCTCGGCTGGGTGGCCGACGAGAACATCCAGCTCACCGGCCTGCCGCCGTCGCAGGGCGGGATGACCACCGGCGAGGTGCGGGCGCTGGTCAACGCGGGCTGGGAGCTTGACACCCAGGGGATGAGCCATGCCGACCTGGCCACAGCCACCCCGTCGGAGCTCCACTACCAGATCGTCACCGCGCGCAATCGGCTCCGCCATACCTTCCACGTGCCGGTCAACTGGTTCTGTTATCCGTCCGGTCAGTACAACCCGACCGTGATCACCGCTCTGCGGGCCGCCGGCTACATCGGGTCGACCACGGTGGTTCCCGGATGGGCGGAGCCGTCGACCGACCCGTTCCGCCTTCCCCGGCTACGCGTGCTCGGCGGCACCAGCCCGTCGTCGCTGCTGTCGCAGATCGCCACGGCCCGCTCGGCGCCGTCGCCGCCCAGCAGCTACGTCACCTCCTGACGTGGCCGGGGTCCGGGGATGACCGGGGTGCGGGAGTGGGCGTCCCACCTGGGCGCGGCCACGCTGCCTGCAGAGCGCCCGCGCCGCGCCCCCGGGGTGGCCGCGGCGGTGATCGCCGTGGCCCTGGCCACCCTGGCCATCTATCCCCTGGAACAGGTGGCCCGGGCGGAGTCGCTGGGAGTGGTCTATCTGCCGGCGGTGCTGCTGATCTCCACCTATTGGGGGCTCGGGCTGGGCCTGCTCACCTCCCTGCTCAGCGCGGCGGCGTTCAACTTCTTCCACCTACCGCCCGTCCATCGATTCACCATCGCCGACAGCCGTAACTGGGTGGCGCTGGCCGCGTTCACCGTCGTGGCCGCGGTGGCCAGCACCATCGCCGAGCTGGCCCGGGCCCGGGCAATGGAGGCCGAGCGCCGCCGGGCCGAGGCCGATCTGGCCGCCGCGCTGGCGCGTGAGCTGCTGCTCGGCGTCGACACGGCCACGGCACTGAGCAGCGCAGCCCGGCGGGTCGCCGAGGCGCTGGGGCTGCGGTCGGCGGCGATTGAGCCCGGCGTCGGCACCCCCCAAGGACGCCAGCGGGCCCTCCCGCTGCGCGGCGCCGATGGCGGCCAGCTGGCCACCCTGCTCGTCCCCGCCGGCCTTCCCGCCGAGACCGACCAGCGCCTGACCGCTCAGGTGGTGCCCGCGCTGGAGGCACTGGTGGCCATCGCCCAGCGCCGGGATGCCCTCCAGGCGGAGCTGGTGGAGACCGAGGCCCTGCGCCGCTCCGACGACATCAAGACCGCTGTCCTGCGCGCCGTGTCCCATGACCTGCGCACGCCCCTGACGGCGATCGTGGCCGCCGGGCACGCCCTGGGCGGCGGGTCGCTCACACCGCAGGATCGAGCCGAGCTGAGCGCGGCGGTGGTCGGTGAGGGCAACCGCCTGGCCCGGCTCGTCGACAATCTCCTGGCCCTGTCGCGGCTCCAGGCCGGGCGGGCCGCGCCGCGGTCGGACTGGGTGTCGGTGGAGGACCTGATCGCGGCCGCCACCGAGAGCCTGCGCGACCCACCGGTCGAGGTCCGCCTGACCGTCGATCCCGACGTTCCGGAGGTCCGGGCCGACGCCGCCCAGCTGGAGCGGGCGTTCGCCAACCTCCTGGAGAACGCCGCCCGCTACGGGGGCGGCACCCCGGTGGTGGTCCACGCCCGCCGCTCCGGCGGTCGCCGGGACCGGGTCCTGGTCAGCATCGTCGACCGGGGGCCGGGAATTCCCTCGGCCGAGCAGGCGCGCATCTTTGAACCGTTCTACCGCGGCCAGAGCGGGAGCGCCTCGGCCGCGGTGGGCTCCGGTCTGGGGCTGGCCATCGTCAAGGGGTTCGTCGAGGCCAACGGCGGCTCGATCTCCGTGCAGTCGCTTCCAGGGCAGGGCACCAGCTTCGTCGTCTCGCTCCCCGTGGCCGAGCACACCGGCCGCGACGTCCCGGCCGAGGTCACCGGAGCCCCCTCGTGAGCGCCGCCGCGGGTGGCCGGAGCGGGCGGGAGGCGATCCTGGTCTGCGAC
The DNA here is from genome assembly GCA_963753235.1 of uncultured Solirubrobacteraceae bacterium. Classification (GTDB taxonomy): domain Bacteria; phylum Actinomycetota; class Thermoleophilia; order Solirubrobacterales; family Solirubrobacteraceae; genus Palsa-465. The sequence continues at coordinate 109,943 of CAVWBJ010000005.1, read as the reverse complement.
GACGAGCCCCAGATCCTGCGGGCGCTGCGCGTCATTCTGCGCGACGCCGGCTACGAGGCGCTGCCCGCCTCCAGCGGAGAGGAGGCGCTGGATACGGCCGCCGTCTCGCACCCCAGCGCCGCCATCATCGATCTGGTCCTGCCCGACATCGACGGCATCGAGCTGTGCCGCCGGCTACGGGAGTGGACCCAGATACCGCTCATCGTCCTGTCGGCGGTCGGCGAGGAGGACGCCAAGGTGCGGGCCCTGGCCGCCGGCGCCGACGATTACGTGACCAAGCCGTTCGGCCCCCGGGAGCTGATCGCCCGGCTCCAGGCCAACCTGCGCCGCACCGCCCCCGAGCAGGAGGAACCGGTGATCACCACCGGGGACCTGACCGTCGATCTGGCCGCCCGCGTGGTCACCCTGCGGGGCGAGGAGGTCCACCTGACGCCGATTGAGTTCGACCTGCTGCGGCTGCTGGTCCGCAACCGGGGGCGCCTGATGACCCACCGGGACCTGCTGCTGGCCGTCTGGGGCCACGGCTACGCCGATGACACCCAGGTCCTCCGGGCCCACATCGCCAACCTCCGGCGCAAGATCGAGCCCGCGGCGGCGGCCGGAACCGGCGGCCATCGCTACATCCGCACCGACCCGGGCGTCGGCTATCGGTTCGCGGCCTGACCATCGTCAGGAATAGGGACTCATCCCCATTGACGCCGGGGGGCGCTTGACTCCGCCAGCTATCGTGGACATCTCAGTGCCAGCGAGCATCGACGACGAGCGGGGGGCCTCCCGGAATCCGGCGAGGTAGTGCGAACCAGATGAGTCCCACGCCAGGACGACAGACCCTGGGCGACGCCGGCAAGGCCGACGGCGCCGGGAACGGCGACGGCGCCTCCGATCGTCCCGCGTCGGCCGCCAAGCGGACCCTGAACGAGGCCGCCCACAAGCTCGGCGAGCGGCCGGGACGGCCGGCGGCGCCCAAGCCCTCCGGGCCCTCGGAAACCATCCGGGCCGCCGCCGACGATCACGACGTCGTCGCCCACGCCGGCAGGCTGGTCCTGGCTCTGGGCGCGCTCGGCGTGGTGTTCGGCGACATCGGCACCAGCCCCCTGTACACCGAGCAGTTCATCTTCACCGCCCACGCCAACGCCGCTCACCCGGACATCGCCGGTGTCTACGGAATCGTGTCGCTGATCTTCTGGACCCTGATGATCCTGGTGTCGATCAAGTACGCCGGGTTCATCATGCGCGCCCACAACCGCGGGGACGGCGGCATCATGGCCCTGACCGCCCTCGTCCTGCGCAAGCGCATTGGCCGGACCGCCGTCCTGGTGACGCTCGGCATCTTCGGCGCCGGGCTGTTCTTCGGCGACGGGATGATCACGCCGGCCATCTCGGTCACGTCCGCGGTCGGGGGCCTCAGCGTCGTCAGCCCCAGCCTGTCGCACCTGGTCGTCCCTCTCTCCCTGGCCATCCTGGTTGCCCTGTTCGCCCTGCAGCGCTTCGGGACCGGGCAGGTGGGGTGGCTGTTCGGACCCGTGATCCTCCTGTTCTTCGCCACCATCGCCGGCTTCGGGGTGGGGCAGATCGTCCAGCACCCGGGCGTGTTTCAGGGGCTCTCGCCCTCCTGGGCCGCCCGGTTCATGGTCGACCACGGCGTCGATGCCTGGCTGACCCTGGGCGGCGTCGTCCTGTGCTGTACCGGCGCCGAGGCCCTCTATGCCGACCGCGGGCACTTTGGCGCCATGCCGATCCGCATGACCTGGTACGGGGTCGTACTCCCGGCCGTGATGCTCTCCTACCTGGGCCAGGCGGCCTACATCCTGGGGCATCCCGCCGATGTCGCCAAGCCGTCGTTCAACCCGTTCTTTCAGCTCATGCCGCATGGCGTCCTGGTGCCGATGGTGGTGCTGGCGACGCTGGCGACCATCATCGCCTCGCAGGCGGCGCTCACCGGCTCCTTCTCGGTGGCCAAGCAGGCCGTGCAACTGGGCTTCCTTCCGCGTCTGAAGATCGTGCACACGTCCGAGATGGAGGGGCAGATCTATGTCCCGCTGATCAACTGGGCGCTGTGCCTGGGCGTGGCGGCGCTGGTGCTCATCTTCCAGTCCTCCAACAAGCTGGGGGACATCTACGGCGTCGCGGTGACCGGCACGTTCATCCTCAACACGATCCTGTTCATCGCCGTGGCTCGCGCGCTCTGGCGCACCCCAAAGTGGCGACTGGCGCTCCTGGCGGTCCTGTTCCTCACCGTCGAGATCGCCTTCTTCAGCTCCAACATGACCAAGATCGGCCAGGGCGCCTACCTGTCGCTGGCCGTCGGCCTGATCATCGCCGGCATCATGGTCACCTGGCGCTGGGGCTACCAGCAGGTCACGCGCAGCCGCACCCAGGAGGAGGGGTCGCTGACCGACTTCCTGGAGGCCCTGTGCACCGCCAAGCCGGCCCCGGTCCGGCTGCCCGGCACCGCCATCTTCCTCAACCCCGGCCGGCAGACGACGCCGCTGGCGCTGCGGGCCCAGGTCAAGCACAATCACGCCCTCCACGAGAAGGTGTTGATCGTCTCCCTGGATACGGTCTCCATCCCGCACGTGGGGCTCGAGGACCGGTTCGCCGTGGAGATGCTGGGCCGAGGCCTGTTCAAGGTGGCGGCCATCACCATCCACGTGGGCTACCGCGACCGGTCCAACCTGCCCGACATGCTGGCCCAGGCCCGGAAGCGGGGGTTGCTGGAACGTAACCTGGACCTGGAGCACGCCTCCTACTTCGTCTCCCGGATGACGATCCTCCCCCAGGCCGGGCGGGGTCTCGGCGCCTGGCGCAAGCGGCTGTTTGTGGCCATGGCCCGCAACGCCAACAGTCCCATCGACCACTTCGGTCTGCCCATCGACCGGACCGTCATGACCGGGTCCCAGGTCAGCTTCTGACCTCCGCGGAGCCCGGCGCCACATCACGACAAATCCCGGTCTGGAACTTCTGCGTCCGGCGCGGAACAATGGGGACCGAACGGATCAGTCCGCCAGCTACGGGAGGCTCGATGAGCAGCGATTACACCCTCTCCTACGGGACCCATGCCCGGCCGGAAGACGGCCGGTGCGCGATGGAGTGGGTCAGTCACCTGGCCGGAGAGCCGCACAGCGACGAGCCCGCCTGCGTCAGCCCGGTCCTCCGGGCGATGTGCATCGCGCTCAACGATGGCCTGGAGCACGAGCCCCGGCAGCGGCTGCGGCCCTACCTGGCCCGGACGATCGGCACGGCCGAGGACGGTCTGGACACCGAGCGCGGCTGGATGGCGATGGACTGGCTGATCCGTGTGTACACGCCGGCCTGGCTCAACGCCGCCGGGCTGGGTGAGGTGGCCGCCGAGCTGGCCGCGCTGGACCGGATCGGCGACGGCGAGTCGCTGCGCCAGGCCCTGGAGGTCCTCGACGTCGCCCGGCGGGATGCCCGGACCGCCCGGGCGCACATGTTTGGCGTCCCGCACCCCACCGGATGGGCGGCCTCGGTCGCCGCCGGCCTGGCCGGCCGCGAGGCGGCCTGGGCCTGCGCCGGAGCGGCCGCCTGGGCGGCGGCCCGGGTCTCCATCGGCGATACCGCCGGCGACCGAGCCCGTGCGGCCACCCGGGCCACGGCCGGGGATGCCGCGGCGATCGCCGTGCGCCAGTCCCGGCGGGCCGCCCGGCACGGCGGCGCCCGGGAGGCAGCCCACACCGTGCTGGCACCGACCCTGGACGCGCTCACCGACTCGGCGCTGGAACTGCTGGACCGGATGCTCCCCACCGAGCTGATCGAGCTGCCCCAGCCCGGGCCGAGCCGCCCGCGCCCCGCAGCCGCCCCGGCCCGGTAAGAGCCGTAGTTTTTCCCATGGCCGGCGGGGTCGCCGGCCGTAGCCGGGCGCCCTGAGCCGGGCGTACGGTCGGCGCATGCGCGCATTCGCCCTCCCGCCGCCGGCTTCACACGATCTGTATGCCGCCGGCCGGATCCTGCACGGGTCCTTGACAAATCGCGCCCCATGATCTCGGCATGGACATTGTTGCCGTAGCTCTGGGAGTGCTGATGTTCGCCATCCTGCTGGGGCTCATCTGGGGGATCGACCGCATATGAGTGGCGCCGATCTGTTGGGGCTGATCGTCTCGGCCCTGGTCTGCATCTACCTCCTGTACGCCCTGATCCGGGGCGAGAGGTTCTAGCGCCATGACGTTCACCGGCTGGCTGACGATCTTCGGCTTCGTCTTCATCCTCACCGCCCTGGCGATGCCGCTGGGGTCCTACATGGCGGCCGTGTTCAGCGGCGAGCGTACGTTCATGGACCCGGTGGTGCGCGTCCCGGAGCGGGTTCTGTACCGGCTGATGCGGGTCGACCCGGCCCACCCGGCTCCCCAGGATTGGAAGGCCTATGCCCGCAGCGTGATCCTGTTCTCGCTGGCCGGCTGGCTGGTCCTGTACTTCATCCTGCGCTCGCAGACCCTGTGGAACTGGACCGGACTGAACCCCGAGGGCTTTCACTCGGCGCCGTGGAACGTGACCTTCAGCACCACGTCGTCATTCGTCACCAACACCAACTGGCAGTACTACGGCGGCGAGACGACGATGAGCTACTTCAGCCAGATGGCCGGGCTGACGGTGCAGAACTTTGTCTCGGCCGCCGTCGGGATCGCCGTCGCCGTGGCCCTGATCCGGGGGATCATCTCCCGCACCGGCAAGAGCCTGGGCAACTTCTGGCAGGACCTCATCCGGACCATCCTGTACGTCCTGCTGCCGCTGTCGATCATCATCGCGCTCGTCCTGGTCTCCCAGGGCGCCCTGCAGACGTTCGGCGGCTACCTGACCGCCCATGGGATCACCGGCCTGACCCAGTCGATCGCCCGCGCCCCGGTCGCCTCCCAGGAGGCGATCAAGGAACTGGGCACCAACGGCGGCGGCATCTTCAACACCAACTCGGCGCATCCGTACGAGAACCCCACCGGCTTCACCAACCTGGTGGAGATGCTGTCGGTCCTCATCATCCCGGCGGCGCTGGTGTTCATGTACGGCAAGATGGTGGGCAGTCGCCGCCAGGGCTACGCCATCTACTCCACCATGATGGTGATGTTCCTGGGCGCGGTCGTCGTCGCCTACATCGCCGAGGCCCACGGCTCCCCCGCCCAGCACGCCGCCGGACTGCATACCGGAGTAATCGGCGGGTCAGCCGGCGGCAACATGGAGGGCAAGGAGCAGCGCTTCGGCATCGCCGGCTCGGCCCTGTTTGACGTCATCACCACGGTGACCTCGTGCGGGGCGGTCAACAGCGCCATCGAGTCGTTCACCGGCATTGGCGGCGCGGTGCCCATGGCCAACCTGTCCGCCAGCGAGGTCATCTTCGGCGGCGTCGGGACCGGCCTGTACTCCATCCTGCTCTACGTCCTGCTGGCGGTGTTCATCGGCGGGCTGATGGTCGGCCGCACTCCCGAGTACCTGGGCAAGAAGATCGAGGCCCGGGAGATCAAGCTGGTCGCCCTCGGCATCCTCATCACCCCACTGGCGGCGCTGTTCTCCACCGCGCTGGCCGTCGCCTCCAGCGCCGGACGCCAGTCGATCTCGGCCGCCGCCGCCGGCGGACCCCAGGGTTTCTCGGAGACGATCTACGCCTACCTGAGCCAGGCCAACAACAACGGCTCGGCGTTCGCCGGCTACGCCGGCTTCATCCAGCCCCACGCCGGCAACCTCGGCTCGCACGGGATCACCTTCGCCGACCTGCTGGGCGGCTTCACCATGCTGTTCGCCCGGTTTGCGCCGATCCTGTTCGCGCTGGCGGTGGCCGGGTCGCTGGCCGGCAAACGGATCAGCCCGCCCGGGCTGGGAACGATGCGCACCGACAACCCGACGTTTGTGGTGCTGCTCATCGGCGTGATTGTCCTCGTCGGCGCCCTCACCTTCTTCCCCGCCCTCCTCCTTGGACCCATCGTCCAGGGCCTCACCGGACACCTGTACTAGAAATGGCACTCAAGAAAGACATCATCACCTCGGCGCTGGCCATCCTGGCCCTGACCCTGCTGTGCGGGATTCTGTATCCGCTGGTGGTCACCGGGATCAGCCAGGTCGCCTTCCCGGGTAACGCCAACGGCCAGCAGATCCACATCGGCGGCACCCTCGTCGGCTCCTCGCTGATCGGTCAGAACTTCGCCGATCCGGTGGTCAAGCACGGCAAGGCGGTGCTCGACCAGAACGGCAACCCGGTGGCCGTGCCGGATCCGCGTTACTTCCAGACGCGGCCCTCGGCCACGGTGCCCTCCGACAACGCGGCCGCCACCACGTTCTCCAACCTCGGCCCCAACAGCGTGGCCACCAAGCAGGCGCTGACCGCCAACATCGCGGCCTACATCCAGCTCAACGGGCGCTACTTCCCGGGTGGACTCACCGCGGCCCGGGTGCCGGTCGACGCCGCCGATACCTCGGCGTCCGGCATCGATCCCGACATCTCGGTGGCCAACGCCCGCATCCAGGCGTATCGGATCGCCGCCGTGCGTCGGCTGCCGCTGAGCACGGTCAACCGCCTGATCAACACCTACACCGGTGGTCGCGGGCTCGGCTTCTCCGGCGAGCCCGGCGTCAACGTGCTCCAGCTCAACCTGGCGCTGAACCGCGCGTCGGCCGGAGGTCGCTGATGTCGGTCAACGCCCCCGCACCGCCGAGCCCGCCCCGCCCTGCGCCCGGCCGGGGCTCAGAGCGCCGGGCCGCCTCCCTGTTTCGCCGTGACATCCTCGTCCGGGCGCTGATCGACAGCACCATCAAGCTCGACCCGCGCGTGCAGATCCGCAATCCGGTGATGTTTGTGGTGGAGATCGGTGCCGTCATCACCACCGTCACCTGGTTCATCCAGCTGTTCGGGGGCCAGGCGCTGGGCGGCCACGACCCCGCCTGGTACACGTTTGTCATCTCCGTCTGGCTGTGGCTGACGGTCATCTTCGCCAACATGGCCGAGGCGTTTGCCGAAGGCCGGGGCCGCGCTCAGGCCAACACGCTGCGCTCCATGCGCCAGGAGACGGTGGCCCGGATGGAGGACGGCACCACCCGGCAGGCGTCAGACCTGACCAAGGGCGACATCGTGGTGGTGGAGGCCGGGGAGCTGATCCCCGGCGACGGGACGGTCATTGAGGGCATCGCCTCGGTGGACGAGTCGGCCATCACGGGAGAGTCGGCGCCGGTCATCCGGGAATCCGGCGGCGATCGCAGCGCGGTCACCGGTGGCACCCGGGTGCTGTCTGACCGGATTGTGGTGGAGATCACCCAGGAGCCCGGGCACTCGTTCCTGGATCGGATGATCTCGCTGGTGGAGGGCGCGGCCCGCCGCAAGACTCCCAACGAGATCGCGCTCAACATCCTGCTCGCCGGGCTGACCCTGATCTTCATGATCGTGGTGGCCACGCTGCGCCCGTTCGGGCTGTTCGCCCACACCACCATCTCCGACACGACACTGATCTCGCTGCTGGTGGCGCTCATCCCCACCACCATCGGCGCCCTGTTGTCGGCGATCGGCATCGCCGGCATGGACCGCCTGGTCCGGCGCAACGTGCTCGCCCTGTCCGGGCGCGCTGTGGAGGCCTCGGGCGACGTCGACGTCCTGCTGCTGGACAAGACCGGCACCATCACCATCGGCAACCGCCTGGCCTCGGAGTTCATTCCGATGCCCGGTGTGTCGGAGGCGGAGCTGGCCGAGGTGGCCCAGTTGTCCTCGCTGGCCGACGAGACGCCCGAGGGTCGCTCCATCGTCGTCCTGGCCAAGCAGTACGGCATCCGGGAGCACGACATGGCCGAGCTTCACGCCCGGTTCGTCCCGTTCACCGCCCAGACGCGCATGAGCGGCGTCGACCTCGACGGGCGGCAGCTGCGTAAGGGCGCCGGTGACGCCGTCATCCAGTTCGTCACCGAGGAGGGCGGTCGGCCCCCGGCCGAGTTGCAGCCGGTACTTGACCGCATCGGCCGTGAGGGCGGCACCCCGCTGGCGGTCGCTCGCGACAGCCAGGTGATGGGCGTCATCTACCTCAAGGACACGATCAAGGAGGGAATGCGGGAGCGCTTTGACCACCTGCGCCAGATGGGCATCCGCACGGTCATGATCACGGGTGACAACCGCCTGACCGCGGCCAAGATCGCCGAGGAGTCCGGCGTCGACGACTTCCTGGCCGAAGCCACCCCCGAGGCCAAGCTGGCCCTGATCAAAGAACAGCAGGCACAGGGGCGCATGGTGGCCATGACCGGGGACGGCACCAACGACGCCCCCGCCCTGGCTCAGGCCGACGTCGGCGTGGCCATGAACACCGGTACCCAGGCGGCCCGGGAGGCCGGAAACATGGTCGACCTCGACTCCAATCCCACCAAGCTGATTGAGATTGTGGAGGTGGGCAAGCAGTTGCTGATCACCCGCGGCTCGCTCACCACCTTCTCCATCGCCAACGACGTGGCCAAGTACTTCGCCATCCTTCCGGCCATCTTCATCACCACCTGGGCCGTCACTCATAACGGTCAGGGGCCGCTCCACGTGCTCAACGTGATGAACCTCGGCACCCCCCGCTCGGCGATCATCTCGGCGATCATCTTCAACGCGCTGGTGATCCCGCTGCTCATCCCGATCGCGCTCAAGGGGGTCGCCTACCGGCCGATCGGCGCCAGCGCCCTGCTGCGACGCAACCTGTGGATCTATGGCCTGGGCGGGCTGATCGCGCCGTTCATCGGCATCAAGCTCATCGACCTGATCGTCCACAACCTGCTGGGGGCGTGAGCTCTCCGCCGGTGGACCTGGATGGGAGGATTGACCGATGGGCGTCAGCCGGGGCCGTTACAAGATCTTTCTCGGCATGGCGGCCGGGGTGGGCAAGACCTACCAGATGCTCCTGGAGGGTCAGGCCGAGGCCCTGGCCGGCCGTGACGTGGTGATCGGGTACCTGGAGCCCCACGGGCGGGTCGCCACGATGGCGCAGGCCGACGGGCTGGAGGTGGTGCCGCGGCGCCAGCTCCGCTACCGGGACACGGTCCTGGAGGAGATGGACCTGCCGGCCGTCCTGGCCCGGGCGCCGGAGCTGTGTCTGATCGACGAACTGGCTCACACCAATGCCCCCGGGGCCGAGCACATCAAGCGCTACCAGGACATTGAGGATGTCCTGGTCGCCGGCATCGACGTGTTCTCCACGGTCAACGTCCAGCACCTGGAGAGCCTCAACGACCAGGTGGCTGATTTGACCGGCACCCGGGTGCGCGAGACGGTGCCGGATGCGGTCATCGCGTCGGCCGACGACGTGGTGCTCATCGACATCACCCCGGACTCGCTGATCGAGCGTCTGCTGGCGGGCAAGGTCTACCCCCCGGAACGGATTCAGACCGCGCTCAACAACTTCTTCAAGATCGAGAACCTGTCGGCTCTGCGCGAGGTGGCCCTGCGCCAGGTGGCCGAGGAGGTGGAGGCCAAGCGCATCCCGGGCGACGGATCCGGGGGGCGGCGCCGGGAGGACAGCCTGGTCAACGGCCACTCGGCGTCGGCGATCGCCGAGCGGCTGCTGGCTCTGGTGGAGCCGAATGCCTCCTCGCAGCGGGTGGTCCGTCGCGCCTGGCGCTCGGCCCAGCGGCTGGGGGCCGAGCTGGATGTCCTGTGGGTCACCGACAGCGATGAGCCGAGCGATGAGGAACGTGACCATCTGGCCGCCCTGCGCCGGCTGACCAGCGTCCTAGGGGCCCACCTGTTCGTGGAGCGCGGACCAGATGTGGCGCTCGTCACCCAACGGTTTGCCCGGGAGCGGGGCACCACCTACGTGCTCACCGGCACCCCCAGCCCTCGCGGGGCGCTGGGCCGGCTGGTGCGTCCCTCGCTTCCGTTCCGGCTCATCAACCTGCTGCCCGGCGTCGACGTCCGGATCGTCGCCGACCGCACGCAGCGCGTCACCGAGGAGCAACCATGACCGCAGCGCTGATCGTCCTGGTGATCGTGTTGGCGGGGGCGCTCGCCGCCCTGCTCATGCGCCGCCGCGCGGTTCCGGCGCGGCCGCCGGCGCGGCCTCCCGCACCCGGGACCGGGCCCGGCGAGCACCGCATCCTGTTCCCGTTTGTGGCCTCCGCCCTGTCGCGCCCGGCCCTGGACGCCGCCCTGCGCCTGGCCCGGGCCGAGGAGGCGACCCTGGTGCCCGTGTTCCTGGCCAGCGTGCCGCTCCATCTTCCGCTGGACGCGCCGCTGCCCCGTCAGGCCTCCATCTGCATCCCTCTGCAGGAGGCGATTGAGCAACGGGCGGCGGCGTTCGGCGTGCCGGTCGACTCCCGGCTGGAGCGGGGGCGCACCCACCGCCACGCCCTGCGCCAGACGGTGGCCAACGAGCGTTACGACCGGATCGTGGTCGCCGCCGCGCTCAACGGCGCCCACGGCTTTGACCCGGAGGACGTGGCCTGGCTGCTTGAGCACGCGTCCGGGGAGATCCTGGTCCTGCGACCGGGCGCGGATGACCACCTGGTGCCCCCCACTCCGCGCCTCGGACGCGGGGGGGCGGGCACCAGTCTCAACGGGCGCCGGGGCGCGCGCGGCCGCGACCCGGTTCACTCATAGACCACCCGAGGCCGGCGGTCCTGGCGCTGGGCTCGCTCGATGCGGGCGGCGGCCTCCATCACCGCCGCCCGGGCGTCCGGCACGGCGTCCACGATCCGCTGCTCCGGACCGGCCATCGACAGCCCGGCCAGGATCCGGCCGCGGCGGTCAAGCACGGGAGCGGCCACCGCGGCCGCGCCCAGGTCAAGCTCGCCGGCGGTGAACGCGTAACCCGCGGTGCGCACGGCGGCCAGCTCCTCGGCCAGCTCGGGCCGTCCCGCGGCCGCGATGAGCCGCCTCTGGTCGGCAGGCTCCAGGTAGGCGGCCAGGATCTTCCCGGAGGCCCCACGATGCATCGGCGCCCGCCGGAAGCGCGCGTAGGACAGCCGGACCGAGTGGCGCTCGGTCTCCACCACGTGCAGCACGATCGCCTCCGGCCCGCAGGGGGCGGTCAGGATGACCGTCTCGCCGGTCCGGTGCGAGAGCTCCTCCATGACCGCCGCGGCCGGGGTCACCAGCCGGGCCTGAAGCGCGGCCTCGGCGCTGCGACCCAGGGCCACCAGCCGGGTCCCCAGCACCACGGCGTGGTCCGGCCCCCGGGCCACCAGACCGTGGGCCTCCAGCTCGGCCAGCAGGCGGTACGCGGTGCTCGTCGGCATTCCGGCCTCGTCGGCCAGCGCGGCCACCGTCTCCGGCGCCGGCGCCTCGCCCAGGAGCGCCAGCAGCTCGACGGCCCGTTGCAGGGCTCCCTCCGGCACTAGCGGCCGCCTGCGACCACGCGGCTCAGATCCCCGGGGGGGCGTGCTCGGACAGCGCCGGCCGCGCCCCGGCCACGCGGGCCACCCGCCCGGCCAGGGCGCCGTCGGCCACCAGGGCCGCCAGGCCCTCGACGTCGGCGTTCCACTCGGTTTCGTCGGTGAGCGTGCCGGCATAGCCCCGGACCACCGCGTAGGCCCGGGCGGTCCCGCCGCCGAGCCGGTCCGGCCCCCCGCGCAGGTCGATGGCCTGCGCGGCCACGATCAGCTCCAGCGCCACCAGCCGATGCACCAGGCTGACCAGTGCCGAGGTGGTGCTCACGGCCAGCGGTGCCATCGACGCGTGATCCTCCAGGCCCTCGGCCAGCTGGCCGTGATAGTCCAGCGACACCGGGTTGGCCAGCATCCGGGCCTCGGAGGCGTGGGCGGCGAACGAGCGGCCGAGCGGACGCAGCCCGCCGGTCTGCCCGTCCTGCCGGGCCAGCCCGGTGGGCAGGCCGCTGAAGTGGCTCCACAGCAGTTTCTGAACGCGCTCGTTGGCCACGTGGGCAGCGTGGGCGATGGCCACCCGGAGATAGTCGAAGGCCATGGCCAGTGAGGCCACGTCAAAGTTGCCCACCGAGACGATCGCCGCCTCCTCCACCAACACCAGCGGGTTGTCGGCGGCCGAGTTGAGCTCAATCTCCATCAGGCCCCGCACCACCGACAGGGCGTCGTAGAGGGCGCCGTGGGTCTGGGGCACGCACCGGATCGACAGCGGGTCCTGAAGATTGCGCGCGGCGCCCGGCTGCCACAGGTGGGAATCCTCCAGCAGCTCCCGCAGACGGGCCATCGACTGCACCAGCCCGCTGTGGGGGCGGGCGCGGGCGGCCGCCGGGTGGATGATCGACAGGTTGGCCTCAAACGCCTCAAAGGTCAGGGCGGCGGCGATCTGCAGGCTCTCGATGAGGTCGGCGACGTCGACCAAAACCAGCGAGCCGCGCCCCATGGTCACGGCGTTGGCACTGATCAGGCCGAGCGCCTCCTTGGGCCCGAGGGTGATCGGCTCCAACCCCACCTGCTCCAGGGCCTCATGGCCGGGAAGCATCCGGCCCTGATACTCGGCCCACCCGCGGCCGATCAGCACCTTGCCGATATCGGCCATCTCCGACAGGTCGCCCTGCCCCACCGATCCCACCATCCGCACAACCGGATGGACCCCCCGGTTGAGCAGCGTCACCAGCAGCTCGATGAGCTCACGCCGGACCCCCACCCCGGCCTTGAGCATGCCGTTGATCCGGGAGATCATCATCGCCCGCACCACATCGGTGGGCAGCGGCCGTCCGTAGGACGACACCTGATCGGCGACGGTGGCAAACGAGAACCGGCCGATCTCCTCCAGGGGGATGTGGTGGCGGACCAGCGAGCCGAGTCCGGTGTTGAGGCCGTAGACCGACTCCCCGCTGGCCAGCACGCGGTCGACGACCGCCCGGGCCGCCCGCACCCGGACAAATGCCGCCTCGTCCAGCTCCACCCGGGCGCGGCCCCGCGCCACGGCCAGCACGTGATCGACGGTCAGCCCATCACCCGGGAGGGCGATGCTCTCGTCTGGTGAGATCACGGACACGTCATCATCGTAATGTACGCTTCGGTCATCTCAGTGACCGAGAAGATCTCCGGCCGGATCCTGACCCCCGACGGTGAGGCCGTCCGGGCCGGGCTCACCCTGGCCCAGGGTCGGGTCCAGGCGGTGGGAGACCCCGCGCCGGACGGCCCTGACTACGGCGACGCCCTCCTGCTTCCGGGGGCCATCGACGTCCACGTGCACACCCGCAGCTACGCCGGGGAGGGGATTGAGCGCTGCACCCGGGCCGCCGCGGCCGGCGGTGTGACCACCATCGTCGACATGCCCTACGACGATGCCGAGGGGCCGGTGGAGTCGCTGGCCGCCTTCCAGGCCAAGGTGGCCGACGTGGAGCGCCAGGCGGTCATCGACGTCGCGCTGTGGGCCACGGTTCCGCCCCGCGGTCCGGTCGATGAGGTTCCGGCGCTGGTGGCTGCCGGCGCCGCTGCGTTCAAGCTGTCCACCTTCCAGACCCATCCCCGCCGCTTCCCCCGCATCCCGGACGGCCAGTTGCTGCGGGCGTTTGCCGCCATTGCCGCCGCCGGCGGCCTGGCCGGAGTACATGCCGAGAACGACGAGATCGTGCGGGCCGGCATTGCCGCCGAGCAAGCGGCCGGACACGCCGCCGATCCGCTCGCCCACGCCCGCTCGCGCCCGCCGGTGGCCGAGCACGAGGCGATCGCCCGCTGCCTGGAGCTGGCCCGGGTCACCGGCGTGCGGCTCCACGTCTGCCACGTCTCCACTCCGCGGGGCGTGGAGCTGGTCGTCCAGGCGCGCCAGAGCGGCGTCGACGTGAGCGCCGAGACCTGCCCGCATTATCTGCTCTATGACGAGACCGAGCTGATCACGCGCGGCGGCGAGGCCAAGATCAACCCGCCGCTGCGGGCCGCCCCCCTCCCGCCGGACCGGCTGGACCTCATCGCCTCCGACCACGTGGGCTGGCCGCCCGAGCGCAAGCAGGGGCCCGACATCTTCGCCCTGTCGGCCGGAGCGCCGGGGGTCGAGCTGATCGTGCCCCTGGTGCATGACGCGCTGGGGGCGGCCGACCTGGTGCGGCTGGTCAGCCAGGCTCCGGCGCGCCGCTTCGGCCTGTGGCCGCGCAAGGGCCACCTGGCCCCGGGCGCCGATGCCGACATCCTGGTGCTGGATCCCACCGCCGAGTGGGAGATCGATCCGGCCGCGCTGATCACCGCCGCCGGCTGGAGCCCGTACGCCGGCCGCCGGGTCCGGGGACGGGTGCTGGCCACCTTCTCCCGGGGGGTGCAGGTCTGGGACGGGACCACGGTGGTGGCCGCGGCCGGGCATGGCCGGTTCGTCCCCGCCGCCACCGCCCGTCGAGCCCCCGCCCTTGTCTGAACCGCCGCCACCCACGCTGCGCTGCCGGGGCTGGCGCCAGGAGGCCATTCTCCGCCTGCTGGAGAACAACCTGGCGATCGCCGAGGACCCGGAGCACCTCGTCGTCTATGCCGCCCACGCCAAGGCCGCCCGGGATCAGACCAGCCTGCGCGGCATCGTCGACGCCCTGCGCCGCCTGGACGACGGCGAGACGCTCCTCGTCCAGTCCGGCAAGCCGATCGCCGTCGTGCCCACCGGGCCGCGGGCGCCGGTCGTCCTGCTGGCCAACGGCAACCTGGTGGGGCGCTGGGCCACCCCGGAGACGTTCTATGAGCTGGAGCGGCGCAACCTCATCACCTGGGGCGGGCTGACCGCCGGCTGCTGGCAGTACATCGGCGCTCAGGGCGTGCTTCAGGGCACGTATGAGACGTTTGCCCAGGTGGCCCGGGAGCACTTCGGCGGCTCGCTGCGGGGGCGGCTGGTGGTCAGCGCCGGCCTGGGCGGCATGGGCTCGGCCCAGCCCGTCGCCATCTCCGCCATGCTCGGCGGCGTCTCGCTCATCGCTGAGGTCGACGCCGCCAAGGCCGAACGCCGTCGCCAGGCCGGCACCGTCGATGTGGTCTGCGGGGAGATCGACGAGGCGCTGGACCTGGCCCTGGCGGCGGCCGCCGCGCGCCAGCCGCGCGCGCTGGCCGTGGTGGCCAATGCGGCGGATCTACTGGAGGGCCTGGTGATGCGCGAGGTGACGCCGGACGTCGTCACCGACCTGACGGCGGCGCACGACCTCCGCAGCGGCTACCGACCCGCCGGGATGTCGCTGGAGGAGGCGGCCGCGCTGCGCCACGGCGACCCGGGGAAGCTGGAGGCTCTCGCCCTGGCCACGCTGGTCCGCCACGTGGAGGCGATGCTGACGCTCCGAGTCCGAGGCGCGGTGGTGTTCGACTACGGCAACAACATTCGCCCCCAGGCCGCGGCCGGCGGCCTGGCGCAGGCCCTGACCATCGACATCTTCACCGCCCGGTACATCCGGCCGCTGTTCTGCCAGGGGATCGGGCCGTTTCGCTGGATCTGCCTGTCCGGCGACGACGGCGACCTCGACGTCGTGGACGAGCTCTGCCGGGAGCTGTTTGACGACACGCCCCGGATCACCGACTGGATCGGCCTGGCCCGGGCGCACGTGCCGCGCCAGGGCCTGCCGGCCCGGATCGCCTGGCTGGGGCATGGGGAACGCAGCCGGCTCGCGCTGGCGGTCAACGACGCCGTGGCCGACGGACGCCTGCGGGCCCCGGTGGCCTTCACCCGCGACCACATGGACGGAGGCGCCATGACCCACCCCCACATCATCACCGAGGCGATGGCCGACGGCTCGGATCCGATCAGCGACTGGCCGCTGCTCAACGGACTGCTGACCACCGCCTCCGGCGCCGACCTGGTCGCCCTGCACGCCGGCGGCGGCGGGTATGCCGGGTACTCCCAGAGCGCCGGCATGACCGTGGTGGCCACCGGCACCGACGACGGCGCCGCCCGCCTGCGGGGGGCGCTGGACGCCGACACGGCCCTGGCCGTCCTGCGCCACGCCGACGCCGGGTACGAGACGGCCCGGTCAGCGGCCCGGCGACACGGGCTCGGCCTGGATCCCGTAGGGTCGCGGCGATGAGGGAGCTTGACCTCCACGCCGTCCACGCTGCGGTCGCCGGCGGCTCGGTGCTGGCCGCCGGCGGAGGCGGCTGGGTCGACCACGGCCTGCTGGTGGGCACCACCGCCGTCCAGTACGGGACCCCGCGCCTGGTCACCCTGGATGAGCTTGATCCCGCCGCCATGCTGGCCACCGTGAGCGCCATCGGCGCTCCCGCCGCCGTCGGCTGGGAGATGCGCCCCGGCGATTATGTGCGCGCGCTGCAGCTGCTGATGGAGGCCGTGCCGGAGCCGATCGTGGGCACCGTGACCGCCCAGAACGGCTCCTCCACGACCTGCAACGGCTGGGTGGCCTCGGCGGTCCTGGGCACCGTGGTGGTGGATGCCGCCGGTGACGGCCGGGCCCACCCCACCGGCAAGATGGGCTCCTTCGGGCTGGCCGCCGACGACGACTACCAGACGGTGCAGGCCGTGGCCGGCGGCAACCGGGCCCAGCAGCGCTACGTGGAGGTGGTGACCCGGGGGACGGTGCGCCATACCGCCAACATCCTGCGCACCGCCGCCGATCAGTCCGGGGGCTTCATCTCCTGCGCCCGCAACCCGCTGCCGGCCTCGTTTGTGGCCGCCCACGCCGCCGTGGGCGCCATCAGTTTCGCCCTGGATCTGGGCGAGGCCATTCTGGCCGCCGAGCCGGAGGGGCCGGAGCGGATGATCGATGCCACCGTCGAGCACCTGGGAGGCCGGGTGCTCGCCCGGGGTCCCGTCCGGGCCAAGCGACTGCGCACCGACAACGCGTTCGACATCGGCGGGGTCGACGTGGCCGATGTGGAACTCGGCTTCGTCAACGAGTACCTGACCGCCGAGTCCGGCGGGGAGCGGCTGGCCACCTTCCCGGACGTGCTGGCCACCCTGTCGCTGAGCACGGGGCGGATCATCTCCATCGCCAACCTGCGCCAGGGCGACGAGGTGGCGGTGCTCCATGTGCCCAAGGCCCACGTGCCGCTCGGCGACGGCGTGCGCGAGCCCAGCGTCTACCCCGAGGTGGAGGCGATGCTGGGAAAGCCGCTGGCCGAGTTCGCGCTTGCCTGACGCCGACCGGATCGCCGCTCGCCTGGACGCGCTGTGGCAGATCGCGCGCGGCCCCGGCGGCGGGGCCGACCGCCCGGCCTTCTCGGCCGCCGAGGCCGAGGCCATGCGGCTGGTGGCCGGCTGGGCGTGCCAGGCCGAGCTGGAGCCCGGGATCGACCCCCACGGCAACCTGTGGGCGCTCCCGACCGCTCGGGATGGGCCGGTGGTCACCGCCGGCTCGCATGTCGACACCGTGCCGGACGGCGGGCGCTATGACGGAGCCCTGGGAACCGTGCTGGGGTTGGAGGTGGTCGCCGACCTGCCGCCGGGGACCGCCGGGATCCTCATCTGCGCCGCCGAGGAGGCGCCGCGGTTCGGCGCCGGCACCGTCGGCTCCCGGCTGCTGGCCGGCACGCTTGACCCCGCGGCGCTGACCAGCCTGCGCGACGCCGACGGGGTCACCGCGGCCGCGGCCCAGGCCGATTACCTGGGGGCGCTCTCTGACCTGCCCCGGATCACGCCCCCGCTGCACCGGGTCCGGGCGCACGCCGAGGTCCACGTGGCCCAACGCCGGGAGCTCCGCGACCTGGGCGTGGTCAGCCGGGTTGCCTCTCCGCGGCGGTTTGCCCTGCGCATCACCGGCGAGGCCGGCCATTCCGGCGAGGTGTCGATGGAGCGTCGCCGGGACGCGCTGGCCGCCGCCGCCGAGGTGGTGCTGGCGATTGAGGCCGCCGCCCGGGCCGAGCCGCCCGAGACGGTGGCCACCGTGGGCCGGATCGCCGTTGCCCCGGGCGCGGTCAGCGTCATCCCAGGCGCCGCGGAACTGGCCATCGACATCCGTGGCATCTCCTCGGAGTCGCTGGTCCGGCTGGACACGGCCATCCGCCACGGCGTGGCCGAGATCTGCCGGCGGCGGGGCGTGGAGTCCGAGCTCACCCTGATCCGGGCGGGTGAGCCGGTGGCCCTTGATCCCGAGCTGGCGAGGGCGGCCCGGCGGGCGGCGGAGCAGCTCGGCATCTGCGCCCGGGAGACCTGGTCCGGGGCCGGTCATGACGCCCAGCACCTCAACGCCCTGGTGCCGTGCCTGCTCATCTTCGTCCCTCTGCACGGCGGGGAGAGCCATACGCCGGACGAGGGAGCCGCCATGGATGAGATACTTCAGGCCGGTCAGGTGGCCGCCGCCGTGCTCGGCCAGGCGGCGCTTGACACCAACGACGAGGTGTGAAAGAACGAAGATCAGTGGAAGGGCGACGAGCGGATCGCACTGGGGCGTCGCCGCAGGCCGCAGGCCTGAGCATCGCCGCAGGCCTGAGCATCGCCGGTGGCCTGAGCCGCCGGTCACCAGTCGGTGCCCCCTGCCGCCGGGGCATGTACGCGCACCTCGCCGGCACCGGCGGGGGACCCATCCAGCGGTTGGGCTGAGACCGGACCGCTCCACACCGAGGAGGGAACATGCCCACAGACGACGGTAGGCTCGACGCCATCCGGAGCGCCCGCTCCGAACTTGAGAATCACTACATCGATGAACTGGTGGCCGGTCGCATCAGCCGGCGGCAGTTCATGCGCCGGGGCGCCGTCATCGGCATGTCCACGGGTGTGATGAGCGCCATCCTGGCCGCCTGCGGCGGGGCCAACAAGGTGGGCACCTCCTCGGCGTCAAGCTCAGGCAGTGCCTCCGGCGCCCCGGTCAAGGGCGGCACGCTGAAGCTGGCCACCCAGGCGCCGGCGGCGGCGGTCAATCCGCTGACCGTGTCCGACGCCGGCGGCCTGTGCATGCTGGCTCAGACCGGCGAGTTCCTCGCCTTTGACAACAACATGGCGCTCCAGCTGCAGCCGATGCTGGCCACCAAATGGACCCCATCGAAGAACGGCTCGGTGTGGACGTTCACCCTGCGCTCGGGCGTCAAGTTCCACAACGGCCAGCCGCTCACCGCCGACGACGTCGTCTACACCTTCCAGCAGCTCGCCGACCCCAAGAACGCCTCCAACGCCCTGTCGACGTTCACCGGCGTGCTCACCCCCTCCGGCGTCCAGAAGGTCGACTCCTCCACCGTCGCCTTCCACCTGGAGGCGCCCAACGGCAACTTCCCCTACATCGTCTCCTCCGACAACTACAACGCCATCATCGTCCCCAAGGGCACCGACTTCGGCAAGTGGCAGAGCACGTTCATGGGCACCGGCCCCTTCAAACTCCAGAGCTACAGCCAGAACCAGAGCGCCTCGTTCGTGGCCAACCCGAGCTACTGGGGCGGCGCGCCGCACCTCAGCTCCACCGAGTTCACCTTCTACACCGCCCAGCAGCCGCAGATCCTGGCGCTGCAGGGCGGTCAGGTTGACGTCATCGTCCAGTTCGTCCCCCAGGGCGCCTCGTCGATCCTCAACAGCTCCTCCTACAACATCATCCGGCTGAAGTCCTCCAACCATCGCGAGCTGTCGATGCGCAATGACCAGGCGCCGTTCACCGACGCCCGGGTGCGTCAGGCCATCGCGTACTCCCTGAACCGCCCGGCCATGGTCCAGGCGCTGCTGGCCGGCAAGGGCGAGGTCGGCAACGACAGCCCGTTCGCGCCCAAGTTCCCATCGACGGACACCAGCATCCCCCAGCGGGCCCAGAACATCGCCAAGGCCAAGCAGCTGCTGGCGGCGGCCGGCCATCCCAACGGGTTCTCCACGGAGCTGTTCACCGAGCAGTACGAGGAGATCCCGTCGCTGGCCACGGTCATCCAGCAGGCGGCGAAGGCGATCGGCGTCAACATCAAGCTCAACGTCGAGACCCAGACGAACTACTACGGCAAGTCGACGTTCGGCAACTCGGACTGGCTGGACGGAGCGATGAGCCTGGTCGACTACGGCGACCGCGGAGTCCCCAACGTGTTCCTGGAGTCGCCGCTGACCTCAAGCGGAACCTGGAACGCCGCCCGGTTCAAGAACCCGCAGTACGACGCGCTGGTCAAGCAGTACGTGGCTGCCGTCGACCTGCAGACGCAGCGATCGATCGCCGGCAAGATTCAGACGCTGCTCCTGAACGAGACCCCCATCGTCATCCCGTATTTCATCGACGGCCTGACGGCCACCACCACCAGCGTGCACGGCGTCAACCCCACCTCGCTGTCGGCGATCTTCCTCAAGGACGCCTACAAGTCAGCGTAGAGCCGCTCGGGCTCGGCGGCTTGTGCGGGGTCTGGTCGCCGCCAGCCCACCGCGCGGGAGATCTCCTCGGCCACCTCCACCAGCCGCCGGCCGGAGGGGTCGAGGCGATCCTCGAATCGGAACGCCGGAGCCGACAGGTTGAGCGCCGCCACGATGCGGCCGCGGTGGTCGCGCACAGGCGCGGCCACCGCCACCAGGCCCGGCTCTGACTCCTCGGCCACCGTCGCATACCCGGCCGCCCGGGCCTGGGTGATCCGCTGATGGAGCTCGGCCACCGAGCGCGGGGCCCGGGGACCGGCCGCCGGGAGGGGAGCGGAGCCGAACACACGCTCCAGGGCGTCGAAGTCATGGTCGAGCAGCAGGGCCCGGCCGGATGAGGTGCAGTGCGCGGGCACATGGCGCCCCACCCAGCTCGCCGTCGACAGCGCCTGCGGCGAGGGGTGGGACACCACGGTCAGGACCTGCGCCCCCTGAAGAACTGACAAGTGCGCCGACTCGCCGAACTCGCGTACCAGGGCCGCCACCTTGGCCGGAGCCGCCGCCAGCAGCGCCGCGTGGCCGGCCCGGTCGGCCAGCGCGTACACGCGCCAGCCGATGCGGTAGGCCAGCGTGTCCGGGTCGCGGTCCACCAACCCGTATTCCTGGAGCGTGTGCAGCGTCCGGGAGACACGGCTCTTCTCCTCCCCCAGGAGCTCGGTCAGCCCGCTCACCCCCAGCCCGCCGCCGGCCAGCGCCTCGTCGGAGACCAGCGACAGCAACAGGGCCACCGCCCGGCGTAGGCTGGTGGCCTTTTCGGCAGTCATGGCCGCAGAGGATACCCAAGGAGCAACTCTCATTGCTCAAAGCACAACCGCTACCCATCTCCGCCTTCGTCCAGGAGCCGGCGGACCTCGCGCTCAATCAGTCCCAGCCGCGCCTCGGCCAGGAACGGGATTCGACGCCGCCGCCGGCCCGCCGCAGGGACGTCGATGTCGGCGATGGTGAGGGCCTCCTCCCCGTGCGGCGCCTCCGCCACCACCGTCCCCGCCGGGTCCAGCACCCGGCTGCCGCCCCAGAACCGAGCGCCGGCCTCGCTTCCCGCCCGGTTGACGAATACCAGCCAGCACTGCTGCATGCGAGCGATCGACACCAACAGGTGCTGCCAGTACTCCACCGTGTCCAGACGGCCGGGCTCCGCCGGCGCCGCGCTGTTGGCGGGCACGATGATCAGCTCGGCCCCGTCCTGGGCCGCCAGCCAGGGCAGGACGGGCTGCCAGGCGTCATTGCAGATGAGCAGCGCAGCCCTCCCATGCCGGGTGTCGAACGCCCGCAGCGTCTGCCCCGGGCTGGAGTACTTGCGCTCCTCCCAGTCGAGGTAGGTGGGCAGGTACAGCTTGCGATGCACGTGGGCCACGCGCCCTCCGGTGAGGTACGCCGCCGCGTTGTAGCTCCGCACCCGCGCCTGCTCGTGAAAGCCGACGACGACATCCGAGGGGCCGTCCGACAGCTGGGTCAGACGCGGGTCCGAGGCCGCGAGGCTGCGGGTGTCGGTCACCTGTCCCAGCCAGTAGCCGTGGGTGGCCAGCTCCGGGAACACGGTCAGGTCCACCGCCTGAGCGTTGGCCTGCCCGACGAGCTCGCCGATGCGCCGGAGGTTGGCGTCGACGTCTCCGATGATGCTGTCGCACTGGGCTAGCGCCACCCGCATGGTTGCTGTATAACCATCCAGCGTTGCACATTCAACTACAGGAGCGACCATGAGCGCCAGCGGATCCGCACCCTCCGGCCCGGACCTGATCACGCGCCTGGACGCCGGGCCGGTGGTGTGCGCGGAGGGATACCTGTTCGAGTTCGAGCGCCGCGGGTATCTCCAGGCAGGTGCCTACGTGCCGGAGATCGTCCTTGCGCACCCGGACCTCGTCACCACGCTGCATGAGGAGTTCGTCCACGCCGGCTCGGACATCGTGCTGGCGTTCACCTACTACGGCCACCGCGAGAAGCTGCGGATCATCGGCCAGGAGCATCTCCTGGAGCCGCTCAACCGCACGGCGCTGGAGCTGGCGGTCAGCGCCGCCCGGCGGTCCGGAGCCCTGGCCGCCGGGGATCTCTGCAACACCAACGCCTGGGGCCCGGATCACGCGGCCCAGCGCCAGGTGCGGCGGATGTTCGACGAACAGCTGTCCTGGATCGCCGCCAGCGGCGTCGATCTGGTGGTGGCCGAGACGTTCTCCTATGCCGCCGAGGCGCTGGTGGCGCTGGAGGCCATCAAGGAGCTGGGTCTGACCGCGGTGGTGACGCTCGCCGTCCATCAGGCCGAGGAGACGCGGGATGGCTTGCGCCCGGAGGAGGCCTGCCGGCGCCTGGCCGATGCCGGCGCCGATGTGGTGGGGCTCAACTGCATCCGCGGCCCGGCCACGATGCTGCCGCTGATCAAGCGCATCCGGGCTGCTGTGGACACGCACGTGGCGGCGCTGCCCGTGCCCTACCGCACGACTCCGGAGGCGCCCAGCTTTCAATCTCTCCGCGACCCGGGCTGCGCCTGCCTTCCGGGGGACCGCCCCTTCCCCACCGCCCTGGATCCGTTCACCTGCAACCGGTACGAGTTGGCGGAGTTCGCCCGCGCCGCCCACAGCCTGGGCGTCAACTACCTGGGCGTCTGCTGCGGTGCCGGAGCTCACCACATCCGGGCCATGGCCGAGGCGCTGGGAAAGACTCCGCCGGCCAGCCGTTACAGCCCGGATATGTCCAAGCACGCGTTCCTGGGCAGCGACAAGCAGCTCAAGGACCACAACCGCGCCTACGCCCCCCAGCTGTGAGGCGCCCCGCCTGTTCTGTCAGCCACCCGGAGGCAGCACCATGACCCGCCCATCCCGCCGACTCAACGCACTGCGCGCCGATCGCTCCGAGCTGGAGAACCACTACATCGACGAGCTGCTCGCCGGGCGCTTGGACCGCCGGACCTTCCTGCGTCGCGGTGCCACCATCGGCCTGTCGGCCTCGGTCATGGGAGCCGTTCTGGCCGCCTGTGGCAACGCCAACAGCCCGGGCAGCTCATCGGCGTCAAGCTCAGGCAGCGCCTCCGGCACCCCGGTCAAGGGGGGCACGCTGACCATCGCCGCCCAGACGCCCGCCACCGCGATGAATCCGATGATCGTCGATGACGGCGGCGGCCTGTGCATGCTGGCTCAGACCGGCGAGTTCCTCACCTTTGACAACAACATGGCGCTGCGCCTGGAACCGATGCTGGCCACCAAGTGGAGCCCCAACCACGACGGCTCGGTGTGGACGTTCACCCTGCGCTCGGGCGTCAAGTTCCACAACGGCCAGCCGCTCACCGCCGACGACGTCGTCTACACCTTCCAGCAGCTCGCCGACCCCAAGAACGCCTCCAACGCCCTGTCGACGTTCACCGGCGTGCTCACCCCCTCCGGCGTCCAGAAGGTCGACTCCTCCACCGTCGCCTTCCACCTGGAGGCGCCCAACGGCAACTTCCCCTACATCGTCTCCTCCGACAACTACAACGCCATCATCGTCCCCAAGGGCACCGACTTCGGCAAGTGGCAGAGCACGTTCATGGGCACCGGCCCCTTCAAACTCCAGAGCTACACGCAGAACGTCGGCGCCAACTTCGTGGCCAACCCGGATTACTGGGGCCCCAAGCCCTATCTGGACGGCACCCAGTTCAAGTTCTACGACAGTCAGACCCCGCAGATCCTCGCCATCCAGGCGGGCACCGTCGACGTGGTCGCCCAGTTCGTGCCCACGGGCGCCGAAGCCATCCTCAACAGCTCTCAGTACAACATCATCCGGCTGAAGTCCTCCAACCATCGCGAGCTGTCGATGCGCTGTGACCAACCACCGTTCACCGACCCGCGGGTGCGCCAGGCCATCGCCCTCACCCTCAACCGTCCGGCCATGGTCCAGGCCCTCCTGCACGGCCTGGGGAGCGTCGGCAACGACACACCGTTTGCGCCGATGTTCGCCTCCACCGACACCAGCGTCCCCCAGCGCACCCAGGACATCACCAAGGCCAAGCAGCTGATGGCCGCGGCGGGTCATCCCCACGGATTCAGCGTGACCATGGCGGCGGACATCTACGAGGAGATCTCCCAGCTGGCCGTGGTGATCAAGCAGGCCACGGTCCCGATCGGCGTCAACATCAAGCTCAACGTGGAGACCCAGTCCGCCTACTACGGCAAGGCTGTGTTCGGTAACTCCGACTGGCTGGACGCCACCATGAGCCTGGTCAACTACGGGGACCGCGGGGTTCCCAACGTGTTTTTGGGGGCCCCGCTGACCACCCACGGCGCCTGGAACGCGGCCCATTTCCACAACCCCACCTACGACTCCCTGGTCCGCCAGTACACGGCCGCCATTGATCTGCAGACCCAGAAACAGGTCGCCGGCAAGATCGAGACACTGCTGCTGGAGCAGACCCCGCTGATCATCCCCTACTGGATCGACGGCCTGGCGGCGACCACGCCGGCGATACATGGGGTCAACCCCACCGGCGTCTCGCAGGTATTCTTGGGTCGGACCTACAAGACGTAGAGCTGCTGCACAACTCAATCCGCATGTTCACGGGCCGTCCGGCGGCCCACCACCGAGGGAGAGGCAGGAACCGGTGACCGCGTTCATTGCCAAGCGCGTCGGCCTGGCGCTGATCACGCTGTGGATCCTGAGCGTGATCATCTTCTTCGCCGCCCAGGTGCTCCCGGGGGATCCGGCCCGGTCAATCCTGGGGCCGCTGGCGGCGCCCTCGGCGGTCCACGCCCTTGATCATCAGCTCGGCACCGACAAGCCGCTGATCACGCAGTACACCACCTGGATCGGGAACCTGGTCACCGGGAACTTCGGTACCTCGTACACCTACCAGGCGCCGATCGGACCCCTGCTGGGCACGGCGCTGGTCAACTCGCTGAAGCTGGCCGCACTCGCCTTCGTCCTCGTCGTTCCCCTGGGAATCCTGGGCGGGATTGTGGCGGCACTCAGGTACGGCAAGGGCATTGACCGCACCATCAGCGTGGTGGGTCTGTCGGCCTCCACCATCTCTGAGGTGGTGTGGAGCATCGTGCTGGTGGTCGTGTTCGGCATCTGGCTCAACATCCTGCCCATCCAGGCCTCCACGCCACCGGGCGCCAGCATCGGCACGCAGGTCTACCACCTGATCCTGCCCGCCATTCCGCTGGTGCTCATCCTGTTCGCCTACATTCAGCAGATGGCGCGGGCGGGCACGGTGGAGGCGCTCAACTCCGACTATGCCCGCACGGCCACCCTCAAGGGGCTGCCCCGGGGGGTGATGATCCGCCGGCACGTGCTGCGCAACTCGCTGCTGCCCACCATCACCGTGATCGCCACCCAGGTGGGCTACCTGATCGGCGGCCTGGTGATTGTGGAGACC
Source organism: uncultured Solirubrobacteraceae bacterium (assembly GCA_963753235.1). Lineage (GTDB taxonomy): Bacteria > Actinomycetota > Thermoleophilia > Solirubrobacterales > Solirubrobacteraceae > Palsa-465. The sequence continues at coordinate 84,489 of CAVWBJ010000005.1, read as the reverse complement.
ATCTTTCACTACAACGGGATCGGCACGCTGCTGGTCAACGCCGCCACCAAGAAGGACATTCCGATGCTGGAGGCCGGCGTGCTGGTGATCGGCGTCATCTACATGGTGGCCACCCTGATCGCCGACATCCTGTACTCGGTGCTCAACCCGCGGATCCGCCACCAGGGTGTCGAATGAGCGTCGGCACCGTACCCGTCGAGTCCGCGGCCGCCGTTGGCGCCGGCCAGGCCGAGATCCGCCGCCGTGAGTTCCTCAATGATCTCATTCGCCAGAAGTCGTTCTGGGTGGGGGTCGTCATCCTCGGCTTCTGGATCCTGGCGGCGATCTTCGGCTCCTTGGTGGTCAAGGACCCCTACGCCCAGAACCTGCTGGCGATCAACCAGGCGCCGTCCGGCGCCCACTGGTTCGGCACCGATCAGCTGGGACGAGACATGTTCGCCCGGGTCATCACCGGGTCCCGGGACATCCTGATCACCACCATCCTGGCCACCCTCCTGGGCACCATCATGGGCACCATTCTGGGGCTGGTCATGGGCTATTTCCGAGGCGCGGTCGATGACGTGCTGGGCCGCGTGGTGGAGGCGTTCCTGGCTTTGCCGCTGGTCATCACCGGGATCCTGGGCGTGGTCGCCCTGGGGGCGTCGAACGCCACCCTGATCATCGTGATCGGCATCGTGTTCACACCGCTGATCGCCCGGACGGTGCGCGCGGCGGTGCTGATTGAGCGCGACCTCGACTATGTGGCGGCGGCCCGCCTGCGTGGCGAGCGTTCGCTGTACATCATGTTCGCCGAGATCCTGCCGAACATCACCGCCCCCATCGTGGTCGAGTTCACGGTGCGGCTGGGCTACGCGATCTTCACCATCGTCGCCCTGTCGTTCCTCGGCTTCGGCATCCAGCCGCCCTCGTCGGACTGGGGCCTGGATATCTCCAATAACTACGGCCAGCTGGGAGCCGGCTATTGGTGGGAGGTGCTGTTCGACGCCCTGGCGATCGCCACGCTGGTGGTGGGCGTCAACATGGTCTCCACTTCGATCGAGCAGGCGCTGGAGGGCTGATGAGCACGGCGGAGCAGAGACACTCGGATGGGTTTGACCGCAGCGGCGCCGACGCCCTCACCCTGTCGAACGTCGACATCACGTACCGCGTCCGCCGGCGGGACCAGAACGTGGTGCGCGACGTCAGCTTCCACGTGGCCCGGGGCGAGTCCTACGGGCTGGTCGGCGAGTCGGGATGCGGGAAGTCGACGATCGCCCTGGCGATCGTTCGCTACCTGGCGCGCAACGGACGGGTCAGCGGCGGCGGGATTCAGATCGACGGGCAGGACGTGCTGGCCCTCAAGGCGTCCCAGCTCCAGCGCCTGCGGGCGCGGACGGTGTCCATGGTCTACCAGGAGCCCGGCCGGGCCCTGAACCCGTCGATTCACGTGGGGCGGCAGGTCGCCGAGGTCTATGAGATCGCCGGAGTGGATCGCAAGGCCGCCCTGGCCCGGGCCCAGGAGATGCTGGGAAAGGTCAAGATCTCCGACCCCCAGGGGGTCATGAACCGTTACCCCCACCAGCTCTCCGGCGGCATGCTCCAGCGGGTGGTGATCGCCATGGCCCTGGCCTCCGAGCCCTCGCTGCTCATCCTGGACGAGCCCACCACCGCGCTGGATGCGACGGTGGAGGCCGAGGTGCTCGATCTGATCCTGGGGCTGCGGGCCGAGTTCAACACCTCGCTGCTGTTCATCAGCCACAACCTGGCGGTCATCGCCAAGATGTGCGACCGCGTGGGGGTGCTGTACGCGGGCGAACTGGTGGAGGAGGGGCCGGCCGGAGATGTGTTCCACAATCCCCGCCACCCATACACGGTGGGCCTGCTGCGCGCCATTCCCCGCCGGGACCCGGTTGGCGCTGGGACCGCCGACGAGAGCGGCGGGCGTCCGCCCCTGGCCACCATCCCCGGCTCGCTGCCGGCGCCCGGCTCGGTCACCCAGGGGTGCGTGTTCGCTCCCCGCTGCGGGCTGGCCGACGACCGGTGCCGCTCGGATGCGCCGCCGCTGTATGAGATCGGCGGCGGCCGCGGCTCCCGCTGCCACTACCACCAGCGCGCCCAGACGGTGCCGCTGGTCACCATGGGCGAGACCGCCGACGTGGCCGACGCCGCCGCGGTTGGGGGCGATGGGGAGGTCCCGCCCGCGCCGGTGGACGCTGGGGCCGGTGCAGCGGCCGGCGGGACCGGCTCAGCGGCCGGCGGGGGCGATCCGGTCAGCGCGGGCAACGGCCGGCCCGGTGACGTGCTCCTCAGTCTGCGTTCGGCGAGCAAGACATTCCAGATGGCCGGCCAAACCGTACGGGGCCTGCACGAGGTCGATCTGGACATCGCCGCCGGAGAGACGGTGGGTCTCGTCGGCGAATCCGGCAGCGGCAAGACCACGCTGGCGCGCGTGGCCATCGGCCTGATCGCCCCTGATGCGGGCAGTGAGGTCATGCTCAACGGGCACGCGGTGGCCGGGCTGGCCCCGCGGCGCACCGGCGCCGACCAGAAGGCGCTCCAGATCGTCTTCCAGAACCCGGACTCGGCGCTGAACCGCCGGCACTCCATCCGGCGACTGATCAGCCGGTCGCTGTCCAAGCTGGGCGGCTACCGGGGCGAGCGCCTGCAGGAGCGCCTGATGTCGCTGATCCAATCGGTCCGCCTATCCGAGCGCTACCTGTCGATGCGCCCCTCCCAGCTCTCCGGCGGCCTCAAGCAGCGCGTGGCCATCGCCCGGGCGTTCGCCGGCGACCCCCGGATCGTGATCTGCGACGAGCCCACCTCCGCGCTGGACGTCTCGGTTCAGGCCGCCATCCTCAACCTCCTGACCGATCTGCAGCGGCGCGAGGACGTCGCCTACCTGTTCATCAGCCATGACCTCGGCGTCGTCCGTTACCTGGCCGACCGGATCGTCGTCCTCTACCTGGGGCGGGTGATGGAGGTCGGTCCCGCCGCGGCGGTGTTCGCCAGCCCGCATCACCCCTACACCGAGGCCCTGCTCTCGGCCGTGCCCACGCTTGACGACACCGACCGGCTCCGGATCCGCCTGGAGGGCGAGATCCCCAGCGCCGCCGACCCGCCCTCCGGGTGCCCGTTCCACACCCGCTGCCCGCGCAAGATCGGCGAGATCTGCGAGACGACCGAGCCGGAGCTGCGCGAGGAGGAGGCCGGGCACGGCATCCGCTGCCACATTCCCCTCGCCGAGCTCCGGCAGCTGCAGGCGGTGGCGGGAAGTTCGGCCGAGGCCCCCACCGGGTAGCGCCGCCGCGGCGCCTCACCCTCCGAGCTCGGCTGAGCAACCAGGGTCCCGCCTAGCTCACTCCCGCGGACTGACTGCCCGGTGTTGCGGCGGTCGTCAGCAGGCGATCCCAGGTAGGAGCCTCCTGTGCCCTCCTAGGCACGTCCTCTCCACGGCTGCCACCCACGGCGTGCGCGCGGCAGGCTTACCGCAGCAGCGCCTGCTCGAACTCGTCGAGAATCGCGTCGGCTTCGGCGGCGCCTGGCTGATCTCCTTTGGCTCGATAAAGGTCCCGAGCCCGACGAGCCTGTGAGCCGGCCTCCTTGGGGCGCGCAAGACTGCCTAGCACGCGGGCAAGCTCGAGTCTGGTGTGAGCTTGGTGTGTCGCAAAGTCGGTCTGGCAAGCGTATGTGACCGCGCTCCGAACCCACGCCTCGGCCGCGTCCATGTCGCCGGCCGAGAGAGCGAGCCGGGCGCGGACCGGGTGCGTGATGATGTGGTTGATCAGGTCATCCGGCGCCCCAAGGTTGTCGCTGAGTTTGACTGCAGCGCAGGCGGCTGGCTGGTCCCCGAGTAGGTCGTAGACCCGCGCCATCATCGCCTGAATCGTGCACCGCAACCCCCGCTCGCCGCTCAAGTGCCTGGCTTTCGGGCGCTCCTCCCCTACTCCCGGTGGTCCACCCGCGGCGCCCCTAACGGGGGCGGCGACCGACCGTCCGCCGCGCGTGGCGGCGGACCGCCGCGGCGGGCGGACCTCCCGCCCGCGCCCGGGTGGCCCGGGCCACCCGAGCCAGGTGGTGGCCGGAGCGGCGGGCGATCCGCGCCGGGTGTGACCGGTCAGGCCGCGGGATCAGGCTGACCGCGCGGGCCCGGGCGGCCGCAGAGCGCAGCCGCTCCACCCGGCCGGCGCCGGCCTCGGCTGCCCGCCCAGCGCCCGTGCCGGAGCGGACGACCATCCAGGCCGCCACCAGGCATGAGGGCAGGATGACCGCCAGGTAGCCGGCCCGGGCGCCGTCCTGCTGCTCCATGGCGCCGGCGATCAGCGGCATCAGGACCATCGCTGCCGCCCACGCCCCGTTGATGAGACCGAACACCAGCCCGTCGCGCCCGGCCGTTCCCGCACCGGCCGTACCCGCGGTGGCGTCGTCGGTGGTGGAGGCCAGTGAGTAGGCGATGGTGCTCACCGCTGCGCGCGGCGCGGCACTGAGCAGCAGAGCCGCGATGAGCGCAAACGCCCCGGCGCCGGAGGCGGCCGGGAGCAGCGCAATCGCCAGCACCGCGGTGGCGATGGCGTTGAAGCGCAGCGTGTGGGCGCGGCGGCCCAGGCGCACCACCACGGTGCTCACGACGATGTAGCAGACGGCCGCCGCCGAGAAGGCCAGGCCGATGCGCCCGGTGGAGACGCCCAGGTGGTGCAGCCCGCCGGAGATGAGCAGCTGGCTGACGCCGGACACGGCGCCGGAGACGACGAGGGCGCCGGTGGCCGCGGCCACCCCGGGACGCCGGAGCAGCCGGAGGGTGCTGATCACACCGTTGCCGGCAGCTGGCGGACAGGCGGGGCGGGGCGGCGACGCATCAGCCGCGGCGACCGGATCAGCGGCGCGGTCAGAGGCAGGGGTGCCGGCCGAGTCCGAAGCGGGGGGCGCCTCGGGGCCAGACGGGCCGCGGCGGCTCTCCGGCAGGGCGGCCAGTGGTACCACCACGGCCGCGGCGATTCCCGCCACCGCCGTGAACGCCACCGATACGCCGGCCAACTGAGCGAGCAGGCCGCCGATGGCCGGGCCGGCCATGATGCCCACCGACGAGCAGGTAACGGCCGGACCCAGACTCCGCCCCCGGCCGCCGTCCAGATCCGACAGCCAGGCCATGCCCGTGGTCCACACCACGCCGAAGCCGATGCCGAACGCCACCCGCCCGGCGAGCAGGACGCCCAGGGAGGGGGTCGCCTGAGCCAGGCTGGACAGGCAGAGCAGGAGGCCGGCGAGCAGCGTCACCCGGCGGGCGCCGAACCGGTCGGCGGCCAGTCCGGCGGGCACCGAGACGGCGAGCGTGGCCAGCCCGGGGAGGGCCAGCAGCAGTGCGGTCTCGGTGGCCGAGAGGGCGAACTGGGCCGATAGGCGCGGCAGCAGCGGGACGATCGCCGCCTGGGCGACCCCGGCCACAAAGAAGAGCGCGTACAGCAGCCAGACCTGGCCCGCCGCCGACAGATGAAGTTTTGGTTTGGGCATCCCCATTTGCATCGGCAGAGACTGTACGATTCAAGAGAGCGTTTATACGTGACGATTCTTTGCCGGTATGACTGATCTAATCGATCAAACTCCCGTGGACCTGAAGGCGCTGCGGGCGCTGGTGTCGGTGGCCGACCATGGGTCGTTCCGAGCGGCGGCCCGGGCCACCGGCTACACCCAATCCGCGGTGTCACACCAGGTCGGCCTGCTGGAGCGCGCCCTGCAGGCCCCGCTGTTCACCCGTCCCGGTGGCCGCGGTGCCGTCGTCCTGACGCCCGCCGGAGAGGTCGCCTACCGCCGGGCTCGCCGGATCCTGGGCGAGGTCGATTCGCTCGGTGCCGACGTGGCCACCCTGCAGAGCGGAGAACGACAGACCCTGCGCATCGGCGTGTTTCAGACCGTGACCACGGAGATCCTGCCCGGGGCTCTGCGCACGCTGCGGGAGAACCGCCCGGACGTGGAGGTGATCCTGTCCGAGACCCACGACCGCGACCGCACCTACGACCGGCTGGCCTCCGGGCAGCTGGATCTGGCGTTCATGGTCAACCCGACGCCGGACGAGCGGATTGCCTCGCTGCCGCTGCTCGACGACCCGTGGGTCATCCTCACCCGCCGGGACAGCGACCTGGCCGCCGCCGACAACCCGTCGTTCGACCTGCTGGATGGTGTCGACCTGGTGGGCTGGACCCGGCGGTGGCGAACCCAGAAGGAGCTGGAGGAGGCCTTCCGCCGCCGGGCGATCGCGCCCCGGATCGTGTTCCGGACCGACGACAACCTGGCCCTGCAGCGGCTGGTGGCAGCTGGTTACGGTCACGCCTGCCTGGACCGCCTGGGCGCCCGCGGAGCGGTGGAGCCATCGCTCACCTGGGTGGAGCCCAAGGAGATCCTCATCCCGCGCCAGGTCGCGCTCTGCCATCCTCGCCACCTCGATCTGAGCGGACCGGCGCTCATCCTCATGGACTCGGTGAGCGCGCATTTTGGAGTGTGATGTGAAAGCTCACTCATCCAGCCTTGACAGACACCGGGGCGTATGGGACAACGCCGCGGAGTGGACCGGGACCTGACATGAGCCAAGTGGCCCTGCTCACGCCGCCGGTGTCCACCGCGCTGGAGATGCGAGCCTGCGTCCTGCGGGAGCCGGGCGTGGTCCCGTCCGTGGAGCCGGTCCTGCTGGAACCACCGCGGGCCGGTGAGGTCCTGGTCCGGGTGGCCGCCGCCGGGGTCTGTCACTCCGACATCCACCTGGTCGACGGTCTGCTCGGCGCCGGCCGGTGGCCGATGGTCCTCGGCCATGAGGGCGCCGGCGTGGTGGAGGCCGTGGGTGACGGCGTGGTCGGCCTGGAGCCCGGCGACCATGTGGTCTTCTGCATGGTCGCGTCCTGCGGCGTGTGCGATGCCTGTCGCTCCGGGCGCCGCACCCTGTGCGAGCCGGTCGGGAGCCAGTCAGTGGCGGGCACGCTGGCCGACGGGACGTCCCGCCTGTGGGCGGCCGACGGAACCAGCCTGCAGCACGGGTTGACCATCGCCTGCTTTGCCGAGTATGCGGTGGTGGCCGCTGCCGGCGCCATCCCCATCCCGGATGACGTGCCCCTCTGGCAAGCCGCGCTGCTCGGCTGCAGCGTGGTCACCGGATTTGGTGCGGTGGCCAACGCCGCCCGGGTCCGCATCGGCGAGCGGGTGGCGGTGATCGGCTGCGGGGGCGTCGGCCTTCAGGTCATCGCCGCCGCCCGGCTGGCCGGGGCGGCCACCATCATCGCCGTCGACCGCCGAGCAGAGAAGCTGGAGCATGCGCTGCGGCGCGGCGCCACCCACGCCGTCGACGCCGCCGCCGACGACGCCGCCGCCACCGTGGCCGCACTCACCGACGGGGGTGTCGATCACGCGTTTGAGGTGGTGGGCACCGCCGCCACCATCCGGGCGGCCTGGGATGCCATCCGCCCCGGCGGTACAGCCGTTGTGGTGGGGCTGGCACCGACCGGGATAGAGGTGGCGCTGCCGGCGATCGAGTTTCTGTCGGAGAAGTCGATCATCGGCAGCTACTACGGCTCGGCCGACCCCGCCCAGAGTTTCCCCGGGTTGGTGGATCTGGTCCGCTCCGGCCGCCTGGAGCTGGCCGACATGGTCTCGCACCTCATCGATCTGAACGGGATCCCGGACGCGCTGGAGCGGCTGCGTCGCGGCGAGGGCAACCGATCGGTGATCATCGTCGACCCCCACCTGGCCGGGGCCGAGGCCACCGCGGCGGCGTGACCGGACGCTGGCCAGTGGACTACGACGGGCTGATCGGCGAAGGCTGGAGCGGCGTTGATCCCGACGGCGCCCACGTCAACGTCGTGCTCGCTGAGCGCGGCACGGCCACCGCCGCCGCCCTGCTCACCACGTTCACCTCGCCGGCCCCCGGCCACGCCCCCATCCTGGTCGTCGTCGGCGCGGACAAGGACCACTACGAGCCAGTGTGGCCGCCGACGATCATGATCAACAAGGAGACGGCGCTGGAGCCCCGTCACCAGAAGATCACGTGGGGCGCCGCCCAGCTCGGCATCGCCCAGGGCGTCCTGGACGCGGTGGCCGGGGACCTCATCCCCTGCAGCGGCGATCTGTACGTGTTTGTCGCCATCTACATCGACCCCGGCGCGTCAGACGAGACCGCGGTCCGCCAGGCCAGCCGGGCCGCGACGCTCAAGGGCGTCCGCACCGCCCGGGAGGGCCGCGACCCGGCGGCCGCCCGCGCCCTCGTCGATGGGCGAGACAGCCTGCGCAGCCCGTTCTACAGCGGCTCGTGATCATCACCTCCATAGACCTAGAGCGTCTGAGGCTGCCTCTCTCTCCCCCCTTCCGGGCCGCCTGGGACCCCACCCCGCGGGACCACTTCGACGCCACCATCGTGCGGGTCCACACCGACGAGGGCCTGACCGGCATCGCCAGCGGCGACACGATGACCGGCTTTGCCGACTTTGAGCACCTGTTCGTCGGCCGGGACCCGCTCGCCCTGGCCGAGCACGCCCGGACCCTGGAGACGATCTCGTTTCACGCCGGCCGGTACTGGCCGCTGGAGGCGGCGCTCTGGGATCTGGCCGGCCTGGCGTTCGGCGTGCCGGTGGCCACCCTGCTCGGTGGCGCCCGTAACCGCATCCCGGCCTACGCCTCCCTGGGTGAGCTGCGGTCCCCCGAGCAGCGGGCCGAGGACGCCCGGGCGCTGGTGGAGGAGGGTTTCCGCGCGGTCAAGGTGCGCATCGATCGGGAGCATCTGGCTGACGGCATCGCCACCGTGGCCGCCATCCGCGACGCCACCCCGCTGCACATCATGGTCGACCTCAACCAGTGGTGGCGAATGCCTGGCGACATCCTGCCCGGCCTCGACGTCCCGGCGGCCCGGCGGGTGCTTGATGCCCTCGCCGGTCTCGGCATCACCTGGGTGGAGGAGCCGCTGGCCGGCGATGATCTGCCCGGCATGCGCACGCTGCGCCAATCGACCGGCACCCGCATCGCCGGCGGAGAGATGGCCCGGACGTTTGACGAGCTGCGCCGCGCTCTGGAGGAGGACGCGCTGGACGTTGTCCAGCCCGACGTCGTCCTGGCTCTCGGCATCACCGGAGCCCGCACGCTCGCCGAGCTGGCCCTGCGCCGCAACCGCTGGTTCACCCCCCACACCTGGACGAACGGCATCGGCCTGCTCGCCAACCTGCACACCTGCTGTGGGGTGGGCGGGGGCCCGTACCTGGAGTACCCGTTTGACCCGCCCGGCTGGTCGCCGGGACGCCGCGATTTCATGCTGGCCGAGCCGATCCTCCCGGACGCCGAGGGCTGGCTGACCGTGCCCGCCGCGGCCGGCCTGGGGATTGAGCTTGACCACGAGGCGGTCAGTCACTACAGCCTGGGGGTGTCCCGATGACCCGCGTTGCCTTTGTCGGACTCGGACACATGGGCGGCCACATGTGCCGCCACGTCGTCGACGCCGGCTTCGAGGTCAGCGCCTACGACCTGGATCCCTCGGCGCTGCACCGGGCCGCGGCCAGCGGTGCCCGCCTCATGGATTCGCTCGGCGCCGCGGTCCGTGACGCCGAGATCCTGGTCACCAGCCTGCCCGGTCCGGCTCAAGTCGACGCGGTGCTGGCCGGACCGGAGGGGGCCATGGCCGCCCTGGCACCGGGCACGCTGATCATCGAGATGAGCACCAGTTCGCTCGAGGTCGGCCGCCGGGCCCAGGCGTTTGCCATTGCGCATGACATCCAGCTCGTCGACGCCCCCGTGGCCGGCCAGACAATCGGCGCCGAGGCGGGCACTCTCGCCATCTACGTGGGCGGCGAGACCGCCCATGTGGAGCGGGCCCGGCCGGTGCTGGAGGCGATCGGCGATCCGGCGCGCATCTTCCATCTCGGCCCGGCCGGGAGCGGCTACGCGGTCAAGCTCCTGCTCAACCTCCTGTGGTTTGTGCAGTCGGTGGCCACCGCGGAGGCGCTGACCATCGGGGTGCGAGCAGGCGTTCCCCTGGATGCGCTGCACGCGGCGCTGGTCGCCTCGCCCGCCAACTCGGTGTTCCTGGAGCGCGATGTGCTCCCGCTGCTGGACGGCGGCGATTACGATCAGGGCTTCGCCATGAAGCTGGTGACCAAGGACCTCGGCCTGGCCGTCGACCTGGCGCGTGACGTCGGTGTCCCCGCCGAGTTGGCGGCCCTGGTGGAGCAGATCCATCGTCGCGCCCGGGCCACCTACGGCGACGACGCCGGCGAGATGAGCGCCGTGCGCCTGTACGAGGACGTGGCCCGGACCCAGCTGCGCTGGCCGTCCCAGGAGGTGCCGTGGCCTTCGTAGCCCGGCTCCAGGACGGGAGCGGGCCTTCTACGAGACCGGGTGAGGTCCGGTGTCCGCCCCGGGCACCACCAGGCCGGACTCGTAGGCGGCGACGACCAGCTGGGCTCGGTCACGGGCGCCGAGCTTGGCGAACAGCCGGGCCACGTGCGTCTTGGCGGTCAGCGGTGAGAGCACCAGCTCCTGCGCGATCTCGGTGTTGGACCGGCCCCGGCCGACCAGAGCCAGCACCTCCCGCTCGCGCGGGGTGAGCTTCTCCACGCCGGCCCCCGCGGGGGCCGGGCCCGGAACGCGGTCGCCACCCGCGTGGTCGCCGCTGACGAACGCCTCAATCAGCCTCCGCGTCAGCCGGGGCGCCAGCAGCGCCTCGCCCTCCGCCACCACGCGTACCGCGCGGACCAGGTCCGCGGGCTCCACATCCTTGAGCAGGAAGCCTGACGCGCCCGCGCGCAGAGCGCCGAACACGTACTCGTCAAGCTCGAACGTGGTGAGCACCACCACCCGGGTGTCGCGCAGCGCCGGGTCGCCGGTGATCTGGGCGGTGGCCTCCAGGCCGTCGACGTGAGGCATGCGAATGTCCATCAGCACCACCTGCGGGCGGTACGTCCGCGCCTGGACGACGGCCTGTTCGCCGTCGGCGGCCTCGGCCACCACCCTGATGTCATCCTCGGCGCCGAGCAATGCGCGAAACCCGGCGCGGACCAGCGCCTGGTCGTCCACCAGCTGGACGGTGATCACCGCTGCAGCTCGCCCGGCTCAGACTCGGCCGGCACGAGCGCCGCGTCGCCGGACTTCGGCTCCCTGGCTCCGGGCATCGGCAGCCGCGCGTGCACCCGCCACCCGCCGCCGGGACCGGACCCGGCCTCCAGCGTCCCGCCCAGCGCGGCCGCGCGCTCCTGCATCCCGCGGACGCCGTTGCCCAGCATGGGGGTGCCGGACCCCGCCGGTGGAGTGCTGCCGTCATCGACGACGTCGATGACGACGGCCTCCGAAACCCTCCGGACCGTGACCGTCACCTGGGTCGCCGCGGCGTGCCGAGCCACGTTGGTCAGCGCCTCCTGCACGATCCGATAGGTCACGCTCTGGACCGCTGCGGGCACATCGGCCGCGCTATCGACGGCGAGCATGACGTCAACCCCCGCCGAGCGTAACCCCGCGGTCAGCTCCGGGACGTCACCCAACCCGGCGGGCGGGCCGAGCGGCGCGGTCGCCGCCGGATCGCGCAGCACGTCGAGCGTGGAGCGCAGGTCGGCGAGCGCCGCGCCGCTGGTGTGCTTGATGTGGCGCAGCGCGTCGTGGGCCTGTCCCGGGTCGCGCTCCAGCAGATGGGCCGCCACGCCGGCCTGGACATTGATGGCGGTCATGGCGTGGGCGACCACGTCATGGATCTCCCGGGCAATGCTGAGGCGCTCCTCCCCCACCCGCCGCAGCGTCTCCTGCTCGGCGCCCTCCATCCGGCGCTGTTCGGACATGCGGCGGGACCGGAGCACGTCGCCGGCGGCAATGGCGAGCAATACCAGCGCGACGTTGCGGAACACGATCGAGGTCACGTGTGAGACGCCGCTGGCGAACGGGATCACGCTGACAAACACGCACGGGACGATCGCCAGGCTCATCCACAGCGAGCGCCGGCGGTCGCCGCTCAGCGCCAGCTCAAACAAGGCCACCATGGGGATGAGGACGACCGTGTTGGCGGGGTGCAACTGCCACAGCACCAACACCACGCCACCCACGATCAACGGCGTCAGCGCCGGAAAGCTGAGGTGGCGCCGCAGGGCCAGCGGGAGGCAGGCGACGATGGTCAACAGGACATTGACCACCCCCAGCGGCTTGCCCGCGGCCGAGAGCGCAGCGTCGGTGACGAGCACCACCGGCACCACCACCACGGGCAGCCAGTCGAGGACGACCGGCGAGCAGGCGAGGCGTTTGGCCGCGACCACCCGCCCGATCATAGGGTGGCGCTCACCCGGGCAGCTCGGCCAGCGGGCCGACCGCCGGCTCGGCCCGGCGCCGGGCCTCCGGCGGCGCCACCCGATCATGGACGCGCCGCAGCGCCGACGGCGACCACCAGTTCCAGTGGCCGAGCAGCGCCATCAGCGAAGGCACCAACAGCGACCGGACGATGAAGGCGTCGAGCAGAACGCCGGTGGCGACCGCCACCCCAATCTCCTGAATGAACGAGATGGAGCTGGTGCTGAACGCGCCGATGGCCACCGCCAGGAGGATGGCCGCGGCGGTCACCACCCGCCCGGTGGCGCCGAGCCCGGCGGCGACGGCCTCGCGCTCGTCGACGGCGCCCGCCGCCTGCCCGTCGCGCACCTCCTTGATGCGCCCCAGCAGGAACACGCCGTAGTCGGTGGACAGGGCGAACACGACGGTCGCGGCCACGACAAAGTCCGTCGGCTCCACGCCGCCGTCCGACGTGTAACCGAGAAGTCCGGTCAGGTTGCCGTGCTGATAGATGAGCACCAGTGGCGTCAGCGCCGCGCCCACCGTCAGGGCGTTCATCGCCATCGCCTTGATCGGCAGGATGACCGAGCCCGTCATCAGCCACAGCACCAGGAAGGTCAGCACGGCCAGTAGCCCGATGGCCACGGGGAGATGGGTGCCAATGGCGTTCTGCTGATCGACGAACGTGGCCGCGTCCCCGGTCACCCGGGCTGGGAACGGGACAGCGATGGCGCGGATCTGAGCGACGACCCGTTGCGCGGGGGCGCCCGCGGGATCGCCGGCCACGGTGGCGTTGACCTGCCAGGTGTCGTGGCCGAGCCGCCGCGGCGACGCCACCTGACCAACGCCGGACAGGCGGGCGATTCGCCGGGCGTAGGCGGTCAATGCCGCCCGCTGGGAGGCGGGAGCGGAAATGGCCACGGTCACCGGCGACCGGCCGGCGCCGGCGAAGTCACGGGGCAGGGCGTCGGCGACCGTGCGGGCGCTCTGGCCCTGCGGGATGACCGCGCTGTCGTTGGCCGACGACCAGACCACACCCAGGGCCGGCAGCGCCGCCACCAGCATCACGGCGGCGGTGACCGCCGCCACCAGGCCGGGACGGCGCATGACCCGGCGGGCGAAGCGGTACCAGCGATCGTCCGCGGCGCCGCCGGCGTCAGCGTCGGCGCGGCCCAGCTTGCGACCCCAGAGGGCCAGCAGCGCCGGAGAGACGGTGAGCGCCGCCAGCGCGGCCACCACCGCCACCGCCGCGCCGGCGATGCCCATCGACTTGAGAAAGCCCTGGGGAAACACGGTCAGGGTGGCCAGCGCGCAGGCCACTGTGGTGGCCGAGAACAGCACGGTCCGCCCGGCCCGGGTCATGGTGGTGCCGATGGCCTCGGCCACCGAGGCTCCGGCGCTCAGCTCCTGCCGAAACCGGGTGACCAGGAACAGCGTGTAGTCGACGGCCAGCCCGAGACCCATGCCGATCACCAGGTTGAGGGCAAACACGCTCAGGTTGTAGACGTGGTTGACACCGGTGAGGACGAGAAATGTGCCCAGGACGGTGACGATCCCCACCGCCAGGGGCATGAGCGCCGCGCGGCCCCGGAAGAACAGGATCGACAGGGCGATCAGCAACGGGAACGCCAGCAACTCGGCGAACCCCAGGTCGCGGGTGACGGTGGCGCTGATCTGCTCGCCGGCCACGGCCGGACCGCCGACGGTGACATCCCGGTCCCGGGCGAACGCAGCCTCCGCCGCCTGAGCGGAGCGCTTGTCGGAGGCGGCGGCCGAGAGCGTGCCCGTGATCAGAACCCGGCGGCCGTCGCGGGCGACGTCTGCGGGCGCCACCGTCCGGGCCACCCCCGGAACCAGCTGAAGGCGGCGGTCCAGCGTGGCGATCCGGCTGCGTGCCGCGGCCGGCCCGCGTGGCGTGGCGACGAGCAGGACGATGCCCGGCGTCGGCTCCACCCCGGTGGCAGCCTCCAGAGTTCGGGTGGCCACCTGCGAGTCTGAGTTGGGCGGGGCAAACCCGCCGGAGCTCTTCAGCGCGCCCGCCAGCGGGCCGCCGATGATGCCGGCGACGATCACGAAGGCGGTGACGAGCAGCAGGGTGCGGCGCGGGTGCGCGCTGAGTCTGGCGGCGGATGATCGGAGCATGCGCCGGATTGTTCAGGCCCTCGGCCGAGCGCACAATCGCCCCGGGGATGTGTCTTGGGCGGCGGCTACTCCCGGGGATGTACACCCGCCCGGACCACGCCCGCCGAGGCGCAGGTGGCCAGGGCCCAGCCCAGATCCTCCTCGGCCACCCCGGCCAGGTCGGGATGGTCACGGTCGATCTCGATCTCGGCGGGCGGCCCGTCGAGGCCCAGGCTGGCCCGCCCGGTGACCACGGTGCGCCCCCACAGGTCGCCCTCGGTGGCGGCCAGCAACCCGTACCGCGTCTGGCCCTCCCGGCGGGCCAGGGTCTCCATCTCCCGCAGCTCCTCAAACGGGTCGATCCGGATCTGCTCGTCGGTGCCGATGGCCAGCCGCACCCCCGCCTCGCGGTAGCGCAGCCCGGGCAGAAATCCGTCCCCCAGGTTGCCCTCGGTGGTGGGGCAGGTCACGACGATGGAGTCAGAGGTCGCCAGCAGTTCGACGTCGCGCTCGGAGACATGGATGGCATGGATGACGCTCGTCCGCGGACCCAGGAAGCCGCACCGGTCAAGCAGCTCAATCGGCGAGCAGTCGTGCTCGGACCGGCACTCCTCCAGCTCACGCCGCTGCTCGGAGGCGTGGACGTGGCGGACCAGGCCGTGGGCGTCCCCATAGGCGGCGATGGCGGCCAGCCAGGCGGCCGGCACGGCGCGCACGCTGTGGGCGGCCACGCCCACCTGCACCCCGGAGCGCCCGGCCGCCCAGGCGCGCAACCCATCCACCCGCTCCAGGAACGCCTCCACCGACGGGTCACAGAACCGCGCCTGGCCGGAATCCGGGGGCCGGCCCGGACCGCCGCGGTGATAGGCGGCGGGCAGGAGCGTGATCTCCAGCCCGCACTCCTGAGCGGCCTCGGCCAGGGCGATCGCCATCGCGTTGGGCTCGGCGTAGGGCGTCCCGTCGGTCTGATGGTGGACGTAGTGGAATTCGCCCACGGCGCCGTAGCCGGCGGTCGCCATCTGCCCGTAGACCCGCCTGCCGACGGCGCGCATCGACTCCGGGTCATGGCCGGAGGCCAGCCGGTACATCTCGGTCCGCCAGCTCCAGAAATCCTCGCCCGGGGCCGCCACCCGCTCGCCCACGCCCCGCAGATCCAACTGGAACGCGTGGCTGTGCGCGTTCGCCATGGCCGGGATGCGGACGGTCCTCATGGGCCGTCCAGCCGCGCCGCCGCGGCCTCGTCCCGGATGTAGACCGGCTCGCCACCGATGAACGCCACCGCCACCGGGTTGTGGCCAAACCGGTAGGGGACCATCTCCGCCGGACCGTCGAGCAGCAGCAGGTCGGCTCGTTTGCCGAGTTCAATCGATCCCCGGTCATGCTCCAGGCCCAGGACCCAGGCGCCGTTCAGGGTGGCCGCCCCCAGCGCCTCCAGCACGGTCAGCCCGTACAGCCGGGCGGCCAGGCCCAGCACCACCGGCATCGATGTCACCGGCGCCGTTCCGGGGTTGAAGTCGGTGGCGAGCACCACCAGCGCCCCCGCCTCCACCAGTTCACGCGCCGGAGCGCGGTGCTCGGCGCCCAGGAACTCCGCCGCCGGCAGCAGCACGGCCGCGCACGGCGCCGCGGCCAGCGGGCCGATGTCCTCAGGGTGCAGCGTCGACAGGTGGTCGACGGACCGGGCGCCCGCCTCCAGCGCCACCGGCACCGATCGCAGACCGCCGAACTGCTCCACGTGGGCGCGCAGGGCCAGCCCGGCCGCCGCCGCCAGCTCGCCCATCGTCGACAGGTCCGCATTGGAGAACGCGATCGATTCCACAAAGATGTCCAGCGCGGTGACGCTGCCGGCGGCGATGACCTCGGGCATTATCGCCTGGACCACGCCCATCCATTCCTCGGCCGAGTAGCCGTCGGGCACCGCATGGGCCAGCAGCGCGGTCGACACCGTCGTCTGGGGCACCTGGATCTCCAGCTCCCGGGCCAGCACGAGGAGCCGCATCTCCCCCTCCCGGGACAGCCCGTATCCGGACTTGCACTCAAAGGTGGTCGTCCCGGTGGCCAGCATCTGCCGCGCCAGGCCCGCGGACTGGGCCAGGACCTCATCGTCGGAGGACTCAGACAGCGCCCGCGCCGAGGCCCGGATTCCGCCGCCGCTGCGCGCGATCTCCTCGTACGGTACGCCGGCCAGCTTCTGCTGGTACTCCCCGGGGCGCCAGCCGGCGAACGGCAGATGGGTGTGACAGTCGACGAACCCGGGGGTGACCGCGCACCCGCGGGCATCGACGGTCAGCTCGGCCAGCGGATCGGCCTCCAGCGCCGTGATCACCCCATCCCGGGCGGCCAGCGATCCGGGGTCCAGGGTCTGCCTGGAGAGCTCGGCTCCGCGCAGGTGGGAACGCCCCGGCTCCGGGGGCAGGAGGATCTGCGCGGCGCCCTCGATGGACAGGGTCAGGGGCGCGGTCACCTTCGGTCTGGCTCGGGATCCAGCATCGGCATCTTGATGCCGTGCGCCTCGGCCGTGGCCAGCGCCTCGTCGTAGCCGGCGTCGGCATGGCGGACCACCCCCAGGCCCGGGTCGGCGGTCAGGCACCGGCGCACCCGCTCACCGGCCTCCGGCGTCCCGTCGGCGACCGTCACCTGGCCGGCGTGGATCGACTTGCCCATGCCGACCCCGCCGCCGTGGTGAATCGACACCCAGCTGGCACCACAGGCGGTCATCAGCATGGCGTTGAGCAGCGGCCAATCGGCGATGGCGTCCGATCCGTCGCGCATGGCCTCGGTCTCTCGCTCCGGCGAGGCCACCGAGCCGGTGTCCAGGTGGTCACGGCCGATCACGATCGGGCCCTTGAGCTCGCCGCTGGCCACCATCTGGTTGAAGCGCACCCCAGCCCGGTCACGCTCGCCGTAGCCCAGCCAGCAGATCCGGGCCGGCAGCCCCTGGAAGTGGACGCGCTCGGAGGCCAGCTGGATCCACCGCGCAATGTGCTCCTGATCGCCGAACAGGTCCAGGATCGCCTGGTCGGTGGCGTGGATGTCGGCCGGGTCGCCGGACAGCGCCACCCAGCGAAACGGCCCCTTGCCCTCGCAGAACAGCGGCCGGATGTAGGCCGGGACAAACCCCGGGTAGGCAAAGGCCGCGTGGTCGCCGTGCTCAAAGGCCAGCCCGCGGAGCGCGTTGCCGTAGTCAAACGCCTCGGCGCCCGCCCCCTGCAGGGCCCGGATGGCGCCGACGTGGGTGACGGCGCTCTCGCCCACCCGGCGGATGTACTCCCCCGGGTCGCTGCCACGGAGCGCCTCGGCCTGCTCCAGGGTGAGCCCGGCCGGGATGTAGCCGTTGAGCGGGTCGTGCGCGCTCGTCTGATCGGTGACCACATCGACCGTCACCTCCCGCCGCACCAGCTCCGGCAGGATCTCGGCGGCGTTGCCGGCCAGGCCGATTGAGAGCGACCGGCCCTCGCTCCGGGCGGCCTCCAACCGCCTGAGCGCATCATCCAGGTCGGCGGCCCGCTCATCGAGATAGCCGGTCTCAATCCGCCGCTCTATCCGCTGCAGATCGACCTCCACGCACAGCGCCAGCCCGTCCAGCATGGTGATCGCCAGTGGCTGGGCTCCACCCATGCCGCCCAGGCCCGCGGTCACCACCAGCCGGCCGCGCAGGGTGCCGTCAAAGCGCTGGCGGGCCGCGGCGGCAAACGTCTCATACGTGCCCTGGAGGATCCCCTGACTGCCGATGTAGATCCAGGAGCCGGCGGTCATCTGCCCGTACATCATCAGCCCCGCGGCATCGAGCTCCCGGAACGTGTCCCAGGTCGCCCACTGGGGGACCAGGTTGGAATTGGCGATCAGCACGCGGGGTGCGTCCGGGTGCGTCTCAAATACGGCCACCGGCTTGCCGGACTGGACGAGCAGCGTCTCGGCGGCGCCCAGCCGGCGCAGTTCGCGCTCAATGGTGTGGTAGGCCGACCAGTTGCGCGCCGCCTTGCCGATGCCGCCATAGACCACCAGCTCGGACGGCTTCTCAGCCACGTCCGGATGGAGGTTGTTGCGCAGCATGCGCAGGGCCGCCTCCTGCGGCCAGCCCCGGCATTCCAGACCGCTCATGCTCCCCGTTGACATGGGCGCGCACGCTATCGCTATCGGTACGGCAGCGTCGTCCCGATCCCGCGCAATTGCGCCTTGGCCAGCATCGCCTGGCCGAGCGCCACGTCGGTGCTGGACAGGCCGCGGTGCCAGAGCAGGATCCGCTCCTCGTCGCGCTCGCGTCCCGGGCGCAGGCCGGCCACGATCTGACCGAGCTCGGCGTGCAGGTTCTCCGGGCTGAGGCGGCCGGTGTCGACGTGGGCGCGCAGCGCGCCCAGCGGTCCCACCCCGGCCTGGCCCCAGTCGTCGACGACGATCTTGTCCATCACGTCGGTCAGCTCCAGCTCCACGGCGCTCACCGTGCCGTACGGGATGACCAGCGCGCCCGGCTTGACCCACGCCGTGGCCAACAGCGGCTCAGGTGTGGTCAGCCGGCTGGCCTCCACCAACACGTCCGCGTCCTGCAGGCACTCCTCCCAGCTGTCGACGGCCCGGACCGCCACGCCCAGATCCTCACCCAGCCGCGCCGCGAACGCCGCCCGGCTCTCCGGCCGGCGGGAGTGCACCCGGACCTCCTCCAGCGCGGGCAGCACCCGGCACAGCAGTCGCACGTTCCAATACGCGGTGCCGCGGGCACCGATGTGCCCCAGCACCCGGGCATCGCGCCGAGCCAGGTGCTCGGCACCGATGGCGGTCACCGCGCCGGTGCGCATCTCGGTGATCGCCGTGGCGTCGAGAATCGCCCGGGGAACGCCGGTGTCCGGGTCCAGGAGCAGCAGCAGAGCCAGCTCCGACGGCAGGCCCCGCCGATGGTTGTCGACGTAGTCGCCGACCACCTTGACCCCGGCCACCCCCGGCACTGCACCCCGCAGAACGTTGAAGTGGCCGCCGGCGCCGCGCGGGAACAGGTGGGTGCGGGGCTCAATCACCGTCTCTCCCCGTCCCTGGGCGCCGAGCACATTACGGATGGCGGCCAGGACCTCATCGTCGGTCAGCGCCAGCATCGCCACGTCGGCGCCGCTGAGATACACCAGCTCTGTGGCGCTCACGCCGCGGCCCCGTCCTGCACGCGCCGGAGCACCGTGTCCAAGGCCTCCTGGCTGAGGCGCTCAATGTCGGGCCCCAATGGGCGATCCTCGTCCAGCGGATCCACCGATGCCCGCACCACCTCGTAGGCGGCGCCCGTTCCCACCCCCAGCCGGTCCGGCGCGGCCAGGGTCACCGCCTGGGCGGCCACCACCAACTCCAGCGCCATCAGCCGCCGCAGAGTGGCCAGCTGGCCGTGCACGCGCAGCGCGGCGGCCACCGCGCTGGTGGAGTCGTCCTCCACCCCGTCCGCGCTGACCGTGGAGTGGACCGAGAACGGCGCCGCGGCGTGGCGGATATCGGTGACCAGGGCGTGGGCGGTCTTGCTCAGGGGTCCCATCCCGGACCGGGTGGCGCCCTCGCCGGTGAGGTTCTGGGCCAGCCCGCTGAGCCGCGCGGTCTTCAGCCGCGCCTGGCGCTCGGCCATCGGCGCCGCCACCTGGGCCAGGGCGACCGCCACCGTGTCCAGAGCCAGGGCGAGGGCCGGGACCTGGAAGTTGCCGGTGCTCAGGATCTCCTCGTCGTCGGCGAGCACCAGCGGGTTGTCGGCGGCGCCGGTCAGCTCGGCACTCACCGCATCGCCCAGGAGGTCAAGCGCCACGCGCAGCGCGCCGTGGATCTGGCTGGCACAGCGGAAGCTCAGCGGGTCCTGCAGCCGGCGGGCGGCCCCCCGCTCGGTCAGCTCTCCGCCGGCCAGCAGCGCCCGCAGGCCCTCCGCCGCCCAGGCCTGTCCGGGCGCCGGGCGCGCCGCCACCACCCGGGGATCCAGCGGACTCAGGTTGGCCCGAAAGCCCTCCATCGACAGGGCCGCGCCCACCTGGGCCACCCCCAGGCAGGCCTCGGCGTCGATCAGCGCCAGGGCGGCTGCGCCCACCGAGACCGCGGAGCTGGAGCAGACGGCCAGGCCGTCCTTGGGGCCGAGGGCCACCGGCCCCAGGCCGGCGGCGGCCAGGGCCTGCGCCGATGGCAGGCGTTCACCGCGCAGCTCCGCCTCTCCCTCGCCCACCAGGGCCAGGCCGACGTGGGCCAGCAGGCACAGGTCAGACGCGCCCACCGAGCCGCTGCCGGGGATGATCGGATGGACCCCCGCGTTGAGCAGCCCGACGAGCCCGTCGGCCACCGCCACCCCAGCGCCGGCGCCGCCCGCGCACAGGCCGTTGAGGCGCACCGCCATCGCCGCCCGGGTGAGCTCGGGGCTGAGCGGCGCCCCCACCGCCATCGCCCGCCCCCGGATGGTGGCCAGCGAGAACGCGGCCAGCTCATCCTCCCGCAGGCGGTGGACCACCCGCGGCCCCAGCCCGGTGGTGACCCCATACACGGGCGCGCCGTCCTGCGCCGCGCGCCGCACCAGCCCGGCGGCGCTCTCCATCCGGGCCCGGGCCGCAGCGTCGATGGCGACCGGCACCCCCTGGCGGGCGATCGCCGCCACCAGCTCCGGGGTGAGGTCTCGCCCGGTGAGCGACACGGTGCCGTCCATCGCGCCGACATTAACTGCAATTAGAGTCCGGCGCGATGACGCCCCAGGCGCACCCTGACGGTGACCCGGCGCCGGAGGTGCGAGAGCACCCGCCGGTCATTCTCGACGGCGCCTCGCTCACCCCGGACGGCGTGGCCGCCATCGCCCGCGACGGCGCGGTGGCCGCGCTCTCCCCCCAGGCCCGGGCCCAGAACGCCCGCGCCCGCCAGGCGATCGCCACGCTGCTGGCCCGCGGGGATGAGCTGTACGGGGTGACCACCGGCGTCGGCGCGCTGCGCTCCTACCGGATCCCCGAGTCCGACCGTGATCGCTACTCGATGGCGCTTCTGCGCAGCCATGCCTGCGGAGCGGGCCCGCCCCTGACCGTTCCGGTGGTGCGAGCGGCGATGGCCACCCGGGCCAATCAGATCGGCGCCGGCGGGGCCGGCGTGGCCGACGAGCTGCTGGACGGGCTGGTGGGCGCGCTCAACGCCGGACTGACCCCGTTCACCCGGGAGCTGGGTTCGCTGGGGACGGGCGATCTGACCAACCTCTCTGACATCGCCCTGGCCCTGCTCGGCGAGGGCCGGTTCTGGCGCGGAGACGATCTCATCGATGCGGCCACCGGCCTGGCCGACGCCGGCGTGCCCCCGGCCCGCCTCGGCCCCCGGGACGGCCTGGCGTTCATGAGCTCCAACGCGGTCAGCATCGGCAACGCGGCGCTGTTGGTGGTCGACGCCCGGCGGCTGCTCGACGCCTGGCTGTCGGTGGCCGCACTGTCGTTTGAGGCGGCGGCCGCTGACCCGGTGGCGCTCGACCCGCGCATCCATTCCTCGCGTCACCGGCCCGGGCAGGCCGCGGTGGCGGCACGCATGCGAGAGCTGCTGGGGCGCGGTGAGGAGCGGGCTCGCCGGCCGGGGCCGCTGGGCCTGATCCAGGACCCGTACCCGTTCCGGGCCGCACCCCAGGTCGACGGGGCCGTTCATAACGCCCTGGGCGCGCTGGAGGAGACGGTCGGCCACGAGCTCAACTTCGCCGGCGAGAACGCGCTGATCGTCCCCGGTGAGGACGTGGCCCTGCCCAATGGCAATCCCCACGCGGCGCCGCTGGCCAACGCCATCGATGGTCTGCGCACCGCGCTGGCCTCGTCGGCGGCGCTCATCGCCGCCCGGGTGAGCACGCTGCTGGATACCGGGCTGACCGGCCTGCCGCCGTTCCTGGCCCGGCACCCGGGGCCGGAGTCCGGGGCGCTGGTGCTGGAGTACACCGCCCATGCCGCCGTGGCCGAGGTGCGCTCGCTGGTGACGCCGGTGGCCGCCCAGACCGTGTCGGTCTCCCGCGGGGTGGAATCGCACTCCAGCCTGGCGCCGATCGCGGCGCGCCGGGCCCATCAGACACTGGAGGCGCTGCGGGTGATCGTGGCCACTGAGCTCGTCGTCGCCATCCGGGCCCTGCGGCTGGCCGGCCAGGAGCCGACCGGCCCGGGGACGCGCCGCCTGTGGAAGGCCGCCGTCGCCCGGCTGGATCCGGACCTGAGCGACCGGCCGCTGCATCCGGACATCGAAGCCGCCCGGCAGCTGATCGAAGCCTGGACGACTCAGATTCCCTGAGACGCTCGCCGGGGGTACGGGACGAGTCTGGGCGTCGCCGCGGACCCCGGGCGGCCTCGAAGTGCGACGATCGCCGTACTAGGATCGACCGAGGTGACCGCGGCGATCGAACAGCACCAGCAGCCCGTCCCGGAACGGCGCAAACGGCTGGTCATCCTGGGGATCTGCTCGATGAGCCTGCTCATCGTGGGCGTGGACTCGACGATCGTCAACGTCGCTCTCCCGGCCATCCACCGCACCTTCTCCTCGTCGCTGTCGGGCCTGCAGTGGACGGTCGACGCCTACACGCTGGTGCTGGCCAGCCTGCTGATGCTCAGCGGGTCGACCGCCGACCGGCTGGGCCGGCGGCGGGTATTCCAGGTGGGGCTGTCGCTGTTCTCCCTCGGCTCGCTGCTGTGCGCCGTCGCCCCCAGCCTGGGCGCGCTGATTGCCGCCCGGGTGCTGCAGGCGATCGGCGGCTCCATGCTCAACCCCGTGGCCATGTCGATCATCCGCAACGTGTTCGTCGACGCCCGGGAGCGCGCCCAGGCGATCGGGGTGTGGGGCGGCATGGTCGGCATCAGCATGGCCCTGGGCCCGGTCATCGGCGGCGCCCTCGTCGACTCGGTCGGCTGGCGCGCCGTGTTCATCGTCAACGTGCCCATCGGTCTGGCCGCCATCCTGCTGACGGCGCTGTTCGTCCCTGAATCCCGGGCGGAGCATCCCCGGCGGATCGACCCGGTGGGACAGGTGCTGGTGATCATCGCGCTGGCCACCCTGACCTACGCGATCATCGAAGCGCCCCAGGCCGGTTGGGGGTCGGCCCAGACCCTCGGCCTGTTCGCTGTCTCGCTGACCTCGTTCACCACCCTGGTCCTGTACGAGCTGCGCCGCCGGGAGCCGCTGCTGGAGATGCGCTTCTTCCGCAGCGCCCCGTTCTCGGGCGCCACCGCCACCGCGGTGGCCACGTTCGCGGCCATGGGCGGCTTCTTGTTTCTCAACACGCTCTATCTCCAGGACGTCCGCGGGCTGTCGCCGCTGGAGGCCGGGCTCTACACATTGCCGATGGCCGGCCTCATGGTGGTGGTGGCTCCGCTCACCGGTCGCTTCGTCGGCAACCACGGCAGCCGGCTGCCCCTCATGGGGGGCGGGGTGGCGCTGGCCGCCAGCGGAGTGATCCTGGCCCAGCTGACCGCCCACACGTCCGTTCGTCCTGCTGGTGCGTGGCCTACGCCCTGTTCGGTCTCGGCTCCGGCTTGATCAACCCGCCGATCACCAACACCGCCGTGTCCGGGATGCCGCCCTCCCAGGCGGGGGTGGCCGCTGCGGTCGCCTCCACCGGCCGCCAGGTGGGACAGACCCTGGGGGTGGCCGTGCTCGGCGCCCTGGCCGGCACCGCCACGGGCGCGATCGGCGCCGGGTTCACCTCCGCCACCCACGTGAGCTGGTGGATCGTGGCTGTGCTGGGCGCCGGGATCACCGTGCTCGGCTACCTCACCACCACCCCCTGGGCCGACGCCACCGCCGGCCGCGTGGCCGAGCTGTTCCGGGAGTCGCCGCGGGCCGACGCAGCCCGTGACCGGCCCGAGCTCGTCGCCGGCTGAGCGGCGCCGCCGGGCTCGGTAGCGTCTCCTGGTGCAGATGCGGGCGGTTCCGGACACCTGGCACGTCGAGCTGCGACCGGACCGGGACGCCGAGCCGGTGGTGGTGCTCTCGTTTCCGTATGACCGGTCGCTCGTCGACCTGGTGCGGACGATCCCCCACCGCCGGTTTGACTGGGACACGCGGGAATGGTCGGCGCCCGCCACCGACTGGGCGGCGATGACCGTCCAGGAGGCGCTGGAGCGCTTCCCGGAGCTGCGCCCCAGCCCCGACGTCCTCCGGTGGCTGGAGGGGGTGAGCCGGCGCTGGATCGGCTCGGTGACCACCACCCGCCATGACGGCCGGGGCTGGCTGGTGCTCAACACGCTCGCCGGACCGGTGCCCGAGCCACTGCTGGACGGCGCCCTGCGATCATGACGGCCGGCTGCTCGTCCCGCTCACCCCGGTGGCCGCTGAGACGCTGCGCGCCGAACGCTCGGCCAACCTGGACATGGGAGCCGAGCGCTGCCTGCAGATCCTGGAGCGGGGCGGGGACCCCCCGCCGGCGCGCCTGGTTCACGTCCGTGGGGTGGACGGCGAGGAGCTCCGCCTGGAGGTCCTGTGGGACCCGGAGATCGGCCTGGCGTTCACCCGGCTGCCCGGCGCCGAGGGCACCCGGGCGGTCCCGCTGGACCCGTGGCTGGCCGAGTCGCTCGATGCGTTCCTGGCCCGGCACAGCGTGCAGGTCACCGCCGACGCGGTGCCGGTCCTGGAGCGGCTGCTGACCGAGCATCGGGCCGCGGCGGCGACCGTGCGCGGCTCGCGGGCCACCGAGGCCGAGCCGATTGCCGCCACCGCCGCCGTCCTCGGTGGCGAGCTGGCCCCGTTTCAGTGGGCGGCGGTCCGCTACGCACTGCAGGCGCGCGGCACCTTCCTGGCCGACGAGCAGGGGCTGGGCAAGACGGTGGAGGCGCTGGCCGCGCTGGAGGCCGACGACGCCTACCCGGCGGTGGTCGTCTGCCCGGCGTCCATGAAGCTCGGCTGGGAGCGCGAGGCCGTCCGGTGGCTGCCCCACCGCTCGGTGGCTGTGGCCCGCGGCCGCGGCACCGCGGCGCCGGACGCCGACATCACGGTCATCAACTACGAGATCGCGGCCGCCCATTACCGGGCGCTGGCCGCGCGCCGGCCCCAGGCGCTGATCGTCGACGAGTCTCACTACTGCAAGAACCCGCAGGCCAAGCGCACCCATGCGGTACGCCATCTGGCCGCCGCCGTCCCCCGGGTGGGCTGCGGCTGGCCCTGAGCGGCACCCCCGTGCTCAACCACGCCGAGGAGCTCATCGCCCAGCTGCGGATCATCGGCCGCATGGAGGAGTTCGGCTCCGGTGCCCGCTTTGCTCGCCAGTTCCGCGGGCAGATCAGCGAGGAGCGCCTGCACTGGCATCTGCGGCGGTCCTGCTTTGTGCGCCGGCGCAAGGCCGAGGTTCTCCCCCAGCTGCCGCCCAAGCGCCAGGTGGTGGTGCCGGTCGGCCTCACCAACGAGCCCGAGTACCGCCTGGCCGAGCGTGACGTCATCGCCTGGCTGAAGTCCCAGCCGCTTGACCTGTCCGAGCTCAACGCTCGGATCGCCGCCACCCTGCGGGCACAGCGCCTGGCCCAGATCGGCACGCTGCAGCGCCTGGCCGCGCGGGGCAAACTGGCGGCGGCGCTGGCCTGGGTCGCCGATTTTCTGCAGTCCGGGGAGCCCCTGGTCCTGTTCGCCCGTCACGTCGAGGTCCAGCGGGCCGTGCTGGCCCGGTTTCCGGAGGCCGCGCATCTGCTCGGCGATGATTCGCTGCCCGCGCGGGACGCCGCCATCCGCCGCTTCCAGGCCGCCGACGGACCGACGCTCATCGTGTGCGCCACCCGGGTGGCCGCCCAGGGCATCACTCTGACCCGGGCCTCCAACGTCGCCTTCCTGGAACTGGAGTGGACCCCGGCCATGCATGATCAGGCCGAGGACCGCTGCCACCGCATCGGGCAGCACGACGCGGTCACCGCCTGGTACCTGCTGGCCGCCGGCACCATCGATGAGACCATGGCCCGCCTCATCGAGAGCAAGCGGGCCACGGTGACCGCGGTCACCGATGGACGGATGCTGGACTCCGGTGCCCTCCTGGACGCGGTGGTCCGGGAGCTGCGCGACGGTCAGCCGTTTCGTCACCTGCGCGCCGTCGGCTGATCCCCTGGCCGGATCCCGAGAGGGCTGTCAAAATCCGGACGTGTCCCCGGCCGCACCCGTTCGCACCCCCAACGTCCACCCCGCCTGCCGCAACGTGCCCGGCCGCAACCAGGATGGCTTTGAGGAGCTCTGCCATCTGGTCTCCGCCGAGGACCCCGACACCGCGCTGTGCGGCAAGGACGTGAGCGGCTATCCCTGGAACCCGCCCTGGCCGCGCTGCGAGGCCTGCCTGGCCGTGGCCCGGGGCGAGCTCAACTAGGTCCCCGCCGCCCGGCGGTAGCGCGCCACCGCCAGCGGCGCGAACACCGCCAGGATGATGGCGGCCCAGACCACCGCGCCCCACACGTTGTTGCCGGCCGGGGTGCCGAGCCACAGCGAGCGCATCGCATCGACGAAGATGGTGAACGGGTTGACCTGGGCGAACGTCTTCAGCGGCTCGGGCATGGTGGCCACCGGCACAAACGCCGAGGAGATGAACGTCAGGGGGAAGATGACGATGAACCCCACCGAGTTGGCCGACTCCGGGGTGGACGCCAGCAGGCCCACCAGGGCGAATACCCAGGAGAACGCGTAGCCGATGAGGAGCAGCAGGAGGAACCCGGCCACCACGTGCAGCGCGGGCGCGTGGAAGACGAAGCCGATGATCAGCCCGGTGATGACCAGGATGCAGATCCCCAGGAAGTTGGTGACGATGTCAGACAGGGTGCGGCCGGCCAGCACCGCCGCCCGCGCCATCGGCAGCGACCGGAACCGGTCGATCAGCCCCTTGTGCATGTCCTCGTTGAGACCGAGCGCGGTCACAAACCCGCCGAAGGCGATGTTCTGCACGATGATCCCGGGGATCAGGTACTCCACGTAGGGGATCCCGCCGGTATTGATGGCGCCGCCGAAGACGTAGCGGAACAGGAGCACGAACATGATCGGCTGCACGGTGAAGGCCAGCAGCAGCTCCGGCCGGCGGGGCAGGCGGATGAGGTTGCGCTCGGCCAATACCAGCGTGTCGGTCACCAGCCGTCTCATGATCGGGGAGGCTCGATGTCCTCGGCGGCGGCATGTCCGGTCAGCGACAGGAACACGTCGTCCAGGGTCGGGCGGCGCAGGTTGATGTCATCGACGCTGATCCCGGCCTCGGTCAGCCGGCGCACCGCCTCGGCGATGGCGCCGCTCCGCCGGCGCACCGGCACACTGACCAGGCCGTCGGTCATCGCCGGCGCCTCGTCGGCCATCGGCTCCAGCGCCTGGACGGCCTGCTCGCCGCGGTCCGGGTCCTCCAGGCGGACCTCCAGCCGTTCACCCCCCACCCGGTCCTTGAGCTCGTCGGAGGTGCCCTGAGCGATGACCAGCCCGTGGTCGATGACGGCGATGGTGCTGGCCAGCCGGTCGGCCTCGTCGAGATACTGGGTGGTCAGCAGGACGGTGGTGCCCTCGCCTACCAGGACCTCGATCGTCTCCCACAGGTCCAGGCGACTGCGCGGGTCCAGCCCGGTGGTCGGCTCATCCAGGAACAGAACCGGCGGCTTGGCCACCAGGGCGGCGGCCAGGTCCAGCCGGCGCCGCATCCCCCCGGAGTAGGTCTGGGTGACCCGGCGACCGGCATCCACCAGGTCAAAGCGCTCCAGCAGCTCCTCGCCCCGGCGCCGGGCCTGGGCCCGGGTCATGCCGTACAGACGCCCCACCATCGTGAGGTTCTCCAGCCCGGTCAGGTTCTCGTCCACGGCGGCGTACTGGCCGGCCAGACCGATGCGGCCGCGCAGTTCACCGGCCTGGCGGACGACATCGCAGCCGACGACGGTGGCCGTGCCCGCGTCCGGCGCCAGCAGCGTGGTGAGGACGCGCACCAGGGTTGTCTTGCCCGCCCCGTTGGGACCGAGCAGACCCAGGACGGCGCCGGCGGGAACGTCGAGATCGACGCCGCCGAGCGCGCGCACGCTGCCAAAGCATTTGACCAGCCCCCGTACGGTGATGGCGATCTCCCCGGCGGGCGGCTGCACGGTTGCCGCCGCCGACGCCCGCGGTGTCGTCGACATGTGCTTACAAAAGGTAACCGATGCGTCAGCGCCGCCGGGTGCGGACCGTCCCGCCGCCGGCCCGTCGCAGCCGGCGGCGCCGGGACTGAATCCGGATGCCGGTGCCCAGGCCGGCACCGATCACCGCGATCCCCAGGTAGCCGTTGATGACCAGCAGGAGGGCGATGCCGAGCATCACCAGCCAGATCGCCGGCCGGTAGATACGCCAGTCGGCGGGAGCGGGACGCCCTCCGGGGCGCTGGCTATCGATCTGGCCGGCCACAGTCCAACCCTACCGTCACTGCGTCCCGGCGCGGAGCTCAGACGCCACCCGCCGCTGGATCCCGGCCACCGCCCGGAGGGCCTGGCGCAGCTGCGTGCGCCGCAGCGCGCTCAACTCATGGGGGTCGACGTGGTCGTCCGGCCGTCGACCGGCCCGCAGCTGCGCCACCTGGTGCTCAAGGCGCACGTCGTT
The DNA here is from genome assembly GCA_963753235.1 of uncultured Solirubrobacteraceae bacterium. GTDB lineage: Bacteria > Actinomycetota > Thermoleophilia > Solirubrobacterales > Solirubrobacteraceae > Palsa-465. The sequence goes on along the minus strand of CAVWBJ010000005.1, from coordinate 55,632 downwards.
GATCAGCTCAAACGCGTCGTGCAGGGTATGGGCGTCCTCCCGGGTCAGCGTCCCCGCCTCGCCGGCCGCCCGGAGACGCTCCGGCGTGGAGGCGCTCGTCACCCCCGCGGACACCGCTCCCCAACGGGCCAGGTCAAGGATCGGCAACAGGCCGCCGCGTTTGAGGTCAACCTGACCGCGGTGCTCGCCGGCGTTCTCCACCACCAGCCCGCGGAACAGGCGCGCCGACACGCGGTGTGAGAGGGCGAACCGGGCGAGCATCCGCAGCAGCATCGGGTACTGCGTCGCCAGCCGGAAGGTGTCGGCCACCGGCGTGCCGGTGTGGACCCCCCAGACGGGGCGACTGTCGAGCAGCACGGAGGACAGGACGAGCGCCTTCTCCTGGGTGGGATCGGCGATCCAGGAGCGGGCGACCTGCTGCCAGGAGGAAACCGAGCGCACAAACGGCGCCGCGTCGGCGGTGACTCCGTTCTCGTCGGTCTGCAGGCCGCAGGCCCGCAGGCCGCCGACGACATCATGGGCGAGCGCCACCAGCCGGGCCCGGATCACCTCCTCCGCCTCGCGGTCGTCGTCGCCGTCGAACCAGACGATGGCGCTGTCGACATCGGAGCTGGGCAGCGCCTCGCGCCGTGCCTGGCTTCCCAGGGCCAGCCAGGCGAAGTCCGCACCGATCGGCTCCCGCTCGGCGATGGCGAACTCCAGGAATCGCCGGGTCAGAGCGTCCACGCAGACCGCGTAGACCGCCATCACGTTGGCCGCTGCCACCCTGGCGTCGTGGAGGGCGATGACCATCGGCCGCAGCTCCCGGGCGACGGTCACGAGTTCCGGGGCGTCGGCCGCCCGGGAGATCCGCTGCCGGAGATAGAACGAGGACCGGGTGCGAGCCGCCACCAGATCGACCTCCTCCACCACGCCAACCACGCGGCCGCCCGGTGAGAGGACCGGGAAATGGCGCAGCCCCCGGTCGAACATCTCCAGCAGCACCGCGCCGGCCGGTCGGTCGGCGGTGACCGTGTAGGCCGGGGCAGACATCGCCGCGGTCACGGGAGCGTCCCCGCTCATGCCCCCGGCCACCACGCGCGTGCGGAGATCGCGATCGGTGAGGATGCCGAACCCGCGGTCGCCGAGATCGACCACCACCGCGGTCGCCGCCCCCGCGGTCATCCGTTGCGCCGCCTCCCGGATGGGCGTGCCCGGATCGCAGACGACGGGCTCACCCCGGACAAGGCTGCCCACCGACTGGTCGGCCGTGTTCTGGGCCGGCTCGCGGGCGAGGATGTGCAGTTCGGTGGGCTCCTCCAGCAGGGACCGGGCGACAAAGCGCAGGCCGGCGGGCCCCGACAGCAGCGCCTGGGCCACGTCCACCCCGATCCGGTAGCAGCTGGAGTCCTGGGCGGCTCGGGCCTCGAAGCCGGTGGGAAAGCCCGACAGCATCGACGCGTGACCGAACAGCTCGCCCTCCCCCAGGACATCAAGCACGTTGCCGTCGGCGATGATCTCGATCGCCCCGGTACGGACCACCCGCAGGTGGGCGACCGGCTCGGCCCCCTGACCGAAGACGACCTCTCCGGCCCGGTAGAACTCCAGCTCGGCGGACCCGGCAACCCGCGCCACCTGGTCGGGCTCAAGCGTGTCGAACGGCGGATGTGCCCGGAGAAACGCGGCCGGGTCGGATTCGACCGAGACGCGCGTTTCCTCAGGCACCTAACCGGTCACTACGGCGGCGGTACGACTCACGGCGCGGCCTCGCCCAGGTGGACGTGCTCGCCGGGGAGTGCCGGCACGTCGGCGCGGTGCTCGGCCAGGACCTGGTCGCCCTTCTTGCGCTGGACGGTGTAGTAGTAGACGAGGCCGATGACGATGGAGGCGCCGATGAACTCGACCGCCGCCCACTTGAAGTACCACTTCGTGCCGTAGACCGCCGCGCGTGGCCAGGCGATGTTGACGGCGACGATGATGCCGTAGACGACCGCCACCAGGTTGACGAGCAGCCCCCAGCGTCCCAGGCTGAAGTACGGACCGTGCTCCGGCCGCGGCCACTCGCGCCGGACCCGGTGGCGGAGCATCGGCGCGGTCACCCCCAGGTAGGGGAGGTAGAACATGATGATGGCCACGCCGATGAGGGCGGTGAACGCCTGCTGGTTGGCCAGGTTGATCGCCAGCAGCACCAGCGCCCAGAATCCCACGAACAGGGCCGGGATGATCGGCACCTTGGCGCGGCCGGACACGCGGGCCAGGTGCGAACCGGCCGGCAGCCGGCCGTCACGCGCCATCGAGAACAGCATCCGGATGCACGCCGTGCAGACGGCCAGGGTGCAGACGGTGATGGCGAGCGCCGAGTCGACCAGGAACACGTTGCCCGCCGTATTGCCAAGCGCCTGCTTGACGATGTACGGCAGGCCGAGGATGCCGATGTTCTGGTCATGGATGTCCTTGACGGACATCAGCGCGAACAGGATGAGCAGACCGCCGATGATGGCCGCGGCCACCAGCGCGCGGAGGATCGCCGGGGGCGCATTCCGGCGCGGGTCGTTCGTCTCCTCGGCCAGGGTGCCGGCGGTATCGAAGCCATACATGACGTAGGCGCTCATGATGCCGCCGATCAGAAAGGCGCCGAAGTACCCCCAGGAGTGTCCGGCGCCGGTCCCGTTGGTGTGCAGGACGACTCCGGGCCCCCGGGTGAAGTGGAAGGCGAGCAGGATGACCAGAATGGTGGCTCCGATCAACTCGGCCATGACCCCGAAGTTGTTGATCCGGGCCATCGTCTTGACCCCCAACATGCAGATGATGGTGGCGAAGACGACGAGGATCGCGCCCAGGATCAGGGCGTTCTTGGCTCCATCCGGCGTGGCGTAGGAACCCACATCTGCCGACCCGCCGACGAACTGCAGGCTCGGGAACGCCTGCGGCAGCACGACCTGCCAGCCGACCGCCACCGCCGCCACGGTGACGATGGAGCCGATGATCAGGATCCAGCCGGTCATCCACGACGTACGGTCTGATCCGATGCGCTTGGACCATTGATACACCGAACCCGCGAGCGGGAACTGACCGGCCATCTCGGCGAAGCACAGCGCCACGCACATCTGCCCGATGAACACGATCGGCCATGACCACCACACGGCAGGCCCGGCATTGAGGAAGCCGAAGCCAAACAGCTCAAAGACGCCGGTGAGGATCGAGATGTAGCTGAACCCGGCAGCGAACGAGGAGAAGCTCCCCAGGCTGCGGTCGAGTTCCTGCTTGTAACCGAAGCCGGCCAGCTCGTCACTGTCGCCGCGTGGGACGCGTGGCTTCTCAGCGGTTGCCATCAGTCTTCCTCCCCGTGCGCGCGTTTCTCACACGCGGCCTGTTGAACACGATCCATGCCGGGCGTCGGTGCGAGGGCCCTGCGTTGCGATGCAATTGACCCGGTCCAGATCGGGCTGTTATATATCAGTTGTCTGATCGTGTCAACGAGGGCTCCCCCGCATGCAGGCGGCACGCACGTGGGGCCGGCCCGGGGCCGGAAGGATCGTCGATGACCACCCTCACCCAGCTGGACATGTTCATCGGCGGCCAGTGGCGCCCCAGCATCAGCGGCGAGACGGTGACCGCCTCCAGTCCGGCCACCGGGGAGACGATCGGCGCCGTGCCCGAGGGTGACCGCGAGGATGCCCGGCTGGCCATCGACCGGGCCCGCCAGGCGGCGGACGGCTGGGCGCGGCTGACCGCGTTTGAGCGGGCGGCCAAGATGCACGCCGTCGGCGACGTGATCGAGTCCCGGCGGGACGAGCTGGCCCGGACGCTCACGCTGGATCAGGGCAAGCCGCTCCAGGCCGAGGCCTACGGCGAGGTCGACGAGCTCGTCGACTACTGGCGGATGGCCGCCGAGGACGCCAAGCGGCTCGGTGGGGCGCTCCCCAACTCGTTCTCGGCCGGCAAGCGGGTGCTCCTGGCCCGCCGGGCCCGAGGCGTGATCGGGATCATCAGCCCCTGGAACTGGCCGTACACCATGCCGGCCGAGCTAATCGCCCCCGCGCTGGCCTGCGGCAACGTGGTGGTGTGGACGCCGGCCCCGTCGACCGCCGTGTGCGCGGTGGAGCTGGCGCGCTGCATTGCCGAGGCCGACCTGCCCGCCGGGGTGTTCAACCTGGTCACCGGGCCCGGGCCGGTGGTGGGAGATGAGATCGCCCGCCATCCCGGCGTCGACGGCGTCGGCTTCATCGGCTCCACCGGCACCGGCCGCAAGGTGGCGGCGGCCGCGGCCGGCAAGGCGCTCGTTCTGGAGATGGGCGGTAACGGACCGCTGGTGGTGCTCGACGATGCGCGACGTTGACGCCGCGGTCCAGGCGACGCTCACCGCCTGCTTTCTCTGCGCCGGCCAGAGCTGCACCGCCGGTGAGCGGATCCTCGTCCACCGGGCCGTTCACGACGAGTACGTGGAGCGACTGGCCCGGGCGGTGACCGAGCAGATTCTGCTCGGCGACCCGTTCGCCGAGCAGACGACGATGGGTCCGCTGAACAACGAGCCGGTGGCGATCAAGATGGACGAGCACGTCGCCGACGCGCTGGCCCGGGGCGCCGAGGCGCTGACCGGCGGATCCCGGGCGCCGGCGTTCCCCACCGATCTGTACTGGGAGCCGACCGTGCTCGACGACGTCCCGCCCGACGCCCGCGTCGCCCTGGAGGAGACCTTCGGCCCGGTGGCGCCGGTGGTGGCCATCGACTCACTGGAGCAGGCCATCGAAATGGTCAACGCCTCCCCGTACGGACTGCTGTCGGCCGTTTACACCGCCGACCTGGAGCGCGGCCTGCAGTTCGCCGACCACGTCCGCACCGGCTGGGTCAACATCAACGAGTCGACCAACTACTGGGAGTCCCACCTCCCGTTCGGCGGCCGCTCCGGCTCTGACAGCGGCATCGGGCGGGTCGGGGGCGATCACGTCATGCAGTCGTTCACCGAGCTGCAGACGATCGTGGTCAGCCCCCACCGCCGCTGACGGCCGGGCGCCGGCGGTGCGCGCCCGGGCCGCCGCAACAGTGAAGCGCCTAGCCGGCCGCCGGCGTCGGCTCCCGCTGGGCCGCCTCCGCCTCCTCCACCGTCTTGCCCGGCACGTGCCGGTAGAACGGCACGTTCAGCGCCGGCAGCGGCGTGTTGCCCTTGATCAGGTCGGCGCTCTTCTCGGCCAGCATCATCGTCGGCGCATAGATGTTGCCGTTGGTCACGTAGCGCATCGACGAGGCGTCGATGACGCGGATGCCCTCCAGCCCGTGCACCTTCATGCTGCCCGGGTCGATGACCGAGGTCTCGTCGGTGCCCAGACGGCACGTGCACGACGGGTGCAGGGCGGTTTCGGCGTCGCGGCGCACCCAGTCCAGGATCTCCTCCTCGGTCTTGACCGAGGGGCCCGGCGAGAGCTCGCCGTCGTTGTACGGGTCGAACGCCGGCTGGTTGAGGATCTTGCGGGCGACATTGACCGCCTCCCCCCACTCCTGCCGGTCGGTCGGCGTCGACAGGTAGTTGAACAGAATCGCCGGGTGCGTATACGGGTCGGTGGAGGTGATCTTCACCGTCCCGCGGGAGTCGGAGTACATCGGCCCCACGTGCACCTGATAGCCATGGCCCTGCGGCGCCGATCCGTCGTAGCGGATGGCGATCGGCAGGAAGTGGAACATCAGATTGGGGTAGGCGACGTTCTCGTTGGACCGCACGAACCCGCCACCCTCGAAGTGGTTGGTCGCCCCCGGTCCGCGCCGGCCCAGCAGCCAGGCGGCACCCACCCACGGGCGGTGGCTCATCTTCATCGCCGGCGCCACCGACACGGGCTGTTTGGAGGCGTACTGGACGTAGACCTCCAGATGGTCCTGCAGGTTCTCGCCGACCGCGGGCAGGTCGTGGATCGGCTTGACGCCGACCGACTCCAGCTCACGCGCGTTGCCGACCCCGGAGAGCTGTAGCAGCTGAGGACTGTTAATGGCGCCGCCGCACAGCAGCACCTCGCCGGCGTCGATCTGGTGGGTCCGGCGCCGGTGGCGGACCTCCACGCCCACCGCCCGGGTGCCGTCGAAACGGATCTTGGTCACCATCGCGTGGGTCCACACGTCCAGGTTGGGACGGTCCATGGCCGGGTGCAGGTAGGCCCGGGCCGCGCTCAGGCGGTGTCCGCGGTAGATGTTGCGGTCAAATGCGGCAAAGCCCTCCTGCCGGTAGCCGTTGACGTCGTCGGTCAGGGGATAGCCGGCCTCCTGGACGGCGGCAAAGAAGGCCTGGAACAGCGGGTTGACCGCCGGGCCGCGCTCCATCTTCAGCGGCCCCTCGCCGCCGCGCCAGGCGTTGGCGCCGGCCATCACCGTCTCCATCTTCTTGAAGTAGGGCAGGCAGTGGGCGTAGTCCCAGTCCTGCATGCCGGGGTCGGCGGCCCAGCGCTCGTAGTCCAGCGGGTTGCCGCGCTGGAAGATCATCCCGTTGATGGAGCTGGAGCCGCCGAGCACCTTGCCCCGGGCGTGGTAGACCCGCCGGCCGTTCATGAACGGCTCCGGCTCCGATTCGTACTTCCAGTCATACAAGCGGTTGCCGATGGGGAACGACAGCGCCGCCGGCATGTGGATGTACACATCCCAGGAATAGTCGGAGCGGCCGGCCTCCAGCACCAGCACCCGGGTCGATGGGTCCTCGGTGAGTCGGTTGGCCAGACACGATCCGGCGGACCCTCCGCCGATGATCACGTAGTCGTAGCGCATGTGTCGTTCCCCTCTCCGGTTATAGGACGGCGCGGATCTCGCGCTCAAACGTCTCGATGTGGTCGGCCACGATGGCCCGGGCGGTCTCGGCGTCGCCGTCGGCGATCGCCCGCAGGAGATCGCCGTGCTCGTGGACACGGGTGAACAGGTGGGGCAGCCGGTCGAGGACCAGGTACCAGATTCGCAGCGACAGGTTGAAATACCGGCCGAGCGACTCCTGCAGATACGGGTTTCCGGAGCACCGGTGGACGAACCGGTGCACGCGGGTGTCAAGCTCCATCAGCGCCCCGATGTCATCGCTGCCCTGGCTGGTATTCAGCTCCACCAGCAGTTCCTCCAGCTCGACTCGCTGCGCCGGGGTGATCCGCTGGGCGGCCCGGTAGGCGGCGTGTCCCTCCAGCTGGATGCGCACGTCGGAGATGTCGGCCAGATCGGTGATGTTGATCTCCGAGGCGAACGTGCCGCGCCGCGGGAACACCGTGACCAGGTTCTCCAGGGCGAGCCGCTTGATCGCCTCACGCACCGGCGTGCGGCCGATGCCGAGCTCACCGCCCAGCACGTCCTCGTCGATCGGCGCCCCGGGAGCGATGCGCAGGGTGACGATGCGGTCGCGCAGGTCGGCGTAGGCGCGGTCGGCAAGCAGCTCACGGGCGGCCCGGGGCTGATCGGTCTGGGTGCTCACGCCACCCGCGCCCCGACGGTCGGCCGTCGATCTGGGCGGCCCGCAATGACGACTGATATATGAGTCATCGGTTACGAAGTCTAACATTGCCGCCATGGCCCGCCAACTGCCCACACGCCCGCAATGACCACCGCCGCCACCCCGGGACACGGCGCCGATGAGGTCGCCGCCCGGATCGACGCCGGCGCCGTGAACGACGCCCGGCGCATCGTCACCAGCGTGGCCCGCCACACGCCCCTGCTCAGCTCTCGCAGCCTGTCGGACCGGTGCGGCGGCCGGGTGGTGCTCAAGGCCGAGAACCTCCAGCGCACCGGCTCGTTCAAGGTGCGGGGGGCGGTCCACAAGATCGCGCAGCTCAAGGCGAGCGGGGACGGCGGCTTCCAGGCCGCAGCCGGGGTGGTGGCCGGCAGCGCCGGCAACCACGGACAGTCGCTGGCCTACGCCGCCCGGGCCCAGGGCATCCCCTGCGAGGTGTTCATGCCCACCGAGGCGCCGGTGGCCAAGGTGGCGGCGGTGGAAGCGTTCGGCGGGATCGTGCATCTCGGCGGCGACTCGGTCGATGCGTGCGTGGCGGCCGCGCGCGAGCATGCCGCCCACAGCGGCGCCGGGTTCGTCCATCCGTTTGACGACCCCGACGTCATCCTGGGCCAGGCGACGCTCGGACTTGAGCTGCTGGAGGACGTCGAGGACCTGGAGATGGTGGTGGTCCCGGTGGGCGGCGGCGGTCTCATCTCCGGGATCGCCGGCGTGGTCAGGGCGGCCCGGCCGTACACGCGGGTCATCGGCGTGCAGGTCGACGCCTGCGCGCCGTTCCCGGAGTCGTTGCGCGGCGCCGCCCCGGTCACCTTCCAGTCCCGCGCCACCATCGCCGACGGCATCGCCATCAAGCGCCCGGGTGAGATCACCCTCCCGCTGGTGCGCCGCTGGGTCGACGACATGGTGGTGGTCACCGAGGAGGAGATCGCCCGGGCCATGGTGTGGCTGCTGGAGCGGGCCAAGCTGGTGGTGGAGGGCGGTGGCGCCGCCGGCGTGGCCGCCGTCATGTCCGGCCGCGTGGTTCCGGCCGAGACCGGGGCCACCGTGGTCGTCCTGTCCGGCGGCAACGTCGACCCCGGGCTGCTCGCCGGCATCGCCCAGTGGAATGAGACGCTGGCCGGCCGCCGCGTCCGCCTGTTCACGCGCATCAGCGACCGGCCCGGCGGCCTGGCCGCGCTCCTGACCCTGATCGCCCAGGCGGGTGGCAACGTCGTCCACGCCGATCACGTGCGCGAGGCCGTCCCGCTCCATGTCCGGGAGACCGGGGTGGAGATCGCCCTGGAGACCCGGGGTCCCCAGCACGGGGAGGCGATCCTGAGATCGCTCACCGACGCCGGCTACGACGTGCGCCGTCTGGATCAGCCGGACTGACCCGGAGGGTTCTGGCGGGTTATGCGTCGTGGAGACGTATAACTCGCCAAGCCCTCTGCGTCAGTCGCCCAGCTCCGTCCGGCGCCGGACCACAAACTCGCGCAGCTCCTGGTCGATCGCCTCGTCGATCGGCGGCTTCTCGTAGTCCTCCAGCGTCTGGCGCCAGATCTCCCCGGCCCGCGCCGTGGTGTCCCGGGCGCCCTTCTTCGTCCACCGGTCGAAGTTCTCCGTGGAGGACAGCAATGGTCGGTAGAAGCACTCCCGGAAGCGCTCCAGGGTGTGGGCGGCGCCGAGGAAGTGCCCCCCGGCGCCCACCTCGGTATGGGCGTCGAAGGCCAGCGAGGCCTCGTCGATCTCCAGCGGCGTGAACTCATGGCGCAGCTCCCGCAGGAGCTCGATGTCGACGATGAACTTCTCATAGCAGGACACCAGCCCGCCCTCCAGCCAGCCGGCGGAGTGCATGACGAAGTTGGCGCCGGCCAGGAACGTGGGCATGAAGGTCATCAGCGACTCGTAGGCCGCCTGGGCATCGACCGTCTGCGAGGCGTTCAGCGCTCCCCCGCCCCGCCACGGCAATCCGAAGTGACGGGCGATCTGGCCGGTGCACAGCACGCCGATGCCTGACTCCGGCGTGCCGAACGACGGCGACCCGGACTGCATGTCGGTGTTGGACAGGAACGAGCCGAACACCACCGGCGCCCCCGGCCGGATCGTCTGGGCCAGGGCGATTCCGGCCAGCGCCTCGGCCATCTGCTGAACCAGCGTGGCCGGCAGCGAGACCGGCGACATGGCGCCCATCAACAGAAACGGGGTGATGACCACCGCCTGGTTGGCCTTGACGTACTCAAACATGGCCCCCAGCATCCGGTCGTCGTAGCGCAACGGACTGTTGACGTTGATCAGCGAGATCGATGCCGGCGCGCGCTCAATCGCCTCCCGGCCGCCGAACAGGATCTCCCCCATCCGGATGGTGTCGGCGGCGTTGGGTCCGGAGGTCACCGATCCCATGTACGGCTTGTCGGACAGCGTCTGCAGCGCGTACACCATGTCCAGGTGGCGCGAGTCCAGGGGCCGGTCCTCCGGCTCGCAGATCGTGCCGCCCGGAGAATCGAGTTCCGGGAAGTACTGGGCCAGCTTCACCAGGTTCTCGAAGTCGGCCATCTTGGCGTCGCGGCGGACGTCGCCCTCGCGGATGAACGGGCACCCGTACACCGGAGCGAACACCATGTGGTCCCCGCCGATCTGCGCTGTGTTCGCCGGGTTGCGGGCCTGGAGCTCAAACTCCCGCGGCGCCTTGGCCACCTGCTCCAGGATCCACTCCGGATCAAACCGGACCCGGTTGCCGTCCTCCACGATCTGGCCGGCCTGCCCCAGCAGCTCCACCGCCTCCGGGAGCAGGAACTCAATGCCCAGCTCCGAGACGATCCGCCGCCATCCGCGGTCCAGGGTGGCCATCGCCTCCTCGCTGAGGATCTCATAGCGGGGCATGGCATTGACGAACGACATCTGGCCCTCCTCCGTGGACGTGCGGCGGGAAACGCAGCTTGACGGAGCGCTGCGCGGCCGTAATATACCTGGCGTGGAACAACAGTTCCAAGAAGATGTGACCCCCGGCTCACGCGGGACCACGGCGATCGACCGGGGGGCCGAGCTGCTCGTCCGCGTCCTGGAGGCCGAGGAGCCGGTGGCCCTGACCGACCTGGCCTCCGCCAGCGGGATCCCCAAGAGCACCGCGTCGCGGCTGGTCAGCGCGCTGGAGCGCCAGGGACTGGTGGAGCAGGACGGCGAGCGGGGGCGCCTCCGCCCCGGACCGGCCATCCTCCGCGTGGCCGAGCGCAGCCTGCTGGAGCGCAACGTGGTGGAGCTGGCCCGTCCCTCGCTGGACGTCCTGCGCGAGGCCAGCGGCGAGACGATCAATCTCGCCGTGCCGGGCCGCCACGGCGTGGAGCACATCGCTCAGGTCGACGGCCACCACTTCCTGGGCGCCGGCCAATGGCTCGGCCGGACGGTCGACTTCCACTGCACCGCCAACGGCAAGGTGTTCATGGCCTTCGGCCGGGCGACCATGCCGGCGCGCCCGCTGGCCGTCCTCACCCCCCACACGGTCACCGACTCTGGGCGGCTCCGAGTGGAGCTCGCCCGCGTGCGGCATGATGGCTTCGCCGAGGCGGTGGACGAGCTGGAGATCGGTCTGGCCGCCATCGCGGCGCCGGTGCGCGGCGCCGCCGGCGAGGTGGTGGCCGCCCTCAGCATCACCGGCCCCACCGTGCGCATGACCCCGTCCCGGATCGCCGACCTCAAGCCGATCCTGATCGACGAGGCGCTCAACCTCAGCCGGCGCCTCGGCAACACCCAGCAAGGAGAAAACGCCGCATGACCCACGAGGAGATCCTCAAGCTGCTGTACGACGAGACCCTCGTCGGCAACGCCCCCGCCGTCAAGGACGGCGTCAACGACGGTCTGGCCGATGGGCTGGAGCCGGAGCGGATGCTCTACGACGCTCTCATCCCCTCCCTGGAGGAGGTCGGGGCCCGGTTTGAGCGCGGTGACTACTTCGTGCCGGAGATGCTGATCGCCGCCCGCGCCATGCAGGGCGCCCTGGACATCCTGCGCCCCCTGCTGGCCGAGACCGGCACCGCCCAGGTGGGCACATTCCTCATGGGCACGGTCAAGGGCGACGTCCATGACATCGGCAAGAACCTGTGCAACATCATGCTGGAGGGCGCCGGGTTCACGGTCATCGACCTGGGGGTCAACGTGCCGCCGGAGAAGTTCGTGGAGCAGATCGGCGAGCACAGCCCGGACATCGTCGGCTTCTCGGCGTTCCTGACCACCACCATGCCGATGTTCAAGGCGAACATCAACGCGCTGGAGAAGGCCGGGATCCGCGACGATGTGATCGTCATGGTCGGCGGCGCGCCCGTGACCCAGGAGTACGCGGACGCCGTCGGCGCCGACGGTTACTCGGCCGACGCCTCATCGGCGGTCAAGAAGGCCAAGGAGCTGATCGGGAAGCGGCGGGAGAAGGTCCTGGCCTAGCGGCCGGACCGCCGCGCTCGCCAGGACCGCCGTGATGAAGGCCGCCGATCTCCTCGCCAAGGCCGAGCATCTGGTCAAGGAGCCGGTCTGGGGCTGTCAGATGTGTGGTCAGTGCGTCCTGCATGACACGGGGCTGACCTGCCCCATGACCTGCCCCAAGACACTGCGCAACGGTCCGTGCGGCGGCGTGCGGGCCAACGGCCACTGCGAGGTCAAGCCGGAGATGCGCTGCGTATGGGTCAAGGCCTACGAGCGCTCGGAACGCCTCCCGCTGTGGCGCGGTCACATCGACAATGTCCGGCCGCCGGTCGACAACCGCCTGAAGGGCACCTCGTCCTGGCTGAACCTGTTCAGCGGGCGTGACCGGCAGGTCCCCGCCGGGTGGGCCCACACCCAGCAACGCCGCGGGGCCGATGCAGAGCCTTGAGCACAAGCTGAGCGCGGGGGAGTTTGTCGTCACCGCCGAGCTGCCGACGGTCGACGGCGGCGGCCATGCCGAGATCCAGCGCCAGCTGGAGCCGATGCGCCCGTTTGTGGACGCGTTCAACGCCACCGACAACCCGGCCGCCCACGCGCACGCCTCCCCGCTGGCGGTGTCGATCGGCCTGCGCCAGGTGGGCGCCGAGCCGATCATGCAGCTGGTCTGCCGGGACCGCAACCGGCTGGCGCTGGAGGCCGACCTGATGGGGGCGGCCATGTACGGGATTGAGAACGTGTGCTGCCTGACCGGCGACGACGTCACCGCCGGGGATGAGCCGGAGACCCGCCGGGTGTTCGACCTGGACAGCATCCAGCTCATGCAGCTGGGCCGGACGCTGGACAGCGGGCGCTACCTGTCCGGCCGCCAGATCCATCCTCAGCCCCACTTCTTCATCGGCGGCGTGGAGAATCCCAGTGCCCCGCCGCTGGAGCACCGCGTCCGACGGGCGGCCAAGAAGGCTCTGGCCGGCGCTCGGTTCCTGCAGCTCCAGCTCTGCTATCGCCCCGAGCTGGTGGAGCGGTTCATGCTGGCCGCGACCGAGACCGGCCTCACCGAGCGGATGGCGTTCATCCCGTCAATCGCCATCCTGCGCTCGGTGGGCGGCATGCGCTTCGTCGCCCATAACGTTCCCGGCATCGACGTGCCCCCGTCGACCGTGCGCCGCGTGGAACAGGCTGCCGACGCCGAGGCCGAATGCTTTCAGATCGCCTACGAGCAGGCGGTCCACGCGCTCTCGCTGCCCGGCGTGGCCGGGCTGCACTTCATCTCCTTCCGCAAGGACGCCGGCATCGCGAAGCTGTGCGGCCGTCTTGGCATCCCCCCCAAAACCGAAAGAGAGGCTCATGGACACGGTTCTGCGGTCGCGCTCGGGTAGCGTGACGATCGGCGCCGAGCAGCCGTTCTGCATCATCGGCGAGCGCATCAATCCCACCGGTCGCAAGACCTTCGCCGAGGAATTGCGCGGTGGCGACCTGTCGACGGTCACCGTGGACGCCCTGGCCCAGGTGGAGGCGGGGGCCAACATGGTGGACGTCAACGCCGGGATTCCGCTCGTTGACGAGCCCGAGCTGCTGAAGGGCATGCTGCGCACCGTGCAGGAGGCCGTGGACGTGCCGATCTGCATCGATTCGTCGGTGATTGAGGCGCTGGAGGCCGGCCTGTCGGTCTATGAGGGGCGGGCCCTGGTCAACTCGGTCACCGCCGAGGACGAGCGGCTCAATGAGATCCTGCCGCTCGTCGCCCGCCACGGCGCCGCGGTCATCGGCCTGGCCAACGACGAGACCGGGATCCCGGAGACCCCGGAGAAGCGGTTGGAGTGCGCCCGCAAGATCGTCGCGGCCGCCAACGATCATGGGATCGCCACCGAGGACGTGATCATCGACCCGCTGGCCATGACCGTGGGCGCCGACACCGAGGCGGTCACGATCACCCTCAACACCATTCGTCTCATCCGGGACGAGATCGGCGTGAACATGTGCCTGGGCGCCTCCAACGTGTCCTTCGGCCTTCCCCAGCGCCACGTCCTCAACGCCGCGTTCCTGCCGATGGCGATGGCGGCCGGGCTGACCAGCGCCATCATGTCAACCGCACCGGTGTGCGTGGAGGCCGTCCGCGCCGCGGACCTGCTCCTCGGCCATGACCCCTGGGGCACCAGCTGGATCGCCGCCCACCGGGCGCGGCAGGCGGCGGCGACGGCGTGAGCGCCGCCCTGCCGCGCAAGCGCTCGCTGGAGCGCGAGGAGCTGGTGGTCACTCCCGACGACGGAGCCGGCCGCGTCCGGCTGCGCTTCCTGCCCGACGGGGCCGAGGTCCGGGTGCCGACCGGCACCCCGGTGTTCGACGCCGCCAGCTGGAATGGGATCGCCATCGACTCCACCTGCGGCGGTCACGGGACGTGCAAGAAGTGCAAGGTGCGCGTCCTGTCCGGAGACGTGCCGGTCTCCAGCGTCGACCCCCGAGCATTCACCACCGACGAGTTGCGTGAGGGCTGGCGGTTGGCCTGCCGCGCCCAGGCGCGGGGCGACCTGGTGGTGGAGGTGCCCCCGCTCCAGACGCGGCCCAAGGCGGCGCTGGTGGGGGTCGGCCGGCACGTCATCCTGCGACCCTCGGTGCAGAAGCGCCATCTGGTACTCCAGGAGCCCACCCTGGAGGACCAGCGGCCGGACCTTCAGCGGGTGCTCGACGCCCTGGAGGACCTTGAGCCCTCCGCCTCGCTGGACACGCTGCGCGACCTGGGGGGCGCCCTGCGCCGGGCGCACTTCGATGTGACCGCCGTGGTGTGCGACCAGGAGCTGATCGGACTGGAGCCCGGCGACACCACGGATCGCCGGTACGCGATTGCGTTTGACCTGGGCACGACCACGGTGGTGGCGACGCTCCTTGACCTGGACAGCGGCCAGCCGGTGGCGGTTCGCTCCATGCTCAATCGCCAGCAGCCGTTCGGGGCCGACGTCATCACCCGGATCTCGGCCACGATGATGGACGACACAGCGCTGGGCGCCCTGCGTGACCGCGCCCACGAGACCATGGCCGAGCTCACCACCGAGGTGTGCACCGAGGCCGCGGTGGCGCCCGAGGAGATCTACGAGATCACCGTGTGCGGCAACGTGACCATGATGCAGCTGGCGCTCGGCATTGATCCTGAGCCGCTCTCCATGGCGCCCTTTGTGGTCGCCACCCATGACTTCCCGCCCACCCGGGCCGCGGACTTCGGCGTGGCCGTCCACCCGCGGGCGCCGGCGTTCGTGTTCCCCTCACTCGGCGCCTACGTCGGCGGGGACATCGTGGCCGGGATGCTCGCCACCGGCCTGACCCGGGACCGGCGCCTGCGGCTGTTCATCGATGTCGGCACCAACTCCGAGATTGCCCTCGGCTCGGTGGACCGGGTGGTGGCCACCGCCGCCCCGGCGGGGCCGGCGTTTGAGGCGGCCCAGATCCGCTGCGGGATGCGGGCCGCCGAGGGGGCCATTGAGGGCGTCCAGATCAGAGACGACGCCGTCACCCTCGACGTGATCGGCGACACCGAGCCGGTCGGCATGTGCGGCTCGGGGCTGGTGGATGCCGTGGCCGAGCTCGCCCACTGCGGGCTGCTGGATCACTCCGGCCGGTTCATTCCCAACGAGGAGGCCGCCGAGCGGCTGCCCGCACTGGGCCAGCGGCTCACCAAGATCGGCGAGGAGCGGGTGTTCGTCCTGCACTGGCGGGGGGATGATCCGGCCTCGTCGGTGTTCCTGTCCCAGCGTGATGTGCGCGAGCTTCAGTTCGCCAAGGCCTCGATCGCCACCGGCTGGCAGATCCTCCTGCGCGAGCTGGGAGTGGAGCCGAGCGACATCTCCCAGGTCCTGCTGGCGGGTAGCTTCGGTGCCTACCTGACCCCGCTCAGCGCGGTGCGCATCGGCCTGGTGCCCAAGCTGGCGCTGCCGCGGATCGTCTCGGCCGGCAACGTGGCCGGGGAGGGGGCCAAGATAGCGGCCCTGTCCCTGCGTGAGCGTGCCGAGGCCGAGTCGATCACGCGTGAGGTGGAGTACGTGGAGCTGTCCGGGCGCGCGGACTTCAACGACCTGTTCATCGACCAGCTGGCCTTCCCCGGATGAGCCGGCGCCAGGTGGTCCTGGCCTGCGGCGCCCTCGCGTTTGACGTCCGGGACATCGCTCGTCGGCGCGGCTGGCCCATCGATGTCGTCCCGGTGGCGGCTCTGCTCCACAACCGGCCGGAGCGGATCCCGGCGGCGGTCGCCGCGGCCGCGGCCGGCCGCGACGTCCTCGCCGTGGCCTATGGCGACTGCGGCACCCAAGGCGGGCTGGATCAGTACCCACGCCTGGAGGGGGACAACTGCTATGACATCCTGGCCCGCGACGAGGTGGCCGAGGCGCTGGCCGAGGAGCCGGGGACGTACTTCCTCACCGACTTCCTGGCCCGAACGTTTGAGCACACCGTGGTCCGCGAGCTCGGCCTGGACCGCCATCCGGAGCTGCGGGACACCTACTTCGCCCACTACCGACGGGTGGTGTGGCTCGCTCAGCGGCCGACGCCGGCCACCCGGCGCTGCGCGGAGAAGGCGGCGGTCCGGCTGGGGCTCCCGCTCCAGGTGCACCCGGTCGGCAATGCCGGGCTGGAACGCGGCCTGGAGCGGCTCCTGCAGGCAGCGGCTTGATCGTCCGCAGGCAGTCCGGGACACTGCGCCCGTGACCGGTCCGCACCGCGCCTTTGACCCCCGCCGGGTGGGGAAGCTGGAGTGCGATGCCTGGGTCACGTATTACCGCCGGGACTGGCTGCGGTTCCTGCGGGCCGCCGTCGATCTGACCCGCCACGCGTTCGGCCTGCCCTGGCGGGCCTCGCTCTATGGCGCCTGGCTGGTGCTGCGCGCCAACATGCAGTGGGCGCCCCGGGAGAACAACGACCCGGTCGGCGCCAAGCTGACCATGCAGCGCTTCTACGCCATGATCAAGCACCATTACCAGGAGAGCTATGACCCGGTGGTGGCCGCCGATCTGGAGGTGGAGTGGTGGCGCGTGCACCGCCTGCACCAGTACGGGCATGATGGCGTCAAGGAAGAGGCGCTGGTCGATGCGCTCTGCACCCTGTACGCGTATGTCTACGGCCGCAACAAGGCGGAGATGCGGCGGGCGGCTGAGCAGCGGGCGCTGGCCATGCGCTTCTCGGACCTGTGGGTGAGCGAGGGCCGCCAGCTGCCCAGCCCCCTGGTGGACGAGGTGCGAGCCGCCCTGGTTCGCTCCTACGCCGCGCTCCTATCCGCCGTCCACGTCGCCTGAGCGCCGGCGGGCAACAGCTCTCCCTCCGCGAGCCGCCGCTCGGACTCGGCTACGAACACATCGACGCCGGCATAGAAGAAGGGTTCCATCGCGGCGATTTGCTCAAGCGCCCAGTCCCACCAGCGTAACGCGAGCAGCCGCTCGACGGTGGACTCATCGAATCGCCGGCCGATCGTCCGAGCAGGGTTGCCGGCGACAATCGAGTAGGGGGCGACGTCGATCCCGGCGACGACCGCTCCGGCTCCCACCACGGAGCCGTGGCCGACCGTCGAACCGCTGAGAACGGTGGCACCGAAGCCGATCCACACGTCGCTGCCCACACGCGTCGGGCCCTTGGCGAAGATGTCCCACTCACCATCCTCGGCCCGGGTCAGGACAGTGCGAAACGGATACGTGCTCGGAAGGTCCAGCGCATGCTCGCCGCCGCCGAGAATGTGGGCATCGCGGGCGATGCTGCAGAACGCGCCCACCTCGATGCGGGGCACCGGTCCATATAGCACGAACGGGTTTCCGTAGTAATAGGTGCAGCGGCCGACCGCGACCCGCCCGTCGTCGCGGGGCTCTCGGGACATCGTCATCTCCACAGCCGCTTTGTCGGCCGCGGACGGTCCGCCTTGAGCGCGCTCAAGCCCCGGACTGCCCCGCCCGAATACATTGCCCATGCGACCGCTCCGCCTCCGCTCCGACCCATGGTCGGCGATCTGGCCCGCCGACCGGGGCGCCCTCGGCCGCGCGCTGGCCGTCGCCGCAGCCTTTCCGGCACTCGTCGGGCCGCTGACAATTGCCGTCACCGGCGACGTGACGTCCGCGCTCGCCGGATTAGTCGAGGATCTCGGCGGGCAGGGCCTGGAGGTCGATGATCTGCCGCGCGTCGAGCTGGTGGGTGTGGAGGCCCCCGCCGAGGCACTCCATATCGGCCGACTGGTGGCGGATCTCTCGGCCTCCTGCGAGTACGAGCGCCGGCCCTGGCTGCCCGTGTTTGAGGCGGGTGACACCCTTCACGGCCGGGTGTGGGCGGCCGCCGAGCGGGCCCTGAGGAACGGGGCGGGGCGTGTGACCATCCTGGCCGAGGAGATCGACCGGCCAGCCATGCCCGCAGAGCGTCACCGCATCACCGTGGTCAGCGGCAATCCCGGGCTTCGCCGGACCATCCGGCGCCAGGGCATGGCGGCCCGCCCGCGGCCCCCAGCGGCCCCCTATCTCCCCTGTGCCGAGGTCGTCGTCGCCGATGCCCGCCGCCCCGAGGATCTCACCCTCGTCCACGGCTATGCGGGGTCGGTCCACCTCGTCAACGACGAGCATCTCACCCCCGCGGCCCGCCTGGCGTTCGGCCTCCCCGTTCAGTCGCCGAGCGACTCGGCCAGCAGCGTGGCCACGTCGACCACCCGCAGGTCGGCGCCGACGCTCTGCACGCCATCGTCGAGCATCACCGTGCAGTAGGGGCAGGCGACCGCCAGCGTTCCGGCGCCGGTGCCGGCCGCCTCCCGGACCCGGTTCTCGTTGATGGCGTTGGCCCGCTCCTCCATCCACATGTGGGCGCCGCCGGCCCCACAGCAGAACGTCTGCTTGCCGCTGCGCTCCATCTCCACCGGCGCGCCCACCGCGCCCACCAGCTCCCGGGGAGACTCCAGCACGTCGTTGTGGCGGGCCAGGTAGCAGGAGTCGTGGTAGGTGATGTTCAGGCCCTCGGACCGCTCCGGCTTGAGCCGCCCGTCGCGCACCAGGCGAGCCAGCAGCTCAGAGTGGTGGACGACCTCGTAGTGACCGCCGAAGTCCGGGTACTCGTTGCCCAGGGTGTTGAAGCAGTGCGGGCAGTTGGCGATGATCTTCGTCACCCCGGCCTGGTTGAGCGTCTCCACGTTCTGCTCGGCAAACGCCTGGAATACGTACTCGTTGCCCATCCGCCGCGCCGGGTCGCCGGTGCAGGCCTCCCGCGGGCCGAGGATGGCGAAGTCGACGCCGGCCTTCTGCAACAGCTTGGCCGTCGCCTCGGCGGTGCGCCGCGCCCGCTCATCAAACGACGAGGCGCAGCCGACCCAGTACAGGTACTCCGGCGCCGGATCGCCCGGCTCCAGCACGCGGACGCCGAGGTCCGTGGCCCAATCGGCGCGCTCGGACTGGGCCTTGCCCCACGGGTTCGATGAGCGCTCCACGTCCCGCAGCATCGGCTCGGACTCGGCCGGGAAGCTGGACTCCACCATCACCAGGTGGCGGCGCAGATCGACGATGTGGTCGATGTGCTCAATCGAGACCGGGCAGGCCTGGACGCAGGCGCCGCAGGTGACGCAATCCCACACCGACTCCTCCGGCACGGCGTTGGGGACCAGCGGCGCCAGCTCGGCCTCGCCGTCTCCGCGGGCGCGGATGACGGCGGCGCCCTCGGCGAACACCTGGTCCCGCAGGCCCATGATCACCAGCTTGGGCGAGAGCACCTTGCCGGTGGCAAACGCCGGGCAGGCATCCTGGCAGCGGCCGCACTCGGTGCAGGTGAACGTGTCCAGCATCTGCTTCCAGGTCAGATCGGCGGCCGTGCCCGCGCCGAACCGGATGTCCTCCTCCGGGATGTCCGGATCGTCGAAGCGCAGCGGCTCCAGCCGCCCCCGGGCCCGGGTGCGGCCAAACCAGACGTTCAGTGCCGCCGAGGCGATGTGCAGGTGCTTGGAGCGCGGCAGATAGGCGAGGAATCCCAGGATGGTGAGCACGTGCACCCAGACGAACACCCGCTCCAGCACCCGGGTGGTCTGGTCAGAGCCGAACAGGCCGGAGAGCAGGTTGGATACCGGCTGCGATGACGCCGGCGCATCGTTGATCCCCAGCGCGATCCGGGTGGCATGCCAGAGCAGCAGCGACAGCGCGATGACGGCGATCAGGGCCAGGATCAGGTCGGCCTCGCCCAGGTGGCTGCCGGCAAACCGCTGAGGCCGCTGCACCTTGCGGATCCACAGTGCGCCGGCCACGCCGACCAGCACCAGGGTGGCGAAGATATCGACCAGGAACGCGTACCACCCCTGGTGGCCGAGCCAGGGCAGGGTGGCGTGCTTGGAGACGGCCCCGATCATGGCGATCAGGATGGTCGGCGCCAGGACGATGAAGCCCCAGAAGATGAACGCGTGCAGCAGCCCCGGACCGAACCGCTGGAGCAGCTTGCGCTGTCCGAGCACGATCGTGCCCTCGTTGCGTACCCGCGCGGGCACGTCACCTGACCGGCTGGCCGGTGCGGCCGACTCCACCAGGGCCACCAGGAAGCGGACCCGCAGCACAAACAGGGTCACGCTCGCGGCCAGGGCGGCGGCCAGGGCGACGGCGGCGACAGCGATGCCTATGTCCCTCTCGCCTTCCTGATCTCCGCCGAGATCGCCGGCACGATCTGGTGCAGGTCTCCGATGACGGCGTAGTCGGCGGCGGCAAAGATCGAGGCCTCGCCGTCCTCGTTGATCGCCAGCAACCGCTTGGCGCCCTTGCAGCCGGCCATGTGCTGGGTGGCACCGCTGATCCCGCAGGCGATGTAGATCTCCGGAGACACCTTGGTGCCGGTCTGCCCCACCTGGTCGGTGTGCGGGCGCCACCCGGCGCTGGTCACCGCGCGGGAGCAGCCGACGGCGCCACCGAGCAATTCGGCCAGTTCCTCGATGATGGAGAAAGCCTCGGCCGAGCCCAGGCCACGGCCCCCGGAGACCACCACTTCGGCGTCGGCCAGCGACACCCCGCCGGTGGCGGCCGGAATCCGCTCGGAAGCCCGCACCACCCGGTCAAGCTCCGAGGCCGCCCCGGTCACCGGAACCCTCTCCACATCGGCGATCGGCGCCGCCCCGACGGCGTGGGCGGAGCTGGTCAACAGCAGCGGTGAGCCGTGGATGACCGCGTCCTCCAGCAGGGTCCCGCCCCAGCGCGTCCGGACAACCGAGGTCGGATTGCCGGGGTCGACCGACACGCAGTTGGCGGCCATCGGCTGGTCGAGCTTGGCCGCCACGTGGGCGAGCACCTCGTTGCCGCGGTCTGACCCGGGGCCGAGGATCGCCCGGGCCGACCGCTGCTCGGCCAGCTCCACCAGGGTCTGCGCCCACGCCGCCGGGGCGTAGCCACCGGGGTCGTCGATCGCCACCGCGGTGATCTGCTCGTCGCCGAGCTGCTGGGCGAAGACGACCGCCTGCTGGGAGAGCTCGTCCTCGGCGCTCTCGATGAACACGAGCGTGGACACCTACACCACCCCAATCTCTCGCAGGATCTCCACCACGCGAGGGGCGGCGTCGGGACCTGTGCCCAGGACCTCGGCCTGTTTGCTTGAACCTGCCGGGAGCAGCAGCCTGCGCATCTGAAGACCGACCCCACTCACCTCGGGCCGGCTCGGCCGGCTGGGCGCCAGCGGCTTGCGCTTGGCCCGCATCCGGCCCGGCACCGAGGGGTAGCGCGGGAGGTTGATCCCCTCCTTGACCGTGACCACCGCCGGCAACGGCACCTGGTAGACGTCGCGGCCGGGTGGGTGGGACGTTGTCTCCTGTTCGCAGCGCAGCGTCCCGCCGTCCACCGAGATCGCCTTCACCCCGGTGACCACGGGCAGTCCGAGCGCCGCGGCCACCCGGATGGCCACCTGGTAGTTGCCGGCGTCGGCCGACTCGTTGCCGAACAGGAGCAGGTCGAAGACGGCCTCGTCGGCGCGGACGGCCTCGACGATGGCCGCCGCCGTCGCCTGGGCGTCCCACTCCTCGCCGTCGGAGACGAGATGGATCGCCCGGTCGACGCCGATCGCCATCATGTCCCGCAGCTGCTCCTCGGCCTCGGCCGGGCCCAGCGTCAGGACCACGCTCTCTCCCCCATGCTGCTCGATCAGGCGGATCGCCTCCTCGGCCGCGCACTCCTCGTGCGGGGAGACGGTGAAGCCGAGGTGCCGGGTCTGAATGGCCCGCTCGTCCTCGGTCAGGGTGATTTTGCCGCCGGTGAGCGGCACGCGCTTGACCGCCACCAGGATGTTCACGAGCGCACCCTGGAGTTGTCGGGATCGAACACCGGCGTGGAGTCGTTGGTGGCCACGGTCACCGGATAGCGCTCGCCCATGTACTGGACCTGGAGGGACTGGCCGACCACCGCGTGCTCGGGGGGCAGATAGCTCATCAGGATGTGCTTGCCGATCGACGGTCCGGCCCCGGCGCTGGTCACGTAGGACCGCCGCCCGTGAGCATCGGTGATGGCATCGCCCTCGGCGGTCAGGATGGGCTCACCGCCCAGCATGTAGCGCTTGACGCCGCTGGAGGAGGTGTGGTCGTCGACGGTGACGGCGCACATGACGGCGGCCGGCTCCTGCGACCGGTGACGCACGTGGGCCTCCTTGCCGATGAACTCCTGGTCCTTGACCTTCCCCCAGGCCATCCCGGCCTCCACCACGTTGTACTCGCCCTCCAGCTCGGCGCCGTAGGCCCGGTAGCACTTCTCGAGGCGTCCGGTGGTGCCGTAGACGCCGGCGCCCACGGGCACCGCCCCGTGCGGCAGGCCGGCCTCCGCGATGATGTCCCACAGCCGGGCGCCCTGCTCAATCGGCACGTAGAGCTCCCAGCCCAGGTCACCGACGTAGGAGATGCGACTGGCGATGACCGACAGCGACCCCACCTCAATCTCCTTGAACCAGGCGAACTTGAAGCCGTCGCTGGACACATCGCCGCTGGTCACACTGGACAGGATGTCGCGCGCCCGCGGTCCCCACAGGCCGAGCGTCGTCCAGGCGTTCGTCTGGTCATGGATCTGCGCCGAACCGTCCGCGGGAAGGTGATCGGCAAACCACTTCAGGTCGGACATCCCCCACGCGCCGCCGGTCACCACCCGGAATACGTTGTCGTCCATGCGCATGATGGTGAGGTCGGCCTTGAACCCGCCGCTCGGCCACAGGATCGGCGTGTACACGGTGCGGCCCACCGGGACGTCCATCTGACGCATCGCCACGCGCTGGACCGTGTCCAGCGCCCCCGGCCCGCACACATCGAAGATGGCGAACGCGGTCAGGTCGGTATAGCCGGCCCGCTCACGCAGGGCCAGGTGCTCGGCGTTGATGATCGGCGACCACCAGCGCGACTCCCATTCGGCCTCGCGGCGAGTGACCCGGTGCCCAAACTCCTCCAGAAGGGGCGCGTTGGACTCATACCACTGGGGACGCTCCCAGCCGGCGGCCTCGTAGAACACCGCGCCCAGCTCCTGCTCGCGCTCGTAGTAGGGCGACAGCTTGACCCGCCGGTCTGACTCCCACTGCTCGGCCGGGTGGACGATGCCGTACATCTTGTTGAAACCCTCGCCGGCCCGGGCCTGGATATGGGTCTTGGTCTTCTGGTGGGGATAGGCGCGGGCGATGTTGGAGTCATAGATGTCGATCTCGCTTTCGCCGTGGACCATGAGCTCGGCCAGCGACTTGCCCGCGCCAGGCCCCTCCTTGATCCAGATGGCCGCCGCCGACCACAGGCCCCTGACCTCCGGGGTCTCGCCCATGAGCGGCATGCCGTCGTAGGTCACCGAGAGCAGACCGTTGATGGCGTAGCGCACGCCGACGGACTCGTCCCCGACGATCTCCGGCATCATCTCCAGCGCCTGTTCCATCTGCAGCTCAAAATCGGCCTGGGTGAACGGCAGCTCGGTGGGGCTGAGCGCCGACTCCTCAATCGACGGGATCTCGTCGGCATCCATCATGATCGGCCGGTGGGCATAGGAGCCGATCTCCAGGCCGCCGCCGTCCTGACGCTCGTACATGTTGGTGTCCATGTCGCGGACGATGGGGTAATCCACGAGCGTCCGCGCGTTCTCAAACTGCTTGACCGGGCCAACATCGATCATCTGGTGCACGGCCGGCGTGAGCGGGATCCGGGCACCGGCCATGCGAGCGATCCGGGGACTCCAGCAGCCGCAGGCGATGACCACCCGGTCGGCCTCGATGTCGCCCCGGTCGGTCCGGACGCGGCGAATTCGCCCGTGCTCCACGTCGAGCCCCAGCACCTCGGTGTTGGCCGCAACCGTCATCCCGCCCTCAACGGCGCGCTCGCGCATGATCGTCGCCGCCCGCAGCGAGTCCACGACGCCCGCCCCGGGGGTGTAGAAACCGCCGAGCAGGATCTCCTCGTTGATGAACGGCACGTGCTCCTTGATCTCGGCCGGCGTCAGCAGCGAGGTGGGCTCGATGCCCCAGGTCTTGGCGGAGACCATACGCCGCTGAAGCTCCTGCATCCGGGCCTCGGTCCGGGCCACCTCGATGCCTCCGCATTCCAGATAGACGTCGAGCTCCTTGTACTGGCGCATGCTCTCCAGCGTGAGCGCCGTCATCTCCTTGGAGTGGTCGACGGGGAAGATGAAGTTGGATGCGTGTCCGGTGGAGCCGCCCGGATTGGGCAGCGGTCCCTTGTCCAGCAGCGTGATCTCGGTCTCGCCCAAACGATGCAGGTGGTAGGCGACGCTGTTGCCCACGATGCCGGCGCCGATGATCACGATCCGCTGGCGGGCCGGCAACTGCCTGGAATCCGTAGTGGCCATCCCGCTGATATATCAGATGTAGGCCAGCGGCGTCAACGAAACGGCTACGCTCCCCGGCGCCGCACCCGGAGCAACTCGAACCGCCGCGCCGGGTTGTAGTGCAACACAGTCCCTGATTTCATTGTCGCCGGGGCCCAGCCAGGAGATCCGATGACCCTTCCCCATCGCCGGCCGGTAATCGTTGCGGGGCTGATGCTCGCCGCAGCCGGCCCCACGGCGGCCGCGGTGGCCGCGGCCCCCAGCCCGAGCATCTCCGCCAACCGGACCTGTTACGTCAACACCGATGCCGCCCACGGGTCGGCGATGACGATCACCGGCACCGGGTTCACCCCGGGCCACACCGTCCGGATCAGCGGCGCCGGTCAGCCGGTGACGGCGGCGGTGCAGGCGGACGGCGGGTTCCACGTGACGCTCCCGGCGCCGACGCTCGCCCATCAGGGCCCCGGCACGCTGACGGCGACACTGACCGCCGCCGACGCCACCGCCGGCGGGGCGCCCTCGGTGTCGACAGTGGTGCGCTCCGCCAACCTGGCGGTGGCCACCGCACCCAGGCGGGTCCGCGACGTCCGCAAGGACAAGGTGACCTGGACCTTCTCCGGCTTCACCCCCGGCCGCCACATCTATGGCTATTACGCCCGCCGGCGAATCGTGGCCCACACCCGGTTCGGCCGGGCGAACGGGCCGTGCGGGACGCTGCGTCAGCGCGCCCTGCTGTACCCGGGCGGGCGGCCGCGCAACGACCTGTTCACGGTCACCTTCGAAAGCGTCAGCCGGTACTCCAGGCACGCCTTCCCGCGGGTCACCGGACAGCTGAGCATCCTGCATTTCTGACCGGGGCGGTCCGCGGCTGCGCGGCACCCCCCGGCAGCTGGCAGGATGCCGCCGATGCCCTCGCAAAAAGACCGGATGCTGTCCGGCCAGTCCTATCTGTCCGATGATCCTGAGCTGCTGGAGGATCGGCTGCGCTGCCGCCTGCTCACCGAGCAGCTGAACGCCACCAGCGCCGACGAGCCCTTCGCCCGCGAGGAGATCCTGCGCGCGCTGCTGGGGTCCATCGGCGACTCCACCGAGATCCTCTCTCCCTTCCAGTGCGATTACGGATACCGCATATCAGTTGGCGCCCGGACGTTCATCAACTTCGGCGCGGTCATCCTCGATTCGGCGGAGGTTCGGATCGGCGACGACGTGCAGATGGGGCCGAGCGTCCACCTGGTGACCCCGCTGCACCCCCTGGATCCGGCTCGGCGGCGGACGATGACCGAGTGGGCCGAGCCGATCGTTGTTCACGACAATGTCTGGCTGGCCGCCGGCGTCATCGTCTGCCCCGGGGTCACCATCGGGGCCGGGGCGGTGATCGGTGCCGGCAGCGTGGTCACCAAGGACATGCCGGCCCGGTTTGTCTGCTTCGGCAGCCCCTGCCGACCGGTGCGAGAGATCTGACCCTCAGGCGGGCTGCTCCACGGCCGTCCGCAGCCGGACCGCGGTCAGCGCCGCCAGGATGCTCGCCGCGCAGGCCAGGATGAACGGCGCGCTCACCCCGCCGGCCGCGATGACCGCCCCGCCCAGCGCCGAGCCGGCCGCCAGACCGGCGATCAGCGCCGCGGCCGCCCAGGTGAAGGCCTCGGTCTCGACCCCGGGGGTGACGGCGTGCCCGATGAGGGCGTACTGGCAGGAGAACACCGGGGCGATGGTCAAGCCGGCCAGCAGGGCGCAGATCATCCCCTCCGGGATGGTGCGGGCGGCGATCAGCGGCGCGGTGCACAGAACCGCGCCCACCAGGAGCATCCGGTAGCGAGCGGCGAGCGACACCCGCCACGCCCGGGAGCCGAACCACAGCCCACCGGTCAGGCTGCCCACGCTCCACAGCGCCAGCAGCAGACCGGCCGAGGGCCGGGAGCCGGCGTGCAGCGCCAGTGACGGCAGGCCGACCTCGATCGCTCCCAGGCTCGTCCCCATGAGCGCGATCGGGCCGAGCAGGGCTCGCACCGCCGGGATCTCCAGCACCGGGGCCCGGTCGCTGGGGGACCGCCGCGGGCCGCCGCCACGCACCACCGGCGAGGTGACGAACAGGAGGGTTCCGAGGATGCAGATCCCGGCGCTGAGCAGGACGGCCGCGGCCGGCGACGTGAGCGTGATCACCAGCGCCACCACCAGCGGTCCGGCGATCCAGATGAGCTCCTGGATGACCGACTCCAGGGAGTAGGCGGTCTCTCGCACGGCGGTGTCGGAGAGCAGCTCGCGCAGCAGGGCTCGCACCGTCGGGGCCAGCGAGGGCATCAGGGCGCCGGCGATCCCGGCAAGCCCGATCAGGAGCAGCGCCGGCGCTCGGCCCGCCGCCACCAGGGCGACCAGAGCCAAGCCCTGGAGCAGGGCCGCCGGGGCCAGCACTGGAAGCCGGCCGAAGCGATCGACCAGGCGACCCTGCACGGGGGCGCAGGCCGCCGAAGCGAGCGCGTAGGCGCCGACGGCGATCCCGGCAGCCGCATATGAGTCGGTGCGCGGACGGACGAGGAGCAGGATCGCGAGCGAGAGCATGCCCTGCGGGAGTCGGCCGAACAGCGCCGTGCCGAACACCCGGGCGAACCCCGGGGCGGCCAGCACGGCACGGTAACGCTTGACCATCAGCCGAGCCTACACGTGGTCCGGCCTCTGCTTGAATCGCCGTTCGTTTCATACCGAAGGAGAACTTGATGCCGTCTCGTGACACCCCCCCATTCCGCGCCGATCACGTCGGCAGTCTGCTCCGCCCGCCGGAGCTGGCCCGCGCCCGCGCTGAGTTCAAGGCCGGCCGGATCGACGCGGGAGCTCTACGTCAGGTTGAGGATGAGGCCATCCGCGGGGTGATGGAGCTGCAGCGGTCGGCCGGGCTGCAGACGGTGACCGATGGGGAATTTCGCCGGACCTCCTGGCACATGGACTTCATCTACTCGCTGCAGGGAATCGAGCAGGTGGACGGTGAGTCGCTCCATGTCCGGTTTCGCAGCGACGAGGGCGAGTACGACTACGCGCCGCCGGCCATGCGCGTCGGCGGACGGGTCGGCCTCGGTGACACCATCTTCGCCCCGGCCTTTGAGTTCGTCCGGGACAACGCCGCGGCCACCCAGACGCCGAAGCTCACCGTCCCATCGCCGAGCATGGTCCACTACCGCGGCGGCAACTCGTCGATCGACGAGACGGTGTACCCGGACATCGATGCCTTCTGGGCCGACCTGACCGCCGCCTACCGGGATCAGGTGCAGGGCGTCTACGGGCTCGGCTGCCGCTACCTGCAGCTCGACGACACCAGCCTGGCCTACATCAACGACCCCGCCCAGCGGGCGCACATCCAGCAGATCGGCGGCGATCCCGACCATCTCCACGAGCAGTACATCGCCCACATCAACCAGGCCCTCGCCGACCGGCCCGAGGACCTGGTGATCACCACCCACCTGTGCCGCGGGAACAACCAGTCGATGTGGGCCGCCGAGGGTGGCTATGACTTCGTGGCCGAGGCGCTGTTCGGCGACCTCAACGTCAACGGATACTTCCTGGAGTTCGACGATGAGCGGTCCGGCACGTTTGAGCCCCTGCGGTTCGTCCCTGAGCACAAGCAGGTGGTGCTTGGCCTCATCACCACCAAGCGCCCCGAGCTGGAGGACAAGGACCTGCTCAAGCGGCGGATCGAGGAGGCCGCGCAGTTCGTCGACGTCGACCAGCTCTGCCTGTCGCCGCAGTGCGGCTTCTCCTCCACCGAGGAGGGCAACAAGCTGAGCATCGACGAGGAGCGGGCCAAGCTGGAGCTGATCGTCGAGACGGCCGACGAGGTATGGGGTCGCTGAACTGCGCCGCGCACCCTCCGCCACCCGGGCGGTCAGCGACCGGCGATCCGGTCAGCGACCGCTGCCACCGGTGACTCACGGCCGCTGAGCCGCTCATGTCGGTCGGCGATGCGATACAGCCCGTAGATCCCGCGGGCGCCCATGAACCGCAGGGGTTCGGGTTCCCAGTGGCGCGCCGGATGGCCGACCCACGGCAGCCGGCTGAGCTCGGTATCCCGGTCCAGCACCATGTCGCGCAGCGTGCGCGCCGCCAGATTGCTGGCCGCGACGCCCTCGCCGGCGTATCCGCCCGCGTAGCCCAGGCCGGTGGAGCGGTTGAGGCCGACGGTCGGGCACCAGTCCCGAGAGACCCCCAGCACGCCGTGCCAAGCCCGCGCCACCGGCACATCACCCAGGGCCGGGAACAGGGCGCGCAGGCGCTCGCGCAGGTCCTGAATCGTGCCCTCTGGAACCGGACCCTCACGGTCTGTGCGGGAGCCAAAGCGGTAGGGAACACCGCGGCCGCCGATGGCGATCCGTCCGTCGGCGGTGCGCTGGGAGTACGTGTAGAGATGGGAGCCGTCCAGCAGCGTCTCGGCCGCGTCCCAGCCGATCTGGGCCCAGGTCTCGGCGGCCAGGGGCTCGGTCACGATCATCGAGCTGTTCATCGGCAGCAGGACGCGGTGCTTGCCGGGCAGGTCGGCGGTGTAGCCCTCGGTGGCCCGGAGCACGAAGCGGGCGCGCACCTGCCCGGTGGGCGCCTGGACGCGCCCGGGGACGATGTCGGTCACGGGCGTGGATTCATGGATCACCACGCCCGCCCGCTCGGCCGCCGCCGCCAGGCCGTCGACCAGCTTGGCCGGCTGGACCCGGGCGCAGTGGGGCGTGAACAGCGCACCGTGACCATCGCCGACCCTGATCCGCGCCCTCAGCTGGCCGGCGTCCAGCAGCTCCCAGGCCAGATCCTCTCCCAGCACCTGACGCTGGTGAGCCGCCTCGGCCCGCAGGCGCGCCATCTGCGTCTCAGACTGAGCCACCGTCAACGAGCCGCCCTGGCGCCAGTCGCAGTCGATCGCCTCGGTCTCCACCACCCGGGCGATCTCCTCCACGGTCTGCTGGATCGCCCGGGCCATCGCCCGGGGCCCCTCCGCGCCGCCGCGGGCCTGCCAGGCCGCGTCAGATCCGGAGACGGCTCCCAACACCCAGCCGCCGTTGCGCCCCGAGGCGCCGAAACCGACGTGCTGGGCCTCCAGCACCACCACCGCGAGCGTGGGGTCGGCACGGCGCAGCTCATAGGCCGTCCACAGGCCGGTGAAGCCGCCGCCCACGATGCAGACGTCGGCGTCCACGACGCCGTCCAGCGGCGGGCGCCGCCGGACCGGCCCCAGCTCGGCGAGCCAGTACGACGGTGCCTGTGACATCAATCGGGTCGGCAGACGGGGTTACAGCATCGAGTCCGCGGGCGCGAACTCGGCCTCCGGCGTGACCACCTCAATCTTGTCGCCGTACGTGAGCCGGCGCTCGCGGAAGAAGTGGGGGCGCGTGGCCCGGCGCACCAGCATGAGGATGACCCCGCTGCCCACGCCCAGGATGCCGATCCACACCGGGACGCCGAGACCCAGCAGCGGTGAGCTGTAGTCGTTGACCGAGTGGCCGTAGTAGATGACGCCCTTGACCAGGATGCCCATGAGGATCACGCCGCCCAGGACCGGCATGAGACCGAACGTCCAGAAGTTGTGCACCGACTTGGTCAGCTCACGGCGGTAGAAGATGGCGCAGGCAAACCCGGTGAACCCGTAGTAGATGCAGACCAGGATGCCGAGTCCGGCCACGCAGTCACCGAGCACGTTCTGCGAGATGTTGACGATGGCGATGTACCAGGCCACCGACAGGATCCCGGCCCAGATCGTGGCCGAGCCGGGAACCAGGTTCTTATGGTGGATCTGCGAGAAGCGGCTGGGGATGGCACCCCGGCGGGCCATTGACAGCGCCGACCGGGCCGCCGGCAGAATCGTCGTCTGCGTGGCGGCGGTCGCCGAGGTGAGCACGGCGATGGTCAGCAGGAAGTGCAGGCTGCCCAGCACGTTCTTGGCCAGCCCGCCGGCGAAGATGTCGTTCGGGTTGTTGGCCAGGTAGTGGGTACCGGCATAGGCCTGGGAGGCGACGGTCACCAGCAGGTAGATGCCGATCAGGATGACCGTCGAGACCACGGCCGCCCGTCCCGGACCGGAGGCTGAGTTCTGGCTCTCCTCGTTGACCGAGACGCCGGTGTCCCAGCCCCAGTACAGGAACACGCCGAGGAGCATGCCGGAGATGAGGGTGCCGGCGCTGACCCCAAACGGGTTGAACCACTCCAGCGAGATGCCGGTGGAGTGCGGTCCGGGGCTGGCGTACGTCTTGATCAGGGCCACGACGGCGAAGATGATCAGGATCGTCATCTCAAAGCCGAGCAGGATCTGCTGGGTCCGCGCCGAGAGCTCGATGCCCTTCCAGCAGATCCAGGTGAGCAGGATGATGAAGATGACCCCGAGGATGGTGACGTCCAGGGTGTTGGCCGCCGCGGCGTTGAGGCCGAACAGCTGGAATCCGTAGCTCCCGGCGATCTGCGCCTGGTTGGCGTTGACCACGATGTCGGAGACCAGGACGGTCCAGCCGACGATCCAACCGATGCTGGGGCCCATCGCCCGGGTGACCCAACTGAAGGACGTGCCGCAGTCCGGGTCAACGGCGTTCATCGCCTTGTAGGCCCAGGCGATGAACAGCATGGGGATGAACGAGACGATGATGACCGCCGGGCTGTGGAACCCCATGCTGCTGATCAGGATGAGGAACCCGACGGTGGCCGCCAGGCTGTAGGCCGGAGCCGTGGACGCGACCCCGATCACGACGTTGCTGACGTAGCTGATGGCGCCCTTCTTGAGCTGCGGGCGCGGTGCGTCCGTGCCCGCGGGCGCGGGCTGCGTGACAGACGTGGCTTCCATCCGGTTCCTTCCTCCGATTTGTCTGACGGCTTGCCGCTGGGTGGTGGCCGAGGCGGGAGAGTACCGGGATAATCCCTGCTCAACCATTACCAATTGTCCAAGCGGTGGCAAGGGGGTGCTCCGTTCAGGCCCAGATCGGAGGCCCGGACGCGCCAATCCGGTCAAACCGTGGTCGGGGGATCACGCGTCTGGCGCGAGGCACCGATGGAGGCGCTGATCACCAGCGCCATCCCCACCAGGGTCCGCGAATTGAGGCTCTGGCCCAGCACCAACAGGCCGGCCAGCGCCGCCATCGCCGGCTCCAGGCTCATCAGGACGCCGAACACCGCAGGCGCGATGCGCCGCAGGGCCTCCAGCTCAAATGAGTACGGGATGGCCGACGACAGCATCCCGACGGCGCATCCCAGCGCCAGCGCCTGCGGCGTTACCAGCGCAGAGCCGGCGGAGACCACGCCCACCGGGAGCGTCACCAGCGTGGCAAAGCCCATGGCCAGCGACAGCCCTGTCCCGCCCGCAAAGGCTCGGCCCACGCGGGCGCTGAGCAGGATGTAGGCGCCCCAGCAGCAGCCGGCCGCCAGGGCGAACACCACCCCCAGCCCGTCCACGCCGCGCCCGCCGTCGACGTGGGTGAGCGCGAGGATGCCGGCCAGCGCCAGCACCACCCAGATCAGGTCGACCGGCCGGCGGGATCCGGCCACCGCCACCGCCAGCGGGCCCACGAACTCCAGCGAGACCGCGATCCCCAGCGGGATGCGATCGATGGAGGCATAGAAGCTGAGGTTCATGCCGGCCAGCACCAGCCCGAACGCCGCCGCCAGCGGCAGCCGCCGCAGCGGCACCCGGTCCAGGCGAGGCCGGGAGATCGCCAGCAGGACGATGCTCGCCGAGGCCAGTCTGAGCAGGACCGCTCCGCCCGGTCCCACCCTGCTGAAGAGGTGAACCGCCAGGGCACCCCCGAACTGCACCGAGGCGATGGCGGCGATGACCAGCCCGGCCGAGGGCACCCGAGCCAGCGGACCCGGGGATGCGGGGCGGGAGGTCACCTCGTTCATCGCCTCGATCGTATTGAGGGGCTACCGTGAGGCCGATGGCGCTTCGCCCCCGTCTCCGGGTCCTCGGACTTCTCCTCCTGCTGACCCTCGGAGCCGCCTCCGTGGCGCTGGCGGGCGGGAAGAAGCAGGCAGCACGTGCCCCCCGGGCCGCGGCTCCCCCGGCGCGCGCCCTCACGCTTGACCAGCTCGCCGGTCAGCGCATCGTCTACGCCTATGCGGGGTTGCAGCCCCCCGCGTCACTGATGACGGCAATCAGGCGCGGCCAGGCGGGCGGCGTCATCTTCTTCGCCTCCAACATCGCAAGCCAGGCCCAGATCCGGAGCGTGATCACCCGGCTGCAGCGCGCCGCCGTGGCCAGCCCGCTGCACGCGCCCCTGCTCCTGATGACCGATCAGGAGGGGGGCGAGGTCCGTCGGCTTCCGGGAGCGCCGGCGCTGTCGGAGAAGCAGATCGGCCAGAGCTCATCCGGGCCTGCGCTGGCCACGGCCGCGGGGACGGGCGCCGGACGGACGCTGGACGGGGTCGGCATGAACGTCAACCTGGCCCCCGTACTGGACGTCTACCGCCAGCCGGGCAACTTCATCGATGAGTTCCAACGCTCGTACTCCAGCCACTCCGGCCGGGTGGCCCGCCTCGGGGCCTCGTTCATCAAGGCCCAGCAACGGGTCGGGGTGGCGGCCACCGTCAAGCACTTCCCCGGCCTGGGCGCCGCCGCCCGCAGCCAGAACACCGACCTGCGGCCGGTCACCCTCCGGGTGACGGCGAGCACCCTGCGAGCGGTCGACGAGGCCCCCTACCGGGCGGCGGTAGCGGCGGGCGTCAAGCTCGTCATGACCTCCTGGGCCGTCTACCCGGCGCTGGATCCGCGCCGTCCGGCGGGCCTGTCGGCCCGGATCATCGGCGGCGAGCTCCGGGGACGCCTCCATTTCCACGGGGTCACCATCACCGACGGCATCGACGCCGGTGCCGTGACCCGCTACGGCAACCTGGCCACCCGCGGAGTGCTGGCCGCCACCGCGGGGGCCGACCTGATCCTGTGCGCCGCCGTCACTCCGGCGGCCAACTCCCCGGCTCAGGGACTGACCGTCCTGGACGGAATCGCCGCCGCGCTGCGGGACCGGCACATGTCGCTCCCCGCCGCTCAGGCCGCGGCCGGGCGCATCCTGGCGCTGCGCTCCGGGCTATAGCTGCGCCCGTACGGCACCCCGCGGGTACTGGGCGCTGAGGATGTTGACGTAGTAACCGCCCGGGTGGCTCCAGATGGCCCGCGTCAGCGAGGGGCTGAGGGCGGCACAGCCCTGGTGGTGCAGCCGCGGGCCCCCGGACAGTGCCACCACGGTCTTGCCCGCCTGCCCGCGGGCGCCGCTGGCGATGCTGGCCCCGGTGGCGACGGTGAATCCGTGCAGGTGGGCGAACCGCCAGCACACCAGCGAGGTGCCGTGGAAGGCCACGATCGCCACGCCTCGCCCTTGGGCGGCGCCGGCTGGTGTCTCGCCGTGACCGCTCAGCGTCACCGTATACAGCCGCGTCGGCCGCGACTTGGTGGGCTGGAACGTGCCGGAGGCGGAACGGGTGGTGCCGGTGCCGCCGGCGTGGCTGCTGCCGCAGGCGGACAGGACCAGCCCGGCCAGCAGCGTGGCCAGTGTGACTGCTCTGAGTTTCATGATGATGACGGCGGGGGGTGACCGCCGTCTGGTGACAGTGTCGGGTCCTTCTCAACGCCTCGTTAGTCGGCCATGAGAGCCCGCTCACCATTGACCGGCCCGGTCAGGGGGCTCCGGGACAGGCGGTGCTGGTCCCCGGGGGCAGGTCGCCGGAGGTGATCGTCTCGGTCGGCGCCACCGTGCCGTGACGCACCAGTGCGTGCAGTGCAGCGGGTCGCCGCGCCAGGTAGGCGTCAAAGAAGGCGGTGACCGCCCGCGCCACCCCGCCCCGTTGGGGGCCGGGATTCAGGTACGGAGGTTGGTGCTCGGCGCCGGCGATGTTCAGGTAGTACTTCGGCTGCCCCGCCTCGGTATAGATCTGAGCGCTGCAGCCGGGGATGTTGATGGTGTCGGCGCTGCCCTGCACCACCAGGAGCGGTACATGCCCGGTGTGGTCGTAGCTGCCGCCAAACGCGGCCAGCTCCGCACCGGACAGGATCACCGCCGCCTTGACGTGCGCGTCCTGACAGCACGAGTTGGCGGCAACCGCGAAGCTGACATCGCCGCCGTCGGAGTGGCCGACGATCCCCACGCGGGAGGCATCGATCAGACCATGCAGCATGCTCTGGGGGTCCTGGGCGGCGGCCACCAGGGCCGAGATGGCGAAGCGCAGGTCGCCTGGGTGGTTGACGATGTCCTCCTCGTTGACGCCGCCGGGTGTGGCCGGATCGGTCAGGGGATAGGTGGGGTCCGCCACCACGTAGCCGGCCCGAGCCCAGGCGGTGAGCAGCCAGGCATACGACTCCGCCGACACGTCGTAGCCCTGCGAGAAGACGATCAGCCCAAACGGCCGGCCACGGGCCGCCGGGATGGCGCCGGGATGAGTGCCTGAGTCCGGGTTACCCCGCGCGGGGTAGCGCACGATGGTGGGCAGCGTCCGGATGGGCGCGCCCGAGGCGGAATGACCGGTGGCGATCGCCGCCGCGGCCGGTTCGGTCAACGTCATCGATGTGATGCCGACGCGGTAGGGCGCCCCGGTGGCTGGACTGCCCGAGGTGGAGTGGGTGGCGGTGGTGGTGGGCGCGGTGGTGGTTGGGGAGGTCGATGGGGACGACGTCGGCGGCGCGGCCGCGGCCGGTGGGCTGGTGGCGCTCTGGCCGCCTCCCCCGGCGGCCACCGCGATCGCCGCGGCCACCGCGACCACCACCAGCGAGACACCGAGCAGCGCCGTCAGCCGCCGGCGGCGCAGCGTCTGCTGAGTCGGCCGCGATCGACGGTGTCGGGAGCGATCGCGCTGCGGAGGAGCCATCACCGCGGACCGCGCCGGAGCCTGCCGGTCCTATCAGCCAACCCGCGCCGCCCCAGCGCATCGGATGAGCATCGTCTTATGAAACGGGTGCGTGAGGGTCGTCTCATGAGTAGTTAAAGCGGACTTGAGGCGGGCCGCCCATGCTCACTCGCCCGGTTGCGTACGTCACTGGCGGGAAGGTAACCGACCATGACGACATCCTCCTCCAAGACTCCCCTCCCCTTGAGCCACCTCCCGCCCGACGCGGATGATCATCCTGATGGTGGCACGGAGCCCGTGCGCACGGGCGCGCTGCTGCTGCAAACTGGGTCACGCCGCCTGACTCCCGCCCAGGCGGTCGCCGTCACCCGGGAGCGACTGCTCTGGAACCGCCGGGCCCGCAGCTGGGACAGCCAGGGCTCCGTGGGTCTGACCAGGGTGGTGGAGGCCGTGCTCACCGCCTGTCAGCCCTCCGGCCAGACGGTCGCCGTCGACCTCGGCTGCGGATCCGGGCAGGTGACGATCCCACTGGCCGCGGGCTGCGCGCGGGTGCTGGCGGTCGACGTCAGTGCGCCGTTCATCGATCGGCTGGAGGCCAAGGCGGCCGAGGCCGGAGTCACCAATATCCAGAGCTTCATCAATCCGATCGAGACGCTGGACCTACCGGGGGACAGCGTCGACCTGGTCGTCTCCAACTACGCACTGCACCACCTGCGGGACGCCGACAAGGCCCAGCTCATGCAGCGCGCCTACGGATGGCTGCGTCCCGGCGGACGCCTGGTCATCGGGGACATGATGTTCGGCCGCGGGGCGAGCGCCGAGGATCGCACCATCATCGCCACCAAGGCGCGGGGTCTGCTCCGGCGCGGTCCCGGTGGCTGGTGGCGGGTGATCAAGAACGTGTGGCGGTTCAGCCTCCGTCTGGGAGAGAAGCCCCTGCCGGCCGCCCGTTGGGAATCGTTGGCGCGGTCAGCTGGATTTCAGGACGTGGCCACGGCGCGCGTGGTGGCCGAGGCCTCCGTGCTGACGGCGGTCAGGCGCGCACCGCGGGCGACGGCCCCCCCGGCCTGACCCCCCCGGCGGCAGGCGCCCGGTAGCCGGGCAGCAAGACGCGGAAGGTGGCACCCCCGCCGGGTGGCGACAGGGCGACGACGGTGCCGCCGTGGGCCTCCACGATCGCCCGGGCGATGGCCAAGCCCAGCCCGCTCCCTCCCGTGTCCCGGGTCCGCCCCTGCCCCAGGCGGTGAAAGCGCTCAAAGATCCGCTCCAGCTCCTCAGGGGGGATGCCCGGGCCATCGTCGGTGACATCGATCTCCAGGTGGTCACCGCGGGCCCCGGCCCGAACCTGGATACGACCTGCTGGAGCGGTGTGCGTCACGGCGTTGCGCACCAGATTCCGGATCACCTGGGTGAGCCGGGCGGGATCGGCCGACAGGGTGCCGGCCACGGCGGTTACCGCAAACCGCCGGTCACCGAACAGGGGCAGATCCCGGCGCAGGTCCTCAAAGAAGTCGGCCAGGTCGATGGCTTCCGGCGTGATCAGGTGACCGCCCTCGGCGCTGGCCAGCGTCAACATGTCGCCGACGAGGTGATCCAGTTCGTCGAGCCGTCGCAGCATCAGGCGGGTGGCCTGGTGTCGACGCTCCTCGTCGGTTTCCCGGTCAAGCATCTCCACCTGGGTTCGCAGCACCGTGAGCGGCGTCCGCAGCTCATGCGAGGCGTCGGAGACGAAGTCGCGCTGCCGGCCAAACGCTCGCTCCAGCCGGTCAAGCATGCGGTCAAACGCCACTCCCAGCGCACCTATCTCGCCTCCGCCACGCAGCAGCCCAACCCGCACCGACAGATCGCCACCGTCGACCGCCCGCGCCGTCCTGGCCATGCGCCTCAGGGGAGCCGACACCACCCCGGCGATGGCGATCCCCAGCAGTACGGCCAGGAGGACCGCCAGCGTCCCCACCACCGCGAACGTCCGCAGCAGGCTGGCCTGGGCCTGCGTCACTGAGCTCAGCGGAATGGCGACGCGGAACAGCCCCAGTCGCGTCCCGCCGCTCTGGATGGGGACGGTCAGGATCCGCATGTCGCCGGCCTCGGGCACCGAGGCCGTGCGCAACCCGGGCGGCGAGTTCAACAGTCCCTGCTCATGCGACGTGCGCTCCCGGGCCACCACCTCCCGGTCGTTGCTGACGATTCCGGACCCGGCGGCGTCGACGACCACTATCTGGGACTCAGGGTGGTAGCTCTGCGCGGCGATGAACCGCCGAGCCACCCGGCTGAGGTCCGCCGAGTCGCGCACCGGGGTGCGGGCAGTCGCCTGGCGCCACTCATCGGCCTGGGTGCGCAGTTGGGCGTCGATCTGCCCCCGCAGGCGTGATCCGGTGCCGTTGTACAGCGCCACAAACGTGACGCCGATGGCCAGCATCGAGACGAGGGCGATCGCCGCCGCCACCTGGGCGCGGAGTCCGGGCCGTCTCCGGCGCTCAGCCACGGACGGCACGGAGCCGGTAACCGACGTTGCGCACGGTCTCAATCGGATCTGACCCGGCGCCGTTGCCCAGCTTGCGGCGCAGGTAGCCGATGTAGACCTCCAGGACCTTCGTTCCCGGGTCGAAGTCAAAGCCCCACACCGCGTTGAGGATCTGCTCCCGGGAGAGGACCTGGTCTGGGTGACGCATGAGGTAGACGAGCAGCTCAAACTCCCGCGCCGTCAGCGACACTTCATGCCCGGCGCGCACGACGCGCCGGCTGCGCAGGTCGACCGTCGTCCCCCCGGCCTCCAGCACGGCTGACTCACGTTGGTGTGGCGAACGCAGCTGGGCCCGGACTCTCGCCAGCAGCTCCTCAAAGGCAAACGGCTTGGTGACGTAGTCGTTGGCCCCCCGGTCCAGCGCCTGGACCTTCTGCTCCACCGCGGACCGAGCGGTGAGAACGATGACCGGCAGCTCCGGCAGGTGACGGCGGATTCCGGCCAGGACGTCCAGCCCGTCGCGGCCGGGCAGGGTGAGGTCCAGCAGGACCAGCGCGTAGTCGCCGGTCAGCGCCGCCGCCTCCCCGCCCGGACCGTCCGCCCGGACGGTGACGGCATAGCCCTCCCGGTGCAGTCCCTGCTCCATGAATCCGGCGAGCGTGTGCTCGTCCTCAACGATCAGAATGCGCATTTCGCCGCTGACCGTAGCCGGGGTGGCCGCCGCTCGCCACCGTGGTAAACCGCTTCTGACTCGGCCCTTACCCGGGTCTTGATCCGGCGGCGCAAGCTCCTGAGCATCCACTCACCGCGCTCGGATCTGAGAGCGCACCAGCCGGAGGCTCACCATGAAGAAGCGCACCATCGCCATCGTCACGTCCGTCGCGGCCCTCTCGTTCGCCGCTGCTCCGATCGCGTCGGCCGCCACCACCCACTCGGTCAGCAAGACCGACCGCCTGGAACGCGTCCGCGATACGAGCGTCGACCGCCATGCCGCCGATCGCAGCGCTACTGACCGGACACACGTCGATCGCAGCCGTGACCCGGTGAGCATCGACCTGTCCCGCGGCCGCTGACCGGCGGCCGGCGTCCGGAGGCGGACGGGTCGCCCAGCCCATCCGCCTCCGGCTTTTCCCGGAGGCGACACGGGGCGGAGCACGGTTGAACGGTGCCACCGCTACGGCGAAGCTCACTGGAGATGTCCGACTCTGCCTCCCGCGCCCACGATCATCCAGGGCGCCATCGCCGCCGTCCGGCGGCGCTCGTCGGGGTGGTGCTCGCCGTCGCCGTGACCGCGGCCGTCATCGCCCTGGCGCTGCGGGACATCCAGCACCAGGCGACACCACCGCCCGGCGGCCGGGCGCCCGCCACCGCGTCCGCCGCCATTCCGGCCCAGCTGTCGCTCCCGCCCAGTGGAGCAGCCGTCCGCGTGCCCGGCGCCTTCCTCGGCATCTCCACCGAATACTGGACAATTCCCGTGTGGGCGCGCCACGTAGCTCTGCTCACCCGCGTGCTGGGAGAGCTGCGGGCTGACGCTCCGGTGCGCCTGCGCATCGGAGGGGATTCCGCCGATCACGCCTTCTGGGCGCCACGCCGGGAGCTGCCGGAGTGGGCGTTTGAGCTGACGCCGTCCTGGCTGACGCAGGTGGGACGCATCGTGCGCCCGTCGCACCTCGGGGTGATCCTCGACCTCAATCTGGTGACGTCCACGCCCCAGCAGGCCGCCCACTGGGCGCGGACCGCGGAGGCCCGGCTGCCGGCGGGAACAATCCGGGCCTTTGAGGTGGGCAACGAGCCGGACATT
Source organism: uncultured Solirubrobacteraceae bacterium (assembly GCA_963753235.1). Lineage (GTDB taxonomy): Bacteria > Actinomycetota > Thermoleophilia > Solirubrobacterales > Solirubrobacteraceae > Palsa-465. The sequence continues at coordinate 16,003 of CAVWBJ010000005.1, read as the reverse complement.
TACAGCCGCGGTTCCTGGCGGCAGCTCACCGTGGGCAGCGGTGCCCCGCCGCTGCCCGCCCGGATCACCGCCAGCTCGTACGCCCGCGCCTATGCCCAGTACGCCCGGGCCCTGGCCGCCGCCGCACCGGGCGTGCCCCTGTTGGCGCCCGCTCTGGCCGAGCCCCAGAAGAACCTCTCCTGGGTGGCAGCGCTGCTGCACGCTCCCCACCCGGGCCTGCAGGGCATCACGGCGCACCGCTACCCGTACTCGGCATGTACGCACCGCCCCTCCTCTCCCACCTACCCCACCATCCCCCATGTCCTCAGCGAGAACGCCAGCGCCGGGATGGCGCAGACCGCGCTGAGCGTCGAACACATCAGCGACCGCGCCCGTCTGCCCCTGTGGCTGACCGAGATCAACTCGGTCACCTGCGGGGGGACCCGGGGGGTGAGCAACACCTTCGCCACGGCGTTATGGGCGCCGGACGCTCTGCTGGAGCTCGTCCGTGCCGGCGTGGAGTCGGCGAGCGTCCACGTCCGGGCCGACGCCATCAACATGGCGTTCTCGCTCACCAACCGCGGGCTGGTGGCCCACCCCCTGCTCTACGGCATGATCCTGTTCGCTCGGACCGTCGGACCCGGCGCTCAGTTGATCCCGTCTCGGCTGGTGGTCCCGTCCTCGGCTCACCTGAAGGCCTGGGTGGTGCGGCTGCCCGGAGGCCGTCTCCATGTGCTGCTGATCAACAAGGGCAGCCGGGCCGGGGCCGTTCGCCTCAACCTTCCCGTCACCGGGACGGGCACGGTGGAGCGCCTCCGAGCGCCGTCGCTGCGGGCAACGTCAGGGGTGACGCTGGGCGGACAGCAGCTCGGCGGCGACGCCCAGTGGCACGGCCCGCGGACCGCCGAGACCATCGGTGCCGCGGCCGGATCCACGGTGACGGTGCCGGGGTACAGCGCGGCGCTGGTCACGCTCACCACGGGGTGAGCCCGGCCCCGGCGCCGGGCGCAGACCCGGAGTGCCGGTCGGAATACGCTGTCGGAGTGTTCTTTGCGGTACGTCTCACCCGCGGCGGCCCCTGGGACTGGTCCCGGGACCTGCGCCGGCAGGAGGGCTGGGACGAGCACGCCCGGTTCATGGATGCTCTCGTCGAGGATGGGTTCATCGTGCTCGGCGGGCCCCTCGCCGGCGACCGAGACGTCCTGCATGTCGTCTCCGCGCCGTCGGAGCAGGTGGTCCGCGAGCGGCTGGCCGAGGACAACTGGCACCGCAACGGGATGCTGGCCATCAGCTCGATTGAGCCGTGGACCATCCTGCTCGATGGTCGGCCGTCCACGTGACCGCGCCCGGGAGCCGCGGGTTCTAGGGGAGTGAGACGGTGGCGGTGCGGACGCTGCGCCGAATCAGCGTGAGCGTCAGATGCGGCGTGGTGCGGATGCCGTACCCGTAATCCTGAAACCCTGTCCCCATGGTCATGCGGATGGTGATGCGCCGGCGCGCCAGCCGGCTGAGCGAGACGCTCCCGGCAGCCAACGGGGTGGTGACACTGACGCCTGCGGGTCCCGGGCAGCCCGTGAACGAGGCGGTACCGGCCGGAAAACCCGCGCTGGCGTACGACGCGGTCAGGCGACCGCGGATGGCCCCCAACGTGACGATCGAACCGCCCAGAGGCCCAGAGTCAGTGCACCGCTCCGAGCCCTGGACGATGGTGGCGTCGACCGTGCTGCCGGTGTCCCAGAACGCGCTTCCCAGCACCGATGTCCGCCGCCCCAGGGTGCTGCCCAGCGAGCTGAGCGCCGGGGCCGGCCGGCCGACCGGCGCGGTGAGCTCGATCTGGGCGGTCCCGGCTGACCGCTGCGGTTGGATGGTCAGGGTTCCCGTCGCCCCGCAGGCACCCAGGGGCCCGCAGATATCGGGATTGGGATCGGCGTTGATCTGCTCCATCACCGAGCCGGCGAGCGTGGCGCTGAGGTGCAATTGCCGCTGGTGATGGGGGCGCCCGCCGGTCAGGCCCGTTCGGACCCGCGTGGTTTCACCGGCTCGCTCCAGATGGAGAGCGAGGTCAGAGACGATGGTCCCGGCGAACCCGTCTCCGGCAAAGCTGCGCGTTACCCCCAACCCCACGGTCAACCGCCCGCGACGAATCCGGGCCAGCGACAGCTGGGGCGCCGGCAGCAGCGGGAGGATCACGTCATCTCGCGGGCCGGCGCACCGGGTGGTCAGGAGCGGGTTGGCGTTTTGCGCCAGCCTGAACCGCACCTGTCCGTGGCGCACCTGCAGCTCCAGCGCGCCGAGAGCGGACACCGCATCGGTGCAGGTGATGGGTTGCCCTGAGAGGCCGGCTTGGGTGACGTTGGCGCTGGTGATTCCGCCGACCGGTGCACCCGGGCCGGCGGGCTGCGGGAACACGGAGACGGTGTATTGGATGTGGCCCCCGGCGCGACCGCTGCCGACGATCACCTGGCCGCTCGGCGCCGGGGTCCACACCACGGTTCCGCGGTATCCGCACAGCCCGTGACTGGCGCAACCGGCGGCGGCGTCACCATGAAACTGCACCAGGACATGTCCTGATGTGCGCACGGGGATCGTCTGCTGAGTGACCGGCTGGCCGACGCCGAAGACCAGCACTGACTGAACCTGGGCGGCCGCGGCCGCCGGTGTGGCCAGTGCCGCCGCCACCACGGTCGCGACGATGCGTCCGCGCCTCACGGCAGCGTCACCCCCGGCTGTCCGCTGAAGACCTGGACGCGGTGCGTGGCCGCGCGCTCGCGGATCCGCGTGAGCCGGAGAACCAACCTGCCGGCGCGGGTGCCCGCCCAGCCCAACCCCGAGAACGTGCCGTTGCCCGACAGCGACAGCGTCAGGTGGGCGCGGCCGAGAGCGCTCGTGGCCAGCGGCGCCGCCGCGATCTCCTGGCCGCCGCCGATCACCTGCGTGGCCGGCGGTCCCGGGCAGCGCGTGCGGAGCGGGTCGTTGCCTGACGGTCCGGACTGCGAACTGAGGGTCAGTTGATTGCGGCCGCGGTGAGCCGTGGCCTGAAAGGCGAACAGCCCGCCGGAGATGCTGTCACGGCAGGTGGTGCCGTCCGCTTGGGCCAGCGTCTCGCTGGTGGCCTCGTGGGCGGGCGGCCCCAGCAGATATGTGTCCAGGCGCAGACGCCCGCTCCGCAGGTCCCGGAGCACGGCGCGGCGATTCAGGACACGGTCCACGAACCGGGAGGCGGTGAAGCTGATCGATCCACCGACCGTGATGTCCTCGGTCAGCCGGCCGTTCGCTCCGCAGGCACCGAGGGCCGCGCAGTACGGCGACGCCAGCCCGGAGAATTGCGTGGTCAGCGAGCCGGTGAGCGGCTGGATCCGATACTCGACGTCCGCCGTCTCCTGGAGGGCGCGGTGCATGCGGGGCTGGGGCGGTCCGGAGCCTGAGCCCAGGAAGCTGCCGCTGCCGAGACCGCCTCCGGGCGACGAGTTGCCATACGTCACCAGGGCGCGCAACGTCGATGCGACCGTGACGTCGAACGACCCGGCGGGGAACGCGGTGGTACCGGACAGCTCATAGCTGTGGGCCCCCACCCGCCGCGCCGGCAGCGCCAGCGCCTGGAGATCCAACCCGGTGGGCCCGGCGCACGGCCCGGACGACGGCGGCAGGAAACCCGCGCCCGCCGGCATGACCGCCCGCAACCCCTGCGGCGTGTGGCGGATGGCGAGGGTGAAGTCAAGCGGGGTCACGGCGGCACACGTCGATACCGGAGCTCCGTCGGCGCTCCGGGTCAGCTCCCGGACCGTGGCGGTCTGATCCTGGGGCTCCAGCGGCGGTGGCCCCCCGGAGGACCCGGTGGTCCCACCGGGCAGCATCTCCAACGACCCGGTCACCCCGCACAGGCCGGCGGCCGCGCAGCCGCGGGCGGGATCGCTGCTCCACGAGACCGTCAGGGCACCGGTGATGGTGACGTTGACCGGGCGGGACCGGCGAACCAGCCTCACGCCGGGGGCGCCGCCCAGCGCAGCGGCCGGCGCCACCCCGGCCAGCAGTGTCACCGCACCCACCAGCACACCCCTGCATACGCTCCCCACGGTTTCCGATCATCGCCGCACCGGCAATCGGTGTCAAGGTGCGGCCAACATCCGCTCTCGCAGGAGAGCCCCCGGCCGATTTCCGGCGGCCGGGGGCTCTCTGAGAGGGGAGGAGATTTGGGCGCTGCCGCCGGCAGAATGAGAGGCGGCAGCTACGCGTGGTAATCGGCCGTGCCGCCCAGAACTTGAGCGGCGGGCCCGGGGGTCAGCGGAGGGCGTCAGCCGTGAGCGCGTGGTCCGGGTCGACCAACCGCCCCTGAAGGTCACGGATGATCGCGCCCAGCAGGCCCGATGCGAGCAGCCCCGGCCCCAGCGGACCGGATCGATTCGCCCCGACGGGCGGGAGCAGACTGAGGGCGTCGCTGACGTCCGCGGACATGTGACCCAGCTGCCAGGCGAGCTCCTGGCCGACCGCGTCCGGCCGATCCGGACCGGCCAGAGCGGCCGCCTTGGCGCCATACGCGGCGGCACCCAGAGCGTGCGCGCCCATATGGGCCACGGCCGCGGCCTGACCCGCCGCCCGGGCCGCGGCCACGGCGGCGGGAGCCGTCACCTCCCGAGCGGCACCGCTGCCGCTGAATCGGCGGCGGATCTCCGCGGCCACATCAAGCTCGCCCCGCGCAAACGCCCGCGCCCGCGCGATGGCCGCGCGCGGGCGGTCATCCTCCGGAGCCTCCGCCTCAAACCACGGCAGCACCCGCTCGGCGCAGTCCGCTGCCCAGGCCGCGACGATCCGCCGATCGGGCTCGCTCAGTGTCTGCGGAGAAGCCACTGGCGCATCTTCTCACCTGTTTCGAGCCTCAAGTTCGCTGACCCGGTCGAGCAGCTCGCACACCAGGACGGCGCCGGCGTAGTTGAGCCCGAGATCACACCGGAGTCGTTCCGCCCGGGCCACCCGCGCGGCGATGCTCGGTTCAAACCGCGGGGGTTCGGCCGCCCCGGTCGGGTGTGGCTCGAACAGCCCGAACTCCAGGTAGCGCCGCACATGCACGACCTTGACCCCCGCCTGCCTGGCGATGACGGTGAGCTCGACCGTCGCTTCCGCGACCAGGTCGTGATCGGACGGGCTGTCGGGACTTTCTGCGCTCATGTCCGGGTCTCCCGCGGGTCATTGCCTGAACTCTCGGCGAGTTGCTCGTACAGCTCGCGCTCACGGTCTGATAGCTCCGTCGGTATCACGATCTTGACGACGGCGTGGAGATCGCCGCTGCCTCCACCACGCTTGGGTAGACCTCGTCCCCGCAGCCGCAGCCGCCGGCCGCTGGATGTGCCCGCCGGGACGCGGACCCGGGCGGTACCGGTGGGGGTCTCCACCGGCACGGTCGTCCCGAGCGCGGCATCGGAAGGTGTGATCGGAACTTCGACATCGAGATCATCATCGCCGCGGCGGCGATAGCGCGGATGCGGCTTCAGGATGACCCGCAGGAACAGATCGCCGGACGGACCGCCATCACGGCCCTCACCACCCTGACCCGCCAGGCGGATCAGCTGGCCGTCACGGACGCCGGCGGGGAAGTTGACGTTGACCTCACGGCCATCCAGCGTCAACCGCCGCCGGCCGCCGGCGAGGGCGTCCTCAAGCGAGAGTTCGAGCCGCGCCTCCCGGTCGTGGCCGCGCAGCGGGCCGCCCGGGCGGCCGGAGCGTGCCCCAAACAGCGCCTCAAACAGGTCATCGCCGAACTGCACACGGGTACCCTCCTCAAACTCCTGGCCGGCGAAGAAATCCTCAAAGCTCTCCTCAGGCGCCTCGCTCTCCGCCTCGCGCCAACGGGCGCCGAGCCGGTCATAACGCTCCCGCTTCTCAGCGTCAGACAGAACCGTGTAGGCCTCGCCGAGCTGCTTGAAGCGCTCCTCGGCGTCGCTGTCTGAGTTGAGATCCGGGTGATATTTCCGCGCCAGCTTGCGGTAGGCACGCCGGACCGCGTCCTGGTCGGCGTCGCGCGGGACGCCCAGTACCTCGTAATAGTCGGTGTAGCTCAGCGGCATCGGTCATCGAATCCTCGCTCAAATGCGTCGGCGGCGACGCCCCCCCGCGTCTGGCGTTGCTTTCCTGGACCACGCGGACTAAGCTGGACTGGCCGGGGCCGGCCTTGCCGTTGGGGTGTTGGCTTCTTCGTGACGGAGTTGGTGAACTCGGCCAGTCGTCTCAGCTGGCACCAGTCTCGAGCCTGTGCGGTTGCTGATGGGGACGCAGTCGCCCCTGACCGCCGGGCATCGCTGTCACCTCCGCAGCCCGTGGTCCGGCAGTGACACCAACCAACCGGAAGGGGACACAATGTTTGGGTCTAGCCGTTCGCGTACCGCGCTCGGCCTTGGAGTGGGAATCGCAGGCCTTGGCTTCGCCGGCTCGGCGATCGGTGCGCCCGGCGGGGGCAGGCCTACGAGCGGGACCGTGTACGTCGGTCAGGCGCCGAAGCCGAGTTCGCTTGTCTACGACGCCGGCTTCATCCAGGACAAGGTGCTCGGCCAGGGCGCCGTGACGTTCGTGACGAAGGCGATCGCATCCCCCGCAGGAGCGATCACGATCAAATCGAAACCAGTGACGATCTACACGCCGAACGGTTCGCTGAGCGGCACCGGCAGCGGGATCCTGACGATCACCAATCAGCCGAAACCCGGTGATGCGGTGGTGACGGGCGGCAAGCTGGTGCTCAATCATGGGACCGGCCGCCTAGCGGGACATTCGCTGCGCGCTACGTTCTCTGGGACCGGGAATATCGGCGGCGCCAACATTCCTGACTCGTACACCTTCCGCTACAAGGGCGTCTACCGCTAGCCCGCACAGCGACGAAACCGGGCGGCACGGCGGGCCAGGGTGAGGTCTCTGGCCCGCGGCCGGTTCAAGCAGCCTGGGTGGCGAGCCATCGCCAGAATGCGCGCGCCGCACCGGCCAAGGCCGGCCGTCGACGGGCGATGGCGCGGAGCTCGCGGTGGAGATCAACGCCGCGGACGGGCAGGCCGACGAGGGTGCCGGCCTGGGCTTCCGCCTCGATCGTCAAGCGCGAGATCAGGGTGAACCCGCCGCCGGTGAGCGCGCGCTTGAGGCTCTGCGCGCTGGCTGCCTGTAGCGACGGAGTCAGCACGATGCCGGCGGCGGCCAGAGCAGCGGTGGCCACGGCCCGGGTTCCGGAGGCCGCCTCGCGCGTCAGGTATGCGTCGTTGACCAGCTCCGGGGCCGCAATCGTCCGCCGGCGCGCCCACGGATGCCCGGCAGCGACCACCACGACGATCTCATCGCGGGCGACGGTCAACGCCTGGACACCCTCGGGAGCAGTGAGGCCCTCGACGAACCCAATCTCGCTTCGGTTCTCTCGGATCGAATCGATCACACCGCGGGAGTTGAACTCTCAAGTACTTGACATCGCCAGGGCGCCGCGGTAATTGGCATCGAAGGAAGGGGACGAGTCTCGGCCGATCGAGATTCCGCCCGATCGACATCGGCGGCAGGCCGCGAGGTGCAAGCGTGAAGCGCTGGGAAAGCGGGTCCGGCCGGTCACTATCGCCGATGTGCTCGGCGGCGCCCAAAGGCGGACGATTCTCCTTTGCCAGGGTTGGGAACCACCCGCGCGCCCTCCTTTCCGCGCGCGATGCGGGTGCTCGTTGCGGGTCGCCGAGGCGCCCGTGCGGCGAGAGGAGCAGGTCTCGGGCGAGGCGGTTGTGGGTGGCGCCGATCGGCGCTATCCCCACGGCACTGGTAGGCGTCATGCCGCCCGATTTATCCTGTGCTGGTGGGCTTTGTGATCCACGAGTTCGATCCTGTACCGGCGCTGGGTGGCGTTGTCCAACGCGCGGTGGATTTCCATGAGCGGTCTGCGCCGCTTCGGCGGCTCGAGGGCCCGCTGGTCGGCGTGGTGTTGGTCGTCTGCTTGGGCCCAGACATGGAGATCGAGGGCCGCACTGTTGGCTCGTTCGTGGCAGGGGGATGGGACCGTCCCACGGTCACTGGCCATTACGGTGAGCAGGCCGGCTACCAGCTCTACCTGGATGTGCTCGGAACGCGGCGTCTTCTCGGGGTTGCTGCGGGCGAGCTGGCCAACCGGCTGGTCGCTCTCGAGGACGTCGTTGGGAAGTTCGCGGGCGAATTGGGGGAGCGTTTGGCGGATGCACCATGCGCGCAGGAGCGCCATGCCACTGCGCAGCGGCTGCTCGCCGCCCGCCTGTCTGGCGACCATGCGCCGCCGTGGGAGGTGTCCTACGTGCTAGAGCGCCTGCGGTCTACGCGCGGCGCGGCTCGTGTCGAGACGCTGGCTGGGGAGGTTGGTTGGAGCAGGCGGCATCTCGCCGCCCGCTTCCGCGAGGCGGTCGGACTACCTCCGAAGGCAGTCGGGCGCCTGCTCCGCGTGGAGCAGGCGGCTCAGCGGGTGCGCGCCGGCGACGACCTGGCCGACATCGCCTACGGAGCCGGGTATGCCGACCAGGCCCATTTCAGCCGCGAGTTCCGTGCGCTGGTTGGCTGCCCGCCATCGCAGTTCCCATTCGTTCAAGACAACCTTCTTGCTGCTTGAGAAACTGCGGTCATGAAGCTCTATCCATCGCTCCGTTACAAGGACGCCAAGGCCGCCCATCAGTGGCTCCAGGAGGCCTTCGGCTTCGAGCCTGTCGCCCTCTACGAGGACGACAACGGCAATGTTGCCCATGCCGAGATGCGTTGGGGCAGCGACCTGATCATGTTCGGCACCGCGCGCGAGGATCACTATGGCGATCGTGTCGGACAGGGCTGGGTGTACGCCACCTGCGATGATCCTGACGCGCTGTACGCGCGCGCCAAGGCGGCCGGGGCAAAGATCGCCATGGAGCTGACCGACCAGGGATACGGTTCCCGCGACTTCGCAGTACGCGACCTCGAGGGCAACCGGTGGAACTTCGGCACCTACGAGCCCACGTAGCTCGCGCCGATTTCACCGGGCGACAGCGCAGGGCCCGGCCAGAGTCGTCCGTCCTGCTCGCCGCGCAATGCGTGTGTCTCACAGCCGCGTGGTCGAGACGCGCGTCGTGTGAGGAAAGCAGAGTCGGCGGTCGACTCGTCAGCGATGATGAGCCCGCTCACAAGAATAATCTCCGACTGCCAGGCTCGCGTTCGTACTCGTGGCCTATGCGGCAGTCATCTCGGTCGCTGCTCTTGCGCCGCTGGGCAACATGGGTTATACCTATGTCGCAAATGGGCGTTGCGATTATCCAAGAGCTTCCGCCAGAGGAGCTTCGCTTCCATTGGAAGAGCGGCCGGCTGTGCCTCGACTTCGTGGCGACCGTCGGCGAGCGGTGGCGGCGGTCGTTCGAACGGCTGCTCGAAGCTGACGACCTCGCTCGCTGGATGGTGGGCACCGGCATGCTGCGGGAACCACCGCGGGTCTCAGGTCGGCAGCTGGCGGCAGGACGCGTGCTGCGCGAGGCGATCAACCGGCTCGCGCGTCCCGGCGCCGAGCCAAAACGAGGCGACCTGGAGGAGCTCAACCGTTGGGCGTCGCGGACGCCTCTGGCGCCACAGCTCACGACAGGTAACGAGCGTGTGTGGGTCGCGGCTCGGCCGGTCGAGGCGATGATGGCCACGATCGCCCGGGACGCAGTCGAGCTGCTGAGCGGCCCACTCGCAGAGCGGGTCCGTGAATGCGCGGCCCCGGAGTGTGCGTTGTTGTTCCTCGACGCATCGCGTCCCGGCCGGCGACAGTGGTGCTCGAGTAGCGTGTGCGGCAACCGCATCCGCACCAAGGCCTACCGCGGTCGACAAAAGGAACGCGGACGCGGATGAGCTATCGGACCCTGCCGGCCCAGGATGCCTTCTGGCGTCCGTCAAACCAGATGGGCGTCCTCAACACCGATCTCGCCAAGCAGCTGGAAGCCACCACGCTCGGCGCGCGGCTATGGCGTCTGCAGCCCGGCCAAGCCTCGACGCGCCATCGCCACCGACAGACACACGAGCTCTACGTGCTGCTCGAAGGCACCGGCCGCATCCGCATCGGTCAAGACCTCCACACGCTTGAGCCCCTCAGCAGCCTGCTCGTCGACCCCGACGAGGTCCGGCAACTATTCAACGACACCGACGCCGATCAGCTCTGGCTCGTCGTCGGCGCGCCGCCCGAGGCCGCGAACACGCTCGAGATGACCCCAGAACAGCTCGCGTGGCTCTACCCGGACGGACCCAAGGCGCTCCCACCAGAGATTCAGGGCACACAGCCCACCGTCAGCGCATAGCGCGCGCGTCGCGGCCTCGGGACCGCGATCCCGCGGCCTTTCGCACGCGTGTACCCGGTGAGCGCTGCGCGTGATGCGACTATCGGAATCAAACGAACGGAGCAGCTCCGCCGCCGCGGATGGAGGTTGCGCCGAGTTGAAAAGCGGGTGTGTGCCCGAACGAGCCGCGGAACCCGCTCGTCGCCACCTGCGGGTTCCTGTGTAACGTCCGCTCGCCGGTCGGCGACGAGGATGGCCGGGAAGTACCGCGCTGCGTCGAAAGCGGGGCGCACTGCGCTGAGACCCGCAATTTTCGCCTGCGGGCCTGTGCCCCGCTTGCAGCCCAGACCTGGATTGCGCGGATCTCAGCATCTCGCGGCTCCGGCGCAACCACGGAGCGTCGAAGCGACCTCCGAGGCGCGCTTGCCGCGGTGGCTGTCGCACAAAGGGGGGTTCCGTCCGACTGGCTCGATGGGATTCCGGGATGCCCCAGAATTTCATTGATTGCGGTCGTGAGCAGGCGTTTCTGTTGCCGCCGTCGTTGCGAGATTGGCTGCCTCAGGATCATCTGGCGTGGTTGGTGATCGAGGCGGTCGGCCGCCTCGACCTGGATGCGTTCTACTCCGCGTATCGCGCGGACGGCCTTGGCCGCGCGGCGTACGAGCCGTCGGTCATGGTGAGCCTCGTCCTGTATGCGTATTCGACTGACGAGCGGTCCTCGCGCGGGATCGAGCGGCGGTGTCGTCAGGACATCGCTTACCGAGTGATCACCGGTAACCAAGTGCCTGATCACGCGACGATCGCCCGGTTCATCCGTCGTCACCGACAGTCGCTCAACGAGTTGTTCGGCTTGGTGCTCCGACTCTGCGCCGAGCCGGGCTAGTGAACTCGGGAATCGTTGCGGTCGACGGCACGAAGCTGACCGCCAGCGCGAGCAGTGACTCAAACGTTGACTACGACCGAATCGCGAGAGAAATCATCGCCGAGGCGATCGCGACCGACGAAGCCGAAGACGAGCAGCACGGCAACGCTCGCGGTGACGAGTTGCCGCCAGAGCTTCAGACCGCGGCCGGTCGGCGCGAGTGGCTGGAGCGCGAGCTCGCACGCGAGCGGGCCGAGGCGGAGCTCGATGAGGCGACGGTGAACCAGCGCGCAGGGTCAGACGATGAGTTTGATCCCGAGCAGATCGGGCCCAACGGGAGACGGGCGTGGCTTGGTGAGGCGCACCGCCAGCTCGAGCGCAAGCGGTGGCAGAACGCAGCACCGATCCCCCGCTCGCGCGCGGAGCGGCTGCGCCTGGGCGCGCAGTTCCTGGAGGACGAGTTGGCCGCTGAATCCCACGGCAACAGGGCGTATGAGGAGCTTCGCGAGCATCGACGGCTGCCCGACAAGCGGCGGCTCGGCGGTCCGACGAAGCCGTATGTGCCGCCGGAGGTTCCGCAGGGTGAGGTGAACATGACCGATCCGGACTCGCGTCGGATGAAGGGCAACCGCCGCTACATCCAGGGCTACAACGCGCAGACGGTCGTGACCGAGCAGCAGATCGTGATCGCCGCGGAGGTCTCGACCAACGCCCCCGATTTCTCGCACCTGCGGCCGATGATCGACACAGCCCTCCAGGAGCTCGAACAAGCTGGCGTGACCGAGAAGCCTGAGATCGCGCTCGCTGACGCCGGCTACTGGAACGAGCAGCACATGGACCACGTCGTCGGCGAGCACGGGATCCAAGTGCTGATCCCACCCGACTCAGGCAAACGCCAGGGAGAACGACCTGGGTGGACCGGCGGCCGTTACTCGTTCATGCGGCGCGTGCTCACCAGCGATCTGGGCAAGGAGCTGTACCGAAAACGACAACAATCAATCGAGCCGGTCTACGGTCACACCAAACACAACCGCAAGATCTACCGCTTCAACTATCGCGGCAGGCGGTCAGTGCGCACCGAGTGGCGATTAATCACGATGACTCACAACCTCGTCAAGCTCCACCGCCACCAACTCGCCGCCATGGGGGCCTGAATCGGCCCCCACCGCGGCCGCGCGGCGCATCCGGACGCCGAACGAACGGATCACCTGGCCGCGGCCAATCCGACGCCCGCTCCGCCAAGCAGCTTTGTGCGACAGCCACCGCGCAACTCAGGGAAGCCGGCGTCACGCGCAAGATGCTCGTCGTGCCCCCAGAGCAGGTCTCTCATGACGATCACTCGCTCCAAGGGCGATTAACCGAGTGCGCGCCGCTTTGGCCCCTGCGGTCGTGACGAGGGCTCTTTGAGGCGGTGTAGCGCGAGGATCTTTACCCGCCCCAGCATAGTGCAACCTTACGGTTGCTTCTATCTGAGGCGGAACTTGATCCTGACCAGCTTGCCGACCTTACTGCCCTTCAGCGTGGTCTCGCGGACGACGATGTAGTACGTGCCCGGCTTGATCTTGGCCGAGAGCTTGACGCGAACGGTGCCGTGGCCGCCATGCTTGCCCTTGATGGTGAGGTGCGCGGTCGCCAGCGCCTTCCTGCCCTTCAGCGGCAGGATCTGCACCGTGAACTTCCGCGGCGTGGTCGCCGAGATGATCACCGGCACGAACCGCGCGCTGCGACCGGTGACCGTGACGATCTTGAAGATCTTGATCGTGGCTCCACCGGTGCTCGTCGTGGTCGGCTGCGAACCCGTCGGCGGTCCCGGCGGGGGCGCGTTGTTGACGGTGACGTTGAGCGTCGCCGTGCCCTGGTTGCCGGCGTTGTCGGCGAAGGTGAGGGTGATCGTCTCCTCCCCGACCCCTCTCGGGAACGCGTACGTCGCGCTCGCGCCGTGCTGGGCCGCGAAGCCCGGGACCGTCCACGTGTAGCCGTTGGGGTTGATTCCCGAGCCGCCGGCGTTGTCGGCCACCGCCGCGGTGTAGGTGACGGCCTTGCCGGAGGTCACGCTCGTCGGACCCGCGATCGCGCCCGTCGGGGCGATGATGTCCGGGATCGTGTTGGCCGCCCCGGTGATGGCCAGCGCGCCGTTGTCACCCCCGACCGCGGCGTGCGCGGAGTCATAGGCGGCCTCGGAGCGCCAGTTCTCGGTGGCCAGGGTACCGCTGGCGGGCTGGTTGTAGAAGTTGGTGCCGTCGATGGAGGTGAAGATCTCGCCACCGCTGCCCGCGGTCACCTCCACCCCGCCCTGTGAGCTGACGCCATACAAGCCGCCGGTGACGCTCGAGTCGTTGGGGAACGTGGCGGTGGTCGAGTTGTTGCCCCCGTCGGTGGACACCTCGAGGCACAGGCTGCCGCAGCCGCCGCCGCCCGCCTGGTGGTCGACGACCCAGAGGCGGCTGGGGTTGCCGGCGTCCTGCGCGAGGCGGGGGTTGCCGGTGTAGGAGTTGACGGTGTCGTTGCCGGTCTTGTTCCCGCTCACCGAACCGCTGAGGGCGGTGCTGCTCTGGTAGAGCCGTCCGAACTCCTGCGCCACGAAGAACGCATTCGCCGGGTTGGCGGGCAGGAACGTGGCATCGGTGAAGTTCTGCGTGGACGGCTCATTCTGGACGGCGCAGGTTCCAGTAGCCAGCTTGTTGATCTCGCTGAAGGCCGGAGTGGTGGCGTCAGCGTTGGTGGAGCGCAGGATCGTCGAGCCGTCTCCCAGTAGGAAGACGGTGGTGCTGTTAGCCCACTGCACGGCATTCAGCTCGGTTTCGGGGGCAAGCGTGGCCGACGTGCAATCACTGCGGGTGCTCGGAGCACTGAGTTGCGTCCAGGTCGCTCCACTGTCGGTCGAGCGCCATACGTGGCCGTTGCTCGTGACCGCATACCCGACGCTGCCACCCGCCTGGAAGGCGAGATCCACGAAGTTCTCCCCCGGGGTGATGCCCGTTCCGGCGACAAACGAGCTCCCGTTCCAGAACGCGATCGTGCCGCTGCTGGTCGCGTACCAAAAGCGTGTCGGCGACTGATAGACGATCGAGCTGATCGTGCTGTTCGTTCCGCTCGGGATCGGAGTCCAGATCGACGCCGCCTGAGCGGAAGCCGAGAAAGCAAGTAGCGCAAAAAGCGCGCCGACGAGCGTGAGCCTGCGAGTCATGGGCCAGTCCTCCCGTACGACTGTGATTTCGGCCCGCCGCTGGTCCCCCGGGCCCCCGTGGAGGGCAGCCTACCGGGACTCGGCGCGTTGTGGAAGCGCACCGCCGCGACCTGGACTGATCGCGCATGAGCGTCTCGGACCTGCTTGGGGCCAAGCGCGTGTGCGTGTGCGAGGCTCGGACGGTGTGGGCAAGACCACGACGTCGGCGGCGATCGCGCTCGCGATGGCGGCCGAAGGCGCCAAGCTGGCGGTGGTCACGATCGATCCCGCCAACCCAAGCAGCCACGCGCGCCGTCCAGCGACGATTCCCGCGCCGACACAAAGGCAGGACTCAGCCCGCAGACGGGTTGCGTCCCTTTGCCGCTGTAAATTCGCTCGCGGTCAGGTTCCCGGGGGTGAGTCTATGCGGCGGTGATCTCCTCGTCGAGGGTGTCTGGGTCGGCTTGGTGGTATTTGATTCGGTAGAGGTGTTGGCGGTCGAGCGTCGGTGAACGTGGCGCCGTTGCTGGCGTGGCTGAAGAACAGGTCAAGCACCGCCCAGACGAGTGACAGGCAGCTGGTCTCGCCGGGGAAACGGCCCATCACCTTGGTGCGCCGGCGGACCTCTCCGAGCGACCGTTCAAGAAGGTTGGTTGACCGCCACCGTTCGCGGTGTCTGAGCGGATAGCGCAGATGCACGACCAGGGCGTCGAGGTCGTCGCCGAGACAGCGAGCGGCTGACTCATAGCCGCGATGCTCGAGTTCTGCGATGAGGACCTGGAGACGGAGCTTGCCGTCCTTGACCGACGTCGCGTCGGTGAGCGCTGACCAGTAGTTAAACCGGACCCGGTCGTGCTCTGACTTGGGGAGCTTGGCCTGGAGATTGCGCAGGCGGTGAACCGCGCAGCGCTGGCGGTCCGCCCGCGGCCAGACCTCCTCGATCGCCGAGGGCAGCCCCGCGGCGCCATCAGCCACGACCAGGCGTGGCGCGGGGAGCCCGCGGGCGATGAGGTCGCGGCCGAGCTCAAGCCAGTCCTCTTTGGTCTCGCGCATCCCCAGCCGCACGGACACCAGCGCCCTGTCGCCGGTTTCTGTGATTCCCCAGGCGCAGATCACGCCTTCCTTCGGGCCACTAGGGCGGACTGGGAGGTAGATCGCGTCGAGGAACAGGACGACCAGGTTGACGTCATAAAGCGAGCGGCGTTTGAACGCTTCAAAGCGCTCCTGCAGCTCCGCGCAGACTCTCGCGACCGTCGAGCGCGACGTCTTTCCCAGCCCGGCCTCCTCACACAGAGACTCGATGTCGCGCATCGACAGGCCGCGCACGAACCCGCCGACGATCAGCGCCTTAAGCGGGTCGGTTCTCAAGAGCCGCTTGCAGTGCCACTTCGGGAACAGCTTCGAGACGAACGGCATCGCCGCCTCCCGGACCTGCGGAACCTCAATCCGCAGCTCACCCTCGGCCGTCTGCACGTGCCGGGGGCGAAACCCGTTGCGCAGACCGCGCTGCTCGGGCCGGCGCTCATACCGAGCCCGACCAAGCCAGTCATCGAACTCCTCCTCAACCGCCCGCTGAATGATCAACCGAGCGCCGAGTCGCGCGAGCTCAGACAACATCTTCTGCGGGTCATCGACCATCCCCTTAGACATCAGCTTGTCGATACTCGCTTGTATCTCCGCCGACGGCGGTACGGTGCGTCTCACGGCGTAGGCCTCCCTTCATCGTCTGCCAGGACTTGAGGGAACCTACGCCGT
>CAVWBJ010000004.1:0-1194259 GCA_963753235.1 uncultured Solirubrobacteraceae bacterium | reverse complement strand
TGGCGGGCAGGTACTCGTAGGTTGAGAACACGACCCTGCCCTTGGTGGAATCGATCTCGAGCGGCCGGTAGTCGCTCCGCGCAACGTACGCAGTGCCGTTCAGGTTCGGGTCCCCTGACGCGGGGACACGGAGACTCAAACGCTGGGGTGCCGTCGTACGTGGTCTGGGTGGCGGTCAGCCTGACCGGAGTTGACCATCTGCTTGAGCCGACGGCGAGGTCACCCGAGCGCGCGACCTCTCGCGCATGAATTGCTGGTGGCCCGGGCGAGACCGTGACCGTGTGCGTTGACGGGTCGTAAGTCTCGTTCTGAGTGGCCGACTCGCTCCCCTCCGATCCCGTACTTGATCACCCGGTAGACGCCCGTGTCGCCGGTCTGCGCCCAGAAGCTCGAACTGCATCGGCGAACCGCCCGTTGGCGTTACGGTCGCGGCCTCGTGCAGGATCTTGCCGGGAGGCGCGGTCAGTTCTGCGCGGACGTGCCGGATGATGGCCGCGTCTGCCAACGCGGGTCCACCGGATTCCACGCTGCCCCCGAGCGCCACGACCGCGACCGCGGCCGCTGCGGCTCCGGCGACTTCTAGCCCGAGCCCGGTTGCGCGGCGCTGCAGCCGTGTGCCCAGCATCGCTACCCATGGCTTGGGGCCGATCCTGTGCGGCTTCCGCGGCGATGGCCGCGGACAGTGCACGGTGGGCACGGCCGATCGCGCGGCGCTCGGCCTCGGCATCACGCTCGACGGCGTTTGCCGTCTGGCGCAAGAGTTCGTCGATCTGTGTCATTGCTTGGTCAGTGCTCCTGTGGTTGCGGTCGGAACGGTCTCGTCTTCTTCATTGCCGTTGAGGCCCAGGCGTTCCGCCATGAACCTGCGCGCCCGGTGCAGGCGCTTGCGCACCGAACCCGTGGAGATGCCGAGCGCCTCGGCGATCTCGTCGGGTGTCAGCTCTGCGTAGCTGTGCAGCAACAGCACGTCGCTCTGCGCCGCCGGCAGTACCGCCAGCGCGGCGGCGATCGCCGGTGCAAGCTCGGACGCGTGCAGCCGCTCGACGCTCTCGGCGGTCAAATCGCCCGGTTGGGTCTCAAGCCCGGCGACTGCTCGATAGGCACGCAGTCTTCGCTCCTCGGTCCGGAAGTGCATCCGGACGAGATTTGACGCGATGCCATACAGCCACGGCAGCGCAGACGCCCGTCGCGAGTCAAACCGACGACGCGCATCGAACGCGCGGACGAACGTCTCGCCATCAGCTCCTCGGCGAGGCTATGCCCGACTCGGAGCTGGAGATATCGCAATACGGTCGCCGCGTGTCGCTCGAACAGCACCTCGAACTCTTCGGGGTGGCGAAGCGAGCGACGGATCAGCACCGCGTCGCTGGGGGTAGTTGTTCTCATTAACCCTCGGTTTGCCGCAGACGCCGACGCGTTCCAGTTTCTTTCAAACGCAGCGACAGGAGTCGGACAACGGTAGAACCCCGGCTCGGACGTGACGAGAAGGGGGCGCTGCACCGTCTGCGAGACCGGAGGCGTGCTCGAAGATCAGCAGACGCGCTGGCGTGCGCATGGCGAGCGTCAGATTTACGGCAGCCGATGGGTGGAGGTCTCGCTGGTCGATGTCGAGCTGCCCGCGGGCCTTGTCGATCCGGGCGAGGATGCGGCGGCAACTGCGGCAGGGAGGTCGAGGAGGAGACCGGCTGGCGGCCGCGGGAGATGGTGCAGGCGGTCGGGGTTCAGCCGATGGTGGGAACGGTCGACAGCCCTCATGCGGTGTTCATCTCACGCGGCGCGGATCACGTTGGCGGCTAAATTGATCGGGCCGACGCGGCCAAGATCGAGTGGCTGCCGCTTCGTCGCCCAGGCGGCTGCGACGGTGTAGCTCCTGCGTTGAAAGCCCGACTAGCCCGTCCCGGCAGTCTCTGACCCCGGTTGGCCGGCGTCAACCTCCGCCGCGGCCGACTCAGAAAGCACGATCTCAAGCGGCGTGTCGATCAACTGTTGCTCAGAGGCGCGGATTCCCTGATCGCCAAGCGCGCGCTGAAGTCCTGCCCGGGACAGGCGCGGCGGCCGGTGCAGCTCCGGGTCACGACCCAACATCTGGTTGACAGCGTCCTGCACGTCATCCATGCCGACGTGATAGGTCTCGTCCAGCAGTCGCTCGTGCTGGGCTGGGTCTTCGTGAAGCTCGGGGCCTCGGTAGCGGTGCCAGATCGCCCCGATCCCGTAACGCGGACCGCCGAAGCCGAAACCCCCGCCGACGATCTCGCGCCCATCATCAAGCTGTGCGGCCAGCGACACGTTCATCCCGTAGCTGCTCTGCTCCGGCTGACCCGTCCATCTGCCCCGAAATTGCGGGCCCTGGGCCCGGCTTGCGTCGTCGCTGTCGAGATCGACGTACGCGATGACCTTCGCGATCTTGGCCACGGTGCTGACGGTAACCGGTTCGGTGGCAGTGCTGCCGGTCGTCGCCACCCGGACAGCCAGGTGGCGGAGTGCCGCTTCGGCTGACCGCGGACCGGGACGAGAACTGAGCACACGCCTTGGCACCGGCCCCGAGGGGCCTCGTCGTGCGTGGAAGCAGGCGCAACACCCAGGGGATCGGGAGGCCCGCAATCGATGCAGCGGTTGGTTGCGAGCACCCGGTCCGCAGCTTTGGCGATTAGCGGGTGCCCGGCCATCCGCGAGTCGAGACCCGCATTGTTGCTCACGCGGGCATGAGAGGGGGCGGCGGATTCGTGACTACCAGTGTCCGATTCCAGCAGCGCTGGTGTCCGTGCCGACGCGCGACACTGTGCGCACAGAAGATTACGTGTCGGAACAATCGGGCGCTGCGACGGACTCGTTAATGAAATGCGCGGTCTGCGGGATGTGGGGGATAGACCACGTACCGAAGGAGTCGTGTGATGAGAGCTAGTGGATGGGTGCCGGATGCAGATGTCGATTTGGTCGTTCAGCGAGTGAATCCGCTCGACGGGACGCGACTGAACGACGAGCTGCTGTCCTCGACGCTCGACGAGGCTGGCGTTCTGATCCTTCGCCACGCAGCTGGCCAACGGCGGCGTCGACGGCTGCCGGGCTTGCGGGTTCCGGGAACGCTGCCGCTGCTCGGAGTGATGCTGCTCATCGTTTTCGGTGGCGTGGCAGCAGCGTCGGGGCTCTTCGTGAACGCCCATACCCATACGTACAACCACGGCTGGCAGCGTCGCGCCGGTGGCCCGGGGGAGAACCTCAACCTGGCAGGCACGAACCTCGTCCAGGTCGTGGTGCACGAGTCCGCCGGAATCTCGTACCCGGAGAGCTACGCCGCGTGGAGGGTCTACGCGATCAAGAGGTCGGGCCCAACGCGGTGCCCGTCGGGATCCGCGCCAGGCTGCAAAGTCTTGATGAGTACCGGCATGATCAACGCCGGGATCGCGCGCAGTGCGTTCGCTGCCTGGGTTCTGGACTGGCGTCACGCCAAACTGACTGGCAATGTGAACGGTGCCCGTCAAGCTGCCGCGGTGATCGCCAAAGCGCCGCGCTGGAAGGCAACGACCGACCTGGGGCCGTATGGCGCTCAGTACTTCGGGTGGATGAAGTCGTTCGTCCGTGCGGTCGCAGCCGGCAGCGTCAGCGAGGTCGACCGGCTGATCGCGACCGAGGCGGGTGCTTACTTTCCCTATTACGACCCGTCGTTCCAGGCTTGGTGGCGAGCACACCCTCGCCTCAATCCGTCCCCCGCGTACCTGGCGTTTCTCGAGCGAGGCCGGCCATGAGGCGCGAGGACCGCACCTCCGGCAAGGAGCGTTTCGAGGACCTGTACCGCTCCACCGCCAAGGATCTGCTCGGCTATCTCACACGCCGGGCCTCCGGTCCCGAGGAAGCGACCGACATCCTGGCTGAGATCTACGTCATCGCGTGGCAACGCCTGGACAAGGTCCCCACGGATGGCAACGCACGGCTTTGGCTGTTTGGGGTGGCACGGAATCTGCTGATGAAAAGCGCCCAAGCCGAACGCTCCCACCAAGCGCTGGTGGGAGCCCTGACAGGCGAGCTTCGCCGCATCGCCGACGATGTCGAACGGGTCAATCAGGGCCTTGACGACAAGGTGCGCGCCAGTCTCGAGAGCCTTCCAGTCAAGCAGCGCGAGGTCCTGCTGCTGACGGTGTGGGAGGGTTTGAAGCCGCGCGAGATCGCGAAGGTCACCGGCTCGACAGCCAATGTCGTCCGTGTTCGCCTCCACCACGCTCGAAGTCGTCTGCGACGAGATCTCGGTCCTGCACCGTCCCCGGATGACTCGGAAGACCTTCTTCTTGCGCGCCCGTAACGTCTCTCGACCACGTGATGAACCGAGGGGCGCCTTGGCGGCCGAGTCGGCGCGCATCCGGCCGTTCGATGCCGGCGGCCGGTCGAATGCGTCTCCCGGATGCGCGCGGGACCTCAGTGCGCCAACTGCTACGGAGCCAACGCCATCCCCGGCGGACTCGGGGGCGGCACAACCGATGTCCGCGGCTAGCTCTACGGCGAATCACTCGGGCCACTGCCCACCCACCCCTGGTGCCCGGGCACCTATCGCGTCAGCATCAACGTGCTCGACCTCGGACCAGGCCGTCCGGGCCTCAGGCCTCCGCCAAAGCCGTTCGGGGCGGCCACCTTCACCGTCCGGCGCTGAGCGCCTACATCCGTCACTCGGCCCCGCGCTCCGCCCGGCCGCCCAAGAAGCGAGGACCCAGGCTCCTCCTTTGAGCGTCGGTCGACCCAAAGGAGAACAGCGGTCACTGGCGGCCCGGGCCGATCAGGGTGCCGGTGCTGTCGGGTAGGCCCGGCGCCTTTCGACGCCGGGCCCCCCTGAGAACCGGACGGGCACCTTTCAATGCATCCGGCTCAAGCAAGCCGTGAAGGTCCGGTGGCGGCGTGGCCTTACGATCTGTGTCCTGAGGGGACGGTCGATCGTCCGCGGGTCCACTCACCACGGCCGCTGGCCGTGGCGTCTAGTTTGTCCGTTGGTGGGGGCTTGGTCGTCAGCATCGTCTTCGGGCTCACCTGACCACGTCAGCGCGCTTTCGCGCCCGGGCACCGGGCCCGGTATCCGGCCGGTTGTTCCGTGACCATCAGCAGGAGGGCGCTGATCTTCATGGTCATGGGTTCCCGCTGCCTTTCGGCTGCCGGCATTGGCTTCTTGGTCATCCTGTTCCCGCCGAGGAGTTGGGCTCTCCTTGCGGTCGGCTTACCGACTCGCCAGAAGGCGAAATCGGACCTCGACGGGGTTTCCGCGTTTCGCACACTCAAGATGCGGCCGGGGAGGGCGCCCTCTATAGCCCGGGGACGGTGGTGCTCTTCCAGGCCGACCACGCTCATCGGCCTGCACCTGGCGCATCTCAACGCCGTGTCCCTGCACCCCGCCACAACCTCCACCTCTGCGGGGCTCCGCTTGACGAGCCATCAACGAGGGTTCAAGCGATTCGCCCGTCCGGTCTTCCCCTGGCCTGTGGCCCCTGGATGGATCAGGGAGCCCTTGGGCTTTCCTCGGGCTTCGCACCCCGCGATTACTCGCAGCGCACGCCGAGGCCGGGGACAGATCTCTCGAGCACGGATCCGAAACCAGCTCTACGGCATCAGCCGTACCTCCAATCTCGCGGGTTTGCTTGGGGTGTGCGACCTCGCGTCGCACGCGTGGGTGCAGCAGTCTCGCTGAGCCGCGCGAGCTGGCGTTTCGGGCACCCGTTGATCGCGGGAGCCAGCGCCCTTCGCTGGCCGGAACTGGCGCGCCACCTTCGACGCCCAGACCGGCGCAGTCACCGTCCAGGGAGAAGGCGAGTTTGACTCACTCACCGCCGCCATCCAGTCCCGTGGCGGCGGCGCGGTCAGCGGGTTTGCCTTCCGGGGTATCGAGCGCGATCGGCGCGTTATCAAGCTCGCCAAGCTGCGCGAGGTGCTGCTCTAGCGGGTTGTGGGCTCCGCCGCCGGCACCAGTGCCGGCGTGACAAGCCTCCGTGCCGGACGTAGTGTTGGCGTCATGACGTTGCACTCCAGCAGCGCTGCCGACTCGGCGGCCGACGCAGGCCCACCGAGCCGCCACCTCGCGTCTCTCAGACGACGTCTCCTCTGGCGGGCGGGCGCGGCGGCCGTGGTGGCGGGTCTCATAGCCGGATGCGGCGGGTCAGCGAAGAACGCCACGTCAGCCCCTACCGCCTGTGGACGAGGAAAAGGCGCTCCGACACTCAGGCTCGTGTTGAGCAACCACGCACCTACCCCGAGGGTCCCCGTGGCGCAGGGCGCCACGGTCGAGGTGGTCAGCAGCTTTGAGCACCAGCAAATGACCTTCCCGGTCGCTCATCCCTCGACTGCCGTCTGCGAACTCTCCCGCCTCCGCGACAGCAGCGGCGCGGCCACCGCCGTGTACCGCGTGGTGAGACCGACGACGATTACGTTCTCCTCGACCTACACACACGCCACGATGGCGATGATGCCCGAGATGCTGGGCCGGCTCTCGGTGGCGGGCGGAGGCCAGCCCGCGACCATCGCCAACGTGACCCGGCCTGCGCGGCCTGTCTGGTGCCCCACCGTCTTCCACGCCCAGACAGCCGGCCTCTCCAAGCCCAATCACCGCGTCACGGGGAGCTTCGACACCCGCACGCTGCTCGGGCGCGGCGCCTCAGACGCAGCGGTCACCGCCCGTCAGCACGGCTGCTCCTGGCGCGTCGTCAATCAGGGCGCGGTGCTCACCGCTGATGGGCGGCCCGACCGCGTCGACGCCGACGTCATCAACGGCAGGGTCACCGCTGTCGGTGTCTATTAGACGCTCGCCGCGTACGTCGCCGCAGTACTGCTTTGTCGCCAACGCAGGACTCTCAACCAGAGTGCCGCTTTCCCCCAGGAAGCAGTCGCGACGCCACGGCGGCCGCAATAGGCGTGATCCAACAGGACGAGCGCCGCCAAGGCGCGCGCGCCTCCTTTGACGGCCGGACGGATGCCGTCGCTAGCGAACGCATCGCCGACATACCCATCGCCTGCGCGCTTCCGGACTCGCTCTGACGATCGGGTCGTCGTCGCTGCGGTCAAGGTCGCCCCTTCGGGGCTGCCTTCGGCAGGGCCTGACGGCCCTCCCCTGACCTGCGCGCCTCCGAGGCGGTACTCCAGCGAGGTCCGGCATCGGCCTGGTCGTCCCGCTGTCCCAGACGCCACCGTCCAGCCATGCACTCCTCGCACTTGAAGTGCTGGGCAAGTTGCCCGCAGATGTCCGTCGGCCCAGAATCGCCCATCGGCGCTGGGATTCGCCGCCGGCCGAGTTGCGACGAAGGGCCAGGTCGCGGAGCGCAGCACGGGAGCGGCGGACATCTTTGGACATCTCCGGACATCTGCCTGCAAACCGGGCATTTCTCACCGGCCAGCCTCACGCTCCTCGGGGAAACCGCGATCGCTCGGCGCGGATACCGCGAACGCCTCGGCGACGAGCGCTGCATCCTCGACGTGCGGGGCGTAGTGGAGGTAGCGCATCGTCGTCTGGATGTCGGCGTGGCCCATCCACTCCTGCACGCGGCGGATGTCGGCCTTGGCAATCATCCGGGTCCCGAACGTGTGACGGAGGTCGTGGAAGCGGAGCGAGCGGAGACCGGCGCGGACCAGCGCGTACTTGAGGCGCCGGCGCAGCGCCGAACCATCCAGGTAGCTGCCGGTGGCGCCGGCGAAGACCAGGTCGTCGTCGCCGACCCAATCGGCCCGGCTCCCGAGCCTGACGAGCACCCTGGCCACGTCCGGGGCCAGCGGGACCGAGCGCACCTTGCCTGGAACAGCGCGCCGTCCTGCTCGGAGTCCGCCGCCCGGACGAGCGCCCAGACCTCCTCCGGGGAGAACACCTGGATGTCGCCGCTGGCCCGGATCGGATGCTCCCCCCTGCGCGCCGACGGGTTGCTCGCTACACCCCAGAGGATCTGCGCCCGGCGGCTCCGGCGTGATGGTCTCAAGCTCTCGATCGGCGAACGCCCGCAGCGGGTACGCGTTCAGCACCGAGCGGTAGTCCTTCAGGGTCGACGGCTTGCGCTCCCAGTCCTCCTCGATGAACCGCAGCCACTCCGCCGCCGCGTCCGCGAACGTCACCCCGCTGCGGACCATCCCCGGCAGCATCCCGCGGCGGGCCTGACTGAGCACACCACCGAGCCACGCCTCGGCCGTCCGCTTGGTGAACCAGCCAGGCGGCGGCCGCCCGCGCTCGGTCCACGCCCGGCCGATCTTCTCCTGCAGCCGGCGGCCGTCCGGGGGCCGGTACTTGGCATACGGGACCGGCCCGCGCACCCGCTCCACGCGGAACACGTGCCCGACGGAACACCAAACGATCCCGAGCCCTTGGGACACGTTGGGGCCATACTCCACCTCGGACTGAGATACGTCAGGAGCAAAGCCGCAGATTGCAGCCACTTCCCAGTGCCGCCGGCAGGGCTCGAACCTGCGACCGTCGGATTAAAAGTCCGCTGCTCTACCAACTGAGCTACGGCGGCGTGCCTCTCATCATGGCAGCACGGTGGTGGAGATTCAGGCCACGCCCCAGCGGGCGGCCAGGCCGCTGATCCAGTCGCCGACGACCCTCGGGTCCTCCGGCGGCGTGTCGACCACCACCACCTCATCCACTCCCAGGGAGGCCAGCGTGGATACGTCGGCGGGATTGCCGCCGCCCTCCAGGGCCACCGCGATCCACAGCTCGGTCACCTGTCGGTCGGCGTCGGCGCACAGCTCGGCCAGGCGACCGAGCCGCTCACGTACAGCCTGGGTCCCGTTCAGGTTGAAGCCGTACCAGCCATCCCCGGCCCGGGCCACCCGCCGCAGGGCGGCATCGCTGTTGCCGCCCATCACCACGGGGACGCGTCGGTCGCGCGCCGGCTTCGGGAACACCCGGACCTCGGAGAAGGAGACGAACTCGCCGGTGAACGAGGCCACGTCATCTCGCCACAGCACCCGCATCGCCGCCAGGTACTCGTCGGTGCGCGCTCCCCGGCGGGCGAACGGCACCCCCAACGCGGCGAACTCCTCCTCAGACCAGCCCACGCCGACCCCCAGGACCAGGCGGCCCTCGCTCAGCCGGTCCAGGCTGGCCGCCCGTTTGGCCACCACCACCGGGTTGTGCTCCGGCAGCAGGAGGACGCCGGTGGCCAGGCGAATGCGCTCGGTCACTGCGCAGGCGAAGCTGAGCACCACAAACGGATCCAGCCAGTCGGCCTGCGCGGGCACCGCGATCCGGCCATCCGCCGCGTATGGATACCGGGACCGGGGCCGGTCGACCATGACCACATGCTCGCCCGCCCACAGGGTGGCGAACCCGGCCGCCTCGGCCGCGCGGGCGACCGCGGCAATCACCCCCCGCGGGCTCCCGGGCCGATGCCGAGCGCGTGCAGGCCAAAGCGCATCGGGAATATGCTCGCAGGCATGACCGGGGGGACCGATCCCGCACGGGTGGCGGCGCAGGCGGCGGCGGTGGCGGCGGCCTGGTCGCCGCCGGGCAGCCCAGCCTCCTGGCGGCTGACCGCCGCCCAGTTCGCCGCCCTGGGCGATGACCCGGAGCTGGTCGCCATCGCCGCCGTGGCGCCGCCGGATCGTCTGCCCGCGCTCCTGTTCACCGCGGCCGCCACCGCCCTGGTCCTGGAGGACGAACCCCAGCCCCTGCGCGCCTCGTTTCCCCAGCTCGGCCAGCCGCAGCCCCCGCTCCCACCGCAGTTCCGCCAGCAGTACCGGGCCTTCTGCCTGGACCAGCGCGATCGCCTGACCCGGCTGTGCGCCACCCACCGGTATCAGATGAACGAGGTCGGCCGGTGCACCGACGTGCTCCCGGCCCTGATCCCGGCGATCGACGAGGGCCGGGAGATCATCCTGATCGATATCGGCACCGGCGCCGGCCTGGGCCTCCACCTGGATCGCTATCGCTACCGGTATCACGGCCCCGGCGATCACCTCGCCGTCGCCGGCGATCCGCAATCGCCGGTCCTGCTGGAAACCGAGGTGCGCAGCCCACAGCCGGTGCCCGTGGCCGACCGGCTCCCCCAGATCGTCGATCGCATCGGCATCGACGCGGAGCCGCTTGACGTTGGCGAGCCCACCGTCCAGGCCTGGCTGCGCGCGTGCCTGCCGCAGGAGATCGGCACGGTCACCCGGTTTGAGCGCGCGGTCGCGCTCGCCACCGCTCAGGCTGCCCGCACCATCCGCGCCCCCGCCCTGGATGCCCTCCCCCGCCTGCTGGACACCCTCCCGGCGGGACCGCTGATCTGCCTGGTCGACACCTACGTCCACGTCTTCTTCACCGACGACGAGCTCCGGCGGTTTCGCTCCCTGCTGGACGGGGCCGGCGCCCAACGGGACCTGGACTGGATCTCGGTCGACCCCCTGATCCCGCTCGGCGGCCGGGCCGACCACACGGTTCTCGGCGTTCCCGCCCCGCCCGCCCTCACCGAGCGCACCCGCCGCGAGGGCGTACTCGGCGTCATCGGCCGCACCAGCTACCGCGGGGGCCAACCGACCACCCGGCTCCTGGGAGTCGCCCATCCGGGTGCCGCCTGGCTGGAGTGGTTCTGAGCCAGCGGCCGCCCGGTCCCGGGCGGCGCTCACCCAGAGGCCGCGACGGCCTCTATCTCCACCAGCATCCGCGGGTCGATCAGCCCGCTCACCTCCACCATCGTCATCAGCGGCCGGTGGTCGGCGAACACCTCGCCGTGGGCTCGGCCCACCTCCTCGGCCCGGGAGATGTCAGTCACGTAGACGCGCGTCGAGACCACGGCGTCGGGCCCCAGCTCCACCCGCTCCAGCTCATGGATGAGCTTGCGCAGGATCTCCACCGTCTGCTCGTACGGGGTGGCGCCGAGCACCACTCCGGTGGGGTCGACCGATGTGGTCCCCCCGATCATCACCCACCCGCCGGCCCGTACCACCCGGCTGAAGCCGAACCGCCCCTCATAGGGCGAGGGCGGATCCCCCGGGAAGCGCTCGCCCGTCAATGGCGGAAGTGGCGGCGGCTGGTGAACACCATGGCCGCGCCCGCCTTGTCCACCGCCTCCACGGTCAGATGGTCACGGACGGAGCCGCCCGGCTGGATGATCGCGCTCACGCCCGCCTCCAGAGCCAGGTCCGGGCCGTCCGAGAAGGGGAAGTAGGCGTCGCTGGCCAGCACCGCTCCCTGGACGCCGTCCCGGGCCTTCTCCAGCGCCAGGCGGACGGCGTCCACCCGGCTCATCTGGCCGGCCCCAATCCCGATCGTCTGGAGGTCCCGGGAGATCACGATCCCGTTGGACTTCACGTGCTTGCACACCTTCCAGGCAAACGACAGCTCCTGCCACTCGGCCTCGCTCGGCCGGCGCGCCGACACCACCTGCATGTGGTCGCGCTCCTCATTGTCCAGGTCACGATCCTGGACCAGCAGCCCGCCGACGACCTGGCGGACCTGCGGCTCAATCAGATTCGGCGTCCGCCGTTCCCGGTCATCCAGGATGCGCGTGTTCGGCTTCTCGGCCAGCACCTCCAGCGCCGGCTCGTCGTAGCCCCGGGCGAACAGGACCTCGATGAACTGGTCTGACAGCGCCCGCGCCAGCTCGGCGTCGACCGCCCGGTTCAGACAGACAATCCCGCCGAACGCCGACATCGGATCGCAGTCAAACGCCTTCTGGTAGGCCTCCAGGGCGGTGGCTCCGCAGGCCACCCCGCACGGGTTGTTGTGCTTGATGATCACGCAGGCCGGGATCTGAAACTCCGCCAGCAGCAGCCGGCCGGCGTCCAGGTCCAGCAGGTTGTTGAACGAGATCGGCTTGCCGCCGAGCTGGCTGACCATCGACAGCACATGGGTACGGGCGCCCACCTGCTCGTAGTAGGCGGCCCGCTGGTGCGGGTTCTCGCCGTAGGGCAGCTCCAGCACCTTCTCAAATGCCCGGACAAACAGGGGCGGAAAGTCCTCGCGCTTCTCCTGGAACCAGCGAGCGATGGCGGTGTCGTAGCGCGCCGTGTAGGCAAACGCCTCGGCGGCCAGCGACTCCCGGGTGCCGGGGGAGAGCCGGCAGTCGGACTCACGCAGCTCGGCCAGCACGGCGTCGTAGCTGGCCGGGCTGACCACCGGCGCGGCGTACACGTGGTTCTTGGCCGCGGCCCGGATCATGGTGGGGCCACCGATGTCGATGTTCTCCACCACCTCGTCGTCGCCCACCCCCCGCCGCGCCGCCGTGCGCTCAAACGGGTACAGGTTGACGCACACCAGGTCGACGAACTCCACCCCGTGGTCCTCGGCCGCCTGCACATGCTCCGGGTTGTCCCGAACGGCCAGCAGACCCGCATAGAGCTTGGGATGCAGCGTCTTGACCCGGCCGTCCATGATCTCCGGGAAGCCGGTCAGGTCGGTGATCGACCGCACGGGGATCCCGGCCTCGCTGAGCTCCCGGGCCGTTCCCCCGGTGGAAATGACCTCGATGCCCAGCTCGGCCAGCCCCCGGCCGAACTCCACGATGCCCGTCTTGTCTGAGACCGAGAGCAGCGCGCGCCTCACCCGGACATTGGACTCGGTCGACAGCACGCTCACCGGCTGTGGACTTCCCTCCATAAAACCGACTCTACCGGGATATGACGACGCGGCGTGGATTGACCGGGTCGAAGCCGATCGCGCCCCGGGCGATCAGCCGGACCGCCTCCACCAGCAGCTGGTGCTCAACCGGGTGCAGGTCCTCCAGCACCGCCTCGGCATCCCATCCGTCCGGGCAGTCGATGGCCCGCTGGAGGATCACCGGGCCGGTGTCGACCCCCTGATCGACGAAGTGAACGGTGACCCCGATGACCTTGACGCCGTAGTCGATCGCCTGCTGGACGGCGTTGAGCCCCGGGAAGGCCGGCAGCAGCGCCGGGTGGACGTTGATCACCCGGTCCGGGAACGTGGCCAGGAAGTCCAGGCTGAGCAACTGCATGTAGCCGGCCAGCACCACCAGCTCCACCTCGCGCTCCTGCAGCCAGCCCGCCATCACGCCGTCGCGGGCGGCGCGGTCGGGATATCCCGCCGCTGGGAACGCCCGGGCGTCCACCCCCGCCGCCCGGGCCCGCTCCAGAGCCCGCGCCTCGGGCTTGTCCGAGGCCACGGCTCGGAGCATCACCCCGTCCCGGCCGTGGGCGTGGTCGATCAGCGCCTGCAGGTTGGTGCCGGCGCCGGAGGCGAGCACACCGATGTTCATGCCGGTGCCAGCTTCGGGAAGCGACCGCCGGTGGAGCGCAGCCGTCCGTCGGTGAGGAGCTCATCCACCCGGGCCAGGACGTCCTCAGAGCGCAGATGGGCGAAGGTGCCGTAGCCGGCGAGCCCGTCGTAGGCATGCTGGGCGACGACCTTGGACCGCCCGCCCCGCAGGATCTCCACCGTCCGGGTGCGCCCCACCGGGGGGCGGGCCGACACCACCACGTCGAGGATGGCCGCGTCCAGGTCGCCCCCGCCACCGCCCGTGGCCGCCACCCCAGGGGCCCGGCCGGCCCCGGGCAGGATCCCGGGGTCGCAGATGTCGCAACAGGGACCCTCGGCCGCGCCCGCCGACGGGTCACCGAAGTGGCGCAGCAGCACCTGGCGGCGGCAGCCGTCGCCTTCCACATAGGCCCACACCGCCCGGTACTGGTTCCACCGCACCCGTTCGGCCTCGCGGGCCATGGCGACGCAGCGCGCGGCGGCGCCTCGGTCCCAGCCGCCGGTCAGCTGGCCGACCGCCCGCTCGGGCGGCGCCGGAGCCGGAACCAGCACGCCGGCCCGCGCCAGCACCCCGAGTACGGCCCGGGCCGCGTCGCCGTCCCCCGCGCCCCGTGGCGCGGCGAACCCGGCCAGCTCGTCGATCGGCAGGTCGTACTGTCCGTCGCAGCCGGCCCACTGCAGCCGCTCGCCCACCCGGTCAAACGCCTCCGGGGCCAGTCGCGAGCGCTGGATGAAGAACACGTGGAGGCCCTTGTCCCGGGACTCGGCCAACAAGAGACAGCGGGCCGGCTTGCCGTCGCGGCCGGCGCGTCCCGCCTCCTGGTAATACGCCTCCAGCGAGCCCGGGACCGAGGCGTGACACACGGTCCGGACATCGGCCTTGTCGATCCCCATGCCGAACGCGTTGGTGGCCACCATGACCTCGGCCCGGCCGGTCATGAACTCGGCCTGGGCGTTGCCGCGCTGCTCGGCCGGCAGGCCGGCGTGGTAGGCGACGACGCCACAGTCAAGCGTCCGGGAGAGCGTGGCGGCCAGGGTCTCGGTGGCCCGCCGCGTCCCCGCGTACACGATCGCCGGGCGGGCCCGCGGGTCTGAGAGGGTCAAGACGAGGCGCTGCTCCTTGTCCCGCGCCCCTCCGCACCGGGCCACCGCAAAGCTCAGGTTGGGGCGGTCAAACCCGGTCGTGACCCGGACCGGGTCACGGAGGCGCAGCCGGGCGGCGATGTCGTCGGCCACCTGCGGGGTGGCGGTGGCCGTCAGCGCCATGACCGAGCGGGCCCCCACCCGAGCGGCGGCGTCGGCCAGGGTGAAGTAGTCCGGGCGAAAGTCGTGGCCCCATTGGGAGACGCAGTGGGCCTCGTCGACGACGAACAGCCCCACCTGGGTGGTGGCCAGCGTCCGGGCGAACGCCGGGGAGGCAAACCGCTCGGGGGCCACGTAGACGAGTCGGACCTCGCCCCGCCGCACCCGGGCCATCGCCTGAGCATTGCCGTTGTGGGTGCGCTGCGAGTTGATCATGGTCACCGACCCGGGCGAGATACGGTGGATCGCCCACGCCTGATCGCGCATCAACGCCACCAGCGGGGACACCACGATCGTCAGATCGTCGCCCATGAGTGCCGGCAGCTGGTAGCAGAGCGATTTCCCGGAGCCGGTCGGCATGACCACCAGGGCATCGCGCCCCTCCAACCCCGCCGCCACCGCCTCGGCCTGGCCGGGGCGGAAGTCGTCGAAGCCGAACAGCTGGTGCAGGGTGGCGCGCGGGTCCATGGGCGGCGCCCGACGATACCGCCGGCCCCGGCCGACTGAGGTCATCCGCGGCCGCGTTCAGACGCGGGCGAGCGGGAGCTCTGCTTCCAGCGCGAACTTCCCGTTTGCCGCCTCGGTACCCCGCAGCGGGTACTCCCCGGAGAAGCAGGCGTCACAGTGCTCCGACCGGTGGCCGCCCACCGCCTCATACACGCCGCCGAGCGACAGGTAGTGCAGGGAGTCGGCGCCGAGCTCGGCCCCAATCTCCTCCACCGAGCGCCCGTGGGCGATCATCTCCTCCCGGGTCGACATGTCGATCCCGTAGTGGCACGGGTGCTTGATCGGCGGAGCCGAGATCCGCAGATGGACCTCGGCGGCCCCGGCCTCGCGCAGCATGGACACGATCTGCCGGTCGGTCGTCCCCCGCACGATCGAGTCGTCGACGACGATCACCCGCTTGCCCGCCACCACCTCGGGTACCGGGTTGAACTTCATGCGCACGCCCTGGCGGCGCAGCTCCTGACCGGGCTGGATGAACGTCCGGGCCACATAACGATTCTTGATGAACCCATCGTCCTGGGGCAGTCCGGAGGCGCGGGCCAGGCCGCGGGCCGCCGCGTTGCCCGAGTCCGGGACGGGGATGACGACATCGGCGTCGACCGGGGCCTCGTGCCAGAGCAGCTCGCCCATCTTCGCCCGCGCCACCTGGAGCCGCACCCCGCTCATCCGGGAGTCCGGGCGGGCGAAGTAGATGTACTCAAACACGCAGAAGGCCCGCCGCGCGCCCTCCACCACCCGCTGGGAGTGCAGCCCGGCCGCGTCGAGCGTCACCATCTCGCCGGGCTCCACGTCACGCACCAGCTTGGCTCCGATCAGATCCAGCGCGCACGACTCGCTGGCCACGCAGTAGGCGGGCGCCTCATCGGACCCGGCCGGAGGATCGATCCGTCCGACGCACAGCGGCCGCAGGCCGTGGGGGTCGCGAAAGGCCACCACCCGGTCGTCGGTGAGGACCACGGTCGAGAACGCGCCCTGCAGCCGGGGCAGGACATCGGCCACCGCCTCCTCGATCGTGTCGGCCTCATGGGTGGCCAGGAGGGCGGCGATGATCTCCGAGTCCGAGGTGGAGCGGAACGGGACATCGCGCCCGCGCAGCTCGGAGTGCAGCTCGACCGCGTTGATCAGGTTGCCGTTGTGGGCCAGGGCCAGGGTGCGGTGGTCGTCCCGGACGATCGGCTGGGCGTTCTCCCATTCCGAGGAGCCGGTGGTCGAATACCGGACGTGACCGATGGCCAGGTCACCGATCAGGGCGCCGAGCGTGTGCTCATCGAACACCTGCGAGACGAGCCCCTGGTCGCGCACGGCGATGATGTTGCCGTGCCGCGGGGTGGTGGCGATCCCGGCCGACTCCTGGCCCCGGTGCTGGAGGGCGAACAGGGCGAAGTACGCGAGCCGGGCGACGTCATGACCGGGGGCATAGATCCCGAAGACGCCGCACTCGTCGCGGGGGCCGTCGCGATGATCGAGAGGGAGAGGCATCAACTCCTGAGCCTTACGCCGTGAGGCTAGCAACGCCACCTACAGGTACTGCGCCAATCCCCGGTCACGGGCCCCCCGCAGATCGGAAACTGCGAGCTTGTATCCGTCCAGTTCCAGGTCCGGGCCCCCCACCCGGCCGATGATCTCCAGACCGCCAAGCGCCTCGGCCGGGCCGGAGACGACGAACGCTCGCCCCGGCGCCTCGGCGAACGGGTCGACGCCGGCCGGCAGCGACACCGAGGCGCCGATGTCCCCGGCGATGCAGCATTCGGCCAGGGCGACCGCGAGACCGCCCTCGGCGACGTCATGGGCATTATTGAGCGCCCCGGACGTGACCAGGGACCGGACGCGCTCCTGCGCATCGCGGACCGCCTGTGTATCGGTGACCGGCAACGGCCCCGTCACCGGCTCGCCCCGGAGCTTGGCCAGCTCAGAGCCGGCCGGGCTGGCCGCGGTCAGGTCGCCCACCAGCGCGATGGCGTCGCCCTCGGCGGCGAAGCCCAGGCGTCCGACCCGGGCCGGATCGGAGATTCGGCCCACCATGCCGATCACCGGCGTGGGGAAGATCGGACCAGTCGGGGCCTCGTTGTACAGCGACACATTGCCCCCGACGACCGGGACCCCGAGCGCCTCGCAGGCCTCGGAGAGCCCCTCCACCGCCTCGGTCAGCTGCCAGGCCACGTGTGGCTTCTCTGGGTTGCCGAAGTTCAGGCAGTTCGTCAGCCCCAGCGGCGTGGCTCCGACGCAGGCCAGGTTGGCCGCGCATTCGTAGACCACCTCGGCCGCTCCGCGGCGCGGGTCGCAGGCGACGCGCCGCCCGTTGCCGTCGATGGCCACCGCGATGGCCTCGCCCGTCGGCAGCATCAGCACGGCGGCATCGGCATCGTCCGGACGGCGCACCGTCCGTGACTGCACCACCGGGTCATACTGCTCAAACACCGGGCGACGGGAGGCCACGTTGGCCGACTCCAGCAGTGCCAGCAGGGTCTGGGCCGCGGTCTCCTCGCCGGTCAGAACCGCCGGGGTGGGCGGATACAGCGGCGCGAGGGTGCCATCCGGCGGCTCCGGCTCCAGGTCATACAGGGGGCAGTCATCGACCAGGATCTCCACCGGGAGGTCGGCCACCACATCGCCGGCGGAGAGAACGCGCAGCCGCCCGGAGTCGGTCACCTGGCCGATCGGCGTCGCCAGCGTCTCCCACCGCTCGCACACGGCGATCACCGCGTCAACCCGGTGCGGCTCCACCACGCACAGCATCCGCTCCTGGGACTCGGACACCATGATCTCGAAGGGCTCCATCCCCGGCTCACGCAGGGGCACCCGCGCGCAGTCGATGTCCAGCCCCACCCCACCCTTGGCCGCCATCTCCGACGAGGAGGAGGTCAATCCGGCCGCCCCCAGATCCTGCAGGGAGACGAGCAGTTCGGAGTCGAGCAGCTCCAGGCAACACTCCAGCAGCTTCTTCTCGGTGAACGGATCGCCGATCTGGACCGACGGCCGCTTGTCGGCGTCATCCTCGCCAAATTCCGCGGAGGCCAGGACCGACGCGCCGCCGATCCCGTCCCGCCCGGTGAGCGCCCCCAGCAGGACGAGGACGTTCCCCGGCCCGGCGGCCGCCGAGCGGATCAGCCGCTGGTGCGGAGCCAGGCCCAGGCACATGGCGTTGACCAGGCAGTTCTGCTCGTAGCTGGACTCGAAGTAGATCTCCCCGCCCACCGTGGGCACGCCGATGGAGTTGCCGTAATGACCGATCCCGGCCACCGCCCGCTCCAGCAGGTACCGGGATCGCCCGGACACGGCCGGCTCGCCGAAGCGCAGCGAGTCCAGCACCGCAATCGGCCGCGCTCCCACCGCAAACACGTCCCGGAGGATTCCACCCACCCCGGTGGCCGCACCCTGAAACGGCTCCACTGCGCTGGGGTGGTTGTGCGATTCCACCTTGAAGGCCACCCCCAGCCCACCGCCCACGTCGACGACCCCGGCGTTCTCGCCCGGGCCCATCAGGACCGCGGGCCCGTCGGTGGGCAGCCGCCGCAGCAGCTTCTTGGAGTGCTTGTAGGCGCAGTGCTCAGACCACATGAGCGACAGCATCGCCAGCTCGGTGTCGCTGGGGTCGCGGTCCAGGCCCCGCAGGATCAGCTCGTACTCATGGTCGGTCAACCCCAGCTCGCGGTGCTGAGCGGAGCCGGCCCCGGCCCCGGCGCCCGCGCTGGTGCCCGGCGCCATCACGCGGCAACGCGGTCGCCGACGTGCGATCGCAGCGACTCGAAGATGGCCAGACCCCCGGTCGGCCCGGTCAGCGGATCGACGGCGTGCTCCGGGTGGGGCATGAGGCCGAACACGTTGCGCTGCTCGTTGCAGACGCCGGCGATGTCGTCCAGGGACCCGTTGGGGTTGTGGCCGGCCGCGTAGCGGACGAGCACCTGGTCGTTGTCGCGCAGGCGCTGGAGCTGGTCGTCCGGGGCGTAGAAGCGGCCGGTGGTGTGCTTGACCGGGATCGACAGCCGTTGGCCGGGCGCACAGGCGCGGGTGAAGGGTGAGTCGGTGGAGGTGACCTCCAGCTCCACCTGCCGGAAGATGAACCGCAGCGAGACGTTGGGCAGCAGCGCCCCGGGCAGCAGGCCGGCCTCGCACAGCACCTGAAACCCATTGCAGATTCCGAGCACCAGGCCGCCGGCGCGGGCGAACTCGGCCACCTCACCCATGATCGGCGCAAACCGGGCGATCGCCCCGACGCGCAGATAATCGCCGTAGGAGAAGCCGCCGGGGACGACGACGCAATCGACGCCCTGCAGATCATGGTCGCCGTGCCACAGGATGATCGCCTCACCCACCCGGCGGCAGGCCAGCTGGGCATCGACCTCGTCGCAGGACCCGGGGAAGCGGATGACGCCGAACCTCACCCCCCGTCCTCCACGATCTCGTAGTCCTCGATCAGCGGGTTGGTGAGCAGCCGCTGGCACATGTCCGGCAGCTGGGCTGGGTCCTCGACGTCCAGCTCGATCAACCGGCCGACGTGGACGTTGCTCACGCCGCCGAAGCCGAGCGCGGGCAGCGCCCGCTCCACGGCCTGGCCCTGCGGATCGAGAATCCCCGCCTTGGGTCGGACCAGGACGCGCGCCCGCACCGCCGCCGCCTCAGGCCCTGGTGCGGGAGAGCCAGGCGTCGAACGGCTCGCCGGTGATGCGCTCGTAGGCCTCCACATACTTCTCCCGCGTGCGCGCGACCACCTCGTCGGGGATCGGCGGCGCCGGCGGGTTGCGGTCCCAGCCGGTGGAGGAGGCCCAGTCACGGACGAACTGCTTGTCAAAGCTCGGCTGGCCGCGGCCGGGTTCGTACTGGTCGGCGGGCCAGAACCGGGACGAGTCCGGGGTGCAGATCTCATCGCCGATGGTCAGCTTGCCCGCGGCATCCAGCCCCAGCTCGAACTTGGTGTCGGCCAGGATGATCCCGTTGGCCCGGGCGTGCTCGGCGGCGAACTCATACAGCGCCAGCGACACGTCGCGGACCCGCTCGGCCAGCGCCCGGTCGCCGATCAGCTCGGCCGCGCCCTCAAAGTCGATCGCCTCGTCATGGCCAACCTCGGCCTTGGTGGATGGGGTGAACAGCGGCTCGGGGAGGCGGTCTGACTCCTGCAGCCCCTTCGGCAGGGTGTGGCCGGACACCTGGCCGCTCGCCTGGTAATCCTTCCAGCCCGAGCCGGTGATGTACCCGCGGACCACGCACTCCACCGGCAGCATCTTCAGCTTGCGCACCACCATCCCGCGGCCCCGCGCCTCCTCCGGTACGCCCTCGGTCACCGACACCACGTGGTTGGGCACAATGCCGGTGGTCTTGTCAAACCAGAACGCGGACAGCCCGGTGAGCACCGAGCCCTTGTCCGGGATCGGTGTGGGGTGCACGACGTCGTAGGTGGAGATGCGGTCAGAGGCGACGATCAGCAGTTCATCGCCGAGGTCATAGATCTCACGGACCTTGCCGGACGCGAGAAGGGGGAGTTCGTTCAGGGCGCTCACGAGGCCGATCCTAGCGCGGGGTTATGACGACCTGTCGGGCCCGGCCGCCGCCCGCTTCGAGATGCAAGATAAGCCGATATATCCGGCCTCAGGTACCACTCACCGACAGGCGGGACGCTGGAGCTCTACGCGATCCCCGCAAAATTGGCCCAGCAGGTGCCGGGACCGCTGACGTCGTTTATGCCGAAGGCGCCGTTGACGACCAGCTGGGCGCCGCTCGGTGCCTCCAGCGCCAGGGGCATCGGGTTGTAGCTGTCGGCCACCGGCTCGGGCCCGACATGGGCCAGCTCATCCGGGGTGTTGGCGGCCACGTCCTGCCAGGTGTAGCCGAAGTCGGCGCCGGCCTCGCTGGACGACGCCGAGACCGCCGCGCGCGTGTCGGACCCGATCGTCTGGCAGGACAGGGTCACGGTGAACGGGCCGCTGGTGAACAGGGTCAGGGTGGTGGGGGTGGACGTGCCCGCCACCTCCACAATGCCGTTGGTGCCGACGCGGCTGCCGGTGGTCAGAAAGCCGGAGGCCGGCCGCCCGTCCAGCGCGGCCGCGTCGCGGGCGCTGGCCGCGTTGGCGGCGTTGGCGGCGTTGGTGGCGGTGTCCGCGCTGCCGGCGTGGACGGCATAGCCGGCACTCCCGGCACTCCCGGCGCTCCCGGCGGTGTCGGCCGCGTGCGCGCGCGGGACCTTCCCCAGCCTGCGGAGGTTGATCTGGGTTCCGGTCAGGGTGTGCTTGCGCAGCCGGTTGCCCGACAGGGTCCCCGGGCGAATCAGCTTGTCACCGCTGACGAGGCTGGTGGCGGCCACCGCGGTCCCGGAGCTCGCCACCACCAGCGCCAGCAGCGAGACCACCATGGACGCGGACGGGCGCCGGTGCAGAAGGCTCCGCATGGACACTCCAGGTCACGAGATTTCCGAGGGCGGTCCGTCGCCGGGCACCCCTACCGAACCAGTACAACTACGCCGGGGTCCGGGGCGGCGCAACCCGCACAGACGAATGGTGGAGGCCAAGAGCGGCGCAAACCTACCGCTCCCTCGCCAACCCTTGCCGTGGCCGGCGGGCCGGAGCGTTCGGCGGGTCAGGCGATCTCGTCGAGGCGGGCCATGATCTCCGGCGCGTGCCGGATGAACGGGCCGTAGTCGAAGATGGCGTCCAGGTCGAGGCCCTGTCCGGCGGGGTCGGAGGCCAGGAGCGACCGCAGGGGTACCCGCTCGTCAAGGGCCTCCTGGGCGAGGCGCTGGACAACCCGGTAGGCGTCGTCCCGCGTGCTGCCCGCCCCCACCAGGGCCAGGAGCAGGCGCTGGGAGAACAGCGCCCCGTGGGTGAGCTCCAGGTTCTCTCGCATCCGGCGGGCATCGACCACCATGCCCGCCACCAGCGCCAGCACCCGGCGCTGCATGTGGTCAAGCAGGGTGGTGGAGTCCGGGAGGATGACCCGCTCCACCGAGGAGTGGGAGATGTCCCGCTCGTGCCACAGGGCCACATCCTCCACCGCCGCCGCCGCGTTGCCGCGCAGGACCCGGGCCAGGCCGGCCACCTGCTCGGACTTGATGGGGTTGCGTTTGTGGGGCATGGCGCTGGAGCCCTTCTGGCCGCGGCCAAACGGCTCACGGACCTCGCCGACCTCGGTCCGGGCCAGGTGGCGCAACTCGGTGGCAAACCGCTCCAGCCCGGCGCCGGCCAGGGCGATCGCCTGCAACAGCTCGGCGTGGCGGTCGCGGGCCACCACCTGGGTGGAGACCGGCTCGCCCTCCAGCCCGAGCCGGGCCAGAACCCGGGTCTCAAACTCCGGGGAGGTCGCCGAGTAGGTGCCGACGGCGCCGGACACCGCCCCCACCGCCGCCTGGGCGAAGGCGCGCTGGAGCCGCTCGGCGTTGCGATGCGCCTCAAAGGCAAACCCGGCCAGCTTGATGCCAAACGTCGTCGGCTCGGCGTGGATGCCGTGGGTCCGGCCCACGCACAGCGTCTCGCTGTGCGCGCGGGCCTGGGTCGCCAGCGCCTTCACCAGCCGGCGCGCGTCCGGCAGCACCAGCTCGGCCACCTGTTTGATCTGCAGCGCCAGGCCGGTGTCCAGGACGTCGCTGGAGGTCAGGCCGTAATGGATCCAGCGCCCGGCCGACCCGGCCGACTCCGAGAGCACGTCGACGAACGCGGCGGTGTCATGGTCGGTGACCTTCTCGCGCTCATCGATTGCCTCCACGGTGAACGTGGCGGCGCGGATTGCCGCCAGTTCCTCCTCGGTCGGCCCCGCCATCTCCTCGCAGGCCGCCACCTCCACCCGGCGCATGGCCTCAAACCGGGCCTGGTCAGACCACGCCTCGGCCAGCTCCCGGCGGGTGTAACGCGGGATCAACTGACGGGCGGCGCTACGCGACGGCGCGCGCGGTCGCGGCCTGGTTGAGCTTGTACTCGGTGGTGGCCGGACCCGCTCCGGCGTCCTTGGCATCGCCGGCCGCCTGGGCGGCGGCATCGGTCCCGGCCTGCTCGGCGGCTCGCAGGACGGTCTCCAGCAGGCCCGGGAAGCGCATTTCAATGTCCTCCCGGCGCAGCCGGTTCAACCGGGTGGTGCCCTGGGAACGCTGCTGGATCAGGCCGGATTCCCGCAGCACCTTGAAGTGGTGGGTGCAGGTCGACTTGGTCACCGGGAGGGCAAAGCTCCCACAGGTGGACTCGCCCTCGCTGCGCGCGAGCTCCGCGACGATCCTCAACCGCACGGGGTCGCTGAGCGCGTGAAGCACAGCGCCGAGCTCCAGATCTTCGCGGGCGGGATGAGCGATCGTGTCTGTTCCGTGCGTCGTCATTGTCCTTTCATTGTAGGAACCCCTGAGACCTTTGTACGACGTCCCTCGTACGAACTGCTATTGTTCGATGGGCATCGTACAACGGAGCATTGCGAGGAAGCATATGAGACGTGATCAGTCTGCTCCGCAGGTGGGGGACACGCAGGACGTCACCCGGCAGCAGCGCAACCTGGCGGCCGTCATGGCCCAGTACATCCAGGATCTGACGCGCCCGGCCTGAGGGCCGGCGTGCCGGCCGGGGTGGCGGGGCCCAGCCCGACCGTCAGATGTTGAGAATGCGCGCGGCCAGCACGGCCGCGTTGCGCGCGTTGTCGACGCCCACGCAGGCCACCGGCACCCCCGGCGGCATCTGCGAGATCGACAGCAGGGCGTCCAGCCCGCCGGCCACCGAGGTTCGGCTGGTCAGCGGCACGCCGATGACCGGGAGATCGGTATGGGCGGCGACCACTCCCGGCAGGGCCGCGGACAGCCCGGCGCCGGCGATGATCACCTTGATCCCGCGCAGGTGCGCGTTGCGGGCATAGTCGGAGACGACATCGGGCTCGCGGTGGGCCGACATGACCCGGGTCTCGGACCGGATGCCGCGCTCGGTGAGCTCCTGCTCGGCCCGCTCCATCGCCGACAGGTCGCTCTTGGAGCCCATCAGGATCGCCACCCGGGGGGCATCGACATCCAGTTCCTGGATCTCGGCCGCGGTCTCGGCCATCGCGGCCCCCTCGGGCGTCGCCGGCTCGTCCCCGGCGGCCGGTACCGGGCTCAGCTCCGGCTCCTCACGTGAACTCATCATCGGACGGCCCTCAGAGCAATGTCGCGGCGCATCTGCCTCCCATCAAAGCGGATCATGTCGGCTGCAGCATATGCGGCGGCGCGGGCCGCCGCCGCCTCGGCCCCCAGCGCGGTGACGCTGAGCACCCGGCCCCCGGCCGTGACCACATCGCCGTCCCGTGAGCGGCCGGTCCCGGCATGGGTGACGAACACATCGGGCCGGACCCTGTCCAACCCGGAGATGACATCGCCGCTGGAGAACGACTCCGGGTAGCCGGCGCTGGCCAGGACCACGGTGACCGCCATCTCCGGCGCCCAGCGGGGCGGGGGCACGGCGGCCAGCCCGCCCGGCCGGCAGGCGGCCTCCAGCAGCTCCAGCAGGTCACTCTGCAGGCGCGGCAGGATCGCCTGCGTCTCCGGGTCGCCGAACCGGACGTTGAACTCCAGCACCCGGGCACCGTCGTCGGTCATCATCAG
Organism: uncultured Solirubrobacteraceae bacterium; assembly: GCA_963753235.1. Taxonomy (GTDB): domain Bacteria; phylum Actinomycetota; class Thermoleophilia; order Solirubrobacterales; family Solirubrobacteraceae; genus Palsa-465. The sequence continues at coordinate 1,169,771 of CAVWBJ010000004.1, read as the reverse complement.
CCCGGCGTAGAGCACGCCGTGGAACGGGGTGCCCCGCCGGGCCATGACGTCAAGGACCGGCTGGTGCACGACGGCGCAGATCTCCCGGGCCCGCGCCTCATCGACGGTGGGCACCGGTGAGTAGGAGCCCATGCCACCGGTGTTCGGGCCCAGGTCCCCGTTGTAGATCCGCTTGTAGTCCTGGGCGGAGGCCAGGGGCAGGGCGGTGACGCCGTCGCAGATCGCCAGCAGCGACAGCTCCTCACCGGCCAGGTGCTCCTCCACCAGCACCCGGGTGGTATCGAAGCGGTGGCCGACGAGCAGGTCCTCCAGGGCCGCCCGGGCCGCGGACTCATCCGGGGCGATGATCACGCCCTTGCCGGCGGCCAGCCCGTCGGCCTTGATCACCACGGGGTAGCGGCCGATGGCCGCCATTCCCGCCTCCACGTCGGTGACGACCGTGTACTCGGCGGTCGGGACCCCGGCGGCCACCATGATCTCCTTGCAGAACGCCTTGGAGCCCTCCAGCCGGGCGGCCGCGGCCGAGGGGCCGAAGCATCGGATCCCGGCCGCGGCCAGGGCGTCGGTGATGCCGACCACCAGCGGCGCCTCGGGGCCGACCACCACCAGATCGGCCTCCAGCTCCCGGGCGGCCCCGACGACGGCACCGGCGTCGCTGGGGTCCAGCGGCAGGACGCGGGCCTGGCGGGCGATCCCCACGTTGCCGGGCGCGCAGATCACCTCCGGCGCCCGCGGCGAGCGCAGCAGCGCCTGGACGAGGGCGTGCTCCCGCGCCCCGCCCCCAAGGACGAGGACCCGGGTCACCGCCCGCCCCGTCCGCCCACGCACCGGCGGGCCATCAGATGGCGCCGATGAAGTCGTCGATCGGAATGGCCACCAGCGTCTCGTAGCGGCCGGTGCCGCGGGAGCTCAGCTCCAGCGAGACCCGGGCGATCGTCTGCTCATCGGGAGCCTCAATCACGTTGATGAAGTCAAACTCGCCCAGTGTGGCCCACTGCGCCTTGACGGTGGCCCCCAGCTGCTCCACCTCCTTGTTGACCTCGCGGATGCGCGCCGGGTTGTTCTTGATCGTCTGGACCCCTTCCGGGTTGAGCGTCGTGAGCATGATGTAGGTCGGCACCTGGCTCCTCCTTGCGCGGTAGACGGCGGACAGCCCCACTTGTACCTGATCGAATAGCCCGGCAGCGCCCCCAACACCGTGCTAGGGGCGGGAGCGGCGGGCCAGCTCGTTGGCCCGGCGCAGATGAGCCGCCACCCGGTCGGCCGCCAGGTCGGCGTCGTGCGCCGCAATCGCCTCGGTGATGGCGCCGTGCTCGACGATGAACTGGGCGATCCGGACCGTGTCCCGGGCCACCGCGGAGACCGCGATCCGCTGCTGGCGATCCCGGAGGGCGTCGTACTGGCGGGTGAGCAGGTCGTTGCCGTTGGCCGCCACCGCGAGGCGATGAAACTCCCGGTCGGCGATCACGAACAGCGTCGCCCCCTCACGCAGGGCCTGCTCCTGCTCGGCCACCGAGGCGCGCAACGCGGGCACCACCGCTCCGTCGCCGCCGGCCACCCGGGCGGCGCAGTGGGTCTCAATCAGCAGGCGGGCCTCCAGCACGTCGTCGGCCTCCGACGGGGAGATCAATTTGACCAGCGCGCCCCGGCGGGGATAGAGATCCAGCAGGTCCTCGGCCTCCAGCTGGAGAAACGCCTCCCGCACGGGCGTCCGGCTGATGCCGAGCTCCTTGGCCAGCTCGTTCTCGCTCAGCAGGGTACCCGGCTCCCAGGAGCCGTCCAGCAGCCGCGCCTTGGCCACCTGGTAGGCGTGGGCGGCGGAGCTGGAACGGCGAACGAAGCCCGGACGGGCGGGAAGTGCAGGACGCAGACTGGGTGACAGGTTCTTAACCGGATCGGGGTGGGGTTTGGATAACGGAGAGGAACAGCTTGTATGCAAGATGTGGCCAACCCGTCCGTCGTCGCCGCCGACAGCGGTGGTAGCGGGGATCTACCCCCAGACCGAAAGGAGCACCGGATGAGCCTGAAGATCGGCGCATCACTCCGGCGCGCCCTGCGCGCTGACGCGACGCCCACCGAGGACGTCCACTTCCACACCGGCCCCGGCGGCCGGGTGTACCCGTGCGGACGCCATCGCTGCGAGTCGCCGCACCTGACCGCTCGCGAGATCGGTTACATCCGGAGATGACCCGCGCACCCAGAGGGGCAGCCGGGCTGGACCAGCACGGGCTGGACCAGCACGGGCTGCCCCCGCTTCACCGGGCTGAATCAGACGGCCGCCGCCGTCTCGCCGACGTCGGCCTTCTCCAGCACCAGCTCGCCCTCCGCAGCGTCGACCCGCACCGTGTCGCCGGCGGCGAACCGGCCCTCCAGGATGGCCAGGGCGAGCGGATCCACCAGGCGCTTCTGGATGACGCGCTTGAGCGGCCGCGCTCCGTAGGTGGGGTCGTAGCCGAGGTTGCCGATCAGGGTCCGGGCCTCGTCGGTCAGCTGGATCTCTATCTCCCGCTCCCGGACGCGCTCCACGACGCGGGCCACCTGGAGATCGACGATCTCGCCGATCTGCTCCCGGCTGAGCGGGTCGAACTCGACGATGTCGTCCAGACGGTTGACGAACTCCGGCTTGAAGCTCGCCTCCACGCCGGCCCGCCCGCCCGGGAGGTTGGAGGTCATGATCAGCACCGTGTTCTTGAACGAGACGGTGCGGCCCTGACCGTCGGTCAGCCGTCCATCGTCCATCACCTGCAACAGGGTGTTGAACACGTCCGGATGGGCCTTCTCGATCTCGTCCAGGAGCACCACCGAGTACGGCCGGCGGCGGATGGCCTCGGTCAGCTGACCGCCCTCCTCGTAGCCGACATAACCGGGAGGCGCGCCCACCAGCCGGGAGACCGCATGCTTCTCCATGTACTCCGACATATCGATGCGGACCATCGCATCCTGGGTGTCGAACATGAACTCGGCCAGCGCCCGGGCCAGCTCGGTCTTGCCCACGCCGGTGGGCCCGAGGAACAGGAAGGTGCCGATCGGCCGGTCCGGATCCTGGAGCCCCGCTCGGGACCTGCGCAGGGCGCTGGCCACCGCGCTCACCGCCTCGTCCTGACCGATGACCCGCTGGTGCAGGCGTTCCTCCATGTGGACCAGCTTCTCGATCTCGCCCTCCAGCAGCCGGGACACGGGCACGCCGGTCCACTTGGCCACGATCTCGGCCACGTCATCCGCATCGACGACGTCCTTGAGGAACTGGGGAGCCGAGCCCGCTTCTGACTGCTCGGACTCGGCGGCCGTGAGCTGCTTCTCCAGCTCCGGGATGGTGCCGTACTGCAGCTCGGCCGCCCGGCCGAAGTCAGACTCGCGCTGGGCGCGCTCCAGCTCGATGCGCGCCTGCTCCAGGCGCTCCTGGATGTCGGCCACGGCCGTCAGCGACTCCTTCTCACGCTGCCACTCCGCGTGCATCCCGTCCGAGCGCTCACGCTCCTCGGCCAGCGTGCGCTCCAGCTGCTGGCGCCGGGCCACGGTTCCCGGATCGTCATCGTCGCCGAGCGACTGCAGCTCGATCTCCAGCTGCATGATGTGCCGGTCGACCTCGTCGATCTCGGTGGGCTTGGAGTCGATCTCCATGCGGATGCGCGAGGCGGCCTCGTCCACGAGGTCGATCGCCTTATCCGGCAGGAACCGGTCAGCGATGTAACGCTGACTGAGCGTGGCTGCGGCCACCAGCGCCGAGTCCTGGATGCGCACCTTGTGGTGCACCTGGTAGCGCTCCTTGAGCCCGCGCAGGATGGCGATGGTGTCCTCCAGGCTGGGCTCGCCCACGTAGACGGGCTGGAAGCGCCGCTCCAGGGCGGCGTCCTTCTCGATGTGCTTGCGGTACTCGTCCAGCGTGGTGGCGCCCACCGCCCGCAGCTCGCCGCGGGCCAGCATCGGCTTGAGCAGGTTGGCGGCGTCGACCGCGCCCTCGGCCGCGCCGGCCCCCACGATGGTGTGCAGCTCGTCGATGAACAGGATCACCGTGCCCTCGGCGTCGCCGATCTCCTTGAGCACCGCCTTGAGACGGTCCTCAAACTCCCCGCGGTACTTGGAGCCGGCGATCAGGGCGCCGATGTCCAGCGCCACCACCCGGCGGTCCCGCAGGCCCTCCGGGACGTCGCCGGAGACGATGCGCTGAGCCAGCCCCTCGGCGATCGCCGTCTTGCCGACGCCGGGCTCGCCGATGAGGACCGGATTGTTCTTGGTCCGGCGAGACAGGACCTGGATGACGCGGCGAATCTCGTCGTCGCGGCCGATGACCGGGTCCAGCTTGCCCTGGGCGGCCGCCTCGGTCAGGTCACGGCCGTACTTCTCCAGCGCCTGGAACTTCTCCTCCGGATTCTCATCGGTGACCCGATGCGAGCCTCGGACCTCGGTCAGTGCCTTGATCAGCTCCTCACGGGTGGCGCCGGTGGAGCGCAGGGCCTCGCCCGCGCCACCGGGATGGGCGGCCAGGGCCAGCAGGAGATGCTCGGTGGAGACGTACTCGTCGCGCAGCTCCCGCATCTCGTTCTCGGCGGTGCGCAGGATCTGCACCAGCTCCGAGGACCCGCCGGCCGGCTCCGGCCCGCCTGACGTCGTCACCTTGGGCAGCGCCTCCAGCGGAGTGCTCAGCGCCTGCCGGACAGCCGCCGGCTCCACGCCCAGCTTGCGGAGCACCGGTGCGACCACGCCGCCGTCCTGCTCCAACAGGACGGCGAGCAGATGCTCAGGCAGCGTCTGGGGGTTGCGGCGCTCCTCGGCCAGCCGCTGAGCGGCCTGTAGCGCCTCCTGGGACTTGATGGTGAAGCGGTCTGGTTGCATGTGCGAAATCTCAGTGGTCGAAGCGAAATCTAAGTCTTGCTGACTAAGATTATCGCATGGTTTCGCCCAGATGCAAAGCCCACGCTCAGATCGGGCCCGCGGGAGCCGGGTGAGAGGGGGCGCCTGGCCCGGGGAGGCGAGCCCGGCTCAGCGCAGGATGCGGAGGCTGACGGCCCGCGTGCGGGCGCCGACGATCCCGGTCGGATCCAGCAGCGCGCCGTAGACGGTGGCGGTGACCCGCTGGTGACGAGCCAGGGCCGACTGCAACTGGCGCCGCACGGCCGACGAGAGCGGGATGGTGACCGTCCGGCGCCCCCGGTTGCGCAACAGGTAGGCCGAGGACTTCTCGGTGATCCGGCGGCGCGAGCGGCCCAGCTGAATCTGGGCGAAGGCACCGACCAGGCAGCGCCCGGAGCAGGAGACACGCACCACCAGCCGGCGGCTGGCCACCGGATGCCGCTGGCGGGGCACGGACAGGCCGACGTTGGCGAACCTGGGCACCACCGTCTGGGCGATCGCCGCCAGGCCCGCCAGGTTGACGCTGCCCAGCCCGGAGGCGTCGTCAAACCCCGACCCGGCGGTGCAGCAGCCAAACGGCTTGCCGCTGATGCTGTTGCCCAGGTCGTTGCCGCCCGCCACGATGTCGGCGAGGGCCGAGGCGCCCTGCGGCAGGTGGTCGGCCCTGTACAGGAGCGGATTGGCCAGCCCAACGTTCTCCTGGCGGTGAACCCGCAGGTCCTGATCGATGAGGGCCAGGCCGCCGGCGAGCAGGGGCGCAGCGGCGCTGGTGCCGCCCACCTGGGTCCACGGATTGTCCTGCTTGCCCGTCACGCAGGCACTGGAGGCGGTGCAGTAGATCTCATAGCCCGGGGCCACGTCGGCGAGCATTGAGACGTCCGGCACGGCGCGTCGGTTGGGCCCGACGGTTCCCGCCTGGTATCCGGGCCGCCGGAACAGATCACTGAGGCCACCCCCGCCGGCGGCCACCACCAGCGGGGCGTCGTTCCACACCTCCTGGCCGACGATCTGATTGGCCGGGTTGAGCGAGACGTTGGTCCCGCCCACCCCGGTCACCCAGGGCGAGGAGGCCGGGTAGCTGACCGCCAGCCCGGGCAGCGGCCGGCCGGAGGGATCCAGACAGGCCGAGGAGCCGTCGTCGCCGCTGGAGGCGAGCACCGAGATCCCGCTGGAGGCGGCGAGGGCCAGCGACCCCTCCACCATGCGCAGGCCGGAATAGCCGATCGTCTCCAGGGTGGCCGGCTCGCATGAGCCCAGGGAGGCCGAGATCACGTCCGGCTTGGTGGCACCGCGGGACAGAGGGGCGGTGAGCGAGCGCAGCACGTCGACGGCGCTCGGCCGCGACTCGTAGACGTCGACGGCCTTCAGGCCGGGCGCGGCGGCATCGAGCACCTCCAGATCCAGGGTGCTCTCGCCCCCCGGGGCCAGCGGGCGCCGCAGGCCGACACCGAAGCCGTTGATGGCGGGAATCGACAGGCCAAAGCAGCCGGCGAAGTGCTTGAGATCGGAGTACTTGAACCCGTCGATCTCGATCAGCGCCACCCGCTCGCCCTGCCCGCGCAGGCCGGCGCCCTGCAGCGGGGCATATCCGTAGGCGTTCAGGTACTGGTTGGGCGTGAACCCCGACTGCGAGACGGCCGCGCCGCAGCCGCTGGCGGTCCCGGTCCGCTGGGGGTACCCGGACGCGGCGGTGGCCGCCGGCCAGACCGCGGCGGTGTGAGCCCACTGAGCCCCGGACCGCGATACCGGCGAGTGGCTGAACAGCGGCTGCGTGTCCAATCCCACCACCCCGGTGACCGCCGACCGCAGCGCGGCCGGGATGTGGGTGGGAGCCGAGGGCGCCACGAACCGGGTGGCCCGGGCCGTCCGGTACCGCGACAGCGAGGTGCCGAACAGGCGTTGGGCCTGCCCGATCCGCATGGTGGCGTCGGCGAACAGGCCGGTGACGTCGATCTTCACCGAGGTGGCGCCCCCGGCCCGCAGATAGCGGGTCACCCGCGCCCGGGCGGCGGCGGAGGCGCCGAAGCGGCGGGCCAGCACGGCCACCGGCGCGTAGTGGCCATATTGGGACGAACCGGGATCCGAGACGGCGCCGGCGAACCGCTCCAGTCCGGCCAGGTCAGCCCGCAGCGGCAGGACCAGCGAGATGGTGCCGTTCGGCGCCGCCAACCCGGTCCAGGTGGCGCCTGGGGTGGGGGAGGCGGCGCGGGCGGTGGGAACACCGGCGACAGTGGCAGCCCAGGCCAACGCGCCGACGCAGACGATCGACGCCAGCGTCGCGGCGCGGAGGAACCTCTGCCCCCGTCCCCAGCTCTTCATGCTCAAATGCCGTCTTCCGAGTCGTTTGCCGTCGTATCTGCGTCCGCGCGCGGCGGGTTCCGGCGCGGGCCGGACTGGGCGGGCGGCAGCGATCCTCACGGATCGTTGCATAACCAACACGCCACACCCGCCGGAGGTGCGGTCGCGGTCCCGGCGGGACTAGAGCACCTCGGGCCGGGGTCCGCCCCCGGAGGATCCGGAGCCCGCAGAGCCCGCAGAGCCCGCAGAGCCCGCAGAGCCCGGACCCGGAGCCCGCGGGCCCGGCGGAGCGGCCACCGACCCCGAACCGGCGCAGATCGGCATGGCGGACCAGCTCGCCGCCGCGCACGTACGGGACGATCTCGGCCCGCAGCTCACGGCGCAGGGCCTCCAACCGCTTGACCTCGCCGGCCAGCTCGTCGGCTCGTTTCTGGAGCGCCGCCACCTTGCGCGACATCGCCTCCAGCTGCTGCTCCAGCTCAAACACGCGCTCCACCCCGGCCAGGTTCATCCCCAGCTCGGCGGTCATCTCCTGGATGCGGCGGAGGCGGTCGACATCCTTCTGCGAGTACAGCCGAGTTCCCTTGGGCGAGCGCTTGGGCTCGATCAGCCCCCGCGCCTCGTACATCCGCAGTGTCTGGGGGTGCATCTCGGCCAGCTCGGCAGCCACCGAGATCATGAACACCCCGCGGTCTGAGGACACCTCCACCCGGGTGGTGGTGGTGCGTATCCGCCTGGTGGCCATCACTCACCTCCCCCCGCGGCGGCGAACAGCCGCTCCCGCGGGTTGCCGTTCATCACCTTCGACAGCCGGTCGACGGCCTCGGACTGCTCCGGCGACAGCGACGCCGGCACCTCGAGCACGAACCGGTAGTGGATGTCCCCATGGCCCTTGCCACCGAGCCGGGGCGGGCCCTCGCCGCGCAGGCGCTGGACGGTGCCATGGCGGGTGCCGGCCGGAACCCGCAGACGCTTGGAGCCGTTGAGCGTCGGAACCTCAATCACCGCACCCTGCAGGGCTTCAGGGATGGTGAGGGGAACCTCCACCTCCAGGTTGTCGCCGCTGCGCCTGAACACCGGCGACTCGGCCACCCGGGTGATCACGAACAGGTCGCCGGGCGGGCCGGGCTGGCCGCCCCCGGTCTGACCGGGCGCGGGCTGGGCGGGAACCGATTCGCCCTTGCCGGCGAGCCGGATCCGGCTGCCGTCGCGCACCCCGGCCGGGATGTTGACCCGCATGCGCCGGATGGAGCGCTGGGCTCCCGATCCCTGACAGGTGGGGCACGGGTTGTCGATCACGGTGCCGGACCCGTGGCAGTTGGAGCACGGCTGGGACATGGAGAAGATGCCCTGGCTCTGGGATTCCAGACCGCGGCCGTTGCAGACCGGGCAGATCCGGGGCGTGGTCCCCGGCTTGGCGCCGGTGCCGTTGCAGGTGGGACAGGGCTGGGAGGTGGGCACGGCCAGCGGCACCTGGGCCCCGTTGACGGCCTGCTCAAAGGTCAGCGAGACCTCGGTCTCCAGATCGCGCCCGCGCTGGGGCCGGGGTCGGCCGCCGCGGACTCCGCCGGCTCCCGCCGGACCCCGCCCGGGTCCATTTCCGCCCCCAAACAGGTTGGACAGGATGTCGGAGAAGTTGCCGCCCAGGTTGCTGGCGTCAAAGCCGCCGGGCATGCCGAACCCGCCGAGCATGCCGCCCCGGTCATAGGCCTTGCGCTTGTCGGGATCCGAGAGGACGTCGTGCGCCTGGGAGATCTCCTTGAAGCGCTCCTCGGCCTTCTTGTCGCCCGGATTGCGGTCCGGGTGGTACTGGCGGGCCAGCTTGCGATACGCCTTCTTGATCTCCTCGTCGGAGGCGTTCTTGCCGACCCCCAGGGTCTTGTAGTAGTCAGGCCGATCAGCCATCGCCCCTCACCTGGGTCATCCGGCGACGACGACGCGCGCGGGGCGCACGACGCTGTCACCGATCCGATAGCCGCGCTGGAAGACCTCCACCACGACGCCGGGCTCGGTGCCCTCCACCGGCTGCTGGGCGACCGCCTCGTGGAACTGGGGATCGAACCGCTCGCCCTCCGGCGAGTAGCGCTCGATTCCGGCTCGCTTGAGCGCCGCCACCACATCTGAGTGAACGTGCTTGATGCCGGCCACCAGAGATTGGGTGCCGTTGCCGTCGGCCGACGCCTCGGCGTCGTCAGCATGGGCCAGGGCTCGCTCCAGGTTGTCGATGGCCGGCAGCAGCTCCAGCGCCAGCTTGGCGGCGCCCCGCTCCTGCGCCAGCTTGGCCTCACGAGCAGCCCGGCGGCGGTAGTTCTCGAAGTCGGCCTGCGTCCGCTGGGCCAGCGCCAGATACTCGTCGGCCTTCTGCGCCTTGGCGGCCAGCGCGTCAAGCTCCAGGGACGCACCCGTGGGCTCGGCGGGCTGGGCTGGCTCGGCCGCAAGCTCCGGCTCGGGGGCCTGGGCCGCCGCGGGGGCGGGCTCCGCTACGGGCTGCGCCCCGGCTGGAGGCACGGTCCCGGGGGGCGGGACCGGGGGCCGGGGGCCCCCGCCGTCGTGACCCTCCGGCGCGCCGGGGGGCGCCTGAGGCAGGTCGGCCTCAGGCGCCTCCGGAGCAGGGTTGGTGGCCCCGTCCTCGCGGGCCTTACTGGGATCCGCGGGCATCGATTACTTCCCTTCGTCCACAACCTCGGCGTCGACCACATCCTCCTCGGCGCCGGCGCCGTTGCCGGACGCGGCACCGTTGGTGGCCGAGCCGTCCGCGCCGGAGGAGGCCGCCTGCTCCTGGGCGCGCTGGTACATCGCCTCGGAGACCTTGTGGAACGAGGACTGCAGCGCCTCGGTCTTGTTCTTGATCTCCTCCGCGTCGCTCGACGTCAGCGAGTCCCGAACGTCCTTGATGGCCGCCTGGATCTGATCCTTGGAGGCCGCGTCGACCGACTCGCCCAGCTCGGTGAGCTGGCGCTCGGCCTGATAGGCCGCGTTCTCGGCGTTGTTGCGGGCCTCGGCGAGCTCGCGCTGCTTGCGGTCATCCTCGGCGTGGGCCTCGGCGTCGGTCACCATCCGCTTGATCTCGTCGTCGGAGAGCCCGGAGCCGGAGCGGATCTCGATCTTCTGCTCCTTGCCGGTGCCCAGGTCCTTGGCGGACACGTTGAGGATGCCGTTGGCATCGATGTCGAAGGCGACCTCGATCTGCGGGATGCCCCGGGGCGCCGGCGGGATGCCGGTCAGCTGGAACTTGCCCAGCGACTTGTTGTAGCTGGCCATCTCCCGCTCGCCCTGCAGGACGTGGATCTCCACGCTCGGCTGGTTGTCCTCCGCGGTGCTGAACACCTCGGACTTGCGGGTGGGGATGGTGGTGTTGCGCTCAATCAGCTTGGTCATGACGCCGCCCTTGGTCTCGATCCCCAGCGTCAGCGGGGTCACGTCGAGCAGGAGGACGTCCTTGACATCTCCGGCGAGCACGCCGGCCTGGATGGCGGCGCCCACGGCGACGACCTCATCCGGGTTGACGCCGCGGTGCGGCTCCTTACCGGTCAGCTCCTTGACCTTCTCCTGGACGGCCGGCATACGGGTCATGCCGCCGACCAGGACGACGTGGTCGATGGTGGCTGCGCCCTTCTCCTTGGCGTCGTCGAGCGCCTGGCGGACCGGGGCGACCGTGCGGTCCAGCAGGTCGGCGGTCAGCTCGTTGAGCTTGGCGCGGGTGAGGCGCATGTCCAGATGCTTGGGCCCGCTGGCGTCAGCGGTGATGAACGGCAGGTTGATCTGGGTCTCCTGCGTCGTCGACAGCTCGATCTTGGCCTTCTCGGCGGCCTCGTAGAGCCGCTGCAGCGCCATCGGATCGGCGGCCAGGTCGATGCCCTGGGAGGCCCGGAACTCCTTGACCAGCCAGTCCACGACCGTCTTGTCGAAGTTGTCGCCGCCCAGGTGGTTGTCGCCGGCGGTCGCCTTGACCTCAAACACGCCGTCGCCGATCTCCAGCACCGACACGTCGAACGTGCCGCCACCGAGGTCGAAGATCAAGATGGTCTGGTCGGACTCCTTGTCCAGCCCGTAGGCCAGCGAGGCCGCGGTCGGCTCGTTGATGATCCGCTTGACGTCCAGTCCGGCGATCCTGCCCGCGTCCTTGGTCGCCTGGCGCTGATCGTCGTTGAAGTAGGCCGGGACGGTGATCACGGCCGAGTCGACCGGCTCACCCAGGTAGGCCTCGGCGTCGGCCTTGAGCTTGCCGAGGATCATCGCCGAGATCTCCGGCGGGGAGTACTGCTTGCCGGCCGCCTCCACGCGGGCGTCACCGCCCGGGCCGGAGACGACCTTGTAGGGCACGATCGCCTCCTCCTCGCGCACCTCGGCCTCCTTACGGCCCATGAAGCGCTTGATGGAGAACACCGTGTTCTGCGGGTTGGTCACTGCCTGGCGCTTGGCGACGGTGCCGACGAGCCGCTCACCACCGCTGGTGAACGCCACCACCGACGGGGTCGTCCGACCACCCTCGGCGTTCTCGATGACCGTCGGCTCGCCACCCTCCAGCACGGCCATACAGCTGTTGGTCGTGCCGAGGTCGATTCCGATTGTCTTTCCCATGGTTCTTGTCTGCTCCCTTGCGGTTACAAAAATCTGAGTGCGAGAGTAGCAGATTTATGTTGCCGCGCAACGCCCGTGGGCACCGCTCGGCGTCCTCGCCCGCCGGACCTCGGCTACATGCTGAAGGCGCTGGGGCACATCCGAGCCAACGCGCACGCCGCGCATGCCGGCCGGCGGGCATGGCAGGTGCGCCGGCCGTGGCGCAGCAGGTTGATGTGGAACTCCAGCTCCTGGCCGTGCGGGGTGATGGCCAGCATGTCGTCGTGCATCTCCACAAACGAGGCCCCGGGCCGAAACAGGCCCAGCCGCGTGCCCACCCGGGAGACGTGGGTGTCGACCGGGATGTCGCGCATCCCGAAGGCGAACAGCAACACGCAGGCGGCCGTCTTGCGCCCCACGCCGGGCAGGGAGGTCAGATAGGCCTGGGCCTCGGCCACCGACAGCTGGGACAGCCAATCCAGCGAGAGCTCACCCTGCGGGGCGGTGTCGCTGATCGCCTGCAGGATCGACTTGATCCGGGCCGATTTGACCTTGGAGATGCCCCCCGGGCGGATTGCCTCCTCCACCTCGTCAACCGGCGCGTCCCGGACCTCCCGCCAGACATCCCCACGGAACCGCTCTCGCAGCCGCAGGTAGGCGACATCCCGGTTGCGATCGTTGGTCGACTGAGACAGGACGGTGAGCACCAGCTCGGCAATCGGGTGCCCGTGGGCCCCCCAGCCGGGGATCCCGTAGACCTGGCGCAGCCGATCGCGGATCGCGCGGATCCGTCGGGCCGGCGGCCGCCGCCAGCCTGAGGGCTTCAGCGCGGACTCAGTCAAGGGCCCCCCAATGCTCGCAGGCCGCCGCCGCCGCTCGGGCGGCGTCCTCCAGCGCCGCCGCGGCCGCGTCGGCCGACCAGCCGCCACCGGCCAGCCGGGCCAGCAGCACCCCGGTGAACATGTCCCCGGCGCCGATGGTGCTGCGCACCTGGGCGGGAACGGCGGCGACATCGACCCGGATCTCACCGCGGAGGATGGCGCCGCCGGCGCCGAGCGAAATCGCCGCCATCCGCGTCCCGGCCCGGCACAGCTTGACCGCCGCCCGCTCGGGATCGGACTCGCCGGTCATGAGCTCGGCCTCGGCCTGATTGGCGCGCACCAGCAGAGCGCCGGGCACGCAGGCGCGCGCGGCGGCCGCGGCCACCTCCGGCGACGGCCACCGGTGCAGGCGCAGGTTGCAGTCGAACACCAGGGGGCACCCCCGGGCCAGGGCCGCCTCCCGGGCACGCATCGTCACCGCGCGCTCGGCCTCGCCGGCCAGCGTGTTGGAGCTGATCAGCAGGCCGGCGCCCCCGTGCACCAGCGCCTCGATGGTCGCGCCCGCCGCCTGGGCCAGCGACTGCGTCGGCTCGCCGTAGAGCTCATACCGGGCCTCCCCGGTGTGGTCGACGGCGACGAATGCCAGCTGGGTGGTGATCTCCGGCAGGAGAGCGAAGTGGCTGACATCGACGCCCTCGGCGACCAGGCGGTCGGCCAACCAGTGTCCCCACTCGTCGGCGCCGGCCCCTCCCACCAGGGCGGTGGCGATCCCGGCTCGGGCCGCGGCCACCGCCACGTTGGCCACTGTCCCGCCAAAGTGCGGCACGAACCGCTCTATCTCGCTCATCGTCTCCACCCACCGCTCGCCGATGAGGTCGACGATCGCCTCGCCCAGGCACAGGGTGGGAGATGGGTTGGCCGCTGCCGTGCTCACCGGGCCGGGACGTTATCCTCGCGGCCCGGAGGGCGCTCAGGCCGGTGATCCGACGTGAACGAGCACACCATCGACGTGGGCGGAATGCCCGTCTTCTACCGCCGCCATCCCGGCGTCGACGTGCTGTACCTCCACAGCGTCCCCACCAGCTCCGACGACTGGCGTGACCTGCTGGCCATCACCGGCGGGGTCGCCCCGGACCTGCCGGGGTTCGGCCGCTCGGGCAAGGCCGGACACTACGACTACTCGCTGCCGGGCTACGCCCGCTTCATTGAGGGCCTGCTGGGCGGCCTGGACCTGGACCGGGTGACGATCGTGGGGCACGGCTGGGGTGCCGCCGCCGGGCTGGTGTTCGCCCAGCAGCACCCGGAGCGGGTGCAGCGACTGGCGATCATCGATGCCGTCCCGCTGCTCGAGGGCGTCACCTGGCCCCGGATCGTCCGCTGGTGGCGGCGTCCCGGGCTGGGTGAGCTGGTCATGGGCTCACTCAGCCGCCGGACGCTGGCCCGGGGGCTGCGCGGGGGCAGCGAGACCGCGGACGCCTGGCCGGACGATCGCGTGCGGGCCGTCTGGGAGCAGTTCGATCAGGGGACCCAGCGGGCGATCCTGCGCCTGCACCGCTCCGTCGACGCCGAGGCGCTGGCCGCCGCCGGCCGCGGGCTGTCCGAGCTCCCCCACCCGGCGCTGGTGCTGTGGGGCGAGGCCGACCCGTGGATTGCCCCCCGGTTTGCCGACGAGTACGCCCGGCGCCTGCCGGCGGCGACCGCGGAACGCGTGCCCGGGGCCGGCCATTGGCCCTGGCTGGACCAGCCGGCACTGGCCGGCCGGCTCGCCGACTTCATCGGCGACGCCGAGACCGCATGACGGCCACGGCCGCACCGGGGGCCCGGGCAGCGGGGACCCCGGTCGCGGCGGCACGCCGGGCAGCGGCGGCATGTCGGCTCGGCCTCGGCGACCGGTGGTCCCGGCTGGCACCCACCGCGGTGGCCGCCGTTCTCGCCGCCGCCTACGTCCTGATCGCCCCGCCCAGCCTCGACCTCGCCGCCCACCTGTTCCGGGCGCAGCTGTTCGCCGCCCACGGATTCGTGCTCTGGGACAACGCCTGGTACGGCGGGCACGCCACGCCTGGCTACAGCCTGCTGTTTCCAGCGGTGTCGGCGGCCCTGACCCCGCAACTGGCCGCCGCGCTGGCCGGGGTGGGCACCGCCGCCCTGCTGGAGGGCCTCACCCATCGCCACTTCGGCCCGGATGCGTGGCCGGGTGCGGTCCTGTTCGCCGCGGCCATCGCCATCAACCTGTACACCGGGCGCCTCGCCCTGGCGTTCGGCGGCCTGCCCGCGGTCGGCGCCATCGTGCTGCTGGACCGCGGCCGGGCCGTCCCCGCCGCCGTGCTCGCCGCGGTGGCCGGGCTGTGCAGCCCGGTGGCCGCCCTGTTCGCCGCGCTGGCGGCGGGCGGCTGTGCGCTTTCCAGCCAGCTGGGCCGGCGGCGGCCCTGGTCAGCCGTACCGGCGGCGGCGGTGGGCGGGGTTGCGCTGATGGCGATCGGCGTACTGGCGGTGGCGTTCCCGGAGGGCGGAACCGAGCCGTTTGCCCTCTCCACCCTCCTGCCACTGCTGATCGTCGGGCTGGCGTTGTTACCCGGCACCCACGGTCGGCTCCGCGCCGGGATCGCCGTCTACCTGGTGGCCGGCGTCGCCTGCTACCTCGTTCCCTCGCCGGTGGGGAGCAACATCGCCCGGCTGGGTACGTTTGCCGCCGCCCCGGTGGCCGCGCTCGCCTGGTGGCCCCGCCGGCGGGGACTGCTGGTGGCCGCACTGCTGCCGCTGCTCTACCTGGGCTGGCAGGCCCCCGTGCGTGACGTCGCCGGCACCGCCGGCGACCCCTCGGTCTCCGCGGCCTACTACCGGCCGCTACTGGCCTTTCTGCACCGACAGCCGGGCGTGTTTCGCACCGAGATCCCGTTCACCCGCTCCCATTGGGAGGCCTACTGGGTGGCGCGCTCCGAGCCCCTGGCCCGGGGCTGGGAGCGTCAGCTGGACCGCGCGGACAATCCGCTCTTCTACGCCCGGCGCCGGCTCACCGCCAGCGCCTACGCAGCCTGGCTGCGCGCGGGCGCTGTCCGGTTCGTCGCGCTGGCCGACGCGCCGCTTGACGACTCCGCGCGCGCCGAGGCGGCCCTGATCCGCCAGGGGCTGCCCTACCTGCACCTGGTCATGCGCTCCCGCCACTGGCGGGTCTACGCCGTCGCCGACGCCGCCCGGCTGGCCTCAGGCGCCGCCACCGCCACCGCGCTGGAGGCCGACGCGGTCGACCTGGTCGCCGCCGCCCCCGGACCCGTGTTCCTCCGCGTCCGGTACACCCCCTACTGGGCGCTGGCCCAGGGCAGCGGCTGCGTGGCCCCGGCCGGCGACGACACCCGCCTGCGGCTCACCCGGGCCGGCGCGGTCCGGCTGGTGATCCGGTTTGCGCCGGGGCGCATCGGGGCCCGGACCCCGCGGTGCACGCCCGCCGGAGCGGGCCGCCGGCGCCGGTAGGATGCCGCGGCGCAAATGCGCCGAGGAGCGGACACCGTGAGGGCGCGCCTTCTTCCCCGCGGTCGCGCGCACGCCGCCCGCCAACTGCTCATGTTCGGCGGCGCCTATCTGCTCTACGAGCTGGTCCGGGGGCTGGTCGACGGCGATGCGGCCCACGCCGCCGCCGATGCCACCCGGGTGATCGACCTGGAGCGACGCCTGCACCTGTTCGTCGAACCCGCCATCCAGGCCTGGGCGCTCCACCACCGGTGGCTGGTCCACGTCGCCGACTGGATGTACCTGGATGCGCACGGCGTGGTCACCTTCGGCGCGCTGGCCTACGTCTACCGTCGCCGCCCCGACGCTTATCCGGCAATCCGGACCGCCCTGCTGATCGCCATGGCGGTGGCCCTCGTCGGCTATGCCGCCTACCCCACCGCGCCGCCTCGGCTCATGCCCCAGTGGGGGTTTGCCGACCCCATCCGCCGGCTCACCGGGATCGACGCCGAGCGCGGAGCCGGATCGATCCTGCTCAATCCCTACGCGGCCATCCCCTCCATGCACGTCTGCTTTGCGCTGCTCATCGGCTGCTCGATGTCGGCCCTGACCCCGCGGCGCTGGGTCCGAGTCCTGTGGTGGCTGTACCCGCTGGTGATCGCCCTGGTGGTGATCGTCACCGGCAACCACTACATGATCGACATCCTGCTCGGAGCGGTGACCGCCGGAGGCGCCATCGCCCTGGCGCGGGCCCGGCCGACCCGGGGCCGAACCGACGTGTGGGCGTTCGGCGAGGCGGTGCCATAGCCTTTGTCCGGCATGGCACAGCAGAGCCCACCGGCGCGGCCGCGTCCGCCCGGACAGCGCCGCACCCGCTCACGCCGGGAGGGACCGACCACCCAGGAGCTCATGCGGGAGCGGCTGATTGAGTCCCGGCTGACCCCGAACGCCATCTCCCTCACCGGGTTCCTCCTCAACCTGGCCGCCGCTGCCCTGATCGTCGACCGGATGTTCTTCCTGGCCGGGATGGCGTTCATCGTCGGCTCGGTCATGGACACGCTCGACGGTCGCTATTCGCGGATGTCAGGCAAGGGCACTCCCTTCGGGGCGTTCCTGGACTCCACGCTGGACCGCCTGGAGGAGGGCATCGTGCTGGCCGCGGTGGCGGCCTACTTCGCCTCCCGCCATGATCAGGCTGCCGTCGCCGCCGTGGTCGTCGCCGTGCTCGCCTCGCTCATGGTCTCCTACACCCGGGCCCGCGCCGAGGCCCTCGGCGTGGCCTGCAAGGTCGGCCTGGCCACCCGGCCGGTACGGGTCGTCATCCTCTCCATCGGCCTGGTGTTCGCCCGCGGAGCATCGATCGGCCACTTCTCGCTGCTCGCTCCCGCCGTCTACGTTCTCGCCGTCCTGAGCGCGGTCACCGTCGTCCAGCGGATCGCCTACGTCCGCAAGCAGCTCAACAGCGCCGCCGGCTGACCCGCGCGGCGCGCGCGACCGCATCCTGGCCGCGGCCCGCCAGCTGTTCCGCCGCCGCGGGATCAATGCCACGGGCGTGGCCGAGCTGTGCGCGGCCGCCCACGTGTCCAAGCGGACGCTGTATCAGCACTTCGCGGGCAAGGACGAGCTGGTGGCCGCCTACCTCGCCGGATTTGCCGGCGATCCCGCCTATCCCCCGGAGGCCATCCTGGCCCGCACCGATCTGGCCCCCAGGGCCCGGCTCCTGGAGCTGTTTGCCGCGCTGATCGACGACGCCCGGCCCCTGCGCGGCGACCCATTCGTCAACGCCGCTGTCGAGGCGCCGGAGCCCGACGGGCTGCCCCACCGAGTGGCCGCCGAGCACCAGCGACGGTTCACCGCGCAGCTGGCCGACCTGGCCCGGGGCGCCGGCGCGCGGGATCCGGAGCGCCTGGCCCGGCGGCTGGCCCTCCTCTATGCCGGGGCAGCGGCTCAGGTCGTCGTCCAGAACAGGCCAGAGCCCGCCGCCGAGGCCCAGACGATGGCCGCCGCCCTGCTCCGGGAGGCGCTGGACCGATCGGTTTCCTGACCGTCCCGGCCGACCCCATCTTCGCCGCGGAGGAAACCGGGCGGTCTACCTCGTGTGTAACCTGGCCATCGCTTCCGCGGTACATGAGACACACCCTTGTGAGAAAGGCAGCCATGAGCACCACCCCCAGTTCCGGTAACGGGCTCTCCCGCCACCAGTACGACAAGGTCCGCGTCGCCATCATCGGCGTGGGCAACTGCGCCAGCTCGTTTGTGCAGGGCGTCCACTACTACCGGGACGCCGATCCCACCCAGCAGGTCCCGGGGCTGATGCACGTCGACCTCGGCGGCTACCACGTGCGTGACATCGAGTTCTCGGCAGCCTTCGACATCGACGCCGACAAGGTCGGCAAGGATTTGTCAGAGGCGATCTTCGCCGGGCAGAACAACACCCTGAAGTTCGACACCGAGGTGCCCCACCTCGGCGTCGAGGTCATGCGCGGGATGACCCACGACGGCCTGGGCAAGTACCTGTCGGAGAAGATCACCAAGGCTCCCGGCCCCACCGCCGACATCGTGGAGGTCCTCAAGGAGACCCGCACCGACGTCGTCGTCTCCTACCTGCCGGTCGGCTCCGAGCAGGCCACCAAGTGGTACGTGGAGCAGATCCTGGAGGCCGGCTGCGGCTTTGTGAACTGCATCCCGGTGTTCATCGCCCGCGAGGACTACTGGAACAACCGGTTCAAGAAGGCCGGACTGCCGATCGTCGGCGATGACATCAAGTCTCAGGTGGGCGCCACCATCGTCCACCGCCAGCTGGCCCGTCTGTTCCATGACCGCGGGGTCAAGCTGCTGCGCACCTCGCAGCTCAACGTCGGCGGCAACATGGACTTCTACAACATGCTGGAGCGCGAGCGGCTGGAGTCCAAGAAGATCTCCAAGACCAACGCCGTGACCTCCATCATGGGCCACGAACTCCCGGCCGACGACGTCCACGTCGGCCCGTCGGACTACGTGCCATGGCTGACCGACCGCAAATGGGCCCACATCCGGCTGGAGGGGCAGGCGTTCGGCGACGTGCCGCTGACCGCCGAGCTCAAGCTGGAGGTCTGGGACTCGCCGAACTCCGCGGGAATCGTCACCGACGCCGTGCGCTGCTGCAAGCTGGCGCTGAACCACGGCCTGGCCGGTCAGCTCGACGGTCCCAGCTCGTACCTGATGAAGTCGCCGATGCACCAGCGCCCCGACTCGGAGGCCCGGGAGCTGACCGACGCGTTCATCGCCCAGTACTCCCGCCGGGCGGCCGCTCCCACCGGCGGAGATGCGCCGGCGGCCGCGGAGCCGATCGACGCCCCATCCTGAGCTGCGATGCCGGCGGCCCCTCCCGGGTGGCCGCCGGCATCCACACCTCAGATCAGATGCCGCGCTGGACGCAGCCGGCGCTGTGGTTCGACCACTCCTGCTGCAGGTAGTAGTCGTGCCGGTTGATCACCTGGTTGTACTCGCCGTAGGCGGTTGAGCCCAGCGCCGTGCCGAAGTTCCACGCGCACTTGTCGCCGTTCTCGTTGCCCTGCCGGTCATACCAGGCGCTGCCCTGGTCGTCGGTGATCGACTCGCTGTGCTCATGGCTGGTGACGTTGAGGGTGGCGTCCGCATCATCGTGATTGGGATGCTGGCCGGCGTCGCAGGCCGAGGGCACGGTGTCGGCGTAGGGCATGTTGGCGTAGATGGTGGCCGTCGACCCTGAGCCGATCCAGCTGTGGTAGGCGCAGTACTGGGTGAACGCACACGAGCTGCCGTCGCAGCTGCCGATGCCCTTGGCGGTGAACATGAAGAACTCGGTGCTGGAGTTCGCCGTCCACCCGTTCTGCCGGATGTCCTTGGTCACCTCCGCCTGGATCTGAGCGTCGCTGAGGCAGACCGAGGTGTCGGAGTCCCGGCAACCGCACACAGGACGCCGACGGCGCCCAGAACAAGAGCACGACGAAGCACAGCTACCTCCCCTGGATTGGATAGACCGCGCGCAAGCTAATCGAGCCGCTGGGGGCTGCCCCGGCCCTCAGCGTCATTGTTCAGGTTTTTGGTGGTTAGAGCGAGCGGAGCGCCGGAAGGAGTTCGTTCTCGGCCCAGGCGATGAACGCGTCCTGGTGGCCGGCCCCGATCTGGACGAGGGCCACCTCGGTGAAGCCGGCGTCGATGAACGGCTTGATCTTCTCCACATGCTCGTCGACGTCCGGCCCGCAGCCCAGCGCCTCGGCCACCTGGTCCGGGGTCACGAACTGGGTGGCGGCGTCAAACGACTCCGGGTTGGGCAGATCGGCGTTCACCTTCCAGCCAAGGCCAAACCAGCGGAACTGCGCATGGGCCCGCCGGATCGCCGCATCCTTGTCGGTGTCATAGGCGAGGGCGATCTGCCCCACCTTCGGTCGACCGGCGCCCCCGGCCGCCTCAAACTTCTCCACCAGCTCGCCCCGCGGCTCGACCGCGATCATGATGTCGGCCTTGCTGCCGGCCAGCTGGCAGGAGCTCTGCCCGGAGACGGCCAGGCCGATCGGCACCCGCTCGGACGGCAGGTCCCACAGCTTGGCCTGCTCGACGTCGAAGTGGCGCCCCCGGTAGTTGACCCGCCCGTCGCCGTCAAACAGGGCGCCGATCAGGTCGACGGCCTCGGACAGCATCTCGTGGCGGACGCCCACCGCCGGCCAGCGGTCGCCGACGACGTGCTCGTTGAGGTTCTCGCCCGCCCCCAACCCGAGCCGGAACCGGTTGCCGGAGAGGATCTGGACCGTCGCCGCCTTCTGGGCCACCACCGCCGGGTGGTAGCGGAGGATGGGGCAGGTGACGTAGGTCATGAGGCCGATGGTGCTGGTGGCCTGAGCCGCCGCGCCCAGGATCGACCAGGCATAGCCGGAATGCCCCTGCTCCTCCAGCCAGGGCTGGTAATGATCGGAGATGACCGAGAAGTCGAAGCCGGCCGCCTCGGCCTGTTGGAGATCACGCACCAGCTGGTCCGGCGGGGCCTGTTCGCACATCATGGTGTAGCCGAATTGAGTCATTGCACCGGGGACTACCCGGCAAACGCGCCTAAAATCCCAGCCGTGCCCCCGGCGCAGCCTCTGGCCATCGCTCAGGTCACCCCGTTTGCCTGGGAGGCCGCCAACGAGGTCAACGCCTTTGTAGCCCGCGTGTCCGAGGAGCTGGCCCGCCGCGGGCACCGCGTCCTGGTGATCGCTCCCTCCCAGTCGCCGGGGCTCGTCCGCGACACCCGCCGCATTCTGCGCTCCCGGCCTGAGGAACTGCTGGACGGCGCCGGTGGCGAGGCGCGCGTCCTGGGGGTGGGTGAGGTGCTGCCCTTCGCCCCCGCCCGCCGTCGGACCGCCTCGCTGCCGGTCGACGTGGCCCGCACCATCGAGGAGGCGCTCACCGCCCTGGCGCTGGACGTGGTCCACGTCCACGAGCCGTTTGCCCCCAGCGCCTCCAGTGTCGCTCTGCGCCACTCCCGGGCGCTCAATGTGGGGAGCTTTCACACCCCCACCGAGCGCGTCCTCTCCACCCAGCTGACCGGACCCCTGTCCCGCCTGCTGTTCGCCCGCATGGACGCCCGGACCGCCAGCTTCGCCGCCACCCGCAACCTCCTGCAGCGGTTCTTCCCGGGGGAGTACGCCGTCGTGGCCCCGGGGGCCGACCCGCCCCGCCGGCGCCCCGCCAACCCCATCCCGGAACTGGTCCTGCTCGCCATCGAGGAGCGCGCCGCGCTGCGCCTGGTCCTGCGCGCGCTGCGGGCCCTGCCGGCCCAGCTTGATTGGCACGCCACCATCTACTCGCCCCGGCCGACCGCACCGCCGGCCAGCCTCAGCCGTCGCCTGCGCGACCGGATCACGTTTGTGGAGTCCGCCGAGCTGACGGAGGCGGAGGTCCTGGCCCGGGCCGACATCGCCGTGTTCGCCTCCGAGGGCGACCGGTCGGCGCCGGCCGCGCTCATCCGGGCCCTCGGGGCCGGGGCTCTCCCCGTGGCCTCGCGCCTGCCGGCCTATGAGGAGGTGCTGGGCGATGGCGAGCGGGGGCTCATGTTTGAGCCCGGGGAGGCCGAGACCCTGACCGCTCACCTCCAGCGGCTGATCGCCGATCCGGAGCTGCCGGCGCAGCGCGCCCGGGCGACCGAGGCGCTGGATCCGGTGCTGGGCTGGCCGCGGGCGGCCGACGAGCTGGAGACGATCTACGGGCGGCTCAGCGCCCGCCGCCGAGACCCGGTCGGCAATCCCCGGCTGCGGGCCCGCCTGGAGTCCCGCCGGCTGATCGACGTCGACCTCCACATGCACACCGACCACTCCAGCGACTGCGCCACTCCGGTGGAGGTCCTGCTCGCCCAGGCCAAGGCCCGGGGGCTGGGAGCGATCGCCGTCACCGACCACAACGAGATCTCCGGGGCCCTGGATGCCCGGGCCAAGGCGAGCGGGATCAAGGTGATCGTCGGCGAGGAGGTCAAGACCGCCGAGCAGGGCGAGGTCATCGGGCTGTTCATTGAGGAGAAGATCCCCCGGGGCATGACCCTCCAGGAGACGATCGCCGAGATCAGGCGCCAGGGCGGCCTGGTCTACGTCCCCCATCCGTTTGACCGTATGCACTCGGTGCCGGACTACGAGCACCTGCTGGACGTGATCGACGACGTCGATGCCATTGAGGTGTTCAACCCGCGGATCGCCATCTCGGAGTTCAACGAGGAGGCGGTCCGGTTTGCCGCCAAGTACCGGATCCCGGGTGGCGCCGGCTCAGACGCCCACGTGTCGCAGGGTCTGGGCTCGGTGCGCATCCGAATGCGCGACTTCGACGGCCCGGACGAGTTCCTTCAGTCGCTGCGAGACGCCGACATCATTCGCAATCCGGCCAGCCTGCTCTACGTGCAGGCGCTGAAGTTCCTGCAGACCAAGGCACTTCCCGCCCCCGCCCGCCGGGCCTCCCGGGAGCGTCGCGTCCGCCGGGCCACCGGCCGCAACTCCTGATGCAGTCGCAAGGACAAGACCGCCGGCCGTCCAATCCGAGGGGGGTGCCCGCTACCGACGACGAAATCCGCGAGAAATATCTGGAGCGGGCGATCCGTGAGCTGAACGCGTTCGCCCGGCGCCTGGGGGACTGCTCCCACTGCCCCCGGGGCCAGCTGATGCCGGTGCTCGGCTCCGGCCACCCCCAGGCCGACATCTTCATGATCAAGTACTCGGCCCGCCCCGCCGAGGTGGAGGAGGGGGTCGCCTTCTACGGCCGGACCGGCAACGCGCTGATGAAATCGCTCAAGCGGCTGTCGATCGACCCCCTGGCCGTCTACGGCACGCTGTGCGTCAAGTGCCCGGTGGTCGACCCGGCCATGGCCGACCCCGCCTGCGTCGGACGACTGGTGGAGGAGCTGGCCATCGTCCAGCCCAAGCTGGTGGTGGTCATGGGGGAGGACGCGCTGGCCGTGGTCAACGAGCTCGGCATCCCGCTGGCGCAGCGCCTCCAGCCCCAGCCGGCCGAGATCCAGCGGTTCACCCCGACGATCGAGGCCCTGTATACGCCGAGCATCGACGACTCCCTGGACGAGGACGGGGCCAAGCGGGAGTTCTGGTCGGCGTTCCGGGTCCTCGGCCAGTGGTGGACGGACCTGCCGCCGTACTAGACCGGGGGGCCGAGAGGGAGGGCCTCAGAAGGCGTGGTCGATGGCGCCGACGAGGCTCAGGTCGTCGCTCTCGCCCAGGTAGGCGGCCCGGACACAGTCCTGGTGGATCGTCGACCTCAGCGCGGTGGCGCTGAGGAAACCGGCCCCGCCGTGCTCGGTGATGTACAGCTGGGCGTAGGCGCTCTGCTGGGCCGGCACGGCCGCGGACCACTGAGTGCACGTGCTGGCGTCAGTCAGGGCGGCGGGCCGCTGGTGTGAGCCGACGACGGTGAGGGTGACGGCCAGGCCGACCACCAGCACCAGCACCGCGACGACCAGCGCCGAGATCCGCCTGTGGCCCCGGATCAGCCCCCGCAGGGTGGGCGGTTGATAGGCGGAGGGTGCGTCCCCGGATGGACTGTCGATGGTCATCCGGGTCCGGAGGTTAATCCATCAGCAGCACGATCTTGCCGAACTTCCCGCCGCGCTTGAAGTGCTCGTAGGCCGATGCGGCCTCGGCCAGCGGATAGGTCTCGGCCACCGGCACCCGGACGGCGCCGCTGTCCAGCAGCGGGAGCACCGAGCGCTCCATCCCCCGCGCCGTGGCCGCCTTCTGCTCCAGCGGGCGCGAGCGCAGCGTGGAGCCGTGGATGCGCCCCCGTTTGACCAGCAGGAGGCCCAGGTTGATCTCGCCCTTGGCCCCGGCGCCCATGCCGATCACCGTGATGCGGCCGCCGGTTTCCAGGCTCTTGAGGTTCTCGGTCAGGTTGACCGCGCCGATCAGCTCCAGGATCACGTCGTAGGGCCCCGCGTTGGCGAACTCCTCCGGGGCCAGCACGGTGGCGCCCAGCTCCGCCACCCGGTCGCGGAGATCCGGGTTGCGAACGGTCGCGCTCACGCGGGCGCCCGCGGCCCGGCCCAGCTGGATGGCGGCCGTGCCCACTCCCCCGGCCCCCCCGTGGACGAGCAGCCGCTCCCCCACCGTCAGCTCGGCCTGGGTGAACACGGCGTCATGCGCGGTGGTGAACACCTCAGGCGCGCCTCCGGCTTCCGGCCAGGAGAGACCGGCGGGCACCGGCATGGCCAGGCGCTCATGGACGACGGCCAGCTCGGCCTGCCCGCCCCCGCCCACAATCGCCATGACGCGGTCGCCCTCGGAGAAGCGCAGCACGCCGGGGCCGCAGGCGACGACCTCCCCGGCCAGCTCCAGTCCCGGAATGTCCGGCGGTGACCCGGGCGGGGCGGGATAGCCGCCGGCCAGCTGATGGAGATCGGCGCCGTTGAGACCGGCCGCCCGGACCCGGACGAGCACCTCGCCGTGCCCGGGCTCCGGATCGGGGTGGTCCTCGACGCTCAGATGTTGATCACGGATGGTGACGGCGCGCATGGGTCCAGACCCTAGCGGGAGTCCCTGGTGGGTCTCCCCCTCCCGGGAGGGCCACAATCTGGCCACGCTAGCGACAAACATGACCTCAGAGGGCATCTTTGTCGCCAACGTCGACGGGTGGGGGCGGCAGCCGCGGGCCGCCGAGTCAGCCGGCGGCAGCCTCGGCCGGAGGGGCCTCGGCGCCGGCCCAGCAGGTCTCGACAAACCGGGCGATCTTGGCCGTCAACCGCTGCGGGCGCACCCGCAGTTCCAGAACGGAGTGGGCGTCCACCAGCCGGCCGTTGGGCAGCTCGGAGGCGAGCATCCCGGCGTCGGAGAACGGGTGGACGGGGTCCCGCGGGTGGCCGATGACGAGCGCCGGCGCCTGCATCCGGCAGCGTTCGTTGTGATCCGGGGCCACCCGTCCGTAGAGGATGCCGCCGAGCACCGCCGCGCTGGGAGCCGGATCCTGCGCCACCCAGTCCAGGCTGATCTCGGCCAGAAACGGCAGCGGGCCGCGGGGAACGGCGCCGGCCACCGCGGCCAGCCCCCGCATCACCGGCTCGGCGAACTTCAGCGCCAACAGAAGCGGGGTGAAGGCGGCTCCGCAGGCGGCGATGGCGTGGTCGAGCACCGGCATCTCCAGGAGCATGCCCGCGACCCGCTCCGGGGCCTGGGCCGTGATCTCCAGGGTGATGTTCGCTCCCAGCGAGGTGCCGCCGACGACGGCCCGCTCCAGCTCCAGGTGGTCAAGCAGGGCGATCGTCTGGCGGGCGAACGCGGCCATCGAGTAGTGCCACAGCTGCTGGGGCCGAGAGGATGCCCCATGACCCAGCGGGTCCATCGTGACCACCCGGTTGCCGCGCCGGGCCAGTTGCCGCGCCAGCGGCGTCTGCATCTTTTGGGAGAGCAGGAGCCCCGGGAGGAGCACGATGGTGCGGTCACCGTGGCCGTGGATGGTGTACGCGATTCGCTGGCCGTCGAGACGGAAGTGCGCCATCAGGTCCTCAGCTCCGGCACTCGGTACACTCTAGTACCAAGCCACCGCATTCACGCTCCTGAGGAGGACAGACAATGGCCAAGGCTCCACGATCACTCGCCGGGAAGATCGTCGCAATCACCGGCGGAGCCAGGGGGATTGGGCGAGCGACCGCCGCGGCGCTCATCGCCCAGGGAGCCCGGGTGGCGATCGGCGATATCGACGCCCCGCTGGCGCAGACCACCGCCGCGGAGCTGGGCAGCGGCACGCTCGGCCTTCCGCTGGACGTCACCGACCGGGCCAGCTTCGCCGCCTTCCTCAGCGAGGTGGAGACACGCATGGGCCCGCTGGACGCGCTCATCAACAACGCCGGGATCATGCCGATCGGCCCGTTTGTGGCCGAAACCGACGCCACCGCCGACCGGATGATCGAGATCAACCTCCGCGGCGTCATCATCGGCTCCAAGCTGGCCCTGGAGCGGTTCCTGCCCCGGGGACGGGGCCACCTGGTCAACGTCGCCTCGGTGGCCGGCAAGGGCGGCTTCCCCGGCGGCGCCACCTACTGCGCCACCAAGCACGCCGTGGTGGGGCTGAGCGAGGCCATCCGCGCCGAGGTGCGCAGCACCGCCATCGACGTGAGCATCGTGATGCCGGTGGTGGTCAACACCGAACTCGGCTCCGGGCTGCAGAAGTCCCGGGGCGTCAAGGTGGTGGAGCCCGAGGATGTGGCCCACGCGATCGTCGAGGCGCTCCAGAGCGGGCGGGTCAACGTGTACGTGCCGCGCAACATCGAGGTCCTGTTCCGGCTGATGAACGTCGTCCCCCGCTCGGTGGCCGACTTCATCACCAAGCTCCTCAAGGGCGACCAGGTGCTGGTCAACCCCGACCAGATGCTCCGGGCCGCCTACGTGCAGCGCACCAGCGATCCCGGTGCGGTCGCCCCGGCCCCGGCTGCCGCGGACGCCTCGGCTGCCGCGGAGGCCCCGGCGGGCACCGACGAGCCCGCCCCGGAGCCCGAGAAGCAGCCCGCCTGACCCGAACCTGACCCGGGAGGTCTTGGGCCTCAGCCCAGCCAGTCGGCGATGATCCGGCCGATCTCCGGGCCGGCGTCCTCCTGCAGGAAGTGCCCGGCGCCGGCGATGACGTGGTCGATCTCACCGCCGAGCACCGCGGCCAGCCGGCGGCCGGTCGCCAGCGGCAGGACGGGGTCTGAGTCGCCCCACAGGATCAGCTTGGGCCAGGGCACGGCGCGCAGCGCCTGCAACGTCTCCCGGCCCGCGGCCGCGCCCGGCGCGTCCGGCGTGGTGGGCACCAGCAGCGGAAACGCCCGGGCCCCCGCCTGGGCCGCCAGGGTGGGAAACGGGAGCTCGTAGGCGGCGATGACGGCGTCGCCGGGGTCCCGGTGGCAGCCGCCGCGGACCAGCATCCCCACCGGGAGGTCCTCGGTGCCGGCCACAAAGTCACGAAACGCCTGCCAGGCCTCGGTCATGCGCTGCTCACCGGTGAACAGCCCGGTGTCCAGCACGACCAGGCGAGCAATGCGGTCAGAGGCGGCGATGGCCGCCCGCAGCCCGACCGGGCCACCCCAGTCATGGACGACCAGGGTGGCGTCGCGGACGTCCAGGTGCTCCAGGAACGCGCCCAGGGCCGCCGTGTGACGGTCATACGTGTACCAGCCGATATCGGTTGGCTTGTCGGAACGCCCGAAGCCGGGCAGATCCAGCGCCAGGCAGCGATGGCCGGCCTGGCGGACCGGGACGAGCACGTGGCGCCAGAGAAATGACCAGGTCGGCTCCCCGTGGACGAATACCACCGGTGAGCCCTCGCCCTCGTCCAGGTAGGCGAGCGCCAGACCGTCGAAATCCAGCCACCGGGAGGCGAACGGGAAGTCCGGCAGCGCGGTGGCCAGGAGCTCCTCCGGAGCGGAGACGACCTCGGGCACGGGCGGCAGGCTACCGGCTCTGCAGCCGGGTTCCGGCGTCAGAGGCCACCGTCACCTGGATCTGGGTCGGCTCCCGGGCCCAGGCGATCAGGTTGAGCGACTGCAGGCGGTCCAGGACGGCCTGGAAGGCCTCGGCCTGGGCGCGGCCCGCGTAGGTCCGCTCCACGGCAAAGGCGTAGCCGGTGGCCGCGGGGGGATAGATGCCGCCGAGCACCCGCTGCTGGTAGCGCTCATCGGCCACGCTGCCCACCAGTCGCAGACCGGCCCGGCTGTGTGACAGCGTGCCCACCTCGGCGACCAGGGCGGTCAGCAGGCGGATGGCCACCGGCCGCAGCCCCCGGTACAGCGCGACGGGGGCGCCCACCTTCCGGGCGCCGGTGCCCATGGCCGGGCTGATCTCGATCCCCAGCTGGGCCGAGTTGCTCGGCAGCGGGAGGACCGCCTGGGCGTGGTAGGCGGCGGCCAGCGCGGCGGGCGTGGCATAGGGCCGGACGATGTTGGGCGGGTGCAGCACGGCCGCCCCGGCGTCGTCGGCGGCTTGCAGCGTGGCCAGGCGGGACAGGGCAGCCCGGTCGGTTCGGTACAGATGCATGATCTGGACCGCGCCCAGGATGCGCCAGTAGTACAGCTCGGAGTCGTCGCCGAAGCCGGCCAGGAGGTTGTAGGCGGCCGGGTGGCGCGTGGGGGTGGAATCGAAGTACACCTGCACGTACGGAGCCGGCCGGCCACCGTCGTAGTCCGCCAGGACCTGCTGCAGGTTGCCGATGCCCATGTGGTAGCTCTCCAGGGCCAGATCCGGGCGGCCGAAGCGGCGCTGGGCGATCTCCAGGTAGCGGACGGTGGCGGCCAGCTCCTTGGCCGGGTTGAACCGATCGTCGACGGCCGCGCGGCGGGCCAGCAACGAGGCCAGCCGGCCGGACCCGGTGCCGGTGGGCACGGCCGCGATCTGCCGGGTCAGGGCCCGGCTGCGGGCCAGGTCGATGTGCATGCCGAGCAGCGACTGCCCGGTCTGGGCCAGGATCTGGGTCAGACCGGCAGCGTCGACCGGGTCAGATCCGGCGATGACGTCCGGGCGCCCGGCGCTCTCCACAAACACCAGCCCCTCCAGGAGGGCGGGGTCGATCCCGGTGCCCGCGGTGGCGCGGTCGATCATGGGGCGGTAGGCGGCCACCCGCGCCGCGGTGGCCACCACCCCGCCTGGGCTCTTGGCAAACAGGACATGGGCGTTGCCGGCCGTCGCCCGGGCGGTGTCGTCCGCGGCCCGGGCGGGGTCATAGGCGAAGATGCCGCCGCCATTGCCCGCGGTGGCGGTGCTCGCCGGGGGCGGGGGCGGGATGCTGTGACCGCGCAGCGCGGAGGTGATGCCGGCCACCAACAGCACGACCGCGGCCCCCAGCAGCAGCAGCCGTCCCCGCCGCTGGGTCGGCGTCAGACGGGCGGGCGGACGGCCACGGCGGCGGGATCCGGACGGGGAGCCGCCTGGCGCTATCCGCTGAACCACGACCCTGGCGACGGTATCAGCCGCGCCCGCCGGCCTCGCCGGACCAGACGACAGGAACCTCCTGCGCCCGGCGCGTCGGCTATGCTCGTGCGCTTGCCGGTCCGGTCGATGTCCCGCCGACGGACCGGCGACGGGCGGCCGCGGCCGCCGCGGCCGCCAGACTGAAAGCCCCCACTCACGCATGGATCGCCCTATGCACAGCTCTGCTCGCGCGCGATGAGCGCATCGAACCTCAACGGCCGGCGCGTCCTGGTCACCGGTGGCTCCGGGTTCATCGGACGCCACGTGGTCTCCGCGTTCACCGCCGACGGCGCCCGGGTGCGCGTCGTCGATCTCCAGCCGCATCCCGATCCCCAGGTCGACATCGTCATCGGCGATATTGCCGATCCGGGTGTCCTGGAGCGCGCCCTGGATGGTGGGTTTGACTCCATCGTGCATCTGGCGGCCGTGACCTCCGTGCTGCGGTCGGTGGAGCAGCCGGAGCTGACGTTCCGCACCAACGTGATTGGCACCAACGCCGTGCTGGCCGCCGGCCACGCCGCCGGCGTCACCTCGCTGGCGTTCGCGTCCACCAATGCCGTCACCGGACCCATGACCGCGCCGCAGATCTCCGAGGCAGCCGTCCTCAACCCGCTGACGCCGTACGGGTCGACGAAGGCGGCCGGCGAGATGCTGATGTCGGCCTACACCGCCTCCTACGGCCTGCGCTGCGCCTGCATCCGGCTGACGAACGTCTACGGTCCGGGCATGCAGGCCAAGGACAGCATCGTGGCCCGGCTGATGCGGGCCATCCGGCTGGGCACGACGTTTGAGATCTATGGCGACGGCACCCAGGTGCGTGATTACGTGCACGCGGCCGACGTGGTGGCGGCGATGCGCCTGGGCCTGCTGCGTGATGACTGGGCCGGCCCCACGGTGATCGGCTCCGGCACGTCCCTGTCGGTGCTGGAGGTGGTGGACGCGGTCCGGGACGTCTCCGGTGCCGAGCTGTCGGTCCGCCACGGACCGGCCAAGGCCGGCGAGATGCCGGCCGTGATCGTCGACCCCAGCAAGGCCCATGCGGCCGGCTGGAGCCCCCGCTTCCCCTCCTTGGAGGACGGCCTGGTGGGCGTGTGGGACGAGTGGTCCAAGGCCGAGGTGAAGGCTCCGGCCGCCGGATGAGTGCGCTGGACGTCAGCCCCGCCGAGTACGCCCGGCTGGATCCGGCCGAGCGCGGCGCCGCCGAGGACTTCCTGCGCCGGCATCCGGCGGGCGACGGCGCGCCGCTGGCGGTGCTCATCCCCGCCTACAACGAGGAGCCGACCGTCGCTGAGGTGATCGGCTCCATCCCGGCCGAGGCCGCCGGGCTGGCAGCTGAGACGATCGTGGTCGTCGACGGGGCCCGGGATGCCACCGCGGAACGGGCCAGGCAGGCCGGAGCGCTCGTCTGCGATGTTCCCGTCAACCGCGGCCAGGGCGCGGCGCTCAAGCTCGGCTACTGGCTGGCCCGGGCCCGGGGCGCCCAGGTGATCGTCACCATCGACGCCGACGGCCAGTACGAGCCCGAGGAGATCGCCCGGGTGGTGGCGCCGATCCTGTCCGGTGAGGCCGACTTCGTTTCCGGCTCCCGCCGCCTGGGCACGGAGTTGACCACCGATGCCACCCGCCACGCGGGCGTGATTGTGTTTGGGGCGCTCATCTCGGTGCTCGTCCGCCACCGGATCACCGACCCGGCCTGCGGCCTGCGGGCGATGCGTTCGGAGGTCACCGCCGCCGTCGTTCTGGAGCAGCCGCAATATCAGGCCTCCGAGCTGATGATCTCGGCGGCGCTGCACGGCTACCGCCTGGCCGAGGTCCCGACCACGATGCGCGACCGGGGGCAGCACGCCACCGGCACCAAGAAGGGCGGGAACTTCGGCTACGGGGTGCGGTTCGCCCGCGCCGCCATCCACACCTGGTGGCGCGACCGCACGGCGGCCCGGACGCGGGAGCGTCCGGCGAACACCCAGTGCTCGTAGACGACGAACTTCCCGGCAAACAGCACCGCCTGAACGAAGACGTAGGCGCCGGTCACCAGGATGACGCGGACTCCGTGGTGGGGGGTGACGTTGCCCTTGACCCAGGATTGCATCGCCCCGGTCCCGACGGAGGAGGCGACCAGGACGACGCCGGAGATAGCGATGTAGGCGACGATCTCGCGCAGGAAGGCGACCTGCCCCTGGACCCGCCAGGCCCACCGGCGATTGAGAATCCAGTTGGGCACAGCGCCGGCGACGAACGCGGCGATGGAGCAGATGGTGGTGTGCTTGCCGCCTAGGGCGACGTACATGAGCGCAAACACCACGATGCTGGTGGCCAGCGCGATCACCGACCCGATGGTGTAGCGCGTGATGCGCACTCCCAGGGCCGATCGCCTCAGCTGGTGGATGCGAGCAGAGAGCACGGAAGCTAGATCCTAGCGTCAACGCCTGTCTCCAACTGCCAGTGTCCGCAGGCTTTTATGCCGGCCATACACGCCTGAGCGCCCGGCTGCCGGGGGGAACGATACGTTGCGGGGCGACGTGCGCACCCAGTCGACCGACCAACCGATCATTCTCGACGACGACCTGGTGCTCGCCGGCGACAATGCGCCGGCTCTCGGTGCGCTGCCGCCGGGCACGTTCGACCTGATCTACATGGATCCGCCGTTCAACACCGGCCGAATCCAGGCGCGCACCGCCATGACTGTGACCGCCGATCCGGGAGCGCGTCGTGTGGGATTCGGCGGGCGCACCTATCGCTCGGAGCTCCTGGGGCGCCTGAGCTACGACGACCAGTTCGGTGATTACCTGGCGTTTCTGGAGCCGCGTCTGGCCCGGACCCGGGAGTTGCTGGCCCCCCACGGCACCCTGTACTTCCACATCGATTACCGCGAGGCCCACTACTGCAAGCTCCTGCTCGACGAGGTCTTTGGACGCGACGCCTTCCTCAACGAGCTCATCTGGGCCTATGACTACGGGGCCAAGCCCCGGCGCCGGTGGCCGGCCAAGCACGACACCATCCTGGTCTACGTCCGCACCCCCGGCGGCCATCACTTCGATGCCGACGCTGTCGAACGCGAGCCGTATATGGCGCCGGGACTGGTGGGGCCGGAAAAGGCGGCCCGGGGCAAGCGGCCCACCGACGTCTGGTTTCACACCATCGTGCCCACCAACGGCACCGAGAAGACCGGGTACCCGACCCAGAAGCCGGTGGGAGTGCTCCGCCGCCTGGTGGCGGCTTCGTCGCGCCCGGGCGCTTGGTGCCTGGATCCGTTCGCGGGGTCCGGCACGCTGGGCGCGGTCTGCCGGGAGCTGGGCCGGCGGTTTGTGCTGATCGATGCCAACCCCACCGCGGTCGACGTCATGCGCCGCCGGCTGAGCGATGAACCCTCAGACGTCAGCCGGGCGCGTCCGCGCCGCGCACCAGCGGCACGAACCTGACCGGATCCAGGCTCTCCGCCTCCAGGCCCCGCTCGGTGCGGCGCACCCGGGTCAGCCGTTGCCGCCGCCCGCCCACCGGGATCACCAGGCGACCGCCGGGGGCAAGCTGGGCGGTGAGCGCGGCCGGGAGCTCGTCCGCGGCGGCCGCGGCCACGTTGATGGCGTCAAACGGCGCCTGGTCCGCCAGGCCCTCCCAGCCGTCGCCGATCACGCAGGTGACGTTGCCCACGCCCAGTGCCACCAGCACCCGCTCCGCCTCCTGGCTGAGCTCGGCGTAGCGCTCCACCGTCCACACCTCGGCCGCCAGCAGGCTGAGCAGGGCGGCGTGGTAGCCCGACCCGGTGCCGACGTCGAGCACCCGGTCGGTGGGCGCCAACTCCAGCAGCTCCAGCATCCGCGCCACCACCGTGGGCTGCGAGATCGTCTGGTCGCAGGCGATCGGCAGCGCCACGTTCTCATAGGCCCGTTCGCGCTCGTCGGCGGGCACAAACCGCTCCCGGGGCACCGACGCCAGCGCCCGCAGCACCCGCTCGTCGCGGACGCTGGGGGCCAGGCGCCGGGACCGTGCCATCGCGTCCTCCACGGGGTCAATTGTCCCGAACCGGCGGGTTGTCGTCCGGACGGCCCTCCTCAGGTCGATGGAGCCACGGCCGAGCCGGGCCTCCCAGACGGCTGACGGGCCGCCGCGGTCAGTCGCGACGGCCCGCCAAAACCAGGTCCGTCCGGACCTACGCGCCGTCGTCGATCGCCGGACGGCGCAGGCCACGGGCTGCCGACGGCTGGCGCGGGACGCGACCGCGTTCCGCAGCGCGCCGCGCGCGCTCCTGTGCGCGGGCCTCGGCCCGCCTTGTGAGATACGCCGCAAACGGGCGATCGGTGATGATCCCCCAGGCGCAGAGCCCGACGATTCCTACCACTACGCCCGTCATGAGGACGGCGTTCAAGATGATCATGATGGCCGGCATTCGATGGGCCTCGCTTTCTTGGGCGCGATTTGCCTGGTTACGGCTGTGCGCGGTTTGCCTGGATACGGTGAGGCTCCCCCGCCAGCGCAAGCCGGCTGTAGGACTTCCGTAAGGGCTATGTGTGAGGCGTGTGCAGCGGCGGCGGCGCGGACGCGTCCGCGCGCCGCTCCGCCGACCCGGCGGCCGAGGCCGGGTCCAGCCGATAGCCGAGACCGCGCAGCGTGGCGATGCTGATGGCGGAACCGAGCTTGCGCCGCAGCGCCGCGACGTGGACGTCCACCGTCTTCGGGCTGATCGCATCGGTGCCCCACACCAGCTCGAGCAGCTGCTCGCGGGTGTGGATCCGAGCCGGGTAGCGCAGCAGCGCGCCCAGCAGGTCGAACTCGCGACGGGTCAGCTCCACCTCACGCCCCGACGCGGTGCAGCGACGCGCCTCCAGATCGAGCTCCAGCTCCCCGGTGCGCAGCACCGTCTGCTCGGTCTCGAAGCCGCGGGCCCGGCGCAGCTGGGCCCGCATGCGGGCGGTCACCTGGGGCATCGACAGCGGCTTGACGACATAGTCGTCGGCGCCGGCCTCGAGCCCGGCGATGCACGCCGTCTCGTCCGCGCTGGCGATCAGCATGATGATGGGGACGATCGACTCGCGCCGCACGCGGCGCACGAGCTGGAGACCGTCGATCTCGGAGAGCATGGGGTCGATCAACGCGAGGTCGACCGTGCCGCGGCGCAGGACGAGGAGGGCCTCCAGGCCGCTGCTCGCCTCCAGGACCTGGAACCCGTCGCCCCGGAGGTAGGCCGCGATCACCTGCCGGAGGCGGCGATCGCCTTCCGCTACCAGAACACGACCAGCGGTGGATGACATCGGCTACCCGGCCATTCGTTATTCATCGTGTCCCACAGCCCCAGGTGGGTAATGGGGCACCATGACAACCACGGCGATCATCCTGAACCTGGCCATGTCCGGGTCGGCCGTCCTTGGGCTGATGGCCACCGTGCCGTGCGTACGACGGCTGTGTCCGGCCACACCCGGAGGGGAGGGCCGCGCTGACTGGCGCGGCTCGCTCCGCCGCCCGTTCGCGGGTCGGCCGTGTCAGCGCACCGCCGCATCGATCGCCACGGCGACGAACAGCAGCGCGAGGTAGAGCAGCGAGAAGTGGAACAGCAGGGCGGCGCGCGCCGGCGAGCTGTCCCGCCAGAGGCGCCACGCGAGCACGCACAGCACCCCTCCCAGAGTCGCGGCTCCGGCCAGGTACACCAGCCCGAACGTGCCGATCGCCCCGGGCACCAGGGTGACCGCCAGGAGCACGATGGAATACCAGAACACCTGCCGCGCGGTGGCGCGCGGCCCCCGGACGACCGGCAGCATCGGAACGTCCGCCGCCGCGTAGTGGCGAACCAGCAGCAGCGCCAGCGCCCAGAAGTGGGGCGGTGTCCACAGCAGCACGATCAGGAATAGGAAGCCGGCGCCGAGTCCGAGGCTGCCGTGGGCCGCCGCCCAACCCGCCAGCGGGGGGATCGCCCCGGCCGCTCCCCCAATCACGATGTTCTGCGCGGTCGTGCGCTTCAGCCAGTATGTGTAGACGCCGACGTAGAAGGCACCCCCGCTCAGCGACAGGACCGCCGCCAGGGGATTCGTGAAGGCGACGAGCACGGCGAACGCCAGCGCGCTGAGCAGCAGCCCGAATGCGGTGGCTCTGGCTGGGCGAGATCCGTCCTGCGGCGACAGGCCGCGACGCGGTGCGCGGCCCCATGAGCTGGTCGATGTCGCGGTCGAGCACGTGATTGAGCGCACTCGCGCCGCCACACGAGAGCGCCCCGCCCACCATCAAGCCGGCCAGCGGCAAGAAGCCGGGCGCGCCGTGGGCGGCGGCGATCATCGCGCACACGGAGGTCAGCACCAGCAGCGACATGATCCGCGGCTTGGTCAGGGTCACGTAGTCACGCCAGGTGGCGCCGGCGCGGCGGATCGACACCGCCGCCGGAGCGGGCGGCACCTCGACGTAATCGGTCACCGCCACCCTCGGGTCCCCCTGTGCCCGGCGATCGTCCGGAGGTCGCTCGTGACGTACCGGGAGACGAACGGATACTGGTACCCCGACCGCATGTAGCCGCGCCGGTCGACCAGGTACAGCGCCTCGGTGTGGGCGATGTCCCCGTCCACCGGGTGCGGCGAGACGTAGACGTGATAGGCCGCCCACACGGGCGCGAGCTGCCGGCGCGTCCCCATCAGCCAGTGCCAGGGCGCCGCCGCAGCCAGCCCCCAGGCCTTCGCCGCGCTGGCGTCGCTGGCGGGAGTGTCCAGCGGATTGACGCTGACCGCCACCAGCACGGGCCGCTGGGCGGCCGGGAGCGACTGCTCGGCCGCCGCCAGCTCACGCCCCTCAAGCGGGCACTCCTGGTGGCAATGTGAGTCGAAGAACACGATCGCGACGGAACGGCCCCGGAGCGAGGCGAGCGAGAACACCTTCCCGGACTGATCGCGCAGCGTGTCGATCGCCGGCGCGCGGAGCGTCCCCTCGGCCCAGGCCGCCTCGCCGTGCATGCCGAACCGGGTGGACACAGACGCGGACGCAGCCCCGGACGCGGAGGAGGGCGCTGCGGCCGGGCCCGCCGTGAGCCGGTGCACTCCGAGGCCGACCCCCGCACCGAGAACGATCGCGACCAGCAGCGATGCGGCGATCCAGGCAGGGCCCGGCATCGCGCGCCGCGAGGCCCGCGAGGTGCGCAGGGCCGCGCTCATTACACCCCGGGCTCGGGCGGCAGGGCCTCGGAGACCGTGGGTCCCGGATTCGCCGACGCCGGATCGGTCAGGGCTTCTGGCTCATTGGCCGTCTCGGGCACGCGCACCGAGAACCACCAGTACCACACCCCCAGCGCAATCAGCAGCAGGACGGGCAACAGCAGCGTGAGCAGCGCGCCGGCGAGGAACGCTGCGAAGGGAACCAATGGCAAGTGCGTCTCCTCCTCGTCAGGTCGTGAACGCCGCCGGGGCTCGACCGGGTGAGTTGTCGGGTTCCAGCCACCGGTAGAAGCCAATGATGAATGTGATCGCGTAGGCGCTCGAGCCCGGAACCCACATGACGCCGGCGGCAAGTTGCTGATCGGTCAGCGCGCTGATCCCGCCGGGCCGCATGGACAGCGCCGAGTAGTAGGGATAGATCGCGTGGGGCTCCAGGACCAGTGTGATCGCCAGCATCCAGCCGACGACCATGGCCCCGGCCACGTACGCGACCCGCACCGGCCAGATCAGGCGGGGGCGCAGCGGACCCGGGATCGATCACGCGCGCCCAGAACAGCAGCCCGGTGAAGAAGAACATCGCGTGTTCGAGGGCGTGGATCGGCCCCGAGGTCAGCGTGGCGTCGTACGCGGCGGGGATGTGCCAGGCGACGCACGGTGACGTTGAACAGGATCCACGCCGGCAGCGGCCGCGCCAGGGCCCGTACCGGCGCGGCCCACCCGGCGCGGGCCACCGTCCGGGCGACCCGTGTCCGCGGCCCCAGCTCAAGCGCGCGCCACATGCGCGGCCAGGGCTTTCCCAGCAGCATCAACGCCGGGGCGGCCGTGAGCAGCAGGATGTGCTGCAACATGTGGACCCAGAACAGCTCGTCGGCGTAGTAATCGATCGGCGAGCAGAGCGCGATCACGAGGACCAGCAGACTGGCGGAGAACGCGAGGGCCTGCCGGAGCGTGCGGCCGATCTCGACCCCGGCTGCCGACGCACGTACAGGCCCGCGGCGAGCGCGACGTAGACAAGCGACGGGTCCAGCGACCATGGCGTCCAGGCCATGGTCAGCCGATCAGATAGAGGAGGACGTAGGCGAGCACGCCGATCAAGACGAAGAACGCCCAGTAGAACGAGGAGGCCTCGATCCCAGCCAGGAGCAGCGCGGTCTCGCTCGTCGGCACTTCGACTTCGCGCATCGTGCCCTCTCGCCGCACCCGCCACAGGGTCGCGACCTGCACCTGGATCCAGTACAGACCCATCAGGGCCACGATCGCGTAGCTGGCCGTCCACCCGAAGAACACCGCCGCATAGCCGCCGCTGGCGGCGCCGAAGTCAAGGACGGTGTACTCGATGAACTGGAGCACCACGGCCGCGACTCCCATGCCGACGGCGATCATCCCGGCGGCCATTGTGTCGCCGGCCGGACGTCGTCGCCGCGAGTCGATACACCACGGCGCTGAACAGGAACAGGGCCACGATCGCGATGCCGAAACCCCCGTCGGGGACCACGTTGCCGATCTTCCAGTTGTGGTTCATGTCGAGCGCCTTCAGGTAGAAGAAGGCGAACAGGAACGAGGCGAAGAAGAACGAGATCGCGCCGCATAGGAGCCGCCCGCCGACCCAGATCGCGCGGGGCTGCCACTCCGGAGGCTCGGGCTCGATGTGGCCGCCGACGGGGGCTGAGGCTGACGCTTCCATGACTTACGCGCTCCCCCCGGCCGGCGCCTAGCGCCGGCGCTCTGGCCGGAACCGGCTCGACCCCGTACGGGTACGGATCAGCGTCGAAGACGGGGATCCGGTCGAAGTCATGCACGGGCACCGGCGTGGGCAGCGTCCACTCGATGCTCTTCGAGTTCCACGGGTTCTCCGGGGCCGGCTCACGCTTGATGAGCAGCGACCACACGACGTTGAACAGGAACACCAGCATGGAGATCCCGATCACGTAGGCGGAGATCGATACCCAGTCATTGAGCCCCTGCCACGAGGCGTTGTAGGTCACCACCCGGCGCGGCATTCCCATGAAGCCGAGCGCGAACAGCGGGGCGAAGGTCGAGTTGAAGGCGATGAACAGCGTCCAGAAGTGGATCTTGGCCAGGCGCTCGTTGAGGTTGAAGCCATACATCTTCGGCACCCAGTAGTAGATCCCGGCGAAGAACGCGAAGATGAGGCCGCCCATGATGGTGTAGTGGAAGTGCGCCATCACGAAGAAGCTGCCGTGCGTGGTGATGTCACTGGGGGTGTCGGAGTTGAACACGCCCGAGATCCCGCCCCACAGGAAGTTGAACACCCAGGCCAGACAGAACAGCATCGGCACCGTCAGCCGTATTCGCCCGCGCCACAGCGTCCCCATCGCGCACAGGAAGATGAACCCTGTCGGCAGCGAGATCAGCTCGGTGGAGAGCATGTAGAACGGCCGCAGATCAGCGTTGATGCCCGACACGAACAGGTGGTGCTGCCACACGAACCAGCTCAGGAACGAGATGCCGAGCATCCCCGCGACAGCCAACCGGTAGCCCCACAGTGGTTTTCGGGCGAACACTGTCATCAACTCGAGCACGATCCCCATGCCGGGCAGCGCCAGGATGTACACCTCCGGGTGGCCGAACACCCAGAACAGGTTCTGGAACAGGTACGCGCTGCCGCCCGCCCCGGGGATGTAGAACGCGGTCTGTACAGTCCGGTCGCTCGCCGCCATCAGCAGCGCAGCGATCAGCATCGGCGCCGCCAGCAGCATCAGCCACGCCGTCGCGTACGCCCCCCACACGAAGATCGGCAGCCGCGACCAGGTCATCCCCGGCGCGCGCATCGTGGTGATCGTCACGACCAGGTTGAACCCGAACAGCGTCATCGACAGGCCGACCAGCGCGAAGAAGCAGATGTAGGCGTCGTAGCCGGCGGTCCCCTGCGCCCCCAGCGGCTGATAGCCCGTCCAGCCGGTCTGGAAGCCGCCGAAGAAGATGGTGGTCAGCAGGATCACCTCGCCGGCCATCAGCAGCCAGAAGGTGAACGCCGAGAGCCGCGAGAACGCCATCCGCCGCGAGCCGATCATCAACGGCACCAGGAAGGTGGCCAGCGGTCCCAGGAGCCCCGAGGTCATGGTCCCCATCATCATCGACCCGTGCATGCCGACCAGCGTCAGGTACTGGTTGGCGCCGAACACGTGGACATTGGGCTGAAGCAGCTCGGTCCGGATCAGCATCGCGTTGAGTCCGGCGACGAAGAAGAACAGCCCGATGCCCACCATGTACTGCTTGGCGACGACCTTGTGGTCGGTCGACAGCGCGAAGTACCGGTAGAGGCCCTGGACCTCGGACTCGCGCTCGGCCAGCGACGACGGATGCCCCAGCATCCGCTTGACTGGGTAATTAGCGAAGCCCAGACCCACCAGGAAGCCGACCACGCCGAGGAGGTAGCCGAGCATGATCGCGATGTCGTTCTGGCCGGCTTCCTCCGAGAAGTAGGTGAGGTTCTCCCCGTGGAGGTGATCGCCGATGTAGCGGCCGAGGTACCACCCCACAATCCCCAGCAGGATCCCGGTCAGCATGTTGAAGCCGATCAGCTTCTGCCAGCCGGACCGGCGGCCCGCCGGTACCGACGTTGCTATCGCGCTCATCCGCCTCTCCTCTGCGGTGCCGGGAAATAGGTCTTCGAGTACGGAGGGAGGGTCTTGGTCGCCGGCGCGAACTTGACCCGCTGTGCCGCGATCCACGCGGCGAACTGCGCCTTGGGCACGACCCGTCCCTGGTTGAACATGTAGCCGTGCCAGACGCCGCACAGCTCAGCGCAGCGCACGTGGAAGGTCAGCGGTCCGTTCGTCGTCGCGTAGGCGACGTTGTTGATACCCGGGTTGGCGTCCGCCTTGACACCGAGCTCATACGCCCAGAAGGAGTGGATGACGTCAAGCGAGGTCACGTTGAACTGCACCAGCGTGTTCTCAGGCAACTCGATCTGGTTGGTCTCCACGCCTCCATAGCCCGGGAAGCGGTAGTTGAATTGCCACTGCTGGGCGACCACCTGCACCACCAGCCGCTTCCCACCGGCGGGCACCGCGGGAGTCGCGATCGGGTTCGGACCCTGCCCCCCGCCCGATCCGTCGGCCAACAGCCTTACCGTGCCATAGCCTGCCAGGAACAGGACGAGCGTCGTCGTGACGATAAGCCACCAGAACTGTACGCTCGAGTCGCCGCGAATCGCGGGTCCGTCGACGACCACCTCGGGCGTGGACTCGCGAAACGCCCATAGCACGTAGGCGAGGTAGACGAGCACCCCGAGCGCCACCGGGGTGGCGGTGGCCAGCAGCACCGTGTTGTCGGTGACCTGCCCGGACGCCTGCACGCTTCCGTTGCCGGGCGGGAGGCCCGGGCCGATCAAGAAGATCACGATCGGCGTCATGATCACGCTGGCGATCAGCCACAGAACCACGACGTTGCGCCAATGACGTGTTCCTTCTACGTTCAATGCTCCACCGGCTCGCTCATACGACCTTGATAAAGCCGTCCATGTAGCCGACCGTCTGCATCGGGCCGCCGAAGCCGGCGATGTATCCGGCGGCGCACGGCACAAAGCACTGCCAGCGGTACAGCCCCTTGCCGGGTGTCCGGAATGTGAACGTGGTCGTCGTGTGGTCGTAGGAGAGGCTGCACGGCGCATTCCCGCACGGGTTCTTCGCGTTGTCCGATATGCCCTCGAGAGGCACCGAAAGGCCGACCTGCGGAATCGAGAACACGTGTGAGGCGCTATCGGGATTGATCGCCTTCGTCGACTGGCCGTTGAGCGTGATGGTGCCGCCGATCGTCCCCGTGGCGTTACCGAACCACGGGTTGCGCAGCCCCGAAGCGCCGTCGTAGTTGTAGATCGTCACCGTCACCACGGTGTTCGCCGGCAGCACGTACGTCGTCTTGTGCTGCCAGTTGGCGGAGTTCGCGTCGACCGCATAGTACGAGACCCAGGTCGGGTGGGGATCGCTCGGCTCCACGGCCGGGACGGTTCCCAGGTACAGATGCGTTCCCGTGGGCGTCTGTGTAGCCGCCACGGAGCCGGGCACGTTCACGAGGTACAGGCCGATGTAAAGACCGATCGCGACACACGCCGCCAGCAACGCGATCGCGGTCCATAGACCACGCTTGGCGTTAGCGCTCATGGCCGCGGCCCGCGGCAAAGTTGTACACAGGACACCATTCCTCTCCTTCTCAGGCTGGGTGTTATATAGATGCCGGCCCGGGGCAAACACACAGATGACGCCGATGTCATCGACCGGTCATCTCCCGGTCATTTTCGGAGGGCTCGGTCACGGCGCGCCGGCCGGTCCTCACGGCCGCCGTGCCCCGGTCGCGCCCGGCCCCGGTCCCACCGGGCCCCGTCCCCCAGGTGAGCGGCCGGCCTCAGAAGCTCCGCGCGATCGCCTGCATGACGGTCGCTGTGTCCGAGACGTCCTCGCCGAAGGCCTGATAGCAGCCGGCATTGATGGCGTTGATCACACCCGCCGGAGCGGGGCCCCAGCGTGGGGAGACACCGCCATGCTCCCTCACGTACAGCGCCGCGTAGGCGTCCTGCTGGTCCACGTTGGCCGAGCTCCACTGCGCGCACGTGCTGCTGTCCGTCACCGCGCCGGCCCGCGGGCCGAGAGCCGTCAGGACGAAGACCGCCACCGTCAGGGCGCACAGCACGCCGACGATCAGTGAAACCAACTTGTGGGCAGCGACCAGACTCCGCAGGTTCCGCGGAGCAACGTCCGAACCGGTTGGTGTAGCCGTAGCGCTGGTGCTCACGATGACAACACGCTCCTCTCGGGCGGGGCCGGTGTCGGCTCTTCCTGGCCGGTGACCCACTGGCTCCGACTGCCTGGCCTCCGAGGGGCTCGGGATTTATAGCCCAATGGGTCGCGGGGGTCAACGCGACAGGGCGGAGCACTCGCCGGCGGCCGGCCAGATGTGTCCCGGCCCGTCCCAGCCGCGCCGCGCCGGTGGGGCCGGGTCGCGCACCGCGCACCACCTGAGATGGCGGTCTAGGATCCCCGGATGCCGCAGAGACGCAGATGGCAACGACGTCATTTCGGCGTCATGTACCTGTAATCTGTCGCGAGGTACCCCTTGGGGAGCAAGAGACGGGTTCGAAGGCGCAGATGCGCATACTGATCGTGGAGGACGAGGCGCGGATCGCTGCCTTTCTGGCGCGCGCGTTTGAAGCCGAGGGCTTCGGGGTGGATGTGGTCGGCGACGGCGAGCAGGGACTCGTGCGCGCGCTGGCGGGACAGTACGACCTGGTGATCCTCGACCTGATGCTCCCGGGTCGAAGTGGCCTTGAGGCCCTGCGCGAGCTCCACCGCGAGAAGTC
This sequence comes from uncultured Solirubrobacteraceae bacterium, assembly GCA_963753235.1. Taxonomy (GTDB): domain Bacteria; phylum Actinomycetota; class Thermoleophilia; order Solirubrobacterales; family Solirubrobacteraceae; genus Palsa-465. The sequence goes on along the minus strand of CAVWBJ010000004.1, from coordinate 1,126,933 downwards.
GGATCTCCCGGTGCTGGTCCTGTCGGCCCGCAGCGATCTGCCGACCAAGCTGCGGAGCTTCGAGCTGGGAGCGGTCGACTATGTCGCCAAGCCGTTCTCGCTTGACGAGCTGCTGGCCCGGGCGCGGGTTCAGCTGCGCCGGGCGCGCGTGGCTGACGACAGCTCCGAGATCCGCGTGGGCCAACTGGCGCTCGACCTGGCTCGCCGCCAGGCTCGCGTCGGCGACACCGTGGCGGACCTGTCGGATCGCGAGTTCAAGCCTCCTCCATTTCCTGCTGCGCCACGTAGGGGAGGTGATCAGCCGGGAGCGCCTGCTGTCGGAGGTCTGGGGCTATGACTTCGACCCGCGATCGAACGTCGTGGATGTGTGCGTGCGGCGGCTGCGGCGGCGGCTGGGACCCGATGCCCCGATCGAGACGGTGCGCAATGCGGGCTACCGTGCTGCGGCCTGAGCACCGCACCGGGCGTCGCCGCCGGCCCGCCGAGCCGGCCGTGCGGGCCGTGATCACGCGCATGGGTCGCTACCGGCTCGAGCTCGGCTGGGTCGCGTTTCTGGCGGTCGACTACGCCGCGATGTTCCGGTGGCCCCAGTGGCAGACCCTGCCGTTCTACCTGATCTGGATCAGCCTGACGCTCCTCTACGGCCTCAAGGTGTGGCCGCTGCCTCCCACACTCGTCCTGCTGGCCGCCGTCATGGTGCTGACCGGCATTCCGATCGCCACGCACGTCATGGGCGGCACCGATGCCGTGGTGAAAATGATCCGGGTTCCCCTGATGGCGGCGCTGTTCCTGGCGGTGGCGTGGCACGCGCGCCGCCGGGTCGAAGCGGTGCGGACCGCCGAGAGCGGCGCCGCGGAGCTCCGATCCATGCTCGATCGTCAAGAGCGCTTCATCCACGACGCCTCGCACGAACTGCGCACGCCGGTGACGATTGCGCGGGGGCACGTGGAGCTGGCGGCCGAGAGCTCCGGCGCGCGGGCCGAACTTGAGGTGGCGGTCGACGAGCTCTCGCGGATTGATGCCATCATCGGACGCCTGCTGCTGCTGGCGTCGGCCGGCCAGCCTGACTTCCTCGAGACCGAGGAGGTCGACGTGGAGGGGTTCCTGGAGGACATCTTCATGCGCTGGTCCGGGGTCGCGCCGCGAGCCTGGCGCCTGGGGGCCCTCGCCGAGGGGCGGCTGCGGGTTGATCCCGACCGTCTGCGCGCGGCGCTGGACGCCCTGCTGGAGAACGCCGTGAAGTTCACGCACGAGCGGGATGCGATCGAGCTCCGGGCCGCCCCGGATGGGTCCGGACACATCGTGATCGAGGTCCGTGACGAAGGCTGCGGCGTGCGCCAGGAGGCGCTGGGGCGCATCTTCGACCGCTTCGCCCGCGCTGACGCGGCCCGCACCCGCGCGGACGGCGGGGTCGGACTGGGCCTGGCGATCGTCGACGCGATCGCCAAGCGTCACGGCGGCCGCTGCACGGTCACCAGCACTCCCCGGGGGTCGGTGTTCGCGCTGACGCTGCCCGGGTTCAGGCCGGCCGATAGCGCTCAGCGGGCTACGCCGCGCCGCGGGCTCGCGCCAGCATCGGCTCCAGGTGCTCCTGAGCTGCTCCTCGGTCACCCCGGGGAGCTGAAAGCTGGCCCGCCCCCGGCCGGTCACCACGTGCAGTTCATGGGCGCGTCGGCCCGGCCGCAGCCCCCGGCGGCCCCGCGGGAGGTCGACGCGCTCAATCTCCCGCCACTCCAGGCGGCCGATCGGCGCGCCGGTGGAGCGCTTGAGTACGTCGAGGCCGGCCGAGGAGATCCGCAACTCCAGGTCGCGCTCCCCGGCCCGCAGGGACTCGATCCCGCCCAGGTGGACCGCCGCCACCCGCAGGGCATCCGCCTCCGCAACCCGCAGGGCGTCGGCCTCGGGCGCCGCCGGGGCGTGGGCCTCAGGCGTCTCCGGGCCGTCGGCCTCGGGCGCCTCCGCGTCGGCCGGATACGGCGGCGCGCCCACCAGCCGATGGGCCGCGAGCACCGTGGGGTGGTCGATCGCCTCCCTGAGCCCCAACCCCAGCTCCTGGACGGCGGCGCCGGCCAGGGCCCGGCGCCACAGGGCGCCATCGGCGTGCGCCACCGATTCCGCCGCCAGCCGGTCAAGCTCGTCGGCGCCCAGGGCCAGGCCGCCCGCGGTCGCCTGCATGGCCATGGCATCCCGCAGGCGAGCCACCACCTCCAGGCGACCGGCGTCGACGACGCGCTGGACCGCTCCGCCTGAACCGGTCTCGGTCATCCCCCGCTCTCCAGCCGCCGGGCGATCGCCGCCAAGAACCGGCCGGCCTCCCGGCCGAACAGGATCCGGTGATCGCAGGCCAGCGTGAGCGCCATCACCTGCCCGGCGCTCACCTCGCCGTCGCGCACCACCGCCGCGCGGTGCACCGCCCCAGCCGCCAGGGCGGCGGCCTGCGGCGGGCTGATCAGGGGCGCGGTGCGGTGGATCCCGTACTCGCCCAGGTCGGTGAGCGTGAACGTCGCCCCCGCCTGCTCCGGCGGGGTGAGCTGGCCCGCCCGGGCCCTCTGGCCCAGGCGACTGAGCTCGGCGTCCAGGTCGGCCAGCCCCAGCTGGTCGGCGTCGATCAAAGTGGCGGCCACTTGCGTCGTCGGGCCCTCCAGCACCACGGCGACGTTGACCCGGGAGTACAGCTCAAACCGCCCGTCCCGGTAGGCGGCGTTCGCCCGGGGAACCTCCCGGAGCCCAGCGGCACAGGCCGACACCAGCACCGCGGTGGTCGAGACGCCCCGGCGCTGCGCGGTCTGCGCCAGCGGCCCGGCGTCGATGTCCACCGCCAGCTCCAGATCAGGCACCGTCGCCCGGGTCTCGGCCGCGCGCCGGGCGATGGCCCGCTCCACCCGGTCCGGGTTTTCGACGCGCGTCTCGCCCTTAAGTGCCGAGGCGGAGGCGACCTCAATCGGTGATGACGGGGGGTGATCCACAGAGCGATCCAACATACCGGGACCGAGCGGCCCCTCAGGCCGTTCCATCGGCCCCTTCCCACAGGGCCAGGAACTCCTCGGCCTCCATCCCGGCCAGGTCGGCCCGCAGGCGGCGGGCCAGCCGGGCGGCGTCCTTGGCCGGGAGGTCCCAGTACAGGAGCAGCTCGCCGTCGTCGATGGACACCACCTCAATCCGGTCCAGGCGCCGCCGATCGGCCAGGAAGGCCGGCTCCCGTCCCCCGCGGGAGAGGGTCAGGTGAAAGACACGGTTGGCCCTCACCCGGCCGGTGCCGGATCCGGGGCGCTACGGGCCAGACCATCCAGCGCCCGGTCCAGGGCGTCAGGCCCGGTGAACACGGCGTCGCCGAGCTGGATTGCCGGCAGCCCGCGCACCCCGGCGCCCCGAGCCCGCTCGCCGGCCCGCCGCAGGCCGTCGGACACCGACCGCATCCCCAGCGCCGTGAGCACCGCGCGGGGGTGCATCTCGGCGGCGGCAGCGGCCAGCAGCACAGTCTCCTGGTCGCCCAGATCGCGCCCGCCGGCAAACGCCTGGCGGAAGGCGGCCAGGGCAAATGCCACCGTCTTGCCCCCGGTCTTGGCGAACGTGCAGGCCAGCATGGCCCGTTCACTGTCCGGCGGCCAGCGCCGGGGCCGGCGCAGCGGCAGAAGGTGATGGGCGGCGAGGGCCACGGCCAGCGCGTCCTGGTCAAGATCCGGCACCGACCACTCCAGCTGCGGGCCGTGGACCGGCTGCCACTCGCACACCACCGGCATGCCGCCCAGAATGCGCTCCGCCACCAGGTACGACCAGGGGTCGGCGAGGTCGAAGTAGAAGAAGGCGGGCTGTGAGGGCGCCGCTGCCACCGCCGCGCGTCCGCGATCAGCCGTGGATCAGCCAGCCGTCGGCCGCGCGGGCGGCCTCCATCACGGCCTCGGACATGGTGGGGTGCCCGTGGACGAGCCGGGCCACCTCCGGATAGCCGCCCTCCAGTCCCCGGGCGTTGACCAGCTCCTGGATGAGCTCCGTGGCCTTGGAGCCGATGATGTGCCCGCCCAGCAACTCGCCGTAGCGGGTCTCGCCGACCACCTTGACCATTCCGGTGCGGTCGCCGTAGACGGTGCCGGCGCCCACCGCTCCGTAGGGCACCTTGCCCACCACCACGTCGTACCCCTGCTCCCGGGCCTGCGCCTCGGTGAGGCCGAAGCTGGCCACGTTGGGGGTGCAGAAGGTGGCCCGGGGAATGTCGATGTACGCCAGCGGGTGGGTGGTCAGTCCGGCCGCGTCCTCCACAGCGATCACGCCCTCGTCGGAGGCCTTGTGGGCCAGCGCCGGGCCCGGCACCAGGTCGCCGATGGCGTAGACCCCCGGGACGCTGGTCCGCATGGCACCGTCGACGGCGATCAGTCCGCCATCGCCGATCCGGACCCCGGCCGCCTCCAGCCCCAGGGCCGCGACGTCCGGTCCGCGGCCGGCGGCGATCACCAGCCACTCCACCTCGCCGGTCTCGTCGCCGTGGCGAAACGTCACCGTCCGGTCGCCAGAGGCGATGTCCGTGACCAGGGTGTTGGTGTGGATGGTCATGCCCTGGCGCTTGAGGCCGCGCTCAGCCAGCCGGGAGATGTCGGCATCCTCGGTGGGCAGGACGCGGTCCAGGGCCTCAAACAGCAACACCTCCACGCCCAGCCGGGCATAGGCGGAGGCGATCTCGCTCCCGGACGCGCCCGCCCCCACCACCGCCATCGACTTGGGCAGCGCGTCCAGTGCCCAGGCCTCCTCGGTGCCGATCACCCGGCCGCCGAACTGAGCGCCCGGGATCGGCCGCTTGACCGAGCCCGTGGCCAGCACCACGGTCTTGGCCGACAGGTCCCGGCCCGCGACGGTGACCGAGCCGGCGCCGGCCAGTGCGGCCTCGCCCTCAATCACGTCCACCTGGTTCTTCTTCAGCAGGCCGGCGACACCGCCGGTGAGGGTGGAGATGACCTTGTTGCGCCGGGCCGACACGCCCGCGTAATCGACTTCGGGATCGGAGACGGTGATGCCGAACTCGCCGGCCTCTCGGATCTCGGTGAGCACATCGGCGACGCGGAGCACCGCCTTGGCCGGAATGCACGCGTAGTTCAGGCACCGGCCACCCACCCGGTCGGACTCGATCACGGCCGTCTTCATCCCCAGCTGAGCGGCGCGGATAGCCGCCACGTAGCCGCCGGGGCCGGAGCCGATGACGATGCAATCGTAGGTGGAGTCAGGCATCGGTCGATGAGCCTAGCGTCAGCCGCGCGCCGGAGCGTCCCCGGCGAGGTCAGGCTCCGGGCCGGGTGGGCATCTGGATGCGGCTGAGCACCCGGACCAGCTTGAAGAACAGATACCCGGCCACCACGATGATGGCCAGCGCCACCACCACGCCGAGCACGTTGCTGGCCTCGATCAGCAGCAGCGCGAAGATGGTCACGATGATGGCCAGGAGGGCCATGAAGCCCAGCACCGCCCCGTACCACAACCGCCACAGCCCGGCCGCGCAGGAGAGCATGAGCGCAGAGAAGACGATGATCCCGGCGGCGCCGGGGCGGCTGCCACCGATCCGGTCGCCGGCCAGGTAGGCGATCAGGTTGGCCAGCGCCATCCCGGCGGCGACCAGGGCCGAGATGACAATCACCGCCGGGCGCTCGCCCGGGGCCAGGGGAGTGAGCGCGGCCCGCGCCTCGGCGTCGCGGCGCTGCGAGCGGCTGAGCTCCTCCCCACTGGGGGCAAACCACTGCCGGCGCTCAGCCCCGGACGAGGGCGCGGCCGCGGCCGGTGGGGTCGCCGGGGTGTTCGTCTGGGCCGGCCGCGGAGTGCTTCGGCGGCCCCGTTTGCGACTAACCCGCCGTGCCAACGCCCGCCTCGCTCTCCAGGGCGATCCGCAGCCTCCGGGCGGCCTGCGCCGGGTCAGAGGCCTGGGTGATGGCCCGCACCACGGCGATCCGCCGCGCGCCGGCCGCGCGGACGGCCGTCACGTTGCCGCCGTCGAGGCCGCCGATGGCAAAGAACGGCTGGGCCGCATGGGCCGCCGCGTAGCGGACCAGGTCAAGCCCCACCGCCGGGCGGCCGGGCTTGGTGGGGGTGGCATGCACCGGTCCGACTCCTATGTAGTCCAGGTCCGGCTCCCGTCCGGCGGCATCGATCTGGGCCGGCGAATGGGTGGACAGGCCGACGATCCGGTCCGGTCCCAGCCGGCGCCTCGCGGCGCCGACGGCGGCGTCGTCCTGGCCGACGTGAACCCCGTCGGCCCCGGCGGCGTCCACCAGGTCCGGCCGGTCGTTGAGGATGAACAGCACCTGGTGCTCGGCGCAGATGCCGGCGTAACGGCGGCCGGCGGCCACGATCGCCTCATCCGACGCCGTCTTCATCCGCAGCTGGACGATGTCGACACCCCCGCCGATCGCCCGGCGCAGGGTGCCGTCATCCAGCGCGTCGCCGATCAGGTACAGGCGGGCGCGGTGCAGCGCCTGGCGAGGATCGTTCACCCTTCAGAGTCTGGCAGGACCAGCGCGCTAGGATCAGCACCACGGGAGCCCCACCGCTGGGCTGAGAGGGCGGACACCGGTCCGCCGACCGTCAGGACCTGACCGGGTAATGCCGGAGCAGGGAGGTTCATTGTCCGAGCACCGAGCAGCAGCAGATGTCGCGGTCGTCGGCGGCGGGGCGATCGGCCTCTCCATCGCCTGGCGCGCCACCACCCGCGGGCTGAGCGCGGTGGTGCTGGAGCGCGGGCGCATTGGCCAGGGCACGTCGCGGTATGCCGCCGGCATGCTGGCGCCGATCGCCGAGGTCACCCCGGGCGAGGAGCCGCTCCTGGAGCTCGGGCTGCGCAGCGCCGAGCTCTACCCGCAGTTTCTCTCCGAGCTGGAGGCGGCGGCGGGTGGCGACGGCGTCGGCCACACCACCGACGGCACCCTGCTGGTGGCCCGGGACGCCGACGAGGCCGAGGCGCTGGAGCGTGAGCTGACCCTGCGCCGGAGGTTCGGCCTGGCGGTGGAGCGCCTGCGGCCCAGCGAGGCGCGGCGGCGCGAGCCCGGGCTGGCCCCGGCGCTGCGGCTGGCGCTGGACGTCCCATCCGACCACGCCGTCGATCCCCGGGCGCTCGTCCCGGCGCTGGCTCGGGCGCTTCAGGCCGGCGGCGGGCAGGTGCGCCAGGACACCGTGGTGTCGGCCGTCACCCACCGTGGCGACCGGGTCACCGGCGTGGAGCTGGGCGACGGGTCGCAGCTGTCCGCCTCCGCCGTCGTCATCGCCGCCGGCGTCTGGTCGTCGGAGATCGGCGGCCTGCCCGGGAGCGGACGCATCCCGCTGCGGCCGGTCAAGGGTCAGATCATGCGCCTGCACGACCCGGCCGGGCCGGGCCTGCTGCGCCGCGTCATCCGCATGGGCAGCTCCTACATCACCCCCCGCGGCGACGGGCGGTACGTGATCGGCGCCACCTCCGAGGAACGCGGATTCGACACCACGGTGACCGCCGGGGGTGCGTTTGAGCTCCTGCGTGACGCCTCCGAGCTCGTCCCGGGGGTGTCGGAGTGGGTGCTGGACGAGTTTGCGGCCGGACTGCGGCCCGGGACCCCGGACAACCTGCCGGCGATCGGCCCGGGCACGCTGGACGGCCTGTTCTGGGCGGTCGGTCACCGGCGCGGCGGCATCCTGCTGTCCCCGGTGACCGCGGAGCTGATTGTGGGGGCGCTGCAGGGCGAGACGCCGGACCTCGCCGCCGAGGCATTTGCGCCCGGCCGCTTCGCCCGCGCCTCGGCGGCGGTCGGCTCGCCCGGGGGCCGGCCATGAACCTGCTGATCAACGGGGAGCCGCGCCAGCTGCCGGCCGACGCTACCGTCGCCAGTGTGGTCGCCCTGCTTGACGTGGCCCCCGGTGCCCGGGGCGTGGCCGTCGCCGTCGACGGCGAGGTCATCGCCCGGTCGCGCTGGATCGACACCCATCTTCACGAGGGCTCCACGGTGGAGGTCCTCGCCGCCATCCAGGGAGGCTGACGCATGTCCGACTCACTACTCATCGCCGACCGCCGGCTGAGCTCTCGCCTGATCCTGGGGAGCGGCGGTTTCGCCAACCACCAAGTCCTGGCCGAGGCCTGCCGGGCCGCCGGAGCGGAGCTGTGCACGGTGGCATTGCGGCGGCTGGATCCGAGCGTGCGAGGGTCGATCCTGGACGTGCTCGCCGCCGAGGGCGTCGACGTCCTGCCCAATACCGCCGGCTGCTTCACCGCCCGGGACGCCGTCACCACCGCCCAGCTGGCCCGCGAGGCGTTTGCCACCAACTGGATCAAGCTGGAGGTCATCGGCGACGACCGGACGCTGCTGCCCGATGCCGTGGAGCTGGTAGCCGCCGCCGAGGAGCTCGTCGACGACGGTTTTACCGTGCTGCCCTACACCACCGATGACCCGGTGCTGGCCCGCCGCCTGGAAGACCTGGGCTGTGCCGCCGTCATGCCCCTGGGCTCGCCGATCGGCAGCGGCATGGGCATCTGCAATCCCTACAACCTGTCGATCATCATCGAGCGCGCGCAGGTCCCGGTGATCCTGGACGCCGGCGTGGGCACCGCCTCCGATGCGGCCCTGGCCCTGGAGCTCGGCTGCGATGCCGTCCTGTGCGCCTCGGCCATCTCCCGGGCCCATGATCCGGTGGCGATGGCCCGGGCCGTCCGGCTGGGTGTGGAGGCGGGGCGGCTGGCCCACGGCGCGGGCCGGATCCCGCGCCGCCGGTACGCCGAAGCCTCGACCCCGCAGGAGGGGATCGCCGTGTTCGGTTCCCACGGCGTGACGCCATGAACGTCGACACGCTGATCGACGGCTGGCAGGAGGCCTGGACGGCCAAGGATCCGGGCGGGTTTGCCAATGTGTGCGCCGCCGGCATCCAGTACGAGGACCCGCTCACCGGTGAGCCGCTCAACGGGATCTCGGCGCTGGCCGCGCATGCCGAGCGACTGTGGGCGGCGTTCCCCGATGCCCGGCTGGAGCGCACCGGGGAGCGACTCCACAACGAGCGCTTCGTGGCCGCGCCGGGCAAGGTGCTCGGGACCCACCGAGCGGCCCTGGAGGGCCTGCCGGCCACCAACCGATTCGTCGTCGTGCACTGTGTCTTCTACTGCGAGCTGCAGCACGAGCTGCTGCTCCGGGTGCGAGCCTTCTTCGACGTCTACGACGCCGCGACGCAGCTGGGAATCCTCCCTGCCCGCGGCACGCTCGGCGAGAAGGCCCTGCTCATGCTCCGGGGGTTTGGGTTGCGCGGCGCACGCAACGCCTGACCGCCGTCACCGGGCCGCCATCACCGCCGCCCCCAGCGCGGTCCGGGCGGCCGGTGGCAGACGTCGCCGCAACCGCCACCGCGCACCGGAGAACGTGTGGTTGGCGACGGTGGCAAACCCGGCCTCATCGGCGCGCACCGCCAGCAGGAGATGAGCCACGCGGTCTGACCGGGGCAGATCCTCGCCGGTCGCCCGCGCGCAGTAACACTCCACCCGGTGCCCGCCCGGCCGCACCAGCAGCGCGCCGGCCGGACCGACCAGCCACACGCCCAGGCACCCTCGCTCAAGCGCCAGCCCAGTCTGCGCCAGTAGCGCCCGGGCCGGGTGCCCCACCAGATCGCCGAGCAGACCCAGGGCGCGCTGTTCGGCGACGGGGGACGGGGCGACCCGACCGGCCCGCGGCTCCCGGAGCACGCCGGCACCACGCGCCGCATACAGCTCGGGGATGACCCAGGCAAAGACGAGCGCCACCACCGCGACCGGGATCATGACGGGGTTGAGCGCCGGCAGGAGCGCGGCCGTCAGCAGGAACGGCACCTCATGAGCGGCGATGCTCAGCGTCCAGCGGCGACCGGCCCGGCGCAGCGTGTCCTCGTCGACGCGGCGGCGCCAGGGCACCGCGGCCAGCTCCGGAAGCTCTCCGGAGAGAGGGAGCGACTCGGTCAACCGCCGGCGATGGGCCGGCGCAGGATCACCATGTCGGCGTCGACGGGCAGATCCCGCACGGCGGTCGCCTCCCCGCCGGCCTCACTGGCCACGGCCAGGTATCCGCGCTCCAGCTCGGTCGCCAGGGCGACGCGGGCGGCGTCGGCGCCAGCGCCGTCCGCCCGGTTCCATTCCGCCAGGACGGTGTGTCCGGTCTGGTCAAGACGAATCAAACGCGACATACAGGCCTCCAGACGACGTTCCGGTTCACATCATACGGGGGCCGTCGCTGCGGCCCAGACCGTGCGTACACTGCACCGCTTGCCTCGCCACTTCCTCACCGGTGAAGAGCTGAGCGCGGACGAGCTGGAGCAGCTCCTGGACCGTGCGGTCGCGCTCAAGGCCGACCCGCTGAGCTCGGACGTGCTCCGCCGGCGCTCGGTGGCGCTCATCTTCCGTGCCGCCTCCACGCGCACGCGCACCTCGTTTGAGACCGGAATTGTGGAGCTGGGCGGGCACCCCATGGTGTTGCGCACCGACGAGATGCAGCTGCGCCGCGGCGAGTCGATCCGTGACACCGCATACGTGCTCTCCCGCCACACCGCCGCGGTCGGCATCCGCACCGGCCCCGACGACGAGGTGACCGAGTTCTCCCGTTACTCGGATGTCCCGGTCATCAACATGCTCACCGCGGGACACCATCCCTGTCAGGCCCTGGCCGACCTGCTGACGCTGCGGGAGACGTTCGGCGCGCTGCGCGGACTGACGCTGGCGTACGTCGGTGACGGCAACAACGTCGCCCGCTCCCTGGCCATCGTCGGTCGCCTGGCCGGAGTCCACGTCCGCATCGCCGCTCCGCCCGGTTATCAACTGGAGTCACTCCCCGGTGCGGTGTTGACCGACAACCCGGCCGAAGCGGTCGCCGGTGCCGACGCGGTGTACACCGACGTGTGGGTGAGCATGAGCGACGACCCGGCCTCGGCGCAGGCGCGGCGTGAGGCATTGGCGCCGTTTCGCATCGACGACGCCCTGCTGGACCGCGCGGCGCCGCATGCCGTGGCGCTGCACTGCCTGCCCGCGCATCCCGGCGATGAAATCACCACGCAGGTTCTCTACGGCAAGCGACAGCGCATCTGGGATCAGGCCGAGAACCGTCGGCATGCCCAGAAGGCCCTGCTGGAACTGCTCCTTTCCTGATTCCCGCCGGGTGGTTACACCCGCGCATACCCGGCGCAGTTCGGATAGGCTCGCGCCACGCCCAGTCGATCAGGAGCCTGACCATGCCACCCGCCAAACGCTCACCATCCACGTCTTCGAGTTCCTCGTCGTCACGCGCCACGACGAAGCCCAAGGCCAACGCCCAACGCACAAAGTCGGCGGCGCGCACCGGCGCCAAGTCGACGGCCACCAGCACCCGGAAGGCGGCGGGACGCACCACCACGCAGGCGAAGTCCGGCGCCACCCGCACGCGCACCGCCGCGCAGTCCGGCGCCGGGCGCACGGCGCGCTCGGCAAAGGCCACGCGGGCCGCGGCGACCACCACCACCAAGACCGCGGCGTCGGCCGCTGCCGACACCGCCAAGACGGCTCGTTCCGGCGCCAAGGGAACGGCCACCGCAGCGGGCGCCGGCGCCCGGACCGCGCGGTCATCGGCCAAGACGGCGACGACCAAGGCCAAGCGCGCCAGCGGATCCGACAGCATCGTGTCGGTGGCCGAGGGACTGGTCCGCGGCATCGTGAACCCGCGGGACCTGGTCATGCTCACGCGGGATCGCATCCAGGAGACGCTGGACGACGCCGCCGCCCGCGGACGGGTGACGCGCAAGGACGCCAACGATCTGGTGACCGAGTTGGTGCGCCGCGGGCGGGCCGAACGTGATGACCTGCGCGGCGACCTGGAGACCCTGATCAAGCAGGGGCGCGGCCAGCTGGAGACCGCCAGTCGCCGAGCGCGCAGCTCGGATTCGGTCGACCGCGTGGTCCGCAGCGCCGACCGGGCCCGGCGCACCGTCGGCGTCGGCCCGTCGTTCCCGATCCTCGGCTACGACGACCTCAACGCCACCCAGGTGCAGACCCGCCTCAAGGAGCTCAGCAAGCCGGAGCGACGCAAGGTCCTCACCTACGAGCGCAAGCACGCCAACCGCAAGTCGGTGGTGGGCGCGCTGGAAAAGTCGCTGGCCTGACCCGCGCCGGCGGCGGTCGGCGGTCGCCGTCCAGCGGCGGCCTGCTAGTTCTCTAGGGCCATGTCGACCGCCTCCACACCGCACGCACGTCCCCAGCGCGGCGACGAGCTGGAGCTGACCATCGACACGCTGGCGTTCGGTGGCGCCGGCGTGGCCCGAGCGGACGGGTATGTGGTGTTTGTGGCCGGCGCACTGCCGGGTGACCGTGTCCGCGCCGTCATCACCAAGCGAAAGCGTGCCTACGGCGAGGCGCGGACGCTTGAGATCCTGACCCCCAGCCGTGATCGCATCGCCCCGGCGGCCGACCATCCGGGAGCGCCCTGGCAGGTCCTGTCCTACGACCGCCAGCTGGAGGTCAAGCAGTCCCAGGTCGATGATGCCCTGCGCCGGCTCGGCCGGTTGGACGGCTTTGAACTGGCGCCGATCATTCCCGCGGTCTCGCCCTGGCGTTATCGCAACAAGCTTGAGTATTCGTTTGGCGCCGACGCCGCTGGAGCCTTGGTGTGCGGGTTTCACGCCCCGGGACGCTGGGACGAGATCGTGCCCATCGACGACTGTCTGCTGGCCTCGGAGGCCGCCAACGGCGCGCGTGAGCAGATCGTGCGCTGGTGCCGCCGGCAAGGCCTGAGCGTCTATGACCGGCGCAGCGGCGAGGGCGTGCTGCGCAATCTGGTGGTGCGCGAGGGCCGGCGCACCGGCGCCGTGCAGGTGCGACTGGTGACCAGCGACACCTCGCTGGACACGGAGTCGCTGGCCGGCGCGGGGGAGGGTCTTGACGGTCTGCTGTGGACGCGCCAGCCCAGCGTGGCCGAGACCACGCAGGGCGGGGTCACCGAGCTGCTGGCGGGCAGTGACCGGTTTGAGGAGGAGCTGGCCGGCATGCGGTTTGAGATCTCCGCCGAGGCGTTCTTTCAGACCAACACCGAGATGGCCGAGCGGCTGTACGAGGTGGCGATCGACTACGCGCAGCTCGGCGGCTTTGAGCGCGTATATGACCTGTACTGCGGGATCGGCACCATCGGTCTGCTCATGGCTCCCCGCGCCGCCGAGGTATGGGGGCTGGAGATCGTGCCCGAGGCGATAGCGGCCGCCATCGCCAACGCCCGGCTCAACGAGGTCGACAACACCCACTTCTTCGCCGGCGATGTCCGCCTGGCCCTGCGTGAGCTGGTCGGGCGCGCCGGGCGCCCTGACGTGCTGGTGGTCGACCCGCCGCGGGCCGGCCTGTCACAGAAGGTGGTCCGGCGCATCATCGAGGCCTCACCGAGCCGGATCGTCTATGTCTCCTGCAATCCGACCACGCTGGCGCCGAACGCCGCCCAGCTGGTGGCGGAGGGGTACGAGCTGCGCCGGGTGCGACCGGTGGACATGTTCCCCCAGACGCCGCACATTGAGTGCGTGGCCGAGCTCGTCCGCCCGCGCGGCTCGGGTGTCACCCCCGGCGTCTCGGTTGACCCCTCCGGCGCAGAGTGAGTGTCACCTGCGGCCGGATATGGCCGCTTATCTGACATCTCAGTCGGAGGCGGCAACCGCAACGACGGATGGTTTGACCAGAGCCTTCCCGGGTCAGCTGGTTGACAGTGGGTCATCGACGAAAGGAACGACATGGAATACCGACCGCTCGGCCGCTCTGGCCTCACGGTCTCGGCGCTGACGCTGGGCACGATGACGTTCGGCGGCCGCGGCGCATTCAAGGCGGTGGGCGACACGGACCTTCAGGGCGCCCGCCGGCAGATCGACATGTGCCTGGACGCCGGGGTCAACCTGATTGATACCGCCGACGTGTACTCCGCCGGGCGCTCGGAGGAGATCGTCGGCGAAGCTCTGGAGGGGCGCCGGGACGATGTTCTCCTCGCCACCAAGGTCCGGTTTCCGATGGGTGACGGTCCCAACCAGGCCGGCCTGTCTCGCCACCACATCATCACCGGCTGCGAGGACAGCCTGCGGCGGCTGCGCACCGACCACATCGATCTCTATCAGGTGCACGAGTGGGACGGGCAGACCCCGCTGGAGGAGACGCTGGGCGCCCTGGAGCACCTGGTCAGCTCCGGCAAGGTCCGCTACGTCGGCGTCTCCAACTACGCCGGCTGGCAGCTGATGAAAGCGCTGGGCACCGCCGACCGTCAGCACCTGCCTCGGTTTGTCAGCCAGCAGATCTACTACTCGCTGCAGGAGCGCTCGGCCGAGTACGAACTGCTGCCGCTCGCCGTTGACCAGGGACTGGGCACGCTGGTGTGGAGCCCGCTGGCCGGGGGTCTGTTGTCCGGCAAGTACCGGCGCGGCCAGGAGCCACCGGAGGGCTCGCGCCATGTCGGCGACTGGGATGAGCCGCCCGTCTACGACGAGGACCGTCTGTATGACACGGTCGACGTGCTGGTGGAGATCGCCGACGGCCATGGCGTCTCGGCCGCCCAGGTGGCACTGGCCTGGCTGCTGGACCGGCCCACCGTCAGCTCGATCGTGATCGGCGCGCGCACCGACGAGCAGCTGGCCGACAACCTCAAGGCCGCCGAGCTGGAGCTCTCGCAGTCCGAGCGCGCCCGCCTGGAGGAGGTCAGCCGCCCGCCGCTGCTCTACCCGTACTGGCACCAGCGCAAGACCGCGGCCGACCGTCTGGGGCCGGCTGACCGGGCGCTGCTGGAACCGTACATGAGCTGATCCGGGGCCGGATGAGGATGCTGACGGTGACCGCGTGGGGCCGCGCACGCACCGTCAGCATCGAAGCGTTGGCCGGCGAGGTGATGCGAGCGCCGGTGATCTGCACCCGGTAGCCGGACGGGTACATGTACGGCGGCACCGAGATCAGCGTTGGCGCGCGGACTGCCGGGTCGACGCGGTATCGATACCGGTAGGTCCGGGTGGGCCGGCGGTAGGCCTGCGGTCCGGGGCTGCCGGCCGTCGCCCAGGCATACGGCACCGCCACCGCCCGGGCCAGTCCCCCCACCGGGCGGCGGGTCCGCTCGTCGATCAGCCCCTCGGCCGAGTCCCCGGCGGTCGGATCATGGAGCTGCATCGCCGACCAGTACGTCCAGGACAGGTTCATCCGGAGCGCGGCGTCGACCGGAGCCACGGCCAGCTGCGGCCGGTCGGAGGCTCCGAACTCGTCCATGATCCAGGCCGGGCCGCCCGGCTGACCGGACCGCGTACGGGCCCGCTCGGCCCGGGTCTGGCGCAGCTGGCCGGCCACGTCGCCGTAGACATGAAAGGCGAGCGCCAGGTCGCCGAAGCGCAGCGGCTCAGCCACCCCCAACCGCTCCGGCGCGCCGTAATCGGTGGCCCCGCTCGGCTCATACAGGACGACGTGGGTGGGGTCGGCGGCCCGGATGGCTCCGATCAGCCCGGTCGACAGTGGCTGCCCGCCGGCCGCGGCACAGGAGCGCGGCTCCCGGCGGGGGCCTCCGTAGTCGCACTGCAGCTCGGCGTCGAAGTCCCGAACCCGGAAGTCATCCGGTTCGTTGTAGACCTCGTAGCCGATCACGTCCCGGTCGCCCCGGTAATGGTCGGCCACCGCTCGCCACACCCGCGCGTACTGCCATTGCAGGTCGGCGCGCACGTCGTTGGCGAAGAAGTGGTGGATGGCCGTCCGGACCGCCCCGGAGGAGTAGGCCGATCCCCAGCCGGGAGGCGCCGTGAACCGGGCCCGGCCGATACACGTAGCCCACGGCGGAGCGCCCTCCCCGTTCCAGGGCGTGGCGCCGCCGGCATAGGCAAAGGCCGATCCGTAGACGTCGGAGTGCATGTCGATGATGACCCGGAGGCCCGCCCGCGCCAGCAGCCGGACGATGACGTCGGTCCGGCGCAGGTAGGCGCGGGCCGTGGCCGGGTCATAGGGCTCCGCGGCGCCGAGGCGGGGGAAGCGGGTGCCGCGCCGATGCGGGGCGCAGTAGCGAGCCTGATTGGGCCGGGCAGCGGGCGGGCCGGGCTCCAGTCCTTCCCAGACGATGCCGAGCCGGACCACGTTGAACCCCAGGTCGGCCAGTGTCCGGGCATCGGCGGCGGTGAAGCGCCGGCCGGGATCGGTGGCCGCCGGGGAGAGCACGTAGCCCGGCTGGAGCCCCGCCGCCGGACCGACGCAGGGGCTGCCGGCGGCCAAGGTGTCAACGGCGCCGCCGCCGCACTTGGCCACCAGGCTGGCTCCATGGAGCTGGAGCCGCCGTCCCTGCCCGTCGATGAGGTACGGACCGCCCGGCGCCCGCACCAGGCCGGCGGTGGCCCAGCCGCCGGCGTCCGCGCCGGCCCGGGCCGGCAGGGCCGCGGCCAGCGTCGCCATCACCAGCGCGGTCAGGACTCGCGCCCCGTGCACATCGTCTCCCCTCCGTGGTCAGGTGCGCCCGGGACTGTATCCGGCCGAGCCTAGCCGGGGCTGCGCTGCGGGCGCCGCCGGGCGGCCAGCTCCAGTTCGTCGCCGGCCACCGGGTGGTCATGGGCGCAGCGCAGCTGCGCGGTCACCGGCGCGCCGCACCCGCGGTGGCGGATCTCCACCCGGGCGGCCGAGTCCTGCCGCCACCGGTCACCCCACTGCATGAGGGCGACCAGCACGGGGAGCAGGCCGGCCCCCTTCTCGGTCAGGTGGTAGGCCTGCCGGGTGCGCTGCCCCGGCTGACGATAGGGCTCGCGCTCCAGCAGACCCTCGTGGGCCAGCTCATGGAGGCGGGCCGCGGTCACCGGCTCGCTCAGCCCCGTCCGCTCGGTGAACTCCTCAAACCGGGTGGCGCCGTAGAACGCCTCCCGCAGGATCAGGAAGGCCGACCGGTTGCGGACGATGTCCAGCGTGGACGCCATGGGGCAATGCTCGGCCACCCATCCCTCCCGCGGATCGAGGGCGCCGGTCATCTGGATGGTGGTGGTGCTCATCGTCCTCAGTGTAGCTGGCTAATGCAACTCTTAGCCAGTATGGTACGGTGCCTGACTATGAACTTCCTAAGCCAGATCTCCCGCCGGCGGGCCGACGCCTCGCCCCAGCTCGTGCTGGCCATCGTCTGCGCGGGCGTGGTGCTCGCCAGCCTGGACCTGTTCGTGGTCAACGTCGCGCTCCCGCAGATCGCCCGGGACCTGCACGAGCCCAACCTGGGCAACCTCTCCTGGGTGCTCAACGGGTACGCCATCGTCTACGCCTCCCTGCTCGTCGTGCTGGGCCGACTGGCTGAGGGGCGGCGACGGGACCTGGCCTTCCTGCTCGGCGTCACCGTGTTCACCGCCGCCTCCGCCGCCTGCGGCGCCGCCGGTAGCCTGGCCCTGCTCGTCGTCTTCCGCATCGTGCAGGCGGCCGGAGCGGCTCTGCTCACCCCCACCTCACTGAGCCTCGTCCTGGCCTCCAGCCCTCCGGAGCGCCGCCAGAGCTCGGTGCGGGCCTGGACCGCCCTGGGAGGCCTGGCCGCGGCGCTGGGCCCGGTGGTCGGCGGTCTGCTGGTGGCGGCCAGCTGGCGCTGGGTGTTCTACGTCAATGTCCCCATCGGCATCACCGCACTGGTGATCGGCTGGCGGCGGCTACCGGCGGTCCCCGGCCATCCGGTCCGCCGGCCGGATCTGTGGGCAGCGGTGCTGGTCACCGGCGGCGTCGCCGCCCTGACCCTCGGCCTGGTCAAGGCGAACGACTGGGGCTGGGGGGCGCCGGCCACGGTCGCCACGCTGGGGCTCGCCGCCCTGGCCCTGGCCGGCTTCGCCCTGCACACGGCGCGCCACCCCAATCCGCTCATCGACGGCGCCCTGTTCCGCGTCCGGGCGTTCACCGGCTCCTCGATCGTGGCCATCGTGTTCTCCATCGCCTTCGGGGCCATGCTGCTGTCGATCGTCCTGTTCGCCGAGAACGTGTGGCACTGGTCGGCGCTGCAGACCGGGCTGGCGGTGGCTCCGGGGCCGCTGATGGTGCCCGTGTTCTCGTTTCTGGTGGCCGGGCGGCTCATCGCCCGCTTTGGCCCGGGACGGGTGATCGCCGCCGGCGCCACCATCTACGCCGCCGGCGTCGCCTCCTGGGCCCTGCGGGCCGGCGCCACCCCGGACTACGTCGGGCAGATGCTCCCCGGGATGCTGATGACCGGGATCGGTGTGGGGTTGACGATGCCGACGTTCATGAGCACCGGCGCGGCCGCGCTGCCTCCCCAGGCCTTCGCCACCGGGTCGGCGGCGATCAACATGCTGCGTCAGGTTGGCCTGGCCGTGGGCGTCGCCATCCTGGTGGCCGTCCTGGGCACCCCGGGATCGGTGAGCGCCGCGGTGGGAGCGTTCCAGGACGGGTGGACGGTGATCGCCGCCATCGCGCTCCTGGCCGGCGCGGCCGGCGGAGCGCTGCTCAGGCGGCCCGGTCGCGCCCGTGAATCGGCCCGCTGGTCAGACGCAGCGGCGTCCCCGCGCGCTGAGCTCGAGCCGCAATGATCTCGGCCAGGATCGACACCGCGGTCTCCTCAGCAGTGCGGCTGCCGATATCCAGGCCGCAGGGGGCGTGGACGCGGGCCAGGTCGCCGTCGCCGACGCCGGCAGCCCGGAGGCGGCGCTCCCGGTTCTCGGTTGTCTGGCGGGACCCCAGAGCCCCGATGTAGCCCGCCTGGGTGTGCAGCGCGGCCAGCAGCGCCGGCTCGTCGAATTTGGGGTCATGGGTGAAGACGAGCACGGCGTCCCGCGGACCCAGCTCCACGTCGTGCAATGCCTCCTGGGGCCAGGCCACGCTGACCTGGGCGGACTCCGAGAAGCGGGCCGAGCGGACGAACCGGCTGCGCGCGTCGCAGATCGTCACCTGGTAGCCGATCTGGGCGGCGAACGGGGCCAGCGCCGCCGAGAAGTCGATGGCACCGAAGATGAACATCTGGGGCGGCGGGGCGTAGGCGCGGATGTGGACCCGGAGATCGTCGCCGAGGGTGGCGCCGTCGGCTCCGAAGCGGCGCACGGTCGTCTTGCCCTCCTCCAGGAGCCCCTGGGCCTCCCTCCCCACGTTGCGATCCAGCAGGTCGCTCCAGCCCAGCGACCCGGTCACCAGGCCGTCGATCACCCCCAGCCGACTGCCGGCGGTGGGTCCGTCCAACAGGGTGGCCACGGCCGCCGGGCGGCCGGCGGCGTGCTCCTGGAGCGCGGCCCGCTCCACGGCGGCGGCCTCGCCGCTCAGCTCATGGACGAGGATGTGGACGATGCCGCCGCACATGAGGCCGACCGTGCCCGCCAGCTCGTCTGAGATCCCGTAGGTGAGGAGCCTGGCCGCGGCCGGCGTCGCGGCGGCCAGCATCTCCTCGGCCTCCCCGACGACCGCCCCCTCCACGCAGCCGCCGGTGATGGAGCCCTCGATGTTGCCCTCCGCGTCGACGATCATCATCGCCCCCACGGGCAGCGGCGCCGAGCCCTCCACCTCCACCAGGAGCGCCTGGACGAACCGGCGCTCTTCTCCCAGCCAGCTGATCGCCGTGTCCTGGGTGGCGTTGACTACCCCGGAGTCGATCATTGCGCTGACAACTTTAGCCTGTGGCGCTGGGCGCCCGGGACGGAATCGGGGGCCCGGGCGGATCACAGATGTCCCGCCCGGTCGGCTGCAGCTCGGCGTCCAGCTCCAGTTGCCAGTAGTACCTGGTGAAGGTGACGCCCGCGGTGAAGTCGCCGATGTGGGGCTCGACCCGCTCCCCGCGGGCCATGCGAACGATCAGCTCCGGGTAGGTCTGGCCCGGGCGGGCTGCGTACAGGTGGGCCGGACAGGCGCCGCCGAACCGGGTGTTGACATCGGTGATGCCCAGCCCGATCTCAGGGTCGCGGAACGCCTGCACCGTGCACGGTCCGCGACAGCCGAGCGCCTCCACCACCCGGCGTCCCAGGTCCATCAGCTCCTCGTCGGCGATCACCGTGCCCTTGATCGACTCCCCGCCCCGGGACTCCAGCATCGTCCGCGGGATGGCGTTCAGGCACCGGCCGTCCGGGTCCGACAGGGTGTCGATGGAGAACTCGGGGCCCTGCATGGCCCGTTGGACCATGGCCGGCTCACGGATGTAGGCGGCCAGGAACTCGGCCTCGCGCTCGTTCTCGGCACGGAAGATCGACCGGGCCCCGGAGCCCCACCGGGGCTTGATCATGACCGGATAGCCAATCCGATCCCACCCACCCTCGCCCGGGAGGACGGTGGGCGGCGACGGCAGTCCCAGACGCTCCAACAGCCGGTGGGTCTCGTACTTGTCAAAGGTGGCCCGGGCGATCTCGCCATCGGGAACGAGCGCGGGGAGCCGTCCCTCCTGCCGGGCGTGGCCGAGGATCTCCAGATCCAGGTCGGTGAGCGGCACCACCGCTCCCACGTTGAACTGGCCGCACAGCTCCTGGAGGGCGGGGACGTAGGCCGGATCGTCAAAGCGCGGCACTGCCCGCCGGTGGGTGGCGGCGTATTGGGCCGGGGCCAGCGGGTTGGGGTCGGCGGCGATCGTCTCGGCCAACTGCGAGAACGCCGACACCAGCGTGTAGCGCTTGCCGACGCCGGTGAGCAGGACGGCTACATCTCGGTTGGTGGCTGCCATCCGCCGGTGGCTCCCTTGTAGATCCCGCTGCCACGGACGACCAGCCCCAGCGTGCGGGCCAGGATCCGCAGGTCCAGCGCCAGCGACCGGTGCTCCACATACCAGAGGTCCAGCTCAATGCGCTCCGGCCAGGGCAGGCTGGCCCGCCCGTTGATCTGGGCCCAGCCGGTGATACCCGGCTTGACCGCCAGGCGGCCGCGCTGGCGGGGGGTGTAGTGGTCGACCTGGTGCTGCAGCGTCGGCCGCGGCCCCACAATCGACATCTCCCCGCGGACCACGTTCCACAGGTTGGGCAGTTCATCCAGTGAGTAGCGCCGCAGGAGCCGGCCCAGCCGCGTGATCCGCGCGTCGCCCTCGGCCACGGCCAGCCCGGCGCCGGTGAACTCGGCGCCGGACACCATGGTGCGCAGCTTGTAGATCTCAAACGTCCGACCGTCCCGACCCACCCGGACCTGGCGGTAGATGGGATCGCCCGGCGACTCCAGCCGGATGGCGGCAGCCAGCAGCGCCACCAGGGGCGCGGTCACGATCGCCAGGGGAAGGGCGATCACCAGATCCAGCAGGCGCCGGATCACCGGGTCCCCTCGGCGGGCTCCCAGCCGACATGGGTGCCGTGGGCGAGCCAGTCCCAGAGGCCGGCGGCCAGCGACGCCGTGGTGAGCACGTAGTAGCGGGCGACGAGCAACGGTCGCGCCCGGGCCACGGTGGCCGCTGCCGCGGCGGCCAGCAACGCCACCTGGGCCGACACCGCCACCCCGTACACCGTCCCGTCACCGAGCAGCGCCAGGCTGGCGGCCAGCGCCGCCACGTGCAGGAACGGAGAGGCGTAGCGCAGCACCCGGTGGGAGACGATCATGAGCGCGTACACCGGGTCATAGCCCCGCGGCGAGAGCATCCCGCCCCGCAGCACGATCGGCCAGCCGTGGCTCATCATGCGCCGCTTGCGGCGGAACTCCCCCTCAATGGTGGGCACCATCTTCTCGCTGGCCCGGGCCCTGGGGACGTAGACCGCACGCCACCCGCGCTTGACCATGTTGAACGGGAACGACAGGTCATGGCCCATGATCGCGTCGACGACGATGTAGGTGCCGCGGCGGGTGGCATAGATGGCGCCGTTGCCCCCGGTGACCGAACGCACCCGGGATTCCAGCTTGCGGATGGCCATCTCGTAGCGCCAGTACAGCCCCTCCTGGTTGGTGCCGCGGTCGTTGACGAAGCGCACGTCCCCGCACGCGTAGCCGACTTGCGGATCGGCGAACGGCCGGACGAGCTCGCGCAGGGCATCGGGCTGCCAGCGGACGTTGGCATCCGAGAAGGCCACGATCTCACCGCGGGCTCGCTCCACCGCCGCGTCCTGGGTCCGGACCTTCCCCCGGCGGGCCAGCTCCAGAACCAGGTCGGCGCCCGCCTCCCGGGCCCGCTGGGGCGTGGCGTCGGGCGAGCCGTCGCAGGCCACCACCACCTCCATCCGGTCAGCCGGGTAGTCCAGGGCCCGCAGGTTGGCCACCCGGTCGGCGATCACCTCCGCCTCGGCGTAGGCGGCCACGATCACTGTCACCGCCGGCAGCTCGTCGTCGGTGACGGGGACCGGGGGCTCGCCCGGGGCCGGGCGCAGCCGGGCCAGCCCGGCCAGCGTCAGGCCGTACCCCACGTGGGTGTAGGCGAGCAGCCCGGCCGAGGTCCAGAAGATGGCTTTGAGCACGGCCGGTGATTCTGGCGTACCCGCGCCTTGGACCTGCCCCCGACCCTCCCGCCTGCTGCCGCCGCCCAGATTGACAATGGCGCCACGAACCCGGCTGGACCCCGGGAGGCCATGTAGTTGAGGGCGCAAGCATCGCTGCTATCCTCGATCCCATGGAACTTGGACTGGCCACGTTTGCCGACCTCTCCTCCGGCGTGACCCCGCGGCAACGGATGCGGGAGCTGCTGGAGGAGGCGGAGCTCGCCGAGCAGGTGGGCCTGGATGTGTTCGCCATCGGCGAACACCACCGGCCGGACTTCCTCATCTCCTCCCCGGCGGTGGCCCTGGCGGCGATCGCCGCCCGCACCGAGCGCATCCGTCTGTCCAGCGCGGTGACCGTGCTCAGCTCGGCCGACCCGGTGCGCGTGTTCCAGGAGTTCGCCGAGCTTGACCTCATCTCGAACGGGCGCGCCGAGATCATGGCCGGGCGGGGGTCATTCATCGAATCGTTTCCGCTGTTCGGCTATGACCTCGACGACTACGACGAGCTGTTTGCCGAAAAGCTGGAACTGCTGCTGCGCATCCGCGGATCCGAGCGCGTCACCTGGTCCGGACGCCTGCGGGCGCCGCTCGCCGATGTGGGGGTCTACCCCCGGCCGATCCAGGATCCGCTGCCCGTCTGGGTGGCGGTGGGCGGCACGCCCCAGTCCGTCGTCCGCGCCGGCGCGCTCGGCCTCCCCCTCACGATCGCCATCATCGGCGGCCAACCGGAGCGGTTTGCGCCCCTGGTGCAGCTCTACCGGCGGGCCGCCACCGAGGCCGGCCATGACGCCGCCGCCCTGCCGGTGGCGATCAACAGCCACGCGTTTGTGGGCGAGACCTCGGCCGCCGCCGACGGCGCGTTCGCCCAGCCGTACCTGGCCATGATGAACCGGATCGGCCGAGAGCGGGGCTGGCCTTCAGCCGGCCGCCCGGAGTACGAGGCGCTGCGCTCACCGCGCGGGGCGGTCGCCGCCGGATCCCCGGAACAGGTGGCCGAGAAGATCCTGTTTGAGCATGAGCTGTTCGCCAACCGCCGGTACATCGGCCAGATGAGCGTCGGCGCCGTCGCTCATGCCGACGTGATGCGCTCCATCGAGCTGTTTGGGACCCAGGTCGCCCCCGCGGTCCGGGCCGAGGTGGCCCGCCGTACCGGGTCCGCTGAGCCGGCTACCGCCGCCTGAGCCGCTCGTAGAGCGCCAGGGTCTGCCGGGCCGCCTCCGCCCATGAGTACGGGCCCGCCGCGGCCACCCGGGCCGCCCGCGCCATCTGCGCTCGCCCGTCGGCATCGGAGATCAGCTTGGCCAGCGCCGTGCCCAGCGCGACCGGATCCTCCGGCGCCACCAGCCGGGCTGCCCCGGTGGCCGCGACCTCCGAGAAGCCACCGATGTCGGTGACCACCGCCGGCGTGCCCGTGGCCAGGGCGCTGGCCAGCACCCCGGACTGGTCAAAGCGCTCGGTCCGAGCGTAGGGGAGCACCACCACGTCGGCCCGCTCCAGGAGGGCAACCACCTCCCCCTCGCTGACAAACCGGGGCACCCACCGCACGCGCGGCGGGCTCAGCGCCCGCAGCGGCTCCAGCGGCATCATCGGCCGCCCGGCGATCCACAGCTGCGCGTCCGAGACCTGCTGCCAGGCCCGCAGCAGCGTGTCCAGCCCCTTGTACGGCCGCAGCAGGCCGACAAACAGCACCACCGGCGAACCGTTGTCGGCCGTCGCCACCTCCGGCGGCAGCGGCGCCCGCGGCCCCGCGGCCACGTGCTCAAATGCCCCGTGGGGGATAACGTGCACCCGCTCCGCGGCCAGACCGAGGCGCTCCACCAGCTGGCGACGACCGTACTGAGAGTGCACCACGATGGCGTCCACTCGGTCCAGCACCTGCCGCTGGGCCCGCAGTTGCCCCGGGCGCGGATCCCGGGGAAGCAGGTCATGCGCGGTCAGGACCAGCGGCCGGCGGGGGAGGAGATGGACGTCGACGAGCGGCGCAGTCAGCCACTGCAGGTGGACCACATCGGTCCCGGAGGCGGCCCGCCGGAACCGCACCATGTCCGGCACATGCTCGGCCAGCTTGCTCAGCCGGCGTGCCCGGGATCCGGGCGCTCCCCGGGCGTGACGGTAGAACAGCTCGGTGAGCGCATAGCCGTCGGCGGTCGGGACCTCCCCGTAGGCAAAGCGAGAGGTCACCAGCTCCACCGTGGCGCCGGCTCGGGCCAGGGCGCGGCACAGGGCGTGGTCATACGGCCGGGTGAACGCCGACGGGTCGACGACCTGAACTCGCATCAGCCGTCCAGACGGCGCCCGGCCAGACGGGCCAGGCGGCCGGCCACCGCGTGGGCCTCGGCCGTGCCCAGGGCCAGCACCCGGGCGTCCCGGTCGTGCTGGAGGCGGATGACGGCGGGCGCCACCGCGGCCAGCCCAGGCCCGGATGAGCCCCGGCGGGTGAGCCCGTCCCAGACCGCCCGCAGCGGATGACGCACCAGCAGGCGGATCAGGGCGAGCAGCCGGGCGCCCGCCCCGTCATCCTCCCGGTAGTCCACGCGGAGTTGACGTACGGCCCGCCACTCCATCACCTCCGGGCGGGAGCCCGCCTCCACGCGGGAGCCGGCCAGAGTGAGCGCCAGGTCGGCCAGCGGGTCGCCCCGAGCCGGAAACCGATCGGCGACGAGTACCACCTGGACCGGGCCCGCGGTACCCCCGTCCCGCCGCGGCCGGTTGGACAGGGCAAAGCCCGCCAGCTCCTCGACTCCGAGCAGCGCGTCCAGGGCGAGAAACCCGCCGCGCTCCAGCGGAGCCGGCGGTTGGCCGGCCCGCACCCGTCCCGGCGCTGCCATCACCGTGCGGCGGCGGTGCACCAGCCGCCCGGCCGCGCGGGCGACCGCCGGCTGGGGAGCGAACCCGTCATAGCGGCGCCCCAACCAGGCCCGGCCGGCCGCATAGCCGCGCCACTGCCGGCGCAGCGCGCGCACCGAGGTGCGGTAGCGGTGCTCCACTCGGGCCCGGGGCCGAGCCTCCAGCCGCCAGCCGGCGCGCTGCAACCGCCAGCTGAAGTCGGTGTCCTCGGCGGCCCGCACGCCCTCGTAGAACCCACCGATGCCCTCAAACGCCGCCCGCCGCACCAACAGGTTGGCGGCCACGGCCCGCGGCAGGTAGCCGTGGGCCAGATGGGCGTCCTGGTCCAGGAAGCTGCGGGCCGCTCCGTACCGGGCGGCGAGCGTCGTCGGGCCCGGGGCGGGCACCACCGCACCGGCCAGGGCCCCGATGTCGTTGCCCACCGGCGCCGCCAGGTACCGGTCGACCAGATCGGCCTCCGGCCGGCAGTCGGCATCCAGGAACAGGATCCAGTCCCCCCGGGCATGAGCGGCACCGACGTTACGGGCGTGGGCCGGGGACTGCTCCCCGGGCACCGGGACCACCCGGATCCCGGCCGCCGCCGGGGCGGTGCCGGTGTTGTCGGCCAGGATCCGCTCGTCGGCGGGCCCCAGGCGCAGCGCCCCCAGCGCCGACAGGGCGGCTTCGGCCTCGGCCCGGGAGCCGGCAAACGGCATCACCACGCTGACCGCCGGGCGGCCGCTCTCCGCCCCGGCGCTCATGCCTGGTTGCGCACGGGCCGGGGAACCGCGCGGCGGGCACGGAGCAGCAGCTGACGGGCATGGCGCAGCTCGGCGGAGTGGACGAACCCGGTGAGCATGAGCGCGGGTCCGATGGCGAGGAACACGGCCGCCCGGGACAGAAAGCCGACCACGCCCGTGGTGGGCAGCAGCAGCTCGCCGGCCGCCGCCAGGCCGCCGACCACCGCCACCAGGTGCGCCAGGCGCCGCCATTCGAAATCCACGGCAAATGCCCGGCGGGTGAGCAGGTGCATGACGGTCAGCATCACGATGTAGGCGCCGCACAGGGCGATCCCCGCTCCGGCCAGCCCCCAGGCGGGCACCAGGACCAGCAGCAGGAGGACGTTAGCGGCCAGCCCGGCGATGGCCGCCGGGAAATTGCGGGTGGTCACCTGGGCCCGCCCGGCGATCACCAGGAACACAACCCACAGGCCGTACATAGCCCAGCCCAGCGCCACCCAGGGCAACGCCCGGTAGGCGTAGAAGTACGCGGGCGCGGTCAGCAGGCGCAGAATCCAGCGCCCCTCCAGAGCCAGACCGGCCACCACCCAGCCGCTGATGAGCAGGTAGTAGGTGGTCACCAGGCCGTACAGCCGGGCCGCCTCGGCGTCGTCGGCGACCGAGTAGGCCAGCGGCGGCCAGGCGTACTGGAAGGCCCGCACGATGAACGCCACCGCCCCGGCCAGCTTGACCGCAATTGAGTACAGGCCGGCCATCGCCGGACTGCGGTGGTGAAAGATGTAGTAGCGGTCGACGATGCTCAGCGCGTACACCGAGGCCTCGGCGGGCACCGTCGGCAGGCCGAACCGCAGCAGCACGGCCATCTGAGCCGCCTGGGCGCGGCGCGGACGCAGGCGGTGGCGCAGCGTAAACCAGACCACCCCCAGGATGAGCGTGGACGCGCCGTAGTTTCCCAGCAGCAGACCCTCGGCCCCCCGCCCGAGCCCCACCACCAGCACCACCGAGGCCCCCACGGTGAGCAGAACGTTGCTGAGCGAGGCCAGCGCGTACGTCCGCAGGCGCTCATCGACGCGCAGGATCCCGTAGGCGAGCTCCAGGTTGGTGAACGCCCAGAGACCGAGGACCGCCACCCGGAAGATGGCCGGATCCCGATAGCCGAGGACGACGCGGCTCAGCGGCCCGGCCAGCACCGCCAGCACCACCGACACCGCGGTGGTGGCCAGCAGGAGGAAGCCGACCGCACGCCGGACCAGGGCGTCCCGCCGGCCGGCGTCCTCATCGACGAAGTAGTAGCGCAGGAACGCCTCGATCATGCCGAAGCGCACCACAATGCTCACCAGGATGACGCCGTTGGCGAGCAGCTCCACGACTCCGTAGCCGCTCGGCCGGATGTACCGCGTGTACACCGGGAGCAGCAGGACGGCGATGAACTTGGAGACCACGTCGGCCACCTGATAGGCGGCCAGGGAGGACACCAGGCGCTTGAGATAGGCGGCCACGGCTCACAAAGGTACGGGTGGGGTGGGTGGGGGGGGTGGGTGGGTGCTACTTCACGGTGACGACCGCCTGCGGCGCGGTCGCCGGGGTCAGGGCGGACTGCACCGTGTTACACGTCAGGTCCGGCGACAGGCGTAGCCCGATGAGATAGGTGCCCGGGGGCGCGGGCGCGCCGCCCTGCAGCGTCCCGTTCCAGGTGCTGGCGCCGGCCTTGCTGGTGGCCGCGTAGCTCTTGACCACCCGGGGAGCGGTTCCGCTGCCGGACACGTGCAGAATCAGGACCCGCGGGCGCAGGCCCTGGTTGCCGGAGTAGTGCAGGGTGAGCGACGCCCGGCCGCCCGCAGCGATCGCCCGCGGCGTCACATTGGTGACCTCCAGCCGCGGCGGATGGGTCTGCACCGTCACCGGCTCCACCGTGCCGGAGGGCTTGGCGATGGTGAGCGTGCGGCCCTGGTGGGCGAGTGTCACCCGGATGTCGTACACGCCGTCGGGCGCGATCCGGCCGTCCTGCTCTCGCCCGTCCCAGACGAACCGGGTGCGTTGGAACGTCTTCAGGTACCGGCCGGACCCGGGGAGCGTGCGGATGATCCGATCGCCCTGGACGATCTCCACGTAGACGACGTCGGGCCGGTTCTGGAGGTAGAAGGACACCTGCATCTGCCGGAAACTGACCGGCACCAGCCGCCCCTTCGGATTGCGCACCGGGCAGGTCCGGCCGCTGACCGGGTTGATCGTGCTCGGCACCGGCGCCGGGAAGCCGTTGATCAGCGGAGTGGTCACCTTGAGATGCTGGGTGAGGAAGAACGCTGCCACCGTGGCCGCCGCCAGCACCACAAACGTCGCCACCGGCAGCCGAGTCACAACGGGACCACCGCCACGTTGGGGACCTCAAACTCATGGAACGCGTCCAGGCCCCGCGGATCACGTGTACACAGCATGACGCGGATGCTCCCGCCATGGCAGACGGTCAGGGCGGGCAGTGGCGCGGTGCGATGGATGTCGCTCAGCGCGGCCTGGACGCGCTCCTGGTGCTCCAGCAGCGACTCTCCGTCCGGGAACCGGAAGCCGGCGCCGGCCCGGCGCCAGGCGGCGTAGCGCTCGGGCTCCGCGCGCTCGATGTCGCGCATCAGATGGCCCTCCCAGCGCCCGCGATAACCCTCGCGCAGGCGGGCGTCGAGCGTCACGGTCAGACCCAGCCGCTCAGCCACCGTCTCCGCAGTCTCCCGGGCCCGGCTGAGATCGGAGGCCCACAGCGAGGCGATGCCCTGCCCGGTCACCCGCTCGGCCAGCTGATGGGCCTGGCGGCGTCCGGTGTCGTTGAGCGGCGTGTCGGTCCAGCCCTGAAAGCGGAACGGCTCCAGGTTGTCGTCGGTCTCGCCGTGACGAGCCAGGAGGATCCCGCCCAGGTCCATGGGCTAGTGGCCGGCGGCCGGGTCAATCATGGAGGTCGGCCACGGCTGTATCCGAGCGCAGCCCGACCCGCACGGTCTCCAGAGAGAGCACGTCCTCCGGGGTGATGTTGCCGAGGTTGACGTCCGGTCCCAGGCGGCGGACGAACCACACCTGCTGATCCTTGCGGGGGGCCTCAAACAGGAGCTGCTCCGGCGAGATGGCATGCACGATCTCGTCGATCAGGCCCATCCGGACCTCGCCGTCATGGCGGAAGATCCCCACGCTGCCGCTCTCCCGGGCCTCGGCGATCACCTTCCAGGCACCGGCCGCCAGCTCGGCGGTGATCTGCTCCACCCAGCGAAACGGCGCCATGATCCGGGTGTCGTCCTTGGAGCCGACCTCGGAGAGCACCGTGAACTCCTGCGCCAACCGGCTGATGAGCTCCAGCTTGCGCTCATGCTCCAGGTTGATGGTGCCGTCGGAGACCTCGATGTGCTCCAGGCCCAGCTGGTGCAGCCAGGCCACCAGCCGATCCAGCCGATTCTGGGCAATCGCCAGCTCGGTCAGGGTCCCGCCGAGCATCACCGGGATCCCGTGGTCGTGGTACCGGGTGAGCTTGGCCTCCAGGTTGCCGGTGGCCACGGCCGTCCCCCACCCCAGCTTGACCAGGTCGACGTAGTCGCCGGCCACCTCCACCAGCCCGTCGATGTCGGCCACCGACAGCCCCCGGTCCAGCACGTGGGTGATGCCCTCCTGGCGGGGCTTGGCCGAGCGATCGGGAAGCTGGAGCAGGTCGTTGATGGCAGCCATCGGTCCAGCAGGGTAGCGGGACGCGCGCTCACGGCGGCCCGCGCCCGGCGCCGGCGAGTCAGGGAGTGGTGCCGGTGGTCGCCGTCCCGGCCGCCGAAGCCAGGTTGGCGCCCAGAGTGACCACAACGGTGGCGGTGCAGCCCGCGGTGGTCCCGTGACAGGCCGCGGTGTGATCGGCCGCGGAGACAGCCCGCACCGACGCGGCGGCGACGTTGAGCGACTTGGCCACGGCCAGGGCATCGGCCCGGAAACCCGTTTGGGTGTAGCCGACGATGGTGGTGGTGAGGTTCTGCTCCGGAGCGTTGGTCGTCGCTCCGGGCTTGTAGCCGGCGGCGGTGAGCTTGGACATCACGTCGGCGGCCAGGCCGGTGGTGGTCGTCCCGTTGAGCACGGCGACGGTCACCGTCGACGGGACGACCTTGACCGTGGTACTCCGGTGGCGAGAGTGAGCACCGCCCCGGGTGGAGGCGGTCCGGGAGGTGGCCGCGCTGTTCTGGGCCGACCCGTTCCCGCTGCCGCGGTTGACGAGCACCACCACGGCCACGATGACGACGACCACGGCCACCACCGAGGCCACGGCCAAGGCCATCCGGCTGACCCGAGTCCGGCTTGGAGGGACCGGGTCGTTGAACGCGGGCGGACCGGACGGGCGGGCGGCCGCCGCGGGCTCCCGCCGCTGGGGCTCGCGGGCTGCCGGACCGTCGGGGGCGCGCGCGGGCGCGGGGGCGGCCGCCGGCGTAGCGGCGCGTCCCGAGCCGTTGGCGGCGGCCGTGGAGGGCGGGGGTCCGACCGGGGCCGCCGGGACGGGAGCGGTGGCCGTGGCGGTGGCGCCGGGCGCCGCCTCGGTCGCCTCGGGGTCGCCCCCGGCCTCGGCATGGCCGTTCTTCAGCGCGCGGATGGAGATGGGGTCCGCATCGCCGGGAACGGTGAGGGGGATCAAGCGCGTAGCCGAGCTGAGTGCCGGGGCGGCCACACCCGCCGGCGCGGAGGGAACGGTCGCCACCGCCGACGCGGCGGCGGCCTCCGCCGGGACCGCCCGGGAGGCGGCCGGCATCGCGGCCTGGCGCGCGGCCACGCGGGCGGCGGCGGGCGGCGGGACCGGCGCGGCGTTCCCGGTGGCGGGGGCCTGGGAGGGCTGGGCAGCGGGCCGACGCAGCAGCTGATCGACGTAGGCGGCCAGGTCCCGCAGCTGCTCCTCGGCCTCGTCGGCGCGGCGGCGCAGGTTGGCCGTCTCACGCGCCTGGGAGAAGAACAGCAGGACGAGGATGGCCAGCCCCAGAATGGCCGCGAAGCCGACATCGGCCCCGGCCGAGGACACCAGGTGACTTATGGAGAGGCCGTACGGGATGGTCGCCATGGTCAAGCGGGCAGTTTAAGGGGCCAGCGGCGCGCCATCGTCCGCCGGAAGGGTCACACGAGCCCCGGAAAGCTCGGAAACGGTTTTCGCCAACGCGGCCGCGTCACCTTCGAGAACCAACAGGTTAATCTCGGCGAACGTCTTCTCCACCCAGGCCGGGTCCAGCCGATCGTGGCTGGCCCGCTGGATCCGCTGAGCCGCCGTCGGCTGCGGGTGCTCATGGGTGTCGAACAGCTCCTCGTGGAACTTCTCGCCCGGCCGCGCCCCCACAATCTCCACCGCGATGTCGCGCTCCGGATCCAGCCCGGACAGGCGGATCATGGTGTCCGCCAGGTCCAGGATCTTGACCGGCTCGCCCATCTCCAGGACGAAGATCTCGCCGCTGGATTCCTGCAGGGACCCGGCGCGGATGATGAGCTGGACGGCCTCCGGGATGGTCATGAAGTACCGCGTCATCCGCTCATCGGTCACCGTCACCGGGCCGCCGGCGGCGATCTGGCGACGGAAGATCGGCACCACCGAACCGGACGAGCCGAGCACGTTGCCGAACCGGACGGTGGCATACCGGGTGCCGGGATGGCGGGCCGCCTCGGCCTCCACCGCCCACTCGGCCAGTGCCTTGGAGGCGCCCATCACCGTCGCCGGGTTGACCGCCTTGTCGGTGGAGACCAGGACGAACGTGCGCACCGCCGTCTGCCCGGCGATCTTGGCCACCAGCCGCGTAGCGAGGGCGTTGTTGCGGATCGCCTCCACCGGGTTGGCCTCCATCATGGCCACATGCTTGTAGGCGGCGGCGTGGAACACGACGCTCGGCCGGTACTCGGCGAACACCTCCCGCATCCGCTCCTCCTCCTTGCAGTCGGCGAGCACCGGCACCGCGGTGCGGACGTGGCGCTCGTCCTCCAGCTCACGGCGGATCTCGAACAGGTTGTCCTCGGCGTGGTCGACGAGCACCAGCAGCCGCGGGCCCACCCGGGCGATCTGGCGACACAGCTCAGCGCCGATGGAGCCGCCGGCGCCGGTGACCAGCACCACCTGCCCGGCCAGGTAGGCGCCGACGCGCTGGAGCTCCTCGCGGACCGGATCGCGGCCGAGCATGTCCTCCACGCGGACCTCGCGCAGCTGGCGGGTGACCCGGAGCTGGCCTGACCCATCGCGGAGCAGCTCAAACACGGTCGGCATCGTCCGGACCGGGATCCCGCGGTCCCGGCAGGCTTTGACCACCCGGGCCCGCAGCGTGCCCGGGGCCGAGGGAATGGCGATGACCACCTCGTCGGGCTCCACCTCGTCCAGCACCCGCTCCAGGTCGCCGGGCGACGTGGTCCCAAGCACCTTGAGCCCGTGCTCGTCCTTGACGCCGAGCAGCCGCGGATCGTCATCGAGAAAGCCCACCGGTCGTAGCCCCAGCAGCGGGTTGCGCATCAGCTCCCGGACGACCAGCCGGCCGCCTTCGCCTCCACCGACGATCAGCACCTCCCGCGCGCTGCTGCTGCCCCGCATGGTGCGGATCCGGCCCTCGCTGACCAGCTGCACGGCAAACCGCGTGCCCACCAGCAGAGCCAGCGTGAGCAGGAAGAACAGCGTGACCACGCTGGCGGGCGGCAGCACACCCGCCCGCGGACCGGGCACGGCCAGCACGGTGCCGGACTCGTGGTCAGGGATCTGCCGGATACCGGCGGCCACCACCGGGTGCAGGAGGGCAATCAGCCCCACCACCACCAGGGTGGAGACGAACACGGCCTTGAGCACCGCCTCGTAATCCCGGCGGCCGATGAACCGCCACAGCCGCTGGTACTGGCCAAACGCCGCCAGCGAGATGAGGGTCACCACCACCACCCCGCCGATCGTCGTGGTCAGCAGGCGCTCATAGCGCTGGGCGTCGGTGCCGAACCCACCGGCGAACCGGAGCCAGAAGGCCAGAAAGTATGCGATCGCGACCAGGATGCCGTCCACCAGCAGCTGGGGCAGCGCGTGGCGGTGGACGGGGAAGGCCGCGGATGTGATCCGTCGGCGCATGCGCAGCCCGATTCTAGTGGCGATTTACTTCGGAATGAGCACGCCCTGGGGGTGCCGGGCGGTGGGCACGTAGAGCGACTTCAGGGCGGCGCAGCCCGAGACCCGGGCGTGCTGGGGCCGCAACGGCTGGACCATCCAGCCGTTGCGCAGGAGGATGAAGTAGATCACCGGGTTGGTCCGCTTGAGGACCTTCAGCGGCTGGTAGGCCACCTGACCGGTGTTCTTGTGCAGGTACCAGCCGGCGATGCTCACGTACTCCACGTTGAGCAGGGCGCCGCCGCAGGCCTGGATCCGGCTGGGACCGCCGAGGGCGGTGATGTAGGAGCCGAGCTGGAGGATGCGCTGGGTGCGCATCCGCTCATGCAGGATGTCCTTGTGCTCCACCCGGCCGTCGGCGCGCGCGTCGGGGAGCAGGGCCAGAACGATGATCGCCGCCAGCGGGATGCCGGCCCAGGCCGGGATCGCCCGGTGATAGGCCCGCGCGTCCTGGAGCAGCCAGCCGACGCCGATCCCGGCGAGCACGCCGCCCAGCGCGGCCGGTTCAAACACGTACCGGGGCACGCCCGGGAAGCCGTGCAGGACGAAGGCGATCTCCACGATCACCCACCAGGCCACCATCCCGGCCAGGGCCAGCACCTTCCAGTTGCGCCGCAGGACCGCCAGCCCCACCGCGATCAGCGCCGCGATCCAGGTGACCAGGTACTGGTTGGCGATGAACCGGTCGATGGTGCCGATGATCTTGTTGTTGTGGAGCTCGCGCGGGGACTTGAGCGCCAGCTGACCGGCGACGTCGGGCTTGCCGTTGGTGATGGTGGGAATGCCGAACCAGAGGAACGCGGTGATCACCCCACCGGCGACCACCATCCACCGCATCGACGGTCGCTTCCACAGAATCCACAGCCCATAGGGTGCGGTGAACGCCCAGAGCTCAGGCCGCCCCAGACCGGCCAGCACGGCCAGCCACCAGGCCCAGGCCAGGCGCCCGCACAGCCACATGTCGATCGCCGCCAGGCAGACGGTGACCAGCATGGAGTCCGACTGGGAGCTGAGCAGGTAGTGGAAGTACTGCTGGATCCCGAGCACGCTGGCCCCGCCGACGATCGCGGCCACGATCTGAGCCCAGCGGCGGCCGTCGGTGACCGCGGTCATCCGGTAGGCGATCCGCCCGCCGAACACGGCTCCGGCCAGCGAGACCGAGACCGCGGTCAACTCCCACAGGTGCAGGGCCAGGTGGCCGAACAGCGAGTACGGAACGGTGAAGATGAACGTGAACGGCTTCCAGGACGGGGCACCGCCCAGGTTGAGGGAGCCGTGGAGCGTCTGGTAGCCCCAGATCAGCCAGCCGTACGGGTCATAGCCCGGCCGGGTATTGGCCCAGCGGAGCAGGATTTCGGCGATGACGACGACGGCGAGCGCCACCAGCCACCACACGGAACGCCGCCACAGCGGCGCCCGCTCGGTGCGGGGCTCGGCCGGCTGCGCGACGGGCCCGCCCCCGGGACCGAGGGTGTCCGGCGTCTGGAGCGTGGTGTCAGACACGAGGAGCGAAGGTACCAGTAGTGCGTTACGCCTTCCTTTTCAGATGATGAGCACCCGTACATCAGGCTCAGCGGCTGACCGGGGCACACAGCAGGTCGGTGAGCACGCCAGGATCCCGCCGGATCCGCTCGCCGGCCAGGCTCGAGGCCCGCTTGGCCAGCTCCACCTGATCAGGCTGTTGCAGCGCCACCAGGCGACCCTCGGCGATCAGGCGCTCATCGACCGCGCCCAGCCGGCCCTCAAACACGGTGAACACCGGGGTGCCCAGGGCCACCGCCTCCCGGTTCATCGTCCCACCGGCCGAGACCACCAGGTCGGCGTAGGCGATCAGCGACTGAGCGTCGATCGCTCGCTCCGGCAGGATCCAACCCCCGGCGGCGACCAGCTGGGCGCGCTGCTCAGGCGTGCGCGGAAGCACCACCGCCTGAGTGCCGCGCAGGCGCTCCAGCACCGCCCCGAACAGGTCGTTCTCGAACCGGTGATACAGCGACACAACCGGCGGCGTGCGCACCACGGCGATCGGCTCGGCCGCATCCAGCCCCAGTTCGTCAAGCACGGCCGGGTCGGGGGCGAAGTCCGACAGGTAGTACTCCTCTTTGAGCCCGGCGTAGCGGCCCAGCTTGCCGCGGGCGCCGTACCGGTACAGCCGCTCCGGCGGGATCGCCTCCGGGACCACCACGGCCCGGGCCAGGCGACAGTTGACGTTGTGCTGGACGGTGGCCCACTCGTAATCAAACGTGGTGGCACAGGGAATCCGCAGCATCGCCGCTGCCACGGTCACATCGTTGGAGCCGTGCCCGAGCGCCAGTTCAAACCGCCGCCCGCGGGCCCAGCGGGTGAGGGCGGCCGAGCGGGAGGCCAGGCCCTGCGCCTTGTCCAGCAGCCCCGCCCCCCGGTGGTGACCGATCGCCTCATGTTCGATCCCCAGCCGCCGGCACAGGGCCAGGGTCTGGGCGAAGTCACGCGCGGTCACCTCCACCACGTGCCCGCGGGCGCGCAGGCGCTCGATGACCGGCCGCATGACCAGCACGTGGGGCGAGTTGGTCAGGTCGATCCAGACGCGCACGGAGCCGGCCGGCTATGCGGCGGCGGCGAACGCCGCCACCACCTCGCGGGCCTGCTCGGCGCCGAACACCGGGCTGATCGGCAGCGCGATGTTCGTGGCCGCCAGCTCATCGGTGACCGGCAGCGCGCCGGCGGCCGGCGCAAACGGGGCCATGGCCGGCTGGCGATGCAGGGGACGCCGGTAGTACCCGCGGGCCTGAACGCCGGCCGCGCCCAGAGCGGGCAGCAGCTCGTCGGCCCGCGGCTCGGTGACGACATACAGGTGCCAGGCGGGATCGCTGCCCTCCGGGACGATCGGCAGGCGCGCGTACCGGCCCAGCCCGGCCTCGGCATAGGCCCGGGCGCCGGCCCGCCGTCCGTCGCACCAGTCGTCCAGTTCCGGGAGCAGAACCCGCAGCACGGCTGCCTGCACCGCGTCCAGGCGCGAGTTGTAGCCGACATAGTCGAACGTCTGCTTGTCCCGGGAGCCGTGGAAGCGCAGCGCCCGGCACAGGTCGGCCACACCATCGTCGTCGGTGGCGATGGCGCCGCCGTCGCCGAACGCGCCCAGGTTCTTGGAGGGATAGAAGGAGAACGTGGCCGCGTCGCCGAGCGCGCCCGCCATCCGCCCCTGGCACCGCGCGCCGGCCGCCTGGGCGGCGTCCTCCAACACCGGCAGCCCGAGTTGGCGCAGATCGGCCACCGGAGCCGGCAGGCCGAACAGGTCGACGGCGATGATCGCCCGGGTGCTCGGCGTCAGCGCCGCGCGCACCGTCTCCACGGTCACGTTGCGGGTATCGGGGTCGACGTCGCAGAACACCGGTCGAGCCCCGAACTCGGCCACCGCCTCGGCCGTGGCATAGAACGTGAACGAGGGCACCACCACCTCGTCGCCTGGACCCACGCCGAGGGCCCGCAGCGCAATGGTGATGGCGTCGGTGCCGTTGCCCACCCCAATCACGTGGCGCACGCCCAGGTAGGCGGCAAACTCCCGTTCGAACGCCTCCACCTCCGGCCCCAGCACAAACTGGCCGCGGGCCATCACGTCGCCCACCCGCTCCAGGATGACGGGGCGCAGCGGGGCCAGCGGGGTCTCGGTATCAAACAGCGGGACGGCCATGGCGAGGACCCTAGCGCCGACCGGACGGGCACTCATATCCGGCCGCAGGTGAGTTTCCCCCGGCTCCCCCGGTGCACATGGGAGGTTTCTCATCGATCCCGGGGGTTGGCGCCGGGGGCGACACCGCTACGCTAATCGGCTGTGCCGCTCCTCCTGGCCTCCATCACCGGGCCGCTGGTCACCTTCGCGACGAACCTGATCGACAGCCTCGGCTACGCGGGCGTCGCCCTGCTGACCGCTATGACGGGCGTCATCGGCGTCCCCGGAACCGAGCCGACGATGCTGTTCGCCGGGTTTGACGCCTACCGCGGGCATCTCACCGTGCCCGGGATCATCATCGCCGGCACCATCGGCGACGTGGCCGGAGCGTCGATCGCCTACGCCATCGGCTACTGGGGCCGGCGTGAGCTGCTGGAGCGCCAGGGGTCCAAGCTGCACGTGAGCGGCAGTGGCCTGGATCGGGCCCACCGCTGGTTCGATCGCTGGGGCACCCCGGTCATCTTCATCAGCCGGCTGCTCCCGTTCGTCCGGGCGGCGTTCCCGTACGCCGCCGGGGTGGCCGAGATGCCCTTCTGGCGGTTCCTGCCGCTGGTCGCCCTGGGCTCACTCATCTGGATCAGCGCGCTCGGCATCCTCGGCTATGAGGTCGGTAGCCAGTGGCAGAGCTGGCGCCACCACCTGGAGTACGTCGATTACGTCGGCGCCGTGCTGCTGGTGGCCGCCATCGTCTACCTGGTTGTGCGCTGGATGCGTGGGGGTCGAGGCACCGGCGGCCCGCCGCCCGTCGCCCACTCGCGCCCGCAGGAGCGCGGGGGCGAGCCGGCAGCCGATGTCGTCCCCGACTGAGCCCGCTCACTCGCTCGCCGTCAGCCACGCCCTGCTGCTGGGGGTGATGCACGGCCCCGCCGAGCTGCTGCCGATCTCCTCCTCCGGGCACGTGGCCGTCGTCCCCTGGCTGCTGGGGTGGGATGACGCCCAGGCCGATCCCGAGCTGCGCAAGGCGTTTGAGGTGGCGCTGCACGCCGGCACCGCCGCGGCGCTCCTGATCACCCTCCGGCCCGAGGTGGAGGAGGCGGTGCGCCGGGTCAACCCACAGCTGATCTCGTTCCTGCTCCTGTCGTTCCTCCCGCCGGCGATCGTCGGCTACGGGCTGGAGCGACCGATCGAGCGCCATCTGGGCACCCCGGCGACGATCGCGGCCGGGCTGATCGGCGGATCGGTCGCGATGGCCTGGGCCGACCGGACGCCGCAGACCCGCCCCGCCGACGATGCCGGCTGCCGAGACGCCCTGGCGCTCGGGCTGGCCCAGGCCTGCGCGCTCATCCCCGGCGTGTCGCGCAATGGGGCCACGCTGGCCGCCGCCCGCCTGCGCCGCTTCACCCGGGAGGACGCCAACCGGCTATCGCGCCATGTGGCGCTGCCGGTGATCGCCGGCGCCACCGGACTGAAAACCCTGCGGCTGCTGCGCCGGGGCCTGCCCCCCGCAGCACCGCAGCGTTCGCCGTCGGCGCCACCGCCTCGTTTGCCTCCACCCTGCTGTCCACCTGGCTCATCCGTCAGGTCGAGCGCGACCGGTCGCTGCTCCCCTACGCTGCCTATCGCCTGGTGCTGGCCGGCCGGATCCTCCGCCGGCTACACGCGTTCCCGCCCGCTCCATGTACGACAATGGCCCCGTGACCGACGCCTATGCAGCCGCCGGGGTGGACACCCGGCAAGCCGACGAGAGCGTGGCCGGCCTGGTCCGGGTCCTGAGCAGCATTCAGACCGGCCGAGACCGGCTGTCGATTCCCCTCCCCGGCCACTACGCCAGCGTGCTCCAGGTGGCCCCCAACCTGGGGATAGCGCTCGCCACCGATAGCGTCGGATCGAAGGTGATGGTGGCCGAGCAGACCCGCCGCTTCGACACCATCGGCATCGACTGCGTGGCCATGAACGTCAACGACCTGGTCTGCGTCGGCGCCGAGCCGCTCGCCCTGCTGGACTACCTGGCCGTGGAGCAGGCCGAGCCGGGGCTGCTCGCCGAGATCGCCGTGGGCCTCAAGGCCGGGGCCGAGGCGGCCGGCGTGGAGATCCCCGGCGGAGAGGTCTGCCAGATCCCGGAGGTCATCCGCGGTCATCCCTCGCCCTACGGCTTCGACCTCGTCGGCTCGGCGTTCGGCCGGGTCGCGCTCGACAGCATCATCGACGGCGCCGCCTGCGCCCCGGGCGACGCGCTCATCGGCCTGCCGGCCTCCGGCGTGCACTCCAACGGGCTGACGCTCGCCCGCCGCGTCCTGCTGGAGCAGGCGGGGCTGGAGCTCGAAGCCCGCCCCGATGTGCTGGGGGGCGACAGCGTCGCCGATGTCCTGCTGGAGCCGACCGTCATCTATGTGCGGGCGATCCTGGATCTGCTGCGCTCCGACCTTCCCGTGCACGGGTTGGCCCACATCACCGGAGGCGGCCTGCTCAACCTGCTCCGCCTGGGCCGCGACGTGGGGTTTGAGATCAGCCACCCACTGCCGGTGCCGGCGGTTTTCCGGGCCATCGCCCAGCTGGGGGACGTTCCACCGGCCGAGATGTGGGAGGTGTTCAACATGGGCTGCGGCTTCTGCGTGGTGGTCGCCGAGGCCGACGCGCCCCAGGCGGTGGCCCTGCTCAAGGCCCGTCATCCGGGAACGGCGGTGATCGGCCGGTGCACGGACCGCGGGGGCCGGGTGAGCGTGCCGGGGCTGGGGATAGCGGGCGAGTCGGGACAGATGCGATCGGCGTGAGACACTCCACCGGTAGATGAGCACGCTGGTCGGCACGAGCCTCAACGGCCGATACCGGCTGGAGGCGCGGATCGCCTCCGGTGGCATGTCGACTGTGTACCGGGCACTCGACGAGACCCTGGAGCGCCAGGTGGCGGTCAAGCTGATGAACCGTGAGGTGGCCTCGGACTCCGATCAGCTGGAGCGGTTCCGGCGGGAGGCCCGGGCGGTGGCGCAGCTGTCCCACCCGCACATCGTGGGGGTGATCGACGCCGGAGAGGACGACAGCCGCCCCTACATCGTCCTGGAGTACGTCGAAGGCGAGACCCTCAAGGACCGCATCCGGCGCCTGGGCCGGCTGCCCATCACCGAGGCGGTCGCCTACGCCATCGAGATCGCCCGGGCGCTCGGCGCGGCTCATGACCGGCACATCGTCCACCGGGACGTCAAGCCCCAGAACGTGCTCATCGACCAGGAGGGCTCGGCCAAGGTCACCGACTTTGGGATCGCCCGCACCCTGGAGGAGGATGGGCTGACCGCTGACGGGCGGGTGCTCGGCACCACCGATTACGTCTCACCTGAGCAGGCGCTCGGCCAGCGGGTGACCGGACAGTCCGACCTGTACTCGCTCGGCGTCGTTCTCTACGAGATGCTGACCGGCGAGGTGCCGTTCCGCGGCGAGAACCAGGTGGCGGTGGCCATGAAACATGTCCGGGAGCAGATCCCCGATGTCCAGCTCAAGCGGCCGGAGGTGTCCGCGGCCCTGGCCGCGGTGGTGGAAACGGCCACCGCCAAGCAGCTGGACGAGCGCTACGCCGACGACGGCGAGCTGATCGCCGACCTGGAGGACGTGCTCGCCCTGGAGACCGCTCGCCGGGGCGGGGCCGTGACCGGCGAGGTCACCAGCGTACTCCGGACCCTGCCGCCCAAGTCACGCCAGCGCCTGCCGCTGCGCCAGCGACGGCCGGCGCTGGCGGCGGTGACCGGGCTCATCGCGTTTGTGCTGGTGGCGGCGGGGATCGTGTTCCTGACCACCCGGTCCCACCACAGCCCGCCCGTCCGGAGCTCGCAGCGGACCCATGCCGCCCCGTCCCGGCCGATTGCGCTCTGTGCGTCCTGCGCCCACGACTACAACCCGGACGCCATCAGCGGCCCCAAGACGCAGAACCCCAACCTGGTCGGCTATGTCGTCGACGGCGACGAGGGCACCGCCTGGACGACGCAGATCTACTACGACAACACGCTGGGCAAGCCCGGCGTGGGCGTCTACGTCGATGCGGGCAAGCCGGTGGTGGCCGGAACGATGAACCTGGTCACCCAGACGCCGGGGTACACGGCATCCATCTACGGGCGCACATCGACGCCCAACCCGGACACGTTCGACACCGGCTCCGGCGGGTGGGCGAAGATCGCCTCGGTCGCCTCGGTCCGGGCCCACCAGACGATCCACCTGAACGCGGGCTCCACCGCCTATCGCTACTACCTGGTGTGGATCACCAGCCTGGGCGGGCGCAGCCAGGCCTCCATCAACGAGATCCGGCTGAGCACACCCTGATCAGAACCGGTGGGCGCGCTCGGCGGCGTGGCGCTCCAGCGCCAACTCCACCAGCCGGTCGAGCAGCTGGGTGTAGTGGATCCCGCTGGCGGCAAACAACGAGCCGAACACGCTCGTCTGGGTGAAACCGGGCATGGTGTTGAGCTCGTTGACCAGGACCTGATCGCCGACGACGAAGAAGTCGACGCGGGCCAGACCACTGCAACCGGTCTTGACAAACGTCTCCACCGCCAGCTGGCGCACCCGCTCGCGCACGGCCGGATCGATCCGGGCCGGAACGACGAGCCGCATTCCGCCGGGGGTGTACTTGGCCTCGTAGTCGTACCACCCGCTCTCTCCGGCGGCGAGCAGGATCTCCCCCGGATCGGAGGCCAGCGGGTCGCCGTTGCCGATCACCGAACACTCCACCTCGTGGCCGTCGGCCAGGGCCTCGGCGATGGCCAGTGAGTCATGAGCGAACGCGGTGCCCAGCGCCGCGTCCAGCTCATCCGGCCCCCCCACCCGGGCGATGCCGACCGATGAGCCGAGGCGGGCCGGCTTGACGAACAGCGGGAAGCCGAGCTCGGCCGCCGTCCGGGCCACCGCCCCCGGATCCAGGCGGTAGTGCTGCTCATGCAGCGCCCGGTAGTCGACCTGCGGGATGCCCTCGCGGGCCATGAGCTGCTTGAACACCACCTTGTTCATGCACACCGCCGAGGCGAGCACGCCGGCGCCGACGTAGGGAACGTCCAGGCACTCCAGCAGCCCCTGCACCGTGCCGTCCTCGCCGAAGGGCCCGTGGAGGACCGGGAACACCACGTCGACGTCCGCCAGCCCCTGCCCCGGGGTGATCGCCAGCGGACGCCCCTCCTGGCGCCAGACCCCGTCGCGGCCCACCTCTATCTCGGTCACCTGGTGACCGCCCGCGCGCAGCCCCTCGGCCACCGAGGCGCCGGAGGAAAGCGAGACATCATGCTCGGAGGATCGGCCTCCGGCCAGCACGGCCACCCGCTGGGAGCTCATCCGGCGGCACCGCCGCTGCTGGTGGTGGAGGTGGTACTCGGCGGCGGCGCGGTGGAGCTGGTGGTGGTGGTGGAGGACGAGGACGTCGAGGAGCCCGCGGCGTACTTGCCGATGGTGATGGTGACCGTGCTGCCCTTCTTGGCGTTGGCGTTGCCGGCGGGGCTCTGCTGGACCACGATGCCGTTCTGGGTGGGGTCGGTGACCTTCTTGGTCCTCTGGGTGACCTGGAATCCGGCCGCCCGCAACGCGCTCACCGCTCCCGACGTGGGATCACCGGTCACCGGCGGCACCGTGGCCGTGGGCGGGGCCGTGGCCACCACGATCGTGACCTGCGAGCCGGACGGCTTGGTTACTCCCGCGCTGGGGCTCTGGCTGATGACGGCACCCACCGGCACCGAGCTGGACGGCTGCTGGCTGGTGTTGACGCTGAACCCGGCCTTGGTCAGGTCCGAGGTGGCCGCGGTCTGGGTCTCACCGACCACATTGGGCACGCTCTGGCTCGGCTTCCCGGAGGAGACGAACAGCGTCACCTGTGTGCCCGGCGCCACCGGCCTCCCACTGGCCGGATCGGTCCGCGTCACCTGGCCGGAGGGGAAGCGGGTGCTGCTCTCGGCCACGGTGTGGCTGACTTTGAGATGCGCCCGTTTCAGGTCTCTGGTCGCGGCCGCCACCGTCTCGCCCTCCACCGGGGGCACCGACACGTTGCCCGGCCCGCTGGAGACGGTCAAAAAGACGGTGGAGCCGCGATCGGCGCGGGTGCCGCCGCCCGGATCCTGGGCGATGACCGTGCCTGAGGGCCGGGGGCTGGCCTGAGAGGCGGTGCCGACCTGGAAGTGGGAGGCCTGCAGGACGTGGCGGGCCACCGGCAGCGAGTCCCCCTTGACCGTCGGCACCTCCAACTGCGGGGTGCGGGTCAGGAAGTATGCGGCCGCCGCGGCGCCGGCCACCAGCAGCACCACCAGCAGCACCCAGGCCCAACGGCCGCGTCCCGGTGGCTCCTCCTCCGGCCCCACCACCGGCACCTCGCCGGTGCCGTTGGCGCCGTAGGCCCGCATCGCCCGGTCGGTGACGGCAGCGCCGGCGACCGCCCCGGCCGCGGCTACGGCGGCCATGCTGGCCGTGTGCTCCCCGGCTCCGGCCGACGTGATCGCCTGGCGGCAGTGCTCCAGCACCGTGATCAGCTGGTCGGCGTCGACGGGTCGGTCGGCCGGGTCCTTGTTGAGCACCCACAGCACCGTCTGCTCCAGCTCCGGCGGCACACTGGGGTTGATCACGCTGGGCGGCGTGGGCGACTCGGACACGTGCTTGAGCGCGATCGTCACCGGCGACTCGGCGTCAAACGGCACCCGGCCGGTGAGCATCTCGTAGAGGATGATCCCCACCGAGTACAGATCGGACTGGACATTGACCGCGTGCCCCTGGGCCTGCTCCGGGGACAGGTATTGGGCGGTGCCCATGATCGAGCCTGTCTCGGTCATGTCCGAGGCCCCGGCGCGGGCGATGCCGAAGTCGGTGACCTTGGCCTGGTCGGCGTCGTCGACGATCACGTTGTGGGGCTTGAGATCCCGGTGGATGATGCCGTGGTTGTGGGCGAAGCGGGCCGCCTTGAGAATCTGGATGCCGATGTCGATGGCCCGCAGCGGGTCCAGGGGGGCCTCGTCCCGGATGAGTTGCTTGAGCGACCGGCCCGGCAGGTACTCCATCGCGATGTAGTACGTGTCGTCGTACTGGCCACGGTCGTAGACACTGACCACGTGGGGGTGCTGGAGCCCGGCCGCCGCCTGCGCCTCGCGCCGGAAGCGCTCCACAAAGTCCGGGTCCTCGGAGAACCGCCGGTGCAGGAGCTTGAGCGCCACCTTGCGCCCCAGCTGCTGGTCCTCGGCCAGGTAGACCTCGGCCATGCCGCCGGTCCCCAGCCGGGACAGGAGCCGGTACCGGCCATCGACGAGGGTGTCCGGCTTGGACTCGGCCACGGGGGCTACTTCCCCTCCGCCAGCAGCGTCTGGACCACGTCCTTGGCAATCGGCGCCGCCACCTGACCGCCGAAGCCGCCGTTCGTCTTCTCAATCGTCACCGCCACCGCCACCTTGGGAGCGTTGGCGGGAGCAAAGCCGATGAACCACGGCTGGGTCTCGTTGGCCCCCGCGGGACCGATCGAGGCGGTGCCGGTCTTGCCGGCGAACGGGATGCCCGATCCCAGCTGGGCGGGCGTGCCCGTGCCCTCGTCGACGACGTCGCGCATCATCTGGGTGACCTCGGAGGCTGTCTGGGGCGTCATCACCGTGCTGTACACGGTCGGCTGGGTGGTGGCCACCGTCTGGCCGGTCTGGTTGACCACCCGGTCGACCAGGTGCGGCGTCATCAGCTTGCCGCCGTTGGCCACCGCCGCCGCCACCATCGCCATCTGCAGCGGGGTCACCGCCAACCCGCCCTGGCCGAAGCCGATCCGGCCGATGTCCTCGTTGGG
The DNA here is from genome assembly GCA_963753235.1 of uncultured Solirubrobacteraceae bacterium. Lineage (GTDB taxonomy): Bacteria > Actinomycetota > Thermoleophilia > Solirubrobacterales > Solirubrobacteraceae > Palsa-465. Next base: position 1,082,561 of record CAVWBJ010000004.1, on the reverse strand, counting down.
GCTGGCCGGGGGGAACGGCTGGCCCTGAGGATCGACGACGATCGACGGATAGACCTCACCCCGCGGGAGGTCGATCGGCGGCCGGGAGTAGAAGCCGAACCGCTTCATGTAGTTGGTCATCGTGGGACGGCCGACGTTCTGGGCCACCTGGGCGAAGACGGTGTTGACCGAATAGGTGAGCGCCTTGGTCAGGGTGATGTCGCCGAAGCTCTGGTTGCCGTCGTTCGCCAGCGGCACCCCGGAGATGACCTTGGGCGAATCGCCGTTGATCAGCGAGTTCGGCGTGTACCTGCCGCTGTTGATGGCGGCGGTGGTGGTGACGATCTTGAACGTCGAACCCGGCGGATACTGGCCCTGGGTGGCCCGGTTGAGCTGGCAGGCCACCTGATTGCAGGCGGGCGTCGGCGTCGGTCGGTTGGGGTTGTAGGTGGGGTTGGAGTACATGGCCAGCACCGCGCCCGTCCGCGGGTCGAGCGCCACCACCGATCCGGCCCGGCCGGCCAGCCCCTGCTCGGCCACCTGCTGGGCCTTGGGGTCAAGCGTGGTGTAGACGTCGTTGCCCACCTTCTGGTTGCCGCCGAGCGGGCCGAACACCGAGTTCAACCCGGTCTGCTTGACACTCAGCCACTTGTCGGCAGAGACCTCCAGCCCGGCGGCGTTGCCGGTCTGGTTGGTCCAGTAGCCGACGCTCTGGCTGTACAGCGGGCCCTGCGGATACGTGCGAGACCAGGTGTGGCCGGGCTGGGGTATGGACTTGGCCAGCACCTGCCCGTCGTCGGCCAGGATCCGCCCCCGTTTGATCTCCTGCGCCAGGATCACGCTGCGGCTGTTCAGCGGATTGGCGTTGAGCGCGTTGGCGTCGATCACCGTCCACCGCGTCGTCCAGACGATGAGCAGTGCGAACAGGACGACGAAGAAGCCGAACAGCTTGACGATCTGGCTGTTCATCGCGCCGCCGGCCTCCGGGCCCGGTCGGATACCAGCAGCAGCAGCGCCAGCAGGACGAAGTTGGCCACGATCGACGCGCCGCCGTAGGAGATGAACGGCAGCGTGACGCCGGTGAGCGGGATGACCCGGGTGACCCCGCCCACGATCACAAACACCTGGAGCGCGAACACCGCCGACAGGCCCGTGGCCAGCAGGGTGGAGAACGAGTCCCGGGACATGGTGGCCGCCTTGAACCCGCGGAAGACGAACATCAGGTAGGTGAGCAGGACAGCGGTGGCGCCAAACAGGCCCAGCTCATTGGTGATGACCGCATAGATCATGTCGGTCTGCGCGAACGGGATCAGGTAGGCGTGCGTGCCCGGGATGGTGATGATGGCCTGACCGAACCCCTGGCCGAACAGCCCCCCGGCCGCCTGGGCGAAGATCCCGTTGGCGACCTGGTAGCTCCCGCCCACGGCGTTGTACAGGTGCGGGTTGAATGGGTGCTGCCAGTCCTCGAAACGCGCGTGGACGTGGCTGATGTGGGTACCGAGCAACCAGGCGCCGAGCACGAACGCCACCAGGCCGATGACGACGAACGACAGCCGCCCGGTGGCCACGTACAGCATGGACAGCAGCGCTCCGTAGAACATGACCGACGAGCCGATGTCCGACAGCAGCACCAGGGCGATCATGGCCAGGCCCCAGATGACGAGCACCGGGCCGAAGTGCTTGAGCGGCGGCAGCGTCACTCCCAGGATCCTCCGCGCCCCCAGCACCATCGCCTGCCGGGTGTCCCGCAGATAGCTGGCCAGGAAGATGACCAGGCCGATCTTGGAGAACTCGGTCGGCTGGAAGCTCAGCCCGCCCGGGACCCGGATCTCCAGGTAGGCGCCGTTGACCTGCGCGCCGATCCCGGGCAGGCGGGGCAGGATCAGCAGCACCAGCGAGACGGCCACAATGATGTAGCGGTACTGCTCGAGCTTGCGGTAGTCCCGGAACACGACGATCGTGGCCACAAACAGGACCAGGCCGACGATGAACCACTGGGCCTGCTGGCGGGCCAGAGTGGAGTCGATCCGGTAGACCATGACGATCCCGAAGCTGGCCAGCAACGCCACCAGCGGGAACAGGTACGGGTCGGCGTGGGGCAGCGTGAAGCGGATGCAGATGTGGGCGACCAGACACAGCCCCAGGAAGATCGCCCCATAGGTCAGCGACACGTTGGACAGCACGTTCTGGCGCTGGATGAACACTCCGGCGAATCCGGCGGTGACCAACAGGGCGGCCGGGATCAGGCCGAACAGCTCTCGGTTACGGGCGCTCATCGGGCGAGCTGGCCGAGCTCTGCGGAATGGATCAGGTTGACGGCGTCATTCTGCGAGCGCAGCTGGTGGTTGAGCAGCTGGGAGCGCCGATCCGGCGGGATCGCGTTCACCGGCACGCCGGAGACGTACCACTGCTCGTACATGTTGACCCCGAGCGGCAGGTTGTAGGGGAAGCCGCGGTAGATGGTGAGGATCCCCTGGGAGTTGGTGCCCACAAAGAAGTATTCGCGGCTGGCCAGGTACGCCCCGCCGCCAACCAGGAACAACACGATGACGATGGCGATCAGCGCCGACGCCGTCTTGATGAACCGCTCCGAGCGTCGCCGCCCGCGCCGCGGCTCGGAGGAGCGCCCCTGGGTGCGGGCCAGGCGCGGTGTTGGGCGTCGCTGCTGCACCACCGGGGGCGGGGCGGTCATCACCGCTCCCCCGCGGGTCTCCTGAGCCGCCGGCGGCGCGCCCGGCGGTTGCCCCCGGGTCGCACCCTCCTCGCCGTCCGGGGACACGGTCCCCACCCTCCCCACCATGGTGGGGTGGTCGCCGTCCTCGCCGCCGGTGTCCTCCAGCCGGAAGACGACCACTGTGATGTTGTCCCGGCCGCCGGCCTCGTTGGCGGCCATGATGAGCCGCTCGCTGGCGCGGTCCAGGCTGGGCTCGGCGCTGAGGATCTCGGCGATCTGGTCCTCGTCGATCATCGAGGTCAGGCCATCGCTGCACAGCAGGACGACATCCCCGGCCCGTGCCGGGTAGCTCCAGGTGTCGACCTCCACGTCCAGCTCGATGCCGAGAGCCCGGGTGATGATCGAACGCTGCGGATGCTCGGCGGCCTGCTCCTCGGTCAGCTTGCCCTGCCGGACCAGCTCCTCCACCAGGGAGTGGTCCTGGGTCAGTCGGGTCAGCGTTCCGTCACGGAAGATGTAGGCCCGGCTGTCGCCGACGTGGGCCACGGCCAGGTCGGCATCGTCGACATAGACCGCGGTCAGGGTGGTCCCCATCCCGGCGTGCTCATGCTCGCGCCGGGAGTGCTCGTAGATCCGCCGGTTGGCCTCGCGGATCCGGTTGGCCAGCCGCTCCTCGACGCTGCCCCGCTCGGGCAGTTCCTGCTCAAACTCCTCCACGGCCAGGGCCGAGGCCACCTCTCCGGCCTGGGCGCCGCCCATCCCGTCGGCGACGACGAACAGCGGGGCCCGGACGAACGCGTTGTCCTCGTTGTCCCGGCGCTGACGCCCGGTGTCGGTCTTCCAGAAGCTGTCGGCTGCGCGGAGCATGCTCGTTGGGTTCTAGCGCGTGCGCGTCACTGGAGGTAGGTGAACTCGCTATCGCCGATGCGGATGCGGTCGCCGTCGTAGAGCGGCTGGGGACCGGAGAGCGGTTCCTCGTTGAGGTAGGTGCCGTTGGTGGAGCCGAGATCCTCAATGATCAACACGTGGCCCTCCCGGGTGATCCGGGCGTGACGCGAGGAGGCATACGGGTCCTCCAGGCGGATTTCCACCTCGCCGCGGCCGAGCGTCGCCCCGTCCAGGAGGTCGTAGGCCACCCCGCTCTGGTGCCCGGGCGCCCGCTCCACCAGCAGCCGAGGCTCGAAGCCGTCGACCTCACCGAGTCCCGCCGCCGCGTCATACATGCCGGTCTCGTCGGGGGCGGGCGAGCGCTGGGGGCTCGCCGGCTCGCTGCGGCCCCGGCGCAGATCACGCACGGCGCTCCAGGCCACCCACATGAGGAACAGATACAGGACGATGAGAAAGCCGAACTTCAGGCCGACCGAGACAGGCTGGAGCATGAGCTACTCGATTTCGAAGGTGAGCAGCGAGGTGCCGAGCTCTATCTCGTCCCCGGGTTTGAGCACCTCGGGCCCCTGGAGCCGCCGGCCGTTGAGCCGGGTGCCGTTGGTGGAGTTGAGATCACTCAGCACCCAGGATCCCCCCCGCGGCCGGATCTCCGCGTGCGCGCGCGAGACGTTTGGATCGTCGACCATGACGTCGGATTGACGACTGCGGCCCATGGTGATCCCGGCCGGTCCGACCACCAGCCGCTTGCCACCCATCAGGACCAGCGCCGTCTGCTGTCGGGACCGGGCCCGCTCCTCCAGAGGCTCGGCATGACGTCCGGCGGTGCTGTAGATCATGGTGCGCCCTGAGGACTCCATCCCGCCCACCCGGGGCCGCGGTACCGGCTCCTCGTCCGGATCACCCGGGGCCTCGTCCGGGTGGACCACACGGGTCTGGATGCCGAACTCCCCGAGGCCGAGCCGGTCGTCGGTCTCAAACTCCACCGTCGGGCGCGACATCATGACCAGCCGCTCCCGGCGGGCGTGCTCCAGCAGATAGCCGGTGAGCTCGGAGACGAGGGCGTCCTCGTACTCGGAGAACCGCTCCCGGTCCCGGGGAGACAAGTAAACGATGTACTCGTTGGGAACGTAGGTGCGCGACAGGGAGAGCGTCTTGTGCTCCTCCATCTCCCGGGCCAGCTTGCGGGCGATCTCCACCGGGCGCACCTCGGACCGGAAGGCACGACTGAACGTGCCTTCCACCAGACCGGCGATCTTGCTCTCCAGGCTCTTGAGCACACTCATGGGGCGCCTTTCAAGGCGATTTCATGCTACGGGAGTCTGGCCCGAAGGCCACCTGCCCTAAACGGCCCTCCGGGACGAGTTCCAGGCGGTGGGCGCCAGCGCGAGCACAGCAGCGGCGACGGCTCCCACCACCGCACCCGGCGGAGCGCCCGTTCCGGTGCCGTGAACGGCGCCGACGGACAGGCTGATCCCGACGGTGAGGATAGTCGCCCACAGCGCCGCTAGCAGCGCGTCGCGGCGGGGATCCCGTCCGCGCACCACCCAAGGGAGCACGGTCGCGGCCGCGGCCCAGACCAGGGCAGGGGCCAGCAAACCGGAATGCAGCACCGGCTCCAGTACCCGATGCAGTGTGATCGACGCCGATCCAGACCAGCCGGAGGGGCCCGCGGACCAGGGCAGATACAGGGGTTTTGCGGCCAGCCGGACGGCCAGGAGCAGCCAGAGCCAGCCCAGCGCACCGAGGGCGGCGCGCCGCCAGGGTGTGAGCGCCCGACCGCCCAGCGCGGGCCACGCGCCGGCCAGACCGGCCACCGGGAGCAGGCCGAGGGCGGGAGCTCCGGCCGCGGCCGCCCACAGCGCCGGCCGCCGCGGGAGCAGGATCACCGGCGCCAGCAGCCCCAGGGCCAGGATCAGCGCCGTCCCGGGGTGACCCTGAGCGACCGCGGTGGCGGTGAGGGCGAGGAGCAGGAGGGCCCAACCGAGACGGGGCAGGAGCAGCACCAAGGCCGCGGCGAGCAGTCCGGCCGGCGCCGGGGGCAGCAACGGCCCGGACAGCGCCACTGCGACCAGCCAGGCGGTGAGGGCGCCGGTGGCGGCCGCCCCCAGGCCCCGGGATATCCTGGGGTGGATCCGGAGACGGTCAGGGAGCGCCGGGGCGTCCTGGCCGGCGGCCCTGAGGGCAGGCCCGCCCTCCTCGTCCTCGTCCTCGTCCTGACGGTTCCAGATCGTCGTCCAGGGCGTAGCCGGCGGGGCCACCACACCGGGCTCGTCCCCCACCTCGTCGGCGGCCAGTGCCAGCGCGCTGCGCAGATCGGCCACCGACCCGCGCTCACCCGGCCGCGGCCACAACGCCAGATCCAGTCCCTCACCCAGCTCCGCCGGGAGGTCTCGCCGCTGACGGCGCAGCGGCGGGAGACGGGTCCCCGGCCTCCGGGTGCGCCGGGTCGCCCCCGCGGTAGGGGGCCGGAGCGTCCGCTGGGTCGCTCCGGCGGCGACCGGGTTGATCCCCGTCAGCGCCTCATACAGGACGAGAGCCAGCGAGTACAGGTCGGCGCCCGGGCCGGCATCGTCGCCGTCGGCCTGCTCAGGCGCCATGTAGGCCAGGGTGCCGATGACATCGCCGGTGAGGGTGAGGGATTCGGCGCCCATCAGCCGGGCCACCCCGAAGTCGGTCAGCTTGGCCACCTGAGCCGGGCTGGGCGGCGCATCCGGCACCAGGATGTTCGACGGCTTGACATCCCGGTGCACCACTCCCTGGCCGTGGGCGTGCTCCAGCGCGTCGCACAGGGCGATCCCGATGCTGAGGATGTCCCGGTCCGAGAGTCGACCCTCGGCCAGCAGGGCGTCCAGGGTGGCGCCGATGACCAGCTCGGAGACCAGGTAGGCGCCCTCGTCGTCCACCGCCGCCTCGTACAGGGTCACGATCGCCGGATGCGACAGCCGGGCCGCGGCCCGCGCCTCCCGCTCAAAACGACCCCCCACAATCCGTTCCCGGCTCAGGATCTTGACCGCCACATCCCGCTCCAGGCGCTCATCCCGAGCCCGCCACACGGTGCCGAACGCGCCCGAACCGAGCCGCCGGACGAGCCGGTAGCGCTCCAGCACGATCGGACCGTCCGGGGCCGCCCCGGCCGGCTCGCCGGAGCGGGGTGCGGCCGCCGGCGACCGGCCCCCGCGGCTCCGCGTCACACGCGTGGTGGCTGCCTCGCTGCCGCTGTGGCTCACGGAGCGGGTTTCCACGTGACCGCCGCGGTCCCTGCGCCCTCCCCACCCCGCACGTGCGGTTGCGCACGAAGCGATCCGGCCGTGCCGATGGTCATACTGGCGCTTTCACGAACGCACCCGCAAGGAGCGATGCCGCTTGTCGTTCTTCGACGAGGCCGACGACGAGCCTCGTACAGAGATCCGCCGCCCCAGCACCCCACCTCGCCGGTCATCCTCCCGTGGCCGGCGCCCCGCCGGCCGGGGTGGCTCGCGTCCGCCGCGGGGCGACCAGCAGGCGGTCCAGGTGCGACGGGCGATCGCCTTCGGGGCGCTGCTCATCATCGTCCTGCTGCTGGCCCTCGGCATCCACAGCTGCGACGTCAGCTCCACCAACAGCGCGCTCCAGAACTACACCACCCAGGTGTCCTCGCTCAACCAGCGCTCCACCCAGACCGGCGCGCGCCTGTTCAGCGACCTCGGTCACGCCGCCAGCGCGGGCAGCCCCACCGCGGTGCAGAACCAGATCGACCAGGAGCTCTCCAACGCCCAGTCCCAGCTCAAGGAGGCGCAGAACATGAGCGTCCCTGATCAGGTCAAGAGCGGCAACTCCAAGTTCGTCCTCGCCCTCCAGATGCGGGCCGACGGGATCTCCAACATCGCCAACGAGATCCAGCCGGCGCTCGGCAGCTCCGCCACGCAGGACGACATCAACAGGATCGCCGAGCAGACCGCCCGCTTCTACGCCTCCGACGTCCTCTACAAGCAGTACGCGGCCCCGGCCATCGCCGGGGCGGTCAACGCCGCCGGGGTGCGCTTCAGCCCGCTCGACGCAGGCCAATTCGTCCCGGACGTCCAGTGGCTGACCCCCAGCTACATCAACGCCCGGCTCCACGGCGCCACCCCCACCACCTCCAACACCAAGCCGGCTCCGGGCATCCACGGCCACAAGCTCAACTCGGTCACCGTGGCCGGGACCCCCCTCACCCCCGGCGGCACCGCCACCGTGCCGGCCAGCCCGGCGCCCACCTTCACCCTGAGCTTCACCAACACCGGCACCGACAAGGAGACGAACATCGTCTGCAAGGTGACGGTCAACGGCACCGGCGTCACCGGCCAGGCAGTCGTCCCCCAGGACAGTCCCGGTCAGACCTCCACCTGCAACGTGAAGCTGTCCGCCACTCCTCCCACCGGCACCCAGACGGTGGTGGCCCAGATTGAGCGAGTCCCGGGCGAGACGACCGTGGTTCGCAACTCCCAGACGTTCACCATCACCTTCCAGTAGCCGGCCGGCCCGGCGCACCCGGGCGGCCCGGGGCGGCCCGGCGCCCCGCGGGCGGCCCGGTCGATCCCACGTCGGCGACAATCCCGGTCGTATAGCCCAACTTCGTCGCCGACGTTGCCCAGCGCGGCGGCGGCCCGGCTCACATGGGGCCCACCTGGGCGGTGCGAGGCCACCGTTCGGCGCCCCCGGTCGCCACCTGCCCTCCGCCGTGAGGCCTATCCTTTCAGCGGTGCACCAGCTGACCAGCACCGTCGGGATCGTCGCCCTGGCGGCCGGGGCCGTGGCGATTGTGGCGCTGCTCACCACCATCGTCCTCGCCGTCCGACTGTCCCGGGTGCGATCGGAGCAGCGCGTGATTCTGGGCGACGGCCGGCAGGATCTGGTGGCGCACGCGGCCGAGCTCCAGCACCAGTTTGAGGCGCTTCACGGCTACGTGGAGGACGTGGCGGTCCAGCTGGAGCACCGGATGGCGACCGCCGAGCATCGGCTTGATGGCGCCGTGGCCCACTCCTCGCTGATCCGCTACGACGCCTACGGGGAGATGTCCGGGCGCCAATCGATCTCCCTGGCCCTGCTGGACTCCAACCAGACCGGGGTGGTGCTGTCGGCCATCCACCACCGGGACCAGGCCCGGCTGTATGCCAAGCAGATTCGCGCCGGCCAACCTGAATTTGAGCTCTCGCCCGAGGAGGAAGAGGCCGTGCGCACCGCTCTGGCGGGGGGCGCTGCGGCGCCGCCGGGTGGCTTCGGCGCTCCCACCGCGGCCGGCTGAACGGCCGTGCGAGCGGGATACTTCGGGCCTGAGGGGACCTACACCCAGGAGGCCCTCCTCGCCGACACCGCGGGATTGACCCTGGAGACGGTGCCGCTGCCCACCATCTACGACACGGTGATGGCCGTCCACGAGGGAACGGTGGACCGGGCGCTGGTGCCGATTGAGAACTCCCTGGAGGGGTCGGTCAACGCCACCCTGGATGCGCTGGCCATGGAGACCGAGGACGTGATGATCGTCGGCGAGGTCGTCCATCCCATCCGCCACTGCCTGATCGCCCGCACTCATCGGGAGCTGTCGGACATTGAGACGGTGGTCTCCCACCCCCAGGCCAACGCCCAATGCGCCCGGTTCATCCGCACCCGCCTGCCTGCCGCGCGGGTCCTGGCGGGCAGCTCCACCGCCGACGCGGTGCGCACGGTGGCCCAGCATGACGGTCCGTGGGCCGCCCTCGGCAACCGGATCGCCGCCGAGCGTTATGGCTGCGTCGTCCTGCTGGCCGGCGTGGAGGACGTCGCCGACAACGAGACCCGGTTTGTGTGGCTGGGCCGGCCCGGCTCGGCGCCGGGGGGCCCGCGCCTGGCTCTGAGCGGCGGTCTCCCCACCGGTCCCTGGAAGACCGCGGTGGTGTTCTGGGGCGTCGGCTCCGAGGCGCCCGGCTGGCTGGTGGCCTGCCTGTCGGAGTTCGCCGAGCGCGGCGTGAACCTCACCCGGATCGAATCCCGCCCGCGCAAGCAGGGTCTGGGGCGCTACATGTTCTTTGTCGACCTGGAGGGACGCGAGGACGATGCTCACGTCGCTGCCGGCCTGGCCGGGGTGCGCGCACACGTGGAGACGGTCCGGGTGCTGGGGACGTTTCCGGCCGCCTGACCGGACCGGCGCGGGGCAAATCCGCGGGCCGCGGCGGGCGATGTGAACCCGCTGTGAGGCCGTTCTGCTGCTGCTGAGGTCCGCCAGCGGCATCGGTACACTGGCGCCAGCGAACGCCTATGGCCTCCCGCGTACCAACCGAGCCACTGGGGTCCGCGCCGCAATCCGAGCACCGGCGGCGCGGGCGGGAGGTTGGGCGGGTGCTCGTGCTCAATGCGACGTATGAGCCGATCAACGTCTGCACGGTCCGGCGCGCGGTGGTCCTGCTCCTCAAGGACAAGGCCGAACTGATTGAGCGAGCCGAGTGGGAGCTGCACTCGGCCACCTCCACGGTGGCCCGTCCCGTGGTGATCCGGCTGGTCAGCTACGTCCGCATCCCCCGGGACACCCACCGGCGCAAGATCACCCGCCGCGCCGTGTTCGCCCGCGACGACTGGACCTGCCAGTACTGCGGCTCCCGCTCCAACCTCACCGTCGACCACGTCGTCCCCCGCTCCAAGGGCGGCCTCTCCACCTGGGACAACATCGTCGCCTCCTGCGCGCCCTGCAACCGCCGCAAGGGCAACGCCATGCCGCGGCAAGCGGGGATGATCCTGACCCGGCCGCCGCGCACGCCCAACCCCAACGTGTTCATCCAGGTCGCCAGCCCCACCATTCCGGCGGCCTGGCGCGCCTACCTGGCCGCCTAGCGGCCGGTTCTCGGCGGCTCCGGGCGGCCGATCAGGCGGCGTACCGCTCGGCGGCCCGAGCGCGAGCCTTGGCGGCCTCCACCTCCCGGTTCTTGGGCGGCGCGTTCGTCGTCAGCTGGGACAGCAGGGTGGCCGAGGCGGCCGTCACCGCGTCGATGGCCGCGGCGAACGCGGCCTCGTTGGCCTGAGAGGGCTTGGTGAAGCCGCTGATCTTGCGCACGTACTGGAGCGCTGCGGCTCGGATCTCCTCGTCGCTGGCCGGCGGCTCAAAGTTGTGGAGCGTCCTGATGTTTCGACACATGCCGCCAAGCGTAACGCGGGGCCGGCGGCCCGGCCACTCGCTGCGCCCCGGGACGGCCGACCTCTGAACGCACGAAGGGCGCCGTCGACTCGGCGCCCTTCGCACAACTGCTTTACGGCTGATTGGGACCGCGATGGGCCATTGCAGAGTGCCGGAGGGACTACTCCCGGCGCCCATCAACGGCGGTGTCACGGGTTGGACTCCGCTAAGCGGGGTCAGCCTCCGACCTAGCGGCCGGACACCTCCAGGGTCCCGCAAGAACTGTCAGACAAGCTCGGACCACCTCCTTTCTCTGGTACGCATCAGGTTATCGAATCCGGCAGGCGGAACGATGAGCTTGTTCGTCAGGAGCCGGACTTTGCGGCCGCCATCCGTTCTCGCACGGATGTTCCGCCGGCGGCTCGCACGCAGCTCGCCCCCTGGAGCGTGGGTCTGCGGGATGCTGCGCTCGCGTTCCGCGAGCGCCCCTCGGCCCGCACCGACCTGCGACCGCCCGTCGCGCGGCCGAGACGGTCTGCCCCTGCCGCGCGGCTACATCCGAGCGTTACTCGGAGTCGGTGTCCAGATCCACCGGGACGTCGGTCCCGGAGTCGGTCAGATCGACCGGACCGGAGGCGGCGGCATCATCGACGACCGGAGCGGCGGTGGCCGCCTCGGACTCCACCACGAGCGCCACGGCGCTCACCTGGTCGTCGTCCCGGATGTTCATCACCCGGACACCCGTGGCTGCCCGCCCCTGCTGACTGATCCCCCGGACCGCGGTGCGCTGCACCATCCCCTCCTGGGAGATGAACACCAGCTCCTGGTGCTCCCGGACGACCAGGGCGCCGCCCAGCGCGCCCTTGTTCTCGGTGAGCTTGATCGTCATGACGCCCTTGGCCCCGCGGGATGTCTTGCGGTACTGGTCGATCCGGGTGCGCTTGCCGTAGCCGTTTGTGGTGACGACAAGCAGCTCCTGGTCGTCACGGGCCACGTCCATGGCGATCACCTCTCCGCCGCCACCGACGTCCATCCCGCGGACCCCGCTCGTGTCGCGGCCCATCGCCCGCGCGTCGGACTCAGCGAATCGAACCGCCAGCCCCGCCCGTGAGACCATGATGACCTCGTCGCCGTCGTCGACCCGGCGCACGGCGATCAGCTCGTCGTCGTCGCGGATGTTGATGGCGATGATCCCGTCGGCCTTGATCGGCGTGTTGTAGGCGCCGAACTCGGTCTTCTTGACCATCCCGTTGCGGGTGGCGAACACCAGGTACTTGCCCTCGGTGAAGTCACGGGTGGACAGCACGGACTGAACCCGCTCGCCCTCGCGGAGCGGCAGCACGTTGACCAGCGCGCGCCCCTTGGCGGTGCGCGATGCCTCCGGCAGCTCGTAGACCTTGGATCGGTACACCTTGCCGCGGTTGGTGAAGAACAACAGGTAGTCATGCGTGGAGCACACAAACAGGTGCTCGATGTAGTCCTCGTCCTTCATGTCCATACCGTTGATCCCCACCCCGCCCCGGCGCTGCTGGCGGTAGGTGGACAGCGGCAGTGACTTGATGTAGCCGGAGTGGGTGATGGAGATCACCATCTGCTGGTCGGCGATCAGATCCTCGATGTCGATCTCACCCTCGGCGTGGGTGATCTCGGTGCGCCGTTCGTCGCCGTAGGCGTCGGCGATCTCCTGCAGCTCGGTCTTGATCAGGTCGCTGACCCGCTGCTCGTCGCCGAGGATCTCACGCAGCTCCTTGATGCGCTCCATGAGGTCGGCATGCTCCTGCTTGATCTTGTCGGCCTCCAGCGCGGTCAGCCGGCTCAGGGTCAGCTGCAGGATCGCCTGGGCCTGGATGACCGACAGCTCAAACCGCTCCACCAGTCCGGCGCGGGCCGTCTCGGTGTCCCGGGAGGCGCGGATGAGCGCGATCACCTCGTCCAGGTTGGCCAGCGCAATGAGCTGGCCCTCCAGCACGTGGGCGCGCTCCTCGGAGCGGCGGAGCTCGTACTTGGTGCGGCGGACGACGACCTCGCGCTGGTGGTCGACGTAGTGGCCGATGACCTCGCGCAGTGACAGGGTGCGCGGCACGTTGTCGACCAGGGCCACCATGTTGACACCGAAGGTGGTCTGCAGCGGCGTGTGCTTGTACAGCTTGTTGAGAACGACCTTGGGGATCGCGTCGCGCTTGAGCTCGATCACGATCCGCATGCCGCGGCGGTCGGACTCGTTGCGCAGGTCGGTGATCTCCGGGATCTTCTTCTGCTCGTGCAGTTCCTTGATCTTGAGGACCAGGCCGCCCTCGCCGTCACGCCGCACCTGGTAGGGCAGCTCGGTGACGATGATGGCCTCCTTGCCCTGGCCGATCGGCTCTATGTGAGCCTTGCCCTGGACACGGATCTTGCCCCGCCCGGTGGCGTAGGCATCGCGGATCCCCTCGCGTCCCAGGATGATTCCGGAGGTCGGAAAGTCCGGACCCTTGATGTACTTCATCAAGCCCTCAACGTCGATCTGGGGATCGTCGATGTAGGCGATGGTGGCGGAGATGACCTCACGCAGATTGTGCGGGGGGATGTTGGTCGCCATGCCGACGGCGATGCCGGCGCTGCCGTTGACGAGCAGGTTGGGGAACCGGGCGGGCAGTACCACCGGCTCCTGGCGGGTGCCGTCGTAGGTGGGGACGAAGTCGACGGTCTCGTCGTCGATGTCCCGCAGCATCTCGGTGGCCAGGCGGGCCAGGCGGGCCTCGGTGTAGCGCATGGCCGCGGCCGAGTAACCGTCGATGTTGCCGAAGTTCCCGTGGCCGTCGACGAGCGGGTAGCGCATCGAGAAGTCCTGAGCCAGGCGGACCAGGGTGTCGTAGATGGCGCTGTCACCGTGGGGATGGAACTTGCCCATCACCTCGCCGACGATCTGCGCGGACTTGACGTGCTTGCGGTTGGGCTGCAGGCCCAACTCGTTCATGACGTGGAGGACGCGGCGGTGGACCGGCTTGAGGCCGTCGCGGACGTCAGGCAGAGCGCGCCCGACGATCACGGACATGGCGTAGTCCAGGTACGCCGAACGCATCTCCTCCTCGAGCCCGCGTGGCTCGATGTTGCCGCCGCCGATGGTGTCGATTGCTGACATGAATTACCTAACGGTGGGGGTTAAACGGTGGGATGGGTGAGCGCCCATCACGTGTCCAGGGTGGCAAGCCGAGCGTTCTCCTCAATGAACGCCCGCCGGGGCTCGACCTGGTCGCCCATGAGCATGGAGAACACCAGGTCCGCGGAGGCGGCGTCCTCCATGGTCACCTTGACCAGCGTGCGGTGGGCCGGATCCATCGTCGTCTCACGGAGCTCGTCGGCGTCCATCTCGCCCAGGCCCTTGAACCGGTAGTACTCGATGCCCCTCTGGGCGATGCCGAGCACCTCGTCGCGCAGCTCCTCAAAGCTGCCGGCCTCGGTGGCGTTGTCGTTGAGGGTGATGGTGAACGGCGGGACGCCGGTCAGTGACTCCAGCTCCCGGTGCACCTCGGTGAGGTGGTGGTACTCGTTGGCGTCCAGGGCGGCGTGGCGGACGACGTGCGTGGTGGCCAGGCCGGTCTTGGCCTCGACGGTGCGCACCACCAGTTCGTCCTCGCGTTCCTCCACCAGCGTGAGCTGATAGGCATGACCGGCGCCGTTGCCCTCCTCGGCGGCCACGTGGCGGAGGAGGCCGGGCACATCCTCGATCTGCTCCTCCAGCAGGCGGGCCTGCTGCATGAACTGCACCACGCCGTGGCCGTGAGCCGCCCGCAGCGCGGCCCCCCAGCCCTCGTACTGCTTGAGCAGACGGGTGAGCCGCTTCCAGCGGGCCTCGGTCAGCTTGAACGCCTTGCCGCTGCGGTCGCGGATCTCCAGCTTCTCGAACTTGTCCCCGAGCAGGATGTCCTCCAGCTCGGACTCGCGCTCGATGTACCGGTGGGTGCGCCCGCGCGTGAGCCGGTACAGCGGCGGCTTGGCGATGTAGACATAGCCGGCCTCGATCAGCGGCTGCATCTCCCGGAACAACAGCGTCAGGGCCAGGGTCCGGATGTGCGCGCCGTCGACGTCGGCGTCGGTGAGCAGCACGATCTTGTGGTACCGGGCCTTCTCGATGTCGAACTCGTCGCGCACGCCGGTGCCGATGGCGGTGATCAGCGCCTGGACCTCAGCGTTGCCGAGGACCTTGTCGATGCGGCTCTTCTCGACGTTGAGGATCTTGCCGCGCAGCGGAAGGATGGCCTGGGTGTTGCGATCCCGGGCACTCACGGCCGATCCGCCGGCGGAGTCACCCTCCACAATGAACAACTCGGCCAGCGAGGGGTCCTTGACCGAGCAGTCGGCGAGCTTTCCGGGCAGCGTGGAGTTCTCCAGCGCCGACTTGCGCCGGGTGAGGTCCCGCGCCTTGCGGGCGGCGTTGCGAGCCTGAGCGGCCGAGACCGCCTTGCGGATGACCGAACGGGCATCCCGCGGGTTCTCCTCCAGGAACTCGTTGAGACGGGCGTAGACGATCGACTGGACAAACGGCTGCATCCCCGGGTTGCCGAGCTTGGTCTTCGTCTGACCCTCAAACTGCGGGTCGGTGAGCTTGGCGGAGATGACCGCGGTGAGACCCTCGCGGACGTCCTCACCGGTCAGGTTGTCGTCCTTTTCCTTGAGCTCGCCGTGATCACGCGCGTATCGGTTGAGCGCGCTGGTCAGCGCGGAGCGGAACCCCGACAGGTGGGTGCCCCCCTCCCGCGTGTTGATGTTGTTGGCGAACGAGAACACCGACTCCTGGTAGGAGGAGTTCCACTGCATGGCCACCTCGACGCCGCCCTCCTCGCTCTCACCCTCAAAGAAGACGACCTTGGGCTGAATCGGCTCCTTGTTCTCGTTGAGGAACGCAACGAAGTCGACGATCCCGCCCTCGTACTGGAACTCGACCCGCTTGCCGTCGCCGCGCTCATCATTGAGCGTGATGTGCAGGCCCCGGGTCAGGAAGGCGGTGTCCCTCAGCCGCTCTTCGATCGTCTTGAAGTCGAAGTCGAGCGTCTCAAACACCTCGGCGTCCGGCAGGAACGTGGTGGTGGTGCCGGTCTCCTTGGTGGCCTCTCCGCGTTCCAGGTCGGCGAGCGGGCGGCCGCGCTGGTAGGACTGGCGCCAGGTGTAGCCATCCCGGCGCACCTCAACGTCCACCCGCTCCGACAGCGCGTTGACCACGGAGACGCCGACGCCGTGGAGGCCGCCGGAGACCTTGTAGCCCCCGCCCTCACCGAACTTGCCGCCGGCGTGCAGGACGGTCATGACCACCTCCAGCGCCGGGCGCTGTTCCTTGGCCATGGTCGCCACGGGGATGCCGCGGCCATCATCGACGACGGTCACTGAGTTGTCCGGGTGGATGGTCACATCCACCCGGGTGCAGTAGCCGGCCAGCGCCTCGTCAACGGAGTTGTCGACCACCTCGTAGATCAGGTGGTGCAATCCGTGGACTCCCGTGGAGCCGATGTACATGCCGGGACGCTTACGAACCGCCTCGAGGCCCTCGAGGACCGTGATGTCCTGCGCGTCGTAACTGGAATTAGTAGCGCCCGTGGGGGCGCCGTCGTCGTTCGCCACGATCCTCCGATGACGTTGAGACGCCCCGGTCCCGCGCCATGCCAGGCGCGCCGGGGCGAGAGGAATGGTGTACATCAGGATAGCACAGGGACCGGTCGAAACCCCCGGTTTCACCCTGTCGTTTTGCCTGCAAAACGTGACAAAACAGCAACGCCCAGCGGGCCTCCAGGGACCCTGGGAGCAATGTCAGCGGCCGACGGCCACGCAGCGCAGGCGAAGCACCCCGCCGGAGGGGAGAACTTGGTTGAGACGGGTGAGGATCTGCGGGGCCATGAGATCAAGCTCCTGGGCCCAGACCGACGCTGCACACGAGACGGTCACCACCCCGCCCCGCTCCGCGGTCGGCTGCGCCTGGGCGGCGATCGACGGTCCGACCACGGCCGGCCAGGCGCGCTGGATCGTCCCCAGCAGGGTCTCCGGCGCCAGATCGTCGGCCAGGGCGGTGAGAGCCGTCTGCATCGACCGGGGTGAACTCCGATATTTCATGCGGCCAGCGCCTCGCCGAGCACCCGGCCGTCGCTGACCACCAGCCGGACCACCCCCGGTTCCAGCGCACCGGGTACCTGATCGAGATCAGTGGCCGTGATGACCGACTGTCCCGGGCGGGCCCGCAGGAGATCGATCAGCGCTCGGCGGCGCCGGCCGTCCAGCTCGCTCATCACATCGTCGAGCAGCAGCAGTGGGGCCGCGGACCGGTGGGCCGCCAGGATGTCACGCTCAGCCAGCAGGAGGGATAGGAGCGCCAGGCGTTGCTGTCCCTGAGATCCGTAGGCGCGCAGCTCCCGCCCCTCCCGCCGGAGGGCAACCTCGTCGCGGTGCGGGCCGTGACCGGTGAAGCCGCGCTCCAGGTCACCGTCGATCCGCTCCCGGAGCTCGGCCGCCAGCGCCTCGGCGCTCGTCGCCCGCGACCGCGGGCGGTAGGCGAGGCTGGGATCGCCGGCCAGGCCAAGATCGTCGCACCACCTCTCAAATGGCTCGGCCAGGGCGTCGATGGCCGCGCGGCGGTCACCCATCAGGGCGAGGCCATGCCGCGCCAGTTGAGCATTCCAGCTGTGTAGCGAGTGGCGGCTGGCGCTCCCCGAGCGGATCCGGGCGATGAGCGCGTTGCGCTGGGCGAGCGACTGGGCGTAGGACCGCCGGGTACCCACCCGGGACGGCCACAGGGCGGCCACAAACTGATCCAGATGGGCGCGGCGCAGCGCCGGGGCTCCCTTCACCAGCTCCAGGCGATCGGGCAAGAAGACGCTGATGAGCGGCCGCTCGGTGATCTCCAGCAACCGGTCGACGGCGGCGCCGTCGACTCGGATCCGCTTCGGCTCTCCGGGGGCGAAGCCCACCGAAAGCTCATGGGTCCCATCGTCGCCGGCCGCGGACACCACCACCCGGGTGGCTCCCGCACCGAAGCGCACCACCTCACGTTCGTTGCTGGTGCGGCAGGAGCGGCCCGTGCAGCCGAAGTACAGCGCCTCAATCAGGTTGGTCTTACCGGCGCCGTTGGGCCCGGTGATGACGGTCAGACCCTCACCGAAGGCGGCGCTGGCCTCCGAGTAGCCGCGGAAATCGCGGACGGTGACGCGCTCGACGCGCACCGCTCACCTGGCTAAACGTTGAGCCTGATCGGCATGATCAGGTACCGGAAGCGACTCTCGTCCGCAGCCTCGATCAGACCGGGGCGAAGTGGACTGATCAGCTTGAGCAGGACGTCCCCCTCGTCGATCGCCTCCAGGCCCGCCCGCAGGAACTCCGGGTTGAACCCGATCTCCAGCTGCTCGCCCTGGAAGGCCACCGGAAGTGATTCCGAGGCCTCACCCACATCCGGTGTCTGAGCCGAGACGGTGAGCTCGCCCGCGGCGAACGCCAGCCGCAGCGGGGCGTTCTTCTGCGCCAGCAGGCTGATGCGACGCACCACATCGGTGAACTCGGCGCCGGCCAGCCGGAGCTCATGCTCGAAGGTCTCGGGCAACAGCTGGCGGTAGTTGGGGAACTGGCCGTCGATGAGGCGGGAGGAGAGAATGACCCGGCCGAGCGTGAACAGCACCTGATTGGCTCGGACGCTGACGGTGAGCGCCTCATCCTCACCGTGGCCCACCAGGCGGGCCAACTCCTGGAGAGCGCGCGCGGGCACGTTGACCTCAAACGCAGAGGTGAGCGGAGCCTCCAGGGTGGTCTCCTTGACGCTGAGGCGGTAGGAGTCGGTGGCCACCATGCGCAGCTCCCGCTCCGAGGCCGAGACCAGGATTCCGGTCAGGACCGGACGGGTCTCGTCCCGAGAGGCCGAGCCGGCCACCTTCAATGCGGTGGAGACGAAGACCGCGGCGGGAAGCTGGACCGCTCCCTCGGACTCCGGCTCGGGAAACGGGGGGAAGTCGTCGCTGCGCAGCGTCCGGATGTGAAAAGTGGCGTTGCCTGAAACCACCTCCACGTCCTGTTCAGCCGAGCGGAGCTCCACGCTCACGCTCTTGGCCGGCAGCGCCCGGACCACGTCCAGCATGAGCCGAGCGGGGAGCACCACGGTCCCCTCGCGGACCACTTCTGCCTCCAACGGCACCCGCAAGCCGACGTCCATGTCGGTGGCCCGGAGCTCACAACCGGACTGACCGACGGCGAGTTGGACTCCGGACAGAGCCTGAATGGCACTCCGGGTGGAGGCCACCCTGCTCACGGTCTGAAGTTGAGAGAGCAGGACGTCGCGCTCAAGGGAGATCTTCACGATGAATACCTCTGAAAGGAATTAGAAGTCATAGAGCGAATGGAAACTGTGGAGAAGTCGGCGATCGTCCGCAGATACTGGGGAAGTTGTTGCGTGAGGGCGACAGGCAAGTCTGTCAACAGTCGCGGTCGGCTTGGCTCTCGGAGACCTGCTCAGCCAGTTCGCTGATCTCGTCCACAACCTGTTGATCGGACTTCAAGCGCTCGGACACTCGTTTGCAGGCGTGCATGACCGTGGCATGGTTGCGGCCGCCGAAGGCCCGACCGATGCGAGGCAGGGACTCCCCGGTGAGGTCGCGGGCGAGATGAATGGCCACCTGGCGAGGCCAGCTCACCCGGCTGGCCCGGCTGGCCGAGGTCATCTGCTCCACCGAGATGTTGAAGTGGGCGGCCACGACCGTCTGGACCTCGGCGATCGACGGGGTGTGGCGCCGGCGTTGGGGATACATGGCATCCAGGACCTCCAACGTGAGGTGGCGATCGATCGGCCGTTGAGTGAGCGAATGGAAGGCGACCACCCGGATGAGGGCTCCCTCCAGCGCGCGGATGTTGTCGGTGACGCGGGCGGCGATGAGGTCAAGCACCTCGGGCTCGCCGACCGCGATGTGGTCCAGGACGGCCCGCTTGCGCAGGATGGCAACGCGGGTGGCATGGTCCGGCGGCTTGATGTCGGCCACCAGCCCGGCCTCAAACCGCTCCCGGAGGCGCTGCTCAAGCGAGACCAGGGCTCGGGGGAGACGGTCACAGGTCAGGACCAGCTGCCGCCCGCGCTCGTAGAGCGCGTTGAAGGTGTGGAAGAACTCCTCTTCGGTCCGGGCCTTGCTGGCCAGGAACTGGACGTCGTCGATGAGCAGGATGTCGGCGTCCCGGTAGGCGCGCTTGAACCCCTCCAGCGAGCGGGATCCAAGCGCGCTCACAAAGTGGTTGGTGAAGGCCTCGGCGGTGGTGTAGCGGACGGTGGCGCCGCCGCCGAACGCCAGCACGTAGTTGCCGATGGCGTGGAGGAGGTGGGTCTTCCCCAGCCCGGGCGGCGCATGGAGGAACAGCGGGTTGTAGGCCTGACCGGGCAGCTCGGCCACCGCCAGCGCTGCGGCGTGGGCCAGGCGGTTGCCCTCGCCGATGATGAACTGCTCAAACCGGTAGCGCGGGTGGAGTCCCGACCCCGCCGTGTCGGCCGCGGCCGGAGCGGCCTCGGGCACCGCGTGCTCGCGGGAGAACGAGATCCGGACGTGAGGGCCGAGCACCTGGCGGGCGCAGCGCTCCACCGTCGGCCCAAACCGCCCGGCGAGCCACTTCTCGGTGCCGTGGGGAGCGCGCAGGAGCAGCAGCGTCCCGTCGAAGGAGTCGAGCTCCACCGGGGCCAGCCAGATGTCGAAAGCGGAATCGGTGACCAGACGCTGGAGCTGGGTTCTGATGGTGTGCCACGCGGACACGGCATCGGGTTGCGCGGGCAGCGCCAAGCGACTCCTCCCCGGAGCGTTCAAGACATCATTCGTGAGGTCCCCGGGCGGCACGGCACCTGCCCCGGGGGCGGCGAATATACCAGCGGCTCCGGGCTCGGCTGGACGGTTGGGCGGGGGTGTGCGCGCAAAGCGCGGGAAAAACGCGTCGCCCGGTCGGCGACCGTCCGAGGCGCCTGCTACCGGCGGTCCGGGAGGGGGCCCGAGCCTGCGTATACTCCGTCGCTCCAGCCCGGCCCCCGGGGGACTCTTTGTCATGAAACGCACCTATCAGCCCAAAAAGCGCAAGCGCGCCCGTACCCACGGTTTCCGCGCCCGGATGCAGACCCGCGCGGGGCGCTTGACCCTCAAGCGGCGGCGCGCAAAGGGACGCAAGCGCCTGACGGTCTGATGGCGGCTGCCGGCGGGAGGGCTTCGACCGGGCAGCGGCCAGGACGGGGACGACTCTCGCGCAGCGCCGAGTTCGACCGTGTCTTTCGCCACGGCCGGTCCCATGCCGGCCGTGACCTCATCCTGTACGTGTTCCCGCGAGGCGCCGAGTCCGGCACGCCCCGCCTCGGATTGTCGGTGTCTCGAAAGGTCGGCGGCGCGGTGGAACGCAACCGGATCAAGCGCCTGCTCCGCGAGGCGTTCTCCCGGGAGAGCGAGCGTCTGCCCGAAGGGACCGACGCCGTGGTGATCGCCCGCCACAGCGCCAAGGAGATGGCCGGCCGGGACGGCCTGGCCGGTATTCAGCGCGCCCTGGCCGAGCTCATCGACAAGGTTCCCGGCGCCCGCGTGCCCCAGGACGCCCTGAGCCCGGCCCTGGATGGCAGCCCTGGAACCGACCCGATAGCTGAAACACCAGAAGATGGAGTAGAGGCCTCGCTGGAGCACTCTGGTGGCGAGGTGGCGACCGGCGAATGAGGATTGTGCGCCGCCTGTTCGTTCTGCCGATCCGGGCCTATCAGCTGCTGCTGTCGCCCATGGTGGGGGAGCGGTGCAAGTACTACCCCTCGTGCTCGGAATACGCCGTGCAGGCCATAGGGAGATTCGGCATACTCCGCGGGCTCGTCCTGGCCAGTTGGCGGTTGCTGCGCTGCAACCCGTGGAGCCGCGGCGGCTTTGACCCGGTGGAGGAGCAGCGCCTGTTCAAGTCGGGGCCCACCCCCCCCACCGCCCCCACCGCCCCCAGCGTCTGACCCATGCTCACGTTCTCTCTCATCTCCAGCATCTACAGCATCCTGTCGCCGCTGATCACCGTCTTCGAGACGGTGTTGAAGTTCTTCCACAACAGCCTTGGGGTGCCGTGGGGCTGGGCGATCGTGCTGCTCACCGTCTGTGTCCGCGCCGTCCTGGTGCCGCTCACCGTAAAGCAGATGGGTTCGATGGCCCGCATGCAGCAGCTCCAGCCAGAGCTCAAGGGCATCCAGCAGCGGTACAAGGAGGACAAGCAGCGCCAGCAGCAGGAGATGATGAAGTTCTACAAGGAGAACAACGTCAATCCGTTGGGCTCCTGCCTGCCGATGGTGGCGCAGCTGCCGGTGTTCATCTCGCTGTACTACATGCTGCGGGAGAGCCTCCGGAACGACATCTGCCCGGCAATCCAGCACCAGTACCAGGCGCACTATGCCGCGCTGCATCACATCTCGGTGGCGGCGGCCTCGGGCCAGACGCGGCCGTGCGGTCCCAACGGCGGCGCCAGCTTCCTGTTCATCCCGGATCTGACCAACAACGCCCATGGCGTCACGCTGATCATCCTGATCCTGCTCTACGTCGGCACCCAGCTCGGCTCCAGCCTGATGATGTCGAGCGCCACCATGGACCGGACGCAGCGGCAGATCATGCTGTTCATGCCGCTGATCTTCGTCCTGTTCGTGATCCGGTTCCCGGCCGGCGTGCTCGTCTACTGGATCACCACCAACCTGTGGACGATTGGCCAGCAGTACGTGATCAAGCGCCGGATCGGTCCCCGGCAGGCCGCCCCGGCGGCGGCGGCCGGGGCCGCAGCTCTCACCGAGGACAAGCCGCCGCCGCGCACGACGGGTGGCCGAGCCAAACCCGCCACCGCGGAGTCCGAGAAGCCGTCGCCGGCCAAGGGCCAGGCGGCTGAGGGGAGCAGCGGTCTGGGACGCCTGATCGGAAGAGCCAAGCCTTCGGAGCAGAAGAAGCAGCCGGTGGCGACCGGAGCCCGCGCCGGCGGCCCGCCGCCCAAGCCGCCGCGCAAGAAGAAGAAACGATCCGGGCGACGGCGGTAGACGATGGCGACGAGTTCTGAGACATCTGGCGCGCGGGTCCGTG
Source organism: uncultured Solirubrobacteraceae bacterium (assembly GCA_963753235.1). Lineage (GTDB taxonomy): Bacteria > Actinomycetota > Thermoleophilia > Solirubrobacterales > Solirubrobacteraceae > Palsa-465. The sequence continues at coordinate 1,059,877 of CAVWBJ010000004.1, read as the reverse complement.
AGCTGATGGAGCGCATTGCCGCCACCGCCGGGGTCGAGGCCACGGTAGAGGTGCGTGAGGAGCCCGATGGTCTCCACGCCGAGTACGTCGGCGACGACCTCGGTCTCCTGATCGGCCGCCACGGGCAGACCATCGACGCCATCCAGCACCTGGCGTATCGCTTCGCCATGCACGGCGTCGGCGACCGGGTCTCGGTGGTGGTGGATGCTGCCGGGTATCGGGATCGGCGCGCCGAGCAGCTGCGGGCTGCCGCCGACCAGGCCGCTCAGACGGCCGTGAGCCGCCGACGAGCGGTCTCGCTGGAGGCGATGAGCGCGCTGGAGCGCAAGGTGATCCACGAATACCTCAAGGATCGCCGTGACGTCGAGACCTACAGCGAGGGCCAGGAGCCCTCGCGTCGGCTCGTGGTCGCCCCACTCGTTGATTGAGGCGGCCCGGGGCCGACCCGCCGCTCCTCAGTCCTCGCCCGCGGGCGGTCCCCGTCGGCGCTCGCGTTCGATGGCGGCGGCGTAGCGGTCGCACATCGACCGGAAGCGGCTGAAGGCGTGCTCGTCCAGTTCAGGCCGGAGGTCGGCCTCCAGGATCGGGAGGAGGTCGTGGACCAGCGCGCGTCCCCGGGCCATCCACTGGTAATACGATCTCCCGGAGTGGTGGTAGGGGCCGTACAGGCGACAGCGCGGGAACCGCTCCACCAGCCAGCGGAAGATGGCCTCGTGGCGGGTGTGCATGCGCAGGACGACCTGGGGCTGGCGTCCGTCGCCTCCAAACGACCCCTCGCCGATGAGCAGGCCGACGAGCAGACCGCGCTCAAAATCGGGCAGATCAGGCATCAGGCGGTTGTATCGCGGGTGTGTTTCACCGTCAAGAAAAACGTGAAACTAACCCCGGCCGGCCGATGATCGGACTGACGACCCCTGGTGACGACGCTCTGCACGCGTTGGTTCGCCGCCACGGCCTGGATGAAGTCGCCGAACGCCGCCTCCGGGCGCTGGCGGGCTGGATGGCCACCGACCCCGCGGCGCCCACCACGGTCACCGAGCCGGAGGCGGTGATCCGCGACCACCTGGCCGACTCCCTGGTGGCCCTGGGGCTCCCCGCCGTGGCCTACGCCCGCCAAATCGCCGATCTCGGTGCGGGCGCCGGTTTCCCGGGGCTGGCGCTGGCGATTGCGCTGCCCGATGCGCACGTGAGCCTGGTGGAGAGCAACGGCCGCAAGTGTGCGTTCATGAATCGGGCCGCGGCCGCGGCTGACGTCGACAACGCTGCGGTCGTCTACGCCCGGGCCGAGCAGTGGGCCGCGGGTCGCGAGACCTGTGATCTGGTGACGGCCCGGGCCCTGGCGCCCTTGTCCGTGGTGGCCGAATACGCGGCTCCGCTGCTCACCGAGGGAGGCACGTTGGTGGTATGGCGGGGTGGGCGCGATCCGGAGGAGGAGGAGCGGGCGGCCCGGGCGTCGGCGATCCTGGGTCTGGAACCGGCGCCGCCGCTGGCGGTTCGTCCCTACCCGGAGGCGCAGCGCCGGCACCTGCATCCGTTCATCAAGGTGGCCGCCATCCCGGCCCGGTTCCCGCGCCGTCCTGGGATGGCCCTCAAACGCCCGCTGGGATAATCGCCCAGGCCCGCAGACACCGGCGTTCACAGCCGGATCTGACCGCCTGCGGCGCTAGCGTCAATCAAGATGGGCACCGTCTACGCCATTGCCAACCAGAAGGGTGGGGTGGGCAAGACCACCACCGCGGTCAACCTGGCCGCCTGCATCGCCGAGGCCGGCTACGAGACACTGCTCGTTGACATGGACCCCCAGTCCAACGCGACGCTGGGCCTGGGCATCGACAAGCACATCACGCCCACCGTGTACGACACGCTGCTGGAGGGATTGCCCCTGGCCGAGACCGTGGTCTCCACCGGCATCCCGCACCTGGGAGTGGTTCCGGCCGGCCCGGACCTTGCCGGGGCCAACGTGGAGCTGCCGCGGCTGCCCGGGTCAGAGAACCGTCTGCGCGATGCTCTGGCAGCAGTCCGAGAACACTACGCGTTTGTGCTGCTGGACTGCCCGCCCTCGCTGGGTCCCCTCACCGTGAACGCGCTGGTGGCTGCCGACCGCGTGATCGTGCCCGTTCAGGCCGAGTATTTTGCGCTGGAGGGCCTGGCCGGCCTACTGGACAGCCTCACCCTGGTGCAGCGAGAGCTCAACCCCCGGTTGACGGTGGCCGGGATGCTGCTGACGATGCACGACGGACGGACGCGCCTGGCGCAGGACGTGGAGAGGGAAGTTCGCCAACACTTCCCGTCACTGGTGTTTGACACGGTGATTCCACGCAACGTACGGGTGGGTGAGGCCCCCAGCTTCGGCAAGCCGGTGATCCACTACGACCCCCACTGCGCCGGGGCCGACGCGTACTTCGAGCTCGCCAAGGAGGTTGCCGCCCGTGGCTGAGCGCCAGCGCGGTATGGGGCGGGGGTTGGCCGCGATTCTGTCGGTGTCGGCACGGGACGAGGCTGAGGAGCTGCGTGATCTGCCCACCGAGATGATCGCGCCCAACCCGCACCAGCCGCGGCGGCGATTCGATGAGGAGTCGCTGCTCGCACTGGCGGAGTCGATCAAGATCCGGGGGATCCTGCAGCCTGTGCTCGTCCGACCCGTGGCCGGCGGGACCTACGAGCTGGTCGCCGGGGAGCGGCGGTGGCGGGCCGCCCAGTTGGCCGAGCGGGAGACGGTTCCCGCCATCATCCGCCACCACGACGACGCCGCCTCGCTGGAGGTGGCGCTCGTGGAGAACATGGCCCGGGAGGATCTGAACCCGGTGGAGGAGGCCCGGGCCTGCGCTGCGCTGACCGAGGAGCTCGGCCTCTCCCGGGAGGAGGTGGGCCGGCGCGTCGGCCGCAGTCGGGTGGCCGTGTCGAACCTGATTCGGCTGCTTGACCTCCCAGACGAGGCGTTGACCGCGATCGAAGCCGGCGATCTCACCGAAGGACACGGGCGGGCCCTGCTGGTGGCGCCTGACCATGGCGACCGCCGCCGCCTCGCCCGTGCCGCCGTCCACGGCGACTGGTCGGTGCGCGAGCTGGAGCAGCGGGCCCGGGCGGCCAAGCGGGAGGAGCCGACGGACGTCCGTGCCCACCAGCGCCGGCGGCGGACGCTGCACCCCGACCAGGAGGCGGCCATCGCCCAGATCAACGACACCTTCGAGGCTGCACTGGGGCGCCCGGTGGAGGTGACATCCGCCGGCACCGGGTATCGGGCCCAACTGACGTTCGAAACCGCCGAGGAAGCCCTGGAGTTGGCCCGCAATCTGCGGATGCGGGGCGCCCGGTCACCTGCGGCCGGGGACGCGGATTCAACGCGCCGATAGAATCGCCGGCACGGGCGATTAGCTCAGTCGGTTAGAGCGCTTCTCTGATAAGGAAGAGGTCCCAGGTTCGAGTCCTGGATCGCCCATCCTCCGGGCCTCAAGGCGGCCAACCGGCCCAGGGGCAGCGCCTTCAGACCGGGGCGTACGTACCCTCGTCGGCCACGATCTCCGCGGTGGCCGGCAGCGCGTCAGACCGCTCCAGGGCCCGCCACGCCTCCTCCACGATGCGCTGGACCGACAGTCCGTACCGGGAGAACAGATACGGCCGGCTTCCGGACTCCGCGAACCGATCCGGAATCCCGACGCGGATCAGGCGCGGGCTCGCGCCGGCCTCGGCCAGGGCCTCGGCCACGGCCGATCCCAGTCCGCCGATCACCGAGTGGTTCTCGGCGGTGATCACGGCGCGGGCGTCGGCGCAGGCGCCGAGGATGGTCGGGGCGTCCAGCGGCTTGATCACCGGGACGTTGACCACCCCCACATCCAGCCCACGGGCGCGGAGGGCCTGGGCGGCGGCCAGCACCGCGGCCAGCATCATCCCGGATCCGATCAGGACCAGCTCGCGGCCGGGCGTCAGGACCTGGGCTCGGTCCAGCGAGAACGCGTGCTCGTCGTCGAAGATCCGGGGAATCTCGCCTCGCTTGAGCCGCAGGTAGACCGGGCCCGGACGGTCGGCGATCGCCCGCACCGCCTGACGGGTCTCGGTGGCATCGGCCACATCGACGACGGTCAGGTTGGGCAGCGCCCGCATCAGGGCCACGTCATCAATCGCCTGATGGCTGGGGCCGCCGGGGCTCGACAGGCCCGGCATGAAGCCGATGATCTTGACGTTGAGGCCCGGGTAGGCCACGGCCATGGCGATCTGGTCAAAGCAGCGCCGGGTGGCGAACACGCCGAAGGTGGCGAAGAACACGGTATGGCCGGCCCGGGCCAGGCCTCCAGCGATGCCGATCGCGTTGGCCTCGGCCATGCCGGCGTTGAAGAACCGGTCCGGGAGCAGGTCCCGGAACAGATCGGTCTCGGTCTGGCGGGTGAGATCGGCGCCCAGGCAGATGACCTCGGGACGCTCGCGGGCCAGGTCGACCAGGGCCTGGCCGAACGGCTTGAGGACGGTGGCGTACGGCGGGTCATGCCACATGCGGCGCCTCCACCGTGTCCAGCAACTCGGCGCGAATGGCTCGCTCCAGCTCGCCATTGAGCTTGAGGAAGTGACCGTCGGCGGTGGCCGGGATGGAGGTCAGGCGGCCGAGGATGTCGGTGCGGGCGATGATCAGCGACGGGCGGGGGTCGTCCGCGCAGGCGGCGAATGCCGCCCTGAGGGCGCCGATGTCGTGTCCATCGACGTCCTGGACGTGCCAGGAGAATGCGCGCCACTTGTCGGCGATCGGTTCCACCGTGGTCACGCTGGTGATGGCCCCGTCCACCTGCGAACCGTTGGCGTCAAGCATGACCGTGAGCGCCTGGAGGTCGTGGTGGGCGGCGAACATGGCCGCCTCCCACACCTGGCCCTCCTCCATCTCGCCGTCGCTGAGGAACGCGAACGTGCGCCGGTCCGCACCGGCCAGGCGGTCGGCGAGGGCCAGTCCGGCCGCCCCGGACAAGGCCTGGCCGAGCGAGCCGCAGGTCAGATCAAGGCCCGGGGTGCGTTCGGTGGAGATGGCCTCCAGAAGGGCTCCGTCGGCGCCGTAGTCGGCCAGGGCGGCTCGGTCCAGCAGCCCCACCTCGGCGGCCGCGGCATAGTAGGCCACCGCGTAGTGGCCGGGCGACAGGACGAAGCGGTCCCGGCCGGGGCGCAGGACGGCGCCGAACAGGACGGCGAACTGCTCGGCCGCCGACAGCGCCTGGCCGAGGTAGCCGAACCCCTGAATGGAGATCATGTCCAGAGCGTCGAGCTTGATCTGCGTCGCCAGCCGGCGAAGTTGCCCCAGGTCCGGGGTGACGTCAGTCGACTCGGTCATGGGCCTAATCGAAGTTGTTGCGGCGTCCCTGGCGCACGTAGTCGACGGTCCCGCGCACCGAGCTCTCGCCGTGAACGCTGGCCTTCCCCGCCACATGGCCGAACATCTGAATGCCGAAGCCGCCGTCCAGGTCGTCGGTGATGCGCCGGCGCCATGGCCGGCGGACGATCTGGGTGGTCAACCGCCGGATGGTGCGGGGCTGGGTCATGATGTGATCGGCCAGCTGCCAGGCCCGGTCCATGAGTTGCTCCCGGGGCACCGTCTCGTTGACCAGGCCGTATTCCAGGGCCTTGCGCGCATCGATGGCCTCGCCGGTGAGCAGCGCATAGGCAGCCCGTTTGACCCCCAGCAGCTCTTGAAAGCAGCTGTGGATCCCGTCTCCGGGCACGGAGCCGATGTCGTAGTGCAGATCGAAGATGACCGCATCATCGCTGCAGATGGTGAGGTCGCACATCAGACAGATCTCGGTATGGAACCCCGGGCCGTTCAGCACGCCGATGGTGGGGATCTCCAGGTCATTGATCAGGGCGCTGACGTTGATCCGACCGTCCTTGTAGGCGTACTCGTAGGCCCAGTAGGAGAGATCCTCGTCCTCCAGAGCGAACCCGTCCTCGTCGGTCTCCATCATGAACGCGTCGCCCGTGCCGCTGAGGATGAGGATCTCGTTCTCCGGATCGGCACCGACGGTCTTCAGCATCTGGCCGAGGGCGCGGTGGTCCTCAACGCTGAGCAGGATGGGGCCGCCCCGGGTGTGACCCCGGACCAGCAGAACGCCGTCCTCCCGGCGCTCAAACGTGAAGTAGTCCTGGAAACGCTCCGCGTACTCCTCCAGCTGCGGCGGCGGGACGAAGGCTCTCGACGGCATGGCACCCCTTCTTTGGTTGACCGGACTCAGGCGACGCGTGGAGCGACCGTCACCGACTGCACGTTCACAAACTCCCGGATCCCGAACGCCCCCAGCTCCCGACCCCAGCCGGAGCGTTTGACCCCGCCGAACGGCATGCGCGGGTCCGAGGCCGAGTGGGTGTTGACGAATACTGCGCCGGCCTCGATGTGCGGCGCCAGCCGCCGGGCCCGCTCCAGATCGGTGGTCCACAGGCTGGAGCTCAGCCCGTACGGCGACCGGTTGGCCAGCCGGATGGCCGCCGCCTCGTCCGGCGCTCGCAGGATGGCCGCCGCCGGCCCAAACGTCTCCTCCCGAGCGAGCACGCTGTCGCTCCCGACGTCGGCGACCACGGTGGGCGTGAAGTACGCGCCGGGGCCGTCCGGATGGGTCCCCCCGGCCACGATGCGCCCGCCGTCCGCCACTCCGCGGCGGACCTGCTCAGCGAGCTCGTCGCGCAGGTCCTGGCGGGCCATCGGTCCGAGATCGTTGTCCTCCCTGACCGGGTCGCCCATCCGCAGGGCGCCCGCGGCGGCGGCAAATGCCTCGGTGAAGGCGTCGGCGATCGGCTCCACCACCACGAAGCGCTTGCCGGCGATACAACTCTGACCGGCGTTGAGGAACCGGGCGCTGACGGCGCCGCGGACGGCGGCATCGACGTCGGCGTCCTGGAGCACGATGAACGCGTCGCTGCCCCCCAGCTCCAGCACCGACTTCTTCAGGTGTCGGGCGCATGCCGTGGCGACCTGGACCCCCACGGCCTCCGAGCCGGTGAGCGTGACCGCGGCCACCCGCCGGTCGGCGATGAGGTCGGCGACCCGGCTGCCGGGGGTCACCACCACCTGGAGCGGGCTGAGCTCTCCGGCGGCCCGGGCCACCGTCCGGCCGATTTCCAGGGCGCATCCGGTGACGTTGGAGGCGTGCTTGAGGATCACGGAGTTGCCGGCCATCCAGGCCGGGGCCGCCGCCCGCACCACCTGCCAGACGGGATAGTTCCAGGGCATGATGGCCAGGACCACCCCCAGCGGGGGAAACTCCACGAAGGAGTTGGTCCATTCGGTGGCCACCGGCTCCGGCGCCAGTTGGCGGCCGCCGTGCTCGGCGTAGTACTCGCACGCCCATACGCACTTATCGATCTCCCCCCGGGCTTCGGCGATCACCTTCCCCATCTCGGCGGTGATCAGCTGAGCCAGGACCTCGCGCCGGTCGGTCAGCTCCCGGGCGATCGCCCGCAACAGCCCGCCCCGGTCCTCAAACGAGGACGTCTTCAGTGCCCGGTGCGCGGCCTGGGCACGCTCCAGCGCAACATCAAGCTCAGCTTCGGAGCTGAGCGGGTACTCGGCGATCGTCTCTCCGGTGGCCGGGTTGACGCTCCTCGCTGCCGGCTGAATGGTCACGCTCATGGCACTCTCCGCGGGCAACCTCAGGGCCTGGCCGGCGCCGAGGTCTCGTTGACAGGACAACCATCGCCATTCTGCAGATGTCTGCGAACGATTGCAAGACAGGCGGCCGGAAGGCACCCGGCCGGGTGCAGAGCGGATTCGCCCGGTCAGCGGGGCGCAGCGGTGGAGCCGCGCACCACCAGCCGGGTCTCCAGCTCCAGCCGGACAGCCGGCGGCGCCGGTGTGGCCGCTCGCAGCCGGCGCATGAGCACATCAACCGCCGCCGCGCCCATCTCGTAGTGATCGAAGTGGATCGTCGTCAGGGGCGGGTTGAACCGGTCGGCGAACGTCATGTCGTTGAAACCGATCACCGAGACATCCTCCGGGCAGCGGAGGCCGGCGCCGCGCAGGGCGTCATAACAGCCGAGCGCCATCAGGTCGTTGCCGGCGACGACGGCGGTCACCTCCGGGTGGGCCGCCATCAGCTCGGCGCAGACCCGCGTCCCCTCGGCGGTGGTGATGGCGCGTCCCAGCTGGACATATCCGGCCGGAATCTCCAGCCCGGCGCGCCGCATACCGGCGCGGAATCCGGCCATGCGCAGGCGACCGGTGCTGTGCGTCTGCGATGCGCCGACATGAGCGATACGCCGGTGGCCGAGTTCCACCAGGTGCTCGACGGCGAGCTGGATGCCGCCCCGGTCATCGGCGGTCACCGACGGGATGGAGCGGTTCTGGGAGCGGCGGTTGATCTGGACGACCGGGACGCCGCTTTCGTCCAGCTGGGCCAGCGCCCGATCGGTGTGGCGGGCGGTGGCGACGATGAGGCCGTCGACGCCGCGCTGACGCAGTACCTCAAACCGATCCATGAGCCGCTCGTCGCGCCCGTCGGTGTAGGCGACGAGCGAGGCGTACTGCACCTTTTCCAGGGCGTCGTCGATGCCGCGGACCATGCGCGGGAACAGAGGGTTGGTGATGTCCGGGATCACCACCCCCACGGTCATCGATCGCTGGGTGCGCAGACTGCGGGCGATCGCGTTGGTCCGGTAGTTGAGCTCCCGCGCGGCTGCCAGAACCCGTTCCAGGGTGTCCGCGCTGACCATCTGCTGGGTCTCAGGGTTCAGCGCGCGGGAAACGGTGGCCGGATGAACGCCCGCGTACTCGGCGACCTGGCGGAGGGTGACTGCGGCCAGGGTCTTGGTCGTAACCGATTCAGTCATGCTGCGGCGCCGGACCGGCTGTCTCGCACCGTGGCGGCGCCCCTCACGGTAGCGTCATCTTGCAATCGTTCGCAGCACGCGTGCAAAATAAGACGCTGGACACCGAATGTCAATCGGATCCCAACCGTGGCCCGTCCGCCCGGGGATCCTGAGGGAGGAAGACGTGCCGAATAACACCCTCGGCCACCGTATCGGCTGGATCGGCGTGGGGCGCATGGGGTTGCCCCTGGTGACCCGGCTGTTGGAGGCGGGCTGTGATGTCGCTGTCTACAACCGCACTCGGGCCAAGGCCGAGCCGCTGGCCGCCCGCGGCGCGGCGATCGTGGACGCTCCGCGTGACCTGGCCGACCGCGACATCGTGTTCACCACCGTGGCCGGACCGGCCGATTTCACCACCGTCATGCTGGATGAGCAGGCCGGGCTCCTCACCGACCCCGCACAGGCGCCCCAACTGCTCGTCGATTGCTCCACCATCTCGCCGGAGGCGTCGGCCGAGGTGCGGGCGGCCGCCGATCGCCGGGGTGCGATCCTGCTGGCCGCTCCCATCAGTGGAAACGGCAAACATGTCGCCGGCGGCGGGGCCCTGTTCGCCGTCTCCGGCCCCGAGCGCCAGATGGCCATCGTCCGGCCGTACCTGGAGATCCTCGGCCGCGGCGCCCACTACATCGGCGATGCCGACAGCGCGCGGTTGGTCAAGATCGCCCACAACCTGTTCCTGGGCGCGGTCATCCAGGCGCTGGTGGAGACCTCGCTCCTGGTTGAGGCCAACGGCGTCAGCCGGCGAGCCTTCCTGGACTTCATCAACGACAGCCCGATGGGCTCGGCGTTCTCCAGCTACAAGACCCCGGCCCTGGTCGACCTGGACTGGACCGCCACCTTCACCGCCACCCTGCTGCGCAAGGACCTGGATCTCGGCCTTGATGCCGCTGCCGCGGTCGAGCTGGAGCTCCCGGTCACGCAGGCGGTGCGGGATCAGATCCAGGCGGTGATTGAGGCCGGTCACGCCGACGACGACTTCGCCGCTCTGTTGGCCGTGCAGGCCGAGGCCGCCGGCCTCCCGCTGGGCCGCGGATGAGGCCCGGGGCACGGCGCGGAGACCGCGGTCGCAGCCGGACCCCCCGCCGCATTCCTGCACACGATTGCGGTTGACAGCCTGGCGAACTCTGAGGTAGGTTCTGCAAACGATTGAAGTGCCCAGCCGATCAGGCTGGCAATTCGCGGACCGAGAGAGGAGGAACGACCAGATGCTGGTCTTTCGTAGGTGCGTGGGCACCGTCGCGGCGGTGGGGGCTGCGGCGGCCATCGCGGCGTGCGGTAGCTCGTCGCCAAGTAGTGGTGGCGGCGGGGGCTCCAGCTCCAGCTCGGGCTCCGGCTCCGGGTCGGGTACGGTCACCATCGGTACCTCCCTGTCGCTCTCGGGTGACTTCGCCGCCGATGGCCAGGCGTTTGAGCGCGGCTACCAACTGTGGGCCAACGATCAGAACGCCAAGGGCGGCCTTCTCGGACATCACATCAAGCTCGACGTCCTGTCGGACTCCTCCAGTCCGGCTCAGGTGGTCACCAACTATCAGAAGCTGATCGCCTCCAACAAGGATCAGCTCGTGTTCGGCCCCTTCTCGACGCTCCTCACGGTGCCGTCGGCCCGCGTCGCCGCGCGGTACGGCTACGCCTTTGTGGAGGGTGCCGGCGCCGGCCCGGCCGTGTTTGGGACCGGGCTGCACAACGTCTTCTCGGTCCAGATCCCGGTGGTCAACGAGTTGGTCAGCTTCGCCGAATGGGTGGCCGCACTGCCGCCCGCGCAGCGACCCAAGACCGCGGCCTACGTGACCGTCAACGATCCGTTCACCCAGCCGCAGCTCCCGGTGGCCCAGAAGATCCTGGAAGGGGCGGGAGTCAAGACCGTCCTCAACAAGGTGTTCCCGGCCGAGGTCACCGACTACACCGCCATCGCCGGCCAGGTGGCGTCGGCGAAGCCGGACCTCACCATCCTGGGGTCGGTCGACGTTCCGACGGTGTCGGCGTTCACCCACGTCTTCATTCAGCAGCATTACAACCCCAAGCAGTTCATCGCCACCGCGGGGCCGGATCAGGGAGCCCAGTTCGTCAAGGCGGTGGGTCCCGGCAACGAGAACGGGATCTTCGTCCCCGGCGTGTGGTTCGGTGGCTACAAGAAGCCCGACAGCCAGCAGATGGTCAAGGAGTACGTGGCCAAGTACGGCGGCAGCCCATCCGACGTCAACGCCGACGTGGCCGAGGCCTACGCGGTCGGCCAGGTGATGACGCAGGCCGTGGACGCGACGCACAGCCTGGACAACGCCAAGCTGATCAGCTACCTGCACAGCGGAGCCACCTTCGACACCGTCCTGGGTCCGGCCAAGTTCGACGCCAAGGGTGAGAACACCATCGGCAAGTCGCTGATCTTCCAGTGGCAGAAGGCGGCCCTGGTCCAGACCCTGCCGGCCACCGCGCCGGGCTCGGTGCCACCCATCAATCCCAAGCCCGCCTGGGGGAGTTGATAGGTGACATCCACCGAGCTTCTCCAGGCCATCGTCGACGGGATCCTCACCGGGGGCGTCTATGCCCTCATGGCGGCCGGGCTGACGCTCATCTTCGGCGTCATGGACATCATCAACATCGCCCAGGGTGTGATGGTCATCCTGGGCGCCTACCTCAGCTTTGAGCTCTCAGTTCATCTGGGAATCGGGCTGTTGCCGGGGCTGCTGATCACCGTGCCGACGATGTTCCTGGTGGGCGTGGCCGTGGAGTTCTTCTTCATGCGCCGCCTGCGAGACGAGGACCGCACCCAGATGTCGATTCTGGTCACCTACGCTGTGGCGATCGTCATCGAGGGGGTGTTGACGGCCATCTTCGGCGTCGACTACCAGCAGCTGTCGGCGTCGTACGTCAACTCCTCGGTGCACATCCTCGGCTTCTACCTACCGGACATCTACCTCATCGGGTTCGCGCTGGCGGTGGTGCTGATGGGGGCGTTGTACTACCTCCTGTACCGCACCCGGTTTGGCCGGGCGGTCAGAGCATCGCTGCAGAACCGCACCGCCGCCGACCTGATCGGGATCGAGGTCAACCGGGTGCGCACCATCTCGGTCGGCATCGGGGTGGCCGTCACCGCCGTGGGCGGAATGGTGTTTGGGGCCACCAACGCGTTCAACCCAAATACCGGCTACGACCTCATCTCGCGGCTGCTGGCGATCGTCATCCTCGGCGGCATGGGCAGCATCGGGGGTGCCATGGCGGCCGCGATATTCCTGCTGGTGATCAACGACATCGTCGCCGTGGCCTGGTCACCGACCTGGGCGCCGCTCGTCTATTTCGCGGCGCTGGTCATCGTATTGTCGATTCGTCCGCAGGGTCTGTTCGGACGTTCGGCGGTGCGCGCCCAATGAGCAGCGGCGACAGCGCAGCGCCTCCGCCCGGCGCGCCGGAGCTCGCTCCGGCCGCCGGCCACCGGGTGCTCAAGGTGGTGGCCGCCGCGGTCATCGCCGTCATCTTCGCCGGCTTCCCGATCGTCGTGACCGATCCCAGCACCACGTCGATCGCCGTGTTCGCGCTGGTGTTCATGGTCTCCGCCACCGCCTGGAACATTTTCAGCGGCTACTCCGGCTACCTCGCCCTGGGGCATGCGGTCTTCTTCGGCTGCGGGGGCTACGCGGTGGCGATGGCCGCACGTGACTGGCACGTCGCCGGGGGGTGGCCGGTGTTTGCGCTCCTGCCGTTCGGCGGCCTCGTCGCGGGCCTGATTGCCATCCCGGTGGGGCTGATTGCGCTGCGCACCCGGCGCCACACGTTTGTGGTGGTGACGATCGCCATCTTCTTCATCTTCCAGCTGGCCGCGTTCAACCTCGGCTTCACCGGCGGGACATCGGGGATCACGCTCCCGTTCGCGCCGTTCTCGCCGGCCAACTACAACCAGCCGTTCTACTACGTGGCCCTGATCATCCTGGTGGCCACCGTCGCCGTGTCCTGGGCGGTGCGTCGCTCCCGGTTCGGTCTGCAGCTGCTGGCCATCCGCGACGACGAGGACCGAGCGCTCGGCCTCGGCGTGCGGACGCGGCCGGTGAAACTCGCCGCGTTTGTCCTGTCGGCGATCCCGGTGGGGATGGTGGGCGGGTTGTACTTCTACTTCGTCGGTCAGATCTATCCCAACTTCGCCTTTGACCCCCTGTTTGACCTGTCGATCGCGCTGATGGCCTTCATGGGCGGCCTGGGGACGATCGTCGGCCCGCTGTTCGGCGCGCTGGTGCTGGAGTCGCTGCAGCAGTACCTGACCCAGACGTTCTCCAGCAGCGCCACCTACCTGATCGCCTACGGTGTCCTGTTCCTGGTGGTGATCCTGATCCTGCCGCGGGGTGTGGTTCCGGGCATCACGGCCTGGTTGGAAAAGCGCCGCCGCCGCGCGGTTCATGCCTATAACGGGGGACGGGACGCCAACGGCCGTGACTCCACCGTGGCCGGCGGCGTGGCGGGAGCGGCCCGATGAGCCCCAATCTGATCGAGGTCCGGGGCGTCTCCAAGGCCTACGGGGGCGTGCACGCCCTCTCGGTCTGCGATCTGGAGGTCCAGGAGGGCGTGGTCAACGGCCTCATCGGCCCCAACGGGTCCGGCAAGACCACCCTGTTCAACGTCATCACCGGCTACGAGCGGATCCAGCAGGGCCAGGTCCACTTCAAGGGAATCGACATCACCAATGCGCCGCCCGACCGAGTGTTCAAGCTCGGGGTCGGACGTACCTTTCAGCTGACCCGGCTGTTCACCCGCCTCACCGTGCTGGAGAACATGCTGGTGGCCACGCAACGCCAGGAGGGCTGGCTGCGGGGAATCCTGCGCCTGGCCGGCTCGGCCAGCGAGCGCCGCCGGGCCATGGAGCTCCTGGACTTCGTCGGCATCACCCGGCTGGCCCATGAGCCCGCCGGCAACCTGTCCTACGGGCAGCGCAAGCTACTGGAGCTGGCGTCGCTGCTGGTGGCCGACCCGGACATCCTGCTGCTCGACGAGCCGGCCGGAGGAGTCAACCCCACCCTCATCGGCCACCTCTCCGACCGCATCCGCGAGCTCAACCGCGCCGGTAAGACGATCCTGGTGGTTGAGCACAACATGGAGTTTGTGATGAGCCTGTGCGAGCGCATCACCGTGCTCAGCCAGGGCAGTGCGCTCGTCTCCGGCACGCCCCAGGAGGTCCGGACCAATCCGGCCGTGCTCGACGCCTACCTGGGCGGCTCCGATGACGCCGACACCCAGCAGGAGCTGGCCGAGGAGGCGACTCACCACGAGCATGACGGCGTGTCGGTGCTCCAGGTGCGCGTGCCGGAGCGGCCGAAGCTCGGCGAGAACCCGGCGCTGCTCACCCTCCGGGGGATCACCGCCGGCTATGGCGGCGGCGACATCCTCAAAGACGTCAGCCTGGACGTTCCCCGCGGCGGCATCACCTGCGTGGTCGGTCCCAACGGCGCCGGCAAGTCGACACTGATGGCCACCATCAGCGGCCTGTTGCGCCCGCGGCTGGGGGACATTCACTTCGACGGGGCGGTGATCTCCGGGTCAAGCCCCAGGGAGATCCTGGCGCGCGGCGTGGCCCAGATCCCGCAGGCCCACAGCCTGTTCCCGGATATGACCGTGCGCGAGAACGTGGAGATGGGAGCCTTCACCGTGCGTGACTCAGCGCTGGTGGCCAAGCGGCTGGCGGCGGTGGAGGAGCTGTATCCCATCGTCCGAGACCGGGCCGACGAAAAGGCCGGCAGCTTGTCCGGGGGTCAGCAGCGGTTGGTGGAGTTCGCCCGGTGCCTGATGCTCGACCCGGAGCTGATCATGCTTGACGAACCGTCGATGGGGCTTGACCCCACCACGCGCCAGATGGTGTTTGAGATGGTGCAGCTGATGAACCAGCGGGGCAAGACGATCCTGCTGGTGGAGCAGAATGCCCGCGCCGGACTTCGGCTGAGCACGCACGGTGTGGTGTTGGAGAACGGGATGGTCCGCCTGCGCGGTTCCGGCCGCGAGGTCCTGGAGCATCCGGAGATCGGCGCCCTGTATCTGGGCGGGGCAGTGACCACGAGCGCGGCCTCGTGACCGCCGCCGGGGCGGTGCCGGACGTTGTGGTCGCCGGAGCGGGCCACAACAGCCTGATCACTGCCGCCTACCTGACCCGCGCCGGATATCGCTGCCGGGTGCTTGACGCCCGTCCTGTACCCGGGGGAGGGGTGGCGTCAGAGGAGCTCATCCTGGACGGTTTCAAGCTTGACTCGTGCTCCACGGGCCACACGCTGATCCAGACCAATCCGGTGCTGTCCGCCGACGAGCTGGGCCTGATCGCCGACCACGGGCTGACCTACCTGGCGCCCGATCCGGTGGGGCACGTGGTCTTCCCGGACGGGGACAGCCTGACCATGTGGCTCGATCTTGAGCGGACGTGCGAGGAGATTGCCTACTACTCCACGCGGGACGCCGACGCCTACCGCCGCATGCTGGTCGAGTACGACGCGGTGAAGGAGGCGTTCAACCGCAGCCGGTTCACCCCCGTCGGCTTCGGCCCCAGCCTGGACCAGATGCTCGATGCCCTGCCCGGGGGTCTGCGCTGGCGCCGCCGGGCAGCGATGAGCGCCTGGGACATCGTGCGCCATGAGTTTGAGAGCCCTCACGTCCAGGCGTTCATGCTGTGGATGGCCTTCCAGACCGGTCAGCCGGTCGGATCGGCCGGATCCGGGCCGCTGGCCTACTCCATCATCTTTGGTCGCCAGCGCCGGAGCTGGACACTGCCCCGGGGCGGGTCCGGCGAGCTGGCCCGGGCGCTCGTGGAGGTCATCGAGCAGGGCGGTGGCGAGGTGTTGTGCGATCGCCGGGTGGTGGAGCTGGTCATCTCGGCCGGGCGATGCACCGGCGTCGTCACCGACGACGGGGACCGTCACCTGGCCGCCCGGGCGGTGGTGTCCACGATCCATATCAAGGATCTGGTGGAGATGGCGCCGGAGGGCGCCTGGGGGGCGGACTTCCGCTATGCCGTCGACACCTATGACGAGGGGCTCTCGGCGTTCGCCGCCCATTACGCCACGACGGAGCCGCCGCGGTACCCCGCCCGTGACGGGGAGATCGAATGCGTGTCAGCCGGCGTCACCGGCTGGGCCGGGGACATCCTGCGCATGGGTCGCGACGTCCGCGAGGGCCGGCTCGTCCGCGACGGCGCCTGGCTGCTGTTCCCGGCCCCGACGGTTGCTGATCCCAGCCGGGCTCCGGCGGGCCACCACACGGTCAAGATCCTGGGGATGCAGCCCTACGCTCCGGCCGAGGCCGCCGGGGAGGAACCCGCGGCCGCGTGGGCCCGCCTGCGTGAGGAGATTGCTGCTGTGCAGCTGCGCCACCTCCACCGGGCGGCGCCCAACCTGGAGCCCGGGACGATCCTGGGCGAGCTGATCGTCTCGCCCGTCGACCTGGAGGCGGCCAACCCGCACATGTGGCACGGCACCTTCCATGGCGGCGACCGCTCGCTCACCAACAGCGGGGCTCAGCGTCCGGCTCCCGGTTGGGCCCAACACCGCATGCCGATTCCCGGTCTGTATCAGACCGGCGGCACCACGCATCCGGGCGGGTCGGTCACGGGCGGTCCGGGACGCAACGCCGCGATCGTGATGCTGACCGACTTTGGTCACGATCCGGACGAGCTGCTCGACGGCGGGCTCGGACGGCTGCGCCCGGCGGGCGAGGTGCCGCTGCCGGCGAGCCGCTGAACCCGTGGCCGACGAGCGCGTCCAGGCCGCGATCCGCCACTGGGCCGGCCGGTTCATCGCCAACGGGGTCGACTACAACGACTTCGTCCGCACCACCGCGGCGGTGGCCGCCTGGAGCGAGTGGCTGGGTGCCTGGACGGATACCGCCGCCATGCACGTGGCCCTGGCGGAGGCGGCCCTGGCGCGCGAGGCTCCGATCAGCGCCGGGCAGGCGTATCTGCGCGCCGCGGTCGGCTACCACTTCTCCAAGTTCGTGTGGGTCGTTGACCCGGAGCGCAACCGCCAGAACACGCTGGCCGCCGCCCAGGCGCTGTATGCCGCCCACCGCCTGCTGGAGCCCGCCGCCCAGCGGGTAGAGGCAGCGATCGACGCCGGCATGGTCGTGGCCAACCTGCGTCGGCCGCCGGGGACGGCGCCGGTCCCGCTGGTCGTCCTCATCCCGGGGCTTGACTCCACCAAGGAGGAGTTCTGGCACTGGGAGGGCGTGTTCCTGGAACGGGGGATGGCGACGCTGTCGCTCGATGGGCCCGGGCAGGGCGAGACCGGCCTGGCGATCGACATCCGCCCGGACTACGACGTCGCCGTCACCGCCATCCTGGACGCTCTGGCCCGTCGCCGGGACCTGGATCTCGATCGGATCGGCGCCGCCGGGGTCAGCCTCGGCGGCTACTACGTGGTGCGAACGGCCGCCTTTGAGCCCCGGATCCGGGCGCTGGCCGCAATCAGCGGGCCCTACGACTTCGCCGCCGGGTGGGACACGATGCCGGAGCTCACCCGGGAGACGGTTCGCCACCACACCGGCGCAACCGACGACGCGCAGGCGCGGGAGCGGGCCCAGGCGCTCACCCTCCGCGGCGTCGCCGAACGGGTGACGCAGCCGTGTCTGGTGGTGACCGGCCGCCGGGACCGCGTCATCGGCTGGGAGGAGACGCGCCGAATCGCCGATGCGGTGCCGGGAGCCGAGTGGGTGCTCTACGACGACGGGACCCATGTCTGCAACAACATCCCGTACAAGTACCGCCCGCTGGTGGCCGACTGGATGCGGGCGCGGCTGCGGTGACCGCGGGGGGAACGATCGGCGCGCCGCTGCGCCGGCGCGAGGACGCCAGGGTCCTGCGCGGTGAGACGTCCTACCTCGACGACATCGCTCGGCCGGGCATGGTGCACGCCGCGTTCGTGCGCAGCCCGCATGCGGCGGCGACGATCACCTCGGTGAGCAGTCCGGGCGACGCGGAGGGGCTGATGGCCGTGCTCACCGCCGCCGACCTGCCGGCCCCGGGACGGTTTCCGGTGATGGAACCGCACGGCAGCCAGGTGGAGGAGTCGGAGGCGCACCCGGTGCTCGCCGAGGGCGACGTCCGCTACGCCGGTCAGCCGGTGGCGATCGTGCTGGCGACGTCGCGGGCGCTGGCCGAGGACGCGGTGGAGCTGGTGGAGGTGGAGTACGAGACCCGAGAGCCGGTGCTGTGCACCCGGGAATCGGACCGGGTGATGATGCGCTGGTCGGCGCGCCAGGGCGATATCGACGCCGCGTTTGCCGACGCCGCTCATGTGGTGACCGGTCGCTATGTGCTGCCGCGGCTGATCGCCGCGCCCATGGAAACCCGCGGCGCCATCGCCGAGCCCGACGGGGACGGCCTGACCGTGTGGTGCTCGGCCCAGGACACTCACCGGCCGCTGGCCCAGCTGACCCACATCCTGGGACGGCCCGAGGGCTCGGTGCGGGTGATCGTCCCCGACGTGGGCGGAGCGTTCGGCTCCAAGGGCGTGGTGGCACCGGAGGTGGCGGCGGTGGCCGCCGCCGCGCTGGCGCTGGGTGTCCCGGTGAAGTGGACCGAGGACCGTCTGGAGAACCTGGTCGGCGCCTATCAGGGCCGCGGAATCGAGGGCGACCTGCAACTTGCTCTGGGCGCCGACGGGCGGATGCGGGCGCTGCGGGCGCGGCTGTGGGCTGACCTGGGCGGCTATCTGCTGACCAGCACGCCGGTCCCCCCGCACACCGCGGGGACGCTCATCACCGGCTGCTACGACATCCCGGCGGCCGACGTCCAGGTGCTCGGCATGCGCACCAACCGGGTGCCGACCGGGCCCTACCGGGGGGCGGGCCGACCGGACGCGGCGTACATGATCGAGTCGCTCGTCGATCAGGCGGCTCGGCAGACCGGGATCGACCGCGTGACCCTCCGGCGGCGCAACCTGATCCGCCGCTTTCCGCACCGCACGCCGACGGGGCTTGAGTACGACTCGGGCGACTTTGAGCGGTGCCTGGACCTCGCCCTGGACCTGGCCGGCTCGGCGACGCCGACGCTGACCCCGCCGACACCCCCGGGGGACGTGGCCCACGGCACCGGGATCGCTCTCTACGTGGAGCGAGCGGGCGGCGCCTGGGAGGCGGCTGAGATCTCGGTGGATGCGGACGGTCGCTTCGAGGTGGCCGCCAGTTCAAGTCCCCATGGCCAGGGTCACGACATCACCTTTGCCCAGATTGCAGCCGACCGCCTGCTCGTCTCCCCGGACCGGATCGGGCTGCGCTTCGGTGACAGCGCCCGCACCCCGCCCGGGGTGGGCACATTCGGCAGCCGGTCGGTCGCCCAGGCCGGGTCGGCGGTGGCGCTGGCCGCCGAGGCCCTCGTCATCCGGGCGCGGGAGCGCGCGACGGAGCGGCTGGACGTCGGCTCGGGGGAGGCCGTGGTGCACGGGAGGGACGGTTTCACCGCCGGCGGGCGGACCCTGTCCTGGGCGGAGCTGGCCGACCCTGCGCCGCTGCGCGCCGAGGCGCGCTTCAGCTCGGCCAACGTGTTCTCCTCCGGGGCCCATGCGGCGTCGGTGTCGATCGACCGGGCCACCGGCGAGCTGCGCGTGGAGCGGCTGGTGGCGGTCGACGATTCCGGCACGCTCATCAACCCGCTGCTCGTGCACGGGCAGGTCCTCGGCGGTGCGGTTCAGGCGCTGGGGGAGTGCCTGACCGAGGAGGCGGTCTACGACGAGGCCGGCCAGCTGCGCACCGGGTCCTTTCTGGATTACAGCCTGCTCACCGCCGCCGAGATCCCGCCGATCGTCACCGGGGACGTGCAGACCCCGTCGCCGCTGAACCCCCTGGGCGCCAAGGGTGCGGGCGAGGGCGGAGCGGTGGGAGCGCTCGCCGCCGTGGCCACGGCTGTGGCCGACGCGCTCGGCGGGGCGCTGGTAACGCCGCCGTACACCGCGGACAAGCTGTGGCGCGTCCTCCAGACGGCGCCGGCACCCGCGCCGCCCGGACCTTCCGTGACGGCGAACCGCCGGTCCTGGCGCCGGAGCCGACCGCCCGGGGCCGGACTGGCCGCCGGACTGGCCGCCGGACTGGCGCTGGGCGCGCTGGTGGCCCGGAGCCGGCGGCGATGAAACCGGCCCCGTTTCGCTACGTGGCCCCCGACTCGGTGCCGGCGGCGCTGACCCTGCTGGCCCAGGAGGACGCGCGCGCCCTGGCCGGGGGGCAGAGCCTGGTGCCGATGCTCAACTTCCGGCTGGCCCGACCGGACCAACTCGTCGATCTCAACCCGCTGACCGAGCTGGCCGGGATTGAGGTGACGGCGGACGGAACGCTGCACATCGGTGCCATGACCCGCCAGGCGGAGCTGCTTCGCTGCCCGGCGGTCAGGACGGGCTGGCCGCTCCTGACCGAAGCGGTCGCCCACGTGGGTCACGCTGCCATTCGCAACCGGGGAACGGTGGGGGGCTCGGTGGCGCACGCCGATCCGGCGGCCGAGTTGCCGGTGGCCTTGACCGCGCTGGATGCCCGGTTTCACCTGCGCTCGGCGACGCGCGAGCGGGTCCTGACGGCCCCGGACCTGTTCCGAGGCGCGCTGACCACCGCGCTTGAGCCGGGCGAGCTACTGGTCTCCATCACCGTGCCGCCGGTGCCGGATGGGGGCCGCATGGCCTTTGCCGAGCACGCCCGGACCCACGGGGATTTCGCTCTGGCCGGGGTGGCGGTGGTCGTCGCCCCCGGTGGCCCCGCCGCCGTCGCGCTGCTGGGGGCGGCACCGGTCCCGGTCCGGGTTTCGGCGGCCGAGGCGGCGCTGGCCGGCGGGGCGCCCGTCCGGGAGGTGGCGGGGCTGGCCGCCGCCGACGTGCGCGACGACTATCGGCGGGCCCTGTTGGAGGCCCTGGTGCAGCGAGCGGTGGCGAGGACGGCGACGTGAAGATTGCGGTCACGATCAATGGCACGGTCTACGAGGGGGAGGTCGAGGCCCGCACGCTGCTGTCGGACTTCATCCGCCATCAGGCGGGATTGACCGGGACCCATGTCGGGTGCGAGCACGGCGTCTGCGGCGCCTGCACGGTGCAGCTCGACGGGGAGGCGATCCGGTCCTGCCTGCTGCTCGCCGTCCAGGCGAACGGCCGGTCCGTGCGGACGGTGGAGGGGCTGGCCGGATGCGGGGGGAGCTGTCGGCGCTTCAGCAGGCGTTCACCGACCATCACGCTCTCCAGTGCGGCTTCTGCACCGCCGGCTTCTTGATGACCGCCGATGCGCTCCTGCGCCGGCGCGCCGGCCTCGCCGAGGCCGAGGTCCGTGACGAGCTCGCCGGCAACCTGTGCCGGTGCACGGGCTACGAGGGGATCGTGGCCGCGGTGCTATCCGTGGCCGAGGCGCCGTTGGAGGGCGAGTAGCCTGCCGGCGTCTTCGGCGTGGCCTCACGGGTATCGGCGTCAAGCCGGGTGTTGCGATTCGACTGCGGGTCGCGCTCCAGGGGCAGGCTACCGCCGGCCGTGAAGTACGGTCGGCCGGCGATCACCAGGTCCTCGGCGGGGAAGCGGGTGATGATCTCGCAGCCGTCCTGGGTGACCACCAACTGCTCCTCGATCCGGGCCGCCGACCAGCCGTCCGAGGCCGGCCAGAAGGTCTCCAGCGCGAACACCATGCCCTCCTGGATCTCCTCCGGGTGATCAAGGGAAACGAGTCGGCTGAAGATCGGCTTCTCCCAGATGGTCAGGCCCACGCCGTGGCCGAACTGGAGCGCGAATGCCGCCTCCTCATTGGGGAACCCGAACTCCTGGGCCCGCGGCCAGATCGAAACCACCTCGCCGGTGGTGACGCCGGGTTTGATCATGGCGATCGCCGCGTCCAGGTAGTAGCGGCAGCGCTTGTAGGCGTCGACCAGCGGCCGCGAGGCACTGGCCACCGCAAACGTGCGGTAGTAACACGTGCGGTAGCCCATGTAGCTGTGAAGGATGTCGAAGTACGCGGGGTCCCCGGGGCGCAGCGCCCGGTCGGTGAACACGTGCGGGTGCGGACTGCAGCGTTCGCCGGAGATGGCGTTGACGCCCTCCACAAACTCCGACCCCATCTCGTACAGCACCTTGTTGACCAGGGCGACGCAGTCGTTCTCCCGGATGCCGGCCCGCATGGTCCGATACAGCTCCTCGTAGGCGGCATCGACCATCGCACAGGCGGTGTTGAGCAGAGTGATCTCGTCCTGCGTCTTGATCATCCGCGCCTCCTGCATCAGCTGCTGGCCGTCCAGGACCGTGATGCCCAGCTTCTGGAGGGCGAACAGGACCGGGGGCTCGATGGCGTCGATGCCCAGCGGCTCGCCGAGCAGCCCGCGCTGCTCCAATTCGGCGTGGATCTTGGCAGCGACGTCCTCGGCGCGGCCGGAGGCCGGGGACATCGCGCCGCGCATGGTCGAGATGCCGGCGCGCGAGCGGCCGTCGCCGAGCCACGGGTTGTACAGCTGGTGATGACGGGCCGCCGAGCCGAAGTCCCACATGATCGGCTCCTCCCCCTGAGGCAGGAGACAGAACCGGTTGAGCTTGTCGGCCGCCCAGGTTCCGATGTGGGTGGCGGTCACGTAGCGGATGTTGGACATGTCGAAGCACAGCAGCGCGCCGAGCTCGGACTGAGCCAGGAGCGCGCTGATCCGGGCGAGCCGTTCTTCGCGCAGCCGGTCGAAGCGCACGCGCTCCTCCCAATCGACGCCCATCACGCCGTAGCTGTGCAGTCCCATTCACTCGCCTCCTGGTGGATCGTGCAACCGATTGCAGGCAGCTTACGCCTCTTGACGCGTCCGCGTCGGCGAAATAACATCATCAGCTCGCAATCGATTGCACCGGAGGTGGGCGGTCCAGATGGAAGACGAATCGACGAGCCTCGGCTGGGTGGGAGTGGGCCGCATGGGCCGGGCACTGGTCACGCGCCTGCTGGAGGCCGGCCACGATGTGGCGGTCTACAACCGCACCCGGGAGAAGGCGCTGGACCTGGAGGCGCTGGGCGCCACCATCGTGGATTCGGCCGCCGACCTCGCCGACCGGGACATCGTGTTCACGATCGTCGGCGGGTCCGCCGATGTGGCCGAGATCGTCGACGCGCTGCTCTCTCGTCCTGATGTGCAGCCGGGCCTGATCGTCGACTCCACCACCATCTCGCCCGCGGCGGCCGACGAGATCCGCGCCCGCGCCCGGGAACGGGGGACGGCGATGCTGGCCGCTCCGGTCAGCGGGAACCCCAAGGTGGCGGCCAGTGGCCGCCTGACCATCGTCACCTCCGGCCCGGAGGCTGCCTGGGAGCGGGCGCGACCCTACCTGGAGCTGCTGTGTCGCCGCGTCACCTACGTCGGCGATGGCGAGCGCGCCCGGCTGGTCAAGATCTGCCACAACCTGATGCTGGGGGTGGTCGCCCAGTGCATGGCCGAGGTCACCGTCCTGGCCGAGAAGGGGGGCGTGAGCCGGGCTGACTTCCTGGAATTCCTCAACGACAGCGTCATGGGCTCCACCTTCACTCGGTACAAGAGCCCGGCCTACGTCAATTTGGATTTCACTCCCACCTTCACCCCTGAGCTCCTGCTCAAGGACTTCCATCTCGGCTTTGAGGCCGCCCGGGAGATGGACGTGGCGATGCCGCTGGCCGCCCTCACCGAGCAGCTCGTCCAGTCCCTGTACGGGGTGAAGGGCAATGATGTCGACTTCGCCGCGCTGGTGGAGCTCACGGCCGCGGCCTCCGGCCTGGCCCTGGAGCCCGAGGACGTTGCGGTCGACGACGGGCTGAGCCCGCTGCCGCCGAGCGGGAACGGCGCCGGTCCTGCCCGCGTCGGCTCCCAGAACCCGTAGCGCCTAGCTAGTGTTCTGAGGCGGAAATTCGCTGCCACCGATTTTGCGACTCAGGGCAGCTAGCTAGCTAGAGCATCAGCGCCAGCGGGCGCTCCAGCAGCTCGCGCAGCCGGGCCAGGAACCGGGCCCCGTCCGCGCCATACAGGATTCGGTGGTCGCAGGCCAGGCTGAGGTGCACGGTCTGGCGGGCGACGATCGCTCCTTCCGGCGTGGCCACCGGGCGCAGTCGCAGCGAGCCGACCGCCAGGATTGCCGCCTGGGGGGCGTTGATGACGGCCGAGAAGCTGTCCACCCCGTACATGCCCAGGTTGGAGACCGAGAAGGTGCTCCCGGCCAGCTCGGCCGGCGTGATCGACGCGTCGCGGACCTTGGCCGCCAGCGCCCGGGTTTCGGTGGCGATCTGGCCAACCGACTTGCGGTCGGCGTCGACCACGGTGGGCACCAGCAGGACATCGTCGGCGGCGACGGCGATGCCCACGTTGATCCGGGCGTGCTCCTCCACAGCGCCCTCGCGGTAGGAGCCGTTGACCCGCGGGAACTCGCGTAGCGCCAGCGCGACCGCCTTGACGATGAAGTCGTTGTATGAGGGCGGCGTATCGGTCGCAGCCTGCAGCTGCCGGCGCAGGTCGACGAGCTCGCTCATGTCGACCTCGGCCCGGAGCTCAAAGTCTGGGACAGTGGCCCGGGATTCGGCCATCCGCCGGGCGATCGTCTGCTGCATCCGGGTGAGGGGATGGCGCGCGGTCTCGCCCTTGGCCGAGGCGGGCCGGGCCAGGGCCTCGGATGTGCCGTTGCCGGTGTCCCGGTGAGCCGCGGACCGCTCCACGTCGGCGCGCACCACCCGTCCCTGAGGCCCCGTGCCCGCGAGCGTTGACAGGTCGATGCCCAGCTCGGCGGCGACGCGACGGGCCAGCGGGGAGGCCTTGACCCGGGCGGGTCCGGGAGACGGTGCGCCGGCGGGCGTCGCCGAGGTTGCGGCCGGGGGGGAGGCGGCGGCGGTCTTGGCCGGGCCGGTGGCACGGGCCGGGGCGGCGGCCGCGGCGGCGGCGACCTCGCCCGCGTCGCCCACCACCGCAATCACCGCACCCACGGCGGCGCTGTCTCCGGCTGGTACGCCGATGGACAGGACCGTCCCGTCCACCTCGGACTCGTAGGTGACGCTTGCCTTGTCCGTCTCCACTTCCACCAGCGGCTCGCCTGAGACCACGGTGTCACCTTCGGCGACAAACCACTGCAGAACCGTGCCTTCCTCCATGGAGTCCGACAGACGGGGCATGACGATTTCGACGGCCACTCACAGCTCCCTCAGCTACCCGTTGCAAACGTTTGCTGTAGGATCCTAACCGATCATCGCGATCGTCGGCAGAACTCGAGTTGCTGGAAGGAGACGGGATGGCCAGACTCCGCTCGCCGGAGCAGCAGGACGCCACCGGGGCGTATCTGGAGGCGTACGGGCGGATGCTGCTCATCCGCCAGTTCGAGGCCGCGATGCACCGCCTGTTCCTCCGCGGCGAGGTTCATGGCACCACCCATCTGTATGCCGGCCAGGAGGCGGTCGCCGTCGGCGTCTGCATGGCGCTGGACGATGGCGACTGGGTGGCGGGCACCTACCGCGGGCACGGCCATGCACTGGCCAAGGGGACCGGGCCGGGGCCGTTGATCGCCGAGATGCTGGGCCGGGCCACCGGGGTGTGCGGAGGCCGGGCCGGTTCGATGAACGTCATCGACCTGCGGCACGGGTTGATCGGCTGTTACGGGATTGTGGGCGGCTCCATCGCCGCCGCCCTCGGAGCTGCCCTGTCCGGTCAGCGCCAGGGCTGGGTGGCGGTGTGCTTCTTCGGTGACGGTGCCACCAACCAGGCGTACTTTCACGAGTGCATGAACATGGCAGCGATCCGCGCGCTGCCGCTGCTGTTCGTCTGCGAGAACAACCTGTATGCCGAGTTCACGCCCATGGTCGATGCCACTGCCGGAGCTGACATCGCCGGCCGGGCGTCGGCCTACGGGATGCCGTCGGCGGTGGTCGACGGCAATGATCTGTGGGTCGTGCGCGAAGCGGCGGCCGAGGCGGTGGCTCGAGCGCGCGGGGGGGAGGGCCCCACCCTGTTGGAGTGCCGCACCTACCGCCACTACGGCCACTCCAAGAGTGATCCCGCCCCGTACCGAACCAAGGCGGAGGTGGAGGAGTGGCTGGAGCGCGATCCGCTGAAGATCGCGCGGGGGCGCCTGCTGGAGCAGGGCCACACCGCGGAGCAGGTGGCCGGGGTGGAGGCGGCGATCGAAGCCGAGCTGGAGCAGGCGGTGGAGAGCGCCCTGGCGGCTCCCTACCCGGACCCGGTGGCCGACGCCGCGACCGAGTTCTGTGCATGAGCCCGCTTGAGTTCCGCACCGCAATCCGCGATGCGCTCGCCGAGGAGCTGGAGCGCGATCCGTCCGTCGTCTTCTTCGGTGAGGACGTCGCCATCCCCGGTGGGGTGTTCAAGGCCACTCCGGATCTCTACAAGCGCTTCGGCCCCGACCGGGTGTTCGATACGCCGATCTCCGAACTGGCTCTCGCCGGGGCCGCCTACGGCGCTGCCGTCACCGGGCTGCGCCCGGTGTTCGAGATCATGTTTGGGGACTTCATGGCCCTGGCGATGGACAGCCTGGTCAACCAGGCGGCGAAGTTCTGGTACATCTCCAACGAGCAGGGCGGGGTACCGCTCGTCGTCCGCTCGGCGGTCGGCGCCGGTGGACGGTTCGGTGCCATTCACTCCCAGACCCACGGAACGTGGTTTCAGGGGGTCCCCGGGCTCAAGATCGCCTTCCCGTCCGACCCGGCGGAGGCCAAGGGTCTCCTCAAGGGCGCCATCCGGGACGACAATCCGGTGATCTTCCTGGAGCACAAACGCCTGTACTCGGTGAAGGGTCCGGAGCCCGAGCCGGGCCAGGAGGTCATCCCTCTGGGGCGCGCCCGCGTGGCCCGCGCCGGAGACGACGTGACGATCGTGTCCGTGGGCAAGGGGGTGCCGGACACACTGGATGCCGCGGAGCGACTGGCCCAACAGGGCATCTCGGCTGAGGTCGTCGATCTGCGCACGCTGCGCCCGCTGGACCTGGCCACGGTGCTCGATTCGGTGGCCCGCACCAACCGCATCCTGGTGGTGGAGGAGGGTCCGCGCCTGGGCGGATGGGCCGCCGGCCTCCTCGGCGCGGTGGCCGAGGAGGGGCTGCATGA
Organism: uncultured Solirubrobacteraceae bacterium; assembly: GCA_963753235.1. Lineage (GTDB taxonomy): Bacteria > Actinomycetota > Thermoleophilia > Solirubrobacterales > Solirubrobacteraceae > Palsa-465. Next base: position 1,033,048 of record CAVWBJ010000004.1, on the reverse strand, counting down.
CCTTGACGACGCCTGGTCGCTGACCACTGCCGAGACGCCGATTCCGTACAGCCCCACGCTGGAGGACGCCTTCCTGCCCCAGGCGGACACGATCGCCGACAGCGTCCTCGCCCGTCTGGGCGCGGCCGCGCCGGCGCGCTAGAGGAGAACCATGCCCCACATCAGCTATGTCGATCCGGCGACCGTCACCGATCCGGAGCTGCAGGCGATCATGGAGCGTGCCCGGACCTATGGCACGCCGCGCCCGGAGAGCCAGGCCATCCGCCTCCACCATCCGGAGGTGATGAAGGCGTTCAATCAGGCGTGGGAGGTGTTCTTCCGCCAGGGAGTCTGTGACCACGCCATCAAGGAGCTGTGTCGCCTGTACATCTCCAAGTCGGTCCAGTGCGAGTACTGCGGCGGCCAGCGTTCGGTCCTGGCCCGTGAGCAGGGGACGACCGAGGACCAGGTCGATGAGATCCTTGACTTTGAGCGCTCTGGCCGCTTCGACGCTCGGGAGCGGGCCGCCCTGGAGTGGGCGATGGCCATCGCCTGGGATCCGTCGCTCGCCGCCGAGGACCTCTGGGATCGGCTGCACCGCCACTTCAGCGAGCCACAACTGGTGGAACTCGGCCACTTCATCGCGCTCACGCTGGGACAGCAACGGTTTCTCAAGACCCTGGGCATCAAGCATGGCGAGGTACTGGCCGACACCGATGCCGGGCTGGCTCCGGCCGAGGCGGCGCGCGTGCGGGTCTCCGGCTGATCCCGGCAGTTGAGCGCCGGTCGCCGGCGTAAGGTCCTCCGCGCGCCGGGTCGATCCGAATTGCCGATGTGGGCGGGCGCCCCTTAGCTCACAGTAGGGGCAGACCAGGAAACCCCCCAGGAGGAACACCATGCCCCCCACGCGTCTGCACACCCTCACCGCCCGCGCCCGCCGCACCTGGCGGGAGCTTGACTACGTCCAGCGGCGGCTGTTTGAGATCCAGACCGGGATCCCGCTGAACGGCCCCCGCCATCGGACCGCGCGATACGCGGAAAACCGCGTCTACGGGCGCGACTATTAGAGGTCGCTCACATAAGCCGTGCCCAAGCGCGGGGCCCGGAGGCCGCCTGGCATAGTCGGCAGGCATGCCGTCCGGCCCCGCGTACCGCCCGCGCCGCCGCGCCCGGTCTCGCCGGCGGCGCCGGACGCCGGGGCGCTATCTGCCGCTGGTGATCTTGGCCGCCCTGTTTGCCGCCATCGTGGTGGTGGCCCAGCGGGCGGCCGAGGCCCAGCCGACGATCCCCCGCAACGCTGTCCGCGTCACGGTCAGCCCCACCGTCGCCAGCCGCCCGGTGGCCCCCGGCTTCACCGGCCTGTCGATCGAGTACCGGTCCGCGCCGTACTACTTCGGGACCGGGCCGGGAGCTCCCAACCCGCTGTTCATCTCGCTGGTGCGCCAGATGACCGATGGCCGCTCGCCCGTGCTGCGCTTCGGCGGCGACACCACGGACTGGACCTGGTGGCCGACTCCGGGCCTCGCCCAGCCCCCTGGGGTCAGGTTCTCCCTGGGACCGGAGTGGGTGAGCGCCACCCGCGCCGCCGCCCGGGCCCTGGATGCCCGCCTGATCTTCGGCATCAACTTTGAGGCCGACAGCGCCGCCATTGCGCGGACCGAGGCCGACCGGCTGCTGGCCGGGATCGGCCGGCCCTACATCGCCGGGTTTGAGCTCGGCAACGAGCCCGAGGTCTACGGCAGCCTCGGCTGGTACGCCAACTCCAGCGGCGTCGGCGTCCCGGGCCGGCCCCGGGGCTACGGGTTCGCCGCCTACCTGCGGGATTACGCCGGCGTGAGCGCGGCTCTGCCTCGCAGCGTCCCCCTGGTCGGCCCGGCCTCCGGGGCTCCCGCATGGCTTACCGGTCTCGGCCGGTACCTGCGGGCCGATCCGCGGGTGGGGATGGTGACCTTCCACCGCTATCCGCTGCACCGGTGCTTCACGCCCCGCAACTCACCCGCGTTCCCCACCATTGCCAACCTGCTGGCGCCGGTGGCCTCCAGCGGACCCGCCGACAGCCTTCAGCAGGCGGTTTCAGTGGCTCACGCCCACGGCCTTCCGTTCCGTTCTGACGAGCTCAACAGCGTGTCCTGCGGAGGCGCCCGCCGGGTCAGCGACACCTTTGCCGCTGCCTTGTGGAGCCTGGACACGCTGTTCAACATGGTCCGAGTGGGCGTTGACGGGGTCAATATCCACACGTTTCGCAACGCCATCTATGAGCCCTTCGCGTTCGGGCACGCTCACGGACGGTGGACGGCGCGGGTCCGCCCCATGTACTACGGATTGCTCATGTTCGCGCGGGCCGCCCCGCCCGGGGCCCGGCTCCTGGACGCCACCACCACCCCGGCTCGGGCCTCCGCCGGCGCGCCCGGGACATCGGTGGCCGCTCTGCGGGTGTGGGCCACCCGGGCACCCGACGGACGCGTGCGGGTCGTCCTCATCAACGACTCGCCCCACCGATCGACCGTCGCCGCCGTGCGCCCGCCTGGCGGGGCGGGCGCCTCCACGGCCACGGTCGAGCGCCTGACCGCGCCCCGGCTGACAGCTCGGCGCGCCATCACGCTGGCCGGGCAGTCCTTCCGCTCGCCGACCACCACCGCTCAATTGACCGGGCCGGTGCGCCGGCAGACCCTGTCGGTGGTGCAGGGCCGGTTCGTGGTGCGGCTGGCGCCGGCGAGCGCGACGCTGCTCACCGTCGGAAGCTGACGCGGACGGCTACCTGGCTCGGAGCAGCCGGAAGTGCGGCCCGCTCACGGTTTCGACCCAGTTGCGGGCCAGCATCTCGGCGTAGGCCGGCCAGAACGTGCCCGTGGGGGGCGCCCCCTTCACGCACTGGCCGCCGCTGCCACCCGGGTTGGAGAACCACAGCAGGCCGTCGAGGCCGGCGTACGGGGTCGGCTGAGCCACGCCCTGGTTGAGGCTGAGCGGCCCCAGGCCACGCCCCGCGGGGTTGCACAGCACCTCGTTGCCGTGATGGACCCGTTGGCGGGGAACCAGCGGCCCGCGGCCGTTCTCACCGGTGTTGATGACGAAATGCACCCCGCCGAGCATCCGGGAGATCTCCTGCCCGTAGTGGATCTCCTTGCTCGTCCAGTCGAAGTGGGTGGAGTTGAGGAAGAAGCCCTGGGCCTGCGCGACCCCCGAGGCCCGCAGGAGCGCTGCCTGCCGGCGGGCGGGGATGGCGTCGGCGGCGCCACCGTCCAGGTAGACGACGACGTGCGGATCGGCCTCCAGCAGCGTGATCGCGTCCCGGAGCTCGGCCTCGCGGATCGTCAGCTGGGCTCGGCTCAGGCACGGCGAGGTGATCAGAGAGTCCAACTCCAGGAAGTAGATGACGTGGTAGTTGCCGATCCCGGCGGCCATCTGCTGCATGTAGTTGTGGTACCGAGCGGCGACCGCCGGGGTGGCGGTGCTCCCGCACTTCCCGCGCACCAGGTTGTAGCTGGACATCATCACCGTGGTGCCGGGCTGCTCCAGCTGCGTGCTCTCCAGCCAGTGGGACACCTGACCGGCCACGTTGCCGCCCATGTTCCACATCCAGAAGCGGTGCGCTCCGGGCTCCTGGGCGATGTCGTTGAGCAGCGCGCGGGCGGCCCCCGAGGCGTGGGCCGCGGCATGAGCGCTGGGCGACTGGGGGTCGACGAACAGCCTGGCTCCGGCCAGGGGGTCGGTGGCCGCCGTCGCGGCCACCCCCAGCGGGTCAACCGGGTTACGGATGTCCAGTAGGTCGTCGTGGAGGATCGTGACCAGCGAGTTGGTGGTTCCGATCCCGTCCGGCCAGGAGCCGTAGAGGTAGGCGAGCGCGTGGACCGGCGTGGCGTTCATGCCGCGGTCGATGATCGGGACCTGGAAGGTGTACGTCGCCTGTCCGGGGTTCATCGTGATGTAGGTGTTCGGGATCGCTCGGAAGTCGATCCCGTCCTGGGCGTCCTGCTGCTTGACCCCGTAGCCGACGTGCTCGGCGCCGCTCAGGTCGCCGCTGCGGAGGATGGTGATGGCCAGGCTGCCCTGGTTCTCATGCGCGGTGTAGGCCGACTGGTCCAGCGAGACGGTGCCCGCATCGGCCTGCGCCCGGCCGGCCAGGCCGAGCGTCAGCATCGAGGCGAGCAGGACGAGGAGGAGGAGAGGCTTGACCTGCCTCAGAGACATGCGACGGACTCCCGGATCAAGATTCAAGGACGAGCACCGGCACTCCCACGAGGGTGCCGGCGGCCTTTGTATCGGCGGTCTGGTCCCCGGACTTGAAGGGTGCGCCCTAATCTGGGGCGATGCGTCAGCGGTGTTACATCGCGGGACCGCTCGGGTTCACCGAGGCCGGTCGTCGATACCACACCGAGATCGTTCTGCCGGCTCTGGCTGCCGCCGTCGATCCGGTCGACCCGTGGACCCTCACCACCGCCGCCGAGATCGCCCGAGCCCGGGCGGAGGGCCGCGAGCGGGAGCTCTCGCTGGAGATCGGCCGGCGCAACGCGGCGGCCATACGCTCCTGCGATGTGCTGGTGGCGCACCTGGACGGCCAGGAGGTGGACTCGGGTACGGCCGCCGAGGTGGGGTATGCCGCCGCGCTCGGGATCACCTGTCTGGGCTGGCGCACCGATCTGCGTCAGGCCGGCGAGCCCGGGGTCCGGGTCAACCTGCAGGTGGAGAGCTTTATCGTCGAGAGCGGCGGTGAGATCGCCGGGTCGCTGAGCGACCTGGTGGCGGCACTGCGCCGGTGGTCGGCGGCGGCCGGCGTCTCCGGTTGATTTCAGCCGACCGCGGCCGCCGACTGGACGAGCCTCGTCGACGGCGAGATGTACGTGCCCCGGTTCTCGCCGGTGCAGATGGCGGAGATCGCGTCCTGCTCGTCGAAGTCGAACACATGCAGCGGCAGTGCGTAGTCCCGGGCCAGGACGATGGCGGCCTGATCCATGACCCGCAGGTCGCGCTCCAGCACGTCGTTGTAGCCGAGGCTGTCGTAGCGCTGGGCGCGTGAGTCCTTACGCGGATCCCGGTCGTAGATCCCGTCGGTCCCGTGCTTGGCCAGCAGGATGGCATCCGCCCGCAGCTCGATCGCCCGCTGGACGGCCGGATAATCGGTGGTCACGTAGGGCTGGCCGATGCCGCCCGCCAGCAGCACCAGCCGGTCGCGCTCTAGGTGCGAGAGGGCGCGCAGCCGGATGAATGGCTCGGCCATCGATGGGATGGGGAATGCGGTCATCACCCGCACGTCGTCCAGTCCCCGGTGCTTGAGCACGCCGCGCAGGAGGATCCCGTTCATGACCGTGCCGAGCATCCCCATGTTGTCGGCCTCGGCCCGCTCGATATCCCATTCGTCGGCCACGTTGCCCCGGAAGAAGTTACCGCCGCCGACAACCACTGCCTCCTCCACGCCCAGGGCCCGGGCGGCGATCAGCTGGTCGGCCACGTAGCCCAGGGCCGCGGAGTCCAGGCCGAAGGCAGCGGCTCCGGCAAAGGCCCGGCCGCTGAGCTTGACGATGACGCGGCGATACCGAAGCGGGGCCACGGCCGCAAGCCTAGCGAATGCCCCCGGAGCCAGGCCCCGGCTGACCGAGACCGCCGGCGCGGCACACGCAGGCACCCGCCACGCTCCAAACGTGCGACGCTTGAGCTGCTCAAAGCCAATCTCAAGCCGCCGGTCAGGAGGGCAGCCACTCCATGATCTTCCGTCAGATCACCCACGACGATCTCGGTTGTGCCTCCTACCTGATCGGCGACGAGCACGCCGGGGTGGCCGGCGTCGTCGATCCCCGGTTTGAGATCGATGACTACCTGGAGCTGGCCCGGTACATGGGTGTGACCATCGAGCACGTGTTTGAGACCCACAACCACGCCGACCATGTCTCCGGGCACGGCCGGCTGGCCGCCGCCACCGGAGCCCAGATCCACGTCAACGCCGACGCCGGCGTCGCCTATGACCATCATCCCCTGGCCGACGGCGAGGAGGTCCGGCTGGGAGCCGTGGTGGTCCGGGCCGTGCATACCCCCGGTCATCGCCCGGAGCACACCGCCTACCTGCTCGTGGATACCCAGCGGGGACCTGAGCCCTGGGCGGTGTTGACCGGCGACTCACTGTTTGTGGGCGACATCGCCCGGCCTGATCTGGCCGTCGACAAGACCGAGGGCGCCCGGGACATCTTCCGCTCGCTGCATCAGCGCCTGCTCAACCTGCCGGAGGACGTGGAGGTATGGCCCGGCCACCTGGGCGGCTCGATGTGTGGTGGGCCGGGCATGGACATGAAGATCTCCTCCACCATCGGCTATGAGCGGGATCACAATCCGATGCTCATCGTTCAGGACGAGGATCAGTTCGTGACCCAGGCGATCTCTGCCCTCGGGCCCCAGCCCCCCAACTTCAAGGCGATCGTGGCGCTGAACCGGGGTCCGCTCGTTCTCGACGGCGGTCAGCTGCATGCGCTGACCTCCCGCCAGGTGGAGGAGCAGCGCCAGTCCGGGGCGCTGGTTGTCGACGTCCGCTCCGACCTGCAGTACGACGACGCTCACATTCCGGGCGCGGTGTCCATCCCGCTGCTCACCGCCGGGTTCGGCACCAAGCTGGCCTGGCTGGCCGACCGCCAGACCCCGGTGGTGTTCGTTGGTCGCGACGACCAGGACGGCCGGCGGGCGGCCCGGCTGGCCGAGGCGGTGGGCCTGACCCGGTTCGCCGGGTTCCTTCACGGTGGGATGACCAGCTGGCGCCAGGAGAAGCGGGCGACGGCGCGCCTGGAGCGGGTGCCGATCTCCCAGCTGCCGGGCCGGCTCTCGGCCCAACCCGGCCTCCAGGTGCTCGACGTCCGCGAGCAGGCCGAGTGGGATGAGGGTCACATCCCGGGGTCGGCGTTCTGTCCCTGGCATGACATCCGGGGAATTCCCGAGGGGTTGGACGCTGGGCGGCCGATCGCTGTGGTGTGCGCTTCCGGCCAGCGCGCCGGGGTGGCGGCCAGCCTCCTGGCCCGGGCGGGCGCGGAGGCGGTCGTCCACGTCGTCGACGGGGGCGTCGGGGCCTGGGCAGAGCTCGGAGGACCGCTTGAGCGGCCGGGACGGGAACGCACCTCTGATGGGGCGGCGATCGGCCGCTAGGAGCTTTCGGCATTTCCGCCACCGACACGCCCCGAACGCCGCCGGCTCCCCGCCGCGGGACGCGCACCTGGTTCTCGCTGCAGGCCAACGTCACCGGCCGCGGCATCGTGGCCGGCTACAGCCTGAAGTTCTGGGGGATCGTGGTGGTGCTGGGGCTGGTGACCGGCGTGGCCGCCTCGGCGCTGATGGGGTTGCTGCATCTGACCGAGCACATCGCCTACGGCTATGGGCGGGGGCCGTTTCTGGACGGGGTCAGCGCCGCCCCGGCCTGGCGGCGGGTGGTCTCCCTCCAGGTGGCCGCAGTCCTGGTGGTGGTGGGCGGGCTGGTTCTGCACCGGCTGCCGGTCTCCGGCGGCACGGAGGTGGCCGAGGCGGTGTGGCTGCGGGCCGGCCGCGTGGCCGTGCTGCCCAGCCTGGGCCGGGGCGTGCTCTCCATCGTGACCGTCGGTCTGGGCGTCTCCCTGGGACGCGAGGCCGCTCCCCAGCTGGCCGGCTCCGCGGCCGGGAGCTGGCTGTCGGAGTGGGCCGCACTGCCGGTGTGGCAGCGGCGGCTGCTGGTTGCCTCCGGGGCGGGGGCCGGCTTCGCCGCCGTCTACAACGTCCCTCTCGGCGGCTCCCTATTCGCGCTGGAGGTCCTGCTGGGAAGCGTCTCGCTGCCGCTGGTCCTGCCCGCGCTGGCCACGTCGGTGATCGCCACCAGCGTCGCCTGGATCACGCTTGGCACCGGTCCCACCTACCAGCTGCCCAGCTACCACGTCCATCCCGAGCAGCTGGCGTGGGCGGTGATCGTGGGACCGGTGTTGGGTGTGGCGGCCATCGCCTGGGTCCGGCTGATCGCCCGGGCGGCCGCCATGCGCCCGCAGCGCTGGGGCCGCTACGTGGCCCCCTTTGTGGTGTTTCTGGGGCTCGGCCTGCTGGCCATTCCCTATCCCCAGCTGCTCGGCAACGGCAAGGGCATCGTCCAGATCGACGCGGTCGGACAGCTCACCCTGGGACTGGCCTGCGTGCTCTTGGTGCTCAAGCCGCTGGCCACCGCCGGCTGCCTGGGCGCGGGCTCTCCCGGAGGCCTGTTCACGCCGACGCTGACGATCGGAGCCCTCCTGGCCGGAGTCCTCGGCGATCTGTGGTCGCATCTGTGGCCCGGGGCGCCGCTGGGCAGCTACGCCATCATCGGCGGCGGCGCCTTCCTGGCGGCCGCCATGCAGGGCCCGCTCTCGGGCCTGGTGCTCGTCCTGGAGTTGACGCGCAACTTCGACGCGTTGATGGCACCGACCCTCCTGGCAGTGGTGGAGGCGACCGTCATCGCTCGCCGCTTCGGGGCCCACTCCATCTACTCCGCCCGCCTGCGTCCGGAGCCCGACAGCGCCAGTTCGGTCAAGACCCTGGAGCACCTGGATCCGACGAAGGTCCCGGATCCGCTGGACCAATGAAAAACGCCGGCCGCGGAGTCCGCGACCGGCGTTTGTCCAAAGACAGCTCAAGCCAAGGCTCAGGCGGCCCGGCGGAGCTCCTCCAGGTCATTGCTCATCGCCAGGCGGCTCAGGCCCTGCTGCTCCAGCTCCCGCGCCTTGCTGAGCGGGATGCCGAGCTCGATGCCGGTCTGGCGGAGATTGAGCGGCTCCGTGCCGGCCAGGCCAAACCGCAGGCGGATGACGTTGCGCTCCGCCTCCGGGAGCCGGGCCACCGCACCGGAGATGAGCTGCTCACGCTCGGCCTGCTCCACCTCCTCGGTCGGCTCGGGACGCTCGGACGCCAGCAGATCGCCAAAGGCGGTCTCGCCATCCTCGCCCACCGGCTGATCCAGGCTGGTCAGACCGCGGGTCAGCTCACGCAGCTCGGCCACCTCCTCGACGTCGAGCTTCGCCTCGGCGGCGATCTCCTCGTCGGTCGGTTCACGCCCGAGCTTGGTGGACAGCTCGCTCTCCACCTTGCGGACCTTCGTCTGGCGCTGCGCCACGTGAACCGGGAGCCGGATGGTCCGGCCGTGGTTCTGGAGCCCGCGCTGGAGGGCCTGGCGGATCCACAGCGTTCCGTAGGTTGAGAACTTGAACCCACGGCGCCAGTCGAACTTCTCCACCGCCCGGATGAGGCCGAGCATGCCCTCCTGGACCAGGTCCTCCATCGGCAGGCCGTGACCCTGGTACCGCCGCGCCTGAGAGACGACAAGGCGCAGGTTGGAGTTGATCATCCGCTCCTTGGCGGCCAGGTCTCCGCGCTCGATGCGCTTGGCCAGCTCAATCTCCTCGTCCGCGGTCAGCAGCGGGTGCGCCCGAGCGGAGCGCAGGAACAGATCGAGCGAGTTCTCGGTCATCGCGCCCGTGGAGGCGCTTAGGCTGGCGCGGGCTTCGGCAGCCGCGGACCGGTGCTCCCCGGTCCGGGTGCTGCGGCGGCGAGGCTGACGCCGGCGAGACGGCGCCGCCGTCGCCACACCATGCTCACCGCGAGCGCGCGCGCGCTGATTGTTGTCATGACGCTCGCTCCGCCCCGAGGGGGTGTCGCGGGCATCGGTATCAAAGCTTGTCAGAACAGTCTCCGTATCTCGCATCAGGGTTTTCTCCGGAGCTAATAATAGCACTAGTTCGACGGTCATCGAACTTTGCTTACCGGCCATTAACACTCCCTGCGGACGGACCCTTTCGCCCACAGATCCTGGATTCCCGCTCCGGGCTCGACTACGCAGGAAAGCGCCCAAACGGAAGAGTCTGCAAAGAATCTGCGCCCAGACCGCTCAGGATGAGCGCAGCGAAGCCGCCGTTGACGCTCGGCAAGCAGGTCCTACCCGAACCGGCGCAAACCTAAAAATAGAGCTCCTCGATCGTCTGCTCCATCTCGCCGCCGCCGTCAAACGTCTCCCGCGCCAGCTTGAGGAATGCGGCCGCGGCCGGCGCGTGCCGGCGTCCCTCCCGCCAGGCCAGCGTGATGTCTCGGCGCAGGGCCGGCTGGGTGAGCGAGACCACGGCCACGTCGGCGCCGGGGCCCTCGGCGTCCGAGCGCGGCAGGATGGCGACGCCGAGGCCGCGGGAGACGAGCCGCCGCACCCGTCGACTTTCATTGGACTCCAGGGTGACCCGGGGCTCAAACCCGGCGCGGCGGCCCGCGGCGAACAGCAGCTCGCGGAGCCGGGCGCCCTCGCGGAAGCTGATGAACTGCTCCTCGGCGAGCTCGGCCATCCGCACCTGGCGGCGTCCGCCGAGCGGATGGCCGGGCGGCAGGAGGACGACGAGCTCCTCGGCGACGAGCTGGTGGAGCCCGAGCCCGTGCGCCTCAACCCGCTCGGTCACCGACAGGAAGGCCAGATCAAGCTCGTCCACCCGGAGCATCTCGGCCATCTCCTCGCTGGAGTACTCGCGCACGGTCAACCCGATGTCCGGATGCTGGTCATGGAACAGGGCGAGCGGTAGCGACAGATCGATCGGCCCCATGGTGTGCATGGCGCCGATGGTGACGTGGCCGGTGTTCATGCCCCGGACGGCTTCCAGCTCGGTCTCGGCCGCCTCCAGCTCAGACAGCACGCGGCGGGCGCGGACCACGAGCAGCTGCCCGGCGTCGGTCAGCGCCACCTGACGCGTCGTCCGTTCCACCAGGGCGAGACCGACCTCTTCCTCCAGGCGACGGATCTGCTGGGACAGCGCCGGCTGGGCCACGTGCTCCCGGCCGGCGGCCCGGGTGAAGTTCAGCTCCTCGGCCAGGGCGATCAGGTAGCGCAGCTGCCGGAGTTCCATAAGCGCAGATTATAAATATCCCCGAATACTCGTCTTGGACTTCTAAGGCGCGATCCCCCATCATGCATTGCGCAGTACCTCTCCTCCCTCGAGCGCGCCCCGAGTCCGGCCTCATATCCCGCCGGTACCGGGGCGCTCTCACTTTAAGCGCCGGTTCGAGCGGCGGTCAGCCCAGCTTGAGCAGACGGGCGGCGTTCTCCTTGAGCACCAGCGGCCGGACCTCGTCCCGGATGGGGAGTTTCTCGAAGTCGGCCAGCCAGCGGTCTGGTGTGATCAGGGGGAAATCGGAGCCGAACAACATCTTGTCCCGCAGGCGGGTGTTGATGTACTGGACGAGGATCTCCGGGAAGTACTTCGGTGACCAACCGGACAGGTCGATGTAGACGTTGGGCTTGTGCACCGAGATCGCCAGCGCCTCCTCCTGCCACGGGAACGAGGGGTGGGCGAGGATGATGTCCATCCCGGGGAACTCGGCGGCGACGTCGTCGACGGCCATCGGCTGCGAGTACTTCAGCCGCACCCCCCCGCCGCCCGGCATGCCGGCACCGATCCCGGTGGTGCCGGAGTGAAACAGGGCGATCAGCCCAGCCTGGGCGATCACGTCGTACAAGGGGAAGAACTCCGGGTCGTTGGGCCAGAAGCGCTGGGTGTTGGGGTGGAACTTGAACCCGTGCACTCCGGCCTCAATCAGCTCGGTCGCCTCCCGGACGGCCAGCTTGCCCTTATGCGGGTCCACCGAACCGAACGGGATGATCACATCCGGGTTGGCCCGGGCCGCCTCCAGCACCTCCTGGCTGCCCAGCCGCCGCCGCCCCATCCCGGCCTCGTCATCGACGTTGAACAGGACCGCCACCATCCCGCGCTCCCGGTAGTAGTCGGCCACCTCCTGGGCGCTCGGCTGTGGCGGGCTGCCGCCGAAGTACTTCCCGGCCGCTTCCAGCACCTCCAGGGTGACCGCATCCTGCTCCTCGGAGTGATTGCGCTCCGCGTGCACGTGCACGTCGATCGCCGTGACCTGCTGCAGGTCGATCGCCATGAGCGCTACCCGTAGACCCGGACGAGGGCGTCGGCGACCAGGCAGGGCTTCTCCGCGCCCTTGACCTCGATCGTCACGTGGAGCTTCATCTGGGCGCCGCCCGGGATCTCGGTGACCTCGGCGATCTCCAGCCCGCCGCGCCACTGTGCCCCCACCGGCAGCGGCGCCGGGAACCGCACCCGGTCCAGCCCATAGTTGATCCCGGTGGTGGCATCGGTGACCTTGACCAGGGCCTGGCTGACCGGCGCCACCAGAGCCAGCGTGAGATAGCCGTGGGCGATCGTCCCGCCGAACGGCGACTCCCGGGCGCGCTCAGGATCGACGTGGATCCACTGATGGTCGTCGGTGGCATCGGCGAACATGTCGACGCGCGCCTGATCCAACACCCGCCAGTCGGTGAAGCCGGCGTGCCGGCCGGCGAGGGCGGGCAGCCCGGCGAGATCGGTGACCAGGCCAGAGGTCTCTGAGGTGCTCACTGTCGTCCTTTGCCGCGGATTTTCAGGAAGGCGCCTGGCGGCGAAACGGCAGGATTGCCCGCGCCCGGCAGGCGAACGCTACCGCAGGACCGGCGGCTCAGGACGGATGCATCCCGCCGTCGACGAGGAGCGACTGGCTGGTGATGTAGCCGTTGGCGATGACCGCCGCGATCAGGTCAGCCACCTCCTCGGACCGGCCGAGCCGGCCGACCGGGATGCGGGAGCCGCCGGTGATCAGCGCCACGCCCATACCGGCGACCTTGGACGGTGCTCGGGCCGCCGCGGGCCAGGCAGCGGCCGGGAAGCGGGTGCGGCCAGCGAGAGGGGGGTACATATAGGGAGGCCTATACTTGCCCCACCCCGACGAGGAGCGACCCGTTGCAGGAAATGGTGATCTACGGCGTGAGCTTCGACATGGTCGGCAAGCAGCCGATCGTGTTGCTCAAGACCGTTGAGAGCAATAAGTTCCTGCCGATCTGGATCGGCCACCCGGAAGCGGCGGCCATCCTGATGAAGCTGCAGGGAGCGTCGACCCCGCGTCCCATGACCCATGACCTGCTCTCCGACATGCTCGGCGAGCTGGATGTGGAGTGCACCCGTGTGGCCGTCACCGAGCTGCGTGAGAACACGTTCTATGCGTCGATCAGCCTGCGGGCCAACGGACGTGACCTGGAGATCGACTCCCGGCCGTCCGATGCGCTGGCCCTGGCCGTGCGATCCGGCGCTCCGATCTTTGCCGCCGATGAGGTGATCACCGAATCGGCGATCGAGTTTGAGCACGAGGTGGAGGACACCGAGGAGGTGGTCGAGAAGTTCAAGGACTTCCTGGACCGCGTGACCCCGGAGGACTTCGCCTCCGACGAGTAGTCGGTCAACCGACGGTGGCCGGAGAGCGGCCGACCGCGGTGAGGATCCGCTCCACCAGCTCGTCGAAGGAGATGGCTGCCGCCTCGGCCGCTTGGGGGAGCAGGCTGGTTTCGGTCAGACCCGGGATGGGATTGAGCTCCAGTACCGATAGTTCGTTGTCCTCGGTGCCGAGCATCAGGTCGACTCGGGCAAAGCCGGCACAGCCGAGCAGCCGGTAGGTGCGCAGGGCGATGTTCCCCGCCTCGGCTGCCACCCCATCGTCCAGATCGGCCGGGCACTGAAACCGGGTGCGACCGATCTCGTAGCGGGCCTCAAAGTCGTAGAAGTCCTCCTCCTCGGGCACCGCCTCGACGATCGGCAGCGTCTCCGCGGCCCCGTCGCGCTCCAGGATCGATACCGCCAGCTCGCGGCCGGCCACGTAGCGCTCCAGCAGGACCTTGCGGTCATAGGAGAAGGCGGCCACCAGCGCCGTGGGGACGTCGGCGGCGGTCCGGGCGAACTTGATCCCCAGCGCTGAGCCCTGGCGCGCCGGCTTGACCACAATCGGAAACCGCAGCCGCTCTTCGATCATCGGCAGCGCCTGGGCCGCTCCCAGTGCGCCCAGGGCGGTCTCGTTGAACGCGTAGAAGTCCGGGGTCGGGATGCCCCGGTCGCGCATGGCGTGCTTGGCCAGCACCTTGTCAGCGGCCCGGATGCAGGCCGAGACGCCCGACCCGGTGTAGGGAATGCCCAGCACCTCCAGCAGCTCCTGCACGGTCCCGTCCTCTCCATCCCGGCCGTGGAGCGCGATGAACGCCACGTCCGGCCGGGCGGCGCCCAGCCGGGTGACCAGGTCCGGCCCCACGTCCACCGGGATGACCTCGTGGCCCAGGCGCTCCAACGCGTCCTGGACCCGGGCGCCCGAGCGCAGCGAAACCTGGCGCTCCAGGGAGCGGCCGCCCTTCAGGACACACACCCGGCTCATGACGCGCGTTTGCGCTGCGCGGGCAGCTTGACCACCTTGGCCAGCTCCTCGTCCGGCGTCCCGGCTGCGCCTGACCGGTCCGCCGGCTCGGCCGGCTGCTCGGCCGGATAGGCACCGGTCAACGTCCCGTACATGGCGACCTGCTCGCGGACCACCTCGCCAATGCGCCGAACCCCCTCCCGGATCAGGCTCTCGTCGACCCCGGAGAAGTTGAGTCGCATCGAGGATCCGCCCCGGCCGTCGACGAACGCCGCCCGGCCGGGCACGAACGCCACCTGGTCGCGCAGCGCGCGCGCCAGCAGGTCGGTGGTGTCGATGTAGTCGGGGAGCGTGGCCCAGATGAACAGGCCGCCCTGGGGATGGGTCCACCGGGCCTCCCGGGGCAGGTGCTCGGCCATGGCGTCCAGCATCACGTCGCGGCGGCGCCGGTAGATCTCCAGCAGCGAGCGCACGTACCCGTCCCAGCCGCCGGCATCGAAGTACGCGCTGACGAAGTACTGGGAGATGGAGGACGAGCACAGGTCCGACCCCTGCTTGCCGATCTGCATCTTCTGCAGGATCGGCGCCGGGGCGGCCGCCCAGCCCAGCCGGACCCCGGGGGACAGGATCTTGGAGAAGGTCCCGGCATAGATGACGAACTCGCTGTCCATCGAATACAGGGTGGGCAGGGGCTCGCCCTCGTAGCGGAGCAGCCCGTACGGGTTGTCCTCCAGCACCAGCAGCTCGCGCTCGGTTGCCACCCGGACGAGCTCCCGGCGCCTGGCCAGTGACATCGTCACCCCGCCGGGGTTATGGAAGTTGGGGATGGTGTAGATGAACTTGGGACGGCGTCCGGTGGCCTCCAGCTCGTCGAGCAGCGCCTCCAGCTCGGAGGTGCGCATCCCGTCACGGTCCATCGTCACCTGGACCACATCGGCCTGATAGGCGCAGAACGTGGGGATCGCCCCGGGATACGTGGGGGCCTCGGCGACGACCACATCGCCGGGATCGATCAGCGTCTTGCAGACCAGGTCGATGACCTGCTGGCCCCCGGTGGTGATCAAGAGCTCCTCGGCGTCGATCTCCATCCCCTCGGCCGCCATGACCGCGGCCACACAGCCCTTGACCCGGGCGAATCCCTCGGTGGGGCCGTACTGGAGGGCGCGGGCGCAGGACTCGGCGGCGATCGTGTTCATCAGCGCCGCGTAGGAGTCGGAGGGGAACGTGGAGGTGTCGGGCAGGCCGCCGGCGAGCGAGATGACGTCGTCTCGCTCGGTCAGGGCCATCAGGTCCCGCATCGCCGACGACCGCATGACCTTGGTGCGCGCCGCAAACAACGAGGCGTAGCGCTCGATGTCATGTGCGGTGGACCGGCGGCGCCGAGTGGCGGGTGGCGGACCCACCCTGCCCTCCTCGTCTATCGTCACGCTGGTCCACGGTACAGCACCTTGCACCTCGTCTTCGACATCTTCCAGGGGATCGGCATCGCCGCCGCGGTCGGGATCCGGCCGTTCCTGCCCTCCCTGGTGGTGGGCGTGCTCGCCGCCGCCGGTATCCAGATCAACTTTGCGCATTCCTCGTACTCTTTTCTCCAGGGCGCGCTGTTCCTGCTGATCATGGTGATCGGCGTCGCCCTGCTGGCGCTGACCGAGCGCCGCGCCTTCCGCCAGGCGCTGGGCGACCGGTCGGTGGCCTACGCGCTGGCCGCCTCCAGCCTCGCCCTCGGCGCGCTGTTCTTCGCCGGATCTCTGGCCCGCGGTCATTACACCTACTGGCCCGGCTTCGTCGGAGGCGTGATCTGTGCCGGGGTCGGTGTCCTGGCCACCCAGCCGCTCCTGGCCCGGGTGCGCGCCCGGCTGGACGACGACGCGGCGACCACGTTGCCGCTGGTGGCCGAGGGCGGCGCCACGCTGGCGGCGGCGCTCTCGGTGGTGCTGCCCCCGGTGGGGATCATCGTGCTGGCCCTGCTGCTGTGGCTGCTCGTCGCCGGCCGGGGCCGCGGCGAGCAGAAGTACGCGGGTCTGCGCATCCTACGCTGAGACGGTGACCGCCCCCGCGGGCAAGAAGCTGGTCCTGGTCGTCATCGACGCCATGAAACCGGCGATGCTGGAGCGCGTGCTGGCCGCGGGCCGGGCCCCGGCTCTGGCCCGGATCCGCGAGGCCGGGGTGTACGTGGACGACTGCGCGGCCGCCTTCCCGTCGGTGACCCCGGTGTGTGCCGCCACCATCACCACCGGGGTGGGGCCGGACGCGCATCTCATCCCCAGCATGAACTGGTACCACCGGGACGAGCGACGCTACGTGGAGTATGGGTCGAGCTTTTCCGCCTCCCGGCAGTTCGGGGTGGTGCGGTCGCTCACCGACACCGTCTACCGGATGAACGCCGACCATCTGTCGCCGGACGTTGAGACCGTGTTTGAGTCACTGGACGACGCCGACGTGCGGACCGCCGGCACCACGTACCTGATCTATCGAGGGCGCTACGAGCATGAGGTCGCCAACGAGTCCGCGCTGGCCCGCATCGTGACCGCCACCCTGTTCCGGCGGACGATAGAGGGCCCGCGGGAGCTGTTCTACGCCGACCTGTACGCCTCGCGCCGGACCGGGTGCCGAGGTCAGCTGGGGCTGCCGGGGGCCCGCGACCAGCACACCGGCTGCGTCGGCGCCTACCTGGTGGAGCATGACCTGTTCGACTTCATGCTCTATTCGCTGCCGGACAACGATGCCTACTCGCACCGCAACGGGCCCCACGCTCAGGTGACGTCGCTGGCCGCCGCCGATCGGCAGTTGGAGCGACTCATGCATGCCGCGGGCGGCCCGGACGAGTTCCTGGAGCAATACGCGGTGATCGTCTGCTCCGACCATTCCCAGGCGCCGGTTGAGGAGCGCATCCGGCTGGACACGGCGTTCGCCGACTTCACCATCGCCCGGCCCGGCCCCGCCCGGTCGGGTGCCGCCGAACTGGCGCTCAGCCCGGCTCAGCGGTCGGCCATGATCTACGCGCTGGATACCGACGATCCGGTCGACACGTGTTCCCGCGCGCGTGCGGTGGCCGCCGGACTGGAGGGTGTCGATCTGGTCATGTGGCGCCATGAGCAGGAGGCGGTGGTCAGCAGTCGCCGGGGGGAGCTGCGGTTCACCAGCGGAGGCGACCTGGCCGATGCCCGCGGCAACCGCTGGAGCGTGGAGGGCGACCTGGCCGCGCTGCGGGCCGAGGTTCAGGATGGCCGGATCCTCAGCACCGAGTACCCCGACGCTCTGGCCCGCGTCTGGTCGGCGCTGCACTGCCCCACCGGGGGCGACATCCTGCTGTCAGCCGCCCCCGGCTATGAGTTCGTCGACTGGGGTGGCTCTGACCATGTGGGCGGCGGCTCGCACGGCTCCCTGCACCGGACCGACTCGCTGGGAGCGCTGCTGTGGTGCGGCACCGGACCGGGTTCCAGAGCGGCTCGCGAGCAGTGGTCGCTGCGTGACATCGCGCCCATGGTGCGCGACCATTTCGGTTTACGATCCGCATCAACCGCCGATTAGCAGAGCGTTAGCGGTTGTTCCCCCGGCCGATGCCGTCCAGGGTCGGCGGCTACATTTGACCGATGCCCGAAGACGCGACCACTGTCGTTGAGCTGCCATTTCACCACCGGGTGCGGCTCGGGGTTCGTAGCACCGAGAACTGGCTCCAGCTCATCCGGTTCGCCGGTGTCGGTGTCAGCGGCTATGTCGTCAACCTCATCGTCTACGCCGTCCTGATCCATGTCATCGGCGTGGACTACAAGGTGGCGGCGGTCGTCGCCTACGTCGTTTCGGTCCTCAACAACTTCTGGTGGAACCGGCACTGGACGTTCAGCCACCGCCGCCAGGCGGCTCACCCGGTGGAGCAGGGGCTGAAGTTCTTCGCCGTGTCCCTGGTCACGTTCGGCTTCAGCTACGTGGTGCTCATCTCGCTCGTCGACGGCGCCGGCACCGAGAAGCTCCTGGCCCAGGCGATCTCCATCGCCGCCGCCACGCCCCTGAACTTCATCGGGCAGAAGCTCTGGAGCTTCCGGGGTTAGTTACTCTCCCCGCCGGAGGATCTTTGCGCTCCGACCGGCTCAGAGGACGATTCTCAGCCCGGACCCTCGCCGTCACCCTGGCGTCGCTGCTGGCGATCCTGCTCGCCCCGGGCGCAGCGGTGGCCGCGACCGGGACCACCACCGCGGCGGCGCCGGGTACGCCGGTGCTGGTCACCTCCATGACCCAGCCGCCGGCCGGGTTTCGGCTCACCGCCGGCCAGGTGCTGCGCACGGCCCAGGCCGATCCGCGCGTTCAGAGCCAGCGGCGGGCCCACCCTCGGTGGGAGCCCTACGAGTACACCAAGGGCGCCGGTCAGTGGCAGGTCAGCTGGTTCTCGCAGACCAGGCCGCAGAAGGAGCTCATGCAGATCTATGTGTCCGACGCCACCGGGCGGGTCACCCAGGTCTGGACCGGCTTCCAGGTGGCCTGGACCATGGCCCGCGGGTACCCGGGCGCGTTTGGCCGTCAGGTCAACGCCTGGTACATCTGGCTTCCGTTATGCCTGCTGTTTGTGGCGCCGTTCCTGTGGCCGGGACGGCGGTGCCGGCCCGCAGCTGCTGCACCTCGACCTGCTCATGCTGCTCGGCTTCTCGGTCTCGCTGGCCTTCTTCAACCATGCTGCCATCGGCCTCTCGGTCCCGCTCGTCTACCCGTTCTTGATCTATGCGCTGGCCCGCATGCTGCTGCTCGCCAACGGCCGGGGGCTGCCCCGCCGGCCCCTGCCGGCTCCGCCCACCTCCTGGCTGGCGATCGGCACGGTGTTCCTCATGGCATTCCGGATCGGGCTCAACATCCTGAACTCCAACGTCATCGACGTGGGTTATGCCGGGGTGATCGGCGCCGACAAGCTCATCCACGGCCACCCGCTGTACGGTCACTGGCCGGCGGACAACCGCTACGGCGATACCTACGGTCCGGTCAGCTACTACGTGTACCTCCCGTTCCGGCTCATCTTCGGCTGGAGTGGACGCTGGGACTCCCTCCCGGCGGCTCACGCCGCGGCCATCTGCTTCGATCTGATCGCCTTCGCCGGGTTGTACCTGCTCGGCCGCCGCCTGCGGGGTCACCGGACCGGTGTGATCCTCGCCTACCTGTGGGCGGCGTACCCGTTCACGCTCTATGCGATGAACTCCAACACCAACGACAGCCTGGTGGCGGCCACGCTCGTCCTCGCCCTGCTGGTCATCGGCTCGGCGCCCGCCCGGGGAGTGATGGCGCTGGTGGCCGGGATGACCAAATTTGCCCCGTTCCTGCTCACTCCGCTGTTCCTGCGCGGGGTGGGAGAGCGGCTGCCGCGCCCCCGGTCGGTCCTCGCCTTCGGGCTCGCGTTTGGCGTCAGCGCCGGGGTGGTGATGCTGCCGGTGCTGCTGCACCATGACCTCACGTACCTGTGGCGCGACTCGGTGGAGTACCAGTCCAACCGCGTGACGCCATTCTCGGTGTGGGGGCTGTGGGGCGGCCTGACCACGGCCCAGAACCTCCTGCAGGGGGCAGTGATCGCGCTGGCGGTGGCGGTGGCCGTGGTTCCCTCGCGGCGGGGGCTGATGGAGGTGGCGGCCCTGGGCGCGGCTGTCCTGTGCGCCCTCCAGATCACCCTCAACTACTGGCTGTATCCCTACATCGTCTGGTTCTTTCCCCTGGTGATCGTGGCCCTGGTGCTCGCTCATCCGGAGCTCCGCCGGCCGACCGAGCCGCCGCCGGTCGCCGGCGCGCCCGAGGCCGAACCGGCGCCCATGCGCATCCGAATCGCCTCCAGCTGAGTCAGCGGGCTTGACTAGGGCCCGGACGGGATGAGCAGTTGCTGAATGTCGCTCGCCCGGAGCGGCTGATCGGAGGCGGTGACGAGCACCGCGTTGAGCCAGGGATCCTCGGTGGAGGTCTCAAACCGCACCGGCATCTTGGTGGCCATGGCCTCGATGGCCTGCTCGCGCTTGACCCCGATGACGCCACCCCGGGGTCCGGTCATTCCCACGTCGGTGATGTAGGCGGTGCCGCCGGGCAGGACCCGGGCATCGGCGGTGGGGATGTGGGTGTGGGTCCCGACCACCGCCGTCACCCGGCCGTCCAGGTACCAGCCCATGCCCACCTTTTCGCTCGTGGCCTCCGCGTGGATGTCGACGAGGATGTGATCGGCCTCGTTGCGCAGCGCGTGCAGGGCCGCGTCGGCTTCGGCAAACGCGGGACGTCCCGCGTCCATGAACAGGTTGCCCGACAGTGAGACCACGCCCAGGCGGATCCCGTCGCGGCTCACCGTGCACCATCCGTGGCCCGGTTGGCTGCGCAGGAAGTTCGCCGGGCGCAGGATCTCCGGGCGGGCGTCCAGGTAGGGGTAGATCGCCCGCTGCCGGTAGGTGTGGTTGCCCAGGGTGATCACGTCCACGCCGGCGGCGAACAGCTGATCGGCGATCCGCGGGGTGATGCCCAGACCGCCGGCCGCGTTCTCGGCGTTGACCACCACAAACGTGGGCGCGTAGCGTTCTCGCAGCTGCGGGAGCAGGCCCAGGAAGGTGCCCCGGCCCAGGCCCCCCACAATGTCCCCGGCAAACAGGATCTTCACGGTCGTGTCCATAGCTCTGCGGCCTCATACTCTCAGGTCGATGCGCCCCAGGGATCGAACCGAGGCCGACGCGCCGCCGGCGCCGGAGGGGGAGCCCGGACCGGAGGCAGTGCAGGCCGGAGGTCATGATGCGGCCGGGGGCGGGGGAGAGCCGGTGCGCCGACCGGTGGCGTCGGTCGTCGTCCCCCGGTGGGTCCAGATGGTGGTGCTTCCGCTGGCGCTGCTCGGCCTGTGGGCGCTGGCCCGGGCGGCGGGAACGATCTTCCTGGTGCTCATCGTGGCCGCTGTGGTGGCGCTCATGCTGGCCCCCATCGTCCGCACCCTGGAGCGACGGATGCGGCGCGGGGTGGCCATCGCCGTGGTCTACCTGGGCTTCTTCTTCTTTGTGGCCGCAATCGGGGTGCTGCTGTTCAACCCGGTGGCCTCGCAGATCACCACCCTGCAGCACAACCTGCCCTCCATCGCCTCGGATGCCAATCACCAGCTGGCCAACCTCCAGCGCTGGCTCACCCACCGCGGCATCCACGTCCAGATCGAGCATCAGGGCCAGACGGCGCTGGACACGCTGCAGAAGTACGTCACCAAGCGCTCCAGCTCGATCGTCACCTTCTCTCGCAACCTCCTGTCCGGCGTCGTTCAGGTGGGATTCGACCTGATCCTCATCCTGGTGCTGTCGATCTATCTGCTGCTCTACGGCAGAGAGATCGGCGGACTGGTGCGTCGAGTGATGCCACCCGGCGACGGCACGCCCGAGGACGATTACCCGCTGCTGGTTCAGCGCGCGGTCACCGGCTACGTGCGCGGCCAGCTGCTGTTCAGCCTGATCATGGGCGCCAGCGCCGCGGCAGCGCTGACGATCATGGGCCTGGTGGGAATCTTCCCGGCGGGGGAGACGTACGGGGTCTTCTTCGGCGCGTTCTACGGGCTGATGGAGTTCATCCCCTACATCGGCCCCATCATCGGACCCATCCCGGCGATTCTGGTGGGCCTGGTCCAGAACCCCATCAGTGCCGTCTGGCTGATCCTCCTGTTCGTCGCCCTCCAGCAGCTGGAGGGTCACGTGGTGGCGCCCCAGATGTTCCGGATCTCGCTGCGGATCAACCCCATCCTGGTCATCCTGGCCCTCCTCATCGGTTACCAGCTGTATGGAATCGTGGGGGCCCTGGTGGCCCTCCCGGTGGCGGCGGTCCTGCGTCAAACGGTGGTCTACCTGCGTCGCCACCTGGTCCTGGAGCCGTGGGGAACGCGGGGTCCCGGAGTGGGATTGGACGCGCCGGCCGAGGTGGCCGAGCCCCCGCCGCGCTGTCCCGAGTGCGGCGCCGCGGCCGGCCAGGATGACGCCTACTGCCGGACCTGCGGGGCGGCGCTCGCTCCGGAAATGGCCCCCCCACCGGCGCGGCGATGACCCCCCGCCCGGCCCGGTCCGGCCCGGGGAGCCATTAGCCTGCCCCTCATGTCGACGACCGCGCCCCCGGAGTCGCAGTCCTGCGCGCTGACCGCGCGCTCGCTGACCAGGCGCTTCGGCGCCCGCACCGCCCTGTCGGCGGTGAGCTTTGAGCTGCGCGTCGGCGAGCTGGTGGGCGTGATCGGTCCCAACGGGGCGGGCAAGACGACCCTGCTCTCCATCCTGGCCGGGGTCCTCTCCGCGGACGCCGGTGAGCTCGACCGTCGCGGCGGGGAGATCGGCTGGGTTCCCCAGCAGCCGGCGCTGTACTCCAAACTCTCGGTGGCCGAGAACCTGCGGCTGTTCGCCCGGCTGGAGAAGCTCACCGATCCCGAGGCGGCCGTCGAACGGATGCTGCGTCAGGCCGGTCTGCAGGACCGGTCCGACGAGGAGGTGGGCCGGCTCTCCGGCGGCAACCGGCAGCGCGTCAACATCGCCATCGGCCTGCTCACCGAGCCGGCGGTGCTGTTGCTTGACGAACCCTCGGCCTCCCTGGATCCTCGCCAGCGCGAGCGCCTGTGGCAGTTCATCTCCGAGCTGACCGAGCGGGGGACGACGGTGGTGTTCTCCACCCACAACGTGGCCGAGGTGGAGCGCTACGCCCACCGCGTCCTGCTCCTCGCCGATGGGGAGCTCCTGTTCACCGGCACTCCGGCCGAGCTGGAGCAGGCCGTGGGGGGCGGGGCGGGCGGGTCCGATCTTGAGGCGGCGCTCGTCCACTTTCTCCACATGCACGGACACTGAACCGCGCGGTGCGCTGGCTGCTCGTCAAGGACCTCCAGATCCTGCGCCGGTCGCCGCTGCTGGTCGGTCTCCTGATCGTCTATCCGATCGCCATCGCGCTGATGATCGGGTTCGCCCTGTCCAGCCCGCCGGGGAAGCCGAAGGTCGCCTTCTACGATCAGGTGCCCTCGGGACAGGGGCGAATCCGGATCGGGACCCAGCAGCTCAACGTGGCCGGCTATGCCTCCGATCTGCTGCGCTCGATTCAGCCGATCCGGGTCAGCTCACAGGCGCAGGCGATCGCCGCCGTGCGCGACGGCCGGGCCCTGGCCGCTGTGGTCATCCCCGCCGATCTCCCGCAGCAGATTCAGAGCCTCGTCACGGAGGGGGTCGGCCGCCCGACCGTGCTGCTCTACCTCAACACCAAGGATCCGATTGAGCGCCAGTTCGTCGACCAGGCCATTTCCGCCCGGCTCAACCAGGTGGAGCAGGACGTCTCCGAGCAGGTGCTGCGGGTGGCGGTCAGCGATCTCCAGCAGGTCCTCAACGGCGGGGGCGTGCAGATCCTCGGCCAGCACGTTCAGCTGCTCGGCCTGCGCAACGCGCGCACCATCGTGGAGGGGACGATGGCCTCGCTGCCGCCGGGCTCGCCGCTCCGGGTCGCTCTGCGCCAGGTGGTCGGCTTCGCCGACCTGGCCATCCAGGGCCTGGGGTTCGCCGCTCCGGTGCTGGGAACGATCGGCACGCCCCTGACGGTCAACGAGACCCAGCTGGCCGGCCGGACCACCCCCACCGCCGCCTATGCGGCCGCCATCGCGGTGATCGTCTCACTCATGTTCGTCACCATGCTGCTGGCGGCCGGGATGCTGGCGGTGGAGCGCTCGGAGAACGCCTACGCCCGGCTGGTGCGGGGCCTGGTCAGCCCGGCCGGCCTGCTCTCGGAGAAGGTGGCGCTGGCCGGGGGATGCGCCACCGCGGTGACGCTGGTCATGGCCGCCTTCGTGTCGCTGTTCGTCCATCTGGACTGGACCCGGTTTGAGCTGTGGCTGGCGGCGCTGGCGCTGGGGGGGCTGGCCTTCGGCGCCCTGGGCGTGGCCATCGGCGCGGTGGCTCGGGAGGTGAGTGCCGCATCCCTGATGGCGTTCCTCGTCGCCCTCCCGGTCGCGTTCATCGCGCTGGTGCCGAGCAGCGCCGTCTCGGGGACGCTGCGCACCGTGCTCAATGTGGCGGCGTTCCTGTTCCCGTTCAAGGCTGCGCTGCAGGCGATCTCCAATGCCTTCAGCGGCACCGCGCCGGGGATCGGCCTGCCGTTGCTGCACCTGGCAGCGCTGGCGCTGCTCTTCGGCGGCCTGGCCACGCTGGCCATGCGCCGGTTTGCCGCCCGTTAGACCGCCTTAGCGCTGGCCGGTGGTCCGCAAAAAGCCGAACACGCACAGCGCGGCCACGATGAAGGCGAGTACCGGCAGGGTGGCGCCGATGATGCCGACCACGGCCAGCACCAGCGAGACGACGCCGACCGCTCCGGCGGCGCCGCCGACCACCACCATCCGGTAGGCGCGCTGCTCGCGCACGCGGCGCGGGGTGTAGCCGCGACGTCGATCCAGGTTGCTCATGGTGTGCCAAGCGTACCGGTCGCGGTAGGTTTCTCCCAATGCCCGACACCGCCACCTATCTGCTGCTGTACACCTACGTCTCAGATATGGCCGAGCGCCGCGGGCCCTACCGGGCCGAGCATCTGGAGCGCATCCGCGCCGAGAAGGACAGGGGCCGGGTGATCATGGCCGGAGCCCTGGGCACTCCGCCGAGTGGTGGAGCCATCGTGTTTGAGAACGTGTCCCGTCAGGACGTGGAGACCTTCGCCGCCGCCGACCCCTACGTGCAGGCCGGGCTGGTCACCGAGCAGCGCATCGAGCCCTGGACGCTGGTCTAGCGATCCTGTCGGCGGCGCCCGGGCCTCGGCCAATCAGGCGCCAACCCGCCGCCGGTATCCTCGCCTGACAGCTATGTCGTTCCCGCAGACCCGCCTGCGCCGGCTTCGGGCCAATCGCGCGCTCCGCGGTCTGGTGCGCGAGACGCGCCTTGAGGCCGCCGACTTCGTCTATCCCATGTTCGTCGCTCACGGCATCGACCGGCGTGAGCCGATCGCGGCCATGCCCGGCGTCGACCGGCTGTCGATCGCCCATGCGGTGGCCGAGGCCGGCCAGGCCCAGGCCCTGGGCATCCCGGCCGTGCTGCTGTTCGGCATTCCCGCGGCCAAGGATGAGGAGGGCTCCGGGGCCTGGGACGAGGAGGGGATCGTCCAGCTCGCCACCCGGGCCATCAAGGACGCCCACCCGGAGCTGCTGGTCATCGCCGACCTGTGCCTGTGCGAGTACACCAGCCACGGGCACTGCGGTGTCCTGCGCACCGACGGCGTCGTGGACAACGACGCCACCCTGGACCTGCTGGCTCGCACCGCCATCTCCCAGGCCCGGGCCGGCGCCGACATCATTGCTCCCAGCGACATGATGGATGGCCGGGTGGGCACGATTCGGACCGCCCTGGACGAGGAAGGGCTCACCGACACGCCGATCATGGCCTACTCGGCCAAGTTCGCCTCGGCCTTCTACGGTCCGTTCCGCGATGCGGTCGACTCCACGCCGGCCTTCGGCGACCGCCGCGGCTATCAGATGGACCCGGCCAACGGCGCCGAGGCGGTCCGGGAGTCGCTGGAGGACGTACAGGAGGGGGCCGACATCCTGATGGTCAAGCCCGCCCTGCCCTACCTGGACGTCATCCGGCGGGTGAAGGACGCCACCGACATGCCGCTCGCCGCCTACAACGTCAGCGGCGAGTACGCGATGCTCAAGGCGGCGGCCGCGGCCGGGTACCTTGATGAGGAGGCCGCCGTCCTGGAGGCGCTGACGTCCATCCGCCGGGCCGGGGCCGACATCATCATCACCTACCACGCCAAGGACGCTGCTGCATGGCTTCAATAGATACCTCCGCCAATCACGGGCCCAAGCTGCGCAGCCGCAAGCACGGAGCGGCCGTCGTCCTCGACGACCGTGACAAGCGCCTGCTCAACCTGATGCAGGGCCGGTTTCCGATCGCCCCCCGGCCCTATCAGCACGTGGCCGCCGAGGCCGGCATGACCGAAGAGGAGGCGATGGCCCGCGTCTCCGAGCTCCTGGCCGAGCGGATCATCCGTCAGGTCACGCCGATCTTCGATACTCGCGCCCTCGGCTATTCCTCCATGCTGGTGGCGGCCAAGGTCGACGCCGAAAATCCCTGGCGGGCCGCGAACGTGATCAACGCTCATCCGGGCGTCTCGCACAACTACCTGCGCAATCACGAGTTCAACATCTGGTTCACGATCGCCACCGAGCCAGACTCACCGCTCGGGCTGAGCGGCACCCTGGAGGTCCTGGCCCGCGAGGCCGGGGCGGAGTCGGTCCGCCAGTTGCCGACCCTCAAGCTGTTCAAGATCCGGATGGACCTGGAGATGGAGGGCGACACCCAGGATCTGGCCAAGGCGTCCGCCGAGGCGGTGGAGCCGGCCGACACCGAGGCCCAGCCCTACGACGAGTTCGATCGGAACGTGATCCGCGCCCTCCAGGGCGACATGCCGGTCATCGCCGAGCCCTACGCGCCTGCCGCCGCCGCGCTCGGCATTTCTCAGGACAGGCTGCTGGAGCATCTGCGGGGCATGCAGGAGCGCCGCCTGCTCCGCCGCGTGGCCGCCATCCTGTTCCACCGCCGGGCCGGGTTCAGCGCCAACGGGATGGGCGTCTGGCGGGTGCCTGACGACCGGGTCCTGGAGCTGGGCAGCCGGATGGCCGCCTTCCGGGGTATCTCCCACTGCTATCAGCGGCCCACCTACAAGGACTGGCCGTACTCGGTGTTCACCATGGCCCACGGCCGCTCCAAGGAGGAGTGCGATGCCATCCTGGACTCCATCGCCGCCGACACCGGGATCAGCGAGCGGGCCACGCTGTACTCGTCCACCGAGTTCAAGAAGATCCGGCTGCTCTACTTCACAGACGAGTACCGCGCCTGGGAACGCGAGCACGCTGGGGTGTGAATCAGCTGGCTGACACTCGGCGCGGCTCGGCGGAGCTCTACGACCGGGCCCGGCGCGTTCTCCCGGGCGGCGTCAACTCGCCGGTCCGTGCCATGCGGTCGATCGGGCGTGACCCGATCTTCATCGCCTCCGGCTCCGGGCCGCTGATCCGCGATGTCGACGGCCGGGAGTACATCGACTGGGTCTGCTCCTGGGGCCCGCTGATCCTCGGGCACGCCCATCCGCGGGTGGTGGCGGCGGTCACCGCAGCGGCGGGGCAGGGAACGACATTCGGCGCTCCCACCCCCGGCGAGGTGGAGTTGGCCGAGGAGGTGGTTGGCCGCGTGCCCTCGGTGGAGATGTTGCGCATGACCTCCTCGGGCACCGAGGCGACGATGAGCGCGCTGCGGCTGGCCCGGGCCGCGACCGGGCGCGATCGCATCCTCAAATTCTCCGGCGCCTACCACGGGCATGTCGACGGGCTCCTCGCCGAGGCCGGCTCCGGTCTGGCCACGCAGGGGATTCCGGCCAGCCCCGGGGTGCCCGCGGGTGCCGCGGCCGAGACGATCATCGTGCCCTGGAATGACCCGGGGGCGGTCCGGGAGGCGCTCGGCCGCCAGCCGGTGGCGGCGATCATTGCTGAGCCGGTCCCGGCCAACATGGGAGTCGTCCCGGCGGCGCCCGGATTTCTGGAGTTCCTGCGCTCGGCCGCCGACCAGGCCGGGGCGCTGCTCGTCTTCGACGAGGTCATCAGCGGCTTTCGGATTGCCCGGGGCGGGGCGCAGGAGCACTACGGAGTGCAGCCCGATCTGACCATCATGGGCAAGATTGTCGGCGGCGGGCTGCCCGCCGCGGCCTACGGTGGCCGGCGCCACCTGATGGAGCGGATCGCTCCCGCTGGTGACGTCTACCAGGCGGGCACCCTCTCGGGCAACCCGCTGGCGGTGGCCGCCGCCCGGGCCACGCTGACCGAGCTGCACGCCGGCGCCTACCAGCGCCTGACGGCCACCACCGGAGCGCTGGCCGAAGGGTTGCGTGAGGCCGCGGCCGACGCCGGGGTTCCCGTCCAGGTCCAGAGCCTGCCCGGGCTGCTCACGGTGTTCTTCTCCGCTGATCCGGTGCATTCCTACGCGGCCGCGGCGGCCTGCGACACAGGCGCCTACGCCCGCTGGTGCCGGGCGCTGCTGGACGACGGGATCTACCCGCCGGCCTCGCAGTTTGAGGCCTGGTTTCCCTCGCTCGCCCACGGCCCGGAGCACGTGGCGGCCACGGTGGAGGCGGCCGCCCGAGCGTTTGCGGCGCTGGAGTCGGCGGAGTGAGCATGGTGGCGTTGCACCGCGCGCTCGGTGACGAGGGCGGGACTCTGGCTGAGTCGCTGGTCGCCACCGAGGATCTCCCGGAGCCGGTGGACGGGCCGCCGCAGTTGGCGGCCGACGGACCCCGGGCGGAGGGGCGGCGGGCGGAGTACGAGCTGCTGCTGGAGATGATCCTGGAGGGTTCGCTTCTCCACTACGCCCAACCGCGGGTGGTGCGCTGCGGCGATCCCGATCTGGCGCTGCTGCTGGGCGACCAGCTCTACGCGCTGGGGCTGGCCCGGTTGGCTGCGCTCGGGGACCTGGAGGCGGTGGCTGAACTGGCCGATGTCATCTCGCTGCTCGCCCAGGCTCAGGCCGCCTCCGACGGCCGGCTGGCCGAGGCGATCTGGGGAGCCGGGGCGGCGGCGATCGGCTGGGGCCCCGGCCCGGAATACGAGGCGGCCAAGGCGCTGGCGCGGTCCGGCGACGACGAGGCGGCGGTCGCCCTGGAGCGCGCCCGGGACGCAGTCGTCTCCCGGACATCCTGAGCCGGTCACGTGACGTCCGGCTCTTTGTTGACGGTAAGGTTCCCGACGCGTTCAATGTTCTTTAGCTGCGGTTGAACGAAGGAACAAGTGGCAGATCGACACAAAGAAGGCATCAAGTCGAAGTACACCGCCGACCGGCAGATGCCGGGGGCCTTCGACGGTGAGACAGTGAGCCGCCGGCGGTTCATGAACGTGGCCGCGCAGGGCTCCGGCCTGGTGGCTGTGGCCGCGATCGCGCTTCCCGCGCTCGGCTTTGCCATCGGCCCCATCTTCCAGAAGCTTCCCTGGAACTGGCAGCCGATCGGCCCGCCAGACGACTTCACCGAGACCGACTACCAGACCAAGGTCATCACCATCGTCCCCAACATCGGGGAGGCCGGCAACTCCATCGCCTACGTGCGCAAGCGCAATCCGGCGCTTGACACCGAGCCGGAGACGAAGTGGAACAAGTGGGTGGCGCTCTCCTCGCGGTGTATGCACCTTGGCTGCCCCGTCCGCTACGTCTCCGCCGCCGAGCGGTTCATCTGCCCCTGCCACGGCGGCGTCTACGACTTCACGGGCCAGGTGGTGGGCGGTCCCCCGGTGCGCCCGCTGGACCGGTTCTATACCCGCCTCAACCCGGCCACCGGGCTGGTGGAGCTCGGCCCCCGGTACTCGGTGAACGACCAGCTACAGGCGTTCTCGCCGCGTGATCCCGCCCAGCCGCTCAACGGCGTTGGGCAGTACCTCTATCCGCGGCGGTTCTCGACCGCCGAGGGTCCTGCGGGATACTGAGTCTTAGCCATGCCCAAGCTGCCTGCTCCTCCTCTTCCCAAGCGCCTCCAGCCTCCGCCCAAGCGGCCGGGCGAGAATGGGGTCAAGCCCACCCCGGTGGAGACCGCCGCCGAGGCCGGGATCACCGTCGTCGACTGGATCGATGAGCGGACCTCGTTGTCCGGCGGCGTCCGCTGGCTGATGTTCCGCAAGGTCCCCCGGGGGATCAACTGGGCCTACACGCTGGGGTCGGCCACCATGTTCGCCTTCCTCAACCAGGCCATCACCGGCGTGTTCCTGGCCATGTTCTATGACCCCAACGTCCAGGGCGGGGCCTACGAGTCGATCCGGAACATCAACGACAACGTGTTCCTCGGCCAGTTTGTGCACGGGATGCACAAGTGGGGCGCCTCGCTGATGATCATCCTGATCTTCCTGCACATGGGGCGAGTGTTCTTCTTCGGCGCCTACAAATACCCCCGGGAGCTGACCTGGATCATCGGCGTCGTCCTGCTCATCCTGACCATGGCCATGGGCTTCACCGGCTACCTGCTGCCGTTCGACCAGAAGTCCTACTGGGCGACGATCGTCGGCGTGAACATCAACGGCACCGGTCCCTTCATCGGCCCGTACCTGTCGGACTTCCTGCGCGCTGGGCCCGAGTTTGGAGCCACCACGCTGCAGCGGTTCTACGCCATCCACATGATGCTGATCCCGGGCCTGATTGCGGCTCTGATCGGCGCCCACCTGTACCTGGTGACCAAGCTCGGCATCTCTGCCCCGCCGTGGCTGAAGGCCGAGGAGCTGCCCGAGATGCGGGAGACGCAGGTCTAGATGAACCAGGCTGAGAAGGAGCAGTACCTCCGGGACTACGCGATCCTGAAGGCGGAGGGCAAGCCGTTCTTCCCCTACGCGGTGGCCAAGGACTCGATCATGGCCGTGATCGTCCTGGCGGTCATCATCTTCCTGTCGCTGCTGTTCGGCGCTGAGCTGGGGCCGAAGGTCAACCCCACCACCACCACCTACGTCCCCCGGCCTGACTGGTATTTCTTCTTCCTGTTCGAGGTCCTGCGGGTGATGAAGAACATCCCCAAGTTCACGGACCTGGCGACGATCGGCGTCCCCACCATCTGCATGATCCTGCTGTTCCTGCTGCCGTTCTATGACCGCAGTCCGGAGCGGAGGATTGAGCGTCGTCCGGTGGCGCTGGCCGCCGGCCTGACGACGATCTTCGCCATGGCGTTCCTCACCTACTCAGGCGCCGACACCGGCTCGCCCAACTCAGTCGATCTGCCGGCACCGTCGTCTCTCAGTGCCCAGCAGGCGGCGGTGTTCAAGCAGGGCGAACTGGTGGTGGGTCAGTCCGGCTGTCTCGCCTGCCACATCATCGGCTCCAACGGGAACAACGGGCCGGGTCCGAACCTGACCCGCATCGGCAGCATCCTGCGCCCGCAGGCGATCGCCTCCACGCTGCGCAATCCGACCGCGCCGATGCCGTCGTTCGCCGGTCTGGCCCAGCAGTCTCCTCAAAAGTTCAACGCCCTCGTCACCTTCCTCTCCGAGCTTCAGTAGCTCTGGGAGATCGCGGGGGACGATGACGGCGAGCGCACCTTCGCCGGCGGGAGCAACCAACGGGTCCAGCGGTCCCAGCGGAAGCGGCACTCTGCCGGAGCCCCAGGTCCGGGCCATGTTTGACCGCATCGCCGGCGTCTATGACCGCATGAACGCGGTGATGACCGCCGGCCTTCACCATCAGTGGCGCCGCCGGGCGGCCGACCTGACTGGCTTGTCGCCGGGCGGCCGGGCGCTGGACGTCGCCACCGGAACCGGTGACCTGGCGCTGGAGCTGGCCCGCCGGGTGGCTCCCGGGGGGACCGTGATCGGCGCTGACTTCTCGGAGCGGATGCTGGAGCTGGCCCAGGTCAAGTCCGAGCGCGAGCGCGGCCGGGGCCAGGTCCCGCTCGACGTCACGGTCCGTTTTGAGGCGGCCAACGCGCTGTCGCTCCCCTACGTCGATGATGAGTTTGACGCGGCCACCGTCGGCTTCGGTGCCCGCAACTTCTCCGATCTGGACCGGGGGTTGGCCGAGATGGCCCGGGTGGTGCGCCCGGGCGGCCGGGTGGTGGTCCTGGAGATCACCACACCGACCCGGCCACCGCTGTCGACGCTGCTGGAGGTGTGGTTTGACCGCGTCGTCCCGGTGCTCGGCCGTCTGGCCGGCGACCCCGACGCCTACGCGTATCTGCCCAGCTCGGTCCGCCGGTTCCCTCCGCCGGAGGGCCTGGCCGACGCCATGTGGCGGGCCGGACTGCGATCGATCAGCTACCGGGTCACCGCCGGCGGCATCATCGCCCTGCACGCCGGGGAGGTGCCCCGGTGAACCTCGTCCAGGATCCGGTGGAGGCCGTCCGGCGGGCGGGCGGTGCCCCCGCCGCTCGGTTGATGGTGGCGCTGGAACAGCGGCTGGAGGAGCTCGCCACCGGCCACGGGGCGCTCCTGGGACGGTATGCCGGAGACACCATCGCCGCTGGGGGCAAGCGACTGCGCCCCCTGCTCCTGTTTCTGGCCGCCGGAGCTCCGCCGCCTGAGTCCGAGGAGTTGCTGCGGGCGGCGGTGGCCGTTGAGCTCATCCACAGTGCCACTCTCGTTCACGACGACGTTCTGGACGGGTCCCCGCTGCGCCGCGGCCGTCCCACGGTGATGGCGGCCGGCGGACGGCTGGCCGCCACCGCCACCGGGGACTTGCTGTTCTCCCGGGCGTTCGCCGAATTGGTGGCCTCGCAGTCGGTGGAGGCGGTCCGGGTGCTGACCCGGGCCAGCTCCGAGCTGGCCGCCGGAGAGCTGATGCAGCGGGCCGACGCCTGGCGGCCGGTTTCGGTGGAGCGCTACCTGGAGCGCTGCCGGCTGAAGACCGCCGTCCTGTTTCGCGCGGCCTGCGAGCTCGGTGCCCTCCAGGGGGAGCTCGGGCTCCGCCCCGGGGAGGAGAACGGCGACGCGGACCGGACTCGGCGGATCGCCGCCCTGGGTGCGTTCGGCGAGCGCATCGGCCTGGCCTTTCAGCTCTTGGACGATGTGCTGGATGTGACCGGCCCGCCCGAGCGCACCGGCAAGCCCCGGGGCGCCGATCTGCTCGACGGGACGGTCACATTGCCGCTGATCCTGGCCGCCGAGCGTGACCCTCAGCTGACCGGCGTGGACCTGCGGTCGATCACCACCGCCGAGCATGCGGCCGAGATCTGCGATCGGATCGGCGCCACCGGGGCCCTGGGGCGCTGCCGGAGCCGGGCTCTGGAGCTGGTGACGGCGGCCAAGACGTCCCTGCCGGACGTCGGCGGGCGTCAGCACGCGGCGCTGGAGCTGATCGCCGACGGCGTGGTGGAACGCTACGCCTGACCGCGGCGGCGCTTAGAAGTCTTCAGGCAGGATGAGGTCAGCCTGGAGAGCAGCGGCGAACCGCTCGATCTCCTCGCACATGTTCGCCTGGGTGAGGCGGCGCAGATCGGAGAGCATCTCGGTCAAACCATCGTCCAGCCGCTCCTCCAGCGCGTCGACCTGGTCCTGGTCGAAGATGCCCTCCTCCAGCCAGAAGCAGTTGGGGCACTGGAGGACGAGCTCCCACAGGCCTTGCGGGGCCTCTGCCCAGTCGACTGGCTGAACCAGCTCGCACTCGCAGTCGGGGCAGATGTGAAGACCCCGGGGAACGGTGTCGTCCGCATAGAACCGGACGACCTCGATGGTGCGCCCGCTGGGGAGGACGATGCGGCGGATGGATTGGCGGTCTGGGCGGTGGTGGTTCATGGCTGCTCATGTGATCTATCGGCCCTTTCGAAGAGCAGCTTGAGAACGCTGGACACATCCTCCTTGACCTGTCCCGCTACGCTTGTGGTTCCACCACCTGGAGAGGCTCCGAAGCAATGTTCCGAAGTCCGCCCGTAGACATCATCGTCGTCCTCATCATCGTCCTGCTGATCCTGGGCCCCAAGCGCCTGCCGGGGCTCGGCAAGGGTCTCGGTCACGGCATGCGCGAGTTCAAAGAGGGAATCACCGGCGAGTCCAAGCATGAAGACGAGGACAAGCCGTCGATCTCGCAGGCCACGGCCATGCCGGAGGCCAAGCCGAACTCAACCGAGCCCGCCGCCACGTCCGGATCCGGCTCCGCCCCAGGCGGGTCCGAGCGCTCGTAGCACCCGCCGAGTCGGGGTCAACCGGTGGCCAAGGCTATCCGGCCCATCGGGCATGAGGATCGACTGAGCATCGTCGACCACCTGGACGAGCTGCGCAGCCGCCTGATCGTCTGCGCGGTGGCGTTGGCGGTGGCCTTCGGCCTCTGCTTCTGGCAGAGCGACCAGGTCCTCAAGATCCTCAACAGCCGGCTACCGCCGGCCTCCACGGTCTCGGCCAACCACATCAGCGGCCTCACCCGGGACAGCGTCACGGCCGCCAAGCATTTCTCCAACGCCGGTTCGCTCCTGCAGACGCTGTCTCGATCATCGAACCTGCCAGCAGGCCAGGCATCCCTGCTTGCCGAGGCCGCCCAGCAGATCAGCGCCGCGGCCAAGGCGCTCCCCAATAAGGCGCCGGCGAATGTCCCCATCACGATCGGCGTGGGGGAACCGTTCACCACCACCCTGACCGTTTGCTTCTACTTCTCGGTCCTGCTCACGCTGCCGATCCTCCTCTATGAGGTGTACGCGTTCGTCATACCGGCGCTGAGTC
This sequence comes from uncultured Solirubrobacteraceae bacterium, assembly GCA_963753235.1. Classification (GTDB taxonomy): domain Bacteria; phylum Actinomycetota; class Thermoleophilia; order Solirubrobacterales; family Solirubrobacteraceae; genus Palsa-465. The sequence continues at coordinate 998,778 of CAVWBJ010000004.1, read as the reverse complement.
CCCAGGAGCGCCGAGTGGCGACACCGACGATGATCGCCGCCCCCGTCCTGTTCATGGCGGGCGTGGTGTTCACGTTCCTGATCGTCCTGCCGGCGGCGATCAAGTTCCTTCAGGACTACAACTCCTCGCAGTTCAACGCCCTGGTGCAGGCCCGGCCGCTGTACTCCTTTGAGGTCATGACGATGGCGGCGATCGGGCTGGCGTTCCAGCTGCCCCTGGCCCTCCTCGGGCTCCGCCAGCTGGGGATCATCAACGGCAGCACCCTGACCAGGCACTGGCGCTACGCTACGGTGATACTCGCTGTAGTTGCCGCAGCCATGCCAGGCGCGGACCCGGTGACAACGGGCCTGGAGACGCTGCCACTCGTCATTCTCTTCATTGCCAGCATCGTGCTGCTGAAACTTGCCGACCGCCGAGACGCCAGGCGCGCCGCCGCTGAGCTCATCAAGCTCGGCAATCTGGACGGGCCCGGAGAGTCCTAGCCGATGCTGTTCGACCTGCGCAGCCGCGGCCGCCGCCGCACCGTCCAAGCCGTCTACCTGGGGTTGGCGGTGCTGATGGCCGGCGGTCTGGTCCTGTTCGGCGTCGGCACCGGCAGCGGCATCGGCGGTCTGCTCAATGCCTTCACGGGCAATGGCTCCAACCAGCAGGGCTCCATCATCAGCCAGCAGGAGAAGGCCGCCCTCAAGCAGGTCAAGGCCACTCCCAATGATGCCAACGCCTGGGCGAACCTGATCATGGCCCGTTACGCCTCCGCCTCGGGCAGCGGGTACAACTCCGCCACCCAGACCTACACCGCCGCCGGCAAGAAGGAGCTCCAGGGGGTCACCACCGCCTGGGCGCACTATTCGGCGCTGACCAAGAACCCCAGCTCCAACACCGCCGTGCTCGCCGCCCGCGCCTACGCCCAGCTGGCCAACTACTCGGGCGCGGCCACCGCCTGGCAGGCCGCCACCAGCGCTGATCCCAGCCAGGTGCGCAGCTTTGAGTGCCTGGCCATCTCCGCCTATGCCGCCAAGCAGAACCGCCTCGGCGACCTCGCCGCCGCCAAGGTCTCCTCGATGGTCCCCAAGGCCTCTCGCAAGACCATCCAGACCCAGATCGACACGGCCAAGACCAACCCGGCACTGGCCCAGAGCTGCTGACCGATCCGGGTCGCCGGGCTCATCGGGACCCGTCGCCGGGAGGCGCTGTTCCGCACGTCGCCTTCCGCCACAGCGGGGTAACATCGACGTCCTCGGGCCGTTAGCTCAGCTGGTAGAGCAGGGGACTCTTAATCCCAAGGTCGGAGGTTCGATCCCTCCACGGCCCACTCTGAAGGCCCCGCGTCGAGCTCCGGCGCGGGTGGTGGCACCCCCTGAGGGGAGGCAGGTGCGCTACGCTGGGGGAGTCAGACAGCGAGGGCAACCCGAGGGCGAGACCTTCATCTGAACGTCCCCTTGCCGCGAAAGCCGCCTGATCTTCTGATGGCCGAGAGTCCACCTACGGGTGGGCTTTCCGCGTTAAGCGGCCCACGGGCGCAACGGCCGGCGGCGGCTCAGGGCAGGATGTCGTTCAGCGTCGCCGTGAACCGCTCGCCGGACTCCTCAAGCTCGCCCTCGATGTGCAGGCGGGCCGGGCCGGTCTCGGTCCACAGGTCAAGGAAGTAGGCCCACCCCGGCAGCTCCGGATCGTCGGACTTGGTGACAGCCTCCACTTGGTAGACCTCGCGCGGCGGCAGCACCAACGACTCAGGGCAGTCGTCCTCGACGCGACGGCGCAGGTCCTCGGTGCTGAGCCGGTCGCGAGAGGCGACACGGAGCTCCTCGTATTCGCCGTCCACGACCAGCCCGACGACGTCCCCCAGTGCCCGGTACATCGGCTCGGGCATCAGCTCCAGCGATTCCACCATCTGTGTCCGTCCGCCCAACTCCTGGCTCGGCGTCAGGTCAAGCCGGCCATAGAAGTAATCCTCGCACGCCGCGCGCGCCTGGCGGCGGATGCCCTTGGACAACCCCGCGGCACCGAGCGCGAAGACCGCCGCCGCAATCGCCTCCTCAAGCGTTCCGTGGCGGCGCGTCAGCTGCGCGGTGACCGCGCGACCGTGCTCCGTGTCGCGCGCCACCGAGGAGCCGTCCATCAGAATCGAGGGAGCGTCGTGGCGGCTGTAACCGGCGCAGCCCCGCACCGCGGAGTGAAGGACGATGAGATGGTCGCCCATTACGCCCGCGCGGACGATAGATCGACAGACATCATCTGGGCTCGGCCAGGTCGCCGAATGCGTGGTAGAGCCGCCACAACCATGCATCCTACGAACCAGACAGCGAGCGCCGACTCCGAGGCCGCGCGACGATCGGCGGTCCGGAACCGCGGCGGTGCGTGGGCAACACCACCCGGCGGTTCCTCCGGCGTCGCCTGTGGCGGACAAGCTAGGCTGACCGGTCGAGATGGCGATCAGCACCCGGACTGAGACGATCGCGATGCCCGACGGCGGCACGATGGATGCCTACCTGGCCGTGCCCGAGTCAGCCCGCGGCCCCGGCATGCTGGTACTGATGGAGATCTTCGGCGTCGGCGATTACATCCGGGAAGTGACCGAGCGGCTGGCCGGGACCGGGTACGTCGCGATCGCTCCTGACCTGTACCGCAGGATTCGCCCGAAGGCGGAGTTCGGCAAGGGCGACCAGGCTCTGCAAGAGGCCTTCGTGACATCGCAGCAACTGGATCACGAGGGCGCGATCGCAGATGCGATCATCGCGCTGGACGCGTTGCGCGCCGCCCCGGAGGTCACAGCAACCGCCGGCGTCATTGGCTTCTGCCTCGGTGGCACGCTCGCGTTCGGCGTCGCGCGCGCCGCCGAGCCCGCCGCTCTGGTTGCCTACTACGGCTCCATGATCCCCGAGTCGCTCGGTGATGCCGCCCAGATCAGATGCCCAGCGCTGTTTCATTTCGGCGGCCAGGACCCCTACATCCCGCGCGAGCAGGCCGAGCGCGTCAGCGCGGTCGCCGCCAGCCGTCAGGACTGGGAATGCCACATCCACGCCGACGGCGGCCACGCCTTTGACAACTGGGACAACCCGATCTTCCACCAGCCCGAGCCGGCCGCTCGCGCCTGGGAACTGACCCGAGCGTTCCTGGCCCGGGCGCTCCCAGTCGCCCTGTAGCCGCACCGCAGCGTCGCCTGTCGTCCGAGAGCAGCAGTACCGGGCGGGGGCGATCACCAGACTCAGCCGTCTCGCCCCACCGCTGGCGCTCGGCGCACACTCTCCTTCGACTCGGCCGAGATCAGGCGCAGCGGTCCGCCGGTTGACTGCCCGGGCGGCGACCCAGCAGCAACGAGGAGTAGGTTTCTCACGTGGCTCAGATCCGAGTCAAGCGGGACACGTTGGCCAGGATGCTGCGAAGTCACGGCGAAGACGACCTCGCCGACCGCGCGGCGGCGCTCACCGATGACGAGCTCACGCGCATCGGCAGACTGGGCGCTTACTACGCGTGGTCTGAAGAGGCACTGGCACTGCTCGGGAGCATGGGCGGAGCCAGGGCGCTCTCGTTGGCCACGATCGACGTACTGGAGGACACTGGGCGCGATCTACGACGTCATCACAGCGAATCTGAGCTGGGGTGGGGCTGGTCAGCGGAGCCCGATGAGGCCGAGCGAACCCGTGACCGCAAGCTTCGACGCCATGCCGCGGAGAAACAGCGGCCCGGTCCGAACGACTAAAACCGGCGAACAGGCAGAGCGGCCAGGCCCATACCCGAGGGATGGAGTTTGACCGGCTGAACTCCTCCTCGCGCCATCCGGCGGCCCGACGAGGCCGGGCTTCGACCAGCTCGCAGCCGCCGCCAGGGTCGATATCGCCGGCCGGGATGACAAACGCGAGTGCCTATCCGAGACCAGCGGGACGGAGGCTGGTCACCGCCCGGACGATTTCAGCTTCGGTGGCATAGCCGATCAACTGAATCTCCAGCTTCTCGTCGTAGATGACGGCCTGAAGCCGCGATGGCTCACCGACACGGCCGATCAGGCCGCGCACCTGCGAAAGCTCCCGCGGCTCAGACCATTTTCCGATCAACCAATCCCGCGGCGACCGCGTACCGGCAATCTCATGCCAACCGATGACGCAGATCGGCACCCCATCGCGGCGCACCGAGCCCACGCGATACGAAACGCGAGGAGTGCGCAGCAGCGCGTACTCGATCGCCTCGGTATCCGGCGGCCACCACGACGGGACAAGGATTGTCGAACCAAACGCATGAGCGAGCGCCGGCGGCGAGTTGAAGGCCTCCGACTCGATCTCGGCTATCGAGACGCTCGGTCCATGATCACGTTGAGGCTCGGACATATCCTGGCGCACCGTACTACTGGAGCCGCCGGCGGGCCCACGGCACGTCGCTCCGGGTCGGCTGCGATGCGCGCCCCGTGGCGCAGCGCGGGTTCCGTGGAGGTTCGGCTGCCTGACGTGGCCGTCCCGCCGTCCGCAGAAGTCCTGCTCCGGGATCTATCGTGCAGTAATCGATGGTGCTTCTCGACGGGCCGGCGTCAATGCCGGGGAGGGGCGCTGCTGGGGCCGGCTGCCAGATGCTGGTCAGCGAGTCACTGCGGTGGTGACGAGTCGAAGGATCGCATTGACCTCGTCATGCCCTGGGTTGGGGCGGTATCGGTGGGCTGGCTGACACAGATCGAGCGCGGTGCGGCCGTGCTCGTCGCGAAGGTTGGGGTCGGCTCCGTGGTCCAGCAGCCGACGGACGCTGTGCGGTCGTCCGTTCTGGGCGGCGAGCCGCAGGGCCTGGCGTCCGAACAGCTCATCGACAGAGACGAAGGAGCACTATGACCAGCGCCGCCGGCGCGCTGCTCGTCGCCCAACCCAGCGACGTCGGCGCCGCTTCGGCTATCTGGCCGGGCTGGGCTTCTGTCCGTTGCTGAGCGCGTCGACGAGTGGCCCGATCGGGAGGTCGGAGAGGAGCGGATGCCGGAGTCGGGCTCCGCGGTTGATCGTGTAGCGGTTGCGGCGGCCGTCCCTGCTGCGGGTGACGTATCCGTCGGCGACGAGGTCGGCGATGATCTTCTGGGCGGCGCGCTCCCCGATGCCGACACGGTCAGCGATCTCGCTGATCCGGATGGACGGGTCGAGGGCGATGCAGAGCAGCACGTAGCCGTGGTTGCTGAGAAAGAGCCAACTGGGGCGGGTGGTGGGGGTCGTCAACATGCTCGATAGGCGGCGAATAAAACACGGTACTTGACACGTGGTTTGTAGTTCGCCTATTATAGCTGAAACCGCGGTCGGGACACGCCCGGGGGGAAAGGGGCTAGGTATGGCACGGGACCAGAAGCGAGCACGGATATTCGGCGTGCTCTACCTCATCACGTTTGTCACGTCGATCGCGGCGCTGGCGCTCTACGAGACCGTGCTTCGACATCCGGTGAGCTACATCGCCGGCGCCGGGCATGACCAGCAGGTCCTGTTCGCGGCTTTGCTGGAGCTGTTGCTGATCATCGCGAACATTGGTACCGCGGTCGTGATCTTCCCGATCGTGAGGCGGGTGAATGAGGAGCTGGCGCTTGGCTACGTGGCGGCGCGGCTGGTTGAGTGCACGTTCATCCTGGTCGGCATCGTCTCGATGGTCGCGATCATCACGTTGCGGCAGCAGGTGGCGGGCCCGGCGGAGGGCACGGTCGCCTACACACTGGCCGCCATCAAGGACTGGACGTTCCTGCTCGGGCCCGGCTGGGTCGTGGGCTGGGGGAACGGCCTGATCCTCGGCTACCTGATGTACAGGTCGGGGCTGGTGCCACGAGGATGGTGCTGGCTCGGCCTGATCGGCGGGCCGCTGATCATCGTCACCGGGACGGCCGTCCTGTTCACCGGCAACAACCCGAGTCAATCCCTGCACTCGCTGCAGGCCATCCTGACCATCCCGGAGTTCGCATGGGAGCTCTTCCTCGGCGTCTACTGCACCATCTGGGGCTTCAGGCGCCAGTCGTCGACCCTTTCCGGGACCGCGTCCGACCTGCCTGAGAGCACACCCGTCCTGGCCGGGAGCGCCGGATAACGATTCAAGCGAGGGCGGCTCCGCGCGCCCAAGATCTCCCGACCGGCGCCCTGCCCCGCCCGCGCGGCAGCGGCTCCCGACACCGTGGGGGTCTGTCAAGGCGCTCGGCGCCAAAAGGTCGCGAGCTCGATCTGGCGTTCGGCAGTGGACCGGGCGCGATGACCGGCGGTCGTGTGGGCATGGGGGTGGCGCGGACGACGCTGCGGGGGCCGGGCCAGCCGTCGTCGCCACCGCTCGCAAGCCGGCGCACCTCAGAAACCCCCTGCGCTCCGGCCAGGCAAGTAAAGGTTGGCGCGAGCGCGACACCGGAGCGCGCATCAATTTAAGTCACTCAAACGAGGACAAAGCCGCGCGGCAGACCAAGGGCTCCTGACGTCTGCACTTCGCTACGTCGTCGCTCGCGCCACCGTACAACCTAGCCCTGCCCACGACGCAGCGCAACCGTGCCGCCCGCCGCGATTGCGCAAATAGCGACCCTCTTGCCCGCGCGGTGGAGATGAAGGTCAGGCCCGGACTCGCACACTGGCGCTGTTCAGGCCGCCGCTACTCGCAGGGCAGGCGCATCCCCAGCGAGCGCGTGCCGGCACCAGGTGAGAACCGCGTCGGCAACTTCCCGGGTGGTCATGTGCGTCGTGTCGATCGTGTGCATACTCCAGTCCGGGGCGAGCTGCTCCAGACGTTGCCAGCGCATCTGCTCCCAGCCGGCGTCTGATACCACGTGCGTCATATGGAGAGGGTCGCTCGCCTGCTCGCGCATCCACTCGGCGAATGCCTGGTGATGGGGCAGCAGCTCAGGGGGATCTCCTCGTGCGGCAAGCCGCTCGGCCTGGGCCTCTGGGGTGGCGTCCAGCAGGCACACCGCGATCGCGTCGAGCCCCGGCGCCGACGGTGCGCTGACAACCTCCACCGCCGGCACCGGATCACCCGCCAGCAGCAGGTGCCGTCGGCATGCCTGCAGCTCAACTGCTCGACGCACGGCCGCCTCGGCCGTCTGCTGACGCCAAACCCGCGTCATGGCCGGCGGGTGGTCGGATAGATCGAGCAGCTCGACGCACTCGACCGCCGGTGAGAGCTCAGGCGCGATGAGCGCCCGGACGGTGGACTTACCCACACCGCTTGCGCCCGTTATCAGCAACAACACGGCAGCGACTATCGCAAATCATCGCGTGGCCGCCGCGGTTCCATAGTCCAACCCAGAGATTCCACGCAGGACCCGGCGCTGTCGCGGCCCCGACCTGACTTGCTCCCGCCGGACCGCAACGTGCACGGGCCGGAGCCGTACGGGCGGGCGAGCAGCTCGAACGGCACGCCACCACGGGCTCATCCCGAGCGGCGGTAGCGGATGTGTGTGGCGAGCGGCGAGTGCAGCACCTCCACGGGCTCGAAGCCGAAGGACTCGACGCCGTCGAACAACCGCTCGCCCGCTCCGAGCAGAACGGGGGCGATGTCCAGGGTGAGCTCGTCGATCACGTCCGCTGCCAGTGCCTGGCGGACCGTCGACGCGCCCCCCGCGATGTCGACGCCGTCCTCGCCGGCCGCCGCGCACGCTTGCGCGTAGGCTTCGTCGAAGCCCTCGACGAAGTGAAACGTTGTGCCGCCCTCCATTTCGATCGGGTCGTGCGGGTGGTGGGTGAGCACGAACACCGGCGCGCGGTAGGGCGGCTCGGGGCCCCACCAGCCGCGCCAGTCCTCGTCCCAATCGCCGCGAACCGGTCCAAACATGTTGCGCCCCATCACGTAGGCGCCGCGCGGACGCATGAGCCAGCCGGCCGCCGTCTGATCCGCGTCATTGGCACGCTCGTCGCCAAGGTGCCAGCCATGGACTTCCCGGCCGCGCTTGCCCAGCGGGTTGTCACGGCTCTGGTCGGCCCCGGCGACGAACCCGTCGAGTGAGATCGACATGTGGCAGGTCGTGTCCGTCATTGGCGTTCTCCATGTGATTGCGGCGTGCAGGGGCCGCGAACGCTACTGCCGGATCAGCTGACGCGCGCTCGCCGGCCTGCGCGAAGGGAAAATGTCAGGCCGACCGGCCGCCGGATCCACGCCTGCCCGGTCGCCTTGCTGGCGATCTCGCACGGGAGGGGTCAGAGCGTCAGAATGAGCGCGTGCACATCTCCGCAGCTGATCCCGTGCTGGCCGTTCACGATCTCGACCGGTCAGGCGCTTGGTATCGGGATGTGCTTGGTTGCCAGCTCGACGACCCGGATCCCGGCAACTGGCGCTTCTGCCGGGCAGGCGGGGTGACCTTGATGCTCGGTCGCTGCCCGGACGTTCCTCCTGCCAGCCAACTGGGCGATCACAGCTATGTCGCCTACCTGCACGTTGATGACGTTGACGGCTTCCATGCCTGCGCGGTTGCCGGCGGTGCTGAAGTGCTGAAGGCCCCCACCGACGAGCCATGGGGGATGCGTGAGATCGGCCTTCGATCACCGGACGGCCATCGATTTAGGCTCGGCCAGCCGATCAGGTCCGCCTGACGGCAACCTGCAAAGCAGGGACGAGGTTTGCGCCGGCGAGGCTAGCTGTCACGGACGCGCAGGGAGGCTGCAGCCAGGAGGAGCGCAGCGATGGCCCAGCCGGTGAGCACCCCCATCCCGGGCCACGCCTGGATCGGCAACGAGCGCAGGCGGGTTGTGGACTGGATCGCGAGGCCGGCGCTGGCGGGGGAGATCTCCCTGATGTGTTGGCCAACCGTGCCCCCCAGGAGGTCGGCGAGCAGGGGCGGGACGTAGAGCAGCGCGACCACCGCACCCAGCGAGGCTGCGGTGTCACGGATCACGGTGCCGATACCGAGGCTGAGCAGTGCCATCAGGACCAGGTAGATCACGGTTCCACCCGCGGCGCGCATGGTCGAGGCCGAGCCGATGGAGATGAGGGCGTAGCCGTGCCCCGGGTCAAGGCCGTCCGCCGGCAGCATCAACGCGCCGACCGCCAGACAGCCGGCCACCGCGGCCAGGCCGGCGACGGCGGTCAGCCCGGCGAGGTTAGCCGCCTTGGCCATCAGCGAGGCGACGCGGTGGGGCGTGGCCGTAAACGTCACACGGATCAGTCCGGTGGCGTACTCCTCACAGATGGCGACGATGGCCAACGTCGCGACCAGGAGCTGTCCCAGGTAGACGCCGGCCAGGCAGAGCTTGGTGCTATCCCCGCCGGGGGTGACCCCCGAAGCGTGCGTCAATCCAGCGGCGGCGGCGCCGATCGCCACCGTGCCGGCGACAACGCCGGGCACCAGCCAGAGATTGGCCGGTAGCGTCCGGAGCTTGGTCCACTCGGCGCGGAGCGTGGCCGTCATGCGTCCCTCCTGGCGAGTACGGCCCCCGCCGCCAGCAGCAGCACCACCGTCCAGGCAGCGAGCACCGCCAGACCGACTCCCGGCGCGAGCGGGGCGTAACCGTTGGCGATCGTATATGGGTAGCTGACCTGCGCGGAACGGGGCAGTGACCCCAGGACCGAGAACCCGGCGGCGGGGCTCAGCCGCAGCAGCCACAGCGGTAGCGCTGGGTTGCTCCCGGGGCTGGTCCCCGACACGTAGGGAACGACGAGTACCGCCGGCAGGACGAATAGGACGATGGCGGCGATTACGGTGCCCGCCGTTCTGCGCAGCAGGGTGCCGATTGCGATGACTGCCGCCGCGCTGAGCGCGAGGACCGCGCCCGTGCCGACGACGATGCGCGCCTCGGTGGCGGTGCTCGCCGGGAAGATGTAGTTGCCGTTGGCTCGCAGGACGTGATCGCCGAGCGGGATCGAGATCGCCGCTGCGGCCGCGCCGGCGATGAATGTGCCCCCGGATATCACCAGTGCTTTGCCCACGAGCATGTGGCCGCGACGGGGGATCGCGGCGAGCGTCGCGCGGATCAGGCCGCGACGGTACTCGCTGGTGATGAACATCGCCGCTACGACCACGGTCAGGATCAGGGCGGCGATCAGTGCCTGAGTCAAGATGCTCGCCGGCGTGGCCCCGCTTGCGGACACGGCGACGGCGAGGTCACCGGAGCCGTTGACGACAAACGCCGTGCCGGCGCGGTGGTAGCCGCCATGGCCGAGGAGGTTGTAGAAGTCGTGAGGGCTCTGCCCGATCCCCTCCCCCCGCCATCGCTGGTGGGGCCCCGTGCCGCTCAGCGTGACGTGGTCGAAACGAGCAGTGGCCATCGTCGCCAGGCCGCCGTAGGTGACCGGCGAGGTGACGAACAGGCCGATGTCGACAGTCCGAGGCAGCCCGCGGAGCGTCGTGGCGCCGATCTTCTGCCAGGTCCTGCCGGTGGCCGAGTCATAGGCGGTGAGCAGCGCACCGGTCCGGGTGAGCCTCAGCCATCGTGGCGAGGCGGTGGAGGCCGCGCCCGGGAGTCCCGCCGCGTCGCGCGTGTAGTCGGTCTGAAAGCGCACGCCATGGCCGGCCGTGGCCATCACCGCGGCATAGGGCGCTCCCTGCCGCGTGCTGGCGGCGATAATCACCCCGGCCTTTGACCAGGCGGCGAGCCCGGGGCGAGTGCGGGCCAGAGACGGAGCGGCGTTGGCGGGCGCAGCCGAGGTGACCCCGGTCAGCGATGTGACCGTCGCGGTGATCGTGCCGTTACCGGGCAGCTGCTGCCCCGCCAGGTAGTAGCTGTCGGCCACAGCTTCGCCATCGGGGCCCACGGGGACAAAGGGATGGCCGCTGCCACATTGTGGCGGCTGCGCGCCCGCCACTCCTGATCCGGGAAGGCACACCCCGCTGTGTTGACCGTCGGCGGTCAGGTAGGCGAACAGCACCAGCAGCGCCGACGCGACCGTCAGGCCGACGGCCCACCCGCGCAGGCTCCGGAACTTCGTCCACTCGGCATGCAGAGCACCGCGCAGAGCACTGGAGTGGCGCGCCGGAGGCGCCGGCGAGCGGATGCCGGCGGCGGTCATCGCGTCACCTCGTCGTCCGGTGCCGCGCTGAACTCGGCCGCACCGCTCGTCAGCTGGAGGTACACGTCCTCCAGCCTGGACCGCCGGGACGTGACCTGCGGCGCCGCGCCGTCCGGGTGCTGTCCCAGGAGCTCCTCGACGCTCGCATTGGCCAGAACCCGGCCGCGGCCGGCGACGATCAGATCGTTGGCCATGCCCTCCAGCTCGCCCAGCAGATGGCTTGAGACGAGCACCGCCCGCCCCTCCGCGGCAAGCGAGCGCAGCAATCCTCGGACCCAGATGATTCCGTCTGGGTCCATCCCATTGAACGGCTCGTCGAGGATCAGCACGGGCGGGTCGCCGAGCAGCGCTGCCGCGATCCCAAGGCGCTGGCGCATTCCCAATGAGTACCCGCCGGCCTTGCGCCGCGCCGCGTTTCCAAGTCCGACCAGGTCGACGACCTCGTCGACGCGGCGAGCATGAAGCTGCTGGGAGTGCGCGATCCACAGCAGGTGGTTGCGGCCAGATCGGCCCGGCTGCAGCGCCGTGGCATCGATCAACGAGCCGACATGTCGGAGTGGATGACGAAGGCTGCGATAGGGGCGGCCGGACACCAGGGCCTGGCCCTCGTCAGGGTTGTCGAGCCCGAGGATCACCCGGATTGTGGTCGACTTCCCTGCCCCGTTGGGACCGACAAAGCCCGTGACCCTGCCCGCAGGCACGGTGAAGGTCATGCCGTCGAGTGCGAGGGTTGGTCCGAACCGCTTGCGCAGCCCGGTGATTTCGATCATTGCGTCGCTCATCTAGCCAGCCGTTCTGGTCGGTGCTTGCCTGTTGCAGCGCGGTTGTACGCCGCCGCCGGTGTCAACTCGGTGTGTGCGATCGACACCTGGTTGTCACCTGGCTGGTGGCATCGTTCGGGGCGTGAGAGTGCTCGTCGTCGAAGACTTTGAGGTTCTGGCGCAGTCGATCGGAACCGGCCTGCGCCGCGAGGGAATGGCCGTTGACGTCGTCCTCGACGGCCGGGACGCGCTGGCGCGGCTGGCGGTCACACGCTATGACGTGGTCGTGCTCGACCGTGACCTGCCGGGGGTCCACGGCGACGAGATCTGCGGTCAGATCGTCGCCGACGGAGCCGAAAGCCGGGTCCTGATGCTCACCGCCGCGCGCACGCTGAGAGACAGGGTCACGGGCCTTGACCTCGGTGCTGACGACTATCTCGGGAAGCCGTTTGACTTCCCGGAGTTGGTGGCGCGCGTCCGTGCGCTTGGGCGGCGCCCGACGCTGGCGACACCACCGACCCTCGAGCATGGCGATCTGACGCTCGACAGTGGCCGGCGGGTCGCAGCCCGGGATGGGCGTCGCCTCGAGCTGAGCCCGAAGGAGTTCTCGGTGCTCGAGTTGCTCCTGGCCTCCTCGGGCCGGGTGATCTCAAGCGAGGAGCTGCTCGCGCGGGTCTGGGATGACGCCACCGACCCGTTCACCACGACCGTGAAGACAACCGTCCGCCGGCTGCGCCGCAAGCTCGGCGACCCGCCCGTGATCCACACCGTCCGCGAGGCGGGTTATCGCATCGGAGACAGCCCATGACCAGCGCACCGGTACGCACCACGCTTCGTGAGAAGGTCCACGCCCGGCTGTTCACAGAGCGGCCGATCCTGCGCGCCCAGCTGGCGATGCTGTATTCCGGCTTCTTTCTGGGCCTGCTGGCGATCGCCCTGGGCGCCGCCGGGCTCCTGATCCTCCGAAGCTCGCACTCGGCACCCGCGAACGCCGCCGCGCCGACGGGGGCGCCGGCGCACACCGCTTTGCTCGTCGTGGGAATCGGATTGGTTGCCGCGGCGGTTGCGGTCACGGGAGCATGGTGGCTGGCCGGTCGTTTCCTGGCACCACTGCGCGCGATGACCACCGCCGCCCAGGAGATCTCCGCAAGTAATCTCCACCGCCGCCTTGAGTTGAGGGGGCCCGACGACGAGCTCACTCAGCTGGGCCGAACGCTGGATGGGCTCTTCGGCCGTCTTGAGACCTCGTTTGAGGCGCAGCGCCGGTTTGTCGCAAACGCTTCGCACGAGCTGCGGACCCCGCTCGCCGGCCAGCGCACCCTCCTGCAGGTGGCGCTCAGCGATCCCAACGCAAGCACGGGTTCGTTGCGCGTGGCGTGCGAGCAGGCGCTGGAGCTGGGCGATCAGCAGGAGCGGCTGATCGACGCGCTCCTGACCCTCGCGACCGGTGAGCGTGGGATCGAACGATCCGAGCCGGTCGATCTCGCCGAGATCGCGGCGACCGTCCTCGCTGGCCGCAGGCAGTTGGCGGAGTCACAGAGGATCGCGGTCGACTCGTCCTTGGCCCCCACCGCGGCAACCGGCGATCCCATGCTGCTGGAGCTGCTCGTGGCGAACCTGATCGACAACGCGATACGCCACAACGTGGCCAACGGCAGCCTGACCGTGGAGGCCACGACTGCCGCCGGACGACCAGCGCTGACCGTCGTCAACACCGGTCCGCTGGTTCCCGGGGCTGCCCTTGATCGCCTGTTCGAACCCTTCCGGACGACCGGCGCGGACCGCAGCCGCCACTCGAACGGCCACGGCCTCGGCCTCGCGATCGTGCGCGCCATCGCCGACGCCCACGGCGCCACGATCAACACCCACGCTCGCCCTTCCGGCGGCCTTGAAGTCACCATCACATTTCCGGTGTGCTGATTACACCGGCCCACCCATCGGCTCACCCCCCAACCGAATCTCGACACGGCGCGGCGGTATCTCGAAGCCAGCGCAAAGCCCGATAGGCGCGGAAGGCCGGAAAGCAGCGATCACAGCACCCGGCCGTCTGACCAGAGCGCGCTGACAAGCGTGGGCAACACCTCGCCGAGTACGGCGTCCACTTTGATATCGGCGAGCGGGTCGCCACGCGTGGCGCCCCGGCTGACGATCGCCACCGGAATCTGCGCCTGCCGAGCCCGGTGCACAAACCGCAGCCCGGACATCACCGCCAGCGAGGACCCGAGCACGAGCAGACAGGCCGCACCATCGACCAGATCGAAGCACCGCTGCACTCGGGACCGCGGCACGTTCTCGCCGAAGAACACGACGTCGGGCTTGAGCAGATCGGCCCCGCAGCACTCACAGCCGGCCAGGCGGAACCGTGCGACCTGCTCGGCGCCCAGCTCAGCATCCCCGTCAGGGTTGCCGGCCGGGACCTCGTCCCAGCCCAGATCGGGGTTGGCGGCACGCAGCCGCCGGTCAAGCGCCTCCCGGGTGGCGCGCGCGCCGCACTCCAGGCATACGACCCCGGACAGTGTTCCATGCAACTCCACGACGTCTCGGGCGCCGGCGGCCTGATGCAACCCGTCGACGTTCTGCGTGATGATCCCCCGCAGCATGCCTGCCGTTTGCAGCGCGGCCACCGCCCGGTGGCCGGCGTTGGGCCGCGCAGCCGAGATCCGCCGCCAGCCGATGTGAGCGCGGGCCCAGTAGCGCTGGCGAGCCTCCGGCGAGCCCCGGAATTCAGCAATCGTCATCGGCAGCCGCGCGTGCAGCGCGCCGGTTGGACCGCGATAATCCGGGATTCCCGACTCAGTCGACAGGCCAGCGCCCGAGAGCACGCACACGCCGCCGCCACCAACAAGCTCACGCAGCGGGGCTGTCACGGAGTCATCCACATCAGATGCCGACGATCCGCAGATCGTCCGTGCCCACCCGGACAACGTCACCAGGATGCAGTTGTCGGCCGCGCCTCAGCTCGGGCTCGCCGTTGACAGTCACCCGGCCGCCGGCGATCAGGCCCTTGGCCTCGGCTCCGCCCGAGACGGTGCCGGCAAGCTTGAGCAGCTGACCAAGGCGGATCATGTCACCGGCGATTTCGACCCGTTGCTCCACACCTAAAGATTCTCAGGTCTTGACCCAGGCCGGCTGGCGGAACCCGCACCTGGCCTCTGCCCGCTTGAGCGCCGGCGACTGAGGTGGGAACACCAGATAGACCCCCGCGATACCGACGGCGTTGCCGGTATGGCTGCCGGGGGGCGGGGCTGCAGGCGGCGACGTCATCGGATCGGGGAAGTTCGGCAGGCCGTGGGCGCGCATGCACCTCGCGAGGTTGAGCAGAGCGACCTTCTCGCTGGCCGAAGCCCCCCGTGGGCTTGCGCCGCCGCTCAGGAACCGAGCGCACGCCCTTTGCGCGGACACGAACGCGGGGGCGTTCGGGTTGATCCAGTTGGGAATCACGCTGGGCCCACCCGGGCTGGGGTCAGGGAAGTTGGCTACGCCGTGCGAGCGCATGCACTGCGCTTCTTTGAGCGGGGAACCGCCGCTTGCGCCGCCGCCGCCGCCGCCGCTCAAGCTGGGCGAGGAACCGCACGCAACGACCGTCGACGCCAAGCCCGCGGCAGCGAGCGCAACCATGGCGCGGTGTGGATGGTCGTTCAATTCCTCGTCCGCTCGGCCGGCGGGATCAACCGTAACAAGCGACCGGTAACAGCGAGGTCACGAGCCAGTGCGCGTGATCACACCACCGACCCATGCATCCAGCCGGTGAATCCTGGGGCGCTCCGATCCCGGTGGTGGTCAACGCAGGACACGGTGCGCTTGCTCCGCTTCGTCGCACCCTGTAGAACGAAGCGATGGGGAGAAGGCCAGGAGTCGTGATCTATGTACTCGCGCTCGTCGCCGTCGTGGTCGGCGTGGACGTCCTGTTCTTCAGGCACCACTTCTGGTGGCGGCTGATGGCCAACGTCGGAATCGTCCTGGTATTCACGGCGTTCTATCTGAGGTTCCTGAAGGGGCGGTGAGGGCCGCCGCCCGGTTACGAGCGCAGCTCCTGAATGCGGATCAGGTTCCCGGCGGGGTCGCGCACGGCGCAGTCGCGAACCCCGTAGGGCTGCTCGGTCGGTTCCTGGACTACCTCCGCATCGCTGGCCTGCAGCCGCTCGAAGGCCCCATCGAGGTCGGGGGTGGCCAGATTGATGCTGGCGAAGGTCCCCTTGGCCATCATCTCGGCCACTGTGCGACGCTCGTCGTCGGTGAGCCCGGGCGCCGCGGCCGGCGGGTACAGGACGATCGACGTCTGGGGCTGGTGGGGTGGCCCGACCGTGATCCAGTGCATACCGCCGTATCCGACGTCGTTGCGGACCTCGAAGCCGAGGGTGTCGCGATAGAAGGCCATGGATGCGTCTGGGTCATCGTGCGGCAGCATGCTCGAATGAATGGTGATGTCCATGGCTGCCAACCTACCCGCGGCTCGCCGCCGGCGTGGCCCGATGCCTTACCGGTCGGGTCACCTGTTTGGCCACGCACGGGGCCATCCCCACCGTCGTGCGTGCCTCCTGGCGGCGGTACGCACTCGGCGGGATCCCCAGCAGCTCGGTGAAGCGTGTGCTGAACGTCCCCAGCGACGCGCAGCCGACCTCAAAGCAGACCTCGGTCACGCTCAGGTCGCCACGACGGAGCAGTGCCATCGCCCGCTCTATCCGCCGCGTCATCAGATAGCTGTACGGCGACTCGCCATAGGCGAGTCGAAACTGGCGGCTGAGATGCCCGGCCGACATATGCACGTCCCGGGCGAGCGCTTCCACGTCCAGCGGCTGCGCATAGTCCCGGTCAATCCGGTCACGTACGCGGCGCAGGAGCGCCAGGTCGCGCAGGTGCTGGTCGGCGGCGGGTCTGCCGGTCACGCGCCAGATCATGACACCTCGTGGCAGCGTTGCCGGCATCCGGCACACCGGTCAGGTGCCGACGTAGGCAGCGAGATGCTCGCCGGTGAGCGTGGAACGCCCGGCGACCAGGTCGGCGGGGGTCCCCTCAAACACGATCCGGCCGCCGTCGTGGCCGGCGCCGGGGCCGAGGTCGATGATCCAGTCGGCATGGGCCATCACCGCCTGATGGTGCTCAATCACAATCACCGACTTGCCCGAGTCCACGAGCCGGTCGAGCAGGCCGAGCAGCTGCTCCACATCAGCGAGGTGCAGCCCGGTGGTCGGCTCGTCGAGAACGTAGACCCCGCCTTTCTCGCTCATGTGAGTGGCCAGCTTGAGGCGCTGACGCTCGCCACCGGACAGCGTGGTGAGCGGCTGGCCCAGGCTGAGGTAGCCGAGGCCGACGTCCTCCAGGCGCCCGAGGATCTTGTACGAGGCCGGCACGTGTGCCTCTCCGGCGCCGAAGAACTCCATGGCCTCCGCGACCGCCATCGCCAGTATCTCGCTGATGTCGCGACCGCCGAGCTTGTACTCCAGCACGGAGGCGTCGAAGCGCTTGCCCCCGCATTCCTCGCAGGTGGAGGCGACGCTGGCCATGATGGTCAGCTCGGTATAGATGACACCGGCGCCGTTGCAGTTGGGACAGGCGCCCTCGGAGTTTGCGCTGAACAGGGCGGGCTTGACCCCGTTGGCCTTCGCGAACGCTTTGCGGATCGGGTCGAGCAGCCCGGTGTACGTCGCCGGGGAGCTCCGTCGGGAGCCGTGGATCGCACCCTGATCGATCTTCACCACCTCATCCCGGCCGGTGACCGACCCATTGATCAACGAGCTCTTGCCTGAGCCCGCAACCCCGGTCACCACCACCAGCAGGCCGAGCGGGATGTCGACGTCGACCTCACGCAGGTTATTCGTACTCGCGCCCCGCACCTTCAGCGCACCTGACGGCGTCCGCCTCGCCGGCCTCAAGGAGGCGCGGTCCTCCAGGTGGCGGCCGGTGATCGTGTCGCTCTCCCGCAGCTCCCCCACGGTGCCCTCAAATACCACCTCGCCCCCGCCTGTTCCGGCGCCCGGGCCGAGGTCGACGACGTGGTCGGCGATGGCGATCATCTCCGGCTTGTGCTCCACCACCAGGACGGTGTTCCCCTTGTCGCGCAGCTCCAGAAGCAGCTTGTTCATCCGCTGGATGTCATGGGGATGCATGCCGATGCTGGGCTCGTCGAAGACGTAGGTGACGTCGGTGAGCGACGAGCCGAGGTGGCGGATCATCCTGGTGCGCTGGGCCTCGCCGCCGGACAGCGTACCCGACGACCGGTTGAGCGACAGGTAGCCAAGGCCGATGGCCACGAACGCGTCGAGGGTGTCTCTGAGGGCTGCAACCAGCGGGGCCACCGACGGATCGTCGAGCCGGCGGACCCAGTCGGCGAGGTCCGAGATCTGCATCGCGGACAGGTCGGCGATGCTCGCACCCTCGATCCGTGATGAGCGCGCCGCCTCGCTGAGCCTGGTGCCGTCACAGTCCGGGCAGGAGGTGAACACCACCGCCCGCTGCACGAAAGCGCGGACGTGCGGCTGCATCGCATCGACCTCTTTAGACAGCATCGACTTCTGGATCTTCGGAATCAGACCGTCATAGGTCAGGTTGATGCCGTCGACCTTGATCCGGGTCGGCTCCTTGTAGAGCAGGTCATGGAGCTCGCGCTTGTTGAACTTCTTGATCGGCTTGTCCGGGTCGAAAAAGCCGCAGCCGCGGAAGATCCGGCCGTACCAGCCGTCCATGCTGTAGCCGGGAATCGTCAGCGCCCCCTGGTTGAGCGACTTGCTGTCGTCGTAGAGCGCCGCCAGGTCGAAATCGCTCACCGACCCGCGACCCTCGCAGCGCGGGCACATCCCGCCGGTCCGGCTGAAGCTCGCACTCTGCGTGATGGTCTTCTCGCCGCGCTCCACCGTGATCCCGCCGCTGCCATGGACGGAGGCCACATTGAAGGAGTATGCGCCGGGTGGACCGATGTGCGGCTGCCCGAGCCGGCTGAACAGGATGCGCAGCATTGCGTCCGCGTCGGTGGCAGTGCCGACCGTCGACCGAGGGTTGGACCCCATCCGCTCCTGGTCGACGCTGATCGCCGTCGTCAGCCCTTCGAGCACGTCGACCTCGGGCCGCGCCAGCGTCGGCATGAAGCCCTGTACGAACGCGCTGTAGGTCTCGTTGATCAGCCGCTGGGACTCGGCGGCGATCGTGTCGAACACCAGCGAGCTCTTCCCCGACCCCGAAACGCCGGTGAACACGGTCAGCCGGCGCTTCGGAATCTGAATGCTGACGTCCTTCAGGTTGTTCACGCGTGCGCCATGCACACGGATCAGGTCGTGGCGGTCGGCGGCGTGCCGCGCAGGCTGCGCATCCGTGCTCATGGTGCTCATGGGTCCTGCAGCAGCCCGAGGTCGTTGCCGTCAAGGTCGGTCACCGTGGCCACCAGGCGGCCTCCGCCGACGTCGTGGGCGGCCTCCTTCACGGTGGCCCCGGCGGCGGTCAGCTCGGCCAGCTTGGCCTCGATGTCGACCACCTCCCAGAAGGTCACCGGCGAGGTCATGCCCTGTGGACCACCGCCCGGTACCAGCCCGATGTGTTGGCCGCCGGCCTCAAACCCGACGTAGTAGGACGAGTCGGCCGTTGGCGCCACGCCGAGCAGCGCGGTGTACATCGGCTTGGCCTGCTCCAGATCGGACACGGGGTGCAGCACCACCTTGATTCCCTGGGTTGAGGAGTCGATCATGCTCCCTCCTTCAGTCGAGTTGCGGTTGATCTCCATGGCCGCCAATCTAATGGCGGCCCGCGCCGGGCGCTTCTTGATTCCTGATCGATCTGGCCGGTCCCCCTGGGACGTTTAGGAATCTGTAATGGCGCCCGGGCCGTGGCGGATCTACCCTCGTCTCAAACCACTTGGAGGCGTGAGATGAGACGTCGGGTCTTGACGGTCGTTGTGCTGGCGGCGGCGGCATTGGCAGTGGCAGCTTCCGCTTCTGCCTCGATGATGCACCCCCGGTTGGGGGCGAGACTGTCGGGCATGGGCGAGCATGGGACGGTCAACCTGGAGTTCACGCAGGGGTCGGGGCAGGTCTGCTGGTTGTTTGACCTGCCGATGGTCAAGCACGTCACCGGGACGGCGGTCCATGCCGGCTTGACGGGGGTGACGTTGTTTGAGCTGGGCATGCACTACGCCCGGTCTGGCTGCGAGCAGGAGTCGAAGATGGCTGTCGCGCACCTGGAGGCGAAGCCCGGGTCGTTCTCTGTCTGGGTGAATACCAAGGGCCACCCAGGCGACCTGCGCGGCCGCCTGTCCCGCGGCATGGCGCACATGTAGGCCGGTTGGAACGTCATGTCGAACGATCGGAGCCCTGACTCCCCGCGTGAGGATGTTGGTGCGCGGCGGGTCGGTCGCGCCGGCTTTCTGGGGCTCGTCGGTGCGGGGGTGGCGACCCTGTTCTACGGCGGGCAGGTCTCGAGTATCACCAGCCGGGTGACCAAGCCGTTTGCGGATGCCACGGGTTTGAGCCGGATCGTCCCGTCGAGCGGTTGGCGCATCTACACGGTGGCCGCGACGATGCCGGTGTTTGACCCGGCCACCTGGCGACTCACGATTGACGGGCTCGTCCGGCGACCGGTGGAACTCTCCTACCAGGACCTGCTCAGGCTGCCCAAGGCCGAGCAGGTTTCGACCTTTCACTGTGTCACCGGCTGGACGGTGTACAACGTGCACTGGGGCGGAGTGCGGTTCGCCGACCTGCTGAACCTCGCGCAGCCGCTGCCGCAGGCGCATGCCGCGCACTTCGTCTCGGCCGAGGTCCCCTACGACGACTACCTTCCGCTCGCCGACATGTCGCTGTCGAACGTAATGCTCGCCTATCAGATGGACGGCGGCCGGCTGCCGCAGGAGCACGGTGCACCTGTCCGGCTCGTCATCCCGGAGATGTACGGCTACAAGAACGTCAAGTGGGTCCAGCGGATCACGCTCGTCCCCAAGCAACGCCTCGGCTATTGGGAGCAGCGGGGCTACGATGTCAACGCGATCGTCGGCCACTCCAACGGCTATGGCTGAGATCCAGCCTGTGGCGGTGCCAGACAGCCAGGACGATCTGCCGGCGCGGGTCCATCCCCGTAGCTGGACGCGGCCGGGGTACGTGAAGCGCTTCACGGTTACCGAGCGGCTCCTGCACTGGGTTCACGCGACCGCGTTCTTTGTGCTGCTCGCCTCTGGACTGGTGCTCTACCTGCCGGCGCTGTCGACCGCGGTCGGGCGGCGCCCGCTGGTCAAGGACATTCACTTCTGGACGGGCGTCTCGTGGGCTGGGGCGCTGGTGGCCATCGCTGTGTTCGGCATGCTGTTCGACGATCGTCGGGCACTGCGCAGGACGCTGGAGGAGCTCGACGTGTTCGACCGCGACGACCGGCGCTTTCTGCGCGGAGACCTCCGCGCTCCGCAGGGCCGCTTCAACGCTGGGCAAAAGGTCAACGCCATTGTGACGGCGGCGTTTGCTGTCCTGTTCTTCACGTCCGGGATGCTGCTGTGGCTCGGCGAGCGCAACACGGACCTCCGCCTCGGAGGCACGGTGTACCTCCACGATGTGCTGATGTACACGTCCGTGGTCATCGTTGCGGGCCACCTGTACCTGGCGCTGATCCGGCGCAGCACCCGCCACTCCCTGCGCGGCATGGTGCTGGGCACTGTCCGCGAGGATTGGGCTGAAGCGCACCACCGCAAATGGGAGCCGACCGGAGGGGCGGAGGAGCCGCGCGCGTAGCCGGGCACGCCGTGCCGGTGGAGGTGAAGTGGGCCGCCGAGGCTACGGGTTGAGCTGCCGGATGAGTTCAATCAGCTCCTCTGCGTCATAACCGTATTGACGTCCGAAGTGCACGAACTCTCTGGCTCTCGCCAGCACGGCGCCGCGCTCGGGGGTGCCGGCGACGTGCACGCCACGTCCGCGGCGGAACTCCAGCAGTCCTTCATCCCGCAGCAGCCGAAGTGCCCGCAGCACCGTGTTGGTGTTGACCTGGAGCACGGCCGCCAGGTCGCGGGCGGGGGGCAGCCGCTCTCCGGGGGCCGCCTCGCCCTCCGCGATGGCGCGACGGATCTCGGCGGCCACCTGGTCGTGTAACAGGACGGGGCGGCCGCGGTCGACCTTGACAGACAACATTGTGCTAGTGATACTAGCGTCATATTGGAGGTGACCGAGGGAGCCTGGGCACCATCGCGGTGGGCGGTCATCAGGGACGCCCGTCGTCGCCAGCGACGCCGTCGCCGCCGGGTCCTCGCGGCGGTGACCACCCTGCTGGTCCGACTGCCGGCTGGGCGATCGGCCGCAGGGGCGGGTCCAGTCCCGCGCCGGCGCCGGCGTCCGTGACGCTGGGGGCGGTCCAGCCGGTGGACCTGGGCGGGATCGTCCGGGGCACCACGACGCTGGGCGGCCATCTCTGGTCGCCTCGCCGCTTGGTCACGACGGCTGGCCGATGTCGGTGGGCAGCAGCGAGAAGAAGATGGCGTCACAGCGTCGGCCGTCGACGACGCCGTGGGAGCGGAGGACACCTTCCCGGATGAAGCCCGCCGCCTCGGCCACTCGCAGTGACGCTTCGTTGTCCGGTTCGATCCAGAGCTGCACGCGGGCCCAGCCGAGTGAGTGCAGCGCCCACCGAGCGGCAAGCCGCAGACCTCGCTGCGCGTACCCATGGCGGCGGTGTTGCCGGAGCACCCAGTAGCCGATATCGCCACTGTCGGACTCGTTGCCTTCAAGAAAGACGGCGCCGACGGCCGCCTCCTGGTGTGGCGTGATCGTGACCGCACCGCCCTGGCCGGCTTCAAACAGGTCGATGAAGTGCTGGATCTGGTCGTCAAGCGCCATTCTTTGCGGCCCGAAGCGATACGTGATGGTGGAGTCGGACCGCGCCTCCTTCAGCAGTGCCCGGTCATCCAATGTCAGCGGACGCAGAACCACCGTGTCATCGCTGACCGGAAGACCGTGATCAGGGACGCGTTTGGGCGCCACCGAGCGATTATCCCCGTACGGGGTCAACCGCTATTGCGCTGCCCCACCCCGGCGAGTAGATTCTGGCCATGCGAGCGGTAGTGTCACTATCGCTGTTCGGGGTGGGGGTCGTCGTGGCGCTGATCTTGCTCTCGCTCGGATCGCTGCTCGGCTACGTGGCGGCCATGGTGTGGGGCTTCGGTGCTCTTCCCCACGGGGCGGTCTACCTCAGCAGACATTCTCAAGGTGGCGGCAGCGGATCGCCCGGGTCAAGTGCCGCGGACTCAAACGGCTGGCGAAACGCCAACTGGCGCTAGACGCCGGCGGACAGACGGCAGCCGGTAGTCACGCGCCGGCGCGTCCGGCCGGCCCTACGCCGGCTGAGCCTCGATGATGCCCTCGCCGATGTGCGTGGTGCGCCAGCCGGCATCGTCCAGCAACGCCTGCCACTGCTCGGCCGTGCGCTCTCGCCCCCGGGCCAGCGTCAGCATGAGCAGGTCAAGCCATTTCGCCCCGTCCGGCGCGTTGCCGGGCGCGATGACGCTGTCCAGGACCACCAGCCGCTGCCCCGCCGCCGCCCGGACCGTTCGCAGGATCCGCCTCGCCGGCTCGTCGTCCCAGTCGTGGAGGATGGTGGAGAGAATGTGCACGTCGCCGGGCGGCACCGACGCAAAGAAGCTGCCGGGCACAAACCGGCAGCGTTCGGGGAGCGCCGACTCGTCACGCACGGTCTCAGGCACGTCGAACAGAACGCCGCGCATGCCGGGGTGCTGATCCAGCAGCGCCACCAGCAGCGACCCGCTGCCGCCGCCGACGTCGACCACCAGCTCGTCCCCGCGCCAGGCGACGCTCTCCAAGCGAGCGAGGCGTCCCTGCCACCCCTGGGCCATCGCCCGGTCAAACGCGGCCCGCTCGCCCGGAGCAGCCGCCAGCCATGACCAGAACTCCGCTCCGAAGACGCGGGGGAAGGACGCTTTGCCGCTGAGCTCAAGCTGCGTGGTGGCCCGCAGCCAGACGCCGCCGAACAGGTGGGCGAAGTCGTCCCAGCCGTCGCGAGCCAGCACCTCGGAGGCGGCGGTGTTGGCAAACACTCCCGGCTCGGTCTCCGCAAAGATGCCGTCACTGGCCAGCGCGCGGAGCACGCGGTGCAATACGTCCGGGTCGACGTCCCGCTCCCGCGCCAGATCGCGGCTGCGGCGGGGGCCCGCCAGCAGCGCCTGCGCCACCTGCAGGTCGGCCGCAAGCGCCAGGGCCCGCGTCACCAGCGCGCCCCGGAGGGCGTTCCAGATGATCGCCTCAGGGGGCATGAACCACGACCCCTGGTTCAGGCACCCGCAGCCGGGACGAGAGCCCGTAGCCGGCGAAGCTGGCCCGCAGCTCCCGGGCCCCCTGGGTGAAGTGGCTCCAGCCGGTGAAGTGCAGCGGGACGACGGCCTCCGCGGCCAGGATCTCCGTCGCCTGTGCCGCCCGGTCGCTGGACAGGGTCAGGTAGGCGCCCTCAAACCGATGCGGCAGCTGGACCGCCCCGGCGAACAGGAGGGCGACGTCGATGTGACGAAACCGCCGGGCGATCTCCTCCACCACCGAGATGGCGGCGTTATCACCGGACACGTACACGGTGCTGGCCGGCCCGCGGCAGGAACTCGCGCCCGGCGGGATCCAGGTTGTCGCTGTGATGGTGATGCGATAACCGCACGGGGTCGATGGGCTCCAGCTGCTCCGGTCCCAGTGCCGGCCCTGAGGTTTTGGTCAGCCCGCCGGCGTACTCCCCGGGGGGTGGGAAAGTGGGATCGGTCAACCACCGCACGCCGCCGAACCGGAACATCGCCGTGGGGCCGCCGATCAGGGTGAGCTCGATCACGGTGGCGATGCTAACGGCCGCCTTCCGCCTGGCCGCGGTCCGGTACAGGCTGTGGCGCAGCCGCTTCCCCTACCCGGAATGAAATGCCCCGACGCTCGGCTCGGTCGCGCCGGCCGGGGCTCGGCTCAATTCGGCGGCAGCGGCGGGTGCGGGGCCCGCCCCGGCGCGGGAACCCCGGCTGTCCCGGGAGGAGATGAGCACCAGGCCGAGCACCGCGCCAGCCAGCGCAAACGCGCACCCCAGCAGGAAGGCGCGCTCAAAGCCTCTGGTCAGTGCGACTGTGAGCGAGGCCTGGCCGCTGGTCAGCAGGGCGTGGGTGCGGGTCGTGGCCACGCTGGAGAGCAGCGCCAGCCCGAGCGCTCCGCCAACCTGCTGGGCGGTGTTGAGCAGGCCGGAGGCCAGGCCGGCCTGATCCGGCCGGGTACCGGTCATGGCCGCAATGGTGACCGAGACAAAGGCCAGGCCGAGCCCGACCGCGGCCAGCAGCGAGGGGCCGAGGAGATCGGCGAGATATGAGCCGCCGGCGGCGGGCACCTGGGAGAACCACAGCAGCCCACCGGCGATCAGCAGGAGGCCGGCGATCAGCACCGGCTTGAAGCCGATCCGCGTCACTGCGGCCGAGGCAGCGCCCGCTGCGACGATGATCCCCCCGGCCAGCGGCAGGTATGAGATCCCGGTTCGCAAGGCCGAGTAATGCAGCACCTGCTGCATGTACAGAGAGAGGAAGAAGAACATCGAGAACAGCGACATGCCGATCAGCAGGGCGACGGTGTCCGCGCCGCGGAGCGTGCGCAGACGGAAGATGGAGAACGGCATGAGCGGCGCGCGGCGCCGGGACTCAATGGCCAGAAAGGCGGCGAGCAAGCCGACGGCCCCGGCCAGCCGGAGCACCGTGGCCGTCGACCCCCAGCCGACGTTGACGGTGTCCACCAGCGCATAGACGAGCAGCGCCAGCCCGGCGGTGCCGGTGACCGCGCCGGGGACGTCAAGCGTGCGCGACGGCATGTCCGCCCGGCTCTCTCGGATGAGCCGCGGCGCCAGCAGGGCGCAGATGAGGCCGATGGGAACGTTCACGAACAGGACCCAGCGCCAGCTCAGGCCGGTGGTGAGGATGCCGCCGAGGAGTACCCCGGCAGCGCCGCCGGCGCCGGCGACGGCGCCCCAGACGCCGAGGGCTCGGTTGCGCTCCGCCCCCTCGGCGAACGTGGTGGTGATGATGGAGAGAGCCGCCGGCGAGACGATCGCGCCGCCCAGGCCCTGAGCGGCCCGGGCCGCGATCAGCCAGGGCTCGGATTGGGCGACGCCGCCGGCCAGCGACGCCAGCGAGAACAGCACGAGGCCGCTCATGAACATCCGCCGGCGTCCGACCAGATCGGCCAGACGGCCGCCGAGGAGCAGGAAACCGCCGAACGTCAGGGTGTAGGCATTCACCACCCAGGACAGATCGGCCTGGGAGAAGCGAAGCGCGCGGCCGATCGTCGGCAGCGCGACATTGACGATGGACGCATCGATGACGAGCACAAACTGCGTCATCGCCAGCAGCAGCAGCGCCAGGGTCTGGGCGCGGGGAGTCGTCGGCGCGCTGGTGCGGGGCGCCGGCTCCCGTGGGGGGGTGAGCGTGGTGATCGACATGATCCGGACCTTCTCGCCGATTAAGGTCGGGTTCGGTCCGCAATAGGGCGATGGCGTAGCGCCTCGCGGTCAGGTACTGTCCGCAATTGGTGGGAGGCTCTGCGCATGGTTCAGACGTCGGCCCGCCTGCTCGCCCTGCTCTCGCTCCTCCAGCTCCGCCGGGAATGGACGGGTCAGGAACTGGCCGACCGGCTGGAGGTCGGCCCGCGCACCATCCGGCGGGATGTCGACAAGCTGCGCTCGCTCGGGTACCCGATTGAGGCCGCTCCCGGCGTGGCCGGGGGCTACCGGCTGGGTGCCGGCGGCGAGCTTCCGCCGTTGCTCCTTGATGATGCCGAGGCGGTTGCGGTAGCGGTTGGGCTGCGTACCGCGGCCGCCGGCTCCATCGCCGGGATCGAGGAAACCTCGGTGCGGGCCCTGGCCAAGCTGGAGCAGGTCCTCCCCAGCCGGCTGCGCCGGCGGGTGAGCGCCCTGGGTGGGGCGACCTCGGCCTTGGTGGTGGATGGGCCGCGCGTGGACGCCGATCTGCTGGCGACAATCGCCGGCGCCTGCCGCGACACCACCCGCCTGCGCTTCTCCTACGTGGCCAAGGACGAGCGCGTCTCCCAGCGCCACACCGAGCCCAACGCGGTCGTCCACAGCGGCTGGCGCTGGTATCTGGTGGCCTTCGACCTTGACCGCGATGACTGGCGGACGTTCCGGATCGACCGGATCCGCGGTCGCGTCCGGCCGGCCGAACGCGGCCGGCGACGGACCGTGCCCGGAGGGGACCCGGCGGCGTTCGTCAAGCGCCAGCTTCGCGGCGCTGCGTCCGCGGAGCCCGACGCGGCGCCCGGGCGCGTGCGCATCCAGGCGGGCGCCGCCATCATCGCCAAGCGCGTCCCGGCCCGGTACGCGTCGGTGAAGCCTGACGGTGAAGACGCCTGCGTCGTCACCACACAGGGGCCCTGGTCCCGCCAGTTCCTGGTCTGGATGGCCCTGCTCGACGAGCCGATGGAGGTGCTATCGCCGCCGGAGCTGGTGCAGGCCGCTCACTCCCTGGCCGGCCGGTTGAGCGCGGCCGCCGGTTCGAACTCCCGCCCGGTCAGCGCACCAGCGCAATCACCACCAGGGCGATGATCACCACCAGGATCCCGGCGGCCGCGAGGCTGACCGGCCGCTGGCGCCACCAGAACTCCGGGTCGGCTCGGTCACGTGAATACCGGCCCTCCGGCGGAGTTCCCGTCCAGTCGTCGTCATCCTCCCAGCGGTTCATCTGACGAGGCTACCCGGTGCGCCCGGGACGGCAGTCCCCTTTCCTAGACTCGCCCCGGCGTGACCATCGGCCCGCTCCACATCGTCCTGGTTCCGGGACTGCTCTGCTCACCCCGGCTGTACGAACGCGTGCTGCCGGCCGTCTGGGCCCATGGCGCCGTAACCATCGCCGACACCCGGCGGGAGGACACAGTGGCCGGCATGGCCAAGCGGCTGCTGGGCGAGGCGCCGGAGCAATTTGTCCTCATCGGGCTGAGCATGGGCGGCTACATCGCCTTTGAGGTTCTGCGTCAGGCGCCAACCCGCGTGCGGGGCCTGGGGCTGATCAGCACCTCGGCCCGGCCCGACACCCCCGACCAGTCCGAGAAGCGCCGCGCCCAGATCACGATGGTCCGCGCGGAGCGATTCCAGGACGTGGTGGAGGAGGGATTCCCGGTCCTCGTCGACGCCGGTAACGAGGACGACCACCACCTGCGTGAGATCCATCGCTCCATGGCCCAGAGCGTGGGTCCGGAGGTGTTCTGCGGTCAGCTGAACGCCTGTATCAGCCGCCCGGACTCGCGGCCTCTCCTGTCCGGAATCGACTGTCCGGTGGCGGTGGTCCACGGGGCCGGTGACCGGCTCATCGATATCGAGCACGCCGAGGAGATGGCCACAGCCATCGCCGGAGCGCGCCGCACGGTGGTCGATCACTGCGGACACCTGTCGGCGCTGGAGCAGCCGGCCGATGTCTCAGCCGCGCTGGACGCCCTGCTCCGGCCGCTCAGCGCTCCGACGGCCTGATCACCCGGAGGATGACCGGCCGCCGCGGCGCCCGGGCAGCCGCCGCCACCACCGGGGCCAGCTCCTCGTCCGCCAGGGCCTCGGCCGCCTCCACCACGATGACGAGCGGATCGGTCCCGGCGCCGGCTTGGTGGAGCACGCGGCCGACGTCGGCCGCCTGCTGGCCCAGGACCTCAGGCGCCGGCAGGGAGAGAACGACCTCTCCGGCCAGGGCGGGCTCCAGGTTGCCCGCCTCGTCGGTGATCCCGGCCTCCACCACCACCTCGCCGGCTCGGGCCGCCGCCGGCGGATCTTCGCGCAGTTGACGCTCGATGGCGCTCCCGCGCGGCACCTGAATGATGAGGATCGGCTCGTCGGCCATCCCGGCAGCCTACCGGCTCCCCACCAGCCGGCTCGAGCGCCGGCCGGGGATACCGCAGGACGGTTTGACGGCTGGTGGTGAGGGAGCGAGGGGTGCTAGCGGCGGGTGGCGATGTAGGCCGGCCGGATGCGTCCGGTGGCGTCACGGGCCGCCCGGGTGCGGCGCCACACGGTGAGGGCGGTGAGCCCGGCGGCGGCGATCAGCGATGACGCGGCGTTGAGGATGAGGATGGTGGTCATGGGGGGTCCCTTCGTGATCTGAGACTCTCATGGTGCTCCGGGTTTATGAGCGCAGGCGAGGGAACGGATTACAGATCCGTAAGAAGCGCCTTCAGCGGGCGGCCGCTCTCCACCGATTCCGGACGCTCGCTCACGATGTCCGAGCCCGGGCGGGCGGCATCGTCGCGGCGTTTGATGAGCAGCCACTGCGACTTGGCGCCGCCCCGGGTGCGCTGGAGGGCGAATCCGCCCCGGAGCTTCTCGCCATGGAGCACAAACACCGCGTGGCCGCGGTCCAGCGCCTCCGGCCAACTGACCCGGCCGCCCTGCTCGTAGCTTCCGCGGTCCCAGATGATGACGCCGCCTCCGCCGGTGCGGCCCTCAAACGAGTTGTGCGCCACGCTGTGGTCCTCCACCTGGACGGCGAGACGCTTCTGACCCGGATCCAATGACGGTCCCTTGGGCACGGCCCAGGAGCGCATGACGCCATCGACCTCCAGCCGGAGGTCGTAGTGGTGGGCCGTGGCCTGGTGCTCCTGGACCACGAACACGCCGGCCGGCACGCCCCGGATCGCGAACTGCTCGTGCCCCTCCACCCGAGCATGGCCGCCCATCACCGCGGACTCGCCCCAGGCGTCCTGCAGCCAGTCGAGCAGCTGCTCAAGTGCCGCCGGCGTTCCCTCGGCGTGGATGGCCAGCCGGCCGTCGTCGCCGAGCCGGACCCACCCGTTGAGGCCGAGCTCGGCGGCCCGCTCGCGCACCGCGCTCCGGACCGCGGCATCGGAGACCTCACCGGTGACGCTGATCCGCTGCGCCCCTTCGGATGAACCTGGCTCAGCGGGCGACCGACCGCTCAATGAACCCGTCAGCCGCGCCCCGGCGGGAAGCCCACCTGGACCTCATCGCCGGCGCGTACCAGGGTGGGAACGACGCCGCGGTTATTGGTGTAGCTCATGAGCTCGGCCTTCCACTCCGAGTTCAGAGTGGCGTCACGCTCCTCCACGGCCTCGCCCTCCGCCGCCAGATGCTCCCGCGCCGCCTGGCAGTACGGGCATCCTGGTTTGACATACATGACCACACTCATCTCTGGCCTGAAAAGAGTACGCGCTGCGGTTGGTAGGTTCGCCCGCAATGTCGATGAACGATGACCTGGAGCGGCGCCTGACCCAGAACGAGGTGCTGTATCGCCGGGTCAACGAGGCGATAGAACGGGGCCTGTGGCCGGGCGAAGGGACGGAGTCGGTCCGGTTTCGGTGTGAGTGCGCCCGGATGAACTGCAACGCCGGAGTCGAGATGACCGCCGGGGAGTACGAGGCCGTGCGCCAACACGCTCGGCGCTTTCTGATCTGCGACGGCCACCAGCTCCCGGAGCTCGACGTCGTCGTCGAGCGTCACCTCGGCTACCTGGTGGTGGAAAAGAGCGGTGGCGCCGGCAGGCAGGCCGAGGAGTCAGATCCGCGCCGGCCGTGAGTCGCCGGTCCGCCCTCCGGGCCGACCCGGACCTGCATCTCCACCTCGGTGCCTCCGTTGCTGCGCCGCCGAACGGTGAAGCGCCGGCACAGCGCCGCCATCAACGGCCAGCCCCAGCCGGCACCGGGATTATGCGATCTGGTGCGGGGGCCGATGCCATCGTCTGAGATCAGGAACGTGATGTGCGCGCCGGTGGCGGTCGCCATGACGTAAACCGGGCCCGGGGTGCCCGGGTACGCGTGCCGCATGGCGTTGGTGACCGCCTCGGAGACGAGCAGCCGAATGTCGTCCAGCTGCTCGTTGGTGGCTCCGTGGCGCTCGGCCAGCGCGGCAAACTCATCACGGGCGACAGCCACCGCCCATGGTTGCGCCGGATAGGACCGCCGTAGCTCCTCGTCCGCACCGCGGGGCGCCCGCATCATGTTCTGGCTCGGTCGGCCGGTGGGGAGCCGGCGACGGGTGGAGGTCATAAGTGCCTGCTTACCGAAATGCGGTGGATCAAACCCACGGCCGTCCGCCGACCTCGCCGGACCAGTGACCACGGGCCGCTCTGCTACGGTCCGGCGCTTCGAAAACACGCCGAGTCTCTGGCCGTCGACGTAACGACAGCGCGGCCGGGGAGCGGGGGACCCACTGGGCGGCAGCCGCCGCCGTGGGGCTAATCACCGCGTTCGCGGTGTAGCGCAGCTTTCTCGCGCGAGCCCGTCAGCTAACCCCGTAGGCACGGAGAAAGAAGGAGGCTGTATGCCCTCGAGGAGGTCGCGGCGTGCTCTACGTCGTCTCAACCCCCGCTCCGCTCGTCTGGGGGCGGCGATCGCGGTCGCTACGAGCGTCGGGGTCGCTGCCGGCGCGGTGCCGGCGGCCGCACAGATGCAGGCGCCGTCGCAGTTGCTGCGTCAGGGCAGCTCCGGCGCGGCCGTGAAGCGCGTCCAGCGGGCGCTGCACGTTCGGCCCGACGGACGGTTCACCGCGGGGACGCGGCGCGCCGTGCTGGCCTTCCAGCGCCGGGACCGGTTGATGGTCGACGGCATCGTCGGTCCTCAGACCTGGGACACCCTGTTCGGGATAGCGGCCCCCGCCCCCGCCCCGCCCGCGGCGCCGGCGACGGCGACGGCGCGGGCCGCGGTGGCATCGTCCGCTTCCGGGTCATCCGGCGGCTACACGATCCCGTCCAGCATCGTGCAGTGCGAGTCCGGCGGCAACTACTCGGCGGTCAACCCGTCTTCGGGCGCCGGCGGGGCCTATCAGATCCTGCCGTCCACCTGGCAGGCCTACGGCGGGCAGGGCCTGCCTCAGAATGCCTCGCCGGCCGAGCAGGGGCGGATCGCCTCGGAGATCTACGCCAGCCAGGGCGCCTCGGCCTGGAGCTGCTGAGTCGCTGAGGCCGTGCCCGGGGGAGCCGGGACGTCCCGGCTCCCCCGCACGGCCCATTCGTCCACCCGGGCCAGCGGGCTGATTAGCAACCGCTGCTTGCGGTGAGAATCGCTACTGCGAGCGTGGCCCATCGGCCCGGCCGCGGATGGCAAGAGCGCACCCGGATGGTGCGCACATTCAACCTCTGGGAGGCCAAGCATGGGTCTGGGAACGTCACTCGTCCTCATCGCAATCGGCGCGATTCTGCGCTTTGCGGTCAGTGTCAGCACTCACGGGTTCAATATCCACGCCGTGGGCGTGATCCTGATGGTGCTCGGGATAGTGGGGCTGATCATCACCCTGATCTGGATGACCGTCTGGGCCGACCGGCGTCGTGCCGTCGCCGTCCGGCGCCAGGATGCCGTCATTGTTCGTGACCGGGACGTTCGTTGAGGAACTGATCGACCAGGCGCCGGGGGGCGCGCGCCAGCCAGCCCTCGGTGACGAACTCCTCCAGGTCGGTGCCGGATAGCCGATCCAGGCGGGCCAGCACGGCCGGGTAGCCGTCGAAATGGGGGATGGTGAAGAACACCTCGGGGTCGGCGGCCAGGAGCGCCTCCCTGGCCCCCAGGTGCTCCACCCGGGCGGCGATCACCGGGCCGTTGGGGGCGTTGGCCCCCAACGCCTCCAGATCCGGCCGGTGCAGCGGGCGCTCCCAGACGAACAGCTTGTCGCGCACCCGCCACTGTTGGGCGCCCCGGGAGGTGCGCTCGGAGGTCTCCGGCAGCGCCAGGGCCAGCCTGCGGACGTCCGCCCACGTGCCCACTGACGCAACTGTACGCGCATGCCACCATCCGAGCATGACCGAACGCACCAGGCTGCCCGCCACCGAGGTGATTGTCTTCGATGGCTTTGACGATCTTGACGCGGTGGCGCCGCTGGAGATCCTGGCCGCCGCCGCCTTCCCCGTCCGGCTCGTCCGTCCGCCCGGCCACCGGGTGCGGGTGCGATCAGCCCACGGTCTTCTCGCCGAGGTGCCGGACGTCCTGGGTGCCGCCGCCGAGCTCGTCGTGGTGCCTGGGGGCGGCTGGCTGGACGGGTCGCCGACCGGAGTCCGAGCCCAGTGTCAGGGCGAGCTTCCTGAGCGGCTGGCGGCGCTCGCCCAGACGGGCACGGTGATCGCCTCGGTCTGCACCGGGGCGATGCTGCTGGCGGCAGCCGGACTGGTCAGCGGCCGGCCGGCGGTGACCAACCGGCTGGCTCTCGACGACCTGGCCGCCGCCGGGGCCGACGTGCAGGCGGCAGCCCGCGTGGTGGACGCCGGCCACATCGTGACCTGCGGTGGTCCGGCCGCCGGGCTGGATCTGGGGATAGCGCTGGTGGCGCGCTACGGGGGGAGCGCGGCGGCCACGGCTGCGGCAGACCGGCTGGAACACCAGCCGGTGGGTCCGGTGATGACCGGCGCCGCGTGAGATGACCCAGCTTTCCCTGTCCCCATCGAGGGCGGTCGTTCGTCTCCCTGGCGACAACGTACACCGACACCCACGGAGGTCGTCATGAAGTATGCACTGCTGATCTACATGGATCCCCAGAGCTTCCCCAGGCTGGACGAGGACGAGCAGCGTGCGGTCACCGCCGAGTACTACGCGCTGCGGGACGAACCGACCTGCGTCGGCGGCGATCAGCTGCAGCCGGTCCAGACCGCCACCACCGTGCGGGTCGCCAACGGGGAGATGCTGACGACGGACGGTCCCTTCGCGGAGACCAAGGAGGTGTTCGGCGGCTTCTACATCTTCGAGCTGGACAATCTCGACGCCGCGCTGGAGATGGCAGCCCGCATCCCCGCGGCTCGGATGGGCGGGTCGGTCGAGGTCCGGCCCCTGGTGGAGGTGCGGCCATTGGTGGAGGGCTGACCGCTCTCCCGGACGAGGCCTGAGGCGTGCTGGAGCGCGTATTTGCCGATGACTGGGGCCGCGTGGTGGCGGCCCTCGTCCGGTTCCTCGGCGACTTTGAGCTGGCCGAAGATGCCGCTCAGGAGGCGTTTGCGGCGGCCGCCGAGCGCTGGCCGCGGGACGGGGAGCCGGCCAACCCGGTCGGCTGGCTGATCGCCACCGCCCGCAACCGGGCCATCGACCGGATTCGGCGCGAGCGGACGCTGGCGGCCAAGACGCGCCAATTCGGCGTTGCCGATGCCACCCCGGAGGAGCCATCCGTGTTCGATGACCCGCCCATTCCCGATGAGCGTCTGGAGCTCCTGTTCACCTGCTGTCACCCCGCGCTGTCGATGGAGGCGCAGGTGGCGCTCACCCTCCGCGCCCTGGGGGGCCTGACCAACGACGAGATCGCCCACGCGTTCCTGGTGGCGCCGGAGACCATGAAGCGCCGCCTGTCCCGCGCCCGGGAGAAAATCCGACTGGCCGGGATCCCGTTCTCGGTGCCGCCGCAGCGGCTGCTCCCGGAGCGGCTGGCGGCGGTGCTGGCCGTCATCTACCTCATCTTCAACGAGGGCTACGGCGGGCGGGGCGAGCTGGCTGCCGAGGCGATCTCGCTCGGCCGCGTCCTGGCCGCCCTGATGCCCGACGAGCCTGAGGTGCAGGGACTGCTGGCGCTGATGAGCCTGCTCCAGGCCCGGGCGCCGGCCCGGTTTGCCGCGGGCGCACCGGTCCTCCTGGGTGATCAGGATCGTGCCCTCTGGGACCGGGATCTCATCGCTGCCGGCCGCGCGGCACTGGACCGGGGGCTGGCGCTGCGGGGGCGGGGCTCCTATCTGCTCCAGGCCGCCATCGCCTCACTTCAGTGCGAGAGCCCCGTCGACTGGGTGGAGATCTCCGCCCTGTACGCCGAGTTGGCCGACCTCACCCGCTCCCCGGTGGTGGAGCTGAACCGTGCGGTGGCCCTGGCCGAGGCCGGATCGCCGCAGGCCGCGCTGGCGATTGTCGATCAGCTCAACCTGGATGGTTACCCCTACCTGCATTCCACCCGGGCGGAGCTGCTCCGGCGGCTGGGGCGACCGGTCGAGGCCGCCGAGGCCTACCGCCAGGCGCTCGCTCTGACCGTCCGGGAGCCGGAGGCGCGGTTTTTGCGCCGCCGCCTGGAAGCGCTGTGACCGATGTGAATGCGCCGCGGCGGTGGACCGGGATCACGCGCCGCCTCCGGGAGCCGTCTCTGGTTCAGTCCGGGAGCAGCGGTACCCACGGCTCGGCGGCGCGGCCGACGAGCGTTCCCCGGGAGATGGCGTGTGACCCGAAGCGCTCGCGCAGCTCATCCAGCGCCCGGTCCAGATCCGCAGCCCGGTCAAACGGGAGCGCCAGCTGGACGGCGCCGCGGTCACACAGATTCGTCAGGGCGATGCCGATCAGGGTGAGGCCGCGCTCGGCGATGACCGCGCTGGAGGCGGCGAGGAGTCCGCGGGCGACCCGGAGCACTGTCGCTGTGCGGTCGGTCGCCTCGGCGACGGTGTGCGACCGCGTCGCCCGCGAGTAGTCGTCAAAGCGGAGTCGCAGCACCACGGTGCGGCAGGCCCGGCCGGCCGCGCGCAGTCGCCGGGCCACGCGGTCGACGAGGGTGAGCAGGGCGGCGTCCAGGTCCCGCGCGCTGCGGGCGCGCCGGCCGAGGGCGCGCTGCGCCCCGATCGATCGCCGCCGCCGGCGCGGGGCCACTCGCCGCGGGTCCCGGTTGTGGGCGAGCGCGTGCAGCTGGCGTCCGGCGGCGCGTCCCAGCAGCGACACCAGCGTGTCCTCGCCAAGGCGGGCGACCTGTCCCACCGTGTGCAGGCCGTGGGCGTGGAGGCGCTGCGCCGTCACCGCGCCCACTCCCCAGAGGCGCTCCACCGGGAGCGGGTGCAGGAAGGCGAGCTCGCTGCCCGCCGGGATGACGAGCAACCCATCGGGTTTGGCCACCCCGCTGGCCACCTTGGCCAGGAACTTGGTGCCCGCCAGACCCACGGTGATCGGCAGCCCCACCTCGGCTCGCACCTCCCGGCGCAGCGCCCCGGCGATCTCCCGCGGGGAGCCCAGGATGTGGCCCAGGCCGCGCACGTCGAGGAACGCCTCGTCGATGGACAGCGCCTCCACCAGGGGCGAGAATCGCTCAAACACCCGGAACACCGCCCGGCTGGCCTCGGTGTAGGCGCTGAACCGCGGGGTCACCACGACCGCCTCCGGACACAGGCCCCGGGCGCGCCGGCCGCCCATCGCCGTCCGGACGCCACGGGCCCGGGCCTCATAACTGGCAGCGAGGACGACGCCGCCGCCCACAATCACCGGCCGCCCCCGCAGCTGCGGATCATCCCGCTGCTCCACCGAGGCGTAGAAGGCATCCAGATCGGCGTGAATGACGCAGGGCCCTTGCACGAACACATGTTCGCATGCGAACATGACGGACGACCGCAGCCAACAACCACCAGGAGGCAGAGCCATGGCAGTGACGGGGCAGATCGTGACCGGTGTCGATTTCGTATCTCTGCCGACCCGGGATCTGGAGGCGGCCGTGGAGTTCTACGGCGGTGTGCTCGGCCTGACGCGGTCCGTCCACATGCCTGAGCGCCACTTCGCAGAGTTCGAGACCGGCAACCTGACGTTGAACATTGCCAACTTTGAACGCATGGGACTGGAGCACCACACGGCGGGCAACGCCATCGCCCTGCACGTGGAGGACATGGAGGCGGCCCGGTCCCGGCTGGAACAGGCGGGGGTGAGCTTTGCCGGTGACACCTTCGACACGGGGGTGTGTCACATGGCGTTCTTCAGTGATCCGGACGGCAACGCCCTGATGCTCCACCACCGGTACGCGCCCCGGGTCACCGAGCAGTGACTGGTGGAGGCGCCCCCCGCCCGCTCATGGCGCCCCCACGCGGGTCAGCATCTGGGCCCCGCACCGGGCGCCCACCTCGGCGGCTTGCGCCGGCGACATCCCGGCGGCCAGCCCGTAGGTGAACCCGGCGGCGAACGAGTCGCCGCAGCCGTAGGCGTCGCGCACCGGGCCGGGCGGGGGTACCGCGCTCCAGCGCCCCTCGGACTCGCCCCACCAGCGGCCCCCGCGGGCGCCTTCGGTGGCGACCATGAGCCGCGTACACGGCGCCAGCGTCTGGGCCCAGCGGACCTCGTCGGCGTCATTGGCGCTGAACACCAGGGCGTCCAGCTTGATGTCGTCCCCGTCCAGGCGTTCTCGCAGGCGGGGGGTGGCCACCAGGATCCGGGCCGCCCGGGCCCGGCGGACCGCCCCGAGGTCGCCGGCGGTCACATACACCCCGTCGGCCTGCCCCAGGCGCCCCCAGTCCAGCGGGTCGGCGCCCTCGGGCTGGAGACGCTCGCCCAGGGTGACGATGGTGCGTTCGCCGTCGCGGTCAAGCAGCGTGAGGACCTGGCGGGTGCCGGTGGGCCGGCGGGCGGCCTGGACGTCGATCCCCCGGGTCTCCAGCTCGCGGACGGCCGCGTCGCCGTCGGCGTCAGCGCCGATGGCGCAGAAGTAGCCGACGTCGGCCCCCAGCTCCGCCAGGACGGCGGCGGCCACCACCGCGCCGCCTCCAGCGTGGGTGGACTCCCGGTACGCGGCCTGGACCTCCCCCCGGATGGGGAGGTGGTCGACCCGGAGGAAATCGACCCATTCCAGGTGCCCCACCACCGAAACCGTGGTCATGTCCCGGACGCTAGCGGGCGCGGGGAGTTCAAGTCCGACCAGTCCGGGCACAATGCATCTGCACGATGGCAACCGGCAGTGACCAGACCGGCTTCATCCGGCGCCCCCCGCGCACGGGCCAAACGGTGCTGCCGCCGGTCGCCAGCAGCCTGGCTCCCACCGAGCAGGTCGAGAACCTGGCCCGCCTCAGCGACCCCGCCCTGTCGGAGCTGGGGCTGGAGGAGTTTCTGGACGAGCTGCTGCTCCGCGTCCGGGACGTCCTGTCCGTGGACACGGTGGCGATCCTCCTCTATGACCGGGCCACCAACGAGCTGGTGGCGCGCGCGGCCAAGGGCATCGAGGAAGAGGTGCAGCGCGGGGTGCGGATCCCGGTGGGCCAGGGCTTCGCCGGCCGGATCGCGGCGGAGCGGGTGGCGATCTTCATCGCCGACGTCGACCACGCGGACATCCTCAACCCGATCCTGCGCCAGAAGCGCATC
This sequence comes from uncultured Solirubrobacteraceae bacterium, assembly GCA_963753235.1. GTDB lineage: Bacteria > Actinomycetota > Thermoleophilia > Solirubrobacterales > Solirubrobacteraceae > Palsa-465. Next base: position 961,130 of record CAVWBJ010000004.1, on the reverse strand, counting down.
CAGTCGCTGCTGGGGGTGCCGCTGATCGTCGAGGGTCAGCTGATCGGTGTCCTGCACGTGGGGTCGCTCACCCCGCGGACGTTCGGCGAACGGGATCTGGCCGTCCTTCAGGTGGCAGCCGCCCGGGCCGCGCCCGGAGTGGAGCGGGCGCGCCTGGTCACCGCCTTTGAGCACGAGCACCGGGTGGCCATGGTGTTGCAACGGAGCCTGCTGCCCCGGCGTCTGCTCGATTTCACCGGCGTCTCGGTGGCGGCACGGTACTTCCCGGCGGCGGACGAGGTGGGCGGGGACTGGTACGACATCTTTGAGCTGTCCCGAGGGCGGTTGGGGGTGGCCATCGGCGACGTCGTCGGCCACGGGGTCAGGGCGGCGGCGCTCATGGGGCAGCTGCGGACCACGCTGCATGCCTACGCCCTGGAGGACCACGGACCGGCTCGCACCCTGGAGCTCGTCGATCGTTTTGTGCAGGCCATGCCCGACTCGCCGATGGCCACCGCCGCCTACGCCGTCCTGGACACGAACACCGGGATGCTCACCATCTCCAGCGCCGGGCATCTCCCGCCCCTGCTCGTCCGCCGAAATGGGGTCTCGGTGATCGATCTGGCCCCGGCGGCGCCGCTCGGAGCCGTTCCCTACGGATCATGCACGGAGGTGGAGGCCGTCCTGGCTCCGGGTGAGACGCTCATGCTCTACACCGACGGGCTCATCGAGCGCCCCGGCGTCCGGCTGTCGGAGAGCATCGATGAGCTCCGGCACCTCGCCGAAGGCGTCTTTCACCCCGAGGACCTCTGTCGCCGCGCCATCAACGAGTTCGTTCCCGCCGGCGGGTTGCGGGATGACGCCGCGGTGGTGGCGCTGCAGAACCGGGAGATCCCGGCCGAGCTCAGCCTCGACCTCCCGGCCGACCCGCGTGTCCTCGCCGACACCCGGAGGATCCTGCGCCGCTGGCTGCGCTCGCGGGGTGCCAACGACCATGAGACGCTGGAGATCACGCTGGCCGTCAGCGAGGCGTGCACCAACGCCATAGAGCATGCCTATTCACCGGCACCGGCCCAGTTTGAGCTCCACGCTCGCACCCGGGCGGGCGAGGCGCAGATCACCGTGCGCGATGCGGGACGCTGGCGCACCCCGCGGGGAGTCAACCGCGGACGGGGACTGAAGATCATCGAGACGGCGATGGACGAGGTCAGCGTCGACTCCACGCCGGAGGGGACGGCGATCGTCATGCGCCGGCGGCTTGCTCAATGAGGCTGGCTGATCTCCAGCTCCTGGAGGCGGGGCGGGTGGTGATCGCCCGCCTGGGGGGCGAACTTGACCTCTCCAACACGGGCAACATCGGCGGGGAGCTGAGCGAGCGCATCCCCAACGGCGCGCTGGGCCTGGTGTTGGATCTCAGCGCCCTCGAGTACCTCGACAGTGCCGGGATCCACCTGATCTATGACCTACGGGAGAAGCTCCGGGCCCGAGGGCAGGGACTGCAGCTGGTCATCCCGGCCGACTCCCCCGCTCAGGACGCGCTCCGGCTGGCGGGGGTCTCCGGCCATGTGGCGACCTCTGAGACGATCGAGGACGCCGTGGCGGCCATCGGCTGACCTAAGCGGCGCGCCGGGCCGCCGGAACCTGCCGGATCTGAGCCGGGAGCATGGGCAGCACCCCGCGGCGGACGTAGAGAGCGCCGGCGCCCACCAGGGCCCGCCGGACGGCGGCGGGGGGCAGCGGGGCGAACCCGTACTCGGAGCGGATGCGGTCCGGCAGCAGCGCGATGGTGATGAAATTGACCGTGTCGCGGACCGGTCGCGCCAGCGGCGGCACCGGCGGCTCCAGCACGATGGCCCGTGCCCGTCGCCGCGCCCACGGTCCCACCTGCAGCTCGTCGCCGGTGAGCATCTCTCGCCCGTAGGCCTCCAGATCGGTGAAGGTGGGCGGCATGTCCCTCGCCCGCAGGCCGAACAGGCGGCCCAGGACCCGGTAGTCGTCCCACAGCGCCGCCCGCTCGGCGCGGTCCAGCCGGCCCACGTATGTCCGGTAGACCACGATCGCCGAGTCGACGAGCGAGTACAGGATCCACATGAGCAGCCGAGGATCATCGGCTCGGTAGGGCGTGCCCTGCGGGAAGATGCCCACGGTATCCGGCAACCGCCCGCGCACCGCCCGGTGCATGGCGCGCACCCGGCGGGTGATCCGATCGGCGTCCGCCCGTGACCCAAACGTCACCGTGTTCATCACCTGGGCCGTCCGGGCCAGGCGCGCGTACGGGTCGTCGAGCGCCTCCGAGTGGGCGAGCAGGCCAGCCACCGCCAGCGGATGGGCGGCCTGCATCAGCAGCGCGCGAGGCCCCGAGAGGGCCAGGGCTCGCTCGCGCATCACCCGGCGAATGACCGACTCGTCGGTGAAATAACCGGGGGCGGCGGAGGAGGGGGATGTGTCCATACAGCTTGTTGAGTTTAGCTCAACAAGCTGTGCGGGTTAGCCGGCGGGCGCCGCAGCTTCCTCGGCCACCCAGTCCGCCGTGTCGTACCGCGCCAGCGCCGGGAAGGCGAGGGCGATGACGGCCACCCCGGCCAGGCAGAACAGGCCGCCGGAGACAAACGACAGCCGTACACCGGCGACGCCCGCCACCGTCCCCGACTCCAGGTCGCCGACCCGGGGCCCGCCACTCACCACCAGCGAGAAGACCGCCGACATTCGGCCGCGCATGCGGTCCGGAGTGATCGTCTGGTTGATGGTAGAACTGCACACGGCGCTCACCGAGTCGGCTGCTCGGGCCACGGCCAGCAGGGCGGCGGCCGGCCACAGCGAGTTCATGAGCCCGGCCAGCGCGACCGCGGCGCCCCACACCGCGACCGCCCAGATGACGATCAGCCCCAACCGCCGGGCGTGGTTGATCCAGCCGGTGAGCAGCGCGGCCACGGTGGCGCCCGCCGACACCGAGGCGTAGAGCACACCGGTCCCCGCGGCACCGGCGTGAAAGACGCCGACGGCGAGCACGACGAACAGCGCCCCCGGGGGCGGCTGCCGTCCGATCACCATCGCCGCGGCCACCAGGGGGAGCCCACAGGCTGCGGTGACCGCGTACGCGGCCGCCACGCCGAAGCCGGTGATGAGCAGGCCTCCCAGCCCGGGCCCCAGCACCATGGTCAGCGCGTACAGGCCGTAGCTGACCGCCAGAGCGCGGGGCAGGCGCGAGCGGTTCACCAGGTTGGGGATGATCGCGGTCTGGGCGACGTTGATCAGTGCGTTGCAGCCGGCCAGCACCGCCGCCAGGCCGTAGAGCGCGCCCACGGCCGGGTGCCCGCCGGCCGCCACCGCGGTCAGCGCGCCGGCGCCGAGGACGCCCCCCGCCTGGCCCGCCAAGAGCAGCCGCCGGCGGTCCATGCGGTCGGCGAGGACACCGCCGAGGAGCGAGACGGTGATGAGCGGCCCCAGCTCCACCGCTCCCAGGAGGCCAACCAGAAAGGCCGAGCGAGTCAGGACGTAGAGCTGGTAGGGGAGAGCCACCAGCGTCGCCTGGACCCCGAGGTCGGCGATGAACGTGCCGCCGACGACCAGCCGGAGATCCCGGCTGTCACGAAACGCGCTCAGGTCAGGACGCAGGCGGGGACGCGGCACGCCGGCCAGGCTCGTCGTCGACGATGAGCACGCGGAGCCGGTCCGGGTCATCAGCCACGCCGGCATGGTGGTCGGTCAAGCTCGGAATTTGCTCAAGAGAACCTCAGAGCAAGGTGAGAAAAAACCAGCCGGTCTGATTGGGTTTTGCTCAGGCGGGTACGACTGATCCCGATGAGTACCACCACCAGTGTTCCCACTCGCATACGCCGCGCCAGTGGCGCCGGCGTCGCCGTAAACGTTCCCAATGATGTTCTGTTCGTTCGCTGGCAGCAGCATGGCGACCGCGCCGCTCGTGATGAGCTGGTGCAGCGCTTCTTGCCGTTGGCGCGCAAGCTCGCCCGCCGCTACAGCGGTGCTCGGGAGCCGTTCGATGACCTGCTGCAGGTGGCGAGCCTCGGGCTCGTCAAGGCCATCGATCGCTTCGACCTCAGCCGGGGCACGGCGTTCTCGTCGTTCGCGGTGCCGACGATCCTGGGAGAGCTGAAGCGCTACTTCCGTGATCTCGGCTGGGCCGTCCACGTACCGAGAGGCGCGCAGGAGCGCGCGGTGAAGGTGGAGGAGGCCCACCAGCAGCTGAGCGCTCGGTCCAATCGTGCCCCCACGGTTGCCGAATTGGCCGAGTATCTGGAGTTCAGCATCGAGGAGGTGCTGGAGGCTCTGGAGACCTCACGTGCCCATCATGCGGCCTCGCTTGACGCCCCGTACGACGATGGGGAGGGCGAAAGTGGCACGATGGTCGAATCGTTTGGAGACGAGGATCCGAGTCTGCGGTCGGCCGTGGAGCGCGTCACGATAGGGACGGCGGCTCGCCAGCTGCCCGCGCGCGAGCGCGAGGTGCTGGCGTTGCGGTTTGTCCAAGACATGACGCAGACCCAGATCGCCGAGCAGATCGGCGTTTCGCAGATGCAGGTCTCACGGATCCTGCGCCGGGCGATCGCCCATCTCTCCGAGATCACGGACGGCTGACCGGCCGTTCGGGGGGCGCGCGTCAGTTTGTCGACGTGCGCCCCTGGGAACCTGAATCAGTGCTGAGGTGAGCACCGACGGTTCCACTGTCCGTCTGCGCCTGGAGAGCAGGCCGCAGACCCTGACCATCGTGAGAGGCATGCTCGGTGGCGTGGCCGAGTTGCTGGCAATCGATCCGGAGTTACTCGACGACCTCAAGACGTCGGTCAGTGAGGCTTGCAACAACGTCGTGCTCCACGCTTACGGCGGTCAGCCGGGGCCGATGGAGGTGGGGTTGTTCATCGCCGATGACCTCATCCGCGTCACCGTGACCGACCGAGGCGTGGGCATGGGCGCTCCACCGGCCACGGCCGACGCGGGCCAGGGCATCGGGCTGTCGGTCATCCGAGCGCTCACCGAGTCGGTGCGGTTTGCGTCCGCGCCCAACGATGGGACCGAAGTCCAGATGGACTTCGCTGTCGTGCGCGACGGCAAGCGTCTGCTCAACGCTCCCGCAGCCGCCAGCCCGGATGACGGGCTGCCGAATGCGGAGGAGGGGGAGGTGGTCGTCTCCCTGTCTCCGGTCACGCTGCTGCCGGGCGTCCTGGGCCGTCTGGCCCGCACGCTGGCGGCGACCGCGCACTTCTCCCTGGACCGCTTCTCCGACGTCTACCTGGTCACCGACACGCTGGCCGCGCATGCCGCCAGCGCAGCGGCCGGGGCGCGGGTTGAGGCGCGACTGCGCGCGGAGGACCGGCGCCTGGAGCTGGTGGTGGGTCCGTTCCGCAAGGGCACCGGATCTCGGTTGGACATCCGGTCCACCGATCATCCGGCGTCGCCGCTCGTGCTCCTCTCCGATCAGGTCACGGTCGAGCCTGACGGAGACGCTGAGCGCCTCCGGGTCTTGGTGATCGACCACCGTCGCTGAGCGACGATCTGGTCGCTGAGGAGGACCAGGAGACGCCCGGCACGTCGCCGAGCGGCCTCAGCGCCCGTTCAGCAGCTCTTCCGGGGTGTCGACGAGGCGCAGGCGATCGGCCACGCCGGTGAGGTCGAGCAGGCGCTGCACCTGCTGGGAGCCCTTCACCAGACCCATCTCGCAGCCCTCGCCGGCCATCCGCTGGTGGGCGCGGACGATGATCGACAAGCCGGTGGAGTCCATGAAGTCCAGCTGACGCAGGTCGATAACGACGACTTTCGTCTCCGGACCACCCAGCCGGTCGAGTTCGGTCTCCAGCTCCGGACCTGACGCCAGGTCAAGCTCCCCGCTCACCGAAACGACAGCCGCCTCACCATCTCTGCGGACATCTACTCGAAACTGATTCTGCACGCTGGTCACGAGCCTACTGATCTGCCGCGGAGCATGCGGCCGGGGACCGCCAATGCACCGCAGTTTGGAACGGCATCGGGTTGGTAACGCTGGTCACTACAGGCGCATTCTATGACCGACTCCAGCGCAACCCCTTCACCAACCACCGATGGGCTCGTCCATTAGGCCCTCTTGTATCGCGCCCAACCCGAGCTGACCGAGGCCGTGACCGGCTTTCTCCAGGCCGCGGCGGAGGCCGAGGAGCCCGTGTTCCTCGCCCTTCCGGCCGAGCATCTGGAATCCGTGCGCGATCTCACCGGTGAGGTTCCCGGCCTCACCTACCAGGACATGGGCCAGGTGGGCCGCAACCCGAGCCGTCTACTGCCGCTGATGCAGGAGTGGATCGCCGGCGCCGGAGGCACCGAGAGCCAGGTTCCGCCAGGTGGCGAGACCGGCCGCCGACGTGCCGCCGGCCGGGTGCGGATTGTGGCCGAGCCGGTGTGGCCGGGTCGGAGCTACGCCGAGACCGCTGAATGCCTCCGGCATGAGGCTCTCGTCAACCGTGTCCTCGCCCGGGCACCGGTCGACATTCTGTGTCCGTACGATGCCGCCCATCTGGATGCCGAGACGCTGGCCGGAGTGGAGCTCACCCATCCGGCCATTCTCGACGGCGGCCGGCGTCGGCCGAGCCTGGCCTATGGCGGGCTGCCGTCGGTCGATTGGATGCGATCTGGCCGCTGGAGGCACCCTCCGGGCCGGTGCATGAGCATGGTCTGGGATCCAGCCTCCGGGACCTCCGTCAGGCGGTTGCCCGGGACCCGTTCGTCGGCGGCCTGAGCCCGGGCCGCCGCTCGGATCTGGTCTTGGCCGTCAACGAGGCCACCACCAACGCCGTACGCCACGGCGACGGGCGCTGCGCGGCCCGGATCTGGCAGGACGACCGCGGCCTGTGGCTGATCAACCAGGTCTGCGACCTGGTGGAGATGCGCTGCCATGAGCAGGGCATGACTCTGCGGCTGCATATGCACGACGCCGTGGCATGAGTGTGCCGACCCTCGTCCGGGTAGGAGGCAGCGGATGACCGAGACCGAATCACCATTTGAGCGCGAGCAGGAGGAGGCGGCGGCCGCCGAGGCCGCCTCCGTCGGCGGGCGGCCCAGCGACGAGCCCCCCGAGGACGATGAGGCGCGGGAGGATCCGGCCCAGCGGCCCCTGGTGGAGGCCGGCCAGGGTGAGTCCGAGGGCTTTGAGGAGGCCGAGCGCGAGTTGATCGAACACGCCACCCACGGTGATCAGCATGCTGCCCGCCGGGCCATCCGCAGCGCCTTCGACGAGACCGACGACGCCCGTCAGGCGCCCGCCGGTGAGCCGGACACCGAGCAGGAGCCCGACGCCTGAAAACCGGCGCTCGGGCTCGGGCTCAGGCTCGGTCGGCGGTGAGGTCGCGCAGCCGCTGCACCGAGCGCCGGAGCAGGCGTGATACCTGCATCTGGGAGACGCCGACGCGCCGGGCGATCTCCGCCTGGGTCAGGTCCTCACCGAACCGCAGGTACAGGATCTCCCGCTCCCGGTGCGGGAGGTGTTGGGCGGCCGCGAAGATCGTCGTCTGGTCGTCGACCAGGTCCAGCCGGGCATCGTCGGTGCCGAGCAGGTCCAGCCGGTTCTCGGTCTCGGGCTCGGCGGTGCTCCGCGGGGCGTCAAGTGAAACGGTGTCGAAGGCCTCCGCCGTCTGCAGTCCATCGAGCACCTGCTCCTCGGGGCACTCCAGGTACTCGGCCAGCTCCTGGACGGTGGGCGAGCGGCCCTTGCGCCCGCCCACCTCACGCCGGGCATCGCTGACCCGGCGGGCGAGTTCCTGAGCGCTGCGATCGACATGGAGCGCCCAGGCGCTGTCCCGGAAATAGCGCTTGAGCTCCCCCACGATCGTCGGCACGGCAAACGAGGTGAAGGCAAACCCGCGGGTGGGGTCGAACCGCTCCACCGCCTTGAGCAGTCCCAGGCTGGCGACCTGGACGAGGTCGTCATGGGGCTCGTTTGACGTCGAATATCGGTGTGCCAGCTTGCGCGCCAACGGCAGGAACCGCTCAATCAGCGCATCGCGATCATGCACGTCTCGGCGCGCAAACCAGCGATCGAACAGCTCATGTGAGCTGACGGCAGTGGCGGGCATGGATGGTGCCGCCATCTGACCTCCCAGGTCGCAGACAGCCGTTGTTGTATCACAGGCGCCTGGCTCGGCCCGCCACCACGGTTCGGCTGCTGACCCGGTCGCCGGTGCGACCCTCAGGTCAGGCCGCCCGGGGCAGCGAGCGCTCCACGGCGGGCGAGTCCCGGTGGTCATGCAGCAGATCGAGCACCGCCCGCTCCAGGCGGGCGCGCCGGCGATCGTCCGGCCCAGTGAGCGACCCCAGGCGGTCGAGCTCTCCGCCGATCGTCCAGCCGGACAGGTAGCGGTCGAAGATGCGCGGGTCGATGTAGGAGCGGCGCGCCACCGCGGGCGTGTTGCCCAGGACCTCCGAGACGCCCCGCACGGCGCCGTCGATGGCCCGCTTGCGGGCGGTTTTGGTAGCGGCGTCCCGTCCGTCAGCGGCCAGCGACACGGCGGCCAGCACGGTGGCGTTCCAGGTTCGGAAGTCCTTGGCGGTGTACTGGCTGCCCATCAGCGATTTGAGGTAGTCGCTGATCTGCTCAGAGCGCACGTCGTGCCAGCGGCCCCGTTCCCGGTAGGCGAGCAGCTGGTCTGAGCCGGAGCGCCGGCGCCGGAGCGCCCGCACCACCTCCAGCGCGGGCGGGTCGCGAATCGCCTGCACCCGGCGGACGCCGCTCTTCGCCGGGTAGTCGAACACCACCTCGTCATCGTGCAGGGTCACATTGCGCTTGTGCACCGTGGCCAGTCCCACGCCGCCCTCATCGCCGGCGTACTGCTCGCTCCCGATCCGGAACAGGCCGATGTCCAGCAGCCGGACCGCGCAGGCGAGTACCCGCTCGGCGTCCAGATCCTTCCCGGAATGCAGCACGGTGAGCACGCGGCGGCGCAGGCGCGGCAGTGCCTGGGCGAAGTCCACCATGTGGTCGAACTTCTGGCGGTCACGCATCTGGCGCCAGCGCGGGTGATACAGGTACTGCTTGCGTCCGGCGGCATCGACGCCCGTGGCCTGGAGATGTCCGAGCGGGTCCGGGCAGATCCATACCTCCTCCCAGGCGGGCGGGATCGCCAGCTGCCTGATCCGCAGCAGATCCTCAGGGTCGCGCACCGGGCGTCCCTCGGCGTCGGGGTAGGAGAATCCTCGGCCTCGCCGAGTGCGCCGCAGTCCGGGCTGCGAGCAGTCAGAGCGTCTCAGCCGAGCCCGGCGGCTCGGGGGCGACACCGCTGGGGCCGGCATCAGCCGGCAAAGTTCCGAAACGTTTCCGTCAGCCGCGCGTCGGAATCGTCGGCGGAGCCGTCGTCTGACTCGCCGCCCTCGTCCACGTCATCGGGTTGATCTGGGTCGTCGTCGACACCGAACGCCGCGTTGGTCTCCTGCATCACGGACTCCAGAAAGTGATGGACACTCTCCTCGGTGCCATCGGCAAGGTCGGTGATCCGAACCTTCCCGGATTTGCAGCTCACCTCGCCGCCGGGTCCGCCCCCGAGCAGAGTCACCACCTGCGCAAACTTATCCTTCCACCCCTTGGGCCGCTCCCCCTCGATGGGGACGGTGAGCACACCGCCGCTGACCTCGGCGGCACTCCACTGCAGGCTGGGGGGCGCCATGTTCGCCTTTTACCCGCTCAGCGCGAGTACAAGCGTCAGGTCGCCCCCCGGTCAGCTTTCGCTACAAGCGCACTCCGCGCCGCCGGTCGGAGAAGAACATGACCAGCGCGACGAGCGCCAGCACGAACAGGACCGGATGGATGATGACGCCCCCGGCGATGGCGATGATCAACAGGACGATGGCAAGAGCCAGCAGCATTCCAAACCCCTCCTTTGGTGGTTGAACCGCTGCCGATCAGATACCCCAAGCAGTTGAGATCGAACCTTGCGCACGGGCCCGTGCACCACCGAGACCCGGCGCACCCTCGCCCCCGGCTGGCGAATTGGAATACTGCCGCCGATGAGTGCTCCCTTCACCTCTGATCTCGCCGCCACGCTCGCCCCCGGTGTCCTGGAGCGCTTCCAGCGCTATGTCCGGATCGATACTCAGGCGGCCCGGGACCGAACAAAGTCACCCAGCACTGACGGTCAGCTGGATCTCGCCCGTCGGTTGGTCGCTGACCTGACCGAGGCCGGCCTGGAGGACGTGCACCTGGACGGCAATGGTTACGTGACCGCCACCCTCCCGGCGGGCGGGCACAACGGTGCGGCCGGACGAGCGGTTGGACTCATCGCCCACATGGACACCAGCCCGGATGCTCCCGGTGCCGGGGTGGAGCCGATGGTGCATGCCGACTACGGCGGCGGGGTGATTGAGTTGCCCCGGCACGGAACCCGGCTGGATCCGGTGGCGATGCCGGAGCTCGCCGCCAAGCGGGGTCATGACATCGTCACCTCCAGCGGCGACACGCTGCTCGGCGCCGACGACAAGGCCGGCGTGGCCGAGATTGTGAGCGCGGTCGCGCACCTGGCCGCTCACCCGGAGTTGCCCCGCCCCCCCCTGCGGATCTGCTTCACCCCGGACGAGGAGATCGGCGAGGGGGCGTCGCTGTTTGACCTGGAGGGTTTCGCTGCCCTGTGTGCGTACACCATGGACGGATCCGAGGTGGGGGAGTTCCAGGACGAGACGTTCTCCGCCTACGAGGTGATTGCCACCATTCGAGGCGTCGATGTCCACCCCGGGCAAGCCACCGGCAAGTTGGTGAGCGCTCTGCGGCTCGCCGCCGATGTCGTCGCCGCGCTGCCGGCGGATCGCCTGACTCCTGACACGACGTCCGGCCGCGAGGGGTTCATTCACCCCTATGAGCTCACCGGCACCGCCGGCGAGGCTCAGATCCGGGCGATTGTGCGCGACTTCGACGAGCAACTGCTGGCCGAGCACCTGGCGCTGTTTGAGCGTACGGCGCGCACGGTCGTGCAGGCGGCGGCCGGAGCCGAGCTGCGACTGGACGTGCACCGCCAGTACCGCAACATGCACCAGTACCTCCAGGACATGCCGTTCATCGCCGATGCCGCCGAGGCGGCGATCGCCGCCGAAGGCCTGACCCCGGTGCGCATTCCCATCCGCGGCGGGACCGACGGCTCGCGGCTGAGCGAGATGGGGCTGCCCACCCCCAACATCTTCGCCGGCGGGCATGAGTTTCACTCGGTGCGCGAGTGGGCGTCGGTGCAGGACATGGCAGCGGCGGCCGCCACCATCGTCCGGTTGGCGGAGGTGTGGACTCGCCCGGAATGGGCAGCGCGGCGGCAGTGAGGCTGCGGGCGACCATCTAGGCTTCCCGGCATGAGTCCCACCGGAGCCACCTCGCTGGCCTCCCTGGATGGCGAGATCATGCCGGTGGCCCAGGCGATGATCCCGGCCACCGACGACGGGTTGGTGCGCGGCGACGGCGCGTTTGAGGTCATCCGGGTCTATGACGGGCGGCCGTTCGCCTTCGATGAGCATTTGGCCCGGCTGGAGCGCTCGGCCCGGAACCTGCGACTTCCGGTCGATCTGGAGGGGGTGCGCGCGGACGCCTTCCGGCTGCTGGCCGAGGCCGGCCCGGGACCGGATCACCAGTGCCTGCGCGTGATCGTCACCCGGGGTGGCCGGCGGCTGCTCATGACCGAGCCGCTCACCGCGCTCCCGGACCGGGCGCGACTGATGTCGGTCACCTACTCCCCCACCCGGATCCTGGACGGAATCAAGTCACTGTCCTACGCGGCCAACATGCTCGCCTCGCGGCTGGCGCAGGAGGCCGGCTACGACGAGGCGCTGCTGGTGACTCCGCACGGCCGGGTCTTGGAGGCGCCGACGAGCTCCCTCTTCTGGGTCAAGTCCGGCGCGCTGGGCACGCCGCCGCTGGACGAGCACATCCTGGCCTCGATCACCCGCCAGGTGGTGATTGACGCCACGGCGGCGGTGGAGCAATCGTGCTCGCTCGACGAGCTCCTCCAGGCCGACGAGATCTTCCTCGCCTCCACCGTCCGCGAGGTCATGCCGGTGATCGCCGTCGACGACCACACCTTTGCCGGCCCCGGTCCGGTGACCGAACGCACGGCAGCCGCCGTGGCCGATCGCATCCGGGCTCAGATCCGGGCCTGACCGGAGCGGGCACCCGTCCAGCGTTGTGAAGGTCCTCACCGTCATCGGCAACCGCCCGCAGTTCATCAAGGCTGCGGCGGTTTCCCCCACCTGCGCCGCCACCACCAGGAGATCCTCGTCCACACCGGGCAACACTTCGACGATCGGCTGTCGGCGGTCTTCTTCGCCGAGCTCGGACTGCCGGCGCCGGACCAGGAGCTGGGAATCGCCCTCGGCTCGGCCAGCTCGCAGACCGCTCGGATGCTGGCCGCCCTGGGGCCGGTGGTGGACACGGTCCAGCCGGCGGCTGTCCTCGTCTACGGCGACACCAACTCCACCCTGGCCGGCGCGCTCGCCGGCGCCCAGGCGGGCGTCCCGGTGGCGCACGTCGAGGCCGGCATGCGCTCGTTTGATCGCACCATGCCCGAGGAGCTCAACCGCGTCCTGGTTGACCACGCCAGCGCGTTGCTGCTGTGTTCCACCGACGGGGCGATGGCCAACCTGGACCGTGAGGCGGTGGCTGGGCACGCCGAGCACGTCGGCGACGTCATGGTCGATACCGCGCTCGCCATACAGCCGCAGGCGCGGGACCGGCCTGACCTGGTCCGGGAGCGCGGCCTGGTGCCCGGCGAATATGTCCTGGCCACCGCTCACCGGGCCGGGAACGTCGACGATCCGGCTCGGCTGGCTCGGCTGCTGGAGGTGCTGGAGGCGATCCCCCTGCCCGTCGTCCTTCCCCTGCATCCGCGCACGGCTGAGCGCCTGCGCGCCGGCGACCTGCTGGAGCGCCTGGAGCAGGCGCCCGGCATCACCGTGACCGAGCCGCTGGGCTACTTCGAGCTGACCGCCCTGCTCTGCCACGCCCGCGCGGTGCTGACCGACTCCGGCGGACTGCAGAAGGAGGCCTACCTGGCCGGGGTTCCGTGTATCACGATGCGGGCCAACACCGAGTGGACCGAGACCGTCGACCTGGGCTGGAACCTGCTCGTTGACCTCGATGCCGGGGCGGCGGTCGCCGCCCTGGATCGCCCCCGTCCCGCCACCGCGCCGCCTGTCTACGGCGATGGCCACGCCGGTGCCCGCGTCGTCGACGCGCTTAGACTCCTGGCGCAGTGAGCGCCGAGAACCTTCGTGTCGGCGTGGTGGGTCTCGGCTACTGGGGGCCGAACCTCGCCCGCAACTTCTCCGCCATCCCCGGCTGCGAGCTGGCCTACCTGTGCGATGCCGATCCGGCGGCGCGCGACCGGCTGGCGCGGCTGTTCCCGGCCGCGTCCCCGGCCGGGGAGGTGGACGAGCTGCTCGCCGATCCGGCGCTGGACGCGGTGGTGCTCGCCACCCCGGTTCCCACACATGCCGACCTCGCCGTCCGGGCGCTGGAGGCGGGCAAGCACTGCTTCGTCGAGAAGCCCCTGGCCCTCACGGCCGCCGACGCCGAGCGCGCCGTGGCCGCCGCCGGCGCCGCCGGGCGGGTGCTCATGGTGGGCCACCTGCTGGAGTACCACCCGGGGGTGCGTCACCTCAAGCAGCTGACCGACGCCGGTGAACTGGGCGACGAGATCTTCTACATCTACGGCAACCGGCTCAACCTGGGCAAGCTGCGGGCTGACGAGAACGCCCTGTGGAGCCTGGGCGCCCACGACGTGTCGGTGCTCCTCTACCTGGCCGGCGAGGAGCCGACCGAGGCGGTGGCGCACGGAGAGTCCTACGTCCGGTCCGGGGTGGAGGACGTGGTGTTCTGCTTCCTGCGTTTTCCGTCCGGACTGACCGCGCACCTGCACCTGTCCTGGTTGGACCCCCACAAGGAGCGGCGGTTCACCGTCGTCGGCTCCCGGCGGATGGCCACCTTTGACGACATGGCGCTGGAGCGCAAGCTCACCGTCTACGACAAGGGCTTCGATGAGGACGCCCACGGCTACGGTGAGTACATCACCCGTAGCGGGGGCTCGTTCTCGCCGCCGATTCCCAATATCGAGCCGCTGCGGGCCGAGTGCGAGCACTTTGTGGAGTCGATCCGGACCGGCCGTCCGCCGCAGTCCGACGGGGCCAGTGGGCTGCGCGTGGTCCGCGTCCTGGAGGCGCTCCAATCCTCGTTGCGGGTCGGGAGGGTCAGTGGCCGCGGAGGCTGAGCCGCCCCGCCTGCGCGCGGACGGTGCATTTGTCTCGCCAGCTGCGGAGCTGGGGGCCGACGTCGTGCTGGAGCCCGGTGCGGTCGTTCATCCCGGAGTGCGCATCGGTGCCCGCACCACGGTCTCCTCCACCGCCGTCATCCTGTCCGGCAGCATCATCGGTGCCGACTGCCTGATTGAGCCGGGCGCCGTGCTCGGCAAGCGGCCCCGGCTGCGCGCCGGGTCCAGCGCGGTGGGGGCGGTGGCCGAACTGGTGCTTCAGGAGGGGGCCACCGTCTGTGCCGGGGCGGTCGTCTATGCCGGCGCGCGGATCGGCCCCGGCGTGATTGTCGGCGATCAGGCCCATGTGCGGGAGCGGGCCACGGTGGGGGCCGGCACGGTGGTCGGCCGGGGCTCCACCGTCGACTTCGACGTCTGCGTCGGGGAGCGGGTCTCCATCCAGACGCTCGTCTACGTGACCGCGGGCAGCATCGTGGAGGACGACGTCTTTCTGGGGCCAGGCGTGGTCACCACCAACGACGACACCATGGGTCGTCACGCTCGCGGACAGGCGCCGCGCGGGCCGGTCCTCCGCCGCGGCTGCCGGATCGGCGGTGGCGCCGTGCTCACGCCGGGCGCCGTCATCGGCGAGGAGGCGTTCATCGCCGCCGGGGCGGTGGTGGTGGGCGATGTGGCCCCCCGGGAGGTGGTCATGGGCGTGCCCGGCCGTCCGGTGCGGCGGGTGGGCGACGAGGACGTGATAGAGCGGTGGCGCTGACCGCCGGCGTCAGCCGGCGCTGACCGCGCGGTGGTCCACGCCGGCTCCGCCGGCCGCCATCCCCTGGGCGGCCTCGGTCCGGATGACCTGCTCGCGGCCGGGGCCCACGCCGATCAGGGCAATCGGCACCCCCACAAAGTCAGCGATGAAGCGCAGGTAGTCGCGCGCTGCCTCGGGCAGATCATGCTCAGAGCGGCACTCGGTGATGTCCTCGCGGAAGCCGGGCATCTCGATGTACTCGCCGGCCGCGTGGTGGAGCACCGTCTGGTGGAAGGGGAAGTGGTCGAACTCCGCACCCTCGGCGCCCCGGTAGCGCACGCACACGCGGAGGGGATCCATTCCGGACAGGACGTCGAGCTTGGTGACGGCCAGCGCGGTCAGCGAGTTGAGGCGGGCGGCGTAGCGCAGCGCCACCAGGTCGATCCAGCCCACCCGCCGCGGCCTGCCGGTGGTGGTCCCGTACTCACCGCCGCGCTCCCGCAGTTCGTCGGCGAGCGGTCCGTCCAGCTCGGTGGGGAAGGGCCCAGCGCCCACCCGGGTGCCGTAGGCCTTGGTGACGCCCCACACCTCGTCGATGTCCTTGGGACCGACGCCGGCGCCGATGCACGCCGCGCCGGCCACCGGGTTGGAGGAGGTGACGAACGGATACGTGCCATGGTCGATGTCCAGCAGCGCCCCCTGAGCGCCCTCAAACAGCACCGTCTCCCCCTGATCCAGGCGCTGCAGCACCAGCCGTGAGGTGTCGGCGATGTACGGCTCCAGGACATGTCCGTAGGTGAGGTATTCGTCGGTCATCGACTGCAGGTCCAGCCGTGGATCCTTGGCGTAGGGGCGCAGGGACAACCGCTTGGGGTCAAGCGCGGCCACGATCTTCTTCTTGAGGATCTTCTCGTCAAGCAGGTCCTGGACCCGGATGCCCAGGCGAGCGGCCTTGTCGGCGTAGCAGGGGCCGATTCCGCGCCGGGTGGTGCCGATCTCCAGCTTGCCCAGCTTCGCCTCACCGGCGTGGTCCAGCATCATGTGGTACGGCATGATCAGGTGGGCGTTGGCCGAGATGCGCAGCCCCCGCGTGTCCACGCCGCGGCGCCGCAGCTCATCCAGTTCGTCGGTGAGCACCTTGGGGTCGACGACCACGCCGTTGCCGATCACACACAGCTTCCCGGCATGCAGGATGCCCGAGGGCATGAGGTGGAGCTTGTACGTCGTCCCGTTGCGGACGATCGTGTGGCCGGCGTTGTTGCCACCCTGAAAGCGCACCACGGCGTCGGCCTGCTCGGCCAGCAGGTCGGTGATCTTGCCTTTTCCCTCGTCGCCCCATTGGGCGCCCACAATCACGATTCCGGGCATGCCGCAGTCCAGTGTAGGGCGCTGTCGGCGGACCGCCAGCAGATCCAGGCCACGTGTCCCTCCGGCGCCGGCGCCGGGCGCGCTCGCCAGCGTCCGGCGGCGCCCTGCTGCCAGGTCATCGGTGACTCCAACCTCCGCGGGTCGTGCTCCAGGGCCTCCCCCAGGGCCTTGGCCAGCGCCTCTTTGCTTGACCACAGCGAGATGATCTGCGCGGCGCTCTGCCAGGGCGCGGCTCTGGCCTCTCCCGGGGTGCAGATCGACCGGCCGAAGCGCTGGTCGCAGGGGACGATCCGCTCAATGTCGACGCCGACGCGGTCGGAGTGCCAGGCCACCGCCGCGTACGGAAACGCGTAGGAGCGGGAGGTGCGGCTGGCGCCCTCCGCGGCCGGCCAGACCCGGGCCAGGCGGCGCAGCCCGGCCTCATCCACCCCGTACGCCCGGGCGTCGACCAGCTGCAGATGCGGTTCGGGGCCCGGCTCGCGCGGAGGTGCGTCAGACCGCGATGACCGGCGCACCGTGCCACCGGGTGTGGGCCGGGAGCCGCTCGCCGCGCATCACGATCGACCGCCCGCCGACGGCACAGCCGTCCCCGATCTCGGTGTCGGGCAGCATCGTGCTGTACGGGCCGAGCGTGGCGCCCCGGCCGAGCCGACCGGCGCCGACCTGCATCACCCGGTCGTGGAACAGGTGGGTCTCAATCACCGAGTAGCGGTTGGCCACCGCTCCGTCGGCGATCTCCACCACATCGAACTCGGTGATGTTGAGCGTCTCGCACCACACGTCCCGTCCCACCCTGGCTCCCATGGCCCGGAGGTAGATCGGCATCAGGGGCGTGCCCAGGGCCGCGTTGAGCAGCATGGCGCCGGCCAGCATCTCCTGGCAGCTGTTGACGATCTCGTCGCGCCAGACAAAGAACGACCACAGCGGGTGGTTTCCGGGCTGGTAGCGGCCCATGAGGATCCACTTGACGGCAATGGTCACCGCGGTGGCAAGGGTTCCGGCGGCGATCGGCGCCAACGGCGCCAGGACGAGCATCAGCCACAGGCCGGTGGCTGCGGCACGGTCCAACCCGTCGAACATGAGCGCCGCCAGCGCCACCGAGACGCTGGTGGGGAGCAGGATCCGGACCAGCTCGGTGGCGGCGCGGGCGGCGATCCGCCTCCGGCTCGGCTGGGTGGTGAGTGCCGGGTCGGCGCACTGCCGTTGCCGCGGGAGCTCCAGGGCCGGCATGCCCAGCCAGGACGTTCCGTCGCCACCGTTGGCCGGCGCTGTCGTCAGCAGTCCGATCAGGCTCTCGTCGCCGACGTGGGTGTCGGCCTCCAGAATGGCGCCGTTTCCGAGGAAGCTGCGGTCGCCGACCGAGATGGGGGCGACGTACAGCCACCCGTGGCGCGCCCGGCCGTGCAGGAACGCCACGTCGTCGGTGGCGAAGCTGGTCTCGCCGAAGGAGGAGAGGTGGTTGAGGCCGGCCGCGGTGGATACCTCGGCCCGGCGGCCGACCCGGAGGCCGGCCAGGCGCAGCCACCAGCGGGTGTACACCGTGGCGTAGACCGGGAACAGGGTGCTGCGGCTGGCGTCGAGCAGCCCGTCGGTGAACCACATGGCCCAGCCGGTGGCCCCGAATGCCGGCTGCCAGCCCGGCTTGATCAGACCGGACACCAGCCGCGTGCCGACCGCCACCACCAGGGCCTCTGAGATGACGAACAGGGCGGCCAGTGCCGGGGACAGCCTCAGCAGCGTGAGGGTCTCGCTCCCCGGGTGGCGGTGGTCGCTGACCGCCAGCAGCAGCAGCACGCTCGGTACGGCCGAGATGAGCGCCAGCAGGCTGCGGAAAAGGAATCCGCCGAGGAACATCGTCTTCCACAGACACGGCCGGCCGCCGGCGGACGGAGGTTCCGCCGGCCACCGCTCGCCGGCGCGGCCGATTCGCCGGGCCGGCGATCCGCCCCAGCGCTCACCGGCGGGAACGGACCCGCTGACCACGCTGCCGGCTTCCACCTCGGCACCGGCACCGACATGGGATCCGGGCATGAGCAGGGTGCGCCCGCCGATGCGGGCTCCGGCCTCGACGGTGATCGCTCCCACCACCAGCTCGTTGCCGTCGATGTACCAGCCGTGCAGGTCGACGTCGCCCTCGATGGTGGCGCCCTCGCCGATCGTCACCAGCCCGGTGCTGGGCGGCAGCGTGGCCAGGTTGGCGCCCACGCCGACGGCATGGCCCGCGTACCGGGCGAACCTGGCCGCCCAGGGCGTCCCGGCAAACACGTCGGAACGGAAGCTTTCGGCCAGCCGTTCCACAAACCACAGCCGACTGGCCAGCCAGCTGTTGCGGGGATACCGACCCGGGCGCAGGTCACCGAGCAGGAGCCGGCGGGCGGGGAGCATGACCAGCGGGCGGGCCAGGGGGCTGGAGAACAGCACCCAGCCGGCGATGAGCCAGCCCCAGCCGACCTGGGGCCCGAAGTGGCCGGGCATGATCCGATCGAACGCCAGGATGCCGAGAACCCACTGCGGGGCGGCGCTGGCCAAGACCATCAGGGCCCCGAGCAGCTGCGACGCGCCCCAGGTGCGACGGTCACCGGCGACGGCGGCGGGAGCGGCATCTCGCCGGCCGCCGAGGGAGTCAAGCCGCCGGGCCAGCTCGCCCAGGCGCCGATGGTTGTAGATGTCGGCCACGGCCAGGGCCGGATAGCGCTCGCGCAGATCGGAGGTCAGCTTGGCGGCGGCCAGCGAGCTGCCGCCCAGGGCGAAGAAGTCGCTGTCGGCAGTGATGGCCACCGGACCCAGCTGCTCGCGCCAGCGTTCCCCCAGCCAGGCCTCGGTGCCGGTCAGGGCGGTCCCGGCCGGAGCGTCTCCTCCGGTGGTGCCGGGGGGCGGCGGCCAAGGGAGCGCGCTGCGGTTGACCTTGCCCGAGGTGGCGACGGGCAGCTCAGCCAGATGGACGATGAGCGGCACCAGGCTGGCCGGCATGCGTTGAGTCAGCGCCGCCCGGATGGCCTTCGGCTCGGCCGCCCCGGACGTGTAGCCGACGAGCAGCCGGTTGCCGGCCGCGGTCTCCCGGACGAGCGTGCAGGCGGCCCGGACGCCGGGGACGGCGGCCAGCTGGGCGTCGATCTCCCCCAGCTCGATGCGCCGCCCGGCGATCTTCACCTGATGGTCGCGGCGGCCCACGTACTCCAGACCGGTCGCTGTCCGGCGGACGATGTCGCCCGTCCGGTAGGCCCGGGCCCAGCCGAGCGCGGGCAGCGGGGCGAAGCGCCGGCGATCCAGCGCCTCGTCCAGGTAGCGACCGAGCCCGACGCCGCCGATCACCAGCTCTCCCGGCTCGCCGGGAGCGACCAGCTCATCCTGGTCGTCGATGACCGCCGTCTCCCAGCCGGGCAGCGGCTCGCCGATGGTCACCGGCTGGCCGGGCCGCAGGCGGGTGGCGGTGGACACCACCGTCGCCTCGGTGGGGCCGTAGGTGTTCCACACCTCTCGGTTGGCCGCCAGCCGCCACGCCAGCGGATCCGGGCACGCCTCGCCACCCAGGATGAGCAGTCGGACCCCGTGGAGCGCGGCGTCATCCCAGATGGCGGCCAGCGTGGGGACGGTGGAGATGACGGTCACCCCGCGCTCGGCCAGCCACGGTCCCAGCTCCATCCCGGAGCGCACCAGCTGGCGCGGCGCCGGGATCAGGGCGGCTCCGTGCCCCCAGGCCAGCCACATCTCCTCGCAGCTGGCATCGAAGGCCACCGACAGCCCGGCCAGCACCCGGTCCTCAGGCCGGACGTGCCAGAGGCGGGACTCGGCGTCGATGAAGGCGGCGGCGGCCCGGTGGGTGACCGCGACGCCCTTGGGAGTGCCGGTCGATCCGGAGGTGAAGATGACCCAGGCGTCGTCCTCGGGCCCGGGACGGCCACTGCGGCCGCCGGTGGGAGCCCGCCAGGTGAGCTCCAACCCGGCACCGACCACCGCGCACACCTTTGCCTCCTCAAAGATCTGGTGCGCCCGGGCCGCGGGATCGTCGGCGTCGACGGGGACGTAGGCGGCGCCGGCCCGGAGGGCTCCCAGGATGGCCACGTAGAGCTCCGCGGTGCCACTCGGCGCCTGCACTCCCACCCGGTCGCCCGGCCCCACGCCCTGGCGACGCAGCCGTCCGGCCAGCTCCTCGGCGGCGTCGGCCAGGCCGGCGTAGGTGAGCCGGCCGTCCGGGGCCTCAATCGCCGGACGGTCGCCCCCGGTCTTGACCGTGGCAGCGAAGATGTCCAGCAGCGTCCGGTCCGGGGCCGGCCAGGTCGTCCGCTCCGCGCGGCCTCCGGGGGCATCGGGCAGCTGGCTGGGGTCCGGCAGGAGCCCGCCGGGCAGCGTCAAGTCAGTCGTCATCTCGTCGAGACTCCGGTGAGGTCAGATGGGGGATGTGCGCTCGGGCCTGTCCCCGGTGCCCACGCCGACGGACCGACCTGGCATAAGGTAGGCGTAAGCTGTCGACGGTCGATTGTTCCAGTGCGCGTTTTGTGTTAGCCCCAGGGACGGGCTAAGCGGTCGGAAACTTCCTGCTAACCGGGCACAAACTCGCTACCGGGCGGTGCCGGGGGATCGCCCCCGCGGTGCCGGCGGATCGCCCCCGCGGTGCCGCTCGCCCGCGTCGGATCAGGCGGTGCGCAGATCCATGCGGTGGTCATGACCGAGGAGCGGGAGCTCGTCGCACATCTCGGTCAGCCGGGACACGGTGCGGGCGGTGACCTGCTCGCACAGGGCTTCGCGGTCCAGGATGTTGGTGGTGATCA
The DNA here is from genome assembly GCA_963753235.1 of uncultured Solirubrobacteraceae bacterium. Classification (GTDB taxonomy): domain Bacteria; phylum Actinomycetota; class Thermoleophilia; order Solirubrobacterales; family Solirubrobacteraceae; genus Palsa-465. The sequence continues at coordinate 940,071 of CAVWBJ010000004.1, read as the reverse complement.
CCATTGATCGCTGATCCTCATACCGGGCGTTGACGATGGAGTACAGCTCCTCCAGGACCCAGTCGGTGGACCGCTCGGCGCCGACATCGTCGATGTGCAGCAGGTCGACCTCGGTGAGGCGGTCCAGCAGCTCAATATGGGACCGCTCGGCCCGGTGGGTGTCCCGGATCTCGTTGAGCAGGCGCGGCAGGGAGTAGATGGCGACGGTGCGGCCGGCATCCGAGGCCGCCTTGGAGACGAGCATGGCCAGCGTCGTCTTGCCGGTGCCCGGCGGGCCCATGAACCACAGGCCGCGGCCGCCGTCGAGCTGGGCGTCGATCGTCTGCGCGAACCGGCGGGTGGCGGCGACGATCGCTGGATCGATGTCGGTCACCGGCGGGCGGTCAAAGGACACGTCCCGGTAACGCCGGGGAATGACCGCCGACAGGTGGCGGGCCCGGGCGCGCGCCTGGCGCTGCGCCCGGCACCGGCAGTCAAAGGCGGTGTTTGTCTCCAGATCGAAGATGAACCCGGAGCCGTCGCAGAGATCGAACGCGCAGTCGGTGCTCATGGCGCCAGGGGCCTCCGGTGACGATGGCTGGCCGGCCGGCTCACGGCGCAAACCGCTCCCCGGCGTAGTTGGCGAACTTCGGATACTCCTTCTGGAAGGTGAGCACCACCTCGCCGATGGGACCGTTGCGGTGCTTGGCGATGATGATGTCGGCCTCGCCCTCGCGCTCGGAGTCCTGGTTGTAGTACTCGTCGCGGTAGATGAACATGACCAGGTCGGCGTCCTGCTCAATCTGGCCGGACTCCCGCAGGTCGGACAGGATCGGCTTCTTGTCCTCCTTGCCCCGCTGCTCCACCGCTCGGCTGAGCTGAGACAGGGCGATGACCGGGACGTTGAGCTCCCGGGCCAGGCCCTTGAGCCCGCGGCTGATCTGGCCCACCTGCTCCACCCGGCTCTCCACGTGGCCCTCATGGCGCATCAGCTGCAGGTAGTCGATGATGATCAGCCCCAGCCCGTCCGGGACCTGGGCGTGGAGTCGCCGGGACTTGGCCCGCACCTCCAGCACGCCGGTGTCCGAGGAGTCGTCGACGAACAGGGGCGCCTGAGCCAGGCGGTCGCAGGCCTCCAGGATCTTCGGCCAGCGCTCGGAGGCCACCTTGCCCCGGCGCAGGTCCTCACCCTTGATCCGCGCCTGAGAGGCGACGAAGCGCTGGGCGAGCTCGGACTCGGACATCTCCAGCGAGAACAGGGCGATGGCCCGGCCGGCCAACGCGGCGTTCTCCGCCATGTTGGTGACCAGCGCCGACTTGCCCATCGACGGGCGCGCGGCCAGGATAATCAGGTTGCCGGGCTGAAACCCGCCGGTCTTCTCGTCCAGATCCTTGAACCCGGACGGGGTGCCGGTGAGGGCCGTCTTGGCCACCGACAGGCGGTGCAGCTTGTCGGTCTCCTCATGGAGGATGTCGGCGATCGACCGGATCTTCTTCTGCCGGTCGTCGGTGGCCACCTCCAGCACCGACCGCTCGGCCCGCTCCACCAGCTCCCGGGCCGGCGCCTCCCGGGACAGCACGCTCGCCTGGATCTCATACGAGGTGGTGAGCAGCGCCCGCAGCTTGGCGTTGTCATGGACGATCCGGCCGTACTCCCGCGCATGCCCGGCGGCCGGCACCCATCCGGCCAGCTCGTCGATCGTCGCCGGGCCGCCGACCTGTTCCAGCTTGCCGTGCTGGCGCAGCTTCTCGGCCACGGTCAGGTGGTCGATCTTGTTGTCGCCCTCGTAGAGCTCCAGCATCGCCGCAAACACCGCGCCGTGCTGCTCCCGGTAGAAGTGCTCGGGCCGCAGCTGCTCCTCCACCAGCAGCGAGTGCAGGTGGCGTTCGTCAAGCAGCACTGCTCCCAGCACCGACTTCTCGGCCTCCAGGTTGTGGGGCGGAACGGCGATGTTCTGGACGGCGCTCACGGGCTCTGCGAGTCTAGGTTTCGCTCCGGCGGCGGCGCTTCGGTTGAACCCGCACGCAGCGGGCTTTCGTTTTCGGCGGCTCGACGAATTGGCCAGCATCGTCCGTCGACGTGACGGACGGACCCGTCGGACGGACGGGCGCGGCTGCCCCGGCCATGCCCAGCCGCCACCCGGACCCACCGCACCGCGCGAGCACCGCGCCAGCGCCCACCGGGCCGGCGTCCACCGGGCACATCGGCACCCCGGGCCGGCACCCACTGGGCCGGCACCCACTGGGCCGGCGCCGCTTCCGTCGCGGCCCGCGCTCAAGCAAGCGCGCCTCCCGCCCGCAGGTCCTGCGGCAGCCAGGGGCCGGGCGTCGCCGCCGCGGTGCCGCCCCACCGGCAGTGGAGTGTTCGTCTCTGGCGCACTCGGGACGGGGGCCGACGACGTCACATCTCGCCAGCGCCCGCCGGCGTGCGCCAGGCGGGCTGCCCCGCCGATGGGGACGCGAACTCCGCTAGGCGGCGACGACCATGGTCTTGACCGCCGCGGTCACATCGTCGGCGATCTCAACCACAACCATGTACGTGCCGACATTCCGGATCGGCTCATCCAGATGGACCTTCCGGCGGTCAATCCGGATACCCCGCGCGTCGCGGATGGCATCGGCGATGTCCTGGGTCGTCACCGAGCCGAACAGCCGGCCGTCGTCTCCGGCCTGCTGAGCGATGGTGAGCACCGTCCGCCCGAGCACCGCCGCACTCTCCCGGGAGCGCTCCTCGGCCTCGCGCAGCACCCGCTCGGCGTTCTCCTGGCGGCGCTGGGCCACCCGGATCGACGACTCCGTCGCCGGCTCGGCCAACTTGCGCGGCTGCAGATAGTTGCGCAGGTACCCGGCCGACACATCGACCACGGTGCCCTTCTCGCCCAGCGCGTCGACGTCTTCAAGCAGGATCGCCTGCGGCATCCCGGACCTCCGCCTACCGATCGCGGTCGCGGTCACGGTCACGGTCGCCGCGGCCACCGCGATGATCCCCGCTGCCCTCGGCGACGTACGGCAGCAACGCAAGTTCACGGGCCCGCTTGATCGCCCGGGCCACCTGGCTCTGATGCCGGCGGCACGCTCCGGTGATCCGCCGAGAACGGATCTTGCCCCGGTCCGAGATGAACCGGCGCAGCATGGAGATGTCCTTGTAGTCGACCTGCTCGACCTTTTCACGGCAGTACGGGCACGACTTACGACGGGTCGATGTCGGCCCGCCCTTGCGATCGCGCCGGCGTACCGGCCTTCTGCGTTGCTTTGCCACGGAGACCAGCCTAGCGTGTGTGTTCGTTTATCGTCGTCAGAACGGGATGTCCTCGTCCGCGCCAGCTCCGACGGGCGTCCGTTCGAAGTCGCCCGTGTCAATGGGGACGTCGCTCTCCGTCGCACGGGGACTGCTGGAGAACCCGTTCCCATTTCCGGCGTCATCACGCCCGCCGAGGAACTGCACGTTCTCGGCGACGATATCAACCGCCTGGCGCTTGTTGCCGTCCTTGTCGGTGAACTCGCGCCACTGCAGACGCCCATCGATGGCCACGCCGCGGCCCTTGCTCAGGTAGCGGTGGCAGTTCTCGCCCTGGGCACCCCAGACAGTGATGTCGAAGTAGTTGGGCGCGTCCTCCCACTGATTCGTCTCGTTGTTGCGCCGCCGGCCGTTGCAGGCGAGGCGCAGCGAGCACACCGGGGTGCCGCTGGGGGTGGAGCGAAGCTCCGGATCACGGGTGAGATTGCCGGTCAGAACGACCCGGTTGATGTTGCCTCCAGCCATTGAATGGCTCCTTTCTCAGACGCTTTGGAAGCTCGCAATCGAGTCTATGGGCGCCGCGGATGGCAACCCGCCCACGACGGCGGAAATTGGATGAATCGATTCGGTGTTGGCACGCTTGTGCCGGGAACGTGACGGTTTCGTCACACCTCGGTCCGACCGCAGGGCGGGTCGAAGCACGGTTGAGGTCGGCTGGCGCGAGCTGCGCCCGCGCCGCGGGCCCTGGGGTCAGTCCTCGGCGGGCGGCCCGGCGGCGGGCGCACCGGCCGGCGCACCGGCGACCACCGGCGGAGGCGACTCCGGCGGCGGCGGCGTGCCCGGCAGGACCTTGATGATCCGGAAGCGCAGAACGGCGTCGTCGATCCGCAGGTTGTGCGACAGCGTCTCCAGCAGCGACGTGGGGCCGGTGAACTGAAGCAGGTGGTACTCGCCGTCCTTCTGGTGGCGGATCTCAAACGCGAGCGGCCGCGTGTGCCAATCGTCCTGGCGCTCCACGGTCCCGTCGGCAGTGGTGATCAGAGACTCCACATCGGACAGGATCTTGGCTCGGCGCTCGTCGTCAGCCGTGCTGGAGAGGACGAGCATCAGGTCGTAGAGGCGAGGTTGGCTGGTCATACGGAGATCGGTGTAGGGGCCAGGCGGCGGCGGCCGACTATAGCGGGTGGCGCTGGACCGGCTGGCCAGGGCGCGCCGGTCACCACTCCGCGGAGCCAACTTTGCGGATTCACTCGCAGGGGGTGCGAGTGAATCCGCATTCATCGCCCCCCGGGCCGGTGCGGCGGCCGTCGGCGGGCGCGAACCGCGGGGCGCCGCGACGCCGCGACGCCGCGACGCCGCGACGCCGCAACGGCCGGGCCGGCGACTACTCCGCCGAGGACGCCTCCAGCGACCGCTCCTTGGCCCGGATATCGGACAGCTGTTCGTCGATCCAGTCGCCCGGGTCGCGCCGGGTGACGATTGAGATCAGGCCCTCATGCCGGCGGCGACGCTCGTCCGGGTCCATGGTCAGGGCGGCGTGGAGCGAGTCGGCCAGCTCCTGGATGTCGAACGGGTTGACCGACAGGGCGTACTCGCCGAGCTCCTCGTGAGCTCCGGTGTTCTCCGACAGCACCGAGACGCCGGCCCGCTCGTTGACCATCGGGCCCTCCTTGGCGACCAGGTTCATCCCGTCGAACATGGCGTTCACCATCAGCACGTCGTAGTGCTTGTAGGCGGCCACCGCCTCCTCCAGGTCGTCGCGCAGCTTGAGCTGGATCGGCATCCAGTCCGGGGAGCCATGGCGGTGGTTGACGACGGCCACCACGGCCTCGATCCGCTCCAGGTACTCGGCGTACTCCGGCACGTCTGTCCGGGACGGCATCAGCTGGGCGATGAACGTCACCCGCTCCCGGAATTCCGGGTGCTGCTCCAGGAACGTGTCGAAGGCGCTGAATCCCCGGAGCACGTTCTTGGACAGGTCGGCCCGGTCGACGCGGAGGATGAGGTGGTCCCGGCGGCGGCGCAGCAGCTCGGCCTCAAACTCGCCCACGCGCGGTCGGCGGGCCACCGCCTGCACGGCCCCGGCGTCGATCGGCAGGGGATAGGCCCGCACCCACACCTCGCGGTCGTTGCAGTGCACCACCCCGCCGTCGAAGTCGACCTCGTAGCCCATCAGGTCCCGGCAGCACTGCAGGAAGTTGTTGCGATAGGAGACCGTGTGAAACCCGATGATGTCGTTGGACAGGATCCCCTCGTAGATCTCGTTGCGGATGACCTTGGGCAGGACCCGCCAGGAATCCGACTGGCTCCACGGGATGTGGACGAAGTGGTGCAGGAACGCGTCCGGCCGCTCTCTCCGGATCAGGCCCGGGAGCGTGTACAGGTGGTAGTCATGGACCATCACGACCGGCTTCTCCAGGTCGTGGACCTCGTCGAGCACGGCGCGGGCCAGGTCCTCGTTGACCGCGTTGTAGCCGAACTCAAACGCTTCGGTCTCATTGCGCCGGATGTCCGGTGCGTTGCTCAGGTCCCACAGATAGTGCTGGATGAACCAGAGCAGGGGGTTGGCGATGATGTTGTAGAAGCCGTCGTAGGCGTTGGGGTCTGAGGCGACGAGCTTGACCCGGTACTCCTCGCCCTCCGGGGCGCGCACGGGAAACGGCTTGCCGTTGTTCTGCTCGGCCTGGGCCACGTCCTCGTCGGTCATGGCCGAGGCCACCCAGGTCACCGGACGATGCGAGGCCAGGCCGATCAGCGCGGTCACCAGGCCCCCGGTGCCGCGTTTGATCTCGCCGTTCGGTTGGAAGGTGACCGGCCCCCGGTTGGAGACGAGGACGAGCGGGGTGTCGGACTCAGGCGACATCAGGGCCCCCAGACGATAACCGGCGCATCATGTCCACAAACTTCGCACACGCGTGATCCCGGCGTCGACTGCCGCCACCAGCTGCGCGTGCAGCTCGGCGTTGGCGGCCGAAATCGACGACATCTGAAACTCGTGTCCGGTGCCGAGCAGCCGGCGGTCCTCCAACGAGCGCCCCCAGCCGTCGGTGATCACGCCCCCGGCCTCACGCAGGCACAGCCAGGGAGCGGCGATGTCATAGGGCGAGTTGTTGAGCACATGGCCGCCACCGATGCGCTCAAACTCGCTCCGCAGGGCCGGGACCTCATCGATCATCCGCGATCCCACCTCAATCACCGCGTCGAGCTGCCCGGTCACCACCCGGGTCATCACGAACGCCTGCGAGCCCAGCTCAAACGTCCCACCGCCCACCGAGGAGGCATCGATCAGATCGGCGAGCAATTCGGCGGTCGCCCGGGCGGGACGGCCGCGGAAGCCGTAGCCCCAGAACATTCGGCTCAGATCCCGGTTGGCGCTCAGGGCCGCCGGCCGTGAGGATTCCACCAGCCCCTCCCCGGCCGAGGCCACGAACAGGTGGCCGGACTTGATCTCGGCCACGCACGCGTCGCTCACGTCGCCCAGCACCGGGTCGCCGTCGCCCAGCGGCGCCAGGGCCACCGCCACGCAGGCCGACTCCAGCCCGGCCAGGGCCGGTCGGGTCCCGTCGATCGGGTCCACCACCAGCACATGGTCAGCACCGGTCGCCGACACCAGCCCGCGGTCCTCGGAGTACCAGGCCACGCCGGGGGCCCGCTCGGCGACGAAGGCGGCCAGCGCCTCCTCGGCCACCGAGTCGATGGCAAAGGTCACGTCGCCCCCGGCGCCCCCCCGGTCATGCCGCCGCCCCGCCACCTGCCCCAGCTTGGGGACCACGCGCCGGCGCAGCTCCAGGGCGAGGTCACGCACGAGCTGTTGCCGGCCGGCGGCGCTGGACAGGGAAGCGGTCACCTCCGCCACGCTACCCGCAACCAGTAACTCAACAAGATCAGTGGACTTCGCTACCGTGCGGCGGGCAACCCCATCAAAGGAGAGCCCCGTGAGCACCACCGATGAGCTGCTGGCCAACAACGAGAGCTACGCCTCGTCCTTCGACCACGGGGATCTGCCGGTCCCGCCGGCCCGGAAGGTGGCCGTGGTGGCCTGCATGGACGCCCGGCTCAACATCTACGGCATCCTGGGGCTGACCGAGGGCGATGCCCATGTCATCCGCAACGCCGGGGGTGTGGTCACCGACGACGCCATCCGCTCGCTGGCCATCTCCCAGCGGCTGCTCGGGACCGAGGAGATCATCCTCATTCACCACACCGGCTGCGGCATGCTCAGCTTCTCCGACGACGAGTTCCGAACTGGAATTGAGCAGGACACCGGGGTCAGGCCGCCCTGGGCGGCCGAGGCCTTCACCGACCTTGACGCCGATGTCCGCCAGTCGATCAACCGAATCGCCGCCTCGCCGTTCATTCCCCGCAGGGACGCGGTCCGCGGGTTCGTCTACGAGGTGGAGACCGGCCGGCTGCGTGAGGTGAAGTAGCCGCCGGACGGGTAGCGTCCGGTTCAGTGACCGAGCACGACGCCATTGTCATTGGGGCCGGTCCCGCCGGGGAGGTGTGCGCCGGATCGCTGGCCCGGGAGGGTCTGGACGTGGCCCTGGTCGAGCAGGAGCTGATTGGGGGGGAGTGCGCCTTCTGGGCCTGCATGCCCTCCAAGGCGCTCCTGCGCCCGGCCGAGCTGCTGGCCGAGGTCAACCGGGTTCCCGGCGCCCGCGAAGCCGTCACCGGCCAGCTTGACCCGCAGGTGGTGCTGGGCCGCCGGGATGAGGTCATCCACAGCCTGGACGACGCCGTGCAGCTCCCCTGGGTCACCGATCGCGGCATCCGCCTCCTTCGCGGCCATGCCCGGCTGGAGGGCGAGCGCCGGGTACGCGTCGGCGACGAGGCGCTCGCCGCCCGCCGCGCGGTCATCCTCGCCGTGGGCAGCGGCGCGGCCATCCCGCCGGTGGCCGGACTGTCCGAGATCGCCCCGTGGACGAACCGCCAGGCCACTACCGCCCACCGGGTACCGGTCCGGCTGACGGTGCTCGGCGGCGGCGCCGTGGGCTGTGAACTGGCTCAGGCCTGGGCCTCGCTCGGCTCCCGGGTGACGCTGATTGAGGCGCTGCCCGGGCTACTGCCCGGTGAGGAGCCGTTCGCCGGCGAGCAACTGGAGGCCTCCCTCACCGAGCACGGTGTGGACGTCCGCACCGGCGCCGAGGCGACCGCCGCCCGCCGGGATCCCGCCGCCGGCACGCTCACCCTGATGCTGTCCGATGGGACCGAGATCGCGGCCGAGGAGCTGCTGGTGGCGGTCGGTCGCCGGCCGCGCACCGAGGATCTGGGGCTGGAGACGGTCGGGCTGGCCCCGGGGGAGACCGTGGGCGTCGATGACACCATGCGGGTCCCGGAGCACGACTGGCTGTACGCCATCGGCGACGTCAACGGCCGCGCGCTGCTCACCCACGCCGGCAAATACCAGGCGTTGGTGGCGGTGGCCGGGATCATGAACCGCCCGGCCCGGGCCACCCAGGACGGCGCCGGCCCGCCCCGGGTGGTGTTCACCGAGCCGCAGATCGCCGCGGTGGGTCAGACCCTGGAGGGGGCCCTCCGGGACGGTCTGCCCGCCCGGGCCGTCGACGCCGAGATCGACGCCACGCCCGGGGCCAGCTTCGTCGGCAAGGGGGCCCGCAGCCGGGCCCGGATCGTGGTCGATGAGCGGCGGGAGGTCATCGTCGGCGCCACCTTCACCGGCCCGGACGTGGCCGAGATGCTCCACGCCGCCACCATCGCCATCGTGGGCGCGGTGCCGCTGCGACGCCTCGTCCATGCCCTCCCGGCGTTCCCCACCCGCAGCGAGGTCTGGCTGCGGCTGCTGGCCGCCTGGACGCCCTGACCACCGATTCCCGGTCAATCCTGACCGGGCCTGACCAGCGCCGCCGAGCTGGCGCGCCCGTTGACAACCGGTCTCAGGCCGGGATGTCCAACGTGAACGTTGTCTCGCCGCCCCCGGACTGCACTGACAGCTGGCCGGCCATGCGGTCGGCCAGCTCGGAGGCGATGGCCAGCCCCAGCCCGGAGCCCTGGGCGTCATCGGCCGTGTAGAACGGCTCAAAGATCCGCTGCAGGGCCGGGGCGTCGATGCCCTCGCCATCGTCGCGGACCGCCAGTCGGACCCGGCCGTTGACCCGGGCCGCGGTGACCACAATGCGCGTTCCGGGAGGCGTGTGGGTGAGCGCGTTGTCGATGAGGATGCGCATGATCTGGGCCACCCGCACCGGGTCGCACTGGGCCTGGATGGAGTCGCGGCCGCCCGGCAGCCGGAGCTCCAGCCGCGAGTCGTGCTGGGCCAGCGTCGGCTCAAATTCCCCAGAGACCGAGCGGGTCAGCTCGCCCAGGTCGACCTCCTCGGGCCTCAGCTCCAGTGAGCCGGCTTCCAGCCGGGACAGGTCAAGCAGGTCGACCGAGAGCTTGCCCAGCCGCTGCACCTGATCGCGCACCTGATCCAGGAAGCGCCGCCGGGTCTCCGGATCCAGGTCCTCGTCCTCCAGCAGCTCGACGAACCCGCCCAGGGAGAACACGGGCGTGCGCAGCTCGTGCGAGGCGGTGGCGATGAACTTCTTGCGCGTGCGCTCCAGCTGGAGCAACTGCTGCTGCATCTCGTTGAACGCCACCGCCAGCTGCCCCAGCTCATCGCTGGAGTCGACCGGGATGGGATTCTCAAAGTCGCCACTGGCGGCCCGCTTGGCGGCCAGCTCCAGGCGCTTGACGCGCTGGGCCAGGGCCCGGGCCACCAGGTAGCCGGCCACCAGGGCCAGGAGCAGGGCGATGCCTCCGGCCACCAGGATCTCATGGCGAACCGTGCTCACCGTGCGCATCACGTCGGCCAGCGAGGCCGAGTAGACGATCACCCAGCCCACCTGACCGTGGCCGATCGGCACCGGATCGGCCGCCTGAGCCACCACTCCGGTCCGGGTCGTCGCCGTTCGGCTCACCCGCCGCCGGGCAGTCACCGCGCGGTAGGCCAGGGCGGACTGCGCCGGCGTGGCCGGCGGTGCCCCGGAGTCGGCCAGCGTGGAGAGCTGCGTCGTTCCCTGGGAGCGGTTGACCGCCAGCAGCGTCACCCGGTCGCCGGAGGAGCGGGCCGCGTCGCCCACCATCCGGCGCAGCCGGGGCAGGGGGGTGGAGCTGCCCAGCGCCCGGTGCAGCGGGGGGTCATGAGTGCGGGCGGTGGCCAGGAGCGTGGTCACCTTCTCCCCGGTCAGCCGGCTCTGCAGACCTGGCGCCACATACAGGTACAGGACGCCGACGGCCAGGAGCGTGATCGCAAAGAAGACCAGCGCCAGCCGATTGCTCAGCGACAGCCGCAACCGTGCCTCTGAGACCTAGGGGTCGGTGTCCCGGAAGCGGTAGCCGACGCCGCGGACCGTGAACAGGTACTCCGGGTCCTTGGCGTCATGCTCGATCTTCTCGCGCAGGTGCCGGATATGGACGTCGATGGTCCGCGGGTCGCGGTAGGCGGAATCGCCCCAGATGCGGGCGAGCAGCATGTCCCGGGTGAACACGCGACCGGGCGCCCGCGCCAGCGCCGACAGGATCTCAAACTCCACATAGGTCAGCTGCGCATCCGTCCCCCGCACCCGCACGATCCGCTTGAGGAAGTCGATGCGCAGGTCACGGATCTGGAGGGGGGCCTCGTCCGGCATGGTCTGCTCCGGACGGCTCATCTCAGCCCGGCGCAGCGCCGCCTTGATCCGGCTGGAGAACTCACGCAGGGAGAACGGCTTGGTGATGTAGTCGTCGGCGCCGAGCTCCAGTCCCACCACCTTGTCGATCTCCTCCGACTTGGCGGTGAGCATGATGATCGGCACCGAGCTGCGGCTGCGCAGCCGCCGGCAGACCTCCAGGCCGTCGATCCGCGGGAGCATCAGGTCCAGCACCACCAGGTCGAACGGCTGCTCCTCGAAGCGCTCCAGCGCCTGCCGGCCGTCGGTGGCCTGAACCACGTCGTATCCCTCTTTGCGGAGCGGGTAGGAGAGCAGCGTCTGGATCGACTGCTCGTCGTCGACGAGCAGAATCCGGGCGCTGCGTTCGGGCACCGTGCTCTCCGCCAACCCCATAAGAGTAAACCGCCGCCAGCCACCGGGGTAATCTGTCTGGCCGCATGCTCGATCCGCGGATCTACCGGACCGGTCTGATCGTGGCAGCGTTGGCTCTGGTGGTACTGGCGTTCTCGCTCAAGGACCAGCAGGGAGCGCTCACCCCGACGCTCGCCGCCGACGCCTTCAACCCTCAGAACGTGGCCACGTCGATCCAAACGCTGGCCAGGCAGGACCCCAACCGGCGCCCGGGGTCGCCGGGGGATCAGCGGCTGGCTGAGCAGGTCATGGCCTCCCTCAGCTCCAACGGGTTCAACCCCACCCGCACCACGTTCAGCGCCCGGACGGTGGACGGCACCCGAATGTTGCGCACCGTGGTCGGCGTCCGGCCGGGGATGAAGAGCGGCAGCATCGTGGTGGTGGCGCCCCGGGACGTGCTGGCCGGACCGGCCCCGGCGGGCCTGTCGGGCACCGCCACCCTGATGGAGCTCGCCGGCGACCTCCAGGGCGAGACCCTCAATCACACCATCGTCCTGGCCTCCACCAGCGGCTCGGCCGGCGCCTCGGGCGTGACCGAGCTGGCGCGAACCCTGCCCCAGCCGGTGGATGCGGTGATCGTCCTCGGCGACCTGGCCGGTACTCGCGTTCACCAGCCGATCGTCATCCCATGGTCCTCGGGCCACACGGTGGCGCCGCCCGGGCTGCGCAACACGGTGGCGACCATCCTCGCCGCCCAGACCGCCTTCAACAACCGGGGCACGGGGTTGGGCGCGCAGTACGCGCACCTGGCGTTCCCGCTCACGCTCGGCCAGCAGGCCCCGTTCAACGCCGCCGGCATCCCCGCGGTGGAGCTGTCCCTCTCCGGCGAGCAGGCCCCGGCCGCCAACGCGCCGGTGAGCCTGAGTTCCATCACCGGAATGGGGCGGACCGTCCTGGAGTCGATCTCGGCTCTGGACAGCGGTCCGGCGGTGGCCGCGCCGTCGGCGTACCTGCTGCTCAGCGGCAAGGTGGTTCCCGGATGGGCCATCTCCTTGTTCGTGCTGGCGCTGCTCATTCCGGTGGTGCTGACCACGGTCGACGGCCTCGCCCGCGCTCGCCGGCGTGGCTACACCATCTCGCGCTCGCTGACGGTCGTCCTGCTGGCGGCGGTTCCGTTCGCGGCGGCCGCGCTGGTGGTGCTGATCGGCGGACTGGTCGGCGCCATCGGGATCGCCCCGCCCGGGCCGGTTTCGGCGGGCGCCATCCCGTTGCGCGGCGGGGGCATCGCCGTCCTGGCGCTGGCGGCGGTGGCATTCATCGGCGCGGCGGCGGCCGTGGCCCTGGCGGCGCGGCGCATCCCCACCCGCCGGCCGGACTCCCGCCGTCGGCCTGAGGAGGGCGCCGGTACCGATGGGGTGGCCGCCGCGCTGCTGTTGGTGATGTGCGCCGGCACGTTTCTCATCTGGTTGGGCAATCCGTTCGCCGCGCTGCTGGTAATGCCCGCGCTTCACCTGTGGATGTGGGCGATCAGCCCGGGCCTGCGGGTGCCGCTGGGCGTGCGCGGGCTGCTGATCGCCGCGGGTATGGCACCGGTGGCGCTGGTCGTCGTCTACTACGCCAACGCCCTCGGCTACGGACCCCTGGGGCTCGTCTGGCAGGCCGCCCTGCTGCTCGCCGGGCATGCCGTCGGCCTGGGCACGGTGCTGGAGTGGTGCCTGATGCTCGGCTGCCTGGTCGGAGCGATCACGCTGGCCGCGCTCGCCGCCCTGGCCACCCGCCGGGCCCGTGAGGCTCCGGTCCCGGTCACCGTCCGCGGACCGATCACCTACGCCGGCCCCGGCTCGCTGGGCGGGACCAAGTCGGCGCTGCGGCGCTGACTCTCCCGGAAACCCGGGCCTGGCACCATCTCATTCAGTGACGGTGCGACGACTCATCCGCGACCTCTCCTCGGTCCTGATCCTCTCCGGCCTGCTGCTGGTGCTCGACGCCGCAGTGACGCTGGTCTGGCAGGAACCGGTCACCGCGGCCATCGGGCTGGTCATGCGCAGCCAGGTCGACCAGCGCTACCTCAGCTACCACTCCGCCCCGTTGACCACCACCGAGGTGCATGCCCTGAGCGACATCCGCGCGCTCAAACAGCGCATCGCCTACCTGGCGCGGCGAGAGCGCAGCCAGGTGGGCAACGGCGACGCCATCGGCCGCATCGAGATTCCCAAGCTCGGCAACGCCTACAACGTGGTGCAGGGCACCGACGAGGCCGATCTGGAGGAGGGGCCCGGTCATTACCCGTCGACCGCCTTCCCCGGCATGGGACAGACGGTGGCGATCGCCGGGCACCGCACGACGTACCTGGCGCCGTTCCGCTTTCTCAACGACCTCAAGCGGGGTGACCGGATCATCGTCACCATGCCCTACGGCCGGTTCACCTATGCCGTGCAGCGCCTGAGGGTCGTGCAGCCCACCGACATTGCGGTGATCAATGACGTCGGCTACGAGCGACTGGTGCTGTCGGCCTGCAACCCGCTGTACAGCGCTGCGCAGCGGCTGATCGTGTTCGCCCGCCTGCAGTGGATGCAGCCGCTGGGACCGGCCCGATCGGCAACGTCCTGACCGGGGGGCACAATGTGCTCTGGACGCCTGCCGAAAAGTCCAGCGGCCGTCCGCGCTCATGGAGATGACACCCCCGCCTGCCGAAGTTTTGCTCGAGACGTGATCGGTCCCATACCGCCGATAGGAGACGGACAGCGCAGGATGCGCCTCAACGAAATACAAGAGCAGGTCGGAAGCGGGGCCTACCACGTCAACCCACAGGCGGTGGCCGACGCCATCCTGCGCCGCATCCTGGCTGCGCCCCGTCCCGCCACCCAGGCGCCCGCGTCTCAGGAGGAGTGCTCGTAGCCGGAGAGCGGCTGCCGGGCCCCGGTCAGCTCCAGCTCCGGGGGTCCGTCGGTGACCCGGCCGATGAACGTGAGCGGGATGTCCTCACGCCACTGTGCCTCCGCCGCGGCGCGGGCTGACGGCGGGAGGCAGACGCACAGCTCGTAATCCTCGCCGGCGGTGGCGGCCAGCTGCACCGGGTCGACGCCCAGCTGCGCGGCCACCTCCCGCACCCCTGGCCCCAGCGGGAGCGCTGCCAGCTCAATCTCAATCCGCACGTCGCTGCGCGTCGCCAGGTGGCGGGCATCGGTGGCCAGTCCGTCGGAGAGGTCGATCAGCGCCGTCGCTCCCAGTGCGCTCAGGGCGCGTCCGGCGGCCAGGCGCGGCTGGGGGCGCGCATAGGCGGCGTGGAGGCGGTCGGCCACGTCCGCGGACAGCTCGTCGCGGCTGGCCCGCCGCTCCAGCAGGGCCAGTCCGGCCCCGGCGCGCCCCAGCCAGCCGGTGACGGCGACCAGGTCACCGGGCCGCGCGCCGTCGCGACCGACCAACTCTCCTGGATCCCGGCTCCAGCCCACCACGGTGACCGCGGCCGAGAGCACCGGCGAAGCGCTCACGTCGCCCCCGGCCACGGTGACCCCGCAGTCCGCCGCCAGCGCCCGCACGCCGTCAAACAGCGCCAGTCCATCGTCCAGCCGGGTGCCGGGTGGGAAGGCGAGCGCCAGGTAGGCCTCGCCCGGCTCGGCGCCCATGGCGGCCAGATCCGACAGCGCGCTGCCCAGGGCCCGATGGCCGATCTCGCCCGGAGTCAGCTCGCCGCTGCGGAAGTGCACGCCGTCGACCACGGTGTCGATGGAGACCACGGCGTAGCCCCCGGCACGGACAACAGCGGCGTCGTCGCCGATCCAGCGCACCACCCGTGAACCAGCTGCGTTGGTCTGGGCTGCCTCGCGGAGCGCCCGCTCCATGCGGGCGATCAGGTCCAGCTCACGCATCACCGCTCCCTGCCCGGCGGGGCCGCCTCCGGGCTTACCGGTGACGGTAGACGATCCGCGCGCGGTCCAGGTCGTACGGGGACAGCTCCACGCGGACCCGGTCGCCCGGAAGGATGCGGATGCGGAAGCGGCGCATCTTGCCGGCCACGTGGCCGAGCACGACGCGATCCATGTTGTCGAGCTTGACGCGGAACATCGCGTTCGGCAGGGCTTCGACCACCTCGCCCTCGAGCTCGACCTTTTCTTCCTTTGGCATGAACTACAACGCTACCAGCCGGTGAGCGGTCGCCGACCGTTCAGTGCCCGTTGCCGTTGCCGTTGCCGTTGCCATTGCCGTTGCCGGTCGGCTGGATGTTCGCCGTGCCCGGCGGCGGGGCCTGGGGAGGCTGGGCATAGAGCGCGGGGTTGGTGTAGGAGTTGTTGCCGGTGACGCCGGCGCCGCCGTTGGTGGCTGCGCCGGTCTGCGACTGCGTCTGGGTGCTGGTCGTCCCGGGGGTGGGGGAGCCCGTGGTGCCGGTGGCGCCCGGGATGGTGCTGGCGCTCCCGCTGGAGGCGTGGGGGCCGAAGAAGGCGGTGCCGCTGAACGGCACGCTCGGCGGGCTCCAGTTGCCGCAGTAACCGCCGCTCGCCGTCCGCATGTACTGCTGCCAGATGGGTGCGGCCAGGACGCCGCCGAAACCGTTGTACATGGGGACGTTGCCGTGCGGGTTGCCCACCCACACCGCGGTCGACATCCGGGGGCTGTACCCCACAAACCAGGCGTTGTCCAGGTTCTCGGCGGTGCCCGTCTTGCCGGCCACGGGGCAGCCGTAGTTGGCCGCCGTGCCCGTGCCGCCGGAGTTGGTGATCACCTGCTTGAGCACCTGGGTGGCGGTGTAGGCCTCGTTGTAGGCGAACACCGGGACGTGCCGCGGGTTACCGAAGTCCCGCGTGCTGCCATCCGGGAACACCACTCGGTTGACTGCCGTGGGCGAGATGTGGGCGCCGCCGTTGGAGATCGTCCCGTAGGCGTCGGCCATCTGCAGCGGGGTGACGCCGATGGTGAGGCCGCCCAGGACCTCGGCCGGGTTGTCGTCCAGCGGCGAGGTGATCCCCATGGCGTGTGCCATGGCATTGAACTTGTCCATCCCCTCGTCGGCGACGAGCTGCGCATAGACGGTGTTGTCGGAGATGATCGTGGCGTGGGTGATGTTGATGGAGCCCGCGTACGTGTTGGTGTCGGTGTGCACCGTCCAGGCGGGGGCGGCCGGGAGCCAGCCGGCCTGGAGCGCCTTGGAGGTGTAGTAGGTGGAATCCGGGCTGGCGTGGTAGTCGTGGATCAGCGTCATCAGCGCGAACACCTTGAACGCTGATCCGGTCTGCCGGTCGCCCTGAGTGGCGTAGTCAAACGACGTCTGGCCGTAGCTGGAGGAGTTGGCGATGGCCTCCACGTGCCCATTGAGCGGATCGATGGAGGCCAGCGCCGCCGCCACCCCGGGGCCGCCCTCGCCGGCCAGCAGCGAGGCATGGTCGGCGATCGCCTGCTGGGCGATCGCCTCCTTGCGCTCATCGATCGTGCTGTAGATCTTCAGCCCGCCCTGCTGGATGGCCGGGCACCGGCTGACTGGGGTCTTGCCGCACAGGTCGTTCTCGGCCTGTTGGACGATGAAGTCAAACGCGTAGGGGTCGCGGCGCGCCTGGAAGATGGTCGCCCCGTCCTTGACCCCCAGCGGCCGGCGGGCGGCCGCGTCGGCCTGGGCCTGGGTGATGTAGTTGGCGTTGACCATGGCCTGCAGGACCTCGGCGCGGCGGTGGCGAGCCTGGCCGCGATCAATGAACGGGTTGTACTGCGAGGGGGCCTGGGGGAGGCCGGCGAGCAGCGCCGCCTGATCCAGCGTCAGCTTCTGCACCGGCTTGTCGAAGAACATCTGTGACGCGGCGCCCACCCCGTAGGCCGTCTGCCCGCCGATCGTCCCGTAGGGAACGTCGTTGAGGTAGTTGGTGAGGATCCAGTTCTTGCCGTGCTTGCTCTCCAGCTGCTGGGCGAGCTTGGCCTGCACGATCTTGTACTTGAGGTCGTGGTTGTCCTTATAGGTGTTCGGCAGGTAGGTGTTGTCGACCAGCTGCATGGTCAGCGTGGAGGCGCCCTGGAGGCCGGCGCTCCCGCCCCGGAGCGCGTCCCGGACCGCGGCGCGGACGATGCCTTGGTAGTCAAGTGCGCCGTGCTGGTAGAACCGGCGATCCTCGATGGCCACCGTGGCCTGCTTGAGGACCTGGGGGAGGGCGGCGGCCGCCACCGGCGTGCGGATGCTGGTGGTGGTGATGTAGCCGAGCAGGCTGCCGTCGGCGGCGAACACCTGGGAGGGCGAGGCCGGGAGATGGGGCCGGAGCGCGGTCAGGTTCGGCGCCGACTGGGCCACGTTGACCACCCACCCGGCGATCGCCAGGATCCCCACGGTCAGCGCGGAGATGATGAGCACCGCGGTGAGCGCGAAGAACCGCTTCAGGGGTGACCCGCGGTTGCGCCGTCGGCGGCGCTGTCTGTCTCGTCGGCTCATGGCAAGAACTGGGGTGAGCGAGTCTAGCCCTGTGGCCTTTTCGGCCCGCCGGGGGCGGCTCCTGCATTCCGGTGGTTCCGCTGCCAAGATCGCATGACCGCATGCGCCGTCGCCGCGCCACATCCCCCCGCGCCGGGCGCCGGGCGCTGCTCATCGACGGGCTGGGGACGCTCGTTGCGCTCCAGCCGCCCGCCCCCCTCCTGCGCCAGGAGCTGGCGCAGCGTTATGACGTAGAGGTCTCCGAGGAGGAGGCGGCCCGGGCCCTGGCGGCGGAGATCGCCTTCTACCGCGCTCACATGGGGGAGGGGCGGGACGCCGACCGCTTGGCGGCACTGCGCCGCCGCTGCGCCGAGACGCTGGTGGCCGCCCTGCCGCAGCGCGAGCGGCTCCGCCGCCACGGGATCGGATCGCTGACCGACGCTCTGCTCAGCTCGCTGCGCTTTGAGCCGTTCCCGGATGCCCGGCCGGCTCTGATCGCCGCGCGGGCCTCCGCGGTGCGTGTGGTGGTGGTATCCAACTGGGACGTCTCGCTCTTGGAGGTGCTGGAGCTGGTGGGGCTGGCGCCGCTGCTGGATGGCGTCGTCACCTCGGCAGCGGCGGGGGCGGCCAAGCCGGCCGCGGCCATCTTCCGCCAGGCGCTGGCGCTGGCCGGGGTGGAGCCCCACCAGGCCGTGCACGTCGGCGACAGCCTCGCCGAGGACGTACAGGGCGCCCGGACCGTCGGCATCGATGCGGTTCTGCTGGCGCGTGCCGGGGCGGGTGTGCCGCCGGGGGTGGCGAGCATCACGGGCCTGGATGAGCTGGTCTGGTCGGAGACCCCGGCCCGGCCCGAGCCGTAATCTCACGGCGATGGCCCTTCCCTCGTCCTCCCCCTCATCGGCCGGCGGCGATGAGGAGTCCTCCGGTCCGCCGCCGGATGACGACCGGCCGCACTGGCCGCTATGGATCGCGCCGGCGGGGATTGTGCTCGGCTTCACCCTGGCCACGTTCGGGACGATTGTGGTCGACGCCATCGCCCACGCCCGGGGTGCCGGCCTGAGCAATCCGGGCCCCGCGGCCAGCATCATCTCCGACATCGTCTTCGATCTGTGCTTCGTCGCCGCCGGGTTCTGGCTGACGCGGTGGCAGGGGCGGGTGCGCGCCGCCGACTTCGGATACCGGCGGATCCCGTGGTCCACCGGGGTCGGCGCCGTTGTCCTCGGCGCGGTCGGCTACTACGGGGTGACCGCCATCTATGGCGCCCTGGTCAAGACCAACCAGACCGATCGGCTCCCCTCCGACCTCGGAGTCACTCACAGCACGGCGGCGCTGATCGCGGCCTCGGTGTTCGTCTGCGCCGTGGCCCCCATGGCCGAGGAGTTCTTCTTCCGGGGCTTTCTGTTCGGCACGCTGCGCAATATCCCGCTGCGCATCGGCCGTTTCGACGGCGGACCCTGGGTGGCGTCCGTGCTGGTGGCGCTCCTGTTCGGCCTGGCCCACCTGGGGTCGGCGCCAGCCGTGTACCTGATCCCGCTGGCCTTCCTGGGCTTCGTGCTCTGCCTGATCCGCTGGCGAACCCGGTCCCTGTATCCGTGCATGGCATTGCACAGCGCCAACAACGCCCTCGCCCTGGGGGTCAATCAGCTGAGCTGGACGGTGCCGGCGATCGGCGGGCTGATGCTGGCCTCCTGGTTGGTCATAGCGGCGGTGACCGGGCCGCTGAGCGCGCGCAGTCCCCACCGCGCCTGATCGACTGGTTTACTTCCCGGGACCATGCGTCGCGCTCAGCTTCTCCCCACGTTGGTCGCTGCGGCGTTGTCGCTGTGGCTGACCGCCGGCACGGCACTCGCCGCCAGTTCTCAGACCGCGGTCCCGGCTCAGGCGCACCTGTACCTGAGCGGAGCGTTCTTTGTGCACCGGGACGCGCTCACCGTGCCCGGCCGCACGGTGGAGGTGCAGGGCTTCGTGCGCCCGTACGTGCCGGGGCAGACGGTTGAGGTCAAGTCGTATGTGGGCAGGCGGCTGTTCAAGAGCGACCGGCTCCGGGTCAAGCCAACCGCTCACGGCGCGGGGACGTTCACCGAGCGGCTGCGCAGCCCGGCCGCCGGCATCGTCCGCGTCAAGGTGAGTCACACGCGCACCGGGCAGATGCGCGGGTTCTTCGCTCAGCGGGCGCTCGCCGCGCTGACCCCCAGCCTGAGCTTCGGCGCCCGGGGCCTGATGGTCGATCTGCTTCAGCAGCGGCTGGCCGCGCTGCACCTCTACATCCCGCAGACCGGCGTCTTTGATGACCAGACCGGGCTGGCCCTCAACGCCTACCACCGCCTGCTCGGCTGGGGCGAGGGCAACACCGGCGCCGATCCCCGTACCGTCGCCGACCTGCTCAACGGCGTGGGCGCGTTCCACGTGCGCTACCCCGGGGACGGCAAGCACGTTGAGGGCAATCTCACCAACCAGACGCTGGCCCTCATCTACGGCTCCCACGTCTACCGCATCTATCCGATCAGCTCGGGCAAGCCCTCCACCCCCACGGTGCTCGGCCGCTACCGCGTTTACTCCCAGGTGCCGGGCTACCTGCCGGACGGGATGTACTTCTCCAGCTTCTTCACCGGTGGCTATGCCATCCACGGGTACAACCCGGCCCCGGATTACCCGGCCAGTCACGGCTGCATGCGGGTGCCGATCGTCGATGCCCTGTCCATCTACGGCTGGCTGCACATCGGCGACCGGGTCGACGTCTACCACTGATCCGATGACCCTGGGAGCCCGGGAGCGCCTGGTCGCCGAGCTGCAGCGGCACGCACTGGTGATCGGCGAGGTCGTCCTGACCAGCGGACGGACGGCTCAGTACCTCGTCGACGCCAAGCGCGCGATCCTGCTCCCGGCCGGCTTTGCCGCGCTGGCTGAACTCGTGGCCGAGCAGGCCCGGGCCTGGTCGGCCACCGCCGTGGGCGGGATGACGATGGGCGCCGACCCCATCGCCTGCGCGGCGCTGGCCGGGGGAGCCGACGTGAAGGCGTTCTTCGTTCGCAAGGAGACCAAGGCCCACGGGCTGGCGCGCCGGATTGAGGGCCCGCTGCTCCAGGCCGACGATCGCTGCCTGCTGGTGGAGGACGTGGTCACCACCGGCGGCTCCACCATCCGGGCCCTGGAGGCCATCCGCGAGGAGGGCCACCAGGTGTGCGGGGTGCTGGCCATTTGCGACCGCCTCGCCGGCGGCGCCGAGGCCATCCGGGAGGCCAGCGGGGCCCCGTATGTCGCTCTGGCGACGATTGATGAGGTTTATCCGGAGCGCCCCGATCGGAGCCGGTCCTGAACAATCCGCCGCCGGATTCGGCCCCTGACGCAACAAAACGTGCGTCTGACGACGTCATATCGGTCTGAGCACCGACATTGACGCAATGTTCGTGCAGCGTCTTTAGCCTCTGCCGCCGTACAATCCGCTCGCCGCATTCCCCCAGCGGCTCGCCGCGATGCCCCCGGCAGGAATCGAACCTGCATCCCGCGCTTAGGAGGCGCGTGCTCTATCCGTTGAGCTACGAGGGCGGAGCGGTGAGCGTACCGGCGCCTTCTATCTTGAGCCCCCGTTAATGTTGAGTGACAGCGAATCCTCCATCTGCTTCGATGCGGAGCCATGGAGGAAGTGCCGGCCCGTTGCCGTAGGGACGGCCGTTAAGCCATGAGCGTCGGTGCATCAGAGCTCCTCGCGGACCCGGGAGCCGCGGTTGAGACCGCGGAGCTCGCCCCTGGCGAGATCACGGCACGCTCGCCCCGGCAGCTGTTCTGGCGGCGGTTCCGGTCTGACCGGGTGGCGATGGCCTCGGCCATCTTCATCATCTTCTTGATCGTGGTGGCCATCGCGGCTCCGCTGGTGGTCAAGCTGCTCGGCCTGCCCGGGCCCTACGCCCAGGACCCCAACGCCACCGACGCCTTCGGCAGTCCGCTGGGCCCGAGCGGTGGGCACCCGCTGGGCGTCGACGGATTGGGACGGGATGTCCTGTCCCGGATCATCTACGGCGCCCGGATCTCGCTGGAGGTGGGCATCATCGGCACGCTGCTGGCCACGATCATCGGCACGGTGTTCGGTCTGCTGGCCGGCTTTTACCGGGGCTGGGTCGACACCAGCATCTCCCGGGTGGTGGAGGTGTTCCTGGCCTTCCCCGTGCTCGTGCTCGGCTTGGGCATCGGCGCCGCCTGCGGCGTGCGCGGCTGCGCGGGCGGCCTGATCTCACCCGGGATCGGGACGGTGCTGTTCATCATCACCATCTCCAGCTTCACCTACATCGCCCGCATCGCCCGCGGCCAGGTCCTGTCGCTGCGGGAGAAGGAGTTTGTGGAGGCATCGCGCTCGCTGGGTGCGTCGAACACCCGGATCCTGTTCCGGGAGATCCTGCCCAACCTGATGGCGCCGCTGATCGTCTACGCCAGCCTCCTGATTCCCACCAACATCCTGCTGGAGGCCGGCCTCTCGTTCCTCGGGGTCGGGGTGCGACCGCCGACGGCCAGTTGGGGGCAGATGATCTCCGATGCGTCCCAATATCTGGCCCCACCCGCGGCCTGGTGGTACATCGTGTTCCCGGGCGTGGCGCTGATCCTCACCGTCTTGGCGTTCAACCTGGTCGGTGACGGCCTGCTGGACGCTCTGAACCCGCGCGGAGAGTCGAGATGAGCCGTGTGGCTCATGCTGGGTGCGACTCGTCGCGTTCAATCCATATAGGAGGAGGCAAACCCTATGAGGGGTAGTCGTAGTCTGATCGCCGCGGCGGTCACCGGGCTGCTGGCCGTCGGCGTCGCCGCCTGCGGCGGCAGCAGCGGGAGCTCCAGCAGCTCGTCCGGGGGAGGACAGAGCTCATCAAGCGCGGGCAGCCCGAAGTCGCTGCCGCTGAAGGCGGGGGAGAATCCCGCCAACCAGCAGCTGTACGGCAAGAAGAAGGGCGGCACGCTGACCGTCCTGTCCAATGGTGACTTCGAGCACCTGGATCCGGGCGAGGCGTACTACGCGCTGGATTACAACATCATCCAGGCGACCGACCGTCCGCTGTTCTCGTACGCGCCGAACTCGGTCCAGACGCTGCGCCCGGACCTGGCGACTGCGATCCCGACGGTGGCCAACGGCGGCATCACCGACGGCGGCAAGACGATCACCATCCACATCCACACCGGCATCCACTACAGCCCGCCGGTGAACCGTGAGGTCACCGCGCAGGACGTGGCCTTCGCGCTGGAGCGTGGCGCCAACCCGAACGTGGGTAACGCCTACTGGCCCGCCTACTTCGGAGCCGGCGCGCCGGCGCCGATCGTCGGCTCCACCGACCCCAAGTACAAGGGCGGCCCGTTGTCCGGCATCCAGACGCCGAACAGCACCACGATCGTCATCCACCTGATGAAGCCGGGTGCGCCGGCCGTCATCGACGCGCTCAGCCTTCCGCTGTCCTCGCCGCTGCCGGCCTCGTTTGTGGGGCCGCTGGACAAGCACGCGCCCACCACGTTCGGCACCCAGTACCTGGTGGCGGTCGGCCCGTACATGGTGCAGGCCGACAAGACCGGCAAGATCGCCGGGATCGGCTACCAGCCGGGCAAGTCTGAGACCCTGGTGCGCAACCCCAACTGGAACGCCAAGCTCGACTGGCGCCCCGCCTATCTGGACCGGATCAACGTCAACGTCGGCGGTGACTCCACGGTCATCGGACAGCAGGTGCTCAAGGGCTCCAACTCCATCCAGCTGGACACCGTCGCCCAGTCGGTGGTCAAGCAGGCCTACGAGCAGTACCCGTCGCAGATTACGTTCACGCCGGGTTCAGGCATGCACTACCTGACCCTCAACAACGCCGCCGGGCCGTTCAAGAACGTCAACATCCGGCGCGCCATGTACGCCGCGCTGGACCGGATGGCGATCGTCAAGGCCCGCGGCGGCCTGCTCGTTGCCGAGCCGGGGACGCACTTCCTGTATCCGGGCGTCGACGGCTTCAGCCAGGCCGGCGGTTACGCCGGGCCGACCGTTGCCTGGAACAAGAACGTCAACGGTGACCTGGCCGTGGCCCACCAGTACATGAAGGCCGCCGGGTATTCGAGCGGCAAGTACACCGGGAACGCGACGGTGCAGATCGTCGTCGGCAGCGGCGGCAACGGTCCGGCCATCGCCGCCATCGTCCAGAACGCCGCGCAGGCCATTGGCCTGAAGCCGCATGTGAGCCTCGTCGACCAGTCGACGATGTACTCCAAGTACTGCGGCGTGCCCAAGCAGGAGATCGATGCCTGCCCCACGGCCGGCTGGATCCGGGACTTCGCCGACCCGCTGAGCGTCCTGTACCCGACGTTCTACGGCCCGGCGATTGTGCCCACCAACAACTCCAACTGGAGCCAGCAGAACGACCCCGCCATCAACTCGGCGATGGCCAAGGCGGCACTCGTGACCAATCCGGCCGCGCGTGTCCAGGCCTGGGCCAACGTGGACAAGATGCTCGTCAACAACGCGGTCGCTGTCCCTGAGGACTTCGACAACGAGGCCCAGATCGAGAGCAAGAACGTCGCCGGCGTCAACATGCTCTGGAACGAAGGGCAGTGGGACTTCGCGTTCACGTCGATTAAGTAACACCGCATGTCACTGTGGGCCCGCCGCTCCGGCGGCGGGCCTGCGGTCCCCCTTTTTCACAACCTCACGTAGACCGACACACCATGGCCACCTACATCGTCCGCCGCATCCTCTGGGGCATCGTGCTCATCATCCTGGTGAGCGCGCTGACGTTTGTGTTCTTCAACGTTCTCCCGTCGGGAGACCCCGCCATTCTGCGCGCCGGGCGCAACTCCACCCCCCAGACCATTGCCTACATCCGGCATGAGCTGGGACTCGACAAACCGGTCTACACCCAGTTCTTCGTCTACATGAAGAACATCATCCTGCACTTCAACTTCGGCTACAGCTTCTACTCGGGCGCGTCGGTGCTGTCGCTGATCAAGGACCGGCTGCCGGCCACCATCTCGCTGACCGTCGGCGCCGCCGTGATCTGGCTGCTGATGGGCATTCCCGTCGGCATCGCCTCGGCGATCAAGCGCGGATCGCTGCTGGACCGGGGATCGATGAGCATCGCGCTGGTGTTCGTCTCCATGCCGGTGTTCTGGCTCGGTCTCATCGTGCTGTTCCTGTTCGCCCAGGACATCGGCCAATTCCACGTCTTCCCGGGGGCCAACTCGTACGTGCCGCTGACCCAGGACCCGGTCAAGTGGTTCACCTCGCTGCTCTTACCCTGGTTCGTCCTCGCCGCCACCTCGGCCGCCATCTACTCCCGGGTGCTGCGCGGCAGCCTGCTTGAGACGATGGGCGAGGACTACATCCGCACCGCCCGGGCCAAGGGGTTGCGGGAGCGGCGGGTGATCTGGCGGCACGGGGTCCGCTCGGCGATCACGCCGGTGCTGACCATCTTCGGCCTCGACGTGGGCGCCCTGCTCGGCGGCGCGGTCATCACCGAGACCGTGTTCGACATTCCCGGAATTGGACGCCTGAACTACGAGGCCATCATCCACTCGGACTTCCCCATCGTCCAGGGCACGGTCATCCTGGCCGCGCTGTTCATCGTCGTGGCCAACATCATCGTCGACATCGCCTACGCGTATCTCGATCCCCGCGTGCGCTATTCCTAGGCTTCAAGGTCGGTATGTCTGATCCCCTGCTCACCGTCGAGGACCTGCGGGTCTCGTTCCATACCGACGATGGCGTCGTCCGGGCCGTTGACGGCATCTCCTACACGGTGGCGCCGGGCCAGACGCTCGGCATCGTTGGCGAGTCCGGCTCGGGCAAGACCGTGTCGTCGCTGACGACCCTCGGCCTGACCCGGAGCCGCCGGTCGCGGATCGAGGGGCGGATCCTGTTTGAGGGCCAGGACATCGTCACCATGGACGACGACGGGTTGCGCCGGATCCGCGGCAACGACGTGGCGATGATCTTCCAGGATCCGCTGTCGGCCCTGCACCCGTTCTACCGGGTGGGTGCCCAGCTGGTGGAGGCCATGCAGGCCCATCGCAAGATCTCCCGGTCGGCCGCGCGGGCCCGGGCCGCCGAACTGCTGGACCTCGTCGGCATCCCGGATCCCAAGCGCCGCCTGGACCAGTACCCGCACGAGTTCTCCGGCGGTATGCGCCAGCGGGTGATGATCGCCATGGCGCTGTCCAACGAGCCCAAGCTGCTGATCGCCGACGAGCCGACGACAGCGCTGGACGTGACCGTGCAGGCCCAGATCCTGTCGCTGCTCGATGATCTCCAGACGCGCCTGGGCACCTCCATCATCATCATCACCCATGACCTGGGCGTCGTGGCCGAGATCGCCGACGAGATAGCGGTGATGTATGCCGGGCGGATTGTGGAGCGGGGTACCACCGATGAGATCTTCAACGCTCCCCAGCATCCGTACACGTGGGGGCTGCTCACCTCCATCCCCCGCCTGGACAACCCGCGGGACGAGGAGCTGGTGCCGATCTCCGGCCGCCCGCCGAGCCTGATCAACCGGCCCAGCGGCTGCCACTTCCATCCCCGCTGCCCCTATGCCCGGGAGGCGCACAAGCGCGTCGACCCGCGCCTGGAGCCGGTCAACGGGGCCGGAACCCACCTGGCGGCCTGCCTGCTGGAGACCGGGGTGCGCGCGCGGATCTGGGAGGGGATCCGGACCGGGCGAGACCGCGAGTCCCTGGTGCGGCTCGCCACCGGATCGCCCGAGCCCCAGGTGGATGCGGCCACGCCGATCCCGGTCGAGCAGGAGACCGAGGGGACCGACCAGCTGCCCGCCGAGTACCTGCTGGAGCGCGACGAGGCCGATGCGCCCGTGACCTCGGAACATGAGCCGGGGCGGGGTCCTCTGGGCCGCGCCGGCGTTCCGCCCCTGGAGGACGACTGATGACGCCACTGATTGAGGTCCGCGACCTGGTCAAGCACTTTCCCATCAAGCGCGGGCTGATCCTCCAGCGCCAGATCGGCGCGGTGAAGGCCGTGGACGGCGTCAGCTTCGACGTCGTCCAGGGTGAGACCCTGGGGCTGGTCGGCGAGACCGGCTGTGGCAAGAGCACCACCGCGCGGCTGCTGTGCCGGCTGATGGACCCCACGTCCGGGTCGATCACGTTTGACGGCCGGGATATCGGCGCCCTGAAGGGCGACAACCTCAAGGCCCTGCACCGCGACATGCAGATGGTCTTCCAGGACCCCTACTCCTCGCTGAACCCGCGCAAGACCGTCGGCTCCATCATTGCCGACCCGTTCGTCATTCACGGCATGTACAAGGGCGACGGCGAGCGCAAGCGCCGCGTCCAGGAGCTGATGGACCGGGTGGGGCTCAACCCGGAGCACTACAACCGCTACCCGCACGAGTTCTCCGGCGGGCAGCGCCAGCGCATCGGTGTGGCCCGGGCCATCGCCCTGGAGCCCAAGCTGCTGGTGGCCGACGAGCCGGTGTCGGCGCTGGACGTCTCCATCCAGGCTCAGGTCCTCAACCTGCTGCGCGAGCTGCAGCGCGACATGGGCTTGACCCTGATCTTCATCGCCCATGACCTCTCGGTGGTGCGGCACATGTGCGACCGGGTGGCGGTCATGTACCTGGGCAAGATCGTGGAGCTGGCGAGCAGCGACATCCTGTACTCAACCCCGCGCCACCCGTACACCGGCGCGCTCCTGTCGGCCGTCCCGGTGCCGGACCCCTCCGGCAAGCACGCCCGCCAGCTCCTCACCGGCGACGTGCCCAGCCCGGCCAACCCGCCCGCGGCCTGCCGGTTTCACACCCGCTGTCCCAAGGCCCAGGAGAAGTGCTCGCAGGACGAGCCGCTGCTGGATCCCAAGCCCGGCGGCACCGTCGCCGCCTGTCACTTCCCGCTGACCGACGACGAGGTCGCCGCCCGGCTGCCACCCGCCCTCAGCCGCCGGCTGCGTGAGGCCGAGCCGACCGCGCAGTAGGGCGTCGGGTCACTCCTCCGCCTCGCCGTCCTCGTCCTCGTCGTCCCGGTCCTCGCTGTCCTCGTCCTCGCCGTCCTCGACGTACAGCGACTCGCTGGCCAGTACGCTGCCGCGCCGGTCCCAGAGCTTGACCTCCAGGTAGTCGGAGCGATAGTTATCCGGCGCCAGCAGCGTGAACCGCTCGTTCATCAGCTCGCATTGATCGACGGCCAGGTCGGCGAGCTCGGCGGTGACCACGGCGCCACCGGGGATCATCGGGACGCCCCAGACGAGCGTCATCTCGGCGACGTTGCCCTGCTCGCCTCGCCAGCGGCCGACGACGTCGTCGTTGAGATCAAGCTTCCAGTCCGGATTGGACTCGGCGGTCTCGGAGGTGAACTCAGCCCGGGCGATGAAGTCGCTCGGGCCGCCCTCCGCCTCGCTGAACGACACGAAGCCGAACAGCTCATACCCGGTCGAGGTGCGGGCCACGGCGGGGACGTAGGTCCGCCCGCAGTACGTCCGATCCGGGAACCAGGCGATATCGCCGGCCTCGCCCAGATCCTCGTCATCGGCGTCGATCTCCCGGCAGGCGGCCAGGAAGTACTCCCGCAGGGTGTCGGCCCACCGGCCGTACGGCAGCGCCTCCTGGGGCGGCTCGGCGGCGAAGCTGATCACGAAGCGTTCGGTGGGAGGCATCGGCGGTGAGGCAGCCTAGCAACGGGACCCGCGGGCGTTGGCCGCGGCCGAGCGGCCCGGCTCTTAGTAGGCGCCGCGGCGCATCACCACGGCCGGAAGCGTCTTGAGCAGGATCGACAGGTCCAGCAGCATCGACCATCGCTCCAGATAGAGAAAGTCCAGCCGGACCAGGTCGTCGAAGTCCAGCTCCGACCGCCCCGACACCTGCCACAGGCCAGTGATCCCGGGCAGGACGAGATAGCGCTTCTTATGCCAGTCCTCCAGGCGCTCAAAGTCCCGCATCGGCAGCGGCCGGGGCCCCACCAGCGACATCTCGCCCCGGACCACGTTGACCAGCTGGGGCAGCTCATCCAGCGAGTAGCGCCGCAGGAAGCGGCCCACCGGGGTCATCCGCGGGTCGTTGCGGATCTTGAACAGGGCCCCGGTGCTCTCGTTGAGCGGCTCCAGGTCGGCCTGGATCTGGTCGGCATGCTCGCGCATGGTGCGGAACTTGAAGCACCGGAACGGCTTCCCGCCGATGCCCGGGCGGATGGAGCGATAGATGACCGGTCCGGGGGAGCTGAGCTTGACGGCCACGGCGATCACCAGCAGCAGGGGGGAGAGGAACACCAGCGCCAGGCCGGACAGCAGCAGGTCGAACGTCCGCTTGGCGACGTACTGGAGGCCCTCAAACACCGGGGGGCGCAGGGTGAACAGCGGCACCGACTCGCCCGGGACGAACACCGCCCGGTCAATGAGGATCTCCATCGTTGACGGGGCCACATGCACCGTGACTCCCCGCTGATGGCACCGGTCCACCAGGTCCACGGCGCGCTCCTGGGGAAAATCAGGATCGGCGATGATGACCTCGTCGATGCGCTCGTCGCCCAGGATGTCGCCGAGCTGGTCCAGCCGTCCGAGCGAGCGCAGCCCGTTCTGGGGGCGAGGGGTGAGCGAAATGTAGCCGACCAGATCGACCTGGGTGCGGGCCCGTCCGCCCAGGGCGTGGGCCACGGCCTCGATGTGGCGCCCGGAGCCCACCAGCACCGCCCGGCGGCGGTACCCGGCCTGGGCCAGCATCCAGCCGGTGATCCGGGTGTAGATCTCGCGCAGGATGGAGATGTAGGCGGTCCCGAAGAACAGGCCGCCGTAGAAAACGTAGTAGCTCTGGAACTTGTTGCCGGTGGCCAGGGCGAACACCAGGGAGATGACCGTCGCCTGGAACAAGGCTCCGAACACCTTGGGCAGTCCGGGACGGCGCGGGCGGTCGGAGTAAAGGTCGACGCGGGCGAACATGAGCACCGTCACCAGATAGGCGAACGCCAGCGGCGTGCGGGTCTCGCCCCAGACCGTTCCGGCCACGAACTCGCCGTGGACGAGCGCCTTGATGGCGATGGTGGTGTAGATGGCGGCGGCCACCCCCACAAAGTCGATGGCCAGGAGCGACAGCACCCGGAGGAACTTCCGCAGAGTCTCGCGCCGGAGCACAACCATGACCAGGAACGGCTTGTGACGCACGTCACGTTCGGGCATGCGCTGCCCCACGGCGGCGGCATGCCGGCCGTTGGCCCGGCTATGAATGGCCTCTTTGTGGTCCAGTGTCACGATCAGCAGGGGCGATCGGCAGAGCCCCCGCACCTGCTAACGGTATCCGGTATCCGAAGTTCCGAGGAAAACGCTCGCCCAGGGGCGCGGCGGCGCGGCTAGCGCGCGTCGCCGATCAGCGACTCCGGTCCCGCCTGGGCGATCGTCCGTTCCAGGCCGTCGCGGAGTTCGATTTCCGGAGCCCAGCCGAGGATCTCGGTGGCCAGGGCGATGTCCGGCTGG
The DNA here is from genome assembly GCA_963753235.1 of uncultured Solirubrobacteraceae bacterium. Lineage (GTDB taxonomy): Bacteria > Actinomycetota > Thermoleophilia > Solirubrobacterales > Solirubrobacteraceae > Palsa-465. The sequence continues at coordinate 910,051 of CAVWBJ010000004.1, read as the reverse complement.
CGGACCTGGGGGTCGTCGGTGGGCAGGGCCTCATAGACGATCTGGGATTTGGAACCGGTGACCTCGATCACGCTCTCGGCCAGTTGCAGGAGGGTGAATTCGTTGGGGTTGCCGACATTGACCGGGTAGTGATAGCCGGACTCGGCCAGGGCGATCATTCCCCGGATGAGATCGTCGACGTAGCAGAAGGACCGGGTCTGGGAGCCGTCGCCGAACACGGTGATGGGGCGGTCGGTGAGTGCCTGGCGCAGGAACGTGGGGATGGCGCGGCCGTCATGGGGGCGCATCCGGGGGCCGTAGGTGTTGAAGATGCGGATGATGGCGGTGTCGACGCCCTGCTGGCGGTGGTAGGCCATCGTCAGCGCCTCGGCGTAGCGCTTGGCCTCGTCGTAGACACCGCGGGGGCCGATCGGGTTGACGTGCCCCCAGTAGGACTCGGGCTGGGGGTGGACCTGCGGGTCGCCGTAGACCTCGCTGGTCGACGCGGTCAGGAACCGCGCCCGGTGCTGTTTGGCCAGCCCCAGGGTGTGGTGGGTGCCGTAGGAGCCGACCTTGAGCGTGTGCAGCGGCAGACGCAGGTAATCGATCGGCGAGGCCGGCGAGGCCAGGTGGTAGACGAAATCGACCGGCTCATCCACGAAATAGGGCTCGATGATGTCCAGATTGAGATGCACAAACTCTGGCGAGCGGATGTGCTCAATATTCGCCAGCGATCCTGTCTCCAGGCTGTCGACACAGATCACGCGATGACCCCGGCGCAACAGCTCCTCGCACAGATGCGAGCCGAGGAAGCCGGCGCCGCCGGTGACTAGGCATGTGGACATGGCCGCGCAGCCTAGCGGGGTCGCCCTCAGCGGGGCGTGATGGGCGGGCGGGTGCCATCCACCCACTCGCCCTCTTCCTTCTTCCAGATCGGCGCCCGCGCCTTGATCTCATCGATGATCTGCCGGGCGCCGGCGAACGCCTCGGCGCGGTGGGGCGCCGAGGCGGCGATGGCCACCGAGGCCTCGGTCAGGCCCACCACTCCGATGCGGTGCTCGGCCGCGGCGGCGCACAGGCCGTGCTCCTCGATGGCCCGGCTCACGATCCGCTCCATCTCCCGCTCGGCCATCGGCACGTAGGCCTCGTAGTCCAGGTGGGTCACCTGGCGGGTGACGCCCAGGAACGTGACCACCGCCCCCGCCCGGGGGTCGGAGACCCGGGTCACCAGCGAGTCAAGGCCGAGTGGCTCGGTGGTCACCCGGACGTGGACAACCCCCACCGAGCCCCCGGAGACCGGGGGGATGAGAGCGAGCTCATCGCCGGGGGAGAGCGAATGGTCGCGCCCGGCGTACTCCTGGTTGACCGCCATCACCACCGGTACGCCGGCGATCAGGGCATCCATCCGCTGCAGCGCGTCGTCGACGCGGGCGCCGTCAGGCAGCTCCAGCGCCACCTCATCGGCGCCGGCGCGCTCGCGCAGGCCGGCGAACAGGCGAACCGTCACGTTCATCAGGTGCAAGGCTACGCCTCCGTTAGGAGTGGGGGCGCCAAGCTTCCTCTGCGGGGCAGGGTCGCTTATCCTCCGCCTGCTTTGGGGAGCTTTCGATAAAGGAGGAGAGTGATGCGTTCACTGAGAGCGTGTCTGGCCGCGGGGGTGCCGTTGCTCTGCGCGGCAGCCGTGGTGGGATGCGGGAGCAGCAGCAGTTCGTCGTCATCGTCGGCATCATCGAGCACGAGCACGGCGGCGTCGAGCTCGGGCGCGAGCGGCGCCAATGCCGCGGTGGTCAAGCTGGTGCCGTCGGCGATCAAGTCGAAGGGCACCATGACCGTCGCCGCCGATGCCAGCTACGCGCCCAACGAGTTCTTTGCCTCTGATGGTCACACGGTGATCGGCATGGACGCCGACCTCAGCAAGGCGCTCGCCGCACTCATGGGCCTGAAGGCGAACGTCGTCAACGAGACGTTCGATGGGATCATCCCGGGCCTCGCCGCCGGCAAGTACGACATGGGTGCCTCGTCGTTCACCGACACCAAGGCCCGCGAGAAGGTCGTCAACTTCGTCGACTACTTCCTGGCCGGAACGTCATTCTTCACCAAGGCTTCGGGAGGTACGAGCGTGACCGGGTTGTCCGACCTCTGCGGCAAGACGGTGGCCGTGGAGAAAGGCACGACCGAGGAGAGCGACGCTACCGCTCAGGGCGCCAAGTGCAAGAAGGCCGGCAAGTCGGGCGTCACCGTCTTGACGTTCGCCGACCAGAACGGCGCCAACCTGGCTCTCTCCAGCGGCCGCGCTCAGCTCGTGATGGCCGACTCGCCGGTGGCCGCGTACGCGATAAAGAAGTCCAACGGGCAGTTCAAGATCACCGGCCAGACCTACGGCACGGCGCCCTACGGACTGGCGATTCCCAAGAACAGCGGTCTTGATCAGGCGGTGCTGGCGGCGCTCAAGGTCCTGATGTCCAACGGGACGTACTCGTCGATCATGGCCAAGTGGGGCCTGCAGAGCGGAGCTATCCCGGCCTCGCAGGTGAAGATCAACGGGGCCACGAGCTAGCTGCGGTACAACCCTGGCTCTGAGGTGAGCTCCTCCGAGCTCTCATCGTCGGGAACCGAGCGGCCTGAGGAGATCCAGGCCGTTTCGGTCCGGCGCCCCGGGCGCTGGATCGCGTCGGCGATCGTGCTGGTCATCGCCGTGTCGATCGTCCGCTCGATCGTCGTCAACCCCAACTTCCAATGGGGGGTCGTCGGGCAGTACCTGTTCGACCACCGGATCCTGAGCGGGGCGCTCAAGACGCTGGAGCTGACGGCGGTGGGGATGATCATCGGGATCCTCCTCGGGGTTGTGTTTGCGGTCATGCGCCTGTCGCCCAACCCGCTCGTGTCCGGTCTCAGCTGGCTGTACATCTGGTTCTTTCGGGGGACGCCCCTGTTGGTGCAGCTGCTGTTCTGGGAGTTCGGAGGCGCCCTGTTCAAGCACATCGCACTGGGCGTGCCCTTCGGCGGCCCGGCGGTCATCAACGTGACCTACAACTCGCTGATCACGCCGTTTGTGGCAGCGACGCTCGGGTTTGGGCTCAACGAGGGCGCCTACATGGCCGAGATCGTCCGGGCGGGGATCATCTCGGTGGACGACGGGCAGACCCAGGCGGCCCAGTCCCTGGGCATGTCACGTCTGCAGTCGCTCCGCCTGATCGTGATCCCTCAGGCGATGCGGGTGATCATCCCGCCGACCGGCAACGAGACGATCTCGATGCTGAAGAACACGTCGCTGGTCCTGGTGCTGGGCTCCGTCTTCGACCTGCTGTTCGCGACGGAGCAGATCTACGCCGCCACCTACCAGACAATCCCGCTGCTGATTGTGGCCAGCATCTGGTACCTGGTGATGACCAGCATCCTCTACGTCGGCCAGTACTTCATCGAGCGCCGGTTCGGGCGCGGGTTCTCTCGTGCTCAGCGGGCGACGATGCGTGAGCGCTGGTTTGCGTTTGGGCGAGGCGCGCAGTGAGTGAGCCGATGGTCATGTCCGAAGCCGTTCACAAGCGGTTCGGCAGTCTTGAGGTGCTGAAGGGCATCGACCTGAAGGTCGGCCGCGGCGAGGTGATGTGCCTGCTCGGTCCCTCAGGATCGGGCAAGTCGACCTTTCTGCGCTGTATCAACCATCTGGAGAAGATCAACTCCGGCCGGCTCTCGGTCGACGGCGAACTCGTAGGCTACCGGGAGGCCGGTGGCAAGCTCTACGAGCTCCATGAGCGCGATATCACGCGCAAGCGCGCTGAGATCGGGATGGTGTTCCAGCACTTCAACCTGTTCCCCCACATGACCGCGCTGGAGAACGTGGCGCTGGCCCCGATGCGGGTCAAGGGTGAGAGCCGGGCGCAGGCGCGCGGCCGCGCGGTGGAGCTGCTCGGGCGGGTGGGGCTGGAGGACAAGGTCGGCACGTACCCGGTGGCGCTGTCCGGCGGTCAGCAGCAGCGGGTCGCCATCGCCCGTGCGCTGGCCATGGACCCCAAGCTGATGCTGTTCGACGAGCCGACGTCGGCTCTTGACCCCGAGCTGGTCGGCGATGTGCTGGACGCGATGCGCCAGCTGGCCCGCGACGGAATGACGATGATTGTGGTCACCCACGAGATGGGATTCGCGCGCGAGGTGGCCGACACGGTGGTGTTCATGGACGCCGGAGTGGTGGTGGAGTCGGGCGCGCCCGCCGCGGTCCTCGGCTCACCCCAGCATGAGCGCACCCGCGCCTTTTTGTCCAAGGTGCTCTGAGACCGGGACCCGGGTAACCTCCGGGGCGATGGCCACCGCCGACGAGCACCGGACGATCGCGCCGATCGTCGGTCCGGACGATCCCCGCCACTTCACCGACTCCGGGATCGAGATCGCCCCGCTGTATGACGAGCGGGATCTCCCCGAGGACCTGGACCAGCGCCTGGGTCGTCCGGGCGAGTATCCGTACACGCGCGGGGTGCACCCGGACATGTACCGCCGGCAGCTGTGGACGATGCGCCAATACGCGGGCTACGCCTCGGCCAAAGAGTCCAACGAGCGCTACCGCTACCTGCTGGAGCACGGCTCGACGGGGCTGAGCATGGCGTTTGACCTGCCGACCCAGCTGGGCCTGGATTCCGACGACCCGCGCTGTCTGGGGGAGGTGGGGCGCACCGGGGTGGCCATCGACACCATCGACGACATGCGGATGGCGTTCGATCAGATCCCACTGGATCAGGTGTCGACGTCGATGACGATCAACGCCCCCGCCGGCGTGCTGCTCCTGCTCTACGAGCTGGTCGGCGAGGAGCAGGGCGTGGCCGCCGACCAGCTGCGCGGCACCACCCAGAACGACATCCTCAAGGAGTACATCGCGCGCGGGAACTTCATTTACCCGCCGGAGGGCGCGATCCGCCTGACCACGGACCTGTTCGCCTACTGCAATGAGCGCATCCCGCGCTGGAACACGGTGTCGATCAGCGGCTACCACTTTCGCGAGAAGGGCTGCTCGGCGGTCCAGGAGGTGGCGTTCACGCTGTCCAACGGGATCGCCTACGTGCAGGCGGCCCTGGACGCGGGCCTGGAGATCGACCGCTTCGCGCCCCGGCTGGCGTTCTTCTTCAACGGCCACAACAACGTGTTCCAGGAGGTGGCCAAGTTCCGGGCCGCCCGGCGGATGTGGGCTCACATCATGCGAGAGCGGTTCGGCGCCCAGGACGAGCGATCGTGGCGGTTGCGCTTCCACACCCAGACCGGCGGCGTCACCCTGACCGCTCAGCAGCCGGAGAACAACATCGTGCGCGTCGCCCTCCAGGGCTTCGCCGCCGTCTGCGGCGGCACCCAGTCGCTGCACACCAACGGGTTTGACGAGGCCCTGGCTCTGCCCACCGAGCGGGCGGCCAAGATCGCCCTGCGCACCCAGCAGATCATCGGCTATGAGTCCGGTGCCGCCGACACCGTCGACCCGTTCGCCGGCTCCTACTTCGTGGAGGCGCTCACCGACGAGATCGAGCGCCGCGCCCAGGAGCTCATCGACAAGGTCGATGAGCTCGGCGGATCGGTGCAGGCAATCGACTTCATCAAGAATGAGATCGAGGAGTCGGCCTTCGGCTACCACGAGCGGTACCGCACCGAGCAGGACATCGTGGTCGGCGTCAACAAGTTCGTGGAGGACACCGGGGGCGGGGTCGACGTTCCTGACATCCTCCGCGTCGATCCCGAGTCCGAGCGTGCTCAGGTTCGGCGCCTGCAGGCGTTCAAGGCCGACCGCGACGCCGAACGCGTGGCCGGCCGCCTGGAGGAGATCCGGGAGGCCGCCCGCGGCACCGAGAACATGCTCCCGGTCCTGCGCACCGCCCTGAGGGACCGGTGCTCCATCGGCGAGGTGTGCGGCGCCATGCGTGACGTGTTCGGCGATTACAAGCCGACGTACTGACGCCGGCGATGCTCGCGCCGGCCGCCGCCTTCGCCGACATCATCCTGGCCGTCCACATCCTGGGGGCGATCGTCGGCTTCGGCGTCATCTTCGCCTTCCCGCTGCTGTTTGGGATCGCCCGCCGCACCGATCCCGGGGTGATCCCCTGGCTGCTGCGCGCCCGCCAGAGCGTGGGGCGGTACCTGGTCAACCCCGGTCTAACCGTGGTCGTCCTGGCCGGGATCTACCTCGCCACCGACGAGCATCAGTGGAGCCACTTCTACGTGGGGTGGGGGATCCTGGCCGCGCTGGTGGTGGGGGCGGTGGAGGGTTCGTACGTCATCCGGCGGGCCGGCCCGCTGGCCGAGCTGGCCGAACGGGATCTGGCGGCCACCGCCATCCCCGCCGGTGGCCGCCGCGCCAGCGCCACCTGGAGCCCTGAGTACACGGCCGCCCGCCGCCGGTTCTCGGCGGCCGGTGCCGTGATGGCGCTCGTCGTGATCGTCACCGTGTTTCTCATGGCGACGCACGCCGGCTCCTGACGGATGCGCGTCCTTCTGGCCGGCGCCAGCGGGGTGATCGGCATCCGCCTGGTGCCGCTCCTGGTGGCCGGCGGCCATCAGGTCACCGGAATGACCCGGACCGCCGCCAAGGCGCGCCGGCTGGGCGAGCTGGGGGCCGAGCCGGTGGTCTGTGACGTCTACGACGTCCCGGCGCTGACCGAGGCGGTGCTCGCGGCCGCCCCGAACCTGGTCATGCACCAGCTCACCGACCTGCCGGACCACCGGGATGAGATCGCCGCCTACGCGGATCGCAACAATCGGATTCGCACCGAGGGGACCCGCCACCTGTTGGCGGCCGCGGCCGCCGGTGGCGCCGAGCGGTTCATGGCCCAGAGCATCGCCTGGACGCCGCCGGCCGGCGGCGAGGCGGTGGTCGAGCACGAGCGCCTCGTGCTGGAGGCCGGTGGGGTGGTGCTCCGGTACGGGACCTTCTACGGGCCGGGCACGTTCGGCGGTGACCGGGTGCCGCCCCCGCCGCGCATCCACGTCGATGCGGCGGCGAGGGCGACTGTGGAGCTGCTCAACGCGCCGAGCGGGATCGCCGAGATCGTCGAGGATTAGGCGTCGGTGTCCTGGCGCGCCCCCATCGGCAGCCGGAAGGCGACGCCGAAGGTGATCGCCAGCGGGATGAGCGCCACCCAGGCGGTTGTCGCCAGCGCGTCGGTGGGGTGGTGTCCCGCCGTCAGCGTGGAGAAGAAGATCGTCCCCAGAATCGCCACCCCCAGCGCACCGGCCAGCTGCTGAACCGCGTTGAGCACACCGGAGGCCGACCCCACCTCACTCATCGCCACCCCGGCGAGGATGATGTCGAACAGCTGGCCGAAGACCAGCCCGGCGCCCAGCCCGCAGATGAGGAGGGCCGGCAGCAGCGTCCACGTGCTCGCCGATGCGGTTCCGGTCAGCGTGGCGGCCAGCACGACCGCTCCGGCGCCCGCCAGCATGATGCCGACGTGGAGCAGGTGCCGGCCGAACTTCCCCACCAGGGCGAACGAGGCCATCATGGAGATGACCATCCCGACCGTCAGCGGGACGAGTGTCAGGCCGGCGTGAACCGGCGAGAACCCCTCGCCCAGCTGGCAGAACAGGGAGACGGTCAGCAGGAGGCCGGCGAAGGTGGCGAAGAACCCCAGCGCCACCAGGATCCCATCGGTGTAGGCCCGGTTACGCAGCAGCCCCGGCTCAATCAGCGGCGCCTGACGGCGGCGACGCTCATGCAGGACGAAGGCCACCAGCAGTCCGGCACCGGCGCCCAGCATGGCGAAGACCCAGGCGGGCCAGCCTTCGGCGCGGCCCTGAATGAGCGGGTAGATGATCGCCACCGAGGCCAGGCCGACGAGCAGCATCCCGGGCAGATCAAGCGTGACACCCGCCCGGGGCGCGCTGCGGGGCAGCCAGCGAACCGCCCCGGCGAACGCCCAGATGCCCACCGGTACGTTGATGAGGAACACCATTCGCCAGCCGGTGGAGAGGATGTCGGCGTCGATCAGGACGCCGGCCAGCACCGGCGCGGCGATGGCCGACAGTCCCATGACGGGCCCGAAGGTCCCGAACACCCGGCCCATCTCCTCCTCCGGGAACACCTCCTTGAGCAGACCGAAGCCCTGCGGGATGAGGAGCGCTCCGAAGCCTCCCTGGAGAGCGCGCGTCGCGATCAGGAGCTGGGGCGAGGGCGCCACCGCGCAGGCGGTCGACATCAGTGTGAACCCGGCAGAGCCGACCAGGAACAGCCGTCGGCGGCCCAGGATGTCGCCGAGCCGCGCGCCGGTGACGAGCAGCACGGCGAAGCTCAGCGTGTAGGCGGCGCTCAGCCACTGCAGGGTGGCGGGACCGCCGCCGAGGTCTCGGCGGATCGACGGGCTGGCCACGTTGATGATGGTGGCGTCCATCAGGTCCATCACCTCGGCGGCCAGGACGATCGCCAGCACGATCCAGCGGGCGGCGTAGGGTGGCGCGTCGGAGCCGGTGAGCCGCTGGTCAGGGGGTGGGGCGGTTGTGGACACGCTTTCCTCTCTCGGGGGCTATGTTGGCCGAACAGCGTTCGTGACGAACAGCGTACGCTACGAACAATGTTCGTGTCAAGTAGACTGGCGGCGTGACATCGCCGTCCCGCTCACGGAGCACCCGAGGTCGCCCGGCGAAAGCGCCCCTGAGCGAGGACGCCATCCTCGACATCGCCCTGCACATCGTCCGGGACGAGGGCCTGGACGCCGTCACCATGCGCCGGCTCGCCGCCGAGCTGGACACGGGCCCGGCCTCGCTCTACGTCTACTTCTCCGGCCGCGACGCGCTGCTCAACGCCATGCTGGACCGGGTCAGCGGCCTGGTCCCCCTCCAGGAGCCGGATCCGGCCCGCTGGCGCGAGCAGATCCACGCGCTGCTGCGCGGGATGCTGGACGCCATGGAGGCCCATCCGGGGATCGCCACCGTGGCCGTGGCCAACCCGCCGACCAGCGAGCGGACGCTACGCGGCGCCGACAACATGCTCGCCCTTCTGCGGGCCGGGGGGATCCGGGACCAGGACGCTGCCTGGGCCTGCGACATCCTGCCCCTGATCACGACCGCGCTCGCCGTCGAGACCGCGGTCTACCAGCAGCGGGCCGCGGGCGGGGTGACCGAGGAGGAAGTCATCGCCCGACTCACCGAGACGTTCCACTCGCTGGACGCCGACCGCTTCCCCAACCTGGTGGCGCTCGGCCCCCTAATGACCACCGGCGGCGGGGACGAGCGCTTCCACTTCGCTGTCGATGTGTTCCTCGACGGGCTCGTCGCCCGGGCCGCCGGCTAGCTAGCGCTCGCTGTCCAGGTCGGCCATCTGGGGCGCCCCGTAGCGTTCACCGGCCACGGCGTCGGCCGGCGCCGCCGCCTCAATCGCCTGAAGGTCCTCGGCGCTGAGCGTGAGGTCGAGGCCGGCCAGCGCCTCGGCGAGCTGGTCGCGGCGCCGGGCGCCGATCAGGGGCACGATGTCCTCACCGCGGGAGGCGACCCAGGCCATCGCCAACTGGGCCACCGTGGCGCCCCGCTGCCGGCCGAGCTCGCGCAGTGTGTTGACCAACCGCGCGTTCTCCCGCGCGTTGTCGTCGGAGAAGCGCGGGAACCGCCCCCGGATGTCGCCCGGTTGGATCTCCCGGCCCGGGGAGAAGCTGTCGGACAGCAGTCCGCGGGACAGGACCCCGTACGCAGTGACCTTGATCCCCAGCTCCCGGCAGGTGGGGAGGATGTCCCGCTCTATCCCGCGGGACACCAGCGCGTATTCGATCTGCAGGTCGGCGATGGGGTGGACCGCCGCGGCCCGGCGGATCGTCTCAGCCCCCACCTCGGACAGGCCGATGGCGCGCACGTACCCGGCCGAGACCAGCTCGGCGATGGCGCCGATCGTTTCCTCCACGGGCACCTGGGGGTCCAGCCGCGCCGGCCGGTAGATGTCGATGTGGTCGGTGCCGAGGCGCTGGAGCGAGTAGGCGGCGGCGGTTTTGACCGCGGCCGGGCGGGCGTCGTACCCCAGCCAGCTGCCGTCCGGGCCGCGCTGGGCCCCGAACTTCACGCTCAGGAGATGGTCGTCCCGGCGGCGGTCCTGCACGGCCCGGGCCACCAGCATCTCGTTGCGACCCATCCCGTAGAAGTCGCCGGTGTCCAGCAACGTGATCCCGGCGTCGAGCGCGGCGTGGATGGTGGCGATGCTCTCGCTCTCGTCGGCCGGTCCGTAGACGCCGGACATGCCCATGCAACCCAGGCCGGCGCGGCCGTAGGAGGGCTCTCTTTCAATGGTCTCGTTCATGTCCCCGGACGGTAGCCCGGACGCCGCGTTGCAAACCGGGCCGACCGGCAGGACTCGCGGCGGGCCGGGCGAAATCTCAGCCATGACTCAGCATCAGACCAGCCGCACTCTTGTCAAGTCGCCCCCGGAACTGTGGGCCGAATGCAGCGACGCGGGCTCGCTGGCGCGCCACCTGGGAGCGTTTGGCGAGATCCGCATCACCAAGCTTGAGCCTGAGACCACCGTTGCCTGGGAGGGCGCCGCGGCACGCGGCACGGTGACGCTCGAGCCATCGGGATGGGGAACACGCGTCACTCTGACGCTGACCGAGGAGGAGCAGGCGGTCACCGGCTCCGCCGCCTCCGCGGCTCCAGCGGCCGAGGAGCAGGCATCCGTGGCCGACCCGCCGCTGTCCCCGGCCGAGGACCCGGCACCGCCGGTCGCGCCGACCGACGAGCCGGATCCGGCGCCTCCGGGTCTGTGGGCGCGGCTGGTCCTGCGGCTGCGCGGCGGGGGCCCTCCGGAGCCCGCGCCCGCATCGTCTGACCTGGAGGCGGCCGCGGACACGGAGTCTGCCGCTCCGCCTGAACCGCCCGCCCCCGCCAGGGCGGACCCGGCGCCCGGGGAGGGCACCTTGGCCGCCGCCCTGGATAGCCTGGGCCGGGCCCACCATCGCCCATACTCTCGCGCCTGATCGCCCCCCGCCGGGCGGGGCCGGTCGCCCTTTCCGTAGACTCGCGCGCCATGCGCGAGAAGGCACCTGAGACATACGAGGAGAAGGCCGCCCAGCTGCTCCAGCTGCGCGATGAAGCGATCCATCACGGCACAAAGGCCGCGGTGGAGAAGCAGCACCAGAAGGGCAAGCTCACCGCGCGGGAGCGAATTGAGAAGCTGCTGGACCCCGGTTCGTTTCAGGAGCTCGATACCTACGTCCGCCACCGCACGCTGGACTTCGACATGCAGCGCAACCGGCCGTGGGGCGATGCCGTCGTCACCGGCCACGGCACCATCGAGGGGCGCCGAGTTTGCGTGTTCAGCCAGGACTTCACCGTGTTCGGCGGTTCGCTGGGCGAGGTGATGGCCGAGAAGATGTGCAAGATCATGGACCTCGCGGCCAAGATCGGCTGCCCGGTGATCGGCATCAACGACTCCGGGGGTGCGCGCATCCAGGAGGGCGTGGTGTCGCTCGGAGCCTACGGCGACGTGTTCTTGCGCAACGTGCGCTGCAGCGGGGTCATCCCTCAGATCAGCCTGGTCATGGGCCCCTGCGCCGGTGGCGCCGTGTACTCGCCGGCGATCACCGACTTCATCTTCATGGTGAAGGAGACCTCGCACATGTTCATCACCGGTCCCGAGGTGATCAAGACGGTGACCGGCGAGGAGGTCGGCTTTGAGGAGTTGGGAGGCGCGATGAGCCACAACTCCAAGTCCGGAGTGGCGCACTTCGCCTCCGATGACGAGGAGACGTGCCTCCAGGATGCCCGCTACCTGCTCTCGTTCCTGCCCCAGAACAACCTGGAGACTCCGCCCCGGGTGCTGCCCGCCGACGACCCGCTGCGCGAGGACCCGGAGCTTGACTCGGTCATCCCGGACAACCCCAACAAGCCCTATGACATGCGCGAGGTCATTCGCCGCGTGGTCGACGACGGCGAGTTCTACGAGGTGCATGAGCACTACGCACGCAACATCGTGTGCGGCTTTGCCCGGCTGGACGGCTTTTCGGTCGGCGTGGTGGGCAACCAGCCCTCCCAGTTGGCCGGCGTGCTGGACATAGAGTCCTCGGAGAAGGCGGCCCGGTTCATCCGCACCTGCGACGCGTTCAACCTGCCGATCGTCACCTTCTGCGACGTGCCGGGCTTCCTGCCCGGCACCACCCAGGAGTGGGGCGGGATCATCCGTCACGGCGCCAAGCTGCTCTATGCCTACGCTGAGGCCACCGTGCCCAAGATCACCATCATCACCCGCAAGGCCTACGGCGGCGCCTATGACGTGATGGGGTCCAAGCACCTGGCCGCCGACTTCAACTTCGCCTGGCCGACCGCAGAGGTGGCCGTCATGGGTCCCGAGGGTGCGGTCAACATCATCTACCGCCGGGACATCGCCGCCTCCCCGACCCCGGACAGCCGGCGGCAGAAGCTCATCGACGACTACAAGGCGCACTTCGCCAACCCGTACGTCGCCGCCGAGCGGGGCTACATAGACGACGTGATCATCCCCCATGAGACGCGGCCCAAGGTGATCACCGCGCTGCGCACGTTGGAGACCAAGCGGGAGCCCGGGCCCCGCCGCAAGCACGGCAACATCCCACTGTAAGGGTCGCCCGTCGCGCGGCGGCCGACCTCAAACGGGATGGCTGACCTCAAGCAGAATGGCGGAACCGGGCTTGCCGAAAGTTCCCCATCCCGCAACAGACTGGTTTTCAGTTATACGCAACTCTCGTCGTGCGGCACCCCAACGCTGACAAAAACCTGCAACGTGGTTGTCAGTTTTTCCGGCTAGTTCATGATTTCGTTCCCCCCGCGACCCGGGGTCGCTCTCTGGTTATGGTCGTCATCGGAATCATCATCGGCGTTGTCTGGGTGCTCTTGCTCGTCCTGGTCCTCGCCATCTGCCGCGCCTCCGGCAGGGCCGACGCGTACGAGGAGCGCCTGGGCCGCCGCCGGCCGGAGGTGACCATCCGGCCGGGCGCAGCGGATCGGTCCCCGGCGCCCTCGGCCGGCGGGCCCGCCCTCACGGAGCCGCTGGCCTCATCGCGTTCGGCCGTCGACCCACGTCGTCTGACCGCCTGAGCGCATCGCGGCCGTCCCCCGCGCGCTGGGTTCACCGCCGCCGCCCCTGGGCCGCACGCCACCGCATTCCCCCGGTCGTCAGCTCACAGGCGAATGCTCTGTGCCTCCACCGCACCGTCGCGCCACGCCCGGTAGGCGGCGGCGGCGATGGCCAAGTCCTGGATGGCCAGGCCGGTGGAGTCAAACAGGGTCACCGCGTTGGGTCCCGGGCGGCCCGGATGCGGGCCGGCCAGGACAGCGCCGAGCTCGCCCACCTGCTCGCGCGTGACCAGGCCGGCCTCGATGGCCCCGGTGAGCTCCCCCCCGTGCGAGGCCTGCTCCCACTCGTCGCAGAACAGCGCACAGGAGGCGACCGCGCCCACCGTGGCCTCGGCCTTGCCCGGCCCATCGGCACCAAGCATGTTGAGATGCAGTCCGGGCCGCAGATCGCCGGCGTCGACCACCACCTCGGCTCCGGGAGTCACGCAGCACACCACGTCGCAGCCGAGGGCCTGCGGGCGCGCTCCGGTGCTCCAGCCGAGCTCCTCGGCCAGGCTCTGGGCCGCCGCCGGGTGGGGGTCTGAGCACACCCCCGCCGCAAAACCGGCGGCGTGCAGGCAGCGCGCTGTCCAGGCGCCGTGCAGCCCGCAGCCGACGATCCCCACCGTAGTCGCCCCATCCCGGGCCAGGGCCCGGGTGGCCACGGCGGCGACGGCGCCGGTGCGCAGCGCGGTGACCGAGCGCGCGTCCAGCAGCATCAGCGGCTGACCGGTCTCGGCGTCCGACAGGCAGATCACGCCCATCACCGTGGGCAGGCCCCGCTGCGGATTGCCCGGAAACGAGGTGATCCATTTGAGCAGCGCCAGGCCCCCACCCCGGGCCGGCATCGCCCGGAAGTCACCGAAGGGCGGACTCTGCAGGTAGACCTTGGCCGGCATCGTCCAATCCCCGGCGTGGTAGCGCAGAAAGGCAGCGTGGACGTGGTCGATGGCTGCGGCCGGGGAGACCGCCGCCAGCACGGCGTCATGGTCAAGGACGGGGAGCGGATCCACGGGTGAGCGGGGACGATACCCTGGGCCGCGTGAACCGCCGCCCCCGGCTGTCGATCCTCGCCCCCGGGGCTTCGCCGGAGGAGGCCGCCGCCGTGGTGGTGGCCATCGAGCAGTTCATGCGCGCCACCGCTCCGCCGGTGGCGGAGCCGCCCCCGCCCCGCAGCGGGTGGCAGCGGGCGGGCCTGGAGGAGGGCGTGCTCCGCGCCCCCCGGCCGGCGCTGCCCTGGGAGTAGCCCGGCGTCCGCGGGGCCCGCCGCTCTGGGCCACCCCGGATCTGCATCGGCTCTGATGCCCCGGAGTGCACCCACGATCGTCAGATCGCACAGTTGATGCCACAGCCCCGACCGGCTCGGGCTGCCGGGCAGGGCTAAAGTCGCGGGCTCGGTCGGGATTTTGCCTGAAATCCGAGTGCCTTTTGGTAGATTCAGGTGACCGGCAACCGAGACGCACCCGATCCCCAACCCGGAAGGATCCAGATGGAGCCCGCTTCGATCCCCACCGAGAAGGCCGCGCCCCGAACCGGGTCGCTTGAGAATCCAGAGCTGGTCGAGAACGTGCCCGGCCACGTCATCCCCATCCTTCGCCGGGAGTTCGATGACTTTGACACGGAGTCGACGCGCTTTCTCCAGGGGCGGCTGGAGGAGGATGAGTTCATCAAGTTCCGCCTCAAACAGGGGGTCTACGGCCAGCGCCAGCCCGACGTGCAGATGGTCCGGGTCAAGCTGCCGCTGGGTGGGATCACTCCGGACCAGTTCGACGCGTTTGCCGCCGGGATTGAGCGGTACGTACCGCTGCGCAAGGGCCATATCACCACCCGCCAGAACATCCAGATGCACCACATCCCGCTGGATGAGGCGGCGCAGCTCATTCGTGAGCTGGGGGACGCCGGCCTGTCAAGCCGCGAGGGGTGCGGCAACACCATGCGCAATGTCACCGGCGATCCGCGGGCCGGGACGCTGCCGGGTGAGGAGTTCGACATCACCCCCTACGCCGGGGCCTACGTGCGCTACTTCGTCCGGCACCCCACCACCCAGGCGATGCCGCGCAAGGTCAAGACCGCTTTCGCCGCGACCGCCGACGAGGACAACGCCATCACCCGCATCCATGACATGGCGTTCCTGCCCAAGGTTCGCGACGGCGCCCGTGGGGTGGAGGTGCGCGTCGGCGGCGGAACCTCCATCATGCCCCGCCTGGCTCCGACCCTGTACGAGTTTGTGGAGCTGGACAACGGCGATTTCCTCAAGGTCACCGAGGCCTGCATGCGCATCTTCGACCGCCAGGACTTCCTGCGGGTCAACCGCGCCCGGGCTCGGATCAAGGTCCTGATCGACAAGATCGGCATCGAGGCGTTCCGTGACCTGGTGGAGGAGGAGCTCCAGGGCGATTGGGTGGCCGAGCGGGATTTCTCGCTGGACGGCATCTTCTACGACCTGGACGAGGAGGCAAGCGCGCCGCAGGCCGCCGCCGCCTATGCCAGCCCCAACGGCGACCTGGCGTCCTACGAGCGGTTCGTGGAAACCAACGTCCAGGAACAGCGCCAGGCCGGCTTCAACACAGTTGAGGTCAAGGTTCGCCGCGGTGACCTGACCCCGGATCAGATGCGTGGGTTGGCGCAGCTCATGCGTGACTACTGTGGCGGCTGGGCCCGGACGACGGTCAGTCAGAACCTGGTGCTGCGCTGGGTCCGCGACGACGCCCTCTATGAGGTCTGGCAGGGCCTGCTCCGGCTGGGTCTCGGCGACGCTGGAGCCGACGAGATCTCCGATGGCGTCAGCTGCCCGGGCACCGACTCCTGCAAGCTGGGGATCACCAGCTCCATGGGCCTCAACGGGGCCATTCAGGAGCGCATCGCCGAGATACAGATCGATGACCCGCTGACCCGCCGGATTCACATCAAGAACAGCGGGTGCCCCAACGGCTGCGGCCAGCACCACATCGCCGACATCGGCTTCTATGGCGCCTCCATCAAGGTCGGCGAGCACACCGTCCCGGCCTACATTCCCCACGTTGGGGGTGTGTATGAGGGCGGCGCGGTGCGCTACGGCCAGCGGCTCAAGGCGCGGCTGCCGGCCAAGCGTGTACCCGAGGCGGTCGATCGCTGGGTACGCTTCTACGAGTCTGACCGCCGGGAGGGGGAGCTCTTCCGGGAATTCGTCGACCGGGTCGGCACGTCGGAGTTCGAGCAGCGCGTGAAGGATCTGACGATGCCGATCGAATTCAACCTTGAGAACATGAACCACTTCATCGACTGGACCAAGAACGTGCCGTTCCAGGTCGTCCGCGGCGAGGGGGAGTGCGCGGTTTGAGCGCCACCGCTCCCAATCTTGAGGCCGCGACCGCCCAGGAGGTGCTCGCCTACGGGGTGGAGCACTTCCGGCCGCGGCTGACGCTGGCCTGCTCTTTTCAGAAGGAGGAGTCGGTCCTGTTCCACATGCTCTCGGAGATCACCCCGGAGGCTCGAGCGTTCACGATCGATACCGGAGTTCTGTTCCCGGAGACGCTCCAGACCTGGAAGCGATTCGAGGAGCGCTTCCCCCAGGTCAAGATCGAGGTGCTGGACGCCCGCAGCCCGGACGAGCCCTGGACGGCCGAGCACTGCTGCGGAACTGCCAAGGTGGCGGCGCTGGAGAGCGCGCTGTCCGATGTCGATGCCTGGATCACCGGGATTCGCCGGGAGCAGGCGCCGACCCGGGCGACGGCGCCCAAACTGGAGTGGGATGAGCGCCGCGGCATCTGGAAACTCAACCCGCTCGCCGACTGGTCCGAGAAGGACATCTGGCGCTACATCTTCGAGCACGATCTGCCCTACCACCCACTCCACGATGAGGGCTACGCCTCTGTCGGCTGCGCGCCGTGCACGCGGCCGGGCGCCGGCCGGGAAGGCCGCTGGGCCGGTCAGGACAAAACCGAGTGCGGGATCCACATATGAGGCTCACCTCCCACCCCACCGCCGAATCTGACGCTCAGCTCGCCTCCCACCCCACCACCCCAGCCACCACCGACTGAACGCCCCTCATGAACCCAGTCCATTACGAGCTCTCCCACCTCCAGAGCCTTGAGGCCGAATCGATCCACATCTTCCGCGAGGTGGCGGCCGAGTTTGAGCGCCCGGTGCTGCTGTTCAGCGGCGGCAAGGATTCCATCGTGCTCCTGCGTCTGGCCGAGAAGGCGTTCCGGCCCGGCCGGTTCCCGTTCCCGATCATGCACGTCGACACCGGGCACAACTTCCCTGAGGTGATTGAGTTCCGCGACCGGATCGTCTCCTCGCTCGGCGAGCGCCTGATCGTGGCCAAGGTCCAGGACTCCATCGACCGCGGCCGCGTGGTGGAGGAGACCGGACCGCGCGCCTCACGCAACCGGCTCCAGACGACCACCCTGCTGGATGCCATCGAGGAGCACGGGTTCGACGCTGCCTTCGGGGGCGCCCGCCGGGATGAGGAGCGCGCCCGGGCCAAGGAGCGGGTGTTCTCGTTCCGGGATGACTTCGGCCAGTGGGATCCCAAGGCCCAGCGTCCGGAGCTGTGGGCGCTGTACAACGGACGGATTCGCAAGGGCGAGCACGTCCGGGTATTCCCCATCTCCAACTGGACCGAGCTGGACGTCTGGCAGTACATCGCCGATGAGGAGCTGGAGGTCCCGTCGATCTACTACTCGCATGAGCGCGAGGTGTTCCAGCGCGACGGAATGCTCTATGCCGCCAACGCGTTCATGGAGCTGATGGATGGCGAGGCGCCGTTCACCGAGTCCGTGCGCTACCGGACGGTTGGCGACATGACCTGCACCGGTGCAGTGCGCTCCCGCGCCACCACCCTGGAGGAGGTGGTGGCCGAGATCGCCGCCACCCGCATCACCGAACGTGGGGAGACCCGCGCCGACGACCGCGTCACCGAGGCGGCGATGGAGGATCGCAAGCGTGAAGGCTATTTCTGAGATGAACGGCCATGGTGCCGTCGCCCCCGACGCCGCGGCCAGCCCCTACACCGTCCGCCGGCGCAACTCCGAATTGCTCCGGATCGCCACCGCCGGCTCAGTCGACGACGGCAAGTCGACGCTGATCGGACGACTGCTGCACGACTCCAAGGCCATCTTTGAGGACCAGATGGACCACGTGGTGCAGACGTCAGAGCGCCGCGGTGACGGCTACGTCAACCTGGCGCTGCTCACCGACGGCCTGCGGGCCGAGCGCGAGCAGGGAATCACCATCGATGTGGCCTACCGCTACTTCGCCACCCCTCGGCGCAAGTTCATCATCGCCGACACCCCAGGGCACGAGCAGTACACGCGCAACATGGTCACCGGCGCCTCCACCGCCGACGTGTCGATCGTGCTGGTGGATGCCCGCAAGGGTGTCTCCGAGCAGACCCGTCGCCACGCTTACATCGCCTCGCTGCTGCGCATCCCCCACCTGGTGGTGTGTGTCAACAAGATGGACCTGGTCGGCTACGACGAGGACGTCTTCTACAACATCCTGGAGGAGATGACCGACTGGGCGGCCCGGCTCCAGATTCCGGACATCACCTTCATCCCGATCTCGGCGCTGCACGGTGACAACGTGGTGGAGCGCTCGGACGCGATGCAGTGGTACGGCGCGGCGCCGCTGCTCTACCACCTGGAGCACGTGTGCATCGCCCCGGATCGCAACCTCACCGACACCCGGTTCCCGGTCCAGTGGGTGGTCCGGCCGATGAGCGACGATCACCATGACTACCGCGGATACGCCGGTCAGATGGCGGGCGGCATCATCACCCCGGGCACCGAGGTCGTCGTCCTCCCCGGTGGCCAGCACACCACGGTGGCGGCGATCGACACCTATGACGGCGAGATCGAAGCCGCCTTTCCCACCATGTCGGTGGCTTTGCGGCTCGCTGACCAGATTGACATCTCCCGGGGCGACATGATCGTGGCCCTGGAGGATCAGCCGGCGGCCGCGCGGGAGTTTGAGGCGCACATCTGCTGGATGAGCGACAAGCCGCTGCAGCCCCGCGGCAAGTACGTGATCAAGCACACCACGCGGAGCGCGCGCGCCATCGTGGAGGAGATCGAGTACCGGGTCGACATCAACACCCTGGAGCACGTGCCGACATCCGAACTCGCGCTCAACGAGATCGGCCGGGTTCGCCTGCGGGCCAGCTCCCCGCTGGTGGTCGACCCCTACCAGCGCAACCGCACCACCGGCAGCTTCATCCTCATCGACGAGTCGACGAACGACACCGTTGCCGGCGGGATGGTCATCAGCGCCAACTGATGTGGCGGTGCCGCCGCCGGTTACGGGCCGGTAAAGTGCCCGCCGCATGTTCTCGAAGGTCCTGATCGCCAACCGCGGCGAGATAGCTGTGCGGATCATCCGCGCCTGTGAGGAGCTGGGGATCGCGACGGTGGCGGTCTACTCCGAGCTGGATCGTGATGCCATCCATGTGCGGCGCGCCGATGAGGCGTATCTGCTCGGGGGAGGCCCGGCGAGCGAGAGCTATCTCAATATCGCCAAGCTGCTGGAGGTCATCGACCAGTCCGGCGCCGAGGCGGTTCATCCGGGCTACGGCTTCCTGGCCGAGAACGCGGCGTTTGCCCAGGCGCTGGAGGAACACGGGACGGTGTTCATCGGACCGCCGCCGTCGGCGATCGAGGCGATGGGCTCCAAGACGCGCGCCCGGGAGCTGATGGCCAAGGCAGGGGTGCCGATCGTGCCCGGCACCACCGAGCCGGTGGAGACGATTGAGCAGGCGCGGTCGATCATCGCCGAGACGATCGGCTATCCGGTGGCGGTCAAGGCGGCCGGCGGCGGGGGAGGCAAGGGATTCCGGGTGGCCCTGTCTGATGACAAGCTGCAGGATGCCTTTGAGGGAGCGGCCCGGGAGGGGGAGAAGTTCTTCGGGGACGCCACCGTGTATCTGGAGCGCTACCTGCCGGATCCCCGTCACGTCGAGGTGCAGGTGCTGGCCGATGCGCACGGCCATGTGATCCACCTGGGTGAGCGCGACTGCTCGCTGCAGCGCCGCCATCAGAAACTGATTGAGGAGGCTCCGGCGCCGGCCGTCGACGAGGCGCTGCGGGCTCGGATCGGCACCATCGCCACCGAGGCGGCGGCCGCGGTCAACTACACGGGGGCCGGGACGATTGAGGGCCTGCTTGCGGACGGCGAGTACTTCTTCCTGGAGATGAACACGCGGGTCCAGGTTGAGCACTGCGTGACCGAGATGGTGACCGGCATCGACATCGTCAAGGAGGGGATCAGGGTGGCCGCCGGGGCGCCGCTGTCGATCGCCCAGGAGGATGTGGTGCTGCGTGGCCATGCCATCGAGTGCCGGATCAATGCCGAGGACGCGTCGAAGAACTTCGCCCCGGCGCCGGGGCTGATCGGCGAGTATCGCGAACCGGCCGGACCCGGGGTGCGGGTCGATTCAGGGGTCGGCCCGGGCTCTGAGATCTCGCCCATGTATGACCCCATGGTGGCCAAGCTGATCGTCTGGGACGCCGACCGGGAGCAGGCCACCGCCCGGATGTTGCGGGCGCTGGGTGAGTATGAGATCGGGCAGCTCAAGACGCTGATCCCCTTCCACCAGGCGATCCTGGCCACCGAGCAGTGGGGTCGTGCCGAGACGTGCCGGGACCTGATTGAGGACCGCGACTGGCTCAAGAGCCTGGCGCCGGCGCCGGCCGAGGCGGTGGCCGGCGACGAGGAGGAGACGGTGGAGCAGACCTACACCGTCGAGGTGTCGGGCAAGCGATTTGACGTCAGAGTATTCGGCCCACCCACCCCGCCGCCGGTGGCCGGCGTGGCCACCAACGGCGCGGCTCCGGCTGCCGGCGGCCGTCGCGCCCCGCGCCGGCCTGAGCGGGCCGGGGGTGGGGGCGGCGGGGGCGATACGCTCGCCTCCCCGCTGCAGGGCACGGTGCTCAAGGTGGCGGTCGAGGCCGGCGCGGAGGTACAGGAGGGCGCGCTGGTGGCGGTGATCGAGGCCATGAAGATGGAGAACGAGATCACCGCTCACAAGGCGGGCCGGATCGCCGAGCTCCCCATCGCCGTGGGGGCCTCGGTGGCCACCGGCGACACCCTGGCCGTGATCACCGCCGCCGAGTAGCTCTCACAGGAACGTCAGGTTCGCCTCATGGAGGCGCCGCTGGGGGGCGGTTCTCCGATCCGCGGGGAGGGTGGCGCCGGCCGGATCGTTCTCCAGCTGCTGCAGGTAGGCGTCATCCTCGGCGCGGACCTGCTCGGCCCGGTCGGCGCCGATCGGAGCGCCATGCCCGGGGATGACCCACTCGGCCTGGGCCACCAGCGGCTTCAACCGGGCCAGCGTCTCCCGGTAGGCGGTCACCGACCCGCTCGGCGAGAGGGCCGGGATCTCGACCGGGGACAGGTAGTCGCCGCAGACGAGCGTGCGCGCCCAGGGCAACCAGTAGGCGACGCCGTCGGCGGTGTGGCCCGCCGTCGGATGCAGCTCCAGCTCATGGGAGCCGGTTCCGGGGGTGCCGGCGGGGGGACTGGACCCCAGCTCCAGGCGGCCGGGAACGGGCAGAGGCTGAAGGTTGGTGATCGCCAGCGGCGTGCGCCCGTCGACATAGTGCTCAAGATCGAACTCGCGCAGCTCGCGCTGAGCCTGTCCCGGCTCGGCGGCCAGCCGCTCGGCGGTCGCCTCCGCGCAGCCCACCGAGGCCCCGGGAAACGCCGTGCGCCCCAGCAGGTGGTCCCAGTCGCCGTGGGTGACGAGCAGCCCGGAAACGGGAAAGCCGGCCTGCTCCAGGACCTCAGGGAGAGCCCGCAGCTCCTCGGGGTAGACCGGCGAGTCGATGACGAATCCCTCCTCGCCGCTGCGAACCGCCGTGCACGTCGTCTGCCAGACGTCGGACACGAACACGATGACGTCGGCGTGGAGGGCGACCGCTCGCATTCGGTCCCTGCCGCCGACCGTCAGCCGATGCCGAGCAGCTTCGCCGCTTCCTTGAGGGTGGCCACCTCGGCGTCGGGCTTCTTCTGCCCGGACTCCAGCTGCTGCTTGGTGCGGTTGACCCAGATCACCGGGATCTTCTTCTTCAGGCAGGGCTCGACGTCGTGGTAATAGCTGGCGGCGACGTGCACCCACCCCTTCTTGGAGCCGATGCGCCGCTCGCACTCGGTGAAGTGCGCCGGATCCGGCTTGTAGGAGCGAACCTGCTGGGCGGTGACCACCAGGTCGAAGTCCAGCGGGATGTGACGCCGGGTCTGACCCAGCAGCTTGTCGTCGATGTTGGAGATCAGCCCGCAGCGGTACTGCTTGGCCACCTTCTGCAGAGTGGAGTTCGTCTCCTTGAACGGCTTCCAGCGCTGGACTGAGTCCGGCAGAAAGCCGGAGCGCGAGGGCTCCAGCGGCCAGCCCAGCTGCTTGGCGATCTGGACCGCCGTGCGCCGCAGGACCTCGGCGTACAGCTCGTAGGAGCCCGCCTCTATCTGCTGAGAGATCTCGTGGAACAGGGGGAGGAGCTCATCGCGCTCGAGGGTGAAGCCGTCACGTACGGCTTCGGCGCGGAAGGCATCGAAAATGCCCGTGTCCCAGTCAATGAGCGTCCCGTACACGTCGAACGTGACAAACGAGACGTTTTTCGGAATAGCCATGGCGCGCTGATGATGCCATGGCACTGCGCTCCGGCGCGTCGCGGTCCCCGCCGGAGTGCCCGGATTCCAGCCCGTTCTCGCTCACGCTGCCGCTGTCCGCCACGAGTGATTAGAGTGCCGGAGCGTCATGGATCTCCTTGAGTATCAGGGCAAGCAGCTGTTCGCCCGTCACGGCGTGCCGGTGCCCTCCGGGCTACCGGCGCGCACGGTGGAGGACGCCGTCGCCGCCGCCGACGAGATCGGCTACCCCTGCGTGATCAAGGCCCAGGTGCAGATCGGCGGACGGGGCAAGCTGGGCGGGATCCAGATTGCTCAGGACCGGGCCGAGGCCGAAACTCATGCTCGCGCCATCCTGGGCATGGACATCCGCGGGCTCACCGTCCATGAGCTGTGGATTGAGGCCGCCTCCCAGATCGCCTCCGAGTACTACGCCTCGGTGGTGTTCGACCGCTCGGCCAAGGCTCCGCTGGTCATGCTGTCGACCAAGGGCGGGATGGACATCGAGCAGGTGGCCGACGAGGACCCCGGCGCCATCGCCCATCTCCACGTCGATCCGCTGCTCGGCTTCCAGGCCTTCCACGGCCGGCGGCTGGCGTTTGAGGCCGGGGTCGACGAGGACGTGGTCCGCCCCATCGGCGTGATGCTGGCCCAGCTTTACGACGTGTTCGTCTCTGAAGAGGCGACGCTGGTGGAGGTCAACCCGCTGATCATCACTCCGGAGCGCGAGGTCCGGGCGCTGGACGCCAAGGTGACGCTTGACGGCAATGCCCTGTTTCGTCACGGCGACAACGCCGACCTGCGCGACCTCTCGGCCGAGGACCCCCAGGAGCGGATGGCCAAGGAGCGCGGCCTGACCTACGTCAAGCTGGACGGGGACATCGGCATCCTCGGCAACGGCGCCGGCCTGGTCATGTCGACCCTGGACGTCGTCGCCGGCGCCGGCGGGCAGCCTGCCAACTTCCTCGATGCCGGGGGCGGCTCGCGGGCCGATGCCATCACCAGCGCGGTGGAGGTCATCCTGTCTGATGCCAAGGTCAGGGCGGTGCTGTTCAACATCTTCGGCGGCATCACCCGCTGCGACGAGGTGGCCAAGGGTCTGATCGAGGCCTTCAACCAGATCAAGCCGACGGTGCCGTTCGTCGTTCGTCTGGACGGCACCAACGGCGAGGAGGGGCGGCAGCTGCTCGCCGAGGCGGCGCTGCCGAACGTACACACCGAGTCGACGATGGATGGCGCGGCGGCGCGCGTCGTCGAATTGGCATCCCACCCCACCCCGGCATGAGCATTCTCGTCGGCCCCGAGACCCGGCTGTGCACGAGCGGCATCACCGGCCGCGAGGGGACCTTCCACACGCTGCGCAACCGTGACTACGGCACCACCGTCGTCGGCGGAGTGACCCCCGGCAAGGGCGGCCAGGACGTGGAGGGCATCCCGGTGTTCAACACGTTTCACGAGGCCGTGAACAAGGTCGGCGCCAACACGGCGATGGTGTTCGTCCCGCCCCGGTTTGCCGCCGACTCCATTCTGGAGGCCGAGGACGCGGGGATTGAGCTGATCATCTGCATCACCGAGGGCATCCCCGCCCATGACGAACTGCGGGTCTACAACACGCTCAAGAAGAACGGCCGGTCCCGGCTGGTCGGGCCCAACTGCCCGGGGATTCTGTCGCCGGGCAAGGCGAGCGTCGGCATCATTCCGGCGTCGTTCTTCAGTGCGGGCAACGTGGGGGTCGTCTCCCGGTCCGGCACCCTCACCTACCAGATCGGCAATGTGCTGGCCCAGAGCGGATTCGGCAACTCGACCATTGTGGGGATTGGCGGAGACCCGGTTCCGGGCACCGATTTCATCGACGTGATCGGCATGTTCCAGGCGGACGACGAGACCGAACTGATCGTCATGTGCGGCGAGATCGGCGGAGACGCCGAGGAGCGCGCCGCCGAGTTCATCGCCGAGAACGTGACCAAGCCGACCATCGCCTACATCGCCGGCTTCACCGCGCCGCCCGGAAAGACGATGGGCCACGCCGGCGCGATCGTTTCCGGCTCCCGCGGCACGGCCGCGGCCAAGGCCGAGGCCCTGGAGGGCAAGGGCGTGCGGGTGGGTCGCACCCCCACCCAGGTCGCCGAGGCGGCGGCCTCGCTGCTCGGTGCCCGGTAGGGACCGGTCGCGCCGCACCGGGCGGTAGGCTCGCCGTGATGGCCCAGCAGTCGATCCTGGACGCTCGGCTGGCGGAGATCGATCGGCGGCTGCGCACGATCCAGTCCGGCCTGGCTCAGGGCGACGAGCCCGCTGGGTCCGCGGCCGGTGCCGGAGCGGCCGCCCCCGATGTGCCCTCCCGCGCGCCGCTCACCACCGGTGCCTCCCCCTTGGCCGACGAGCTGGACGAGGCCCGCCGGCTGGTGGCCGGCCTCCAGGAGCTGACCGCGGCCCATCAGCGGCTGCTCACCTCCTCCCGGGAGCTGTTGAGCACCTTCTCGGAGACGCTGGCCGGTTCCGGCCCGGGGGCGCTCCCGTCAGCACTGGGCCTGGCCGCCGGCCCGTTTGCCGACACGGCGGCGCTGCGGCGGTTTTCGGAGGGGCTGGCGGCGCTGCCCGAGGTGCGGGCGGTCACCGTCCGGGAATACACCGGCACCGACCGGGTGATCATCGACGTGCACCTCTGGGGCCCAACGTCGTAGTCTTGTGGGCGTGCCAGGCACGATCTCGTTTGCACGCGGCGCCCCCTCGCTGGACATCATCGATGTCGAGGGGCTGAAGGCGGCCGCCGCCCAGGCGTTCACCTCAGACCCGGGCGGGATGACCGCCTACGGCACCGCGGTCGGCTATGTCCCCCTGCGCGAGTGGATCGCCGAGCAGCACGGGGTCACTCCGGCTCACGTATTCGTGACCAACGGCTCCATGCAGGCCGACGCGTTCCTGTTCGACGCGCTCGTCCAGGAGGGCGACACCGTGGTGGTGGAGCGGCCCACCTACGACCGGACGCTGCTGTCGCTGCGCAACCGCGGGGCCGACGTGCGAATGGTGGAGCTGGAGCCGGACGGGATCGATACCGCCGCGCTGGAGCGGGTGCTCACCACCGGGGCGGCTCCGAAGCTCGCCCACATCATCCCCAACTTCCAGAACCCGGCCGGCTACACCCTGTCGGGGCCCAAGCGCGAGCGGCTGGTGCAACTGGCCCGCACCCACGGGTTCACGATCTTTGAGGACGATCCGTACGTGTCCCTGCGGTTTGAGGGCCAATCACTGCCGACGATGCTGTCGATGGCTCCCGACGTCGCCGTCTATGCCTCGTCGTTCTCCAAGACGGTCTGCCCGGGGATCCGCGTCGGCTACCTGGTGGGGCCGGAGGACCTGATCGCTCGGATCGTCAAGATCGCCACCCCCACGTACATCTCGCCGAACATGGTGGCCCAGGCGATCGTCAACCAGTTCTGCCGGTCGGGCGCGATCGACGGTTCCATCGCGACCGTGCGCGACGCGCTGCGCGACCGGGCTCAGACCCTGTGCAGCGCGCTGTCCGAGTATCTGCCAGATGCCCGCTTCGTGCCCCCGCAGGGCGGTTACTTCCTCTGGGTGGAGCTTCCGGAGGGAACCGACGTGGCCGCGCTGTTCGAGGCCGCCGCGGCCCGCGGGGTGCAGTTCGTCAAGGGCACCGACTTCGTCCTGGAGGGCGGCCGGTCCTCCCTGCGACTGGCCTACTCCGGTGTGACCCCGGCCGAGATTGAGGAGGGCGTCAAGCGGCTCGCCGACGCCTACGGGGAGGTACAGTCACCCGCACATGCGGCGTGACGAAGCGCGAGCGCTGGGGGCACTGGCCGGGGATGCGGCGGCGGGGATCGCCGCGCAGGTGCGTGATGTTCATGAGGGCGTGGCCCAGCGTGTGTTCGGAGCGCTGAGGGTGCTGGGCCCGGCCGCCGAGCCGGCCCGCCTGCTCCATGACGGGGTGTCCCGGGGCGCATATGCCGCGGCCGGGGCGCTGACCGGCGGCATCGTCCGCAGCGGGGCCGGAGCGCTCACCCTCACCCGCATCGCGGATGACCGATCGCTGTTGGAGAGCGTGCCGGGCCGGCTGGCGGTGGGCGCCATCAACGGGATGTGGGGCGATCGTCTGCGCGGGCGCCGCCGCGCACTGGAGACGCCGATGGCAGTCCGGCACGCTGGGCGGGCGGTGGCGCTCGACGCCGGGTCGCTGGCGAGCGCTTTCCCGGAGGCCACGTCCCGGATCGCGGTGTTCGCGCATGGCCTGTGCGAGACCGAGGATGCCTGGCGGCTGGGCGCCCGGCGGAGCGCGCCCTACGGCGACCGGCTGCGCGCCGACCTCGGTTACACGCCGGTCTACATCCGCTACAACAGCGGACAGCACATCTCGGTCAACGGACGGCGGCTGGCGGCGCTGCTGGACGAGCTGACCGAGAACTGGCCCGTGGAGGTGACCGAGGTGGCGCTGATCGGCCACTCAATGGGTGGCCTGGTCGGCCGCGGCGCGTGTCACTACGCCGGAGGGGGAGCGACGGGGGCCTGGCGGGAGACCGTCCGGCACGTGTTCACGCTGGGGTCGCCCCACAAGGGGGCACCGCTGGAACTCGGCGCCAACGCCGTCTGTCACACCGCCGGTCGCGTGCCGGAGCTCAAGCCGTTCGCCGCGCCGATCCGGGCCCGGGCCGTCGGCGTCAAGGACCTCGGCTACGGCTACATCGTCGACGCGGACTGGCTGGGCCACGACCCGGACGCTTTCTGGAACAACACCGGCACCGTGGTCCCGTTCCTGAACACCGCCAACCATTACTTCGTCAGCGCCACCCTCTCCCGTGAGCCCGATGCGCCCATCGGCCGCCTCATCGGAGACCTGCTCGTCCTCCCTCGGAGCGCCTGGGCCCAGGAGGGCCGCGGCCGGCGCCTCCAGTTTCCCGTCGACCACTACCGCCACGTGGGCGGCGCCACCCACTTCGACCTGCTCAACCACCCCGCGGTCTACGAGCAGATCCGGCGCTGGCTGGGGGCCGGCCGCGCGCTTCCGGCCCCGGCCGGCGCGTAGCGCTGCTCCGGCCGCCGGCGCTGCGGTCCTTCGCGCGGCTGGGGGCGGGCCGAGGCGTCCTGTCTCCGGCCGCCGCGCGTGCTTCTGGCCCTGGGGTCAGCGGCCGTAGCGCCCGCCGCCCAGCACCAACTGCTCGGGCAGAGCGGTGCGCGGCGGGGGAGAGGGATCGGCGATCACCGAGACGGTCTCGGCGACGCTGACCGTGATCTCGGCCGTGCCTCCGTCGGAGCTCACGGTGACCTGCTCGCCGTCGTTGGCGGCCACGTGGCCGACGAGGCCCGGCTCAATCCCGGCCTCCTTGAGGTAATGCAGGAGGTCCTCGGCCTCGTTCTCCAGGCGGAGGATCGTCACCTCGGCCCCCACCTCGCAGTCCGCCAGGGGCACGCCCTCAATCCGCTCCCCGACCTTGATCGGATGCCCGTGGGGGCAGGTCTTGGCCTCGCCGACCGAGGTCCGCACGTAGGCCTCGAACCGGGGCGTCATGGCGTACTCCAGCTTCTCGGCCTCCTCATGGACGTCGTCCCAGGGCACCCCCACCACGTCGGTCAGGAACCGCTCAATCATCCGGTGGCGCCCCACGATCCGCTCGGCGTGCTCCCGGCCATCGTCGGTGAAGGCGATCCGTCGGTCGCTGGAGCGCTCGATGTAGCCGTGGCGCTGCAGGCGGCCCAGCATCTCGTGCACCGTGGGGGCCGACAGCTGCATCGCCCGCGCCAAGTTCGCCCCGGTCATGGGCAGCCCCGCCTCATACAGCCAGAACAGCGACTCCAGATATTCCTGCTCGGCAGCGGTGGTAGCGCGTTCGTCGGCCATATCGGCTGATCCTACTGCCCGCCTCCCGGCTACCATCGGCCCCACCGTGACCCTGCCGCTCAAGCCTCCGGTGGCCCCCCAGCTGGCTCGCTCAGGCAAGGAGCTGCCGCTCGGTGAGCAGTGGGCCTACGAGCCGAAGTTCGACGGCTTCCGGGCCATCGTGTTCGTCGACGGGGACGCGGCCCTGATCCAGTCGCGCGGGGGCAAGCCGCTGAACCGCTACTTCCCGGAGCTGGTGTTCCCGGCCGGGCGTTACATCGTGGACGGGGAGATCATCATCGACGCCGACGACGGACATGAGGACTTCGACGCCCTGCAGAACCGGATCCACCCCGCCGCGTCGCGGGTCGCCATGCTCGCCGAACAGACGCCGGCCCGGTACGTGGCCTTTGACCTGCTCGCCCGTGAGGACGAGCTGCTCCTCTCCCAGCCGCTGCAGGAGCGCCGGACCGCGCTGGAGATGCTGATCGGTGCCGGCGATGAGATCAGGCTGACGCCGCTCATCCGGGACCCGGCCGGGACCGCCGACTGGCTCCGGGGGGGCGAGGGAGTGGTGGCCAAGGACCTGCAGGCGCCCTACCGGCCGGGCGAGCGCAAGGGCATGGTCAAGGTCAAGCGGGTGCGGACGATCGATGCCGTCGTGGCCGGTTACCGGCCGGGCAAGGAGGCGGGGACAGTCGGCTCGCTCATCCTCGGCCTCTATGACGACGGCGGGCACCTCCACATCGTCGGCCACTCCTCCGGCCTGCGGGCCGCCGAGAAGCGGGCGCTGGTGGACCGGCTGGCCCCGTATGAGACGGGCCAGCGGGGCCACGGGGATCCCAGTCGCTGGAAGAGCGAGAAGGAGCTGGAGTGGATCTCGCTGCGCCCGGAGCTGGTGGTGGAGGTCACCTTCGACCACACCTCCGGCGGGCGGATCCGCCACGGCACCAAGATCCTGCGCTGGCGCGAGGACAAGCCCCCGCGCGAGTGTCGCCTGGAGCAGATGCAGTCCTGAGTCCGGTCCGCGGCATCCCGGAGTCGGTGCTGGTGGCGCCGGACTCCTTCAAGGGGACGTTCACCGCCACGGAGGTGGCCGAAGCGGTCGGCCGGGGTCTTCAGGAGGCCGGCCGTCCGGTCGACCTGTGCCCGGTGGCCGACGGCGGGGAGGGCACGCTGGACGCGCTGGTGATGGCTCTCGGGGCCGACATCCATGAGACCGAGGTCTCTGATCCCCTCGGTCGCCCCGTGCGGGCGCAGTTCGCCCGCAGCGGTCGCCTGGGGATTGTGGAGACCGCAGCCGCCAGCGGGCTGCACCTCGTCGGTGCCCGGGAACGGGATGCGGCCGCCGCCACCACTGCCGGGACCGGGGAGCTGATCGCCGCCGCCATCCGCGACGGCGCGGAGACCGTCTATCTGGGCGTGGGGGGGAGCGCCACCACCGACGGTGGCGCCGGCGCCATCCGGGCGATCGAGCGCC
This sequence comes from uncultured Solirubrobacteraceae bacterium, assembly GCA_963753235.1. Lineage (GTDB taxonomy): Bacteria > Actinomycetota > Thermoleophilia > Solirubrobacterales > Solirubrobacteraceae > Palsa-465. The sequence goes on along the minus strand of CAVWBJ010000004.1, from coordinate 880,133 downwards.
GGGGCGGATTGCACGGAGCCCGGCTGCTGGTGCTCTGCGACGTGCGCACCCCATTTGAGGACGCGGCCCGGGTGTTCGCTCCCCAGAAGGGGGCCGACGCCGACCAGGTGCGCCGCCTGACCGCCCGGCTGAACGCCCAGGCTCGGCGCCTGCCCCGGGATCCGCGCGGCGTGCCCATGACCGGTGCCGCCGGGGGGCTGTCCGGCGGTCTGTGGGCGGCCCTGGACGCCGAGCTTGTCCCCGGGGCGGCGTTCATCCTCGACGCCGTCGGCTTTGACGCCCGCATGCGGGCCGCCCGGGCGGTGGTGACGGGCGAGGGCAAGCTCGATGAGCAGAGCCTGGTGGGCAAGGTGGTCTCCGAGGTGGCCACCCGCGCCCGCCAGTCCGGCGTCCCGTGTCACGCGATCGTGGGCACCCGCCGGCTTGACGCCATGGGCGCCCGGATCCTTGACCTGGACCGGGTGCTGGAGGCGACCAACCTGGAGGAGATGGCGGCGGCCGGCCGGCTGCTGGCCGGGTGGCTGTGAGCCGTGGGATGTTTCCGGCGTCATAGGCCGGAAACATCCCAACCGCCCGTCTGACGAAAGCCTCCCGGGCTTTTCGTCCGGTGCCGTCCTTAGTGGGCGAACGCCCGTCGCTTGCTGGCCAGCGCGTCCGGCAGAGGCTCGGTGAGCGACTGCAGCGCCTTGGTCTTCTCCTCCAGGTGCGTCAGCAGCTCGTCGGCCATCTCCATGTGCATTCCGGCTCGCACCACCACCCGCAGGACACTGAGGTCCTGCCGGTTCTCCGGGAAGGTGTAGGCGGGAACGAGCCAGCCGAACTCCCGCAGGCGCTCGGAGACATCGAACACGGTGTAGTTGCGGATGTCCGGATCCAGCGCAAACGCGAACACCGGTAGATCGCGGCCTTCGGAGATGAGCCGGTAGGGCCCCATCTGGGCGACGCCCTTGGAGATATGGACGGCGATCTCCTGCAGCGCCTGCATCATCGCCGTGTAGCCCGCTTTGCCCAGGGCCATGAACATGAAGTACTGGGCCACCACCTCACTGCCCGGCCGGCTGAAGTTCAGGGCGAACGTCGGCATGTTGCCGCCCAGGTAGTTGACGTTGAACACCAGCTCCTGAGGGAGCGCCTCCTTGTCCCGCCAGATCGCCCAGCCCACGCCGGGGTACACGAGCCCGTACTTGTGGCCGGAGGCGTTGATCGACTGCACCCGCTTGACCCGGAAGTCCCACTCCAGGTCCGGCTGCAGGAACGGCGCCACAAACGCGCCGGAGGCCCCGTCGACGTGCATCGGGACGTCGATCCCCTTCTCCGCCTCCAGTTGGTCAAGCGCGTCGGCGATCTCCCGGACCGGCTCATAGCTGCCGTCGAACGTGGAGCCGAGGATCGCCACCACTCCGATGGTGTTCTCATCGCAGTAGGCGATGGCCCGCTCGGGCGTCAGGTGGTAGTCCTCGCCCTCCATCGGCACCAGCCGCGGTTCCACCTCCCAGTAGCGGCAGAACTTCTCCCAACACACCTGGACGTTGGCGCCCATGACCAGGTTGGGACGGTCGGCGGGTTTGCCGGCGGCCTCTCGCCGCTGGCGCCAGCGCCACTTGAGCGCCATCCCGGCCAGCATGGCCGCCTCGCTGGAGCCGGTGGTGGAGCAGCCGGTGGCGCTCTCATGCTCAGGGGAGTTCCACAGGTCGGCCAGGATGTTGACGCAGCGCGCCTCAATCGCCGCCGTCTCCGGATACTCGTCCTTGTCGATCATGTTCTTGTCGGCGGTTTCGGCCATCAGCTGGGCGCCGGCCGAGGGCATCCAGGTGCCGACAAACGTGGCCAGGTTGAGCCGTGCCTGTCCGTCGAGCAGCAGCTCGGACTTGATCAGCTCATAGGCGGTGTCGAGCCCGACCCCGTTGCTGGCGAGGCGGTCAATGGGGATCTCGGCTTCGACGCTGGGGTCGATCCCGAGCGTCAGGTTGCGGTTGCGATTGCGGTCCTGCTCACGAGCGCTCAGCGCCATGGTTTTCCCTTTCAGTCGACGGCGACCATCACGTCCGACGCTTTGACAACAGCGGTGGCCCGGCCACCTTCGGTCAGGCCGAGCTCGTCCACCGCCTCCACCGTGATGGAGGCGACCAGACGGTGGCCGCCGACCTCCAGCACGACGTTGGCGATCGCCTCACCACGCCGGATCTCGACGACGGTTGCCGGCAACTGGTTGCGCGCGCTGAGCTTCACGTGTGACGCCCTCCATTTCAGGGTCGATGTCTGTGCGCCGTGGGGCCCCTCACGGCAAGCCTTTCAGATCGACGGACTCAATCCCAGCGTGCGTACAACACTCTTGGCTTGCGGAACACCAGTCCGTACACGTCGGCCGGTGGCCGGGCCGGATCGCTCCGGAGGCGCGGAAACCGCTCCAGCAGGGCAGCCAGCGCCGTCCGCGCCTCCAGCCGCGCCAGGTGGACGCCCACGCAGACGTGCGGGCCCTGGGCAAAGGCCACGTGCCGTCGCAGGTTGGACCGGTTCGGGTCGAAGCGGTCCGGGTCGGGGAACACGGCCGGATCCCGGTTGGCGCCGCTGATCGACAGCCGGACGAGGTCGCCCCGGGCGATCTGCGCGCCGCCCAGAACGGTGTCGCTCGTGGCGTAGCGGTCGACGACGGCGGCCGCCGGCTCCAGTCGCAGGGACTCGTCGATGACCGCGTCCAGCCGCCGGGCATCCTCGCCGATCCAGGCCCGCCAGCGTGGCGCGGCCAGCAGCTGCGAGACGACGTTGGCGATCATCCCATCGGTGGTCTCGATCCCGCCGAACAGCAGCACGGCGGCATTGGAGACGATCTGCTCGGTCGACAGGCCGCCCTCGGCGGCCACCGCGGCCAGCAGTGAGGAGCCGTCGGCCGCCGTGATCACCGCGCGCAACCGGGCGTCCAGTTCAGCGAAGGCGGCGGTTCCGGTGGCGGTGGCGCCCGCGCCGGCGGTGATGGAGGTGACCGAGGCGACGATCGCCTCATACGCCGCCCGCACCGTGTCCACCTCATCAGCGCCGAGGCCGAGCGCCCGGGTGACGATCGCCGCCGCCATCGGACCGGCGAATTGCCGGCGCAGATCGCCGCCGTCGGTCTGTGCCAGTCGCTCCACCAGACGCCCCGCCTCTCCGGCGCAGGCGTCCGTGAACCGCCGCCCCACCTCGGCGGCGCGGAACGGTCCGGAGAACGGCGCCCGGTGCCGGGCGTGCTCCATCCCGTCCAGGCTGAGCATGCTGGGGCCGATGACCTGCGCGGTCGAGAACCTGGGGTCATCAACGGTGAACGTCGCGGCGTCGCGCATCGCCGCCAGCACCAGGTCATGGCGGCTCACCAGCCAGCCATCCAGGCTCGGCAGCCACGCCACCGGCTCGGCCTCCCGCAGCCGGGCCAGCACCGGATGCGGATCCACGTCGAGCTGCGCCGGCGTCACCGCCGCACCCAGGGGGGAATCGTGGCTCACGATGCCGGGATTCTGGCGGGTGGCTCATTCCTCCACCCGCCTCCCCGGGGGCGGCTGACATCCGAGGTCGATGAGGTGCCGGACAAAGGCCAGCCGATCTCGGTCGGGATAGAACGGATCCAGTCCGTCGCGCAGCAGGGCCGTCACTCGCTCAATGTCGAACAGCAGCGCCAGCTTGCCCGGCGGATCGTCCCACTCCCCAGCGTCGTAGCGGTTCGTCCACGCCGCCAGCGCCGCCAGTGCCTCCACCTGGATCTCGTCCTCCCACCACCGAGAGCGCACCGCCAGCCGGTAGCGCTCCCGCAGAGCGCACACGTCGCTCCAGAGCCGTTCAAACCACAGCCAGCGCTCCCGCGGGAGCAGGCCGCGCCAGGTGAGCGGCCAGCGGACGCCGTCCTCCTCCGGCCAGCCATCGTCCCGGGGCAGGTCATCCCGCCAGTCATCCGGCCCGTCCCATCCGCCCCCCCAGTTCACGATGCCTCCTCGCCCGCGGCCAGGCGTCGCAGCCGCCGGTCGCCGAACCACATCCGCAGCCGCACCACAGCGGGCGCCAACCGCCCGTAGAGCAGCAGCGCCTCGCCGGGACGCAGCTGACGCAGTTCCTCCGGCGCAATCAACGGTCGGCGCCGGACCCCCCGGGTCCGGGTGCTGCCCTCGGCGCCGGTGGTGCGGCTGGTATCGATCGCCTCCTCCTCGCCGGCCAGGCCCGAGAAGTAGCGCAGCGTGTCCAGGTCGGCGACGCCCGGCAGCAGCAGCCGGGCGCGATGGCTGTTCACCACCGTCTCAGCCTGACGGCCGTAGCGGCTGCGCGTCTGGGCGAGGTCATGGAAGATCGAGACCAGCTGGATGTTGTGGCTGGGCGCGGTGGACGCGATCTCGGCCAGGTGGGGCAGCGGCGCCACGTTGCCCGCTTCGTCCAGACACAGGAGCAGCGGCCGCTCCAGCCGTCCCCCCGCCCGGGTGGCCCGCTCGTAGGCGCGGTCGACGATCTCCGCCAGCAGAGCGAGGAAGATCGGCCGCAGGAGCTTGGACGCCTTGGCGTCACCGATCAGGTACAGCGTGCCGGCGCCGTCCAGCAGCGCGTCGGGCGTGATCTGGCATGACCGGGCCGAGCGCGTCACCCGGGAAAACCGGTACGCCCGGAGCAGGCCCTGGACGGTGGCCTCAATCGAGGACCGCGTCCGGTCGGCCTGGGACTCAAACGCCCGCACGGCATCGTAGGCGGCGTGCGCCTCCTCCAGCTCCTGCTCGTCGCCGGCTGACCCGGTCAGCTGGGAGATGGTCTCGTCCAGCTCCCGGGATCCCTGGCCATATCCCCAGCGCACCACGGCCTCCATGCCCAGGCCGGCCCGGGCGGCGGCAAACAAAAGCGGGGCCAGCCGCTGCTCGGCGGCCACCGCCCAGAAGTCGCCGCCCTCCACGCCCTTCTGGTCCAGCTCGCCCGCCGCCGCCAGCCGCCACGCGGCCTCCAGCGCGCCATCCCATGTGGCGGCGCTGCGTAACGGCGACCAGGTGTGCCCGGTGGTTCCGCTCAGCTCGAACGGATCGAACACCCAGACCGGGCCCAGCGCGGTGCGCCGCGGCCGGGTGGCCCCCAGCAGGTCGGTCTTGATGGAGGAGGCCACGGCGGGGCCCTCCCACTCCAGCAGGGCGGGCACCGCCAGTCCGGCCGACTTGCCGGACTGGGGCGGGCCGAACGCCACCAGCGCATGCCGCTCCTCGGCGTAGAGCAGCCGGCCGCCGTGGCGGCCGAGCACCAGGCGCTGCCGTCCCGGGCGGCGCCGCCGCCGCCGCAACGGACGCAGTTCGCCGCGGCTCGCCCAGCGGGCGCCGCCGGCCCGGGGCCGGGATCGCCGCCCCGGCAGCACGGTGCGGGCGGCGCCCCCCACCAGTGCGGCGCCGGCGGCCAGCACCATCGCCAGACCGGCGTAGATCCCCACCGTCCCCGGCAGCAGACGGCGGGCCGGCGGCGGCCACGCGCCGGCCGGGTGCCCCAGCTGGGCCGGCAGGCGGGTGATGACGCGGACCAGGTCGGCCGCGGACATGGCCGGCCAGCCGTCGCCGAACGCCACTCCGGCCACGCCGCCCCACAGCCAGATCCCAGCCGCACTCGTCCCGGCCAGTCCCACCAGGGCCAGAACGACGGCCTCAGACACCGGCGGCGAGCGGCGCCCGGTCATTGCCGCCGCCTCCCCGTCCCGGTGGCGCTCATCCCGGTGTCGGTGTCGGTCATGTGCAGCTCGGCCCGGGACCGCCCGTGGGTGACGACAAACGACCGGCTTCCGACCCGCCACAGCGCCTGGCCGGGACCGAGCAGCGAGATCAGACGGGCCTCGCTCTCGGTCAGCCCCAGCAGGGTCCGGGTGAGGGGAACCTGGCTCTCGTCCTGGTGATAGACGATCCGGGTCGAGGCGTCGGCGATCAGTCCCTCCGCGATGCGGGCGGCGCGGGATCCGGCATCGCCGGCGGTCTGCAGGTCGGCGAGCTTGTGCAGGACGACCACGTTCATCACCCCGAACTGACGGGCGAGCTTGAAGTTCGACTGAAACCACTCGCCCAGCCCCGTGTGCTGGACGATCTTCCAGGACTCGTCGGCGACGCTGATCAGTCGTTCCCGGCCCGGTCGTTGCGCCGTATGGGCCAGCAGGGCACTGATCCAGGCGCTGGCGCAGGCCATCAGGATTCCGACTGCGGGTGAGTCTCGGACGGCGTGAAGGTCCAGGACGAGCAATCTGGCGTCCAGGTCAAGACCGGGTGAGGTGGGACCGTCGAACATGCCCCGCAGGGGCCCCTCGCACAGATCCTGCAGGGCGAGCGCCGCCCGGCGCGCATCCGCGGTCAGGGCGTCGGCGGTCGTCTGGAGTCGCCGGACCATGGCGTCCACGGGGGTGAACAGCAGCCCCGCCACTTCCGGAAGCGTTGGCTCCGTCCCGGCGGCGCGTACCACCCGCAGCGCCTCGCGCAGCCCGGCCGCCTCCGCCTGGGTGAGCGGCTCACCGATCGCTGACGCCGTCACCGCCCGCAGCAGCTCCAGTTGCGCATGCTCCTCGGGCCGGGACGCGAGTGGGTTGACCCGCACTCCGCCTCCGGGGACCAGCGAGACGGGGCGCACCCCCACCGCCTCGCACAGGGGCCCGTACTCGCGCTTGACGTCGAGCACGAACGCCCGCCGGCCGAACAGGAGCATGCGCCACAGCAGCGTCTTGATCAGCGCGCTCTTTCCCTGGCCCAGTTTGCCGAGCACGATCACGTTGGGATCGTCAAGCGTGGCGTCGCCGTAGAGAACCCACGGGTCGTAGCAGAACGCTCCGCCCCCGGAGCTGCGCCCGATGTACACGCCGCGGCCGCCCAGGCCGCCGGCGTGGACGAACGGATACACCGCCTGGGCATGGCGGGTGGTGCAGCGATGGCCGGGGCGCTCGGCGGTCGGTCGGCTCATCGCAGCCCCCGGCACAGCGGCAGGGTGAAGGCAAAGGCCTGGGCCTGCTGGCCGTAGAGCCGGTGGAGCTCCAGCCGAGCCCGGGCGGCATGATCGGCCACCTCGGCGCAGGCCCGGCGCAGGTCGTCGGGATCACGGCCGGACACGGTGATGAACCCGCTCAGGCGGACCTCCGCGTGGCCGGCGGCGAGTTCGGCCTCCCGGCGTATCGTGGCCTCGGCCGCCTGACGCTGACGCGCCGTCTCAGACTGGCCGAAGCGCAGCCGCAGCTCTTGGTCGGCCCGGTCCCGGGTGATCGCCGCCTCCACCTCCCGGGTGGAGCGATCAGGGGCCAGCGGCTCAAACGTCACGGCCACCGCTCTGGCCGCGCCGGAGGCGCCCAGCAGCGAGTCCATGAACATCGGTGACACCTCGATGCGCGGCCAGCTTGAGATCCAGTAGGTGGCGTGCAGCGCGCCGTCTGACTGGTAGTGGTCCCAGGCCTCGCGCGTGCCGATTGGCCAGGCCGCGGGCTCGCTCACCCCCTCACGCCCCGGATCAGCGGCCTCCAGCACCGCCAGCTCACCCCGGGCGTAGGGATCAAAGGCGGTGCGCAGGACCCTGGCCAGCTGCGCCGGGCCGAGCGCGCCAAGCACGCTGACCTCGGCCGCCTCCACGCCGTGGGCGATCCGCTCGGTCTGCTCCATCAGGGCCTGTCGGACGGCGTCGGCGCCGCGGTCGCGGACCCGCCGGGCATCGACCTGAATCGCCAGCAGGATCTCGTGCTCCTGGGTCACCCGAGCGCTGGAGGAGATGAGCTCCAGGTAGGACTCAACCATCGCGGTCCCCCGCGGCGGGATGGCCGGGTCACGCTCTGCGTGCAGCCAGCGGGCCATCTCGTCCCCCTGTGCCGGAGCGGTGCGCTCCACCCATTGCAGGCGTCGGATGGCGGTTCCGGCGGCTCCGGCCAGCACCATCCCCCAGCGCGCCAGCCGGCGTTCCTGGGCCTCGGCATCCAGCAGGGAGAACGCCGCCACGCGGCAGGCCAGCACCGACGTCAGGCGCCGTCCGGAGCGCTCGGCCAGCAGGCCGATGTGGCCTCCCTGGTACGTGACGGTGGCGATGCGGACGCCGGCCAGGGCTGGCGGCGGCTCGGCCGGGGCCTCCAGGACGTTGTTCGTCCGACGGTTGCCGGCGCGGGTCCGGATTCCGATCCCCGGGCGGTGCGACGTCCAGCGACCGCTTTGGCCCAACCGCCGCCAGGCAAAGGCCGCGGCCACCGGCAGCCACTCCTCCGGCGTGCGTCCGGCGAGCGGCGCGAATGCCCCAGCGGCGGCGGCCAGCAGGGTCAGTCCGGCGATCAGGACGCCCGCGGCCGAGGGGATGGCATCCAGGCAGACGATTCCCATGACCACGGCGGTTGCCACCAGGGCCGCCTGGCCGCCCCGGACCGGTCCCAGCAGGCCCCGCCTCTCCAGGGGCCCAAACGAGTACGTCATCCGTCGCTCGGTCATTGCGGCTGCTGGTGCGGCGGGTGGGTGGACCGGTCCTCGGATGAGGGAGGTGGGTCGCCGTCGGAGCGGGCGCCCGGTCGGCCACTGTCGGCCCCCGCCGGCCGCGCGCCGAGGTCGTCTCCCTCATGGAGGGCCCCGTCCGTGTCGCTGATCGGCGTCGCCGGACCGCTGGGCGGGGTCTCCGTGGTGGGTGGGCTGTGATCAGCCCGGCGAGACGGAAGCCCCGTCTCCAGCTGGGGGGGCGGCTGGCGGTCCTCGCTGAGGGCGTCCGTGTCGCGGAAGCGGTCGGGCACCGCCCGCAGCCCGCCGCCGCGGAGGCCGCCGGCGGCGGCGCCGGCCACCTCCTGGAGCGGCAGCAGTCGCATGAGCGCCCAGGGGGACAGTGCGGCCAGGAGCACCAGCGTCATGCCGGTCAGCGCTGCCGCCACCCCCGGGTACGCGGCATGGCCGAGAGCGGCGCCGCCCAGCGTCAGCACGGCCACGATGACGAACTTGGACAGGATGAGTGCGATCAAAAGCTCGACCGCGCGCGTCGCCCACATCCGCCGCGCCGGCCACACCATCGCCGCAAAGAACAGCGGCAGCATCAGCACGATCACGTAGACGGCGGCATCGCGGATCAGCAGCTCGGCCCACAGCGCGATGGTCGCCCCGGCGGTCAGCAGGGCGATGAAGAACGTGACGAACAGGTTGCGTCCGAGCAGGTCAAACAGACCGCCCGCCCCGCCGGCCCGGTCCAGGAAGCCGGCGCCGGCGTGGCCGGAGGCCGCCGCCACCAGCGTCGCCATCTCATCGGACGCCGACAGCAGCAGCGCCGTCAGCGGCGCCGCCACGCCGACCCCGAGCATGGCCAGGGGGAGATAGCCGAACGCCGCCCGGGCCAGCAGGGCGAGATCCGAACGGATCAGCGCGTGCACTGCGGCCGCAAACAGGAACGGGAGTGTGAGCAGCGCGGCAATGGCTGCCATCCGCCAGTAGGCCGCCGAGAACCAGGTGCTGGTCAGGTCCGGCCGGGTGGTGGTGCCGATCACGTGCGCCGTCTCCTGCAGGAGAAACCGTGCGCCGCCGGCCACCGCGGCGGCGATGGCGGCAAGCCCAACGGTGGCCGTGGCCGCCGCGCCGACGGTGGCCGACCTGGGAGTGCCACTCCCGGTCAGGACGCCGAGCGCCTTGCCCAGGTGTCCGCCGAGCAGGTTCTCGCCGGCGCCGACGACCGTGCCGGCGTGGGTGGCCAGGGTGCAGGCTTTGCCCAACACCCCACTCACCAGGCCGGTGAGGGTGCACACGACGCCGCCCACGCCGGCCGACGCGGGTGCCGGCGCGGCCCAGGCCAACGCCGTAGCCACCGCGGCCGCGGCCAGCAGGACGCGCACGGTCCGCATCATCGAGCGGTCGCTCCCAGATGGGCGAAGAAGTTGACCAGCCCCGGAGCCGCGCCGACGATGAGGGCCGCCGCGCCGGAGATCAGCGCGGCCATGCGCCCACGGGCCGCGTACTGATGATTGTGGGCGTGGGAGGCGATCGCCCACAACCCGGCCCCGATGAAGGCGCCGAGCAGCGCGATCACCAGCGCCCAGGCCTCGGCTCCATTGACCAGCTGCTGGAGCACGTTGCTGCCCGGCAGCCCCTGTAGATCCGGATGCGCGGTCACCGCCGCGTAAAAGGTCACGTCCACCTCCCAGCCCAATGGCAAATTGAATCTCATTGAGACTAGTCAAGATCGGTTGAGGATGATAGGTTCAAACGTAAATACTTAGCCTCAATTGGACTAGGAGGGGTAGAGCGATGGCGGTCATGGCGAGCAACGGTGTCGACCTCGGCGCCGTCTACGTGTCCAGCGCGGCCAAGGTGCGCCGGGTTGTCCGTCACAGCGTGCGAGCGCCGGAGTCGGTCATCGAGGACGCGTGCCAGACGGCCTGGGCGCGCCTGCTGCGCGATCACGCTCGGGTGCGGCCGGATCGCGCTGTCCCCTGGCTGATCACCACCGCCATCCGGGAGGCGGCTCGGCTGACCCGGCGGGCCGCCCGGGACGTCTTCCTGGAGGATCTGCTTGATGAGCGGGGCGAGCTGCACCGGACGGCGGCGTTTGCGCCGGAACCGGACGAGGTCGCCGCCCACCGGGACCGGCTGGCATCGCTCCAGCTCCTGCCGGCGCGCCAGCGCCAGTTCGTCTGGCTGCAGGCGCTCGGCTGGAGCTATGCGGAGATGTCAGACCTCACCGGGGCCAGTCCGCGCACCATCGACCGGCAGCTCGTTCGGGCCCGGCGGGCGCTGGAGATCCCGCCGCTGGTGGCGGGCCGCCACCGCCGAGATGTCACGTGAGCGGTCATCCGGCCGCAGTGACATCTCGTCGCGGCCGCGGGGCTGCGGCTGGCGAGCCGGCGGCCGGCGGTTCGTCAGCGCCGGGCGCGGCCGCGCTTGCGCCGGCGGCGCTCAGCCGGACTCAGCTTGCGCGGCTTGGGGGGCGGCTTGGACCCGGCGCGGCGGCCGTCGCCCACGGCCAGCGGATCATGGGCCCGCCCGTGCACCGGGGCGCGACGGCGGGCGTCCCGCCAGATGTAGAAGGAGATCCCGCCGAGCAGCAGCATGGCGCCGACCGCGATGGCCACGGCGTCGCCGGTACTCAGGCCGCCCCCGCCCGCGGTGCTGGTGCCCACGGTGGTGACCGTCGGCGTGGGGGTGGTGGCGGTGGCGGTGGGCGTCGCCACCGGGGAGATCGGGTTGGCGCCGCCGAAGGGGTTGCCCTGAGCCCCGGCCGCCCCGGCCGCCCCGGACGCCCCGGACGCCGGCGCGGCCCCGGACGCCGCCGTGGCCGTGGGCGCCGAACCGGCCGTCGACGTCACGCTGGCCACCTTGGGGTGAACGGCCGCCAGCGCGGCGGCGGGCGAGACCAGCGGGGCCAGGAGGAGCAGCGCCAGCAGCGCCGCCGACAACCTGACCCCGCGGCGAGTCATCAGCGCTCGGAGGCGAGCGGCTGACTCATCGCCGGGGTCTCCGGCGGCTTGCGGTACGGATCCTCGTTCTCCTGGTGCTCCTCGTGGTAGACGCTCTCGGCGTTGACCGCCCAGATGTCATGGTGGGTGCCCAGGAGGATGTTGTCGACCGCGCGCATCGCGGTCAGCATCGAGTGATCGGAGTTGTTGTACCGGTGCAGGCCGTTGCGGCCGACCTGGGTGATGTTGGAGATCGTCTCCAGCCAGGCCCGGATGGTGGCCACGCGCTCGGCGTAGAGCTCGTCGTAGATCGGATAGGCCTTGTGGACGCGCTCCACGAAGCCGAACTTCACCTGGGCGGCGCGGGCCAGGTGCAGCTTCTCGATCTCCGCCGACGCCATCGCCACCAGCTCGTCGTCCGGCGTGTTCCACAGCTCGTCGCCCTCAAAGCAGAAGTACTCCATGCCGACCGAGGCGTCGGTGTCGTTGGGCACCATCCAGGGGCTCCAGGACTTGAAGTTCTGGATGCGGAGCACGCGCACCCCCGGCTGGTGGATGTAGATCCAGTTGTCCGGGAACAGGTCCTGACCCTCAATCACCAGGAGCACGGTGAGAAATTCGCGGTAGCGCAGGCCCCGGGCGGCGTCACGGACCTCCACCGGCGCCTCCGGCTCGGTGATGCCCACCGTGCTGCGCAGCGGCAGCGAGGAGATGACGTGTGACGGGTGCAGGGTCTCGCCGCCGGCGACCACCTCCACAATCCGGCCGCCGTCGACGCGCAGCCGGGTTACGGGCGCGTTAAGCCGCACCTCGCCGCCCTGTTGCTTGATGTCGGCGGTCATCTGCTCCCACATCTGACCGGGCCCGAAGCGGGGGTAGTTGAACTCGGAGATCAGCGACTTGATCTTGTTGCCCTCGTTGCCGAAGAAGGCCGCCTTGGCCGCGGAGAAGAACGACAGGCCCTTGATCCGCTGGGCCGCCCACTCAGCGCGGATCTCATCGGCCGAGACGCCCCACAGCTTCTCGGTGTAGGTCTTGAAGAAGTGCTGATACAGGCGCTTGCCAAAGCGGTTGGATACCCAGGCCTCAAACGTGTCCTCCCGGCCCTTGGGCTTCATCGCCGCCCAGGCGTAGGAGATCAGGCAGCGGGTCAGCTCGACCGGCCCCAGCTTGCGAATGACGTCCATGCCCTGCAGCGGATACTCCAGGAACTTGTCGTTCCAGTAGATCCGGCTCTGGCGCGGTCGTTTGAGGAACTCTTCCTTCATGATCTCGTGCCAGAGGTCGTCGACCTCCTTGACCTTGGTGAAGAAGCGGTGGCCGCCCAGGTCGAAGCGGTAGCCGTCGCGCACCTGGGTGCGGGCGATCCCGCCGACCTGATCGGTCGACTCCAGCACGATCACGGGCTTGCCCTGCTTGGCGAGGAGATACCCGGCGGTCAATCCCGCGGGGCCGGCTCCGAGGACAACGACGGGATGCTCTGGCGTGATCTCAGCGCCACGCTCAGTGGTCTCTGTGGGATTAGTCTCGGTCATCTCTCGCGTGTTATGAAGCCCTCTGGTAGAGCACCGCTGCACTGGCGATGCAGCAGGCGCTTCGGTAGTTGTGCGGCGCCCAGGCGACTGGTTTCAGCCTGCCGGCGGCGACGTCGCCGATCAGGATCTGACCCCACTGGGCGGCTCGCCGTCGCACCAGCACAGGCCACGATGCCGACCAGTTCTTTGCGCCTTCAGTCAACGGGCGCACGTACAGCAGCTGTTGACCGGGCTTGAGGGTAGCAATCAGTGGGCCAAGCACCGCCTCGGGAGAGGCATCCTGCAGCCGCCCCAACGCCCCCGCCCACCGCATATAGGACGGGTCGGTGACCGGCCCCAGGGTGGTGGCGAACCGCAGCCCGCCCGGGAGATAGTGCCAGGCGAGCGGCGCCTGCTCCGGCTGGGCCACCACCACCAGGTCGCCCGGGTGCAGAAGCGGTCCCAGCTCTCCGGCGACATCCTGCATGTCGCTCTTGTAGTTGGGGGCGAACGAGGCGGCGTTGGCCAGAAAGGCGACGCAGAAGACCATGGCGGCGACCCCCACCACGCGCGCCCGGGCGGACCCCAGGGCGCTGAACAGGAGCAGGGACGGCACCACCACGGCGAAGTACCGCCAGGCCCAGACCGGCGCGATGAACCCCATGATCCGTCCCAGCACGAACCCGCCGGCCGGGATTGCCAGCAGGCACCACAGGGTCATCGCCTCCGGGGTGCGCCGGCGGGCGGCCACACCCAGCGGCACCACGCCGATCAGCACTGCAATCAGCAGCGTGACGTCGACGCGCTCGGAGCCGAGCACCTGGCTGGGCACGGTGAAGCCGAGCAGGGGCGCGTAGTGAAACGGCGCCGTTCCGTGGGCGATCTGACTGATCGTCGTCGGCAGCCACGGCAGGTAGACGAGGAAGGCCCCGCCGTAAGCCCACAGCCCGTCACGCAGGATGCCCCGCCGGGCCTCCGTCGGTGCCGCCCTCCAGACCAGCCCCAGTGCCACCGCCGCACCGAACCAGTAGAGCAGCGCGGTGCCCTGGGTGTACAGCATGAGCGCCAGCCCGGCGGCGAACAGCCACAGCCACCCGCGCCGGCGGTACACGAACGCGTGGACCAGCCCCACTGTGGTCACCAGCCCGAGCAGCGTGAGCAGCGCGTAGGGCTGTGTCTCCTGCGCGTAGCGATCCAAAAATGAACTGAAGGCGAACAGGATGGCCGCGAACACTCCGGCCCGGCGGCCGCCCAGGCTCCAGGCCGCCCACATCGCCACCGGCACGCACAGCAGACCGATGAGCAGCGACAGGGCGTGGGTGGCGGACTGCCCGCTGCCGAACAGGTCGATCCAGAAGTGCAGGAGCACGTAATACAGCGGCGCTGACCCAGCCTCGCGCAGCACACCGGGCAGGGCCCCCAGCGAGTGCTGAGCCACGCCGGTGGCGATGGCCTCCTCAAACCACAGCTGGCCGTTCAGCGTGCGCGTCCGAATCACCGCCGAGATGGCGAGGAGCACCACCAGGATCCCGGCGGTGGTCGCCCGCCGGGGCAGCCGGTCGAACCAGCCCGGGGGGTGGACCTCCACAATCGCCGGGATGTCCAGCAGCGGTGCCAACGCGCGCGCGGCGCGGTCCCGGCGCGGCGGCGGCGCGGTGGTCGCCATCAGCCCACCCTCTGGTAGAGCACCGCGCTGTTGCCGACGCAGCAGGCGCCGCGGTAATGGTGGGGCGCCCAGGCGATCGGCCTGAGCGTCCCGCGGGCCACATACCCGGTCAGCGCCGCTCCCCACTGGGCCGAGCGGCGGCGAACCATCTGTGTCCACGGCGCCTCCCAGTTCTGGGCGCCCTCGGTGAGCGGGCGGATGAACAGCAGATCCTGTCCCGGCGCCAGCCGTCCGACGGCCGCGGCGGCGGCCTGCTGCGGGTTGGTGTTGGTCAGGCGCTTGAGCGCGCCCACCCAGTCCATGTACCGCGGGTCTGACACGCTGCCCGCGGTGTTGGAGAAGTGCAGCCCGGCGGGCAGGTAGTACCAGGCCAGCGGGGTCTGCTCCGGCTGACCGACCACCACCTCGTCGCCCGGGCGCAGCATCGGCGCCATCTCGGCGGCGACGTCGCGCATGTCGCTCTTGTACCGCGGTGTGTAGGTGCTGGGGTTGGCCAGGAACACCACCGCCAGCGCGACGGCGACGATCCCCAGCAGCCCGGCCCGGGCGCATCCCCAGGCCACCAGGAGCAGCAGCGCGCCGATGATGGGCGCGAAGTACCGGACGACGAAGGCCGGGTTGAGCTGGGACTCCACCCAGGCGACGCCCAGGGTGGCGACGATCAGGGCCAGCAGCGTCCAGGCGGCCGTCCACTCCAGAGAGGGTCGGCGCCGACGCAGCAGCAGCGGCGCAATGCCGATTGCCGCCGGGACGATCAACACCATGGTGATTCGGTCGCCGCCGAGCACCCCGCGGGACAACAGGATGGGAGCGCCGAAGCGGGGGGGGTTGTCCCACGGGGCCGCGGTCTTGGCCGCCTGCCACAGCAGCGTCGGCACCCACGGCAAGAAGAGGACCCCGGCGCCGACGTAGGTGATCACCGCGTCCCGGATGAGCGTCCGC
This sequence comes from uncultured Solirubrobacteraceae bacterium, assembly GCA_963753235.1. GTDB lineage: Bacteria > Actinomycetota > Thermoleophilia > Solirubrobacterales > Solirubrobacteraceae > Palsa-465. The sequence goes on along the minus strand of CAVWBJ010000004.1, from coordinate 864,670 downwards.
CGATCCTGGGTGGCGATCAGCGCGGGGAGCAGCGCGATGGCCGAGCCGATGAAGAAGAACACTCCCCACGAGTGGGTGTAGAGCATGGCGGCCAGCGCCACCCCGAACAGCACCAGGTAGCGGCGGCGGCGATAGACGAACCCCAGCATGAACCCGGCGGCCGCGGCCACACCGAGCATCGCCATCAGCTCGTACATGCGGGTTTCCTGCGCGTAGGCGGTCAGCCAGGCGTTGAACGCAAACAGGAGCGCCGCCATGATGCCGGTGCGCCGCCCGAACAGGGACCAGCCGGCCCACCCGCCCAGGGGGATGGTGAGCAGCCCGAAGACCAGCGACAGGGAGTGGGTGGCGGCCTCGCTGTCACCGAACCACTGCATCCAGATGTGGAGCAGCATGTAGTACAGCGGCGGGTTGCCGTCGTAGCGCAGGACGCCGGGGATCTGAGTCAGGGGATGGAGCGAGATCCCGGTGGTGATGCCTTCGTCCATCCAGAACTGACCGCTCAGGTACCGCGTCCGCAGGAACGCGGACAGCGCCATGAGCAGGATCAGGCCGCCGGTGACCCAGGCCCAGGCGGGGACCCGCTGCAGACGCGCGGGCAGCAGGGAACGGGCGTCAGGCTCGGCTGATCCCGGGGATCCGACGCCGGGTGCAGGGGCGGTGACGGTGGCCATCAGCCCACGCCCCGTGGCATCACGCCGATGCCCCGGAGCAGCCGGAGATGAACATGTGGACCGGGCCGCCCGTGCCCACGTAGTGATAGGTGACCGTCGGCCAGCTGCTCAGGTAGGGCAGGCGGGAGGCCGATCGGGTATCCCGGGTCTGGAGGATGACGTTCGGTGGCGGCCCCGGCTCGGTTCCGGTGGGCGGGGGCGCCTCCACCCGGGTGGTGGGGACACCGAGGATCCAGGACAGCATCGGAACCTGGAAGCCCTCGGTCATCACGGTCCCGCAGGCCAGGACGCGCTTGGCGCCACCGAAGCGGGCCACCAAGTCCTGCATCCCCTCGCGCAGGTGCGCCTGGTAGACCAGCGACCCGTGGGTGCGGGGGATGGAAATGAGGTTGGCGCCCACCCAGTTGGGACCGAACATGAAGATCAGGGCGAGCAGGGCGACGCTCACCCACTGCAGTCCAGCCCGCGCGCCGGCTGCTCCGGCATCGCGCCCTCTCCGCCACAGCCGGGGGATCAGAACCGCCAGCTCCCAGGCGGCCCATCCATAGCCAATCGCTCCGCAGATGTCGACAAGCGCGGCTCCCAGGACCAGATAGCGATTGTTCCCGGAGAAACCGACCTGGGTCATGATCGCAATCACCAGGAACCACCCCAGGCCGCCGATCCCCACCAGCGCGGCGGCGATCCGGGCGCGGCTGACTGGGGTGCGCAGCCCGGCCGCCCCCGCGCGGCGCCAGGTGCGCCAGCTGAGCACCGCCACCGCCACCACCAGGAGCGCCGCCACGGCCTTGATCCGCAGCAGCATGGTCGGCCAGGCCGCCTTGGTCAGCTCAGCGGTGAACGGGTCGGAGGCGAAGGCCAGGCTGTTGGCGCGGGGATGCACGGCGCGGCTCACGCTGCAGGTGACCGATCCGCAGCCCAGGTACACCGGGAGAAACCAGGCCACCAGCATCAACACGGCGCTGGCCACCACCAGCACCCGTGCCCCCGGGTCCTTCCAGAGCAGCCACAGGCCCAGCGGCCCCCAGAACAGCCAGACCTCCGGCCGGTCCAGCGACACCAAGAAGCCGACGATGAACGCCTGGCGTGGCTCACCGTCGATCAGGCGTTCGATGGCGATCAGCAGCAGGGCGGTGGCCAGCCCCTCGGAGTAGCCGAGGGTGTTGGAGGAGACAAAGCCGCCGGATGCCGACAGGGCCAGCGACACGGCACCGATGACGCCGGCCAGCAGGGCGGGCGCGATGGCGGTCAGCCGACCCTCGGCGCCGGCCTCCCCAAACAGGCCGGGCACCTGGCGGGTGAGGCGGAACGAGAGCCGGAAGACCATGATCACCGCGGCGAGCGCGCCGGCCCGGGCGACCACCAGCCACAGGTCCGGAGCCGCGTTGCCGAACAGGGCGAACGGGATGGTGAAGATCATCGGCAGGGGCTTCCACGACGTGCCCCCGGTGGTGATCACCAGGTGCCCGTGAACGATCTGCCGCGACCAGAGCAGCCAGGACCAGGGGTCATAGCTGGGCGTGGAGGGGATCAGCAACGACAGGGCGCCGATGGCCAGGCAGACGGTCGCCAGACCCAGGTAGAAGTTGCGCGCGCCATGCGGCGAGCCCAGGGCAGCGCGAGCCCCCGAGGGCAGGGCGGTCCTCGATGCGGCCTCGGTGGCCGGGAAGTCAGCGGTGGAGGCGGCGGCCAAGCCGGCGGCCGGGCGGCGCAGGATCAACCGGAGACCCCCAGCGCGACGCACTTCTCCACCTTGGTCAGCAGCGAGTCCGGTGCCTGGTTGGGGAACAGCAGCGCCGAGCCGATCACCTCGGCGGGCTGAGCCTGGCCATGAATCTGGACGCCCTGAGCATCGCCCGGGGTCGGCTCAAAGCTGACGGTGGGACCGTAGGGCAGGGTGGCGACCTGAAAGCCCGGCAGGCTCTGGCCGGCCACCGTCACCGGCTGCGGATGGACGGCGATGTGCTCCTGCTGGAGACACTGGATGTGCTTTGTGCTGGGGTCATCGACACCCTGGTGACTCTTGACTGACGCTGCCGGTGTGCCGGCCACTGGCTTGGAGGCCGTCCCGCACGCTGACAGCGAAAGCGCGGCCAGCCCGACGGCCACCGCGAGCTTCGCAGAGGGCATGGAGCAACAGCGTAGTGGATGATTCAGCGTCTGGTGATCGCACTCGCTGCTCTGACGGGACCGTTACCGAAGGCCGGCGTGATCGTCGTGGCGGTGCTGGCGGCCGTCGTTCTGCTGGCCCCGGACCGGCGGGTGCGGGCCCTGGCCATGCTGGCCGCTCTCGTCCTTTCGCCGGTGCTGCTGCTGGCCGAGATCTGGCAGTCGCCGCAGCTCGGCGTGGTGCACCGCCATCCTCTGGTGGCGGTGGTGGGCGCGGCGGTCGGCCTGGGCGTCCTGGTGGCGGCCGCGGCGGTGATCGCCCGCCGGCCCGGACTGCTGGCCCCGCTGGCCGTGCTGGCTCTGCCGTTCCGGGTGCCGATTCAATCCGGCGGGACCACGGCCAACCTGCTCGTGCCCCTGTATTTCGTGGTGGGCGCCGGCGCGCTGGCCTGGATCTACGACGCCCTGCGAGCCCCGGCTGCCGCGCCGGGGCCGGCGTCGGAGGGGGGGCCTCGGCGGGGCGCCACTGATCTCATCGGCTGGGCCGAGCGTCTGTTGGCGCTCTACATCGTCCTGTACGCGGTGCAGGCCACCTACTCAGCCGATTTCGTCAAGGCCCTGCAGAACATGGTCTTCTTCTATGTCCCGTTCGCGCTGCTCTACCGGCTGCTGCGGGAGGTGCCGTGGAGCCGGCGTCTGCTGCGCATCTGCCTGCTGGTGACCGCGGTGCTGGCCGTGATCTTCGCCTGCGTCGGTTTCTATGAGTACGCCACCAAGACGATTCTCCTTAACCCCAAGCTCGTCGTGCAGAACGATCTCCACACGTACTTCACGGTCAACTCGTTCTTCTTTGACCCGGACATCTTCGGCCGCTACCTGGCGGTGGTGATGATCCTGCTCGCCGTCGACCTCATCTACCTCCGGCCCCGGCGTGAGCAGCTGGCGGTCACCGGCGTCCTGGCCGTCCTGTGGGTCTGCCTGGTGCTCACCCTGTCACGGTCCAGCCTGGGCGCCCTGCTCGTCGGCATGGCGGTGCTGGCGGCGCTGCGGTGGAGGCCGTCGCGGGCCCTGGTGGTGGCGGTGGCGGTGGTCGCCATCGGCGGGCTGGCGGTGGCGGTGTCGCCGACGACGTTCGGGCTCAACCAGGGGATCAACGGTGCCTCCAGCGGTCGCGGCGGCTTGGTCAGCGGCGGGCTGACGCTGTTCGTCGACCGGCCGGTGTGGGGCTTTGGCTCCGGATCGTTCTCCACCCAGTACCTGCGCCACAACCGCCACACCGCCTCGGCTCTGTCGGACTCCCACACCATCCCGGTCACGATCGGGGCCGAGCAGGGGCTGATCGGTGAGCTCGTCTATCTCGCCTTCCTGGCGGCGGCGATGGCGGCGCTGGTGCGCGGGGCTCGGGGAGATCCGGTGCGCTCGGCGGTGGCGGCGGCGTTCATGGCGTTGATGTTCCACACCCTCCTGTATGCCGACTTCCTGGAGGACCCGACCACATGGGTCCTGCTGGCGGTCGGCCTGGCGCTGGCCCGCGCACCGGTGGGAATTCCGGCCGCGGCGGCCGAGCCGGACGCGCCGGCGGTCAGGGATCGGTGGGGCCCGGCGGTGGCTCGGCCGTGAGCGAGGGCTGACCCTCCACCTGGCCGGCCGCGGTGGCCAGGCGGAGGAGGAGGCCATGCAGCTGGCGACGCTCCTCAGCGCTGAGTGGGGCCAGGAGCTCCTCCTGGGCCTCCCGGGCAAGCGCGCGGCCGCGGGCCAGCGTCTCCCGTCCGGTGTCGGTGAGGTACAGGGCGTGCGCCCGGCGGTCGGCCGGGTGGCGGCGGCGCTCCACCATCGCCCTGACCTCCAGCTCGTCGATGACGGCCACCATCGAGCTGGGGTCCATGCCCACGGCGCGGCCGAGCTGCTGCTGGGTGACGGCCTCCTCGGCGGACAGAACGTTGAGCAAGCCCCACATCCGGGTGGTCAGTCCGAGCGACGCCAGGCGCTCGCCGAAGCGCCGGGCGGCGAAGAGCCCCATGCGGCTGACCAGATATCCCGTGTTGCGCACCAGGGCGGCGTGGAGCCCGGCGGCGGGTCGTTCTGTCTCAGCCATCGCGGCTGAGAGCGTACTGCAAATAAGTGTTACGAAACGCATAGTTTGTGATACAAATGATGCGTTCAAGAAACTAATGGAGGGGGGACGACCATGACGGCGATGGGCGCGATCACACGCTGGGTGCTCAGGCACCGCCGGGTGGTGGCCCTGGCCTGGGTGGTGGTGACCGTCGCCGGAGTGGCCACCGTCAATCAGACGACGAAGTCGTTCAGCACCCAGTTCAGCGTTCCCGGGCGCGAGGGCTTTGTGGCCAACGCCCACATCCTGCGCAGGTTCGCCAGCGGCGGCAACGGCGCCCCGCTGCTGGCGGTGGTGACCCTGCCTCACGGGACGTCGGTCGGCTCGTCGTCCGTCCGAGCCGGGTTGGGCCAGGTGGAGGCGCGGCTGCGCGCCGCCCTTCCCGGGGCTCGGACCGCCTCCTACGTCTCCACCGGCAACCGCGCGTTCGTCTCCGCTGACGGCCACACCACCTTCGTCCTCGCCTACCCGCCCCCGGATCACCAGGGATTTGGAGTCAACACGGCGGCGGCCAAGCACGCGGCGGCCGCCCTGGCCGGGATCCGGGTCGCCGGGACCGCCAGGGTGCACGTCACCGGGATCGACGCCCTCCAGGGGGAGACCGGCGGGGGCGGCGGCGCCGGTGTGTTCCTGGAGTCCGTTCTCGGCGGCCTGGGAGCCCTGGTGGTGCTGGCGTTTGTGTTCGCCTCGCTGCTCGCCTTCGTACCCCTGCTCATGGCGATCGTCTCCATCATGACCAGCTTCCTGGTCCTGGGGGGCGTCAGCTCGGTGACCAGCGTGTCGTTCATCGTGGAGTTCCTCGTCGCCCTCATCGGCCTGGGGGTGGCCATCGACTATGCGCTGCTGGTGGTGGTCCGCTGGCGGGAGGAGCGCGACCGCGGGGTCACCGGCGACGAGGCCGTCGTCCGGGCCATGGAGACCGCCGGCCGGGCCGTGGTGTTCAGCGGGACCACCGTGGCCATCGGCCTGCTGGCCATGGTCGTGCTCCCGCTTCCCTTCCTGCGCTCCATCGGCTTGGCCGGGATGCTCATCCCGCTGGTCAGCGTGATTGTGGCGGTGACGCTGCTGCCGATCGTGCTGGCCACGTTCGGACCCCGGCTGGACTGGCCCCACCTCCGGCGTGAGGACCGGGCCAGCCGTCCCTGGACGCGGTGGGCGCGGCTGGTGGTCGCCCGCCGGTGGCCGGCGGCGGTGGCGGCCGCGGTGGTGCTGGCGCTGCTGGTACTGGCCGCCACCCGGCTGCACCCCGGACAGGCCAACGTCGACACCCTGAGCCGGGCCGGCGATGCCCGCACGGGTCTGACCGCCCTGGAACGCTCCGGGATCGGTGCCGGGGCGCTGGCGCCGATTGAGGTGGTCGCCCCGGCAGCCCAGGCTGACCGGGTGGCCGCCGCCCTGCGGTCGGTGGACGGGATTCACGGCGCCGTCGCTCCGGTCAGCCGCGCCTGGCGGCGCGACGGACTGGCCGTCGTCGACGCGTTTGGCAGCGCGGACCTGTCGACCGCCGCCGGCAGCGCCACCATCGACCGGGCGCGGGCGGCCGCTCACGGGGTGGGGCCGGGGATCCTGGTCGGCGGAATCGGCGCCGAGAACGAGGACTTCGTCAACGCCATCTACGGCAGTTTCCCGCTCATGATCGCCCTGATCGCCGTGCTCACCTTCCTCCTGCTGGCGCGGGCCTTCCGCTCGCTCCTGCTCCCCCTCAAGGCGGTGGTCCTCAACGTGATCAGCGTGGGCGCCGCCTGGGGGGTGATCACGCTGGTATGGCAGGAGGGCCACGGCTCGCAGGCGGTCTGGGGAATCGGCGCCACCCATTCGGTGAGCGCCTGGATCCCGCTGATGGTGTTCGCGTTCCTGTTCGGGCTGTCGATGGACTACGAGGTGTTCATCCTCAGCCGGATGCGCGAGGAGTACGACGCCACCGGGTCCACCGACGCCGCGGTGGTGCGGGGGATCGGGCGCACCGGGCGCCTGGTCACCAGCGCCGCCCTCATCCTGTTTCTGGCCTTTGCCTCCATGGCCTCGGCTCCCGACACCGACGTCAAGGTGTTCGCCACCGGCCTGGCCGCCGGGATCATCCTCGACGCCACCGTCATCCGTGCCCTGCTGGTGCCGGCGATCGTCTCCCTGTTCGGCCGCTGGAACTGGTGGCTGCCGGAGCGGCCCGCCCGGCTGTTGCGGGTCAAGCCGTCGCTACCAGCGCCGGAGCAGGCCTAGGCGAGGCCGGGCTTCACAGCGGCGTCGTGTAGGCGCCGCTGATGCCGCCGTCCACCAGGAACTCGGCAGCGTTCACGTACGAGGATTCGTCGGAGGCGAGGAACAGCACCGCGTTGGCGATCTCCTCGGCGGCGGCGAACCGGCCCATCGGCACGTGCACCATGCGCCGCTGGGCCTCCACCGGGTCGGCGGCGTAGAGCTCGCGGAGCAGCGGGGTGTCCACCGGCCCGGGGCACAGCGCGTTGACCCTCACGCCGCGCCTGGCGAACTCCACGCCCAGCTCACGCGAGAGCGCCAGCACGCCGCCCTTGGAGGCGGTGTAGGAGATCTGCGAGGTCGCCGAGCCCATCACCGCCACAAACGATGCGGTGTTGATGACCGACCCGCCGCCGCTCTCCAGCAGGTGGGGGATTCCGTGCTTGCAGCACAGGAACACGCTGCGCAGGTTCGTCGCCTGGACCCGCTCCCAGGCTTCCAGCGAGGTTTCGATGACCGAGGCGTCGTCGGTGGGGGAGATGCCGGCGTTGTTGAACAGCACATCGATGCGCCCCAGCTCCCGGCGCACCCGTCCGTAGAGCTCGGCCACCGCCGTCTCGTCGGTCAGGTCGGCCGTCAGCGACAGCTCGCCCACCGTATGCGGTCGCACGTCGACGCCGACCACCCGGGCGCCCTCACGGGCAAACACGGTCGCGGTCGCCCCGCCGATGCCCCCGGCGGCGCCGGTGACCACGCACACCTTCCCGGAAAGCCTCATGTGCCGGTGGAGTAGAAGATCGACTTGACCTCGGTGTAGGCGTCGAGCGCGTGCGGTCCCAGCTCGCGCCCGTAACCGGACTGCTTGAAGCCGCCGAACGGCGTGGCCACCCGGACCGAGGTGTTGGAGTTGATCGACAGCACCCCGGCGTCCAGCGCCCGGGCGACGCGCAGCGCGCGGCCGCCGTCGCCGCTCCAGATCGACCCGGACAGGCCGTAGATGGTGTCATTGGCCAGGCGAATCGCCTCCGCCTCGTCGGTGAACGGGGTGACCACCGCCACCGGCCCGAAGATCTCCTCCCGGGCCGCCCGGGCATCCGGATCCACCGGGCAGAGCACGGTGGGGGCAAACCAGAAGCCGGGTCCCTCCGGGGCGCTGCCTCGGAACGCCACCGGCGCGCCGTCGGCGACATACGAGCTGACCGTCTCCCGCTGCCCGGCGCTGATCAACGGTCCCATCTGGGTGGACTCCTCCAGCGGGTCGCCGACCCGGATGGCCGTGACCGCCCGCTCCAGCTCGGTCATGAACTCGTCCACCGCCGCCTCCTGGATCAGGATCCGCGAGCGGGCACAGCAGTCCTGGCCGGCGTTGCCAAACACCGCGCCCGGCGCGGCCGCCGCGGCGGCGGCCAGGTCGGCGTCGGCGAAGATGATGTTCGGCGACTTGCCGCCGAGCTCCAGGGTCACCCGCTTGATGGTGGGGGCGGCGCCGGCGGCGATGGCCCGGCCGACCTCAGTGGAACCGGTGAAGGCGATCTTGGCCACGCCGGGGTGCTCCACCAGCCGCGCGCCGCAGGTGGAACCCGGGCCCACCACCACGTTGAGGACGCCTGGGGGCAGACCCGCCTGGACCGCCAGTGCGGCGAACCGCACCGCGGTCAACGGCGTCAGCTCCGCCGGCTTGAGGACCACGGTGTTGCCGGCGGCCAGGGCCGGCCCCAGCTTCCAGGAGGCGATGGTCAGCGGGAAGTTCCAGGGCACGATCAACCCCACCACCCCCAGCGGCTCTCGCACGGTGAACGCCTGCCCCCCGGTCACCGGAATGGTGTCGCCCAGCAGCCGCTCGGGCGCGCCCGAGTAATAGTGGAACACCTGGGCGACCATGCCCATCTCTCCCCGGGCGTCCTCGATCGGCTTGCCGGCATTGCGAGCCTCAATCTGGGCCAGCTCCTCCTGATGGGCGGTGACCGCCTCGGCGATCCGCCGGAGCACCAGCGCGCGGTCAGACGGCGTCATCGCCCGCCAGGCCGGAAAGGCGGCCGCCGCGCGAGCCACGGCGGCGTCCACATCCGCGGCGTCCGCCCGCGGGAGCTCCTCCAGGACCTGCTCGGTGGCGGGCTCCAGGACCCGCAGCGTGCCCTCAGGCAACGCCCGTCTCCGGCTCCGCCACCGTCAGTCCGTCGTCCTCAAACTCAATCGTCCGCACCGGCCCCGTGAACGTCCGCCGCGCCGAGCCCAGATACCAGATGGTGACGGCCACCATGACCCCGATCGTCACCAGCGGCGCGTAGTTGACGGCCGACCAACTGAAGGCGCTGTTCCAGGGCACCGCGGCGGGCGTGAACGGCAGGCAGAAGATGATCACGCACAGGACCACCCACACCACGGCCACCATGTTCAGCCACTTGTACTTGGCCCCCAGCGTCCACGGCCCGGTCTGGAAGGCGTCACCCATGCGCCAGCGCAGGAACACCGGGATGGTGTAGGCGATGTACAGGCCGATGACCGAGATGGAGGTGACCGCCAGGAAGGCCACCGGGAGCCCGGCATGGTTGCCCCAGTAGGCCGGGATGGTGATGATCATGGCGAACGACGCCACAAAGGCCACCGCCCAGGTGGGGGTCTTGTTCTTGCCCAGGCGGCGCCACAGGTCATGCCCGGGCACCGCGCCGTCGCGGGAGAAGGCAAACGTCATCCGGGAGGCGCTGGTCACGCAGGCCATGCCGCAGAACAGCTGGCCCACGGTGGAGATGATGAGCACCGCCTTGGCCGCGGCCGACGTGAGCGCACTCTCGATGATCGACTGGGAGGTGCCTCCGGCGGCGCTGATGGTCTTGACGTGGGTGGCGGCGAAGGTCAGCGCCAGCAGGACGAGCCAGCCGAACACGGCCGAGTAGAAGACCGAGCGCCAGACGCCCTTGGGCGCGGCCATGGCCGCGCCGTGGGTTTCCTCGGAGACGTGGGCCGACGCGTCATAGCCGGTGATGGTGTACATGGTCAGCAGGAACCCGAGCGGCAGCACGTAGAACCAGTACATGTTGTCGCTGAACCCTGACAGGTTGATCCTGTGGCCGAACACAAAGCTGAAGCTCTGGTGATGACTGGGGACCACCACCAGCAGCACAATGATCACCCCCACCCCAATCACGTGCCACCACACTGAGATGTTGGTGAACACTGCCACCAGGTGCGACGAGAAGATGTTGATGAGCGCGTGGGCGAGCAGGATGATGATGAACAGCACAAAGGTGTGATGGAGTGACGCCTGGACGCTGGTGGTGCCGAAGTTGGTGATGAAGTGCAGTCCGTAGAAGGACAGGGTGGAGTTCAGGAAAGTGGCCGCGGCGTAATCCACCGAGGCGGTCACCGCCACCAGGCCGATGAGGTTGAACCAGCCGGTGAACCAGCCCCAGCCCGGGCCGCCCAGCTTGGACGCCCAGTAGTAGATACCGCCGGCGGTCGGCATGGCCGAGGCCAGCTCGGCCATGGAGAAGGCCACGGTGAGGATCAGCAGGCTGATGATCGGCCAGCCGATGGAGATGGCGACCGGGCCGCCGTTGATCCAGGCCTGGCCGTAGGTGGTGAAGCACCCGGCGAGGATGGAGATGATTGAGAACGAGATGGCGAAGTTGGAGAACCCACTCCACCCCCGGCGCAGCTCCTGCTTGTAACCCAGTTCGGCCAGGCGCTGTTCGTCCGCGCTCAGGGCCCCGCTGCCTGTGCTCATCCGGTCCTCCTGTCCAAAAGGTCCAAAGATCCGTCCTTCAAGCGCGGGCGAAACATACGCCCGCCGGTCGGGCCCCGTCAAGGGCCGCCGGGACAATCAGTGGCCGGCGGGCTCAGGCAGGAGCGCGGCCAGGATGTATTCCGTGCCCCGGAGGTGCTCGGTCATGACCCGGGCGGCGGTGGCCTCGTCGTGGAGACGGATGGCCGCCAGCAGCCGGCGGTGCTGGTAATTGGCCGAGTCCAGGACCTCGGGAGGGTGGGCGATGTGATGGATGAGGCCGCTCATCGCCCCCTGGGTCTCGGTCATGAGCTTGACCAGGTGGGGATTGCCGGTCAGCTCGGCCAGGCCGACGTGAAACCGGACGTCGATCTGGCGATAGGCCGCGAAGTCGTCCAGGGTGTCGTCGATGGCCACCAGGAGCTCCTCCAGGGCGTCGACCATCGTCTCCGCCGCCCGCTCGGCGGCCAGCACCGCGATCCCGAGCTCCACGGTCATCCGGCTGTCGCACACGTCGCGCCAGCCGGCCAGCACGGCCGCCGACGGCGGCTCGGCCGGCGGCTGGGGATCAGCCACAAACGTTCCGCCGCCCCGGCCCCGGGTGGCGTGCAGGTGCCCGCTCTGGCCGAGCGCCACCAGGGCCTGGCGCAGCGTGGAGCGGGCGATGCCGAGCCGGGCGCACAGCTCGCGCTCGGCGGGCAGGCGGGTGCCCGGCGGGAGCAGCCCCAGCTTGATCGCTGTTCCCAGCCGCTCCACGGTCTCCTCAAACGCGGTCTGCGAGTGCACGGGAGCGAACACGGCATCCAGCGAACCGCTCAACTCGCGCGTCGGCGCGGTATCGGACATCGCCTCACCCTCACAGTCGTTCGAAGCCGCGGGTCCGCTCCCAGTCGGTCACCGCAGTCTCGAATCCTGCCAGTTCGACGTCGGCGGCGTGGACATAGTGCTCCACCACCTCCTCGCCGAAGGCGGCCCGAGCCACCGGGCTGGCCGCGAACAGGTCCCGCGCTTCACGCAGCGTGGTCGGCAGGCGGGGCTTGTCGGTCGCCAGGTAGGCGTTGCCCGCGTAGGCGGGCTCCAGCGCCAGCTGATCCTCAACGCCGTGCAGGCCGGCGGCGACGATGGCGCTCAGCGCCAGGTACGGGTTGAGGTCCGATCCGCCCGCCCGGTTCTCAAACCGCAGGCCGGGCCCGTGGCCGACCACCCGCAGCGCGCACGTCCGGTTGTCCGGCGCCCAGGCCACCGCCGTCGGTGCGAATGAGCCCGCGGCGTAGCGCTTGTAGGAGTTGATGTTCGGCGCCAGCATGAGGGTGAGCTCCCGCAGGCAGGCCAGCTGGCCGGCCAGGAAGGCCTCAAACACCGGCCGGTCGGCGGCGAACACCATCGACCCATCCTCGGCCGAACTCAGCGAGAAATGAATGTGGCAGGAGCTGCCCTCGCGCTCGTCGTACTTGGCCATGAAGCTGATCGCCATCCCCTCCTGGGCGGCGATCTCCTTGGCCCCGTTCTTGTAGACGGCGTGGTTGTCGGCGGCCCGCAAGGCGTCGTCGTACAGGAAGTTGATCTCATGCTGGCCGAAGTTGCACTCGCCCTTGGAGTTCTCCACGGCCAGCCCGGCCAGATCCATGGAGTTGCGGATGCGCCGGATCAGCGGCTCCACCCGAGCAGTGGCCAGCAGCGAGTAGTCAAGGTTGTAGAGGTTGGCCGGCTCCAGGCCGCGGTAGCCCTTGTGCCACGCTGACTCGTACGTCTCCCGGAACAACAGGAACTCCAGCTCGGTGCTGGCGTTGGCGCTCCACCCCCGGGCGGCCAGGCGCTCCAACTGGCGGGCCAGCACCTGGCGAGGCGAGGCCGCCACCGGGGAACCGTCCTCCCAGTACAGGTCGCACAGGCACATGGCCGTGCCCTCATGCCAGGGCACGATCCGCAGCGTGGCCAGGTCAGGGCGCATGGTGAAGTCGCCGTAGCCGCGGTCCCAGGAGGCCATCCGGTACCCCTCCACCGGATTCATCTCCACGTCCACGGCCAGCAGGTAGTTGCAGCCCTCGGCGCCATGTTCGGCGACGGCGTCGACGAAGTGACGGCCGGTCAGCCGCTTGCCCTGAAGTCGACCCTGCATGTCGCACAGGGCCAGCAGCACGGTGTCGATCTCCCCCGCTTCGACCCGCAGGCGCAGTTCATCGAGGTTCACGGGGGGCGAAGGTATTACAACCAGGCCTTCAGCACCACCTTTTCTTTGCGGGCGAGAACGGATAGGATCGAGGGGTCGTGACATGGGGACTTGTGTGGCTGATGCTGGCGCTCAAGCTGCCGCTGGCTGGGCTCATCTACATCGTGTGGTGGGCCATCAAGCAGGAGCCTGATGAGTCGTCCTCCGACGATGACGGCGGGATCAAGCGCCAGCGGCCGCATCCCCGTGAGCCGTTCCCGCGCCGTCCGCGGCGCGGACCGCACGGTGATCCCTCGCCGCAGCCGCCGGCGCGCGTGCGCACCACCCGGGCCCGGGCCCGCACGTACGGGCACTGACCGTCCCCGCTGTCAGACTTCGCCCCATGAACAACGGTGACGGGTCGCGGACCGACGCCACGGCGGTCCTCTCGGACGGGACCATTGGCCGGCTGGTGCAGGAGGGCCGGATTCGGATCGACCCCTGGGACCCCGGTCTGGTCCAGCCGGCCAGCGTCGACCTCCGCCTCGGTGACTCCTTCCGGGTCTTCCACAACCACCGGACGTCGGCGATCGACCTGCGCCACCCGCCGGAGAACCTGACCGAGGAGGTGGTCGTCCCGGAGGGCGAGTCGTTTGTCATCCACCCCGGGGAGTTCTGTCTGGGCCGGACGCTGGAGTGGGTGGAGTTGCCCGACGACATCGTGGCCCGGATCGAGGGCAAGTCGAGCCTGGGACGGCTCGGCCTGATCGTGCACGCCACCGCGGGCTTCTGCGACCCCGGCTGGAAGGGCACGCTCACGCTGGAGCTCAACAACCTGACCCGGGTGCCGATCAAGCTCTACCCGGGGCTGGAGATCGCGCAGCTGTCGTTTATGACTCTGGACCGGCCGGCGCTGCGCCCGTACGGCAGCCCGGAACTCGGCAGCCACTACCAGGGCCAGCGCGCCGCCACCGCCAGCCGGTATCGATCGGTCCCGGGCCCCGGCGATTTGGGGTAGGCTGGCGCCGATGTCGTCGCTGCTCGTCGTGGCTGCGGGTGAGACCTCCAAGGTCCCGTTCTACATCCTGGGCGGCGTCCTGGTCGTGTGGGCCGTCATCGTGGCCGGCATCGGGCTCAGCCGGCCCCAGTTCCCCGGCAGCGCTCGGGCGGAGCGGGGCGTGATTGGACTGACCGGGGTGCTCGTCGTCCTCGCCCTCGGCGCCGCCATCCTCACCAGCTGACCCCGCTCGCCACCGCCAATGTGAAGGCTGCGTTGGCGTGATGCGAGCGTTGGGTTAGACGCGGCCGAACGGTGAGAAATCGCTCACGACGAGTTCACCCTTAGGTGAGGTTGACCCTCTAAAAGAGAGAGCCGTGGCCCACTCCCACCAACCCTGAGGCGACCGTGCGGATCGCTTTGGTGAGCGAGGTGTTCCTGCCGGCGGTGGACGGCGTCGTCACCCGGTTGCGCCGGACGCTGGAGGAGCTGCCGGGATCCGGGGACGAGGTCCTGATGATCGCCCCCGCGGGTGGCCCGGACAGCTATGCGGGCGTGCCGGTGCTGGGGGTGCGCGGCCTGCGGGTCCCGCTGTACCCCGACGGGGACGGCTATCCGCCCAAGCGGGTGGCGCTCCCGGGACCGGCCCTCAGCCGAGCTCTGCGGGCCTACCGGCCGGACGTCATCCACGCCATCCAACCGGTCCTGTTGGGGGTGGGGGCGGTCGCCTTTGCCCGGCGCAATCGCATCCCGCTCGTCGCCTCCTATCACGCCCATCTGCCCTCCTACGCCAAGCTGTACCGGCTCGGCTGGCTGGAGTCCGCCGGCTGGCACTACCTGCGTGGCCTGCACAACTGCGCCCAGGTCAACCTGGCCACCTCCCAGGCGACGCTGGACGAATTGCGCGTCCACCGGGTCCAGCGGCTGGCCCTGTGGCCCTACGGCGTCGACCTGGAGCGGTTTCATCCCGGGCAGGCCGATGCCGGCTGGCGGGCGCGCCTGAGCGGGGGCCGCCCCGACCGGCTCGTCCTGCTCTACGTCGGCCGGCTGGCCAAGGAGAAGACCGTGGAGCGCCTCCTGGAGGCGGTGGCGGGCCGGTCGGACGTGTCGCTGGCGATCGTCGGCGACGGGCCGCTGCGGGCCGAGATGGAACGCCGGTTCGCCGGGACCGCCACCACCTTTCTCGGCTTCCTGGGCGGTGACGATCTGGTCCGAGCGTATGCCTCCGCCGACGTGTTCGTGCTCCCCTCGGAGACCGAGACCCTGGGGATGGTGACCCTGGAGGCGCACGCCTCCGGCCTGCCGGTGATCGCCGCCGAGAGCCCGGCGGCGCGCGAGCTCGTCCGCCACGGGGTCGACGGCCTGCGCTATGACCCGCGGGACCCCGGCGCGCTGGCGGCCGCGGTGGGGCGGCTGGCCGCGGACCCATCGCTGCGCCAGGCCATGGCCGCCCAGGCTCGCCCGGCGGTGAGCGGCGCCACCTGGGGCACCGCCACCCAGACCCTGCGTCAGCACTACGCGCGCGCCTGCGCCCTCCGAAACCCGCCGGCCGCTCCCGGGCTGGCCGCCCCATCCCGCCCCGCGGCGGAGACCGTCTGATGATGCCGGCCCCGGCGACCGCCCCTCAGCAGGACCGGGGTCTGCACCGGCCTGCCGCCGGGCGAGGCCGGCGCCATCGCTACGTGGCCACCGTGGTGGCCGCGCTGGTCCTGGCCGCCCTCGTCGTCCTCGCGGTGACGAAGATCAACCTGGGCGACGTCGGCCACGCCCTGACTCAGGTCGACGGCTGGTGGGTGGCGGCCGCGGCGCTGCTGATGGGCGGGGCCTTCCTGGCCCGCTCGGAATCCTGGTACACCGCCATCCGCGTGTCCCTGCCGGAGACGCGCATCGGGCGCGCACCGGTGACGCGGGCGCTGCTCATCGGCATGGCCGGGTCGGCGGTGGCTCCGGGACGGCTGGGCGAGGCCGCCCGCGCCTGGCTGATCGCTCGCCGGGCCGGCCGGATGCGGGATGCGCTGGCCACCGTGGTGGGCACGGTGCTCTCGCAGACCCTGCTCAACGTGCTGGCGCTCGTCATCCTCTCCGGGATCGCCCTCTCCGGCAGCGCCATCCACGGCGCGCGCACCCAGTCGGTGATCCTCACCGCGCTGGCCCCGGCCGCCGGGGTGGCCGTGCTGGTGGCCATTCCGGGGCTGATGGCCCGCAGCCACTGGCTGCATACGGGTCGGTTCGGACGCATGGAGGCCTGGGTCCGGGCCCAGCTCGTCGACCTGCGCCGGGGGCTGGTGGTGTTCCGCCGGCCGGGGCCCGCGGTCCACTCCAGCGCCTTCCAGATGCTGGCCTGGGGCCTGCAGTGGGGGTCGTGCTACACGGTCCTGCTCGCCTTTGGGATCCAGGGTCAGACCGGCGTGGCGGCCGCGGCCGCCGTGCTGGTGGCGGTCAATATCACGGCTATTGTGCCGGTCACGCCCTCCAGCGTCGGCGTGTTCCAGGCGGCCTGCATCGCCGTCCTGGCCCCCTTCCACGTCCACGCCGGAGAGGCCCTCGCCTACGGGCTGGTTCTCCAGGCGGTGGAGATCGGCTGCGCGCTGGCGATGGGGCTGCCGTCGCTGCTGGTGGAGGGCATCTCCATCGCTGACCTGCGTTCACACGCAGACGACCGGCACGCGACGAGCGTGTCGGAGCTGGCACCAGACGGGTATTAGAGTCTGTCCAAGACAAGGTCGTCTGCGCTCCTCAGCGGCACGGCGATCTCCGCTAATCCCGTCACCAGGAGTGCAATGAGCACCGAGACTGAGCAATCGACGGATGGCGGCGGGGTAGCGACCTCAGCCGACACCCTCACCGTCACCGACAACCGGACCGGCCAGCAGTACCAGATCCCGATCGAGGACAACACGATCCGGGCCACCGAGCTTCGCAAGATCAAAACGTCGGAGGACGACTTCGGCCTGATGACGTACGACCCCGCCTACATGGCGACGGCGTCATGTCGGTCGGCCATCACGTTCATCGATGGCGACAAGGGGATCCTCGAGTACCGCGGCTACCCGATCGAGGAGCTGGCCGAGAAGTCCAACTACCTGGAGGTGGCCTATCTCCTCATTCACGGCGAGCTGCCGACCACGCAGCAGCTGGAGGAGTGGGATCACCTGATCACCATCCACACGTTCGTGCATGAGAACGTCAAGGAGTTCATGCAGGGCTTCCGCTATGACGCCCACCCCATGGGGATGCTGCTGGCGTCGGTCGGCGCTCTCTCCACCTTCTATCCGGAGGCCGCGGCCATCAAAGACGCGGAGGCGCGCTACATCCAGGTGATCCGCCTGCTGGCCAAGATGCCGACGCTGGCCGCCTTCTCGTATCGCCACAACCGCGGCATGCCGTACGTCTATCCGGACAACGACCTCAGTTACGCGGGCAACTTCCTGTCGATGATCTACAAGGTCGCCGAGCTCAAGTACCAGCCGGATCCGCGTCTGGAGCATGCCCTGGACGTCCTGTTCATCCTCCACGCCGACCATGAGCAGAACTGCTCCACCAGCGCGGTGCGCAGCGTCGGGTCCTCGCAGGTCGACCCGTACTCCGCGGTCGCGGCCGGCGTGGCCGCCCTCTACGGGCCGCTTCACGGCGGCGCCAACGAGGCCGTGCTCCGCATGCTGCGGCGGATCGGGACCACGGAGAACGTCCCGGACTTCATCCAGGGTGTGAAGGACGGGAACGAGCGTCTCATGGGCTTCGGCCATCGCGTCTACAAGAACTTCGACCCGCGGGCCAAGATCATCAAGAAGGCCACCGACGAGGTGTTTGAGGTGACGGGCAAGAACCCGCTGCTTGACATCGCCACCGAGCTGGAGAAGATCGCCCTGGAGGACGAGTACTTCATCAGCCGCAAGCTGTACCCGAACGTCGACTTCTACTCCGGCCTGATCTACGAGGCCCTGGGGATGCCGGTGGAGATGTTCCCGGTGCTGTTCGCCATCGGCCGCACCAGCGGCTGGATCGCCCAGTGGCTGGAGATGATCGACGACCCGGAGCAGAAGATCGCCCGGCCGCGCCAGATCTATACCGGCGGCCGCAGCCTGGACTACGTGCCGATCGACCAGCGGTCGTAATCCGGGGTGTAGGTGGGGGTGGTTCTCCGCGTGACCACCCCCACATAAACCTTCCTACGCCTTTGTAGATTCAAATATGTGGAGTTGCACGTCCTCAACGACGGACAGGTGATGACGATCCGGCCGATCCGGCCGGACGACCGGGAGCGGCTTCAGCTCTCGCATGAGCGCCTGTCCGAACAGTCGCGCTATCGACGGTTCATGACCTCCAAGCCGACGCTGAGCACGGCTGACGCCAACTATCTCGTCGACATCGACGGTCGCGACCACTACGCGCTGGTGGCCACGATCGCCGAGCCGGAGGGCGAGACGATCATCGGCGTCGCCCGCTACATCCGCCTGCCCCGCCATCCCGAGGTGGCCGAGTTCGCCATCGTGGTGGGCGATGCCTGGCAGCGTCAGGGAATTGCCAACCAGCTTCTGAGCCGGTTGGCCGCCGCCGCGGTGGCCCGCGGCGTGCAGCGCTTCACGGCCACCATCTTCGCCGACAACCTGCCGATCCGCCGCCTGATTGAGCGCCTGGCGGCCGGGCCGATCATCCGCAGCCGGGAGGGCAATGTCCTGGAGCTGGAGTTCCCGCTCCCCGGTCCGGCCGAGTCCGAGCCGGTGATCCGCCGCGGGGATGGACGCGAGCGCGCAGATGGCGACGCCCAGTCCGGGCGAGCGTTCGAGGAGCCGGGCGCTCCTGCGATCATCGCCGCGTGCGCTGGAAGCTGACCGAGCGCGCCGGACCGTCAGTCAAGCGCTCCTCGTTCGACGACCTGTCGGGGGCGCTGGCGGCGCTGGAGGCACGCGGGCGGGAGCTCTCAGAGGCGGCTCCGGGTACCGCCGTGGACGCCAAGTTCCGTCGGTTTGAGCCCCGGCAGCGGGTGGTCGCTCGTCTGGAGCTGTCCGGTCCGGAGCGGCTGGTTCCCAGCGTTCGCGGTGGGGTTGACGTGCGCGGCGACGGCTCGGTGGAGGCGTTCTGCGGCCGGGTGCGGCGGCGGGTGCTTGATCCCGGCCGGGGCGAGAGTCCGTACGCCGCCCTGCGTCGTCGCCTGACTCAGAGCACCAGCGTCTGACCGTGACGACGCAGCCAGCGCGCGTGCTCCCGCCAGTCTGGGCACCAGCGCTCCACCAGGGCCCAGAAGCGCGGGGAATGGTCCATGACCTTCAGGTGGCACACCTCATGCCAGACGACGTAGTCGAGCACCGCCTCCGGGGCCAGCAGCAGACGCCAGTTGAAGCTCATCGCGCCGCTGCGAGAGCAACTGGCCCATCGGGTCCGCTGCCCGCGGATGGTGAGCGCCGCATACGACGTGCCGGCAAGGGCGCAGGCCCGGTCCAGGCGGGGAGCGATCTCGGCCCGCGCCGCCCGCCGGTACCAGCGCTCCAGCGCCGGGGTCCGGTCGGCCCCGGCCGGGGCCAGCAGCTCATCGCCGCGCCGGTGCACCCGGGTCCGCCCCGGCTCGCTGCGCACGTGGAGCAGGCCGCCGAGGTACGGGACCGCGTTTCCGCGGGCGGCCACGGTCTCCTCGGCTCGCTGGTGCTCGCGGATGCGTCGGCGGATCCAGGGCTCCAGCTCCCGGACAGCGGCGGCCGCTGCCCGCTCCGGAGTTCGCCGCGGTAGCACCACCTCCACTCCGGTGGCGTCGACCGTCACCCGGACCCGGCGGGCCCGCTCGGAGCGGCGGATGCGGTAGTCGATATCGGTCACGGAGGGCGCGGACTGCCTGGAAGGGAGAGTACGGTCCAGTCCTGACATGCCGTCATTCCCGGACCTGAGCGAGCCCCTGCGTGGCCGGGGCGCCTCCCTGCGCCTGGCGGCCGACCGGGACATCCCCGAGGTGCTCATCGCCCATCAGGACGACGCGCAGCTGCACCTCCGGCTCGGTCTGGACCGACCGCCGAGCGGGGCCGAGCTGGGCCGCCGGGTGGAGGCCGGCCCGGCCGACCGGGCCGCCGGCGCCGCCGTCTGGCTCACCATCACCGCACCGGGTGCCGACGAGTGCTGCGGGCAGATCGACGTCCACGAGGTCGACTGGGACCACCTCCGGGCCGAGCTGGGCGTCTGGGTGGCGCCCGGCCACCGGGGGCGGGGGATGGCCGCCGAGGCGCTGCGTCTGACCGGGCGCTGGTTGCTGGAGGCGTGCGGCCTGGCGCGCGTCCAGGTGACCACCGAGCCGGAGAACAGACCGATGCGGCGGACCGCCTGCCGGGCCGGGATGCAGGAGGAGGGGACCCTCCGGGGCTACCTGCGCGAGCGGGGCGGCCGGGTGGACGTGGTGGTGATGTCGCTCGTCGTCGCCGACCTGGAGATGGCGGCCTGATGGCGGGCGATCTCAGTCACGGGCCGCACTGGCGGGTGCCGCTCCCGCCCGGCGTGGGGCGCCCGTTTGAGGTCTACGTCAACGGGGTGCGCCAGGAGCTGGGGGTCGACTACCAGGTCTCAGAGGGCGAGCTCGTCTTCGGTCGGGAGCTGGTGCGCACCAAGTTGAGCGGATGGGCCTGGCTGCTCGGCTTCTGGGGGATCGGCACCTACAAGCGCAACGACGAGGTGGACGTCCGCTACGAGCTCGACGGGCGGCCGACGGTCGCCCACGCCCTGGAGATCAAGCCGCCGCCGTCCTGACCACCTCACGGGCATCGAGGTCTCCGGGGGCGGGGCGGGCCACCCAGGGCCGCAGCACCCGCAGCGCCGACAGGATGGCCCGGGTGGCGTGAGAGCGGTTGAGCGTGTAGAAGTGGATGCCGGGCGCGCCCCGGGCGAGCAGCTCGGCGCACTGCAGGGTGGCGTAGGAGACGCCGAGGGCCGTCACCGCCTCCGGATCATGCGAGCGCCACTCCAGGGCCTCCAGCAGGGCCTGCGGGATCGACGCGCCACACATTCCGCCGATGGTCTTGATCTGGCGCAGGTCGGTGATCGGCATCACGCCCGGGAGGATCGGCACTCCGATGCCGGCGGCTCGGGCCGCGTCGACGAACCGGAAGTACAGGTCGTTGTCGAAGAACAGCTGGGTGATCAGAAACGAGACGCCGCTGTCGACCTTCTCCTTGAGGTAGCGCAGGTCATGCGCCAGGTCCGGCGCCTCGGGGTGGACCTCCGGAAAGCAGGCCCCGCCGATGCAGGCGTGGTAGTCGGCGCCGATCAGCCGGGCCAGCTCGGTGGAGTAGCGCAGGCCGCCCGGGTGGGGCCGCCATTCGCTCTCACCGCGCGGCGGATCCCCGCGGAGGGCGAGAATGTTCTCAATCCCGGCGGCGCGCATCTCGTCCAGGGTGCCGGTCAGCTCCTCCCGGCTGGCGCCGACACAGCTGAGGTGGGCCATGGCCTCGATGCCCAGCTCCTGCTTGATCCACTTGGTCAGCTCCAGCGTGCGGTCCCGGCCGCTGCCGCCGGCGCCGTAGGTGACCGACACAAAGGCCGGCTCCAGCTGGCGCAGCGACTCCAGCGCCAGCCCCAGAACCCGCTCGCCCGCATCGCTCTTGGGCGGGAAGAACTCAAACGAGAAGATGGGCTCCTCGGCCTGCTCCAGGATGTGATCGATCCGCATGCCGGCCAGGGTAACAACCTTGACACGCTCGTGTCAAGGTTGTGTGACCGGTCAGCAGCTCGTGGAGCGCACTTCCCAAGGGGGGTCTTGGGGGCTCACGTGTCCTATACACAAGTGAGGCCCCAAAACCCCGGGGTGGAGCGACGCTGGTCAGCCGGCCGGGCGCCGGTCCGGCCGGACGCAGAGCCGGTCAGGCCGGCCGCCAGCGCTCGGCGTCCCCGTCAGGCTCGGACCGCACCCGCCCCTTACGCTCCAGGTGCCGGAGGTAGCAGAGGGTCTCGGACAGAAACCACTGCGCGTTGCGCACGGTGAGCGGCTGCCCCTCGTGCACGGCGGGGGCGATCTCCGCTGCGGTCAGCGGCGCGGGCTGGACCGCCTCCAGCACCGCGTTCAGGCGCTCGGCCACCAGCCGGCGGTTGCCCTCGATGTGCCCGTGGACGTCCATGAACGGCTTGCCATGGCCCGAGAGGGCCAGGCGGGCGCCGAGCGCATCGACTCGGTCCAGCGAGGTGAGGAACTCGCCCACCGGATCCGGCGTGAACCCGTAGTCGTAGTACAGGGAGATCCGGCCCAGGACGTGATCCCCGGAGATGAGGATCCGGCGCTCGGGCTCAAACAGGCAGAGGTGCGACGGGGCGTGGCCCGGCGTCTCGTACACGGTCCACGTGCCCAGGTCCGTCGCCACCTCGTCACCGCCGACCAGTGCCCGGTCCGGCGTCATGACCCGGGCCACCCCGGAGGGCAGGGCCCGGGCGAGCTGGGCGTACTCTTCCAGGGCCTGCCGGGAGACCCCGCTCTGGCGACCCACCTCCAGCCGCCGGGCCAGGGCGGCGTCGGGATCCTGGCCGGCGCCTGAGCGGCGCGCCGGGTCGGCGTGCATCCAGAGCTCGGACCCGGTGCGGTCACAGATCGGCCCCGCCTGCCCCCAGTGATCGGAGTGGGCGTGGGTGCAGACGACCAGCCGCACCAGGTCCAGCCGGAGGTGAACCTGGTCCAGGGCGCGTTCCAGCTGGGCCAGTGATCCGGGCTCGTGCATGCCGGTGTCCACCAGCACCACACCGTCGCCTGAGGCGATCGCCCAGGCGTTGCAGTGGGGCACGCCCGGCCACGGGAGGGGGAGGCGCAGGCGCCACAGGCCGGGGAGCACCCGCTCGCCGCGTCCCAGCTCTCGGTGCTGCCGTCCTGAGGGTGGCACGAGACCGGACGATATTGGCGACGCGTAGACTCCGCCGCGTCGATGGCCACGACCTCTGAGATCGCCAAGCGCTACTTCGCGGCCCTGACCGAGCATGACCTCGACGCGGCGGTGGCCTGCTGGCGGCCCGGCGGCGTCGACCGCATGGTCGGCGCGCAGGAGCTGGTCGCCCCCGACGGCATCCGTGAGTACTTCTCGGCTCTGTTCGCCGCCTTCCCCGACTTCCGGTTCGAGATCCTGGAGATGACCACCGCCCGCAACCGCACCGCGGTGCGCTGGCGCGCCCAGGCCACCTTCGCCGGACCCGGCTTCTTCCAGGGCTTTGCCCCCAACAACGCCGAGATGCGTCTGGAGGGCTGTGACGTCGTCAGCGTCGACGACGGCCTCATCGTGCACAACGAGGCGTTCATCGACAGTGGCGAGGTGGCCCGCCAGCTCGGGCTGCTGCCGCCGGCCGGCTCCGCCGCCGAGGCCCGCCTGGCCAGGCTGGCCAACGCTCGCACTCGGCTGATGACCGCCATCCACGGCGTCCAGACCGAACGCATCGCCGACGGCGTCTGGATCGTCCGGGGCGGCTTCCCGCTGAAGACGATGAACGTCTACCTGATTGAGGATGACGGTGGGGTGACCGTGTTTGATGCCGGGATCTCGGCCATGGGCCACGCGCTCAAGGCGGCCTGTGCTCGCCTGGGCGGGGTCAAGCGGGTGGTGTTGGGCCATGCCGACTGCGACCACCGGGGCGCCGCCCCGGCCCTCGGTCATCCGGTCTACGTCCACGCCGCCGACCGGTCGGCGGCCGAGTCCCCGGCGCCCTTCCGGGACTACTGGCACCTGGAGCGGCTGTCGGCCCACGCCCGCCCCATCTACCCGAAGCTGCTCGCCGCCTGGGACGGCGGCGCGGTGGAGGTGGCGGGAACCATCGCCGAGGGCGACCAGGTGGCCGGGTTTGAGGTGGTGGAGCTCCCGGGGCATGCCCCCGGGTTGGTCGGCCTGTTCCGGGCCTCCGACCGGCTGGCGTTGGTGTCGGACTGCTTCTACACCGTGGACCCGCAAACCGGTCGCAAGGGCCCGCCGCGGCTTCCCCACCCGGCCTTTGACGCCGATCTGGAGCAGGCGCGGGCAGCGATCCGCAAGCTGGCGGCTCTGGAGCCGGCGGCCGCCTGGCCCGGGCATGCCGACGCGGTGACCGGTGACGTCCGCGCCCAGCTGGAGCGCGTGGCCGACGCGCCGCTGTAGGGCCGGGCGTGGGACGCCGCCACCGCCAGCGCGCCAAGGAGACCAAGCTCTCCGCCCCCACCAGCCAGTACCGCGACGACGACGGCAACGTGCTGGTGCTCCGGGGCGCGCTCTCCCCAGCCGCCCGGCGGGAGTACGCCGAGGTCCTGGGGGGAGGCCGGCACCGTGAGGACGCCCGGCAGCGGGCCACCGAGCTGTTGTTTGAGCGTCTGACGGTGGCCTGGACGGTCGCCGGGGTGACGACCGACCGCCAGAAGGAGCTGCTCGGTCGCTACCGGATGGCGTCGGCGCCGGAGCGCGAGTTCGTCCTGCACTCGCTCCGCCGGCACGCCGCCGAGAATTTCCCGGAGCTGGAAGCGCCGTGACCACATCGCCGGATCCGGCGGCGTTCGCCGGGCTGCTCTGCGACTGGTGTCAGCAGGTGGAGCCTGGTGACCGCGTCGGCATCTACTCCACCACGCTGGCCGAGGACCTGGCCCTGGCTCTGCACCGCGCCGTCCTGGAGCGGGACGCCTGGCCGTTCGTCCGTCTGGAGCCGCCGGGGCTGGCCGCCGATTTCTACCGGCATGCCCGCAATCGCCATCGCACCCAACCGCCGCCCATCGACCTGGCCCTCACCGAGGCCCTGGATGGGTTCGTCCGGATCGACGCTCCGGCCAACACCAGCGAGCTGTCCGACATCGATCCGGCGCTGATCGCCGATGTTGCCGTCGCGCGCCGGCCGTTTCAGGAGGCCTCGCTGGGACTGCGCTGGACGGGCACGCTGCTGCCGACGCCGGCGCTGGCCCAGCAGGCCCGGATGGCCACCCATGCCTACGCCGCGTTCGTCAACCGGGCCCTGTTCCTCGACCGTCCGGACCCGGTCCGGGCCTGGACGGAGCTGAGTGAGCGGCAGGACGAGCTGGTCGCCCGCCTGAGCGTGGCCACCGAGATCCGGATCGAGGCCGACGGCACCGACCTGGCGCTCTCCGTAGCCGGGCGCACCTGGATCAACTCCGACGGCCGGCGCAACATGCCCAGTGGCGAGGTGTTCACCGGCCCCCACGAGGATTCCGCTCAGGGCACCATCCGCTTCACGGTGCCCACCGGCCCCCGTGGGGTGACGGTCACCGGGGTGGAGCTGGAGTTCCGAGACGGGGAGGTGGTCTCCGCGCGGGCCGACCAGGGCGATGACCACCTCCAGGCGGCGCTCAGAACCGATAGCGGCGCTCGCCGCCTGGGCGAGCTGGGAATCGGCACCAACACCGGCATCGACCGCCCCACCGGGCACATCCTGCTCGACGAGAAGATGGCCGGCACCGTCCACCTGGCGCTCGGCCGCTCCTACCCGGAGACCGGCGGCACCAACGCCTCCGGCCTGCACTGGGATCTCATCTGCGACCTGCGCCGCGGCGGTCGCCTCAGCGCCGACGGCGAGGTCATCGTCGTCGACGGTAATCTGAGGGTGTGAGCGCTCACATCTTCAACGTGGTGTTAACGCCCGGCGCCCCGGCGTGAAGTAGCTTCAGATCATGCGCCGCACCAAGATCGTCGCCACCATCGGGCCCGCCTCTCGTGATCCGGACACCCTGAAGCGCATGGTGGAGGCGGGGATGGACGTGGCCCGGCTCAACTTCTCCCACGGCGACCGTGACCTGCACGCCGAGAACGCCCGCCGGGTGCGGGCGGCCGGCGAGGCCGCCGGGCGGCCGGTGGCCATCCTCCAGGATCTGCCCGGCCCCAAGCTGCGGATCGGCGCGCTGCGCGACGACCTGGCCGAGCTCAAGCCGGGCGAGCGACTGGTCCTGCTGTGCGGCTCCACCGAGCCGGGCGACGGGGAGCGCATGTCGGTGTCCTGGCCGGGGCTGGCCGATGCCGTCGATCCTCAGGACGTGATCTACCTGTCCGACGGCGCCATCCGCCTGCGCGTCGATGCGGTCCGCAGCGGCGACGGCGAGATCGAGACCCTGGTGGAGGTGGGCGGTTCGGTGGCCTCCCGGCAGGGCCTCAACATTCCCGGCTCCACCCGCGGGCTGGCGGCGGTGCCCGAGGAGGACCTGGACATGCTCCGGTTCGGCGAGCAGATCGGCGTGGACATCGTGGCCCTGTCGTTTGTCCGCACCGCCGAGGACATCGAGACCGTGCGCGGGCACACCCGGCTGCCGCTGGTGGCCAAGATCGAGAAGCCGCAGGCCGTCGACGCCGCCGAGGAGATCATCCGGGCTGCCGACACGGTGATGGTGGCCCGGGGCGACCTCGGGATCGAGCTGCCGATCGAGGATGTGCCGATCGTCCAGAAGCAGCTGCTGCGGATCGCCGGCCGCCTGGCCCGCCCGTCGATCACCGCCACCCAGATGCTGGACTCGATGGTCTCCTCGTCGCGCCCCACCCGGGCCGAGGCCACCGACGTGGCCAACGCCATCCTGGACGGCACCGACGCCGTCATGCTCTCCCAGGAGACGGCGATCGGCGCCTATCCCTGCGAGGCGATCGCCATGATGGCCTCCATCGCCGAGCGGACCGAGAGCGTTCTGCCCTACCAGGATTGGAACGAGGAGCGCGTCCGCCGGGACGCCCGGGATCCGGCCTACACCATCGCCTACAGCGCCTGCGCCGCCGCCCGGGACCTGGGGCTGGCTGCGCTCGTTGTCCCCACGCTCTCCGGTCGCTCGGCGCGGCTCATCTCCGCCCACCGGCCGACGGTGCCGATCTACGCCCTGTCCCCGGGCCGGGAGACGGTCCGGCGCTGCAACCTCATGTGGGGCGTGCAGGCCGCCTGGATGCGCCGTCACGAGGTGACCGAGCAGCTCATCGCCGACGCCGCCCGCCGGGTGGTCGACCTCGGCTGGGTCCAGCCCGGGCAGCGGATTGGGGTCACCGCGGGCCTGCCCAGCGGCCGGCCGGGCACCACCAGCCTGTTCCAGGTCCAAGAGGTCTAGATTTCAGTGTGCTTGTGGCCAAGGTCGCCCGGCCGCGGCTCGCCGAGCTCATCTACCGCAACGCGATGAAACGGCCCGCTCTCCGCCGCTCGGCCCGGGGGGGTTTTGGGGCCTCACGTGTCTATAGGACGAGAAACGTCCCACAACCCGGGTTGAGGCCGGGGGTTGTGGGGCGAAAGTGACCCTATATGTAGCTGAGCCCCAAAACCCTATGGGGACGACCTCCGGGGGCGCGTCGGAGAAGCGGCCTCGCCGCTCAGGCGGCCCGGGCCGCGTAGAACTCGGCCTCCTGCCCGCCGAGCTCGGTGGCCGGGGGATCGCCGTAGAACCATTCCCGGGCGATCCGGTGGAAGTTGTTGCGAGCGTGCAGCTGAGCGATCACCGCCAGCGTCAGCACCTCCATGCGCCGGCCGAAGATGTGGTCCGGTGGCGCCGATTCGTGGCGCAGCTGTCCGAAGTACTCCGAGCGGGGATCGCTCATATCGATCAGCACCTGGGTGGCGTAGTCCGGCGTGAGCTCGATCTCCCGGTCGCACGTGTACCAGGACGTGGCCGCCCGGAAGTGGGCCAGGACCCGGTCCGGGTTGAACTTCTCCGGCTCGGGAAAGAAGCCGACCTCGGTCCCCAGCCGCATGATGGTGTCGGTGTTGCCCTCAATGATCGCCCGCGCCACCTGGATCTCCAGGTCCACGGTGCCCGGCGGCATCCGCTTGAACAGGCCGAAGTCGAAGAACGCCATGCGCCCGTCGTCCAGCAGTTGGGAGTTGCCCGGATGCGGATCGCCGGAGAACTGCCCGTGGCGGTACAGGCAGCCGAAGTAGAAGCGATAGATCATCTCGCCGATCCGATCGCGGTCGGCCTGCGGGTAGTCCTTCAGATCCTCAAACCCGGTGCCGTGCACGAACTCGGACACCATGACCCGCTCGCGAGACAGCGAGGTCACCACGTCCGGAACCACGATGAACGGGTGGTCGCGGAAGATGCGGGCCAGCGTGCGCTGGTTCTGGGCCTCCAGCTCGTAGTCAAGCTCTTCGTAGATGCGTGACCGGATCTCCTCCCCGATGGCCTGGGGGTCCATCCCGGGGGCGATGCGCTTGACCAGCCGCAGGATCAGCCCCAGGTTCTGCATGTCGGCGCGGACGGCGGCGGCGACGCCCGGGTACTGGACCTTGACCGCCACCTCGCGCCCGTCGCTCAGTACGCCGCGGTACACCTGGCCGATCGAGGCGGCGGCGATCGGTTCCTCGTCGAACTCGTCGAACACGTCGCCCAGGCGCTCGTCCAACTCCTCCTCAATCACCTTGCGCATGTCGCGGAAGGTCACCGTGGGGGCGGCGTCGCGGAGCACCGCCAGCTTGCGCTGAAACTCCTCCCGGTACTCCTCGGGGACCATTCCGACGTCCAGGAACGACAGCACCTGACCCACCTTCATGGCCGCGCCCTTCATCGTCCCCAGGGCCTCGACGATCTGCTCGGCGGCCTCAATCTGGCGGCGCTCCAGCGCCACCTGGCGTCCCTCGGGAGAACGGGCCACGTTGGCGGCCCGGGTGCTCGCTTCCCGCAGCGCCTGTCCCGCGGCCAGGCTGCCGATGCGGGCGGTGCGGCTGACGCGGGAGGTCGGGATCTTGTCGCCGCGGGGCACTAGTCGCCCTGGCGGACCTGCGAGCCGGGCACGATGTCGTCAGACCCGTCCGGCCAGCGCACCCACGCCTTGTGGCCGCCGTCGTAGTCGTCGCCGAGGAGGATGAGCGTGGCCGGGTCGCCCAGCGCGGTGCACGGCTCCTGGCCCTCCGGGTCGACTCCGCGCCAGATGCGGACGAACCGGTTGTGCTCCAGCTCATCGGCGACCGTGGTGGGGTCGGTGTGCCCGGGGTGGATGCGGGTCTGCGCCGGCAGCGTCAACAGCCGGTCCATGATCGACATCTTCAGATCGGCGTACGTGGTGTGCCCGGGGGCCCGAACGCCGCCGACCGAACCCTTGAACAGGGTGTCGCCGGTGAACACATCGGTGCCGTCGACGAGCAGGGAGAGCATGCCGGCGGTGTGGCCCGGGGTGTGGATCGGCTCCACCACCAGGGCGCCGGACTCGATGCGCTGACCCGGTGCCAGGGTGCCGGTGGCGCCCGGTACCTCGGCGCGCTCCAGCTCATGAATCAGCACCGGTACATCGGGATGGGCGCGGCGGACCTCGTCGAGCTCGGCGATGTGGTCATGGTGATGGTGGGTGAGCAGCACGTGGGTCAGCCGCAACTGACCCCGGCGCAGGAACTCCAGCAGGGGGACCACCGGGCCGCCGGCGTCGATCATCACCGCGGAGCCGCCAACCTCGTCGGCGACCACGTAGGTGTTCGACAGCCACGGGTCGCTCATCGAGCGTTCGACGATCATGGTCTAGAGCCTAGTGGGTCGCGCTCCAGCGTCCTCCGGGTCGAAGCCCTGAGCCCCGGCGGGTTTGCGCCGGCGCTCACTCGGTAGGCTTGGCCCCAGGATGAGCCTGATCCACACGTGCTACCGGATTCTGGACATCGATCGGTCGGTCGCCTTCTACGAGGCCCTGGGCTTCCAGGAGATCCGCCGGGCGCCCATTCGCGATGAGGCGACCAACGTGTTCATGAACCTGCCGGACGACGGCGACGAGCCCCGCTTGGAGCTGACCTACAACCATGGACGCACCGAGCCCTACGACATCGGCACCGGCTACGGGCACATCGCCATCACCACCTCGGACCTCGACGGCACGCTGGCACAGCTCGCCCAGCAGGGCATCGAGCCCGAGCGCCCGCCGTACACGGTGCGTGCCGGCGGCAACCGCCTGTGCTTCGTCAGGGATCCGGACGGCTACCGCATCGAGTTGATCGAACGAGGCTGAGGAGGGCACCGACAATGGTCGACACCGCGACGATGGCCAAGGTCCTGGAACGCTTTGCGCAGGGCGTTGCCGCCCATGACCGGGAGAACCCGGATCACAACAGCTGGGGCATCGGCATGGCCCACTTCGACATCGAGCGACTCGGCCTGGAGGAGGGGGAGGAGATCCTGCCCGGAATCGTGCTCCAGGCCGACGGCGGCGTCACCGGCAACTTCCGGATTCTCTGCGACGGTGAGCATGACGGCGCCGGGGAGATGGAGGAGCAGGAAGCCGTGGACGCGGTGGCCTCCGAGGAGATCGCGGAGCCGGTCTACATCGACGGCCCGGCCCAGCCGATTCGCCCCCCGCTGTAAGCGCGGCCGGTCACAGGATCCAGGGCAGGCCGGCCCGGTTGGCCACCCGGTCGGCGAGCCACTGGACCGTGGGGCAGCGCAGCCCGTGGCGCTCGCCGGCTCGGAGCACCGCCCCGGCGATGGCGTCCAGCTCCGGCGGCCGTCCGGCGGCGATGTCGCGCTGCATCGATGAGCCGAGCTCGGCGTGGGCTGCCTCCAGCTCGGCGAGCGTGTCGGCGGGATCCAGCCGGGCGCCATCGGCGTTGGCCACCCGGACGGTCTCACCCACCGCGCTCTCCAGCGCCGAGCGCCAGCGGGGATCGGCGCGCACGGAGCCGATCGGCCGCTCCGAAGCGCTGGTGGTCAGGGCCAGCGGGCACAGCCGGGCCAGCTTTGACCACATCACGTCGGCCTCGCTGGTGCCGAGCCGGGTGGGAATGCCCGCCGCCTCCAGCCGGGCGCGGGTGCGCTCCAGGGCGGCCTCGACGGCGGGCGGCGCGGCGTCGGCCGCCAGGTCGATCCGGCAGGACGGGCTGGTCTGGACGATTTCTGCCGGCGCCGGGCGGTCGGACTCAATCCGGATCACCGCGGCCGGTACCCGGTCGGCGCCGAACCGCTCCCGCAACCGGGCCAGGTGGTCGATGCCGTTGAGCAGCGGGATGAGCAGGCCCGGCGCCGCCACCACGCGCTCCAGGGCCGCCTCCAGGCCGGTCGCCTTGGTGGCCACAAACAGCACGTCGACGGCGTGGTTGAGCTCGGTGGTGACGGCGGGCTGCGCGGTGAAGTCGCCGAGCGCAGCGCTGCGGATCCTCAGCCCGCGCTCGCCGATGACCCGGGCCGTGTCCTCGCGCGCCACCACCACCACCTCCGCTCCAGCGCGGGTGAGCGCTCCGGCCAGGAAGCCGCCGACCCCGCCGGCTCCCAGCACGGCGATGCCCGTCACCGCCGGCCGCCGCCCTCGCCGCGCAAGGCCTCCCAGGCGGCCCGGGCCTGGCGCAGGGCGCGCAGGACCTGGACCCGGGCCTCCTCGGCCGCCCGTGCCGCCTCCATCGCCTGGGTGCGGGCCCGCGCGCCGCGCGGCAGGTTGAACGACCACAGCCCCGTCTCCAGCAGCCGGGCCGCACGTTCCAGATCACCCTGGACCGCTCCCCGGAGCGCCTCCCCCCGCAACCCGTCGCTGATGTGGCGCATGTTGGAGTCCATGGCCAGCTCCACCAGGCCGGCCAGGGCCCGTCCCGCCACCGTTGGCTCGGGATCCCGAGGGTCGACTCCGGCCTGAGCGGCCAGCTCGTCGCGAGCCACCTTGGCCAGACGGTCGTGCAACTCCAGCCAGGCAGCTCGCAGGGCTGGTGTGGATTCGATCATGGCTCCGAACATCGGCACAAACTCCATGAGCGCATCGGGCGCCTCCTGGTACATCCAGGTGTCGTCCATGATCGCCGCCACCGTGGCGTCGGTCAGAGACTGTCCCGGCTGGCGCTCGCGCAGGGCGCCGGCCATCCGCTCCACTCCCTCGTCGGCGTTGTCGAGGACCAGGGACTCCTTGGTGGGGAAGTAGTTGTAGACCGTCTTCTCGGACACCCCCACCCGGCGGGCCACCTCCGAGACCCGGACGTTGTCAAAGCCGCGGGTGGCGAACAGCGTGGTGGCGGCGTCGGAGATGAGCTGCCGGGTCAGGCGGCGCTTGCGCTCGCGCAGCCCCTCCTCGGGATGGGTCCGCCGGTACCACTCCTCCTGGGTGCGGCGAAACGACCGCATGACCTCGGCGATCCGGTCGCCCATCTCGGCCGAGATGAGGCGATCCAGGATCTCGTCCCCGGTCGTGACGTCGACGAGCTCATCGTCGGCCTCCGGCGCCTGAGTTTCGGCCGCATCCTCCATGCTCGGATCCTACCGAGAATCCTTTCACTTGCAGAATTCTTTCAGTCTCTGTAGTTTTACCGTCCATGACTGAATCTGCCGTGATCACCGAGGGGCTGACCAAGCGGTTTGGCGCCTTCACCGCCGTCGACCGGCTGGACCTGAAGGTGGAGGTGGGCACCGTGGTGGCGCTCCTGGGGCCGAACGGCGCCGGGAAGACCACCACGGTCCGGATGCTGGCCACGCTCCTGCGTCCCGACGGCGGCCGGGCCCGCGTGGCCGGGCACGACGTGATGCGCGAGGCGGCGCGGGTGCGAGAGCGGATCTCGCTCACCGGGCAATTCGCGGCGCTGGACAAGAACCTGACCGCCCGGGAGAACCTCATCCTCATGGCCCGCCTGCGCGACCGCAGCCGGCCGGTGGCCCGGCGGATCGCCGATGAGCTGATCGAGCGCCTCGACGTCGTCCCGTTCCGGGACCGGCTGGTCAAGAACCTGTCCGGTGGCGAACGGCGCCGGGTCGACCTGGCCGCCGGGCTCATCGACCGCCCGCACGTCCTGGTGCTGGACGAGCCCACCACGGGCCTGGACCCTCGCAGCCGCCAGGTGGTCTGGTCCACCATCCGCGAGCTCGTCGCCGACGGTGTCACCCTGCTGCTCACCACCCAGTACCTGGAGGAGGCCGATGCGCTCGCCGACCGGGTGGTGGTCATCGACCACGGCCGCGCCGTGGCCGCCGGCTCGCCGGCCCAGCTCAAGACCCAGGTGGGCGCTCAGCGCGTGGATGTGGTCGCCGCCGACTCGGCCAGCTTCCAGGACCTGCTGGCGGCGCTGGAGCCCGAGTTTGCGCTCACCGCGCTGCGCGAGCAGCGCACTCTGTCGGTCCCCGCCCCCGAGGAGGCGGCGGATCTGGCGCGGGTGGCCGCTGCCGTGGGGGCGGCCGGGATCGGTGTCGACGAGATCGCGCTGCGCCGCCCCACCCTCGATGACGCGTTCCTGGCCCTCACCGGCCATGCCGCCACCCCGGAAATGCCCGACGCTCAGGAGGCTCCCGTATGACCACGCTGGCCGCCGGACGGCGCTCGGCGCCGCTGGAATACGTCCGCGACACGCTGCTGCTGACGGGGCGCAGCCTGCGGGCCATCCCGCGGGTGCCCGAGCGCCTGCTCGACGTGACCATCCAGCCGATCATCTTCATCCTGCTGTTCCTGTACGTGTTCGGCTCGGCCATCCACGTGCCCGGGATCAGCTACAAGGACTATCTGTTCCCCGGGATCATCGGCCAGTCGCTCGCCTTCGGGGTGATCGGTGCCGGGGTGGCCACCTCAGCCGATATGACCGAGGGCGTCATCGACCGCTTCCGCTCCATGCCGATCAGTCGTCTATCGGTGATCAGCGGTCAGGTGGTGGGCCAATGCTGCGAGCAGGCACTCGGCCTGGTCATCACCTTCGGCGTGGGGCTGGCGCTCGGCTGGAACCCTCACCTGACTCCGGCCCGCGCGGTTGAGCTGGTGGCGTTGATGGCCCTCGGCATCTTCGCCTTCACCTGGTGCGGCGTGCTGTTCGGAATGCTGGTGCGCTCTCCGGATGCGATGCAGGGGATGGGGTTCATCATCATCCTGCCGCTCACGTTCATGGCCGGTACGTTCGTGCCCATCGCCGGCATGGACGCGGTGCCGCGGGCGATCGCCCAATGGGATCCGATCTCGGCGCTGGTGGCCACGGTCCGCTCGCTCACCACCCCCGGCTTTCACTCCGGCGGCTCCTGGCAGCTCGACCACCCGCAGCTGGCCATGGTGATGTGGTGCGTCCTGCTCATCGCCGTGTGCGTGCCGCTGGCCCTGCGCCGTTCAACCGTACCCTGGCCGCATGACCTACTCCATCGTCGCGCGGGATCAGAACACCGGGGAGCTGGGCGTGGCCGTCCAGTCCCACTGGTTCGCCGTGGGGCCGATCGTCCCCTGGGCCCGCCCGGGTGTCGGCGCCGTGGCCACCCAGGCCAACGTGGCCGTGGCCTACGGGCCCCGGGCCCTGGATGGCCTGCAGCGGGGCGAGTCGCCGGCGGCGGTGCTGGCGCGGCTGGTGGCCGACGATCCTCAGCGGGACTCACGCCAGGTGGCGGTCGTCACTGCCGACGGGACCGCGGTCGCCCACACCGGCGCGGACTGCATGCGGTTTGCCGGGGACATCCAGGGCGAGGGGGTGTCCTGCCAGGGCAACATCATGGCCTCGCCGGCGGTGTGGCCGGCGATGCTGGAGGCGTTCGCCGACGCCGAGGGAACGCTCACCCGCCGCCTGCTCACCGCGCTGCTGGCCGCCGAGGGCGCCGGCGGTGACCTGCGCGGGCGCCAGTCGGCGGCGATCCTGGTGGTTCCGGCCGCCGGCGAGCCCTGGGAGACGGTGGCCTCGCTGCGGGTCGAGGACCACCCGGATCCGCTGGTGGAGCTGGAGCGCCTGGTCGGACTCGACGAGGCCTACCGGCTGGCCGGCCGCGGCGACGAGCTCACCGCCCAGGGCCGCCACCAAGCGGCCGCGCAACTGTTCCGGGAGGCGCTGGAACGGGCGCCGGAGTCCGACGAGCTGCGCTTCTGGGCTGGCCTCGGCGCCGCCTCATCCGGCGATATGGAGACGGCGCTGGACCTCATCCGGGCGGCGATCGCCGTTCAGCCGGCCTGGCGGGAACTGCTGACCCGGCTCCCGCCGGAGGTGGCTCCGGCCGCGCCCGCCGTCCTGGAACGGCTCATCGCCTAGACGAGCACGCCGGGGTTGAGGGCCCCCATCGGGTCCAGCGCGTCCTTCATCGCCCGCAGCGCCCGGGCAAACGGCTCTGGCCGCTGGAGGTCATACCACCGCCGGTGATCACGACCGACGGCGTGGTGGTGGGTGATGGTGCCGCCGGTGCGCAGGATGGCCTCGGCGGCGGCCGACTTGATCGCCGCCCATTGCTCCAGCTCGGCGCCCCGCCGCGCCGGGGCCAGCACGGTGTAGTAGGGCGCCGCACCGTCGGGATAAATATGGGTGAGCCGGCAGGTGACCTGGCCCGCCCCACAGATCTCGGTGACGGCGGCGCTGGTCGCGGCCATGACGGCGGTGTGCAGCTCCTCAAACCGGTCCCAGGTGACGGCCGTCTCAAACGTCTCGGACAGGATGTCCATGGCCACCAGCACATCGCGCAGGTAGGGCGCGCGCAGGAAGCCCTCCCGCCAGTCGCCGGCGGCCCCGTCGGGTTCGCTCTCCCAGCGGCCGCCGTGATCGCTGCAGCACTCCAGCGCCTGGACCAGCCGCGGGATCACATCACCGGCCGGCGCCTCAAACCCCAGCACCAGCAGGGCGGCGGTGCCATCGCCGGCGGCGGTCAGCTGCGCCTCGGCGGGATCGATCAGCCGGCAGTTGGCCGGGTGCAGTCCGGACTGGGCCAGGTCCCGCACCGCGGCGGCCCCGGTGGCGAAGTCGGCAAACCGCACGGCCCGCGTGGCCCGCGACTGCGGCCGCGGCCGGACCCGCATCCAGGCCTCGGTGATGATCCCCAGCGTGCCCTCGGAACCGACCAGCATCCGGTCCGGGGACACGCCGGCACCGGAGCCGGGCAGCCGGCGCGACTCCCACACGCCGGCAGGGGTGAGCGCCCGGACGGACTCCACCAGGTCATCGATGTGGGTGTACAGCGTGGCGAAGTGGCCTCCGGCGCGGGTGGCGATCATGCCGCCGAGCGTGGCGAAGGCAAACGACTGGGGGAAGTGGCGCAGCGTGAGGCCGTACGGGCGCAGCTGCTGCTCCAGCGCCGGCCCGGTGGCGCCTCCCTGGATGCGCGCCGACAGCGACACCGGGTCGACCTCCAGCACGCGGTCCAGCGCCCGCAGGTCGACGGTCACCACGCCCCGGAACGCATCCGGCGCCAGCGCCGGCTCCACTCCGCCCACCACGCTCGTGCCCCCGCCGAAGGGGATGAGCGCGGCTCCGGCGCCGAGCGCCCAGTCGAGCACCTCGGCGCATTCCGCCTCGGTCCGGGGGCGGGCGACGACGTCCGGCGGGTGCGGGAACTCCCCGGCGAACGCCCGGACGACGTCTCGGTAGGAGCGGCCGTAGGCGTGCAGGACCCGTTCGTAGGTGTCGCTGCGGCAGATCGGGGCCAGGCGCTCCGGCGGGCGCAGGCGCGGCGAGGGGAGGGCCACCGCCGAGAGCGGGACCGGCGACCGTGGCCGGGGGTTGCCGAAGCCGAGCCGGCCGGCCACCAGGCCGGCGGTGGCCCGGAGCTCATCCGGGCCTGGCTGTTCGTCCTCATAGCCCCAGCCCCAGTGCTTGAGCCGCCTGGCCTCGCCCCTCACTCACTCATAATCTATACGCGGGTACCGTGTGAGCGATGAGCCTGCCTCCCGGCATCCTGGCCAGCGGCCCCTGGCGGCCGGACGAGATCGAGGTGCAGTGGGGCCAGGAGCCGTTCGCGCCGACGCCGGCGGTCACCGACGAGGCCGACCGGGCCCTGGCGAAGCTGCGCGACCGCGGGTCGCCCAGCCATGACGGACTGGCTGCCCGGCTGCGGAACTTCTCGGTGGACGACCGCCGGCTCCGGTTGGAGTGCGAGCCGATCCGGTGGGCGTTGCGGCTGCTGGACACCGACGCCATGCAGAGCCTGTCGGCCCTGTGCATCGTCCGGTCGGCCGACGGGTGCTGGCTGGCCGGCCGGCGGGCCGCCTGGCTGGCCACCTGGGCGCGGCGCTGGGCCCTGGGGGCGGCCGGATCGGTGGAGGTGGGCGAGAACCCGGCCGACACGCTGGTCCGGGAGCTGACCGAGGAGTGGTCGGTGACGGCCGAGCACCTGACCGTGGAGGCGCTGGTCAAGCTGCCCACCGGGCTCGTCTCGCTGGTGGGGATGGCCTGGCTGGCCGAGGGCGCCACCGTCACTCCGGACTCCGAGCACGACGAGTACGCGTGGTGGCCGGCCGATCCCGCTCAGTGGCCTGACCACGCCGATGCGCCCCTGCGGCGGATTGCCGACCTGCTGACCTCGGTGGCCTGATGGCCGCCGACGCCTTCCGCCGGGTCGTCACCTTCCGGCGACTGGAGATCATCTCGTTCTGCCACTCGGCGGTGTATCTGGCCCTGCTGCTGTGCGCGTTTGTGCTCAACAATCCCCAGCCGGAGACGTTCATCTTCGGCCTGGCCCACGGCACCATCTGGATCGCCATGTCGCTGGTGTGCATCGCCGCCGCCCGTTATCGGATCCTCCCGTTCTGGCTGGCGGTGACCGTGGCGGTGATCGGAGGGCTCGGACCATTTGCCGGTTCGATCGGATTCGTGGTGGCGGCGCGCCGCCGACGGCAAGCCGGCGTGCAGCCGGCGGCCGAGCGCAGCCAAGCTCAAACTTCGCAGTAGAGTGAAGGGGACTTCAGCGATGGCGGTAGACACAGGCACTGTTCAGGTCGTCATGCCCGCAATGGGCGACTCGGTTGCCGAGGGCACCGTGCTTGAGTGGCACAAGCAGGAGGGCGACGCCGTCGGCGTTGACGAGACGATCGTCGAGATCTCCACCGACAAGGTGGACGCCGAGGTGCCGTCGCCGGTGGCCGGCACCGTCGTCAAGCGGCATGTGGCCGAGGGAGATACGGTGGCCGTGGGAGCGCTCCTGGCGGAGATCTCCACCGGTGGCGAGGGTGCGCCCAACGGCACGGTGGCGCCTGACGCCGCCAATCC
Source organism: uncultured Solirubrobacteraceae bacterium (assembly GCA_963753235.1). Classification (GTDB taxonomy): domain Bacteria; phylum Actinomycetota; class Thermoleophilia; order Solirubrobacterales; family Solirubrobacteraceae; genus Palsa-465. Next base: position 826,966 of record CAVWBJ010000004.1, on the reverse strand, counting down.
GGTGTCCGGCGAGTCTCCGCCGGCCACGCCCCAGGAGGCGATGGCGGGCGCGGGCAACGAGGCCGAGCAGCTCGCCGCCACCGAGCAGGCTGCCGGGCAGGCCGTCGACATCGTCACGCCCACGGGCGGCGAGTCAGTCACCGAAGGCACCGTCCTGGAGTGGTCGGTCCAGGTTGGCGACGCCGTCAAGCAGGGCGACACCGTCGTCGAGATCTCCACCGACAAGGTCGATATGGAGCTGCCCGCACCGGCGTCGGGAACGATCACCGAGATCCTCGCCCGGGAGGGCGAGACGGTGACGGTGGGCCAGGTCATCGGCCGGATCAGCGCCGATGCCGGCGCCGCCGGCCGCCCGGCCACCGGCGCCCCGTCGGGCAACGGCTCCGCCTCGGCGGCGCCGGGCGCCCCCGCGGCGCCGGCCGGCAACGGCAACGGCGCCAACGCATCGCCGGTGGCCCGCCGGGTGGCCGCCGCCGAGGGCGTCGATCTGAACGGCGTCACGGGCACGGCCCGCCGCGGGCGGATCACCAAGGCCGACGTGCTCGCCGCCCAGGGCAACGGCACCCCGGCCGCGGTGGGCGCGACCGGGTCCGCGCAGCTGATCAAGGGCGGTGGCGCCGCCCTCGCCCGCTACATGGAGCAGAGCCGGGAGATCCCGACCGCCACCTCGTTCCGCACCCTCACCGTGACCGTCTTGGACGAGCGCCGCAAGCAGCTCAAGGCGGGCGGCCAGCGCGTCTCCTTCACCCATCTCATCGCCTACGCCATCGCCCGGGTGGGGACCGACGAGATGCCGGTCATGGCCCACCACTTCGCCGAGATTGACGGCAAGCCCCACCGCGTCGACGATGGCGCAGTCAACCTCGGGCTGGCCGTCGACGTGGAGAAGAAGGACGGCAGTCGCACTCTGATGGTGCCGGTCATCCGCGACGCCGGCCGGCTCTCCTTCCAGGCCTTTCTCGATGCCTACAACGCGCTCGTCGACAAGGCTCGGACGAACAGCCTGGGGGCCGACGACCTGCAGGGCGCCAACATCTCGCTCACCAACCCGGGCGGGATCGGCACCGTCGCCTCGGTGCCGCGTCTCATGGTCGGCCAGGGCACGATCGTGGCCACCGGGTCGATCTCCTACCCGGTCGGCCTGGAGCGGGTCGGTCCCGTGATCGGCGCCGAGAAGGTCATGACCATGACCTCCACCTACGACCACCGCATCATCCAGGGCGCCGAATCCGGTCGGTTCCTGGCGCGGGTGGAGGCGCTGCTCCAGGGCGAGGAGGGCTTCTACGAGCAGGTGTTCGCCGACCTCGGGGTGGCGCTGGCCGAGCTCCCGCCGCCGCCGGCCCCGGCCGCGACCGTGGTCAGCGCGCCCGTGGTGCCGGGGGCGGCCGAGACCACGACCGTTCACGACGAGGAGCTCATGCAGGCGGTGCAGGCCGCCACCTCGCTGCTCAAGGCCCACCGGACGCTCGGGCACCTCGCCGCCCGGCTGGATCCGCTGGGCCGGGAGCCGGAGGGCGATCCGTCGCTGGATCCGGCGCCGCTGGGGCTCACCCCGGAGGTCATGGGTCAGATCCCGGCGCGGATCCTGCGGATGTACGTGGCCGGCGCCACACTGGCCGACGCGCTGCCCCACCTGCGGGAGACCTACTGCGGCACCATCGCCTACGAGATTGAGCACATCGCGTCGCACCGCCAGCGGCTGTGGCTGCGCGAGGCGATCGAGTCCGGCGCGTTCCGCAAGCCGCTCACCACCGAGGAGCAGAAGGGCCTGCTCAAGCGGCTCACCGAGGTTGACGCCTTTGAGCGGTTCATGCACAAGGCCTACCTGGGTCAGAAGCAGTTCTCGGTGGAGGGCCTGGACATGACGGTGCCGATGATCGACGAGATCATCCAGCTGTCGGCCACCCGCGGCGCCCGGGAGGTCGTCATCGGCATGGCTCACCGGGGTCGGCTCAACGTGCTGGCCCACAACCTGGGCCGCTCCTATGACTCCATCTTCGCCGAGTTTGAGGGCTCCACCACGCTGGAGCCGATCACCACCCTGCCCCAGGGCGGGACCGGCGACGTCAAGTACCACCACGGTGCCCAGGGCTCCTACCAGGTCAACGGGGGCGAGTCGATCATCGTCCGTCTGGAGTCCAACCCGTCGCATCTGGAGTTCGTGGCCCCGGTGGCCGCCGGCGCCACGCGGGCGGCCCAGACGACCCGCCAGGGACCCCACGCCCACCAGGACACCAACGCGGCGATGCCGGTCATCCTTCACGGCGATGCCGCCTTCCCGGGGCAGGGAGTGGTGGCCGAGACGCTCAACCTGCAAGCGCTCGACGGCTATACCGTCGGCGGCACCATTCACCTCATCCAGAACAACCAGGTCGGCTTCACCACCGACCCGGACGACTCGCGCTCCACCACCTACGCGTCGGATCTGGCCAAGGGCTTTGACGTGCCGATCATCCACGTCAACGCTGACGACGTCGCCGCCTGCATCAGCGCCGTCCGGCTGGCGTTCGCCTTCCGGCAGGAGTTCGGCCACGATGTCCTCATCGATCTGATCGGCTACCGCCGCTTTGGCCACAACGAGGCCGACGAGCCGGCCTACACCCAGCCCGAGATGTACCAGGTCATCAAGAAGCACCCTCCGGTGCGGGAGCTGTTCGCCCGCCTGCTGGTCGACCAGGGCGTCGTCTCCGAGCAGGAGTCCACCGAGATGACCGACGAGGTGTGGGCCGTCCTGTCCGACGCCCACTCCGAGCTCAAGGAACGGATTGCCGCCGCCAAGGACGTCGAACACGCCACCGGCGAATACCAACTGGACCGCACGCCCTCACCTGAGGTCAAGACGGCGGTGGCCGCCGATCGGCTCAAGGTGCTCAACGAGGAGCTGCTCGGGGTGCCGGACGGCTTCACCGTCCATCCCAAGCTGGTGCGCCAGCTGGAGCAGCGCCGCGAGGTGTTCGACAGCGGCGAGGGGATGGTCTGGGCCCATGCCGAGGCACTGGCCTTCGCGTCCCTGCTCACCGAGGGGATCCCCATCCGGTTGACCGGGCAGGACACCGAGCGGGGCACCTTCAGCCAGCGCCACCTCGTCCTCCATGACCCCAAGACCGGCCAGGAGCACTGCGCCATGCAGCACCTGCCGGGGGCCCTGGCGCCGATGGAGCTCCACAACAGCCCCCTGTCGGAGATGGCCTGCGTCGGCTTTGAGTACGGCTACTCCCAGGAGGGTCCGGAGACGCTTGTCCTCTGGGAAGCGCAGTTCGGTGACTTCGTCAACGGCGCCCAGGTGATCATCGACCAGTTCATCACCTCGGGGTTGGCCAAGTGGGGCCAGACCTCGCGCCTGACGCTGCTGCTGCCCCACGCCTATGAGGGCTCCGGTCCGGAGCACTCCTCGGCCCGCCTGGAGCGGTTCCTGCAGCTGGCGGCCGAGGGCAACATCCGGATCGCCAATCCCACCACCCCCGCGCAGTGCTTCCACCTCCTGCGCCGCCAGGCCCGGATCGCCAAGCAGCGTCCGCTGGTGATCATGACCCCCAAGAGCCTGCTGCGCCTGCCTCAGGCGGCCAGCCGCGTGGAGGATCTGGTGGAGGGCCGCTTCCAGCCCGTGCTCGACGACGCCCAGGTCGATCCGGCCGAGGTCACCCGGCTGGCGCTCTGCACGGGCAAGATCTACTACGACCTGCTCGCCTCCAAGGCCCGGGTGGACGGTGCCGCCGACGGGGTGGCCATCGGCCGCGTCGAGCTGCTGTATCCGTTCCCGCAGTCCGAGATCCTGGAGGTCGTCTCCCGGTACCCCAACCTCCGCGAGGTGGTCTGGGTCCAGGAGGAGCCGCGCAACATGGGCGCGCGGGCCTACATGTCCCCGCGTCTGCTTCAGGTCCTGCCGGAGCACCTCCAGTTCGGCTACATCGGCCGCCCGGAGCGCGCCGCCTCCGGCGAGGGCTACCCGGTGGCCCACGCCAGCGAGCAGCAGCGGATCATCACGACCGCCCTGGACCTGGGGCTGTCGATCTCGCAGTATCCGCGCAAGCTCCCCGGCGAGCGGTAGCCCGGACCACCCAGCCGAAGCCGGCCGTTCGTTCCCGGACACCTGGCCGGGTACCGCTCCTGACCCCCATCTGACACCCTTTCCTCATTCGCTTTCGTAGAGACGGCTCCCGTCGCGACAATTCCCGGCGCCACCTGGCGCCCACCTTCGGGGTCCATGACATGGCCATTGACCTCGGGACCGCCAACACGCTGGTGTACGTGGGCGGTCGGGGGATCGTGGTCTCCGAGCCGTCGGTGGTGGCCTCTGACGTCGACACCGGGCTGGTGCACGCCGTCGGCGCCGACGCCGAGCGCATGATCGGCCGCACGCCGGCATCGATCTCGGCCACCCGGCCGCTCCGCCACGGCGTCATCGCCGACTTTGAGGTGACCGAGGAGATGCTGCGCTACTTCATCCGCAAGGTCATCGACCGGCGGATGGCCCACCCCCGCCTGATTGTGTGCGCGCCCTCCGGCGTGACCGAGGTGGAGAAGCGGGCCGTGGAGGAGGCCTCCCTGGCCGCCGGGGCGCGCCGAGTGCACCTGATTGAGGAGCCGATCGCCGCGGCCATCGGCGCCGGCCTGGCGATTGAGGAGCCGGTGGGACGCATGGTCGTCGACGTCGGCGGCGGCACCAGTGAGATGGCCGTCATCTCCCTGGGGGGCATCGTCATCTCCCGGTCGGTGCGAGTCGGCGGCTATGAGATGGACGAGGCCATCGCCCATTACATCCGCTCGGTCTACCAGCTGGCCATCGGCTCCCGCACCGCGGAGGCGATCAAGATCGAGTTGGGGTCGGCGGTGCCTCTGCGGGAGGAATTCACCACCGAGGTCCGCGGTCGCCATCTCGCCACCGGGCTGCCCACCGCAGTCCAGCTGCGCTCCGAGGAGGTGCGGGCGGCGATCGCCCAGCCGCTGCGGGAGATCATGCAGGCGGTCCGCGACACGCTGGAGCAGACTCCGCCGGAGCTCGCCTCCGACATCGCCCGGGACGGAATCCTGCTCGCCGGGGGCGGCACTCTGATCCGGGGCTTTGACGAGATGGTGGCCGCCGAGACCGGCATGCCGGTGTACCGCGCCGACTCCCCGCTGACCTGTGTGGCCGTCGGCTCAGGTCAGGCCCTGGACCACCTGGACCAGCTGAGCCTGGTCACGCGTCAGCTCGGTCGGGCTCCCACCACGCCGGACTGGCGCACGGCCCAGTCCTAGCCGGCTGACGGCGGCGCTCACCGCGCAGCCGGCGAGCAGGATCAGGAACGGGTCCAGCGGCTCCCGGAACCGGGGCGTCTCCACGTTGACCGGGACGATGGTCAGCCACCACAGCACGGGCATCAGCCACAGCCACCAGGGAGCGCGGCGCACGACACGGGTGAACAGTCCGGCGATGGCGAGCAGGGCGAGCGCGTAGAACGAGTACACGCCGATGGTGTCCCACGGCGGGTGGATGTTGAGGGCCGCGGTCGACGCTCGCCAGGCGAAGGTGCCCTCCAGCTCCAGCATCCGCAGCGTGTTGTTCAAGCCGGCGGCGATCGGGGCCAGCGGGTGGGCCTTGATGTAGTCAAGGGCCGCCGTCGTCAGCTGGCTGGAGAGCTGGGGCTCGGTCTCGTAATTGGAGGCCCGGGCGAAGTGGTGCAGCTGGGCCACGTGGCTGAACAGATGCCACTTGAACGGGACCTGAGGGTCGTTCGCCGACCGCGGGTTATACGTGCCGGCCAGGGTGATCCCCGTCTCGTCGGAGATGGGGACGAACGCGTGCAGCTCGGTCACGTTTCTGATCGTCCACGGGACGATCGTGAGGCAGGTGAGCAGGAGCAGGAGCGCCGGGGCGGCCAGCGCCCGCAGCCCCGGGTGGGTCCGCCCGGTGAGGCGGCTCCGGGCCGCCGTCCAGGCGGCGATGCCCAACGGGATGACGTACAGGATGGCGTTCTGATGGGTGAGGGCGGCCAGCCCGGTGAGTACGCCGGTGCCGGCGATCCACAGATACGGACGGGACGCCCGCCGCCCCCGCAACGCGGTCCAGGCCGCCGCCAGCTCCAGGGGCACCACCAGGTTCTCGGCCGCCAGGATGCCCGAGCAGACGATGAACACCGGGTAGATGGCGGCGAGCCCCATCGCCGCCAGGGCCACGCCCTCGCCGAACGCCTCCAGCGCCACCAGGCCGATGAGGGCGACGCTGATGGTGCCGGTGACCGCCATCTGGACCCGCTCGGGTGGCACCGCGGTCCTGCCGCCGGCCTGATGGCCGTCGACCAGGTCGGCCACGGCCAGGTAGTACGGGAAGGCCGGGGGGAAGTACGCGGTCGGTCCGCGGGAGCCGCCCGCGCCGGTCTTGGGGCCGCTGCCGGTGTGGTAGTCGCCGTAGGTGGCCACCATGCTCGCCATCCGGTTGTAGGTGCCGGCGTCGTTGATGGCGTGGTAGGGCTCGGAGCTCACATAGGCGATGCGGACGCCGAGGGCGGCGAGCAGAATCGCCGTCACCGCCAGGGCTTTGCGTGCGCGGTGGCGCCCCGGCGTCAGTGGATCCCGACGATGCCGGCGCATACCCAGTTCGATGCCCCGGCTCCGCCGTTCCAGATCCGGGAGGCCACAGCGTCCTGCTCGGACTTGGGGGCCAGGTAGGCCGCGGGGCCACTCCCGCCGAACAGCTTCCAGGTGGCCGGCATGATCTGGTAATAGCCGGAGGCGCCCGCGCTGTTGGGCGGCAGGTTCTGGCCGCCGGATTCACACAGCACGATGGCGTACGGGATGGCCCAGCCCCCGGAGGGGCCCAGGGCGCCCGCCGACCCGCCGCTGGACACCGGCGCGGACACGGGCGCCGGTGACGCCGTGGCCGCCCGCTGGGCCGCCGCCGCGGCCGCAGCGGCCGCCCGGGCGGCGGCCGCCGCCTGGGCGGCCTCCACCTGCGAGATCTGATGGCGCAGGTTGGCGGCGCGGATCCGGGCCGCGGCCAGGGCCGACTGCTGAGCGGCCTGCGCCCCCCGCACGGCGGCCTGCTTGGCGCTGAGCAGTGCGTTCATCCCGGCCAGCGCCCGGGCCTGGACGGCGGCGCCGTCGGTCATCTGGCGGACGCCGGCCTGGAGCGCCGTCAGTCGCCGGGCGGCCTGGTTGGCCTCGGCCTGGGCAGTGCGGGTGATGGTGATGATCGTCTGCTGGCGGTGCTCGGCCATCCCCAGGTAGTTGAGTTGATCCAGCAGGTTGGTGAAGCCGTTGGCGTCCAGCACCACCGACACCAGATCGGGCTGGCCGCCCTCGTAGTTGGAGACAAGCTGGCGGCGGAGGATCGCCCGGGCCACCGCCAGGCGGTCACGCAGCTTGACCAGGAGCCGGCGCTCGGCGGCCAGTGATGCCCTGACCCGCGCCAGCCTGTCCCGGTCGCGGATGAGCTGGGCGTTGACCGCCGCCTCCCGGGTCTGCACCAGGCTGATCTGACCCTCCAGCGAGCCGATCGTCTGGGCCAGCGAGCTGATGCTTGAGCTCAGGTTCTGCTGCTGCGCCTGGGATTGCCCCAGTTCTGAGTGCAGCTGCCCCAGACTCGGCGTCGCCGCCGAGGTTCCGGACGGCACCAGCACCGCAATGGCGGTGGCGAGGACCGCGACGACTGCGGCCAGCCCGGTGGCGGCCACGGCGACGCGGGAGAGAGCTGTGCGGCGGCAGGTGCTCAAGGGGGTGGGCCCGCGCGATCGAGGATTTCGCCCATTAGCTGGGACATCCGCGGTGGCGGCGACCATAGCAAGAAGCCTGCCGCCCGGGGGCGGGGGCGCCCTAGAGTCCAAGGCCGGCGACGAAAGGTAGATGGAGATGGCGCGCGCAGTCCGATTCGACGAGTACGGCGGGATCGACGTCCTCCACGTCGACGATGTCGACCCGCCGCAGCCCGGCCCGGGCCAGCTCCTGGTTGCCGTGAGGGCAGCCGGGATCAACCCCGGCGAGGCCAAGATCCGCCAGGGCATGATGCATGAGCGCTTCCCGGCGACGTTCCCGTCAGGCGAGGGCAGTGACCTGGCCGGCGTGGTGGAGGCGGTGGGGGACGGGGTCACCGCGTTCGCTCCCGGCGACGAGGTGCTCGGCTTCACCCACAACCGGGCCAGCCACGCCGAGCTGGTGGTGGTGGAGGCCGGGAACGTGACCCGCAAGCCGCCAAATGTCCCGTGGGAGGTGGCCGGGGCGCTCTACGTCGTCGGTGTCACCGCTTACGCCGCGGTCGGCGCCGTCAATCTGACCGCGGGCGAGACGGTGGTGGTGTCAGCGGCGGCCGGCGGGGTTGGTTCGATCGTCGTCCAGCTGGCGCGCCGCGCCGGAGCCCAGGTCATCGGCCTGGCCAGCGAGGACAACCATCCGTGGCTGCGCGACCACGGGGTCATGCCGGTGACCTACGGCGATGGCGTTGCTGAGCGCATCCGGCAGGCGGCCGACGGCCTGCCCGCCGCCCTGATCGATACCGCCGGCGGCGGCTACGTGGAGTTGGCCGTCAACCTCGGCCTGGCGCCCGACCGGATTGAGACGATCATTGACTTCGCCGCGGCCCAGCGATACGGCACGCAGATGGAGGGGAGCACCTCCCCGGAGAACCCGGCGCAGATCCTGGCCGAGCTCGTCGACCTCATCGACCGGGGTGAATTGGAGGTCCCGATAGCGGCCACCTACCCCCTGGAGCAGGTCCAGGACGCCTTCCGGCTGGTGGAGCGCGGGCACACCCACGGCAAGATCGTGCTCGTCCCCTGAACACCGTGGCCTGCCTCCGTCGATGACCAGATCCTGGCCCGCGTCCGTCAGGTGCCGGAGGGATTCGTCCGCACCTACGGCGATGTCTCGCCTGGCGCTCCGCGGCGAGCCGGCTCCGTGCTGCACGCCTGTGATGATCCGGCGCTTCCCTGGCATCGGATCGTCCGCGCCGACGGGTCGCTGGCCAAGGGTCGGCGGCAGCGCCGGCTGCTGGAGCGCGAGGGTGTTCCCTTCCGGGGCGACCGAGTCGACATGCGGGTAGCCAGGATGCCGGAATGATGTGGCTACAGCGCTCGGTCGATCTCCGGCCCCGGCCGCGCGGGTTTCATCTCGTCACCGGTGAGGTGCTCGGTGCCCTGCCGGAGCTCCGGGACATGGCGGTCGGAGTCCTCCACCTGCTCATCCAGCACACGTCGGCCTCGCTCACGTTGAGCGAGAATGCGTCGCCCGACGTGCGCCGGGACTTTGAGACCTGGTTTGACCAGGCGGTGCCGGAGGGCGCGCCCTACTGGACCCACACGCTGGAGGGTGAGGACGACATGCCCGCCCACATCAAGGGTGCGCTGCTGGGACCGTCGCTCACCCTGCCGATCGCTCACGGGCGCCCCGCCCTCGGAACCTGGCAGGGCATCTACCTGTGCGAGCACCGCGACCGCGGGGGGCCCCGGACCCTGGTGGCCACCGCCTGGGGCGAACGGGGCTAACCGCTCAGCGGCCCCGCCACACCGGCGCCCGCTTCTCGGCGAACGCGGTGGCCCCCTCCCGCGCGTCCTCAGACGCCATCACGGGTTCGGTGAGCTCGGCCTGGCGGGCGAAGAACTCGGCGTCCGGCCAGTCGGTGGACTCGGTCAGGATGCGCTTGCTGGCGGCCAGTGCCAGCGGCCCGTTCTGGGCGATGGTCCCGGCCAGCTCCAGCGCCGTCTCCAGCGCCGTCCCGGGCTCGGCCAGCCGGTTGACGAGTCCCAGCTCATGGCCGCGCTCGGCCAGGATCGGGTCGCCGGTGAGCGCCATCTCCATGGCGATGTTGCGCGGCAGCATCCGGGGGAGGCGGAGCAACCCGCCGCCGGCCGCCACCAGCGACCGCTTGACCTCTGGGATCCCCAGCCGGGCGCCGCGGGCGGCCACGATCAGGTCACAGGCCAGGGCCACCTCCAGGCCACCGGCCACGGCAAATCCCTCCACGGCGGCGATCAGCGGCTTGGCCGCGGCGCGCTGGGTGATACCGGCAAAGCCGCGGTCGCCCGCCCAGGGGCGCTCGCCGGACACAAACGCCTTGAGGTCCATCCCGGAGCAAAAGCCCTTGCCCGCGCCGGTGACGACGCCGATCGACAGGTCGGCCTCGGTATCCAGCTGATCCAGCGCGGCGGCGATTCCCTCGGCCACAGCGGCGTTGACGGCGTTGCGCTGCTCCGGGCGGTTGATCGTGATCACCAGCACGCGGTCACGCTGCTCGGTGAGGACGGCCGAATCGTGAGGGGTCATGCCGCGAACAATCGCAAATCCGGCTCTCGCTCGCCCCGCAGGACCGCCAGGTCCACCTCCACACACTCAATCTCCCGCGCCCCGGCCAGAACCCGCGCCTGCGGCTTGATCGCCTGGGCCACCAGCACCCCCCGGCAGAGGGCAAACTCCGGGTCCCGCCGGATGCGCTCCAGGTACCGGGTGAGCTGCTCCACCGCCTCGATTCCGGCCACCCGCTTGACCTCGACCGCCACCCAGCGGTCGGTGCCGTCACGGCACATGAGGTCGACGGGGCCGATGTCGGTCGGCCATTCCCGTCGCACCAGGCGGAACCCCTCGCCACACCACTCCGGGGCCTCGGCCAGGAGCTCCTGGAGGTGGGCCTCCACCCCGTCCTTGGCCAGGGCCGCCTCGGCATCCGGTGCGCCCATCTCATGGGTCACGTCCGACAGGACCTGGTGCAGCTTGATCTCGATCTGATCCTCGGCCGACCGGGCGTGCTTGCGCACCACGATCCGCTGCCCGTCCTCCTCAATCACGGTCGGCGGCGTCATCCAGTTCAGCGGCTTGTAGCCGCCGGCGTCGGCGTGCAGCAGCACGCTGCCGTCGGCCTTGATGATGATGAGCCGGAGGGCCTCCGGGAGCACCGTGTGGAGGCGTCCGGAGTAGACGGCCGAGCAGCGGGCGACGATCAGGCGCATGGCGCGACACCATAGGCGCGTCAGCGGACGCGCGGCTGACTCAGCGCCAGATGAACGTGTCGGTGGCCCAGGGAACCATCCGGTAGGACAGGCAGGCGCCCCGGTAGGCGATGGCGATCGGCTGCGTCTGGGGCGAGTTGTTGTAGGCGACGAGGACGATCGTCCCGTCCTGGTTCTGGTAGGCGACGTTGTCGACGCCGGCGCTGATCCCGTCGCCGTCTGTCACCAGGCGGGTGGAGTCGATCCGCGTGGCCCCCACCCCCCGGACGGCCCGGAGCCGTTCGGCAGCCCGCCTATCATTCACCGGGTCATGCGCAGCCAGCTTCGCCCACTGTTTGACCGGGTTGTCATCAAGGAGCTTGATCCGGACCGGATTCGACGCTCTGGCCTGCTTGTCCCCCCTGGCTCCGACGAGCCACCGCCCCAGCACGGAATCGTGCTGGCGGTCGGCCCGGGTCTGGACTGGTGGGATCACGTGGGGGTCCGGATGCCGGTCAAGCCCGGGGACCACGTCGTCTTCCCGGCCTCCGCCGGCGCCTGGGTGGAGGTCGACGAGGAGCGGCTGCTCGTCTGCCGGGTCGGGGAGCTGCTCGGGGTGCTGGAGCAGATTGAGGCGTGCCCGGCCTGCAGCGGTCGCCCGCTGGCGCCCCAGGAGTCCTGCCCGGTGTGCGGCCGCGAGGGCTCGCCCGCCCCGTCCTAGCCGGTTCGGCCGAGCCCGGGGGGCCGACCCCGCGCGGCTAGGCGGCGCTGCGCTCCGACAGCCCGCGCGGCCTCGCCGCCTGGACCCGGGCCAGCAGCTGAGCCACCTCCGGGTCGTCGCTGAGGAGCAGCGCCCGCTGGCAGGCGTCACCGCATTCGGCCAGCCGGTCGGTGCGGGCCAGCGCGTGGGCGTAGGTCGACCACGCCCGCGGTGACTCCGGGTCGATCCGGGTGGCGGCATGGGCGGCGGAGACCTCCGCCCCCACGTCGCCGGCCAGGTGGTGGGCGAGCGCCAGATCAAGCAGGCCGTCCACCGTGGGGGCGATGAGGCGGGCCCGCTCCAGGGCGCCGATGGCCGCGGCACGGTCATGCAGGCGCAGGCGGAGCCGGCCCAACCGCTCCCAGGCCGAGGCGTCCGCGGGGGCCCGCTCGGTGGCCCGGACGGCGGCCTCGGCCGCCAGGTCGACGGCGCCCATGTCCTCATAGATGCGGGAGGCGAATCGCTCCGGCGTCGGCCGGTCGGTCTCCACACGGGACCAGTCCCGCACGGTGCGGGCCGCCGCCGGCAGGTTCCCGGCCTGCCAGAACGCGGTCGTGAGCAGGCGGAGCACGGCCGCGTTGTCAGGCTCGGCGTCCCGGGCGTAGACCAGGCGCTGAGCGGCCAGGGGCGCGTCGCCTTCGGCCAGCGCGTGTTGGGCGGCGGTCATGAATCGCTGCACCCGGTCGGCCGCCGGGTCTGGCTTGGAGAAGTCGACGAACTGCAGCGAGCCGGCCGGCACGGTGCGCACGCCCACGGAGAACATGACCCGCGCCCACTGCTGAGCGTTGTCCTCGTCGCCGGAGAAGTAGATGCCACTCACCGTCCCCACGCCCCATTCCGGGTAGGAGACGCAGCGCGCGTACCGGTGCACCACCGAGTGATCCGGCACCCGGGAGCCGAACGGGTCGTGCTTGGCCCGCTCCTCGGCCGAGGCGCGCTCGCGCTGCTCGGCCTCGTAGGCCCGCCGGCCGGCCTCCTCGCGCGCCTTGCGGGCTGCCGCCGCCGACACCTTGACCGCGTTGCGGCTGACCCGTCCCCCGCGGGAGGACTCGGCCAGCCGCTCCAGCTCGTCGGCGGCCTGGTTGATCGCCTGCAGGTGGCGCTGGTGCTCATGGCGCCGCCCGGGGGGCGCGATGTCCGGATGCCAGCGCTTGGCCATCCGGCGCCGGGCCAGCTGCACCGCGCGCTGGTCGAACGGCGGTTCCAGCTCCAGCAGGAGAAGGGCATTTTCGACGTCGAGAATGCGCGGCATGACAGCTCAACGTTAGCGGCCGCGCCGAGGTGTGATCGGCCTGTGACGGGGTGTGCCAAGACCGGCGCCACTCTGTGCCAAGAGCGTGACAATCCGCTCGTTCTCGCTCTCGGCGCCCGTACGGTCGCACTCATGGGTGTCGTCTCGCATCGCTCCTCCTCCGCCGCCCCTCTGGTCATCGGCCTGGGCGGCGCGGGCGTGGTCTGCGCCGGGCTGGGGCTTGTGCTGGCGGCGATCGTCCTGGACCCGCCGCCACCCGCCGGTGCCTGTGTCACCGGCGGGGCGCCTGCCATGGTTCTGTCCACCGCGGCCGGAGGCATGTCCGTCGGGGCGACCGAGTACGGGGGCCCCGGAGACCCCGCCAGCGGGACCGTCGGCTCCTCCGGGCAGAGCCTGGAGGCTCACCCGGACAGCTACGCCGAGCTGGGGGGGACGACCTTTGCCACCGCCACCACTCTCGGCGGCCTGCCGTACATGACGCCGCTGCAGATCTCCTGGGGCGGCCGGTCGGCGATCGCCTACAAGCGGGATATCGGACTGGGGGGCGGTCCGGTGGCCGGACGGCCGCGGGTGATCGATCTGTGGTGGCAGCTCGCCGGCGCCCTGGGGATCCCGTACGCGCACGGCCGGTGGTCCGGGGTGGTGCGGATCAGCCGGGTCCCGCCCAGCGGGGCGGCGGGGGCGGTGGGGACGGTGGGGACGGTGGGGACGCCGGTGTCGGCCACCTCGCCGGCCGGCTGTCCCGCCCCCCGGCTGCCGGGGGCCGGCGTCCCGGCCGCGGTGCCGGTCATCTCCGGCCCGCGGGCTCAGCTCTTGCCCGACGGTCAGGCGGCGGCTCCGGCCGGCGCGCCGCCCGGCGTGCGGGCCATGATCGCCGCCGGCAACGCCATTGTGGGCAAGCCGTACCTGTACGGCGGCGGCCACGGCCTGCCCCTGGATGCGATCGCTCCCGCCTATGACTGCTCCTCCAGCGTGGAGCACCTCCTGTATGGCGGCGGGCTGCTGCCGGTCGGATACGGCGCGGCGTCGGGCGCCCTGGAGGCGTTCGGCCTCCCGGGCCCGGGCCGGTGGGTGACCATCTACGCCAGCCCAGACCACGTGTTCATGTACGTGGCCGGGCTGCGCTGGGACACGCACAACGCGGCTGGTCCGGGCGATGGCAGCAGTGGGATCGGTTGGCATCCGCTGGTGCGCAGCGCCGCCGGCTTTGTCGCCCGGCACCCGGCGGGGCTGTGAGATGACGCGGAGCGGGGCCGTCATGGCGTTGAGCTGTCTGGCGCTGGGCATGGCCGGCTGCGGCGTTCCGGGCGGCGGTGGGCCTCCCGCCGCCGCAGGCACGACCGCCGCCGTGACCCAGGCCGCGGCCGGACTCGCCGCCCGGGCCGATCGCAGCCATGAGGTCCCCACGCGGGCCCGGAACCAGCCGGTGGTGGGGGGCTGGCGCAACCCGGCGCAGGCGGTGGCCGTGTTTGCGGCCACGTACATCAACTGGACGGCCGCCACCGTTTCGGCCCGGCTCCGGGCCCTGTCGGAGGTCAGCGTCGGCCAGGCCCGCTCGTCGATGCTGCTGTCCGCGGCCGAGACCACCGGCGACTATGAGCTGCACCGCAGCGGGGTGGCCAACCGGGGCACGGTGGAGGCGGTGGCCGCGCTGCCGGGTGCGGCCGACCGTTACGTGGTCGTCACCCGGGAGGAGACGACCGCAGCGGCCGGCGGCCCGTACCAGGGACTGCCGCCGGCCTGGCATGTGACCCTGGCGACGGTCACCCGGGTCCGGGTCGCCCGGGTGGCGGGGGAGCTGTGGGTGCTGTCCGGATGGCAGGCGGAGAGCTGAGGTCAGTGAGCGGCGACATTGAGCGCGACGGCACCGCCGAAACAGGCCACTGCGCCCGCCCGCAACGCCCATCCGGCGCGCTCGCCGGGGCGTCCGGTGACCATGCCGACCAGAGCCAGGGTCATGCAGCCGACGGCGATCAGGGCGAGCAGCAGGGCCAGGATCCGCAGCACCGGCATGCCCGTCCGCTGCCCGGCCTACGGCGCACGCATGCCGAGCAGGCGCAGGTACCGGGACACGGCCTCGGCCCGGTTGGAGACCCGCAGCTTGCGCAGGATGCTGTTGACATGGAATTTGACCGTTCCCTCGGAGATGACCAGCGACTCGGCGATCCGCCGGTTCGATCCGCCCTCGGCCAGGAGTCGGAGCACGTCGAGCTCGCGACGGGTGAGCAGGCCCTCAAACACGATCCGGTCGTCGCGGCCCGGGCCTCCTGCCACCGCGGGGGCGGCCGCCGGGGTCTCGGCCGGCCGCTGCATGGTGGCCAGGCGGATGGGGGCGTCCATCAGCTCGCCGGAGCGCGCGCCCAGCCATTCCAGGAATTCTCGGGTCTGCTCTCGCTCGTACCGCAGCGTCCGGCGCAGGCTGGCGCTCTCGTACGCCTGGGCCAGCAGGCTGGTGAACTCCCAGAGGACGTCGCGGTCCAGGACGTCCAGCCGCTCGCCGGCGGCGCGCCCGGCGTGGAGCATGCCGATCACCTGGCCTCCCACCACCAGCGGCGCCGCCGCGTAGGCCACCCACCCCATGATCTCCACCAGGCGCCGGTCAACCCGGGGGTTGAGGTCGGCGCCATCCACGATGGTGGCCCGCCGGCGGCGCAGCAGCTCGGTTTCAATCAGCGGGTGCTCCAGCCGGATCTCGTTCTCCCGCAACGCGGTCAGCACCTCACGCTCCCGGGTCTGCTCCTCGCCCAGGTGCACGGCCTCGGCCACCAGGCGACCCTCGCCGGTGAGACTGAGCAGAACCCGCGCAAACCGCGACCCGCGGCACAGGGCACCGGGGGCCCGGGTGAGCATCTCCCCGGGTGAGGTGGTGGCCCGCAGCGCGCCGATCGCGTGGCGGGCGTCCTCCAGGCCCTGGAAGCGCGCGGCGAACCGGGCGTGGACGCGGTTCAGCGCGGCCCGCTGCTCCGCCACCGCGGCGCTTCCGTTGCCCGCCATCGCCTCCAGGGCGGAGCGGAGCACCGGCAGGCGCTCCCGCTCGCCGCCCCGCCGCGAATCTCCGCCCTGCGCGGGATCGCCGGCCGGGTTGACCAGCGCCTCGGCGGCGGCGATCGCCTCCGACAGACGCTCCTGGAGTTGACCCCCCAGCGGTCCGGCCAGCGCCTCCAGCGCCTCGGCGGTCACCCGGCCTCCCGGGTCTCGGCGGTCACCGTGCCTCCTCGCCGGCACGCACGTACTTGGCCACCGCATCGGCGCGGCTGGTGGCCCCCAGCTTGCGCAGGATGTTCTTGACGTGGTACTTGACCGTGCCCTCACGGACCACCAGGGCGCGGGCGATGGCTCCGTTGGTGTGACCGCGAGCGAGCAGGCGGAGGACCTCCAGCTCCCGCGGGGTCAGCGCGTCGGTCCCCCGCACGTCCGCCCCGCCCCCGGCGCGGGGGCGCATCAGTTCGCCGGCATCCTCCAGCCGGCTGAGCCGGGTGCCGAGCCAATGGACGGCCGATGCGAGCTCGGCGCGGTGCAGCTCCAGCGTGTGGCGGAGCACGGCCCGCTCAAAGACGCCGGACAGCTCATCGGCGTAGCGCGCGGCCACCTCGGCGTCCAGAGGCCCCACCCAGCGGCCGCTCCGGGTGGCGTCGGCATGCAGCAGCCCGATGGTCTCCCCGGCCGCCGTCACCGGGGCCACCACGTATGACTCCCACCCCAGCACCTGGGACAGTGCCCGGGGAGCCCGAGCGCCGGCACCGCCCACCACCACGCACTCCGCCGTCTGACCGCGCGCCACCTCGTACTCCAGGAGCGGGTATTCCAGCCGGATGCGGCTGGAGGCCAGAGCGGCCAGGCTCTCCTCGCCGGAGCGGCTTCCGCCGGCGTCCCAGATGGCCAGGGGCGTCATCATGCCCCCCTCGGTCTCGCTGAACAGGACCCGGTCGAACTCCGAGCAGGCCCCCAGGTCGGCGGCGGCCCGCGTCAAGAAGCCCTCCGACCAGGCCAGCTCCCCCAGCCGGCGGGCCGCATCCGACGCCCGGTCCAGCGCATCGCTGCGGCGCACGTATTCCAGCTCGGCGAGCTCCCGCTCCAGCGCCAGGAGCTCGACCAGAACCCGCTCGGCGACCCGTCCGGGCGCTCCGGGCTCAGCGCGGACCTGCGCCATGGCGCTCTCCCGGCCCGGCGCTGCCGGCGCTGGCCGCGGGGGTCAGCGCCGTCCGGCGCTGCGGCGCAGCAGCCCGTGGCGCACGACCGCCTCCCGCCCCACCGCGCACAGTGCGAGCGGCCGGCCGCCACGCTCCAGCGCCCGCCACAGCGCCGGTGCCTGGGGCCGGGGCAGCACCGCCCAGGCCAGGTCGTCGGCCTGCAGTAGCCAGGTGGCGGCGGTGCCGGCGCAGCGATGGCGGCGAACCGGCGCCACCGCACGCGGATCGCCCGCTGGTCCGTACACCCCCAGCCCGGCGAGCAGCTCCCGCGTCCGGGCGCCGACCACGGCCAGCGCCGCCCAGTCCGCGGTGTGATCGGTCATCCGCAGGGTGAGCCCCAGCGACGCCCGGGCCAGGGCGGCGCGCACCCGCGCGCCGGCGCCGGGTTCGCAGAGGAGGAGCCTGCGCTCCGCCGACTCGGCGCACCACCAGGCGCCGCCGGCCAGAACCGCGCCGCCCGGCGCGAGCTCGGCCTCGGTCATCCGAGACGTGAGCTCGCGCAGCGGGGCGGGGGGGCCGACGACCAGCAGCTTCATCAAGTGCGACCAATCCGCCAGGCCCACCGCGCTCACGCATGCCGCCAACTCCCCGGCGGCCGAGCCGTAGCGGGTGACGACCACGTGACCGTGGTCCGGCGCGCGCACTCCACCGGCGCGCTGGACAATCGCCTCCAGCGAACCGGACCAAGAGGGAAGCTGCGCGGGGATGGACAAGGCGAGCCCAACGTACCGCGACTGACCCGCCGCCGCCCTGCCCCATTGGCAGGAGTTAACCTATAGAACAGGAGGTACGGACGATGTGGTCCGTGGCAGAGTGCCAGCGATCTCTCCCCTCCGGGCATCCTACCCCAAAGTCTAGGTCGTTCCGGCAGTGTGGGAGTGGCGCGCGCCCGGCCGGGCCAGGAAGCTGTCGCTGGCGGCCGGGTCAAGCGAGGATGGACGAGGAGAGAAGCAGAACATGACGATCGAATCGCGGCGCCGCACCGAGGTATCGGATCGCTATGGCCGGCTGGCCCGGATGATCGCCAGCGATCAGTGCGTCATCCTCGACGGCGCCAACGGCACCGAGCTGATCAAGGTCCGTGGCGGCCCGCCGGAGGTGGAGGAGGAGGTCTGGGGCCTCACCGCCCTGCTCGACGCGCCGGATGACGTTGCGCGCGTCCACCGCAGCTACATCGACGTCGGCTGTGACGTGGTCTGCACCAACACCTGGGGACTGCCCACCGCCCTGCGCGAGCCCTCGGTGCGGCTGTCGGACCATTCCGAGCCGGTCCACTGGATGGACATCGCCCGCCGGGCGGTGGCGCTCGCCCGCTCGGCGGCGGAGGATGCCGGCCGGGCCGACGAGGTGGCGGTGGCGTTCAGCCTCAACGGGGACGTCGACACGCCGGACGGCCGGGAGACGATCCACCTCCTGTCCCGCGCCTTCGAGGAGGAGCCGCCGGACCTGATCCTGCTGGAGACCCTGTC
Organism: uncultured Solirubrobacteraceae bacterium; assembly: GCA_963753235.1. Taxonomy (GTDB): domain Bacteria; phylum Actinomycetota; class Thermoleophilia; order Solirubrobacterales; family Solirubrobacteraceae; genus Palsa-465. The sequence continues at coordinate 808,403 of CAVWBJ010000004.1, read as the reverse complement.
GCTCGTCCGCACCTCCACCTACGCCACCGTCGAGGCCCTGTTGGAGACCGGGATTCCGGTCTGGCTGAGCTTCCGCCGCTGTCGGCACGGTGTCTGCGGCGTCTACGGCGAGCACTGGGGCGGCCCCGAGGGCGACGCGTTCGGCCGGGCGGCGCGCCGGTTTGAGGAGATGGGCGTGGGGGCGCTGGCCATCAACTGCATTCCGCCGGACCATGTCGCCGGCATGCTCTCCTGGCTGCGGGACTTCACCGACATGCCCCTGGGCGTCTACCCCAACCTCGGTTACCTGTCGACCGCGGGCTGGCGTGAGGAGCCCGGCGTCGCCGGCGAGGAGTATGCCGAGCTGGCGCTGCGCTGGCGGGCCGAGGGGGCGCAGATCATCGGCGGCTGCTGCGGGGTGCGCCCGGAGCACCTGGCCGCGGCCCGGACGGCCCTGGCCGACACCAAGCCCGGCCATGCGCGGCCGACCGCGCCGTCTGCGGAGAATGGCCTGGGGGCGAGCCGGCGGCGCCGGCTGTCCACCTGGGCCGATCCGCGCGGGCGGCAGATGTTCCCCCTGGATGTTCCGGAGATAGAGGTCGACAACGGCGTGTTCGTCCCGACCCAGGGCAGCTTCCTGGCCTGGAAGTACCTGTACCGGGAGGGCATCGGGGCCCACCAGCGGTGCCTCGACGTCGGCTGTGGCTCGGGCCTGCTCACCGTGCAGCTGGCCCGCAACGGCGCCGCCCACGTCCATGCCATCGACATCGATCCTGACTCGGCCAAGAACACGCTGACCAACGCGTTTCGCAACGGGGTCGCGGATCGGGTCAGCGCCTCCGCCCAGGATCTGTACCCATGGGTGCCGGAGGAGCGCTACGACGTGATAGTGGCCAGCCTGTATCAGACCCCGGTCGACCCGTTTGAGCAGGTGACCACCCACCGCCCCCTTGACTACTGGGGGCGCAACCTCCTGGACCATCTCATCCGGATGCTCCCGGAGGCCCTGGCCGACGACGGAACCGCGTACGTGATGCAATTGTCGATCATCGGCCAGCGGCGGACGGCCGAGCTGCTGGACCGGCTCGGTTATCAGGCCCGTGTGGTCGACTTCTCGTTCTTTGAGTTCTCAGACCTTTTCAACGCCAAGCGTGAGCAGATTGCCCGCGTGGAGGAGCACTCCGACGCATACCACCTGAGGTTTGGGACGGCCGATGTCATGGTCGCCTACCTGCTGGAGATCACCCGTAAGAGCAAGGAAGACGACTAGCCCATGAGCTTTACCGATAATGAGTTCCTGTTCACCTCGGAGTCGGTGACCGAGGGACACCCGGACAAGATCGCCGATCAGATCTCCGACGGGGTGCTCGACGCGGTGCTGCGCGACGACCCCCACGCCCGGGTGGCCTGCGAGACGCTGGTCAACACCGGGCTGGTGGTCGTCTCCGGCGAGATCACCACCACCACGTACGTCGACATCCAGGAGGTGGCCCGGGAGACGATCAAGCAGATCGGCTACACCGACGCCAACTTTGGGTTCGACTACCAGACCTGCGCGGTGCTCAACGCCATCGACAAGCAGTCGCCGGACATCGCCCAGGGAGTGGACGCGGCGTTTGAGGCCCGCTCAGGGTCCAGCGCCGGTGACGAACTGGACCTGGCCGGCGCCGGCGATCAGGGCATGATGTTCGGCTACGCCTGCGACGAGACGCCGGAGCTCATGCCCCTGCCGATCGCGCTCGCCCACCGGCTGGCCCACCGGCTCGCCCAGGTCCGCAAGGACGGGACGCTGGATTACCTGCGGCCGGACGGCAAGACCCAGGTGAGCGTCCGCTACGTCGGCGGCCGCCCGGCGGCGGTGGAGAAGCTGCTCATCTCCAGCCAGCACGCCGAGGGCGCCGAGAGCCGGATCCGTGACGACCTGTGGGAGCACGTCGTCCTCCCGTCGATCCCGGCCGAGCTCTACGACGAGGCCGAGCTGCGCCGCAGCTTCCTGGTCAACCCCACCGGCCGGTTCGTGATCGGCGGCCCCATGGGCGACTGTGGGCTCACCGGGCGCAAGATCATCGTCGACACCTACGGCGGCATGGCCCGCCACGGCGGCGGGGCCTTCTCCGGCAAGGATCCCTCCAAGGTCGACCGCTCCGCCGCCTACGCCGCCCGCTATGTGGCCAAGAACGTGGTCGCCGCCGGGCTGGCCGAGCGGGCCGAGGTCCAGGTGGCCTACGCCATCGGGGTGGCCCGTCCGGTGTCGGTGATGGTGGAGACGTTCGGCACCGAGCGGATCGGTCGCTCCCGCATCCTGGAGCTCATCTCCGAGCACTTCGATCTGCGGCCGGGAGCGTTCCGGGATTATCTGCGCCTCCACCGGCCGATCTACCAGAAGACCGCCGCCTACGGCCACTTCGGTCGCGATGACGAGGACTTCACCTGGGAGCGGACCGATAAGGCCGACGCATTGCGCGAGGCCGCCGGTCTCGCCGCCGCGGACCTGGCCTGATCTGACGGGCAGGCATCCCCTCCTATGCTGAGGGGCAATGTCCGCCCAGTACATCTTCACCACGCACAAGCTCTCCCGCCGGTACCCGCCGGACAAGGAGGTCCTGACCGACATCTCGCTGTCGTTCTACCCGGGCGCCAAGATCGGCGTGCTCGGCTACAACGGCGCCGGAAAGTCCAGCCTGCTGAAGATCATGGCCGGGATCGATACCGAGTACGACGGAGAGGCCCAGCTGGCGCCCAAATCGACGGTGGGCATCCTGGAGCAGGAGCCTCACCTGGACCCGGCCAAGGACGTCAAGGGCAACGTCGAGGACGGGGTGTCGGAGATCCGCACCCTGCTGGACCGCTTCAACGAGCTGTCGATGAACTACTCCGAGGAGACCGCCGACGAGTTCTCCCGGGTGCAGGAGCAGATCGACGCCGTCGACGGCTGGAACCTGGACACCACGCTGGAGTACGCGATGGACGCGCTCCGCTGCCCGCCGGCCGACGCCGATGTCTCCACCCTGTCCGGCGGCGAGCAGCGCCGCATCGCCCTGTGCCGCCTGCTGCTGCGTCAACCGGATCTCCTCCTCCTGGATGAGCCGACCAACCACCTGGACGCCGAGTCGGTGGGCTGGCTGGAACAGCATCTGCGTGACTACAAGGGGACGATCGTCGCCGTCACCCACGATCGCTACTTCCTGGACAACGTCGCCGGCTGGATCCTGGAGCTTGACCGCGGCCGCGGCATTCCGTACCAGGGCAACTACTCCGGTTGGCTGGAGCAGAAGCAGAAGCGCCTGGCCCAGGAGGAGCGCCAGGAGTCAAGCCGGCAGCGAACGATTGCGCAGGAGCTGGAGTGGGTGCGGCTCAACGCCTCCGCCCGTCGGACCAAACCCAAGGCCCGCCTCAACGCCTACGAGGCGCTGCTCGCCCAGGACCGCAACGTCCAGCTTGACCAGGTCCAGATCCACATCCCGGCCGGTCCGCGGCTCGGCGATGTGGTGGTGGAGGCCGAGGGCCTCCGGAAGTCCTATGGCGACCGCCTGCTCATCGACGACCTGAGCTTCAAGCTTCCCCCCGGCGGCATCGTCGGGGTGATCGGCGCCAACGGCGCCGGCAAGACCACGTTGCTGCGGATGATCACCGGCCAGGAACAGCCCGACGAGGGCGTCCTGCGCATCGGTGACACGGTGAAGCTGGCCTACGTCGATCAGTCCCGTGACGCGCTGGATGCGGAGAAGACCGTCTGGGAGGAGATCTCCGGCGGCTATGACCAGATTCCCCTCGGCGAGAACCGCATGGTCAACAGCCGGGCCTACACCGCCGGGTTCAACTTCAAGGGCACCGACCAGCAGAAGAAGGTGGCCAAGCTGTCCGGCGGCGAGCGCAACCGCCTGCACCTGGCGAAGCTGCTGCGCACCGGCGGCAACCTGCTGCTGCTGGACGAGCCGACCAACGACCTGGACACCGATACCCTCCGGGCGATGGAAGAGGCGCTGCTGGCCTTTGCCGGCTGTGCCGTGGTCGTCTCCCATGATCGCTGGTTTTTGGATCGGATCGCCACCCACGTGCTCGCCTTTGAGGGCGACTCGCAGGTGCGCTGGTTTGAGGGCAACTTCGAGGCCTACGAGAGCTTTCGTCGGGAGCAGCTCGGCGACGCCGCCGATCGGCCCCACCGGATCACCTACAAGAAGCTCGTCCGCAGCTAACCGGCCAGGGCCCGCTCCAGCAGGCCGCGCAGCTGCTCCACGTCCTCGGCGAGGCCGTCGGCGCCGTGCAGGTCTGACGTCTGGTATGCGCCGGTGCCGACCGCCAGGCAGCGTACGCCGTCGGCCCGGGCGCAGGCGATGTCCCGGGGAGTGTCGCCGATGACCACGGTGCGTCCCCGGGGGTGGGGGAGCCCGCCGTGACCCGCGCGCTTGCGGGCGATGTGGGGCAGTGCCGCCCGGTCCTCTGAGTCGGAACCGAACGCGCCCTGCCCGGGCGGGAAGTGGTGGCCGATTCCGGCCCGTTTGAGCTTGAGCCGGGCCACCCCCTCAAAATTGCCGGTGACCAGCGACAGCCGGATCTCCTCGTGCCCGTCCAGCCAGGCGAGCAGCTGCTCGATCCCGGGCACCAGCTTGTCGGACAGGTCGGCCGGGCAGAGGCGGGCATAGGCGGCCCCGCATCCCGCGGCGACGTCGTCGGCGCGCTCGTCGATCCTGGTCGCTGAGACGCCGGCGTCAAGCAGCAGCAGCCGGGCGATCTCCCCGTCGGTGCGGCCGGCGGCCGAGATCCGGCGCCGGGCGCCCCGGGTGTCGACCCCGTGGACCTGGTGGATGGCGACGTGGAGCGCCTCGGCGTGCTCCAGCGAGGCCCGCCAGACCAGGGTGCCGTCGATGTCGAACAGCAGCAGGAGCGGCGGCTGCGCCACTACCGCTCAAATGACATGCCGGGCTCCAGCCGCTTGGCGAACCCGGCGATGAGCTCGGCCGCCACCTGGATGTCGGCGAGCGAGACCAGCTCCACCGGCGAGTGCATGTAGCGCAGCGGGACAGACACCACTCCGGTGGGGATGCCGGCCCGGGCGACGTGGACGGCGTCAGCGTCGGTGCCGGTGGCGCGGCCCAGCGACTCCAGCGTGTGCGGCAGCTCCTCGGCCTCGGCGGTGTCATAGAGCAGCTCGCTCACCTTCGGATGCAGCGTCGTTCCGCGGGCGATGACCGGCCCGGAGCCCAGCGGGTGCTTGGTCATCGGCCCCAACTCGATGCCGGGCTGGTCGGTGGCGAAGGTCACGTCGACGACGATGGCCACGTCGGGCTGAAGCGCAAACGCGCTCGTCCGGGATCCGGCGAAGGTCGTCTCCTCCTGGGCGACCGCCAGCGCGATGACGTCGCCGGGAGCGCCGCCGTCCGCCGCCACCAGGCGCGCCGCCTCCGCGGCCACGTAGCAGCCGATCCGGTTGTCCAATGACCGGGACACCAGCCGGCCGTTGGGGAGCTCCACGGGCTCGCCGGCGATCACTCCCACGTCGCCGATGCGCACCATCTCCCGGGCTTCGTCGCCGTCCTTGGCTCCGATGTCGATGTGCAGGTCCTTGACCTTCGGCGCCCGGTCGCGCTCGTCGGACTTGATCAGGTGGATGGGCTTGCGGCCGATCACGCCCGCAATCGGTCCCCCGCGCGTGGTGAGCATGACCCGCTGGCCCACCAGCACGATCGGGTCCCAGCCCCCCACCTCACCGAATCGGAGGTGCCCCTCCTCATCGATGTGGGTGATGTGGACGCCGATCTCATCGATATGTCCGATGACCGCCAGCGAGGGGCCGCCGGCCGTGCCCGGCACCCGGGCCATCGACGAGCCCACCACGTCGCCGCGGACGTCCTCGGCGAACGTGGCGCAGCCGTCGCGCCAGACCCTGGCCGGCGCGGTCTCGTGTCCGGACGGACCGGCGGCGGTGATCAGCGCCCGGAGCAGCTCAGGAGTGGCCATGGCGCAGCAGCCTAGCCCAGGAGTTCACGGAGCACGTACTGGAGGATCCCGCCGTGGCGGTAGTAGCGCTGCTCCTGCGGAGTGTCGATGCGCACCCGCACGGTGAACTCCTGGCCGTCGGCCTTGACCGTCAGGTCCCGCGGGACCTCGTCGGCGTCGGCAATACCGGCGATTGTGAACTTCTCCCGGCCGGTGAGGCCGAGGGACTGGACCGATTCGCCGTCAGGGAACTGGAGGGGCAGGACGCCCATACCGACCAGGTTGGAGCGATGGATGCGCTCAAAGCTCTGGGCGATGACCGCGCGCACGCCAAGCAGGCGGGTCCCCTTGGCCGCCCAATCCCGCGAGGAACCAGACCCGTACTCCTTGCCGGCGAGCACGATCAGCGGCACGTGCTGGTCGATGTAGCGCATCGCGGCGTCGAAGATGGACATCTGCTCCTCGGCGTCACCGCCGAGGTAGGTGGTCACGCCACCCTCGGGGAGGGGTGGGGACGTTTTCAGCTGGTTGCGCAGACGGATGTTGGCGAACGTGCCGCGCATCATCACCTCGTGGTTGCCGCGCCGGGAGCCGTAGGAGTTGAACTCCCGGGACTCGACGTGGTGCCCGTTGAGGTACTGGGCGGCCGGGCTGTCGCGCTTGATGGCACCGGCGGGGGAGATGTGATCGGTGGTGACGCTGTCGCCCAGCAGGGCCAGCACACGGGCGTCGATGATGTCCTCCAGCGGCTCGGGCTGGCGCGGCAGGTCCTCAAAGAACGGGGGCCGGCGCACGTAGGTGGACCGCTCATCCCAGGCAAACGCGTCGCCGGTGGGAACCTCCAGCGAGTTCCAGCGCTCGTCCCCGTCGAACACCTCGTCGTAGCTGGAGCGGAACATCTCTGACCGCACCGCCTCCTCCACGGTCTGGCCGACCTCGGTGGAGTCCGGCCAGATGTCCTTGAGGTAGACGGGCTCGCCATCCGGGTCGGTGCCCAGCGGCTCGTCGTAGAGGTCGATGTCCATGGTGCCGGCGATGGCGTAGGCGACGCACAGCGGCGGCGAGGCCAGGTAGTTCATCTTCACGTCGGGGTTGATGCGACCCTCGAAGTTGCGGTTGCCCGACAGCACCGAGACGACCGCCAGGTCCTCGGCGTTGACCACCTCGGAGATCTCGTCGGGCAGCGGGCCGCTGTTGCCGATGCACGTGGTGCAGCCGTAGCCGACGAGGTTGAAGCCGAGCTGGTCCAGGTACTCGGTGAGCCCGGCGCGCTCCAGATATTCGGTCACCACCTTGGAGCCGGGCGCCAGCGATGTCTTGACCCACGGCTTGACCGTCAGGCCCTTCTGCACGGCGTTACGGGCCAGGATGCCCGCTCCCAGCATGACCGACGGATTCGACGTGTTGGTGCAGCTGGTGATGGCGGCGATGACCACGTGCCCGTGGTCCAGCTCGGTCTCGGTTCCGTCGGCCAGCGTCACCGGCGTCTGGGCCGACCGCCGGTCGGCCACCTGGGTGCCGCCGGTGCCGCCGTGGGGCGTCTGTCCGTGATCCCGCGTCCCGTTGGAGGCCGGTGAGTCGCTGGCCGGGAAGCTCTCCTCCACGCCCTCGTCATCCTCGTCGTCATCGGGCAGCAGCCCCTCCAGCGCCATCCGAAACGCCGCCTTGGACTCCGTGAGCGAGACGCGATCCTGGGGGCGCTTGGGCCCGGCGATGCTCGGCACCACATCGGACAGGTCGAGCTCTATCTGATCTGAGTAGGTCGGCTCCTCGGAATCCTCGTCATGCCACAGCCCCTGCTCCTTGGCGTAGGCCTCCACCAGGTCGATGAGCTCCTGGGGCCGGCCGGAGAACTCCAGGTAGCGCAGCGTCTCGGCGTCGATGGGGAAGATCGCGCACGTGGAGCCGAACTCCGGCGACATGTTGCCGATGGTGGCCCGGTCGGCGAGGGGCAGCCCGGCCAGCCCGGAGCCGAAGAACTCCACAAACTTGCCCACCACGCCTCGTTCGCGCAGCATCTCGGTCACGGTGAGCACGAGGTCGGTGGCCGTTGCCCCCTCCTGAAGCTCGCCGGTGAGCCGGAACCCCAGCACCTGGGGGATGAGCATCGACATCGGCTGCCCCAGCATGGCCGCCTCGGCCTCGATGCCGCCGACCCCCCAGCCGAGCACACCCAGGCCGTTGATCATCGTGGTGTGCGAGTCGGTGCCGACCAGCGTGTCCGGGTAGGCCAGGTTGTGCTCCTCGTCCACAAACACGACCCGGGCCAGGTACTCCAGGTTGACCTGGTGGACGATCCCGGTGTCCGGCGGGACGACCTTGAAGTTATGGAAGGCACCTTGGCCCCAGCGCAGGAACGCGTAGCGTTCCTGGTTGCGCTCAAACTCTCGCTCGGCGTTGACCTGGAAGGCCTGGGGCGATCCGTACGCGTCCACCTGGACCGAGTGGTCGATAACGAGCTCGGCCGGGACGAGCGGGTTGATCTTTTCCGCGTCGCCGCCCATCTCCTGCATGGCGTCACGCATCGCCGCCAGGTCGACGATGGCCGGAACGCCGGTAAAGTCCTGCATGACCACGCGCGCGGGCGTGAAGGCGATCTCCTTGGATGGCTCGTCCTGGGCGTTCCAGGTCGCCAGCGCCTCCACGTCCTGGGCCCGGATCGTCTCGCCGTCCTCGTTGCGCAACAGGTTCTCCAGCAGGATCTTCAGCGAGAACGGCAGCCGGGCAATGTCAAACTTCGACTGCAGCGCCTCCAGGCGGTAGATCTCATACGAGCGGTCGCCGACGCGCAGCGTGGCCCTGGCATCAAAGCTGTTGGCGGACAACATTTTCAAAACTCCTGGTTTCTGAGGCAGTTCCTCGTACTGTACGAGTCTCGTCCTACTCAGGACTTACCCACGTCTTCAGGGTTGCTTGCGCCCGGTGCCGATGGTGTGGCTGATCCGTCCGCCCACCCATGGAGACCCCATGACGACCCTCACCCGCGCCCTCACCGGGCTCGTCCTTGGCGCCGCCGGTACCCTGCTCGCCGCCGGCATCTACACGGAGACCCACCACGCCCCGGATCAGCCCTGAGAGGACCCTGAGAATCCCGGCGCTCTTAGCTCACTCTTCTCCACCGGCCCCATCCTGACCGCGTGAGCTCCAGCACGGCGTCATATCGCGAGCCCCTGCGTGGGGCGCTGGGACCGCGGCGCACCGTGCGTGCCGTGACGGCCTCGCTGCGGGCCTGTCCTGAGGTCCTAGGGCTGGTCGCCGTGGCCGCCGTACTCAACTTCTGGAACCTCGGGATCAACGGCTGGGCCAACACCTACTACTCGGCTGCCGTCCGGTCGATGGCCAACAGCTGGCATGACTTTCTGTTCGCCTCGATGGATCCGAGCGGCCTCATGACCGTCGACAAGCCGCCGCTCAGTCTGTGGGTGCAGGCGCTCTCGGCCCGCGTCTTCGGCTTTCACCCGCTGAGCGTGCTCGTGCCGCAGGCGCTGATGGGGATCGCGGCCACGGTCCTGACCTATGACCTGGTACGGCGCCGATTTGGCCGGGTGGCCGGATTTGCCGCCGGGCTGGTGCTGGCGCTGACGCCGATTGCTGTCGCCATGTCCCGACACAACAATCCCGACGAGCTGCTGGTGCTCTGCTGCGTGGCCGCGCTCTGGTGCGCTCTGCGAGCCCTCCAGGACGGCCGGACGAAGTGGCTGGTGCTGAGCGGCATCTGCGTCGGACTGGGGTTTGAAGCCAAGATGGCGGTGGCGCTCATGGTGGTGCCCGGGATCGCGCTGGCCTACTTCTGGGTGGCCCCCCGGGGCCGCTGGACCGCGGTCCGGCAGCTGCTCGTCTCCGGAGTCGCGCTGGCGGTCGTCGGCCTGGCCTGGCCGGTCCTGGTCACGCTCACGCCCGCCGCCGACCGCCCTTGGGTCTCCGGGACGGCCGACAACAGCATCTGGTCGCTTATCTTCGGCTACAACGGCGTCGGCCGGGTCGCCGGCCAGGCCGGCGCTCCTGGTGCCATCGGCGGAGGGGGAGGCGGGGGCGCCTCCGGCGGCGCCATCGGGATCACCCGGCTGCTGGATGCCGGTCTCGGCGACCAGGCGGGCTGGTTGATCGGCGTGGCCATCGTGGCTGGACTGGCGCTGCTGGTGCTCACCCGCCTGCGCCGGCGGGATCCGCGGACCGGCTGGCTGATCGCCGTCGGCGGCGCGTTTGCGGTGAGCGCTCTGGTGTTCAGCTATGCCTCCGGCATCTTCCACCCCTATTACGTGTCGTTCCTGGCTCCGTTCACCGCCGCCCTGGCGGGCGCGGGCGTGGGCGAGGTGGCGAGCGGCGCGGGCCGGGCGCGGTGGCTGGGGCCGGCGCTGATCGCCGGCGGGGTGTTCACCGAGCTGGTGGTCCTGGGCAACCTCACCGGGCAGCTGGCCTGGGCCACGCCGGTGATGGTGATTGCGGGCGCGGCCTGTGCGGCATTGCTGCTGGTCCGGCTGCCGAGGCGGGCGCGCCTGGCCGTGGTGGGCGTCGCCCTGGCGGCGCTGCTGGCCGCCCCGGCCACCTGGGCGCTGGACACCCTCGGCCACGCCACCAGCAGCACGTTCCCGGCGGGCGGTCCGGCCAGCGCCGGCTTCGGCGGTCCCGGCGGTCGGGGTCCAGGTGGGTTCCCGGGCCGGAGCGGATTCCCGGGCGGCGGCGGTCAGGGCTTTCCCGGCGGAGGTGCCGGCGGTGGCCCGGCCAACCCCGCGCTGCCCCGCGTCCCCGCGCCCGGAGCCAAGCGCTTCATCTCCTCCTCAACGCTGCCTCCCCGGATCCGGGGGCTGTCCGGCACCGGGGCCGGCGGGTTCGGCGGCCGGGGGGGCTTCGGCGCTCAGGGTGGCTTCGGCGGACCGGGCGGCCCCGGCGGATTCGGCGGCGACAGTGCCGATCTGACCGCGGCCGCCCGCTATGCCCGGGCCCACGGGGGCGGCACGGTCGGTGTGGAGAGCCAGAGCAGCGCCGCGCAGGCGATCCTGACCTCGGACGCCAACGTCGCCGGACTCGGCGGGTTCTCCGGCCGGGAGAGCTCGGTGACACCTCAATGGCTGGCGATGGAGGTCCGGACCGACCGGCTGCGCTGGATTCTGGCCCAGAGCGGGCAGCGCTTCGCCGGTCCCAGCGACGGACGTCAGGGCAGCGCGGCCGCGTTCAGGGTTGTGGAACGGGCCTGTCGTGCCGACACAATGAACACCGGCAGCGGCACGGCTACGCTCTACGACTGTCAGGGGCGGGCCTCCGCCATTCTTGACGCCGCGGGTCAACGATGAGATCGATACGGAAACTGCGTCTGCTCCCTCTGGCGCTCGCCGCCGGGCTGGCGCTGCTGGCGGCACCGGCCGCCTCGGCCGACTCCAGCCAGAGCTCCAACTGGGCCGGATACGCCGTCCATCACAGTCGCGTCAGCTTCAAGAGGGTGCTCGGCACCTGGACCCAGCCGACCGCCACCTGCACGCCGGGTCAGCCGACGTACTCGTCGGTCTGGGTGGGCATCGGCGGCTACAGCGTCTCCTCCCAGGCCCTGGAGCAGATCGGCACCGAGGCCGATTGCACCGCGGACGGCCGGGAGAGCTCCAGTGCCTGGTATGAGCTGGTGCCGGCGGCCTCGCAGACGATCCGCGTCCCCGTCCGGGCCGGCGACCGCGTGCGCGCCCTGGTGTCGGTCGCCGGGCGCCAGGTGACGCTGACGCTGGCCAACCTCACCCAGCACCGATCGTTCACCAAGCGCCTGCGGGCCACGGTTCTGGACACCACCTCCGCCGAGTGGATCGTGGAGGCGCCGTCGGTCTGCTCCAGTAACTCGTGTCAGACCCTGCCGTTGGCCAACTTCGGCTCCACCGGCTTCACCGCCGCCCGCGCCACCACCACGGCCGGTCACGCCGGCACCATCGACGACCACAGGTGGACGACGACGAAGATCACGCTGGCCGAGGGCGGCCGGCAGTTCATCTCCGGCGCCGGCCCCAGCGCGGCGTTCGCCACGGCCACGCCGTCCTCGCTCACCGCGCGGGACTCCGCCTTCACCGTGACCTACCGCGGGTCCTCGGCCGGCTTCACCTCCTCCATGGCCAAGCAGGTCTCAGCGGCCCGGCTGGTTCACGCCGCCGCCGCCCGCTGACGCTCGCGCCGCCCGGCTCGCGCCGACGCTCTCACCGAGTTCTTAGCCGGACCCTACGTCCGTCTGCGGCACGGCCGTCATTGTTGTCCGCACAATGGTCAACGCAACTCCACACCTGTTCTGGATCACCAGCCGCGCGGCGGGCATCGTCGCGCTCGTTCTCGCCAGCCTCGCGGTCTCGCTGGGCCTGGTGATGAGCCTGAAGTTCATGCGCCGGCGCGGACCGGACCTCCTGGCCACCCATGAGGTCCTGTCGCTGGCCGCCATCGTCGCCATCGTCGTCCACGGCGTCACGCTCCTCGGCGACCAGTTCCTGCATCCGACGATCATCGACATCGCCATCCCGTTTGTCTCCGGCTACAAGACGGTCTGGACCTCGCTGGGCATCATCGCCGGCTGGGGTTTCGCCATCCTCGGCCTCAGCTACTACGCCCGGCGCTGGATCGGCTCCAAGCGCTGGCGCAAGCTGCACCGCTTCACCGCCGTCCTGTGGTTGTTCGGCCTCGGCCACGCCCTGGGCGAGGGGACCGACGCCGGCCAGATCTGGTTCCTGGCCATGATCGGCATCGTCGCGGTGCCGGCGCTCGCCCTTCTGGCCACCCGGTACCTGACCGAGGAGGGCCCCAACGCGCGCCCGGTGACGACCCGGCGTCCGCAGGACGCCGTCGGTCCGGACGAGCGCCAGGCCCGGCCGGCCGCCCGTCCCGCCGCGGCACATCCCGCGGGCCGCTCCCGGTCCGGGGACACCGGCGGCGTCCGTCCCGTCAACGACGCAGTGACCGCGGGCTGACGGGGTCGGGTAGGTTGTGCGTCCTCTGAGGCGGTCGCACAACCTGCGCACCCGGCCCGCGGTGATCAGAAAGTGACAAACGAACCTGGCCCACCGAGATGACCGGGCGCTGCCGCGGGGTCGATCTGGCCACGCCGGCGGCAAATGTGGCCGCAGAGGGAAGCTTTGTAGCCAACGTCGCTGGGCGGGGGGGATGCCGGCGGCCGACCGACCGGCGCCCCCATCACCGGTTATCAGATCTGGCACAACTGCCGTGATTTGTGCGCCAGCCTCACTGCGCGCAGAGGCGGCCAGGACCCCGCCTCGCGGGACTAGAGCCCCGGCGGGTGCCGGACGACGAAGCCGGAGAACTCTCCGCCGCCCTGGGACCAGCGGGTGCCGCCCTCAGACAGGGCCACGGTGTCAAACCGCCACCCGGCCACGTCCATCCAGACATGGCCGGCGTTGGCGTAGATCGTGACCCAGCGGCCGGGGCCGGGGTCGCCGTAGCTCTCAAAGTCGCCGGACACCATCGGTGAGCTGAGCAGGCCGGCCGCGGCCAGGGCGTAGCTGACCGAGCCAGAGCAGTCGTAGCCGCTGGCGTGGAAGGAGCCGTGGCCGCCGCCCCAGATGTAGGGGAGGGTGGCGATGGCGTTGCCGGCGGCGATGATCTGGCGCACCGCCTCGGGGGCGCCGGCCGGCGGCTGGACCATCCCGCCGGTGTTGACCGCAATCCCGCCCACGTTGGCGTTGCCGGTGGTGGCGGCCGCCGCAGCCGCGCGGGCCGCCGCGGCCTCAATCGCATTCAGCCGGGCCTGGAGGTGGCCAAGCCGGGCGCTGACCGAGCTGTACTGGTTGCGGGTGTGCGCCCGGACGGCCATCTGCGACAGCTGCTGGCGCATGAGCGCCGCCCGCAGCGCCGCCTCCTGGTTGCGCTGGGCCAGGACCTGGTTGGCCAGCGTCCGGTCCCGCGCCTCCAGGGTCGCCAGCCGCTCGGCCTCACGGACCACCTCGGCGCGCGCCGTCCGGGTGATCCCCACAATGTCCGCGTTCTGATGGGCGACCCGCTGCATGAACGACATCTGATCCAGGAGGTCGTTGAAGCCGTGCGAGTTCAGGAGCACCGTGGTCAGGTTTGGCGGCGACCCCTCGTAGGTGGCGACCAGATTGGCCGCCAGCGCCTGGGTGGCCAGGTGCAGCCGATTCTCCAGAGCCACCAGGTGGTCACGGGCGGCGATCAGCGAGGCCTGCACCGATTTGAGCTCGGCGATCCGGGTGTCGAGGCGGCTCTGGATCGTGTCCAGGCGCGCCTGCGCGGAGGCGATCCCGTGGGCGGTGGTGGCAATCTGCTGCGAGTCCGAGGCGATCTGCTGCTTGAGCGCGTCGGCGGCCGAGCGCGTGGCGGCGATCTGACTCTGCAGGTCGCCGGAGCTGGCGGCGGTGAGGCTGGTGCCCAGGAGGGCGGCCAGGAGGCCGATCAGGGCGACGACGCGCACCAGGCGGCTGTGGGCGGCGGCAGCGAGTGAGTGGCTCATGTCTGGGGGAGGAGACGGGGACGAGGACACGTCGACCTGCGTGCGCAAGCAGGCGCGTCCGGGAACGATGGGCGGCGCATCCAGTGCCTTCAGAATGGGTCTCCGCAGCAGGGGCTCCGCGAAGCGGTGCCACCCTAACACGGCCACGTCGGCGAGGGTCCTTCACGTCCTGCCTTGCAAGAGATCCTGCAAAAGCGGGGTTTGAGGGGCTCTGATGCGGCGAAACAGCGCGGTTGCCATACTCGTCGCCGTGCCCGTTTCCCGCCGCCTGCTGACCTGCCTGGCGCTGCTGGCCGCCCTGGCCCTGGCGGTGCCGGCGGCCACGCTCGCCGCCGGCGGAGGATCGGCCGGTGATCAGCAGTACACCGACCCGTTTGCCGGCACTCCCGCTCCGGCCAGCCATACCCAGACCGGTGGCACTCAGACCGCCACCCTCACCGCCACCACCCCCGCCCCGGCGCCCTCCACCAGCGTGACCCCCGCACCGTCGGCCACGGCCACGCGCCGCGCCCGCCACCGGCACCGCCGGCTCCGGCACCACCGCCACCCCCGCCCGCCCCACGACGCTCCCGTTCACCGGCTATGACAGCTGGCTGGCGGCCGGCCTGGGAGCGGGTCTGGTGGCCGGAGGCATCGCCCTGCGCCGGCGCGTTCACCGCACCTGAGCCGATCGCCATGACCCGATTCACCACCCGGACCTCCCGGAATTCCCGTCCGCGCTGGACACCCGTGTTGGGGGTCGTCCTGGTGGGCCTCCTTGCCTGGGCCGGCGTCGCCCGGGCCGCCGCGCGCCGGCACCACCGGGCCAAGCCGCCCGGGGTGCCCGCGGGCTTTGTGGGGGTCAACGCCGATGCCCCGCTGTTCGATGGCCTGCCCGGAGTCAACGTCGACCAGCAGATGAAGCTGATGGTGGCCAGCGGTGTGCAGACCATCCGGGTGGCGTTCAGCTGGGCGGCGGCGCAGCCCTACGCCACCGCCGCCGACGTGCCCGCCTCCGCCGGCGCCCAGTACACCGAGATCCGCGGCGTCCCGACGAGCTTCGCCGCCACCGATCCGATCGTGGCCGCAGCCGCCCGGCGTCACCTGTCGCTTCTGCCCACCGTGCTCTACGCGCCGTCCTGGGACGCCCGCCGGAATACCAACCCGGCGGGCGGGATCCCGCAGCCCCGCTCCGCCGGCCCCTACGGCGCGTATTTGACGGCGCTCATCGGCCGCTACGGGCCGCGGGGGAGCTTCTGGGCCCAGAACCCGTCGATCCCGCCCGTGCCGATCCGGGAGTGGCAGATCTGGAATGAGCCGGATGTCACCGCCTACTGGAACCCCCCGTTCGCTCCCACCTACGTGACCCTGCTTCGGGCCGCCCACGCCGCGATCAAGCGCGCGGACCGAGGCGCGAAGGTGGTGCTTGCCGCCCTGACCGGGTACGCCTGGAGCGGGCTCAGGCAGATCTACCGGGTCCACGGCGCCCGGGGACTGTTCGATGTGGTGGCGGCCGATGCCTACACCAAGCAGCCGGCCAACGTCATCCGCTTCCTGGGGTTCATGCGCGGGGTGATGAATCAGCACGGCGACCGGGCCAAGCCGCTTTTGGCCACCGAGCTCAGCTGGCCGTCCTCGGTCGGTCAGGGCCAGGTGCACTACGACTTCGACACCACTCAGGCCGGCCAGACCCGGAACCTGGCCACGTTGCTGCCCCTGCTGGGCCGGGCCCGGACAGCTCTCGGCCTGGCCGGCTTTGACTGGTACACGTGGCTGGGAACGGAGTCGCGGGGCGCGTCGGACTTCAACTTCTCCGGCCTGCTGAAGCTTCGCGACGGCATCGTCACCGCCAAGCCGGCGCTGGCCGTGTTCCGGCGGGGCGCCCTGGCGCTGGAGGGCTGCCGGGCCAAGGGCGCGGTCGCCACCCGCTGCATCCACTGAGCCACCGGCGCTACCGACAGGCGGTGGAGGCGGGCCCGGGCGCGCCGGCGACGGCGCGCACCCCGGCGGCGAACGCTGCCGTGTCGGGAGTCCCGACGGCGGGCTGCGATGGGTTGGCGATGCCGTACCAGTTCTGCGAGTCACCCGGGTCTCCGCCGGGGGTGACCCAGGTGTAGAGCACCGCCATGGCCAGGCCGCAGCCGGCCTGCCCCAGGCGCGTCAGCGCCGACGTGATGTCGCCCGGACGCTGGGCGGCGGGAACGTAGTCCAGCGCGCCGGGCGGGCTCGTCGTCCAGCCGAACTCAGTGGCGTACAGCGGCACTCGGTCCAGGCCCAGGCGGTCCAGCGTGGCCCGGGCGGCCACCAGCTTGCTGACGACGGTCTCAGGTCGCCCGTAGGGGTGGATGGCGACGCCGTCGATGTGGCCGTCCAGCCGGGGCGCCGCCCGGAGGAGCTGGGGGAGAAAACCCGGCGGGTCGGTGAGCCCGCCGATGATCACCCGGATCCCCGGGTCCACCGCGTCGACCGCGGTCCGCGCCGCCAGGTACAGCGCCGCGTAGGCACCGGCATTGGGGGCGGGCTTCCAGAACTCCGGTTGGTCAGGCTCGTTCCAGATCTCCAGCGTCGGCACCGGCCGGTCGGGCACCTGCGGATGCGCGCGCCAGAACACGCCGCCGGGTCCGTAGCGCTGCGCAAACGCCGCGGCATAGGCGGCGTAGTCGCCGTCGTGGCGCGGCGGCGAGTGGTCCTGGCCGGGGATCGACTGCGCCCAGGGTGCGGAGTAGTCCAAAATCGGCAGCCAGGTGAGGCCGTGAGCGGCCAGGGAGCCGGCGATGGCATCGTCAAAGCTCCAGTCGTACTGGTGGCGGCCGCCCTCCGGGGGGTGGGGCTCGGTGGCCTCCCACAGGGCATCGCTGCGGGCGACGGTGGCCCCGGTGGCCTGAACCGCCGCCAGCTGGGCCGCGATCTGTGCCGGCGGGTAGGTGAAGTCGTTGAACAGCCGGTTGACGTTGATCCCCACGGCCAGGCCGCCGCTCGGCGGGGGCAGCGCCGCTCGCAGCGGCGGGGGTGCCGGCTGCGCCGGCGCCGGCGGCGCGGCCGTCCGGGCGGGTCCGGAGGTCTCGGCGACCACAGCGCCGATGGCCGCTCCGGCCAGCAGCACGCCGGCCACCGCCAGCGCCATCCGGCGGCGCCGGGGGGTCATCGCGTCCGGGGCAGCGCCCGCACCGCCGCCAGCTGCCGGCGCTCGCGCGCGGCCGATCGTCCCAGGGCTCGCTTGAGCAGACCCCGGGAGGCGAACGTGAGCACCTGCGCGGCATCGTCGAGCGCGGCCTGCCGCGGGCCGCGCCGGAGCCGGACGGCGTCATGCCGGCCCTGGGCCAGCCGCTGGAACGCCTCGCCGCCAAACTCCCGCGCAGTGGAATGCCCCCGGGCGTGAATGACGCGGGCGGCCGGCCAGAACCAGGTATCGATCCCGCGCTCATGGGCGTGCAGCCCCAGCTCCAGGTCCTCGCCGTAGAGAAACAGCTCGGGGTGGAATGGTCCGAGCGCCCGCAGGGTGGCGGTCTGCGCCACCAGGGCACAGCCGACGGCCCAGCCCACCCGGCGCGGCGCCCCTGACCGCCACGGCGCCAGCGTCGTCCCCGCGCGCCCGGGGATCGCCGACGGCGGCACCAGCGAGCGGACGAGCTCGGCGGCCGAGCCGGGCAGCGGGTGAACGGTGTCCTGAATGCTCCCGTCGCGGTTGAGCACACGCGGCGCCAGCAGGCGCTTCGGGGCATCGGCCCGCACCGCCTCGGCGAGCAGGACCCGCAGCGAGTCGTCGATCAGCTCCACATCGGGATTAAGCAGCGCCGTCACCGGCGCTCGGACCTCCTCCAGCCCCCGGTGGCAGGCCCGGCCGTAGCCCACGTTCTCGGTCAGGGCGACCACCTGCACTCCGGGGAACGCGCCGGCCACGGCCACGCTCTCATCTGAGGAGGCGCAATCGACGACGACCGTCTCGGCCTCGGGCAGGTGGCGGGTCACCGAGCGCAGGAGGCGGCCCAGGTCGGCAGCCGAGTTGCGGGTCACGGTGACGATCGCCGCCGGACCTGCGGGCGGATGGCGCCGCGGCGCACCTCCGGCGGCGCGGACCACCGCGGCAAAGCTCTCCCGTGCCGCCGCCCGGTCAAACCGGGCGCGGACCCGGCGCTGGCCGCCGCGGCCCAGCTCGGCGGTCAGCCCCGGGTCACCCAGGACCTCCACCAGGGCGGCGGCCGCCGCGGTGGCGTCTCCGGGCCGGTACAGCCGCCCGCAGGAGGCGTCGACGATCTCGGCGGGACCGCCGGCGGCCGGGACGACCGCCGGCCGGCCGGCGGCCAGCGCCTCCAGAACGGCCAGCCCGAACGGCTCCCGGGGTGCGCAGTGCAGCAGGCAGGACGCCCGGGCCAGGGCCGGCCGCGGGTCCGGCAGGTGGCCGGCCAGCTCCACCGCCCCGGCGAGATCAGGGCTGCGGATCCGCGCGCGCAACCGCTCCAGTGTCCGGGTGTCGCCGCCGATCGGGGCTCCCGCCAGGCGCAGGCGCAGCGCGGGAAGCCGCTGCCGGGCGAGCGCCACCGCCTCCAGGGCCAGGTCCGGCCGCTTCCAGTCCACCAGCGCGCCCAAGACCAGCACCTCCGGGGGCTGCGCCGGCGCGGCCGGGTCCGGGCAGGCGTCGATCCCCGGGTGGATGACGATCGCCCCCGCCGGCAGCTCGGCCGCGATCGTCTCCGACAGGGCGGTGACCCGCCGGGCCCGGCGGGCGGCGGCCCGCACCGCCCCGCCCGCCCACCGCCCCGGCAGCAGGTCGTTGTGCTGGAACAGGAACGGGGCGCGGGCGACCGCCGCCGCCAGCGCCGGGCGCATGCCCCAGGCGACCACCAGGTTGGCGTCCACGCGCCCCATCAGGCGGCTGATCTCTCGGGCATGGGCGATGAGGTCAGCTCCCGCGCTCACGGGCGTCCGCCACCCACCCCTCAGCCGCAGCGAGCGCACCGGAACCAGGAGCACCGGCACCCCGGCCGCTGCGGCGGCGTCGGCCAGTGGCCCCGGCGGACAGGCGAGGACGCGGTCGCCGTCAAGCCCCCCCGCCTGTTGCACGAGCAGCCGCTCGGCCCCGCCGAGGATTCCGGAATAGGCGACAAACAGGACCACGCCGCCCGGGAGCGTAATGGCGACCGCCCCGGCCGCCGCTTAGACTGCCCGCTCTTGAGAGAAGCAGCGCCAGGATCGCCGCCCCGCCGCCGGATCGCCCTCGTCCATGACTTCCTCCTGGATCTGCGCGGCGCCGAGCGCGTGTTCATTGAGCTGTGCGGGCTCTGGCCGGACGCGGACGTGTTCACCGCGGTCTACGACGAGGCCGGCACCGAGGGCCGGTTTGCCGGTCGGCGCGTCCACACCTCGTTCGTCCAGCGTCTGCGGCCGTCGGCCCGGACGTTTCGAGCCTGGCTGCCGCTGTACCCGTCGGCGATCGAATCGTTCGACCTGTCCGGCTATGACCTGGTCGTCTCCAGTTCGTCGGCCTGGGCCCACGCGGTTCTCCCCGCCGAGGGCTCACTCCACGTCAGCTACTGTCACAACCCGTTTCGCTATGCCTGGAACGACCGGGAGCAGACGCTGGCCCGGGCCCGCACCGGGTTGACCCGCACCGCCCTGCGCGAGATCTTCCGGTGGTGGCGGCAGTGGGACTGGATCGCCGCCCAGCGGGTGGACCGGTACCTGGCCAACTCGCGCACCACCCAGGAGAGGATCCGTGCCTACTTTGGGCGGGACGCCCACATCGTCCATCCGCCGATCGACACCACCCGGTTCGCGCCCGGCCGGGTCGGCGACTACTACGCGGTGATCTCCGAGCTGATGCCCCACAAGGGCATCGACGTCGCGGTGGAGGCGTTCAACCGGCTGCGGCGCCCGCTCGTCATCGTGGGCGACGGCCCGGACTACCGCCGGCTGCGCCGAGCGGCCGGATCCAACATCACGTTCGCCGGCCGGCTCCCGGACGCCGGGGTGGCCGCCGTGCTCCAGGCGGCCCGGGCGCTGGTGCAGACGTCGGTGGAGGAGTTTGGGATCGCCGCCGTGGAGTCACAGGCGTCGGGACGCCCGGTCATCGCGCGGCGGGGGGGTGGGGCTCTGGAGACCGTCCAGGAGGCCGTCACCGGCTGCCTGTGGTCCGGGGGCCCCGATGAGCTGCTGGCGGCGGTCCTGGGCTTCGATGACGCCGCGGTCGACCCCGCCGCCTGCCGCGCCAATGCCGCCCGGTTCGACGTCGCCACCTTCCGCCGGCGGATGCTGGCCCAGGTGGAGGCGGCCTACGCCGAGGAGTCCCGCGGCCCCGCTGCGGAGCGCCATCCGCTCCCCGCCGCACGCCTGATCCGGCGCGCCGCCGGCGACGCCCGCCAGCGCTGACCGGGGTTCGCTGGTTCGATGGCGCAACGGGTGGTCAGAACCGCTGGAACCGTCATCCTGCTCGCCGGACCCACCGCGCTGGCCTTCTTCAGCGGCGGCTACTTCCAGACGCCCCGCGTCTGGGCCGGGCTGGTGGCTTGGCTGCTCCTGGCGGGCGCCGCGCTGACCACCCGCCGGCCGTGGCCGGGCAGCCGTCCGGGTCTCCTGGCGGCAGGCGGGCTGCTGGCCTTCGCCCTGTGGACGCTGGCCTCGACCGGGTGGGCGCCGATCGCCGGCAGCGCCTGGGGGGCCGGGCAGATTGCGATGCTGTACGCGGGGGGGCTGCTGGCCGCCGCTGCGCTCCTGCGCGGCCGGGGGATCCAGCGCCGGGTGGAGCCCGGGCTGGCGGCCGGGACGGTGATCGTCATCGGCTACGGACTCGCCGGGCGCCTGCTCCCGGGCCTCCTGCACTTTCAGCGGTCGATCAGTGCCCAGGGGCGGCTGGAGCAGCCGCTCACCTACTGGAACGCCATGGGGGAGCTGGCTGCGCTCGGGTTTGTGCTCTGCGCCCGGCTCGCCGGAGAAGCCGGGCGGCCACGCGGTCTTCGCCTAGCCGCCGCCGCGGCCACCGCGCCCCTCGGGCTGGGTCTGTACCTGAGCGTGTCCCGGGGAGCCCTGTTCGCCTGCGCCGCGGGGTTGGTGGTGCTGGTGGTGCTCGCTCCCCAGCGGGCCCAGCTGGCCAGCCTGGGGCTGGCGGTTGTCGCTGGTCTGGCCGCGTCGCTGGTGGCGGCGCCGTCGGCGGGCATCACCTCCCTGTCCGGGGCGCTGGGCACCCGGGAGCGGGAGGGGGTGATCACCCTGGCGGCGCTCGTCATCATCATGGTCGCCGCCGCCGGGACGCAGCTTGTCCTGGCCCGGCGCCAGGACGAGCGCGAGCTCTCGCTCCGCCTGCCGCGGCGGGCGCCACTGATCGCCCTCGGCCTGGTCTGCGCCGGGCTGGCCCTGGCCATCGTGGTCGGCAGCAAGGAATCCAGCGCCCAGCCGCTGGCCGCGGGCGCCACCCGCTACGAGACGCTGCAGAGCAACCGGTACGCCTACTGGGACGTCGCGTTGCGGGCGTTCGCCGCCGAGCCGCTGCGCGGCGTCGGCGCCGGCGGCTGGGCGGTGTGGTGGCTGCGCTACCGGACGGTCACCGAGGGCGCCCAGGACGCTCACTCCCTGGAGATGCAGACGCTGGCCGAGCTCGGGCTGGTGGGGGTGGTGCTCCTGGTGGCGTTCCTGGGCGGCACCGCCTGGGCGGCCGCCCGGGCCCATCGGGTGGAGCCGGCGCTGGCCGCCGGCCCAGTGGCCACCCTGGTGGCCTACCTGGTGCATTCTCCGTTGGACTGGGACTGGCAGATGCCCGCGGTGACGCTGATCGCCGTCGTCCTGGCCGGGATGGTGGTCACGCTGGCCGAGACGCCGTCAGCGGCGGACGGTGGGGGCGAGCTGCTCCAGGTGCCGGAGGGCTAGCTGAAACCCGCGCGGGTCCTGCGCCGAAGCGGTGCCGAACGCCAGCCAGGCGTCGATGTTCTGAGGCTCAGATTCGGTGACGCGCCGGGCGATGGCCCGCGCCTGGGACCGGTCGCCCCGCCGCAGGGCCAGCTCTGACCGGGCCAGATCGACCGCGGCGTCGGGGTTGAGCACGGCGGCCTGGTGCAGCAGGGCCGCGGTCTGCCGCGCCTGGGCGGAGGTCAGCGGAGCCCGCGCCGACAGGATGTCGGTGGCCAGGTTGAGGTCATGGGACTGGCGTATGCCGAGCGCAAACCAGGCGCAGACCACCAGCGCCCCCGCTGCCACCAGCCCTGAAGCCAACCGTCGCGCCATCCCGCCCAGCATCGCAGGGATCGACTACGCTCGCTGGCCAGCCGTGACGTACCTCAACCCAGCGGTGCGCCCCGCCGGACGGACCCGGCCGGCGAGCGCGTCGCCTGCGCCCGTGATCCTGATCATGCTGTTCCTCGCCGGCGCGGCCATCTCGGCCTTCTCCATGCGCAACGGCATCGATCCGTTCGACGAGGGCCTCATGCTCCAGGCCGCCCGCCGCATCACCGCCGGGCAGGTTCCGTACCGGGACTTTCTGTGGGCCTACGGGCCGGCCCAGCCGTACCTGCTGGCCGGCCTGTTCAAGCTGTTCGGGGTCAGCCTGCTGCACTGGCGGATCATCCGCGTCCTGGCCGATGCCGGGATCGCGCTCGTGGCCTACCTGCTGGCCTCCGAGGGGCCATCCCGCCCGCTGGCGCTCGTGGTCTGGCTGGCGGTGGCGTGCGAGATCTCTGAGCCGCGCAGCGCCGACCCGTTCCCGCTGGCGCTGCTCGCCGGGCTGCTCGCGCTGCTCGTCGCCACCCGGGGCGCGCCGACGCCGCGCGGGGCGCTCGGCGCGGCGGTTCTGGTGGCGCTCGCCGCCGCCTTCCGGCTGGACTTTGCGCTCTACGGTCTGGCCGCGGTGGCCGTGACCTTCGCCGCCGGGGGCCAGGTCCGGACAGCCGTCATGTTCGTTGCGGCCGCCGCCGGGCTGATCGTCCTCGTCTACCTCCCGTTCGCCGTCATCGACGGACCGGCCAGCCTGTATCAGGCGTTGATCGGCAACTCACTGCACACCCGGGGCTACTGGACGTTGCCGTTCCCCATCCAGTACCACCCGCCGGCGGGCGCCGGGCTGGCCAAGGCGGTCAAGAAGGGCCTTGACTACTACGTGCCCCTCATCGTCCTGATCAGCTACGGAGTCACGGCGGCGGCCACGCTGGCGTTCTGGTGGCGAGATCGGCGGGCGCCCGCGCCCCTGTTGGGGCTGACCGTCGCCGGAGCCGGCCTGTTTGCCTACCTGTTCAGCCGCGCCGACGAGTTTCACGTGCAGCCGCTGTTTGTGGTGGTGACGATCGCGCTGGGGCTGATCATCGGCCGGGTGCCCCGGACGCTCGCCGCCGTGGGCTCGGCCGCGCTGCTCGCCCTCCTGTTCCTGCACGGCGCGGCCAACCGGCTCTCGGCCCTGGTGCATCCCCCGGCCGCCACCACCCTGCACGTGCCGGTGGCCGACGGGGTCCAGGCGCCCCCGGCCGAGGCGGCCGCGATCGACCGCGTGGTGCGCATCGTCGACGGCCTGGTGGCGCCCGGGCAGCCGATCTACGTCGTCCCGCGGCGCGCCGACCTCGTCCGCTACGACGACCCGCTGATCTACGTGCTCACCCAGCGGAACAACCCCACGCCGGAGGACTTCGGCCTGCTCACCGGGGCGGCCGCTCAGGCCCGGATCGTCTCCGAGCTCGCCCGGGCACGCCCCCGGGTCATTGTTCGCTGGACCGATCCGGTCTCGTCCTCGCGGGAGCCCAACCTGCGCGGGCGCCCCAGCGGGGTGCACACCCTGGATCGCTGGATCGCCGCCCATTACCGGCTGTCCGCCCACCTGTACCACTACGACGTGCTGGTGGCCAGCGCCCCCCCGGCCCGCCGGGCTCGGACCTGAGCGACCAGGTCACGCACCAGCCGCCGCTCAGTGGCCCAGGTGAGGGCTCCGCTCACCGCCAGAAACAGCGCCACCTCCGCCGCCGCCTGCCCCAGCGTTCGCGGACCGGACCAGACGGCGGCGCGGACGGCCAGCACCAGCGCGGCGGCGGCCGCCACCGGGGCCGCCCCCCGGAGTCCCAGGGCCAGCAGCTCCACCCCCAACAGCCGGTGCACGTAGTGCCGGCGCACCAGCAGGACGAGCCCGGCGCCGGCCAGCCGGCCGGCGATGAACCCCCAGGCGCCCCAGACAAACAGCCCCGGGAGGGCCAGCAGCAGAAACGCGGCAGTGCTCACCCCCGCCTCCACCGCCTGCCGGCTGGAGTCCCCCCGGGCCCGGTAAAACGAGAACCAGTTGTAGCCAAGCTGCTGGATGGCGGCGGTGCCGGCCAGGCCCTGGAGCAGCAGCACCGCCGGCTGCCACTTGGCGCCCAGCACAAACCGCACCAGATCTGGCGAGAACAGGATGAACCCGCCGCAGAACGGCAGCACCCACATGAGCGCCACCCGGTTGGAGGTGACGAAGATCTCCCGCAGTGTCCCCACCTGATCCCGGACGACGCAGATCGCCGGGTAGATGGTGGTGGCAATGATCTGATCGGCCCGGTCGGCGTAGCGCGTCAGCGTGACCGCCAGCGTGATGTAGCCGGCGGCGGCCAGGCCGCCGTGCAGCGTGAAGGCCAGCATCTGTCCCTGTTGGACGAGCAGCAGCGAGGCGGCGGCGACGAACACCGGCCAGGAGAAGCGGAAGTAGCGCGCCCGCGCGTCCCGGTCAAACCGCAGCGCCAGCCGGTAGGGCGAAACCCGGATCCCGGCGATCACCGCGACGGCGTTGCCCACCGCCGGACCGATGACCAGGCTCCACACCCCCAGGCCGAGCGCCGCCAGCGGCACGGTGACACAGAAGGTGACGACCGGAACGAGCACCTGGAGCGTCCGCACCCGCAGGAAGTCCATCTCCCGGAAGAAGATCCAGGTGGGGGCCTGGAGGGCGAAGAACGTCGGCAGGTAGGCGACGGCCAGCGTCAGCCACAGCAGCCGTCCGTCGCCGTAGGCGATCGCCACGACCGGCGCCGCCGCCAGCAGCACCAGCGAGAACGCCGCCCCCACCACCAGCTCCAGGGTGAAGGCGCGCTGGAACTCGGCCTCCTGGTCTGACTCGCGCTGCTGGACGAACGCCTCGTCGATGCCGATCCGGCGCAGGGCGGCGATCGTGACCGCGGTGGTGGTCACGATCCCGTACAGGCCGATCAGGCGCGGGCCCAGCAGCACGGTGACGATCAGCCCCTGGGCCAGGGCCAGGGCCTCGGCACCCCCCATGAACAACGCGTTGACCAGCACGCCGTGAACCGTGCGCCGCCGCAGCTCGGCGCGCGGGAAGGCCAGCTTCACCGTCCCGGAGCCGCCCGCGTCGTCGCTCATGGGCACAATCGTGTCATCCCGGGAGCCCCATTAGACTTGCGCGCTCGCATGGAGGCCCTGCACATCCTCATCCTGTCCGACCGGGATTGGACGCACCCGCAGGGCGGTGGCACCGGCACCAATCTGTTCGCCCAGGTCACCCGCTGGCTGCACTGGGGCCACCGGGTGTCGGTGATTGCCTGCTCATATCCCGGGGCCGCCGCCTGTGAGCGGATCGGCGCGCTGACCCTGCACCGGGTGGGCGGGCGCTCCACGGTGTTCCCCCAGGCGATCGCCCGGCAGTGGCGGGGCCTGGTGCCTGATGCCGACGTCGTCCTGGAGGTGGTCAACGGGATCACCTTCCTGACGCCCCTGTGGTGCCCGCTGCCCCGCGTCACCCTCATCCACCACATCCACCGCGACCACTACGTCCGGGAGCTGGGCGGGAAGGGCCGCCTGGCGGCGCTGGCGCTGGAGACCCTTCCGCTGCGGCTGCTCTACCGGCGCACCCAGTTTCTCACCATCTCCCAGGCCTCGGCGCGGGATATCGCCGGCCACGGCATCGATCCGGGCCAGATCGAGATCTCCTACCTGGGAGTGGAGCAGGGCGCCTACCGGCCGGACCCGGCCCGCCGCGCCCCGCAGCCGACGCTTCTGTACCTGGGACGACTCAAGCGCTACAAGCGCATTGAGGTGGTGCTCGACGTGCTGGCCCGCAACCCGGGCGCGGTGCTGGAGCTGGCCGGTGATGGGGATCACCGGGAGGCTCTGGAGGCCGAGATCGCCGCCCGCGGGCTCGGTGACCGGGTCCGGATGCATGGGCACGTCTCCGAGGAGCACAAGCTGGAGCTGTTCCAGCGGGCCTGGATCAACATCACCACGTCCTCGGCGGAGGGATGGGGGCTCTCGGTCAACGAGGCCGGCGCCTGTGCCACGCCCAGCGCGGCGCTGCGGTTGGGGGGGCTGGCCGAGGCCATCGACGACGGCCGCACCGGGATCCTGGCCGACGATCCGGCCGAGCTCGCCGCCAAGGTCGGCCGGGTCCTCGCCGAGCCTGCGCTCCGGGATGCGCTCGGCCGCGCCGCCCACGCCCGCGCCTGTGAGTTCACCTGGGACGCCACCGCGCGGCGGACCCTGCAACTGCTGGACGACCAGCGCCGCCGGCGCCATCCGGAGGCGGCCCCGGCGGCGGGTCTGGAGCCGCCGGTCAGCGACGCCGAGGATCCGGCGGCGGTGCCGGTGGCGGGCGACACCATGCCGGCTTGAGGCCGATCCGCGCGCGTACACTCCGCCGGTGACCGCCACCGCTCCGGTCATCGCCGCCCCGTCCGGCACCGGCCCCGTCGGCGGCGCCGAGCCGGCACCGCCGGCGGTCGCGCCCCCGCCGGGGCACCCCCGCTTCCCGCTCGTCGACTCGCTGCGGGCGATTGCGGCCATCGCCGTGGTCATCGTCCACGCCGGTGGCCTCACGGTCACGCCGGTGCACGGGCTGGTCACCCACGCTGAGGTGGGCGTGGCCATCTTCTTCGCCATCTCCGGCTTCCTGCTGTACCGGCCGTTCGTCTCGGCGCGGCTCAACGGCGCCCGGCGGTCGGCCGTGACCACGTACCTGCGGCGGCGCATCCTGCGCATCGTGCCCGCCTACTGGCTGGCCCTGACCCTGGTGGCGATCTTCCTCAGCGCCCCGGGGGTATTCAGCGGTCACTTCTGGCTGTTCTACGGATTCGGCCAGATCTACAGCGACCAGTACGTTCTGGACGGGATCACCCCCGCGTGGACGCTGTGCATCGAGATCACCTTCTACCTGGTGCTGCCGCTGTATGCGGCGGGCATGGCCCGGGGGGTGGGCCGCCTGCCCCGGGAGCGCCAGGTGCGCGCCGAGCTGCTGGTGCTCGCCGGGCTGGCGCTGGCCTCGCTGGCCTACCGCTACGTGCTGCGCACCCACGGCTCGCTCAGCTGGGTCCTCAATGCCCTGCCCACCCACCTGGATTGGTTTGCGCCCGGGATGGCGCTGGCCGTGCTCAGCGCCTACTGGCAGGAGCGTCCGCTGCCCCGGGCGGCGGCGTTGGTGGCCCGGCGCCCGCTGGTCAGCGTGGCCGCCGCCGCCGGTGCCTACGTGCTCGTCAGCCTGACCGAGCATGGTCCGCAGCTGCTCCGGGCCGGCTCGCACCCGGTGCTCCTGTACACCGGGCCCCAGGACATCGCTCGTCACGTCCTGTATGCGGCGGTGGGGTTGGGGCTGTTGGTGCCGGCCGTGCTGGGGGCCGAGGCCGGCCGCACCGATACCGTGCGCCGAGTGCTCGGCTGGCGGGTCCTGGCCTGGCTGGGTCTCATCTCCTACGGCATCTACCTGTGGCACCAGCCGCTGTTGATCTGGGTCTGCCAGCCCGGGCCGATGCTCGGGTGCAGCTTCCACGGGCTCCCCGGGGCCCACCGGGCGCCGCTGGTGGCGCTCGTCATCCTGGGGCTGGCCCTGGCGGTGGTCTGTGCCGCGGCCAGCTACTACGTGGTGGAGCGTCCGATCCTGCGCTTCAAGCGATGAGCGTGCTGCCGGAGGACGTGGAGGGATGGCTGTCGGCCGATCAGGCCGAGCGCCTGGCGGCTCGGGCCGGCGCGGTTCCGCGCCGGGGCACGATCGTGGAGATCGGCAGCTTCCGCGGTCGCTCCACCATCGTCCTGGCCCGGGCGGCCCCGCCGGACGCCGCCGTGGTGGCCATCGACCCCCACGCCGGCTCAGACCGCGGTCCCCAGGAGTTTGCGCCGGATCAGGTCCGCGGGGACGCCGACCTGGCCGCCTTCACCGCCAACCTGGACCGGGCCGGCGTGGCCAACCGGGTCCGGCACGTGCGCCGGCCCTCCCAGGGCGCGCTCGGCGAGGTGACCGGTCCGATCGACCTGTTGTACATCGACGGCGCGCACCGGTTCCGGCCGGCTCTCCAGGACCTCATCCGGTGGGGTGACCGCGTCCGGCCCGGGGGGACGATGCTCATCCATGACGCCTTCTCCTCGGTCGGGGTCACCCTGGCCATCGGGGCGCGGCTCCTGGGCGGTGGGCGCTACGCCTATGTGGGACGCTCGCGCTCGCTGGCCGAGTACCGCCGCCTGGCGACGCCCCTCGGCGGCCGCGCCCGCCTGGCCAATGCCGGCGCTCAGGTGGCACAGCTGCCCTGGTTTGCCCGTAATGTGGCGATCAAGCTCGCGCTGCTGGGCGGCCGCGGGCGCGTCGCCGCCGCGCTTGGCCACCGGGCCGGGGACCCCTGGCCGTACTGAGGTCCCGCAGGAGTGCCAGCACCAGCAGGGCGAACGCGCCCACCGCCACCCAGTGGGCGCCGAGGTGCTGGATCGTGTACCCCATGTCGTAGCCGCCCTGGTTGATTCCCGGGAACAGCAGATAGAGCGCGGGCACGGCGATCACCAGCAGGGCGGCGGCGCCCTGGATCAGGCGGCGCACCGCCACCCCGCGCCAGAGCAGCAGCGCGGTCACCGGCCCAATGATCACTCCGGCCCGGAGCGCGAAGAGGAACCCGAACCCCAGGGCGCAGGCCAGCCCGGCCGTGAGCGCCCGTCCGGCGCTGAGCCGGGGGAGCGCCACCGGCGGCTGGAGCGGCTCCGGGGGCGCGCTGGGGGGGCGCCCGGGGCGGGTGAACACCAGCACCAGCACCAGGACGAGGCCGGCGAGGGCGCCGATGAGGTAACCGGCGTTCACCTCGCCCTGAGGGGCGAACGTGATCGACACGCTCCGGCAGCCGGGGCTGACCGGCCAGGCGTTGGCGTAGGCATCGATGACGCGGGGGGCGCCCAGGGGATGTCCGTTGCAACTGGCCTGCCACCCCCGGTTAAAGCTCTCGCCGAGCACCAGCCACCCCGGCGCGGTGATATGGACGCGGATCCCGGTGTAGGACCCGTTGCCCTGGTCACCGGTGGCCAGGACCGCGCCGGCGCCCCCCGCCCTGACCGCCACCGGCGCGGGCGCCGGCGAGCGCAGCTGGATGATCAGTGGCCGGACCAGCCCGGCGGGCAGGTCCACCGTGGTGGGGGCCGCCGGCAGCGCCACCGCTCCGCCGCAGCCGGTGACGGTCAGCGGCTCACCCTGGTCCAACGTGGCCGCCGAGCCGCTCAGGCGCAGCGCCACCCGTTGTCCCCCGGCGACGGCCATCGCCTGCCCGCACCGGCCGATCACCGCTCCGCCCCCGGTGGCCCGGGGAACGCCGCGGCCGGTGATCCCGGCCACGCCCACGGCCGCCCGGGCCGATCCGGCCGCGGCCAGGACCGTCAGACGGAAGGCCGTCGACCGCAGCGGGTGGGGGAGGGCCACGCGGCCGTCCGGGCTCACGGTGAGCGGGACGGGCGCGCCTCCGGCCGGGCGCAGCTGGATCCGGGTGGGGAAGCGCACCGGGAGCGCGGAGCGCAGGAGCCGGAGCGAGCGCAGGGTCTGCGCCCGCCGGGTCGTCCATGAGATCCAGGCCGGCTGAAACGGGCCCACCGGGGCCACCCAGGCGGTCGCGCCCGAGGCGTCGAAGGCCGAGGACGCCCGGTACTTGGGCAGGCCCTCCAGCCGCCCTGACGAGTTCAGCGTGGCGCCGCCGGTGTCGGTGCCGGTCAGGCGATCCAGCGTCGGATCGGGCGCGGTGGGGGCCACGGTGGCCAGGCCGCTGATCTGCCAGCGGCGCGCCGCCGGTGGATCGATGACCCGGCTGATCCCGGTCTCGCCGTCCCGGGCGGTGGCGGTCAGCGCCGCCTCGGCCTGGAGGCGGTCACCGCGGATCAGGGCGCGGGCGGGCGCCGGGCCGCGCTGCAGCGGCGCCGGGGCGGTGGTGCGCTCAAACACGTAGCTGAGCGGCGTGCGCCGGAGGTCGACGCCGCGCAGCGCCGACTGGGCGAGGAGGGGCGGCCGCAGCGCCTCGGTCACCTGCAACCCGGGCACGCGGACCTCGGCCAGCCCGCCGGCGCCGCCCGGGTTGGCGCTGCGGCTGGCGGTGTGGGTGAGCAGGATCCGCAGCGACGGGACCTGGCGCAGGCCGAGCGCCAGTCGGTTCCAGCCAGGGTGGATGCTGAACGTGCGGCCGGCGATCTGCAGCTGGGTGAGCCGGACGAGCGGGTTGGACGCGTCCGGGAGCAGATCGACGTACGGGACGTTGCGCGGCCGGTCGAAGTTGACCTGGATCCAGTCCTGGGAGGGATCGAGCGTGGCGTCTCCCTGCCAGGCGGTGTGCGGATCGCCGTCGAAGGCGGCGAACGGGCTGGAGGCCGGAAACTGCGCGATCTCCGGGTTGTACGGGGCCTCCACGGACCGGGCCCCGCCGAACACCGCCACCGTCTGGGCCGCCGTCCCCCGCGCCGGGAACGGGTCCAGGAGGGCGGCGTCGGCACTGAACGGCTGCGCGGCCGGCGTCGTCCAGGCCGTGTCCTGGCCGATCCGGGAGGCGACGAAGGCGCGCCGGCGGTTGGAGTCGGTGATGACGACGGCCCCGCCGGCCCGGGCCTGAGCCCGGATCTGCGCCGCCGTCTCATCGCCGGCGTAAAAGAGCGCGGACTGGCTCCCGGGGAGCTCGCCCAGCGCCGCCAGGTCGGCCAGACCCTGCGCGGAGCCGTCGACGACCGTGGTCATTCCCCGCGGCTCGATCCGCACCAGGCCCCGGGCCGGAGTGGGATAGATGCGGACCTGGGCCAGCCGGGCCGGGGGGTCGGCGGTCGTCGCCGGGGAGGCGAAGGTCCGGACCGGGCCGAAGGCACGCGCGGGGGATCCGAGCCCGGCCTGGGTCCTCAGCTCGGCCGCCGCCGGCTCCGGGGCCAGCGCTCCGGACAACCGGCCGTTGTCATCGGTGGCGGTGACCACCGCCCGAGCGCTCATCAGGTTGAGCAGTGGGCCCAGTTGCCCGGGGAGCAGGCGCTGCTGCTGGACCAGGTCATCGACCGTCCACAGGTAGTCGACGGCGTGCAGATCGTCGTAGGGAGGCACGTTGCGGATGGCCACCGGCCGGCGCGTGGTCGCGGTCAGGATCGGGTCGACGGTCCCGCCCCAGGCGTAGAACGCGTACGCCTGGCCGGGCAGCACCACCGCTCGGGAGTTGGGCGGGAGCCCGGTGTCCAGCGCGCGGCCCGCCGCCGTCCACGCCGGCGGAACCCGGTTGAAGGTCAATTCCAGGCCCCGGCCCTCAAACAGCGGCAGCGCGCTGAAGACGACCAGCGCTCCGCCGAGGGCGAGGGCCGCCGGGCGCGCCGGACGGCGCAGGCGACTCCACAGGGCGGCGAACCCGGTGCCGGCCAGCAGTGCGATCGCCAGGGCGAGCAGCGGCCCGGCCTTATAGGTGGTGCGCAGGAACTGGACGGCGCTGAGGTGGTTGTAGATGAAGGTGACCCCGCTGCGGGCCGGGGTTCCGGTGGGGTAGCCGACGCTCATGATCAGCAGCGCCACCAGCGCCAGGGCCAGGAGGAAGGGACCGAAGCGCCAGCGGCGCGTCCATACGTAGCCGGCCAGGGCCAGGGCAGGCACCAGCAGGGAGGCGGCGACCACGCCCGGGTTGAACAGGAGGGTGCCCGCGTCCTGGTAGTACGCGGTCAGCCGGGTCCCGTAGCCAGCGCCGAGGTATGAGGGCCAGTACCCCATGAGCCGCAGGCTCTCGGTCAGGCTGGTCGTCGCCCAGATGGCCCCCACCTGCTCGGTGTAGGTGAGGAAGTTCAGGCCGTAGCGCGACTGCACCACCAGGGGTCCCATCCACCAGACGGAGGCCACCCCGGTGGCCAGCGTCGTTCGCCAGGCCAGCGACCAGGCCGCCCCCGGCGGCACGTCGCGCAGGAGGACCTCGTAGATCACCAGGAGCACCGGCCCCAGCAGCACCAGCGCGGTGACCGTGGCGTTGACTCCGCCGCCCGTGGAGGTCACCACCAGCGCGAACGCGGCCGGCCACCACCACCGCCGCGGCTGGCTCAGACCGCGGAGGGCGATGACCATCAGCCAGGGCAGCGCGGCGTAGGCGAGCAGGAAGATGGTGGTGCGGGCGGTGAACACCACCACATAGGGGTTGACCATGAACACCGCGCCGGCCACCGCGTGGGCCACGCCCCGGCGGCGATTGGACAGGCCATCCAGGAGGCGCACCACTCCCCAGGCGGCCAGCGCCAGCAGCGTGCCCAGCCACAACCGCTCCACCACCCAGGCTGGCAAGCCGATCAGCTGGCCGAGGGCAAAGAACGGCCCCATCGGCCACAGATAGCCGGAGTACTGGCCGCCCTGGACATGGCCAAGGCCCGCGGTGGGGCTCCACACCGAGGCCACATCGGCCAGGAACCGCAGCGGGTCGACGTGGAGGTTGATCTTCGTCTCGCCCGTGTTCTGCCCGGGCCGTTGGGCGAACGCGATGGCGAACGCGGCCACCGCCAGCCCCAGCGGAACGGCGGCGCGCGCCGGCCATGGGGTGCGGCGCTGCGGCGCGCCGCGGGAGACGGCCACGGCGCTCACCGGCAGGGGTGGATGCGGCCGGACCAGAGCATGGGGTTTCGGAATGATCCTCAATCAGGCGCCGGGAGGCGGCCCTGTAGGATTTGCTGCCCACGGATGGTGCAGATCGCCACAAGCACGCTGCCGCGCTTCGGGCCTCCGCTGACGCTGCCGCGGCCGCGGCTGGCCGCCGAGTGGCTGTCCACCGCCGACCGCCGGCGCTGGCCCACGCCCCCGCCGGGTGAGGGCCGGCCCGTTCTGCTCATCCCCGGCTTTCTGGCCGGTGATCAGAGCCTGACCCGGCTGGCGGTGTGGCTGCGCGCCGGCGGCTTCTCCCTGGCCCGCAGCGGGATCCGCTGGAACGTCGATTGCATGGAGCCGATTGTGACGGCCGTGGAGGCCCGGCTGGAGCAGGCGGTGGCGCGGACCGGGCTCCCGGCGCTGCTCGTCGGCCAGAGCCGCGGCGGCACCATCGCCCGGGCGCTGGCCGTGCTGCGCCCGGACCTGGTGGACACGGTCGTCACCCTGGGCTCGCCCCTGCTCGACCCGCTCGCCATCCGGGCCCGCACCTGGCCCTCGGTCCTCAGCGTCGGGCTGCTCGGCACCATCGGTGTCCCGGGCCTGTTCTCCTGGAGCTGCTTCGCCGGTGACTGCTGCGCTCGCTCCACCGATGCTCTGTTGGGGGTCTTCCCGCAGCAGGTGCGGTTCATCTCGGTCTACTCCTGCAGCGACGAGATCGTCCGCTGGCAGGCCTGTTTGGACCCGGCCTCGGTGCAGGTGGAGGTCGACGTGTCCCACATCGGGATGGGGGTGTCCCGGGAGGTCTGGCTGGCTCTGAGCCGGGAGCTCGCCGCCTGAGCCGGGAGCTGCGGGCCCGGCGGGCTACACCGCGCCGGCGCGCTCCCGCTGGTTGGCCACCCGGGCGGCCTTGACCCGCGCCGTCTTCTCCAGCACCACCTTGCGCAGCCGCACCGAGTGGGGAGTGACCTCCACGCACTCGTCGGCCCGCACAAACTCCATGGCCTGGTCCAGCGACAGCTCGCGCTTGGGGACGAGCCGGACGAGTTCGTCGGCGGTGGAGGAGCGCATGTTCGTCAGGTGCTTCTCCTTGACGGCGTTGACGTCAAGGTCCTCCTGGCGGGAATTCTCCCCCACGATCATGCCCTCATACACCTCATCGCCCGGCTCCACAAACAGCGTCCCGCGCTCCTGCAGGTTGAACAGGGCAAACGCGGCCACGGC
This sequence comes from uncultured Solirubrobacteraceae bacterium, assembly GCA_963753235.1. Taxonomy (GTDB): domain Bacteria; phylum Actinomycetota; class Thermoleophilia; order Solirubrobacterales; family Solirubrobacteraceae; genus Palsa-465. Next base: position 774,099 of record CAVWBJ010000004.1, on the reverse strand, counting down.
CCCGCGCCGGTCGGCGACGAGCGAGCCGGTGGGCCGGGTGCGGAGCTCGCCGTGCCAGGGCTCCCAGCGGTCGAACACGTGGTGGACGAGCCCGGTGCCGCGGGTCTCGGTGAGAAACTCGGTGCGAAAGCCGATCAGGCCGCGGGCCGGCACCAGGTACTCCATCCGCACCCAGCCGGTGCCGTGGTTGACCATCTGCTCCATGCGGCCCTTGCGCAGGGCCATGAGCTGGGTGATCACGCCCACGTATTCATCGGGGGTGTCGACGCTCATCCGCTCCACCGGCTCATGGGGCTTGCCGTCGATCTCCCGGGTGACCACCTGGGGCTTGCCCACGGTCAGTTCAAATCCCTCTCGGCGCATGAGCTCCACCAGCACGGCGAGGGCCAGCTCGCCCCGGCCCTGGACCTCCCAGACGTCCGGGCGCTCGGTGTCCAGCACCCGCAGTGAGACGTTGCCGATCAGTTCTCGTTCCAGGCGCGCCTTGAGCTGGCTGGCGGTCAGGAAGGTGCCGTCCTGCCCGGCCAGCGGCGAGGTGTTGATCCCCACCGTCACCGAGAGCGAGGGCTCGTCGACGGTGATCACGGGCAGCGGCCGGGGATCGGCGATGTCGGTGAGGGTGTCGCCGATGGTGATCTCCGGGATCCCGGCCACCGAGATGATCTCGCCGGCGGCCGCCTCGGCCGCCTCCACCCGCTCCAGGGCCTCGGTGACATACAGCTCGGACACGCGCACGCGCTCCAGGGAGCCGTCATGCCGGGACCAGGCGATCGTCTCCCCCTGGCGGATCACTCCGTTGCGGACCCGGCAGATGGCCAGCCGGCCCACATACGGCGAGGCGTCCAGGTTGGTGACATGGGCCTGGAGCGGATGGCCCTCTTCGTACTCCGCGGCCGGCACGTGGGACACCAGCAGGTCAACCAGCGGCTGGAGGTCGGTGCCGGGCTCACTCTGGTTCAGCGACGCCTGCCCCGCCTTGGCGTTGCAGTAGACGATGGGGAAGTCGATCTGGGACTCGTCCGCATCCAGGTCCAAGAACAGCTCGTAGACCTCGTCGACCACCTCGTCGATACGCGCGTCCGGCCGGTCGACCTTGTTGACCACCAGGATCACGGGCAGCCGCCGCTCCAGCGCCTTGCGGAGCACGAACCGGGTCTGGGGGAGGGGCCCCTCGGAGGCGTCGACGAGGAGCAGGACCCCGTCGACCATGGTCAGCCCGCGCTCCACCTCGCCGCCGAAGTCGGCGTGGCCCGGGGTGTCGACGATGTTGAGCTTGACGTCCCCGTAGCGCACCGCGGTGTTCTTGGCCAGGATGGTGATGCCCTTCTCACGCTCCAGGTCCATCGAGTCCAGCACCCGCTCGGCGACGTCCTGGTTGGCCCGGAACGCGCCCGATTGCCACAGCAGCGCGTCCACCAGCGTCGTCTTGCCGTGGTCGACGTGGGCGATGATCGCGATGTTGCGGATGTCGGAGCGGACTGCCATGGGCCGGCCGATGAGGTTAGCCCGGCCGCGGCGCTCGCCGGCCCGGGGGCCTCACACCCTCCGGAGCGCCGGCCCCACGCCGCCCCGGAGCGCCCGCCCCACGCCGCCCCGGAGCGCCGGCCCCACGCCGCCCCGGAGTGCCCGCCCTACATCCCCCAGAACCGCCGCCGGTTGGGGTCCGAGCGATCGCCGAGGCTGCGCGGCCACAAGCCCGCCCTGCGGGCACGGGCGAGGGCCAGCGGGATGACGATCCAGCCGACCACAATCAGCACAGCGCCGTACACGATGGTGGAGTTGGTGAGCGCCAGCAGCAGCGCCACCAGCAGCGCCAGCAGCAGCAGCCAGGGAAGCATCCAGCGCTTCACGGCTCCACCAGGTGCGGCAGGTCGACCTCCGGCGTCTCGGCCACGCCGTTGCCGGTACCGGTCTCCAGTTCGTGCTGGAGGTGCTCCTCCAGGTGCGGTGGCGCGGGCTCACTCCCCTCCGGGACCGGCGTCGGCTCGTCGGCGTCGGCGTCGGCGCCGGCGCCGGCGCCGGACAGGGCGTCGACCATCGGGCGCATCAGGTCGATCGGCATCGGAAACACGATGGTGGAGTTCTGGGTGCCGCCGATCTCCCTCAGCGTCTGCAGGTAGCGCAGCTGGAGGGTGACCGGGTTGCGGCCGATCACGTCGGCGGCGTCGGCGAGCCGCGTCGCCGCCTGGGCCTCCCCCTCGGCGTTGATGATCTTGGCGCGCCGCTCGCGCTCGGCCTCGGCCTGCCGGGCAATGGCGTGCTGCATGCGCTCCGGGATCTCGACGTCCTTGATCTCCACCGTGGTCACCTTGATCCCCCACGGCTCGGTCTGAGTGTCGATCACCTGCTGCAGCGAGCTGTTGAGGTGCTCCCGCTCGGAGAGCAGCGTGTCCAGATCGACCACGCCGAGCACGGACCGCAGCGACGTCTGGGAGATCTGCAGGGTCGCCGACTGGTAGCTCTCCACCTCGGTCACCGCCCGGTTGGGGTCGATGACCCGGTAGTAGGCGACCGCGGTGACCCGCGCCGGGACGTTGTCCCGGGTGATGATCTCCTGCGGGGGCACGGTGAGCGTGATGGTGCGGAGGCTGACCCGCACCATCCGGTCCAGCAGGGGGACGAGCAACAGCAGGCCCGGACCCCGCTTGTCCATCACCCGGCCCAGGCGGAACACCACGCCGCGCTCGTACTCGCGCAGCACCCGCACTGAGCTGGCCAGGGCGGTCAGGCCGACCGCCAGGAGGACGACCACGACGATGACGATTGCGGTGACCATTACAAAAGCTCCCATTCCTCGGCCGGACGCACCGATAGCGTCAATCCATTGAGGCGCTCCACCACCACCGGATCGCCACAGTGCAGCATCGGGACCTCATCGCCCGGCTGCTCGGAGCGCCGCGCCCGCCACACCGCTCCGTCAAGGTCGACACTGCCGGTGCCGTCGGTCCAGCTGCGCACCACCCCGATGTGCCCCACCAGGCCCTCGGCTCCGGTGCGCACCCGCAGTTGCCGGACGACCATCCCGCGCCTGAGCAGGAGCGCCAGCGCGCCTGCGCCGGCGGCCGCCAGGACCACGCCGCCCGCCACTCCGGCCACGACGCCCGCGCCCAGGCCGCTGATCGCCAGCGCGGCGCCGACGGCCAGGATCAGCACACCCACTCCGCCCGCCACTCCGTGCGTGGGATAGTGCGCCTCGGCGATGGCCACGATTGCCCCCACCACCAGCAGCACCAAGCCCAGCGAAGTCATGGGTTAATCGTACGCCCCCCCACATGCGTATGGAACACGGTCGTACCCCACATGACGCACGCGTCGTATCCCGGATGACGGACCGGCTCGCTCCGCGCCTGCGCAACACCGCGCTGCTGGTCGCCGGCTGCTTCTTCATGGAGAACCTGGACGGCACCATCGTCACCACCGCCGCCCCCCGCATCGGCCGCGCGCTCGGTGTGCCCTCCACGTCGGTGGGCCTGGTCATCGCCGCCTATCTGGTCACGCTCGCCGTGCTCATCCCGCTGAGCGGGTGGCTGGCCGAGCGGTACGGAGCCCGGCCGGTGTTCCTGTCGGCGATCGGCGTGTTCACGCTCGCCTCCGCGGCCTGTGCGGCCAGCTCCACGTTCGCCGAGCTCGTCCTGTGCCGCGTGCTCCAGGGCGCCGGCGGCGCCATGATGGTGCCGGTGGGCCGGTTCATCGTTCTGGCCAGGACCGACAAGCGCGACGTGCTCCGGGTCATCTCGCTGCTGGTGTGGCCGGCGCTCATCGCCCCCGTCATCGCCCCCCTGGCCGGGGGCGTGATCATCACCTATGCCACCTGGCCGTGGCTATTTCTCATCAACGTGCCGCTGGGGGTGGTGGCCTTCGCGATCGCCGGGCGCCTGGTGCGTTCGCCGGCCACCCCCGCGCCGGCACCACTGGACCGCGCCGGGGTGATCCTGGCCTGCGGGGGGCTGGGGGCCGCCACCTGGACCGCCTACCTGCTGTCACTCGGTCGCATCCCGTGGGCCCAGGTGGCCGCGTGGGCGATCGTGGCCACGGTGGTGCTGTTCGCCGCCGTCCGGCACCTGCGGCGGGCTCGCCACCCGCTCGTCAACCTGCAGACGCTCCGGGTGCCGACGTTCCGGGTCTCGCTCGGCAGCGGCTCGCTGTTCTGGTCGGCGATCATGGCGGTGCCGTTTCTGCTGACGCTGATGTTCCAGAACGCGTTCGGCTGGAGCCCGGTCAAGTCCGGCGCGCTCGTCCTGTGTGTGTTCGTCGGCAACATCGCGATCAAGCCGGCGACGACGCCGCTGCTGCGCCGGTTCGGGTTTCGGCCCATCCTGGTCACCGCCACCGCGGGGGCCGCGGCCACCATGGTCGCCGCCGGCCTGCTGCACGCCTCCACACCGCTCGTCCTGATCGCACTGGTGGCGCTGCTCAACGGCGTCGGGCGCTCGGTGAGTCTCACCGGCTACTCGACGATCGCCTTCAGCGACACGCCTCCGGAACAGATCCGAGATGCCAATACCCTCCAGGCCACCGCCCAGCAGCTGTCGGTGGGGCTGGGGGTCCCGCTCGGCGCCATCGCGCTGCGGGCCGGCGGGCCGCTGGCATCGATCCTCCCCGGCAACCCCACCGCGTACGCGGTCGGCTTTGTGCTCCTGGCCCTGATCGCCCTGGTGGCGACCGGCGCGGCCCTGCGCCTGCACCCGGACGCGGGCGCCGCCGTGACCCGGAGGCCGGCCGAGCCCGAACCGATTTCGGCCAGCCCATGAAGCGGTGCTAGTTAAACCCATACACGCGCGCGATGTTTGGCTGCCGCCGTTCGTGCGCAATCATCATCTGTGAACCGCTCCGACCAGAGGAAGGCCTGATGACCAACGAAGAGATCCATCAGCTTGCCCAGCGCCTGCGCATCGACTCCATTCGCGCCGCGGCCGCAGCCAAGTCGGGCCACCCCACGTCGTCGATGTCGGCGGCCGATCTCATGGCCGTGCTGATGGCGCGCCACCTGCGCTACGACTACGACAACCCGGAGAACCCCAACAACGATCACCTGATCTTCTCCAAGGGCCACGCTTCGCCCCTGGTCTACGCCATGTACGCCGCCGCCGGGGCCATCACCGACGAGGAGCTGCTCACCTTCCGCAAGTACGGCTCCCGGCTTCAGGGCCATCCCACCCCCGCCCTGCCGTGGGTCGATGTCGCCACCGGCTCGCTCGGTCAGGGGATGCCCATTGCCGCCGGGTTCGCCCTGTGCGCCCGGGAGCTGGACCGGCTGCCCTACCGGGTGTGGACGCTGTGCGGCGACTCGGAGATGGCCGAGGGTTCCATCTGGGAGGCCGTGGAGCACGCCGGCAAGGAGGGCCTGGATAACCTCGTGGTGATCGTCGACGTCAACCGGCTCGGCCAGCGCGGCGAGACGATGCACGGCTGGAACCTGCGGGCCTACGCCGACCGCGCCGCCGCCAGCAACTGGCACACGATTGAGATCGACGGCCATGACATCGCCGCCATCGACCGCGCCTACTCCGAGGCCGAGGCGACCGCCGGGCGTCCGACGATGATCGTCGCCCGCACCGTCAAGGGCTACGGCGCGTCGGAGACCGCCGACAAGGAGGGCAAGCACGGCCAGCCGCTCAAGGATCCGGACAAGGCGATCGAGGAGCTCGGCAACGTGGGTCCCGTCCACGTCGATGTGGCCAAGCCCGAGTCGGCCGGCACTCCGCACCGGTTCGACACCGATCCGTCGGCGCCGCTGCCCACGTATGAGGTCGGCGGCGACGCCGTGCCCACCCGCAAGGCGTTCGGCGACGGGCTGGCCGCGCTGGTCAGGCGCCGCGGCGACGTCGTCGCGCTGGACGGCGAGGTCGGCAACTCCACCCATCTGGAGGAGGTGCTCAAGGTCAGCCCGGAGCGCTACTTCGAGCTCTACATCGCCGAGCAGATGATGCTGGCCGAGGCCGTCGGCTTCCAGGTGCGGGGGTGGACGCCGTTCGCGGCGACGTTCGCCGCCTTCATGTCCCGGGCCTACGACTTCATCCGCATGGGGGTCATCTCCCAGGCCAAGCTGTGCCTGTCCGGCTCACACGCCGGGGTGTCGATCGGCGAGGACGGCCCGTCCCAGATGGCCCTGGAGGACCTGGCCGAATTCCGCGCCCTCGGTGGCTCGGTCGTTCTGTATCCGTCGGACCCCAACCAGACGGTCAAGCTCGTCCAGCTGATGGCCGACCACGACGGCATCTCCTACATGCGAACCACCCGCTCCGGCGTGCCGACGATCTACGGTCCCGACGAGGAGTTCACCATCGGCGGCGCCCGGGTGGTGCGCGAGTCCGACGATGACCAGGTGACGCTGATCGGGGCCGGGGTCACCCTGCACGAGGCGCTCAAGGCGGCCGAGATCCTGGCCGAGGAGGGCATCAACGCGCGGGTCGTCGATCTGTACTCGGTCAAGCCGATCGATGTCGACACCCTGACCGCCGCCTCGGCGGCCACGGGCGGGCGCCTGGTCACCGTCGAGGACCACTGGGGCGAGGGCGGCATCGGTGAGGCCGTGCTCAGCGCGTTCGCCGATGCCGACGAGCGCCCCCGGGTCATCAAGCTGGCCGTCAGGGACCTGCCCGGCTCCGGCACCGGCGCCGAGCTGTTGCGTCACGCCGGCATCGATGCCGACGCCATCGTCACCGCCGCCAAGCGGCTGGCGGAGATGGGCCCGCAGATCACGCCGGCGGCCGGCGCGGCCCGCTGAGGTCATCGGCAGCGCGGGACGGAAGGCGCACCATGCGTCCCCCTTTGCTCGCGCTGCCCTTGCCCGGCCGCGGCGAGACGCATAATGTATCCGCGCTGCCATGTCCGCTCGTCCCCTGATCCTCGTCAACGTCTGGCGTCGGCCGCTCCCCACCTTCCTGGGTGAGCAGACGGTGCTGGACACGCTGGATCCGGCGTATGCCGACCGGGCCAGCCACGCCGGAGGGCAGCCGCTGCTCGTCGGCCGCCCGCCGGCCAACCCGGTGGAGGCCGCGGAGCAGCTGGTGGAGCTGGCCGACGGGCTGGTGCTCACCGGCGGCGGCGACGTCGATCCCGCGGTCTACGGAGCCGCCCGGGAGAACGTGGCCGGTGACGACCCGGCCGCCGACGCGTTTGAGCTGGCCCTCATCCATGCGGCGGCCGCGGCCCGGCTGCCCACGCTGGCGATCTGCCGCGGGGCCCAGCTGCTGGCGGTGGCCAGCGGCGGCCGGCTCGTCCAGCAGCCGCCGCCCACCGACGGTCACACCGAGCTGGTGGGGGTGTCGGCCGAGGAGCTCCTCACCGCCCGTCACCCGGTCTCGCTGGTCCCGGGCTCGCGGCTGCACCGCGCCTTCGGCCGGGACACGATTGCTGTCAACACCATTCACCACCACCAGATCGCCGACCCGGGCGAGCTGGAGGTGACCGCCACCGCTCCCGGTGGGGTGATCGAGGCTGTCGAACCGCGCGCCGACTGGGCCTGCGTCGGCGTGCAGTGGCATCCGGAGAAGATGACCGAGCCCGAGCAGCGGGTGCTGTTCGAGCAGCTGGTGGCGCAGGCGGCCGGCGTGGCCGTATGAGCCTGCGCGGCTACACCGCGCCCCTGTCGCCCGACGGGCGCGCCGGCATCGTCCCCGCGCCGCCCTGGCACTACTCCGGCGACTTCCTGATCGCCGAGTACCGCACCGATCCCGACGCCGTCGCCGCCCTTCTGCCCGCCGAGCTGGAACCCGCCGAGGATCCCGGCGCGGTGGCCGCCATCTTCGCCGACTGGCAGTCGTGCTCAGAGGACGGCCATCAGCTCGTGGACCCCATTCAATCGCAGTACCGCGAGTTCTTCATCGTCGTCGGCGCGCGGTATCAGGGCCAGCCGGTGAGCCGCTGTGTCTACATCTGGGTCGACAAGGACTTCGCCATGTACCGCGGGTGGATCCAGGGCTTTCCCAAGAAGCTCGGCTCCATCCACATGACCCGCCTGTTCGCCGCCGGCCAGGCCACTCCCAAGCTGCACCCGGGCGCGCGCTTCGGGGCCACGTGCGCGGCCAACGACCGCCAGGTGGCGCGGATGGTTCTCACCCTGGAGCACGTCTCGGAGAGCGGTCCCACCGTCAACGATCCGCCCATGCACAACACGCGCCATTTTCCGGCCGCCAGCGGCACCACGCCTTCGGTGTTTGAGCTGGTCCGGGCCGGCGGCCGGGACCGGGAGGCGACGCCGATCTGGGAGGGCAGCGCGGAGTTACGCTTCTACGACGACACGCTGGAGGACCTGCAGGCGATCGCTCCGCACGAGATGCTGCGCGGTTACCGGTTCACGTTCGGCTACACGGTTGACGGCGTCGACGTGGTGGCCCAGCATCAGGAGGAGGTGACGCCATGAAGCGCGTTCGCATCGAGCACGCCGGCCAGGTTCACGAGGGGACCCTGAGCGGGGACACGGTGACCGCCGAGGATCTGGAGCTCGCCACGGCCGACGTGGCGCGGTGGCTGTCCCCGGCCGTCCCGTCCAAGATCATCGCCACGCATTTGACCTACCGGTCGCGCGCGGTGGAGTACAAGATGGCCCAGCTGCCCACCACCCCCTCCTACTTCATGAAGCCGCCCTCGTCGCTGTCGGGTCACCGGGCGCCGGTCGTCCGGCCCGCCGGCTGCCGGTTTCTCAACTACGAGGGGGAGGTGGCGGTGGTCATCGGCCGCCGCTGCCGCGGCGTGTCGGTCGCCGAGGCGCTGGACTATGTGGCCGGCTACACCGTGGCCAACGACTGGGGCGTCCATGACTTCCGCCACGCCGACCGGGGCTCGATGCTACGGGTCAAGGGTCAGGATGGGTTCTGCCCGCTGGGGCCGGCGCTGGTTGATGCCGCCGACCTGGACCCGGAGAACCTCACCCTGCGCACCTTCGTCAACGGGGAGCTGGTCCAGGAGGGGCACACCGGTACCGACCTCATGTTCCCGTTCGCCTACCAGATTGCCGACGTGGCCCGGCTGATCACGCTGGAGCCCGGCGATGTGCTGCTCACCGGCACGCCGGCCAACTCGCGCCCGGTGGAGCCGGGCGACGTGGTGGCGGTGGAGATCGACGGGATCGGCCGGCTGGAGAATCACGTCGTACAGTCCGAGGAGGAGATGGAGCCAGTGGGCGAGCAACCGGCGGTGACCGCGCAGACGCTGCATGTCGCGCTCACCATGGACGAGGACGCGGCCGAGCGCGAAGTCGGGCAGGCCGCCCGATGACCGTCCCCCGCGTTCTGCACCCCTTCGCCGCTCCGGCCAAGGAAGCCGGCGGTTACCTGGAAATCGTCCGCGGCGAGGGCTGCCGCCTGTGGGACTCCGAGGGCAACGTCTACCTGGACGGCACCGCCTCGCTGTGGTACTGCGCCGCCGGCCACGGGCGCAGCGAGATCGGCGACGCGGTGACCGCCCAGATGGACCGGATCGCCGCGTTCCACACCTTCGGCCGGTTCACCAACGAGCCCTCTCGCCGTCTCGCCGAGGCGCTGCTGGACCTGGAGCCGATCCCCGACGCCCGCGTGCTGTTCACCAACGGCGGCTCCGAGGCGGTGGACAGCGCCATGAAGATCGTCCGGGCCGGGCACCGGGCGGCTGGGGAGGGGGGCCGCACGGTGTTCCTCAGCCGGCGCTATGCCTATCACGGGGTCATGTTCGGTGGCACCTCCATCGGCGGCCTGCCCGCCAACCGCACCCCGTACGGGCCCCTGCTCGGCGACGTGCACCAACTGGAGCGAGACAGCCTGGAGGCGATGCGCGACGCCATCGCCTACCACGGGCCGGAGCGGATCGCCGCCATCTTCGCCGAGCCGGTGATCGGGGCCGGCGGCGTGTTCCCGCCCCCGCCCGGCTACCTGGAGGGCCTGCGGGAGCTGTGTGACGAGTGCGGTGCCCTGCTCGTCTTCGACGAGGTCATCACCGGCTTCGGCCGGCTGGGGTCCTGGTTCGGCAGCCATCACTACCGGGTGACGCCGGACCTCATGACGTTCGCCAAGGCGGTCACCAGCGGCTACCTACCACTCGGCGGCGTGGTCGTCGGCCCCCGCGTGCGGTCCTGGCTGGAGGCCGACGAGGACTACCTGCTCACCCACGGCGGCACCTATGCCGGGCATCCCACCTGCTGTGCGGCCGGCCTGGCCAACCTGGAGATTCTGCGCCGGGAGCAGCTACCTCAGCGCGCGGCTGCCGCCGGACAGCGCCTGCGCGCCGGCTTGGACCAGCTGGTGGGGCGGCCCGGCGTGACCGAGATCCGGGGCGAGGGCCTGATGCAGGCGATCGGCCTGCAGCCTCCGGCGAGTGCGGGCGCCCTGACCGAGGCGCTGCTGGCCCGCGGCGTGATCGGCCGCAGCCTGCCCTACGCCAACTCGGTCGCCTTCTCACCGCCGCTGGTCATCTCCGATGCCGAGGTCGATGAGCTGGTGGGAGCGCTGGACGCCGCACTCGCCGAGGTCGCCGCCGCGGTCTGACCCCATGGACAGCACCAGCTCGCCCCCGGCGCAGCTGGCCATCGCCAGCGTCGTCGACCAGGTGTACTCGGCCACCCGCGCGCGCATCATGGACGGGACCCTCCAGCGGGGGGCGCGGATCCACCAGGAGGACCTCGCTGACGAGCTCGGCGTCTCCCGCACGCCGGTGCGCGAGGCCCTGCGCCGCCTGGCCGCCGAGGGCCTGGTGGAGATGCGCACCAACCGCGGGGCCCGGGTCGCCGATGTCAACCGCGACGACATGCACGCCGCCTATGAGGCCCGGCTGGTGATTGAGCCCGGTGCCGCCCGGCTGGCGGCTCAGGGCTCGGCCACGCGGCCGCTGGCCCGCATGCGCACCGCCGTCGCCGCCCAGCGCCGGGCGATCCCCAACGTGCGCCGCAGCTTTGAGGCCAACCGGGAGTTCCACCTGGCGCTCGTGGAGGCCTCCGGCAACCCCTTTCTGCTCCAGCTCGCCGAGCGCCTGTGGGTCACCCGGATCGGCGAGGCCATCTACGAGCGCCAGTCCGAGACCCCGGAGCGCATGGGCCTGGACGCCGACGAGCATGAGGAGATCCTGGCGGCAGTGCAGTCCGGCAACGGTCGCCGGGCCGAGACGCTCACCCGCCGCCACCTGGCCGACGCGATGCAGCGCTCCCGGGACATCCTGAGCTGATCCGCCGCCGCCGGGCCCCGGCCCTCGGCCAAAGGCGGGGAGCGCCCTCAGCCCTCGGCGACGACCGGGTTGGACAGCGTCCCCACGCCGCCCACGGTGATCTGGACCGTGTCGCCCTTCCGCAGGTAGCGCGGCGGCCGGCGGGAGTCGCCCACGCCGCCGGGGGTGCCGGTGGCGATGACGTCCCCGGGCTCCAGGGTCACTCCGGCGGACAGGTAGACGATCAGATCGACCACGCTGAAGATCAGGTCCCGGGTGTTGGCGTCCTGCATGAGCTCGCCGCTCACCCGGGTCGAGATGTCGATGTTGTCCAGCTCGATCCCGTCCGGGGAGGCGATCGCCGGGCCCATGGGGGTGAACGTGTCAAAGCTCTTGCCGAGCGTGAACTGGCGCAGGGGTGTCTCCAACTGGGCCCGGCGCCCGGAGACGTCGTGGAGGATGGTGATGCCGCCAACGGCGTCCTGAGCGTTCTCCCGGCTGGCCCGATACGTGCGGTGGCCCACCACCACCGCCACCTCGCCCTCAAAGTCCGGCCGGGTCTCCTCCCGCGGGATGACAATGTTCTGCCCGGGCCCGATCAGGGACGACGACCACTTGGCGAACACCACCGGGACAGCGGGGACGTCCAACTCGGACTCCTCGGCGTGTGACCGGTAGTTGAGGCCGATGGCCAGGATCTTCTCGGGCACCACCGGATGCAGCAGGGTGACCTGGTCGGCCCGGTACTCCGCACCGTCGGCGCCTCTCAGCGCCGCCCAGGCCGCGTCGGTGGGCACGAACCCGCGCGGGCCGGCGGGACCGGCGTCGCGGATCCGTTCGTCGTCCAGCGCCCCGATGCGCGTCTCGCCCTCCGGGTTGGTGAAACGCACGGCTTTCACTGATCGGCCTCCTGTTCGGCTCGTAGGACCTTCATGGCGTTGACCGCCCGGGGGATGCCGGCGTACGGCGTGATCTGGAGGATCGTCTCCTCAATCTGCTCCCACGGGACATCGATGGCCCGCAGGGCGCGGATATGCGCGCTGACCTGCGGGTCGCTGGAGCCTAACGAGGCCAGCACGGCGACGATGATCAGCTCCCGCTCCCGGGCATCGAGACCGGGGCGAGTGTGGACGTCGCCGAAGGCGAAGTCAACGATCCAGTCGCCCAGCGGTCCCATCCGGGCCAGGAACGCATCACCCCCCGGCTCATCGTCCAACTGCCGCAGGCGCGCCAGCGCCCGGGCCCGTCGGTCGTCGTCGGCCATCCCAACCCCTCCTTGACCCTTCTCCGAGTGGCGGATATTGTATCCAAAACGTGGTGGCCGCCGCCGCCGCGGCCCGCCTCGTCACTGCTCCTACAGCGATGATCTCCCTTCGACGCATCCACCACGTCTGCCTGCGCGTGGACGACCTGGACGCTGCCGCCCGGCGTTGGTCGATCCAGTTCGGGTTGACCGAGCGCCACCGGCGTGACGGCCGCGCGTTCCTGGCCTGCGACTACGAGCCGTACTCCCTGGAGCTGGTGTCTGAGGGCGCGCCCGGCCATGACCACACCGGCTACGAGCTGGCCCGGCCCTTCTCCCTGGAGGATGCCGGCGCCCACCTGGCCGGACTGGGGGTCGAGCACCGCCGGACCGAGGACGCCATCCATCTCACCGACCCGGACGGCGCCGGCGTGGAGCTGCGCCCGTACGAGCGCGCCGACGATCCCCGCCCGCCGATCGCCCGCTCCACCACCACCCTGCCCGGCTTTCACCCCCGTAAGCTCGGCCACGTCAACTCGCTCACCGGCGACCTGGCCGGGATGACGAGCTTCTACTGCGACGTGCTGGGGATGCGGGTCACCGATCGCCTCGGGGACGAGGGCACGTGGCTGCACATCAATGCCGACCACCACACGGTGGCGCTGGTGGAGAAGGGCTACCCCCATCTGCATCACCTGGCGTTTGAGCTCATCGACTGGGGCGAGCTCCGCGTCGCCCTGGACCACCTCGCCCAGCACGGCCGGTGGCTGGCCTGGGGTCCCGTCCGCCACGCGCTGGGGCGCAACCTGTCGGCCTATGTGCGGATCCCTGAGGAGGAGTGCTTCGTCGAGCTGTTCGCTGACATGGAGCAGCTGGAAGCCGATCACCAACCCCGCGATTGGCCCGACGACGCCCACTCCTCCAACACCTGGGGGATCCTCCCGCCGCGCTCCTACTTCCGGTTTGACCCCGCTGCGGTTCAGGCCGAGCGCGAGGGGCTGGAGGCGCTCGGACACCCACTACCGGCAGGAGGCAGTTGATGGCGCATACCGACGTCCGGGAGGCGACCGGCGCCCGCACCGGCGAGCAGTTCCTGGAGGGGCTGCGCCAGGGCGGCCGCGAGATCTGGCTGCACGGCGAGAAGATCACCCACCCACTTGATCATCCGGAGCTGCGCGAGGCGGCGGTGTCGATGGCCCGGGTGTTCGACGTCCAGCACGCCCATCCGGAGGAGATGCTGGCGCCCTCGCCGGCCGCGCCGGATCGTCTCATCAACGTCACCCATCTGATCCCGCGCACCCGGGAGGACCTTGAACGGCGGCGGCGGGCGTTTGAGCTCGTCGCCACCGTCTCCGGGGGGACCATGGGGCGCACCCCGGACTACCTCAACGTGACGTTCGCCTGCTTCGCCGGGCGGTCGGATGTGTGGGCCCGCCGGGACAACGACCAGGGTGCGGCCAACCTCGTCGCCTACCAGGCGTACATGCGAGACAACGACCTGTCGACCACCCACGCGCTCATGAACCCGCAGGTCGACCGCTCCAAACCCGAGGCGGAGCAGGCCATGGGCCAGGTGGCGCTGCACAAGGTGGGGGAGACCCCGGACGCCATCGTGGTCCGGGGGGCCCGGATGCTGGCCACGCTGGCGCCGTTCGCCGACGAGTTGCTCGTCTACCCCGGCTCAGACATCCGCCCCCAGGACGGGCGCTACGCGCTGAGCTTCGCCATTCCCATTGCCACCCCCGGCCTGCGCTTCATCTGCCGGGACAGCTACAGCCGCCAGGGTGATCCGTTCGACTACCCGCTGTCGTCGCGGTTTGACGAGATGGACTGCGTGGTCATCTTCGACGACGTGGAGATCCCCAAGGAGCGGGTGTTCCTCGACGGCGACACGGTGGGCTACAGCGAGGTCATCACCGACACCGGCTGGCGCGGGCACATCATGCACCAGGCCTTCACCCGCGCCTGGGTCAAGCTGTCGTTCGCGCTCGGGCTCGGTCACGTCATCGCCAACACCACCGGCGTGGTCCGCTTTGACCACATCCAGGAGAAGCTCGGCCAGATGTGGGCGATGAGCGAGCTGGCCCGCTCGGCGCTGGTGTCGGCCGAGGCCGGAGCCCGGATCGATCCCGGCGGCGTCATGTACCCGGACGACCGCCCCTTCCTGGCCCTGCGGGGCGAGATGCCCAAGTGGCTGCCGCGCTGCAACGAGCTGCTCCAGCTCATCGGCGGCGGCGGCTTCATGGCCACGCCGTCCCGGGCCGACATCGAGGGGCCGCTCCACGATCAGATTGAGCAGTACTTCCAGGCGGCCGGGGCCGACGCGGAGCGGCGGATTCGCCTGTTCCGCCTGGCCTGGGACTTCCTGGGGTCAGAACTGGGGGGACGGGGCGAGCTGTACGAGCGCTTCTACCTCTCGGACGCCTGGCGGATGACGGCGCTCGCCTACAAGATCGCCGACAAGTCCTTCCCGGAATCGCTCGTTGAGCAGTTCCTCCACGACTAAAGCCGTCCTGATCACCGGCGGCGGCACCGGAATCGGGGCCGCCGTCGCCCGCGCCATGGCCGCCGAGGGCTACGGCGTGTGCGTCGCCGGGCGCCGGCGGGAGCCGCTGGCCGCGGTGGCGGCCGCCGTTGATGGTCACCCGGTCACCGCGGACGTGACCCGTCCGGAGGACGCGCAGCGGGCGGTGGCCGCCTGCCGGGAACACTTCGGCCGCCTGGATGCGCTGGTCGTCTCCAGCGGCGCCGGTGCCGGCGGAGCGGTGCTGGATCAGACGCTGGAGCGCTGGAACCGGGTGATCCAGACCAACCTGACCGGCGCCTTTCTCATCTGCCAGGCGGCGCTCCCGCACCTGCTCACCGCCGGGGGCGCGATCGTCACCGTGGCCTCGCTGGCCGGGCTGCGGGCCGATCCGGATGCGGCGGCCTACTGCGCGTCGAAGGCGGGGCTGATCATGCTCACCCAGTCAATGGCGCTGGACTACGGGCCGGCCGGGGTGCGGGCCAACTGCGTCTGTCCCGGATGGATCCGCACCGACATGGCCGCAGCGGCCATGGACGAGCTGGCATCGGCGCGGGGTACGGACCGGGCGGGCGCTTATGGACTGGCCGTGGCCGAGGTTCCGGCGCGGCGAGCGGGGGCGCCGGAGGAGGCGGCCGCGGCGGTGGCCTGGCTGGCCTCGCCGGCGGCCTCGTATGTGACCGGAGCCGTGCTCACCGTCGACGGGGGCGCGGCGATCGTCGACGCCGGTACGCTGGCGTTTGGGCGCAACCCGGCAGTGCAACCACGAGGAGAGTGAGATGACTCAGGACGTTTCAGTGGAGGCTCCGCTTGCCGGGCGGTACGGCCGGCTCTCGGAGCTGGAGGAGGTGGGCGTCCGGGCGGTGCGCCTGCAGTACGCCGACCTCCACGGCATCTGCCGCGGCAAGGACATCCCCATCTCGGCCTTCCCCCACGCCGCCGAGGACGGGATTGGGTTTGTGGCCGCCATCATGACCGTCGACCTGCGCCACAACGTGGTCGCCGGCTTTGAGGAGGGGTTCCCGGATCTGCTGGCCCGTCCGGACCTGACCACGCTCGTCCCCCTCCCCTGGCAGCCCGACATCGTCACTTGTCTTGTCGACCTGGAGGACCCGGCCACCCATCAGCCATCCCCCGTCGACTCCCGGGGGGCGCTCAAGCGGATCCTGCGGGAGTTCACCGATCTCGGCGTCTCGCCGATCGTCGGGCCTGAGCTGGAGTTCTACCTGTGCGAACCGGACCCGTCGTCGCCCAACGGCTACCGGCCGTATGCCGCCCAGGACAGCCCGGTCTACACCGTCGGCGATGTCGCCGATCCCAAGGGAACACTGAGCCGCATGCTCGACGCCGCCGTCGAGCTGGACCTGGGGGCGATCGCCGCCGCTCACGAGTACGGGCGGGCTCAGTTTGAGATCAACCTCCGCCACGGCCCGGCGCTCAACTCGGCCGACCGCGCGTTCCGCTACAAGGCGCTGGTCAAGGAACTGGCCGCTCGCGACGGGCTGCTGGCCACGTTCATGGGCAAGCCGTTCAACGGCGACGAGGGCTCAGGCTTCCACCTCCACATCTCGCTCCAGGACGCCGACGGTCACAACATCTGCGACGACGCCGCCGAGACCCACGGCCTCAACCCGCTGACCCGCCACTTCATCGCCGGCGTGCTGGAGCACGGGCCGGCGATGATGGTGTTCTTCAACCCCACGGTCAACGCCTATCGGCGGATCAGCGCCGAGGCGTTGGTGCCCACCCGGCTGTGCTGGGGCCATGACCACCGGATGACCCTGGTCCGAGTGCCCAAGGAACGCGGCGCCGCCACCCGGCTGGAGATCCGGCTCGGCGACGGCACGGCCAACCCGTACCTGGCCTACACCGCCGCCCTGGCCGCCGGCCTGGACGGCATCCGCCGGGAGCTGGAGCCGCCCGAGCCGCTGGAGGGCATGATCTACGACCTCCCCGATGAGCAGCTGGGTGGCCATCTGCCGGCCACCTTCCAGGAGGCGCTGGACGCGCTCAGGGCCGACCCGGTGATGATCGAGGCCCTGGGACCGAAGCTGGTGGACACGTTTGAGACGATCAAGGGGGCCGAGCTGGAACGCTTCCGGGCCTGGGTCACCGACTGGGAGTTCGCCGAGTACTCGCACCGGCTGTAGGCACATGAGCGCCGTGTCGGTCTCGCCGGAGTCGTTTCGCCGGTGCGTGGGCGAGTTCGCCACCGGCGTGACCGTGGTCATCGCCGAGCACGGGGAGGGCCCGGCCGGAATGACCCTCAACTCGTTCACCTCGGTGTCGCTGGATCCGCTCCTGGTCCTGGTGGCGCTGGGCCACGGTTCCCGCACGCTCGCCGCCGTGCGCGGCTCGGAGCGGTTTGCGGTCAGCATTCTGGAACGCGGCCAGCGCGATGCGGCCATCGCCTTCGCCACCCGGGGGGCGCCGTTCGCCCACGCCTACGCTCGCCGTGACGATGATGGCGGCTGGCTGGTGATCCGGGGCGCGGTGGCCGCCCTGAAGTGCGAGCTGGCCGACGTGGTGCGGGCCGGTGACCATGACCTGGCCATCGGGCGCGTGGCGGGGATTGACCATGCCGGCGGGCAGCCGCTGGTGTTTCACCGGGGCGTGTTCGGCGGCCTGGTGAGCGACGCGGTCGTCCCGCCCGGTCATCCGATCGGCCTGGACGAGGGCGCCGGCTGGTGACCTCGGCCAGCCAGCGCACATCGTCCGCTGACTGGCCGAGGACCCGGGTCAGATCGGTTCGTCGAGAGGCGGGACCCCGTGGTGCTCGACCGCATGCTGGGCGGCCGCCCGCACCTGGGCCGGGCGGGCAAAGTGCAGGATCCCGTACCAGACGGCCGAGATGACGATGCAGGCGATGGCGATGAACACCGCGCGGTTGTTGGGGAAGGTGGGGAATGGATCCCGCGCGCCCTTGAAGGCCAGGATGGGAGTGGCCAGGCCGATGGCCACCAGGACCACCTTCCACCACAGCCCGGCCTCCTCATGGCGGCTGTTCCAGAGCAGCTTCAGCGCGAACAGGGCCAGAAACACGTAGATGAGCTCCACCAGGTAGCTCCCGGCGGCGCTGGTGATGTTGAAGGCCTCGATGGGGTTGGGCAGCTTGACCGCATCGCCGTAGGTGGTGACGCCCGCCCAGATGAGCAGGAGCGCGCTCCAGACGGGCCACAAACAGGTTGCCGGTGATCGGCGTGTCGTGGCGCGAGGTGCGGGCAGCCGCCTTGGGCAACAGCCCGTCGCGGCCGAGGGCGAAGATGATCCGGGAGGCCGTCACCATGATGGCGATGCTCAGCGACAGCGCGTCCAGGATGATGACCAGGTCGATGAGGACGCCCAGCCAGTTGCCCACGTAGGTGGTGGCCAGCGTGCCCATGGGGCTGGCCGCCGAGAACCAGGCGCCCTTCTCCAGCGCCGCCTTGCCGAAGCCGATGGTGGCGGCGTAGGTGACCAGCAGGTACAGCGCGGCGCTGATCGCCACCGCGCCCACCACGGCGATGGGGACGGACCGGCGCGGGTTCTCGGTTTCCTCGGCGATCGACGCCGCCGCCTCAAAGCCGATGAACACGGTGACGGCGAACAGGATTCCGTTGAACACCGCGTTCCAGGAGGTGGGGCGGGGGGAGGATGGCCCCGGCGCCGGCGAAGCGGCGGGCGTAGATGGCGATCACGTAGGCCAGTCCGAGCGAGCCGATGGAGCCGAGCAGGACCGACAGGGGCGTGGAGAAGCCGGCCACGTTGGCCACCAGGCCGCTCACCAGGCCTACGGAGAAGATGGGGCCGATGGCCAGCGCCTGGCCGATGGCGTGCAGGGTGGTCAATCGCCGCGGACCCAGATGCGCGTCCGGGGCGGCGCCCGCGTTTGCCTGGGGCGGCACTTGCCCGCTGCCGACAGCCTCAGTGGCCATTGCCTCTCCTTGCCTCGGTCTCCACTCTCCATCCGCCGACCGTGGCCGGGGACGCATGCGGGGACGCGGTCCCCAGGCACGCATCGTCCAGCTCACGTCTGCGGCGTGGATACATTACTCACGCCGCGCGGAGCCCGTCACGGGGTGGAGCCACACCTGACAGTTTGGATACATTACGCATGCCGTGGTAAGGTCCCGGCCGATGGGAGCGAGTGCGACTGACCTGGGGTCGGTGGACCTGCTGGACCATGACCTGTTCGCCGACCATGAGCCGTGGGAGGTGTTCGACCTCCTGCAGCGCGAGGCGCCGGTGTTCTTCCATCCGGAGCCCGATGGCCGCGGCTTCTGGGTGCTGACCAAGTACGACGACGTCCAGACGGTGATCCGGGACGCCAAGACGTTCTCGTCGGAGGCGGGGGGCTCAGCCTCCATCGAGGACCTGCCCGAGGAGGTCCTGGCCGTCCGGCGCAACTTCCTGGAGTTCGACCCGCCCAAGCACGGCCGGTATCGCCGGCTCATGTCGACCCAGTTCACCCCGGGAGCGGTGGCCAAGTACGAGCAGTGGCTGCGGGTGCTGGTCAGCGACCTCCTGGACCGGGTGCAGCCCGGGTCGGAGCTGGATCTGGTCCATGAGCTGGCGGCGCCCATCCCCATCCGAGTCCTGGCCCACGTCATGGGCCTGCCCGACGAGGACCTCCCCCACCTGATCACGCTCGGCGACCGCCTGCTCGTCGACACCGAGCCCGAGTACGTCGGCGACCTGGCGTTCGGCCGCGAGCGCCAGGAGGACCGGTTCAAACCGTTCGGGTCGCCCTGGGCCGAGGAACTGTGCGCCATTGGCCGCGCCTACTACGCCGATCGTCGTCAGTGCCCACGGGACGACCTGCTGACCCTGATCGCCAACGCCGAGATCGACGGCCGGCCCCTCTCCGAGCATGACCTGGACAACATGTTCGCGCTCATGATCGTGGCCGGCAACGAGACGACCCGCCAGGGGATCGCCCTGGGGACGCTCGCCCTGGCCCAGAACCCCGACGAGTACGCGCGGGTCCGGGCCGAGCCCGAGCTCATTCCCTCCGCCGTGGAGGAAATGCTCCGTTACGCCTCGCCGGTGTGGTGGTTTCGTCGCACCGCGATGAAGGACGTGGAGATCCGGGGCCAGCCGATCGCGGCCGGCGAGAAGGTGGTGGTCTGGTTCGCCGCCGCCAACCGGGACCCTGACCATTACCCCGATCCGCACCGCTTCGAAGTGACCCGCAACCCCACCGACCAGCTCACGTTCGGACGCGGCGGTCCCCACCACTGCCTGGGGGTTCACCTGGCCCGGCTGGAGGTGCGGGTCTACCTGGAGGAGCTCGTCCGCCGGGTGACGGCGATTGAGCTCGCCGGAGCGCCGGTCCGGCATCGCTCCAACTTCACCAACGGGCTCAAGCGCCTGCCCGTGCGCATGACGCCGGCCCCGTGACCGGCGCCCCCCGGCTCGTCCTCGTCCTGTCGGAGAACTGGACGATGACCTCCCCGCGGGACCTGCGGGCCCTGGTGCGCCTGGCCCAGGAGGCCGAGGCGGCGGGAATCGACGGCGTCATGCTGTCGGAGCACATCGGCCTGGGGCCCTCAGCCGGGGCGGGCGGCCGGCCGGAGAACCCGCGGGACTACGCCGCGCCCGGCAACCAGGATCCGGACACGCCCTGGCCGGACTCGATCGTTCTGCTGAGCGCCATCGCGGCCGCCACCACCCGGCTGCGCCTGATCGCCGCGGCCATCATCGCCCCCCTGCGCCACCCGCTGCTGCTCGCCCATCAGCTGGCCACCCTGGACCTCCTGTCCGAGGGACGGCTGGTCGTCCAGCCGACCGTGAGCTGGCACCGGGAGGAGTACGCGGCTCTGGGGGTGCCGTTTGGGCAGCGCGGTCAGCTGCTCGACGAGCACCTGGCGGCCTGGCGCGCGCTCTGGCAAACGGGACCGGCCAGCTACCACGGCACCCATTACGCCTTCGATGACATCTATCTGGAGCCGAAGCCCTACCGGCCGGACGGACCGCGGCTGTGGTTCGGCGGGAGCTCGGTGGGGCCGTGGATCATCCGCCGTCTGGTCGAATACGGGTACGGCTTTCACCCCTTCGGTCAGCCGACGGCGGCGGAGATGCGCCCGCTGGTCGACGCCCTGCACGCGGCCGGGCGCTCGGTGGCCGACCTGGAGATCGTCGGCGGCATCCGGGGGCGCTTCCCGGCGCCGGACAGGGTGGCCGACATCGCCGTGGCGGCGGAGGCGATCCCGGCCCAGCTGGCCGCCGGCTACACCACCATCTGCTTCAAGCCCTCGCAGTTCACCGATGACCCGCACCAGGTGGGCGCCCTGTGCCGGCGGCTGGTGGAGCTCAGCGCGCCGAGAACAGCGACGTCCGCTCGCACACCGTCTTGACGTCGCAGTAGAAGTCAAACGAGTGCCGGCCGCCCTCGCGGCCGATGCCGGAATCCCGGGCGCCCCCAAACGGCGTCTCCAGGTCCCGGACATAGAAGCAGTTGACCCACACCGTTCCGGCCACGACGGCGGCGCTGACCCGGTCACCCCGGCTCTCCGAGCCGGTGTAGACGGTGGCGGCCAGCCCATAGTCGGTGGCGTTGGCCCGGCGGATCGCCTCGTCCTCGTCGGCGAACGTCTGGAGGGTGAGCACCGGGCCGAACACCTCTCGCTGCAGGATCTCGGCCTCGGCGGGCAGATCGGTGAACAGCGTGGGCGCGTAGTACAGGCCGCCCAGCGAGCGGCCGCCGAACACCAGCCGCGCGCCGGCGGCCTGCGCCCGCTCCACATGACCGGTCACCCGCTCCAGGGCCACCGGATGGATGAGCGGCCCGTAGGTGGTGGCGGCCTGGCGCGGATCGCCCACCCGGATCTCCGCCACCCGCGCCTGAAACCGCTCCAGGAACGGGTCCAGCACCGACTCCTGGACGAACAGGCGCGTGCCGGCCAGGCACACCTGACCGGAGTTGTCGTACTGATAGGCGGCGGTGGCGGCGGCGGCTTCCAGGTCGGCGTCGTCAAACACGATGAACGGCGACTTCCCGCCCAGCTCAAATGAGACCGGGGTGAGCTGAGCCGCGGCATCGCGGTAGACGGTGCGAGCGGTCGCCGGGGACCCGGTGAACGCCACCCGGTCGACGCCGGGATGACCGGTGAGCGGTGCGCCGGCGGCGGCGCCGGTGCCGTGCACGATGTTGAGCACGCCCGGCGGCACTCCCGCCGCCTCGGCCAGGTCGCCGAGCAGCGAGCAGGTGAGCGGCGCCCACTCCGGCGGTTTGAGCACGACGCTGTTGCCCGCGGCCAGGGCGGGGCCGACGCGCCAGGTGGCCAGCATGAACGGTGCGTTCCACGGGGTGGAGACGGCCACCACCCCGGCCGGGTCATAGCGCACCCGGTTGCGTTCGCCGCCCGGCAGCGTCCGGTCCGGTTCAGCCAGCCGGTCCCGGGCGTAGTCGGCGAAGAAGCGGATGTTGTTGGCCGCGCGGGGGAGCACGCGCCGGCTCATCGCCTCATGCAGGGAGCCGTTGTCGGCGCACTCCACCCGGGCCAGGTCCGGGACGGCGGCGTCGATGGCGTCGGCCAGCCGGCTCAGCACCCGGTGGCGGCCGGCGGGGCCGAGCCCGGCCCACTCCGGAAACGCCCGCCGGGCGGCAGCCACGGCCGCGTCCACGGTCTGAGCGTCGCCGGCGGCGACGTCAGCCAGCTTCCAGCGGTCCCAGTCGATGGGGCTCCGAACCTCATACCGCTGCGCTGACGGCACCCGCCGGCCATCGATGTAGTGGTCCAGTGGAACACTGACCCCCTCCACCTCGGTGCGGGCCCCGCCGGCCGCTTCGGTGCTCAGGCTCATGTTGCTTCCTCCGTCCTCAGACTGTGGAGCAGGCGCCTCAGCAGGCTCGCCAGCCGGCGCCGCTCCTCCGGATCAAGACCTCCGACCAGCGCGGTCTCGCCCGCGTTGAAGCGCGGGAACAGCTCCTCAATCAGGCGGCGGCCGGCCGGGGTCAGCGCCACCCGCACCAGGCGCCGGTCATGGTCGTCGCCACTGCGCGCCACCAATCCGTCGCGCTCCAGCGTGTCGCACAGACTGGTGACGCTGGGCCGGGCGCAGCCCATCGAGGTCGCCAGGGCGCGGGTCTCCATGGGGTGGGCCGGCCCGGACACCCAGAGGTTGAACAGCAGCGAGAACCCGCCCCAGGAGACACCCTCCGGCCGCAGCACCCGGCGCTCCAGCTGAGAGCGGACCTCCTGGGCCGCGCGCCACACATTGGCGATGACCGCCATCGCCTCCACGTCGATGGCGACCGGCAGCTCGGCCACCCGGGCGAGCACGTCGAGTTCCTCGGGGACGATGGGCTCAGCGCGTGTGGCCATGGCGGTGGACCTCAGATTCCAGGGCGGCGGCCACCTCGCCCACCACCTGGGGGATGGCGCGGACATCCTCCTCGGTGGTGCGGTGGTTGACCAGGCAGGCCCGCAGGCAGGTCGCTCCGTCGATCTCGGCCGAGGCGAGCAGGATGCGCCCGTCGGCAGCCAGCGCCTGGGCCAGGGCCGCGTTGTGAACATCACTGTCCCGCCCGTCGGGGGGCAGGTGGCGGAAGCAGATGGCCGACAGCTGGGGCTCGGCCAGCAGCTCAAAGCGCGGGTCGGCGCCCAGCAGCGAGGCGAGCAGCTGGGCCTCCTCCAGATTGCGCTCAATGGCGGCGCGGATGGCATCGGCTCCGTGAACGGTGAACGCCAGCCACAGCTTGAGCCCGCGCAGGGGGCGCGAGTACTCCAACGTCCGGTCGACGGCCAGGACCTGGGTGCCGCTGTGGGGCATGTAGCTCTCCTCATGCGAGAAGGCCCGCTCCAGGGTGTCGAAGCCGTGCATGAGCAGGACGCTGCAGGCCTTGGGCACGTACATCCACTTGTGGGCGTCGACGGTGGCCGACTGGGCCCGGTCCAGCCCGGCGAACAGCGGCCCGGCGCGGCGCGTGGCCGCGGCGGGGAGCCCGTAGGCGCCGTCGACGTGGAGCCAGACCTGACGCTCCTCGGCCACATCGGCCAGCGCCTGGAGGTCATCGACGGCGCCGGTGAGGGTGGTGCCGGCGGTGGCCACCACCGCCACCGGGATGATTCCAGCGCCCCGGTCGGCGTCGATGGCGGCGGCGCAGGCCGCCGGATCCATCCGCCGCTGCTCGTTGAGCGGGATCGCCCGGACCTGACGCCCGCCGATCCCCAGCACCTCGGCGGCCCGGCGGACCGAGTAGTGCGCCTCCTGGGAGCAGTACAAGGCCATGCGGCGTCCGGCGGCGCCCTCCTGGCGGAAGCCCGGGAGCGCCCACTCCCGGGCGGCGGTGAGCGCGGTCAGGTTGGAGATGGTGCCCCCGGCGGCCAGTGCGCCCACCGCCTGGTCATCAAACCCCACAAACTGGCCGACCCAGCGGATCGTCTGCGCCTCCAGCAGATCGGCGGCGCCGGCGCTGACGGCGACGTTGACGTCATGCGAGGCCATGAGCGCGTCGCCCAGGACGCCGATCTCCAGTCCGGACGAGCCGATGTAGGCGAAGTACCGGGGGCGCGACTGGGCCAGCGACACGTCCAGCACGTCGGCGGCGGCGTCGAGGGCCGCCCGCGGCTCGGAGCCGGCGCGCGGCAGCGGCTGGCTCAGGAGCTCCACGTGGCGCTCGCTGGGCAGCGGCTGATTGGGCCGCGCCTGGTCAAAGCTCTGCCAGGAGGAGAGGATCAGCTCGGCGGCGTGCTCCAGGACCCGCTCACGATCCGCCAGCGGCAGCGCCGGACCCTGATTCATCATCGCTCGGACGTTAGAGTCCTAAGGACATGCTGTCAAAACCCGGTCTCGTCCTTCAGCACGGCGACGACGGGCCCCCGGCGCGCTTCGGTGACTGGCTGCGCCGGCGGGGCCTGGAGTTCGTCGTTCATCCCGCCGCCGAACAGCCGCCCCCGGATCCGCGGGAGTTCGGGTTCGTCGCCTCGCTCGGCTCCGAGTGCTCGGCCGGGGAGACGGACGGCTGGGTGGTCGACGAGATCGCCGCGCTGCGGATCGCGGTCGGCGCCGACGTCCCGGTGCTCGGCCTCTGCTTCGGCGGCCAGGCCCTGTCGGTCGCCCTGGGGGGCGGTATCGAAGTCCTGGAGACACCAGAGATCGGCTGGATCCCGGTGCAGAGCAGCGATCCGCTCGTCCCGGACGGCCACTGGCTCCAGTACCACTTCGACCTCATGCACTTGCCCCCGGGCGCCCGGCCGCTCGCCCGCAGCCCCGCTGGGCTCGCCGCCTTCCGCCACGGTCGCCATCTCGGCCTTCAGTTTCACCCCGAGGTCGACGCCGATCTCGTCGACCTCTGGGCCCGGACCGATCCCAAGCTCCCCTCCACCGGGATCACCGTTGAGGAACTGGCCGCCCAGAGTCGGTCGCACGCCGCCGCGGCGCTGCCGCAGGCGTTCGCCCTGTTCGACGCCTGGCTGGCGACGCTCGTGGCGGCACCGGCCGTCGGCTGCGCCTGACCACCGGCTCCGCCGGCCACGATTCTGCGCCCACGGGGCCGCCGTGACAATCGACCGTGGCCGAGGGAGATGACCTGGGCGCTGCCGCCGGGTCGATCTGGCCACGTTGGCGACAACCTGACCTCAGAGGGCGCTTTTGTCGCCGACGTCGACGGCTGGGGGGCGAAGCCGGGCGACCCGGCCGGCCGGCCGTCGCCGTCGCCGTCGCCGTCGCCGGTCATCATGGGCGGATTGACAGGAATGCCACATCCGCTTGACAGGCATTCGGCATTAGGTATTGTGTATCCCAGAGGAAGGTGAGCGTGGCTGCCGAGATGACACACCCGGACGTGCTGATGCCGGAGCAGTTGACCGACACTCTGGTCCTGCCGCAACTGGCCGGGATCGGCACCAGTGTTGCCCAACTGGCCTACACCGCCCTTCGCAACGCCGTCCTGGCCATGGACGCCTACGATCCGGCGACCGACCTCCGGCTGGACGAGAAGCGGCTGGCCGCCGAGTTGGGTGTCAGTCGCACGCCGGTGCGCGAGGCGCTGGCGCGGCTTGAGCATGAGGGCCTGGTGGAGATCATCCCGCGCCGGGGCGTCCGCGTGGTCCGCAAGAGCAAGGCGGAGATCGTGGAGATGATCATCGCCTGGGCCGCGTTGGAGGGCATGGCCGCGCGTCTGGCCACTGAGCGGGCGCCGGACGAGGAGATCACCGGCCTGCGCAACCTGTTCTCGGAATTCGAAGGCGAGCCCGAGCTCCGTTCCCACCTGGACGAGTACTCGGCAGCCAACCTGCGCTTTCACCAGCGCATCATCGAGCTCGGGCATTCCCAGTTGATTGCCGACATGGCCGACGACCTGCTCGTGCACGTCCGGGCCATTCGCCGTCACACCATCGGCGAGGCCGACCGCGTCGAGCGGTCCATCGTCGACCACATGCACATCATCGAGGCCCTGGAGGCGCGTGACACTGAGCTGGCCGAGAGGCTGGTTCGCGACCACGCGCTGAACCTCGCCCGGCACGTGGAAAGCAGCTGGGCGAGCAGTTGAACACGGGGGTCGCCTGACCCCACTGAACCCCGACATCTGAAAAGTCGACCCACGAGTCCGTTTACGGAAGGAGAGCCGCTGTGAGCGCCATGGCGACCACGACAAAGGCAGATGCGTCACCCGCACGGCGTGACGTGGAGCCGGACACCATCTCCGGGGGCCATCTCGTAGCCAAGGCGCTGCGCGCGGAGGGGATCGATGTGATCTTCACTCTCTGCGGTGGTCACATCATCGATATCTACGACGGATGCATCGACGAGGGCATCCGCATCATCGACGTCCGCCACGAGCAGGTCGCCGCCCACGCCGCCGACGGATACGCACGGATCACCGGCCGCCCGGGCTGCGCGGTCGTCACCGCGGGCCCGGGCACCACCGACGCCGTCACCGGCGTGGCCAACGCGCTGCGTGCGGAGAGCCCGATGCTCCTGATCGGCGGCCAGGGCGCGCTCAACCAGCACCGGATGGGCTCGCTGCAGGACCTGCCCCACGTGGACATGATGCGACCGATCACCAAGTTCGCCTCCAACGTGGTCACCACCGAACGCGTGGCGGACATGGTGTCGATGGCATTCCGCGAGGCGCTGGCGGGGGCTCCCGGGCCGGCGTTTTTGGAGATCGGCCGCGACATCCTGGACGCCCGGATCCCGCTGGAGCGCGCGGTCATCCCTCAGCCGGGCCACTACCGCGCGTCGACCAAGAGCATCGGCGACCCGGCCGACATCGAGCGCCTGGCCGACATCCTCGTGGCCGCGGAGCGGCCGTGCGTCCTGCTCGGCAGCCAGGTCTGGACCTGCCGCGGCGCTGAGGCGGCGGCTGAGTTCGCCCACACGCTCAACATCCCGGCGTACATGAACGGGGCCGCGCGCGGAACGCTGCCTCCCGGAGATTCCCATCACTTCCATCAGACGCGCCGCCACGCGTTCAACAACGCCGATGTGATCCTGATCGTCGGCACGCCGTTCGACTTCCGCATGGGGTACGGCAAGCGTCTGTCCCAAGACGCGACGGTCGTGCAGATCGACATGGATTACCGAACCGTGGGCAAGAACCGGGACGTGTCGCTCGGCCTGGTCGGCGACGTCGGCGCGATCCTGGCGGCGGTCACCCAGGCGGCGTCAGGCCGCACGGACACCGGCGCCCGGCGGCGCGAGTCCTGGGTGAAGGATCTCCGGGCCGAGGAGCAGCGCATGCAGGAGGAGCGGCTGCCGCGCCTGCAGAACGACAGCACGCCCATTCACCCGCTCCGGCTGGCCCATGAGATCAACCAGTTCCTCACCGAGAACACCCTCTTCATCGGCGATGGTGGTGATGTGGTGACCTTCTCCGGCGGCGTCGTCCAGCCGAAGGGGCCGGGGCTGTGGATGGACCCGGGTCCGCTCGGGACCCTGGGCGTGGGCACGCCCTTCGCCCTGGCGGCGAAGGCGGCACGTCCGGACCTGGAGGTCGTCGGGCTGTTCGGCGACGGTGCCCTCAGTCTCACCGGCTGGGACTTCGAGACCGCCGTCCGGTTCGACCTGCCCTTCATCGGCGTCGTCGGCAACAACTCCTACATGAACCAGATCCGCTACGGCCAGATCCAGAAATACGGCGAGGAGCGGGGCGACGTCGGCAACAAGCTCGGCGATGTGCCCTACGACCAGTTCGCCGAGATGCTGGGCGGCTACGGCGAGGAGGTCCGTGAGCCGAGTCAGATCCGTCCCGCGCTGGAACGCGCGCGGGACTCAGGCAAGCCGGCGCTGATCAACGTGTGGATCGATCAGAACGCATTTGCGCCGGGCACGATGAACCAGACGATGTACAAGTAACGGGAGAGAGTGACATGAGCAAGGCTCTCGAAGGCGTGCGGGTCGTCGACATGACCCACGTCCAGGCCGGTCCGGTGTGCACCCAGCTGCTGGCCTGGATGGGCGCCGACGTGATCAAGGTGGAGTCGCCCAAGGGGGATGTCACCCGGCAGCAGTTGCGTGACATCCCGGACGTGGACAGCCTGTACTTCACGATGCTGAACTGCAACAAGCGCAGTGTCACTCTGGATCTCAAGAGTGACGAGGGCAAGGAGATCTTCACCAGGCTGCTGGCGCAGTCGGATGTCCTGGTGGAGAACTTCGCCCCGGGCGCGCTCGACCGCATGGGCTTCACCTGGGACCGGATCCAGGAGATCAACCCCAAGCTCATCTTCGCCTCGCTGAAGGGGTTCGGGCCGGGCGTGCTGGAGCACGCCAAGGCATACGAGCCCATCGCCCAGGCGACCGGCGGGGCGATGAGCACCACCGGGTTTGACGACGGGCCGCCCACCGTGACGGGCGCCCAGATCGGCGACTCGGGCAACGCGGTCCACCTGTTCGGGGCCATCTGCGCCGCGCTGTTCCAGCGGACGCGCACCGGGCGGGGCCAGCGGGTGACCATCGCCATGCGTGACGGGATCCTCAATCTGTGCCGGGTCAAGCTGCGCGATCAGCAGCGCCTGGAGCATGGGCCGCTTGGTGAATACCCCAACCAGAACTTCGGGACTGAGGTCCCGCGGTCCGGCAACGCGTCCGGCGGCGGGCAGCCCGGCTGGGCGGTGCGCTGCAAGGGCGGCGGCCCCAACGACTGGCTTTACCTGGTGATCCAGCCCCAGGTCTGGGAGCCCCTGATGCGCAAGATCGGCCGTGAGGAGCTGGCCGACCATCCGGAGTACGCCACGCCGGAGAAGCGCCTGCGCCACCTCTGGGACATCTTCGGAATGGTGGAGGAGTGGACGCTGACCCGTGACAAGTGGGAGGCGTTCCGCGAGCTCAACGCCATCAACGTCCCGTGCGGCCCGGTGCTCTCCACGCTGGAGTTGCTCAACGATCCGGACCTGGCCGCCACCGGGATGATCGTGGAGGTTGAGCACCCGGAGCGCGGCATGTTCAAGACCGTCGGCTGCCCGTTCACGCTCTCGGATTCGCCGGTGGAGATCAAGCGCTCGCCGCTGCTCGGAGAGCACACCGAGGAGGTTCTCCAGGAGGTCCTGGGTGCCACTGACGGATCAACAAACGGGTCGAAGCGGCTGTCTGCGGTCGACGCCCGGTAGCGCTCAACTGAGAACCAGACGACACGACGAGGGAGGCGCGATGAACGCCACGGCGATTGAGGAGCGAACCACCGAGACCAAGGCCCAGGAGACCGTCCGCGAGGTGCTGGAGGCGGTCCGCAACGAGGGCCGCGCGGCGCTGAGTGCGCCCGAGGCCAAGCAGGTCTGCGATGCCTACGGGATCGCCGTGCCCCAGGAGGGCCTGGCCACCAGCGCCGAGGAGGCCGTCGACCTGGCCGAGCAGATCGGCTACCCGGTCGTTCTGAAGATCGTCTCCCCGGACATCCTCCACAAGACCGAGGCCAAGGGCGTGCTGGTCGGTATCGCCACCGCCGAGGATGTGGCCGCCGGCTACGAGACGATCGTCGCCAACGCGCGGTCCTACCAAGCCGACGCCCGGATCACCGGCGTTCAGGTCCAGCAGATGCTCGGCTCGGGCCAGGAGGTGCTGATTGGGGCAATAGGCGATCCGACCTTCGGTCCGGTGATGACCTTCGGGCTCGGCGGCGTACTCGTCGAGGTCCTGCGCGATGTCACCTTCCGGCTGGCGCCCACCAGCCTTAACGAGGCACGGTCGATGGTCGGCGGGATCCGTGCGGCTGAGGTGCTGGACGGCGTGCGGGGCGGAGCGGCGGTTGACCGTGAAGCACTCGCCGACATGATCGAGCGGGTGTCGCGGCTGGTCGCGGACTTCCCGGAGATCGGCGAGGTCGACCTCAACCCGGTGCTGGCCACCGAAACGGGTGCCACCGCGGTCGATGCCCGGTTTGTGGTGGCCACGGAGCCGGCGGCCGAGCGGCCCCCGCGGTACAGCCAGGAGCAGATCCTGGAGACGATGAACCACCTGATGCGCCCGCGGGCGATCGCCGTCATCGGCGCGTCTGACCAGCAGGGCAAGATCGGCAACTCGGTCATGCGCAACCTGGTCAACGGGGGCTTTCCGGGCGAGATCTACCCGGTCAACCCCAAGGCGGGCGAGATCCTCGGCAAGCCGGCCTACGCCGACGTCGACGACCTGCCGGACGGGGTCGACCTGGCCGTCTTCTGCATCCCGGCCAAGCTGGTGGTGCCGACGATCGCCAAGATCGGCGCCAAGGGCATCCCGGCCGCGGTCCTGATTCCCTCCGGCTTCGCCGAGACCGGCGAGGTGGAGCTCCAGCGCGAGCTCATCGAGACCGCGCGCCAGAGCGGCGTGCGCTTCATCGGCCCCAACATCTACGGCGTCTACTACACGCCCGGGGACATGAGCGCGGCGTTCACGACGCCGTACGACGTCAAGGGCCCGGTGGCGCTCGCCTCCCAGAGCGGCGGGATCGGCATGGCCATCCTCGGCTTCAGCCGGACCACCAACCTGGGGGTGTCGGCGATCGTGGGCCTGGGCAACAAGGCCGACATCGACGAGGACGACCTGCTCACGTTCTTTGAGCAGGACGACGCCACCAACTGCGTGGCCCTGCACATGGAGGACCTCAAGGACGGCCGCTCGTTTGTCGAGGTCGCCCAGCGCGTGTCCCGCAAGAAGCCGATCGTTGTGCTCAAAGCCGGAGCCACGCCTGCCGGGACCAAGGCGGCGGCGTCACACACCGCGGCGCTGGCCGGGGACGACAAGGTCTACGACGACATCCTGCGCCAGGCCGGGGTCGTCCGGGCCCGGGGACTCAGCGAGCTCTTGCAGTTCGCCCGGTGCCTGCCGATCCTGCCCACGCCGCGGGGCGAGAACGTGGTCATCATCACCGGCGCGGGCGGTTCCGGCGTTCTGCTCTCGGATGCCTGCTACAGCAACGGGCTGCATCTGATGCAGATGCCCGACGACCTCAACCAGGCGTTCATGAAGTTCATCCCGCCGTTTGGGGCGGCCGGCAACCCGGTTGACATCACCGGCGGCGAACCGCCCGAGACGTACGCGAACACGATCAAGCTGGGGTTGGAGGACGATCGCATCGACGCGCTGGTCCTCGGCTACTGGCACACGATCGTCACGCCGCCGATGGTGTTCGCCAAGGTCGTCAGCGAGATGGTCGACGACCTGCGCGGGCGCGGGATCGAAAAGCCGATCGTGGCCTCGCTCGCCGGCGACGTCGAGGTTGAGCAGGCGTCGACATATCTGTTTGAGCACCGCATCCCCGCATTCCCATACACGACCGAGGTGCCGGTGGAGGTGCTCGCGGCCAAGTACAAGTGGGCGCGGTTCGCCGGCTTGATCGACCAGGAGGACGTCGGCGGCTAGGCAGGGAGAGAGACAGGGGAGATCGCCGCCGGCGCGGCGAGGGAGCGCGCCGGCGGCCTCACTGCAGGAGAGGCTTGTGGACCTACTCGAATACCAGGGCAAGCAGTTGTTCGCCCGGCACGCGATTCCCGTCCCGCGGGGGAACGTGGCGTTGACGGTCGACGAGGCCGCCAACGCGGCCGACGCGGTCGGCTACCCATGTGTGGTCAAGGCGCAGGTGCAGATCGGCGGGCGGGGAAAGCTCGGCGGG
Source organism: uncultured Solirubrobacteraceae bacterium (assembly GCA_963753235.1). Classification (GTDB taxonomy): domain Bacteria; phylum Actinomycetota; class Thermoleophilia; order Solirubrobacterales; family Solirubrobacteraceae; genus Palsa-465. The sequence continues at coordinate 742,206 of CAVWBJ010000004.1, read as the reverse complement.
ATCAAGCTCGCGCAGAACCGTGCCGAGGCCGAGACCCACGCTCGCGCCATCCTGGGTATGGACATCCGCGGGCTCACGGTTCACGAGGTGTGGGTCGAGGAGGCCTCGGAGATCGAGGCCGAGTACTACGCATCGGTCGTCTTTGACCGCGGTGCCCAGGCACCGCTGGTCATGCTCTCCACCCGGGGCGGCATGGACATCGAAGCGGTGGCGGCCGAGGACCCCGGGGCCGTCGCGACGCTCCACGTCGACCCGCTGCTTGGCTTCCAGGACTTCCACGGCCGGCGCCTGGCCTTCGCTGCGCGCGTCGACCGCGACCTGGTCCGACCGGTGACGGCGATGCTGGCCCAGCTGTATGAGGTGTTCGTCGCCGAGGACGCGATGCTGGTGGAAGTCAATCCGCTGATCGTCACGCCGGAGCGCGGTCTGCGCGCGCTGGACGCCAAGGTGACGCTGGACGGCAACGCGATGTACCGCCATCCGGAGAACGCGGCTCTGCGTGACCTGTCCTCCGAAGATCCGCAGGAGCGACTGGCCAAGGAACGCGGGCTGACCTACGTCAAGCTCGACGGGGACATCGGGATCCTGGGCAATGGCGCCGGACTGGTCATGTCGACGTTGGACGTCGTCGCCCAATGTGGCGGCCGGCCGGCGAACTTCCTGGATGCGGGCGGAGGCTCCCGCGCCGACGCCATCGTGGCTGCGGTGGAGGTCATCCTCAGCGACGACAAGGTGCGGGCGGTCCTGTTCAACATCTTCGGGGGGATCACCCGTTGTGACGAGGTGGCGAAGGGCCTGATCGAGGCGTTTGAGCTGGTGGCGCCACGCGTCCCGTTCGTCGTTCGGCTGGACGGAACCAACGACGAGGAGGGCCGCCGCCTGCTGACCGAGGCCGCGCTCGGCGGCCTGCACGTGGAGGCGACGATGGACGCAGCGGCCGAGCGGGTCGTCGAGTTGGCCGCACGCACCCCGGCCGGGGAGCTGACATGAGCATCCTCATCGACGAGACCACCCGTCTGTGCGTGGCCGGGATCACCGGACGTGAGGGCCGCTTCCACGCGCTCAACAACCGGCGCTACGGCACCGACGTGGTCGCCGGGGTCACGCCGGGCAAGGGCGGCGAGGATGTCGACGGCGTACCGGTGTTCGACACGTTCGCGGAGGCGGTGTCCGAGACCGACGCCAACGCAGCGATGATCTTCGTGCCGGCGCGGTTTGCCGCCGATTCGATATTGGAGGCGGCGGACGCGGGTATACAACTGATAGTGACGATCAGCGAGGGCATTCCCGCCCACGATGAGCTGCGCGTCATGACACAGCTCCGCCGTCGTCCCGGCGTCCGTCTCATCGGCCCCAACTGTCCCGGGGTTCTCTCTCCGGGGAAGGCGAACGTGGGGATCATTCCGCACGCCTTCTTCCGGGAGGGCAACGTGGGAGTCGTCTCGCGCTCCGGGACGCTGACGTATCAGATCGGCAACGAGCTCGCCCAGCGCGGCTTCGGAAACTCCACCATCGTCGGGATCGGCGGCGATCCGGTCCCGGGCTCCTCGTTTGTGGATGTCCTGGGCCTGTTCGAGGCCGACCCGGAGACCGAGTTGATCGTGATGGCGGGTGAGATCGGCGGGGACGCGGAGGAGCGCGCCGCCGAGTTCATCGCCGATCACGTGTCCAAGCCGGTGATCGCCTACATCGCCGGGTTTCAGGCCCCGCCGGGCAAGACGATGGGCCACGCGGGGGCGATCGTCTCCGGCACCACCGGGAGCGCCACCGCCAAGGCGGAGGCGCTGGAGGACCGTGGGGTGCGTGTCGGCCGCACCCCGACGGCTGTCGCCAAGCTTGCAACCGAGATGCTCGCGGCATGACGGACAGATGCCGGCCAACCCAGTCACCGACAAGGCAGGTGGGAAAGGGGTGGATCCGACCTTGACGTAACACAAACCGCCGGCAATGACGACGGTGTGCACGAGCAGTGCACCTATTGGAGAGGCAATCTGCTCCTGCCTGGCCAGTATCTCTCACCACGCCGGTGAGATACGGGTGACTTCCATAGGCAGGGAAACACCGCGGTGACAATGGCATCGCGAGGATGAAGGGAGATTGAGGTAAATGAGTGCGATATCGGCTGAGACCGGGTATCGGGAGATCATCCATCCGGACACGGGTCGGATGTTCCGGGTCGGGGAGTCCGACCAGCAGTTGTTGGGGTACAGCCGCTCACGGGTGATATGGGCGGCCTGGCTGGCGATGTGCCTGTCCGGGCTGGTTGAGTACACCTGGGGCGCGCTCAGCGGGTCGCTGCAGGCGGCCCACCATTGGGGGGACGCGCCAGTGTTCTGGCTGTTCTCATTCTTCGTCATCTTCGAGTCGTTCGTCCAGATCGCGACCGGGTTCATGCGCAACCGCGGGATCCTCCCGGTGCGGCGGGCGGTGATGCTCGGCGGATTGCTGTGCGGGATCCTGTCGTACCTGATCACCGCTGAATCGACGAGCATCTGGGAGGCCTACTTCGGCTACGCGTTCCTGGGTGGCGTCGGCTCCGGGATGGTGTACTCCAGCTGCATCAACATCGTCGCAAAGTGGTATCCGGAGAAAAAGGGCTGGCGGACCGGATTCGTCAACGGCGGCTGGGCCTACGGCTCGGTCCCCTTCATCCTGGCGATCGGCGGCTTCAGCACCGGCGCCGGCGTCGGCACGATCGCCCCGGGCGCGGTGAAGGAGTTCATCATCATCCAGGGCACCATCATGACCGTCGGCATGTTCGGTGCGGCCATGTTCATGAAGGATCCGCCGAAGAACTGGTGGCCCGCCAGCGTGGACCCGCTGAACTGGGCCAAGAGCAAGCGCAGCCAGCGGGACCTGGAGCACAACCCGCCGGCCTATGACCACTACACGCTGCGCCAGACCTGGAACACGCCGCAGGCGAAGTGGCTGGGCATCCAGTTCGCACTGTTCGTGGGCTGTTCCCTGTTCGGCGTTGCCTACTACTACTCGTTCGGCAAGGCCATGGGACTGGGCTCGGTAGCCGTCGTGGGAGGTGTGGCCGGATTCTCGCTGGCCGACGGCATTGGCCGGCCGATCTATGGGCTGATCTCCGAGCACATCGGGCGCAGGATGACGATGGTGTACGCCTACTCGGCCAACGTCGTCTTTCAGTTGCTCACGCTGTGGGCGGGGTACGAACATGTGGCCTGGGCGTTCGCGGTCTGTGCGGTTATCTCCGGCGGTCTGTCCGGCGCTAACTTCCCAATGACCGCCGCGATCGTCGCCGACTACTACGGCGAGAACAACAACGCCGTCAACTACGGATCGGTCTATGCCTGGAAGGCGCTCGGCGGCAGCTTCGCCGGCGGCCTGGCGGCGCTGATCATGACCGGCACGTTGTACGGCAGCGCCACGTTCCACTGGCAGCGCGGGTTCTTCTTCGGAGCCGCGCTGGGTGCGGCTGCTGCACTCGCCGTGTTCTTCAAGTGCAAGCGGCCGACCAAGGAGCAGTGGCAGACCGCGGTCGCCAAGGCGGCCGAGACCGAGGCCCGCAAGGCCGAGGCGGACAAGATCGCGGTTGGCTGAGGCCACGCCTCTCCAGAGGTGCTCGCCGGCCTGAGGGCCGTCGAGTGAGTGAGATGGAGCGGCCCGCCGAACGGGCGGGTCGCTCCATCCGGTCCTCACCGGAGCAGCAGATGGCGGTCGACACCACCCTCGCGCCTGATCACAACGAGCTCCTGCGTCAGGACGTGGTGCTCCTGGGAGCGCTTCTGCGCGACGCGCTCGTCCGGCAGGAGGGCGACGAGGTCGCCGACCTGTTCGAACGGGTCGGCGTGCTCGCCGGGCAGGATCCGGAGGGCGCCGCCGCTCTGCTCGCGGGCCTCGATGCCCTGAGCGCGGCCAAGCTGGGCCGCGCCTTCACCATCTACTTCTATCTGGTCAACGTCGCCGAGCAGGTCCACCGGATCCGCGAGCTCGGCGCCGACCACGCCCGTCACGGAGCCTGGCTGGCCCAGGCCGTCGACCGGATCGCGGCCGCCGGGCACACCGAGGAGGAGCTGGCCTCGCTCGTGGGCCGGTTGCGCCTGCGCCCGGTGTTCACGGCCCATCCCACCGAGGCGGCCCGCCGCACGGTGCTGACCAAGCTGCGGCGGATCGCCGCGGTCCTGGACGGAGGCGTCGGCGGGCAACGTCCGCGCCGGCGGCTCGCCGAGCTCGTCGACCTCCTGTGGCAGACCGACGAGCTGCGCATCACCCACCCGGAGGTGATCGACGAGGCGCGCAACGTCGTCTACTACCTCGATGAGCTCCACCGGGACGCGGTCCCCGCCGTGCTCGAGCGCCTCGCCGACGAGCTGGAGCGGCTGGGCGTGCAGCTGGCTCCGGACAGCCGGCCGCTCACGTTCGGCAGCTGGATCGGCGGCGACCGCGACGGCAACCCCAACGTGACGCCGGACAGCATCCTGCGAGTGCTCGCCCTCCAGCACGAACATGCCATCCGCGACCTCATCGACCTCGTCGGCGACCTCCGCCAGGAGCTCTCGAACTCGGTGCGGATCGCCGACGCGGGCGCGGAGCTGCGGCAGTCGCTGGCGGCCGACCTGGAGCTGCTCCCGGAGATCGACGCGCGGTACCTGCGCCTCAACGCCGAGGAGCCGTATCGCCTGAAGCTCACGTGCATCCACGGCAAGCTACGCAACACCCAGCGGCGCATCGCCGAGGGCGCGGCTCACCAGCCGGGCCGCGACTACCGGGGTCGCCAGCAGCTCCTCGCCGATCTGCTCGTCCTGCGCGACTCCCTGGTGGCCAACCGCGGCGAGCTGATTGCGCGGGGGCGGCTGGAACGCGCCATCCGGACGGTGGGGGCGTTTGGGCTGCACCTGGCCACGCTCGACGTGCGCGAGCACGCGGCGGCCCACCATCACGCCCTCGCCCAGCTGTTCGATCGGCTGGACACCGCTGCCGCCGTATCTGGAGTTGGAGCGCGGCGCCCGGCGGCGGTTGCTGGCCGGCGAGCTGAGCTCCCCGCGGCCGCTGGCGTTCCGCCCGCCCCCGCTCGACGCCGACGGGCGCCGCACGCTCGAGGCGTTCCGGGCCATCGCCGCGGCGCTTGACCGCTACGGCCCGGAGGTGATCGAGTCCTACATCGTCTCCATGTGCCGAGGCGCCGACGATCTGTTCGCCGCGGTCCTGCTCGCCCGCGAGGCGGGGCTGGTCGACATCCCGGCCGGCGTGGCCCGGATCGGCTTCGTCCCGCTGTTGGAAACGATCGATGAAATCCGCCACGCCGGCCGGATCCTGGATGAGCTTCTGGCCGACGCCGCCTACCGCCGGCTGGTCGCAGCCCGGGGAGACGTCCAGGAGATGATGCTCGGCTACTCCGATTCCAACAAGGCGGCGGGGGTCACCACCAGCCAGTGGGAGATTCATCGCTGCCAGCGTGATCTCCGGGAGGTGGCCGAGCGCCACGGCGTTCGCCTCCGTCTCTTCCACGGGCGGGGCGGCACCATCGGCCGGGGGGGAGGGCCCACCCATGCCGCCATCCTGGCGCAGCCGTGGGGAACCCTGCAGGGCGAGATCAAGGTCACCGAGCAGGGGGAGGTGATCTCGGACAAGTACCTGCTCCCGGGGCTGGCCCGGGAGAACCTGGAGCTGGCGGTGGCCGCGGTTCTGGAGGCGACGATTCTGCACCGCCGTCCGCGGTCCTCGGACACCGCCGTCCGCCGGTGGTCCGGTGTCATGGGAGCGGTCTCCGCCGCGGCTCACGCCTGCTACGGCGCGCTGGCCGAGCACCCGGACCTGCCCGCCTACTACTTCGCGTCGACGCCGGTAGAGCTCCTCTCCGAGCTGAAGTTCGGGTCACGGCCGTTCCGCAGGCCGGATTCCGGCGGGGGGATGGAGGGGCTGCGGGCCATCCCGTGGGTGTTCGGCTGGACGCAGTCGCGTCAGATCGTGCCGGGCTGGTACGGCGTGGGCACCGGTCTGGCGGCGGCCCGCCAGGCCGGTCTGGGCGACCAACTGACCGAGATGTACGCCGACTGGCACTTCTTCCGCAACTTCCTGGGCAACGTCTCGATGACCCTGGCCAAGAGCAACCTGGAGATCACCCGGCTCTACGTGTCGGAGCTGGTGTCGCCGGAACTCCACCACCTGTTCACTCGGATCCGAGACGAGTACGAGCGCACCGTGGCCGGAGTGCTGGCCATCACCGGCGGCGACTTCCTACTGGAGGGCAACGCCCTGCTGCGCCAGACCCTCGCCGTGCGCGACCGCTATCTGGCCCCCCTGCATCACCTTCAGGTGGCGCTGACCCAGCGCCTCCGGGGGCAGCGCGCGCTGGGCGGCGAGCCGGATCCGGACGTGGCCCGGGCATTGCTGTTGACCGTCAACGGCATTGCCGCCGGGATGCGGAATACGGGATGACGGCGATGTGGGGAGACCGGCGCCGCTCGGGCTATACGCCGGCGACGTCGCGCTGGCGCTCGGGGCGCTCGATGTGCTCCCAGAACTGGGAGACGAAGCGATCCCACTCAGGATCGGTCATATCCCCGGACGGACCCTGGGGGTTCGGATCCCGCGGGTCGCCGGCATCCGGTCCGGAGGAGCCGTCGGCCCCGGGACCGTTGTTCCAGCCGTGCCGGGCGACGTGGCGCAGATCTCTGTGGGCCCAGACAGCCAGCGCCACGACGAGGACGAGCGGCCCGACCGCGATCAACACGGGCGCGCCGGTGGCCAGGAAGCCGAGCGCAAGCACGGTCATCAATCCGGCGACGAATCCGGACAGAAGGACCTTCTCGGCCTGCTTGCTCAGGAGGGGTGTGGGATCCACGTCAGTCAAGATAGCGCGGGGGTTTCCGCGGGCCCGGGGGGTTTACCCGTATCTCGATTGGGGTGTACCCCTGTGTGATCCACTGCACGGTGGGCCCGGGCTGCGCTGGAGTCTGTATCGGCAGCTCGGCCAGATCCCTGGAGATCGCTGCGGCGTGACCTACCAGCAACGCCCCGGCGGGTCGGACTCAGAACGTCCCGCACCCGGTTTGACAGGAACCTGGGACACGGTATTGTGTATCCCAGCGACGGAGAGGGTTTGTTGAGAAGGGAGCAACAGCGATGAGGATCGCCGTGCTCGGAGCCGGAGCCATCGGCGCATACGTGGGCGCCGCGCTCGCCCGCGGTGGAGCCGACGTGCATGTCATCGCCCGCGGGGAGAACCTGGCCGCGATGCGGAGCCGCGGGATCCGGGTGAAGTCGTCCCGCGGTGATTTCGAGGCCCACCCTCCGGCCACAGACGATCCGCATCAGGTGGGGCCGGTCGACTTCGTGTTCCTGGGATTGAAGGCGAACTGCTATGCGACGGCCGGGCCGCTGTTGGCACCGCTGCTCCACGACCACACGGCCGTCATCGCCGCCCAGAACGGAATCCCCTGGTGGTACTTCCACGGCGTCGATGGCCAGTACGCGTCGCGTCGCATCGAGGCGGTCGACCCGGATGGCGCGGTGACCCGGGCCATCCCCCCGTCGCGGGCGATCGGCTGCGTCGTCTACGCCGGGACCGAGCTGGAGGCCCCCGGGGTCGTCCGCCATCTGGAGGGAACCCGGTTCACGATCGGCGAGCCGGACGGGTCGGGGACCGAGCGCTGTGCCCGCTTCAGCGAGGCGATGGTCGCCGGCGGGCTGAAGTGTCCGGTGGAGACGACCGAGCTGCGCAACGAGGTCTGGGTCAAGCTGATGGGGAACGTCGCGTTCAATCCGGTCAGCGTCCTGACCCGGGCGACGATCGCTGCCATGTGCCGGCACCAGCCCACGCGACAATTGGTGACCACCATGATGGATGAGGCGCTCGCGGTCGCCACCGCGGTCGGCGCCGCTCCCCGGGTGTCGGTGGAGCGTCGGCTGGCCGGGGCCGAGAAGGTGGGGGAGCACCGGACCTCCACGCTCCAGGACCTGCTGGCCGGCAAGCAGCTGGAGCGCGGCCCGATCATTGAGGCGGTCATCGAGCTCGCCGAGCTGACCGGAACCTCCGTGCCGGCGCTGCGCGCGGTGGGCGCCACCTGCGGCCTGCTGGCCGAGACCCTGGGACTGGCCTGACGGCCCGCGCCGGTAATGAACCTATTGGTACGATCCCATCCTGGGAGACTGGATCAACGAAAGGATCAGTGACATGAAATACGCCCGTCTGACAGAACCACTGGTCCGGGACAACGGCGTCCTGCGCCCCGCGTCATGGGACGAGGCGCTGGACCGCGCCGCCGGGGGCTTCAAAGCCTCGGTGGACCGGCACGGTCCGGACACGTTTGGGATGTTCAGCTGCTCCAAGTCGACCAACGAGGTCAACTTCCTGGCCCAGAAGTTCACCCGCGCCGCCATCGGCACCAACAACATCGACTCATGTAACCGAACTTGACACGCTCCTAGCGTCGTCGGTCTGGCGACGGTATTCGGCGCTGGTGGTGGCACCAGCTCATATCTGGAAGTGCAGGACACGGACGTGATCCTGCTCTGGGGATCGAACGCCCGCGAGGCGCACCCCATCTTCTTCCACCACGTGCTCAAGGCGATCAACTCCGGGGCCTCGCTCTATGTCATCGACCCCCGGCGGACGACGTCGGCCCAGTGGGCCGATACCTGGCTGGGCCTCAACGTGGGTTCCGACATCGCACTGGCCAACGCCATGGGGCGTGAGATCATTCATGCCGGCCTGGTCAACGATGAGTTCATCAGCCGGGTGACGACCGGGTTTGAGGTGTACGCCGCCGCGGTGGAGCGGTACACGCTGGAGTATGCGGAGGAGATCACCGGCGTACCGGCCGAGGCGATCCGCCAGGTGGCCCACGCCTACGCGCGCGCCGACCGGGCTCAGGTGTGCTGGACGCTGGGGATCACCGAGCATCACAACGCCGTCGACAACGTGCTGGCCCTCATCAACCTGTCGCTCCTCACCGGCCACGTCGGTCGCTACGGCAGCGGGCTCAACCCGCTGCGCGGGCAGAACAACGTCCAGGGTGGCGGCGACATGGGAGCCATCCCCAACCGTCTGCCGGGGTTCCAGGACATCGAGAACGATGCCGAAGCCCGTGAGCGGTTCGAGCAGACCTGGGGCGTCCCGATCAAGCCGAAGTACGGCTGGCACATGACCGAGATGCTCGATGCCATCGGACGGGGCGAACTGACCACCCTCTACGTGCTCGGTGAGAACCCGGTTCAGTCCGACGCCGACTCCGGTCACGTCCGCCACCTGCTGGAGGGGCTGGAGCACCTGGTGGTGCAGGACATCTTCCGGACCGCGACCGCCGAGCTGGCCGACGTGGTGCTGCCGGCCGCCGCCGCCTGGTGTGAATCCGAGGGGACGGTGACCAACAGCGAACGGCGCGTGCAGCGGGTGCGGGCTGCGCTCAAACCGCCCGGACAGGCGCGGGACGATCAGGAGATCATTCTGGGCCTCGCGCGGCGACTCGGGCATGACTGGCAGTACGACTCCTCCGAGGAGGTCTGGAACGAGTTGCGCTCGCTGGCGCCCAACCATGCCGGCATGAGCTATGCCCGGCTGGAGGAGCTGGGCGGGATCCAGTGGCCCTGCTTCCACGAGGACCGCCTGGAGCCCTCCTACCTGCACGGGCGCCTGTGGGACGATCCCTACGAGCATGACCCGGTGTCCTTCCACGTGGTGGAGGACGAGCCGCCCCTGGATGAGCTGTCCGACGACTTCCCGCTGCTACTGACCACCGGGCGGCGCCTGGACTCGTTCAACACCGGCGTTCAGACCGGCGGCTACACCTCGCCGCTGCGCCGCTCCGAGGAGCTGGAGCTGTCGGAGGCCGACGCCGAGCGGCTGGGCGTGGCCACCGGGGAGCGGGTCCGGGTGAGCTCCCGGCGCGGATCGGTCACCGCACCGGTGCGCGTCCAGCGCTCGCTCCGACCGGGGCTGGCGTTCATGACCCTGCACTTCCCCGACGACGTGGAGACCAACGTGCTGACGATCAACGCCACCGACCCCAAGTCGGGGACCGCCGAGTTCAAGGCGACGGCGATCCGGGTGGAGCCACTGGGCAACGGCGACACGGCCGCGGCGGCCCGGGAGCCGGTCGGCTCCGAGGCCACCTGATGGACCTGGTCATCCACGAGGCGGCGCCGACCGACGCCGAGCGGGCCACGATCGACGAGGTCCTGGGGCCGCCCGGGAGCACCTGGGACGGCGCGGCCGGACCGATGGGCGCCGACGGACATGTCGCCCACGGCGGACATGCTGCGCGGGCGGAGCGTCACCTGCTCCTGCCGGTGCTCCATGCGGTACAGGCGCGCGCCGGATGGATCAGCCCGGGGGCGCTCAACTACATCTGCCGGAGACTGACCATCCCGCCCGCCGAGGCCTATGGCGTGGCCTCGTTCTATGCCCTGTTCTCGCTGGAACCGCAGCCGCCGGTGGTCGCCCACGTCTGCACCGACGTCGCCTGCCTGGCCGGAGGGGCCGGGGAGCTGTGCGCGGGCATGCGTCAGCGGCTCGGACCGGCCGGCGGCCATGCCGGCAACGGCAATGCCATCTGGATGGAGAGCCCCTGCCTGGGACTGTGCGAGCGGGCGCCGGCGGCGATGGTGACGATCGCCGGCGATGAGCCGCGGGAGCTGTCGCTGGCGCCGGCCGGCGCCGACGCGCTGGCTGAGGCCATGACCGCCGGGGTGGTTCCGTCCGCCCCGCCCCCCGCGGTGCCCCAGGCCGGCGATCCCGGTCTGCGCCTGCTGCGCCGGATTGGCCGCGTCAATCCGGAGAGCCTGGACTCCTACCGCTCCCACGGGGGCTATGACGCATTGCGGGCCGCATTTGATCTCGGCCCGGCCGGGGTGCTCCGCGAGGTCAACGACTCCAAGCTCCTCGGCCGCGGCGGCGCCGCGTTTCCGACCGGGCGCAAGTGGGAGGCGGTGGCCCGCAATCCCCGCCGGCCGCATTACCTGATCTGCAACGCTGACGAGTCCGAGCCGGGCACGTTCAAGGACCGGGTCATCCTGGAGCATGACCCGTTCTCGATTGTGGAGGCGATGACCATCGCCGGGTTCGCCACCGGTTGTGAGCACGGCTACCTATACCTGCGGGGTGAGTATCCGGTGGCCTGGGAGCGGCTGGTGGAGGCAGTCAGTCAGGCGCGTGCCCGCGGCTACCTGGGGGAGGGAATCCTCGGCACCGAGGTCAACTTCGACATCGAGCTGCGCAAGGGCGCCGGGGCCTACATCTGCGGCGAGGAGACGGCCCTGTTCAACTCGATTGAGGGCTACCGCGGCGAACCGCGCAACAAGCCGCCGTTCCCGGTCGACTCCGGTCTGTTCCGGCGGCCCACGGTCATCAACAACGTCGAGACGCTCATCAACGTTCTGGACATCGTGGCGGAGGGCGGCCTCCAGTACGCCCAGATCGGGACCGAGGCATCGACCGGCACGCGCCTGTTCTGCCTGTCGGGCCAGGTGACGCGGCCGGGCCTGTACGAGGCGCCGTTTGGGATCTCACTGAGTGAGCTGCTGGAGCTGGCCGGAGGTGTGGCCGGCGGCCGTGAGCTGCGCACCGTGCTGCTGGGCGGGGCGGCCGGCCGGTTCCTGGCCCCGGATGAGCTCGACGTGGAGCTGTCGTTTGAGGCCACCCGGCAGGTGGGGACCACGATGGGGTCCGGCGTGGTCATGGTCGTCGACGACACCGTCGACCTGCCCGCCATCCTGCGGCGCATCGCCGCCTTCTTCCGCGACGAGTCCTGCGGGCAGTGCGTGCCCTGCCGCGTGGGAACGGTGCGTCAGGAGGAGGCGCTCGCCCGGCTGGCCAACCGCGCTCCCCGAGGGTCGGTGGCCGACGAGTTCGCGTTGCTGGACGAGATCAAGACCGCGATGCGAGACGCGTCGATCTGCGGCCTGGGCCAGACCGCGGCCGACGCGATCGAATCGGCGCTGGTGAAGCTGGATGTCTTCTAAGACGGGAGGTGGACGATGAGCAGGGCTCGGATGGCGGCGCCGCCGCGCACCGTGGAGGTCACGCTCAACGGTGAGACGGTGCAGGCCCGCGAGGGGATGACGATCCTGCAGGTGGCCCAGCGTGAGGGCATCGAGATCCCCACGCTGTGCTGGGAGCGGACGCTGACGCCGGTGAACGCCTGCCGCGTGTGCGTGGTGGAGGTCACGGGAGCCCGCACCCTGGTGCCCGCCTGCGCGCGCCAGGTGGAGGAGGGCATGGAGATCCAGACTCACTCCGACCGCGTGCGCCACAGCCGGAAGATGGTGCTGGAGTTTCTCGCCTCCTCGGTTGACCTGTCGACCACGCCCAACGTGGCCCGCTGGATCGACGAGTACGAGGCCTCTCCGGAGCGGTACGGGCCGCCGGCGCCGCCATTCGGCGAGAACGAGCGGGACCGGATCCGGGCCGGCCACCATGAGACCCCGGACGGCAGCCACGCCGCCACCGTGCACCAGCCGCCGAAGACCGACAACGAGCTCTACGTCCGCGACTACTCCAAGTGCATCCTCTGCTACAAGTGCGTCGAGGGGTGCGGCACCGACTGGCAGAACACGTTCGCCATCGCGGTTGCGGGACGCGGCTTTGACGCCCGCATCTCCACCGAGTTCGCCAACCCTCTGCCGGACTCGGCGTGTGTCTACTGCGGGAACTGCATTGCCGTGTGCCCCACCGGTGCGCTCATGTTCAAGAGCGAGTTCGACCGCCGCCAGGCGGGCACGTGGGACGAAAGCCAGCAGACGGTGACCACCACCATCTGCACCTACTGCGGTGTCGGCTGCAATCTGGAGCTCCATGAACAGGACAACGAGATCGTCAAGGTGACCTCGCCGCTGGATCACCCCATCACCCGCGGCAACCTGTGTGTCAAGGGACGCTTCGGCTTTCAGTTCGTGCAGAACCGAGGCCAGGAACTCCCCATGGCCGCCGACGCCGGACCGCCGGCGCCGGCGGGCGCGCGCAACGGCGGGAGTGCCGGCAACGGAGCGGGAGGGTGATGATGTTCTCTGCCGAGGATGACGCCCAACCGGTGGGCGGTGACGCCCCGGGCCGCTACCCGGTTCCCGGTGCCGACGGCTGGTCGTTCCTGCCCCTGGAGCGCAACGATGAGACGCGTGAGCATCACGTCACCTTGGAGCGCGACGACGACGGCGAGCGGGTGGAGATGACCCTGCCGTCGTTTGTGGAGCAGGGCGATGAGCTGGAACAGATCGCCGTGCTCGTCGTCCGCGCCCGGGAGCGCTGGCGGGACCTCAAGGGTCTCGGCGCCTGATCGCCGTCAGCCGGTGACCGCCGGCGGGGGCGGTGGGGGCTGCGGGGGCACCACTCTGTGGGCCGGACCCGTCCTGGGCGGCGTGGGCACGTTCGGCCCGGTTTCCGGGCTGGGGGCGGGTGTGACCGTGACGGTCTCCGCCGGGTCCCCGCAGGCGGTCGGGCCGACGGCAGCGTTGAGGGCGTCGCCGGAGTAGGTCACCACCCACCGGTAGGTGCCCGGCGCCGGCACCACAAACGCCGGTGAGCGGTAATCGCCGCTGCCATCGACGGCCGCCGTGGCCGTGAACAACGGCGCCCCGACGCAGCCGTTGTGGTCAGGACCAAACAGGGCAAACGTGATGGCGCCGCCGGGGTCCTCGCCGCCGGTCAGGTGCGCCGTGTCTGACAGGGTCGCCCCCAGCGGAGGCTGCTGGGAGGCGGTGCTGGACAGGGCCGGCACCACGGGCGTGATGTCCGGTGCGCGCACCACCGCCGTCTCGCCGCTGTCGCCACAGGCGGTCTGGGCCGGGTGGTTGGCGGCATCGCCTGAGTAGTGGGCCACCCATCGGTACACGCCGCTGCCGGTGGGGACGAACGACGGGGACGTGTAGTCGTTGTTCCCGTTCACCGGCACGGCGGAGGTGAACACGGCCGCCCGGGCACAGGTGGTGTCACCGGGGCCGTAGAGCCGGAAGGTGATCGTGCCCGCGGGAGCCGCGCCGCCGGTCAGGTGCGCGGTGTCATAGATCGCGCCGCCCAGGGTGATGGCGGCCGAGGCCGAGGTGGTGAGCTGGGGAACGGCGGGCACCGTCACGTGCACCTGCTCGGCCGGGATGCCGCAGCGCGTGGGCCCGGTGGCGCGGTTGCCGGCATCGCCGGAGTAAGTGGCCACCCACCGGTAGGTGCCGGAGGCGGTGGGGATGAAATGCTCGGAGTTGTAGACGCCGTTGCCGTTGACGGTCACGGCCGAGGTGAACCGGGGCGGGCCGGTGCAACCGGGGTCGTTCGGTCCGAACAGCTGGAACGTGATCTGTCCAGTGGGAGCAAACCCCAGCCGGAGCACCGCGGCGTCGTAGATGCTGAGACCGGCGGTCTGAACCGGGCGGGCCCGTCGGTGGACATTGGTCCGCGGGCTGGCCGAGGTCGTCAACCGCGGCCGGCGCAGCGGCACCACCAGCTGCTCGGACCGATCGCCGCACCGAGTGGTCGCCGCGCGGTTATTGACGTCGCCGGAGTAGGTCGCCACCCACCGGTAGGTGCCGCTCTGGCGGGGGGCGAACCGTGACGAGCCGTAGACGCCGTTGCCGACCACCACCGCCCGGGTCACGAACACGGGCGGCCGGGAACAGGAGGGATCGTCGGGCCCGTACAGGCGGAAGGTGATGAGGCCCCGGGGATGTGATCCGCGGGCGAGCAGCCCTCGGTCCCGGGCGGTGGCGCCCAATGGCACCAGGCCCACCGCCAGCGTGCGCAGGGAGGGTTGCGCCCGGCCCATGGTGACCGTTTCCGCCGCGTCGGCGCAGGCCGTCGGTCCGGCGGGATGGTTGCGCCGGTCGCCGGAGTAGCGGACCATCCAGCGGTAGGTGCCTGCGCGGACCGGCCGGAACGGGGGAGAGGGGTAGTCGCCGTTGCCGGAGACGGTGGTGGTCAGGATGGCGACGGGCGCCCCCGAGCAGCTCCGGTCGCCGGGCCCGGAGACCTCAAACGTGAGCGTGCCGGTGGGGCGGGAGCCGCTGCTCAGATGAGCGGTGTCATGGACCGGGCTGCCGGCGGGCCCGGCCGCCGACGCCGTGGAGGAGAGGTGGGGTTGGGCCACCGGGTGGGCGACGACAACCGCTTCTGCGGGGTCATGACAGGCGGTCGGACCCGCCGGCGTGTTGTTGCCGTCCCCGGAGTACGTGGCCACCCAGCGGTAGATGCCGGCGGCGCCGGGGGTGAATGGTCGTGAGCGATACGTGTCGTTCCCCGACACGGCGACGGTGGATGTGTGCGCGGGAGGACCGCTGCAGGACCGGCGGTGCGGCCCGTAAGCCCGGAAGGTGATCCGCCCGGTCGGGTGAGCGCCCCCGGTCAGGGTGGCCGCGTCACTGATGGGGTGCCCCAGGTCAACCGCTCCGGAGGCGACGGTGCTCAGATGCGGGTGGGCCGGCTCCAGCACCACCGTCTCGGAGTCAATGCCACATGCGGTCGGTGCGGCCGGATGGTTGTTCTCGTCTCCGGAATAGCTCACCACCCAGCGGTAGGTTCCGGCGGCGTCCGGGGTGAACGGTTCGGAGGTGTAGGCTCCGTTACCGTCCACCTCCACGCGGGAGGTGAACAGCGGCGGACCGGAGCAGTCGCGTTGGTGGGGGCCGTAGAGACGGAAGGTGATGGTGCCCGTGGGGGTGAACCCGCCGGTCAGCTCGGCGGTGTCATGAATGGGCTGGGCGGTCTGGGTGCGCCCGTGCCCGTGCCCGGATCCGGAGGCGGTGGAGTGCAGCGCGGGGGTGGCCCGGCTGACGACCACGGTTTCGGCGTGCTCACCACAGCTGGTCTGCACACCGTGGTTCTGAGCGTCCCCGGAGTAGCCGGCCACCCAGCGGTAGGTGCCCGCGCGGGTGGGCGTGAACGCGCCGGAGGCGTAATCGCCATTGCCGAGCACGGTGGCAGTGGACGTGAACACGGGGGCTCGGGAGCAGTGGGGATCATGGGGACCGTACAGGTGAAAGGCCAGCGAGCCGGTGGGATTGTCGCCCTCGGTCAGATGCGCCGTGTCAGAGAGCGCCGGGCTGGCGGAGACGGCGCGGAGGCGGAGCGGCGTGGTGGCTCCGGAGGCGACCGTGGTCAGGTGCGGCGAGGCCCGGCAGGTGCGCACCGCAAACGGCTCAGGCGCGACGTAGTCCTTCATGTCGGCGGTGGCGGAGAGGGACGAGCGCGAATGCATCCAGGTGGAGCCGAACACCGTGCACGGGTGCCCCAGGTCGCTCAGCACCTTGGTCAGGTTGATCGCCGCCTCGCCGAATCGCAGCTGGGGCACCGACCCGGCGTAGAAGCCGGGCAGGTAGTTGGTGATTGCAGCCAGGTCGTTGAAGCTGCCCTGGACGTCGACGTTGGGGGTCAGGGATGAGGCGGTCTCCAGATGGCCGGTCTTGGCGCATCCGGTGGCGGCGTCGCTGGTGTCGGTGACCCATCGATCGATGGCGACGTCGGTGGCGTTGCCATGCTCGTCAAAGGCGATCAGCAGGTCTCCCGTGGTCCGGCAGGGAATGGTGGCACCCTGCGGATTGCGCCAGGTCCGGGCGTCCTGATTGAGCTCAAAGGTGACAAAGATGGTCCCGTTGCTCGCCTCCCGGGTGAACGCCAGGTACAGGAACACGTCCCCGCCGGGCGGGCGGTCGATGGCGCGGTAGACGTCGAGCACGTTCAGGCTCGCCGGGTTGGCGCCGCCGTTCTGCGTGGCCAGGCCCCAGCCTCCCGGGTCCAGCTCTTTGGAGCCGCCCTTGAAGATGTTGTCGCTGGCCTGCGGGTCGGAGGTGTGAAACACGCGGCCGTCGGCCTGCAGTCCCTGCCAGTCGATCAGGCCGGGGGTGTCGGCCTGGTTACCGTCGCCGCCCTGAAACTGGCTGCCGGGCAGCGGCTGGCCCGTCGACGCCAGCGACAACGCGCCGGCCGCAGCCGCCGACCATCCCGCCAGGACGCACGCGCACGCCACCAATAACCCAAGCTTGACCTTCCACCCTGCCCGACCCGTCACGCGCAGCTCCACCTCCCATGGAACTTCGTTGCGCCTCACGCTAACGCGGCGTCGCCAACCCAGGCAAGGGGGGTCGCACCTGCTCGTGATGGGTGCCCGCACCCGTGGGGCTTGAGCTAACGTCCCCGCTTGTGGAGCGGGTGGAGCGGGTGGAGCGGGTGGCGCGGCGGTTGGCGGTCCTGCTGGCGTCGATGGGCGCCGTGGGGGTCGCGTGGCTGGCGGTCTCGCAGCCGGCGAGCGCTCGGCTGGAGGTGTCCGCCTGTTCCGGCGTGGTCGGCCGGGCGGCGGTGAGCGGGCCGACGTCCGCGGACGCCTGGCGGGCCGGGCTGGAGGGACGCACTGTCGCGTTTGCCCGGCTGCCCGGGACGCACGCCCGCGGGTCGGAATTGGTGGCGCCGAGCGATGCCCCCTGGCTGCTCGTCCTGGCGCGGCCGCGCGCCGCCGCCGGCCGATGCTGGGTCCGCGTCCGCCTCCCCTGGCGGCCGAACAGTGCCGCGGCCTGGGTCAACGCCGCCCGGGTGGTGCTGGAGCGCACCCGGTGGCGGATCGCTGTCTCCACCGCCCGCCGCACGCTCATGCTGTTTCGGTTCGGTGCCCCGGTGCGGACGCTGAGCGTGGTTGTGGGCAAGCCGAGTACCCCCACCCCCACCGGGCTGTTTGCGGTGGCCTGGGCCATCCCCTGGCACCCGGCCGACTTCCTGGGCAGCTGGGTACTGGAGCTGACGGCCCACAGCGATGTCCTGCAGCAGTTCGACGGCGGCAACGGCACCGTTGGCATCCACGGCCGGGGCGCCGCCAGCCTGCTTGACCCGCTCGGCAGCGCCGCCAGTCACGGCTGCATCCGGCTGGCCAACGCGGATATCGACTGGCTGGTGGGGATGATCGGTGCGCCGCAGCTCCCCGGGACGCCGGTCCAGGTCAGCTGAGCGGCGTCATCCGTTCGGGATGATGCGGCGTCGCTTGCCGGGCGGCAGTGTGGGCGCCGCCCACCCGTGCTGGAGGTTTCCCCGTGCCCGTTCCCGTGACCGTCGACAACTTCGTCCGCGCCGAGACCGATCGCATGTTCTCAGTCCTGCAGGCCCAGGCCGCAGGGGTGAACCAGCTCAAGCACAACCGAGCTCCGACGCCGATTGACGACCAGCCGGTGGTCCGGATGAACCGGGACACCCTGTACAGCATCGCCATCGTCGACATCGCTCAGGGCGCCACGGTCACCGTTCCGGACGGCGGGGCCCGGTACATCTCGGTGATGGTGGTCAACCAGGACCATTACATCAACCGGATCCTGCACGACCCCGGCGAGTACACCCTCACAGTGGAGGAGTTCGACACCCCCTGGGTGGCGGTGGGCGTCCGCATTCTGGTCGATCCTGCTGACGACGCTGACCTGGCGACGGTGAACGCTCTTCAGGATGAGCTGCGGGTGGAGGCAGGGTCATCCCGCCCGTTTGCCACGCCTGACTATGACCGGGCCAGCTTCGACTCCACCCGCGCCGCGGTGCTGGAGCTCGGTAAGCATCTGGCCAGCTTTGACCACGCGTTCGGCGCCCGGCAGGAGGTGGACCCCCTACGCCATCTGATCGGCACCGCGGCGGGGTGGGGTGGCCTACCTGACCGCGAGGCCCGCTACGTCAGTGTGGAGCCCGGGCTGCCCGTCGGCGCCTACTCCGTCACTGTCCGCGATGTGCCGGTCGACGGCTTCTGGTCGATCTCGCTGTACAACGCCAACGGCTTCTTTGAGCCCAACGACCGGGGTGCCTACAGCGTCAACAACATCACCGCGGCCCGCAACGACGACGGTTCGGTCACCATCCTGTTTGGCGCCTGCGGGAATGGCCGGCCCAACTGCCTGCCGATCATGGATGGCTGGAACTACACCATCCGCCTGTACCGGCCCCGGGCCGAGGTGCTCGACGGTTCCTGGACGTTCCCGGCGCTGGATCAGGTCTGAACTCGCGACGGACAGGTGAGCCCGGCGCCTCGCTCTCAGAGCGGGGGAGGCCGGCCAGACGTCCCTCCAGGAACCGTTGCTCGGGCCCGGGCCGGGTGAGCTCCAGCGCGCGGGTATAGGCGGCGCGCGCTTCGCCGGTGCGGCCGAGGCGACGGAGGAGGTCGGCGCGGGTGGAGTGGTAATAGCGGTAATCCTCCAGGGCCAGGTCGCCGAGCAGCGAGAGTCCGGCCTCCGGCCCCGCCAGCTCGGTGACGGCGATGGCGCGGTTCATGGCGACCACCGGGGAGTTGGTGAGGTGCTGGAGCCGCTCGTACAGGAGCGCGATCTTCTCCCAGTCGCGAGGTTCCTGGAGATGCAGATCGGCGATGGCGGCCTGGAGGAGATACGTCCCCCCGGTTCCGGACCCGTGGAGGCTGAGGGCGCGGGTGAGTGAAGTGCGGGCCGCCGCTATCTGGTGCTGGTCCCAGAGCGATCGATCCTGATCGGGGAGCAGGACAAGCTCGCCGCCCTGAAACCGGGCGGTGCTCCGCGCGTGGTTGATGAGCATGAGCGCCAGCAGGCCGTGCGCCTCGGCCTCGTCGGGCATGAGCTCGGCCAGCGCGCGTCCGAGGCGGATGGCCTCCGCGGCCAGGTCGACCCGGCCGTCGCCCCAGCCCTCGTTGAAGATGAGATAGATGACCGCCAGGACGGCGTCGAGCCGATCCGGCAGCAGGTGGCCCGCAGGCACGGCGAACGGGATGCCGGCGTCGCGGATCTTGTGCTTGGCGCGGGTCAGGCGCTTGCTCATCGTCTCGGACGAGACCAGGAAGGCACGGGCGATCTCCTCGGTGGAGAGCCCGCCCAGGGTCCGCAGCGTCAGGCCGACCTGGGCCTCGAGCGCCAGCGCCGGATGACAGCAGGTGAAGATGAGTTCCAGCCGCTCGTCCGGAAATGCCTCCGGGTCGTCCAGCGCCGGGTCGTCCATCGCCGTCTCCTCCCGCCGGTGGTGCAGCTCACGCTTCAGCAGCTCGGTCTTCGCCGCCAGGGTGCGTTCCCGCCGGATGCGGTCGATGGCCCGGTGGCGCGCGGTGGTGATCAACCAGCCCGTGGGGTTGGCCGGGATCCCGTCACGCGGCCAGCGTTCTGCGGCGGTGGCGAACGCCTCCTGCACGGCGTCCTCGGCAAGTTCGATATCGCCGAGAAACCCAACGAGCGACGCCAGAACCCGACCCCACTGATCCTGGAAGACCTGCTCAAGCACCGGGCGGCTCCTCAAGCACCGGCCGGACCTCAATCGCTCCCGCGCCCTGCAGTTCCTGGAGCTCGGCGGCAACGGCCAGCGCACCGTCGAGGTTCTCGGCCTCCACCACGATGAAGCCGCCGAGGAAGTCCTTGCTGTCGACAAACGGTCCGTCGGTGAGCAGCGTCCGGTGCTCCTGGTGGCGGACCGTGGTGGCTGACTCCACGTCCTGGAGCCGGAGCCATCCGGTCACGTCCGGTCTGGCCAGGACCTCGGCGATGCCGGCTTCGATGCGCCGACGCTCAGGTTCGGTTCGCTGCTCCCGGACATCGATATTGCTGTAGGCCAACAGGGCGAATCGCACGGCATCTCCTTTTGGGCAGGGACGGGGGTTTGCCTCTTAGACGAACAGCCTTGGTCAGGACGGACATCGGTGTCGATTCTGGGGGGTCTGTCCAGTTGACGTCTGTCGGTTCGTCACTGAGGCAGAACCGGCCGATGGGCCGGCCCCGACCAAAGGAGGACAGATGACCGACCCGCCAGCCACCCCTCGCCGCCGACTCGGCTGGGTGATGGGGCTGACCTCAGCCGCCTACTTCATGGTGGTGCTCGACTCAGTGGTGGTGGTCACGGCCCTGCCCCGCATGCAGCGCGACCTGCATGTGAGCCTGTCGTCCCTGCAGTGGACACTGAACGCCTACGGCATCGCGTTTGCCGCCGGGATCATCACCGCCGCCGCCCTGGGTGACCGGTTCGGGCGCCGCCGGGTGTTCACCATCGGTCTCGGTCTGTTCACAGCGGCCTCGGTCGCCTGCGCTCTGGCGCCCTCGGCGCCGTTCCTGATCCTGGCCCGGACGGTCCAGGGTGTGGGCGGCGCCATCGTCCTGCCCTTGAGCCTGACCATCCTGATGGATGCGTTCCCGGTGGAGCGCCGAGGGATGATTGTGGGGATCTACGGTGGTCTGGCCGGGCTGGCGGTGGCCATGGGTCCGATCATCGGAGGCGCCATCACCCAGGGGATTGACTGGCACTGGATCTTCTGGATCAACGTGCCCATCGGCGTGGCCGCCGTGCTCCTCGGCCTGCGGCTGCTCCCGGAGAGCTACGGCCCTGGGGAGCGCCTTGACCTCGTCGGAGTGGGGCTCATCACCGTCGGCGTCGTCGGCCTGGTCTGGGCGTTGGCTCGGGCCAACCAGGTCGGCTGGTCAAGCGCGGAGGTCATCGGAACCCTGGCGGTAGGGGCGCTGCTGTTGGTGGTGTTCATCCGGTGGGAGCGCGCGGTGAGCGAGCCGATGGTGCCCCTGCAGCTGTTCGCCGTCCCGGACTTCACCCTCGGCAACCTGACCACGTTCCTGATGTCCGGCGCCATCTTCGCCGGCGGGCTCCTGGTGACGGAGGAGTTCCAGCTCGCCCGGCACTTCTCCCCGGTGGGCGCCGGGCTGCGCCTGCTCCCGTTCTTCGCCACCCCCATGCTGGTCTCTCCGGTGGCCGGGGCGCTCTCCGACCGCATCGGCCGCCGGCCGATCATCGTCACCGGGTTGAGCCTGTTGACCGCCGGGTTTGTCTGGGTGGCCTGGCGAGGCTCGGCGGGGACCAGCTGGGTCGAGCTGGTGGTGGCACTGTTGGTCGCCGGCGTGGGCATCTCCATGGCGCTGCCCACCGTGCCGACCGCCGTTCTGAGTGCGGTCGCGCCCCAGGAGCTGGGGAAGGCGTCGGGGATCAACTACATGGCCCAGCGGTTCGGCGCCGTGTTTGGGGTGGCGATCGGCACCACCGTCTTCTCCAGCTACGGCGGGCTGAGCCACGCGGACACCGTGACCGCCGGATTCCGGCCGGCGCTCTGGGCGTGTTCGGCCCTGGCCGGCCTGGGTGTGCTGGCGGCCACCGGCATGTCGACCCGGGCCACCCCGGCGGCCGACTCCGAGCCTGAGACCGAGGCCGCCGACACGCCGATCCCCGCCTGACCCCGCCATCCGGCTCACCCCTCCCGACGAAGGGAAACCGACCGTCCGGCCCTCCTACGCCGCCGATCTTTCACCACGGCGCAATCGTCCCGTCGTAGGAGAACAGCTGGCCGGTCGGCCCCTCGTCGGGAAGTTGCACCAGCCTCACGATCGCCTCCCCGGCCTCGGCCGGATCACCGCCCCGCATGGACGGGTTGAGGTTCGTCCGGCGTGCTCCCGGGGCGAGCGCGTTGACCTTGATGCCGTCACCGTCGAGTGTCTGCGCGTAGAGCAGGGTCAGCGCGTTGAGGGCGGCCTTGGACGAGCGGTAAGCGGCGAATCGGCCACCGCTGGCGGCCGCCACCTGGTGGTCGAATTGCGGGTTGGGACCCGTGCTCCAGCCGAACGATGCCGTGCCGCTGGACACGTTGACGATGCGCGGCGCGGTGGAGCGGCGCAGCGCGGGCAGGAGCGCGTTGGTGACCGTCACCACGCCGAACACATTGGTGTCATAGGTCCGGCGAAACACGTCGGCGTCGGCCTCCAGCAGCGACACCCCGTAATCGGGCTGCGTTCCCGCATTGTTGACCAGCGC
This sequence comes from uncultured Solirubrobacteraceae bacterium, assembly GCA_963753235.1. GTDB lineage: Bacteria > Actinomycetota > Thermoleophilia > Solirubrobacterales > Solirubrobacteraceae > Palsa-465. The sequence goes on along the minus strand of CAVWBJ010000004.1, from coordinate 719,546 downwards.
GTCAAGGTCGTCGACCACCGCCGCCGCGGCGGCAACGCTGGCCTCGTCGGCGACATCGAGTCCGAGCGGCCGGCCGCCAACCTCGGCGGCCACCTCCTGGGCTCGGATCAGGCTCCGTCCGGTTACCCAGACGTGCCAGCCCGCCGCCGTCAACTGACCGGCCGCGCTGCGGCCGATCCCGGATGTGGCGCCGGTGATAAGTGCAGTCCGTTGGGGCATCCCCGTTCCTCCAGGTCGCGTACAGTTCATGCGGAGGCTCCTCCGCTTATCGGAGGAGCTTAGTCCATAACCGGAGGTTCCTCCTCTTGACTCCCGAGACGTCTCGCCGGGCCGATGCCCGGGAGAACCGAGAACGACTCATCCAGGCCGCCCGCACCGCCTTCGCCGCCGGCGATCAGGTGTCCCTGGAGGCGGTTGCGCAGGCTGCTGGCGTGGGCATCGGCACGCTGTACCGACACTTCCCCCAGCGCGAGGCGCTGGTGGAGGCGGTCTACCGGGACCAGGTGAACGAGCTGCGGGCCGGAGCCGAGAGGCTGCTGGCCACACGCCCGCCGGCCCAGGCCCTGCGCGCCTGGATGGATCTGTTCGCCGATTGGGCCGCGGCCAAGCGCGGCATGGTGCAGACGCTGGCGGCCATGCGCAGCAGTGGTGCGGTCGACATCGGCGCCAGCCGCCGGGAGATTGAGGCGATCCTCGGCACACTGCTGTCGGAGGGTGCGCGAGCCGGCGAGCTCCGAGCCGACGTGGTTGCCGCCGATGTGCGATCCCTGCTCGCCGGCATTCTGGCCGCCGCCGGCGACTCGGAGCAGACCGCCCGCCTGTTCGACCTCGCCATTGACGGACTCAGGCCGAGCCGGGGCTGAGCGGGCAGCGGGAACCATGGGAGGAGTAACCGGCGCTGCCCAGCGGACCGTCACGCCGCGGATTGTCATTCTCGGCGGCGGGATCGGTGGCCTGGCCGCCGCGGCGTTCCTTGAGCAGCACGGCCTCCCGGCGACGGTGTACGAACAGGCGCCGCAGCTGCGAGAGGTTGGCGCCGGGCTGGTGGTGGCTCCCAACGCGGCTCGTCAGTTGCGCAGGCTGCGGGTCCTCGCCCGGTTCCGTGTGCGCGCGGTCGAGCTGGAGGTCGGTTGGGAATTTCGACGCTGGAAGGACGGCGCCGTGCTCTCCGCCGAGCAACTGGCCGGATCCTGCGAGGAGCTCTACGGGGAGCAGACCTACACCGCACACCGCGCCGACCTGCTCTCGGCCATCGCCGCCAAGGTGCCGCCGGCCGGCATCCAGCTCGGAAAGAGGGCCGTCGGATTGGAATCCCGCGGCGACACCCTGCGCCTCGCGTTTGCCGATGGCGCGCGGGTTGACGCCGACGTGATCATCGGGGCGGACGGCGTGCACTCCGTCGTCCGCCGCAGTCTGGTCGGCGACGCGCCGGCCACCTTCTCCGGGCTCTGCGCCTTCCGGGCGCTGGTTCCGGCCGAGCGGGCCCCTGACTTTGCCCGGCGCCGGGCCCAGACTCTGTGGGTCGGGCCCGAGCACCACTTGGTGCACTACCCGGTGTCAGCCGGTGAGTCGGTCAACCTGGTGGCGTTCGCGCCGGCGGGTGACTTCACCGTGGAGTCCTGGACGGCGACGGCCACCGTGGAGGAGTTCCTGACTGAGTTCGACGGCTGGGATGGCCGGCTGGTTGACCTGATCAGTGCCTCGGGGACGCCGGGTCGTTGGGCGCTGGTGGACCGGGAGCCGCTGACTGAGTGGACTCAAGGCGGGATCACCCTGTTGGGTGATGCCGCACATCCGATGTTCCCCTTCTTTGCGCAGGGCGCGGCTCAGGCGATCGAGGACGCGGCCGTGCTGGCGCGCTGCCTCGCGGATGGCATGGGGGATCCGGCCCGGGCCCTGCGCCGCTACGAGCAGATCAGGATTCCGCGTACCACACGGCTTCAGGCGGTCAGTCACGGCCGGGCATACATCAATCACCTCCCCGACGGGCCCGAGCAGCGCCGGCGAGATGCCGATTACGCCCGGCAGGACCCGTTGATCGCCAACGGGTGGATCTACGGCTATGACCCCGAGGCGCTCCTGACCGGATGAGCCGTCAGGCCTGCAGGCTGAACGGCGGGTAGCGGTCGGTGATCAGCAGGAAGGCGTAGGCCGCGACGCGGTTGTGCCAGCGGAACACGCCCTCGATGAAGTCAAACAGCGACCGCGGGTAGTGCCCCGTGAACAGAATCGCGAACCAGGCGACGATGGCGGCGATCAACGCCCCGATGGTGAGAAAGAACAAAACGATGTAGTGAGGGATCGCCAGCAGCCATTTGACCAGCGGCAGACCCTGGCTCAGGTCATGGGCGGCATCGGGATAGGGGAAGTTCAGATGAACCGCCTGCTCCTCGTCTGTGGATGGGTAGCGATCATCCATCAGGGCGAAGTACACGGCGATCCGGTTGGTGAACCGCGTGAGCTGCAGGTTCCAGTCGTACCACCAGCGCGGGTACTTCCTGCGGAACAGGAGCATCAGCAGCACGGGGATGACGAGGATCCCGATGGCGCCTCCGGCGTAGCGCGTGCCGGCACCGCCCGCTTGGGAGCCGAAGCTGCCCCCCTCCAGCGTGGCGGCGAGGATCGCAATCGGAATGATGGTGAAGATGCGGAACGCGGTGGTGAGTCGGTTGAGGCTGCGGTTGGGATAGTCGACCGAAAAGGTGAGCGGGTAGTGGTGGCCGCCGCTCGGCGGCAGCGCGTCGCCCGGTGAAGGTGCGGGCCCCTGTCCTGAACTTTCCATGCTGGTCCCTCTCTCTCTCAGGTGTACGGTGTACACTCCGCTGCCGACTATAGGTGTACGCCATACACTTTGTCAAGCAGATGACCCCAAGGACAAACCCTGCCCGTCCGCGCCTGAGCAGACCGCTCGTGCTCCAGGCCGCCGTGGCGCTCGCCGACGAGGACGGCCTTGAAGGCTTCAGCATGCGCCGGCTCGCCCAGGAGCTGGGCGTGGTACCGATGGCGCTTTACAAGCACGTGGCCAATAAGGATGAGCTCCTCGACGGCATGGTCGACATCGTCTTTGCCGAGATCGAGTCTCCTTCGATCGATGACGACTGGCGGTCGGCGATGCGGCGGCGGGCGATCTCCGTGCGCCAGGCACTCAAGCGCCACAGCTGGGCGATCGGGCTGATGGAGACCCGAACCCCGGGGTCGGCCAACCTGCAGAACCACAACGCGGTCATGGGCTGCCTCCGCGAAGCGGGCTTCGCGTTTGAGACGGCGATCCACGCCTACTCTGTCCAGGACGCCTACATCTATGGCTTCGCCCTGCAGGAGAAGACGCTCGGCTTCCAGATTCCGGGCGACGCCGGAGCAGCCGCGCAGCGGAGGGCGCAGGCGATCGGCGCGCTGGACGACTACCCGTACCTCGCCGAGATCGCCATCAAGCTCCCGGAGTCCGGGTACGACAACGCCGCCGAGTTCGCCTGGGGGCTCGACCTCATCCTCGATGGCCTCGACCGCCGCCGCACCGCCCGGCGCTGACCCGCAGGGATTTCACTCCAGCCATTCGCCGATGAAGGTGGGGCTGGCATGGATGCACACCAGCCTTGAGCGGCCCGGGCCGTCGTTGGTGAACTTGTGCGGAACCCCGGGCGGAACGATCACGATGTCGCCGGCACTGCACGCGAACCGCTCCTCGTCGTACTGGAAGGTGAGGTGGCCCTCCTGCACCACCCAGGTCTCGTCGTAGGGATGGCGATGCAGCCGCGGGCCGTGCCCGGGCTCGCTCTCGTCGAGGATCAGCGAGATCGAGGCTCCGTAGTCGGCGCCCTTGATGTTGGCGTCCTGGCGGGTGTCGGCCTTGATTACGGGCATGGATGGCTCCTCTCGTACACGATGAGCTCGGTGTCTCAGAAGGTCACGACCGGGAATTCTGCTTGGATCGTTGACCAAGCGCACGCAGCGAGGAGATGGCATGAATATCGAGTTCCTGTCAAGCGTGGCGGTGATCACGGCGGATCCTTCCGCCAGTCGCAGACTGTACGTCGACGGGCTCGGGCTGCCACTGGAGAGCCAGGGCGGCGACTATCACCACAGCGAGCAGATCGACGGTTGCAAGTCATTTGGGATCTGGCCGCTGGAGCAGGCCGCTGAGGCATGTTTCGGCACCTCGCAGTGGCCGGCGGAGCGGCCGGTGCCGCAGGTCAGCATCGAGTTCGACGTGGCGGATGCGGCGGCGGTGGGCCCGGCGGCACGGCAGCTTCAGCAGGTGGGCTACGAACTCCTGCACCCCGCGCGCCGGGAGCCGTGGGGTCAGACCGTGGCCAGGCTGCAGTCGCCGGAGGGCGCGATCATCGGGATCTCGTTCGCCCCGGTGCTGCATGACCAAGCCTGACGGCCGAGCCAAAGAGAGGCGTCTAGGAGTCGCGCTCGGCGGGCGTGTGACTCCGCGGCTCCCGGTCCAGCCGTTTCCTTTGGCGACGGAGATATTGAATCGTGACCACCGCACCGGTGCCGAGGACGGCGATGCGGGCCCCGGTTGAGTCGGCGACGAAGCTCGTGGTGGGGACGGTCAGGGCCAGGGCGATCTGGCTGGCGCCGTCGATCGCAAACGTTGCGCCGATGAGCGCAGTCAGGATCGTGACCATTCGACGCCGGGCGGGCTGGGCCAGCCTGGCCGCGATCTCCGGCCGGTCCGGGTTCAGCTTGGCGACGTTCTCCGCTACCAGGAGAAGGAGAGGGCGGCCGAGCGCGACCGAGGCCAACGCGGCGATGCCGATGGTGCCGGTGACAGCCCCCCGGCGCAGCTTGATCGCGAGCGGATCCCCACCGGTGACGGCGTAGGCGACCAGGGCGAGCATCACGGTGGTCGCGCTGAGAACGGCGATCGGGTCGACGCGACGACGGGTGATCCCGACCCAGATCAGCCAGATCGACGGCACGGCATCTGTGATGGCCAGCGCGCCCACCGAGGAGCCGGTGAGCGCGCGGATGACCAGGTACGCCACCAACGGCACCAGGAGGCCCGCCAGCAACCGCAGGGGTGAGAGATGTGGCGGTCGATTCACGGCATCGCCTCCGAGGGCCGCACGAAGAAACCCACGACCTGGCGGTCGGCGTCCAGCACCACGCGGCCGATACCGTCGGCGCGCTCGAGCGCGACGGGTATGTCGACCCCGGTGTAGCCGTCACGTACCGAGAGAACCGGGACACCCAACGCCTGGACCTCCCCGCCGTACTGGCGTACCTGCTCCCGCACCTCGGCCAGCAGTTCGACCGAGCAGGCGTCGAGCATCCGCTGGCCAAACGTCGACCGCGCGTCGTCAAATCGCCCATCCAGAAACGCCTGGAGTACCGGGAGCGCAGCGTCGACGGCGCCGTCGACGGGCACCGCGCCCCCGTCCTCGGCGGTGGCGCTCCGGCCCCCGCCGAAGCGCTGGAACGCCGCCTGCCGGCTGACATGGAGCAGCACGCCGATCTCGGCCCACGTATGGCCGGCCACCCGCGCCTGCTCAACCAAGGCGCGCAGTGTGTCGTTGACGATCATGTCGAGGCTTCGGGTCGCGGCAATCGCGCGCATGACCTGGCCGGGCGAGTCGTCCTTGTCGCCGCGGAGCACGTTGGCGACCAGCTGGACATTTGTCAGCAGCAGCGTCGCCATCACCTCGCGGTCCCAGCTGCCCAGAGAGCGGGGTTCATCCATGGCCGTCAAGGTAGCCTTTACACAGACGGTTGTCAAGGCTGCCTTTACACGGGGTCCAGCTGCAAATCGTGATGTTCGGCAATGTGGCTGCGGGTAGCATCCGCCCCACGGCGGCGACTCCATTCGCCTGTGGACCGCCGATGCAACCTCTGTGCGCGAGGGAGTGGCCATGAGTGATCGATCGGCGAGTGACTCGGTTCTGCGGGGGCTCCACGATGCGCTGGATGACCTGGAGGCTCTGTACAAGGACATCCACAGCCACCCGGAGCTGTCGCTGCAGGAGAAGCGCACGGCTGGTGTAGCTGCGATGCGACTGAAGCAGGCGGGGTTTGATGTGACGGAAGGTGTTGGGGGGACTGGAGTGGTGGGGCTGATGGAGAACGGGGATGGGCCGACGGTGATGCTGCGTGCGGACATGGACGCGTTGCCGGTCAAGGAGGCGACGGAGCTGCCGTATGCCAGCACAATCACCGCAACCGACGCTGACGGGAACGAGACGCCGGTGATGCACGCCTGCGGCCATGACATGCACGTCACCTGGCTGGCTGGCGCGAGCGCGTTGTTGGCGGGTGCAAAGGATGGATGGCACGGCACGCTCATGCCGGTCTTTCAGCCGGCGGAGGAGGTAGCCGCGGGCGCGCGGGCGATGATCGACGATGGGCTCTTCAAGCGCTTTCCGAAGCCGGATGTCATCCTCGGCCAGCACGTCATGCCGATGTCGGCCGGAGAGATCGCCAGCAGATCCGGCGTGGTCACCGCGGCCGGCGACAGCTTTCAGATCCGGGTATTTGGCCGCGGCGCGCACGGGTCGATGCCTCAGGCGAGCATCGACCCGGTGGTGATGGCCGCGTCGATCGTGATGCGGTTGCAGACGGTCGTCTCGCGCGAGGTGGCGCCGTCGGATGCGGCCGTGGTCACGGTCGGCGCGCTGCAGGCCGGAACCAAGGAGAACGTGATCCCCGACGACGCCGTGATCAAGCTCAATGTGCGGACCTTCGACGAGGGGGTCCGGGACCTGGTGCTCGCTGCGATCAAGCGGATCGTCAACGCCGAGTCCGAGGCTTCCGGCGCACCGAGGCCGCCAGAGATAACTCCGCTCGATCACTACGACCTGGTGCGTAACGAAGATCAGGCGACCGAGCGGGTGCATGGCGCGCTAACGGGCCATTTCGGTGACCAGCGGGTGACACATACCGGTCCCGCCTCCGCGAGCGAGGATTTCGGCTCCTTCGGGGTTGAGTGGCAGGTGCCGTCGGTGTTTTGGTTTGTGGGCGGAGTTGACCCGGAGACCTACGCGAAGGCCGACCGCGAGGGCAAACTGAGCGAGATCCCGACCAACCACAACCCGAAGTTCGCCCCGGTCATCCACCCGACGCTGGAGACCGGGGTAGAGACGCTCGTCGTGGCGAGCTGCGCTTGGCTTGCCGAATAGTCTCTGCGGCTACCCCAGATGGCGTCCGCATCTTTGCTGCCCGGGTTCAGCCTGACCCTGCTTCTGGTCCTTAACCTGGTCGGCACGTTTGTATTCGGCCTGAGCGGCGGCATGGCCGGCGTGCGCAAGCAGCTCGATCTGTTCGGGGCTGTCGTGTTGGCCATCGTGGTGGGCATTGCCGGCGGCACCATCCGTGATCTACTCATCGGTATCGCGCCGCAGACCTTCCGGGACTGGCGCTACCTGGCTGTGGCCGCGGGCGCGGGCCTCCTGACAGCTGCCGCGCATCCGGCGATCAATCGTCTCCGGCGCCCGATCGACGCGCTCGACGCCGCCGGCCTGGCGCTGTTCTGCGTGACCGGCGCGGCCACCGCCCTCGCCCATCGCCTCGGGGTCGTCGACGCCGTGATCCTCGGCGCGATCACCGGGATCGGCGGCGGCATGCTGCGCGACGTCCTGGTGGGCGAGATCCCCACCGTCCTCCGCGGCGGGCTCTACGCGATTCCCGCCCTGGTCGGGGCCGGGATCGTGGTCGTCGCCTATCACGCCGGCGACCACACGCTGGTGTTCCCGATCGTTGCCGCAGCGGTCTGCTTCCTGCTGCGCATGGCGGGCCTCCACTACGGCATCGGACTTCCCCGCGCGGACACCGTCGCAGTCACCTCCCTGCCACGTTTTCGCCGAGACCACGCCGCCGAGAACGACGGCACCAGGCAACAACAACAGCCAGCGACCGACGATGCCAACGGCGAGCAGCCGACATCGACATTGCCAAAGGGGTGACGTCGCCGTGTCCCGGCAGGCATGCGTCGCCCTGGTCCCGCATCGTGAGTCGGGGCGGTTCATCGTTTCGCCGGGCAGCTCAACGGCCGGGCTGATCGCGACCTCCCTGACGAGTCTGAGGTGGTGATGAACGATCGCCTCGACCGTGTAACGATTTCACCGACAATTCCCTCCAACGACCGGAGATGAATCGTGGATCAAGATCAGGTCGCAGCCAACCTCAAGGGCATGGATGACCTCGACTTCATGGGGTGGAACAACGCCGACTGGCACGGCGTATTCGCCCACCACCACACCGACGACGTGCACGTCGATTGGAAGGGTCAAGAACCTACTCGCGGGATTGAGCAGCACATCGAGGCCATGAAGGAGTACGTCGACTCAGCGGGTGGCACGCCACCGCAGATCGTCGCCCATCCGATCGCATTTGGTTCCGGCGAATGGACCTGCGTCGTCGGGGAGTTCGAGGGCGGAGGTCGCATGGTGACCGTGGCGAAGTGGGAAGGCGGCGCGATCGCTGAGGAATACATCTGGTCGTAGCCCGCAGGCCTCACCATCCCGAATGGGGCCAGGTCGACCTGGCATCACGTGACCCTCCTGTGATCCGCGGGCTTCCGCCAGAAGCGGTCCTGTATCTCCGAGCAATCAACGGTCGGCTGGCCTGGCGAAAAGCAGTGCTGAGCGCGGTCGGACCGCGCTTCGCCCGATTAGGAGAGGGCGTTTAGGACCTGTCGAGAATAGGGAACTCGTCCCACGACCGAACTTACGAAGTCGGAGAGCAGAGTTGCTTGCGGCAATAATTGGTCTGCTTGGAGTACTGCTTGGAGCCGGGGTCGTCCGCGGCTACACATTCTGGTCCACGCGCCGCGCAGAGCTTGCCGAGGCCCTATTCGCCAGCGGCATGCTCGCCGAGGCCGTCCGCAGGCTCCAGTACATGCTCAACACCGGGTCCGCCCGAAGCATCGCGGAGATGCGAGGGCAAATCGAGGATATATGGAACGAGCGTTCCCGCTGGATCCTGCTTCACGTGGGTCCTGAGACGTTCCAGCAGCTCGCTGCCGACATGGTCAAAACCAGTGACAGCGCCAGGTTGAATGATCTGTTGCGAGAACTGGATGGGATCACCCAGATCTTCTGGGACGAACATGAGGCGGTCATCCTGGTTCCGTTAGTCCGGATCGTCAAGCACTGGATGACGGGGGCACCAAGCGTGTCCGAACGGCTGTCGAATGTCGTCATGCCGTGAGCCGAGCGCACGCCGCGCGATAGCAGACAGCCGGCGAGGGTATCCGCGGACTGACCCGTCCAAGGGAGGACTGCTGCAGCCCCCATTGGCTCCTGCCGACCGGTGCGATTACGAGCCCACACCTGGGCCCGGAGATGTGGTGGGGGTTCTCTGAGTGGAGCTAGCGAGACTCGAACTCGCGACCTCCTGGGTGCGATCCAGGCGCTCTCCCAACTGAGCTATAGCCCCGGGCGGCGGCGGTTGGCCGCACGGTGTGGCCGCCTAGTGTAGTCGGCGCCGCCGCGCATTTCTCCCCGCTGTGGCCGTTGGAAGGACGGCCCCACTCTTTGAAAACCTCAAGGAATCGGCCGATACGCTCATCTCGCGCAGGATGAGCTTCCGGACGCGTCTGTTCTCGTTCTTCGTGGTGATCGTCGTGGTGCCGATGGCGGCGATGGCCTTTCTGGTGTTCCGGCTGATCGACGACAGCCAGTCCGGCAAGGCCGATGCCCGAGCCGCCGGCATTGCCGCCGTGGCCCAGAGCAGCTAAGGCAATGCCAGAACCCAGGCGAGCCTGGAGGCGCGCACGCTGGCGCGAGCGCTGGCGGGGGTGCCGGCGCCGCAGGTCGGCTCCCAGGGCTTCGCGGCTGGCCAATGAGGCGGGCCTGGCCCTGGTCTTGGTCCGCGATGGGGCGCATGTTGTGGCTGACGTCGGCAGCCGGAGCGCGGTGGCGCCGGGAACCGCGGTGGTGCCGGGCGCCACCGGGCGAGGGGTGCGGACCATCAGCGTCTCGGAGTTGACCGCGCGGCGCTACGCCAACGATCTGGCCGGGCCTGGGACTGGCGTGATCGTCTGGATGGGCAGGCACGTGCTGGCCTCCACCTTCGCCGCCGGCGAGAGCCGCACCGTGTCGTCTGAGCGAAGGACGGTGAGGCTGGGTCCGCGCACGTATCGACTGGCGGCAACCCCGGCCCTGCCCGGCTTTGCCGGCAGCCAGATTCGCGTCCTGGTGCTCTCTGACGAGGCGGTCACCGGATTGGTGGCGGCCGACCGGGTGCTCGCCGCAGTGTTCATCGTCGGCTTCCTCGTCCTGGCGTTCTTCTTCTCACTGCTGTCCTCACGGACCCTGCAGAGACAGCTCTCCGGCTTCCTGGAGGCCGCGCGGCGGCTGGCTGGGGGTGACGTCTCCTCGCCGGTGCCCACCGCTGGGCACGATGAGTTCGCTCTGCTGGGCGAGGAGTTCAACACCATGTCCCGTCAGCTGGAGCGGTGCCTCGAAGAGCTGGAGCAGGAGCGATCGCGGGTGCGTGAGTCGATCCGACGGATCGGCGAGGCGTTTGCCTCCGGTCTTGGCCCGGAGGCGCTCCTGGATTTGGCCCTCCGCACCGCAATGGATGCCACCGGGGCCCAGCAAGGTCGGGTCAGCGCGCGGGCCTCGGCCGCCGAGCCCTCGGCGAGGCCGGCCACGTCGGTGAGCTCGCCGGCCTGCAAGTCCCGATTCAGGCGCCGGAGCGGGACGCACTGGGCGTCGGAGCGGGGGCCGGGCAGGCGGCCGCTGAGGGCATCCACCTCGGGTGCCTCCACGTGACTGCCAGCGCCGGGGCCGCCTCGGCCTGCGACGGCGACAAGAAACGGCCTGATCGCCGCCGCCGACGGTGCTCTGTACGTGGCCAAGCGCGAGGGGAAGAACCGGACCGTGAGGGCCGAACCGCGGGCCGCCAAAGTGGTCGGTGGCGAGTAGGCTTTGGCATATGGGTCTACTTGACGATGCGATACGAGAGCACCTGGACCTGAAGCGTCGGCGTGGCGCTGATCCGTCCGAGGTGGAACGTGCCGAGCGAGAGGCGCTCGGCCCCGTACGGCGCAACCGCGACCCCGGCGACGAGGCCGACCCGCAGGATCAGGTCTCCGACCCCGGCGGCTTCGCCTACGACCATGAGGACGAGGAGGAGTGGGCGGCTCCTGGCGGCCCCGGGGGTGCCGGTCAGGGCGACCCACACGCTGCTTATGACCATGACGAACCTGAGTTCGACCCGATCGTGCCCCCGGGGACGGTGGAGCGGGGGTCGGCCCGGCCACGGTCTCTGAGCGAGCCGGTGGACGACGTAGCCGCGCCCCACGTCGGGGAGGAGAGCGAGTACTACGAGCCGCTGGGGCCGTCAGATCCCGTTGCGGAATCCCGGGAGACTTGGGCCGCCGCTGACGAGGACGCACCCGCCGCGGAGCCGTTTCCGACCGCTCCCGGCGCGGCTCGCCATCCCGCCGAAGCCGCCGGCGATGAGACGACCGAGTACCGGGTTGAGGATGCGGTGAAGACCGAAGGCGAGGACGGGGAGGACATGCTGGAGGAGACGCCGGAATTCCTCCAGGACACCCCGGATCACGACCGGCTCTGGTTCGAACAGCGGCCGCCGCGTGACTTCGATTTCGACGGCTGAGCCGAGGCGCCGGTATCCGTGCCCCGGCTGCTGACTTAAAGGCGTCAGCCGCCGATCACGGGCGCCACCGGCGTGCACGCCGGCTGCTCCGGGTGCTGCGGATCCAGGGCGGTGAGCACGTCGGCGTCGGCGATGTGGTCGTAGGCCATGGAGAGGTGCTCGCCCTGGTCCAGTGCGCATTGCTGCTGAAGGGTGATGTTGGTGACGTCCGGGCCGGTGAGGAAGGCCGACTGATAAGGCGTGACCACCTCATCGTGGATCGATTCGATGACGGTGTAGCGCACACCGCTCACGGTGTCCCCGCCGGCGTTGAGCCTGACCATAAACGGGGAACCTGCCTCCTGCTCGGCGCAGGCCGGACAGTCGGCGACCGCCGCGTTGGATCCCGGGAAGTACCCGGTCAGGGTGAACAGGCCGTCGAGGGTGGTGCCGTGGTTGGACGGCGCCAGCCCGATCAGCGCGTGCACCTTGGAGGCGCCCCCCAGAAATCTCAGGTAGTACCGCGGCATCATCCCGCCCTGCGAATGCCCCACCAGGTCGACCTGTGCGGCCCCGGTGGCCGACAAGACCCGGTCAACGAACCCAGACAGTTGAGCGGCGGAGCGCTCGATCGGGCCCGTCCCGTACACGCCGATGCTGCCGCTGCCGTTGTAAGACCCGTAGTTGAAGGCGAACACGCAGTACCCGCGGTTACGGAGCAGCGGCGACAGCGCCTGCCAGTTGTCCGCCATGTCCTCAAACGTTCCGTGCACCAGAACGACCGGCCGCGGATGGGCCGCGCTCGGCCGGCATGACCAGTCGTTGGACCCGGGCGGGCTGGCGGTGGGGCTGGCGTGCGCGAACCCGTAGGCGCTGTTATAGATGACCGGCAGCGGTGCGGAGGCGGCGGACGCCGCAGGGGCGCTCACGGCCAAACCGGCGGCAGCGAGGGCTGCGCAGCAGACCCGGGACAGGAGCATCAGCAACTTGCGCATCCGATCACTCTCCCTCCTCCGTCCGGCTCGCCCGAACGGACGCGTTCATCTGGACATCAACCGCGTACCCGTGCACCCGTAGCCACAAACGCCTGGTGCCGTTAGCCGCCGCTGGGTGACGGTTGGCCGCCCCTGTCGCGGAGGCCTGTTACCGCGTCGGATTCAGGTCCGTCGCCACCCCCGGGGATACACTCAGCCCGGAAGGGGCCATAGCTCAGTTGGGAGAGCGCCTGCTTTGCAAGCAGGAGGTCGCCGGTTCGATCCCGGCTGGCTCCACTCATTAAAGTCCCTGCAAGGCGAGCATTTCTCGCGGCGTCATCGACAGGAAAGTGGAACCGATCGACGGAGCAAGGGGGCATGGTGGGGCCATCAGGTCGACCCGCCGGATGGTGCGGCCGTGTTCGTCGAAGAGAACACACGGCTCGGGGGGCGGCTGAGAGACCTGGTTTCGTGCTCGCGCGGGAGTGAGTCCGCCGTGCTCGGCGGCGGTTGAGCCGGCCCGACGGATGCTCGCATTCCGCGCATTGCAGGGGCGGACATCGGGGAAGGTTGCGTCCCACAACTGCTGTAAATACGCGCGGGGTGCTGTCAGAGCGACGGCGTAGGTTCCCTCAAGTCCTGCCAGACGATGAAGGAGGCCTACGCCGTGAGACGCACCGTACCGCCATCAGCGGAGATACAAGCTGAGATCGACAAGCTGCTTGGGAAGGGGATGGTCGATGACCCGCAGAAGATGCTCGGGGACCTCGCGAGGCTCGGGGCCCGGTTGATCATTCAGCGGGCGGTCGAGGAGGAGTTCGATGGCTGGCTGGGTCGCGCTCGCTACGAGCGTCGCCCCGAGCGCGAGCGCGGCCTGAAGAACTACGAGGCGGGGCTGCGCAACGGGTTCCGCCCCCGGCATCTGCAGACCGGCGAGGGCGAGCTTGAGATCCAGATCCCGCAGGCGCGCCACACCACTGTGCCGTTCGTGTCCAAGCTGTTCCCGAAGTGGCATTGCAAACGGCTGTTCCGGACCGATCCTTTGAAGACGTTGGTGATCGGCGGGTTCGTCAGGGGCCTGTCGATGCGTGACATCGAGTCGTTGTGCGAGGAGGCCGGGCTTGGGAAGCTGTCGCGCTCAACAGTCGCGAGGATCTGCGCGGAGCTGCACGAGCGCTTCGAAGCGTTCAAACGCCGCTCGCTCTATGACACCGATCTCGTCGTGCTGTTCCTCGACGCGATCTATCTCTCGGTCCGCCCCAGCGGCCCGAAGGAGGGCGTGATCTGCGCCTGGGGAATCGATGAGAACGGCCGCAGGCAACTGGTTTCCGTGCAGTTGGGATCACGCGAGTCAAAGGAAGACTGGCTCGAGCTCGGGCGTGATCTCACGGCCCGCGGGCTTGGCGCACCACGCCTGGTTGTCGCCGACGGCGCCCCGGGGCTCATCAGCGCCGTCGGTGAGCTCTGGCCACGTGCTGACCGTCAACACTGCTGCGTTCATCGCCTGCGCAACCTGGTCGCGAAGCTCCCCAAGGCCGAGCATGACCGGGTCCGCTTCAACTACTGGGCAGCGCTCACCGACGCCACATCAGTCAAGGACGGCAAGCTGCGTCTGCACGTCCTGATCTCCGAGCTCGACCACCGCGGCTACGAGGCCGCCGCCCGGTGCCTGGCCGGGGACCTCGACGCCTTGGTCGTGCACCTGCGCTACCCGCTCCGCCACCGCGAGCGGTGGCGGTCAACCAACCTGCTGGAACGCTCGCTCGGTGAGGTCCGCCGGCGCACCAAAGTGATGGGCCGCTTCCCCGGCGAGAGCAGCTGCCTCTCACTCGTCTTCGCCGTCCTCGACCTGTTCATCGCGCACGCCTCAAACGGTGCGACGTTCACCGCGCTCGACCGCCAACACCTCTACCGAATCAAATATCGACAAGCCGACCCAGACACCCTCGACCAGGAGGTCACCGCCGCCTAGACTCACCCCGGGAACCTCAAAGCCGCAGCGAATTTACAGCGGTTAAGAGACGCAACCTCGGGGAACGCCAAGGTGCTCGTTGCGCTGCGAAAGCAGGTGCCGGCAGGTCAAGCGTCACCATGCTGGCCAGCCTGGGAGATCAGGGCCGATGCCTTCTCGTTCGCTTGGTAAAGGAGCCGTCAGCGGCCAGTCTGGGCCCGGTGAGGTGTTTCGTGCTACTCGGCAATCTTTTATTCGCCGTGCAGACGCGCGCGTGCCTTGCGGTGCGGCAGTCAGGGTCAAGCGGAATTACGTCAGGTTGGATTGCTGGCCTGTCGAAGCAAAGCTCAGGATCTGTGCTCGAACGGCCGCTGGGCCGGAGCTCGCGCCTATTCGATAGGCTGTCACCCGCCAGATGGAGCTCTGGCGGGTGTCCGGCAGCGGATGCTCGAACCGCCCTATGTAGGGCTGATGGCTCCTTTCGCGCCAACCCATCTACACGCGAGAGGAGTGAGTCAAAGCTGTGCCGACGCTTCCTGATTGGGCGGTCCAGGTTCTTCAGGTCGTGACGATCTTGGCGCTGGCGCCTTTGGTGGGAGGGATCATCGCGCGGGCTGAGGCGATCATCCAGCAGCGTCGGGGTCCGCGGGTGCTGCAGCCCTACTACGACCTTCTGAAGCTGGTGCGGAAGGAGACGGTGCTGCCGGCGCCGGCGGGGCCGGTGTTCCGCGCGGCGCCGTATGTCAGCTTTGCTGCGTACGCGACGATCCCGCTGCTGATCCCGGCGCTGACGAACTTCGGGTTGCCGCTGGGCTACATCGGAGATTTCTTCGCCGTCGGCCTGATCCTCGGCCTGGCGAGCTTCGCGGTGTCGGTGGCGGCGGTGGACAGCGGCAGCCCGTATGCGCAGCTGGGGTCGAGTCGCTTGCGGTCGTTTGGGGCGTTGAACGAGCCGACGGTGATCTTCGTCACGTTCGTGCTGGCGTTGACCACCCATACGGATCTGCCCTACGCGTTTGGGGCGACGCTGCGCTCATCGGCGGTTCAGGTGGTGCGGCCCAGTCATCTGTTGATGATCGCGGCGTTCTTCATGCTGGTCTTAGTCGAGACGGGACGGATCCCGGTCGAGAATCACGGCTCGACGCTCGAGTTCGGTCAGATCGAGGAGGCGCGCGTGGTTGAGCACTCGGGGCCCGGTCTGGCGTTCTTGCGCTGGGGTTCATACGTGAAGCAGCTGTTGCTCTACACCATCCTTGCCAACGTGCTCGTCGTTCCTTGGGGGTTGGCGAGTACCGGCCGGTTGGATCGGGTGCTCCTGGCGATCGCGCTGTTGTTCGTCAAGGCCCTCGGGGTGGGGACGGTGGTGGTGGTGATCGAGTCGAGCTTCGCGAAGCTGCGGCTGTACAAGATCCCCGAGTTCACCGTCGCGAGCTTCATGCTCGCGGTGCTGGCGGTGGTCATTTTCCTGTTTGAGCCGAGCTTCGGCGACGGTCGGCTGACCCTGTTCGGCGCGGTCGCGACGATCACCGCGGTCCTGGTGCTGCTTTTGGAGTTCGGATTGCTGCGCTCTCAGGACGTGTGGGAACAGCTGCGCCTATACGCGCTCGGGTCAGTGGTGGTGGCGGCGCTGGCGTTCGCGACCGCTGCGTCGGGACACGGCGGCAGCTCGCTATATGTGCTGGCCGCGGTGACGATCGGACTGAAAGCGCTGGTGTTCCCCCAGGGCATCCGGTTCGTGCTGCGCAATCTCGAGGTCGAGCCGCGCGTGCCATCGGTACTCGGGGTTCCGAGCGGGATCCTGATCGCCGTTGGATTGTCGTCGCTGGCGTTCGTCGTGCTTCGCCCGGTCCACATCGGCGCGGAGGCGGCGCTGCCGCTATCGGGCTTGCCGGTGGCGGTCGCCGGCGTGCTGGTCGCGTTCCTGCTGATGGTTCTGCGCCCGTACGCGCCGTCGCAGCTGCTGGGCTTTCTGGTGCTCGAGAATGCAGTGTCGGTGGCGAGCCTGGTGATCGCGCCCGGTCTCCCGATCATCCTCGCCCTGCTGCTGCTATTCGACGTGCTGGTCGGCGTCCTGGTGTTCGTCGTGCTCGTCCAGTACTTGGCCGTCGAGCGGACCGCCGTGCGGACCGACGTCCTGAACCGGTTAACCGGATGAGCTGGACCCTGTACACGATCCTCAGTGTGCCGTTGGCAGCGGTGCTGCTCGCCCTGTTCGGAGGCTGGCGGCTCGCCCGCGCCGCCACCGTGCTCGCCGGCGTCATGTCGCTTGGCTTCGCGGTCGCCGTGGCGATCGGGGTCGAGCACGGACGCGTCCTGGCGACGGCCGGTGGTTGGCTCCGGCTTGACTCCCTCGGCGCGGTGTTCCTGCTTGCGACAGGCTTGCTGTACGCCATGGCCGCGATCTTCTCGGTCGGCTATCTCGGCGTCGATCAGACCCAGCACGGATTTCCCCCGGTTCGCCCGACAGTACTTCGCGCTGCTGAACCTGTTTGGCTGGTCGATGCTGCTGGTGCCGCTCGTCGCAGACTTCGGCACGCTGTGGGTGGCGCTCGAGCTGACCACGATCATCTCCGCGCTGCTGGTGGCGATCGACCGCACGGACGCGGCGCTGGAGGCGTCGTGGAAGTACGTCCTGATCGCCTCGAGCGGTCTCGGGATCGCGCTCTTGTCGATCATCGTGCTCTACGCGACCGGAACCCATGTGCTCGGGAGCGCGTACGTGCCCCGGTTCGTGCGCTTCACCGCCCACGCTCACGGCCTCTCGCGCGACGCGGTGCGGCTGTCGTTCGTGCTGGCGGTGGTGGGGTTCGGGACGAAGGTCGGGTTCGTACCGATGCACACGTGGCTTCCCGACGCTCACAGCGAGGCGCCGGCACCCGTCTCGGCGTTGCTGTCGGGCTCGCTGTTGTCCGGAGCGTTCTACGCGATCCTGCGCTTCTTCCAGGTGCGTGTCGCCAGTGGGCAACGGGGCTTTGCCGAGCACGTGCTGATCGTGTTCGGAGTGATCTCGCTGGTCGCGGCGAGCTTCTTCGTGCTGCGCCAGGGCAGCTACAAGCGGCTGCTGGCCTATTCCTCGATCGAGCACATGGGGATCATCGCCCTCGGGATCGGCTTCGGCGCGCCGCTGGCGATCGCCGGCGCGCTGCTGCACGTGATCACCCACGCGTCGGCGAAAGGCCTGGCGTTCTTCGGCTCCGGCTCGTTGCTGCGCGGCTATGACACCAAGGAGGTCGAAGGGGTCACGGGTGCTGGCAGCGCGATGCCGTGGACGGGGCCGATGTTCCTCGCCGCGGCGCTGGCGCTGTCCGGCCTGCCGCTCTCGGGCGTGTTTCGCAGTGAGTTTGAGATCGTCGTCGGCGGCTTCGCGCGACCGCAGTATGTCGGGGTGAGCCTGCTGTTGGTGTTCGTCAACCTGGCGTTCTTCGGGGTCATCTGGCACGCCGGCCGGATGGTCCTCAGCCCCCAGACCGCGCCCGATCATGGCCGCACCCGTGGGTGAGCGCAGCGGCTGGATGATCGCCGGAATGCTCGGCTGCCTGTTCGTCGTCGTCGCGCTCGGCGTTCACCTTCCCGGTGACCTGGTGGCGCTGCTGAGCAACGCCGGTCATCGGCTAGGCGGTCGCCGGGCGGATGAGCGCTCGCTGAGGAGCCGATCGGCTTGCCCGATTATCTTCCCGAGGCGCTCGAGGTCGAGTGCGAGCGTGCGGGTCGGTGATGAGCTATGGCTGCAGGGTCGCAGCCGATGGGTTCGACAAGGCGGCGCGGACGATGAGCGATGCGGGGGCGCGTTTCGTGACCGTGCTCCTCGCCGGTTCGCCTGAGCGGGCGCTGATGGCGGTGTTTGCGCTGCGCGGTGACCTGGTCGTGTTGCGCGCTCCGCTGGGCGCCGATGAAGCCCGCTCCGCTGCCGTCGCTGGGCGCGTGGCTGCCCGCCGCGCGCTGGGCTGAGCGCGAGCTGGTCGAACGCGTTTCACCCCGAACGGCGCAGACCCTTCCGATCGCTGGCTGACCAGACCGGACGCGATCGCAGCTCGACGGCCGGGTGACCGGGCTTGACGTGTTCTCCCTGCCCTTTGGTCCGGTGCGCTCGGGCGTGTTCGAGGCGATCCAGTTCCTGATCGAGACCGGCGGCGAGGACGTTCTCGCGACTCGAGACGCGTCCGTTCTTCAAGCATCGCGGGCTGGAAACACGGCTGGTCGGCCTGGCTCCGGACCGGGCCGTTCACGTCGTCGAGCGGATCGCCGGGATCGCCAGCGTCGCCTACGCGTGCGCCTTCTCGCAGGCAGTCGAGCGGGCACTAGGCATCGACGCCGCCGGCGCGAGCGCAACGCTGGCGAGCGGTTCACGCCGAGCTTGAACGGATCGCGTGCCATCTGGATGTGATCGCCAAGGAGGCCGAGACGACCGCGCTTTACGTTGGACACGCGCGCTTTCAGATCCTCAAGGAGCAGATGATGCGGATCCGCGCCGCGCTCACCGGTAGCCGATTCGGCCGGGGCGTGGTGCTGCCGGGCGGCGTGCGCTTTGACGGGCGGATGGGGCTCGATCGTCTGCTGGACGAGTTGGACCGGCTCGAGCGAGACTTGCGCCGCGATCGCCGGCTGTTCGTGGGGACGGCTTCGATGACCGACCGTCTGATCGGCGCCGGTCAGCTCGGGCGCGAGCTCGTGGAGCGCTACGGCGCGGTCGGGCCGGTCGCACGCGGCTCAGGGGTCTCGACTGACGCTCGCCACGAGCGACCGTACGGCGATTACCGCCGTCTCGGGCTGCGGGTGTCGACCGCGCGGGACGGGGATGCGATGGCGCGAATCACCGTGCGCTTTGCCGAGCTGGCCGAATCGCTGCGGATCCTGCGCCAGTCCGTCGATCACCTGCGCCGCCGCGACGGACAGCTGACCGTTCCGTATTCACCGGACGCGTCCGGGGCGGCGTTCGGGTGGAGCGAGGCTCCCCAGGGTGAGCTGGTGATCTGGGTCGAGGTTCGCGACGGGCTGATTGCACGCGCGCACGTAGCGTCGCCGTCGTTGCGCAACTGGGCGCTGTTCGATCACGCGTTTCCCAAGGATGTGCTCACCGACTTCGCGTTCATCGAGCACAGCTTCGGACTTACGCCGGCGGGAGCCGATCGCTGATGCTCGAGTGGATCCTCCGGGGGCTCGCCAAGGGCCGGATCACCACCCGCTACCCCCGCGCGCCGGAGCGTCCGGCTCCCGGCTTCGTCGGCCAGCTCGAGCTGCTCGATCCCGACGGCGCCTCCCCCGAGCTCGCGGCGGTCTGCCCGACCGGCGCGATTTCGATCGAGGACGGCCGGGTG
Source organism: uncultured Solirubrobacteraceae bacterium (assembly GCA_963753235.1). Lineage (GTDB taxonomy): Bacteria > Actinomycetota > Thermoleophilia > Solirubrobacterales > Solirubrobacteraceae > Palsa-465. Next base: position 699,759 of record CAVWBJ010000004.1, on the reverse strand, counting down.
ATGGTCGACCGCGGGCGGTGCATCCTGTGCGGTGAGTGCGTACGCGCCGCACCGGACCGGTTCGCATTCACCGAACGCTACGAGAGCGCCGGTCGGTCGCGCGACGGGCTCGTCCTCGGCGCCGAATCGGACGAGGCAGCGGCTCGGCCCGTGCTCGGCGAGCAGATCCGCATGCTGCGCCGCTCGGTTCATGTCCGCCATATCGACTGCGGGTCGGACGGGTCAGAGGAATGGGAGATCCAGGCACTGTGGAATCCGTACTACGACATTCAGCGACTCGGGTTCTTTCTCACCGCCGCCCCCCGCCACGCCGACATCCTGCTGGTCACCGGCGCCGTCACCACGGCAATGCGGGATCCGCTTGAGCGCACCTGGGAGGCGATGCCCGAGCCCAAGGCGCTGGTCGCCGTCGGCACCGACGCCTGCTCGGGCGGACTCGCCGCGGCCGGAGACCAGACCGCCGGCGGCGTCGATCAGGTCCTGCCGGTCGACGTCTACGTCCCCGGGTCCCCGCCAGCCCCGATCGCGATCCTCGACGGACTGCTGCAGGCAGTCGGCGTAATCAACCCGCAAGGAGTGCTGGTGTGACGCTGGTGTTCGCGATCGCGATGTCGGCGCTCGCGGCGGCGCCTCTGGTGGCGATCCGCCTCGGCCGGATCGCGGCGCTGCTCTCGGCCGCGGGGTGTGCGCTGCTCGTGCTCGTCGGGCTGACCGCCGCGCTCGGCGGCGCCCAACCCGTGCTCGAGCTCGGGGGCTGGCTGGGGTCCGGGGGCTCTGCGCTGCGCGCGAACGGGCTGGCGGGAATCTTCCTGGCTCTTGCCGGGGTGACTGGCGCCGCGGTGTCGCTCGCCTACGCCGAGTTGCCCGCGGGACGCTGGCTGACCGGCCTGAGCAGCGTTCTGCTGCTCGCGGTCGCGGTCACGATCGGCTCAGATAACGCGTTTCTGTTCTTCCTGTCCTGGGAGCTGCTCACCGTCTGCATCTACCTGATCGCCAGCGCCGATCGTGAGCATCCCGGCGAGCTGCTGGCCGGTTACCTCACCGGCGGGCTGGCGAAGATCGGGGGGGCAGCGCTACTCGCTGCGTTCGCGCTGCTCTACGCCCACACCCACAGCTTCTCCCTGGCCACGTGGACGCACGCGTCGCTCACGCCCGGTACGCGCGGGTTGCTGTTCGCATTGTTTCTGACCTCGTTCGCGACCAAGGTTGGTGTAGTCCCGCTGCAGGGCGGACTGCCCGCCGGCTATGGGGCAGCGCCCCGCCTGGGCGCGGCGTCGCTGTCGGTGGCGCTGTGTGCCGGCTTCTACGGGCTGTGGCGCTTTGAGTTCCAGATCCTCGGGCCGCTGCCGATCTGGTGCGGTGACACGCTGCTGATCCTCGGCGGCCTGACGGCGATGCTCGGCATCCTCTACGCCCTCACCCAGGACAACCTGCGGCGCTTTCTCGGCTACTCCACCGTCGAGCACACGGGTATCGCGACCGTTGGACTGGGCGTCGCGCTGCTCGGGCACGCTGCGCATCAGCCCAAGCTTGCCGCCGCGGGCCTGCTCGCCGCGACGCTCCACGTATGCGCGCACAACCTCGCCAAGAGCCTCGCGCTAATCGGCATCGACCGCGTGGAGCAGGCCACCGGCCAGCGGCGTATCGATCCCCTCGGCGGGCTCTCCCGCCGCGCTGCCCGCCACCGCGCTCGGTCTCGGGCGTCGCGTCGCTAACGCTCGCCGCGATCCCTCCCCTGGGCGGTTTCGTCAGCGAATGGTTCACCTTCGAAGCGCTCCTGCAAGGCTTCCGGATGCCGACCCTGCTCTCGCGGCTGCTGTGCGCCCTGGCCGCCGCCGCGCTCGCGCTCACCGCCGGCATCGGACTGCTCGCGTTCGCGAAGTACTACAGCTTCACCTTCCTCGGCCGCGCCCGCGACAAGCTAGCCAGCGCGCGCGAGCCATCCCGCCGACCGATCGGTCTCGCCCTGCTCGGAATCGTGATCCTGTTCCTCGGCACGGTCGCACCATGGGAGATCCACGCGCTCGGCAGCGGCCTCCAAGGCCTACTGGGCTTCGACGCGGCCACCACCACGATCAGCCACCCGCTAGTCCTCGGCCCGGTGTTTGCGAACTTCTCGGTGCTCGCGCCGACCTGGCTGAGCATCGTCCTGCCGACCTATGCGCTCGCGGCGATCGCCCTCTCGCCGAGCCGGCGGCCGCGGCCGCGTCCGTCGAGCGCCCCGGTCTGGGTGACCGGAAGCGGCGCTGAGCTCGCCGCTGTGCAATATCGACCCTCGGCCTACTCCAACCCGATGCGCGTGATCCTACGCGGGCCCCTGGGGTACCGCAGCCGCCTCACCCCGGCGTCAGGCGATGGCGAGGTCGGCACCTTCGAGCTCGACACCCGAGTCGTGCTCGCAATCGATCGCTTCCTCTACGCGCCGCTCACGAGGTTCGCGCTCCGGCTCGCCGGGTTCGTGCGTGCCTCTCAGTCCGGGCGGCTGTCGTTCTACCTGCTCTACATGCTGATCGCCCTGTTGGCCGCCCTGGCCCTGATCCCCATCCTGCACTGATGTTCCAACGAATCCTGCTTGCCTGGGACGGCTCCGAGGTCGCGCTGAGGGCGTTTGACCTCGCGATCGACCTGACCCGCCGCTACGACGGCGAGCTTTCAGTCGTGTCGGTCGCCTACTCCCCGGCACACGCCGAGACCGAGCGGTGACCGCGCCGAGTCCGAACGACGCCGCCCACCGCTACCTGCAAAGCAGCTTTGACGAGGTCAAAGACCGCGCCGAGCGCGCCGGCGTCGAGGTCGAGCACCAGATCCTCGAAGGGCGACGAGCCGGCGCGAACCCTGCTCGCCCACGCTCACGAGCACGGATTCGACCTGATCGTCTGCGGACAACATCCTGCCCGGCGTGCTGGCCGGCTGCTGCTGCGCGGCGTCGCTCAAGACCTGATCGCCGTCGCGGTCACACCCGTGCTGGTCGTCGGCCAAGACTCGATGCCATGACCCGCAACCCGCGAACGGTGCAACAGATCGAGGTCGGCACCGGCATCGGTGGCCTGATCCTGGGAACGGCGTCTCGATTCGCCGGGCACACACTGCGGGAGGTGGGGTTGGTGGGCTTCGGCTGGGCGGCCGGCTGCGCGTTTCATCTCGGCCAAATGTCGCTCGTCAGGTACCTCAACCGAGAAAAGCCACGCTCGTGACGCGCTACCTGCCGCGGTTCGACGGCCGTGAGCTCGCCTCGGTCTTCGTCGGCGGCGCCGCCGGCGGCGCGCTGCGCGTCGAGCTGACCAACCAGTACCCGAGCACCGCGACGAGCTGGCCGTGGGCGGTTTTCGCGATCAACGTCTCGGGCGCCCTCTTGCTCGGGTATCTTCGTCACTCGCCTGCAGGACCGCCTCCCGCTCTCCACCTACCGCCGGCCGCTGGTCGGCACCGGATTCTGCGGTGCGTACACGACCTTCTCCACCATGCAGCTGGAGCTGCTGAAGATGCTCGACCACCGTCACTACGTGCTCGCGGCAGGGTACGCGTTTGGCAGCGTCACGGCCGGCTACCTGGCGATCTTCAGTTCCACCGTGATCACCCGGCGGATCCGGTTCCGGTCATGAGCATCCTGACCTGGCTCGGGGTGTTGGCGCTCGGCGGAATCGGCGCGCTCGCCCGGTTCGTGATCGACGGGATCATTGCCACCGCGTTCGGACGCGACTTCCCGTTGGGAACGCTGGCCATCAACATCACTGGGGCGTTCGCGCTCGGGCTCGTCACGGGTCTGGCGCTGACCGGCGATGCCGTCGTGCTCGCCGGGACCGCGACACTCGGCTCCTACACGACGTTCTCGACCTGGATGCTGGAGACTCATCGGTTGCGTGAAGAAGGAGAGTTCCTGCGCGCGCTGGCCAACACGCTCATCAGCCTCGCGTTCGGGATCGCTGCCGTCGCGCTGGGCCGCACGATCGGCGCGCACTCATGAACGAGGATTGCCTCAAGCTCACGACCTACTTCGGCGAACGTGACCGAACCGAGCATCACCTCGTAGCCGACGAGCTGCTGGACCTCTACGGCCGCCATGAGGTGCAGACCAGCATCCTGCTGCGCGGAATCGAAGGCTTCGGGCTCAAGCACCAAGTCCACACCGACATGCTGCTCAGCCTCTCCGAGGACCTCCCGGTCGTCTCCGTCGCCGTGGACACCAGGCCCCGCATCGAAGCTGCTGCTCGACGACGTGGTCAAGATCAAACGCAAAGGCCTGCTCACCCTGGAGCGCGCCCGCATGCTCTCCGGCGAGATCACCTCCGTCCAGCTCCCCGAGGAGCTACACGAGGCGACCAAGCTGACCGTTTACGTCGGCCGCCAGGAACGCGTCTACCGCGAGGCCGCGTTCGCTGCAGTCTGCGACCTGCTGTACCGCCGCGGGATCGCCGGCGCAACCGCGTTGCTCGGCGTCGACGGCACCAGCCATGGAGTGCGCGCCCGCGCACAAGTTCTTCGGCCGCAACGCCGACGTGCCAATGATGATCATCGCGGTCGGCGCCGGAGACCAGATCGCCCGTGTCCTGCCGGAGCTCGGAGCACTCCTACGGCGACCGATGCTCACGCTCGAGCGGGTCCACGTCTGCAAGCGCGACGGCCAGCTGCTGGACGCGCCCCATCGCTGCCAGGCACCGACGAGCATGGACTGGCGATGTGGCAGAAGCTGATGATCTACAGCTCCGAAAGCGCCCAACACAACGGCCGACCGCTGCACCGAGCGCTCGTGCGCGCGCTCAGAGAGCACACCGACACCCGAGGCGCGACCAGCTTGCGTGGTATCTGGGGCTTCCACGGCGACCACGCTCCGCACGGCGACAGGCTCCTGCAGGTCCGCCGGCACGTGCCCGTCGTAACGATCGTCATCGACACACCCGAACGGATCGCCACGGCATTCGAGCGCGTTGACGAGCTCACCGCAGAGACCGGCCTCGTGACCAGCGAGGTGGTGCCCGCCGCCGCCGCCATTCACGAGCACGAGCGCCACGGTGGACTCCGCCTCGCCCGCCGCAGGCCCTGAGCTGCATCCTCCTGTCACGGCCGTAGGGTCGCCGTCAGCCCCCGAGGCTCGACGAGTAGATCAAGCGCTTCATCGATCGATAAGGCGCTGACCTCAGCCGCGTTCAGCGCAGCGCCGTGGAGCCCCTCGGGTCCGAGCACGGCAATCCCAACCGCCGCCGCGCCCAGCATCGCCGCGTCGTTGCGTCCGTTCCCCACCGCCACACACTGCTCGGCACCAAGCGCAACGACATAGTCCCGCTTGTCCTCGCCGGTGGCGACCTGCCGGTATGTAGCGCCCAGCGATGCTGCCAGCTCGCCAGCCGTCCCGAACGTGTCGGCCGAGAGGAGGTGAAGCGTCAGACGATCGCTCAGCTTCTCGAGCGTGGTGATTGCGGAAACAATCGGCTCGCCGTGATGCGTGAGCGTTCCGTTCACGTCAAGCACCAGGTGCTCGACCGTCAAATCGTCACCGCCGGGGATCGGGATCTGAATGCTCACCGCCCGCCCTCCAGGCTCGACAACGCCACACCCATCGGGCTGTCAGGGGCGAATCCAAAAGGCTCCATCGCAAACCTCCACGAAACATCGATAGTCGAATGTCGTAGAGGCCATCAGCGGCAAGAACCGCGGTTACAGAGCGAGCCTCATCGCTCTGAGGCAACGATACCGGTCCACCGCGCCAAACCGAAGCTCAACTGTCCTCATGAGGCGACCGGGGCTCCCCGCTGCGCCAGGTCGACTAGGTGGAGGCGATCCGCTCGATCAGCAGCCCGAGCCCGAGCGCGATCAGCACGAGCCCTGCCAGGCGCTCCGCTCCCTCACGAACATCGGAACCCACCCGTGCCCCGAGTCGCAGCCCGATGGTGAACCCAACCGCGAGCTCATCGAGGCTGACGCTCAAGCCGAGCACCAGCGCGCTCCAGCCCGTCACCCTCCCAAGCTCCCGCAGCTGCTCATCCTCACCGTCGCCACGATCGACCAGCGTGTAAATACCGAAGGCCCACAACACGACGATCGCGACGTAATCAGCCGCGGCACCGACAGCGTGCCCGACCGGCACGCCAAGAGCAAGCCCGACAAGCGGCATGCCCGCCTCGAAGATCGCCATCAGCACCGATAGCCGCAGACGCCGCCCGGTGCTCAGACCGCCGACGCCGATCGCGGCGGAGACCGCGAACGTATCCAGCCCGAGCGGCAGCACCAGCGCGATCAGCTTGATAGCCGTGGTCACGCGCCCTCGGCCCAGGCCTGTCGCGCCTCTCGCAGCGCGTAAACCAAGATGACGAGCGCCGACAGCGGATCCGCCCACCACCAGCCCGCCGCCGCGTTCAGAGCCACGCCAACCAACACCGCCGCCGCGAGCGCCGCGTCGATCATGGTGACGCGAGCCTCGGTGCGCAGGACGGCATTGCCGAGCCGCTCACCCGTGTCGCGCTTGCCCGACGCCAGCGCCAGCATGACCACCACGGTGACCGCGAGCCATACGATCCCGAGGATCGAATGGCCCGGGTGAGTACGCGAACCAAGCGTCACTCCCGCCTGAATCGCGATGTACACGGCCAGCAGTGCAAACGCCACCGCGATGATCCGCAACGCGCGCCGCTCGCGCGCCGCGCCGACGCCGCCGCGAAGCTGCCAGACCGCGACCGTCGATGCGACGATCTCGATCAACGAATCCACCCCAAAACCAGCCAGCGCCACCGAGCCAGCCATCAGCGCCGCGATAGCCAGAACGACCGTGGCGACGACGTTCCACGCAAGCGTTACGTACTCAAGGGCCAAGCCCCGGCGCAGCAACATTCGGTTGGCGGAGGGTGACGACACTTCGCCCCGACCGTAGCGACCGGGGGGGCGCGTAAATCCCAAATTCGCGTGCAGAGTGGGACGGTTGAGGCGAGCGAACTCACTCCATCGGTGCCCGAAGTTCTGCTCCAAACGGCGGCCCGGCGGCATCTCATCCCCGCCTGGCACCGGCTGCAGCACCGCCACGAACCCAGGAGCCTCGAACGGCAGGTCCGACAGTGTCGAGTAGGACGAGACGCAACACGCCACCGCACTCGGTCGCCCACCTGCCCCTTCGCGGCCTAGCGGAAGTACCGCGCGATGAGCAGAGCAGGTCCTCAACCGGTACTTGGGTCGCGTCCCTCGTCCTCGCCAAACCTGCGCACGTCGGACCTGAGGTGTCCGGCGACGCAGGCTTGCGCCGCCGTACACCTCCCTTTCTCGTGCGACGGGTCCAGCGAGGCGGCCAGTTTGTCGTGGGCGCGGGCCCGCTCCCAGTTGACGCGGAGTCCGCTGCGGCGGACCTGCTCAAGGTGAGGACGAAGGGGTGGACAGAAGGGTGGACGGATGGGTGGACTTGGAGTCCACCCTTGAGCCCCCGAACAGCCCCGCCGCACCTGGGCTTTCAGCTCGCTTACGACCCCGACTACCCGCCCCCCACGTAGTCACGAGGGAAGGGTGCGGGTAGTCGGGGTCGTTGCTTGATTGAAGGGGTGCGGCGGGGCTGGTCCACACCCGAGGGAAGCGAGCTCGTGCAGGCCAGCGAAGGATGCAGTCGGGGCCGCGGCGGTGAATTACGGAAGCAGCTCGAAGCCGGGGATGTGCTGAGGGCGGACGAGGCCGAAATGGCGTCTGTCAAGGGTGCCGATGCTGGTTGCGCCGAGTCGCTCGGCGATGGCGACGAGGCTGCTATCGACGCCGCCGAGGTGCTGATCGGCGTACTGAACGGTGAGCGCGGCGATTCGAGTCCAGTCGGCTGCCGATAGCGGCTCGACGCGGATCTCGCCGGCGGCTGCGGACTCGTAGAGCGCGGCTTCGGCCGCCGCTCCGAGCTGCCGGTCGATCAGCCATCCGGTCTCGGCGATCACGAGCTCGGTCGTGACGAGCGGTCCGGGATGCGCCTCCAGCAGCTCCCGGCAGGCCGTGTGGTCGGGGTCGCTTCGATCGGCGGCAGCGAGCAGCACGCCGGTGTCGACGACCAGCGTCAGCGACCGAACCCCTCGGCGAGCGTGTCCTCCGCCTCAGCGGCGGTGCGTCCGGAGCTCGACGCGCCAAGCGCGACGAACCCGAGCTTCCGTCGGGCAGGGATGTGCTCGGCCAGCACTCGCGCAGCGAGTTCGTCCGCGGTCACGGACTGGCGCGCCGCCTCCTCAGCCAGGAGGGCGGCGAGGTCATCGGGGAGTCGCACGGTCACGCTCATGAGTCGAGTCTATCGGCGCGGGTTCCAGTCCCAAAGGCGTATCCGCCGATCAGCTGCTGGCGGCGGGAGCGCGATTGAGCGGCGCAGAGCGTGTCCGGAGCCGCGGCGGACCCGTTCAGGTGTGTAGGAAAGTGTGTAACGAAGTGTGTAATCCGATTACACACCTGAGCCCCCGTACAGCCCCGCCGCACCTGGGGTTTTTGCTCGCCGATGGGCCAGACTACCCGCCCCCCACGTAGTCACCAGAAAGGGTGCGGGTAGTCTGGCCCATGGCTTCCCAGTGAGGGTGCGGCGGGGCTGTCCGGGGGTGGACCTGGAGCGCGGGTGAGTGTGACCATCGGGATGCGGTGGCATCCTTGAAGGCAACGAAGAAGAGCCAGGGAGTAGCGGCGTGGAGATCGAGCGACGGATCCTGAAGAACGGAGCGGTGCAGTGGCGGGTTCGCTGGCGGCAAGGAGGCCGGCGTCGGTCCCAAGCGTTCGACCGGAAGGGGGACGCCGTCACGTTCAGTGCCGAGCTCCGGCGGCGGCAGCAGCTCGGCACGCTCACCGAGATGGACATGGGCCGGGTGACGCTCGCCGATTACGTGGTCGGCACGTGGTGTGAGGCGTATGCGTCCCAGCTCTCGCCAAAGACATGGATGCACTACCGGCAACTTCTGAACAAGCACATCCTGCCGTCGCTCGGCCCGCTGGAGCTCCGCGCAATCAGGCCTGAGACGATCGCGCGCTGGCAGGCGCAGCGGCTCGCCGCCGGCCACGGCCGTGTTTCGGTCCGCTACGCGCTCACCCTGCTCGGAGCGATCCTTCAGCGCGCGTTCGAGAACGGGCAGATCCAATCGAACCCGGCGCGTGCCGTCCGCAAGGCTGCGCTTCCGCGACGGACTGAGGTCCGGCCGTTGGCTCCGGCGACGATCGAACGGATGCGCGCGGCAAGCTCGCCGCGCGACGCGGCGCTGATCAGCGTCCTGGCGTACGCCGGACTCAGGCCCGGCGAAGCGCTGGCGCTCCAGTGGCGCGACATCCGCGAGCAGACGATCCTCGTCGAGCGCGCGATCTCGCTCGGCGAGGAGAAGGACACGAAGACGGCCGCTCACCGGACGGTGCGCGTCCTACAGCCGCTCGCCGTAGACCTGCGCGAATGGCGGCTGAGAAGCGGCCGGCCGTCCGAGAGCTCGCTGATCTTCCCGTCAGCGACCGGGAAGCCCTGGACGCTCGCGGCGTACCAGTCGTGGCGCAGGCGGGCCTTCAAGCGCGCGATCGAGGCGGCGGGACTGGAGCACGGCCGTCCCTACGACCTCCGGCATTCGTTCGCCTCGCTGCTGCTCCACGAGGGGCGCTCGGTGATCTACGTCGCTCGCCAGCTGGGCCACGACGCGCGGCTCACCCTCAGCACGTATGGCCACGTGATGGACGAGTTCGAGGATATGCCGCGGCTCGACGCGCAGACGGCGATCGCCGACGCAAGAGCGGCCTTGGCCGCGGCCGCATCCTCGAGCTGACGCAGCCGGGCAAGCGGGGGCTGCCCTCTTCCCGCCGCCCCAAGTCACGAACGCCGAGGGGCCACCAGGGGGGCACCAGTTTGTCTCGTGCCGTCCTTTCGTGTCCTCCTGTGGCCAACAGAAATGCGGCATTTGCAGGCATTTACGCGACACCACGAGACACGAGTGGACAAACTGATCTGCTTTGCAAGCAGGAGGTCGCCGGTTCGATCCCGACCGGCTCCACTGAAGAACTGCCTGCAAAATGGCACCCTCTGGCCCGAGCGAGCGGGGCTTCGCGCGTCCGTTCAGCGGTGATGGGAGCTTTACGGGGACCTGCTGTCGGCTCCGGGGCGGGCCTGGGCGCGTCAGGCGCATTTGGCAGCGCCGGCCCCCCAGCCCCGCTTCTGTCGGGCCCGCCTGCGGCACAGGCGTCTGAAGATTCATCCATTCGCATCCCGTTGCGGTACCATCTTGGTATGAGCAGGCAGATCGCAGTGCGCCTCTCCGAAGACCTAGTCGAGTTCATCGACGCGAAGGTCTCCGACGGCACCGAGCGCAGCCGCGCCGCGGTTGTGGCGCGTGCGCTCGAGCGCGAGCGGCGAAGAGCCATCGCTGCCCGAGACGCCGAGATGCTTGCCGCGGCGGGACCCGACCGCGATCTCGACTCCCTGGCCGAGCACGCCGCGCGCCTCACCGTCGACGCGTGATGAGGCCGATCCACCGGGCGCGACTGGATAAGACGCGCCCGGTATTGGTTCTCACCCGCGAGCTGGTGCGTCCCTACCTCAACACCGTGACGATCGCTCCGATCACCAGCGTGGTGCGCGGCCTATCCACCGAGGTTGCAGTCGGTCCGGCCAACGGCCTTGAAGCGACGTCCGTCGTGGCCTGCGATCACGTCACGACCATTCCGACCGATGCATTGGGCGACCGGATTGGCCATCTGCTCGAAAGCCAAGAAGCAGAGCTCAGCTACGCCATCCGCGCGGCGTTTGACTTGGACTGAATCCCCGCAACCTCGCCGCAGGACGCTCGCCCCCGTCGCCCGGCAGGGGAACTGGCTGCCGCAGTGCCGCTCCGGTCTCGGCTGATTAGAAGGGGCAGCCTGCGGGTCGGTCGCGAACCTGATCCACGGGTGCTCCGGCTGCGTGAAACCGGCTCGAAGGTCACCAACCGCTCAATCCCCAAAGTCGAGCTCGGGGAGGCGCTCGAGCGGCACCGAGCCAACGAGGCGCACGTCCGGCCGGGGTCCGCTCGACGGCCAGGCCCGCCTCTTGGTCTCAAACCGAACCCGGTGCGGGTCAACCCCGAGTGCACGCAGGATCTCGCAGGCGCCGCCCTCGCCGCGGCTCACGATCACGACCAGCATGTGCTCGGTGTCCGGCTTGCCCAACCCCCACCGATTGGCGGACCTGAGTACGCCCTTCGCCTGCGTGACTACACACATGGGACCGCCATCCGGAGCCCCCTTTTCGGAGCAAAGTCACGGCCCGTTCGAGCAGCACCGCCGGAGGGATCCACGTCGGGCCCAACGCCGTCCGCGCTAGATCGCTCTGCGCTGTCGCCCGCAGGGCTGCAGTGGACGAGAGTTCTGCTCCGGGGTCCGGCCGAGCCGAACGGGGAGCGGGACCCGACCACGCCTGGCGCCGCTCAGTTCTGAGTGTCGTGGAACCAGAAGTGCTGTAGTCATCGGCTGAGACGTCCGACTGGCCGGCCGGTGAGCAGCGGCTGCAAGCACGTGATGCGCGGACACGGCGATGAGCAGGACGCGCGCCGGCATCGAAGTCGAGAGCTGCTGTGCTGGCTCACTGTTGTGCGTCGGTGTTCTCGGATTAGGGCTTGGGCTCGGCGAGCAGCAGCTCGGTCCGGTACTTGGGGGCGAGTGCGATCGCCTTGGCGATGAACGCGGCGGTGGCGGCCTTGTCGAGCGCGGGTGGAGCGTCGGTGCGGTGCGCCACCGGAACGCCGATTTCTTTGAAGAACTCGTCCTGGCCTGCGGGCGAGCAGAGACACAGCAGTCGCGCAGGCCGTTCGGAGACGTTCCGAAACACATGGGGGGCGTTCGCGGGTACGTTGATCGTTTCGCCCGCCGTTGCGACGGCGTTCACGCCCCGGAAGGTGAGCTCGATTTCGCCATCAAGAATCGTGAACATCTCCTCGAAGTCGTGGCGGTGGGGCGGCGGGCCACCGCCGGGCGGGACGTGCATGTCGATCAATGTGTAGCGCCCAGCGGTGTCGGCTCCGGCCACGAGGATTGTGTAGGTGTCGCCGACCACGCCGAGGTGAAGTAGGGAGTCATCGGTCTCGGGGCTCACGTGCGTCAGGTCTCGCCCAGGGTCATCGGTGGGGACCGGTGCGGGCGGCTTTGACTGGGGCAGGGTGTCACTCATCGGCGCTCCTCTATCATGACCTAAGCGGTCGAAATCGTCCGCTTATGATCTGGGAGCCTACAGAAGCAAACCCCGTGTTGGTACCTGGCACGATCACCTCCGGAATGTCCCAAGCACCGACAGAGGCACAGCCGATCGCGCAGCGACTGCGAAGTGACGCTGCGGCCAACCGCGAACGCATCCTCGCCGCCGCCACGCTTGCGGTCAGGCGCGACGGCGAGAAAGTCCCGATGGCAACGATCGCCGAGCAGGCCGGCGTTGGGATCGGAACCGTCTACCGCCATTACCCGACGCGCCCGGCCCTCCTGGCCGCGCTGACGCTCCGCTCCTTCCATCTCGTCCTTGAACACGCGCGTGCCGCCGCGCAGAGCGACGCCCCGGCCCCCACGGCCCTCATGCGGTTCCTCGAACAGACGATCGCGGCCCGCGACGAGTTCGTCCTTCCGCTCCATGGCGGCCCCGTCATCCATGACGAGAAGATCGTCGCGGTCCAGAGCGAGATCAGAAACCTCCTCGAGCAGGTGCTTGCCCGTGGACGCCGTGACGCGACCATCCGGCCAGACGTCACCCCGATCGACATCATCATCACCGGCGCGATGCTCGCCCAACCACTCCCGCACGCGGCTGACTGGGACCAGCTCGCCCGCCGACAAGCCAGGATCTTTATCGACGGCCTCGCTACCGCCGATCCAATCCCCGGCTCGCGACGCACCCCACCCGCACGCTAAGACGAATCCGTGAACGCTCACAGGAGCGCGCGAGTCGTTGAGGGACGCTGTCGATTGAACGCCTATGCCTGCGAAGCTCAGTCGGCTAGGCCTGCCGGCCGTAGCCGCCGCGCGCCGTCGATTCGTCCTCGCTCCGCCTAGGCCTGGAGCTGCTCGAGCACCATGGAGTTGTCGGTGGATGCCCACTCCTTGAGGATTCGGCCCTGATCATCCATCACGAAAATGTTGAGCAGCTGCCAGACCACCTTGCGCCCGTTGGGCTTGAGAGGACCGACCGGTGAGTGGGTGAACTCCCGGACGAAGGTCCCCTCGATCCAGGTCTGGCATGCGATGGTGTTGCCCTCGACGATAACGATGCCGCGCCGGATCAAGCGATCGTCAAATCCCGCGCGTACCGACGCGAAGTAGTCCGAGAGACCCTTGAGGTCCGCGACGAAGCCGCCAGGGCCGTTGAACTCGAACCCGGGTGCGAAGTAATCGCCGACCGTTTCGATGTCCTCGCCTGTCACCTCGATCTCACCAGCGCGTACCAAGCGCGCGACCAGTTCATCACGTGTGTATTGCTGCGCCATGGAAGTTTCTCCTGATCGTTTGCGTGTTCCTGACGGTAGACGCAAAAGCCATCAGCAATACGACGATTGGAGCTATCAGCCATCACGAAATCGCATGGCTTTACGATTGGTGTCATGGTCGAGCTGACCCTGACTGGGATGCGCGTCGTCTACGAGGTCGCTGCGCGCGGTTCGTTCACTGCGGCGGCGGGCGCGCTGGGCTACACCCAGTCGGCCGTTTCGCGCCAGGTGAGCCTTGCCGAGCAGGCAGTGGGCGCCACACTGTTCGACCGTGAACCGCGCGGGGTCCGCCCGACGCCGCGCGGTGAGCTGCTGCTCCGCCGCATCAAGACGATCCTCGCGGAGGTCGACGTTGCGATGCTGGAGCAGGACGAGGCGGCGGAGCCCCTGAGCGAGCGGCTCACTGTCGGGGCGTTCCCGACGGCGCTCGCCGCGCTCGTGCCACGGGCGCTCGCCCGGGTCAGAGCTGAGCATCCCGCGTTCAAGGTGAAGATCCGCGAGGGCGGCACCGAGGCTCAGCTGCGCCGGCTGCGGGCCGGCCGGATCGATCTCGCCGTCATCGCAGCCGGTGGCGGTCTCGACTACGACCTGAAGGGCCTCCAGTTCGACCAGCTGATGCGCGGTCAAGCGCACGTCATCGTGTCCGCTGAGCACCGCTTCGCCGAGCGGGGCTGGGTCAACGTCGCCGACCTTGAGGACGCGGTATGGATCGTGGGTGAGGCCGACCGCAGCGGCCCTCAGTTCGGCGCCTGGCCGACGCTCTCAGGCGAGCCCGACATCGGCTACACATTGCGCGACTGGCCCGGGCGCTTCGGGCTCGTCGCCGCCGGGCTCGGCGTGGCCGTCATCCCATCGCTGCTACTGCCGGCGCTCCCGCCCCGCGTGCACGCGCTCCGCGTCGAGGATCCCCAACCGTTTCGCCGCGAGGTTCTCGCGGTGACGCGCCCCGACCGCACCCACAGCATCCAAACCGTGATCGCCGCGATGCGCGAGGAGGCCGCACAACTTGTCGACTGATTGATGCCTCCAGCAGACCGCGTGCGGGCCAACCTCGTTGATCTCCGGCGCTGATGACGCTGACCGGGCGGTGCGACGAGTCCTCTGTCGCGGTTCCGATGGCCGACCGGCGCGCTGGGCTGACAATCGCGTTCGGGTCCTTGCGCTCGCCGGGCCGGGGCGGGTCAGCCGGCCAAAGGGCCTGTCAACACGAGGCACTGACTCTTCATCTCGCCGAGGGTTCGTCGCCCGGGGCACGGCACCTATCTGCCAGATCTCCTTCCGGGAATCACAATCATGGGGGCCGGCGTCGGCTTCGTGCGGTTGGGCGTTCAGAATGCCGCCAATGGGGGTGTGCCGCCGCGGACGGCAGCCAGGCCTTTCCCGTCCCCGTGGCCGGGGCACGACAGGTTCGGCACGGCTGCGGTACGGTCAGACGAAAGCCAACTGAAGGGACCGGGGCCATGGCATATCTGCAGACGCACTTTTGGAAGGGCGGAACCGAGGAGCAGTATCGGTCGATGCTCAAGGCGGTACATCCCGCTCAGGGCCTTCCGGAAGGGCAGACGGCGCACGTCGCAGGGCCGACTGAGGGTGGGTATCTGATCTCGGTCGTCTGGGACTCCAAGGAGCACAGCGAGCGGTTTATGAACGGCACGCTGCTCCCGGCGCTGCCCGTCGACGGCGGTTTCGCCGGTGCGCCTGAGGAGCGCGTGGCCGAAGTCGCGCACCTCGAGACGGCGTAGCGATCGGGAGTTTCCCGGCGCGGCGCGGCCGGTCGGTGGAACATCGGTCAAGCAGGTCTACATCTACGCGATGACGCCGGTTGGCGTCGATCGCGCACAACCCGTGCAGCGTTGCTGTGGAGAGACGAGGGACGATGGCAACTCATATCGCATTTCACGAAGTCGACGACGTCGATCATTGGCTGAGCTCCTCCAAGCGAGAGGAAGTTTTTGGGCCCCTGGGAATAACGATGCGCGCCTTTCGGGATCCGGCGGGCTCAAATCGAGTCGGACTGATCGCCGAGATCCCCGACATGGCCGCCTTTCAGGAGTTCATGCAGACCGAGGCGGCTGCCGACGCCATGAAGGCTGACGGCGTTCGTCCGGAGACGCTCCTGATCCTCACCGAGGGGTAGCGGTCAGCTATCGGCGACGGCCCGGCTCCGCTTTCACCTCTGGGCGAGCCGGGCACCGCCACGCACACCAGAACTCAGCCGCCGCTTTCACCAGGCGACAGCGATGATCTGGGCGGCGTCGTGGGCGGCGTAATGAGCGATCGGCCGGAGGTGATGGCCGTCGAACTCCCATATCCAGTCGCGTTCTGGATAGCCCTCGTTCGCTGGTTGATCTTGACTGATGAGGATCCTCCCGTCCGGTTCGGTCGTGACCAGACCCTGCTCCCAGCCGGGCTGCAACGCGAGGCGCGCGACAACATGACGGTGCGAGTTGAGCTGCACCAGGTAGGCGTCGCCGAGGGGGTTCTGGCCCGGGGCCGACGGCCACCGTGCTGACAGCCTTCGACGGCGGCGATGCCCTGGTGGTCAAACACGCCGGCTTCGAAGCTGCAGCCACCGTCGGGGAGGACGAGCTTCCACGTGCCGCTCGGTGAGGCATGCCCGGCGCCGACCACTGCCAGCCGGGCCGGACGGGTGGCGGTGCAAAACGCGCCGTCGGCCGGCAGGTCCCGCGGATTGATCACCGGCGCGTAGGCGAACATGAGCTCAGTGCCGGTCGGATTCCACGAGACGGGGCCGAGGCCGGTGCAGTGCGGCAGGTTTGCCCCAATCGACCACTGGCGGGCGGTGACCAGGTCACGCACGGTCACTGAGGTCACCCCGGGTGCGCACGCTCCGCCTGACATCGCGAGCATTCCTCCGCCGGGGCTGGCCACGGCATCGTTGACGATCATCGAGTCCGGAGCCCGGTACAGCGTCGTAACCGCGCCCGTGGTGAGATTGAGCCGATGCATGGAGCTGGTGCAGCTGTTCTGCTCGCAGCTGACCTCCCCGCAGCTCGGGCCGGCACTGGTCGTGAGCAGGATTGACCCGCCGAGACCGGGGTTGGCACCGAGGCGTTCACCGGGCTTGGCACCTGCGCGACCGTGCCGAGCAGACGGCCGTTACGCAGGGAGAACAGGTCCAGGGCCATGCGGTGGCCGCACGCGCACGCCGGTACCAATGAAACGAACGATTTGCTTCGCGGGGCGGGGAGATGACCAGGATGCCGGACGATGATCGGCCTCGCCGCCCCGGTCCTCGCCGAGACCCGGGGCGATCGCGACCGTCATCGCGGCCACCGCCAGCACCCCGGTCACAACTACACCCAACCTCACGACGACAGCGTAATGGGCAAAGCTCATTGCGGTCGATGCTGCGGTGCTCCGTAGCGACAAACGCTGAGATCGCCCTCCGGAGCGTCCGCCCCCCGGGGTCCCCTGGCGATGAGTTCTCAGCCTCCAAGCGGTCATCTACAACGAAACCTCGCGACGCAGATCCACACCCGACCGACAGCCACAGGAGGCGCACGATGGGCAAGGTGCTGACGCATATGACGATGTCCCTGGACGGCTACATCGCCGACCCCAACGACCATCCGGGCGAACTCTTCGACTGGTATCAGGCCGGAGAGGTGTCTGTTCCCAGCGGCAACGAGACCGTGACGTTCGACGTCGACGAGGCCAGCGCCGAGGTGCTGGGAGATCTGACCGAGAAGGCCGGAACCCTCGTGTCCGGCCGGCGGCTCTTCGACATCGCCGACGGTTGGAACGATGCACACCCCGCCGGCATGTCGGTCGTCGTCGTCACCCACAGACCGCCGGACGACGCCGACGAGCGGTGGCCGAGGACGACGTTCGTTGACGGTGTGGGGCCAGCGATCGCCCGGGCCCGGGAGATCGCCGGCGAGAAGAACGTCACCCTCGCCAGCCCCAACGTTATCGCCCAGGCGCTTGAGCTTGGCTTGGTCGATGAGATCTGCGTAAGCCTGGTGCCAGTCCTGTTCGGCGAGGGCGTGCCGTACTTCTCCAAGCTCAACCGCGGACACCTGTTGCTGGAGGATCCGGTCGTGGTGCAGGGGCACCGGGCGCTGCACCTCACATACCCGGTCCGCCCCTGACGTCAGTGAACGCCCCGCGCGGGCGGAGCAGCGGTCTGAGCCCGCGGTGCGGTCGCGGATCTTTCATCCCATGGGGTGGGTCCAGGGTGCCGGCCGCTGGCGGCGACGAGAGTCAGGACGGGCATTATGGGGGTTTGTGGCTGCTCTGAGGCCGTGCGGGCGAGGATGCGGTGTCCGCAGGGCGGGCTGGTCGACTGCCAACTGCGTGCCGGTGGCCGCGCCCCGTCCGGCGAGCGCTTCGTCGCGCCGCCGGGACCGTTTGGCGGCCCCGGCGGCGGACGCGTCAGAAATGTCGCCGGTGCCGGACGAAGTCGTTCTCGCCGCCGATCGGCCGGTAGAACAGGTAGTTGCCGATCCACTGCGAGTAGTCGCGAGCGTGCGGCGAGACGACCGGGTGGAAGCTCGCAGCCTCGTTGGGAGGGGCTCCGTTGCCGTTGTACATCGGCACCTCCGGATACGGATAGACGGGACGCGACACCGATGTGGAGGTCGTGCCCGCTGTGATGGTGTCGCTCGCCGTGATCGCGACGGGCGCGGTCCCGGTCTCCACCCACTGCACGAGCGGGAGCACGACATCGAACGAGCTCGCCGCGTACCCCCCGCCGCAGTGCGCGACTGTCGGGAACAGGAACATCCGGGCAAACCGCTGCGTGGAGCTCAGCCCGCCCATCCGCTGGGCCAGGGTGTCGTAGTAGTCGATGGTGCCGTAGGTGGGGATCGCCTGGTCGGCCCAGCCCTGCCAGATGAGGAGCTTGCCGCCGTGGGCGCGGAACGCCCGCAGGTCGGTGCTCATTGCGTCATAGATGTCGGCCGTCGGGAACATGGACCGGAATCCCTGGTCGGTGAACTGCCACTGGCTGGGATCAGGTCCGAGCTGACCCGGCGGCAGCAGCTGATAGCGCAGGTAGGGCAGCGACAGACCGCCATACACGGCCGCCGCAGTCGACGGGCCGGGGCTGACCGGCACCTGGAAGCCGGCCCAGGAGCTCTCGGAGCCGAGCGTCAGGCCACCGGGGTAGAGGTGGCGCCCTTGCGGGTCGACCGGGCCCTGGTAGATCTCCTCGGCAGTCTGCGCCTGCTGTTGGGTCAGGCAGTTGGCCGTCTGTCCCACGTGGCACACCAGGTCGAACGGGCTGAAGTGGCAGTTGCGCGGGTCGGTGATGATGCCGTCACCCGCGACGCCGTCGTCGCCCTGGCATGCCTGGATTACCGCGTTGTGCAGGATGGTCGTCTGCGCCTTCGTCAGGATCGCGTTGCCATTGGCGTCGGTGTTGACGCGGTAGTCCCAGGTCTGCAGCTCGGCGTTGAGCGGTCCCGCGATGATCTCCGGCGCGCCCGCGATGATCCCGTTGAAGTCGGTGGGATAGCGCTCGGCCATCTCCATGGCCTCGCGGCCGCCATCCGAGCAGCCGTCGTAGTACGAGGTGGTCGGGTACCGGCCGTAGAAGTCATGAATGATCTGGCGCGCGACGACATACATGGCCTGCTCGGACTGGTATCCGTACTCCTTGCGCAGCTTCAGGCTGTTGAAGGCGAACAGTCCGGCTCCGCCGAGGCCCGGCGACGTCGTGTGGCCTTCGTCGTCCGTCGCCATGGCGAAGTCGCCCTGCAGGGTGGCGTCGCACGTGGGGAAGGTCTGGTTACTCACGGTTCCGCAGTAACCCCCGCAGCCGTTCTGGAGATAGCGACCCTGCCACGTACTGATCGGCAGTTTCATCTCAAAGTGCGTCTGGGGCGCGATCATCCCCTTGACGTCGCAGTACTCGGGGTTCCCCGTGGCCGCCGGCACGTCCGAGGTGGAGGCGACGGCCGTGGGATACCCGGGGATGGCGGCGAGGTCGGTTGCCGTCGCCAGGTTGGCGCAGGCGCCAGGGAGCGCAGGAATCTTGGCGCTGATCGGCACCAGCGCGTGCGAATCGCGGACGAGCTGTCGGTTGATGTGGTGTGCGCGCGGGTGCGTGCGGGCGGCGGCGAGGCCGGTGTGGAGGCTGAGCAGCCCCAGCGTGGCCGTCGCGGCAATCGCGGACACGCCCCAGGCACGCAGACGGAACGAGTACACGAAACTCCCCCTTCCTCTGTTTTTCCGGCCCGGGGGCATTCTCCTGGCGCGCCGGGTGGGCGTCAAGGGAGGCGGGAACCGACGTCAGCCCGACCGTGGTGTGCTTGCTTGCACATGTGGTGTGCGACGACATCATCTGGGGTGGATGGGCGCGCCTTCTTCCTCGCCGGCGCCGCGCCGTCGGGCATCGCCGAACGCGCGCATAGCCAAGCTGATCAGCCGGCTTGGGAGGACCCGCGCAGGTCCGACCTGGTCGCCCTCCCGGTTTGCTGCCCCGAGGGTTCCTAGGCGGAGGGGACCAGGTGGTGTTCGAACGCCCAGACTGTGGCCGCCGACCGGGTTCGGGCGCCGGTCTTGTCAAAGATGTGCTGGATATGGTGGCCGGCCGTCTTGGCCGAGATCCCCAGGGTCTCGGCGATCTCCTTGTTCGTCTTGCCGGATGCGAGCGCCAGCAGAACCTCAAGCTCGCGATCGGTCAGGCCGGCCGGGAGCTGGCGTGGCCGCTTGGCCACACGGTGGCCGGCCGCAGCGAGCACGGCGTCGACCGCTTCCGGGCACAGCCGGCCCTCCCGCGCATCACGCAGCAGCTCAGCCTCGGCTTCGTCGGGCTGGAGGGCGGGTCGGTGGGGACGTCGCTCGCGCATCGCCTGATAGGAATCGGCCGCCGCCAGGATGCGGGCGGCTCGCCCCAGGCCCGGAGCGAGAGTCTGACGGTGATAGCCACCGCCGTTGAGCCGTTCATGGTGGGCGCCGGCCAGCTGGCCGATCGGCGCCAGAGCGGGCGCGTGCGCGAACGATCGCTCGGTGAAGTAGGGGTGCAGCTGGACACGCTCCCAATCGGTCAGTCCGAATGGGCCGGGCTTCTCCCAGATGGCGTTCGATACCGCGACGCGGCCGAGGTCAAGCGCGAGTGCAGCGCGCCGCACCATGTTCACCTCAGCCTCGGGCAGACCGAGGCGCCAGGCGGCGGCCTCGGCCAGCTGTGCAGTCCCGTCAGCATGCCCCCGCAGCCAATATGACTTGAGGTCGGTGAACGTTCCGACGACTCGGAACGCGGCGTCGATCTCCTCGCCGGTCATCCACCGGTGCGGGGGTGGCTCGGCGGCCATGGCCTGCGCCCAGATGAGCGCATCGTCAAGACCGTCAAGCAGTTCGTCGAACCGGTCGATGGCCAGGGAGTCCAGGTCCGGGTCGTAGGCGGCACCCGCGCGCTGCGCCATCACCTCCCGTGCGTGATCGGATCCCCCCGCAGACATGAAGACTGACGTGTCACGCGCGATATGCAGGACTCGGGCCGGGAGGGGGATCCCCTCTCCCGCGGCCGCGCCGGGAAACCCGTTGCCGTCCCAACGTTCGAAGACAAATGCCAGGTTTGAGACCACGCCGGTACCGAACCCGAGCCAACGGGCGAAGCGCTGCGCGACCTCGCAGTGCAATGCGAACGTTGAGCGCGCGATCTCCAGCGCGTTCTGAAGCGCATGGGCGACCATCGCCTCGCGCACCTCGGGCGGTCGGCCGGCGCCGACCACGTCCATGAGAAACGCTCCGACCTCTTCAGGGTTGCCTCCGTCGACGAGCGCGAACTTGGCGCGCGGCTCGATGTCGTCCCCGAAGAGCTCGGTCTGCTCATGGGCGTCTGACGTGCAGCCGATCGAGTGCAGCAGGGAGATGTAGTAGACGGCCACGAGCTCAGGCGGCGCCAGACCGGCGAGGTCACCGAGACGGACTGCCAGGATCGCTGTCCGCAGAGCGTGCTCCAGCGGCTGGCCGGTACCGAGGTCGGTGGCAATGGACATTGCGCCGATCACCTCGGCAGTCCGAACGGGCGTCTCGGCCTGAACGCGGCGCTCTGCCGGGCGGCTCTGGCCGGCGGACGACATCACGTCGATGCTGCGCCGCGCGGCGCCGCGCCGCTTCCATTAATCCCGCTCGCGCCGCGAGCGGGCTGAGATGCCGGTCCCAAGGCCCCCATCCCCTCACAGGCTACAGGGAGTTGGCTCCCCGGGACCGGCTGTGATCAGGCCGCCCGGGCGGGGCGGGGAGGCAGCCGTCCGCCGCCGCCCCGCCTTCAGCGGTCCCGGTCCTATGCCGTCTGCTGCACGAACTCGTTGGGTTCGATCGCCCCCAGGCTCTCGACCACCTCCAGCCTGCCGTCGCGCACCTGGGCGATGTACATGTTCATTCGCACGTGATGCTGGTCAGGCACCATCTCGGCGGGCCCACCGGGGCCCTCGGCGATCTGTGCGTGGTCCAGCGCGGCGACGACGGCCGACGGATCGAGTGAGCCGGCCTCCGTGACGGCGGCCTCCCAGAGCTTGAGGCCTCGGTACATCCCGGTGGAGCCGCTGCCGGCGCTGAACTGAGGGCCTTTCGGGAAGCGCGCGGTGTAGCGGCCGAGCAGCTCCTGGCTGAACGGGTCATTGACCGACTGGTAGTAGTCGATGCACCCATACAGCCCCTCAATGTGCTCAGGTGGAACCGCGGCGGCGAGATTCTCGTCCCAGTAGGTGGTGATCACCCGCCCGCCCCGCCTGGTGAACCCGGACGCATACAGCGCCTCCAGGAACGGGATGCAGCCAGGAGGCACCGTCGTGTTGAACACGACGTGCGCGCCGCTGGAGTTGATCCTCGCCACCGTCTCCGTCCAGTCGGCGTGGTCGACCGGGTAGTACTCCTCGCCGAGAACCTCACCGCCGTTGGCCGACGCCACCTCATGGAGCTTGCGGTTCATCACCTGCGGCCAGATGTAGTCCGCCGATGGCAGGTAGAACGTCCGCGCCCCAGTCCGCTGCATCACCCACGGAATGAGCGACTCGACCTGCTGCGCCGGCACGGCGCCGGTGCAGAACAGGAGCGGGTGGTACTCCTGTCCCTCGTACTGCTCCGGGTAGATGTAGAGCGTCTCGCCGTCCTCCACCACCGGGCCCTTGATGGCCTGCCGAGTCGAGCTGAAGATCCCACCGAGGACCAGATCGACGTGGTCCTGCTGAACCAGCTTCGCGGCCTTGGCCGCGGCCTGCGCGTCATCGGTCGCGCTGTCCTCCAGGATCAGCTCCAGACGACGGCCCAGCACTCCGCCGGCGGCGTTGATCTCGTCCACAACGAGGGTCGCGACGTTCGCCTGGGCACCGCCCATCGGCGAGAGCGGGCCGGTTTGATCGGCGATCACGCCGACTTTGATCGCGTCGTCCATGACTCGTACCTACGCCTCGTAGCGGCCGCCGAATTCCGCCACATCCGGCCGGCCCTTGTGCCCGGCCTCCTGCATGATCGGTGGGACCTCGGGGTCAGAGGCGAACTGCTGCCAGCCGTCGAGGTCCCAGTCGAAGATGACCCACACCCGGTCCTGCTGGTGAGGATCGCGGAACACCTGCGCGCCCTTGGAGCCGTGCTGCCTGCGCTTCTCGGCGCCCTTGGTTGAGAACACGCTTGTGAAACGGTCGAAGTCCTCGATCGTCGTTGTCGCCAGGAGCATCCCGGTCCTCCTACTCGTTTCCGGCGTCTCCGAACGACGCCGAGGTTGAAAGCGAGTATCTGCTGCCGATGTCCGGGGCACATCGGGCAATTGCCCTACGCGGGTTCAGGCGAGGTCTACCCACCTCGGGCGGTTGGGTCGTCATCGGGTCGCGGTTGGCTTGGGGAATGAATGCGAGAGCTCAGGCGGGGATTCCGGGAGGGCCGAGGATCTCGATGCCGTATTCAACGGCGAGAAGGGTCATCGCCTCAACGTCGGGTGGCTCGGTCGCCGGCGGTGGGATGACGCGCTCGGCCGCCGGCTGGGCCAGTAAGCGCATGAAGTTCTCGAATCCGGCCGGCTCGGTGACGAGCAGGAAGCGGGCGGTGTCGGAGCTGACGGCGAAGGTGTGGGGGATGGCACGGGGGCCGTAGACGAAAGATCCGGCGGGCGCGTTGATGACCTGGCCGCCGACCCAGAAAGTCAGCTCACCCTCGACCACGTAGAACCACTCGTCTTCCCGGTGATGCACGTGTAGCGGTGAGCCGCTCCCGCGGGGCGCGAGGTGCTCGATCACCGCCACGCGCCCCGCGGTGGTCTGGCTGGAGGCCTTGATCGTCGCCAGGATGCCGAGGAACCAGAGAGCCTCACCCTCGCCCCCGGTCAGTGCGATCGGTGCGATCTGGGGCGCTTCGGTGCCGCTGGTGGGGATGGTGCTAGTCATCGCATACCTCCTGAGAGCTGGGAACGGTCGCCGCATAGCTTGGGCTGGGCGAGCGGCGGCGTCGATCCCCCGTGAACGGGGATCTTTCTGGCGCTGCGATGCCAACGCCCGCGCGCCCTGGTCATACTTCCGTCATGCCCGCTGGACGCTGGCAGCTGGACCGGCTTGCTGAGGACGTGGCGTTGCTTGGCAGCCGCGGCCTGCCGCGCCAGGAGTACTACCTAGAGGTCACCGCTCGGCTGCGGCGAGTGGTGTCAAGCACCGCAGCGTGCTGGCATACGCTTGATCCGCAGACACGCCTGCTGACCAGCGACGCTCCGCAGGAACTGGTCAGCAACGGCATCTACACGTCCGAGACGGTCATGGCTGCTGGAGCGCTTCTCGTCGCCAGCGAATACTTCGTACCGGACGTCAATACGTTTGCCGGTCTGGCACGCCGCCGCGTTCCGGTCGCCACGCTCAGCCAGGCGACCGGGGGGCACCCTCAACGCAGTGCCCGCTACCGGGACCTGCTCGCTCCGTCTGGCATCCCGTACGAGTTGCGCGGAGCCTTCGTCAGCCGCGGGCGGTGCTGGGGCGCAGTGCACATCGCCCGGCGCGACGACCAGCCAGACTTCACGGCCGCGGATGTGGCGGCGCTGGCAAGCATCACCACCCTGGTCGCGGAGGGCATTCGCACATCGCTGCGCTTTGATGCCGCCCGCCGTGGTGACGAGAGCAACGCCCCAGGCCTGGTGGTGCTCGGCCCCCACAACCAGGTGGAGCTCATCACCCCGCCCGCCTATGAGCTGATGGCCACGATGCGCTCCAGCGCCCAAGCCGATAGCGACCAGACGCCGCCGGCGCCAATCCTTGCGCTGGCCGCATTCACGCGCGCCCGCCCATCCGATGCCGACACCGGTCAACGGAGCGTGGCGGTTCCGACCGCGTCAGGCTGGATCACCCTGCATGCTGCCCTGCCCGATGGCAGCGCCGCCAGCCGCGTGGCGATCGTCCTGGAGCGGGCGGCGAGCCCGCAGCTCGCGGCCATCCTGCTTGAGGCTCATGGCGTCACCGCTCGCGAGGGGGAGATCGCCGGGCTGCTGGCCCGCGGACTCACCAACTCCGAGATCGCCGAACGACTGGTCCTCTCGCCATACACCGTCCAAGACCACATCAAGAGCCTGTTTGAAAAGACGAACGTCTCCTCGCGCCAGGAACTGGTCGCCCGCGTCTTCGTCGACGATTACCTACCCCAACTGACAGCGCGCACCCCTCTCACCGCCACCGGCAACTTCGCCGGCTGAGTTGGGTTGGCCCGCATCAGCCGTCGCTCCGTGGCCGCGTCAGGGTGAAGGTGTCGAAGACCTCCAGCTCACTGCCGCCGAACCCCTGCACGCGGTAGTACGTGACAGACCGACGGGCCATGGTCACCATTACCAGCGGGAGCTGCGACCGCCCGGCCGGCGGGTACGCGGGAGAATGAGCCGACCGTGACCGGACCGGCCACAGCCCTGGGCAGCACGCAGCCACGCCGGCCGCCGTTTCATCACCTGCGCGGGGCGGTGTACGACGAGGCGCACGGTCCGCTGCCGGCCCTCCTGTTGGCCCTGACCGCGCTGGCGGGCGTGGTTGACGCCGTCAGCATCCTGGGGCTGGGCCATGTGTTCGTGGCCACGATGACCGGCAACCTGGTGTTCCTGGGGTTGGCCGCCGCCGGCGCCCAGGGGTTCACCGTGAGCCTGTCGCTGCTGGCGCTGGCCGGGTTCACGGTCGGTGTGCTGGTGGGGGCGCGGGTGTGTGAGGCCGCCCGCTCGCACCGGGGACGCGCCCTGCGCAACGTGCTGGTGGTCAAGCTGGCCCTGGCCGGTGTGGTGACGGTGATCGCCGCGGCGGTGGGGGCGCACCCGGTGGGCGCGCGTGATGCCATGGTGGTGCTGCTGGCGGCGTCGATGGGAGCACAGCTGGCCGCCATCCGCTTCCTCAAGGTGCCGGATCTGCTGACCGTGGTGTTGACGATGACGCTGACCGGCGTGCTCGTCGAGCGGCGGCGCGGCTGGCGCGACGCCGCCATGCTGCGGCGCGGGCTGTCCCTGGTCACGTTTGCGGTCGGCGCTCTGGCCGGCGCGCTGCTGCTTTTGAATGTGGGGATCGCTGCCGCCCTGTCCCTGGGTCTGGTGATCATCGTCCTGTCCCTGCTGGCGGCCCACCGCGTATCGCGCACCGCCACCGGTTGGTCAGCGCCGACCTAGCCTCACCGGAGGCGCAATCCAGCTCACCGCCGCACCGGCCGATACATTCGCCACCACGATGCCACCTCGCGACCGGGGGAGCGGGCACACCACAGGGATCGATCTTGGAGGGGACCGGATGCGCAAGGCCTGGGAAACCGTGAAGGGTGCGGTGCGGCGGCGGATGCCGGCGCTGGTCATCGGTGTCGGAATACTGGTCGGCTTGACCACCCCGGCCGGTGTCGCGGGTGCCGCGGGCGTCGCGACGGCGACGCCCGGCCTGGGCCCGGTCAAGCATGTCCGCGCGGACGGCCTGTCGTTTGGCTATCGCATCGGCGGGAGCGGGACGCCGCTGATCATGGTCATGGGGCGGTCCGGGACGATGGCTGAATGGGATCCTCAGCTGATCAGGCAGCTGATCCGCAACCACCGCGTGGTGATCTTCGATAACCGCGGGATGGGCACCACCAGCGCCGGCTACTCGCCCAAGACCGTGACGGTTCCGCTGATGGCCAAGGACACCCTGGCGGTGGCCTCGGCACTGCACATCCAGCGGTTCGACATCATGGGCTGGTCGATGGGGGGCGAGATCTCGCAGCAGGTCACGGTCGACGCTCCCAAACGGGTGCTCAAGGTGGTGCTGTGCGCCACCAGCGCCGGCGGCCCAACTGAGCAGCTGCCCAGTCAGCCGGTGCAGACGATCATGAGCGAGTCAGACCTGCCGGCCTCGGTGCTGCTCGGCCTCAGCTTCCCGCCCACCGCGGCCGGTATCAAGGGCGAATTCGATTATGGCGCGCGGGTCGCCGGGCAATACGTTCACGACCACCTGCCCCGGGACAGCTTCTCCGCCAGCGCCGCCGGCACCGAGGGCCAGGCCAATGCGCGCCAGCAATGGACCTCCACCGGCGGCGGTGTCTACACCGATCTGCCTCGGGTCGCCCAGCACGTGCTGATCATGTGGGGCAACCTGGACGTGATCGACCCGCCGGCCAACGACCGCACCATTCGCGACCAACTGCAGCACGCGGTCACCCGGGTCTTCCGCGGCGCCGGCCACGCCTTCCTGTTCCAGGACGCCGTGTCAGTGGGACGAACCGCGGACGCGTTTTTGACCGCGGGCTGAGGGCGACCGCCCCGTCGGCTGCCCGCCCCCGGTCACGTTTCCAATTCGCCCCAGCGGGGGATCTGCTCGCCATGGAGCCGGAATACCACGCTGAGCCGCCGGACAATTCGGTGCTGCGCTACCTGGCCACCCTCACCGCCGCCCGGGAGTTTGGTGTCAGCCGACGTGACGCCGAGCACATTGTGCGCCGTCTCAACCCCCTGATGACGCCGCCGGAGGTGCTCGCCGACGCGCTGGCCGACGTGCTCCTTCGCGACGGTCTGGAGCTCTAGTTCCGGCCGGACGGCCGGATGTTCTGGTTGAGCCGGAACAGGTTGTCCGGGTCCCACCGATCCTTGAGGGCCACCAGCTTGGCGTAGCGGTCTTCGCCGTACATGGAACGGACGCGTTCGTCACCCTCATCGGAGGTGAAGTTGAGATAGATCCCGGCGGTGGTCTGGGGAGCAAGATCCGCGGACAGGCCGCGGGCCCAACCGAAGTGGGCGTCGGCTGTCGCCTGGTCAGGCTCCATCCACAGGGCCAGCGCGTGGTAGGCCCACGGGACGTCGCGAACGCCAAGCGCGGTGTCGCGGGTGGAGACTCGGCTGATGGCCCCACCCAGCGGCTCCAGCAACAGCTGGACCATCGGCCCCGGTCGCCGCCCACCGTGATCGGCCAACTTGGCGATGGCCTCGTCGCTCAGCTCAGGCAGGAACTCGGCCTTCATGTAGGCGCGGATTCCGGGAGGCCCCCCGCCGTCCAGCATCGATTGCAGCGAGGCGTAGGGGATCGGCTGGACCATGTCCATCACCGGCTGGGCCACCTCGCGGATCGGACCCAGGACGCGCTCGCCCTCGTCCATGTCTCCGGACCAGCAGACGACGATGCCGAACACCGGCGCAAAGTGCATCTCCGTCGGGACAAACGGCTCCGGCGGGGCGCTGATGAATGCCGCCCCCAGGCCCAGATCATCCGGCGCGGTCGGCATGTACTCCCGCAGAAGCCGCAGAACCTCAGGGGCGCGCTCCGGCAGGCAGACCAGGAGTCCGCCATAGATCATCGGCCCGATGCGATGCATCTGGTAGGTGAATGACGTGACGATGCCGAAGTTCCCGCCGCCGCCACGCAGGCCCCAGAACAGGTCCGGGTTCTCGGTCTCGCTGGCGGTGACCAGGCTGCCGTCGGCGGTCACCACTTCGGCCGACAGCAGGTTGTCGGCGGTCAGTCCGCAGCGCCGCTCCAGCCAGCCGCTGCCGCTGCCCAGGGTCAGCCCAGCGATGCCGGTGGTGGAGAACCGTCCGCCGGTGACGGCCAGGCCGTGCTCCTGGGTCGCCTGGTCGAACTCGCCCCAGGTCATGCCGGCCTGAGCGCGGGCCGTCGCCGCCGTGGGATCGACCTGGATCTCCTTCATCGGCCCCAGATCGATGACCAGGCCGTCGTCGCAGGTCCCGTAGCCCTGAGCGGAGTGACCGCCGCCCCGCACCGCGATCGCCAAGCCGTTGTCGCGCCCCCATCGCACCGCGGCGGAGACGTCGGCGACCGAGCGGCAGCGGGCGATGATCGCCGGCCGGCGATCGATACAACCGTTCCAGACCATGCGTGCCTGGTCATAGTCGGCGTCGCCCGGGCGCAGCAGTTGCCCGGCAAACGATGGCGGCAGGCTGTCGATCGCCGCCGCCGAAATGGATGAACCCGTCATGAGAACCCCCGTGGTCCCGGACCGTCTCCCACCCCGGGACGGCCCCTGTTTCAGTCAGCACCTAACCAGCGACCCGCTCACTGTGTCGTACCCCCCCTCGGCTGTCAAGGCGGCGGGTGGCGGAAGGTGCCAAAGCAACCGAGGCGATGGGGCGCCGCCGGCGCGGCGCGCGGGGCGATGGGAAATGAGCGGCACATCGGGAATCATGTCGTCATGCAGCTGAACCATCAGACCGTCCGCCTGGCCGCCGGTCGCCATCGCTCCCCCCGGTTTGGGGTGTGCGTCATGGAGCTGGCCTCGATGCTCTCCGAGGGGCCGTTCAGCGACCGCCCGCGCAATGCATCACCGGTCATCGGCGCCTATCTGCGGACCTACAACGACGGGCTCGACGACGACCGCCGGCAGGACCTGTACGAGCTGGCGGCCCTGATTGTCGGCACCGCCGCCCGCCGCTCCGTCGAACGCGAGCGAGCCAGCCGGTGCCTGGAATTCGCCTGCCACCTGGGTGCCGGCCTCCCCGCCGGACGGGGGGCCATCGGCATCGCCAGCGCCGAGGCGAGCGGTTCCTGGGCGGCGCTGGCGGCGCTGCGGGACGGTCCGTCGCCGAAGACCCATGAACAGGCGCTCACGTTTGCCCATGACCTGATCCGGATGGCACCGGGCCGCCGGTCGCGCTGGGGGCGGCTCGTTGGCTGCGATCCGGCCGGGGCGGTCCGCGAGGCCCTCGCCGACATCAACGCCGCCCCCGACCTCAACGCCGAGGCAGACGCCGCGGTGCCCGCCGGCCTCAGCCGGTGAGCACCTGGAACGTGGCCAGCGTCGGATCGGCGGCGTACGCCACCCGGACGCCGTTGGCCGCCGCGTCGGTCAACACCTCCAGGGCCTGATCGGTGACGAGCTCCCCCGGGGCCAGGATGGGTACGCCCGGGGGATAGAGGGCCACCAGCTCGGCGGAGACGCGCCCCACCGCCTCGGCGAACGGCACCGTCTCCACCGCGCGGAAGAACGCCTCCCGGGGAGCCACCCGCTGCTGGGGATGGACGATCCAGCCGGCCACGCCGGTGACCGGGCGCGGTTGGCCCCGTCGGCGCTTGACTGACTCCAGGAGCGCCGCGGTGAACCGGCGGACGCTGTCGGCGTCGTCGGCCATGGTGACGAGCGCCACCACCGTGTCACGATCGGCCATCTCCACCGGCACCCCGGCCGCAATCAGGTCGGCTTCAACATCGACGCCGTGGGCGCCGGTTCCGGCCAGCCCCACCGTCAGCTTGACCGGGTCGACCCGGTCGCCCTCCAGGACCACCACTCCCGGAACGCGCCGCAGCGTCCGCCGGGCCTCGGCCACCGCCTCCACCACCCGGCCGAGGAGGCGCTCGCCGTCACGCTCCAGCAGCGCCCGGGCGGCATCGATGCTGGCCAGGATGGCGCCGGCCGGGCTGGTGGTGGCCAGGGCGTCGAACGCCCGCTCCAGGCGATGGGGGTCAAGCCGCTTCACGCGCGCCAGCATGAGCGCGCCCTGGGAATAGGCCGGCAGCGTCTTGTGGGCGCTGGTGACCATGGCGTCGGCGCCCGCTCCGATGGCATGGGCGGGCAGCTGAGGGTGAAAGCCGAAGTGGGCCGCCCAGGCCGCGTCGACGATCAGCGGGGCCCCGGCCGCGTGTACGACCCGGGCGTGCTCGGCCAGGTCGGAGAAGGTGCCGACGTAGGACGGGTCGCTGAGGAACACGGCCGCCGCCCTCGGGTGGTCGGCCAGCGCCTGCGCCACCCGCGCCGGCGCGTAGCCGGTCGGCAGACCCGTGGTGACGTCCACCTCCGGCTCAACCCACACCGGCACCAGGCCGGCCAGGACCAGGCCCAGCAGCATCGACCGGTGCAGCGTGCGGGAGACGATGACCACGTCCCCGGGCGACCCCACCGCCAGCGCCAGGGCCTGGTTGCAGTGAGTGGAGCCGCCCACCGAGAAGCGGCAGACATCGGCGCCGTAGAGGGCCGCGGCCCGCCGCTCGGCCTGCGCCAGCCAGCCGTGCTGGAGTTTGACGGTGTCGACGCCCCCGGCCAGGGCCAGGTCCCCGGCCACCACGGTCCCGGTGAGGGCGGTTGAGCCCTTGTGGCCCGGAGTGTGGAACGGTTGCCACTCCGTCATCCGGTCCAGCCGGGCGAGATACGCGCGGAGCAGAGGCGCGTCCTCGGCCAGCCCGAGGGGATCAGGAGCGGCGGTCACCGGCTCCGCCGCCCCCTGCGACGCCACCGGGTCGTCACTCAACCTCGTCGACCACCTCATAGACGCCGGAGACGTACTCGTGCTCGACGAACGAGGCGATCCGGTCCACCCGAGCCGTCTCGCCGGCATCGTCCTCCTCCCGCCAGCGGCGGTACTCGTCCATGCTCATGTCGAACAGACCGAACGAGATGATCTCGTCCGCGTCGCGGATGTTGCGGGCGTGGTAGGCACGTTGGAATCCGGGTGGTCGGTCCTCGCCGGGATCCCAGGCGCGACGGAACTGCTCCCACGCGTCCGGCTTCAGCCTGCGGGCCGTGAACATGACGATCATGCGCTCCCTCCGATACTGGTAGCGGGAATGGGCGGGCTGACTCCGATCATGGCATCCCCGCGGTCCGGGTGGCGTCCGGTCCGGCGGGGCGCGGCCGCCGCGGCGCAGCGCCGAGATGCGGCGGTGTATCCGCACGTCAGCATGGATACTTAGAGGTCATGGCCACCTCTGACGACACGCTCACCACGCTCGCCGATCAGCTCGCCGAACAGGCCGACCACCGGTCCAGCCGGTGCGTGGATGCGTCGGCGCTCAGCGAGCTGGTGGAGGAGCGCGACCTGGATGAGGAGGACGCCCAGGCGCTGGGCGACCTGCTTCAGGAGCGGGGGGTGGAGGTGCGCGACGATTGCGGCCGCCCGGCCGAGTCGACCACCTACAACGACCTGGAACTGGCCGGGCAGACCACCGATGCACTGTCGCTGTTCATGCGCGAGGTCCGCCGGTACCCGCTGCTGACCCGGGAGGAGGAGGTGGAGCTGGCCAAGCGGATTGAGCGGGGCGACGCAGCCGCCAAGGAGCGCATGATCAACTCCAACCTCCGGCTGGTGGTTTCCAACGCCCGGCGGTATGAGGGCCTCGGTCTCCCCCTGCTTGACCTCATCCAGGAGGGGATCCTGGGGCTGATCCGCGCCACCGAGAAGTTCGACTACCGCCGCGGGTTCAAGTTCTCCACCTACGCCGTCCTGTGGATCCGGGAGTCGATCCAGCGGGCGCTGGCCAACCGGTCTCGCACCATTCGCATACCGGTGGAGGTCGGCCAGCGAGAGCGGCGGATCGCCCGGGCGGAGCGTGAGCTGGCGGCGGGGCTCGGCCGGGAGCCGACCTCGGAGGAGGTGGCCCAAGCGGTCAACCTCAACCCCGAGGAGGTCCGACGCATCCAGGCCGCGCCCCGCGTGGTGACCAGCCTGGACCGGCCGTTCGGTGAGGGGGAGGAGGCGACGCTCGGCGCCGTCCTGCCCAGCGAGGCGATCGGTCCGGCGGAGGAAGTGGCGATTGCGTTGCGCGACGAGGCCCTCCACCACGCGTTGGACCGCCTCGACGAACGTGAGCGCGAGGTCCTCCGCCTCCGCTACGGCATCCATGGCAATGACCCCACGCCGGTGCGGGAGACGGCCCGGATCCTGGACATGACCCAGCCCGCGGTGCGCCGGGCCGAGCGCAACGGGCTGGAGGCTCTGGCCCGCAACCGCGAGATCGACGCCCTGCGCCCGGCCGCCTAAGGGCGGTCATCTCACGACCGCGTCCACCTCGGCAGCCGTGGGCAGCGAGGGCTGGGCGCCCGCCCGGGACGCCGCCAGCGCGCCGGCGGCGCAGGCCCGGGCCAGCGCCGCACCCCGCTCCCGGCCCTCCAGCAGTCCCACCACCAGCGCGGCGCAGAACGCGTCGCCGGCGGCGGTGCCGTCGACCGCCCGCACCCGCGGGGGCCGGGCCCGGGCCACCTCCCGCCCGCCGTCCAGCAGCACCGCCCCGTCGGCGCCCAGGGTGAGCGCCACCAGGCCGGTGCCCGCCTGAGCCACCGCCTCATACTCGTAGCGGTTGACGATGAGCAGGTCGGGCCTCAGCGGCAGGGGACCACGGGCGGGCGCGGCGTTGAGGCAGAAGAACTCCGTCTGGGTCGCCGCCGCCCGGACCGCTTCCACCGGTATCTCCAGCTGGCAGATGACGGCGTCGGCCTCGCCCACCGCCACGTCTTCCGGGGTCAGGCGGCGGTTCGCCCCGGGGGCGACGACGATGACATTCTCGCCCTCCGCGTCGACGAAGATGAGGGCCACTCCACTCTCGCCGTCGTCGCGGGCCACGCCGCTGATGTCGACGCCTTCCGCCCGCAACGTGGACAGCGCCAGATCATCACGGCCGACGCGGCCCACGAACCGGACCCGGGCCCCCAGACGCGTCGCGGCCACCGCCTGGTTGCCCCCCTTGCCTCCCGGCACCCGCTGCAGGCTGGCGTCGGTGATCGTCTCCCCCGGCCGGGGGAGACGCCGGCACCGGGCCACCAGGTCGATGTTGGCTGAGCCCACCACCGTGATCCGCGGGCCGTCGGACACGCGGATCATCCCAGCAGCTGGCGGGCCGCGCGCAGCCCGCTGCGCAGCGCTCCCTCCATCGTTCCGTGCCAGGCGCCGGCGGTGTGCTCCCCGGCGAAGGCCAGACGACCCGCCGGGCGCTGAAGCTCGGTGTGGTCCAGTGGTGCGGCCGCCGACGCGGCCGCATACGCACCCCGCACCCAGACATCGGAGGCCCAGTTGACCAGCATGACCGCCCGACGGTCGAGCTCCAGGTCAGGCCGGAGCGCGGCCAGCGCGTCCAGCCAGCGATCCGGTCCGCGGCCCACATCAAGTCGTTCCAGGGCGGCGGCGGTGCCGGCGAATGCGGCCACAAACGGGGCCGGATGTCCGTCCGCTCCCAGTTGGGTGTAGCACCAGAACCGACCCGGTACCGAGAGCGTGGCGCTCGGCGGTGAGGGCGAGCGCAGCCTGACAAACAGCTTGGCCGCCTGGCCGTAACGAACGGCCCGGTGGGCCGCCACCCGGGCGGCGGCCAGCGACGGCTCAAACCGGATCCGGTCGATCACCGAGGCCGGAACAGCGATGAGCGCGGCGTCGGCCACCGTCCGGTCGCCATGCTCGCTCATCGCCGCCACGTTGTTCGCCGACCACTCCATCGCCACCACCGGTGTGGACAGCCGGATCTGCGACTCGCCGATCGCCTCGGCCAGGGCCATCGCCAGAGACGTGTTGCCGCCGGCCAGCGTGTGCGTATCGAAGTCGCCGAACGCCGAGCCCTCCTCCCGCAGCACGCTCGCGCTCAGGTCATCGGCCGGGTGTCCGGAGCTCACCTCCAACCGGGCGCGGATGACCTCGGCGACGGGCGGCTCCAGTTCCGGACCGGCCAGTACGGCCGCTACGGTGGCGCCGTGACTGGGCCGGGAGGCCAGCCGCCGGGCAGCCGCCACCACCTCGGCCGGCGAAACCGACACCGCGGCGCCGCCCGGGGTCCGGTTGCCGTACCGCGTCCCCTTGAGCACCAGCGGGAGCGCGAACCGGTCGGCCATCGTCGTCAGGGTCGTGTTGCCGGGCAGGATGAACTCGGCTCCGCGCTCAATCACGCTCTCTGAGAACGGGACCGACCACACTCGGCCGCCCACCCGGTCGCGCGCCTCCAGCACGGTGACGTCGGCACCCGCACGCCGCAGCTCGTCCGCAGCGGCCAGCCCGGCCAGTCCCGCGCCGATGATGAGCACGCGCACGGCGGGGAGACTACGTGGCGTAGGATCGCCGGGTGGCCCTGCCGCCCGGTCCGTGTGCCCCCGCCGTCTGGCAGACGAGCGCCTGGATGACCCGGCCGGGCGGGTTCCTGCGCCAGGCCCACCACCGGTTCGGCGATCCGGTCACCATCCGCACCTACTGGACCTCGGAGCCGATGGTCCTGTTCTCCGGCCCCGCCGGGGTGCGCGACGTGTTCCGCCTCGATCCATCAATCGCGCCCGCTGGGCGCAGCTGGGAGTTCCTCCGGCCGTTCGCCGGGCCGCACTCCATCCTGCTGCTGGACGGGGAGGAGCATCTGCGGGAGCGGCGGCTGCTCCAGCGGCCGTTTCACGGCGAGCGGATGCGCCAGTTCACGCCGGCGGTGGCCGAGCTCGCCCGGCGGGAGCTGTCGACGTGGCAGGGCCGGGTGGTCGCCCTGGACCGGATGCGGCTCCTCGCCCTGGACATCGTCCTGCGGGTCATCTTCGGTGCGCGCAGCGACTCCGAGATGGCCGCGCTGCGGGAGGCGATCGAGACCACGCTGACCGGGGTCCGGTCCCTGGCCCGGGTGGTCTCCATGATTCTGGTCCCCCGGGATCTGGGACCCCTCAGCCCCTGGGGCCGGTTTCGCACGGCGGTGGAGCAGTTCGACGAGCTCCTGTTCGTGCTCCTGGCCCGCCACCGGGAGGCGCCCGATAGCGACTCGGTGCTGTCCCTCCTGCTCCAGCAGCGCGACGCGCAGGGCCGCCCGCCGTCTGACCAGCAGGTGCGCGACCAGCTGGTGGCGCTGCTGGTGGGGGGACATGACAGCTCGGCGGCGTCGCTGGCCTGGGCGTTCGAACTGCTGGCCCGCCACCCGCGGGTGCAGGCCCGGCTGCGCGACGGCGACCCTGACTACCTGGACGCCACCGTCCGGGAAGTGCTCCGGGCGCGGCCCGCGCTCACCATCGCGCCGCGGCTGCTGCTGGAGCCGGCCCGGATCGGTGGGCACCAGATCCCGGCCGGCGTTCAGGTGGCGGCCTGCCTGTGGCTGGCCATGCGCCGCGGCGACCTCTGGGGGGACGCCGACGCGTTCCGCCCGGAGCGGTGGCTCCAGTCGCCCCCACCCGACTCGCTCTCCTGGATCCCCTACGGCGGGGGGGTGCGACGGTGCGCGGGCGCGCCGTTTGCCGAGATGGAGATGCGCGAGGTGCTGCGGGCGGCCTCGGCGCTCACGCTCCGACCGGTCCGCCCCTCCGCCGAGCGGGCCCGGCGCAGCATGCTGGTGCTCGTCCCGGATCGGGGCGGGGAGATCCTGGTCAGCTGACGCCGGCCGCCCAGCGCGCCTCCACCTCGTACGGGTTCTGCTGGTAGCCGAACCGAAGGTAGGAGAGGGGCATCCGCACCGGGTGATGCTGCATCTGCCATACGTGGCAGAGCTCATGACAGATCAGGTTCTCGTCAGCGGCCAGCTGGTGGCTGCGGAGGAGGATGAGGTTCCACATCGTGTAGCCGTCAAACCGGCGAAACCAGGGGAGACGAAACAGCCAGCCGAGCACCAGGATCCGCACTCGCTCAATCCGAACCGGATGCGGATACAGGGCCAGCTTGTCCAGCCGCGCCTGCGCGTGGATCAGGACCTCCGGTGGGCTCACCCACCCAGTGTGGCGTCAGGCCGGGGCGGTCGCGCGGCAGCGCGGCTGAGCCCGGATCGACCGGTGCAGCACCGCCGCCAGCTCATGGGGGGCGATGCCCTTGCGGACGTACGTCATCGCTCCGGCGATCATCAGCTCGCGCACCAGGCCATCTGACTCGTCGCCGGACAGCACCACCACGGCGGTGTCCGGTGAGGACGCCGCGATGCCGCGGACCGCGGTGGGGGCGCCGCCACCCGGCATCTGCACATCGATGAGGGCGACGTCCGGGCGCAGCGCGGCGGCGCTGGCCACCGCCTGCTCGGCGTCGGCGACCGCGGCCACGATCTGGAACTGGCGCTCCAGCGTCAGGCTCAGCATCGACCGGACGACCGGGTCATCGTCGGCGATCAGGAGAGTGGGGTGCAGCTCGGCGGAGGAGTCCACGTCCCGCGTCATCGGCCGCCCGCGGCAAACCTTGAGGTGGGGCTAACCCCACCACCGGATCCGGGGGTCCTCCGCCGCGCCAGACGCCCGTCGGCCCCAGCGACAGAGCGGCCGGGTGCCGCCAGGCTCCCACTCCATGTCACCCACACCCATTCCCACCCCGCCCGCGGCCGCCCCGGGCGCCTCGGACCGGCTGGCCCGGTTCGTCCGGGCCGCCGCCCGCCGCTCCGCGCGCCGCCCCCGGCTCACGATCTGCCTATGGCTGGCGCTGATCGTCGCCGGCACCGCCTCCGGATCCCTGGTGGCCATGCGCACCCTGTCGGATGCCGGCTCCAGTGTCGGCGAGGCCGCTCGCGCCGACGCGCAGCTGACCGCCGCCGGCCTCGCCAATCCCGCCGCTGAGGAGATCTTGGTCAGCTCCGGCGACGCGGGACGGACCGCGGCCGCCGTCGCCACCCTGACCCGGTCACTGCGTCCTCTGGACGCGGTTCGCTCGGTGCAGAGCCCGGCCGACCTGGCCCGCCGGGGCGGGCGGGTTCGGCTGGTGCAGGTCACCCTCCGCGGCGATCCGGCATCCGCCGGGACCCGGGTGCGGCCCGTCCAGGCCGCGGTGGCGGCGGTGGCCTCCCGCTCCCCGGGTGTGACCCTGCTGGAGACCGGCGACGGCTCAGGGGCGCGCGCCATCAACCAGCTCGTCGGCCAGGGCCTGCATCAGGCGGAGCTGGTCTCCCTGCCGCTCACCCTGGTCATCCTGGTGCTCGCCTTCGGTGCCCTGGTGGCGGCCTCCGTTCCGCTGCTGCTCGGCGCCACGTCGGTGGCGGCGGCACTGGGGGCTCTTCCGGTGGTGTCGCACATCGCTCCGAACGGCTCGTCGACCGCGCCGGTGGTGGTCCTGATCGGTCTGGCCGTGGGGGTCGACTACTCGCTGTTCTACATCCGCCGGGAGCGGGCCGAGCGGGCGGCCGGAGCCGGAGCCGAGGCGGCGCTGGATGCGGCCTCGGCCACGGTGGGGCGCGCCATCCTGGTGGCCGGGGCGACCGTCGCCGTGGCGCTGGCCGGGCTCCTGTTCACCGGCTTCGGCGTGTTCACGTCGATGGCCCTGGGGGCGATCCTGGTGGTGGCGATCGCCGTCATCGGCTCGCTGACGGTGTTGCCGGCGGTCCTGACCCTGCTTGGCGACCGGGTCAACCGGGGGCGCCTGTGGCGCCGCCGGTCCCGGTCCGCCGCCTGGGCCCGGGTTGCCGCTGCTGTGACCGCGCGGCCCCGGGGAGCGCTGGCGGTGGCGGTGGTGCTGTCGGCCGCTCTGGCCGCGCCGATCCTGGGCATGCACACCGGCGAGTCCGGCGAGAGCGAGATGCCGGCCGGCACCCCGGTGGTCGTTGCCGCTCAGGCCATCCGGGCCGCGTTTCCGGGCGTCTCCGACACCGCCGCAGTGGTGGTCACGGGCGGTGATCTCAGGGCGGCCGGCACCCAGCGGCGCCTGCTGGCGCTGGGGCGCGGCGGCGAGCAACTGGTGCACGGGCGCGGGCCGGTTTCGGTCCGGGTGGCCTCAGACGGCCACACCGCCCTGGTGTCGGTTCCGGTGGCGGCGGGCGGTCTGGCGGCGGGGCGCCGGGCGGTCAGCGCGTTGCGCCGCACCCTGGAACCGGCCACCCCCCGGCTGATTCCCGGGGCCCGGGCCCGGGTCACCGGCAGTGACGCCGAAGGGCTTGACTTCACCCGCCGGCTGGCGGCGGTCACCCCGGTGGTGATCGGTTTTGTGCTCGCGCTGGCCTTCGTCCTGGTGGTGGCCACGTTCGGCTCGGCGCCCCTGGCCCTGGCGGTGATGGGTCTGAACCTGCTGTCGGTGGGAGCGGCGTTCGGCGTCCTGGTGCTCGTCTTCCAGGCGTCCTGGGCCCAGGCGCTGCTGCACTTCACCTCCAACGGCGCCATCACCGACTGGCTGCCCCTGTTTGCCTTCGTCGTCCTGTTCGGGCTGTCGATGGACTACACGGTGCTGGTGCTGGAGCGGGCGCGCGAGGCCCGGCGCCAGGGCGCCAGCGCCCGGGAGGCGGCGGCGCTCGCGCTGGCCAGCACCGGATCAACGGTGACCAGCGCCGCGGTGGTCATGGTGGCGGTGTTCTCCGTGTTCGCCACGCTGCCGCTGCTGGAGTTCAAGCAGCTGGGCGTGGGATTGGCGGCGGCAATTGCGCTGGACGCCACCCTGGTCCGCGGGGTGGCGCTGCCCGCCCTGCTGACGGTGCTCGGTGACCGCGGGCTGAAACCGGCCGCCGTCCGGGCTGGCGCCGAGCCCGCCGACTGGGATCATGCACCTCATGCGGCAGCCGTGGGCGCAGGTCATGAGTAGGTCGCAGTCCGACGCACCGCTGCTGGAGCGCAGCGAACGGTCGATCTGCGCCGTGGTGGCGGCGGTGACCGTGGTGGTGTGGGCGCTCACCGGCGCTGGTTACTTCTGGCCGGTCTGGCCGATGCTCGGCCTCGCCTGCCTGTTTGGGATGGTGGCGGCGGTCCGCTACTCCGACCGCCTCGCCGCCGGGCGCCACCGGGCCCTGCTCAACGTGGTGGCCGGCACGGTGGTGGTGTCCTTGGTGGAGATCGTCATCTGGCTGATCACCGGCATGGGCTACTTCTGGCCGGTGTGGACCATGTTCGGCTGCGCGCTGTTGCTCGGCATCGTCTGGGCGTCGGATCGCCCGGACCGGCGCTCGCTGGAGGTGCGGGTCGACGAGCTGACGCGCAGCCGCAGCGGCGCCCTTGACGTACAGGCGTCCGAGCTGCGCCGGATCGAACGCGACCTTCATGACGGGGCCCAGGCGCGGCTGGTGGCCCTCACCATGAAGCTGGGGCGAGCCGAGGAGCGGCTGACCGACCAGCCGGAGACGGCGGCGCTGCTCCGGCAGGCCCGGGAGGACGCGGTGGCCGCCATCGCCGAGCTGCGCGATCTGGCCCGGGGCATCGCTCCGCCCGTGCTGGCCGATCGCGGCCTGGAGGCGGCGGTGCGATCATTGGCCGAGCGCGTCGGCCCCCGGGTCAGGGTGGAATCAAACCTCAGCCGCCAGCCGGGGCCCGCGGTGGAGACCGCCGCCTATTTCGTGGTCGCCGAGGCGCTCACCAACGCGGCCAAGCACGCCCCCGGGTCGGAGGTGCGGGTCACCCTGACTGAGACCGTGGACGAGCTGGTGGTGGAGGTGGCCGACTACGGCCCCGGCGGGGCGGTGCCCACCGGCAGTGGCCTGACCGGCTTGCGCCAGCGGGTGGAGGCGCTCGACGGCCGACTGCAGATCGTCAGCCCCGCGGGGGTGGGCACGATGGTGGAGGCGGTGCTGCCGTGCGGGTGGTGATTGTGGAGGATCACATCCTGCTCCGGGAGGGCATCGTGGCGCTGCTGGCCGAGAATGGGATCGATGTCGTCGCTCAGGCCCAGGATGGTCCCGGCCTGCTCCGAGCGGTCGAGGGCCACCGGCCGGACCTGGCCATCTGCGACGTGCGGCTGCCCCCCACGTACACCGATGAGGGAATCCAGGCGGCCCTGGAGGCCCGGCGGCGGCACCCCCGCCTCGCCCTGCTGGTGCTCTCCCAGTACGTGGAGCCGGCCTACTCCCGGGAGCTGTTGGCCGAGGGCGACGGCGGGGTGGGGTATCTGCTCAAGGAACGCGTCGGCGAGGTCCGGACGTTTGTCGACGCGGTCCGGCGGGTGAGCGAGGGCGGGACGGCCCTGGACCGCGAGGTGGTCAGCTCGTTGGTGCGCGAGCGTCAGCGGGTGGACGTCGACGTTCCCCTGGAGCGGCTCACCCAGCGCGAGCGAGAGACGCTGGAGCTGATCGCCCAGGGCCGCAGCAACGCCGCCATCGCCCGGGAGATGGTGGTGTCCCTGGGCGCCGTGGAGAAGCACATCTCCAACATCTTCGGGAAGCTGGGACTCCCGGCCACCGACGATGACCACCGTCGGGTCCTGGCGGTGCTCGCCTACCTGCGAGCGGTGGAGAACTGATAGGTCCGGCCGGAGCGGGTATCCAAGGTTGTGATGGAAATCAATTCCGAGGAGCTGCTGGCGCTTCATCTGCCCTGCGATCCGGAGGCGCCAGGGGCCGTGCGGGCGGCGCTGGCCGAGCAGGCGGGACTGGGCTGGATCATCGGCGACGCCATGCTGGTGGCCAGCGAGCTGGTCACCAACGCGGTGTCTCACTCCGGTTGCAGCCCCGAGCATGTGATCCACGTCACCGCCCGGGTCACCGGCGGCCGCGTACGGATCTGCGTGGAGGATCCGGGGCTGGCCGGCGGGTCGCTGACGCCCCCGGCGCTCAGTGAGTTCGCCGGCACCGGCGTGGGGCTGCTGATCGTCGACCAGCTGGTGGACCGCTGGGGCGCCGAGCGAGATGGCGGGTACCGGGTGTGGGCCGAGCTGGCCCTCGCGGGCTGAGCCGGCTGTCATTTAACCGACATCCTGTCCATCAATCGTCTGGTCCGTGTACGACCCGACGGTTCGGGTACTGAATGTCTATGAAGGCGTGTTGTCCCCCCAACCGCGGATGCAACGCGCACGGCGGCGAGCAGGCCTGCGTGCTCGCCATCCTGCACGACGCGGCGGCGACGCTGGAGGAGGCCCGAGTGGCCCTCGATCGCTGG
This sequence comes from uncultured Solirubrobacteraceae bacterium, assembly GCA_963753235.1. Lineage (GTDB taxonomy): Bacteria > Actinomycetota > Thermoleophilia > Solirubrobacterales > Solirubrobacteraceae > Palsa-465. The sequence continues at coordinate 658,513 of CAVWBJ010000004.1, read as the reverse complement.
GAGGCGCTGGCGACGACCGAACACCGGGAGGAGGGCGGCCCCGGCGAGCGGCGCTTCCGCCGCCGCGCCTACGAGCGTGCCCGGGAGCAGGCCCTGGCCGCGGTGGCCATGGATCTCGCGGCCGCCTGACGCGCTCCATTACCGTTCCGCGGATGAGGATCCTCGCCGAGCGGCTGGGGGTGTCGGTGGCGCCGGTGCGCCACCGTGGCTTTCGCATCGGAACATGGCGCTAGCGGGCCTCCCGCTCGTGGACTCCGTGCCCACGCCCGCGCTGGTCATCGACCGCGCCGTGTTGCGTCGCAATATCGACGACATGGCGGCCCGCGCCCGCCGGTCCGGGGTGGCGCTGTGGCCGCACGGCAAGACCCACAAGTGCGCCGAGGTGGCCGAGCTGCAGCGCCGCGCGGGGGCGGCCGGCCTCACGGTGGCCACCCTCACCGAGGCCGAGTACTTCGCTGACGCGGGGATCGCCGACATCCTGCTGGCGTTCCCGCCGGTGGGCGACTGGCGGCTCGCCCGGCTGGCGGCGCTGGCCACGCGGGTCCGCTTGCGCGTGGTGTTGGACAATGTCTCGGCCCTGGAGGGCCTGATCACCGCCGCCCGGGCGGCCGGCGTCCAGATCCCGTACCTGTGGGAGGTGGACTCCGGCGCCGGACGGCTGGGCACGCCCCCCGGGCTGGCCACTGCGGCTGCGGTGGCGGGCGCCCCCCGCAGCGAGGAGTGCCCGTTCGGCGGGCTGATGACGTTCGGCGGCCACGCCTACGCGGCCGCCGACGACGCCGCGCTGGACCGGGCCGCCGCCGACGAGCGCGAGGCGCTGGCCGCCTCCGCCGCGGCGCTAACCGAACGTGGCATCGATGCCGCCACCCGAAGCGCCGGCACCACCCCCACCGCCCACCGGCTCACGCGGGACTCCGCCCTCACCGAACTGCGCCCGGGCAACTACGTCTTCTACGACGCCACCCAGGTGGCGCTGGGGCTGGTGGACGAGGAGCGGTGCGCGCTCAGCGTGCGGGCCACCGTGGTCGGCCGGCCGGCGCCTGACCGCGTCATCCTGGATGCCGGGTCCAAGGCGCTGGCCGCGGAGCGGCTGAGCACCCGCACGGCCGGGTTTGGGATCGTCCGCGGCCATCCGGAGCTGGCGGTGGAGCGCCTGTACGAGCAGCACGCCATCGTCCACAGCCGAGGCCGGTCGGACCTGACCGTGGGCCAGCGGGTGGACGTGGTCCCCAACCACGCCTGTGCCGCGGCCAACCTGCACCGGCAGGCGCTGGTGGTGGACGGAGGCAAGCGGGTGGAGACCTGGTCCATCGGCGCCGCCGGCCCCGGCGGATGACTACCCGCCAGGACCGGCACATTGACAACGGCAGAGGAGGAGCAGCACCCATGGAGCATCGGATCGATCCGCAGCGTATCCACCACGCGTGGGACAACGCCCTGGAGCCGTCACTGCGCATCGCGTCAGGTGACACCGTCCAGTACGACCTGCTCATGGCCGGCCACGGACAGGTGCACGAGGGTGACACCTACGACCAGACGAGCTTTGATTTCGACACGCTCTACAACCTGCTCGGCCCCCTGTACGTGGAGGGGGCGGCGCCGGGCGACACGCTGCGCATCGACATCCTGGGCCTGGAACCCGGTGACTGGGGATGGTGCGTCATCCTTCCGGAGCTGGGGACGCTGCCGGACCACTTCCCCAATCCGTATCTGCGCACGTTTGACCTGCGCAGTCGCACCCATGCTGACCTGGTGCCCGGGGTGCGCGTCCCGTGCTCGCCCTTCCTGGGCACGATGGGCACCCACCCGGATGAGCCGGCCACCGCGCCCGCGTTCCCGCCGCACCAGGGCGGCGGCAACATCGATACCCGCCACCTGACCGTCGGCTCCACCCTGTGGCTGCCCGTGTGGTGCGACGGCGCGCTGTTCTCCTGCGGCGATCCGCACGCCATGCAGGGGGACGGTGAGGTGTGCGTGGCCGCGCTGGAGTGCGACATGCAGGCCAAGCTCAGGTTCACCGTCGAGAGGCGGACAATTCCGGTTCCCTACTTCCAGACTGCCGGGGCCCTCACGCCCCGCGTCGACGATGGCGGCCATCACGGCGCCATGGGGATCGCCCCGGACCTGATGGAGGGCGCACGCATTGCCATCGGCGGCATGGTCGATTGGATCGCGGCCGAGCACGGGCTGAGCCGGCAGGACGCCTACATGCTGTGCAGCCTGGCCGGTGACCTCAAGATCCTGGAGGTCGTGGACGCCGGGATGTGGAACGTGGGCTTCACCCTGCCGCTGTCCGTGTTCGCCGATCCAGGAGCCCGAGCGTGAGCGAGACCCGGCATCCCCATCACCACGATCCCACCATGGAGAGTGAGGACCTGCTGGAGGAGATGGGCGTTGCTGGCGATCACCCTTCAGTTCTCCCGAGTGGTATGGGCGAGTGGCCGGAAGGAGCTCGAGCGGTCGTTCCGCATGCCGCTGTGGCCGGTGTCGCCGGTGATCGCCCTGGTGGGGGTGGGGATAGCGCTCACCCAGCAGAAGGGCTCGGAGCTGATCATCGTCGGCGCCATTCTGGTGGGTGGGATCATCTACTACCTGGTGTTCCCGATGCCGCGCTCGGACCGGTACCGGTCGCATCTGACGGTGCCCGAGCATGAACTGAAGGTCGCCGCCGCCCAAGACGCCGACTCATGACCACCCGTCCAGCACATCTCGACCCAGCCGCGCTCGGCCCGGACGCCGCCGAGTGGCCGACGGTGCTCGACGGCCGGCTCATGCGGGCCCGGGAGGCATTCATCCCGTCCACCGATGACGGGTTCATCCGGGGCGACGGGGCGTTTGACGCCTTCCCGGTGCGCGACGGCCGGCCGTTCGCTCGGTCCGCCCACCTGGATCGGCTCCAACGGTCCTGTCAGGCCCTGCGGCTGCCCTGTGACCGGGCGGCGGTGGAGGCCGACATCGACCTCCTGCTCACCGCCGCCCCTCCCGGCGATGTCGTCGCCCGCGTCATCCTGACCCGCGGCGGCCGGCGGCTGTGCCGGCTGGAGGGGCTGGGCGATCCGGAGGAGCTGACTCGGCCGATCCGGGTCCTACCGGTGGTCTATGACCCGTCCGTTCTGCTCAACGGGGTCAAGACGCTGTCGTATGCCGCCAACATGCTCGCCACCCGGCGGGCGGTGGAGGCCGGCTACGAGGAGGCCCTGCTGGTGCGCTCCGACGGAACGGTGCTGGAGGGGCCCACCTGTTCGGTGTTCTGGGCCCGGGCCGGACGCCTGCGCACGCCGGCGCTGGGGACCGGCATCCTGGACTCCATCACCCGGCGCGTGCTCATGGAGAATCTGAGTGTGGACGAGGGCACGTACCCGTTTGCAGATCTGGTGGCGGCCGACGAGGCGTTCCTGGCCTCAACCGGGCGCCACGCGCAGCCGATGGCCGCGATCGGCGAGACGGTGCTCCCCCAGGCTCCGGGTCCACTCACGCGCCGCGCTCAGGAGGTCCTGGAGCGGGCCATCGCCGAGGGCGCGCTCGCCTGAGGTCGGCATGCGGGCCCGGGATCACGGCATCGTCATCGGGTCAGGCACGCCAGGCCCCCACAATGCCATCACCGACGTCCCCGGCCTCCGCGTCGGCCATCGCACCCTGAGCACCGGGTCCGGTCCGCTGGTCGTCGGCCGCGGCCCGGTGCGCACCGGCGTCACTGTCATCCTGCCGCCCGGCGACGTGTGGACCGAGCCGGTGTTCGCCGCCGGGCATCGACTCAACGGCAACGGCGAGATGACCGGGCTGGAGTGGGTCCGGGAGTCCGGGATGCTGACCACGCCGGTGGCCCTGACCAACACCCATAGCGTCGGAGTGGTCCGCGACGCGCTCCTGGCCGACCGGCTGGCCCGTCCGGAATCGGTCCTGCCCTCGCCGTGGGCACTGCCGGTGGTGGCCGAGACCTGGGACGGGGTGCTCAACGACCTCAACGGGTTTCATGTCCGCCCGGAGCACGTCCGGGAGGCGATCGCCGCGGCGGCTCCGGGCGGGGTGGACGAGGGGGCGGTGGGCGCCGGCACCGGCATGATCTGCCACGGGTTCAAGGGAGGGATCGGCACCGCCTCGCGCCGCGTGGGCGAGCACGTGGTGGGCGTCCTGGTCCTGGCCAACCACGGGCGGCGCGAGCGCCTGGCGGTCAACGGGGTGTCGGTGGCGGCGGCCTTGAGTGACATTCCGGTCCCGGCCGACTCGGGCGATGCCGGTCCGGGGGCCGGCTCCATCATCGTCATCGTCGCCACGGACGCGCCCCTGCTCCCCCACCAGTGCGCGCGCCTGGCGCAGCGCCCAGGCCTGGGCATCGCGCGCACCGGAGGCGTGGGTGAGCACACCAGCGGTGACCTGTTCCTGTGCCTGGCCACCGGTAACCGCGGCATGACTCCGGGAGCGGTGACCTCAGGCACCACGGCGTTCACGCTGACCATGCTGGCCGATGCTCACATCACACCTCTGTTTGACGCGGTGGTTGAGGCCACCGAGGAGGCGATCGTCAACGCGCTTCTGGCTGCGGACACCACCGCGGGACGCGACGGGCTCGTCGCCCATGGGCTGAGCGGCGGGCGGCTGGCTCAGGCGCTGGGCGACCGCCGCGCCTGACGGCACAGCGTCCGTCCCGGATCGGCGGCCCGGCGGGCCGGAGAGTCACGGCCGTCGAGCAGGAGGTCGGCCAGCAGGGCGCCGGACAGCGGGGCCAGCGTGATCCCCAGGGTGGCGTGGGCGGTGGCCACGTGGATGCCGTCGAGCCCGGGGATGGGTTCGAGGTAGGGCAGCCCGTCCGGCGCCCAGCCAGCGCAGCGCCTCGGGGAGGACGCCCGGGGCCGGGACCGGGATGGCCGGCGATGGGGTGATCCAGCCGGCGTTGCCCGCGGAGGCTCCGGCACCGATCTGGCCCGCCTCCAGAGCCGTCACCTCGGCCGCGCGGGCCGACAGGGCCTCGGCCACGCACAGGCCCACGGCCCCGCCACCGACCACGGTCACCCGCACGCGCTGTGGCTACTGATCGCTGAGCGTGGTCTGGCGGCCGGTGCACAGGCGGTCGCCCAGCCGCTTGGCCACCTCCGGCCGGACGACCACCCGGGCCACGCCCAGCTGATCGCTCGTCTCCGGATCATGTTGGAAGAAGTCCAGGTAGATCATGCCGTCGGCCTCATAGGCCGACACGCTGGAGGCGAACCGGTAATGGCCCGGCGCGATATACGCCGGCTCGGGACCCGGCATCTGAGGTTCGGCGGCCACTCTCGGCAGACTCGCCCGCCGTCCGTGGTTTGTCAAGTGGCGTTCGAGGTGGACGCCGGCGAGCCGGCCTCCTCCGGCGCCTCCAGGCGCCCGCGCGGCAGGCCCCACACGGCCACTGCGCACGTCACTGCCATCACGGCCGCCATCCCGTAGAAGACGGTCTGGGTGGAGCGGGCAAACGCCAGCTGCACCTGGTGGGTGAGGCCCGCGGCGTGCCGCTGGGCGGAGCCGCCGGCCGCGGCCGCTGAGGTGAACGAGCCGGCCACCCGCTGCGCCACGTGTTCCGGCACGCCGTATCTGGTCAGCGCGTGGGTGATGTTGACGCGGTCACGGGCGATGAGGATGGCGCCCAGGACGGCCAGGCCAAGGCTGGCGCCGAAGTTGCGCGCCGTCTGGGTGATGCCGGTCACCTCGCTGTAACTGGTGCGCGGTGCCCGGTTGACCGCGTCGGTGCTGGCCACGCCGAGCATCAGGCCGAGCCCGGCGCCCGCGATCATGATGTCCAGGGTCTGCGCGCCCAGTGACAGGTCGGTCAGCTTGCCGGCCAGCAGGTAGAAGCCGACCGCGGCGATGGCGCTGCCCCAGACGACGGCCGGCCGTGCGCCCCGGCGGTCCAGGACGCGTCCTCCCACCTGCGCCGCCACCACAAACCCGATGAAGAAGTACAGGAGATACTCGCCGGCGCTGGATGAGGTCCGGCCCAGTGACACCTGGGCGTAGACGCTGGCGAAGAAGAAGAACGGCACGAACGCGATCGACATGAGCGCCAGCACGGCGTTCTCCACGGCAAACCCGCGGTCGCGGAAGATGCTCAGGCGCAGGAGCGGCTGCGGCGTCGATAGCTCCCAGCGGATGAACCCGGCCATCAGCGCCACCCCGGCCACCAGGCAGGCCCAGGTGGCAGCATTGCCCCATCCCCAGACCGTCGATTGCTGCAGCGACAGCACCGTCAGTCCCATGGCCGCCGTGATCAGCACGGCTCCGGGGGCGTCCAGCGACCCCGGGTGCCGCTCGTCGTCGAGCCGCGCTCTGGCCGTCAGCACCAGAGCGATGATGGCGACCGGAATGTTGATCCAGAAGATTGCGCGCCAGGTCCACTGGGTGAGAAAGCCACCGGCGATCGGTCCGATGGCGGTCAGTCCGCCGGATATGCCGAAGAAGATGGCCATGGCCCGGCCGCGCTCGCGCAGCGGAAACGAGGCCACCACGATGCCGACGGCGGCCGGGAACATCACGGCCGCGGTCGCGCCCTGCAGTACGCGGAAGCAGATGATCCACGGTTCGGCGATGGCGCCCTTCGGAGTGAGCCCGCAGCACGCGGAGGCCAGAGCGAAGCCGACCACGCCGACCACCACCATGCGCCGGCGGCCGTAGACATCGGCCAGGCGCCCGCCGAAGGCAAACAGCGCCGACAGCGCCAGCAGGTAGCCGTTGATGACCCACTGGGAGCCGGTCGGTGACAGCGACAACTCGCGCTGGATCCGGGGGATGGCGATGGCCACGATCGTCTGGTCGATGAACGTCATGGCGACCGCGAACACCATGGCGGCGAGCACCAGATTCTTGCGGGCAGCGCCGGCCACAGCCGGTGGCGCGGGTGCGCCGGGGATGGTGCTCATCAGGTCCTCTCCTTCCCAGGTGAGCCTGTTGCGCGCGTCGACACGCGGACTGGCGAGTCAAAATTCCACTGACTCCTGCGGCAGAGACGATACGCTCTCGCCCCGCGGATGACATGTTTTCGCGCTGATGGCGGCTGTATCGCCTCCATCTGCCGGACGCGATTCAATAGCGCAAGCCGCCGCACGCAAGACAAACCAACCGGAGGAATTGCATTGCCGCTCACACAGACGCAGATGATCGCCGCTGTCGCGGAACGCGCCGATCTCAGCAAAGCCGACGCCAAGCGCGTCCTGGCCGCGCTGGACGAGGTGGTCCTGGAGGAACTGGGGAACGCGCAGAAGGTGCGGATCGGCGGGCTGGTTCAGCTCACCGTTCGCGTCAAGCCCGCCACCAAGAAGCGCAAGGGCCGCAACCCGGCGACGGGTGAGGAGATCGACATCGCCGCCAAGCCGGCCAGCGTTGATCTGCGCGCGCGGCCGCTGGCCAAGGCCAAGGGCGCGTTGCCCTCGGTGCAGAAGGCCCGCCGGCGCCTGGCCGCCGCCTGAGAGGACGAGACCGGCCGCTGTCCATCGGGCAGCGGCTCGTCCGTATCGCCGTCCCGGGGTCCCCAGGCGGTCCGACGCGTCGCCGCCCCGGTGCCGCGGCGTTCACCGCCCCGGGCCCAACCGCTCAAGGCTCTCTGGACTGGGCAGGGTGATCCCGGGCCAGCGCGACCGACAGACCCTCCGGCCAGGCGAACGGCGCATCGATGGCCACGACGGCCGCGTCCCGTCGCAGCTGGGTGAGCGCGGCGTCGTCCAGTCCCCGCGCCAGCGTGGGCGCCTGGGCCTTCGTGGCCGACCAGCTCAGGACGCAGGCGGCGGTTCCGGCGGGCTGGGCGGCCGGGTCGATCCCGAGCGTGGCCGGCGTCATCGGTGGCGTTCTGGCTCCGGTCGCCACACCACCAGGCGGTGGCCAAGGTCAAGCGCCGGCAGGGCCTCCAGCCGGCGGTGGCGTCGGGTCCAGGCGCCGGTATCCAGGTCGGTGCGCAGCCGGGTCAGCCCGGCGGTGACGGTGGCGGCCGGTAGGCGCGCAAACACGGCCATGCTGCGCCGCACCGCGGGGTCCAGGAACGCTCGCGGTCGCCGCCAGAACGCGTGCACGAAGCCGTCTCGGCAGTCGGCGGGAATGAGCACCGGCGTCACGCAGGCCGGACCGGGCAGGGCATCGGTGACCGCGCTCAGCGGGGCGAACAGGTCATCGGCCCCGGGCAGGTAGTCCCGGCTCAGCCAGAACTCCGCCGCCACGTCACGATCGACGGTGAGGATGGCCACTCCGCACCCGCTGACCCGCACCATCTCGGCGATTCCCCGCGCCCGTGAGCGCCAATGGAAGTCGGTGTAGACCGCCATCGCCATGTCGACCGCGTGGTCGGGCAGCGGGAGGTCCTCGGCGACGCCGGCCAGGCAGGGAGCGGCTCCCGGGGGGCGCTGGCCGCGCATCGCCGCCGACGGCTCCACCGCCACCACCCGGCGATCCGCCGGCTCGTAGCCGCCCGCGCCGGCGCCGACGTTGACCACGCTGGCCGCATTCCCCAGCGCCGCGTGGACGGCGCGCTCAATCCGCGGATCGGCGCTCCGGGTCCGCGTGTAGCCGTCACCGATGCGCTCGTACAGGAGCATGCTGGCGGCCAGTGTAATCAGGCGAAGCTGACCGGCTCCTGCGGAATCCGGTCCGGGTCAAACGCGGCGATCAGCTGATCGGCACCGTCCACCGCGTCCCGGTCCGCGGCCAGTCCCAGACTGTGCGCCAGCAGCGCCAGCGTCCGTTCAGGCGGCTCCCGGTGCTGCTGCAGCGTGGCGACGCCATGACGCTTGGCCAGGCGCGCCCCGTCGGCGCCGAGCACCAGCGGCACGTGGGCATACTCCGGAACGGGCAGCCCCAGCAGCCGGGCCAGCAGGATCTGGCGGGGGGTGGAGTCGGCCAGGTCAGCTCCCCGGACCACCTGGCGGATGCCCTGGTCGGCGTCGTCGACGACGACCGCCAGCTGGTAGGCGGGCACCCGGTCGACCCGCCGGACGACGAAGTCGTCGACCACGCCGGTGCGATGCCCCAGCAGGCGGTCATCGAACTCCACGCGGGCCGCATCGGCCCGCAGGCGCAGCGCGAAAGGACGTCCAGCCGCCATCCTCGCCTGGCGCTCGGCCGGCGTCAGCGCCCGGCAGGTCCCCGGGTAGGCGCCCTCAGGCAGGTCACCGTGGGGCGCCGAGGCCGCCTCGCGGATCTCGGCGCGGGTGCAGAAGCAGGGGTACAGCCGGCCGGCCGCCTCCAGCCGGGCGAGGGCGGCCTCATAGAGGCCCAGGCGCTCGGACTGGCGCACCGGCGTCCCGTCCCAGTCGATGCCGAGGCGGCGCAGATCGGCGATCTGCTCGGTCTCGTAGGGGCGGCGGGACCGCTGCGGGTCGAGGTCCTCGATCCGCAGCAGGAACCGAGCGGATTGCGAGCGCGCGAACAGCCACGCGGCCAGCGCGGTGCGCAGACTGCCCAGGTGCAGCGGGCCGGTGGGGGAGGGGGCGAAACGACCGTCGGGTGGCACGCCAGGATTGTGGTGGCCGCGGCCGCGGGGCGCCGTGCCGGTTGACCGCTGCGTATCGTGGGCAGCTGCCGTGCGGGAATCGACATGGAAGCGCGCACGTGGAGATAGTCCTGGCCCTCATCTCGGCGCTGCTCTTCGCCCTGGGCAGCGCCCTGCAGCAGACCGCCGGTGTCGCCGCCCCCTCTGAGGGCGCCAGCACCGCCCTGCTCCTGCGCATGGCCCGGCGGCCGATGTGGCTGGCCGGCATCGCCAGCGATGGCCTCGGCTTCGTCACCCAGGCGGCGGCGCTGGGCGTGGGCCGTCTGGCGGTCGTTCAGCCCCTGCTGGTGACCAGCGTGGTGTTTGCCCTTCCCCTGGGCGCGCGGCTGAGCGGTTTGCGAGTGCATCGCAGCGACGTGGCGGCGGCCGGTCTGGTGGTGGTGGCGCTGGTGGCGTTCCTGGTCATCGCTCGGCCCTCCGGCGGGCGCAGCGAGGCGCCGCTGGGCGACTGGCTGATCGCCCTGGCCATTTGTGCCGCCGTGTGCGCACCCCTGGCTCTGCTCGCCCGCCGGGCCCCGCCGCCCCGGCGAGCGGCGTTGCTGGCGGCCGCAGCCGGGATCCTGTTCGCGCTGTCGGCGGCCCTGACCAAGGCGGTGGTCGATGAGCTGCACCGCGGACCGCTGCATGTGGTGGCCAGCTGGCAGCTGTACGCGCTGGTGGCGGTCGGCTACATCTCCATGACGCTCAACCAGCTGGCGCTGAACACCGGCGCTCTGGCGGCGACACTGGCCACCAGCACCGCCCTGGACCCGATCGCCAGCGTCGTCCTGGGCCTCACCTTGTTCAAGGAATCGCCCCAGGCCGGTCCGGGACAGATCATCGCCACCATCCTCGCCCTGGCCGCCGCTCTGCTCGGCATGGTCATCCTGGCCCGGGCCGAGGCCCACCTGCCGGCGCCCGCCGGCGGATAGGCCGGCGGTCGGCCTCAGGTCTCGACGCCCAGCTGCTCGGTGAGCCCCATGGTGCTGATCACGGCGCGCAGCAGGACCGGCGGGTCCCGCAGCTGAAACTCCGGTACGGCCATCGACCACTGGAGCCAGAGCGAAATCGCCGAGCTGTCGGCGAACGTCACCTCGCTGACGTCAACCACCAGGCGCCGCGGGCCGAGGGCCAGGGCGGTCTCGCCCCGGCCGGCCAGTTCGGGAACGGTGCTGATGTCAAGCTCACCGGCAATCGAGACCACCACGTCATCCCCCTCGGCGGCGACGGCAAAGCTGACCGGCGGGGGCGGGAGCGAGGGGTCCGGTGGTGGCTCGGTCGGATGCTCGTCGATGTTGGGGGTTGTAGCGAACTCGCCGCCGGCCGGCGGCAATTAGGCTTGACCGATGGCGACTGCCTCCACCGCACCCCCGCTGGATCTCCGGTCTCGGTATCAGACCGCATTCACCGACTGGTTGGCCTGTGCCTGCGCCGGGCGCCGGGAGCGCGCCACTTGCGCCATGCGCGCCGGCGGGGACGACCTGCTGTCCGCGGTCGCCCATGCGGCCACCGCCGGCCACGTCCTGGATTTCGATGACACCTACTCGGCGGGCGTGGCCCACGTCAGCGCCGCCTGCGCCCCGGCCGCGCTCATCCTGGCCGATCGACAGGGCGCCACCGTGGGGCGGATGCTGGCCGCCTACGCCGCCGGGTTTGAGGCGATGGCCGCCGTGGCCGCCGCCGGACACCCCGCCCTGTACGACGCCGGCTGGCATCCCACGGCAGTGTGCGCTCCGGCTGGGGCCGCCGTGGTCGCCGCCCGTCTCCTCGCCCTCCCGGCAGAGCGCCTGGAGAGCGCGCTGGCCCTGGCCATGCTCCGGGCCGGGGGCACCCGGGGCGCGTTCGGCTCCGACGGCAAGGCAATCCAGGTCGGCCAGGCGACCGCCGCCGGGGTCCAGGGAGTGCTGCTCGCCCGCGCTGGGGCCACCGCCGACCGCCGAGCGCTGGACGGTCCCCTCGGCGTGGGCACCGTTCTGGGGGCTGCGTGGCCCGGCCTAGATCCCGACAGTTTGGCCGGCGGCACATCCGTCGCAGCCGCCGGACCGGCCATCGCCGGCAACTGGATCAAGCTTCACCCCAGCTGCCTCGGTACCCACGCTCCGATCGAGGCCGCGGCCGCGGCCCGGCGAGACGGGTATCGCTCAGACGGCACCGGGCTGGAGGTTCGGGTGGGCTCGGTGGCCCGCCAGGCCGCGCATCTGGACGAGGTCAGCGACGGCCTCTCGGCCAAGTTCTCCATTCCCTATTGCGTGGCCCGCACGCTGCTCGCTGGACCCCCCGGCGTGGCCGACTTCGCCGATGTGGAGCCCGAGGCGCAGGCGGGGGCGGCCCGGGTCGCTGTCGTCATCGATGAGGGCCTGCCGCCGTTTGGCGCGGTGCTCACCGCCGGCGGAACCGAGCTGGCCCGGGTGCTGTGGCCGCGTGGCGCTCCGGAGCAGCCGGTGTCGGTGGACGAGCTGGCGGACAAGGTGGGTCAGCTGGCCGGGGGGGCGCTGGCCGGGATCCTGGACGATCCGGACGCGCCGGCCTCGGGCGTGCTGGACGCGGCCGGCCTGCGCTGACCGGCGACGGCCGTCTGGTCCCCGGGCCCCGGATCCGGGATGATGGAGACGGACCGGACCATGGGGGACGTCGTCGACAACCCGCTGGACTTTCTGGGGGCGCTGACCGAGTCGGAGCGGGCTGCGTTGGTGGCGGCTGGGCGCGCCTGTCGGTACGCCCGGGGTGAGGCCATCTTCCACGAGGGCGATGACCCGGGCGGCGTGATCGCGATCACCCGGGGTCGGGCCAAGGTGGCGGCCGCCGGCGTGGGCGGCCGTGAGGTCGTCCTGCGCTTCGCCGGCGAGGGCGAACTCCTCGGCGAGCTGTCGGCGATCGCCGGCCGGCCACGGACGGCGACGATCACGGCCCTGGACGACCTGGAGACCGTGGCGCTGCGGCGGGCGGACTTTGGACGGTTCGTCGAGGAGCACCCCCGGGTGGCCCCGTTGGTGTTCGAACGGCTCGCCGTGCTCCTGGCCGAGGCCGATCGCCAGCTGGTCAACTTCGCCACTCGGGACGTCACCGCCCGCATCGCCGGGCGCCTGGTGGAGCTTGCCGAGACCAGCGGCGAGCCGGCCGACGGGGGCGTCCGGATCACCCTCCCGCTCTCCCAGGACGAGCTCGGGGCCTGGGCCGGGGCCTCCCGGGAAGCGGTGGCGCGCTCCCTGCACCTGCTCCGGGAGCTGGGCTGGATTGAGACGGGCCGACGTGAGATCCGGGTCCTCAACGCTGACGGGCTGCGCACCCTCGCCTGACGGCTCCAGTCCGGCTGCGCGGCCGGTCCCGTGTCAGCGGACGAAGCAACCCCGGGCGCCGGGAATCAAGCTGCGCCGCCCGGCGGTCGATTGACCGGATTGTGTCAGCAGAGGCCTCGCGGCATCCGTTCCACCTCGAGCGCCTCATCGAGTACAGCCAGGCGCTCGTCTCGGCGTTGCCGGAGGCGACCGTCCTGGTCGTCGACGGCGCGGGGACGGTCCGGGTGGCCGAGGGCAAGCTGCTGGAGCGCAACGGCCATCCCGCCGGGTCGTTGAGCGGCCGGCGGCTGGAGGACATCCTCCCGCCCAGCGAGCGCGAGCGGCTCATCGCTCACTACCGGGCCGCCCTGGCCGGCGAGACCCAGAACTTTGATTACCGCACCATCGGCGACCGGCGGCTGTGCTGGATCCAGGTCACTCCGATCTACTTCGGTGAGCCCGTGCCGGCCGGGATCATCGGCGTCATCCAGGACCTCACCCTGCGCCACAGTCTCACCGCCGAGCTGCACAGTGAGCGCGAGCGCCGGCAGGCGGCGGAGAAGCTGGCCGGTCTCGGTTACTGGGAGGTCGATGTGGCGAGCGGCCAGGTGGTGCTCTCGGCCGGTTCACGGCGCCTGCTGGGCCGGGAGGAGCCCGAGCTGAGGCCACGTTGGAGCGGCTGCGACAGCTCGGCGTCGACCTGGCCCAGGGCTACCACATCGGGCGGCCCGCCGAGATCTCGCTGCCGGTGGCCGCGGCTTAGGCCCGGCGGCGGCTCTCGGCCTCTACTTCGGCCGCCCGGCGGTCGTTGAACTCCCGGCTCTCCCGGAACACCTGGAGGATGAGCTCCAGCTGCTCCAGGCTGTGGCGGTGATACAGGCGTTCGGCGTAGGCGGCATGCTCGGCGTAGTAGCGGTGCAGCGTGGCGGCCTGATCGGTGAGCTCCACCAGCACCCGCCGGCGGTCGGCCTGGTCACGCACCCGGCGCGCGTACCCGGCACGTTCCAGGCGGTCCAGCGCGGTGGTCATGGCCCCGCTGGACAGACCCGTGAGCTCGGCCAGACGCCCGGCCGGCGCCGGCCCCTCCTGATCCAGCGCGTCGATGATCCGCATGTCGGTCCGGTTGAGGCCGACGGCATCCGCCACAGCCTGGTCAAAGCGCGCAGTGGCGCTCTGCGACCCTCGGACCTCCCCGAGCAGCTCGTCGAATACTTCCCGCTTTCGTCTTGACACTGAGAAATCTCGATGATAAAGATGTTTACCGTTCAAGGCATCATATCGCGTGCAAGGAGACCGACATGCCCGCTGCCATCGAAGCTCGGGAGCTGCACAAGACCTACCCGCCGGGCGTCACCGCCGTGGACGGGGTCAGCCTGGCCGTAGAGGCCGGAACGATCTTTGCCCTACTCGGCCCCAACGGCGCCGGCAAGTCGACGACGGTCCGGTTGCTGAGCACGCTGTCCCGTCCGGATGCCGGGAGCGCCCGTATCTGCGGCGTGGACGTAGTCGGCGATCCGGTCCAGGTGCGCCGCCGGATCGGCGTGGTGGGCCAGAAGCACGGTATCGACCCGGAGGCGACCGGTCGGGAGAACCTCGTGCTTCAGGGCGTGTTCTACGGCCTCACCGGCCGGGATCTGCGCCGCCGGGTGGCTGGCTCTCTGGAGCGGTTTGCCCTGGCCGACGCCGCCGACCGACCGGTCAAGACCTACTCCGGGGGCATGCAGCGGCGCCTGGACATCGCGCTCGGGCTGCTGCATCGCCCGCAGGTGCTGTTCCTGGATGAGCCGACCACCGGGCTGGATCCCGAGGCGCGGGTGGGGCTGTGGGAGGAGATCGAGCGGCTCGTCACCGAGGAGGGCATGACGATCCTCTTGACCACCCACTACATGGAGGAGGCCGATCAGCTGGCCGCCGAGCTGGCGATCATCGATTGCGGCCGGGTCGTCGCCCGGGGGACACCGGATGAGCTCAAGCGCCAGCTTGACGGCGACACCATCCGGATCCAGCTGGTGCCCGGCGCCGCCCGGTTGGCCGCCCCAGCCCTGGACCAGGTGCCGGGGCTGACCGCGGTGGCGCTCGCCGGCGACGTCGTTCATGCGCGTTCCCGGGACGGCGGGGCCGCCCTCCCCGCGCTGCTGGCGGCGCTGGAGACCGGGGGAGCCGGGGTGGCCTCGGTGACGGTGGCCCGCCCGTCCCTGGACGACGTCTATCTCCGCCACGCCGGTCGCTCCCTGCACGCTGAAGGCGCCTCCCAGGGGGTTCTGGCATGACGATCGTACGGCAGAGCTGGCAGGTCTATCTTCGAGGCGCGCGGGTCCTGCGCCGGCAACCCGCGTACCTGGGGATGACCCTGTTTCAGCCGATCATCTGGCTGCTGTTGTTCGGGGCATTGTTTCGGTCGGTGGCCCGGCTGCCGGGCTTTCACGGTTCGTACATCAACTTCCTGACCCCGGGCGTGGTGGTCATGCTGGCGGTGTTCTCGGCCGGCTGGACCGGGATGGGGTTTGTGGAGGACATCAACAGCGGCGTCATGGACCGAATGCTGGCCACGCCGGTGCGCCGGGGCGCCCTCAACGCGGGGACGGTCGCCTACGGGGCGCTCACCGTGGTGGTGCAAACGGTGCTCATCGTCTTGTTGGCTCTGGTGCTGGGAGCTGACTTCCGGGGCGGAGTGGGCGGGATCATCCTGCTGCTGGTGGTGGCAGCTCTGCTGGCCGGGGTGTTTGCCTCCCTGTCCAACGCCGTCGGTCTGCTCGCTCGCCAGCGCGAGTCGGTGATCGGAGCGGTGACGTTCGTCCAGCTTCCGCTCACCTTCCTGTCGGCCGCCCTGATGGCCCAGAGCCTGTTGCCGGGCTGGATCCGGTCGGTCGCCCGCTTCAACCCAGTCAATTGGGCCGTGGAGGCGGCGCGATCAGCGGCGATGCAGAAGATCGACTGGAGCCTGGTGGCCGGGCGGATCGGCCTGCTGGCCGGCCTGCTGGTGGTGTCGGCCTTCCTGGCCGCCCGGGCGTTTGCTCGGTACCAGCGTTCGCTCTAGGGGCGCTGACGGCTCGTCCGCTCGCACCCGCAGTCCGCCGATCGACCGAGTCCGGTACAACGTGGGCCATGGCCACGATTGCTGTCACCGGAGGAAGTGGAAAGGCCGGACGGGTGGTGGTGCGCGATCTGCGTGAGCGCGGGTACCACGTCCTCAACATCGACCTGGTGCCCTCCCCGGAATCCCCCCACCCCGAGGCCGACATCCCGTTCCTGCGGGCTGACGTCACCGACTTCGGACAGGCCTTTGAGGCTCTGAGCGGCGGCCACACGCTGCCCGGCATTGAGGCGGTCGTCCACCTGGCGGCGATCCCGTCTCCGGCACACGCGACGCCGGATCAGGTGTTTCGCACCAACATCACCAGCACCCACGCGGTGTTTGCCGCGGCGGCCCAGCTGGGCCTGCCCCGCGTGGTATGGGCGTCAAGCGAGACGACTCTGGGGCTGCCCTTCGACCGCCCGCCGCAGTATGCGCCGGTGGACGAGGCCCATGTCTACCCGGAGACGAGCTATGCGCTGTCGAAGGTCCTCAGCGAGGAGATGGCCCGCCAGTTCCATCGCTGGCATGGGACGACGATCATCGGGCTGCGCTTCTCCAATGTCATGGTCCGGTCAGACTACGACCGGTTCCCGGGTTACTGGGACGATCCGCATCTGCGCAAGTGGAACCTGTGGGGGTACGTCGACGAGACCCACGTCGCCGAGAGCGTGCGTCGGGCGCTGGAAGCCGACCTCACCGGCACGGACAACTTCATCATCGCCGCTCCCGACACCGTGATGAAACGCCCCAGCCGTGAGCTGATGAGCGAGGTCTACCCCGGCGTCCCCGTCGCCGACCACGTCAGCGGAAACGACACCCTGCTGGATATCAGCCGGGCGCGCGAAGTCCTCGGCTACGCGCCCGCGTTCAGCTGGCGAGAGCTGTTCTAGCTCGCTGCGGCGGCGCTGAGGGTCTTGGTTTTCTCACCCCCCCGGCGGCGATCCTGTCCTCCATGACGACCCGCGCCGACGTGAGCGGCGGCCCCGGAGTGTGGCCGGCGGCCCCGCCGGCCCCTGAGCACCGGGCCGCCTACGCTGATGCCGTCCCGCGGCCGTATTGGCTGGACCGATTGGAGCCACGGGACCCCCGCCCCGCGGTGGAGGGCGTGGTTCAGGCCGACCTGGGCATCGTCGGCGGCGGCTTCACCGGCCTGTGGGCGGCGATCGCCGCCAAGCGCCGTGATCCCGGCCGCGAGGTGGTGCTGGTGGAAGCCGAGACCATCGGCTACGGCGCCAGCGGGCGTAACGGGGGGTTTGTCGCCGACTCGCTCACCCACGGCTTGGGCAACGGGATGGCCCGCTTCCCCGCGGAGATGGACGCGCTCAACCGGCTGGGGCTGGAGAACTACGCCGGCTTCTGCGATGACATCTCCACGCTGGGCGTCGACTGCGACCTGGAGCAGACCGGCGACATCCTGGTGGCGCTGGCCCCGCATGAGCTGCCCTGGCTGGAGGAGGAGGCCGACCTGCTCCGGCGCTTTGGTCATGAGGCGACGGTCCTCGACGCCGAGCAGATGCGCGTCGAGGTGGCCTCGCCCATGTACGCCGGTGGGGTGTGGAACCGGACCGGAGCCGCGCTGGTGGATCCGGGCAAGCTGGCTCAGGGGCTGAGCGAGGCGGCCGAAAGGCTGGGCGTCCGCATCCTGGAGGGCAGTCCGGCCCGCGGGCTGACGTCCTCGGGAGCCGCTGTCGACGTCGTCGCCGAGCGCGGGCGCATTCGTGCCGACCGGGTGCTGCTCGGCACCAGCGCCTATCCCCCGCTGGTGCGCCGCGTGGGCCGCTACGTGGCTCCGGTCTATGACTACGTACTGGTCACCGAGCCGCTGACGGCGGCCCAGCTGGATGCGGTCGGCTGGCCCCGGCGCCAGGGTCTGAGCGACGCCGGCAACCAGTTTCACTACTACCGGCTCACCGCCGACAACCGGATCCTGTGGGGAGGCTATGACGCCATCTACCGCTTCGGCGGTCCCGTCCGCCCTGAGCTTGACCAGCACGACGCCACATTCGCCCGGCTCGCCCAGCACTTCTTCACCACGTTTCCGCAGCTGGAGGGGGTTCGCTTCTCCCACCGCTGGGGTGGGGCGATCGACACCTGCAGCCGCTTTTCGGTGTTCTTTGGCACCGCCCACCGCGGGCAGGTCGCCTACGCCGCCGGCTACACCGGCCTCGGCGTCTGCGCCACCCGGTTCGGCGCCGCGGTGGCGCTGGATCTGCTGGACGGTCGCGAGACGGAGGCCACTCGCCTGCGCTACGTCCGCCGCAAGCCGGTCCCCTTCCCCAGCGAGCCGCTGCGCTGGGCGGTGATTGAGCTGACGCGCAACCGGTTGGCCGCCGCCGACCGGCGTCTGGGCCGCCGCGGAGTCTGGCTGCGCACGCTGGACCGGCTGGGGCTGGGCTTCGACAGCTGACGCTACCGGCGCACCCCCACCACATGCCGGATGACCATCCCGGCGAACGCCTGGCCGTCGGTGGCGAGCGCGCGCAGCGACCGCTCCCAGGCGGCGGCCCGCTCGGCGCTGATCCCGTCGCGGCCGACAGCGGCCGGGAGCGACCAGGTCAGGTTCAGGAGCGCCGCCAGGGAGTCAGCCCGGTGGAGGTGGTGGTCGGAGTCAACCGGCCGGACGTCGGTCAGGCCGGCGGCGGCCATCAATTCGGCCAGGCGATGTCCAAGCCAGCCGCCGCGCTCCCCGGGTCCGGCCATGGCACCGAGCACCGCCTCGGTCACCGACCGGTCCAGCCCGGGAGCCACCAGACCCCAGCGCAGCTCGGTGACCACCACCCGGCCGCCGGGGCGAGTCACGCGAGCCATCTCGGCCAGCGCCGCGCCCGGATCGGTCAGGTGCTGGAGGGTGCGGTCGGCCCGGCAGGCGTCGAACTCCGCCTCGGCGAACGGGAGCCGGTGGGCATCGGCGACCACCAGCTCGGCACCGGTTCTGACCCGGTCCCGGGCGGCCTGGAGCAGGGCCTGACTGCGGTCGGTCCCCACCACTCGTCCGTCCGGGGCCACCAGCGCCGCCAACGCGTCCAGCTCCGGACCGGTGCCGCAGCCGACGTCCAGGCAGCGGCCACCGGCCGTGAGGCCGAGCAGATCCAGCGACCGCGCCTTCTCGGCGGCCACCGCCGGGAGCGTCGCCAGCTCGTCCATGTAGCGGCCGAGCGCCTGTGGGTCGGCGGCGCGGTCGACATCCCGGTAGGCGCGCCACCGGCTCGACGATGCGGCAGGGTCGGGTGTGGGCACGCACCTGAGAATATGGGTGACGATGCCGATCTGGGTCTGCCCCACGTGCGGAGCGAACTTCCCGCCGGCCGACCTCCCGCCGCCGCGCTGTCCGCTCTGTGAGGACGAGCGCCAATGGGTTCCGCCGGACGGGCAGCGGTGGGCGACCATGCCCGGCCTGGCCGCTGACGGCTACCGGACCGAGGTGCGCGACGTGGAGCGGGGGCTGATCGGCGTCGGGGTGGAGCCCAGCCTCGGCGTTGGCCAGCGGGGGCTGCTGGTGCAGACCGACGCCGGCAACCTGCTGTGGGACCCGCCGGCGTTCATCGACGACGCGGCGGTGGCCGCCGTGCGCGCCGCCGGCCCGCTGCGCGTCGTCACCGCCAGCCACCCGCACATGTACGGCGCGATGGTGGAGTGGAGCCGGGCCCTCGGCGCGGAGATCCTGCTCCCGGAGCCCGACGCCGACTGGCTCATGCGCCCGGAGGCGCCCGTTCAGCGGTGGACGGACAGCACGGCGCCGCTCCCCGGCGTCACCCTGGTCCAGTGCGGCGGCCACTTTGAGGGCAGCGCGGTGCTCCACTGGGCGGCCGGCGCCCAGGGACGAGGCGCGCTGTTCAGCGGCGACACCGTGTTCGTCACCCCCGGCGAGGACCGGCTGGCGTTCCTGTACAGCGCGCCCAACCGGCTGCCGTTGCCCGAACGGGCGGTGCGGCGGATCGTGGCCGCGCTGGAGCCGTATGCGTATGACCGTGTCTACGGCGGATGGTGGACGCCGATTCTGCGGCGCGGGGCCCGGGAAGCCCTGCACCGCTCGGCCGAGCGCTACATCGAGTTGCTGCGAGGCTGACCCGGCTCGGCCAGGGTCCGCTTGTACCGCGCCGCCCGGGCACGCTGATCCTCATAGCCCACGGCCGGATAAAAGCGGTGGGCGGCCTTCCGGTAGCGGGAGCTGGTGAGCTCCATGTCCACGCACCCCTGACGCTGCGCCCAGCCCTCGGCGGCATCGAGCAGGATCCGGCCCAGGCCCCGGCGGCGCTGGTCAGCGCCGACGCTCAGGGCCAGAATGCGTCCGAGGGCCCCGGGGCGCTCGAAGTACGGGACGGCGGTGACGGCCACCAGTCCTCCCAGGCGCCCGCTCCGCGGGCCCTCGGCCACCAGGACGGCGCTGCGCGGATCCGCCGACCAGGTGGCCAGCTGGGCGGCCGCCTGGGCCTCACCCTGGGGATAGCCGAGCTCGGTGAGCAGCCGGGCCGCCTCCGTTCGGTCGTCCCCGTGGGCGCTGCGTACCCGCCAGGGCGGGGCGCCGCGGGGCTCGGCGTCGGTCCGGGTAGCCGCGCCGTGGTCAGGCCGGGGGTCGGTCTCCAGCATGCCCATGATCAGTGCGGTCCAGTACCCGCCGGTGCCGAGGGCGGCGTCGGGCAGCCGTCCCTCCACGGTGAACCCGGCGTGGCGGTAGGCGGCCAGCGCCGGGGAGTTGAACGCGTACACGGTCAGCTGGAGGCGATGCAACCCCAGCTCGTCGAAGCCGTGGCGGACGAGCTGGCGCATCAGGCGGCTGCCATAGCCCTGACCCTGACGCTCCGGGGCCACCGCCACCCGGCCGATCAGACCGAGCCGGTGGCGCGCCACCACCTGGAGTTTCACGTGGCCCACCAGCTCGCCGGTGCCGGGATCGATGGCGGCCAGCAGAGCCGCCCCGGGCCGCCGGCGAGCCAGATCCTGGCGCAGCTGGCCGGCGTCCAGCGGCCAGCTGAAGTCGGCCGGGCCTGACCACTGGTACAGGGCGTCTTCGGACTCGATCCAGGAGACCAGCTCCGGGCAGTCGGCGGCGGTCAACGGACGGAGCGCGATCGCCGGGGCGGACATCACCCCCACGGCGTCACCTGCTCAGATGAAGTCGTTGCCCGTCAGCACGTAGACGAACGGGACCAACGGCACGATCGACGCGATGCCCCAGGTCAGCTTGGCCACCAGTCCGATGTCCGTCCGGAACAGGAGGTTGATCCAGATCAGCACCACCGCGATGGGGTGGAGGATGCAGAGAATGAGCTCAAGGATCTTCTTCATCATCAATGGCCTACCCGGTCTCGATGGCACCAATCGCGCACGGCTGACATGGCCACTATAGACTCGGCCTCATGAGCCTGGAAGAGCACACGCTGGAGACCGTCGGCGACCGGTGCGAGGAGTGCGGAGCCAAACTGACCCCGGCCGAGCTGCAGGCTGTGCTGGAGTCCGGAGGCCCGGCGCTCTGCGCCATTCATGCCGCCGAGGATGAGCCGGGCCTGGCGGCCGACGAGGCCGCCGGCTTCGACGAGAGCTGACCGCTACTCGGTCAGCTCCTCCAACAGGTCAGCGATTGAGTCGACGATCCGCCCGGCGCGAAACGGGAAGCGCTCGGCCTCGTCCCGGGCGGTCACGCCGGTGAGCACCAGGATCGTCTCCATGCCCGCCTCCAGCCCGGAGACGACATCGGTGTCCATCCGGTCGCCGATCATGGCGGCCGTCTCGGAATGGGCGTCGATGGCATTGAGCGCCGAGCGCATCATGAGCGGGTTCGGTTTACCGACGAAGTAGGGGTCGACCCCGGTGGCGCGGCTGATCAGGGCGGCCACCGAGCCGGTGGCCGGCAGGGGGCCATCGACCGACGGGCCGGTGGCATCCGGGTTGGTGGCGATGAACCGGGCCCCGGTCTCGATCAGCCGGATGGCGTGGGTGATCCGCTCAAAGCTGTAGGTCCGCGTCTCGCCGAGCACCACGTAATCCGGACGCCGCTCGGTCAGGGTGTAGCCGGCGTTGTGCAGGGCGGTGGTCAGGCCGGCCTCGCCGATGACGTACGCCGACCCGCCCGGCCGCTGGTCCTGCAAGAACCGGGCGGTGGCCAGCGCCGAGGTCCAGATCGCCTCCTCCGGGACATCAATGCCGCTGTTGCGCAGGCGGGCGGCCAGATCTCGGGCCGTGTAGATGGAGTTGTTGGTCAGCACCAAAAACCGCCGCCCGAGCTCCTGCAGCCGAGCCACAAACTGCTCAGCCCCCGGGATCGCCTCCTCCTCGTGCACCAGCACGCCGTCCATGTCCATCAGCCATGAATGGATCTCTCGCCGGGCCATCCCGCCGCCAATGGTCTCAGCAATCGCCGGCCGGTGCCGGTTGCCCGGACGCGCCCGGGGTCTTGGGGGCTCACTTGTGTATAGGACAAGTGAGGCCCCAAAACCCCCGCGGGTGGGGGTCAGCTCACCGGCTGGGTCAGGTCGTAGACCGTCTGGCCGCCAAGCGTCACCGTCCGGTAGTGCTGCGTGACCCAGGTGGTGATGGCGGTGGCCGAGCGGCCTCCGCCCGGACCGCCGCCGGATGACGCCAGGTAGTAGTGAATGTCGCCGGCCCGGACGTACCGCTGGAACGTGGTCAGGGCGATGTTGCCGCCCTGGCCGTTG
Organism: uncultured Solirubrobacteraceae bacterium; assembly: GCA_963753235.1. Taxonomy (GTDB): domain Bacteria; phylum Actinomycetota; class Thermoleophilia; order Solirubrobacterales; family Solirubrobacteraceae; genus Palsa-465. The sequence goes on along the minus strand of CAVWBJ010000004.1, from coordinate 636,028 downwards.
AAGCCGCCGATCGCCATCACCGGCTCGCCGCCGGTGGCGAGCTCCAGCGAGGCCGCCGACTGAGATCCGGAGGTGGCAGCCACCCAGCGGTAGCGGGAGGCGTCGGTCTCCAGGGCTCGGGTGAGGGCGCTGCTCGCGGTCACGCCGCCGCCCGGGCCACCCCGGGCGCCCGCGCCGCCCGCGCCGCCCGCCGCGCCGGCGCCGCCCGCCACGCCGGCGCCACCCCCCGCGCCCGGACCCCCCGGGGTGCCGGTGCCGCTGCGCAGCGGTCCGGGGAAGCCCGCCGGCCTGGCCCCGGGACCGCCGGTCGCCCCGCCCGCTGCACCCGGAGGCGCCTGGCGACCCTGCCCGCCCGGAGCCGCCGCCCCGCCCCGGAACCCGCCTCCGGGCCCGCTCTGGCCGGCCGCGGTCGCCGGACCCGCCGACGGCACCGACCCGGTGTGCGCCGTGGTCACCGTATCCGCGGCATAGGCCAGCGGTCCGGCCAGGCAGGCGACGATCCCAGCCACCACCACCACCGGCGCCACCAGCCGCCGGCCCAGCGGTCGCCGGAGGACGAGCAGGGCGATCCCGGCGATGCAGGCCACGGCGGCCACCACCACCAGCGGGCGCAGCCACGGCTGCCAGGCCGGGGCTCGATCCAGCAGCACCCAGGCCCAGGCGGCCGTGCCGGCCACGGCGACCGCAGCGGTCACCGCGGCGGCCGGGGCCGCCGGGGCGGCCCGCCGCTGCCAGAGCATCCGGCCGCCGATCGCCACCAGCGCCGCGATGGCCGGGGCCAGGGCCACCGTGTAGTAGGTGTGGATGACGCCGCTGGACAGGCTGAACACCAGGCCACTGACCATCAACCAGCCGCCCCACAACAGAAGGGCGGCCCGGGTGCGGTCGGTGCGGGGAGCCCGCCGGGTCACGATCAGGCCCAGGCCGAGCGCCAGCAGGGCAGCCGGCAGCAGCCAGGAGGCCTGGCCGCCCATGAGGTCGTTGAACAGGCGCAGCACGCCGGTCGGCCCGCTGAAGTTGGCGCCGCCCCCTCCGCCGCCGCCCCGCCCGCTGTTGCCGAAGATCCGCCCCAGCCCGTTGTAGCCGAGGATGAGGTTGACGATGCTGTTGTCCGCCGACCCGTCGATCATCGGCCGCGAGGCGGTCGGCCACAGCGCCACAATCGCCACCCACCAGCCCGCACTGAGCAGGATGGCCAGTCCGCCGGCCAGCGTCTGGACGGTGCGCCGGCGCAGGCCGGTGGGTGCGGCCACCATGTACACCAGGGCAAAGGCGGGCAGCACCAGGAACGCCTGCATCATCTTGGCCAGGAAGGCGAAGCCGATCATGGTGCCGGCGGCCACCACCCAGCGGGTGCCGGCTCGCTCCACCGCCCGCGTCAGGCAGTAGGCGCCGGCCACCAGCAACAGCACCAGCAGCGCGTCGGGATTGTTGAAGCGGAACATGAGCGCGGCCACCGGCGTGGCCGCCAGCAGGGCACCGGCGGCCAGCCCGGCTCCAGCGCCGAACCAGCGCCGAACGCTGGCGTACAGCAGCCAGACGGCGGCCACGCCCTCCAGCGCCTGGGGCACGAGCATGCTCCAGCTGCTGAAGCCGAAGATGCGCCCGGACAGCGCCATCACCCACAGCGAGGCGGGCGGCTTGTCGACGGTGATGAAACTCGCCGAGTCCAGCGACCCAAAGAAGAACGCCTTCCAGCTCCTGGTGCCCGCCTGGACGGCTGCGGCGTAGAAGCTGTTGGCGTCTCCGGAGGCGCCGAGGTTGGCGAGATAGGCGGCGGCAGTGGCCAGCAGCAGGACGGCCAGCGCCAGCCGCGGCCAGCCGGCGGCCAGCGGCCGCCGGTCGATGATCGTGCGGGAGGAGTGGCGCGGCTGCGCCGCTTCGGGGTGAAGAAGGCCGGGGCTCAGGTTCATGTCAGGCAGCGTCGGCGCGCCGTCTAAGACGACCGTTACAGCCGCCGAAGGAGAGCCGATGGCCGGCGTAGGACGCGCGTCAGAGGTGCCGGCTCACGCCGCGCACAATGGCGTCGACGTCTCGGTGGGGGGCGCGGACGCCGAGACCCACCAGGTCAAGCTCGGAGGTCGCCACCGCTCGCACCGCCGCCCGGTTGGCGTCGTCGTTGCCGGTGGTGAACATGGCGGTGGTGTAGATGGCCACCGGGACGCCTCGCCGCTGCGCTCGTTCCCGCAGCGTGCGCAGACGCTCGGCCCCGGTCTCAAAGATCAGCACCGGCTGCACCAACAGGGGGAGGTAGGTCCGGTCGTCCCCGTCCCGGTACTCCTCGCCGATCGCCTCCGGGCCGGCCCGGGCGGTGATGCCGCTCATCAAAAAGGCGGTCACGTTGAGCCGCTGCCATGCCGCCAGGTCGTCGCGGACGACCACCGCCACCTTGGTATCGAAGTCGGACACGCCCATGCCGCACATGGTCACGTCGGCGGCCGCCCGGCGTCTTGAACGTTCTTGCGCTCAGCGGCGGACCGCGGGCAACGGCGGGCGCCGGATGGCGCCGGATGGCGCCGGCGGGCGGATGGCTGTGGGCGGGGATGATCACGCGTTGGGGCTGCCGGCCCGGGCGAACCGGGCCGGGCTGACCCCCACCAGCCGCTTGAACACGCGGCTGAGATGAGGCTGATCGGCGAACCCGCAGGCCGCGGCCACGGCGGCGCCCGGGACCCCGTCGGCGAGCAGGCGGCGAGCCCGCCGGACGCGCAGCTGGGTCTGAAACGCGTGGGGAGGCAGCCCCAGCTCGGCGCCGAAGCGACGGACCAGCTCAAACCGGCTGAGACCGGCGACCGCCGCCAACTCGCCCAGCGACACCGGCTGGTCCCAGTGCTCCAGGAGGTGAGCCCGGGCGCGGCGGACGGCGGCGTGCTCCGGCCGGTCCCGCCGGCGCACCGCGGACCCGGCGGCGCGCAGATGCGGCTCCAGGGCGGCGACCGCGCTCACCACCGTCTCCTCCACGGCCAGCCCCGTCCCGTCGGCGGCCAGCGCGGCATGGGCGTGCTGCAGCGCTCGCCGCAGCGCCGGGTCCTGAAAGACCACCCAGCGGGCGGCGCGGGGCGGGCGGCCGTCGCGCTCGGCCCAGTCGCACAGGACCTCGGGCTCCACGTAGAGCACCTTGTAAACCCAGCCTTCCGGCACGGCGGCCATGCCGGTGTGCACCGCCTCCGGCTCCAGCAGGAACAACTCGCCGGCGTCCGCCCGCTGCGGGCTCGCGTCCACGGTGAACCGGGCGGCGCCCCGCTCCATGACCGCCACCGTCCACGCGGTGTGGGAGTGGGGGCGGTAGGCGTGCTGGACGAACCCGGCGTGCAGGGCCTCGATCCGGTCCAGACCGGCCGGCCGGAAGTACCGGGCGTGCTCGGCGCCCGGGGGGTTATCCGTGACGGGCTGCGGCAACCGCCGTCTGCGGCCGGTGATGGAACGGACGTGGGCTGCCCGCCTCCACGTGACGCACCAGGGCGCCCGTCTGCCGGGCGATCCGCTGGGGCAGGCCGGTCTTCATCCACCGGGAATGCTCGGCGGGGAGGGTGGACACGATGATCTCGTCGTACTCGGCCGGGTGGTAGATGTCGACCACCGCGCACAGCGGGTCGCTGTCTCCGGCCACCGCCCGCACCGAGAAGCCGGCCTCCCGCAGCCGGGCGGCCAGGCCCTCGGCCTGAGCATGGGCGTCCGGCACATGTCCCAGCGGCACCACCAGCGTGAATGTGGCCGGTCCCTCCTCCAGGCGGGCCCGCAGCGCTTCACTCAGTCCGGCCGACAGGGCGGTCTGATTGGCCACGAGCAGGATGCTGGCGCTGGGGGTCACGGGAATCTCCTGGTATCGAAATCGTATCGCTCGCCGGTGGGGCTCGGCCCGGCTGCCGACAGCTTGGGATCAGCGGGGCGCGGTGACTATGGCCGGAGGGACAAACCCCTCCCTCCGCGCGGACGCTCACTTTGGAAGACTGACCGGCCATGACGCGCGTGGCGGTCCTCGACGACTATCAGCAGGGCGCTGCCGGCTATGCCGACTGGTCAGCACTCGGCCCCGCGGTGGAGGTCGTCTTCTTCTCGGAGCCGATCCCGGAGGCCGAGCTGCCGGCCCGGCTCGGCGACTTCGACGTGCTCGTCCTCATGCGGGAACGGACCCGCTTTCCCCGGGCGGTGCTGGAGCAGCTGCCCCGGCTGGCGCTGCTGGTGACCACCGGCATGCGCAACGCGGCGGTCGATGTCGAGTACCTGCACCAGCGCGGGGTGGTCGTCAGCGGGACCGCCGGTACGGGCGCAGCGCAGGCCGAGGGTGTGCCCAGCACCGCCGAGGTGGCCTGGGCGCTCATCCTGGCCGTGGCCAAACGGGTCACCACCGAGGACCGGGCGCTGCGGGCGGGGCGCTGGCAGACCGGGATCCCGTTCAACCTGGCCGGAGCCACGCTGGGACTGGCCGGGCTGGGCACGCTGGGGTCGGCGATGGTGGGCCCGGCCCGCGCCTTCGGGATGGAGGTGATCGCCTGGAGTCAGAACCTGACCGCCGACCGCGCCCGCCAGTCCGGCGTCCGCTCCGTCACCCAGGCCGAACTGCTGGCCGGCGCCGACGTTCTGTCGATCCACCTGGTGCTCAGCGACCGCACCCGGGGACTGTTCGGCGCCGCCGAACTGGCCCAGATGAAGCCGACGGCGGTGCTCATCAACACCTCGCGGGGGCCGATCATCGACGAGGCGGCGCTGGTGGCGGCCCTGCGCCGGCGGGCGATCGGCGGCGCCGGGCTGGACGTGTTCGACACCGAGCCGCTGCCGGCCGGACATCCGCTGACCACGCTGGACAACGTCGTGCTCCTGCCCCACCTCGGCTACGTGTCCGAGCCCGGGTTCCGGCATATGTACGGCCAGGTGGTGGAGGACATCGCCGCGTACCTGGCGGGCGCTCCCCTCCGCCTGGTGGGCTGAGGGTGCTCACCCCCGGCGCCTCCATCGCCGACCTGTTCATGGAGCTGGCGGCGGTGCCGTCGCCGAGCGGGCGGGAGCGGGGGCTCGGCGAGCAGATCCGCGCCTGGCTGGCGGCCGCCGGGGTGGAGGCCGGCTTCGATCAGGCCGGCGCCGTCAACGACTCCGATGCCGGGAACCTGGTGGCGGTCATCCCGGGGGCGGCCGGAGCGCCGGCGTACCTGTTCGTCGCCCACATGGACACGGTGGAGACCGGCACGCCCGCGGTCCGACCCCGGCTCGGCGACGACCGGGTGATCCGCTCCGCCGGCGACACCATCCTCGGCGCTGACAACAAGTCCGCCGTGGCTGCCGTAATGCGGCTGTGCGCAGGGGTGGCCGGCCGCCCGGCGGCGGACCGCCCGACGCTGGTGGCCGCCTTCACCTGCCGGGAGGAGAGCGGGAGGATGGGCGTCTCTCTGCTCGACCTGCCGGTGGCCATCGACTGCGCCTTCTGCGTCGACGGCTCCCAGCCGGTCGGCACCGTGGTCACCCGGGCCCTGGGCCAGACGGTGTTCTCCTTCGCCGTCCACGGACGCACCGCTCATGCCGCTGCCAACCCGGAGGTGGGCGTGGACGCGATCCGAGTGGCCGCGGAGATCATCACCGAGCTGTCACTCGGCCGGCTCCCCGGCGGTGGGAGCGCCGGCATCGCCGCCATCCTGGGGGGCGGAGTGATCGACCGTCTGGATGGTCCGCCCGCCGCCGGCGACGCGCTCCCCCGGGTCGCCGACGCCCTGCGCCGCACGCCCACCAACTCGGTGCCCGCCCTGGCGCTGGTCAAGGGCGAGGTCCGCGGCTACACCGCGGAGGAGATGGTGAGCACCGTGCGGGCGATGCAGGCGGTGGCTGCCCGGGTGGCCGCTGACCACGGGGCCACGCTGGAGTGGGACTGGGACCCCGAGCGGATGGTGCCGCCGTTCCCGGGCGCGCCGGACTCCCGCGCCCTGGCGCTGGTGCGGGCAGCCGCCGAGACGGTGCCGCGCGTGGAGTTTGTGGCCGCCGAGGCCCAGGCCACCCTGGAGGCCAATTACCTGGCCGCGGACATCGACGTCGTCGCCGTGGCCAGCGGCGGGCGCGACCCGCATCAGCTGAGCGAGTCGATCAGCGTCGCCGAGCTGGAGCAACTGGAGGCGCTGCTGTTGGCGATCCTCCGTGCCGGCTGACGCATCTCAGGGGAGCGCCGCGCGGTGCTCCCGGTACCAGTCGACGGTGCGCCTCAGCCCCGCTTCCAGACCGACCTGCGGGGCCCAGTCCGACAGGCCACGCAGCTTGCCGGAGTCCACCCATTGGCTCCCGATTTCCCCCGGGGGGATGCCGTGGCCACGAACCTCGGGCGTGACCTGGGTGCCGGCCACCTGGCAGGTGAGCCGGACCACCTCCATCACCGAGTAGGGGCGTTCACCGCCGGCGTTGAACGCCTGGCCGGCTCCGCGGCCCTCGTAGACCAGACCGCAGATCGCCAGATAGGCGTTGACGGCATCCTCCACGTAGAGGAAGTCTCGGCGCAGGGTGCCATCGGACCGGATCACCGGCGGGCGCCCGTCGATGGCCGCCACGGCGGTCTCGGGGACCAGCCGGGAGAGGTTGAGGTCGCCGCCGCCGTACAGGTTGGCCAGCCGGGTCACGGCCACCGGAAGCCCGTACGTGTGCCAGTAGGACCGGGCGATCAGGTCCGCGGCCGCCTTGGATACCTCATAGGGGTGGCGAGGCTGCAGCGCGTGCTCCTCCCGGTAGGGGAGGTCGTCGTGTTTCCCGTAGGCCTTGTCGGAGGCGGCGACGATGGCCGCCTGGATGCCGACCCGGCGGCACGCCTCCAGCAGCAGCCAGGTGCCGCGAATGTTCGTCTCAAACGTCGACACCGGCGAGCGGCTGGCGACTCCCACAATCGACTGTGCCGCCAGGTGAAATACGGTGTCGACCTCGTACTCGGTGAGGGCCCGCTCCAGGACCGCCAGGTCGGTGACGTCGCCATGGACGACGTTCACGCGGCGCTCGGTCCCCTCCAGGATGAGCGCCGAGGTGACGGTGTCATCCCGTTTGAGCACGGTGACGCGCGCCCCCTGTGCCACCAGGCGCTTGACCAGCCAGCTGCCGAGCAGCCCGTAGGCACCGGTGACGAACACCGAGCGCCCGATCATCGACGGGGCGGGGGTCACACCGGTTCGTCAACCGATTTCGCCAGCACGCCGGCCGTGGCGTAGATGTGGGCGAACGCCCGGGCCTCCGGGCCGCTCCACAGGCTGGATCCGTGGCCGTAGGTGGAGCCGAGCCGCCGGCCGGCGTCGAGCAGGCTGTACCGGCTCCGGGTGCCCAGCGGGATGATGTTGCCCTTGTGCAGACGGACCCGGACCTCACCGCTGACGTGGTCCTGGGAGCTGTCCAGGAACGCCCGGATGTCGGTGAGCAGCGGATCGTAGTAGCGGCCCTCGTGGAGCATGTCGCCGAAGGTGGTGCCCAGGGCCGCCTTGACCGTCTGCTGGGCGTTGGTGAGCACCAGCCGTTCCAGCTCCCGGTGGGCGGCGATCAGGATCATCATCCCGGGCGCCTCAAAGCCCAGCCGGCCGACGATGCCCATGATCGTCTGCCCGGTGTGGATCCCGCGGCCCACCCCATGCACCCCGCCGATCCGGTTGAGCGCCGCCAGCGTGTCGTAGCCGGGCACCCCGATCTGCGTGCCGGCGATCTCGACCTGCGGGCCGCCCCGGACGTCGAGGGCTGCGGGCAGCCCGCGTTCAAAGGTGATGACCACCTCCGCGGGCTCGTCGGACGCGTCGGCGATGGAGCGGGTGGTGGGCCAGGCCTCCTCGGGCAGGTACTCCCAGGAGCCGTACGTCTCCTCGCCGCCGATGGTGGTGCCCAGGATGCCGAAGTTGAATGAATACATGGCGGCGATCTCGCTCACCGGATGACCCCGCTGGCGCAGGAAGTCGCGCTCCTCCTCCCGGGTGTGCTCCTCGTCGCGGATGAGCCCCACAATCTCCAGGTTGGGAGCCAGCGCCTTGGTCACGGCGTCGAAGCGGACGTGATCGTTGCCGGCGCCGGTGGAGCCGTGGGCGATGGCGTCGGCGCCTCGCTCCAGGGCCACCCGGGTGACCTCCTCGGCCTGGAGCATGCGCTCCACGCCCACGCAGGAGGGGTAGACGCCGTTGCGCAGATAGTTGGCCTTGAGGATGTAGCTGACGAACTGCTCATACAGACGGGCCCGCCCGTCGACGACGACGTGCTCGGCGGCGCCGAGGGCGCGCGCGCGGGTCTCGATGTCCGCCAGCTCGCCGGCGTCAAAGCCGCCGGTGTTGACGGTCACGGTGGTCACCTGCTCGCCCCGGTCGACGAGGACGGCGAGGCCGTAGGAGGTGTCGAGGCCGCCGGAGAAGGCGAGCACAAAGTGGCGTCCCGGCATTACGTGGTCAACTCCAGAATCGGGACCTGGCCGTCGACCAGGCCGGGGGACAGGATGAAGAAGCGGCTGGCGCCGGCGTCGACCTTGGCCTGCATCTCGCGTTGGGCGGCGAGGTCCCGGGCGTCCATCCAGGTGGTGGGGGTGAGCTCGTCCTCGTCCGCGTGCACCGCGGTGCGGTAGATCATGGTGTGCGGCACCGGGTGAAGATCAACCGTCGGGGCCATGATCTCCATCGGTCCGAACCGCCGGTGCACCCGGAGCGCCTGATCGGTGAACTGGGCGACGCCGGTCAGGGTGCGGGCGCCGTAGACCTCCAGCGCCACCCCCTTGGCCGTTGTCCCCAGGCCGGGGATGGCCGAGCACAGTGACCAGCCCACCCACTCACCGGCGACCGGCGTGGGGGCGGCGCAGTAGCCGGCCACCGGGATCGGCCCCCGGTGGCCGAGGCGCTGCGCCTCGGCCAGGACCGCCGCCAGCACGTGCTGGGTGTGGCCACCGGAGCGCCGAGCGCGGGCGTCGGCGAGCGTCGCCTCCGCGGCCGCCGGCGGCAGCGTGACGAGCAGAAACGCCGACGGCAGCAGGCCGAGGTCGATCATGACCCAATTCTGGAGGGGGATGCCCTTGTCGCCGAACGCGGTGGCGTTGAGCACGTTGTAGACCCGCATCAGGTCGGCCTCGGTCCATGGGTTCTGGGGCGGCCCCAGGAGGTCCAGGCCGTTCACGGTCAGCCCGTACGGGCGCGTCTGTAGCCGCGCCAGGACGTCCTGGTTGGAGCACAGGTACAGGTCATAGCCGTCGGCCTGGAGGGCCCGGGCCCGCCCGGCGATGTCGTCCCTGGTCAGCGGCAAGCGCGCGACTCTAATACGCGCCGAGCCTCAAGGTCGGCCACCGCCGGCCGATTGACATAAGGCTGATGTCCATTGCGGCTGCGATCGGTCGTATCGACCAGATCCTCACACTCCAGCAGCAGATCCACGATCCGTCGTCCCTGGCGTCGGTCGGCTCTGACCCGTCCGGGGGCGCCTCGCTGACCGGTGCGGGCGGCTCCACCTCCACCAACTTTGCCTCCGCCCTGGCCAGCGCTCAGGGCCAGGGCGCCGGCACCGCGTCGGTGGCCGCCGCCTCGGCGCTGGACCCGGCGGCCGCCGCGCTCGGCCAGGGCTCCTCGCCGGCCGGTTCGGTGGCCGACCCCACCGGTCTGCTCGGCACCGGCGGGCTGGTCGGCTCCACCGGGTTGGTCGGCTCCACCGGGTTGGTCGGCTCCACCGCATTGCCCGGGCCCACCTCCGGCGTCTCCACCTCTGGGGTCCCCACCCAGGTGCAGACCATGACCGACCAGGCCAACTCGCTCGTCGGCAAGCCCTACGTGTGGGGCGGGGGCCACTCCGGCTGGGGGCCGCAGTCAGGCTATGACTGCTCCGGCTTCGTCTCGGCCGTCCTGCACGCCGGCGGCTATCTCAGTTCCCCCGCCGACACGGTCACGATGCCCGGTCAGGCCGGCATCGAGCAGGGCCCGGGCCGGTACGTGACCATCTACGACCGCACCGGCGCCGGGGAGAACGGGCACGTGATCATCGACATCAACGGCCAGTTCTACGAGTCCGGGGGCGAGAGCGGGGCCTGGGGTGGGGGCGGCGGGGTGGAGAAGATCGGCACCCCCAGCGCCTCCTATCTGGCGACGTTCGACGCCGTCCTGCACCCCGCCGGGCTCTGATCCGCCACGCTTAACCCGTCGCTCGCCAGCCGGGCCTCCGGACCTGCCAGCATTAGGGCATGAGCGAACATGACAACTTCGAGGATCGCCTGCGCGCCATGGCTGACGAGATCAGCCGTTCCCTGCAGCGCATGTCCGAGGTCGACCTGGAGGATCTGGCCGATCGATACGGGATCGACGCCGACCGGGCCCGGACCTTCGCCGACGCCGCCGGGCGCTGGCTGAGCGGCCGTCTGGCCGGGGGCGACCCGTTCTTCACCGAACCGCGCCCCCGTTCCCGGCCTGCCTCTCCCGCCCCGGCGCCCGAGGCCACGGCCACCGGCAGCGCCCCGCACCCGCTAGACCTGCCGACCGGGCCGCAGGGTCTCGCCCTCAGCGCGCTGGACTCCGGGCGCTGGACCGTCCGCCCCGGCAGCAACACGCTGAGCGGCACCGGCGAGGGGCCGCCGCCGGCCGCCGCCGGAGACGTCGTCAGCGAGTTGCGCGCCCGGGACTGGATCACCGCCGACGGGACCCCCACCCTGGTCGGACGCCATGCCCTGGGCCGGTGGATGCGGGCCGCCGATGAGCCGGCGACCTCTTCGGGATCTCAGTCTGAGCCGCCCAGCGGGCCTACGACGTAACCGGGCCGATGGGCGTGGCGCATCCGGAGCCGGTGCCGTAGCTGTTGGTGGCGGTGACGCAGACGCGGTAGGTGGCGCCGAGTCCGGAGCCGGGGATGGTGTAGCTGGTGGCGGCCGCGTTCCAGGTGGCGGTGAGGGTGGCGCCCTGGACCGAGGCTAGGCGGCCACCTGCTGGTAGAGCGTCGGCAGGCTCGGATACCCGCTGGAGGCCCAGCCGGAGTTCTGCAGCGCCGCAATCTGGGTGGCTGGGGGCTGCCCCGCCGTGGTCAGGATCGCCTGGATCCCGGAGCTGGCCGGTCCGTAGCCGGGAATGGTGTTCTGGCCCTTGAGCCAGCCGGCGGTGGCGTCGGCGGCGGTGACGGGATCGCTCCATACGCTGTCCGACGAGCCGTACGTCCCGCTGTCGGTGTAGCCGATGTTCAGCCAGTCGTTGTTGTTGGCGCTCTGCCGGGAGACGGCGGCGCCGCCTGATTCCTCGGCCAGCAGCCAGGCCGACACCACCCCGGGGTCAAGCCCGGTGTCCGAGGCCAGGCGCGAGGCGAACTGCTGCTGGGCCGACGTCAGCATCGTGCCGGCGCTGGTGGGCAGGGTGGCCGAGCCGGTGGCCGTGGTTCCGAGCGCGCTGGCCAGGGCCGACGAGAACGTCGTCGACATCCCGGCTCCGGCCGGGGTGGCCGGCGCCTGGGTCGCCTGGGTCGTCGCCGATGTGGCCGCGGTGGCGGCGGGCGGGACGAAGGCGGTCTGCAGGCCGGAGATCTCGGTGTAGATCTGCGAGACCCGGCTGACGGCGTCGGTGTAGCTCATCGTCTCCCCAGATACATCGACGGGCCACCGGTGATCTTGAGGTCAGCCGGCGGCGGCGCGCAGAATGCTGTGGGCGACCCGCTCCCAGGTCAGCGAGCGCGCGTGGTGCAACTGGGCCGGGGACAGGCGCCCCGCGGTGACGGCGGCGTCGACCGCGGAGACGAACTCCGGGTGGGTGCGAGTGGCGATGATCAGCTCATCCAGGGCGGGTGCGTGGGCGGTGTGGAGGGTGACCGTGGGCAGCCCGGCCGCCGCGTAGTTGTAGGCCTTGTGGGGCTCCATGGAGCGGGTGAACGGCTCGTCGGTGTGGGGGATGATCCCCACGTCGCAATGACGCAGGTACGCCGGGGTCTGGGTCGGCGGCCGCTCGCCGAGAAAGTGGATGTGGGCGTGCGTCTGGACCAGTTGGAGGAGTGCCGAGGGCGGAGCCAGCCCGATCAGAACCACCTCCACCCCGGTGTCGGCCAGGGCGCGCACGGCTTCCAGGTCAAAGCGCATCGACAGCGCACCCAGGTAAACCGCGCGCGGGTGGGGGACGGGGGCCAGGTCCGCAGGCTCCTCCAGCGCGTCCACGCCCGGGTCAAGCCAACCGTCATCGACGCCATGGCCGACGTACACGCCGTCCGGAACGTCGTCGATGGATCCCTCCGACAGGCCGCAGACGACATCACTGGCGCTGATCAGCCGCCGGCGGGTCCGCGCCAGCTGGCGCCGCATCCCACCCACCGCCGACCACTCCGCCAGCTTGTCGTGGGTGACCAGCACGGTGCGCTCGCACAGCGGCGCGAACTCGTAGTGAAACCACCAGTTGGCCTGGGCGACGCCGAAGTTGAGGAGGATGGGATCGCTCATCTCCGCCAGCGAGAGGACACCCTGGGCCACTTCATGGCTTCCGCAGGGCGCCGGACCGCGCCCGGTGAACACCAGCAACCCCCGGTCGTCCCGGGCGCCCAACTCGGCCTCGCCGGGCCCGGGGTGAAACGGTTCCACGTAGGCGACGCGTCCGGCGGCCTCGGAGGCGACCAGGGCGTGCGCGATCGCCTCCGCCGGCCGTCCCAGCTGTCCGTAGTCGTGCTGCAGCCAGGTGACGATGACGTCCCGAGGGCTCATGCCAGGGCGAGCGCCCGGAGCTGCCTGACGTGCTCCGGGCGAAACGCGGGCGCGGCCAGCCGGGGCCGACGCCGCGTGAGCACCGCGTCGGCGCGCCGCTCCAGCTCCACCCGAACGGGCGGCCCGCCCTTGGTGACGAGCAGTACATCCGGCAGCTGACCCAGGTCAAGGTTCACCCGGGCCGCCGCCGTGGAAACCGCATGGACGGCGTACTCGTCGCTCAGGCCGACGGCCGAGACCACCAGCGTGGCGTCGTCCTCCTCTCCCACCACGGAGGCGTAGGCGCCGAGCAACTGGGGCTCGGCGGCGATCTCGTCGAGGTACGCCAGGGTGATGAAGCCCCGTGTGCCGGTCAGCGGATCCCGCTCCAGCGGGGCGTGCCAGGGCTCCGGCAAGGCCAGGACCGCCCGGTCGATTTCCTCGGTCTCGCCCGGGGCCGGCTTGGCCAGCCAGGACAGGTCATGCGCCCATTGACGTGATTCGGCGTCAAGCGGGTTGCAGGCGAGCGCTTGGATCCGCAGGTGCAGAGCGCGGGACAGCTCGCCGGCCAGCGTGGCCGCCTCCGCGTCGGCGGCCAACCGACGGCCCTGCGCACGCTCCTCGTCGGAGCTGTCGCGCAGCGGCACATACGCGCTGTGGGCCTGGGAGACGGCGACTCGGCCTGAGTTCTCCCAGGCCTGCCAGGCGAGGACCACCTCGTGGTCGGTGAGCTGATCACCGCACCCGTGGATGAGCATCTGACGGCGCATCTCCGCCGTCTTGCAGGTCTCCCGGACCTCCCACAGGCCCGTCGCGCCGAGGGTGGCGTTGCCGCCATGCTGGCGATAGCCGGTGCGCAGCCCCTCAATGCAGTCGATGCTCGTCAGCGCGGCGGCGTGTCCCGTGATCCACCAGTCCTGGAACGGGACCCGCAGCGGGATGGGGAAGATCCGCTGCGCCAGGTCGGCGCGGAACATGATGGTGGTGGCCAGGGCGATGTTGCCGGGCAGGCCCATGATCTGGGCGAAGGCGCCCGGCCCACGCTGGGGCTTGATCTGCAGCCATTCCCAGTAGGACGGACGCCGGACCTCGTCATAGGGGTCGATGACCTCGGTATCGCAGTAGACGAGACCGAGGGACGGGTCGGCGAGCAGCCGCTCCACCTGGCGGCGAGTCTTGTCAGCCGGCCACAGATCGTCGGCGTCGATCATCGCCAGCAGCTCCCCGCGGGCGTTGGCCACCGCGGTGTTGGTGGCCCCCACCAGGCCGGCGTTCTCCTGATGGACGACCGTGATTCGATCCGGGTACCGGCGGCGGTACTCCTCAATGACCTCAGGCGTGGAGTCCGTGCAGCCGTCGTCGACGATGACCAGCTCCAGCAGCTCCGGCGGGTAATCCTGGCCGAGCGCGCTGTCGATGGCGCGGCCGATGAAGCCGGGGCAGTTGTAGACCACCATCATCGCGGTGACGGTGGGGAGACGCCCGCCCCCGCCCGGGCCGTGGAGGATGTCCATGCCCGCGCTCATCGGCTTCCGGGTCGGTTTCTTGAGCGGTCGCTCAGGCGGCGCAGGATGCCGACGCGGCCGTCGGCCAGGACCGGCTCATAGGGCCAGTCGCCGGCGCCGATCTCGTGAAACAACCGCCGGATCCGGTCCCAGTTGTCATCGACGTCGTCGAGCACCAGCACCCCGTCGGGCGTCAGCAGGCGGGTGATCTCCACCAGTTCTCGCCGAAGATAGGCGGCGTCATGGTTGCCGTCGATCAGCGCGGCGTCAAACCGCTGCCCGCCGGCGACCAGCCCCGGTAGGACATTCTCCGGGGCCGCCTCCGCCTTCCAGGCCGCCGCCGGGTCGTACCCGTTGAATACGACGCCGTCGTTGGAGACGCACTTGTCCAGGCTGTAGCCGCAGATGAGGAGGTGACGCTCGCCCAGGCCGAAGCGCGCCAGCAGGTCGCACACGGCCCGCTGAGGATGGGCGACGCCGCGGTGCGAGATGTCCGGGTCGACGGACACGGTGAGCCCGTGGCGCCTGCGGGCCCAGTCCAGCAGGTAGGACAGCGAGACGCCCACAAAATTGCCGATGTGGAGCAGGCGCGGCTCGACCGGTGGCAGCATCGCCTCCAGCGTGGTGACGATGGTCGCCAGGGATGACTCCGGGACCGATCCCATCCGGGCGTGATGCTCGGTCGTCCATCCCCGGGCGACGATGTAGCCCAGCGCGTCCTCGTAGGCGTACGGCGCGGCCGTGTCCCGCGCGCCCCACCGGCGCACCGCGTAGTGGCGGAGCTCCGGGATGCGGTCCCACGCGTAGGTGGGGCGCCGGACCAGGGTCCAGCCGGCTGGGCCGCGGCCGAGCACAGTGTGGGCGCTGCGGGCAAACCGCAGCCAGATCCCGTCATCGGCGTCGACCAGGCAGAGCCGGACGTCGGCGCACGTCTCCGGCGTCGACCCGGCGGCGGAGATGACGTCCTGGATGACGGCTTGCGCCCATTCGCCATCCGGGGTGGCGGCATGGATGAGCAGCGTCGCGTCGTCCTCGGCGGAAAAGGTCTGGAAGTAGGCAGCGGCCGCGTCCACGTGGTCGGCCAGCTCATGCAGATCGGCCAGCGTGACGAATCGGCGGAGCGTCGACAGGTCCGGGATGGGCGCGACGGCGGACATCAGGCCAGCGCCAGGGCCTTGAGCGCCGGAAAGCTCTCGGCGCGGAAGTGGGGCAGGGGGTGGTCGGTCTGGCGGTGGGAGAGCAGAGCGTTGGCCTCGCTCTCCAGCCGGGCGTGAGCCTCCGGGTCGGCGTCGGTGACCAGCGTCACCGCCGGTAGGGCCTCGACATCGATACCGGCCCGGTCGGCGGCCGTCAGCATGGCCGTCATCGCCAGATCCGGCCGGAGACCCGGGGCGGCCACGGCCAGCGTGGCGCGATCGTCCTCCCGCACCGCCGACACGTACCTGGTCAGCAGGTCCGGATCTTCCACGAGCTCGTCGGCGAAGGCCAGCGTGATGAATCTCGTCTCGGGCCCCGGACGGCGTCCGGCCGGGCCCATCGTCTCCACCACCCAGCGGAGGTCCTCCACCAGCTCCCGGTAACCGCCGTTGAACGGATCGCAGGCGAGCGCCTGCACCGCAGCGTGAAGCGCCCGGGAGGTCTCGCCGGCGTCGATCGCCGTCCGGGCCGCGGCCGCGTGCTCGGTTCCCCACTCCAGCTCCTGTGCGGTGCTGGGCATGACCGGGAGGTAGATGGTCTGAGCGGTCCAGGCGACGTCTCGGCCGGTGTGCTCCCACGCCTGCCAGGCATCGATCAGCTGCGCGTCGGTGAGCCGGTCGCCCGCGCCGTGGACCAGCATCTGTCGGCGCATCTCAGCGGTTTTGACGCGGCTGACAGTGTGGGCGTGGCGGGTGGCGCCCAACAGGGCATTGGTGCCGTGCTGGCGGTAGCCGGTGCGCAGGCCCTCCACGTAGTCGATCTCGCTCACCATCGCGCAGTGACCGGTGATCCACCAGTCCTGGAAGATGTTCTGTTCCGGCATCGGGAAGAACCCCTCGCCCAGCTGTTTGCGAAACAGGATGGTGGAGTTGAGCGCGATGTTCCCCGGATAGCTCATGATCTCCAGGAAGGCATCCGGGCCCCGCTGGGGAGCGATGTCGTACAGATCCCAGTAGGACTCGTGGATGACCCCGTCGTCAGCGTCGATGACCCGGGTGTCGCAATACACCAGCCCCAGCCGGGGGTTGGAGATCAGCAGCTCCGCCTGGCGACGGACCTTGTCCAGCGGCCACATGTCGTCGGCGTCGAGCATGGCGATCAGCTCGCCCCGCGCCTGCCGGAAGGCCGTGTTGGCGGCCACTCGGTTGCCCGAGTTGGGCTGGCGGATGACGGTGACGCGATCCGGATGGGCGGCCCGGTAGCGCTCCAGGATCTCCGGCGTATCGTCGGTGGAGCCGTCGTCGACGACGATCACATCGAGACGCTCGGCGGGGTAGTCCTGATGGAGCACGCCCGCCAGCGAGCGCTCCAGGAAGCGGCCGTAGTTGTAGGCCGCCATCAGCACGGTCACGGTCGGCAGCGCGGGCATCGGCCGGCGTGGACCATCGAGGACGTCCATGGCCGTCTAATCGTCCGGCCCGGCCGTCACCTTGAGCCGGCCGGCCCCCGGCCCGGCGGTTCCGCTGGCGGATCGGCCAGAATCCGCGCCCATGGCGAATCTCCCCACCGTCAGCGCCCTCATGGCCGCCTACAACTACGAGCAGTACGTGGAGCGGGCGGTTCAGAGCGTGCTGGACCAGGACTACCCGGCCGAGCTCCTGGAGCTCGTCGTCATCGATGACGGTTCCACGGATTCGACGGCCGACATCGTCCAGGGGCTGGCCGCCCGCCATCCCGGGCGGATCCGCCTCATCCAGCAGCCCAACGGCGGCTACGTGGCGGCCACCAATCGCGGCCTGGCCGAGGGCCGGGGGGATCTGCTGGCCCTGATCGACGCCGACGACATGTGGCTGCCCACCAAGGTGCGACGCCAGGTGGAGATGCTCCAGGAGCGGCCCGAGCTGGGGATGGTGTTCAGCGACATGGTGGTCGTCGATAGCGAGGAGCGGACCGTGCGCCCGTCGCTCATCTGGCACCTCCAGGAGATCCCGGAGCGCGCCTTCGCCCGGGTGCTCTGGGAGAACGTGGCCACGCAGTCGGCGATCATGCTCCGCTCCTCGCTGCGCGACGTGGTGGCGCCCATCCCCAGCGAGATCACCTACGCCGACTGGTGGCTGACCCTGCGCAGCGTCGAGTACGCCCAGATCGACTTTGTGCGTGAGCCCCTGGCGCTGTACCGGGTCCACGGTTCCAACCTCACCGCCGACGTCACCGGGGTCGGCGCGGTGCGGGAGGGGCGCAAGGGGATCGCCTTCCAGCTGTGGGTGCTGCGCCACCTCCCGTTTGAGGACCAGCTCACGCCTGACGAGATGGCCTACGTCTGGGAGAACACCGAGGACCGCGCCCGGAAGACGATCGAGGCCGCCGGTACGCAGTTCGTGGAGCTGGTGTCGCCCTCGCCGGAGCATGCGGCCCAGGTGGATCGGCTCCTGGCCGAGGCGGATCGCCTGCGCGAGACCGGCGACATCCGGGGGGAGGCCGCGGCGGCGATGCGCGCCCTGGCCGGCGACCCGGAGCGCGTCGGCGCCCGCCAGCGGCTCGACGAGTCGGTGGCTCGCTGGCGGGCCGCGGCCGGCGTCGCTGATCCCCTGGAGGGCGCCACCGGCTTCGTTGTGCTCGCCGACGCCGAGGACCTCCTCGCCGGCGACGATCTGCTCACCGCCTACGCCGACGCGGTCAACGGCTCCCCGTCGGTCACCCTGGCCATCGACGCCACCCGGCTGCCCCCGGAGCGGGCCGGCGCGCAGCTCCAGGACCTGGTCGTCCGCTGTGGTCTGGCTGAGCGTGACGACATCGCCATGGTCGCCGTGGTCGGTGAGCGCACCGAGGCCGAGCGGCACCGCATGATCGCCGGCATCTCGGCGCGGTACCGGCGACAGGGCGCCGACGCCGAGCGGATCCCGGTGTACACACCGGAGTCCCTGGACGACCTGCGCCGCCGGGCCGACACCGGCGGGTGACGCTCGTTCAGGCGGCGGCCAGGGCGGGCGGGGCCTGCCGGGCTTCCGCCCACCGGTCGACGGCCACCAGCGCCGCACCCACCACCTGATCCATATTCAGATACTGATACCGGGCCAGGCGACCGACAAACAGGACGTCCGGCCGGGTCAGGGCGAGGGCCTCGTAACGGTGGTAGAGCTCCCGGTTCTGCGGGCGGGGGATGGGGTAGTACGGCTCACCGTCGGCGACCGGGAACTCGTAGGCCAATGTGCTGACCTCCGCGGCCTGGCCGGTGAGGTGGCGGAACTCGGTCACCCGGGTGTAGGCGATGCGCTCGTTGGGGTAATTGACCTGCGCCACCGGCTGGGCGAACCGTCCGCCCGGGGTGGCCCGCGTCTCATACTCGAAACGCAGGCTGCGATACGGCAGCCGGCCGAAGCGGTACTCGAAGAAGGCGTCGATCGGGCCGGTCCACACCAGCTGGGGGGCGCTGACCGTATCCCGGATGTCCTCGTACCGGGTGCCGACCCGGATCGCGATGTTGGGGTGATCAAGCATGCGGCCGAACATGGCGGTGTAGCCATCAGCCGGCATCTGCTGGAAGCTGTCGGTGAAGTAGCGGTCGTCGTCGTTGGTCCGGACCGGAATGCGGGCGCAGACGGAAGCGTGCAGGTCCTTGGGGTCCAGGGCCCACTGCTTGCGGGTATAGCCGCGGAAGAGACGCTCGTACAGGTCACGGCCCACCTTGGCCACGACAGCGTCCTCGGAGTTGCGATGCTGGGCGCGGGGCTCGGCCAGGGCGGTGAGGTGCGCCGCCACCGCGGTCTCGTCAGCGAGCGCCACTCCGTGCAGCGCCTGGATGGTGGTGCGGTTGATCGGCACCGGCACAAACCGGCCGTCCACCTCGGCGACCACCCGATGCTCGTACGGCCGCCACGCGGTGAAACGGCTCAAAAAGTCGGTGACGCGGTCGGAGTTGGTGTGGAAGATGTGGGGGCCGTAGCTGTGGCAGAGCACCCCGTGCTCGTCGACGGAGTCATGCGCATTGCCGGCGATGTGCGGGCGCTGGTCGATGACGAGCACGTGGAGGCCATGCTCCTCGGCCATCCGCCGGGCGCAGACGGTGCCGGCGAATCCGGCGCCGACGACGATCACATCAAACCGTTCCACGCCCCTGTGATCGGCTCAACCGAGTCATCCTTGACCATGACCGAGGTCAGGCCGACATATATCGCTTCTGCAGTTCGACCCCCGGATGCTTGGCCTCAAAGCGCGCCTTGTCCAGGTTCAGGTGCTCCTGGACCCAGGCGCTGAGGCGGGGCTCCGTGCTGCCCAGGGTGACTGACAACCCGTGGCGGATGGTTGACTCCCGCACCAGGACGGGGGGCCGGCCCGCCGCCCGCAGTGACATGAGGAGATCGGTGTCCTGGAAGTACACGGGCAGGCTGGGGTCAAACAGCTCGGAGCGGCTGTGCCCGAATGCCGCCACCCCATCCCGCCGGAGCGCAAAGCACCAGGCGGCGAAGTCGGTACGCATGTCGCTGTCGATGGTGAGCGGGAAGGCGACGGAGGCGCCGGCGTCCAGCGCCTGGCGCAGCGGTCCCCACCAGGCCGGCTCCGGTTCGACGTCGTCGTTCATCACCACTATGTACGGCGTGTGGGCGGCCCGGATCCCGGCGTTGACCGGAGCCGAGAAGCCCTGCGCCGGGCAACCGTTGTCCAGGACGACGACTTGATGGGGCACCTCGGTGGTGGCGGCGACGGCGCGCAGGCAGCGCCGGACCCGCTCGGATGTGGCATCAAGCGTGGGGATCACGATCGTCAGCTCAGGCTCCGTCCCCGGTGGATGCCCGTCGGCCGGGCGGAGGGTGGGTGCTGGGGTGACCGAGCCGGCGTCCACCAGGACGACGCGGCCGGTGCCGGCCAGGGCCAGGCCGAGCGTGCCGAGGACGAGCTCGTCGGCGACGGCCGGCGGCGACAGCCGTCGCAGCGGAGTGGTGCGCGCCGCCACGCAGTGAGCCAACGGGCTGGGCGCCCGGGGGGCGCCACCGGTGCCGCTGAAGGCCGCGGACACGTCGGGGTCCCGCAGGGCCTCCACCAGGCCGGCCAGCCAGCCGGGGGCGGGAACCGCGGCATCCCGGAGCACGACGGTCAGGTCGGCGCGGACATGGTCCAGGGCCAGCCGCACCGATCCGGCCAGGCCGGCGCGGCGGGCAGTGCGCAGCACCCGGACGTCGCCGGCAAGCTGCCCCAGGAGCGGCTGCAGCTGGGTGGAGGCGTCGTCGACGACGATCACCTCAAAGGGGGGATCGTCACCCTGGCCGGCGATCCCCTCCAGGCACGCCTGTGCCTGATCCAGTCCGCAGCTGAGGGGGACGATCACGGAAACCTGGGGAGCCTCGGCCGCCATCTCTGGGTCGGTAATCGGCGGGCGGCGTGTCGAGTTAAGGTTCCCGGCCGGATCCGCCGAGTTAAGTGAAAGCAGGCGGGCTGTGGGCCCGCCTGCTTTCGAACCGTTCCCTCGATGGATCGGGTCTTCTGATATAGCCTCGCCTGTTTGGTTTGCGACCTGGGGTGAGAGCGAGGCGGTTGTTCTCGCGGCGGACAGCCGAGCTGCCGCGGTCGAGCTTGGTTGCCCACCCGGCGGCGGCCATGGCGGCGCCGCCCGGGAGAGCGAAGTCTGTGCGACGGTTCGCCCGTCCGGGCGGCGCCCTGCGGCGCCGCCCGGTCAGACGAAGGATGAATCAGCCGAGCAGCTTGAGGATCAGCTGCGGCTGCGAGTTGGCCTGGGCCAGCATGGAGGTGCCGGCCTGCTCCAGGATCTGCTGCTGGGTCAGGTTGGTCATCTCCTGAGCCATGTTGACGTCCTTGATCTGGCTGTTGGACGCCGACAGGTTCTGCTCGGTCGACGAAATCGCGTCCGAGGTGTACTGGAGACGGTTCTGAACCGCGCCCAGGGTCGCCGCCTGCGTGGAGATCGCGTTGATCGCGCAGGTGAGGCTCGTCAGGGCCGTGCTCTGGCTGAGGTCGATGACCGTGCTGCCCACACCCCAGCCGGTGAAGCCGGCGGCGGTGCAGATGGTCGACTCGACGTTGGAGAACGTCGCCGACAGGGTGTCCGCAGCATTGGCACCAACCTGGAAGGTGACGGTGCCGGAAGAACCGGCGGAGCCATCAAGCAGGTTGATGTTGTTGAAGTTGGACGCGGTCTGCTGGCGGGCGATCTCGTCCGTCAGCTGGTTGACCTCGGACTGGATGTCCGTCTTGTCGGTGGTCGAGTTGGAGCCGTTGGCGTACTGCACGCCCAGCTCGTAGACCCGCTGCAGCATGCTCTGGATGTTGTTCAGCGAGCTGGAGGCCGTCTGCACCATCGAGACGGCGTCGTTGGTGTTGCGGCTGGCCTGGTCCAGGCCGTTGATCTGCGAGGTCAGACCCTGCGAGATCGCATACCCGGCAGCGTCGTCGGCGGCCGTGTTGATGCGCAGTCCGGAGGACAGGCGCGACATGGAGGTCGCGACGGCGTTCGATGAGTTCAGCAGGTTCCGCTGAGTGTTCATCGCCGAGATGTTGGTGAGAATCGAAAGGGACATGAAATACACCTCCGTGGTGTGGTCGTTTAGTTGTCCCCCGGCTGCTCCTTGCGGCCGGTCACTTGCGTTATCGACGCCTGGTGTAGTGACTTGAGACGAAAGTGGTTTCGTCCAAGCTCGGCTGGACGGTGCGGGTCACTCTGATGGAGATCCGGCAGCTTTTCGGCCGGTTCTCCATCAGAGTCGTTCAGGCGGTGATGTCGATGTGGGGGTGCCCGTCGTCGTCGGCGGGACCGGCGGGACCGGCGGGGCCGTCGGGCAACTCGTCGGCGGAGCGCTGGTCCCGGGCGCGGCGGCGCCGCTCCTCGGCCGACTGGCGGCGGCGCTCGTCAGCCTGCGACTGGGCCCGGGAGACGGCGGGCGATGAGGTTACCGGTGAGATGCGGGGCGCGTGGGGAACGATCGGGTGAATCGGATCCATGGCCGGCGCTCGCTCATACCTCAGCCGGTTCGCCCTCGGCCACCGCTGCCGGGGCGTCGGTGATCGCCGGCGTGTCCGGCCGCAGCGTGGCGCGGCCACTCTCCAGCGCGGCGCGCAGCTCGGCCAGCACCAGGTGGCGCCAGACCGTCACCGAGCAGGCCCAGGCGAGCATGTAGCCGGCGATGCCGGCCGCGGTGGCGCGCAGCGCCACCTGGTCCATGGGAACGCCCGCCTTGTAGGAGAGATAGGCGGCGATGGCGAAGAAGCCGATCCCGCCGATGCCCTTGGCCCGCTTGACCTGGGCGGCAGCCCGGGGATGCCCGGCGATGCTGATGCCGTCGCCGGCCCCGGCCTTGCCCTTTTGGGCCTTCTTCTTGCCCTTGGTCTTGTCCTTGCCCGGCTTGGCTGTCTTGTCGTTCTTGGCCATGAGCTGCCCTAAAGGTGGTCGCCGCGTGTCCGGGCGCGAGCAGTGCGCATGCAGTCAAATACAAACCGGATGAGGCGCTGGCGGTCCTCCTCCTCAATGGCCTCAAACACCAGCGCCCGCTTGCCGTCGTCGCGGATGCGCACCACGCGGGCGGTTCCCCGCACAGGCGCCGGGTGGCCCCCCAGCATCATGGCGAAGCGGATCCGGGTATCAGGCTCAAGGTCGTCGGCCCCGACGAGGAGCATCCCGCCCCCGCTCAGGTCGACCGTGTAGGCCAGATGGCGGCTGGTCTCGTCGGTGTCGATGGTGACCGGCTGCGGAGCCGTGACCCGGACAAACGAGCGCCGCTGGCTGACATCGGCGGGACCGGTGGCCTCAAACCGGATGAGCGACCGGTCCTCAAACACCGCCTCTCCGTGGAGACGGACCACGCCTCGCACTGACGTGTACTCCAGCTCGGCCTCCGGTACCCGGTCGTCCCCATCATGGGCGTCACTGTCGACGAGCACCACCAGCACCACATCACGCCCGCGCTTGAACGTGCGCACCGGCAGCTCCTCGCCGTCGGCGGTGGTCAGCCGGCCCTGTCCCTCGCCGGGGAGGAGGCGCACGTTGCTCGTCTCTGTGTCAGGCGAGGTGCTCATCTACACCAATGAGGTTGCGATATCCCCTGCATCGGCAGAAGCGATGGCGTTCTGAAGGTCCAACCCGGTATGGGTGTAGGCGACCGGGATCGACGTCTGCATGGCCAGCTCGGCGATCATGCCCAGCTGGTCGGTCTCGTCGACGTGGGTGGCAATGAGGCCGGTCAGGTCAAAGGCGGTGAAACCCGCCACCAGCTTCAGGGCGGCCGGCAGGCTGAGGGTGGCCGGAACCGCCAGATAGGTGGCATCCAGCCCGAAGCTGCGCAGCGCCTCAGCGATCACGTCCAGCGTGTTGTTGTCACCCGGGGTGGCCGAGGCGGTGTCGAGGATGACCAGTGACTCCTCCCGGGCGGAGACGACGGCGCGGGCGGTGGCCCGGGTCCGCATCGCCGGGATGATGTTGACATCCTGGGCGTGGAGGAGCTCGCCCAGCTCGTCCTCGCGGGCGGGTCCGCCGAAGCTGGCGACGCTGACCGGGATCCCGGCCTCGGCATAGGCCGTGGCCAGCGCGGCCACCGACCGGGTCTTGCCCGAGCCGCCGGCACCGACCACGGCGATCGCGCCCCGCCGGGGAACCGGCCGGGGAGTGGGCAGGGCCGAAGCGATCGCCGCCCGCAGCTCGTCGGCCAGCTCGCTGTCGGAGCTGAACGGACCGCGGCGGGAGATGGCGGTGGCCACCAGGGTGGAGGCGCGCCGGGGGCTGATGCCGGCCTGGGCCAGGCGTTCCCCCAGCTCCGCCTCGCGGCGGTGCTCCTCCTCCCGGCGGCGGGCGCGGGCCTCGGCCTCAGGGTCTGGAGTGTCCGCCGGCGGCCGGGGGCGGGGCGCCGCGGGCTGCGGGTGGGGAGCGGGGGGCTGGGGGGTGGCGGCCGCCGCCGGCGGGAGCGCTTCGGCCGGGGCCGGCATCTGGGGCAGCGCCGAGTACCGGGCCCGCAGCTCCAGGTTGCGCCGTTCGTTGGCCGCGTGGGTGGCCTCCAGGGCGGCGCGGAGCATCCGCTCGGCGGCGGGAAGCAATCCGCTCCGGCGCCGGGGGCCGTACGGCCAGGGCGCGTAGGCGCCGGGCGCCGGCTGAGGGCCGTAGGGAACCGGCGCGGGCGGGGCCGGCGCCGAGGCGACCGGAGCCGGCTCTGGGGTGATGGGCGGCGCCACCGGCGGGGGCGCGGCCGACGAGGGCGGGGTCGGGGGCCGGCGAGAGGCCGGTACGGCCAGCGGGAGCGCCTCCACCTGCTCGGCAGCGAACGCCATCCAGGGGGCGGACGGATCTGGGGTCAGGTCGACCGGCTCGGGCTCGGGCTCGGGGGCGGGCGGGGCTACCGGCGGCGGGAGCGCGTCCGCGGACGGCGGTGCCTCCGCCGCGCTCGGGGCGGGGGCCGGTTCGCCACCATTGATCTCGGCCAGGTCGATCAGCCGGTGCGACAGGGTGGGCGGACCGGCGGGTGTGGGGGGCGCCTCAGGTTCCGGGGGCGGCGGGGGGGCGCCGCCTCGGCCTCGCCCAGCTCGTCAAATGCGATGAAGGCGGGGGGCGCTGAGGCGGCGGACGGGGGCGGTGCCACCGGCGCGGGCGGCGCCGCGTCCGGGGCCCGCACCACGTCCGGGGCCGGCGGTGCCTGGTCGACGGCGAGCGTGGCCTCCTCCAGCCGGGCGGCGAATGAGGCCTCGTCCAGGAAGGGCGCGACCGGACGGGGCGCCGGCACGGGCGGCGACGCAGCGGCGGGCGGGGCCGCCGGTGCGGGCGGCTCCTCCACCGCCTCCTCCGCCTCCTCCAGGTCCTCCTCGTCGAAGTCGTCGTCGTAGACGCTGAGCCGGGGCGCGGCCTGGGCGTCGATCTCCACGCAGCGCTGGGCGAAGAAGCCGCCGATCCCGCCCATCAGGCCCTCGCGCTCCCGCAGGATGATGGCGTCGGGCCCCAGTTCCTCCCGGATGCGCGGGATGAGCTCCTCAATGGTTCGTCCGCGATAGGTGCGGACCTGCCCGCCCTCGGATCGCTCGTCATCCCCCGGCGTGGCGAACGATTCGGTCACGCGCTGATCACCCCGACCGTCTCAACGCTGACTCCGGGGGCGATCTCGTTGTACGAGCACACGGCCAGATGCGGCACCGCCGCCTCCACCAGTCGCCGGATATGGCGGCGCACCCGGGCCGAGCACAGCAGCACCGGGCGCAGTCCGCCCAGGGCCGAGGCGTGGTCAGACTGGGCTCGCACGGCGCCCAGCAGGGCCTGGGCCCGGGCGGGCTCCAGCGCCAGATACTCGCCGTCGGTCGTCTGGGTGATGGAGGTGGCCACTTCTTGCTCAATCGCCGGGTCGAGAGTGATTGCGCGCAGGGTCTGATCGGCACCGAGGTGGGGGGCGGTGATGGCGCGGCCCAGCGCCTGCCGTGCGTACTCGGCCAGGAGCCCGGTATCACGCGTGATCCGCGCCTTGTCTCCCACTGCTTCGACGATAGCGCCGAGATCCCTGATCGAGACCCCCTCCGACAACAGACTTTGCAGGACGCGCTGAATCTCGCCGAGCGACAGGATCTCCGGCACCACCTCGTTGACCACCGCCTCGTTGGAGTCCTTGAGCTGATCCAACAGCTGGCGAACGTCCTGACGGGTGAGCAGCGCCGCGGCGTGGGTGCGGATGGTCTCGGTGAGGTGGGTGACGATCACCGACTCGGCGTCGACCACGGTGTAACCGAGGGCCTCGGCCTCCGAGTGCTGGGCGTCGGCGATCCACACCGCCGGAAGCCCGAACGCCGGCTCGGTGGTGGGGATCCCGGACAGGTTGCCGACGGCATCGCCCGGATCCATGGCCAGCTTGTGTCCGGCCATGACCCGGCCGCGGGCCACTTCGGTCCCGCGCACCTTGCACACGTACTCATGCGAGTCGAGGTCGACCTCGTCATGGATGCGAACCGGCGGGATGACCATGCCGAGCTCGCCGGCGATCTGGCGGCGGATGAGCGAGATCCGGCGCACCAGCGAGCCCCCGGACCCGCGGTCGACGAGCGGCACCAGCCCGAAGCCGATCCCCAGCTCCAGCGGGTCGATCGGCAGCTCCTTCATGACCTCGTCACGCGGGGCCACCTTCGTCTCCCCGGCGGCGGCGGGCAGTGCGGCGGCGGCCGGCTGGGGGGCGAACGCCTCAATGCCGTTCTTGCGCAGCGCCCACCCGATGGCGAACATGGCGCCGCCGATGAGCAGGAACGGGATCTTGGGGAGCCCCGGCACCATGGCAAAGGCGATGATCGCTCCGCCGGCCACCAGCGGCGCCTTCCTCTGGCCCAGGATCTGGCTGGCGAGCTCGCTGCCGAGGTCACTCTTGGAGCCCGAGCGGGTGACGATGATGCCGGTGGCCACCGAGATCAGCAACGCCGGGATCTGGGCCGCCAGACCGTCGCCGACGGTCAGCAGCGAGTAGTGATGGGTGGCGTCGCTGAAGGCCAGGTGGTGCTGGACCACGCCAATCACGATGCCGCCGATGAGGTTGATGGCGGTGATCACCACGGCGGCCATGGCATCGCCCTTGACGAACTTGGACGCACCGTCCATGGCGCCGTAGAAGTCAGCCTCGCGGGCGATCTCGGACCGGCGCTCGCGGGCCTGCTCATCGGTGATCAGCCCGGCGTTCAGGTCGGCGTCGATCGCCATCTGCTTGCCCGGCATGGCGTCCAGGGTGAAGCGGGCCGACACCTCGGCCACTCGCCCAGCGCCATTGGTGACCACCACAAATTGAATGACCACCAGGATGAGGAAGATCACCAGGCCGATGACGACGTTGCCGCCGACGACGAACTGACCGAAGTCCCGGACGACGCTGCCGGCATCGCCGGTGGTGAGCACCAGGCGGGTGACCGACACGTTGATGGCCAGCCGGAACATGGTGGTGAGCAGCAGCAGCGTGGGGAACGCCGAGAACTCCAGCGCCTTGTTGATGTACATCGTGGCCACCACGATCGCCAGCGCCATCGAGATGTTCAGGGTGATCATGAGATCGAGCAGCATCGACGGCAGCGGGATGACGAGCATCGTGACCACCATCACGACGCCGACCGCCGCCAGCAGATCGGTGTGCCTGAGCACGGCGCGAACGGTGCGGTCCATTAGGCGGCGATCCTCCTTCGGCCGGCCATCCGATAGACGAAGGCCAGCACCTGAGCCACGGCCGCGTAGAGCTCGGCGGGAATCATCCGATCGATCTCCACCGACGCGTGCAGGGCGCGGGCCAGCGGCGGGTCAGGCACGATGGGTACGTCGTTCTCGGTGGCGATGCGCCGGATCTGGGCCGCCACCAGGTTCTTGCCCTTGGCCACCACAACCGGGGCCGGGAGCGCGCCGTCATAGCGCAGGGCCACCGCGTAGTGCGTGGGGTTGGTGACGACCACGTCGGCGGTGGGCACGGCCGCCATCATGCGGGCGCGGGCGGCCTGCTGCTGGCGGCGGCGCAGCGCCGCCTTGACCTCCGGCGGGAGCTGCGTCTCCTTGAACTCGTCCTTGACCTCCTGCTTGGTCATCTTCAGCTGCTTGGCGTAGGTCCGCTGCTGGTGGATGAGGTCGACGATGGCGATCAGGAAGTAGACGATCAGCACGCGCTCGATGATCGACTTGGCGCTGGAGCTGAGCAGGTTGCCCAGGGCCATTGGGGTGGTGCCGACGTTGGCGCCCAGCGAGGTGATCTGGGGGACGAGGCTGATGGCCGCCACGCCGCCGACCACCGCCACCTTCGCCAGCACCTTGGCCAGCTCGAAGCCGATGCGTTTGCCGAAGACGTTCTTGAAGCCGGTCACCGGGTTCAGCCGGCGGAAGTCCGGCTTGAGCGCGCCCACCGTCATCCGCCCGCGGGTCTGGGCGACGTTGGCCACCACCGCGCAGGCCACGCAGATGCCCAGGATGGGGGCGACGGTCGACTCCATGGTCTTGACGCCGATCTCCAGCAGACCGTGCAGGCCGGCGCCTGAGGACACCTCGTGCGGCTTGGCGATCAGCGTGAAGGCGGCCCGCATGGCGCCGGCGGTTCCGGACACGATCTTGGGACCGAGCACCATGACGCCGGCCAGCCCGGCCATGAGCACGGCGGCTCCGCCCACCTCGGGGCTCTTGGCGATCTGCCCGCGCTTGCGGGCTTCCCGCAGGCGCTTGGGTGTCGCTTTCTCTGTCTTGTCGTCGGCCATGCGATCAGATGGTGTGCAGGGCGGTCAGGACGGCGGTGGAGATCTGGTTGCTCATGAACGTGCCGATGAATGGCAGCGCGGCGCTGACGACCAGCATGGTCACGCCCACCTTGAGCGGAAAGCCGACGCCGAAGATGTTCACCTGGGGCACGATTCGGGACACCATCCCGAAGGCCACATCGGTGACGAGCAGCGCCAGCAGCACCGGGGCGGCCACCTCCAGCGCCGACACGAAGATGGAGGCGGCGGCCTGCTCCACGCCGCTGGTCAGGCTGCCGATCTGCGGCGACTTGGTCAGCGGGACCAGCGTGAACGTGCGTGACAGGCCGCGCAGCGTCCAGGCGTCACCGCCGATGGCGATGAACATGGCCAGGCCCACCAGGCCGTAGAGCGTGGTCATCACTCCGCCCTGGCTGTTGTCCACTGGGTCGATGACCGAACCGAACGAGAATCCGGAAGCCAGGTCGGTGAGGGTGCCGGCGGCCTCCACCGCGGCGAACACGGCTCCCACGGCGAAGGCGAACGCTCCACCGACCAGCAGCTGGACGACCAGCAGGCCGGTGACCGACAGCGGATCGGTGGGGATCTGCTGTCCGTGGATGGCCAGCGGGGTCAGGCCGATGGCCAGTCCCACGGCCACCACACTGCGCACCCGGGGCGGCATCATCGACGACGAGAACATCGGCGCCAGGACGAACAGCGGACTCACTCGGGCCAGCACCAGAAAGAACCCGGTGACGTTGCTGACGCCGAGCTGGCCCAGCAGCGAGTTGAGCGTCACCTGGCTCATCCGCCGATCAGCTGAGGAATGGACAGGTACAGGTTCTGGGCGTAGGCGACGAGCTGGTCGAGCATCCACGGGCCCAGGAGCACGATGAGGGCGGCCAGGCCGACGATCTTGGGGATGAAGGAGAGGCTCTGCTCCTGGATGGAGGTGACGGCCTGGAAGATGCTGACCACCAGGCCGACGACCAGCCCGAGGAGCATCATCGGTCCGGCCACCTCCACCGCCACGGTCATCGCCTGGGTGGCGAGGCTGACAACGGTGTCCTGATTCATAGCGTCACGCGGGGTCGGGTCATGGGATCAGTGAAAGCTCGCCACCAGCGAGTGAGTGATGAGATCCCAGCCGTCCACCAGGACGAACAGCAGGATCTTGAACGGCATGGATATGAATGTCGGTGGCAACATGACCATGCCGACGCTGGTCAATGTCGAGGCCACGATCAGGTCAATGATCAGGAACGGCAGGAATATGAGGAACCCGATCTGGAATGCGGTCTTGAGCTCACTCATGATGAACGCTGGAATGAGCACGTAGGTGGGAACCTGAGCCCGGGTCTGGGGCACCTTGATGTGCGACAGATTGACGAACAGCGACAGGTCGTTGGCGTCCACCTGGCGGAACATGAACTCCCGGAGGGGCTCCTCGGCTCGGGTGATGGCGGTCGACATGGGGATCTGATGCTTTTGCAGCGGCTCCCAGGCATCCCGCTTGATGGCGCCGATCGTCGGTGACATCACGAACAGCGTCAGGAACAGGGCGATGCCGACCAGGACCTGGTTGGGCGGAGTGCTGTTGGTGCCCAGCGCCGAGCGGATGAAGCCGAGGACGATGAGGATCCGGGTGAAACCGGTAACCGTGAACAGGATGGCCGGGATCAGCGACAGCCCGCCGATCAGGACCAGGATCTGAAGCGCGTTCGACGAGTCGATCTTCATGGGCGAACCGTCATCCGACGCAGGCCTTCGATGACGCGATCAAGCGGCCGCTCGGTGAGATCCAGGTCGTCATCGCCATCCTGGGGGATCTCGATGCCGGTGGCGAGGGCCTCGGCCTCGCTGTAGGTCTTCAGCGCCGTGACACCGTGCTCGGAGACGCCGACCAGGACGATGTCCCGTCCGGCCTTGACCAGCGCCACTGAACGATTGGGCGCCAGCGGGAGGGTGGCGATCTGAGACAGGCCCCGGCCACTCGCCCGGACCTCATCTCGTCCCTTGAAGGCGCGGAGCAGCCGGGCGACGGCGTAGATGATGACGATCACCACCACCAGGGCGATGATGGTGCGCAGGATGCTGGACCCGCCGCCGGAGGCGACGTGGGTGGCCCCGTTGGTGGCGAGGCGCACCGGCGTGTTCTCGCCGGTGGGCGTGCCGGCGGCGTCGGCCGCCTGAGCGCACAGGAGCGTGAGGGCGCCGCCAAGGACGACGCCACGTGTCAACGTGAGGAACCGCATCGAGGGGTGACTTCGAGGGAAAAGTCACCCCTGTGATCGGCCGATCCCCGCTCTGCCTTTAATTGGAGTCTGGGCGGGGATGCAGGCGGCGCCCGGAGGAGCCTGAGCGGGCTCCGGGCCGCTCAGGCGAGCGCCTTGCCGACCGCCTCCAGGAGGCGCTCGGGCTGGAACGGCTTGACCACAAAGTCCTTGGCGCCGAGCTTGATCGACTCAATCACCTTTGACTCCTGGCCGAGGGCCGAGCACATCAGCACTCGGGCACTGGGATCGATGGCCATGATCTCGGCCAGCGCCTCCAGTCCGGTCTTCTCCGGCATGGTGATGTCCATCATCGTCAGCTCGGGCTTGAGCTCTCGGAAGCGATCAATCGCCTCATTTCCGTTTCCGGCCTCGCCGATCACGTCATGGCCACCGGAGGCGAGCGCGTCGCTCACCACCTTGCGCATGAAGGCGGCGTCGTCGACTACGAGTACACGGGCCATCAGGCAACTGCTCCTTCTTGTTCTGAGGTTGTGGGGGAAGACACCGGAGGGTCGTCGGGCAACGGCGGGACGCGGTCGGGTTCGGCCGGCCCCCGTCCGCCGACGGCGTCACATCGAAATGCCCATTCGCCGTCATCGGTGACGATGAGCCGACCTTGAGCGAAGCGGACCCCGTTCACAAACAGGTCGACGGGCGCCTCCGCCTCCTGGTTGAGCTCCACCACCGAACCGAGGGGGAGACCGAGGGCGCGGCCCAGGGGCAGGTGGGCGCGGCCCAGCTCGGCCCACACCCGCAGCTTGATCTCGCCCAGCGCGTCCTCCAGAGCCGTTCCCTGGGCGTCGCTACCGCCGGCGCCGGGCTCGGCCGCGCCCGACGCGCCCTCGTCAAGTTCGTCCAGGGCCCGCGCCATGCGCACCACAAACGCCGCCGGGACGAGCTGGATCAGCCGGCAGCTCTCACCGACGACGGTGAACGTCGTGCAGGTGGCGTGCGGGGACGTGCCGTAGCGGTCGGGAGCGGTCGCCGGGTCGGTCAGCACCTGGATGTCCGGGGGCGAGATCTCAATCTCCTGGCCGAGCACCACGCCGATGGCGCTGGCCGCGGCCGCCATCATCTGATTGGAGGCCTCGCCCACCGCGGAGAGCTCCAGCTCGGAGGGCTGGTCGGCGCCCTCGCCCGCCTCCGGAGCGGGCATGCCCATGGCCTGAGCCAGCTTGCGCACGCCGGCGCCCGTCAGCACAAAGATGTTGGCCCCGGTGACGCCGTCCACGTAGGAGACGCTGGCGGTCACCGAGCCGGGGGTCACGTCGGCAAACGGTGACATCCCGTCCTCGATGATCGAGACGTCGCCCCGTTCCACGGCCCCCGGGGCGAACATCTCCAGGACCTGGGCGATCGCCTCTGCCGTGGAGGCGCCCAGCCGCAGCAGGGCCTCGCGCTGGGAGGTGTCGATGGCGCTCACTGGTGGGCCTCCGGTCCGCTGATCTGGACGGCCCGGCGCGGGCCGTGGGAACCCGGTTGGGCCCGGGCCAGCTTGACGTTCTCGGCGAACAGAGCCACGCCGTCGTCGGCGGGCGCGCCGAACTTGACGATGCTGCCGGGAGCGAGCGCCAGGATGTCACGCACCTGCATCTCCACCGAGGCGACCTCGGCCCGCAGGCGCACCGGCACATTGGACATTGCCCGCTGCATCTGCGAGGCCTTGGCGGCCTCCTCGGCCTGGCGGCCGTGGTCACGCCCTGAGATGGTCTGGACCACCGGTTCGATGGCGATCCAGGGGATGAGCAGGCCGAGCGCATATGACTGCTTGGCGATGCGGCACTCAATCAGGATCGTGAACGTCGGTTCGGAGACGGACGCCACCTGGCTGGCGTCATGCGGGTCGATATCTCCGGTGGCCAGCGTGACACCGCCGAGCTCCTGCCAGACGAGCGACAGCGGGATCACCATCGAATCAAACAGCCGGCGGGTGAGGCTCCAGTCGATCTCGCTCAGCCGCCGCTCCCGGGGCGGCCGCTCGGCCGAGCCGCCCAGCAGGCACTCCAGCGCGGTGAGCACGAAGGCCTGCTCGGCGGCCAGGACCATCCGGGTGCTGATCGGCTCCACCTCCAGGAGCACCGACAGCGAGCCGGGCGGCAGCTGGGTCTGAGCGGCTGACCACGTGAGCTGCGATGTGTTGAGCACCTCCAGCTCGACCGGGAAGCGCAGCTCGGTCGAGAGCCGGGTGTTGACGGTCTGGCAGAAGGTCTCGGTGGCGCGGGTGATCCGCCGCTGCTGGTCGGCCGAGAACTTGGTCGGCCGGCTGAAATCGACCGTGCGCAGACGGTGGCCGCGACGCTGGCTCTTCTGGGCGATCGACGGATCAGGCAGCTGTCCCTGCTTGGCGGCATCGACCAGGGCGGCGATCTTGTCCGGTGACAGCATCTCGCTCATCGTGGGGCTCCAGTCCTTGACGTGGCCGCGCGCGGGGTCCGGCCCGGGCGGGATCGATGCGGCCCGGCCCGGCCCGCCCCGGGGCGCCGGGGCGCGGACCCCTCCAGCAGGGTTTCGGCCGGTTGGCCGGCGACGCGGACGGTGACGGTGCCCTCGCCCACGCAGACCCGGATCGTCCGGCCGCGGCTGCCCCCGGTCTCGCCGGCGCGCAGCGGGACCTTCGCCCGGCTCAGGGCCTCACGGACCGCCTGTTCATTGCGCGCGCCGATGTCCAGCCCTCCGCTCATGTCAAACATCCGGGCACCGCCGGCGATGACCGCCTCCATGCGGCGCACCGCCGCTCCGGTGTGGCGCAGCGCCTCCACCAGGGCCGGCACCGCCGTGTCGGCGAACTTGGCCGGCTCACCCCCGGGATGGCTCTCCGGAAGCACGATGTGGGCCAGTCCGGCCACCCCGGCTTTGCGCTCCACGATGGCCAGGCCAATGCAGGAGCCCAGGCCCCGGGCGACGAGCTCTTCGGTGGGGGTGGTGGAAACGACCATTTCTCCCATGCGGACGCCGGCCATCGTCAGGCGGGCGATTCCGCCAACCCCAGCGGACTCAGTAGGTGGGTGATCTGCCCCGCCGTGGGCAGCAGTAGGAACGAGAGCGAGCAGGGCTCGCCGGAGACGTCAAGCTCGGAGTCGAGCATCAGGGCCAGCCGGTCGCTGCCGACGACCCCCACCAGCAGCGTGGACACGATGGCGCCCAGCATGTCGCTGTGCAGATGGGGCGGCGAGGGCTCCATGGTCAGCCCGGTCATCGCCCCCAGGCCGTTCAGGTAGGAGGTGGCCAGGATGTTCCCGATCTCTCGCAGCGCCGAATCGCCCACCTCGGTGTGGGCCTCCACTCCCAGCAGACCACAGAGCCGCTCGGCGTGGGCGAAGGGAATGAGCAGCAGGACCAGACCGTCGATGTCGCCCTGGATGGGCACGGCCACGCCGGCCACGTGGGCCTCGGGCTCGCCACAGGCCTCCACGGCCTCCGCCGGCGGTAGGGCCAGCGCCCGGGGGACGTTGATCTCCACCTCGCGGGCCAGCATCTGAGACAGCGCGGTGGCCGCGGTGCCGGAGGCGATGTTCGCCAGCTCGCGCAGCGCATCCAGTTGCACGTCGGACAGCGGCGGCATAGGGGCTTCTCCTGACGATTGAGGGTGGGTCATGCCGCTGCCCGTCCGAGCGCGGAAGATTGGCTGGCGGAGCGGCTCCGAACGGGATCCCGGGTTCCCCGGGCCACCGCCCCGACGGCATCGCAATCGACGATCAGAGCGATCCGGCCATCGGCCAGCGCCGCCCCACCGGAAACCGGTTCGCCACTGGAGACGACGGCCGGCAGCGGTCGGGTAACCAGCTCGCGCTGGCCGATCAGATCGTCGACCGCCAGCGCCAGCCGCTGGTCGGCGGTGCGGACGATCACCACAAACGCGTGCTCGGCGCCGTCCTGGTGCCGGCGGCCGAACACCTCGGTTCCGTCCATGAGCTGGAGGACGCCGTCGGCGAGGACCAGCATCCGGCGGCCGGCCACCGATCGCACGGTCTGCTCGGCCAGCCGCAGCGTGCGCTCCACCCGGTCCAGCGGGATGGCGTAGGGAGCGCCGGCGATGTCGACGTGCAGCGCGGAGACGATGGCGAGGGTGAGCGGCAGCCGGATCTGGGCGATGGTGCCCTGCCCCTGAACCGACTCCAGCACCACCTCGCCGCCGAGCTCGCGGATCTTGGCCCGGACCGCGTCCATGCCGACGCCGCGCCCGGAGATGTCGCTGGTGCTCTCGGCGGTTGAGAAGCCGGGCGCAAACAGCAGCTCCACCGCGCTCTTCATGGTGATCTCGGCGGCTGCCTGGTCGTCGATGAGGCCAGAGGCCAGCGCCTTGCGCGCCACCGCCTCGGGATCGATGCCGCGGCCGTCGTCGCGCACCTCAATGACCACGCTGCCCCCGGCATGGCGCGCGGAGATCTGCAGAACACCCACCTCGGGCTTGCCGGCCGCCCGTCGCTCGGACACCGGCTCCAGGCCGTGGTCCAGGGAGTTGCGCACCAGATGGACGAGCGGGTCGCCCAGGGCGTCGACCACCGTGCGGTCCAGCTCCGTCTCCGCGCCGACGAGATCCAGCCTGACCTCCTTGCCGAGCTTGGCGGAGAGGTCGCGGACCAGCCGCGGGAAGCGCAGGAACACCACGTCGACCGGGATCATCCGCACCTGCATGACCATTGCCTGCAGCGCCTGAGAGCTCCGGGTCAGCTCCTGCATGGCCTGCTGGAGCCCGGGCACGTCCAGCGCGGCGGTGAGCGCCTCCACCGCGGTCCGGTGGATGACCAGCTCGCCCATCGAGTGCATGAGGGCGTCCAGGCGCTCGGCGTCGACCCGTACGGTGCGGGTGCCGGTGGCGGGCTTGGGCGGGGGGGCGGTAGGGGCGGCAGGAGCCTCGGGCGCCGGCGCGGACGCCCGCGCGGGCGTCGCCAGTTCGGCGACCGTGTCGCCACCGGCCGGCACCTCCTCGGGGAGCTGCGGATCGGGGACGGCGGTGGGGGCCGCCACCTCGCCGATCTCGACCCCGGCGATGTCGGAGATGAAGCCGATGCTCCGGGCAACGGCCTCCTCCTCGTGCTCGGAGATGATCCAGGCCTCGACTCGCTGGCCGGAGAACTGCTCCACGTCGTCAGGGATGCCGCCGATGATCTCGCCGTGCTCGCCCAGGGCGGCGAACACCATGTGGGCGCGCACCGCCGGCATCAGCACCTGGTCAGACAGGACGGCAACGACGTGCAGCACGCGCTGCCCGGCGGCGGTGGCGGTCACCAGGTCCGGAAGCTGGACGCCGCCGGTCCGGGCGGTTTCCTGCTCGGCCGTGCGCTCGCGCACCAGCCCGTGGAGGCGCTCGATGAGCGCTGCCGGATCCAGGGTCTCCGCGCCGGAGGACTCAATCGCGTCGAACGCCGACGACAGCGCGTCGAGGCAGGCCAGCACCGTGTCCACCGCCTCGGCGGGCAGTCCGTCGCTGCGCTGGCGCAGGAGCTCAAACACGTCCTCCATCTGATGGGTCAGCGCGGCGATCTGGGCAAAGCCCATGGTGGCGCTCATGCCCTTGAGCGAGTGAGCGATCCGGAAGATCTCGTCCACAGTGGCGCGGTCCCGCGGGTTGTCCTCCAGGCGCACCACGGTCAGGTTGAGCTCCTGGAGGTGCTCGCGCGCCTCGGCCAGGAACATCGGCATGTATTCCGAGGTGTCCATCAGACCTTCCGGTAGATGAACGGGTGGGCCAACTGCAGTCCCAGGTCCCGCGGCGCCGACACCCGCTCGGTGGCGCCCACCACCAGGTACCCGCCGGGCCGCAGCGCCGCTGCCAGGCGGGCGTGCAGCTCGTCACGGATCGGCTCGGCGAAGTAGATGACGGTATTGCGACACAGGATGAGGTGATGGCTGTCCGGCCGGGGCCGGAGGCGCAACAGGTCGCTGAGCTCAAAGCGGGTCATCCGCCGCAGCGCCGGCCGGGCCCGCCAGCCGCCGAGGATGCGCTCAAAGCCACGCTCCATCACCTCGGGGCTGACGCCGCGGGCATCGTCGTCGGAGAACACCGCAGCCTGGGCGCGCTCGATCATCCGCCGGTCGATGTCGGTACCCAGAATGGTCACCGGGGTGGCGGGGATCGCGATTCGGCTGACCGCGGCCAGCGTGTAGACCTCAGCGCCGTACGAGCAACCCGCACTCCAGGCCCGCACGGTGCCACCGGCCTGGGCGAGCTCCGGGAGCACGTCGCGCTCCAGGCGCACCCACTGCTCCGGGTGGCGCCACAGCTGGGAGACGTTGATGGTGACCCGGTCCAGCAGCGCGTCCAGCTCGTCCCGGTCCTGGCGCAGTGAGTCCAGGCAGTCGGTGAGGCGGGAGATCCCCTTGCGGGCCAGAAACGAGCGCAGCCGCCGCTCCATCTGCGGGCGCTTGTACTGGCTGAGGTCGACGCCGGAGATCTGGCGCAGCCCCTCACAGAACAGCACGTAGTCGTCGGCGCCGATCGCGCTCATCAGTTGACCTCCGCGGCGATGGCGGCCGCCATCTGGTCAAGCGGCAGGACGGCGTCGGCCAGATGGGCTTCGGCGATGGCCCGCGGCATCCCGTAGACCGTGCACGTGCTCTCGGCCTCCACCAGGATGCGTCCGCCGCGGCGGCGCACGGCCTCGGCGCCCCGGAGCCCGTCGTTGCCCATCCCGGTGAGGACGACGAGAGTCAGGCGGTCCCCCCAGCGCTCGGCGGCATCCGCGATCAGCAGGTCAGCCCGCGGGCGCAGGCCGCCCAGCGGGGCCTCGTCGGTGACGGCGGTCCGACCATCGACGGCCAGGCGCAGGTGGCGTCCGCCCGGGGCGACCAAGGCGACGCCCGGCTGCATCGTCTCACCGCCCTGGGCCTCCCGCACCGACAGGCGGCTGGAGCGATCCAGCCGGGCGGCCAGCGAAGCGGTGAACCCGGGTGGCATGTGCTGGACGATGAGGGTGCCCAGGCCCAGCGGCGCCGGCAGGCTGGGCATGAGCGCGGCCAGGGCCCGGGGTCCGCCCGTGGACGTGGCAATCAGCAGCACGCGGGTGACGCCGTCCCGGCCGCCCCGGCGCGGGGCGGCCGGGCCTCCGGGCGGGGCGGCGGCCCGGGGAGTGGGCACGGCGGCGCCGGGCTCACGCCGCCAGGGTGCTCGCAGCCGCCGGGTGCGGGTGGCCAGCTTG
Organism: uncultured Solirubrobacteraceae bacterium; assembly: GCA_963753235.1. Classification (GTDB taxonomy): domain Bacteria; phylum Actinomycetota; class Thermoleophilia; order Solirubrobacterales; family Solirubrobacteraceae; genus Palsa-465. The sequence continues at coordinate 598,218 of CAVWBJ010000004.1, read as the reverse complement.
AGTTTGCCCAGCAGGTTTTGCTCGAAGGCGTCGACGTCCACGCTGCCGGTGGGCTTGGGCACCAGTTCAAACGCCCCCTCGGCCAGGGCGTCGACCGCCCGGGCACCGTGGGCGGGTGAGAAGGCAGACACCACCACCACCGGAATCTGCGCTCCGCCGCGTTGGCGCAGCTCCCGCAGGACGTCGATGCCGCCCAGGCCGGGCATGGCCAGGTCAAGCGTCATGGCGTCGGGGCGCTCCCGCTCGCACAGGGCCAGCGCCTCGTCTCCATCTTTGGCGGCGCCGACCACCTCCATCCCTCCGCGCTCCAGCAGGTTGGACACAATCCGGCGCATGAGGGCGCTGTCGTCGGCGACGACGACCCGGGGCTTGTGGGCGGTGAGGCTCATGACGCCGGTTGAGCTAGGCCGCCGCCACCGTCAGGTCAGGAGTGGTGGCGAAGATGGTGCTGAGGGTGAGGAGCACAATCAGCCGGTCGTCGATCCGGGCGATGGCCTCGATCATGGTCGGGTCGGCCCCGGGCGCGTCCTCAATCTGCTCGCCGGAGACGGTGAGAACCTCCTCCACGGTGTCGACGATCACACCCGCGATCTCGCCGCCCGCCTCGACGATGACGATCTTGGACTGCTCGGTGAGCGCGGCGGTGAGACCGAGGCGCGCCGCCACGTCGTACACGGGGACGATGCGCCCGCGGAGGCTGATGACGCCGCGGACCCACTCGGTCCGCGAGGCCACCGACCGCGGCTCGGAGTAGCGGATGATCTCGTTCACCGCATGGATGGGAAGCGCGTAGTGCTCGGCGCCCAGCGTGAACACCACCAGCTGCTGGTGATTGGCGTGTTGTGACATGTCCATTTATTCGGCGCGTTAGGCGCCAGCTTGAGATGAGGGCGCCCGCGTACTAGGCCGCGGAGCCGTCGGCGGCGGGGGTCGGCATCCGCTCGGGATCGACGTCGACCGCCTCGCCGACCGCGGGAGTGGCCAGGACCTGGGTCAGCCGTAGCCCGAACTGCTCGTCGATGACGACCACCTCGCCGCGGGCGATCGGCTTGCCGTTCACCAGCAGGTCGACGGGCTCCCCGGCCATGCGATCCAGGGTCACCACGGACCCCTCGCGCAGCTCCAGCGTCTCGCCCACCGACAGACGGGCCCGGCCGATCTCCACGCTCAGGTCGACCGGCACCGCGCTGAGCCGGCGCAGGTCCACGAACGACTCGGCCGGTCCCGAGGCACCTTCACCCGGGTCGTTGAGAGGCTCGAAGTCAACCGCTTCGGTCATGGCGCATACCTCATTGCACCGCGACGTCGGTGAACAGGATGCCCGTCACCTTCACGTCGGTGGTGGTCTTGATCTGGTTGAGGATCTCCTGCTGCAGATGATTGCGGCCAGAGTCCGAGAGCAGGGTCTGAGAGCTGTCACCGGTGACGGCGTTGGTGATGATGGCGCGGACCGCCGGTTCCTCCGGAAGGGTGCCGATGCCGGCCGGCGTGGTCTCAACGCCGCCCTGCGCGCTGGCACCGTCACTCTGGCCGGGTGCCAGCACCAGGCCGACGGTCATGGTGGCGTACTTCCCGTCGGCCAGGTTGAAGGTGAAGCCCTTGGGCAGGACGTAGATCGACCCGTCGATCTTGGGCTTGGCCGCCGCCTTCTTGGGCAGCAGCATTGTCTTGGCGACGTAGCCGCCGCCGGCGACGAGGACCAGCAGCAGGATGATCAGCTTCTTCTTGTCCATGGGGGGAAATACCTAAGGATTCGTGGCCGGATAAATGCGGTTGAGGACGATGTCGACGCGGCGGTTCTTGGCCTGGCCGGCGGCCGTGGCGTTGCTGGCCAGCGGATGCAGGTCCGCGTAGCCGGTGGCGGCCAGCCGGGAGGCGAGGACGCCCCGGCCGATCAGGTAGCGCAGAACGGTGGTGGCCCGGTCGGTGGACAGCTCCCAGTTGGAGGGGAACTGTGCGCTGTGAATCGGCTGGTTGTCGGTGTTGCCTTCCACGGTTATCGGATGGCGACGGTCAATATTGAGCAGGTTGGCGATCTCCTTGAGCAACGGCATGCCCGCCGGCTGCAGCGCAGCCGATCCGGAGTCGAACAGGAGCTTGTCGGTGAGGACCCGGACGACCAGACCCCGCTCATCGATGACCGCCTGAACCTCGTTGGAGAAGCCGTGGGACCGGGCGTAGACGTTGAGCTGATGCTGCAGCTTGACGAAGCTGGCCTGCTCGGCGTTGGCCGCGGTCACGGTCTGCAGCGCCTTGGAGATCTGCTGAGCCACCTGGCCCGAGGTCTGGGCCGGCTTGGGGATGCTGGGCGTGAGGGGAACGATCGACGGGACCTCGGCCGTGGCCGGGGTGTGCGCGCTCGTCGACTCCGAGCCGGACTGCATGATGGCATGACCGCCGGAGAGGATGGAACCGGAGAACGCGGCCTTCAGCGACTGCTGCAGGGTCACGTACTTGGAGATGTTCACCGACGAGATGGAGTAGAGAACCATGAACAGCGCGAACATGAGCGTGAGCATGTCGGCATAGGTCAGCAGCCAGCGCTCCTCGTTCTCATGCTCGCCCTCGTGGCCGCGGCGCCGGCGTCGATGGCTGGCCATCAGGCAGCCTCCTGCTGCGGCATGGCCGTGACCGACCCGCCCTCCTCGTCGCCGTCGCGCTCATCCGGCGGGACGAACGAGCCGAGCTTCTCGGCCACCACGCGCGGGTTGTCGCCGGCCTGCACGGCCAGGATGCCCTCCAGGGTCAGCGTGCGCAGCTCCACCTCGGCCTTGGACAGGGCCTTGAGGCGGTTGGCGATCGGCAGGTAAATGACGTTGGCCGAGCCGACGCCCATGAGCGTGGCGATGAACGAAGAGGAGATGGCCGGGCCCAGGGTGGCCGGGGCCGACAGGTTGGCGAGCACGTGCACCAGGCCCATCACGGTGCCGATGATGCCCATGGTGGGCGCGAACCCGCCCGCCTTCTCAAACGGGGCCGCGCCCTCAGCGTGGCGGGCCATCATGCCGTCGATCTCGGCCTCCAGCACCTCGCGGACCAGCTCCGGGTCCGAGCCGTCGACCACGAGCTGCAGGCCCTTGCGGGTGAAGTCGTCCTCAATCTCGGCGGTCTGCCCGTCCAGGGCGAGCAGGCCCTCGCGCCGGGCCTGCTCGGCGAAGCTGACCAGCTGCTGGACGCGGCCGGTGAGGTCGAACTCAGGAGGACCGAAGACAAGTTTGTACAGCGTGGGGATGCGCTTCATCGCCGGCATGCCGCAGCTGGCCAGGGTCACTCCACCGGTGCCGCCGATGATGATCAGCAGCGCCGGGATGTCCATGAACGCAGCCGGGCTGGTCCCGCCCATCATGGCGCTCATGAGGATGCCGCCGGCGGCGACGGCGATACCAATTGCGGTGGCCGGCTTCATGACTCTTTCTTAGATCGACAGGTGACAGAAAAACTTCAAGCGGTTTGGTCGTCGGCGCCGCCGTTGACGGCGTACATGGCGGCCGGCCGGCGCAGGGGGCTCACCCGGCGCAGCGTGGTCCCCTCGGAGCGCAGCTCATGACGGCGGATGAGGGCATGGGCGAGCACGGTGGCTCGGTATTCCTCGATCTCCGCGGCCACCCGCTCCGGGGGCTCGGCCACCACAATCTTCTGGCCGTTCATGACGGTGATGACGGTGTCGGGTGTGGCCTCGACCGTCATGATGACGTCAGGGTTGATCTGGAACGCGTCCACCGCATGTCCCAAGCGGTGCAGGGTGATCATGGTGTGGCTCTCCTCAGTGAAAGGGTGGGTGGGTGAGATGAACCCGCCCGGCGGCATCCCTCAATGCCGCCGGGCCAAGGGGGTTCGATCAGCTCAGGCGGCTATCAGCCCTGCGGCATGTTCACCAGCGTGCTGAGCATGTTGTCGGCCGTGGTGATCACCTTGGAGTTGGCCTGGTAGGTCCGCTCGGCGGTGATCATGTTGGTGAACTCGGTGGCCATGTCGACGTTTGACATCTCCAGGTTCCCCGACAGGGTCTGGCCGAAGCCGCCGACGCTGGGCGTCCCGACGGTGGCCGCGCCGGAGGCGGCGGTGGCGCTCCACAGCGACCCGCCGTTTCGGGAGAGGCCGGCGTCATTGGGGAACGTGGCCAGCGACAGATAACCGGCGGTGACCGTCTGGCCGAACGTGGGGCTGGTGGCGCTCTCGTCGGTATAGGTGACCGCGCCGTTCTGGCCCACCGCGACGTTGGTCGATCCGGGGGGAACGTTGATGTAGGTCGGAACCGACGAGGCGTTGTTGCTGGGGGCCGTGGCGCCGACGACGTACTCGCCGCTCTGGGTGGTCAAAAAGCCGGCCGCGTTGAGCGTCAGGTTGCCGGCCCGGGTGTAGTCGACGGTGCTGGGCAGGTTGGACGTGTACGGCGCGGTGGTGCCGGGGTTGCCGTTGCCCACCTGGAAGAAACCATCGCCCTGAATGGCGATGTCCAGCGCGTTGCCCGTCGACTGCAGGGAGCCGGCGCCCATCTGGTTATCGATGGAGCCGACCTCCACACCCAGTCCCACCTGCTTGGCCGCCGAGCCGCCGTTGAACCCGTTGGGGCCGGTCGGCGCCGACAGCGTCTGTGACAGCTCGTCGACGAACGAGGTGGCCTGACCCTTGAAGCCGATGGTGTCGGAGTTGGCCAGATTGTTGGCGGTTACATCCAGCATCGTCTGAGATGCCTCGAGTCCGCTGATGGCGGAGTACATGCCTCGCATCATTTCTACTTCACGTCCTTTCTCGGCTCCCTCGGAGAGGTCCAGCCGGGTTGGCAACCGTGAGCGCTCATGCGATCACGGCACTGTCGATGTTTGTGAACACGTGCTCGCGCATGTGCTCGGAACCCACCGCCGTGACGACGGTGTTGTTGGGGACCGACACCACAAACGCGGTGTTGTCCACAAAGACCACGGCGTCGCGCGAACCCTTGCCGGCCGCGCGGGACATGCCGTTCGTCAGCCGCTGCACGGTCGGCTGGTCAAGCGTGATCCCGCGCCGCTGGACCCGCTCCAGCGCGTGACGGGAGAAATGGGGCGCGGCCGCCGCCTGGGTGCTGTGGGCCAGCACGTCGGCGAACGACGGTCCGCCGGCGGGCGGAGTGGCGCCGGCCGGCTGCGTCCGGCCGACCGCCGGCGCGCCCGCCAGCCCGGGCGGAACCAGCGCCACGTTGGGAACGGCTGAGCTCACTGAGCCTCCGTGATGCTGCTCAGCGAGATCCCGCTGACTCCGCCGATGGTGAGGCTGGGGCCGGAGGTGCCGAAGTCGACCTTCGACACCGTCCCGGACTGGGCGATGCCGGTGGAGTCGGTGTAGCTGACCGTGTGGCCGAGCAGGGACAGCGCCGAGGCGTTGGACTGGGCCGTATTGGAGGCGGCGGTGGTGTTGGCGATGTTCGTCTGCTGCTCCAGCGAGGTGAACTGGGCCAGTTCGCTCAGGAACTGGGTGGGATCTGACGGGTTGAGCGGATCCTGGGCCTGCAGCTGATCCATCATCAGCTTGAGGAAGTCGCTCTCACCCATGCTGCTGGCGGCGCCGGTGCCCGTGCTGTTGCTGGGGGCGAGGGTGGTGCCCGTGGTGCTCAGGGTGCTGGAGCCGTTGATGCCGGTGGTGCTCATGTCGCTGTCTCCTTGTCAGGCGAGGACGTTGACGAGGGTCGAAGTGGTCAGGCCACCGCTGAGGGTGGCGTCGGTGCCGGCGACAACCAGGTCGTCGGCCCCCGCGTCGGCGCGGTCATGGCCGCCGCCGCCGGAACCCCCGGTGGCCGGGTCGCCCGGCTGCTCCTGGCCTCCGGACCGGCGCTGATCGGCGGTCTCAATGTCCAGGCGCAGGAGGGTGGTGCCGCTCTGCTCCAGGGACCGGCGCAGGTCATCGCCATGGTCGGCCATCGTCTGGGCCGCCTCCGGATGCTCGGTGACGACACGGGCGACCACGCCGTCGGCGGTGCGCTGAAGGTGGATCTGGATGGAGCCCAGCGAGTCCGGGGTGAGCTGGATGCGCGCCACCGACGTGCCGTCCCGGACGCCGAGCGAGATGGTGTCGCTCACCTTGGCGGCCGCCTCGGCCAGGCGCACGCCGTAGGGCGCCGGCCCCGGTGAGGCGGACGAGGCGGCCGACGGAGCCGCCGCGGCCGTGGGGGCAGCCATGGACGGGGGGGTGGCCGCGTGCTCGGCGCCGGCCGCGGCGGGGGCGGTGGCGAGGCTTGAGGCCGGTGCAGTCTGATCGGTGGAGCTCGCCGCCGAGACGTGGGCGGGGGAGGCGGGGGCGGCGGGGGCGGCCGGCGAGGCGTGGGCGGGCGACGCGGGCGCTGCGGGGGAGGCGGGAGCGGCGGGAGAGGGGGAGGCGGCGAGTCCGGTGCCGGCCGGGGTGAGCGTGGCGGTCCCCGGCGCGGTCGACGATGCCGGGTCGGCGGGCGCAAGCGGCGAGGCCCCGCTGGAGGGGGACGCCGACCCCGGGCCCGCGGTCACGCCGGACTGCGCAGGGACGGGAAGGGAGCCCGGCGCGCCGGTGGTCGGTGCGGGATCGGCGGTGGCGGACGACGCGGGCGGGGTCACAGCCGAGCTCCGAGTGGCAGTGGACGGCGCGGGGGAGGCGGGGGCCAGCGCCGAGAGCGCTTGGGCCAGCGGGGCGGTCGGCGCCGCGGGCAGCGTCGGTGAAGCAGCCGGGCTGCTGCCGGCGGGCGTCGCGGTGGTGGAGCCGGTAGCGGCAGACGCGGTGGTGAGTGGGGAGCCGGCACCGGCAAGCTGGGGGGCGGTGGTCGTCGTCCCGTTGATCGGCAGGCGGGCCGAGGCGGGCGAGCCGGTGGCCGAGGCGGCTGTGGCCAGCGGCGAGCCGCCTGCGGATCCGGTCGGAGTCGCCGAGGCGGTTGTGGTTCCGGCGGCGGTCGCCGGCAGGCGCCCGGGGCTCGACTGGACGGTCGCGGTGGCCGCGGCCGCCAGGGATGAGGCGTCCGGTGCCGGGGTCATGGTCAGGTTGGCCGGCGCCGGCTGATCGGGGGCCGGCTGATCGGGGGCCGGCTGTCCGGTGGACGGGCGGCTGGACTTGGCGTCCTTGCCGGCCGCGGCCGGTCCCGAGGCGGGGCCCGAGGCGGGTCCCGAGCCGGGTCCCGGGGTCGAGCCGCGGGCGACGTCCTCGGATCCGGCTCCCGGCGTGGAAGCTTTCTTTCCCTGGCCTTCCGCAAGTGCGGTCCGGGCCACCTCGGTTGAGAGGACGGTCGCAAACGCGTCCGGCGGCCCATCGGCCGGCGGGCCGGTGCCGGGACCCGAGCCCGGGGCGCTCCCGGGCAGGGGGCCGGCCGCGGAAGCGCCGGGCGCACCGGCTGGGCCAACACCGCCCAACGCGCCCAGTGCCGAACCGGAGCCGGCTGACACCGTGGTGGCGCTCGGTGAGTCTGCGCCTGCCCTCGGGAGGAGTGAGCTGCTGGGCAGCGCGGTGGTCATGCTGCCCTCCGCCGAAATCCGTTGAGGGCGATCTCATCCAGGGTCATCGCCTCAACCCGCGCCTGTTCCTTTTCATGATCGTTACGGCGCTGCTCCTTGAGCCGCTCCAGCGCCTGGCGGTCACGGGCGGCGTCGGCCAGCTCCCGCCGCCGTTGCACCAGTGCCTGCTCCCGGCGGTGCAGGTCCTCCTGGGTGGCCCGGTGCGCGCGCTCGGACCGCTCCAGGTAGGCCTGGCGGGCCATGAGCTCCAGCGCATTGGTGGGCGTGCCCGCGGCGTCCAGCTGGGCCTCGCGGGCGGCGGCGATGCGCTGCGCCGCCTCCTGCACGTCACGCTCGCTCCGCGCGCACTCCATCATGGCGCCGGCGAACGCCTGCTTAGCTGCGTCCTCATGGCGCTCACGCAACGCGCGCACGCGCTCAAGGCGGAATCGAAACGAGGGACCAGCCATGCCCCCTTTGTCGGCCTCCCGCCCTCCGTCTTCAACGCCATGGACGCTTATTCGACGCATTGACGGCCCGGGAGCCGGAGTGCCACCGGCGAGAGTGACACTCCCCCGGATGGCCTTGGGACGAAAGTGACTGTACATGTAGCTCAGGCCCCAGAACCCCGGCCGAGCCGAGGAGGTTGTGGGGGCTCACTTGTCCCATACACAAGGTGAGGCCCCAACACCCCGGCCGGAGGACGGCCGGTGACACCCCGCCGGGACGCGTGCTCAGAGGGCCAGCGACGGGATGGCCGAAGCCGGGCCGCCGGGCGCGCCCACGGCCACCTGCGGTGAGACCACCGCCGCCGGGGGGGCCACCGGCATCTCCGGGGCGGTGTCAGAGACCATGCCCAGTTGGGAGGCGAGCGCCTGCAGGGCGGCGTCGGCGTCACCGAGCGAGGTGAAATCCTCCACCCGCTGGCGCAGGAAGGTGTTGATCGCCGGGCGTAGGGCAACCGCCGCATCCAGGAGCGGGTCGGTGCCCTGTTGGTAGGCCCCGATGGCGATCAGGTCCTCTTTCTCCCGGTAGACGGCCAGGGCAGCCCGCAGGCGCTGGCCCGCCTCGCGCACCTCCGGAGTGGTGATCTCACCGATCAGCCGGCTGACGCTCTGCAGCACGTCGATGGCGGGATAGTGGCCGGCGTGGGCGAGCGAGCGCGTGAGCACGATGTGACCGTCCAGGATCGACCGCACGGCGTCGGCGATCGGCTCGTTCATATCATCGCCGTCGACCAGCACCGTGTACAGGCCCGTGATCGACCCGCGCTGAGCGGTGCCGGCCCGCTCCAGCAGGCGCGGCAGCAGGGCAAACACGCTGGGCGTGTAGCCGCGGGTGGCCGGCGGCTCACCGATGGCCAGCCCCACCTCGCGCTGGGCCATGGCAAACCGGGTCACCGAGTCCATCATCAGCATGACATCGTGGCCCTGGTCTCGGAAGTGCTCGGCGATGGTGGTGGCCGTGAACGCCGCCTGGATGCGCACCAGGGCCGGCTGGTCGGAGGTGGCGACGATCACCACCGAATGTGCGAGGGCATCGCCCAGGTCACGCTCGATGAATTCCCTGACCTCCCGGCCGCGTTCGCCGACCAGGGCGATCACGTTGACGTCGGCGGTGGTCGACCGGGCGATCATTCCCAGCAGCGAGGACTTGCCCACGCCGGAGCCGGCGAAGATGCCCAGGCGCTGCCCGCGCCCGCACGGGACCAGGGTGTCCAGCGCGCGCACGCCCAGGCCCACCCGGTCGGTGATCCGCGGCCGGCTGAGCGCGTCGGGCGGCGCCCCGGAGGCGGGCCGCCAGGCTCCGCCCGCCAGCTCGCCGGACTCGTCCAGCGGCCGTCCCAGTCCGTCCAGCACCCGTCCCAGCAGCTGGTCACCCACGGCGACGCGGAACTGCGAACCGGTGGGGTGAACGGCCGTGCCGGGCCCGATCCCGCTCAGCTCACCCAGGGGCATCAGCAGGGTGCGGCCCTCACGGAACCCCACGACCTCGGTGGGCACCAGTCCGTTGCCGTCCCGGCCCGGGTGGGTGCGGGCGGTATCTCGGGCATCGCCCACCAGGCAGATCTCACCCATCTCCACCTGCAGGCCGGTGGCCTCAATGATCAGGCCGATGAGGTCGCGCACGCGCCCGCGCCGCAGGGCCAGGTCCTGGTCAAGCACCCGCCGGGCCACCCGGCCCATCACCGGGCGGGCGAACCCCTCAGGCGCCATCGTCGTCCTGGTCCGGACCGAGCTCGGCGGCCACGATCTCCCGCACCCGGGCCACCTGGGTCTCAATCGAAGCGTCGATCTCGCCCTCGTCGGTCCGGGCCAGCACCCCGCCGGGCGCCACCCGCCGGTCGGACTGGACGTTGCAATGCTCGATTCCGCCCAGCTCGGCCTGCAGCTCGGGCACGGCCTCGGACAGCAGCTCCAGATCGGCGGGATTGACCACCAGCGTGACCCGGCGGCGCTCGGTGATCCGGCGCAGGGCCAGGCCGGCGACATTGACGATGCGCTCAGGCTCAACCTGCATGGCTCCGGCCACGATGTGCTCCGCCATCCGCAGCGCCAGTGTCACCGCATCAGACTCAAGCTCAGAAACCACCTGGGCGTGCAGCGCACCCAGCTCGGTCACTGCGGCCGACAGGGCCGTCAGCGCCGGCTCCAGTTCCGCCCGCACGGCGTCCAGACCCGCGGCGCGACCCTCGGCCTCGCCGGCTGCCCGCGCCTGCTCCCGGATCCGCTCGGCCTCGGCGTGTGCGGCCGACAGGACGTCGGCGGCATCATGCACGGCGCCGATCGGAGCCTCCAGCTGGCGGAACGTGTAGGCCTCGATCGTGGCCGCGGCCGACTCAGAAGACAATGTCGTCCTCCGTCCGGGACAGGACGACCGCCCCGGCCTCCTCCAACTTGCGCACGATCGCCACCACGCGTCCCTGCGCGTCCTCGATGTCGCGCTTGCGCTGCGGCGGCTGGAACTCCATCTCCTCCACCAGCATCTGGGCGCCCCGCTCGGACATGTTGGCCAGGATCCGCTCCTTGACCTCGTCGGCGACGCCGCGCAGGGCGAGCGCCAGGTCCTTCTGGTCGGCCTCGCGCAGGATCAACTGGATGGAGCGGTCGTCAAGCTTGGTGATGTCCTCAAACACAAACAGCAGGCGTCGCACCTCGGCGCCCAGGCTCTCGTCGGTCTCGGTGATGGCGTCCAGGACGTTGCGCTCGGTGGAGCGCCCGGCGTGGTTGAGGATGTCGGCCAGCGACTTGACGCCGCCGGCGGCCGAATACTCGTGCTGGACGACGTTGGCCAGCTTCTGCTTCATCACCGTCTCCACCTGCTTGACCACGTCCGGGCTGGTCTCCGACATACGGGCGATGCGCAGCGCTATCTCCGGTTGCTCGTTGTCGGGCAGATTGGAGAGGACCTGAGCGGCCAGCGTGGTGTGGAGGTTGGCGATGACCAGCGCCGTCGTCTGGGGCGACTCGTTGCGCAGGAAGGTCACCACCTGTTCCGGCGGCGTCCGGCGCAGGAACTCAAACGGGCGCTTCTCGATGACGCTGGACAGCCGGCCGATGATCTCGGCGGCGCGCTCGGGGCCCAGGGCGCGCTCCAGCACCTCGCGGGCGTAGTCGACGCCCCCGTGGTTGATCATGTCGTAGGCCTCGACGGTGGCCGCCATCTCCTCCAGCACGCCGTCGGCCACGCCGGGCTCCAGGAACTGGAGCTTGGCCATCTCCAGGGAGAGGCTCTCGATCTCCTCGTCGCGCAGCCGGGAGAACACCTCCGCCGCTCGCTCGGGACCGATGGAGACGAGCAGGACCGCGGCCTTCTGGCGTCCCTTGACCTTGGCCAGGGCGGCCGTGGCTGAGGGCGACAGCGCCGGGACCGGCGCTGCCGTGGGGTTGGGCTGATACAGCTCTACCGCCACCGCCGCCTACTCCTCCGACATCCAGGCGCGCACCTGCTGGGCCACCCGCTCCGGGTCGCGCTCCACCAGATCCTCCACCTGACGTCGAGCCACATTGACCGGCGAGCGCAGCGCCATCACCTCGGTCGGCCCCACGGCCTGCATCTGGGCGGTGGCCTGGCGCTGCTCCAGGGAAGCGAGCGTCCGCGGCGCCTCCAGCTCACGCAGCCAGGTCGGCTGCCCGGCGAAGTTCTCCCGCTCACGCCGGCGCAGAGCCCGTCCGGCGAAAACGAGGAACACCAGCGACCCGAGCCCGGCCAGGCCGTACTTGGCGTACTTGATGTACGAGGTGGGACCGGAGGCGGTGGGCGTGGTCGATGCCGACGGCTTGGCGAACGCCAGCTGGCCGAGTGACAGGGTGTCGCCCCGCTTGGTCTGCAGACCGACCGCGTTGGCGACGGCGGTCTTGATCGCCGGCAGCTCACTGGCCGGGACCGACTTGTCGACGAGGACCGACACGGTCTGCTGGTTGACGGTGCCCGGAGCCACGATGGTGTGGGTGACCGTCTTGTTCACCCCATACGTGGTGTTGGTGGTCTTGTTGGAGTAATTGGAGTTGCTCCCGCCGCCGGCCGCGGCGGTGTAGGCCGGGATGTTGGCCGCGGTGCCGGCCGCGCCCCCCGCCGCGCCACCGCCGCCCTTGAGCGTCTCGGTGGTGCTCTGCTGAGTCAGCGGCACGCCCTTCTTGGCGTAGGTCAGAGTGTCCGACGTCGCCTGGTTGGCATTGACGTTGGCATTGATCATGACCTGGGCCTTGCCCGCACCCAGGGTCTGGGCCAGCATGGCGTCGGCCACGCCGGCCATGGTGGAATCGTACTTCTGGGAGGCCGATTCAGCGGTGAGCAGGCCGCCGGTGCTGCCGTCGGCATTGCCGTTGGGCCACAGCAGCGATCCGTCCGGCCCGGTGATGGTGACCTTGTTGATCGACAGGCCGGGGACGCTGGAGGACACCAGCTGGGCGATCCCCCGCACCTGGGTGCCGGCCAGGCCGCTGGAGCCGAGCAGCACCGAGGCCGTCGCCGGCTGGGTGTTGTTGGAGAACAGCTGATCCTGACTGTTGGGCAGCACCAGGTTGACGGTGGCCGACGAGACCCCGTTGATCGTCTGGATGGTGGAGGCCAGCTGGCCCTCCAGGGCCCGCTCGTAGGTGACCTGCTGCTGGAAGTTGCTCTGGCCGAGCGAGGAGTTGTTGAGCAGCGAGAAGCCCGGCTGCTGGTTGGTCAGCAGTCCGGCGGTGGCGAGAGCCACGCGCGCCTGCGCGGTCTGGGCGGGCTGCACGGCGATCGCGGTGCCGTTGTTCTGCAGCTGATAGGAGATGCCCTGACCGGACAGCGTGCTCTCAATCTTGCCGGTCTGCGACGGGTCGATTCCCGCCATCAGGGTGCTGTAGCTGGGAGAGGAGACCATCGACATGACGATCATCAGGAACGCCACCCCGACGACCACCGAGCCGCCAATCATCGCCCAGCCCTTGGGCGACAGCTTCTTCAGCGAGTCCATGAACGCGGGCATCGGCTAGACCTGGGTCTGAAAGACCGTGTTGACACCGGAGACGAGCTTGTCCCGGACCTGGGCGGCGAGGTCCATGGCCAGCGACGCGTTCTCCACCGCAGTCACCGCCTGCGTGGGGTCGGACACCTGACCGGTGGCCAGGCCCTGAGCGGCGTTGGTGGCGCTGGCCTGAGTGGCCTCCAGCGAGTTCATGGCCCCGGACAGCGCGCTGCCGAAGCTCCCTCCTGACGTCCCCGACGCGGCCGAGCCGACCCCCGCGCCCGCGGCGCCGCCCAGGCTGCCGACGGATCCGACACTCCATTCGGCCGGTCCGAGGGGACCGATGGCACCAGCGATGGCCGGGATCATTTGAGCAGGTCCAGGGTCTTGGTGAACATCGTCTTGGCCGTGTTCATGGCGGTCACATCGGCCTGGTAGGAGTTCGATTCGTCGATCAGGTCGGTCATTTCGGTTACGGGGTTGACGTTCGGCATCCGGACATAGCCCTGGGCGTTGGCGCCCGGGGAGCTGGGGTCATAGACGAGCTGGTCCGGCGTGGGGTCGTTGACGATCCCGGCCACCTGGACGCCCCCCGGGGCGGGAGAGCCGCCCATCGCGCCGGCCAGGGTGGAGCCAAACGTGGTGCCGCCGGTCTGCTGAAGCACGACCTCCTGGCGGCGGTACGGCTGGCCGCCGGGACCGTTGGTGGTCTGGGCGTTGGCCAGGTTCTCCGAGGTCACGTCCATCCGGACGCGCTCGGCGGTCAGGCCGCTGGCGGCGATGTCGATGGAGCTGAAGAAGCTCATGACATCGGACCCATCGCCGTGATCAGGATCTGCTCCCGCTGAGCGGCCACGGCGGTCAGATCCTCGTAGAGGAGGCCGTTCTCGGCCAGGTTGGCCGAGTCCTGTTCGGCGTTGACGCCGTTGCCGTCGGCACTGGAGGAGCCGGGCTGGCTGTAGGGCGTGAAATTGACCGCGGACGGCGACTGGCCGGACTGCAGGGCGTTGGCCAGGGTGCTCTGGAAGTTGACGTCCTCGTTCTGATAGCCGGGGGTGTTGGCGTTGGCGAGGTTGTTCGTCAGGAGCGTCTGGCGGAGCATCGAGCCGCGCATGGCGGCGTCGAGAGAAAGTTGGGTCGTATCAAGGAGGGACATGGGTACAGGTCGCGTTGCACTGGCCCTCCTTGGGCGGCTCTCCGACCGCTCCGTGCGGTCGCTTTAGTTGTCGGCCTGATGGCCGAAGTCTTTAGGCCCTGACTAGGCCTGGGCGAACACGCGTCGGCCGTTGGTCCGGACCGGGGCGTACCCGTCGGCGGCCCGCTGGGCGTGCCGGACGCCGGCCAGCTCGGCCAGCACGTCCTCGCGCACCCGCCGCAGCTCAATCTCCACCCGCTTGTTCAGGAGCGCGCACCGCTCCAGCTCGGGCGCCGCCTCGGTGGGCGGGTTGGCCGGCAGGGACGCCTGGAGCTCGGACCGCCGGCGCTTGAGCGCCAGCAACTCGTCGAAGCGGCGGCCGGCGACGAGCTGCAACTCCAGCTCAATCAGCGCAGCCAGCTGCTGATAGGGGTCGATCGCCGGTTCAGGCGTCATGGCTGATCGCTGCCCAGGAGTCGCGCAGCCGGCCGAGAAGCTCTGACACTTCGTCGAGCTTGCCGGGGTCCTGATCCAGGCGGGCCTGGCGCAGGTGGGTCAGCGAGAAGCTGTAGATGGCGTTGAGGCGCTCCGGCAGCTGTCCCTGGTCCATGTCCAGTGTGGTGCGCAGGTGCCGGATGATGTCCTCAGCCCGGGTCAGCTTGTTGTGGGCAGCCATGCCATGGCCCTCCGACATTGCCGCGGCGGCCTGAAACAGAAAGCGGCGGGCGCCGTCGTAGAGCATGACGATCTGCTGGCCGTGGGAGGCGGTCAGGACGGCGTTGGCCCGGTAGGCGTTGGGGGTGTAGGGGGCGTGGGTGCTCATGTTCTCTAGTGATCGCCCCGGGCTAGGAGAGCTTGAATTGACGGACGACTTCCTGGAGCGACTCAGCGGTGTGGGCCAGCTCGCCGGCGGAGGCGGCGATCTGCTGGGCCGAGGCGCTCGTCTGCTCCGTGGTGGCTGACACCTGCTCAGCCGAGGCGGAGGACTCCTCGGCCACCGTCAGCACCTGCTCGATGCTCTGTTGCATCTCGGTGCCGGAGGTCACGATGTCGGCGACCGCGGCGGTGATGCGCTGGATGCGCTCGTCCATGTCCTGGACGCTGGAGTCGATGCGCTCAAACGAGTGCCGGGCCTGTTCGACGATCTCCACGCCGTCCTCGGTCTGGCGGGCGCCGGCCGCGACCACGTCGATGGCCCGGCTGGTTCCGGTCTGGATCTGGGCGATCAGGTCGGCGATGGAGCCGGCGGCGGTCTGCGACTCCTCAGCCAGCTTGCGGACCTCCTCGGCGACGACGGCGAAGCCCCGCCCCTGCTCGCCGGCCCGGGCGGCCTCGATGGCGGCGTTGAGCGCCAGCAGGTTCGTCTGCTCGGCAATGCCCGTGATGGTGTCGACGATGCCGCCAATCCGCTCGCTCATGGCGCCGAGCTGGTGCATGGTGTCGGTGATCTCACCGCTGGTCTGTTGCACGGCGCGCATGGCTTCGGAGGCACGGTGGACGGCGGCAGCGCCCTCCTCGGCGACGGTGCGCGCCTGGCGCGCCGCGGCCGCGGTCTCGTCGGCGTTGGCCGCGGACGCCTGCGAGGCGGCGGCCACCGCGGCGGTGAACTCCCGCGCCTGCTCCAGTGACCGGACCTGACGCTCGGCCCCCTCGGCCACCGAACCGACGGCGTTGGCGATCTCACCCACGGCCATCCCGGCCTGCTGGCTGGACTGCGCCATTTCGGTGGAGGCGGTGCCGACGGTGTCCGAGCTGCGGGCGATCTCCTCGATGGTGCTGGCCAACCGGTCGCGCATCCGATGAAACGCCTGGCCGAGCACGTCGCGCTCGGAGCGCGGCTGCACGGACACCGACAGGTTGCCCTCGGCCACCTGCTCGGCCACCCCAGCCATCTCCTTGAGGTAGACGATGGACTTCTCAAAGGCGGTGGCCAGGCGGCCGATCTCATCACGGGTCTGGGCGTGGGCCCGCACCTCCAGATCGCCCTGGGCGATCCGCTCGGCGGCCCGCGTGAGCCGGGCCAGCGGCCGGATGATGGAGCGCATCAGCCACAGGGCGAGCAGGATGCCCACTGCCAGCGCCACCACGCCGACGATGATGAACAGCTGCACCGAGCTTGAGACCTGGTCAGACGCCTGGCCGTTGATCCGGGCCGCGTCGGTGGTGATCGTGCGGCCCATGGCATCGAACGCCGCCTGCGTGCGATTGGAGGCCGGCGCGTTGTTGACAGTGACCAAGCGCACCGCCTGGCGAGCCCGGCCGGCGGCCAGGGCCGCGTGCATCTGCATGGTGTAGCCGTAATAGGCGTTCACGTCGGCCAGGGTGGTCGCGGCCGCCCGGCGGATCGACGAGTCGACGGCGTGCGCCTGCAGCCAGTTCAGTTGGGACAGGGCCTGGGCGTGACCCTGGACCACCTGGGCCCAGGTGGCGGCGGCCAGCTGGCGCTGGGACCGGTCGCCGAGCACGCCGAGCGCGGCGTACATGTTCATCTGATCGTCGGCGGTGAGCCAGCCCTCGTAGGCATTGCGCTCAGCGCGGAAGTTCGCAAACGCCGTGGTGGCGTCGTTCACCTTGCCCTTCTCGGTCAGCAGGCCGCTCAGGGCCACCGCGCCGCACAGGGCGCCGAGCACCATGAGGCCGATGGCCAGGCCGAGGATCCGGCCCCTGAGGCCGATGTGCCTGAGGTTGTACATCAGCCCGGCGGGAGGGCCGGGAGCGGCCGCCGGCGGGGCGGCGTCAGGTGAACTGGTCGCTGGGCTCATGCCCGTGTCATCGGCGGGAGGCGACAGTTGTTGAGTATGAGCGCCACAATCTGGCCGAGGGAACTCCCTCGGCATCAGGCCAGGCGGGGTGACTATGCGCCGGGCAGCGAGGCGATCTGGCTGGTCAGCCAGGCTGACTGTGACTGGTTGGACGACAGTGCCGACTCCAGCTGCGCGAACTGCTGGACGAGGGCGTTCTGCTTGTCGGTCAGTGCCGCCTGCATGGCGGTGATCTGGTTGCCCAGATTGGTGATCTGCGAGTTGTCGCCCTGGATCCGCGAGTCGATCGTCCCCCCCGGATCGGAAACCGAACCGACCATGGTGCTGAAGCTGGCGCCGAAGGCGACCAGCATCTGCTGCACTCCCAGCGCATTGGACTGCAGCGCGCTGGTCAGGGTGGTGCTGTTGAACTGGAGCGTGCCGGCCAGCGCCGACTGGGACACGGCACCACTGCCGGTGGTGGCGCCGGTGCTCACACCGATGTCCAGCAGGCTCTGGATGGGCGATCCGGAGGACGGATCCTGCGCGGTGTACATGGCCGAGCGCATGGAGCTGAGCAGCCCCTGGAGCTCCGGGTCCTCATACAGGGTGCCCGCGGTCGGGTCCGAGCTGGACGGCGGGGTGGTCACCTGAGTCTGGATGTCGCTGATGACCTTGTTGTACTGGGACACGAACGTGTTGACCGCCGACTGGATGTTGGCGCCGGATGGCGCCGGGGGGGCCACATTGACGGTGACAGGTCCTGAGGTGGTGGTCACACCGGTCAGGGTGAGGGTCACCCCGGCGATGGCTCCGGTGACCGTGTTGGTGGCCGAGGACTGGGTGGCGCCGCCGTCGACGCTGTATTGGGCGTTCTGACCCTCCCGGGCCAGCGCCGTCTGCTCGCTGAGCGCACCACCGGAGTCCGTCACCTGGATGAAATTGGTCCCGGTGTCTCCGGTCTGGCGGTTGGAGAACACCACGGTGCCGGAGTTGGTGGCGGCAGCGTAGACGTCCAGGTTGGAGTTGTTGTTGACGGAGTTGACGAAGTCGCTGATCGACTGGCCGGCCGGAATCGTCACCGACTGGCCATCGATGGAGATGCTGTCGGCGGCGGTGGGACTGGTGTAGCTGAACGTCCGCTGGGCGGAATTGGCCAGCTGCGTCACCGACACCTGGTAGCCGCCGACGCCGGCGCCGGTGCCGGTGGTCGCCGTCACGCGCGTGGGATCGCTGGAGGTGACGGTCTGGCTGGTGGCGAACAGGCTGGGATCACCCAGCGCCTGGGCATCGGACAGCAGGCTCTGCAGCTCGGACTGGATGCTGGTCAGGGCCTTGTTCTGCGCGGTCAGGCCCGACTGCTGGTTCTGGAGATTGGTGACCGGCTGCTGGTAGAGCGACATCTCCTCCTGGATGATCTGATTGGTGTTCAGACCGGAGGCCAGGCCGGTGATCTGCATCGACGTGCCCGTCCCCAGCGAGGACAGCGTGTACCCCGTGCCGGAGGTGGAGGTGGAGCCGGTGGATGTGACGGGATTTGTCGACATGGCGTTTCCTTTGGCGTTCAGTCCAGCGTTCCGCCGGAGGCGAGGTCAAGCACCTTGCTGGCCGGCAGGGTCGTGATGACGTTGCCGTCGGGGTCGAGCACCTGGGTGGTCAGCCGTCCGGTCACCGGATCGGTGGCGAAGTGCAGCCGGCGACCGGCCGTCTTGAGGCGGTCATAGGCATCGGCGGCCGCGCCCATGGCCTCCAGGACCTCTGACGGTGGGCTGTCCGGGATGGCGGCCGAGCGGTACGCGGTCGACGCGCTCGGCGGGGCCGGGGGATGGTTGGCAGGTGAGCGACGGGCGGCATGAGGGGGCATGCCATCGGTAATCGATCGCTCCCAGCCACAACTTGAGCCGCCTCGGCTATGCGTCCACGGCACCCTCCGCGGTTCCCACCCCGGCCAGGGCCGGCACCGGGAGGCGGGACAGGAGCTCGCGGGCGGCCGCCGAGCCGGGATCCAGCTCCAGGGCGCCGGTGGCAAAGGTGGCGGCATCGTCAGGCATGCCGCTGCGCTCGGCCACGCGGGCCAGCCCGATCAGAGCGCGGGCGTCAGGCTGCTCCTGGCAGACGGCCATCCACTCGCGGCCGGCCTCGGCCAGCCGGCCGTGGGTGAGAAACATCTCGCCCAGCAGCTGACGCTGTTCGCGCGGGTCCAGGCGGGAGCTGACCAGGGCCGGCAGCAGCGCGTTGAAGCGGGCGATATCGCCGGCCGCCAGCAGCGTCTCCAGGATCACCGCCAGGACGGGAACCCCGGCCACCGGCAGCCCCTGCGCCACCTCGCCGGCCGCGGACATCTGCGCCCAGGCGCGGAACACGGTCTGTTCGGCGGTGGGCAGGCCGGCGCGCTCGGCGCGGACCAGTGCGGTGCTCACCCGCGCCTGGCCGGCGCGCCCGGTGAGCGCCAGGAGCTCGATCCGGCAGGCGAGTCCCGCGTGGGGGTCGTCGTCGGCGATCGGCTCCACCGCCGCCACCGCGTCATCCCACCGGCCACGGGCCAGCAGGAGCTCCCCCAGCGTCGTGCGCAGCGCGCCGTTGGTCGGCGAGGCGTCGAGCACCAGGCGGTACTGAGCCTCGGCCAGGTCCAGCTGCCCCGTCTGACGCAGCGCGTCGGCGAGCGAGTGGCGGACCCGAGGCGGCAGCTCGCCCAGGCGCTCCATCTCGGTCATCATCTCGCTCGGCGAGGCTCCGTCCAGGAGCATGACCTTGGCGTAGGAGGCGGCCACCGCCACAAACTCCGGATGGTCGGAGACGCACTGGGCCAGTTCCTGCCGGGCGGCCGCCGTCTCGCCCCGGCGCAGGTGAAGCTCGGCCAGGTGAAGGTGGGGGAGGAACGTGCCGCATCCCACCATGGCGCTGTAGCGGGCGGGAGCGTCGCCCATGGCCAGACAGCGGCGATAAAGCGTCTCGGCCGCATCCGGGTCGCCCGTCAGCTCGGCGATCTTGGCCTGCTCCAGCACCAGGTCGGTGAAGTCCGGCAGGATCTTCAGGCCGGCGGCCGCCGCCTCGGCGGCCTCGGCCGGCCGGTCGCAGCTGCGCAGGGCCACCACCAGCCGGGAGAACAGGAGCGGGGCGAACACGCAGGCCGCCAGCGTGCCGTCCCGGGCCAGCATCTCACGGGCCTGCCGGAGCTCGGCCACCCCGGTCTGCGGGTCGCCGGCGGCGCAGTACTCGGAGCCGAGGTTGAAGTGCAGAAACGGTGTCTCAGGCGCAGTGGCCGCCTGCTTCTTGAGGATCTCGATGTTGCGGCGCGACTTCTCCTTGGCCTCGCGGACCGCCCCCAGGTACCCGTAGTGCTCCACCCGCACCGAGCTTTGGGCGACGCGCCCGGGCAGGTGCGCCGGGAGCGTCTCAAAGATCTGCTCGTGCAGGCGGCCGCTGAACCGGTAGTCCGAGCGGTTGCGGAAGATCCGGGGGGCGATGCTCACCATGGCCGCGCCGGTGCCCAGCTCGCCCAGGTAGCTGGTCTCCACGATGAAGAACGCCTCGCGCCAGGTCTGGCCGGTGAGCGCTCGCAGCTCGGCGGCGTCGTCCTCCACCAGCACCTCGTCGGCGTCCAGGTACATGACCCAGTCGCCGGTGGCGGCCTCGAAGGAGACGTTGCGGGCCTCGGCGAACGAGCCCGTCCACGGATGCTCTATGACCCGGGCGCCGAACGACCGGGCGATGTCCATGGTGGCATCGGTGGATCCGGTATCGACGACGATGATCTCGTCGACGGCGGGGGCCACGGCGGCCAGGCAGCGGGGGAGCATCTGCTCCTCGTCGCGGACGATCATGCACAGGCTCAGGGTCAGCCCGGTGGCCGCCCGAGCCCGCCCGGCCACCGAACGGGCGCGCCGGGCCAGCCCCGGGACGGCCGCGTGCAGCGGCCGGGTCCGGCGGCCGGCTCGCTGGCGGCGGCCGACCTCCTGAAGGTTGCGCTCCACGTCGGGCAGCTCCGGATCCAGCCGGCGCGCGGTGCGGAACAGGGCCTGGGCGGGATCGAGGCTCCACAGCTCGTAGCAGGCGACGCCGGCCAGGTTGAGGATGGCCGGCTCGGCCGGCTCGCGCTCCAGCAGGCTCAGCGCGGCGTCGGCCACGGCCACAAAGATCCGGACCGCCACGCCCTCGGCCGCCGAACCGGTGGCCTGGAGCCCCGCCTGCAGCAGCCCCAGCTGGGCCTCGAACCGCGCCGCGGGATCGGCGAGGGCCTCGGCCTCGGCGAACCGGGCGGTATAAGCCGGCACGTCGCCGCGGGTCAGGGCAGCGCGGGCCTCGGTGGCGAGGACGTCTCCGCCGGGGCCGGCGGAGACGGCCGGCTGTTCGGAGTGCTGGGTGGTGCCGGTCAGGCGTAGGGCCATGGGTGATCCTTGTCGAGGGGAGCACGGCCATCATCGGCGTCCGTGCCGGAAAGGTTGAGCCCTGACCGGCGACCGTGTGATCAGGGACCGGCGGGGCGGCCCTGGGCCGCAGCGTCCAGCCGGTAGGCCCAGGCGAGGGCTTCGGCCACCGCTCGCCACATCGCCTCGGGCACGGCCTCGCCCAGGTCAAGCGCGGCCAGGGCCGCGGTCAGGGCACGGTCCTCCCGTACCGGCACGCCGGCCTGGACAGCGGCCGTGATGATGCGCTCGGCCACCAGACCGGACCCGCTGGCGACCACCCGGGGGGCGACATCGCCCGGCTCGTAGTGCAGTGCGCTGGCCCGCCGGCGGGATGGGGGAGGCTCAGGCATAGACGTCCAGCGGCTGCCGGCGGGGGGTGACGGTGACCGTGGCGGCCCGCTGGACCGCGTCGGCCAGAGCCGCGCGCAGCGCCGGCGCCTGGCCCTGCGCCTGCTCCAGCGGTGCGCCCGGGTCAATGGTCACGCCCAGGGCCACCGCGCCCGCATCCAGCGCGAAGCGCAGGTCGACGTCGCCCAGCGCCGGCATCTGCACGCGAAGGGTCAGGGTGTGCGAACCGGGGGTGGCCGCCGCGCCGGCGCGCGCCTCCCGCTCCATCACGGTCAGGCTGGCCCCGCCCGGAAGGGGTACGGGCACCGAGATGGGCAGGTCAGGGGTGGCCGGGGGAGGCATCGCGCTCTGGTGCTCGTCCGACAGGCTGAGCACGACGCGCTCCGGGCTGACCTCGCGCACGGTGAGCCGCAGATCCTCCCCGGCGCGCACGTCCTTGGGGAGCTCGGCGTCCACCAGGAAGCCGGCGATGCTCAGCGAACCCCGGCCGCCTCCGTCGGCCACCACCACCCGGGCCATCAGCGCGCGGCCGGGCATGATCTTGATCTCCGTCCCCAGGACCGCGCGCAGGACCCGAGGATCGACGGCCAGCGGCTGCATCGGCTCAAGTAAAGCCGAACCGCGGTCGAAAACACGGTTCGATGGATCCGGGTCTCTATATCGCCGCGTCGGGGATGCTGGCCGAGCAGGTTCGCCAGAGCCAACTCGCCAACAACCTGTCGAACGCCTCCACACCGGGCTATGCCCCCCAGGCGGCCGAGCAGTCCAGCTTCGGCGCCCTGCTGCTGTCCAACACTTCCACCGGGCAGCCCATCGGCGCGCTCAACACCGGCGTGAACATCAGCCGCGTCGTCACCGACACCAACCCCACCCCCCTGCGTCAGACCGGGCAGCCCCTGGACTTCGGGATCGCCGGGGCCGGCTTCTTTGCGGTGCAGACCCCGGGTGGCGTCGAGTACACGCGGGACGGCCAGTTCCAGGCCAACAACCGCAGCCAGCTCACCGACCAGAACGGGAACCTGGTCCTGAGCCAGGCCGGCGCCCCGATTGCCGTCAGCGCCCAGGGTACGGTCAACCCGGCCGCGCTCGGCGTGTTCAACGTCACCAACGCCAGCGCCGCCGGCAACACCCTGATGACCGGCACTGCCGCCGGCCGGGCCACCGGCGTGGTCAGCCAGGGCGCGCTCAACGAGTCCGGCGTCGATCCGGTCCAGACGATGACCGACATGATCGCCTCGCTGCGCGCTTACCAGGCCGGGCAGAGCGCCATCCAGTCGATCGACCAGACCATGCAGGCCAACGCCACCAGCGTTCCGTCCCTGGGGACGCCCTGATGCTGCAGGGTCTGTACGCCGCCGCCTCGGGCATGGAGGCGCAGCAGACGCAGTTCGACGCCATCTCCAACGATCTGGCCAACCTCAACACACCCGGCTACCAGGGCACCGAGGTCGGCTTCCAGGACCTCCTGTACAGCGGCGGCGGATCGGCCAGCGGCTCCCCCGTGGCCACCGGCACGGGCGCGGCGTCCTCGGTCGTCGGCCGCAGCCAGACCGAGGGCGCCCTGCAGACGACCGGCAACCCGCTGAACGTGGCCATTTCCGGCCCCGGTTACATCCAGGTCCGCCGGAGCGACGGCAGCGTCGGGCTGACCCGCAACGGCTCGCTCCAGGTCGACGCCCAGGGCCAGCTGACCGACCAACAGGGCAACCCGCTGGTGCCGGCCATCGTGATTCCCAAGGGCACGAACGCGTCCCAGATGCAGATCGCCGCCAACGGCACCGTCACCGCCGCCGGCCGCACCCTGGGCCGGATCGCCCTCGTCGATGTCCCCGCCCCCACCCAGCTTCAGCCCGACGGTGGCAGCCTGTTCAGCGTCACCGCCGCCAGCGGTCCGGCCCGCCCGGCGGCCGGTGCCACCCTCAAGCAGGGCGCGCTGGAGGGCTCCAACGTCGATATGGCCGAGGCGATGAGCGACATGATCAACGCCCAGCGCAGCTATCAGATGTCCAGCCAGGCGATCCAGTACCAGGATCAGATGCTGCAAATCGCCGACCAGCTGAAGAAATGAGCGCTCTCTCCGCCGCCTCGCTCAGCGCCTCGTTGCCGCCGATCGACCCGGCCCTGGAGCCGGCGAGCATCCGCAATGGCGATCAGAAGGCCAAGGCGGCCTATCAACAGGGGATGGCCTTCGAGGACGTGCTGGTCAACGAACTGGCGCAGGAGATGACTGCCACCACCGGGCTGGACGGCTCCAGCGACGGGCTCGGCGGCAGCACGTCGGACAGCACCGCCTCCAGCACCGGCCTCAGCGGCTCCGGGTCCGGCCTGGGCGCGTACTCCTCGCTTCTGCCCCAGACCCTGGCCACCAGCGTGATGTCGTCCGGGGGTACCGGGCTCGCCCTGCAGATCGCCCAGTCGATCGACCCGGCCATCAACGCGCCCGCATCCGGAGGTACGAAATGAGCGTGCTCGTCGCCACCGACCAGACCGACAACCTGTTCACCAACGATGTCATCGCCCACCTGGATGCCCAGCTGGCGTCGGCCCGGCGGCTGCTGGCCATCGTGCTGGAGCAGGGGGCGGCGATCCGCCGGCGCGACGTGCAGAACGTGGTGTCGCTCACGGGGATGCTGCAGGCCGAGCTCCAGCGCCGAGCGCTGATTGAGCGAGACCGGGCCCGGCTGCTGGAGCGGGCCGGAACGCGGCTCGGCATCGCCCCCACGGCGGTGTCGATCAGCCTCCTGGACGCCGTCCTGGATCCCGAGCGCCTGGCGGAGGCGCACGCCCGGAGCGCCGAGCTGCGGGGGATGCTGGACGAGATTCAGCGGGAGCATCACGTCAACCGGGCGCTGATGAATCAGGAGCTGGCCTTTCTGGATCATCTGCTGCGGCTGGCCGACTCCGATCGCAACCTGGGCTACGACGCCACCGGCGATCACAGCCAGATGACCGCGCCCCGTCTGGCCAACCGCCACCGAGTGCTCGACCTGGAGGTCTGAAGAGCCGATGACGATCCCCTCGTTCACCGGGCTCCAGACGGCGCTGAGCGGGCTGCAGGCCAGCCAGGCGGCGATCGATACCACCGGCGAGAACATCGCCAACGCCAACACGCCCGGCTACACCCGGCAGGTGGTGCAGACGGCCGAGAGCGGGTCGCTCGCCATCCCGGCCCTCTCCCAGCAGGGCGGCGGCGCCGACCTGGGTACCGGCGTCAGCATCGCCAACATCAGCCGGATCCGTGATCAGTTCCTGGACATTCAGTACCGGGCCCAGAACACACAGACCAGCAGCGCCAACACCAACTCCTCCGAGCTTCAGCAGGTCCAGACGGCGATCAACGAGCCCTCCACCGCTGGGCTGCAGTCGGTCATGTCGAAGTTCTGGGGCGCCTGGTCAAGCCTGGCCAGCAATCCCACCAGCAGCGCGGCCCAGCAGGCGGTCGTCGACGCCGGTCAGACCCTGGCCCAGACGTTCAACTCGGTGTCCTCGCAGATGGCAACCGTTCAGTCCCAGGCGGCCCAGCAGTACGCCACACTCACCGGAAGCAACGGCCAGGTGGCCCAGGACGCGGCTCAGATCGCCACCCTTAACACCCAGATCAGCCAGGCCACCCAGGCCGGCCAGACGCCCAACGCCCTGCTGGACCAGCGGGACAACCTGCTCGACGATTTGTCATCCCTGGCCCAGATCTCGGTCACCAACCAGAACAACGGGTCGGTCACGGTCAACTTCGGCGACGCCGCCACCCCCCTGGTCAACGGCGGCACCGTCACCTGGCCCCAGACGCTGACCACCGCCGCCGGCGGCCAGCTGGGCGCCCTGCTCAACCTCTCCTCGGCGAGCGGGCCGATCGGCCAGTTTCAGTCGTCCCTGGACAGCGTGGCCGGCCACGTGATCAGTTCGGTCAATGCCCTGCAGCCCTCCAGCCCCTTCTTCAGCGGCACCACGGCGGGGACCATCGCCGTCGCGGCCACCCCCGCCTCAGTGCAGACCTCCAGCTCCAGCACCTCGGGCCCGGATCTCGCTCAGGGGGTCGCCAACCTGTCGGGCGGCAGTGCCGACCAGGCCTACGCGGCGTTCGTCGCCCAGGTGGGCGACGGAGTGCAGGCGGCCACCAACACGCAGTCGACGGCCCAGTCCGTCCTCACCGCCGTATCCAACCAGCGCCAGAGCGTCTCCGGAGTCTCGCTGGATCAGGAGATGACCAACCTGATCCAGTACCAGCAGGCCTATCAGGCCTCGGCCCGGGTCATGAACGCCATCAACAGCACGCTGAGCACGCTCATGAGCGCCGTCAGCGGTGCGGGCATGTAGGGCTCCCATGATCGGCCGCATCACCACCCAGATGACCTCCAGCTCGATCCTGGCCAACATCAACAACGTTCAGAATCAGCTGGCCACCACCGAGCAGGAGCTCTCGACCGGCCGGAGCATCAATCAGCCCTCGGACAATCCGTACGGCGCCAGCCTGTCGATCTCGCTCAACCAGGACCTGTCCTCACTCACCAATTACTCCGGGGCGGTCACCGACGGCACCGCCTGGACGTCGGCGGCCAGCACGTCGCTGACCAACATCCAGAGCATGCTCCAGCGCGCCCAGGAACTGGTGGTGGAGGCCTCCAACGGCACCCTTTCGGCCTCGGATCGGCAGGCCTCGGCCGCCGAGATCAACCAGCTGACCGACGCCATCAAGCAGGAAGCCAACACTCAGTACGACGGTCAGTACATCTTCTCCGGCACCGCCACCGGTACCGCTCCCTATTCCAGCGCCACCGGCGATGTCTACCAGGGCAACAGCGGAGCGGTGACGCGTCAGATCGGCCCCAACAGCTCGCTCCAGGTCAACGCCGACATCTCCTCGCTGCTCGGCAGCGGTCAGGGCGCCAACGACGGCAAGCTCCTGGACACCCTGCGCACCATCGCGTCGGACCTGAGCAGTGGCACCAGCGCCGGCGTCGCCGATCTGTCGGGCAACCAGCTGACCAATCTGTCCAACAGCCTGAACTCTCTGGAGCAGCTCCAGGCCAACGTCGGCGCTGCCCAGGACCGCCTCACCCTCGCCTCCACCCGGATCAGCGATCTGCAGACGAGCGATACGGCGGCGCTGTCCAACACCGAAGACGCCAATATGGCTCAGACGATGACCACCTTCTCCAACGAGCAGGCGGCCTTCACCGCGGCATTGCGCGCCGGGGCCAATATCGTTCAGTCTTCGTTGATGGACTTCCTCAATTAGGAGATCGCCCATGGCTTTGGCCATCGAGAGCCCGCGCTTCGGGCACGTCGAGATCGACCCTGACACCGTGATCGAGTTCCCGGACGGCCTGATCGGCCTGGGCGGCTCCCGGTACGCGCTGCTGACCAGCGACCCGGGGAACCCGATCGTGTGGTTGCATTGCATCGATGATCCGTCGCTGTCCCTGCCCGTGACCGATCCTCACCGGTACTTCTCCGACTACCGGGTGGAGCTCACCGATGAGGACGCGGACCGGCTGGGGCTCGACGACAGCACCCCGGTCGACGTGTTCGTCACCGTGGTGGCGGCGGCCGAGCTGGCCGAGTTCACCGCCAACCAGCGGGCGCCGATCCTGATCCGCAACGGACGCGGGTATCAGCTCATCAACCAGGCGCCCGGCTGTGACCTGCGGGCGCCGCTGTTCGCCGAGGTCCTGGGCGCGCAGGCGGGCGCCTGATGCTCAACATCACCCGCCGGCGCGGGGAGCGGATCGTGCTCGGGGACGACGTGTTCGTCTCGGTGCTGGAGGTCTCAGGCCAGACGGTGCGGCTGGGCATCGAGGCTCCGCGCTCGGTCCGCGTCTACCGCGAGGAGATCTGGCTGGAGGTCAAGGCGCAGAACGAGGCCGCCGCCCAGGCGGCGAGCGGCGCGCTGCCGGAGATCCCCGCCTCCCTGAAGGTCCCGGCAGCGGAGGGTTCGGCGGGGACCGCGGTCAACCGCACGCCCCCGCCGGCTACGCCACGAAGCTGAACAGCTGCTCGTCGGACGCCAGGTGCGCCCGGAGCGTCTTGAGGATCTGGGCGTGCAGCTGGCACACCCGGCTCTCGGTCACGCCCAGGATATCCCCGATCTCCCGGAGCGTCAGGTTGTAGACGTACAGGAGGACGGCGATCTTGCGCTCCCGGGGGGCCAGGCACTCAAACGCGGCCCGGAAGCGGTCCTTGGCGGCCGCCGACAGGGCCGAGGCCTCCGGATCGCTCTCGGTGTCCTCGCTGGTCAGGGTGTCGATCCGCTCGGTGACCGAGTCGTCCTCGCCACTGATCAGCGCGTTGAGCGAGCCGATCTGGGAGTTGGCGATCTCGTCCTGGCGGGACACCAGCTCGGCCGGGGTGACGCCCAGTGCGTCGGCCAGTTCCTCCCGCGTGGGGCGGCGGCCGTACAGGCGGAAGAAGTTGTCCCGGGCCTTGCCCATCTCCCGGTCAAACCGGCGCAGCGAGCGCGGCGCCCAGTCGTTGCGGCGCAGCTCATCGAGCACCGCTCCGTGGATCCGCGTCCAGGCGAACTGCTCCAGGGTCGCTCCCTTGTCCGGGTCATAGCGATCGATGGAGCGGATCAGCGCCTCCAGCCCGCAGGAGATGAAGTCGTCGACCTCGCAGCGGGCCGGAATCTCCCGCACCTTGCGGTAGACGATGTACTTGACCATGGGTGCAAACGTCAGCACCAGCCGGTCACGCAGGCCGGGGTCTCCGGTCCGCTTATAGGCACGCCAAAGTTCCAGCGCCTGATCGGCCGACAGCCGGTCGGCACGTTCCGTAGTAGCCATCTCACCCACTTTGTGTTCTGCATGGACCCAGAGCGGGGCCGATCCTCGGCCCGGTTGCTCTGAGGGGGTTGTCGGTCGCTGACGCCCCGGGGCTGTATCGACCGAGCCCCGGCCCATCTTTAGCCCGGCTTTCTAGAACAATCGTCCGGAGTGGCAGGGGCCTACGACGGATAGTCGTAGAAACCCTTGCCCGCCTTGCGCCCGTGGTGCCCGGACACCACCATGCGCTTGAGCAGCGGGGGCGGGGCATACTCCGGGCGCTTGAACTCCTCATACAGGGAGTCGCACACGGCGTAGAGCACATCGAGCCCGATGAAGTCGCACAGGGTCAGGGGGCCCATGGGGTGTCCGCAGCCCAGGCGCATGCCCTCGTCGATGTCCTCCCGGCTGGCGAAGCCGTCCTCGTACATCCGGACGGCCGCCATCAGGTACGGGACGAGCAGCATGTTGACAATGAAGCCGGAGCGGTCCTTGGTGCGGATCGGCTGCTTGCCGATCTCTGAGGCGAAGCTCTCGGCGGTCTCCACCACCGTGGCCTCGGTCTCCAGCCCCACCACCACCTCCACCAGCCGCATCACCGGAACCGGCGAGAAGAAATGCAGTCCGAGCACGCGCTCGGGCCGCTGGGTCCAGGAGGCGAGCTCGGCAATGGGGATGGAGGACGTGTTGGAGGCCAGAAACCGGGCCTCGGGCAGCTGCTCATCCAGTTGGGCGAACAACCGGCCCTTGACCCGCGGGTCCTCGGTGACGGCCTCCAGCACGGCGTCGACCCCGCCCAGGTCGTCCAGCTCGGTGGTGTAGGCCACCCGGGAGATGAGCGACTCGGCCTCCTCGGCGGTCAGCTTCCCACGGGATTGGGCTCGCCCCACCGACTGCGCCAGCCGGCCCCGGGACCGCTGAAGGGGAGCCGGCTCCGGCTCAAACACCGTGACATCAATGCCATGGCTGGCCGCCGACTCGGCGATTCCAGAACCCATGAAGCCCGCGCCGATGATGGCGATGCGGGAGATCTCAGTGGTGGCTGCCATCCGCTACAGCGTTGCATCTCTCCGCCGCCGGCGCGGCGCCGCTACTTCCGATGGTGATGGGCGATCCGAAGGCTGATCGTCCGCCGCCGGCGCAGCGAGTACCGGCCGACCTTTTGGGTGAGCACGGCGGACACCGTGAGGCGTCCGCTCCGAGAGCGCACCAGGCGCCGCCCGGCGCCGGACAGCCGCAGGGTCACCTGGCCGGCGTGCTTGAGCCGCGCCCGCCCGCCGGCCAGCGTCACCGTCACCCGTCGCGTCCGGCGCTTGCCCCGGCGCTCCGGCACCCGGGCCGATGACGCGTGGACGACCACGGTTTCCGGAGCGGTCAGGGTGATGGTGACCGTGCACGGATACGAGGTGCACGACACGTTGAGCGTCACCGTCTGACCGTTGGTGGAGCCGCCGCCGGCGTTCGGAGGTGTGATGGCGTCGGCGGCCGTGAACGACTGGGCGTACACCGACCCGTTGTTCAGCCAGGCCGCCCATCCCTGGCCTACGGGATTGACCGAGCTGGTGACGTCGGCCTCACCGTTGTAGGCCTCCAGCGTGGCCGGGCCCGCCCACGTCTTCCCGCCGTCGCCGCTGTAGGAGAGCGTGACCGGGCCGCCGGAGCCGCCGTTGAGGTACGTGGCGTACAGGCCGCCGGCCCCGTCCTGGCTGAGCGCGCTGTCGAGCTCGCCCTGCTTGGACACCGTCACCATCGGCGTGTCGGCAAACGTCATCTGGGTCTCGTCGAACCGGTGGTAGACGGTCGTCCCGTGGGCCTCGTCCCCCTCCAGCACGCCGAACCCGGACGGTCCTCCGGCCACCGCCGGATTTTCCACGCCGCAGTCGCCCTGTGTCGCCGCCAGCCTCCAGGCGCTCGCCGGCGACCCGGGCGAGATGTTGTAGCTGTTGCCGGCACTCTGGTTGCCGCTGCCGTAGGCGAACGCAAAGCCGTTCGGCGCGTTGGTGGGGCAGGCAAAGGGGCCGTTGGAGAAGAGCGTGCTGTAGATGCCGAGCACCCCCGGATGAGCGCCGGCCTGCGCGGCCACCATGCCACCTCCGTTGGTGACCTGGTCCGGATTGGTGTTCGGTTCCAGGGTGGCGAACCCCGCCGGACAGGTCGCCGTCGAGCACTCCGGCGGCGAAGCCAGCGGGAACGCGTTGAACGTCGGAGGGCCTCCGGCCGTCTCCCAGCCGTAGCCGAGCACATCGGTCCCGGGCGCGATGACCGCGTTCAGCGGGACGGTGTCGGCGCTGAGGATTCCGCTGGCCACCGAGAGACCGCCGTTGACGATGCTGAACGTGGCGCCGCCGTCAGTCGACTGCCACTCCTGCTCCGGGATGTAGTCCGGGGCGGCGGTTCCGGCGGTGCCGAATACGTCGGCCAGGATCACGATCGTACTTCCGTCGTTGATCACCTGCACGCTGTCGGTGAACTGCGCGGAATCGGCGGGCATCAAATTTCCGCTGTGCGAGCAGGCGGTGGCTCCCGGTGACAGCACGCAGTACTGGACGAAATTCAGCGATCCGCCCAGGTCCTTGGTGTTCGCCCAGGCCACGACCGCGTTCCCGGCGGTGTCGACCGCCACCGCCGGCGGACCGCTGGAGTACGGGGTGCCGACGTTCACCGGCTTCCCGGCGGCGAGTGCCGCCGGCGCCGCAGCGATCGCCAGCACCACCGCCGCGCCCGCAACCCCCATTCCGCGACCGAGCCCGCGGCCTGCCGCGCCCGCAATTGCGGACACGCGGCTGAGCCCGCGGCCCACGCGTGCGTTCCCCTCAACGCCCATATGCGCCTTCCCCTCGTCCGATGGTCCCGTTGGCGATCCCGCCGGCCTTCAGGCGGGATGTGCGGCGGGATCCTATCCGCTCCACCTGACCAGGTGCTGATCGCCACGTTCCTGGGGCCCCGGCTCGCTCCGTTGAGAGCGTGGCCGTACTGCACGCCTCCGGTCTGAGCGTGCTCTACCTCAGCGGACGGTGACCTCGGCCGGGTGGCCGTGTCCGTCGACGAGGACCCGCGCACCCAGCGGCTGGTCCAGCGTCACCGTGAGCCGGCGCAGCGTGGGGATGGTCGGCGGCTCGTCGTCCTCGGCCCGGGGGACCAACGCCACGGCGCGGGGCGACTCGATGACCTCCGCGGTCAGAGCGCGCTGGTCGCCCATGAACCGATAGGTGAGGGTGTCGCCCACGGCCACCCCGCTCACCGGGGCATGGCCGGGTCGCGCGCCGGCCGGCGGTGGAGGCTGGGGATCCGGCGGCCACCAGGCCTGGGCGAGCACCTCCGGATCGAGGACGACGATCGGACCGAGGGTCTGCTCGCTGCTCAGCTCCCAGCCTGGGAGCCGTTGTGGGCCACGGTCGGTGCGCTGCTCGATCCGGGTCCGCCGGGCTGCGGTGATCACGATCGGCGGCTCGTTCTCCGGCCGGTCCGGCCGCCGGCCGGCAATCGCCAGCACCGGCTCTGGCACGCTCACCTGCGTCTCGATCCACCCGTTGCGGAACGCGCGCCTGGCTCGCTGCGACCGGTACCCGTTGCGCGCGTGGGCCGGCTCGCCCAGGAGCACAAGCGGGCGCGGGATCTGTCTGACCGGGAAGTCATCCCAGCGGGCGACCGCCCAGCGGGCGGACGCCAGCTGCTCCTCGAACTGGTCGCTCACTCCGGGACGAATCGCAGCCGGGGACCGGTCTGACCGCCGCCGGCGGTGAACGTGGCGGTCGCCCGGTTGAGGCTGAACGTCAGCGATGCACCCTCGTCGGTGAGGACCTCCAGAGTCCGGCCGTCATCGGACATCCGGCTCACCGTACCGCCGACGGTGGTACCGAGGTAGTCGATCTCCACCCGGCGTCCGGGTGCGGGCATCGCACGGAGCGGCACCCGATGCTTGATAGCAAGGGTGGCCACCGGGCTCCAGGCGAACCCGGCGGCCGTGATGCCGGTCAGCTTAGGCGCCGAGCTCCTGCGACGCCATCGCCGTCCCCTCCAGCCGGGCGGTGATCTTCTGCATGGCCACGTCCCGGGCGAAGTCCGGCGACCCGTGCCGGGGCTTGACGTCTCGGCTGAACGGCGAGAAGCCGCAGTCGTCGGTCGCGCCCAGGTGCTCGATCGGGATGTGCCGGGCCGCGGTCAGCAGCTCGTCGCGCACATGCTCCGGCGTCTCCACCTCCGGGCTGAGTGGATTGATGACACCCATGAAGCAGGTCTGAGCCACGCCGTTGGCGTCGTCGCGCCGGTAGCGTCCGCACATCTCATACACGGCCTCGCGGTCCTCCTCCGACGCGCACTGAATGAGGAAGTAGCCGGCGTTCATGTCAAACATGTGCGACAGCAGGAGCTCGTACGGGACCTCCTTGGAGTGCACCGAGTCACAGTCGCCGCCGGGGCAGGTATGGATGCCGATGTTGCGCCGCTCCTCGGCGGTGAACCGGTCCAGGAGCTGGTTGTTGAGGTCGATGAACTCCTGGAGCATGTTCTTGCCCGTCCAGGGGTTGCGGGCGTCGTTCTTGTTGGCCAGCCGACCCTCGG
Organism: uncultured Solirubrobacteraceae bacterium; assembly: GCA_963753235.1. Classification (GTDB taxonomy): domain Bacteria; phylum Actinomycetota; class Thermoleophilia; order Solirubrobacterales; family Solirubrobacteraceae; genus Palsa-465. The sequence goes on along the minus strand of CAVWBJ010000004.1, from coordinate 565,397 downwards.
TGAAGTCGATCGACACCCGGACCGCGCCCGCATCGAAGCACTGCCGAATGTCCTTCTCGGCCTCGTTGACGCAGTCCTGGAGGAACTGGTCACGTGGGTATCCCGGGATCTCGCCGTCCAGCGGGTACAGCAGCATCATCATCGACGGCGAGATGACCGCCTGCTTGACCGGGTGGCTGGCGATCTGCCGGTTCTTGGCCACGAACTCCGAGGCGTAGGTCTTGTAGCGGAACGGCCCTGAGGTGAGCCGCGGGAGCTGGCGGTGGTGGCCGTCGTCGAAGATGGCGAAGAACTGCCCGTCCCCGGCCAACCCGTCGGCCAGGCCGGTCCCGGCCAGCGTGTCGGTGAGGTTGTAGGTGGCGAAGCTGGACTCGCGCTGCTCACCGTCGGTCACGATCGGCTCACCGGTGGCCTCCAACCGTTTGATGGAGTCCTCGGCGGCGGCGTCCTGGGCCGCCTGCAGCTCCGGCAAGGCGATCTTGCCCTCGTCATACAGAGCGTAGGCCTGCTGGAGCGTCATGGGCCGGGGCAGTGATCCGACCAGCTCGGTGGGTATGGGCACGTCGTCCTCCCGGGTGGGGATGGGTTCGATCGTCGCGGGGTGGGCGGGGCCGCGTTACCGGCACCTGCGTGGCCGGGCGATCCTGCGTGATCGGCCGAACATACACCCTCGGTTCAGTAGGGGGCAACCGCGCCCGCCGGCGCTGGGCCGCTAACCTGCGCGACCGCCGCGAAACGAGCTAGAGAGCAGAAAGCGAGGCCGCCGATGGCCGCTCCCACAAGGCAGTTCTTGTTCACCTCGGAATCGGTCACCGAAGGACATCCGGACAAGGTGGCGGATCAGATCTCCGACAGCGTCCTGGACGCGGTCCTGGAGCAGGACCCCAACGGCCGCGTCGCCTGTGAGACGCTGGTCAACACCGGTCTGGTCGTCGTCTCCGGAGAGATCTCCACCACCGCCAGCTTCGATGTCCAGGACATCGCCCGGGAGACGATCCGTCAGATCGGCTACACCGATGCCGGCCTCGGCTTCAGCGCCGACTCCTGCGCCGTCCTCAACGCGCTGGACAAGCAGTCGCCGGACATCGCTCAGGGCGTTGACGAGGCCTACGAGCGCCGCGCCTCCAGCGCCGCCGGGGATGAGTTCGACATCGCCGGCGCGGGCGACCAGGGGATGATGTTCGGCTATGCCACCCGGGAGACGCCGGAGCTCATGCCGCTCCCGATCTCGCTGGCCCACCGGCTGGCCGAGCGCCTGTCCCAGGTGCGGAAGGACGGCGGGCTGGACTACCTGCGTCCGGACGGCAAGACCCAGGTGAGCGTCCGCTACGTCGACGGGCGTCCGGCGGCGGTGGAGAAGCTGCTCATCTCCACCCAGCACGCCGAGGGCGTGGCCGCCGATCAGATCCGCGAGGACCTGTGGGAGCACGTGGTGCTGCCGACGCTCCCGGCCGACCTGTTTGACGAGCCCGCCCTGCGGGCCGACTTCCTGGTCAACCCCACCGGCCGGTTCGTCATCGGCGGCCCGGTCGGAGACGCCGGCCTGACCGGGCGCAAGATCATCGTCGACACCTACGGCGGCATGGCCCGCCACGGCGGCGGGGCCTTCTCCGGCAAGGATCCCTCCAAGGTCGACCGCTCCGCCGCCTACGCCGCCCGCTATGTGGCCAAGAACATCGTCGCCGCCGGGCTGGCCGACCGGGCCGAGGTCCAGGTGGCCTACGCCATCGGGGTGGCCCGTCCGGTGTCGGTGATGGTGGAGACGTTTGGCACCGAGGCCGACGGGCTGTCGCCGGAGCGGATCGAGGGGCTGGTCTCCGATCACTTCGACCTGCGCCCAGCCGCGTTTCGCCAGCGGCTGGACCTGCATCGTCCCATCTACCGGCAGACCGCCGCCTACGGCCATTTCGGCCGCGACGGCTTCTCCTGGGAGCAGACCGACCTGGCCGAGACGCTGCGCGAGGCCGCCGGCCTGGGCGAGCAGGTGGCGGCGTGAGCATCACGGTTGTCGGATCCATCGCGTTTGACGCGGTCCAGACCCCGTTCGGCGAGCGGGACCGGATGCTGGGGGGTGCCGCCACCCACTTTGCCCTCGCCGCGTCGCTGCTGGATCAGGTCCGGATTGTGGGGCCGGTCGGCGACGACTTCGGTGACGAGGAGATGGCCATCCTCCAGACGCGGGGCACCAACGTCGACGATGTGGAACGCGTGGCCGGGGGCCGGACGTTCTTCTGGAAGGGCAAATACGGTTGGGACCTCAACACTCGGGACACGCTGGACACCCAGCTCAACGTGTTTGAGCACTTCCAGCCCAAGCTCTCGGCCGACTCGCAGAACGCCGACGTCCTATTTCTGGCCAACATTCAGCCGGGGCTCCAGCTCCAGGTCCGGGAGCAGTGTCAGGCCGCAAAGTTCGTGGCGCTGGACTCCATGAACCTGTGGATCGACATCGCCCGCGACGAGCTGCTGGACATCATCGGCCGCGTCGATTGCCTGGTGTTGAACGACGAGGAGCTGCGCCAGCTGACGTCGAAGCCGAACCTGATCTCCGCGGCGCATGAGGTACTCAATACGGGTCCCACCCCGCCTTCCATGGTGGTCGCCAAGCAGGGCGAGTACGGCTCGGCGCTCATCACCCAGGACGACTTCTTCGCCCTGCCCGCCTACCCCCTGCATGAGGTGGTCGATCCCACCGGCGCCGGGGACACGTTTGCCGGGGGGTTCGTCGGCTTCATCGCCAAGCACATCGACCAGCTGCATGAGCCGGAGGTGCTGCGCAATGCCATGGCCTACGGCACGGCGCTGGCCTCATTCAACGTGGAGCAGTTCGGCACCGAGGGCCTGCAGGACGTGCACGCTCCGGCCGTGCACCAGCGCGTCGACGACCTATGGCGCTTCGCCCGGTTTGAGCGCATCGAGGTCGCTCTGGTCGATTGACCGCGGCCGTGGCCGTGCGGGCGGTGCGGGCGGGCGACGCGTCCCGCCTGCGCGCGCTGCGGCTGCGGGCTCTGAGCGAGAGCCCGGAGGCGTTCGCCGTGGCCGCGGAGCAGGAGGCCGAGCTTCCGGGGTCACACTGGGCCGAGCTGGCCCATCAGAGCGCGGTCGCCGACCACCTCGTCATCTACGTGGCCGTGCGCGGTGAGGACTGGCTGGGCATGGGCGCCGGGCGCTGGTTTGACCGGGAGCGCGGGATTGCCCAGCTGTGGGGCATGTGGGTCGATCCGGCCGCCCGGCGACTCGGCCTGGGGGAACGCCTGGTCACCCAGGTCCGCGGCTGGGCGGCGGCCCGCGGGGCCCGGTTCCTGCGCCTCGGCGTCGCCACCCGTCCCGGGGATCCGACGCCGTTCTACGAGCGCCTCGGCTTCGTCCGGACCGGGGAGACGCGGATGATGCGCACCGATCCCACCCGGCCGGCGCACTTCCTGGTCCGCCCGGTTTAGTCCCGGGGCCGGTGCAGTAGCGCACCGACGATCCCGGTGGCGAACAGCAGGACCACCAGCAGCGCCAGGACGTCCAGCCAGGTCACGCCATGATCGGCGATGTCGCGCACGGTCAGGCCGCCGATCCCGGCCGCGAACACCAGCACCACCCCCAGCAGCAGGAACCTCACCGGTAGGCGGCCGCGGTCGGTGGTGTCGGCTTGCGGCGGGTGGCCAGCGGTCTCCCGGCGGCCAGGCCAAACGCGAACCCACCCACCCAGGAGACGTAGGCAACCGCGCCTCCGCCGATGAACCCGGCGGCGGCGAACGCCGACTGCATCGCCACCCACAGCACCACCATCACCGGCACCGGGATCTCGGCAACCCCGGAGAAGAACGGGATGAGCGACAGGGCCAGGATGCGGGCCCGGGGATACAGCAGCAGGTAGCCGCCGACCAGCGCCCCCACCGCCCCCCCGGCGCCCGCGGTGGGGGCGGACAATCCCGGGTGGACGGCCGCGGTCACCCCGAGCGCCACCAGACCGCCGGCGATGTAGAAGGCCAGGAAACGTACCGGGCCCATGGCATCCTCCAGCGAGCTGCCAAACAGCCACAGAAACCAGATGTTGCCCAGCAGCTGGAGCACCGAGGTCTGGATGAACATGCTGGTGAACACGGTGCCGGCGCTGAAGCTGGTCGGCCGTCCCGCGCCCAGGACGAACACCACCACGTTGGCCAGCATGAGCGCCAGCGTCACGAATGGGGTCCGCTGGAGCGGGAGGTTGTCCTTGGCGGGAAACACGGGCCCGCCAAGGTTACGGTGGGATGCGGGCGCTAGACGAGCCCGACGGGCGCGTTCGCCGACACTATCCGCCAGGGCTGACGCTCGTCCTCGGTCAGTGCCAGGGTCCAGCGCTCGGTGAAGCTCGTCCGGCGGGTGCGGCTGCCGGCCAGCACCGCCGTCGTGTCCCGGTTTTCGACGTAGCGGTTGCCCGTGATGTCGACCTCCACGGTCATCGTCGCCGGCTCGGCCGCCGCGTCCAGGTTGACGATCCGGATTCGGCTGACCTTCGGCCCGCGCACCACCAGTCGCACCGTGCCGCTGGTGTCGCCGGCGTACAGCAGCTCCCGGCGAGCGGTCGGAGTGGCCACGCGGTTGAGGATGGCGTCGTCGCCGTCCACCGCCTGGGCCCACGCGGCAACGGCCCGGCGGGCGGCCACCTCCAGGACATCGGGGGCGAAGCGGCCGTCGGCCAGGCTGAGGTCCATCGCCGCCGCATGGGCGTCGCCCTCGTACTGGAGGTCGGCCACCTCGGCGATCTTGACCCCATCCGGCACCTGGTCGGCCACCGCGCCCTCAATCAGAGCCTCGTCGCGCATCCCGGTGTCGTCGGAGATGGCGGAGGCCACGATCTGATCCTCCAGCGCGTGCTTACCCTCCGCGCCCTGCTCGATGGAGGCCAGAATCCAGCGTCCGTCCCGCTTGGTCAGGGTCCAGAACTCGCGGATGCGGGTGACCTCGCTCACGGTTCCAGTCCGCTTCAGATGATGCCCAAATCGGTCGACGACGTAGTCCTTGACCCGGGCGTCGATGCGGACCACCACGTGGTCGGTGGCGGCATCGCCGGTGTGGGTCAGACCGACGTACTCAACCATCGGCTCGCCCAGCGGCTCCACCCGGTTGCGCCAGCCCCGGCGATCGAAGTCGTCCAGCCGCCGGTCCCATTCGGCGAGCAGGTCGGGGGACACCAGACGCTGCATGCGCGTGCGGTCGCCGGTGTCCCAGGCGTGCTCGATGTCCAGGAACAGCTGCTTGGCCGATGCGCGGACATGGTCCGGGGCGAAGTCCGGGTCGTCCTCGGCTGCCTCGGCGGCGGCCAGCTCCACCCGGCGCTCACGCTTGGAGTTACGCCGTTTGCTGCCGCTGCGCTGGGCGGCGCGGGTGGCCATCCACTCCTGGAGCTTCGGCATCCCGCGGGTGGCAAACCACCACATCAGGCCGAGCGCGACGAGGATGAGCAGGCCGAGACCGTGGCCGATCAGCGCGATCCGGAACAGCAGCTGGAACAGGATGTAGAGAGCGAAGCCACCGCCGCCGCCGCCGCCTCCGCCCCCTCCACCGCCGCCGGAGAACCCGGCCGACCCGCCGCCCGCGGCCGCGAACGCCGCGGGGGCCAGGATCACGGTCAGCGCCAGCGCCGCCAAGAGAATGAAGACCAACCGTTTCCTGCTCATGCGATCTCCCTCAACGGCCCCACGCCGGGCTCGGTCTGGGCAATGTGCTGGTCGGCGTGATAGCTGCTGCGCACCAGCGGCCCGGCCGCCACGTGCTCAAACCCCAGCTCATAGGCCGCCTGCTCAAGCTGTGCGAATTCATCTGGATGCCAATAGCGGACGATCGGCAGGTGCCGCTCCGTGGGACGCAGGTATTGACCCACGGTAAGCACCTGAACGAAGTTCTCCCTAAGTTGTGCCAGGGCTTGCACCATCTCGTCGAAGGTCTCGCCCAGCCCCACCATGAGCCCGGACTTGGTGGTGACCTCGTCGCCTCCGTATTCCTTGGCGTTGCGCAGGACTCGCTTGGAGCGCTCCCAGGTGGAGCCGCGTCTCGCCACCGGGTAGAGCCGGGGGACGACCTCCACGTTGTGGTTGAACACGTCGGGGCGTTCGGCGATGACCTTGGCCAGCGGCATCTCTGAGCCGCGGAAGTCCGGCGTGAGGACCTCGATCTTGGTTTGGGGCGACTGGTGGCGGATCTGCCGGATGACGCCGACGAAGGCGGAGGCTCCGTAGTCCGGGAGGTCGTCGCGGTCGACGGATGTGATCACGGCGTGGCGGAGACCCATCTTGGCGACGCTGCGGGCCACCCGAGCGGGCTCCAGCGGGTCGTTCCAGGTCGGCTTGCCGGTCTTCACGTTGCAGAAGCCACAGCGGCGGGTGCAGGTGTCGCCGAGGATCATGAACGTGGCCGTACCGCGCTGCCAGCACTCCCCGATGTTGGGGCAGGCCGCCTCCCGGCACACCGTATGCAGGTTCTCGGACTCAATCAGCTCGTTGAGCTCCCGGTAGCGCTGGCCGCCGGGCGCGGGCACCTTGAACCACGGTGGCTTGCGGCTTTTATGCGGCAGCGCCTCGGTTCCCATGACCGTCAGGACATCCGCGATGCCTCCGGGGTTGGCGCGTGAACGAGTTGGCACAGGTTTAAGGCTATCCCACGCTGGTCGCCGACCTGGCTCGGTCAGGCGGGGGCGCCGATCGCGGCCACCGCTGCCTCCAGCCGGGTTGGACTGACCAGGCGCTGGCGGCGTCCCAGCGCCCGGGCCACCTCGTAGGCCGCCCGCTTGCGAAAGCAGCGCATCTGCCCGGCCGGCCGGCCGGTCTCGGCGATCAGCGACGTCATCTGGACGCCGGCCAGCCCGCAGGCCACCACCCACTCAAACGGCCGCAGGTCGTTCTCCACGTTGACCGCCCAGCCGTGCGTGGTCACCCCGCGGGCGAGATGCACGCCGATCGACGCGATCTTCCGGTTCTCCACCCAGACGCCGGTGTAGTCAGGGCCGTCCTGTGGCCGCGCTCGCACCCCGGCCACGCCCTCGGCCTGCAGGGCCTCCACCAGGCCTCGCTCCAGCGTCCGGACGTATTCCAGGACGTCGTCGACGCGCACGATGGGATAGCCGACCAGCTGCCCCGGACCGTGATAGGTGATCTTGCCGCCTCGGTCGACGTCGACGATGTCAATCCCCTGCTCCCGGTACCACTCCTCGGTCATCGGCAGCTCGCCCGGACCAGACCGCCGGCCGCGGGTGTAGACCGGCGGATGCTCCAGCACCAGCATCACATCGGGCACCGCCTCCTCCTGGCGGGCGGCGCGCACCCGCTCCTGGAGGGCGAGCGCCTGCCGGTAGTCCACCGCTCCCAGCTGACAGACCCAAAGCTCCTGCATCGTCCCACCAGCCTACGCCAGGCGAGCGTGGCGGTGGCGCTGACCTCCGGGGGCGGCACGCCGGTCGGCGATGGGCGAGTTGGGACGCCCGGCCAGTGCGGCCAACCTCCAAGCTGACTAATAGTCTCTGGAGCATGGACGGTGCCTGGCTGCACCGAGCGCGCTGGCGCTGGCGGGGCGCTCTGCTGTGGCCCGCGTTCGTCCTGGCGGTCGTCGCCGACGGCGTGATCGCTCGGATTCGCCCCTTCGTCGGCGACAGCCAGAGCTTTGGCGGCGGGGTGCTCGCCGGGCTGATCCTCAACCTCCTGGGGGTCCTCCTGCTGGCACCGGTGGCGGGCCGGCTGGTGCGCCGGGTCCGTCCGGATATGCCGATTCAGGTGGCGCGCAACTACGCGGGGACCGGGGTGGTGGCGCTGCTCACCGCCATGCTCCTGGCGATCGGCGCCGTCCGCCACGCCGGGATCGTCTCTGACCAGCGGGTGCTCAACGACGTGGCCGCCCGCGCCGCCGCCTACATCGGCGATCGGGCGCCCGCGGAGTTCCGGGTCAACGCCGATCACACGGACACATTCATCGTCCAGGACGGCGTGCTGTACCGGACGTGTGTTCCGAGCCGGTACCGGTCCCGCTACTACTGCGTGATCGTCCGGCCGCGCCTGCCCCTGGCGCAGAGCGTCGTCCCGGCCGGCAGCGAGCCCAACTCCACCTTCGCCGAGGGGGTGAACTGAGGGCTGGGGACGCGTCCGGAGGGCGCAGGGCGCCGGTTTGGCCCGGGCCGAGCGCCACGGGCAGGCGGAACAGGCCGGCGAAGCGCAGGGCGAGGAACGGGTCGCCGGTCAGCTCAAACCGGCCACTGGAGAACAGCTCAGGCCAGCCGATACCCCCGCCGGCCAGCCGGACCAGATCGTCGAAGCCGACCGCCGCCCGCGCGCCGGCGGTCTCGGCCGCTCCCGGGCGGACCACGCAACGGCCGGCCGAGATGCCCACCGCGTAGCGGGTGGTCGGCCTCCCGTGAGGATCACGGACGGCGAGCTCCAGGGTGGCCTCCAGGTCCTGCGCGGCCGCCGGGTCAAACCGCCGGGTGATCGCCATCGCCAGGATGCGCACCCGCGCCCAGTGGACGACCGCCAGTCGATCCAGGGCGACCAGCCAGCCCGTGGCGCGGGTCCCGGGGCAGCGCTCGGCGGTCATGACAGCAGATGCTCCATCGCCACGGTGGGGTCGGAGAACAGCATCAGTGCGTCGTCGGTGGCCACCATGCGCCCGTAGTGGGTCGACATCTCGTGCTGGATGGAGTACGCGTCGACGGCGTACCCGAGCTCGTCTGAGATCTCGGCGTAGGGGATGACCAGGCGGCCGGGCGCACGGATCTCCCAGAACGAGGGCTGCTCCAGCACCTCGGCCCGCCCGGCAAACCACCGAGCCACCGCGTCGCCCTCGGCGCTCTTGGCCATCACGATGCCCACGTGGTCATGGCTGCCCGAGGCGGCGGCCCGCTGGCCGTCGCCAGCCGGGGCGGCGTTCACGGTCGCCGGGCGGGTGGGGGCGCGCGGCACCTCGCCCGTCGTCGCCTCCAGGGCGTCGCGCACCATGGCGTCGGCGTAGCCTCGGACCGACGCGACGGCCTGCGGCGCCAGCGCCGCCGCGGCCTCCATCGCCCCGGGCATCCAGTCCTGGAGCCACCGCTCGATGACCGCCCGGTTGTCCGGCATCAAAAAGCGCGCCAGCGCCACCGTCCAAGCTCGCGTCCACTCCCACTCCTGGGTTGCCGCCCGGGCCAGCATCGGCGTGACCACATCGCCACTGGCGGCCGCCGACCGCGTCCCCAGCTCCCGGCGAATGAGCGTCCCCACCACGGGTTCAAAGCACAGGTTGGCGGCGATCACCACCTCGCCCCAGTCCGCGGTGGCGGCCAGCCGCTCCAGGTACCGGCGGGTCGGCTGCCAGGCCGGCTCGCGCAGGAACGCCTCCCGGGCGGCGCTGATCGGCAGCTCCCGGCCCAGGTAGGGCTCCAGGTCCATGGCGTACAGGACGATTGCCTGGGCGGAGCGCTGCTTGTGGGCCGCCTGCAGACAGACGCAGGTGGCCACCGAGTCCGACAGGCAATCCCGCGCGGCGGTGGCCAGGGCAAACCACAGGCCGTGCTCCACGAACGCCGGGACCTGCAGGCTGGTCGCCAGGAACTCGCGCCACCGGGGGCTGAAATCGTCGATCAGCCCCTGCTCAGCCGCCGAGCGCAGCGCCCCTTCCAGCTGACGCTCGACGGCGGTGGCTCGTTGGTAGAAGGTCCGCTCCCATTGCTGGCCGGGGTCCCGGAACCCGAACCAATCCGCGCACCGCAGCGCGGTGGAGCCGTCGTCCCACATGCCCCGCCCGTCGGCGAAGCTGACCGGCCAGCCCCGGCTGAGGTGGCGATGGATGGAGGGCTGGGTGTCGACGGTGACGTCCTCGTACAGGGTCGCCCGACGGGCCGCCGGCGCAAACCAGGCGAAGGCGCGCTCGGACACCCCCTCCGCAACCGGAGCCGCTCCGGAATCGGCGGAGGCGGTGAACCGGTCGGTGAAGATCCGGGCGGGGTCGACTCCGCCGGCGGTCAGCGCCGCCTCGGCGGCGTCCAGCAGCCCCGGCGGCCCGCACATGTACACATCGTGGTCGCCGTCCACCCGGAGGGACTGCGCCATCTCCCGCCCCCGGACCAGGATGGGATCGCATCCCAGCTCCCGCAGTTCGTCCAGCAGGAACGGCTCGCGAGCGGCCAAGTAGAACCGGGCCGGCCGCCGCCCCAGCGCCGCCAGCTGACGCACCAGGGCCAGCACCGGGCCCAGCCCCGAGCCGCCGGCGATCATCACAATCGGCCGCTCCGGGTCTCGCAGGCGGAGCGCGCCGTACGGTCCGGTCACCCGCACCTCGGTGCCGGTCACGATCTCGGTCCCCAGTCGCCCGGACAGCCGACCGCCCGGGTAGCGCCGGATGAGGAGCTCCACCCGGACAGGTGGATCGGACGGCAGATTGGCGATCGAGAACGCCCGGGTCACTCCGCCGGCGTGGAGGTCGACGTATTGACCCGGCGTCCAGCTGAAATCGTCGCTCACCGTCAGCGTCAGCAGCACGATGTCCACGGTGAGGTCGGTGACCGCGCTCACCACCGCGGTCCGCTCCGTAATCGGGTTCTCCAGCCGGTAGTTGTCTGGGTCGTGATGCAGCAGCTCCACCACCAGGTCGGACTCGGGGAGAGCCCGGCACATGAGCGTGTAGCCGCCGGAGCGCTCCGCGTCGGAGAGCGCAAACGTGGAGTAGGGCCGCAGTTCGGAGTCGCCCTCCGAGACGAAGCACTTACAGGCCGAGCACTGGCCCTCCCGGCACCCGTGCGCCAGGTTGTAGCCCTGCCGGAACGCGGCATCCAGCACCGTCTCCCCGGCGGAGCACTCGATCGACTCGCCCAGCGGCTCAAACCGGATGCGCGGGCTCACGACCAGTCGCCGGAGGGGAGCCCCAGCTCCCGGGCCACGCGGATGTTGGGGCTGACCAGGCGGCAGTCATGGGCCCGCAGGTCCGACAACGTCCAGCGCCGCTCCTCGCTCAGGTGCGGTTGAGCGATGAGGGTCTCCCCGTCGGCGCGGACGAACCCCAGGTCCCGCACCACCTCCGAGGCCTCCCAGCCGTGGTAGCGGTCCAGGTAGTTGCGGTCCCCGGTGTAGCGGCCGGGGTTGGACTCATCCAACCACCGGCACTCAGCGGAGCAGTAGAACCGGGTCCGGTCGGCGACGATGCGATGCACCCGGTTGGCTTCGGAGACGCAGGAGCCCTGACACGTCCAGCAGAACGGCGGGGCCAGGTTGACCAGGTCCAGCGGCAGGAAGCCGTTGCGCGGATCGGCGCCCTGGCGAAACGCCTCCCAAAATGCGCCGTACTCGGCGTACCAGCCCGGATACTTGGATTCAAACCACTCAAAATCCCGCTCGTCCAGGGGATCGAAGCGCCAGAAGCTGAGTGGCCAGGCGGAGAAGGCGAGCACGGCGTGGCGGTGGTGCAGGCCGGCGACCAACCGCTCGCGGGCCCGTTCGAACATGTCCGGCGGGATGTCGAGGCCCAGCTTGCCCAGCTTCATGATGTAGGCCCGGTGCCAGTCGTCGCGCACCCAGCGGTCCCATTTGTCCAAGAACGACTCCGGATCGGACCGGTCGCGGCTGAAGTACTCGATGACGACCGCGCTGAACACGTCGATGAAGGCATGGTTGATCCAGAACGCCTGCTGCAGGTCACGCTCAATCAGCGGGGCGTTGTGGTCGTCCTGGAGGACGGTCAGCAGGGTGGCGTAGCCGTTGGAGATGTGGCGAGCCTCGTCGGACTGGACGCTCAGGTACGTGGTGGGCAGGGTGAAGTCCCCGTTGCGGGCGGCCACGTCTGGCGTGGCCACAAACACCACGTTGGTGAACGCGGTCTCGGCCACCACCTGGAGGGTGAACGCGCACTGGATGGGATCCCCCACCATGAAGTGCGAGAGCATGTTCAGCCCCGGATTGGTGAGCACCGAGCCGGAGAATGCCTTCGGACCCAGATGCCAACCCGCCGGATCCGGGACGTTCTGGGCGTACCAGCGGGCGAGCGCCATCTGCATCCCGGTGTGACGGATCTCGTCGACGAACTGCACGTGGTAGCCGTTGCGCAGCTCGTTGTTGGGGACCGCGCTCATCAGCATCGACATGCACCGCCCGGCGGCGACCTCGGCGTAGTTGGTGATCACGATGAACGGCTTGAGGATCTCCAGCCAGCGCTGGTGGGCCTTCTCCGGCATGCCCGCCCGCACCGCCGCGTCATGGCCGCCGTAGACCCGCTCATCCTTCTCCAGCTCCATCGGCAGGTACTCGCGCATGATCTGGCGCATCGGGTCCTTGGCCTTATGCGGGAACCGGTACCGGGTGGGGTAGCGCACCACGGGCTGGTGGTAGTCGGGCTCCCAGCCGAGCTGGGCGATGCGCTGGTGGGTCTGGGTGATGCTCCGGCGGGCCATCGCTGCGCACCACGGTACGGCTGCACCCGGCGACGTATCTGCGCCCTTACACCACTTCCTGGCACGGATGATTTGTCACAATTTGATAATGAGCGCGTGGTCGACGGAGCCGCTCCCGGAGGCAACGGTGGCGGTCGTCCGCGATCGCCTCGGCTCGTTGGTCGACGGGATCATCTCCGCCGTGCAGGCGGGCAGTCCGGTGTACGGGCCGGTTTTCGATGCTCCGGAGGGCATGGCGCTGCGGCTTGGTGTGGAGCAGGCGATCCGGGCGTTTCTCGACGCCGTGGAGCAGGGCGCCCCGCCGGCCCGGGAGACGGACGAGCTGTGGCGCCGGCTGGGGGAGGCGGAGTTCCAGTCCGGCCGCAACCTCGACGATCTACGGGCGGCGTTTCGCCTGGGCATCCGGGCCGCCTGGCGGGGGGCCGCGGATGTCGCCATCGCTGCCGGGGTGTCAGCTCCGGTGGCGATCTCGCTGGCCGAGGCCATCTTCGTCTACGGCGACGAGCTGGCCGGCGATGTGGTGGAGGGCTACCTGCGGATGGCCTCCGATCAGGCGGGCGAGCGGGAGCGCCGGCGCCGCCGACTGGCGGCCGCGTTGCTGGACCCGGAGGGCCCCGACGCCGAGGCCGTGGCGCGGGCGGCCGAGCTGGCCGGCTGGCCGTTGCCTCGCCGGCTGGCCATCCTGGTCCTGGGCGCCGACGATGCCGGGGCGGTGGCCCGCCGGCTGGATCTGGACGTTTTGGCCGGCGCCGACCGCGCCGGAGCCTGGCTGGTGGTGCCGGATCCGGATGGCCCCGGCCGCCGGGAGGCCATCAACCGCGCCGTCGGCGACGAACCGGCCGCCCTCGGCCCCAGCGTCGCTCCGGCCGACGCCCCCCGCTCGCTGGCCTGGGCGCGTCTGACGCTCTCGCTGGTCAGCGAGGGACGGGTCGGCGGCGGCTCAGGGCCGGCGCGGGCGGTGGACCATCTGGCCACGCTCATCCTCCTTCAGGACCGCCAGCTCGCCCGGGCGCTGGCCGAGCGATGCCTGGCGCCGCTGGCGGACCTTCCCGCCGGGGAGCGGGATCGCCTGCTGCGGACGCTCGGGGCCTGGCTGGCCCACCAGCGGCACACCCCGCGGGTCGCCGCCCAGCTCCACGTCCATCCGCAGACGGTCCGTTACCGCGTCGCCCGGCTGCGCGAGCTGCTCGGCGAGCGGCTGGACGATCCCGAACGCCGGTTTGAGCTGGAGCTGGCCGTGCGGGTCTACACCTGATCCTCAGTCTCCGGGCCCGACAGCGCCTCCACCTCGGCGATGTCCAGCGGCAGGCACACCGTGCAGAAATCGTCGCCGAACGGGGTCAGCTGGATGCGCCGCTGGACCGCCCGCGCCCGGGACGCGCGGCCCATCGCCTCCATCACCTCCGGTTGCGCCTCCAGGACCTGATAGGCGGCCGGATCGTCGATCGGCTCCTGCGCAAACCAGATGAGCCCAAGACGTTCCAGGTTGTTGAGATAAGCCGGCACGCGGTCCCGGTGCCGGACCCCGGCCTCGGCGCCGATCATGCTGAACCCTCCGGCGATCAGCTGTGAGCCGACCCCAATCAGGTTGGCGGCGCGGACGTCGACGGCGGCCCGCGGTCCGTCGGTGGTGAGCAGGCGCAGGATCCGGGCCTCATCCGGGGCCAGCTCGGTGAGGATGCGGGCGAACGCGGGGTGGATGGCGTGGTGGCCGTCGAGCTCAGCCGAGGCCCGGAGCAGGCGGGCGCCGCGGGCCCGGAGCGCGGTCCGCTCCGGCCGGTGCGCCGGCGGCGAGGCCGGCATCAGCGCGCTCACGCGCTGCTCCAGGTCGCTGATCCCCAGCAGGTCTCGGGCGTACCCGCGCAGCTCGCGGACCAGGTCATCCAGCGCCCGGCCGGGCAGCAGGGGGTCGGCGGCGGCCCGGGCAGCCCGGAGGCCGGTGCGGGCCGACGCCCCCATACCCCACTTGGCCGCCCGCCACCAGACCCCGCCGGCCACGCGGACGAGGGCCGGAGCGGTGGCGACCAGCTGCGATTCCAGGGACAGCCCGCGCTCGTCGACGACGTCGGCGTCATTGATGACCTCACCCTGAAGCAGAGGGTCAGTCTCGTTCATCCGAAGATCGCCAGGTGGATGAAGCCCCCGGCCAGACCGAGGACGGCGCCGTGCAGCAGCAACAGCCACTCATCCTCCCGGGTGGCGGTGCGCAGGAGGTCGGCGAAATCAGCGGGTGCCATCTCGCGGAGTCGATCGGTGATCAGGCGCCGCATGGTGCGGCTCTGGCCGGCGCTGAACCGGGGGTCGGTGAGCGGCTCCATCATCTGGTCGACGGGCTCGGTGGCAAACGACTCGCGGATCGACGCGTATCCGCGCTCCCCCAGGGCGACCTTGACGGCGGTGCGGGCCGGTCCTGTGGCGCGGTCGACCGCCGGCCGCAGCGCCTGCTCGATCAGCGTCCGCGTCCGGTCTGCCTGGGGGCCGTGCAGCAGTTCACGGCCGAACTCGGCCACGGTGAGGATCTCGTCCGCGACGATCTCGGCATAGACCTCGGCCACGTCGTGCTGACGGCGGATGAACAGGCCCTGCATCCTGATCGGCCCCCAGTGCTCAGGGTCGGCCGGCTCGTAGATCATCCACAGCGCCACCCAGTTGGTGACATAGCCGACCACTACCCCCAGGATCGGCAGCAACCACCACGCGGTCACGAAGTGGGTCAGCACGGCCACCGGGATGCCGAGCGCGAAGCCGAACACGAAGCCGAAGTTCTTGATGAAGCGCAGCTCGCGCTGCCCCATGTCCAGGAACACGCGGTTGGCCAGCTCCGGATCAAACCGCTTGATCACCATCAGCTTGACGTCGACCAATTCGTCGATGTGATCGCCGATCTGGGCGGTCAGCTCGCGCACCACCTGGGGCAGCTGGTCCAGCACCCGCTGGCGGATGAGCTCCTTGATCTGGGACGGGAGCTCGCGCCACAGCCGGGGCTGCTCGCGCTCCATGATCCCGTCGACGATGAGCGGCAGCTCGGCCCGGGCCGACAGGATGATCTGCTCGGCGATCTTGTCCGGCTCCAGCTCGGCGAAGAATTCCCGGGGGGTGCCGAGCTTGGCGATGCCGCTGTCGACGGCCAGACTGCCCATCTTGGCCGCGCGGGAGGGCACGATCCCCTGCCAGCCGATACCGCCGATCATCAGCCCCGGGATCTGCTGGATCCGGCGGGGGAGCAGCCGGGCCACCGCCAGCAGCCACGGCATGCGCCAGCCGCGGAAGCGGACCGGGTGAAACAGCATGAGGACACCGGTCCAGTTGGTGACATAGCCGATCACGCCGGTCACGATCGGCACGCTGAGGAGAGCGATGGTGCTCCGGCTCACCCCCGTCAACCTACCCGGGAGTCGCTCACCAGGACCCCGGTAGGCTCCTCCGCCGATGGCCTTTGTTGCTCTCATCACCGGCGCCTCCAGCGGGATCGGCGAGGCCACGGCGCGCCGCCTGGCGCGGGAGCCGGATGCGCGGCTGGTGCTCGTCGCCCGCCGGGAGGAGCGGCTGCGGGCGCTGGTGTCCCAGCTGAGCTGCGCCGCCAGCGTCATCGCCGCCGACCTGGTTGATCTCAAGACCCCGGGACGGATCCGGGAGACGGTGGAGCGCGAGCACGGTGAGCTCCATCTGCTGGTCAACAACGCCGGCGCGCGGTGGCCGGGCGCGTTTGCCGACGACGGGTGGGACAACGTCGATCAGCACATGAGGATCAACTTTGAGGCGCCGGTGCGACTGACCGAGGCGCTGCTGCCGCTGCTGCGGGCCACCGCGGCCCGGGCCCCGGCCCGGCGCGTGGCCATCGTCAACGTGGCCAGCACGTCGGCCCGGGTGGCGCGACCGGGAGCGGCCGCCTACTCGGCCGCCAAGTTCGCCCTGGCCGGCTGGAGCGACGGCCTGTTCGGCGAGGAGCGGCCGCACGGCGTCCACGTGGGGCTGGTGCTGCCCGGCTACATCGCCACCGAGGGCTTCCCGGCCGCCGAGCTGACCGCCAGAAGGATCACGCGCTGGATGGTGTCGGCGCCTGAGGTGGTGGCCGAGGCGATCCTGGAGGCTGGGCCGGGCGGGCGGGCGGAGCGCTACGTGCCGCGCTACTACGGCGCCTTCGCCGCGCTGCGGGTCCTCGCGCCCCGGCTGGTGCGAGCCGCGGTGGCCGGAGGTGCCTTCACCACCTCCGCCGGGCGCCCGGCCGACTAAACCCGCCTAAACACCGGTAAACGTTGTCGCCCATTTTCTGAGCGGTTGCTCTATAGGCAGGGCGGGCTGGGTCCAGGAGTATCACTGGAAGCGACGCTGGGGTGGTTCGGCGCCGTCCATTTCTCACAACCAGCCGGAGGTAGACATGCGCAGCGTGATTGGGGGCCCCACCGAGGGCCGCGGGTTCGGTCGGTGGGCGCGGGGGGCGGCTGCCGTCACGGCTTCGGCGCTGGCGTGCGCCGGCCTGGCGGCGCCGTCGCTGGCGGCGACCACGCCGCCGGACGTTAGCGGCAACTACGCGTTCCAGACACTCAACGACAACCGCGACACCACGTTCAACCAGCTGCTCGGCATCAACAACTCCGGCGTCATCGCCGGCTACTTCGGCTCGGGCCAAAAGGACCATCCCAACCGCGGCTATGTCCTCACCAAGCCCTACGGCCAGGGCAGCTATCACAACGAGAACGTCCCGGGCTCGGCCCAGACGCAGGTGACCGGGATCAACGGAATGCGCGACACCGTCGGCTTCTGGGTCGATGGCAACGGGGCCAACCACGGCTTCTATGAGCTGAAGCGGCGCCGGGCCAGGACCGTCGACTTCCCCACCAACAACAACGCCAAGCCCAAGTTCGACCAGCTGCTGGGGATCAACACGGCCGACGTCGCCGTCGGCTTCTACAACGACGGCAAGGGCAACGCCCACGGGTTCACCTACGACATCGCCCATCACCGGTTCCGGACCGTCAACGTGGGTGGCGACACCGGGGTGACCGCCGCGGCCATCAACAACCTGGGCGACGTGGCCGGATTTGCCACCAACTCCGGCGGGACCACTGAGGGATTCCTCAAGCGCTCCGACGGCAAGGTGTTCCATCTGATGGTGCCGGGCGCCGCGTCGACCCAGGCGTTCGGTGTCAACGACGGCGACGAGGTGGTCGGCGCCTACACGGTCGGCACCGGCTCCAACGCCATGACCTACGGATTCGTCTGGGCGCCCGGGTTCGGCTTTGACACCGTCAACGACCCGCAGGGCGTGGGGAGCACGTTCATCAACGGCGTCAACGACCGCGGCACGCTGGTCGGCTTCTACACCGACTCGGCGGGCAACACGGACGGGATGCTGGCCCACGTGCAGCCGTAGACACGAGGCAGCGGACCGGGCCGCCGGACTGCGGCCCGGTCACCCGCCTGGGACATTTCCGGCGTATGACGCCGTGAACATCCCACTCGGCGGCCCCCGGACCGGGATTCCGCGAAGTTACTGACGGGTAAGCTACGGTGGCGTAACAAACCGATCCAGGAGCAGCCACCGATGAACTCAACCGCCCGCCGCGTGGCGGTGTTGGGGGGGACCCGCATCCCGTTCGCCCGCCAGAACGGTCCCTACGCGACCGCCTCCAACCAGGACATGCTGACCGCCACCCTCGACGCCCTCGTCGGGCGGTTCGATCTGGAGGGGGAGACGCTGGGGGAGGTGGCCGCCGGGGCGGTGCTCAAGCACAGCCGGGACTTCAACCTGGCCCGGGAGAGCGTGCTCGGCTCCCAACTGGCGCCCGAGACGCCGGCCTATGACGTCCAGCAGGCGTGCGGCACCGGGCTGGAGGCGACCATCCTGGTGGCCAACAAGATCGCTCTGGGCCAGATCGACTGCGGCATCGCCGGCGGCGTGGACACCACCTCGGACGCGCCTCTGGCGCTCAACGAGGATCTCCGGGAGGTGCTGCTGGAGCTGAGCCGGACCAAGTCCAACACCGGCCGGCTGCGGACCCTGACCAAGCTGCGGCCCCAGCAGCTGGTGCCGGAGATCCCGCGCAACGCCGAACCTCGGACGGGCCTGTCGATGGGCGAGCACACCGCTCTCATGGCCCGGGACTGGGGCATCGGCCGCGCGGAGCAGGACGAGCTGGCGGCCACCAGCCACCACCGGCTGGCCGCCGCGTACGACACCGGGTGGATGGAGGATCTGGTCACCCCCTACCTGGGGCTGGAGCGTGATCAGAACCTCCGTCCGGACTCCAGTGCGGAGAAGCTGGCCAAGCTCAAACCGGTGTTCGGCGGGCCTGATGGGACGATGACCGCCGGCAATTCCACCCCGCTGTCTGACGGAGCCTCGGCGGTTCTGCTCGCCTCCGAGGAATGGGCCACCGCGCACGGCATCCCGGTGCAGGCGTACTTCACCGAGGCGCAGACCGCCGCGGTGGACCACGTCCACAAGCGCGAGGGTCTGCTCATGGCGCCCGCCTACGCCATGCCGCGCATGCTGGCGCGGGCGGAGGCTGCGCTCCAGGACTTCGCCTTCTACGAGATCCACGAGGCGTTCGCCGCTCAGGTCCTGTCCACGCTCAAGGCCTGGGAGGACCCGGTGTTCTGCTCCGAGCGTCTCGGCCTCAGCCAGCCGCTGGGGGCGATCGACCGGGACAAGCTCAATGTCCACGGCGGCTCGCTTGGTGCCGGGCACCCGTTCGGGGCCACCGGCGGCCGGATCGTCGCCAGCCTGGCCAAGACGCTGAGCGAGACCGACCGGCCCGCCCGTGGCCTCATTTCCATCTGCGCCGCCGGCGGACTCGGCGTCACCGCGATCATGGAGGCAGCCCATGACTGATCGTTACCAGCAGCTCGTCAACACCCCCATCGGCAAGCTGATCACCAAGCAGATCGGCCTCCCCCAGCCGCCGCAGCTGGAGCGTTACCGCCCCGGCCGGCCGGTGATCGCCGGCCCGGTCCTGCTCGGCGGCTCCCACGGACGGCTGGTCAAGGCCGTGACCAAGACCCTGGCGGGGATTGAGGCCGAGGTGCAGACGCCAATGGATGAGGACCTGCGCGCGGCCGCGGCGGCGGCCCAGCTGGACGCCGGGATTTTCAACCCGGAGGCGGCCCCGGCCGACCAGCGGTTCAAGGCGGTGGTGTTCGACGCCACCGGGATCGGCTCCAGCCCGGAGCTGATCCGCGCCTGGGAGTTCTTTCACCCGTCGATCCGACGGGTCCTGCCCAGCGGACGGGTGATCCTGCTGGGGACGCCCCCGGAGGACGCGGGGTCGCCGGAGGCGGCGGTCGCCCAGCGGGGGCTGGAGGGCCTGGAGCGGGCGATCGGCAAGGAGGTGCGCAAGGGTGCCACCGCGCAGCTCGTGTACGTCCGCCCACGGGCCGAAAACCAGCTGGAGTCGACGCTCCGGTTCTTCCTCTCGCCCCGCTCGGCGTTCGTCTCCGGGCAGGTGGTGCGCATCCGCCAGGGCGTCGCCCCCCACGGGCCGCTCGACTGGCAATCGCCGCTCAACGGGAAGGTGGCGCTGGTGACCGGGGCCGCCCGCGGCATCGGTGCCTCGATCGCCGAGGTCCTGGCCCGGGATGGCGCCCATGTGGTCGGCCTGGACGTGGGGCCGATGACCGATGAGCTGGCCGCCGTGACCGGACGGATCGGCGGCTCCGCGCTCACTGTCGACATCACCGACAGCGCGGCACCGTCGGTCATCGCCGACCATCTCCTCACCGAGCACGGTGGCGTGGATGTCGTCGTCCACAACGCCGGGATCACCCGGGACAAGACGCTGGGCCGGATGAGCGAGGAGCAGTGGAGTCAGGTGATCGCCATCAACCTGACTGCCCCTGAGCGCATCACCGACGAGCTGGTCTCCCGGGAGATTCTGCGGGCCAACGGCCGCGTCCTCGGGGTGTCATCGATCAGCGGGATCGCCGGCAACGCGGGACAGACGAATTACTCCACCTCCAAGGCCGGGGTGATTGGGTTTGTCCAGAGTCGGACCCAGGACCTGGCCAAGCGCGGCGCCACCATCAACGCCGTCGCCCCTGGCTTCATCGAGACCCAGATGACCGCGGCCATGCCGATCGGGATCCGCGAGGCCGGGCGCCGGCTCAACAGTGTCTCCCAGGGGGGGCTGCCCGTCGATGTGGCCGAGACGATCGCCTGGATGGCGGCGCCGGCGTCGGCGGGCGTGACCGGCAACATCGTCCGGGTCTGCGGCCAGGCTCTGATCGGCGCATGAGCGAGCGTGCGCTGAGCGGCAGCCCGGCCATGCTGCCCCTGTTTGCCCGGGCCGGGATCGCCCTGGTGCCCGGCGCCGCCCGGCTGCCGTTTGTGGGCGGTGGGGGCGGACAGGTCCCAGAGGAGGTCCTGACCCGGACCGACGTCGGCGTCGACCGGGAGCGACTGGCCGCCTATGACCGGGTGTGTGGCTTCGATCTCTCCGACCGGCTCCCGCCGACCTACCCGCACATGCTGGCGTTTCCCATGCATCTGGCCCTGATGACCGACGGGCGGTTTCCCCTCCCGGCGATCGGACTGGTCCACATCGCCAACGCCATCACCGTCCACCGGCTCATCACCGCCGGCGAGCGGCTGTCGCTGCGGGTGTGGGCGACGCCGATTGAGCCCCATCCCCGGGGCCGTCAGTTCACGATCCGCACCGAGGCCCGCGCCGGTGACGAGCTGGTGTGGGAGGAATGGTCGACCAATCTTCGCCGGGGACGAGCTGACGACGCCGCCGCCGCACCTGCCGAGCCGCCCGGTACCGAGGAGCTGCCGGTCAGCGCCACCTGGCGGCTGCCCGGCGATCTCGGCCGCCGCTACGGCTCGGTGTCCGGCGACCTCAACCCGATCCACGTTCACCCGCTCACCGCGCGGCTGTTCGGCTTTCCCAGCGCCATCGCCCACGGGATGTGGACGCAGGCCCGCTGCCTGGCCGCGCTCGGATCGCGGCTGACCCGGCGCTACCCGTACACGGTGCGGGTGGCGTTCAAGCGACCGATCCTGCTGCCGGCCAGCGTGGAGTTCGCCGAGGCGGCCCAGGCTGACCGGATCACGTTTGGGGTCCGCGACGCCAAGCGCCAGACCCCCCACCTCAACGGCGAGGTCAGCTTCTAGGCCGCCGGGCCGCCGCCCGGCCTGAGCTCGTCGAACATCTGGCGCATCCGGTCGAGTACGGCCGCCGCGCTGCGCAGCTCGTCGTCGGAGAACTCGGCCAGGGCCGCCTCCCAGCGCGGCGCCATCCGAGCATGGCGCTCGTCGACGAGCGCGCGGCCGTGCTCGGTCAGTGACGTCAGCACCACCCGCCGGTCGCGATCGGAGCGCACCCGGGTCACCAATCCGGAAGCCTCCAGACCGTCGAGCATGCCGGTGGCCGTGGCCGGCGACAGATCGGCGAGCAAGGCCAGCTCGCTGGTGGGCAGCGTGTCGTGGTCACGCAGGCCGAACAGCAGGCCGTACTGGGCATCGGACAGCTCGTCAGGCGAATGGGTCTCACGGCTGCGCAGCCGCCGGAGCGCGCCCAGGCAACCTTTGAACGCCCGGCCGAGCTCGGCCGCCGCCGGCCGGTTCGATGATGCCGCCCCCGGGGTCCGCCCGCGGGTGGCGGTCATGCCAGGGCCTCGGCCAGGGTGGCCTCGTCCGGCGCCGGTGTGGCCTTCTCCCGACGGGCCTGGCGCTCGGCTCGGATCAGGATGACGCACGGGATGACGGCCACCGCGGTCAGCCCGGTGGCCCACCAGAACGCGGCGCCGTAGGCGGCGGCCGCCTCCTGGAGGGAGTGGGCGCCGACCAGCGAGCGCTGGAGGACGACGGCCAGGATGGCGATCCCAATCGACCCGCCGACCCGCTGGAGGACGTTGAGCTGGGGGGTGGCGTCCGAGAGCTCGTCACGCCGCAGCGCCGCGAACGCGGCCGACATGGCCGGCATGAAGGCAAAGCCGATCCCGAAGCCGCGCACCAGCATCCACAGGCACAGGCTGAGGATGGAGGTGTGGGCGCCCATGAGCGCAAACGGGATGGTGGCGAGCATGGTCAGGGTGACGCCGAGCAGCGCCAGCGGACCGCCGCCGAAGCGGTCGGTGAGCTTGCCGGCGATTGGCATCACGATGGCCGCGCCCAGTCCCTGGGGCGCGGTGAGCAGCCCGGTGATCAGCACGCTCTCATGGCGGACCGTCTGCCAGTACAGGGGCAGGAGGATCATGCCGCCGAACAGCGCGGCTCCGATGCAGAACATGGCGATCGACGCCGACGAGAACGTGGCCTTCTGATACAGCCGCACGTTGAGCAGCGGCCGCGGGACCCGCAGGGCGTGGACGATGAAGCCGCCCACCAGGATGAGGCCGACGACGATCGGCACCACCACCTTCGTCGACGTGAACGTCCCGGTGCTGCCCACCTCGGTGAGACCGTAGGTGATGAGGGGCAGGCCGATGGCCATGAGCACCAGCCCCAGGTAGTCCAGGGGGTCGGTCTTCTGTCGTTGAACGGTGGGCAGCACCCGCAGGGCCGATACCACCGCGATGGCGCCGATGGGCACGTTGACGAAAAAGATCCAGCGCCAGCTCACGTTGTCCAGGATCAGGCCACCGATGGTGGGGCCGAGGATGGGGGCCAGCATGGCCGGGACGGCGACGATGCTCATGACCCGTCCCATCCGCTTGGGCCCGGCGGCCTCGGCCATCATCAGCTGGCCCACCGGGAGGATCATGCCGCCGCCGATGCCCTGGAGGACCCGGAACACGATCAGCTCGGTGGTGGAGCTGGCCAGGCCGCACAGGGCCGACCCGGCGGTGAACAGCACGAGCGAGGTCAGGTAGACCCGCTTGGCCCCGAACCGGCGGGCGGCCCAGCCGGTGACGGGAATGACCGCCGCCAGCGCCAGCAGATAGCCGTTGGCCACCCACTGGATCTTGTCGATGGTGGCGTGCAGCTCGCGGCTGAGCGTGTCGAGGGCCACGTTGACGATCGTGGTGTCCAGGATCGACATGATGGAGCCGAGGACGACGACCGCGCTGATGCGCCAGACGTAGGCGTCGATGCGGTCCGATTCAGGGCGGGTGGTCATACGGCGGGTGATCAGGAAATTGCTGGGTACCGAAAGGTTCGGGAGCGAAGCTTAGGAACCGAAGCATCTCATGTCAAGCCTTGGTCAGGGGCAACCCGGCTATCGTCACTGGCCGATGACAGCGTTTGCCGACCTCGGGCTTGCACCGGACCTCCTTCAGGCGCTCGTCGACGTCGGCTACGACGCTCCCAGCCCCATCCAGGAGCAGGCCATTCCGCCGCTGCTGGAGGGCCTGGACGTCATTGGCCAGGCGCAGACCGGCTCTGGCAAGACGGCGGCGTTCGGGCTGCCGATGCTCCAATACGTCGACCCGGACGAGGGCGACGTCCAGGGTCTGGTGCTAACGCCGACCCGGGAGCTCTGCATCCAGGTCACCCAGGCGCTGCGCGCGTATGGCAAGCGCAAGGGCGTCGATGTGGTGGCGGTGTTCGGCGGGGCCCCCATCCGCAGCCAGCAGGCGCAGCTGCGGGCCGGGGGTCAGGTGGTGGTCGGCACCGTGGGGCGCGTCAAGGATCTCATCTCCCGCCACTCCCTGATGCTCAATGCCTGCCGGTTTGTGGTGCTCGATGAGGCCGACGAGATGCTGGACCTCGGCTTCCTGGAGGACGTGGAGCGGATTCTGTCGCTCACGCCCTCCAGCCGTCAGACCGCGTTGTTCTCGGCCACCATGCCGCCGGAGATCCGCCGCCTGGCCGACCAGTATCTGTACGACCCGGTCACGGTCAAGGTCAAGGCGGCGACGCTGACCGTCGACACGGTCGAGCAGTTCGCGCTGGAGGTGGCTTCCCGGGACAAGAACGATGCGCTGGTGCGGGTGCTGGAGGCCGAGCATCCGGAGCAGGCGCTCGTGTTCGTCCGGACCAAGATTCGCTGTGATCAGCTGTACCGGACGTTGCGCGACCGGGGCTTCAATGTGCGGGCGCTTCACGGTGACATGACCCAGGGTGCGCGCGACGGAGTGATGATCTCCTTCAAGAGCGGGCGGGTTCCACTGCTGGTGGCCACCGATGTGGCCGCCCGGGGCCTGGACATCTCGGGCATCTCCCACGTGATCAACTTCGACGTGCCCACGTCGCCCGACGTCTACGTGCACCGGATCGGGCGCACCGGGCGGGTGGGCCGAAGCGGCCGGGCCATCACGTTCTACGAGCATCGGCAGGCCCGGGAGATCACCGCCATCGAGCGGCACGCCGGGGTCAAGCTGTCTCCCTGGGTCAAGGATGCCCGGGTGGCGCCCACCCCGGTCACCGCGCCGCCGCGTCGCCACTCCAAGCCGAGCGTCTCCACCAACGGCGACCGGCCGCTGACCAAGGTGATCATCTCCGGCGGCCGAGCGGCCGGCCTGGAGCCCTCCGACATCATCCACGCCATCACCTCGGCCACCAGCCTGGACGGGGAATGGGTGCGCAACGTGCGCGTGCTGGAGCGCTTTGCGTTTGTGGAGGTACCCCAGGACGAGGCCGAACGCGTGGTGGAGGAGACGGGCGGCACCGAGGTCCGGGGCCACGTGCTCCGGCTTGAGCTGGCCCGCGGCTGAGAGATCTCATGCAGGCGTAAGGCCTGTGTCAGTGCCGTGACCGGGTGGCGCGACTTCGGCTTCGGTGCGCGTGTTGTGTGGGAGAAGCCCCGGGGGCAAATCCAGTGCCCGTCCCGTGGGCACCCCACAACGAGGAGGTACACCTCTTGCGATTTCTGCGCCGCCGGCCGTCGCCGGCCATCGTGATCTCAAGCGTCGCCCTGTTCATGTCGCTCGGTGGTGTCGGCTACGCCGCCACCCAGCTGCCGCAGAACAGCGTCGGCTCCTACCAGCTGCGCAACGGCGCGGTCACCTACCAGAAGATTCAGCCCGGGGCGGTGGGCGACGTGCGCGCCAACGTCCGCCAGCTTCAGGAGCGCATCTGGAAGGTGTGCGGCCAGAACCAGGTGATGTTCGGCGCCAACCAGAACGGCGACCCGAAGTGCTTTAACAACATGCCGCCTGAGGTGGGCACGACCAGCAACACGGTCGCCGTTCCCACCACCGGCGCCGCCACCACGATCGCCAGTGCGAACCTGGCGTCGGGCAACCACTACCTGGGCCTGGCCAACCCCACCGTCACCGTGACGCCGGCGAAGGGCACCACCGGCGTGCAGGTCACGTCGGTCAGCTGCACGCTGACCGTGGGCGGTAACACCAGCCCGCGCACCATCACCGTGACCACCAACGGGACGGACGCGGCCAGCGCGGCGCTGCCGCTCCAGCTGACCGGCACCGGTGGCACCGTGGCCGTCAGTTGCGCCAGCAAGCCCGCGGACCTGGGCACCGGGAACACCGTCGCTCCGACGGTGAGCGTGACCTCCGCGGTCAACGCCATCCAGATCGCGTAGCCGAGGGCGCATTCCCGCGCGCCGATGATCCGGGGCGGCCGGCCGGCCGCTCCGGATCACGGCTACTGTCTGGGGCCATGAGCACAGCCAACATGAACACATCGCTGGGAACGATCGCCATTGAGTTCTTCGACGACGATGCCCCCAAGACCGTGGCCAACTTCCGCAAGCTCGCCTCCGAGGGCTTCTACGACGGCGTCATCTTTCACCGGGTCATCCCGGACTTCATGATCCAGGGCGGCGATCCGCTCGGCACCGGCACCGGCGGCCCCGGATACACATTCGAGGACGAATTCAACGACCACAAGGTGGTGCGCGGCGCGCTGGCGATGGCCAACGCCGGCCCCAACACCAACGGATCGCAGTTCTTCATCGTCACCGCCGACAGCGCCCCCTGGCTGGATGGCCGGCACACCGTGTTCGGCCAGGTGACCGCCGGGATGGATGCGGTCGACGCGATTGAGGGCACGCCCACCGGCGCCCAGGACCGTCCGCTGGAGCCGCCGGTGATCGAATCGGTGGAGCTCGACCCCGCGTAGCCGCGGCCCGGGAGCGGCGGCCCCGGCCGCGGACATCTGTCCCGGTACTGTTGGGGCGCAACCACCCTGGAGAGAGCGCAGGAGGAGCAATGGCACACGTGGAGCAGACGACGCCGGCCGTGACCAACGGGTCCGGGTCAGCGGAGAGCATCGCGGTGGAGAATCCGGCCACCGGCGAGCTGATCACCACGGTGCCCCGGCTCGGCCCCGATGAGCTCAGCGCCCTGGCCGCCCGCGCGCGGGAGGCCCAACCGCAGTGGGAGGCGATCGGCTTCGCCGGCCGGGGACGGATCATGCGCCGGGCCCAGAAGTGGATGCTGGACAACGCCGACCGGGTCCTGCAGACCGTGGTGCAGGAATCCGGGAAGACCTATGAGGACGCCCAGGTGGCCGACTTCGGCTACACGGTGGCGGCGCTCGGCTTCTGGGCCAAGGAGGCACCCAAATATCTGGCCGACGAGCGGGTGCCGTCCTGGAACAACCCCGTGGCCATCGGCAAGAAGCTCCTGATCCGGTACGTGCCGGTGGGCGTTGTCGGAGTGATCGGCCCCTGGAACTACCCCATCGCCAACTCGTTCGGCGACTGCATCCCGGCGCTGATGGCCGGCAACGCGGTGATCCTCAAGCCGAGCGAGGTGACCCCGCTCAGCTCGCTGCTGATGGCCGAGATGATGCGTGAGTGCGGCCTCCCGGAGGGCGTGTTTCAGGTGGCCACCGGGGACGGCAGCACCGGCGCGGCGTTGATCAGCCAGGTCGATTGCGTGATGTTCACCGGCTCCAGTCGCAGCGGCAAGGCGGTGATGAAGGCCGCCGCCGAGGCGCTCATCCCGGGTTACCTGGAGCTCGGGGGTAAGGATCCGATGATCGTCTGCGCCGATGCCAACATCGAGCGCGCCGCCAACGCCGCCGCCTATTACTCCATGAACAACGGTGGGCAGGTCTGCATCTCTGTGGAGCGCTGCTATGTGGAGGAGCCGGTCTACGAGGAGTTCGTGGCCCGGGTCACCGACACCGTGCGCGGCCTGCGCCAGGGCGAGCCCCGGGGCGACGGCACCGTCGATGTCGGCGCCGTGGTTTTCCCGCCCCAGCTCGACATCATCGATGACCACGTGCGCGACGCGGTGAGCAAGGGCGCCCGGGTCCTGACCGGAGGCCATGCCCACTCCGAGCGCGGGCGGTTCTTTGAGCCCACCGTGCTCGTCGATGTCGACCACTCCATGAAGTGCATGACCGAGGAGACGTTCGGCCCGACGCTGCCGATCATGAAGATCCCCACCGTCGAGGAGGGCGTGCGCCTGGCCAACGACTCGGCCTACGGGCTCCAGGCCAGTGTGTGGACGAGCGACATCGACCGGGGCGAGGAGCTGGCCAAGCGGCTGCACGCCGGGGTGGTGTGCGTCAACGACGCCCAGGTCAACTACACCGCGCTCAACCTGCCCATGGGCGGCTGGAAGACCTCGGGAATGGGCACCCGGCACGGGGCCAACGGCATCCGCAAGTACTGCAAGATCCAGTCGCTGCTGGTGACCCGGCGGGCACTCAAGCGCGAGCCGTTCATGTTCCCGTACACGCCCCGGCAGACGCGGCTGCTGCGCCGCTTCTACCAGCTGTTCTACGGCCGGGGCGCCCGCGACTGATCGAACCGGTCAGCCGCCGGGTGGGCCGTGGCCGTCAAACGTGCCGGCGTCCAGCGGCGCCAACCCGGACTGGGCGGCATAGCCCAGGTGCTTGAGGTTGAAGATGTCCTCGATGCTGGCCAGCAGCGAATAGTGGTTGTAGTAGTCGATCGGGTCCAGCGTGCCCGGCTTGACCCAGGGTGAGAGGAGCAGCAGCCCCACCTGACCACCGCCGCCGGTGGGGCTGGTCTGGCCCTGGCCGGTGCCGAGGTTCGGCGTGGTGGAGGTTGTCGTTGTCGTTGTCGTCGTTGTCGTCGAGCTGGTGGTCGGCGTGGTGGTGGTCGGCGTGGTGGGCGAGGCGGCCGTGGGGGTGGTTGTCGTCGGGGCCGTCGGCATCCCATTCAGATTGGGGTAGGTGGGCGTGGCGCAGCACGCGCTGGCATCCGCGTACGGGCCGGATTGGGGCGCCTGGTCAAACGTGATGGCGATGAGCCCGCCCGCCTGATAGGCGGCCGAGTTCTCAATCTCCGGCACCACCAGCTTCAGAAACGAGTCCGCGGCTGCCACCCCGGAGGCGCCACCGGCGACGCAGGGCTGGTCGCTGCCGTCGTCGCACGGGTTGGCCACGATGTAGGACAGGTTGGGCGTCGTGGACAGGTTGGTCAGATCGGTGCTGAGCTGGCTGAGGTCGACATCGACGTGACTGCACGTCCTGCTGTCGATGACCGAGTGAAAGTAGGCAAACGGGTTGCGCCAGGTCACATACGTGTCACCGTTCTGCGGAGCCTGGTTGGGGTCAGCGCTGCCCAGGGCCGGGTGACGACAGGCCTGGGGCTGGCCCGGTGTGCCGTTGGCCATCCCCTGGACGTAGGTCTTCCAGCTGAGGTGATCGGCGGTCAGCTGGTCGCCGAGGGTGCTCGTCGCCTTCGGGTAAACGCACCCGCTGCCGAGCACCTGGCCGTGCTGGCCCGGGGTCCCGGGCGTGACGTCGGTGTAGACCGGGCAGTTGGCGAGCGTCTGCGGGGTTGGCCCCTGGCCGCTGACCAGCGCCACCTGATTGGCGAGTTCCCCGCCGGCGGTCCCGTAGTACCACTGGATGAGCTTGCCCTGCTTGGGCAGCGTTTTGCTCAGGTACGGGTCCTGGGAGCCGAACGTCTGGCTGTACCCGGCGGGTCCCAGCATGATCACAAACACATGCTGGATCGGGGGCAGGCCGTAGGGGTTGGCCGGCGCGCTCGGTGTTGTCGCCGTGGTGGTGGTGGTGGCCGGCGTGGTCGCGGCCGGCGCCGCGGCCGCCGGGGCCGCGCCGCCGCCGCCGCCCCCACCGGACGTCGATCCGCCTGCGCCGGAGGCGGCCGAGCTCGCCGCGGACGATCCGGAGCCGGTATCCGCCGAGGGCGCGGTCACGGTGACCGGTGGCGGCGTGGCGTTCTGCTTGACCACCAGCAGGGGCGCGGCCGCCAGCGTCGCCACCCCGGAGGCGCCGACGCTGGCTCCCAGCTCCGCGCCGAAGGCCAGCATCCCCATCACGGCCACCGCCGCCACCCGGGGTGACGGCAGCCAGCCGACGAACGGTGGCGAGGGAGCGGGACGCGGGGAGGTCGCCGGCGCGGTGACGCTGGGCTCGGCGGGCCCCACGCGCGCCGGGACCTGGTTGCGCCCCTGCTCCAGGATTCCGGCGATCATGGCTGCGACCAGACCCGGCAGCGGCCCCCGACGGGTTCCGCATTCCAGGCAGTAGCGCTGGTCGTGCGCCAGCGGCGCCTCACAGTTGGTGCAGCGAATCATCTGGTCAAAATCGTCTGAGGCGTCACCGTCAGGCTCGGGCCCGACCCCCGCCAGTGTGCTGATGCGGGCGCCGCCGGATGTGACGATCCGGAGTCTAAGTCGACAGATCGCTCCGCGGATGCGGCGGGAGGGAGTGGGTCACACCTCGTTTACAACCGGCCGGCGGTGCGGCAATACGCTGGGCCGAGTCATGGGGGTCACACCGACCGAGAGTCACGACGACGGGCCGGCCCGGGCCAACGGGCACGCGGCCCCGTCTCCGGATGAGGCCCCCACCGGCCAGCTGCTGTCCGGCGCGGTGGGCGACCGGTGCGCCAACTGCGGCGCGCCCCTGGCCAGCGACCAGCGCTACTGCGTCCAGTGCGGCGAGCGGCGGGGCCGGGGCCGCTTCTCACCCGCCACCCTGACCGCTCCGCCCGTTCAGACCACCACCACCACCGTCACCCGGGGGCCGGACCGGGGCCCACGGCGCCCCCCGGCGAGCGCGACGCTGGTGGCCGGGGTGGCCACCCTCGTTCTGGCGCTGGGCGTCGGCGTGGAGATCGGCCACATTGCCAACAACGGCAACAATTCCGGGCTCAGGGCGCCCGCCGCCCAGGTCATCACCGTCAACGGCGGCGGGGGCGGTGCCGCCGCCCAGACGACGACCGCCGGAGGTGGCTCCACCGCTGCCCCCAAGGCTCACCACCACGCCGCCGCTCCGCCGCCGAAGACCGAGGCCAAGAAGGCCGCCGTGGCCGCCAAGGCGGCCAAGCCCACCCAGCAGGCGGTCCAGAAGGCCTCGCATGCGGCGGCCAGCGTCCTGGGGGGCAGCGGGGGTCAGTCAAACAACACGGTGACCAGTGGACAGCAGTGCGCGGCGGGCAGCGCCGGCTGTCAGGGCGGCCACTTCACCGGCAACTTCTTCGGACAGTGAGGTGACGCATGGGGTCTAGGGGCAGTCGCTGGCCGCTGGGCAACCGCGGGCAAGAGAAGAGTGCCCAGACCACCCCGCCGGCGGCTCCGCCCCTGCTGCCCGGATCGCTGCCCAAGCAGGAGGGACCCATCGACCTCCGGCGCCGGCGGGATCAGCTCCAGGCACGGGTGGCCGAGCTCCAGTTCGACCTGGGTGGGCTGGTGTACGAGATGGCGATCCGGGACCGGATCCGGGTCGACGTGCTGGTGCAGCGGGCCGCGGTTCTGCAGGACGCCGATGCCGAGCTGGGCGAGGTGGAGCGCATCCTGCGCCTGGAGGAGACATCGACCGCCGGGGCCTGCGCCGCGTGTGGCTCGCCGCACTCCAGCGGCGCCTCCTACTGCTGGCAGTGCGGCCAGCCGCTGCTCACCCAGGTCCCGCAGAACGCCATCTCGGCGCCGTAGGGCCCCGCCGCTCAGCCGAACTGACCGGTGACGTAGTCCCGGGTCCGCGTGTCCCGGGGCGAGCGGAAGATGGTGTGGGTGTCGTTGTACTCAATCAGCGTGCCCACGCGTTTGCCGCCGGTGGTGTCCAGCCCAAAGAACGCGGTCCGGTCGGCCACCCGGGCCGCCTGCTGCATGTTGTGGGTGACGATCACGATCGTGTACCGGTGCTTGAGCGTGTGCATGAGCTCTTCGATGGAGGCGGTGGCGATCGGATCCAGCGCCGAGGCCGGCTCGTCGAGCAGGAGCACGTCGGGCTCAATGGCGAGCGCCCGGGCGATGCAGAGACGCTGCTGCTGGCCACCGGAGAGCCCCAGGGCGCTCTCGCGCAGACGGTCCTTGACCTCGTCCCAGAGCGCGGCATGGGTCAGGGCTCGCTGCACCCGCTCATCCATGTTCTCGCGCATCCCCAGGTTGCGCGGGGCCCAGGCAACGTTGTCGTAGATCGACTTCGGAAACGGATTGGGCTTCTGGAACACCATGCCGATGCGTCGCCGGACCTCCACCCGGTTGGTGGCAGCGGCGTACACGTCGTGCCCGTGATACAGCACCCGGCCCTCCACCCGGAATCCGGGAATGGCGTCGTTCATCCGGTTGAGGCTGCGGATGAACGTCGACTTGCCACACCCGGACGGGCCGATGATGGCGGTGACCAGGTGGCGGTAGATCTGCAGCGTCGTCCAGCCGAGCGCCTGGCTGCCGCCGTAGTAGGCGGACATGTCGGCGATATCGAACACCACCTCGCGCAGCGGTTCCCGCGGGGGCTCCGGCCCCATCCCCGCCGGCGCCGGCGTCGCCGCTCCGTCGCCATGGATCCGGACCCGTCCGGGCACGGCGACCTCGGTGCGTTCAGCGCTCACGCTGGACTCCCCGGTCATCGGAGTCCCAGCCTGGCCCGGGACCGGGCCAGCAGGACCCGGGCTCCGACGTTGGCGGCGAGGATGGCCACCAGCAGCACCAGGGCGGCGCCCCAGGCCCGGGCGATCGCCGAGGGAGCCGGCAGGTCGTAGGTGGTGTAGATGTACATGGGGATGCTCGGCACTCCCTGACCGAAGATCTCAAGCTGCGTCTGTGATGGGTTGTACAAGCTGTTGACGATCAGCAACGGCGCGGTCTCGCCGGCGGCCCGGGCGATCGACAGGATGGCACCGGTGGCGATGCCCCCGGCGGCGGTGGGCAGGATGATCCCCAGGACGGCTCGCCAGCGCTCCACCCCGAGGGCGTCGGCCGCCTCCCGCAGGCTGCCGGGCACCAGCGTCAGCACCTCCTGGCTGGACCGGGCGATCATCGGCAACATCACCATGGCCAGCGCGATCGATCCGGCAAATCCCGTCTCCTTGCCCGTCGCGGACACGATCAGGCCGAACACCACGATCCCCACGATGATGGTGGGCAGCCCCTGGAGCAGGTCCAGGGTCAGCTTGAGCACGTGGGCCAGGCGTGAGCGCGGGCCCGCGAACTCGGTGAGATACAGGCCGGTGAGCACGCCCACCGGCAGCGCGAGCAGGGCGGCGAAGGCGACGATGACGACGGTGCCGAGGAGGGCGTTGGCGATGCCGCCTCCGGCCAGCCCGTTGGAGTTCTGGGTCAGGAACCCCCAGCTGAGCACCGGCGCGCCGTTGTGGATGACCGTGTAGGCGATGTCGACGAGCATGGCCACGGCCAGGACGGCTGACGCCGTGGCCGTGACCTCGACCGCCCGGCTGACCAGCGTGCGCCGGCCCAGGTTTCCAGATGCGGTCAGAGGCGCGGTCGGATCCGGCAGCGACGGGTGGCGCGCCAGCGTCTCGGACAGGCCGGTCATGTGGCCAGGGTGCGTTGGACGTCGAACCGACCGGCGATCCAGCGGGCCAGCAGGCTGGTGGTGAGGCCGATCACCAGGAGGATGAGAGCCAGGTAGAACAGCGCCGGGATCTCCAGTTTGTTCTCCTGGGTCTGGAAGTTGTTGGCGACGGTGCTGGCCAGGCTGCTGCCGGGGAGAAACAGGTTGAGGCTGATCCCGCTGCCGTCGCCGATGATCTGCAGGACGGCGATGGCCTCGCCGAGCGCGCGGCCCAACCCCAGGACGGTGGCGGCCGCCACGCCGGAGATGGTCGTCGGGAGCACCACCCCGCGGATGATCTCCCACCGGGTGGCCCCGAGGGCGGCGGCCCCATCCTTGAGCTCGGTGGGCACGGTGAGGAACAGGTCCCGGCTGAGGGCCGCCACGATGGGGAGGATCATCAGCGCCAGGGCCAGGCCGGCGGAGAACACGCTCAGCCCGGTCGTCTGCGGAGCGCCGAACAGCGGGATGAAGCCGAAGGTGCTGTGCAGGAACGGCTCCAGGTGCTTGGCCACGAAGGGGGAGAGGGCATCGACCCCCCAGAAGCCGATGATCACGCTGGGGACGGCGGCCAGCATCTCCACCAGCGGCCCCACCACCGCCCTCACCCCCGGGGCGGCCATGAGGCTCAGATACAGGCCGATGGCGATCCCCAGCGGCGTGGCGATGATGAGGGCGATCAGCGACGTGACCAGGGTGCCGAAGAGCGGGCTGGCGGCACCGAAGACGCCGAAGTTGGCGGCCCACCGCGAGTGGCCGATGAAGCCCAGGCCAAACTTGGAGATGGCGGGGCTGGCGCCGTGAATGACCTGATAGAGCACCTCCGCCAGGAGGAACACCGCTATCAGCCCGGCCAGCGCGCACAGGCCGTGCAGCATCCGGTCGCCCGTTCCGGAGGAGGCGCCGCCGCGGGCGCGGCCCGCGCCGAGCGGCGGCAGCCGGATTCCGTTCCAGGGCCGGGAGGACACGGCGCCGCAGCGTAGAGAAATCTGACCCCGGCGAAGGGGTGAAACCCGGGGTTCACAAAAATTCCCAATCCTGGTCACAGCGCCGCAACAGCTGACCAATTCTGCGCAGCGATCCTTGCCCGGGTTCAGTGGGGCGGCTGGCCGGAGCGTGCCCCCAACGAGCTCGCCGCAGATCCCTATCCCATACGGAAAGGACGTTTCGCAGTGGTTTCCAAGAGATTGGCCAGGCTCGTGTGCTCGGCCGTTGTGGCCAGCGTCGTGTTTGGCCTCACGTCGGTCGCGGCCGCGTCGGCGGCTCCGCTCTCCGGCGCCGGATCGACGCTGGTGGCGCCGATCGAGGCAGAGTGGGCTGCTGCCTGGGCCCAGTCCACGGGCAACCCGCAGCCCACGTACCAGGCGGTCGGCTCAGGTGCTGGCCTGAAGGACATCGGCTCTGGCCTGGTCGACTTTGGGGGATCTGACGCTCCCCTGTCGGCCTCCACCACCCCGTGCAACGGCTGCTTCCAGATTCCCTGGGCGCTGACCGCCACCGGGGTTGGCTTCAACGTGCCGGGCGTCCATCGCCTGCACCTGACGGGTGCGGTCCTGGCCAGGATCTACCTCGGCCAGATCACCAACTGGAACAACCGGGCGATCACCTCCCTCAACCGGGGGGAGCACTTCCCCAACCTGGCCATCACACCGATTCACCGCGCCGACGGCTCGGGTGACTCGTACGCGTTCACCGACTTCCTGTCGTCGGTCAGCCCGCAGTGGCGGTCCTCGATCGGCCGGGCGACCAAGCCGGCCTTCCCCAAGGGGCCGGGAGCGACCGGCAACGGCGGCATGGTGACGGTCCTGCAGCAGACGCGGGGCGGGATCGCCTACATCGCGGTCTCCTACATGATCTCCCACCGTCTGGTGGCGGCGGCGATCAAAAACCAGGCCGGCCACTATGAGGTGCCGAACCTGCGCAACATCGGAAACGCCGCCGCGGTCGGACATGAGGCCGGCAACGGCGAGATCCACATCGTCAACCCGCCGCGGCGGGCCAAGATCGCCTATCCGATCTCGACGTTCACCTACGCCATCCTGCAGCCCACCGACCCGCTCGGCAACGGCGGCCTGCTCCAGCAGTTCGTCAAGTACGCGCTCGGCCCGGGCCAGGCGTTCGGTCCGGCGCTGGACTTTGTGCCACTGCCCAAGAACATCAAGCGGGCCGATCTGGCCGCGGCCCACCGGATCCACTAGATCGATCACCACCGCAGTAGCTGTGCTCCTCGGCCCGGTCGCCCAGTCGGCCGGGCCGAGGCTCAGCCCCTGACAGACCCGGTGCCCTCTGGGACCGGAGAACAGTCACCGAGTTGACACCATTGAACACGGAGGTCGTTGTGATACGTCGTATCTGCGTCGCGGGCGCTGCGTTTCTGTGCCCCCTGGCGTTCCTGGCCGGCAGTGCCGATGCGGCCAAGACCAAGCGCAAGAGCAAGGCGAACCTGGGGACCCGGATCGTCTGCTCCACCAAGACCAGCATCATGGTTGCGTCCGGCGACAGCGCGGTGCTTCCCCCGGCCCAGCAGGGAAGTGAGTACGGGACCGCCCGGTGCGCCACGCCGCTCGGCGGCGGGGTCCAGAAGGATGTGTTCACCGTACCGGCCAGCGGAGACACGGTGGCCAAGTACACGCTGTACTTCTCCACCGGAACGCTCTACGGCACGTATGACCTGACCCCCACCGGGGAGCCGGCGAACTTCCTGGAGACCGACTGGACGGGGACGTTGAAGGTCACCGGCGGCACCGGCGCCTTCCGGGGCGCGAAGGGCGTCGGGACCATGGCGTGCAAAACCATGGACGGGATCCACTCCACCTGCACCAACCGGCTCCGGGTGAAGGGCGTCTAGTCCCCGGAGGTCCGTCTGCGTCCGGCCCGGGTGCGCCGCCGGCGCACCGGGCCGGCGCCCCCCTGATTTTCAGCCCAGATCCACCGCCAGCAGCCGCTCCAGCTCGGCGATCGTCTGCTCGGAATCGATGTGGTGGACGGTGGCCATCCCGAGCTCCTGGGCGGGCGGGAGGTTGAACGGGAGGTCGTCGACGAACACACACTCCGTCGGCTCCAATTGGATGGCCTCCGCCCCCAGGATGTAGATCTCCGGCGCCGGCTTGCGTACCCCGGCTTCGCCGGAGATGACGACGCCGTCAAACAGCTGGGCCAGCAGCGCCCGGTCATAGCGGCTGGTGCCCCAGGAGTTGGAGATCAGGCCGGTGCGGATCCCGGCAGACCGGGCCCGGGCCACCCCATCCTGCATTGCCTGATCCGGCCGACCGCCGGCAAACAGCCGCTCAATCAGGTCCTGGGGCGAGACGCCCAGGAGCGCGCCGAACCGCCGCTCAAACTCCGCCTCGGGCAGGCTGCCGGTCTCCAGGCCCACCAGCAGCTCGCGGCTGTCCGGATCACGGCGAAACCGCTCGCCAATCGCCTCCGGGGACAGCCCCTCGCTCTCGCAGAACGCCCGGAAGGACTCAAACACGTTGGTGGTCATCACCCCGCCCCAGTCGACGAGGAGGCCGCGGTGAGGAGCCATCGCCGGCTCAGAACCCGTTCCGGGTGACCGCCAGCGCCCGTTGGGCGAGCTCCACCACCCCGTCGCCAAACGTCTTGAGGTACGGGTCGTCGGTACTGCCGGACACGGCGCGCTTGTAGTTGCCCTCCATGAACACCGTCGCCTTCCACAGGGCCAGGGCCACATACCAGTCCAGATCCTCCACCGAGCGGCCCGACAGCGCCTCGTACCGGTCCACCAGCTCCCGGCGGGTGGGGAACCCGGGGCGGCTGGTCACGTTGTGGAGCGCGAACCGTTGGGGCGGGTCGTCGGCCTGGACCCAGTGGATCATCATGTAGCCGATGTCGGCCAGCGGGTCGCCGATCGTCGCCATCTCCCAGTCCAGGATGGCCGCCAGGTGGGCCGGGGCTTGCGAGTGAAACAGGGTGTTGCCCAGCCGGTAGTCCCCGTGCACGATGGTGGCCGGGGGGGACCGGGGCAGGTGGTCGGCCAGCCAGCGGCGCACCTCGTCCATCTCTGAGATCTCACGGGTACGGTTGTGCTCCCACAGCCCGCCGAACCGGCGCAGCTGGCGCTCCAGGTACCCGGTGGGCTTGCCGAATCCCTCCAGGCCGAGCCTGGTCCAGTCGGCCGCGTGCAGTTCCACCAGGCCCTGCACCAGCTCCTCGGCCACCGCTCCCCGCTCTGGCTCGCTGTCCAGCGGAGCCGGCATCTCATTGGTGATGACCTCCCCCGGAATCCGCTCCATGATGAAGAACGGCGCGCCGATGACAGCGGTGTCGTCGCAGACCGCCAGCACCCGGGGGGTGCGGACCGGCGTCGGCTCCAACGCGGTCAGCAGCCGGGCCTCCCGCAGGACATCGTGGGCGCTCGGCGGCAGCGGGCCGCGGGGGGGACGGCGAAGCACCACTCCGGTCGACAGGCCGAACGTCACGTTGGAATGGCCATCGCCGATGGGCAGGGCGTCAAGCTCGGCCGGCGCGTCCAGCCCAGCGCCGGCCAGGAACGCGCGCAGCGGGTCGATCACCAGCAACGGCTCCCGCGCGTTGGCGGCGCCCTGCTCATGGGTGCGGACGATGTCGTCAGGGGCGAGCGCGACGCTCATGCTGCCGAGAGGCTATCGCCGCGCCCCGGAGGAATGCCGTGGCGGCCGCCTCCATGCCGGCGGCCGCCACAGCGCATCGCCGACCATGCCGCCGGCCGGCAAGCCTTGGTGCAGCTGTGACTCAGGCCGCGACCGGGGTGCGGCCGACCTCGCGGTCGAACCGCCAGCCCACCAGCTGCAGGCGGGAACCGGCCAGGCCGGTGACCGTGGCGCCGGTGTCCCGCTCGATCCGCGCCATCAGCGCCGCCAGGCGATCCCGGAGTCCCATCGCGGCCGGGGTCTCGTCCAGCGCCCAGTCGGTGTCGACATCCTCGATGAGCACCGTGACGCGGGTGGGGTGAAGGCGGCCGATCTCCCGGATGAGGTCGGAGTCGGTGTCGGAAGGTCCGAAGATTGCCAGTACGTCGCTCATGCCGATGAGTCTTCTCGCGCTGTGTAAAGCGAGCCTGAAGCGCCACGAACAATTCCGCCGGGCTTGCGTAAGAGTCATGTCGGGACGATCCCCGGGGGGACGATCTCCCCGCGTATTCCGGGGTGAGTACGCTCGTTACAGGGCCATGCCGGAACTACCTGAGGTTGAGATCACCGCCCGCCTGATCGGGACCGCCACCGAGGGGGCCCGGATCGAATCCGTGCTCACTCCGGGCATCAACGCGCTGCGCTCGTTCGACCCCCCGCTCAGCGTCGTCGACGGACGCCGGCTCACCGGGATCAGGCGGCGGGGCAAGCTGTTCATGGTGGGGATGGAGGGCGAGCTGGCGCTGCTGATCCACCTCATGTCGGCCGGGCGCCTGCAGCTGTTCGACACGCGCGCCTCCCTGCGGGACCGGACCTCCCGGCTGCTCGTCCGGCTCGACGACGGGCGGGAGCTGAGACTGCGTGAGTTCGGGACCAAGCAGGCGGCCTGGGTCAAGCTCCTCACCGCCGAGGCACTCCAGGCCGAGGAGACGATTGCCACCCTGGGCCCGGAGGCCTACCCCGACCCACCGGAGCTCGGCCCGCTCCTGGACGCGCCGCGCCCGCTCCACGGCCTGCTCCGCGATCAGCGCGTCATCGCCGGAATCGGTCGCTCCTGGGTGGACGAGATCCTCCACACCGCCCAGCTGTCGCCGTTCAAGCGTGGATCGGAGCTCTCAGACGAGGAGGCCGAACGGCTGCGTGCCGCCATCGGCCAGGAGCTGGGCCGCGCGCTGGCGTACTACGAGGAGCACGTCACCCTGCCCATCCCGGACAAGCTCCCGATGCCGCTGCGGGTTCACCGCCGCAACGGCGAGCCGTGCCCGCGGTGCGGCGACCGCCTGGAGGCCGTCTTCTATGAGGACTACGTCATGTGTTACTGCCCCACCTGTCAGACCGAGGGCAAGCTCCTCAAGGACCGGCGCCTGTCCCGGCTGTTGAAGTAGGCCGCGCCGGGCATCCCGGCATCAATACTCGTTCTTGAGCACGAAGTAGGAGCCGCGAATGGTCCCGGCCAGCTTCGACCTCTGGCGGGCGAATTTGAACCGAGAGGCCAGCTCCTCGGGGACCTCCATCCCGTCGGACAGCTTGAATCCGACCGCCCGCTTCTTGGGGTCATCCACCGTGTACATCACGTTGATGGACAGGCCGCTCTCATAGAACACGTAGGCCATGCGGATGTTCTCCACCTGGAAGGCGGTCGCCTCCAGAGGACGGGACGAGATGACGATGTCGCGCTCCTCCCTGAGGATCCGGTGCACCCAGTCGATGGTCGCCTGGGCGTCGGCGGCCGGCTCCACCGTGAACACGTGGTCGTACTTGTTCTTGAAGTAGCGCGCCTCGTTGGCCCGGAGGCCGGCGAGCGCGTCCGCCACCGGCGATGGCTCCAGGCCAACGCTCGAGACGGTGTGGAAATCCACGGTATAGGCCATGACCCCTCCGAGCACCTTTAGTTCAGGCCGCCATTCCACCTGATTGCGGCTCGGCGTTCAAGCGACACGGACGGAATACGATGCGTCGTATGACTCTGAACCCAGGTGACCCCGCCCCGGACTTCACGCTGCCAGACCAGAACGGCGATCCCGTGACGCTGTCGCAGCTGCGCGGCCAGACCGTCGTCCTCTACTTCTATCCCAAGGCGGACACCCCCGGCTGCACGGTTCAGGCCTGTGGGGTCCGCGACCACCGCGCCGACTACGACGCCGCCCACGCGGTGGTCCTCGGCGTGTCGCCAGACCCGGTCAAGGCGGTCGGCAAGTTCGACCAGAAGCACGGCCTCGGCTTCACCCTGCTCGCCGACGAGAACCACGAGGTGGCCGAGCGCTACGGCGTCTGGGTGGAGAAGTCGATGTACGGGCGCACATATATGGGCAACGAGCGCACCACCTTCGTCATCGACCCGGACGGCAACGTCCAGGACATCCTCCACAAGGTCAAGCCGGCCGAGCATGACGAGCTGGTGCTGGCGGCGATCGGCGGCTGAGTCGTCACCCCGGAATTCGGTCTGAACTCGGCCGGCTGTTCGCCGTCCGGCTGAGCGGGGACCCAGGCTGCTCTTGACCGAGGAGGCTTTGGGGGCTCACTTGTCCTCTACACAAGTGAGGCCCCAAGACCCGGCAGCGCTCCCGACGCCAGGTCCCCGGGCGTGACCGCTTCATTGCCGCCGGGTACCCCCAACGTCCCGCGGGATTCAGGGAACCAGGGTCAGGGGCCGGCCCCTCAGGGCGCGGCCGACGTGGTGGAGGAGGATGCGCCCTGCGCGATGCAGAGGGCGGGGCCGTTGTCCTGGGGCGGCAGGTAGAAGTAGCCGGCCGGGCACCTCCCGTTCACCGGCCGGCGGCTGCCGGCAGCGGTGGGGGCCTGGTTGGTGCTCGTCGTCCGGCTGGCCGACTGCGACGAGGAGGAACCGGGTCCGGCCGAGGCCCCGCCGGACGGATTGGTGGAGGAGGTGGAGGTGGTCGACGGCGCCGAGCCGGAGGTGGACGTGGACGCGGTGGTGGCCGGGGTGGACGTCGACGTTGTCGTCGTCGATGTCGACGACGAGCTGATGGAGGTGGTGGCCGGGGACGTCTGAGCCGCTCCGGTGGAGGACGTGGAGGCGGCCGAGCCGCCGCAGCCGGCGACGGTCAGGACGAGCGCGAGCGCGGCAAGGACGCGGGTGAGCTTCGAAGTCATGGCGTTGTTCTCCTTCCCGGGCAGGCCGACGCCGGCCGGCTCTGTCCCTGGGAGCTTCAGCGCGGGCGGGGGGCTACTGCAGGCCCTCGCGCGCTTCGCGCACGAGCGTAACGGCCTCGGGGAAGATGACGGCCATCACCGAGCGGAGCTGCTCGGCCTGCTGTTCGGTCGTCCCCTGGATGTTGGCACGGTTCATCGCCGCGACCGTCAGATCGACGGCCAGCTTGATGGCGTTATCAGCCCAAGCCAGCCGCTGCGCGCCCTGCATCTGCTCGGCGAACTCGCCGAGACGGCGCTGCAGGTCATCCGGATCGCCGAACAGACCGCCGAAACCACTTCCTTCCATGCCGACTATGGTAGCTCGCCCTGATCGCGGCCAAACGTTGTGCCCGCCGGAACCATCTAGCATTGGGCGGCCGATGAGCCCTGAGGAGATCCTGGCCCACGAAGCGCGGGTGCGCAATCGCTATGCCGCGGCGGCGGTTGTGGCCGGCGTGCTTCTGATCATCGGGGCCGTGATCCAGCTGAGCGGCCCCCACGCCAAGGTCAACGAACTGACGCTGGACCTGTTGACGGCCAATCAGCGCTTTCCGCTGGACCTGATCGGATCGATCCTCAATGCCGTGGCCGCCCTGGCGGCGGCCGCCGTGCTCATCTACCTCTGGCGGGCGGCCCGCGCCCGCAATCCCGAGCGCGTCCGGTCCTATGTGCGGATCATCGTCATCGTGGCCGGGGGGCTGACGGCGGTGGCCGGCGTGGCCTACGCCATCATCGTCGCCATCAAGGTCCATCAGTTCGCCACCACCGGCGCTCAGACCTACGACGAGGCCAACCGGTTGACGAGCGGCGGCGGGCTGCTGGCCCTCCAGCTGCTGGGGCAGGCCGCCGCGCTGCTGGTGGCCGTGGCGTTCGTCCTGGTCTCGCTGCAGGCCATGAACCAGGGACTGATGTCCCGGTTCATGGGCTACCTGGGCATGTTTGCCGGCGCCCTGTTCCTGTTTCAGATCACCCAGGTGCCGGTGGTCCAGGCGTTCTGGCTGCTGGCCGTGGGCTACCTGATCTCCGGGCGCTGGCCCTCCGGGGTTCCGCCCGCGTGGCGCTCCGGCCGGGCCGAACCGTGGCCGTCGGGAGCCGAGATGCGCAGCCGGCGGGCCGCGGCGGCCGGAGCCGGGGCCGGCGGACGCGTCGCCGCCGGTGCGGCGGGCGGCGGTGGCCGGGGTGGCCGGGCCGGTGGCGGCAACGGCAGCGCCGGCGGCCTGCTCGGCGGTCTGTTCAGCCCGCGGCCCAAGCCGGCTCCCGCTCCGGCGCCGGAGCGGCCGGGCAACGGCGCCGCGGTGGAGGGGCGCACGCGGGCCAACACGCCGAAGCGCAAGCGCAAGCGCCGAGGCTGAGGCCGTCCGAGGCCGCTCGAGCCCCGGGCGGATGCCGTTCACCGGCCGCAATCGACCGTTCGTCGCCGCCCTGCCGCCGCCCGGCGATCTGAGCTTGTGCCGGACCGCACGAGCCACCAGGGTGTGCGCTGTCTGACAACGTCTCCACACCTAGGAGGAGTGATGGCAGCAACCAACATGCCGCGGGAAGCGGACGTTCGGCCGGCCGAGGATCCCACCGGCGGCCGTCTCGCCGGCTGGACCCCGGCGGACCCCGGGCCGCTCGGGCTCGCCGCGTTCGCCACCACCACGTTCATTCTCAGCATGATCAACGCCAACCTGGTCGGCGGAGGGGTCGCCACCGCAGCCGGAGTGGTGATCGGGATGGCGCTTGCCTACGGCGGCATCGCCCAGTTCGCCGCCGGACTGTGGGAGTTCCGCACCGGGAACACATTCGGAGCGACCGCGTTCTGCTCGTTCGGCGCGTTCTGGATCTCGTTCTACTTCCTGCTCCACGTGGGCGCGTCAGTGATTCCCAAGACCGAGCTGTTCAGCGCGGTCGGCCTGTACCTGTGGGCCTGGGGCATCTTCACCGCCTACATGTTCATCGCCTCGCTGCGCACGACCGGCGCCGTGGCGCTCGTCTTTCTGCTGCTGGCGATCACGTTCATCGTGCTCGGCATCGGGAACTCGGCGCTGGCCGGCACGCACAGCCTGACCAACGGCACCATCAAGCTGGGCGGCTACTTCGGTCTGGCCACCGCCATCGTTGCCTGGTACGCGTCGATGGCCGGGGTGACCAACGCCACGTGGGGCCGAACGGTCCTGCCGGTGTTCCCGCTCAACCGCCCGTAGCACCGGTTGTGAGGCAGTCGCTCCACCGGTTCGCTGCGGTGGGGTACAACTACTAATGAGAAGACAGCCGCGCATCCGCGGCCAGCACGAGCGCCGGCCACTCCGCCGGCGCTCGGCGCTGACCGTGATGCGAAAGCCAAGGTCAGAAGGAGAGGCTTGTAATGGCAGACACGGCAGCGACTCCGGTGGGCGATGAGACGCTCGAACAGCAGCTGGAGGGAATGCTGGAGATCGAGAAGTTCGATCCGCCGGACTCCTTTCGCCAGCACGCGCTGCTGAACGATCCCGCGGTCTATGAGGAGGCCGAGCAGGACTGGAAGGGGTGGTGGGTCAAGCAGGCCAAGGAGCTGCACTGGTTCAAGGAGCCCACCCAGGACCTCAACGACTCCAACCCGCCCTTCTACAAGTGGTTTGAGGACGGCAAGATCAACGCCTCCTACAACTGCGTGGACCGCCACGTGGAGGCCGGCCGCGGCGACAAGGTCGCCTATCACTGGCACGGCGAGGAGGGGGAGACCCGCGAGGTCACCTACGCCGACCTGCACCGCGATGTCCAGCGCTTTGCCAACGCGCTCAAGGACCTGGGGATCCAGAAGGGCGACGTCGTCGGGATCTACCTGCCGATGATCCCCGAGGTGGTGGTGGCGATGCTCGCCTGCGCCCGGATCGGCGCCCCGCACAACGTGGTGTTCGGCGGCTTCTCGGCCGACTCGGTCAAGGAGCGGA
This sequence comes from uncultured Solirubrobacteraceae bacterium, assembly GCA_963753235.1. Lineage (GTDB taxonomy): Bacteria > Actinomycetota > Thermoleophilia > Solirubrobacterales > Solirubrobacteraceae > Palsa-465. The sequence continues at coordinate 521,738 of CAVWBJ010000004.1, read as the reverse complement.
TGGAGTTCTCCGAGGCCAAGGCGCTGGTCACCGTCGACGGGGCTCGGCGCAAGGGCAAGACGGCGCCGATCAAGCAGAGTGTCGACAAGGTGATGGGCGACCTGAAGAGCCTGGAGCACATCATCGTGGTCAAGTCCACCGACGCCGACTGCGAGATGCAGGAGGGGCGCGACGTCTGGTACCACGAGATCTGCGAGGCCGCCGATCCCGAGTGCCCGGCCGAGGAGCTGGACGCCGAGCACCCCCTGTACATCCTGTACACCAGCGGGTCCACGGCCAAGCCCAAGGGCATCCTGCACACCACCGGCGGTTATCTGACCGGCGTCAGCGCCACCCATCGGTACGTGTTCGACCTCAAGGCCGACGAGGACGTGTACTGGTGCGCCGCCGATGTCGGCTGGGTCACCGGACACTCCTACATCGTCTACGGGCCGCTGTGCAACGGAGCGACCTCGGTCATGTGGGAGGGCGCGCCGGACTACCCGCACAAGGGCATCTGGTGGGAGCTGATCGAGCGTTACGGCGTCACGATCTTCTACACCGCGCCCACCGCCATCCGCGCCTGCATGAAGTGGGGCGCCGACCTGGTGGCCAAGCACAACCTGGAGAAGCTGCGCCTGCTGGGCACGGTGGGAGAGCCGATCAACCCCAAGGCCTGGCTGTGGTACCACAAGGTGGTCGGCGGGGAGCGCTGTCCCATCGTCGATACCTGGTGGCAGACCGAGACCGGGGCGATCATGATCACGCCGCTTCCGGGCATCGTCTCCACCAAGCCCGGTTCGGCCACGCGCCCGTTCCCCGGGGTCAAGGCCGATGTCGTCGACGAGCGCGAGGGCAAGCCGCTTGATGAGGGGCAGGGGCTGCTGGTGCTCCAGCGCCCGTGGCCGTCGATGCTGCGCACGCTGTACAAGGAGGAGGACCGGTTCATCGAGACGTACTTCTCCCGCCTGGGCAAGGAGACGTACGTGGTCGGCGACGCCGCCCGCAAGGACAAGGACGGCTACTTCTGGATCATCGGCCGCATCGATGACGTGGTCAACGTCTCCGGGCACCGGCTGTCGACCGCCGAGGTGGAGTCGGCGATCGTCTCGCACGGAAAGGTGGCCGAGTCCGCGGTCATCGGCCAGACCGACGAGGACACCGGCCAGGCCATCTGCGCGTTCGTCACGCTGGAGGGGGATCTGCAGGGCTCTGACGAGCTGGTGGAGGAGATCCGCGGCCGGGTGGCCGAGCGGATCGGCAAGTTCGCCCGGCCCAAGCGGATCATCTGGGCCGACGACCTGCCCAAGACCCGCAGCGGCAAGATCATGCGCCGGTTGCTGCGTGATATCGCCGAAGGCCGGGCGCTCGGCGACGTCACCACGCTGCGCGACCCGGACGTGATGGCCCAGCTGGAGGGCAAGATCAAGGAGGAGCAGGCGGCCGAGAACTGACGTCGGCTTCCGGCGCGGGCTCGCTTCCGAGCCCGCGCCGGCCGGCCGGCGGTGCTCCGCCGGGGCCGGTCAGACGCTGAGCCGGCGGCCCAGGTCGCTGGCGTGCCGGCGCGCCACCGGGATGGTGAGGCCGTCACCGAAGGCCAGCTCGGCCGTTCCGCCCAGGAGCGGGCGCAGCTCCACCGCATTGCGGAGGTTGGCCACGTACTGGCGGTGGACGCGGACGAAGCCGAACGGCTCCCACCGGCGCTCAATCTCAGCCAGCGTGGAGCGCAGCAGGTAGCGCCCGTCGCCGGTGACGATCCGGACGAAGTCGCCGTAGGACTGCACGTACAGGATGGTGCTGCGGGCCAGCAGCCGGGTGGAGCCCCCGTGGAGGTTGGCCACGGCGATCATCTCGGGATCGTCCCCGCCCGGGGCCGGGCGGGCGGCCGGGGCGGGAGCCGCGGCGGCGCCGGACTCCACGGCCGCGGCCACCCGGGCGATGGCCTCCTCCACCCGGCGGCGGCCCACCGGCTTGCGCAGGTAGTCCAGGGCGTGCAGCTCAAACGCCTCCACCGCCGCGCTGTCATAGGCGCTGACGAACACCAGCTGGGGCGGTTCGGCGAACCGGCGCAGCACGCGGCCCAGCTCCAGTCCGTCCAGGTCGGGCATCCGGACGTCGAGGAAGATCGCGTCATAGGCGTGGGTCGACGCCTTGACCAGCGCGTCGTGGCCGTCGTAGGCGCACTCCACCTCCCGCACCACCGGCGAGTTGCGCAGCATGCGGGCGAGGTCCTCCAGCTGGGTGCGCTCGTCGTCGACCGCCAGGATGGTGAGCTGGTCGCCGCTCATGCCGGCTCGGCCCCGGCCGCCAGCGCCGCCGCCGGACCGGCCGGCGCCTCGGTGCCGCTCAGGTTGGGCACGGTCATGGTCACCGTCGTGCCCAGGCCGACCGCGGACTCCACCCGCAGGGCATAGCGCTCCCCGAACGTGGCCCGGAGCCGGGCGTCCACGTTGGACAGGCCGATACCCCCACCGGCGCCGGCGAGCACCGCCGATACACGCTCCGGCTCAATCCCGGCCCCATCGTCGGAGACCCGCAGCTCCACGTCGGCGCCGGTGACCCGGGCCTGGATGCGCACCTGCCCGGTGCCGGCCCGCCGCTCCACGCCGTGGCGGACCGCGTTTTCCACCAGCGGCTGCACCGACATGGCCGGCACCACCGCCCCCGAGGCCTCAGGCGGGACTTCGATTGCCACCTGCAGATGGTGAAAGCGGGCCTGCTCCAGGCGCAGGTAGCGCTCGACGTGCTCCACCTCCTCCGCCAGGGTGACGTAGGAGCGGCCGTCACGGAACAGGTACCGAGTGAACTCGGCGAAGTCGATGAGCAGCTCCCGCGCCTCCTCCGGGCGATCATGGATGTGGCCGGCCACGGCGGCCAGCGCGTTGTAGATGAAGTGGGGCGAGATCTGGGCCCGCAGCGCCCGCAGCTCGGCCTGGGCCAGCCGCTCCTCCTGCTCGGGCAGGACCGACAGCTCAATCTGCGCCGAGACCAGGCTGGCCGCCTGGGCCACCACCCGCAGCTCGTTGCTGCTGGGCCGGCCCACCGTGCGATAGAAGGTGATGAGCGTGCCGGCCCGCCGCCCCTGGACGGTGAGCGGAGCCAGGACGGCGGCCCGGAGCGGGCAACTGGGGTCCGAGGAGACGAGCCGGGGCACGATGTGCATGCGTTCATCCGGCGTCCGCTCCAGCAGCCGGGAGAGAAGGTCGCCGGGGCGCACCTGCTCGCGCCCCTCACCCTCGATGGCCAGCACCGAGCGGGTGTCGGCCAGGGCGATGGCGGCGGCCCCGGTCAGCGCCCGCAGGTGGGGAACAGCGCGGGCCGCGGTGGTCATGGTCAGGCCCCGGCGGAGATGGGGCAGGGTCGCCGTGGCCGCGTGCAGGGCCGACTGCATGCCCAGGGCCTCCGGGGTGCGCGCGGCCCGGGCTCCGCGGGTGAGGCGCCAGGCGGCCAGCAGAAGGCCGGCCACCACAACGCCCGCCAATGCTCCGACTGCCAGGTTCATGGCGGCTTAAGCCTAACCCGCGTCCAGACGTGGCCTCAACGAGTGGCGGTCAGAAGCCGATACGTCCATGTGTCTGTCGACACCAGCACCGTGGCCGCGACCCCGCCGCCCGCCGAAGAGCGGCTGGCCCATCTCGCCTACCACGACCCGCTCACCGGGCTGCCCAATCGGGCTGCGCTGGCCGAGCGGCTGGCGGCGGCCCTGGAGCGGGCGGCCCCGGGCGGTGCCGTGGTGCTGCTGTCGATCGACCTGGACGATTTCAAGCTGGTCAACGACGGGCTGGGCCACGCCGCCGGGGACGAGCTCCTGCGCCGGCTCGCCGCACGGCTGGACACGGTTCGGCGCTCGGCCGACCTGCTGGCCCGACAGGGCGGCGACGAGTTCATCCTGCTGGTCGAGCTCCCGGGGCGCGACGGCGCCGCCGCCACCGCGGCCGCCATCGGCCGGCGCATCGCCGAGGCCCTGGAGCCCCCCTTTGTGATTGCCGATGCCGAGCTGCGGATCGGCGCCAGCATCGGCGCCGCCGTCTATCCCGATGACGCGCCGGACGCCGAGAGCCTGCACCGGCGGGCCGACTCGGCCCTGTACCGGGCCAAGGAGGACGGCGGCGGGTTTGCCGCGTACCGTCCGGGCGCCACCGACCCCCTGGCCCGCCTGTCGCTGGCCGCCGCCCTGCGCCGAGGACTCACCGACAACGCCCTCTCCCTGGAGTATCAGCCCGTGTTCCGGTTGCCGGCGCTGGAGATGATGGGCGTGGAGGCCCTGGTGTGCTGGGAGGACCCGGTCACCGGTCCGATCGCGCCCGCCGAGTTCATCCCGGTGGCGGAGAAGACCGGGGTCATCCACGCGCTGGGCGACTGGGTGCTTCAGGAGGTCTGCCGCCACGCCCAGGCCTGGGAGGCGGCGGGCCTGCATCCCAACATCGGGATCAACATCTCGCCGCGACAGCTGCAGCGCCCGGGGTTCGCCGGCGATTTTGCCCAGACCGCGGCCGCCGCCGGCCTGAACCCCGGACGCGTCATCCTGGAGCTGACCGAGTCGGCCTGGATGCTGGAGGCCTCGCGGACGCTGCCGGCGCTGGAGCAGCTGACCGCCGCGGGCTTCGCGGTCGCCCTGGATGACTTCGGCGCCGGCTATTCCTCGCTGGGGCGACTGCGCCGGCTGCCGGTGGGCGTGATCAAGATCGACCGCTCGTTCCTGGTCGACCTGCCCGGTGACCCCCAGGCGGCCGCCGTGGTGGAGGCGATCCTGGCGCTGGCCACCGCCTGTGGCTGCGATGTGGTGTGCGACGGGGTGGAGACCGCGGCTCAGCTGGACTTCCTGTGCGACCGCGGCTGCCGGCTGGCCCAGGGGAACGTCCTGGGCTCCGCCCAACGGATGGACGGGATCACCGAGCTCATGCGCCGGCAGCTCACGCCGGCGCGGCGTACGTAGCGCTGCACCCTTCCCCTGGGCTCAGTCCATCGGTCATGATGGCCTCATGAGCTCCATCACCTCCTACGAACAGGCCTGCGCGGAGCACCGCTGGGTGGTCCCTGAGCGCTACAACATCGCCGCCGACGTGTGCGACCGTCACCCGCGGGACAAGCCGGCAATGATCCACGAGGACTTCGCCGGGAACGTCCGCCGGCTCACCTGGGGTGAGATGCAGGACCTGGCCAACCGGTTCGCCAACGTGCTCGTGGCCCACGGGGTGGAGCGGGGCGACCGGGTGGCGATGCTGCTGCCGCCCACCCCGGAGACCGCCGCCGCCTTCTTCGGCACCTGGAAGACGGGCGCCATCCTGCTCTCCATGTCGGTGCTGTACGGCGACGACGGAATCCGCCACCGGCTGACCGACTCGTCGGCCAAGGTCCTGGTCACCAACGCGGCCAACGCCGACCGGATGGAGCGCTCGCTGGTGGAGCACCTGCTCATCCTCGACGACGACCTGCTCGCCTCCGCCTCGCCGGTATTTCAGGCCGTTGACACCGCCGCCGACGATCCGGCCCAGCTGTACTACTCGTCGGGCACCACCGGGCTGGCCAAGGGCATCCTGCATGCCCACCGGTACATCCTCGCCCATGAGGAGTTCGTCTACTGCCATGACGTCCAGGACGGCGAGCTGTTCCACGGCATGGGTGAGTGGGCCTGGGCGGCGGGGATCGCGCCGCTGCTGGGACCCTGGCGCTACGGGGCGGTCCAGGTCGTCTACCAGCGCGAGGGCGGGTTTGACCCCGCCAAGCAGCTGGATTTCCTCTCCCGCCACCAGGTCACCAACGTGTTCGGCACTCCCACCGCCATACGCTCCATGATGTCGATCCCGGACGCCGGCACGCGCCACCCGCAGCAGTTCCGGATTGTGTGCTCGGCCGGTGAGCCCCTCAACCCGGAGGCCATCCGCTGGTTCCGGGAGCAGTTCGGCGTTACCGTGCTGGACTTCTACGGCCTCACCGAGTCCTATCCGCTGTGCGCCAACTTCCCGTTCATGGAGGTGCGCGAGGGCTCGATGGGCCGGCCGATGCCCGGTTGGGACGTGCAGATCCTGGACGAGGATGAGCGGCCGGTCGGCCCCGGCGAGCGGGGCGAGATCTGCCTGCGAGCCCGGTCCAACCCGCATTATCCCCTCGGATACTGGAACCGCCCCCCGGAGGACACCGAGGAGGTGTTCGGCGGCGACTGGTTTCACACCAAGGACGCGGCCAGCGCAGACGCCGAGGGCTACTTCTGGTACGAGGGCCGGGCCGACGACGTCATCATCTCGGCGGGGTATCGGATCGGGCCGTTTGAGGTGGAGTCAGCCTGCCTGGAGCACCCGGCGGTGGCCGAGGCGGCGGCCGTGGCCGTCCCGGACGAGCGGCGCGGCAACGTGGTCAAGGCGTTTGTGGTGCTCACCTCCGGTCAGGAGCCGAGCGACGCCCTCGCCGAGGAGATCAAGGCGTTCGTCCGGGATCACCTGTCCGCCTACGCCTATCCCCGGCTGATCGAGTTTGTGCCTGACCTGCCCAAAACGCTCACCGGCAAGATCCGCCGCATCGAGCTGCGCCAGCGCGAGGCCGAGCGCAGCCGGGCCTGACGTCTGACAAGAAAATTCTCCCTCAATACACCGGTGATGTAGGGTCGGCGTAAGACGGCGCCCCACGGCGCCGGGCAATTCGTTGAGGGAGGGGTTTTCATGGCTCCACGTCGTGTGGCCATGGTCGCAGCTGCGCTCCTGACCATGGCGGCTCTCGCTTCCCCAGCCTGGGGTAAGCCCACCTTTCATCCGCGCGTCGGAGGCGCGCTCGGGTTGATCCCGCCGGTCAACAGCCAGGGCCGGTTCGGGGCCCAGGATGTGGCCACCGGCGTGCTCACGCCGGTCACCTACCACGGAGGCTCCGTCATGGCCGGCGGAGTCACCGTCCACACCATCTTCTGGACGGGCGGCACCAACTCGTTCCAGGGGCAGCCCACCGGCGCCCCCGCCAACTACCAGGGCATGGTGGAGCAGTTCTTCACCGACGCCGCTCATGACAGCGGCGCCACGTCCAACGTGTTCTCGGTCCTGCCCCAATATGCCCAGGGCCAGACCCCGGGACAGATCACTCCCGGGGCCTACAGCATCTCCTACACCAAGAGCAGCGATTCCATCCTGGACACCAACCCGTACCCGGCCAAGGCCGATCAGTGTGCGTCGCCCAACAACGCGGCGATCTGCATCACCGACGCCCAGGTCCAGAGTGAGGTCGACCGGATCGTGCAGGCGACGGCCGGACAGCCACGGGGCCTGCACAATCTGTGGTACGTCTTCCTGCCCGCCGGGGTCGACGAGTGCATCACCCCCGGAGTGTGCGGGACCAACGCCTTCGGCGGCTATCACTCGGTCTCCGACGTCGGGCACGGCGTCACCGTCTACGCGCTGACGATCGATCCGATCATCGAGACCGGCGTCGCCCCCGGCTCTGACCCGCAGGGTTACCCCGACGCCGAGGTCACCGTCGACATCGCCGCCCATGAGACCGTGGAGGCGATGACCGACCCCGAGGGTGTCGGCTACATGGATCCGAACGGCTACGAGGTCGGCGACAAGTGCGAGTTCGGTCCCCAGCGCGGCAACCCGCTGGGGTTCGCGGCGAACGGTTCTCCGTACAACCAGGTGATCAACGGTCACCAGTACCTCCTGCAGGAGATGTGGGCGAACGCCGACAACGGCGGCAACCCCGACTGCGTGCAGAGCACCACCAACACCAGCACGCCCCTGCCGCTCCCGCAGGTGTACCTGCGGCAGTTCAGCCCCACGGTGTCAGGTAACCTGGAGCATGCGGTCGGCGGCGTGGGCGTGACCGTCTCGCTCCTGCGCGCCGACGCCTCCGGCGCCCCGGTCACCGTGGCTCAGGCGGCGACCACGACCGCGTCCAACGGCACCTGGTCGGTCTCGCTGGCGCCTCACGCCATCGGCGATGACCGGGATGAGCTCGACATCGACTACTCGGGCGCGGGGGCGCCCTCGACCGGCCACCAGGTGATCCTCACCGGCAATGGCGGCAACCCGTTCACCGAGTCCGGCTGGACCGGCTGGACCGACCTGGACAACGGCAGCTTCTTGACCAACGACCCGTCGCTGGGCGGGCCCTCGCTGACGCTGGCGCCCTGCTTCCAGACCGGGGTGCTGGCGGTGACCCTCAACGGTGCCACCGTGAGCGGTCCCCACGGCGAGTCGCCGACGGACTTCTGCAACACGCAGACCGACTCCGCGACGATGCCGCTCACCGCCAATGTGACCGCCGGCAATACGCTCACGGGGTCCTCACTGGACAACCGCGCGTTCTCGCCGCCGGACGGGCCGACGCCCAATCCGGTGGGGGCGCTGGTCAACCTGACCGTGCCGGTCGGGGAGCCGGATGCCACCTCGCTGTTCATCAGCCCGCTGGCGTACTTCACGCCCAGTGGCTTCCCCACCTGCGCCGCCGACCTGGAGGCTCGGGTCGTCAGCTGCTCGGGGCTGGTGGCCCATGCCAACTACACGGTCATGGACGGAGGCGCCCACGCCGCCGGCACGGCCGACGCAACCGGAGTGGTGAGCGTCTCGGTGGGGGTGCGGCGGGGAGACACGGTCTCGCTCTCCAACGGCTCACGGACGCTGACCACGCTCCACGTGGCCGCGCTCCGGGCCGCCATCACCGGGGAGCAAACGGTCCTGTCCGGCGGCTCCTGCCAGCCGGGGCAGTATTACGGGCCGCCACTGAGCACCCCACCCACCAACGCCTCGGCGGGAGCGCCGACCGCAGTCGCCGGTGGATCCGCACTCACCGGCGAGATCTGTCCCGCCTCCGGTGACGCCGGCGGGCTGCCCGCATCGCCCATCGTTCAGACGGACGAATTGAGCGGCGGACAGACCCAGACCGAGGTCCCGGACCTGGAGAACACCTCGCCGCTGAACGGCGAGATCGTCTACGGCCCGTTCACCGCGCTGGGTCAGTCCGGGTTCCCGGGAGCGAACAACTCGGTGACGCCGGACCAGTCGTCGCGGATCTCGGTGACGATCAGCCCGGCCTCGGGGGGTGGCGCCGTGTTCACGGCACCGAACGTGAACTCGGTCAACGGGACGGGCGTGCCGGCCCTGGCCAAGGGCAGCTACCAGGCGAGCTGGCAGGTGACCGACGTCAACGGCGACACGCGCACCGTGACCAGCCGCTTCGTGGAGCAGGGTTCCTCCAGCGGATCAGGTGGTGGCGGCAGCCGGTTCAAACTGGTGATCCGCTGCACGGTGGCGCGCCATGACCGGATCCGGTGCACGGTGACGTTCGCCCGCTCCGATCACGTCCGCGGCATCGTCCAGGTGCGCCTGGCCCGCGGGCGCCGGATCGCTGCTCTGGGCCATGCCCGGATCCGCGGCACCAGGGCCACGCTGACCATGCGCCAGCTGCGCCGGCGCGTCCGGGGCCGGTGGACGATGACGGTCGTCGTCCACCGGCAGGGCGGCCGGGCGACCACCCTGCGGGCGCGGGTGCGCCTGCGTTAGCCGGATGACAGGGCCGCCCTCGGTGATCGCCGAGGGCGGCCGCTGCCCCAGCCCTCGGTCAGTGGTTCCCGGCGCGGGCTGCCGTGCGCATCTCGGACAGGATGCGCTCCAGGCGGGGCTCGGTCTCGGTGTCAACGTGGCTCATGGTGGCGGCGATCGCCGGATGCACGGCCGCTATCTGGGCGTGCATCTCCTGGGCCACGGCGCGGTAGCTGGGGTGACCCTCGCGTCCGGAGCGCAGCTCGATGAGCTGCATCGCCTCCCGGGCATTGAGGTCCAGCACAAACCGGATCCGGTAGCCGAGGCAGAGCGCGTAGGGGGCGGCGGTGGGCAGGCCGGCCGCCATCAGGCGGGCATGTTCGGCCGCCGAGGCCTCCAGCGCGCGCCGGTAGACCGCGCCGGCGCCGGCCAGCTCCACCTGCTCCGGCACATCGGCGCCCAGGTCCGGCGTCAGCATCTGCCACTGCACGGTCAGCATCCGGTGGCGCTGCAGGTCCCGGAACGCGCCGTAGTCGGCGACGATCTCAAACCGGTAGCGGATGGCCTCAAAGCCGCGCCCGGGGCGGTGCCGGCGATTGGACCGCTCGCCCACCAGATCGGTGAGCAGCGCAGCTCGCTCGGCGTCTGACAGCGCGTGGAGGGAGTCCCGGACGGCGGCTTCAGAGCGCCCGGAGGACTCAAACAGCAGCGCCACCAGCAGGTCGTCCTCGTCGCCGTCGACATGGACGAGACGGACGGCGGGTCCGACGTCCGCATTCGGGCCGGCGTCGCTCAGGCCCAGGCGCCGGGCCCACCGCTCCCCGGCCGCCGCCCGGGCCTCCAGATAGCCGACCCAGCGGCCGCCGCGGTCCGGGCGGTCGACCCGGGCCACGAAGCTGGGCATCACCGCCTGCAGCTCCTGGAGGATCATCGCCCCGTACCGGCGCGCCTCGGGCAGGGGGTGGGCAAGGAGGTGGAGGATGAGCTGCTCGTAGGTCTGTCCGGTGGCATAGATGCCCATGTGGGAGAGCGAGGCGGCCGGCAGCAGGCCGCGCAGCAGGTCCAGGGCCTTGGCCTTCAGCGCCCGGGCGTGGGCCGCAGGGGCCTCGTCGACACCCCGGGGGAACTCGGTCTCGGCCCAGCCGAGCACCACCGGGATGGCGTCCGCGTACGCCCCAAACAGCCCATCCATCGCGCGGGCGTACTCGGGCCCCAGCTCCGGATCCCGGTAGTACCGGTAGGAGCCGGGGGCGCCCGGGGCGTGGCCGGGCATGGGCGTGTCATAGGCGATGTACCGCGTCGACTGCTCCAGGTAGGCGGCCAGGCGCGGGCGCTGGAGGATCTTGGTCAGGACGTTGGACACCCACTCACAGGCGACGTGGGCCCCGCCCAGCTGGGCCACCGAGTCATCGCCGTAGCCCAGGATCATCCGCTCGTACAGGGCGGCCGCTCGCCCGGAGCCCTGCTCCACCTCCGAGCCGTCCGCCGCCGCCGGCTCCGGGAGATCGTCGGCGAACTCCTCCAGCAGCAGCCGGCGCAGCGTCCCCTGATAGCGCGAATACCGCGCAAACAGCGCTCCCTTCACCGTCTCCGGCAGGTTGATGAGCGCGAACACCGGCCGGTCCAGGTTGGTGCAGTGGGCGCCCAACCGGTGGCGCTCGGCGGCGGTGAAGGTCTCGACCGGGTAGTCCACGGGCGGCCGATCGTAGCGGCGCCACCGGCAGCCCGGGGAGGGCGCGGTCTACCAGCGGCCGAGGTGCACCACGTCGTCCAGCGCCCGCCGGTCCGGCCGGCGGATCGGCGCCAGCGCCCGGTCGGCCGGGTAGCCGAAGTCGATCATGATCGTGGCGTAGCGGTCCTCCGGGAAACCGAGCAGCTTGCGGGCCAGGTCCTGGTCGCCGACCGCGGAGTGACCGGAGCCGATGCCGCGGTCGGCGGCGGCGATCAACATCTGCATGCTGGCCTGGCCGACGTCGAAGCTGGCCCGCTCCCGCTGGGCGGCGTCGCCGAACACGGGGAGCACCACCACCACGGTCATCGCCGAGTCGGCGACGTGACCGCCGCCCCGCCAGACCCGGGACAGCTCCCGGAGCTCGTCCCGGTCGGTGACGGCGACGAAGTCCCATGGCTGCCAGTTGCGCGACGAGGGCGCCCGGCGGGCCGCCTCCAGAATCCGCTCGCGGTCCTCGTCGCTGAGTGGCCGGTCGGCGAACGCGCGGACGTTGCGGCGGCTGGTGATCGCATCCCATGTCTCCATCTCGGCGGCTCCTCCAGGTCAAGGACAGGTGGCGGGGGAGACGAACTCTATGGGGCGGCTCAGGTACCCTCGTGATACGCATGCGTACCAGCAGCGGCGAGCACCTTGATGTCCTCATCGTCGGCGCGGGCCTGTCCGGGGTCGGCGCCGCCTGCCACCTGGAGCGGGAGTGCCCGGGACTGGACTACGCCGTGCTGGAGTCCCGCGACCGGATCGGCGGCACCTGGGATCTGTTCCGCTACCCCGGGGTCCGCTCGGATTCCGACATGCACACGCTGGGGTACTCGTTCGCGCCCTGGCAGGACCCGGAGGCCCTGGCCGACGGCCCCGCCATCCTGCGCTACGTCTCCGACACCGCCCGTCGCCACGGGATCCTGGACCGCGTTCGCTGCGGACACCGGGTCCTGGCCGCGCGCTGGTCCGGCGAGCGCAGCCAGTGGTCGGTCGAGGTCCGGCGGACCGACTCCGACCAGCCGGAGACACTCACCTGCCGGTTCCTGCTGATGTGCACCGGCTACTACCGCTATGACCGGGGCCACACGCCGGAGTTTCCCGGCGCCGACCGATTCTCCGGTCCGGTCATCCACCCCCAGCGGTGGCCGGAGGACCTGGATTACGCCGGCCGGCAGGTGGTGGTCATCGGCAGCGGCGCCACCGCGGTGACGCTCGTCCCGGCGATGGCCCGCACCGCCCGCCACGTGACGATGCTTCAGCGCTCCCCCAGCTACGTCCTGTCGGTGCCGGGGACCGATCCGCTGGGCGAGCGCCTGCGGCGCCGGCTGCCCGCCGCGGCGGCCTACCAGCTGATCAAGTGGCGCAACGTGCTCGGGATGTCCCTGCTCTACCAGCTCAGCCGCCGCCGCCCCGCGCTGATCAAGCGCTTGATCCGCCACGGGATTGCCCGCCGGCTGCCCGCCGGCTACGACGTCGACACCCATTTCCGCCCGCGCTATGACCCCTGGGACCAGCGCATGTGCTTCGTCCCGGACGGCGACCTGTTCGCCGCCCTGAGCAACGGCTCGGCGTCGATCGCCACCGGCGACGTGGAGACGTTCACCGAGCACGGCATCCGCATCGCCGGTTCCGACGGGCGGGAGATCAAGGCCGACATCATCGTCACCGCCACCGGGCTGGAGCTCCTGGCTCTGGGTGGCGTGAGCCTGTCGGTCGACGAGCAGCCGGTGGTGCTCCCCCAGACCGTCGCCTACAAGGGGATGATGCTCTCCGGGGTACCCAATTTTGCGTTTGCCATGGGCTACACCAACGCCTCCTGGACCCTGAAGGCCGACCTCACCGCCCGCTATGTCTGCCGGCTGCTCAACCACATGCGGGCGCACGGCCTGAGCCAGTGCGTGCCGGTCGTCGATGACCCGGACCTCGGTCGCGAGCCGCTCATCGACCTGGCCTCGGGGTACGTGCAGCGCTCGGTGGCCGAGTTCCCCGCTCAGGGGTCCCGGCCGCCCTGGCGCCTGCACCAGAACTACCTGCTGGACCTGCTGGCGTTCCGGCTGAGCCGGGTCGACGACGACGTGCTCCGGTTCTCCGCCCCAGAGCCGGCGCCGGGACCCGTGACGCGCCGCGCGCCCGACCTTGTCGGTTGCCGGGAGGCACTTTAACGGCGGCAATGAAGGGTCGGTCCCCCGTGGGCGTTCCGGTGGGGGTGGGGCCTCAGCTACATATCGAGGCGCTTTCGCCCCCAAACGTCGTCGGGGCCAGGGGTTTTGGGGCCTCACTTGTCCTATACACAAGTGAGGCCCCAAGACCCCGGGCGCGGCGTGGCCCGGAACGAGCCTCCCGGGGCTCGACCGCCCGTCGGAGCGGCTCCGCACCCCGGTCGCTGACCGGGGACACACCGGGCGTCAGGCGCGGGCGGACGCGGTGACCCGCCCGGCAGCCCGCGTGGCGGCCTGATCAGCCGGCGCTGTCGGGGTGGCCGGTTGACTGCGAGCCCTCGCCGGCCTCGCCGCCTGAGCTGCCGTCACCCTCGCCGCCGGTCCGGCGGCGGCTGGGCTGCTGATCCTCGTTCTCCGGCGGCTGCTCCTCCGCGTTCTGGTTGGAGACGTTGCCGGGGAGGTTCTCATCGTCGGGATTTCTCTGGTGATCTTCGGCCATGTGAGGTTCACCCTACCCGCGGCCGGGGGACGGAAACGGGCTAAGGTGGCGGGGCGTGACGGCTCCCGGCGCCGTGCCGCGCTCCCTGGTGTGGGCGACCGACATCGACGTGCTGCCCGTCGATCGGGTCACGGTGCGCCGGGACGATCATCTCCTGGTGCGCTCGCCGAGCAACCCCGCTCACTGGTTCGGCAATCTGCTCGTGTTCGACGACCCGCCGCGGGCCGGTGACCGCCGCCGCTGGGAGGAACGGTTCGCGGCCGCATTCGTCGATGAGCCCGCCATCCGCCATCAGACATTCTGCTGGGACCGCATCGATGGTGCGCTCGGTCAGGCCCGGGCCGAGTTTGAGTCCGCCGGCTATGTCCTGGAGCGGACGGTGGGCCTGATTGCCCCGCCGGCTCAGGTCCGCCCGCATCCGCGGGCCAACCGGGAGGTGGCGATCCGGGCGCTGCAGCCCGGTGGCGACGGCGAGCTGTGGGATCAGGTGGTGGAGATTCAGGTGGCCGCCCGGGACCCGGAGCGCACGCCCGAGGCCGCGCACCGGGAGTACACCCGCCGCCGGCTGGCCGACCTGCGGGCGCTGTTTGCCGCCGGCCGCGGGGCGTGGTACGTCGCGCTCCTCGGCGATGCGGTGGTCGGCAGCTGCGGGGTGGTCGTCACCGCCGGCCGCGGCCGGTTTCAGGCGGTCGACACCGTGGCCGGCCACCGCGGGCGGGGCATCTGCTCCCGGCTGGTGGTGGAGGCGGCCCATCACGCCGCGTCCGCGCACGGCGCGCAGCGGCTGGTCATCGCCGCCGATGCGGGTTACCACGCGCTCGGCATCTATGAGTCGCTGGGCTTCCGGGCGGTGGAGCGGGTGGCCGCGGTGTGCCGGCCGCCGAGGTAGGCGGCGGCGGTCAGCTACAGCAGCCCGATGGCCCGGCCGGCGTGGGCCGCCAGGTCAAACAGGGGCTGGGGAAAGATGCCGAAGCCGATGCAGGCGGCGCCGAACACCACCGCCACCAGCGTGACCTCCGGGAAGGCGAAACCGCCACGGGGGTCCACCGGGCCGTCGCCGGCGAGAGCATCGGCCTCGGGGGAGCCGCCGGCGATCGGCGCCAGGGCACCCGGTCCCGGCCGCCCGGTGGGCACCGGACGACCGACGGCGATGCCCGGCCCGGAAGCGGTGACCTCGTCCCGCATCCACATGGCGGCGATGACCCGCAGGTAGTACCCCAGGGAGATCATGGAGCCGATGACGAGCACGATCGCCAGCCAGGTGTAGCCCCCGTCCACCATGGCGTGGATGAGCTGGAACTTACCGATGAATCCGACCGTGCCGGGGATGCCGGCCAGAGCGAGCATGGCGATCGACATGGGCCAGGCCAGCCACGGGCTCCGGCGGCCCAGGCCGGCCAGGCCGGAGATCTCGTCGCCGTCGGCGCGGATGTACTGGGCGGCCACGATGACGGCGAACGCGGCCAGGTTCATCATCAGATAGACGATCAGGTACAGCACGGTGGCGTTGATGCCCAACCGGGTGGCCACCACCACACCGGCCAGCATGTAGCCGGCCTGGGCCACGCTGGAGTAGCCGAGCATCCGCTTGACCGACGACTGACCGAGGGCGCCGACGTTGCCGACGATGATGGTGATGGCGGCGATGGTGGCCAGCGCCGGCGCCCAGGTGTCCCGCACGGCGAATGCGGCCACGTCAAAGAAGCGGATGAGCACGCCCAGCGCGGCCGCCTTGGTGGCGGTGGCCATGAACGCCGTGATGGGCGTGGGGGCACCCTCGTAGACGTCGGGCGTCCACTGGTGAAACGGCGCCACCGAGGCCTTGAAGGCGAAGCCGACGATGACCAGCGCCAGGCCCGTGAGCAGCATGGGATCGCCCATCAGCCCGTGGGCCAGTCCGCCATGGGCGCCGTGGCCGGCGATGGCCGCGGCAATCGACCCAAAGAAGGTGGAGCCGGTGGCGCCGTAGACGAGCGCCAGCCCGTAGACGAGCGTGGCCGAGCCGACCGAGCCGATCACGAGGTACTTCAGGCCGGACTCCAGCGACCCCTCCCGGCGGTACTCGGACGCGCACAGCACATACAGCGGGATCGACAGCAGCTCAAAGCCGATGAACAGCGTGACCAGGTCCTGGGCGGAGACCAGGATGGCCATGCCGAGCACGCTGAACAGCAGCAGCGCGTGGTACTCGCCGTGCCCGGCGGTTTCCGGCGCGCGGCTGCGCAGCGACAGGAGCACACACGCGATCCCGGCGGCGGCGAACAGCAGATCCAGCACCAGGGCCAGGCCGTCGACGGCGAGCGCGCCGGAGATGATGGAGGCGGGATGGCCGAACCGGGTGACGCCGACGACGACGGCGGCGGCCAGGGTGGCGACGGTGAGCAGCGGCACCAGCGTGGTGCGGGCGATCCGGCCGAACAGGCCGACCATGAGGACGACGACGGCGCCCCCGGCCAGGATGAGGAAGGGCAGGAACGACGCCCAGTCGATATGGGGACCATGCAGGTGCGCGGCGGCGAGCGGAAGATGAGAGACGTAGTTCATGGGGCCTGAGCCACGGTGCTCGTGGATTGGGGAGAGTGCAGCTGGGCCGTGGTGGGGGCGAGCGCGGTGCGGACCGTGGGCTCGGACCGGCGCAGCCCAAACTGCGGGTAGAAGGCCAGGACGAGGATGACCAGGACGATCGGCACAATCACCGTCCCGTCGGAGAGCGAGATCTCCCGGGAGACGACGTTCCCGCCCACCCGGTTATGCATCGACTGGATGTACAACCGCAGCGCGTAGGCGGCGGCTCCCACCACACCCACCGAGGCCAGCAGAGCGATCGGCAGCTTGGCGTTGAAGGTCCCCAGCAGGATCATGAACTCGCCGATGAAGTTGCTGGAGCCCGGCATGGCGAGCGTGGCCAGGCTGACAATCAAGAACAGGGTGGCCATGACCGGGGCCCGGAAGGCGATCCCGCCCATGTCGGCGAGCTTCTCCGAGCCGCCCGCCCGGGCCGCCAGCAGGGCGACGAAGAAGAACAGCGGCGCGGTGACCAGGGCGTGGTTGACCATCTGCAGGAGCGCGCCCTGGGCGCCCTGGGGGCGCAGCGAGAAGATGCCGAGCACGATGAAGCCGAGCTGGGCCACGCTGGAGTAGGCGACCACCAGTCGCGCATCCGGCGACGTCATGGCGACCAGGGTTCCCCACAGGATGGAGACCAGCGCGATGATCAGCATCAGCAGCTGGAAGTGGACCGACGCGTACGGGAACAGCGGCAGGACGATGCGCAGGAAGCCGTAGGCGGCCACCTTGGACAGGATCGCCGAGAACACGGCGATGGCCGGGATCGGCATCGCCTTGTACCCGTCGGGCAGCCAGCCGTGGAAGGGGACGAGCGGCATCTTGACCAGGAAGGCGATGCCGAAGCACAGGAAGATCCACACCTGCGAGGTGTGCGAGAGCGGAAGCGCTCGCAGCGCGCTGAACGTGAAGTTGAGCGCCGTGTGGTGCTCGCTGGAGGCCAGCGCCCCGGTGGCGATGGCCGCCACCAGCATGAAGAACGAGCCGACCAGGGTGTAGATGACGAGCTTGGTCGTCGCCCGCACCCGGTCGGGACCGCCCCACATTCCCGACAGGAAGTAGAACGGGATGAGCATCAGGTCAAAGAAGGCCACAAACAGGGCCAGGTCCTGGGCGCAGAAGGCGCCGAGCACGCCGCTCTCGGCCAGGCCGAACAGGAAGAAGAACGTACGGGGGCGGTCCCACTCTCTGAACGATGCCCACAGGATGGCGGCGGCGAAGATGACGGTGGCCACCAGCACCAGGGAGACATTGAGGCCGTCCAGGCCAAGCTTGTAGTGGATCCCCAGGGCCGAGATCCAGACCTGGTCGGTCCGGAACTGCAGGCCGGGCGCGCCCGTCTGAAACCGGGCCACAAACGAGATGGCGATGCCCAGGGTGATCAGGCTCCAGATGACCGCGGCCCGGCCGGCCAGCCGCGCCGGCAGCAGCGCGGCGAGAAGCGAGAGGGCCAGCGGAACCCAGAGGAGGATGGAGAGGGTCATCTGATTACGCCGCCGAGATCAGGAAGTACAGGGCCATGCCGGAGAGACCGACGATCACGACCGCGGCGTAGTAGCGCAGGAAGCCGGTCTGGGCGCGCCGCACCGCGGCCGAGGCGGCACGGACGACACCGGTGGTGCCGCCGGTGACGACGCCGCCGATGACCCCCGGTTCGGCCACCCCGCCCAGGAAGCGACCCACCCACTGCGCCGGGCGCACCACCAGGAAGTCGATGAGCTCGTCGAAGTACCACTTGTTGTACAGGAAGGTGTGGACCGGACGCAGGCGCTCCAGCAACGCCGCCGAACTGCCCGGCTTGGCGATGTAGAACCGGTAGGCGGTGCCGACCCCGGCCACCGCAATCACCGCGCCGATGATCAGGCCGAGCCAGTCGTTGCCCACGCTTCCGGACAGGCTGTACAGGTGCGATCTGGCGAACGTGGGCTGAAGGAAGCGGGCCACCGTGTCATCGACGCCCGGGATCTGCAGGAAGCCGCCGATCACGGCCAGGATGGCCAGGATCGTCATCGGGACCTTCATGGCCAGGTCCCGCTCGGCGATGTGGTGCTCCGGGCCGGGGAAGCCCACGTCGGTGTCCTCGGCCTCGCCGGTCTGCGGGTTGGTGGGGACGTCATGGTGGGCCAGGTGGCCATGCTCCAGCTCCACCGCCTCGGGAACCGGGTCGCCGAAGAACGCGCGGAAGATCATCCGGAACGTGTAGATCCCGGTGAGGAAGGCGCCGACGTAGCCGGCGATGCCCAGGATGAGGAACCCGCCGCCCCGGTTGTCCAGGTAGCCGATGATGTCGTCCTTGGACAGCCAGCCGGAGAACGGCGGCAGACCGGAGAGGGCCAGGCCGCCGACGATGAAGCAGGCGAACGTGAACGGCATCGCCTTGCGAAAACCGCCCATCCGGTCCAGCGACTGCTCGCCGGCCATGGCGCTGATGATCGACCCGGCGGCCATGAACAGCAGCGCCTTGAAGTAGGCGTGGGTCATGAGGTGAAACAGGGACGCCGAGTAGGCCCCCACCGAGACGCCCATGATCATGTAGCCGATCTGGGACATCGTTGAGTAGGCGATGACCCGCTTGAGATCGGTTTGCACGATGGCGATGCTGGCCGCGATCAGCAGGGTCAGGGCACCGCCGATGGCGCCCACGTCGGCGGCGGTCGGCGCCTGCTCAAACAGCGGATGCATGCGGGCGATGATGTAGACGCCGGCGGTGACCATGGTGGCGGCGTGGATGAGCGCCGACACCGGGGTGGGGCCCTCCATGGCGTCCGGGAGCCAGGTGTGGAGCGGCACCTGGGCCGACTTGGCGAAGGCGCCCACCAGGATGAGCAGACACCCGGCCACCAGGTCGGTCTGGTTGTGGCTGAACACGTGGGGAATGACCGCGAACGTCTTCTCAAAGCCCACCGTGTGGGTGTGGCGGAAGATGAAGAACGTCCCCAGGACGAGCCCGACGTCGCCGAGCACGTTGATGACAAACGCCTTGATCCCAGCGCCGGTGGCCGTCCGGCGGCGATACCAGAACGAGATCAGCAGGTAGGAGGCCGCGCCCACAAACGCCCAACCGACGATCAGCAGGAGGAAGTTGCCGGCCAGCACCAGCAGCAGCATCGAGAACACGAAGTAGTTGAGGTAGGCGAAATAGCGCACGTACCCCCGGTCTGACTTCATGTAGGCGACCGAGTAGATGTGGATGAGCATCGAGACGCCCGAGACGACCAGCGCCATGTAGATCGACAGCGGGTCGACCAGGATCGACAGCTGCGCATCGACCCCGGCGCTCACGTTGTAGTTCCACAGCGACGAGGTGAAGATGCGGTGCGTGTCCGGGTGGCTGAGCAGCGAGAGGAGCGCGCCGATGGCCGAGGCGAAGGCCAGCGCGATGGCCAGTGTGCCGATCCAGCCGGCGACCAGGCCGCGCCGCTGCCAGCGGTAGGTGAGCCCGTTGAGGATGGTCCCGGCGAGCGGGAACAGCAGGATGAGCCAGGCGTAGGTGGTGGTGCTCACGCGGTCACCCGTGCAGCTCGGAGAGCTCGTCGACGTCCATGGCCAGCTGCCGGCGATAGATGGCCACAATCAGGCCCAGGCCGACCGTCACCTCGCAGGCGGCGACCACCATCACGATCAGGGCGAAGATCTGTCCTGATTCGCCGCCCCACATCCGGCTGAAGGCGACCAGCGCCAGGTTGGCGGCGTTGAGCATCAGCTCCAGACAGAGCAGGATGACCAGCGGGTTGGGGCGGGTCAGCACGCCGATGGCGCCGACACAGAAGATGATGGCCGAGACAGCCAGGTACCAGCCGATGGCCATTACCAGCCCCCCTCCGAGCGACCGTCGCCGCCCGGCGCGCCGGTCTGGGTGCCGATCGGCTGGCGCTGGCTCTCGTACTCGGACTCCGACACGGTGCCGCCGCCGCCCTCAATCCCGGTCGACTCGTGCATGGTGCCGGTGAGCACGGGGCGGTGGACGCGGATGTCGGTCTGCTCGCCCTCGCCGGTGCCCTCCAGGCCGCGCCGGCGGCGCGCCAGTACCACCGCGCCCATGGCGGCTACCAGCAACAGGAGCGAGGCCACCTCAAACGGAAACAGGTACGTGGTCAAAAACAGGGTGCCGATGTGCTTGGGCGTGCCGAAGCCGAAGATGTAGGGCGCGCCCTTGGCCGAAACCCCCTTGAGCGCGGTCCCGAGCATGGCGATGCACAGCTCCACCGCCAGGGCCAGGCCGAACAGCGGCCCCAGGACCTTGAGCGCGCCGCCGTGACGGTGCAGCGGCTCGTCGCCGCCGCCCACGTAGGCCACCACAAACACATAGAGCACCATGACCGCGCCGGCATAGACGACCACCTGGGC
Organism: uncultured Solirubrobacteraceae bacterium; assembly: GCA_963753235.1. GTDB lineage: Bacteria > Actinomycetota > Thermoleophilia > Solirubrobacterales > Solirubrobacteraceae > Palsa-465. The sequence continues at coordinate 501,017 of CAVWBJ010000004.1, read as the reverse complement.
GGCGGCCACAAACTCGGCCCGCAGCAGCAGGAACAGCGCCGCCAGCGCGATCAGATGGCAGACAAGCGCCAGCACGTTGTAGAACGGGTTGCGCAGCATGACGACCGCAATGGCGCCGGCGATGGCGCCGATGGCGGCGATGAAGAACAGGACCGCGCTCATCGGTTGACTACTCCCCCTCGGTCCGGAGCGGGGTGCGCTCAATCGGAACCGAGAGCAGCATCTCCTTGGTGAAGATGAGGTCGGAGCGGGTGTAGTCCGAGAGCTCGTAGTCGTGGCCCATGGTGATGGCGTCAAACGGGCAGGCGATCTCGCAGTAGCCGCAGAAGATGCAGCGGCTGAGGTTGATCTCGTACACGGCGGCGTAGCGCTCACCGGCCGAGACGCGGTTCTCCGGCGTGTTCTCGGCCGCCACCACGCGGATGCAGTCGGCCGGGCAGGCGGCGGCACACAGCGAACAGCCGACGCACTTCTCCAGGCCGGTGTCCTCAAACCGGTGCAGCTTGTGGCGGCCGCGGAAGCGGGGGTAGACCGGCGTCTTCTCCTCCGGGTACTGGATGGTGGTGGGTCCCTCCACCACCCGGGCGAAGGTGGTCTTCAGCCCGCGCAGGGTCTCGCCGAAGGCGCGATAGGCACCGGCCACCGGACCGGCGGCCGGGGCGCGCATCACCTCAACCACATCACCGGGGTCATAGGGGCTCATGGAGCACTCCTCTCATACACGTACGTCGCAAGTCTCATCCCACCACGACGATGGCCGTGACCAGCAGGTTGAGGGTGGCCAGGGGCAGCAGGATCTTCCAGCCGAAGGCCATCAGCTGGTCATAGCGCAGGCGCGGCAGCGTGGCCCGCACCCAGATGAAGAACGAGAAGATGATGAACATCTTGGCCAGGACGACGAACGGGTCGACCCAGCCGGGGGGATGCAGACCGAAGGGCAGCATCCAGCCGCCGAAGAACAGCGTGGTGGCGATCCCCGAGACGACGATCATGTTGGCGTACTCGGCGAACAGGTAGGCGACGAAGCCGGTGCCTCCGTACTCGGTGAAGTAGCCGCCCACCAGCTCGGCATCCGCCTCCACCAGGTCAAACGGCGCCCGGTTGGTCTCGGCAAACGAGGCCACCATGAAGATGAGGAACCCGGCGAACTGCGGGATGAAGTACCACATGCCGCCCTGGGCGTGAACGATCCCGGTGAGCGAGAGCGTGCCGGCGGTGATGAACACGCCGACCAGCGACAGGCCCTGGGACACCTCATAGGAGATGAGCTGGGCGGCGCCGCGCATGGCGCCCAGGAACGAGTACTTCGATCCTGAGGCCCAGCCGCCGAGCATGATCCCGTAGAACGAGATTCCGCTGAGGGCAAACACGTACAGGACGCCCACGGACACGTCGATCCCGTACAGGCCCACCGGCGTGCCGAAGATGTGCTGGACGTCGCCGAACGGAATGATGGCCAGCGAGCCCACCGCCGTGAAGATGGCGATCATCGGCGCGATCCGGAACAGCGAGCCCACCGACGTGGTGGGCCGGAACGGCTCCTTGACCGCGAACTTGACGATCTCGGCCAGCGGCTGCATGAGCCCGTAGGGTCCGACGCGGTTGGGGCCGTAACGGCCCTGGAAGCGGCCGAGCAGCTTGCGCTCGTAGACGACGAGCACCGGGAGGACGGCGAAGATGATGGCGAAGATGACGATCGCCTTGACGATCTGCACCCACCAGGGCTCGAAGTAGGCCACGTTGGCCAGCGCGATCATGACGGCTTGAGCACCTCGATGAGCGGCTCCGTGAGCGCGTTGGCGGAGTCGGCGGCCAGTCCCTCGGCCAAGAACGCGCGCCCCACGGGCACCGCCGAGCGGATGACGGCACGCGCGTTGAGCCGCGTGCCGTTCTGAGCGACGATCACCCGGTCATCGTCGCCGATGCCCAGGCGCTCGGCGTCCTGGATGGACAGCTCGACGGTCTGATCCGGAACGAGAAACTTGAGGGCCGGCGAGACCTCCACCTCAGGCGCGGCCCACAGCGGCCGGTAGGTGCCCAGGGCCAGTTGGCCCAGCGAGGCCGGCTGGGCGCCGCCGTCCACCTGCGCGGGGGCGGGGGGCTCCTCGGCGGGCGGGTTGGTGGCCAGGGCCATGACATGTGCCTCCGGGCGTTCCTGCCAGCGCAGCCCCCGGCCGCCGATCTCCTCCAGGGTGAGACCGCGGTACATCGGGATGCTCCCGGCCATCTGGGCAAACGCCTCGGCCGCGCGCTCCACCTGCAGATCCAGCCCGCAGGCGCGCGCCACCTCGGCGATGACCGACCAGCCGGCGCGCACCTCCCCCGGGTGGGCGATGGCGATGCGCAGCCGCTGGAGGCGCCCGTCCGGGTGGGTGACCGTGCCCTCCTTCTCGGCGTAGGACTCGGCCGGGAAGATGACGGTGGCGTGCTCCCGCAGGCCCTCGGTGAGCACCGAGGCGTGAGCAACGACCAGCGCCGCCGCATGCAGCGCCTGCTCCCACAGGCCCCGGTTGGGCAGGTCGCGGATCGGATCGGTGCCGAACAGATACAGCGCGGTCAGCTCCCCGGCGGCAGCGGCCTCGGCCATGGCCGCGGTGCCGTGGCCGGGTGCGTCGACCACCTCATAGCCGGGGCCCGCGTCGGGGAGCGCCCCCGCCTCGCGCAGCCCGCGCCCGTTGGCTCCGGCCGGGATGGCCAGCAGCCCCGCGCCGGCGGTGTCGGCCATCCCCAGCCGGCCGGCGATCCGCCGCAACGCAGAGGCGGCGGTGGCGCCCACCCGTTCGCCATAGACGATGACCACGTCGCCACCGTTCTCGGTGAGCAGGCCGGCGATCGCCGACACCTCGTCGGCCACGTCGGTGGCGCCGGCCAGCGCCCGGTCCAGCGCCACGGTGAACTCGGCCTCGCTGCCGGGGGCGATGCGGGCGATCTGCGCGGCGCTGGGATCCAGCGCCGTCGGGCGAGCGGTGGCGATGGCCACCTTGAGGCCGTGACGGCGGATCCCCTTGCGCAGGCGCAGGTCAAGGATCGAGGCATCCTCACGCGGGTCGGTGCCGAGCAGCAGCACCGTGTGAGCGAACTCCACGTCGGGCGGCGTCGCCTGCAGCTCGGGCGCGGCCAGCGACCGGGCCAGCGCGCTGGGGATGGCGTCGTCTCCGCCCGCCCGGGAGTCGATGTGGTGGGAGTGCAGCGCCTCGCGCATCAGCCGCTGGAGCAGGTAGCCCTCCTCGTTGGTGGCCTGGCCACCGAGGAGCGCGCCCACACGGCCGGGATGGCGGGCCAGCCCGGCGGCGGTCTGGATGGCCCGTTCCCAGGAGACGGGGCGCAGCTCGCCGCCGTCGCGGACCAGGGGCTGGGTGATGCGCTCGTCGACGTGGATCGACTGGTAGGCGAACCGGCCCTTGTCGCACAGCCAGCCATCGTCGACCTCGTCGTGGCCGATGAGGTCCCGGGACAGGACCCGCATGACCCGGTCATCGCGGACGGTCATGGTGACGTTGCACTGTGACGGGCACAGGGTGCAGATCCCGGCCGCGGACTCGATGTCCCAGGGGCGGGCCCGGAACCGGTAGGGCTGCGAGGTGAGCGCGCCCACCGGGCACAGCTCAATGATGTTGCCGCTGAACGGGGCCACGTACGGGTGGCCGTCGTGCGTGGACACGTAGGTATCCGAGCCGCGCTCGGTGAAGATCAGCTGGTAGTCCTCGGCGATCTCCTGGGAGAAGCGGACGCAGCGGTAGCAGAGAATGCAGCGCTCCCGGTCGATCGCCACCAGCGGCGACAGATTCAGCGGCTTCTCAAAGTGGCGCTTGGGCTCGATGAACCGGCTGCGGCCCAGCCCCCAGCCGAAGGTGATGTCCTGCAGCGGGCACTCGCCGCCCTTGTCGCAGACCGGGCAGTCCAATGGGTGGTTGACGAGCAGGAACTCCACCACGGCGTTCTGGGCGTGGCGGACCCGGTCGGTCTGCGTGTGGACCACCATGCCGTCCTTGACCGGGGTGGAGCAGGAGGTCTGGAGCTTGGGAATGCCCTCTATCTCCACCAGGCACATGCGGCAGGCGCCGACGGGGTTGCCGAGCTTGGGCTCGTAGCAGAAGTACGGGATCTCGATGTCGCCCTCCTTGGCGGCGTCGACCAGCATGGCGCCCTCGGTGGCCTGCACCTCGCGGCCGTCGATGGTCAGCTGGATGGTCTTGCGCTCTGGACGGGGCATGGGGGTAGTGGGAGGCGGTGGGGGAGAGGACTACTGGAAGCTAGTGAACGGGGAGCGGACCGGCGTGCTCGTCGGCGACGCCCAGGGGGATCACGTCCTGAAGGTCAGCGGCATCGGCTTTGGCCCGGGCGGCCTCGATCTCGGCCTCCAGCTCGGACCGGAACTTGGCCACCATCGAGCCCACCGGCATCGCCATGGCGTCGCCGAGCACGCACAGGCAGTTGCCGATGATCTGCTCCTGGACGGAGGCCATGATGTCGAGATCCATCGGCGTGGCCTCGCCGGAGTAGATCCGGTCCACCATCTTCCGCGTCCAGTTGGTGCCCTCGCGGCACGGCACGCATTTGCCGCACGACTCATGCGCGTAGAACTTGACCACCTTGCGCATCGTGTCGAGCACCCGGCGAGACTCGTCGGCCACGATGATGGCGCCGGAGCCGAGCATGGTGCCGGCCTTGGCCATGCTGTCGAAGTCGTAGGGGATGTCCAGGTCATCGCCGGTCAGCACCGGGGAGCTGGAGCCACCCGGGAACCAGAACTTGACCTGGCGGCCGTCCCGCGGGCCGCCGGCCAGTCCGTAGATGATCTCCCGAGACGGGATGCCGAGCTCGATCTCGTAGTTGCCCGGCCGCTGCACATCTCCGGAGATCGACACCAGCTTGGTCCCCGTGGAGGTCTCGGTGCCGTAGCGGGCGTACGCGTCGCCGCCCATGCGGATGATCGCCGGCACCGTGGACAGGGTCTCGACGTTGTTGATCAGCGTCGGTCCGGCGTACAAACCCTCAATCGCCGGGAACGGCGGCTTGAGGCGCGGGTTGCCGCGCTTGCCCTCCAGCGAGTCCAGCAGCGCCGTCTCCTCGCCGCAGATGTAGGCCCCGGCGCCGCGGTGCAGGACGAGCGAGCAGGTGAACTCTGAGCCGAGGATGCGCTCCCCGATGTAACCGGCCCGGGCCGCCTCGGCGATCGCCGCCTCCAGGATGTCGGCCTGGAGCTGGTACTCGCCGCGGATGTAGATGAAGCTGCGGGTGATGCCCCCGGCGTAGGCGGCGATCATGATGCCCTCAATCAGCATGTGCGGGCACTTCTGCATGAGCTCACGGTCCTTGAACGTGCCCGGCTCGGACTCGTCGGCGTTGCACACCAGGTACTTGTCCATGTCGCCGTGGGGCAGGAAGGAAACCTTGCGGCCCATCTGGAACCCGGCGCCGCCGCGGCCCCGGATGCCCGAGTCCATGAGGTTGGACAGGACCTCCTGCGGGGTCATGGCGAGCGCCTGGCGCAGCGCCTCATACCCGCCCCGGCGCTGGTAGACGTCAAGCGTGTTGAGCCCAGGCTCGTCGATGCGGTCAAACAGGATCTTGGTGCTCATGCGTCGTCGTCTTTGGTCTGGGGGGGAATCTCCACGGGCGCGCCCTCGGCGCCGGGACGATCGGTCTGCGCCTCCAGGCGAGTGAGCCCGGCGGTGTCGGCGCGGGGGGCGTCGCTGGGGGCGGCGAACTCCGTGGCGGGCGGGCCGTCATCATGGACGCCGGGGTCCACGGAGCGGCGGTAGCGCAGTTGCTTGTCGGCCAGTACCGGCCGCCCGGCCCGCAGGTCCTCCACGATCCGCTCGGCGTCGGCGATGGCGAGCGGGCCGACGTACTCGCCGTTGACCGACGCCATCGGCGCGATGTCACAGGCGCCCAGGCATTCGAATGAGGCCACGTTGATGTCCTCCCCCTCGGCCGCGTCCAGCATCGCCTCATGGAACTCGTCGGCGCCGAGCAGCGAGCAGGAGATGTTGGTGCAGACAAACACGTCGGTGGCCGGTTTGGGCCTCAGCTTGAACATGTCGTAGAAGCTGGCCACCGACGTCAGATAGGCCGGGGTCAGCCGCATGACGCAGGCCGCCTGCTCGATGGCGACGGGCGAGCACCAGCCGTGCACCGCCTGAGCCGCATGGAGGGCCGGGATGGCGGCCGAGCGCCGGTCCGGATACTTGGCCATGGCGGTCTCGATCTCCCGGCGCAGATCCTCGGGAACCGGCGTGGTGGCCGGATCCGGGATGACCGCCGGATCCTTGGTCAGGTCGACGGACTCGTCCCAGCCGGGCACCCGGGATCCGTGGCCGAACCGCGGCACCGGGAAGCGGGCGTTCTCCGGGTCGCGCAGGCCCTCGCCCCGGCGCCACTGCAGGTCGCCGGTCAGGTCCGGCGAGGTCCGGCGGTCACGGAAGCTCACCGGTCGATGCCCCCCAGGATGGGATCAAGCATGGCCAGCGTGGCGATCAGGTCGGCGATGTAGGCGCCCCGCACCATCGGCTCCAGCGCCTGGAGGTGCACGAAGCTGGGATCCCGCATGTGAACCCGCGCCGGCTTGGCGGAGCCGTCGGCCCGGATGAACACGCCGTACTCGCCGCGCGGCCCCTCAATCGGGTAGTACACCTCTCCCGGCGGAACCCGGAAGCCCTCGGTGACCAGCTTGAAGTGATGGATGAGGGCCTCCATGCTGGTGGCCAGCTCATGCCGCGGGGGCAGGGCGATCTTGCGATCGGTGGTGATGTGCGGCCCCTCGGGCAGGCCATCCAGCGCCTGCTCGATGATCTTCACCGACTCGTAGATCTCGGCGTGACGGACACGGTAACGGTCGTAGTTGTCGCCGACGGTGCCGACCGGGATCTTGAAGTCGAAGTGGTCGTAGCTGGAGTACGGGTGGGCCTTGCGCAGGTCCCAGGGGTTGCCGGCGGCGCGGAGCAGCGGCCCGGTGACGCCGAGCTTGAGCAGCGTCTCCTGGTCCAGCGGGCACACTCCGCGCAGGCGCTCCAGCACGATCTGGTTCTTCTCCAGCAGGTCGGCGTACTGGTCGGCGCGGGTCGGCATCTCCCGGCAGAACTTGCGCAGCTTGGCCTCGAAGCCGCGGGGGATGTCCTCGGCCACGCCGCCGACCTGGATGTAGCGCGTGTGCATCCGCGCCCCGGAGCTCATCTCAAACAGGTCGAGGATGGTCTCGCGCTCGCGGAAGCAGTACCAGAACATGGAGATGGCGCCGAGGTCCAGCGCGCTCGTGCCCAGCCAGACCAGGTGGGACATGATCCGGTTGAGCTCCAGGTGGATGACCCGGAGGTACTGGGCCCGTGCGGGGACCTCGCAATCCAGCAGGGTCTCGGTGGCGCCACAGAAGGCCATGGCGTTGAAGTAGTAGGCCAGGTAGTCCATCCGCTCGATGACCGGAATGCCCTTCCAGTACGTCTTGTCCTCGGCCGTCTTCTCGATCCCGGTGTGGACGTAGCCGATGATCGGCTTGATGTCACGGACGACCTCGCCCTCCAACGTGGCCAGCAGGCGCAGCACGCCGTGGGTGGCCGGGTGGTGGGGGCCGATGTTGAGCGTGAGCAGCTCGGCGGTCTCGCCCATCCCGGCCGACTCGGCCGAGTAGGTGATCGACTCCTCGCGCTGGCGATAGTCGCCGGCGAGCGGGTCGGTAGGCGGCTGCTGTGGATGCTCGGTCTCCGTTGCCACTATTGCCACTTCCCGTAGGAGTCTTCTTCGTTGAACGTGAACAGAACGGGCTCGCCGCCGATCGGGAAGTCCCGGCGCTGGGGGAAGCCGGGAAAGTCCTCGGGCATGAGGATCCGCCGCAGGTCCGGGTGGCCGTCGAAGACCACGCCGAACATGTCAAACGCCTCGCGCTCCTGAAACTCGGCCGACGGGAACAGCTCGGTGGAGGTGGCGATGTGCGGGTGGTCGGTGGACACGCGCGCCTTGACCGAGATGCGGTCGACGTTGGTCATATCGACCAGCTCGTAGATGATGCCCAGCCGCGGCTCGTCCGGGTAGTAGTCGATGCCGTGAACGCTGGCCAGAAAGGTGTAGCCCTTCTCCCGCAGGCCGGTCAGGACATCGATGATGTGCGCCGGATCGACGATCAGTGTCGCCCGGCCATGCGCGAAGTCGGTGTCCAGGATCGACTCTGCGTTGCGGTCGCGGAGTTCGTGGGCCGTGAGCTCGAGCCCGGTGGCGTCAGGCACCGGCGGTGTCCCCTCCGCGGAACACGTTGATCGCCGCCGACTCGTCTGCTGACGGCGCGCCCACCAGGACCTCCTCGGTGCCGACGGCGCCGTAGCGCTCCCGCCAGCCGTCGCGCTCGCGACCGTGGATGCGGTCGCGCAGCCGGAGGATCCCGTGCATCAGCGCCTCCGGCCGCGGCGGGCAACCGGGCACATGGACGTCGATCGGCATGAACTTGTCAGCGGGGACGAGCGCGTAGTTGTTGAACACGCCCATCGACGAGCAGCAGGCGCCCATCGAGATCGCCCACTTGGGCTCCAGCATCTGGTCGTAGATGCGGCGGATGACCGGGGCCATCTTCACCGAGACCCGACCGGACAGGATGAGCAGGTCGGCCTGCCGGGGCGAGGCCCGGAATGCCTCCCAGCCGAAGCGGGCAATGTCGACCCGGGCGCCGACGATCGACATCATCTCAATCGCGCAGCAGGCCAGACCGAAGGTCATGGGGTACAGGGAGTTGCCCTGCGACCAGGCCACCGCCTTCTCCAGCGTGGTGGTCATGATGCTCTTCTCGACGTACTTTTCGAGCTCCTCGCCCTCCAGGTCGCCGCGCAGCATGTCCCGCGCCATCAACTGCTTGGCGCGAAAATCGGTGGGGGCGCCGTCCAGGCGCTCGCGCTTCAGTTCCATTCCAGGGCTCCTCGCCGCCAGACGTAGACGAACGCGACCATCAGCAGGGCGACGAAGACGATGGTCTCGGTGAGCGCGAAGGTTCCGAACGCCCGCAGCTGGACGGCGATCGGATACAGGAAGATGACCTCGATGTCGAACAGGATGAACAGCATCGCGATCAGGTAGAAGCTGATGCCGAAGCGGAAGCCGCGCTGGATCTCCGACGGTAGGCCGCACTCGTACGGCGAGGTCTTGCTCTGCGTGCGATGGGTGGTGCGCGTCCCCGTGATGAGGTTGAGTACGCCGAACAGTCCGCCGACTGCGGCGCCGAGGATCAGGAATACGATCGCGGGGAGGTAGTCACGCAGCATTCAGGAACCTCTTATATCACCAGCGGGCGGAAGCTTGTAACAATGTGTTACTTAGTGCGGAATGCGGCTAGGCATCGGTGTCCATTCTCAGACTGACCACCGTGGCCAATACCCGGTTCTCGGTCGGTAACCCGGTCGGTAACCCGGATACCCGCGGGAAGCTGCCGTGAAGCTCGTTCACATCGCCGTCGGCATCCTCTGTCTCGTCCTCGTTGGCGGCGCCGCCGGGTGGGGCGCGTGGTGCTGGTACCGGGTCCGGCAGAGCCCGCTGTTCTGGCGCCTGCTCCGCGCCGGCCAGGTGGCGATCGTGGTCCAGGCCGCGCTCGGCGGCCTGCTCCTGCTCCTCGGCCACAAACAGAACGGGCTGCACATCATCTACGGGCTGCTGCCGCTGCTCGTCTCGTTCATCGCCGAACAGCTCCGGATCGCCTCCGCCCAGGCGGTGCTCGACGCCCGCGGCTATGAGTCGGCGTCGGCGGTGGGCGAGCTCCCCGCCGAGGAACAGCGGGTGGTGGTGGTGTCGATCGTCCAGCGCGAGCTGGGGGTCATGGTGCTGGCGGCGCTGGTGATGTTTGTGCTCATCGGCCGGGCCGCGATGACCGGCTGATCCGGCCGGGTCGGCCCGCTCGGCTACGACGTCCGCGGGAGCACGTGGTAGCGGCCGGAGTACCAGAGCAGGGGCGCGCCGCCCCCCAGTCCGAGCTGGAGCACCCGGCCGATGGCGATGGTGTGGTCGCCCCCGGCGATCAGCTCCTGGAGTGCGCAGACCGCCCAGGCCAGAGCACCGTCGATCACCGGAACGCCGTCCTGGAGATGGTGAGCGACGCTGTCGAGCTTCTCGGCCTCGGGGAGCTTGGAGGCGAACACGGCGGCGATGTCCTCCTGGTCGGCGGCCAGCAGGTTGACCCCGAAACGGCCGGCCTCGCGGACGATCGGCAGCGTCCGGGCCCGGTTGGCGAAGCAGACCAGCGCCAGCAGAGGGTCGAGGCTCAGCGAGCACAGCGCGTTGGCGGTCATCCCGCCGCTGCCGGTGGGACCGGCGCCGGTGATCACCGCCACGCCGGTGGCGAAGCGGCCAAACACCTCACGGAACAGCTCCGGGCTGGGTGTCTCGGTCATTCTGCACTTCTATAGCGGGCGACGATGCCCCTGGGCGCCTCGCCCAGGCTCAGCAGGAATCCCCGGCGCCGGCACCTCTGGTTGCCGCCGTAGGAGGACGATCGCGTTGTGACTGCAGGGCGAGCGTCTCTTAGCCGGCGCCGGGGTGGGGTTAGCTTCGCCGTCGGTGGCCGCGCTCCTGCTCGCCCCGCTAGTGGATTTGCAACGTGCCGTATGCCCCCAGGGCCTGGTCGGAAAGCAACGACGACGCCATCTGGTAGCGCCCCGCCGGGAGGGTCGCCACCAGCTCGGTCCAATGCCCCGGAGCGATCGGCGGGGTGGAGGCGTCCACCACCCCGCCGCCGGAGATGACCAGGTTGTGCGACAGGCGCCCATCGTTGTGCACCACGATGGTGAGCGGTCCCGCCGCGGCCCGCACCGCCTGCGGCGTGATCCGGTATTCGGTGACCGCCACCTGGAGCGTGCCGGCCGCGCCGACGGTCGTCGTGGCACCGCATCCGGCCAGCGCACCGGCGATCAGGCCGGCGGCGATCAGCGGGAGGGGGGAACGCTTCATGGGCACAGGCTCCCGATTATGATCCGGGGCCGATGAGCCGGTTCGCGAAGATCCTGGCGCTGAGCGTGGTCGTCGTGGCGGTGGCGGCCGTCACGGCCGCCTGCGGCACCCAGCGCGTCTCCGTCCCCCGGGCGCAGGCGCAGCTGTACCACGGCGCCGAGCTGTTCAACCAGCGCTGTGCCGGCTGCCACACCCTGTCCTATGCCGCCACCTACGGCTCGGCGCCGAACGTCCGCACCGCCCAGGCGATCAGCGGCCCCAACTTCAACCAGCGCTGCGAGCGCCCCATCGACCGCGTGCTGTACGCCATCGCCAACGGCGGTTTCTCCGGCGCCTACATGCCCCAGAACATCGTGGTCGGCCAGGACGCCGTCGATGTGGCCAAGTTCGTGGCCACCTACGCCGGCCGTCAGGCGCCGATCCAGGCGGGCGTGATCAAGTGCCAGGACCGGTCGGTCGGCACCCTGCCTCCCTCCGCCGGGACCACCCAGGTGGTGGCCGCCGCCTCGTCGACGACCTCCACCAGCTCGTCCTCGTCGGCGCTGCCGCCGACCAGCCAGACGTCCGGCAAGAGTCAGGGCGGCACCGGCGCCGCGGGCACCGGCGCCTCGCATGCGGCGGGCAAGAGCCAGAAGTCCAAGCAGGGCTCCGGCGGCTAGTGGCCGCTGGGCTCAGGGGGGTTCGCCGTTCTTGACATCAGGCTGATCCGCCGTGATCCCGATGCCGTCCGGGCGGCGTTGTCTCGCCGCGGCCCGGAGGCGGCGGCCGCGGTCGACCAGCTGCTGGAGCTCGACGAGCGCTGGCGGGCGCTGACCACCGAGCTGGAGGCGCTGCGAGCCGAGCAGAACCAGGCCGGCCGGGCGCTGAAGGGCGCCCCCAGCCCGGAGCAGCGGGCGCAGCTGGCCGAGCTGGCCGCCCGCGGACGCTCGCTCAGCGACGACGAGACTCGGCTCCGGGCGGAGCGGGACGGGCTGCTGGCCGCGCTGCCCAACCTGCCCGCCGAGGACGCGCCGGTCCAGGACACCGTGCTCCGCGAGGTGGGCGAGCGCCGGCCCGGCGGCCGCGATCACCTGGAGCTGGCCGGGCCGCGGATCGACATGGAACGGGGAGCCCGGCTGTCCGGCTCACGGTTCGCCTACCTGCGCGGCGACCTGGTGCTTGTCGAGCTCGCCCTGGTCCGCTACGCCATGGAGAAGCTGATGGCGGAAGGGTGCGAGCCGGTCATCCCGCCCGTCCTGGTGCGCGAGCGCGCGCTGTTCGGCACCGGCATGTTCCCCGACACCGAGCAGCAGATCTACCAGGTGCCCGAGGACGATCTGTATCTGGTCGGCACCTCGGAGGTGGCTCTGGCCTCCCTGCACGCCGACGAGATCCTGGCCGCCGATGAGCTGCCGCGCCGCTACGCCGGATTCTCCACCTGCTTTCGCCGGGAGGCGGGCGCGGCCGGCAAGGACACACGCGGGATCTTCCGCGTCCACCAGTTCGACAAGGTGGAGATGTTCAGCTTTGTGGAGCCCGACGCGGCGGTGGCCGAGCATCAGCGCCTGCTCAGCATTGAGGAATCGATCATGCAGGACCTGGGGATCCCCTACCGGGTGGTGGCCATCGCCGTGGACGACCTCGGCGCCTCGGCCGCCTCCAAGTACGACGTGGAGGCGTGGCTGCCCGGCCAGCAGCGCTACCGCGAGCTCACCTCCACCTCCAACACCACCGATTTCCAGGCCCGCCGCCTGGACATCCGGTATCGCCCCGCCGAGGGCCGGCCCACCCACCTCGCCACCCTGAACGGCACCGCCGTGGCGGTGGGCCGGACGATCATCGCGCTGCTGGAAAACGGTCAGCGCGACGACGGTTCGGTCGTGTTGCCCGAGACGCTGGTGCGCTGCGGCGCGCCGGAGGTGCTGCCCCCCGCGGTGTGACGCTTTCGCCGCACCGGCGCGTGCGGTTTGTCACACACGTGTCTTGATCTGTCACACCGGGGTGGTCGATCCTCGGTGGATGCAAATCGATGGCCACTGCCGCGTCACCTCGGACCGAGATGTCAGATAAGCGGCCATATTCGGCTTCAGGTGACACTCAGCTGGCGAAGCGGGCCGCGGCTCAGCATGGGGTGGTGTCCCGCGCGCAGCTATACGCGGGGGGCTACACGCGCCACGCCATCGGCACCCGGATCCGCGCCGGTCGGCTGCATCGCATTCATCACGGGGTCTATGCCGTCGGCCACCCCAACCTCACCCTGAACGGGCGGTTCATGGCCGCCGTGCTGGCCTGCGGGCGGGACGCAGTTCTCAGTCACTGGGACGCGGCCGTGCTGCACGGCCTCCTCCGGCCGGGGACGGGAGCCATCCACGTCACCGCGCCCACCCGCCACCGCCTCCCCGGCGTTCGGTGCCATTCCTGCGGCGACTCCGTCGATGTCGCCGAGATCGCCGGCATCGCCGTGACGAGCCTGGAGCGCGTCCTTCTGGACCTGGCCGGACGGCATCAGTTCGCCGCGGCGCTCCGGCAGGGTCAGCATGAGGACAAGCTGGACCTGCGGCGGCTCGACGATCTCATCGCCCGGTGTCCCGGGCACCGGGGCGTGGGCGCGCTGCGGGCCGCGCTCGACGAGCTGTCCGACGAGCCCGGCTGGACCCAATCGGAGCTGGAGCGGCGGTTTCTGGCCTTGGCCAAGGCCCACGGCCTGCCCGCGCCGCTCACCAACCAGTACGTGATGGGCGAGCTGGTCGACGCCTACTGGCCGGACCACGGACTGGTGGTGGAGATCGATGGCTGGCGGACGCACCGGACCCGGGAGTCCTTTGAGGCCGACCGGGCCCGAGATGCCAAGCTGGCCGCGGCCGGCTACCGGGTGATGCGGTTCACGTACCGGCGGCTGCGGGACGACCCCGCCGGGGTGGCCAAGGACGTGGCCGACGCGTTGCGCCGCGGCTAGCGGTGGCCGCGCGGGACCGCCCGCAGCGCGGGTGGCCGTCCGCTGTCGAGCACCACCAGCGCAGCCCGCGGCGGGCCGCAGGTGGCGATCCGAGCCCGCATCCGGACACCGAACGTGTTCCAGGGGCGGACGAAGCTGCGGTTGGTGTCCGGGTCCTGACCGTCGGCGGCCAGGGCGATGGTGGCGGCAAAGCCGGTGCGGCCCTGGGCCTCGGCGTCGGCGGGGACCAGCAGCTCGGATACGGGCTTGTTGATCGCCAGCTCCTCGGTCACACCGAGCAGCGACTGCGCCTCGCGGGACATGGCCTGGACCAGCAGCGCGGAATCGACGACCAGGAAAGCGTCGCGGCCGGAGGGGACAGCGTCCTCGCGCGCCTCCAGCATGAGCCCCAGTCCGCAGGAGGTGCAGACCCGCGCGGTGGGTGGCGGCGCCGAGCCACTGGGCGACGGTGCCGCGCAGTGCCCACAGAACCAGAGCCACGCCGCATTCGAGTCGAGGCCCCCCTCTACGAGTTTAAGTGCCGGTCTCTGGATCAATGGACGAACTCAGTGCAAACGAGTGGGCTGCGCCGTTCCCCTAGACCGGTGCCTCCCGGCCGAGAAGTCTACGAGAGGGATCGGTGTGGCGCAAGGAATCTTGATCACGCACGCACCGGTTTGGACCATTGATTCATCGCTCGGCCACTCAGCGCTGGACCATCGGCCGATTCCCCTCCTCAAACCTCCTGGACAACTGACCCAGACCGGACAAAACCGGCCAAAACCGCAGGAAAAATGGCTGCCTGGACGCTTCGGGGTGTCCGGCGGCGCGAGACCGCCCGGGGGCCGGGATGCCGGGCGGAGGCGGGTGCCGGGCGCCGGGATGCCGGACGGCGCCGGGTGCCGGGACGCGGGCGTCCCGGGACGGCACAACGACAATGTCCGCAAATTGCGGGAACCTTGTCCGGAGGTGATCCGGAGGGTGGGGCGCGGCTGCCGTATTGAGGCCGAGCGGCCCCGGGGTGGAGTCAGCGGAGAGGGGGGGATTCGAACCCCCGAACGAGGTTGACCCCCGTTACGCGATTTCCAGTCGCGCCCGTTCAGCCGCTCCGGCACCTCTCCGGGACGGGCTTAGCCTAGCGTGAGCCGCCGCGCCGGGCCGGGCGACGCCGGCGTCAGATCTGCCAGCGACCCTCGCTCAGCAATCGGACGGTCTCACCGTTGCGCAGCCCGCCGTCGACGACCACCTGTTCGCTGCCGATCATGAAGTCGGTGTGGACGGCGCTGCGGTTGACCCGGGGCAGGTCCTCCGGGTCCCGCACCGCCATCTCGTAGCCGCCGCCGAGGGCGATGTGGCTGGCGGCGTTCTCGTCCAGCAGGGTGTCATAGAAGACGGTGTCCAGCGGACCGATCCGGCCCTCGCGGTCGACCAGGGCCACCTCTCCCAGGCGGGCGGCGCCCGCGTCGGTCTCCACCATCCCGCGGATCACCTCGGCGCCCTGATCGGCGTGGATCTCGACGGCGCGGCCGCCCTCGAAGCGGACCTTCAGTCCGGTGACGGTGGTGCCCGACGTGAACAGCGGCTTGGTGGCCGTCACCGTGCCGTCCACCCGCTCCGGGTCCGGCGTGGTGAACACCTCCTCGGTGGGGATGTTCGGCTGGTGCTCGATCCCGTCGACCGTGGCGAACTTCGCCGCCCGCCACTGGCTGGACGGCAGGAGCCCGATGGTCAGGTCGGTGCCCGGCCCCTGGAAGTGGAGCCGGTCCAACGGCAGCTCGTCCAGTGCCTCCACCACCCGCACCAAAGCGGCCAGCCGGATCTCCCAGGCAGCCACCGGATCCGGCTCGTCCAGACGGCAGATGTGGGCGACCTGCCCCCACAACCGCTCCAGCGCGGCAGCCGGCTCCAGGCGCGGATGCACCAGGGTCGCCCAGCCCACGGTGGGGGAGGGCACGATCGTCCAGTTGGTGGTGGCGTCGTTGACGACCTGCATCGACTCCGACAGGCGCGGCAGCATGTCCAGGCCGATCAGCTCCGGATCGATGTCGTCCAGGGCGTGGGGGGCCACCGGACCGGACAGGTGGATACGGGCAGCGTGGGCCTCGCCCAGGGCGAGGATGCGCTCGCCCAGCCACGGCGGGACGTACTTGAGGCTGTCCCGGTCGGCGTGCAGGGCCCGGGCGCGCTTGAGGTAGACATCGAACACGGTCAGGTCGACGAACTTGGCACCGGCCGCGTAGGCGGCGTCGGCGATGGCCCGCGCCAGCGGCTCCTTGCCCGGCTCAGAGCCGAGGGCCACAACCTGGCCGGGCTGCACGTTGGCGCCCTGCCTGACGGCCAGCTGGGCCAGCCCGGTGGTGTAGGTGTCGAAATCGGTCATATGAGGATCATCCTTTGCCGCGCGCCGGGGCCCCTCCCTACCCATATCAGCTTCGGCGATACGGGTTGGAGTTTTCCCCACGCGCCGCGTAGCCTCAGTGACGCCCCATCACGATCACGCCCAGGGAGAGAGACATGCGCGAAGGCCTGATGATGGACGACTACCCGCTGTCGGTCACCGCGCTGGTGGAGCGCGCTGAGCGCTACAGCCCCGGGCAGGAGATCGTCTTCCGCCGGCCCGACGGATCGGTGGGTCGCACCACGTTTGCGCGAGACCGCCCAGCGGGGCCGCCGACTGGCCACCGCGCTGGCGGCACTGGGGATCGGTGAGGGCGATCCGGTGGCGACGCTGCTGTGGAACCAGCCTGAGCATGTGGAGCTGTACTGGTCCGTCCCCGCCATGGGCGCCGTCATCCACACGCTCAACCCCCGGCTGCACCCCGACGAGCTCAGTTTCATCATCAACGACGCCGAGGACCGGGTGATCGTGGTCGACGAGTCGCTGCTGGAGGCGTTTGAGGCCTTTCACGGCGCGCGCGAGTTTGAGCAGGTCATCGTGGTGGCGCGCTCGGGATCGGTGCCGGCCGGATATCTCAGCTACGAGGAGCTGATCGACGACGCCGAGCCGATGGACTGGCCGGCCGCCGACGAGCGCGCGGCCGGAGCCATGTGTTACACGTCGGGCACCACCGGCCGGCCCAAGGGTGTCGTCTACTCCCACCGGTCGCTGGTGCTCCACTCGCTCGTCGAGGCCCTGCCGGACGTCAACGACCTGTCCTCCCGGGACACGGTTCTGCCGGTGGTGCCGATGTTTCACGCCAACGCCTGGGGCCTGATCTACACGGCGTCGCTGATCGGCACCAAGCTGGTGCTGCCCGGTCCTCGGCTCGACGCGGTCAGCGTCCTGGACCTGCTGGCGCAGGAGCGGGTCACGGTCACCGCCGGGGTCCCCACCGTGTGGATGGCCCTGCTCCAGGCGCTCGAGGCCGAGCCTCAGCGCTGGGACCTGAGCGTCCTGCGCATGTTGCTGGTGGGCGGCTCGGCGGCGCCCCCCAGCCTGATCCGCGGCCTGGACGGTCACGGGCTGACCCTCATCCATGCCTGGGGGATGACCGAGACCTCCCCGCTGGGGAGCGTCTGCCGTCTCCCGTCCGAGCTCCAGGACGCGGCCGAGACTGAGCAGATCGACTACCGCAGTCGCCAGGGCCGCCCCTCGCCGTTTGTGGAGATCCGGGCCCGCGGCGATGACGGAGAGCTGATCCCCTGGGACGACACCGCCATGGGCGAACTGGAGGTGCGCGGCCCGTGGGTGGCCCGGGCCTACCACCGGGGCGAGGGCGCCGAGAAGTTCACCGACGATGGCTGGTTCGTCACGGGCGACATCGTCACCATCGATTCCCGGGGCAACATCCGGATCTGCGACCGCTCCAAGGACCTGGTCAAGTCCGGCGGCGAGTGGATCTCCTCCGTGGACCTGGAGAACCTGCTCATGGCCCACGAGGCGGTGGCCGAGGCGGCGGTCATCGCCGTTCCGGACGAGCGCTGGGGGGAGCGGCCCCTGGCCGTGGTCGTGCTCCGGGAGGACCGCCAGGCCGACGCCGACGCCCTGCGCCAGCACCTGGCCGGCCACTACGCCAAGTGGCAGATCCCGGACCGGTTTGAGTTCATCGACCAGATCCCGCGGACCGCCACCGGCAAGTTCAAGAAGACGTCTCTCCGGGAGATGTTCACCGGGGCCAAGGTGTAGCCGTCACCGCGTGGCGGTCAGCTCCATCAGCATGGGGGTGGTCGGCGGCGGGTTCTGGTTCTGCTTGGTCTTCCTGATTGGCTTCACGCTGCCCCTGGTGACGACCACCCGCAGCCAGTGAGCGCGGACGGGGTGTAGCCGCAACACGTCGGTGGCCCGGGAGCCCCTGCCGGTCACCTGTGCCACCGTCCGCCAGGTGTGACCGTTGACCGACACCTGCACTGAGTAGCGCGAGGGCCGCAGGGTCTTCACCGGGCGGGGTGCCGGCGGGACGTTCGGCTTCTTGACGCCCGGCCACAGGTGGCCCCAGACGAGCGTCACCCGGCTGATCACCCGGTGGCCGGCCCGCAGCGGCGTGGTCAGGGTGGCCGGCAGGCGTATCGGCTGCCAGTCGGTGGCCGGGCTCCCGTCGACGGCAGCCAGCGCCAGAGCCCCCGGCTGGCTGTTGGACGCCGTGGCGTTCTGGCAGCGGACGGCGTCGGCGGTCGGCTCAAGGTCCGGACGAGCGGTGCGCAGACGCAGAGCGTGGCCGGCCCTGACCAGGTGCAGGCCGGTGGGGGTGCGCACCGGCAGTGGGGCGCCGCTCATCAGTGACACCACGGTCATCCGACGGCCCACGGAGATCTGGAACACGCGGCCCCGCCAGGACAGGTTGCGCAGCACCACGCCGCCCAGCTGGCGGTTCAGGCTGGGTGTCACCCGGATGTCGTTGGCCTGGAAGCGCAGCCCGGTGTAGCCGTACAGAAACTCCTGGAGAAACCCGCCGATGCCGGTCATGAACGTGAACGCGCCGCCGTAGCGGGTCTCGGAGAATTGGTCGAACACATCGCGGATGAACGGCTGGTAGCTGCGCACGGTGTAGACGTAGCTCTCGCAGCCGGGGGTGCCGAGGGTGGAGCTGTCGATTGAGTTGACGGCATCGTTCATCGACGGACCGCCCGGGTCGTCCCGGGGCACGTAGTAGTTGATGTCGTTCTGGGCCACCGAGGCGGGCATCGGCGCCAGCCAGGGGTACTGCAGCAGGGTGACGTCGGCCTGCTTGACCATCTGCCCGCGGTAGCCGCTGAACTCCTTGTGGATCCGGCCTCCGCCCACGCCGCCCATGCGGGACACCGGGATTCGCAGCCCGCTGGCGATCCGTGACCACGCGGGGGGTGCCGTCTGGCCGATCGCCCGCGCCGCGGCCACCGCATCCAGCAGCGTCGTCCGCGCCGCGAACACCGTGTACACCTCGTTGTTGACGTTCGGATTCTCCTCATCCGGACCGGTCACATGGTTGATGTGGTACGTGCCATGGCCGGCCGGGGTCGCCTTTGACGCCCAGAACGCCGCCGCCCCCGACAGCACCGGCCAGCCCTGGCCGGCCAGCCAGCCCCGGTCGCCCGTGGCCACGTAGTACTGCCACTGGGCCAGGGCGATGTCGGCGGTGATGTGCTGCTCATACAGGCCCTCGCTGTTGACCGACACCGGCGGGGGGATCTGCTCGGTGCCGTCCAGCGCGCTCTCCCACGGGAACCGGGCGCCCTGGTAGCCGGTGGCGGTGGCGTGCTGCTGGGCCGCCGTCAGCCGGTTGAAGCGGTAGGCGTTCATGCCCGCCGCCAGCGAGGCGTGCTGGGCGAGCAGGGAGGGGTACATCCAGGTCTCGGCATCCCAGAAGATGTGGCCGTCGTAGCCGTTGGAGGACAGCCCGGCGGGGGAGATGCTCCAGTCGACCCCGTCCCGGGTGTTGGACCACAGGTAGAACTCCGAGGCGTTGACGTAGGTGGCCAGCGACCGGTCGCCGAGAATGTCGATCCGGCCGTTCCACAGGGCGGCCCAGGCGCCGTCGTTGGCCGCGGTCACCGCACCGGAGCCGGCGGCGGCTCCGGCCGCGGCCTCGCCCTGAGCGGCCGCCACCGGGTTGGCCGTGTCCTGGGAGTCATCGACCCCCACGTACTTGGTGACCGTGTAGGACTGGCCGGTGCTCACCGGGAAGGTGATCTGTTGTCCCACGCTCTGGTCGGTGGTGGCATCCACCTCGGTGGGGGTGGCGGTGATGTTGGGGGTGGTGGTCAGCTGGCTGGCGATCGCCGCCTGAATGTTCGTCCCCTGGGTGGCCACCTCGACCCAGTCCTGATGCTGGGCCGCGTTGAACCCCTTGGTCACCTGATTGGTGAGGGTGGCCGGTGAGCCGTCGATGGCATCGGTCACCACCGCGGTGCCGGTCCACTGCGGAATGACCGTCAGCTGGACCACGCCCAGGTGGGCGTTGGCCCGGTCGGTGAATACCTGATAGGTGAGCTTGGCGGCGTGACCGTCGCTGGCCCGCCAGTTGGCAGTGGTGGTGATGATGCCGGTGTGTAGGTCAAGTGACTGGCGCCAGCCGGTGACCGTGCCGGAGCTCGGCGAGAAGCTCTGGGTACCGTCGCCGAAGCTCAGTGTCGACCAGGTGGGAATGTTGGCCCGCTGCTGGACGGAGTCCGAGACTGTCTTGGGATGGGTCGGCTTGGCGTAGAAGCCGGCCAGCTCGGACTGGGCCGGGACGCTCCCCCCGGCATAGCCCTGCCCGGCCGCCGGCACCCGCACGCCCAGCAGGCCGTTGCCGGTGAAGGTGGGCGCATAGCCAGACCCGTGGTTGGTGGCGGTCAGGATGTAGGCGCCCTGCGGGCCGGGGGCGGCCGAGGCTGCCGACGCCAGCGCCAGGCTGGCCGCCGAGACACATACGAGCACGCACCACCGCATCCTGCACCTCCTCGCCGGGAAACCACCCCAGCGGCTACCCACGCCCTGCGCACGCCAAACGACCGGCGGCGGCGAGCCCGGCGGGATTGGTCCTGTGGAGGACCGTGGCCGCCGACCGGGGCCGCCGGCGCCCGGGTGAGCGCGCCGGCGGCAGGGTGTCGGTCAGGGTCAGTGGATGTCGCGGCGCGCGGCGCACCGGCGGCCCGGGCGAGCCTCCACTTTTTGGTGAACTGCCTGGAGATGATCTCCCACCATTGGGCGCCCCGCAAACACGGTTGGCCGACCCGGCCAACCGGGTAGCGCCAGACCCACATGCCACGCTCGATCTGGAACGGGACCATCACCTTCGGTCTGACCGTCGTCCCGATCAAGGTCCATTCGGCGGTCGAAAACCAGGGGATTCATTTCCATCAGGTGCACGCGGCCGACGGCGCCCGGATCCGCCAGAAGCGGATCTGCTCCCAGCAGGGCAAGGAGGTGCCCTACCGGGAGGTGGCCAAGGGCTACGAGGTCCGGGGTGGCGAGTACGTCCTGCTCACCCAGGACGAGATCAACGCCGCCGCCGGCGACCACTCGCACCTGATCGAGATCGAGGAGTTCGTCCGAGCGCCGGAGATCGACCCCGTCCACTACGACCACACCTACTACCTGAGCGCCGGGGAGGACGGCCAGGACGCCTACCGGCTTCTGCATGATGCTCTGGCCAAAGCCGACCGGGTGGGGATCGGCCGGTGGGTATTTCACAACCGGGAATACCTGGTGGCCGTGCGCCCACTGGACGACACGCTGGCGCTGCACACCATGCGGTTTGCCGATGAGCTGGTCGACGCCGCCAAGCTTGAACTCCCGCAGCCCAGCCGCAAGCCGGCCAAGCGGGAGGTGGAGATGGCCGGGGCCCTGGTCGACACCCTGCACGGACGATTTGAGCCGGCGAAGTTCAAGGACTCCTACCGCGATCGGGTGCTGGGCCTGATTGAGGCCAAGCGCCGAGGCGAGGAGCCCGAGCTGCCGGAGGAGCCGGAGGGTGCGGCCGGGATGGACCTGGAGGCCGCCCTGGAGGCCAGCCTCGGCGGGGCCAAGGGGAAGGGCTGACCGCGATGCCGCGTTCGCTGTGGACGGGTTCGATCAGCTTTGGGCTGGTGAACGTGCCGGTCAGCCTGGAGTCGGCCGTCCGGGACCTGGACTTTCACTTCCGCCAGATCCATGAGCAGGACGGGGCGCCGATCGAGATCCACCGCTTCTGCGAGAAGGAGGACCGGGAGGTCGACTACGAGGAGATCACCCACGGCTACGAACTTGAGGATGGTGGCCAGGTGATCGTCTCCGATCTGGAGCTGCAGGCGATTGAGCCCCGCCGGACCCGCACCATCGACATCGAGCAGTTCGTCGACCTCAAGGACGTCGATCCCGTCTACTTCGACCACCCGTACTTCCTGGTCCCGGCCTCGGACGATGACGGCTCGGTCCGGGCCTACCGCCTGCTGGCTGAGGTCATGGGCCGGACGGACCGCGCCGCGCTGGGCCGCTTTGTCATGCGCGCTCGCGAGTACCTGGCGATCATTCGTCAACGCGACGGGGCCCTGACGCTGACCACCATGCGCTTTGCCGCTGAGGTGCGGTCGACCAAGGGAATCGACGCCGCCACCCAGAAGTCCCACAAGCCGACCAGGAAGCAACTGGATGCGGCCGTGGCCGTCATCGAGGAACTGTCCTGCGACTGGGATCCGGACAAGTTCAAGGATCGCTACCGGGCGCGGCTCAAGCGAGTCGTCGACCGCAAGCGCAAGGGGGAGACGATCAAGGCGCCGAGCAGCGGGCCGGCGCCGGAGCCCGAGCCGGATCTGATGGCGGCGCTGGAGGAGACGCTGAATCGTCTGCAGAAGGGCGAGAGCGCGCGCTGGTCGGAGCAGCGCCCGGCCGAGACGGCCGCCCAGTAGCTCAAGTCAGCCCACCGACAGCGCCAGCTTGCCCCGCTTGTGGGCGGTGGCGTAGGCCCGCAACGCCTCACCACCCTGCTCCAGCGGGTGGGACTGCTGCACCGGCACCCGCAGCCCCTGCTCGTCGACCAGCTGAGCCAGCCGCGCCAGATTCTCCGCCGACGGGACGGCGTTCACGTTGATCTGGCCGGGCACGTCGCCGGCAGCGCCCAGCGGTGACACGGCGCGGCCGCCCGCCTCCAGGGCCCCGGCGAACGCGGTGAACGCCTCCGGCTCGGCGGAGACCAGGTCGATGACGGCGGTGACGTCATGATGGGGTCGCACCTCCTCGGTGATGTCGCCGTCGCGGTCGACCACCAGGCTGGCCCCCAGATCTCGCAGGTACGGCACGTCGTCGCCGCGCCCCGCCGCCACCACCGGCACGCCGGTCCGGGCGGCCATCTGCACGGCCAGGCTGCCCACCCCACCGGTGGCGCCAATCACCAGCAGGGTGTCGCCGTCGGAGAGCTCCAGCGCGTCGAGGCAGGTCATCGCCGTCACGCCGGCCAGAGCCAGAGCGCCGGCGGCGGCCAGGTCCAGGCCGGCCGGTGGCCGGGCCACCTGGGTGTCCTCCGGTACCACGATGAGCTCGGACCAGGTCCCGCGGTGGACCGCCGGATCAGCGTGGGGGAGGAAGCCGTAGACCTCATCCCCGGGCTCATACCGGGTCACCGCGCCGCCCACGCGCTCCACCATCCCGGCGTAGTCGCGGCCCAGCGTGACCGGGAACTCGTACTCGGCGAACTCGCGCAGCCATCCGTCGGCGATGGCGGCGTCGACCGGGTTGACCGAGGAGGCGCGGACGCGCACCAGCAGCTCGCCGGGGGCCGGTTCCGGCTGGGGCAGGTCGGAACGGAGCCGGGGGGCGGTATCGAAGGCATCCAGGGTGAAGGCGCGCATGGTGTCCGTGAACTACAGCGGTTTTGCCAGCCGCACGTCGGCTGCCAGCTCCGGCTCCAGCAGCGCCTCCAGGGCCACGTCGTAGGCGGGCAGGGACAGAACGCGCCCGTCGTGCAGGACCATGAGGTACCGGTCGAGCTTTTCCAGGAACGCCCGGTCATGCGAGACCGCCACCACGGTTCCGGCAAATCCCTCCAGCGCGCTCTCCAGCGCCTCCGAGGAGTCGGTGTCCAGGTTGTCGGTGGGCTCGTCCAGGAGCAGCAGGTTGTGGCCCTCCAGCTCCAGGATGAGGACCTCCAGGCGCGCCTTCTCGCCGCCGCTGAGCACGTCGTAGCGGCGGCGGGCGGCCCCGGCCAGCCCGTAGCGGGCCAGCGCGCCCATGGCCGCCTGCAGGCCACCTCCGCCGACCCGCGCCGTGACGACGTCGACCACCACCCGGCCGCCGAGATCCGAGCGGGTCTGCAGCTGGGTGAAGAAGCCGGCCGAGACTCGCGGGCCCACCCGGAGCTCGCCGCCGTCGCTGTCCCGGAGCCCAGCCAGCACGTGCATGAGGGCGCTCTTGCCCGAGCCGTTGGGCCCTACCACCCCCACCCGCTCGCCGAAGTGGATCTCCTCCGAGAACGGACCCACCAGTCCGTCGATCTCCAGCGCCCGCAGGTCAAGCACGATCCGGGCCGAGTCGCCGCCGCGGATGCGCACCGAGATCGCCTGATCGGCCACCGGCGCCGGCGGGGGTCCGCTGGAGCGGAACCGATTCCACCGGGTCTCCATGGCATCGGCCCGCTTGGCCCAGTCCGGCGCGTACCGGGCCCGCTCCTTGAACGTCTTCATCAGTCCGAACAGGCGCCGCTCCTCCTCGTGCCAGCGCTTGACCGCATCACCGAGCCGCTCCTGGCGCGCGGCCCGGGCCGCGGCGTAGGTGGCGTACGACGACCCGTGCACCCAGGCGCCGTGACCCTCCAGGGTGATGATGGCGTCGACGGCGCCGGTCAGCACGGCCCGGTCATGCGAGATCAGGAGCACCGTCTTCTTGGCGGCGCGAATCCGCCGCTCCAGCTCCAGCTTGCCGGGGACATCCAGGAAGTTGTCCGGCTCGTCCAGGAGGAGCACGTCGTCGTCGGAGGCGAACAGGACGTCCAGGACCAACCGTTTGCGCTCGCCGCCGGACAGCGTGGCGGCGGGGCGGTCGGCGACCGCGGCGAACGCGGTCCGAACGATGCGCCGGCAGCTCGCATCCCACTGCCCCTCCAGCTCATAGCCGCCCAGCGCCGACCAGTCGCCGATGGCGGCGCCGAGCTCCAGACCGCTGGCCGTGTCGCCCGCCGCCAGCCGGGCCTCCAGGGCGAGCACCGCCTCCCCGGCCCGGCGCACGGCCGGCGGGGCCAGCGCCAACAGCATCTCCCGGACGGTGCCACCGCCGTCGCCGACGCCGACGTCCTGGGGCATGTAGCCTGGGGTCCCGTCCAGCGAGAAGCCGCCGTCTTCGGGCTCCAGCCGTCCGGCGAGAATCTTCAGCAGCGTGCTCTTGCCGGCGCCGTTGCGGCCCACGAGTCCCGCGTGTTGGCCGGGCGAGACGCGGAACGAGACGTCGGAGAACAGCAGGTCTCCACCTGGATGCGCGTACGTCAGCCCCTGCACCCTCACCCACCCATTCCATCACAATCACCGTCATGACCGACCAGCCCATCGCGGACTCCATCCTCGACACCATCGGGCGCACGCCGCTGGTGCGCCTGTCGCGCATCGGCGCCGGCCTGCGACCCCAGCTCCTGGCCAAGCTGGAGGTGTTCAACCCCGGCGGCTCCATCAAGGACCGGGTGGCTGTGGCCATGATCGAGACGGCCGAGCGCGACGGCCGGCTGCGGCCCGGGGGCACCATCGTGGAGCCGACCTCCGGCAACACGGGTACCGGGCTGGCGATCGCCGCCCGGCTCAAGGGCTACCGGGTGGTGGCGGTCATGCCGGACAAGATGTCCCGGGAGAAGATCGACCTGCTGCGCGCCTACGGTGCCGAGGTGGTGCTGGCCCCGACCGACGTGCCCCCGGATTCGCCGCGCTCCTACTACCGCGTGGCCGACCGCCTGACGCAGGAGATCCCGGGGGCGTTCCAGCCCAACCAGTACGCCAACGAGGCCAACCCGCGCGCCCACTACGAGTCGACCGGTCCGGAGCTGTGGGAGCAGACCGGCGGTCAGATCACGCATCTCGTCGTCGGGGTTGGCACCGGCGGCACCATCACCGGCACCGTGCGCTACCTGCGCCAGCGACGTCCGGACCTGGTGGTGGTGGGAGCCGATCCGGAGGGCTCGATCTACTCCGGCGGGGAGGCCAACGTCCGCCCGTACCTGGTGGAGGGTGTCGGCGAGGACTTCTGGCCCCAGACGTTTGACCCCGCCGTGGTCAACCGGTGGGTCACGGTCTCAGACCGGGACGCGTTCCTGACCACCCGCCGGCTGGCCCAGGCCGAGGGCATTCTGGCCGGCGGCTCCGGCGGCCTGGCCCTCCATGCCGCCCTGACCGTGGCCGCCGAGATCGTCGATCTGGAGGCGATGATGGTGGTGGTCCTTCCGGACGGCGGGCGGTCCTATTTATCCAAGATCTTCTCCGACAGCTGGATGCGCCAGTACGGGTTCCTGGAGCGCGCCTCCGATCTGACCGTCGGTGACGTCCTGCGCCGCAAGCGCGAGGCCGGCGAGATCCCGGAGCTGGTCACCGTCGAGCCTCACACCCGGGTGCGCCAGGCGGTCGCGCTCCTGCACGAACACCGGGTGTCGCAGCTCCCGGTGGTGAGCGCGCATGATCCGACGACGATCGTGGGGGCAATCGGCGAGCGCGGCCTGCTCCGTCATGCCGCGGAGGACCCGGCGCTGCTGGACGCCGAGATCGCCGAGGTGATGGAGCCGCCGTTCTCGGCCGTGTCCGAGTACGACCCGGTGCGCGAGGCGGTGGAGCTGCTGGTGGGTGACCAGCAGGCTCTGCTCGTCACCCATGACGGCCGGGCCGAGGGACTGGTGACCCGCACCGACCTGCTGGAGGCACTGGCGTCATGAGCTCACAGGATGCGTTCGCCACCCGCGCCGTCCACGCCGGGCTGACCCCGGACCCCACCTACCGCTCGGTCATTCCCGCCATTCACCAGACCTCCACCTACGCCCAGGCCCGTCCGGGGGAGTTCGTCGGTGACTACGACTACTCGCGCTCGGCCAATCCCACCCGGGCCGCTCTGGAGCAGGCGCTCGGCGAGTTGGAGGGCGGGCTGGCGGTGGCGTTCTCCTCCGGCCTGGCTGCCGAGCATGCGCTGTTCACCGTCACCTGCGCGGCCGGGGCTCACGTGGTCATCCCGAACGACCTGTACGGGGGGACCTACCGGCTGGTGGACAAGGTCCTGACCCGGTGGGGCCTGACCTACGACCTCGTGGCTCAGACCGACCTGGACGCGGTCAGCGCCGCCGTCCGTCCGGACACGCGTCTGATCTGGGTGGAGACGCCCACCAATCCGCTGCTCAACCTGATCGACATCCCGGCGGTGCTGGCCCGCCGGGGCCAGGCTCTGGTGGCGGTCGACAACACGTTCGCCACGCCCGTCAACCAGCGCCCGCTGGAGCTGGGCGCCGACTTTGTGGTGCACTCCACCACCAAGTACCTGGGCGGGCACTCCGACGTCGTCGGCGGGGTGGTGGTCACCCGGGACCGGGAGTGGTATGAGCGGCTGCGCTTCATCCAGAACTCGGTCGGCGCCGTCCCCGGGCCATTTGACTGCTTCCTCGTCCACCGGGGGCTGCGCACCCTGCACCTGCGCATGGAGGCCCACGCCCGCAGCGCCGCTGCAGTGGTGGACATGCTCCGGGCGACGCCGGGCGTGACCGACGTCCGGTGGCCGGGTTTCAGCGGCATGGTCAGCTTCCGCCATCCGGAGGCGACGGCCGTCACCGCTCGCACCCGGCTGTTCACCCTGGCCGAGTCGCTCGGCGGCGTGGAGTCGCTGATCGAGGTGCCCCAGGCCATGACCCACCAGTCGGTGGAGGGCTCGGCGGCCGCGGTGCCGCCGGACCTCGTCCGGCTCAGCTGCGGAATCGAGGCGCCTGAGGACCTGGCGGCCGATCTGCGCCAGGCCCTGCGCTCAAGCTGACGGACGGTCGCGGCTCGGCCGCCGCGACCGCTCGTTCATCGTCGGTGCGGCGCCCGCCCGCAGGTGTTGCTCTGGATCGGACCCAGGAACTGGGGGTAGCCGAGGGTGTCGATCTGGAGCCTTCCGTACTGGGCGTCACCGCCCATCGGGTCCACGCCTGGGCCAGAGCTGACGTTGCCGAACTCCAGCACACAGCCGCCGAAGGAGTTGACCCGGCTCCAGTACGGATAGAACTGTCCGGGTGCGTTCGGAGGCGGGACCGAGCAGCCGGCGCCCGTCGCGGTGCAGGTGGACTCGCTCAGGGCCACGTCGGTCTGCACCTGGGACTGCGGATAGCCCTGGTTGCCGCTCGTCGGCAGCCATTCCACAAAGCTGCCGGGCAGCTTGGACGTGGGGTTGGCGCCGGTCGGCCACTCCGGCCAATACGGCGTGCCGTTGAAGTCCAGGTCCCCGTTCTGGGCGAAGGCGTCATAGCAACCGGTCACGGTGTCCGGCGCCGTCTGCAGAGCGCCGTGCGTGTCTCCCTTCGGGTAACAGGGGGAATCGTTGACCTCCGGGTTGGCCCCGCCGTCCGGCGGCGCCGTCGCCTCGTACGGTCCACGGCAATTGGTCCAGAACGTGTCGGTGACGGTGGCGCTCAGCGGCAGCTGGACCGGTCCGGTGACACGCGTGCACGGCTCGAAATGACCGGTCTCAAACTGCGTGGTGATGTTGCCGACGTCCGCGCCCCAGGGGCTCTTGTTCTGCGGGGCCGCGGTGTTGTACTCCGGCTGGAAGTTGAACGGCGTCCCGGAACAGTCGGTGGGAGATGTGTTCTGGAAGCCGTTCGCCGCCGAGGCCTGCATGAACCCACTCTGGTGGGTGGTCAGGTCGGATATGAAGACTTCGAACGCTCTGGCCCCTCGCTGTCCGGGTACCGGCGCGTCCCCCATGTGGATGAGCACCAGGTCGTTGGGGTTCATGAGCAACGTCTGGGGATTCGGCGTCTCGGACTGGAGGTTGCTCTCCTGCGGACTCGGCGCGCCGGCGGGTACCCCGTTGCGTTGGATGAAGGCGAAATTGACCGGCTCCTCGCAGTTGGCGTTGCACGTGGTGAACTGGTACGTGCACTCCAGGCTGTCGATGGTCAGGGCGGCGCACCAGTGGCTGTTGTCGCAGCTGATGGCGTCGGCGAACGGCGAGAAGCCCGGGGGATAGAACTGCATCTCCATAAACGCTGAGCCTCCGCCGGTGTAGCCGCTGGGACACGGGTTGGCGGCCAGGGTGCAGGGCGCGGGAGCATTGGCGTCGCTCTGCGGGCTGCACGGGTTGAGCGGCTCGGAGTTGGGGTCGCACATCATCATCGACACCCACGGGGCCGCGGTGAGCTCAAACCAGTGCGCGACATCTGATCCCGGCCGCTGCACGGTGGGTGCGGCGGTGGGATCCGCCCCCAGGCGCTCCACCCAGGTCACGTCGTTGCCGGAGCCCGGCTGGTGGGAGTAGAACGCCACATCGGGCTCGTCATGGCCGATGTACACCCCGTTGTCGTAAAAGCGCCCGTCCCACGTGTTGGCGTTGGCGACCCCGGTGAAGCCGCGGATGTCGGTGCAGTTCATGCTGGTCCGCACCGGCTGCTGGATCGGACTGTTGCCGTTGCAGTCCAGTTCGCCTCTGGCGTTGGTGATCGTCTGGGCGCCGGCGCCTGAGCAGCCGAACGCCAGGATCAGCACGGGCGCCAGGGCGAGGACCACCGCCACCGTGCGCCGACGACAGGGCACCAGCAATCGCAGAGCCATGCACTCCTCCGATGTCCGGGTCCGGTCCCTTTGTTCAGGGCCGCTGGCGCGAACCTACACCCGGCGGGGGACGAGGTCAACGGCTGTTTTCATGGACAACCGGAGTCACCGTTCACTCAGGCCGGCCAGCCGGCGGGCTGCCTCGGCGATCACCGGCTCCCGCTTGCAGAACGCAAACCGGACCAGGTTGCCCGCGGCCCCCGGATCGTCGTAGAAGACGCCGGTGGGGATCGCCACCACGCCGCACCGCTCCGGGAGCGAGGCGCACCAGGCGGTCGCGTCGCTGCCGACGTCGGCGTTGACGAAGTAGGTCCCGGCCGGCACCAGCGGATCCAGCCCGGCGGCCCGCAGCCCGGCGCACAGTTGGTCCCGGCGGGCGCGGAGATCGTCCCGCAGGGACGCCAACCTGGAGGCCGGGAGCCCCAGCGCCGCGGCCGCGGCATGCTGAAGCGGCGTCCCGCCGGCGAAGGTCAGAAACTGCTTGACCCCGCGGGTGGCGGCGACCAGGTCGGCGGGGCCGGAGCACCAGCCGATCTTCCAGCCGGTGAACGAGAACGACTTGCCGACGCTGGAGATGGTCAGGGTGCGCTCGGCCATGCCCGGCAGCGTCGCCGGCGGGATGTGCTCGCCGTCAAACACCAGGTGCTCGTAGACCTCGTCGCTGATGCAGACCAGGTCATGCTCGATGCAGGCGGCGGCGACCGTCTCCAGCTCCGCCCGGGTCAGTACCCGGCCGGTGGGGTTGTGCGGAGTGTTGAGCAGGAGGACGCGGACCCGGCCGGGCGCCCCGGTGATGGCGGCCGTCAGCGCCTCGGGATCCAGGGCAAACTCCGGCGGCCGGAGGGTGACGGGCCGGCGCTCGGCCCCCGCGAAGCTGATGCCGGCGGCGTAGGAGTCGTAGTAGGGCTCCAGCACGACCACCTGATCCCCCGGGTCGCACAGGGCCAGCAGGGCCGCGGCGATGGCCTCGGTGGCCCCGAAGGTGACCAGGACATCCTCGGGATCCAGGCCATACCAGGCCCGCTGATGCTCCCGCACCGCCTCGCGCAGCGCCGGCACGCCGGGCAGGGGCGCGTACTGGTTGTGGCCGGCGCGCAGCGCGGTCACGGCCGCCGCCAGCACCTCGGGTGGCCCGTCGGCGTCCGGGAACCCCTGACCGAGGTTGATGGCGCCGGTGCGCACGGCCAGCGCGGTCATCTCGGTGAAGATGGTGGTTCCGAGTCCGTTCAGGCGGGCGGCGCTCCGGGGCATCGGCCGCGGAGGCTATCGCTCGCCTATTGCGGCGAGGACGGCGCCGAACGCAGCCGCAGGCTGATGTCGGCACACTCGGCGCAGACCGTCTCCGGCACCAGGCCGGCCCGCATGAGCAGGCCGAACGCCCTGCAGCCGACGCAGTAGCCGACGATCGATTCCAGCCCGGCGGCCGGCAGGAACAGGATGAGCACCACGTCGGCGGCGGTGTGGTCTTTGGCGATCAGCGCCAACACCAGGGCCGCGCTGGACATGACGGCCCCCATGAGCTGGGCGAAACGCTTGGGGGGCCCGGACACCGGGCGCTTGGCCCCCAGCCGGGGCGCAATCACGTTCTGAGCCGTCCAGCCCAGGGGACTGAGCGTGGGCCCGGTCAGCACCCGGGCCCAGAAGCCGTAGGTCAGCGGGATCAGCAACCAGTAGGAGCCGGTGGCCAGGATCACCACCACCGTCACCAGCACGACGGCGGCGACGGTGCGGGCGGCCTTCTCGTTGACCGGGTTGGGGAACGCAAACAGCGTGCGCATCAGCCTGCCAGTCTAGCTCGGGCCGGCTCAATGCTCCTAAAGGCAACCGAGTTAGCAGAGTTTCGATTCGGCACGTCTCCCGCGGCCGATCCGCCACACTGCAGGCGATGTCCGCAAGCGCCTTTCACCGCGTCGGCCACGGCGGCGCCAGCGCGCTGGCGCCCGGCAACACGCTGGCCTCGTTTGACGCGGCCGTCGAGGTGGGGATCGACATGGTGGAGTTCGACGTGCGCGCCCACCGGGGTGAGCTGGTGCTGGCCCACACGGTGCTCGATGCCCGTCGCCGGGGCCTGGTCCGGCTCCACGACGCGCTGGCCCATCTCGCCGGCGCGCGGTTTGCCGACGTGGAGCTCAACGTCGACCTCAAGCACGTGGGCTGCGAGACCGGGCTGCTGGACGAGCTGCGCCACACCGGGCTGCTGGCCCGCACCCTGGTGTCCTCCCAGGTGCCGGAGGTGGTCGATCGCCTGCGGGCGCACGAGCCGCGGGTCCGGGTGGGCATCTCGGTGGGCGGGCGGCTGGCCCGCCTCAGCTGCCGGTGGGCGGATTGGCGCAGCCAGGTGCTGGCCGGGCTCGCCTCCCGGCGGTGGGAGGCGCTGATGGCCCAGCACCGCCTGATCGACGCCCCGCTCCTGGAGGCGGTGGCGGACCGTGATGGCCGGCTCTACGCCTGGACGGTCAACCAGCCCGGGGTGATCGACGCGCTGCGCCGGCTGGGGGTCCACGGCATCACCACCGCGGACCCCCGCCTGTTCGCCAGCAGCTGACTAGTTAATTAACGACGACCCCGAACCCGGCGGCCCCCGCCGGCAGCGGCGTCGGCGACCCGGGCAGCTCGCTCAGCCAGCCGCCGTCGACGCGGAACCCGCTGACCTTCCCGGCGGCGGTGTCGACCACCCACAGCGTCGAACCGTCGGGGCTGAGCCGCGCATCCTCGGGGCCCAGGGCACTGCCCCGCAGCGGCGTGCTGCCGAGCAGGATCAGCCGCCCGCTGTCGGTGATGAGGTACCGCGAGATCGTCTGGCTGGCGGTGTTGACCGTGAACAGGAACCGCCCGTCCCGGCTGATCTCCACCCAGCAGGGCGCCGTCTGATGATCGGCGAACGGCGAATCGCCGATCGAGGTCAGGGTGCCGTCGCCGGCCACCTGGAAGGCGGACACGGTGCCCGCGCCCGCCCCTCCGTGCGCGTTGGAGACAAACAGCTGGGCCGGGTTCGTCGGCCGGAACTCGCTGCCGAACGGTCCGGGCCCCTGGGCTGGGAACGGGGAGCCGGCGGCGGGGGTCAGCCGCCCGTCGACGCCCACCGCGAAGCTGTCGATCTGCGAGGTGCCCACCCGCGCGCCCACCAGGTTGGTGCCGGTGGAGTTCAACAGGATGTCGCCCGGCGAGGCGGTGTCGGGCAGCGGGAACGTGGCGCCGGCCAGCGGGTAGAGACGGCCGTGGTGCAGCCGGAAGCCCGCGTAGTTGCTGGCGCCCGCGCCGGCATTGGCCACGTACACCAGGTGGTGGTGGATGGCCAGGCTCACCGGCTTGCTGCCGCCGGAGGCGGTGACGCTGGCCGGGGCCAGGCTGCCGTCGGAGCCGATCCGCAGCACCGAGATCTGATTGCTGCCCGCGTCGACCGCCAGCAGGTAGCGGCCATGGGCGGTCTCCTGGAGGGCCCCCTGGGAGCCGATCCCGGTGCCGGTGCCGGCCCCGCCGGCGGGAAACGGCGAGCCGGGGGAGGGGGTCAGGGTCCCGTCGGCGTGGCGGTCGAACTCGGCGATCGTGTTGACCGGCGCCGTGTTGTCGTTGACATAGACGTGCCCCACCACCGGAGAGCCGTGGTCAGACCGCACCGCGGCCGGGCCCAAGCGGTGGTCAGGCCGCGCCGAGGCCAGCCCGGTGCCCAGGAGGAGCAGGCCGGTGAGGGCGGCGAGGAAGGAGAGGGACAATCGAAGGCGCATCGGGAGGTCCTTTCAGAGGGTGTGGACTCCGAGCCAGGAGAGCACAGGACCCCGGCCGCCATCAATGCCCGCGGGCCCGGTGTTAAGACACGGGAAAGTGACTGTTAATCGGATGGTCAGGACCGGCGGTGGCGGCGCCGGCTCCAGCGGACGGTGGCGATGTTGCAGACTCCAGTGCAGGTGAGCGACGATCGAGCAGCAGACCCCGAAACCACCTGACGCCGATCCGCCCGGCCCGGGCTCGCGGACCCGGCCGAGCCGCGCCACCACGCGGGTGGTGGTGGGGCTCCTGCGTGCCCTGGGGTGGGTCGGAGCCCGGCTGCGCGGCCGGGTGGTGCGGATCGTCGGCGGGCCGGCCCGGGCGCGGGTCATCGCCCTGTTCGGCGGGGTGCTGGCCCTGTCCAGCGCCCAGATCGCGACCGTCGGCGCGGTGGCGCCGCAGCTGGAGCAGGCGCTGCACATCGGCAACACCAAGATCGGGCTGCTCAACTCGGTGGCGCTGCTGGTGGGGGCGGTGGCGGTGATCCCGGTCGGCCTGCTCGTCGACCGCATCCAGCGGATCCCGATGCTCGCCCTGAGCATGCTCCTGTGGAGCGCCACCACCATCCTGGGTGCCGTCGCCTCCTCGTATTCCACCCTGCTGCTCAGCCGGATCGGCCTGGGCGCGGTGGCCGCCACCGCCGGGCCGGCGATCGCCTCGCTCACCGGTGACTACTTCCCGGCCCGGGAGCGAGCCCTGGTGTACGGCTACATCCTGAGTGGTGAGATCGCCGGCACCGCCGCCGGGTTCATCGTCAGCGGCACCCTGGCCAGTGCCTTCTCCTGGCGGGTGGCGTTCTTTGTGCTGGCGCTGCCCGGGTTCTTCCTGGCCCGCGCGCTGTGGCGCACGGTGCCCGAGCCCCAGCGCGGGGGGCAGAGCCGGCTGGCGCCGGGAACGCTGGACCTGGTGAGCGCGTCGGACGGCGCGGCGCGGACCGACGAGGCGCCGGTCGACGACGCCCCGGTGGAGCAGGAACGCGACCTGGCCCGCGAGGCCGCGCTCCGGCGCGGCTTTCAGCCCAACCCCGAGCTCGTCCTTGACCGGGACCCAGCCGCGATGCGACTCGTCGACGCGGTCCGCTACGTGCTCCGGGTGCCGACCAACATCCTGCTCATCGTCAGCTCCTCCCTGGGCTACTTCTTTTTTGCCGGCCTGCAGACCTTCGCCCTGGTCTTCCTGCGCGGCCACTATGGCACCAGCGAGGCCACGGCCACGCTGGTGCTCGGCCTGCTGGTGGTCGGCTCCCTGATCGGCACCCTGGCGAGCGGTCCGATCAGCGACCTTCTCGCCCGTCACGGCTACTTCGAGGCCCGGGTCATCGTGCCGGCGGTCACCAACCTGGCCGCCGCCGCCCTGCTGGTGCCCGGGCTGCTCAGCGGCCACCTCAGCTCTGGCCTGTGGTTCTACGTGGCCGGTGCCGCGTTCATCTCAGCGGCCAATCCGCCGCTGGACGCGGCTCGCCTGGACATCATGCCGGCCGGGCTGTGGGGCCGGGCGGAGAGCATCCGCACGTTTCTGCGCTCGCTGGCCCAGGCGCTGGCGCCCCTCATCTTCGGCGCCGTCGCCGATCTGATCGCCGGGTTCGTCCCCCCGCAGGCGCCGATCGGCACCCGTGCCCACAACGTGGTGTCCTCGTCGACGGGCACCGGCCTGCAGATCTGTTTTCTGATCATGCTGATCACGCTGGCCGGCGCCGGCGTCATCCTGCTGCGGGCGCGCCGCACCTATCCCGTCGATGTCGCCACCGCGGCCGCCTCCTGGAGCGAGCCGACCGCGGAGGCGGCCGCTCCACCCGCCCCGTCGCCGTCCCCGTCCTGAGGAGCGCCGGGCGTGCCGGCTCAGACGAGCGTGGCCTCCAGGATGATCTCGCCCACGCCGGCCAGGGCCCGGGACACCGGGCAGCCCTCCTTTGCCTCCCCGGCATAGCCGGCGAACTGGTCCTGGTCGATGCCCGGGACTCGGCCCTCGGTGACCAAGTCGATCTGGTTGATCGCCGGGCCGCCGTCCAGCATCCGCAGGTGCACCCTGGCCGTGGTGTTGACCGAGTCAGCCGGGTGTCCGGCCTCGGCCAGGATGTTGCTCAGCGCCATCGAGAAGCAGCTGGCGTGGGCGGCGGCGATCAGCTCCTCCGGATTGGTGCCCGGCTCGTCCTCAAACCGGGTCTTGAAGGAGTACTTGCCGGAGATCACGCCGGATGCGCCCTCAAATGTGCCCGCCCCATTGCGCA
Organism: uncultured Solirubrobacteraceae bacterium; assembly: GCA_963753235.1. GTDB lineage: Bacteria > Actinomycetota > Thermoleophilia > Solirubrobacterales > Solirubrobacteraceae > Palsa-465. Next base: position 465,564 of record CAVWBJ010000004.1, on the reverse strand, counting down.
GGTCGCCCTGCCACTCCGCCGTCGCGTTGCGCGTCGCCATGTTCAGCCTCCGTTGTCGCGGTGGGTGTCTGCCAGGAGCCTATCCGTGGCCGGATCGGCGACTCCAGCGAAGTGAGTCTCCAGCACCCGGGCAAACAGCGGCTCGTCGGGATCGGCGCGCTGAAACAGGGTCATGCTGGAGCGCAATTTGAGGGCGTCGATTGCACCGAAGATCTCCTCCACACCCCGGCCGGTGGGCTCGGCCACGGCCTGCGCGGCCGTGCGCAGCCGGGCTCCCAGGACGGGATCGGCGAGGTAGGCCCGGGCCTCGGCCAGGGAGCCGATGGCATAGCGGCGCGCGGTGGGGCTCCGCCCCAGCCCAGCCATCTGGGGGAACACAAACCACATCCAGTGGCTGCGCTTGCGCCCGGCGCGCAGCTCGGCCAGCGCCGTGTCGTAGGTGGCTCCCGCGTCCTGGGCGGCGACGAAGCGCCGGAGGTCGAAGGGGTCGTCCATGGCCGGACCGTACCCACAAAAAAGGGCGCTCACCGGCGAACCGGTGAGCGCCCGCTGGGTCGATCGACGGCTCAGACCGTGACCGGGGCCGGCAGATCAAGCACGATGGTGTGCTCGGTGCCGTCCCGGGCGACCACATGACCGCCCTCGGTGAGCCGGCCGTCGAGGATGGCTCGGGTCAGCTCCTTCTCCAGCGTGCGGCGGATGTGGCGCTTGAGCGGCCGGGCCCCGAATTCCGGGTCAAATCCCTCGGCGGCCAGCCGGGAGATCAGCTCGGGCTCCACCTCCAGCTCCACGCCCCGCTCCTCGCGCAGCCGGTCGCTGATCCGGGCGCAGATCAGCTGGGCGATGTCCCGCACCTGATCTTCGGTGAGTGGCTCAAACACCACCACCTCGTCGATCCGGTTGAGGAACTCCGGCAGGAAAGCGTGCTTGGCCGCACTCACCATCCGGTCGGCTGCCGGATCAGCCTCCCCTCCGGCGAAGCCGAGGGGGCGCTTGGCCTGCCCGGCGCCCAGGTTCGACGTCATCACCACCACGGTGTTGGTGAAGTCGACCGTGCGCCCCTCCCCGTCGGTCAGCCGGCCGTCGTCCAGCACCTGGAGCAGGATGTTCCAGACCTCCGGATGCGCCTTCTCGATCTCGTCAAGCAGGACCACCGAGTACGGCCGCCGACGGACGGGCTCGGTCAACTGCCCGCCGTCGCCGTAGCCGACGTATCCGGGAGGAGACCCGATCAGCCGGGCCACCGTGTGTGGCTCCCGGTACTCGGACATGTCGATCCGGACCAGCGACTTCTCGGTGGCAAACAACCGCTCTGACAGCGCCTTGACCAGCTCGGTCTTGCCCACGCCGGTGGGTCCCAGGAACAGGAAGCTGCCCAGGGGGCGATCCGGCTCGGCCAGTCCGGCCCGCGCGTGGCGCACGGTCTCGGCCACTGCCGCAACGGCCTGGTGCTGTCCGATGACCCGGCGATGCAGATCATCCTCCAGCGTGCCCAGCCGCTCCAGCTCGGCCGCCACCAGCTCACCGACGGGGATGCCGGTGCGCGTGGCGACGACCTCGGCCACCTCGGCCTCACCGACGATCGCCGGGCCGTCGGCCGGCGCCAGACCATCACCCGGGAGCGCCGCCAGCTGGGTCTCCAGCTGATCGATCTGCTGCTTGAGCTGACCGGCCTCCTCGTAGGCCTCGGCATCGACGGCGGCCTGCTTCTCCGCCCGCAGCCGCTCCAGCTCGCCGGCCAGCCGCGTCCGCTCGTCAACCTCCGGGCGGCGCAGCCGCAGCCGTGCCCCGGCCTGGTCGACCAGGTCGATGGCCTTGTCCGGCAGCCGGTACTCGCTGATGTAGCGCTCCGAGAGCCGGGCCGCGGCCTCCAGCGCGGCGTCGGTGATCTCCACGCCATGGTGCGCCTCGTACTGCGAGCGCAGGCCGCGCAGGATGGCGACCGTGTCGGCCACCGACGGCTCCTCCACCATCACCGGGGAGAAGCGCCGGGCCAGGGCGGTGTCGCGCTCAATCTGGCGGTACTCGGCCAGCGTGGTGGCACCCACCATCCGCAGCTCGCCGCGGGCCAGCATCGGCTTGAGCATGTTGGCCGCATCCATGGCGCCCTCGGCGGCACCCGCACCGAGCACGGTATGCAGCTCGTCGACGAACAGGATCACCGAGCCCTGGGAGTTGACGACCTCGTCCAGCAGCGCCTTCATCCGCTGCTCAAATGCACCGCGGAACTGGGAGCCGGCGATCATGCCGGCCAGATCCAGGGCGACCACCCGCACGCCGTGCAGCGGCGCCGGAACCTGATCCTGGGCGATGCGCAGGGCCAGACCCTCGGCGATCGCCGTCTTGCCGACGCCCGCCTCACCGATCAGCGCGGCATTGTTCTTGCGACGCCGGGTCAGAACCTCCACCACCTGCTCGATTTCCTGGTCGCGGCCGATCACCGGGTCAACCCGGCCCGCCCGCGCATCGGCGGTCAGGTCACGGCCGAACTGGTCCAGGGCGGGGGTCGCCGAACGCCGGCGCGCATCGGCGCGCTCGCGCACGGCCGGTCCGCCCGGTCCGCCCATCCCCGGACCCATCATTGCGCCGAACGGGCCGCCGCCCTGCTGCTGGGCCACAGCCTCGCGCGCGCAGCGCTCGCACAGCAGTCCGCTGCGGCGGGCGCCGCCGCCGGCAAACATCACCTGCACGACGCCCGGGCGCTCGCCACAGATGTCGCACAGGGGCGCATTCATGCTGCTATTCGTTTCCAAGTCCACGATTATCAATCTCCGATCTGTCCCACATCTCAGTGGGGACGACTGAGATTTTAGCCGCTTGTACGATAGGGGTCGTACTACGTCAGATCGGTGACGCCAGGATCCCGTGCCCGTGCGCCGCGTCAGCCGGCGGCGGCGTCGCGCTGGGGCCGGTACCGCTCCCCGGAGGGCCGGGCGACCACGGCGGAGGCGAGGGCCACGGCGGCGTGCAGGGCCTCCGGAGCGGCCGGGGCCGAGTCAGAACGGCCGTGTGTGGATGACCGGCGGGCCCGCCGGCCACATCGCGCCGGCGCGCAGGGGGCGCCACATGGTGCGCTGAGGGATCGGGACGTAGCCGTGGGGCTGACGGACGAGCACCCGCTCGGTGATCGGCCGGAAGCTGAGTCGCAGATACAGGCCGGCACGATCCGCGTGGCAGAACAGGATGGCGAAGTCCGGCCCGTCGGCCCCGGCCCGGGCCAGGGCCGCCTCCACCACGGTCCGGGCGAGCCCCCGGCCGCGATGGGCGGCGTTGACGATGACTCCGCCGACGCCGACCACCGGGAAGCGGATGCCGCCCACCTCCGCCTCTGACCGGGTCAGCCCGGCGGAGGCGATCAGGCCCCCGTCGTCATCACGCACCGCCACGTGGCGTTCCTTGCCCCGGAACCGGATCGCCGAGCCGGCACCGTCAAACGGATCGGTCTCGCCGCCCTCCAGCTCAGCCCGGTCGGCATCGCTGAGCTCGCCGAGCTCCACCAGTTCGGTCAGCGCGTCTCGGTCACCTTCCTGAGCCCCCGCGGCGCGTCCGGGTCATAACCCCGGGCCACCGCCATGGCGTGGGCCAGCTGCTGGAGGGGGAGGATCTGCAGGATCGGCCCCACGCGCTCGTCCGTCTCCGGCAGCGACGCCGCCGCGGCCGCCCAGGGCGCCGCCGCCGCGTCGCCCACCACCAGCACGTCGGCGCGTCGGTCACGGAGGCGGTCCAGCACCGGGGCCAGCGCGGGGCCGCCCAGACCGTACGGCACCACGGCGATCACCGGCCGGTCCTCGTCGACCATGGCCAGGGGACCGTGCATCAGGTCGGCCCCGGAGAAGGCATGGGCCGAGAGATAGGAGGTTTCCATCATCTTCAGCGCTGCCTCCCGGGCGGTGGCATAGGCGTAGCCCCGGGCCGTCACCACCAGCCGCTCCACAAATCGGTAGCGCGGGGCCAGCTCACGAGCCACTGCTCGCTCCAGCACCCGGTGGGCACAGTCCGGCAGCGGCTGGGCCAGCGCGCCGTCGCCACCACCCCAGGCGTCGATCAGGAGAAAGAGCGCCAGAAGCTCGCTGGTGTAGCTCTTGGTGGCGGCCACCGCCAGCTCGGATCCGGCCATGACGTCAACGTGGAGGTCGGCCGCCTGGGCCAGCGGCGACTCGGCGGCATTGGTCACGGCCAGGGTCAGGGCGCCGCGGGAGCGGGCGGCGGTGGTGGACTCCACCAGGTCCGGGGAGCCGCCGGACTGCGAGACCGTCACCCACAGGACCCCGTCGTAGTCCGGGTGGCTGCTGTAGGTGGTCAGGGTGGAGGGGGAGGCCAGCCCCGCCGGCAGGCCGAGGCCGATCTCGATCAGATACTTGGCATACAGGGCCGCGTGGTCGCTGGTACCGCGGGCGGCCAGGAGCACGAACCGCGGCTGTCGGCGGGCCACCTCGGCCGCCACCCGCCGGATCGCGGCCAGCCCCTCGTCGAGCAACCGCTGCAGGGCCTGTGGCTGCTCGTCGATCTCGGCGGCCATCTGGGCGCCCGGTGGGCGCTCGGTATCAGGTGCAGTGGTCATGGTGCGCTCAGGTGGTGGGGCGGGTGAAGCTGCGCCCCTCGGTCAAGGTCATGCCCGCGCTGACCCTCAGCAAACGCGCGGCGGTCGGCCTCCGGACCCGTCCGCGGCCTCACGTCAGGGGCAGGGACCCCGGAACGGCTGAAGATGGGAGACGATCCGTCCCTCGGCGAGCAGATGGATGGCGAAGCCGGGCGGCTCCCGGACGAACTCCAGTTCGGCGGGAGCGAGCTCCAGGCTCAGCTGCAAGTCGGTGCTGGGAATGGCCATCACGGTGGCGGCACCGAGCCGGCCCACCACGGTGCGGTGGACGTGGCCGCAGGCGATGACCTGGACCTGGCAGTGGGGGCGGAGGATCGCCTCCAGCGCCAGGCGATGAGCCTGCGGGATCCCGATCTCGTCCATGGCCGGCATCCCGGTGACCAGCGGTGGGTGGTGCATGGCCAGCAGGGTCGGAGTCGATTCATCGCCGGCCAGGGTGGTCTGCAGCCACTCCAGCCGGGCGGGGTCAAGCTCGCCGTCATCACGCTCCTCCCGAGTGGTGTCCAGGGCAATCAGCCGCACCGGCCCCAGCTCCACGGCGTAATTCCAGCTGGGGCCGGGCGGGGGGAAGTGCCGGCGCAGGCCGGCGGCATCGTCGTGGTTGCCCGGAATGACGTACAGCGGCGCCTCCAGGCGGTCGAGGATCGCTGCCGCCTCCCGGTATTCCTCGTCGGTGGGCGTGCTGGCGATGTCTCCGGTCACCACCACGGCATCCGGCGCCTCCTCCAGAACATCGCCGACAGCGGTCACGGCCGCTTCCAGCGAGGCCGCGGCGGTGGTGCTCCAGCGGGCGCCGAGGTGCGGATCGGTGAGCTGGACGATGGTGAAAGGCACCCGGGCAAAGGGTAACGGCGTCGCCTCCGCCGTCCGGCGCGAGGAACCCGTTGGCGGCTTCGGTCGGCTTGGTACATTGGGCCGCTCTGTGACGGCTGATCGGCGCGAGACGGCGAGGTGGTTCTCGTAGCCCCGGGCACGCTTGCGGGCGCCGGGCACGAGCTGATGGGCATGGTGGTGCAGGGGCTGGCGGTCCTGCTGGCGCTCGCCGGCCTGGCCAAGGTGCGCCGGCCCCAGCCGGCGGTGGAGGCGCTGCGCGCCGCGGGCGTCCCCGCCCCCGGCGGGCTCGTCCGGATCCTGGCGGTGGCTGAGGTGGCGGTGGCCGCCGCCGGGCTGGTGGCGGGCGGGCGGATGGCCGCGGCCATCCTGGCCGCCGCGTTTCTCTGTCTCGCCATCGGTGCCGCCGCCGGGGGCGGAGCCGCCGGGAGCGTCGCCTGCGGCTGCTTTGGCGATGCGGACGGGCCGTCGCTCGGCCGCCGGCACGTCCTGGCCAACCTGGCGGCCTGCGGGGTGGCCCTGGGGGGTGTGGCGGTCGCCCCGGACAGCCTCCGGCAGTTGGGGACATACCAGCCCGGGCGCGCGCTGATCAGTGCCGTGATGGCGGTGGTGCTCGCTCTGGTCATGCGCGCCTGGTGGCGTGGGCGGCCGCTGCCGGGCATCAACACGCTGGCGGTGCAGCTGGCCGAATCCTCGGCCCGGGCCCTGGAGGCGCGGTTCTCCCGGCGCTCGGCCCTGGTCCGGATGGCGGTCGCCGGGTCGGCGCTGAGCATCGCCCCGCTGCGCTATCTCCTGTACCCGGGGACGGCCGAGGCCGTCGTCCTGCCCACCGACTGCCGCGACGGGCTGTGCACCGACGGCTACACCGCGTTCTGCTGTGAGATCAACCAGGGCGTCAACGGGTGCCCGGCCGGGACGTTCATCGGCGGGTGGTGGAAGTGCACCGACTACCGCGGCCACCAGCTCTGCCAGGACAGCGGAGTCCGCTACTACATCGACTGCAACTCGCTGCCCGGCCGTCCGTTCCCGGGCGGCTGCCGGTGCGCGAACCACTCGTGCTCGCACCGCAAGCAGAACTGCAACGTGTTCCGCTACGGGCAGTGCAACACGCACATCCAGGGCACAACCCCCGTGGTGTGCCGGGTGATCTCCTGTGAGAACCCGGGCCGCATCCCGTCCACCGGATGCAGCTCCGCCCTAATGGTCGATGACGCCACGTGCACCCATGAGGCCGGGTGCCTGGAGCCGCCGGCGGTTCAGCTGACCGGGGCCGGCGGAGCCTAGGGCCCATGACCGTCCTCGCCATCGTCGACACGGTCCTGCTGGTGGTGGCGCTGGTCTACATCGTCGCGCTGCTGCGCAGTCACGCCGACATCCTGCGGCGTCTGGCCGCCGTGGAGGAGGGGGTCCCGCCGGCCGGCGCTCGCCCGGCGGCCTCCGGTCCGCCGCTGCTGGGCGATGACAAGCTGGAGGCTCCGGTGCCGATCAGCGGCCTCACCCTGGCCGGGGATTCGGTGGCATTGTCGTTTGGGGCCGGTTCCCCGCCCACGCTGCTGGCCTTCCTGAGCAGCGGCTGCACCTCGTGTGCGCCGTTCTGGGCCGGGCTGCGTGATACCCCGGATGTGGCCGAGCGGGTGGTGGTGGTCACGCACGGCCCGGAGCGGGAGAGCCCGGCGCGGGTGGCGCGGCTGGCGCCGGCCGAGGCCGAGATCGTGATGTCCAGCGACGCCTGGCAGCAGTACGCCATCCCCGCGTCCCCACACTTCGTCCTCACCGACGGCCGGGGCGGGATCCGCGGCCGCGGCGCCGCGCTGGACTGGTCGCAGCTGGAGACGATGGTGGGCGATGCCCGGGCCGATGCCGACGCCACCGCCCCGGGGACCGTGCCGGCGACGACGCGGGCGGCGGCGCGGACCACCGAGGAGCGGGCCGTGCGTTCCGCCCAGGCGCTGGCCCGGGCCGGGATCGGCCCCGGCCATCCCAGCCTGTTTCCCAGCCTCGTCTCTGGGGAGACGCCCGCCCAGGAGCGCTGACGGCGTGCTCCTGACGGCATTCGTCATCCTGGCCATGGTGGGCGGCGTTCGGGCCGCCTGGTCGCCCTGAGGCCAGTCGATGCTGGCCAGCATCACTCCGCTCGGGGAGCGGAGCCGTGGATTCTCCTGGCGCCTGACCGCGTCGGCCTTCGCCGTGGGCGCGGTGGCGGCGGGGACCGCCGGCGGCGCGGCCGGCGGGGCGCTGGGCTCCCTGGCCCCGCCCGGCGACTGGCGTACGGCCGCCGGGCTGGCGGTGCTCCTGATCGCGGCCGGCTTTGACGCCACTCCGCTGGGCCGGCGGCTGCCCACCAGCCGCCGCCAGGTCAACGAGGACTGGATGGGTCGCTACCGGGGCTGGGTGTATGGGGTGGCGTTCGGAGCCCAGCTCGGCGCCGGCCTGGCCACGGTGGTGACCAGCGCCGCCATCTACGCCGCCGCCGTGGGGGCCGTGCTGTGCGGGACGGTCGCCGGCGGCGCGGCCGTCGGTGCCGCCTTCGGAGTGACCCGGGCGGTGTCCCTGCTCCCGGCCCGGAGCGTGCGCGATGGGGACGGACTCCTGCGCCTGCACGCCCGCTTCGGAAGGCTGGACGGGTCGGCCCGGCGGCTGGTGGTGGCCGGCGAGCTCCTCGCTCTGGCGCTGCTGATCGGGACCGTGGCATGAGGACCCGCGCCCATGGACTTTCGGTGGAGGTGCCGCCCGGTTGGGAGGCCCGGATCGTCCGCCGGCCCGGGAGCGCTCCGTACCTGCACGTGGCCAGCTTCGCCCTGCACGCCGACGCGGGCCAGTTCGGCGCCGCGGCCACCGGGCGCATGGGGCCCGACAGCGCGTTCGCCGCGCTGGTGGAGTACCTCGTCGACCCCAACGTCACCCCGGACGCCGGCCTGTTCTCCGGGCGCTGGCGTCACCGGCTCGGCCTCCATGAGTTTCGCCCCAACCAATTGCAGGTGACCCGCCGCGGGCACCTGGGGCTCCAGCGGTTCTTCACCGCCTCCGGACGGCCCTACTGCCTGTACGCCGTGATCGCTCCGGTGCGGCGGCGCCCAGCGCAACTGGCCGGCGAGCTGTCGGCGGTGCTCAAGACCGTGCGGTTCGACCCGGGCAGCTGATCCCGGGTTCAGCCCGGTGGAGCCGGAACCACCACCTGCTGGGACTGGGTGGCGGTCAGGCCGTTGGCGTCGGTGACCGTCAATGAGACGAGGTAGGCGCCCGGCGCGGTGAACGCGTGGCTGGCCTGGGCGCCGGTGGCGCCGTTGGCCGGGCCGGAGTTGGGGTCGCCGAAGCTCCAGGTCAGCCCGGTGACCGGCGACTGGTCGCCGCCGGGGGTGGAGGTGCTGGTGAACGTCGCGCTGTCCGTGCCGGGGGCCACAGCGACCGAGAACGACGCCGAGGGCGGGGAGGGCCCGGGCGTCGCCGTCCCGGAGTACGTGGCGGCGTCATGGCTGGGGCCGGTGGGGCAGATGGTGCGGTCGATGCGCCGCGCGTTGGTGTAGGTGGCGGTGAGCGCGGTGGCGAACGCCGTCCCCTGGATGGTGACCGCGTGGGTGACGGCCACGGTCACCCGGTAGGGCACCTTCTGGCCCTGGGGGTAGATCGCCCCCCTGCACTCCAGCGCCGCGAAGAACAGCCCGTTGCCGGCGTAGCGACCGACCCCGGTCCGGGCCAGCACCAGATGATCAAACTGTCCGGCGCTGCGCTCCCGGGTGAGCACCAGGCGCCGACAGGAGTTGCGGGCGCAGTTCTCGCCCGTCAACGTCCACTGCCGGGCGATCCGCTGCCCCCGACGCTCCCCCTTGACCCGCACCGCGGTGGTGATCCGGCCGCGCATGACGAAGGCGGCGCTCACCCGGGCATCGACCGTGCGGGGACGCCGGGGGAAATGCCGCCCCCGGCCCCGGGCGGCGCTCGCCGAGCCGACGCCGCCCAGCAGCACCAGCAAGCCGGTCAGGCCGGCGACGAGGAGGCGACGCATGCCCCTCAGGCTAGGGGGCGGCGCACCGGAACGCGTCGCCGCCGGGCCGGAGTGGCCGCTCCGTAGACTCCGGGAACGGTGGCTCGCTTCAATCGGCGGTTGACTCTCACCGTGGCCGCGGCGGTGGTGGCGCTGGATGCGATCACCAAGGCCCTGGCGGTCCACTTCCTCACCGGCCGGGGGACCGTGAGCGTGCTCGGCGGGGCATTCCGGCTGGAGCTGTACCGCAACTTCGCCGGACCCCGGAACACGTTGACCGGGCACCCCGTACTGGTGTCGCTGCTCGCCCTCGGCGGGGTGACCGCGATCGCCGTTCTGGCCACCCGCGTCCACACCCGGCCCGCCGCCGTGGCCTGCGGGCTCCTGCTCGGCGGCGGGATCGGCAACCTGCTGGACCGCCTGCTGCGTGCCCCCGGCCCGCTCCGGGGCGGGGTCATCGACTGGCTGCGCCCGCCCTGGTCCTCCGGGTCCATGAACCTGGCCGACCTGTCGCTCACGGCGGCGCTGATCGCCGTCCTGGCCGGCACGGCCGTCGGCTGGTGGCGGACCCGGCGCCGGGCGGCGGTCAGCGGATGAGGACGGGCACAAAAGTGGTCTGGATCGTCCGCGTGCGCCGGCGACTCTTCGGCGTCGCCGGATGCTGGCGCAGGGTCAGGGTGTAGCGCCCGGCGATGATCCGGCGGTGTCCGCTGAGTCGGATGCGCCCGTTGATGTCGGTGCCGGTGGCGTAGGTGCGGCCGCCGCGGGTGAGGGAGGCGGTGGCACGGGCCAGCTTGGCCGGCGGTGCCCCCGGGACAGTGTGGGTGACGCAGCGCCGGCCGGCCCGGCACACCGTGAGCGGGAAGCTCCCTTTCTGCGGCCGCGGCCGGGCGCCGCCGAGACCGGTGGTGAGCGGGTTGTCGCTGACCGCGTTGCAGGGCGCGATCGTCTGGTAATTGAGGATGATCACGGGGTTGATCGGCTTGGTGATCGTGTTGTAGATGACGGTCGAGTCGCCCGCGTTCTGTTTGTCCTGATAGCCGGGGAAGGACATGTCAATGCCCGTCACCTTGATCAGATTGATGCCCCGGGTGATGTAGTAGCTGGCGGTGACGTTGGCCGAGAGGACCTGTGTGGTGGTGAATCCCTCATACCCGGGCGGCACCGGGATCTGAGTCCCCGTGGTCACCGTGGTGGAGAACGTCTCCGACTGACTGGAGAACGCCGAGAACTCCGTGGAGGCGCTGACCAGGCCGATCAGGCCCCCCTGCAGCTTGAGCGACACCTTCTCGGAGATGTTCGTCGTCTCGCCCCGGGTGTCGCTGATGGACGTCGCGGTGTAGGCATTGGGGGAGCCGACCGGGGCGCAGTTGTACAGCGCGTCGCCCAGGATGGCCGGCGGCCCGTAGTCATTGGTGACGGTGGCGTCGGCCAGCTTGCAGTTGGACATGTCGGCGCATCCCGTGCTGAGGGCCTGAGCGGCGGCGTCGGGGTTCGTCTGCGCGTCGATCACCTGGGTGGCGGTCTGGGCCGGGTGCGGGGGTGGGGTGGCCTTCGGCGCGGCGGCGAGGGCGCCGCCGGGCACGACAATGGCCGCGGTCAGGATGCTCCCGGCCAGCGCCACCGGCCACAGTCCGCGGCGCACTCGCCTACCGCCGCCTCGCCGGCTCATGACGCCACCCCCGTCCGGACGATGTAGATCAGCACGCGGTTGCACCGGTACTGCCCTCCGCTCTTCCTGCGGAAGCTGAACACGGTCCTCACCGTACGTCCCGCGTTGACGCCGGTCACCGTGCAGTTCATTCCGCGCGGGAAGCGGACGCATGACGCGTTCGGGTACCCGCCGAGCACCACGGGCAGACTGGCCCCAACGCCGGCCCCCCTCGCGCTCCGCTCAGCCCCGGTGTAGATCAGGGCGCTGACGCGGAGGTTGGGGCCGAAGACGACCGAGAGGTGCCGGTAGGGCCACCGTCCGCCCGTCCCCGCGGCCGCGTAGCACTGGCGGCCAAGGCCCTGGCAGGGGTCGGCGGGGAAGTACCGACGTGACGGCTGGCCCAGCTCCCGGGCCACCTGGTTCGGCGTCTGATCCAGGCTCACCCGCGCCACGCCCTGCCCCGGCACCAGCCGGACCGGCGGCTTGCTCGGATGGCTTCCCGGCAACGCCGCGCCGAGCGACGACTGGCAGTGGGACGCCAGCTCGGCCTGGGTCATCGGCCGGACCTTGGTGATCACTTCGTACGCCGGAGTCAGGGCGGTCTTGGCCACCCCGCTGCGCGTCTCGGAGAAGTTGGTGGCCGTGATCGTGGCCGACCCGGTGGACATCACCAGCGTTCCGGTCACCTTGCCCACCACCGGCACCACCCACAGATACGCAATGTCGTTCGGCGGGATATCGACTGAGCTCTGCCGGGTGATGGTGGCGGTTTCCGTCCATTGGTGCGACGCCTCGACGCTGACCGAGACCGAATTGCCGACGATCTTGAGCAGGCTGAACTCGACGGACACCGTGACGCCCCCGCCCACGGTGAAGCTCGACGACTGGGTGGCCGTGTACCCAATCGAAAACGTGCTGTTGGGACTGCCCGACGAAGCGCAGTGGGTGGCCAGGTACGGACTCCCCGGATCGCCGGTGCCCCAGGTCAGCGGCCCGTACTGCGTGAACGAGCACGACGTACTCGACGCTCCGTTGCACAGCGAGTTCAGCACATCGACGAACGGCGCCCCCAGGTTCGTCGATGCGTCGACGGTGTAGTTTCCGACCAGCCCGATGCTCTGGTCGTAGAGATACGGCGTGTTGTGCTGATAGGTGAGCTGCGGGTTGGCGATCTGCGGCGCCGGCGCTCCGCCGGCCGCGTTCCACGGGTCGTAGCCTCCGGGTGGCGGCGACGAGGTGAAATACACGGCGAACCCGGGGTCCTGGTTCTTGCCCCCGTTGAAGCAGAGGTTCTGACTCCAGTCACCCCAGATCACCACGTTCGCATACTCCGGCGGGCCGTCGAGGACGTTCACCCGGTAGGTCATGTAGGCGTCGTAGCCGTACAGGTCGTAGCCGAAGCAGATGCCCGGACTCAGGTTCTGCCAGGGGGTGACTCGGTACAGGGTGCCACCGCCCGGCGCCACCGTGGACGCCGGATACGTGTTCCACCCGCCCCCCGTGTTACCGGGGGGAGCTCCCGCCCCGGCGGCCACCAGCGTCCACGTGTACGGGGTGAGGTTGTAGACCGCCGCGCTCAGAGTGCCGTTGCCCGTGTCGACGCCGCCGGCGAGGGCCGGTCCGGCGACCAGCGCCGATCCGGCGGCGGCGGACACCAGGGCCAGCGACGTCATCAGCGCCACCCGGCGGACCAGGCGCCTCATGAGACGACGCCCCTGGCATGGCTGTGCCGGTTGAGGAGAAGCTGCCGGATGCGCTGGCGCGCCTGCTCGTCACTCATCACCACTCCCGCGGGTGGGAAGATCTCTTATTCCGGCGGGCAGACGGCCGCCCACCGTCACAACGACGCTCGGTCGGCGAACACGGATCAGCCGGCATCTGGCGATGCCTGGTCAGAGCCCTCGTCCTCCGGCCCCCCGTCTGATTTTTGATCAAAACGGCACGGTGAGTATCCCGGCCAGAGGGTGACGCGTCAAGACCCGCGGCCGCAACCGCGACGCCGGCGACCCAGGTCCGGGCGATGACGACGGCCGTTTGCAGATACGTCCTTGCGGATACACCGTCGTCTCATCGATGAGCACAGAGCGCGCCTCACGCCGGTCGCCTCCTGGTCGTCGGCCGCTCCCGGGACGCGGAGGGAGGTGATGGCCTTGACCAGACGCTGACCGCCGCTGCTGTCCGCCCGGTCTGGGCGGCTCATGCCCCTCTGTCTCTCGAAGGAGTCACGATGGAATCATCCGCTGTCGTTGCCCGCCGCGCCGGCCGCCCCGTGTGGCCCGGGGTGGCCGGGTTCGCCGTGTTTGTGGCGATCGCCGCCGCCGGACTGTGGTGGGCCAAGTGGTCGCCGTATGCCCACAAGCTCGTCCACCTGTTTGCCACGCCGCACTGGTCAGGCAGCAACCTGCTCAACCAGGCCGGCGCGGCTGGATCGGCTCCGTCGCTCAGCGGCGCTTTGGCGTTCACCAAGGACTACGGCACCGACATCTGGCCCGGGTTTCTCGCGGCGCTGCTGATCGCGTCGGCCGTCGACGCCCTGGTGCCGCGGGCCTGGCTGCTGGGGACGCTGCGCCGCAATGGCGATGGGCGCAGCGCGCTGGCCGGCGGGCTGTGCGCGCTGCCGTCGCTGATGTGCACGTGCTGCACCGCGCCGATCGCGGTCACCTTGCGCCGTGACGGTGCCCCATCCTCCGCCGCGCTGGCCTACTGGATGGGCAACCCCGCCCTCAACCCGGCAGTACTGGCGTTCCTGGCCATTGTGGCCCCCTGGCAGTGGGTGGTGACGCGCATCGTCATCGGTGCCGCCCTGGTGTTCGGGGCGACCGTGCTGGTGGCCCGACTCGCGCCACCCACGCAGACCGGCTCGGTCACGCACCCACCAACCGACCTGGTTGCGCCGGCCGCCGGGTTCACGCTGGCCGCCGCGCCGGCACGATTCCTGCGAACGCTGGCGCGGCTGTGTCTCACCTTGGTGCCGCTGTACATCACGATGGTGTTCGCCCTCGGACTGTTCCGGGGATGGCTGCTGCCGATCGATGCCGGCACCGCCCACTGGGCGATCCCGTCGATCCTCGCCGCGGCCGCTCTGGGAACGCTGGTCGTCATCCCCACCGCCGGCGAGATCCCGATCCTCCAGGCGCTGGCGGTCGCGGGCGTCGGGACGGGCACCATCGGAGCGCTGCTGATCACCCTTCCCGCCATCAGTCTCGCCTCCATGGCAATGGTGGCGCGCACATTCTCGGTGCGAGTGACGGTGCTGATGGCCGGTGCCGTGGCCTGCTGCGGGCTGCTCGCCGGAGGGCTGCTCTCGCTGCTCAGCGGGTGACCGCCACGCGCGGACCGCGGGCGGCGCGAGGCCTGGAGTCGCCCGCCCCCGGGCGGTCGGCGGAGAGCAGGGATGAGCGGAGAGGGAGTGTCTGGACTCACGACGTATGTCCCAGGTGATGGGTCGCTCATGTCTCGAGACTTAGGTCACACCTGCCGGGCGCGGGGGTGGGGTTGGCGGCGGTCGTTGCGGATCAGCAACCGGGCCCAAACGGGCGGGTGTAACGCCGGGGTTGACGCGGACTTGTCCTGGCTGTGCTGCGGATGTGAACCTGCGAGCTACCGCTCCGGAGTTTGAGGTAATCGCCATATGTCCTTTGCCAGATAAGCTCGATTTCCAGGCATTCGTCATTCCGGTCGGCCGTCCGCAAAACGCGTCTGTTTCCGCCGGTACGGCAGCAGGATTTGCACTCGTGCGTGCGGGCGGGATCCCCGCGGGGGTGCTCGATCTTGATGACGTCGGCGCCATGGTCGCCGAGCATCATGGCCGTGATGGGAGCGGCGTACACCGTGCTGACATCCAGGACACGGATGCCGCTGAGCGGGCCCCCCGCGTCCGGCGGGTGGCCAGTGCGGGAAGCCGTGTGGATGCTCATCGTCCCGGCCTGCCGTGACCGCTGGGGAGAGAGGAGATCAGTGTGACGGTGGGGGTCTGCATGTCCGGTCCTCGCTGGGTCTGCGGGTTGACGGGGGGCCGGCCCCGGTCTGAGGCCGGCCCCCTGTGTGTCTGTCGGTTACTTCGTGTATCCCTCGAGCTTGTTCGCGGCGATCACGAACGAGTTGGTGTAGGTGGGGGCGATGTTGGCCGGCTTGGTGATGTTGCCGGCGTACTTGTCGATGGCGAGGGCCGTCTGAGGGGCGCCCGCGGGCATCATCCCGTCCGGCAGGAACTGACCCTTGTCCGCAGCGAGCTCGGCGGTGTAGGCGGCCTTGGTCGTCAGTCCGTTGTTGGTGTACGACGCCGGCATGGCGTTGGCGATCTGAGCGGCCGTGTGAGTGTGGATCCAATGCATCGTGGCAACGAGCGCGTCGACGACCTTCTGGACCGTCGCGTGGTGGGAGCTGACCCAGTCAGACTGGGCCAGCACCCCGGCGGCCGGATAGACGCCGCCGAGCCACTGCGTGGAGCCCGCGGTGCTGGCCAGATTGATCGCCGAGTAGCCGACGCCCTTGGTCTGGATGGCGCCCGCCGTCGGCTGGCTCGTCATGCCGCACACGATCCGGTTGTGCTCCAGCGCGGCCACGAACGTGTCGGCGGCCCCGACCCCCACGCGGTGGAACTGCTGGGTGGCGAGCCCGGCCCGGTGGGCGAGGTAGACCGTGAGGTTATCGGTGCCGGAACCGATGTCGGTGACGCCGACGTTCTTACCCTTCCACTGCGCCGGCGAGGTGACAGTGGTGCCCTTGGCGCACATCTCGCGCTCGCCGGGCGCGCCGGAGAGCTGGACGACGTCGACGACGTTCTTGCCCTTCTGCTGGAAGTCCAGCGTGTGCACGTACCAGGCCCCGGCCATGTCGACCTGACCGGAGGCCATCGCCGTCTCGGCTCCGACGCCGCCGTTCTGCTCGGTCGACAGCTGCACGTTGACGCCGTACTTCTTGTAGAAGCCGAGCTGGTCGGCGAGCTTGTAGGGCAGGTAGATCTGCTTGTCGATCCCGCCGACCATCAGCGTCGCCGTCGGCATACCGGAGCCGGCTCCGATGTTGGCGGCATTGGACGCGCTGCCGCTGCTGCTGTTGGAGCTGGAGCCGCAGGCGGCGACGCCGGCGGCCAGGGCGGTCGCTCCGAGCGCGACCATGAGCTTGCGTTTGAACATGGGTAGGTACTCCTCCCTGTGGGTGGTGAATAACTACTGGGGAAAGTGAGTTGGGCCCGAGCCCGGCGGATGGGGCGCCGGGCTCAGGCCGGCCCTGAGGCTTAGACGGCGACGGTCTCCATCGTCGTCGGCGGGCGCCAGGAGAGCAGACGGCGCTCAGCGAGGCCGAACAACCCTTCGGCGGTGAGAGCGACCAGGGCGATGATCAACATCGCCGCGAACACCCCGTCAGGGTTGAAGTTGTTCATGGACGTGGCGATCAGGAGCCCCAGGCCCTGCGTCGCACCCAGGAACTCGCCCACGATCGCGCCGATGATCGCGAATCCAAAGGCGACGTGGAGGCTGGCGATGATCCAGGTCAGCGCGGAGGGCAGCACCACGTGGCGGGTGACCTGAAGCCGTGACGCACCGAGCACGCGGGCATTCGCGATCAGGTTGCGGTCGACCTCACGCACGCCCTGGTAGGCATTGAAGAACACGACGAAGAACACCAGCACCGCGGCGAGGAGCACCTTTGAGCTCGTGCCCAGACCGAGGGCGACCGTGAACAGCGCTCCCAGCACGATGCGCGGGATGGCGTTCATGATCTTGATGAACGGTGACAGCACGTCGGCGAGGAACCGGACCTGCCCCAGCAGGACGCCGACGGTCACGCCGCTGGCGACGCCGAGCAGGAATCCCAGCAGCGCCTCCTTCACCGTCACCCAGATCTGCTGCCACAGCGACCCGTATTGCGTTCCGTTGTTGATCCAGTCGCGCAGCTGGGTGACGATCCCGCTCGGCTGGCCCCAGAAGAACTTGTCGACGATCCCGGCGTTGGTGAGCAGCTGCCAGCCCCCGATGATGATCACGGCCAGCAGGAGGCGCCCGCCCCACACCGCCAGGGTGCGGCGGTGCGCGCGCTTCCGGGCGCGAGCGGCGATCGCCGTCTCATCTGATGCCGCGGGGCTCGTCGCCTGGCTGTTGATGGTCACGGCGCTCATCATCGTGCTCCCTCATTACTCGCTGCCTTGGCGGTGCGCTCGTAGGCCCGCTGGACCTCCTCGCGCAGCGACTCCCAGATGTGGTGATGCAGCTCGACGAACCGAGGCTCGAATCGGATCTCCTGCACCGCCCCGCGTGGCCGCGGCAGATCGATGTCAAACACCCCCTTGATGGTGCCCGGGCCGACCGTCATGACCAGGACCTTGTCCGCCAGCGCGACCGCCTCCTCGAGGTCATGGGTGATGAACACCACCGACGGTCGCGTCTGCTCCCAGAGCCCCAGGAGCTCATTGGACATGATCGCCTTGGTCTGCACGTCGAGCGCGCCGAAGGGCTCGTCCATCAGCAGGATCGACGGCTCGTTGATCAGCGCTGCGGCCAGGCTCACCCGCTTGCGCATCCCACCGGACAGTTGATGGGGGTGGTGATCCTCGAAACCGGACAGGCCCACGCGCCGCAGCCAATCACGGGCACCGGCGTGTGCGTCCTTCTTCGAGACACCGCGGAACTGCGGTCCCATGGCCACGTTGCCGAGCACGGTCTTCCACGGCAGCAGCGCGTCGGCCTGGAACATGAAGCTCATTCCGCTGGCGATGCCGTCGACTTGGCGGCCGCCGACCCGGACGGTGCCCGCGCTCGGCCGGTCGAGCCCGGAGATGAGCGACAGGGTTGTCGACTTCCCGCATCCGGTGGGGCCGACGATGGCACAGAACTGCCCGGGCTCGACCACCAGGTTGACGTCTCTGAGAGCCGTGAACACTCCGCCTGACGGCGTGACGAACCGCTTGGTTACGTCGCTCAGTTCGATCTTCGCCGCCGTGCCCCCTGCTGCCGGGGTGCGGCCGGTGGTGGTGCTCGCATCCGCGCCGGGGCGGCCGGCCAGGGTACTCACCATGGTCATTCTCTCTCCTCGCTTGTACAACGATCCCGTGCTCGCTTCGATGGCGACGCTTCCTCAACTCAAGAGCCTCTGGAGCGATCTGGCAAGGCTTCTGCCAGTTACCGGACTAAGCCGCATTTCCGGCCCTTTTGCGCATTCTGCTCACGGGACGGAGGCGTAGACTCAGGCCGCGAGAAGAGGTCGTGTAGATGAGACGGAAGCGTCAGCTCTCAACTCGGATCGTTGCCAGCGTGGTGGCGATCCTCGCGGCCAGCACGCTGGTCGGGTTCGCGCTGGTCACGCTCAGCCAGCGCTCCGAGCTGGAGCACGATTACCAACAGCGGGCGCTCGCGGTCGCCCAGACGTTCGCGGCGACGCCGTCCATCCGCCAGGCCCTGGCCCGGCGCACGCCCGCCGACCGGCGGGAGATCCAGGCGCTCGCCCAACAGGTCCGGCGCGTGACGGGCGCCGCCTACGTCGTGGTGATCGACCGAAACGGCGTGCGGTATTCGCATCCCAACCCCGCCCTGATCGGCAAGCGTGTCAGCGAGCCGGTGATCGCGCTTGATGGCCGTGATCACCTCGGCCTCGACCACGGAAATCTGGGGATCTCGGCTAACGCCAAGGTGCCGGTGCGGGCGCCGCGTACCCGGGCGGTCATCGGCGAGGTCTCGGCGGGGATTCTTGAGCGCCAGGTCTCGGACCAGCTGCTTCATGAGCTGCCCTCCCTGCTCCTGTACTTCGCGTGCGCGCTGGCCATCGGCATCATCGCCTCGCTGACCCTGGCGCGCCGTTTGAAGCGAAGCACGTTCGGCCTGGAGCTGGAGGAGATCGCGGCCCTCGTGCAGGAGCGTGAGGCAACGCTTCACGGCATCCGGGAGGGGGTGATCACCCTGGACCGCGACGACCGCGTGACGCTCGTCAACGACGAGGCGCGGCGCCTCATTCCTCTCCCGGACGAGCCGGTGGGACAACCGGTGGAGGAGCTCGTCGCCCACCGTCGGTTGTCCGACCTGCTGACCGGTCGCCTGGCGGGACGTGACGCCATCGTCGTGACCGACGACCACATCCTGGTGGTCAATCGCATGCCGGTCATCCGGCAGGGACGCGAGCTGGGCTCTGTGGTGACGGTGCGCGACCGCACCGAGCTGGAAGGCCTGCTGCGGGAGCTCGACAGCGTCGACGCCCTCACGGAAGCGCTCCGCGCCCAGCAGCATGAGTTCTCCAACCGGATGCACACCGTCGCCGGGCTGATCGAGCTTGGCGACCGGGAGACCGCCATCGGCTATGCGCTCGACGTCTCGGCGGACACCGCCGCGCGTGCTGAGGCCATTCGGGCACGCGTCGAGGCGCCGGAGATCGCGGCTCTGCTGATCGCCAAGACCACTGTGGCGGCCGAGCGTGGCGTGGTGCTGGAGCTCTCCGAGGACTCACGCCTGGCGGAGACCCCGATTAACGTGAACACCGTGATTTCGATCGTCGGCAACCTGATCGACAACGCCATCGACGCCGCCCCCGGCGGTCCAGAGCCATCGAACGTGACCGTGCGCCTGACCAGCTGCGAGGAGAGGGTCATGATCGAGGTGTCAGATACGGGTCCGGGCGTTCCCAAGGAGCTCGGCGCGCAGATCTTCACCGACGGGTTCACCACCAAGCCGCCGGAAGGGCGGGGCCACCGCGGGATCGGGCTGGCGCTCGTGCACCGCCTGGTCAGCCGGGCTGGGGGCACGATCACGGTCGACTGCGGCGGCGCCACCACCTTCACCGTGGTGCTCCCCACCAAGCAACGCGGCGAAGTGGAAGTGGGCACGTGATCAGCACGCTGATCGTCGAAGACGACTACCACGTCGCCACCATCCACACGGCCTACGTCCGCAAGGTCCGCGGCTTTGCCGTGGCCGGCCACGCCTCGACCGCGGCCAGCGCCCGGACAGAGATCCGGCGCCTGGAGCCGACGCTGGTGCTGCTCGACCTCTACCTGCCGGACGGCCACGGCCTCGACTTGATGCGCGAGACGCTCGGCGGCCATGGGCATCGTCCGGACTTCCTCGTGATCACCGCCGCCCGTGACATGGCGAGCGTCCGGGCGGCAATGCAGTTGGGGACCGTGCACTATCTGGTCAAGCCGTTCAGCTTCGCGCAGCTGGAGGAGCGGCTGATCGCGTTCCGGGACCTGCACGGACGCCTGGAGCGCATCGACGAGGCCGAGCAGCACGACGTCGACGCGCTGTACGGTCTCCTCCGCGGGCCGGCGCCGCTGCCCAAGGGCCAATCCGGCCCCACCATGGCGCGGATCCGCGAGCTCCTGCGCACGGCCGCGCGCGACGTCTCTGCTGCCGAGGTCGCCGAGGAGGTCGGGATCAGCCGCTCCACCGCGCAGCGATACCTGGCCGAGATGGCCCGGCAGGGCAAGATCGAGCTTCACCTGCACTACGGCGCCACTGGGCGCCCGGAGCACCGCTACCGCATCGCCGCCGCTGCGACCTGACCTGCGACGCATGCACATGAATCGCTCACCAGTCCCTCTTCGAGCATCGCGATCACGAGCTCGGTGAGGCTCGGCTTGCGGAGCCTTGGATGCCGCAGCTCGGTCTCGCCCCACGAGACGCCGGAAGCGGTCGTGAAGGTCGACCGGGATGCGGAAGTTGACAAGCCGTGTCGTCCCGTAGTCCGCAGCTGACCGGCTCCGCTGCCATTCCTGGGATGGGCCCGGTCAGGCGGAGAAGACGGGCCAGGAACGCCGGGCATGGACGCGCGGGCGATCCAGCTAGATAACGGAGAGGGGGAGATTCGAACCCCCGATGGACGGATACGCCCATACCGGTTTTCGAGACCGTTGTGAGCGGGGGGGCCCGATCTGTCCCGGCTGGCCCGATGGTCAGCGCACCTCCTCTAGGCCGCTGCCAGTCAGCAGGTACGCCGGGGCCACGGCGGCAGCTTCTGAGCGTGCCAGCTCGAGCACCGCGGCACCTGCTCCCTCCGGGGTCAGCGGCTCGCCGAATCGCTCGAGGTAGTCGTCTTGCGACTGGCCGCCGCGTGCCGCGTAGGCTGCGACCGCGGCGCGCCCGAGGTCCGTGGCCGGGGTAATCCGTGGCAGCAGCGCGATGAACGTGATCCCCAGCGCTGCGCGGTTGGCCTCCTCCTGGGCGTAGGCGGTGATGAACCGCTGCGTCGCCTTCGCGCCGGCGTACCCGCCGCTGAGCGGGGAGCCGGCCACGGCAGCCCCGCTGCTGAGGACGATCACGCGTCCGCCGGGCCGTAGCGGCTTGGTCAGGACGGCGCGCAGCCAATGAAACGCGATCCGGACATCGGCGTGCCAGTTGACCGAGAACGTCTCCCATGTCTGGTCCTGCAGCGGGCGCATCGTCGGGCTGGCGCCGGCGACCAGCACCAGGAGCTGCGGGTCATAGCGATCCAGTAGACGGGTTGCCACCTCGGGGTCGGTGGCGTCGGCGACCTCCGGCCTGATGTTGTCAGCGGCGCCCGCGAGCTTCGCCAGTGCGGTCTCGGTGCGGGCCACGGCGATCACTGGCGCGCCGGATTCGGCCAGGGCGGTGGCGATCCCGCGACCCAGGCCGCGGGATGCGCCGACGACCATCGTTTTCCTATCAGTTGGTTCGTTTGGGGTCATTGCTTGTCCCATTCTTGGTTGGTCCCGACGGTGTCAATCAGCGGCGGCGTGGTGCGACACCGGGCACTCAGAGGTGCCGGCGGCTCTCATGGGTCTATGCCGCCAGTGGCCGCGGCTGAACGAGCTTCGCGTTCTGGCGTTCGAGTTCTTTGGAGACGCCGACGCGCCACCCCTCGGCGAGCATCGCCGCCATCGGGTCAGGGAAGATCTCCTCCTCGCCGTTCTCGATGCCGTCGAACACGCCGCGGGCGACGGACTCCGGTGGGGTCTTGGGGATGGGAAGGTCGCGGACCATGTCGGTGTCGATCGGGCCGGGCAGCACGGCCCGGACGCTCACGCCCTGTCCCGCCAGCAGCGCGCGCAGTGACTGGGTGAGCGACATCGAGGCCGCCTTGGAGACCGAGTAGGCCGGCAGCACCGGCACGGCCGCCAAGGCTCCAACCGATACGACGTTGACCACGGCTCCCTCGCTGCGGGTCAGCGAGGGCAGGAACGCCTGGGTCACGTCGAGCGTCCCGTACAGGTTGACCGCCAAATGCCGCTCGAACGCCGAGCGATCCGTGAGGTCGTCGGGGACCGAGACGCCTGCGTTGTTGATCAGGATGTCTAGCGAGTCGACTTGCTCAGACGCCCTTTCGATCTGTGCCGGGTCGGTCACGTCGAGGATCACCGGCGTGACGCGCGGATCGGCGTAGGCGAGCGGCTGTCGCGACGCGGCGTGCACCCGACGGACGCCCCGCGAGAGGGCCTCGTCGACCAGCGCCCGCCCGAGACCGCGATTGGCCCCGGTCACCAGTACTGACTTACCTGCGATTGAGGTGGACATTGTTGTGTCTCCTTGGGTGTTGTGGTGGTTGTGGTTTGGTCGATGCGTCAGTTGGCCGGGGCGAGCGCGGCTCTCGGCTCGCGGCCGGTGGGCTTGTGCGCGGTGTCTGAGGGTTCGTTCCGGCGCACGAGCGCGAAGATCGCCGGCAGCGCAATGAGCGCGACCGCGCCAAGCACCCAGAGCGCGCGCTGGTAGCCGCCGGTGAGCGCCGCCGGCACCGTGTGGCCGGCATGCAGCAGCGCCTTGATGTGACTGGCGGCGATGCTTGAGGCGATCGCGATCCCGATCGCTCCGCCGAGATTCTGCGTCGTGTTCAACAGGCCGGACGCGAGTCCGGACCGATGCTCCTCGACACCGGCCAGGCCGGCGATCGAGATCGAGATGAACGCGAACGCGGTCCCGGCGCCAGCGATGGCGAACGGCCCGAACAGGTTGCCGACGTAGCGGCCGTGGACGGGAACCTGCGTCGCCCAGAGCACCCCTGCGCCGATCAACGTCATCCCGATCGCCATCACGACCTTCGGGCCGATGCGAGTGACCAGGTATTGCGAGAGGCCGGCCAGCGCGACCGACGTGACCGACGTGGCCAGCCACGCCATCCCGGACTGCAGCGCGCTGTAGTGCACCACCTGCTGCATGTACAGCGTGCCGATGAAGAAGAACGCGTAGAAGCTGGCGCCCAGGAGCAGTCCTGCGGTGTTCGCCCCGGTCAGCGTCCGCCGCCGGAATATGTCAAGCGGCAGCACGGGTGACTTGGCCCGGCGCTCGATCATCACGAACGCCACCAGCAGCGCTGCGGCCGCCGCAAGCACTGCGACGGTTCGCGTGCCGCCCCAGCCATAATGCGGGGCCTGCGAGATCGCGTACACCAGCGCGACCAGCCCGCCAGTGCCGGTCAGAGCGCCGAGTGCGTCGAACCGCCGCCGGGTGGTCCTCAGTCGGCTCTCGGGCACCGTCCCGGGCGCCAAAAGCAGCGTGGCGATGGCGATCGGAACGTTCAGGTAGAAGATGTACTGCCAGCCGGCGTAGCGGGTCAGCAGCCCGCCGGCAACGAGCCCGACGGTCGCGCCGCTGGCGGCGAGCGCGCCCCAGATCCCGAGCGCCTTATTCCGCTCGGCGCCTTCCTCGAACATGTTCATAACGATTGACAGCGACGCGGGCAGCATCGCCGCCGCGCCGATCCCCTGGACCGCACGGGCGCCGATCAGGAACCCGTCACCGGTCGCCAGTGCGCAGGCCAGAGACGCGGCAGCAAACACGCCAAGCCCTGCCATCAGAACGCGGCGGCGGCCGAGCAGATCGGCAGCGCGCCCACCCAGCAGCAGGAAGCCTCCGAACGTGAGCGCGTACGCGGTGGCGACCCATTGCAGGTTGGTGGCCGAGAAGTGCAAATCGCGACCGATGGTTGGCAGCGCCGTGTTGACGATCGTCAGGTCGACGACCGTCGTGAAGTACGCGACCGCCAGTACCGCGAACGCGCGCCAGCGGTTGATGTTTTGGTTTGCGGACATCACTGGTCCTCCAGCAGAGTTGGGAAGGGACGGCTGAGGCTGATCAGGAGGAGGCGGTCAGGTCCTGCCGCTACTTCGACCGCTCGTTCCGATGTCTCACACCGTCAAACGGCCGGGAGCACCCCGACTCATCGATCTCACCAAGATCCTCGAGGCAGACGTCGGTAGCCAGCCGACAGACCACGGCCACGCCGACGCCGGCGGCGTACCTCGAGCTCGCTCGGTCCACGCGCGCAGCAGCGTCTTGCAGACTGCCTCATCGGCCCGCCTTTTCGTCGCCGACTCGAGCCGCTGCGAGGACGTGACGCTGCGGCCTGGCTCCTAGTGTCCCAGGACTCCGAACCGAGCCACGAGACTGGGGTCAAGGAACGCGTCGATCGCCGCGATCTGGCTCGCCTCCATCTCGAGTACGGCGATTCCGTGCGGGATCCAGGTGCCGTCCTCGGCTCGCACCTCGATCGTCACGGCGGGCCGGCCGTTCGCCCTGGTCGGGCTATGCCGAATCCGGGTCAGATCGCCCCGGGCGACGGTCTCGAGGAAGAAACGGGCGATCTGCAAGCCGCCGCTGACCGACGGTCCCGGCGGCATGCGCAGCGTCGCGTCCTCGCGCAGCAGGGCGACCAGCCCGTCCATGTTTGCCTCCTCAAAGGCCGCCGCATACCGGTGGAGCAGCTCGCGCTCGGCCGGGTCCGCTGAGGCGTCTGTCGTATCGGGGAGACCTTGATCGATGGTGCCGCGCGCACGCTGGAGTGCGCTGTTGACCGACGCCACCGTCGACTCCAAAACGTCGGCGACCTCCGCCGAGGTCCAGCCGAGCACATCACGAAAGATCAGCACTGCGCGCTGGCGACCCGGCAGCTCCTGGATCGCGCGCAGGAGCGCCAGCTCCACTCCCTCTCGGATCGCGTAACGAGCAGCAGGGTCATAGGTCGGCGATGCCGTCTCATCCGACGGGCGGTCGGGGAACGGGTCAACCGGCTGGGGTCGGCGTGGCCGGCGCTCCAGCTCGTCGAGACACGCGTTGGTGGCAATCCGATAAAGCCAGGTCTGAAACTGGACTCTGGGCTCGAAGCGCTCCAGCGCGCGCCACGCACGCAACAACGTCTCTTGCGCCATGTCCTCGGCGTCATGCGCCGATCCCAACATCCGATAGCAATGCACCTCCAGCGCATGCCGGTAGGGCTCGACGAGTCGGCGGAACGCCCGCTCATCCCCGGCCTGCGCACAAGCGAGGAGGAAGCGCTGCTCGGCGATATCGCTGACTGACGCATTCATGACCGGTCACCCTGTCAAACGGCCATGGCGGCGAAAAATCATCGGTCACCCACGCGCTCGGCGTACTCGTCATGGCGGTGAAGCCACCTCATCGGCTGGTCGCCCTCGTCGCGGCCCTTGGGCGCGCGATCCATGATCGCGTAGTAGCCCATCATGAACTCCGTGCCGCGGGCGTAGCTCGAATAGCAGTGGTAGACGGTCTCGTCCTCCCGCGCGAACGCGCTGAACCCGTGACCCTCGGAGAAGTAGCCGTCGATGTCCGTCCCGCTCGCGCTCGCGTTGCGGGTGGCGATCAGCGGCAGGCTCTCACGAACGGCCGGCTGCTCGTCCAACAGCCTGCGCAGCTGCATCTCGTTGGCCTCGAGCACCACGGCGGCTGGGTCCTGCCGCGCCGCCTCGGCGGCCGAAACCCCGTAGTCGAAGTTGAAGTCGCTCTCAGAGCTGGACGCCCAGTCAAACCTCCAGCCCATCCGCTTCCGGTAGGCGCGCAGCTTCTCGATGGGCGCGCGCGACACGCAGATCAGCGTCATGTCGTTGGCGTTCAGGTGGGCGAGCACCCCGTTGAAGCTGTCCGCGGTCGACGAGCAGGTGGGGCATCCTGCCTCCCAATCCGGGCCGAACATGAAGTGATAGACGACCAGCTGTGAGCGGCCGTCAAATAGCTCACCGAGCGTCTTCGGTCCTTTTTCGGTTTGCAACGCGTACTGCTTCTCGACCGGCACCCAGGGAAGCTCCCGGCGCTGACGGGCGAGCCCGTCTCCCATCCGCGTGTGCTCCTTCTCGCGCCCCAGCAACTCGGCGCGTGCCCTGGCCCACTCCTCACGTGTCCCGATCCGGTGACTGGTCATTGCTCTTTCTCCTTCATTTCACACACAGGTTCGATGAGGCTGTAGTCGACGTGACTCTCACATCGCTGTCGTGAGTCCGGGAACCGACGAAGGGTCCACCAGGATCAGAACCCCAAGCACGAGGACCGCGAGCGCGAGGGGGACGTCGGTTCCAGCTCTCGGGCCCACCAGCTTTTGGACGATCACGACACCGGTGATGATCGCCATCCAGGTGACGTTCATCACCCCCAGCGCCGCCATCATCGCCATCAACCCGAGGCTCGAGCCCAAGCAGTAGGCACCGAAACGAAAGCCCGAGTCGACGCTCTCGCGGCAGCGCCGGCGCCAGTGACGCTTAACCGGTGTGAGCTCGTAGAAGCCCGCCCCGAGCACCACGCCGCCGGCCACAGACGTCCCGTGCGGGCGATACAGCACGTACAGCACGACCCCGACGAGCGACCACACCGCGAGGTATGAGCCGAGAAACATCGCGGCGCGACCAGCTCTTGTGCCGCCGTGAGCGACGCGCAAGACGGCGGGGACCGCGCCAGGCAACATCATCGCCGCCATCATCGAGAGCCACTCGCCGACGAACGAGCCAAACGAGCCAAGCGCCGTTGCAGTTCCCATGTCCATCCCGTGCATCCGCCAGATCGCGACGGCCCAACTCCCGGCTGCCACTCCCAGGATCGCGGCCACCGTCCCGCCACTCGCCGGTGCCGTGGCTCTTGCCATCGTTGCCACTCCTTCGTTGCCGATTTGCGGTTTGCCACCGCGTCAAACGGCCCAGGGAGCGCAAACTCATCGAACACTCCCGAGTTCCTGGGTCGGTAGATCGCTACAAGACCGGGACGCGCCAGTGCCGGCCGGCGCGGCAAGGTCGCCCTGGTCGCGGGCACGGACGCAAAGACCCAATGGGTTCGTGCGCGTGGCGCGCGTGGGCCTCGGCCAGTTGGAGGCGGGCCCCCGGGAAGCGTCCTCTCCGCCGCGGTCCCGACGCTGTCGCTCCCTGATCAGGGGTTGGATGCACGCGGCGGGTGCGTCGAGCCCCGGGTCCGAACCTGCTTTGCAGGGCTCGCCGGCGCTGTCACATCGGGTCCCGGGGACAGCGGGGGGAAGACGGTGGAATGGGGCCCAGTCTGACCCGGGTTGGCTCCCCGTTGGCGGTGCCTGTGACGGCCTGCTGAGCCTCAATCGCTGCTGGTTGCCGAGATCCCAGCGATGCAGCGGAGAGGGGGGGATTCGAACCCCCGATGGACGGATACGCCCATACCGGTTTTCGAGACCGGCGCATTCAACCGCTCTGCCACCTCTCCGGTGAAGCGGGCCCACACGTTAGTGGACCCGCTGGCGGGACCGTATCCTCAGAGGAATGCGGGTGGTGGGCTCCCGTCGGCGGCTCCTGGCGGCGGCAGTGATCAGCGGGCTGATGCCCGCCGGGTGCGCCGGCGCGGGATCAGGCCGCCCGGCCACCGCGCCCCCGCCGGCCCGTCCCGCCGCCGGCGCTCCGGGGGCGGCGGCGTGGACCGGGCGGGCGCATGTCCGTGGCATCGTTGATCTGACCGCGCCCGGCACCGACGGTGCGCTGGTGGTGGCCGCGCGGGGACGGCTGTTCCGTCTGGCCCGGACGGGCCGGCTGAGCGCCTGGGCCCCGGCCTACTCGGCGCCGCCGGGCCTGGAGCCCTACATCGTGCGTTCGCCGGGGCTGCGCGTGCCCGGAAGCCGGTGCACGTTTCCCGCCGGGGACATCTACGCCCTCCGGCTGGCGCACGGCAACGGCCTGACCCTGGTCACCCCCGGCGGCGGCGTGCGCCGGTTTGCCGCGCTGCCCCGGCGCGGGCTGGAGAACGGCATCGCCCTGGATCAGACCGGGCGGTTCGGCCACCGGCTGCTCGTCACCACCAGCGCGAGCGGCCGGACGATCGTCACCGCCGTGGATTGCCGCGGGCGACCGCAGGTTCTGACGCGGTCAGCGCCCCGCGTGGAGGGCGGGCTGGTGGTGGCCCCGGCCCGGTTTGGCCGCTTTGGGGGCGACCTGATCGCCCCCGACGAGCTCTCGGGCAACATCTACGCCATCACGCCCACCGGGCGCACCGCAGGGGTGATTGCCTCGGGGCTGCCGCACGGTCAGGACGTGGGGGTCGAGAGCGCAGGCTTTGTTCCCGCGTTGTTTGGGAATGCGCTGGTTGCCGATCGCCACACCGCCCGCAACCGCCATCCCGGTGATGACCTGGTGCTCGGCGTCTCCTGGACCGGGCTGCGCGCCGGGGGCGTGCGCTCCGGCGACCTCCTGGTGGTCAGCGAGGGCGGGGCGGCCACCGTGGACGTGCGCTGCGCCGCCGCCTGCCGGGTGCGGCCGGTCGCCCGGGGTCCCCGCCGGGCTCACATCGAGGGCCACGTGGTGTTCAGCTCCGCGTTCTGAGCGCTCACCGCCGCCGCGAGGCGAAGAACGCCCGCAGGAGATCCCCGCACTCCTCGGCCAGGAGCCCGGATTGGACCTGGGGCCGGTGGTTGAGGCGCGGCTCGGCCATCACGTTCATCACGCTGCCGCCCGCCCCGGCCTTGGGATCCGTGGTTCCGAACACCACGCGCGGGACGCGGGCCAGGACGACGGCGCCGGCGCACATGGCGCAGGGCTCCAGCGTGACGTAGAGGACGGCATCCAGCACCCGCCAGCTGCCGAGGGCCCGGGCCGCCTCCCGGAGGGCGATCATCTCGGCGTGGGCGGTGGGATCGGTGCGCAGTTCCCGTTCGTTGTGGCCGGTGCCGATCACCTCGCCGTCGCACACCACTATCGCTCCCACCGGGATGTCGTCATGCTCCACCGCCCGGGAGGCCTCCCGGAGGGCAAGCCGCATGAAGTATTCGTCGGCAGGCAAGAAGATGGGGGGTCGGGGTGGAACTTTGGAGGGGATGGCGCTACTTTTCTCCTGGGGCACGGGTCGCCGCATGATCTCTGAGGTGCGGTCCAGGACGTCCGCGCCGGCGACTGCCGCTTATCGAATGCTCACTACGCACGCTTGTCGGTTTCCGCGTCACGCGGTTGCAGTTTGCCTTGCCGTGCTCGCCGGGGGGCTGATCGGGAGCGCGGGCACCGCTCGCGCCGCCGCCTACGTCCCCCATCAGGTCATTGTCGGCTACCGCTCCGCTGCCGCGATGGGCACCGACGAGCTGCGGATGGTGGCGCGCCGCTCCGTGGCCGCTCCGGCCCCGCGCAGCCGCCTGCTCCAGCTGCCGCGGGGCGAGAGCGTGGCCGCGGCCATCGCCAGGCTGCGCCACCAGCCGGGGATCGCCTACGCGCTGCCCAATTACATCGCCCATGCCGCCGGCGATTGGTATCCCAACGATCCGGGCCGGACCAGCCAGGCGCAGGCCTGGCAGAGACTGCAGTGGAACTTCATGCCGAACACCGGGGTCAACGCGCCGGAGGCCTGGGCCAACCTGCTCGGCGACCACCGGGGCGGCGGCAAGGGCGTGGTCATCGCCGTGCTGGACACCGGCGTCGCCTACCGGCGGTGGGGCCAGTTCTACCCCTCGCCGGACTTTGGGCGGACCCGGTTCGTGGCTCCGTACGACTTTGTGGCCAACAACCGCCACCCGCTGGACCGCAACGGGCACGGCACGTTTGTCGCCGGTGTCATCGCCGAGTCGACGAACAACGGCATCGGGCTGACCGGGCTCGCCTACGGCGCCTCCATCATGCCGGTGCGCATCCTGGACGCCAGCGGCGAGGGCGATGAGGCCACGATCGCCCGCGGGATCCGCTACGCCGTCGACCATGGCGCCCAGATCATCAACCTCAGCCTGGAGTTCCTGCCCAGCCAGGTCAACAGCGGAGCCGAGATCCCGCAGATTGTGAGCGCCATCAATTACGCCCACCGGCACGGGGTCACCGTGGTCGGCGCGGCCGGCAACGACGAGACCGACCAGATCGCCTTTCCGGCTCGGGCCGGCGGGGTCATCTCGGTGGGCGCCACCACCAAGGACCGCTGCCTGGCTGCCTACTCCAACGGCGGGTCCGGCCTGGATCTGGTGGCGCCGGGCGGTGGTGATGACGCCATCATCACCACCGACCCCAACTGCCACCCGGCGCTCAACCTGCCGGCCATCAGCCAGATGACCCTCACCGGCCCGCCCCACTGGGACCGGTTCGGCTACCCGGGCGGGTACATGGGAACGTCGATGTCGGCTCCCGAGGTGGCGGCCACCGCGGCCCTGGTCATCGCCAGCGGCGTGATCGGTCCCCATCCCAGCCCGGACCAGATCCTGGCCCGGCTGGAGCAGACGGCGACCCCGCTCGGCGGCAGCCAGCCGAACGCCACGTTCGGCTATGGGCTGCTCAACGCCGGCGCGGCCACCTCCCAGGGGCCCACGGTCCCGAGCCCGCCGGCCTGACCCGCCTCAGGTCGTTCGCACAATCAGCACCGAGCACGGGGCGTGGTGCGAGACCTTGTTGGGCACCGACCCCAGCAGGAACCGGGTGGCGCCGGTCAGACCCTTGTGACCCACGACGATCAGGTCACTGCCCTGCTCCTCGGCCACATCCAGGATGGCATCGGCGGCGTCGCCGACCCGGGCGAACGTCTCCACCTCGGCTACCCGGGCCGCCTCAGCCTGAGCCCGGGCGGCCTCCAGGACGGCCAGGGCATCCGCCCGGGGGGTGAGCCACCACTGGTCCTCGTCCGGCGCGTCCAGCCGCCCGGTGCCGCCGGGGCCGACCGTCACCGGCTCATGGGCGCAGACGATCTGCAGGCGGGCGCCGAGCGCCGCCGCCAGCTCGATGGCCTCGGCCACGGCGATCGTCGCCGTGGCGGATCCGTCGGTTCCGACCAGGATCGATCGCACCATGGCCATGGGGCGGCCCTGGCCTCAGGCCAACCGGGTGATGGCGATGACGATACCCGCCAGCACGAACACGAAGATGAGAACCTGGGTCCAGAAGAAGAGGCGAGGCATCTGCATGGCGCAGGGACAACGCTAGCGAGTCGGCGGTGCTTGCCGACCGGGCCGTTGGGGTAGCGACGCGACCGTGCCCGCCCCCAAGCCAGCCACCATGCCCGCGCTCGGCGCCGTCCCCGGTCAGGACGGCGAGACGTCGGTGCGTGTCTGGGCGCCCCGGACCGAGACGGTGAGCGCGCGGGCCGCCGGAGGCGAGCACTCGCTCCGGTCCGGCGAGGACGGGCTGTATGAGGGCCGCACCCGGATCGAAGCCGGCGCTCGCTACCAGCTCGTCCTCGGCGGTGGGCGAGCCCTTCCGGACCCGTGCTCCCGGGCTCAGCCGGATGGGCTGGTTGGGCCCTCCCAGGTCGTCGACGCCGCCGCGCTGGGGATCTCCACCCCCTGGACCGGCCTGACCCTGCGCGACCTCGTCATCTACGAGCTGCACGTCGGCACGTTCACCGCCGAGGGCACGTTTGCGGCCGCCATCCCGCGCCTGGCCGAGCTGCGCCGCCTGGGGGTGACCGCCATTGAGGTCATGCCGATCGCCACCTTTGCCGGACAGCACGGCTGGGGCTATGACGGTGTCTACACCTATGCCCCCCATCCCGCCTACGGGGGCCCGGAGGGGTTCGCTCAGCTGGTCGACGCCGCGCATGCCGCCGGGCTGGCGGTGATCCTCGACGTCGTCTACAACCACATGGGGGCCGGGTCGGACGCCGTGGAGGCATTTGGCCCCTACACCACCGACGCCAACCCCACCATCTGGGGCGGGGCCATCGATTACAGCCAGCCGGCGGTGCGCGAATGGGCCATCCAGAACGCCGAGATGTGGGTGCGGGACTACCACGTCGACGGCCTCCGCCTTGACGCCGTGCACGCCATCGTCGATGACTCCGAGACACACGTCATGGCCGAGCTCGCCCACCGGGTGAAGGCCATCCACCCCGGGACGCTGATCATCTCCGAGATGGAGATCGGCGATCTGCGGCCGATCGAGGAGTGGGGCCATGACGCCCAGTGGGGCGATGCGCTGCACCACGCCGTCCACGTCCTGCTCACCGGCGAGCACGAGGGCTACTACGCCGAGTACGGCCGGGTGGCCGACGTGGCCCGGGAGCTCACCCGCCCGCAGCGTGAACGGTTTGTGGTCTGCGCCCAGAACCATGATCAGGTCGGCAACCGCGCGCTCGGGGACCGCCTGCACGGCGCCGACCTGCGGTTGGCCGCGTTCTGCTCCATCCTCTCGCCGGGGACGCCGCTCCTGTTTGCCGGCGAGGAGTACGACGAGCGGCATCCATTCCAGTACTTCACCGACCACATCGACCCGGAGATCGCCGAGATGACACGTCAGGGCCGCCGCCAGGAGTTCTCGGAGTTCTCAGACTTCGAGGCCGACGAGATCCCCGACCCCCAGGACCCGGAGACGTTCGCCCGCTCCAAGCTGGATCCCTCCCGGGGCGATCCGGAGCACCTGGCCTACTACCGGGAGCTGCTGGCGCTCCGGCGAGAGCTGGCCGGATCCCCCGTGGAGATTGAGGAGATCGACGAGGAACGCCGGCTGCTGCGCTACCGCCGCGGTCCCGTGCAGCTGGTGGCCAACTTCTCCGATTCCGAGCAGGATGGGGTCCCCGCGCGCACGGGCCAGGTGCGGCGGTGAGCGGGTTGACACTGACGGGGCTGAGGCCGGGACGCCCGTTTCCCCAGGGCAGCTCGTGGGACGGGCAGGGCACCAACTTCTCGCTGTTCTCCGAGAACGCTGAGCGGGTGGAGCTGTGCCTGTTTGAGGAGGACGGCACCGAACACCGGATCAACATCTATGACCGGACCAACCACCAGTGGCACGTCTACGTGCCCGGGGTGGGCCCCGGCCAGCGCTACGGCTACCGGGTGATCGGACCCTATGAGCCCCACCAGGGGCACCGGTTCAACCCGGACAAGCTGCTCATCGATCCCTACGCCAAGGCGATCGACGGCGAGGTCGACTGGCATGCTGCCAACACCCTGCCCTACGTGGCCGACGGCTCTGAGGACGCTGATCTGCACCCGGACGACTCCGACGACGCGGCCGCCATCCCCAAGAGCGTCGTCGTCGATCCCGGCTTCGACTGGGGCGATGACCGCCTGCTCGGCCGCCGCTGGTCAGAGACGATCATCTACGAGACGCACGTCAAGGGCTTCACCATGCGCCATCCCGACGTGCCCGAGGAGCTGCGGGGGACGTACGCCGGCCTGGCCTCCGAGCCGGCCATCGCCTACCTGACCGACCTCGGAATCACCGCGGTGGAGCTGCTGCCCGTCCACCACATCGCCGACGAGAGCTTCCTGGTCGACAAGGGCCTGTCCAACTACTGGGGTTACAGCTCGATCGGCTACTTCGCGCCGCACGCCGCCTACAGCTCGTCGGGCACCCGCGGTGAGCAGCTGCAGGAGTTCAAGGCGATGGTCAAGGCGCTCCACGCCGCCGGCATTGAGGTGATCATGGACGTGGTCTACAACCACACGGCGGAGGGCAACCACCTGGGGCCGATGCTCTCGTTCAAGGGCATCGACAACGCCAGCTATTACCGGCTCAGTCCCGAGGATCCCCGGTACTACATGGACTTCACCGGGACCGGCAACAGCCTCAACCACGTCAACCCCAACACCCTGCGCCTGGTCATGGACTCACTGCGCTACTTCGTCCTGGAGTGCCATGTCGATGGGTTCCGGTTCGACCTGGCGGCCACGCTGGCCCGGGAGCTGTACGAGGTCGACCGGCTCTCCGGGTTCTTCGACGTCATCCACCAGGACCCCATCCTGTCCGGGGTCAAGCTGATCGCCGAGCCGTGGGACGTGGGGCCCGGGGGCTATCAGGTGGGCAACTTCCCGGTGCTGTGGACCGAGTGGAACGGCGAGTACCGGGACAGCATCCGCGACTTCTGGCGGAGCATGACGCCGGCGGCCCAGTTCGCTCAGCGCCTCACCGGCTCGGCCGACCTGTATGAGGGCGAGGGGCGGCGCCCGGCGGCCTCCATCAACTTCATCACCGCCCACGACGGCTTCACCCTGCGTGATCTCGTCTCCTACAACGACAAGCACAACGAGGCCAACCTGGAGGACAACCGGGACGGGACCGACGACAACCGCTCCTGGAACTGCGGCGTTGAAGGCGAAACCGATGATGCGGAGGTCAAGGGCCTGCGCACCCGTCAGATGCGCAACTTCCTGGCCACGCTGCTCCTGTCTCAGGGGGTGCCGATGCTGCTCGGCGGCGACGAGTTCGGCCGGACCCAGGGCGGCAACAACAACGCCTGGTGCCAGGACAACGAGATCTCCTGGTTTGACTGGGACGAGTTCGACGCCGACCTGCACGGCTTTGCCCGGCAGCTCATCCGGCTGCGCCGGACCGAGCCGGTGTTCCGGCGCCGGGACTTCTTTGTCGGCGACGAGGGCAGCTCCGGCCTACCGGACGTGATGTGGCTGCGGCCCGATGGCGAGGAGATGACCGAGGAGGACTGGGAGCGCCTGGACGCCCACGCCCTCGGCGTGTTCCTCAACGGCGAGGAGATCCCCAATCACGACCGTGACGGCAACCCGATCGAGGGGGCCTCGTTCCTGATGCTGTTCAACGCCCACCACGAGCCGCTGGAGTTCGAGATCCCGGAGCCCCTGGGCGCGGCCTGGACCACCGTCCTGTGCAGTGATCCGGACTGCGAGTCCGGCAGCGTGCATGACCCGGGCGAGCGCCTGGAGATCAGCGGGCGGTCGCTGCGGATTCTGCGCCGGCGGCGCAAGTAGGGGCCGGCGCGGAGGCCGGCGCTGGGGCGGGGGCGGGCGCCGGCGCCGGCGCCAGTATCTCGGCCCCGACGCCGTCGAGCAGCCCCACCGAGCGGGGTGCGGCGCCGTCTTGCAGCAACACCGCACCACCGGGCCAGTAGCCGTGGGGCGGCTCCACGCCGTCGACGAGCAGCGGCTCGTAGAGCCAGGAGCCGGCGTTGACATACCGGGTGCCGTTCCCGCCCGTCCAGGCCTCTCCGCCCATCGGCCCGCGGCGATGGACATGACCGAACAGGACCACGTCGGCCTCGACGCCGAGTCGCTCCACCACGTGGGCCATGGCCGGAAGCGCGGCGTGGCGCATCTGGGCGTCCAGCAACCCGGCGGTCACCCGGGCCAGACCGATGTCCATCAGCAGGTGCAGCGCCTCGCGCAGGACCGCGCCCCGGAACAATCCGGCCGCCGTCTCCAGCAGCGTTCCCACCGGGCGCCGGGCCAGCCGCGCCGGAAACGTCTCCTGGTGGTGGCGGCGCCGCCGCCGCCGCCGCGCCTCGTAGTCAAACGGGTGGGCGGCGCTGTCCAGATCCCGCCGGCCGGACGGCCGCCGCCAGCCGACGGCCGACTCGGGCACCAGGTGGTGGTCAAGGTAGTGGCCGTGGGTGGCCCACACCCCCTTGGCCAGCCAGACTCCCGGGTAGGACACCCGCGTCCGGGCCGGCCCCAGCCAGTCGACCAGGCGCTCCAGCGCCGCGCTGGCGGTGGCGGGGACGTCGGTGGTGAGACCGAGTTGCGGCCCCTGGGCCAGCACCCACCGGCGGACCAGCGGCGCATCGTGGTTACCGGGCACCAGGATCACCTCCCGGTCGGCGCCCAGCCGCTGGCCGAGGGCTCGGAGGACCGGCTCGGCCACCGCCATCGACGCCTGGGGGTGGCGGGTCATCAGCTCCACCGTGTCGCCGAGCAGCACCAGGCGGTCGACCCCGTCGAGGGCCTCCAGCAGCCGGTGGCGCGCGGGGCTCCGGCGCAGCACGTCGTGTCCCTGCCGGTTACCGAGGTGCAGGTCGGAGATGACGAGCGTGCGCACGGCGGCGCACGATAGCCGGGGCGCGGGTTTGGCCGGTCAGGGCGTCAGGCCGTGACCAGCGACTCAAAGCGCAGCGCCGCGCCCCGAGCCACCACCAGCACCGGAGCAGTGGCCTGCTCAATCGCGTTGTGCGCGTTGGAGGTGATCATCACCCGGCCCTCGCGCGCCTCCCGCCGGGAGCCAACCACCAGGAGGTCGACGTCCCGCTCCCGGTCGACGACCTGGGCGTCGTAGCGACCGGCCAGCGAGAATGCGGTCTCAATCGCCGCCTCGTCGGCCGAGCCGCGCAGGACGCCGATCGTCCGCAGCGGGGGCTCGGTCAACTCGGCGTATCCGGCGGGCGCGACCGCCAGCGCCGCCGGTCCACCCTCCAGCAGGGCCTGCGCCGAACGGCCGATCGCCACCCGGCTGCGGGGGGTGCGGTAGTCAGAGCCGAACACAATCAGGTCGGCCTGCTCCTCGGCGGCGAGCCAGCCCAGTCCCTCGGCGGTCGACGGGCTGACCACCACACGGCGCTCGACATAGGTGTCGTTCAGCCAGCGGGCACCGCGGTCCAGCAGCTGGTCGGCCTCGTGCTGGGAGAGCTGCTCGTGGTCCGGGCGGGCGTGCTGGGCGTGCCGCACGTAGGCGAGGGTGAGCTCGGCGCCGGCGTCGCGCAGGATGCGTCCGAGCATCAGCGCGTCGTGGTCGTTCTGGGTGTCGTCGTAGGAGACGATCGCGTGGGGTGCCATCTCAGCTGCTCTCCTGTCTCGCCGGGGCCGTCTGGCCCGGAGGTTCGGCGCCAGCGTCGCAGGGTCCTGGTCATCAGCACCAGTGAACTTCTTCATGATCGCTATAAGATGTGCTAATGCTGAACTTGGGGCGGCTGCAGGTCCTGTGCGAGGTGGTCAGCCGGGGGTCGTTCTCCGCCGCGGCCGATGCCCTCGCCTACACCCAGTCGGCGGTGTCGCAGGCGATCGCCCGGCTGGAGGCCGAGACCGGAACACCGCTGGTCATCCGGGACCGCCGGGGCATCCGGCCGACGGCGGCCGGCGCCACGCTGGTCAGCCATGCCGAGACGATCTTCGCCCAGGTGGAGGCGGCCGAGGCCGAACTGGCCGCGGTGCTCGGCGTCCGGGCCGGCCGGCTGCGGGTGGCCTCGTTCCCCTCGGCGGGCGCCACGCTGATGCCGCTGGCGGTGGCCGCCTTCCGCCGGGCTCACCCCGACGTGGCGCTCACTCTCGCCGAGGGCGAGCCGGAGGAGATGGGGCCGCGGGTGCGGGCCGGCGAGTTCGACCTCGCGCTCCTGTTCGAATTCCCGGGGGTCCAGCCCCGCCGGGATCGACCCGGAGCCGGGCTGCGCTCGGTCACCCTGCTGGAGGACCCGATGGACGTCGCCCTGCCGGCAGATCATCCGCTCGCCGCCACGCCGGCGCTGACCCTGGCCGACCTGCGCGCCCAGCGGTGGGTGCAGACCTCGGCCGCCAGCCCGTGTGCCCGCCATGTGGTGCGCTCCTGCCTGGCCGCCGGGTTTGAGCCCGACGTGGCCTTTGAGTCCGACGACTACGAGACCGTCCAGGGCCTGGTGGCCGCCGGGGTGGGGGTGGCCCTCATCCCGCGCCTGGCGCTGACCCACCTGCACCCGGGGATTGTGGTGCGGGCGCTGGCTCCGCAGAGCCCCACCCGCCAGGTGACGGCGGTCACCATGTCCGGCCCGGGGGTGGCGCCGGCGGCGCGGGCCATGCTGGCGTTGCTCACCGAGGTGGCCCGGCGCTACACGGCGCCCGCGGCCGCCTGACCCCGGTGGGGACCGGGCCGGCGACGCTGGCGACAAATGTGACCTCTGGGGTCATGATTGTCGCCAGCGTGGCCAAATCCACGCGCCAGGAGGGCCCGGCTAGGACCGGGCCGCCACCGCGCGGGCCAGTTCCTCGGCCCGGCGGCCGACGACCAGCGGCGCCAGCGCCTTGACCAGCGGCCGGGCCACGAACGGCACCGGCCCCGGATCGACCGCCAGCCGGTAGGTGGCCCGGGTGCGCCGATCCGGGAGCTCCTCCAGCTCCCAGCTGGCCTCCATGAGATCGACGTCATCGGAGGCCACCCGGCGGAAGTCCAGCCGGTGGGGCGGTCCGTAGTCGACCTGCACCCGGCACCCCACCTTGCCGATCCTGCCCAGCTTGGTGTCGAACACCACATCGCAGATCAGCGGCCGCCCCTGGGCGTCGCGCTCCACCACGTCGACGCGCTCCAGCCCGGCCTGCCACTCCGGCGCGGTGTCCAGCGCGGCCACCACCTCCCAGCAGCGTGCCACCGGCGCGTCGATCTCCGCCGAAGACGAGCCGCTGAGCAGGGTCACCGGCGGGCGGCCACCTTGGCGCCCAGCCGGCTGCTCCCGGCCTCGGCGTCGATCACGGCCACCCCCAGCGACAGGCGACGGCCGCGGCGGGCCGCGTTGGCCACGCGTCCGCCCACCTCGCGGAGCGCGGGCGGGGTCAGCCGGATCTGGAGGCTGCCGGCCACGGCCCGGAGGGCGATCACCACCGTCCGCCCCTGGCGCACCCGGGCGGTGAACGGGAGCCGCACCGGCCGCCGCCCGGTGGTGGTGACGGCGATGCCTCGGTGGCCGCGGCCCAGGCTGACCCGCAGGCCGTGCGGAAGCGTGACCGCCACCGTCTGCAGTGGCGGAGCGTTGCCGGCGGCGCTCAGGACGAACCCCAGGCGGGCGCCGCCGTGCGGCGCCGGCATCAGCGACAGCCGGGAGAGGCGCGGCGCGCCTCCCACCGTCCACACCAATGAGGCCGCGCCGCCGGCCTGCTGGTCGTCCCGGGCGCTGAGGCGCACCGTGTACCGGCCGGTCCGGGACGGGTGCCCGCCGATCAGCCCGGTGGCGCCGTTGAGCTTGAGGCCGGGCGGCAGTCCGGTGGCGGCGAAGCTGATCTGGCTGCCGGGCACATCGGTGGCGTGCAGGTGGACCGAGACGGCGGCGTGCAGGGTGGATCGCTCCGCCCCCGGGGCGCTGAGGTGGACGGAGTTGGCGCACAGGGCGGCCACCAGCGAGACGGCATTGGGCGTCCCCAGGCCGGTGACCGGGTCATAGCCTGGACGGGCGGCATAGCGCCCGGCGTTGGTGCCGGTGAAGTCGTTGTTGCCGCTGGTGACGTCGTTGAACACGCCGGCGTAGTTGCTGGTGGCGCTGCGATAGAGCGCCGGGTTGGCAAAGCCGACCGGGGCGCCGGCGCAGGCCGGGGAGCCGTCGGCCAGGGCCAGCAGCGCGGCCCACAGGGGCGCGGCCGCGCTGGTGCCACCGATGCCCTGCCAGCCCGCCGGCTGCCCGGCCACCCCGCCGCTCCCGTTCCAGTAGACGAGATAGCCGGTGCTGGGATCGGCGTCGGCGGCCACGTCGGGCACCGCCCGGCACCAGCCACCCGCGTTGCCGCAGGCCATGCCGGCGACGTCGCCGCTCCGTACGCCCAGGCTGGGCGCGGCGGCCAGCTGGGCGGGCGGCATCGGCCAGAAGCTGGACACGCCGCCCCCGCTTGCCCCTGCCTGCACGCCGGCGGGCAGCGACGTCGCGCCCCCGCTGTTCCAGACGGTTTCCGCCGGCCGTGGTCCCAGGGCGTTCAGGCTGGTGCCGCCCACCCCGGTGACGAACGGCTGGCTGGAGGGATCGTCGACAGCCGGCTGATCCTGGGGCACGGGCCCCCCGGTGGTGCAGTCCTGGGCGCCGCTGTCGCCGTCGGCGGCGACGATCGACTGCCCCTGGACCGCGGCCTGCTCAAACAGGGTGTTCTCGGCCAGCGCCGCCGCCCGGCCCACCGCCGGCTCGCACTGGCCCCAGGAGACGGTGACCACGCGGGCCCGGTCCTGATTGATGATCCGGCTGAACGTGTCGTAGGGGCCAGAGCCCGGCGCGCCGGAGTTGGAGTTGGGGCCCTGGTAGACGAGCACGCGCACGGCGGGCGCGAACCCGATCAGGTTCTCGATGTCCAGGGCCGCCTCGCCCGCTCCCGGGCCGCTGCCCGCGCCGCCGTCCACGGGGATGTAGGAGACCGAGGCGTGGGTGCCGTAGCAGGCCTGGTAGGCGGCGATGTCGCCGGCGGCGTTGGGCTCCAGCTCATAGACGGCCACGGTGACGCCCGCCCCCTCATCTCCGGCGGCGTACAGCGGGGAGAACTGGTACGCGGAGGCGATCTGGTCGTTGGTGTGGGCGCCCTGGCCGTAGGGGCCCGACGTCGCCTGGCGGGCCGCCGCGCAGGGTTGGGGCCCGGCGGCCGCCATCTGGGCGGTGGGACCAGCGGCCGACCCGGTCGACCGGGCCGACAGGGCCGACCCGGCCCGGCCCGGCCGAGCGCGCACCAGCAGTGGCTGGGGCGCGGACGTGGTGTCCAGGCCGACCACCGCCTGAACGTCAGGGGCGGCCGGGGCGGCGACCGCGGGGCGCGTGGTCGCGGCCACCCCGGTGCGGCGTCCGGGGAGGCTCAGCCGGGTCAGCGAGACGGCAAACGCCCGCTCCAGGGTGCCGGCGGCGGCGCTGACCGGGATCGACAGGCGGCCGGGGCTCACCGCTCCTGGGTGCAGCCCTCGGGCCCGGAGCGCTCGCATCACGGTGCGGATCTGGGGGGCGGTGGCACCGAACCGGCGGCCGAACGCTGCCGGCGTCAGGTACCGGCGGTACCAGGGCGAGCCCGGCGTCGCCACCGCCCGGGCGTAGGCGGCCAGGGCCGCCGGGTGGCGGGGCCGCAGGGTGACGGTGACGTGATATCCGCGGGCCGGCGCCACCGGGCCGTGGACGACGGCGCCCGCGGGAAGCACCGGCGGGGGGCCCACCCAGGAGAGCGTGGCCGCGCCCTCGGCCGCCGGTGGGCCCACCGCCAGGCTCAGGGCCAGCACAACGCCCGCGAGCGTCAGCGCCGCGACTGCCGGTGTCCGCGAGCCACCCGCCATGCGTCGCCCAGCGTAGTACGAACCGGGCGCGGCCGGACGCGCCCCGGGCTGCTTGACTGCGACGCGGTGACGACTCCGCAGCGTCTGGTGTTTGGTCAGGTGGCCGATCTCTACGACCGCCACCGCCCGTCGTATCCGCCCCAGCTCGTCGACGATCTGCTGGCCGCGGCCAGGGTCGGCAACGGCGGGCGGGTGCTGGAGGTGGGCGCCGGGACCGGCAAGGCGACCGAGCTCTTCGCCCAGCGCGGAGCGGTGGTGGTGGGGGTGGAGCCGAGCGCGGCGATGGCTGCGCTGGCCCGGCGCCGGTGCGCCGCCTTTCCCAACGTGACCATCCTGGAGTCCGACTTTGAGGATCTGGACCTGGGCGGGGAGAGATTTCCGCTCCTCTACGCCGCCCAGGCATGGCACTGGATCGATCCGGAGGTCCGATACCGGCGGGCCCGGATGGCGCTCAGCGATGGCGGGCGGCTCGGCGTGTTCTGGAACCGGCCCGCCTGGGGACCATCCGAGCTGCGCACGGCGTTGTCGGTCGCCTACCGCCGCCACGCGCCGGAGATGCCCGCCGACAGCCCGCTGCACCCGGACAACCCTCAGCCTCAGGGCGACGACGATTGGGTGGCGGAGATCGCCGCCGTGGCCGGGTTCACCGCCCCGGAGGTCCACCTCTACGACTGGAGCCTGGACTACGCCGCCGACGACTACGCCGCCCTGATGAACACGCTCTCGGACTTCCAGCAGCTTGAGGCCGAGCGCCGGCAGCGGCTGCTGGAGGCCATCCGGACCACCATCGCCGACCACGGCGGCGCGCTGACGATGCCGATGATCACCCGGCTGCACACCGCGCGCGCCGGGTGACCGGCGGCTCGGCGTGGGCTCCGGCCAACGCGGCGATCACGCCGGCCGCGGACGTCCCCGGTTGGCCGCTACAGCTCCAGGGCCTGGAGCGCGGACAGGTAGGCCTCCGAGTAGGACGGGAACTGGGCGACCGTCTGCAGCAGGGTGGCGATCGGAACCCGGGCGTGGATGGCCAGCACCGCCTGGTGGATCCACTCGGAGGCGAGGGGGGAGACGGCCCAGGCTCCCAGCAGCACCCCGGCCTCCCGGTCAGCCACCACGCCCATCCGGCCCCGAGGATCCTGCTCGTAGGTGTACGGACGGGCGATCGCCGCCGGCAGGTCGATCAGCGCCGTTGCCACCTGGTGGCCGGCGTCGCGCGCGGCGGCCGCCGTCAGCCCCACGGCGGCCACCTCAGGGTCGGTGAAGATGACCCGCGGAACCGCGCGGTAGTCGGCCGCCACCGGCTGACCGCGCATGTCGGCCATCGCCACCCGCGCCTGGTACTTGGCGACGTGGGTGAACAGGGCGACGCCGGTGCAGTCCCCGGCCGCCCATACGCCCTCCGCCACCCGGCAGTGCTCGTCGATCGGCACGGCACGCAGGTCGCCGCCCAGGCCGACCGTCTCCAGTCCGATCTCCCGGGCGCGCGGGTGGCGGCCGACCGCCACAATCACCTGCTCGCCGCGGACCTCGGCGCCGTCGTCAAGCGTGACCACCCGCTCGTCTCCGTCCCGGCCCACCCGGGTGGCCTGGACGCCAGTGTGAACCTCCACGCCGTCGCTCTGTAGGCCATCTCGCAGCAGGGCGCACAGCGCCTCATCCTCGCGGGCGACCAGACGATCGGCTCCCTCCACCAGGATCACGCGGCTGCCGAACCGCTGCAGAAACTGGGCGAGCTCGATGCCGACCGGGCCGCCGCCGATGATCACCACGGAGTCCGGGATCTCATGCAGCGCGGTCGCCTCCCGGTTGGTCCAGTAGCCGGACTCGGCCAGGCCGTCGATCGGCGGGATCACCGGGTCTGATCCGGTGCTGATCAGGATCTGCTCAGCCGCAAAGGTGTCGTCGCCGATGCGCAGGCGCCCCGGGCCGTCCAGACGCCCGTCGCCCTTGACCACGCGCACGCCCATCTCCGCGTAGTGCTTGACCCGGGCCGAGTCGTCCCCGGCCGAGGTCATGTAATCCCGGTAGCGATCCAGCGCCGGCCAGTCGAGCGCCGCCGGTGAGACACCGGCGGCGCGGGCCGATTCTCCGCGCACCTCGGCCGGGCGCAGGAGCGTCTTGGTGGGGATACAGGCCCAGTTGGTGCACTCGCCGCCGATCAGCTCGCGCTCCACCAACAGCACGCGCCGGCCCTCCGCCACCAGGGCGTAGGCGGCATGCTCACCCGCCGGCCCGGCCCCGAGGATGGCCACGTCAAAGCGGTCGGACATTCTGCGACCCTACTGGAGTCTGCTCAGGCGCTCGCGCAGGTGGCGTTTGACCGCCGGCCAGTCGTCGTCGATGACCGAGAAGTAGGCCGAGTCGCGTTCGCCGTGGTCGCGGACCACCATGTGCTTGCGCAGGATGCCCTCAAACGTCGCCCCCAGGGCGAGCAGGGCCCCGCGGGACCGCTCGTTGCGGGCGTCGGTCTTGAACTCCACCCGGCGCAGCCCCACGGTCTCAAACGCGTGGCCGAGCAGCAGGAGCTTGGTCTCGATGTTGACCCCGGTCGACCAGGCGGGGCGGGTGACCCAGGTCCAGCCGATCTCGGCCCGGAGGTGCTCCAGGCGGATCTCCAAAAACCGGGTGGAGCCGAGCACCTCGCCGGTCTGGGCCGAGCGGATGGCGAAGGGCATCTCCCGGCCGGCCCCGGCGCCGGCCAG
Organism: uncultured Solirubrobacteraceae bacterium; assembly: GCA_963753235.1. Lineage (GTDB taxonomy): Bacteria > Actinomycetota > Thermoleophilia > Solirubrobacterales > Solirubrobacteraceae > Palsa-465. The sequence continues at coordinate 422,019 of CAVWBJ010000004.1, read as the reverse complement.
AGCCGCCGTCAGCCAGTCGTGCAGCGCCTCCCGGGAGGAGGCCATGTCGACCGGCATCCAGGCGAACAGGTCAGGGTCGGTGGCGGCGGCGGCCAGGCCCGCCTCATGCTCGGCGGCCAGGGGCTCCACCACCACCACCCGCCCGGCAAAGCGCCCGCTCAGGTCGGCCACGGCGGGGCGGGGAGGCGCGTCCATGCCCGGCGACGATATCGGCCGGGGGATGGTCGCTGACTAGGATCGCTTGCGCCCGCCCTCCCAACCCCCCCTCACCATGCCGAAGCTGCTCATCATCATCGCCAGCACCCGTCCCGGCCGGATCGGCCTGCCCGTCGCCAACTGGTTTGTGGACCGGGCCGCCGCCCACGGCGGGTTTGAGCTGGAGGTCGTGGACCTGGCCGAGCTCAGGCTCCCGCTTCTGGACGAGCCCAGCCACCCCCGCCTGCGCCAGTACACCCGGGACCACACCCGGGACTGGAGCGCCATCGTCGACGCCGCCGACGCGGTGGTGATGGTCACCTCCGAGTACAACTACGGCTATCCGGCCGCGCTGAAGAACGCCATCGATTACCTCCACCACGAGTGGCGCTACAAGCCGGTGGGGTTCGTCTCCTACGGTGGCGTGGCCGCGGGGACCCGCGCGGTGCAGCAGCTCAAGCAGGTGGTCACCGCCCTGGCGATGATGCCAACCCAGGCCTCGGTCAACATCCCGTTCGTCCAGCAGTTCCTCGGCGAGGACGGCACCATTACCGGCAACGAGGTGATGCTGGAGGCGGTTCCGGCGATGCTGGACGAGCTTCTGCGCTTTCAGGCGGCGCTGGCGCCGCTGCGGACGTGACCCCACTCCACGCGCTGGTCATCTTTGCCTCCGGCATCTTTGCCGGCACCATCAACACGGTCGTCGGGAGCGGCACGCTGGTCACCTTCCCGGTGCTGCTGGGCTTCGGTTACCCCCCGGTGGTGGCCAACGTGTCCAACACGGTGGGGCTGGTCCCCGGCTCGGCCAGCGGGGCCTGGGGCTACCGCCAGGAGCTCGCCGGTCAGGGCCACCGGATCTTGCCGCTGGCCCTGGCCTCAGTCACCGGGGGGATCATCGGGGCCGTCCTGTTGCTCAGCCTGCCGGCCTCGGCGTTTGAGGCCATCGTCCCGGCGTTCATCGCCATCGCCGTGCTCCTCATCGTCTTCCAGCCCCAGATCTCCCGGCTGCTCACCACCCACCGGCCCCAGCACAGTCCCCGCCGGGGCCGCGCCGGTCCGCTGACCACGGCCGCAGTGGGGCTGGGCGGCGTGTATGGCGGCTACTTCGGTGCCGCTCAGGGCATCCTCAACCTGGCCGTGCTCAGCCTGGGCCTCGACGACAAACTGCAGCGCCTCAACGCGCTCAAAGTCGTCCTCACCGGGCTGGTCAACCTCGTCTCCGGCGTGATTTTCGTGTTCGCCGCCCACGTCGCCTGGGGGGCGGCCGGGCTGATCGCCGCCGGGTCGCTGCTCGGCGGCGTGCTCGGCGCCCGGGCGGGCCGGCGGCTGCCTTCCCCGGTGCTGCGCGGTGTGGTCGTGGTGGTGGGGGTATTGGCCATCGTCCACCTGCTGGCCTGACCGGTGGGCCGCTCGCCCCCGGTCAGTGCGAGAAGGTGCCGACGAGCCGCGCCTGCTCAATCACGTGGTCCTCGATGCGCTTCATGAGCGCCCGCCGGTCCAGGCCCGGCTCCAGGTCAAGGTCCTCGTCCAGCGCGTAGACCCAGAAGTAGTAATGGTGGGTGCCGTGGCCGGGGGGTGGCGCCGGGCCGTTATAGCCGGCGTTGCCCATCGAATTGACCCCGTTGACCGCCGCGCCCCCACCCTCCGGCAGGTGGTTGGCGTCCCCGGGGATCTGGTAGGCCACCCAGTGAGTGAAGCCGTCGACCAGCGGCGCGTCCGGGTCATGCACGATGACCGCGAACGCCTGCGTCCCCTCCGGAGCCCCGGACCACATCAGCTCCGGCGAGACGTCCTCGCCGTCGCCGCTGTGGCGATCCGGGATGCGCTGATGGTGGTTGAAGGCCGGGCTGGTGATCTTGAGATCGGCCACGTTCAATTCCTGGGGCATGGGTTGCGCCTACCCCGTGCCCTCGCCGCTGAATCGCGCGGTGGCCGGCGGACGCCGTCGCTCCGGGGCCCGTCCGGGCGGTTGCGCCGGCGCCCGCCGGGGGGACATCGGCGGGATCTCCAACTCCAGCGTCTGATCAGGCTGGAGGAGGACCGGATCGCCGTAATGATCGATCTCCAGCGGCTCCCCGTCGATCAGCGTGTAGCGGGCCGCGGCATCCTGCACCTCCACGTGCACGCCCCGGCCCAGGAACCGGAGGCGGAACATCAGCCGCGTGATGGGGGCCGGCAGGCGCGGGCGAAACGACAGCTTTCCCTGGTGGTCCCGCATGCCGCCGAAGCCGCACACCGCCGCCATCCAGGTGCCGGCCACCGAGGCGATGTGGATCCCGTCCCGAGTGTTGTGCTCCAGATCGTCGAGGTCCATGAGGGCCGCCTCGGCGAAGTAGTCGTAGGCGAGATCCATGTGCCCCACCTCCGCGGCCACCACCGCCTGCACGCAGGCCGACAGGGATGAGTCCCGGACGGTGATCCCCTCGTAGTACTCAAAGTCCCGGGCCTTCTGGTCGGCGGTGAACGACTCACCGCACACAAACAGGGCCAGCACCAGGTCGGCCTGCTTGCACACCTGCTTGCGGTACAGGTCGAAGTAGGGGAAGTGGAGCATGAGCGGGTACTGATCGGACCCGGTCTGATCGAAGTCCCAGCGCTGATGCTCCAGGAAGCCCTCGGCCTGCGGGTGGATCTCCATCGCCGCGTCGTAGGGGATCAGCATCCGTTCGGCCGCATCCCGCCAGCCCGCCGCCTCCTCCTCGTCGACCCCCAGCGCATGGGCGCGCCGGGGGTGGCGCTCCACGCAGTCGGCCGCGGCCCGCAGATTGCGCTGGGCCAGGAGGTTGGTGTACACGTTGTTGTCGGCCACGGCGCTGTACTCGTCGGGCCCGGTCACCCCGTCGATACGAAACCGCCCCCCGGTGTCATGGTGACCCAGGGATCGCCACAGCCGCGCCGTCTCCACCACCAGCTCCAGAGCGGTGGTGCGGTCGAACTCCTCATCGTGGCTGGCGAACACGTACCGGATGGCGGCGTCGGCGATGTCGGCGTTGATGTGAAACGCCGCCGTCCCGGCCGGCCAGTAGCTGGAGCACTCGGCGCCGCCGATCGTGCGCCACGGGAACGCCGCCCCCCGCAGACCCAGGGTGCGGGCCCGCTCCCGGGCCAGATCCAGGGTCCGGTGACGCCAGCGCAGCGCATCGGCGGCGGCGTGCGGCGCGGTGTAGGTGAGCACCGGGAGCACGAACATCTCGGTGTCCCAGAAGGTGTGGCCATCGTAGCCGGGGCCGGTCAGTCCCTTGGCCGCAATCGCGCGCTGCTCACCCCGGGCGCCGGCCTGGAGGGTGTGAAACAGGCCGAAGCGGATCGCCTGCTGAAGCTCGGCGTCTCCGTCGATCTCAACGTCGCACCGTTCCCAGTAGCGGTCCAGGTACCGGCGCTGGGCGGCCAGCAGGCCGTCCCATCCGGTATGGCGGGCTCCGGCGCGGGCGGCCGCCACCTGGTCGGCCAGGGCCGGCACGGAGCGCTCCGCCGACCAGCCGTAGGCCACCAGCTTGAGGACCCGCAGCGGCCGGTCCGGAGCCAGGTCGGCCGTCACCTCCATCCGGGCCACATCGGGATAGGCGACGCACCGGGCCTCACAGTCGTCCGGCCCCTCCACCAGGTGATCCATGCCGGCCGCCATCCGCAGACCGCTGCGCTTGGTGTGGTGGACGAGGATGGCGGCCAGCTCATCGGCGGCGTGGTAATCGCTCTCCAGGGGCGCCGCCAGGGCCGCAGCCGCCCGGGGGTCGGCGGCGGCCATCGGCAGGGTCTCGTTGGCGACAAGCTCGGACTGGACGACGATCGGGAATGCCTCGTCGATCGGCTCCACGATGTACTCCATCACCATCACCGCCCGCTGGGTGAACGAGACCAGCCGCGTGCTGCGGACGCGGACCCGTCGCCCGGTCGGCGACTCCCACTCCACGGTGCGGCGGAGCACCCCGTCGCGCAGGTCGAGCACCCGCTCGTGATGGCGCACGATGCCGTAGCGCACGTCAAACGGCTCGTCCTCCACCAGGAGCCGGATGATCTTGCCGTTGGTGACGTTGACGACGCTCTGGCCCTGCTCGGGATAGCCGAACCCGGCCTCGGCGTAGGGGAGGGGGCGATCCTCGTAGAAGCCGCCCAGGTACGTGCCCGGCAGCCCGTAGGGCTCGCCCTCGTCCAGGTTGCCGCGGAGGCCGACATGACCGTTGGCCAGGGCGAACACCGACTCGGTCTCGGCCAGCTTGTCCAGGTGGAGGCCGCTCTCCCGGATGGCCCATGGCTCCACCGGGAACGTTCCGTTGCCCCGGATCATTGTGAGGAGAGCAACTGCGCGAGGTCGGTGACCACCACGTCGGCGCCGTGCTGGCGCAGCGCCTCGGCCTGCCCCACCCGGTCGACCCCGACGACGACGCCGAACTGGCCGGCCCGTCCGGCGGCCACGCCCGCCAGCGCGTCTTCAAACACCGCCGCCTGCGCCGGCTCCACCCCCAGCGCACGAGCGCCGGCCAGAAACGTATCCGGCGCCGGCTTGCCCTTCAGCTCCTGCTCGTCGGCCACGTGGCCGTCGACGATCTCCTCAAACAGGTCGATGATCCCGGCCGCCTGCAGCACGTCCCGCGCGTTGGCGCTGGAGGAGACGACGGCGCGGCGCAGGCCGGCCTCCCGGGCCGCCTTCACGAAGCGAACCGATCCCGGGTAGGGCTCCACTCCGTCCTCGCGAATGAGCTTGAGCACCAGCGTGTTCTTGCGGTTGCCGATCCCGCAGATCGTCTCGGCGTCGGGCGGATCACTGGGGCGGCCCTCCGGCAGCGTGATCCCGCGGGACTCCAGAAACGAGCGCACGCCGTCATACCGAGGTTTGCCGTCGACGTACGCGTCATAGTCGCCGACCGGATCGAACTCGGTGAACGGTTCGCCGCTGCGCTCGGCCCGTCGGCGCAGGTACTCGTCGAAGGTCTGCTTCCAGGCCCGATCGTGGACCTTGGCGGTCTCGGTCAGCACCCCGTCCAGGTCAAACAGGCAGGCGGTCACGGCGTCGGGAAGACCCAGCACGGTGGCCAGCCTACCCAGCCGCCACCATGGCCGCGCCGAACAGGCACACCACGTGAAAGCTCTGGTCGACCATCAGCCGCAGGCTCGGCGCGGGCTCGGGCGAATGCTTGACCTCCCGCAGCCAGCCGCGCACGAACCGCCCGTCGTCGACCAGGACATGGGGCAGACCGATCAGGGCGGCGGTGCCGGCGGCGCGGCCGGGTGACCGGTCGGCGCCGATCCAGGCCAGGGCGGGCAGGTAGGCCAGGGTGTAGGTGCCGGCATGGGAGGCGAGCGCGCGGCGTCCCTCCGGATCGGTGAGGCCGCGTACCTTGGTGAGCGCCTGCCACTCGGTCTGGAGGAGGAGGTCACCGCTGAGGTGGCAGACCAGAAACGCAGCGAACACCGAGGGCCAGTCCAGGCGCCCGGGCGAGCCGCCGGCCCGGCGGGCCGCGCCGCCGGCCCCGGCGGCAGCGAGAAGACGTCCGGTCAGACCGCCTCGCTGCCCCGGCCGATGGTTCCTGCGGCACGCCGAGGACGTCCTCACGGTGGCCGGATTCTAACCGCGGCCCCATTCCCTCGCACCGGGAAAGGGAATTCTGGAGCTGAATGTCCCTCCGGTCGCTCGGGTAGTTGACCCTTAAAGGAGACCTGATATGAAGGGTCAAGCGCGTCGTTTGTGAGCTAGACCAAAGGAGCCCGCCTGATGGCTGACCAGCCGCCATTCACCACCACCGATGCCGGGATTCCCGTCGCCAGCGACGAGTTCTCGCTGACCGTCGGGCCGGACGGCCCGATTCTGCTCCAGGACCAGTACCTGATTGAGCAGATGGCGAACTTCAACCGCGAGCGGATCCCGGAGCGTCAGCCGCACGCCAAGGGGGCGGGGGCCTTCGGCGTGTTTGAGACGACCGAGGACGTGAGCGCCTACACCCGGGCCGCGCTGTTTGCGCCGGGGGTCAAGACCGAGATGCTGGCCCGCTTCTCAACCGTGGCCGGCGAGAGCGGCAGCCCGGATACCTGGCGTGACCCCCGCGGCTTTGCCCTGAAGTTCTATACGTCCGAGGGCAACTACGACATGGTCGGCAATAACACGCCGGTCTTCTTTGTGCGTGATCCGATGAAGTTCCAGCACTTCATCCGCAGCCAGAAGCGCCGGGCCGATAACGGTCTGCGCGACCACGACATGCAGTGGGACTTCTGGACGCTGTCGCCGGAGTCGGCGCACCAGGTGACCTGGCTCATGGGCGACCGCGGGATTCCCAAGACCTGGCGCCACATGAACGGCTACTCCAGCCACACCTACATGTGGGTCAACCGGGCCGGCGACAAGTTCTGGGTCAAGTACCACTTCAAGACCGATCAGGGAATTGAGTGCCTGACCCAGGAGGAGGCCGACCGGCTCGCCGGCGAGAGCCCGGATTACCACCGCCAGGATCTGTTTGAGGCGATCCGCGACGGTGACTTCCCCACCTGGACGCTGTACATGCAGATCATGCCGTTTGAGGAGGCCAAGACCTACCGGTTCAACCCGTTTGACCTGACCAAGGTGTGGCCGCACGGCGACTACCCGCTGATCAAGGTCGGCACCATGACGCTCAACCGCAACCTGACCGACTTCCACACCGAGATGGAGCAGGCGGCGTTTGAGCCCAACAACCTGGTGGCGGGGATCGGCCTGAGCCCGGACAAGATGCTGCTGGGACGCGGCTTCTCCTACTCGGACGCCCACCGGGCCCGGCTGGGGGTCAACTACAAGCAGATCCCGGTCAACGCCCCCAAGGTGCCGGTCCACAGCTACAGCAAGGACGGGGTGGGGCGGACGGTCAACGTCACCGATCCGGTGTATGCGCCCAACTCCTATGGCGGCCCTGTGGCCGACCCCTCCCGGACCGACGCCGCCGGTCTGTGGGCGGCCGACGGCGAGATGGTGCGCTCGGCCTACACGCCGCGGGCGGAGGACGACGACTGGGGTCAGGCCGGCACCATGGTCCGCGAGGTGCTCGACGACGAGGCCCGGGAGCGGCTGGTCTCCAACGTCGCCGGTCACCTGTCGGCCGGGGTCTCCGACAAGGTGCTGGAGCGCGCCTTCCAGTACTGGAAGAACATCGACCAGGATCTCGGCCTGCGGATCGAGCAGGCCGTGGGACAGACGGTCAGCGCCTGAGACGGTGCGGCGCGGGGCGCAGTCAGCGCCCCGCGCTCGCCGCTACTCGGCGTCGACCTGGTCCTCGACCGGGTGCAGGCGCTCGATCGCCTGGGTCAGACGATCCAGGGCCTCGGCCACGTCGTCGCGGTCCGGCTTTTGATCGACGGCCAGGCGGACGGCGGCGATCTCCCGGGCCAGGTACTCGGTCTCGGCGATCGACCGCGCGTTCATCTCCCGGTCGCGCTCGGTCTCCAGTCGTTCCCGATCGGCCTGGCGGTTCTGGGCCAGCAGGATGAGCGGCGCGGCGTAGGCGGCCTGGGTGGAGAAGGCCAGGTTGAGCAGGATGAACGGGTACGGATCGAACCGCAGGGTCACCGCGGCCACGTTGACGGCGATCCAGATCACCACCAGCACGGTCTGCCCCACGATGTAGCGGGGGGTGCCGAAGAACCGCGCCAGCCGCTCGGCCAGGTTGCCGAACGCCTCCGGGTCGTAGACCGGGCCGCCCGGTGTCCCCCGCGGGGTGCTCAGATCATCGTGGCGCGCCATCAGGCCTCGGACAGACTGGCCCGCCAGCCGGCCGGAAGGGCGCGATCGAGCACATCGTCGACGGTGACCGCCCCCAGTAGTCGCCCGGCCTCGTCGATCACCGCCAGCGAGACGGTGTCGTAGGCGGCCAGCCGGGCCGCCACCTCGCGGTCAGAGGCATCGACCGCCACCGGCTCCAGGTCGTCATCGATGCACCGGCCCAGCGGCTTGCTCGGCGCCTCGCGCAGCAGCCGCTGGATGCCGACGTTCCCCAGGTAGCGCCCGGTCGGCGTCTCCAGCGGCGGGCGGCAGACGAACACGGTGGCCGCCAGGGGCACCGGAAGGTCCGGTTGGCGGACATGGGCCAGGGCCTCGGCCACGGTGGTCTCCGGCGCCAGGATGACCGGCTCCGGGGTCATGAGCCCACCGGCGGTGTCCGGCCGGTAGGTGAGCAGCCGCCGCACCGGCTCGGCCTCCTCCGGATCCATGGCGTGGAGCAGCTCATCGCGGCGCAGCGCCGAGAACTCGCCCAGCAGGTCGGCCGCGTCGTCGGCGTCCATCTCGTCCAGGATCCCGGCCAGCCGATCGAGCCCCAGCCCCTCCACCAGCTTGACCTGCTCGTCCTCGGACATCTCCTCCAGCAGGTCGGCGAACCGGTCGTCCTCCAGCTCGGCGGCCAGGACCCGGCGTCGGCTGAGCGGCAGCCGCCGGATCATCGCCGCCATCTCGGCCGGGTGCAGCCCGCCCAGCTCGGCCGCCTGGCGATCGACCGGACGCTCGGAGGCAAACAGCTCACCGGCCTCGCTCCAGTCGAGCACCTCCGGGGTGCGGCGCAGGCCGGGGACGCGGCGGCCGGACAGGGCGACGGTGGCCACCTCCCAGTCCAGCCCGTCGGGGGACTGGGTGAGGCCGATGTCGACGACCCGCTGGCCCTTGATCCGGCGTCCGACCAGATCGCCGGCGAGGAGCCGCTCGCCCTCCCGCAGCTGGAACTGACGCAGGTTGACCGAGCCGCGGCGCAGGCGGGCGCCGTCGGAGCCGACCTCACCGATGCGGCCGATGCCGACGAACACCCGCCGCCGGCTCACCGCCACCACCACGCCGTTGACGCGCGGCGGCTTGGAGCCCAGGTCGACCACCGCATCCGCGATGCGGCCGATTTCGGCGCCGTCGGCGCCGAGCAGGGGAAGCCGGGTCAGCCGGGAGACATAGACGATGCGGGGCTGGATGAGACGATCCTAATTCGTCGGAGTCACTGGAGCGGTAGGTCGAGCCCTCGCTCGTGCTCGGGCCGGGGACCAAAGATCCGCCGCTCTGCCTCAGAGATACCCACGTCGTTGATGCTCGCCTCCCGGCGGCGCATGAGCCCGCGCTCGTCGAACTCCCATAGTTCGTTTCCGTAGCTGCGCCACCAGCGACCGTCCCGGTCATGGCTCTCGTACTGGAAACGCACCGCGATCCGGTCCCCGGCGAAGGTCCACAGGCTCTTGCGCAGCCCGTATTCCAGCTCGCGCTCCCACTTCTGGGTCAGGAAGGCGATGATCTCGGCCCGTCCGCTGATGAACGTGTCCCGGTTGCGCCACCGCGAATCGACGGTGTAGGCGCCGGCGACCCGGTGCGGATCACACGTGTTCCAGGCATCCTCGGCCGCCTGCACCTTCTGGGCGGCGGTCTCGGCGGTGAACGGGGGAAACGGCGGGCGGTCCTGGGGCATCAGGGGAGCTCCTAGCGGGGGGCGACTGCTGGCGATCCTGTCAGGTGAAACGATCGGGTACCGTCTCACCGCGTGATCACGCGCCGTCTGCCCCTGGCTGTGGCGGTGGCGGCGGGAATCGCCGCCGCCGGATGCGGCACGTCAGCCAGCGGGGATGGCGGCCAGGCTCAGGTCACGCGGACGGTGCAGGCGGCGCTGTCCGCGCTGGCGGCCGGCGATGGACGAGCCTTCTGCGCGCTGGCCACCCCGGCCGAGCAGGCTCATCTGGCCCGGGCGCTGGCCCGCCCCAGTTGCCCGGACGCCATGCACGCGGCCGGCGTGGGGCTGACGGCGACCCACCGGGCGGCGCTGCGCCATGTGGTGGTCAAGCGGGTCACGGTCAACGGCGCCACGGCCACCGTGAGCGCGGCCGACGTGGTCACCCCGGCCGATCCGGGCAAGGGATTTCTCAACGACGACGGCCGGCCGACCACCCTGGTGCGCCGGCCGAACGGCAGCTGGCTGATCAGCGGATGAGCCGGCCGGCCTGGATAGGGTGAGACCGACATGCCGATGAAGATCATCTATACCCACACCGACGAGGCTCCGGCGCTGGCCACCCAGTCGCTGCTGCCGATCCTGGAGGCCTTCGCAGCCGTGGCCGGAGTGGAGGTGGAGCTCCGGGACATCTCGCTGGCCGGTCGCATCCTGGCCCAGTTCCCGGATCGTCTCGACGACGCCCGCCGGGTCTCCGACGATTTGACCGAGCTGGGCGAGCTGGCTCAGACGCCAGACGCCAACATCGTCAAGCTGCCGAACATCAGTGCCTCGGTGCCGCAGCTGCGGGCGGCCATCGCCGAGCTTCAGGAGCAGGGATACCCGGTCCCGGATTACCCCGGCGAGTCCGCTGACGACGAGCAGCGCGACGTGCGCGAGCGCTATGACCGGGTCAAGGGCAGCGCGGTCAACCCGGTGCTGCGCGAGGGAAACTCCGACCGGCGGGCACCCGCGTCGGTCAAGGCGTACGCGCGCAACCATCCGCACTCCATGGGCGCCTGGTCCTCGGACTCGCGCTCGCACGTGTCCACCATGAGCGAAGGCGACTTCCGGGCCACCGAGACGTCGACCACGCTGGATACCGACGGCGAGGTGCGGATTGAGCACCTGGACGCCGATGGCACGGTCACCGTGCTCAAGCCGGACTTCCCGGTGCTCGCCGGCGAGGTGCTCGATGGCGCCGTCATGCGCCGGGCCGCCCTGGACGCGTTTCTGGCTGCCCAGGTGGCCGACGCCCGGGAGCAGGGAGTGCTGTTCTCGGTCCACCTCAAGGCCACGATGATGAAGGTGTCTGACCCCATCATCTTCGGTCGCGCCGTCCGCGCCTATTTCCCGGCGGTATTCGACGACCACGCCGAGGCGCTGGCCCGGGCCGATGTGGAGGCCGACGACGGGATGGCGGCGCTGCTCAAGGCGCTGGACCGACTGCCCGCGGCCGAGCGCGAGGCGGTGGGCAAGGCGATCGACGAGGCCTACCAGACCGGGCCGGAGCTGGCCATGGTCGACTCCGACCGCGGGATCACCAGCCTCCACGTCCCCTCCGACGTGATCATCGACGCGTCGATGCCGGCCGCGATCCGTTCCTCGGGGCAGATGTGGAACCGCAACGGCGAGCTTCAGGACGCCAAGTTCGTCATCCCGGACCACTCCTACGCCGACCTGTACCGCGAGGCGGTGGAGGACTGCCGGCGCCACGGCGCGTTCGATCCGGCCACCATGGGCACCACGCCCAACGTCGGCCTCATGGCCCAGAAGGCCGAGGAGTACGGCTCGCACGACAAGACATTTGAGGTGTCCTCTCCCGGCTGCATCCGGGTGGTCCGGGCGGGCGACGGGAAGACGCTGCTCGCCCATGAGGTGGCGCCGGGCGATATCTGGCGCATGTGCCAGACCAAGGACGCGCCCATCCGTGACTGGGTGAAGCTGGCGGTGGGCCGCGCCCGGGACACCGGCTGGCCCACCGTCTTCTGGCTGGACGAGACCCGCGCCCATGACGCGGAGCTGCTGCGCAAGGTCCGACCGCTCCTCGACGAGCTGGACACCGAGGGCCTGGACATCCGGATCCTGGATGTGGCCGCCGCCACCCGGTACACGCTGGAGCGGGCCCGGGCCGGCGAGAACACCATCTCGGTCACCGGCAACGTGCTGCGGGACTACCTGACCGACCTGTTCCCGATCCTGGAACTGGGCACCAGCGCCAAGATGCTCTCCATCGTCCCCCTGATGGATGGCGGCGGGCTGTTTGAGACCGGCGCCGGCGGCTCGGCCCCCAAGCACGTCCAGCAGTTCCTGCGGGAGAACCACCTCCGCTGGGACTCGCTCGGCGAATTCCTGGCGCTGGCCGTCTCGCTGCAGATGCTGGCGGAGAAGACCGACAACCCGCGGGCCGGGGTCCTCGGCGACGCCCTGGACCGGGCCACCGGAAGCGTCCTGGAGCACAACCGCTCACCTCTGCGCCGGGTCGGTGAGTTGGACAACCGAGGCAGCCACTTCTACCTGGCCCAGTACTGGGCCCGCGAGCTCGCCGATCAGACCGACGACCGGGATCTCGCCGAGCGCTTCCGTGGCCTGGCCGAGCGGCTGGAGGCCGACGAGGAGACGATCGTCGGCGAGCTGGCCGGCGTCCAGGGCTCCGAGGTGGACATCGGCGGCTACTACCACCCGGACCCGGAGCAGGTGGCGGCGGCGATGCGGCCGAGCCCGACCTTCACCGAGGCCCTGGAGAGCCTGTAGGCCCGGACGGGCAGCCAGGGGAACCTCTGGCAGCCAGGGGAACCTCTGCAGCCAGGGGAACCCCCCGCCCCCGGGGGCGGGAGGTCCCGATCGGTCAGGCGCCACGCCTGAGGACAGGAGGGGGCCCCGCGCCCCCGGGGCCCCTCCTGTCATGCATCCACCATCCGATACTGAACCGGCTGCCGCGTTGCCGGTCCTCGGCCGGGCGGATGTGGAACTGCGCCTGACCAACTCGCTCACCAGGTGTTCCGCGCTCCCGGTGGGGGACGGCGATGAGCGGGTTGACAAGGGGAAGTCTCGTCAACTCCGGGGAGCCGTCAAAGGTCCATTGACCCACGGCTGGTGCGTCTTTTTACTCAGATGGGCTGAGCAGCGCGACCAGATCGTCCCGCCCGAACATTCGTGCGGTGTCCAGCGCCGACGGGTGCCCGGCCTCCGGATCGGCTCCGCCCTCCAGGAGCGCCCGGATCACATCCTCCTCGTCCTTGAACACGGCACCGGCCAGCGGGGTCTGGCCGCGGTCGTTGAGACGGTCGGCGTCGGCCCCGCGGGCCAGCAGCGCCCGGACGGCGTCGGCATGACCGTGGTAGGCGGCCAACATGACGAGGGTGTCTCCCCGCTGGTTGCTGAGGTTGGGGCTGACACCGGCGTCGAGGTAGGCGGCCAGTTGCGTCGCCTGGCCGGTCCGGGCCATGTTGAACAGGCGGGTCGCCAACTCGACGACGGCGGCGTCGTCGTCGGGAGCCATGGCCCGATTGTCTCAGTTCAGTCGCTGAAGTCGCCGGCCCCGCGCCGGGCAGCGCGGAGGATCTCGGTGACCGCCGTGAGCTGGGCGTCATCCAGGGGCGCGGTGCCAAAGCGAATGTCATGGAGGGCGCGGGTGGCGTCCTCGGCCACGCTCCGGCCCGGCCCGGTGATGGTGGCCAACGTGGTGCGCCGGTCAGATGGGTGAGGGGCGCGGGCCACCAGCCCGGCTCGCTCCAGGCCGTTGACCAGGTTGGTCACGCTGGCCGGATGGACCTGGAGGCGGTCGCCCATCTTGCCCAGCGGAAGCGAGCCGGCCCGGCTGAAGTACAGGAGCATGAGCGCCTCATAGCGGGCAAACGTGAGCCCAAACGGGTCCAGCGCCTCATTGAGGCGGCTGAGCAGCACCTGCTGGACGCGCATGATGGAGGTGACGGCCTGCATGGCCGCCAGCGGAGCCCGGGGCCAATGGGTTTGCCACTGGCGTCCCGCCTCGTCGATGGGGTCGAACCGGAGCGGGGGCGACATGGTGGCCGGCAAGCTTGCCAGGCGCCGCGGTCAGCCCCCGCTGCCGCCCGGGGGGTCGCGATCAGGCGGTGAGCTCGGCGGGTGCCGACTCCAGCGCGGCCTCGATCGCCGTCACCAGCTCACGCGCGGAGCCCGCGGTCAGCTCCACGGCCACGCGCGCTCCCGGCCCCTTCGACGGGTCGGCGAAGTCGATGTTGAGCGTGTGCTCGGCCATGGCATGCACCGGATGATCGAAATAGACCGTGCCATCGGTGACGTGGAACCACTTGCTGTCCGGGCCCTTGGCGCTGCCGTCCAGCTCGGTCTTGATCGTCGCGTACGTGCACATGCTCAGCCTCCGAGGTGGGTGGTGTAGAAGGTCTCAATCCGCTCCCAGCCGTCATTGGCGGCGGCCACGTTGTAGGAGGGGCGGTCGACGGAGAAGAACGCGTGTCCGGCGCCGTCATAGCGATGGAACTCATGCGGCTTGTTCTCCCGGGTGAGGATCTCGTCCAGCTCGTCGACCTGTTCCGGACTGGGGTACTTGTCCTCGTTGCCAAACAGTCCGAGCAGGGGCGCCCGCAGGTGGGGGAGCTGATCGACCAGGTTGGTCACCGGGAGCGGGAACTCCGCGGGGGGCGTGCCGGTGACAAACGCGCCGTAGCAGTCCACCGCAGCGTTGAGGTCAACATGGCAGGCGGCCAGCACCGACTGGCGCCCACCGGAGCAGTAGCCGATCACCCCCGACCCGGCCGTTGGACGTGTCCAGCCCGCGCAGCCACTGCGCGGCGCCGCTGACGTCGCCCACCAGGCGCTCGTCGGGGACCCCGCCCTGGGCCCGGGCGGTGGCGGCGGCATCGTCGGGAGCGGCGCCCGGCGCCTCCCGCCAGTACAGGTTGGGGCAGACCGCGTCATAGCCGAGTTCGGCGAACCGGCGAACGATCTCCTTGGTGGCCCGGTCATAGCCCGGCATGTGGTGGATGACCACCACCCCACCCCGCCGGCCGTCGCCCGACGGCCGAGCCGCGTAGGCCTCAATCTCGTCCCCGTCGTGCCCCGTGATCCGGATGGTCTCAGCACAGAGTGCCTCGCTCATGATCCTCGCTTTGATCAGGCCCGCACCGCGGGCCGAGTTGATAGGAGCGCCACCCGGTCCAACGGCAGCCTAGGCGAACCGCCCGGGCGAGCGCTTGAGCACCTGGTAGACGGTGAGCCTCCAGATTGGCCGTCCAGCGGCGCAGGGTCAGCGGGTAGTGCTCACGCAGCGACTCCACGTCGCGGACGGCCACCGGGAGCTGGGCCAGCCGGCCCTCTCCCACCTCCGCCAGCGCTGACCGGGCGGTGGTGGCTATGGTGGCTCGGCGATGCATCAGTCCGTAATGTAATCCCTTGATCACCCGCGCCCAGGCGCCGCTGGGGTTCACCTGAGGCCGGAGTACTCCAGCGGGTACTACGGCGCGTTCGTGCTCGATCCGGACGGCAACAACGTGGAGGCCGTCGTCCACTGACCGCCGGCGGACGGGCGGGCGCGTGTCCGCAGCGCCCAGCCGGTGACCGGAATCGCAGCCAGGGCCGCGAGCAGGAAGATGGCGGCGAGGGCCAGCCAGCCGGGCTGTCCCCAGCCGGCGATCAGCGTGGTCATGAGCACCGGTGCGGCCATGAGCGCGGCCGCCTCGCCGGCGGCAAACACGCCCTGGTACTCGCCGGGCGCGCCCGCAGGCATGAGCGGAACCGACAGACCCCAGGAGGCGGCCACAAACAGAAGCTCGCCGGCGATGTGCAGGGCGGTGGCCGGCGCCATAAGCGCCACCGCGGCCGCGCCGGCCCGCCCGGCAGTGAGGGCAAACAACAGGCAGGATCCGGCCAGCGCCAGTCCTGCGGCCAGGGCCGCCCGCGCCGCCGCCCGCGGCGTCCGGACCCGCCGGTTGGCCGGCACCTGGAGGGCAGCGATCCCCACGCAGCTGGTGAGCACCACCGCCGCCGACACGGCCCGGGGGGCCCGGGTATGGAGGGTGACCCAGAGCGGCAGCCCGGTTGAGAGCATCGCCCAGCACAGGGCCAGCACGCCCATCAGCGCCGCCAGGGAGACGTAGGGGCGGTCGCGCAGGACGGTCATGCGCCGCGGTGCCGGCCGCGCCGGTACGGTGTCCGCCCGCCGCGGCGTCATGCCCAGCAGGACGGCGTAGACCAGGTAGCTGGTGCCGTTGACCGCCAGCAGCGCCAGGTAGGCGCCGCGCGCCCCGCTGGCGATGGCCGCCCCGCCCAGGATCGCCCCCAGGGCCCAGCCGATGTGGCTGATGGCGCGCAGCCGGCCGAGCGCGGCCAGCCGGTCGCGCTCGCCGCACAGGCCGAGCACCAGCGCGCTGCGCGGCCCCCCGCTGGCGCTGCCGGCTGCCTGGGCCACGGTCGCCACCAGCGTGAACGCCACCACCCCGTGGACGGCGGCAAAGCCGAACGAGGCGAGCCCCTGCACCACCAGCAGGCCCTGGAACGTGGTCCGGGCCCCGATGCGGTCGCTCAGGCGGCCGGCCGGGGTGGAGGCCAGGACTCCGGCCAGGCCGGCGATGGTCATGCCCAGGCCCACGTCGGCGGCCGACAGGTGCACCGACTGGGTGAGGAAGATCGCCCAGCTGGTGTACCAGGCGCCGCTGCCCACGGCGGATACCAGGGTGCCGGCGGTGATCCGGCGCAGCGGCCCGGCTACCATCGTCTATTCAGAGAAGCCTGAACCATGCAATGACAGTTCAGCCTAACAAAAAGTATGATCGGGAGGCGGCGCGCCGGACTGACCCCCGGATCGGCCTGCTCAAGGAGCTGGCCGACCCCATCCGTCTGCGGGTCATCGATCGCCTGGGCTACGAGGGTCCAGCCACCGTGACCCGCCTGGCCGGCGAGTTGGAGGTGCCGCTGCCCCAGCTGTCCAACCACCTGCGGCGCCTGCGCGACGCCGGGCTGGTGTCGGCGCAGCGCACCGGACGTCAGGTTGTCTACGGGCTGGCCGACCCCGGACTGGAGCTGCTCACCCCCCTGCTGGACAGCATCACCGGGCGCGTCCTGGCCGGCGAGCGCAGGGCACCCTCCGGAGTGCCGTCGCGCACCTGCTATGCCCACCTGGGAGGCCGGATCGGCGTCGATCTGTACCGGGGGCTGGTGGAGGCGGGGGCGCTGGTGGCTCGGCCGGATGGCCTGGTCGAGCTCGGACCCGCTGCCGCCCAGACGTTGGGGCGCCTGGGGCTGGATCCGGACACGGTGAGCCCGGGGCGTCAGCGCTTCGCCTTCGAGTGCCTGGACGCCACCGAGCGCGCACCCCACCTGGCCGGAGCCCTGGGCGACGCGCTGGCCGAGGCGCTGAATGACCGCGGCTGGCTGGCGCGGGAGCCGGGCAGCCGGGTCTACGGGCTGAGCCCGGCCGGGCGGCGAGGGCTCAAGCGCGTGCTCGGCATCGGTGCTGGGCCGGGGGACGAACCGCGCCCCTGAGCGCCGGATTCGTTACCGTGGGCCGCCCGTGGATGCCAAGCCCCGCAAACACCGGGCGATGACCCGGCTCGGTCTCGCCCTGGTGACATCCGCGGTGCTGATCCTGGCGCTCTGGCTGGCCGGATGCGGCTCCGCCGGCGCCAAGACCGGCACCCGCCCGGCGAGCAGCTCGGCCCCGGGCGGCGCCGGCGGCGGCCTGGCGGTGGGGGTGAGCGGGACCGCGTACGGGCAGGCCCTGCCCGCCGGATTCGTCGGGCTATCGATTGAGGAGAGAGCGCTGGAGCAGTTCGCCGGCACCAACCCCAAGGCGCTGGACCCGGTCTTCGTCCGCCTGCTGGCGGACATCGCACCCCAGCAGAGCCCGGTGCTCCGCATCGCCGGCGACAGCACCGACTGGAGCTGGTGGCCGGTGGCCCATATGGCGCGTCCCGGCGGCGTCCGGTACGACCTGACCCCCACCTGGATGAGCGTCGCCCACGCCCTGGCCGCTTCACTGCGCGCCCGGCTGATCCTGGGGGTCAACCTGGAGGCCGACAGCACCGCGGTGGCCTCGGCCGAGGCTGCGGCGATGCTCCGCCGGATCGGCCGCAGCTACATCCAGGGCCTGGAGCTGGGCAACGAGCCCGAGCTCTACGGCAGCTTCGGCTGGTACCGCTCGGCGGTCACGCATCTGCAGGTGCCCGGGCGCCCGCGGACCTACGCCGTCGGGAACTACATCTCCGACTTCTCCCGCTTCTCCGGGGCGTTGCGGGGCGACCCTCTGGCCGGCCCCAGCATGGGCGGGCCGGAGTGGCTGCACAGCCTGGGGTCGTTTGTGGCCGCCGAGCACCAGCTGCGTGTGGTCACCGTGCACGCCTATCCGCTCAAGCACTGCCGCAAGGCGACGGTGGTCACCAGTGCCCAGCTGCTCGCCGACTCGTCCTCGCACGGCCTGGCCCAGCTGGTGGCGCCGTGGGTGGCGATCGCCCGGCGCCACCACCTGCCGCTCCGGGTCGACGAGATGAACGGCATCTCCTGCGGCGGCACCCGCGGGGTCAGCGATACGTTCACCTCGGCGCTGTGGCTGCTCGACACGCTGTTTGAGCTGGACCGGACCGGCGCGGCCGGAGTCAACGTCCACACGGTTCCCAACACGATCAACGAGGTGCTCGGCCCGCAGTTCAGCCACGGCGCCTGGTCGATGCGCGTGCACCCCGAGTTCTACGGCATGGTCATGTTCGCCCAGGCGGCGCCGGCGGGCGCCCACCTGCTGCGGGTATCGGCCAAATTGCCGGCCGGCGTCAAGGTGTGGGCCACCCGAGCCGCCAACGGCGCCATCCACGTCGTCGTCATCAACAAGCGTCTGAACGGGGCCCAGACGGTAGCGCTGCGGATTGCGGGCGCCGGCGGAACCGCCGCCGTGGAACAGCTGCGGGCACCGGGCGTGCACGCCACCGGCGGCGTCACCCTGGGCGGCCAGACGTTCGGTGCCGCCACCTCCACCGGCGAGCTCTCCGGCAAGGCCGCCGGCCTGACCGTCGCCCCGGTCAACGGCCGGTATTCGGTGCAGGTGCCGGCGGCCAGCGCCACTTTGCTCTCATTCCCGGCCTCCTGAGAGACTGGGCGGGGATGGCCTTCCCCCTGGACGCGTATCTGGAGCGCATCGGCCTGACCCGCAGCTCCGGCGTGCCGTCCCTGGCCGAGGTCCACCGGGCCCACGTGGTGGCGATCCCATTTGAGAACCTGGATTCCCACCGGGGGGTGCCGGTGGCGCTGGACCCGGACGCCCTGGTGACCAAGCTGGTGGAGCAACGGCGCGGCGGCTACTGCTTTGAACAGAACCTGCTGCTGGCCGAGGCGCTCCGGGCACTCGGCGCCGGGGTGGAGCTGATGCTCGCCCGGGTGCGGGTCGGCCGGCCCCCGGACCGGGTGGGGCCGCGGACGCACCTGCTGCTCCGGGTGACCAACGGCGACGGCGCGTGGCTGGCCGACGTGGGGTTTGGCCACGGCACGCTCCGGGAGCCGATCCCGTTCGTTCCCGGACCCGTGCAGGAGCAATTCGGCTGGCGGTTTCGCCTGGTGACCGAGGGAACGGCCCATGTCCTGCAGACCGAGCGCGACCGGGAGTGGGGCGATCTCTACGAGTTCCTCCCCGAGCCGGTCCCGTTCGTCGACCTGGAGACCAGCAACTGGTTCACCTGCACCCATCCCCGGTCCCCGTTCGTCACCGGGCTGATCGTGGCCGCCCAGCGGGACGACGGCGGTCGGGTGGCGCTGAGCGACTGGGAGGAGCTGGCGCTGGTTCACGAGACCCCCACCGAACGATCCGTGCGCCCGGTCGACCGTCGCCAGATCCCGGAGCTGCTGGACTCGGAGTTTGGCCTGGAGGGGTTTGCCCTCTCGCCGGACGGCCGTGTCGTCCGGGCCGTCGAAGCGCACCTGTAACTCCTAGCTATTCTTTACGTAAACGTGAAGTAGCGGGACCGCGGGGGCCGGCTTCACCGGAAACGACCTTTACGTAAGCACGTGGTTCTTTAGGCTGGAAAGGACGCTTTGACCAAGCACGCCGCAGACACCAAATCCCTCGCCGGACACAGGCTTGATCATCACGGCCACCCCGTGCCCGAGCACTACAAGTGGATCGCGCTGTCGAACACCACGCTCGGCGTTCTCATCGCCACCATCAATGCCTCCATCCTGCTGATCTCGCTGCCCAACATCTTCAAGGGCATCGACATCAACCCGCTGCTGCCGAGCAACACCAACTACCTGCTCTGGCTCATCCTCGGGTTCCTGGTGGTCACTGCGGTCCTCGTCGTCAGCCTCGGCCGCCTGGGCGACATCTACGGACGGGCCCGCACCTACAACCTGGGCTTCGCCGTGTTCACGTTCTTCAGCATCATGCTGTCGGTCACGTGGATGAAGGGCAGCTCGGGGGCGATGTGGCTGATCATCATGCGCGCGCTCCAGGGTGTGGGCGGCGCCATGCTGTTCGCCAACTCCAGCGCCATCATCACCGACGCGTTCCCGGCCAACCAGCGCGGTCTGGCCCTGGGGATCAACGGCGTCGCGGCGGTGGCCGGCTCGTCGATCGGGCTCGTGCTGGGCGGGGTGCTGGCTCCGGTGGCCTGGCGCGCCGTGTTCCTGGTGTCGGTGCCGTTCGGCGTGTTCGGCACCGTCTGGGGCTTCGCCAAGCTGCGCGACCTGTCCGAGCGCAAGCCTGCCAAGATCGACTGGTGGGGCAACCTGACCTTCGCCGTGGGCCTGATTGCGGTGATGATCGGGATCACCTACGGGATCCAGCCCTACGGTCATCACACCATGGGCTGGACCAGCCCGCAGGTTATCGCCGAGATCGGTGGCGGACTGCTGGTGCTGCTCATCTTCTGCGTGATCGAGACCCGGGTGGAGCAGCCGATGTTCCACCTGGACCTGTTCAAGGTCCGCGCCTTCTCGGCCGGCAACCTGGCCTCGCTGCTGTCCGGCATCGGCCGCGGCGGCCTCCAGTTCGTCCTGATCATCTGGCTGCAGGGCATCTACCTGCCGCGCCACGGCTACAGCTTCGCCGACACCCCGCTGTGGGCGGGCATCTACCTGCTGCCGTTGGTGGCCGGAATGCTGTTCGCCGGGCCGATCGCGGGCGCCCTGTCTGACCGGATGGGCCCCCGCCCGTTTGCCTTTAGCGGCATGCTCCTGGCGGCCATCTCGTTCCTCCTGCTGGCGCTCCTGCCGGTCAACTTCTCCTATCCCCTGTTCGCCCTGGTGATCGTGCTCAACGGCATCGGGATGGGGATCTTCTTCTCGCCCAACCGGGCGAGCATCATGAACAGCCTGCCCGCCAACCAGCGCGGCGCCGGCGGCGGTATGGCGGCCACGTTCATGAACTCGGCCATGGTGCTGTCGATCGGCATCTTCTTCAGCCTGATGATCGTCGGCCTGTCCGGCGGCCTGCACACCTCGCTGTACCACGGGCTGACCTCGCACGGCGTCTCCTCCGCGGTCGCCGCCAAGGCGTCGAACCTGCCGCCGGTGGCCACTCTGTTCGCCGCCTTCCTGGGCTACAACCCCATCGGGACCCTGCTCGGCCCGGGAATCCACACGGTGTCGGCCCATCAGCAGCACGTTCTGCTTGGGCACACCTTCTTCCCCTCGGTCATCTCCGGCCCGTTCTCCAGCGCTCTGGCCTCCGCCTTCACCTTCGGCCTGATCGCCTGCCTGATCGCCGGGTTGGCTTCGCTGGTGCCGGCCAAGGGACAGCCGTTCATCGGCCGCCGCCGCCAGGCGGTCTCGGCCGAGGCCGCCGACGAGGGCGAGCTGGTGGCCGTCCCGGCCGGCGCCACGCTGGAGTACGCCGCCGCCGACGGCTCCGACCAGGGCAAGCCCGGTTCGTAGTCGCCGCCCGGGGCCGCCACGGGACCGGCGCCGGGGCGGCTGCGGGGCGCCCGCCACCGGTCCTGCAGGCTGACGCCCCGGTGAGCTTTATTGTCCGGCGCCATGCGGGCCCTGCTGCGCACGCTCACCAGCACGGTGTTCATCGCCGCCGCGGCCGGCTTTGTCGTCGCCCACTACGGCAGCGCCGGATCCAGCGCGACACCGCCGGCGCTCACCGGCCATGCCGCGGCGGCCAACTTCACCGTCAGCTACCCGTCGACCTGGCGGCGCACGGCGGCTCCGGGACAGCCGGATGTGCCGCTCCAGGATCCGGTGGCCCTGGCCGGCGCCCAGCCGGCGGGCGCCGAGCTGGTGGTGGGGACCAACCGCCGGCCCGGGCCGAGCGACCTGCCCGCGGGCGCTCTGCCCGCCCGGCTACGCGCGGCGCTGCCCGGGTCGCCGCGACCGCAGATCGTCACGCTCGGCGACGCGGCCTTCTACCGCTACCTGAAGCTGACCCCCACCGGCGAGAACGTCACCGAGTCGATCTACCTGCTGCCGACCACGGCCGGGACCATCACCGCGGTCTGCTCAGCCGCCCAGTACAGCGCCACCTTCACCAGCGGCTGTGAGCGGGCTCTGGGGACGCTCAAGGTGACCGCCGGCAAGGTCATGTCGCTCACCGTCGACGCCGCCTACGCGTTCCAGCTCAACCGGATCCTGGGACAGCTCAACGCGGCCCGGGCCGCCGCCGGCCCGGGACTGCGCGCCGGTGACGTCACGCTGCGGGCCGCGGCCGCCCGTCGCCTGGCGGCGGCGGACGACCGCGCGGCCAGCGACGCTCACCACATCACCACCACGGCGGTCAGCCTGGCCAATCAGCCCCTGGAGGGCGCGCTTCGCTTCAACGCCGACGCCTACCGGCAGTTGGCCGCCGCCGCGGTCCACCAGGACTCAGGTGCCTATCGGCGGGCCGAGGCGGCAATCGCCCGGTCCCAACGGGCGCTCGACTCGGTCTACGCTCAGCTGCGCAGCTTCGGGTACCGGATCGGCTGAGGGTCAGCCGCCGCTTGACGTGGCGGTCGTGGTGGTGGCGCTCACCGATGCGCCGCCACCGGTCGGCCCGCCGGCCGGCGACGTGGCGGTGGGGGTGGGGGTGGAGGCGCCCGAGCGGGTGGCAGCGGTGGGGGTGCTGACAGCGGCCTGTTGGCTTGCGGCGGCCGGGCTGGTGGCCGGCGCTGAGGGCGTACGGACCGGCCCCGTCGCCCCACCACCCACCGCCCGGTCGACCGGCACCGTGGCCGCCGGGAGCACGGTGGCCGCGCCCAGCGTGGTCTGGGTGGCCGCAGTGGCCGGCTTGCGGGCCGGGGGCTTGACCACCAGCTTGGCCGGCGGCGGGACTGCGCCCACCGCGGACAGGGTGACCGTGGAGTCGCTGACGTTGGCTGCCGGGGCCACGTGCGCCGGGCTGGGCGCCGCGCGCCGGGTGGCGTGACCGATCAGAAACGCCGCGGCGAAGGCGGCCACCGGTACCACGATCGATGCCGCCCGCCGCAGGAGCCCGCTCCGTCGGCGGCTGGGGGCGCCGGCGTCGTCGGCGGCCGCCACCGCCGCCGCTCCGGCCACCGTCGCCGGAACCGCGTGGACGGCGGTCCCCGGCTCTGGGTCGGCCGGGGCCGGCGGGGGAGCCGGGGGTGTCGCCTCAGCGGTTGCGGGTGCGGGCGGGGGCGCCGCCTCCACGGGAGTGGGTGCGGACGCCCGCGGGCGGCGCCGGGTCTGCAACACCCGGAGATTCGCCGCCGCCGCCGGGTGGCCCCGCTGCTCGGCACGGCGGTAGGCCGCCTCGGCCTCGGCGACGTCGCCGCGCTCTTGGAGCAACCAGGCGAGGTGGAAGGCGCCGGTGGCGTCGCCGCGCGCATCGGCGCGCCGGAAGGCCTGTTCGGCCGCGGTCAGATCGTCACGCTCCTCCAGGAACACCCCCAGCTTCACCGCGGCGCCGGGATGGCCCGCCCGGTCGGCGGCGCCGTAGCCCTCCTCGGCGGCGGTCAGGTCACCCCGCTGCTCCAGGGCGAGCGCCGCATCGAAGGCGTCGTTGGGATCGACCGGCGGGCCGGGGGTCCGGTCATCGCCGGCGGGGGTGCGCCGGAAGCCGCGAATCATGCGCCGGGATGTAGCGATTGCAGCAATCTTAGGGTGCGGTGTGGGGTGGGTCAGGACCAGAAAAACGCGTGCTCATCCCCATAGTTCGCCGTCCGGCCGGTTTCGCTGCAGGCCACGTTGCACCGCCGGGTCGTCCCGGCCGTCGCCGAGGCGTCCGCCCGCTGACCGGGACCGCTCAAGCGCCCCGCCTCGGCCACCGATGACTGATCAGACATGGCCCGGGGAACATCAGGCGAGAGGATGGCGGCTGCATCCGACCGGGAGGTGATGCTCATCGGTGCGGTCGCTCGCGTCCAGGGGCTCGTCTCCGAGCAGGGCCCGCCGGAGCTGACCTACCAGGCAGCCGTCGACGGCGCCCTGGATCTGCTCGCCGGCGACAGCGGCGCGCTGCGCTTCGTCGACCGCGACGATCCGGCCTGGATGGTGGCGGTGGCCTCGGTTCCGCCGCCCGGGCCGGGGGAGCGCTGGCGCCAGCGGTCCCCCATCAGCGAGGGGGTCAGCGGACGCGCCATCGCGGCCGGGACCATGGTGGTGGTGGAGGGCGAGCCGGAGGCGCGAGCGAGTTCCCGGATGGCTCCTCCGGGTACCCAGGCGATCATCGGCGCGCCGATCCGAGAACGCGGCCGGGTGGTGGGGGCGCTGGTGGTGGGCTCGCGGCGCCCGGAGCGACGCTGGACGCCGCCGGAGCGCGAGCTCCTGCGAACCTATGCCGCCCACGTGGAGGTGGCGCTGGCGGTGGCTCGCGCCAGCCACGGAGCCCTGCAGGCCTACACGGATTCCCTGACCGGGCTGGGCAACCGGGCGCTGCTGCTCGACCGGCTGGACCACCGGGTGGCTCACGCCCAGCGCAGCGGCCGGCCGGTCACCGTCCTGTTCGTCGATCTGGACCGATTCAAGCTCGTCAACGATTCGCTCGGCCACATCGTCGGTGACCAGTTGCTGATCGCGGCGGCCGAGCGGTTGGAGCGCTGTGTGCGGGAGGAGGATGTGTGCGCTCGGCTGGGCGGCGACGAGTTTGCCGTGCTCCTGGCCGAGGGCGCGGACGCCGACACGGTGGCCCGCCGGATGATCGACGAGCTCCAGAGCCGGTTTGTGGTCAGCGGCCACGAGGTGTTCATCGGCGTCAGCATCGGCATCGCCAGCGGCCGTGAGGATGGCGAGACCCTCCTGCGCAACGCCGACGTGGCCATGTATCACGCCAAGCGCGGCGGGACCGGCCGCCACGCCCACTTCCAGCCGCGCATGCACGAGGCGCTGCTCATGCGGCTGGGACTGGACGCCGAGCTGCGCCGCGCCATCGAGCGCCAGGAGTTTGAGTTGCACTTCCAGCCGCTGTTCAACCTGCACACGGGGTCGATCGCCGCCTTCGAGAGCCTCGTCCGCTGGCGCCATCCCACCCGGGACCTGGTGCCCCCGCTGGAGTTCATCCCGGTGGCCGAGGAGACCGGGTTGATCATCGAGATCGATCGCTGGGTGCTGGGCGAGGCCTGCCGGCAGTTTGCCCAGTGGTGGCGGCAGGCACCGCTCTCCATCAGCGTCAACGCCTCGATGCGTGACCTTCAGCAGCCGGGCTTCCCCCAGCACGTGGAGCGGGCGATCGCCGGCCGGTTCCCGGCCTCGGCGCTCATCCTGGAGGTGACCGAGAGCGCTCGGCTCGCGGACGCCCCGGGCGCGCTGGCCTCGCTGCACGCGGTCAAGGAGCTCGGCGTCCGGGTGGCCCTGGATGATTTCGGCACCGGCTACTCGTCGTTGCTCAGCCTGTCGCAGCTCCCGGTCGACCTGCTCAAGGTGGCCCGTCCGTTCCTGCACGGCCTCGGAGCCGGTGAGCCCAAGGGGAGGGGGCTGCTGGCCGGAATGGTGGCGTTGGGTCGCCACCTGGGCCTGATAACGATCGCCGAGGGGATTGAGACCGCCGATCAGCACGCGCTGCTGGTCGACCTCGGCTGCGACCTGGGGCAGGGGTATCTCCTGGGTCGCCCCGGGGACGCCGCCGCCGCCACCGAGCTGGTGCGGCGCGCCGTTGCCTGACCCGTCAGGTCTGCAGGTCGAGGATCGCCCCGGCCAGCCAGGCGGCCTCCTCCTCCCAGGAGACGACGTCGCCGAGCGGGCGGACGACGAACTTCGATAGCCCGGCGTCCAGGTAGCCGGCGATCAGGCGGCGCAGCTGCTCGGACCCCACCCCCACCAGCGCCCGCGGGTCGATGTCCGGCCGCTGCCGGTGCAGGGCTCCCAGGAGGTCAGGCTCGGGCTCCCGGCGGGCGTAGGGGATGCTCATGCCGAAGTGCTGCGGGTCGACCTCGCGTCCGGCCTGGTCCGCCGCCGCCTGGATGCGCTCCCGGGCCGGTCCGGCCTCGGCCGGCGTCAGCTGAGCGCCGAGCCAGCCGTCGGCGATCCGGCCAACCCGCGCCAGCGCCCGCGGGCCACGGCCGCCCAGCCACACCTCCAGCGGCTGCTGCACCGGCAGAACTGCGGGGGGAATGCCGGTAAACGTCCAGCGGTCGGAGCGATGCTCCACGGTCTCACCGGCCCACCAGCGGCGGATCAGCCCCAGCATCTCCTCCAGCACCGGTCCCCGGGCGGAGCCGTTCAGGCCGAGCACCTCGGTCTCACCCGCCTGGCTGAGTCCGGTGACGAAGCTGAGCAGCAGCCGGCCCCCGGACAGCTGATCCAGCTGCGCCAGCTCCTTGGCGAGCAGAAACGGGTTACGGCCGAGCGGGACCAGGTTGGCCCCCAGGTGCAGGCGCGGCGTCCGCCCGGCCACCAGAGCGAGGCCCAGCAGCGGATCCAGGGTGGGAGACACGGGGAGATCTGACAGCCAGATGCCGTCGAACCCGCAGCGCTGCACCGCGTCGGCGAATCCCTGAAGCTCGGCGGCCGAGAGCGCTCCGGGGTGCGGCGCCACCGCAAAGCGGACGTTCACAGGCGAGACGGCCATCACAGCTCATGGTGGCAGAGCGACCGAGACTAGACTTCCGGCCATGTCAGCTCGTCGCCGAACGACTTCATCGCCCAGGTCATAGAGGAGTTTCGCGCCAACGGAGGCCGGGTCGGGGGGCCCCCACCCATCCGGACTGGTACCACAACCTCAAAGCGCATCCTGAGGTGACCATTGAGGTGGGGTCCGACACGCTCAGGGCGGTCGCCAGTGAGGCCACCGGCGCCGAGCGTGACCGGCTGTTCGCCACGCAGGCCGAGCGGTCTCCCCAGTTCGCCGACTACCAGCGCAACACCCCCCGGCAGATCCCGGTCATGGTCCTGGAGCCGGCCGGCTGACCGAGGGCGTCGGTCGCTCAGGTGAGGGCCACCGTGGTGCCCCGCGCCGAGGCCTGGCGGGCCGCGGCCAGCACCCGCAGCCCGGTCACGGCGTCGGCGGGATCGACCGGCGGCGGCCCGCCGGTGCGCAGTGCGTCCCGGAGGAGCGCGTAGAAGGCCGGCCAGTTGCCCGCCGCGCTGCGGATGGGCACGCTCTGCTCGCCGGTCACCAGCCGTGCCCAGTGCGACTGCGGCTCCGCGCCCCACTCGGCCGTCCTGTCCGGCCGGGATCCGGCGCGCAGGCGCTCCTCCTGGGTATCTAGCTAGCTGGGGCGCGAGGTAACCGGCCTCGGTGCCGAGCACACGCAGCCGCGGCCCCGGGGCGGCCGTCAGCGCCGACATGTGCAGGTGGCTGATGGTGCCGCCGGCGTGGCGCAGGGCCCGCGCTCAAACCGGGATTCATAGCGGATGACCCGCCCCAGCCGGCCCTCGTCCAGCAGCCGGGTGAGCGTCAGGTGGTCGGAGTCCCAGCGGCGGTTCTGGAACACGGTGAGGAGCACTCCGGCCGCCCGGGCCCGGTCGACCAGGGCCTCGGCGTCGCCGACGCTCACCGCCAGCGGTTTGTCGATCACCACCGGGATCGCGCGGTCGATGGCCGCTGCCGCCAGGGGCGCATGGCTGGCGGTGGGAGTGGCCACCACCACCAGGTCATGGCCGCCGCTCTCCCACAGCTCGTCCGGGGTGGCGGGCGTGCGCACCCGCGGGTGGTCCTCGATGGCCTGGGCCCGGCGCTGGGCGTTGCCGGAGACGATGCTGGTCAGGGCCAGTCCCGGGGTGGCAGCGATCAGCGGGGCGTGGAACACGCGCCCGGCCAGTCCGTAGCCGATGATCGCCACCCGCAGGTCGGTCACGCGCCCAGCATGGGTACCCGGCGTCAGGCCCGGTGACCGGGCTCCAGGCGCTTGGCCCGGTGGAAGGCGAACGTGCCGCCGTCATCATCCTTGACCGCCGCGAACGGATCCAGGAGATAGCCGATGTGGTCGCCGAGGCGCCGGCGCTCGCGCACCCGTCCGGCAAACCAGCGCCCGCACTCGTCCAGGATGGGCAATCCCTCCGGGCCCGGGTGCCAGCGACACCGCGTGAACTTGTCGATCTGGTCGCCGGTCTCTGAGCCGAACAGCTCGGCCAGATCCTCGGCGGTGTCGGGCAGAAAGTGGACCGCCAGCGCGCTGGCCTCCGCGGCCACCCGGGTGGTGTGGTTCTGGTCAGACAGGCACACCAAAAACCGAGGCGGGTCGATGCTGCACTGGGTGGAGAACCCGACCAGGCAGCCCGAGCGCTCCCCCAGGGCGGCGGTGGTGACCACCAGCATGAAGTAATCCAGGTCGCCGGTCAGCTGCGTGAAGGTGTCCTGCACTGAGCTCATGGTGTGACCATTAGGCTTCCCCGCCTGATGGAGTTCGAACGAGCCGTTCCGCCCGGACCGGCGGTGCCCCCGGAGAGCGTCTACACCGGACTGGCGCTGGGCGAGGCCGCCCCCCCGGAGCGCCCCTACGTGGTGGCGAACTTCGTCAGTTCGGCGGATGGCAAGGCGACCGCCGGGGGCAAGACCGAGCAGCTGGGCGGGGCGGGCGACCGCGCCGTGTTCGGCCTGCTGCGGACCCAGGTCGATGCGGTGCTCGCCGGGACCGGCACCCTCCGGGTGGAGGGGTACGGAGCCCCGGTCCGCAACCCGCGGATGATCGATATCCGGGTGGCCGAGGGTCGGCCGCCGCACCCCCTGATGGTGGTCATCAGCCGCACCGGCGAGATCCCGTTCGACATCCCGCTGTTTGGAGACGAGCGCTCCCGGGTGGCGCTGTACGCGCCGCCGGATACCCCGGTGCCGCCGGTGGAGGCGCAGATCACCCATCACGCCGTCACCGGCACCGACGCCGGCCTGCCCGGCGTCCTGCGCTCGCTGCGGGTGGACCACGGCGTCCGGGCACTGCTCTGCGAGGGCGGCCCCCGGCTGTTTGACGCGATGCTGGCCGAGGACCTGGTCGACGAGCTGTTTCTCACGCTCGCCCCCGCGATCGTGGGAGGCGGAGAGCTCGGCATCACCAGCGGTCCAGGACTGTCCGAGCTGCGGCCGCTGCGCCTCGTCTGGACGCTGGAGTACGAGGGCAACCTGTTCCTGCGTTACTCGCGCCACGGGGACGCTCGGTAGCGTGATGGTGATGCGTGAGGCGGCACAGGGCCCCGATCATGCCCCGGGCGTGGCCCGGCCGGTGCGGCGGCTGGGGGTGGTGGTGCACCCGGCGCGGATCGTGACCGGCCCGCTCCGGGCCCTCAGCACCTGGGCCCAGGAACACGGGGCGGCCATCGTTCAGATCCCGGTCCACGGGGAGGAGCGGCGGGTGGCGGAGCCCGGGGACGCGGCCGACTGCGACCTGATTGTGGCCATCGGCGGCGACGGCACCATGCTGGCAGCGATCCGGGCGGCCCTGGGGGCGGGGCGGCCGGTGCTCGGCCTGGCCTGCGGCAGCCTGGGGGTGCTGACCGCTATCGAGGCCGACGGGCTGGGCCGGTCGCTGAATCGCTTCTGCCAGGGCGACTGGACGCCGCGGCGCCTGCCCGCTCTCGCGGTCCGCCGGGACGACGGCGATGAGCGGCTGGCCGTCAACGACATCGCCATCGTCCGTGCCGGCATCGGTCAGGTGCGGGTCACGACCTCGGTGGACGGGATCCTGTTCAGCCGCCTCGCCGGGGACGGCTGCGTGGTCAGCACCCCGCTCGGCTCCAGTGCCTACGCGCTCGCCGCGGGAGGCCCGCTGATGACGCCGGAGACCCACGCCTATCTGCTGACCCCGCTGCCCGCCCACGGGGGCTCGCGTCAGGCGCTGGTGATCAGCGCCGGCTCTCAGCTGCGGTTGGAGGTGACGCCGGGTCTCGGCGGCGCCCGGCTGGAGGTCGACGGCCAGGTCGCCGACGGCGATCCGGAAGCGGTCACCATCAGCCTGCGCGATGAGGTCGCCACGCTGGTCGTCTTCCCGGAGCAGGAGCCGCTGTTCGTCTCCCTACGCCGCCGGCAGATCATCGTCGACAGCCCGCGGATCCTGGCCGACGACGGCCGCGGCTGACGCCGACTAACGTCACCGGCGTGGAGGCGTCCGACCGCAGTCCCGGCTTCAGCCGGGCGCGCCCATTCTTTGAGGCGCTGTTCGCCCGGGACCCCTCGGGCGGCTCCTGGCTGCCCGCGCTGCTGGCGGCCACCCCGCACGGGATCGATCGCCTGGGCGAGCTGGCGGGCAGCCCGGGCTGGCTGGTCACGCCCCTGGCGGTCCGCGGCGCCAGCGGCCGCCTGGCCTGCTTTGACTATCCGGCCAATCCATCCCGGGAGCTGCTGCGCTGGTTCATCGATCATCCGGACCGGCTGAGCTGGATCGATGCCGGCGACACCACCCCGGACGGCGTGCGCCTCCGGCGGGCGCTCATCCTGGATGATCCACCCGGCACGCAGCCGCGGGCTCAGGACCGGGCCCGAGAGCTGCTGATGACGCGGTCGGGGCTGACCCGGGAATGGTGGCGGTTCGAGGAGCCCGGGCCGCTGGACTGCATGCTCATCACGGGCCGGATCGTGATCACGGTCACGGCGAAGGCCGGGGAGGGCCTCGGCCCCAGCACGCCCTGGTATCCCCCGCGCACCGAGCTGGTTCGCAACCTGGAGGCGGCTCGCCAGTCGGCGAGCGGGCGTCGGTGGGCCTCCCTGGTGCTCTCCGACACCCGGTCCGACGACGCCGGCGATGAGGCGGTGGCTCGGTCGCTGCCCGTCGCCGCCCCCCATCTCGACGCCGAACAGCGGGAGGAGCTCCACCGGGCCTATCTCGGCAACCTCACCTGGGACGAGGCGCGGGCGGCGGTCAATCTGCCGGGCCCGGGCGTCTTGATCTGATCAAAATCCGGCGCGACGTGGCTCCGGGGCGTTGTGTGGGTATGCCCCTTCTGTGGCCGTGACGGGCGATTTGGCCAGATACCGCTACATCTCGACGATTGGGGCCGGAGGGATGGCCCGGGTCGACCTGGCCGAGGACACCCTCCTGGGCCGTCAGGTGGCGCTCAAACGCATCGCCGGCCCGGCGGATCACCGGGGCCTGTCCCGGTTGCGGCGCGAGGCCCTGGCCGGCGCCTCGCTCAGCCATCCCAACCTGGTGGCCATCTACGACGTCGTCACCTCCGAAGAGGGGCAGTTGGTGATCGTCATGGAGTACATCGCCGGCGGCACGCTGCGCGACGCGCTCAACCGCCAGGGCCGCCTGCCGGCCGATGAGGCGCTGCGCGTGCTCGACGGAGTGGCCGCCGGTCTGGACGCCATCCATGAACGGGGCATCGTCCACCGGGACGTCAAGCCATCCAACATCCTCCTCGGCGACGGGGGGGCGGTGAAGGTCGCCGATCTCGGCATCGCCGCCATTCCCGAGCGGACCCGGATCACCACGTCAGGTTCGGTGCTGGGGTCGCTCAGCTACATGGCCCCTGAGCAGCTGGAGAACGCCCGCTCCACCCCTGCCATCGACGTCTACGCCCTGGCCGCCGTGGCCTACGAGGTCCTGTCCGGACAGAAGGCCCGCCGGGAGACCAATCCGGTGACGCTGGCCCACGCCATCGCCACCCAGGCCCCGCCCAACCTCCGCACCGCCTGGCCCGACGCTCCGCCGGGCGCGGCCGACCTGCTGGTCCGGGCCATGGCACGGGATCCGGCCGAGCGCCCGGGCAGCGCCGGCGAGCTCGTCCGGCGACTGCGCACCGCGCTGGCGCCCGAGCCGACCACCGTGGTGACCCCGGCCCGCGCCGGCGCCGGGGCCGCCCGTTCGCCCCGCGCTGCGGCCGCGGCGGCGCCGGTTGCCGCCGCCGCGGCCGCCGGCACCCGCGGTCTCCGTCAGCGTCCGGCCGCGTCACCGCGGGGAGGCGGCGGCGAGGGTCGCAGCGGTCGCCGGCCCCCGTCCCCGCGCCACCTCCCACCGCCGCAGCCTCCCCGGCGACGCTCCCGGACCGCCGCTGTGGTCGCCGGCCTGCTGGCGCTGGTGGCCGCCGGGGTGATCGCCGCCGTCGTGCTGAGCTCCGGCGGCAGCGGCTCCGGTGGCGCGGGCTCGGCCTCCGGCGCTCAGGCCAGCCGGGCCGCCCAGGCGTCGCGGCGGCATCGCCGCACCCACAGCGCCACCACCCGGGCGCACACCTCGGCATCGACGACCGCCACCACGGCCTCCACTCCGGCGGCCACCAGCACCACCCCGGCGGCCAGCGGCACCGCGCCGGCAGCGTCCTCGTCCACCACTCCGGCGCCGCCCGCCTCGTCCCCGGGGGGCGCGGCGGCCGGCAGCCCGGTGAGCGCCGTGGAGGGCTTTTATGGGGCGGCCGCCGCCCACCACTATGCCGCCGCCTGGGCCCTGGCCGATCCCACCATGCGGGCCGAGGTCGGCGGCTACCCCAGCTTTCAGGCCGGTCAGGCCGGAGATCGTTCGATCACATTCAACAGCGCCCGGGTGGTCAGCCAATCCGGCCACGCCGCCACCGTGGCCGTTCGGACGACATCGGTGCGCACCGACGGCACCCAGCACTGCGCGGGCACCGTCCAGCTGGTGCCGGCCGGCGGCCAGTGGCGGCTGCACCTGATCCACATCAACTGCAGCTGACCGGCACCTGCGACGATTCCCGCGTGGACCGCCGCCTGCTCCCCACCACTGTCGTCGGCAGCTACCCGCAGCCGGACTGGCTCATCGATCGGGATGCGCTCGGCACCCACGCGGTCCCTCGCGTCCGGGTGCGGGGTGCCTGGCGGGTGGCGGAGCGCTACCTGGAGGAGGCCCAGGACGACGCCACGCTGGTGGCGATCCGGGAGATGGAGGAGGCCGGGCTGGACATCGTCACCGACGGTGAGATCCGACGGGAGAGCTACTCCAACCGGTTTGCCACCGCCCTGGAAGGGGTGAACGCCGACGAGCCGGCGGTGATTCATACCAGGGCCGGCAAGGCGCGGCAGGTGCCGCGGATCATCGCTCCGGTGCGCTGGCGCGGGCCCGTGGAGGTGGCCGACCTGGAGTTCCTGCGCCGCCACACCACCCGCGCCACCAAGGTCACGCTGCCCGGGCCCTTCACCATGGCTCAGCAGGCTGCCGACGAGGCCTACGCCGACCCGGACGAGCTGGTGATGGACCTGGCGGCGGCGGTCAATCACGAGGCCCGCGCGCTCCAGGCCGCCGGCGCTGATGTCATCCAGCTGGACGAGCCGTGGCTGCGCAACGATCCAGAGGCTGCGCGGCGGATCGCCGTCCGGGCGATCAACCGGGCGCTGGAGGGGCTGTCGGCGACCACCGTCGTCCATGTCTGCTTCGGGTACGCGGCGCTGGTCGGCGAGAAGTCGGCCCACCGCTACGACTTTCTGGGCGAGCTCGCCGACTGCGCCGCCGACCAGATCTCCGTGGAAGCGGCCCAGCCCCGGCTGGATCTCGGCCAGCTGGGCGAACTGGCTCCGAAAACGATCATGCTGGGCGTCCTGGACCTGGGCGATCCGCAGGCCGAGACCGCGGAGCAGGTGGCTGAGCGGATCCGGGCGGCGCTGGCCTACGTCCCGGGGCAGCGGCTGGTGCCGGCTCCGGACTGCGGCATGAAGTACCTGCCGCGTGAGCGGGCCCGGGCCAAGCTCCAGGCGCTCAGCGCCGGGGCCGCGCTCGTCCGCGCCTCGCTTTAGACTGCGCTCACAGCCGGGCCGAGGCGAGCTCCGCGCCGTCGACCATCGACTGCAGCTTGCACCAGGCCACCTCCGGGTCGACCTGCGAGAACCGGATGAAGGTGTCAAACCCACAGTCGGTCCCGGCGATGACCCGGTCCGGCCCGATGATCTGGCCCAGCCGCACCAGCCGGTCGGCCACCACCTCGGGATGCTCGACGCAGTTGGACTTGACGTCGATCACCCCCAGGATCACATCGGTGCCGGCCGGCAGATCGACGTCCTCAAACACCCGCCACTCGTGGGTATGCCGCGGGTTGGCCCCCTCCACATAGATGGTGCCGGCGTTGACCCGGAGCACCTCGCCGATGATGTCGGCGAGCGGAACGTCCTTGTGGTGAGGGCCGGCGTAGTTGCCCCAGCAGACGTGCAGCCGGATCTGCTCCCGCGGGATTCCGTCCAGGGCCGCGTTCAGCGCCTCCACCGCCAGCGGCAGGTGGGTGTGCCAGTCGCCGACACTGGAGCCGACCGACCGGCAGTGGGCGGCCATGGCCAGGTCCGGTGAATCGATCTGCAGCGCGAACCCAGCCCCGGTGATGGCCCGGTACTCGTAGGCCAGGGCCTCGGCCAGCGCCGCCAGGTAGCGCTCATGAGACCCGTAATGCTGGTCCGGGTAATTGAACGCGATCTGCCCTGGGCTGATCGCCCCCATGAACGCCGTGGCGGGCGCGGCGGTGCCGAGCGCTCCCCGGAGCCGCTCCACGTCCCGGTCAACGGCCTCCCGATCGGTGAGCTGGACCGGTCCCACGCAGTTGGCGAACACGATGTGCGCCATCGACGGCGTGTTGAACAGCCGCATGGCCAGATCGGGGAAGTCGGCCACGTCGTCGGCCTGGAACTCGGAGCGTCCGGCAAAGCCCGAGAACCGGTCGTTGATGTACGTGCTGAAGCCGGTCTTGCTCAGCTCCCCGTCCGAGACATAGTCCAGCCCGATGGCCTGCTGCCGGGCCACCACCTCGGCGACGGCGCTGTCAATGCGCGCGGCCAGCGCGCTCTCGTCGACCTCCTGCCCGTCCATCCGTAACCAGATCATGTCCACCAGGTCCGCCGGCCGGGGCAGGCTCCCGGCGTGCGTCGTGCGGATCCGACCGTTGGCGTCCGGCATCTGTCTCTC
This sequence comes from uncultured Solirubrobacteraceae bacterium, assembly GCA_963753235.1. GTDB lineage: Bacteria > Actinomycetota > Thermoleophilia > Solirubrobacterales > Solirubrobacteraceae > Palsa-465. The sequence continues at coordinate 387,290 of CAVWBJ010000004.1, read as the reverse complement.
TCCTCGTCACAGTTGGGCGGTTGCTGCGGTTCTACATGAACCGGGGCACTAACGTCCAGCGGCATGACCGAGCGGGTCACCCCGGCGCTGCAGGCGGTCAGCGACGCCGTCCTGGCCGTCGCCGCCGAGCTGTCGGTCGACGAGGTGCTCCAGCGCCTGGTCGATTCGGCCCGGGAGCTGGCCGGGGCCCGGTATGCGGCGCTGGGAATCCCGGATGGGGCCGGTGGCTTTCGGCGGTTCCTGGTGGCCGGGATGAGCGATCGCCTGGTGGCCGCCATGGGGCCGCTGCCGCGCACCCACGGGATGCTCGGCGCCATGCTGGATTCCGACAGCGCGTACCTGACCGACGACATCCACCGCGACCCGCGGTTCCGGGGCTGGTGGCCGCGCGGACATCCGGACATGCGGTCCTTTCTGGGGGTGCCGATCATCGCCCGGGCAGGCGTGATCGGCGCGTTCTACCTGACCGAGAAGGCGGGCGCCGGCAGCTTTGACGACGATGATCGCCGGCTGATTGAGCTGCTGGCCGCCCACGCCGCCATCGCCATCACCAACGCTCGCCTGTACGAGCGCAGCCGCGAGCTGTCGATCCTGTCGGAGCGCAACCGCCTGGCGCTGGAGCTCCATGACGTCGTCAGTCAGAAGCTGTTCAGCCTCCATCTGGCCGCTGAGTCGGCGGCCACCCTCCTGGAGCGCTCACCCGCGGATGCTGAGGAGCAGATCACGCGGGTGCGGACGCTGGCCCGCGAGTCGCTGGCCGAGCTGCGCTCGCTGATCCTGGGGTTGCGCCCGGCCGACCTGGCGCGTGACGGCCTGGCCGGGGCCCTCCGCCAGGAGGCGATGATGCTCCAGCAGATCCACGGCATCGAGGTGCGGCTGGCGCTGGACGGGGCCGAGCATGTCGGCGAGGGGGCCCGGGACAGCGAGATCCTGCGGATTGCCGAGGAGGCGCTGCACAATGCCGTTCGCCATAGCGGGGCCAGTGGCGTCGACGTTCGGCTAACGGCGGCGGAGGGAGCGGTGACCCTGGAGGTGGTCGATGACGGGCGGGGCTTTGATCCCGGGGATCCGGAGCTGCGCTCCCAGCATCTGGGGCTGACCTCCATGGAGGAACGCGCCCGGGAGCTGGGCGGCCGGCTGGCCGTCCGGTCCCGGCCCGGGGCGGGGACGACCGTGCGGCTGGAGGTCCCGCTGCCGTGAAGGAGGCCGCGATCCGGGTCATGATCGTCGATGATCACGCGGTCGTCCGCGAGGGGCTGCGCACCTTCCTCCAGCTCCAGGATGGGATTGAGGTGGTCGGCGAGGCCGCGGACGGGGCCGAGGCGGTGGCGCGGGCCCCGGCGCTGGCGCCGGACGTCATCCTCATGGACCTGGTCATGCCCGGGCTGGACGGGACCGGAGCCATGCGCCAGCTGCGGGAGCAGGCGCCGAGCAGCCGGGTCATCGTCCTCACCAGCTTCCTGGATGACGAGCGGCTGATGCCCGCGCTCCAGGCGGGAGCGGCCGGATACCTGCTCAAGGACGTGGAGCCCGCCGAGCTGGCCCGGGCGGTGCGCAGCGCCTGTGCCGACGAGGCGGTCATCGATCCCACCGTGGCAGCCCGGCTGCTCCGCCGGCTGGGGGCGCAGGCAGCGCCGATCGACAGCGGCGCGGACCTCACGCGGCGCGAGCGCGAGGTCCTGGAGCTGCTCGCCCGCGGCTATGCGAACAAGCGCATCGCCCTGGAGCTCGGTATCGCCGAGAAGACGGTCAAGACCCACGTGGGCCACCTGCTGGCCAAGCTCGGCGTCACCGATCGCACGCAGGCGGCGCTCCTGGCCGTCCGGCGCGGCCTGGTGCCCGGCCGAGACGGGTCCTAGGACCAATTGCCGCTGGAAACCGGGACCGCCGCCGCCGTAGCGTCGGCGCCATGTCAACCGCCATCATCACCGGAGCCTCCCGCGGCCTGGGTCTCGCCCTCGCCCGGGCGCTCGCCGCCCGCGGCTGGAGGCTGATCCTCGACGCGCGCGGAGCCCAGGACCTGGAGCAGGCGTCCGCATCGCTGGGCGCGGCCGCCGGGCTGGTCACCGTTCCCGGCGACGTCGCTGACGACTGGCACCGCGAGGCGCTCATCGATGCCGCCCACGGCCGGCTGGACCTGCTGGTCAACAACGCCTCCTGGCTGGGCCCGAGTCCGCAGCCCCCGCTCGCCCGGTACCCGGTCCATGAGCTGGAGCGCGTGTACGCGGTCAACGTGATCGCCCCGTTGGCGCTCATCCAGACGGCGCTCCCGGTCATGCCCGGCGCCGGCTGCATCGTCAACCTCACCTCCGACGCCGCCGTGGAGCCCTACGCGGGCTGGGGGGGATACGGCTCCTCCAAGGCGGCCCTGGAGCAGCTGACCGCCATCCTCGGCGCGGAGCGGCCGGACCTGCGGATCTACGCCGTCGATCCGGGGGACATGCGCACGCGCATGCACCAGGCGGCGTTTCCCGGGGAGGACATCTCCGACCGGCCGCCGCCGGAGGACAGCGTTCCCGGCCTGCTGGAGCTGATCGAGTCCCGTCTGCCGAGTGGTCGCTACCGGGCGCGGGAGCTGACCCCGGTGGGCCGCTCGTGAGCACGCCGGCGTTCGAGCTCCCGCGGGCCCTGGAGGCCACCGCGCCGGCGGAGCAGCGCGGCCTGGACCGGGACGGGGTGCGGCTGCTGGTCGCCGATGCCGCGGCCGGGACCATCGTCCACGCCCGGTTTCACGAGCTGGCGGACGTGCTCACCCCCGGCGACATGCTCGTCATCAACGTCTCGCAGACCCTGCCGGCGGCGCTGCCGGGGGTCACGGCCGGGGGCGCCCCGGTCCGGGTGCACGTGGCCACCCGGGCGCCGGATCTGAGCGACCGCTGGCGAGTGGTGGAGATCCGCTCCGCGGATGGCGCCCGTCCGGCCCGCGGTTGCGTCGGCGATGTCATCCGGCTGCCCGGCGAGGCCGGCACCCTGGCTCTGATCGCCCGCTACGCCGCCAGCGCCCGCCTTCTGCTCGCCCGGTTTGCCGGGCCGCGCCCCGTCGAGGATCTGCTGCGTGACCATGGCGCTCCCATCCGCTACGGCTACGTGCCCCGGCCCTGGCCGCTGTCGGCCTATCAGACGGTGTACGCCGCCGTGCCCGGGAGCGCGGAAATGCCGAGTGCCGGCCGCCCCTTCACCCCCGGCCTGATCGTCTCGCTGGTGGCCCGCGGCATCACGGTGGCGCCGATCGTGCTCCACTGCGGCGTTTCCTCGCCGGAGCGCCACGAGCCCCCGTTTCCGGAGCAATACGAGGTGCCGGCGGCCACCGCGGCCCTCGCCAACGCCGCCCGGCGCCGCGGCCGTCGGGTGATCGCCGTCGGCACCACCGTGGTGCGGGCCCTGGAGACGGTGGCCCGGGGCGACGGAACGATCGGGTCCGGAGCCGGCTGGACGAGCCTGGTCATCGGCCCGGACCGGGACGTGCGCGCGGTTGACGGCCTGATCACCGGATGGCACGAGCCCGAGGCGTCCCATCTCCAGATGCTGGCCGCGCTCGCCGGCGAGCCGACGCTGCGGCGCTCCTACGCCGAAGCGCTCCAGGCTGGCTACCTGTGGCACGAGTTCGGTGATAGCCACCTGATCCTGCGCTGACCGCCCGGCCGGCCGGCGCGGGCTGACGGCGACCGCGCCGTCGGAGATACTGGCGCCATGCACACCATCAGCCCCGGTGCGGTCGTGCGGCGCATCTGGGAGATCTACCGTGAGCGCGCGGCCGTCCTGGTGGGTACCGCCGCGCTGCTGTTCGCCGTGGAGTTCGTCGTGCTCCTCATCCTGCCCGGCGCCTCCATCGCCATCGCCATCCTGTTCTGGGCGCTCAACGTCCTCTACCAGGGGATGGTGGTGGAGCTGGTCCAGGACGTCGAGGGGGGGCGGTCCAGCCACTCGGTGGGGGATCTGCTGCGCAGCGTGGAGCCCGTGCTGTTGCCGCTGATGGGCGTTTCCATCCTGTTCGCCCTCGGCGTGGCCATCGGCTTCGTCCTCCTGGTCATCCCCGGGCTCATCCTGCTGGTCATCTGGTCGGTGGTGGCCCCGGTCACGGTGCTGGAGCGGCCAGGGGTGCTGGCGGCGTTCGGCCGCAGCCGGGAGCTCGTCCGGGGCAACGGCTGGAACGTGTTCGCCGTCATCGTCCTGGTCGGCCTGGCCGTGATCGTCATCAGCCTGGCTGCCGGGATCGTGGCCGGCTCGCTCGGCTCGGTGGGCGGCGCGCTGATCCAGTGGGCGGTGACCGCGGCGGTGGCGCCGATCAGCGCGCTGGCCGCCTCGGTCCTGTACTTCACGCTGCGCTGACCGCCGGCGGGGCGGCCCCGCGGGCACAGCGATCAGGTCAGCGCCGGTGATGTCCGGGGCGTCCGGGGGTGGACCGATGAGTTTTCGGCCCCCGGGGCGTCTAAGCAGGTGAACCCACCACCCAGGAGGCCCGCCGTGAGCACCACCGCCACCCGGATCCGCGAGATCTCGCTCGTTTGTGTCCCCAGCACGGACCAGGATCGCTCCATCGAGTTCTACGTCGACAGGCTCGGCTTTGAGAAGCGCACCGACGTCCCGTTCGGCGGCAGCTACCGCTGGGTGGAGGTCTACCCGCCCAGCGGCACCACCGGCATCGCCCTGGCCCCGCCCCCGCCCGGGACCACGGTGGAGGCGAGCCAGACCGGAATCACGCTGACCACCGATGACATCGATGCCAGCCACGCCGAGCTCAAGTCCCGGGGCGTCGACGTCGACGAGTCGGTCGCCCGCATGGGCGACCCCATCCCGCCGATGTTCTGGTTCCGTGACCCCGACGGCCACTCGCTGATGATCGTGGAGCAAACCGCCTGAACCGCCGGCCGGGGCGCCCGTGGCGCCCCGGCTCGTTAGCCTGCGGGCGGATGGTGCGACGTGACGAGGTCCAGCCGGAGACGTGGACGATTGTCGCCGGCCGCCCGCCGGCCGAGCCCGGGGCCCCGCTCAACCCGCCGATCGTGGCCGCCTCCACGTTCGTGCTGGGGGGCGAGCGAATCTACGCTCGCAACGAGGCCACCGAGGGCTGGGAGGCGTTTGAGGCCATGCTGGGCGGCCTGGAGGGGGGAGAGGCGGTGGCCTTCTCCTCCGGCATGGCCGCCTGCGCCGCCGTGCTCGGACAGCTGCCCAGCGGCGCCCATCTGGTGCTGGGCGCCGACTGCTATCAGGGCGTGGCCGGGATCGCCGAGGCCGGCGTGGCCACCCACGGCTGGCGGTTGGAGCGCCTGCCGGCCGCCGACGAGCGCTGGCCCCAGCGGGCGCAGGAGGCGGACCTGCTGTGGCTGGAATCGCCGTCAAATCCCCTCCTGGACATCGCCGACCTGGCCGCGGTGTGCGGTGCGCCGCGTCCCCCGGGCACCCGGGTGGTGGTCGACAACACGTTCGCCACCCCGCTGGTGCAGCGGCCGCTGGAGCTGGGGGCCGACATCGTCGTCCACTCGGCCACCAAGCTCATCGGCGGTCACTCCGACCTCCTGCTGGGCGCCGCGGTCACCGCCGATGCCGACCAGCTGGCCCGGCTGCGCAGAGCCCGGAGCCTGTACGGAGCGACACCGGGGATGCTGGAGTGCTTTCTGGCCCTCCGGGGCGCCCGGACGCTGCCGCTGCGGCTGGAGCGGGCCTCGGGCTCGGCCGCCCAGCTGGCCACGCGGCTGGCCGCCCATCCCGCGGTCTCCCGGGTCCGCTACCCCGGGTTTGGCACGATCGTCAGCTTTGAGCTCGCCGATGCCACGGCCGCCGACCGCGCCTGCCGCGCCACCCGGATCATTCGCCACGCCACCAGCCTGGGCGGGGTCGAGACCTGCGTGGAGCGCCGCGGGGTCCACCCCGGCCAGGAGCACATTCCGCCCGGCCTCATCCGGCTCAGCACCGGCTGTGAGGCGCTGGAGGATCTCTGGTCGGACCTGAGCGCGGCCCTATGAGCCGTCGGCGCGCAACCCGGCCGAATTCCCGCCGTCGATCAGGAGCACCGCGCCGGAGATGAAGGCCGCCTCCGGACCAGCCAGATAGGCCACGTCGTCGGCGGTGCCGACCCGGCCCCGCCTTCGGCCGCATCCTGGACGTGACCCGCAACGATTGGGGCCTGGAACACACCACTCAGCGCACCTTGATCACGCTGGAGGACCTGGCCGCCGGCTCGGGGTTGCCGGGGGCGGACCTGGACCGCGTCCGGGAGCGGGTCGCCGAGCTGCGCCAGGCTCTGGACGGCGCCCCCAAGGGGGCCAAATGGAAGATGCGGGCGCGGATCGGCGAGCGCGTGAAGTGGTACGAGGAGTCGGAGGAGGCGCGGGCCTAGCTGGTGCCGGCGAGCGGCGAGCGATCGCCCACCGACCACACGTGGCCGAACGGATCGACGAATCCACCCTGCCGGTGGCGGCCCCAGGGCACCTCACGCTCGACGGCCGGGTGGGAGGAGGGGGCGCCGGCGGCGGCCGCCCGCGCAATCACCGCCTCCGGGTCATCGACGAACACCTCGATCCGGGTGCTCGTCTGGCCGATCTCGGCCGGGCTGGACTCGGCGGGGTTGTCCGGGTTGACCTCATGCAGGAAGAACGCTGCCCCGTCGACGGCCAGTCCGGCCACCCCACCCAGGTCCCACAGCACGGCCGCTCCCAGTGCCTCCTGGTACCAGCGCACCGCCGCTGCGGCATCCGGGACGATCAGCATGACCGAGAGCACTGTGACCGGGCTTGTCACGACCGGGTAGATCCTGATCGGTCGCGCGGTCGGACGCAAGCGGTCCGGCCCCGCGGACGGGCTCAGCGCCGTGATTTCTGGGGGCCGCGGGCGTGAGCGGCGCTCAGGTCGAGCGCGACGGCCAGGATCAGGGTGGCGGTCCAGCCGTTCACAGGATTGAACAGGAGCGGCTCATGACCGCCGATGTTGTTGGCGATCAGCCAGACGATGAACCACAGGATCGTCATGGTTGGGCCTCATTTCGCAGGAGATGGGGGTGAACTCCTCCCACGCTTCCAGGATGCCGGCGGCGGGGCATCGGGGACTTTCGGTGGTCCCGGTCCGTAGTGGCCCGGCCGCCGCGCTCAGCCGGCCTCGCGCTTGAGCTTGCGCCACCCGCCGGCGCGATTGTTGGCGATGATGACGCGCAGCATCGTCACCAACGCCGGGCCGTTGATCGGGTCGCCCTGACGGATCGCGATGCACCGCGCCGTCTTGTTCTGGTGGCCGGAGGTGATGATCCCCTCCGGATCGGGCACCATGGCGCCGTCGTAGAGAAAGACGTTGACATGGTCCCGAGCGGCGAGGAGCGCGCATACGTTGCCGCCCAGGACGAAGTAGGGCAGCCGAGTCCGCTTGATCGTCTCCTCCACCTCGGGATCGGCACTGTGGATGAGTCTCCGGACCTCGCGGCAGACCACCTGCTGCCACTCCGGCAGGCCGTTGATGTACGCATCCACCTGGGGATGAGGGGTGAAATCAGGGATACACCCCATTCTCCCGGGGGCCGGGGGCCCCGGTTAGGATTCCTGGGGTTGGCGACCAGAGGGGGACGATGTGACCGGGGTGGCGGGACGGCGGATGGCGGCCGAAATCGACGGGGACTTCGTCGTGTTTCTCATCGGGGCACGGTTCAACCACAAGCTCACGGCGGCGCGCAGCCTCATCGACCTGGGCGGTCGGCGGGGCATGCGACACATGCTTGACCACCTGGTGAAGCACCCGGAGAAGGGGCTGCTGGCCTATGAGATGGGGATCCCGACGATTGTGCAGTACTGGCGGTCGTTTGAGCATCTGGAGGCGTTCGCCAACGACCAGGACGACCCGCACCTGGAGGTCTGGCGCCAGTACTGGCGGCGAGTCGGGCGCAGCGACCGAACCGGGATCTGGCATGAGACCTACCTGGTGCGCGCCGGGTCCTACGAGGCCATCTACGGCAACATGCCGGCGCACGGCCTGGGAAAGGCGGGTCGGCTGGTGCCAATCTCAGAGAGCACCCGGGCTCGCCACCGCCTGAGCGCGCCGGCGGGGTAGCCCCGGCGGGAACGGGCTATGGTGGCGCCATGCTCGGCTGGCGCTTCATCCTCTGGTGCCTGGCCCTCCTGGCGGCCACGGCCTCCCCGGCGGGGGCGGCTCGCTCCCGGTCGATCCCCGCCGCTGCGACCGCCCTCAGCACCCGGGTCGCTCCGAGCATCCGCGTCGCCCCGGCCTCCAAGCCTCCGCTCGCCGGCAAGGTGGTGGGGATCGATCCCGGCCACAACGGCCGCAACTACGCGGACCCCAACTTCATCAACCGGCTCATCTGGAACGGCCGCGAGCAGGAGACGTGCGACACCACCGGCACGTCCACCGACGGCGGTTACACCGAGGCCCGGTTCAACTTCAACGTGGCGCGCTATCTGACACGGGACCTCCGGGCCGAGGGCGCCAAGGTGGTGCTCACGCGGACCAGCAACGATGGGATCGGCCCGTGCGTGACCACCCGCGCCCAGATCCTCAACCGCGCGCACGCCAACGTGGCGATCGATATCCACGCCGATGGGGGGCCGCCCGGGGGGCGCGGCTTCGCCATCCTGGAGCCAGTCGCCGATGGCCCCAACCACCGGGTCATCCGCGCCTCCGAGCGGTTCGGGGCCGACCTGCGCCGGCTCTACCGGGCCGGCACCGGAATGCCGGTCAGCACGTACGACGGGACCAACGGCATCGCCTTCCGCGCCGACCTGGCCGGGCTCAACCTCACTACCGTCCCCAAGGTGTTGATCGAGTGCGGGAACATGCGCAACGCCACTGACGCCGCCCGGCTCGTCAGCCCCGCGTTCCAGCAGCGGACGGCCGCGGCGTTCGCCCGCTCCATCACGCTGTTTGTCACCGGCCGGGCGTAGCGGACGTCAGCGCTCCACCCGGCCGGCGGGCCCGCCGAGGGCGGCGACCAGCGCCGAGAAGCTCTTGCCCGGGCCGCTGGCGACGCTGTTGGCGTCGTCGGTGGCGCTCCACCGTCCGCTCTTGGCCGCGTAGGTCTCGGTGCTGCGGCCGGCGCCCCAGCCGAGCTCGATCCCGGTGGCCCAGCCGGGGATGATGCGAGCCAGCATCTGACCGGCCGCAATCCGCTGACCCGGCCGCAGTCCCGCCGCCGGGGTGATCCCCTCGGCGTAGTAGACGAAGCAGCCGGCGTCGGGCCCCGCCAGCAGGCGGTACTCGACGAACGCTCCCGGCCATCCGGTCTCGTTGGTCCCGATATAGGTGATCCGGGCGGCCCCCAGCGCCCTCAACCGCCCCGTACCGGCGTAGTCGACGCCCTGGTCGATGCGCTCGCCCACCAGGACGTCGCCCGCCACCGGGTTGACGTAGCCGCTGGAGGCGGTCACGGCACGGCACGTGCGCGGCCCGCGGACCGCGGGTGCCCCGCTGCGCGGCGGTACGGAGTGCGTCCGCAGCGGTAGCGGGGTGAAGCGGGGGTGGCTGGAGTGGGCGTGGGCCGAGTCGGCGGAGGCCTGCGCGCCGTGATCGTCGACGAGCCCGCCCACCGCGACCATGATCACCGTGACCAGCAGGATGCCCCAGCTGCCGGCCGCCAGCAGCTTGGGCCGAGCGGCCAGTCCGCGGCGGCGCCGGTCCGGCCGGCGCTGAGCGCCGCCCCGCCGAGTCGCTCGCCGGTCAGCCGCCACGCGCCGCGCCTGGACGCGCCGGGCCGGGGTGCCAGGGGCCGGCGCGCGGGCGGCAGCGGGGGCAGCCGGTGCCTCGCGGGGGTGCTTCCCTCTCCGGGCGAGCGAGCGCTCAAGTGATTCCTGCCACGGGTCAACGCTGCCGAGGTCGCGCACGGCCTCCACATACCTCCCTGATTTCAACGACTCGGAAAGCCTGCGGGGTTAGCTGACGGGCTCGCGCGGTGCGCTACGCCGCAGTACGGCGGCGATTCGCCCCAAGGACCGGGCGGTCACGATGGGTCCCCCGCTCGCCGGCCACGGATGGTCCGGCGACTCGGCTGGTTATGTGCCGCGGCACCCTAGCACCACGGCTGGCGGAACGCGACAGGCCCGGAAGGTCACTCCACCAGCGCGGCGAGATGTCCGAGCGCCATGCGGGTTCCGAGGTCGTTCTCCTCCGGGCGTACCCCCGCCGGAAGTCCCTGATGGTGGATGGCGATCTCGGTACCACCGTCGGAGTCGGTCAGTGTGGTGGTGATCGTCATCGCCCCGCGCAGACGGGGGTCGGCGGTCTCAAACTCCAGCACTTCCACCACCTCAGCCTCCGGGAATGAGCCGGGCGAAGTGGCCGTGGTAGGTGTCGGTGTGCGCGGTCGTCTTCCCGGTGTCGGTTGGTGTGTCGTACGTGAGTGACACGCGGAAGCGTCCGCCCTCACGGGGATCGAACTCATGCACCACCGAGGTCATGCCCTCGGGAACCCGCCAGGCAGCCACCGCCTCGGCATCGAGCAGGGCCTGGTAGACGACCGAACGCGGAGCCCGGATGTGCCGGCTGACCTGGCTGCTGCCCACGCCGGCGAGTGTATGCCCAGCCGTGTCCGCGCGAGGTCAGGTTTCAGTCCGGGTGGCTCGTGGACGCGGGGACTGCCTCGGCGTCCTCACGCACCACGTCCAGCAGCCCATCGACGAGCACATGGGCGCCGGACCCCACGCCCCACGTCCAGTAGCGCCGGAACCAGCGCCGGGCGTGCGCGTCGGTGGCGGCGGTGCGCATCACGCCCCGCAGGAGGGTGCGTCCGGATCCGAGCGAGTGAACACCGAGGGCGTAGACCGTCTTGGCGTAGCCGGGCGTGGCAAAGGCGGTGAACTCCTCCGGCGCCACCTCGGCATATTCGATCACCGGCCGCCAGAACTTGCCGATGAGCCCGAGGGCGATCTCCTCACCCGGCCGCTCCCCCAGGAGTAGCCACCCGCCGCCGCTCATCGCCACCTCGGTCGTCGCCCGCAGGGTGAGCCACTCCGGGGCCCGCTCCGGGCGCTCGCCGTGGAGCAGATCGGTAACGATCTGGGGCAGGGCACGCAGCCCGCCGAGCACGCCCACCAGCGGTCGGCGCTGGCCGAGCTCAATCAGGTCAGTGCTCATCAGGATGCGCCACGTCGTCGCGGCGTCTGCCTCCACCACCACCGCCACCTCGTCCGAGACGTCGAACACCGGCAGGAACGCTTCGGCCAGCGACGCCTGGTTGGGGGTGGGGTCGGCTCCGGCCACGACGCTCACCCGTGCGGTCTGAGATGGTGGATCTCGCGCTGCACGTCCTCCTCGGTGATCGGCCGGCGGAAATAGACGTCCCAGACGTTCATGACCAGGCCGATCCCCCAGAACAGCGTCATGAACACGGGCCACGGCCACCAGCTGCCGGAATTGGCCGCGATCACCACCCAGATGCCCCAGACGACGAGGTTCACCAGCACATAGACGACCGCGTGGGCCTTGAGATCACGCTTCTTCTTCAACTGACGGAGGGCCTGCTCACGCAGCTCATCCGGTGTGGAGCCGACCACCTCGTCATGCTCGGGTTCGGTTGTCGTCGCCATGGCCACAGCCTCCCAGCGGCGACCCTGGGTGTCATCAGGGAGGAGGTGCGCGGCGGGCCGGGCGAAGTACGGACGGTGCCGCCCGGGTGGATGGTCAGGGATCGGCGGCTCGGTCCGGAGAGGTGCGCAGCGAGTAGCCGCAGAGGGTGAGCGCCAGAACTGAGAGCGAGCTCGCCAGAACCGCCGTCGTGATCATCTCCGGTCCCGGAACGGTCAGGGCGAAGAAGCGACGCGCCGCCGGTGTCAGCAGAACCAGCACATAGATCGCGGCCATGATGGCGCACATGCTGTCGACCAGCACCGAGCGGCGGCGTGATCCGCCGGCCTCCAGGGCCATGACCAGATACAGCCCGCTGGCAACCAGCGTGGTGAGAGCCACCGTGCGTGCGTCCGGAACCGAGAGGTCAAGGTCATGACGGGCAAACAGGTACCCCGAGACCAGTCCGGTGCCGGTGACGAATCCGGCGGGGATGGCGAAGCGGGCGACCTGGCGGGCGAACGCCTGCGGCCGCCAGGGGCCGCTGCTCGGCGCCAGGGCCAGAAAGAAGGTGGGAATCCCGATGGTGAGGCTGGCGGCCAGAGACAGGTGGCGCGGGAGGAGCGGGTAGGCCTCCGTGCTGACGCCGATGGTCAGGATGAGAAACGCCGCCAGCGCCGACTTGGTGACGTAGAGCTTGGTGACGCGCTGGAGGTTGCGCAGCGCCCGCCGTCCCTCGTCCACCAGAGCCGGGACGGCTCCGAAGTCGCCGGCGACCAGCACCAGGTCCGACACGCTGCGCGCCATCTGGGTGCCGCTGCCCTGAGCGATCGCCAGGCGCGCGCTCTTCAGGGCCGGCACGTCGTTCACGCCATCGCCGATCATGGCGACATAACGGCCCTGGTCACGCAGGGCCTGCACGACCGCCTGCTTGCCCTCCGGCGAGATCCGGCCCACCACGGTGGTCTGAGCGACGAACTCCCGCCGGCGTTCGGGATCGTCCGGGATGGCGTCGCCATCGCTCGCGTCCCGCACCGCTATCCCCACGTCACGCGCGATGGCGGCCACCGTGGCCGGTGCATCACCGGACAGGACCTTGATCTCGATGTTCTGGTCCTGAAGAAAGCGCACGGTCTCGCGAATATGCGGCCGCAGCTGCTCGCCCAGGACGACCAGTCCCACCGGTGTCAGCTCCGACGGTAGGTCCGGCTCGGCGCCTGCCGGCAACGACCCCGGCGAGCGCGCCACGGCGAGGATGCGGCGGCCCTGTTCCTGCCGCGCCTGGGCGGTCGCCTCCAGGGGGCCGGCCGGGACTCGGCCGGGCGCGCCGAGGAACACCGACCCAGCGGCGACCTGAACGGCGCTCCACCGGCGGCGGCTGGAGAACGGGATCTCCGCGACGGTTGCGGGCGCGGGGACGTCGGCCACCGCCTCGGCGATGGCGTTCAAGGTCAGGTTCCGCGTGGATGAGCCGGAGACGAGGGCCGCCAACCACATCTGCAGCTCATCCGCGGTCACCCCTGGGGCCGGCACCTGCTCGACGACCCGAAGGGTGCTGTTGGTGAGCGTGCCCGTCTTATCGACACAGATGGTGTCCACCGAGGCCAGCGACTCGATGGCATTGAGCTGCTGGGCGAGCACCCCGCGCCGGGCCATCCGCACCGCGGCGGCGGCATAGGTGAGGCTCATGAGCACCACCAGCCCTTCCGGAATCAGCGTCACCACGCCGGCCGATGAGGTGGCGACCGCGGTGTGCGCGCTGACGTGGCGGTGATACAGCGAGTAGCCGAGGACAGTGCCGAGGACGATGACCATCGCCACCAGCGCATAGAGGAGGCGGTTGACGGCCCGCTCCAGCGGTGAGCGCGGGTGGCGGAAGGAGCGCGCCTCGCCCGTGATCCGGGCCGCAAAGCTCTGCTCGCCGACGGCGGTGACCTGGTAGGCGCCGGTTCCCTCAACCACAAACGCCCCGGATCGGATCTGGTCGCCCGCGTCGTGTGGGACCGGCGTCGACTCTCCGGTGAGCACCGCCTCGTCAAGCTGGAGGTGGTTGGCGGCCACCAGGGCGCCATCGGCTACCAGTTGATCGCCCGGGGCCAACATCACCACGTCGTCGCGGACGACCTCCTCAGTCGCGACCTTGCGGGTCGCGCCCTCGCGGCATACCGTGACCTGGGGAGCCACCAGGAGCGACAACCGGTCCAGGGCCCGCTTGGCTCGCACCTCCTGGGTGATCCCGATGCCAGCGTTCGCGACGATGACGCCGAGAAACAGCGCGTCTCGCGCGTCGCCGAAGATGAGCGTGACCAGCCCGAACGTGGCCAGGATCAGGTTGAACACGGTGAGCACGTTGGCCCGCACAATGCTCGCGTAGGACCGGCTGGTGCGCGGCCGGCGGGCCGGCGTCTCGGCCAGCCGGCGCGCCGCCTCCGGCTCGGAGAGGCCGCGTGGCCGGGCGGGCGCGGGATGCTCAGCCGCGGAGGGCCCGGAGCGCGTTGAGGATGACGGCAAGGTCGATCACCTCTTGAAATAACGCCCCGGCCACCGGCGGGAGGTACCCGAAGGCTGCCACCACCATCGCCCCCAGGCTGAGGCTCATTCCGGCAATCACGCTCTGGCGGGCAATGACCAGCGCCCGGCGCCCGGCGTGCACTGCGTCGGCCACCCGGTCGACGCGGTCGACGGTGATCACCGCATCAGCCGTCTCCGAGGAGACAGTGGCGCCGGCCGCGCCCATGGCGATGCCCAAATCGGCGATGGCCAGAGCCGGGGCGTCGTTGATGCCGTCGCCGACCATGATCACCGGCCGGAGGTCTGCGTCGGCAGCGATATGGCGCACCACCGCCAGCTTGTCCTCCGGGGACTGCTCGGCATACACCCGGTCCACGCCCAGCTCGCGGCCGACGCGCTCGGCCACCGACCGCCGGTCGCCGGAGATCATGGCCACGTGGCGCACCCCCTCGTGTTTGAGCCGGTCCACAATCTGCACCGCGTCCGGCCGCAGGTCGTCGGCCATGACCAGCACGCCGGCGACGTGGCCGTCGACGGCCACGGTCACGTGGGCCTCCCCCGAGCCCCGGGTGGTGGCGAGCGCGCTGGTGGCCAGCTCGTCCGCGGGCACCTGATGAGCCAGCATGAACGACCGGCTGCCCACCAGGACCCGTCGTCCCGCCACGGTGCCGGCGATGCCCTGTCCGGGGTCCTCCTGGACGTCCGCGGGCAGGGTGAGCTCCAGTCCGGCGTCCCGGGCGGCATCGACGAGCGCCTCCCCCAGCACGTGCGCCGACAGCCGGTCGACGGATGCCGCCAGCCGCAGAACCTCGTCCTCCGGCCAGGCATCCCGGGTGGCGATCTCCCGCACCTCGGGCGTCCCCACCGTCAGCGTCCCGGTCTTGTCGAACAGCACGGTGCGGGCCTCGCCCAGTGTCTCGATGGCGCCGGCGCCCTTGACCACCACTCCCACCCGGGCCGCCCGGGAAAGACCGGAGACGAGTGCGATCGGCGCGGCCAGGATGAGCGGGCAGGGGGTGGCGACCACCACCACGGCCAGCCCGCGGACGGGATCCCCGCTGATCGCCCAGGCCAGTCCCGCCACCAGCAGCGTGGCCGGGAGGAAGAACCCGGCATAGCGGTCGGCCAGTCGGACCAAGGGTGCCCGCTGCGTCTGGGCCTGCTCCACCAGTCGGACGAGCGCGGCATAGGCGCTCTCCGCCGCGGGATGGTCGGCCCGCACGTCGAACGGCGCCCCCGCGTTGGCCGAGCCGCTCAGGATGGGCATGCCCTGTTTCAGCGTCACCGGCAGGGGCTCGCCGCTGAGCGCGCTGGTGTCCACCACCGCCTCGGCCGTCCGCACCGTCCCGTCCACCGGTACCACCTCGCCCGTCCGGACGACGATCACATCGCCGATCTGGACCGCCTCCACCGAGACCTCCTCCAAACGGTCATCGACCCGGAGCTGAGCCACCTTCGGCGCGCGCTGCACCAGGGCGGTCAGCTCCCGGCGCGCCCGGCGCGAGGCGATCGCCTCCAGCGCCGCGCCCCCGGAGAACATCAGGCCGATCACCAGTCCGGCCAGCTCCTGCCCCAGCGCCAGCGCCCCCACCATCGCCACCAGCGCAATGGTGTCGACGCCCAGACCATGCTCCACCAGCACGGTGTGGGCAACCTCCAGCGCCAGCTCGGCAGCCAGCACCGCCACCACGGCCCGCCACAGCGCCTGCGCGGCCGCGCCCCAGCCGGCCAGGTGCAGCAGGGCGCCGGCGATCAGGGCGGCGAGGGCGAGCGAGGCCAGGATCTGGGCCCGGTGCTCGACCAGCCAGCGCAGGCTCTGGCCGGAGCGCTGGCGTCCCCGGTGGGGGAGCCGGTCCCGGCGTAGCACAGCCGTTGCCTGAGGGCCGCTCATGATCTGAGCGTTGCGGAGATGCGGCGGTCCGGTATCCGTAGGGTCCCCGGTCATTTGGTTCGGTACTCGCCGCGCCGGGCGTCCGGGCATGAGTCCCGGGTGCAGCGGAGCGGGCAGGGACATGAGCGATACTGCCGGCATGGCCCGCCTGGCGGACGCGCTTCACCGGGGGGTCGTGGTGCTTGACGGCGGACTGGCCACGCAGCTTGAGGCGCAGGGGCACGATCTGCGAGACAGCCTGTGGTCCGCGCGCCTGCTGCGTGACGCGCCGGACGCGATCGTCGAGGCCCACCGGACATTCTTCGATGCCGGCGCCGACGTCGCCATCACCGCCAGCTACCAGGCCAGCTACGCCGGGTTGGCCGGCGCCGGCATCGACGGGCACGCCGCCACCCGCCTGCTGGCGCTGTCGGTGGAGCTGGCGCGGCGGGCGCAACCAGCGGCGCGTAGCACTCTGATCGCCGGCTCGGTCGGCCCGTACGGCGTGGTGTGGGCCAACGGCACCGAGTACACCGGGGACTACGGCGAGGCGAGCGACGATGAGATCGGCGAGGAGCAGCGCCGGCGGATCCGCGCCCTGGTCGACGCCGGCATCGATGTGGTGGCCCTGGAGACGATTCCCAACGGCCGCGAGGCCGTGATCCTGGGGGAGCTGCTGGCCGAGGTTCCCCAGGCGGAGGCGTGGGTCACGTTCTGCTGCCGGGATGACCATCATCTCAGTGACGGCACGCCCCTCGGCGACGCGGCGCGGGCGGTGACCCGTACGGGCCGTGTCGCCGCCGTCGGGGTCAACTGCACCCCGCCCCAGCATGTGGAGTCGCTGCTCGCTGACGCCCGCGCGGCCACCGAGCTGCCACTGGTGGCTTATCCCAACTGGGGCCGCATCTGGAACGGCGCCGCCGACGGCTGGTCTGACGCTACGGGGATGGTGGAGTTCCCGGCGCCATTGCTTGACCGGTGGTACGCCGCCGGGGCGCGCGTCATCGGCGGCTGCTGCGGCATCGGGCCGGCGGGAATCGCCGGCGTGGCGGCGTGGCGGGCAGCCGGTTGGTGACAGTGCGGGCCGGGCCGCTCAGTGACGCCCGCGGCTCCCGGCGCCCCGCGCCGAGGCGTCCCGGTAGGCTGCGCGCACCCGATCTGAGGAGGAGACGATGGTCAAGCTCGTGGTCGCCTACGGGCACCCCCAGGACCCCGCCGCATTCGATCAGCACTACGCCGACACGCACGTCGGGCTGGCCCAGAAGATCCCCAACCTGCAGCGCTTTGAGGCGGGCAAGGTTCTCGGCACGCCGGATGGCGCTGAGCCCCCGTACTACTTCATCGCCGAGCTGTTGTTCGACAGCCCCGATCAGCTGCAGGCGGGGCTGGAGAGCCCCGAGGGTCAGGCAGCCGCAGCGGACGTGGCCACGTTTGCCAGCGGTGGGGCCACGCTCATGATCGCCGAGGTCTGATTCGGCGCCCGGCTGCTCACCCCCCTCCTCGGCCAGCACGGCGGTGCGGCGGGCGAGTGCGGTGGTGTAGGCGTGCTCCGGTGGGATGCCATAGCCGATCACCAGCGCAGGGCTGGATCATCATCATCAGTCGCAGCCAGAGCGGGGACACCGTCCGACCTCACGCGCACGTGTGACTGACCGGCGCCGCTCGGTCAGACGGACCACAGGGCTTGGGTGGGGGAGAGGCGGGCGGCGCGCAGGGCGGGGATGAGGCCGGCCACGGCACCGATGATCAGGGAGGCGGCAATGCCGCCGGCCCACGCTTCGGTGGGGATGACGGTGGCCCAGTGCTTGGTGCTGGCATAGACGGCGGTGGCGGCAGCGCCGAGCACCACGCCGACGACGCCGCCCAAAAGTCCGAGCAGGATGGCTTCGGACAAGAACTGGGTGCGGATATGGCCTTTGGTGGCGCCGAGCGCGCGGCGCAGCCCAATCTCGGAGCGGCGTTCCAGGACGGAGATGATCATGATGTTGGCGACGCCGACCGCTCCGACCAGGAGCGCGACCGCACCGAGGCCGAGAAACAGGCCGTTCAGGGCGCTCTTGGCGTCAGCTTGGGCGACAAGGGCGTCGGAGGGTTGGCTGACGTTGACCTCGTTGGGGCTCTCCGGGTTTGCGGTGGGGGCGAGGAGGTTGTCGACGGCGTTGACCCGGTCGGTTTGGGCGCGGAGGTAGATGGTGGAGGGGTGGCCGTCAAAGCCCAGGTACTTCCGGGCCGCGGGATAGCCGACCAGGACGGAGGTATCGATCGCCGAGGCGAGCACCGCGGGTCTGAGGATCCCGGTGAGATAGAACCACTGGCCGCCGACCCAGATCCGCTCGCCGGCATAGATGTGGTCGACGCCGAGCAGCTGGGCGGCCACAGCGCCGAGCACGGCGACGGGTGCTTGGGCGCTGGCCGCATTGAGGTACCGACCCTGGGCGACGCTGGTGGCCACCACGGGAAGAAGATTGAGGGAGGCCGCCTGGACGGTGAGGCCGTTGGTGTCGACCGAGGGGATGTGCGGGGTACGGAAAGCGTTGGCGCCGCTGACAGCTCCGGTGCTCTGTACCTGTTGCACCCCGCTGATCCGGGCGATCATCGACGGCGCGGGGGTGGGCAGCTCCGCGGTACCGCCGGTGAGGCTCTGCCCGTTGCTGACGGTGAGCAGGTTGGTGCCGAGCCGGTTGATCTCGGCCAACAGACCGGCCTGGGAGGACGCCGACAGGCCGAGCACGGCCACGATCGCGGCCACCCCGATGGCGATACCGAGCGCGGACAGCCCCGCCCGTAGCTTCCGGGTGCGGAGTCCGACGGTCGCAAGACGGGTCAGGTCGGAGAGCTTGAGGCGCCGGCGGCTGGGGGTGGCGGCGGCGGTCATGACGGGTCCTTGCTGACGGGCGCGCTGGGCGCAGGCGGCGAGTCACGGCGGGGCGGCTGCGCCAGAGAGCGCGGGCGGGTATCGGTGCCTGCGGGCCGGCCGGTGTCGGCAACGATCTGTCCGTCGATGATCTCGACCTTGCGGGGCATGCGCTCGGCAATGGCATGGTCATGGGTGATGACCACGATCGTCGAGCCGGCCTGGTGCAGTTCATCGATCAGGCCCAGGATGGAGTGGCCGGTGGCCTGGTCGAGGTTGCCGGTCGGCTCGTCGGCGAGCACGATGGCGGGTTGGCCGACCAGGGCCCGGGCGATCGCGACCCGTTGGCGTTGCCCGCCTGAGAGCTGGGTCGGACGGGCGCCCGGGCGCTGGGCCAGGCCGACCAGCTCCAGTGCGTCCAGCGCGCGCTCCCGACGCTGCGTGAGGGAAACGCCGGCGTAGAGCAGCCCGTCGGCGACGTTGTCCAGCACGGTGGAGTGCTCGGCCAGGAAGAACTGCTGGAAGATGAACCCGATCTGGGTCGCCCGAAGGTAGGCCACGTCCTCGTCGGTCATCGCGGCCACGTCCAGACCGGTGATCCGCACCCGGCCGCTGGTGGGCCGGTCAAGAGTGCCCATCAGTTGCAGCAGGGTCGTCTTGCCCGACCCCGACGGGCCGATGATCCCGGCCAGCTCCCCCGCACCGATGGCGAGAGTCACCTCCCGCAAGGCTTGGATGGGCGGCTCGCCGGGATAGCTCTTGGTCACGCCGTCGACGTCCAAGATCGGGACCTCGGCCGCGTCCGGCGCGGAGCCGTCACCGGTGGCGACCGCGTTGGTATTGGGCGTGGTTGGCGGGGTGTGGGTCATGTGCTGGGGACCACCACTCTCTGGCCGGGGGCCAGCCCTGGACCGGTGACCTGCACCAGCCCGTCGGCGTCGTCGAACAGTCCGAGCGAGACGCCGATGAGATGTTTGAGCGCCCCCGGGCCGACCACCTCGACGGCGTATCCCCCGGCGGAGCGGGCCAGCAACGCGGTCACCGGCACCACCAGAGCGCCCGGCACGGTGGCGGTGGTGATCCCCACCTGCACCGGCGCCTGATCCCACGTGCCCGTGGCGGCCGGATGCGACGGGGTGACGGTGACGGCGATCGTTGGTGTGCTGCTCCCCGCGCTGCCGGACGAGCAGGAGTCGGTCCCGGGGGCAGCGGAGCCCGACCCCGAGCCGGCCGAGCCCGAGCCAGCCGACCCCGAGCTCGGCGGGCAGGTGGCGACCGTCCCCACCGAGGAGACAACCCCGGGGCTGGTGTGGTTGTTGGGCAGCGTGATGCTCACCTTGTCCCCCACCGCCACATCGGTCTGTTGGGAGGCGGCCAGCGCCAACTGAACCTGCCGACGGGTGGAGGTGCCCTCCAACACCATCGCGCCGGCATGGGCGCGGCCCCCGAGCGGGGCGGAGACGCTGGTCACCCGCACCGCGGTCGGCTGGAACACCGCCTGGCCGAGGGTCAGCGTGCCGCTCTGGGTCAATCCCACGGCGGCCTGCAGCTTCTCCACGGCCGCGGTGGTGGCCGACCCGAAGGAGTCCGCGGCCGGGCGCAACTGAGACCGGGTGGCGTAGCCGAGCGTGACCAGATCCGTGTTGAGCTCGGCCACGTCAGGCCCGCTCGTCCCGGGCGCCAGCGTCCGATATGCCGGCGTCGAACCGCGCAGCAACACCACTGGGCTGTTGTTCACCCGGTAGAGCACCTGGCCGGGAGAAATCACCCGGCCGACGGCGGGCAGCTTGGTATATGTCCCGCTGGCCTGGTCGATCACCGAGTACGGCGAACCGTCAGATTGCGCACCGAAGGTCAGGACCCCAGGCTCGGCAACCATCGCGGTGAGCGTCCTCTTCTCCACGCTCACCGTATTCGGCGCCGCCGGCTGTGCCGCCCGGGCCTGTGGCTGCGCGCCGGACAAGACGACCGCACCACCGGTGACGGTCATGGCGACCACAACGGCCGCTGCGGCCAGCGCCCACGTCTGGCGCCTCACCGCGTGACCCCCGCCGCGGCGGCCATACGCTGGCATTTCTGCATCGCGGCGCGGAGAATGCTCAGCCCACTGTCCGTGGCCGCCGAGGGGATCCGATTGGTGTCGACCAGGGGCCCATTTGGGGTGGGGTCCGGGAAGTCCGACACGCCGTGGGTGCGGATGCACCGGGCGAACCCGAGGGCGGCCGACTGCTGCTGGGAGCTGCGCTGGCTGCCCATGAACCCCGCTGGCTCCAGGTTCTTACACGCGCTGATGGCCTGCTTGAACGCCGGGGTGCTGGGGTTCAGCGACGTGCCGTTGGCGACCGCATCGATGGTGAGCTTTCCCGCCGCCTTCGGGTCCGGGAACTGGCTGATCCCGTTCTTGCGCATGCACTCGGCGAACTTCACCCCCTTCTGAGCTGTGACGCTGGTGTTGTGGGCACCGCCACCGGTGCCGGTACCGGTGCCGGTGGGTGTGGCCGCACCGCATCCGCTGATCAAAACGACCAGGGCGACCAGGGCGATCAGGACAGAGGCGGCAGGTGGCCGTCGCTTTCTCAACATGTGTTCTCCTGCGGTGGATGATTGCGTTGCCATCGAGGCCATCCCGGGGCACGACCGGGGGCGACCGAGCCGGGCAGCTGCTGGGCGGCCGCCGGAGGTCACGCTCCCCAGTCAAGGCCGCCGGCTGTCATCAGGACGTATGCGCTTTTTGATATGCCGGCGATATATCCGGGCTGGCAACATCCCCTCGCATGCGGGTACTGATCGTCGAGGACGAGCCCTACATGGCCGAAGCCATTCGCGACGGCCTCCGCCTGGAAGCGATCGCGGCCGACATCGCCGACGCCGGCGACACCGCGCTTGAACTGCTGAGCGTCAACGCCTACGACATCGCCGTTCTGGATCGTGACATCCCGGCGCCCACCGGCGACGAGATCGCCAGACGCATCGTCGCCTCCGGGAGCGGCATGCCGATCATCATGCTGACCGCTGCCGACCGCCTGGGCGACAAGGCCTCCGGGTTCGGGCTCGGCGCCGACGACTACCTCACCAAACCGTTCGAACTCCAGGAGCTCGTCCTCCGGCTCAGAGCACTCGACCGCAGGCGCGCCCACAATCGGCCCCCGGTGCGAGAGATAGCGGGCCTGCGCCTGGATCCGTTTCGCCGCGAGGTCTACCGCGAGGGCCAGTACGTCGCGCTGACCCGCAAGCAGTTCGCCGTGCTCGAAGTGCTCGTCGCCGCCGACGGCGGCGTCGTCAGCGCCGAAGAGCTCCTGGTACGGGCGTGGGATGAGAACGCCGACCCGTTCACCAACGCCGTGCGCATCACCGTCTCGGCCCTGCGCAAGCGCCTCGGCGAACCTTGGATCATCGCCACGGTGCCCGGGGCCGGATACCGCATTGCCACCCGGCCAGACACGGCGCCCAAGGGATGGGAACATGGATAGGTCTCCCGGATTGAGCGCTCGCCTCAGGCTCACCCTCAGCTACGCCGGCTTCGTCATGCTCGCCGGCGCCTTGCTGCTCGCTGCGGTGTGGGTGTTCCTGCTGCGTTACGTCCCCGACCGGGCCCTCATCGTCCCCGGCTCCACCGGCGGCCCCCTGCGCGGGGTGTTTCCCGTCCGGTCCAACCTTCTGCACGTGTTCGCTCCGAGAGCAGCTGAGGTCCTGGCGGTGCTGCTGATGTTCGGTCTTGTGGGAGGGTGGCTTCTCGCTGGCAGGATGCTCGCCCCTCTCACCCGCATCACCGACGCCACCCGCATTGCCGCGACCGGATCACTCTCCCACCGGATCCGGCTACCGGGCCGCCGCGACGAGTTCCGAGAACTCGCCGACGCCTTCGACACCATGCTCGCCCGGCTGGAACTCCACAGCGCCGAGCAGCAGAGATTCGCCGCCAACGCCTCCCATGAGCTGCGCACCCCGCTCGCGATCACCCAGACACTGCTTGATGTCGCCCGTAAGGACCCTGACCGCACCAACGGCCAGCTCGTCGACCGACTCCACGCCGTCAACACCCGAGCGATCGACCTCACCGAAGCACTGCTCCTGCTCAGCCGTGCCGACCAACGGTCCTTCACCCCAGAGGCCGTTGATCTGTCCCTGATCGCCGAAGACGCCGCCGAAACGCTCCTGCCCCTCGCGGAAAAGCGCGGGGTCACCATCGAAACCTCCGGCGACACCACCCGCACCGCCGGCTCGCCCGCGCTCCTGCTGCAACTGGCTACGAACCTGGTGCACAACGCTGTCGTCCACAACCTTCCTGAAAACGGCGGGGTGTGGGTCTCCACGGGCATCCAGGCCGACGGCGTGACCCTCACCGTCGAGAACACAGGCGAACCGCTCACCCCACAGCTGGTGTCCTCATTGGACGAGCCGTTTCAGCGGGGCAGCGAACGCATACGCACAGACCATGCCGGTGTCGGCCTCGGCCTGGCCATTGTCAAGAGCATCACCCAGGCACACGACGGAACCCTGACCCTCACCCCCAGGGCCGCCGGCGGGCTCCGCGTCAGCGTGACCTTACCCGCCGTCTGAGCACATCCTCTGCGGAGGGCGGCTACTCGCTGCCGAGCGCGGGGTCGTAACCAGGGGGGCCGCTCCGTCTGACCAGGAAGATGGATACGGCGAGCGCCAGGGCCAGCACCCCCAGCAACCCCAGCTCAAGGAGCGCGTTGGTCAGTGCACGGCCGGACAGGGATACGTGCTCCAGCTCAGCGGTGATGATCAAAACACGGCGGACCACGGCGATGAGGCCAACGAACAAGAACGGCTCCACGACGATCCTGCCGCGCAGCACGACAAAGCGCAGGGTGTGCATCAGCTCGGCGACGATCAGCAACAGCAGGATGCGGTCGAGCAGGAGGATCCCGATGTTCACCGCGCTCTGGCGAGCGTTGATGGAGCCGATCAAACCGCTGACCGTCCCGACGACGACCAGGACGCCCGCCACCAGCAGCAGCAGGCCGACGATGATGTAGACGGCCTCCTCTATCCAGGCCAGGGCGTTACGCACGCCTGATGCGATCCGGGGCCCGGGGGGATCTCCCTCTGAGGGATCCACGGACATCGGGTCAGCTCGGATCGAAGTCGGCCATGAGGAGGCAGACCATCTCACAGCTGACGCGCGGGCGCCAACCGCTCGGTGAACCACCCACCGGCGCCCCGACGTTGCGTTGCTCGCGATGGGGCACGGCTAGCGGAGCGCCGGGAGCTGGCGACGGTCCGGGTCCACCCACGTCGCTCGCGCCGGATCGCTGAAGATCAGCTGACGAGAGTAGAAGTGCTCCACCAGGTCGGCGGAGCACACGGTCCGACATTGGGGGCGAGTCCCTTGTCGCCGAGGCGATAGTCAGCGTCGCGCGGGGGAGAACACGAATGCGATCGTGCGTGAGACGACGGGCTGGCTGGTCACTACCGGGCGAGCGCCGCGGGTGCCGGCGACCCTCGGACTGCTGGCTCTCGAGCCAGTCGCGGTCGGATCGTCTTTGCCCCGGGCCGATCACGGTGTGGCTGGTGCCTCTGCCCGGTGGTCGTTCGTGCTTATCTCGGGCTCGCCGTTTCGTCCTCTACATGAAAGTGGCTTGACGGCCCTCTCCTTGGGTCGCTGTCCCCGGGAGCGCGGCGCTCGCGATCGCAGGTCTCGTAGCGTCAGGGGCCGACCACGGCGGCTGCGGTGGGGCCGCAGGCGGTCGCTGCCCTTTTGACCGCGGGCGCCTGGGGGTCGATCGACTTTGGGATTGCCCAGATCGCGCCGTTCATGGTCGCCACAGAGCCGTAGCTGGCGGGGTTGGGGGGGTAGGTCGCCCTCGGATCGGGGAAGTTCGCCACTCCGTGGGCGCGGATGCATTTGGCAAGCGCCCGCATCTGCGTCATGGTGGCGCTGGACGGCTTTTCAGAATCGGCGACGTAGCCGGCGAGCTGCAAGCCTCGCTTCGCGCACTCCTTCTGAGCCAGCGCGAACGCCGCTGAGGTCAGCACACCCGGCGGGGTTTGGAGGTTGACCTGGGCGCCGCCAGCGCCGAAGGTCGGGTCCGGGAAGTTCGGCACCCCGTGCGAACGTATGCAACGCGCGGCCGCGAGTTGGGCTTTCGCGAAGCTCGAAGGGCTCCCGACGCTCGACGGACCCTTGCTGGTGCTACTCGGCTTGCTCGAGCCTCCGCAGGCGGCCAGCGCGAGTGCGGAGCTCAATGCGGCGAGCGCTATCGCTAAGCATCGGCGGTGTGGGTGTGGTCGCGCGCTGATGAGGACGCCGTGACGCCGGGTTGGACAGCCGATCGGGGTGGTGGGCTCTGGGCGGTTCATGTCCTGGACCTCGGTTGAGCTGTGGGGCGTCGTTCTCGCGTCGTCATACACGGACGCCGGTTACTCAGGGATAACCGTGTTATGTCGCTGTAACCTGCGGTGGGGCATTCTCGACCCCTTGACGTATATGCCGCGTCCGCCCAGCGAGCCGAGCGCGCGCGAAACATGACCGCCACGCGCAAGCTTCTGTCTCGCTGGCGTCGCCCGCAGACGACGGTCCGTTGGCGTCTGACGTTGCTCTACGGGGCTCTGTTTCTCGGCTGCGGCGCGGCGCTGCTCGCGATCACCTACGCGCTGGTTGTCAATGCAACCACCAACCACCCCCTGCTGTCATCGTTCCTGGGCCGTGAGTTCGGGCCGGTCCCGCCCCAGGTCAAGGCGGCCTCGCGCTTCATTCGCTCTCAACAGCAGATCGCCGATCTGAATCAGTTGGAGATCGAGTCAGCAATCGCGTTGGCGATCATGGCGATCGCCTCGACGCTGCTCGGGTGGATCGTCGCCGGACGGGTGCTGAGACCGCTGCGCACGATCACCACCACCACCCGACAGATCTCGGAGACCAATCTCCACGAGCGGCTGGCGATGGGCGGACCGCACGATGAACTGAGAGAGCTCGCCGAAACCATCGATCGGCTGCTGGAACGCCTCGAGGCGGCGTTCGAGGCCCAGCGGCGGTTCGTTGCCAACGCCTCGCACGAGCTGCGCACGCCACTGGCGATGATGCGCACGACGCTCGACGTCGCCGTCGCCAAACCCGAGGGTGTGCCCGCGCAGACACGCGCGCTGGACGCAGATCTCCGCCTGGACCTCGATCACGCCGATCGGCTGCTGGAAAGCTTCCTCGTGCTCGCGCGCGCGCAGCATCACGAGCCGGGCGACCAGACCCTCGTAGCGCTTGAGCAGCTCGTCGTCACCGCGCTCGCGTCCCGCGCTAGGGAGATCACGGCTTCCCAGATCGCGGTCCACACGGAGCTCATCCCGGTTCACGTCCTCGGGAGCGAGACCCTGCTGGCACGGATGGTTGGAAACGTGATCGAGAACGCGGTCCGCTACAACCAACCACACGGATCCATCCGGGTCGTTCTCGCGCACGACGGGGAAAGCGGACGGCTGGTGATCGACAGCGCCGGCGTGATCCTTGACGACGCGGCCGTGGCGCAACTCGCCCAGCCGTTCAGGCGCCTTGGGCAAGAGCGCACCGGCTCGCAGAACGGTCATGGGCTGGGGCTCTCGATCGTCGCCGCGGTCGCCCAGGCGCACGGCGGCGGGCTCAAGCTGCAAGCCCTTCCGCGAGGCGGCCTTCGCGTCGAGCTCACGCTCGCAACCGCGACCCTCGCGCCCGCGTCGGGACACCAGCCGTGAGGGTGCTCGTCGTCGAGGACGTGCCGCGCTTTGCCAACCGCATCGCCGAGGGGCTACGTGACCAGGGCATGGCCGTTGACGTCGCCTACGACGGCCACGAAGCCGCCGCAAAGGTCGGCCTGCACCCCTACGACGTGGTCGTACTCGACCGCGACCTCCCCGGAATCCACGGCGACACGCTCTGCCAGATGATCACCGCCTCAGCCGATCCGGCGATGATCCTGATGCTCACCGCCGCGGGCACCCCCCCAGACCGCGTCGCCGGGCTCGCACTCGGCGCCGACGACTACCTACCAAAGCCCTTCCATTTCCCCGAGCTCGTCTTGCGCATACGTGCGCTCGGCCGCCGCAAACCTACCGCCCAACCCCGCACACTCGCGGCATGCGGGATTGTTCTCGACCCCCTGACCGGGACCGTTACGCGTGACGGTCACACGATCCACCTCACCGCCAAGGAACGCGCCGTGCTGGAAGCCCTACTCAGAGCCATTCCGGGGGGACTCAGCGCCGAGATGCTCCTCGAGCAGGCATGGGACGAGAACGCCGACCCGTTCACGAACACGGTCAAGGTCACCATCGCCAGGCTCAGACGCAAGCTCGGCGAGCCCGATGTCATCCGCACGACCCCCGGCGTCGGCTACCGAATCACCAACGAACCCTGACCGACGTCCCCGCACGCACCGACTGACGCGCGCTGGCGCGCCTCGCGTTCGGCCGGTCGTGATCAGCGGCCCGTTGTCGCGCACGATCGCACTCGTGGTCTCGCCCGCGCGAAGCGAGCGATCGCCTTGGCGACCCACCGCGGGCTCGCCGGTCCCGGCGGCTGACACGTGACGACCGCTGGAAGGGGAGAGCGGTCACGAGCTCGGGCTGAGGCTCGTGGCCCAGGCTGTCCGACAGGGGCAGGCTTCAGCACCTCGCAGATGTCAAGCTCGTGGCCGCTCTCGTGAGCGAGCGGAACTGTCGCCGCGGGCCGCCAGCCTCTCGCGATTGCTCAGAAGCAGCGACGCGACCGGAGATTACGGCGATGTCCGCTGCCAAACAGGAAGCAGCACTTTCGCGGCCCCGTCGTCCAGGCTCCACCTGGCTCACTGCCACACAACGAGCAGCGAGCTGGAGTCTTCACGTTAAGCGCGGGAACGCGCTACACAGCGCCGAACATGGTCTCGAGTCGGGCCGCCACGAGCACGTCACCTTCGATGCTGCACCGTCCCGCGGCCATCGCGGTGAGTGGGGTCGTCAGTCCGGCGGCGACGCGCAGCCAGTCGGCCAGGCCGAAGTGGATCGTCACGGCGGCGTCGAGCGGGGCCGGCTCCAGCAGCCGGGCGCGCCCGGTCCGCGCGTCGACCTCGATCGCCCACCGCCAGGGGGCGTCGGACGGCAGGGCGATCGCGAACGGCTCGATCTCGTAGGCGATCACGCCCTGGAAGCCCGAAGCGTAAGCCGGTTGGAATCCGCGCACCATCCCTCGCAACAGTGCGCGCTGCCGTCGCGGCTGGACGAAGCGCTGCTCCAACGTCTCGTCGTCCTGATCGCGGATCAACGCCGCCAGCGCGCGTCGACCGGTTCGAGCGGCGAGCGCGCGCACGGGCCGCGAGCGCTCCGGGGTCCTCGGCGGCGTTGGCGCGGGTTGTCCGTCCAGTTCGGCACGTGCGGTCGCGGCCTCGGCGATCACCCACTTCATGCCAACCTGCGCTGCGCGCGCCTCCGCCTCCGTGAGGACGGCCCGCGCCTCGTCCCGATCGCCTGCCCCGCCACGGCGGTGGAGCGCGACCGCCAGATCGACCTGAGTCCAGGCACGTAGGAGCGCAAGGTTGAGCGTCTCCGCCCGGCTGACCGCGACTCGGAGCTCGACGACTGCGGCGTCCGGGTTCCCGAGCAGGAGCTCGAGCCGGCCGATGTGCCACTCAGGCGGGTGGCCGAGCACCAGCGCCGGGAAGTTCATCGGCAGGAGACCTCGGAGCGGTTCGAACAGCGACCGCAGGCGGGCCGCCGCGCTGCGATCGCCCACAATCACCGCCGCCACGGCGAGCCAGCAGAGCCCCCATGGAATGTGCCCGTCGGGGCGTCGGAGTGGCTCCAGATCGTCAGCCAGGAGCGTCGCAAGACGCCCCCGGACGACATCGCGATCGCCCCTGAGGGCCGCGGCCAGCGTGTCGACGCTCGCCAGCCACCCCCACTCGGGGTAGGCGGCCACCAACCCGTTCATCGTCGCGTCGAAGGTTGTGATGTCACCGTCATAGAGCCACGCCGCGATGACGAGCGCCAAGCCCTCGACGCAGAGCTGGATGTCGGGGCGTAGGCGGCGGACGATCGCGCCGCCGCGGCGGGCAAGCTCCTCCCCGCGAACCCGGTCGCCGCTGTCCAACGCCCGGAACGCGTGAGCGACGTCGATCTCCCAGGTGAAGCGCGGGCTGCTCAGCCGCTGCCCCACCTCCTCGATCCGGGCGATGGTCGCGTCGCATTCGGCGACCCGCGCGTGCACGTAGTGGGCGAAGGCCACCCACAGCAGCACGCGGAGGAGCAGCTCGTCGCGACCGCAGCTCTCGGCCGCACCGACGAGCTCCAGGAACCCGTCCGACCGCTCGAGCCAGCCGAGCCGCTCCGGGCAACGGGCGAACGTAGCGGTCATCCGTGCAAGCCCGGCTAGGACCGCCCCCTCGGCCGTGGCCAGCCGGCGGTTGAGCTCGTCCGCGTGGGCGACGAGCGCCGCCAGTTCGGCGTCGTCCTCGGCATAGGCGAGCGCGAAGCAGAGCCGGCTCGTCATCTGTAGCCCGAGCCGCGGCACGCTCACGCCGAGCTTGGCGATCGCCTCCCGCAGCAGGACCACCGCCCGCGGGTCATCCCCCGGGAGCTCCCAGCCGAAGCCGATATCCCCGCCGGCGAACCCGAGCGCGGCGCGCGCCAGCGTCTCGACGTCGCCCGCGGCGCGCGCAGAGTCACCGGCCGCGCGGAACGCCTCCCGAGCGCGCGGCAGGCACGCGGCGAGCAGCTCCTGGTCGCCCAACTCCAGCAGGATCGCGCTGCGGCTTGCGCGGTCCTCCGCGTCGACCAGGGCGAGCGCACCACGCAGCTGGACGGCGGCCTGCTCGTGATCGTGCTTCACCGCAGCCGCCGACGCCGCGTGCCGGTGAGCGCTCACGGCCGGCTGCGGGCCCGTGATCGACACCGCGAGCGCGCGGTGGCGGGCCACTTCGGTCGGCTCGGGCTCGGCCTCTTGCTCGAGCGCTTCGGCGATCGCCAGATGGAGCCGAGCGCTCGCCGCGCCGTGAAGCTCAGCCAGGAGCGCCTCCCGGATGAGCGCGTGCGGGAACGCCACCGCCGGTTCGCGGGCCGGCAGCTCGTCCACCAGCCGCTCCGACACCGCCTCGGCGATCGCGGCCGCTGCCGCGGCCGGCTCCATTCCAGCGGCCCGGGCGCCGAGCGCCACGCGCGCCGATGGGCCAATCGCGGCGATCGCGACGAGCAGTTGCGCGGTGGTCGGAGCCACGCGAGCGAGTCGCTCCTCCACCAGCCCGGCGACCGCGTCGGGAACTGGTGCGTCGTCCAGCGCCGCGCCGTCCCGCAGCGCCCCGCGCTCGTCCAGCTCGCAGGCCAGCTCGGCGGCGAAGAAGGGGTTTCCCGCCGTGCGGGCCAGGAGGCGCGACGCCAGCCCCGGCGTGATCGCTCGCCCGACTCGCGCCGCGACCAGCGTGGCCAGACCGCCAGCGTCCAGACCGGCGAGCCGCAGTTCGCTGAGATCCCGGGTGCGCCGCAGTCCGCCCAGGAGCCGCGACACCGGATGCGCCCGCCCCAGCTCGCGATCCCGAGCGGTTGCGAGAAGTAGCAGGCCGGCCGGCGGCGGACACTCGAGCAGATAGCCGAGCGCCTGCGTCGACGCCGGATCACACCAGTGGGCATCGTCGAGCACGACCATCACGGGCGCATCGCCCGCCGCGCACGCGAGCGCCGAGGCGATCCCGCGCAGCACCCGGTAGCGGCCGCCCTCGGCGGGCGCCGCTCTGCTCCCGGCGGCGTCCGCTGCGATCGCGTGTTCGTTGAGCTCGGGCACCAGTGCACACAGATCGCTGCCGCCCGAGCGTGCGAGCTCTCGCCGCCAGACGTCATCGCCCGCGCCGGCGATCTCGCCGATCGCACGCACCCACGGCTCGAACGGGACGGTCACCTCCGGCGGGCACCGAGCCAAGGCCACGATCGACCCCGCCTCGTGCGCCTCGCTGGCGACGGCCGCCGCGAGCCGAGTCTTGCCGATCCCCGGCTCGCCCAACACGAGGACCGCCCGGCGCCCAGCACCGGCCGCCACCGCGTCGCGCAGCACGCCAAGTTCGCGCTCGCGACCGATCAACGGCTCGCGCTCGTAGGCCGCCAGTCCCACGGGCAGCGCCGGACGCGCGAGCTCCGGCACCACGTCGGAAAGCCGCGCGGCGATGTCCGGAAGACGCTCATGGCGGAGCTGGAAGACCGGCTCCGCCCGCTCTAGGCCCTTCAACTGCGGACGCCCGATCTCCACCAGGGACACTCCCGCCGGCAATTCGGTGACCACGATCGCGTGGGTCGCCGTAGAGACGAACACCTGGCCGCCCGCCGCCAGCGCACGCAGCCGGGCGCATCGATTCAGCACCGGACCGGCGTAGTTGCGCTCCCCACGCAACCGCGCATCGCCGGAGTGCAGCGCCATCCGCACTCGTACTTCCAGGCCCTCCGGCCAGTGCTCCGCGGTTAGCGCAAGCTGAGCGTCCAGCGCGGCACCAATCGCGTCGGCGGCACGCTCGAACACGGCAACGACGCTGTCGCCCTCACCCTGCTCCACCGGGCGCACCCCGCGATGGCGCTCGATCGCCCCGTGGAGGATCACTTCCTGGCGGCCCATGACGACCGCCATGCCATCCGGATCGCGATCCCACCCCGGGGTTGAGCCCTCGACGTCCGTCAGTAGGAACGTCACGGTCCCAGACGGCAGCGGCCGATGCCCCGCCTCGCGGCCCGCGCTCACCGCGTCGATCTCCAAAACCCGGGCCTCACGGGCGCAGTCTACAAAGCGACGTTGGGCGGTCGGCCAGCATTCTGCCCCGATAGCACTGCCAGCATTGAGGGACCCGCAGTCCACCAGACCGCCGCCCGTCCGCCGAAGCAGCGACCTTCATCGACGCCCACGTCGCTATTGATCAGGAACGAACCCGCGACCTGACGGCCAGGCCGCGTGCTTCCGCTCAGAAAAGAAAACGGGCACGACGACGGCGTGGCCGGTGCAGGCGTGATCCAACAACGCGTGGTTGCCGGCGCGCGTGACCGCATTCGAGCGCCAGCGGTGTCAGTTGCCCGCGATTGCTTTGATCCTCCGCCTGACTTCGACCTTGGGGAGCGCTTTGGCGACGATTGGATGACCGCTTGTCGGCGCTTTCGAATAAGCGCTGCGTCTCGAGTTTGGCGAGGAGCAGGTTGATGTCCCGGTGCGTCCATCGTCCTTCTCTGTCGCCGGCCGCAAGACTTGCGCTGCATGATTTGGAGCGTGTCTGGTATTTGGACCTCGCCTATTTGATCCGCGGGTTCGTCCGGTCGCTTGCTGCCGTGGTGTAGCCCGCGGCGACACAATCTCATAGCCGGCGCCGCATGTTCGCCGGCGCCGGCTCGCCGTGCCCGCCTAGACTCTGCCTCATGCCCGCCGTTCACCGTCATATGTCCCGCGACCTACTGACCGTAGAGGCGGGGGTGCCGATGGTCGCGGCGGTCCAGCAGATGGCGGAGCGCAACGTCGGAGCGGTCCTCGTCATGGAGGCTGGACGGCTCGCCGGGATCATGACCGAGCGCGACCTGATGCGCGCCTTTGCGCGTGGCCTGCGCGACGACGCGGTCGTCGGCGAATGCATGACCGCTAACCCCGAGACGATCGCGCCCGACGACACGCTCGAGCATGCCGCCGTCCTGATGATCCACGGCGGCTACCGCCACCTACCCGTAGTCGATGGCGATAACCCCATCGGGGTTCTGTCGATCCGCGACTTGGTAGCGGTCTTTCTCGAGGACTCCGCCCCGCGCGGTGCATGAGCGGACCGGCGTTCTCACCCTGCGCGGCGCCCGCCCACCGCTCGCAGCGACTCCGCGTCATCCTGGCGGTTTGCCGATGACGCCGGACGATTAGTCTTGCGTGAAGCGCACGTCGTCTCGCGCGATCGGATTGGCGACGTTCCAGTCGGCGGGGTCCCGGCTCCAGCCGCAGGGAGTGGCTGGATCCGGCGGCGGTCTGTCTCCGCCATGCGAAATCCGTCGCCTCCGAGCATCGCCGTGTCCAGGCCCGCGCGTCATCCCGATCCTGGAGATGGTTCTGCGTCATGCGGCTGGCGTCAGACCGCCGGCCGAGGCTGCCGGACAGCGACGGGCCGAGTGACTGAGGACTGACGACAAGGCGCGGCTGGGCCGCCGGAGTGATGGGCGGCACTAGAAAGCGAAGCATGAGCAGCGTGCAGGGAGCCGCGCGCCTCGTCCTCGACCGGGTCCAGTTCGTAGGCCACGAGCGATGCGCATTGCGTACGCCGCCGGGGGCGTTGGTAACGTGCCGTGTTGCTGGGGCGTCGTCGTCGAAGACGGTACGTCGAGGTGAGCGAGGTGGAGGCAAGTGGATCGGCGGAGGGGTGATCGCGACGCTCGACCGCTCGCGTTGGGCGGTCCGTTTGCTTGTTGCATTTGCCTTCCTCATACTCGGAGTGTCGCCGGCGCTCGCGGCGCGCTGGAGGATCGACCGGCTTCCGTTCCCGCCAGGGGACGTTCCGTGGGTACAAACGATGAACTGGATCTCGTGCAGCTCGGCCTCGGCATGCACCGCGGTCGGAGCCGGCGGATCGCTCGCGGGTGCGGTTGTTGAGCGGTGGGACGGCTCACGATGGTCGATCCAGGCAACGCCGAGCTCCGCCAACACGTTTCTCAGCGCGGTGGCGTGCACATCTCGCCGGTCCTGCCTCGCGGTGGGCCACATAAACGTCGATAACTCCGCCGGTGAGCCACCGGTGATCGTAGAGCCGATTGCGGAGCAGTGGAACGGTTCCGCTTGGTCGATGTCGGTGTTGTCTCTTCGCTCTGAGCTCACATGGGGCGAGCTGACGTCGCTGTCCTGCCGCCTGCGGTCTTCCTGCATGGCGGTAGGGGACGCGCAAACCGCGGAGGGCCCCATCAGGTACGTGCTGGCCGAGCACTGGAACGGGCGCGGCTGGGTCATCCAGGAGCTCCATCAGCTGACCCCGGCCAACAGCAGTGACAGCATGGACTTGACCGGCCTGTCTTGCCCCAGTCTCAGCGCATGTGTCGCCACGGGAGCGGGTTTCTTTGACGGGGCCGGACCGACCGTGGTCGCGAGAGACTGGAACGGTCGGCGATGGAAGGACGACCCCATCAACATCGACGGCTCCCTCGCCCGAATCTCCTGCGCAACGCGACAGGCTTGCCTTGCGGTCGGAGCAGTCGGTCGGAACTCCGGTCTCCTAGGCTTCTGGAACGGGACGAAGTGGCGCTTTCAGTCAAACAACACCTGGGCCTTCAACGACGTCGCATGCTCGTCGAGCCAGAACTGCACCGGCGTCGGGAACGGTCGCATCGCGCGGTGGAACGGGATGCGCTGGCTCAAACAGACAATCCAAGCCCCACGAGGCTCGGACTTCACGGCGGTGTCATGCCCATCCTCCGGCGGGTGCGTAGCGATCGGCTTTGACCGGAAGGGGTTGATCGCGGCTCGCCTGAACGGTCAACGCTGAGCTACCGATCGCGACGTCCCCTCAGCTCGTGCTGCATGCCACCCTGTGGGTGTTGTCGCTCCGCCGTTGAGGACGAGTCGTTCGACGCGGCATCGATCACCTCGTCCCGGTGTGGGGTTCCGCGCCGGCGCCTCTCGGAGGCCGCGCATAGGCAGGCGTCGGCGCTGGCCGATCGCCTTGGCCCTCCTGCCGACGCGCGCTCCACGAGTGGTTTGGCGACCGAGGAGTCGCCGGTTAGACGGACGAGGTGACGTCCCAGTTCGTGGTGGCACTCCGATCGCATCGGCGTCAAGAGTTGGCACGGCTGGTCCTGTCGCTGGAGCACGGCCGCGGCTCCGTCGATCAACGGGGAAGCCGATCGTCCGGCTGAGTGGCAGGCATCTGCGCGCTGAGTGCCCGGGACCGCCGCGGGCCGAGTAGATCTTTGCGGCGCAGCTATCGGTTTGCCCCCCAGTGTTCGATCAGGACGTGGGTCTTGGTGAAGTAGTAGGCGCCGCCGCTGTACCAGGCGCTTTCGCTGGTGCTGGCGCTCCAAGCGCCGGCGACGGTGCAGTCGGTGCTAGAAACGCAGGAGATGCTGTTCAGAGCCGACGTTCGCGCGGCGTGGGGAAGGGGTACGTGCTGGATCGACCATTTTGACCCGTTCCATCTCGCGGCAGCTGCGGCGAGTGGCGACCCGCCCGGAGCCAGATCGCCGGTGGCGCCGACAGCCATGCAAATCGTTTTACTCGACTGCGCTCTTGCGCAAAAGGGGGCCACCATGGTGCGATGAGCATCTCCTTACAGCCGAAGCCTTGAGGCCGGGCGGTTGATCGGGCGGTTTGATCGGCGTCGGTCGCGCCGCAAGGCTGCCTAGCTGGACGGGCGGGCGGCCTACGGCAGCGACGCCGGCTGCCCGCAATCTCCTCGGAAACTATGGTCATGCCCCGGGTTCGCGACCTACAGTGTGCGGTTGTGAGCGTCGTGGACGACGGTGGCGAGCTTCGGCTGGCGGAGTTAGTGGCGGCCTTGTCGTTGGCGGTGGATCTTGGCCTTGGCCAGCCGATGGAACATCTGCTGCGTTCGTGCCGGATCGCCCTGAGGCTGGCTGAGGACGTCGGGCTCGATGAGCGGGAGCGGGCGGTCGTGTACTACGTGGCGCTGCTTGGTTGGGTTGGGTGTCATGCTGATGCGCACGAGCAGGTTCGCTGGTTTGGGGATGACATCGCGCTGAAGGCCGACCGGTTTCCGGTTGACATGGTGGGAGCCGCGCGGGCCGGGTTTCTTCTACGTCACCTCGGCGGAGACGGCGGTTTGGCTCACCGGACGCGCCTGCTCGGGTCACTGATTGGTTCGGGCCGCGAGCTTGCCGAGGCGTTTGAGAACACTCATTGCCGGATCGCAGGCGGTGTCGCGGTTGGACTCGGCCTGGGCGACAGGGTCGCACAGGCGTTGTTGCAGGTCTTTGAGCGCTGGGACGGTAAGGGGACCCCGAGGGGCTTGCAGGGGGAGCGGATCGCGATCGCTTCGCGGCTGGTGCAGCTTGCGTTGATCGTTGAGTATTGCCGGCGGCAGGGTGGCGCCGAGGCGGCGGTCGAGGCTGCGGTTCTGCGGCGCGGTACGCAGTTCGATCCCGGGCTGGTCGATCGCCTCCGTGCTGGCGCGCCCAGGCTGCTCGCGGGCCTTGAAGCGACGACGAGCTGGGATGAGGTGATCGGCGCCGAGCCGGCGCTCCGTCCGACGCTGTCGGGTCCCGAGGTGGACGGTGCCCTCGAGGCGATCTCGGACTTGGCTGATCTGAAGTCACCGTACATGACCGGCCATTCGCGCGGCGTGGCGGAGTTGGCGTGCGCGGCGGCGCGGCGCTCGGGGTTCTCCGAGCTGCAAGTGCGCGAGCTTCGCCTGGCGGGGCTGGTGCACGATCTGGGGCGGCTGGGCGTCTCGAATGCGATCTGGGAGAAGCCCGGGGAGCTGTCCCCTGTGGAGCTGGAGCGAGTGCGGATGCACCCGTACTATGCGTTGCGGATGTTCTCCCACGCGCCTGCACTGGCGGGCGTCGCCGAGCTGGCCGCCAAGCACGCCGAGCGGCTCGACGGGTCTGGCTATCCGCGGGGGCTGGCGGCGGGGTCGCTGTCCCCGTCGGCGCGGTTATTGGCGGCCGCTGACGTGTACCGGGCCCTGAGCGAGCCGCGGGCTCACCGTCCGCGCTACGAGCCGGGCCGGGCCGCGCAGCTACTGGAAGCGGAGGTCAGAGCCTGCCGTCTGGATGGCGAGGCGGTCCAAGCCGTGCTCGGGGCGGCGGGGCAGCCCGTCTCGCGCAGGCGCGAGTGGCCCGCCGGATTGACAGCCAGGGAAGTGGAGGTGCTCTCGCTGCTGTCGTGCGGCAGCTCCAACAAGCAGATCGCAGCGCGGCTGTGTATCTCCACGAAGACCGCCGGCAATCACATCGAGCACATCTACATGAAAATCGGCGTGTCATCGCGCGCCGAGGCGAGCCTGTTCGCCATGCGGCATGGCCTGGTGAGCCAGCTGGTCGCAAGCTGAAGATAGGGCGAATGCCTCATGAACCATCCGCCACGGCGGCCTAGCTTCGCTAGCGCCTCAAACGACCGTGGAGGACATCATGAGTGCAGTTGAGCAGGCCGTCGAGGTCGACGGCGAGAAGCTGATGCAGTTCGTGTTTCGGGCCGTAGACGAGGTCGGCGCGACGCTGAACGCCGCTCTGGTCGTGATGGGCGACAGGCTCGGCCTGTACCGGGCGCTCGCTGGAGCCGGGGGGCTGACGCCGGCCGAGCTTGCGGAGCGCAGCGGCACCGCCGAGCGCTATGTGCGGGAGTGGTTGAACGCCCAGGCGGCCGGCGGCTTCGTCTCCTACGATCCGGGCAGCGGCGCTTACTCGCTACCGCCGGAGCAGGCCGTGGCGCTGGCCGATCCGGACAGCCCGGCGTACCTGCCAGGGTTCTTCCAGATCGCGCTCGGTGCGGTGATCGATTCGCCGCGGATCGTCGAGAGAGCGCGCAGCGGCGACGGGTTTGGGTGGCACGAGCACGTCCAGGACGTGCACGAGGGCTGCGAGCGATTCTTCCGCCCCGGCTACAACGCCCACCTGACCTCCGAGTGGCTGCCGGCGCTCGATGGCGTCCTGGGTCAGCTCCAGCGAGGGGCGCGGGTTGCGGATGTCGGCTGCGGTCACGGTGCCTCGACGATCCTGATGGCGCGGGCGTTCCCGAACTCGACGTTCGCGGGCTACGACTATCACGATCACTCGATCGAGACTGCCCGCCAGCGTGCGCAGGAAGCGGGGGTTGCCGAGCGCGTCAGCTTCGACATCGCGCCCGCGGCGGCGTACGCCGGGTCCGGCTATGACCTGGTAACGATGTTCGACTGCCTGCATGACATGGGCGACCCGGTCGGCGCCGCGGGCCACGTACTCCAGACGCTGAAGCCCAACGGCACCTGGATGATCGCCGAGCCGCATGCCGGCGACCGGGTCGAGGACAATCTCACTTCCGTCGGCCGCGCCTACTACGCGTTCTCGACCCTCCTGTGCACGCCCGCGTCGCTCTCGCAGGAGGTCGGGCTGGCGCTCGGTGCGCAGGCAGGCGAGACCAGGATCCGCGAGGTCGTTCAAGCGGGTGGTTTCACCCACTTCCGCCGTGTGGCCGAGACGCCGTTTAACCTGGTCTTTGAGGCACGGCCGTGAAGGATGGCGCGAAGCCGCACAGGAGGCCGCTCCACCCGTTCCTGCCGCGTCCCCGCCCAAGTGGGTCCCGACCGCACCCCTGAGACATGGCTGAGCGGCGAGCTGGCAAGCAGTCGCACCTCCCCCCAGCGTGGTTGCGCCGCGTGGCCGAGATCGGCGTCTTGCCTTCGGACTCAGAGGAGCTTCGCCTTCGCAAGACGGTGCTGGTTCTGTCCACAGCGCTGATGGGCTGCTTGGCGTTCGTGTGGGTGGGGACATTCGCGGCCCTTGGCCTGTGGGTGTCGGCCGCGATCCCGCTCGCGTACCAGGTCGCTTCCATCCTCGGGCTAATCGCGCTCGCTCGCACTTATCGCTACAAGTGGTTCAGACACAGCCAGCTCTGGTTGACCCTGGTATTGCCATTCGCCCTGCAGTGGAGCCTCGGTGGGTTCAGGAACTCCTCCACTGTGTGCCTATGGGCGTTCACTTCGCCGCTGGGCGCGTTGTTGTTCCTCGGCACGCGCCAGGCGGCGCCTTGGCTCGTCGCCTTCGCCGGGCTGGTGGCGGCATCGGGGGCGATCGATCCCGCGCTGGCCGCCGGAGCGCCACACATCCCCGACGGTGTCGTGATCACGTTCTTCGTGCTCAACGTGGTGGGCGTGACGACGGTCGCGTACGTGCTGCTGCGGCACTTCGAGCAGGCGCGCGATCGCGAGCACGCGAGGTCCGAGCGCCTGCTCCGCAACGTGTTGCCCGCGTCCGTGGCCGTCCGTCTCAAACGGGACGACCGCGTCATCGCCGATGCCCACGAGGACGTGACGGTTCTGTTCGCGGACATCGCCGACTTCACGCCGCTTTCGGAGCGGCTCCCGCCGGACGAACTGGTGGCCGTCCTTGACCGCGTATTCGCGGCCTGGGATCAGCTCGCGGCGCGGCACCGGCTCGAAAAGATCAAGACGATCGGGGACGCGTACATGGTGGCTGCGGGCATCCCGCAGCCGCACGAGCAGCCTACCGAGGCGATCGCAGACATGGCGCTTGCGATGAGGCCTGCGCTGGCGCGCGTAGCCGCCGATACCGGTCTCCCGCTGGAGGTGCGAATCGGAATCGACACCGGTCCGGTGATCGCGGGCGTGATCGGCCGCGCGAAGTTCATCTACGACCTCTGGGGCGACACGGTGAACACCGCCAGCCGCATGCAGTCCCTCGCGCCGCGCGGGGCGATCCAGGTCACCCCCCGCA
The DNA here is from genome assembly GCA_963753235.1 of uncultured Solirubrobacteraceae bacterium. Lineage (GTDB taxonomy): Bacteria > Actinomycetota > Thermoleophilia > Solirubrobacterales > Solirubrobacteraceae > Palsa-465. Next base: position 348,228 of record CAVWBJ010000004.1, on the reverse strand, counting down.
CGTTTGACCGCCTGCGCGCGGGCTACGACCTGGAGCCACGCGGCTTCATCGAAATCAAAGGCAAAGGCCCGCTTGAGACCCACCTATTGATCGGAGCGTCAGACCGGCCGGCCGACCCGGGCGTCCCGTCTAAAAGGGCACCCGCGGCCAAAGTGGGCGCGCGACCGGCCGCACGAGCTGGGACGCGATCGACCGCTCCGGCGGCGCCAAACGCCCGGTCTGCCGCGGCCCCGTGCGCTGCCCGCGGCTGCGATGCCAAGGTCAGGTGGAGCGCGTAGAACGAAGGGCCACTGGGGGCACGGCCCTCGCCCGGACCGTCCCAAGGCAGCCGCAGCCGCTCCCATCCCGATCTACGCGGACGGTCAGCCGACCGTCCATCGCCGCGTCGGCGCATCCGTCCGGTGACGGACGCTCGTCGCGCGCGACGTCACCGGGCGCGGCCGGCGGCTGCGCGTGACCTCGGTGGCACAGCGCACCTCGTGGTCTAATCGGATTCCAAGCCCGGCTCGGCGACGCTCGGCGGACGGTGTGCCTGAGAATCCCTCGCCGGAGCTGTCACGGCGCTGATGAGCCCCCTGAGAAGATGACGCCCACATCCGAGCAGCCGGATCCGCATCCTGCCAAGCGCCGCGCTGGTTCGCGCACCAAGACGACGGCGACACTCGCCTGGTTGGCGATGGCGATGCTGACTCTGGGGTCGGTGGGCGATCTCGGCGCCACGCCTGCGACGGCCGTCCTCGGTCTCGCATCAATGCTGATCTACGTGCTGCCCGCGATCATGTTCCTGTTGCCGGCGTCGCTGGTATCCGCTGAGCTCGCCTCCGGCTGGCCCGGCGGCGTCTACAAGTGGGTGTCGGAGGGGATCTCTCCCAAGATGGGCTTCGTTGCCATCTGGTGTCAGTTCGCCCAGACGACCTTCTACTACCCAGCACTTCTCGCCTATGTCGCGAGCACGCTGGCGTACGTGTTCGCGCCCAGCTTGGCGCACAGCGGCCTCTACACGACCGTGGTGATCATCGTCCTGTTCTGGTCGGCTGTGCTGGTCTCGGCCAGGGGGCTGCTCGCCGCCGGTCGGCTCGCGTCGTATGGGATCTTCATCGGAACGCTGATTCCCGGACTGCTTCTTGTTGTCCTGGCCGCAATCTACCTTCTGCAGGGCAACGCCTCGGCGGCGCCGCTGAACACCCACCACGTGCTCCCGGCGTGGCACGGGCTGACGAGCGTCGTACTCATCGTCAACAGCTTCTTCCTCTATGCCGGGGTCGAGGTCAACGCCGTCCATGTCGACGAGCTGGGTGATGCCCCGCGGGAGTTCCCCAAAGCGACTCTCTTCGCCGTGGTCCTGATCCTGCTCGTCTTCATCTTCCCGACGCTGGCGATCTCGGTCTCGGTTCCCGCCTCGCACATCAGCTTCACCGCGGGCGTCATGCAGGCGTTCAGGAGCCTGCTTGATCATTTCGGGCTCAACGTGCTGACGCCGATCATCGCCGTCGGCCTGGTGGTCGCCTCGCTCAGCGGCCTGCTCGACTGGCTCACCGGCCCGTCCACCGGCGTGCTGGAAATCGCCCGCGAGCGTGGCTACCTGCCGCCTTACTTCCAGGAGCTCAACTCCAACGGCGTTCAGCTCCACATCCTGGTCGCCCAGGGACTCACCATCACCCTGATCGGATTGCTCTACGCCCTGGTGCCGGCGGTCTCCCGCGCCTACTGGGTGTTCGCTGCCCTGGCCACCGAGGTCTACCTGATCATGTACGTCCTCATGTTCGTGGCGGCGATCAACCTGCGGCGGCGACAGCCGGAACACCCGCGTGGCTACCGAGCGCCCGGGCTGCTGGCGATCTGTCTCGTCGGCATGCTCGCCTCTGCAACCGCCGGCGTGGTCGGCCTGCTGCCGCCCAGCCAACTTGGACACATCGCCACGGTGCCCTATCTCTTGGCGCTGCTCGCCGCGACCTTGCTCGTCGGCCTCCTACCGCCACTCCTGCTCCACAGGCTGCGCCGGTCCGCCTGGAAGGCCTCCGCCTGAAGGATCAACAGCCACCGGAAGGGCGCGGACAGGTGTGTCTCGCCGGCGATCGCATTCCTCCGCGGGAGGACGACGAGTCCGCTCTGGCGGCCTACTGGCTCCTCAGCGTCCGACGCGAGGTGGTCCGCTTCTGGTTGCCGGACGCGTCGATTCCGATGACGACGACCGACACGATGAGGCGCCGTCTGGCGCGCACGAGCGATCGGCCGCTCTTCGTCACGCGCACCGTCACCATCCGCGTCTGCCCGCCCGGGATGCGGAAGCTCGCCCGGCCCAGACGCAGCCGCTTGCGACCCTTCGCGGTCAGGAGTGTCACGCTGCCATGACAGCCCAGGGGTTCGCTGAGGGGACACTTCAGCGTCACTTTCAGCTTGCCTGAGCGGGTGAGGGTGAGGCCGTGGCTGACAACCGCCATGCGCGGCCCGGTGCGGTCCTGCGAGCCCGGATTGCCGCCTCCGACGATCACCGCCCCTGGGGTGGTCGTGAACGTGCGGTCGCTGCCCTGGACGGTGCCCTGGCGGTTTGTTGCAACCAAGCGGTAGTGGTAAAGCGTGTTGGGCCGCAGATCGGCCAGAGCGGCAGTGACCGACACCGGGTTGCCACCCGCGGTCAATATCCGTGGTGCCGTTGCGGAGCCATAGGCGAAGCTGGGGCCGTATTCGAACGTGTAGCTCGTGGCCGAACCGATCGTGTTGACGATGCCGGCCAGCGTCGCGCGGTTCGGAGCAAGGCCGCCAACATCGCCTGTGGTCACCTCCGGATCCAGCCGCACCCGGCCGATGGCGTTGCCGGACTCCTCGGTGAACCAGATGTTGCCGTCCGGGCCGAGGGTGATCTCGATGGGCGCCGCGGTGATCCCGGCCCCGAATTCGGTCACCACTCCGGATGGCGTGATGCGTCCGATACGCCGCCCGGCCGAGCCGCCGTACTCGGCGAACCAGATGTTGCCGTCGGGGCCGACGGTCAGGCCGACCGGACCGGCCCCAGGACTGATGCCCTTCGAGAACTCGGTGACGATGCCTGACTCGGTGATCCGCCCGATCGTGTTCTGTGTCTGCTCGCTGAACCACATGTTGCCGTCGGGGCCGCGGATGATCCGAGCCGGCTCGCTGCTAGGAGTGATCCCCTGGGTGAACTCGGCCGGCGTCCCGAGCAGATCCATTCTCACCACCGGGTTGTTCGGAAAGCGCAGCGTGGTGAACCACAGAAGGTTGTCCGGTCCGGCGGCGATGCCGAGCGGCATGCTCCCCGGGGTCAGCCCGGCGCTGAATTCCTTCACCACACCGCTCGTGCTGATGCGGCCGATGCGACTCCCGGAGAACTCCGTGAACCAGAGGTTGCCGTCAGGCCCGGCCGTGATCCCCTCGGGTTGAGAACCGGGCGTGATCCCCGCCGTGAACTCCGTCGCCTGCGGTCCGCCCGGACCGGTCACGCTGAGGCGGGCGATACGGCTCGGCGCCTCCTCCGTGAACCAGAGCTTGCCGTCGGGCCCGACGGTCATCTGAGCCGGCAGCGCGTCGGCGCTGATTCCCGAGCCGGTCGAGAAGTCGTCGATCTTACCCACCGGCGTGATGCGCCCAAAACGGTGGCCGCGGTTCTCGGTGAACCAGATGTTGCCGTCGCCACCCGGGGCGATTCCGAGCGGCCCGCTGTTTGCGATCGGCAGCCGGAACTCGGTGATCGACACGGCCTTGGACGTTTCAGCCGCGACAAGTGCAGCAAGAACCGACAACACCATCGCGACGACGAGGCGTCGCCCCACAGCCCTCTGCAATCCGATACCCATGAATGCCCCCTTTTGGCCCGGGCAAGCCCATCGTAGCCCGCCGCGACCGATTTTGAAAGAGGCCTATCCGAGAGGGCTTCTGACCATCGATGGCGATCACCAGGGCCGCGACGGCGACGGCGACGGCGCGCGGCGCCCCGGGCCGCTTGAGCTCGCTCCTCCACGCGCGGGCTCGGAATCACGCAGAGCCGTGGCTTCCGCATGCCCTCAGCCAGGTCGGCCGTGGACCGCGATTCATTACCACCGAACTCACGCTTGCCGAAAGCATGCCGCCGATGTCGAACTGAAGCCTCTGGCTGATGGTGGGCCGACGCTTGCCTTCGCCGGGGGGGCGGCAAGAGTGATGTCGGTTGACGCATCTGTGATCTGGCTACGGCGCGGCGGACTGGTCAAGCGCCGCTGACATGCGACTGACGGCGTCGGTCAGATGCTCAGGACTGGTGGCGAAGTTCAGCCGCACGTAGCCGGCGCCTGGGCGCCCGTAGTCGAGCCCTCGCCCGAGGGCCACTCGGCCCCGGTCAAGGAACGCGCCTGCGGGCTCATCCCCGAGGCCGAGCCGCGTGCAGTCGAGCCAGGCCAGATACGTGGCCTGCGGTGGGCGCAGCCGGATCTGAGGCAGACGCTCCGCGAGATCGCGTTGAAGCTGCGTGCGGTTGCGGTCTAGCTGCGCGAGCACAGCGTCGAGCCACGCGTCACCGTCGCGAAACGCGGCTTCCGCGGCGATCTCGCCGAGTAGGCCAGCGTGATCATGCTGAGGGCCGACTCGGTGCACGAGCTCCCGCGCCGTCTCGTGGGCGGTGATGACCAGCGCAGTCTTGAGTGCCGCCAAGTTGAAGGCCTTCGACGCCGAGGTCAGCGAGACGCCGAACTGTCGCGCGGCGTCAGAGACCTCCAGCCAAGGGACGTGGGTAGCACCGGGAAGGACGAGAGGCGCGTGGATCTCATCGGCCAGCACCCATGTGCCAGTCGACGCGCAGCGCTCGGCGATCGCCTCCAGCTCGTCGCGAGGGAGCACGCGACCAGTGGGATTGTGAGGATTGGCGAGGACAAGAATCCGGACCGACTGGGCGAGGGCGTCATCGAGCTCGCCAAGGTCGATGGCGCCGTCGGTGGAAAGCCCGACGCAGACGAGCCGCAACCCGGCTGCTCTCAGCTCCCGAAAGAACGGCGGATAGGCTGGGGTCGCGAAGGCGACAGCATCCCCCGGCTCGGCAATCGCGCGACAGAGCTCCACCAGCCCCGCCATCACATCGGGCACGACCGTCACCTGCTCGGGATCGACTATCCAACCCAACCGCCGGGCCGCAAACCCGGCGAACGTCTCGCAGAGAGACGCGGGCGCCGGCATCGCGTAGCCAAGATCGTTGCGCTCGATCGCGGCGTGCAGCACCTCGGTGATCGGCGCGGCGACCGGAAAGTCCATCTCGGCGATCGTCGCGCTGAGCACGTCATCGTCAAACAACGCCCACTTCTCGCTGCGCCGCCTGTGCAGCTCAGCCACCGAGGGAACACTGAGATCGATCACCTACCGTCCCACCACAGGCCGGAGGCTAACCAATCGCGGCAGCTCACCATTCGGTCATGCCTACCCGGTTCCTAGAACACGCCGCTCTGAAGCAGCATTGGTGTCGTTCTGACAGAGCGGGTGCGGCGGGGCGCCTCTGATTGGCTCCGGCCCGCTGGACCATGGGTGCGGGCTTTCCCCTGTGGACCGTTGGGAGGGACCGCCTCCCGGGGCTGGCCGTCCTCTTGCGGGTCGGCTGCTCGCGGGTGCGGAAGATGGGCCAGCATGTTTCTGTCTCCCACTGCGCTCGGACGGTCGTCTCCAGGAACGCGCGGAGGTAGTTCCCGAGGAGGAGGAGGAGGGCCTCGACGCTGATCTCATGCCTGATGACCAGCTGACCTTAGGTGAGATCGCTGTCGGTGAGCGGACAGTGATGTCGCGCGACGGCGAGTTCCGCCTCCGGGATAGCAGCGATTCCGCATAGCCGATGGCTGTACCGAGCCGTCGGTGGGATGAACACAGTGGCCTCTCCTTGGACGAGCCCAAGCTGAAGTCCACGCGCTTCGCGGCAAGCACGATCCAGCTGCCGATGCTGCTTGGACGAGAAGTCGTGAGTCCCCCCGGGCAGCCGCCACCTAAGTTCAGTACACTCGGAGACCGTTATAACGAGATCCGAGTCATCGGCGCGGCGTCTGCGGTCGCTTCTCGAGCTGGTGCTCACCGTCGCCGTGGCGGTCGGGCTTGCCCTGCTGATACAGGCGTTCGTGGTCAAGCCGTACAAGATCCCCAGCGGATCAATGCTGCCGACCCTGGTGCTCGGACAACGGGTCCTGGTCAACCGGATGGATACGCACCCCGGGGTCGGAGACATAGTCGTGTTCCATCCACCGCACGGCGCAGACCTCGGATCGGCCCAGTGTGCCAACTCCCAGCAGGGGTTCAGCGCGGGCGGGGCCGCGGTGGCGCGACCGTGTGATCGGCCGCTGGCGAGAGAGTCAGCCCAGACCTTCGTCAAGCGCGTCGTCGGCCTCCCCGGTGATGTGCTGCGGATCATCGACGGGCACGTGATCCGAAACGGCAAGCAGGAGCCGGACGCCTATATCACCGCCTGCGGTGGCGCGGCGGAATGCACGTTCTCTCGTTCGATCCGGGTCCCAGCCGGCAACTACTACATGATGGGAGACAACCGCGGCGACTCCGATGACAGCCGCTACTGGGGTCCGGTTCCGCAACGCTACATCATTGGCGTCGCGTTCTTCACCTACTGGCCGCCGGGCCGGATCGGCGTACTCTGAGTCGCATGCGGTTGCCCGAACGCAGCGTTCTTGTGCTGACCAGCCTGGCCGGCGGTGATCGCCACGGGTATGCACTGATCAAGGACATCGAAAGCTTCTCCGGTGTTGCCCTCTCACCCGGAACGTTATACGGGGCGCTGACCAAGCTCGAGGCCGACGGCTTCGTGCAGCGTCTGCCGGCCGATGACCGGCGCTACCCCTACAGGCTGACCCCGGCGGGCCGAGCCGCGCTGGCCGAGCGTCTGGCCGAATCTGCCCGCATCGCAAGCCTCGGGCTGGAGCGGATTGCTCTGGGTGGCGCATGAGGCACCGTCTTGGCGGCGCGATCCTGCGGCTCTACCCGCGCCAGGTCCGCGAGGGTCACGGCCCCGAGATCTTGGCGCTGATCGATGACCTCATCGCGCACGAGGCACGCTCGCACACTCGGCTGATCATACGCCTGGCGGTTGACGGGGCGGTCCAGCGCCTCGCCACGGCCGCCACCCCCTGGGCCGTGGCGGCGGTCCTGGCGACAACCAGCTTCGGTGCCTTGGCGGTCTCCGATCTCGCAGCCGCCAACGCGTTACATCGCGTCCCACGCACAGGACACATCCTCGCGCCGGCATCGCGCAAGCACCAAGCCCCGTGCGCCCTGCATGGCGCGGAACAAAGAGCGAGCCCGCACCGACCAGGACTGCTGGATTGTCGCAGGAAGCAGGCACGACCCGACGTAGCCGCAATAGGCGTAACCCGGGCACGACGGGGCGATCGCACCACGAATGCTTTGATCTTCTTGAGGTCGCCATAGCTCACGACCGAGTTCGCGACCACGACGTCGTCGTGACTCCTTCAGGCGTCGACCATCGGCTGTGTCATGCCGGTGGCCGCTCTCAGTGATTGCGGGCGGGGATGGCGGGATGAGAGCACGCGGCCCGGAGTCGCTGGTCATGGGTAAGCACGGCATCGATCTTCCCGGCATGGTGCGGCTGGCGCGCCGCGTCGAGATGCCTGGCGTCGAGGCTGCGAAGTTCGACCGGGTCCAGGCGGGATGCGCGGTCGCCGGGCGAGTCGGCGGAACTCGACGAGGAGCAGCGCGCTGGAGCGGTGCTCGTCATAGCCGGCGATCAGCTGCCGGATCTGGGGGGCGTCGGGTTCGGTTCGCGCCCCACCAGCTGCGGCCCGCACACGCAATCGAGATGGCACACAAGGGGATTCCGCTGCCGATCATCCAGCGCCAGGGGACACCGTCCACCAGCGCCGAGCGCCCGTCATCCCGGCCAGCGCGGGTCTACGGCCGTAACCCAACCGACGCGCGACCGTCGGGCGGCGCACCGGCGGTCCGCCGGCTTGGAACCGCACTAGGTCCTCCGCGTCAAGCTGCCAAGACCCCCGCAGCCATCACGCGACCCTTCGTGTCCGCAGGCGGATGCGAGACCGACCCGCGCGAGCCCACCTCAGAGTGCTGGATCTGGGTGGGAGCCGGCACGCGGGAGCCGGGGGTGGTGGAGCCCCAGGTCGTCGCGTCGGTCAAGGTCGCCCTTCGGGGCTGCGTTCGGCAGGGCCTGACGGCCCTCCCCTGACCTCCGCTCCTCCGACGCGGGTCTGAAGCGAGGTCCGGTATCGGCCAGTCCGCCCCGCTCCGCAGCGCCCAGCCGAGACGAGCCCTACGCACTGGGTGCGGGCGCCCAACATGCCCGGGACCAGGGGCGTGCTCGCACCACGCGGAAGACATGGCCGCTCGGAGGCTTGAACACCCCGGTCACGAAGATGATCCTGCGCCCATCCCGGGGACATTTCACAGAGTTGGCACACGCGCGGCCAACAAAGAGCCCCGCATCAGAGCCGGTTAGTTCAGACGGGCGCAGAGCGGGCTGCCGCCGCGCGTCAAGGTCGGAGCGTTGGCCGCTCCTCGACTAAGCAGGCATCGGCAGGAGGGACTGCAGTATCTCCTGGGATGCGATCAGGAGCCCGGCTGGCCCCCGAAGGCCGTGTTGATTGATGTGGCTCTCGCGGGCCTCGGCTAGTCGGGCCTGGACCGGGTGGTCTGATACTGCATCGGAGCAGGGCACCGGCCGGATCACCTCAGCAGCTTGAGCACCCGCGTCACCGAAACGGCAGACCCGCGAGTCGGCGTGTAGCTCACCTTGGTGGTCACCCGCAGGCTTCGGTGGGGGCGAAGCAGCCGCGTGCCGGTGGCGGTCAAGCGGATCCTGACCTTGACTCGCCCGGCCGCGCCGAACTGCTGACGGCCGATGGCGATAAGCCGACCGTCGCGATACCAGGTCACCACGAGTCGGCCTCGCTTGGGTGCGGTGATCGTCCATGTGTAGCCGCGGTGCCGGAGGACACCATCGATGCCGAGACGGCCGGGCAGGACCAATCGGATCGGAGTGATTGGGGCGGTGGAGATCGGCCGCGGGTTCCCCCCAGTCGATGGCGCGGTCACCACCCCAATCACGTTGGTTGACGTTGTAGTGGGCTGAGGTGGAGGTGGCGGAGGAGTTGGAGGCGGAGGTGGCGTAGGAGTTGGAGGCGGAGGGACTGTGACGACGAACGTGTCGACCCCTGAGTGATTCCCTGGCTGGCCCGATGGCGAGTCCCAGCCCTGGACCGCAAGTGTGTGCGTGCCGGGAGCTAGATTGGTCAGCGTCCAGCTCGCAACACCGTTGACCGGAGTGGCGTCCGGCGCGACCTTCGCCCCGCCCTCCCTGAGCGTCACGTTGACAATGGCCGGTGAGGAGTGGACAGACACGTTGACCGTTGATCCGCTCACGGTCGCAGCCAGATTCGATAGCGTCAACGTTGGTGGCGTGAGCATCGTCACGGGGTTGCCCGACCCTGTGAACACGTCGCTGATGTCAATAGCGGCCGAATTGGCATAGCCGCTCGTAGACATGTCCAAAGTGACGGAGGTTGTCCCCGCGTCAGAGTAGGTGCTGCCGTCCGGTAGCGAGATGATCGCGGAGTAGCCAGTCGCGGCATACTGGGTCTGGTCGTGACCGCCGATTCCTCCTGAGTACTGCCACGATCCTGACGGGCTGAGTATGTCGCTGCCGCTTACCTGGCCGACCGGGGAGTTGATTGTGAACCTCGCAACGTAGGAGGTGAGGGCGCCGAAGTTCTCGTCCGGGTTGGCGTTCGGGTCGGTGGAGACGACGGTAAACGTCCCCGCCTCGTGAAAGGTGCCGGGGTAGGGTCCCGTCGCCGTGCCGTCTACGCAGAAGGACGCGCCCGATTGAAAGGCGTCGGACTCACACGCCGGAGCAGTCCCCCCGTTCCATATTGTGTGCTGCGCAAGCGCCTCGCCGTCCAGCGTCGGCGGCAGCGTCGCGGCCCCGGCAGCCCCCGGCGCGCTCATCAGCAGACCAGCCGCTATGGCGGCTCCGACGAGAAAACGGCTCAACACCAGCGGACCCCCTTGACTTAACCATCCGCGATCAGCGGCTTCGCCGCAGACTGCCCCGTGAGGATCCTAATCCGCCGCGTCACCAGATTGCAAGCAGTTGTGGCACCATGGGCTGGGGCCGAGAGGGGCGCATCGCGGCTTCCATCCACAGTCTGCTTCGGGAAAGAGGCCGCCCACGGGCGGCCTAGTCTCCCGCGGGCGACATCCCCATCATTGACAGCGACTCCCGCGCGTAGCGGCGCTGCTCGCCACGCTGCCGCAGCGAATAGGCGAACAGGAAAAGCGCGCCCTTCTGCCGGGGCGAGAGCGCCGCGGGCTCGATGATGTTCTCATCGATCGCGTCGAGCGATGTCCCAGCGGCCGTGGCCCGTTCGATTGCTTCCGCAAATAGCTGATTCGCCATATCCCCTGCCTCCACACTTGTGCTACGGGTCGTGATACCACCGCGGCTGTTGGAAATGAACGGAGCCTCCCGAAAAAGCGTCGAAATAGCGCAAATGAACACTCAGCCGCGCTGGACCGAGCCTTGCGACCGACCGCGGAACCCTCGGCACGGACTACAAGGCAGTGGAAGAGGTTCGTTTGTAACGGCCCTGGCTGGGGCAAAGCCCGGAAATACCAACAACCCCATTGGCGGCCGCATGTACGACATTGCGCAAGCCCCGGGCATCGTAACGTTCCGAATGGTCCGCCTAGCGGCGGACCCCTGATGAACCGGGGAAGGACTGATGAGCAGGCTGACAACACCGGCTGTGTGTCCGCAATCCCTGCAAGCACTTCAGACGGCAAACCGTGTGCGGCGGACACGCTCCGAACTAAAGGCCCGGATTGCCGACGGACAGTCTGCGGAGCTTCGCCCGGGCGCGACGCGCTGCTGCCATCCCCGTCGACGCCGACGCGGTCGAGGGGGCGATCGCCCGGCTGCGGCCCTGCGCCCTCCCGCAGTCCATCGCCGACGTCATCACGCACAGCCCGACCGCAACGCGCGTCATGCGAGAGGCGGCGGCCGTCATCCGGCGCCAGCGCTGAACCCCGAGCGCCAATCTCAGCCGGCGTCGATCCTCAGGACTTGGCACTCAGCGCCGCATCGTCCAAGCGCAGTCTGTACGCGATCGCGGGCCACCTGCTCGCTCTGCGCGTCTATGCCCAACTCGACCCTTATCCAAGGCGGGCTAGTGTCGCCGATCCCCCGCCTGGCCAACACCTCGATGTCCAATGCTTCGAACGCATCGGTCCGGTCTGAGCGCCACTCCTGCCACTTCAACACGACCTGCCATGTCGGAACCAGGGCTGTGCCTGTTCGCCCCTACGTTCACGCCTTGGCCCCGAACCTGCCGGCAAGCGCCGGTGGCCACAAGAAAACCCGCCGTTAGCCTGTTTCTAGCGCGCCCGGAGAGATTCGAACTCCCGACCTTCGGTTCCGTAGTTCCCCATTTGCAGGGCATTTGCCGCAGATACCGGCGGTTGAGGCCGCCTCATTCCAGTTAGCGCAGGTCGAAATTGCCGACTTCGGGACACGGTTCGGGACACACGGCGCCGCTGCCGGGCCATACCGGGGAAGGCAACAGGTTTTGCGTCCGACGGTGTCCGTGCCCGGCCGTCAAGAGCCGCCCCCCGGGATTGAAGATCTGTGGCTTCGCTGCCGATGCAGGCGACGTGACTGCGATCGCTAGGTCATCTCGGGCCAAACGAGCGGGGTTCGGACAGCTCTTGGACGGGGTCCTCCAGCGACTGTGCGGCCTTACCGCCGGCCAGAGCGTGTTCGGCGCCGTCGCGGTCTACATGGTGTGGGGGTTGGCTGTGCCGATCCTGCTCAGTGCCGACACGATCGAGTTTGTCGGCTTCGCCACCGGGGGCGCGATCTTCGCCGGAACGATTCTGTTCGCGCGTGCCATCCCGTTCGTCGAAGCGCGGCTCCGGCGCCAGCAACTTCAGCTCACCACCAACCTGCGGCGCCTGTCCGGCCGCGAATTCGAGACCCTCGTCCAGGAGCTCTTCGAGCGCGAGGGATGGAAGGTCGCTCATACCGGCGGCCATGGCCAAGCCGATGGCAACATCGACCTCATCCTAAGGCGCGGCACCAACACGCGCCTTGTGCAATGCAAGCAATGGACGGCCCGCGACCTCGGCGTCGACGAGGTGCGAAAGCTCGGCGGCACGCTGCTACGGCAAGGACTCACCGGCGCCGACGGCATCTTGGTCACCAGCTCCGGCTTCTATCCAACCGCGGTGACTGAGGCACAAGAGGTTGGTATGGAGCTCATCGACGGCGACAGCCTTGTTGATCGGCTGTACGGCGTCGGCGCGAGTGACCTGCTGCACCGCCCCAGCCGGTCAGATGCTTGGCTGTGTCCCGACTGCGAGGCCCCGATGAGCCTCGGCCATAACGCCTTCGGGTGGTGGCTGCGTTGCGCGCACTACGGCAACGGCTGTAAGGGCAAGCATGATCTCGGCAAGGACGACCGGGGCGTGGTCGAGCGGCTTGTCGCTGGGCCCCGACCGTAGGGCTCCGGGTGCGACCCCTGGGGGTTCGCAGCCCAGAGGGAGCACGAGGCGCCGTCCAGAATGAGCGGTATCAGCGACCTGCACTCATCGGGGTGGGCGACTTCCACGATGCCTTTGTCGCCGTTGCGCTCGTCCGGTCGAGCGCCGTCTGAGAGGCAATGGCGATCGTCAGCTGATGCTCACTTGCCGCGCGGCACCGGGTCGCGCTCGGGCCCTAAGGCCCTCGCCGACCCGGCGGACCCGTGCGCCCATTTACATGGCGATCGCTTCGTAGACGTCGACTGCGCCACCGACCTCGAGGACCGGGCAGCCCTTTGCCAGCTCGACCGCCGAATCGAGGCTCGCGGCCGACACGATCGAGTAGCCCGTCAGGCTACGCGAGCCGCCATCGCTGACCGAGCCGCCCGAGCCGACCGTCTTGGCGATCCCGGTCGGGGCACCGCCGTCGACGACGGCCGAGCCAAGCTGTCCGAACCACTGACCCCACTTAGCCATCTGGGCGTCGCGCTCGGCCTCATCGGCGGCCACGCCGTTGCCGCCGCTGTACGCGAACATGTAATTCGCCATCTCCTACACCCTTTCGGTCGCGGCCGGCGCGGATGCCGGCCTTTGATGTGATGACGAACAGCTGACCCCCGGCGGGACACGGCCATCAGGAAAGTCGACGAGGCGCGCACACGGATGACCGAGCCGGCGAAGTCGACGTCACGCCAGCGCAGCGCCAGCAACTCGCCGCGGCGCAGACCCGTGAAGGCCGCGACAAGGTAGATGGCGCCGTCCTGCACCGAGCCGGCAGCGCGGACGAGAGCGAGCACCTCCTCAGGCGAGAACACATCGATGTCGCCGCTTGACCGCTGCCGATACTTCTCGACTGAGGCCACGGGATTTGACGCCAGTGCTCCAGACATGCTGAGCCCGTCGAAACACGCCGTGCATGACGACGAGCAGCTTGTTCTTCGTCCGTGCCGAGAGGCCGGGGAGGGAGGCGCGCCAGGCGTCGATCGCGGCCGGGGATCGACTCCAGGGCCTGCGAGCCGAATGTCGGCAGCAGGTGGGCGTCCAGATTCGACCGGTAGTCGCGCAGCGTGGAGGGCTTGCACCCACGGTCCTGCTCGGCGTAGCGGAGGAACTCCGCCGCTGCGTCGGCGAACGTCGCGCCGGTCCTGACCGCGCCGGGCAGTGTGCCCCGGCGCGCCTCGTCGAGCACCCCGCGCAGCCAGTCCTCGGCCAGGCGCCTGGTGAAGTAGCCCGTCGGCGGGCGCCCTCGCCCTGACCAGGCCGGCCCGAGCTTCTTCTGGACCTGGCGGCCTTCCGGCAGCCGGTACTTCGCATACCAGACCGGCCCGCGCGCTCGCTCCACGCGGAAGACGTGGCCGCTCGGAGGCTTGACACCCCGGTCACGCAGATGATCCAACGCCCATCCCCGGGACATATCGGGGACATTTCACAGAGTTGGCACACACCCGGCCAACAAAAAGCCCCGCTGAGCGGGGCTTGTAAAGCGCGCCCGGAGAGATTCGAACTCCCGACCTTCGGTTCCGTAGACCGACGCTCTATCCAGCTGAGCTACGGGCGCGTCCGGTATCAGGATAACGCCGCCCAGCGCAGCGAGGCGCGCCGCGGCGGGGCGGCACTCCGCTAGTGCCCGGCGGCTGGGTCCCCCGGCTCCACCGCGGAGTTCTCCCAGCGGGCGACGGTGAAGGCGATCAGGGTGGGGACCTGGATGGCGTAGACCAGCAGCGAGAGGGTGAGTATTACCAGCGTCCCGCCGCGCAGGCCGTCCTCCAGGAAGGCGTAGAGGATCATGCCCGCGGTGAAGGCGTAGGCAAGCAGAGCCCACTTGGCCACCTGAAAGAAGCGGGGCCAGGCGAAGTCCGGTACCCGGGTGAGCAGCACCAGGTTGGCCGTGAGCACCAGCGCGGAGGCGACCAGCAATGCCACCGCGGGCCCCAGCGGAACGTGGTTGGGAATGTGGGCCGACAGGTAGATGCCGCCGGCCACGATCAGAGCGAGCGACAGCATCCCCAGTTCGGTGAACGGCGGGTATTTGCCGCGGCTCATGAGGACGCCAGCTTGGTCATGATCAGCAGGGTCACGATCTGCATGGCGCCCAGCACGCCGGCGCAGTAGATGAACCGCTTCATCAGGCGCTCAATCACCGCCGGGTTGGGCCGGGGCTTCTTGAGCTCAAACAGGACCGCGATGTTCGCCGGCTCCAACAGTCCGAGGGCCAGGATCGCCATCACGCCGACGACGATGAAGCTGGCCACCACCCAGCCGTGCTGGGGGTAGCTGGAGAGGTTGGTGCCGAGCTTGGTCGAGAGCTGCCAGCCGGCGGCCAGCGTGGCCGTGACCACCGTGGGCATGATCAGCACCATCTTCGGCATCAACTTGGTGGTGAACTCGACCCGCGCGGGGATCGACATCCGGCCGATGATCGGACCGAGCACCAGGCCGAGGAACAGGTCGATGATGGTCCAGGCGGCCCCGCCGGCCACATGGAAGAACTGCAGGGGCCACAGGCTGTTGGACGCGATGGCGGCGATCAGGGCGGCCATCACCACTGCTACCACGATGAGGCCCTTGCGGGGGACGATCTCAAAGTCCGGCCGCGGGACGGCCGGGGGCGCCTGCGGGGCGGCGGCAGCGGCGGCAGCGGCGGCGTCAGGAGGGGCGGCGATATCGGTCACGGGCGCATGCTACGACCGGTCAGCGCAAGAAGCTAGGGCGGGATTAAGTGTGAGTGATCACATTTGGCTGTCAGCGTGCTGACTGCGCCCCGGAACCGTCCGGCAGCGCCAACTTTGGACCACTTTCCGCTGCTAACCAACCTCGGCGGGTTGACGCGCTCGCCGCCGCGGCAGAGAATGCGGGCGGACGAGCGGAGGCCGTGGCTCCGCCACCACCGGACCTCGACAGGTTTGCCGGGGGCTGTGCGATCGCAAGCGACGCATACGCCGGCACGAGCCCAGGCGGGGAGGCGGCTGTCATTTAGCCCCACGGGCGTGCAGCTCGCCTCCCCCCGGGACCGGCGGTGTGGCGCCCTGCGGGTGGGTCACCGGCGGAGTGGCGGGAATGCGGCCGGTGCGGGGCAAAAAGCGGAGGGGGCGGGATTCGAACCCGCGGTCCGCTTGCACGGACTCTGGTTTTCAAGACCAGCGCATTCGACCGCTCTGCCACCCCTCCTGGACCGGCGGCCATGGTAGCCGCTGCGGATGGTGCCACGTCAGAGCCTGGTTTACACTCGCCGAAGCCTCTCGGAGAGGTGGCCGAGTGGCTGAAGGCACTCGCCTGCTAAGCGAGTATGGGGAGAAATCTCCATCGCGGGTTCGAATCCCGCCCTCTCCGCTGACGATGGTCCGCGGCGGACGCACCAGAGCGTCCGCCGCCCGGCGTTCAGCGCTTCTTGCCCGGCGCGGTGCCGAAGACGTGATCCCAGAACGGGGCGCTGACGCCGTAGCCGCGCTCATGGTTCTGGAAGTGATGGCGCATGTGCAGCTCACGCAGCCGGCGCCCGAGGGCGGTCTTGGGCCGGTGATGGTGCACGTGGTAATGGAGCATGTCGTAGGCCAGGTAGCCGGCCAGGAATCCGGCGCCGAACGGCAGGAAGGTCGGGGTCCCGAGCACCACCGAGAATCCCCAGACGAACAGGGCAGCCAGCGGGATACTCACGGACGGCGGCATGACCAGCCGCATCGGGTCGTTGGGATGGTCATGGTGCACGCCGTGGATGATCCAGTGCAGGCGGGCGCCGATTCCCTTCTCCGGCTCAAAGTGAAACACGATCCGGTGCAGCCAATACTCGGTCAGCGTCCAGAACAGGTAACCGCACAGCACCCACAGGACGGTCAGGGCGCCCGCTCCGTGGACGAAGCCCTCGATGAGCAGAATGGTGATCACGGGCACAAACAGGATCGGCGGCACTGCGGGGTGGACCCGGGACAGCTTGTCCAGCAGTTCGTTGTCGAACATGCGGGGTGAGGCCCGCAGCCGGTCGCTGCGGCTCAGCCCGCTCAGATCGTCAGCGCCATGACTCGCCACGGCGGGAATTCTAGCTGGGGACGCCCGCGCCTCCGTTCTGGTGGGCACGTCGGCTGGGCCCGGCCCCGCCTCCGTTCCGGTGGCGCGTCAGCTGGGGGCGGCCACGCCGGCGCGTTCGTCCTCGTCGGCCGGCATCGCCAGGACGATATGGCGCAGCGAGAGCGCGACGAAGTCACGCCGCTCAACCCGGGGCGTGCCCTCCAGGCTGATCAGCTCGACGTCGGTGAGAGCGAGGAACTCTCGCTCGGAGCTGTTGAGATAGTCGGTGAGCCGGGAGCGGTAGCCGTCGGTGGGCAGGCGCAGGCTGCCGGTGATCCGGTGGCGGTCGGTCTCCACGATGATCCGCTCATCCCGTTGCTCCATTCGCGGGCACGATAGCGACGAGGTGCCCCGGCGGTGCCATCCTCTCGACAAATGGCCAACACGACCCGCTGGTGGGAGGTGCGCCGCGCCCAGAACCGAAAGCCGGCCACGTACCGCTGCCCGCTGTGCGGCGAGTTGCTGCCGGCACTCAGCGAGCACATGCTGCTGTTCCCAGAGGGCGATCACGGACGCCGCCGGCATGCCCACACCCAGTGCGTGATGCAGGCCCGCCGGGCGGGGCGACTGCCCACGCGGGAGGAGTGGGAGCGACGGGCGCGGCCGCCCGCATCCCCGCAGCCGACCGGCGGGTGGCTGAAACGGCTGCGCCGTCGGTAGGGTGCGCGCATGGCGCGTGACCTGCAGCTCGGGCTCAACCTCGGATATTGGCCCGGCGGACCCCCACCCGGTGCCGCCGAGGCGGTGCGGGCGGCCGACGAGCTCGGCTTTGACTCGGTGTGGACCGCCGAGGCCTACGGCTCGGATGCGCTGATGCCGCTCGCCTGGTGGGGCTCCGCCACCAGCCAGATCAAGCTGGGCACCGCCATCGCGCAGATCTCGGCCCGGACGCCCGCGGCCACGGCCATGGCGGCGATGACCCTGGATCACCTGAGCGGCGGCCGGGTCATCCTCGGCCTGGGAGTGTCCGGGCCCCAGGTGGTGGAGGGCTGGTACGGGCAGCCGTTCGCCAAGCCCCTGGCCCGGATGCGGGAGTACATCGGCATCCTCCGTGACATCTGGGCTCGCCAGGGCCCGGTGACCAACGACGGCCCTCATTACCCGTTGCCCATTCCGGACGGGACCGGCCTGGGCAAGCCGCTGAAGTCCAGCCTGCGCCCGCTGCGCTCCGACATCCCCATCTACCTCGCCGCCGAGGGGCCCAAGAACATCGCCATGGCCGGGGAGCTGTGCGACGGATGGCTGGCCCTGTTCTACTCGCCGTACCACGACGGCTTCTACCGGGACGCGCTCGACGAGGGCCTGGCGCGGCCGGGAGCACACTGCCGCCGGGAGGAGTTTGCGGTGGCGGCGACCGTCCCGGTCATCATCACCGACGACGTGGAGGCGGCCGCCGACGCGCTCCGGCCGATGTACGCGCTCTACTTCGGCGGCATGGGGGCACGGGGAACGAACTTTCACGCCAACGTCGCCATCCGGATGGGCTATGAGGCCGAGGTGGAGAAGATCCAGGAGCTGTACCTGGCCGGACACAAAGACGAGGCCGCGGCCGCGGTGCCCACGCGGCTGGTGGAGCAGCTCACGCTCATCGGTCCCGCGGACAAGATCCGCCATGACCTGGAGGCGTGGCGGGACTCCATCGTCACCACCCTGCTCGTCGGCGGTGATGCCGCCACCCTCCGCGCCGTGGCCGAGATCGTCCGCGGCTGACACCCCGCCGTTGGGCGGGGCGGGTCAGGCCGGCGGTGCCGCCAGACGCCCCGCCGCCTCCAGGATCTGATGGGCCTTGAGGCCGAGGCCGAGTCGCTCTCGGCCGTCGGACTCATACGGCGACAACCCAGACACCTCGTACACCCGGGCCAGCCGGTAGCCGACCGTGTGGCGGTGGAGCTTCATGGCGTCGGCGGTCTCGGTGGTGGAACCGTGGTGGGCCAGGAAGGCGCGCAGGGTGGCGATCAGATCGGTGTCATGGCGCGCGTCGTAGTCCGACAGCGGCGTGACCGTGTTGCGGCACAGCTCCTCCAGTTCGCCGCGGTTGTGGAGAAGGACGCCGATGAGCAGACGGAAGGTGTCGTCCTGCCCGGCGGGCCCATCTCCGGCGGTGACGCCGAGTTCGGTCAGCAGCTCGGCCTCGCGCACGGCCTCATGGAGGCGTGCCGGATCCCGCCGCTGCGCTGAGGCGACCACCGCCAGGCCACTCGCCCGCAGCACCGCCGCCAGCTCGGTCACCGACGCCGGCGTTCCCCCGTTCACCAGCGGCGCCAATGCCAGCAGAACCCCGGCGCGCACCTCGGCAACCAGTGCGCCGGACGGGCCGGCCGCGGTGCGGGCGACGCGGGCGATGCCCGTCTCCAGCGCCTCGGTCCGAGCTGCGCCCCGGGCGCTCAGCGCGACGGCGCCGGCGGTCAGGTCGCAGCCCAGCCGCCGGGCGCGCACCAAGAAGCCGGACAGGTCCCCGGGTGGACCCGCCATCAGCTCGGCGAGCAGAACCGCGTCGGAGGCGGCGTCCTCGCCGTCCTGGCCGTCGCGCATGACCGCGGCCACCGAGGCCGCGGCGGCGGTGGCCTCCAGCCAGGCGGCGCGCTCCGGCACCCTGGCCGCGGCGGCGACGACGACGCCGACGGTCCGCTGGCCGATGCGGATGGGCACGGTCGCGCCCGCCGGTGGTATCCGGCCGGCGGTCAGAGTCTCGGCGGCCCCCGCGTCGGCGGCCCCCGCGTCGTCCGCCAGCGCGTCACCAGAACCGGCATCGGCGGCGGCCGCCTCGGCGTGACCGGCGATGGCCGCCACCGCCGCATCCGACAGCGCGGCCGGGGGCGCGACCACCGGCGCCCCCAGCGCGGGGATGGCGATCGCCACCGGACAGCCGAGCGCCTCGGCAGCCGTGGCGGCGACGCTCTGCAGGTCGCCCCCGGCGACCGCACCGGCAATCAGGGTGAGCGGCGTCGGAGGGGAGGGCGGCGTGGGACGGGGAGGGGCTGAGCCCGCTCCCCGTCCCGGCGCCGGCTGTGGCTCTGTCTCAGGCGGCTGCGCGTCTCGCATGCCGACGCCGCGCGCGGGCCGGAGCCACGGGGACCTGCGTCACGCAGGCGTCCTGGCGGCGTGCCCGGGGTCGCCCGACAGTGCCGGGATCCCGGTTGGGTACCCCAGCGACGGCACATCCGACGGGTACACCTCATGGCCGTGCACCGCCGTATCGCCGACCTCCATGTCCTCCTCGGACATGCGGAGTGGCACGAACAGACCCACCAGCTTGAGCAGGATGAACGTGACCGCGCCGGACCAGACGATCACCCACGCCCCGGCGAACACCTGCCATTTGAGCAGCGTCCAGCTCCCAAACAGAACCCCGGCGGTGCTGCCGGCCGGGATCAGATGCCCCTTGCTCTGCGTGTAGAACACGGCCATCCCCGGGTCGGCGAAGATGCCGGTCAACAACCCCCCCGCCAGTCCGGCGAAGCCGTGCGTGTAGATGACACCGAGCGTGTCGTCGACGTTGCGGAAGGGGCGCAGTCGGCTCAGGTAGTTGAGCGCGAAATACACCAGCGTCGAGGCAATGATCCCGATGAGGATCGCGCCCCAGCCGTTGACATACCCGGCCGCCGGCGTGATCGCCACCAACCCGGTGATCATGCCGTTCACCCCGCCGATCATGCTCGGCTTGCGCCCGGTGATGTAGTCCCATGCCACCCAGATCATGAACGCCACCGCGGTACACAGGTTGGTGTTCAAGATGGCGGCGGCCGCTGACATGTTCGACGCGTACGGGTCGCCGCCGTTGAATCCGTTCCAGCCGAGCCAGAGCAGGCCCGCGCCCACGGCCACCATGGCCAGGTTGTTGGGGGCATCGACCTCGCGGTCCCGCTGGAGGCGTGGACCGATCACCGCCGCCGCCACAAACCCGGACACACCGGCCGAGAGATGGATCACGTACCCGCCCGAGTAGTCCAGCGCACCGTGGTGACCGAAGAAGCCGCCGCCCCAGAGCAGGAAGGCGTCAACGGTGTAGACGATGGAGGACCACAGGATCACCAGCGGGATCCACGCCTTGAAGTTGATCCGCCCCAGGACGGAGCCCAGCATCAGGATCGGCGTGATCCCAGCGAACACAAACTGGAAGTAGACGAGTGTCGACTTGGGGAATGTCTGCGAGCCGACCAGCGGAACGTTCGCCTGTGTCTGCAGCTGGGTCGGGCTGAGCACCGGACCGGGCTTACCGACGAAGTTCCCAAAGAAGCCTGAGTGGGACAGGCCATGGAACGGGTCGCCGAAACCCATCTTGAACGCGTACAGCACCCAGATGATCAGGACGACCGAGAACGCGGCGAACGTGAGCATCATGCTGTTGATCGACCAGCGCTTCTGCATCACGCCGCCGTACAGCACGACCAGACCCGGAACGCTCATGAGCCCGACCAGCGTCGCGGCGGTCATCTGCCATGAGGTATCTCCCGCGCTGAGCCATGTTGGCGCTTCGAGAGGCATGCAACTCCTTCGTTTCGTGGACACCATCCGCGCTCGCGGACCGGTGGGTGGGCCGGGTGACCCCAATTGACACCGAGAGGCTGCTCCAGGGCGGCCCCACGAGCCATAGCCGTGAGGCCAGCGATCACCTGGCTGCTCTGGACATATGGATAAGGAGTGCTTGAGAGCAGGCAAAACGCGCGCGGCGGGCCCGGCGCCGGGGCGGCGGCTCAGGGCCGGGGAACGGGAAGACCGGCCTTGCGGCAGGCCTCGGCCAGCGCCTGGCGGAAGGCCAGGTTGGAGGTGCTGGAACCCCCGGGCGTGGTGCACAGGTCACGGGCGGCGCTGCCGCACCGGTACAGCTCGGACCCTCCGATGACGGTGGCGGCGCTGACATCGACGCAGCCGTTCCCCGATGTCCGCTGCACGCTGGTGAACGAGATGACGACGGCCACCGCGATTGCCGTCAGCAGGCCCATTCCCAGCCACATCAGCCCCTTCTCCCGCCGGCCGAATCTCCGCGGCTGCGAGACCTCCTGCCAGTGTCCGGGAGGGATGATCAGCATCAGCTGAGTGTACGGTCGGGTCTGGGCCCCGCCGGAGCGAACTGCGGCCGCCAACCCCTCAGCTCAGAACGCCAGGACGTGGCCGCGCGGCAGCACAATCACCGAACCCCGCGCCGAGTCCAGCCGGGCCCGGGTAGCGCCGCCGAGAGCGATCCGACCCTCCGGGGCACCGGTCTGGGAGTCGACGAGGATCAGGTCGGCGTCGCCGCCGCCGGACATGACCTCGGCGCCGAGAGCGGCGGCCAGTGACTCCGCGGTCTGGGCGGCGGCACCGCCGGCGTCACCGGACACCAGAATGGTTCGAATCGGATCGGTGGAATGGGTACGCAGCCCGGCCTGGGCCACGCCCACGGCGACCGCGCCGCCCTCCAGCATGCCCTGGGCCGAACCGCCGGGCTCGACGTGACCGGGAGGCGTGCGGTAGTCAGAGCCGAACAGGACCAGCTGGGCGTCCTCGTCGGCCGCCAGCTTCGCCAGCCCCGCGCTGGTGGAGGGATCGGTCACCACGTGACGGGTGATGTCCGGGTCCTGCAACCAGACCGCGCCCTGCTCCAGGCGGCGGGCGGCATCGTACTCGCCGATTTCCTCTCGCCGGGGGTCGTACTCCCGGCTGTGGCGCACGTAGGCGAGCGACAGGGTCACCCCGGCGCCGGCGGCGGCGAGCTGACCCGCCAGGGCCAGCGCGTCATCGTCATGGGTGGTTCCGTCGTAGGAGACGATGATCGATGTCGACATTGCCGCGCAATCCTGCGCGACTGCTCCCGGCCCGGCATTGGCCACATGGACAACGTTTCCCCCGCGGGCCCTATCCGAGCGGCGCGGTCGGCCCGGCGGCGACCGGGACGGATCCGGCCCGGCGGTATGCCACGATCGCCTCCGTGCGTCGACCCGGCACCGCAATGCTCGCTCTTCTGGTGCCGGCGCTGCTCCACATCCATCTCCAGCACCACTTCCACGGTCCGCCGTTTGACTACGTCGGCCTGGCCGTGGCCTGCTTCGCCAGCTGGATCGGCGTTCCCGGCCCGGGGGAACCGCTGCTGCTGGCCGCCGCGGTGCTGGCGGCCCGCCACCAGCTTGACCTGGCCACCGTCCTGGCCGTGGCGTTCGTGACCGCTGTCGCCGGGGGCATAGTGGGGTGGGCGATCGGTCTGATGGCCGGGCGCCGGGTGGCCACCGCCCCCGGGCCGTTCCGGCCGCTGCGGGTGCGGATGGTGGAGCGGGGCGAGCGGATCTTTGAGCGCTATCCGGTGACCGCCATCGTCATGACCCCGTCGGTGATCGCCGGCGTTCATCGGGTTCGCCCGTCGGTCTACCATGGGGTCAACCTGGCGTCGGCGGCGGTGTGGACGCTGGTGCTGGGGGTGGGCGGCTACTACATCGGCGAGCCGGTGCTGGAGGCGGTGGCGGACCTGGGAACCGGGTTCACCATCATCGCCGGCATCGTGGTGGTGGGGGTGCTGGCGGCCGAGATCTCCCGGCGCTACCGCCGCGGTTACCGCTGACGGCCCGCCCGGTTCACCGGGCTACAGCTGGGTCTGCGACCAGTTGACCGACATGATCGGCGGCGTGGGCTGGCCGATCTCCAGCTGAATGTTCTCGTGGGGGAGGATCGGGATGGCGCGCGGGTTCTTGGTCCACGGCTTGCCGTTGACAAACGCGGTGATGGCACCGTGCAGCTTGCCCACCTCACTGTGGCTCAGCGGCTGGTGCCAGATGTCGAAGAAGTCCCCCAGGGTGTAGATCCGCTTGGTTGGGGATTCCACATGGATGATGCCGTCGGGGGTGTGGGTGTGCATCCAGTACAGGCAGTGGCCGCCGGCGGCCAGTGGCCCCTGGTTGGTCTGCTGGACAGTGGATCCCGGGATGCCGACGCCGGCGGGAAGCTGGTACAGGGTCCCGTTCTCGAACACCGCCAGGTGGGCATGGATGTGGTAGGCGAGCTGCTCGGTGGGGGCACACTTGATGCCGTTGACGGTGCCCGTCTGGGTGGTGCCGGCCGGGGCCAGCTGCGGGCCCTGTTCCAAGGGGACGCCCTCAAAGCCGATCTGGGTGGCGCTCCCCGAGGCCGATGAGCTGGCCGAGCTGGTGGCGGTCCCGGCGGCGGAGCTGGAGCCGGCAGATGTGCTGGAGCTGGTGACGCTGCTGCCGCACCCCGCAGTCAGCAGGGCGCAGACCAGCAGCGCAAGCGAGATCAGGGGGAGTCGCCGGCGCATCGGGCTGCCTGCAACGGTAGCTGGTGACCTCCGACGCGCGCGTTGCCGCGAGCAGGGAGTCGCTGATACGTTGGCGACCGATGGCCGACCCCGCCGACCCCGCCCACACCGCCGGCCTGCCGATGACCACCGGGCTGGAGCTGCCCGGGGTGACGATCTCGGAGAACATCGGCGTCGTGTATGGATTGGTGGTGCGCAGCATGGGGTTTGCCGGGAGCGTCGCCTCCTCGTTCAAGGCCCTGCGCCGCGGCGAGATCTCCCAGTACACCCGGCTGCTGGAGGACTCCCGTCGCCACGCCATCGATCGGATGGTCGACAACGCCCGGCTGATGGGCGCGGAGGCGGTCGTCGCCGTCCGTTTTGACTCCTCGGAGATCGGCGGGCAGTTCACCGAGATCGTTGCCTACGGGACCGCCGTCAAGGTCACGCCCGGCTGAGGAGCGCTCGGTGCGCCTGGGCGACGCAGAGCGCGAGCAGCTCTACGAGCGGCTGAGCGCCCATGCCGCCGCCGGTCGCCTCGACATCCCGGAGCTGGAGCGCCGGGTGGCCCTGGTGGCGGCGGCCCAGACGCGGGAGGAGGCCTCCGCCGCGCTGGCCGACCTGCCGCCGCTGACCGCTGGAGCGTCGCCCGGCGCTGCCGGCGATCGGCCGCTTCGGGGGCGCGGACACGGTGATGCCGCCGCGCCTGAGGTCGACTGGCGGCCGACCGCGGAGCGCTTCCGCGATCCGCGCACCCACCAGGTGATGCGCGTCTGGGAGGACGCGGGCGGCGGCCGCCATTACGTCGCGGAGGACGAGAGCTGACGCCGCCCCATCAGGCGGGCGGCGCCAGAACCAACTCTGGATCCCGGCCGACGGCGCCGGTCAGCGCCGGGAGCCGCCCCCGCCAAACAGTGTGAGCATGAACAAGAAGACGTTGAACACGTCCAGGAAGATCGAGGCCGCGATCTGGACCGAGCTCGCCACCCGGCCCTGCCGGAGGCGGTTGAAGTCAAAGATCGTGAACCCGCCGAAGATGACCAGCCCGGCGACGGCCCAGATGATGTTGGCGTGCGGGATGGCTACAAACAGCGCCACCAGGCCGAACCCCAGCAGCGCGAGCAGGGCCCAGAACAGCGTCCGATACCAGGACGAGAGGTCTCGCCGGGTGGCGTATCCGTAGGCGCCGCAGGCGCCCACAAACAGGGCGGTGGTGCCGGCCGCCTCGTAGAGGACCGCCGGGTTGGCCTTGGCGTAGTACGCCAACAGCGGGGCCACCGCGATCCCCAGGATCAGTCCCAGGCCGAACAGCAGCGCGATGGCCAGCTGCTCATGCCCGCGGGCCGCGGCGATGTTGAGACCGAAGACGCAGCCGAACATGGCCAGCAGGAAGAAGATCCCGGCGCCGCCGGTGAAGTCGCGACCCACGTAGGCCCCGAGTGCGGTGCATGCCAGCGTCAGGGCGACAAGTCCCATGACCTGACCGAAGGTCGCCCGCGTCTGATCACGGGTGAAGGTCCGGTCGTCCAGGGCGTATTGACGAGAAAAGGACATGGGGGTCAGGATAGAGACTTGCGGGTTATTACCAGGAGATTCATAGGTGATTCATAACAATTGCGGGTCGGGCTACCCGGTGTAGCGGGCGATGTCGTCCTCCAGGGTGGCCTCGGTCTGGTACTGCCCGGTGTGCACCGCGGTCACCCGGCCGGTGCGGCCAACGAAGATGGTGGTCGGCATGCCCTGGATCTGCGCCAGCCAGCTGAGCGAGCTCGGCGATCCGGTGTAGCTGGGATAGCTGACCGGGTGCGCGGCGAGGAAGCTGCGGGCAGCAGACGAGGAGTCGTTGACGTTGACGCCCAGGAACGCCACCCGCCGCCCGTATTTCGCCGATGCCGCGGCAAACAGCGGGAACTCGCTGCGGCACGGTCCGCACCAGGAAGCCCAGGCGTTGATCACCACCGGATAGCCGCGCAGCCCGCGCAGCCGCTGGTGAAGCTCGGCGTCCGAGCCGAGCAGCCGGGCGGCCTGGGCATGCAGCGCCGTCAGCGCCCCCGGCGACCCGGCCAGCTGGGCCCGGGCCCTCGCCGGAGAGGGCGGGTGGACGGCGGACACCGACGCCGCCGGGATGGTGCGGCCCATCAGGTAGTACAGGTCGTCCATCACGTCGGTGGCTGACCAGGCCAACTGAGGGTGGGCCAGGTTCTGACGCCCCTGGTCGTTGAGCAGCTTCTGCAGCGCGGCGGGAAGCCGGCCGCCGATCTGCGGCATCCCGTCGTCGGCGATCCGCTCCTGTCCGGAGGGATCGATCAGGAACAGCGCGTCGGTGTGCTGGACGTCGAAGGTCTCCGGCCGATGCGTGAGCCAATCCACGTCCGGCGGGTGGCCCTGGGCGACGCGGTGATAGGCCACGCCGAAGAACCCCCACAGCCGGCGGATCTCGGCCTGACTGCCGGTGAGCATCTGAAACGAGGCGCCGCTCAGCCGGGCGTAGTCCCGGAGCCGGCTGGGGCTGTCCCGCCACGGGTCGACCGTGGCTGTGGCCACTACCACCTTGCCGGCCAGGCCCGCCCGCTGCACCGCCGCCTGGACCTCGTTGAGCACGGCGGTGGTCATGGGGCAGACCTCATGGCAGAGCGTCATCGACGGGGCCAGGATCACCCAGTGCCCGCGCCAGGAACGCACCGAGAACGGGCGCCCGGACGCGTCGAGGAGCCGGAAGCTCGGCAGCCGACGCGGCCGGGGCAGAGCAGACCCGGCGGCCAGGGGTGCGGGCACCGAGGCCGACGACGCCGCCCGGGAATGGTGGACGGCAGCGATGACCGATACGGCGATCAGCACCGCGGCCAGAGCCGTGGCGGCCACCAGGAGAATGCGGCGGAAATCCCGGAGCTGCACGACTGCCGCAGGCTACCGGGGAGGTGCGGTCAGCCCCGTGACCGGTTCGCCGCAGCGAGTGAGCGATACTGGAGCTGTGCCTGAAGCCACGGTCGCGCCGCCTGCCGACGCGTCCACTCCACAAAAGACGCCGGTGCCGCGCGCAGCCTGGACCCGGCTGGCGGCCTGTACGGCCGCCGCGGCGCTCCTCCAGCTCGACGGCACCCTGATCACCGTCGCCCTCCCGTCGATGGCGCACGGTCTCCACGTGAGTGGGAGCACGACGTCGATCGTGCTCAGCGCCTACTTCGCTGCCTACGCGCTGGTGCTGCTCCCGGGCGGCGAGCTGGTGGACCGCTTCGGGGCGCGTCCGCTGGCGCTCATCGGCCTGGTGGTGTTCGGCCTCGGCGCGCTGTTCGGGGCCGTTTCCGGCAGCTTCGGCGAGCTGTTGGCCTCCCGCGTGATCCAGGGCGTGGGCGCCGGGCTGGTCAGCCCGGCGGCCCTGGCCGGCGCCGTATCCGGCTTTCCGCCGGAGCGCCGCGGAAGTGCCCTGGGCATCTGGGGCGCCAGCGCCGGCATGTCGAACCTGATCGGTCCGTTGCTGGGGGGCGTCCTCACGGTGGCGTTCGGATGGCGGGCGGCGTGGTGGGCGCTGGTGCCGCTGACGGTGGCCTCGGCGCTGGCCATCGAGCGTCTCCTGCCGGCCATCGTGCACGGCAACGATGCGAAGGAGGCCCACCCGGCGTTCAACCGGATCGTGCTGGCCGCGACCCTGATCGCGGCGCTCACGTTTGCGGTGATGATCGGGGCGTTCTGGATCGCCGAGCAGTATCTCCAGCGGGTCGCCGGCTTCTCGGCGCTCGGCGCCTCCAGCGCCCTGGTGATCGTGGCCCTCCTGGTCGGGGTCGCCGCGCCGCTGGCCGGTCGGCTGGTCGATCGACACGGCGAGAAGGTGCCGGCGCTGGCGGGGTTTGCCGGCGCCGCCATCGGCCTGGCCATCCTGGCCATTCCCGGCTTCCCACTGGACACCGCGCTCACCATCCTGCCTCTCATTCCGGTGGGGCTGGGGCTGGGGATGCTGTTTGTGCCGACCTCACGGGCGGCGCTCAATGCCACCCCGCTGGCTGCCCACGGGCGGACCTCGGCGCTGCTGTCGGTGGGGCGCCTGCTGGGAGCGGCCGTCGGGGCCGGCCTGGCCGGCGCGGCTCTGTCCGGAGTGCTCACGGCATCGACCGTCCACCGGACGCTGCTGATCGGCGCTCTGGTGTGCGTGCTGGTGGGGATCCCGGCCTCGCTGTGTCTGAGCGCCCGGCCGCCGGACGCCGCGCCCGCCCAGGTCTAGGCCGCTCCGTCGCCCCGGTCCCGCTTGGACCGGTAGGCCCGCACCTTGCTGCGGTTGCCGCAGATCGCCATGTTGCACCAGCGCCCGGAGTGATTGCGTGAGCGGTCGTAGAACGCCGCCCGGCAGGCGTCGTCGTCGCAGGCCTTGACCCGCTGCCAGCTGCCGTCGGCGCCCGCCTCGGCCACCGGCACCAGCAGCCGGGCCAGCGCGCCCGCCACCCCCGGCGCCCGGGCGACGATCGCCACGCCGTCTGCGCCCGGAAAGGCCACCGACAGTCGACCCGCCTCGGCCACACGCTCCAGCACGGCCAGGGCCGACACCGCGCTCGCCCCGTGGGTGTGCGCGCCGAGCACCTCCCGCAGCGCCTCGCGCAACTCCAGCCCCGCGCGGTGCTCGGCCACGCTCACCGGCGCCTCCGGGCTGAGCAACCCGCGCTCCGCCAGCCAGGTGCCGAGCTGTTCCGGGCCCGCCAGCTCCTCCACCCGCGTCTCCAGGTCGACGGTGTTGACGAAGTCGACGACGAGGCCCAGATCATGGGGGAGATGAGGGGTTGAAACCGACATAGACATTTAGTAGGTTACATCCAACACCAGCAAACCTTTTACGGAGGTGTTGGGGATGGTAGAGGATGCGGCTTGCCTGTTGGCCCCAGGGCGCTGGACGCAGCTGCTCGCCCGCGGCCGGCACGGCCGGCTTGACCGGGCGATTGCGGCCGGTGCCGACCCCGCCCGGTCGGCGCTGCTGGCGGCCCGGGCGGCTCAGTTGGCCGGGAGGGCGATGCGGATGCGGGTGGCCGCCGACCTGGAGCGGGCGGCCCGGACCGCCGATCTGACCGGGTACCGGTTTCGCACCCCGCCCGTGGCCGAGGCCGTCCGGCACAATCGCGACGAGATGCTCAGCCTGGCCCACACCCTCCGTGAGCCACGGCCGGCCTACGCCCGCGGGGTGGCGCTGCTGGAGCTGCTGATCAGCGACGGGGCGGGGCCGGTCTACACGGACCCCAGCGGCGAGAGCCTGGCCCGGCGGTTGCGTCAGGCGCGTGCGCGCCTGGACGGGTGAGCCAGTCCGTCCGGGCCGGCCTGCGCGCCGGCGTGCCGTATGGCGTGGCGTCGCTGCTCCTCGGCTTCTCATTCGGAGTGCTCGCCCGGCCCGTGATGGGTCCGGTGGCGGCGATCGTCATGTCGGTGGTCGTATTCGCCGGATCGGCTCAGTTCGCCGCTCTGGCGGTGCTGTCGGCGGGCGGGGGCGCCGCGGCGGCGATCACCGCGGGTCTCCTGCTCAACCTGCGGTTCGTGCCCATGGGCATCGCCCTCGCGCCCTCGCTGGCCCACGGCGGTCTGGGGCGCGCCCTGCGCGGCCAGGCGCTGGTGGACGCCTCCTGGGCGCTCGCCCACCGGGGGGACGGCCGCTTCGACGTCGACTTCCTGCTGGGCTCCACGGCCGTCCAGTACCCGGGATGGGTGCTGGGAACGGTGTGGGGGGCGATCGCCGGCGCCGCCATCGGCAACCCCCAGGCGCTCGGTCTCGACGCGATCTTCCCGGCGTTCTTCCTGGCGCTCCTGGCCTCCGAGCTGCGCCGCCCGGCGGCCCGCCCGGTGGCGGTCCTGGGCGCGGGAATCGCCCTGGGGCTGACGCAGCTCACCCCGGCGGGTGTGCCGATTGTGGCCGCGGCGCTGGCCGCCACCCTGGGGTTGCGCGGATGAGCGCCGTCGTCTGGGTCACCATCGGTGGGCTGTTCCTGGGCACCGCGATCATCAAGGCGGTGGGACCGCTCATCTTCGGCGGCCGCACGCTGCCCGGAGTCCTGGAACGGACCATTCCCATGCTGGCGCCGGCGCTGCTGGCGGCGCTCGTCGTCACCGAGACCTTTGCCACCGACCACCGGTCGCTGGTCATCGACGCCCGGGCGGGCGGCGTGGCCGTGGCCGGGATCGCCATCGCCCGGCGCACGTCGGTGCCGATCGTGGTGCTGCTGGCGGCGGGGGTGACGGCGGCGCTGCGCGCGCTGTGAGGGGGCCGGACCGGCACCGGCCGGGGGCTAGGGCTCGGCCAGCTCAGGTGGGCGCACGCCCGGCGGCGCCTTGTCCTGCGGCCGGCCCCCGCTGGACTGGATGAGAATCCGGGCCAGACCCTCCGGGGCGTCCCACATGGGTACGTGGCCGCTGTCGGGCAGGACGACGTTGGTGATCCGGTCCGGGACCCAGACCGGCCGGCGAATGAGCCGGTCATGATCGGGCCACACCAGGGTGACCGGGACGCGCATGCGCTCCAACCCGTCGAAGCGACCGGCGCGCATGGCCTGGTTGGCGGCCGAGAATCCGGGCGCCAGGGCGTAGGCGCGGACCAGATCGGCCGCCGCCCGCCGGGGGACGCGCCGGGGGTGGGCCATCGAGCCGCGCAGGAGCAGCCACCGACCGGCGCCCGTCCCGGTCATCGGGCCCACCAGCGGCAGCAGAGTCCGGGCGGCCCGCTGGGCCATGCCGTTGGTCGGCATCAGCGGCTCCGGCCAGAGACCGGCCGGCGCAATCCCGGTCACCGACCGGGCCAGGCCGGCCAGTCCCAGCTCCAGTGCCACCCAGCCACCCAGCGAGTTTCCAGCCACGTGTGGACGCTCCACCCCCAGGGCCGCCAGGTGGGCGGCGACCGCCTCGGCCAAGCGCCGCGGATGGGGCACCTCGCCCGGCAGCGGCGGCGACTGGCCGAATCCCGGGAGATCGATGGCGATGATGTCTCGCTCCGCGCGCAGAAGGTCGACCACCGGGCGCCATACATGCCGGTCGGCTCCGAGCGGATGGAGCAGCACCAGCGCCGGGCCGCGACCGCTGCGATCGTAGGCGAGCGCCACCGGCGGCCGGTCAGCGCTCGGAGACCACGCCGAGGCCGACCGACACCAGGGCGGAGCCGCCGGCGACCAGCAGCGTGGCCAGGGGTGCCGACGCGGGAAGCTGGCGGCGACCCGCCAGCGTGGCCACGAGGTCGGTGGCGTCGCCGGCGACGCTTCCAGCCAGCCACGGGCGGACCGACCGGCCGCGCCACGCCGCGGCCAGCGCGCCCGTGTGCAGCACCACCTCACGGGCTCCGAGGGCACGGAGCGGGACCTGGGTCGGAGCGGTCGCCGACGCCGGCCCCAGCCAGCGACGGCCGAGGCGCCGGGGGGCCAGGATGAGCCCCACTCCGTAGGCGATCCGCAGGCCGAGCACGGCGGCCGTCGCGCCCTGGGCCCGGGATGGCGTCACCGGCGCAGGCCTCGCAGCCCGCTCCGGCGGACCGGCTCGTGACCGGCCAGCGAGTCCCCGATGAGCCAGAACGTGGGCGGCCACAGGCCGACGAACAGGGCCCGGCGCTCGGCGTTACCGCGCGCCTCCTGATCGACGGTCTTGGCCCGGATCCAGAGTCCGATGCACAGGCCGATGGAGCCGAACGAGGCCGCCTGCATCTGCCAGGGGCGCAGGCCGCACCGGTAGAGCCATTTCGTCAGCATGTGGAGGTGATCGTAGCGAGCACGTGGAGATTTCCGGTCCGAGGAGGGGTAGTTCACTGTCATATGCCCCGCAGACCTTCGCCTACACGCCGATGGCTGACCGCCGCCACCTGGCCGGTCGGGGTGGCGCTCACCTCCTGGGATTATCTGTGGCGGATCACCCCGCTGCATCGCCGCGAGACCCTGGAGGACAACGAGGACGACCACCTGCCGCCGCCCCTCCCGGAGGGTGTCGACCGGGCCGAGATCCTGGGTCCGGACCAGGGCAGCGGCCCACTGTTTCACCGTCGCTACCGGACCCATATCGCCGAGGCCCGGCTTGATCACCGGGGGCTGATGGGCGCGCTGATCAGCAATCTCAATGACGCGGCGCCCACCAAGTTCGCCCGGTTTCAGCGGGTGCTGGGGGACGAGGGGCCGGTCGCCGTCGGCGACGAATTTGTGGTGCGCATGCCCGGCCCCTGGGACGGCCCGGTGCGGGTGATCGCCGTCGACGACCTGTCGTTCCGCCTGGTCACACTCCAGGGACACCTGGAGGCGGGCCAGATCGAGTTCCGGGCGGTGGCCGGTGACCCGATGGCGTTTGAGATCGAGTCCTGGGCGCGTAGCGCCGACCGGCTCGCCGACCTCCTGTACCACCGCGTGCGCATGGCCAAGGAGGTCCAGCTGCACATGTGGATCTCGTTTTTGGAGGGGGTGGTCGACCTGGCCGGGGGGCGGATGACCGGCGGGATTGAGATCGACACCCGGCGCGTCGAGCGCGCGCCCGCGTGACCGGCCGGGCGCGGATCCGGCAGCGGCTGGCCGAGCTGGCCGACGCCCCGGTCAACTACGACGCCGAGGCCCTTGACGTGCAGCACCCGCCGCCCGGCTGGAATGTCGACCGCCGCCGCCAGCCGCTCCCCTCCGAACCGCCCGGAGATCCGGTGCCCGACGGCAGCTGGGAGATCGCCCGCCGGCTGATCCGCGGGTATGAGTTCGCCGACCCCTCAATGGTCCGGGCTCACTATGACCCGGAGCGGCCGCTCCAGGGGCGGGAGATGCTGCTGGAGCTCCGGGCGCTCGGCCTTCTCCGCATCTACGTGGGCGTGCGGGTGGTGGCCGTCTATGACGAGGTGCGTCACCGGGACGGAGACCGGGCGCGGGTATACGGCTGGGCGTACCGGACCCTGCAGGGCCATGTGGAGCAGGGCCAGATGGACTGGCAGGTCTGGAAGTGGCTGGGCACCGGCGAGGTGGAGTTCCGGGTCCACGCGGTCTCCCGCCCCGCGCCCATCCCCAACCCGTTTGTGCGGATCGGCTTCTGGGTCCTGCGCCGGCATGAACGCGCGCTGTTCCTGGACAGCACCGACCGCCGGATGCAGACGTTCACCGAGCTGGCGCTGGAGCGCGAGCAGCGCGGGGAGCGGGTGCGCAGCGCTGCCTTTGACCTGACCGTCCGGCGGGTGCCGGCCGACGATCGCAGCCATCAGACGGTGGCCCGCAACGTCGAGCGGCCGTCGGAAGGGGCGGCGGACGGTCCGTCGAACACCTCCGCCACAACCCCGGAATCGCACGTGGAGGACTGATATATGCCCAGCACCAAGACGATCGGCACCAAGCAGCGCACCGCCTCGCCCCGCCAGCGTGCCGGCGCCACCAAGCCGCGGACGCGGCGCCGCCGGCCCACCCACGCTCAGATCTCCGAGCGCGCCTACTTCATCTATCTGGAAGAGGGCAGCCGCGACGAGTTCGGCAACTGGCTGCGCGCCGAGCGCGAGCTCGCCGCCTGACCGGTTTTCAGCCCGCCTCCGGCAGCGGAGGCGGCGCGCTGCGATAGCTGGGCGGTGTGCGCGACAGCATGATCGGATTGCGGGTCAGCGCCACCGCCGAGCCATCCGGCCGGGGTAGCTGCACCGTGGGCGCCAGCCCGAGCGCCCGGGCCAGCTCAAAGGCCCCGCGCAGGTCGTTGACCTCTCCCGCCGGGACGCGCACGGCGGTGAGGCGGCGCGCCCAGTCCGCGGCCGGCGCCTCCGCCAGGCGTCCCACCAGCGCCTGGCGCAGCTGAGCCCGGTTGGTCACCCGGGCAGAGTTGGAGGCGAAGCGAGGATCGTCCGCCAGCTCCGGGACACCGAGCACCTCGCACAGGGCGGCGAACTGGCGGTCGTTGCCGACGGCGAGAACGAGTTCCCCGGCCGCGGTCTCGTACAGCTCATAGGGCGAGATGCTGGGATGGGCGTTGCCCATCCGGCCGGGCACCACTCCGGCGATGGTGTACCCGGATGCCTGGTTGACGAGCGCCGCCAGCAGCGACGAGAGCAGGTTGACCTCCACGCGCTGTCCCTCTCCGGTGCGGTCGCGGTGGCGCAGCGCGGCCAGGATGCCGACGGAGGCGAACAGCCCGGCGAGGATGTCGACGAGGGCCACACCCACCTTCTGGGGCTCGCCGTCCGGCGCGCCGGTGATGCTCATCAGGCCGCCCAGGGCCTGCACCAGGAGGTCATACCCGGGCAGCGCGGAGCCGGCTCCCGCGCCGAACCCGGTGATGGAGCAGTAGACCAGCCCCGGGTGCGCCGGACCGAGCTGGTCATAGCCAAGGCCGAGACGATCCATGACCCCGGGGCGGAAGTTCTCCACCAGCACGTCGGCCTGGAGCGCCAGCACCCGGGCCCGCTCCCGGCCGGCGTCGTGAGACAGGTCGAGGACGATGCTGGCCTTGTTGCGGTTGACCGCATCGAAGTAGGTGGCCTGCCCCTGATCGTCATAGGGGGGACCCCAGGCCCGCGTCTCATCGCCGATTCCGGGCCGCTCCACCTTGGTCACCGTGGCGCCGAGGTCGGCGAGCATCATCGTGGCGAACGGACCCGCCAGGACGCGGGAGAAATCGAGGATGGACAGCTCGCCCAGGGGCGGGGGCGGAGGCTCACGGTCGACGGTCATTCCCGCCATTCTTACGACTCTGCGGGGTTATGCTCGTCGTCATGAGCGCCAGATACGTCCACACCTGCATCCGCGTCCGTGACATCGACAGCTCCACCGAGTTCTACCGGCGGCTCGGCTTCGAGCCCCGCGGGCGGCTCAACTTTGCGTCGGCCTACAACGTGTACCTGGGGCTGCCGGGCGGCGGGGACGTGCTGGAGCTCACCGTGAACGTCGGCCGGGAGGATCCGTACGACCTCGGCGAGGGCTACAACCACATGGCGCTGGAGGTCGACGATCTGGACGGCCTGCTGGCGCAGCTGGCCGAGGCCGGGGTCACGCCCGAGCGCGCGCCCTACGCCCCGGGCGGGCGCGAGGAGTTTCGCATCTGCTTTGTGGCCGATCCGGACGGTTACCGGATTGAGCTCATCGACGGCGACTTCCCGACGCCGCAGGATCCGCCGCACCCGTCCACAACCTGACCGCTCAGGCGGCCAGCGCCGGATCCCAGGCGATCTCGTCCACCAGATCGGGCACCGCCGGGTGGGGCGGGTGGCGGACGAGCCGGAAGGCGGCCTCAATCTTGTCTGGGAGGAACTCCAGCGCCCGGAAGTTGCGGCAGTTCTCCACCAGAATCCGGACGGTCCGAACTCCCATCACTCCCGGTCCTCGCTGGACGCCGATGACCTCAAACAGATCGATGCCGTCGGTGATGTAGGCGCCAGTCTGCAGCCGGGGGTCGTGCGCGGGCACGGCCCCAGATTACCCGCCGCCGCAGCTGGAGAAATTGGACGCAGGGACGATCCGCGGCGGCCGGGCAGGGCCGCGTGGCGAAGGCCGCTCAGGCGGCGCTGGGGATGAGGATCCCGCGGCCCTGGAGGCGCCCTCCATCAAGGTCGGCCATCGCGGCGTTGATGGCGTCCAGTGGATACGTGCTGGTATGCAGGCTGACCTTGCCCTGGGCGGTCAGGGTCATGAGGTCGACCAGATCGGTGTACGTGCCGACCAGGTTGCCGATGAACGAGATCTCCCGGGAGATGACATCGATGGTGGGGATGTTGATGTTCTCGCCGTAGCCGATGACGTAGTAGAAGCCGCCGTCCCGCACCATGTCGATCCCGTCCTGGATGGCGCCCTTCTCACCGACGAAGTCGATGATCGCCTCGGCGCCGAAGCCGTCGGTCATCTCCTTGACGGTGTCGACGTGGTTGCCGTCCACCTTGACCGTCTGGTCGGCGCCCATCTCCCCGGCCAGCGCCAGCGCCTGCTCGGAGGGATCAATGACGATGATCTCGGTGGGCGTGTAGGCCTTCAGGCACTGAATTCCGATGTGCCCGAGGCCGCCCGCGCCGATGACGACGGCATGACTGCCGGCGCCGAGCACCGGGATCGCCTTCTTGACTGCGTGGATGGCGGTCAGGCCGGCGTCGGCGAGCGCGGCGATGTCCTTCGGCTCCAGGCTGGGGTCCAGCTTGACCACCGAGCGGGCCGAGGTGAGCAGGAAGTCGGCAAACCCGCCGTCGCGGTTGATCCCCGGAAACGAGCCGTTGATGCAGTGCATGTCGTCGCCGCGCCGGCAGGGACTGCACAGCCCGCAGGAGATGAATGGGTGAACGATCACGGTGTCGCCCACCTCGACGTTGGTCACCGCCGAGCCGACCGCATGCACCCAACCGGCGTTCTCGTGACCGGGGGTGTAGGGAAGCTGCACGCCGGACTTCTCCGCCCACTGCCCTTCCTGGATGTGCAGGTCGGTCCGGCACAGACCGGCCGCCCCGATCCGCACCACGACGTCCAGCGGGCCCACCGCCGCCGGCTCATCGATCTCGTCGAGCTGGAGCGGCTGATGGTAGGCGTGCAACCTGGCGGCCTTCATGTCCTAAACCACCTCCTCGGGATCGTCGATCTCCACACCGTGGCGGACCCGCAGCAGCGACCGGCAGATGCCGCCGTTGACCTCCAGGCTGATCCGCATCAGCCGCGCGGTGCGCAACCAGCGCCGCAGCTCCCCGGCCGCGATCGGCTCCCCGGTGGGCAGGACGAACGCCGGCGCATCGGAATCGCCCCCAATCCCCAGCCGGTCCCGCAGCTCCGCGCAGCGGGCCGCGTCGCGGCTCTCCGGCAGGTCGCCGAGGCGCAGCGCCGCCACCGTCTCCGGATCGGACCCACCGGCCAGGAGCGATTCGCACAGCCGGGACTGGCGTCCCACCAGGGCCTTGCGGAGAAACAGCTCACGCAGCGCGTCGAGGTCGTCGTCAGCCGTCTCGCCCGGAAAGGCGCCGGTGAAGCCGTCACCCCGGCGCAGCGCATCGTTGATCTCCCGGCCGGTGTAGTGGTCCTGGAGCCGCACCGTCACCGTGCGGCATTCCGGCAACCGGCCGACCGCGGTGCGGGCGTCGGCCGCCATCAGAAAGGCGAAGTTGGGCGCGCACTGCGGCGTGGGCAGCCGCAGGACCACGTCGACGTCACCCTCCAGGGTCACCCGGCACGAGCTCACGAACCCCAGCGCGGTGATGGGCTCGTCGAGCTCCGGGTCGTGGACCTCGGCGAGCGCATCCAGCACTCGCCGGGGCCCCAGATCCCGATCGTCGGAGGCGACCTCCGCTGTCAGCTTCAAGGTCACGCCGACTCGACGAGCTGGGCGTCCTCCTTCGCCGCCGGCGCTTCGTCCTGCAGCTGCAGCTCCGGCGGGACCGGGATCCCGTAGAGCTTGGCCGCGTTGAGCCCCATGATCTTCTTCTTGGTGGCCGTGGTGACCGCCGGATAGTCCGAGTACTCCTCGGTGGCCGGCATCGTCCAGTCCACCAACCCCTCGACCTGCCACCTGGGCTCCCAGATGGCGTAATCGGAGGCGAACAGCATCTTGTCCTCCCCCACCCAGAACAGCAGCTCGCCCATGACCTTGTTGAAGAACCGCGGGCGCGCATGCATCAGGCCGCCGATCACCACCGCCAGGCCGGCGTAGACGTTGGGCTCCTGCGTGGCCATGAAGCAGAAGTCCTCGATCCGCGGCAATCCGACATGCTCGATGATGAAGTTGAGCTCCGGGAAGTTGGTCGCCGCCACATCGACGTCCCGGACGTCAAATGCGTCCTTGTCCAGGGGCCAGATGGTCGGGCCCTTGTGGGCGTGGATGTTCTTGATCCCCAGCTCCTGGCACTTCTCCAGGAAGAACTGTGCCTCGGGATCCTTCAGCGACCAGCCGCGGGACCCGTTGTACCACTCGGCCGTGTAGACCTTGACGCCCTTGAGCTGGTAGCGCTTGGCGTCCTCCTCCAGCTGCTTGAGCCCCTTCTCGCCCTCCCGCGGATCGAAGCGGCCGTTGACGATCAGCTTGTCCGGATACTTCTCGGCCAGCGTGGCGTTCTTCTCCGCCGTGTTGAAGCCGGTCGTATACCAGGACTTCAGGTAGGTCGATTGGAAGATGCCCACGTCGACGTGCCCCTCCTCAAACACGTCGCGCATGAGGTCTTCCTCGGTGTACTTCTGGAACTTCTCGATCGGCCAGTGCGTCTCGGCGGGTCCCAGGCCCTGGTAGGCATGGAAGCACTCAATCCAGCCCTTGGCGTACTGCTCTTGACCCTTCACCCAGTTCTCTGGACTGGCATCCCAGAAGTGCAGGTGACCGTCGACGACGAAGTACCTCTCACCGTCTGACTCGTACATCTGGCGCTCCCCTCTTGAGCGGTGGCAACGGATGTGACTGTACTGCTGGACAACGGCGAGCGCCAACTCCGGCACGCCGCAGGATGGGGGGGTGACCGCGGGGGGCGCAGCGGGTCATAGCTCAAACTCCGCCAGGCCCATGAGCGCCCGGTGCTCACGGATGGCCCGCTGGATCTCGGCCGTGGCCGGCCGCTCCAAGCCGATCCCGGCGCCCACTATCAGCAGGCAGAACCCGGACTCCTCCAGCGCGGGCAGCCAGCCAGCGGGCGCGCGGTCGACGGCGTCATGGAACCGCTCCAGCTCGGTGCCCCGGGGCTGGAGGACGAGATCGTCGCCGTCGGTGGACAGCAGCCATCCCACCAGCAGCCGCACCGGCTCGGAGCTCAGCGCGGGGTGAAAGCCCTCCCACCAGTCGCGATCGAGGTACAGCCGCTGGTTGTGGTTCCCCGCGCCCCGGACGCGGAGGTCCGGCCGGCGCTCCCACAGCAGCACCGCCCCGGCCTCCGGATGCAGGGCCTGGGCGTAGGAGATGCCCTGCGGCTCCGCGTTGGAGAGCACTGCCAGGGGAGCCAGGTCGGCGTGAGAGGGCGCGCAGTCGACGTGGGCGAACTCCACCGCCACCCCGTGGACGGCGCCGGCGATGCGGAGGCGTCAACATGCGGATCACCCGGATCCGGTCCGAGCTGGTCAACGCCGAGATCGTGCTGGCTCAATCCAACGGATCGGCCGCCGAGCCCGCCCAGGCTGCGGCCATCGTCCGGGCCGCACTGTCCGAGCCGCTGCGCTGGATCGCCCGCAACGCTGGTCATGACGGCGATGCCATGGTGGAGCACGTGCGCAGTCTTCCGCCCGGCTGGGGCCTGAACGCGCTCACCGGGGACTACGGGGAGATGATTCCGGCGGGCGTCATCGAC
Source organism: uncultured Solirubrobacteraceae bacterium (assembly GCA_963753235.1). GTDB lineage: Bacteria > Actinomycetota > Thermoleophilia > Solirubrobacterales > Solirubrobacteraceae > Palsa-465. Next base: position 309,250 of record CAVWBJ010000004.1, on the reverse strand, counting down.
GCCGCCGAGGTGACCCGGTCCGCCCTCCAGAACGCGGTCTCCATCGCCGCCCTGCTGCTCACCACCGAGGCGCTCGTCGCCGAGGAGCTGGTGGGCAGCCCGGAGCGGTGCTGGCTCCCGGGTTCGGCGACCTTGCCGAGGGGCTGCCGCGGCCGTCCTCGCCGGCGGGGTCGCCGGCCCCGTAGACGCATGCGGTCACCTCTGCCGTGGCGGCCCCACCGGTTGGCCATGCCCGCCCGTGGCCGTGAGTTCGCACCCCGTCGGAATGGCGGCGTAACTCCCGGCTGGTACGACAGCCCGTCGAACATGCGCGTCCGGCTGCCTCCGCGCAGGGCGCTGGAAATGGTCAGGGCCGCCCGCCGGGCCAGCCGGATCAGCCGCGTGAGCTCGTCGTTGGGGTGCGGGTGGCCAGACCGACCGAGCCGGCCACCGCGCCGGTGTCGTTGGTCACCGGGACGGCCGCGCAGTACAGGTTCTTGGCGAACTCCTCAACGTCGGTGGCGTAGCCGCGGGTGCGGAACTCCTTGAGATGGGCCTCCAGCTTGGCCGGCTCGGTGATGGCCGATCCGGTCCGCAGGGCCCCGGGAAGGCAGGGCAGCCGCAGCGACTCGCCGTGCTCCTTCCTCGCCCGCGATCGTGTCAGAGGGGTGTGGACGCGCAGCCGGCCGGCGCGCTACTCTGCCCGCACCAAGCAGGCGCTCGAGGAGGAGCAACCCTGATGCTGCTGGATGGTGGCATCGCGGACGCCGGCGCCGCGGTGTCGTGAAAGCTGCGGCGCGGCGTCTGGGGGCCCCGGGGCACCCTTGGCTAGCCTGCCTGCTCGATGACCCAGACTCTCGTCGCCCTGCTGGCGGCCCCATTGTTGACCGCCGCCTCCACCCTCGCCGCTCGCCGCTGGGGTCCCCGCACCGGCGGGGTCGTCAGCGCGTTTCCGGCCATCGTGGGGCCGGTGCTGTTCATCCTCGCCGTCGCGCACGGTGCCGCCTTCGCCGCGCGCGCCGCGGCCGGAACCCTGCTTGGCCTCGTCGCCCTCAGCGCGTTCGCTCTCGCCTACGGGCGGACGGCGACCCGCGGGCGGCGGGGATGGCGGTTGAGCCTCCTCGCCGGGTGGGTCGCGGCGGCGGTGGTGTCCGGAGTGGTGGGGACGATCGCCGGCGGCGCGGGGCCGCTGGTGGGGGTGGCCGTGGCCGTGCTGTCGCTGGCGGCCGCCCACCGGGGCCTGCCCGCGCCGGCCCACCCGGTGCCCGCCGCCGTGGCGGTGGAGCGGTCGGTGGGCATCCGGGCCCGGATGGCGCTCACCGCCGGGCTGGTGGTGACGCTGGCGGTCATTGCCGGCGCCACCGGGCCGGTGCTCGGCGGCATGCTGGCCGCTCTGCCCGTGCTGGCCTCGATCCTGGCCGTGCTCAGCCACCGCGAGGCGGGCGCGGAGGCGACGGTCGTCCTCCTGCGCGGGATGCTGGCCGGGATGGCCGGGTTTGTCGTGTTCTGTGCGACGGTGGCGGTGCTGGTCACGCACGGGTCCGCGCCGGCGTTTGCCGCCGCCACCGGGGCTGCGGTGATGGTGCAGCTGTGGGTGGGCACGCGCCGAGTGTCACCTGATGGATGCTCGGCAACCACCAGGTGACACCTGCGCCTCAGGCGAGCGCCGGGGCCTCCGGGAGCGCGGCCAGCGCGGCGTCACGGTCGGACTCTGAGAACTCCGGGTCCTCCAGCTGGCCGGCCAGGTAGGCGTCGTAGGCGCTGAGATCGAAGTGGCCGTGCCCGCACAGGCCGAACAGGATGATCCGCTCCTCGCCGGCCTCCCGGGCGGCCTCGGCCTCCTCGATGACCGCGCGGATGGCGTGGGCCGGTTCAGGCGCGGGGATGATCCCCTCGGTGCGGGCGAAGCGCACCGCGGCATCAAACGTCTCGTTCTGCCGGTAGGCCCGAGCGTCGACCATCCCCGCCTTGACCAGGGCGCACACCAATGGAGAATCGCCGTGGTAGCGCAGCCCGCCGGCGTGCACCGGCGGGGGGACGAAGTCGTGGCCCAGCGTGTACATCGGCATCAGCGGCGTCATGCCGGCGGTGTCGCCGAAGTCGTAGGCATAGACACCGCGGGTCAGCGTGGGGCAGGCGGCCGGCTCGGCGGCGATCACCCGGGTCCGGACGCCATCCCGGATGACCCGGCGCAGGAACGGGAAGGTGAGACCGCCGAAGTTGGAGCCGCCGCCGACGCAGGCGATCACCGTGTCCGGGTATTCGCCCGCCATCTCCATCTGGGCCAGCGCCTCCTGGCCGATGACCGTCTGGTGCAGCAGCACGTGGTTGAGCACTGACCCCAGGGCGTAATGGACGTCCTCGTTCTGGACGGCGACCTCCACGGCCTCGGAGATGGCGATACCCAGCGATCCGGTGGGGTGCTCCCGCTGGGCCCGTCCGGCCTCGGTCAGATCCGACGGTGAGCGATGCACGGTGGCACCCCAGGTCTCGATCATCGACCGCCGGTAGGGCTTCTGGTCATAGCTGGAGCCGACCATCCACACCTCACACTCCAGCCCAAACATCTGACAGGCGAACGACAGTGCTGACCCCCACTGACCCGCGCCGGTCTCGGTGGTCAGCTTGCGGACCCCGGCGGCGGCGTTGGCGTAGGCCTGGGCCACCGCCGTGTTGGCCTTGTGAGAGCCGGGCGGCGAGCCACCCTCGTACTTGTAATAGATGTGGGCCGGGGTATCCAGCGCGGCCTCCAGGCGCCGGGCCCGGAACAGGGGGGTCGGCCGCCACAGCTTGTAGGCATCGCGGACGGGCTCGGGGATCTCTACCTCCGGCTCGGCCGACACCTCCTGGAGGATCAGCTCCATCGGGAACAGCGGCGCCAGATCGTCTGGTCCGGCCGGCGCCTTGGTCCCGGGATGGAGGGGCGGGGGTGCGTCCCCGGGGAGGTCGGCCATCAGGTTGACCCAGTGCGTGGGGATGTCTCGCTCGCCGAGCAAGAACTTGACCTGCGCGTCCATGTCCCTCTCCTTAGCCGCTCACGTAGAGTGGCGCGATTCTATGTTTTCCCTGGCCTCCGCGCCGGACGGTTAGAGTCCGCGACGATGGGGACGGGGTCGCCAGAGTTCGGCGAGCGCCTGGGGCGTGATGCCCTGCGGGCCCTCGGCCACCTGCTGCCGGCTCACTGGCGGGAGGTCATCGACGTGCTCGCCGCTCCCGTGCCCCCCGCGCCGGAGGCGACGGTGCCCGCGCCGGACGATGAGGCCGCCGGCCGGCTGGCCGGGATCGACCACATCGTGGTGCTGATGATGGAGAACCGCTCGTTTGACCACATGCTGGGGTACCTGTCGCTGCCGGCGGCCCAGGGCGGAGCCGGGCGCACCGACATCGACGGACTCACCGGCCCGGCCGAGAACGTCAACCTGATCGGCGACTCCCGGTACGCCATTCACCACCTTGATCGCTCCCGGTTCTCCAGCGAACTGGAGGACCCCGACCACTCGGGCGCCTCGGTCGACGAGCAGATCAACGGCGGGCGCATGGACGGCTTTGCCGCCAACTTTCAACGGGTCGCCCGCGCGCGTGCCGCGCGGATGAACCCGCCCGGAGTGGAGCCCGACCCGGGGCTGGTCATGGGCTACTACACCGGCGCCGACCTGCCGGTCTACGACCACCTGGCCGCCGAGTACTGCGTGGTCGACCGCTGGTTCAGCTCCGTGCCCGGCGCCACCTGGCCCAACCGGCTGTACTCGCTCACCGGGCGCGCCGCGGGGAGCCGGGACGACGTCAATCCGCCGCTGTACGCCCTGCCCAGCTTCGTGCGCCACCTCGATGCCTGCGGCGTCGACTGGCGCTGGTACTCCTTTGACCCGGCCACGCTGCGCGCCGCCGACCCCGCCTACCGTCTCGGCGACCACCACCGGTTCGCCTATGTCGACCGGCGCAAGCTGACGGTCGAGGAGCATGTCCTGGGCGACCTCATGCGGGAGGGAGCCTCGTTTCTGGACGACCTCGCCACCGGGCGGCTGCCAGCGGTGTCCTGGATTGATCCCCACTTCAAGGACCTGGCCGTGCTGGGGCCGGACTCCAACGACGACCATCCACCGGCGGACGTCGCCGCTGGTCAGGATCTCGTCCTCACCGTTTACCACGCGCTCAGCTCCAGCCCCCAGTGGCCACGCACCCTGCTGGTCATCCTCTACGACGAGCACGGCGGCCTGTATGACCATGTGCCTCCGCCGGGGGCCGCCGACGACGATCCGGAGTTCCGGCGCCTGGGGGTGCGGGTTCCGGCGCTGATCGTCTCCCCCCTGGTGCGCCCCGGATCGACCGCCACCTCGCTGCTGGGGCGGGATTTTCACTTTGACCACACGTCGCTCATCCGGACCATCCTCACTCGCTTCTGCGCCGTCGACGGGCACATCCCGGCGGTGAGCGCCCGGGTGGCCGCCGCGCCCCACCTGGGGCACCTGCTGGCGGCCGCGGACTCACCGCGGACCGACGTCCCAGATCACCGCCGGCTGTCCTCCCAGGCTGTGGGTTGGCGCACCGGCTGGGCGCAGGCCCGGTTCGCCGATCCGGTGGCCACGGTCGGCGGGCCCGGGGTGCTGACCGACTTCCAGACCGGGTTTCACGAGATGGCGCGGCTCCTGCGACGGGCCGGCCTGCCCGGCGACCATCCGTAGCCCTGGCGGAGACCGGTGCTGGAACGCGAGCCGTTCACCGTGCAGAGCGCTCCCGGACACCTCGGCGGTTGGTTGGCCGGCTCCGGGCCGCCGCTCCTGCTCCTCCATGGGGGCCCCGGGCTGGGCTGCTCGTATCTGGATGAGCTCGCCGCCGAGCTGGCGCCCGAGTTCCGTGTGGCCGTGTTTCAGCAGCGCGGGGTCCCGCCGTCGACGGTGGACGGGCCGTTCACCATGGCTCAGGCGATCGGGGACGTCGTCTCGGTGCTGGACGGGTTGGGATGGGAGCGGGCGTTGGTGGCGGGGCACTCCTGGGGCGGGCACCTGGCGTTTCGAGTCCTGGCCGCGTGCTCAGAGCGGCTCAGCGGCGCGCTGGGGATCGACCCCATCGGCGTGGTGGGCGACGGTGGCCTGCCCGCCGCGGGGGCCGAGATCATGGCCCGGTTGCCCCGGACGGCGCGTGACCGCGCCGGCGAGCTCGACGACCGGGCGATGGCCGGCCAGGGTACGGCCGCAGAGTTCCTGGAAGCCATGCGGCTCATGTGGCCTGCCTACTTCGCCAACCCCCAGGACGTGCCGGCGATGCCGGAGATCCCGGTCTCGCTGGACGCCTACGCCCATCTCATCGCGCAGATCCCGGCGGGCACCGACACGGTCGTCGAGCAGCTGCGCCGCGCCCCGGTGCCGTTTGGGATCATCGCCGGCGGGGCCAGCCCCATCCCGTGGGGCCAGGCATCCCGGGCGACCGCCGAGCTGGCGCCGGGGACCTTCCTGGAGGTGGTGCCACACGCCGGTCACTTCATCTGGGTGGAGGCGCCCGGGCGGGTGCGGGCCGCCGCCCGGCGGGTCAGCGCCTCGGCGTAGCGTTCCCCAGCGGACGAAAATCGGGCGTATCCGTCGCTCAAACGGCAGGCGTAGGGGTCGATAACCGTTGCTAGGTATGGACACCCGGCTTGACCTACATCTCCAGGCGCGGCGCCGGCGCACCCACCGCCCGGTGCCCGCGGGTGCCCTCCCGGCGGCCGGTCTGACGCTGGCCGCGGTCATCCTGGCCGGTGTCCTGGTCCTGGTGCGGGACGGGCACGGTGTCTCATGGCTGGCCGGGCTGCTGGCCGGCGCGGCCGCGGCCGGAGCGGTGAGGATCGCCCGCGGCCGTCCGCACCTGCGGCTGGCGGCCGGCGAGGCCGGGGCCCAGCGCCGCACTGAGTTGGCCGTCGAGGCGCTTGAGCCCGCCGGCTGGAGCTTTGTGCATGGCGTCCCGGGTCCCGACGGCACCTACGACCACATCGCGGTCGGTCCGGGGGGCCTGGTCCTGCTGGAGAGCCTCAGCCCCGACGGGGTCGTCAGGATGATCGGCGGCGAGCCGGTGGTGGAGCGTGTCGGCACCGACGGCGAGCCACCCCGGGTGCAGCGGCTGCGCCCCACGGCGCTCGTCGATGCCACCAACCTGCGCGAGCGGGTGGAGCGCATCGCCGCGCGCCGGCTCTGGGTCCAGGCAGTGGTGGTCCTCTGGTCGGAGTTCCCGGCCGGCTGCGTGGTGGACGGGCGCTGCGTCTATATCCACGGCTCCCGCCTGGCCAACTGGATCTCCCGGCGTCCCCATCAGTTCGACGCCGCCGAGGCCGATGTGGTGTCCGCCGCCGTCCGGCAGCTGGCGACCCGCGGCAGCGAGCTCGATCTCCCGCTGCCGCTTACAGCAGGCCCTTGCTGAGGAGCTCCTCGCGGGCCGTCGGGGACTTCTCCAACCCGTCCAGCTCCATCCCGCGCAGCACGGCAGCCTCCTTGGAGAACTGCACCTCCCGGTAGTCGACGATCTCCAGCAGGTTGCCGTCCGGGTCGCGCAGGCGGAGCGATCCTGAGGGCGGGACCTCCAGGCCGGCGGCCCGCAGCTCGGCCCGCAGCCGCTCCCGGTCGTCGACGACGATCCCCACATGACGGGCTCGGTCTGGCGTCACCGCCTCGGTCTGGGAGAGCGCGATGAACTGATCGCCGAGGTCGATCCAGGCCATGGTGGAGCGCCGTCCGCGCAACCGCACGTCAAAGAACCGCTCATACCAGGCCAGGGTGGCCGTGAGGTCGGTGACCTCAAAGGCAATGTGATTGATGCCCACCAGCCGGACGCTCACGTTACGGACCACGATAATCGAGCGTCGCCGTCACGCAAAGGAGCCGAGCCTTGGACTGGTCCATACCCGCCGACGTCACCGAGCTGCTGGGCTCGATCGACGCGTTCATCGAACGTGAGCTTGTGCCGCTGCAGCACGCCAATCCGGACCTGTTTGACCATCGGCGGGAGTTCAGCCGGACCGACACCGAACGGGGCGGGATTCCCACCCGGCGGTGGCGCGACCTGCTGGCCCAGGCGCGCCGCCTGGCTATTGAGGCCGGCTTCTACCAGTACCCGTTCCCGGCGGCGCTGGGCGGCCGCGACGGGTCCAACCTGGCCATGGCGATCATCCGCGAGCACCTCGCCCATCGCGGCCCCGGCCTGCACGCCGAGCTCTCGCACGAGGCGTCGGTGGTGGCCAACGAGCCGCTGGTGCTGGTGTTGCATGAGTACGGGACACCGGAGCAGCGCGAGCGCTACCTGGAGCCCCTGGCCAACGGGCGGATCGCCATCGCCTTTGCCCTCACCGAGCCGGGCCACGGCAGCGACGCCACCTGGCTGGAGACGACCGCGCGGCGCGCGCCGGACGGCACCGGCTGGGAGCTCAACGGGGTCAAGCGGTTCATCACCGGCATCGATGTCGCCGACGCCGTGCTGGTGTTCGCCCGGACCTCCGGGCAGACCGGCAAGGCCCAGGGAATCACCGCCTTCCTGGTGCCCATCGACACCGCCGGGCTGAACGTCCCCTACTACCACTGGTGCTTCAACATGCCCACCGACCACGGCGAGGTGACGCTGGACGGGGTGGTGGTGGGGGAGGACGCGGTGCTCGGCCAGGTTGACCGCGGCCTGGACTGTGCCCAGCTGTTCGTCCATGAGAACCGCATCCGCCAGGCCGCCTCCTCGCTGGGGGCGGCTCAGTTCTGCATCGACCGCAGCATCGCCTACACCCAGGAGCGGATCATCTTCGGCCAGCCGCTCGCTGACTACCAGGGCATCCAATGGCAGCTGGTGGAGCTGCAGACCGAGGCCGAGCTGGTGCGGTCATTGCTGTACCGCACCGCGTGGGAGATGGACGCCGGCGGCGATGGCGCGTCCACCCAGGCCAAGGTGAGCGTCTCGGACAAGGTCTCCATGGTCAATTACCGCGCCAACCGGCTGGCCTGCGATGCGGCCGACCGCGCCATCCAGGTCCACGGGGGACTCGGCTACACGCGCCAGCTGCCGTTTGAGTACATCTATCGCCATCATCGTCGCTACCGGATCACCGAGGGGTCCGACGAGCTTCAGCTGCGCCGGATCGCCGGCCGCCTGTTCGGCTTCACCGGCCGCCCCCGCCGGTGAGGTGTCACATAAGCCGAATATGGCCGCTTATTGTGCGGTTCACCTGTCACCGATGAGTGACAGCGCCCGTTCCAGCATGGGCGGCGTCGTCTCCACCACCAGCTCCAGCCCCGGGTCCGGCTCCGCCGCCCGGCGGTTGCGCTTGGCCAGGACCGACATGGTGGCTCCCAGCTTGTAGTAGGCGAGGGCGACGAACCAGGGGAGGTCCTCCGGTGGCTCGGCCAGCCCCGCCTCCCCCAGATACTCGGCCAGGAGCGCAGACGCCGGCGGCATGGCGGCGGCGGCGGCGGCGTTGGCGGCGTCCCGCCCGCGCACCCGCTGCTGCACCGGATCAGCGAACACCATCACCCAGGCCAGGTCATGACGAGCGTCGCCGAGCGACCAGATCTCCCAGTCGATGAGCGCGGTCAGGCGCTCGCCGGCGAACTGCATATTGCCCAGGCGGTAGTCGCCGTGCAGGATGCGCGGGCCGCCGACAGGCTCCGGGACCCGGGCGCCCAGCGCCCGGGCGAGCGCCCGCTCGTTCCCGCGCAGGTCGTCGCCCGCGGTGGCATACAGCGCCGCCCAGCGCTCCAGCTCGTCCCCGGGGGACAGCACCGGCTCCGCGCCCAGGCCCACATCGACCGGGTCGACCGCCTGCAGCCGGGCGAGCATCCGCGCCGCCGCCCGGGCTCGGGCGTCCACCACCGCCGGGGCCGGGGGGGAGGCGGGCACGTCCCATTTCGGCTCGTAGGCCTCGCCCTCCACAAACTCCATCACAAAGAACGGTGGGCTCCCGGCGTCCTGCGCCAGCACCGCGGGCACCCGCACGCCGGCCGCCCCGTGCACGGCGGCCATGACCCGCGCCTGACGCAGCACATCGCGGTTACGGACCGGCGCCAGCCCCGGCGGTGCCACCTTGACCACCACGCGGATGCCGCCGGACACCGGCGCCGCGAAGGTCAGGCTGGAGATTCCGCCCGGCAGCGGCTCAAGCTCCCCGATGTCCGCCTCCGGCCACCGGTCGCGGACGGCCGCGCGTACCCGGCCCGGCAGCGCGGCGAGGGCCGCCTCGGTCACCGTTCCGGCCGGCGGCGCACCACGCTGCGGGTCACCGACAGGGGGTTGAGGGTCTGCCCGCCGTCGATGACAAGCTCCTGACCGGTGGTGGCCCCCGCCGCCGGGGAGGCCAGATAGGCGACCGCCGCAGCGATCTCTCCGGGATCCACCATCCGCCCGGCGGGGATCCGCTCCAGCCAGGCATCGATGATCTCGGCCGGCATCCCCAGCACCCCCTCCGTGGCGACCAGGCCGGGCAGGACGGCGTTGGCGGTGATCCCGAGCGCCGCGTTCTCCACGGCCACGGTCTTGACCATCCCCAGCAGCCCCGCCTTGCTGGCGCTGTAGGCCACCTGGGCCGGCATCCCGTACTCGGCGGCGAAGCTGGAGATGACCACAATCCGGCCAAACCGCCGCTCTCGCATGCCGCGCAGGCAGGCCTGCACCACCCGGAAGCTGCCGGTGAGGTTGACCGCGAGGTCGCACTGCCAGCGCTCCAGGTCCATGGAGTGAGCGGCGCCGAAGATGGTGGGCAGGCCGGCGTTGGAGACGAGCACGTCGACGTCGTCCAGCGGGGGCAGTTCGTCGGTCACCAGGTCGACCTGATACGTGCATCCCGGGTCGCGGTCCAGGGTCACGACCTCCAGCCCATCGGCGGCCAGACGGCTGGCGATGGCGGCGCCGATACCGCCGGCGCGGGCGGCACCGGTGACCAGCGCCCGGAGCGGGCGGCCGTCAGTCACTAGTGCCCTGAGTCGCAAATTCGGTGGCAGCCTCGCGGCGTCTGGACGCGCCTGGCGGGAGGCGACGACCACGCCGGACTAACAGTACGACTTAGGTCGTCGCCTCCCACCAACCACGCCCAGCCACTCCCGAGACTGCTCACGAATTTCCGCCTCACGACACTAGGCCATGGTCAGGCCGCCGCTGACCGACAGCGTCTGGCCCGTGATGTAGCTCGCCTGCTCGGAGGCGAAGAAGCGCACGGCGGCGGCCACGTCCTCCGGCTTGCCCAGCCGCTTCATCGGTACCGCCCGGGCCAGGCGCTCCAGCACCTTCTCGGCGTCCTGGTGGGCGGCGGCCACATCCTGGAGCATCTCGGTGTCCGTGGGGCCGGGGCACACGACGTTGGCGGTCACGCCGGTCCGGGCCGTCTCCCGGGCCACGGTCTTGGTGAACGAGATGATGGCGCCCTTGGCGCCGGCGTACACCGATTCCAGCGAGGAGCCCACCCGGCCCGCGTCGGAGCTGATGTTGACGATGCGGCCCCAACCCCGGTCGATCATCGACGGCAGCAGCGCCTTGGTCAGACGCAGCCCGCCTTTGAAGTTGACCTCCAGCACCTCCTGCCAGAACTCCTCGTCGGTGTCGATGAACGGCTTGAGCTCGTCCCAACCGGCGACGTTGACGAGCACGTCGATCTCGCCGAACTGGCTCCGGGCCTGCTCCAGGGCGGCGGTGACGCTCTCCGGTCGGCGCACGTCCATCTCCACGGCCAGCCCCCGGCCGCCGGCATCCACGATCCGCTGGGCGTTGGCCTGCGCCTGCTCGGTGCGGATGTCGCCGATGATCGTCGCCATGCCGTCCTCGGCCAGGCCACGGGCGATGGCCGCGCCGATACCGCGCGCTCCGCCGGTGACCAGGGCGACGCGCGCCGGACGGGTGCTGGACATGGCGCGGCACCATATCCCGCCCCCGCGGGTCAGCGGAACCCCCCGAACGGGGGCTAAGCGCCGCCCGTCCGGCGGTGAATTAGTTTGACCTCCAAGTATCTCCCGCTACGATGGCCCGATGGCAGTTGTGGACCATCAGCCGGTCTCCTACGAGGAGTGGCGGGCGGCGTACGGGCTCACGCCTGAGCGCGACGTGCCGTTCACCACCCTCTCCGGTGAGGAGATCCGGCCGCTGTACACCGAGCGGGATCTGCCGGCGGGGATCGGCGGGGCACCGGAGGAGGACCCGCTGGGCCTGCCCGGCCAGTATCCGTTCACCCGCGGGGTCTACCCGTCGATGTACCGCGGACGGCTCTGGACGATGCGCCAGTTCGCCGGCTTCGGCACCGCCGCGGAGACCAACGCCCGGTTCCGGTACCTGCTGGATCACGGGCAGACGGGACTGTCGACGGCGTTCGACATGCCGTCGCTGATGGGCCATGACTCAGATCATCCGCGCTCCGAGGGAGAGGTTGGACGCGAAGGGGTGGCCGTGGACACGGTCGCCGATATGGAGACACTGTTTGCCGGGATTCCGCTCGGCGACGTCACGGTGTCGATGACGATCAACGCGCCGGCGGCCATCATGCTGGCCTTCTACGTGGTGGCCGCCGAGCGCCAGGGGATCGGTCCCGAGCGTCTGGGAGGGACGATCCAGACCGACATCCTCAAGGAGTACATCGCGCAGAAGGAGTGGTGCTTCCCGGTTGATCCGGCGATGCGTCTGGTGGGCGACATGATCGAGTGGTGTGCGGGGGCGATGCCGCGCTGGCATCCGGTGAGCATCTCCGGCTACCACATCCGGGAGGCGGGGGCGACCGCCGCGCAGGAACTGGCGTTCACGCTCAAGGACGGCCTCACCTACGTCGAGCAGGCCGTGGAGCGCGGCCTCAACATCGATGACTTCGCCCCCCGGTTGTCGTTCTTCTTCAACGCCCAGATCGATTTCTTTGAGGAGATCGCCAAGTACCGGGCCGCCCGGCGGATCTGGGCCCGGGAGATGCGCCACACGTTTGGGGCCCGCCGGCCGGAGTCCTGGCGGATGCGCTTCCACACCCAGACGGCGGGGGTGTCGCTCACCGCGCAGCAGCCGCTCAACAACATCGTGCGCACGGCGATCGAGGCCCTGGCCGGGGTGCTCGGCGGCACCCAGTCGCTGCACACCAACTCCTATGACGAGGCGCTGGCCCTGCCCACCGAGGACGCGGTGCGGATCGCGCTGCGCACCCAGCAGATCATCGCCGAGGAGACCGGGGTGGCGAACACCATCGACCCACTGGGCGGTGCCTACATGGTGGAGGCGCTCACCGACCGGTTGGAGGAGCAGGCCTATGACTACTTCCACAAGATCGACGAGCTGGGCGGGATGGTGGAGGCGGTCAAGCGCGGCTTCCCCCAGCGGGAGATCGCCGACGCCGCCTTTGAGCTGCAGGAGGCGATCGACTCCGGCCGGCGCACCGTCGTCGGCGTCAACCGCTACACCGAGGGCGACGAGCAGGCGACCGAGATCCTGCGCATCGACCCCGCGCTGGAGCGCAAGCAGATCGCCCGCGTCCAGGCCGCGCGGGCCGACCGTGACCGCGCGGCGGTGGAGGCGGCTCTGAGCGCCATCACCGAGGCGGCCGCCCAGCCTCGGCGCAACCTCATGCCGCTGCTCGTCGACGCCGCCCGCGTCCAGGCCAGCGAGGGCGAGATCGTCCAGGCGCTCCAGCAGGTATGGGGCGACTACCGGGAGCAGCCGGTCTTCTAACCCGGGTGGGGCGGCCAGGGTTGCGCGGCCGCGCGACCGGTGGGAAGCTAGCCCCACGTTTGAGCGGTTCACAGAGCAGGCGCGGCTGGTGGTGGTGGAGGCCCAGGGGCAGTCCCGGGACCTGCGCCACCACTACATCGGCACCGAGCACCTGCTGCTGGCGCTGCTGTTCGGCGAGCGCCCGCCCGCCGACGTTCTGCGCGGCCAGGGCGTGGACGGACTCGCTGTCCGGGCGGCGGTGACGCGGATCGTCCCGCCCGGCGAGGACGAGGTCACCGGGCAGATCCCGTTCACCCCGCGGGCGAAGAAGGTGCTGGAGCTGTCGCTCCGTGAGAGCCTGAGCAGCGGCGGCGGGCGGGTCATGCCTCACCATCTGCTGCTGGGGCTGCTGCGTGAGGGTGAGGGCGTTGCGCTCCAGGTGCTGCAGAGCCTGGGGGTCGATACCGAGGCGCTGCGCACCGCGGTGCTGGAGTCACTTCCGCCGCCGGAGGAGACCGAGGTGGAGTCTCGCACCCGGGTGGTGCGGTCCCGGCGCGGAGCGGGGGCGGCCGCGGTGATGGCCAGCGGCTTCACCGTCGATCCCTCGCCTGAGGTGCGCCGTTTGCTGATGAGCGCTGCCGCCCGGGCCCTGGACGACGGCCGCACCGAGATCACCATCGCCGACATCGAAGCGGCGCTGCGACGCCGGGACGACTCCGAGGAGCCGCCCCCGGCGTCGACGGCCTAGCCGCTCAGGCGCCGGTGGTGATGACCGCGCGGAACCGGGCCTGACCGGAGATCATCCGCTCGTAGGCCTCGGCGGCGCGCTCCAGCGGGAACGTCTCAATCATCGGCTTGACCCCGGCGAGCACGCTGAAGTTGAGCGTGTCCTCAGAGTCCCGGGAGGTGCCGGAGGCGTGGCCCTGAATGACGTTGGACCCGCCGATCAACGCGGCGGCCGGCACCGGGATCGGCTCCATGGAGGCACCCACCACCACCAGCCGACCGCGCGGGCGCAGCCCGCCGAAGACAGCGCCGATGGCATCCGAGGCGGTGACCGTGGACAGGATCACGTCGGCGCCGCCCAGCCCGGAGAGGGCCTCACCCGGGTCGCCGGCGGTGGAGTCGATGTAGTGATGGGCGCCGAGCCGGCGGGCCAGCTCCTCCTTGTCGGTGCCGCGGGCCACGGCCACGGTCTCAAACCCCATCCGGGCGGCGAACTGGACTCCCAGATGGCCGAGGCCCCCGACTCCCAACACGGCCACACGATCGCCCGCGGTGGCGCCGCTGTGGCGCAGCGCGTTGTAGGTGGTGATCCCGGCGCACAGGAGTGGTCCGGCGTCAGCATCGGCCAGGTCGCTGGGCATCGCCGCCATGGCGCTGACCCGGACCAGCACATAGTCGGCGTAGCCGCCGTCCATCGTCACCCCGGGGATCTCCATGTTCTGGCAGTTGATCAGGTCGCCGCGCCGGCACCACTCGCAGTAGCCGCAGTTGCCGCCAAACCAGCCCACCCCGACGCGCTGGCCGACCTCCCAACCCTGGACACCCGCGCCCAGGGCAGCGACCTCACCGGCGATCTCGTGCCCGGGGACCACCGGGTAGGTCACACCCGGATACCCGCCCTCCTTGGCGAACATGTCGCTGTGGCAGACGCCACAGGCATGGACGCGCACCACCGCCTGTCCTGTCCCCGGTTCCGGGATCTCCCGTTCCTCCAGCACAAAGTCCCCGCCGGCCTCCGGCACCACCATCGCTCGCATCGTCGGCATTGCAAAAGCTCCTTGATCGGTGTTCTCCGCCGTAGCTAACCGGCCTCGGCACAATGCAATCGATGCCGATCACCTCAAAGATCTTCGGAGAGCGCGGCCGGCGCCGCGCCGAGGCGCTCGGCATCGACCCGGGGCGACTGCCGCCCGGGCAGTCGCCGACGGTGAAATGGCCGGTGCTCAGCCTGGGCAGCCCGCCAACCGTGCCCACCGAGCGGTGGCTGCTGTCGATCGACGGAGCGGTGGGCGAGCCGTATGTCCTGGACTGGGAGCAGTTTCAGGCGGTGGCCGACACGGCCTGGCACGGTGACCTCCACTGCGTGACCCGGTGGTCGAAGTTCGGCATGGACTGGCGGGGCGCCGACGTGGCCGCGCTCATCCGACGGGCCCAGCCCCGGCCGGAGGCCAGCCACCTGCTCGCCCACTGCTACGGCGGCTACACCACCAACCTGCCCCTCTCCGACGTGCTGGAGCATCCGGCTCTGATCGCCCATCAGGTCAACGGGGCGCCCCTGGAGGCCGACCACGGCGGCCCCGCCCGGCTGCTGGTGCCCCATCTGTACCTGTGGAAGTCGGCCAAGTGGATCCAGCGCCTGGAGGTGCTGGACCATGACCAGCTCGGCTTCTGGGAGCGCAACGGCTACCACCACCGCGGCGACCCCTGGCAGGAGGAGCGCTACAGCGTCGAGGACTACGTGGCCCGGACACTGCGGCGGCGAGCCCGGGCCGGCGCCCCGCGGTCCTAAGGGTGGGTTTTGGGGCCTCACGTGTACATAGGACACGTGAGCCCCCAAGACCCTCCGGGCGGCGGACCAAATCCCTGGCCGGGAGTGCCGGCCGGCCTCAGTGCCGCTGGTGGTGCTCGCCGGTCAGCTTGGCCGTCAGGTCGTCGATGAGGTCTGACACCCGGTGGCCGGCGGGCGAGCGGCGGGCCTCCGACCACCGGTCGGAGAGCTCGGTGGCGGCATCGTCGATGATCCGGGAGAAGCTGTCGTCGGTGGAGTAGTAGCCGAGTTCCTCGTCGCTGGGCCGATCCCGGCCGTCCCGGCCGCCCCGGTTGCCCCGGGCCGCCGCCGCCCGCGTCGCCCGCTGGGCCTGCTCGGCCGCCGCCCGGGCCGCCCGCGCGGCCCGGTCTCGGAGGTCACGGGCCTGCTTGAGCTCCCGCTCCATCGCCGCCAGCCGCGCTTCCAGGTCGGGATCCGGGGGCGGCGTGGTCGGAGGTTCTCCGGGGGCGCTGCGGCGCGGGGGAGGCCCGGCCCCCGCCGCCCGCCGCCGGCGGATCTCGGCGTAGGCCTCCTGGACCTCCTCAAACCGACGGGCCGACTCGGCCGATCCCTGGTTGTGATCCGGGTGATGGCGCTGCACGGCCCGGCGGTAGGCGGCGCGCAGCTCCACCTCCGACGCCGACGGATCGACGCCGAGCGTTGCGTAGGGATCGGCCATCGTCGGCCATAGGGTAGTGACCGTAAGATGGCGGGACCGAGTCCGGTCTGAAAGGGAGCGAGGATGTCCGACACCCAGGAGGACGCGCCGGTCACGGCGCCGGAGGCGATCACGGCCGCGGCCGTGGAGAGCTTCGACGGCTGCGGGGACGCGCGGCTGCGCGAGGTCATGCAGGCCTTGGTCCGTCATCTCCACGGCTTCATCGCGGAGGTCAAGCTCACCCCGGCGGAGTGGTCGACGGCGATTGAGATCCTGACCCGGACCGGTCACATCACCGACGACCACCGTCAGGAGTTCATCCTGTGGTCAGACACGCTGGGCGCCTCCATGCTGGTCGACGCGTTGGACAATCCGCTGCCGGCGGGGGCCACCGAATCGACGGTGCTGGGACCGTTCTACGTACCGGACGCGCCCGCGCGTGAGTACGGCGCCAACCTGGCTGCCGAGGAGGGGGCGGGGACACCCGCGCTGGTGCACGGCCACGTCCGCGACACCGCCGGGCGCCCCATCGCCGGGGCCGAGCTCGACATCTGGCAGAACGGTGCCGATGAGCTGTACGCCGTCCAGCGCCCCGAGGCTCCGGAGGACCATCTCCGCGCGCGGATGCACACCCGTGCCGACGGCAGCTACGCGTTCCTCGGCGTCCGTCCGGTGCCCTACGCCATCCCTCACGACGGCCCCGTCGGCCACATGCTCAAGCTCACCGGCCGCCACCCGTGGCGCCCGGCGCATATCCACATGATCGTGCGCGCCGACGGTTACCGGACGGTGACCACCCACATCTTTGACGCCGACAGCGAGTACCTGGACTCCGATGCCGTGTTTGCGGTCAAGCCGTCGCTGGTGCGCGAGTGCGTCATCCACGCGGCCGACGATCCCCAGACGCCCCCCGGGATCACGGGGGAGTGGGTGTCGGTGCACAATGACATGGTCCTCGCTCCGGCCAGCTGACCGGCGGTTTCAGTAGGCGCCCGCACCCGGCGGCGGGAAACGTGCGGTAAACCCACACCCCGCGCCCGGCGATCGTTTATAGGGTGATCGCCACGATGAATCCGCTTGACGGTATCCCCCGATGCCCGCGGTGTGG
This sequence comes from uncultured Solirubrobacteraceae bacterium, assembly GCA_963753235.1. Classification (GTDB taxonomy): domain Bacteria; phylum Actinomycetota; class Thermoleophilia; order Solirubrobacterales; family Solirubrobacteraceae; genus Palsa-465. The sequence continues at coordinate 292,363 of CAVWBJ010000004.1, read as the reverse complement.
CGACCGCATCGGCGTCTATGAGCCGGTGTGGCTGGAGCGCAGCGACGGTACCCGGGTGCGTTCCGGTCGGCTGACGCTGGGCGACGTGCCCGCCGGGGACCGTCTGTTCCATCTCGGCTGCCTGGCGGCCGACAACCGGGATCCTTCCTGATTGACGTCCGGGTGACCGCGGATGGCGCCGGCCGCGCCGCCGCTTAGCGTCGGTTCCGCATCGAACCTGACGAGAGGACCCAGCATGACCTCCACCACCCCCACTGCCCCCGGCCGGCGCCCGCTGCCGCTGATGTCCGGGAGCTACCTCATGCCGACATTGGCCCACGCCAGCGTGGCTGACGCCATGCACCCCGGCGTGATCGCCTGCGAGCCGGAGGCGAGCACCACCGAGCTGGCCCGGCTGATGGCCGCCCAGCACGTGCACTGCGTGGCCGTGATGGGCATCGCCCATGATCGCTCCGGTGAATCACTGGTATGGGGAACGATCACCGATCTTGACCTGGTGCGGGCCGGCCTGACCGGCTCGGCGGCCACCGCCCGGACGATCGCCCATGAGCCGACCACCACGGTGGAGCCGGCGATGTCCCTGCGGGAGGCGGCGCACATCATGATCGACCAGGGCGTCTCCCACCTGCTGGTGGTGGAGCCGCGCGGGCAGCGCCCCGTGGGCGTGCTCTCGTCGCTGGACGTGGCCGGCCTCATGGCCTGGGGCGAGGCCTGATCGCCGGCCGGGGCGACGTCCGCGGCAGCGCTACGATCTCTACGCATCGCGTCAGCAGCCTGACATGAGATCTGCGCGCTCACTCTTTCGCCCGGCCACCGCCACGGAGCTCCGATGAACCGAGTCCCGCGGCCGGGGCGCCGCTGACCAATGGCCGGGGCCCGCGTCATCGTGGAGGGCCTGTCCCGGTCCTACGGTTCCACCGAGGTCCTGCACGACGTCAGCTTCACGCTGGCCCCCGGCGAGCTGGTGGCGCTCACCGGACCGTCGGGATCTGGCAAGACCACGCTGCTGCAGTTGATCGGCAGCCTGGACCGGCCGACGCGCGGGCGCATCCTCGTCGACGACGTCGACGTTGGTGCCCTGCGGCGCCCCTCGCTGTTTCGTCGCAGCATGATCGGCTTTGTGTTCCAGCTCCACTATCTGTTGCCGGCGCTCAGCGCCCGGCAGAACGTGGAGCTCCCGCTGGCCGCCGCCGGCGTTCCGCGCCGGGCGCGCGCCGACCGGGCCGGAGCGCTGCTGGGCGAGGTCGGCCTGGCCGACCGGGCCGGCAACCTGCCCTCGGAGCTGTCCGGAGGCGAGCGCCAGCGGGTGGCCATCGCCCGCGCCCTGGCCAACGAGCCCCCGCTCATCCTGGCTGACGAGCCGACCGGCTCGCTGGACACGGCCGCGTCGGCCCAGGTGTGGCGGCTGCTCTCCGAGGTCCGGGCCCGGCGCGGGGCCACGGTGATCATCGCCTCACATGACCTGACCCTGGGCGAGCACGTGGACCGGTCGCTGCACCTGGTCGACGGGCGCCTGACCGAGACCGGGGCCGCTCGCTCTCCGGTACCCGGACGCGCGGGATGATCGGTTTTGGGCAGACGCTGACGAGCCTACGCCACCGGCCGGCACGGGCATTTCTGACGGCGCTCGGCTCCGCGCTGGGGATCGGGACCATCGTCGCCCTGCTGGCCGTTTCCGCCGGGGCCACCCAGACCGCCGGCAACTTCATCCGGCTCGGCCCGGGCGAGCTCGGCCTGTTTCAAAAGGACGCCTCGGATCCCACCACCTCGGTCCTGCCGGAGAGCCTGGTGACCAGCCTGCGCCGGCAGGCCTGGGTGTCGGCGGTCCAGGGGCTGATCCTGAACGTGACCGGGTTTGCCCGGGCACCGGGGGCGGTGGTGTTCGGCGCCGACCCCCAGGGATTTGAGACGAGCCGGATGGTGTTCACCGCGGGCCACACGTACTCGGCTCCCAACCAGATCGTGCTCGGCGATCAGCTCGCCCCCCAGCTCCACGTCCACGTCGGCGACACCGTCCAGTTCGCCCACCGCCGGCTGCAGGTCGTCGGCATCTATCACCTGGGGATCTCCCAGCAGGATCAGGGAGCGTTCATCCCCCTGGCCACGGCCCAGGCCATCTCCGGCCACACCGGCGAGGTGACGACGATCGCGGTCAAGGTGGCGCCCGGAATGCGCCTGCCCGCGGCCAAGCGCATCATCGCCCGCCAGTTCCCGGGCCTGCTGATCATCACCGATCCTGACGAGGCGCTCCGCGCCGGAGCCAACGGCCAGCTGATCGCCCACATGACCCTGGTGATTGTGGTGCTGGCGCTGCTGATCGGCGGCATCGGGGTCATGAACACCATGCTCATGTCGGTGGTGGAGCGCCGCACCGAGTTCGCGCTGCTGTCCGCGGTGGGGTGGAGCGGACCGCAGGTGGCCGGGCTGGTGCTCACCGAGGGGCTGATCGTCAGCGTGGTGGGGGCCGGCCTCGGGATCCTGATCGGGATCGTCGGCGCCCAGCTGCTCATTCATGCGCTGGGGGCGGCCGCGTTCGTCACGCCCCGGGTGACCGCCTGGGTCCTGGGGCGGGCGCTGCTCATCGGCATCCTCATCGGGGTGCTCGGCGGGTTGTATCCCGCCTGGCGGGCCGCCCGGCTGTCGCCGGCGCGGGCGCTCGCCCAGCAATAGCGCCCTCCGACCCCACGGCATCTCCCCGCCGGGGGTGGGGGTTTCTACGGATGCCGCGGCGGTCGGTGCGGATCAGGCTAGAACCGTCACCTTTTCAGAGGAGCAGCGGTCATGTTCGAGCAGATAGTGGTCGGAATCGACGGAAGCGACAGCGGACGGGACGCGCTGGCGCTGGCCCGGGAGCTGGCCGCGCCGGAGTCCCAGCTGGTGCTGGCCAACGTCTACATCGCCGGCACGTGGCCGGCCCGGGGCAACGCGGGCATCTTCACCGGCGGCCAGCGGGAGCAGGCCCACCGGGTGCTGGATCAGGCGCGCCAGGAGGCGGGAATCGACGCCAAGGTGGCGGCCATCGCCTCCCATTACGTCGGCCGCGGCCTGCACGAGCTTGCCGAGGACATCGGCGCCGACCTGATCGTCGTCGGCTCCTCGCGCAAGGGCCTCATGGGGCGGGTCTGGCAAGGCAACGATATGCGTTCCGCGCTCACCGGCGCGCCTGCGGCGGTGACGATCGCCCCCGGCGGCTATGCCGCTCGGCCGCACGCGCTCACCGAGATCGGCGTCGGCTACGACGGCTCGCCGGAGAGCGCCCGGGCGCTGGAGGTGGCGCGCGGCCTGGCGGCCCAGCACGGTGCGCGGCTGTCGGCATTTGAGGCCGTGCCGATCAACGCCGCCTACGCCGAAGGCCGCCACCCCACTCAGGCGGCGATCGACGAGCTGGTGGAGAATGCGCGCCGGCGGCTGGGCGAGCTGGAGGCGGTCGAGCCACACGCGGCCTACGGCGAGCCCGGCGAGGAGCTCGCCGTGTATGCCGCCTCCGTTGACCTGCTCATCGTCGGGTCTCGCGGATACGGCCCGCTCGGCCGGCTCATCCACGGCAGCACCTCCCATCACCTGGTCGGCACGGCCCGCTGCCCGCTGATGGTGGTCCCCCGCCCGCAGTCGGCACCCCCGCGGGAGCAGACCGTCGCGGCGGCGGAGACGACGGCTGGAGCGGCCTCCTGACCGCTTAGTACATCCGTCGAAGGGGGCGGCCACCGTGCCGCCCCTTCCGATAAGAGGAGGATGAGGCTCGACAAGCCGCGCTCCGTCCTGCTCACGTGTCTGCTGGCCACGGTCCTGGTGCTGGCGGGCGGGCCCGTGGCGGCGGCTCAGGTCAACCTCCGCCAGACGCCGGCGGCTGGCCCCGGCAGCCACCCGCCGGGCAACCCCGCCCCGGCGCCGAGCCCAGCCGCCCTGGCCAGTGCCCTGGCCATCCAGACCGGGCTGACGCCCGCGCAGGTCACCACCGTCAACGTGTGCGGCGCTCCGAGCGCCGCGCGGGCCGCCTGTGCCGCCCAGGCGCTGGTGCGCCGCTCTGACCGCGCCCGCGTCCATCCGCGCGTTCACGGCGGCCCGACCTTCACCCAGGTCTTCCCGGCACGCTCGGCCACCGCCGCGTCCGCGCCGTCCGCCCCGGCGGCCCCGGCCGGTGGAGCCGCCCCCGCCCCCGCCCCCGCCCCCGGCACGCCGGCCTACCTGCAGCAGGCCTACGACCTCTCCTACCTGTCCCAGTCGCAGGGGGGCGGGGACACCATCGCCATCGTCGACGCCTATGACGACCCCAACGCCGAGACCGACCTCGCCACCTATCGCGCCAAGTACGGCCTGCCGGCCTGCACCACCGCCAACGGCTGCTTTCGCAAGGTCAACCAGAACGGCACCACCGGGCCGCTGCCGAATGGCAACTCCAGCTGGGAGCAGGAGGAGTCGCTGGATCTGGACGCGGTCTCGGCGCTCTGCCCCAACTGCCGCATCATCCTGGTGGAGACCAACGACAACCGGACCAACAACCTCGATGCCGGGATCAGCGCCGCCCAGAGCCTGGGCGCCAACCAGATCTCCAACTCCTGGTCGGCCAACCTGACCTCGCCGGAGAACGATCCCACGTTCCCGGGGGTCTCCCTGGTGGCCGCCACCGGCGACCACGGCTACCCGGGCGCGGGCACCGACGCCTACCCGGCCGCCCTGCCCGGTTACGTCGCGGCCGGCGGCACCACGCTGAGCCCGGCCAACACCTCCGGCAACCTGCGCGGCTTCAGCGAGTCAGCCTGGTCACTCAACAGCTCCGGCTCCGGCTGGGGAGGGACATCCGGGTGCGATCTCAACGAGCCCAAGCTGGCCTGGCAGACCGACAGCGGGTGTACGGGACGCGCCTATGCGGATGTGTCGGCCGACGCCAATCCCGACACCGGGCTGTCCATCTATGACTCCGGCAACGGGGGATGGCTGCAGATGGGCGGCACCAGCCTGGCGGCGCCGCTGATCGCCGCCTTTGAGGCCATCACCGGTGTCGACGGCACCACCGCCCAGTGGGCCTACGCCGACAGTGGCCGCCTCAACGACCCGGTCACCGGGTCCAGCGGCACCTGCGGGGCGGTCATCGCCTACATCTGCACGGCCCAGACCGGCTACGACGGCCCCACCGGCATCGGCTCCATCTCCGGCGCCATCGTCAGCGGCGCCCCCGGGGTGGCCGGCCCCGCCATCGGCGACGGCACCAACAACACGTATGCCGCGACCATCGGCGCCACCGGCGCCACCCTGTCGGCGGGGGTCTATCCCAACGGCCTGGACACCACCTACTACTGGCAGTACGGCACCGGTAGCTCATACGGGCAGCAGACGGCGACGGTGGACGCCGGCGCCGGCACAGCACCCGCCGCCGCCTCCGCCCAGCTGACCGGACTCACGCCCGGCGTGACCTATCACTACCGCCTGGTCGCCGCCAATCCCGACGGCACCACCTATGGCTACGACGCCACCCTGACCACATCCACGGTGACCAACGTGGCGCCGGTCAACACCAGCGCGCCCTCCATCGGCGGCAGCCCGCTGCAGGGCCAGACGCTGACCGCCGCCCCCGGGACATGGTCCCCGACGCCGGGCGGCTACACCTACCAGTGGCAGATCTCCACCGACGGCGGCACCAGCTGGTCGAACATCGCCGCGGCCACCGGGGCCACCTACCAGGTGGGGGCCGGTGATCTCGGCGCCGAGATCCAGGTGATCGTCACCGCCACCAACGCGTACGGATCAGCCAGTGCCGTCTCGGCCCCCACTGCAGCGGTCGGCTCCGGTGCGCCGGTGGCCAGCGGCCAGCCGGTGGTCTCCGGCAGCCCGGACCAGGGGCAGGTGCTGAGCGCGGTCTCCACCTGGACCCCGGCGGGCACCGCGTACACCTACCGGTGGCAGAGCTCCACCGACGGCGGCACCACCTGGTCAGACATCGCTGGGGCGACTGGGGCCACCTACCAGGTGCAGCCCGGGGAGCTCAGCGCCCGGATCCGAGTGGTGATCGCCGCCAGCAACTCCTACGGAAGCGGGTCGGCGACCAGTGCCCCGGTCGGCCCCATCACCGCGGACGCCCCGATCAGCACCACCGCCCCCACCGTCACCGGCGGCACCCAGCGCACCGACACGCTGACCGCCACCGCCGGCGCCTGGAGCGGCAGCGCCATCACCTACAGCTTCCAGTGGCAGCGCTCCCCGGACGGGACCACCTGGACGAACATCGACAACGCCAACCAGCCGACCTATGCCCTCCAGTCTGCCGATGAGGGCGACACCGTGCGCGTCCTGGTCACGGCCACCAACGCCAGCGGCGCCGCCAGCGTTCCCAGTCCCGCCACCCAGATGATCGCCGCCTACCCGCCGGCCAACACGGCGCCGCCCACCATGAGCGGGAGCGCGGTGCGCGGCACGCTGCTCAACGCCACCCCGGGCACCTGGACCGGCCCGGACAACCAGTACGGCTACCAGTGGCAGCGGGACAGCGGCGAGGGCTACGTGGACATCGCCGGCGCCACGGCGGGCCGCTACACCCTCGGCGTTGCCGACGAGGGCGCCACCGTCCGGGTCGTCGTCTCGGCCACCAACCCCGACGCCACCATCGCCGTCCCCAGCGCGGCCACCGGGCCGGTGGCCGGCGCTCCTCCGGTGAACACGGGACCGCCGACCATCTCCGGGACCGCCCAGCGCGGCTACACCCTGAGCGCCGGCGTCGGCGCCTGGAACGGTGTCGACAACGCCTACAGCTATCAATGGCAGGACTCCACCGACGGAGCCACATGGACGAGCATCGCCGGCGCCACCGGCTCCACCTACACCCTCGCCCCGGCCGACGTGGGCACGCAACTGCGCGTGCTGATCAGCGCCACCAACGAGGATGGGACCGGCTCGGCCCCCAGCGCCTCCACCGGCTGGATCGCCGCCGCGCCCCCGGTCAACACCGTCGGGCCCACCATCTCCGGAACGGCTCAGCGCGGCATCACCCTGACCTCCGTGCCGGGGACCTGGAGCGGCGTCGCCAACGCCTACGCGTTGCAGTGGCAGCACTCGGCCGACGGAAGCACATGGACGAACATCGCCGGCGCCACCGGGAACTCGTACACCCTGGCGGTGGCCGACGAGGGCGATCAGGTCCGCCTGCTGGTGACCGCTTCCAACCCGGACGGCAGCGTGAGCGCGGCCAGCCCGCCGACCAGCCCGGTGGCCGCCGCGGCCCCGGTCAACACCGGAGCGCCGACGATCACCGGCACGCCGCAGCGCAGCCACAATCTGATCGCCACCGTCGGCACCTGGTCAGGCGTGGGCAACACCTACAGCTGCCAGTGGCAGCGCTCCACCGACAACGGCCACACCTGGAGCGACATCGCCGGGGCGACCGCCTGGTCCTACACCGTGGCCGTCGCCGACGAGGGAGCCGAGCTGCGAGCCAACATCACCGCAGCCAACCCCGACGCCACCGCCTCCGCCCCCAGCGCGGCCACCGCCTCAGCCACCGGAGCGCCCCCGGTGAGCACCAGTCCTCCCACCATCGCCGGCGCGGCCCTGCGCGGTATCTCGCTCAGCTCCACCCAGGGTGGCTGGAGTGGGATCGGCAACAGCTACACCGATCAGTGGCAGCGGTCCGCCGACGGCAGCACCTGGACGGACATCGCCAACGCCACCAACGCGGCCTACACCCTTCAGCCCGCCGACGAGGGCGACGAGGTGCGTCTGCTGGTCACCGTGACCAACCCGGATGCCACGGTGAGCGCCGCCAGCGCACCCACCGGGACGGTGGCCGGCGCGGCGCCGGTCAACACCGCCGCCCCCTCGGTCGCCGGCAGCGCCCAGCGGGGAATCGTGCTGGTATCCGGACAGGGAACCTGGAACGGCATCGGCGACAGCTACACCCTGCAGTGGCAGCGGTCGGCTGACGGCACCACCTGGACGAACATCGCCGGGGCCACCAGCGCCAGCTACCTGTTGGGCCTGGCCGACGAGGGTGACACGGTGCGCCTGACGGTCACCGCCACCAACCCGGATGGGACCGCCACCGCCGCCAGCCCTCCCACCGCCGCGGTCACTGCCACGCCGCCGGTCAACACCACGGCTCCGGCGGTCAGCGGCAGCGCCGTCCGCGGCCAGACACTGACCGCCACGGTGGGGACCTGGCTGGGAATCGGCAACGGGTATGCCTACCAGTGGCAGCGGTCCGCCGACGGCACCACGTGGACGAACATCCCCGGCGCCACCGGGACCGCCTACCAGGTGGCGGTCGCCGATGAAGGAGATGAGCTGCGCGCTCTGATCAGCGCCACCAATCTCGACGCCACCGTGAGCGCGCCCAGCGACGCCACCGCGGTGGTTCCCACGGCACCTCCGGTGAGCACCGCGCCCCCGGTGGTCTCGGGGACGGCCGCGCGTGGCAACCTGCTCAGCGCCAGCTCGGGCTCCTGGAACGGCATCGGCAACGTGCTCGCCTATCAGTGGCAGCGGTCCACCGACGGGACAACCTGGATCGACATTGTGGGGGCCACCTCCACCACCTACTCGCTCGGCGTCGGCGACGAGGGGGCCACCATCCGTGTCCTGGTCACCGCCTCCAACCCCGACGGCACGGTGGCCGCACCCAGCGCCGCCACGACCACGGTCGCCGGCTCACCCCCGGTCAACACCGTGGCGCCCACCATCACCGGGATCGCCCGGCGGGGGAACGCGCTCACCGCCACCGGCGGTGTCTGGGCGGGCACCGGTAACCAGTTGAGCTTCCAGTGGCAGCGGTCCGCCGGCGGCACCACCTGGACGAACATCCCCAACGCCACCAACCCCGCCTACACCCTGCAGGCCTCCGACGAGGGCGACACCGTGCGCGTGGACGTCACCGTCGCCAATCCGGACGGTGTCGCCGCTGCGCCCAGCCAGACCACCGCGGCCGTGACCGGCGCGCCCCCGGTCAACACCGCCGCGCCGACGTTGCTGGGCACGCCGCAGCGGACGGCCACGCTGACCGGGACCTCCGGCGCCTGGACCGGCGCCGGCAACGTGCTCACCTACCAGTGGCAGCGGTCGGCGGACGGCGGCACGACGTGGACGAACATCAGCGGCGCCGGCACTTCGGCCTACACGCTCTCCACCGCCGACGAGGGTGACAACGTGCGGCTGCTGGTGACCGCCACCAACCCGGACGGCGTCGTCGTGGCCGCCACGGCGCCCAGTGCTGTCATTCAGGCGGCGCCGCCGGTCAACACCACGCCGCCCACCATTCAGGGCCTGCCCCGGCTCGGCGGATCACTGCAGGCCCAGCCGGGCACCTGGAGCCCGGCCGACGCCACCTACGCCTACACCTGGCAGCGGGGCGACGCCACCAACGGGTTCAACGCCATCGCCGGCGCCACCGGATCGACCTACACCCTGACCACGGCCGACGTGGGCGAGACGGTCCGGGTCGTCGTCACCGCCACCAACGTGGACGGAACCGCGGCCGCCGCCAGCAGCGCCACCACCACCATCGGCCGCCCCCCGGTCAACCTGGTGGCCCCGGCCGCGCCGTCCGGCACGGCGATGGTCGGCGACACGCTCACGCCGGACACCGGGACCTGGGACAGCCCGGCCACCTATGGCTATACCTGGCTGCGGTGTCCGGCCGGCTCTCCGGCCGCCGGGCCCGCCTGTACCAGCATCAGCGGCGCCAGCACATACACCCCCACCGTCGCCGACGTGGGCTCGGCCATCGCGGTCTCGGTCACCGCCACCTCAGCCGGTGGGTCAGCCACCGCCACCAGCGCGCTCACGGCCCCGGTGGCCGGCGCCGTCCTGACCAACACCATCCCGCCGAGCATCACCGGCGATCCGCAGGTGCCAAACACCCTGTACGCCAACCCCGGAACCTGGACCGTGGCGCCGACGAGCGTCAGCTACGACTGGCAGCGCTGCGATCCCGACGGGGTGTCCAACTGCGTCGACGTCGCACCCGCCACCGCCCACTACACGCTGTCGGCGGCCGACGCCGGCCACACCATGATCCTCATCGCCACCGTCACCTCGCCGGGGCGGACCGCCACCGCCCAGAGCCCGCCGCTCAGCGTGTCCAGCCAGCCGCTGCCCCAGGCCACGGTGCTGCCGGCGATCAGCGGCACGCCGACGCGGACCGTGACGCTGAGCGCCACCGGCGGATCCTGGACCAACCATCCCACCAACCTCGCCTACCAGTGGCAGCGCTGCGACGCCTCCGGGCATAGCTGCCAACCGATCCCGGGCGCCACCTCCAGCACCTACCAGCTGACCAACGCCGACGAGGGAGCCACCGTGGCCGTGGCGGTGACCGCCGCCAACGCCTCCGGGTCGACCACCGCCCTCTCGTCGGTCACGGGGGTGGTCTCCGGGCTGCTGCCGGTCATCGGCCATGCGCCCGGGCTGAGCACGCTGTCGGTCCAGCAGGGCGTGCCCGTCACCGTCGGCGGCGCGGGCTGGCAGACGACCTCGAACACCAGCTACGCCACCTCCTGGGAGCGCTGCGACACCGGCGGCCGCAACTGCCAGGCCATCTCCGGTGCCACCGGCGCCACCTACACCCCCATGGCCGCCGACGTCGGCCACACGCTGGTGGGCGTGATCACCGCCACCGACGTGGACGGGTCGGTGGCCTCACCCTCGGCGCCCTCCCACGTCGTCCTGCCGGCGGCTCCGCGCTGGCGCGACCTCCCGGTGCTGGCCGCCACCGGGGGCGGTGTGGGCGACACCCTCGCGGTGACCCCCGGCGTCTGGACCGGTCCGCTGGTGATCTCCGACCTCACCCAGATCATGCGCTGCACCAACGCCTGCGTCCCGGTCAGCTCCGCCGGGCACTACACGATCGCGGCCGCCGATACCGGCGCGCTGCTGCGGGTGCGGGAAACCGCCGGCAACCCGGGCGGCACCACCGTGATCTGGTCGGCCCAGTATGTGGGTCCGGTCGCCTCGGCGGGCTCGGGATCGGCCGTTCTGGCGTCCGGCCAGGCGGTGCTGCGCAACGCCGCCGGCACGCCGCTGGCGGTGGCCCAGGTGACCGGCTCCTCGGTGATGACCGCCGACGCCCTGGTCGCCGGGGGACGGCGTCCGGCCCGCCACACCCGCGTCGTCGCACTGCGGCGGGCCCCCCGGATCCGCGGCCGTCTGCGGGTCTGGGTCTGTCCAGCGGCACCGCCGCGGGGCAGCGGCCGGGGCGCGGCCCCGCCGGCCTGCACCCGGCAGGTGACCCTCGGTGCGTCCGCCCGCGTTCGGCTGCCGGCAGCGATGACCGGCCGGGTGCGGATCGTCGTCGTCCGCCGGGGCCGCTGACGCCGGCGGGGGTTGCGCTGGGGGCCCCGGCCGCCATAGCATCTCGTCCGTGGAACACGAACACACCCAGTTCATTGCCGCCCAGCCCGACGAGGTGTACGCAGTGCTTGGCGACGTCAGCCGCCTGCCGGAGATCGTCCCTCAGATGACCGGCGCGCACCGGACCGAGGGCGACACCGTGGTCGTCGATGCGCGCTATGAGGGCCATGAGCAGCACGGCGAAGGCTGGTTTCGCCCTGATCCGGACCGCCGCCGGGTGGAGTGGGGCTCCCGCTCCAGCGACTACCGCGGGTGGATGCAGGTCGATCCCGACGGCGAGGGATCTCGCCTGACCCTGTTCCTGGCCACCGCGCACGGCGATGCGCCGGACGCCGAGGTGATGGGCACGCTGGACGCCATCCGGCGTCTGGTGGAAGCGCGCGTCTGAACCGGCGCTGAGCGGTCAGCCGGCGACGTTGAAATGCGGGAGCACCCCGCACAGTTCCAGCACGCTCCGGGAGACCCCCTTGCCGAGGATGAGCGAGAGCATCGCGTCCTCGTCCCGGGCCCGGTCGTTGGCGTTGACCAGCGCCCGGATTCCCTGGGAGTCCATGAAATCCACCTGGCGCAGGTCGACGACCACTTGCCGGAACCCGCGCTCCAACAGGTCCGCCACGGCGCCCTCCATCCGGGGCGCGGTCGCCAGATCGATCTCACCCGCGGGCACCACGATCACCCGCTCGCGGTCCGGTAGGACATCCAGTTGAAATCGCGAAGCGCCGTCGTCCAGCGCCCGCTCGGCCTCCTGCGGCATTCGTTCCTCCGTCCCTCGACGTGCGTCTGACGGTGGTCAGAGCGGCCTCCCCTGCCGGAGAGAATGATCCGACGTCTCCCTGTTCTGCCTGTCGACGCTGACCTTGGGTGTCGCCATCGACCTGCGAACACGAGCCTAGGGGAGGCCGCTCGGTGAGGTGGAGGGCAGGCCTGCATTTGGTTGAAATCCAACCTTTCAGAGCCGGCCGGGTCGCCGACCCGGCTGCTCGGCTTGCGTTCACGCCGGGTGACACGGCTGCGACCGCATGCACCATGTCCTCATCCTGGGCTGATTACAGCCTCTCTTGCCCGGCTTCAGGCCGCGGTGACCCGACCGGTGACGGGCTCGACCAGGGAGTCGGCGTGCACCAGGCTGGGGGTCAGATTCCACAGCCGGAGCAGCGGGCGGTCGCCGTCGCGCTCCAGCAGCGAGATCGCCGCCGGTTCCAGCGGCAGGCGGTCGCCGAACGCCAGGCCGGCCTCGAGCCAGTGCGCGGCCAGGGCGCGGAGCAGTTTGCCGTGACTGACCAGCAGGCATGGCCCATCCCGCGAGGCCACCAGCTCCAGCACCCGTTCCACGCGCGCCATGATCTGGGCCGGGCTCTCGCCCCCGGGGCATCCGTCCCGGAACAGGTTCCAGCCCGGTGAGCGTTCCTGCGTCTCGGCGTCGGTCAGTCCCTCATATTCACCGTAGTCCCACTCCATTAGGTCGTCGGACACCTCCGCGGCCGCCGCCTGTCGCACCAGTCGGCAGGTCTCCATGGCCCGGATCTGGGGGCTGACCAGGACATGGGAAAACGCCCGGCCGTTCAGTGCCAGGCCGGCCCGGCGCGCCTGCGCCCGCCCGCTGCGGCTGAGCGGCACGTCCCGGCGCCCGGTGTGCCGCTGGGCCCGCGTCCAGCTTGTATCGCCATGTCGCAGTAACCAGATGGAGTCGGCCACGCTTGCACCTCCTGAAGGTCACCGCGGCTCTACCCCGGTCGGCCCGGAATGAAGCGGCTGTAGGCCGTCGTCGCCCTCGCCTTTCAGCACCGAGCGCGGTCGGCGGTCAGCGGTCCGGCGACTGGCGGGCGGCGCCGCCCCGCAGGAGTCCGCCGTAGCGGCGCCACAGGGTCGACCGGCTCAGCCCGAGCGCGTCGGCGATGTCCTGGCTGCGCGTCCCCTCTGCCACCGCCCTGGATACGAGCCGGCGTAACTCGCTCTCCTGGCGCTCGCGGAGGGTGGTGAGTTCCCGGAGGATGGCCGACCGCACACCGGGCGCATAACCAGAATGAATCATCTTCACGCCTGGCCCGGCCAGAAGTATGACCGCGCACCAACGAGATCGATCACCCTCGCCACCTGGTCGTTGAGCTGCTCGCTGACCTCCAGTTCCCATCCGTCCCGCCGGGCGTCGGCCACCTCGTTGATGAGCTCCCGCAGACCGGTGCTGTCGATGAAGTCCAGCTGGCTCATGTCCACGCGGACGGTGTAGCCACCCTTGCGCAGCTCGCTCAATCGGTCGGCGAGCTGCTTGACCACCGCCACGTCGAGCTCGCCCACCAGGGCCAGGCGCAGCCGGAATCCTTCCTCAAAGTGCTCCTCCATCCGAAACGGCAGGCGGCGTCGGCTTGCGTTCATGATGACCGCGCCAGAGTCCCAAATTGAGACGCCGCCGTCAAATCCGGGGTTCAAATGCAACCCTGACCGACCCCCCGGGAGGGGCGCCCTGGGGTCGTCAGCCGAGGACCGGGAACGTCCGTTCCTCGCCCAGCTGGGTGAGCGTGTCCTGCATCACGCCGGTCACCGTCCGGTACCCCTCCTCGATGTCCGGAGTCGGTCCCAGCCGCTCCCGCAGGTTGATCGGCTCCAGCACCTCGATGGTTATCTGGGCCGGCAGCGGGATCCGGATGGGGAGATCAAGCACCGTCAACATGGCCGGTGGCCCGACCACCGGGGGCAGCACCTTGAGGCGCATCGCCCGGTCCAGGTGCAGCCAGCGGGCCAGCCGCCGCCCCCGTCCCAGGAACAACGCGGTCTCCTGACCGCCGATGGCCACCACCGGCACGATGGGCACGTCGTGCTCCAGCGCCAGACGAATGAAGCCCGTGCGGTGGGCGAAGTCGATCTGGTCTGACTCCCATGAGGGCCGGTAGGTCTCCTCGTCGCCGCCTGGATAGACGAGCAGCGCGCTGCCCCGGTCCAACGCCGTCTTCATGTTCTGGGGCGAGGCCGGAACCGTCCCGTAGCGCTGGATCAGCGTCCGCAGTCCCACCAGCTTGAACACCAGGTCATGGGCCAGCTGGTGAAAGCGCCGCTCGGGGCCGAAGTGGTCATAGAAACTCTGCGCGAACACGAACGTGTCGGCGATCAGGGTGCCTCCGGAGTGGTTGCCGACCAGCAGCACCGGGCCGTCGGCCGGGATGTTCTCCAGGCCGGACACGACCGCCCGGAAGTACAGCAGCGACATCAGCCGCAGAGCGGGCAACGTCTGCGTGATGTAGGTGGGATCGCGCAGGTCAAACGGATCCGGCACGCGGCGGCGGCCTCTGGCCCGGGAGGCCACGGCCAGCGCGTCCTCGCCGGCGGCGCCGGCCATGCGCAGGTACGCCTCCACCACCGGCGACAACCCCGCCCGGTTCGCGTGCTCCATGCGGAGGCAATACCCGCGCCGGCCGTGCCTGATGCGCCTCAGGCGAGCGCGGCCAGCGTCTCGCAGAGGTGGTCGGCCTCTTCGAGCGTCGTGTAGTGGAGGTAGCCGGCGCGCACCGCGCCGCCGGAGGGCTCCAGTCCGAGGGCGGTCATCGCGCCCAGGGCGTAGTAGTTGCCGTGGTAGGTGAACAGCCCGCGATCTCCGAGCGCCTGGCTGAGCTCGACCGCGCTCCGGCCGGCCAGGTTGACGCAGAACGTCGGCGTGCGCTCCCCGGCCCGCTCCGGTTCGGTGATCCCATACAGCGTCAGCCCGGGGATGTTGCGCAGCCGGGTCAGGGTGTGGCGGGTCAGCTCGGCCTCGTGGGCCTCGATCCGGGCGTAGGCCTCATCGAGGCGCGCGCGCCGGGTGGGGGCGCCGGTACCCAGCGCCTCCAGGTAACCGACGGCCGCCACCAGCCCGGCCAGCGCCTCATGAGACAGCGTGCCGGTCTCAAACCGGTGGCCGAGGGGGAGCTCGTCGGCGGGACGCACCCGGTCGGCGGGCAGGTCCCGCGCCAGATCGCTGCGGACTGCGGCCACGCCCAAGTGGGGGCCGAAGTATTTGTAGGCCGAGGTGAGCAGGACGTCGGCGCCCAGCGCGTCACGGTCCAGCCGGCGGTGCGGGGCGAGGTGAACGCCGTCGACCCACAGGAGGGCATCCGCCGCGTGGGCGAGCCCTCCGATCCGCCTGATGTCGGTGACCGAGCCGAGCGCGTTGGAGGCCAGGGTGCAGGCCACGATCCGGGTCCGGGCCGAGACGAGCCCCTCCAGCGCCTTGAGATCAAGCGTCCCGTCGGCGCGGTTCAGCGGCGCTGTGCGCACGGTCAGCCGGTGGTCGGCGGCCACCAGAAGCCAGGGGGAGACATTGGCGTCGTGGTCAAGCTCGGTGACGATGATCTCGTCACCCGCCGACAGGGTGCGGGCCACCGCGTGGGCGAGCAGAAAGTTGATCGTCGTGGTGTTGGCGCCGAACACCACCTCGTCGACCGTGACCCCCAGGAAGGCGGCGGCCGCGCTCCGGGCGTCGGCGATCAGCCGGTCGGTCGCCCGCGAGGTGACAAACGGGCCATCGGTGTTGGCGTTGTCGGCGAGCAGGTAGTCGGAGACCGCGCGGGCGACGGCGTCCGGGGTCTGCGACCCGCCGGGGCCGTCCAGGTAGACGGCCGGTTGGCCGCCAACCCGGCGGTCCAGGGCCGAGAACCGGGAGCGCACCTCATCGAGGTTGAGCGGGTCGGGCATCAGTCGAGATTCTCAATGATCTCCGTGGCGCGCGACCATTGGTCCGGAGGCACCACCAGGTAGATGTCCCCGCGACCGAACCGGTCCAGGGGCGCCTCCGCCGTGCAGCTGGCATCGACGCCGAGTGCCCGGAGCTGATCTCGCCAGGCCACCGCAGTCTCGGCGTCCGGGAACGTGCTCACCGTCTCCCAGCCCTCCAGACGAGGGTCATCGATCGCCACCGGCGCCTGGCGGGTCGTCCGTCCCCGGAAGAAGCGCTCCAGGCCCACGTCAGGCGGCGGCGTGCTTGATCTCGGCCACGGTCAGCTGCGCCAGGTCCGACAGCACCGCCACCTGCTCGGTCGTCCACAGCCGGGGGCGGGAGTCGATCGCGCACAGACTCCCGAGTGCCAGCCCGTCCTCGGTGATCAGCGGGACCCCGGCATATGCGATCACGCCCAGGTCCGGAACCGCCAGACTGTCCTTGAGCTGCGGATGCTCGCGGGCATCGCTGATGATGAGGGGCTCGCGGGACCGGACCGGGAACTGACAGAAGGAGTGCGACAGTGGCGTCTCCCGCTGGCTGGCCCACGGCTCCGGTAGGCCCGCCTGGCTCTTGAAGAACTGCCGGTCCTCGGCGACGAGAGAGATGAGTGCCACCGGGACCGCCAGGACCCGGCGCACCAACTCGGTCACCCGGTCAAACGTGTCCTCCGGCGGCGAGTCCAGCAGGCCGGTGGCATGCAGGGCCTGCAGCCGCCGGGGATCGTCGGGCGGGGCGCTGCGGGCCCGTCGCCGCGCATGCTCGGCGAGCTCCAGGACCGACGTCTGAGCCGCGGCGTCACCCCGTCGCCCGGCGAGCATGCCGATCCGCAGAAGGGTTGAGTCGCGCACAAATTGGGCCGCGCTGACGCCGTCGCGCTCGGCCTCCAGCTCCAGCAGCTCCCAGAGGTCCTCGCTGAAGCGCACGGTGGTCGCTCGCATCGTCATGGGAGCAAGGCTAGACCAGGCCCGGCGCCCTGACCACTCTTCCGATGGCGCCACCGATATCGCTTTTGCAACCGTCGTCTAGATTTTTCTCCAAGCGACGGCGAACTCGCTATCTTGCGGCGCCAGCGGGCGCGGTTTCCCCCGCCTCGTCGCCGGGGCGCCGCCTCAGCCGGTGGCCCCGGCGACGTGGGCGGTCATCGCCGCCCGGGTCTCAGCCAGGGCCTCGCTGAGCCGGGCATGCATCTCCCGGGTCACCGGCGTGGCCGCGTCCTCGGCCAGCTCACAGAGGCGGCCGCTGAGCTCGCTCACCCGGATGGCCCCGACGGTGGCCGCACTGCCCTTCAACCCGTGGGCCACCGAGCGGACCCGGTCGCCGTCGCCGGCGGCGATGGCACCGGCCAGGACCGGGAGCCGGGCCTCGGCCTGCTCCACAAACATCGTCACCAGCATGCTCTCGGTGTGCCGGTCGCCGATCTCGGAGAGCGGGCCCGGATCAAACAGTTCGCTGGGGGCGTCACCGGCGGGGCGGCTGCGGGGCTCGGGCAGGCGGGCGGCCGCCAGGGAGGGGATCCGATCGATGAGCGCCTTGATCGTCTGCAGGCGGAGGGGCTTGGCCACGTAGTCGTCCATCCCGGCGTCCAGGCACTTCTGGCGATCACCGTCGAGCGCATGGGCAGTGAGGGCGATGATCGGCAGCCGGCTGTCGCCGTGATCCTCTCGCCGGCGAATGACCCGCGTGGCGGTGTAGCCGTCCACGTTCGGCATCTGGCAATCCATGAACACCGCGGCGTACCCGGTGCGGGCGGTCATGGCGATCGCCTCCCGGCCATCGGCGGCCACATCGACTCGGAAGCCGAGGGCCTGCAGCAGCCGGACGGCCGCGAACTGATTGACCTGGTTGTCCTCCACCAGGAGCACCTGTCCCCGCTCGGCGGTCCCGGCGATCGGCGCGGCCGGGGGGGGTGTCAGGGAGGGTGCCACCCGCTCCTTGTGCAGGATCGTGACCAGCTGGTCATACAGCCGGGACTGGCGCACCGGTTTGGTGAGCTGCGCCTCGATCCCCGACGCCTCGGCCTCCGCGCTGGGCACGGGTGAGCCGGTGACCAGGATGAGCCGGGTGGAGCGCAGCGCCGGCACGGCCTTGATCGCCCGGGCCAGCTCCAGCCCGTCCATCTCGGGCATCGACAGATCGATGAGCGCGACCTCAAACGGCCGCCCGGTCTCGGTCGCCCGGCGGAGCTGCCGCAGGGCCGACAGCCCGTCGAACGCGCTGTCCGGGCTGATCCCCCAGGCGGCGAGCCGCCGCTCCATCGCCTGCCGGTCGGCGGCGATGTCGTCGACCACCAGGATCCGGGTGCCGGTGAGATCGCTGCCCAGCGTCTCAGAGCCGAAGCCGGCTCCCGGCTCGTACGGGATCGTGAACCAGAACTGGCTGCCCTCGCCGGGCACGCTGGAGGCGTCGATGCGCCCGCCCATCAGCTCCACCAGCTGCTTGGAGATGCACAGTCCCAGTCCGGTGCCGCCGTACCGGCGCGTGGTGGTGGCGTCGGCCTGCGAGAACGGGGCAAACAGCGCCGGCAGGCGTGCCGGGTCGATGCCGATCCCGGTGTCGGTGACCTGGAAGCGCAGCTGTTCGCCACTCGCCGTCGCCGCGTCCTGGCGGGTGACCGTGACCGCCACCCGCCCGGCTGGGGTGAACTTGAGGGCGTTGGAGACGAGGTTGGTCAGGACCTGGCGGATCCGGTTGCCGTCGCCCCGCAGCACGTCGACCACGTCGTCGTCGATGGCGACGTCAAGCTCCAGGCCTCGGTCGACCGCACCCACACCGGCCACCTCCAGCACGTCCTCCACCGCGGCGCGGACGGAGTAGTCCTCGCTGAGGATCTCCAGCTTGCCGGCCTCCATCTTGGAGAAGTCCAGGATGTCGTTGATCACTCGCATGAGGGCCTCGGCTGAGGTCAGCGCCACCTGGGCGTATTCGGCCTGGTCGCCGCTCAGGGGGGTGTCGAGCAGGAGCTCAGCCATGCTGACCACGCCGTTGAGGGGCGTGCGGATCTCATGGCTCATGTTGGCCACGAACTCCGATTTGAGCCGGGAGGCTTCCAGCGCCTGCTCTCGGCTGGCCCGCAGCTCATCCTCCATGAGGCGACGGTCGGTGACGTCCAGTGCGGTGGCGAACGCCATGCCGTCTTCGACGGCGGTGGCGCTCCACAGCAGCCACCGGTAACTGCCGTCCTTGCACCGGTAGCGGTTCTCCAGGGCGGCCACCGGAGTGCCGGCGGTCTGGGCGGCGAACGCGTCCAGCGAGGCCGCAACATCGTCCGGGTGCAGGAACTCGACAAACCGGCGGCCGGTCAGCTCCTCGGGCAGGTAGCCGAGCGTCTCCACCACCGCCGGGTTGACCCGGATGAAGCGACCGTCGAGGCTGACGATGACCATCAGGTCAAGGGCCAATCCAAAGAAGCGATCGATGTCCTTACGCGCGCGGGCCAGCGCGGCCTGGGCCGTCTTGGCGGAGGTGATGTCGTGCTCAATCGTGGACGTGCCGACGATCCGGCCCTCGGCGTCGCGCAGCGCCGAGATGGTCACCATCACGTCGACCAACGAGGCGTCCCGCCGGCGCCGGGTCACCTCCACCTGCTCCACCCGCTCGCCGGCGATTGCCCGCCGGCGCAGCTCGGCCAGGCCGTCGGAGTGGCCGTCGGGAACGAGGAGATCCAGGGGCATGCCCACCACCTCGTCCTGGTGGTAGCCGTAGAGCCGCTCGGCGCCCTGGTTCCAGCTGACGATCTCGCCGTCCAACCGGGTGGAGATGATGGCGTCAACCGACGACTCCACCACGGCGGCCAGATGCGAGACGTGGGTCTCCAGTCGCTTGCGGTCTGACACGTCCCGGATGGCGGTGGAGATGAGGGTTCCCGTCTCGGCCTGCAGCGGTCCGAGCGTCGCCTCCACCGGGAACCTGGCGCCGTTGCTGTGCACGCCGGTGAGCTGGAGGTGCGGCTGGGGATCACTGCCGTCGGGGAGGGCGCCGATCTCCGCCCGGCGGCGGGCGTGCTCCGCCGCGGCCGCGGAGGTGAGAAGAACGTCGATCGACTGGCGCTGCAGTTCCCGGCGGCCGTAGCCGAACAGCCGCTCGGTCTGCGCGTTGACCCGGAGAATGTGCCCGGCCTGGTCGGTCACCACCATCGCATCCGGCGCCGCGTCGAGCAGGTCGGTGAGGCGGTCCTGAGCCAGGCGACGGTCGGTGACGTCGCGGGCGATCGCCAGTCCGCCGGTCTCGTCGCCGTCGCGCCACGGGCTGACCTCCACGTGGTACCACCGCTCGCCGTCCAGGCCCCGGGTCTCCAGGGAGGTGGCCTCCCCACGGAGCGCTGCTCGGTAGAGCGGCTCCCAGAGGGCCCACCGGTCCGGGGGCAGCACATCGGCGACCGGCTGTCCTTCCAGCTCGGCGGGATCGAGGCCCTGACTGAGCACCGCCTGTCCCGCCACCAGAACGAACCGAAGATCCTCGTCGAACACCACCACCGAGGAGTCAGGCAGGCTGCGCAGGGCAGCCAGCGCCATGGCACGCTGCCGGTCACGGCTGGGCGGTCGCAGACCCATGTCGCCGGTGATCGGCAGGCGCGGCGAGAACTTGTGCCCTGGTCGGGGGGTTGCGCGCGGGGACTAAAGGCCGCGCTGCAGTGCCAGCACCAGGAGCACCGCCGCCACCGCCAGCGACAGGACGACGATCGCCAGGTTGGCGGCGAGCACCATCCGGATCGTTCGGGCCGGAGGAGGTGGGGCGGGAGCGTCGTCCCGGCTCGGCGTGGGCGCCGGGGCGGGGTCCGCCGGGGGGGACACCGTGGTGGCCAGCGCGTCGGTCACAAACCGGTTGAGGCTGACCTGTTCACGCTCGGCGGCCTGGGCCAGCTGCTGGTGCAGCGTGCTCGGCATCCGCACCAGGAACCGTCCGCTGTGCCCGGTCTTGCCCGGCTTGCCGTCCGGGCTGCCTGGGGCCGGCGGGCCGGGTGCGGCCGCGTCCTTGGTGGTGGGCCGTCGCGTCCGCTCCGCGTCTGACCAGGCGGCGATTGCCGCCCGCAGAACGACGTCCGCCGCCGGACCGCTACGGCCCGTGCCGGCCCGGCGTTTTGCCTGCTTTTGCCGGCGATTTGGCGGTGATATCACCTGCTCTGGGGTGATATCACCCGCCGCCTCCAGCCCCTGGCGCAGCTTGGCCAGGGCCGCGGCCAGCAGCCGGGAGACGTGGGCCTGCGAGATGCCCATCTCCTGGGCGATCTGACGCTCGGTCTTGTCGGCGTGGAAGCGGAGATGGACGATCTGACGCTCCCGCTCGCTGAGGCTGCGCATGCTGCTGGCCAGGGTCAGGCGGTCGTCGGTTTCGGCCGCGGACTCCTCGGCCCCGGGCTCCCCGTCCTGGAGCTCAGGGAGCGGCACCGCGTCACGCGCGCGTTCGGCGACGAGGGCCTGCTCCACCTCGCTCACGCTGACCTCCAGCGCCGCGGCCACCTCGGCCAACGTCGGTGAGCGCCCCAGCGTGACCGTCAAATCTGCCTGGCAGCGATGGACCCTGCGCCCCAGGTGCTGGAGCTGGCGGGGGATCCGCATCGCCGGTCGGCGGTCGCGCAGGTGATGGCGGATCTCGCCCTCGATCGTGGGGGTGGCGAAGGTGGCGAACGCCACGCCCTTGTCCGGGTCGAACCGGTCGCTGGCCTTGATCAGGCCGACGGCACCGACCTGCACCAGATCGTCAAGCTCGGCGTCCGGTCCCGCGTAGCGGCGCGCCAGCGCCTTCACCAGCGGTAGGTGAGATTCGATCAGGCGCTCCCGCGTCTGCGCGGCCGCCTCCTGTTGACCCGAGCTCACTGTTGCCACCTCTTCCCAAGCCCCGGAAGGCCCCCTTCGTGAGCGATATCACCGGGATGGTACCAATCGTCCTGGGGCGTGCCAGGGATCATGCAGCGCCCAGTTGGGGACCTTTCCATACGTGGGGACTGAATTGAATGAGGGCATCTGTCGGCGCCTGGGCGCGAGGTGGAGGCGCCCTGGCCGGCTTGTCGGCCCCCTCGTCTCCCTGCTCGTTTTCCTGGTGGTGCTCACCGCCGCTGCGGGGGCGCAGGCGCTCACGTTGCCCGCGCTGCCGACGGCCGGCTCGGCCGGTTCGATGGAGGGCGGGGCGGCCGCCGTTGCCGGCGACACCGCCTCGGTGGTGCGCTCGGTGACCGCGGCGGCGACCGGGGCGGCCGGCCTGGCCGCGCCCGCCCCCCAGCCCACTGCTCCCAGCTCTCCATCGACCGCCGGCGGCTCGCCGGTCGGCACCGTCCAGCATCAGATCGCCGCGGCGGCCCAGTCCGTCCGCGCCGCCGTCTCCGGGCCGGTCTCCCCCCCGGCCGCTCCCGGAGGCGCCCCGTCCGCGCATCCTGCGCCGCCCGTCGCCACGGACCCGCCGCCCGTGCCGACGCCTTCGTCGGTGCAGCAGACCGTCACCGCCGTCCTCCAGAGAGCCGGCGTGACGACCGGGACGGGTGCGTCCGATCCGGTGCCGGTGACCACAGGCTTAGGGCCAGTCGCCGGCACCGGCGGACCGCAGCTTGACGGCCAGCTCCTTGCCGCCGTCGGCGACCTGGCCACCCGGCTGGGCCTCGCCCCGCGCACGCTGCTGACCGCGGCCCGGTCAGGCGGCTCCGCGGTCAACGGCCGGTTTGACCCGCGCGCCCGCGGGTCTCGGTTGCGGGCAGACCGTCACGGCTCTGCCCGGACCGGGATGGGAACGGCGGACGGCAGCGTTGGCAGCGCCGCCTGGCGACTGTCGCTCCCGGGGTTCGTCGACCCGCACGTCGGGACATGGTCCGCGGTCGCTCCGGCCGCGGGCGCCGCCCGCCGGTTGTCGGCGGCTGAGCGGCGGCTGAGCTCGCACCGCTCCCGTTCGCCCGCGGCGGACCCGGCCCCGCCGGCTCCGCTTCCGCTCGTCCCCGCCCCCGGCGCCCCGGCCACCGCGGTCGGCACCGGGGCCGGCGTGGGGGGTGCCGCGGTCATTCTGTTCTTCATCTCGACCATCTGGCTGCTCCGCCTGGTGAGCGACCGGATCTCGCTGGAGGCGCCGGCGTGGCGCGAAACGCTGCTCGTGCTGCGCCTTGAACGGCCTGGCTAGCGCCGGCCGGAATCCACTGCGGCCCGCGTGACCCTGGGGGGACCGCCGGCCGCCGATCAAGCAACAGCTTCGTCTGGCACCGCGGTGCAGAGACGGAGCGAACCGTCAACTCAACACGAGAGGCAACAGCATGCGATCGAAGTGGATTGCGGCCGGTGTCAGCGTCGTCGCCATGGCTCTGCCCGCGACGGCGATGGCCGGCACGCCGGGCGGTAGCCCGGGCGGTGGCGGCTCTGGCCAGGCCCAGCTGTCTGCGCAGTGGGCAGCGACGCTTCAGGGCGCCGCATCCCAGGCGGAGGCCGCTCAGAACGCCGTCAACACGAACGCCCCGTCCAACACGGCCGGCGGCAACGTGACCGGGGCCGGGAACAACAACGCCAACCAGAACGCCACCAACGCGGGTCTGAGCGCGGCGCTGAATGGTTCGAAGACCAAGCAGGACAGCAGTCAAACCCAGGCCGCCGACCCCAGCGGTGGTCCGGGTGCCGGTGGCAGTGGTCAGGCGCAGGGCTCTTCGCAGTGGGCAGCGACGCTGCAGAAGGCCGAGTCCCAGGCCAAGGCCGATCAGAACGCCGTCAACACCAACGCCCCGTCCAGCACGGCCGGTGGCAACGTGACCGGCGGCGGGAACAACAACGCCAACCAGAACGCCACCAACGTGGGCGCGAGCGCGGCGCTGAATGGTTCCAAGACCAAGCAGGACAACAGCCAGAGCCAGAGCACCGGGTCCAGCGGTGGTCCGGGTGCCGGTGGCAGTGGTCAGGCGCAGGGCTCTTCGCAGTGGGCAGCGACGCTGCAGAAGGCCGAGTCCCAGGCCAAGGCCAACCAGAACGTCGTCAACGCCAACCGGCCGTCGAACACGGCGGGCGGCGACGTGACCGGCGGCGGGAACAACAACGCCAACCAGAACGCCACCAACGCCGGGCTGAGCGCGGCGGGGAACGGCTCCAAGACCGACCAGAGCAACACGCAATATCAGGACCCCAGCTCCGGTCAGTCGCAGGCGCCGTCCGGCGGCGATCGGTCCGGACCGGGTTACGGCTCGGCCGGCTCCGGCGGCTCCGGCCAGTTCCAGGGCAACTCGCAGTGGGCGGCGACCCTTCAGGCCGCTCAGTCCCAGGCCCAGGCCAAGCAGAACGCCGTCAACGCCAACACCCCGACGAACGTCGCCGGCGGCAACATCACCGGCGCCGGGAACAACAACGCCAACCAGAACGCGACCAACCTCGCGGGCAGCGCGGCGCTGAACGGGTCGAAGACCGACCAGAGCAACTCGCAGACCCAGACCACCGGCTCCAGCTGCCTGGTCGGCTGCGGCGGGTCCGGGCAGGCGCAGCTCAATGATCAGAGTGCGTTCACCGGGCAGCTGGCGGCATCACGGGCGAACGCCGACCAGAACGCGGTCAATGCCAATGTGCCAGTGAACATCGCCGGCGGCAACGTCGCCGGCGCTGGCCACAACAACGCCAACCAGAACACCACCAACGGTGCCGGCAGCCTGGCCGGCAACCTGTCCAGCACCGATCAGAGCAACTCGCAATCGCAGTCCGCGAGCTCCAGCTGTCTGCTCGGTTGCGGTGGCTCTGGGCAGGCCCAGATCAACAGCCAGCAGGCGCTGACGGCTCAGGCCGCGCTCTCCTCGGCAAACGCCCACCAGAACGCGGTCAACGCCAATGTGCCGGTGAATATCGCCGGCGGCAACATCAGCGGCGCCGGGAACAACAACGCCAACCAGAACGCGACCAACCTCGCGGGCAGCGCGGCGCTGAACGGCTCCAGCACCAATCAGAGCAACTCGCAGTCGCAGTCCGCGGGTTCGAGCTGTCTGATCGGCTGCGGCGGGTCCGGCCAGGCCCAGCTGTCGAGCCAGAGCGCGTTGACCGGGCAGTTCGCGGCCTCGTCCGCGGATGCCAGTCAGAACGCGGTTAACGCCAATGTGCCGGTGAATATCGCCGGCGGCAACATCAGCGGCGCCGGGAACAACAACGCCAACCAGAACGCGACGAATGCCGGGGGCAGCATCGCCGGCAATCTGAGCGGCACCGGCCAGACGGGAGGTCAGCAGCAGACCACCAGCTGACCTCGGAGCCCGTGCGCGGGTCAGGCGCTCCGGCGTCCTGACCCGCCCCCGGGCGTCACAGGGGGATCCCCGGCCGTCGTGACGGCGGCCGGGGATCGCGCCCCCACCGTTTCACCCTCCATGACTCCCCTCGTCAACTCTCGTCTCGCCCCTCTCGGCCTCGGTCGGGCCGCCGTGCTCTGCCTGGTGATCCTGGGGGCGTGGCTGGCTCTTGGCGCCCGCGTGGACGTGGCGCGGGCGAACGGCACGGACACCACCGTCAGTTCGGCCGGGGCCCCGGCTCCGTCCCCCGCGATGACGCCGGTGTCCTCCGCCCCACCGCCGACCGCGGTGCCACCCACCACTGCGCCGGTGCCCACCACAGCGCCGGTGCCGGCCTTCATCCCCACGACGCCGGTCCCGGTGACGTCCGCGCCAGCGCCTCCGGCCGCCCCGGATCCATCCACCGCCGATCTCCCGGCTTCGCCGGCCGGCGTTCCGACGTCACCCGCCCCTCCGACGCCACCCGCTCCACCTCCTCCGGCGGCCGTCCCTCCGACGCCCCCCATCCCACCTCCGCTGGGGGGCCCGAGCTCCTCCGCTCCGTCGCCCCCGAGCTCGCCCGCTCCAGGTCCGTCGGACCCCCCGGTGGGGCCCGTCGCTGCTCCCGTCCTCCCGGCGCCCTCCACGGCCGCGCCGATCTCGGCTCCCGACAGTTCCACCGGTTCCTCTGGACCGACCGCGGCCTCCGCACCCATCAACTCGACAACCCAGACGATCTGGCAGGTCCAGGCCGGTGGCTGTCTGTCCGGCTGCGAAGGCATCACCCAGCTCCAGGGCGCCAGCCAGCAGAACCTCACGGTCCACGCGACCCCATCCGCGTCCGGTCCCACGTCCGGCCCGCCGTCTCCGCCCATCTCCTCATCGACCAGCTCCTCAATCACTCAACTCCAGATCGGCTGCCAGGAGTACTGCTTCGCTGACGGCGCTGTGCCTTCGGTCCAGCCGACACTCCCGGTCAGCGTCGGCGCAGTCGCCCAGTTGCTCTCTGATCCGGCCGCCCTCCAGCAGCTCCTCGCCAACCCGGCCGGGCTTCAGGAGCTCCTGTCCGGGCCATCCGGTCTGGATCAGCTGCTGCCGGCGCTGAGTCCCCTCACGGCCCAGCTTCTGGCCGACGCGGGTCTGATCACCCCGCGCCCCGGGATCGTCCCTCCGATCGCCGGTGATACCACCGTCAACCAGACGTCGTCTCAGGTTCAGACCGGCGGATCCGGCGCCGCCTCCCAGGTCCAGCTCGCCCTCCAGGACAACAGCAACCTCGTGGCGCCACCCGCAGCCGGGGCGTCGTTGTCTGATTCCTCGGCCGCCGGAGTCCTCGCCCCGGGGAACGCGACGAACCAGACCCTCCAGGGAATCTGGCAGCTGCAGGTCGGCTGCATCTTCTATTGCACGCACACCCAGCAGGTACAGGTGGCCGCGCAGACCAACACGGTGGTCCTCACCGGCACCGCGACCGCCAATCCGGCTTCGGCCGTTGTCAACACCGCGGTCCTGCGCATCTGGCAGCTGCAGATCGGCTGCCTGTTCTGGTGCTACGCCACCATCCAGGTGCAGACGGCATCGACGGATGCGTCGGTGGTGGTGGTTCCGGTCGCCAGTCCCTCCGGATCAGGCTCAGACTCGGCCCCTGGACCCAGCGCCCTCTCAGGCTCCGGTGCCTCCTCCTCCGCGGGCTCACCGCCCAGTGGTTCCTCCGCGGGCGCCGTGGCCGCGCCGGGACCCGGGGGCAACATCGAGTCCCCTCCGGTGTCCGGTCAGGTCGCCTCGCCGGTTGGTGCAGCATCGCTGGGACTGCCCGCCCCGGTCGGGGCGCCTGGGATCGAAATGGGCGGCCCGGCCGCCGAGCGCCGCTCGCTTGCGGCTTCTCCGGCGGTCCAGATCCCGGCGGCTCCAATGCACGCCGAGTCCGGTCCGCCGGCGGCCCGGAACGCTGCCGGACCGGGCCCGTCGCTGGCCCTGGATGTCGTCGCCGGCGCCAGACAGCCGGCCCGCATCACGGTGTTGGGATCGGCCGCCGGGATGACCCTCCCCCGCCTTGCGCCGATTCCGAGAGTGCTGTTCCGGCCGCTGAGCCTGCGTCGGTCCGCGCTGCCGAGGGGAGACGGAGTCGCCCTCAGCCCGGTTCTCCTGATCCTCGCCGGCGCGGGTCTAGTCCTGCTGGCGATAGTCCTGTTTTCGGTGTTGAAACCGGCCGCCGGGCGGCCACGCTTTTTACACAAGACATGAGTTTTTGCGTGCGTTAATCGCCTACGGGCGGTACAACATGGGGACGGAGTGAGAGCAATCCGCCGACGGGGGAGGTGAGTCGGTGATCAAGCCGACAGTTGTGATTGTCGCTGCCTGCGTGGGGCTGCTGGGTGTGGCGGCTCTGGCCGGGGCGGCGAAGAAGCCAGCGGCCGCCAAACGAACGCCGGCGGTCGTGGCCGTCCTGGGGCCGAAGGTCAGTGTTCCGGAGGGTCAGTTCGTCCGAGCCTACGCCCGCTGTCCCCGCGGCTACTACGTGACCGGCGGCGGCGCCTACAACGGAGCAATCACGGTCATCGCCTCCAGCCCGATGACCAACCTGCGCGGCTGGTTCATCGATGGGACGAACACCAGCACCGCCAGGCAGACCTTCACCGAGCGGGCGGACGCCGTGTGCGTCAAGGCTGCCCCCGGCGCCACCGTCGGCGCCTCAGCTGCGGCCAGCGCGTTCACCCGTCAAGCGGAGACCGACTTTGCCACCAGCCACCGCATGCCTGGCGCCCGCTAGCGCCGCGCCTCGTGCGGCTCGCCCGGCTCGTCCGGCCCGCCCGGGTCGCCTGGGCCGTCCGGGTCGCCTGGGCCGTCCGGGTCGCCTGGGTCGCCTGGGCCGTCTGGGTCGCCTGGGCCGTCCGGGCCGCGGCCGGCGCTGGCGCGGCCGCGCCGCTCTGGCGACCGTGATAGGCGGGTTGGCGCTGGCCTCAGCCGCCCCAGCCGTCGCTGCCACCCGCTCAGGCAGTCCGGCTCCGGATCCTTCGCCGTCCACCAACGCCGCTCCGGCACCCGCCCCGGACCCGGTGCCCCAAGCGACCGGCGCCGGGGGCGTGGTATCCCAGACCCCGGTGACCGGCTCGTCACAGGCGAGCGGCTCCCAGAGCTCCGGCAACGCTAGCCCGTCGGTCTCCAACCCGGTGCCGTCTTACCGCCGTCCGGCCACCCCGCAGACCTCCGCCCCCGCCGAGGTATCGGCGTCCCGCACCGCCACCACCACCGGCCACCACCGCGCCTCGGCGTCGGCTCGCCCGTCGCACCGCCACCACGCCGCCGCCCGGACGACGACGAACGAACGAGAGGCTGCGGCCACCGCGGAGCTTCGCCACCGCATCGCAACCGACGCCGGCGCCACCGCCGCGGTGGCCACCCGGATCACCCCGGCGCCCACCCACCGCAACGGAACCCTGCTCCTCATCGGCGCCGCGGTCCTGTTCTTCCTCGCCGTCACGAGCGGCGCGTTGCTCCGCAAGTTGTGGCGGCTGCACGGAGAGTGGTACGGAGGGAGGCCAGCGTGAGCGGGCGTCTTCGAGTGCTAGTAGGGGGAGCCCTGCTTACCTTGTGCTTGAGTGGTTCCATCGCTTCGGTGGCGAGCGGCGGCACTCGCTCACAGCAACCTGCACGGCGGCTGGTACGAGTGCCGAGTGCAACACCAACTGGTACACGAGCCCCGTAACCGTGGTTTGGACGCGTGGACACCGGTTACGTCAACAGCATCTCGGGTTGCGCCCTGAACTACGCGTACCACTATGCGATGGACGAGGTCACCAGTCTCGTCTTGCTCGGCTACTTTCCCGGACAACACGGGAACGTCGCGCTCCTATCCGTTCCATCGTAGAGGAAACGCACGCCAAGCGCATCAGCGAGCCCAGTGAGGCCAGCTGATTCCAATGGCTGGTACAACCACCCAGTCTTGGTGGCCTTTTATCCCGGGTACTCGTTTTCGGGTGGTGCTTCATCCTGCGATCGCCTCGGTGTATCCGCCGTCTAGCGACGCGGGTCCTGATACCGCCGACGCGACGATATCCGGCAGCTGCATCGACAACTGCCGGAAAGATTGCTAGGCGACGCCGCGACAATCCGTTACGACGCGACCCCGCCTGCGCTCTCGCTCACCGCGGTTCCAGGGGACCAGGGTGCGACGCTCCATTGGCGGGCGACGACGGGGCTGGCTCCGCTGACGGCGCTGCAGGTGGTGCGGAGTCCGGGGCTGCGGGGGGCGACGGCGAGCGTGCTGGCGCCGCGGACCGGGACCGGGAGCTATTCCGACTCCCATCTGCGCAACCGAACGCCGTACACGTATACGGTGACCGCGACGGATCAGGCGGGGAACACCGCAACGCGGAGTGTGGTGGTCAGGCCGGGGCCGCGGTTGTTGACGCCGGCGTCCGGCGCGCGGGTGAGCGCGCCGCCGATGCTGAGCTGGACGGCCGTTCCGAAGGCGACGTACTACAACGTGCAGATCTTCCGGGGTGGGAAGGTGCTGAGTGCATGGCCGAAGCGGGCGCATATGCGGATGCGCCGGACGTGGAGCTTTGCCGGGCATCGGCACCGGCTGCGGCGGGGTCGCTATCGGTGGTACGTGTGGCCCGGGTTTGGGAAGCGCTCCGCGGCGCGGTATGGCTCTCAGGTCGGCTCCGGGACGTTTGTGGTGCGCTGACCCAGCACGTTCCCCGAGCCGCTGAACCGGCGCAGTCGCCACGTCGGCGACGAATCCGGGCTCAGAGACCAGAAATGTCGCCAACGTTGGTGCCATCGGTGACGAAGCGCTGCCGCCCGGGGCGGCAAGCCCGCGGTGAAGCGTGGGACCGGGCCCGCGGTAACGCCGCCGGGAGCCGGCGTACACGAGGCCCGCCTGCCGTCTCAGACCAGCTGGTGACTGAGCGCGTACCGGACCAGCTCGGACCGCCGGGGGAGGCGGAGCTTCTGGTGGATACGGCGGCGGTGTGACTCGATGGTGCGTTGGGAGAGGTGGAGCCTGTCGGAGATCTCGGCGCTGGTGAGGCCGAGCGCGATCAGGCGGAGCACCTCGGTCTCACGTTCGGTGAGGCCGTCATTGGCGGCGGCACGGGCCAGGGCGTCCAGGCGGGCGGCGATGGGAGGGCTGACGAACTGCTCGCCGCGGTGGGCGCAGCGGATGGCGGTGGCGAGCTCCTCGGTGGCGCTGTCCTTGAGCACGTAGCCGACCGCCCCGGCGTCCAGGGTGTGGCGGGC
This sequence comes from uncultured Solirubrobacteraceae bacterium, assembly GCA_963753235.1. Classification (GTDB taxonomy): domain Bacteria; phylum Actinomycetota; class Thermoleophilia; order Solirubrobacterales; family Solirubrobacteraceae; genus Palsa-465. The sequence goes on along the minus strand of CAVWBJ010000004.1, from coordinate 261,902 downwards.
GAAGACCGGGCTGTCGTCCATGGAGATCACCACAATCTGGGTCTCCGGCATCCGGCTTCGGATACGGCGGATCAGGTCGATGCTGCCGCCGTTGGTCATGTGCAGGTCTAAGAGGAGCACGTGCGGACGGTGGTCGGTCACGTGGCGCATGGCGGAGAACAGGTCGCCGGACTCGGCGATGACGTTGACGTCGCCCTCGCTCTCCAGCAGGAGGCGGAGGCTGCGGCGCACCAGGTCATGGTCGTCGGCCAGGACGACCCGGATGGGTGTGCTGCTCGCCGCCGGCGGGCCGAGGTCCGGGGGCGCCCCCTGGCTCTTCACGTCCATGTCACCACGGTAGGTGCGACCGGGTGCCGGACGCGTCCGGCACCTCTGCCCGCCCGGGCCCCGGTGAACTACCGAACCTGCCCGTCCTGGGGGAGCGGCCCCGCGGGAGCGCTAGCCCCCGGCGCCGCCGCCAAGGGCGTAGGCGGAGACGTCCCCGTTCAACGATCCCTGGGTGTCGTACTGCCCAATGTGCGAGTACACCACCTTGCCCTTGCGGTTGAGAAAGATGGTGGTCGGCAGGTAGCCGATCGGCGCCAGAGCATTGAGGTCAGACGTGTTGGTCTGGTAGCTCGGGTAGCTGATGGGGTGCTGGGCGAGGAAGGCGCGGGCGTCGCCGGCGGAGTCGTTGGTGTTGGCCCCCAGGAATGCCACCCGGCGTCCGTACTGGGCCGCGGCGGAAGCGAACAGGCCAAACTCGGACCGGCAGGGGGTGCACCAGGAGGCCCAGGCGTTGATCACTATCGGGTAGCCGCGCAGCGCCCGGATGCGCGCATCCAGCGCCGCCTGGCTGCCGAGCAGGCGGCCCGCCTGCTGATGGAGGGCGGCGAGCGGCGGCGGGGAGCCGGCCAGGGCCGCCTGGGCGCTGCGCGCGCCCGCGGCGATTGAGGGGGCGCGGGCCAGCGCCGACCGGACACTGGCGATCAGCCTGCGCTCGCTCGGCCACCCAGAGGTCGACACCTGCTGGTACCAGAGGATCCGCCCGGTCGGCGAGACCAGCACAAACCAGGGCTGCCCCAGCACCTGATAACCGTCGGCGACCTGGCCGCTGCGGTCGATGGCCACTGGATAGGACAGGGGATGTCGGAGGCCGGCCAAGAAGCCGGGCAGCGCCCGGGTCGACGGCTCCACCTGTCCTTCGTCGACGGCGGTCAGGGAGGGGAGACGGGAGTGGGCGGCTGCTGCCACATATCCATTGAGCGAGTCCAGGTTGCCCGCCAGGCTGGTGATCTCCTGATCCCAGGTGGCAAAGAAGACATACAGACGGGGGGAGGATCCCGGTCCCAGCGTGACCGAACCGCCGCCGGAGCGGGCCAGCCGGGTCGTCTGCGCCGGGGTGATCGGCTTGATCGGCTCATAGGAGAGCCGGGTGTCGACGGGCGGATGCCCGGGGAGCAGGCTTGACGCCTCCTGAGCGAGGATCTGACCCAGCTGTCCGATGGCGGAGTAGGACTGCTGGGTCATGTAGATCTTCTCCTTCTGCCCCTGGGGCCCGAGCACCAGCAGGGCCGGGGTGTGGGAGATCAGGCCGCGCTGAACCGCGGCGTCGATGCCGTAGGCCTTCCACACCCGGCGCAGTTCCGGCAGGCTCCCGGTGAGGAAGTTCCACGCATGGGTCATCCCGTGCAGTTGCGAGTAGGAGGCGACATCCTCAATGGAGGTGGACGCCGGGTTGGCGTCCACGCCCAGCAGGACCACGTTGGAGCCGGCGGAGCCGAGCATGGCCTTGGCGGCCAGCATCGCCGTCGTCGTCATGGGGCAGATGGTGGTGCACTCGGAGTCGGTGAAGGCGAGCAGCACCACCTTGCCGCGGAAGGCATGGAGGGAGACCGGGCGGCCGAACTGGTTGACCAGGGTGAAGTCCGGGGCCGGACCCCGGAGCGTGGTGCCCGGATCCAGGTACGGGTTGCTGGCCAGCGCCGCCCCGGCGGGAGCGTTGGACGCGCCGGATCTCCCGGAGATGAGTACCGGCCCGGCGGCGGCCAGCACAATGAGCACCCCGAGGGCGGGCACCACGTGGACCAGCCGTAGCCGGGGGGTGCGCCGCGACGGCTGGCCCCCACCGCCGGCGGCGGCGGTCTCGGCGCCGGCCGCAGCCGCAGCCGCAACCGGAGCCGCAGCCGCAACCGGAGCCGTAGGCCCAGCCCCGTCCGCCTCCGCGGCCGCGGAGCGGCGCCGCATCAAAAATCGCCCGGCGAAGAACAGCGCGGCCAGCACCAGGAGCCCGCCGGTCACCGCGGCGACCGTGGCGTCCGCGGCCTGCCCCGAGCTCCCGGAGACGCTCCCGGATCCCGCGGAGCTGCCGGATCCCCTCAGGACTGTCTCGGGAGCGCCGATGGGGGGACCCGATGCCGCCCCGGTACTGCCGGCGGCACCGGCCGCCGACCCGGTCGCCGAGCCGCTCAGCCGGACTCCCGCGCCCGCGGCCAGCGATCGCACGGCCGTGGAGGCAGCCGTGAACAGGCCGGAGCCGCCGCTCCCGACGGTCTGCCGCGCCAGCGTCTGCTCGGCGGCTGCGGTGGAGTGGCCCGGCCAGTTGAGGCCGAACCCGTTGGGCATGACCACCAGGAGCCGCTGCCGGTAGGCGAGCGACAGCTCGTAGCCGAGGAACCGGGCGTAGGCCTGCGGTTTGTGCCACAGGGCGGTGATCGCGCCCAGGTCGGCGGGGGAGGAGATGATCGCCACCCGGATGGGGAAGCCCTGGCGGTCCGCGGTCTTGAGCAGCGCACCGAGCTGGGCCTGTTCGCTCACCGGCATGCCGGCGTCACCGGCGACGAACAGGTCCTGGTAGACGAGCACATCGCTGCCCGGATCGCCGTCGGCCAGGGCGCCACCGGCCAGCGCCCCCAGCCCGATCAGCGCCACCAGGAAAGCCAGCAGGCCGGCACGCACCGTCGTCCTCATCAGCTCAACCTCTGGCCAGAGGCCACAAATCAGTCACCACACATCCGGGGCGCCGCACCCTCCCGCCCGCCGGCCGGCGGGCGATCGACACACTGCCAAGGCGCCTAGTCTGCCAGGTTCAGGCCGCCGGTCCCGTGGTGATCCCCTGGGCGTCGCGGCTGGACTCGGCGGGAAGCTTTCGCCCATCGCCGATCGGCTCCGGGAGGGCTTCGCGGTCCCGCAGCTCCGGAAACCGCACCCGGATGGCGAGTCCGCCCCCCTCGGCCGGCCGAACATCCAGGAGAGCGGCGTGGGCGCCGGCGATGGCGGCGACGATGGACAGCCCCAGCCCAAAGCCCTCGCCGTAGCCGATCCGGCTGGACGCCAGGCGCTGAAACGGCCGGAGCAGCCGGGGGATCTCATCCGCCGGGACCACCGGACCGGTGTTGATGACCTCAAGCTCGGCGCTCTGTCCGTTGCGGCCGACGGTGACCTTCACGCGGCCGCCGTCCATGTTGTGGCGCAGCGCGTTCTCCAACAGATTGGCCACCAGCCGCTCCACCAGCCGCGGGTCGCCGACCAGCTCGGCGGGAGCCAGCGCCGTCTCCAGGGCCAGGCCGCGCTCGGCGGCCCGCGCCCGGTAGCCGCTCAGGGCGTGTTCGGTGATGTCGGCCAGATCGACCAGCGCGCGCCGGTCGATGCCGCGTTCGCCCTGGGCCAGCGTCAGCAGCGAGTCGATCAGCTGCTCCTGCTGCTCGCTCTCCTCCAGCACCTGGCGGCAGGTGGCGCGGTAGGTGGCGATTGTGGCGTGCGGATCGCTCATCACCAGCTCCAGGAGCGCGCGGGCAGCGGTCAGGGGGGTGCGCAGCTCATGCGAGGCGTTGGCCACGAATCGTCGCTGGGCCTCGAACGCGGACTCCAGCCGGGCCAGCAGGCGGTCGATGGTGTCGGCAAGCTGGCGGAGCTCGTCCGGGGGGCCGTCGAGCGCGAGCCGCTCATGAAGATTGGCCTCCGAGATCTGCTGCGTCGTGGCGGTCATGACCCGCAGCGGACGCAGGACGCGGCCGGCCACCAGCCAGCCCAACGCCGCCGACAGGATCGCCATGATCGCCAGCGCGATGCTGGACTCGATGATGAGCTGATGCAGGTCGGCCACCCGCTGTTTCGCTCCCACGATGTGGATCGCCACCTGCCCCTCGCTGGAGCGCAGAACCTGCGTGACCTGCTTCGGCAGCGCCGAGAGCTGATCAGTGACCGGGCCCTGTCGGCCGCCTGCCGGCGAAACCACATGCTGAGTCGGAAACGTCGGTGCCGGTGTGGTGCGTCCCTTGATGAACAGGCCGGGCGGGGAGCGGATGACCGTGGCATGCTCCACCAGCACGTAGGTGACCGTGAGCAGCCCGGCGCCGGAAACGAGAAACAGCGCGCCGTAGAGCAGGGTCAGGCGCCAGCGTACGGTGGTCTGCGGGTGACGGACCCGGCGCAGGACGGCCGCCGCGGTCATCACCCGGCGCCCACGCGGTAGCCGATCGGGGTCACGGTCTCCACCACCGGCGGGTCCCCCAGCTTGGCGCGCAACCGGCTGACCGTCATCCGCACGGTGTTGGTGAACGGATCGGTGGCGTCATCCCAGGCGCGCTCCAGCAACTGCTCGGTGGAGACCACCGCGCCCTGGGCGCTCAGCAGGAGCTCCAGGACCGCAAACTCCTTGGGACTGAGCGCGATCGGCTGACCGGCCCGGGTGACCACGCGGCGCGCCGTATCCAACTCCAGGTCGTCATGCACCAGCCGGGGAGGGAGTCCGGGCGCGGTCCGCCGGGCCAGGGCGCGGACGCGGGCGACCAGTTCGGCGAGGTGAAATGGCTTGGCCAGGTAGTCGTCGGCGCCGATGCCCAGTCCCGCCACCCGGTCCTCCAACGTTCCCGCCGCGGTCAGCATGAGCACCCCGGTGCGGGCTCCGGAGTCGACCACCGAGCGGCACACGTCGTCGCCATGGACTCCCGGCAGATCACGATCAAGCACCATCACGTCATACGTGATCAGAGCGGCGCGATCAAGCGCTTCGCGGCCATCGAAGGCCACGTCGACCGCCATTCCCTCACGGCGCAGGGCCGTCGCCACCGTGGCGGCCAGTCTCGGATGATCTTCGACCACCAGCACCCGCATCTCCGTAGCCGATGAGGATGGCGCATCTCGCATAACAGCCGGATAACAGCGTTACCGGCGTGTTAGCGCGTGGCGATTACAACCCGCAAGCATGCCGCTCCAAGGTCCATGGCGACGCCTCTGCGTGGCATCCGCCGGCGCCACCCTGGTGCTGGCCGGGTGCGGGGCCGGGGGCGCCGGGACCGGCACCGGCACGGCGAACAACCCGGCGGCTTACTCGGTCGCCCTGAAGTACGCAAACTGCATGCGCTCCCACGGCGTTCCCGACTTCCCGGATCCGGGGGCCGGTGGCGGCGTCCAGATCAACGCGGCGCCCGGTGTTGCTCCCCAATCTCCGGCATATACGGCAGCGACCCGCGCCTGCCGCAGGTTCGGTCCGGGCATGGCGGGGCCGCCGCATCCGCTCCCGGCCGCTCAGCGGCGCAAGCTGATCGCCTTCTCGCGGTGCATGCGCAGCCATGGCGTTCCGACATTTCCTGATCCCAAGTTCCCGGCCTCCGGCGGCGCGATGATCGGCGCCCCGCAGCCCTCGCCCGCCTTCCAGCACGCGGCTGTCGCCTGCGGTCACCCGCTGAAATGAAGCGCCCACTCCTCCCGGTGGCGGTCCCAGCCGCTCTCGTTCTCTCCGGGTGCGGGGCAGGCGGCCGATCCGCTCTGGGCGCCACCACCGAGTCGCCGAATGCCGGCCGCTCGCCGGTGGGGTTGTCGCGCTGCATGCGCGCCCACGGAGTGCCGAGCTTCCCGGATCCAACCTTCTCGGCGAGGCCTGGGAAGCTGGCGCCACCCGCCGCGGTTGACCCCAATTCGCCCGCGTTCAAGCACGCGGTGGAGGCATGCGGTGGGAGCCCGCAGCAGCTGGCAGGGTGACCGTCACCGCCAGCCCGCCGCCCGGGCGGGGTTCGGCGTGGACGTGGCCGCCGTGGGCGTCGGCGATGGCGCGGACGATCGACAGGCCAAGCCCGTGGTGCCCGTCCCCGGCGGTGCGGGCCGGCCCCAAGCGCTGGAAGGGCTCAAACAGGCGGGCGATGTCCCATGGTGAGACCACGGGACCTGTGTTCAGCACCGACAGCAGAACACCGTCGCGGCCGGTGGCGGTGTGCACCTCAATGTGGCCCTCCGCAACGTTGTAGCGAACGGCGTTGTCGACCAGGTTGGCGGCCAACCGCTCGGCCAGGGCGGGATCGCCGATGGCCGGAGCGGCGGCCAGGTCGGTGACCACCGAGAGTCCGCGACCGACGACCTCCGGATGCACGTCGGCCAGCGCTCGTTGCGTGAGCGGGGCCAGGTCGAACGGCACCCGGTAGTCAAGCCCCCGCTCGCTGGTGGCGAGCGTGAGCAGCGCCTCCAGCAGCCGCTCCTGCTCCCGGCCGGAGATGAGCAGCTCTTCGCAGGTAGCCCGGAGCTTGGCCGCGCTCACCTCCGGGTCGGCCAGCGCCACCTGGAGCAACGTGCGCTCCAGGGTCAAGGGCGTCCGCAGCTCATGGGAGGCGTTGGCGACGAACCGGCGCTGGGCCTCGAAGGCCGTCTCCAGCCGGGCCAGCAGATCGTCCAGGGTGGCGCCGAGCTGGCGGAACTCGTCATCCGGGCCCTGCAGCGCCAGCCGCTCACTGAGGTTGCCGGCCGAAATGGTGCGGGCTGTCGCGGTGATCTGGCGCAGGGGACGAAGGATGCGGCCTGAGGCAAACCAGCCCAGTGCCACCGAGGCCAGGCCGCTGACGGTGAGGACGAGCAACGAGACGGCGAGCAGCCGTTGCTGGTCTGCCGAATGCTGCTGGACGACGACGTCCTTGGCGCTGGGGAACACCGACAGCCGAGTGACCGCCCCCGCGCCGGCCGTCGCCGGCGTGGTGCTGGGCCTGGCCGTGACGGGAGCCGCGTGGGCCACCGAGACCGTGGCGGCGCCCGAGGTCAACGCGTAGGTGATGCCCAGGCCGGCGATGCCGAGGATGGCGAGCATCCCGGCGTAGAGCAGGGTGAGCCGGAGGCGGGCGGTCGGTCGGACCACCCGGCGGTAGGCGGATGAGCCGCGCATCAGATGCGGTATCCGGCCTCGCGCACGGTCACGAGGATCGGCGGGTCCCCGAGCCGCGCTCGCAGCCGGCCGATCGTCGTCTTGACCGTGCTGGTGAATGGGTTGGCCGCCTCGTCCCAGACCCGCTCCAACAGCTCCTCGGCGGACACGACGCGGCCGTCGGCGGCCATCAGATACTCCAGCACAGCGAACTCCTTTGGGCTGAGGGTGAGCCGGCGTCCGGCGCGGGTGGCCAGGCGCCGGCCGGGATCCAGACTGAGCTCGCCCGCCACCAGGAGCGGGGGCTGGATGGCGGATGCGCGCCGGGCCACCGCCCGGATGCGCGCCACCAGCTCGGCGAAGTCAAACGGCTTGGGCAGGTAGTCGTCGGCACCCAGGCCCAAGCCCTCCACACGGTCGGCGATGGTGCTCGCCGCCGTCAGCATCAGCACCCGGGTCCCCGATCGCCGGGCCACCAGCGCCCGGCACACGTCGTCGCCCGGCACGCCCGGCAGGTCCCGGTCCAGCACGACCACGTCGTAGGGGTGGAGGGCGACGTGAGCGAGGGCATCGGCGCCGTCGCCGACGACGTCGACCGCCATGCCCTCCCGGCGCAGTCCCTCGGCCACCGCGGCCGCGAGCCGTTGATGATCCTCGACGACCAACACCCTCATCGCTGCGCAGAAGCATCTCGTACCGGAGGTGACAGGCAGGTCACAGATGTTGTCACCGTCGTGTCACCACCGGCCGTCTACAACTGCTGCGCTCATCGGCCCGGAACAGGAGGCAGCAGTCATGCAGATCAGGTCGCGCTCAAGGGTATCCCGGATCCCGGCGTGCGCTGCCGCCTGCCTGGCCATCGCCGGCTGCGGCTCGGCCGCACCGTCCAGCACCAACACCACCGGGAGCAACGGCCCCCAGGGTGCGGCGGCGGCCGCGTTTGCCTACGCCCGATGCATGCGCGGCCACGGCGTCAGCGACTTCCCTGACCCCCACGTCAGCATCAACCCGGGGCGGACGTCGATCTCCATCCGGGCGGTCGCCAAGGATCAGGCCACGCCGGTATTCCGCACCGCCCAGCAGGCCTGCCACCACCTGCTGCCGGGCCCGGAGACCCAAAGCCCGGCCCAGCGGCAGGCGCATGCCCGAGCGTTGCTCGCCTTCGCCCGCTGCCTGCGCAGCCACGGTCTGGCCAGCTTCCCAGACCCCAATGGCCAAGGCCAGTTGACCAGCGAGATGATCAGGGCGGCCGGGATCAACCTCCACGCCCCCAACGTGCTGCCGGCCGCCCGGGCCTGCGTTGGGGTCACCCATGGCGTGATCACCGAGGCCGACGTGGCGCGGGCGGTCAACGGGCCCCACTGATGCCAGGCGCCCGGCGCACGCCCTGCCCCATAACAGGCGCATAACGGCGTTACCGCCCTGTTACCGCACGCACCGTAGAACCGTTACACCGGCTATGCCCCGACCGTCCCTTGGCCTGATCTCCAACGCCCGGCGCCGGCAGCGGCTGCTGGCGGCCGTAGCCCTGGTGATTGGGATTGCCGTCGTGGTGGTCCTGGTGGTCAACAGCGGCTCGTCGTCATCGCCCACCGGCTCGGCGGCGGCGGCGACCACGGCGGGCGCCACATCGGTGGAGCGCCGAAACCTGGTCGCCACCGACACCGAGTCCGGCACGCTCAGCTACAGCGATGCGCAGACGGTGTACGACCGGCTGAGCGGCACCATCACCTGGCTGCCCGCCGTGGGGAACGTGATCAGGCCCGGCGGGACCCTGTTCAAGGTCGACGGTCGGCCGGTGGTCCTCATGGACGGCAGCACGCCCGCCTACCGTGACCTCACGCCCGCCGCCACGCCGGGCTCCGATGTCCTGGAGCTCAACCGCAACCTGGTTCGGCTCGGCTTTGACTCCGGGGGCATCACCATCGACGACGTCTGGCAGGCGGGGACCACGCAGGGGATCGACCTGCTCCAGGAGTCCCTGGGAGAAACGGCGACCGGCGAGCTGACCCTGGGTCAGGTGGTGTTTTTGCCCGGTAACCAGCTGGTGTCCACCGTGAGCGCGACGGTGGGGGGGACCAGCGGTGGGAGCGCCGGGTCCGGGGGCAGCGCGAACGCCGGCGCCCGCATCCCGCCGCCCGCGCCCCAGTTCGTCGGCCTGACCACGGCCTCCTCCAGCACCACATCGTCGACGACGTCCACGACGACGAGCACCTCAACCAGCCCAACCACCCCGGCACCCGCACCGGCGACCCCGTCGCACGGGCGCAGGCCATCCCGGCCGTCGCGTCATGGCGCGGCCCCCACCGGCGCCGCGAGCGCACAGGCGCTCGCGGCGCTGTCCAGCCTCCTGCGCGCCGAAACCGAGCAGCTCCGCGCGGCGGCGGCCCAGCTACGGGCCGCCCGCACCTCGTCAGCGAAGCCGCCGAGCTCCCCGGGCGGATCCTCGTCCAGCACCGCCAACTCCTCGGGCGGGGGTGGCGGGGGTGGTGGAAACGCCAGCCCGGTTCTGCAGACGACCTCCACCCGGCTGGTGGTCACCGTCGACCTGCCCGCCAATTCTCAGAGCGAGGCCGCCATCGGCGGCCACGTCACCGTCGAGCTGCCGAACGGGACCACGGTGCCGGGAAAGATCACCGCGGTCAGCCCGGTCGCGCAATCCTCCAGCTCCGGCGGAGGCGGCGGCAGCGGCGGCGGCGGCGCGGGGCAGCGGCGGCGGTGGCGGTGGCAACAGCTCCGGAGGCGGAAGTTCCACCATCCCGGTGACGATCACCCTCTCCGGTCACCACACCGGCGCCGGACTGGACCAGGCCGCGGTCAGCGTCAGCTTCGTCCAGCAGCGGGCCAAGCATGTGCTCTCGGTCCCGGTGACCGCCCTGCTGGCCACGTCCGGAGGCAATTACGAGGTCCAGGAGGCGGGCGCTCCGCACCGTCTGATCCCGGTGACAACCGGCCTGTTCGCCGCTGGCTACGTCGAGATCTCAGGTCCCGGGATCTACCCGGGGCTGCAGGTGACCGACTCCCAGGGATGAGCTCCCACGCCCCGGCGCTGGCGCTGTGCGACGTCGCCAAGGAGTATCCCGGCGGGGTCACCGCTCTGCGCGGGATCAGCCTGGAGATCCCGGCGCGGGACCAGGTGGCGGTCATCGGCCCCTCCGGCTCGGGCAAGACCACGCTGCTCACCATCCTGGGCACGCTGGAGCGGCCCACCCGCGGACAGGTGCACGTGGCCGGGCGGGCGGTGGACACCTGCAGCGACGCCGAGCTCGCGGGCCTGCGCGCGTACCGCATCGGGTTTGTGTTCCAGACCTTTCACCTTCAGGACACCATGACCGCGGTGGAGAACGTCGCCACCGGTCTGCTCTACACCGGGGCTGCGGCTCCCCTCCGCCGGACGGCGGCCCGGGAGGCGCTGGAGCGAGTCGGTCTGGGGCACCGCCTGGACCACCGGCCGCCGCAGCTGTCCGGGGGCGAGCGCCAGCGGGTGGCGATCGCCCGCGCGCTGGTCAAGCGGCCCATGATCATCCTGGCCGACGAACCCACCGGGAACCTGGACTCGGCATCCGGGCGGGACATCATCACCCTCCTGCACGAGCTGGCCGCCGACGGGGCGACGCTGGTGCTGATCACCCATGACGCCGAGATCGCGGCCTCGTTTGGGCGGCGCATCCAGATGCGGGACGGCGAGATCGTCACCGACAACGGGGCATGACCGCCGCCGGCATCAGCGCACCGGACCGGGGGCGGGTCGACACCGCCCGGCTCTCGGCCCGGGAGCTGCTGGGGGTGGCGCTCCAGGCCCTGCGCACCCGGCGCCTGCGGGCCGCGCTGTCAGCGCTGGGCATCGCGATCGGGATCGGCGCCATGGTGGCGGTGGTGGGCGTCTCGGCCTCCAGCCAGGCCCAGCTCTTGGCGACGATCGACGCCCTCGGCACCAATCTGCTGACGGTGTCGCCGGGGACCACCTTCACCGGGGCCAACGAGCTCCTGCCCAATACCGCGGTGGCCATGATCGGCCACATGCCGAACGTGAGTCGCGCCGCCGCCGTCTATCAGGTGTCCGGGGCGAACGTCTACCGCACGCCGCTGGTGCCGGTGGCCCAGACCGGGGGGATCGGCCTCGACGCCGCCGATGACAACCTGCCGCAGGTGATGGGAGCCGGCATGGCGGCGGGTCATTTCCTGGATGGGGTGAGCCGCCGGTATCCCGAGGCTGTCCTCGGCGCCGAGGCGGCGCAGGTGCTCCAGATCACCCGGGTGGGCGGCCACATCATGGTGTACCTGGGCGACCGCTGGTTCACCGTGGTGGGGATCATGAAATCCGCGGTTCTGGATACGACGCTGGACAGCAGCGTGTTCATCTCGCTTCCCGTGGCCGAGCGGCTGTTCGGCGTCCTGCCGAATCCGTCCGAGATCTACGTGCGCGCGCATCAGAACGACGTGATCGGAGTCTCCAATCTGTTGGCCGCCACCGCCGACCCTCAGAACGCGAGCGCCGTCCAGGTGTCACGGCCATCTGACGTGCTGGAGGCCCGGGCGGCCGCCAAGGGCCAGTTCACGACGCTCCTGCTCGGCCTGGGGGCGGTCGCCCTGCTGGTGGGGGCGATCGGCATCGCCAACATCATGGTCATCTCGGTGCTGGAGCGACGCGGCGAGATCGGCCTGCGCCGCGCCCTGGGGGCCACCCGCCGCCACATCAGCCTGCAGTTCCTGGCCGAGTCGGCGCTGCTGGCGGCGCTCGGCAGCGTGGCCGGGCTGCTCCTCGGCGCCGGGGCCACCGAGGCCTACGCCCTGGCCCAGAACGAGCCGTTTGTGGTGCCGCTCTATGCGCTGGTGGCCGCCCCGGCGGCCGGGCTGCTGATCGGTGCCATCGCCGGGCTGTATCCGGCGACCAAGGCCGCCCGGCTCAGCCCCACCGAGGCGCTGCGCGCCTGATCGGCGGACGGGTGTTGGAGGGAGCCGCTCCCCGGTCAGCCCCACCGGCCGGCGCGCCGATGAAGCCTGGAGCTCATGCGCCCGCGCCGTCTCCTGCCCGCCCCCCATCTCACCGGCCTGGCCGTCTGGCTGCTGGCCGTGGTCAGTCTGGCTGTTCCGGTGGCCGCCACGGCCGCCCGGAAGCCCCGCGCCCGGATCGCCCGGGACCCCTCGGCGAACCGCTCGCTGAGCTCGGCCATCCTGTGGAGCTGCCAGGTGAAGCCCGCGGCGACCGGCTGCGTCAGCGGCGTCCTGGACGCCATCAACCGAGCCCGGGCGCAGGAGGGCGTGCGCACCATGCGCCTGCCGTCCAACTTCGGGGCGCTCAGCCAGCCCCAGCAGCTGTTGGTGATCGCCAACCTGGAGCGGGCCGACCGCGGTCTGGTCCCGGCCATCGGCCTGTCCCGCGGGCTGGATCAGGACGCGCTGGCCGCCGCGCGGGCCAATCAGGATCCGGTGCCCAGTCCGTTCTACGGGAACGCCTTCGGCTCCAACTGGGCGGGCGGGATCGGCTCGCCGCTGGCCGTGGATTTCCTGTGGATGTATGACGACGGGCCGGGCTCGTTCAACATCGACTGCCGCTCGCCCCAGGCCGCGGGGTGCTGGGGCCACCGGCACAACATCCTGTACGCCTACCAGGCGCCCCTGGTGATGGGCGCTGCGGTGGTGGGGACCTCGATGACCGAGGTGTTCGTCGGCGGCGACGCCCGGATCCGCCCCGGCCAGGCCGACGCGCCAGTGGCCATCAGCGCCGCTCACCGCTGATACCCCGGCGCGCGGGAGTTCGCTATTTGTCTATGCTCGGCCGGCGCGGTTCGTCGGCTGGAGAACCCGCAGGGAACTGTGAGCAACCAAGGCGAACTTCGGCTGTACGTCACCGGCTCGACCCTTCTCTCGACGCGCGCGATCGAGAACATCGAAGCGCTCATCGGCGGGGAGCTGGTCGGCGCCTACACCTACGAGATCGTCGATGTCCTGGAGCGCCCAGACCTGGCTGAGGAGGACGGCATCTTCGCCACCCCCACGCTGGTTCGGCGATCGCCCAGGCCGGTGCGCAAGCTGATCGGCGACCTCAGCGACCGCGAGCTGGTGTTGAGCAGCCTCCGGCTGGGCCCGGTGGCGCTGCAGGCGCAAGACCCCGGCGTGGAGCGGAGTTCGTGACCAATCCTCCAACGGGGCCGGCGGGCCTCGACCGGCTGGAGGTGGGGATTCCGGGCTTTGATCTCGTTGCCGGCGGAGGCATCCCGGCCGGGCGGAGCACGCTGGTGGCCGGGACCGCCGGGAGCGGCAAGACCCTGTTCGGCATCCAGTACCTGGTGGCCGGAATCGCTCGCTATGGCCAGGGTGGCGTCCTGGTCACGTTCGACGAGCCGGCCCGCGAGATTGCCCGCAACGCCCTGAGCCTGGGCTGGGATCTGGACGCGCACTGCCGGGCCGAGCAGCTGGCCATCGTCGATGTCGCTGTCGTGGCCGGCGAGGAAGTGATGGAGACCGGCCAGTTCGATTTTCAGGGCCTGCTGGCGCGGCTGGAGCGGGCGATTCGCACCACCTCGGCGGTCCGGGTGGTGTTTGACTCCTTGACCGGCATCTTCCCCCAGTTCACGGACGCCAACCTGGTGCGCCGGGAACTGCACCGGATCACCGCGCGCCTGCGCGAGCTGGGGGTGACCACGTTGATGACCGCTGAGCGCTCCGAGGAGTACGGGGCGGTGGCGCGCTACGGCGTGGAGGAATTCGTCACCGACAACGTGGTCATCCTGCGCCAGCCCCTGCATCGGGAGCGGCGGCGGCGGACCCTGGAGATCCTCAAGTTCCGGGGGGCGGCCCACCAAAAGGGCGAGTACCCGTTCAGCATCGACGGGCGCAGCGGGGTGAACGTGATCCCGCTGGCGGAGACTGCGCTGAAAACGCGCGCCCTGGCCGAGCGGACGTCGATCGGCAAGCCCGCCGTCGACGACATGTGCGGCGGCGGCATCTTTCAGGACTCCATCGTCCTGGTCAGCGGCGCCACCGGCACGGGCAAGACCATGATGATCACGGAGTTCCTGTCCGCCGGGCTGCGCGTGGGGCAGCGCGGTCTGTTCTACTCGTTTGAGGAGAGCCGGCCGCAGATCCTGCGCAACGCCGCCTCCTGGGGGGTCGACTTCGGTGACGCCGAGGCTCAGGGGATGCTGGCGATCGACTCCCGCTACCCCGAGCGCATGGGTCTGGAGGACCTGCTGGTCGAGATGCGCCACCGGATCGAGGACTTCCAGCCGGCGCGCCTGGCCATCGACAGCCTGTCGGTACTCGACCGCGTCTCCTCCGGGTATGCGTTCCGTGAGTTCATGGTGGGGATGACGAGCCTGATCAAGGAGTTTGAGCTGGTGGCCATGTGCACCAACACCACTGGCGTGGCCGGCGGCGCCCAGCACCCGGGACTGACGCAGGTCTCCACCATCTCGGACGCCATCATCCTGTTGCGCTACGTCGAGCGGTTCTCCAGCGTGCACCGTTGCCTCACGATTCTGAAGATGCGCGGGTCCGCTCATGACCAGACCATCCGGGAGTACACCATCGGCGACCACGGGATGGAGCTGGGGGGACCGATGAGCGGCCACAGCGGGATCCTGGCCGGGGCGCCCACCGATGACGATCTGTTCTCGGTGGACTGACGCCGCCGCTTGATGGCCCCCGTGGCATGAACCCTGAGGAGATCGTCGCCCACCAGCCGGTCGGGTCGCTGATCGTCGACTCCGAGACGATCGTCCGGTTCTCCAACCCGGCGGCGGCGGCCATGCTGGGCGTGCCGGTGGAACGGCTGGTGGGCGAGGTGTTCGGCCTCCCGCTGCTGCCCGGCGGAGTCACCGACGTCAACGTTCCCGGGGAGGACGGCGCGGTGCGCACGCTGGCCATGCGCGTCTCCGAGCTGCCTGCGCCGGCCGAGCGCTACCTGGTGACGCTGTTTGACGTGAGCGGGCGCGCCCGCCGTTACGAGCATGAGCACCGGCTCGTCGAAAACCTCCAGCGCAGCATCCTGCTCGACCGCATGCCGAGGCTGGCCGGGGCCCAGCTGGCGGCCCGGTATGTCCCCGGTGACGGGGAGGTGCGGGTGGGGGGTGACTGGTATGACGCCATTCCGCTCCCCGGCGGCCGGCTGGGGCTGGCCATCGGCGATGTGGCCGGGCACGGGATCGGCTCAGCTGCGCTGATGAGTCAGCTCCGCAACGCCCTGCGCGCCTATGCCCTGGAGCATGACTCCCCGGCGGTGGTGGTCGATCGCCTGGACGACCTCATCCACCACCTGGAACCCGCGGGCATGGCCACCATGATCTATCTCATCTATGAGCTGGGCTCCGGGACGCTGACCTTCTCCGCCGCCGGCCATCCCTACCCGCTGGTGGTGGGCGTCGACGGGGCGACGAGGTTCCTCCGCGGCGGCCGCTCCATGCCGCTGGGGACCGGCTGGCGGGATCGGCGGGGCGCCGGCACGGTGGTGCTGCCGCCGTCCTCCACGCTCGTCCTCTACACCGATGGGCTGATCGAGCGCCGCACCCGGTCGATGGACGACGGATTCGCCAGCCTGGCCGCCCACGCCCATGCCGCCGGACAGCACCCCGAGGAGATGTGCGATGTCATCCTGGATCGTCTGCTGGGCCCGGAGCCGCCCGACGACGACGTGGCGATGCTGGTCATGCGCACCGCCGTCAGCGAGAACGGTCGCCCAGAGGCCGTCGTGGCCCTCGCCCAGACCGAGCCCTGACCCGGGCGCCTCAGGTCAGCGGGGCTGACTCCGCCGCCTCCCCGGGGTCCTCGCCGACGGTGAGCCGGGGGGGCAGCTGGGCGCGGGAGCTCACCCCAAGCTTGCGGAACACGCGGGTCAGGTGGGTCTCGACCGTCTTGGCGGTGAGGAACAGCTCGGCGGCGATCTGGCGCGTCGTCCGCCCGGCGGCGGCCAGCTCGGCCACCCGGCGCTCACTGGGGGTGAGCGCCTGCAGCCCGGTCCGGGGACGACTCCGGGGGCGAGCCCCGGTCGCCCGCAGTTCCTGGACGGCCCGGGCGGCCAGAACGACGGCACCGAGCTCCCGGGCGCAGTCCAGAGCCCGGCCCAGGGGGGCCCGGGCGTCGCGGGCACGCCGGGTCCGGCGGTAGGCGATCCCCAGCATGAGCTGGGACTGGGCCAGCTCCAGCGCGGCCGGCGACTGCTCCAGAACCGATACCGACTGCTCCAGCAGCCCCACGTCATCGGCGATCAGCCCGGCGACACGGAGCGCGATCCCCAGCGCCCGCGGCACGCCCAGGGACCGCGCCTGTCGGAGCTCAGGGTCGATGAGCTCCTGGGCATAGTCGATGCGGCCGAGATGGAACGCCGCCAGCGCGGCGCTGGAGCGCCAGGGGAGCACGCCCGGATTGCCCAGGCCGAGCCGGACCTCCAGCTCCTCCCCGGCCTCCTCAAACCCAGCCAGGGCGGCGGCGTGGTCGCCGGCGGCCAGGGCGATGGCGCCGCCGAACCAGGCCAGGCCCGGATTGTGGATGCCCGGCGGGGTCTGGCGCAAGGCCGCCCGGGCCCCGTCCAGGTCCCCGGTCTCTATCCGCAGCCGAACCAGCGGCGGTCCGCACAGGCCGTCGACAGTCGGCCAGCCGAGCCGGTTGAGAGTCTGGACGGCGTGAAGGTCAGCCTGGGCCCGGGCCAGGCGGCCCTGGTGAATCTGGGCCCAGGCTCGGCAGCAGCGCAGCGCCACCTCGGCCAGGGGGTCGCCCCGCGCGGCCACGCGTTCCAGACCGGCGTCGAGCAGCTGACAGGCCCGGGGCGTCTGGTCGATCATGTTCAGGGCGCCGGCCACAAACGACAGGCCGAACCCACCGGACTCGGGATCCACCAGTGGGTCGGCGGCCACCGCGCTCGCCGCCATCTCCGGGAGGCGCTGGATCTGGATGCCCCGCCACGCCTGGTGCACGATGAGCTGGGCGAGCAGGGCGGGGTCGGATGGCGGCGGCCCGTCGATCAGGGCCTCGGTGCGGGCCATGGCCTCGGCGGCCCGCTCCGCCACAAAGATCGCTGCGGCCAGCTCGTCGGCCAGGAGGCGTTCCCGGTGCCGGTCGCCGTCGGACAGCTCAGATGAGCCGGTGGCCGCGGCCGTGGCGGCCAGCGCATGCTCACCGCGGACGTAGAGCAGTCGGGACAGGCCGTGCCAGGCGGCCGCGCGCTGAGACCGGTCCTGGACGTGACCGAGCGCGCCTTCAAAGGCCTCGATCGCCGCCGGGGAACCCGCGGCCGCCCGGGCCCGGGCGAGTTCCATGAGCAGATCTCCCCGCCCGTCCGCCGGCGGCGGTTCGGCCAGGGCCCGTTCCAACAGCCGGGCAGCGCCGGTGGGGTCGCCGCGGGCAAGCGCCGCGCGGGCGGCGCGGCGGAGCACCTGGCAGCTCCCCGGACGCCCCGCCGGCCGGCTGCGAAGCAGGTGGGCCGCGACCTCTTCGTCGCCGGCCCCCTCCGCGGCCAGGATCTCGGCGGCCCGGTGGTGGCGGGCACTCAGGTCAAAGGGCGGGATCGTCTGCAGCAGCGTGTCGGCCACCACCGGCTGGGAGAAGCGCAGCGGCTCGCCCGCGGCGAGGACGTGACCGGCCGACAGAGCGTCGGCCGCCGCCTCGGCGGCTTGCGCTCCGAGCCCGGCCAGCTCGGACGCCCGGCGCAGCGGCGCCTCGCCGAGCACGGCCACGGCCACGGCCAGGTCCTGGGCGTCGGTCCCCAGATCACGCAGCCGGGTGAGGACCAGCCGGGTGAGGGCGGGGGGGACGGCGATGTCCTGGAGGTCCGTACGCCCCGCCGCCTCCAGCAGCGCCACCACCAGCAGCGGGTTCCCGCCGGTGGCCCGCGCCAGCCGCGTCGGCAGCGCCTCGTCGGCGTCCGGAACCTGCGCGGCGACAAGCGCCCGGATCCCGGCCGCGGACAGCCGGCGCGGGGTGAGGATGTGCCGGTCGCCGGCGAGGACGCCGATTCGGTCCAGCGCCGCCGGATCGGTGACCGGGGCGCCCTGGCTGACCGCTACCACCACCCCGGCGCCGAGCTCAGCCCGGCGCTCGGCCACCTCCTGCAGGAACCTGAGCGACGAGGGATCGGCCGATTGGGCATCGTCGACGATCAACAGAATCGGACCGGCGGCTCGGATCAATTCGGCCACCAGGGCGAGGAGACCCTCCGTCAGCGGCGCCGCCAGGCCGACGCCGCCGGCCTCGCCGTCGAACAGCGGTCGGGCCCGGCGGGCCCACCCGGCCTCCAGAAGCCCGCGGTGACGGCGGACATCGTCCGCCAGGAGGCGGCGGGCCACGCCGAACGAGACGCCGGCAGCGAGGTCCGTGGCATGGACGGAGCGGACACCGATTCCGGCGGTGCGGGCCTCGCCGGTCACCCAGTCCAGCAGTGCCGACTTGCCGATTCCGGGCGGCCCCTCAACCACGGCCAGCCCGCCCGCGCCCGCGGCGACCTGCCGGATGACGCCCGCCAGCGCCGCGCACTCTCCCTCCCTCTCAACCAGCCCCATCTCCGTCCCATGATGGCGGATCCCCGGGGGCCGAAAGTTAAGGGGGTAACCCTGATGTCCGATCTCCTACTGTTTTGACCATCGGGGGATTGCCGGGGGCACGGATGCACCCCGTGGGGGCAGGGCCGGTCGGACGGGGCGCAGACACCGAGGGGGCGCGACCAGCGCATGTGAGTCGTAGCGCTCACATGCGCTGGGTCGCCGGGGATGGCGTCAGCGGCTGCATGCAGGCGCGGCATATGCGCAGGTGAGACCCTACCCGAAAGGTTGGGGAATCCCTGCCATTCGGGAGTGCCCTCTGTCGTCTCTTGTCGGCAAGGTTGGGTGTCCATGGATCGCGGCGCCATCAATCCCGGGGACCGGTTTGAGGTTCTTCCCCTCGGCAAGAGCGAGGAGGAGGCGGCGCAGCTGCCCGAGCCGGTGCAGCTCACCGTGACCTGCTCACCCAAGCATGGCCCGGATCACTCGGTGGCGGTGGCCGGAAGGCTGCACGCCCTGGGGCATCAGGTGACCGTGCACATCGCCGCCCGCATGGTGCGCGACCGGGCCCACCTGGACGAGCTCCTGGCCGGGATGCGGGCCGCGGGCTCCAACGACCTGTTTCTGATCGGCGGGGACGCCGATCCGGCCGCCGGCGCCTACGCGTCCGCGGTGGACCTCCTGCCGGTGGTCGCCGAGCACCCGCTCCGCCCAGCCTCTATTGGCATCGGCGCCTATCCGGAGGGGCACCCGCTCATCGACGATGAGAGGCTGCGCCAGGCGCTCCATGAGAAGAGCCGGTTCGCCGACTACGTGGCGACGCAGCTCTGCTTCGATCCAGACACGCTGCGGCACTGGCTCGCCGAGGAGCGCCGCCGCGGGTTGGAGTTGCCCGTGTTCCTGGGCATGCCCGGGACCGTCACCGCCACTCGGCTGGTCCAGATGTCGGCCCGGATCGGCGTCGGTCCGTCGGTCTCGTTCCTGCGCAAGCAGCGCGGGCTGAGCACGCTGTTCGGGTTGTTCCGGCGCTCGGCGTCGGATCGCCTGTACGACGCGCTGGCCCCCGCTGTCGGCGATCCCGGGCTGGGAATCGCCGGATTTCACTACTTCACCTTCAATCAGTTGCTCGCCACCTACGAGTGGCAGCGCGGGAAGCGGGGACCGAGCGCCGGGCAGCGGGCGCCGGCCGTCGCCTCCGGACGCCCCTACGGCCAGCCCCAGGAGAGCCAGACGTGATCGACGGCCGGTTTGAGCAGGCGACGTGGCTGATGGCCGAGATCGACAACCGTCGTGACCGGTGGACGGCCGACCGGCACCCGTTCTACACCCGCTGGTCCGCCGGGGTTCTCACCGCAGCGGACCTGCAGGCCTATGCCGCCGAGCACCATCATGTGGCCGCGGCGCTCGCTGAGGCGGCGCACCGGGCGGCGGCTCTGGCCGACGGTCTTCTGCAGGAGGAGCTCACCCGGCATGCGCAGGAGCGCGATCATGAGCTGGACCTGTGGGCCCATTTTTCCGTGGCCACCGGCTGGCCCCGGTCGGCCGCCTGGTGGTTCGCCGCCGATCCGCTGCCCGAGACCGAGCTCTCGGTGGCCCGCTGGACTGGAGACGCTGAGCGGCCGCTGGCGGCGCACCTGGTCACGCTCTACGCCCTGGAGACCGTGGTCGCCGACGTGGCCCGGCCGCTGCTGGATGCGCTGATGGGCACCTATGGGTTCACGCGCAGTGCCTCGGTCGCCTACTTTGAGCGGCGCCTCGCGGGCGATGACGGGGCCGCCGGCCTGATTGAGGCCGCCATCTGCGGCCTGCTGCCGGTCACCGACCCGTTTGTGCTCCTCCGCCACGCCGAGGTCAGCTACCGCGCCTACTGGGAGCTGCTGGACGGCGTCGCCCGCACGGCGCCGGCACCGGAGGCCGCGTCGCCCGCGGTCCCGCGTCACCGTCGGTCCTGAGCCGACACTGAAGGTCCCTGGGCGGACGCGGGCGCCCGCAGGGCCGGGATGAGGGTGCCCAGGGCCACCGCGCCCACGGCCGTCTGGAGCCCGAGCGACACCAGCCGGTAGAGCAGGACGGCGGCCGCTCCCAGCTGGAGGTCGACCCCGGAGGCGGTGAGCACGCCGAGGGTGATCGGCTCCACGCCACCGACGCCGCCCGGGAGGGGGAGGACGTTGCCGAGCTGACCGAGCATGTAGGCCAGCACCGCCACCGGGATCGGTGGCGACCCGTGCGCGGCATGAAAGGCGGCGATGAAGGCGCCGCAATCGCCGGCCCAGTAGGCGAGCGCGCTCAGGCTGAGCCCCGGCTGGCGCAGCCGCCGCGGCAGCTGGCGCATCCCATCGGGGAACGCCATCAGGATGTCGCGGCCGATCCGGCGCCACCGGTCGGCGGGAGCGTCCGGCACCGCCCGCGCGGCGAGCGTGGTGCCGGCGGCGACGAGCAGCACCGCCACCACCAATCCCAGCGGCGCCAGGGCCACCAGCAGCGGGGCGTGCCCGGTGCCGATCCCCAGCGCGACGCCGGCCCCCAGCAGGATCGCGATCAGGACGTACGGGAGGTTGAAGATGGCTCCGTGGATGACGCTGCGCGTGGTGATGACCCGGAACGGCATCCCGCTGCGCTCCAGGGCCCAGATGCGCACGGCCGGACCGCCGGCGCCGGTGGGGACGATGACAAACGCCCCCAGCTCGGCCAGACCGATCTGGATACCTCGCCAGCGCCGCAGCCGGTAGGCGCCGTCGGAAAAGACGCCGGCAAACAAGGTGCCATAGGCGGCGCAGGCCACCAGCTCCAGCACCACCGCCACCGCGATCCACCCGGGGGCGGCATCCCGCAGCCGGGCTCCGGTGCCCGGGATGAGATCGGCGAGAGCGACGATCACGCCCGCCACCAGCGCGGCGAACACCAGGATCTGCAGCGCCACCGAGCGGCGTCGGCGCCGTCGCTGGGCGTCAACGCTCATGGCTGCCCACGCCTCAGACGGTATCCGTCCCCGCCGGGCCGCCGGGCCGCCGGGCCGCCCGGTCGGCGACAATGCTCCCATGGCCGAGACAGCGAAGTTCACCCCCCAGCAGGCGCGTGAGATCGGCGAGCGGATCGGCATCGACTGGTCGTCCGCGCGCTTTGACGTGGAGCAGTTCCGGATGGGCCTCAACGTCGAACTGGAGCACGGGCGCCACGACGTCACCACCAACGTCAGCGATGACGACGAGGTGACCACGGGCAAGATCGCGCTCGCCCACCTCAACGAGTTCCCGGACTACTACACCCGTCTGGCCAAGATGGAGGCCGAGGCCGAGGCCTACTGGTCCCAGCGGCGCTGAGCCGCTGGCCCCAGGTCCGTCCGGCCTACGTGGCGCCGAGCGCGGCGATGACCTCCGAGACCGAGGCCACCTCGCCGACGTTGGTGATGGCGTAATTGAGCGCGGCGTGCTGCCACTCGTCGCTGGTGGTGGAGGTCCCGTCGGACACCACCACCACCCCATAGCCGGCATCGGCACCGTGCCGCGCCGTGTGCTCGATCGACATGTTCGTGTAGCACCCGGAGATGATCAGCGTCTCGGCATCGAGGCCGCGCAGGAGCGCGTCCAACCGGGTACCGAAGAAGCCGTTCATCCGCAGCTTCTCAATCACGTGATCTCCCGCCACGGGCTCCACCCCCGCCACCGGCGCCGCGCCCCATGAGCCTCGCACCAGGGCATTGCCCTCCTTGATCCCCCGGAACAGGGGAGCGTTCTGGCGCAGGCCGACCGCCCCGGGCTCCACCACGTAGTGGATGTGGATGACCGGCACCCCGGCCTGCCGGGCGGCCGCGGCCAGCCGGGCCACGTTGGCGACGACGTTCTGGCGGGCGGCGTGGGCCGGGGCGCCCGTGTCGGCAAACGCGCCGGCCTCGCCGATCACGTCGTTCTGCATGTCCTGGATGATCAGCGCGGCCCGCCGCGCGTTCACAGTGAGGGGCACCGGGTGTCTCCTAACGAGTGGCCTGAGGCGGAAATTCGTGCGCCGCGAGGCTGCCACCGAATTTGCGACTCATGACACTAGTGGTAGGGAAGCGGGTTGGAGGCGACCTTGGTGGTCACCCGGTACAGCGAGGTGGAGGCCGGGATGTACAGATCCCGCCACTCGGGACCGCCCCAGGCGATGTTGCCCACGTTCTCCGGTACCTCGACGATCCCCAGGTGCTCGCCCGCGGAGGAGATCACCCAGACGCCGCGGGGCCCGGTCACCCACACGTTGCCGCGCGCGTCGACCTTCATGCCGTCCGGGATGCCCTCCTCAATGACCCCGGTGCCGATGCCCGTGAAGAACACGCGGCCGTTTGAGAGCGTCCCGTCGCCGGCCACGTCGTAGATCCGGATCAGGGCGCGCTCGGTGTCATTGATATACAGCTGCTGCTCGCCGGGGGCGAAGCACAGGCCGTTGGGCTGCGCGAACTCATCCTCGGCGACCACCAGCTGCGGATCACCGCCGTCGGCTGGGATCAGGTACACGCCCTGGAAGGAGAGCTCCTGCTCCCGCGGGATGCCGAAATGAGGCATCCGGCCATACCCCGGATCGGTGAAGTAGATGGTGCCGTCGGACCGGGTGATGACGTCGTTGGGGCTGTTGAGGTACTTGCCCTGGTAGTGAAACGCGAGCGTCTCCCGCACTCCGTCCGGGCGCTCGCGGACCAGCGATGAGGTGACGTGCTCGCACACCAGCAGGTCGCCCTCGGCGTCGTAGACCATCCCGTTGCCCTTGTGGTTGGGACGGCGCAGCTCGACGACGCCCTCCTCCGCGCTCCAGCGGCGGCGGACGTCGCCGGGCATGTCGCTGAACAGGAGGTATCCGCCCGGCTGGTTCCACACGGGCCCCTCGGTGAAGGTGAACCCGGTGGCCACCTGCTCCACCTTCGCCTCGGGATCGATCAGGTCGGCCAGGGCCTCGGATTTCATTTCAATCGCCAACGGGTTCCCTTCTCAGGTGATGTGCCTCGTTCGATGCCGGCCAGGACGGATGCACCCTCGGCCGCATGCTAACCCTCTGTTGGTCACGCTGACCGGGCCCCAGAGGTGGCCGGGCGGCTCGCCCGGCCGACGCGGCGGGACGGTCAAGCTATAGACTAATGCTCTGGCCTGAGCCATGATCATAGATTCTGGCTCTGGCCCCACTGGCTGAGCGGAAAGGTTGGAGGAAGGTGCGAAGCAGCTATACCGAAACCCTCGTGCCCGCGTCCGAGGCCGAGGCGATCGCCGCCTTCGGGGAGGGTGACGGGGTGACCGTCCTCGCCGGCGGCACGATCCTGATGCCCGACGTGGCCTATGGCCGCTATCCCCGGGGCGGGCGGACGCTGATGCTGCACCGGGCGGGCCTGAGCGACATCTCCGGCGACGGCACCGTGACCATCGGAGCCATGACCCCGCTGTCAGCGGTCGCCGCCTCCGGGATTGAGCCGCTGGCCGCGGCCGCGGGCGCCGTGGCCGATCCGGAGATCCGCGGTCAGGCCACGCTGGGCGGCAATCTGGCCGCTCCTTCTGGTGTACAGAGCCCGCGGGGCGATCTCCAGGCTCCGCTGCTGGCGCTGGAGGCGGAGGTCCGTTCGGCCGGGGTGGGCGGCGAACGGGTGGAGCCGGTCGCTGACTACCTCACCGCCGGGGAGTCCCGGCTGGTGCTGTCGGTCCGGTTGGTGGGCCCGGAGCGCGCCGCCTATATCACCCAGCGCCGCGCTCATTCCCATTCCTACTCGGTCATCTCGGTGGCCGCGGCTGTCCGCGACGGTGTCGTGCGCCTGGCGGCAGGCGGGGTGGCGCCGACCGCAGTCCGGCTGCACGCGGTGGAAACGGCGCTGGCGGAGGGGGCCACGGCCCAACAGGCGGCGGGGCGGGCGGGCTCGGACACCGCACCGAGCGATGATGCCCTGGCCACGGCCTGGTACCGGTCGGAGGTCCTGCCGGTGCTGATCAGGCGAGTCATACAGCAGGTACAGGAGGCGTAGGTCATGGAACTGACAGTCAACGGCGTGCCCCGCGCCACCGCCAGCTCGCCGGTCACCCCGCTGCTGACGGTCCTGCGCGAGGAGTTCAACATCACCGGTCCCAAGCCCGGCTGCGAGCAGGGCGGTTGCGGCGCCTGCACCGTGCTCGTCGACGGCGAGCCGCGGCGGGCCTGCCTGCTGCCGATCGGCACGATCCAGGAGGCCGAGATCACCACGGTGGAGGGCCTGGGCGGGCCGCGCAGCCTGGCGCCGATCCAGCAGGCCTTCAACGATCGCTATGCCGCCCAGTGCGGCTACTGCACCTCCGGGATGCTGTTGGCCGCCCAGGCGCTGCTGCACTCCCAGGACGGGCCGGTCACCCGGGACCAGGTCATCGAGGCTCTCAGCGGCCACGTGTGCCGGTGCACGGGCTACGTGAAGATTGTGGAGGCGGTCATGGCCGCGTCCACCGGAGAATTCGACACAGCGGCGAGCGACGACGGGCTGGCGCCCGCTGCCGGCGAGCCTGAGGTCCAGATCAGGGGGTCAGCGGCATGAAGGCAGTGGGCGCAAAGCTTCCCCGGTACGACGGCGTCGGCCATGTCACCGGGCGCACCATGTACGTCGATGACGTCCGGGTACCGGCCACTGCTGCAGGCCAAGGCCCTGCGCTCGCCGCACCACCACGCGGGCATCACCCGGCTGGATACCAGCCGGGCGGAGCAGCTCCGCGGGGTGCGGGCGGTCATCACCCACGCCGACGTTCCCCGCAACGTGGTCGGCCTGCTGGAGCCCCAGGGGGTACCGGCCGATGAGCCCCAGCTCGCCGAGGACGTGGTGCGCTACCGGGGCCAGCCGGTGGCCGCGGTGGCCGCGGAGGACCTGGACACCGCCATGGAGGCGCTGGAGCTGATCAATGTGGAATACGAGGAGCGTCCCGCGCTGTTTGACATCCGCCGCGCGCTGGAGCCCGACGCGCCCCAGGCGCACCACTGGGGCAACGTCTATCCGCACTTCGGCCCCTACAACCACCGGCGGGTGCGCAAGGGCGACATCGACTGGGCGTTCGATGCCGCCGACACCATCGTCTCCGGCGTCTACCGCCCAGGGGCCATCGAGCACATCCCGCTGGAGACCCAGGCAGCCGTGGCCGTCCCCGAGCCCGATGGGCGGCTGACCATCTACTCCTGCACCCAGGCCATGTACTTCACGCTGAGCATCGTGGCCACCCACCTGCAGCTGCCGATGAACCGCATCAAGCTCATCGGGGGCACCGTGGGCGGTGGTTTCGGCGGCAAGGTCGACTCGGCGGCGGACACCATGGCGGCGCTGCTGGCGCTCAAGTCGCAGCGGCCGGTGAAGTGGCGCTGGACCCGTGAGGAGGAGTTCCTGGTCTCATCCAACCGCGCCGCCTGGCACATCGAGCTGTCGGATGCGGTGACCCGCGATGGCTGGATCCTCGGCCGTCGCATGACCACGCTTCATGACTCCGGGGCCTACGCCCGCATGTCTCCGTACGGCCTGACCAAGCACGCCTTCCATCACACCGGCGCCTACACCATCCCCAATCTGAAGTTCGACGGGTTCGTGGTGTTCACCAACCGGGTGCCCACCACGGCCATGCGCGGGTTCGGCGTGACCTCGGTCTCGATGGCCACCGAAACCCACATGACGCGGATCGCCGAGGTTCTCGGCCTGGACCCATGGGAGATCCGGCTGAAGAACGCCAACCGGATCGGCGACACCACCGGCAACCTGGTGGTCATGCAGGACCCGTCGACGGTGCCGATCACCCTGGCCGCGGCCGAACGGGTGGGTCTGGAGTTGTCGCCTGAGTACCGCACCATGACCAGCGACCGGCGCAGCGGCGAGCTGCTGCCCGACCACCTGGTCGCCCAACAGGCACCTGAGGGAGCGCATGTGCTCAGCCGGGAGGCCGCCGCCGTGAATGGAGGAGGACGCTGATGGCCAGGCACACGGGCCGTGGCTTTGCCACGATCGAATACCCCACCGGCATGAACCAGAACGGCGATCCCAGCCAGGCCTGGATCAAGCTCAAACCCGACGGCCGGGTCGACGTCTTTGCCGGGACGGTCGACATCGGACAGGGCTCCAAGACCGTCCACACCCAGATCGTCGCCGACACCCTCGGCGTGCCGTACGACTGGGTGACGATGGACAACACCAACACCGATTCCTCGGCCGTGTGCACGGGGACGTTCGCCTCCCGGGGCACATTCATCGGCGGCAACGCGGTGCGGTTCGCCGCCGAGCGCGTGCGGGAGCGGGTGCTGGCCCTGGCGTCTGAGGAGATGGAGATCGCCGCGGAGGACCTGGAGCTCGTTGACGGCGAGATCCTGGCCAAGGGAGCCCCCAGCCGCAAGCTGCCGCTCAGCGACATCGCCGACGCGGCCACGTACAAGTACGGTGAGCTCATCTCCGGCCAGGGGACGGCGCTCAAGCCGCTGGCCGAGGTATCCGACCATGATGGCTCGGTGACGGTGGAGCCTCACTCGGCGATCTCCTATGCGGCCTGCGTCGCCGATGTCACGGTCGATGATGAGACCGGCGAGGTGGAGGTCACCCGCCTGATCTCGGTCTACGACGTCGGACGGGCGATCAATCCGCTGCTGGTGGAAGGGCAGATTGAGGGGGGCGCCATGATGGGCATCGGGCTCGCGCTCACCGAGGAGTGCTATCCGCATTACCCCTCGGCCGAGCACCGCGGAGAGCAGTTCGGTTCCTATCTGGCACCGACCATCGAGAAGCTGCCTGAGCTGGACAACGTCATCCTGGAGAACCCGTCGGCCGACGGCCCGTTCGGAGCCAAGGCGATCGGCGAGATGGCCAACAACGCCCAGCCCCCGGCGATTACCGCCGCCATCCACGATGCGGTGGGGGCATGGGTGACCGAGTGGCCGGCCACCCCGGAGCGGGTGCTCAAGGCCCTGCGGGCCCAGGCCCGGCCGCGCCGGGAGGGCAAGCACGTCATCTTCGATGAGGAGATCTCCCTGCGCGCTCTGACCACCAACGATGGGGCCGGTTTTCTGGATACACCATGAGCAATTCACCCTTTCAGTCCTGGGACGGGCGCAGCTCGTTGTCGCTGTTTGACCGGGTCAACCTGCAGTCGATCGCCGGCGAGCAGATCCTGTTCTGCCAGGTCCAATACGAGGCGGGAGCCGACGTCCCGGCCCATGCCCATGCCGACTCCGAGCAGGTGATGTGGATCACCGGCGGCGCACTGGAGATGACCGTCGCCGGCGAGACCAGGACCGTCGGGGAGGGCGACTGCGTCGTCATCAACCGCGGCGTGGAGCACTCCCTGCACACCGAGTCCGGATGCACCTTCCTGGAGGCCATGTCGCCGGTCCCACGGGACCATGTGGCCAACCCGGAGCGCGACCGGGTGCTCGGCGCCGACGGCGACAGCCGCTACGTCGAGCACTGACTCGCGCCACCCCCTGACAACCAACCCAAGGAGACCCACCGTGCCGATCGTGGAGATCAAGCTGTTTGACAGCCGCATCAACGACGAGACCGTTCCCCAGCTCATCCAGAAGGTGACCGACGCCGTCGTGGAGTGCACCAGCGAGAAGATTCGCGACGAGACCTGGGTCGTCGTCTCGGGCCTGCCCCCCAAGCAGTGGGGCCTCGGCGGCAAGCCCCTCGGCTGAGCCGGCGTCGCAGCGAGGACAATGGTCCCGGGGGCGGCCGGGCCGCCCATCAACCACACAGGAGATTGGCAGGACATGGCTGACACCATCGCCGCCGCCCCGGCGGTCAACTACATCGCCGGACAGTGGATCCCCAGCCGGGACGGTGCCACGTACGCGCGCTCCAACCCGTGGCGGCCGGATGAGGTCGTCGGCGAGTTCCCCAGTTCCGGTACCGATGACGTCACCGCGGCCGTCGACGCCGCCGTCGCGGCGCGGCGGGAGTGGGCGCGCCTGCCCGCCGCCGCCCGGGGCGGGTATCTGGCCAAGGCGGCCGACGCCATTGAGGCCGCCCAGGAGGAGATCGCCCAGGACATGACGCGGGAGATGGGCAAGCCCCTGCGCGAGTCGCGGGGCGAGACCGGCCGCGCGGCCGCCATCCTGCGCTTCTTCGCCGGAGAGGGGCTGCGCCCCGTCGGTCAGCTGTTTGAGCAATCGGCCACCGGATCGCTCGTCTACACCCGCCGTCGCCCGGTGGGGGTGGTGGGGTTGATCACCCCCTGGAACTTCCCCATTGCCATCCCCACGTGGAAGACGGCCCCGGCGCTGGCCTATGGCAACACCGTGGTCATGAAGCTGGCCCAGGACGCGCCGCTGACCGGCCTGCACCTGGCCCGTGCCTTTGAGCGCGCCGGGCTTCCGGAGGGCGTGCTCAACATCGTCGTCGGGCGGGGCGCGGCCGCCGGTGAGCCGCTGATCGCCGACCCCCGGGTGCGTGCCATCTCGTTCACTGGGTCGGTGCCGGTGGGGGAGAGCGTGCGGGAGCAGGCCACCGCCCTGGGCAAGCGGGTGCAGCTGGAGCTGGGCGGTCATAACCCGCTGATCGTGGCCGAGGACGCCAACCTGGATGCCGCCGTCACCGCCGCCTACGCCGGGGCGTTCTGGTCCGCCGGGCAGAAGTGCACCGCCACCCGGCGCATCTTCGTCGCCCGGGGCGTTTACGACGAGTTCCGATCACGCCTGCAGGCCCGCATCGAGTCCGGCCACGTGGGCGACCCCACCGATCCGCAGACCGAGGTGGGGCCGGTGGTCAACGAGAAGCAGTTCTCCGAGGTGCTGGAGGCGATCGCGCGGGGGCGCTCGGAGGGGGGCCGGGTACTGGCCGGCGGTGAGCGGGCCCACCGCGACGCCTATCTGATCGCCCCCACGGTGTTTGAGGGGGTGGGTGACGACGCCTTCCTGTCCTGCGAGGAGGTGTTCGGTCCAGTGACCAGCCTGTATGCGTTCGAGACGCTGGACGAGGTGCTGGAGCGGGCCAACGCGGTGCGGTTCGGCCTGTCCGCGTCGGTGTTCACCACCAGCCTGGCCGTCGCCCAGCGCTGCGTCGATGAGCTGGAGGCGGGCATCCTCCACGTCAACTCCCAGACGGCGGGGGCCGATGTCCACGTGCCCTTCGGCGGAACGAAGGCCTCGGGCTTCGGGCCACACGAGCAGGGCAGTGCCGCGCACGAGTTCTACACCGAGGAGATCACGGTCTACCAGGATGTCTGACCGGATGCGGGATCCCACCCAGGCGGGGGACACCTCCCGCATGCCCTACCAGCTGCCGTTCCCGGTCGACGCCGCCGAGGAGATGCTGGTGCACCCGGCGGTGCCCGAGGACGAGCGGCTGTGGGTCCCGCAGGCGGAGGGACTTGACTTCCGGCCCCTCCTGCTCCACACCCGCCAGGGGTACTGGTGCAACCTGCTGCGGGTGCGGCGCACCGGCATCGTCAGCCGTCATCGCCACCCCATGCCGGTCACCGGCTACGTGATCAGGGGGCGCTGGCACTACCTGGAGCACGACTGGATCGCCGAGCCGGGCGCGTTCCTATTTGAGCCGCCCGGCGAGACCCACACGCTCGTCGTCCCTGAGGGCGAGACCGAAATGATCACGCTGTTCACCGTCAACGCCGCCATGATCTACGTCGACCCGTGGGGCGAGACCACCGGGTATGAGGACGTGTTCACCAAGATCGACATGTGCCGGGCGCATTACGAGCAGGTCGGCCTCGGCGCCGGCTTCGTCGATCAGTTCATCCGGTGATCGACTTCGACTTCTCCGGTCGGCAGGTGCTGGTGACCGGGGCGACCAGCGGCATCGGCCGGGCGGTGGCGTTGGGCTTTGCGGGCGCCGGGGCGCAGGTGTGCGCCGTGGGACTGGGGGAGATGCCGCCCCCGGTGGCCGGCGTGACCTTCCAGGCGGCGGACGTGACCGATGCGGTGGCGGTGCACACCCTGGTGACCGGGCTGGACCGGCTGGACGCGGTCGTCTGCTGTGCCGGCGTCATCCGCCGGGACGACGAACATCAGCCTGACGTCTTTGCCGAGGTCCTGGACATCAACCTCACCGGGACGATGCGCGTGCTCCATGCCTGCCGGGATCGGCTGCGGGCCAGCCGCGGCACGGCGGTGGCCACCGCCAGCATGCTGTCCTATGTCGGCGGGCCGCGGGTGCCGGCCTACGCGGCCAGTAAGGGCGGCGTGGTGGCGCTGGTCCGCTCGCTGGCCGTCGCCTGGGCGCCGGAGGTCCGGGTCAACGCGGTCGCTCCCGGATGGATCGCCACGCCGCTGACCGCTGCCCTGCGTCAGCCGGGCGGCGCCGGGGAGGCCATCCTGACCCGCACGCCGCTGGCACGCTGGGGCGAGCCCGAGGACGTGGTGGACCCGGTTCTGTTCCTGTGCTCGGATGCGGCCCGGTTCATCACCGGTGAGGTGCTGCGGGTCGACGGGGGGTACCTGGCGGCCTGAACCGCCCCCGGGCCTCAGCCGCGCGCGTTCTCCGCGGCCCGGCGGTAGTCCTCGCGCACCGGGGCGAAAACGTCCAGCACCACCGCCCCGTCCGGACCGGCGCTGCCGCCGTGCGACACCTCCGGCGGGACCATGTAGGCGTCGTCGGTGCGGATCTCCCGTCGCTCGTCGCCGATGGTCATCGTCATGGAACCGCGCAGGATGAGGCCGAGCTGCTCATGGGGATGGGAATGGGTGGCCACGGTCGCGCCCGGCTCCAGCTGCACCAGGTTGAGCATGGAGCGGGCGCCGAACACCGCCCGGGCCGCGGCGCCGGGGGCCAGCGCGAACGAGGGTGTGTCGCTGAGCGATACGAACATGCGCGGGACGTTACGCCCGGTGAGCGGCCAGCGCCTGCTCCCGCGTGCCGGACAGCGAGGCCGCCGGAGTCAGCGCCTCGGGATCGGTCCAGAGCTCAATGAGGGCCGGGCCGCCGGCGGCGCGGGCCCGCTCCAGGGCCGCCGGGAAGTCCTCCGTCCGCTCCACCCGTTCGGCGTGGACGCCGAACGCGCGGGCGTAGGCGGCGAAGTCCGGGTTGACCAGATCGGTGGCGATGACGCGGGCCGGGAAGCGGCGCTCCTGGTGCATGCGAATGGTGGCCAGCATCCGGTTGTTGGCCACGATGACCACGATCGGCAGCCGCTCCTGGACCAGGGTGGCCAGTTCCTGCCCGGCCATCTGAAAGCAGCCGTCCCCGGCCAGGGCCACCACGGTGCGGTCCGGGTGCACCAGCTGGGCGGCGACCGCCGCCGGCACGCCGTAGCCCATGGCCCCGCTCTGGGGGGCCAGCTGGGTGCCCCGCCGGCGGTGGCGAAAGAAGCGGTGGACCCATACCGTGTAGTTGCCGGCGCCGTTGCAGATCACGGCGTCCTCCGGCAACTCAGCGCGCAGCGTCTGGATGACCTGTCCCAGGTCGACGCCGTCGCCGTCGCGCTCGGCCGGCGTCGACCAGGTCTCATAGTCTGCGCGGGCTGCCGCGGCCCAGTCTCGCCACCGGGTGCCGTCGGCGGGCGGGAGCGCCGCCACCGCGGCGGCGAAGGCACGCATCCCGGACAGGATGCCGAGCGCCGGCTGGTAGACCCGGCCCAGCTCGTCCGGATCGGGGTGGACATGGACGAGGGCCGGCGCCGCTCCGGGCGCCACCGGGAGGGTGTAGCCCTGCGTCTCAATCTCGGTCAGGCGCGGGCCGACGGCGATGAGCAGGTCGGCGTCCGCCACCCGCTGGGCCAGCCGGGGGTTGACCCCCAGGCCGACGTCGCCCACATAGCAATCCAGCGTGTTGTCGACCAGGTCCTGGCGGCGAAATGAGGCCGCCACCGGGAGTCCGCCGGCGGTCGCCCACCGGCTGAGCCGGGCGCACGCCTGATCGTCCCAGGGGCCGCCGCCCACCAGCACCAGCGGCCGCTGCGCCCGCGCCAGACGGTCGCTGAGCTCGGCCATCTGCGCCGGGTCGGCCGCCGGTTCCCGGCTGACCACCGGGGGTGCGTCGGCGGCCTCGGCGGCCGCTGCCAGCACGTCCTCGGGCAGGGAGATGACCACCGGCCCCTGCCGCCCGCTGGTGGCGATGGAGTAGGCGGCGGCCAGGATCTCCGGCAGCCGGTCGGGATCATCGACGTCAAATACCGCCTTGGCCAGGGAACCGAACACCCGGTCGCAGTCGATCTCCTGAAACGCCTCTCGTCCCCGCTGATCGCGGGCCACCTGGCCGACCATGAGGATCATCGGCGTGGAGTCCTGGCGGGCGGTGTGGACGCCGACGGCCGCCTGGGTCGCGCCCGGGCCGCGGGTGACCAGGCAGATGCCCGGGCGTCCGGTCAGCTTGCCGTAGGCCTCGGCGGCATTGGCCGCCGCCGACTCGTGGCGGCAGGTGACCACCCGGATCTGGTCCCGGTGCTCATACAGCCCGTCGAGCAGCGCCAGGTAGCTCTCACCGGGCACGCAGAACACGAGCCGGCAGCCCTGCGCGGCCAGCTGGTCGGCGAGCACCCGACCGCCGTGGCGCGGGAGGCTCACGTCGAGACCGATGTCGAAACCAGCGGCTCGTCGACGAAGATGCGGTACTGCTGGAGCTTGGGCTTGTCGGCGTCCTCGTGGCGCACGTAGGTGATTGACCGCTGACCCTGAATCTCGGCCGGCAGCACCATGCAGCGGACGAACGACGTCGGCACGGTCTCTGAGGCGGCCGCGAACACGGGCACCGGCCCGGCCTCAAACCAGGCCTCCAGGGGCCCGTAGCGGTGTGATGCCCCCTCGGTCTCGATCCGGATCTCGCCCTCCAGCAGCACCCGGATGCCCGGTCCCCTGTGGACGTGTTGGTAGGCCACCCCCCCGGGCGGAAAGCTGACGCGGTCCAGCCGGATCAGCCGGTCGCCATCGCCGTGGTTCATGTCGACGGGCGCGCTCAGCTTGGCCTCCGGCGAGGCGACCGCCACCAGCTCAAACAACAGCCCGTGGACGGGCCCGGTGAGCGTGAGGGCGCCGGTGGTGTACTCGGCCGCCTCCTCGGCGATCCGGTAGATGACCCGGTGTGCGGCCTCGAGCTCAACCGACTCGGCGTCGGCCAGCTCGTACTCGCGTACCTG
Source organism: uncultured Solirubrobacteraceae bacterium (assembly GCA_963753235.1). Classification (GTDB taxonomy): domain Bacteria; phylum Actinomycetota; class Thermoleophilia; order Solirubrobacterales; family Solirubrobacteraceae; genus Palsa-465. Next base: position 228,306 of record CAVWBJ010000004.1, on the reverse strand, counting down.
TAGCTCCACTCCAGCTCCCCCCAAGGGTTCGAATTAGTTGAAGTACGCGCCGCCGTCAACGACGAGCGACTGCCCGGTGATGAACGCCGAGCCATCCCCGGCGAAGAAGACCACGGCACCCACGATGTCCTCCGGGTACTGATCCCGGGACAGGACACGGGCCTGGGCCGAGATCTCCTGGAGCTGCTGAATCTGCACCTCGTTGGCGAGGACCCCGTCGGACATGGTGAAGCCGGGAGCGATGGTGTTGACGAGCACGTTGTCGCCGCCGAGCTCCTTGGCCAACGAGCGGGTCATGGCCAGCACCGCGCCCTTGCTGGCCACGTAATGCAGGAGGAACGGGACGCCCTTGTACGGTGTGCCGGAGGCCAGGTTGATGATCCGGCCGCGCCCAGCCGCCCGCATGGCCGGCGCCACCGCCCGTGTGGCCAGGTACATCCCCAGGACGTTGACGTCGAACACCCGCCGCCACTCGTCGACCGAGAGCTGCTCAAACGGGGTGGGCACCAGCGACGAGTAGATGCCGGCGTTGTTGACCAGGATGTCAATCTGGCCGTAGGCATCGAGTGCCGCCCGCGCCATCTGCTCGCACGCCTCCTGGTCGGAGACGTCGACCGCCACCGCCAGGCCGCCCAGCTCCTGGGCCACGTCCTCGGCGGCGCGCAGATCGGCGACGACCACCCTGGCGCCCTCGGCGGCCAGCCCCTCGGCGATCTTGCGGCCGATTCCCTGGGCCGCGCCGGTGACGATCGCCACCCGGTTTTGCAGCGAGCTCATCGGGTCTCCTCCAGGTCAAAGAACGGGGCCGGATTGAGAATCCGGTTGGTCTGGGCGGCGAGCATCGGCCGCATCTTCTGCACGTAGGCCTGCCACCCGGGATCGGCCTGCAGCTCCCGGCGGCGGGCGAGGCGGTCGTCCAGGCTGGCGTAGGCCCACAAGTGGACGATCTGGTTGACCGAGGGGCCGACCTCGGTGGAGTAGTAGCCGACCATCCGCCCCAGGATCCGGCACTGGATGGCCATCCCCTCCTGCTCGTAGAGCTTGAGGTACTCGGGGACCTTCCCCGGATGCAGGGTGTATTCGCGCATCTCCACGATCACGGCTCAGATCCCTCCCAGGGACAGGTACCGGGTTTCAATCCAGTCGTCGACCCCGTACTTGGAGCCCTCGCGCCCGATCCCGGACTCCTTCACGCCGCCGAACGGCGCCACCTCCACCGAGATGAAGCCGGTGTTGATGCCGAGGATGCCGGTCTCCAGTTGCTCGGACACGCGGAAGACGCGGCCGATGTTCTGGCTGTACATGTACGCGGCCAACCCGTACGGCGTGTCGTTGGCCAGCTCAATCGCCTCACGCTCGGAGCCGAAGGTGCGAACCGCCGCCACCGGGCCGAACGTCTCCTCATGCCAGATGGCACACTCGCGCGACAGGCCGTCCAGAACGGTGGGCGCGTAGAAGGTGCGGCCGCGCGGATGGGGTGCGCCGCCGGTGAGCAGGCGGGCGCCCCGGTCGACGGCGTCGGCGACGTGATGGGACACCTTGTCGAACGCCGGCTGGTCGATGAGCGGTCCCACGGTGGAGCCCGCGTCGGTGCCGTCGCCGACGACGAGCCGGCTGACCGCCGCCTGCAGCCGGCTCAGGAACTCCTCATGGATCGACTCATGGACGAGCATGCGGTTGGCGGTGATGCAGGTCTGGCCGGAGTTGCGGTACTTGCCCACCAGGGCCCCGGCCACCGCCTGCTCCAGGTCGGCGTCCTCAAACACGATAAACGGCGCGTTGCCCCCCAGTTCCAGGGACACGTTCTTCACCTGGTCTGAGCACTGGCGCATGATCAGCTTGCCCACCTGGTTTGAGCCGGTGAAGCCGACCTTGCGTACGATGGGGTTGGAGGTCAGCTCCTGGCCGATGGCGGGGGCGTCCTCGGCGTCGCCGGTAACGATCGACAGCACCCCGGGGGGCAGCCCGGCCCGGCGACCCAGCTCGGCGACGGCCAGCGCCGACAGCGGCGTCTGCTCGGCCGGCTTGAGCACCATGGTGCAGCCCACGGCCAGCGCCGGGGCGGCCTTGCGGGTGACCATCGCCGAGGGGAAGTTCCAGGGGGTGATGCCGCCGCAGACCCCAATCGGATGCTTGGTGACCAGGATGCGCTTGTCTCGCTGCGGCGAGGGGATGGTGTCGCCGTAGACCCGCTTGGCCTCCTCGCCGAACCACTCGCAGAACGAGGCGGCGTAGGCGATCTCGGCCCGGGACTCTGCCAGGGGCTTGCCCTGCTCCAGGGTGAGCAGCAGGGCCAGGTCCTCCTGGTGGTCGATCATGAGATCGCGCAGCCGGCGCAATACCACAGCGCGTTCGGCCGCCGGTCGGCGGCTCCACTCCTCCTGGGCCCGCTGAGCGGCTTCGATGGCCCGCCGGGTTTCTGCGGCGCCCATGCGCGGCAGGGTGGCCAGCACCTCGCCGGTGGACGGATTGGTCACGGGGAACGTGTCCCCGCTGTCGGCGTCACACCACTCGCCGTCGATGAACGCGCGCTGTGGTGACAGGTCCGGGTCCCGAAGCGCGATAGCTGTTTCCTCTAGCGCCATGGTTTGGCATAGGTTATCCCATTGGCCGGGCGGACGCGCGGCAGGCTGGGGGCGGGGTAGCAACGGCGCTACTCGATCAGCTCCGACCCCCGGGGGCGGGTGCGCATGGGCAGCTTCCCCAGCAGCTTGAGGAACTCCTCGGCAGCCGGCGACCAGGCGCTGCGGGTGAACGCCACCACCTCCCGCACCAGGCGGGGGCGCACCTGGAGCAGGGCGGCATCCAGCCCGGGGGGCACGGCGTGGCTGCCCAGCAGCGTCGGTCCCAGTCCGGCGGCGGCCAGCTGGGCGGCGGCGGCGACCTGCCCGGTGCGCACCGCTGCCCGCGGGACGTAGCCGGCCCGGGAGAGCACCCGCTGGGTGACGTCGTGCAGACCGTGGCCGGGATCCATGAGCACCCAGTCCCGGTCGGCCAGCTGATCCAGGGAGACCCGCTTGCCGTTGCCGCGGGCCAGCGGGTCGTAGGAGGGCAGTACCACGACGAACTCCTCCCAGCCCAGGGAGATGACCGGCCCCGGCCAGTTGGCCGGGCGGGGACCCAGCCCCACGTCACCCAGCCCGGTGCGCACCGACTCATACAGGTCGCGCCGGTGCTGGAACTCCTGGAGCTGGACCGCGGTTTCGGCGTGGAGGCGATGCCAGCGGGCCAGGACGGGCGGAAGCAGGCCCACCGCCAACGAGGTCACGGTGGCGATCTCCAGCTGCCCGCCCGGGAGGCCGAGCGTGTGGCGGACAGCCTCGGCGGCTCGGGTGGCGTGCGCCGCCGCGGCCCGGGCGTCCGGCAGGAACGCCCGGCCGGCGGCGGTGAGCTGGACCCCGTTGGGCATGCGCTCCAGCAGGGGGCCACCCAGCTCCTGCTCCAAGGTCCTGATCTGCTGGGACAGTGAGGGCTGGGCCACCGACAGCCGCTGGGCGGCACGCGTGAACGAGCCTTCCTCGACGACGGCCAGTAGGTAGCTGATTTGGCGGAGGTTCACCACAGGCTCCTCATAGGTAAACCCTATGACAAACGCCTACGGCATCGTGAAAAGAGATTTGGTGTGTTACAGTCAACGGCGAGGAGGGCATGGCTACTTTCGACGATCAGTCTGGCAACCGGCCGTCGGCCGGGACGGCCTCGGACGGCGCTTTGGCTCAACCCGGCCATTCAACCATCCAGCCGCTGCTGGTGGTGAAATCCGTGAGCAAGGCGTTCCCGGGTGTCCGTGCGCTCATCGAGGTCAGCTGCGATGTGCAGCCGGGCGAGGTGCATGCTCTGGTGGGCCAGAACGGCGCCGGTAAGTCGACGCTGGTCAAGTGCGTCACCGGGGTCCATGCCCCGGACAGCGGGGAGATTCGGTTCGGTGGCGAGCGCCTAGAGGTGTTCTCGCCCAAGCACGCGGCCGACTCCGGAATCGCCGTCGTCCACCAGCGCATGCCGCTGTTGCCGGACCTGTCGGTGGCCGAGAACGTGCACCTGGGCCAGCTGCCCACCCGCGCCGGATTTCTGGACCGCCGCGCCGCCAACCAGCACACGCGCGAGCTGCTGGCCCGGTTCGGCCTGGAGGTCGACCCGGAGGCACCGGTCCGCTCCCTGACCGTGTCCGAGCGCCAGGAGGTGGCTATCGCCCGGGCGCTGTTCCGCGACGCCCGCCTGCTCGTCCTGGATGAGCCGACCGCGGCGCTGGACGCGGCCCAGAGCCGTCGGCTGTTTGCCGTGGTGGAGAACCTCCGCCGACAGGGCGTGGCCGTCCTGTACGTCTCCCACTATCTGGAGGAGATCTTCGCCCTGGCCGACCGCATCACCGTTCTGCGCGACGGCCGCCTGGTCACCACCACACCCACCGCCGCCACGGACGAGTCTGAGGTGGTGACCCTGATGGCCGGCCACCGGCCGATCGTCGGAGCCGACGTGGAGCCCTCGGCGACGGCTCCGACCGTGGATCGGCGCGGCAGCGCGTCGGTCCGCCTGGAGCAGGTGAGCACCGAGGTGCTGCGCGACGTCAGCCTGTCGATCGAACCCGGCGAGGTGGTGGGCGTCACCGGCGTCATCGGGGCCGGCGGCCATGAGATTGCCCGGGTGCTGTACGGCCTGGTCCAGCCTCGCGCCGGCAGCCTCTCCCTGGGCGACTCGCCCTACCGGCCGGACGGACCGGTCCAGGCGCTGCGCGCCGGCGTGTGCCTGGTGCCGGAGGACCCGGCCCGGGAGGGAATGGTGCCGGAGATGTCGGTGGCCGCCAACATCTCCATCGTCGACCTGCCCCACTTCACCCGGCGCGGGATTCTGTCCCTGCGCCGGGAGCGCCGGGTGGCCCGGGAATACGTCAAGAAGCTCGGCATCGCCACGGCGAGTGTCGACACACCCGTGCGCAACCTCAGCGGCGGCAACCAGCAGAAGGTGCTGCTGGCCCGCGCGCTGGCCGCCGACGCCCGGGTGCTGCTGCTGGAAGAGCCCACTCAGGGAGTTGACATCAATGCCAAGCGAGAGATCCACCGGATCATCAGGGACCTGGCGACAGAAGGAAAGGCCGCAATCGTGATCTCCACCGACGTACAGGACCTGCTGGAGTTCGTTGACCGGGTGATCGCGCTCCGCCGGGGACAGGTGGCGCGGGACGTCCGGGCTGCCGAGACCAGCTTTGCCGACATCCTTGACGTCACCGTGGGCGCTGACCTGGGAGCGGCGGCATGAGCGTTGACCCGGAGACGCAGATCCCGCCCACGCCGGGGGCGCTGGGAGCGCCGGCGGCGGCCGATCTGGAGGCGGGGCCACCGGCGCGCCGCCGTTGGAGCTCGGTGACCGTCGGGGGGCTCGACCTGTACTCGCTGTGGCCGATCCTGGTCATGGTGCTGATCATCATCATCACCTCGCTGCGCACCAGCAATTACCTGAGCACGGCGAACCTGGAGAACGTGATCAGTCAGATCGCCCCGCTGGGCATCGTCACCATGGGGCAGGCGATCCTCCTGATCTCCGGCGGCATCGACCTGTCGGTTGGCTACAACGCATCGTTCGCCAGCATCGTCACCGGACTGCTGCTGGAGCACGGTCATCCACTCGGAATCGACATTGCCGCCGGAGTTGCGGCGGCAACTCTGATCGGCTTCATCAACGGTGTGCTGGCCGCCCAGAACCGGGCCCACCCGTTCATCATCACCCTGGGCATGTCCATCTTCCTGTTCGGGTTGGACACGCAGATGACCGGTGGTGCACCCGTCAATGACATGGGGGGCCTGTACACCCTGTTTGGAGGCAGCTTCCTCGGCGGCATCCCCACGGTGGCCATCCCCCTGGTGGTGGTGGTGATCTTCGCCTACGTCTTTCTCAGATGGTCACGGCTGGGCCGGCAGGCGTACGCCATCGGCGGCAACGAGGAGGCCACCTACCTGGCCGGCATCCGCGTCAAGCGCACCAAGATCTACCTGTACACCCTGATGGGTCTGATCGTGGGCGTGTCCGGAATGGTGCTGGCGGGTCAGATCAACGAGGCCTCGTTCAATCTGGCCCAGAACTACGAACTGGAGTCGATCGCCTGTGCGGTGATCGGCGGCACCGCGCTGTTCGGCGGGCGCGGTGGCGCGCTGCGCTCCCTGCAGGGCGTCGCCCTGTACGGGGTGGTGCAGAACGCGATCAGCTTCGCCGGTCTGTCAAGCAACTACCAACAGATGGCACTCGGCGTGATCATCGTCATCGCGGTGATGGTGGCGCGGGCCAACCGCTAGCGCGGCAAACGAGGAGGAAGCAGTGAGGAACAGAAAAGCCCCAGCGCGGCTGGCGGCCATGCTGACCGGCGCCCTGGTCATGGCCGCCGTGGCGGCGGGCTGTGGCAGCTCGGCCAGTGGCAGTGGCGGTGGAAGCGGCGGCTCCGGTGGGGGCAGTAAGGGAACGATTGCGTTCCTGCTGTCCGGCCCGGACCTCTACTACCAGTACGGGCTGGACGGCGCCAAGGCCGCGGCGGCCAAGCTCGGTTACTCAATCAAGGTCTACCCCAACCCCAACATCAGCCCGTCCGTGGAGCTGGCCAACGTTCAGAACGCCATCGCCTCCGGAGTGAAGGCGATCGATGGCTACTCGGTCGGCCTCTCCACCGAGACGGCGACGATCGGCAAGGCCAGCCAGGCCGGGATCCCCATCTTCCTCATGTACGGGTACTCCCCCAAGTACGTGGGGATGAAGGATGTGGTCGGCTTTGAGCAGGTGCCGCTCGTGCCCTACGGTCAGGGTCCCGGCGAGTACCTGAAGGCCCACCTGCCGGCGGGCAGCCAGGTGGGCGTGATCACCGGGCAGCTGGGCCGCGGCGACGCCGAGGGTTACCGCACCGGCTTCCTGCAGGGCCTGGGCTGCCAGGGTGACACCACCGCCGGCAACCCGCCGCTCAGCTGCGCCAACGGGATCAAGTACGTGGCCACCGAGACCGGCCACTGGCTGCGCCCGGACGCCTACCAGGCAGCTCAGGACATCCTCGGCAAGTACCCCAACCTCAAGGGGTTGTACGTGGAGAACGAGGACATGGCCGTGGGTGTGCACACGGCTCTGACCGCAGCGCACAAGAACGTGATGCTGGTGTCGTCCAACGGCGCTCCCTACGGCGTGGCGGGCATCAAGGCCGGGTGGCTGTCGGCGAGCAGCACCTGCTCCCCCTCGCTGGAGGGACTGTTCTCGGTGCGGCTCATCGACGCCTACATGAAGAAGCAGGTCCCCGGCGGCAAGCTGTACAACAGCTACAACGTGTTCGTCGACAAAAGCACGGTGAACAAGGCCGTCGGCTGGACGTTCTTCCAGGATCCGGCCCAGGTCAACCACTGGATGAGCGCGCCCCTGCTCAAGCCGACGGCGACGTCGTAGCCCACCGCAGGTAGGCGAGGAAACTCAGAGCACGTGCCGGCGTCCGAGACCCAGGTGACAAACCCTCTCGGCGCCTGCACGTGGCTCTGGACGGCTCCGTTCTCCGATGCTGACGCCGGGCTGGCCGGCCGCGTCGCCCGGCTGGGGTTTGATGTACTGGAGGTGTGCGTCGAGGACCCTGACCTGGTCACCGCCGAGGCGCTGGCGGCTGCGGCCGCCGAGGCGGGGGTGGCCCTGTCGGTGTGCGGGGCGTTCGGACCCGACCGGGACCTCGCCCACCCGGATCGCCGTCCTCAGGAGAACGCTCTGGAGTACATCGGGCGTCTGGCCGATCTGGCCGCGGCCGTGGGTTCGCCCCACGTATGTGGTCCGATGTATTCGGCGGTGGGCAAGGCCCGCCTGGAGGATCCCCAGGACCGCACGGCCGAGCGCCGTCGCTCGGTGGAGAACCTCAAGCGGGCGGCCGCACGCGCCGCCGCGGTCGGCGTCCGGCTCGCCATCGAGCCCCTCAACCGGTATGAGACCGACATGGTCAACACGGTTGAGCAGGGGTTGGAGCTGTGTGACAGCGTGGGGGCGGAGAACGTCGGCCTGCTGCTCGACACCTACCACATGAACCTCGAGGAGAAGTCGCTGGGGGACGCCATCCGCGCTGCCGGTGACCGGGTGTTTCACTTTCACGCCTGCGAGAACGACCGCGGAACCCCGGGTACCGGTCACATCCCGTGGGCCGATGGGTTCGCCGCACTGGCCGAGATCGGCTATGCCGGGCAGGTGGTGATTGAGTCGTTCACGCCCGCGGTCAAGGAGATCGCGCGGGCAGTGTCACTGTGGCGCCCCCTGGACGCGTCCGGGGACGAGCTGGCCGCCGGGGGGCTGCGCTTCCTGCAGGCCGCTCTCGCCGGGCCTCACCGGTAGGCGATGGCCACCCGTTCGCCCTGCTGGGCGGAGCGCAGGATGGCGTCGCACACCTCCGCGGCCCGGTAGCCGTCCTCCAGATCGGCGCCGTCGGGCGCCACCGGCCGGTTCTCGGCGATGGCCCACAACAGATGATGGAGCTCATGGACGAACGTGTGCTCCCAACCGACGATGTGGCCCGGAGGCCACCAATTGGCGATGAACGGATGCTCGGCCTCGGTGACCAGCACCCGCCGGAAACCCTGCGCCAGGGGCTCCGGCGTCGACTCGCTGAAGTAGACCTCCAGCTCGTTGAGCCGCTCCAGGTCAAAGGCCACCGAGCCCCGGGAGCCGTTGATCTCCCAGCGCAGCGCGTTCTTGCGTCCGGTGGCAAACCGGCTGGCCTCAATTGTTCCCACGGCACCGTTGTCGAACCCCACCACGGCCTCAAAGGCGTCATCGACCGTGCGCTCGGGCCAGAAGGTGACCGCCCGGGCCGACACGTCGCTGATCTCGCCCACCAGAAACCGGGCCAGGTCGATGACGTGCGCGCCGAGGTCGCCGAGGGCTCCTGACCCCGCGGCCTGGCGGTCAAACCGCCAGGCATCGCTGTCCGCCGCCCCCCAGTCCTGCAGGTAACTGCCCCGGAAGTGGTGGATCTGGCCGAGCTTGCCGGTGCGGATGATCTCCCGGGCCAAACGCACCGCGGGCACAAACCGGTAATTGAACGCGCACATGTGCCGCACCCCGGCGGCCGCCACCCGCTGCCAGGTGTCATATGCCTCGGCGGCGTCCCGTCCCAGCGGTTTCTCGCAGATGACGTGCTTGCCCGCCTCGGCGGCGGCGATGGTGGGCTCAGCATGGAGGTGGTTGGGCCCGGAGTTGTCCAACAGGCCGATGCGGTCATCGGCGATCAGCTTCCGCCAGTCGGTGGTGTGGTCGGCGAACCCGTACCGGCGAGCGGCCTCGGCCACCGCGGCCGGATCACGGCCGGCGATCGACACCAGTGCCGGCTCCAGCGGCGGTGGCCAGGTCATGTAGGCCAGGGTCTTGTAGGCGTTGGCGTGGGCGCGGCCCATGAACGCGTAGCCGAGCATCCCGATGCCGATCCGGCCGCTCATGACCGCGCCCCCTGGAAGGCCGCGTCGAAGGCGAGGGTGGAGGGAGCGAAGTCACTCCGGCGGACAAACGCCAGCGCATCCTGAGCGCCGTATTCCCGATCCATCCCGGAATCCTCCCACTCAATGGAGAGGGGGCCTGTGTAGCCGATCCGGTTGAGCGCCCGGAGCAGTGCCTCAAAGTCGACGTTGCCGTGGCCGGGGGAGACGAACGTCCAGCCGCGGTCCACCTCGCCGAAGTCCAGGTGCGAGCCCAGGATGCTGGTGCGGCCGTCCAGGGTGCGCAGGGAATCCTTGACGTGCACGTGGTAGATCCGGGTGGCGAACTCCAGCGCAAACGCCGCCGGGTCCAGGAACTGCGGGATGAAATGGCTGGGATCCAGATTGAGGCCGAAGCCGTCCCGCCAGTCCAGGGCATCCAGAGCGCGCCGGGTGGTCACGAAGTCGTAGGCGATCTCGGTGGGGTGGACCTCCAGGGCGAATCGCACCCCTTCGGCATCGAACACATCGATGATCGGCCCCCAGCGCTCGGCGAAATCCTCGTATCCGCGGTCGATCACGCCCCAGTCGTTGGGCGGAAACGAGTACAGCTGGTGCCAGATGGCAGAGCCGGTGAAGCCGGTCACCACCGGCACGCCGAACGCCGCGGCGGCGCGGGCGGCGTCCTTCATCCGCTCGGCGGCGCGGGCCCGGACCCCGTCCGGATCACCATCGCCCCAGATCTCGGCCGGCAGCACCCCCTGGTGGCGCTGGTCAATGGGATCGCACACCGCCTGGCCGATCAGGTGGGTACCGATCGACCAGCAGCCCAGTCCTGACTGGTCCAGCAGCGAACGTATCCGGTTGACGTAGGCGGGATCCGACACCGCCCGGTCGATCTGGAAGTGGTCGCCCCAGCAGGCCAGCTCCAGCCCGTCAAAGCCCCACTGCGAGGCCATTGCCGTCAGCTGGGCCAGCGGCAGGTCGGCCCACTGTCCGGTGAACAATGTGACCGGCCGGCGCGCAGGCGCGGTGTCGTTGGAACTGGACACTGTCAGTCTCCTTACCCGTCAAGTTGGTGGTGTGAGAGCGCCGGCCCGCGTCTCTCACACCCCATTATGAGGTGACAGCGGCCCGGGTGCCCGCCGGAGTGGACCGCGTCTTGCGCCGCCCCCGCTCCCTGGTTTAGGGTGGCGGGCCCCAGCCCACCTGCAATGCGCGCCCCCACCCTGTTCTCCGATCGATCGGCCACCGGCCAGATGCTGGTGGCGGGCGTGGTGCCCATGCTGGTCGGCGGCCTGGCCGGGGTGCTGGTCGGCGTGTCGGCCGGGGCGTATTGGGCGATCGGGGCACTGGCCGCGGTCGGGGCCCTGCTGTCCGGCCTGGAGCACCGCGATGGCTGGGAGGCGGCGGACCGCGGGTTTATCTCCGGCCTCATCTACGGCGTGTCCCTGCTCCTGACCCATGAGCTCGCCGGGACGCCGGCGCGGGTATCGCTGGGCAGCCTGCCCGCGCTTCTGGCGGTGGTGACGGCCATCGCCGGGTCGCTGCTGTGTGCCGCCGGGGGGCACCTCGCCCGCCTACAGCGCCGTCCCGCGCCGTCCTCGGACAGGGGAAGATCCGCAGGTCCAGATCCGCACTGACCGCGGATGCACGGCGGTCGGGCTCCGGTCAGATTAGGCCTACGGCGATGCGCCGGACCTCGCCCGGCGCGTAACAGAGAAGGTGAGTGGCATGCAGGCAGCGATCCCCTCAGCCGGCGTCCCCTATCCGGTCCAGGTTGAGGGCCACCTGGAGCAGCCCTCGCGAGCCCTGTGGCTCATCAAGTGGCTGTTGGTGATCCCGCATTACATCGTGCTGGCGTTCCTGTGGCTGGGGTTTGTCCTCTCCGCAGTGGCCGCGTTCGTCGCCGTCCTGTTCACCGGGCAATACCCGCGGGCCCTGTTCGATTACAACCAGGGGGTCCTGCGCTGGTCCTGGCGGGTGGGGTTCTATGCGTTTGGGGCCAATGGGACCGACCGCTACCCGCCGTTCACGCTGGCTGACGTCCCGGGATATCCGGCGCGGCTGGCCATCGATTATCCGGTCCAGCAGCGCCGCGGGCTGCCGCTGGTCGGCTGGTGGCTGGCCGGCATCCCGCAGTACATCGTCGCCGGCGTGTTCATCGGCAGCGGAGGGGTGGTCGGATGGACGGCGTCCACGCGCTCCTGGAGCGGTGTGACCTGGATGGGTCTCCTCGGTGTGCTGGTGTTTGTGGCGGTGATCGTGCTTCTGGTCCGGGGTGAGTACCCGCGCTCCATGTTCGACTTCATCCTGGGGCTCAACCGGTGGGTTCTGCGGGTCATCGCCTACGCCGCGGTGATGACGCCGGAGTACCCGCCGTTCCGCGTCGATGCGGGCGAGGACGAGCCGGTAGGGGCGCGACACCTCATGAGTGCGCGGGGGCGCCACCGGTGAGTCCCGTTGGCCGCCTGCAGCGCCCGGCGGCCGGCGACCGGCACACTTGAGGGATGGCCGCGCCGAAGCTGAGCGACGAGCTGGAGGCCTGGCTGACGGGCGAGCCGGAGAAGACCCTGGGCGGTCTGATCGAGACATTCGGCGACAAGAGCTTCGCGGTCCTGTTTGTGGTGCTCCTGGGGGTCCCGGCCTTGCCGCTCCCCACCGGCGGCGCCACGCATGTGTTTGAGGTGATTGCGGCGCTGGTGGCGCTGCAGCTGGTGGCCGGCCGCCGGGAGGTGTGGCTGCCGCAGCGCTGGCGAAAGCTCGACCTGGGCGGAGAGCGCCGGCAGCGGTTCATCGGCGGGCTGATGAAGCTGATCCGCCGGCTGGAGCGGGTCTCGCGCCCCCGGATGGCGTTTCTGTTCCGCCGACGCTGGCACGCCCCGATCTTTGGCCTGCTGGTGATCGGCGGGGCGGCCGCCGCCTTCCTGGCGCCACCGTTCACCGGCCTGGACACGCTTCCCGCGCTGGGGGTGGTGCTCCTGTCACTCGGCGTCCTGCTGGAGGACATCCTGGTGGTGGTGGTGGGAGTGGCGATGATCGTGATCGGCGCGGTGCTGGAGATTGTGCTGGGGGCCGCCGCGGTGCGCGGGATCTCCTCGCTGCTGTAGGCGCTCGGCGGTCAGCGTTTGGCGGCTGAGTCGGCGCCGGTGAGCATCGGCTCCAGCTGGCGCCGGGCCACGAGCGCCGGTACTGACACCACCAGCAGGTTGAATACCCGGTAGGCCAGCACCGCCGCCAGGGACGGAGCCAGCGGGAGGCGGACCCAGTACAGCGAGTAGGTCATGAGCACCTCGGTGATGCCCGCCCCGCCGAGTGGCAGCGAGCGGCGCGTGGCGGCATAGCCGGTGGCGTAGGCGATGATGACCTTGCCGGCCCCCGGGTCCAGCCCGAACGTGCGCAGGGCGCCGTAGAAGGCGGCGATATCGGCGGCCCAGTACAGCATCGTTCCCAACCAGGCCCCCAGGTAGGCGCCGGGCTCGCGGATGAGCGTGTGGAGCACGCCCACGCCCTCCAGCGCCTGGGCCAGCCCGTCGCGGCGTTTGCCGCCCCACCGGGCCAGCCGCTCCGCTCGCCCGGGCGCCGTCACCCAGAGGCCAAAGCCAAACCCGGCCGGCACCGCCAGCGCCCACGGCCACAGCAGCGACGCCATCACGTCGACGCCCTTGACCAGCATCACTATCGCCGTCACGCAGGCCAGCGGCGCCAGCACCGACCATTCCAGGGTGCCGAGCGCCAGCACCCGTACCCGGGCGCTCCGTTCGTCCTCGTGCAGCGCCTCCAGAGTCCGCTTGTCGATGTCAAACCCGCCGCCGAGGGCGAACGGGCCGAAGCCGGCCACCACCACGCGGGCCACCACCGGCAGCGAAATGGCCGGGTGGCCGTGGATCTGGGCGATCGACCGGTAGGCGAGCATGTAGGCCGGGTAGGTGACCAACTCCGCCCCGGCGATCAGCGCAATCCACTGCGGGTGGATATCGCCGAACGCCCGGCCGACGGCATCGGCGCCGGTGACGCGGGCGATCACCACGACCGCTACTCCGGCGATCCCCATCGCCACCGCGGACATGGCGACCGGCCACTTGAGAAGCCGGCGCCTCATCGTCGACGGCGATCTACCGCTGCAGCACGGCGCGCAGCGAGTGCTTCACCGAGCGGGTCGATGCCAGCACGGCCGTCGGCTCATAACCGCAGTGCGCCATGCAGTTGTCGCACCGCGGGTCTCGCCCCCGCCCGTACGCATCCCAGTCGGTGGTCTCCAGAAGCTCGCGATAGGTCTCGGTGTACCCATCGGCCATCAGATAGCAGGGCCGCTGCCAGCCGAACAGGGAGTAACTGGGGATGCCCCAGGCCGTGCACTGGAGGTCGATCTTGCCCTCCAGGAAGTCGAGGAACAGGGGCGAGTGGTTGAGCCGCCACCGCCGCCGGCGGCCGTCGGCAAACGCCGCCTTGAACAGCTCGCGGGTCTGGTGGACGCCGAGGAAATGATCCTGATCCGGAGCCTTCTCGTAGGCGAACGCCGGCGAAATCATCATCTGATCCACCTTGAGCTCGTCATTGAGGAAATCCAGCACCTGACGGACCGTGTTCGGCGAATCGTTGGTGAAAAACGTGGTGTTGGTGGTCACCCGGAAGCCCTTGGCCTGGGCCGCCCGGACCGCCGCCACCGCCTTATCGAACACACCCTCGCGGCAGACCGAATCGTCATGGCGCTCGCGCAGCCCGTCCAGGTGCACGGCCCAGGCGAAGTAGGGCGAGGGGGTGAACTTGTCCAGCTTGCGCTCCAACAGCAGCGCGTTGGTGCACAGGTACACGTACTTCTTGCGGGCGATCAGCTGACGGACGATCTCGTCGATCTCGGGATGGATGAGCGGCTCGCCGCCGGCGATGGAGACCATCGGCGCGCCGCATTCCTCAATGGCGCCGATCGCCTGCTCCACCGGCATCCGGCGCTTGAGCGTCGCTTCGGGATGCTGAATCTTGCCGCATCCGGCGCAGGCCAGATTGCATTGAAACAGCGGCTCCAGCTCCACCAGCAGCGGGAACTTGTCCCGGCGGTGCAGCTTCTGGTTCATCAGATACGCCCCGATTCGGACGGACTGCTTGAACGGAATGGGCATGGGACTAGCTCCTGGGTCTGACTTCAGGGGGAAGCTTGAAATGGACATCTTCGGTGGCGACGGTGCGCTCGCTGACCTCGGCTCCGCCGACGCCGTCCAGGGCGTGAATGACCCTCTCCACCAGGGCCTCGGGGGCGGACGCACCGGCGGTGACGCCGACGCGGCGGGCGCCGACCAGGATCTCCGGTGGAATGTCCTCAGGCCCCTCAATCAGCACCGCCCGGCACCCGGACCGCTCGGCCACCTCCACCAGCCGGCGCGAGTTCGACGAGTTGCCCGAGCCGACCACCAGCACCAGGTCGCACTCGGCGGCGAGCGCCCGGACCGCATCCTGGCGGTTCTGGGTGGCGTAGCAGATGTCGCTGGACGGGGGCCCGACGACGGCCGGAAACCGGCTCCGGAGGGCATCGATGACCGATGCGGTGTCATCGACTGCCAGCGTCGTCTGCGTGAGGTAGGCGACCCGCTCGGGATCCTGGATCTGAAGCCCACCCACCGCCTCGGCGGTGTCGATGACGTGGGTTCGCTCCGGCGCCTCGCCGGAGGTTCCCTCCACCTCCTCGTGGCCGTCGTGGCCGACGAGCACGATGTCGAAGTCAGCGGCGGCGAACCGGCGGGCCTCAGCGTGGACCTTGGCCACGAGCGGGCAGGTGGCGTCGATGACGTCCAGCCCCCGCTCGCTGGCGGCGGCTCGGACGGCCGGAGACACGCCGTGGGCGGAGAACACCACCGTCGAGCCGGCCGGGACCGCGTCGATGTCGTCGACGAACACGGCTCCCTGGCGCTCCAGCCCGGCCACCACGTGGGCGTTGTGCACGATCTGCTTGCGTACGTAGACCGGGGCGCCGCGGCTCTCCAGCGCGCGCTCCACGATCTCCACCGCCCGGTCGACGCCCGCGCAGGACGCCCGGGGCGACGCCAGCAGGACCTCCCGCGGTCCCAGTGCCCGCGCCCAATCCTCCACCAGCGCGCATGCCCGGCGCAGGGTGCGGTACGCGATGGCGGCGCCGGCCACGGTGCGCAGGGGCCGGTGCAGCTCCCGGCGGTGGGTATCGACGACGACCCGGAGGGTGACCAGGGGCCGGGCCCGGGCTGCCGGGGCCAGCCAGGCGGACTCCATGTCGACGGCGGCCGCTCCGGTGCGCTGCAGCATCCGACGCCGCTCGCCGATGACCAGTCGCTGACTGGAGGCGATCGGGGCCACCCGGACGCGCAACCCGCCCCGGCGCAGGACGCCGGCGAGAATGGAGGGGTCATCGCAGGGCGTGGTGCCGGTGGGGCCCCGCAGTTCGCTGGCCAGGACGACATCGCCCGGCTCCAGATCCGGATCCAGTGCCCCGCAGAAGCCGGCGATCAGCACCGCCCGCCCGCCCGCCCCGTCGGCGAGCTCGGCCGAGCGGGCGGCCCGGCGCGGCCCCATGCCGATCTGGTGCACGACGGCCCAGGGGGCGCCGGAGCGCACCGCGCGGGCCTCCAGGGGCAGCGGCGCCAGGACGACGATCCCGTCCGTGCCGCCCTGCTCCGGGATGGGCAGCGTGGCGGTCACGGCCGTCCCCCCGCCAGTTCAGGCTCCTGGGCCGGCGGCGTGTCGGCCGGCGTCGGGTGGCGGCGCGGCGTCGGGTGGCGGCGCGGCGTCTGGGCGAGATCGGCAAGCGCGGCCTGAGCGGCGGCGTGCCCGCTGCGCACCGCGCCCTCCATGGTCGCCGGCCAACCGGTGTCCGTCCAGCATCCAGCCAGCAGCAGCCCGGTCAGGTCGGTCCGGGGGCCCGGACGCCAGGCGCGCGCCCCCGGCCCGGCCCGGAATGTGGCCGAGTGCTCCCGGGTGACGAAGAATCCGTTGACCTGGGCCTGACGGGCGGCGGGCAGGAGCTGACGCAGGGCCGGCTCGTAGCGGCCGCGCAGCTCACCGGCGGGCAGGTTGAGCTCGTCGTCGGCTGCCGACAGCGACACCGCCAGGTACTGGCCACTGCTCAACCCGGCGCTGGCGGTGCGGTCGAACATCCATTGCACCGGGGTGTGCACCGCGGCGGCGAACGGCGCGTCGAGCACGCGGCGGTCAAAGACGATGTGCAGGTTGACGATGGGGGAGTGGCCGAGCGCGGCGCTCGTCCCGGCGTCGATCCCCGCCCCGGTCGGCAGCAGGCGGGTGGCTCGGTCCGGCGAGACGGCCAGGATCACCGCCTCGCTCTCCACGGTCGGGGCGCCGTTGACCTCAATCCGGAAGCCCGAGCCGGTGGGCCCAATCATCGTCACCCCACGGCGCAGCTGCACGGTCACGCCCGCCCGCTCCAGGGCCCGCCGTGCCGCCTGGTCATGGATGGCGCCCAGCGGCACCGCCGCATAGCCGACGTCCCCCGCCGAGCGGTCGGCCAGCAGCCCCAGCTGGAACACCTGGGCGGCCTGAGCGAGCGAGGCCGCGTCCGGCAGCAGGTTGAGCGTCGGTCGCACAATCAGGCTCCAGATCGTCTCCACGGCCGCCGGACTCTGACCCTGCTCCTGCAGCCAGTCGCCGAACGAGCGGGCGTCCGCGGCTGGATCGTCGGGATCGACATGGCGCAGCCGCTGCATGGCCCGGGCAACGCCGAGGCGCTCACCAACCGTGAGGTACGGATAACCGGCGAGGGCGCGGGCCAGGTGCAGCGGGGCCGGGAGCGGCGAACTGCGCAGGACGGCCCGGCGGCCGCCGGGCGCCAGCACCGGGATGTGCAGCCGCGGCTGCAGCGCGACCATCTCGGCGGCGTCCAGCCGGTCCAGGAGCTGACGGTAGGCCGTGCAGCAGCGCAGAAAGACGTGCTGACCGTTGTCGACCTGCATCCCGTCACGGCTGAAGGAGTAGGCGGCGCCGCCGAGCCGTCCCCGGGCCTCCAGCAGGGTGACCGCGGCGCCCCCGGCGGCGCAGTCCAGCGCCGCCGTGATTCCGGCGAGACCGCCGCCCACCACGGTGACCGTCCGGCCGGTCACCGGACAGCTCCTCCGGGTCGGGCCACGGCCAGGCTCCGGGCCGCCACCCAGGCCTTCTCCCACGGTGGGAGGGAGATCCGCTGCTGGAACACCTGGCCGGGGTCCCGGGCGATGCGGCCCAGGATGCCGCGGTAGATCCCGGTCATCGCCATCACGCACGAGGCGCTCCGCGAGTCCAGCATGTCGACGAGCCGCAACCCGCGGTCAAACCACTGTTCGGCGCGCTCCGCCTCGTAGCGGATCAGGGCGGTGGTGTGCTCGTTGGCCACCACCGCGGTCTCGCCACAGCCGAAGCGGCGCAGGTCCTCGGCCGGTAGGTAGGTCCGGCCGCGCTCGGCATCCTCGCGGACGTCACGCAGGATGTTGGTGAGCTGCATGGCGACGCCAAGGTCGTCGGCGAGCGCGGCAGCTCCCGTTCCCGTTCCGGTGGGCCTCCCCGGCGAAGATGGAGAGGCACAGACGGCCGACGGACCCAGCCACCCGGCGGCAGTAACCGACCAGCTCCTCAAACGTCTCGTACCTCCGGCCGAGCACGTCGAGCTCGACCCCCTCAATCAGCAGCGTGAGCGCGTCGAGCGGCAGCCCGTAGTGGCGGTGGGCGTGGATCAGGCCGACCAGAACCGGATCGCCGGTATCGACGCCACCGGACTCAACCTGGGTCAACGCCTCGCGCTCAAGGGCGAGGGCGGCGAGCTGCAGCTCGGGCTCCAGGGATCCATCCCCAATGTCATCGACCCGGCGAGCGAACGCATAGACGGCGCTCATCGCCTGGCGCTTGGGGCGCGGCAGCAGCCGGATCCCGTAATAGAAGTTGGCCGCCTCTCGGCGAGTGATCTGCTCGCACTGCAGATAGGCGTGGTCGACCTCCAGCGCCGGCACGCTCACCGTCCCATCACCCCGCCGAGAAACCCCGCAGCGAAGCTGAGCGCGGGGCGGCGGGGACGGCCGGTCAGGTCCCGCCGCAGCGCATCCAGCGCGCTGCGCCCGCCGGCCACAAAGCCGGCCACGGCCAGGCGCGGCGCCAGCGGCAGGCTCCGGGCCAGCGGCGCGCCCTCGCTGAGCAGGCGCTCGGCGCGCTGGATCTCAAACGCCATCAGCGCGCCCCCAGCCGCGGTCGGCCGTGGCGCGGCCAGGTCGTCCTCGCTGCAGCCAAACCGAGCCAGATCCGCTGCCGGGACATAGACGCGGCCGCGGGCATGGTCCTCGGCGACGTCCTGGAGATGTTCGGTCACCTGAAGCCCCGCGCAGATTCGGTCCGAGAGCGCGATCCGCTCCGGGGTGGCCCGGCCGAACACATGGAGCACCAGCTCACCGACCGGGGCGGCCGACAGAGCGCAGTAGTCGAGCAGCTCGTCGAAGGTCTCATACCGGGTGACGACCTGGTCACGGCGGTTGGCGGCCACCAGCTTCCGGAACGGCCGGGCGGGGAGCCGACAGGACCAGATGGTCTCGGCCAGGGTGTTCATGATGGGATGCCCGGGACGCTGGCCGGCGTAGATCTGCTCCAGATCGGCCTCGATCTGGTCCAGCAGCGCGCTGCGATCGCCGGCGACCTCATCGCCGACATCATCGACGAGCCGGGCGAAGCCGTAGATGGCCATCAGGTGCGCCTGCCGGCGCCGCCCCAGCAGCGCGCTCGCCACCGGGAAGTTCTCATGCTCGGCCTGGGCCAGCACGGCCTCCTGGGAGGGCAGCGCCCCCACCGGACGGGCGACGACCGCGCTCACCGCGTGCACCGCCCCAGGGCCATGACCGGGAACACCAGCCGATACAGGTGGTAGTTGATGTAGAAGTCGGAGGGGAACCCGGTCCCCGTGAACTGCGGCTCGTCCCAGCCGCCGTCCGGGCGCTGGGTCTCGGCCAGCCAGTTCAACCCGCGGCTGACCGCGGCCGATCGCTGCCCGGCGGCGTGGAGGGCGAGCAGCGCCCAGGCCGTTTGGGAGGCGGTGCTCGCCCCCCGCCCAATCCAGGCCGGGTCGTCGTAGGAGCGGCAATCCTCACCCCACCCGCCGTCCTCGTTCTGGTGATCTTCCAGCCAGCGCACGGCGCGCTGGATGCACTCGTCCGCGGCGGGGAGGCCGGCGGCCACCAGGGCCGGGACAACGGCGCCCGTGCCATAGATGTGATTGACGCCCCACCGTCCAAACCAGGACCCGTCCGACTCCTGATGATCCAGCAGCCACCGCACGCCGCGCCGGCTGGTCGGCGCCTCGGCGCGGCCCAGCGCGGCGAGCGTCTCCACCACGTGTGCGGTCACGTCGGCGCTGGGCGGATCAATCACCTCGCCAAAGTCGCAGAACGGCAGGTCACGGGCCAGGCCGCGGCAGTTATCGGCATCGAAGGCGCCCCAGCCGCCGTCTGAGCTCTGCATGCCCTCCAGCCAGGTCACGCCGCGGTCGATCGCCTGGCGGACCCGGGCCTCGTCGTCCCGGTGGCGCAGGGTGCGCAGGGCCAGGATGACCTCGGCGGTGTCGTCGATGTCCGGGTAGTTGGCGTTGGCGAACTCAAACGCCCATCCCCCCGGGGCCACCTCCGGCCGGCGCACGGCCCAGTCTCCGCGGCCCTGGATCTGCTCACCCAGCAGCCAGTCGCCGGCCCGCCGCACCGCGTCGTCGTCGCCGGGCACGCCCGCGTCGCTGAGGGCGATCAGCGCCAGCGCCGTATCCCACACGGGCGATTGGCAGGCCTCCAGCCGGCGCATCCCGTCGTCGATGGTGAAGCTCTCCAGTCCGGCCAGGCCGTGCTGGATGACCGGGTGATCCAGCCCGTAGCCCCGCAGGTGCAGCGCTACCAGCGAGTAGACCCACGGCGGCTGGATGCCTCCCCAGCCTCCGTCCGCCTCCTGGCGGTCGACGATCCACCGCTCGGCCCGGGCCAGGGCCGCCTCCCGCAGGAGCCGCACCGGGCGCCGGCCGTAGGCCCGCAGCACGCCGTCCAGCGCCATGAAGGCCCGGCCCGTCAGCGAGTCCGAAACCGGGTGTGACCACGGCTCGGCGGCGTGGAGCTCCGGCAGCTCAAACGGCAGCGACCGGGTCGGCCGGTAGGTGAGCACCACGGCCAGGGCGACCACCGTCTGGCGCGCCCAGCAGGCGAAGTCGTAGACGTTGAGCGGAAACCACGCCGGCAGGAACATCACCTCCGGCGGGAGCGTGGGCACGTGGTCCCAACTCCAGGCGCCGAACAGCGCCAGCCAGATGTGGGTGAACACCCGCGCCCGCTGGATGCCGCCGCCCGCCCGCACGAACTCTGCCGCGGTACGCATGTGGGGGGCCTCCGGCTGATCCCCGGCGAGCCGCAGGGCGACGTAGGCCTCGATCGTGGTCGACAGGTCACCGGGGCCGCCGGCGAAGTTGCTCCAGGAGCCGTCAGCGCGCTGGTTGGATCGAATCCAGACCGCCGACCGCTCCGTCGGTCCGGCCTCTCGGATGCCCAGGAACTCGCGCAGGAGCATGTCCTCGGCGTCCATGGTGACGTTGGTCTCCAGCTCGCCCTTCCACCAGCCGCGGGGGTCCTGCCGGGCCATCAGGTGGTCGACGGCGCGGCCGAGCGCCTCGCTGGGGCGAGCGCGGCCGAAGTCGTCGGGGGCCCCGGGGGAGGGGACCGCGACGCCGGCGTCGGTGGGAGGGGCTTCGTTGCTCACTCGGGCATCAAATCAACCAGCGTTGCACCATCTTAAGGCCAGCGCCCACGGGGTGCCGGGCGGCTGCGGGCCGCTGAACCCGTCGATACCTGTTCCTGCTAGGACATACCGAGTGCTGTCACAGATCGGACGGATATGGCTCACGGTCGACGACACGGTCATTCGCTCGTGCAGCCTAGTTCGCCGCGGCGATGCCCCGGCGGCGCTGGAGATGCGAGCATGGAGTTCGTGAGCCGTCCCGCCGGACCGTCCGACCTGACCCAGCTGCTGGAGGCGCGCGGCGGGGAGGCGATGGCGCTCAACCAGCGTTACCTCAATCGCCAGCTCGGCCGGGTGCTCCGGACGCTCGGTTTTGACCGGGAGTGGCAGGAGGGGCGCGGCCCGTACCTCATCGACCGGGACGGCGAGGAGTACCTTGACCTGCTGTCCGGCTACGGCGTGTTTGCCCTCGGTCGCAACCACCCCTACGTCAAGGCCCAGCTCCAGGCCGTGCTCATGGCCGACACGCCCAACCTCCCGCAGCTGGGCGTGTCCACGCTCGCCGGGCTGGTGGCCGAGCAGTTGGTGCGCCGGACGCCGGCCTGCCTGGATGCGGTGGTGCTGAACAGCTCGGGAACCGAGGCTGTGGAGGCAGCCCTGAAGCTGGCGCGCGCCGCCACGCGCCGGCCGCGCATCCTGTACTGCGAGCGGGGCTTTCACGGGCTGACCCTGGGGTCGGTCTCGGTCAACGGCAACGCCGAGTTCCGTGAGGGCTTTGAGCCGCTGCTCCCGGGCTGCGACCCGGTCCCGTTTGGCGATCTGGTGGCGCTGGAGCGCGAGCTGCGGCGCGGTGACGTGGCCGGCTTCATCGTGGAGCCGGTGCAGGGCAAGGGTGTGTTCCTCGCCCCCGACGGCTACCTGCAACAGGCCCAGGACCTCTGCCACCGCGCCGGGGCGCTGCTGATCGTCGACGAGGTCCAGACCGGACTGGGCCGGACCGGCCGCTTTCTGGCCCTGGAGCACTGGGGCGTCCAGCCGGATCTGGTGCCGTTGTCCAAGGCGCTGTCCGGTGGCTACGTGCCGGCGGGGGCGCTGCTGGCCTCACGCCGGGTGTTCGATGCCACCTTTGATTCGATGGAGCGCAGCGTGGTGCACGGCTCCACGTTCGGCGGGGGGGATCTGGCCGCAGCGGCGGCGCTGGCCACTCTCAACGTGCTGGAACACGACGGCCTGGTGGAGCGAGCCGCCCGGATGGGCGAGCTGCTGCTGGAGCTCACCCGCCCGCTCGTCGAGCGGTTTGAGGTGGTGCGCCAGGTGCGCGGACTCGGCCTGATGTGGGCGATTGAGCTCTGCGCCCCGGCCGGACGGGCCGGCCGGCGCCTGTGGGATGCGGTGGAACGCCGCCAGCCCGGGCTATTTGCCCAGATGATCACCGTGCCCCTGTTCCGAGATCACCGGATCCTCACCCAGGTGGCCGGACACCACATGAACGTCATCAAGGCGCTCCCACCCCTGATCGTGTCCGAGGCCGACCTGCGCCGATTTGCCGCTGCGCTGGAGGATGTCCTGGCCGATGCCGAACGGCATCTGTTCCGCAGCTACGCCAGCCTCGGCCTGGAGCTGGGGCGACGCAGCCTGACCGCCTGAGGGCGGACGCACAGCGGGCGACCGCGCACCCCGTTGTCCAGCCGGGCGGCGCATGCGACGATGGTTGCGGTCATCGACGATCTCAGAGGAGGGGCCCATGCCGGAGCAGAGCTGGCGCGTGCACATCAGGTTCACCGAGGATCCGGATCGCACCCGCGCCGACGCCATCCTGGAACTGGCCAGCAGCAAGTTCCACGGTTTCGGCCAGGCGAAGCGGGCGCCGCAGGATCCCCGCGTGCCGGTGATCGGTCAGGAGCTCGCCGCCGCCCGCGCGCTGTCGGATCTCAGCCATCAGCTCCTGGAGGAGGCGGCCAGTCGCATCGAGGCCTCCGAAGGTCACTCGGTCAACGTGCATGGCTGACGGCCTGATCAGCCGCGGAGTGTCCTGGGGCGCGTCGTTCTCCACGCTGGCCGGCGCCGGGGTGGCCGTCTACGACGAGGTGATGGTGCCGCGGATGTTTGACCCTTGGGCCCGGCTGCTGGTTGACGTCTTGGAGGTGGCGCCCGGCCAGAGGGTGCTCGACGTCGCCTGTGGGCCGGGGACCGTGGCCCGGGTGGCCGCGGAGCGAGTCGGTGCGCCGGGGCGCGTGATGGGGTGTGACCTGAGTCAGGGGATGCTGGAGCGGGCGCGGTCAAAACGCCCGGCCGAGGGGGCCGCCCCCGTCGAGTATCGCCAGGCCCCGGCCGATGCCCTGCCGGTGGATGACGGTGAGTTCGACGTGGTCACCTGTCATCAGGGCCTGCAGTTCTTCACCGATCGGGTGGCGGCGGCGCGGGAGATGCGCCGGGCCCTGACGCCGTCCGGGCGCGCCGGCGTCGCCATCTGGAGGTCGCTTGAGCACTGCCCCCCCTTCGCCGCCCTTGGCGCCGCCATCACCGAGGTGGCGGGCCCCGAGGCCGCGCGGCGCTACCGGGACGGCCCGTTTGGGTTCGGCGACGCTGAGGCCGTGCGGGCGGTGTTTCCGCGGGCCGGCTTTGCCGAGGTGGAGGTGTCGGTCCACACGCTGCCGATCCGGTTTGAGGGCGGGCCGGAGCAGGTGGTGTCAACGCTGGCCGTCACCCCGCTGGCCGAGGCGATCGATCAGCTGCCGGCTGAGCAGAGGCACCGGCTGGTGGACCGCGTGGCCGAGGAGGTCGGCGCCGGGCCGGTGGAGTCGACGATGCAGGCGCACATCGCGCTGGCGCGCCTATAACCGGGCGGGCCCCTGATCCCAACGGCTCCTCATCCCAAGCGGGTGATGCGCGAGGCCGTCGGCGGGCCCACCATGAAAGGGTGACTCATCGCAAGCTGGCCGCGGAGGCGCTGGGCACCGCATTGCTGGTCATCATCGGGGTGGGGGTGGCCACCCTGAGCTTCGGATTTCGGCTGACCGGGCTCTCGGTGTCGGCCGGCATCGTGGCCACCGCCCTGGCCTTCGGGCTGGTGCTGCTGGCGCTCGCCTACACCCTGGGGCCGATCTCCGGGGCCAACGTCAACCCGGCGGTCACCATGGGCTTCGTCCTCTCCGGACGGATGTCGCTCCGTGAGGCCGCCGGCTACTGGGGGGCGCAATTTGTCGGCGGGATTGTGGGGGCCCTGGTGCTGTGGGGAATCTTCTCCAGCAGCCCGGTTTACTCGCGGAGCGTAGTCGGCCTGGGCGCCAACGGATGGGGGCCGCACGTCTCCATGGTCGGCATCGGGCTCGGGGGAGCGTTTGCCGTGGAGGTGCTGCTCACCTACATCTTCGTCACGATCGTGCTGGTGGCCACCAGCCGCGTGGGCTCCCCCGGCTTTGCGGGCCTGGCCATCGGCATCGCTCTGACCGTGGTGCACCTCATCGGCATCCCGCTCACCGGCACCTCGGTCAACCCCGCACGCAGCCTGGGCCCGGCGCTCATCCTCGGCCACAAGGCTCTGGCGCAGGTCTGGTTGTTCATCGTGGCCCCGCTGTTGGGCGGGGCCCTGGCGGCCCTGTCATATCGCTACTTCGTCCCCACCGAGCCGGTGGCCGTGCCCTCGGCCATCGCCGAGGGCGACGTGCAGCGCACCGAGGCGACTCCGGCCGCCTGACGATCGGACCGAGCGCGCGCGGCGGTCCTACCGACAGCCGCAGCCGCCGGTGGCGGTCGCCTGCGGTGAGCAGCAGCTCGCCTGGTTGGGGGGTTCGCAGCATGCGCTCTGCTCCTCGGTCGAACAACAGGCCGAGCCGTCGGCGGCGGTCTTGGTGGCGCGGACGATGGCGGAGGCGGCGCAGGGGTGGACCCGGTGGGACTCCTGGATGGTGATGTCGGCGAAACCGGCCGCCTGGAGCGCCTGGGTGAACTGCTCCCGGGTCAGGGCGCCGGCGATGCAGCCGGTGTAGGCCTCCATGTCAGCCCGGGTGGCCTCGTCCATGTCGGAATCGGCGATGACGTCGGAGACGGCGAACCGCCCGCCGGGCCTGAGCACGCGGGCGGCTTCCCGGAGCACCCGGGGCTTGTCGCCGGACAGGTTGATGACGCAGTTGGAGATGATCACGTCGACCGACGCGGCGGGCAGCGGGATGTCCTCGATGTGCCCGCGCAGCCACTGAACGTTGTGGACTTCGGCCTCGGCCTGGTGGCGGCGTGCCAGTTCCAGCATCTCGTCGGTCATATCCAGCCCGTACGCCAGGCCGGCCGGCCCCACCCGCCGGGCGGAGAGCAGCACGTCGATGCCGCCGCCGGACCCCAGATCAAGGACGGTTTCGCCCTCCCGCAGCTCGGCGATGGCGATCGGGTTGCCACACCCCAGTGAGGCCAGCACCGCGGATGCGGGCAGGCCGTCGCGGTCCTCCGGCTCGTACAGCGCCCCACCGAACAGCGCCCGCTGGTCCTCGGTGATCAGCGCCCCCTCCGCGTGACCGCATGCCTGGTCACCATAGGCGCCACCGCCGGTGACGAGCGCCGCCGCGGCGTAGCGGCCGCGGACCTCCTCTCGCAGGACCTCGGGGTCGGTGGGGACGGCCATGACGTGGCTCCTTAGATCGAAGAACATCGATGATATGGCTCGGGCCGGAACCGTAGCAAATCATCGACGTATGTCAATCTAATACCGTCACGTCCGCCGTCGGCGGCCATGTCCGGTCGCCGGTAACCCTCGGCGTCGACCGAGGGCTCGCCGACTAGACTTCATTCATGGCCATCGATCTAGAGCTGACTCCCAAGACCAAGCGGGCGGCCGGCGACCCGTGCTGCGCGCCGGTCGTATATCCGGACATCGACCGCGACCGGGCCACGCGGATGGCCGAGGTGGCCAAGGCGCTGGGGGATCCGATCCGCCTGCAGCTGGTCGATGTCCTGCGCCGGCACGCCGGCCAGGTCTGCGTCTGTGAGCTGGTGCCGCTGTTCGATATCTCGCAGCCGACCCTGTCGCACCACCTCAAGAAGCTGCGCGACGCCGGCATCGTCGACTCGGAGCGCCGCGGCCTGTGGGCCTATTACTACGTCCTGCCCGAGGCCCTGGACGAGTTCGCCGGCTGGCTGGGCTGACCGGCCGGCGTCGGCGCTCGCGCCGCCGGGGGGGCGCGCGCCGACGACGAATCGATGCTCGCCTATTCAACTGACGGGCATCGATGTAATCTGTGTCGCCATGGCCGTTTCGTCTCCTGCTCGGCGCGATCCCGTCGTCGCGCGCCTGTCGACGCTGGACCGCTTCCTCCCGGTGTGGATCCTGGCCGCCATGGCCCTCGGTCTGGCCCTCGGACAGCTGATCCCGCGCCTCAACCACGCGCTCAGCTCGGTGGAGATCACGCACACCTCGCTTCCCATTGCCCTGGGTCTGCTGGCCATGATGTATCCCGTCCTCGCCCGGGTCCGCTACGAGGAGCTCGGACGTCTCACCGGCGAGCGGGGGATGCTGATCTCCTCGCTGATCCTCAACTGGATCATCGGCCCGGCGCTCATGTTTGCGCTGGCCTGGCTGCTGCTGCCAGACCAACCCGCCTACCGCACGGGACTGATCATCGTGGGGCTGGCCCGGTGCATTGCCATGGTGCTCATCTGGACCGAGCTGGCCTGTGCCGACCGAGAGGCCACCGCGCTGCTGGTGGCCCTGAACTCCATCTTTCAGATCCTGGCCTACAGCTTTCTCGGCTACTTCTACATCACCCTGTTGCCCAAGTGGCTCGGCCTCTCCAGCCAGGCTTTCCACATTGGCCTGTGGCCGGTAGCGCGCACCGTGCTCATCTTCCTCGGGATTCCTCTCGCCGCCGGCTACCTGACCCGCCGTGTCGGGCTCAGAACCCGCGGACAGGACTGGTACGAGCGGCGGTTCTTGCCCCGTATCGGGCCGGTGGCGCTCTATGGGCTGCTGTTCACCATCGTGGTGCTGTTCGCCCTGCAGGGTCATCAGATCACCCACCATCCGCTGGACGTGGTGCGCATCGCGGTCCCGCTGCTCGTCTACTTCGCGGTCATGTTCGGGGCCAGCTTTGCCTGGGGACTGCTGTTCGGCTACGGCTACAAGCGCACCGCCACACTGGCCTTCACGGCGGCTTCGAACAACTTTGAGCTGGCGATCGCCGTCGCCATCGGCGTGTTCGGTGCCACCTCCGGTGAGGCCCTGGCCGGGGTGGTGGGGCCGCTCATCGAAGTCCCGGTCCTGGTCGGCCTCGTCTATGTCTCGCTCTACGCCCGCCGCTTCTTCAGCCCGCGCGCGCCTGGCGGCGTCGTTGCCACGGAGGCGAACTGATGGCCACCGTCCTGTTCGTCTGCCGGCAGAACGCCGGCCGCTCCCAGATGAGCCAGGCTCTGTTTGCCCGCGCGGCGGGCGGACGCCATCGCGCTCTCTCGGCCGGCACCACACCCGCCCGGCGTGTCCACCCTGAGGTGGTTGAGGTCATGCGCGAGCTCGGGATTGACCTGGCCGACCGTGTCCCGCAGCTGCTGACCCGCCAGCTCGC
Organism: uncultured Solirubrobacteraceae bacterium; assembly: GCA_963753235.1. Classification (GTDB taxonomy): domain Bacteria; phylum Actinomycetota; class Thermoleophilia; order Solirubrobacterales; family Solirubrobacteraceae; genus Palsa-465. The sequence continues at coordinate 200,657 of CAVWBJ010000004.1, read as the reverse complement.
CGAGGAGGCCGATGTGGTGGTCACCATGGGCTGCGGCGATGAGTGCCCGTACGTCCCGGGCAAGCGCTATATCGATTGGGACCTGCCCGACCCCCATGGGCAGCCGATCGATCGCGTCCGTGAGATCCGGGACGACATCGCCCAGCGGGTCAAGGCGCTCAGCGAGAGTTGGTGACGCAGGTGGCCGGTGTGACCGGGTATCTGCGCGGCCACATGGACGGGCCCACCACCCGCGTCGGGTCGAAGTGCACGACCGTGCGGAGGATCGGCGGGCGTGAACGCGAGGCGGTCACCGAGACCACCGAATATGACCCGCCAGGTCGGTGGGCGGACCGGGGTATCGACGGTCCGGTCCGGGCGATGGTTGCGGTCACGATCGAGGCGCTGGCGGAGTGCTCACGGTCGCGGCTGACGATCCAGCGGGACTTCCCCGGTCACGGGATCGGCAAGGTGCTGGTTCCCCTCCTGGTGCGTCCCCAGGCCGCCCGGGAGATGCCGGAGAACGTGAGGCGACTCAAGCAACGGCTGGAGGCAGGCGCGTAGCGGGAACGACGCGACGCGGCTCCCAGGAGGCGTTGCACCGAGGCGCCGTATCGGGGAAGATCGGCCGGTGCGGGTGTGAGATCGACGGCCGGGGAGCCGAGGAGGACCGGATGGGGCGGAAGGTGCTGATCAATTTGGCGACGGGTCTTGAGGACCCTGAGCGGGTGACGGTCGCGTTCCTGGTGGGTGGTGCGGCTGCCCAGCGAGGCGACACCGTGGGGATGTGGCTGACCAAGGAGGCCGTCCGGCTTGTCCTCCCGGGGCATGCCGAGGCCGTCGCCTGCGAGGGGTGTCCTCCGCTCCCGCGGTTGCTGGAGCAGTACGCCGACGGTGGCGGCGAACTGCTGGCCTGCCCCATCTGCTTCAACGCGCGCAAGCTTGACGAGAACGCCATGGTCGCCAACGCAAGGTTGGTCGGTGCCACCCCAATGTTGGAATGGATCGGAGACGACGATGCCGCAATCTTCAGCTACTGACCCCACGGTTGCCCCTGAGCCGGTCGCCGCCGCTTCTCACCAGCCGCTCGGTGTCCGCTTCGCCGAGGCGCTCGGCCGTAAGGATTTCGACACGCTCGTGAATCTGCTGGACGCGGGTATCGATTTTCGCGGATTGACGCCCAGGCGCTCGTGGGAGGCCACCGATCCCGGCGCCGTTGAGGACATCCTCCACCAGTGGTTCGAGGACACCGACGTGCTCGAGGAGATCCTGTCGGTTGACTCCGACTCCTTCGCGGATCGCCGGCGAGTCGCGTACCGGTTCCGCGGGCACAACGCCGACGGTCCGTTCATCGTCGAGCAACAGGCCTACTACAGCGAACGCGACGGGCGGATCAACTACATGCGGGTGCTCTGCTCAGGATTCCGCCCGCAGTAGACCGGGGAGGGGAGGGCACCCTCAGGCAGACGGCAGGTCTGGACCGCGAAGGTCGACCGTGGCCGGAGGCGGGGGACCGTGGCGGAGCATGCCGAGGTCGCGTTCGACCGCGGTGATCCGCTCGGCGGCCACGCGCGGCCCGTCGGGAGGTGGTTGAAGCCACGGCCAGCCGGCGGGCTCACCGAGCGCTCGCACGTAATCCTCAATCCCGGCCGGGGTGGAGAGAAAGAGCATCCGCGCCGTGTCGGATTCCACCCGAAAGGTGTGGGGCGCTCCCCCCGGCGCAAACACCACCGCTCCCGGGCCACAGCGTCGGGCGTGCGTCTTGACCCAGGCCAGGGAGCCGGGGTGAGCCCCGAGGAACTCCGGCTCAACCAGCCAGGCGGTCAGCTCGCCCTCAAGCAGGTAGAAGGTCTCGTCCTGGGGGTGGGAGTGCAGTGGGGGCGCCGCCCCGTGGGGAAGCACGCCCTCCCACAGAGCAAACCGACCCCCCGTCTGCCGGCCGTCGAGCTTCATCCGCGCCAGTGTGCCCAGGAACCACAGTCGCTCGCTGTCGCTCACCACCCGCGGCTCCGGGGCCCGAGTGCCGAGACTGCTTGCCGTGGTCATGCGCGCACCGTGAGCCGGAATGCCTCCGGCCGCTGGTAGGGACGGTCCGCCGCCGCCCCGAGGGCCAGGACCCTCGCTCCGGCCGCGCCGGGCAGGAGCTTACGTCTGGCATCAGGCGCAACCCGGAGCAGCTGTCCGGGACGGAGCGTGACTCGCGCGCGGTTGATCTGGCACACCGTCGAGCCGCGGAGCACGAGGTAGACCTCCTCCTGGCCGTCGGCTGAGTGGTCGTGCTCCGGATAGTCGGAGAACCCGGCCGGAAGGTCGAGCACCTGCAGTCCGAAGGCCTGTACTCCCAGGTCGGCGCCGGCCAACTTCACCACCCCGTGGTGGATCGCCTCGAGCTCGTCGATCGTCCTGACGGCGTAGCTGGTCATCACTGCGCTCCCTCCGTTGCCCATCGCTGCCTCCTTGATCCGAACTGGGGGCAGCGTCCCAGGCCGGCACCGGACCCGCATCGGTCGTGATGCCCAACTTTGGGCGCCCGGCGGCCTATCTTGCGTCGCCGGCGATCAGCCCTCGCCGGCGGGCGGACTCGGCGGCCAGATGCCGGTTACGCGCCCCGAGCTTGGCCAAGATCGCGGAGACGTGATGGGCGACCGTTCGGTCGGACAGGTGCAGCACGGCGGCGATCTCGGCGTTGGACGCCCCCGTGACCAGAACCTCCAGCACCTCCTGCTCGCGGCGCGTCAGGCCGGCGGGATGCGCGAGCGTCGAGCGCCTTGGCCCACGGGCCGCCCGGGCGCCGCGAACCGTGCGCTCGCGGGTGAATGCCCGCGCGGTGGCCACCGCCCCCAGCTCGTGCAGCGCCGTCATCGCCAACCGGGCGGCCCGCTCGTCGCCGGGCAGAGCGGCCAACGCCGCCTCATAGGGTGCTTGCCGCTCGCGCCAGGCCTGGACGGCTCGCCGCCAATCCCCCTCAAGCTCCAGCACCACCGGATCCGGGGCCCCGGCCGGCACCTCCAACTCCATGCCCAGGCGGGCACCCCACAGGGCCAGCTCGCCGCCGGACCGGGCAAAGCGTCCCACCGCCGGGGACTCGTGCGCCATCCGAAGCGCATCGATCGCCGCGGCGCCGTCATCACGCAGCCAAGCACTCTCCACCAGCGCCAACCGGATCATCCCGTGCCGCGCGCTCTCAGCCCCCACCAGCTCCATGATCCCCGCCCAGGCCTCCGTGAGCAGCTTGTCGGCGCCGGGATGCCCTCGCCGCGCCTTGATCAGCCCCTCCAGGGCACAGGCCACGGGGTACTCACCCTGCCACCAGCGTTCGCGAGCGGCCGCGATCGCGAGCGCCTCATCCCAGCGACCGCGGTCGAGCAGGCTCCGCGCCCGGAAGAAGCGGATCCCCATGATCGGCAACGGCGAGACGTGCAGTTCCTCCAGCAGCGGTAGCGCCTCCTCCGCGGTTCGATCCACCCATTCGTGCTCACGCAGGGCGACCGCGACGGTCGTCAAGTTCACGTAGCCGCGGACCATCCGGATCGTGAGTCCCCCCCGCCTCGCCGCCTCCAGCGCGTCGGCAAGAACCGGGAGCGCCTCCCGGTCGCCCCGGTGCCCCCGCGCCAGCCCCACGCTGATCTGCACATCGAGCCGGACCTCGTCAAGTCCGGCCGTCTCGGCCAGCTGGAGCGTGTCCGCGGCCATCGCCAGGGCGATCTCCGGATCGAACGAAGTCGCCTCCATCCTGATGAGGGTCGCCTGCGCCCACGCCAGCGAAGCCACATCGGCGGTCGGCGCAAACGCCTGGACCGCTCTCTCGGCCGCATCCCGGGCCTCGACCACTCGCTCCAGCGACCACAGCGCGTAGGACAGCGCCATCAGCGCGCGCCCCCGTCGGCGGTCATCATGCAGTTGCGCTGCCAGCTCGACCGCACGGTCAGCCGCATCCACAGCGTCCTGCAGACGCGGGTTGGCGAAATTCGCTGCCAGCGAATACTGCACCAGCAACTCGAACCGCTCCGTTGTCTGGAGGCCGGGAGCGAGCCGCAGCGCTCGATCCGCCTGCAGGTAGGTCTCACGCGGTGCACCCACCCGCTCGGCCTCGGCCGCGGCCCGGATCGCGTGCTGCGCGGCCTCCTCCGCCAATCCGCCCAGCTCGGCGTGGTGCGCCAACCGCGCGCTGTCGGTGGCGGGGACCTGTCCGGCCAGCGCCGAGAACACCCGTGCGTGCAGCTCGGCACGACGCGGTGGGGAGATCGATCGCTCCAGGGCGTCACGGATCAGCTCGTGCCTGAATCCGAGCGCTGTCCCATCGGCGATCAGCACGCCCCGGGCCAGCGCCTCCTCCACCGCACCTGAGCAGTCGCCCACGAGCGAATTCAGGAGCCCAGCTTCGAACCGCTGCCCGATCACCGCGGCAGCATCGACCACCTGACGGGCCGGGAGACTCAACCGCCCGGCCCGCGCGAGAGCTGCGTCCCGCACCGAGGCCGGCAGGCGCCCGCCGGCGGCGATCGTCTCCACCACCAGGAACGGGTTGCCCGCGGTGGCATCGACCAGTCGGGCAGCGTCGAGGCCACTCCCCGCCGCCAGCTCACCGACGGCCGCCTCAGAGAGCGGTCGCAGCGCAATCCTGCGGACGGCCGGACCCGTGGCCAGGTCCCCCAGCAGCAGCCCCAGTGCGGGATTGGCGCCCACCTCGTCATCGCGATAGGTCACCAGGACCAGGACGCCGCTGCGCTCGACCCTGCGGGCCAGAATCCGGAGCACGTCGAGAGTCAGGGGGTCAGCCCAGTGAGCATCCTCGACCGCGGCGACCACCGGCGCTCGCTTGGCCAGAACGCTCAGCAGCGATCGCGCCCAGGCCAGGCGATCCTCGCCAGGCCTCGCCGTGGAAGCGTCTGCGCCCGCCGCTTCGAGAAGCTCGCGCAAGGGTGCCAGCGGCACCGGCACAGACAATGCCTCGCAGGCACCGGACACAAACGTGACCCCGCCCGCGAGCTCCCCATGAAGCGCCCGGATCAAGGACGTCTTCCCAATGCCGGCCTCGCCCGCGACCAGCACGAAACTGCCCCTCCCACCCACGGCACCCTCCACCGCCCCCGCAAGCCACCCGAGCTCATCCTCACGCTCAAGCAACCGCATCACGCTGCGATCGTAACGACCTTGCCGTCCGAAAACCTGGGCGTCGCCGACGCCCGCAGCACGGTCTGCACCCTGGTGATCGTGCTTGGGGTCGTCTCCCTCCCGGGTCAGGGCACCGGCCGGGGCCGGGTCATTGCGGGGGTGGGTTTCAGGAGGAGACGCCCGACGTAACTACCGATGGCAGCGCGGGCGGCCGGGCGTATGGTCGAGATCAAGGCCGATTGCGCCGGCACGCAGCCCGGGCCGCCGGACCTTCGATCGGTCCATTCACCGACGCAGCTGACGGGACATACGTCCCGAGAGGAGGCACAGAGATGCCCGAAACCCAGGCCCAACGCAGCGCCGCCGGTCGCAAGGCGGCCGTCACGCGCAAACGCCACCTCGAGGAGGCCGAGGCCCACAAGCGGCCGGGCGCGGTTGACCGCACCACCGACCTCTCTGAGGAGGTATTCAAGTCACTCGAGTCAGCGCAGCGGGCGGCAATCGAGGCGGTGCGCCGGTTCATCGACACCGTCGACAAGACCCTCCCGCCACGTGCCGAGACCCCATCCAAGCGACAGGACGTCATCGACGGCGCCATGGAGATGGCCGATCGACTGGTCCACATCCAGTACGACTTCCTGCGCAGGATTGTCGCCGACGCCGGAAAGACGCTCGGTCGATCCGCGGATGGAAGTAGGACCGGCGAGTAGCCGAGGTGATCGCGGCCGGCCTGGTCAGTCCGGGCCGGCCGCTGGGGAGGGGCGCTGCTCCGCGCCGGCGGCCGGACAGCACGGCGGCGCCCGAACGCTCGGTCTGGGAAGCGTTCGTGGCCTCCTGTCGTCGGACCCTGCGCTGTCGCTCGTGGCGAACATTCGGCCGGACCGGCGAAGCTGAAGCGGGTCGCCGGATTTCTGCTTGGAGCGGGGGTGAGCATCGGTGCGCTGCTGGTCGTCCTGGGCTCCTCGGGCGGGATCGACCAGTTGTCGGCGGCGCTCGATGAGGTGAGTGCGGGATGGGTGCTCACCGCTCTCCTCGCCTTACTCCTCGGCTATCTGTTGCTGGCGCTGCATCTGCGTCGGCTGGCGTCGGCGGAGATCTCGGCTTCACGCTCTGGTTCAACGTTCGGACGCCGCCTGGGATCGGGGCGTTGGCGTTCCTGGTGGCCGTCGTCCGCCAGCATCCGGGGGTGCGGGCGGTCGGCGCGGGCGTTTACCGCTGCTGCGCCGTTGCCAGTCGGTGCCGCCGCCTGAAACGACGGTGCAGAGCGCGGATGCGTTTCACGCGGAGGCCAAGGCGGCTGTCGGAAGCCGCCGCAACCGGGTTGTGCTGGTCGCGCTCGCCGCCGGCTCCTGGATTGCGGACGCTGCCTGTTTGCGCCTGGCGCTGGCCGCCGCTGGTGTCAACCTGGATGTCGACGGCGTGTTGCTCGCGTACGTCGCGGGAATCCTGATCGCCAGCCTCCCACCGCTGCCGGGCGGGGCTCGGCGCGGTCGAGGCGGCCATTCCGGCGATGCTCCATCACTTCGGCGCTCCGCTTGACGCCGCGCTTGCCGGGACGCTCGTCTATCGCGCCATCTCCGCACTACTACCCGCGGCGGCTGGAGCGCTCCTGCTCATGACGGCGTGGTTGCGCCGGCGTCCACACCGCCGTGGCCGCGATGCGGTGGAGACGAGCGGCTTACCGTGACCAGGGGGACCCGGATGGTCGCGCCGATGCGTCCGGCTGGAGGCCGGGCCGCCGAGATTCTTCAGGCGACGCCGGGGACGCGCTGGATGCTGTCCGGGGCGCGATCACGACCTCCCACGGGCCACGCAGCCTGAGATCCTCGGCCAGACTCAACCGGACGACGCGGCGCAGACGCTCGGCGCGCCGCGATGGCACAACGACGATCTCCGCCTCGTATTGCCGCGCAGCTTGAGCGAGTACCTCGCGCTCCGGTCCGCATGCCGCGAGGTACCGGACGTCCGGCGAGTCACCGATCGTCCTCGCGGCCCCTGAGAGCCGCTCGTGGGCAAGCAGCCGCAACTGCTCGTTCCACACTCGCGCGCTCGCCCTGCAGCGGCCGCAGCCGACGTCCGTTCGCTCCTGGGACGCTACGGAGGCGACGGTCAGCGTGGCTCCGGCCGTCCGGGCGATGTCAAGCGCGTAGGAAAGGGCCGCATCTCCTTCGCGGGACGGTTCGTAGGTCACCAGCACACTCCTCACTCCCTCCCGCGCTGGCGTCATCACGAGGGCTCCGAGGGGCTGTAATCGGAGGATTGCGAGAGCACACCGTAGGTGTGCCAGCGCTCAATCTCGACAAGCGCACTGATGCACCCGTCTCGGTCCGGCCACGGCTCGCCCGTGTAGCGCATCGAGAGGCGATCCATCACCTTGAGCTCAGGGTCATCCCACATCTCGCTCACCGGGCCCGAGATCGAGACGTGTTGATAGGGATCCTCGCCGAGGATCGTCATCGCTACGTGCGGAGTTCGGCGGATGTTGGGCAGCCGGCGGGAGGTGGCGTACATCGTGATCAGCACCCGGTCGTCCTGCAGCTCATACCAGCAGGCTGTGCTTGCCGGTGTGCCGTCGCGTCGCACCGTCGCCAGAACCGCGACGCGGGGCTGCTCAAGGAATTGTCTGACCTCTTCAGGGAGCTTAAGGGCGGGCTCGCTCATCTCATTCCCCTTGGTTGACCGGCGGTCGCTCGTTTCTCAGCAGGCGTTGCGAGGCGGGAGGTCATCGGGCACGCTCCTCAGGTCGATGAATTCGGCGGCAAATTGCTGGAATCGGCGCAGATCGGCGAAGTTCGACACAAGACCGAGCGAGGCGCGGATCGCGCCGCCAGAGGGCAGACCGATGCTCCAGACAACTCGTCAACGTGGAAGCATGACCCGTCCGGATCGTCACACCCGAGGTGGGTGTGACAGTCGAAGATGCGGATCTCGCCGAGCTGGTTCTGCAAGCAGGAGAACCACGGCTCAAGCAGCGCATCGGCAGCCAGGGCGGCTCCGGACCCGGGAACGGTGCCGCGGAACTTAGGTGGGGTCGCACACGTCACGTTCGAAAGTCTCGGCTGTCACATCCATTTGGTGGTCTCGGTTCTCTGGTGGGGTGGTTTCAGTGCGTCAGAGACTGGCGGCCGCGGCTGCTCCAGTGCAACAGCGAGTACAACGGGCATAAGCCAGTCGCGCTGGTCGCGAGCATGATCGCGGCAAGGGCGTACAGGACGATGGCCCCGATCGAGCCGGGGCCGATCAGGATCCCGAGGACGATCATGACGGGCGCGACAAGGAGCGCGCGTACGCGCCGGTCCAGGGTGTTCATGTTCTTGCTCATCGAAAGCTCCGTTCCGGTTGAGTCAGGGGTGGGGATTGCATGAGCGTGGGGATCTCGTCTCCAGCAGGTGCCGCTTGACCGAGCCGCTTGCCGCAGATGGAAGCGGCGAGCGATTCATTCGACCAGCTCGTCGGGGATCGGGGGTCGGAAGCGTCATGTGGCTCACCATCCTACAGGCACACAGCTAATCAGTTGTATAGCTGTAAATACTGATCGCGATCAGGGAGATCACCACTCCGCCGCCGAAATGCGACCGGGCTGCGCGCTGGAGGCACTGATCCGCGAGGCCGGCGGTCGGCGCCACGGCTACGACATCGCGCGGGAGACCGGCCTGCGCTCGGGGACGCTTTACCCCGTCCTGATGCGGCTCGCGGAGCGCGGCATGGTGGAGGCGCGCTGGGACGACACCGTGGAGCCGGGCCGTCCACGGCGTCACCAACACGACGCGCGACGCCGCTGCCGCGGCCCCAACAGACATGACGACCCTGCTCGCCCCGCATGCGGCCAGATTGTCGCGCGCCTCCCGCGTGGCCCCATGCACCTGCACCCGCACCGTCGGGCCGTGGCCGCTGTGAAAGCCTCGAACGGCGGATCCGGCATCCTTCCGGGCATGGCGCCCGAACCGGATCTGCCGATTCTTGAGCTGCCCGACAGCGCCGCATGGGCAAGCTGGCTGGAGTCCGCTCGGTCGGCGGGCGTATGGTTGAAGATCGCCAAGAAGGACTCTCCGAAGACCACCGTGACGCAGGCGGAAGCAATCGACGAAGCGATTTGTTACGGGTGGATTGACGGGCAGCTTCGTGGCCACGATGAGCACTTCTTCCTCCAGCGCTTCACGCCTCGCCGCCCGCGCAGCAGATGGTCGGCGATCAACCGCGAGCGCGCCCGACGGCTGATCGCCGAAGGCCGGATGAAGCCGCCCGGTCTCGCGGAGTATCAGGCCGCGGAGGCTGATGGGCGTCTCGATGATGCCTACGCACCGCAGAGCAAGGCCGGGGTTCCAGAGGATTTCCAGGCAGCCCTCCGCCAGCACCCGGGAGCCAACCAATTCTTCGAGACGCTGGGACGCGCCGAGCGCTACCGGTTCCTGTACCGGCTACACCACACCAAGGACCCCAAGCGCCGCGCCGAGCGGATTGCCCACTACATCGAGTTGCTGAGCCAGCGCAAGACTCTCGCCCGGGGCTAGACCGATCGCTGCGATACGGCTGGGCGTGACCGATGATTTTTCCGCGCCGGTTTGGTCTGTACGCCGAATACCGACTCCCGGGAGGCTGACGCCGTGCGGAAACTGACCTTTGGCATGAACCTGACCCTGGACGGCTACATCGCCGCGCCCGGCGACGATCTCGGCTGGAGCGTGCCGGGCGACGAACTGTTCCAGTGGTGGTCTGACCGGGTGGCGGCGACGGGCCTGGCGCTGTACGGGCGCAAGCTGTGGGAGACGATGAGCTCGTACTGGCCGACCGCCGACCAGCAGCCCGGCGCCACCCCGGCGGAGGTCGAGTTCGGCCGCCGCTGGCGGGAAATGCCGAAGGTGGTGTTCTCCTCCACCACCAGCACCGTCGACTGGAACACCCGCCTGTTCGCCGGCGACGCGGTCGCCGAGATCACGCGGCTCAAGACCGACGACGGCGGCCCCATGGACATCGGCGGGGCCACCCTCGCCGCCGCGGCCATCCGGGCCGGGCTGATCGACGAGTACGCGATCGTCACCCATCCGGTCCTGGTGGGCGGCGGCACGCCGTTCTTCACGGCCCTGGACCACTGGGTGAACCTGAGCCTGGTGGAGACCCGGACGTTTCCCGACGGCGTGGTGCTCACCAGGTACGAGACCAGGCGCTGAGCCGCCGTGGTTAGATTTCGGGTCGGTGAACGCTGCCGAACGCTTCCTCGCCGCTTCACGCGCCGGCGATGTCGACGCCGCCGCGGCCGAGCTGTCGCCTGACGTCGTGATGCTGAACCCTGCCACCGACGATCCGGTCGTCGGTCGCGATGCGGTCGCGGACGCGCTCCGGGCCGTCGAAGCGGCATGCGATCAGTTTCAACACACGCACTTGCTGGCGGACGCATCAAGCGACTGCGCTGCGCTCTTCGGCCTCGTATTTGAGGCGAGGATCGGGGAGGCGAAACTGCGAGGCATCGATCTCCTCGAAATCAACGAGCAAGACCGGATCGCCCGCTTTGAAGTCGCGGCTCGACCGATCGCGGCGCTCATGGCCCTCGGCAACCGGATGAGGGAGTCGGAAACTCCATAGAGCCGCGGCGCGCACGCCTTCACGCAAACCGCATGGGGCTCGAGACCAAACCCTGTCCCCGGACTGAGGGGCCTATTGTCCGGCGACGAACCGAGCGACAGCGGCCCGGGTGATGACCCCGTGGGTGACGCTGACGCATGTGTCGGCGGCCTGCAGCACCGCTGGCTGATGGAGGTTGATTCCCGCTGTGGCGAGCATGCCGTGGGTCAGCTGGCCGCTGCTGGTCGGGTCAGGGAAGCTCGGGAAGCCATGGCGGCGCAGGCAGCGGGCAAATGCCAGCAGCGCTGTGGTCTGCGCCCGGCTGTGCGCCGCACTCTGGCTTGGCGGGTTGCCGCCCAGCAGGTGCTGGCAGGCCGTCGCTGACGACTGGAACGCGGGCGACCGCGTGACCGCGGAGCCCGAGCTCATCGAGAGCTTGAACTCCCGGGGGGAGGTCGGGTCAGGGAAGTTGGTCACCCCGTGCGAGCGCATGCAGCTGGCGAAGTTGACAGCGGCCTGTTGCGCTTGGGCATAGGTCAGGTGGTCGCCAGCCCTGGACGAGCGGGGCGTGCGTGAGCCGCCGCCGCAGCCTGCCAGCAGCGCGGCGGCCGCGATTGCGGCGGCGAGGGGTTGGTAGCGATGTAGCGTCATGGCACCGGGGTTGTACGCCGGTGGGGGTCACAGGAGCGCAACACCCCGGCGCTGTGGGGAGAGCGTTGAGCGCGGTCGCGGTCTGTGATGGCGTTGTGACGTGCGGTAGGGCACGATGTCGGGGTGCGCGTGCTGGTGGTCGAGGATCATGTGGAGCTTGCTCGCGACATCGCCGAGGGGCTGCGCGATCGCGGCATCGCGACCGATCTCGCCTATGACGGGACGGCGGCGCTGCAGAAGGGCGTGGTGTATCGATACGACGTGATCGTGCTGGACCGTGACCTGCCGGGTGTAAACGGCGATGCGGTGTGCGTGGCGCTGCGCGATGGTGGGTCGGAGGCGCGGATCTTGATGCTGACCGCCGCGGCGGCGATCGGCGATCGGGTGGAGGGTCTGAACCTGGGCGCGGATGACTATCTGTCCAAGCCGTTCGCGTTTGCGGAGTTGGTGGCGCGGGTGCACGCGCTGGCTCGCCGCGCGCCGGCGGGGCCACCGGTTCTGGTCCGGGGCGATGTGGCGCTCGACCAGGCGCGGCGCCGGGCTACCCGCGCTGGGCGCGAGCTTCTGCTGACGCGTAAGGAGTTGGGGATGCTCGAGGTCCTGTTGGCGGCCGGTGGCGCCGTGGTCAGCGCCGAGGAACTGCTCGAGCGGGTGTGGGACGAGAACGCCGACCCGTTCACACGCACGGTGGCGGTGACGCTCGGGCGTCTGCGGCGCAAGCTCGGCGAGCCCGAAGTGATCGAGACGGTGGTGGGCGCCGGCTACCGCGTGCCATGACTCCCGCGCCCGTCTCTGTCGTCGTGCGGCGACCTTGGCCGCAGCGGGTCCGCGCACGCCTCGCCGTCATGTACACCGTACTGTTCCTGCTGGCCGGGGTCGCGCTGTTGGCACTGACCTACGCGCTGGTGGCCAACGTTCTCCTTCCGGGCCCGGCAGGCGTGACGAAGCCGGTTCCGCCGGGCTTGGGCCCGCAGTTGAACCTGTGCAAGCAGCGCGCGGCGCCCGGGCAGCCTGCCATGCCCGCGTCGCTCATCGCCAGGTGCAACCGGGCGTTCATTGCCGCCGGAGCGGGACCCATAGACCAGCGCGATAGCGAGCTGGCCGCGCTGCGGCTGGCGTCGGCGATCGGCCTCGGGGTTCTCCTGATCGTCTCGGTGGGTCTTGGCTGGATGGTTTCCGGGCGGGCGCTGCGGCCGGTGCGGTCGATCACCGAGGCCGCGAGGCGGGCTTCCGAACTGCGGCTCGGTCAGCGCCTCGCCCTCGCCGGCCCCGACGACGAGTTCAAGCAGCTGGCCGACACGTTCGACGTGATGCTTGAGCGGCTCGACGCCGCCTTCACCAGTCAGAAGCGGTTCGTCGCCAACGCCGCGCACGAGCTGCGCACCCCGCTCACCGCAATGCGAACCGCGATCGACGTCACGCTCTCCAAGCCGGCCAGGACGCCCCTGCAGCTCGAGGCGATGGCGGAGAAGGTCAGGCGATCGGTGGAGCGGGCCGAGGCCACCGTCGAGGCGCTCTTGACGCTGGCCACGACGGAGCTCGGACCGACCGGCCAGGACACGATCGATCTCGCCGCCGCCGCCGAGGACGCGCTCGATGTCACGCACCCGGCGATCGATCAGCGCCGCATCAAGGTCGAGGCAGCGCTCGCACCCGCGGTCGCCCGCGGTGATCGGGTGCTCCTGGAGCGGATGATCGCCAACCTCGTCGAGAACGCCGTGCGCCACAACGTTCCCTGTGGCTGGATCGCAATCCGCACCACCCAGCGAGCCGACGGCGCCACCTTCGAGATCGAGAACACTGGCCCCAGCATCCCCGCCGAGCAGATCCCAACCCTGTTTGAGCCCTTCGGCCACGGCAAACAGCGTCTCAATCACTCCGACGGCGTCGGGCTCGGCCTCTCCATCGCCAACGCGATCGCCCGCGCCCACAACGCCACGATCGCCGCCCGCCCACGGTCCAGCGGTGGGCTCGAGGTGTCGGTCACGATCCCCAGCCAGAGCTGACAGTGCTGAACTCGCTCGACGAGCGACCAGCTCATTTGGGTCCGCAGAACGGCCGATCGGCAACTGCAACGGCCACTCCATCAAGATCGTCTTCGCGCTCGGCCAAGGCGACCTCGCACTCGCCCGCAGCGTCCATCTTCCAGGACGGACCATATTTTCCGGTATCAGACCACCTAGAGGGGATAGCATCGTCGCGCTATGCGCAGCTGGTGGCGTGAGCTCGGCGACGAGGACGTATTCGGGGGCGACCGCGGAGCGGACGTCCAGCGACCTTGGTGCTCGCCCTGAAAGCCGGCGACACCACCTCACGGCGAGCCCTTCCATGAGCTCATGACCGTTTCAGGAGAGATCCCATGGCCGAGGCCTCCATCGCCCCCGCTGTCGCCGGTGGGGACATTGACGATTTCCAGCCCGACGTAATCGTCGTCGGCGCCGGCTCCGCCGGTGCCGCCGCTGCCCGCCGTCTGGTGGATCGTGACATCAGGGTGCTGGTACTCGAGGCGGGCGGTCCCGATAGCAATCCGGCGATCCACGATCCGGGGCGTCTGCACGAGCTGTGGCTGTCTGAGGAGGACTGGGCCTACGAGACCGTGGAACAGCGTCATGCTGCGGGTCGACGCCTGGCCTGGCCGCGCGGGCGTGTGCTCGGCGGTTCGAGCTCCCTGAACGGGATGATCTGGGTGCGGGGTGCGAAGGCCGACTACGACGGTTGGGCCTACCAGGGGGCCGATGGCTGGGCTTGGGACGACGTCCGGCCCGTGTACGAGCGCATGGAGCACCGCACTGCCGACGACGGGGGTGTGGTCACGATCCTGTCCTCCTACCAGCCCGATGCGATCCATGAGGCGATCGTCGCCGCCGCCGAAGCGTGTGGAATTCCTCTCAACTCCGATTACAACGGCGAGCGACAGGACGGCGTGTCCTACATGCAGTTCAGCATCGCCGACCGGTTGCGCCACAGCACCGCAGCCGCGTACCTGCGCCCGATCGCCGGGAGCCCGAACTTGCGAGTGCTGCTGCGCGCCTCGGTACGGCGGCTGCTGTTCGAGGGCAGTCGGTGCGTCGGCGTGGAATGGGTGCGCGAGGGCCGACTCCAGCGCCGGCATGCTGCCGAGGTGATCGTGTCGGCCGGCACGATCGGCTCTCCGCAGCTGTTGATGGTGTCCGGGATCGGCCCGGCCAATCACCTTCGCGAGCATGGGATCGGGGTCGTAGCGGACGTGCCGGGGGTGGGGGAGAACCTGCATGACCACCTGCTCTCGCCGGTGATCTTCAGTGCCGAGCGCGAGGTCGGGGCACCGTCCCCGGGCCTGCCGGCCTGCCAAACGCATCTCTTCTGGCGCTCGCGTCCCGGGCTCGTCGTCCCCGACATCCAGCCGATCCATTTCATGGTGCCGATGTACGAGGCGTGGATGGAGGGGCCCGAGAACGGGTTCACGCTCATGGGCGGAATGATCCGGCCGCTGAGCCGTGGCACGATCCGCCTGACCGGTCCCACGATCGAGGACCCGCTGGCGATCGACCCCAACATCTTGGCCTGCGATGCCGACCTGGACAGCCTCGTCGCCGCCCTTGAGTTGTGCCGTCGCGTGGGCGGCAGCCCCGCTCTGCAGGAGTGGGGTGCCGTTGAGCGCTACCCGGGAGCGACCACCTCCTCGCTGGACGAGCTCCGCGACTACGTCCGAAAGACAGCGATCACCTACCACCATCAGGTCGGGACGTGCAAGATGGGCCGGGATGCGATGGCGGCGGTCGATCCGCGCCTTCGGGTCAGGGGCGTCGACGGGCTGCGCGTCGCAGATGCCTCTGTGATGCCGATGGTCACGACCGGCAACACCAACGCCCCGACGATCATGATCGGCGAGCGGGTCGCCGACTTCGTGACCGGCGACCGTGCCGCCGGCGTCGGGGGCCGGGGCGTGGCCACAGCTGTTGCATAGCGGATGTGGCCCGGGCGCCCCACGGCTGCTGCTCGGCGAAGCCGTGACTGCGCTAACGCGTGGTACTGACTAATGGCAGAAGCTTGCCGTCCGGCCAGTCTGGAACACCCCCGCTGACTTCAATCCGGACTGTCCCGGTGCGCCATGGGAGAGGCAGCGACCTTCCGAATGCCGTCGCCAAGTTCGGTGTCGGCGCGTCCAGGGTCTCCCGTGCCCTCGCCATGCAGACGACGATGATGGGCACGGCTGGGCTCGAACCAGCGACCTCTCGCGTGTGAAGCGAGCGCTCTCCCACTGAGCTACGCGCCCGGCGTCCGGCAAATTGTGACAAATGCAGGGATTTTTCCGTTACTGCTGAGCCATGGACCTTAGCGAATTCCTGCACGCAACGGTCATCCGTTTTTGGGGCTCGGAGGCCGGAGGCCGGATGTGATGCGGCCCATCCAGCCTTTGGCCTGCAAATAGCCGGCTTTGATCGGCCGATCTCGGGCCTCCGGGCTTCCGTTCGTGGTCGGCCCGGGTCATGGGGGCGGACCCGGAAGGCTCAGCATCTGGACGACCGATACCACAAGCAGCGCGGCGGCGACCCCGAGTAGGCCGTAGCGCGCGACCA
Source organism: uncultured Solirubrobacteraceae bacterium (assembly GCA_963753235.1). Lineage (GTDB taxonomy): Bacteria > Actinomycetota > Thermoleophilia > Solirubrobacterales > Solirubrobacteraceae > Palsa-465. The sequence continues at coordinate 184,794 of CAVWBJ010000004.1, read as the reverse complement.
GCACCGGAAAGCGGCTGCCGATGCCCACCAGGAACAGGACGGCAGCGAGCAGAACCGTCAGCCGCACATACTTGTCGGCGGTTCCGGCGGCGGCCTCGCCCTGGCTGAAGTAGGCGTTGGCGCGGGCGTTGAGCATGGTTGCCTGGGCCTCCTGGGGAATCTTGTACTCCGGCATGTAGGAGGGATCCGGGGGTGCCGTGGGGTTCTTCAGGGGATGCAGAGCCAGCCAGGCGTGGACAGCGGGAAGGAAGCCCGGTCGCATCCGGCGGAGGGTCAGGTTGAACAGCTTCGGGTCGTGTGACTCGTAGGCGGTCTCGGCCGCGTTGAACGTGACCGAATCCAGTGTGCGGATCTGCGTGGCCTGGATCTGGGCGAGGCTGGCCTTGCTGCGCGTGGAGGATGCTTTGGCCAGGTTGAGCGACGACTCCGTCCCCCACTTGGCCGCAGAATAGCCCGACCAGGCGGCGAGCAGCGCGACGATGGAGAGCAGCACGGCCTCGGCGATGGATACCCACTGGTGCCGGCGACCGGAGGCCGCCGGCGCGGGCTCGGCGTGCTCAGAGTGCTCGCGATGCTCTGCGATCTCCTTACCGACCTCGCTTGCCGACAGGCCCTCAGGCATAACGCGATGATCGCCCCAGCGCGGCGCGCTACCTCACCCATAACAGGTGATCCCGGGGTGCGAACAGGTGATTCCGGGGTGCGGCGGTCGCCGTCAGGCGCTGATGCCGCGGATATCGAGTCTGGCCACCAGCTCAGGGTCGTTGAACACGTCGATTGCCACCGCGCGGTCGTCGCGAACGGTGAATGCCAGCACCGCAAACGGCCGGTTGCCGTCGAAGGCGACCACGCCGGCGGTGCCGTTGACCAGCGCGGGGCGGGCGTATGGCGCAAACCGGCGGGCTGCCATTGCCCCTCGGGCTACCTGGGCGGCCCCCTGCAACTGGAGCGGGTCGTCCCCGCGGCGGTGGGCCCGAAGCACCACATCGGGGTGAAGCACGGCCACCAGCCCCTCCAGGTCGCCCTCCCGGGCGGCGGCGAAGTAGGCGTCGACCACCGCCCGCTGGCGGGTCAGGTCCGGGTCCGGCAGCGGCGCTGCCTCGCGCACGCGGCGGCGGGCGCGGCTGGCCAGCTGACGGGTGGCCTGTGGTGAGCGGTCAACCAGCGGCGCGATCTCGTCAAACGGAACCTCGAACATGTCATGCAGGACGTACGCCAGACGCTCGCCCGGGCTCAGGGTGGCCAGCACCACCTGCAGCGCGATGCCGACCGCGTCGGCCAGTAGCGCCTCGTGCTCAGGATCGGTTCCGGCGGCCGGGTTATCGATGATCGGTTCCGGCCGCAGGCCGTCAAGTGGCTGATCCGGGCGCGTCTTCCGGGATCGGATCATGTTCAGGCAGATCCGAGAAATGACCGTCGTCAGCCACCGTTCCAGGCTGTCGATCTGCTCGGCGTTGGTCCGTTGCAGCCGCAGCCAGGTCTCCTGCACGGCGTCGTCGGCGTCGGTGACCGAGCCGAGGATGCGGTAGGCGATTCTGCGCAGCTGGGGTCGCTGGCGGTCGAACTTGCTGGCCAGGGTCAGTTCGCCCATCGCTGTCACACGTTCCTGCTGCGGCGGGTCATACACCTGAGACCCGCGAACCGGACCCAATGTGACAGGAGGCGCCCGATGGCACGCATCCCGGGAGTATCGAAGACCAACGCCAGGCCAATGGTCCGGCTCATGTACGCATTCGGACCCAGGATGATGAAGAAGCTCGCCGGCCGCAAACCGCGAACCGGCAGCGGAATGGAGCCGATCGAGATCTGGGCCTATCAGCCGAAGATGATGATGGCGATGGGGAAGTTCAACCAGGCAGTCCGTAAGGGGAGGTGTGTCGACGAGCGGCTCAAGAACCTGATCGAGCTCAAGGGTGCGCAGATGATCGGATGCGAGTACTGCGTCGACCTCGGCTCCCAGATCAGCCGGAACTCCGGCCTGTCTGACGACGAGCTGCTGGCGCTGCCCCGCTACCGCCAGAGCGACTTGTTCAGCGATCGGGAAAAGCTGGCCCTGGACTACGCCGTGGCGGTGATGCGCACCCCGGTGGAGGTCACCGATGAGCTCTTTGCCCGGATGAACGAGCACTTCAGCGACCAGCAGCTCGTCGAGCTGACCGCCCACCTGACGGTGGTGAATCTTGACCGCTTCAACGCCGCATTTGGAATCACGTCGGCCGGCTTCAGCGACGGCATGGTGTGCCTCGCACCGGACCGCCCGGCCGCCGACCCCGCAATCATCCATGCCTGAGGCCCGCCAGACGCCCGTCGGCCCGACGGCCCAGTTGCGGGCGGCGCCGACGCGGGGCGGGCTACAGGCGGACGACGTCCTGTTTGGGGGTGAGGCGCCGGGTGGCGCCGCGGAGGTCGACGAACAGGCTGGAGGCGGTGACGATGGCGCCGTGGTCGACCTGGGGGTGGGCGGTGACCAGGACGACGGCGTCGGCGGTGGCGGTGGCGGGGAGGGGGGAGCTTTGCAGGCCGAGCTCAGGGAGGGCGGGGACGAACGGGTCATGGTAGGAGAGGACGGCGCCGCGCTGGGAGAGGATCTCCATGATGCGCAGGGCGGGGGATTCCCGGGTGTCGCCGACGCCGCCCTTGTAGCTGACGCCCAGGATGGCGATCCGGGAGCCCTTGACCGGTTTTTCGATGTCGTTGAGCGCCCGCTCGATCCGCTCCACGCAGTAGTAGGGCATCTGCTGGTTGACTTTGCCGGCGAGCTCGATGAACTCGGTGGACATGTGGAACTCGCGGGCGCGCCAGGTCAGGTAGAACGGGTCGACGGGGAGGCAGTGGCCGCCCATGCCGGGGCCGGGGTCAAACCGCATGAACCCGTAGGGCTTGGTGGCGGCGGCGTCGATGACCTCCCAGATGTCTAGGCCCATCCGGTCGGCCAGGATGGCCAGCTCGTTGACCAGGGCGATGTTGACCGAGCGGAAGATGTTCTCCAGCAGCTTGGCCATCTCGGCCGCTTCCGGGGTGGAGACGCGGACCACCTGATCGCACACCGTCTCATACAGGGCGGTGGCCCGGTCGGTGCATTCCGGGGTGATCCCGCCGACGATCTTGGGGGTGGTGCGCAGGGTGTAGTCGGTCCGGCCGGGATCCACGCGCTCCGGGGAGAAGGCCAGGTTGAAGTCCTGGCCCACCCGCAGCCCGCCGGCCTCCAGGAACGGCAGGACCTGCTCCCGGGTGGTGCCGGGATAGGTGGTGGATTCCAGCACAATCAGCTGACCGCGCTGGAGCACGTCGGCCAGCGCCCGGCTGGCGCCCAGCAGCGGTCCCAGATCCGGCTCCCGGTTGGCCGTCAGCGGGGTGGGCACGCAGATGAGCACGGCATCGGCCCGCCGCAGCGCGCCCATGTCGGTGTCGGCGGTGATGTGGTCGGCGACCGCCTGGAGCCGGTCGGAGGCGATGTCCTCCACATAGGACTTGCCCGCCTGGATCGCCGCCACCTTGGCGTCATCGATATCGACCGCAATGACCGGCTGTCCGGCCTCGGCGAACCCCACCGCCAATGGGAGCCCGACATAACCGAGTCCGATGATTCCGACCGCCATGGTCGCGCTGACGATACCGACGGGGGAGGTCGCGACCGTCTAGCATGCCGGGTGGACCGTGCTAGGCGGGGTGCTAGCGGTGCCCTGTACCCGCAATCCGCTCTAGCGGGGCTGAATTCCCTCTCGAGGGGCATGAGGCCCGAGGTCAGCACCCCGTTTGAGGCGGTGATGGTCTGGTCCCGTTGCGATGGAGAGCTGTGAACCAGGTCAGGTCCGGAAGGAAGCAGCCTTAAGCGGTCACCTCCAGGCGCGGCGGGAGTGCCAGGTCGGAGTCATCAGACGGCGGCCGCGCCCCGGGTCCCAGCCACGACGGAGGGTGCACGGTCCACTTTCAGCCCACTTTGAGGAAAAAGCGGCCCGTTCTGGGCCGGATTTCCCTCAGAGTCGCCGACGCCCCCGGCATCTAGACTCGACAGGACCATGTCGTCCGGCCCCTCGCTCTACCGCCGCCACCGGCCCCGCACCTTTGCCGACATGGTCGGTCAGGAGCAGGTGGTGCGGACCCTGGCCAATGCCATCACCCGGGACAAGGTCCACCACGCCTATCTGTTCGTCGGGTCCCGGGGGACGGGCAAGACGAGCACGGCCAAGATCCTGGCGGCCAGCCTGAACTGCGTCGACGGCCCCACGGTGACGCCGTGCGGAACCTGCGAGTCCTGCGTGTCGATCGCCAATGCCACCTCGCTGGACGTCATCGAGATGGACGCCGCGTCCAACAACTCGGTCGACGACATCCGTGAGCTGCGGGAGCATGTCGCCTACGCGCCGCTGTCCGGCCGGCACAAGGTCTACATCCTGGACGAGGCTCACATGCTCTCGCCCCAGGCCTGGAACGCGTTCCTCAAGACGCTGGAGGAGCCGCCGCCCCGGACCATCTTTGTCCTGGCCACCACTGAGGCCCAGAAGGTGCTGCCGACGGTCGTCGACCGCTGCCACCGGTTCGACTTCGGCCGGCCCACCGTGGAGCAGGTGTCCACCGTGGTGGCCCGGGTGGCCGCCGCTGAGCAGATCGACCTGGAGCCCGGGGCCACCGCGCTCATCGCCCGCCACGCCACCGGCAGCTTCCGAGACGCGCTCGGGACCCTGGAGCAGCTGGTCACCTACGCCGGGGACGAGCAGATCTCCAGCGCCGACGTCCTGGCCGTCCTGGGCGTGGCCGACGCCGAACAGCTGTTTGAGGCCCTGGACGCGGTCATCGCCCATGACCCGGCGGCCGCTCTGCGGACGGCGGCGCGGCTCACCGCCTCCGGGCGTGATCCCGGGCAGATCCTCCGTGACCTGGAGGTCCACGCCCGGGAGCTGCTGGCGGTCAAGATGCTGGAGGAGATCCCCGAGGAGCTGCGGGTCACGCCGGAGCGGGATGAGCGGCTGCTCAGCCAGGCCCAGGAGCTGGCCGGCACCGACGTCGTCCGGTTGCTGGATCTCGTCTCGGCGGCCCTGGAGGCGACGACCAACGGCGCCCAGCCCCGGATCCAGCTGGAGCTGGTGCTGATCAAGGCCACAGCTCCGGAGGTCGACCCATCGACGGCGGCCCTGCTGGCCCGGATTGAGCGCCTGGAGGCCGCGGTGGCCGGCCAGGCGGCTGCCCCGGGAGCGCGTACCGCACCGGCAGCGCATACCGCACCGGCAGCGCATACCGCACCGGCGGGGCGTCCCGCCCCACCGCCGCCCACTCCGGCGCCGGCTCGGGCCCCGGCGGCCGAACCGGCTCCGACCCGGGCGGCCGAGCCCGCTCCCGCCCCCGCGGTCTCGACGCCACCGCCTCCGGTGGCCGCCGCCCCCGAGCCGCCGCCCACCCCCGTCGCCGCTGCCCCTGACCCGCCACCCGCCCCGGTGACCGCGGCACCCGACCCGCCGGCCGCCCCGGTGGCCGCCGCGCCCGACCCGCCGGCACCCGCCGTCCACGGCGTCCCGGAGCTGGAGACGGTCGCCGCCTGCTGGCCGGCGGTCATCGACGTCGTGCGCCAGGAGAACCAGATGCTGGCGGCGCTGCTCGCCGACGCCCGCCCGGTGGCGCTCCACAACCAGGACGTGACCGTGGCGTTCCCGTCCGGCAAGGCCTTTCTCAAGCGCAAGGCCGAGCAGGATGACTACCGCAAGGCGACCGCCGAGGCGCTGCGGGCCGTGGTGGGGGCACCGCTGGTGCTCCGGTACGAGCTGCGCGACGACCCGGAGCCCGCGGATCCACCGGAGGCCGGCGGCCTCTCCCATGAGGAGCTCGTGAAACGATTGGTGGAGGAGTTCGACGCCCAGGAAGTGCTCGACGACGACGACCAGGAGACGCCCTGATGCCCCAGCCGCCCAACATGCAGCAGCTGCTCAAGCAGGCTCAGAAGATGCAGGAGGACATGATCGCCGCCCAGGAGTCGCTCAAGGACGAGGTGGTCGACGCCTCGGCCGGCGGCGGCATGGTCTCGGTCAAGGTGACCGGCGACCTTGAGCTCAGGGCGATCAAGATCGATCCTGAGGCGGTGGACCCGGAGGACGTGGAACTGCTCCAGGACATGGTCCTGGCCGCCGTCAACGAGGGGCTGCGGGCGGCGCAGGAGCTGGCCGCCTCCAAGATGGGCAGCATCGCCGGCGGGCTGGGCGGCGCGGGCGGGCTCGGTGGCCTGGGGCTGCCGGGCTTCTAGACGACGAGCGTGTACGCCCCTCCCGTCCAGCGGCTGATCACCGAGCTGTCCAAGCTTCCCGGGGTCGGCGGCCGCACCGCGCAGCGACTCGCCTTTCACCTGTTGCGGAGCAGCGACGAGGAGGCGTTTGCCCTCGCCGACGCCATCCGGGAGGTCAAGGAGCGAATCGGGCTCTGCGAGGTGTGCTTCAACCTGGCCGACGGCCCTCGCTGCCGGATCTGCGCCGACGAGCGGCGCGACCCGGAGGTCATCTGCGTCGTGGAGGAGCCCTCCGACGTCATCTCCATCGAGCGGACGCATGAGTTCGGCGGGCGCTACCACGTCCTCGGCGGGGCGCTGTCGCCGATCGACGGTGTTGACCCGGAGGACCTCAAGATCGCTGAGCTGTACACCCGCATTGATTCCGACCCCGCCCACCCGGTCCGCGAGGTGGTGATCGCCACCAACCCCACCACGACGGGTGAGGCCACCGCGCTCCACATCGCCGCCGGCCTGCGCGAGCGCACCCCGGACATCTCCGTAACCCGGCTGGCCAGCGGTCTGCCGGTCGGCGCCGACCTGGAGTACGCCGACGAGCTGACGCTCGGCCGGGCGCTCGCCGGCCGGCGCGCGGTCTGACCCGCGGTCAGGACCGGCGGCCGTACCGGGCGACCAGGTCCCGGTAGGTGAAGAACGCCGGCTTGGGCACGTAGGCATCGGTCATGAGGCCGTACTGGGTCTGGAAGTTGTTGCTCGCCGACAGTGCGTCCCGGAGGTCAAACCAGCGGTAGTCGGTGACGTTGAACGTCGTCCGGTCGCCGGCCACTCGTGGGAAAGCCGTTTTCTGAGACGTGGAGCGGGACCGCGGCCGGATGCCCGAGAGCGCTGCCACGCGCGTGCGCCGAAGCTGCCGCGGCCGAATGGCCGCCGCGCCCAACCGGTGGACCGCCGGCTCGACGTTTGACCGATGCCCCGCCGGCTCTCGCTCGACGGATCAACGTCTTGACGCCCGAGGCCGGTCTGTCATTGTCTCAGGCGCTGCAGCGCCGGCCCCCTGCGGAGTCCCGGATGGACTCCTGGCCGCGCTGCCAGCGGTCATGCAATCACGGATGAGGCGCATGCCGACCGGGGGGTCGTGTGCTGGAAGTCCCTGCGCGTCGGCCTCTGGACGAGGCACGCGCCGACACAGCTGCAGTAGGTGCAGAGGCCCGCGGCGGGGGCGCGCCGCGGGCCGAGCGCCGGCGATCGCGCCGCCGCAACCGCCACTCATGCGGCTGCGCGCTCGTTCGCCGCGGGGCTGCGCAGCCGGCGTCAGGCGGACCGCGTTCCCGGCGCCTGAGCGCCTACCCTGTGGAACGTGTCCGAGACCATCGTCATGAAGTTCGGGGGCACCTCGGTCGCCGATGCCGATCGGATCAAGGCCGCCGCCCGGAGGATCGTCAGCCAGCGAGAGTCCGGCAAGCGGGTGGTGGCCGTGCTGTCCGCCCGCGGCAAGACGACCGATGAGCTGATCGCCATGGCCGAGGAGGTGTCTCCGGACCCCGACCGCCGGGAGATGGACATGCTCCTCTCCACCGGGGAGCGCATCTCCTGCGCCCTGTGTGCGATGGCCATCAACGACCTCGGTCACCGGGCGATCTCGCTCACCGGATCCCAGGCGGGGATTGTGACCGACACCTCCCACACCAAGGCGCGGATCCTGGATGTGCGGGCCGAGCGCATCCAGGAGGCGCTCACCGAGGACCGGATCGTGCTGGTGGCCGGCTTTCAGGGCGTGTCCACCAGCCGGGACGTGACCACGCTGGGCCGGGGCGGCTCGGACACCACCGCGGTGGCCGTGGCGGCCGCCATTGAGGCCGAGGTATGCGAGATCTACACCGACGTGGCCGGGGTGTTCAGCGCCGACCCCAGAATTGTCCCCCAGGCCCGCAAGCTGCCCCACGTCAGCTTTGAGGAGATGCTGGAGATGGCCGCCTCGGGGGCCAAGGTCCTCCAGCTGCGCTCCGTCGAGTACGCCCGTACCCACGGCGTGCGCATCCACTGCCGCTCCAGCTTCGATCCTGCCCCCGGTACCTTTGTGCTCGGAGAAGACGAGACCATGGAACACCCGCTGATCACCGCCGTCACGCACAACACCGACGAGGCCCGGATCACGCTCATCGGCGTGCCGGACCGGCCCGGCGCGGCGGCCGCCATCTTCAACGCGCTCGCCGACGCCAACTGCAACGTCGACACCATCATCCAGAACGAGCCGCGGACCGAGGGCGTCAATGCCGAGGTCTCCTTCACCATCGGGACCGAGGACCTCCGCGCCGCCGAGCAGGCCCTGGCTCCCATCCAGGCCGAGCTGGGCCTGACCCGGGTGGATACCGACACCGAGATCGGCAAGGTGTCGATCGTGGGGGCGGGCATGCGCTCGCATCCCGGCGTGGCGGCCAAGGTGTTTCAGACCCTGGCCGAGGAGAGCATCAACATCGAGATGATCTCCACCTCGCCGATCAAGATCTCCTGCGTCATCCGCCAGGACGACGTGCCCCAGGCCGTGCGCGCGCTGCACACCGCCTTCGACCTTGGCGCCAACGCCGTCGAACTGGAGACGGGACCGCGATGAGGCAGCCGGAGGATACGCGCGCCGCCCAGGATGGACAGCCTGGACGGCGGGCGGGCGGCCTGCGCGTGGCCGTGGTGGGAGCCACCGGCAATGTCGGCCGGGTCATGCTTGATGTGCTCGCCGAGCGCGCGTTCCCGGCCGACGAGCTGGTCCTGTTCGCCTCCGCCCGCTCGCGGGGGGCGACGGTGGACGGTCTCCCGGTCCACGTGCTTGACCACAGCGCCGACCTCAGCGGGATCGACATCGCCCTGTTCTCGGCCGGGGGCGGCACGTCGAAGGAGTGGGCACCGCGGTTCGTGGAGCACGGTGCCACCGTGATCGACAACTCCTCGGCCTGGCGCCGGAACCCGGAGATACCGCTCGTCGTCTCCGAGGTCAACCCGCACGCGCTCCGAGACCACCAGGGGCTGATCGCCAACCCCAACTGCTCCACCATGCAGCTGATGGTGGCCCTGGCGCCCATCCACCGGGCGGTGGGGATTGAGCGGCTCATCGTCTCCACCTACCAGTCGGTGTCCGGCACCGGAAAGAAGGCCCTGGACGAGCTGGACGCCCAGGCCCGGGCTGACCTCAACGGCGGCGAGCCGCCGGCGCCGCAGGTGTATCCGGATGCCATCGCCTTCAACGTGATCGGCGCGGCCGGAAGCTTCGCCGACGGCGACGATCACACCGACGAGGAGCGCAAGATGATGTTCGAGACGCGCAAGATCCTGGAGGACGAGGACATCGGCATCGCCGTGACCTGCGTGCGGGTACCGGTGCGCGTCTCGCACTCCGAATCGGTCAACGTCCAGACGCGGAAGCCGATCAGCACTGCGGAGGTGCGCGAGCTGCTCGCCGATGCGCCGGGCGTGGCGCTCCAGGACGTCCCCTCGCCGCTGCGGGCGGCCGGGCGGGACGAGGTGTATGTGGGCCGGATCCGCGACGACAGCTCGCACCCGCGCGCGTTCTCCATGTGGGTCGTCTCCGACAACCTGCGCAAGGGCGCCGCCACCAATGCGGTGCAGATCGCCGAACTGCTCGCCGGCGACCGCGCCTCCGCCTAGGCCCGCCGAACGTGGACCGGCTCTACGAGGTCATGCGCTGCGCACCGTCGACGCGGCGCTTCACCGCGGAGCCGGTCCCGCGTGAGATCCTGGAGCGCGTCCTGGACAACGCCCGGTTTGCTCCCAGCGGCGGCAACCGGCAGGGATGGCGGGTGATTGTGATCACCGATCGCGTCACCCGGCGGCGGCTGCGCGAGCTCTACGAACCGCACTGGATGGCCTACACCGAGCGCACCGGAGCCCGGCAGGCGCTACAGGACGGCGAGACCAGCGGCCTGCCCGCGGGCCGGCTGCGCATGCTCCGCGACGCCGACGAGTTCGCCCACCGGTTCGATGAGGTCCCGCTCCACCTCGTCCCGTGCGTGCAGCTGAGCGCCCTGGCCATCACCGATGCTGAGCTGGATCGGCCGAGCATCGTCGGTGGGGCCTCGATCTACCCGTTCGTCCAGAACCTGCTGCTGGCTCTGCGCCACGAGGGCCTGGGGGCGGCGTTCACCACGCTGCTGGTGCCCGCCGAGGCCGAGGTGCGTGACCTCCTGGAGATCCCTGAGGAGATGGCGCTGGCCGGCCACATTGCGGCCGGTTACCGCGCCGATCCGTGGCCAGACCGGCTCAGCCGCCACCCGGTGCACGAGTTCGCCTTCGGCGAGCGCTACGGCGCGCCCTGGTAGTCGCCGGGCGCTACGAGGTCAGTCGCAGGTCCCGCCGGGTGCTGACCCCCAGCTTGCGGTAGATGTTGCGGGCGTGGGTGCGGACCGTCTCCACGCCGACGTGGAGAGCGGCGGCGATCTCGGCGTTGGACTGGCCGCCCTGAAGCAGCTCCAGGACGTCGGCCTCCCGTGGGGTGAGCGGTGCGGCCTGGGTCGGCTCACAGCCGTGGGTGGTGGTCGACGGAAGGACCTGCATACCCCGGGAGGCCAGGTAGATGGCGTGCAGGAGATCGCGGCCCTCGGTGGTCTTGCCCAGGCAGACAGTGGCGCCGAAGCCGAGCAGCTGGCGACACTCGGCCGTCGACGGGTTGTCAGCGAGCACGATGATGCGGACGTCCGGAAACCGGCCGTGCAACTCCCGGAGTGCGGCCGGAGCGCTCAGCGTGGCGAAGTTGAGGATGATGACCTCGGGTCCGGTCTGCGCCAGGACGGCATCCAGCCGCTCCGGAACGACGTCGGCGGCCAGCAGACGTAAGTGAGGGTCCTCCTCAATCAGCGCGCGCAGCCCGCGGCTGACGATGTCCTCAAATTGGGCAACGACGAGCCTGATGGGATGGCGGCCGGCGATGGTCACGGGCGGGAACCGGGGGAGGTGCGGTCACCCGTCCTTCTACCCGGTCTCCCCCAAAGTTCACCCGCCCCAGGTGAGCTAGATCACGCGGAGGCCGGGAATCCTATCTCTGCAAGTCTTCTGGGAGCCTGAACGGCTCCAGGGACGGGCAATGGGAACAGGTGGAGCGCGGGGTTACTGGTGGCCCCGCGCTCTGCTCCTTAAGACGTGGGGGCTGTGGGTCGTCCGCCGGTGCCGGGTGGCGAGAGTGGCGCCGTCAGGCGGGGGCGCCGGCGACGACCGACGCGGTCCAGTCGATGACCGACGTCGGCTTGACCACGTGCTTGCTCATGCCGAGCTCCTTGGGCTCCAAGCCCAGGGCCAGCCCAAGCAGCTGGGGGAGATGGAGCACCGGCAGGCTGAGCTCCCGGCCCACCTCCTTGGCCGCCAGCGGCTGCTGGAGATCAAGGTTGAGGTGGCACAGCGGGCACGGCACCACCAGGCAATCGGCCTCGGCGTCCAGAGCGTCGCCGAGATGGCGCCCGGCCATCTTGAGCGAGGCCTGCTTGTTCATGGTGATGATCGGAAACCCACAGCACTTGTAGACGCCGGCGTAGTCGATGACCGTGCCGCCGAGGGCTTCGATGACCATGTGCATATACCGGTCCCGCGGGTGCTCCTCGTCGATGCCCAGGCGGTTGACCGGGCGCACGATGTAACAACCGTAGAAGGGGCCCACCTTGAGGTTGGTCAGTGGGCGCTTGACCTTGGAGCGCAGCGTGTCCAGGCCGATCTCCTCGACCAGCAGCCACAGCAGGTTCTTGTTGGTCAGGCCCTTGGAATACGTGAGGCCCTCGTCGGCGAGGTTCTGGTTGATGTGGGCGCGGTACTCGGTGTTGGCGTCCAGCCGCTCCTGGCACTCGGACTGTGCGCCCTGGCAGGTGGAGCAGATGTTCATCATCAGCGCACCCTCGGTCTGCTGGGCCAGGGCGAACGTCCGGGCGTTCAGGGTGTCGGCGAGCTCCTGGCTGTGCTCGGCGATGACACCGGCGCCGCAGCAGGCGGCCCGGTCAAGCTCGATCAGCTCCAGGTCGAGCAGGGGCGCGACCTTGGCCATCGAGCCGTGGAGCTCCGGCGTGAACCCGCGGCTCACGCAGCCCGGCCAGTAGGCGACCTTCATGAATTCTCGCTTTCGCTCGAGGAGGACGTGTCTCCCTCTCCTGAGGCGGCCGGATCGATGGTGGCCGGTCCGGCCGGAGCCTCCGGCTCGCCGGCGGGCACCGAGGGCTCGGGCGGCGGCTGTCGCTCCTGCATCCCTGACTTCTCGGGTTCCGGCTCGTCCTCGTAGCCGCTCACGTACAGGTTGAGCTCCACTCGCTCCGGACGGCCTTCGATCTTGGCGTAGATCCGCTTGAGAGCGGTCAGGTCGGCCTTGGGCAGCTTGTGGCCAAGCATGGCGATCTTGGGGCTGACCTTGCCCCGCACCACGCCGGTGAGCACGGTGCCCAGCGAGGACATCAGCTCCTTGCCCGCCGCCGGGTGGAACTTGCCAAACCAGGAATTGCCCCCGTAGGAGCGGGGCAGCAGCTCGGCCTCGTTGAGCAGACCGTAGTCCCGCACCAGGGTGACGAACGCGTCCTCGTGGCGGTGGCCGTTGTTCTGGTCGACGATCTTCTCGTCGCTGCCGGAGCGGCGGCGCAGGCGCATGATCTGGCTCATCGGATCGACGCCCTTGGGACAGGCGTCGATGCAGTTGAAGCAGTGGGTGCAGTCGTAGATCCCATGCGGGTCCTGACTGAGGTCGAGCAGGCGCTGGTGGTGCTCGGCGTCCCGAGGGTCGCCGACGAACCGGTAGGCCTTGGCCAGGGCGGCGGGACCGACGAACAGCGGGTCGATCTCCATCGACAGGCAATCCGAGACGCAGGCGCCGCACTGGATGCAGGCCATCGTCTGGGTGACATCGACCATGTTCTCATGGGGGACGATGTACTCGCGCTCCGGGACCGGCTGCTGGTTGATCAGATAGGGCGTGACCCGCTGGATCTTCTTCCAGTGCACCGCGTCCATGTCGACGATGAGGTCACGGATGACGGGCATGTTGCCCATCGGCTCCACCTCAATCACCCCCGCCGGGGTGGTGTCGCCGGCGCCGCCGCCGCCCTCCACCGTGCCCTGGCCCTCCGAGACGTTCCAGCCGATCCCGTAGCCGCGCTCGGCGGCCTCCTCCAGGTGGGTGTTACAGGCCAGCCCGGGTTTGCCGTTCATCCGCACTCCGCACGAGCCGCAGATCGCCTGCTGGCAGGAGCAGCGGATCCCGACCGAGCCGTCGACCTCGTCGCGCACCTTGAGGATGGCGTCCAGCACCGAGTTGCGCGGGCCCAGGTCCACCATGTGCTCGTCCCAGTAGGCGGCCTGCCCGGACTTCGGGTCGAACCGGCGGATCTTCAGGAGATACTCAGGCACCAGTGCCTCCGTTCCATGCTCTGTGCACTAATACGTCCTCTCCTGGGGCTCCCATTTGGTGATCGTCACCGGGGAATAACTGATGGTGGGCACGTCGTCGCCGTTGACGGTCACGTCGATGTGCTTGAGCCATTCGTCGTCGTTGCGCTCGGGGAAGTCGGTGCGGAACTGGGCGCCGCGGGACTCCTTGCGCTCCTGGGCCGCCACCACAATCGCCTCGGCCACGTCCAGCATGTACTCCAGTTCGATGGCGCCGATCACGTCCTGGTTGAACACGTTGCCCCGGTCGTCGATTGCCGCCTTGGGGGCCTCCTCCTTGAGCCGGCGGATGATCTCGTGGGCCTTGGTGAGGCCGTCGGCATCACGGAAGACGGCGGTGTACTGGTTCATCGCGTCGCCGAGCTCGTCCTTGATGGCGGCCACGCGGCGCTCGCTGCGAGGGCGGTTGATGATGGCGGCGATGTGGCGCTCGGTATCGGACACTCGCGACGGCGGGGTGCTCGGCATGGGGATCTGGTTGGCCAGGCGCGCCGCGTGCTCGCCGGATCGCCGGCCGAAGATGAGCGTGTCGAGCAGCGAGTTGGCGCCCAGGCGGTTGCCGCCGTGGACCGAGACGCAGGCCACCTCGCCGGCGGCGTACAGGCCGGGAACGCTGGTCTCGCCGTCGACGTCGGTCTTGACCCCGCCCATGATGTAGTGCTGGCCGGGCTTGATGTGGATCGGCTCACGCGTGATGTCGACGCCGGCGAAGTCACGGCCGATGTTGACGATCTCCCGCAGGGCCTCCAGGGTCCGCCGGCGCGGCACCTTGGTGATGTCCAGGGCCACGCTGCCGTCCGGGAACCCGCGGCCCTCGTTGATCTCGGTCTGTTCGGCGCGGGAGACGACATCCCGGGAGGCGAGCTCCAGCTTGTTGGGCGCGTACTTCTCCATGAACCGCTCGCCCTGGGCGTTGAACAGCTGGGCCCCCTCGCCGCGGGCGCCCTCGGTGATGAGCAGGCCGTTGCCCACCAGGGTGGTGGGGTGGTACTGGATCATCTCCATGTCCATGAGCTTGGCCCCGAGGCGGTAGGCCTGGGCGATGCCGTCGCCGGTCACAATCAAACCGTTGGTGGTCGGCCGGTAGGCCTGACCGGCGCCGCCGGTGGCCAGGATGACCGACTTGGCGTTGAACACGTCCAGGCGGCCGTCGCGCAGGTTGCGGCAGATGGCGCCTGAGCACCGGCCGTTGTCGTCCATGAGCAGGTCGGTGGTGAACCACTCCTCGTAGCGGTCGACCGTGGCCGAGTGCTTCATGAGCTGCTCGTAGAGCACATGGAGGATGGCGTGACCGGTGATGTCGGCCACGTAGTACGTCCGCGCCGCGGAGGCGCCGCCGAACGCCCGCGTCCCCAGCTGTCCGCGCTCGTTGCGGTGGAAGGTGACGCCGGCGTGCTCCAGCCACAGGATCTCGCCCGGAGCCTCACGGCACATGACCTCAATGGCGTCCTGGTCGCCGAGGTAGTCCGAGCCCTTGATGGTGTCGAACGCGTGGGACTCCCACGTGTCCTCGGGATTCAGGGCGGCGTTGATGCCGCCGGCGGCGGCGACCGAATGGGAGCGCACCGGGTGGACCTTCGAGATGATCGCCACGGTCGCGCCCGCCTGCGCCGCGGCCAGCGCCGCCCGCTGTCCTGCCAGGCCGGCGCCGATGATCACTACGTCATGGGAAGGCACTCTCGGCAATATAAGGGAGCGCCATGGTCGGCCGCCGTCCGCCCCCGGAGGGCCCGTAAGCGCGCAGACGGCTGACGGCGTCGGGCTGCCTAGGCAGCGGACCGGCTGAATGCGGCCTGGAGCGCCCGCCGGACCTGCTCAGCGGTCACCACCCCACGCAGGTGGCCGGCCGCATCGACGGCCATGAGCGCGCCGAGCCGGCCGAGGGGCTCGGACCCGAGCAGCTCGGTGATCGGACGGTCCTCCTGGATGTGCCAGCGGCCGGCGCCGTCGTCCTCCAGCACCGAGTCGATCGTCAGCCAGTTCTCCCCCCGGTCGACCGCCCCCTGGGCCCGCTCCTGGCGGGCAATACCGAGAAACCGGTCATCGCCGTCCACCACCGGGAACCAGGACCAGCCGTAGCGCAGGAAGTACTCGTCCAGTGCCTGGGGGACCGCCGTGGCCGACGGGATGGCCACCGGGTGGCGGTCCATGATGTCGGCCACCCGTACGCCCTCAATGCGTTCGTTGAGCGCCGACTGCACCACCGCTCCCCGGGCCGACTGCCACAGCAGATAGGCGAGGGCGAGCAGCCAGAGGCCGCCGAAGCTGCGCAACGACACCAGCCAGTAGAGGCCAAAGCCGCCCAGCGCCAGCGCAAACACCTGCCCCATACGAGCCGCCACCTGGGTGGCCCGGCGCTTGTCCTGGGTGACGCGCCAGACCGCCGACCGGGCCACCCGGCCGCCATCCAACGGGAACGCCGGCACCAGGTTGAACGCCAACAGCAGCACGTTCATCGGCACCAGCCAGCTGAGGGAGAGGAGGACCGGCGTGATGTGGATGTCCGGGTCCAGGAGGATGGCGTGGGTGAGCCGGTGGAACCCCACGATGGCGACGTCCACGGCCAAAAACAATAGGATCACCAGGAAGGTGGCGGCCGGGCCGGCGATCGCGATCTTGAAATCCTCTCCCGGGGTCGCGGCGTCGCGGCTCATCTGCGTGAGCCCTCCGAACAGATACAGATCGATCTGTCTGACCTCAATCCCCTGCCGTCGAGCCACCAGCGCGTGACCGAGCTCATGCACGATCAGGGACGCAAACAGCAGCAGCACGCTCACCACCGTGGTCAGGTACGCCACCCCGTCGGAGCTGTGCAGCGTCTGACGGAACGGCCCTGACAGGACGAAGATCATCAAGAACAGGACGAGGAACCAGGTGGCGTCCACCCCGATCCGGAAGCCGAACAGGTCGAACAGCTTGATCGAGGTTGAGCGGCGCAACATGGTGGAATGGTCGCACAGGCGCAGCCGCGCGCAGACAACTTCAGGAGCAGCCCATGAGTGAGCGCCTTGACGCCCTCAAACAACGAATGGCCGAACTGTCCGATCTCGCCCACGCATCGTCCCTGGCCAACTGGGATCAGCAGACGATGATGCCGCCTCAGGGCGCCGAGGCGCGGGCCGAGTCGCTGGCCACGCTGACCCGGATCAGCCACGCCATGTTCGTCGACGCCGAGACCGGCCGCCTGCTGGAGGGCGCCGCCGCTGAGGTGGAGAACGGGGATCCCGATTCCGACGATGTCCGGCTGGTGGCGCTCGTCCGCCGCCAGTGGAACAAGGGACGCCGGGTGCCGCCGGAACTGGCCGCCGAGATGACACGGGCGGCCTCACGCGGCCAGGATGCCTGGGTCGCCGCCCGGGAGGCATCTGACTTCGCCGCCTTTGCCCCGTATCTGGAGCGCAACTTCGAGCTCGCGCAGCGCTACATAGAGTGTCACGCGGACAGCGACGGGTTTGACTGTCCGTATGACGTCATGCTCGACGACTACGAGCCCCAGATGCCGACGGCCGAGGTGGGGAGGCTGTTTGACGAGCTCAAGGCGGCGCTGGTGCCGATGATCGGTCAGGTGACCGCGGCCGGGCCGACCGGCGATCCGGAGATCATCCACGGGCCGTTTCCGGTCGAGGCCCAGCGGGCCCTGGTGCGCGATGTCGTTGGGCTCATGGGATTTGACGACGCGGGCTGGCGAATCGACGACACCGTGCATCCGTTTGCCAGCCGGATCGGCGTGGGCGACATCCGCATCACCGTGCGCTGGGACGAGGAGTACTTCCCCATGGGGCTCTACGGCGCCATGCATGAGTGCGGGCACGGCCTGTACGAGGCCGGCCTGCCGCGGCGGCTGCGCCGCTCGCCGCTCGGTGCTGTCGAGTCGCTGAGCGTCCATGAGTCACAGAGCCGGTTGTGGGAGAACATGGTCGGCCGCGGGCGCGCCTTTGCCGACGTGCTGGCTCCCCGCATCGCCGGCCTCGGCGTCGAGCGTCTCAGCGGCCTCACCTCACTGGACCTGTACCGGGCCGTCAACCAGGTCAAGCCCTCCTTCATCCGGGTGGAGGCCGACGAGGCGACGTATGGACTGCACATCATCCTGCGCTTTGAATTGGAACAGGCTCTGATCAACGGAACCCTCAAGGTCCGGGAGCTGCCCGAGGCCTGGAACGCACGCATGGAGGAGTACTTCGGCCTGAAGGTGGAAAGCGAGGCCGACGGCGTGCTGCAGGATGTGCATTGGGCGGCCGGGCTGATCGGCTACTTCCCCACCTACGTGTTGGGGAACCTGATCGCCGGGCAGCTGTGGGACCGCGCCCACCAAGAGGTGCCGGGGCTGGAGGACCAGATCGCCGCGGGCGATCTCGCCTCCCTCCGGGAGTTCCTCGGCCGTCGGGTCCACAGTCAGGGGGCCAAGTTCACGACCCGGGAGTTGCTGCTGCGAGAGCTGGGCAGCCCCATGACGGTGGCGCCGTTCGTCGAGTACCTGCGCCAGAAGCTGGGAGGCGTGTACGGGATTGATCTGACCACGTAGGGGGAGAGACGACCACAAGCGCAACATCAGAAAGGTGAGTAGTCCTAAGCCATGAGTACGAATCCAGTCAAGATTGCAGTTACCGGCGCCGCCGGCCAGATCGGGTACGCCATCCTGTTCCGGATCGCCAGCGGAGAGATGCTCGGCACCGATACCCCGGTTCGCCTCTCTCTGCTGGAGATCCCGGCGGCGGTGAAGGCGGCCGAGGGCACCGCCATGGAGTTGGACGACTGCGCGTTTCCGCTGCTGTCCGGCGTCGACATCTACGACGATCCCAACCAGGCGTTCGACGGCGTCAACGTCGCCCTGCTGGTGGGCGCCCGCCCGCGCAGCAAGGGCATGGAGCGCGGCGACCTGCTGGAGGCCAACGGCGGCATCTTCAAGCCCCAGGGGCAGGCGCTCAACGCGCACGCTGCGGCTGATGTGAAGATCCTGGTGGTCGGCAATCCGGCCAACACCAATTGCCTGATCGCGGCCAGCAACGCGCCGGACATCCCCCGGGACCGCTTCACCGCCATGATGCGACTGGATCACAACCGCGCCATCGCCCAGGTGGCTCACAAGGCCGGTGCCGCCATCAGCGACGTGACGAACATGACGATCTGGGGCAACCACTCGGCCACGCAGTACCCGGATGTGTTCCACGCCCAGGTCAACGGTCAGAACGCCGCCGACGCGGTCGGTGACCGGGACTGGATTGAGAGCGATTTCATCCCCACGGTGCAAAAGCGCGGCGCCGCCATCATCGAGGCCCGGGGAGCGTCAAGCGCCGCCTCGGCCGCCAACGCCGCCATCGATCACGTCCGTGACTGGGTGCGGGGAACTCCGAGCGGGGACTGGGTCTCGATGGCCATTCCGTCCACCGGCTCGTACGGCATCGGCGAGGGAATCTTCGCCGGCCATCCCTGCACCTGTCAGGGCGGGGAGTACACCGTCGTCGACGGGCTGGACATCGACGAGTTCTCACGCTCACGCATCGATGCCTCGGTCAAGGAGCTCAACGAGGAGCGCGACGCGGTGAAGCAGCTGGGTCTCATCTGACACCACCCTTCACCAAATGCGAGGCCGCCGCGATCCCCTCTGCGATCGCGGCGGCTTTCTTGCCAGTGCCCCGGTCCCTGCGGATCGGCGCCCGTCGTCCGCTGAGCGCCGGCGTCAGCGTCAGCTGACGGTGATGCTTACGACGCCGGATGCCAGCCCTGTCCCTCGCGCTTGACCTGCCCGTCCTCCACGAGCTTGGGCATCACCCGGTACAGGTAATTCGGCTCGATCTTGAGGGACTCGGCGATCTGCGGGATGGTGATGCCCGGCCGCTCACGCACCAGGGCCAGCGCCTGGTTGGCGCGGGTGTTGCCGCCGCGGCGACCGCGCGGACGGCCAGCGGCGCGCGGGGCACGGCGGCGGGTGGCGCTGCTGCCGTTGGTGCTGGCGGGGCGACCCCGGCCGCGACGACCTCCGACCAGCGCGGCACGAGCAGCCTCCAGCTTTTCCACCTCCTGCCGAAGCTCGTTCAGGCGGCTGTCGATGTCCTTCACGGTACTGTCAACGAAATCTGCCAACTGGGCCACCTCCACGGTGTCTTGACGTATTCGTGAAAGAAGATACAACCTGTGACCCAATTGGTCTGAAAATGGGCTTGCTTGGCGTTAACTGCGCTCCAGCAGAGCCTTGAGCCGAGCCAGTGAATTGTGCGCCTCACGCTCGGAGGTGGCGCCCACAATCATGCGACCGGCCATGTTGCCGATGCGACCGCCCGGGGGATGAAATTCGTTCGTGTACCTGAACGTGGTGCGCTCGCCGCCGTCGCTGGCCAACTCGTACCTAATTAGGGCGTTGGAGTGGGCCGGGCCGGCTCCCTCCCATTGAGCGCGGCGCGGACTGTCAACCGTGACCAGAGTCCAATGCACCCGAAACGTGAGCCCTCGCACGCACAGCGACTGTTCCATGGTTGAGCCCTGACGCAGAGGTTTCTGGGAGACGTCGGAAACCGACTTGTGGATCGTCACCCAATCGCCCAGGCGCCTGGGGTCCATGATCGTCTCCCACACCCTCTCAATAGGGGCATTGATCTCTATCTCGGCCGAAACGGTGCTCATTGGTCATCCACACTAACGGCTCTCGCCCCCTCCGCGGAGTGGGGTGAGCGGCTGCGCTCAGCGTGCCGCCAGCGGCTCATCACGTTCCCACTCGGCCAGCGCATGCTCGATGGCCGCGTCCAGGCGGTGCCGCCTGACGCCCAGTATCTGGGCGGCACGATCGTCCCGGGGAAGGAGGTCGCTGTCCAGGCTCTCCATCAATGGCCCAATCAGCTCGTACTCCTCACCCGCCACCACCGCCGCCACTCGGCTGGCGATCGGCGTCACCGTCAAGCGGTTGAACCTGACTGCAGCCCGGTCAACCAGCATCAGGTCGGCGATCCGGTCGATCAGATCGCCGTATGACACCACGTCGGGCCCGCCCAGGTCCAGTGTCTGACCCGCCACCTCGGGGCTGCCCGCGGCCCGGGACAGGAACTCCACCACGTCCCGTTCGTCGATTGGCGAGGTGCGGTGGCGTCGCCAGGCCGGCACGGCCAGTACCGGGAGGCGCTCCACCAGGCGGACCAGGAAGCGGAACGACCGGGACCGGGCGCCGATGACGATTGACGCGCGGAAGGCGACCGAGTCCGGGACGGCGGCCCGCAGGATCTCCTCCACCGCCATCCGGCTCACCAGGTGAGACGATCGCGGGCCCTCGGTCGGCACCAGGCCGCCGAGGTAGACGATCCGCCGGACCCCGGCCGCGGCCGCCGCCCGGGCGAAGTTGTCCGCCGCCGTCTGCTCACGGATGGCAAACGCCGGGCCGGCGGCGGGCTCCATGGAGTGAATGAGGAAATAGGCCACCTCCACGCCGTCCAGGGCCTTGGCCAGGCCGGTTCCGGACACGGCGTCACCACCGAACACCGGCACCCGGACCGTGGCCCGCTCCGGCGTGCGGGCAAAGCCGCGGACCTGATGGCCGTCGCGCATCAGGCGCTCGGCGACCAGCGAGCCGACATAGCCGGTGATGCCGGTGACGAGAACGTTCACCCTGCGGGGAATGCCCACGGCGCCGGAGTGACAAAACTCCGGTCAAGGTCACCGGCCCGCGGACAGCCGACCAGCGCCAGTGCGTTCTCCACCTCGCGGAGGAGGATCTCCAGCACCCGCCGGGCGCCGCGCGCGCCGTCCACGGCCAGCCCATAGGTGACGGGCCGGCCCACCAGGACCCCAGCGGCGCCCAGCGCCAGCGCCTTGACCACATCGGTGCCCCGGCGGATGCCGCCGTCGACCAGGACGTCGATGCGCCCGGCCACCGCCTCGGCCACCGCGGGCAGCGCGTCCGCGCCGGAGAGGACGGTGTCCAGCTGGCGGCCGCCGTGGTTGGAGACGATCACCCCGGCCGCTCCGTGGGCGATGGCCAGCTCGGCGTCCTCGGCGGTGAGAACCCCCTTGACCAGCACCGGCAGCGGGCACTCCGAGGCCAGGTCCGCAATGTCGCTCCAGCGGACGTCGGGGTCGATGAGCCCGGAGTAGTCGGCGGGCCGCATGGAGGTGCGCTCGGCGGCGCTGGGCACGGCGATGGCGTCCGAGTTCCGGGGAGCGGGGGCGGACACTGCGCCCGGCGCGGCAATCGCATCCGGGGCGGCCGCGGCGCTGCCGGCGCCCCGGACGTTGCTGCGCTTCTCTCGCTCCCGCACGCCCAGCACCGGACGATCGACGGTCACCACCACCGCCTCGTAGCCGTGCGCCACCGCCTCGGCCACCAGGTCCCGGGTGATGCCGCGGTCGGTGAAGACATACAGCTGAAACCAACGCGTGCTGTCGGGCACCGCCTCGGCCACGGTGGCGACGCCCGCGCTGGCCAGCGTGGACACGCACATGATGGTGTCGGTGGCCGCCGCCGCCCGGGCGCTGGCAATTTCCCCGTCGGGGTGGACCAGGCGCTGAAAGGCGGTGGGAGCGACGATCACCGGATGGCGGCGGCGCCGGGACAGCAGGGTGACGCTCAGGTCGCAGCGGCCAGATCCGACCAGCATGCGGGGTCGCAGGGCGATCCGACGCCAGGCGGCCCGGTTGTCGGCGAGGGTGATCTCGTCGCCGGCACCTCCCTCTATGTACCCCAGGGCCGCGGGCCCGACGGCGGCCCGGGCGGCCTGCTCGTAGTCGGCCAGCGACAGGAGCGCAGGCTCGTCGTCCGCTCCGAAGGTCTCGCTGGGCGCGGCGGTCATGGGTACCCGCAAAGCTACGGAAAATGCGGGCCCAACCGGACCGGCCGGACGAAGTGCCCGCATTTTGCAGGGATTTTCCGCCGCGGAAAAAAGCCTGCGATTTCCGAGAAACGGGATTGTGGCCGCGGCCGCAATCCGCTTTGATGCCCGCCTGCAACATGTCGGTCTCAAGCCTTTTTAGTCAGAACGGGGTGTCGGTCAGGTATGGCGAACGGTGCGGGTAAGCCCGCCAAGGCAAGCTGTGAGAACTGCTTCTTTGGACAGAATCTGCTGTGCGCGATTGCGGGTCAGGAAGGCCCGTGCGGGACGTTCCGTCCCGCCCACCCCGAGGGGCTGAGGCCGCCGAGCCAGATGCGCTTCGTGTTCCGTCAGGAGCGGCGGCAGCAGGTGGCCTGGGCGTTTCCGTCACCCAACGAGCAGGTGGCGCTGCACGCCTGAGCGCCGGCTTGTGCGACGACGGGAGCGTCGTATATGTTTGGCCCGTGTTCTGGCCGCTGATCGGTGGGCTGGTGGCGTTCGTCCTGGTGGCGGTGTTCCTGGGGTGGATTCTTGACCCCTCGCGCCACGGCGGCGTCGAGCGCGACCAGCATTAGAGTTGAGGACCGCCGCCGAGGCGGCCCCTCGCGCCCCGGCCGGCTGGGCCGGGCCCATCCGCGGCCGGTTCAAGCTGGCGATTTCCGGGTTCCGAGACACTAAAGTTCGCTACGGGAACTCGAACAGGAGCGGAGGCGACCACCAGTGCAGGTCACGGTGCTTGGGAAGTCACCGTCCTGGCAGGACGCGGGCGGGGCGTGCAGCGGATACCTGATCGCTCAGGACGACTTCACCCTGCTGTTGGATTGCGGCAACGGGGTGTTCTCCAAGCTGCGACCGGTGTGCGATTACGTCGATGTCGATGCGGTGGTCATCACCCACATGCATGCCGACCACTTCCTGGACCTGGTGCCGTTCAGCTATGCCCTCCGTTATGCCCCGCGGCAACAGCCGGTGGCGGTGGGCGGCTGGCCGGGCACCGATGAGCCCGCCCGGCCGCATCTGTACCTGCCCGGAGGCGGAGGCGAGCTGCTCCGGCGGGTCGTCGGCTGTTGGGGCAACGAGGACCTGATCGACTCCGCGTTTGCGCTGGATGAGTACGACGCGGTCGACGAGCTGGCGCTGGGGCCGTTCGGCGTGCGGTTCTGCGAGGTGCCGCATTACGTCCGCACCTATGCCGTCGAGCTGTCGGCCTCCGGGTCGCGCTTCACCTTCGGGGCCGACTGCCGCCCCAACGAGGAGCTCATCCGCTTCGCCCGCGACACCGACATGCTGATGATCGAGGCCACCCTGCCCCGTCCGGAGCGAGACGGCGTCCGAGGGCATCTCACCGCTGCGGAGGCCGGCCGCCACGGCCGGCTGGCCGGCGCCCGCCGTCTGGTCCTCACCCACTACTCCGACGAGCTGGATCCGGAGCTGGCCCGCGCTGAGGCGGCGACCGCGTACGGCGGCCCGGTGGAGCTGGCCTCCGAGGGGGCCCGGTACACCGTGTAGGCCGTTTGACCGGCTCACCGCTGGATATAGAGTGAGCGGCGTGTCCGAGCGCGACCTGTTTGCCAACTTCGATCGGATGCGGCGCGAGATGGACGAGCTGTTCGGTGACGTGTTTGAGCGCAGTGGGTTGTCGCGCCGGCACCGAGGGCAGTGGCCGGCCGTCGACGTCGCCTACGCCACCGATCCGCCCCGAGCCATCGTCACCGCGGAGCTGGCCGGGATGGACGCCCAGGACATCGCGCTTCAGATAGAGGGACGGAAGCTGTTTCTGGCCGGCAAGCGCCACCCGGCGGCCGCCGGGGCTGGGGAGGTCTACCAGCAGATTGAGATTGAGCGCGGATCGTTTCGGCGGATGATCGAGCTGGGGGCCGACGTCGAGGCCGAGCGGGTGACGGCGCGTTACGAGGACGGGATGCTCCGCGTCGAGCTGCCCCTGGTGGTGCACCCGGAGCGGCGCCGGGCGGTGCCGATCGAGAGCAGCGAGCTGTAGGGGGGACCCGGATGACCACCATCGACGTCGGCGCGCCCGTCGACGCCAGTCAGGTCCAAGAGAACGGCGCCCGGCGGCTGCCCGCCCGGCTCGGCGTGCTGCCGCTGCGCGACGCGGTCACCTTCCCCGAGCTCGTCATTCCGCTCAACATCGGGCAGGAGCGCAGCATCCAGCTGGTCAACGACGTCCTCCAGGGCGACCGGTCCATCGTCCTGATCGCCGGGCGCGACCCGGAGGTGGAGACGCCCGGACCGCAGCAGCTCTACGACGTGGGGGTGCTCGGCACCATCGCCCGCATGGTGCGGCTCCCCGACGGGACGCTCAGGGTCCTCATCCAGGGAGCGCAGCGCGTGCAGGTCGACTCCTGGGTCCAGACCGAGCCCTACCTGGTGGCCGAGGTGTCGGCGGCGCCGGACCATCTGCGGGCGAGCCCGGAACTCACCGCCCTGGCGCGCAACGTCCAGCAGACGTTCTCCAGCATCGTCGGTCAGGTTCCCTACCTGCCGGAGGAGCTGCAGGTCATGGTCGCCAACGTCGACGACCCGGTGATGCTCACCCACCTCATCGCCGGGGCCATGCGGATCCCGGCGGCGGAGAAGCAGCGGCTGCTGGAGGAGCTGGACGTCACCCGACGGCTGCGGGCGCTCTCGGAGATCCTGGCCCGGGAGCTGGAGGTGGTGGCGCTGGGGTCAAAGATCCAGTCCCAGGTCCAGTCCGAGCTGGAGAAGGGCCAGCGTGAGTACTTCCTGCGCCAGCAGCTGAAGGCCATCCAGGAGGAGCTGGGGGAGGGCGACGAGGTCCAAGCCGAGGCCAATGAGCTGCGTGAGCAGCTGGAGGCGCTGAAGCTCCCTGACGAGGTGTCCAAGCAGGTGGAGCGCGAGCTCAGCCGCCTGGAACGCCTCCAGCCGGCCATGGCCGAGTACGGCGTGGTCCGCAGCTACCTGGAGTGGATCGCATCGCTGCCCTGGGACCAGGCGACCCAGGACAACCTGGATCTCAAGCACGCTCGCCGGGTGCTGGACACCGACCATTACGACATTGAGCAGGTCAAGGACCGCATCCTGGAGTTCCTGGCCGTGCGCTCGCTGATCGGCGAGGACAACGTCCAGCCGGCCGGCTCCATCCTGACCTTTGTGGGGCCCCCCGGAGTCGGCAAGACCTCACTCGGCCGGTCGGTGGCCCGGGCACTCGGCCGCCAGTTTGAGCGCATCAGCGTCGGCGGCGTCCGCGACGAGGCCGAGATCCGCGGCCATCGCCGCACCTACATCGGCGCCATGCCCGGCGTGATCATCCGGGCGCTGCGGGACGCCGGCGCCCACAACCCGGTGCTCATGATCGACGAGATCGACAAGATGGGCGCCGACTTCCGCGGCGATCCGGCCAGCGCGATGCTGGAGGTGCTTGATCCGGAGCAGAACCGCACCTTCCGAGACCATTACCTGGATCTGCCGTTCGATTTGTCCAACGTGCTGTTCATCACCACCGCCAACACGCTGGAGACGATCCCGGGCCCCCTGCGCGACCGGATGGAGGTCATCCAGCTCGCCGGCTACACCCAGGACGAGAAGCTCCAGATCGCCAAGCGCTATCTCGTCCCCCGCCAGATCACTCGCAATGGCCTGACCCCGGCGCGGGTGGCCTTCTCCGACAGCGGGCTGAAGACGATCATCGCGCAGTACACCCGCGAGGCCGGCGTGCGCCAGCTGGAACGCGAGGTCGGCGCCACCATCCGCAAGGTGGCTCGCCAGGTCGCCGAGGGGACGCTCAAACGCAAGGTCACGCTGACCCAGCCCCGCGTCCACGAGCTGCTCGGCAAGCCCCGGTTTTATCCGGAGACCCGCCGGCGCACATCCCGTCCCGGGGTGGCCACCGGCCTGGCCTGGACGCCGGTGGGCGGCGACGTGCTGTTTGTGGAGGCGAGTTCCATGCCCGGCACGGGCCGCCTGACCATCACCGGCCAGCTGGGCGATGTCATGCGCGAGTCGGCGCAGACCGCCCTGTCCTACGTACGGGCGAACTCCGGCGAGCTGTTCGGGACCGAGCTGCCCTCGGAATGGTTCGCCGAGCACGACGTGCACATCCACGTGCCCGCCGGAGCGATCCCCAAGGATGGTCCCAGTGCCGGGGTGACGATGGTCACGGCTCTGGTCTCGCTCCTGTCCGACCGGGCGGTGCGCTCGGAGGTGGCGATGACCGGCGAGGTGACGCTCACCGGCCAGGTGCTGCCGATCGGCGGGCTCAAGGAGAAGGCGCTCGCCGCCCAGCTCTACGGGGTGCGCACGGTGATCGCTCCGGACCTCAACGAACCGGACACCGATGAGATCCCTGAACACCTGCGCAGGTCGCTTCGGTTTGTGTTCGTGTCCACAATCGACCAGGTTTTGGAGGCTGCCCTGAGTTCAAGGCGGCAAAAGGGGTATCGCGTATCCTGACCATTTACCCGCCCACGCACCGAGGGAGATCAATGGCTTCGAAAAAGAAGAAGGTCGCCAAAGCGGCCAAGGCGGTGCCCTTCAACGGCGCCGACCTGTCCAACATCACCAAGGCCAACCCGTACATCCAGCGCCTGATCGAGGATGCGGTTCTGCGGGACAACATCCGCACCGCGATCGACTCGTCCAAGAGCGCCTTTGACCGGGTGACCGGGAGCAAGGCCCCGCAGAAGGCGATCCTGGAGGATAAGAAGCTCCAGAACGAGATCCGCGAGGCTGCCGAGGCCGTCCGCGACGCCGCCATGGCGCTTCAGGACGCACCCAAGCACCCCAGCGGGCGAAAGAAGAAGGGCATGCGCCTGGGACGGAAGCTGCTGTTTGTGATGGTGGCCGCCATCGCTGCGCTGGCCGCGTCCGAGAGCCTGCGCTCCAAGGTGCTGGACATGCTGTTCGGCGCGGAGGAGGAGTTCCAGTACACGCCGCCGGCGGGTACCCCGACGCCCCCGCCGGCCAGCCCGGTGACGGCCGCCTAGCCGCGGCGCCGAGTCATGCATTCCGTGCACGAGGGCGCCCTCCGGGGCGCCTTCGCTGTTTCCGGAGCATCGCTCCGCGCCCGGCCCTGAGGCGGCGTAGAATCGGCCGCCGATGCAGGCGGCCATGGCACCCGAGCGCGCGCCTGCCCGTGACCTGCCGGGCGACAAGGCGGCTCGGATCGTGGAAGCGATGCGGTCCAGCGTGGCCGAACACGGCATCGCCGGCTCCACGTTTGACCGGGTGGCGCGGGAGGCCGGCGTCTCCCGCGGCCTGCTCCACTACTACTTCGGCAGCAAGGAACGCCTCCTGGTGGAGGTGGTCCGGCGGGAATCGGAGCTCCGCGGACAATCGCTGGACCAGGCAGTGGCGCAGGCCAGCAACGCGGATGAGCTGATCCGCGCCCTGGTGCGGAACCTGGAGGAGATCCTGGGGGAGGGGCGCAGCGGGATGGTGACCTTCTACGAGCTCCTGACCCTGGGCCAGCGCAATGCCGAGATCGCCGCCGAGCTCTCGGCGCTGGCCCGGCGCACCCGCACCCGGCTGGCCGAGGCCCTCCGCGCCGGCCATGCGGCCGGAGTGTTTGCGCTCCGGGCGGCCCCGGAGGACGTGGCCGCATTCCTGTTCGCCCTCGCTGACGGGGTCACCATCCGGCGGCTGGCCGAGCCGGACCTTGACGTGCGGCCGCTCATGGATCAGGCGGTCCTGGCCGCGCGCGCGTTGCTGGCGTGACCAGGCGGCCATGCGCCGGCTGATCGCCCTTGGCCTGCTGGCGCTGGTGGTCGTCCTGCTGGGCGTGGCCCAGCTGGTGCTGCCCGGCATCGCCGAGCAGCACCTGCGCCGCCAGCTGGCGCGGTCCGGTCAGGTACTCAGCGTGCAGGTGAGCGCGTTTCCGGCGATCACGCTGCTGTGGCATCACGCCGACAAGGTGGTCATCCGGATGGGGCGCTACCGGCCGGCCAACCTGGCGGGCGCGCTGGCCCAGGCCCGCCAGGTGGGGACCCTGGATGCGTCGGCCACGGAGCTCGACACCGGGCTCCTGCGCGTCCATGACGGGCGGCTGACCAAGCAGGGCCGTCAGCTCATCGCCACCGGTCGGATCGATGCGGCCGACCTGCGTTCGGTGCTGCCGATCCTGAGCACGGTCACGCCGGTGGCCTCGGCCGACGGTCAGCTGACCCTGCGCGGAACCTCCTCGCTGCTCGGTCTCTCCGTCGATTTCATCGTCAGCGCCCACAACGGTGACCTGGTGGCCGCGCCGGACGTTCCCCTGGGGGCGCTGGCCACGCTCACCCTGTTCCACAGCCCGGATATCGCGGTGCAGGGGGTCAACGCGGCGGCGGTCCCGGGCGGCTTCAGCCTGCAGGCCACCGGGACGCTGCGCTGATCTACGGGTCGGCGGTCAGGACGGCCGTGGTCCTTCGGTCGTCGGCGCGCGGCAGGCTGACAGCGGCGGAGTCACCCTTGAGGTACCGATTCAGGAAGGCGACGGAGACCCGTTCCACAATTCTCAGTTGGGGCTCCTCGGTGGTGTAGGGCGGCAGGTGCGGTGCCCCGGTCAGCGACAGGAGGTATTTGGGGCGCCGGGCCACGCGGAAGAAGTCGTAGGTGTGGAAGGGGAGGTTGATCCGATCGGCCGTGCCCTGGGTGGCCAGCAGAGGCGGCGCCCCGTGCGGGAAGGTGAGCGTGTGCAGGCCCGGGATCTGCGCCCCGGACATGATCACCGCGGCGCGCACGCGCGGGTCCCGGTAGTGACGGTCATAGGCCACGGCCAGCGCCGTCTCGCCCCCATCGGACTGGCCGCTGACGGCAATCGCCCGGGGCGCGATGGTCCCGGCCAGGAGGTTGTGGGGGTCCGCGCTGGCGGCGAGCATCCCGGAGATCACGATGCTCATGTCCCGGGGCTGGTTGACCAGATCGGACTCATCCGGCCCGCCGGGGGCATGGGCGTTCTCCAGCGGGAAGACGGGCGCCGCCACCACGTAGCCGGCCTGTGCCCACGCCCGCATCAGCCGGTAGTAGGTGGCCGGGGTCACCGCAAAGCCGTGGCCGAAAACAACCAGCGGGAACGGTCCGGCCGCGGGCGCCGCGTTGCGCACGTCGACCCGGGAGGGCGAACCGACCGCCGGATAGCGAACGACGGTCACCAGGGTGCGCGGCTCGGCCGGTTCGCCCGGGTACTTCACGATCCGAGCCGGATCGACGAAGGTGATGGTCCGCTCGCCGACCGCATACGGCGGGGACGCCGGTGTCGACGGTGCCGCCGGTGTCGACGGTGCCGCCGGTGTCGACGGTGCCGCCGGTGTCGGTGACGTCGCGGCCGGCCGCGCCGCCGTCGGGGCGACCGGCGGCCGCGCCGGCGTCGCCGCGGCCGCCACGCACCCGGCCAGGATGACCGCCAGGGCCGCGGCGCCCGCGGCCCCCGGGATCACTTGACGTAGACGGCGAAGAAGTCCCGGTCGTCGGGCGTGAGGTAGCGCTGCGGCGACCGAGTCATGTCCGGCAGGAGATTGGCCGCGTGCTGGGCGCCTGGATACCGATAGGTGATGAAGCTCGGCCAGTAGGAGTTGATGTCCAGTTCCATCGCCCGAACGGCGCCGGCCCGCTTGAGAATCCCGGCCAGCGAGGCGACCGTTTGGTAGTTGGCGGCAGCATAGATGAGGTTGCCGCGGCGGTCGACCCCCACCCCGGAGCGCCAGACCTGGATGGCGTTGCCGAGCGTCGCCCCCCATTCGGGGCCGGTCGACAGGTTGGGGTTCAGCTGGCCGTTGTCCAGGATCAGGGGCAGGTTCTGCCGCGCGTACACCACGTCGGCGGGAGCGGTCGGCCCGCTCGTCCAGTTGATGACGTCGACCCGGCCGTCGGTGTAGCGGACGAACGTGGCCAGCCCGTTCTTGAGCGACGCGTACGTGTGGCCGCCGCTGGCAAAACCGCCGCCGGAGTCAGCCAGCTTGAAGCCGCTGTTGAACGTGGCCACCAGCTTGCCCCGCAGGTGCATCGGCACCTCCTCGGGCCCCCGGGAGGGCATGGCCACCGCCGGCTCCTGGGCGCCCGGATACAGCCAGGTGGACGTGCGTGAGCTATCGATCCAGGCCACCCCGGCCACCAGCTGCGGATACAGCGGGTTGGGCCGGAAGCTGGTGATCAGGACCGGCGGCCGGGTGCCGCCGTCGGCGAAGGTGGCGCGCCAGGCGCCCTCGCCGGGCAGCGCCGGGTGAATCACCGGGCGGATCCGGTGCGGGCGGTAGTAATGCACGGGAACCCGGCCGCCATGGCCGGTGTTCACCGAGGACTGCTGGGGCAGCTTGCGCAGGGCCGGACCGCCGGTCGACGGGGCGTTGAGCGAGTAGTAGATCGACTCCACCTGGTTGACCAAGCCGCGCAGGCCGTTGTCCCGGAGCCACTCCACGGAGTTGATGGAGAGGCTGCTGTTGGAAGGAGTCATCGCCATCCCGACGTAAGAGATGAGTGCCGGCAGCAGCGCCAGACCGGCTGCGATCGCGATAATGCGACGAGCACGACGGCGCGGCGGTCGGTCCGGGGTCGACCGCCGGCTGGGCGGCCGGCGACGACTTGGAATTGGCCGCACGGGAGCTTTGGTCTCGACAGACACCCTCAGAATCCTGTCACCGGTTTTGCGGAACGAGAGTAAAAACTGACTGAGAAGTTACTCATGAGCTCGACAAGTTTGGTTCAGGCACCGCTCATACTTTGTGAGCAATGCGGTCCGTCGAAGGAGGCTCCGTGCCGATGAGGCACGCGTCTGACCCTCTGATGCCCGCGGCCGCACGACGCTCC
This sequence comes from uncultured Solirubrobacteraceae bacterium, assembly GCA_963753235.1. Classification (GTDB taxonomy): domain Bacteria; phylum Actinomycetota; class Thermoleophilia; order Solirubrobacterales; family Solirubrobacteraceae; genus Palsa-465. The sequence continues at coordinate 153,615 of CAVWBJ010000004.1, read as the reverse complement.
AGCACGCCGGGCCAGGCCGCCGTGGTCACGCCCCTGCGGCCCAGCCGCAGCCGCCGTCGGGCGCTCCTCGCCCTCGCCAGGCCCAAGCAGTGGGTCAAGAACGCGCTCGTCATCGCCGCGCCCGGCGCCGCCGGTGCGCTGGGCCATGACGACGTGCCGATCCGGGTGGTGGTGGCGGCGATCGTGTTCTGCCTGGTCTCGGCCAGCATCTACGCGCTCAATGACGTCCGGGACCGCCACGAGGACCGCCAACACCCGCGCAAGCGCTTCCGTCCGGTGGCGGCGGGCGAGATAGAACCCCGTCAAGCCGTCATCTACGGCATCGTGCTCATGCTCTGCGGCCTCATTCTGGCCTCGGCGGTGACTCCGCTGCTGACGGTCGTCGCCCTCTGTTATGTGGCCCTGACCGTGACCTACACCTGGGTGTGGCGCCACATTGCGGTGCTTGACCTGGTGGCCCTCGCCGGCGGCTTTGTGCTGCGGGCGGTCGCCGGTGGGGTGGCGGCACCGGTCAGCCTGTCGCGGTGGTTCATCCTGGTGATCACGTTCGCCGCCATCTTTGTCGCGGTGGGTAAGCGGCTGGCGGAGTCGATACGGACCAGCTCGTCCGGGCAGAGCGCCCGGGCGGTCATGCGCCATTACACCCCCCGGCGCCTCCGGCTGCTGCTGAGCCTGAGCGCCGCCGGCGCGCTGTTCGCCTACTCGGTGTGGGTGTTTGAGCTCCCCTCGGTCAACGGCGTTCCGTGGCGCCCCCTAACGGTGGTCCCGTTTGCCGTGTGCCTGATTCGCTACGGCCGGGTGGTGCGCAACGGCGGCGGGGAGGCTCCGGAGGAGGTTCTGATGTCGGACCGGATTCTGGCCGCGGCCGGCTTGGCTTGGCTGGTGCTGTTTGCGCTGGGCGTCAATGCCGCTGGCTGAGCCCGCGGCGCTCAGCACCGCGGCCCTGCCCGCAGCGCCCGTCCCCACCGAGACGACCCTGACCGGCTGGGGCGGCGGGGTCAGATCTCCGGCGGCCGTGATGCGGGTGGAGACCGTGGAGAGCGCCCGGGCTGCCGTGCGTGGCACCGACGGCCGGGCCCTCCCCCGCGGGATGGGCCGCAGCTATGGCGACGCCGCCCAGCTGGCGGGCGGCCTGGTGCTGGAGACGACGCGCCTGACCGACTTCGTCCTGGATGCCGAATCCGGCGTGGTGCGCGCCCAGGCCGGGGTCACGCTCGGACGGCTGCTGGCCGCGCTTCAGCCGGCCGGTTGGGTGCTCCCGGTCGTCCCCGGCACTCAGCACGTGAGCGTCGGCGGGGCGATCGCCTGCGACATCCATGGCAAGAACCACGGCGCCGTGGGGACGTTCGGAGCGCACGTGCGGGCACTCGGCCTGCTCACCGCCGACAGCGAGATCCACGATCTGACTCCGGAGCACGAGCTGTTCGCCGCCACCGTCGGCGGGATGGGGCTGACCGGCGTCATCCTGTGGGCCGAGATCAGCCTGCGCGCGCTGCCCAGCCCGCTGCTCGCCGTCGACACCGACCGCGTCAATGCCCTGGACGAAGCCTTCGCCGCCCTGGACGCGCCCGGTGGCCCCCACCGGGTGGCCTGGCTGGACCTCCTGGGGCCGGGACTGGCCCGGGGGGTCGTCACCCGGGCGGACGCTGCCCCGGCCGAGGCCGGGGACAGCCACCCGGGCGCCGCCACCACGGTCGCCGGCCGCCTGCGGATTCCACCCCGGTGGCCGGGCGCGCTGCTCCGCCCTGAGGTCGTCCGCGCCTACAACGCGTATCGCTTCGGTCGCACCCCCGCCCGGTCCCGGGGTGAGCTGGAGCCGTTCGGCCCCCACATGTTCCCGCTGGACGTGCTGGACGCCTGGCCCCGGCTGTACGGGCCTGGCGGGTTCGTCCAGTACCAGCTGGTGGTGCCGCGCGGCCAGGAGACCGCGCTGGAGCAGGTGCTGGTCCAGTTGCGCCGCTCGCCGGTGCCGTGCTATCTGGCCGTGCTCAAGGACTTCGGTCCCGCCAACGCCTGTCCGCTGTCCTTCCCCATGGAGGGCTGGACCCTGGCCATGGACCTGCCGCGCCGGGCGCCGGGGCTGATGGCCCTGCTGGAGCGCTGGGATGAGATGGTGGTCCAAGCCGGCGGCCGCGTCTACCTGGCCAAGGACGCCCGGCTGCGCCCGGAGACGCTGGCCGCCATGTATCCGCGGCTGGGAGAGTGGCGCGGGATCCGGGATGCTGCCGATCCCGAGGGCCGCTGGCGCTCAGACCTGGCCGTGCGCACGGGGCTGGTGGGATGAGCGCGGCCGCCACCCGCGTGCTCCTGCTCGGCGGAAGCTCGGAGATCGGACTGGCCATCCTCCGCAGGCTGGGCCAGGACGGCCCGGTGACCGCCGCGCTTGTGGGCCGGGACGGCGCCCGGCTCCAGGCCGCCGCCGCGGAGCTGGAGCGGGCCGGGGTCGCCACCGCCGCCAGCGAGATCGTCGATGCCGATGACCTCCCCGCCCATGATCCGGCCGTGGCCCGGGCCGCCGAGGCCCTGGGCGGGATCGACCTGGCCATCGACGCCGTGGGTCAGCTCGGGGCCCAGGCCGGGCTGGACGCCGATCCGAGCGAGGCGGCCGAGATCATGCGGGTCAATTTCGTCGGCGCCGGGTCGCTGCTGCTGGCCGCGCTGCGGCGCCTGCGCGCCCAGGACCGAGGGACGCTGGTGGTGCTCTCCTCGGTGGCCGGCGAGCGGGTCCGCGCCTCCAACGCCATCTACGGCGCCGCCAAGGCCGGCCTGGACGGCCTCGCCCAGGGCCTGGCCGATGCTGCCGCCGGGACCGGTGTGCGTGTGCTCGTCGTCCGCCCCGGTTTCGTCACCACCCGGATGACGGCCGGCCTGGATCCGGCGCCGATGTCGGTCACGGCGGAGGAGGTGGCCGCTGCTACCGTCCAGGCCCTCGCCGGGCGCGCGCACACCATCTGGGTACCGGGCCGCCTGCGATACGTGTTCGCTGTCCTACGCCACCTGCCTCGCTCGGTATTCCGGAGGCTCCCGCTGTGAACGTCCATCCCCTGTTTCTGGAATTTCTGGTCGCCATAATCGTGGCCGCCCTGCTGGTGATCGTCATCTCCGGCGTGGCCACGGTGGGCCTGATCGCAATCCTGGCCCTTCTGGCCTGCGGGGTGACCCTGCTCATCGACCGGCGCCGCGTCCGCCGGTCCAGGCGTCTGCGTCGCCGCACCCGGTGACCATCGACTTCTCCCGGCTGACCGGGCCCCACCGCACCGGGTGCTGAGCCGCGGGGGTCAGGCGCCGGGGTCGGCGCTGGGGACCTTCGGCGAGATCCAGGGAGCCCGCAGGCGCCGCTCTATCTCATCCCCCAGGTCGTCGATGGGGACCCGGTCCTGGGCCAGGCTGTCCCGGTCCCGCAGGGTGACCGTGTCGTCCTGGAGGGACTGGTGGTCGATGGTGACCGCCCACGGGGTGCCGATCTCATCCTGGCGCCGGTAGCGGCGGCCGATGGCGCCGCCGGCGTCGTACTCGGCCTGGACGCGCCCGCGCAGCGAGCGATACACCCGCTCGGCCAGCTCCGGCTGCCCGTCCTTGCGCACCAGCGGCAGGACGGCCACCTTGACCGGGGCCAGCTGCGGGTGCAGGCGCAGGACGGTCCGGCGCTCACCCTCAATCTCGTCCTCGTCGTAGGCGTCGACGAGGAACGCCAGCGTGGCCCGGTCGGCGCCGGCCGCGGGCTCAATCACATGGGGGACGTAGCGCTCGCCGCTGGCCGTGTCCACGTACTCCAGCTTCTGGCCGGAGAACTCGGCATGCTTGGTCAGGTCGTAGTCCCCGCGGTTGGCAATCCCCTCCAGCTCCTGCCAGCCGATGGGGAACAGGTACTCCACGTCGCTGGTGCCGCTGGAGTAATGCGAGAGCTCGTCGGCGTCATGGGGGCGCAGGCGCAGGTGGTCGGCCCGGATCCCCAGCCGCAGATACCAGTCATGGCGCTCGCTCAGCCAGTACTCAAACCAGCGATCTGACTCGGCCGGCGGAACGAAGAACTCCATCTCCATCTGCTCAAACTCCCGGGTGCGGAAGATGAAGTTGCCTGGGGTGATCTCATTGCGGAAGCTCTTGCCGATCTGGGCGATGCCAAACGGCGGCTTCTTACGGCCGAACTGCAGGTAGTTGCGGAAGTTGAGGAAGATGCCCTGGGCCGTCTCGGGACGCAGGTAGACGGTGGAGCCCTCCTCCTTGACCGCCCCCACCGTGGTCTCGAACATGAGGTTGAAGTCGCGGGCCTCGGTGAGATCGCACTCCGGCGTTTCGCCGGGGTGCTTGGACGGCTTGCGGCCGCAGGCCGAAACGGCGAGGTGGTCGGCGCGGAAGCGCAGCTTGCAGGTGCGGCAGTCCACCAGCGGGTCGGTGAAGCCGGCCAGGTGGCCGCTCGCCTCCCAGGTGCGCGGGTGCTGGATGATCGCCGAGTCCAGCGCCAGCACGTCGTCGCGTTCCTGGAGCATGGCCCGCCACCACTGAGCCTTGACGTTGTTCTTGAGCAGAACCCCGTAGTGGCCGTAGTCGTAGCTGGAGCCGATCCCGCCGTAGATCTCACTGCTCTGGAAGACGAAGCCCCGCCGCTTGCACAGCGAGACGATCTTCTCCATGGTCACGGCGTCGTCGGTGGGCATCTCGGTCGTCATGGGCGGCTGATCCTAGCCGTCCACCCTGGCTCGCCGGCCCCGGCCTGGCCGGGGCCTGGCCCGGCGCTCCCTTGGCACTCTCCATGCGTGAGTGCCAAGGGCCTGGGCTATATTCTGTGAAGTCATGCCGATCTACGAGTACCGCTGCAAGAAGGGGCACACCTTTGAGGTGATGCAGCGCATCAGCGATGATCCCGTGAGCGAGTGCGAGGTCTGCGGGACGCCCGTGCAGCGGGTGTTCCATCCGGTCGCCGTCCACTTCAAGGGTTCTGGCTTCTACAACACCGACTACGGCACCCGCAAGCGCTCCCGAGAGATGAAGGAGGCCGCCAAGAGCGACAGCTCCAGCGGCTCCGGCGACTCCAAGTCCGGCAGCTCGGACTCCAAGTCGTCCTCTTCGAACTCGGACTCCGGCTCGTCCGGCTCCTCCGGCTCCGGTTCGGGCTCCTCGGGCTCCGGGTCCAAGAAGTCCGAGACCAAGGCTTCCACCGGCAGCTGACGGCCGCGGCCCGTCAGGGCTTTGGCGCCTGGTGCGTCCTATAGACGACTGAGCCGCCAAGACCCCCCGGTGCAGCCGCGCCCGCCTCAGCCGTTCATCAGCTTGTTCACCGCGTGGTGAACATCTGACGGCGACGCCACCAGTGAGCTGCCAACGCCGGGCACGTCGGCCGCGCCGGTCGGCTTGAGGATGTCGGTCGGCGCCGACCCGCCGATCTCGGCGGCGGCAAACAGCTGGAGCAGGGTGAGGCCGCCCATGTCGGTGCGGACCGCCTGGGGGGCATACCAGGACGCCCACGGCAGGTGGAAGAACGAGGACGGCGAGGTCAGCTTGCCCTTGATGGCGTTGAGGATCTTCTGCTGGTAGGCCTCACGGGTGAGGTCGCTGCTGGCCGCGTTGCAGCTGTTCTCCCGTGTGCGCGCCAGCACCAGCGCCTGGATGCCGGTGAGTTGATGGACCCCGGGGCGCAGGTTGAGCGTCCACCCACCGTTGGCGGCGCCACCGCTGATCTGCGAGCAGATCCGGCCGGTCTTGATGCTGATCCCGCCGATGGCGTCGATGAACCTGGGGAAGTTGGCGAGGTTGACGATGATCAGGTGATTGATCTTGATTCCGGTGAACCGCTCCACCGTTTGAATCGCCAGCTTGGGGCCGCCGATGGCGTAGGCGGCGTTGATCTTCTGCTGCCCGTAGCCGGGGATCGTCGTCAGCGTGTCCCGGGGGATGGAGAGCCGGCGGGAGGTGCCGCCGCCGATCCGCCACAGCATGATGGTGTCGGTGCGGCTGCCGGCGTCGCTGGTGTTGGCGCCGGCCTCATGGGTGCCCTTCGGCCGCTGGTCGGTGCCGAGTACCAGCACGGTGTCGGTCCCGGTGAGCATGTTGCCGCCCGGGGTCAGGGCCGCCTGGGCCGAGGCCGGCAACGAGCCCCCGCTATGGGTGGACGCGCTGATCATGAACAGGACGAAGGAGAGCAGCAGCCAGCCCGCAATCAGGCCCACCACCCACAGGATCAGCCGGCGGGGACGCAGCTGACGACGCCACCAGGGCTCCCCGGCGAAGCGATCCAGGCCACCCCGGCGGGAGGGGCCGCCCGGCCGCCCGCCGCGACCTCCACCGCCCCGCTGGCGCTCCAGCTCCAGGTCGTCCTCCTCACCGCGCAGCCGCGAGCGCAGCCCCCGCGGGAGCGAGCGGTAGACCTTGTACGGCTGGTTTCCGCCATCAAACCCCTCGGCTCCGCGGCCGCCCTGGGAGCCGCCGCCATCCCGGCCGGGGCCGTAGACCCGGTAGGGCGGGTCCTCGGTGGGCGTTCTATTTGAGCGGTTGCTGGGCATCTAGGTCTGCATATAGTGACGGCATGTCCGCGCGCCGCACCATCGGCGTCGACCTGGGCGGCACAAAGCTCCTCGCGGGTGCGGTGGACCCTAGGTTAGGCGTTCATCACCGGCTGCATCGTTCGGTTTCGGGCCTCAGTCAGCGGGCCCTGCTGGATCTATGTGTGCAGGCGGTTAACGAAACCCGGGAATCGGCTGGGGCCGAGGTGGCCGCCGTGGGGTTCGGTCTGCCCGCGCTCGTCGACCGCACCACGGGCAAGGTGGCGGCCGGCATCCACACGCCGCTGGCCGACGTGGCCTTCGCCGATGTCATGGCCGAACGGGTCGGCCTGCCGGTGTTTGTCGACAACGACGGCAACGCCTCGGCGCTGGCCGAGCACCGGGCCGGTGCCGCCCGGGGGCTCGACGACGTGGTGGTGCTCACGCTCGGCACCGGGATCGGAGGCGGGCTCATTCTGGGCGGTCGCCTGTACCGGGGCGCCCGGGGCGGGGCCGGCGAGCTGGGCCACATGGAGATCGACTTCGACGGGCCGCCGTGCTCGGACAATTGCCCCGGCCGGGGCTGCGCCGAGATCTATGTGTCGGGAACCGCGCTCGTCCGGGAGGCCACCCGCCTGGCCCAGGAGCGACCGGACTCCGGCCTGGGACGCGCCCTGCAGGGCGGCCAGTCGCTGGCCGGTCCCCTGGTCACCGAGCTCGCTCATGACGGCGATGCGGCGGCCGGGGAGGTGATCCAGCTGCTGGGCGAGCGGCTAGGCGTGGTCATCACCAGCCTGGCCAACATCTTCAACCCGCAGATGGTGGTGGTCGGCGGCGGGGTGATCGCCGCCGGCGAGCTCCTGCTGGCGCCCGCCCGCGCCATCGTCCGAGAGCGCACGCTTCCGTACTTCGGCGAGCACCTGCAGATCGTCGCCGCCCGGTTCGGGATCGAGGCCGGGATGGTGGGGGCCGCCGCGCTGGCCTATGAGGGGCTGGCCCAGACCGAGGAGATGGTGGGGTGACGGGGGTGACCGGCACCCGCGGCCGCCTGGTGGTGTGTCCCACGCCGATCGGCAACCTGGAGGACGTGACCCTCCGGGTGCTGGCCGCGTTGCGCGAGGCCGACATCGTCGCCTGCGAGGACACCCGGCGCACCCGGGTGCTCCTGGACCGCTACGGCGTCGCCGGGCGCCTGGTCTCCTACCACCAGCACAACGAGCGCCAGCGGACCGAGGAGCTGGTGGCCCGGATGGGGGAGGGCGCGGTGGTGGCGCTCGTCTCCGACGCCGGCATGCCGCTCGTCTCCGACCCGGGCCTGGTCCTGGTCCAGGCCTGTGTCGCCGCCGGCCTGGGGGTGGAGGTGCTGCCCGGCCCGTCGGCGGCGCTCAGCGCCCTGGTGGCCAGTGCCCTGCCGGCGGAGCGCTGGCAGTTCGTCGGCTTTCTGCCGCGCAAGCGGGGGGAGTTGCAGCGCGTCCTGCAGACCCCGCAGACGGTGGTGGCGTTTGAGTCGCCCCGGCGGGTGGGCGCCACGTTGCGCACCCTGGCCGAGCTTGACCCGGACCGTCCGGTGGCCGTCTGCCGGGAGCTGACCAAGGTTCACGAGGAGGTCATCCGTGGACCGGCCACCGAGTTGGCCGAGCGTTACCGGGACGAGCCGCCCAAGGGGGAGATTGTGCTGGTGATCGGCCCCGCGGACGAGACTGCCCCTGACCTCGACGGCCCGCTGGCCGCCCTCACCCGCCTGGTGGCGGCCGGCGCCAAGCCCCGGCCGGCGGCCGCCGTGGTGGCCGAGCTCACCGGGGCCAGCGCCAACGCCCTGTACCGGGCGCTGACCGCTCAGCGCTCCACGAAGTAGGTGCCGGAACCCTGGCCGCTGGAGAAGTAGCGGCTGGTGATGGTCTTCTTGCGGGTGAAGAACTCCACCGCGTCGGGGCCGTGGGCGTGAAGGTCGCCGAGGAAGCTGTCCTTCCAGCCGGAGAAGGGGAAGAACGCGACCGGGGCGGCGACGCCGATGTTGACGCCGATCATTCCGGCCTCCACCTCGTGGCGGTAGCGGCGCACGGACGCGCCGGACTCGGTGAAGATCGATGTGCCGTTGCCAAACCGGGACGAGTTGACGATGTGGATGGCCTGGTCCAGCGTGGGCGCCTGGATGATGCACAGCACCGGGCCGAACACCTCCTCCTGGGCGATGTCCATCTCCGGGGTGACACCGTCGAGGATGGTCGGACCCAGATAGGCGCCGTCAGGCGAGAGTCCCTCGCCGGCCACGCTCCGGCCGTCGACGACCGGCTTGGCCCCCGCGGCCAGCCCGCGGTCGATCCACTCGGCGATCCGGTCGCGGGCCGCGCCGGAGATGACCGGGCCCACGTCGGAACGCTCATCGATCCCGTTGCCGACCTGCAGCCGGCGGGTGGCGGTGACCAGCGGCCCCATCAGCTGCTCATGGGCATCGCCGACGGTGACCACCACCGAGCCGGCCATGCAGCGCTGGCCGGCCGCGCCGAACGCCGAGCCCAGAATCCCGTCCACGGTCTTGTCGATGACCGCGTCGGGCATGACGACCATGTGGTTCTTGGCCCCGCCCAGCGCCTGGACACGCTTGCCTGACCGGGCGGCGCGCTCGTAGACGATCTTGGCCACCGGTGCTGAGCCGACGAACGAGACGGCGTCGATGCCGGGATGGTCCAGGATGCCCTCCACCACCTCGCGGCTGCCGTTGACCAGGTTGACCACGCCCTCGGGCAATCCGAGCGCGTCGAGCTCCTCAAACGCGATCTGCTGCGTGAGCGGCACCTGCTCTGACGGCTTGAGCACGAACGTGTTGCCACAGGCGATGGCGAACGGCAAAAACCAGAATGGGACCATCGCCGGGAAGTTGAAGGGCACGATCGCCGCGCACACCCCCACCGGCTGGCGGATGGTCTCGGCATCGATGTTGCGACTGACGTCCTCCAGGATGCGGCCCTGCATGGTGGTGGGGATGGCGCAGGCCGCCTCCACCATCTCAATCATCCGGGCCACCTCAGCCGAGGCGTCAGCGATCGTCTTGCCCATCTCGGTGGTCACCGACCGGGCCAGATCATCGGCGCGCGCCACCAGGCGTTCGCGCAGCTCGAACAGCTTGCGGGCCCGGGCGATGGTCGACACCGCCCGCCATTCCGGCAGCGCCTCCCGCGCCGCGGCCACCGCCGAGTCCAGGTCGGCGGCGCCCGACAGGGGAACGCGGGCCAGGACCTCACCGGTGGCCGGGTTGGTCACATCCAGCAGCTCCGTGGCCGCCTCGGCCGGCGTCCAGCGCCCGGCGATGTAGTTGTCCAACACGCGCGTTGCCGTTGTCGCCATCAGCTCTTCCTCACGTCACAGGGTTTCAGGGCGCCAGGCGCCACTCGTGGTCAGGATCATTGACGACCGCCCACTGCCGGCGTGGACCAGCCATCACGTTGAGGTAGTACAGGTCGTAGCCCGGAGGCGCGGAGACGGTGTGGAAGCCGCGGGGCACCAGCACGCAGTCCCCGTCGCCGAAGCTGACCGCCTCATCCAGGGATCGGTCGGCCGTGTACATCCACTGCAGGCCGAACCCCTCCCGCCGGCGCAGCCGGTGGTAGTAGGTCTCCTCCAGCAGCGTCTCTGAGGGCGGGTCGTCGACGTCGTGCTTGTGCGGCGGATACGACGACCAGTTGCCGCCGGGGGTGAACGTCTCGGACACCAGCAGTGACTCGGCCTCGCGGTCGGCGAGCAGGATGCCCGCGACGGATCGCTCCTGATCGCCGTATCCCCGGACCTCCACCGCCATACTCTCGGAGGGCAGTCGCCGCGCCGCGGCTCCCCCGCCGGGCGCCGGCGCCCAGCAGAGCGCCGCCTCGCCCTCGCCGGACAGGGCCACGCGGGATCCGGGCGGCAGGTAGGCCCCCTCCGGGGGCCCGGACCAGGGATCGCTGCGCCCGCCCAGTCCGGTCCACTCCCCGTGGGGCGACGAGACGTCGGCGGTTCCGCTGACGACGACGACGCACAGCTCCCGGTCCCCGCAGTCGCGCTCGGCGGTCACCCCACCGGTCAGTCGCAGCACCTCAAAGCCCACGTGCTCCCAGCCGGCTGACTCCGGGGTCACCGAGAGGATGGTGCCGTCGGCGGTGGGGGAGGAGGGGTGGACGAGCAGATCAGCCAATGGTCTCCTTCACTCTAGGCCTCTTCCCATCCATCCGCCGGGTCGACGGCCTGGTCGTAGCCCTCCCGCGGCCCGCACCGCGGGCGGTTCGGCGACCTCGGCCACCGGCACGTCCCACCAGCCGTCGTACGCGGGAACGCCGGCGTAGCGATCGACCGTGATGTGGATGACCACGGGCCCGTCCGCCCCGGCGCAGTTGGCCAGCGCGGCGCGCAGCTCGTCGACGGTGCGCACGGGGACGACCCGGGCCCCGAGGCTGGCCGCGTTGGCCGCCAAGTCCAGCGGAAGCGGATCGGCGGCCAAGCCGTCAACCGGCGAGACACCATCGACTGGATACCGGTACTGGGTGCCGAAGCCGGCCGACCCCAGCGAGCGTGACAGTGCGCCGATCGAGGCGTAGCCCTGGTTGTCCACCAGCACGATCGTCATCGGCACCCGCTCGGCCACGGCAGTGACCAGCTCGCCGCGGGAGCATGAGATACGAGCCGTCGCCCACCAGCACCAGCACCCGCCGGTCCGGTGCGGCCAGCTTGACCCCCATGCCTCCCGGGATCTCATAGCCCATGCAGGAGTAGCCGTACTCGACGTGATAGCCCTTGCCCTGGGATCCCGCGCCCGCCACAGCTTGTGCAGGTCCCCGGGGGCCGAGCCGGCGGCGCACACCAGCACGCCGGTCTCACCGGCGGCATCGTTCAGGGCGCCGATCACCTGTGCCTGGGAGGGCACCCCGCCCTCGCCCGGCGTCGCCACCAGGCGCGCCACCTCGTCGGCCCAGGCCCCGGCGGCATGGGTCGCCGACGCCTCCCAGTCCGGGTCCACCCGCCAGCCGGCGAGCGCCTCGGCCAGCATCTCCAGCACCGTCCGGGCATCGCCGAGCACCGGCAGGCCGGCGTGCTTGGCCGCGTCGAACCCGGCGACGTTGACGTTGACGAACCGGACGTCGGGATCCTGAAACGCTGACTTGGATGCGGTGGTGAAATCCGACCAGCGGGTACCCACGCCGATGACAACGTCGGCATTCCGGGCAAGCTGATTGCGGCCGCAGTCCCGGTTGCCCCCAACGCCCCCAGTGCGCAGCGGGTGCTCCGCAAACCAGCGCTCCGCGCCCGGCTTGCGTCTCCACACCGGGATGCCGCGTCGCATCCACCAACGCCCGCAGCGCCGCGGTGCCTCGCTGTAGATGAGCCCGCCGCCGGCCACGAGCAACGCGCGCTGGGCGCCGCGGATCAGCTGCGAGCGAGCGGACGAGCGCCTCCCGGGACCTGGCTGGCGGTACACCGTCCACACCCGCGGCTCCAGGAACGCTGCCTGGCAGCTGCTGGCCTTCGCCCTACACATCCTCGGGCAGGCCAGCGTGACCGCGCCCTCTCGCCCGGTCGGCCAGCACCCTCATCGCCTCCAGCGCCGCTGTATCAGCTGCTCGGTCGCTCTACCCGCTCGTAGAGCGCGAGACCGGACGGAGCAGTCGTTGACGAAACGGTCGCGTCGTGTGACCTCGAGCTGCTGCAGTACCGGGCGTGGTCTTTCGCGTGTGAACGTGTCGCCGGGCAGAAGCAGCACCGGAGGCTTGATCGTGGCCAGGCCCGCCCTTACCATGTTCGTCGCCCCGGGCCGACGGACGAGGTGCAGGCAAAGGTCCCGAGGCGATTGCGCTGGCGTGCGTAGGCCGAAGCGATGCCCATGGCCTGCTCATTGCGGGCCGGGCTGGTAGGAGCTCGTCCGTACTGCTGCAGGCCTTCCCAGCCCCGCGACATTGCCTGACCGAAGATCCCAGCCCCGCAAGAACCGTTCCCGCCGCCCGTCGCGTTCTATCCGCTGGCGCCGAGAAGCGAACCAGCGCCTGGCGACTTAAGCTCAGCGCTCACTTCCCGCCGCCTGCGTCCCCGCGCATCTCCGCCACATCCACCCAACGCCGCTCCGCCGCTGCTCTGTTCGATCGCCTCGCACACCGCCTGGACCTGCGAGCCCCGTCTCCAGATCCGGGTCCAGTTCGCCGTCCGGCCACTGCTCCAGCAGCTCTGCCGCCTGTTGACGAAGCTCGCGCCGTAGCCGATGCCCTGGCCGATCGGCCACCAGCCCCCGGTCTGCGGTGCTCGGCGTGCTCGGCGCGGATCCAGCGCATGCCGTACAGCTCCGGCGGCTCGCTCGGTGTTGCCGTACCACAGCTCGTTCAATCGGCCGTAGTCGAAACGCAGCGTTCCCCGCGTGCCGTTCACCTCGACTGTGAAATCGCACGGGCGACACGGCGCAACCTTCGTTGTCTCAAACACCCCGAGTGCGCCGCCGCGGAAACGCAGCAGAGCCGAGGACGCGTCGTCGTCGTCAACTCGCGACCGCGGTCGCGCCGACCGGGCTCGCGCGGGCGCTCGTGAAGTTCCGGACTGCGCGCTGACCGATTCGACTGCGCCGATCATCCACCCGGCCATGTCGATCAGATGCGCCCCGAGGTCGGCGATCGTGCTCGCCCCCTCGGCCGCGGTCGAAATCGCCAGTCAAAAGGGATCTCCGGATCCAGAACTCGTCCGACAGCCAATGCCCGCGCCACAGCCGCGGCGTGCCCGATCGGCCCGTCGTCGATCATCTGCTTCATCAGCGACAGGGCGGGCAGCCGGCGGTAGTTGAAGCCGATCGCGTCGCGGCACGCCCGCGCTCTCGACCGCCTCGGCGGCACGTCAGCGCGTCCGTCGTAATCGGCGGCCAGCGGCTTCTCGCACACGATCGCCTTGCCGGCTTGCGGCTGCTGCCTCAACCAGTCTCCGCGTGAGTACCCGGCGGCGTGCAGATGTCGACGATGTCAACCTCGGGTGAGCTCGATCACCTCGCGCCAGTCCGTCACCGCCCGTTTCAACCCCGTACAGCGCGGCGGCCTCGCTGGACCGCCTCGCCGGTCGCTTCCGCTGATCACCCGCAGGCTTGGGCGGCAGCGTCAGCTGGCGGATGCGCGGCGCCAGCGTATAGCCGTAGCTGTGCGCTTTACCCATCATGCCGTAGCCGATGATCCCGATCCCGACCTCACGGTCAGCGGGCCAGGCCGCTCAGCGCTCGCACACGCACCGTCGGCGGTAACTGCTGTAGCCGGCATCGGCCAGGACCGGCGGCCATCTCGGCGACTGCTGAGCGCGGCTACCGCGTCGTTGCCCCGGGCCCCTTCGCACTCGACCTCCGCGATGGCTCGCGCAAACGCCTCTGCCTGTCGCACCATCGAGTCCTCGAACACCTCGCTGCCCGCCGTGTCCCACATGAACTCGATCCGTTCGTAGCCGCCCGTCCCCCACACCTCGAGCCAGCACGAGTCCTCGTGCGGGAACCGCCGGCCGAGCGAGATCGTCGCCGCGCTGCCGGCCGACATCCGAGCCGAGGATCGTCGCGTGGTCTGGGTCGTGCGCCGCGTGCTCCCGGGTCTCGGCCCTGCCGCAGTCGCGGCCACCCATCTCGAACTCCTGGCCGAGCAACCATCGCGTCTGATCGAACTCGTGCACGCCCATGTCGACAGCGATGCCCGCCGCTGTGGGTGCGGAACTGCTCGCTCGGCAGCTCGTGGTCCCACTGCTAGCAGCGAGCAGCTGGATGATCTCGCCGAGCTCGCCGGCGGGGATTCGCTCCCTGCAGCGCCCGCAGCTCGGTCACGAACCGTCGCCAGTAGCCAACCTGAGCAGCGATCCCTGCGCTCGGCGGCCATGCGCAGCCGCCTCGCGCGCCTGCTCGACGCTGACCCCGAGCGGCTTCTCGCACAGCATCGGCATGCCGGCGGCCGGCGAACTGGGCGACCAGCTTCGCGTGCTGATCAGATGGCGCCGCGATCAGTACGCCGTCAGGCTGCTCTGCGTGGCGAGCAGCTCCTCGACCCTCTCGTATAGGTCACGACCCCGGTCTCCGCAGCCACGTCCCGGGTCGGCCTCGGCCTGCTCGACCACGCCGGCGAGCTCGCATCGCCTTCGGCGCGTCTGAAGCGCCGCAAGATGAACCGAGCCCATGCGGCCGGCTCCGACGAGAGCGATGAGCACCCGCTCAGAGGCCATGAGCCGCGCAGGTATTCGCGGTTGCGTCGCTGGTCCTCCGCCGGTTCGTTGGGGTTGTCCGGGTCGGGGAGCACGTCCTGCTCGACCACGAGCCAGCCCGAGTAGCCGATCTCGGCGAGCGCTCCGAGCACGTCCTCGATGTCGATGTCCCCGTCGCCGAGCGCGCAGAACGCCTTTCGGCGCCAGATCTCCTCGCACGGGCGCGGCCTTCGGCGACGATCTCCTCGAGCCGATCGCAGGCGCGCGTCCTTGAGGTGCACGTGGTTGATCCGATCCGCCCACTCGCGGATCGCCGTGATCGGCTCGCCGCCGTCCGAGCAGCAGATGCCCGGTGTCCAGGCACAGCCCGACATCGGAGATCTCGAGTAGCCGCTCGATCTCCCACTGCGCTTCGATGTAGGTCGCGGTGTGGTGGTGGAAGGTCGGGTCATACCCGCGCGCACGGCAATGCGCGACGGCTCCGTGCCGAGCCCGTCAGCGAACCGGGCCCAACCGGCGTCGTCGAGCCCGACGCTGCGATCGAGCGTCGCGCGGCCCGGGTACCGCGAGCGGACTCGCGGAGCCGGCGTCGGCAAGCGTCGGCTTCGGCGCGAGCCCCTCCGTCCCGAGACGGGTCGAAGATGTCGAGCAGCGCATCCAGGTTCGGCAGCTCGCTCGGTGATTCTGTCGGGCTCGCTGAGAACGGCAGCTCGAGGTAGCCGCCGACCAGACCGAGGCCGCGCTCGGCCAGCCTGCCCGGCAGCGTCTCGACGTCTCCGAGGTAGCCGATCGGGCCGAGATCGACGCCGTCGTAGCCGGCGTCGCGGCACCCAGTCGAGCAGCGTCAGCGGGTCGGGCACGTCCGGGTCGATTCCGACCGTTATCTCGAACGCGCCGTAGCTGACCGGGGCGTTGGCAAGCACGATGCCGCCCCACGCGGCGACCGGCCTCGCCGGCTGTGACGCCGCGCTTCAGATCATCTGGCCGTTTCATCATGCCTGGTTGCCCTTCCTGTCTAGGATCGTTTATGGCCTTGCCGCCGCCGGCCGACACGATGCGCCGGTATCGAGGCCCTGATTCGCACGGGCCACGGCCTCGCAGAGCCGCACGTCTGCGAGCCCGTCCGCCCCCGACGTTCGTGGCTCACGGCCGCTGCGACGCAATCGGCGAACTCGCGCCAGCTCGCGCTTGAACGCGTCCTCGTACGACACGAACTCCTCGCGCTCCCAGCTGTGGGCGGTGCCCGTCTCGCCGCCCTTCGACGAGGAGCCGGCTCGGGGCGTTGCGCAAGAACGGCGACGGCAGTTCGAGCGTCAGGCGCTGGTCCGGCGCGTAGAACGCGAACTGCTGCCTGTACCGCGCGATCCCTGGCAGATCTACCCACGTTAGGTGGCAGTCGGTCTCGCCGAAGCGCAGGTTGATGCTCACGCAGGTCTCGGGACAGATCCGCGGACACGACCTCCGTCGGCTCACCGAGCACGCCGCGTAGCGCGTTGAACTCGTGCACGAGGTTGTCGAGCAGAATCCAGCGATAACACCAGCCGAGTCTGCTCGTCGGCCTCACCAATCGCACGTCGACGCGCTGCGCATCGGCCTGTCCGTGCGCGCTGAGGATGTCCGCGCACCGCTCCTCTCCGTCGAACAGCGGGTAGTGAGCGACATACGGCGCAAACGGCGACTCCAGCGTCGTGACGCGCACCAAGCGCAAGTCCGGACGCAAGCTCGTGAGCAATTCTCCCAGGCGCTCATAGGCCGGGTCGTAGCGCTTCATCGTGCCGACCATCAGCTGCACGCCGGCGTTTCGGCGGCCTCGATCATCTGCGCGCAGTCGCCAGCTGCAGAGCGCCATCGGCTTCTCGACGAACACGTGCAGCCCGGTTTGCGCCGCGGCCATCGCGATCGGTGCGTGATCGCCCGAGGTAACGATCATGACCGCGTCCATCTCATCTCAGTTGACGAGATCCTGCCAGCGTGTAAACTACCGACTGGCCCCGTAGCGCTCAGCGCACTGCTCGGCTAGCGACTCGCGAAAGATCGCAGACCGCCGCGAGCTCGAAGCGGTCCGGCAGCTCCGCCAGATAAGGCAGATGCATCACCTGCGCGATCAACCCGCAGCCCATTACACCCACTCGGATCAGCTTGATCAAGTCCTCTCCTCTCTGGAACGTTCCATTCACCCTAGCCGGAAGCTGAGAAAGTGTCAAGCCATATGATCTGCCGTTGTGCCCGGCATTCGACAGACGCTACGTGATCAGCACTGTCGCCCTACCCAGTCTCCCACCAGAATGAGTTCCGCTGCGCCGTGCGCGGTAGCCGCGAGCCGCGACAGCCGCGGAGGCCGCCCACGATTTTCGATGTCGCGGCTGTGGCCGGAGTGTCCAAGTCGACTGTCTCGAATGTCGTGCGCGGCGTGGAGAACGTGTCTGCGGCAACGCGCGAGCGCGTGCTGGCAGCGATCGAGCGCTTTAGCTACAAGCCCAACGCGATCGCTCGCCAGTTCGTCCAGCAGCGCACGACGATGCTCGGCGTGCTCCTCGGCGATCTCAGCAATCCCTACTACGCGCAGATGGCCCAGGTGGTGGAGCGGGCCGCGTTCAGCTTCGGCTACACGACGATGTTCTGCAACATCGAGGGCGCCGAGGAGATCGCTATGCCCGGCGTCGAGGCGCTGCTCGAGCATCGCGTCGCTGGGATCGTGTTCCTCGCGTTCGTGGCGCACCCGTCTAGCTTGGGGAACGCTGCAGCGAGCGGGTGCCGATCGTGTTCCTCGGGCTCAGCGAGCACTGGGGCGACTCCGTGGGTCCGCAGGATAGGCAGGGTGGCTCGCTCGCTAGTGAGCATCTGCTGTCACTCGGCCATCGCCGTATCGCCTACGTGCGTACTCCTCTGGTGGAGTCTAGCGGCGACCGCGCTCGCTACGCCGGCTACCGCTCCGCGATGTAGCGCGCCGGCGTTGCGTCGCTGTCCGTCTTCTTGGACGCCGGGGTCGGTCTGATGCGGGGCGGGCAGAACTGGCCGTCGCGCTGTTCGTATCCGAAGAGCCAACCGCGCTGTTCGTCTCCAACGACATCGGCGCGATCGCGCTGCTCGAAGCCTGCGGCGCTCTGTCTGCAGTTCCCGGAGATATCTCAGTGATCGGCTTCGACGACATCGCTATCGCCGCGCTCAGCGGATCTCTTTGACCACGGTCGTCGCAGCCTCTGCGTTTCCAGGCCGAGAGCGCCGTGCGCTTGCTGCTCGAGCGGATCGAGTACCCCGTCATCTGTCCTCGTCACGTGCGCGTTCCCGTCTATTTGCGCTTTCGAGTTTCTATCGCTCTACCTTTTCTTCGCGCGCCGGTCGGTTTCAGCGTCGCGGGCAGTTCCCGTCTCCGTCCGGTAGGACTTCTCCGTCTCTGTCGGAGTCGCTTAACACATTCCTCGCTTGACGTATTTTTGTCTAGTTGGTAGAGTTCATTCAATTTGGAACGCTCCAGATTGAGCTGAGAGTTTCTTGAGGACGAGAGGCTTTTTACGGATCTCGAGTAGCCGCTGCTAGCGCGGCGGTAGTCGCTGAGTCTTTTCGGATCGCTCGCTGTCGGAGCTGCTCGATTGGCGAGAAGGCGCCCGAAGTGACCGCAGTCGAGCTAGGCAGTGGCGGCTATGCTCCTCATCCTCATTGCGACCTCGCGGCGCTGCTAGTGTACGTGCGCGCGCGAGCGCTGTTTGCGAGTCGAGAGACGCGGTTTCGCTAGTCGCGTTGAACGCTTGGGGTAATCCGCTGCACCCGGATCTACAGTGGCCGTCTCAGACCGCGATCTGCGCGACACCATTCGGTTCGCCGTCTCACTGGGCGTGAACCGAGTGGTCGCACTGGCTGGCTGTCCCGGCGCTAGCCGTCTTGATCACACACCGCACTTCGCCGCCGGCGGCTGTCTCCCGTACCTGGAGGAGATCTACGAGCTAGAGTGGAGCGGCGGGTGGCGCCGTACTGGAGCTCTATCAGCGAGTTCGCCCGCGCCACTCACCCGGACCTGCTGATCTGCCTCGAGCTCCATCCTGGCACCGCGGTGTACAACGTCGAGACGTTCTCGCGCGTCGCCGAGCTGGGGCAATCTTCGGTCAACGTGGACCCGAGCCACTTCTTCTGGATGCAGATGGACGCCCTGGCCGTCATCGACGCGATCCGCGGCCTTGTCGGCCACGTGCACGCCAAGGACGTCGTCTTCAATCTAGCGGTGCTCGCCCGACAGGGCCTGCTCGACTATCGTTGTCCGGAGCACTGCGGAGGTGCCGTGGAAGTTCGCTACCGTCGGGGCCGGTCATGACGGTGGTTGGTGGGACGCGATTCATAAACTCGCTCGAAGGGCACTGCCGTCCGATCCATTGCCATTGAGCACGAGGATCCGTATGTGCCTGCAGAGATTGGAGTGCCGGAGGCCGCCCGTCTGCTGTCGAGCCCTGCTGTAGGTAGCGTCTTCAGCACAAACTCAAGTGATCCGCCCGCCCCCGGCGCCTCCGCCCGCTCCTATGAGATCAGGCTCCGTCAGGGTTCCGCTTCGATCAGGTCTGGAAGCTCTTCGGCGATGAAGCCCGGCTGTCGGCGACCTCAACCTGCGATATCCGCGAGGGCGAGTTCCTGGTCCTCGTCGGGCCCTCGGGCTGCGGCAAAACGACTTCGCTGCGGATGCTCGCCGGGCTGGAGCGGCCGACCTATGGGCGCATCCGGTTCGGCGATCGCGACGTCACCACGTTGCCTCCCGGGCAGCGCGACGTGGCGATGGTGTTCCAGAGCTACGCGCTTTACCCGCACATGACCGTCTACAAGAACCTGTCCTTCGGTCCCACGTGCCGCGGCGAGTCCAAGACACGATTTGCGCAAACGGATCGACGAGGTGGCCGACGTGCTGGGCATCGACAAGCTGCTCAAGCGCCGTCCCAACGAGCTCTCCGGCGGTCAGCGCCAGCGCGTCGCTCTCGGTCGCGCCACTGCTCCGGCAGTCCGCAGCTGTTCCTGCTCGAGAGCCGCTGTCCAACCTCGACGCCGCTCTGCGTGTGCAGATGCGCGCCGAGCTCATCCGCCTTCACCGTCACCTGACCCACACTACCTCGGTTTACGTCACCCATGACCAGATCGAGGCGCTGACCATGGGCGACCGCGTGGCCGTGCTGAAGGACGGCGACGTCATGCAATGCGTCTCTCCATCCGGCCTATACGAGAACCCGGCCAACAGCTTTGTCGCCTCATTCATCGGCTCGCCCAAGATGAACCTGTTCAGCGGCGAGCTCGCCGGAGAGGAGAGCAAGCCCGTCATCCGGATGCTCGCTGAGGAGGTGGCCCTACATCCGCTTTAGATCAAGGCGCTCCGCGCCTGTGGTACCCGCGCGGTTCAGGTGGGCCTCCGGCCGGCTGATCTGCGGCCGCCCAGTGACGTGGCCAGCTCAGCTTCATACCGGCCAGCTGCACGGGATCGTGGATGTCGTCGAGCACTCTGTCACGGGTGTTCACCACCGTACGAGTGCACGACGCGCTGGTCATAGCGCGGTTTCCGCGCTCGTTCTTGCCGTGAACCGGTGACCGGGTGGAGCTGGCCTTCAACCCTGGTCACCTTCTCTTCTTCGCCGCCGACAGCGGCAGCGGCTGATCGATCGGGAGGCCGTCCTGCGCGAGGTTGGGGATGTACCGCGGTCGCTGTCGCTGCCCAATGAGGACAACACGAGGAGAGAGCATGAGGATTGGGCTGAGTCGTCTCCGTCGCTGGAGCGCGGCGGGACTTGCATTGCCAGCCACCGTCGGAGTGGCCGCCTGCGGCGGCGCGAGCAACAACTCCGGCGGCGGGAGCTCCGAGAACGCAAAAACGATCAAGGTCGCCTACGCTCGACCTACGTGTTTGACAGCACAGCGCTCACTAACAAGTGGTGGAATCAGTAATCGCAGTTCGAGCAGCAGAACCCCGGGATCAAGTCCAGCTGGTGTCGATCCTCGCAGCTACATCGACATCGTCAATAAGCTGAGCCTGCTTTATCGCTCGTCGTCGACAGCGCTCGACGTGCCGAGATCCTCATCGTCAGATCGGTGTGGCAGAGCTCTGCTTTCTGTAGCCACTCGACAGCTACTTGCCCAGCACACCTGTGGAGCAGTTCCTCGCGTCGTCCAGAGGAAGTTCGCTTCAACGCACGTCTACGTCGTGACAGCGAGAAAACTTCGCCTCTATACAACAAGACAGTTCAAGAAGTCGGTGTCGGTCGTGACGCGCAAATGGAACGACATCTGACGCGCCGAGAGATCAGCTAAGGTCTCGCGTGTCTCCTGTGCTGAACGTCGCCGCTATGCAACAGCTCCAAGCAGAAAATTCATGTCGACGAGACCAGATCAAAGCAACAGGTCGTAAGTCTCGATCAATCTATGTCGTTCTGAGTCATCTACAAGCGTCAGCGCCTCCGAGACGCTCGTTCAGCTCAACGCGTGACACAGCTCACAGTTCGCGCAGAGCTGCATATCGTCAGCTCATTATACACAATAAAAGTCATCAGCGCTTCGTACGCCAGCGCTCAACATGGTATCAGTACCAGAATGAGCATCAGTACTAGCCTAACGTATCTCGCCAAGGATCTCAGCGCGCATCAAGTTAGCTATAGAGAAAGCAGAAAGCATCACGTGAAGCGACATAAAAATATACAGCAGCTCGAATGTTCATACACAATCGAATCTACATCTCGCGATCCCTCTCCTCGAATATAATCATTCAAGCAATAACGGGCAGATCGTCCAGAACCCAAGCACGAGCGTGAGCGCGGCCGTGAACACGCTCTAGCTCGTTCGTCAGTAACCAGCTCCCCGGCAGCACCGTGAAGCTGCCCTAGGAGCCGGCAGAACCAGAGCTAGGAGCGAATGGCTGTAGCAGATACCAGCGGAGCACCGGTCCCGCTGCTGCCGTCACCGAGCCGACAGGAGATACCCACCGGACGCCGCCTCGACCATGAGCGGTTCCAGTGGGGAAGCGTTGAGCTTCTCCTGCCGGCCCTGGCGCTTCTCATCGTGCTCTTCCTGATCCCGGTCGGGTATGCCTTCTTTCTTGGCTTCACCGACCTGCGATTGGTCGGACCGACGTCCCTGTAGCTACCACTTCACCGACTTCAGAACCTCCATCAACTGGTCAACGACACGGTCTTTCCCAAGTCGGTCTGGCTGACGGCGATCTTTGTGGGCGGCTCGGTCGTCGGAACAGTGATTGTCGGCCTGGCGCTGGCCATGCTGATGCGCAGCGCCTACGGGATCGTGCGGATCATCGTCGGCGGCGTGGTCGTGGTGGCCTGGATGATGCCGGCGGTGACCGCTGGCATGACCTGGTACGCCTCCACCACGTCCGGCGGCACGTTCGCCACGCTGTTTCACACCTCGGGCACCGACTTCCTGCACAGCTCGCCGCTGCTGATCGTGACACTCGCCAACACCTGGTCCCAGTGCGGCTTCGCCATGCTTGTCCTGGCCGCGTCACTGCGCAACATTCCCGCCGAGATGTTGGAGGCGGCCACCCTGGAGAACGCCTCCGCGTGCAGCGCTTCCGGAGGATCATCCTGCCCATGCTCCGGCCGACGATCGTCACCCTGGTGCTGCTGGTCACGCTCCTCACGCTTGCCAACTTCGCCCTCGTTTACATCATGACCCAGGGCGCCCGGCACCGCGACTGACATCCTGCCCGTCTACTCCTACCAGCAGGCGTTCTCGTTCAACAACCTGGCGTACGGAGCGTTGATCGGAGACGTCATGGTGATCATCGCCACCGTCCTTGGCTTCGTCTACGTCCGGGCTTCGAAGGTGCGCATATGACCGCATTCGAGGACCCGCGCGTACAAGCGTTGGAAACGCCGTCGCCGGCGTCCCGGCCGGCCGACCGGGACGTCCGGGTTCCGTCGGCGTCGGCGCCGCGTGTCCCCGCTCCCTCGGCCGCCGGCCGGCGCGCCGGGAACCTTCTGCTGGCCGCGGTGGGCATCGCCTTCCTGCTGCCGATGCTGTGGATGGTCGCCGCCTCGCTGGACAGTAACGCCTCCTGGAGCATCGAGTGGCCGCACTTCACGCTGGCCAACTTCCAGGCGGCGACTGGTCCGATCAGCTCTCCTCACTGTGGAACAGCTTCGTTCTGTCGGCGGTGGCCACCGTGGTCTCCACGGCGGCCTCCACGCTGGCCGCATATGCGCTGTCCCGGCGGCGGATCCCGTGGAAGGGCCCGATGCTCCTCGTCGTGCTGTTTCTGTCGGGTATCCCCATGTCGATCCTGATCGTCCCGATCTACCAGATGTTCGCCACCGAGAACTGGCTCTCGATCCTGCCCACGGCCATTTTTCTGGGTGTCACCTCCATGCCCTTTGAGATCTGGCTGATCAAGAACTTCATGGACTCCATTCCCTACGACCTGGAGGAGGCGGCGCGCATCGAGCACGCCAGCACCTGGCAGATCCTGACCCGGATCGTCGGGCCGCTGTCGCTGCCCGGGATCGGCGCGGGCGCCATCTACGCGTTCGTCAACGCCTGGGGGTCGTTCGTGGTGCCGCTGGTGTTGATCAGCGATCCGACCCAGCAGCCCGGTCCCATCGCGATCTACGGGTTCATCGGGGCCGCCGACGTCCGCTACGGAGACATTGCCGCCTTCTCGTTGCTGTACTCCGTTCCGGTATTCATCCTGTACGCGATCATGTCGCGCCTGTTCACCGGCGGGTTCACGCTCGGGGGCGCGGTCAAGGGGTAGGTCAGCCCGAGCTGGCGCGGACAGCGTGGCCACCCCGGCCACAATCAGCACCACGCCGATCAGCTGCGCCGCCCGCAGCCGCTCGCCGTACAGCAGCCGCCCGGTCAGGGCTCCGAAGGCGCCGGTGAGCGTGGCCATCACCGCGGCCACGGCGAGTCCGTGCTTGGCGCCAAGCGCGTAGCTGAAGAAGCCGGCTACCTCCAGCACACCGGCAATCAGGAGCAATGGCACCGTCGACCGGGGGATGGCCAGCTGCCGGCGGACGGCCAGCGGCAGCGTCACGGCCACCACGCCGATGACCCGTGGAGGCATGATTGCCCAGGCAGTGGGCAGGACGCCGCCCGCGCGCCCGGTGCCCCAGAGGCTGACCCCAAACGACAACGCGCCGAGGACAGCCCAGGCGGCGGCCCGCCGGTCACGATGGCCGCGGGGTGGGGGGATCACCCCCTCTGCGGTGACGACGCTCCGGCGCCACCCGGATGGCTCCTCCTCCTGCGGCATGAGCGCGCCAGCAGCCGCGGAGGCCGCGGCCGGTTCCGGCTCATCCGGCCGACGGCCCAGGCCCGTGAGGGTCACTCCGATGACTGTCACCGCCAGCGCGGCGCCCCGGAGTGCTCCCACCGCCTGTCCGGAGATGATCGCGAGCACGGCGGCGATCCCGCCCTCGGTGGCCACGATCGGCATGACGACGCCCATCTGCCCGATGCGCAGTGCGTGGTAGAGGATCAGCAGCCCCACCACGTTTCCCGCACCGCCGAGCACCAGCCACAGGGCAGACCGGGGCGAGATGCGGGCACTGCCCGAGAAGGGCAGGGTCAGCGACAGGACCACCAGCCCGATGAGCATCACCCAGGCAAGAGTGCGCATCGGACCCACGGTCCGAGACACGCGTGAGGTGAAGACAGCACCGGTTGACCAGATCAGCGCCGCCCCGAGGCCACCGAGGACCGCCGCCATGGGCTGGTGGCTTCTGTCCGCCTCAGGCGGCGGGCGAGAGGACCACCTTCATCGCCTCATCACGCTGGGCCAGCTCCACCGCCTCCTGCGCTTGCTCCAGCGGCAGGCGGTGAGACACGACCTCATCCAGCGGCAGGTGGTGGAGGTTGCCGACCAGCAGGTTCATCGATGGCTTGTAGCTCTCGGCCGTCTCACCACCGATGCCGATCACGTTGACGTTCTTGGTGCAAATGTCGGCGTTCGGGTTGATCTCGACCGGCCCCAGGTCCACGAAGGCCCCGGCCTCGACCACGGTGCCCCCCACCCGGGTCATCCGCAGGCTGGTCACGAACGTCTCGGGCACGCCGCTGCAATCGAGGATCATGTCCGCACCGCGGCCACCCGTCAATTCGTGGACCCGTGCGGTGAGCTCTCGGCGCGTCCATCTCCGAGGCGTTCAGGACGTTATTGGCGCCGAAGACCCCGGCTCGCTCGAGCCGCGACGGGAAGCGGTCGATCGCGATGATCCGGCCGGCGCCCATCAGGCGCGCCTTGATCAGGTGGCACATCCCCAGCGGCCCGATGCCGTACACGACCACTGTCTCGGCGAAGGTCTCGTTCAACCGGCGGGCCCGGTCAAAGCCGTGGGTGACCGCCATCGGCTCGGTGAGCACCGCCACGTGGTCCGGGAGCTCGTCCGGGACCCGGAAGAGCTGGGTGCCCGGGAGCAGATACATGTACTCGCTCCAGCCGCCGAACAGGCCGGGCGCGCGGCTGCAGTTTAGGCTGTTGCCGTAGTCCTCCAGGCGCTCGCACATGTAGTACGGCTGGCCGTTGCGGCAGTACCAGCACTGACCGCAGGCGACGTTGGCCGCCGGCACGACTCGGTCGCCGGGCCGGAGTTCGTTCCCGTCGCTGTCCAGGACCTCGGCCGCCGGTGGCGGCCACCCAGCCGACGTTCTCGTGCCCGCAGATCAGCGGGTACGCGATCCGGCGCTCATGGGGTGTGCCCGCGTACTGCATGCTCTCACCACGGAACGTGTGCTTGTCGGTCCCGCAGATGCCGGACATCGACATCTTGAGCAGAACCGCGCCTGGCTCCGGGTCTGAGAGGGGGAAATGCGCGAGCTCCAGGCGCCCGGGCTCCTGCATCACGGCGGCTTTGACAGTCTGCTTGGAGCGTTCCATACGACCGACTTCTATCCGACTGGAGCCGCGTGCGTCAAGCAGACAATGCCGGCCTCACGAATTTCAGCAAGGCCGACCAGGGGACGATCGACCGCTGCCGGACGACCTCCGGCACGACGGGTTGGATACGAGCGCCCGCGATCTCATCGATAGCCGGCTTGGGTCAGCTCTGGCAAGAAGTGGCGTCCGTGCCCAAATCGCGCAAGTGGAGGCGGCGCGCTCGCCTCGGCGAACGCATGCGGTTCTACCAGGAGCCGGAGGGCGTTTAGCCCTCGCCGTCCGGCGGTCAGGCCGCCGGCGCGCTGTCCAGTAGCGCGAAGACCTCAGACTCGTGGGGCATCGCCTGGGAGCAGAGCAGGCGCGAGGCGACGATCCCCCCGGCGGCGTTGGCAAACGTGACCGTGCGCTCAGCGTCCCAGCCGGAGAGAAGGCCATGACAGAGCGCGCCGCCGAAGGCATCACCAGCGCCCAGCCCGCACAGGACCTCGATCGGGGCGGGCGGAATCAGCCGCTCTCCGTCAGCTGTCATCAGAAGCACGCCTTCCCCGCCCAGCTTGACGATGGCCAGCTGGACGCCACGCTCCAGCAGCCGGCGCGCCGCCTGGTGCGGTTCTCCGGTACCCACCGCGACCGAGCATTCCTCTCGGTTGCCCACGGCGACAGTCACATCGGACACTGCGGCTCCGATCACCGCCGATGCCTCCTCACGCCTGGCCCAGAAGCTCGGCCGGTAGTCGAGGTCCAGGATCGTGTGAGTTCGCCGGCCCCGTGCCCCCAGAAGCTCCTGGACTGCGGAGCGGCTGGGGTCGACCGAGAGCGCACCAGCGGAAATCCACAGAATGGGTACGTTGGCGGCCGTCGCCGCGTCGACCTCGCCTGGGCGGAGCTGCAGATCGGGCGCCGGAGGCTGGCGGCGGAAATGGAGCTGCGGGTCCTCCGGCGGGTCGAGAATCGCGAAGGCCAGCGGCGTGACCGTGTTGGGCTCGGCCTCGACGTAGCGGACGTCGACGCCGAAGTCACAGAGCTCCTGGATGGCCACCTCTCCGAACGGATCGGTTCCGACCTTGGTGTAGACGGCCGCACGACGTCCGAAGCGAGCGGCGGCGATGGCGACATTGGTGGGGCTGCCGCCCACGGCCTTTTCGAAGCTCTTGGCGCCGTGCCAGTCGGCACTCAGCTCTCCGCAGTAGAGATCGATGCTGATCCGTCCAACCGTCAGGACGTCAAGCGGCGAAGCCACAGGAGCGGATAGCTTGAACGTTGGTGTCGTTCTACATCACCACCCCCATCTACTACGTCAACGCGCAGCCGCACCTCGGCCACGCCTACACCACCATCGCCACCGACGTGCTGGCCCGGCACATGCGCCAGCGCGAGGACGACGTCTTCTTCCTCACCGGCACCGACGAGCACGGCGAGCCGGTCGCCGATGCCGCGCAGGCGCAGGGGGTCAGCCCCCAGGAGCTGGCCGACCGCAACGCCGAGCGGTTCAAGGCGCTGGCCCCGCGGCTGGACGCCTCCAACGACTTCTTCATCCGCACCACTGATCCCGAGCACAAGCGCCGGGTTCAGGAGGTGCTCCAGCGCGTGCATGACAACGGGTACACGTACAAGGGTGTGTACGAGGGCTGGTACTGCCCGCGGTGCGCCGACTTCAAGGTGGAGAACGAGATCGCTGAGGGCAACCGGTGTCCGATCCATGAGATCCCGCTGGAGCTCCACCAGGAGGAGAACTGGTTCTTTCGCCTGTCGAACTTCCAGGAGCCGCTGGAGCGGCTGTACGCCGAGCATCCGGACTTCGTCATGCCGCCGGCTCGCTACAACGAGGCCCGCTCGTTCATCGCCTCCGGGCTGCAGGACATCTCCCTGTCCCGCAAGCACCTCAAGTGGGGCGTCACCGTTCCCTGGGATCCCGAGCACGTGTTCTACGTCTGGTTCGATGCGCTGCTCAACTACTACACGGCGCTCGGCTACGCCCGCCCCGGCGAGGATCTGACCGACCGGTTCTGGCCGGCCACCTACCACATCATCGGCAAGGACATCCTCAAGTTCCACACCGTGTTCTGGCCGGCGATGCTGATGGCGGCCGACCTGTCGCTGCCCCATCATGTGTTCGTCCACGGGTTTCTGCTGGGGGCCGACGGGCGCAAGATGAGCAAGTCACTGGGCAACGTGCTGGATCCGTTTGTGGTCATCGATCAGTTCGGCACCGACGCCCTGCGCTTCTACCTGATGCGTGACGTCGCCTTCGGCGCCGATGGCACCGTCGGAATGGATGCGGTCACCGCTCGTTACCAGGCCGAGCTGGCCAATGATTACGGCAACCTGGCCAGCCGCACCATCGCCATGATCCGTCGTTACCGCGACGGGGTGGTGCCCGACGCCGGCACCGACCCGCGGCTGCGCGAGGAGTTCGTCGGGTTGCCCGCCCGTGTCTGCGGCCTGCTGGACCGCGCCGAGGTCACCACCGCCCTGGAGGAGATCTGGCAGCGGGTGCGCCGCGCCAACCGATACGTGGAGGAACGGGCGCCGTGGCAGCTGGCCAAGGATCCGAGCGCCGCCGGCGAGCTTGACCAGACGCTGGCCTCGCTGGCCGAGGCGGTGCGGGTGATCAGCGTCCTGCTGGCGCCGTACATCCCGGCCAGTGCCACCAAGCTGCTGGATGCCCTGGATGCCCCTGACTTCTCGATGGCCGGCGCCGAGTTCGCCCGTCACGGCGGCGGGCGAACGGTGTCCGCGCTGGAGCCTCTGTTTCCCAAGCGGGGCTAGGCGTGGTCGACAGCCACACCCATCTCGACGTCTGCGCGCCGCCCAACGCCGACCTGGTGGCGGCCGCGGTGGAGGCCGGGGTGCACCGGATCGTCACCGTGGGCACCGACGGCGCCTCCTGCCGCGCCGCGCTGGCCGCCGCCGAGGACTTCCCGCAGGTGTTGGTGGCCATCGGCCGGCATCCCAACTCGGCCACCGGCTTTGACGACGCCGACCTGGCCGAGCTGGAGGCGCTGGCCGCCCATGAGAAGTGCGTGGCCATCGGGGAGACGGGGCTGGACTACTACCGGGATCACGCTCCGCGTGAGGATCAGAAGCGGGCGTTCCTGGCGCAGATAGAGCTCGCCCGCAATGTCGGCAAGCCGCTGGTCATTCACACCCGTGCGGCCGACGACGACACGCTGGCGCTGCTGGATGAGCACGCCGGCGGGATCCGGGTGATCCTGCACTGCTTCTCCATGGCCGCGCGGGTGGAGGAGTGCCTGGCCCACCCGGACTGGTGGTTCTCGTTTGCCGGCAACTCCACGTATCCCAGCGCCGGCGACCTGCGCACGGCCGCCCTGCGCATCCCGGCCGATCGGCTGCTGGTGGAGACCGACGCGCCCTACCTGTCTCCCCAGCCGATGCGCGGCCGGCCCAACCAGCCCGCGCATGTGGTGGCCACCGCCCAGGCGCTGGCGGTGGAGCGGCGCGTGTCCTACGCGGAGCTGGAGCGCGCCGTCGAGGCCAACGCGGCGGCGCTGTTTGCATGGTGAGCGCCCGCTCGCCGCGCCAGCGCGAGCTCGGCCAGAACTTCCTCATCGACCGCAACATCCTGGACGTCATCGGCCGCCTGGCCGAGGTGTCAGAGGCCGATGTGGTGCTGGAGGTGGGCGGCGGCCCCGGGATCCTGTCGGCCTACCTGGCGCCGCGGGTCGCCCACCTGCACGTGGTGGAGGTCGACGCGCGGCTGCGGGAGCGCCTCAGCGGCGAGCTGGCGTCGTTTGACAACGTGAGCCTGCACATCGGCGACGCCGTGCAGCTTGATCTGAGCGCACTGGCCCCCGCACCGTCCAAGATGGTCGCCAACCTGCCCTACGGAGTGGCGGCCACGGTGGTCTTGCGGACGATCGCCGAGCTGCCGTCACTTGGCCAGTGGGTGGTCATGGTCCAGCGCGAGGTGGGGGAGCGGTTTGCCGCCGCCCCGGGCACCCCCGCCTATGGCGTCCCGTCGGTGCTGGCCCAGCTGGCCTGCGCGGTCCGGGTGCTGCGGCCGGTGTCGCGCTCGGTGTTTCGGCCGGTTCCCAACGTCGACTCGGTGTTGCTGGGGCTGCGGCGGACCGGGCCGGCGGCATCGCCGGAGGTGTCGGCCGTCGTCCATGGGGCGTTCGCTCACCGGCGCAAGGCGCTCGCCGGGTCGTTGGCGCTGGCCGGCGGCTTCTCGCCTGACGTGCGCGCACGCGCGCGGGCGGCGCTGACGGCGCTCGGCCACCCGCCGGACGAGCGGGCCGAGCGCCTGGCGCCCGCCGAGTTCCGTGAGCTTGCGCGGCGGATCGCCTGATGCGCGAACGGGCTCCGGCCAAGATCAACCTGTGTCTGTTCCTCGGTCCCACCCGGCCCGACGGCCGCCATGAGCTGGTGACGGTGTTTGACTCAGTGACGCTGGCCGACGAGCTCTTCGTCCAGCCCGGCGCCGAGGACCAGGTGCTCTGCGACGGGGTCGCCGGACCCAACTTGGTGGACGACGCGCTGGCCCGGTTGCGGGCGGCCGGGTGGGATGGGCCGCCGCTCACAGTCCGGATTGAGAAGCGGATCCCGGTGGCCGCCGGCATGGGCGGGGGGTCCGCCGATGCCGCGGCGCTGCTCCGCGCGGCCGCCCGCCTGGCTTCGGTTGATCCGGAGGTCCTGCGGCGCGTCGCCACCGATCTGGGCGCCGACGTCCCGGCCCAGCTGGACCCCGGCCCCAGCATCGGCACCGGGGCCGGCGAGGTGGTGGAGCCGCTGCCCGCGCTGCCTCCGTACGGGGTGCTGGTGCTACCGCAGGCAACGGCGCTGTCCACGCCGACCGTTTTCCGGGAGGCCGACCGGCTGGGCCTGGGCCGGACGGCCAGCGAGTTGGCCGATCTGCGCGGGCAGCTCGCCGCCGGGCTCTCAGACCGGTTGATCGTCAACGATCTGGAGCCGGCGGCGCTCTCGCTGGCGCCGGCCGTGGGTGCGGCGCTGGAGGCGGCCGAGTCAGCGGGCGCCGACCGGGCGCTGGTGTGTGGATCCGGGCCGACGGTCATTGGTCTGTTCTGCGGTGGCGACGGGTTCCGGCGGGCGTCCGTCGGTGCCGAGACGCTGCGGGCGCGCTTCCCGGCGGCCACCGTGGCTGCTCCCGTGGGCAGAGGGGTCGGCGGCCCGACGGCGAACGTGTAGGCGTTTTGCGCGGAATTTGCGCCTGATCGGCGCGCCGAACCGCGCAGCGCCGTCCATTACGGCAAAATCTCGGTCGCGAGCTGTGAGCAACACCACCGTCACCTACATCGTCGGCGCCGGGTGCGCCGTCATCGGCCTGGTTGCGTTCTGCGGCCTGGTTCTGGTGCCTGCGCTCACCGCCTACCGGCGGCCGGTGGAGCGGGTGGCGGCGTTTGTGCTCTCGTTGTACGTCCTGGCGGCCTTTGTCGGCGCTGGGGTCCTGCTCGGTGCCCTCGTCATCCTCGAGTGGCCCCGGGTCTTCTGACCTGTCCCGGCGCAGCCCCAGCTGACGGTGAGAGACGTGGCCGAGAGCGCTGAGCGCCGCGCCCCGGATCTGGCAGCGTTCGCAGCCATCACCGACGCGGTGGAGGCCGGCGCCGGCCTGCCGGAGATCCTGCGGGCCGCCGCCCGCGCCCTGGACGCCAGCCTGATCCTCATCGACCGCACCGCCACGGTGCTGGCCGTGGCCGCCCGGTCCCCCGCCGACGAGCGCTCGCTCATGCGCGGCGGCGAGGACGTGGCCACGATTGAGCTGCGAGTGGCCGAGGCGCCCGTCGGCCAGCTGCGCATGCGCTCCCGCGAGGGTGGCCAGGACGGGGCGCTGCTGCGCTTGGTGACCACGCTCATCGCCTCCGAGGTGGAGCGCGTCCGGGCGCCGGAGCGCGCCTCCGAGGAGGCGGCCACCATGTTCCAGCGGGCGGTGCTGGCGCGGGAGATCTCAGACCGGGAGGACCTGATCGCCCGGGGCAAGGAGCTCGGCACCGACCTGTCGGCCGGGGCGAGCGTGGCTGTCGTCCGCGCCCACGCCCGCACGCCGTCCGAGGAGGATTGGCGTCGCCGGCTGTTGGCGGTGGCCGGCCGGGGCGCGCGCTCCATCGCCTCGGGCTCCATTGCCGCGCCGGCCGAGAGCGACCAGGGCGAGGTCGTCCTCCTGGTGCCCGATGTGGATGGAGAGACCGGGCGCCGCGTGTCAGCGGCCGTGCTGCGCGAGCTGGAGGCCGGTCTGACCGGATTTGTGTTCCGGCTCGGCCGCAGCCGCCGGGTGGAGAACCCGCTTGACCTTCAGCGCGCGTTCAATGAGGCGCTGCTGGCCCTCAACGTGGTGGAGGGCGACGCCGAGCGCACCTCGCTGGCCTACGACGAGACCGGTACCTACCAGCTCCTGCTCCCGTACATGAGCGATCCGGCCGAGCTCAAGCGCTTCTACCAGGAGACGGTTCGCCCCCTGGTGGCCTACGACGAGCAGTACGAGACCGACCTGCTGGGCACGCTGGCCACGTTCCTGGACTGCGACGCCAACGTCAACGCCACCGCCTCCCGGCTGATCACCCACCGCCACACCATCCGCTACCGGTTTGAGCGCGTCCGGGAGCTCACCGGCCTGGAGGTGTCCTCCACCGACGGGCGGGAGAAGCTGTCGCTAGGGCTCAAGGCGATGCGCGTGCTGGGGATCGCGCCGCCGCGCGGGCCGGCCACCGAGCCGGGCGCCGGCGGCGGTCGCGTCCCGCATTAGACGGGGGCCGGCGGCCCCGCGCTGCCCCTGGCCCCGCGCCGGCTACAGGTGAGCGGTCAGCCCGGGCTGAAGTAGGATCGCCCGCGATGCCGGTGGCGATCATCACGGGATCAGGAACGCACTCGCTGCCGGGCTTCGCGGCCGCCCGGACGGCTGAGCACTGGACGCCGTTTGGCACGGTGGAGGTCTCAGGCGGCGAGTGGGGTGGGGTGGAGGTGCTCCACCTCTCCCGTCACGGCGCCGGCCACCTCCGCCTGTCTCACCAGGTCCAGCACCGGGCCAACATCTGGGCCCTGCGGGATCTGGGGGCGACGGCGGTGGTCGCCTGCACCGCCTGCGGGGCGGTCGACCCGTCTCTGGAGCTGGGGGGACTGGTGGTGTTTGACGACCTGCACTTCCTGTCCAACCGTCTGCCCGACGGCTCGCTGTGCTCGTTCTTTGCCGAGCCGGGAGATCCGGAGCGGGGCCACTGGATCCTGCACGGCGGTCCCTACTCGGCCGAGGTCCGGCGGGCGCTGCTCGACGCGGCCGAGGCGGCCGGGCACCCGGCCCGCGACGGGGGCACCTACGGTCACGTCGACGGACCCCGCTTCAACACGCCCACCGAGATCGCCCAGCTGGCTGCCTGCGGCGTCGCCGCGGTCAGCCAAACCGCCGGCCCCGAGACCGTCCTGTGCGGGGAGCTGGAGCTCCCCTACGGGCTCATCGGGTTCGTCACCGACTACGCCAACGAGGTGGTGCCGGGCGAGCCGACCCCGGTGGCGACGCTCCAGTCGCTGATGCGCCGTAGCCCGGCCGTGTTCGCCGACGTGCTGGCCAGAGCCGTGGCCGGCCTGGCCGGCGCGGCGCCGGTGGCCGCCGGCACCATGTTCCGCATCGGCGGGGTCTGATCGCCGCGTCGGCCCCACGTGCGCTGGTGGTGGCCCGGGACCCGGCGCTGGTGGCCGGGAACCCTGTGCCGGCGGCCCGGGACCCCGCCGCGGACCCGTTCCACCCGGAGCTGGCCCACCTGCTCGGCCCGGCCCGCTCCGTCCGCCTGGAGCAGCTCCTGCACCGGCGCGCCGCCGCCTGGGCCGCCGAGGTGGCCCCCGGCGGGGTCCACGTGGCGCTCGCCCCGGCCGGGATATCGACGGCCGCCGAGCGGGTGTTCGCCGCCGGGCGCGGCCCGCTGCTGATCATGTGGCCGGAGCTCCCGCTCTGGCGGCCGGAGCACGCCGCGGGTGCTCTGGGCGATCTGGCCGACGGGTGCGACGTCTCCGTCGGACCGGTGTTCGACGGCGGCTTCTACCTGGTGGCCCTCGCCCGCTTCGTCCCGGCGGTGCTGGAGCTCCCCGACGACGGGTGGCGCGGCCCGGACGCCATGGGCCGCATCCTGGCAGTCGCCCATGAGGCCGGCTTGGAGGCCGGGCTGCTGCGCGCCGAGCGGGCGTTGCGGCGGCCGGGGGATGTCCGGGCCGCGGTGGCGGATCCGCTGCTGGATGACGAGCTGCGGGCCGTGCTCAGCGGCTCCTAAGCGCGGTTCGATGGGACTGGTCGGGTACCCTTGCCCCGACGAAGACGCCCAGCAACTGGGGAGTGGTGTAACTGGCAGCCCGCCGGCCTTTGGAGCCGTGAGGTCCCGGTCCGAATCCGGGCTCCCCAGCTTCGATCTCGGCGAATGATCGCGGTGAGCGGCAGCTTTCCGTCCGAGCCGTCCGAGCCGTGTGCGAACGTATGTTCGTGCCGGATTACACATGCGAAGAGGCTCGTGAGGCGGTGGCCGGATCACTCTCGTACGCCGAGGCCCTCCGCCGGCTGGGGCTTCGGCCCAACGGGGGTAACCACAGGCTGTTCCGCCGGTACGTCGATGAGATCTGGCGGATCCCCACCGATCACTTCGATCCATGTCGAAGCCAGCGGCTCGGATTCCGCCCACAGCCGATCCCGCTGGCCGACATCCTGGTGGAGGGGTCGACCTACAACCGTTGGAGCCTGAAGCAGCGCCTGTACCGCGAGGGCGTCAAGGAGCGACGGTGCGAGATGTGCGGCCACTACGAGATCTGGCGCGGCCGGCCGATGTCGTTGATCCTTGACCACATCAACGGTGCCGGCGATGACAACCGCATCGAGAACCTGCGAATCGTGTGTCCGAACTGTGCGGCGACGCTGGACACCCACTGCGGGCGAAAGAACCGGATCCACGTCCTTCCGCGGGCCTGCCTGCACTGCGGCAGTGAGTTCGTCCCGCGGTATCCGGCACATCGGTTCTGCTCGCGGGCGTGCGGGCGGCACGCCCAGAGCACGCATGAGGCCCGCCCGGAGCGGCGCAAGGTGGAGCGCCCCCCGTACGAGCAGCTGCTGGCCGACATCGCCGAGCTCGGCTACTCCGGCACCGGGCGGAAGTACGGCGTCTCGGACAATGCCGTGCGCAAGTGGGTGCGCTGGTACCGGGCCCGGTCCGACGAGGCGGCCTGACCGTGGAGGGGCCGGTTAGGATCAGGGCGTGGCCGCGCCGGTCGTCGTCATCCTCGCCGCAGGGCAGGGCACGCGCATGCGCTCCGAGGTGCAGAAGCTGCTGCATCCGCTGTGCGGCCGGCCGATCATTGAGTGGCCGATTGCCGCCGCGCTGGAGGCCGGGGCCCGGAAGGTGGTCGTCGTCGACTCGCCGGAACGGCGGCTGGAGGCCACCGTGCGCGAGGGGGTGGTGCTGGTGGTCCAGGCGCGCCCGCTGGGCACGGGCGACGCCGTGCGTGCCGCCGTGGGAGAGCTGGAGGCCGAGGACACGGTCGTCGTCGTCAACGGGGACGCGCCGCTGCTGCGCCCGGACTCGCTGCGGGCCCTCGTCGAGTCCCATGAGGCATCGGGGGCGGCGGCCACCATCGCCACCATGGTCCTGGACGATCCCCGTGGCTACGGACGGGTGGTCCGCGCCCCGGACGGGACGGTGGACCGAGTGGTGGAGACCAAGGCCCCCGGCGACGCGACCGAGCTGGAGCTCCACATCCGGGAGGTCAACACCGGGCTGTTTGCGTTTGAGGGAGCGGCGCTCATGACCGCGCTCCAGGAGGTGCGCGCCGACAACGCCCAGGGCGAGCACTACCTGCCGGACGTGATCCCGGCCATGCGCGGGCACGAGCGCACCGTGGGGGCGTTTGAGCTTGAGGATCCCGAGGAGCTGCTCGGCATCAACGACCGCTGTCAGCTCGCCGACGTGACCGCCATCGCCCAGCGTCAGATCCACCAGCGCTTGATGCTCGCCGGGGTGACGATCGTCAACCCGGCGGCCACGGTCATCGACCACGGCGTCACCATCGGCCGGGACACGGTGATCCAGCCGTTCACCAGCCTCCGGGGAACGACCACCGTCGGGGAGGCCAGCATCGTCGGCCCGGGCGCGACGCTCATCGACGCCGAGGTCGGCCACGGGAGCACCATCCTGCACTCCTACATCACCGGTGCCACGGTCGGGGACCGGGTCAGCGTCGGTCCCTTCGCCTATCTGCGCCCGGGCACCATCCTGCGCGAGGGATCCAAGGCGGGCACGTTTGTGGAGCTCAAGAACACCGACGTGGGCCGGGGCACGAAGGTGCCGCACCTCTCCTACATCGGCGACACCGAGATCGGCGAGAACACCAACCTCGGCGCCAGCACCATCACCGCCAACTACGACGGGTACCGCAAGAACCGAACCCGGATCGGCGACCGGGTGAAGACGAGCGTGGACACCACCCTGATCGCTCCGGTGACGGTCGGGGACGACGCGTTCACCGCGGCCGGGTCGGTCATCTCGGGCGACGTGCCGCCGGGCGCACTGGGGGTGGCGCGCGCCCGCCAGACCAACATTGAGGGCTACGCCGAGCGACGGCGGGAGCGGGCTGAGGCCGAGAACCGGGGCCAGGCCGAGGCCGACAACCGGGAACCGGGCGAGACCGACAACCGGGAGCGGGGCAAGGCCGAGCGCCCCGGCGGCTCCACCGGCACCGAGGCTCCCGGTCCGGAGCGCGGGGAGACCGGCGACCGGCCGTCGGCCGGAGCGCCGGACGCCCAGCGATGAGCGGCGGGACGGGGGCCACGCACCGGATGTCTGCAAAATCCGGGGAACTCTGGTGAGCGCCACCGACACGTCAGCGACCCGGCGTAGACTCGCGCACACCATGGTCGTCGAGACCCAGGCCGCGCCCACCGCGCTTCATTACGCGCATGACAAGCGCCTGATGCTCGTCACTGGGCGGGCGAATCCGGAGCTGGCCGCCAAGATCGCCTCCAAGCTGGGGGTGGAGATCTCGCCAATGACCACCAAGACGTTCTCCAACGGCGAGGTGTACTGCCGGTACGAGGAGTCCGTGCGCGGTGCGGATGTGTTCATCGTGCAGCCGATCTGCGGCAACCCGTACACCGGGCTGAGCGCCAACGACGCGCTCATGGAGCTCATGGAGATGATCGATGCCGCCGTCGGCGGGTCAGCCCACCGGGTGATCGCCGTGACCCCGTGGTACGGCTACTCTCGCCAGGACAAGAAGTCGGCCCCCCGGGAGCCGATCAGCGCCCGGCTGGTGGCCCGGATGCTGGAGTCAGCCGGGATCGACCGGATCCTCACCATGGACCTGCACTCCGGTCAGATTCAGGGCTTCTTCCAGAAGCCGTGCGACCACATGACCGCTCTGTTCATGCTCACCCAGTACTTCAAGGACCTGGGGCTGGAGGATCTGGTGGTGGTGTCGCCGGACGTGGGCCGGGTGAAGCTCAACAAGAACTTCGCCGCCAAGATCGGCGCCGACCTGGCCATCCTCAACAAGGAGCGCCCGGCCCAGCAGGTGGCCGAGATCGGCTACGTCATCGGCGACGTGGAGGGTAAGACCGCGCTGCTGGTCGACGACATCATCGACACCGCCGGCACGCTGAAGGCCGCCGCCCATGCTGTCCTGGAGGCCGGCGCCAAGCGCGTCTATGCCGCCGCCACCCACGGCGTCTTCTCCGGCAACGCCTGGGAGAACCTGGCTGCCTCCGGCTTTGAGCAGATAGTGGTCACCGACACCCTGCCGCTGCCGCTCGGCGCTCCCAGCGAGGTCCGGGTTCTCTCCTGCGCCGACCTGCTGACGAACTCCATCCGCCAGATCTTCACCGACGGCTCCGTCAGCGACGTGTTCGGCGGCGAGAACCAGCTGTTCTAAAGCGCCTCGGATGCCGGGAGCGGCGCATTGCTGCACCGACCACAGGCCCCCCGCGCCGAAAACGTCATCGATCGGTCAATCCGAGGCTGCCGCGTACCGGCCGGGCCTATCCTCAGTGGTGCACGGACGCAACGCGCGCGTGCCCAGTGCCCCCAAATACGGCACGCGCACCGACGGGAGCCCGTGACCCCAGCCCCCCAAGACCGGTCGCGGGCTCCCACCTTTTGTCGCAGCACGATTAACGCGGGCGATTGCACCGAGTAGCGCTGCCGCTCCGCGAACGGTCGCAAATTGCGCCGATTTATGCGCGGCCTGAGGGCGGAGAGCCTGCCCGCGGGGCAGCGAGGACGTGTCCGCGATGGCCGCGGAGTCCTCGGCTGCGCCGAGCAGGCGTCGCGCCGGTGCGGTAAGAACTGATCCCACGCCATGCCCGACCCTCTGCAGAGCGATCGCGCCCGCCGCCTCCTGGACCTCCTCGGTCTCACCGAGGACGAGCTGTGCGCGACGCTGGACGTCGATCCGCTGACGCT
Source organism: uncultured Solirubrobacteraceae bacterium (assembly GCA_963753235.1). Classification (GTDB taxonomy): domain Bacteria; phylum Actinomycetota; class Thermoleophilia; order Solirubrobacterales; family Solirubrobacteraceae; genus Palsa-465. The sequence continues at coordinate 115,723 of CAVWBJ010000004.1, read as the reverse complement.
TCTGTCCGGGCAGCTGGACCACCGCCCAGAGCTGCCCATCCTGCTCACCCTGCTCAGCGAGGCCGAGGAGCGGGCCGGGGCGCCGGTCCTGCGCCGGTGGGTCCGGGCCGCTGGGCCGGAGGGGCGGCCGATTGAGATGCTGACCGGGCGGGACTTCGCCGCCTTTGAGGACGCCCTGGCGACGCTGGCCGACCGGGGCTTCATCCTCCGAGGCGGAGGCGATGGCTGAGCCATTCCTCCACCATCTGCGCGTCCGCTACTCCGAGTGCGACAGCCAGGGCGTCCTGTTCAACGCGCATTATCTGGCCTACATCGACCACACCGTGACCGAGATGTGGCGGGCCGCGTACGGCGGCTATCAGACGATGCTGGACCGCGGGGTCGACGTGGTGGTGGCCGAGGTGCGAATGCGGTTCCTGGGCGCGGCCCGGTTTGATGAGGAGATCGCCCTGGAGGCGGTCGTCACCCACCTGGGGACGACCAGCGTCACGTCGGTCCACCGCTTTCGCCGCCCCACCGGCGAGCTGCTGCTTGACGCGGAGATCCGCCACGTGTTCATCGACCGTCAGACCGCCGGCAAGACCCCGATGCCGGATTGGGCGCGCGCCGGGCTGGAGCGCTGGCGCGTCCCGCAGGCCGCGGGCGCCGCGCGGCCGGCCTGACGGTCCGGCTGACCACCTGGCGAGACGGCATCCGCCGCCGGCTGACCACCGGCGGCCACCGCGGGCCGGGTCAGTCCGGCTCGTCGCGGGCGGGCTCGTCTGGCCAGATGCCGATCAGGTGGTGAAAGACGCGGGCGAACACCCGGTCGACCGCGGCGGCGACGCCGGCCATCACCCCTGCCTGAAGCGCCTGGGCGCCGACCACCTTGACCACGCTGCCCTCACCGCTGCCCGGCCTGGGCGGGGGCGCGTTGTCCAGCTTGGCCCACAGGCTGCGGAACACCGAGCGGCCGAGTCGTCCGGCGATCAGCGAGGCCATCAGGGCGATCGGCTTGTAGAGAAGCTTCATGTCGCCCTGCAGCCTACCCGCTGGCGGATGAAGTTCGGACCCGCCGCGTGGACAGCCGCCGGGGGGAGCGGATACTCCAGTTGGCGGTGGTGAATGACCGCCCGGCATGGGTAAATATCGGGGGCGAAGTTGCCGAGATGTGAAGGAGGAACCATGCTCGACGAGGATCCGACCCGCGACGGAGGTGCAGCGGAGGAACTGCTTCGGCGAGCGCTGCTTGACGACGCATCGGCCGTGGCGGTTTCGCTCAAGGTCAACGGGCTCCCGCTGAGCGAGGCCGTGACCGTCATTTTCCACGGGCGGCGGGACCTGGGCACGCTTCAGACCTACGTGGCCAGTGGCAGCCGGGGCGCCGGAGCCACCGTCACCGCCAGCGAGCTGCTGCGGGTCCCGTGCGACCTGGATCTTGCCGATGCCGACAACCGGGAGGAGGCCGAGCAGCTCTACGTCCAGCAGGCTCAGGCGATGCGGGATGCGCTGGTGGGGGCCGATACGGTCCTGGATGTGTGGCGGGAGCCGCTGGCTGACCTGGTCGGCAGTACTGTGGTCGTCGACCATTCGGTCCAGCTGTCGGTGCGGCTGCCGGCCCACCGGCTGCTGCCCACGGCCCTGGTGGCCACCAACTCGCAGCTGGTGGTGACGCCGGTGTGCAGCGCACGGACCCTCGCCGACGGCCGCCCGCCGATGGGCATCGCCTGCGCCCAGCAGGATCTGTCCCGGGTGTACCACCTCGCCGACGACCCGGAGCGGTGCGTGGAGGACTTCCTGGAGCAGGCCGCCGCTCACGCCCTGGCCCTGGCCGAACAACTGGAGCACCAGGAGGCCTCCGTCCAGCGGTTCATGGAGCTCAGCGACTCCTGACCGGCGATGACGCGTCCTGATTTGGGACCGTCCGGCGGTTGTCAACCAAGACGAGTGCCCTCAACCGGTACCGTCGCGCCCCCATGCGGCGCCGCTACGTGATCGCCTCCATCGCTCTGGCGGTCGTCCTGTTTGTCGTCATCAGCGTGCTGGTGGCCCGGGCGATCGGCGTCGGCGACGCGCAGACGGCGGCGATCACCGAGCTGGTCCAGGCCGAGGCCCATGGAGACACACAGCAGGTGATCGCCCTGATACAGGGCTGCCGCCACGACGCCAGCTGCCGCGCCCACGCCGCCGCGCTCACCGCGAGCCTGCGCCGCCCTGGCCACGTCTCCACCATCGACCTGACACCCTCGGTGAACGTGGCCGTCACCGGCAGCACCGGCACCGCCCGGGTGGCCTGGATTGCGGGCGGATCGCTCCCGCGGGTTCAGTGCATCCGCGTGCGCAACGCGGGCAACGTGTTCAGCGGGTTCACCATCGAGCTGCTGCAGGTCAGCTCGCAGCAGGCGTTCAGCGACGCGTCCTGCCCGGCCCGGTTCTAGACAGCCGCCCGCGGTGGGGCGTGGGGGTGGGGCGCCGGGCGGGCTCCCGGGACGGACGACGGTCTCGCCGGGGCAGGCGGTCGCCGAGCGTGCCGTGCTCACGCAGACGGACGCCGGCGGGCTGGGCGTCGGGCAGGGGGATCCCGCCCCGCGGCGGCTCAGGCGGACTGGGCGGTGTCTTGGGCCCGCGGCCCCAGCCCTCGTCGCCCTCATCGGTGCGATGGTCCGGTCCGACCGGATTGTCCTTGAGCGCAGGCCACATGAGGAAGGCCACACACCCCAAGCCGAGAAGATGCACCCCGGCGATCCACCCGATCAGCGCCGCACCGCTCATGCGCGAAGGTTAGCGCACGGTTAGCCGCGGCCGCCAACGTTTTTTCCACGGGGTCGCTACCATCCAACGCCCCTGATGGCACGTTCCGATTCCACCGCGCTCACTATCACTCCCCGGGAGCCCGCCGGCTCACGGGAGGCCCGCCGGCTGCGCCGCCAGGGCGATGTCCCCGGCGTTCTGTACGGCGGCGGTGAGGAGCCGCTCTCCTTCCAGGTCTCGGCCCGCACCCTGCGCCAGGCGCTGGCGCACGCCGGGGCGGTCCTTGATGTGAGCATCCAGGGCGCCGGCCCCAGCCCGGCCGTCCTCAAGGAGCTCATCCGGCATCCGGTGAGCGGGGCCACCGTGCACGTCGATCTGCTCCGGGTCCGTCTGGACCAGGCGATCCAGTCAACCGTGGTGGTGGAACTGACCGGCACCGACGACGCGCCCGGCGTGCGCGACGGCGGAGTGCTGGAGCAGGTCACCCGTGAGCTGACCATCGAGGCGCTGCCCAACGATATCCCGGACACCATCACCCATGATGTGTCTGAGCTGCAGATCGGCGACACGGTGACCGTGGCGTCGGTACGCCCGCCCTCCGGCGTGACCCTGCTGGACGATCCGGAGACGGTTCTGGCCACGCTGACTCCCCCGCGGCTCCAGGTCGAGGCGACCGAGGAGATCGAGGAGGAGACCCAGGTCGTCGGCGAGGCGGCCCCAGAGGCCGCCGCCGAGGGCGAGGAGGGCGCCGAGCCGGCGTCCTCGTCCGACTCCGAGTAACGCCCGGACATGCCGCTGCCCGGACGTCGTCCGGCTGCCGCGCCGGTCGATTGGCTGATCGTCGGCCTGGGCAACCCGGGCCGCCAGTACCAGGGCACGCCGCACAACATCGGCTTCGAGGTCGCCGAGCGGCTCAACCAGCGCTGGCAGCTCGGCAAGCCGAGGTCGCGCTACCGGGGTCTGATCACCGAGGGACGCACCGGGGTCGGTCCCGGCCACGCGCGGGTGGCGGTCCTGATGCCCCAGACCTACATGAACGACGCCGGCCGCTCCGTGGGCCCGGCCCGCGGAGAGCTGAAGGTCGACCTGGACCGGCTGCTGGTCATCCATGACGAGATCGACCTTCCGTTCGGCGAGATCCGCGTGCGTCGCGGCGGCGGACTGGCCGGACACAACGGGCTGAAGTCGCTGAGGGCGGCGCTCGGGAGCGCTGACTTTCATCGGGTGCGGGTGGGGGTGGGGCGGCCGCCGACGACCGATCCAGACCGGGTGGCGGCGTACGTGCTGGGCCGGTTCCGGGAACCGTCGGCGGACGTGGAGGCGCTCGTCGACCGTGCCGCCGACGCTGCCGAGCAGGTGGTGCGTGAGGCCGGCGAAGGCCCGGAGAGCCCGGCGGGCGGCTCCTAGACTCAGTGGTGGTTCCCGCCATGCTCAGCCCCCTCCTTGCCCATGCCGACGACGATCCGCAGACCGCGGCGCTCGCCCGTGAGGGCGGTGAGGCGTTCGTCTCTCAGTCGCTGCGGCCATACCTGATTGCGGCGCTCCTGGACCGGGACGCCGACCGTCCGGCGATCGTGGTGGCCGGCGACGACCGGGCAGCGCGTGACCTGGCCGGCGGCCTGCGGACATGGCTGGAGCCTCGAACGGTCCGCTACTACCCCAGCCGCGGGGTCACCTACGAGTCGCACCTGACACCGCCCCCGCATCTGGTGGGCCTGCGCATTGCCGCCCTCGACGCGCTGCAGGAATATGAGGCCGGTCCCGCGCCGGTGGTGGTGGTCAGCGTGGTCGCGCTGTCTGAGAAGGTGCCGGACCCGTCGATGCGCCCCAAGCCGTTCTGCCTGCGCCAGGGCGACCTGATCGACCTCAACGAGACCGCCATGGACCTGGTCGCCGCCGGCTATGAGCGGGTGGACCAGGTGGAGGACCGCGGCCAGTTCGCCATCCGGGGTGGCCTGCTCGACGTGTTTCCGGCCACCGAGGACCGGGCGGTGCGTGTCGACCTGTTCGGCGACGAGATCGAACGCTTGAGCTGGTTCTCCACCTTTACCCAGCGCTCCTTGGAGGACGCCGAGGTGGTGGAGGTGGCACCGGCGGCCGAGCTGTCGTCGGAGTACCGGGAGCTGGCCGAGATCGCGGCCCTGGAGGCCCCGGAGGAGCGCCCGGATATCACCGAGCTGCTGCCCCTCGAGCACTTCCACTCGTTCCTGGAGCTGGCCGGCGGCGACGCCAGCGTCCTCATTGCGGGCAATGAGGACGTCCGCCCCGCGCTCGGGGATCACTGGCAGGACGTGACCGCCGCGTTCCATGACCAGGATGCCGACCACCTGTACGTGAACCCGGAGCAGGTCATCGCCGAGCTGGACGAACGGGTGCTCATCCGCCTGTCGAGCATCGACCAGGACCAGCCGTTCGCGTTCCGGGCTCAGGCCGCCGACATCGCCGCCCGGGGGCTCAAGGAGGCCGAGCCCGAACTGGAGAAGCTGGCCCGCTCCGGCTATCAGACCGTGCTCACCTTCGCCCGCCGGGGCGAGGGCGAGCGGTTCGCCTACAACCTGGGCCGCATGAAGACCCGCTGGCTGGGCGAGGGCGAGCTCGTCTCCCCCCAGGCGGGCCAGATCACGATGGCCCAGGCCCGCCTCCAGACCGGGTTCATCGCCCCTCAGTTTCACCTGGCGGTCATTCCGGACCACCGGCTGTTCCAGCGGCGCCGGGCCGAGCCCGGCACGGCCGGTGACCGCAGCCGCCGGCGCGGGGTCCTGCGCAGCTTCGCCGAGCTGCGCACCGGCGACATCGTCGTCCACGAGGATCACGGGATCGCCCGGTTCGCCGGGTTTGACACCAAGACCGTCGCCGGTGTCACCCGGGATTATCTGTACCTCGAATACGCCGGGTCAGACCGGGTGTTCGTCCCTGTCGACCAGCTGGCCAAGATCAGCCGTTACGTCGGCGCCGGCGGCACTCACCCGCCGCTGTCCAAGCTGGGCGGCTCCCGCTGGGACACCATCAAGGCCCGGGCCCGCCGCGCCGCCCAGGAGCTGGCCGGCGAGCTGCTCAACCTGTATGCCGAGCGCAAGCGCCGGGAGGGCCACGCCTTCCCGCCGGACACCGACTGGCAGCGGGAGTTTGAGGACAACTTCCCCTATACCGAGACGCCGGACCAGCGCGACGCCATCGAGTTCGTCAAGGCCGACATGGAGTCAGCCCGGCCGATGGACCGCCTCATCTGCGGCGACGTCGGCTACGGCAAGACCGAGGTGGCCCTGCGGGCGGCGTTCAAGGCGGCCCAGGACGGCACTCAGGTCATGGTCCTGGCCCCGACCACCATCCTCGCCCAGCAGCACTACGGGACGTTCTCCGAGCGGTTGAAGGACTATCCGGTAACGATCGAGCACGTGAGCCGGTTCCGCTCCGCCGCCGAGCAGAAGGATGCCATCGCCCGCTTCGCCGCCGGCCAGGTCGACATCCTCATCGGGACCCACCGCCTCCTCTCCCGGGATGTCCGGGCCAAGGAGCTGGGGCTGCTGATCGTCGACGAGGAGCAGCGGTTCGGGGTCAAGCAGAAGGAGCTCCTGCGCCAGCTCAAGCTGCGTGTCGACGTGATCGCCATGAGCGCCACGCCGATTCCGCGCACGCTGCAGATGTCGCTGGCCGGGGTCCGGGACATCAGCGTGATTGAAACCCCGCCGGAGGGGCGCCGGCCGGTCAAGACCTACGTGGGCGAGTACGACGAGGAGCTGGTGCGCCGCGCCCTGCTCCGGGAGAAGGAGCGCCACGGCCAGGCGTTCTTCCTCCACAACCGGGTGGAGACGATTGAGGAAACGGCCGTCCGGCTGCGCGGTCTGTGCCCGGGGCTCCGGTTTGCGGTCGCCCACGGTCAGATGGAGGAGGCCGTGCTGGAGAAGCGGATGCTCAGCTTCCTGCGCGGTGACGCCGACGTGCTGGTGTGCACCAGCATCATCGAGTCCGGGATCGACATCCCTCAGGCGAACACGCTGATCGTGGAGCGCGCCGACATCTTCGGCCTGGCCCAGCTGTACCAGATCCGCGGCCGGGTGGGCCGCTCCCGGGAACGCGCCTATGCCTACCTGCTGTATCCGAGCGCGGCCGCGCTGACCCCGGAGGCCGCCCAGCGACTCTCCGCCCTGAGCGACTACACCGAGCTGGGTGCCGGCTTCAAGATCGCCATGCGCGATCTGGAGCTGCGTGGCGCCGGCAACCTGCTTGGCGACGAGCAGTCCGGCCATGTGGCCGCCCTCGGCTTTGAGCTGTACATGCAGATGCTGGACGAGGCGGTGGCGGCCATGGAGGACGGCGCCGAAGCGGCCGAGGACTGGGAGCCGGTCCGGCTGGACGTCAACGTCGACGCCTATGTGCCGGCCGACTACATCCCCTATGAGCAGGCCAAGGTGGACGTCCACCGGCGGATCGCCGGCGCCCGGGAGGTGGCCGATCTCATGGAGCTGCGCGAGGAGCTGGAGGACCGGTTCGGCGAGCTCCCGGACCCGTTGCTCAACCTGATCGCCCTGCAGCAGGCGCGGATCAAGCTCGGCCAGGCCGGGGCCCGGGCGGTGACCGTCCGCGGGGACCGGCTGGCGGTGACGCCGATTGAGCTCGACTCGGTGCGGGCCAAGAAGATCCGGGCCGAGATCCCCGAGGCGCTGTATGAGTCCGGGAAGTCCCAGCTCTCGGTGCGGGTCCCCAAGGACCCCCACCAGCGGTTCCCGGCGATTGTGCGCGCCGCCGACGTGCTGCTGTCGGTCACCCGCGAGGCCGCCTGACGCCGCTAAGCGACGACGTAGAGCACCCTCACCGGGGAGGGTGCTCTACGTCAACCTGGTCGCGTCCAGCGAGCCAAGCGGGGTTCATCCATGACCCCTGTCGGCACTCCGTCCCTGAAGTGCCCGAGGAATGAAACCGTCCCGGGGGGTCTTCGTCAATTGGACGATGGTTGAGCAGAGGTGGGTAGGTATGTCGAACCTTTGTCGAGTGCCGGGATGGCGGGGACTTCTCAAATACTTACGCTCAGCCCCCGGGAGGGGCCGCTACTATCGGCCGGGTCCAATGAAGAACACCCGGAAGTCACTCATGGCGCTCGGCGCCTTTTTTGTGGTCATCGCCCTGGTCGTCGCCGGCTGCGGAAGCAGCAGCGGCGTGGGCAGCGACCAGGTCGCCGTGGTGGCCGGAAACCCCATCTCCACCCGCGCCTTCAACCACTGGATGTACGTGGCGGCGCAGGGCCAGGCGGCTCAGGCCCCGGGTCAACCGGTCATCGTTCCCGAGGACCCGCCGAACTTCCCCAAGTGCATCGCCCAGGTCAAGGCCGAGATCCCGTCGCTGCGCAAGACCGCCGATAAGACGCTCAAGGCCGACTGCGCCCAGCTGTTCCAGTCGCTCTCCGGTCAGGTCATGGACTTCCTGATCAAGGCCTACTGGTACCAGGCCGACGCGCACAAGATGGGGATCAAGCTCACGGACGCGCAGGTCCAGGCGGCGCTGGCCAAGGCCAAGCAGACCCAGTTCCAGACCGCGGCCCAGTACCAGACGTTCCTCAAGCAGAGTGGCCAGACCGCGCAGGACATCCTGTTCCGCGTCCGGGTCAACCAGATCTTCACCAAGCTGACCGCCCGTCACCCCACCACGGTGACGCCGGCGATGATCTCCAGCTACTACGCCAGCCACAAGTCGCAGTTCGGCACGCCGCAGATGCGAGACATGCGGATTGTGCTGACCAAGACCTCGGCCCAGGCCGAGGCGGCCCGCAAGGCGCTGCAGTCCGGTAAGAGCTGGGCGGTGGTGGCCAAGCAGTACTCCACCGATCCCACCACCAAGAACAACGGTGGGCTCCTCACCGGCGTCACCGCCGGCCAGCAGGACGCCACCCTGTCCAAGGCCGCCTTCGCCGCCCCGGTCAACAAGCTGATCGGACCGGTCAAGGGCCAGTTCGGCTACTACGTGCTGGAGGTGACGAAGATCACCCCGGCCAAGCAGCGCTCGCTGGCGCAGTCGACGGCCCTGATCAAGCAGACGTTGACCAGCCAGCTGCAGACCAAGGCGCAGACGGCGATCGACCAGCAGGCGGCCAAGGACTGGAAGAGCCAGACCAAGTGCGCCTCTCAGTACGCGATGGCCGATTGCAGCGGGTACAAGGCGCCCAAGTCCTCCTCCTCGGCGAGCGCCACCACCGCCGCTCCCTGATTGTGGACGGCTCCGAGGCCGCCCACGCCCTGACCGAGCTGGATGCCATCACCCGGCGGCTGCGCCAGGAGTGCCCATGGGACCGTGAGCAGGACGAGCGCTCCATCGTTCCCCATACCGTCGAGGAGGCCTACGAGCTGGCCGACGCCGCCGAGCGCCGCGACGACGTCAAGCTGCTCGACGAGCTGGGTGACGTCCTCTTTCAGGTCCAGTTCCTGTCGCTGCTGCTGGAGGAGCGCGGCGCCGGAAGCCTCACCCAGGTGGCCGCCCACGTCACCCAGAAGCTCATCCGGCGCCATCCCCACATCTTCGGCGAGACCGAGGTCCGCGACGCCGGCGACGTGCTGCGCAACTGGGACGCCATCAAGCGCCAGGAGCCGGGGCGGGAGCCCGGCGTGTTCGGCGAGGTGCCGGAGAACCTGCCCGGACTGCTCCACGCCCGCAAGCTGCAGCGCCGGGTGGCCTCCACCGGGTTTGACGTCATCAATGCCGACGGCGCGCTGTCGGCCGCCCGTGACCAGCTTGACCAGGTGGAGGGGGCGGTCACCCCGGATGAGCGCTTCGCCGCGCTGGGTGATCTGCTGTTCAGCGTGGTCAACGCCGCCCGGAAGCTCAAGGTCGATCCGGAGCTCGCCCTGCGCTCGGCGTCCGGCCGCTTCCGGGACCGCGTGACCGCGGCGGTGGAGCTGGCGGCATCCGAGGGCGGAAGCTGGGACGATCTTCCGCCGGAAGACCAGCTTGCCTACTACGCCCGGGCCAGCCTGAGCCAAGGAGACCGTCACCGCACATGAGCCAGATTGAGCACGTCCATGCCCGCCAGATCCTCGACAGCCGCGGCAATCCGACCGTGGAGGTGGAGCTGAGTCTGCGTTCTGGAGCCTGGGGACGCGCGGCGGTGCCCTCCGGCGCATCAACCGGCGAATTTGAGGCCACCGAGCTGCGGGACGGGGGGTCGGACTGGATGGGCAAGGGCGTCACCCAGGCGGTCGAGAACGTCAACGGCGAGATCGCCACCTCCGTGCACGGCCAGGATGCCTCCGGGCAGGCGGCGTTGGACCGGATGCTGATCGCCCTGGATGGGACGCCCAACAAGAGCCGGCTCGGTGCCAACGCCCTGCTGGCCGTGTCGCTGGCGGCCGCCCAGGCCTCGGCCGCCGAGGAGCGGTTGCCGCTGTGGCGCTACCTGGGCGGGGAGACCGCCCACATTCTCCCGGTGCCGATGATGAACGTCCTCAACGGCGGCGCGCACGCCGACAACGCCGTCGACTTCCAGGAGTTCATGGTCGTGCCCGTGGGCGCGGGCTCGTTCTCCGAGGCGCTGCGCATGGGGTCGGAGGTCTTTCACCACCTCAAGCAGACATTGCACGAGGACGGTCACGGCACCTCCGTCGGTGACGAGGGCGGATTCGCCCCGGATTTTCAGTCCAACGAGCAGGCCCTGGAGGCGCTCATGGTCGGCATCCGGGCCGCCGGGTACGTGCCCGGCGAGCAGGTGGCGATCGCGCTGGACCCGGCCGTCTCCGAGCTTCACCAGGACGGCCGGGGGTACGTGCTGGAGCACGAGGGACGAACCCTGAGCGCCGATGAGCTCACCGCCTACTGGTCTGAGCTCTGCGATCGCTATCCCATCATCTCCATCGAGGACGGGATGGACGAGGAGGACTGGGATGGCTGGTCCACCCTCACCCAGCGCCTGGGCAAGAACATCCAGCTGGTCGGCGACGATCTGTTCGTCACCAACACCCAGCGGCTCAAGCGGGGGATCGATTCCGGGGTGGCCAACGCCATCCTGATCAAGGTCAACCAGATCGGCACCCTGACCGAGACGTTCGCCGCCATTCGCATGGCCCGGGAGGCCGGGTACGCAGCGGTCATGTCGCACCGATCCGGCGAAACCGAGGACGTGACGATCGCCGACCTGGCGGTGGCCACCGGCTGTGGGCAGATCAAGACCGGCGCCCCCTCACGCACCGACCGGGTGGCCAAGTACAACCAGCTGCTGCGGATCGAGGAGGCGCTCGGTCCGGAGGCCACCTATCCCGGGCGCAGTGCGTTTCGTCGCTGACCCGGTGCACGACCGCTTGCGGGAGGAAGGAGGCGGGCGCCGTCGAACGAAGGGCGTCAGGGATGCCGTCAGCCCGTTCCGCCACCGCCGCCTCCCGACGCCAGCCCCGGCCCTCGCCACGCGGCCGTCCCCGCGTCGTCTCCCGACCGCCTCGCCTGCGGGTGCGCTGGGAGCGCGTGGGCCGGATTGCGCTGCTGGTGGTGTTCGCCATCGTCGTCGGCCTGTACGTCCAGCACACCCTCTCCTATCTGTCGACGCGGGCCCAGGCCGACCAGCAGCAGGCGGTCGTCGGGTCGCTGACCCGGCGCAACGCCCAGCTCCGCGCCGAGCAGCGCTCGCTCAACAACCCGGCGACGATCATCCGCGACGCGCGGTCGCTGGGGATGGTGCGGCCGGGGGAGCGACCGTACGTGATCATCGGCTCGCCCTGAGCCGCCGGCGCAGGCGGAATCGCCCCCGCCGGGTGAGAGCGCGGTGAACAGCGGCCCGGTCCGCTACGAGGATCTGGTCGGCCTGTGGCAGGCCGGACAACGACGCCTGGACCGGTCCGAGCCGGCTGACCGCTCGGCCATGGAGCGGGCGGTGGAGGCGGTGGTGGCCGAGCTGCGCCGCCGGCTGGGCGGCCCGTTCACCGTCCAGGAGCTGGCCCGGCTGTACATCGAGCAGGGGACCGACTGGTGCTTTGACATCGCCGTGCGGGTGGCACCGTCCCGCCCGGCCGCCTGGGACATGCCGACGATCTCCGGGGCGGCGTTCGCTCGCTACGCCCGCGAGGCGATCGATTACACCACGGGCCGCCGGACCGCCGAGCCCTAGCCCGGCGGTCCGGTACCCGATAACGCGTCTACTCGTCCTCGGTATCGGAGGCGCCGGCGCGGCGGATCACGATCTGATCCTCCTCGATGGCGACCTCCACCGGACGATGGCCGGCCCAGTACTCGGCGTAGATGGGATCGTCCTGCACGGCCGGGTCAAGCCACAGTCCGTAGCCCTCCTCGCCGTGGTCGAACGTTGCCTCCAGGGCCCCAGTGGTCCGGCGACGACCCCGACCGCGGCCCCCGCGGCGACTGCGACGACGACGGGACGGCTTCTCGCCCTCCTCGTCCTCGCCCTCCTCGTCCTCGCCTTCCTCGTCCTCCTCATCGACCTGCTCGGCGGCGGCGGCATCAAGCTCAGCGGCAATCAGCGCGTCATCCTCGGCGCGCAGGTCGATGTCCTCGTCGTACTCGGCCACCGCGGCCGCGCCATCGACGTCGTCGCCGGCGTCGAGATGCTGCTCGCGTTTGAAGGCCTGGATTTGTTGAACGGTGACCTCGAGCTGATGGGCAATCCACGCGTCGGTGCGCCCCTGGCGAACCCAGGCGCGGATGCGGTTGAGCTCAGGTCTGAGTGATCTGCGTGCCATAGCTAGACGAGCAGACTAGTACAGGTGTCGGTTGGAGCCCCCGTTACCCGTGCAAATCCTGGACGTTTGCTTGAAAGTTCAAAAGCCGCGGGGGTATCCTGCGTCGAGGGCAGGCGTACCGCTACGCGCGGGATAACGCACCCTTTTTCTAGCGGCCGAATGCAGGGAGGCGACGATGCTGGTACTTACCCGCAAGTCCAACCAGAGCATCATGATCGGGGATGACATTGAGGTCTCAGTCCTGGCGATCATGGGCGAGAAGGTCCGGATCGGGATCCAGGCTCCCCGGGACATCCCGGTGTTCCGCAAGGAGGTCTACATCGAGATCCAGGAGGAGGGAGCCGAGGGCTCCAAGGGCGCGCGGGACGAGGTCGACGCAGCGCTGCGCACGCTCGGAGACGCACCCGCGAGCGAGTAGCCCTCTCGGCCGGGCAGGCAGTCCTGGGAGCCTCCCGGCGCCGTGGCGGGCCGGGCCGGGCCGCGGGTCAGCCGAGCAGCAGGTACAGGGTCTCGAACATGGCCGCGGTCACCAGGAGCGCGGTCAGGATCAGCGACAGCACCAGCAGCCAGTAACGCAGCGAGCTGCGCTTCTGCTCGCGGGCGTGGGTGCGCAGGCGGGACCGGCGCACTGCCTGGCGCCGCAGCCGCTCACGGCGGTTGCGGTCCAGTTGGGTCTCATGCCGGAACTCCTGCTCAAGCTGCGCAAGGCTCTGGCGCATCTTCATCGCCATGGGGCGCCGAGCCTACCATCGCTGCACAAAATCGTGCAGGCGCAGGCTCGCTCGGCGGAGCGGGCGGCCTCTGCCCGGCGCGGGGGATGCCTCGGCCGATGTCCGAGCCCCCCCACCAGACCGGGGGCGCTAGGCGACTTCGACGCCGTCGTAGACCTGGATGAAGTGCAGGTAGTTGTCGGCGATCTGGGAGGCGGCGGCGCTGCGCTCCAGCCCCTGCTCCAAGAAGCCCTTGAGCGCGTCCCACCAGATGGAGCGGCCGATGGCAAAGCCGATGAAGCCCTCCACGGGGGCGGCGGCCCGTAGCCACTCCTCCACCTTTGCGGTGGAGGCGCCCCGGCCGAGCAGGACGCACTTGACCTGCTCTCGCCCGGACCCGGAGCGGGTCTGCTGGGCGAGCATCTCGGCGTCAGACTGCTCATCGACGCCCTCGATCTTCCAGATGTCGACCTCGATGCCGGCGTTCTGGATGTCCTCGATCGCGCGGCGCATGAGCTCCGGCCGCAGCTCGGCGTCGTAGCGGTCGGTATCGCCGCCCACCGACTCCAGCTGCGCATCGGTGGCGGGCACCAGCAGCTCAAACAGGAACCTGCGGTCATTGTGGTGCAGCCAGTCCGACAGCTCCTTGAGCCGCCCCAGCTGGCGCCGGTTCATCTCGGCATCCGGATCGTCGGAGTTGTAGCGGACGAGCACCTTGGAGAAGTCGGGGTCGAACTTCTCAATGTGGGCCCCGAAGTCAGCGCCGTACTGGAAGTCGAACTCGTTCTGGCCGGACTTCTCCACCGGCATGGCCAGCTTGAGGCCGTTCGCCTTGGCCCGCTGGGGGATGTCGGAGCCGAACTGCTCATCGACCAGGACGCCCACCGCTGGGGCATCGACACCGCGCTTGGAGGCCTCCTCCATGCCCTCGTAGATGAGGCGTTTGGCGTCGGCGATCGTCTCGGTCTGCTCCGGGGTGGGATCGCCCTCGATCCCGAACATCTTCTTCTGGAAGGAGCCCCGATGGTCGAACGCCAGGATGTAGAGCTTTCCGTCGTAGCCGAGCGCCATGTCAACCGCCTTCGTCTTGGAAGTTCTGAGTCCTGATCTCAGTCTAGGGACGATCTCCCGGCTTCGCCGATACGCTTCCGGCGCAGTGGAGCATCACTTTGTGGGGCACGCATACTCGCTGGGGATCGAGGAGGAGCTGATGATCCTCGATGCCCGGACGCTGGAACTCGTCAACGCCATTGAGGCGATGCTGGAGCCGGCGCCCTTGGGCGAGATCAAACCGGAGCTCATGGAGTCCGTGCTGGAGATCTCCACCGATCCCTGCCCCAGCCTGGCCGAGGCGGGGGAGCAGCTGCGGGCGCTGCGCCGGCAGGTGGTGGACACGGCCCAGAGCAAGGACATGGCGATCGGCTCGGCCGGGACCCATCCGTTCGCCATGTGGGAGGACCAGCGGATCGTGGCCCGCCCGCGCTACCGGGATCTCATCTCGGCGCTGCGCTTTGTGGCCCGCCAGGAGCTCATCTTCGGCATGCACGTCCACGTCGGGGTCGACGATCCGGACAAGGCCATCCACGTGGCCAACGGGATGCGCGTCCACATCCCCGTTCTGCTGGGCCTATCGGCCAACTCGCCGTTCTGGCGCGCCGACACCACCGGGATGGCCTCCACCCGGACGCCGATCTTTCGGGCCTTCCCCCGGGTCGGGATCCCGCCGACGTATGAGAGCTGGGAGGACTACGAGAAGCGCATCGAGTTCATGATCCGAGCCGGCGTGATTGAGGACTACACGTATCTGTGGCACGACGTCCGCCCTCACCCCAGCTTCGGCACCGTCGAGGTCCGGGTCATGGACTCCCAGACGCACATCGAGCACTCGCTGGGGCTGGCCGCGCTCGTGCAGGCTCTGGTCAAGGAGCTGGCCGAGCATTTCGACGCCGGCGAGCAGCTGTCCAGCTACCCGTACGAGATGCTCGACGAGAACAAGTGGCTGGCGGCGCGCCACGGCCTGGAGGGCGAGCTCGTCGATCTGCCCAGCAGCGACCGGGTGTCAACCCGGGCGCTGGCCCGGCGGCTGCTTGACCGGATGCGGGAGCACTGCGTCGACCTGGGCTCGGTCGACGAGCTGGAGGCGGTGGAGGACCTGCTGGCCCGTGGCAACGGCGCCGCCCGCCAGGTGGTGGTCTACGAGGCCAACCATGATCTGCACGAGGTGATGGCCGAGATCGTGGCCGCCACCGCTGTCTGATCAGCACCCGGAAAATGTCAGTTCCAGGGGGATGGTTGACGGTTCTACAATCGATCCGTGAGCACCGGCGGACAAGACCTGTTTGTGATCTGCAAAAGCTGCGGATCGGAGGTCAGCCCCTACATCACCGAGTGCCCGTACTGCGGCAACCGGCTGCGCAAGCGCGCGCCGAAGCTGGACCGGGATCAGCGCCCCAGTGAGAGCAAGCCCCGGCGTCAGCCGCCTCCGCTGCTGACGCGGCTGCGCCGCGACGAGATCCCCGGGATCCGGGGCGACACCCGGCCGTACGCCACCATCGCGCTGGTGGTGGCCAGCCTGGTGGCCTGCGTCCTGTGGCGGACCAGCCTGGGCAGCCAGGACCTGATCGTCCTGGGACCTCTGGGCACGGGCTGGTGGCGCCTGTTCACCGCCGCGTTCACCTACGACAACGTTGGCTACGCCTTCATCACGTTGGTGACGATCGCCGTCTTCGGCTGGCTGCTGGAGCGCCGGCACGGTCCGGTGCTGGTCCTGGCGCTGTTTCTGATTGGCGGCGTCGGCGGCCTGGCTGCCAACGTGGCCATCCATCCGGACGCCATCGAGCTGGGCGCCTCCGGGGCGGCCCTGGCCCTGGTGTGCGCCTGGTCGGTGCCTGAGCTGCGCACCCTCCGTCGCGAAGGGGAGGTGGAGGCTGACCTGATCGGCGCGGCGGCGCTGGCCGTGGCGGTGGCGCTGATGCCGCTCGCCGACGTCAACGCCAGCTGGATCGCCGCGGCCGTCGGCGTGCTGGTCGGTTTTGCCATCGGCCTTCCGCTGGCGCTGCTGGCCGAGCGCTGACCCGCCGCCCGGCCGAGCCGCCCCGCCCGGCGTCCTATGATCCGGCCGGAGTGCCGGAGCGCGCCTACACCGACGCCGAGCTGGAGGCCGCCATCGACCAGATCGGCGACCCTGACCGGATCCGCACCGCCCAGGACGTGGTCATGCGGGCGGCGCCGTCGCTGCAGCGCGTGCTGGCGGCGGCGATGGAGGATGGCGGCTGGTTTGACTCCGCCCATCAGCAGGCCGTGCGCGAGGCCGCGGTCCACGAGGATGCCGAGACGCGCCTGCGCGCCATGCAGACGCTGCTCTCCGAGGAGACACGGCTCGGCATGCTGGTGGGGGTGGCGGTCGGCTTCGAGCTCTCCCGCGCGCTGGAGCGCGCCCAATCACCAGATCGACAGGAGGACTAGATACCCATGGACATCCGTTTTCTCGGCCACGCCTGCTTTGCCCTCAGCGACGGCGATACCACCGTCGTGATCGACCCCTTCCTGTCGGGCAACCCCAAGGCGGCGGCCTCCGCCGATGAGGTCGACGCCACCACCGTCCTGCTCACCCACGGCCACGCCGACCACGTCGGCGACACCGTGGCCATCGCCCAGCGCACCAGCGCGCCGGTGCTGGCGATCACCGAGCTGGCCGGTGAGCTGGGAGGCGAGGGGATTGAGACGATCGACTGCAATCTCGGCGGCTCCCACAGCTTCGACTGGGGCTGGGCCAAGCTGGTCCCCGCCTGGCACACCTCCACCACGCCCAAGGGGACGGTCAACACTCCGGCCGGGCTGCTCATCAACTTCAAGGACACGCTCGTCTACCACCTCGGTGACACGGCGCTGTTCTCCGACCTGCAGCTCGTCGGCAGGCGCCGGCCGATCGACGTGGCGCTCATGTGCATCGGCGGCCACTACACGATGGACCGCCACGACGCCGTCGATGCCGCCGAGTTCGTCGGGGCCAAGACGGTGATCCCGTGCCACTACAACACGTTCCCGCCCATCGAGACCGACGCGCAGGCGTTCAAGTCCGACGTGGAGTCGGCCACCAGCTCCCGGGTCGTCGTCCTGGAGCCCGGGGAGACGCACTCGGCATGACCCACGCGATCGTCCTCATTCAGGCCGAAGGGTCGGCGCTGGCCACGCTCGGCGGGGAGCTGGCCGGGATCGAAGGGGTGGCCGAGGCGTACTCGGTCACCGGCGACTGGGACTTCGTCGCCATTCTCCGGCTGCGGGAGCACGAGCAGCTCGCCCAGGTGGTCACCGGGCGGTTGTCGCAGCTGGCCGGGGTGCGGCGGACCCAGACAATGGTGGCGTTTGAGGTCTATTCCCGCCACGATCTGGAGGCCCTGTTCTCGGTCGGTCAGTAAGGGTTGCTGAGCCCCCGGGGAGCGCGCCCGTGACGGGCGCCTCCCCAGCCCCTCAGACCCGCACGCCCGCTCTCTGGAATGCCTGGTCAAACGCGGCGGCCATGGCCTCGTAGGTGTAGCCGGCGACGGCCTGCCGGGCGGCTGTCCCCAACCTCGTCCTGAGCGCGGTGTCCTCCAGCAGCCGGGTGATGGCTGTGGCGAGTGCAACCGGGTCGCTGGGCGCCACCACCAGGCCCGTCTCCCCGTCACGCACCAATCCCCCGGCGGCGGCGCCGACGGCGGTGGTGGCGATGACGGGGCGGCCCTGGTGCATGGCCTCGTTGGCGACCAGGCCCCAGGGTTCCCGGAAGCGCGGGGTGGGGATCGACGGGACGACGGTGAAGGCGGCGGCGGCGTAGGCGATCGGCAGCCGGTCGCGGGGAAGGGGACCGAGGAGGCGAACGTAGGGGAGGGCGGCCAGCCGGGGGGCGAGCGGCCCGTCACCGGCGATCACCAGGGTGGCGCCGCCGCCCACCGCGCCCATGCGCCCCCAGGCGTCGGCCAGGACCGCGATGCCCTTTTCGGCGACCAGGCGGCCGGTGAACAGAATGAGGGGGCCGTTGCCCAGGCCGTGGTCGGCGCGGAAGGCCGCGGTCTCCTCCTGGCTCACTGGCCGGCCGAACAGTTCGGGCTCCACCGACTGGGGCGCGATGAAGATGTCGTCGTCATGGCCGCGCACTCCAGCCACAAATCGGCGGGCGTGCTCGCCGTAGGCGACGACGGCGTCGGCATGGCGGTAGATCCGGCGGGTCACCGGCAGTGCCAGGGCATGGGCGACCGAGCGCGGCTGATGCCAGATGGAGGCCCAGAACACAAAGGGGCGCCGGCCGAGCCGCGCGCCGGCGTAGGCGGCGGGCAACAGCGCGCCACCGGCGAACGGAGCCACCACCGCGTCAAACGAGCGTCCCAGGCGCAGCGCCTCGCCGATCCCGTCAAGCCGGCGGGCCGGAAAGTCGGCGGCGGCCAGCTGGGCGTCCAGGTTGCTGAACCAGGCCGGGGCGTAGCGCTCGCCGCCGCCGTAGCAGAGCACCTCAATCGCGTGCCGCCGGGCCAGCAGCCGGTACAGCGGCAGGCGGTAATCGCTCAGGTAGGTGGTGAGGACGGCGACCGGCACAGGCGATGCATCATGCCCGTCAGCCGATCCGGCTGCCGGGCGCCGCGCCCCGGTCCGGGCGCAGGAGCACCACCCCACGCTCGTCGTCCAAAGCTCCCAGCACCAGCACCTCTGAGCGGACGGGCCCGATCTGGCGCGGCGGGAAGTTGACCACGCCGACCACCAGCGAGTCCTCCAGCTCCTCCCGTCCGTAATGGGTGATCTGCGCCGACGAGCGCTTGATTCCGATCTCCGGGCCGAAGTCGATCGTCAGCTTCCAGGCGGGCTTACGGGCCTCGGGAAACGCCTCCACCGCAATGACGCGGCCGACGCGCATGTCGACCGCCGCAAACTGGTCAAACTCAATCACGGCACCGGCTGGCCGCTGACGCCGCCGGTGGGGACGGGCGTCGGGGTGCCGGTCGACGGGGGCGGGGCGCCCGTCGTGGTAGTGATGGTGGTGCCGTCCCCGGTGGTCTGGCCGCCGCTGGGGGGCGGGGTGGAGGTGGTGGTCCCGGGCGTGGTGGTGGTGGTGCTGGTGGGTGGGCTCGTCGAGGTGGTGCCCGTGGTGGATGTCGACGGCGGCGGAGTGGAGGAGGTCGTCGTGGTCGGCGTGGTTGAGGTGGCGGTGGGGTCGGTGCTCCCGGCCTGAGCGCTGGTCGCCGGGTAGGGATCGACCGGGGCACCGCCGCTGGAGGCGGTGGTGGTGGTGGCCGCGGGGGTGGTCACGGTGCCGGGATAGGGCAGCACCGTGGGGTCAGACTGGGTCTGGGTGCGGGCCTCCGGCTGCTTGGCGGCCGGCGCGGCGCCGGTGCTGGTCGCCCCGGTCCCGGTCGGGGTCGTCGACGTGGTGGTGGTCTTGGCCGCGGCCAGCTTGGTGGCCGGCTGCTTGGTCGGCGCGTTCTTGGGGGCGATACGAGTGTCCCTCTTGGTGGCTGGGGCCGACGTGCTCCACGAGCGCGGCTGGGTGGAGGGAGCCGCCGACGGGCCGTAGGGGATGACCGGCGTTTGCGGGTGGGGGGTGGCGGCTGGAACCGCAGCCGCAGCCACCGGCGCCGAAGCCAGTCGGTGCTGGCCGCCGTGGTCGACCTCCACCGCCCCCGCGGTCACCAGCGCGGCTGCGGCCAGGCCGGCCGCCGCCTTGCCAGCAAACGCGCCGATGCCGGCCGAGACAAATCCGCTGGAGCCGGCCAGGGCGCTTGAGCCCGCCACCAGCGTGCTGCCCGCGCCCACCGCCCCCAAGCCGCCCGCGGCGCCGGCACCAACCGCGCCGGCACCCGCGCCGGCAGCGCCGGCCGCCCCGGCGCCCGAGCCGGCGGCCCCGGACCCCGCCCCCGCCGAATGGCCGAGGTGGATGAACAGCAGCTTGTGGAGCATGGCCAGCGGGCCCACGGGCATGAGTGCGGCCAGCGCCTTGTTGGTCGCCTTCAGCTGTGAGCGGAACTCGCTGCAGCGCTTGCAGTTGCGCAGGTGGCGGCGGACGAGCGGGCTGGGACGGCGCTGCAGGCCCTCGGCCACCTCGGCCAGCTCCATGCGCACGTGGTCGCAGGAGAGCAGGCGCGCCTCGGCGGCCTCGGCCAGCGATACCCGCGCGCGCACCAGGAGCGACTTGACGCTGGGCACGGTCGTCTCCATCGCCTCGGCGATCTGCTCGTAGGAGAGGGCGTCCATCTCTCGCAGGACGAGCGCGGTCTTCTGGGTCTCCGGCAGCTCGTGGATGTCGCCGACCAGGAGACGGAACTCCTCACGTTCGTGCACCTTGTCGGCGGTGGTGGCCCCGTGCTCGGAGAAGTGGTGGTCCATGGTGTCCACGCCGATGGCCTGGATCCGGCGCAGATGATTGAGGCTGCGATTGCGCGCGATCCGGTACAGCCAGGGGCGGACGTTGATCGGCCGCTCGTCGGCCAGGATGGCGTTGAACGCGGCGGTGAGGACCTCCTGAAGGACATCCTCGGCATCCTCCCGGGAGCCCAGCAGATGGCGGCAGAAGGCCATCAGGCGGCTCTCGTACCGGGACACCAGGACCTCAAACGCGGCCATGTTGCCCCGGCGCAGCAGCACTATCAGGCGTTCATCTGACTGGAGGCGGAGCAGCGGCGATCGGCCGTGCAGCCCGATGCCGCCGGAGTATTTGAGCGCTGAGACTTCCACTGACCCTGGCCGAGGCTTCCCTTCTCAGATGCACGCCGCTTCCGGACCCCTGAGACACGGTAGCAGCGCATGAGTTGCGC
This sequence comes from uncultured Solirubrobacteraceae bacterium, assembly GCA_963753235.1. GTDB lineage: Bacteria > Actinomycetota > Thermoleophilia > Solirubrobacterales > Solirubrobacteraceae > Palsa-465. The sequence continues at coordinate 94,834 of CAVWBJ010000004.1, read as the reverse complement.
CGGTCCCGGGAAGCCTTCGCTCCGCAGAACTGGAGCGTTGGTCGACGGGGAGAGGATTGGGACCGAGGAGACGCTGTGGGCGGGACGAGGTACCCGGGGAGGGACTCGAACCCTCATGCCATCAAGGCAGTCGCTCTTAAGGCGACCGTGTCTGACCAATTCCACCACCCGGGCGCGTGCGCAGACGGTAGCGAGAATCGTCCCTGCCACCAAGCTTTCCGGCGGTCTGGCGGGCGACGGTTCCCCTTTGACACCGGAATCCGGCGCTTGCTAGGTTCGGCCGCACCCTTCAGCCGGCATGCCCCCTCAATGGCCGGCCTGACACACATCAACTCAAGTAGGCAGCGACGGTGCAGAACGCGAGTCTGATCGGCCGGATTGCTGCGGTGTCGGCGGTCGGAGTGGCCGTCGTGGCTGTCGCTGTGATCCTGCTGTCAAATGGCACCAGCTACCAGGTGCACGCCATCTTCCAGAACGCCAGCCAGATCGTCTCCGGCGATCAGGTGGAGGTGGCCGGCACGCCCATCGGCACCGTCTCCAGCCTGGCTCTCACCCGCAACGGTGAGGCCAACCTGACGCTCAACATCACCGACCGCAACTATCAACCGCTGCGCCAGGGCACCCAGGCCACCATTCGGGAGCTGTCGCTGTCGGGCATCGCCAGCCGCTACGTCGACATTCATCCCGGCCGGGTCGGTCAGGCCGCCATCCGCTCCAACGGGACGATCCCCACCGCCGACACCACCAGCGAGGTCGATCTCGACCAGATCTTCAACACGCTCAACGGTCCCACGCTCAAGGGTCTGCAGAACGTCTTCCAGGGTTCGGCGTCCCAGTACCGGGGCTCCGGCAAGCTGGCGCAATCCGCGCTGCAGTACCTCAACCCGGCGGTCGCCGCCAGCAGCATGCTCTTCCGGGAACTCAACCGCAACAACGGGTCCAACTTCACCAAGTTCGTGGTCAAGACGAGCAAGCTCGTCTCCGATCTGGCCACCCGCAGCTCGGACCTCACCGGGCTGGTCGCCCACCTGTCCACCACGACGAGCGCGCTGGCCGCCCAGCGCACCGACCTGGCCGCCTCGCTGCAGAAGCTGCCCGGGTTCATGCGCCTGGCCAACACCACGTTTGTCAATCTGCGCAGCGCGCTGGACCAGCTCAAGCCGCTGGTCGACGACACCAAGCCGGTGGCGCCCAAGCTTCAGAAGCTGCTCGTGCAACTGCGCCCCCTGGCCCGCAACGCGGTCCCCACCGTCAATGACCTGTCGAACATCATCAGCCGGCCGGGGCCCTACAACGACCTGATTGAGCTGGTCAAGCTCGGCGTGCCGCTGGCCGGCGCCACCGTCCGCAACATCAGCGCCAACGGCAAGGTGCGCCCGGGAGCCTTCCCGCAGTCGGTGACCGCGCTCAACGACTCCACCCCGGAGCTGGCCACCGCCCGTCCGTACGCCGTCGACCTCACCGGCTGGTTTGAGGGCTACACCCACCCGGGCACGCAGGACGCCAACGGCGGCTCCAGCCGGATTGCGCCGGTGATCGGCGTGGGGTCGATCCAGAACGGCACGCTCAACCTCCTGTCGGACTTCTCCAACCCCACGCTGCGCAGCGTGCTCGCCTTCGGTGGCATCGGCTCGGCCCTCGGGCTGGGCGGATCCTCGGGCAGCGGCGGGTCAGGCTCCAACGCCACCGGCACCGGCCTGCTCACCAGCGGTCAGGGGGACCGCTGCCCGGGCTCCATGGAACGCGGCTCCGTCTATTACCCGGAGAGCGGCTTCCCGTGTAACCCGTCCGAGGTCCCGTCGGGCAAATGAAGCGGGTGCTGCTCTCCGGCGCCATCCTGGCCGCCGTCGCTGCCTTCATCGTCCTGGCCACGGGCGCGTCCCAGGGCACCGCCGCCGGGACGTACAAGATTGAGTTCGACAACGCGTTCGGCCTGGTGACCGGAGCGGACTTCAAGGTCTCCGGCGTGCCCGCCGGCACCATCAGCGCCATCAACCTGGACCCCAGGACGACGCGCGCCCTCGTCACCATTGAGGTGACCAAGCCCGGCTTCGGCCAGTTCCACGCCGACGCCCACTGCGAGTCCCGGCCGGAGTCGCTGATCGGCGAGTACTACATCGACTGCAACCCGGGGTCATCCGGACCGGTCCTCAAGCCGGGCTCCACCATCCCGGTCACCCACACCCAGTCGACCATCCCGGCCGACCTGCTGCAGAACATCATGCGCCTGCCCTACCGGCAGCGCTTCAGCATCATCGTCAATGAGCTGGGCGCGGCCGCCGCCGCCCGGGGCGGCGATCTGAAGGCGGCCCTGCAGCGGGCGGTCCCGGCGCTCACCGAGACCGACTCGCTCCTCAACCTGCTGGCCAACGACTCCGGCACCCTGCAGGCACTGACCCGGGACTCCAACAGCGTCATCACCGCGCTGGCCAACAACTCCCAGAACGTCAAGCGGTTCATCACCGAGGCCGACCGCACCGTGGTGGCCACCGCCACCCAGCAGGCGAATCTGCGCACCACGCTGGCTCGCTTCCCCGGGCTGCTGGAGCAGCTCAAGCCGACGCTGGGTCAGCTCAGCACCACCATCACCACCAACGAGCCGGTGCTCCAGAACCTCAACCAGGCCTCGGGTCAGCTCACCCGCCTGTTCACCGACCTGCCCGCGTTCTCCCGCTCGGCCCGGCCGGCCATCAAGTCGCTGGGACAGGCGTCGGTCACCGGCAAGGTGGCGGTCATCGCGGCCCAGCCCACCGTCTCAGACCTCAACAACTTCGCCAAGCCCACGCCGGAGCTGGCCCAGAACCTGTCCATCGTCCTCCAGGACCTGGATTCCCAGAACCGGGCGGTGGAGCCTGACCCGCGCAGCCCCCAGGGCAAGGGGTTCAGCGGCCTGCAGGCGCTGCTCTGGTACGTGTTCAACCAGACGCTGGCGGTGAACACCTACGGCCCGTTGGGCCACATGCTCGCCGTCGACGCGTTCTTCAGCCCCATGTGCTCGCCGTACGCCACCCCGGCGTCGATCGCGCTCATGCTCAAGCAGTACGGATCGGCCTACCGGCAGTGCTACTCCTGGCTGGGGTCCAACCAGCCCGGGGTCAACGTGCCTGACCCGTCCAATCCCCACACCCCGGTGCCGGATCCGGGTGGCGCCCCGCCCGGCAAGCCGGGGCCGACCACCAGCGCCACCCGCCTCACCGCGGCCATGGTCCAGGGCGCGCAGGCCGCCGCCCGGACCGCCAAGACCGCCAAGGCGGCGCCGGCCACTCACACGACCACCAGCGCGGCCAGCTCCAACGCCCAGAGCACGTCGTCCAGCCAGACCTCCACCGCATCGCAGACGACCACTCCGGTTCCGGGCGCGCCGCCCATCAACCTCAAGGCCAGCGTGGGTCAGATCCTGGCCGGCACCGTGGGCGGCGCCCCGGCCGCGGCCACGCCGGGCGCATCCCCCAGCAGCAACGCCAGCTCGCCCGGCCAGGCGCAGCAACTCCTCAACTACCTCCTGGCGCCATGAGCACCACCCGGGCCAAGAAGCGATCCAGCCGCCCCTCCGCGTTGGGGAACCCGGTGCTGGTCGGCGCAATGACGGTGCTGGTGGTGTTGGTGGCGGTGTTCCTGGCCTACAACGCCAACAGCGGATTGCCGTTTGTGCCGACGTCGGAGTTGAAGGTGAATATCGCCTCCGGGTCCGATCTGGTGGCCGGAGACGAGGTGTCTGAGGGCGGCTACCACGTGGGCGTGGTCAAATCGCTGGCGCCGGTGAAGTTGCGGTCGGGGCAGGTGGCCGCGCAGGTGACGCTGGCCTTGGAGAAGGCGTACGGCCGGGTGCCGGTCGATTCCAGCATCGAGATTCGTCCGCGGTCGGTGTTGGGGCTGAAGTACGTCGATCTGACGGTGGGGCGGTCGCACCGGTACTTCCAGGACGGGTCGACGATGCCGATCGCCCAGACGCGCGTGCCGGTGCAGTTTGAGGACGTGTTTCAGATGTTCGATTCCAAGACGCGGTCGGCGATCGATCAGAACCTGGTGGGGTTTGGGAACGCGCTGGCCGGCCGGGGGTCAGATCTCAATGACACCATCGCCAGCCTGCCCCGGCTGTTGACCTACCTGCGGCCGGTGGCGCAGTATCTGGCCGCCCCGTCGACGGAGCTGACCCGGCTGTTGGGCGGGCTGGAACGGTTCATGGGGGCGATCGCGCCGGTGGCGGGCACCAACGCCCGGTTGTTCACCGACATGGCGACGACGTTCGCCGCGGTCTCGGCCAGCCCGCGCAACCTGGAGCAGACGATCGCCGGGTCGCCGTCGACCGAGCAGGTCTCCACCCAGTCGCTGAAGGTGCAGCGGCCGTTCCTGGTTGATCTCAACACGCTCGGCACCCAGCTGGCGCCGGCCACCCGGGAGCTGGCACTGGCCCTGCCGGACATCAACCCGGCGATTGAGGCCGGCACCCGCACCCTGGCGCGCACCCCGTCGCTCAACGCCAATCTGCAGCAGGTGATGAACGCATTGAAGAATCTGGCGTTGGCCCCCGGGACCAACCCGGCCATCAACGCTCTGACGGGCACGGTCAGCACCCTGAACCCGATCGTCCGGTATCTCGGCCCGTATCAGACGGTGTGCAACGACTGGAACTACATGTGGACGTATCTGTCCGAGCACATCTCTGAAGCCACCAGCTTCGGGTTCGCGCAGCGGGTGCTGTTCAACGAGGCCAACCCGGTCCAGCCCAACAACGTCGGTCAGCAGGGCGCGACCGCGCCGGCCAACGGCGGGGGTAGCACCTCCATGCTCGGCGGCAACGAATACCTCCATGCCCAGGCCTACGGCGCGGCCGTCGACAACCAGGGCAATGCCGATTGCGAGACTGGCCAGCGCGGCTACGTGCTCAAGCTCAACCACCTGGATCCCCAGGGCCGCGACCTGGCCCTGGACGCCCACACTCCCGGCAATCAGGGCGCCACCTTCGCGGGGCGGGCCCATGTTCCGGCCGGCGAGACGTTCACCCGCAACCCCACCACCGGCCCCCAGCTCACCCCCGTCCCCAGCAACCCATGAGACGCAAGCGCACACGCCGCAAGGGGCTGAGCACGTTCGCCGCCGGGTTCATGGGCCTGGTACTGATCGCCGTGTTCTCGTACCTGGCCTACACCAAGTTCGCCAACCCGTTCGCCAGCCAGTACACGCTCAACGCCACGTTCGCCAACGCGGACGGGATCGTGCCGGGCGCGCTGGTGCGAATCGCCGGGGTCAATGTCGGCACGGTCTCCGCCGTCCAGCCCGAGCCCGGGTGCCACCCCCAGGCCAAGAACCAGAGTGCCTGCCAGGCCGCCCAGGTCCAGATGACCATCGGCAACCAGGGCCTGCCCATCCATGACGACGCCACGTTCGCCATCCGGCCGCGCACGTTCCTGGAGGGCAACTTCTTCGTCGACATTTCCCCGGGCACTCCGGGCGCGCCGATGGCGTCAAGCGGTCACACGTTCCCCATCCAGCAGGGCATCGAGCCGGTGCAGTTCGACCAGGTCCTGACCAGCCTGCAGAGCAATACCCGCCAGAACCTGCAGACGCTGATCAAGCAGTTCGGCATCGCGGTCAAGCAGGGCGGCCCCGCCTACAACCAGTCGATCAAGTACTGGCTGCCCGCGTATGAGTACTCCTCGATCGTGGCTCACGATGCGCTCGGCATCCAGCCCCATGACCTCTCCAACTACATGACGGCCCAGGCGAACGTGGCCGGTGCGGTCGACGCCCATCCCCAGCACCTGGAGAGCCTGATCGGCAACTTCAACATCACCGCCAATGCGTTTGCCCGGCGCAACGTCGCCCTGGAGAAGACGCTGGTGGCGCTGCCCCGCACGCTGACCGCCGCCATCCCCGCGTTCAATGCCCTCAACGCCGCCTTCCCGCCGCTGCGCCAGCTGGCCCGGACGCTGATCCCGGGCGTGAAGTCGACCGGGCCGATGGTCGACGCCAGCCTGCCCTTCATCACCCAGCTCAACCTGCTCGTCCAGCCCTCGGAGCTGCGCGGCCTCACCGCCGACCTCAAGCCGACCATCCCGGCGCTGGCCCAGCTGACGCTGAACACCATCCCGCTGATGCGCAACGAGGTCCGCCCGGCCTCCAGCTGCGTGGCCAACATCATCTACCCCTGGTCGCAGCTGACCGTCCCGGACCAGAACTTCAACGCCTCCAACGGCTTCCCGCCGCGCAAGGTGTACGTGGAGGCCGTCGACTACCTGCCGGGCCTGGCCGGTGAGTCCCGCAATTTCGACGCCAACGGCCCCTACGTCCGCATCCTGGGCACCGGCGGCACCCTCACCTATTCGCTCCAGCCGGGCCTGTTCGGCCAGGCCCTGACCAAGATCGACGCCGTGCAGCCGCAGGTTCCCCCCGGCGGGCACACGCCGCCGTTTGAGCCCAACGTGCCCTGTGAGACCCAGGCGCCGATCACCAACCTGGCCACCCCGTCCAGCGGTCCGATCCAGCCGACGTCCTCGGGCCTGACCGCGCCGGGAGCGCTGGCCCGCTGGCAGGGAACGAACACCAACGCCATCTCGGCGCTGCAGTCCCAGGCCTCGTCTGCCGGGCTCAAGCTCAACGCCGCCAAGGTGACCAAGTGAAACGGGCGATCCGCACCCACCTGCGCGACTCCATCGCCATCCTGGTGCTGCTGGTGCTGTCGGTGGGCGTCGCCGGCTACATCCTCAACCACGAGCGGCTGCGCTTCCCGTTCATCCAGGCCACTCCCTACACCCTCAACGCCGAGTTCTCCACCGGGCAGGCGCTGACGCCGGGACAGGGCCAGGAGGTGACGATCTCCGGCGTCCAGGTGGGGCAGGTCGGCAACGTGACCCTCAAGAACGGGGTGGCCGACGTCGCGCTCCAGATCCAGCCCAAATACCAGCACCTGATCCACACCGACGCCACCGCACTGACCCGGCCGCGCACCGGGCTGCAGGACATGTTCATCGAGATCGACCCGGGCAGCAAGACCGCGCCGGTGGCCAAGCCGGGGTTCACCATTCCGGTCTCCAACACCAACCCGGAGGTCAACGTCGACGAGATCCTGTCCTCGCTGGACGGCGACACCCGGAGCTACCTGGACCTGCTCATCAACGGGGCGGGCCAGGGACTCCAGGGCAAGGGGGGCGACGAGCTGGCCCAGGTGCTGGAGCGATTTGAGCCCACCCACCGGGACCTGGCCCGGGTCAACGGCGCCGTCGCCCAGCGCGGTCGCGACCTCCGCCAGCTGGTCAACTCGCTCCAGCGCCTGAACACCGCCGTGGCCACCAAGCGCCAGCAGATCATCCAGCTGGTTGATGCCAGCAACACCGTCTTCCGCGCCTTCGCCTCCCAGGACACCAACATCAGCCGGGCGCTCGTCGACCTGCCCGGAACCCTGCAGCAGACCACCCAGACCCTGGGCAAGGTCCAGGCGTTCGCCAACCTGCTCGGACCCACGTCACGCAACCTGCTGCCCGCGGCCCGGGCGCTGCCGTCCGCCAACGCCGCCCTGTCGGCCCTGGCCCGGCCGAGTGCGCCCATCGTCCGCAACCAGATCCGGCCGTTCGTCATCGCCGCCCGCCCCCTGGTGCGCAACCTGCGCCCGGCGGCCATCAACCTCAATAAAGCGACGCCGAACCTGACCAAGACGTTCACCGTCATCAACCACCTGGCCAACATGCTCGGCTACAACCCGGGCAACACCGAGCACGGCTATCTGTGGTGGCTGGCCTGGCTGGACCACAACGTGCGGACGCTGTTCTCGGTCCAGGACGCCAACGGCGACTTCCGCCCGCTGTTCCTGCAGGCCAGCTGCGCCACCTACACCCAGCTGATCAACAGCCTCAACCTGCAATCGACGGGCCTGGGCTCGGAAATCGAGAGCCTGCTCAACGTCACCCCCATCCTGACCAGCGCCGGCCTGTGCCCCACCCAGGCGGCGGCCGACGTCAAGGACTACCAGGCCTACCAGTCCCAGCAGCAGGGCCTGAAGGCCAACGTGCGCACGCCCTCCGGCGCTCAGACGACGACCCTGGCTCCCTTCGACCCCGCCCTCCCGGTCAAGTAATGGAAACGAGCAGCCCGTCCATCGGCAAGGTCCTGACGATTGCGCTGTTTGCGCTGTCGTGCATCGGGCTGCTGCTGTTCCTATGGCTGTCGTTCGGCGGGACGATCCCGTTCAATCCGCAGCCGTACGAGTTCCGGGTGGCCTTCCCCGACGCCGACCAGCTCGCCAGCCAGGCCGACGTGCGCATCGCCGGGGTCTCGGTGGGCAAGGTGGTCGGCAAGGCCCTGGATCCCAAGGGCAACCGGACGATCGCCACCATCGCCATGAACAACAAGTTCGCGCCGGTCCGCCGGGACACCGAGGCGATCCTGCGGACCAAGACGATCCTGGGCGAGACCTACGTCCAGCTGACCCCGGGCACGCCGAACAGCCCCCCGCTCCCCGACGGGGCGCTGCTGGCGCGCAGCCAGGTGGTCAAAGCCGTCCAGCTGGATCAGATCTTCAACGCGCTGGACCCGCGGACGCGGCGGGCGTTCCGAACCTGGCAGCAGCAGCTGGCGGTCGCCGTCAAGGGCAACGGCCAGAACCTCAACGACGTGTTCGGCAACCTGCCCACGTTCGCCGCCGACGCCACCGACCTGCTCCAGGTGATGGACATCCAGCACACCGCGGTGGTCAACCTGGTGCGCAACGGGGGCACGGTGTTCAACGCCCTCTCGGCCGACCCGGCGGCGCTGCGCCGACTGGTCACCACCGGCGAGCAGACGTTCGCGACGACCGCGGCCAACAACAGGTCGATCGTGGCCATGTTCAAGGTGTTCCCCACGTTCCTCAACGAGACCAAGAAGACGATGGCCCGCCTCCAGGGCTTCGCCCAGGACACCGACCCGCTGGTCAAGGAGCTGATCCCGGTCGCCACCAACCTCAAGCCGACGCTGACCGACGTCCGTCGGCTGTCGCCGTCGCTGCGGTCGTTCTTTGTGCACCTGGGTCCGCTGATCACCGTCTCCCGGACCGGCCTGCCGGCCATCCGCGACGTCATCAACGGCACCACTCCGCTCCTGGCGTCGCTGGGGCCGTTCCTGGAGCAGCTCAACCCGGTGCTCACCTGGCTGGGCCAGCATCAGCAGCTGATGTCGGACTTCGTCTCTAACCTGCCGTCCGGTCTGGCGGCCACCACCACCAGCTTCTCCGGCGGTGTCGGCCACTACCTGCGTCAGTTCCAGCCGGTCGGCCCGGAGACGCTGTCGTTCAACACCGCCAGCCGGGATCCGGCCAACCGTGGCAACACGTATCCGCCGCCGCTCTGGCTGGCCGATCCCAAGGACTTCAGCGCCGGCGGCAAGTACCCGGGCAGCTTCGGCCTCCCGGCCTGGGATTGCCACAACACCGGGGCCTCCGGCGACGGCTCACAGCCGGCCGGCCCGGCGCCCTCGTCGGCGCTGCAGAGCGGCCAGCCCGCCTGCTGGGTGGCGCCGCCGCTCGGACCGCTGGTCGGTCAGCACAGCAAGTTCCCGCACATCACCGCCGCCCACTACTCCAACAAGTAGGCCGAGAGGTGAGCTGGCGCCGGGCGTAGGGCGCGGGCAGGCGGCGGCCACCCGCTCCCGTGCGGGGGGCGCGATGACTCCGGCTCCAGGTCGGTCTCAGGCCGTCGCGGATTCCACGTCGGCCACCTCCGCGTGCGCGTTGTGGCCGAGCGCGATCCGGTCCAGCAGCGACTCGGCGAGCTGGGCGTCGCCGGAGACCGCCAGGCCGGCGCGATCGCTGAGCGGCGACAGGGCCTGCACCCAGGCGGCGGCGGTACCGCGCACCTGGGCATCGGACACCCCCTCGCCCCCCTCGCGGATCTCCGCGCCGGCCGAACCGACGGTCACGCGGTACGTGAGACCGCTGCCGCTCTGCTCATCGGTGACCGAGAGCTCCAGCGTGCCGGACACGGCACCGTCGGCCTCCAGCAGCCCCGGAACCAGCCGGAAGATGGCGCCAAGGTCGACACGCTCGGAGGGCCGCGGCGAACTCCAGGCCCACTCAAAGCCCCAGCGGGCCAGCTCCCCGAGAACGGGCGCCAGCTCACGTGAGCGTTCAGTGAGCTCGTAGTCCACCCGCGGCGGCACCTCGCGGTAGCGCTTGCGGGTCAGCATGCCGTCGGCGACCATGCGGTTCAGCCGAGAGCGCAGCTGCTCAGTGGAGATCCCCGGCAGTACGCGTTGTAGCTCCACAAACCGGCGTGGGCCTGAGAGTAGATCTCGGACGATCAAGAGCGTCCATTTGTCGCCGACTAGGTCGAGCGCGCGTGCATCCGGCGACCACTGGTCATACGGGTGACGCTTAGCTGGTGGTACGTGCGAAATGACAATTCCCCGGTGTGATTGGACGGTTGCTCCTACCGAGAATCAGCATAACGAAAGATCCTGTTTTGGCCATAGGGGGTTTCCCGACAGTTCGGCGGGGATTCTGTCCGGATGCGTTTTTCCGCCAGTTTTTGCGGACATCCTCGTTGAAGGGATCGATGGGACATGTCATCTATTTGGAGGAGCGCCGCGCCGGGCGCTCCCACCCTGTGCCAAGCGCACCACCGGCGTTCTTCTTCGACGTCACCAGCCCACTCTCGTATCTGATGGCGGAGCGGGTGGAACGGCGACTCGGCCACGTGGAGTGGGTGGCCGCCGACGGCGCCCGCCTGTGCCGGATGCTGGCGGAGGACGGCTCCGGGCCGCAGTCCCCGTCCGAGCCGCGGCCGTTGCGGGCCCGCGCCGAGGCCTGCGCCCGGGCCCTGCGCCTGCCGCTCGTCTGGCCGGACCGGTTTCCGGGTGGATCCCCGTGCGCCCAGCGCGCCTGCGCGTTCGCCTGCGAGATCGGTGCCGGGGCGGCGTTTGCGCTGGCGGCCAGCCGGCTGGCGTTCTGCGGCGGGTTTGATCTGGAGGACCCCGAGACCCTGGCCGAGGCGGCGGCCGCCGCCGGCGTTCCCCTGGAGGAATGCCTGGCTGCCGCTGGCGAGTCCTGGCGCGACGAGGAGCTGGAGGCGACCGCGCGTCACCTCCAGGCCCGCGGCGTCACCGAGCTGCCCGCGCTGCGGATCGGCGATCGCTGGATCCAGGGCGAGGCCGGTCTTCTGGTGGCCGGCACCGTGCTGCGCCGGGCGGCCGGCTCAGGGCGGACGCTCGCTCCCATGGCCTGACCGGCGATCAGGCCAGCCGCCCAACGCTGGCAGACTGTGCTCATGATCGACCGGGCCCGTCTGGGACGCGGGGTGCAGGTGACGGAGGATCCGGGCCGCCTCACGCCGAAAGGACGCCTCGGCCCCGATGATGCAACCGATCCCCCCTCCGTCCCGCCGCGCCGTCGCGGATTCACGGTTGAATTGAAGTGCAAACAGGTACTGGTGCAGCTGTGGGCTCCGCGCATGCGCTCAGCCGACGTCTCCGGACGCGAGCCCGCACGGGCGACGGTCCCCGGTTGAGGCTCCGGTCGATCCCCCGCGGAGTGCACCGGTTCTGGCAGATCGCCTGGAGCGCCAACATCACCGGGCTGGCGTCGATGATCGCCTACAACATGCTGCTGGGCGTGATCCCGATCGCGCTGCTCGGCCTGTTCATCGCCGGCCACGTCATCTCCAGTCCGGCGGTCCAGCACAGCGTGGTCACCGACCTCCGCGAGGTCTTCCCCGGCACGGCCGAGCACACGCTGGACTCGCTGTTGGACGAGGTCCGGGGCTCCACCACCAGCACCGGCGTGCTGGCCATCATCGCCAGCCTGTGGCTGGGCTCCTCGTTCTGGGGCGCCCTGGACACCGCGTTCAGCCGCATCTACGGCGGCCCGTCGCGCAGCTGGCTGCGCCAGAAGCGGTTTGCCCTGTCGATGCTGCTGGTTGTGCTTCTGTTCATGGTGGCCACCGTCGCCGTCCCCACCGCCCAGAGCCTGCTCCGGGCGGGCGCCTCGGTGCTCCCGTTTGACCTGGCGCACGTGACCGCGGTCGTCTACGGCGGCTCCCTCGCCCTCAGCCTGGGCCTCCTGTTCGGCTGCCTGGCGATCATCTACGCGCGGGTGCCGCATCGCCGGGTGGCGTGGCGCGCTGTCTGGCCAGGCGCTCTTGGCGCCACGATCGCCATCGGCATCGTCGGCTACGTCTTCCCGGCCTATCTGTCGAACATCTCCACCATCGCCCGGTTTGGCACCACCATCGTGTTCATCCTGATCGTGCTCGGCTGGTTCTATGTGATCGCGCTCATCATCCTGGGCGGCGCGATCGTCAACACCATGCGGCTGCGTCCGGGAACGGGCTGAGGACGATGGCGGCCGAGTCTGGCCCGACGCTTCACGGCGGGCGGCTGGTGGCCCGGGCGCTGCGGGCCCACGGCGTGCGCAAGCTGTTCACGCTGTCCGGCGGCCACCTGTTCTCCATCTACGACGGCTGCCGCGCCGAGGGGATCGACATCGTCGACGTCCGCCATGAGCAGACGGCCGCGTTCGCCGCCGAGGGCTGGGCCAAGGTGACGCGGACCCCAGGGGTGTGCGCGCTGACCGCCGGTCCCGGGGTGACGAACGGGATGAGCGCCATCGCCTCGGCCGACCAGAACCACTCGCCGATGCTGGTGCTGGGCGGCCGGGCGCCTGCGTTTCGCTGGGGGCAGGGCTCGCTGCAGGAGATCGACCATGTGCCGTTCGTGGCGCCGCTGGTCAAGTCGGCCGCCACCGCCGAGGCCACGGCGGACATCCCCCGGCTCATCGACGATGCGCTTGAGGCGGCCATCACGCCCCACTCCGGCCCGGCGTTCCTCGACTTCCCGCTGGATCAGGTGTTCAGCGAGGCCGAGCCGGCGCCCGCGGCCCCGCTGCCGGAGCCGTGGACGGGCCCCCCGGCCGAGGCGGCGGAGATCGACCGGGCGGCGGCGCTGCTGCGCAGGGCCGAGCGGCCGGTGGTGATGGCCGGAACCGGGCTGTACTGGGGCCGCGGCGAACAGCAGCTGCGGGCGCTGGCCGAGGAGCTGCAGATCCCGGTGTTCCTCAACGGACTGGGACGCGGCTGCCTGCCCGCCGATCACGCGCTCGCCTTCTCCCGGGCCCGCGGGGCGGCGCTGGGCCAGGCCGACGTGGCGCTGGTCATCGGCGTGCCCCTGGACTTCCGGCTCGGCTTCGGCGCCGCCTTCGGCGACGCGGCGGAGATCGTGGCCATCGATGTGGCGGCGCCGCCCCAGGGCCACCCCCGCCGGGTGAGCGCCGAGCTCTACGGGGCGCTGCCGGCCACGCTGGACGCGCTGCGGATCGGGGCCCAGGCGCCGGCCGGTGGCGCCGCTGGGCGTCAGGACTGGGTCCGGACCCTGCGCGGCATCGAGACCGAGCGCCGCGGCGAGGAGGCCCCGGACCTGGCCGATCCGCGCGCGCCGCTGCATCCGATGCGGATCTACAGCGAGCTGGCCCAGCTGCTGGACCGCAACGCCATAGTGGTGGGGGACGGGGGCGACTTCGTCTCCTACGCCGGGCGGGTCGTCGACTCCTACCGCCCGGGCTGCTGGCTGGATCCGGGCCCGTTCGGCTGCCTGGGCTCAGGTCCCGGCTATGCGCTCGCCGCCAAGCTGGCCCACCCGGACCGCCAGGTGGTCCTGCTCCTCGGCGACGGGGCGTTCGGCTTCGCCGGGCTGGAGTTCGACACGCTCGCCCGCCATGGCGTGGCCGTGGTGGGCGTCATGGGCAACAACGGCATCTGGGCGCTGGAGAAGCATCCGATGGAGGCCATCTACGGCTACTCGGTGGCGGCGGACCTGCGACCGGCCACCCGCTATGACCAGGTGGTGGCGGCGCTCGGCGGCCACGGGGAGCTCGTCCAGACCCCGGAGGAGCTGCGCCCGGCCCTGGAACGGGCATTCGCCTCCGGACAGCCGGCCCTCGTCAACGTGCTCACCGATCCGACCGTCGCCTACCCGCGCCGCTCCAACCTCGCCTGACCGCGCCGCTCCAACTCCGCCTGACCGCGCCGCTCCGACTCCGCCTGACCGCGCCGCTCCGACTCCGCCTGACCGCGCCGCTCCGACTCCGCCTGACCGCGCCGCTCCGACTCCGCCTGACCGCGCCGCTCCGACCGCGCCTGACCGCCGCTTCAACCCCCGCCTGACCGCCTCCGGTGCCGCCGGCCTACAGGATCGGCCGTCCGCCGGTGACCGGGATCCGAGCTCCCGAGATGTAGCTGGACTCGTCTGAGGCGAGCAGGACGTACACCGGGGCCAGCTCGGCCGGCTGGCCGGGTCGGCCCAGCGGCGTGTTGCCGCCGAAGCTCTCCACCTTCTCCTCGGGCATGGTGGACGGGATGAGCGGCGTCCAGATGGGGCCGGGAGCGACGCTGTTGACGCGGATCCCCCGCTCGCCGAGCATCTGGGCCATGCTGGCACACATGTTGGCCAGCGCGGCCTTGGTGGCCGCGTAGGGCATCAGCGTGGGTGACGGCGTGTCGGAGTTGATGGAGCTGGTGGCGATGATGGACGCGCCCGGCTGCATGTGGGGCACCGCCGCCTTGGCCAGATGGAAGAACGCGCTGACGTTGGTGGCCCAGGTGTGGTCCCACTCGTCGTCCGGGATCTCCTCCAGCGAAGCGTGGCTCATCTGAAATGCGGCGTTGTTGACGAGTACGTCGAGGCCGCCCAGCTTCTCGACGGTGGTGGCCACCAGTGACCGGCAGTGCTCCGGATCATCGACATTGCCCGGGACGAGCACCGCGGTCCGGCCGGCGTCCTCCACCCACCGGGCGGTGTCCTCGGCGTCCTCGTGCTCGTTGAGGTAGGAGATCACCACGTCGGCGCCCTCCCGGGCGAAGGCGATCGCCGCTGCCTTGCCGATGCCGCTGTCGGCGCCGGTGATCAGGGTTCTGCGGTCGGTCAGGCGGCCGGTGCCGCGGTAGCTGTGCTCCCCGTGGTCCGGACGGGGCGTCATCTCGGCGGTGTGGCCGGGCGGGCTCTGTTGCTGTGGTTGGGGCATGGCCGCCCCATTACCCGCCTCGCCTTCCGTCTACCGCCGCGTGGGCGGTTGGGCCCGGAACGAAAACCGCCCGCTGTTAGGCGGGCGGCTTCCGATCCAGGTTTGGCCCAATCGGGACGGGCAGGGGTACGTGCCAGAAAGGGCCAATTAGTGTGGCTCGGACGGCGGGAGGCGCCGATGTCTGCGGCTTCGCCCGAGCCTATGTGGAGGTGACGGGTCGGAACGATCCGCACCCCGCCCGGAAGGATCCATCTCCGGACCAATGAAAACAATCGAACATTCGTCCAGTTATCGACCCAAACCTCACCATTGCGTGGTTTGAATTCTGACCGCAGGCCTTTACAAACCTCACTTGACCAACTCCAAAGCGGCCCCGCGGAGGATGTCATGCTCGGAAATCTCGATCCGATTCAGGCCGAACAGGTCCAGCACCTCCCGGAAGATGATGACCCCAGCGACGATCGTGGGGGCCCGGTCCGGGTGCAGACCCGGCACCTGCCGGCGCTCGGCCAGCGTCATCTGGGCCAGCTCGGCGAGAATCCGGGCGCACTCGGCGGCGTCCAGCAGGTAGCCGTGGACCTTCTCCGGGTCGTAGGGGTCCAGCCGCTGAGCGATCGCCGCCAGCGAGGTGGCGGTCCCGGCGACGCCGATGGCGTGGCCGACGCTTTCCCGCCGGTCCGCGGGTACGGCCGCGGCCAGGATGGCCCGGACGTCCTGCGCCAGCTCGTCCATCTCGGCCTCGGTCGGCGGGTCGGTGTGGATGTGGCGCTCGGTCTGGCGCACCACGCCGGCCTGGGTGGACACGTGGAAGACGACCTCCTGGCCGTGGCCGATCACCAGCTCGGTGGACCCGCCGCCGATGTCGAGCTCCAGCGTGGGGGTGCGGTCGGCCGGGTCGCGCTCGCTGGTGGCCCCCAGGTAGGTGAGCCGGGCCTCGTCGTCGCCGGCGAGCACGTGGGGCTCCAGCTGATAGCGCCGCTGCACCTCGTCGGCGAACTCCCGGCCGTTGGCTGAGTCGCGCACCGCGCTGGTCAGCACGGCCACGGCGCGCTCGCACCCGCGCTCCTGGATGGCCGCCTGGTAGCCGTCCAGGGTGCGGAACACGCGCTCCATGGCGTCCTCGCGCAGCCGCCCGTCGGTGTCGACGCCGGCGCCGAGCCGCGTCACCTCGCTGCGGCGGTCCAGCTCGGTGATCCGGTTGCCGTCCCGGTCGGCGATGAGCAGCCGGGTGGAGTTGGAGCCGATGTCAACGACGGCCAGGCGGATCACGGGTTGACCGGGTTGGGCATCGGCCGGCCGTCCAGCGCGGCCAGCAGGTTGTCGACCGCCAGCTGGGCCATCCGCTCCCGGGCGGTGTGGGTGGCCGAACCGATGTGGGGGACGACAAGCAGGTTGGGGGCCAGCAGCAGCGGGTCGTCGGCCGGCAGCGGCTCCGGGTCGGTGACATCCAGCGCGGCGCCGCCGATCTGCCCCTCGTGGAGCGCGGTGGCGAGCGCCGCCTGATCGACGATCGGTCCCCGGGCGGTGTTGATCAGGACCGCGGTGCGCTTCATCCGCTGCAGCGCGGCGGCGTCGATGAGATGGCGGGTCTGGGGCGTCAGCGGTGTGTGCACCGAGACGAAGTCCGAGCGCTCCAGCAGCGCTTCCAGAGGGATGCCCCCGTCTGACCCGGTGTGCAAGACGGTCATGTCAAACCCGGCTGCGCGTCGGGCCACCGCGCGTCCGATCCGGCCGAAGCCGATGATGCCGAGGGTGGCGCCATGGACGTCATAGCCGAGGTACCGGCCCGGCTCCCAGGTCAGCCAGTCGCCGGCGGGCACCGCAGCCAGCGCCTCGGGCAGGCGACGCGCCGCCGCCAGCAGCAGGGTGAAGGCGAGGTCGGCGGTGGCGTCGGTGAGCACGTCCGGGGTGTTGCCGACAGCGATCCCGCGGGCCGTGGCCGCGGGGATGTCGATGTTGTCGTAGCCGACGGCGTAGTTGGCGACGGCCCGCAGCCGCGGTGCTGAGTCGATCAGCTCGGCGTCGACGCGGTCGGTGAGCAGCGCCAGCAGCCCCTCGACGTCGGCGGTGCGCCGGCGCAGCTCCTCATACGGCGGGGGCAGACGCTCCGGCCACACGTCGACCTCATGGCGCCCGCGCAGCTCGTCCAACGCCGGACCGGGGAGCTGGCGGGTGACGAACACGCGGGCCACGAGGCGGCCATTCTTGCCGATCCTCGCCTTCCGGTGCGCGGATGCATGCCGAAACGCCCGTTGGCGATGAATGCCGAACCCCCCTGTGGGCGATGAATGCCGAACCCCCCGTGGGCGATGAATGCCGAACCCCGTGAGCGATGAATGCCGAACCCCGTGAGCGATGAATGCGGATTCACTCGCAGGGGGTGCGAGTGAATCCGCATTCATCGCGGCCGCGGGGGCGGGCCGCGGGGGCCGCGGGGGCCGCGGGGGCTGCGGGGGCCGCGGTGGACGGGGACGGCCGCGGGGACGGGGGTGGCCACGGTGGACGGGGACGGCCGCGGTGGCCGCGGGCGACGGGGGCGGCTGTGGGGGCCGCGGGGCCGCGGAGAGCCGCGCCGGCTGCGCAGGGGCGCGGCGGCAGGGGGGCCGGGGGCTACGCCGACTCGGCGGGCACCGGCGCGGCCTGGGTGGCGCGGCGCTGAGCCAGCCGGGGCAGTCCGAAGGCCGCCACCAGACCGCCCACAAACGTGAAGCCGGCCGAGACCAGGAAGGCCAGCTGGAACCCGCTGGTCAGGGCGGTGTGCATGCTGGTGCCCGCGTGCAGATCCCGGGTGGTGCGCGAGGTGGCCAGCGCGGCCAGGATGGCCAGGCCGAGCGCGCCGCCGAACAGGCGGGCGGTGTTGACCAGGCCGGAGGCCAGTCCGGCCTCCGCGCGGGCGACCCCGGCGACGGCGCAGATGGTGGCCGGCACAAACGACAGGCCGATCCCCACCGCAACCAGGAGCGAGGGGGCGATCACATCGCTGAGGTAGGTGCCGCCGGCGGAGATCCCGCCGAACAGCGCCAGTCCCGCCGTGAGGAAGACCATGCCCGCCACCAGCATCGGCTTGGCGCCGAGACGGATCACAAACCGGGAGGCCACGGTGGAGAACACGGCGATCGTCAGGCTCATGGGCAGGAAGGCCAGACCGGCCCGGATCGGCGAGTAGCCGAGCACCTGCTGGAGATACAGGGATACGAAGAACCACATGCCAAACGAGGCGGCGCCCACCAGCAGGACGACGATGTTGGCCGCGCTCAGCGTCCGGGAGCGGTAGATGCGCAGCGGCATCAGCGGCGCCCGGGCAAACCGGCCCTCAATCAGCACGAACGCCGCCAGCAGGACGATCCCGCCGGCGATGAGCAGCAGCGTGTCGGTGCTCCCCCATCCGGTCTGGTCGGTCCGCACTATGCCGAGCACCAGCAGGGTCAGGCCGACCGTCGCCGTCAGGGCACCGAGCAGGTCGAAGTCCCGCGTCCCGCGCTCGCTGCGGCTCTCCATGATCATCCGCTGGGCGGCGAAGGCGGCGATCAGGCCGATGGGGACGTTGATGAACAGGATCCAGCGCCAGGTGAGCAGGTCGGTGATCACCCCGCCCAGGAGCACGCCGACGGCGCCGCCGACGCCGCCCATGGCGCCCCAGATCCCCACCGCCCGGTTGCGGGCGTGACCCTCGGCAAATGTGGTGGTCAGGATCGACAGCGAGGCGGGGGCGATCACGGCGCCGCCCAGCCCCTGCACGGCCCGGGCGGCGATCAGCACGGCCTGGCTGTTGGCGATCCCGCCCGCCAGCGAGGCGAGGGCGAACAGGACCAGGCCGGCCACGAACGTGCGGCGGCGGCCCAGCATGTCGGCGGCCCGGCCGCCGAGCAGCAGAAAGCCGGCAAACGTCACCGTGTAGGCGTTGACCACCCACTGGAGGTCGACCTCGGAGAAGTGCAGGCCGCCGCGGATGGCGGGCAGCGCCACGTTGACCACCGACACGTCGAGGATGACCATGAACTGGGCCAGGCAGGACAGCAGCAGCGTTGCTGTCAGGTGCCGGGGCGGGGAAGATGGGGTCTCAGAGTTCATTCCGGGTGGGCTCTCAGTCACGGGCTCGTTCGATAACCGTCGTACATATTAGGAAGGCTCGCTGCAATGACGAACAACGCCGGGCGGAGGGGACGCGTGAGATGACCCCGGGCGATCCGGGCGCGGCCCACAACCCTCACCGGGCGCGCCCCCCGGTCACCGCGGGCGCCCCGCCGGCGGAGGCCCGGATGACCGCGGTTCTGGTGCACGGCCGAGACCAGGACGAGCAGGTGATGCTCGACGTCGTGGCCCGTCTCGCCCTCCCCGATGTCGCCTACCTGCTGCCGGTGGCGGCGGGCAACGTCTGGTATCCGGGGCGCTACTTCGATCCGCTCCCGGCCAACGCCCCCTGGATCGCCTGGAGCCTGGACGCCATCGACGACGCCGTGGCCCGGGCGGGCGCGGCCGGCTTCGGACCCGAGCGGCTGGTGGTCGGCGGGTTCTCCCAGGGCGCCTGCCTGGTGGCCGAGCTGGTGGCCCGCCGGCCGCGCCCGTTCGCCGGGGCGGCCGTCCTCACCGGCTGCCTGCTCGGCCCCGACGGCGAGACCACCCGGCCGGGTCCGGTTCCCGGCCTGCCCGTGTTCCTGGGCTCCAGCCGCCATGACGCGTGGATCAAACCGGCGCGGGTGGAAGCCACCGCCGACGCGTTCCGCGCCGCCGGCGCGCAGGTGACTCTGGAGATGTACGAGGACCGCGAGCACCTCATCAACGACAGCGCCGTGGCCGGCCTGGGCGGACTGCTTGGCCAGGGCCCGTGACCGGTTGCGTCCACAAGTACGATTCGGGGCACCGAGCGAGAGGAGAGACGAAATGGCGAATCCGGGGTTCATCCGCGGTACTCACCACCTGACCTTCTGCGTGGGCGGCGCCCAGGAGGACTACGATTTCCACGTCCGCATCCTGGGGTTGCGCAGCGTCAAGAAGACGGTGCTGTTCGACGGTGAGATCCCGATCTACCACCTGTACTACGGCAACCGGGCGGGGGACCCCAGCACCCTGCTCACCGCCTTCCCCTACCGGCAGGCGGGATGGATGGGCCGGCGCGGCACCAACCAGGCCAAGGTGCTCAACCTGTCGGTTCCGCTCGACTCGCTCGGCTACTGGTCAGACCGCCTGAGCGAGTTCGGCATCGACCATGAGCGCACCGAGCGGTTCGGCACCGAGCGCCTGGAGTTCCGCCACCCGTGCGGGATTGAGTACGCGCTGGTCGCCGACCCGGAGCCGGACTCCCGTGAGCCCTACGACGCCCACGTGCCCGCCGAACACGCCATCCGGGGCGCCTACGGCACCACGACCTCGGTGCGCGAGCCTGAGCCGATGGACTACTTCCTGCGCCAGGGGATGAACGCCGAGCACCTGGCCTCGGAGGGACCGCATCACCAGTATCTGATCGGCGACGCCGAGGGCCACGGTCGCAGCCTGGAGCTGGTGGAGGAGCCTGACCTGCCCCAGGGCACCTGGCACTTCGGCGAGGGCACCATCCACCATCACGCGTTCGACGTCGGCACAGCCGACAACCAGCAGGTGGTCAAGGACTGGATCGTCGGCCTCGGCTTCACCGATGTCTCCGAGGCCAAGGACCGCGGCTACTTCTTCTCCATGTACTGCCGCAGCCCCAGCGGTCTGCTGGTGGAGCTCGCCTACGGGACACCCCAGGGCTTCCTCATCGACGAGGCCGCCTCCGAACTGGGCACCCACATGTGCATCCCGCCCCACTGGGAGCACCGCCGGGGCGAGATCGCCCAGCTGGAGCCGATTGAGACCGAGGAAACGGTGGTCAGCTGATCCGGCTGGAGCGCATCGCGCTCGGCTGCGGCAACTTCGGGGGGGTCGGCTCGGCCCCGGCGTTCTTCGGTCAGGGCCTGTCGGAGGACGAGGCGGCGGCGCTCATGGACGCCGCCTGGGAGGCCGGCATCACCCACTTTGATACCGCCGATGCCTACGGTGGCGGGCGCAGCGAGCTGGCCATCGGCCGCTGGATGGCCACCCGCGGGGTGACCCCGACCCTGACCACCAAGACGTTTAACCCGATGACCGCCGACGGCGATCAGGGCCTGGCGCCGCGCCGCATCCACCGCCAGTTCCAGGCGAGCCTGGACCGGCTCGGCGTTGACCGCGTCGACCTGTACCTGGCCCATGACCACGACCCGGACGTGCCCCTGGCCGACACCTTCGCTGCGTTTGCGCAGCTCCAGCGGGAGGGCCGGATCGGCGCCTACGGGGTGAGCAACTTCACCGCCGATCAGCTGGCGTCGGCAGTGACCGCCGGGCCCCCGGCCGCGGTGCAGAACGGGTACTCGCTGCTCCAGCGCCAGGACGAGGCTGACGTCCTGCCTCTGTGCGCCGAACAGGGGATCGCCTACCTGGTCTACAGCCCGCTGGCCGGCGGCTGGCTGACGGGCAAGTACCGGCGCGACGCCGCCTATCCGGCCGGCTCGCGGATGACCCAGCGCCCGGAGCCGTACGCCGGTTTCACCACGGCGGCGACGTTCGACGCCCTGGAGGCGCTGGAGGACATGGCGGCCGCCCGCGGCACGTCGATGGCCGCCACCGCGCTGGCCTGGCTGCTGGCTGACCCGCGGATCGCCCAGGTGGTCATCGGTCCCGGCCGCCCGGAGCATCTGGCACCGGTGCGCCAGGCGCTGGCGGCGCCGCTGTCAGACGACGAGCGACGGCGCCTGGATGGCATCTTTCGCTGATGCGCGTCCTCGTCCTCAGCCACGCCGACGTGCTGGCCGCGCTGGATCCGGCCGCCTGCGAGCGGGCCATGGCCGATGTCCTGGCCACCCGGGCCCGGGGGGAGGCGGCCAACCCCCTGCGCTCGGTGTGGGCGCCTCCGGGGGCGTCCGGCCTGATGGGCCTGATGCCGGCCTACGGCCCCGGGGCGTTTGCGCTCAAGGCGCTGTGCCTGATGCCGGGCAACCCGGCCCGGGGCCTGGACTCCCACCAGGGGACGGTCACGCTGTTTGACGGCGACACCGGCCGGCCGACGGCCATCCTCGACGCGTCGGCGGTGACCGGGGTCCGGACCGCGGCCGTCACCGCGGCGGCCACGCGGGTGTTCGCCCGGGCCGACGCCGGGGTCCTGGCCATCCTGGGGGCGGGCGTTCAGGCCGAGGCCCATATCGTTGCGCTCACCGTGCTGCGGCCGTGGGGCGAGGTGCGGGTCTACGCCCCCACCGCGGCCCACGCCCAGGCGGTGGCGGACACCGCCCCCGGCGTGCGGGTGACGCCCACCGCCCAGGAGGCGGTGGAGGGCGCCGATGTGGTGGTCACCGTCACCAGCGCCCGGGAGCCGGTGTTTGCGCACGGCTGGCTGGCCACCGGGGCTCATGTCAACGCCGTCGGCGCCAGCCTGCCCACCCACCGGGAGCTTCCCACTGAGACGGTGGCCGCGGCCGCCCTGTTCTGCGACAGCCGCGAGTCGGTTCGCCATGAGGCGGGCGAGTTTCGCCGGGCCATGGAGGAGGGGGCGATCTCCGGCGAGGACCACATCCGGGCCGAGCTGGGCGAGGTGCTGGCCGGCGCCGCCCCCGGACGCACCGGCGACACCGAGTTGACCGTGTTTCGGTCCCTGGGGATTGGGGTGGAGGACCTGGCCGCCGCCCGGGTGGCGGTGGAGGAGGCGCGCCGCCGGGGTCTCGGCACCGAGGTGGAGCTGTGATCGACCCGGCCGCCATCACGGCTGCTCGCGCCCGCATTGCCGACATTGCGGTGCGCACGCCACTCATCCGCCTGCCGATCGACGACGCCCCCGCGGAGATCCACCTGAAGCTGGAGACACTGCAGCCGATCAACTCATTCAAGATCCGGGGCGCCGCCAACGCGGTCCGGGCGGCGCCGCCGGAGCTGCGCCGGGCGGGGCTGCTCACCGCCAGCGCGGGCAACATGGCCCAGGGCGTGGCCTGGGTGGCCCGGGAACTGGGACTGGCGGCCACCATTGCGGTGCCTGAGCATGCGCCCCAGACCAAGCTGGATGCCATCGAGCGCCTGGGCGGACGGGTGCTCAAGGTCCCCTACGACGACTGGTGGCAGGCGATCGTGACCAGCGAGATCCCGGGGCAGGAGGGGCTGTTCGTTCACCCGGTGGCTGACGAGGCGGTGATGGCCGGCAACGGCACCATCGGGCTGGAGATCCTGGAGGACCTACCGGACGTCGACGCAGTCGTCATCCCCGTCGGCGGGGGCGGGCTGGCCGTGGGCATCGCCTCGGCGATCAGGGCGCAGCGGCCCGAGGTGCGCATCGTCACCGCCGAGCCGGAGACGGGAGCCGCGCTCCACGCCGCGCTCGCCGCCGGGGAACCCGTCGACGTCGCCTACACCCCTTCGTTTGTCGACGGCTCGGGCAGCCGGCGGGTGTTGGACCAGATGTGGCCGCGGCTGCGGGAGGTCGTCGACGCGGCCCACGCCGTCCCCCTCGCCGACGCCGAGGCGGCCGTCCGCATCCTGGCCGAGCGGGTACGGATCATCGCCGAGGGGGCCGGCGCCCTGGCCACCGCGGCCGCGCTCAGCGGCGCGGCCGGATCCGGCCGGGTGGTGTGCATCGTCTCCGGGGGCAACATTGACCTCGTCCGGCTGGCCGGAATACTCACTGGCGGAGGTGAGCCATGACCGATGACCCCAACATTCCGATCCTGCCCGGAGAGGGCGCCAGCGACTACGAGCGTTACCTGCGCACCGATGCGCTGCTGGCGCTGCAGAAGCCCGCCGAGGACCGTGTCCACCGAGACGAGCTGCTGTTCCAGACGGTGCACCAGTCGTCTGAGCTGTGGCTGAAGTTCGCCGTCTCGGAGTTGGAGGAGGCGACGCGGCTGATCGGTGCCGACCAGCTGACCGCGGCGGCCCGGCTGCTGCGCCGGGTGGTGCTGTGCCTGCGCCAGGTGACCGAGGCGCTGGACATGCTGGACCTGCTGGATCCCTGGGACTACCACTCGGTCCGCACCGCCCTCGGTCATGGCAGCGGGTTCGATTCACCGGGGTTTCGCCACCTGGCCCGGGCCACTCCGGCGCTCGGCGCGGCCTTTGAGCGCGCCCTGGAGCGCACCGGAGTGCCGCTGGAGGACGTCTATCGCCGGCGCAGCGACTACGAGCCCCTCCATCAAGTGGCCGAGGTGCTCACCGACTTCGACGAGCGGTTGCGCCTGTGGCGGTTTCGCCATTACAGCGTGGTGGCCCGGGCCATCGGCGAGGAGTCGATTGGGATCCAGGGGACCCCGGTCCAGGTCCTGGGCAAGCTCATCGCCCAGCGCCAGCTTCCACGTCTGTGGGAGGTGCGCAGCCGCCTCACCGAGATCTTCGACGCGGAGGCCGCAGCCGCGGCCACCGCGCCCAACGGGGAGCCGCCCCGCACCGGTTGAGCGGCGCCGCCCGGTGGAGCCGCCCGCGGCCGGCGCTGATTGAGGAATCACTCACGTTTCCCGGGCGCCCGCCCGGGGATCGGGGTGGGGGGCCGTCAATCACTAGTAGGAGGCGTCACATGCGTATGCATCGGCGACTGCTGATGTCGCTTCTCGCTGCCCTCACCGTCCTTGCCGTCGCCACCGGTACGGCATTTGCCGGAAGCCACGGGCAGTCACACCGGCATCCGGCCAGGCACCGGACCGACAACACCCGCGGGTCACTCCCCACCCAGGCCATGAACCGGATCATCGGCGCTGATGGAACCTGGTCCAACGGCGTCCTCGGCTACAGCATCGACCGCCAGGACATCAACAACGTCACCCTGAACGGCACCCCGATCAAGCCGTCGTTCCAGATCAACGGATCGATCGACTTCCAGCCGCTCGGTCACGGCCAGGCGTTCATGAACGGCGACTTCCCGTTCAAGCCGTCCGAGCTGGACTCGGCGATCTCGGCCCTGGTGGCCAACCACATCACGTTCCAGGCCGAGCACCAGCACATGTACGACTTCAGCCCGATGGTGTGGTTCATGCACTTCCGGGCCAAGGGCAACGCCGCGCAGATCGCCCGGGAGATCCGTAACGTGATCAACACCACGTCGACCCCGCTGCCCCAGTCCTCGCCGTCCAATCCTCCCACGCCGTTGAACGCGAACCGGCTGAAGCGCATCCTGCACGGCTACGACGCGCAGGTGTCCTCGGACGGGGTGGTCACCGTGTTTGTGGCGCGGCGCAACCCCATCTTCATCGATGGGGTGAAGGTCAAGCCGGCCACCAACATCGCCACCAATGTCGCGTTTGAGCCGCTGAACAGCAGCGGGACCCAGGCGGCGGTGATCCCGGATTACGCCATGCAGGCGAACGAGATCAACCGGGTCATGTCGGTGGAGCGGTCCAGGGGATGGGACATCGGCTGCCTCTACAACCAGGAGACCGACGAGCACCCGCAGCTGTACTTCTCCCATCAGTTCAAGACCGGCGATCCCTACCAGCTCGCCCAGGAGGTGCGCGCCGGTCTGGATCAGACCAACGCTCAGTAGGTAGGAGCACGTGAGCGGGCGGCGGCCATCGGTGGGGCGGCCGCCGCCCTCACGCTCCGGCGGCGCAGCCCTCCAGCGCTGCCACCAGCCGGTCGACCTCCTCGGCGGTGTTGTAATGGATGAAGCCGAGGCGGATGGCGTCTCCCTCGTAGCCCAGGCGCCGGTACAGGTTCAGCGAGTACCACGAGTCATGGGCCCACACGCCGATGTCCTGCTCGGCCAGCCGGGCCGCCACCTGGGCGGCGGGCACGTCGTCGACGTTGACCAGGAAGGTGGGCACGCGGCCCTCCATGGCGGGCAGACCGTAGATGCGCACCGGCGCCCCGGCCACGCCGGCCACGAAGCGCTCGCCCAGTCCCCGCTCATACGGGACGATGGCGGCGAAGCCGCCGATTGAGTCCAGGTAGTCCACGGTGGCGTTAAAGCCGGCCAGCAGCTCGTAGGGCAGCGTGCCGGTGGCAAATCGCCGGCCGAGCGGTTGCATCGGTGCCGGGCGCGCCTTGTAGGGGCGCCAGCGCTCGGTCACCGCTTCGCGCCCGTAGGCGACGCCGAGGTGGGGGCCGCAGAACTTGTACGGCGAGCAGATGAGGACGTCGGCACCGATCGCGCGCACGTCGATCGGTTCATGGGCGGCGTAATGCACCGCGTCGATCCAGGCCAGCGCCCCGGCGTCATGGGCCATGGCGCAGACCCGGGCCGCGTCCACCACCGTCCCCACGGCGTTGGAGGCCCAGGCGAAGGCCACCACCCGGGTGCGCTCTGACAGCTTGGCGGCCAGGTCGTCGAAGTCCAGGGTGGTGTCGGGGTGCAGCTCGATGTGGCGGACGACGAGGTCCCGGTCCTGGGCCAGCTCCAGCCAGGGCGCCACGCCGCCATCATGGTCGGCGGAGGAGATGAGGATCTCGTCCCCAGGGGCAAAGTCGCGGCCGGCGGTGCGGGACAGGGCAAAGTCCAGCGAGGTCATGTTGGGGCCAAACGTGACCTCATGCGGCGCGCAGCCAAGGAAGCGGGCGGCGTTGGCCTCGGCCTGCTCCAGGATCGCCTTGACGCGGTGGCTGGTGGCGTACCCGGCCCCCAGGTTGGCGCTGGCCTCGCGCAGTGCCCGGGCGATGGCATCGCCCACCTCGTCGGGGACCTGCGAGCCCCCCGGCGCGTCAAAGAAGGCAAAACCGGAGCGCAGCGAGGAGAACCGCTCTCGCACCCGGCCGACGTCGAATGTTTGGTTAAGCATCTCGGTCATCGGTGGCTCCTTGCTTGCGCGACTGGGAGGAGAATGGTTTGATCGGCGGCCAAATACCTAGGAGGGGTGGCAATTGAGTGTTCGGGTCAGCCGCAGCGCGACGGCCAGCTGGCAAGGTACCGTCCCGGACGGGGGAGGACGTATCGGGGTTCACAGCGGCGCCTTCGACCAGCCGTTCACGCTACGCAACCGGGTGGAGGATGTCGACCGGGGGACGAACCCGGAGGAGCTGATCGCCGCCGCCGAGGCCGGCTGCTTCACCATGTCGCTGGCCAGCCTGCTGGAGGAGGCGGGCTCGCCGCCGCGGGACCTGCAGACCACAGCCCGGGTCCGCCTGGAGCAGCAGGAGGCGGGTTTCCGGATCACCCGGATCTCGGTGTCCACCGTCGGCGACGTCCCCGGGATCGACGAGACCAGGTTTCTGGAGCTGGCCGAGCGGGCCAAGATGACGTGTCCGGTCTCGCTGGCGCTGGCCGGCACCGACATCACCCTGGAGGCGAGCCTGCACACCTCCGCGGGCCAAGGGGTTGACCAGTAGACCCCGAATGTGGAAGGGTGCGCCGCTCTGCGGGCCGGACGCCCTGCTGTGAGGACCGAGCATCAGTGAACAACCCCATCGCCAATAGGAGTCGCCGATGCCGTCGGTGACCGTCGTCGACGCCGCCGACGTGCCGGCCCGCCATCGCCCTGAGACCGGGCTGTCCGTGCGGCCCACGGTGGGGCCGCACACCGGCTTTGACGCGCTGGAGCAGGCGGTGCTGGAGTGCCCGCTCGGACGGTCGGAGGAGATCTCGGTGGGCGAGGTGGAGGAGACGCTGTTTGTGCTCTCCGGCCACGGCGCGATCCACGTGGGGGACGAGACGCATCCGCTGGAGCCGGAGGTCGGCGTCTACCTGCCGCCGCGCACCCGGTTTCGGCTGGAGAGCGCCGGGACGGAGCCGCTGCGCCTGGTGGCGGTGCGCGTCCCGGATCCGAGTCCCGGACCCCCCGCCGGGCCACGGGTCCAGCGCCTCGCCGATCAGGCGCCCGAGGCGGCCACGGCCAGCCGCGAGTTTCGGATCGTGGCCGGTCCGGACAGCGGGCTGCGCTCGGCCACCCACTTCGTCGGCACCATCCCGCAGGAGCGGGCGCCGGATCACTTCCACACCTACGACGAGGTCATCTACGTGCTTGAGGGCTCCGGTGTCATGCACGCCGGTCCGATTGACCGCCCCGTCGCCGCGGGCTCCTGCATCCAGCTGCCCGCGCGGACCGTGCATTGCCTGGAGAACACGGGGGAGGGGCCGTTCCGGCTCGTCGCCGTGTTCCGGCCGGCGGGATCGCCGGCCGCCGCCTTTTATCCGGACGGAACCCCGGCATATCAAGCCAAACAGGACACACTCCAGAGGAGGAGGGACCTATGAAGGTGCGCATTACATTGGCTGCGGTGGCGCTCACGGCGCTCGTCGCGGCCGGCTGCGGGAGCAGTTCGAACTCCAGCTCCAGCTCGAGCGGGGCGGCGTCCGCCAGTTCCAGCTCAGGCTCGAGCGGGAAAAGCTGCAAGGCCACAATCGCCATTGAGGGGCCGTTCACCGGCCCGGTGGCCCAGGTGGGGCTGGAGCAGTTGCACTTCGCCCAGCTGGCGGTGGCCGATGACAACAAGGCCAACGGCACCAACGTCACCCTGGCCCAGGACGACACCCAGCTGACGCCGTCGCTGGCCACCCAGAAGACGCAGTCGATCATCGCCACCAACGCTGTCGCCGCTGTGGGGCCGGCCGGCAGCCAGGAGGTGGAGGCGGTGGGACCGCTGTTCGGACGGGCCGGGCTGGCGTTCATCTCCGGCTCGGCGACGCTGCCGGCGCTGACCACCGACGGTCGCAACCCGACGTTCCTGCGCGTCGTGCCCAACGACAACATCCAGGGACCGCAGGACGCCAATTACGTCATCAACCACCTGCATCCCAAGGCGGTGTTGATCATCGACGACGATGAGGCCTACTCCCAGGGCCTGGTCAAGACGATGATTCCGATCCTCCAGAAGGCCGGGATCAAGGTCAACCATCAGACCATCAACGGAACCGACACCGGGGCGACCCTGGCCAGCGCCATCAACTCGCTGGTCACGTCGCAGCTGACCCCGGACGAGACCGTGACCATGCTGCCGTGGCAGGCCGCCGCCAACGCGCAGGAGTTCGGCCTCGCCGTGCAGAAGGCGCACAAGAAGACGATCCTGTTCGGCACCGACGGCACCAACTCCCCGTCGCAGTTCAAGATCGTGGGGACGTACGTGTCGAACTTCGGCCCGGACATCTCCCAGTCCAACACCGCGCTGGACAAGCAGCTGGTCGCCGGCGTCGCCCAGTACGGACCGTATGGGTCATTCGGCGTGCCGACGTACGCGGCCACCGACGTGGAGATGAAGGCGATCGCCGCGGTGTGCAAGGCCGGCCAGACGCCCAGCCGCTCCAACGTGCTGGCTCAGATCCGGCAGACCAACATCCCGCCCGCGGCCAACCCGCTCGGCGTCACCATTGCGTTCCAGAAGAATGGCGACATCGTGGGGCAGCCGGGCTACCTGTTCAAGATCGAGAGTGGCGGCAAGTACGTCGCTATTCCCAACAAGTAACGGTCACTGACGGTGACGGCGCTCCCGGGGCCCTGACCCGGGGGCGCCCCGCCGGTCAGATCTGACGCACCCTCCCCGCCATGCACGAGTTCATCCAGACCATCATCAACGGGCTTGAAACCGGGTTCCTGTACGCGCTGATAGCGCTCGGGTACTCGATGGTCTACGGCGTCCTCAAGCTGCTGAACTTCGCTCATGGCGACGTGTACATGGTCGGCGCCTACATCGGCTATTACGTGCTGCAGGCGTTCGGCGGCCCCACCGCGCTGAGCATCCCGGTCCCGCTGCTCATCTTCCTGATGTTCCTGGCCGCGGCCATCGGCTGCGGCGTGCTCGGCGTGGGCATCGAGCGGTTCGCCTACCGGCCGCTGCGAGATGCGCCCCGGATCGCCCCGCTCATCACCGCGCTCGGGGTGTCGTTCATCCTGGAGAACTCGGTGCTCCTGCTGTTCGGCGGGTTCACCAAGAGCTACTCCACCAACAGCTTCATCAACGTCGACACGGGCGGCATCAACATCGGGTCGATCAACATCGATCCGGTCCAGATCACCATCTTTGTGGTCTCCATCCTGATGATGTACGGGCTCACCCAGATCGTCGACCGGACCACGCTCGGCAAGTCGATGCGGGCCGTCGCCTCCGACCGCGAGGCGGCCGAGATGCTCGGCATCAACGTCGACCGCATCATCTCCTACACGTTCTTCATCGGCTCGGCCATGGCCGGCGTGGCCGGTGTCATGTCCGGGCTGGCCTTCAATCAGATCTCGGCCACCATTGGCTTCCTGGCCGGACTCAAGGCGTTCACCGCGGCCGTGGTGGGAGGCATCGGCAGCATCCCCGGCGCCATGCTCGGCGGACTGTTCATCGGCCTCTGCGAGGCGTTTGCCGCCACCTACGTCTCCACCAAGTTCTCCGACCTGATCGTGTTCGGGATCCTGATCATCGTCATGCTCGCCCGCCCCACCGGGTTGTTCGCGCAGCCCGCTCTGCAGAAGGTCTGAGGAGGCAGTTCATGCCGATCGGCGTCGACGAATGGGTGGCCCAGCATGCGGACCGGGCCGGGGCCGCGCCCGGATGGCGGGGCACGGCCGCGCGGCTCGGCGGCCGGTTTGGCTGGTGGCCGCGGTGGGGCCTGGCCGTCCTCGCCGGCCTGGTGTTCGGCCAGCTTGCCCTCAACGTCAACATCCAGACGGTCGCGGTCAACTGCCTGATCTACGCGATCCTGGCAGTGGGCCTGAACATCGCCGTCGGCTGGACCGGGCTGCTCGACCTCGGATACGTGGCCTTCTTCGGCTTCGGGGCCTATGGCTATGCCATCTTCTCCTCCCCCGCGCTGGGCAGCGGCGGCTCCGGCGGCGCCCACCTGCCGGCGATCGCCACGTTTGCCATCGTCGTCGCCGCCACCGGGCTGTTCGGCGCGCTCATCGGGCTGATGGCGTTGCGAGTCTCCGGCGATTACCTGGCGATCGTCACCCTGTTTGTGGGGCAGGCCTTCTTTGAGGTGGTCAACAACGTCGACACCGGTACGTTGGGCGGGGTCAACGGACTGTTCGGGCTGGATCCCGTGCACTGGCTGGGCGGTCAGATCACCACCCCCAACGGCTACTACTACCTGGCGCTGGTGGTGTGCGCCGGCCTGGTGGGACTGCTGCACTTCCTGGATAACTCACGGACCGGGCGTGGCTGGCGGTCCGTCCGGGAGGACGAGCTCGCCGCCGAGGCCATGACCGTGTCCACCGGGATCGTGAAGGTCATGGCGATCAGCTTCGGCGCCATGGTGGCCGCCTTCGCCGGGGTCATCTTCGCCGCCCAGCAGGACACGGTGTTTCCGACCAACTTCACCGCCAACATCCTCATCCTGATCTATGCCTGCCTGGTGCTGGGAGGCGCCGGGTCGCTGGCCGGTGCGGTTCTGGGGGGCATCCTGGTCACCGCCGGCGAACAGCTGGTGTCCAGCCCCACCGATGCCGGCTATCTGTTCTACGGGCTCATCCTGGTGGGGCTGCTGCTCAAGCTCCGGCCGTGGCGGGTGTTGGTGGGGGTGCTGGTGGGGACCGCGGTGTTCGGGGTGGCACTGCACGCCATCGTGGGGGCCATATCGCCATCGGCCACGGCCGGGCACCCGGGCACCGCCGGCTGGATCGGCTCGCTGGTCAGCCATTGGGTGATCGTCCCGGCGAACGCCACCACGTTCGGCAACGTGCTGTACATCCTCACCATCGTGCTGGTGTTCGCGTTCGTCCGGGCGCCGGAACGATGGCGCCCGTTCGTGCTGGTGCCGACCCTCTGGGTGGCAGCCTGCTGCTGGGAGAGCCGGCTGGTGGTCAATCCGGCGATCACCGCGCAGATCCTGATCGGCGCCATCCTCATCGCCACCATGACGATTCGCCCCCAGGGGCTGCTCGGCACCATGCGCGTGGAGGTGGTGTAGATGCCGGAGCCGCTGCTTGACCTGCAGGGGCTGGGCATCCAGTTCGGCGGCCTCAAGGCGCTGACCAGCCTGGACCTGACCGTCGGGCCGAACGAGATCGTGAGCGTCATCGGTCCCAACGGCGCCGGCAAGACCACGGTGTTCAACGCCATCACCGGGGTCTATGAGCCGGACGAGGGCGACATCCGCTTTGACGGGCGCAGCATCGCCGGCATGGCGCCGCACCGCATCACCCGCGCCGGCATCGCCCGGACATTCCAGAGCCTGCGGCTGTTTCTCAACATGTCGGTGCGCGACAACGTGATGGCGGCGACGTACGGATCGACCCACGCCACCCCGGTGGAGTCGATGCTGCAGCTGCCCCGGGCCCGGCGGGAGCAGCGCGAGGTCCACGCGCTCACCGAGGAGGTGCTGTCGTTCTTCGGCGAGCGGCTCGCCGGCTACCGCTGGGACCAGCCCGCCTACAGCCTCTCCTACGCCAACCGCCGGCGACTGGAGATCGCCCGGGCGCTGGCCACCCGGCCCAAACTGCTTCTGCTCGACGAGCCGGCGGCCGGGATGAACCCCAACGAGACCCACGAGGTCACCGAGCTCATCGGCCGCCTGCGCACCGAGCGCTCGCTCGCCATCCTGGTCATCGAACATGACATGCACGTGGTGGAGGGCATCTCTGACCGGGTGGTGGCGCTCGATCACGGGGTCAAGATCACCGAGGGCCCGTTTCATGAGGTGTCGAACCATCCGGCGGTGGTGGAGGCCTACCTGGGCCGCGACCCGGAGGCGCTGGCGGAGGCCTAGAACCGTGCTGCTCGCCCTGGACGACGTCACCACGTACTACGGCAAGATGCGGATCCTGGAGGGCATCTCCATCCAGGTGGATGCCGGCGAGCTCGTCTGCCTGCTCGGCGGCAACGCCTCCGGGAAGTCCACCACGCTGAAGACGATCCTCGGCCTGGTTCGCCCGCGCCGCGGGCGGGTGCTGCTGGATTCCGAGGACGTGACCGGACGGCGGGTGCCGGAGCGGATCGCCCGGGGGATGGCCATCGTTCCGGAGAACCGGCGGCTGTTCGGCTACATGAGCGTGCAGGAGAACCTGGAGCTGGGTGCCGTCCTGCGGGACGGGTCGGAGCTCAAGCAGGATCTGGAGCGCGTGCACACGCTGTTCCCACGGCTGCACGAGCGGCGCGCGCAGCTGGCCGGCACGCTGTCCGGTGGCGAGCAGCAGATGGTGGCCATGGGGCGGGCGCTCATGTCCCGGCCTCGCCTGCTGCTCATGGACGAGCCGTCAATGGGCCTGTCGCCCGCGCTCGTCCAGCAGAACTTCAAGATCATCAAGGATGTCCACGAGTCCGGCGTGGCGATTCTCATGGTGGAACAGAACGCCACCATGGCGCTGTCGATCGCCGACCGCGGCTATGTGCTGGCCACCGGCTCACTGGTGCTGGAAGGCCCGGCCTCGCAGCTGTTGCAGAGCGAGGACCTCAAGCGGGCCTACCTCGGCCGCTGAACCACCGGCGCCGCCGCAAACAGAGGCTCGCCGCCCATGGCCGCAGCCAGACTGTCGGCGGTGACGGCCAGGTGATCATGAAGGGCGACCGCCGCCCGGTCCGGGTGGTGAGCCACGCAGGCGGCCAGGATGGCCTCGTGTTCGGCCCCCCGCTGCTCCAGCCGCCGCACGTCGGGCAGCTCCAGGCAGTAGCGCTCGCTCGTCTCCCACAGGGGGAGGATCAGGCGCAGCAGCCACCGGGAGTCCGCCGCCTCATAGAGAGCGAAGTGAAACCGGGTGTGGGCCTCCGACGCCTCCGCCGACACCTCATCGCCGTACCGGTCCAGGACCGCCAGCGACCGGCGTGCGTCGCCCGCCTGGGCGGGCGTCAGTCGCTCGGCAGCGCGGCGGATGGCGAGCACCTCCAGCGCCAGCCGGGCCTCGTAGACCTCGGCCAGGTCGGTGATCGACAGCTCGGTGACCCGGGCTCCGCGGTGGGGAATGTTCTCCACCAGGCCCGCGGCGTCGAGGCGGCGCACGGCCTCACGGATCGGCATGGGGCTCATCTCCAGCAGGGCGGCCAGTTCCTCTATCGGCAGGCGGGCGCCCGGCCGCAGCTGACCGGTGATGATGGCTGTATGCAGCGTGTCGAAGGCTTTCTCGGCGAGTGTGCGATGGCCCCGCTGTGAGCCATCGTGCGCCGCCAAGATGGCGAGGTGCGACCCCATATACACAAGTTTTTATCCATTTTGATGAGGAATAGTCAAGGTCTGAAAAACGGATGATCCTGTAAAAGGGGGGCTCAGCCCGCTTGGAGGGCCACCGTCGACTCGGCCGCCTCGGGCGCCTCGGCCGCCTCGGGCGCCTCAAGAGGCTCGGCCGACGCGGCCGTCAGGCGCCGGGCGGGCAGGAGCGCCGAGACCGCCGCCCCGGCCAGTGACAGCGCCGCCGCTGTGGCCAGCGCGGGCACAAACCCGGCGCTGAACGCCGCCGGGGAGGCGTAGCCGCCCGCTCCGCTGAACACGGCCACCGCCAGGGACAGCCCGAACACCCCGCCGAGCTGGCGCATGGTGGTGAACGTCCCCGAGGCCTTGCCCAGGTCGCGGGAGGCCACCCCGTTCATGGCGGCGTTCTGGATGCTGGGGAGCGCCATGGAGATCCCGGCCCCGGCAATGATCAGCGGCGCCACCATCGTCCAGTAGTCCATCTGCGGCCCGGCGATGAGCGCCACCCAGCCCATCCCCACCGCCTGCAGGGCCAGGCCGGTGACCACCAGCACCCGTTCTCCCACCCGGTTGACGACGGCGCCGGCGATCGGCGCCACCATGAACAGCGTTCCGGTCCAGGGCAGCAGCCGCAGCCCGGCGTCCAGAGGACCCTGGTGGAGCACGGTCTGCTGGAACTGGGCCATGAAGAACACGGCGGAGAACAGCGAGGCCGACAGCAGGAAGTTGCCCGCGTTGGCGGCGGAAAAGGCGCGGGAGGCAAACAGCCGGGGTGGCAGCATCGGCTCAGACTCCCGGCGCTGGGTAACGACAAAACCGGCGAGCAGGAGCGTACCGGCACACAGTGAGGCCAGCACCTCAGGGCTGGTCCAGCCGGCGTCGTTGCCCCGCATCAATCCCCAGACGATGCCGAGCGCCGCGCCAGAGACGAGCGCCAGGCCCGGGATGTCGATCCGGGCGCGCGGGCCGTAGCTCTCCGGGATCCGTCGCAGGACGAGCGGCACGGCGGCCAGCCCGAGCGGGACGTTGATCCAGAACACCCACTGCCAGGCCAGCCCCTGGGTGACCGCGCCGCCGATGACCGGTCCGCTGAGCACGGCCAGACCGGTGATCCCGGCGTAGATCCCCATCGCCCGGCCCCGCTGCTCCGGGGTGAACGCGGCGCTCAGCAACGACAGCGACAGCGGCGCCACCAGGGCGGCGGCGGACCCCTGCACGGCCCGGGCGGCGATCAGCAGCCCGGCGGTCGGCGCCAGCGCGCACGCCGCTGAGCCGAGCGCGAAGCCGGCCAGTCCGGCCGCAAACAGTCGTCGCCGCCCCCACCGGTCGCCGAGCCCGGCGGCCGGGATGAGCAGGACGGCAAAGCAGAGCCCGTAGGCGTTGACCGTCCACTCCAGCTCGGTGATCGACGCCCCCAGCTCCCGGTGGATGGTGCCGAGCGCGGTCGAGACGACGAGCGCGTCAAGCGCCACCATCAGCGACGCCAGCGAGGCGAGTACCAGGACCCACCGTTGTTGTGACCTCACGGCTCCTCCTTGGTTTGGCATGTCTGACCGTTGA
The DNA here is from genome assembly GCA_963753235.1 of uncultured Solirubrobacteraceae bacterium. Classification (GTDB taxonomy): domain Bacteria; phylum Actinomycetota; class Thermoleophilia; order Solirubrobacterales; family Solirubrobacteraceae; genus Palsa-465. The sequence continues at coordinate 59,294 of CAVWBJ010000004.1, read as the reverse complement.
GACAGACGGCGATCGTGAAATTGGGCGATGATTTCTCAGACCCGGCGGTGTCCTGACCTGGTGATGACCGAGCTCAGCTGGCAACACGAACGTCTGGAGCACAATCGCCTGGCCCGCGCCCAGCGCGGCGACCAGGAAGCGTTTGAGCAGCTCACCCAGCCCTACCGGCGGGAGCTGCAGGTCCACTGCTACCGGATCCTGGGATCGCTCCAGGACGCCGAGGACCTGCTGCAGGAGACGCTGCTGGCGGCCTGGCGGGGGCTGGAGCAGTTTGAGGGCCGCTCCTCGTTGCGGGCCTGGCTGTACACCATCGCCACCAACCAGTGCCTGAACGCGCTGCGAGGGCGCACGCGGCGTCCCCAGGCCGCGCCTGCCAGCGACGGCTCAGTGCCGCCGCGCCACCCGGCTGAGAGCGTGGCCGAGATCGCCTGGCTGGAGCCCTACCCCGACGTGCTGCTGGAGGGCGTCATGGATACCGCCCCCGGACCCGAGGCGCGGTATGAGGCCAAGGAGGCGATTGCCCTGGCGTTTGTGTCGGGTCTTCAGCATCTGGCGCCGCGGCAGCGGGCGGTGCTGGTGCTGCGCGACGTGCTGGGGTTCGGAGCCGAGGAGGTGGCGGAGATGATCGGCGCCTCCACGGCCTCGGTCACCAGCGCCCTGCAGCGAGCCCGGGCGGCGATGGACCGCCGGGTCCCGCCCGGCCGGGAGCGCCTGTCGTTGCCGCTGTCAGCCGACCATGCCGATCTGGTCTCCCGGTTTGCCGACGCGTTTGAGCGCGACGACATCGACACGGTGGTGGCCCTGCTCACCGATGACGCCGTGGTCAGCATGCCCCCAGAGCCCGAATGGCACCAGGGCCGAGCGGCGGTGGAGGCGTTCCTGCGCACCCGTCACCTCCAGCGCCGGCCGCGGGAGTGGCGGTTTGTGCCCACCGCCGCCAACGCTCAGCCGGCGTTCGCCTACTACCTCCAGGACGGGACCGGCTGGCGGCGCGGCGGCGTGTTCCTGGTCGGCGTCAGCGCCGATGGGATTGAGTCCATCACCCGCTTCCACGGCGACCGGCTGCTTGACCGGCTGGGGCTGGCGCCGCGGATCGTCTAGTAACGGTGTCGGCGCATCTGGGGCGCCACGCGCGCGGCGTGGGCGCGGAACTGACGCTCAAAGTGCGGCCACCAGTCCCCGCTGGGGTCCGGCAGGGGCGCGTTCTTGCGAATGATCTGCACCCGGACCACGTACGCGCAGAACGCGGCGATCACGAGAATGCAGGCGATGAGCGTGGGGATCATCTGTTTCTCCGGTTCCGTGTTAACTCAAAGACGTCTCCAAGCCGACTTACCCGTGTACTCGGCAGCTACCTCACGTTCTGAAGGGCGAGCGTGGGACTGGCCGGGTGGCGGCTGACCGGGAGACTCGGACCGGGGCGGCAAACGGGATTCCACAACCCATTTCTCGACCCGGTCCGGACCGCACGGTAGCGGTCAGTCCTAAATTGGGCCTTGCTCCCGGGCGGATCGAAGGTTAAGCTCGTGTTGAGGTGACCGGACCGGGATCATCGTTGCCGAGGGGGGTTCGGCATGCAGTTGTCGCTGCCGCCGGGCTGGTGGCGTCGCTCGTCCTGCTGCCCGGCGCGGCCTGGGCAGCGACGGTGACGGTCAACACGACCTCGGACGCGCCGAGCGCCGGGCAGTGCTCGCTGCGCGAGGCGGTCCAGTACGCGGACGGTACCGCTGAGCCCAGCTGCGGGCCCGGGACGGCCACCCCGCCGACCACCATCAACCTCCCCGCGGGCACGTACACGCTGACTGCCAGCGGCCTGGCGATCACCGCAGGTACCGCCGTCAACGGCGCCGGGCCTGCGAAGACCACGATCAGCGGCGGCAACGCTGTCCAGCCGATCACCATCGCCGCCAACGTGATCGCCTCCCTCACCGGAGTGACGGTGAGCGGCGGCGTCTCCGGCGTGCCGTCGACCGGGTGCACGGGAAGCGGCATCTTCCGGAGCTGCCCGCGGGAGAACGGCAACAACGGCGGCGGGATCTCCAACGCCGGGTCGCTCACCCTGACCAACGACGTCATCACCGGCAACACGGCGTCCAACGGGACGCTGCCCTTCTCGCTGCTCCTGCTCGTCTGCCTGAACGGCAACTGTCCTGCGCAGGTGGGCAAGACCGGTGGAAGCGGGGGCAACGGCGGCGGGATTTACAACGCCGGCCACCTGGTGGTGGAGCAGTCCACCATCAGTCACAATGTCGCCGGGGCGGGCGCCAGCGGCACCAACGGGGTGAGTGGCACCGGCGCCGATGTGTCCGACGGTCAGGACGGGGGCGACGGCGGCTTCGGCGGGTTCGGCGGCGGGATCATCAATGCGCCCACTGGCTCGGTCACCGTCGACCAGTCGACGATCACGGCCAATGCCGCGGGCGCCGGCGGCAACGGGGGCGCTGGCAGCAGCGCCACGGACGCGGCCGGGCCCGGCGGTTTCGCCGGTGACCCAGAGCCGGGCGGCTCCGGAGGCGGGATCGCCAACGAGGGCACCCTGGTCATCACCTCCTCAACCCTTTCCGGCAACGGAACCGGCGGGGGCGGTAACGGCGCCACCGGCGGCTCGGGCACCGGCGGCAAGTCAAACGGGCTGGGCTCGCCTTCGGAACCGGGCGGCTCCGGCGGCGGCGTGTGGACCGACACCCCGACGACCACGGCGGAGCTGACCAACGACACGCTGACCGCGAACACGACCGCCGCGGGCGGGACCGGCGGAACGGGCGCCGGCGCCGGGGGTGTCGGGGGCGGGCTCTTCGACTACCTGGGGCTGGTCCAGCTGAGCTTCGTCACGGTGGCCGGCAACACCGCGGCCGGGAACGGTGGCGGCCTGGGGGCGAACGTTTCCTCCATCTCCGAGGCGAACTCCATCGTGGCGTCCAACAAGGGCACCCCCGCGCTGAACTGCGCGTCGACGGTCGGTGACGGTGGCCACGACCTGGTGTTCGGCGACAACTCCTGTCCGGGCACGAACGCCAACCCACGGCTCGGCCCGCTCGCGTCGTACGGCGGCCCGACCCAGACGCTGGCCCTACAGACGGGCAGTGGAGCCATCGGCCTCGTGCCGCTGAACGCGTGTTCGGTGCCGACCGATCAGCGGGGCATAACCCGTCCGCAGGGCGCGCGCTGCGACGCGGGCGCGTATGAGTTCGGTCCGCCGCTGCTGACCGCCCCGGCGGCGACCGCCGGACAGACGTCGGCAGCGATCAGCGCGGCCGTCAACCCCAATCTCAAAGCCACGAAGGTCCTGGTCCGTTACGGCCCGACCTCGGGCTACGGCTCCTCCACCTCGGCTCGTGACATCGGCTCCGGCAACACCGACACCCGCATCAGCATCCCGGTGAACGGGCTCACGCGGGGACGCACGTACCACGCCGAGCTCGTCGCCACCAACAGCGACGGGACGAGCACCAGCGGCGACCTCAAGTTCACCACCGGCATCTCGGCGGTCGTCTCGGCCTCGTCCAAGGCGGTGACCAAGGGCGTCACGCTGAAGCTCACGATCGCCTGCCGGGGCTCCGCGGCGGGCCGGTGCGCGGGTCCGATCACCGCGACCTCGCACCTGACCAGGCGCGGCGGCAAGCCGGTGGCGGTGGCGGCCGCCGTCAAGCCACGGCCGGTGAGGACGCTGGTGGTGGTGGCCAGCGGTCGCTACGCGATCGCCGGGGGCACGACGAAGACGATCAGGGTGACGCTCAACCGCACCGGCCGGAACCTGCTCAAGCGCTTCCGCCGGCTGCCGGCCACGCTCACGGTGAGCGGCGCCAGGCCGCCGACGCGGCGGGTCGTGTTCACCACGGCCAAGGCGAAGACCAAGCCCAAGCGCCACCGGGGGCACTAACGGCCGCTCGTCAGGCCTGAATCCCGCCGCCGTCGATGACGATCGCCTGGCCGTTGATGGCGCCCGCGGCCGGCGAGGCCAGGAACAGGATGGCGTCGGCGACCTCCTCGGGCTCCAGTAGCCTCCCCAACGGGGCGGCGGCCGCCAGCGCCGCCTCGGCCTGCTCCGCGGTCCGCCCGGTGCGGTCGACGATGTTGGCGATCGACCGCTCGGTCATCTCGGTGCGGACAAACGTGGGGCAGACCGCGTTGACCCGGACCCCGGAGCCGGCCATCTCGGCGGCCACCGCCCGGGTGAGCCCGATCACGGCGTGCTTGGATGCGGCGTAGGCGGTGGTGTAGGGGACGCCGGCTCGGCCGGCGGTGGAGGCCACGGTGATGACGGCGCCGGAGCCGCGCTCCCGCATGCCCGGCACCACCGCGCGCATGCACAGAAACGGTCCGGTGGCGTTGACGTCCAGGTGGCGTCGCCAGGCCTCCAGAGTGGTGGCGGGCAGCGGGGCCGACTCGCCGATGCCGGCGTTGTTGACCAGGACGTCGACGGCACCGACCGCGTCGAACACGGCCGACACCGCCGCCTCGTCGGTGACGTCGCAGACGTGCGTCTGCGCCGCGGTCTGGAGCGCGTCCAGCGCGGCGCGGTCACGGCCGAGGGCGATGACCCGCTCCCCGGCGGCGGCGAAGCGCTCCACGGCGGCCCGGCCGATGCCCCTGGCCCCGCCGGTGACAACGACCGTCCGGCTCACGCCGCCGGATCCCGGAACAGCGCGCGGGCGATGATCTCCCGCTGGATCTCCGAGGCGCCCTCGTAGATCCGGGGCGCGCGCACCTCGCGGTACAGGTGCTCCAGGGGATGACCCTGTTCCAAGGCGGCGGCGCCGTGCACCTGGATGGCGGCGTCGACGGCGGCCTGAGCGGCCTCGGTGGCCAGCAGCTTGGCCATGGCGGCCAGGCTCGGGTCTGGGCGCCCGGCATCGTGAGCCCGGGCCGCCTGGTGCACGAGCAGGCGGGCCGCCTCGGACTCGGCGTGCAGCTGGGCCAGCCGGTGGGCGACGGCCTGGTGCTCGGCGATCGGCTTGCCGAACGTCCGGCGCTGCCGGGCGTACGCGGTGGCCAGCTCCAGCGCCGTCCGGGCCATGCCGATCCCAAACGCGCCGACGCTGGGCCGGAACAGATCCAGCGTGCGCATCGCCACCCGGAAGCCGCCGCCCGGCTCGCCGAGCACGTGGTCGGCGGCCACGGCCACGCCGTCGAACACCAGTGAGCCGATGGCGTGGGGGGCGAGCATCGCCCGGTGGGCGCCGCTCAGACCGGGGGTATCGCCGGGCACGGCGAACGCGGTCAGTCCCCGGGCGCCGCGGGCCTCCGGATCGGTGCGCGCAAACACGGTGTAGATGTCGGCCTCGGGTGCGTTGGAGATCCACAGCTTCTCCCCGGTCAGGCGGTACCCACCCTCGCCGTCCGGGTCCGCCCGCAGCCGCAGCGCCGCGGGATCGGACCCGGCCTGGGGCTCGGTCAGGGCAAACGCGGCGATCGCCTCTCCGGCCGCCACCCGGGGAATCCAGACGTCCCGCAGCTGCCAGGAGCCGGCCTGGAGGAGGGGGTAGGCGCCGAGCCCCTGGAGCGCGAACGCGGTCTCGGCCTCGGTGCTGGCCCGGGCCAGCGCCTCCCGGATCAGGCACAGCTCAATCGCCGAGACCTCCGCGCCGGCGAACAGCCGGTCCAGCAGCCCGTGATCAGCGAGCGCCTGGACGAGCGGCCGGTTGACCCGCCCGGCAGGGTGGGCGGGATCCTGGGCGATCGGGGCCAGCACCTCGGCGGCCAGCGCGCGGGTCCGCTCGTACAGCCCCCGCTCGTCCTCGGACAGATGCAGGTCCAGCGCGCCGGTCATTCGCGACGCGCGACGACGGCGACGCCCATGAGCTCGATCTTGGCCGCCGGGTCATACAGCTCGGCCACACCGAACAGCCCCATGGCCGGGTACCGGCGGCCGAAGTGCCGGCGCCACACCTTCCCCAGGGCGATCAGCGAGTCCTTGTATTCGGCCACGGTGGTGACGAACACCTGGAGCGAGACCAGATCGTCAGGTTGGCCGCCGGCGGCGCGCAGCGCGGTGACCAGGTTGCCGGCGGCCACGTCGAACTGCTCCACCACCGAATCGCCCCTGATCGCGCCGTCGGCGCCCTGCGCGGTCTGCCCGGCCAGGTAGACGGTGTCGCCGGCGCGCACGGCATGGGAGAAGCCGACCGGCGCGGCCAGCTCCGGGGAGTTGACGAGCTCGCTCACCGCCCGGTCCAGTCCGGGCGTCGCCCCTCGCTCCAGGCGGCGTAGAACTCCTCAAAATCGCCGGAGTGCATGAGCAGCGCCTGCGTGACCGCCTCCGTCTCCACCGCGGCCCCCAGCCCCATGTCCAGCTCCCGGGTGAGCAGGGATTTGGTGGTGGCAAAGGCAAACGCCGGTCCGTCGGCCAGCCGCCGGGCCAGGGCCTGGACGTGGAGGGAGAGCTCGGGGTCGGGCACCACCTCGTTGGCCAGCCCGATGGCGGCCGCCCGCTGGGCGGTCACCTGGTCGCCGAGCATGAGCAGCTCGGTGGCGTGGCCGAGACCCACGATCCGCGGCAGCAGGTAGGCGGCGCCCATGTCGGCCCCGGACAGCCCCACGCGCGTGAACAGGAAGGCAAATGAGGCCGACTCGGCCATGATGCGAAAGTCGCAGGCCAGGGCCAGGACGGCGCCCGCCCCGGCGGCCACACCGTTGAGCGAGGCGATCACCGGCAGCGGCAGCTCGCGCAGCGCCTTGACCACGCTGCCGGTCATCCGCGTGAACTCCAAAAGCTCGGCCGTGCCCATGTCCTGGAGCGGGCCGATGATCTCCTGCACGTCCCCGCCAGAGGAGAACCCGCGGCCCTCGCCGCTGATCACCAGCACCCGGGGGTCGCCCCGCTGGGGCAACTCGGCGATGAGGTCGCGCAGGTCGGCGTAGGCGTTGAAGGTGAGCGCGTTGAGCTTCGCCGGGCGGTTGAGATGCACGGTGGCCACGCCGTCCTCCACGCTGAAGTCAAAGTGCTCCCACCGGGGGGTCAGGGGCGCACTGGCGCGGAACGGGCTCATCTGCACCGCGACGATATAGGACGCCCAGGGCCGCCCGCCAGAATTGTTGGCCGCCCGCTCGCCCAGCCGCACGCCGACGTACAGCACCGGGTCCGGCGCGCGCCCTCGGTCCGCCAACAGGGGTATGCTGGCGCGCCGAGGACCTGTGGCTGCCGACAGCGCGTACTGGAACCCCAAGGTCGAGACTCTCGACCGCTCGCAGCTGGAGGCACTGCAGCTGGCCAAGCTGCGCCATCAGGTGGAGTGGGCGGCCCAGCGCAGCCCGTGGTACCGGCGCAGCCTGGCCGGGATCGACCTCACCCAGCTGCGGTCGATGGCGGACCTGGGCCGGCTGCCGATGCTCACCCGCCAGGACTGGATGACCTCCCAGGCCGAGCACCCGCCCTACGGAGAGCTGCCGGTCGTCGGCGGCGAGGGCGCCATCCGCATTCACACCACCTCAGGCACCACCGGCCGGGAGCCGCTGCGCGCCCTGGACTCGCGCAAGGACTGGGCCTGGATCGCCGAGATGTGGGCCTACGGCATCTGGGGCTGCGGCGTGCGCCCGGACGACATCGCCTACATCGCGTTTGGCTACGGGTCGTTCATCGGCTTCTGGGGCCTGCACTACGCCATGGAGAAGATGGGTGTGCTCAATGTTCCCGGCGGCGCCCAGACGACCGAGGCGCGGATGCGCCAGATCGTCGATTTCGGCGCCACCGTGGTGGCCTCCACGCCCACCTACGCGCTGCGGCTCGCCCAGGAGGCGGCCACGCTCGGGATCGACCTGCCCGGCTCGGCGGTGCAGCGGATCATCCTGTCCGGCGAGCCCGCCGGTTCGATCCCGCAGACCAAGGCGCTGATTGAGGAGCAGTGGGGGGCGAAGGCCTACGACACGGCGGGGATGACCGAGATCGGCACGATCATGGTGTTCGAATGCGCCCACCAGCCCGGCGGGACGCACATCATCGAGGACCACGTGATTGAGGAGGTCATCGACCCGGACACGCTGGAGCCGGTGGCCTACGGCCAGAGCGGCGAGCGGGTGGTGACATCGCTGGGACGCGGCGCCACGCCGCTCATCCGGTACCGGACCGGCGATCTGGTGTGCAAGGTGCCGGCGGCCACCTGCTCCTGCGGCCGGGTCTACGACATCTACGAGGGCGGGATCCTCGGCCGGGTCGACGACATGAAGATCATCCGGGGCACCAACGTCTACCCGCGGGCCATCGAGGCCATCGTCCGGGAGTTCCCGCTCGTCGACGAGTTCCAGACCGTGATCACCCGGGAGGGCGTGCGCGACGAGATCACGCTCCGGGTGGAGCTCAAGACCGAGGCCGAGGAGCACCACTGGGACGGCCTGGCCGAGACGCTGCACAACAAGCTGGCGCTGGCTCACGAGGGACTCAACTTCCGCATTCAGCGCGCCGCGGCCGGTGAGCTGCCCCGGTTTGAGCTCAAGGCCAAGCGGACCATCGACCTCCGCGACGCCCCGATCGGAGCGACCACGCCATGACCCGAGACCTCCTGGGCAACGAGATGACAGCCTCCGAGGAGCGGGTGCTCGCCGTCTACGAGGAGCTCAAGGCGCTGTGCGAAGACGACGCGCTCCCGCCGCTGGCGCACGCCAACATCCGGGCGGCGCTGGCGCTCATGCACAACGCCGTCAATGGGATGGCGCTGCGCTACGAGCACCTCACCGACCTCGGGGTCTAGGGTTTGAGCTGATGCGGATCGCGGTCACCGGCGGGGGCCCGGGAGGGCTGTACTTCTCCATCCTCATGCGCCGGGTGGCGCCGGAGTGTGAGGTCACCGTCTATGAGCGCAACCGGGCCGAGGACGCCTTCGGCTTCGGCGTGGTGTTCTCCGACGAGACGCTGACCGTGTTTGAGCACGCCGATCCGCCCAGCTATGCGGCGATCACCGACGGCTTCGTCCACTGGACCGACATCGACATCCACCACCGGGGCGTCCGGACGCGCTCGGGCGGTCACGGGTTCTCGGCCCTGGGCCGGCGGGAGCTGCTCGGCATCCTGCAGCGCCGGGCGGTGTCCCTGGGTGTCGACGTGCGGTTTGAGACCGAGGCCCCGCCGCTCGACGCGCTGCTGACCGAGGCTGACCTGGTGGTGGCCGCCGACGGCGCGTCCAGCGCCGTGCGCGCCGCCCGAGCCGCCGACTTCAGGCCGTCGTTGGATCCCCGTCACTGCAAGTACATGTGGATGGGCACCGACCTGGTGTTCGACGCGTTCAAGTTCTTCATCGCCGAGACCGAGCACGGCGTGCTCCAGGCGCACGCCTATCCCTACAGCCGGGAGATGAGCACCTTCATCGTGGAGGTGGCCGAGGAGACATGGCGGCGGGCGGGCCTGGATGCCCTGACGCCCGGGCCGCTCCCTCCGGGGGTGAGCGATGAGGCCAGCGTGGCCTACTGCGCCGAGCTGTTCGCCGATGCGCTGGAGGGCCACATCCTGCAGGCCAACAACTCCAAGTGGATCAACTTCGTCACCGTGCGCAACGCGTCCTGGCGCTCCGGCGAGAACGTGGTCCTGCTCGGCGACGCGGCCCACACCGCCCACTTCTCCATCGGCAGCGGCACCAAGCTGGCCATGGAGGACGCGGTGGCGCTCGCCTGGGCGTTCTCGCAGCGCGGCCGGGACGACGTGGGGGCGGTGCTGGCCGACTACGAGGCCGAGCGCCGGCCGGTGGTGGAGTCCACCCAGCGGGCCGCTCAGGGATCGCTGGAGTGGTTTGAGGGGATCGCCCGCTACGTCGATCAGCCCCAGCTGCAGTTCGCCTTCAACCTCCTCACCCGCAGCCGGCGCGTCACCTACGACAACCTGCGCCTGCGCGACGCCGGCTTTGTCGCCGATGTCGATGCCCTGTTCGCGCAGCGGAGCGGCTTCGGCGCGCCGCGGCCACCGATGTTCGCGCCCCTGCAGTTGCGGCGCCTGGTGCTGCCCAACCGGGTGGTCGTCTCGCCGATGGACATGTACTCCGCCGACGACGGAACCCCCTCCGATTTTCACCTGGTCCACCTGGGGGCCCGGGCCCTGGGGGGCGCCGCGCTCGTCTACAGCGAGATGATCTGCGTGTCGGCCAACGGCCGGATCACCCCTGGCTGTGCCGGCATGTACCGGGATGAGCACGTCGAGACCTGGCGGCGGATCGTGGACTTCGGCCACCGCTTCGGCGGCTGCGCCATGGCCGCCCAGCTCGGCCACTCCGGGCGCAAGGGCTCCACCAAGCTCATGTGGGAGGGGATCGACGAGCCGCTCTCGGACGGCAACTGGGAGGTCATCGCGCCGTCGCCGATCCCATACTCCCCCCGCAACCAGGTCCCCCGGGAGATGACCCGGGCCGACATGGACACCGTGCGGGACCAGTTTGTCTGGGCGGCGCAGGGGGCGGACGCCGCCGGCTTTGACCTGCTGGAGATCCACTGCGCCCACGGTTACCTGCTCTCGTCATTCCTCTCGCCGGTGACCAACGTGAGGACCGACGAGTACGGTGGATCGCTGGCCGGGCGGGCCCGATTTCCGTTGGAGGTGTTCGACGCCTGCCGCGCCGTGTGGCCGGGCGACCGGCCGATGAGCGTGCGCATCTCGGCCACCGACTGGGTTGACGGCGGGTTCACTCCGGACGACGCCGTGGCGTTCGCCCGGATGCTCGCCGAGCACGGCTGCGACATCGTCGACGTCTCCTCCGGCCAGGTGACGCCCGAGGAGCGCCCGGCGTTCGGTCGCAGTTTTCAGACACCGTTTGCCGATCGGATCCGCAACGAGGTCGGCCTCCCCACCATCGCGGTGGGCGCGATCGCCAGCTATGACGACGTGAACACGATCGTGCTCTCCGGCCGGGCCGACCTGTGCGCCCTGGCCCGCCCGCACCTGTATGACCCGCACTGGACGCTGCACGCCGCCGCCGAGCAGGAGTACGCCGGCGAGGGGATTGCCTGGGTGCCCCAGTACCGGGCCGGGTCGCGCAAGCCGCCCACCGGCCGCGGCGATGAGGTGCGCAAGGAGCTGGAGCGGACGTTCGGGCCCGAGCTGCTCGGCGAGTTCGAACCGGACCCGCCGGGGCTGTTCGTCGCCCCGGAGGGCTGGTCCTAGTCGCAAGCCCCTTGACAGTCCCCTGAGAACGGGGATAGGTTCCTTTCACCCGGAGCAGGATGAGGGAGGGAAGGGACGTGATCAGCTCACGCGTGCGTCGCGGCGTGCTCGCCGCCGGACTTTGCCTGGCCCTGGCCATGACCACCGCCAGTGCCGAGGCGGCCGGAGATCATGGCCGCGCTCACCACCCGGGTGTCGCTCAACCGGGGCTGATCCCGGCTCCCTACTGTCCCCGGCCATCTGAGGCCGCGCCCTGGAAGGATCCGCGGTTCGGTGCCGACTGCCAGGCCCAGTACGTCATCGACGACCTGGAGAATCCGGCGGCGGCGCTGTACGCCCACAACGGCGACGGCACTCCGGTGCAGTCCACCCTCCAGCGGCTGGAGGCCGCGGTGGCGACCGGCAACAACCTCCAGCCGGCCAGCGGCGCTGCCACCAACCTGCTCGCGCTCTACGGGCTCACCACCGCCGGCGGCACCGACGACGGCGCCGACGGCGAGCGGGCATCAGGCCTGTCCTTCCCCAGCGCACTGACCGTCGGCGCCACCTGGGATCCGGCCGCGTCGGCGGCGTACGGGACGATGCTCGGGAGTGAGTTTCACCGCACCGGACTGAGCGATGTCCTCGGCCCGGTGATCGACATCGACCGCACCTGGCACACCGGACGCGAGCAGGAGAACTTCGGCGAGGACCCGTTCCTGGCCGGCTCGCTGGTGGCGCCCGAGGTGCGAGCGATCCAGGCCCAGGGGGTGATGACGACCATCAAGCACTGCTGCGCCTACACCCAGGAGCAGGGCCGCTCCGGGCGCTCGCTGGCGCTCTTCCCCGGCAACACCGGCGAGAACGAGCTGGTTTCCGAGCGAGCGCTGGAGGAGATCTACGGCCCGCCGTGGCAGGCGGCGGTCGCCCCCCAGCAGGGCAACGCGATGTCGGTGATGTGCGCCTACTCCATCCTCAACGCCGCCACGCCGCCGCCGTTCACCGGCGCGGACTCCTGCGGCAACCAATTCCTGCTCACCGACCTGATCAAGGGCCAGTATGGGTTCCAGGGGACGTTCACGCCGGATGCGGTGACCGCCGAACGCGACACGCCGCAGCTCAACTTCACCAACGGGGGCGACGGCGGCGACGCCGCGCTCACCCTGGCGCAGCTCCAGGCGATCGTGGGCGACGGGTCGGGCAACGGTCAGACCAACGCCGACGGCAGCCAGAACCTGATCTCCACGGCGCGCCTCATCGACGAGGTGCGGCGGCTGGTGCTCCAGTCGGTCAAGAACGAACGCTTCCTCAAGCCGCCGACGACGACCGGGATCGGCGACGGGATCACCCAGGATGAGGCCACCTCGGCCCAGATCGCCGAGCAGGGCGCGGTGCTCCTCGCCGACCGGGGCGACGTGCTGCCGCTGTCCGAGCGCGACCGGTCGATCGCCGTCATCGGCACGCAGGCCGGGCCCAACACCGACCCGTCGCTGGGTCCGGTCTCCACCCAGCGGCCGCAGGTGGCCAACGACGGATCGGCGTTCGTCAACCCCAACAACACGTTCACCGACACCACGTCCGGTCAGACGTTCGGGTACCAGAGCGCCCTGAGCGGGATCGCCGCCCGGGCCGGATCAGGACGGACGGTGACGTACGCGCCCGGGTCGGTCGGTCTGGTGGAGCAGCCCCTGCTCACCAGCACCGGCGCGACGAGCGGGCCCGGCACGCTCGTCACTCCGGATGGCAAGGCGGCCGGCTTCCTGGCCACCTACTACGGCGGCAACGACCCCACCGCTCCGGCGGCGGTGCTGGGTACTCAGGTGGTGCCGTCGGTCAACTACAACGGGTCCGGTGGCCCCACCGGTCAGACCGCGTTCCCGGCGGTGCCGAACGGCAGCCCGGCGGTGGCGATCCCGGCCCAGTACCAGAACAACCTGTGGTCGTCCTCCTACCAGGCGACCTACACCCCGCCGGTGACCGGCGACTACAACTTCTCGGTCACCGAGTCCGGGACCACGAAGCTGTACATCGATGGCCGGCTGGTCACCCAGCGCGCGCGCGACGACTTCGGCTACATCGACCACGTCACGGTGCCGCTGACCGGCGGCCGGCCCGTTTCGATCGTCCTGGACTACTCGTCGGAGGAGGGCGCCGCCTCCCTCCCGGTCGCGGCCCACATCTTTGACTCCATCTTCAACACGTTCCTCGGCAACGAGGTTCATCTCGGCGTCACCCTCCCGGCCAGCTCCGGGCCCGGACTCATTCAGCAGGCGGCCACGGCCGCGGCGAAAGCCGATGTGGCCGTGGTGTTCGCCGGCCGCGAGGTCGGCGAGGGGCACGACATCCAGAGCCTGGCGCTGCCCGGCGACCAGAATGCGCTCATCAGCGCGGTGGCGCGGGCCAACCCGCACACGGTGGTGGTGCTCACCGGCGGCCCGGTGACGATGCCGTGGTTGCACCGCGTGGCCGGGGTGCTGGAGATGTGGGAGCCGGGGGCGACATTCGGCCCGGCCGTGTCCTCGCTGTTGTTCGGCGACAGCGATCCGTCCGGCCGGTTGCCGATCACCTTCCCGGCGAGCGACGCGCAGGGTCCCGGGGCCACCCCGGCCGAATATCCCGGCCTGACCGATCCGGCCACCGGCGCCTCGGACGCCTATGACCAGCTCCAGCAGGAGAGCTATGCCGAGGGCGTCGATGTTGGTTACCGGTACTTCCAGACCCATGGTGAGCAGCCGCTGTTCCCGTTTGGGTTCGGTCTCTCCTACACATCGTTCGCCCGCCGCATCGTCCACGCCTGGAGCGACGGGACCGGCAGCCTGGTGGTTGACGTCGCTGACACCAACCGGGGACGGATGGCCGGAGCCGACGTCGTGGAGGGCTATGTGCATGACCCGGTCGCGACCGGCGAGCCTCCGGAGCAGCTCCGGGCCTTCGCCAAGGTAACGCTGGCACCCGGGCAGACCCGGATCGTCCGGCTGGTGTTCCGTCCCAGCTCGTTTGCCTACTGGAGCTCCGGCCCGGCCACCGGTACCACTCCGGGCACCACGTCGCCCACCACGCCGCAGGCCGGCCTCTCACCGCAGCCCGACGGCCGGTGGACGATCGCGCCCGGGACCTACCGGATCGATATCGGGAGGTCGGCCAGCCAGTTCGATGACAGCCTGACCCTCCGCCTCGGCGGGCGCTCGCGGCCAGATGGGCTCACCGGCCTGTTCGGTTGGTCGCTGGGCGACGGGTTCAGGCTGCGGCGCTGAGCAGGTCGCGGACGCGGGCCAGGCCGTCGTAGATATCGACGAACCGGGTGGTCAGCGGCGACAGCCCCAGCCGGATGATGTCCGGCGTGCGGAAGTCCGGGATCACGCCGGCCTGCATCATGCGCTGCGCGAGCGTCCGGGCCTCCGGGTGCACCAGGGCGACGTGGGAGCCGCGGCGCTCGTCCTCCCGGGGGGAGCCGACCGTGCCGCCCAGGGGCGCCAGCCAGGCGTCGATGAGCTCAATCGCGTACCGGGTGAGCGCCACCGACTTGTCCCGGATGGCGTCGATCCCGGCCTCGGCCACCAGCTCGATGCCGACCGCGGCGGCGGTCAGTCCCAGGATCGGCGGCGTGCCCGACAGCAGGGCCGAGATCCCGGCCGCCGGCTCGTAGCCCTGGGCCATCTCAAACGGGTCCCGGCGGCCCAGCCAGCCCCAGATCGGCTGGCGCAGCGCGTCCTGGTGCTCCCGGCGGACGTAGAGGAAGGCGGGCGCCCCCGGGCCCCCGTTCAGGTACTTGTACGTACAGCCGACGGCCAGGTCGGCGCCGCTCTCGTCCAGCGCCACCGGCACCGCCCCGGCGCTGTGGGACAGGTCCCAGAGCGCCAGCGCCCCGCACTGATGGGCCACCGCGGTGATGGCGGCCATGTCCAGGATGCAGGCCGAGCGGTAGTCGACGTGGGTGAAGGTGACCAGCGCGGTGTCCTTGCCCACCACCTCGGCGACCTGCTCGGCCGTCGGCCCGGCATCGGGGTCGGCCTCAATCCAGCGGATCCGCATGCTGCGCTCCCGGGCCAGGCTCTCCAGCACGTAGCGATCGGTGGGGAAGTTGTTGCGGTCGGTCACGATCTCCCGCCGGTCTGGCCGCGCCGCCACCGCCGCGCACACCAGCTTGTAGAAGCACACCGTGGTGGAGTCGGCCACCGCCACCTGCCCGGACGCCGCCCCCAGCAGTGCCCTCCCCAGCCGGTCGCCGATCTGCCCGGGCAGCTCCATCCAGCCCTCGCTCCAGCCGCGGATGAGCCGCTCGCCCCACTGACGGCGGATGACCTCTTCCACCCGGGCGGGCGTGTCGGCGGGCAGGCGGCCCAGCGAGTTGCCGTCGAAGTAGATCAGGCCGTCGTCGGCCACGGCAAACCGGGCCTGAAAGCTCCCCAGCGGGTCGTCGGCGTCCCGCGCCTCGGCGTGCCGGCGCTCCGCCGCGGCTGGAGCGCTCACGCCCGGGGCACGAACGCGTAGACCCGGCTGGGGCTGCCCGTCCCGCCGACGAGTCGCAGCGGCGCCACCACCAGGAGCGCGCCGGTGAGCGGCAGCCGCTCCAGGTTGGCCAGCTGGGTCAGTCCGAGCCGTCCGGAACCGAGCAGGAAGTTGTGGAGTGGGAACGGCGGCTCCATCCCGCCGGCCGAGCCGGCGTCGATGCCGACGGTCTCGGTGCCGAAGCCGGCGATCGCCCGCTCACCGGCCAGCCAGCGCGAGGCCTCCACGTCGGGGCCCGGCGTCCGGGGTCCGTTCTCGCCGACGTTGAGGAACTCGTCCTGGTCATGGGCGCGGGAGCCCCAGCCGGACCGCAGCAGCACCCAGGCCCCGTCAGGGATCCGCCCGTGCTCGGCCTCCCAGGCCTCCAGGTCGGCGACGGTCAGCAGGTAGTCGCCGGAGGCGGCCTGGGTCTCGGCGGTCTTATCGATCACGCAGGCCGGCCCGACCAGGGTGGAGGGCTCGATGGAGCCGATGTCCTGGCCGTCCCGGCCGGTCACCCAGTGGATGGGAGCGTCAACGTGGGTCCCGACGTGCTCGCCGATGGTCAGCGTGTACCAGGCCCACGCCGGTCCGCGGTCGTCGTACTTGGAGATCTCCTCCCGGGACAGGCCGGGGGTGTTGGCAAACGGCGGCGGCAGCTGGATGACCGGTGTCGTCTCCGACAGCGGCTGGGTGAGGTCGACGATCTCCACCGCGCCGGAGGCGAGGCCCTCTAGCAGAGCCGCTACCTGGCTGGTCTGGGTGCTGGACATGATGATGGGTCTCCTTTGTTAGCCGGCCCGGAACGCCTCGGCGAGCCAGTCTGCGCAGATGGTGGGGTTGACCTTGGCGTCGAGCACGAGCGGCCGGGGTGGGTTCTCGCTCAGCCAGGTGGTCACGGCGTCCAGGTCCGCGGGGGTGCGGACGGTGACCGCGGCGGCGCCCATGGCCCGGGCGATGGCGGCCAGGTCGGCATCCGGGAACTGGACGCGGGACACGTCGTGACCCATGGGGGCGAAGTGGTGGACCTCGGCGCCGTACGCCCGGTCGTCGTAGATCGCCACCAGCAGCTTGAGCCCGAGCCGCACCGCGGTCTCGATCTCGGCCAGAGCCATGAACGCACCGCCGTCCCCGATGGCCGCCACCGTGGGCCGGTCCGGCCGGGCGATGGCCGCGCCAATGGCGTTGCCGAGTCCGAGGCCGACCGACTGAAACCCGTTGGGGAACACCCAGGCGCGGGCGTCCGGGACCGACAGGAACATGGACGGGTAGCCGAGGAAGTGCCCGGAGTCGACCGCCACCGCCTTGTCGGCGGGCAGCCGGCGCTCCAGCTCCAGCGAGAAGGTGCGCGGGTCAATCCACTCCTCGGTCCCCGCGTCCTGGTACGGGTCATCGGCCCACCGGCGGGTGGCGATCTCCTTGGCCATCTCCGGGGTGCGCCACCCGGCGGCCTGATGACCGCGCCCCTCCAGCTCGGCGTCCAGCCGCAGCGCGGCGGCGGCCGCGTCCCCGAGCACGGTCAGGTCGGCCGGGCGATGGCGGCCGAAGGCGCGGGCCTCGATGTCGATCTGCGCCACTGTCGCCTCGGCGCCGATGAGCGCCCCGTGGCGGGTCGTCCACATGTTCAGCGACGCTCCGGCGGCGAGCACCAGGTCGGCCTCGGCGAGCCGCTGGGCGGCAAACGGCGAGGCAAACCCGCCGGCGATCCCGAGCCCGTACGGGAGTCCGGTGAACAGCCCGTGAGCCGGGGCGGTGGTGGCCAGCAGCGCGCCGGTGCGCGCGGCGAGACGTTCCAGCGCATCGCGCGCCTCGGCGAGCACGGCGCCGCGGCCGGCGATGATCACCGGGCGCTGGGCGCGCTGGAGCGCGTCGGCGACGGCGGCGACGGATTGAGGGGACGGATCCGGAGTGGCCAGAGGCGGCAGCGGCGCCTGGCGGGGGGCGGTCCCCTCCGGCGGCTGGGGCTGGATGTCGATCGGCAGCATGAGCACCACCGGGCGCCGCTCAATCTCCGCCCGCTGGTGGGCGCGCTGAGCATCGTCGGCGGCCGTCCGTGCGCTCGTCACCCGGTCGGCGGCGGCGCCGACGGCCTCCACCAGCCCGGCCTGGTCGATGCGGAAGTTGGAGTTCAGGGCGGCGGCCGGTGACTCGCCGGCCAGCACCAGCAGGGGAGTGCGGCTCTTGGCCGCCTCGGTCAGCCCGGTGGCGGTGTTGGTCAGCCCCGGGCCCTGGTGGACAGAGCACACGCCGACGCGGCCGCTCGCCCGGGCGTACCCGTCGGCCATGCAGATCGCCCCACCCTCATGGCGGGCGGGGTGAAAGCGGGCGCCGGAGGCGCACAGCGCGTTGGTGACCACCAGGTTGCCGCTGCCGATGACGCCGAACGCATCGGTCAGTCCGGTGGCGGCCAGGGTGGCGCCGACCACGTCTGCCACCGACGCCGCGCGCCGCCCGGCGACCGTGCTCACCAGGACCTCCGTCTGGGCTGCGCCCGCGTCACGGCCCGGCATCCTACTTGCGGCCGATCGAGAACGTCCAGCGCGGTTTGCGGTGGGCACCGGCCGGAGATACTTTGTCTCACATGAGCTCTGAGCGCGATCCGGGAAGCGCCGACCCGCGGCCGGCTCCCGGTGAGGCGGACCCGGCCGGTCTGCCCGCGGAACCGGCGGAGGCGGAGGAGGTCCCCGCCGCCGAGTCACCGGCGGCCGTGGAGGCGCACGAGCGCCCGGACTCCCACAACATGCTGCCGCCCCGGGAACGGCGTCGCACGCGGGCCGAGCGGCTGCTCGTCCGGCTGATCGCCACCGGCGGGATCGTCGGCATCGGCGTGGCGATCTCCGCCATCATGGTCGCCAACGGCTCCCAGGGGTGGCTGGTGGGGCTGGTGGTGTCGATCGTCAGCGTCGTGCTGGCGGCGATCCTCTGGTCCTCCCGCCAGCTGTAACCCGCGCGTTCGCCGAAGCGACATCCGGCGGCCCACGGGCTTGATCCTGAACCCCGCCGGTCGACATTCCGGGCTGGGGAGGCCGATCTCGGCTACCGTTACCCGAGTCCTGGGGTACCGACTAGCATTGCACCGCTAACTAGAGGACTCTCGGGATCGGTCCAATTGACGCACGCATCTGATCTTCACGTCACGTCCGCAGGGGGCGCGCGGGGCCGGGTCGCTGTCCCGGTGATCCCGTTGGGGTCATGACCTCCTCCGGCGAGGCGGACGAGAGCATCCTCCAGTTCCTGTCCAGTGGCGACCAGGTCGGCCAGGACCTGCTCAACGTGGACTGGGCGGCCACGCCGCTGGGACCGATCGAGTCCTGGTCGCAGAGCCTGACCACCGTCGTCCGGGTGCTGCTCACCTCCCGGTTTGCCATGTGGATGGCCTGGGGTCCCGACCTCACCTTCCTCTGCAACGACGCCTACCGGCGCGACACCCTGGGCCGCAAGTACCCATGGGCTCTCGGTCAGCCGGCGCGCGAGGTGTGGGCGGAGATCTGGCCGGAGATCGGCCCGCGGATCACGACCGTCATCGAGACCGGGGAGGCCACCTGGGATGAGTCGCTGATGCTCATCCTGGAACGCAGCGGCTACCCGGAGGAGACCTATCACACCTTCTCCTACAGCCCGTTGCCCGACGACAGCGGACGGGTGGCCGGAATGCTGTGCGTCGTCAGTGAGGAGACCAAGCGGATGATCGGTGAGCGCCGGATGGCGACGCTCAGCGATCTGGGCGCGGTGTCCACCGGCATCCGGTCCGAACCGGAGTTTCTGGCCGCGGCCGCCGAGGCCCTGGCCCGCAACACCCACTCGCTTCCGTTCACCATCGTCTACCTGTTCGATGAGCGCGGCAGCGCCCAGTTCGCCGCCTCCAGCGGGATCGATGCCGGGCATCCGGCAGCCCCGGTGCGGCTGACGTCCGGCGATCCGCGGTCCCCGTGGCCGCTGGAGCAGCTGGAGGACGGCCGACCGGGGCTGGTGCCCCTCGCCGGGCCCGAGTTCGGCTCCCTGCCCACCGGCGCCTGGGATGCGCCGCCGCTGCAGGCCCTGCTGCTCCCCATCCGGGAGCCCGGTCACACCCGTCCCTACGGGTTCCTGGTCATTGGGCTCAACCGCTACACGCCCCTGGAGTTCGACAGCGACTACCGGGCGTTCGCCGACCTGGTCGTCCAGCACCTGTCGGCGGGGATCGCCGGGGCCCGGTCCTATGAGGCCGAGCGCCAGCGGGCCGAGCAGCTGGAGGAGCTGGACCGGGCCAAGACCGCGTTCTTCTCCAATGTCAGTCATGAGTTCCGCACCCCGCTGACGCTCATGCTGGGCCCGCTGGAGGATGCGCTCACCGACGTCGACGGAATGGACCGAGACCACGTGGAGCTGGTGCACCGCAACGTCCTGCGCCTGCTCAAGCTGGTCAACGCGCTGCTGGACTTCTCCCGGGCCGAGGCGGGCCGCATGCGCGCCGAGTTTCGTCCCACCGATATCTGCCGGCTGACCTCGGAGCTGGCCGGGACGTTCCGGGAAGCCACCGCGCGCGCCGGGCTGGAGCTTGTCATCTCCTGCAATGCGACGGTCCAGGACATCTACATCGACCGCGACCTGTGGGAGCGGATCGTCCTCAACCTTCTGTCCAATGCATTCAAGGCCACCCTGCACGGTCGGATCACGGTGGAGCTCACGGCCGCGGCGGACAGCGTGGAGCTGGCCGTCTCCGACACCGGCACCGGCATCCCGCCGGAGGAGCTGGGGCAGCTGTTCCAGCGCTTTCACCGGGTGCGCAGCGTCGCTCGCAGCTATGAGGGCAGCGGGATCGGGCTGGCGTTGGTCAAGGAGCTCACCGAGCTGCACGGCGGCACCGTGACCGCCGAGAGCACGGTGGGGGAGGGGTCGTGCTTCACCGTGAGGATTCCGGTCGGCGCGGCCCATCTGCCGCCGGATCAGGTGTATGAGGAGAGCCTGGAGCCGGCGCCGTCCATCGCCTCGCTGTTTGTGGAGGAGGTGATGAGCTGGATCGATGAGTCCGGCGGCGAGCGGGCGGCGGGGGCCGTGGCCGGCCTGCCCACCCCCGGCGGCTCGGCTCAGTCCCGCCCGCGGGTGCTGGTCGCCGACGACAACCCGGACCTGCGCCGGTACCTGACGACCCTGCTCTCGGCGCAGTTCAACGTGGAGGTGGCCGACGACGGCGCCGACGCGCTGGCGAGGATTGAGGAGAACCCCCCGGACCTGCTCATCAGCGACGTGATGATGCCCCGCCTGGACGGCTACGAGCTGCTGGCGCGCCTCCGGGAGGCGCCGGAGACCCAGGAGCTTCCGGTCATCCTGCTCTCGGCCCGAGCGGGCGAGGAGGCGGCGATTGAGGGGCTGGAGGCCGGGGCCGACGACTACCTGCCCAAGCCGTTCTCCGGACGGGAGCTGCTGGCCCGGGTGCGGGCGCACGTCGACCTGTCCGCGCTGCGCCGCCAGGCGGCGGCGGCGGTGCGGGCCGAGCGGCGACGGCTGGAGCAGACCCTCCAGCAGCTGCCGGCGGGGGTCATGCTCGCCGAGGCGCCGTCCCGCCGGGTCCTGCTCGGCAACGAGCAGGCGGCCGAGATCCTGGGGCACGGCATCCTGCCCCACGTCTCCGAGGGCGACTACGACGACTACCGGCTGTTCACCCCGGGCCGGGTTCGCATCAAGCGGGAGGACGGCCCGCTGGCCCGCGCCATCCGCCTCGGCGACGTCACCGAGGACGAGGACATGCTCTACGAGAAACCGGATGGGCGGATGATCACCGTGCGCGTGAGCGCGGGGCCGATCCGCGATGAGGCCGGTGAGGTCGTCGCCGGAGTCCTGGTGTTCCAGGACGTCTCCGAACGGGTGCGCTCCGAGCGCCTGCTCACCGCCCAGCGGGACATCCTGGCCGTGATCGCCGCCGCGGAGCCCCTGCCCCGGACCCTGGAAGCGATTGTCCGGACCGCCGAGTCCTTGTCGGACTCCGGGGCCCGTGCGTCCATCCTGCTGCTGTCGGAGGATGGCCGTCATCTTGATCACGGCGCGGCGCCGAGCCTGCCGGCGGAGTACAACCGGGCCATCGACGGGATTGAGATCGGCCCGGCGGCCGGATCCTGTGGCACCGCCGCCTTCCGCGGCACCGAGGTGATCGTCACCGACACCTTCTCGGATCCCCTGTGGGCCGACTTCCGCGAGCTGGTGGCCGAGCACGGACTGCGGGCCTGCTGGTCGATGCCGATCCGGGCCGACGATGGCGGCCTGGTGGGGACGTTCGCCGTCTACTACGACGAGGTGCGCCCGCCGGCGGCCGAGGACCGGCGCGTCGTCGATCTCCTGTCGCAGGCGGCCGGCGTCGCCATCGGCCGCGCCCGGGACGCGGCCAACCGGGCCCGGCGGCTCCTGGAGCTCCAGAGCAGTCTCCTGCCCCGGGCGCTGCCCGAGGTTCCGGGCCTGGCCGCCGCGGTCACCTTCCATCCGGCGGAACGCGGGCTGGAGGTGGGCGGCGATTTCTACGACCTGTTCCCGCTGCCGGACGGGGCCTGGGGATTTGTCATCGGCGACGTCTGCGGTCACGGCGCCGAGGCGGCCGCGGTGACCGCCCTGACCCGCCACACCACCCGGTCGGTGGCGCGTCTGGAGGAGCCGCCCAGCCGGGTGCTGGAGATCGTCAACGAGGAACTGCGCCAGTCCGACCACCAGCGGTTCTGCACCGCCCAGTACGGCCGGCTGGATCCGGTGGGTGACGGCTTTCGGCTGACCCTGGCCTGCGGCGGACACCCGCCGCCGCTCATCCGGCGCGCCTCTGGCCGGATTGAGGCGCTGCGCTCGCACGGTCCGTTGCTGGGGGTGTTCGCCGGGGCCCGGTTCCCGGAGGCGAACGTGATCCTGCGCGCCGGCGATGTCCTGATGCTCTACACCGACGGGCTGATCGAGCGCAACCCACGCCTGGAGGGGGAGGGAGCGCTCCGGTCGCTGCTCGCCGATCTGCCGGAGGGCGACGTCGTCCGGCTCATGGCCGACCTGGAGGAGCGGGCGCTGGGATCACCACCGGCGCGGCTGCTCGACGACGCGGCCGTCCTGGTGCTCAAGGTGTGCACCCCGGTGCCGGCGGCGATGGCGCCGGTGGCCGAACGGGCCGCGGCCTAGCCGGTTCTCGTCCGGGCGGCGCGGGCCCGGGTCACTCCGGGCGGCCCGGGTCAGTCCGGGCGCGGCCCCTCCGCCACCGGCCCGGTGTGCAGGTGCCCGTCAAAGAAGGAGAGGATGCGCCGCCAGGAGTCCTCGGCCGACGGGTGGTGGTAATGCATGCCGACGAACTTGAGCACCGGGTTGAGCTCGGGCCCGGTGAGGCGGTTCATGAAGCTGTGGCCGGCGTGGGGGTACTCCTTGACATCGTGGTCGATGCCGAGCGTCTGCAGGGCGCTCTCCAGCTTGGTGGCGCGGCCGCGCAGGCCGCGGTCCCGGGCGCCGTAGCTGGCCACGACGGGGCAGGCCCCGGCCAGCCGCTGCACCGCGTCATCGGGCACCTCGCCGTAGTTGACCGAGGCCGCCTGGAAGTCGTAGCGGGGGGCGGACAGGAGCGCAAACCCGCCGCCCATGCAGAAGCCGATGATCCCGATCCGCCCGCTGCAGTCGGCCCGGTTGAGCAGCCACTGCCGGGCGGCCTCGATGTTCTCGTAGGCCTCGCCGGACCCCGACCGTGAGGCCTGGAGGGTGGCGATCACGCACTTGGGGCCGCGGCCTGAGTACAGGTCAGGAGCGAACGCCAGGTAGCCGGCGGCGGCCAGGGTGTCGGCCTGCTGGCGGATGTCGTCGCTGAGGCCGAAGGCGTCCATGATGACCACCACCCCCGGCCAGGGGCCCTGGCCCCGGGGAACGGCCAGGTAGGCCTTCAGCTCGCGGTTCTCGGCGGGGTAGTAGGTGAGATCAGGCATGGGATTGAGGTCCTTGATGGGGGGTCGGCGGCGGTGGCTCCAGGCCCTCGTCGCGGGCCAGCGAGGCGCCGATGCGCGCGGCCAGGGTGGGCACCAGCAGCACGATCGCCAGTCCCGCCACCAGCCAGATCCCCACCACCAGCGGGAACCGGTTGGAGGCGAAGCTCACGCCGACGACGTTCTTGTAGATCGTGTACCCCAGGAACACGATGCCCAACAGGGGCAGGATGATCTCATAGAGCGGCGCCCGCCGGGCCCGGATGAACAGGTGGTTGATGGCGCCGAGGTTGGTGACGAAGTAGGCCACCAGCAGGCTGAGGACGCCCAGCGTTCCGGGCTAGTTGGGCTGGCCTGGGGGCCGGTCGCGGGCGGATGAAAATGGTTTGATTCCGGGGTCGCCCTCGACGCCGACGACTTCTTGGTGCTTGTGAGCCCGAGGCTAGTTTGGCGTGTGGGTCTTCCTGGTGTTCCGGACTGTTGCCAAGAGCACGCTTGTCAGACTCGTTAGTTCTCAGAGGCCCCTGGGCGACGATCTTGTCGATCGCATTTATGGAGGCCGGATGGAGACGGTGATCGAGCGCCCTGCGGCGCTGGATGTGCACAAAGAGCAGGTCACCGCGTGCGTGCGGGTGCCCGGCGAGGGTCGTGTGCGCGAGCAGCACATGGCGGAGTTCCCGACGACGGTCGCGGGGTTGCTGACGTTGCTGGATTGGCTGGCGGCGTTCGGGGTGCAGCAGGTCGTGATGGAAGCGACCGGCGTGTATTGGAAGCCGGTGTGGGCGATCCTTGAGGATGAGTTTGAGTGCCTGCTGGTCAATGCTCGCCACGTTAAACAGGTCCCGGGTCGCAAGACCGATGTCAAGGATGCCGAGTGGCTGTGTCAGCTCGCCGAGGCGGGTCTGTTGCGGGCGAGTTTCGTGCCGCCTAAGCCGATCCGGGCGCTGAGGAACCTGACCCGGTATCGCAAGACCCAGATTCAGGAGCGCGCCAGGGAGGCCAACCGGCTGCACAAGGCCTTGGAGGACACCGGGATCAAGCTCGATTGCGTCGCATCAGACATCCTGGGGAAGTCGGGTCGGGCGATGCTCGACGCGCTCGTTCAGGGCACGACCGATCCGGAGGTTCTCGCCGAGCTCGCCAAGGGTCGCCTGCGCACGAAGATCCCCGCGCTCAAAGACGCGCTGGCGGGTCGCTTTGATCATCTCCACGCCGTGTGGATCGGCGCGATCCTCGCCCACCTGGACTTCCTCGACGGGCAGATCGCCGGGTTGACTGAGGCGATCGGGGAACAGATCGCCCCTTTCGAGGCGGCCGTTGAACTGCTGTGCACGATCCCCGGCGTTCAACGGCGCACCGCCGAAGTGATCATCGCCGAGATCGGCGTCGACATGGCAGTGTTCCCGACCGATAAGCACCTCGCGTCCTGGGCCGGGATGTGCCCCGGCAACGACCAATCCGCCGGCAAACGCCGCTCGGGCAAGACCCGCAAAGGCTCCAAATGGCTCGATTGGGCGCTGGAGGAAGCCGCGATGGCCGCGATCCGCACCAAAGACGTGTACCTCGCCGCCCAATACGCCCGACTGCGACCCCGCCGCGGGCACAAGAAAGCGCTCGGCGCGGTCAAGCACTCGATCCTGATCGCCTGCTGGCACATGCTCTCAACCGGCGAGCTGTACGTCGATCTCGGCGGCGACTACTTCCGCAAACGCGACCCCGAACGCATCACCAAACGACTCGTCGCCCAACTCGAAGCGCTCGGACATCAAGTCATCCTCGAGGAGCTACCGCAGGCCGCCTGACCCACAGCCACCGCACCCTGGAGGGATTTTCCTGTCAGAAGAAGGCATTGACCGCGGAGACGCCGGCGATCCGCCGGGCGACGATGGCGCCCACGCCGACGACCAGGACCACGGTGAGCGCCCCGGCCGGGGCGCCGCTGCGCGTGGACACGCGGCCGAGGCGGGCCTCCAGGGCGGTGTCGCGGCTGAGGGCGAACAGGATCCGCCCCCCGGCCGCGGCGGCCCCGAGGCCGGAGGCAAAGGCGCTGATGGTGGCGCCGGCGTTGATGAGATCGGCCATCCAGGGACCGACGTAGCAGTGCGCCAGGTCGCCGAGCGGGGCGGTGGAGGAGGCAAACGCCTTGGCGCCCGCCGGGTTGGCGCCAAAGCCCCAGGTCTGGACGAGGATGCACAGGATGTAGAACGTGCCCGCCCCCAGGACCGCGCCCCGGATGGCGCGGGGGATCTCCCGGCGCGGGTTGCTCGTCTCCTCGCCAAGGGCGGCCGCCCTCTCAAACCCGGCAAACGACAGGAAGCCGAACACGGCGGCGCTGGCCACCGCCGAGAACGAGGTCCCGCCGGGAATCTTGAACGCGTTGGCGGTGATCGTCTGGTGCCCGGGCGCCGATCCGGCGATCAGCTTGACCACGATGACGACCATCAGCGCCAGGATCAGGGCCACCGAGATCCCCTCGCAGCCGAGCAGCGACCGGGTGGCCACCCGGATGTCGCCGAAGGCCAGGAAGGCGATGATCACCGCGGCCACCGCGGCGATCACCATGTAGTCGGCACCGTTCCAGATCCCGGTGCCCTGGAAGAAGGCGACGCCGAACGTGCCCGCCTCCGCGGTGCTGGCGCAGGTGAACGCCATGTAGGTGCCGAGGATCGCCCACCCGGAGAAGAACCCGGCCCGCGCCCCCAGGGTGACCCCGGAGAAGGCAAACACCGATCCGGCATGGCTGAAGTACCGGCTCAGGCGGATGAACGCGTAGGAGACGAGCAGCACCCCCACGGTGGCGAAGATGAACGCCAGCGGGACCGCCTGACCGATCAGGCCCGCCGGCGCGGTCCCGTTCAGGGCCATCGCGGCCGTCGGGGCCATGATGGCGATGCTGAGGGCGATCGTCTCCCAGAACCGCAGTTCCCGGCGCAGGCCGTCCCCGCCTGATCCGCGCGGTTCAGCCGGCTGTGCGGTTGTCTGGCCCTGCCCAGGACTCGCCAAGGCGCTGCAGCCTAACACCTGGTTTCTGGGCTTTAGCCGTTACCGCCGGAGCTGTTGGTTTCCAGCTTTTGAACTGCGCGGGCGGCGTTGCGGAGCTCGGTGGCGGCCTGCTGCGCCTTGGCCTCGGCGGCGTTGAGGCGGCTCTCCGCGTCTGTAAGGGCGGCCGCCGCCTCGGTGTGGTGGGCCTGGGCGGCGGCGAGCTCCTTCTCGGCCCGGGTGGCGGTGCGGCGGGCGTCGGTCTCGGCTTGGCGGGCGGCCTTGAGCGCCGCCTTGCGCTGACGCTCCGCCTCGGCCTCCTGGCGGCGCCGGGTCTCCTGGCGCTCGGCTTCGGCCGCCGGCTGTTTCGGTTGCGACGCCTTGGAGGACTTCGGCGGCTTCGGAGGCTTTGACGGCTTTTGTGGCGTTGACGGTTGGGGCGGCTTTGACGACTGCGAGGGCTTGGACGGCTTGGGCGGAGCGGCGCTCCGACCGCTCAGACCCAGCCCGACGAACCGGAGCTCATGGGTCAGGCAGGCGGCCTGCACCTGCTGACGGGCCTCCTCGTCGATCGCGGCGGCGCGCAGCGTGTCGCCCACCCGCTCCAGGGTGGTCTGGCTGAGCGGCTGGCCCTCCGAGCTGAGCAAGCCCTCGGCCGCCTGGAGGAGGGTGGTGACCGCCTCGCGCTGGCGCCGGCTGGCGTCCCGCATGGCATCGCCGGCGCGCCGGCCCTCGGCGGCCGCGGTCTGTGCCGCCACCAGGTCATCGCCGGCCTGAAACAGACCCTTGAGCTCCTGGCCCTGCGTTCGGACCAGCTGGTTGACCGCCCACGCGGCCACCGACGGCTTGCGAAGCGCCGCCACCTCCTTCGCCTCGTCGCGTCGCTTCTCGCTGCGCAGCGCCTTCGCCAGCGCCGCGCGCTGTGGGATGAACTGCTCCAACGGGAGGCCGTACAGGTCCTCCGGCGACTCCACGGGCATCGCCTGATCCTACGTTTTGTGCGGCGCGGCCGGACCGGTCCGCTTTCGGTCCGCCGCCTTGAACAGACTTGCCGACGTTTGCTATAGATAAGGGTCCGCCGCGGGGTGGAGCAGTCTGGTAGCTCGTCGGGCTCATAACCCGAAGGTCGCGGGTTCGAATCCCGCCCCCGCTACTAGAAAAGCCCTCGAAATGAGGGCTTTTTCTTTGCCCGGATTGCTTCGCTTTCACGAAACGGGTACCAAACGGGTACCAAGATCTGCATTAGTATCGGGGTCCGTGAGCAGGCCGTCCGGCTTCGTTTTCAGGCTCGAGAAGACCCGCGGTGCGTCGTGGTGGGCCAAGTACCGGCTGCCCGACGGGACGCCAGGTCAAGCGCAAGATCGGGCCGGTCTGGACGGGGCGTGGGCGGCCGGCTGAGGGCCACTTCACGAAGCGCGCTCGCCGAGGACTGGCTGCACGATCGGCTGGAGGAGGTCCGGCGGGAGGCGGCGGCCGCTGCTGCGCGCCGGGCCGCGTCCGGCTCGTCGCGGCGTCGACGAGCGTGACGTTCGCCGAGGCGGCCGCGGAGTACCTGCGCTTCGCGGAGCAGGACCGCGGCTGCAAGCCGTCGACGATCCGCAGCTACCGCAACGCGATCAACGTGCACCTGCTGCCGGTGTTCGGCGAGATGGCGCTCGAGGACATCACCGTGCAGGAGATCGAGCGCTGGCGCGCCGGGCATGTCGAGCGCGCGCGAGCAGCGCGAGCTCTCGAACAAGACCAAGAACAACCTGCTCGTGCTGATGCACGCGATCTTCAGGCGCGCGGTCAAGCTGTACGGCCTGCCGGCGAACCCGGTCGCGAACGTCGACCGCTTCCGCGTGCGCTCGAGCGGCGACATCCAGGTGTTCTCGCCCGAGGAGGTCTGGGCGCTCGTCCGCGCCGCCGAAGTCCGAGGCCGACGCGCGCGATCTTCCTGACCGCGGCGTTCACCGGCCTGCGCCGCGGCGAGGTCCTCGGGCTGCGCTGGCGCGACGTCGACTTCGCCGGCTCGACGATCAGAGTCCGCGCGAGCTACGCCGCCGGGCAAGCTGACGACGCCGAAGTCCGGCAAGGTCCGCGCGGTGCCGATGGCGCCCGACGTCGCGAGCGCGCTCGCGAAGCTCGGCGACCGCGAGCGATACACCGGCGACGACGACTTCGTGTTCGCCGGCGAGGTCGGGGCTGCCGCTCGACGGCGACGCGCTCAGCAGCCGGTACCGCGACGCGCTGGCGCGGGCTGGGCTACGGCCGCTTGCGGTTCCACGACCTGAGGCACACTTTCGGGACTCGGATGATCGCGCAAGGCGGACATCCGCCGGGTCCAGGAGTGGATGGGGCACGCCGACATCCAGACCACGATGAAGTACCTGCACTACGCGCCGCGGGACGAGGACGCCGAGCTGGTCGCTCGGGCGTTCCAGCTGGATCAGCCTCCTGACGACAGGTACGCGTCAGCTCCCGAACGTAGCCGACGAGCTGATCGGTCACGGCGCGCCACACGCTGCCACGCTGTGATCAGAGGGTCGTTAGGGTCTGCCCGTGGCTCTTCGTGATCTCACCGATCGCTCGGCTGTCCTCCAGGCAATCAACGAGTTCCGAGAGCTCGGCGAGGACGCGTTTCTCGAGAAGTACGGGTTCGAGCGGTCGCGACGGATTCAAATCGCCTACGAGGGCGAGACGTTTCCATCCAAGGCGATCCTCGGCGCTGCGCATGGGTTTCAGTTTCCTGAGGCTGGTCCACTCAAGCCGTCGGAGTTCAGCGGAGGTCGCGTGACGGTCGACAAGGCACGCCAACTTGGGTTCGAAGTCGTCGAGGCTGATGCCCCGGACGATCTGGCGCTTGGGCTTGCGCCGATTCATGGAGCTGTTCGGCGAGGCACGGGCGACCAAGTTCGGTCACGCTCACCCGGCTGTCGACGCCCTTCGCGAATGCGCGAAGGCCATCGAGGAGCTGCTCCCCGAGTCGCTCGCCGGAGCGAAGGTAAGACCGTCGGTCGGCCAAGGCAATTGGGCAAGCGTTCCGTGGATTGCCGTGCTGCATCCGCGTGAAACCGACACGACCCAGCACGGCGTCTATCCGGTGCTCCTGTTCCAGGAGGACCTGACTGCGGTTGAGGTGACGATTGCACAGGGCGTTACCGAGCTCACTCAGACGCTCGGTCGACGGGGTGCATACGTGGAGCTTGACCGTCGCTCGGAGACGCTTCGCCCTCAGCTCGTCGCTCTCAGCGAACACGGATTCGCGCTCGACAAAGACTTCGACCTCGGCGCATCAGCGCTCGCTCGGGATTACGTGGCATCGACCGTCGTCCACCGACGGTTCACGTCGGAATCGCTTGGTCGGGACCGAGGTAACAGACGCGGTCCGCGCGATGCTTGACGCGTACGCCGAGCTGCTGTCTCCGGGCGCTCTTGAAGCAGTGGAGGAAGCCGGACGCCGAGCGGAGCAGCTAGCTGCGACAGACGCCACCGGATGGGACCGACCGCCCACTGCGACGCCGAGGACGTCGGCGCGGCGGCGCGTGCATTTCTCGGACGCTGTTGAGACTGAGCGGTCTGCGCCTGTCTCGCGACCTCGTCGCATCGTTTGTCGCGGCGCTGGCGGCGAAGCCGTTCGTGATCCTCACCGGCCAGTCCGGCTCCGGGAAGACGCAGCTTGCGATGCGGTTCGGCGAGTGGGTCGGCAGCGATGCCTGGGGGCGGCACGCTCGCTCGTCGTTCCGGTCCGTCCCGATTGGACCGGCCCCGAGTACCTCTTCGGTTATCCGGATGCCCTTCGGTCAGCTCCGGGCAAGGAGGTGTGGGCCGTACCGGACGCCCTGGAGTTCATGCTTCGGGCCGCTGCGGAGCCGGCGAGCCGTACCTGCTGGTACTCGACGAGATGAACCTGGCTCACGTTGAGCGCTACTTCGCGGACTTTCTCTCGGGGGTCGAGTCGCGGCTTCCGATCCTGCCGGCGCTTACGCGAGCCGACGGCGAATGGGTTGCGTCGAAGGCTCAGACCGCTTGCCGTTGCCGCGCAACCTGATCGTTGTCGGCACGGTGAACGTTGATGAGACCACGTACCTGTTCTCGCCGAAGGTCCTTGACCGCGCATTCACGTTCGAGTTCCGCACGGCCGCAGCCGATCTCGATCCGGCTCTCCGCCGGCCGACGACGGTTGATGAGGGGTCCGTCGCTCATCGGCAGACCCTCGTGCGCGCGATTGTTGACGACGACTGGCAGCACACGAATGCTCAACCCGAGCGTGGACGAGTTGGCCGAGCATCTCGTCCTGCTCCACTCGCTACTCGCGCAATTCGGGACACGAGTTTGGTCATCGAGTCCTCTATGAAGCGCTCCGGTACGCGGCATTCCTGCACGCGACGGGAGTCGAAGATCGTTGGTCGGTGCTGGACCGGATCATGCTCACGAAGCTCCTCCCGAAGGTGCACGGCACCCGGGCCCGCGTCGAGACCGAGCTGAGGGAGATGAGGTCGTTCGCGGCCGAGGAAGACGAGCAGACATCGAGCGCGCGGATGCCACTGTCAGTGGACAAACTCGATCGGATGATCGGGGTCCTCATCGAAGCGCAGTTTGTGAGCTTCACGGAGTGAACATGGACCCGGTCGCCGCCCCGATTCGTGATCGCTCCGGCGAAACGGTCGGGCATCTCGTGCTCACGCGGTTGCCGGGAAGGCGGGATCGTCTAGAGATCCTGGCCGACCGGGCCGTCGTGGAAGAGGAAGGCACGTACGTCTTCGCTGTCAACGGATTCGACAACGCCGACGCAGTCGAGATTGTTCCGGGCGACGAGCTGTTCAGTTTCGACGATTCATCTCGGAAGCGGGGCCGGATGCTGCCGAGGCAACACGTTGGCCGAATCGGCGTGCGCGTGCGCGGCGAGGAGGTCGAAGGCCACGCCATCGTCTTCGTTGAGCCGAAGAAGCTCGAGGCGCAAACGGAATATCGGCAGATGCTGGACGACATCGCCGAGGTCGCGACCGAAGCGGTGTTGCAAGGCTTCGCTCCAGCCGCCACTTTCACTCGAACACGACCGCTGCGCGGAGACCGCAGCTCCTGTATCAGCAGTTCGCCTTTCTACATGCGCGGCTGATGGGGGCTGGCGAGCGCGACCTGGCCCTGGTCCTGAACCGACCGCATCGGGCCTGGATTGACCACGAGGAGCACCAGCTCCCTGGAACGCCGATGCGCGGCGGCTCTCGGAACATACGTGCGCTGACTCGGCCAGGGCCGCGCGTTCGCACGCCGTCGGGGAATCCCGTCTCGAGTCTTCCTGCTCGCCTGGCCGTCAGCCGCAGCGAGGAAACGCTCGACACCGAGCCCAACCGCTTCGTCGCCTTCGCGCTGCGACGCTGGCGCGAGTTGGCGCTGAACGTTCAAACGGTGCTGACCGCGCAAGGTCAGATGACCGGACCGATCTCGCGAGGTTTGGATGCGGCATCCGAGGTGATCGCCGTCATCGATCGGACCCTGTCCGCGCCGATGTTCCGATCAGTGGGTCGTCTGGGGTCCTTCCCGACGGCAAACCAAGTGCTGCAGAAGCGCGCTGGCTACAGGGAGGTCCTGCGGACCTTCGTGCTCACGGAGATGGGAGCGCGCATGGCCCTCGACTGGGACCTGGAGGACGCGTTCGCCGCCAGCCAGCGCAACGTGGCGACTCTTTACGAGTACTGGGCATTCCTGCAGCTCGCGAAGAGCGTCGGTCGCGTTTGCGGCGCCGACCTCTCAGGCCTCGTGATGGAACGCTCGAACGACGGGATGAGCCTCGGCTTCCCGCGAGGGCGTCGAAGCCGGCTGACGTGGGTGCTCGTAGGACGCGGGCGCAACCTGACGGCCGACCTCTACTTCAACCGTGAGTTCCTCGTCTCGTCTCGCCCTGACTCATCTTGGACCCGCGCGATGCGGCCAGACTGTTCGCTTCGCCTGCGGCCGGATGGGCTTGCGGGTGGCATCGCCGCTGACGAGCTGGCCGTCTGGCTGCATTTCGATGCCAAGTACCGGGTGGAGTTCGTCGAAGAGCAGTTCGCACCGCCGGACGAACTTGACGGCACCCGTGCAGCTGAGGCCGAGGCCATCGAGCGTCTCGCCCGCAGCAAGCGGGAGGACTTGCTCAAGATGCACGCATACCGTGACGCGATTCGGCGGTCGGCCGGGGCATACGTCATCTATCCGGGCGACGAGCAACGCACGCCGTTCATGGAGCACCATGAGGTGCTGCCGGGGCTTGGAGCCTTTCCTCTGCGTCCAGGCGCCAGTGGCCCCGTCGGCACGGATGTACTCGACCGGTTTCTAGCCGAGGTGATCGATCATGTGGCCGACCGGGCGACGCAGCACGAGCGGAGCCGCTTCTGGAGGACCGTGATCCACCGCGTCAGCCCGGTCCAGTCCGACAAAGATCGCCGACTCCCGGCGCTGCCGGTTCCGCCCTCCGATGCGCCTGTGCTGTGCGGGTACTTGAGAGGTCGGGCGCATCGCCAATGGGTCGACCACAACGGGCTGTACAACGTCCGCGCAGGAGATCGTCGTGGCGCAGTTGCAGCCGACGCCGACATCCTGCGCGCACACGACCTGGTGCTCCTTGGTCCGGGGCTCCGGCCCTCTTTGTGGGCGCGAGCGGGGGCCTGGTTCGTCCAGTCGCAAGACGAGATGTTGACGCTCGGGTATCCGAACCCGCGAGGCAAGGTCTACCTCTGCTGCCCCGTCGAGCGGCGCGATGATGAGCCTGAGTGGCTTCGCAGAGCTCCAGCTTGGATTCGGCGCTGGCAGCGATTCGATGACGCAGGCGCCGTTTGCAACGACTTGGCGCGACCTGCTGGACAGGGCTCTCTAGGAGGAATCGTGAGCACGAGGTCATCAGGCGCGGGGAACACCTGAGCGGCGCGGGACGACACAGAGCTGCCTTGGGCGGTCTTAAGCGGTGTCGGGTCAACGTGAACCCGTACCTGGGAACACGCCGACCGGCTATGTCGAGCATGGAACTACCACGCGTGGCCGCCAGATCCCTCTGGCTCGGAGCCGAGGAGATCCGCGCCGGACGCCGTAGAGCCGGCGATCGTGTCGTCGTCAAGGATTTGTTGGCGCAGTCCAGCGTCACGCCGCGTTCTCGCCGATTGCGTTGTACTTCCATGTACGCCTTTCGACAGGTCTTGACAGGCGTGCCATGGTTAGGTTCTGTTCTGAAGCACTACATATCACCACAGGAGGAACGGGATGGAGGAGCAGGACTCAGTAGAGACGGCCGCCGACCTTACGAGGACGATGCAGGTGCGACTGATGGCCGACGCGCGCCTGTCGAGCCAGATCGCTGCCGCCTACGAGGAACACGCACGGACGCTGCTGGCCGCAGTTGAGGCTGGCGCCGCGCCGGAGGAGATCATCATTCGTGGCAAGGTGCAGAAGCGTGTCTTCGGGCTTCCGTCAATGTTTACGGACCTAGGCATGAGCGCTGGGGATGTGGCCCACGACCTGGAGTACGACGAGGCCAACGCCTACACGGTGCTTGACGCACTGGTGAAAGCCGGGCATGTCGAGCACGTCCCAAATGCCACCCCGCGCCGCTATCGGATGACCGTCAAGCATCGTCGGGACCGGATCCTCCGTCTCTCGCGGCTCATGCCCCACGGCAACTGGACGACCTACGCGGACTTCTCAATCGCTGTGTACGACAACTGGCGCATGGCGATCACGATTGGCCAGGTCGCCTCCAAGAGCCCGGCGTTCATCAATCCGCACCGGGTCATCTGGTCGGGCGGCGTTGTCAAGGACAAGTGGAAGGATGATCAGGGCAACGGAGCCGAGGAGTGCCGGCGCCGGCTGGCCGAGGAGGGCGTGACGTTCCCCGATGGCGAGCACGCTGACGACAGTCGCTACATCGGCTGGCAGAAGCTCAAGAACCTGCTGGAGGCTGATGAAGCCGGCGACGGCCTTGACGAGGCCGCGTGATGAGCGCCACGAAGATGAAGGAGAGCAACGTCGTCCGCGCCGAGATGCGCCGTCGCCGCGGCCGGGTAGCAAACCGGGCCGAATGGAGGGAGGTGTTCGAGCTTGGGGGCTACACCGGCGACTCCGACGCCGCCGGCTTCTTTGGCGGGACGCGCCCAACGATGCGGCGGAACCCAGACGGCAGCCGAGAGCTGACCGCGCACGGCTGGTTGCGATCATGACCTTGCCGGACGACGGAAGACTCGAGGGGGAGCTGCGCCGTTGCGTCGAGGAATGCCGTGCCCTGGGTTACAACCCTCCTACTCGTTCAAGAATGATCGACGAGCGTGGCGCCCTCGGGGCCTGCCGGAAGCTCATCAACGACAACACCCGAGCGACGGCTTCACGAAGCCGTGGGAACTTCGTCGGATGGACCTCACCGTCGAAGCCGTCGCACTTCGGTCGCCGTACAACACCTTGTTCTCCCAAGCCGAGCGGACCAAGGCGCGGCGCCGACTCGAAGAGTATGGCTACGTGCCGTAGGGAGTGGACCCGAACGAGGGCGTCTGCTGGGCCTGTGGTGGGGTGCGCGCCAGCCAGCGAGTAGCACCGGCCCGCCGCGCGGTGTGTCTCAGGGACTCGGGAGCGAAACCAGCAGGCCACGGTCAATCAGCACTTGAAAGTGCCGCGCAAGCGCCGCTGCGAGCGCCGCGTCGCGAGTGAGCACGCCGACCTCGATGTTGCGATCAAAGGCGGCCTCGGTGAGATTGGCGGACGTGACGAACGCGGCGCGATCGTCGGCGACGATCGCCTTCGCGTGGAGGACCGCGCCCGGCGCGTTGTCCGCCACCGACCGCGGGTCGTAAAAGACGTCGGGCCGCCGCTCGCCCGGCCATTCATGGTTCCAGAGGCGCGCTGCGAAGCGGGCCACGAGGTCCTCGGCTGGCGTGGGCTCGTGCGGCTGCCGATGGATGTTGAGCATCAGGACGACGCTCAGCCCGGCGATGGCGTCCATGCGGTCGGCGAGGGTCTCGAAGGCGCGGAGTCCGTCGAAGTAGGCGTAGGTGCTGATCCAGAGCGTGCGCGTGGCGGAGCCGACGAGCTCGTCGTATACCTGTCGCGTATCCCGTGCGTGGAGACCGGTCACTGGTGGACCTGACCACACGAGGTCCGGGCGGGTGATCGCGGCGGCGGCGCTCGCGGCGGCGCGGAGCGCGAGCGCGACAGCGGCGCCGCTGATGTCGCGCTCGGCGAGCGCTCGCAACGCGGCAGCGACGACAGCGACGTCGGTGCGCGCGAGCCCGCCTCCGAGCGCCGCCTGGACCGCTACCTCGCTGTACGGGGCACGGAGCGTCCCCGCTTCGAGTGCCCGGGCGAGTCGATCGCGCACGTGCGCCGGCAGGGCGACGAGCGACTCGATCACGCCGATCCGGGCGACGGGAAGAACGCGGCGTCCGGCACGGCGAGTGTTGGGACGACGAGCGCCCGGTCGAGCAGGTCGTTGCGCATCTCGCACGACGTCTCCGCGATGAGTGCGCAGCCGTGACAGGCGGCGCCATGGAGCCAGCGGCCTTCCATCGCGTCGACCGGCGAATGCTGCGCGCAGACGGGATCGTTCGAACAGAGGCCGCCCGACCGCAACGCGACCGCGAGGTGCGAGGCGATGTGGCGGGCCTGCGAGACGAGCCCGCCGAGTGTTCCCTCGGCGTCTGAGCTCGCCGTGTACAGCATCAGCCCGAACCGCTTCCCCTGCCAGTCGGCGTAGATCCGCTCCCGGATGGAGCTCGCCGGATAGCCGCAGCGCATGGCCACCGACTGGATCAGCAAGTGCGCGAGGGTGTGCAGCAACACGTACGGGCCGCCCGGGAACGGCCGCTCGATCTTGCGCTCGCTCGTCCACCGCTCGAAGCCGGCGTCGAGCTGCTGGAGGCGGTCTTTGACGGCGTCACGCTCGAGCCATTCCAGCACCGCGTCGCTGCGCAGCTCGACGAACACGCCTTCGCCGCGGTTCTCGACAGCCGGGTACCAGGCTGGGTCGAGCGCGAGATCGGCGCGCTGTACCTCGTCTTCGTACTCGCCGAGGATGTCGGGCGTGATCGACTCGAAGCGAGTGAAGCCGACGAGCGCGAGCACCTCGCGCAGGCGGTGTAGCTGCACCACGCGCGACACGGCGTTGGTGACGGGGCCTTCCCAGCCGTCCCGCCACGCGACGTCGGGCAGGCGGCGGGCGTGGAAGTCGGGGTCGACGGGAACGTCTTCGCCGTATCCCTCCGGCGCGGCGAGCAGCGCGTCGAGCTCGACAAGCTTGACCGGTGGCTCCTCCGCCTCGCCGCCCTTGAGCGCCGCGATCGCCTCCAGCACCTCATCGTCGGAGAAGCCGGCGAGCTTCGTCGCCACTTTCGGCTTCTTCTTCATGAACGCCAGGCCGGCGGCGTCATCGACGATCGACAAGGTCCTCCCAGACGTCTTGCACCGCGCCCTGCACCTTGGAGCCGTGCTCGGGAAGTGACAGCGCGCTCAGCGTCTGTGCGAAGTAGGCGTTCGCCGCTGTGCGGATGAGCAGCCTGCTCGGCAGCCCGCACTGCTCCTGCGCGCCCGCGCCGAGCCAGGGCCGCGCACCCCAGCACGGCCCGAGGGCGTCCGGAATCGCCGCTTCGTGCATTCCGCGGCGCGACCCGCACTCGCAGCGGACCTCGAGGTCGCCGAGGTCGCCGCCGGTGCCGCGCTCGACGAGCCACAGCCGGCGGCGGCATTCCGGATCCTTGCCCTGGTGGACGAACCAACGCCAGTTGAGATCGGCGACGTGCCCGCGCGAGCAAGCGCGGACGAACCGCGTCGGCACGACCGGCAGCTTGTCCTCCGCGAAGCGCCCGCGATCGTCGAGCTCCTTGCGGTGCACCAGCCGCCGCTCTCGCCGGCCGCGCCCGCCGGTGTCCTTCTCCTGGACGAGCATCCACTCCGGGAAGCGCCACA
The DNA here is from genome assembly GCA_963753235.1 of uncultured Solirubrobacteraceae bacterium. Classification (GTDB taxonomy): domain Bacteria; phylum Actinomycetota; class Thermoleophilia; order Solirubrobacterales; family Solirubrobacteraceae; genus Palsa-465. Next base: position 21,965 of record CAVWBJ010000004.1, on the reverse strand, counting down.
CGCCGATCCCGCGCACCGGGTCGCCCGGCGCCGCGGTGTCGGGAGGTGGAGCGTAGAGCCGCGGGCTCGTCACCCCGGTCAGCCGCATCAGCTTCCGGGTCAGCCGCGGATCGACGATCTCCTCAAGGTCGTGCACCTTCGGCCATGTCTCGAGGCCACCGACGATCCCCGAGTGCCGCGGGAGGTCGATCAGGGACCCCGGACCCCACGTCGTGATCACCTGGCTGCGACGGACTTGACCATGCGCGCGGACACTCACGGCTCGTCGACCACCCAGCCGCCGGAAAGATCCTTGATGAACAGATTGACGCTCGGCTCGACCCCTCGGAGCGAGCGGTTGATGCGGAACTTCCGGTGATGCTCGGACTCGAAGTCGGTGTCCAGCACCTCGCGCATCAGCGGCTTGCCCTTGCCGCCCTCCTCGTAGCGCTGGTATTCGAGGTCGACGCCTTCCTTCGCCAGCTCGTCACGGATCCGCCGCCATGAGTCGAGCAGGTCAACGATCCGGCTCTGGACGCTCACGAGGCGTTCCTGAAGCTCCTGATCGGCGTCGAATGGCATCTGCATCACGCGGGCCTGGAAGACCTCGAGCAGGCGAAGCTCCAGTTCGGCTCGCTGGCTCGTGATCTGCTCGGCGCCGAGCGGCGGCGTCATCGGCGCGAGCGCGTGCCGGGCGAGGGTCAGGAAAGCGCCGGGGAAGCCGCGATCCAGGGCGCGCGCCGCGAACGGCGTCACGCTGCCCACCTCGACCGAGCGGTAGAACGTCTCGTGGAAGTGACGGAAGCGCTCGAGGTGCGAGCGGTCACGCGGCTTGTGCACATTCAGCAACGTCACCACGAGTCCCGGCCCCTCGTCGGTGCGCCCGACGCGGCTGGTGGCCTGGATGTACTCGGAGGCCGTCTTCGGCTGCCCGATCACCCCCATCAGGCCCAGGCCGCGGGATGTCGAGGCCGACCGAGATCATGTTGGTCGCGATCGCGCAGTCGACGCGGTCGGGCTTATCGAAGCCCTGCTCCAGTCGCCGCCGCGCCGCTGCTACGCCGGCCGTGGACACGCGCGACGTGAGCTCGACAACCTCCGAGAATGTCCTGCGGTCCCGGAACAGCGGCCGCGGGTCGCCGATCCGTCTCCGGTCGCCGTAGCGGGAGACGGTGGTGCGTACCTCTTCCTCGATGATGCGGCGCGCGCCACCGAGCTCGCGCAGGCTGTTGAAGTAGCCGAGGACGGTCATGTACGGGTCGGCCGGGTTGTTCGCGTTCTCGTGGCCCCCGGCCTCCCGGTAGGCGAGCTCGGCCGCGCCCATGAGGGCAAGCCACACCTTGCGCATCACGACCTTGGGGTTGCGGCCCTGCGCGGCCACGCCGACGTAGAGCCGGGCCGGGGCCTTCGACGCGGGCACGGTCTCGGCGAAGAACGAGTCGCCGCCTGTCGGGGCCCGGCGGCGGGAAGATCTGCGTCAGCGAACGCGCCGAACAGCGCCTGGATCTGGTCCTGGGCTCGGCGCACAGTCGCGGTCGAGGCGACGATCTTCGGCGGCGCGGGCCGCACGCCGGCGAGCGGCCGCTGGCAGAGCCCGTCGATCGCCGCCTCGTAGAGGCCGGCCATCGTCCCGAGCGGCCCAGAGATCAAGTGCAGCTCGTCCTGGATGACCAGGTCGGGCGGCGGCAGCGGCCGCGACAGCGGCGTTCCCCGCTTCGGCTCGGCGGCGCCGAGGAAGCCTTGGGCGTCATACCGGTCAGCGCCGCCGAGCAGCGCACCGGACGGCCCGAACCAGGGCAGCGACGCGAACTTGTCGACAGTCGCGATCAGGAACGCCGGCAGCCGCCGGTACAGGGGCTCGTCGACGGCGATGATCGGCAGCGAGCGCTCGCCGTTGAAGTCGCAGTCCAGATTGGTGCAGACGATCCGCAGCTCGCGCGGGTGATCCGAGTCGGGCAGCAGCGTGAACGACTCGGGCGCGAAGCGCTCGCCGCACCACGGGCACTCCTCAAGCGGGATCGGCGACGGCTTGCCCGACGGATCGGACTGGAACTGGCGCACCTTCTGCCGAGCGGTGCCGTCGCGCTTGTCGCCCTTGTACCCCATGTAGTTCGGAGTGCCGGCCTTGCCGACCCACAATCCGATCTCGATCGGCCACGTCCCAAGCCGCTCCGGCGCCGCATCACGCTCCAGCTCCAGGGCGCAGATCAGCCCGGCGGCGCGGGCGAGCTGGTCGAGCGTCAGCAGCCGCAGCGTGTAGCGCATGATCACCGACACACCGGCGCCCGCCCGCCCTCCGTCCTGCAGGCCGCGCAACCGCCGGAGCGCGATCGCGAACGCCGAGAGACCCAAGTACGCCTCGGTCTTGCCCCCTCCAGTCGGGAAGTAGAGAAGGTCGACGGTCTCTCGGTGCGGATCGCTGCCGTCGGCGGAGCTCGGCAGGTTCAGCAGCAAGAACGCGAGCTGGAACGGCCGCCACCCGGGCTTCTCGACGTCCTTCAGCCGCTTCTGAAGTGCGCGCGCGACGGCGCGGTTGGCGATCCGGAAAGCTTCCAGCTCGTCGCCGCCGCGCTCGAGCAAGCCGATCCCCTGCTCGATCCTCTCGGCCGCCAGCTCAGCACCGGAGAGAAGCTGCTCGGCCGTCTCGCGTCGGCGGGGCGGCAGGTCCGCCAGCGAGGCGCGCTCGCCCGCGATCCACTCCCGGTAGTGGGTGACGAGCGGCTCCAGAGCGCGCCGGGCCGCCTCGCCGTCGGGTAGCGCACCAAGCGCCAGCATCCCGAGCTCCACCCCGCCGATCTGTACGGCCACCGTCTTTTCCACCTGCGCGCGCGGCAGCCAGCAAGTACGCAACGTCGGGCAGCCCTCGCCGACGAGATCCCAGTCGGCGGCGACGCCGTGACCGGTCGCGAACTCCGGCGTGTCGGCGTACTGCAAGTCCGCGACCTGGTCGTCCCATTCGTCGGCCTGCGCGCCCCGCAGGTCCGGCCGCGGCACGAAGCCGTGCTCGCAGCTGACCTCGAGCACGGGTTGGAACGCGTAGGCACGGTCGGCGCGATCGGCCGCCGGCGGGCGACGGTTCACGAGAAAGAGCGACACCGACCGCGTGCCATCCGGGATCTGACCATCGAGGCCGATCGCGGTCACCGGTCGCTCGAGCACGCTCACCTCAAGGCCGCCCGATTCCGGCACGGCATGGGTGACGGCCCTACCGCTGCGATCGCCGAGCGGCACGGTCAGCCGCCGCACGCGAGGGATCCGCTGCCAGACCGCCGGCAGCTTGCCGTCCTCACCCTCGTCCTCTTGCCCACGAGTCTCGCCAGGCTCGTACTCGTAGTCGCCCCACGTCACGGTGACGGTCAGCTCGTCGGCCGCGGCCGGAGCGAGGCGAGCTCAGCCCGAGCGAGGAGGGGAAGAAGCCCTTCTTGGCGGTCGTGTCCTCCTCGCCCGCGCTCTCCTCGGCGAGGCCCTCGCTCTCGGGCACCGCTGCGAGCGTGTCGTCGGCGTCGGCATCCCGGCGCTCCTCGGCCGGCGCGTCCACAGGCACGAGAAACCCCGTCAGGTACCAAGTGGAGGGACGCACCCAGCCAGGCAGCCGCTCCTCGGCCAGGTCGTGACCGGGAGGCGGCCCGACGAGGTCGAGTTCGAGCGCCTCGACGAGGCGGGCGCGTACCTCGAGCGCGGTGGCTGGGGGCGGCGAGGGCGCGGCGGGGTCGGTGGCGGTGCTCACCCGAGCTCCTGCACGCCGGCGGCGGTCTGCTTCCGGGGCGCCCGCCGGCGCTGCTTCTTCGCGGCTTCGGCCGCGGCGCCGGTGCGCGCCTCCTCCGCGGCCCGCTCACCGTTCAACGCGATCAGCCGCGCCAGCACCTCGTCACGCACCGGGTCCGGCCAGCGCAGGCGATACGGCTTCTTCTTGTTGCCCCACTCCTCCTCGTCGATCTCGTAGTCGAGCAGGAACTCGGTGTCGGTCGGGATGTCGTCCCAGCCGTAGGCGTGCAGGACCGCTCGGTCCATCTCGGTGTGCAGCTCCCGCAGGCGCTCGATGTCCGGATCGTGCTCGTACGGGTCGTGGAAGCGGTTGTACGTCTTCGTCAGTCCCTCGCCGTTGCGACCATCAGGTCGGCGCGGAAATCGTAGTAGGCCTGCCCGGCGGCCTCGAGCGGCGGTCCGTCGTCCAGCTCTCGCGGGAACGGAAACGTCTCGAAGCAGTCGGACGGCGTGTACCTCGAGGTCGTCCTTCATCGTGGACCCGAAGAAGCGCGCCCACGATCTCGTGAAGCTGGCACTGCAGGACGCGCGAACGCGGCGTAAGTCATCGACCGCGAACACGACGATGTGTCTCGGCTAGACTGCATCCAGCTCGGCAGGAAAGCGAGTGCCGATACGGTTGCTCGTCCGGCAGTGACGCACGCGACCGGTCTGAGATCGCGGATGCAGCTCCAAGTGCAGGGTGTACCGCCGTACTGCCACCAGTACGTCGCTCGCCGGCAGCGGTCGCACTGTCCATGCAGCTTCATCTCGTTCCGGCTTGACCGTTGCTCTCGACGATCGTTCATCAGTTCCGGCCACCGCTCGCGGCACTCGCTCCTCGTCACGCTCACCGAAGTCGATGACAAAGCGATGATGAGCGTGCTTCGGGCTGTTCGCTGACCTCCTCATCGCCGATGTACGGTGAAATCACCTCCGCGTTCGCGGGATCCTCCCGAATCAACTCGGCGCATGTCGGCAGCGAGCTCGCGACGCCCTTCGTGTCGGTGATCGTCGAACGTGAACCCCATCCCGAGCACGATGACTCCTTGGAAGCTCTTGCACGAATTGGCAGCCAATCGCGCCGGGTCGTCGCTCGTCCCACCGTGAAAGAGGTACGCGGTGATCACATCGACCGGTCGCCATCGAGCAGGGTCACTCGCCGGGTGACTTCCTCGCACCATGTGGACGACGCTCACAACGACGGCTGCATCGCCCGGGCCACTTGATCCGCTTGCGTGCCGCGTAGATCTCACCATCATGCCTGAGGATCCACCGAAGGCCGGTCGAGCGGGTGTCGCCCTTGGCCGATCGTATTGGTGGCAATCAGACCGAAAGTCGCCATCCGCCCGGAGCAAGCTCAAACGCTCGACGGAAGAAATGAGCGACGAGGTCTGCGTTGCCGTGGCGTCCTTCGTGCAGCTGCTTTCAGCCAATCCGGGTAGCCAGGCCGGTTGGCGGCAGCCGACGGTGTTCTTGACCGGCGAACGGCGGGTTGCCGATGATCGCGTCGAACCCAGGCTGCTCGCGGTCGAACACCTCCGGAAACTCGATCTCCCAGTGGAACGGCACGAGCGGCGGCGACCCCTCGCGCAGCTCCTCCAGAGTCGGCCGGTACTGTCTCACGCGTCGCCGTTGATCACGGCGTTGGCATACAGCACGCGCGCGGTTTCGCGCTCGGCCGGCTTCGATCCGGCGAAGAAGGCGGCCAGGACGAGGTCGCCGTACAGACGTACGTCCGACAACTCGTGCTGCGCTTCGTCCCATATGTCACGTAGCCGCCAGTCGGGCACGTCGTCGCCGGCCTGACGGATCTCGCTGTCGCAGCTCGCCGACGCGAGCGAGCGCACCGCCGACCCGGATCGCCTCGAAGCCGCGCGCGCCCGATTGCCAGGAGAACGCCTCGATCTGGCGGCGGGTCAGCCCCACGAGCGAGTCGCCGTGGCGAAGGGCGTGGTCGAGGAACGTGAGCGGGTGCTCGCGAGCGAGCGTCGCAAGCCACAGCGACATCTTCGCGAGGTCGACCGCGACCGCGTTGCGGTCGACGCCATACAGGCACCGCTGCGCCACGAGCCGCTGGGCGAAGATCCTCTCGTCCTCATCCGCGGGCAACACCGGCCGACCGCCGTAAACGGCCCAGGCCTCCACGAGCGCATCGCCGAGCTCGCGACAGACCTCCACCAAGAACGCGCCCGAGCCCATCGCCGGATCGCATACCTTGAGCTCCAGGATCTGCTCGGGCCGCGGCGGCCTCCCGTCATCGCCGCGCAGCGCCGCCAGCACCGGCTCGAGCGTCGTGCGCACGATCGGCTCGGTCAGCGAACGTGGCGTGTAGTGCGAGCCGGATCGGCGGCGCTCCTCGCTTGGTTGCAGGACCATCGCGCCCGCTGCAACCAGGTCGGGCGTCGCCCATGTGTCGATCGTTCCCGCCAGGGCAGCATGGAGGTCGTCTAGCGTGGCGGCGTCCTTGACGGCCGCGGCGGCCTTGGCAGGCAGCTTGCGCGTCAGCGTTCTCGAGCAGCCACTTGCCGCGCTGTCCGCCGGGCACCGCCAACAGTTCCTCAAGCGAGACGGTTGTCGGAGCGCCGAACCGGCTCTGGGCCTTGATCGCGAGTGAGCGGCCGCGCGCGAGCTCCAGCCGGAAGCCCATCATCGTCTCGTAGACGGAGCCGATTTGCTCGACGTCGAGTGCCCGGTAGGAGATCCGCTCGCCGTCGAGGACGAGGAGCTTCTCAAGGGCGCGGTAGACGGTTCCGTCGGCCACACGCGGAGGCTCGATCCGCTCGTGCGTTTGACGCCCGCCAGCCGCCACGCGCCCCTCCAGGAACGGAAACCGGTCCGGCTCGAACAGCGCACCGTGGCGAGGCGGCATCGCCAGCGCCGGCGCCCCGTCATAGACCGCGCGGAATAGGGCAAGGAGCTGCGGCCACGCGCCGTAGCGCAGATCCATCGTGTCTGGGTACTGCGCGGCGTCGGCGCGTAGCCGCTCGAACAGTCCGCCCAGCGAGTAGTACCTGCCGAATGTCTCGCCGCCGGGCAGCATGTCGCGCTCCTCTGCGTAGAGGAGGAACACGAGCCTGAGGATCACCGTCAGCAAGCCTCGGTACACGTCGTCGGGTGACTCGCGCAGCTCGCGGGCGAGAAGCTGGCCGCGGCTCTCCTCGTGCGCGGCTTGGAAGCCGCGGAGCAACTCGTACAACGCGTGGAGCACCTGCTCGGCGAGCTTCTCCGATACCTCGTTTTGGAAGCGCCGGCTGTCGGCGAGCAGTGCGGCGAGCCGCTGCGCCTTCGTCAAGGTCAGCAGCCGGGGCTGCGAGAGCAGCAGCCGCATTGCGGCGCAGATCGGCCGACCTGCCGCGGTCACCATCTCGGCAACCTGGAAGTCCAGCCAGCCTGAGCTCTCGCCCCGAGGTGCCGAGATCAGCCTGAGGACGCGCGGACCCGCGATCAGTCCTGCTGCCACGCCGGTCTCGCGCAGCAGCCGCTCCATCGCTATGTGCGGTGATAGGTCCCGCCCTTCCCCGCGACCGTCGAAAGGTCGCTCGTCGGTAATCACCTGGACGAGGAGCTGCCACGGTGGACCGTCGTCGGCGGGCTCACGCTCGCGGACGGCCAGGTCGGGCGCGAGCGTTATCCCAAGCTCGGGTAGCGGCACGACGAGCTCCTCGGGGATCTCGCCGGCCGGCCCGCCGGCAAATCCCTTCGGCGAGAAGCTCCAGCCGAGCACTCCGCGTGCGAACGCCTCGAAGTCGGGAAGTGCTGGCGTTGGCTCTTGCCCAGGCGCCGCCGGGATGTCTGTCACGCACCCGACGAGCAGGCGCTGCCCCTCGGTGTCGCGGCGGGGCAGGATCGCGCCTGCACGCACGAGTGCCGTGGCGGAGACGACAAGGCCGGCTGGCTGGACGAAACCGATCCACTCCTGGTGGGCTAAGACGTTCGGGTCGGCCTTCACGCGCGCGGCTCCCGGGACGGCCGGTCTCGGAATGCTGCAGCCATCGTCAGTTTGTGTCCGGCCACAGGTAGACGAGCCCAACTGGTTCGATCCGGCGCGCGCGGACCTCGTAGAAATCCCGAATTCGACCGGGCTCTGTCCCGAGATCGCGGTCGAACGTCTCGAGTCGCCGCTCCCAGGCGCGCATATCGCTTTCCCGCTGGCGGCGCTCCTCCTCCGGCCAAATCTGAAGCTGAGCGCTCTCCCGTCGGCCCTTCTCGAGCTCCGCTCGGACCCGATCCCTGTGCTCCTCGAGCACCCGCTCCAAGTCGGCGCTTTCCCGCGATCCACGCTCGCGAAGCCGGGTCTGCGCCTCGGTGGCGAGTTCTTGCGCCCGCTCCTCGAGCTGGGGGAGCAGATCCTGCACATCCTGCGCGGCGCTGGCCAGCAGACGCTGAGTCACGCCCCTGGGCACAACGCGCGCGCCCGGGTCGGCGAGCGCGGCGTCGAGGAGCTCCAGCGAGCGGCGCTCGGCCGTGCGCGCGTATGCGGCCAGCCCACCGTCCCGCCGCTCGGGCTCCTGCCAGCGTGCCGCTACCGGGACTAGCACCTCATGGAGGCGCTCGGCGCCGCGGCCGAACAGGCAGAGCCTGCCCAGGAGCACCACGCGCGGGATCGAGTCGGCTACCTGTGCCAGGCAGGCGCGAGAGATGTCGTCGTAGATGAACCCCTGGGCGCGGAAGCGCGAGAGCAACCGCTGCGCGAGGCGCTGATCGAGGTGCAGGTGCACGGTGGCCTCCGTGACAACGCCCTCGTCCTTGAAGACGACCGGCCGGATCGGCGCCTCGCGTCGCCAGTCGGCGAGCTTCTGACCTGGCGGTCGCGGCGCTCGGAGGGTGTCCAGCGTGGAGGCCCAGCTGGGATCGGCGGCAGCGCGGGTGTTGAGAGGCGGGACCGTCCACACCGGACGGCCGCGGTCATCGCGCGTCTCGGTCAGTGGCTCCGCGCCGAGCAACGAGAGCGAGCACGAGAGCGCATCACGGAACGGCTCGGGCTCAAACCCGACCCAGTCACGCGAGCGCTCGAGCAGGTTGCGGCAGCGGTCGATCTGCTCACGGAGGTCGTCCTGGCGATCCCGCGCCTCCTCGAGCTCCTCGCCGGCGATCGCCTTTCGCTCGGCGTCGAGGTCCACCTCGTCGATCCTCACCGCGAGCGCCCCGGCTTGGCTGTGCGGAATCCCGCCCGTCAGCTGATGCTCGATCTCGTCGTCGATCACCTTCGAGAGGCTGCCGAGCTCGCGCCGAATCGTCTCGGTCTTGCGCACCAACACGTCGAGCACGTGATCCTCTGCCCGCTGCGGTAGGACGAAGTAATGGCAGCGGACCTCGTCAGCAGGCTGCAGCTTGCGGTCGATGCGCCCATTGCGCTGCTCGATCCGCCCGGGATTCCAGGGAAGGTCGAAGTGGAAGAGATCAGCGCAGTGGGCCTGGAAGTTCAAACCCTCCCGCGCGGCGTCGGTCGCGATCAGGATCCGCAGCGGGTCCTCCGACGGGTCAGTGTTGAAGCGCCGCTGGATCTGCTGGCGTGCCGGGCCACCGAGCAGGCCCGTGATCGTCTCGATCCGCTCATCAGCCCGATCGCTGCCCGCGATCGCCTGCTCGAGGACCTCCTGCAGGTAGCGCTTGGTGCCCTCGCGGCTCTCGGTGAAGATCAGGACTCGCCGTTCGTTCCAACGTGCTGGCTGCCCGTCGCCGCGGCGGCCGGCCTCGGGCAGGTCCGGGCACATGTGCTCACGGATCCAGGCGACCAGCCGCCGCGCCTTTGCGTCGGGCTCGTGCCGATGACGCTCGGCGACCTCAGCCATCTGCTCGAGCAGCTCTCGTTCGCGATCTGACAGGCCTGCCGCGGGCCCGACGCGTTCGCCGAGCGCCCGCTCAGCGGCGCTCGTGATCGCCTCCGTCTCCGTCGCTTCTTCCAGCGAGAGCTCCTCCTCACTCCACCCGGCGCGCTCGTCGTCGGGCCCGGGGCGTGCTCGTGAACAGGTCGCGCCTGCGCAGAGGGCGCGGGTTCAGTTTCGGAGGCACGGGCGGCCGCGCGCTCGACTGTCCGCCGGTGCACCGCGAGCGTCCGCGCGAACGCCTCGATCGACGACAGCAGCCGCTGCTGCAGACCGACGACGAGCAAACCGGCCGACGCCTGCGCCTTCACCGGTGCCTGAGCGAACCGTGCCGCGCGGGCGGCGCGGTACTCGTCAAGCATCCGTGAGAGCACGAGCTCCGGCGCGTCGGCGGGCAGGCCGGCAATCTCCAGCCGGACAACGTTGCGGTTCGGAAACCCGCCGCCCTGGACCTGGCGAATGTCCTCCTTGAGCCGGCGGACCATGACCGGCTCGAGCTCCTTCTTGCCCTTGACCTTGACCCCGCGCGTGAAGCGGTAGGGGTCGAGCAGCTCAAGCAGGGTCGAGAAGCTGTTCGAGTGGCCGTTGTGCGGCGTGGCCGAGAGGAAGAGGCGGTGCTCGAACCGCCAGCCGATGTCCCGCACGGTGCGGGTGAACTTCGTCTCGATCCCGTAGCGCCCGCCGCTCGAGGGCGCGGCATGGTGCGCCTCGTCGAGGATGAGCAGGCTGCCGGCGCGGTTCTCATCGATCCAGGCGCGCATCGGCTCGGCGTACGCGGGGTCGACGAGCAGGTTGTGCGAGACAAGGAAGCGGCTGTGCGTCGACCACGGGTTGACGCCGAAGCCGCGCTCGCGCCGCACACGGGCGACGTAGTGGCGGTCGAGGAGTTCGAAAGTGAGCCCGAAGCGCTCCTCGAGCTCGGCCTGCCACTGCTCGAGCACCGACGGCGGCGCGGCGACGACGATCGTCTTGGCGCGCTTGCGGAGCAGCAGCTCGCGTGCGATCAGGCCGGCCTCGATCGTCTTGCCGAGACCGGTGTCATCAGCGATGAACAGGTTCACGCGAGGGAGCCGCAGCGCCTTGCGCAGCGGCTCCATCTGGTAAGCATCGATCCGGATCCCAGCGCGAAATGGCGACTGGAAAAGGTTCGGGTCGGTTGCGGTGACCGAGCTCCACCGCAGCGTGTTGAAGAAGGCGGCGAACAGACGCGGGTCGTCGAAGCCGCGTGCCGCGAGCTCGTCCCAGCCCTCCTCGCGGATGATCTCCCGATCGAGCTCGAGCTCCCAGAAGACGTCGAGGCGCTCGCCCTGCGCATCATCGTCCGCGCACGCCAACCGGACGACCGCCGGCGAAGGTTCGGTCACGACTTCGTCAACCAGCCAACGCCGGGATCGCACCCCCACCAGCTCGCCGGGCTCCGGCAGCCGTTCCGGCAGCTCAAACGATTGTCGATGACCGAGAGTCGACATTGCTTTCCTTGTTGGGTTCGCCCGGACCATCGCCCCCCGTCGCGTCAAACATCCTAACTGCGCCACCCGGTCGGAGGGGGCGCTGCGCCAACTTCTCGAGTGCGGCTCGGGCGTTCTTCAAGCGTCGATGTCCGCCTACAGCATCGGCAGGCGGGCGTCGATCGACGCGACGATGTGCTCCATCGTGGGCCGGGACCCGCGATGCTACGGCGGAGCGCGACCTCTCGGGCGCGCGCCGCCGGCCTCGGAATCGTCAACCGCCCAAGAGCGCGCGCTGCCGCGGCGGCGCCAGAGCATGATCCAAGACGTGCAATCTCGAGCGACTCCTCGGGAAACCGCGGAATGGGCGAGCAGATCAACGGCTCCGGCGACGAGCGCATCGAGGCCGACGTGCCGGACCCACTGCTTCGGACGCGGTCAATCAGCTCACGGCGCCGGTTTGGTACCGCCGACGATCTCAAGGGCCCCCCGCCGAGCCTTCGTGTCGTAGCGTCGCACCGTCGTGAAGGCGGCGCCCGACGACCGCTTTCGCTGTAGCCGCCAGCGAAGTCGCGCGACTGCTGAGGCCGACCAAGGAGTCGCTTAGCGCTAGCCGGGTGGTCCATCGCACGACTGCTTCGGCCACGAGCGCGGTCACGAGCGTGCCGGCGACCACGTCGCGTGCCGGCGAACGTCGCAGTTGGTGGCGTAGGCGTTGTGCTGAGCTGTGGGCGTGGGGCTGAGATGGGAATCGCGTGGCCCCGCGACCACTCCAGCCGCCGGTCGGGCTACCGGCGCGCTGGAGCGACTTTTCGAACTCATGGGTTACGTGGGGTGTTCTCCCGGTTAGGCGGGACCTTCTTCGGGGTAGGTCGCGCTAGCGCGCGAGTTAGAACCTCGCTGTTTGCAGGGAGTTCATGACCTACCCCGGAGGTAGATGGGGACTCGCGCTACTCCGGGTTAGGTGCACCACCTCTCGACACCCCCGCGTCTTGCGAGAGCTTGGTTTTGCAGGACTTTCGTGCGACCTAACTCGGGGTACGGGCGCGTCAGACACGGAGACTTGGGTGGGTAGCCCGAGCCGCATGCCGTCAGCACCGCCGGGAGCGCCCCGGATCGGCCCTTCTCCCACCTCTGGGCGAGCGCGGTCCGGCCGCATCGGCGGCTGCGCGTCGAGGGACGCCCAGTCATGGCTACGGTCCCCGATCGGAGATCCACGACCCGACGGGGCCAGCGTTTTCGGGGGATTTGTGTCGCATCCGCCCGAGGGGGTGGTAGGGTTCAGGGCCTCGAATCATGGCTCGCTCTTGTAGGGCGACCTCCTCGCATCGACGGGGCCTCGAGTACCAAGACATAGCCGCGCGTTCCTCGTCAGGTTCGTCTGAGCGCACAGTCAGCACCAGAAATCCGGACCTTGCGGAGCGGTGTTTCGCGCTCGTGTTGTGCTGCTGTGTTCTTGTTCTAACTGCGCCTCTCGCCGTTTCCGTGTCCGTAGCGTGTCGTCCGGATCGGCTGGAGAGGTTGAGCGGGGATGGCGATCGGGCCCTCTCCGATGGAGTGTTCCCCTACCTGCGGGCCGCCTCGTGGCGCGTCTGGCCGCACTCCACTCGCTGGGTGAACGGAGGGGTCCCTCGGAGGCTCACCGCCCCCGAGGCTTACACCGCGATCGCGCCCCCGGTTCAGCCGTGGTGGAGCTGAGCTTCGCCGGCCCATCGCGCGCCTGCGCCACGCACAACCGATAGAGAGGAGGGCCGATGGCCTGACTCGCCGCAGCGCCCGCATGATCCCTCGCTCCTGGGGTCGCGGGCCGCTCGTCGTTAAGGAGCGCCGCGCCGTGACGGTGTCGCGGCAAAAGCGAAGCCCCGCCAAACGACGGGGCTCCACACACACATAGGAGGGTACCAAATGGTCCCCCAGTTGATTGCCCGTGTCGACGGGCTTCCCGTGTCGCTGCTCGACCGCGAGCGGGTGTGGCCGGCGTCCAACTCGCTGCCGCACGAGGTGCGCGAGCTGACCGCGCGGCAGCGGGCGCGGATCGAGCGCCAGACGGCGTGCGTGCACGAGTGCCGCCTGCCCGCGTGGGCCCAGGCGCTGATCGCCGAGCAGGCCGCCGAGCGGGAGCGGTTGGAGATCCGCTCAGAGCTCGAGCGGGCGGGGCTGCTGTGATGCGCGGCCACAACCCGCTCGGGTGGGCGGCGACGCTGCTGATCGCCGTCGCCTACGCGCACGTGCTGCTCGAGCTCGCCGCGGCCGTGCTCGCGGTCGCGGTCGCCGGGCGACTGCTGCTGCTCCCGCCCGCGAGCTGGTCGCCACCCGGCGCTGCTGGCGGCTCGGCCGGCGATGGGAGGCCGTGCCGGTGGTCGAGCGGCCGCCGGCGAGCGAGCTGGACGCCGAGCTGCGGCGGCCGGCGAGCTAGCCGCTCTGCGGGATCTGCTGGGGCGCGCGGGCCGAAGGCCTGGGCTCGCGCGTCCCAGCCCCGGGGGCGAGGACCACGACATCGCACGAGAAGACGGCGGGCCCGAACAGCGAGACCCGCCGGACAGAGGAGGCCCTGATGGGTTCGATGCTGAAGTTCGACTCAGACCGTCGCGAGCTGGTGCGCGAGCGGCGCAACGCGCGGATCGAGCGCAAGCTGGAGCGCCGGCAGGCGCGCGAGCGCAAGCACTCACACGCCACGGAAACCCCACCCACGCCGTCGACGGCACAGAGACTCGCCGAGCGGGAAGTGCAGGCGGAGGTCGACCGGATCGTGATCGACGCGCTCGACCGCCACGAGCGGATCGCGCCGACTGCCACTCCGCCGGCCGCGAGCACCCGGATCCCCGAGATGCCGGAGACGCAGCCGGAGCTTCCGCGGACGAGCACGCTCCCGCCGGCCGGGGCGCGGAGCGGGAGCCGCGCCCGTCGCGTCGCGAGCGCGACCTCGCCGCGTTCCGGGAGCGTCGCCGCCAGACGCTCGAGGAGGCGCGGACCGACGCGCGGCGGCGGATCGCGCACGCGGGGGAGCCGGCGTCGGTCGCTGACGCGCTCGCGGCGCTCGAGCACGCCGAGGCGGGGCCGTGGAGGGCGGAGCGCGAGCAGCTCGAGGCGGCGATCGCGACCGGGCGGACCGTCGAGGTCGGCGCCACCGCCCGCCGGTCACTGTGGGCGATCAGCCGCGATGCCTCGCGCAACTCCCGGCGAGCGCGGCGCGACCCGGAGCTCGCGCTGGCGCTGTGCGTGGCCTACGCGGTCATCGCGCGGCTGCCCCGGACGGTGCTCATGAGCGCGGAGCGCTGCCGCCCCACGCCGCACACCCGGCCAGATCGCAGCCGCGCGTTCTGGCGCTGAGGGCCGCCGAGCGCCCCGGACGCGCGACCGCCTCGACGGCTCGCGTGTCCAGGGCGCCATCAACCATGCTGCGAGAGGAGGAGCGATGAAGCGAACACCGCTTCGCCGGCGCACGCAGCTGCGTGCGCGAACCCAGCTGAGGCGGACGACGCCGCTCCAGCGAGCCGAGTCGATGGCGGCCAGCGACGCCCAGCGGGCTGCGGTCGTCGGACGGAGGTGCATCGTCTGCGGGAGCGATCGGAGAGTCGACCCAGCCCATCTGATTCCGAAATCGATGGGCGGCTGCGGCGACGCCCTCTGTGTCGTCCCGCTCTGCCGAATGCCGTGCCATCGGGCGTTACGACCGCGGTGAGCTCGACCTGCTGCCCTACCTGGAGCCGGGGTTGCGGGCACAGGTCGCCCACGCCGTCGGGCACGTCGGGCTGATCGGGGCGCTGCGGCGGATCGGAGGCAGAACCAGGCGGTCGAACGGCGGACTACCATGACCGATATGGCGGTCACAGCCAAGAAGCTGAACGTCAAGATCGGCGACCTAGTCGAGATCGCCGGCCGAAAGTACGACGTCGTCTCGGATAAGCACGGCGGTGTCGCGCTGGAGCCGGCGATCACGGTCACGGCCGACGAACTGTTCGCCGATCACGACCTGCGGCCACTTACCCCCGAAGAGTTCGAGGAGGAGTTCGGGCACCTGCCGTCGGACGGCGAGGGCTAAGCCCTTGCCGCCGCCCAGCCGCGGCGCCCGGCGCATCGCGGTGGTGATCGATCCCCGGGTGTGGCGGGAGGAGGTCGAGCGTCTCGACGCACGGTCCCCGGCCCGGCTCGCGGCGGAGCGCGAGCGACGGAAGCTCGAGAGCGAGGGCGTCGATCTCACGCTGCTCGAGCGTTGCGCGGACGAGGGTCTGGATCGGACCCGACTCGCCGGACTGGTGAAAGCGTATGTGCCGCTTCGCGAGGGACCGCGCGTCGGAGCGGCCATTCGGCTTCGTCTTTCGCCCGGGACGCGGCAACGGGCAGACCGTCGTCGAGCTGCTGCGTTCGGGGAGCGCCACCCGCCGCCGGGAACCCGAACCGTGGACGAGCGGGCGCACAAGCGCCCGCACGGTCGGTATCCCGACCAGTGACGGCTGCGCACGACCGTGGAGCCCGATCGGGCGGTGCGGCGGATCACCGGCAACGACGCCGGGCCGAACCCGCGTGCACCGCGACTCACCGAACGAGCGCCTCGACCGAGCGCTCCAGCGGATGGGTGAGCAGCGTCTCGAACGGCGGGCGGCATCGCGGGCACTCGCGCGGGCAGCGGTCGGCCCAATGGACCTCCGCCGCCGAGACTGACACCGCGCCGGGTGGCAGGTCGCGAGGGAGCTCGGTGCAGTCAGCGCGATGGGCAACGCCGCCGAGGATGACGGCGTCGACGTCGAACCTGAAGCCGAGCGGGAGCACCGGCCGACCGTAGCGCCGCCGTCCAGCGGGGACCGGCCGGTCCTCGCTACGTGCCAGCGGGGGAGGACGTCGTCCCGGACGGCGATGGCAGCCGGTAGCCGCGCTCTGCCTTCTCGACCTCGCCGGACTTCGCCAGCTTGGAGAGCGTCGTCGACACGGTCGCGCGGCGCAGACCGGCCTTGGCCGCGACCTCGCCGGCGGTCATCGCCTGGCTGCCGGCCAGCGCGGCAAGCACGGCGGCCTTCGTGGCGCCGGGCGCCGTCCGGCGAGGGGAGCGGGCCGCCGGCTTGGCTGTCCGCCGGGCTGGCGTGCGCTTGGTCGCGGAAGCCGCCGGCTTGGAGCCGGTCGCCTCGCGCGGTCTCGCGTGCAGCTAGCTCGCGCGGCGGGGCCTTCGGGGAGCGCGGGCCGAGCGCGGCCAGCGCCTTGCGAAGCCGGTCGGCCTCGCTGAGCAGCTGGTCGAGGCGCTCCTGAAGCTGTTCGCGCAGACGGTCGATCACGTTTCGCTCCTGTTCGTTCCGGGGGCGGGCGATCGTACACGCGAGCCGAGGCACCGCCTCGCGTCCGGGCAGCTGACGTCGTAGCGCTCCCGGCGATCGGGAGCGCCATCGGACCGCCCCATCGTGCGGGCGGATCCGCAGATCGCCGGTGAAGGGACCAGGCCTCCACCGGCAGCCGCCGCGCCTCGTCGACTCGCGCGGCCAGACAAGCAACCGAGATCCCGCGCCGGGGCCAGTCAACGCGCCGGCGCGAGACGAACACAGGAAGGAGGCTCGAATGACCGAGCCCACCCACACGATCCTGCTCGTCGAGGAACACGAGCAGACCCGCACGTTCCTCGCCGACCAGCTCACCTGCGACGGCTACGAGATCCTGCTCGCCCACAACCGGCGGCATGCGCTGCACCTGCTCGTCAAGCCACCACCCGCAGCTGGTGCTCGCCGACGTCAACGGCGAGACGCTCGGCCTGCTCGACGCGGTGCGCGGCGGCGAGGGGCTGGCCGGCGAGATCGACCCGGGCACGCCGATGATCGTGCTCACCGCCCGCACGGGCGAGCTCGAGCGCGTGCGGGTCTTCGACCGCGGCGGCGACGACGTCGTCGCAAAGCCGTTCTCCTACCCGGAGCTCCGCGGGCGGATCCGCGCGCTCCTGCGCCGCGCGTACGAGCCACATCCCGCGCCGGTCACCCGGATCGGGGCGATGAGCATCGACCACCGCGCCCGCGAAGCCGCCGTCGCTGGGCGGCCGGTAAAGCTGGCCGCGAAGGAGTTCGAGCTGCTGCGCTGCCTCGCCTCGGAGCCGACGCGGGTGTTCACCAAGCAGGAGCTGCTGCGCGATGTGTGGCACTACGAGGCCGGCTCGCGGTCGCGCACCGTCGACTCGCACGCGGTGCGCCTGCGGACAGAAGCTCGCTGCGGCGGGGGCCGGACGGCGGCTGGTGATCAACGTCTGGTCGATCGGCTACCGGCTGATTGATGGGGACCCGCACCAGGCCGAAGGGGCCACCGAGGTGAGCGCCGAGCGGATGCCGAGACCTGTACCGGGAGCTCGCGCTGCACCGCGTCGGTGAGGCGATCGAGGCGCTCGGGGCCTCGCCGACCGACCGGCTCGCCGCGCAGAGCGCCGACGCGCTGGAGGAGGCGGCCGCCGCGCTGGCGTGCATGACCGCGCTCTACACCAGCCCCGGCGGCCGGCTTGACCGGCGCTGGCAAGCGCAGATCGACGCAGCTGATCGGCGCCGCCGCGAGCCTCGAGCAGCTCGCCGACTTCGACCGCCGCCACCACCCCGGTCCGCCGCCGCCGCGCCGGAGCGAGTAGCCGCGGCTCCGGCGCAACTGGCCGGGCGAGGCCTCCGAGGTCTTCGACCCGGTACCTACCAAGCGAAGGGAGAACTGTCATGGTCAAGACGACAGCCGCCCGCTACCGCGACGCCGACGGCGTCTGGCACACCCTGCAGGTGCGCCACACCGCCGGCGGCTGGCAGGTCGTCGACCTCGCCGGCGAGCAGGAGCGGGTGATCGAGACGCTCACCGGCGTCGGCGACGGGCGCCCGCAGGCCGAGGCGATCGCACGCGACTACCTCATGACGGTCGGGCGCTCGCGACAGCCAACAGAGCGCGCGCCAGGCGATGCCACCTCAGAGCAGGGAGGACGTGATGCCCACAGCCACCGCCGCCCGCGAGCACAGCGGCGCAGGCAGCCGGGACGAGGCGTTGCGCTGCCGGATCCGGCTCGCTGACGGGCGCGTGTTCGCCGGCGAGCTCGCGCCCGAGCGACACCGGGCGCTGCAGCTCGGGATGCTGCACGAGCACACCGCCGGCCTCGTCGAGCTCGCCGCCGGCGCCAGGCGCGACGGGCGGCTGCAGATCACGACGCGCAGACGAAGCGACCACTTCCTTCCCGGCGGCGGCACAGGCGAGCAGAAGTGGCTCGAGCGGCTGCTCGAGCTCGCCGAGCATCACGCGGGACGCGGCGAGGAGGTGTTCGTCGCGCCCGCCGCGCGGTCGGCGCCGCGCGGGGAGAAGCAGGCGGTCAGCGAGACCCGCTTCCTGTGGGTCGACGTCGACCGGCCCGGGCAGCTGCACGCGCTGTGGGCGTTCCTCGCCGAGCGCCCGTGCCACATGCTGATCGAGAGCGGCGGGTCCGGCGGCTGCCACGCCTACTTTCGGCTGGCCGAGCCGCTCCCGTCGACGCGCGTGGTCGAGGCGACCGGCGAGCTGGTCGAGCCGATCGAGCGCGCCAACCTGCGGATCATCCACCGCCTCGGCGTCGGTGAGGACGGCAGACCGAGCGTCGCCGACCCGGCGTGCGCAGAGCGGTCGAGGGTCATGCGGCTCGCGGGTTCGGTGAACGGAAAGACCGGCGCGCACGCGCGGATCGTCGAGGCCGACTTCGCGCTCGCGCCATACCCGATCGCGCAGCTCGTCGGCGACCTCCCCGACCCCGCGACTCGCCCAGCCCCGCGGCCCAAGCGCCCGGGCACGAGCAGCGATCCGTACAAGCGGATCAGCCCGCCGGAGTACTTCGAGAAGCTCGCCGGGATCGTCGTGCCGCGCGACGGGCTCGTGTCCTGCCCCGCGCCCGCGCACGATGACCACAACCCGTCTTGCTCGGTCGGCGCCAGCCCCGATCAGGGCTGGTGCTGCCACTCCGGGAGCTGCGGGGCGCGCGGGGCGATCTACGACCTCGCGTCGGTGCTGCTCGGCGGGCCGTGGGGACACGAGCTGCGCGGCGAGGCGTTCAACCGCGCCCGCGCGTACGTCGCCGACGTCTTCGGCGAGATCGGCGAACACCAACCACGGGCCGGCGACCGCCCGCCCGGTCAAAGGAGCGGACGATGAGACAGAAGGACAGCGTGCGGGCGGCCACGGCCGAGCACCCCGCAACACCAAGCGTTGCCCCGCGGTTCACTCGCGCGGCGCAAGCCGAGCGCTCGCGTCTCGAGGCCAAGCGCGAGCAGCTGGTGCGCAAGCGCGAGGCCGCGCAGGCCGAGGTCGGGCGCATCGACGACGCCATTGGCGCGGTCGACGTGCTGCTCGAGCTACTCGCACCGCTGCTCTTCGCAAACGGCAGCGACCCCGAAGCGGCCAGCCAGCGAGACCCGGGCGACGAGCCGGAGCGACCGAAGGAGTGAGAACGTGAGCACACACAACGGGCGCGTCACACGCCTGCGCCCGCCCTCGAACGTCGACGAGGAGCTGATGGGGGCCGCCGACGCGATCGCCGACATGGCGCAGCGGGTGCAGTTGAACGGCCCCGAGCCGACATACGCCAGCGAGAAGCTCTCCCACGCGCTGTACAAGGCGGCGGAGGGACTCGCGCTGTGCGGCGTCGAGCTGCACGAGGTCACCGAGGAGGCCCGCCGCGGCCACGGGCACGGCATGTGGGTCAAGGAGGACGCACGATGACGCTCAACGGAGTCAAGAGCGGCGACATCGTCCTCTGCGACCGGATGGGCCGCGTGTTCTACGCGATCGTCGTGGAGCGCCACGAGCGCGAGCTCGAGGTCGACCCGATCGACCGGCGCGTCACTTACCGGCGGGTCAAGGCGCGCGAGGTTCTCGGGATCTGGCGCAAGAGCCGCGCCCAGAACGGTCGCGTCGCGGACGCGCTCCGGGCCGCGTCATGACGCCCGCGCGGAACGGCAACGGCTCCGGCGACGCGCCAGCCGCAGAGCTCGTCGTCGTGCACGTCACGGACGCGATCAGCACCACGCTCGCGGGGCACGACGGCGTCGAGTATCAGAGCCCGCCACTGGGCCGAGCGGAGGCGCTCGACCTTGTGCGGGTGCTGATCGGCGACGACCCGTCGCTGCTCGAAGTCACCGAGCCCCGCTGGCGCTGCCCGATCGCCGGCGGCCAGCGCACGGTCACGCTCACGCCCGCGAGAAATGGCAAGCGAGCCAACGCGCGGCGGCTGAGCTCGGCTCTCCGCCGTCCCACCGCGCTCCCGCCAGTCAGGAGCGCGGTCATCACCAACTCCTCCTGAAGGAGGTCACATATGAATCAGGCCGATCCGGGGGTGCGCGACCACGCGCCGCCCGGGACCGAGCGCCTGCTCGACGGGCTGACCCCCGAGCAGGCGCAAGCCGTCACGTTCGGTCCCGGCCCGCTGCTGCTGCTGGCCGGGCCGGGCGCCGGCAAGACCCGCACCCTGACCCACCGCGCCGCCTACCTGCTGTCGAGCGGCCAAGCGAAGCCATGGGAGATCCTCGCCGTCACGTTCAGCGTCCGCGCCGCCGGCGAGCTACGCCTACGGCTCGCCGACCTGCTCGGCGAGACGATCGCCCGGGGCGTGACGGCGGCAACGTTCCACTCGGTGTGCGCGCGGCTGTTGCGCGAGCAGGGGAGCGTGTTCGGGCGCACTGAGCGCTACACGATCTACGACCAGGCGGACATGCGCCGCGTGGTCGACTGGCTGCTGTCCGACGCCGAGCGCGGCGAGATTCAGCGGGCGCTGGCCGACTACGGGCAGCCGGCCAGCGCCGAGGTGCTGGCAGAGATCTCGCGCGCCAAGAACGCGCTGATCACGCCGGAGAGCTACGCGCGCTCCGCCCAGCATCCCGGGGCGCCGCTGGTCGCGGCGGTGTGGCGTGAGAGCGAGCGCGAGCTGCGGCGCTGCAACGCGATGGACTTCGACGATCTGCTCGCGTTCGCCGTGCGCCTGCTCTCAGAGCACCCGCACCGGCTCGCGTGGCTGCGTCAGCGATGGCGGTGGATCGTGGCCGACGAGTTCCAGGACACCAGCCACGCCCAGGCGATCTTGGTGGACCTGCTCGCCGGCCCCGACGGGAACCTGTGCGTGTGCGGCGATGACGACCAGGTGATCCACACCTGGCGCCATGCCGACCCCCGCCACATCCTCGACTTCCACGACCGTCACCCGGCGCGCACGGAGATCGTGCTCGGCCGGAACTTCCGCTCGCACGCGGAGATCCTCGAGGCCGCCGTCCGCTGCGTTGCCCACAACCAGCGCCGGGCGGCGAAGGCGCTGATCGCAATGCGCGGCGCCGGCGGCCGCGTGCGCGTCCGCGCTTTCCCGAACGAGTTCGCCGAGGCGAACTGGGTCACCGGACAGATCGCCGACGCGCTCGCCGGCGGCACGCCGCCGGGCGAGATCCTCGCCCTCGCAAGGACCGGGTACGCGACCGAGCCGCTGCAGCGCGCGCTTGCGCACGCCGGCATCCCGCACCGCGTGCTCGGCTCGCTCGGGCTGTACGAGCGAAGCGAGGTCCGCGACGCGCTCGCCTACCTGACACTGCTCCAGAACCCGCTCGACGCCCAGGCGTTCCGCCGCGCGATCGGCTCGCCGCGGCGCGGGATCGGCACGGCCACCGTCACCAAGCTCGTCGCGTGGGCGCGCGAGCAGCACCGGGGCGACCTGATCGCCGCCAGCGCCCGCGCCGAGGAGCTCGACGGCGTCCGCGCCCACGCCGCCCGGACGCGCCTCATCGAGTTCGGCTCAGGGCTCGACCACATCCGTACCGAGCTCGTCGCCGGACGCTCGATCGGCCACGTGGCGATCGCGACCGTGACGCTCCCCGGCGGGCTGGTCCGCCACTTCCAGCACCAGCGCGACCACACGCCGGACCCCGATCGCCGCCGTGACGCCGAGCGGGTGCTCGAGGACCTGCGCTCGCTGTGCCGCGCCGCCCAGGCCCACGAGGAGCACGACGAGCGCGCGAC
Organism: uncultured Solirubrobacteraceae bacterium; assembly: GCA_963753235.1. Classification (GTDB taxonomy): domain Bacteria; phylum Actinomycetota; class Thermoleophilia; order Solirubrobacterales; family Solirubrobacteraceae; genus Palsa-465. Next base: position 13 of record CAVWBJ010000004.1, on the reverse strand, counting down.
ACTCACCGGCTTC
>CAVWBJ010000003.1:0-1295564 GCA_963753235.1 uncultured Solirubrobacteraceae bacterium | reverse complement strand
TCGACGAGGTCGAGGGTGGCCGTCGTCGGTGACCGAGGCACCGAGCTGCACCTGATGCTGGTCGAGCGGGGGGGTGGTCGTCAGGTTTGCCGAACGGGCAGCGGTCGCCTCCGCCATGCCGACGACGGCGCGGTCCGCGGTCGAGCAGCAGATGCGCTGGGAAACCGGCAACGCCCAGCTGACCGGCGCCTACCTCATGCGCCTCGCCGGCCGCGGCGTCGTTCGCCGGGACGTGCGGACGCTTGGCAGCGGCGGCCGGCTGCTTTTCGTTCCCGTCGCAGTCGATGCTGCCGGCGGGCAGCCTGGGTGTGGGGATCGTCTCGGCGGCGGTGGGCCGGCCGCGCGCCGCCGCGCTGGCCGCGGCGACGCTCGAGCAAGCCTTCGTGCTCGGCGGCTTGACAGCGGCGGGAGCGCCGACGGCGAGCCTGCGGGCGCTCGTCCACGCGCCCGTGTTCGTCGCGGGGCGACTGCGCGTGCTCGGCCGCGTCGCCTCCGGCCGCCGTGCCGACACCTGGGTCCGGACGACGCAGAGAAGGCTGATCCGGGTCGTCAGACCCGGTCGAGCGTGTCGAGAATCTCAGCGTCCCAGTCGCCGTCGAACTTGCGCGCAAACAGTTTGGCGCGCGACGCGGGGCCGCCCGTGGAGGAGCGCCTCTCCGGCGGCGGCGACCAGCGCCGGCGCGTCCTCGCGGGTCAGCACCTCGGGATGCTTGCTGTTCGGCGTCCAGCGCACGAAAGCCACCGGTTCTGGTTTCTCAACGATCAAGCTCTCGCGCGACGGGGAATCGCACAGCGCCGTGTGGACGAACATCCAGTCCCAGGGCCCAGGTGTGGCGATAAGAAAGCGTGCCACCTCCGGACGATTGGCCACGAAACGCATAGAGGTCGCCGATGGCCCCGCGTGCAAGCATCATCCACTGGGCTCCGCCGTCCGGGTCCCAACCCGGTCAGGGAACCTCCGGGTAACCGGCACGCGGGACCTCCGACGCCGAACCGGCCGGTGCCAGTAGCGCACCCGCTCAATGCCCCCGCTCGGACCCCACAGGTCCGAGGGGGAGCAGCCCCTAAGGCAAGAAATAAGCTGGCGCCCGGATGCCGCTCGGAGAAGGTCTCGATCTCCTTCTGGGCAACGAGTGGATAGTCCTGTCCGCTCCCTAGCACGACCGCGTGTGAGAGTCCCAGCGCGTAGGCGGCGCGAAACCCGGTCAGTGCCGGTTCCACCTGTCCCCCAGCTCGCCCAGGCCGAGCGGCTGCGCGGCAACAGGGCGACGTGGTCGCGCACGCCCGCGCCGGCCACCAGGAAGCGATGGATTTTGGCATGGCGCCGCGGTAGATGTGGAGGAACACCCCGGCGCCGGGGCGAGCCGGTGGATCAGCCGCAGCGCCTGACGGGGCTTGTGGTGCGCGAGCACGATGTAGCCGCAGCCGGCCATCGCGACCAGGGCTCCAGCTAGGCCGCGCCCGGAGTGGCCGGCGCGCCGAAGCGCGTCCGGCAGCGCGGGCCGCGTCCCCGGTGAGCGAGACGGGCGAGGATGGCCTTTCAGCTCGTCGACGTTGTGGTCACGGTGAACGCGCTCGCGACCGGCCTCGGCCATCTGCGAGCGCAGCTCCGGGTCGGCGGCCAAAGGGCGATGGCGTCGGTCAGCTCGTCGACCCGCGCCGGGGCGATGAGCAGGCCGGAGACGCCATCCTCCACCAGCTCGGCCACGGCGGCGATCCGAGTCGCAATGACGGGGAGCCCGTTGGCCATCGCCTCCATCAGCACCACCGGCATGCCCTCCACGAAACTCGGTAGGCAGAAGATGTCGGCGCCGGCGAGACGCTCGGCGAGCTCGGGCTGGCCGAGGGCTCCGGTGAACTGGTGACGTGGTCGGTCGATGGCGCTCGTCCGCCGGCTTCCAGCGCGCGGGGGTGCGGGCCGTCGCCGACCATCGTGAGCCGCCCACCGCCACACCGCGTCGCGGACCCGGCCATCGCTGCACCACCAGGAGCGTCTGTCCCTTGTCCGGGACGAGCCGCCCGCGGGTCAGCAGGCGCGGCGGCCGAGCTGATGCTGCTGGGCGCGCGGGCTCGTAGCCAGCGCGGCGACGTCCAGCCCGCAGCGCACCACGGTGAGCCGCTCCCACTGGGCCGGCTCCACAGCCGCATAGTCTGGGCGCGGCAGTAGTCGCTGATGCAGGCCACGAACCGGGCCGAGCGGATCTTCCGGCCAGGACAAAGCGGGTGACGTCGTCGAACTCGGTCGGCCCGTGCATGGTGAAGCTCCAGGTGACGCCGTCGCCGGCGGCCGTAGTCGGCGACGAGCATTGCCACCGCGGAGGCGGCATTGGCGAAGTGCGCGTGGATGTGGGTGACACCCCGCCGCCGGCACTCGTCCCACAGGATCATCGCCTCGGCGAAGTAGAAGAGCTGCCACAGGGCGGCCCGGCGCCCCCATTGCTGAGAGCCAGCGCCCGGCCCAGAGTGCGCGCGTAGCGGCCGGGATGGCGCAGCGCAGCGCGCGCGTGGGCGACGAGGAGTCGGCCGGGCGAGGTCGGCAGGAGCGCCGCGGTCTCGCGCGCGGCTCGGCGGTCGGCGTCGCTGTAGAGCCGGGCCTCCGCGGTGCGGCGCACGGTGAACGTCTGCACCGCGACGCCGCGCCGGCGCAGGGCCGCAATCTCGCGATCGATGAACGTGTGCGAGACCTTGGGGTATTCGGAGGCGAGGTAGCCGACCGTCATGTCCGCGAGGGCCCGGTCGTCGTGAGCAGGCCGCGGTCGACGGCCTGCGCCACCGCGGCGCCTAGATCCGCGGCGTGGCGGCCGATCTGCACCGCCGGTAGGCCGGCGCGCTCGCCAGCGGCGATGTCGCTCGGCGCGTCGCCGATCAGAACCGAGCGGCCGGCATCGATGTCCGGGAATGCGCACATGGCATCACGGAGCATTCCCGGCTGGGGCTTGCGGCACTCACACTCGCCGTGGTCGTGCGGGCAGGCGAAAAACGCATCGACGTGGGCACCGGCCTCCTTGGCCAGCAGCTCCTGCAGCCGCCTGTGCACGCCGGCCAGGTCCCCTGCGGTCATCCGGCCGAGCGCGATCCCACGCTGGTTGGTGACGACGAGGACGAGGGCGCCGAGGTCGTTGAGTCGGCGCACGGCCGCGGCGGCCGCCGGCAGCAGCCGGACCAGATCCGGTGCGGTGATGTAGTCACCCTCCGGGGCCTTGACGTTGATCGTTCCGTCGCGGTCAAGAAAGGCGGCCGGGCGGAGTGTTACGGCGCGCACAGCTCCCGCTCCACCAGCTCAAAGATCGTGTGTCCGAGCAGGAGGTGGCCCTCCTGAACGCTCGAGGTGCGCGCCGCCGGAACCGTCAACGCGTGCTCGGCGACCTCCTCCATCGGCGAGCCGGGCCGGCCGACGAGCGCCACCGGCACCATGTCATGGTCCCGGGCGGCCTCGAGCGCGGCGACGACGTTGGCCGAGCGACCGGACGTCGAGAAGCCGAGGACGACGTCGCCGGGACGGCCGAGGCCGACAACGGCGCGGGCGAACGCGTCGGCGTAGTCGTAGTCGTTGGCGATGGCGGTCAGGGCCGCCACGTTGCTGGCCACGGCGATGGCGGGCAGCGGACGGCGCTCCATGCAGAAGCGCCCGATGAGCTCTGCGGCCAGGTGCTCGGCCTCGGCGGCGCTGCCGCCGTTACCGCACAGCAGCACCTTGCCGCCATCCCGGATGGCGCCCACCATCGCCTCGACGATCCCGTCGACACCCGCGGCGACATCCTGGTCGTCGAGCAGCCGCTGCATGGTGGCCAGCGACTCGCGGATGCGCTCTTGGAGCAGCTGGGCGCGCGACAGCTCAACGCTCGACATATGTCCAGCTCCTGCAGGCCCTCGGGCTCGAAGGCGAACTCGGCATCCTGGAGGCCGAGCTCCCGCATCCGCTCGGCCACGGTGTGTCGGCGTCCGGGACGGCAGTAGAACAGCATGAAGCCGCCGCCGCCCGCGCCGGTGATCTTGCCGCCGAGCGCGCCCAGCTTGCGCGCCTCCTCGTAGGCCTCATCGACCAGCGGCGTGCTGATCCGCGGCGACATCCGCTTCTTGTAGCTCCAGGCGGTGCCTAGCAGCGCGCCGAAGTCGGTCAGCTTGCCGCGCAGCAGCGCATCCTTCATCGCCGCCGCCAGCTCCTTCTGCACGCGCAGGCCCTCGAGCGTGTCGCCCTGCTTGGACTCATACCGGCTCGTCTGGTCGTCGATGATGTGGTCGCCGGCCCGGGTGGTGCCGGTGAAGCAGAGCAGGAGGTTCGCCTCGAGCTCGTCGACGGTGGTGCGCGGGATGCGCAGCGGGTTGACGATCACGCCGTCGGGGTGAAACTCGATGAAGTTGAACCCGCCGAATGTGGCCGCGTACTGGTCCTGGAGGCCGCCCTTGAGTCCCAGGTCAAGCCGCTCGGTTTCCCAGGCCAGCTCGGCGATCTCATAGTCGGTCAGCGCCAGCCGGTGGAAATCGCGCAGCATGCCGATCAGACTGACCATCAGGGCCGAGGACGCACCGAGGCCGGAGCCCGGAGGCGCGGCGGTATGCAGGAACAGGTCGATCCCACGGGCCTCGTCGAGAGCGGCGACACGCTGGATGGCCGCCTTGACGAGATCCAACTGGCCGTCGTACTCGATCGGGTCCTGGGCGCCGTACTCGAGCGCGGTGCCCAGATCCAGGGACTCCAGGCTGACCCGGCCGTCGGTCCGGGGACGCAGGATCCCGTGGGCGTAGCGGTTGATGGTGGCGCTCAGGACGAGTCCGCCCTCACGCTCGGGAAACGGGGCGACATCGGTACCGCCGCCGGCGAAGCTGACCCGCAGTGGGGCCTTGGCGCGGTAGAGCGGTTCGACCGAGGGCGCCCGGTGCGCGCGCTCGCGGGTAACCCGGGTCCGCGTCTGCACGCGCCCGCGGACGGACCGGGCGGCAATGGTTCCTTCTGGAGTCGGCAAGGCTGGCTCCTTAGCTGCCGCGCACCGCACGGCTGTCGAGGTACGAAGTCCAGAACAGGCGGAGGGCGAACGGCCCCCCTTCGAGGAGATAGCGCCGGGCCAGCCGGCGCGGCTCCTGCAGCAGTCGGTGCGCCCACTCCAGCCCCAACTTCTGCATCCACCGGGGAGCGCGCTGGACATCGCCGCAAACAAAGCTGAAGCTGATGCCGAGACCGAGAAACCAGGTCCGCGGCAGTGTCCGGCGCAGGTCGGCGATCAGCGCGCCCGCCTTGGGGAACGGCAGGCCGACGTAGACGAAGTCCGGATCGGCGGAGCGCAGCCGTTCGCGTATCTCCGCCAGGTCGGTCGACCGCTGTTCGTAGCCAAATGGCGGGCAGTGGGTGCCAGCGACGGTCAGCCCGGGGGCGCGCCGCCGAAGCTCGGTGGCGGCCCGGTCGGCCGTCCCCGGCTCGCCGCCGAGCAGAAACAGGCTGCCACCGGCGCGGGCGATTCGGTCGGTGACCGCCAGGATCAGATCCGAGCCGGCCACCCGGCCGGGCAGCGGACGCCGCTTGATCCGACTCGCCCACACCAGGGGCATGCCGTCAGCCACTCGCAGCTCCGCCGACAGTGCCAGGTCCATGAGGGTGGGTTCGCGTGTCAGTGCGTACAGATTGTCGAGGTTGGGAGTCATGAGGTAGCCGCCGTGGCCGACCGCCGACTCCCTCACCAGGTGGTCGACCGTCTGACTCAGCGTCAGACCGTCCAGGGGCAGTCCCATCAGCTTGACCTGACGGGAGGCGCTACTGCGTGCGGATGTGACTTTTGTGGACATATCGAGATCGTGGGTGGGTCTTTACGCAAACGGGAGTGGCTCAAACCGGACTATCACCGCTTGGTTTGAACGCGTGTACGGTGTCAGAGTCCGCGTCGACGCAGGACGTATGGCACCGTACGCAGCAGGATCTTCAGATCCAGCCAGATCGACCAGTTGGCGCCGTACAGGTAGTCGATCTTCACCATCTCCTCCATAGGGATCCGGGAGGAGCCAAAGATCTGCCACATCCCGGTCATCCCCGGCTTGACCGCCAAGCGACGGCGCTGCCAGCCCTCGATGAGGGCATCCTCATCCTCGCACCAGCGGCCGAGGGCCGACCAGACTCATGTCTCCGGCCAGGACATTGAACAGCTGCGGAAGCTCGTCGAGCGACGTACGCCGCAGAAGCCTCCCACCCGCGTGATCCGTGGGTCGTCGGCGATCTTGAACAGGCCGCCCTGCACCTCGTTGCGGTCGCGCAGTTGGTGCTTGATGGCATCCGCATGGGGCACCATCGAGCGGAACTTCAGCATCTCGAAGTGATCGCCGTGACGTCCGATCCGCCGCTGGCGGAAGAACAGCGGACCCCGAGAATCCAACTTGACCGCCAGCGCCAGCATCGCCAGGAGCGGTGACAGCACGACCAATCCGACGCCAGCGCCAGTGATGTCCATCAGGCGCTTGAGCATTTCCGACGAAGTTGAGAGCACGCCGTACTGGCGGACTCCGAGCAGAGTGAGACCGTCGACGTCCTCATACGTCGAGGACGAGCCGACGACCTCGAGCAGACGTGGCAGCACACTGACCTTCACGCCCATCGCCTTGATCAGCCGAATGACGTCGAGGACCTCGTCCTGATCGTGACCGTCCGGGGCGATGATGATCCGGTCAACCCGCCGCTCGGAGATGATGCGGGCGAGCGGATCCGCGGTGAGCCCGGTTGACGCGCCGACATTCCCGGCTTCGTTCATGACGCGGCGCAGGGCGACGCGCCCGACGACTTCCGTGCGTACGCCAGGTGCGTGCTCCAGCTTGCCGCGGACGCGGTCCGCCTCCGCGCCGCTGCCCAGGATCAGGCAGCGCTCCGGGTCGGTGGCCGCCTCGGTCAGGCCCCGCGCCAGGAGTCGTCCGGCAGCGAAGATCAGGAAGCTCACCACCAGCAGGCTGAACACCTCCGGGCGATCCAGGCCACCCTGGAGAAGACCGGCCTCAGCCAGCCACACCGTCATGGCGTACAGGACTGACAGGTAGATAAGCGAGGGCAGCTCGTCGATTGTCGTCTTGCGCACTATGTGCTGGTCACGGTCATAGAGGCCCAGTGCCTTCGAGGCCAGGACGACAAATGGCGCCAGGAGCACGACCGGCCAGCGGAGGCTGACCGTGCCCGTGTCCACCACGTTGACAACCAACGTCAACGCCATATAGGCGGCGAGTACGTCGGCAACCGCCAGGGTCCGGCGCAGGACAGTGTCACGGCGGCGGCCGGGGCTCGGCTGTTGGGTCGGCACCGCCTCCCAGACCGGCGAGATCTCCAGGTCGTGCGCGACCGTTGATGGGGGCACATGCACGCGCGCGCGTGTCACCTCGCGGCCACGACCGAGAACTCGGCCGGCGCTCAGCCGCGTGCGGCTTCGGCTGGGGCTCTGGCGGGTCTTGCTAGGCATGCGCCAGCTCCGCTGGGAACGCCGGTCTGGACTCCGTGGTGCCCATTTGGGGATTCATTGTGGTTCGGTTCGGTGCGGCAGTTGTGATCATTTGGGTTTGCAGCTCTCGGCATTTGGCTCCCGGTCCCACAGTCCAGAAACGACACCGCCGCAGTGTCATCGCATGCGGGGGCACCACTTCACCTAAACGTGCCGTTGCTCCGCGGACTCCTCCGAGCTAACAGTGCGGTGGCGACAGCCGTCCACGGTCCCTGCACCATACGTATTAGCAGCTCCACCGGGTATGGCCCACTGTACGAACCCGCACCCAGTGCGGCGCGCCCTGTGGCCATCGACGCTGGGGCCAAGTGGCAATTGCCACCGCGGTGCCCATCTCGACGGTTACTGCCCAAAACTTGCTGATTCCACACAACTTGAGCAAGCCTGCTCGGCATTGGCACTTCTCCCCCAACCACCGAGCGGATGCGAAGTTGCGCCACTCCGCATCCGCTCCGACCTTTCTTACATTCAGCGTCCGGAGGTACCGAATCCGCGCACTCCTCCGACGGTCGGACGACGGTCAATCACGCGGTCGACGAGGCCGTAGGCCAGCGCCTCGTCGCCCGTGAAATAGCGGTCTCGCTCCATGTCGGCGTGTACACGCTCCACGGATTGGCCAGTGTGTTTGGCGTAGATCTCATCCACGCGTGCGCGGAGAGCGAGTATCTCCTTGGCATGGATCTCGACGTCCGTCGTCTGACCCTCAAAACCTCCAGAAGGTTGATGAATGAGAATCCTGCTGTTCGGTAGCGCCAAGCGCTTTCCGGGGGCACCCCCGGCCAGCAGCAGGGACCCCATTGACATAGCAATTCCGTAACAGATGGTCTGCACGTCTGGATTGATGAACTGCATCGCGTCATAGATAGCCAGGCCGGCATAGATCGAACCGCCTGGAGAATTTATGTAGAGATGGATGTCCTTATCGGGATCATCTGACTCCAAATGCACAAGTTGGGCCACGATCAGGTTGGCCGTCTCCTCGTCGACCTGGCCGCCGAGGAAAACGACCCGGTCGTTGAGGAGCCGGGAGTAGATGTCGAAGGAGCGTTCGCCGCGAGCGGTTTGCTCGACGACCATGGGCACAAGGGGCATGAGGGCCTCCTGGAGTGGGGGTGCTAATGTGCAACCAGATGGTTGCTATGACTCGGCACCGTAGCAGACGCGCAACCAGACAGTTGCGCTTAGGTCCTGACCTGGCCTGGGCCGGCGGAGGGCGCAACCTGTCCGCGCCAGCACTGTGAGAGGAGACACACATGAGCGAGCTGATTGAGCGTGAGGTCGAATTCGCCGCTGCCCCGGACGCGGTGTGGGAGGCACTCACGGATCCGGATTGGCTGGGAGCCTGGCTGGCCGACGCCGCCGAACTGGAGCTGCGGCCGGGCGGGGAGGCCCGCTTTGTCCTCGGCGACAGCGTCCGCACCGGCTGGGTGGAGGAGGTGGCGGCCCCCGGCGAGGAGGGCCGACCTGGCCGTCTGGCCTTCTGGTGGGCCCAGGACGGCGAGCCCGCCTCCCGCGTGGAGCTGTCGGTGACCCCGCTGGACCCGGGGACGCGCCTGCGGGTGGTGGAGACCCGGCCGCTGGAGCTGCTCGACCTCGTCGGCGTCCCACTGCCCGGCCAGGGCGGCCGGCGGTTCGGACCCGCGCTGGTGGCGGCCTGAATGACCGCGCCGGGAGACCCTGAGGACCGCGCCGGCGCCGTGTTCGGCGCGCTGGCCGATCCGATGCGTCGCCGCCTGCTCAGCGAGATCGCCGCCCACCCGGCCACGGCTACCGAGCTGGCCGATGGGCTACCGATCTCCCGTCAGGCCGTGGCCAAGCACCTGAGCTCGCTGTCGGAGGCCGGGCTGCTGGAGCGCCAGCGGGCCGGGCGCGACGTTCGCTACCGGGTTACGCCGGAGCCGCTGTCGGAGGCCGTCTCCTGGATGGCCGAGGTAGGCGGGCAGTGGGACGACCGCCTGGCGCGGCTGGCCCGGGCGCTGGAGGGCTGAGGCCGGCGGCTCAGCGCGGGTTGATGCCGAAGTACGGCACCGCCCAGCCGATGATCTTCTGGAAGGCAGGGGCGGCGACCGATCCACCGTAGTACGAGCCCTGGGGCTGGTTGACCACCACCATGGCCAGCAGCTGGGGATGGTTGGCCGGCACCATCCCGACGAACGAGGCCACGAACTCCGTGGTGGAGTATTTGCCGTTGACGGCGACGTTGGCCGTGCCGGTCTTGCCGGCCATGTCATAGCCGGGGATCCCGGCGCCCGACGCCGTTCCCCCGTCGGCGTAGACGCCGCGGAGCATCTGGCGGACCTCGGCGGCCGTGGTGGCCGAGATGATCCGGTGGGCCGGCGGGATCGGCACCGGCTTGCTGCCGACCGACTGGACGATGTGGGGAGCACGCAGCCAGCCCCCGTTGGCGATGGCGGCGTAGGCGGCCATCATCTGGATGGGGGTCACCGACTCGCCCTGACCGAACGGCAGGTTGTACATCGAGGTGCCGGAGTATTTCGACGGCGACAGGATGTAGCCGGAGTCCTCGCCCGGTAGGTCGACGCCGGTGGGTTTGCCCAGGCCGAACTGGTGAACCCAGTAGTTGAAGCGGTTCGCCCCCAGCTTCTGGCCGATGAGGTCCGCGCCGATGTTGCTGGAGACGCGGAGGATCCCGGCGGTGGTCAGGGGCTCGTAGCCGTGGCTCTCGGCGTCGCGGATGGTGCTGCCGTAGACCGACAGGTATGGCGGAATGTCAAAGCTGGTGGTGGGGGTGATCAGTCCGTCCTGGAGGGCGCCGGCCACGGTGATGGCCTTGAACGTGGAGCCGGGCTCGAAGGTGAACGAGACGGCGTGGTCCTGGATGGCATTGTCGACGGCGGCCGCGCTGGACCCGGCATAGGGGTCGTTGGCGTTGAGGCGCGGCCAGTTGGCGAGCGCCAGAACGGCGCCGGTGTTGGGGTTCATGACGATGGCGGTGGCGCTCTGAGGCGAGTAGGCCGCCCCCACTCCGGCGAGCACCTGCTCCACCTCGCTCTGCAGAGGCGCTGACAGGGTGAGGCGCAGCGACTTGCCGGGCTGCATAGGGCGCACATTGTCGACGGCGATCGTCTGGCCGCGGGCGTCGTTGACGATCCGCCGCTCGCCGGTCCGCCCAATCAGCTGGGCGTTGTAGAGCGACTCCAGGCCGCTGTAGCCGTTGCCGCTCTGGTTGACGGCCCCCAGCACCTGGGCGGCGAACCAGTTGCGCGGATACAGACGCCGGACGTCCGGGCTGGTGGAGATGCCGTTGATGTTGAGCGTCATCACCTGCTGGGCCGTTGCCGAAGGCACCTGCTTGGCCAGCTGCACGTAGCCGGTCTTCGGCTTGGTCAGGGCCGACAGGACCGTCAGCACCGGCATGTGCAGCAGCGACGCCAGCTTCTGGGCGTCGACCGCCGGCTGCCTGATCAGGTAGGGGTCGACGATGATGTCGCTGGCCGTCTCCGACAGGGCCAGGTCGACTCCGTTGGCGTCGGTGATGGCGCCGCGCATCGCCGGGATCTGCTCGGTGCTGATCTGCTGGGTGACCGCCGCCGCCTGCAGCGACCCGGCCCGGAACACGCCGAGGTCGACGGCGCGCACCACGGCGATCGTCAGCAGGGCGAGAAAGCCAAGGAAGATGTAGCCGAGGCGGCGGTCGATCGCAACCATCGGCGTGACCTCAGCCGCCGGTGGAGGTGGTGGTGGTGGTGCCCGCCGCCGCTGCGCCCGCTCACCGCCCCCGTCGGGGCGGCCGTGGTCGGAGACGCCGGGGCGGTCGGGGTCGCCGCGGTGGTGGGGGTGGCGGTGCTGGCGGGCGCCGCCGGAGTGGTGGGGGTCGCCGCGCCGGTCGCGGTTGCCGCGCTGGTGGAGGTCGCTGCGGTGGTGGTGGCCGGAGTGGTGGCGTTGGGGGTCGCGGTGGCGGTGGCCGACGCGGTGGGGTCGGTGACCGCCGCCGACACCGGCGCGGCTCCGGTGGTCACGCCGCCGGTCGTCTGGGCCGCCGGCAGCTGGGCCAGGAACGTGGTGGCGTTCGGCGCCTGGATGTGGGTGGCCGCCGCTCCGGTGGCGGCGCTGCTGGTCGACAGGAACTTCACCTGAGACGGGGCCGGCATCTGCATCCCCATCTGAGCCGCCATGCTCTCGATCCGCTGGTCATCAGCCAGCCGGGCGACATCGGCCTGAAGCATGTCCCGCTGGTTCTGCAACGCGGTGGTGCGCTGGAGCGAGACGCCGGTGGCCGCGTTCAACTTGAGCACCTCCACCTGCATGGCCACAATCCCGGCGAGGAGCACGCCCAGCAGGGGAATCCAGACCCGGCCGCGGATGATCCGGTCAAGCAGCGAATGCTCGGGCAGCGCCCGGACGTATGCCGCCGCGCGCACGGCCAAGGAGGCGCCGGAGGGGGCGAGGCCGGTCCGGGCCCGGCGCCGCGCCGGCGTCGGCCGACGCGCGGGGGCTGGCTGGCGGGGAGTGGAGGCCGGGGGCGCCGCCGTGGTGGCCCGCCCGCGGGTGAGACCGCCCAGAGGGCCGGACACGCGTCGGGGTGACCGGGGGGCCACCCGCGGCCGCAGGGGCGAGCGATGTCCCCCCTTGCGGGTCGTAGCGGAGCCCCGCGGCCCGGTCGCTGTCCTCGGCGGCGAGGATGTCTTGCGGGCAGCGGGCGTGAGGGCGGCGGGCGTCATCTAGGTGAAACCTCCAGCTTGCGAGCGGCGCGCAGGTGCGCTGACTTCGATCGGGGGTTGGCGGCGATTTCGCCCGGTGTCGGAGCCACGGCACGACGAGTGAGGAGCTCGGCCTCAGGCTCCCGTCCGCAGACGCAGATCGGCAGCTCCGGGGGGCAGATGCAGCCCCGCGCGCGAGCGGCCAGGAACCGCTTGACCATCCGGTCCTCCAGCGAATGGAACGAGATGGCGGCCAGCCGCCCGCCGGGGCCGAGCAGTTCCCAGGCCTCGGGCAGCGCCTGCTCCAGCTGGGTGAGCTCGTCGTTGACGGCGACGCGCAGGGCCTGGAAGGTGCGCTTGGCGGGATGGCCGCCGGCGAACTGCGCCGGGACCGGGACCGCGGTCTTGATCGAATCGACCAGCTGCTGGGTGGAGGCGAACTCCTGGCGCCGGCGCTCGCGGACGATGGCCCGGGCGATCTGCGAGGCATAGCGCTCCTCGCCGTACTGGCGCAGCAGGCGGGCCAGGCGCCGCTCCTCCCAGGTGTTGACGATTTCAGCCGCCGTCGTCTCCTGGTCGGGATCCATCCGCATGTCCAGCGGAGCGTCGTAGGCATAGGAGAAGCCCCGGGCCCAGGTGTCGACCTGCATCGAGGACATCCCCAGGTCCAGGTAGACCATGTCCGCCCGCAGGTCCTCCTGGCGCAGCTCGCTCAGCCCGGTCACAAAGTCAGCGCGGATGAATCGCGTTTCACAGGGCACCTCGGCGGCCAGCGCGGCGAACCGCTCCTCGGCGATCGGATCGCGGTCGATGCCGATCAGCATTCCCCCCGGGCCGATCCGCTCGGCGATCAGGCGCGCGTGTCCCCCACCCCCCACGGTGCAGTCGACGGCCACCTCGCCGGGGCGCGGGTCCAGCGCCTCGATGAGCTCACCGGCGAGAACCGGGATGTGGGTCTTGGTCATGTCAAGCAGTGTGGCCAAGGCTCGCTGCGATGTCCGGGATCCGGGTCAGGACGTCTTCGAAGTTCTGGGCATACCGGCCGCGCTCCCAGACCTCCAGGCACTCACCGGAGCCGGTGACCACGACCTCCTTCTGGAGGCCGGCGTAGTCCATGAGGGGGGCGGGGATCATCACGCGGTTGGCAGCGTCAAGCTCGGTGTCAAATGAGGCGTTGAAGAAGAAGCGCTTCAGTTCGCGAGCCTTGGGCTCGAACGGATTGAGTCCGGCCAGCGCCGACTCGGTGAACTGTTCGTAGGCCTTCGGCGTCCAGATGGCGACCGTGCGTGGGGCGCCGGGCTGCACCTCGTGCGAGGGCGCCAGCACCACGCCCTCGGCGAGCGCCGCCCGGAACTTGGCGGGAATCGTCAACCGGTGCTTCGCGTCGAGCGCGTGTTCGAAGGTTCCGCGGAAGTTCAAGTGGGCTCATGCAGCAGGTGGAGCTCAAAACCCGGGTGGCTGGGTGGGAGGAGCCCTGCCACCCGGGTTCCAGAAGCGGCGCCCACAGTAACCCACTCTCTCCCACTTTGCAACCCAACTCCCACCCTCTGCCCCACTTTCATCCCACCAATGGCCGGTGCGCTGGCGTTCGCCCCGTCTGCACGGGGGTTTCCTGGGTGGGAGGCGAGGCCCCAGGCCGGGCCGAGTCGCTGCAAGATGCGCTGCAGATCGACGCACTGACGACCTGCGTTGCAGATGTGCGCTGGTTCCGTCCGAGGGGTGTGCGTGCCCGGGTGGGGGCCGCCGGTCAGCCCGGTGAGGCGGCGATCCCGTTGAGCGCGTCGACGACGCCGAGGACATCGCCCCGGCGGTACAAGTCGACGGCGACCAGGTTGGGCAGGCGATCCCGCAGGCGCCGGCAGGCCTGTGCCCGGCGCAGCAGCACCGCGTCCGCGTTGACCTGGGCGGCCAGCGACGGTCGGAGGAGGGGGTGGTGTCGACCCAGGGCGTCCCGCCGATGATGGCTCCGCCGACCGTGCGGATGAGCGGTCGCCCCCGCGGTCAGGTCCTCGGCCCGGGCGATGACCGCGTCGGTCAGACGATTGGCCAACTCGTCCTGGACCGCGGGGTCGCCGAGGGTGGCCGCCGCCCGGTCGGCGAACGGCCCGGAGCGCAGGAAGGCGTGCCCTCCGTAGGCCAACAGCAGGGCGACGGTGGCGAGGCCCACCGCCACGGCTCCAAGCACCCATGTTCCCCGGCGGCGCACGGCCGGGATCGTACGCGCGCGCGGGAATTGGACCGGCGGCCTGGCGCCGAGGGCGCCAACACGATGCAATGCCTCACATGGAACCGGGTGTGAGGACCGGGGCGGGGCCGCCCGGACGGATGCGCCGAGCGCTCCGGGAGTTCATCGGGCTCTATTGGGAGTCGGGCATCAGCGACGATGTCCCCGCGCTCGCCTGGTTTCTCGCCTCGTCGCTGGTGCCTCTGGCGCTCGGTCTCACCGCGCTGGCCACGGTCATCCTCGGTGACTACGCGCGGGCGCAGGCCCTGGCCCAGCGCATGTCCGGCGTGCTCCCCCGGGATGTCCATGACCAGGTGGTCGACCTCGTCTTGCGGACCAGGCGCGACTCGCCGCTGCTGCTGGCCGTGTCCATCATCGGCATGGTGTGGACGGGATCAGGCGCGATCGGCGTCCTGACCCGGGTCCAGACGCGGCTGCTGGCGCGGGCCCCGGACGGGATCGTGACCGGCAAGCTGCGCAACCTGGGTCTGGCCGGAGCCCTGGCCGTCCTGGTGGTGGTGATGGTCATCGCCGCATCCGTGGGAACCGGACTGGTCGAAAGTCTGGGACTGGATCCACTGATCACGCGCGTGGCCGTCCCGGTGCTCGCCCTGGCGCTCACCGTGATGATCTGCGCCGGGCTTTACTGGAGCGTGGCCCGGCGGTCGATCCGCTGGCGCTCGGCCCTGATCGGCGGAATCGTCGGCGGCGTCATCCTGCTGGTGACGCCGACGCTGGCCGGCTATTACCTCAAGCTGTTCTCCGGCCGGGCGGCGGTGGCCCTGTTCCTGATGCTGGCCGGGATCTTCATCACCTGCTACCTGGCCGCCCTCGGACTGCTCCTGGGGGCCGGAGTCGCCGCTCGGTGTGAGCTGGGCCGGCCGCTGGGGTCGGCGGCGGGCAACTCCAGCACCAGCCGGGCTCCGACCTGAGCGGGCGCCGCCGCCAGCCGCCCCCGGTGCGCCTCGGCCACCGCCGCGGCAATCCCCAGGCCATGCCCGTGCGCCCCCCGCACCTGTCGCCCCCGCCGGGACAGCTCGGCCACCGGCGCGGGCAGGCCGCGCCCGTCGTCGGCCACCTCCACCCGCACCCGGTCCCCGCGCCGCCCCACCCGGACCTCCACCCGGTCACCGCCGTGCTCGATGGCGTTGGCGAGCAGGTTCCCCACCGCCTGCGCCAGCCGGAGCCGGTCGGCCTCCACCACCAGCGGCGGCCCCGCCCCCGGCCCGCTGAGAACCGTGCCCTGGGTCTCGGCGGCGGGCCACCAGGCCTCCACCGAGTCACCCACCAGGCGCCGCAGGTCCAGCCGCCCCACCCGCCGGAGCTCCGCGCCGCCACGCCCGCCCCGCCGGATCGCCGCCAGATCGTCGAGGGCCAGGGCCGCCCGTCCCAACTCGACGTCGATGGCCCGCAGGCGCCCGGGCGGCAGCTGCCCGGTCTCCGACCCCAGCGACAGTCCCAGCCGGGCTGCGGTCAGGGGGCCCCGCAGCTCATGGCAGGCGCGGGCCACCGCCGCCCGCCGGTCGCTCACCGTGCGGCGCAGCCCGATGAGTCCGGCGACCGCGACGCCGGCCGCAATCCAGCCGGTGAGCGCGCCCAGGACGGTCATTGGGGCGGCAGCGCATCGACGAGCCGATAACCAACCCCCCACACGTTGACCACGTACTGGCGGTCCCCGCCGTTGAGCTTGGTGCGCAGGCGCGAGGCATGCGAATCCAGGGTGCGGGTGGGCACCACGGTCTTGAATCCCCACACCCCCTGGAGCAGCTCCTCCCGCGTGAACACCCGGGTCGGCTCGGAGGCAAGCGTGCGGAGCAGCCCGTACTCCTTCTTGGACAGGTGGAGCGGGGTGCCGTCCAGCCAGACCTCGCGCCCGACCGGATCCAGCTCCAGGGCCCCCACGCGCACCCGCCCCACGCGCGCCCGGGACCGGGTCCGCCGGAGCAGCGCATCGATCCGGCCCCGCAGCTCGCCGTAGGAGAACGGCTTGACCAGATAATCGTCACAACCCCGCTCAAAGCCGCGGATGCGATCGAGCTCCCCGGCCCGCCCGGAGAGGATGAGCACGGGCAGATCAGAGTCCAGCGTGCCCCCGTTCTGGCCGGCCTCCCGGATCTCACGCAACAGGTCCAGACCGTCGTGGTCCGGGAGCCCGAGGTCGACGATGGCCAGCTCCGGCGCCTCGGTGGCCATGATCCGCCGGCCCTCGGCGCAGGACCGCGCCTCCAGGGGCTCATAGCCGTCCGCAGCCAGGTTGTCGGCGAGGAAGCGGCGGGTTGCGGAGTGGTCCTCTACGATGAGAATTGGGGGCAGATCAGGCTCCATATGGGCATGAGCCTGGAGCCCGGCGGTTCTCTCCCCCTCCCCCTCTGCAACATCGCGTTCAGATCTCCCGGCCGGGGAGGAAACACCCATATGATGCCGACGCGATGTACCGGCGCGGCAACTACAGCTCGGGCGATGACTTCGTCCTGGAATATGGAGAACTGCGGTTCACGTTCAACGAACGGGACTTCCGCGAGCGCTGCGAGCAGTCGGCCCGCAAGCTCGGTTTCCTCGCCGACTCGGTGGAGGAGGACGAGGCCGAGGACCTCATCAACCTGGTCGTCAACGGGGAGGTGACCGACCCTGCCTCCGCCCTGGGCGAGCACGTCAACGAATGCTGGCCGGAGCTGGTGGGGCCGTCCGAGCGCTCCCTGGTGCACTGGCTGCGGCGGCTGATCTTCCGCGGGGCCTGGCTGGACCAGCGCGTCAAGGAGGGCGAGCTGGACGTCGCCTTCAACTGCGACACGCACGCCTTCGTCTACATCCAGCCCGACCGCGACGGCGAGCCGATTGAGCTCGCCCCCGAGCCGAGCTGGAACCGGGTCGCCTACCAGCGCCGCTGACCGGCGCCGGGGCGGGGGCGGCACCGTCTTCCCCGGGGGAGCGGCGTCGCCGGGATCCCGTCAGGTCACCCGGCGCCGCCGCGCAGGGAGGCGACGTCCTGGTGACGGGGAGCGGGGTTGTCCATCAGCAGCCGCGGAACGGTAACCAGGCGGTAGCCCCGGGCGCGGAGCCGGTGCACGATGCGCGGGATGGCGGCCACCGTCTGGGCGCGGTTGCCGCCGGCGTCGTGGAGAAGGATGATCGCCCCCGGGCGCGCGCCGGCCAGCGCCCGTCCGACGATGACCTTGGCTCCAGGCTGGAGGTAGTCGTTGGTGTCCACGCTCCAGAGCACCATGAGCATTCGGTACCGGTGCAGGAGCGAGAGCGTCGTCGAGTTCCACAGCCCGTAGGGCGGGCGGAACAGCCGCGGGAACGGCGCGCCGTAGGCGCCGATGGCGTCCGCGCCCTGGAGCAGCTCGGATCGCTGCTGGCCGCGGGTGAGCTGCGACATCGGCGCGTGTAACTCGGTGTGGTCGCCGATGGGATCGCCATGAGCCACGATCTCGACCGTGGCGGCATGGAAATAGCGGTCCATCGTTCCCACTTCAAAGAACGTGGCCGGCGCGCGCAGGCGACTGAGCTCCCGGACCACCTCCGGGGTGTAGGGCCCGGGTCCGTCGTCGAAGGTCAGGGCCAGCTCCCGGTGCTGGGAGCCGGCGATGCGCACCGCCGGCGTGTAGGCCAGCGTCCGGTCGATGGCCGCGTTCTCGGCCGCCGCCTCGGCCGCCTTCGACAGGCCGGGCCTCCGGCCGACCCGGAGTCCGCCGGGCGCCCGCTTCCCGGGCCGGGAGACCACGGCGGCTCTGGCGGCCGTGGCCGGCGTCCGCGAGGCCGCCCCGACGACCGCACCCACCAATCCGGCGAGGGCGGCCACCACCGCCAGCGCCACGATGCGACGGCGGCGATGGCGGAATACCGGAGCCGGTGACAGACGCGGCCGGGCAGGCACCGGACCGGCCGCGTCCCGCGGTCCACCACCGGTTGACGAGTGACCCTCATCCATCGCGCATGCGCCCCGGAGACATGATGCCGTGAGACGCCAAAGCGCGTCGGCTGGTCAGGCGATTAGGCTGCAATCTGCATGTCGGCGGCAATCTGGCTGATCATCCCCACCTACAACGAGCGTGAGAACGTCACGAACATCGTCGACGCCGCCGGCACCGAGCTTGAGCGGGTGGCCCCCGGCGACTTCCGGATCCTGATCGTCGACGACAACTCCCCGGACGGAACCGGGATGATCGCCGACTCCTTGGCCGACAGCCGGGACTGGGTGGAGGTGCTTCACCGGCCGGGCAAGAGCGGCCTGGGCCAGGCCTACCTCGCCGGCTTCGCCCGGGCGATGGAGGGCGGCGCCCAGCTCCTGCTGGAGATGGATGCCGACTTCTCCCATGACCCTCGGTACCTGCCGGACCTGATCGGCGCCGCCGAGCATGCTGACCTGGTGCTCGGCTCCCGCTACGTGACGGGTGGCGGCGTGCGCGACTGGGGCCTGGTGCGGCGCATGATCAGCCGCGGCGGCGGCCTGTACGCGCGGCGCATCCTGGGCGTCGAGGTCCGGGATCTGACCGGAGGATTCAAGTGCATCCGCCGGGAGGTGCTGGAGGCGATCGATCTGCCTAGCGTCCGCGCGGAGGGGTACGTATTTCAGATAGAGGTCACCTACCGCGCCATCCTGGCCGGATTCACTGTCCGTGAGATCCCGATTGTGTTCGTCGACCGCACCCGCGGAACCTCCAAGATGTCAGGCACCATCGCGCTTGAGGCGATGCTGCTGGTGCCCGTGATGAAACGCAATGCCACCACCGCGCTGGCCCGAGTGCGCGCCACCACCCCACCCGCCCACCCTGCCCGTGTTGATTAACCGAATCGCAACATCGACCAAACCGCCGCAGGTTTCCCGCCGGGCATGCTGAATGAGATGAGCACGAGCACTTCACTCAGCGTCTCTCCGCAGACGGCGCTTGACCTTCCCGTTGGGCTCGAGGCGCGCCGTGACCAGACCACCAGCCGCCGCGCTCTCCTGGCCGTTGCCGGGCTGCTGGTGTCCGGGGCCATCGTGGCCGTTGGGGCCGCGCACACGGGAGTCCTTCTCCCCCAGTCGGTCCAGTACCCGACCCCCGGGCTCACCGGAGCGTTCGCCGGGCTGGGTCTCGACCTCCACACCGGCGGGGCGATCGCGGCGCTCGCGCTGCTGTTCGTCTCCTACGTGTTCGTGGTTTCTCTGTCGGCACAGCTGTCAGCGCGCGTCGTCCTCACCGCGATCGCCGTCCTCAATCTGCTCGTGCTGCTGGGGCCCCCGCTTGTCTCCACCGACGTGTTCAGCTACCAGGCCTACGCGCGGATGGGTGCCCTGTATGCGACGAACCCGTACACGAACGGTCCGCACGCACTCTTCTTCGACCCCATCTTCCCGTACATCGGCTCCAAGTGGTTCAACATCCCCACCGCGTACGGGCCGGTGTTCACCGTCTTCAGCTACCTGATGGCGCCGCTCTCGATCGCGGCCAGCGTGTTCGCCTACAAGTCGATCGCCGCCGTCTCCAGTCTTGCGCTTGTCGCTCTCGTCTGGCACTGCGCCCGGTTGCGGGGCAAGGATCCGGTCCGGGCGGCGGCCCTGGTGGGACTCAACCCGCTGGTCGTCGTTTACGGCGTCGGCGGCGGCCACAACGACCTCCTGATGCTGGTGGCGTTTGTGGGCAGCCTGTACGCCGTGCTGTCGGCGCGGGAGCGCCTGGGTGGCGCCTTGGCCGTGCTCGCCAGCGGGGTCAAGCTCACCGCCGGGATCGTGCTCCCGTTCGCCATCGTCGCCGACGGCCGGAGGCGCGGGCGCGGGCGCCGGGACCTGATCATCGGCGCCGGGATCGCGCTGGCGATGGTGGCGATCCTCAGCTTCGCCGTGTTCGGCCTGCAATCGGTCGACATGCTCAAGACGATCAACCGGAGCCAGAGCGAGGGCGACTGGCAGACTTTGCCCGGGTTCCTCACCGTCGGCCTGGGCCTGGGCACCATCGCCCACGTCGTCAGCTATGGACTGGCCGTGGCGTTCCTGGCCATCACCTGTCGGCTGCTGCTGCGCGTCTGGCGCGGCGAGATGGACTGGATCGACGGAGCGGCCTGGGCGACGCTCACCATGCTGCTGGCCTCCAGCTCATTGCTGCCCTGGTACGTGGGGTGGCTGCTGCCGCTGGCCGCCATCGGGCACGACCGGCGGCTGACCCGGTGGGCGCTGATCATGACCGGGATCGTCCAGGGCTTCCAGCTGGTGGGCTACATCCCGCACGCCATCGGTCTGCTGTAGGGCGCAGACGGTCCCAGCTCGTACGATGCAGCGATGAGCGAGCCTCTTCCCGCCTTTGATGGGACTCCGCGGGAGCTCCGTCTGGTCAGCGTCGTCGCCCCCGTATTCAACGAGGAGGCCACGATCGACGAGTTCTACGGTCGCGTGGCCGCCGCGCTGGAGGGGTTGCCGTTTGAGCTGGTGCTCGTCGACGACGGATCCACCGACGGGTCACCGATTGCCCTGGAGCGCCTCGCCGCCAATGACCCGCGCGTGCGCGTCGTTTACCTGTCGCGCAACTTCGGCCACCAGACGGCGCTCACCGCCGGCCTGGACCACGCCCGGGGCGAGGCGGTCGTCATGCTGGACGCCGACCTGCAGGATCCGCCGGAGCTGATCCGCACCATGCTGGATCACTGGCGGGCCGGCTGCGACGTGGTCTACGCCGTGCGCGAGCAGCGCGAGGGCGAGTCCCGGTTCAAGCTGACCACCGCCCGCTGGTTCTACGCCCTGTTCGACAAGCTGGCCCAGGTCGAGCTCCAGCACAACTCGGGCGACTTTCGCCTGCTGGACCGCCGGCCCCTGGACGCGCTGCTGGCCATGCGGGAGCGCAACCGGTTCCTGCGGGGCATGACCGTCTGGGTGGGCTACACCCAGGCGGCGGTTCCCTATCACCGGGACGCCCGCTACGCCGGTGAGACCAAGTACACGTTGCCCAAGATGCTGAAGTTCTCCCTGGACGCCATCTCGTCGTTCTCCCACCGACCGCTTCAGCTGGCCACGCTCCTGGGCTTCCTCATCTCCGGTCTGGCGTTCATCGCCATCCCGGTGGTCGTCATCCTGCGCCTGTCCGGGTCCTACCTGCCCGGGTTCGGCTCGGTCACCATCCTCGTCCTGCTGCTCGGCGGCATTGAGCTGATCGCCATCGGCATCATCGGCGAATACGTGGGCCGCATCTATGACGAGGTCAAGGGCCGGCCGCTGTACCTGGTACGGGCGCGGCGCAACATGCCGGAGCAGACGCCCACCCTGCACGGCGACTCGCTGCCGCCCGTGGCCTCTGAGCGGGACCTGCCGCCGGTCGCCTCCGCCGAGCCGCGGGACGGCGACGCGCCGTTTCACTGACCGGTCCGCGCCGGGGCGGCCCTCAGCCCCCGGCCGGGCTGGGTCCGACCGACGGGTTGGAGCGTCCGTCCGGCTGTCCGCCGGCCGCCCGCCGCAGCTCCCGGACCTCGGCCGGAGGCGTCTGTCCGGACTCCTCGGCGGCGACCTCCAGGGCGGTGATCCGGCTGGACAGACCCTTGATGGCGTCGGCCACCGGGTCAGGCAGATGAATCCAGTCGGTGTCAGGGCCCTCCGGGCGCCGGCCCTCCACCCGGACCGGATGACCGGGGTTGCCGACCACGGTTGAGTTGGCCGGCACGTCGTGGATGACCACGCTGTTGGCACCGATCTTGGCCCCGTGGCCGACGGTGATCGGTCCCAGCATCTTGGCTCCGGACCCGATGGTGACGTTGTCCTGGACGGTCGGATGGCGCTTGCCGGTGGCAAAGCCGGTGCCGCCCAGGGTCACGCCCTGATACAGGGTGACGTCGTCGCCGATCTCGGCGGTCTCGCCGATGACCACGCCCATCCCATGGTCGATGAAGAAGCCGTTGCCGATCCGGGCCGCGGGGTGGATCTCGATCCCGGTCACCGAACGGGCCACGCCGGCGATCAGCCGCGGGAGGCCCGGCACCCCGGCGCCGTACAGAGCATGAGCGAACCGGTGGGCCAGCAGCGCATGGACCCCCGGCCAGGCGGCCAGGATCTCCAGCCGGCCCACATCGCGCGCCGCCGGGTCACGATCCTTGGCCGCGGCGATGTCCCGCCGGATCTCGGCGGTGGTCCGCGCCATCAGTCCGAGACCGAGCATTCTCTGAAGGCTACCGAGCGCAGACCGGGCGCCCCGGCGGCCCGCTGAGCGCTACGGAGCGAAGAACGAGACCGATATGTAGCGCTCCCCGGAGTCCGGCAGGACGGTGGCGATCCGGGCGCCTCGGCACTCGGGGCGAGCCGCGACCTCGACGGCAGCGCAGACGGCGGCACCGCATGACATCCCGGCCAGCACCCCTTCTTCCCGCGCCAGGGCGCGCGCCATCTCGATCGCGTCCTCGTCATCGACCGCAATCACCTCGTCGAGGAGCTCTCGGTTGAGGACCGGTGGAACAAATCCCGCCCCGATCCCCTGGATCTTGTGTGGTCCCGGCTGCCCCCCGGACAACACCGCCGAGTTCTTCGGCTCCACGGCGATGATCCGACAGTTGGGGTTGTGCGCCTTGAGCACTTCCCCCACCCCGGTGATCGTGCCGCCGGTGCCCACACCGGCCACAAACACGTCGATGCGGCCGTCGAGCGCCTCCCAGAGCTCTGGTCCGGTCGACCGTCGGTGGATCTCCGGGTTTGCCGGATTGGAGAATTGGTCGGGCAAGAACACGTCGTCGCGGCTTGCGAGCGCTTTGGCGGCGTCGACCGCCTCGGTCATCCCGCCCAGCGATTCGATCATCTGGACGGTCGCGCCGTAGAGTCGCAGCAGTGCCTCGCGCTCACGGCTCATGCCCTCGGGCAGCGTCAGGATGAGGTCATAGCCCTTGGCGGCGCAGACGAACGCGAGCGCGATGCCGGTATTCCCGCTCGTGGCTTCCACGATCGTTGTCCGCCCGGGCTCGATCCGGCCGTCGCGCTCGGCCGCCTCGATCATGGCCACGCCGATCCGGTCCTTTACGCTGCCGCCGGGGTTGAACGCCTCCAGCTTGGCGAACAGGCGTGCCTGGCTGTTTGGCGCGACCCGGGTCAACTCGACCATGGGTGTGCGCCCGACGAGGTCGGCAACATTGGTCGGCACTCGCCGCATCGCGACAACAGTAGACAACGCGCCGGGAGGGCTGCCGGGGAAACACTGACCAACTGTGGGTAAACCTGGTCAGACCTGTGGTTGGAGGAATCCCGTAGGTCGGCCAGAACCCCGGAGCAGCACGGATGCTCAACGCACGTGTTGCGTGCCCCCGCAGCACGTGCCGAGGGTCCGCGGGTCCTCACCCCCTGAGGCCCGCGGGCCCTCACGCCTGCCCGGTCTGGGGCTGATGGACCGGCACCCGGGCGATTCTGCCCAGTGGTGTGAAGCGCTCGGGAACCCACGACCAAAAGGGGGCAGGGCCGCGGGTCCCCAAGCGCTAGGCGCGTACCGTGGGGGCAACGCCGGGGTCCACATCTTGATGCTGGCCATCCTGAAGACGCGTGAAGGATCGTGATTTTTCACCTTCGGACACACACCCGGCACCGATTCGGCAGGTGAGCGCCCAGTCACCGCCCCCCACGGCCACCTCGGTAGTCCGCAATTTGGGAGGTTTACATAACTTTTGTGTGCAGCCTGCGCGCCCCCCGTGTACAAAGAATGCGTCACGGCCGACCGAGAAGGGGGACGGGACCCCGCGACATGGGGCGAACGTCGCGGGGTCCCGCAAATAGCCGTGCCCGGGGGCACCGGGCAGGCGCGCTGGCATCCGTGCTCAGGGTCCTACTATCGCGCCCCTGATAAGGCTGGGATAAGCGATTGGCGGCGTGCCAGATGGTCAGCCGGCGATGCCGGCAGCCGACCCCCGCGGCTGTCGCGAGCCGCGGGGGTAGCGGGTTGAGACCGGTCGTGGCGGCCGGCCGAGATCGGCGAACGGGCCGGCCCCGGGTCCGCGCTGACCATCCCCTTCAGCCCGCGCGAGCTGCACACCAGACCAACGTCAGCGACAGCGCGCAGCTTGCGGCGCGGCCGCTGCGACACGTCATGACCAGCCGGCTTTGGGGGCGAGGGGAGCCCGCGACCCGCAGCGGCAGACCCAAGAGGTCACGGGCTCCCCTCTGCCCGCGCATTCCGATCCCGGCGGCGGGATGCGCGGCGTGGGGGGCAAACAACCTATAGGTACCTCCGGGTCCAGGGCGTGAGACTTTTCTCACCCTGGGCAGCGGCCCGGTGTCCTCAGATGTGGTACATCGGCGCCACCGCTGACCAGCGCATGGTCGAGGCCAGTTCCCGGCGCAGCTACGGGTCTGCACGGCCCTCGGTGGGCACCCGCCGGGCCAGCGTGACCAGGGGATGCTCCTCGGAATGCCCCAGCAGGCGCACCGGTCTG
Source organism: uncultured Solirubrobacteraceae bacterium (assembly GCA_963753235.1). Classification (GTDB taxonomy): domain Bacteria; phylum Actinomycetota; class Thermoleophilia; order Solirubrobacterales; family Solirubrobacteraceae; genus Palsa-465. Next base: position 1,270,848 of record CAVWBJ010000003.1, on the reverse strand, counting down.
AAACTCCCGGAGCGACCCAATCACCTCCCAGACGTCCTCGGCGCTGTGCTCATGGTGGAACTCGAACACCACGTAGTCAGCCTGACGCAGCGCTGCTGAGCGCGCGAGAACCTCGCCCTCCGCCCCTTCGATGTCGAGTTTGATGATGTCAGCGCGCTCCTCGCCGCACGCCTCCAGAACGCTCTCCACCGACAGGCCCTCGACCTCCTCGGTCTCGTACATGTCGTGCTCGGCGAACATGGAGCTAGCCCAGCTCTGCCACCCGGTGTGAAGCGCCACCGTCCGCTCCTCTCCCACCACCGCGGCCCGGACAAGGTGGATGTTCGCCTGCCCACCCACGTTGCGCTTGAGCCTGGCGAAGGTCCGGCGGGCCGGCTCCACGGCGATGATCGTCGCCTCCGGGTAACGGTCGCGGAAATACAGGACCGAGAACCCGGCGTTGCTCCCGGCGTCCAGGATCAGCCGCGGACTCTCCGCGGGCAGGTCGTATTCGCCGTTCACAAAGACCTCGCGGATGACGCGGAGCTCCGAGGCATCGGAGATGATGCCCTCCAGCGGAGAGCGAGGGCCGACCCAGCGCAGACGGAGTCCCAACTCACGCTGGATCCCCATCCGTCGCTTGAGGACGAGCACGCCCCAGATCCACAGCACCCGCAGCCGGTAGCCGGGCTCGGCGATGGACATCACGTCGAGCAGCCGGCCGACCTCAGCGACCAGCTTGCGCGGGCCGTGCAGGCCGCGAGTCGGCGTCTCTTCTCCCGCCACTCCCCCAACGGTGTCAAATCCCGGGCGACGCTGCGGCTAACCTCGGCTCGATGTACGGCCTGATCATGTCCGTGGGCCCGGGGGCGCGCGAGGTCGATCGCATGCGCGACACCTTGGCGATGGTGCGCGCGCACGAGGACGTCGACGACATCATGCTGGTGCTCATTGACGACGACCTGTCCAGCCGAGCGCTCCAGCCCGGCTGGCCGCATGAGCAGGTGATCCTCAACCCACTACGGCGGCGCCGCCGTCGACCGATCCCTACAGCGCGATGATCGCCGCCACCATCGCCGGTCTGGACGTCTGCCGTAAACGCCAACTGGATCTGGCGGTCAAGCTCGACACCGACGCGGCCGTGATCGCGCCGTTCTCGGCGCACCTGCGCGAGGCTTTTGCGAATCGGACCCTCGGTGTCGTCGGCTCCTACGATCGGACATGCACCGGAGGGTCACGAGACTGGGGCGCCTGGACGGCCACGCTGGGTCGCACCGGCCGGAGGTGGCAGATAACCCGCCGGCCAGACGGTCGTCCGGCCCGGTGGTACAAGAGCCGTCGAGACCGGATCGCCATGCGGACGCTCCAGACGGCCGCCGCGCGCCATGCTCCGGTCGGGGCCCACTGTCTGGGCGGGGCATATGCCGTCTCCGGGCAGTTCCTGAACCGCGCCGAACTGCAGTGGCGGCCCTGGGTGGGGACCGGACTGAGCGAGGACGTGGTGGTCGGCATCCTGTGCGCCGCCGCCGGTCTGCGGATGCGTAGCCTGGTCGGACCGGGTGAGCCGTTCGCCCTGGCCTGGCAGGGGCTGCCCGACACACCCGAGGCAATCGCGGCCGGTGGACACAGCATTGTCCACTCCGTCAAGGCGTCGACCCTCGAGGAGGAACGCCGGCTGCGCGCCGAGCTCACCGCCTGAGCGCGCCAGCGCCGCTCAGCCCTTCTCCGTACAGAAGACGAAGTCTCGACGGTCGCTCCAGAGCGATCAGCCGCTCATCTGGGTCTGCAGCGCCTCCAGGTGGCTCCAGGGAAGCCAGGAGAGGAAGGTGCCCTCGCTCCATCCGTCGAACGGCGCCGCCCACGGGTTGGATCCGGTCGGCGTCGGGTCCTGCGCGTAGAACGTGACCGCGCCCGAGGTGTCTCGGATGACGATCCCGTAGGTTTGAGCCGCCTGGCACAGGAGCCGGTCCAACCAGGTCAGGCCCAGGCTGAGATGTTGATGCTGGGTCAAGCCGGAAGCGAATGCCCTCCGGGAGCGCGGTGGCCGCCGTGGAGGTGCCATCGGTTCGCTGGGCCGGCCAGCTGAACCTCTGGGCCAGGTCTGCGGGACGGCGAGCGCCAGCGCGTGGTTGATGTAGCCGCGCTGGAGATCAGCGAGGGTGATCAGTCCGCCGGCCAGGCCAGCCCAGTAGCGGTGCCGCCCCAGTTGTTGGTCTGGCCGGAGTGAGTGAAGTACCCGGGGCTGGTGGAGACGTGGTCCATCTCGCCTCCCCAGCGGGCGTGCCACTGGCCATTGGTCTGGTGGGCCAGCCAGAAGTCCCACATCTTGTCGGTCGATGGCTGCCAGACGCTCATGCTCTCGTCGCTCCCGTTGGCGGCGGTCGCGCCGGTCGGGATCGGCACCGCGTTCCAGGCGCTCTGAAGATCTGGCCCCCAGGTGTCAAGGGTCACCTTCACCGTCGGCTGGTTGGGCGGGACGACGTAGGTGGGCACGCTGTACCAGGTGGTGTTCATCCAGGCGCCGTACTGCTTGACCTGGCTGACCAGATCGTTGACATATGCGGCCGAGTTGGGATCGATGGCCGCGTCCGTCGCCAGCGGCGCGTTCCAGAAGCTCGTCGGCGAGAACGGATTCGACGCAGGCCAGACGCTCGCCGCGCTTGCCTGGCCCGCGGTGATCCCGGCGAGGCTCGCCGCGGTGATGGGTACGACAGCGGTGGCCGGCGCCGGCGTGGTCCACCGAGAGGGCGGCGTGGCTGCGGTCGTCGTGGCGCGGGTCGTCGAACCGGTGGGCGTGGAAGCGGCGAATGCGGTGGGGGTGCCACTGGTGGCGCTCAGGGCCGGCGTGGACGACGAGCCAGCTCTCGCCGGCGGGGCACTGCCCCCCACACGCACCTGAACGGTGGTGGGAATGGAGGCGGGCACGCTGGTGCGACGGCGTCCGTTGATGAGGAGTGAGGCCCGCGCCCTCCGCCGGTCAAGCACAATCTCAACCAGGTCGGCGCGCCCGTCGGCTCCGATGGCCGCGCTGGCGCTCGCTCCCCGGACCGTGAGCACCAGCTTGCCGGCGCGGGTCACGGACACCGAGATGTGGCGCGGCGCCACCTGGACGAGCGTGACGGCGCGAGGCACCGCGAGGGGGCGGAGGCAGAACTCCAGCCAAGCCACTCCCCGAGCGCTCAGGGGCGAACGTCGGGCCGCGGCCACCGTGACCCGCCGCCCGGCCGCGGCGATCAGAACCGAGCCGTTGACATGGGACCCGTCCACCACCGAGAGAGCGGGAATTCCGGGTGAGCCACAGCCGTGGATGGCGGCGGTGGCCGGGACGGGCACGGCAAGGGCGGCAGCGCCCATAGAAAACACACCGGCCGAAACCGCCAACCGGGACCTGAGGCAAAAAGACATGGGGGAGGACGACCGCCGGGGTCGCTTGAAACGGCGGCGCTGCTCAACGCATCGTCCTCTTGCCCGGGCTCCCGGACCTGCGCCCGGACTTGATCAACGTCTGTTCGAGACTGAACAGGCGCTGCTCCGGACGGGGGTTCGCCGCGGCGAAGGTCTGCCTCAGATGTGGTACATCGGCGCCACCGCTGACCGGATCTCCGCCTCAGCCACCGAGGCGATCGTCTCGCGCCCCAGGACGTCGGCGGCGGCCCGGGCGGCCTCGGCGAAGACGCCGGAGGCTCCTGCCCCCAGGGCGCCGTCCAGCAGCTCCACCAGCTCCAGCACGGTGACCTCGCCCGGCGGCCGGCCGAAGCTGTAGCCGCCCTTGACCCCCCGGGTGGAGCGCAGGATCCCGGCTCGGCGCAGGGTGGCGAACAGATGCTCCAGGAACTGGACCGGGATGTCGCGCCGGCGGGCGAGTTCGGCGATTGGGACCGGATCGCTGCCGCCGTGGCGGTAGAGCTCCACCAGCGCGCTCAGCGCATACGGCGACTTGGTGGTGATCGAGAGCATGTGCTCCCGATCCTAAAAGACCCCAGCGGGGGCCGCTTGATCAGATCCAGCCGCGCTCGGTGGCGATCAGGACCGCCTGGGCGCGGTCCATCGCTCCCAGCTTGCCGTACACGTTGTGCAGATGGGTGCGGATGGTGCTGGTGGACAACCCCAGTTCGGAGGCGATCTGCTTGTAGACCATCCCCTTGGCCAGTCGGCGCAGGACGTCGACCTCGCGGGTCGACATCGGGCACGGCTCCACCTGACGGGGGCGCTCGCCGGAAGCCGGCAGCGGCAGCTCGTACATGACCCGGCGCAGGCTGGAGGAGTTCAGGCCGATGGTCCGGGCCACCGACAGCAGCTCCGAGGGGCTGATGGCGCCCCCGAGCACGTAATGGGCGAGCATGTCGGCCAGGCGAACGAGAGCGGCTTCTCCGGTCGCCTCCTCGCTGTGGTGGCGCTCGATGACGCTGGCGATCGACTTGGGCAGCGCCCACCTCCGGGCCAGGACCCCGCCGACCAGCGCGTGGTCGACGCCCAGCTCCCGGCGCTCGCGCTGCAGGCGCTCCTCCGGGGTGCGGGCCTCGCCATGCACCTGTCCCGGATAACCGGGATAGGCGTGGACCAGGACCAGCTTGCCGATGTCATGCAGCAGCGAGGTGACCATGAGGCGGTCGCGGGCGTCGTGGTTGATCTCCCGGGCCAGGCGATCGGCGGCTCGCTGGGTGGCCACCGAGTGCAGGCGGAACCGCTCCGGGATCCCCTGCCAGACGGCGGTTCGCTCAAAGAAGTCAAAGGTCCGGGCTCGGTTGGCGATGGCGTGCACGGTGCGGGGGGTGAGCACGTCGACACCGCTGACGACGCTGTCAACCCGGCCGAAGGTCGGGCCCTCCACCTGGTTGGCCAGGCGGACCACCGTCACCGCCAGGGCGACATCGGCCTCCACCGCCGCAACGACGTCGCCGATCGACGGCTCGCCGTCCTCAAACAGGCGCAGCACCCGGTTGCGGGACTCCACCAGGACGGGATACGCCTCCAAGGCCTCAAACGCCGTCGTCAGCCGGCGGCCGTGGCCCTCGTTGTGGTGGCGCTCGCGGGTGGCGTAAGGATCAGTGGGGGGCACAGTCTTCAGAGCAGCAACAGTTGCCACCAGGAGTCATCCCTTCCTACCCGCGGTCGGGCAGTTCGGCTTGGCCAGGATCAGCACTTCAGGCATTGCCTCTTTTATCGGCAGATGTCGGACCCGGTTTAGCCACTTCATCGCCGGGCCGTCTATTCCCGGCCCTGCGCCCTGCCCAGCGCCGAGTCAATCCTGGCCAGCGTCTCGTCCTTCCCCAGCAGAGCCACGGTCTCGAAGATACCGGGCGAGACGGTCTGCCCGGCGACGGCGACCCGGACCGGCTGGAAGATCTTGCCCGGTTTGGCCTGGCGCTCCTCGACGACGCCGCGCAGCGCCGCCTCAATCCGTTCGGCGTCAAACGGCTCGGCGGCCGCCAGCGCCTCCCGAGCGGCGAACAGGGCCTCCACCCCACCGTCGGAGCCGATCGTCTTGGCAAACGCCGCCGGGTCATCCACCGGTCCGTCGAAGATGAACGACACCAGGGGCCAGAACTCGGCCAGCGTCTGGATCTTCTCGGCGGAGATCTCCACGGCCGGGCCCAGCCCGGAACGGCCGGTGAACTGCTCCAGCCGGCGCGTCAGCGCCTCCGGCGCCAACGCCCGCAGGTGCCGGCCGTTGAGGTGGCGAAGCTTGCGCTCGTCAAACACGGCCGGGTTCTTGGAGACCCGCTCCAGGCGGAAGCGCTCGGCCAACTCCGGAAGCGTGAAGAACTCCTCGTCGGAAGCAAACCCGGCGCCGAGCAGGGCGATGTAGTTATCGACGGCCTCCGGCAGATAGCCGGCGTCCCGGAGCTCCTGGACCGAGGCGGCTCCGTGGCGCTTTGAGAGCTTCTTGCCGTCCGGGCCGTGGAGCAGCGGCAGGTGCGCATAGCTGGGGATGGGCGCGTCCAGCGCGTCGAGGACCAGCATCTGCTTCGGCGTGTTCGACAGGTGATCCTCGCCCCGGATGACGTGGGTGATCCCGGCGTCCAGGTCGTCGACGGCGACGGCGAGGTTGTACACCGGAGATCCGTCGGCCCGGGCGATGATGGGATCGTCCTGGCTGGCGTTGGGGAACGAGACCTCGCCTCGGATGACGTCTCGGACGACGGTCTCGCCCTGATCGGGGAACCGGAGGCGGACCGCGCCGAACTTCTCCGGCTCGCCCCGGAACCCGCGGTCGGTGCCATGGCGCTGCTTGTAGGCCCGGACGTCGTCGGTCGTCGCCGACGAGTGATAGGCCCGCCCGGCGGCCAGGAGCTGATCGACCACCTCGGCGTGCCGGGCGGCCCGCTGGGACTGGAAGATGGGGCCCTCGTCGAAATCGAGGGTGAGCCAGCGCAGAGCGTCGAGGATCTGCTCCACGTTCTCCGGCGTCGATCGCTCGCGGTCGGTATCTTCGATCCGCAGCACCAGGGTGCCGCCCTGGCCGCGGGCCATCAGCCAGTTGTACAACGCGGTCCGAGCGCCGCCGATGTGCAGCGCGCCGGTGGGGGACGGAGCGAATCTCACTCTCAAGGACATGAACCCAGCATGCTAATCGGCGCTCACGTCTCACCGGCCGGCGGTCTGCCCAACGCCATTGAGCGCGGCACCGAACGCGCCTGTGAGGCGATCCAGATCTTCAACCAGTCGCCCCGGATGTGGCGGCCCACCGCCTACGACGAGGACGACTTTGCGGCGTTTCGCAGCGCCATGAAGGGCAGCTCGATCAAGGCCGTGCTCATCCATGCCGTCTATCTGCTCAACTGCGCCTCCGAGGACGCCGAGATCCGCGACAAGTCCCGGGCGTCGCTGGTCCAGTCGCTGCGGGTGGGCAAGGGGATCGGCGCCGCCGGCGTCGTGCTCCACCCTGGATCGGCCAAGCAGGGAGACGTCAAGGCGGCGGTCAAACGCGCCGGCCAGGTGATCCGAGAGGCGCTCAGCGAGACCGACCGCTGCCACCTGTTCCTGGAGGACACGGCCGGCGCCGGTGGCACCCTGGGGCGCTCATTTGAGGAGCTCGCCGACCTCCTGTCGGCCGCGGGCGGTGGGCGGCGGCTGGGGGTTTGCCTGGATTCCTGCCATCTGCTCGCCTCCGGCTACGACATCCGGACCGCCGCCGGGCTGACCGAGACGATCGACGAGTTTGACCGGACCGTGGGCCTCAAGCGGCTGGGTGCCCTGCACCTCAACGACTCGCAGACCCCGCTGGGCTCTAACCGGGATCGCCACGCCAACGTCGGCACCGGTGAGCTGGGTGAGCGCGGCTGTGCGGCCTTCCTGTCTGAGCCCCGGTTTGACCAGCTGCCGCTGGTGATTGAGACCCAGGGCCCGGAGCGCCAGGGGCCGACCCGGGAGGAGGTGGAGCTGTGCTTTGCGTTGCGCAAACGCGGGCTCGCCTCCCGGAAGCGGAGCGCGAAGCGATGAGCGCCACCACGCGCGCGGGCGACGCCCTGGTGGTGTTCGGCATCACCGGTGACCTGGCCCGCAAGATGACGCTGCGCTCGCTGTACCGGCTGGAGCAGCGGGACATGCTCAACGTGCCGGTGATCGGCGTCGCCGTCGACGACTGGACCGACGAGCACCTACGCCAGCACGCGCGCACCTGCGTGGAGGAAACCGGGGAGACCATCGACGACGCCGTCTGGGAGCGGTTTGCCGCCCGGCTGTCCTACATCAGCGGCGACTTCTCGGAGGCCAAGACCTATGAAGCGGTGGGCGCCGCCCTCAAGCAGGCCCGCAACCCGGTGTTCTACCTGGAGATCCCGCCGTCCCTGTTCGCCCTGGTGGTCAAGGGGCTGTCCCAGGCGGGGCTGCTGGAAGGCGGGCGCCGGGTGGCCGTGGAGAAGCCGTTTGGCCATGACCTCACATCAGCCCGCCAGTTGGCCGCCGACCTTCACCGCTACGTCGACGAGTCCCAGCTGTATCGGATCGATCACTTCCTGGGCAAGATGGGGCTGGAGGAGGTCCTCTACCTGCGGTTTGCCAACGCCATCCTGGAGCCGATCTGGAACCGCAACTACGTCGCCTCGGTTCAGATCACCATGGCCGAGAGCTTCGGCGTCCAGGACCGCGGTCATTTCTACGATCCGGTGGGCGCCCTACGCGACGTCGTGGTCAACCACCTCATGCAGACGCTGGCCGCGGCGGCGATGGAGCCGCCCGCCTCGGGCAGCCCCAGCAGCCTCCAGGACGCCAAGTACGCGGTGTTCTCAGCCATGCCGGACGCCGACCCCCGCCTGTATGTGCCCGGCCAGTACGAGGGCTACCGGGATATCGACGGCGTGCGCCGCAACTCCGACACCGAGACCTACGCGGCCCTGCGCCTGGAGATCGACAGCTGGCGCTGGTCCGGAGTGCCGTTCATCATCCGCACCGGCAAGCGGCTGCCGGTCCGCCAAACCGAGGTGCGCCTCGTCTTCCGCCACCCGCCCCGGCTGCCGTTCATCCCCCAGGGACGCCGCCGGCCCGAGCCGAGCCAGATCGTGTTCCGCATTGACCCGGACACCGGCATCCGGATCATCCTGGACGCCCAGCGCGCCGACCGGACCGGAGCGGCCGAGATTGAGCTGGACATGGAGTTCGCCCAGGAGGGTGGCGAGGGGGCCACCCCGTATGAGGTCCTCCTCCACGCCGCGCTGGTGGGGGATGCCAGCCACTTCACCCGCCAGGACAACATCGAGCAGTCCTGGCGGATCATCCAGCCGCTGCTCGACAGCCCGTCCAAGGTGATCCCCTACGCCCAGGGCTCCTGGGGGCCGGCCGAGGCCGACGAGCTGGTCAAGGGGCTGGGGGGCTGGCGTGGCCCCTGGCTGCCGAGCTAACCAGCCTGTCGATGTCACCTTCCGCCGCTGACGTCGCTACGGTGGCTGAACCTTGACTACGCGCGGTCGAATCGCTGAGCCGTGAAGCCCAGCCTGGGCACGATCATCTGGCTGATCGTCGGGATCGTCCTGGCGTCATCGCATGGCTATCTGACGCACGTCGACCGCCTCCGGCCGATTGTCTCGGCGCTGCTGGCGATCCTCCTGTGGCCACTCCTGCTGCTGGGGATCAACCTCCACGTGAGGTGATCCGGGCATCGCCCGGTCGCCGGCGACGGCAGCGCATCGGGTCGCCGAAACGTCCCGCTCTGCGGCGGATGTTCCCGGCCTCAGGCGACGCTGGCGGCCGCCTCCTGGGCCGGCTCGGCCAGCATCTCCGGGAGGATCGCGTCCCCGAGGAGGTGATCAAGCTCGGCGTGCAGGGCCGCGTTGCGGCTCACCCTGAAGCTCGGCCCCAGCTTGAGCCTCCGATGTCCCACCGTCGTGCTCAGCTCAATGACCACGTCGGACTCGCCCGGGAACCCGGCCAGCACGTCCTTGAGCTCGCGCAGCACCGACGTGCGCAGCGCGGTGGCGTTGAGCCGGAGCCGGAGGGCGCTGGCGGAGAGCGCCGGCCGGGCCGCCTGCGCCTGCGCCTCCAGCACCTCCTCCTCGGTGGGCTCAAACTGCTCCACCTGCTGGGCGATCAGGCAGGTGGTGTCCCGGTCCTTGTGATCGACCTTGCCGCGCACGATCACGATCTGATCGGTCTCCAGCGCGCCCTCGCATGCTGCCAGTGTCTTGCCGAACACGATGATCTCCACCGACGTCTCCAGGTCATAGAGCGTGGCGAACATCATGAAGTCGCCCTTCTTGGTCTTGATCTTCTTGGACTGGGTGACCATCCCGCCGATCGTCACCCAGTCGCCGTCCCGGCGGGCGGAGAGCTCGGCCAGCGTGCTGTCGGCCTTGGCCCGCAGCGCCGGCCCCACCTCCTTGAGCGGATGGGCTGAGATGAACAGGCCGAGCGACTCCTTCTCGGCCGCCAGCAGCTGATTGCGGTCAAATTCGTCACCGGGGATCGGCGCGTGGCTGGGCCCGGTGAAGGCGCTGCCGGGGCCGGCGGCCCCTCCCCCATCGCCCCCGCCCAGGTCCATCCCGAGATCGAAGATGGAGCCCTGACCGATGAGCGCGTCCTGCTGGGCCTTCTGGCCGGCGGCCTGAGCCTGCTCCAGCACCATGAGCATGCCCTTCCGGCTGTCCCCGGTGGAGCTGAACGCCCCGCACTTGATGAGCGCCTCAATCGCCTTCTTGTTGACCGCCCGGTTGTCCACGCGTTCGCAGAAGTCAAACAGGGAGGTGAACGGGCGATTGGGGGCTGGGCGGCCGGGATCGGTTTCCTCCCGGGCCCGCTTGATCGCCTCCACCGCCTGATAGCCGACGCCCTTGACCGCATCCAGGCCGAACCGGATGTTGCCGTCGACGACGACAAAGTCATGGTCAGACAGGTTCACGTCCGGCGGCAGGATCTGAATCCCCATCTGCTCGGCCTGGGCCACGAAGAACGGCACCTTGTCCTTGGTGTCCATCACCGAGGAGATGAGCGCCGCCATGTATTCGGCCGGGTAGTTGGCCTTCAGCCACGCGGTCCGGTACGAGATCAGCGCATAACAGGCGGCGTGTGAGTTGTGCGAGACGATCCCATTGGCGATGAAGTTGAGAGGGCCGCCGGGGGCCATTTCGACGTCATACGTCATTTCGATGCCGAGGGGCTCAATGGAAACCACCGGGTCTCCGTTCTCGGCGTGCGCGGTGGCAAGGTGGCGCGCAACTCGAAACTTGAAGTCCTCCGGAGTGACGACGACATACGGCAGGTCACCGTACTTCGCCTCGAAGTACGCCGACACCCGATCCATTCCGTCCATCTCCCAATAGACGCCGTCGAAGTAGAAGTCGCACATCCGCCCACTCGGGAGCGCCTTGTGCATTTCGAATTCGATCCCCTCGTCGATCAGCCACTCGCACATCTCTCGCTCGGGCCAGCTGGCGCACCACATCCCGTTGGAGGCGATCGAGCAATGTCCGTAGCCAGGGCCTGTGGCATAGGCCGCCTGGACCGCGCGTAGCGAGTTGTTCATCTGGCGCTGCCGCCACTCCGGATCAGTGGCCCACAGCCAGCGGACACGCTCGTGCATCGCCGCCACAACGTTGCGGGTCAGCTCCGGGTGGAGCTCGTGCATCCGCTTCATGTGAGTGGCCTTATCCCCATACGGACGGGAGTCCTGGTAGGCCTTCATCCGGATTGCCGCCACACGATCCCACTCGGCGCGCTCGGCGCTGTGGGCCAGCCGCGTCATCGTCCTCCGACGGGCCTCCCGCTGTTTCTCGCTGATCGTCGGCATCGTGATCAGCTCCGTCTCACCGACCGTCATGGCTCTCACTTCGATGTAGCCGTCGGTCGTCAGAAGCCGATGCTCCGCTGTCACCCTGATCTGCCGACCGCTCTCGCAGTTCACCCGGTAGACCTGCTTGCGGCCGGTCTTCACGATCTTCGCGACCCTGTGGGGCCGAACCGTCCCGTCAGCCCACATCGACATCAACTCGGCCGGCTGCTTCTTGAACGCCTCCGACAGTCGCATCCGGGTGCCGTCGGGGAGGATCACGCGGGTCTGGCCAGACGCACATTTGTTAAACGAGTAGTCGGCGGAGCGCTCATTGGTCTGCCAGAGCATCTCAATCACCGACTCGCCCGTCCCGGACTGGCGGCAGCCCGCCACGAACTCCGGCTTGAGCTTGGCCATCGCCTCCCGGTTCTTCTTGCCGATCGCCTTGCGGAGGTCGTCGGCCTTGGCCCCGCTGAAGCCGGCAAGCTCCTTGGCGATCTGCATCGCCTGCTCCTGGTAGAGGATCACGCCCTTGGTCGACTCCAGGATCGGCCGCAGCCGCTCGTCGGCATAGGTGATCGCCTCCGGGTCCTGCTTGCCCCGGGCGTAGGTGGGGATCTGGTCCATGGCCCCCGGCCGGTACAGGGCCACCAGCGCCACCAGGTCGTCGAACTCCGTCGGACGGACCTTCTTGAGCGCCTCGCGCATGCCCTCGGACTCAAACTGGAACACGCCGATGGAGTCGCCCTGGGCGAGCATCTCGTAGGTGGGGCCATGATCCAGCGGGAGCGTGCTCATGTCCGGGCGCTCGCCCGTGGAGCGGGCCACGATGTCCAGCGCGTCCTCAATCACATCCAGGTTGCGCAGGCCCAGGAAGTCCATCTTGAGCAGGCCGAGCTGCTCGACCGGCTTCATCGAGAACTGGGTGACCGTGCGGAACACCCGGTCGCCGTTCTCGTCCGCACCCGCGTCGGCGATCTGCAGCGGCAGGATGTCGGTCAGCGGCCGATCGGAGATGACCACGGCGGCGGCGTGGATGGAGGAGTTGCGGACGATGCCCTCCAGCCCCTGGGCCACGTCGACGATCTGCTTGGCCGTCCCATCCCTGTCGACCTCGGCCCGCAGCGGCTGTCCCGCTGACAGGCACTCCGCAAAGCTCGGCGGCCGGCCCATGATCGGGTCCGGGATGAGCTTGGCCAGCCGGTCGCCGACCCCGTAGTCATGGCCGAGCACCCGCGCGGCGTCCCGGGTGGCGGCGCGCGGGAACATCTTGCCGAACGTGATGATCTGAGCCACGGCCTCCTTGCCGTACTTCTCGGTCACGTAGCGGATGACCCGCTCCCGGCCGCGCACCGAGAAGTCCATGTCGATGTCCGGCATGGACACCCGCTCGGGGTTGAGGAAACGCTCAAACAGCAGGTCATAGCGGAGGGGATCGACGTCGGTGATCTGCAGGCAGTAGGCCACGATCGACCCCGCGGCCGAGCCGCGGCCGGGCCCCACGGCGATGCCGCTGTCCTTGGCGTACTTGACGAAGTCCCAGACGATCAGGAAGTAGGCGTTGAACCCCATCCGGTCGATGACGCTGAGCTCGTAGTCGGCGCGCTCCCGGGCCGCGGCGGGCACCGGGTCCCCATAACGGGCGCGCAGCCCCTCGTCGACGAGGCGGTGCAGGAACTCCATCTCCCCGGTGCCGTCGGGCGTGGGGTAGGTGGGGATGAGCTGGCGGCCGAGCTCGATCTCGACGTTGCAGCGCTCGGCGATCTCCAGAGTGGTCGGCAGCGACTCCGGCCACTGCGCAAACACCTCGGCCATCTCCTGGCTGGAACGCAGGTAGAACTCGTTGGTGTCAAAGCTCATCTTCGGCGCGGCCAGCGTCGACTTGGTCTGCACGCACAGCAGCGCCGCGTGGTGGTGGTGGTCCTCCCGGCGCAGGTAGTGCACGTCGCCGGTGGCCACCAGCGGCCGGCCCACCTCCCGCGCGATCCGGCCGATGCCCTCGTTGCACTTGTCCTGAATCGTCAGCCCGTTCTTCTGGACCTCGAAGTAGACGTTGTCCGGCCCCACCGCGTCCATGAGCTCCCGGGCGTGGGCCTCGGCCTGGCCGACCTCGTCCTCGGCGAGATGGCGGCAGAACCGGGAAGCCAGGCACCCGGTCAGGGCGATGACCCCCTCGCCGTGCGCGGCCAGCTGGGCCATGTCGACGGAGGGCTTGCCACGCTGGTAGCCCTCCAGGAACCCGGCGGACGACAGCTTGACCAGGTTCCGGTATCCGGTCTGATCGGCGGCCAAAAGGGTCAGGTGATACCGGTCCAACTTGCCCGGCGCCCGCACCGCATGGTCGTCGACCATGTACACCTCGCAGCCGACGATCGGCTTGATCCCCTGCTTCTGGCAGGCGGTGTAGAGCTCGACCGAGCCGTTCATGACCCCATGGTCGGTCAGACCGAGCGCCGGCTGGTCGAACTCGGCGGCCCGCTTGGCCAGCGCATCGATCTTGCACGCACCGTCGAGCAGCGAGTACTCGGAGTGGACGTGAAGGTGGGCGCAGGCGGGCGGCATGGCGGCGGAGCCCTAGGTTAGGCACCGGCCCGGACACTGTCGCCGGCCGCGTCCGCAGAGAGCGGGAATCAATGGCTCTGGGCCAGCGTGATCCACTGGCGGACCGTGGCCAGCACGCGCTCGTCGCCCTGCACCGTGAGGCCCGCAGGGGTGTCGCCGGCCAGCGCGGCCAGCAGCTGCCCGGCCGGACAGGCCACGGTGGCCACCGGGCCGGCCGCCGGCGCGGTGCGCGTCGCCCGCGGCGCCGAGCCATCCCGGACGATCAAAAACGTGGACGCCGCCCCGGGGTCCCGGTGCACGAGCGTGAACTGCTGACCCCGCGTCCAGACCGGGTCGATCATGGCCGCCACCAGCGCGAACGCCGTGGCCGGCTCCAAGCGGATGCCGGCCCGGTGCAGCTCCGCCAGGTCCAGCGGAGTTGCCAGCAGGGCGCGCAGCGCGGCGACGCCGTCCCGCCGTCCGCGGACCCGGGCCACCCGGCGGCTGAAGCGGCGGCGAAACCAGCCGGCGGTGAGCAGCCGGGCGATCCGGGCCGGGTCGCCGTAGACCTGAAAGTCGACGTGGCTGGGGGCGCGCGGGGCGGTTGCCACCGCAATCGCCGGAGCGCCGTCGGCGACCGTGACGGTCACGCATCGCCGGAGCGGGCCGGCGCGGGGGCGCCCCATCTCCAGCACCAGGTCATAGGCGACCGGGTGCGGGTAGGCGACCCGCTGGAGCGGCAGCAGCTCCAGCAGAAGCCGTCCGGCAGCCTCGGCGTCGGTGTTCACCAGCCGCCGGAAGGCGGGCTCCAGAGACGGACGGCCGAGCAGCTCGGTCAGGGGAGGTGCGGCCGGCGGGGCGGGCGCCAGCTCGGCGCCCGGTGCGGATGGCCTGGTGGCAGACGCGGCCGCCGCGCCGGGCAGCGGTACCGGCTCCTGCGGGGCGATCGTCTCCCGCAGCCGGGAGAGCGCGTCACTCAGCCGAGCGGGCTCCAGGGTGGCGCCGGCCGGAGCGACGGGCGGATCGCCGGGCGTCGGAGGCGCGGGCTGGTCACCGGCGGCCGAGTCGACGGTGGGTTGGCCGGCAGCGGCGGGCCCCGCCTCGTCTGGCGGGCTGTCCAGCTGCGCCAGCGCCGCGCGCAGCTCGCCGATGGCGGCATGGGCGACCTGGGAGGCAGCTCGCTGCCCTGCCATTTGGCGATCCAGCTCGGCCAGCCGCTCCTCGGCGCTCAGGCGGAGCGATCGCTCACGCTCCAGCTGGGCGGCGACCGCCTCGGCCTCGCCGCGCCGGGTCCGCTCCCCCGCCAGCGCCCGGCGCAGCGTGTCCAGCTCCGCCCTCAGCTCCCGCAGCAGCGCGCTGGTGCGCTGCTCCAGCAGGACGCGTGCGGCCAGGCGGGATTCGACGTCGATGACCCGTGACCGCAGCGCCGCCTCGATCCGGGCGCGGGCGGTCAGCTCCTGGCGCAGGTTGACCAGGAGGCCGCCGGCGTCCCCGCCACCGTGCAGAGCGGGTGGGGGCGGGGACTCAGGCAGCGGCGGCGGGGGCTCTGGTACGGGCGGCGGGGGCCCGGGCATCGGTGGGGGTTCCGGCATCGGTGGGGGCACCGGTTCAGGTGGCGGTGGCGGCGGCGGTCCGGGCTCGGGCCACAGCGCCGCGCGCGCCGGCTCAGCGGCGACGCGTCCGGTGGCGGTGACGCGGCGCTGCCGCAACCGGGACTCAAACGCCAGCCGCGCCCCCTCTGAGGAGGCCGCCCGGGCCGCCGCCTCACGCGCCCGCGTCAACTCGCGTCCGTGCTCGTCCCGCTCGCGCTCAGCCCGGTCTCGAGCCATCTGGGCCGCGGCCGCCAGCTGCTCGGCCTCGTCGCCGCGCCGGCGGGCGCGGCGGAGCTCCTCCTCCAGCGCGCGGATCCGTTCCTCGGCGGCCGCCAGGTCCCCCATCGCCTGACGGGCCCGTTCCGCCTCCTGGGCCGTCGCCGCCAGCTGCTGGGCGATGTCTTGGCGCAGCGCCTGCTCGGCGTGCGCCCGCTGCTCGGCGCGACGCCGGTCCCGGTCTCCCTCCGCTGCGGCCCCAGCCAGCCGATCACGGTCGGCGCGGGCAGTGGCCAGCTCCCGCTCCAGGGACTCGATCCGGGAGGCCAGATCGGCCACCCGCGTCTCCAGGGGCGGCGGCTCCGGAAGCGCCGGGACCGGGGTGAGGGTGGGCCGACCGGGAGGGGGCGGCTCCGCGGCGGGCGGTCGGCGGGCCGGTGGCTCGGGCGGGCCGGGCATGGGGGGCTCCGCATCGGACGGCGGCGCCGGCGCTTCCCCGGCGCGGGCCGGCGGGGGTGGCGCCGCGGATGATTCAGACGCACGAGCGGGTGGGGATTCCGGGGCGGGCGGCGGCCCCGCGGGTGGAGGGCCGGTGGGTGGCTGCGCTGCCGGCTCGGCGGCCCCCGCCGCGGGCGACGCCGCCGGCTCCGCCGGCTCCGCCGGCTCCGCCGGGCTCCGGCGCGGCTCGGACCAGCTGGCCAGAACCTCCCCCGGAGCGGGCACGGCCACCGGCAGCGGCACCACCACGGTCCCGAACTGCAGCCAGGTTCGCCCCAGGTCCGGTGCCATCCAGCCGGGAACGGTGAAGCCGAGCCGCCACACGCCGGGGCCGGTGCCGCCGACGCTGGGGGGCTCCGGCAGGGCCGGGAAGCGATGGCGTCGCCCCTCGGCCTCAATGACCAGCGTCGGCTGGCCGGTGGAGGCCGGTCGGCGGCGGCGCCAGCGGCCGGTGACCCGCAGGGTCAGGTTTCCGCCGCTCTCGGCCGCCCATTCCACGCTCTCGATCCCCACGGCGGCCGACCCCGGCAGATCACTCATGCGCGCGACGGTACGGGCATGCGCGGACGGATGTCGCCGTGGGCGGCGCCGGTTCCCGCTCAGTGCGGGGTTTCGCCGCGGAGCTGCTCGGTCAGCGCCCGGGCATCGGCCAGCAGTCGCTGGGCCTCGCCCAGGTCTCCCCCGTGCGCCTCCAGCTGCTCGCGGGTCACCGCCAGCTCGGAGCCGAGCCGGTGCAGCTCGGCCTGGAGGCCCGCCACCTCCGCGACCGCGGCCTCGCGGGCGACGGTGGCGGCGGCCAACTGCTCCCGCAGGGCGGAGAGATCGGCGGCGTGACGCTGCTGGCCACCGGCGTATCGGCTCAACTGATCACGCAGCTCGGCGGCCTGGGCGGCCAGGGCATCCCGCTCGGCCACCACCGCCGAGAGCTGCTCGGTCGCCAGAGCGCGCTCGGCAGCGACCGCCTCGGCGAGCCGGGCGCGCTCCTGGGCCAGCTCGTCCCCCGCCCGGGCCCGTTCCCGCGCCAGCTCCTCGGCGGCCCGGACCCGCTCACGGTCCAGCTCGTCGGCCGCGCGGGTCCGCTCCTGCTGAAGCTCGCTGCGGGCGGCGTCCCGTTCCTCCTGGGCGGCCGCCCGGCCGCGTTCGGCGTCAGTGCGTGTGGCCTCGGCCTCGGTGAGCCGTTCCTGCAGCTCCGCGGCCCGCCGGTCAAACTCGCGTCGCTGACCGGAGGCGGCGTCCATCAGCTGCTGCAGCTGCGCCCGCAGGTCGGCATGGGCTGACTCCAGCGAGGCCTGCTTGGCCGCCCGGGTCTGCAGCTCGGCCCGGGCGTCGGCCAACTCCCCGCGCACGCGGGCGACCTCACCGGCCCGCTGGTCAAGCTCGGCATGCAGCGCGGTGACGCTCTCCTTGAACAGGAGCTCAGCCAGCGGACCCGTGCGCCCGCTGTCGACGACCGGCTCCTGGCGAAGGTCGGCGGCGGGTTCCTGGGCGGTGGACTCCGCCGGGGTGGCGGGCGACGCCGGAGACGGTGGCGGAGGCGGGGACGAGGACAAGGCCGAGTGCGGCGAGGGCGCGGGGGGCCACGGCGTGGCTTCGCCGAGCGCGGGTGGGGCCGGCACCCGCGCGTGGTACGGCGGCTGGGGCGGCGCCGTGGGGGCGGCCGCCGGGCGGGCCGGGGGCCCTGCCGCGGCGCCCCCCAGGGAGCCGGAGCCGGGCGGCGGCACCGGCACAACCAGCGGGCCCAGCCAGAGGGCGGCCTGGCCGAGGCGGGTGGGCTCGGCCCAGGACGGCAGCTCAAATGTCGCCTCCCAGCGCTCCTCCGGAAGAGTGGGACCGCTGTCTCGGACGGCGGGGAACCGGTGACGGCGTCCGTCCACGGTCACCACCAGCAGGGGATCAACCTCAACCGTAGCTTGAGGGTCAAGCGGGCGGCCGCTGATCCGCAGCCGGATTCCCTCGCCCTCTCCACGGACGCGATCGACGCGGTCGATGGCGACGGGAGAGGCGGCGGGTGCGGAGTCGGTCATGACGGACATGGGCCGCAGTGCTGTCCAGCATGGCGGCCACGCATCCCGTTTCGCCGGTGGGTTGGCAAGTCCCTGCCGGGGACCTGCCCAAACTTACGATTTATTGATGTGAGGTCGCCTGCCGGGTGGCAACAGCCGCACCTGCAGCCAGAGCCACGCCGGCCACCGCCACCACGGCGGCCGTCCTGCCGCTCATGTTCCGGCGCAGATACCACTTGGTGCCCTGCCAGACGGCGTAACCAAGAACCTTGTAACCCATTGCTCCGATGCTACCGCGGGCACCGGGCAATTATTCACGGGTATTCGCGAACGGACGTGGCGGAGGTCCTGGCCCGCTACGCCTCCAGGGAGGCTGCCGTACAGATCGCGGCCGTTGTGAAGATCTGATCCCGGTGATGGGGGCGCCAGCCGGCATCGCCCCCACCCCTCGACGTCGGCGACAAAACTGCCTCAGTGAGAACACGTTTGTCGCCAGCGTGGCCAGATCGACCGGGTCCAGCGCCCGGATCACCTCGCTCGGCCACAATCGATTGTCACTTTCTGATAACGCCGAGCCGCGCCGCGAGTACGCGCGGGCCGCTCACACCACCCCGTCGACCTCCGGACCGTCCGCGTAGGCCGCCCGCACGGCGTCGATCGCCGGTTCCAGGTCGTCCATCACCACCGCCTGGGAGTCGAGCGCGGTGAGCTCCAGCATCCGCCGGGGGGCGGAGCTGGGCGAACACACAATGATCAGCATCTGAGTCCGCTGCCGCAGCCGCAGGGCGAGGTCGTGCAGTAGGGAGATGCCGGAGCTGTCCAGGTAGTCGGCGCCGCGCAGGTCCACCACCAGCCCCATGGCCAGGTTCGACAGGTCGGTGAGAGCAGCGGCCACGTGATCGACGCTGGACATGTCGATCTCGCCGCTGACGGTGGCCACGGTGACGCCGTCCCGCTCATCCAGGGCCACGTGGGCGAGGTCTCTGGGGTGCGCCATCCGCTGGGGCTCCCAGGCGGAGTGGTGAGCCATCGGCTCCGGCGCATGGCCGCCGGCGCCCCCGTCGGTGGCCGGTTTGCGGTCGTCCTCCGCCATCAGTTCGCCGTCCGCCATCAGGCCGCCTCCGACACCGGAAGGGCCCGCCGCATCGTCACCGTTGTCCCGTCGGCGCGCCGGTCGATCAGCACCTCGTCGCACAGCTGGCGCATCAGGGCCAGGCCGCGGCCTCCGTAGCGGCCCCGGGGCGGTCGCCACCCGCCGCTGTCGGAGACGACGAGCGAGATGGTTCCGTCCGCCACCGAGGCCGAGGCCGCGAACACCGCGTCGCGGGGGCCGTAGGCATGACGGACGACGTTGGTGCAGGCCTCGGACCAGGCGACCTCCAGGTCACCACGGGTCATCCGGTCCAGGTCGGGAAACTCTGCGGCCAGCCAGGCCCGCAGGCGGTGCCGGGCCAGGGGCACGGACTCGGGCCGGGCGGGCAGCGTCAGCTGAAGGGGTCCGGCCGGCTCGGCCAGCAGTCGCACCGCCAGCAGCGCCACGTCATCGGTGTTGCCGTCCTGGGCCCGGGTCTCGCGCAGCACGTGGTCACAGAGCGCCTCCACATCCTCCGGGGCTGAGGCGAGCGCGTCACGCAGACGATCGATCCCGACCGTGATCGACTCCCCGCGGCGCTCCACCAGCCCGTCGGTGAACAGCAGGAGGGTCTCCCCAGGTCCCATCGGATAGCTGGCCTCCGCCGCCGACGGCCGCTCATCAATCCCCAGCGGCAGGGTCCCGTCGGTCTCCAGCAGCGTCACGCGGCCATCGGTGGCCCGGAGCGCCGGTGGAGGATGTCCCGCCCGCGCCACCGTGACCGTCCCGGCCGCGGTATCAACCACCAGGTACAGAACGGTGGCGACCATGCCCGGCCCCATCGTGGCCAGCACCACGCGGTCCAGCTGATGCAGCGCCGCCCCCGGGCTGTGGCCCTCCACGGCGAACGCTCGCAGCGCGTTGCGCAATTCGCTCATGGTGGTGGCCGCCCGCACCCCGTGGCCCACCACGTCGCCGATCATCACCGCCGTCCGGTCGGAATCCAGCTCCAGCGCGTCATACCAGTCGCCGCCGATCTGGGCGGCCAGCCCGCTCGGCAGGTACCGCGCGGCCAGCTGGAGCCGCGGGTGGTGAGGCAGGCGCTCGGGGAGCAGGCTGCGCTGCAGCGTCTGGACCAGCAGGCGGCCGTGAGCAAACCGCTGCACGTGATCGACGGCGATCGCCATCCGGTCGGCGGCCAGCGTGAGCAGTTCCAGGTCGCCGGTGTCAAACCGGCGCTCGTCGCAGGCCCCGAGCAGGAGCAGGCCGAGCAGCTCACCGGGAACGGCCAGCGGCACCACCAGCAGGCTGGTCACGGCGGGCTCCCCGGGGGGCGGAGGAGCGGGTGCCGCCGGGGGCGGAGGCCAGATCTCCTCGCCGCGCAGGAGCACCGGCTCAGGATCGGCGGCCAGCCTCCCCAGCAGGCCGGTGCCCAGGCCGACGCACCCCTCGGCGGGCACCGGGAGCGCGGCCCCGCGGTGGGCGTGAAGCACCAGGCCCGGATGATTCTCGTCCCGGAGCAGCAGGGCGGCGGCGTCGGCCTGGAACAGGGTTCCGGCCCGCTCCAGCAGCTCGTCGGCCAGCCCGTCCATTTCCAGGTGCGAGAGTGCGGCGTCGGACAGGATCTGCAGGGTGCGCACCGTCCGGGTCACCGCCTCGGCCTCGGCCCGTGCCCGGGACTGGCGGACCCGCTCTCCCCGCTCCCGGCTGAGCTCCACAAACACCGCCACCTTGGCTCGGAGGATCTCCGGCTCAAACGGTTTGACCACGTAATCGACGGCGCCGGTGGCGTAGGCGAGGGTGATCTCCTCCACCTCTGAGGCCTGGGCGGTGAGGAAGATGATGGGGATGTGGCGGGTCCGCGGCCGGTTGCGGATGATGCGGGCGGTCTCCAGCCCGTCCATGCCGGCCATGCGCACGTCCAAGAGGATGACCGCTATCTCCTCCCGCAGCAGCGCGCGCAGCGCCTGCTCGCCGGACTCGGCGGTGACCAGCCGCTCGCCCAGCGGTTCCAGCACCGCCTTCAGGGCGGCCAGGTTCTCCCGGTGGTCGTCGACGAGCAGGATGCCGAGGGGGCCCTCCTCCGGTGCCTCCGCACCGCCGTGACCGCCGACCCCCTCATCAACACCGGCTGTGGGTCCCGGATCAGGATTGACGCGTGATTCCACGACGTTCTCTGAGTCCGGCCGTCGCGCCAGATCGGGGTGTTCAGACATGGAGCCAGCCCTCCACCAGCGAGATGAGCTTGTCCGGGTCGACGGGCTTGGTGATGTAGTCCGAGGCCCCGGCGGCGATGCTCTTCTCCCGGTCCCCCTGCATGGCCTTGGCGGTGACCGCCACAATCGGCAAGGCTCGCAGCTCGGGCATCGCCCGGGCGGCACGGATGGTCTCGTAGCCGTCCATCTGGGGCATCATGATGTCCATCAGCACCAGGTCGATATTGGAGTCGGTGCCGAGAATCTGCAGCGCCTCGTGGCCGGTCTCGGAGAAGATGACCTCCAGGCCGCGGTCCTCCAGCAGGCTGGCCAGCGCAAACAGGTTGCGCACATCATCGTCGACGATGAGGATGCGACCCCGCAGCCGCCGCCCCGCAGCCTCCGGATCCTGCCCCGCCGGTGCAAGCTCCGGCCCGGCCACCGCCGGCCCGGAGGCCGGATGGAGCAGCAGGGCGGCCTCGGCGGCCAGGGCCTCATCGGATTCGGCCACCCGGGGCAGCAGCGTCGGCTCATAGCGGTGCAGCCGGGCCCGGTCCCGGTCGGTGACCCGCCGGTCCAGGCGGAGGATGACCGGCAGCCGGGCCACCTGGTCACGGCCCCGCAGATCGTCCAGCAGCGTGAACACGGCCGTTTTGGACAGGCGTGAGCCGATGATCAGGCAATCCGGGACGGCCGCCTCCAGCGCGGTCAGCGCCTCGTCCGGGGATTCGGTGGCGATCAGCTCCACCCCGTGGTCGCGCCCCACCAGGCCGCGGATGGCGTGCAGGGCGAGACCGCCCCGGTCGAGGACCAGCAGCCGCCGGGTGGCCGTCACCGGCCGGACCGGGGCCCCCGCGCTGGATCCCGCCACCGCCACCCGCCGGGCGCCGCCGCCATCGGCCGGGTCGGCCGCCCGGTCGAGGCTTGGCATCGGCCCGCCGGCGAGCGTGCCGGTCGGGACCGCGCCGGTGGGGAGGGTGCCGGCCGGGAGCGCGCCGGTGGGGAGGGTGCCGGCCGGGAGCGCACCGACCCGGGCCGCCGGATCCAGGCGCAGGCGCAGCGTGAACGCGCTGCCCTGGTTGACCGTGCTCTCCACGCTGAGCTCGCCGCCGAGGGCGCGGGCCAGCTCTCGGCTGATCGACAACCCCAGCCCGGTCCCGCCATAGGTCCGGCTGGTCGTCCCGTCGGCCTGCTGGAAGGCTTCGAAGATGACCGCCAGCTTGTCGGCGGCGATGCCGATTCCGGTGTCGATGACCGTGAAGGTGAGCCCGTCCTCCGCGACGCGCTCGATGCGGAGCGTCACCCCGCCCTCCGCGGTGAACTTGAACGCGTTGGACAGCAGGTTGCGCAGGATCTGCTGAAGGCGCTGCTCGTCGGTGACGATGGCGGCGGGCACATCATCGGCCAGCACCACGTTCAGCGACAGCCCCTTGTCAGCCGCCACCGGCTCAAACGTCCGCTGCACGTAGGCACAGACGTCGGCGAGCGGGATGGTGTCCAGCAGCAGGTCCATCTTCCCGGCCTCGATCTTGGACAGATCCAGGATGTCGTTGATCAGCTCCAGCAGGTCCGAGCCGGCGGCGCGGATGGTCCGGGCGAACTCCAGCTGCTTCTCGGTCAGGTTGCCGAACTCGTTGTCCAGCAGCAGCTTGGACAGGATGAGCAGGCTGTTGAGCGGCGTGCGCAGCTCATGGCTCATGTTGGCCAGGAACTCGGACTTGTAGCGCGAGCTGAGGGCGAGCTGGGCCGCCTTCTCCTCCAGTCCCAGCCGGGCCAGCTCAATCTCCCGGTTCTTGCCCTCAATATCGAGGTTGCGCTGCTCCAACAGCTGGGCCTGCTGCTCCAGCTCGGCGTTGAGCGACTGGGATTGCTGCAGCAGCTCCTCGGTCCGCATGTTGGCGATGATGGTGTTGAGCACCACGCCGAGGGTCTCCATCAGCTGTTCCAGGAACGTGCGGTTGATGTCGCTGGGCGCACGCAGCCAGGCGAGCTCAATCACGCCGAGTACCTGATCCTCGAACAGGATCGGCATGATCTGGATGCTGGCCGGCGCCGCCCGGCCCAGACCGGAGCTGACCCGGATGTAGTTCTCCGGCGTGTCGTCGATCCGGATCGTCTTGTGCTCCACGGCGGCCTGGCCGACGAGAGATTCTCCCAGCCCGAACCGGTCGGGCACGTCAGAGCGGTGCGTGTAGCCGTAGCTGGCAATGAGCCGCAGCTGCCGCGGCTGGCCGTCGGCATCGGTCTCGGTAAGGAAGAACGCCCCGTGCTGCGCGGACACGGTGGGGGTGAGCTCGGACATGATCAGCTGGGTGACCGTGGCCAGCTCACGCTGGCCCTGCATGAGCCCGGAGATGCGCGCCAGGTTGGTCTTCAGCCAGTCGGTCTCCTGGTTGCGCTGGGTGGTGTCGCGCAGGTTGGCGATCATCTGGTTGATGTTGTCCTTGAGCTCGGCCACCTCCCCCTGGGCCTCGACGGTGATCGACCGGGTCAGGTCCCCCTGGGTCACCGCGGTGGACACCTCGGCGATGGCCCGGACCTGGGTGGTGAGGTTGCCGGCCAGCTGATTGACGTTCTCGGTGAGGCGCCGCCAAGTGCCGGAGACGTCCTCCACCTCGGCCTGGCCGCCCAGCTTGCCCTCGGTGCCCACCTCGCGCGCCACCCGGGTCACCTCGTCGGCGAACGAGGACAGCTGATCAACCATGGTGTTGATGGTGTTCTTGAGCTCCAGGATCTCGCCCTTGGCGTCGACGGTGATCTTCTGCGACAGATCGCCCTGCGCCACCGCCGTCGTCACCTGGGCGATGTTGCGCACCTGATCGGTCAGGTTGGCCGCCATCAGGTTGACGTTCTCGGTCAGCCCCCGCCACGTGCCCGAGACGCCCTGCACCTCGGCCTGGCCGCCCAGCTTGCCCTCGGTACCCACCTCCCGGGCCACCCGGGTCACCTCGGCCGCGAACGAGCGCAACTGCTCCACCATGGTGTTGATGGTGTCGGCCAGCGCCGCCACCTCGCCCTTGGCCTCCACCGTGATCTTCTTGGACAGGTCGCCGTTGGCCACGGCGGTCGTCACCTGGGCGATGTTGCGGACCTGGGTGGTGAGGTTGGCCGCCATCAGGTTGACGTTCTCGGTCAGCCCCCGCCACGTGCCCGAGACGTCCTCCACCTCGGCCTGGCCGCCCAGCTTGCCCTCCGTACCCACCTCCCGGGCCACCCGGGTCACCTCGGCCGCGAACGAGCGCAACTGCTCCACCATGGTGTTGATGGTGTTCTTGAGCTCCAGGATCTCGCCCTTGGCGTCGGCGGTGATCTTCTGCGACAGATCGCCCTGGGCCACCGCGGTGGCCACCTGGGCGATGTTGCGCACCTGATCGGTCAGGTTGGAGGCCATCCCGTTGACCGACTCGGTCAGCCCCCGCCACGTGCCCGAGACCCCCTGCACCTCGGCCTGGCCGCCCAGCTTGCCCTCGGTGCCCACCTCCCGGGCCACCCGGGTCACCTCATCGGCAAACGACGACAGCTGATCCACCATCGTGTTGATGGTGTTCTTCAGCTCCAGAATCTCACCCTTCACATCCACCGTGATCTTCTGGGTCAGATCCCCCTGCGCCACCGCCGTCGTCACCTGCGCAATGTTGCGCACCTGATTGGTCAGATTCGACGCCATGAAATTCACCGACTCAGTCAGGTCCTTCCAGGTCCCGGCCACCCCCGGCACCTCCGCCTGACCCCCGAGCACGCCCTCGGTCCCGACCTCCCGGGCCACGCTGGTCACCTGCTCGGCGAACACCCGCAGGGTGTCGGTCATGGAGTTGATGGTGTCGGCCAGCGCCGCCACCTCCCCCTTGGCCTCCACCGTGATCTTCTGCGACAGGTCGCCCTGCGCCACCGCGGTGGCCACCTGAGCGATGTTGCGCACCTGATCGGTCAGGTTGTTCGCCATCCCGTTGACCGACTCGGTGAGGTCCTTCCAGGTCCCGGCCACCCCCGGCACCTCCGCCTGACCCCCGAGCACGCCCTCGGTCCCGACCTCCCGGGCCACGCTGGTCACCTGCTCGGCGAACACCCGCAGGGTGTCGGTCATGGAGTTGATGGTGTCGGCAAGCGCCGCCACCTCCCCCTTGGCCTCCACCGTGATCTTCTGCGACAGGTCGCCCTGGGCCACCGCGGTGGTCACCTGGGCGATGTTGCGCACCTGATCGGTCAGGTTGTTCGCCATGCCGTTGACCGACTCGGTCAGCCCCCGCCACGTGCCCGAGACCCCCTGCACCTCGGCCTGGC
The DNA here is from genome assembly GCA_963753235.1 of uncultured Solirubrobacteraceae bacterium. Lineage (GTDB taxonomy): Bacteria > Actinomycetota > Thermoleophilia > Solirubrobacterales > Solirubrobacteraceae > Palsa-465. Next base: position 1,245,268 of record CAVWBJ010000003.1, on the reverse strand, counting down.
CGCCCAGCTTGCCCTCGGTGCCCACCTCCCGGGCCACCCGGGTCACCTCATCGGCAAACGACGACAGCTGATCCACCATCGTGTTGATGGTGTTCTTCAGCTCCAGAATCTCACCCTTCACATCCACCGTGATCTTCTGGGTCAGATCCCCCTGCGCCACCGCCGTCGTCACCTGCGCAATGTTGCGCACCTGATTGGTCAGATTCGACGCCATGAAATTCACCGACTCAGTCAGGTCCTTCCAGGTCCCGGCCACCCCCGGCACCTCCGCCTGACCCCCGAGCTTGCCCTCGGTCCCGACCTCCCGGGCCACGCGCGTCACCTCGTCGGCGAACGCCGACAGCTGGTCGACCATGGTGTTGACGGTGGTGCCGATGCGCAGGAACTCGCCCTGGACCGGCTGGCCGCTGATCTTCAGGGCCATCTTCTGAGACAGGTCGCCGTCGGCGACGGCCCCGATCACGCGGGCCACCTCGGTGGTGGGCCGCACCAGGTCGTCGATGAGCGCGTTGACCGACTCCACGCTCATCGCCCAGGCGCCACCGGCGCCGTCCAGCGTGGCGCGTTCGGTCATGCGTCCCTCGCGGCCGATGATCTTGCCGACCCGGACCAGCTCCCGGGACATCCGGTCGTTGCGCTCCAGCAGGCCGTTGAACGCCTCGGCCACCTCGGCCAGCGGGCCGTCGGCGGGGGCCACCACCCGCGCGGAGAAGTCACCATCACGCGCGGCTCGCAGCGCGGTCAGCAGATCCGCCAGCTCGGCGTCGGCCACCGCGGTGGAGCCTCCGCCCCCCCGTGACCCGTCATCACTTCTCATTATTGGCCTTCCTCCTCGCCAGGTACTGGAAGTTGGGACGCAGAGCCCCTGCCGCTGCAAACAGTATCTCTCGCCCCAAAGCCGCGGCGGAACGGGACCGCCGGCCGACGTTCTAAACGAACACGCGCTTGACCAGCGAGCGCTGCTCAGGGGAGGCGAACTCGGCAAACCGGGCGCCAAACTCCTCCCGGGCCGCGGCCTCGTCCAGCGACAGGCGATCGACGAGCACGCCCATGGCCAGCCCGGCCCGCCCCCCACCGGGCAGTGAGACCACCTCGTCGGCGAGCGCGGCCAGCATCGCCATCTGCACCTCGCGGTCCTGGTGGCGGCCGAGGACATCCTGCAGCGCCTTGAGGGCCCTGACCATCGGCGCCACATGGGTCTCGTCAAACAGCTGGAGGCCGAACAGCTCCAGGAGGTAGCGCAGCTCCTTGGCCTTCTTGCGCAGCTCGTGGTAGGCCTCCGGCGGACTGGCCGGCTCCATCCCGCGGCCCATGGCCAGGATCCGCTTGTACACCTGGCGGATCCGGCCGCCGGCCGCATGGCCGATCGGCTCGGTGGCCCCCGGCCGGTCCTCCAGTGCAAGCTCCACCAGCGATTCCAGCAGCCGGTCCCAGTCCTCCAGCAGCTGCCGGGTCCGCGGCGAGCGCAGGGCACGCTCCAGGTCGGCCCGTGCGCTCATGCGGCTGTGGAGCAGGACCGGCCGCAGCGGGTCCAGGTCCGGGCGCAGGCGCTCGGGCAGCAGGTCGGCCAGCGCAGAGAAGTCAGAGACATAGACGTCAAGGTCGCGCGCCGGTCCCGTGGCCTGCTGCAGCCACCGGAAATCCGAGCGGAACCCGGGCAGCTCCTCGGCGGGGAACGCGCCGGCCAGCTGGCGCTGCACGGTGCGCGAGCGGCGCACGGCGATGCGCAGCTGGTGCAGGTACTCGTCGTCCTCGCCGGCGATTGAGCCGTCCACGTTGTCGGCGATGACCGCCAGCAGGCGGCGCAGGACGGCCACCGCCGCGGCGTCAGCCCGCATGTCCGGAGCAAGCGGAACATCGACCTTGGCGCGCGTGACCGGGCTCGCCGACGGTGCGGTCATCGCATCAGGGCGGCGAGCCGGGCGACGGCGTCATCGATCTCGGCCTCCTGCACAATCAGCGGCGGCTCAAACCGGATGGTGCTCGGCCCGGTGGCGTTGAGCACCAGCCGCTGCTCCAGCAGCGCCCGCTGGGCCAGCTCTGGCGCGGAGACGCCGGCAACGAGATCGGTGCCGATCATGAGACCGCGGCCCCGAACGTTGGCCACGAACGGCAGCTCGGTCAGAGCGGCGGCCAGGCGCTCGCCCAGCGTCTGCACCCGGGCCAGCAGCTCCGGGTCGGCGCAGATGTCCAGCGCCACCAGCGCGGCCGAGGCGACGAGCGGACCACCGGCGAACGTGGAGCCGTGATCGCCCGGCTGGAACACGTCGGCGTACGCCGGGGCGGTGACGAGCGCACCGATGGGCAGTCCCCCGCCCAGCGCCTTGGCCGAGGTCAGCGCGTCCGGCACCACCTCGGTGTGCTCATACGCCCACAGGGTTCCCGTCCGCCCCATCCCGGTCTGGATCTCGTCGAAGATGAGCAGGGCGCCGGTCCGGTCACAGGCCGCGCGCGCGGCGGCCAGCAGCTCGGCCGGGAGCGGGTGAATGCCGGTCTCGCCCTGAATCGGCTCCAGCAGCACGGCGGCGGTGTCCTCGTCGACGGCCGCTGCGAGCTCCGCCGGGTGCTTGGCCACCACCTCAAACCCGGGGACCAGCGGCGCAAACGGCGCCTGCTTTGACTCCTGCGGCGTCGCCGACAGGGCACCGTAGGTGCGGCCGTGAAACGCCTCCTCCAGGACGATGATCTTGCCCCCCGGCCGGGCGCGCCGGGCCAGCTTGATCGCCGCCTCGTTGGCCTCCGCGCCGGAGTTGCACAGAAACACCTTGCCGCCCAGCGAACTCTCCGACAGCCGCTCCGACAGCCGGAGCGCGGGCGCGGTGTAGTACAGGTTGGTGGCGTGGGTCAGGCGGCCGACCTGCTCGCGCACGGCCTCCACCACCCGCGGGTGGCAATGGCCGACGTTGAGCACCGAGATCCCGGCCAGGAAATCCAGGTACTCCTGCCCGTCGGCGTCCCACAGGCGCACCCCCTCGCCCCGGACAAACTCCACCGGGTTGCGCACGTACGTGGGAACGGCATAGCGGCGCTCCAGCTCCTGCAGCTCGGACAGGGTCATGACTTGGATCCCACCCCTCCCACCCCGCCGATCTTCGTCCCCTGGCCGGCGTCGGTGAACAGCTCCAGCAGCAGGGAATGGGGCACCCGGCCATCGACGATGTGGGCGTAGGACACCCCGCCGTTGATCGCCTCCAGGCAGGCGGCGAGCTTGGGGCGCATGCCGCCGGCCACCTGGGGCAGCGCGGCCTGCACCTCGTCGGCGCCGATCTCAGAGATCACCGTCCCCGGATCCTCAGGGTCTCGCAGCCAGCCGGGCACATCGGTCAGGAACATGATCTTGTAGGCGCCCAGGGCCCGGGCCACGGCGCCGGCGGCCTCGTCGGCGTTGATGTTGTAGGAGTTGCCCTCGCGGTCGGCGCCGACCGAGGCCACCACCGGGATGTAGTCCTGGGCCACATGGTTGATGACATCGACGTCCACGCGCTCGATGCGTCCCACAAAGCCGATGTCCTGTCCCGAGGGCGACGCCTGCCGGGCGGTGCGAAACAGCGACCCGTCGTCGCCGCACAGCCCGATGGCGGGCTGTCCGTGGCGGTTGAGCAGGAGCACGATGTCCTTGTTGACCTTGCCCACCAGCACCATCTTGGCCACCTCCACGGTCTCCGCGTCGGACACCCGCAGGCCGTCGACGAACCGCACCGGCAGGTCGAGCCGGCGCATGTAGCTGGAGATCTCCGGCCCCCCGCCGTGGATGACGATGGGGTTCATCCCCACGTACTTGAGAAGCACGACGTCCCGGGCGAACTCCTCCTTGAGCTCCGGGTTGGTCATGGCGGCGCCGCCGTACTTGATGACGACCGTCTTGCCATGGAACTCGCGGATGTAGGGCAGCGCCTCCAGCAGCGTGCCGACGTCGCGCATGCTCATCGGCACCGTGCTCCCGGGTGCGGGGGTTGTGGGGGCTCACTGACATCTGGGGTCAAAAACCCCGGCCGGCGACTGGAGCGGCCCATCAGGTCGTGTACTCCGCGTTGATGGTGACGTACTCGTGGCCGAGGTCGGAGAAGTAGACCTCGGTCTCGGCGCCCTCGCCGGGCAGGCCGATCTCGTACTCCACCTCATCCCGGCTGACGGCCTGGGCCAGGGCGGCCGCGTCATGGGGGACGAGCGCGCCGGCCGAGCACACCGGGACGCCCTCAATGCTGATGTCGACCGGGAGGGGTGTCACCGGTCCCCGCCCACCCAGCGCCTGACCCACCGCCTGGATGATCCGGCCCCAGTTGGGATCGCCGCCGTACAGCGCGGTCTTGACCAGGGAGGAATTGGCCACCGAACGCGCGGCGGCGTCCACCCCGTCCCGGTCTCCCCCCCGGACCACCACTCGTCCGACCCGCCGGGCCCCCTCGCCGTCGCGGGTGACGAGCAGCGCCAGCTGGCGCATGACCGCATCCAGGCCCTCGCCGAAACGGAGCTCGTCCTCGGTCTCCGGCTCAATCCGGACCCCAGACTCACCACTGCACTGGAGGATGACGGTGTCGTTGGTGGAGAGCTGGCCGTCGACCGAGATCCGCTCAAACGACCGTTTGACACATACGCCGAGCAGCAGGTCGCAGGTCTCTGCGGTCAGCAGCGCATCGGACTGGACGAAAACCAGCAGGGTGGCGAACCGGGGCGAGATCATGCCCGCGCCCTTGGCCTGCGCGGTGATGGTGACCGTCCCCGACGGCAGCGTCACCGCCACCCGGACGCGCTTCTCAAACGCGTCGGTGGTCTGGATGGCGGTGGAGAACGCCGAGTCACCGCTCGGCGACAGCGCATGGGAGGCCTCCACGATGCCCTTGGTGACCTTCTCCATCGGCAGCGGCACCCCGATCACGCCGGTGGAGCACACCGCCACCTGATCCTCCTTGACGCCGGCCACCAGGGCGCCGGCGCCCTGCATCTTGACCGCGTTCTCAAACCCAGGCCGCCCGGTGGCCGCATTGGCGTTGCCGGCGTTGACCACCACGGCGCGCAGCGCTCCCAGCCGGCAGCGCTCGCGGCAGAGCAGTACCGGCGGAGCCTGGGCGCCGGTGGCCGTGAACCGCGCCGCGCTGGTGGCGGCCGGACTGTCGCACACCAGCAGCCCCACATCCGGAGCCCCGGAGGGCTTGATGCCGGCGGCCACGCCGGAGGCGCGGAACCCGGCGGGCAGTCCGTCGCCGTCCAGTTCGGTGACATGGTCCGGGCGGGGGACCCAGCGGCTGGAGAAGAACGGGCTCAACTGATTCCTTCCCCCTCGGGGCGGCCGAACATGAGATTGAGGTTCTGGACGGCCTGGGACGCGGCGCCCTTCCACAGGTTGTCGATGACCGAGAACACGATCACGCGCCCGGTGCGCTCGTCGCGGTGGACGGAGATGCGGCAGATGTTCGTCTCCCGGACGTCGCGCACGCCGGGCGGCCCGCTCACCACCTCCACAAACGGCTCATCGGCGTACGTCTCGCGGTACATCATGGCCACGTCGTCGGGGTCGGTGGCCGGGTGGGTGGGGATGGTGACGTAGCAGGAGACAAGCTCGCCCTGGTCCAGGGGAATCAGATGCGGGGTGAAGGTGATCGTCACGTTGGCGCCGAGCGCGGCCAGCTCCTGCTCAATCTCCGGCGTGTGGCGGTGGCGCGGCACCCCATAGGGGCTGAGGTTCTCATCGACGGTGACGAAGTGGGTCTTGTCGGTGGCGCCGCGGCCGGCCCCGGAGACGCCGGACTTGGCGTCGATCACCACATCCTGGATCAGCCCGGCGCGGGCGAGCGGCGCCAATCCCAGCACGGCGGCGGTCGGATAACAGCCCGGGTTGGCCACGATGGCGGCATCGGCGATCTCGTCGCGATAGTGCTCGGGCAACCCGTACGCCGCCTGGGCGATGAGCGACGGATCCGGGTGGGGCCGGTACCACTCCGCATAGACGTCCGGATCACGCAGGCGAAAGTCGGCGCTCAGGTCGACGACCTTGACCCGGCGGCGATGCAGCTCCGCGACCACCTCGGCGGCGGCGCCATGCGGGTAGGCGACGATGGCCGCGTCGACGTCGGCATGGCGGTCGAGATCAAGCTCCTCCAGCACCAGCGGGACGCGGTGGTGGGGGTAGATGTCATCCAGGCGGCGGCCGACATCCGAACGCGCCGTGACCGTGGTCAGCATGAAGGACGGGTGGCGGTGCAGCAGCCGGGCGCTGAGCGCGCCGGCGTATCCGGCGGCGCCGAAGACGGCGACGCTAGGAGTCACGGACCCGCCCCTCCAGCCGCTCGGTGAGCGCCGCCGTGATCTTGCGCCGGCGCGTGGCCACCTCCTCGTCGGTGAGCGTGCGATCTGCCGCGCGAAAGCGCAGGCGCACCGCCAGCGACACCCGGCCGGGCCCGATTCGCTCCGGGTCGCGGTAGACGTCGAATACCTCGGCGCCGGCGAGCAGCGCGCCCCCCGCCTGCCGGATCACAGCGAGCACCTCGGCGGCCAGGATGGTGTCGGACACGATCACCGCCAGGTCCTCACGGACCTCTGGGAAGCTGGTGAGATCGGCGTACCGGGTGACCTGTCCGCTCAGCGCCTGCGCCACCACGTCCAGGTTCAGCTCAAACGCCGCGATCGGATCGGCCCAGTCCCAGAGTGCGGCCACCGAGGGATGGATCTCCCCCACCCACCCCGCCGGCGCCCCGCCCACGGTCACCTGGGCCGCCCGGCCCGGATGCAGGAACGGCTCGGGGGCGCCCGCGGGCGTGACCATCCAGTCGGCGTGCAGGCCGTCGAGCAGCCCGGCGAGCACCCCCTTGGCGGCAAAGAAGTCAGCGGCCGGCGGCTCGGGGTCACGCCAGGTGGCGGGCCGCACCGCGCCAGAGAGCACCCCGGCGACGTGGTAGGGCTCGTCCGGGGTGCGGTCGCGGCCGGGCAGATAAACAGCACCGGCCTCAAACAGGGCCAGCGCCGAGGTGCCCCGGGAGCGGTTGCGCTGTCCCACCTCCAGCAGCGAGCCGAGCAGCGTGCGGCGCAGCCGCGACTGATCACTGGACATGGGGTTCTCAAGCTCCACCGCCGGCCGCCCGGCCAGACGCAGGCGCTCGGCCGTCTCCGGACTCTCAAAGCTCCAGCCGACAATCTCGTGCAGGCCCTGGGCGGTGAGCGCGTCGGAGGCCCGGCGGCGCAGCCGCTGCACCTCGGTCAGGCGCCCGGAGGCGCCGTGGCGGGAGGGCAGCGTGGCCGGCAGTTCCTGGAGCGCACCGAGCCGCGCCACCTCCTCAATCAGGTCGGCCTCGCGGGTGACGTCGGCCCGGCGGAACGCGGGAACGGTGACCTCCAGCCCGTCGGTCGCGTCGGCCACGCCGAACTCCAACGCCGTGAGGATCTCGGCGGACCGCTGGCGAGCGACCTCAATCCCGAGCAGCCCGTTGACCCGGGCATCGCGCAACACGATCGTCCGGGGCGGTGGTCCCTCGCCGCCGATGTCGATCGTCCCGGGAACGAGCCGCGCTCCGCACAGCTCGATCATCAGCTGCGTGGCGATCGCCTGCCCCTCCATCGCCTGCTCGGGCTGCAGGTGCTTCTCAAACCGCGACGAGGCCTCGCTGCGCAGGCCGAGCCGCAGCGAGGTGCGGTGGGTGCTGGCGCCCTCCCAGTTGGCCGCCTCCATCAGCACCCGGGTGGTGTCCGGCCCCACCTCGGAGCGGGCGCCGCCCATGATCCCGGCGATCGAGGTGGCTCCGTCACCGTCGGCGATCAGCAGCATGTCGGAGTCCAGCGTGCGCGTCTGGCCGTCCAGCGTGTCCATCGTCTCGCCATCCCGGGCACGGCGCACGGTGAGCTGCCCGCCGGCGATCCGGTCCAGGTCAAACGCGTGGAGCGGCTGTCCGGTGAGCAGCATCACGTAGTTGGTGATGTCGACGACGTTGGAGATGGGTCGCTGCCCGGCGGCCATCAGCCGCGCCTTGAGCCAGGCCGGGGACGGGCCGATGGTCACGTCGGTGAAGGCGCGGGCGGTGAAGCGCGGGCAGCGCTGGCGGTCCTCCACCGTGATCTGGATGACCTCGTGTACGGCGCGGTCGCCGGCGGAGGCCGCGGCGGGATCCTCCCGCCACGGCGGCGGGGCCAGCGACGCGCCGGTGGCCGCATGCGCCTCCCGGGCGACGCCGTAGATGCCCAGGCAATCCGGGCGGTTGGGGGTGATCTCCAGGACGAGCACGTCGGTGGCCAGCGGCAGCACGCGCTCCAGCGGCGTCCCGGCCGGGATGTCATCCGGCAGGACCATGATCCCGTTATGGTCGGTGCCGATCCCCACCTCGTCCTCGGCCAGAATCATCCCGTTGGAGGGCTGGCCGCGCAGCTTGGCCACCTTGAGCTTGGTGCCGTCGGGCATGACCGCCCCGGGGCGCGCCACCGCCACGGTCTGACCGGCGGCGACGTTGGGGGCGCCGCAGACGATCTGGGAGGGCGCACCGTCGCCGGTGTCGACCTGGCACACCCGCAGCCGGTCGGCGTCGGGATGCGGGCGGGCGTCGATCACCTTGCCGACCACGAAGTTCTCCAGGGCGGTCACGCCGTGGGCCTCGACGCGCTCCACCTCGGTGCCGGTCATGGCCAGCCGATCGGCCAGGGCGAAAGCGCTCAGCTCCGGCGCGCAGTACTCATGCAGCCATTCCAGCGGTACGCGCACTAGCGCCCCTCTCCCGACATCTAGAACTGCTCCAGGAAGCGGACGTCGTTGTCGTAGAACAGGCGGAGATCCGGCACCCCGTGCTTGAGCATGGCGATCCGCTCAATCCCCATACCGAAGGCGAACCCCTGCACCTTCTCCGGGTCGTAGCCATGACCGGCGACGTGGGCGAGCACGTTGGGGTCGACCATCCCGGAGCCGAGGATCTCGATCCAGGCGGTGCCCTTGCACAGCGGGCAGCGCCGGCCGTCGGCGGTGATCCCGTCGACACAGTTGAAGCAGGAGACGTCGACCTCGACGCTGGGCTCGGTGAACGGGAAGAAGTGGGGGCGCAGGCGCACCTGGCGCTCCTCGCCGAAGATGGCGCGGGCAAACGTGAGCAGGGTCCCCTTCAGGTCGGCCAGGGTGACGTCCTCGTCCACGGCCAGGCCCTCAATCTGGTGAAACTGGGGCGTGTGGGTGGCGTCGGAGTCCGGCCGGTAGACGCGTCCGGGGACGATGATGTAGATCGGCGGCGGCTGGTTTTCCATCGCCCGCACCTGCATCGGCGAGGTGTGGACCCGGAGCAGGAGCGTGTTGGGGTCGAAGATGTCGTGCGCCGGCTTGAGGTAGAAGGTGTCGGTGAGCAGGCGGGCCGGGTGGGTGGGCGCGTGGTTGAGCGCGTCGAAGTTGTAGTAGACGGTCTCCACCTCGGGCCCTTCGGCCACGTTGAAGCCGAGGCCGACGAACACGTCCTCGATCTCCCGCCGGGTCTGGGTCATGAGGTGCAGACGGCCGATCGCCGGCAGCGGGTCGGCCGGCAGCGTCACGTCGACCCGGTCGGCGCCCAGGCGCTCCTCCAGCTCGGCGCCGGCCAGCTGCCCGCCGCGCTCCTCGATCGCCCGCTCCAGGGCCTGGCGAGCCTGATTGGCGGCCTTGCCGGTGGCGGCGCGCTCCTCCGGCGGGAGCTGAGCGACGTTGCGCAGCAGGTTGGGCAGCTCGGCCTTGCGTCCCAGGTAGCGGACGCGGACGTCCTCCAGCGACTCGCTGCTGCCGGCGGAGCCGATCGCCGCCTCGGCCTCCCGGCGGATCTCGTCAATGCGGTCGGTGCTGCTCATGCGCCCGCCTTGCGCGATCGCTCGCCATCCAGGCTCGCCGGAAAGATCGCTGCGGGCGTCATCCGGCTGTGATCCTAGACGCCTCATAGAGCGCGACCGTGGCCGCCATGGCGGCGTTGAGCGAGTGGCTGGCGATCGGGATCCGGGCGGTGATGTCGGCGGCGGTCAGGATGTCGTCCGGGAGGCCGTCGCGCTCGGCGCCGATCAGCAGGGTGACGTCACCGGTCAGGTCGACCTGGTGCAGGGGAGTCGGTGCGGCCCCGTCGAGCGCGACCGTGCGACCCGGCAGTCCGCTCACGGCTTCAGCCCGCGCCAGCGGCACCGTGAAGATGGCGCCCATGCTGGCCCGCACCGCCTTGGGACCGAACGGATCGGCGGTGCCGGGCCCGATGGCCACGCAGGCGGCACCGAACGCCTCGGCCGAGCGCAGGATGGTGCCGACGTTGCCCGGGTCATGGACGCCATGCAGGTAGACGCAGAGCGGCCCGGTGGGCGCGGGCGCCCAGTTCTCGGTGTAGACGGCCAGCGTCCGGGTCCCGGACCCCAGCTCGGAGGCGGCGGCCAGGATCTTGGGCTCCACCTCGGTCCCGGGCAGGCCGCTCCCGGCCGCAGCGTAACGCCCCACCGGCGGCCATCCCGCGGCGTCGGCCGCGGCCAGCAGGTCCTCGCCCTCGGCCACGAACCGGCCCGTCCGCTCGCGCTCCCGCCGACGCTGGTTGAGCTTGCGGATCTCCTTGAGGTGCTCGTTGTGGGGGCTGCCTATGGTCATCAGAGATAAAAAAAGGCGCCGGCTTCGTGAGAAGCGGCGCCCGAGTGGCGGTGCTGGTGGGTCGGTGTGCCTGAGCTCAGCCGGCCGCCAGCGCCTCACGGGCGCGGTCGGCAAAGCGTCGGAAGGTATCGGCGTCGTGCACGGCCATGTCGGCGAGGATCTTGCGATCCAGCTCCACGCCGGCGGACTGCAGCCCGTGCATGAACTGGGAGTAGGAGAGGCCGTTCTGGCGCGCGGCCGCATTGATGCGGGTGATCCACAGGCGGCGGAAGTCCCGCTTGCGGTTGCGGCGATCCCGGTACCGGTACTGGTCGGCCTTGAGCACCGCTTCCTTGGCGGTCCGGTAATGCCGGCTGGCATCGCCCCGGTAGCCCTTGGCGAGCTCCAGCGTGCTGCGACGCTTCTTGCGCGCGTGAACGGAACGCTTGACCCGGGTCATGAGCGCTTGGCTCCCAGCAGCGTCTTGACCTGCTTGTAGTTGTGCTCGGAGATGGCGGCCGGCTGACCCAGACGGCGCTTACGCTTGGGCGACTTCTTCTCCAGGATGTGGCTGGTGAAGGAGTGGCGGCCCTTGACCTTGCCATTGGCGGTCAGCTTGAAGCGCTTCTTCGCGCCCGAATGGGTCTTCATCTTCGGCATTGCGTCGGAGAGTAAAGCAGACGCTCGGCCGACGGCCGGTCAGGCGGCCGCGTCGCTGCGGCTCGGCGAACCGGCCTCGGCGGGCGCGGCATCGGCGGGCGCGGCATCGGCGGGCGCGGCATCGGCGGGCGCGGCATCGGCGGGGGCGGCGCTGGAATCAGCGGACGCGCTCCCAGAGTCGGCGGAGGCGCTCCCAGAGTCGGCGGAGGCGCTGCCAGAGTCGGCGGAGGGGCCGGTGGAGTCAGCGGGCGGGGCGTCGGACTCGGCGGCCGCCGCGTCGCCCTTGCCGTCCTTCTCGCCGGCCAGAATGGCTTTGCTGGGAGCGAGCATCATCGTCATGTTGCGCCCGTCCTGGATGGGTCGCTGCTCGACGATGGCGAGCTCGGACAGCTCGTCGGCCAGCTTCTCCAGCAGGGCCGTGCCCCGCTCCGGGTGGGTGACCTCCCGGCCGCGGAACATGATCGTGACCTTGACGCGGTCCTTGTGGAGCAGAAAGCGCTCCACATGGCCCTTCTTGGTGTCGTAGTCGTTCTGGGCGATCTTGGGCCGGAACTTGATCTCGCGGATCGTGATCTGCTGCTGGTGCTTGCGGGCGGCCTTCTGCTTCTGAGCCTGCTCGTACTTGTACTTGGAGTAGTCGAGCACGCGGCACACCGGCGGACGCGCGTCCGGGGCGACCTCAACCAGGTCAAGGTCGCGCTCCTGGGCGTAGGCGAGCGCCTCGGACGTCTTGATGACGCCGATCTGCTTACCGTCCTCACCCACGAGCCGTACCTCAGGCACGCGAATGCGGTCGTTGATCCGAGTGAGATCCCGCTCGGGCAGGCGCCGGTCAAATCTGCGGGGTACCGGCACTATTTGGTTGGCGCGGCGGCGAGGTTCAAGCGGGGCCGCGCCGGGTGGTGTAGGTATAAATCAACGGGACGGAGTATAGCGGCGGATCGGCTCAGGCAGCGCGACTTTTTACCTGCGTGAGCAGGCGCTGGGAGAAGTCTTGCAGCGGCACCGTCCCGGTGTCCCCGCCCCGGTGCTCCCGAACGCTGACCGCCTGGGCGTCAGCCTCCTTGTCGCCCACCACCAGCATGTAGGGGATCTTGCGCAGTTCGGCGTCGCGGATCTTGCGTCCCACCGATTCGGTGCGATCGTCCAGTTCCACCCGCAGCCCGGCCTCGGCGAGGCGGCCGCGTACCGTGCCCGCGTAGTCCAGATGACGGTCGGCGATGGGCAGGACAATCGCCTGGACGGGAGCCAGCCAGACCGGCAGTTCGCCGGCGAAGTGCTCCAGCAGGATGCCGATGAAGCGCTCGTAGGAGCCCATCAGCGCGCGGTGGATCATCACCGGCTGGTGCTCGACGTTATCGGCGCCCGTGTAGGTGAGGCCGAACCGGGCCGGCATGTTGTAGTCCAGCTGGCAGGTCCCCAGCTGCCAGGAGCGGCCCAGCGAGTCGGTCATGTGCATGTCGATCTTCGGCCCGTAGAAGGCGCCGTCGCCCTCATTCACCGTGTACTGGAGACCCAGCTCGTCCAGCGCGTTGGCCAGCGCCGCCTCGCTGCGATCCCAGAGCTCGTCGGCGCCGATCCGCTGCTCAGGCCGGGTGGAGAGCTCCAGCCGGACGTCCAGGCCGAAGATCCGATACGTGGCGAAGGCGAAGTCCAGCACGGCGGCCACCTCCGCCTGGATCTGGTCCTCGGTGCAGTAGATGTGGCTGTCGTCCTGGGCGAAGTGGCGGACGCGGAGCAGGCCGTGCAGGGTCCCGCTGGGCTCACGCCGGTGCAGCAGCCCCGGCTCCCAGTAACGGACCGGAAGGTCCCGGTAGGAGTGCGGCCGCAGCGAATACAGCTGGCAGTGCCCGGGGCAGTTCATCGGCTTGACCGCCATCTGCCGGTCCTCGTACTCGGTGATGAACATGTTCTCCGCGTACTTGTCCCAGTGCCCTGACGTCTTCCACAGCGAACTGTCATAGATCTGGGGCGTCTTGACCTCGGTGTAGCCGCGCTCGCGGCCCATCTCCCGGCTGAGCCCGACGAGCGAGTTGAACACCTCGGTCCCGGCCGGCAGCCAGAACGCCGCCCCGGGCGACACCTCGGAGAACTGGAACAGTCCCAGCTGGGGGCCGAGCCGGCGATGGTCGTTGGCGCGGGCCCGCTCCAGGCGCTCCAGGTACTCGTTGAGGTCCTTCTCGGAAAAGAACGCCGTCCCATACACGCGCGTGAGCATTTGCCGGCTGGCGTCGCCCCGCCAGTAGGAGCCGGCCACCGATTGGAGCTTGAACGCCTTGATGCGCTTCGTGGTGGGCGCATGCGGGCCCCGGCACAGGTCGGTGAAGGGCCCGTTGGTGTACAGCGAGACGGTCCCCGCACCCTCGTTCTTGATCAGGTCCTCAATCAGCTCCACCTTGTAGGGCTGATCCTCGGCCCGGAAGCGCTCCAGCGCCTCCTGCACCGAGACGTCCTCCCGGACGAACGGCTCGCCGGCCTGAATGTGCGCCCGCATCTCGGCCTCAATCCGGGGGAAGTCATCGTCGTTGACGGTGATCCCGGGGGGGAATTCGAAGTCGTAGTAGAAGCCGTTGTCGATCGCCGGGCCGATGGAGATCTTCACGCCCGGATACAGGGTGAGCATGGCCTCGGCCAGCACATGGGCCGCGTCATGGCGAACCAGCGCCAGCGCCTCATCGCCGCTGCGCTCGGTGAGGATCTCCAGCTGCGGATGGTGACCATCGGACTCCGGCAGCGGTCGCGCCAGATCCCGCAGCTCCCCGTCCACCTTGATGGCGAGCGCCGCCCGGGCCAGGCCGGCGCCAATGGCGGCGGCGGCGTCCGCCCCCGTGGCCCCCGCGGGCAGGGACAGCGTCGTCCCGTCAGGAAGCTCGTAGTCCATGTGCGCGGGGATGCTAGCCGCGCGCTGACCGAGCCCGCCGTCGCCGGGAGCCGCCCCGCGCCGGGCTCTGGGCGGAGCGGCGGGCACGCCGACGCTGCACCAGCGGTTGGGCGAGCAGCACGCCCGCCATCGGCACCACCAGCAGGAGGAGGATGCCGAGTCCGGCGGTCATGGAAATGAGGATGATCGCCAGCACCAGCGCCAGCATGGCGTCGACGAGCAGATCGCGGCGACGGCGGCGAAAGTGGTCGGCGCGGCGGCGGCGCTCGCCGCCCCGGCCGGGGCGAGTCCTGGGACGAGTGGCCGCCCGCCGGCGGGGCGCGGGTGATGTCCACTCAAACCAGGGCTCGGCCGCAGAGTCTGCGCGCGGCGCCGCTTGCGCTTTGGGCATGGTCGATCCCTGACTGCTCGCTTCGTCGTCACCGGCGATTTGCCTGCTCGGCCGCCATGAGATTCCTCTCAGCCGTCCCAGCCTGAGCAGGATGGTGAGCGGCGGAGGCGAACGTGCAACCAGGGCCGATGCCCGGCCGCCGACCGTCCTCGCTCATGTCCACCCCTGCCCACGCCGCCACCCGCCGTTCCGGGGCCCGGCCGCGCCCCCTGCCACCGCTCCTCAGCCGCGGCCAGCGCCTGCGCCGGGTGCTGTGGCTGACGGTCGCCATCTGCCTGCTCCCCATCGTCATCTCGTTCGGCACCACGATGGCCGGGCCCTCCAACTCCAGCTTCACCATCCGGACCTTTGAGTGGCTGCGCGACCATGGCGGTGCCGGCATCGCCACCACCATCGAGAGCTGGTACTACTCGATGAACGCGCCGTCCACGGGCGGGCCCGCGCTGCGCCGGCTGTCGCTCAAGGCGCACGGCACCTCGCAGATCCATCCTCGGGACATCACGCCGCTGATCTCCCCGCGCCTGGCCGGCGAGGGCGTCTGGGTGCCCACTGAGACCTGGAGCGGGACCAACGCGCCGGTTCAGATCACCCAGTTCCGCAGCGACCCGGCCTACCCCCAGATGGTGGCCGGCGTGGCCTGGATCGACCCCCGGCGGACCTCCATCGTCCTGTATCCGGGGCAGCTTGAGCCCTCGGTCACCATTCCCAGCCGGGGCCCGACCGAGGTGCCGCCGGCGCTGCGCGGACGGCTGCTGGCCACGTTCAACAGCGGCTTCAAGCTCCAGGACTCTCACGGCGGGTTCGCCGTCGGCGGCCACACCTACGCGCCCCTGCAGAACGGGATGGCCACCTTCGTGCACTACACCGACGGCCGGATCGACATTCAGGATTGGCAGTGGGGACCCCGCAACCCCGCCAACGTCGACTACGCCCGCCAGAACCTGCCCCTGATTGTGGAGGGCGGACGCCCCAACCCGAATCTGAGCGACGGCCCCGAATGGGGAGCCACGCTGGGAAATGCGGTGCGGGTCTGGCGCTCCGGGATCGGAATCGACGCCCGGGGCGACCTCATCTACGCCGCCGCCAACGACCAGACCGTGGGCTCGCTAGCGCAGATCCTGATCCGGGCGGGCGCGGTGCGGGCCATGCAGCTGGACATCAACTCCTACTGGGTGACGTTCAACTCCTACGCCCGTCCGGACGCGGGCACGCCGAGCGCCTTGCTGGCGAGCATGACCCGGCCGCTGACCCGTTACCTGACGCCCGACGACCGGGACTTCTTCGCCGTCTACCTGCGCTGAGCGGAGCCGCTCAGCCGCGGACGACGAACCGGAAGCGGCCGATCGTCCGCGGACGGATCATCAGCATCGGGCAGGCCAGGCGGATGCCGCCACCCCCGCAGGTCACCGACTGCGTCTCGGTGATGACGCCCCGGAACGTGCCCGCACACCAGCGGGCGGGCCGCCGCCCGGGCACGAGCCGCACCCGGATCACGCTGCCGGCGGCCGCCGGCGCCAGCGCCATCCGGGCGGTGGAGACACAACCGGGCCGGCGCGGACCGGCGGCGCTCAGGATGTCTGAGCGATGCAGCGTGCCCAGCGTCCCGGTCTGGGCGGGGATGGGGACGCTGACCGTGAACGCGCTGTGCGGCCCGCCCACCCCCGGGCGCACGCCCACGGCGGCCGCGGTGGCGGCAGCGCCGGCACCCGGGACCGCCAG
Organism: uncultured Solirubrobacteraceae bacterium; assembly: GCA_963753235.1. GTDB lineage: Bacteria > Actinomycetota > Thermoleophilia > Solirubrobacterales > Solirubrobacteraceae > Palsa-465. Next base: position 1,229,092 of record CAVWBJ010000003.1, on the reverse strand, counting down.
CAGCGCCGCGGACAGCGCACCGGCCGCCCCGAGCTTGAGCAGACTGCGTCGCATGGGCCCTCAGTCTACGCCCGCTCCGGCCGCCCCGCTCCGCTACATTTAGCCTCCTCCCGGGCGATTAGCTCAGCTGGGAGAGCGCCGCCTCGACAAGGCGGAGGTCACTGGTTCGAGCCCAGTATCGCCCACTCCGGTAGTTGCAGGGGTTCGCTCATCCCCCCTCACCGTCGATTTGCGGGCTGCGTCCTCAGTGCGTCCCGCAGACTGCCTCGCGGGCCTGGCGAATCGCCTCGGCGGCGGGGACTCGAGGCATGCCTTCCAGTTCTCGCATCGTCCCGGCATGGTGCCGCGCAAGGGTCGCGACACTCGACTGGACGCAAACCGGCGTAGCCAAGCATCGAGACGATCAGCGCGTCTCGCTGGCGGTGCCGAGTTACAGAGTCTTCGGGAGGCCGATGGTGCATCGGCTAAATCGGGCGGCGTCCCAACGGCTCTCCACAGCCCGCTAAGCCACCGGCGGACCCGCTCTCGTGTCGTGAGTCATGACTTACGACCTCGCCGAGTCCGTGGCCACCGTACGGTGCCTCGCTGCGGGCCGACGTGCGGGAGGTGGCGTCCCTGGGGTGGTCTGCGCCGTATGTTCACACTCTGCGAGCAGTTCCCGCGCCCACGCGTAAGGGGGCGCATCTGAGGGGATTGATGGGTGTGCGAGATGGTCCTCGAGGTCAGCGCATTTCACGACTCGCGCGAGCCTTCCCGCCGGCCCGGTCGCGTCGGCGATCCGCCGGACGTAGGCCTCGTAGGTTTCGCCCGGAGCGTGTGTCAGCAGCTCCAGGGCCTCCCGCTCGGTACGGCTGAGGTCCTGGCGGCGTAGCTGCCAGCGCGCCGTGGGAGAGAGCTCGAGCAGGTCGTGCAGCAGCGCAGTGGCTTGAGCGTTCGCAGGGACAGCCGCCGCGACCCGCTCGACGTGTTCGATCACCGGATCACCAAAGCGGTTGTGCTGACCTCCATGGTTGCGACTTGCGAGCTTGTGCGCCGCTGCCAGTTCCACGGTGCCTCCTTCGGGTTCAGCTGCCGCTCACACAGAATTGGGCTCCTCTAGTCCAACACCGGAAGAGCGATCTGGCATCAACCAAAAAGGCTGATGTTCTGGCCCGTGACTGCTGGCCTACCGAGATATCAGCCATTTAGGCTGATGCGGATCGATCGCCTACGACGTACCGTCGGCTCACTATCACCGGTCAGCCGAACGCGCACGGCGACGCCGAGCCTGGCGCGGCAGCACGCACGCGCGAGTCCTGGCAGCAGGATCGATTCACGATGACCGGCCCCGAGCCATGTGCGACGGTCCCGGCCCACAGGAAGGCGATAAGCGATGGCAACCACGATTACTCCTGAGAAGAGCAGCACCCAGGTAGGGCCCCGCGGGGCCGCAGCGGCGGGGAAGGCGAAGCGCGCCGCGCCGGTGGTGCATCTGTCGGTCGGTGAGCGGGTCGCGCGGGGTAAGGCGGCGCGTAACGAGGTGCCGCGTGCCAGTCATGCGGTATTTGCGCCACCCTCGACTCGGGCTGATCCGGTGGAGTTGCTGGAGCGTCAGGCGAAGAGTCGTGTCCCGGAGTTGGTGCCGATTCGGTATGGGCGGATGTTGGTCTCGCCGTTCACGTTTTACCGCGGCGCGGCGTCGATCATGGCCCATGACCTCGCGGGGACGCCACGGTCGGGGCTGAACGTGCAGTGCTGCGGAGACGCGCACCTGTCGAATTTCGGTGTGTTCGCCTCGCCCGAGCGGCAGCTCGTGTTCGATGTCAACGATTTTGATGAGACGTTGCCGGGGCCGTGGGAGTGGGACGTCAAGCGTCTGGCAGTGAGCATGTTGATCGCGGCGCGCTCCAATGGTTTTCAGGCCAAGGAGCAGGACCAGATCGTGCTTGACACCGTCAGTCAGTACCGGACCGCGATGACCGCGTTTGCCGGGATGCAGAACCTCGAGGTCTGGTATTCGCACCTGGACATCGAGGACGTGCTCCAGGACTACGCGTCGCAGTTCAAGCCCAAGTCAGTCAAGCGGACGGAGAAGACGCTGGCCAAGGCCCGCACCAAGGACAGCATGACGGCGTTCTCCAAGCTGACCCACATGGTTGACGGGAAGCCACGGATCGTTGATCAGTCGCCGCTGATCGTGCCGCTGGAGCAGCTCGCGGCCGACGGGGAGCGCGACGAGATCGTGGAGGGACTCCACCAGCTGCTGCGTGATTATCGTCAAACCCTCCAGTTTGATCGGAGAGAGCTGCTGGAGCAGTTCGAGCTCAGCGACCTTGCCCGCAAGGTGGTCGGGGTCGGGAGCGTCGGCACCCGCGCGTATATCGCGCTGATGATGGGCCGCGACGGCCAGGATCCGCTGTTCCTGCAGATGAAAGAAGCCGAGGCGTCGGTGCTGGAAGAGTTCCTCGGCCCCAGCGATTTCGCAAACCACGGCGAGCGGGTCGTCGTCGGACAACGGTTGATGCAGGCCAACAGCGACATCTTCCTCGGCTGGCTGCACGTCGAGACCGGGCTCGACGGCAAGCCCCGTGACTTCTACGCCCGGCAGCTGAAGGACTGGAAGGGTTCAGCGGAGATCGAACAGATGGTCCCCAAGGGCATGGCGACCTACGGAAAGCTGTGCGGCTGGACGCTCGCGCGGGCGCACGCGCGAAGCGGCGACCGGATCGCGATTGCCGCCTACCTGGGCAACGGCCACAGCTTTGACCGTGCACTGGTCGAGTTCTCCAAGGCGTACGCCGACCAGAACGAACGCGACTACCAAGCACTGACCGACGCGGTGAAGTCCGGCAAGATCAAAGCCGAGACAGGTCTCTGAGGGTGCGGCAGTGGAGGCTGGGTGATCTCATCCTTTTTGGCCGATGCACTGCCTTGCTCCGCGTCATAGCGTGATGCCATGGAACCGAGCAGACGGGCGGACGCGCCAAAACGTCTCGTGGGTCGCGCAGCGGTCGCGACAGCCGCCGCCGTGACGCTGATCACTCTCGCCGGTTGTGGGAGCAGCAGCAAGCCGGCGTACTGCACCGCTCGCACCACGCTCGAGAACTCCGTCAAAGGACTGTCGAGCGTCAACGTCAGCAGCGGCCTCAGCGCTTTGAAGTCGCAGCTCACCACGATCGCTGGCGATGCCAACGCGGTGGTCAGCTCTGCCAAGAGCGATTTCCCGAGTCAGACCAGCGCAGTCAAATCGTCGGTCGCCGCGCTGAAGAGTGCCGTCAAGGCGGTCCCGTCAAACCCGTCAGCGGCGCAGGTCGGCGGAATCGCGACTGATGCTGCCAGCGTCGTGAGCTCAGTCAAGAGTTTCACGGACGCCAGCAAGTCGAAGTGCAGCTGACACGTCAGTCCGCAATGGCGGGCGCGACGGGACCGGGGGTGTGATGTGCCCGGAGTGAAACGGCCGAGGACGATCGAGCGTCGTATGAACCGGTTCCTTCGCGAGCCGATTTCTGTACACAACGCCGCGAGTGTGATCGTGACGGCGACGGCCCTCGTCGTGGTTGGCGGTGGGATCGCGATCAGGGCGATTGATCATCGCGAGTACTCGAGCATCTGGGAGGGCATGTGGTGGTCGCTGCAGACGGTGACGACGGTCGGGTACGGAGACGTGACGCCCAAGGACACCGCCGGTAAGATCGTTGGCGCGATCGTGATGCTCGAGGGGATCGCGTTCCTCGCGATCGTCACGGCGGCGATCACCTCAGCCTTCGTGACCCGCGCGCAGCGCGAGCAGCGATCCGGAGCGCCCGCCGAGGCGGCACAGGCCGACCCGCAGCTGCAACAGGTTGCCGCAAGGCTCGACCGCGTCGAGTCACTGCTGCTGGAGCTCACGAGACGATGAGCCGCATCAACGACACGCCCCACGCTGCCCCGGGAAGCGCTCAACGCGCAACGGGAGTTCAGACGTGAGTACTCATCCCGGCGATCCAGGCCTGCCGCCGACTCCGGGCCCCAGCGACTCCGCGAAGGCTGGAGCGCCGCCGGTGCCCGACACTTCGTCGGACACCGCCCCCGCGCGCCCAAGACGGCGGCTCGGGCACACGTTGGCAGCAGGGTGGCACCTCGCCGTGATCGCCTACCGCGACCCCGAGCACGTCGCTGAGCGCATCGCGCTCAACAGCACCCACAGCCTGGGCGAGCCATCTCTGGAGTGGGCACAGCGCGTCCGCAAGGAGCGTGACGGTGCTCCGCGCGCGGTCATCGCCGAGCAGGTGCGCACGGATAGCGCCAAGGTCGCGGCCATCGACGGAGCGGTCGCCGGGACGCCGTTCCTGATCGCGCTGATCCCCGGCTACCTCCTGTATCTCCGGCAGGAGGCGCGGATGCTGATGCGCATCGCAGCGCTGTATGACCGCGATCCCCGGGACCTTCAGACCGCGGCTGAGATGCTGGCCCTCCGCGGGGTCCACCCGACGGTCGACGCCGCGCGCTCAGCCCTGCTTGCTGTGCGCGAAGCTCCGCTGCCCCCGAAGCCCGCCAAGCGTCGCCCGTGGCGTACATGGGTGCGCAGCATCTACGTGGTGCTGATCTACGGCGGGTTCCTTTCAGCTCCCTCCGACGAGGCCCAAGAGGGGGCCCATCCGTGGGTGAAGACCGCGATCGGGTTCCTGTTCGGGCTGACGGTGTGGGTGGTCACCTGGGTGTTCCCACTCAGCTTCATGCTCGCGATGGCCTATGGCTGCGATAGCAGCGCGCGTGCCCTCGGGACGCGCGCGCTGATCTTCTACGACAGCAAGCCCGACAGCGCGCAAGCAGCGATCGCCGCCGCCAAACAGCAACGAGAGGCCGGTCATACCAAGCGCCAGGTCCTGCGCGCCACGCTGCTCGTTCTCTCCGTGGCGATCCCGCTCGCGTTCATCGGGTTCGTCGATCACGAGCGCCAGAGCACGGGCATCACACCACTCACGGCCGTCGGCGCCCTGGTCGCGCTCTCCCTCGTGATCACCGCCAGCGTCATCGCCACCCGCCGCTAACGCTGCAGCCAAGGCAGGCGGCGGTCTCAGGTGGTGATGGGGCGCGGTGATGGGTGGGTCGCCGCGACGCCGTGCTTCTTCAGTTGGTCCGACAGGAACATGACAATGACGGCGATCCCGACGCCAGCGAGCGTGAACAGGATCCTGCGTCCCTCGCTGGCAAAGTTGGACGGGTGGGGCACGTCCATGGCGATCAGGAGCCCAGCGGCCATGGCGGCGGTGTACCAGGCGTAGTTGACGAAGCGGATCGCCGCCGCCAGCCCGAACAGCAGAACGATGATCACTTCCAAAGCCGTCTTGTTGTGGACGGTCAGCAGTACGAGCGCGGCCACCCCGGCGCCCAATGCCGTGCCGGCGACCCGCTGTACGGCGGCGAAGGTGGACTGCTGCAGGTCAGGCTTCATCGCAATGATGACGGCAATGGGCATCCAGTAGGCGTTGGGCAGCTGCAGCCCGAAGGCGATCGCAATTGCGATCGACACCGCGACGGCCCGGAGCAGCGCAAACAGGACGATTGGCCGGCTCAGCGCCCTCGGGGAAATATCCCCGGGGATCTCGGGGGCAGGCTGGGGCGCCGGGAGCCGTCCGCGGGCCAGCCACATGATGAACGTGTAGACGAGCCACAGCGCCGCTCCGACTAGCCAGGCCAGAGCCTGTTTCCAGGGTTCGGTATGGAGCAGGCCGGAATGGAAGGCGCCCGGAGCGCCGAAGGAGAGCAGCGTCGGGAGTCCGAGGACGACGATGAACCAGATGTTGAGCAGATAGGCCGCGACGAATCTGTGTAGGCCGTATTTGACTGCGAGACCGGCCAGCCACGTGGCCACGAATGCGGCCAGCACGACGAACCCCCACGGACCGCCGCCGATCCCGAACCCCAGGGCCGTCAGCAGCGCACCTGCTCCGGCCATCGCGGCCATCGCGAGCGTCCGCGGGGCGTATTTTCCGCCGGGGTCGCTCAGCGCGACGAGCAGCGCCCCGAAGATCGCGCTAAGGAAGTATCTCCGGTCATGCGGGAGCACGCCGACAATGATCATCAGCCCCAGCACGACAGCAAAGACTGCACCTCGGGTGAGGTTCAATCCCTGCCACTTGACTTCGAATACTTTCTTGACGTGACTCATGCAGTTCTGGGCGCAGCCTCGAGCTGTCAGGGAGCCGGGGCGCTCTCACACCACCAGGGGCGATGCGAGAGCGCGGCGGACAGGACGAGCCACTGCTAGGCGGGCAGCGCGTTGAGTTCCTTGGCGAGCGCCTTGCCGTCAGCGTCGATTTCCTTCTCCTGGCTCTTCTCCGCATGGGTGAGCGCCTTATCGAGCTGCTCCTGTAGACGGGACTCGCCGATCACGACCAGCGCGGCCTGCCCCGTATCCAGGTAATCGCCCAACTCCTTGGCATCACCGCGCGACATGCCACCCATGGCATGCCCGATCCCACCGCCGGCGGCGGCGCCGACCGCCGCGCCAACCAGGATCGACGGCGGGAAGATGATCCCCACCAGCGCGCCGACCGCCGCACCGGTCCACGCGCCGTGCTGGGTCGGCTTCTCGTGCTTGGTCACGTGCACCTTGCCCTCGTCGTCCTTGTAGACGAGCGCGACGTCGTAGGTGCCGACCAGATCGGCGGAATGGAGGTCCAGCAGCGTGTCGTAATCGGCCTCGGCGTCATCACGACCCCCGTACACCGCCGCATACACGAACACCGGGTTGTCTTTACTCATGGTCTGACTCCTTTTGCGTTCATTCGAGCCTACGGTCCTCAACCCCCATCCCGCATCGGCCAAAAAGGATGAACCGTGAGGGTGATTCAGCCTCGGACCAACCCCAACGCACGGCCTGGCCTGGCAGCCGACAGCGATTCGGCGTGACGACGCCAGTCCAGATCTGGAATCGTCGCGGCGAACCGTGCTGCTGTCGATTCGAGGCCGGCCCGCTCGATGACCTCGACTGCCTCGGAGCGGCCGGCGACGCCGAGCTTGACGTAGATCGACGAGACGTGAGTCTTGACGGTCGGACGCGCGAGGTACACGCGATCGGCGATGTCCTGGAGCGAAAGGTGGGTTCGCAGGAAAGGAAGGAGCCGAAGCTCGGCAGGGGTGAGTTCGTACTCCCGTCCCTGGCTGATCCGCCCCTGCAGACGCCGCAACCTCGCAGGAAGCGTTCCGGCATCGGGATATCCCTCCAGTGCGTCGTCCGCGACCTGCGCAAGTTCAACGGCACCGGCCACGTCGCCGATGTCGAGACTGACATCGGCACCCCGCAGCGCAAGATCGGCGTCCAGCCACGGACCTGCGCGCAGGAGCGGACGGAGCCGCCGGGCCCTTTCAAGGTCGCGCGCGGCCGCCATCTGGTCACCACGCTGGTTGTGCGCGAGGGCTACTGCCGTGTACGCAATGGCGCCGTAGATCGTGTCGTGGAGGTGTCGCCGTTCGGCCAGCCAGGCCGCCTGGGCCGCCCAGCGCTGCGCATCTCGCCGATCGCCCAGCTCGTTGGCAGCGAACACTAGATACCCGAGCGTGAAGACCTGCGTGTGGGCGAGCTCGGGTCGGTCTCTACACAGCGCGAGTGCATCCCGCAGTACAGCGCATGCCTCCTGCGGCCGGCCCAGCAGCAGCGACCCCGCCCCCATGGCGCGACGGGCGCTGAGCAGCCATCGGACACCCACCTTTTTCTCGTATGCGGCCCCGAGCTCAGCGTCGCGCAGCATCCGGTGGATGCCGTCCGGAGCCATGGCGCTTCGCAGGTTCGCGAGTGCCGAGCGCAGCGACGATGCCTCGTCGGCGGATACCGAGTCAAACGGCGCCCGCTCGGCGGCGACCAGGAACCGTCGTGCCCGGGCTGCATCACCGAGATACCCGAAGGCCCACGCAGCCGCGATCGACAGCCGCGGGCTTGACTCGATCTCCTCGTCGGTGCAGCGCTCGAGCCACAGCCGCATAGTCTCGATCTGCCCCCGGCTGGCTAACTCGTCCCGATACCCAAGCGCGATTTGGCCAGCGTGAGCGAGATCGCCCGTCTCGTGCGCGTAGGCGAACGCCTCACCGGGCGAGTCGTGCCGTTCGCACCATTGCGCCGCGCGTCGCAGGTACACGACACGCAACTCCGGGTGACGTCGTTTGAGCTCCGCACGGAGGAAATCCCGGAAGAGATGGTGGTAGCGATACCACCCGCGGTGATCGTCGAGCGACACGACGAAGGCGTGGGACCGCGCGAGGTTCTCAAGCGAACCGGCCGCGTCATCTGTGCCAAGCACGGCATCGCACAGTGGCGCCGTCATGTGATCGAGGATCGACGTTCCGAGCAGGAAACGCTTGAGATGGTCCGGCTCGCGGTCCAGCACCTCCTCAAGCAGGTAGTCGGCGATCTGCCGCTGATCGCCGGACAGATCGGCAGCCCTCGCAGCGGCGTCATCACGGCCACGCAGGGCCAACGTCGCCAGCGCGACCGCGGCGGCCCAGCCCTCCGTTTGCTCGCACAGGGCCCCAGCCGCCGCCAGCGACAACTCCAGGCCTCGGCTGGCGGCGACGTCGCGGGTCTCCACCGGGTCCAGAGCAAGGAGCGCGGGGCCGACCTCGACCAGTTCCCCACTCGGGCGCAGCCGGCCAAGCGGAACCCCTGGGTCGCCGCGTGTGACCAACACCAGCTGACTGCCGGAGGGAACCCGGTCGACGAGAAACGCCAGGACCTGGCGGCTCTTCTCACCCGTAATGCCATGCACGTCGTCGAGCACCAGAACGAACGGGTCGCGCTCGCCGAGGTCCGCTGCCACGAGGGGAAGGACGACCTCGTCGATCCTGAACATATTCCCTGACAGCTCCTCCACGAGCTGGCGGCAAGCCGGGCGGGTGCGCTCGAGCGCCGCCACAAGGTGGGCGAGCAGCACGGCGGGGTCGTTGTCGGCGGGACCGAGCGCCACCCACGCGCTGTCCCTCGGATCCAGGTCACTCCACTGCGCGACCAGCGTCGACTTCCCATAGCCCGCCGGCGCAGAAACCATCACCACGCGGCTACGCGCGGCGGCATTCTGCGCCGCAGAGAGGCGCGGTCGCGCCACCACCCAGGGCGGGATCCTCGGAACTGAACGCGTGTATCGCTCTCCCCCACTCCCCGTGGGAAGCGATCGAGTGGACATCTCAGACAAGTTGGTGACTCCCGTGGCGCAAACCGAATCGCAGTACCCAAGCTCAACAACGCCGGTCGGCCGCATCAGTAGATGCCACGTCTCGGTGCCCAATAAATGGACAGCCCGACGGTACCTCGGCCTGATGGGTCTGGGATCCGTAGAGAACCCCTAGAGCCCGGAGCAGAAGCTGCGAATGTCGGCGGTCACCGGGCGACTCGAGCCCAGCAGGCCGTGACCGCGAACATCAACCGAAATGGCCGATGACCAATCGACCCGCCGCTCCGTACCCTGGCAGCACCATCACCAGCCAGTCAACGCCGCCCAAGAAGAACACGTCCCCCACGACGGTGTCCCTGACGCCAGCCGAGATCCGCGTCCTGGCGCTCCTCACCACATACCAGACGCTCGCCGGCATCGGCAGCCAGCTCGGCATCGCTCGTCCCACCGTCAAGACCCACGTCGCGAACATCTACAAGAAGCTCGGGGCCACCACACGGGCCGAAGCGGTCAGGCTCGCTGGGAGCGCGGGACTCCTGCCGGTCTCGCCGATCAGCGGAAAGGACCTCTGGATGAGGGACTGGCGTCGCTGATGATCACCGGCGGGAAGATCGGTCAGATGATCGGGCGCAAGCGCGCGTTCGCGATCGGCTGCCTTGTTTACGCCTGCGGCTCGCTGACCACCGCGCTGTCGCACAGCCTGGCGGTGATGATGTTCGGCTGGTCGTTCCTCGAGGGCTTGGGGGCAGTCCTGATCATGCCGGCGATCGTGGCGCTGGTCGCATCGAACTTCGCAAAGTCCGAGCGTCCTCGCGCCTACGGGCTGGTCGCGGCTTCCGCTGCCATCGCGGCCGCGCTCGGACCGCTGATCGGCGGCCTCTTCACCACCTACGCCCTCGTGGCGGTGGGTGTTCGTCGGAGAGGTACTGATCGTGCTTGTGATCCTCGCCATGGCTCGTCGCATGAACGACACCCCGACGGAGAAAGGTGCCCAGCTTGACCTCGTCGGCACGGCACTCTCCGCGCTCGGGCTCGGCTCGATCGTGTTCGGAATCCTGAAATCGGGGACCTGGGGCTTCGTCAGATCCAAGCCGGACGCTCCGGAGCGGCTTGGACTCTCCCCGGTGATCTGGCTGATCTTCGCAGGGGCTGCGGTGCTGGTCATATTCGTGTGGTGGGAGGGCCGGCGCATCAAACACGAAAAGAGCGTGCTGGTCGAACCCCCGATGTTGCGCAACCTTCAGCTCCGCAGCGGAGTCATGTCATTCCTGTTCATGTTCCTCATCCAGGCCGGCATCTTCTTCACCGTCGCGCTGTTCCTGTCGGTCGCGCTCGGAATCTCGGCCGTCCAAACCGGTGTCCGGCTGCTGCCGCTCTCGCTCTCCCTGCTCGTGTTCGCTGTCGGCGTCCCCAGGCTGCGCCCCAACGCAAACCCGCGGCGGGTGGTACGTGTCGGCTTCCTGCTGCTGTTCGCGGGTCTCGTGCTGCTTGTGGCATTGCTCAACGTCGGCGTCGGCCCGGAGATCGTGACCTGGCCGCTGCTGCTCGCCGGCGCCGGCCTCGGCGCGATGGCGTCGCAACTCGGCAGCGTGACCGTTTCCGCAGAGCCGGACGAGAAGAGCGGTGAGGTCGGGGGCCTCCAGAACACGGGCACCCAGCTGGGGGCGTCGATCGGGACCGCGCTCGCGGGCGCCGTGCTCATCTCCGCGATGACGGCGGCGTTCTTCGCCGGCATTCAGAACAATCCCAACGTCCCCGCCAGCGTCGTCAAGAAGGCAAACACTCAGCTCGCAAGCGGGGTGCCGTCCATCTCCGAGGCCGACGTCAAGCCGACCGCGCGCACGCAGTGATCACCGGGTCAGCTCCTGCCACCAGTCGGGACCGGGACGGAAGGATGCGGCTGGCCGGCCGGTCGCGTCTGTGGTCAGGCGGTACACGAGCCCGGCGGCGGGATCGGCGCGGCGCTGTTCGTCGGTCCATCCCTCAGTCGCCGTCGTGACGAAGAGCCGGTTCAGGCCAGGTCCGCCGAACGCGCAGCAGGTGCATTCCCGCGCCGGGATCTGGTACGCCTTGCGCAGCGAGCCGTCGGGGGCGTAGCGGTTGACCCGGCCACCGCCATAGATCGCCACCCACAGATCCCCGGCTGCGTCGACCGTCATCCCGTCGGGTGCCCCGACATCCTCGGGGACGGTGACGAGGATCCGGCCTTCAGAGATGGTGCCGTGCGCGGGGTCGAAGGCGAACGCGTGGATGACCCGCGGGCCGCTGTCCACCAGGTACATCGTCAGGCCGTCTGAGCTCCAACCGATTCCATTGGAGATGGTGAGATCGCTGAGCATCAACTCCGTGCGGCCGGTCCGGTCCAATCGGTAGAGCGCGCCCCCTCCCTCGTGGTGGTCGTCGGCCAGCGTCCCGCCCCAGAACCGGCCCTGGGGATCGCACGCACCGTCGTTCATTCGGGTTCCGACGGGGGAAAGCTCGGCGATGGTCCGGTGGGTGCCATCGGGCGCCAGGTAGACGAAACCTCGCCCCGCGCCGAGCAGCCAGCCACCGTCGCCCTGGACGGGCGCGACCATCCCGATGGTCCACGGCAGCTGGTATTCACGGACGTAGGCCAGCGAACCGTCGCCGGCGATCCGGGCGCGGGCGAAGCGGCCTGCCAGGATGTCGACGCCCAGCATCTCGCCGCGACGGGCGTCCCAGCGAACGCCCTCACCGAGCTGGGTCTGCTTCGTGGAGCAGGCGACGGCGCCGGTCTCCTGGGGATGTTCCCTGGTTGCCATCATCACCCTCCGAAGTCGACGACGACCTTGATGTCATCGGGACCGCGCTTGAGCGCTTCGGTGATGTTCTGGGGCGGCACTCGGCGCGAGATCAGCTTCCCGAGCCACTCATGGTCAGCGGCGGCGAGCGCCTCGGCCGCCCGGTAGAAATGACGCCGGTTGGCGTTGACCGAGCCGATGACCACGTTGTTGGCCAGGACCAGCGCCTTGGCCACATCGGCGGGTAAGAGCCCGCTGGCCTGCCCGCCGCCGCCCACGCCCGTGAGGCAGACAACCCCGCCGGCACCGACGTGGCGGATCGAGTCGATGATCACCGAGCCGACGCCGGTGCACTCGATGATGACATCGGGGTCAAAGCCGATGTCGGCGATCGCCCCGGAGTAGTAGGTGGCCCCGACGTCGTGCACGAGTTCGGGCTTGGCGCCCTCGGTGACGCGGTCCAGGACGTGGACGTCGAGATCATGCTGGACGGCGATCATGGCGGCGAGCATGCCGATCGGGCCCGCCCCGGTGATCAGCACCTGCTGCGGCACCCAGAACGCCCGGGCTCGCATCACCGAGACCAGCTCCCAGGCCTTGGCCACCACGGTGGTCGGCTCAAGCAGGACCGCGTGGAGGCCGAGTGACGGGTCCACCTTGGTGTAGAAGCCCGGCTCGATCCGCCAGCGCTCGGACATGAACCCGTCGATCTGCTTGATGCCGCGCTCGGTGTACTGCCCGTTGCGGCACATGTCCCACTCCCCGACGGCACAGTTGGGGCAGGGCACGGGGTCGGGTCGACGGACGATCCCGACGATCAGATCGCCCTTCTGCAGGCTCCCCGCGTTGGGGCCGGGGTCGAGCACCCTGCCCAGCGACTCGTGCCCGAGCACCAGCCGGTCGCGTCCTGGCGGCGCCCAGCCGTACGCGCCTGAGGCGATCTCCTCGTCCGTCCCGCAGATGCCAACCGCGACCGCTTCGACGAGGATCGATCCGGTGCTCTCGTCCGGTTCGGGGATGTCCTCGTAGCGGGCTGATCCGGCAACCCCCGGCTGGACGGTGACGGCCTTCATGGTCTCTCCTCGAGTCGCTGCGTTGGTTGCCGGGTCGGTGCGATCGCCGGCAGCACCGTGAGAAGGTCTCCGGCGCGCGTGCGAGCCGGAGCCGCGCCTGGCCCAGCGGCGCTCTGCCGGGGGCGGTCGGCCCGCAGCCGTGCACACGACGGGCACAATTCACGGTCCAGCAGGGCTGCCATGTGATCGGGCAGGCGTCGGCGGATGAACTCCCGGTGCGCGGGCGTCTGGGTCGGCGCTCCACATTCGCTGCAGGTCAGCAACGGCTGTTCGCACACCACCGTCCCGGTGATGACCGTTCGCCGCACGAGGTCCGGGGGGTCGCCATCGAGCGTGCCGCCGGCCAACAGGCCGACCTGATCCTCGATCCGGATGGCGCCGGTCGGGCATACCTGGCTGCAGGCACCGCAGCCGATGCACCGGTCGGCCGGGCGGGTGAAGTCGAGGTAGGCGAGCCGTCCGGCGTCGGTGTCGGCCATGCGCAGCGCGTCGACGCCCATCTCGCTGCAGGCCGCCATGCACAGACCGCAGCCGATGCAGACGTCGCAACGCAGGCAACGGCGCGCCTCGTCGTGTGCCATCGCGTCGGTCAGGCCCTCCTCGATCTCGACGTAGTTGCCCAACCCCAGAACCTCCTCGACGGTTCTCTCGGGCATCACGGCCCGCGGGAGATGGGTGCGGTCGTCTGCCGAGACCATCAAGGGAACGACGTCGGCGCGGCGCACCGCTGTGCCGATGGCGGTGTCCGTGGGCTTCCGGCGCAGCCAGGCGTCAATCCCGTTGGCGGCGAGCTTGCCGGAGCGGATGGCCTCAACGACCGTGCGCGGGCCGTGCTCGACGTCGCCCCCGGCGTAGACGCCGGGCACCCTGGTCATCAGGCTCTTGGGGTCGGTGAGAATGAAGCCGTGGGTGGTCTCGACCCCGCTGCCGTCGAGGATCGTCAGGTCGGTGCCCTGACCGGTGGCGAGGATCACATTGTCGCCCTCGAGTTTCAGCAGACGGGCGGCGTCGAACTTCGGATCGAAGCCGCCGGTCTCGTCGTGAACCTGCTCGCAGAACTGGAAGGTGGTCTCGCCGTCCTCCCCGATGCTGACGGGACCCCAGCCCGGGTGTAACTGCACGCCTTCCCCGACGGCGTTTTCGATCTCGTGGGCGCTGGCCGGCATCTCACGGCGGGCCTCCAGCGAGACCATGTCGACGTGGGTCGCGCCCTGCCGCAGGGCCGTCAGGGCGACGTCGATCGCGACGTTGCCGCCGCCGACGACGATCACCCGCGGCCCGACCCGGACCGGCTGCCCGGTGCGCACGTCCCGCAGGAAATCGATGCCGCCCAGCACGAAGGACTGATGGACACCCTCGATCGGGATCAGGCGGGAGCGCTGGGTGCCGAGGCCGAGGAACACGGCGTCGTAGCTCTTGCGAAAGGCATCGAGGCTGCCGACCTCCGCGCTGGTGCGGATCGTGATGCCCAGCGCCCGGATCTGGTCAAGCTCCTGATCGAGCAGGTCGGGCGGCAGACGGTACGCCGGTATGCCGTAGCGCAGCATGCCGCCGGCCTTCTCCTGCTCCTCCAGGATCTCGACCTCGTGACCGAACGTACGCAGGTAGTAGGCGGCCGTGAGCCCGGCCGGGCCGGAGCCGACGATGCCGATCCGTTTGCCGCTGTCGGGCGCGATCTCCGGCTTCGGGTAGCCGCCGTCGGCCAGGCAGTGCTCGGCCGCCTTGGCTTTCATCGGCCGGATGAAGACCGCGCCATTGCCACCGCCACGAACGCAGGCCGATTCGCATGGCGCAGGACAGACCAGACCGCAGGTCAGCGGCAGCGGGTTATCGCGCCGGATGACCTCGATCGCGGCGCGATAATCGCCATGGCCGATGTGCGCCATAAAGCTCGGGATGTCGATGTTCGCCGGACACGTGCCGTGACACGGCGCGGCTTGATGCTCAAAGCACAGCCCCTCTGGACAGGACTCGCGCCGGGCGTGACTCTCCCACTGCTGGCGGTAATGGCGCAGCGCGCTGGCCAACGGCCAGGCCGCCGCCAGCCCTTGGGCGCCCAACTCGAGCGTGACTTCGTCGAGCGCTCGGAGATGGGCAGCATCGCCGCGGCCGAGCGTCAGCTCGGCCACCAGGCGCCCGGCGCGGGCGAGTAGGGGGCGCACCGGATCGCCTTCGGCGTTATCGGCGAGCTGCCAATGCCGGTACAGCGCACGCCGCGTCTGGCGCAGCAGGCAGGCGCCCTCGGCCATCACCATCAGGGTGGACGGCACCGGAACCACGCCGGCGGAGGCGAGCGACAGCGGTCGGCAGAGGATGTCAGCCGATGAGAGCGGCAGGAAACCGCCCAGGCCATCGTCGAAGACGAGCACCGGGTCCTGGCCCTGCACCTCAACCCCACCATCCCAGCTGTCGATCTGCTGCCGCAGGCTCTGTGAATGGGCGAGCTCGACGAGGCCGCGCTGCCTGAGACCGCGCCGCAGCGTGAGTAGCGACGCATCCAGGCCCGACTCGCCGGCGAACAGCAGCGCGATCCGGCACCAGGTCTCCGGCGTGTGGATGAGCTGTGAGGCGTCGCCGGGCCCCCCATCCGCCCACGGGCCTGGGTTGCTGTTGCGCTGGACCTCCAGCTGCATCCGGGGCGTGGTGATGTGCGCGAGCGACCGGATCGCGTCGGCAGCGTTGAGGAGGGCGGCTTCGTGACCGTTCAGGTCGGCCGGCAGGCGCAGCGTGACCATCCGGCTGTCGCGCAGGCCGGCGGCGATCATCACCCCCTCGACCAGCAGCCGCGGAGCGCCTTCCAGGATCGCGGCCGTGCCGCGGGCGCGCACATCGAGGTCGGTCGCATCGATCACCAGCGCCGAGGGGCCCCGGCCGCGTAGGAATCCACGCCAGGCCATATAGACCGGCTCACCCGCACCGCTGCTCTCGGTGAGGTCTGACTCCTGCAGGCGCTGCAGCCGCTGCAAGGGCGTCAGCTGCCGGCCGTGGAGGAGGCCCGGCAGCGCACGGGCCAGCGTGGGCGGCGTCGCACCCGTGACGGCAGCGCCATCCTCGTCAAGCCACCCCGGCAGCGTCCCGAGCGCACTCATGGAGAGGTGTCAGCGCCGCCCGGGGGCTCGGCAAGGAGCTGACGGGCGTAGCGCTCACGACGAGGGTCGGGCAGCTCGTTGGCCTCACCGAAGGACAGGCAGCCGGTCACGCACTTGGTGACGCAGGCGGGCTCCAGTCCAGCGTCGACCCGGTCCATGCAGTAGTCGCACTTGACGACCTTATTTGTCGCCGGGTCCCACTGCGGGGTGCCCCACGGACACGCCGTGATGCAGCTCTTGCAGCCGATGCAGAGGCTCTCCTCCACGAACACGATGCCGTCCTTCTCACGCTTCTGCATCGCGCCCGTCGGACAGGCCCGCACGCACCAGGGATCCTCGCAGTGAAAGCACGGCATGAACACGAAGTGCGACCGAGGCAGGCCGTCGACCTCGACCGGATCAAGCGCGATGATCCGGCACGGATCGGGGCCCGGGCCGAGGTCCTTATTGGTCTTGCAATGGACCTCACAGGCCAGGCAGCCGATGCAGTTCGCCTCGTCGTGACGGAGCTCGTATTTGCTCATCCGGCAACTCCTTGTGGTGTCCGACGCTTCACCCGCACGACCGTCTCGGTCAGCGCGGCGCCACCGCCGGCGGGATCGAAGTCGTCGAGCTTGCCGTGCTGCAGGCGCTGATCGGCGACGCCGAGGCCGAGGGCGCGGGTGGCGAGCGGCACGGTGGCGCCGTAGCCATGCAACATGAAAACCGCCTCAGGATGGATCCACCGCGTGACCTTCGCCGGCAGACAGCCGGTGTAGTGGCCACCGCCGCTGACCTCCACCTGATCGCCGTCGGCGATCCCGAGCGCCGCGGCACGATCGGGATGGATCCACAGCACTTGTCTGGGCGCCCGCTCGTTCAGGAGCGAGTTGTTGAGCGACTGCCCCTGCGCGAGCGTTGCCGTCTTCGCGAACAGCAGCGTGAACTGATCACCGGCCGGAGCCTCCTTGGGGACGTACGCCGGCAGGTTCTCAAGCCCCGCTTGCTTGAGGACTGCGCTGTCGATCTCGATCTTCCCTGACGGCGTCGGGAACCGCAGTTCGTCGCGTGGGATCAGGGTCGGCGCAGCTGCCAGGCCGACGATGCCGGTCTCGCGCATCTCCGAGACTGTGACGCCGGTGCCGTCGAGCTGGTAGTTCCACAGCTCCTCGATGGTCTCGAAGTCAAGCGCCTGCTTGATCCCCATCCGGTGCAGGATCTCACGGAAGATCCACCACGCCGGCCGGCTGTCAAAGCGCGGCGCGATCGCCTGGTCGCGCATCGAGAAGACCGGCACCGGGCCGTTCATCTGGCACAGAATGTTGGCGCGCTCCAGGTACGTCGACTCGGGGAGGATCACGTCGGCGAACCAGCCCATCTCCGAGTAGCGGACGTCGATCGAGACGAGCAACTTGAGCTTTGCGATCGCACGCTGCGCCGCGTCCGGATCGGGCAGGCCGGTGAACGGGTCGTGACGATAGGCGAAGTACGCGCCGATCCCGTACGGCCGCTCCGTCTCCATCGCGGCGAACGCCCGGTGCACCACCCCGGTGGCGGGATCCCACTGCGGCCGCTCCCCACCGGCACCATCCACGCGCGGCTCCGTGACCTCCGGCACCCGGTCTGCCAGATGATTCAAGCCCCTGCGGCCGTAGTGCTCGGGGGCCTTTCCGAGCACGCATCCACCCGGAACCTCGAGGTTGCCCATCAGCGCGTTCAGGATCATCGCCGAGCGGCTCACGTAGAACGACTGCTTATGGCGAGCCGACATCCAGCCCGGATGAAAGATCACGTGTGGCGCGTCCGTGGCGATCTCGGTCACGAACGCGCGCAGCTCGCCGGCGGTGACGCCGGTATGCGGCTCCTGCCACTCGGGCGTCGCGTCCTTGACCGCCTGGCGCAGAGTCCCCATGCCGGAGACGAAGCGGGCCACGAACTCCTTGTCGTAGACCTCCCGCTCCAGGACCTCGTGAATGATCGCGAGGTTCAGCGCGTAGTCGCTCTTGGGTCGCACCTGCCAGTAGCGGGTGGCCTTGCAGGCCGTGATCGTGGCCCGCGGATCGATGTACGTGCAGCGCATCCCCCTCGCCACGGCGGCCATGAACACCTTGGCCTCCTTGACCATCAGGGATTCGACGACATTGCGGCCGTACAGCACCAGGTGCTTGCAGTGCGCGTAATCGAATATGAGCCCTGCGACGCCGAAGCCGTACAGGGAACGCATCGCGTTGTGGACATTTCCGGCGCAGGCAGCGTCGTGATTGAAGTAGTTCGGCGAACCGAGCGCCTTGACGAACGTCTGGGTCAGATCGACGAACGGGCCACCACGATCAGACAGCGCGATCCCACGCGCGCCGTAGACATCGATCGTCTCCTTCAGTTTCTCGGCGACGTAGTCCAGGGCCTCATCCCAGGACGCCCGCCGCCATTGGCCTGCGCCCCGCGCGCCGGCCCGGATCAGCGGCGTCTGTGGACGCTCGTCGTCAGACTCCAGAAACAGGCCGGCCGCGCCCTTGGCGCACAGACTTGCGCCGAGCACCGGGTCGTGGGTGTTGCCCTGCAACCAGGTCACCCGGCCGTCCTGGACCGTCACCTCCATCGGGCAACGCACCGCACACATGCCGCACATGCTGTGGACCGTGCGGCGTCCTGGGGCGCCTATACCAACGACATTCGGTGCCATGGGAGAGCTCATCGCACCCGGTCACGCTTGATGTCGGCTGTCTCACACATCTGGGCAACGTCGACACTCGCACGCGCGCCCGCTGCCCGGCATCGGCCGAAAAGGATGATCGTGCGTTAGCGATACACCCGTGACCGACGGGCGAACGAATCATCCCTTTTGGCCGATGCGCCGCGGCGGTGCCGCCTGCAACTCTCCCCGGCTGTGTCGCCCTGCGCACCCTCCGCCGTCTCGGACGAGCGGTGAACTCGGGGCTGGCGATCGTCGGGCTTGCGTTGCTGCTGGTTGCGGCCGTTTCGAGGCGGCTATCGAGCACTCCGATCACGCCGACGATGGTCGTCACCGCGCTCGGCCTGCTAGCGGGGCCGCTACTGCTGGATGACCTTTCTCTTCGTCCGACAAGTTCAACCGTGCGGACGTTGGCTGAGGCGACGCTCGCGGTGGTGCTGTTCTCGGACTCCTCGCGCGTGGATCTGCGGGCGCTGCGACGCGAGGCTTCTATGCCGGTGCGGCTGCTTGGCCTGGGCCTGCCGCTCACGGTTGTCCTCGGCGGACTGGTCGCGATGCTTCGGCGGTCCGGGGATCAGCTGCCCCGAGACGGCTCCCCTGCCTGGCGCGCGCCGGCCGGAGGATCACGGAGTCGGCAGTGGCGCGGGCCTGTACCGAGGCCGACCGGACGACGATCCTGAGGCTGGCGGCGCGGCTGGAGGCGCTGGCCGGCCATTGACTCAGCAGCCGGCTGCACCGGCCGGCGCCCAGTCAATAACGCGGACCGCTGGGCGCCAAGCCGACCGCCTCGCGAGCAGGAGCTTCGCGGGCTCACGTGCAGCTGGTCCCCCCCGGGAACATCAAGCCACTGTCTGTAGTAACAACTGCGTCACCCCGGGCGGTCCGACCCTTCTGTTTCGGACACTCCGCACCAGTAAAACGGACACATTACCGAGCCCTCGTAAGGTCTCCATCAACTTGGTGGACCGCCTGTCGTCAGTCAGACCGATTTCCCATCACCAGGTCGCTCCGCGCAGCGAGGCGGGCGAACCGGAGATCAGCAGGAGGTCGTAGACTCAGGTGGGCCAGGCACTGACACGTTCAATCGCCGGCGACGGACCCGGGGGCTGCTTAATGGTCACCTGGCTTACCGTACGCGCTGGTGCCGGCCCTCTCCGGGTAGCCACCAGGCGTGGTGTCAGTGAGACCAGGAAGGTTTAACAAACCGCAGAGGATGAGGAACCCTCACCGTTGCGCGCCGCGGACCGTCTGAACGGTGGGCCCTTTGCTACTTCGTCAGCGCACCCTCGTCGTGGTGGACCTTCTGCTGCTTGGTTGGGTGGTCGGGTGGATCGTCGTGGGGTTGCTGATCGCCCATGAGGTGAACGGTCTGGGCCACCTGTCGGCCACGGTGGCCAAGGCGGGTCAGGCCGCGGTGGCCTCGGGCAGCGCGTTGCACTCGCTCAGCGGAGTGCCGTTCATCGGCCACGGCATCGGCCAGACGGCGGACAAGGTGGTGGCGGCCGGGCAGAGCGCGGTCGCCAACAGCGTCAAGACCCGCGGGAGCGTCTCCAGCTTGTCAACGCTTCTGGGGATCGCCGTCGCGGTGATCCCGTCAGTACCCCTGCTGGCGGTGTATCTTCCGCTGCGCATCGGACGGGCCCGGGAACGCCTGGTGGTTGCCGCCGCGCTGAAGGAGGCCGGAGACGACGCGGAGCTGGAGAGATTCCTCGCCCGGCGCGCCCTGGAGACGTTGCCCTACCGACGCTTGCGGCGCCTCGTGCGACGCCCGCGACTGAGCCTGACCCCCGGTGACCAGGCCGTGCTGGCGGCGGCCGAGCTACACCGGCTCGGCCTGCGCCGGCGCGCGCCGACGTCGGGTTAGCCGAGCGGACAGTGAGGGGCACCCGCCATCGCCGCGGCTCTTCGTTGGGAGAGCGACTGTCCCGACTGGTGGTGCGGCTGCGCATCCCGATCGTCTGCCTGTGGATCGCCGGCGCCGGATACGTCACCCAGGCACTCCCGACGATCTCCAGCGCCCAGGTCGGCTCGCTGGGCGACCTGGTCCCCACCAATGCCCCGGCGATCAAGGCCGAGAGGACGTCGGACGCGCTCTTCGGGTTCCCGCTGATCAGCCGCACAATCCTCGTGCAGCACCGCCCACAGGGTCTCTCGCCCGCCGCTCAGGCCCGCGTCCTGACCCGCGCCGGCGCGATCGACCAGCATCGATATTCAGGGCTGAGCGCGATCGCGGGAGCAATCCCATTCACCAACACCCTCGGCAAACCGCCGTTCTCCCGCCAGAACTCGACCACCGCACTCACCTATCTGTTCTTTGGTCCCGGTGTGAGCGCGCGCCGAAAGCTCGCCCTTTCGCACCGGCTAGCCGCGCAGCGCATCGCCCAGCCGGGCGACGGCTACGTGGGGGTGACCGGCTCCCTCCCGGCGCGCCACGCCCAGAGCACGATCGTCAGCACGCGGCTCGCACTGGTGGAGATCGCCACTCTGCTGCTCGTCCTCCTCGTGGTCGGCCTGTATTTCCGCTCGCCGGGAGCTCCCCTGGCCACCCTGGCGGCGGTCGCGATCGCCTACTTGGTCTCGGTTCGCGTCATCGCCTTCATCGGCGAGAAGATCGGCGTCTCGGTCCCGTCGGAGGTGGAGCCGGTCCTGCTGGTGCTGATGTTCGGGGTGATCACCGACTACTCGGTGTTCTTTTTGTCGCGGATGCGGCGTCTGCTCGGCGACGGCCTCCCGAGACTCGACGCGGCCCGACGCACGACGCAGGAGATCGCTCCGATCGTGGCCACGGCGGGGACGACGATCGTGCTGGCGACGCTGTCTTTGATCGTGGCCAAGCTCGGTTTCCTGCAGGCGTTCGGCCCCGGGCTGGCGATGGCGATTGTGATCGCGATGCTGGTCTCGCTCACCCTCATCCCGGCCCTGCTCGCGATCGCCGGCGGCTGGCTGTTCTGGCCGACTCGGCCCGGCCGGGATGTCCTGCCCGGGCGCGGCCGTGAGGAGCCGCAGGACCACGCGACCGAGCGTCCCCGGCGCACGCTCACAGTCCGTCTGGCTGCCGAGCACCCGCGCGCCGTCCTGATTGGGACCGTTCTGGGGCTGGTGGCGGCGACGAGCGGCATCACCCAGACCAGCGTCGCCGATCCTCTGGTCCGGGGACTCCCGGACAGTGCGGGCGCCAAACGTGCCTACACGGCGGCCAGCCAGGGATTCGCCCCCGGGATTCTCGCCCCCACGGTGCTCGTCCTGCGCGCCCCGGGGATCCGGACGAGTGCGGGCCGGCGCGCAGCGGCCCGCCTGCAGTCGCTGCTGGAGCAGCAGCCCGGGGTGGCCGCCGTGGCCGGACCGGCCAGCGACCCGGTCAAGCTCGATCTCGGCGCCGCCGTTTCGAAGAAGGCGGATGCCGTCCGCTACGTCATGATCTTCGATGCCGACCCCCTGGGCAGCCGGGCCATCTCGGTGCTGTCCTCAATTCAGCGCGCCGGACCGCGGCTGCTGGCCCGGGCGGGGCTGAGCCATGCCAAGCTGCTGTACGCGGGCGACACAGCTCTCGTCCAGGAGACCGTCAACGCCACAATGGCTGATCTGGGCCGGGTGGGGCCGGTCGTCTTGAGTGTGGTGCTGCTCATGCTCGCGGTCTTTCTGCGGTCCCTGGTGGCGCCGCTGTACCTCGTGTTCGCCAGCCTGCTCGCACTCGGCGCCGCCTTTGGGATCGGGACCTATGTGTTCCAATACGGGCTCGGGTATGGCGATGTCACCTACTACGTACCGTTCGCCGCCGCCGTGCTGCTGATCGCACTCGGATCCGACTACAACGTGTTCGTGGTAGGCCGGATCTGGCAGGAGGCACGGCACCGCCCCCTCCGGGAGGCGATCGTTGTCGGCGGCGCCGGCGCCGCCCGCGCAATCACAGTGGCTGGCCTCATCCTGGGGTGCTCGTTTGGGCTGCTGGCGATCATTGATGTCCAGTCGTTCCGTGAGCTGGCCATTGTGATGGGCCTTGGGTTGATCATCGATACCCTCGTCGTCCGGACGCTGCTCGTACCGGCGCTGATCGCCCTGTTTGGTCACCGTGGCGGATGGCCCGGCAAGGGGCTCCAACAGGTGCGACAACTGCGTCCGGTCTCCTCCCGGGCGGAGCCTGAAGTATCTCCCATCGCTCTCCCGGAGCGGCCGGCTTCCGGCGGCACAGGCACGGTGTGACGTCGCGCGGCACGCGACCCCAGAACGCCCGCCCGGGGCGCCGGGGTCAGTCCCGGCGAACGCAGCGAAAGCCGATGTGGCTGGTGGAGGTGTCAACCGCCTCCGGCTGCCGCGCCGAGGGACGGTAGCGCAGGCAGTAACTGGCGGCGCACAGGTGCGACCCGCCCTTGAGCACGCGGCGCGGGATGTCAGCGCCGGGGCGGCCGACGTCGTAGCTGGCCTCCGGCGTCCGCACCTGCGGGTTACGGGGCGGCCCGCAGCAGGAGCGCTGGAGGTCCCCAGCACCTCGCCCGCGCGGTGAGAAGTAGTCGACGGTCCACTCCCAGACGTTGCCGGTCATGTCGTACAGGCCATGGCCGTTGGCGGGGAACAGTCCGACCGGGCTGGTGCCGCGCCAGCCCCGGGCGCCGGTGTTGCGCCACGGAAAGTCCCCCTGCCAGAAGTTGGCCAGCAGCGCGCCATCCGGGCGCTCCTCGTCACCCCAGGCGAACACGGCGCCGTCGGCGCCGCCCCGGGCGGCGTACTCCCACTCGGCCTCGGTGGGCAGGGCCTTGCCGGCCCAGGCGGCGTAGGCCTCGGCGTCAAAGTAGGCGATGTGCGTGACCGGGTGATCACCCCGCTCGGTGTTGTCGCTGTCCGGTCCCCATGGGTGGCGCCAGTTGGCTCCCGGCACGTAAGCCCACCAGACCTGGGGGTCGACCAGCGGCACCGGCCCCGGCGTGGGCTGGAAGACGGCCGAGCCGGGCACCAGCAGCGCTGGGTCGGCCTCGGGGTAATCGGCCGCGCTGGGGGCCCGCTCGGCGACCGTGACATACCCGGTGGCGGCGACGAACGCGGCAAACTCGGCCACCGTGACCGGCGCGCGGTCGATGGCGAAGGCGTCCACCTCCACCTCACGCACCGGCGCCTCCTCCGGATAGAAGCGCTCGGAGCCCATCCGGTAACGCCCCCCGGACAGCCGGACCATCTCGCCCACGGTTACCGACGACATCCACCCCAGTCAAACCGGCTCGCCCCCTCCCGGCATCACCTCATCCGGGTGACCGCCCCTATCCGGTCAGCGCGGTGATCGCATCACCGATCAGCTTGACCCCGATGATCAGGCAGATCACGGCCATGATGGTGGCGTTCTCCCGGGCCATCCAGTCGTGCAGCCCGCCGAGGATTCGGCCGGCCCGATCGCCGCACCCAAAGTAGATGACCACCGGTGCCCCCACTCCGATGGAGGCGATCAGGATGAACACGGCCAGCGCCACCGCCTGGGCGCCGGCGCCGGCACCGGTCTGGGCAATCGCCGCCGCCGCCGCCACCACCAGCAGCAGGTTCTTGGGGTTCACCGCCGCCAGCGCCGCGGCCATCAGCGCCGATCGCGCGGGCGTGAACCGGTCAATCGTCTTCATCCATGCCGGCAGCTGCGGCTCGTGCTCGCCTCGGGGCCGCCCGCACCACTGCCGCACCGCCAGCAGTACCAGCAACGCGCCGAGGACGATCTTGAGGATGCTCACCCACGTCGCCGGGCTGCCGTGCCGACTCGCCGCTGGGCCGCCGGCGACGACCAGAACGATCGCTCCCAGCACAGCCATCCCGACGATCCAGCCGGCCAGGAAGACCGGACCGTTCACCCGTGCCCGCCGTGAGGACAGCATCAGTACCACCGCGATGATGGGGATCGGACTGAGCGCTACCCCGACCGCGAGCGGCAAGATCTGGCCGATTGCCTGGCCCATCAGCCCGCTCTCGCTGGCGCGCCGGGGCCGACCCGGCATAGGCGCCCGATGCCCGCAGGCGGGGCTGCCGTCCAGGAGCGGGGGCCGACGCTCATACCGGGTACGCGGGCGATAACCGCAGTTGTCGCCCAGCCCGGTGGCAGCGGCATCATCCGTTTCGGATGACCCCAGACGCCGCCCGTATCATCCGGTTCGGGTGTACTCGTGCGTGCGAGCCGCGCGATGATCGGCCGGAACCCGGAGTAGGTCCCTCGCCTCGGCGCCATACACGCAGCCGATCGCTCCGGAAGGCACGCCCAGCGTGCTGTACATCGTGCTGGATGATGTCGGCTACTCGGCGATGGAGCCCGTCGGCGGCCTGATTGAAACGCCGAACATCAAGCGGCTCGCCGACCGAGGGCTGGTGTTCACAAATTTCCCACACCACGGCCCTCTGCTCCCCCACGCGGTCCTGCCTCATGACCGGGCGCAATCACACCACCAACGGGATGGGCACGATCACCGAGGCCGCCTCGGGGTTCCCCAGTTCCAATGGGCACATCCCGTTTGAGTGCGGCACGATCGCCGAGGTCCTGGGCGAGCGCGGGTTCAACACGTACATGACCGGCAAGTGGCACCCAGCGCTGGGTGGCGTAATGCGCCCACATGTCCGGTGCCATCGACGTCAGCGGTACCCGTTTGTCGACCTCGCCAACGAGGTGCGCATGGCCTTCGCCCGGGACTGAGCCGAGACGCCGACTGCGGGCTTAGCCCGGCCTGAGCAAACATCGCCCAATCGTGAACATCTCGCGGGGCGGCTTGCTTGCCCCTGCAAACTGCGGTAAACCCGACGCTGAGATGAGCGCGCTTCATCGGGCTCAGTATGCCGTTTTTCGGTCCCGTGGCTTCGGCGGCTGGATGGCGCTCCCTCGCTTTGACGCTTCGCTGCGGAGCTACCGGGTGCGCCCGGCCCACCTGCGTGACCTGGCCCTGCTGACGGTCGCCTACTACGCCGCCGCGCACCTCGGTTACGCGCTGCGGTTCTCCGGCCCGGTGGCCGCCGTCGTCTGGCTGCCGGTGGGGGTGGGCGTGGCCGGCCTGTACCTGGGCGGGATCCGCCTGTGGCCCGCGGTGGTGCTCGGTGACCTGCTGGTCAACAACTATGCGGCGCTTCCGCTCGGCACCGCGCTGGCCCAGAGCGCCGGCAACCTGGCCGAGGTCCTGATCGCCGTGTTGGTGCTCCGCCGCGTGGCCGGGCGGGTGGAGCCGCTGGCCACGGTGCGCGGCGTCGGTGGTCTGATCGGCGCCATCGCCGCCGGGACTCTGGTCAGCGCGACCGTGGGCTCGGTGGCCTCCTGGCTGGGCGGGGTGATCAGCGCCGGCTCACTTCCGTACGTGTGGCGGACCTGGTGGCTGGGCGATGCCGCGGGCGCGCTCATCGTGGTGCCGCTGGCGATCAGCTGGGCGTGGCCGACGCGGCGCCGATGGAGCCGAGAGCGCCGCCTGGAGGCGAGCATCACGCTGCTGGCCGTGGCCGGCTGCAGCGCGCTGGCCTTCACCGAGTCCGGGGTCATCGGAGCGCTCGTCTTCCCCCCGGTGATCTGGGCGGCGCTGCGCCTCGGACCCCGCGGGGCGGCGGTCGCCGTCACCATCGCGGCGGGGGCGGCGATCTGGGGCACCACCCATGACATCGGGGCATTTGCGGTGGGCACCATCGGCAGCCGGCTGCTCGACACCCAGCTGTTCATCGCCATCGTGTCGATGTCGGCGATGTCGGTGGCCGCGCTGGTGTCCGAGCGCGAACGCCTCGCCGATGACCTCCACGCCTCGCGGGCGCGAGTGGTGGCCGCGGCCGACGATGCCCGGAGCCGGATTGAGCGTGATCTCCATGACGGCGCCCAGCAGCGGCTGGTGGTGCTGGCTGCCCACCTCACCGAGGCGGCGGAGCTGGCCCGGGACGAGCGCAGCCAGTCGGCCCAGGCCCTGGAGGCGGCTCAGACCGACGTGCTCCAGGCCATCGACGAGCTGCGTGAGCTGGCGCGCGGCATCCACCCGGGCCTCCTGCGCCAGTTCGGCCTCGCCAAGGCGGTCGCCGCCGTCGCCGCCCAATCGACGATCCCGGTGGAGGTGATCGGACTGCCGAAGATGCGGCTGGATGGCGCTGCGGAGACCACCGCCTACTACGTGATCGTGGAGGCTCTGACCAACGCGCAGAAGTACTCCGGTGCGTCACGGCTGGAGGTGTACGCAGCGATGGCGCAGGGCCGGCTCCGCGTGCAGATCATCGACGACGGGGTCGGCGGCGCCGAGGAACGCGGCGGCTCCGGGCTGGAGGGACTGCGCGACCGGGTGGCCGCCTGCCACGGTCAGCTGCGGGTGGACAGCGAGCCCGCGGCGGGGACCTGCGTAACTGCCTATCTGCCGGTCACCCCGCGGGAGCACAGCGCCGCGCGGTGAGGCCGCCGGGACACACCCCCCGCCCGGTTCGGCTCAGCTGACCGCGGGCACCGCGGAGGCGAGCCACGGATAGCGCGCGGTGTCCAGCCCGGCGTAATCGGGATCCAGGTAGATGAAGCAGCGCTGGATCTGCCAGTCGCGGATCTCAAACACGTCGCACCACCGGCCCGCCCCCCACTCCGGCACGCCGGCCCGCCAGGGGCCGTCGCGGTGCTCGCCGTAGCTGGTGCCCTCACAGACCAGGACGTCGCCTCCGGAGAAGATCCAGTTGAGCGTGGCGTAGTCATGGCGAATCGACTTCAGCGTCGCCCCCACGTCGCCGAACATCCGGCCGATCTCCTCTCGCCCGTTGGCCAGTCCCCACTTGGGGAGCATCACCTGGGCGTCGGGGGCGAACAGTTCCAGGATGGACTCGCCCGTGGAGGTGACGCCCCCCTGGTCAAACGCCTTGAGGTACTCCAGGCCGACCGACTTGCGCTGCTCGTCGGTCATTGTGTGACGGGCCAGAGCCACGGTGGCGACACCATACGCCCGCGGCGGCGGCCTGGCAATGGCCGCCCCCCCGACGGGACGGGTCAGTCGCCGGCGACGGCGGGACGGATCAGTTGCCGGCGTCGGCGAACCGAGTCCAGATGTCGCCCAGGGCGACCTGGTCGGTGGCGGTCAGGCGATCCAGGAAGTAGTGCCGGACCCCGGCCAGGTGAGTGGCCCGGGCCGCCCGGGCCTTGGCCACCCCGGCCGCGGTCAGCTCGGCGTAGAGGCCGCGCCCGTCGCTGCAGTCGGCCTGGCGGACCACGTAGCCGAGCTCCACCAGCCGGTCGACCAGGCGGGTGCAGCCGCTGCGGCTGAGCAGCACCCGGTCGGCGATATCCGACATGCGCATCCGGTGCTGGGGCGCATCGCTGAGAAACATCAGCACCTCGTAGGCCGAGACCGAGAGCCCGTGCTCGGCGTGCATCTGGGCGTCAAGTTGCTGGGTCACCCGGGCGTGGACCTGGAGCAGACCGCGCCAGGCGGCGAGCTCGGGCTCGGTCAGCGCGCTGGCCGGCGGGTGATGCGTCTCGGTGACCGTGCTCATTGTTGCACCAACAACTATAGCATCGTCCCTGACGCCCTCCCATGCCCAGAGGTTGTCAGCGTGGTGCACACTATGCAAGGGCAGCACCCCCTATCTCGGCGCGGGCAAGTAATTGCAGGCGCAATCACTTGCCTGATATAGTTGTGACTACAACTACCACCCGGAGAGCCATCATGAAGCTTCAGGGCATGCACCATCTGACGATGATCACCGGCGACGCCGAGCGGAACGTCGCCTTCTACGCCGATCTCCTCGGCCTGCGCCTGGTCAAGCAGACGGTCAACTTCGACGCACCGGAGGCCTACCACCTGTATTTCGGCGACGAGCAGGGCGCTCCCGGATCGATCCTGACCTGGTTTGAGTTCGCCGGCGCCCAGCCGGGCCGGCCGGGCGCGGGCATGATCCACACCATCGTGCTGGGCGTCGCCTCCGAGGAGTCGCTCGCCTTCTGGGCCGACCGCCTGGCCACCGCGGGCGTCCTCGCCGAGCGCGGCGACCGGGCGCTGAGATTCATCGATTACGACGGGCTGCGACTCCAGTTCGCCGTCGCCGACGCCGCCAACGCGCCGCTGCGGGCCCGCCACCCAGAGGTCCCGGCCGAACACGCCATCCTCGGCGTCGAGGGGGCCCGGGCCTATATCGCTCGCCCGGCCGACGCCGACCGCGCGCTCCTCACCGAGACCCTCGGCTTCACCGACCTCGGCGACGGCGAGTACCGGCTGGACGGCGACGCGCGCCGGTTCCGCTGGGGCTATGACCCGGCGACCCAGATGGGCGTCCCCGGCGCCGGCACCGTCCACCACATCGCCTGGCACTCCGAGGACGCTGATCATGCCGGCTGGCAGCAGCGGGTGGCCGAGGCCGGGATGGGTGTGACGCCGATCATCGACCGGGACTACTTCTTCTCGGTCTACTTCCGCCAGCCGCAGGGGATCCTGTTTGAGATCGCCACCACCTCGCCCGGGTTCGCCGTCGACGAGGACCCTGAGCATCTGGGCGAGGCGCTGCGCCTCCCCACCCAGCACGAGCATCTGCGCCCGCAGCTGGAGCGCCTGCTCACCCCGCTCACCAACCCGCGTGTCGCCGCCCACCAGGAGGCGTGATGACCTTGACCTACCGCGAGCGCCCGGCGGCTCAGGACGCCGCCGGCCTGCTCATCCTCCACCACGGCCGGGGCGCCGATGAGCATGACCTGCTCGGTTTGGCCGATGTCCTGGACCCGGAGCGGCGCTGGCACGTGATCACCCCGCGCGGGCCGCTGACCATCGCCGGCTGGCCCGGCTACCACTGGTACACCGTCCCCCGCGTCGGCTATCCCGACCCAACCACGTTCCGCCAGGCCTCCGACCAGCTGGCCGCCTTCCATGATGAGATGTGGGCGCGCACCGGCATCGGCCCGGAGAACACCGTGTTCGGCGGCTTCTCGATGGGCTCGGTGATGAGCTACGCGCTCGGCCTGTCCGGCGACCGGCCCGCCCCGGCCGGCCTGCTGGCGTTCTCCGGGTTCATCCCCACCGTCGACGGCTGGCAGCCGGACCTGGCGTCACGGCCCCGGCTACCGGTGTTCGTCGCCCACGGCCGCCGGGACCCGATCATGGACGTCGCCTTCGCCCGGTCGGCCCGGGAGCGGCTGGAGGCGGGTGGCCTGCCGGTCGAATACCACGAGTCCGATGCCGCCCATCAGATCGATCCCGCCCATATCCCCGCGGCCACCCGCTGGCTGGCCGCCGTCACCGGCGAGCCGACCGGCGCCGGTCGACCCGCCAGCCAGAGAGGACGTTGACCCGCATGCGCAAGATCCAAAGCCAGGGCGTCCACCACATCACGCTCGTCGGCGCTGACCGGCAGACCTCCATCGACTTCTGGGAGGGTGTGCTGGGGATGCCGTTTGTGTTTGAGCAGCCGAATCTCGACCGGGCCGAAGAGAGCCACCTGTACTTCGATCCGGGGGATGGCCGGTTGATCACGGTGTTCACCAGCGAGGACCGCCGGCCGGATCCGGGTCGCACCTCAACCGACCCCGGCGCCGTGCATCACGTGGCGTTCGCCGTGTCCCAGGCCACCTTCGCCCAGACCGTGGAACGGCTCGATGAGCGCGGCGTCCGCCACAGCGGCGTCAAGGACCGCGGGTTCATGGACTCCATCTATTTCACCGACCCGCTGGGGCTGCTCATTGAGCTGGCCTCGTATCGGTTTGAGCCGCCGGCGGGTCATACCCATGCCGATGTCCTGCTCGCCGCCCACCGGCTCCGCGTGGACCGCGGCGACTACAACATCACGCCGGTCCACCTGGCCGACGCCATTGAGCAACTGGTGACCGGCTCGCGCCCGTCGCTGTCAGATGACCGCTCGCCCAAGAACCCTTATGCGGGCGGCCGGCCGGCCGGCGTGGCGGAGTAGCCCGCACCGCACCGCCCACCCCTGGACTGCGCGGCGCCGCCAGCGGTGCGGCGGCCGGTAGGGGCCGCCGCATAGCCGCCTGCGGCTGCGCGATCGCTTAGGACTCGGCGCCCGCGGGGGTCGAGGGCTCCAGCGCGTCCTGGAGCTTCTTGGTGTCCTCGTCGGACAGCGACGTGCGGATCACTGTGCCGCCGTACTGCCGCATGGCGGCGATTGCCTTGTCCGGCGTCGCCTTGTCGATGACCATGAACAGCGCTGAGGTTCCGGGCTGGACGTAGTCACGGACCTGCTGCTGGAACGCTTTGTCGATGCCGTCCTTGCCGAGATGGCCGAACAGGGCGCCCATTCCCGCACCAATCGCCAGGCCGGCGAACGGGATGAAGAACAGCATGCCGAACAAAAGACCCCAGAAGCCTCCCCACCAGGCGCCCCCGCCGGCGGAGGCGCCGTGCTGGGTGTGGACGTGATACTTGCCCTCCAGGTCACGGGAAATCGCCGCCACCTGTTCCGCCTGGATGATCAGGTCGCCCTGCAGCTCCTGAACCGTCTCCATTGCCTGCTCGGCTGTTCCCTGATCCGGATAGCCAATCGCTAGCAGAGTCGCCACGGCTCATACCTCCTTTGGTCGATGAGTGCCTGGTGCGAGTCTCCGCTAGGGACGGCGGTGCGTCATCACCCCTTTTGGATGACCGGCTGGAGCGCGCGGCTGACCGCCACTGTCGTCGGCCGGCGGCTGCCGTGGCGGCTGGTGGCGACGGCGTAGACGCCGAACGGTGGCCGGATAGGCCGACATCACCGCCGCTCGTCGCCTCCCGGGTGGTCCATGAGCTGCTCACCGGGCTGGCTGTTTCCCGGCAGCTGATCCCGGGGATTAGACCCGCAGACGCCGCCCCAGCCCGTATTCGCCGAAGCGCGGCCTATCGTAAACGTCATGCCGGAACCGCCGTTTCAGATCCTGGAGGTACGCGCCGGTGACGGCGCGCGCCCGCTGACCATCACCGCCGCCGTGACCGCCGAGGCCACGGCCGCCGTGCACACCGCGCTGGCCGAACAGCTGGATCGACGCCGCCAGGAGCCGATCGAGCGCCCGGACGAGGTGGCCGAGCTGCGTGACGAGGCGGCGCTGGTGGAGCGCTTCGCCGAGCTGGCGTCGGCGGGAGCCCACGCCGTGGTCACCCTCTCCCAGGGTGAGCTGCAGTCCTGCCTGATGGGCCTGACCCGGTATGCCGACCGCGTCGACGGCGACCACTTCCAACCGGTCGAGTTGCGCGAGCGCCTCCCGGTGATCGCCGGAGTGCTGGCCGCGATGTGGGACGCCAACGCTGCCGCTGCGCAGGCCCAGGCTGCGGCGCTGAGCGGCAGCGCTCACCGGTAGCGGTCCCCGGCGCCGGCCGCATCGGCCAAGCTGTGGCCCGTGGAGAACTCGGACATCGCCGACCGGCTGGAGGCGTTCGCCGCGCTGCTGGAGCTCTCCGACGCCAACCCCTACACGATCCGCGCCTACCGGCGAGCAGCTGACTCCATCCGCGCCGCGGCGGTGCCGGTGGCCGACCTGGTGGCCACCGGGCGCGTCCGGCAGCTGCGCGGGATCGGGGCAGGGATAGAGGCCCGGCTGACCGAGCTGGTGGCCACCGGGGAGATCGCCGAGCTGCGTGAGCTGGAGCGTGAGCTGGCGCCCGACCTGGTGGGGCTGGGCCGGTATCTCGGCCTCGGCGCCCGGCGCTCGGTGCAACTGGCTCGCCACCTGGGAGTGCACACCGCCGACGAGTTCCGGGCGGCCGCGGCCGCCGGCCGGCTGCAGAGCGCCCCCGGCATTGGACCCAAGACCGAGGCCCGCCTGCTGGAGGCGCTGGCTCGCCGGGAGGATCCTGGGCCACGCCCGGGCCTGCTGCTGAACCGCACCCGGGAGCTGTTGGGCGGGATCGCGGAGGCGCTCGGCGGTGAGCCGGCGGGCGACGTGCGCCGCTGGCGTGACGCCTGTCAGCAGCTGGCGGTGGTGTGCCCGGCCGCCGAACCGGGGCCGGTCCTGGACCGGTTTGCCGGTCTGCCCCAGATCGTTTCGGTGCTGGAGCGGGCGCCGCGCCGGGCGGTGGGGCTTACCCTGGAGGGAGTGCCGGTGGAGCTCGTCGCCGCCGAGCCGGCCGCCCTGGGGACCGCGCTGATCCGGGCCACCGGCGCCGGCGCCTACGTGGAGGCGCTGGAACCGCTCCCGGCGGCGCCGGACGAGGCCGCCGTCTACCGGACGCTCGGGCTGCCCTGGTGCCCGCCGGAGCTGCGTGAGGACCCGTTCCGCGGGACTCCGCCGGCGCTGGTGGAGACCGGCGACATCCGCGGGGACCTGCACTGCCATACGACCTGGTCCGACGGACGGGCCAGCGTCGCCGAGATGGGCGCGGCGGCCCGCGACCGGGGCTATGCGTACCTGGCGATCTGCGACCACACCCCGGCGGTCGGCGCCGTGCCGGGCCTGACGGCCGACGATGTCCGCCGCCAGGCCGAGGAGATCGCCGCCGCCAACGAGCGGCTGGCGCCCTTCCGGGTCCTGCGCGGGATTGAGTGCGACATCCTCCCCGACGGCCGGCTGGACCTTCCGGACGCGGTGCTGGCCGAGCTTGACTGGGTTCAGATCAGCGTCCACGGAGGCCAGCGTATGCCCCGGTCTGAGATGACCCGGCGCGTGGAGGAGGCGCTCCGCCACCCCCACGTCAGCTGCCTGAGCCATCCCAAGGGGCGCTACATCAACCGCCGCCCGGAGAACGAGCTGGACCTCGATCGCACGTTTACGGTGGCCCGCGAGCACGGCGTCGCGCTGGAGATCAACGGGCTGCCGGACCGGCTGGATCTGCGCGACGAGTACGTCCGCCAGGCATGCCTGTCCCGGATCCCGCTCGTCTGCTCCACCGACGCCCACTCACCCCGCGGGCTGGGCAACATGATCTACGCGGTGGCGACCGCCCGCCGGGGCTGGGCGACCGCCGCCGACATCGTCAACACCCGGCCGCTGGCCGAACTGCGACAGTCGCTCCAAAAATCTGATTGAGTGCGCGCCCGATGCCCTGGAGAGGCTGCGTCTCGGTGACTCGCCGCGCCGCCGGCGCCCTGCTCGGCGGGCTGGCGCTGGTGCTGCTGGTCGCCGGGTACGCCCGCGCGGCGGTACCCGCCGGGGTGCACGGCAGCGCCGACCAGGTCTACGTCACCGGCCTGGCACCCCATGAGCGGATGGCGCTGGTCAACCGCCGCGGCCGGACGGTGCAGACCAAACGCGCGGATTCGCTGGGCGGGATTGTGTTTCGCAACGTGACCCCGGGCCCCGGCTACCGCGTCCACCGCTCCCCGCGCGGGGCCCGCTCGCACCCGGTGACCGTATTCAGCGACCGTCCCGCGCCTCCGAGCACCAGCATCTATCGCCAATCGATCCCGGACAGTGGCTACAGCTACCTGACCACCCGGGACGGGACCCAGCTGGCCATCGACGTCCATCCTCCCTCCCAGCCCGCGGGTGAACCCGTTCCGCCGCTTCCGGCGGGCGTGGGTGTTCCCGGGCAGCTGCAGATCGGTCCGGTCGGCGTCACCCTGCCCTCCACACCGGTCACCGGGCCGCCCTGGCCGACCCTGATCGAGTACTCCGGCTACGGCTATGCCGATCCGGCCGGCCCGCAGAACGGCATCGCCATCCTGGCCAACCTGATGGGGTTCGCGGTGGTGGACGTCAACATGCGTGGCACCGGATGCTCCGGCGGCGCCTATGACTTCTTTGAGCCGCTCCAGAACCTCGACGGCTACGACGTGATTGAGACCATCGCCCGCCAGCCGTGGGTCCTGCACCACCGGGTGGGGATGATGGGGATCTCCTACGGCGGCATCAGCCAGCTGTTCACCGCCCAGACCGCGCCACCCCACCTGGCGGCCATCTCGCCCCTGTCGGTGATCGACAACACCCAGACGACGCTGTATCCGGGCGGCATCCTCAACACCGGCTTCGCGGTCGCCTGGGCCCGGGAGCGCGTTCACGACGCCGAGCCCGCCACCGCCACCGGCGGTCAGGCCTGGGCGTATCAGCGCATTGCGCAGGGCGATCACACCTGTCAGGCCAACCAGGTCCTCCATGGGGAGGCGATCAACCTGATGGCCAAGATCCGCGCCAACAGTCACTACGTCCCGGCGGTGGCCGATCCCCTGTCGCCGATCACCTTCGTGCACAAGATCAAGGTGCCGGTGTTCATGGCCTGCCAGTGGACCGACGAGCAGACCGGCGGCCACTGCCCGGACCTATCCGAACAGTTCAGCGGTACCCGCGAGAAATGGTTCACGTTCACCAACGGCACTCACATCGACTCCCTGGACCCGGAGACGTTCAACCGCTGGTATGACTTCCTGGAGCTGTTCGTGGCCCACCAGGCCCCCATCGTGGACGCGGCCGTCATCCACGCCGCCGCGCCGGTCGTCTACCAGTCGGCGATGGGGATCAACGGTGTCACCCTTCCCCCGGACCCCATCCAGGCCCAGCCCACCTATCCGGCCGCGCTGGCCGCGTTTGAGCAGCTGCCGCCGATCCGGGTCCTGTTTGACAACGGCGCCGGGCAGGCGGGCACGACGCCGGGCTATCCGTTCCCCGGCTTTGCCAGGTCGTTCGCCCGGTTCCCCATCCCGGGCACCGTCGCCCGGTCCTGGTATCTGTCGTCCCCCGGCGCCCTGGGCTCGGCGCCCCCGGCCGGCGCCGGCGCCAACGCGTTCACCTGGAACCCGCGCGCGGTGGCGCTCACGGACTTCACCGGACCCCAGGACGGCAGCTCCGGCGGGATCTGGACCGCCACCCCTCCGTACCACTGGGTCCAGCCCCCGGCGGGCACCGCCGTCTCCTACCTCACCGGACCGCTCGACGCCAGCACCACGGTGATCGGCGCCGGCGCCCTGCATCTGTGGGTGCGCTCCTCCACCCCCAGTGTCGACCTCCAGGCCACGGTCAGCGAGGTCCGGCCGGACGGGAAGGAAACGTTTGTCCAGAACGGCTGGCTGCGGGCCAACGAGCGCAAGCTCGACCCGCGGAAGAGCACTGTGCTGGAGCCGGTGCTCAGCCTGCGCCGGTCCGACGTGCGCCCGCTGCCGCGGGGCCGGTTCACCGAGGTCACCATGCCGCTGTACTACGAGGGCCACGTCTACCGGGCCGGCTCGCGCATCCGCGTCACCATCAGCGCGCCCAACGGTGACCAACCGATCTGGGCGTTTGCCCAGACCAACCCCTCACATCCGGCCGCCGTGGCAGTGGCGTTCTCCCGGCGGATGCCGTCCCGGCTCATCCTGCCCGTCGTCCCCGGACTGTCGGTGCCGACGGGGCTGCCGCCCTGTCCGGGCCTGCGCGGCGAGCCGTGCCGGAGCTATCAGCCGATGGCCAACCGGACCGCCAGGCCCTAGCCGGCGGCTCAGGCGAGCGCCGGGCCGCCCCCGGGGTTCGACCCGGGCGCCGGCGCCGGCGAGCCGTTGTCGCCCGGCTCGTCGGGCGCCCGGATCCACTGGGCGATCCGCCCGCCCCGGATCAGGAAGTTGGTCCGGGCGGTCAGGCCGGTCCCGGCGCCGCACCCCTGCGCCCCGCCGGGACCGACGCGGTTGGTGAGGCGGAACAAGGCGTTGACGTAGCGACCCTCCCGGTGGACCGAGAGGAGGCGCGCCCCGCACGGAAACGATGCGTTGGCCGCCTCCGCCTGGGCCAGGCTGCGCAGCTCCACCGGCGGCCCGTTGCCGGTGTAGAAGACGCTCGGAACGCGGAAATAGCGCGCGGCGGCGGTCACGTGGCCGGTGCGCAGCGCGGTCGACCAGGCTCCGATCACGGCCACGGCGCCCGCCGGAACGCCGGGAGATGCGATGACCGAGGCGCGGGTCGCCGGAGGGCGCCCGCCGTGCTCCAGCAGACCGGAGGCCGAGCCGCAGCCGGCCGTCGCCAGAGCGGCGACCGCGGCCCCGGCGAGGAGCTTCCCGGACACCAGGCCAGGCACGGGCATCAGCTGATCATGGCATGGTGCCGCGGCCGGACCTCATGGTGACTCGTCCGGCTGGAGCCGGGCGCGGGTGGCGGCGGCCCTGCTGCTCCCGTCCACCCGGCCGTCAACCGATCGCCGCTGCCAATTCCCCGGCCAGGTCGCCGCGCCCGGCCACCGCCACCGTCTCCAGCCCCAACCAGCCGGCGACCAGCCGCAGCTCGGCGGCCAGCTCAGCGGTCACCTCCGGGGGGTCGATCCCCTTCTCGCCATGGGCGCTCTGGACCCGCAGCGCCCCCGCGGCCCGATCGGCCTTGAGATCGACCCGCGCCACCAGCCGGTCGCCGAGCAGGAACGGGAGCACGTAGTAGCCATGGATGCGTTTGGCGGCCGGCGTGTAGATCTCAATCCGGTAACGGAAGCCGAACAGCCGCTCGGTGCGCGGCCGAAACCAGATCAGCGGGTCAAACGGCGAGAGGAGAGCGCGGGCATGGACCCGGCGGGGCCGCCGGGCCGCCGGCCACAGATAGGCGGTCGCCTCCCAGCCCTCCACCTGCACCGGGATGAGCTCACCGGCCTGCGTCAGCTCGGCGACACGCGCCTTGGAAGCCGCCCGGGGCAGCCGGAAGTAATCGCCGAGATCCGGCTCGGTGGCCACCCCCAGCGCGGCCGCAGCCACCCGCACCAGCTCCCGCTGGGCATCGGCGGCGGCCGGGGTCGGCTGGGCGCGGATGTGGCGCGGCAGCACCCGGTCGGTGAGGTCATAGAGCCGCTCAAAGTTGATCCGGCGAGCGGCGGCCACCTGCCCGGTGAAGAACAGGTACTCCAGCGCAACCTTGCCCTCATGCCAGTTCCACATGTGGCCGGGACGGGGCGGCGGGCGGACCGCGCCGGTGTCCCGGGCCCGGATCGGTCCCTGCTCGGCCACCAGCTCCAGTGTCTCGGCCACCAACTCCGGGCGCTCGCGCACGACCCGGGCAATCGACCCCCACGCCTGGCGCTGAACGTCGCTCATCCGCCACCGGAACAGCGGGTGCAGCTCAAGCGGGATCAGCGAGGCCTCGTGGGCCCAGTACTCAACCAGCCGCCGATCGATCCGGCCGCTGACGTGACCGGCGATTCGATCCAAGCGGTCCCGGTCGTAGGGGCCCAGGCGGGAGAACAGCGGCATGTAATGGGCCCGCAGGAACACGTTGACCGAGTCCAGCTGGAGGACGCCCAGGCGGCGGATCAGCTCCACCATCCGGCGCGGGCCGGGTGGGGTCACCGGGCGGGGACGGTCAAAGCCCTGCGCGGCGAGCGCGATCCGCCGCGCGCCGGCAGCGGTCAGCCGGTGGGGATGGGCCTGTGAGAGCGACGACGGCATCGGCGCCCACACTTTTCCAGGTCGGTCGGCTGAGACCGGCCCGGGGGTCCCGGGCCGGCGCCAGGGCAGCGCTCAGCTGGCCACAAACGACCCGTACACCGTGCAGACCCTGAGCTTGTTCATGGTGGTGGCGTTGTCGAACGCGTAGTTGACCGTCACCACCTTGCCGGCCGAGGTCCCAAACAGCACCGTCCCGGTGGCGTCGAAGTCACCGCTGGAGGTGGAGAGGCTCATGCCCTTGGAGTGCTTGGTAAAGGCGCTGTTGCGCACGATGTGAATCCGGCCCAGGCCGTCGAAGATCCGGCCGAACAGGTCGGCGTTCGTGGCCGAGGAGAAGGCGAAGATGACCGGGTTGCCCTGGGCGTTGCACCGGGCGTTGATCAACAGCGAGTTGATGCTGAACAGGGTGCTCGTCGGCGAGTTGGACTTACCGACGAACGAGAACGTCCGGGTCACGGCTCCCGTGGTGGACACGGTGGCACCGGCCGTCCCGGCGCTGGCCGCGAACGCGGCGATCAGGGCTGCGATGGCGGCGGCCAGGCCGCGGGTCGTCATCCGGCGCTTCATGGTCTGCTCCTTGGGGTCGGGACCCGGACCAGCCGGGCCGGGCTACCGGTCGGTCAGGAACCGAGCGCCTTCGTCTTGGCGCGCTGGAACTCGTCGTCGGTGAGTACGCCGCGGTTCTTGAGGTCCTCCAGCCGCGCGATGTCGTCGGCCGGCGAGCTGGCGGCCGACTGGACGTAGCGGCGGAACGCGGCGTCCTGCTCGTCGGCGTGGCGCACGGCGTGCTCCTGCATCTTGTGCCCGCGGGCGATCAGATAGATCAGCACGCCGATGAGCGGCAGGATGACGATCAGCAGCAGCCAGCCGGCCTTGCCCCAACCGGACAGGTCGCGGCTGCGGAAGATATCGACGACGACGCCGATTGCGATCCAGATCCAGATGAACAGGAGGGAAAGCTCCAGCGCCGTCAGCAGCGCGTCGACGAAGGTGAACGACGCCAAGATGGTCATACGCGGTCCTCTCGTAAGGGGTCAGGCCGACGATATGGCCGCCGTCCCGGGTTGGAATCACCCGTTTTGGGTGAGCCAACGCGTAGGCGCCCGGAGGGGCGGGTAGCGAGAGGTGGTGTTGCTCGGTTCCCGCGCCGGTCTGATCCTCCTGTGGCAGTTGCGGTTGGCGTTCCGGGTTCTCGTCTGGCTGGCCACATCGGTGGGCACCACCATGGTCACCCTGGCCGGGGCGTTCCGCGCCTGCGGCCGCGCGAGCGCTGACCTGGGGCCGCTCGTCATTCCGGTGCAGCTGGTGCTGCTGCTCGCCTGGGCGCCGGCGCGCCTCCTGTTCCTGGCCCTGGAGCGCGGCGCCCGGTTCACTCATCGCACCCACGTCGGCCTGCATCAGCGGCGTCTGGCCCTCGCCTGATCAACGCCGTCTCACACCTCCGGCTCAACCGCCGTTGTATGTCGAAACTGCGACGGAAAGATCAAACCGATGAGGATCTCCTGGGACACCTATGACAGCCCGCTGGGGCCGCTGACCCTGCTCGGTCACCGGGACGGGCTGACCGCTCTGCGCTTCCCGGACGAAGGTGAGCCGCTGGAGGAGGCCGAGCGCCGGCCCGCCCTGTTTGCCCAGGCCAGGGCGCAACTGGACGAGTACTTCGCCGGGCGCCGTCGCCGGTTCGACCTGGCGCTGGAGTTGACCGGCACGCCGTTTCAGCGGCGGGTCTGGGCCGCGCTGGTTGACATCCCCTACGGCACCACCCGCAGTTACACAGAGCTGGGCCGGGCCATCGATCGGCCGGACCGGGTGCGAGCGGTCGGCGCCGCCGTCGGCCGGACGCCGATCCCCATCTTCGTCCCCTGCCACCGGGTGGTCGGCGCCGGAGGCGCGCTCACCGGGTACCGGGGCGGCCTGCAGCGCAAGCGGGCGTTGCTTGACGTGGAAGCCCGGAGCCCGGGCATCCAGGCCGCCGGACGCCAGCTCCAGCTCACATAGCGTGGGACTGCCAGACCTCCAGCAGGCGTCCGCGGGAGAGCCGGTGCTTGTTGATGAACGACGCGGCTCCGGCCTCGGCCACGGTGTGCGGCGGGAGCTCATCGGCCGACATGAGGACCACCACCACCTCCGGATGGCGCGCCTTGAGCAGGCGGGTCGCCTCCAGCCCGTCGATGCCGGGCATCCGCCGGTCCATGATGACCAGGCGCGGGGACAGCGCGGCCGTCGCCTCCAGGGCCTCCTCGCCGGAGGCGGCCTCGCCGACGACGGCAAAGCTGTCAATCCCGGCGGCCACGGTGCACACCAGGTCCCGCGTCTCGGGGTGGTCGTCGACCACCAGCACCGTGACCTTCCCGGCGCAGTGATGCTCGGCTTCCGGTTGCCGTCCCATGATGCGATGGGAATACCCCGGCTGACGCCGGATGAACACGTCTGGACGGGTGCCGCGGGCAGCCGCCGCTCACGGTGCCGGCAGCCCGGCCGCCAACGCGGCGAACTCGGGAACACCCAGGCCGCTGGCCAGGTCGTATCCGGGCTTGGCCCGGTAGCCGGGAACCCGCGGCAGGTAGGTGTTGTTGCCGCTCACCACGTCCCACAACGTGCCCGGGGTGCCCGGGGCCAGCGTGTAGAACAGGCCGTTGGCCGGACCCACCGGCGGGCGGTGGGACCGCCGCTGGTCGGCGCTCAGGACAGCCATGGCCGCCGCCACCAGGGGCGCTGACGCGCTGGTGCCCGCGTCCGTGGTCCAGTTGCCGCCGAGCACCACCGGCCACCCCGGAAACTGCGATGCGACCGCCGACACGTCCGGGGTGGCCCGGGCGCGGCCGGGCAGGCCCAGCCCCCGCTGAAACGGCGGCCGGGACGAGGCGCTGGAGAAGCCTCCGCCGCCGGCCCCGGCTCCGTTGGCGGCCGATTCCCATGGCAGGTCGTTCCAGGCCACCTCTCCGGCCCGCTGGTTGGCGGCCCCCAGCGACAGCTGCGTCCCACCGACGGCGGTGACGAACGGCGACGACGCCGGCCACGCCAGGCCCCGGTAGGGCTGCCCGTCGCAGGTGGAGCCGAAGTCGCCGGCGGACGCGTAGGTACCGACGCCGGCCAGCCCCAGCCGGACCAGAAGGGCGTCGAGGAGGTTGGCCCCGGCCCGGGTGGACGGCGTGGAGCCGCGGCCGCGGATCAGGCGCTCGCATTCGCCGTAGGAGATGGAGAAGCTGCCCGGAAGGCCCCTGGCGTCGAGCACGTCAGCGGCGCCCAAAAACCACAGCTCCGGCGACAGCCACACCTGCGAAAAGGTGAGCGAGCTCAGCCCGGGAGCCATCCCCCGGACCACCGCCAGATCCTCATCGGGCTCAAATGTCCCCTGCCCGAACGGGTTCGTCTGCCCGTCGCTGCGCAGGGTCCGTGACCGCAGGCGGGGGTAGCCGAAGCACCGGGCGTTGGCAGCGATATCCCCGGGGGACGCGCCCTCCCCCACGTTGAGGATGGCCACCGTGGCTCCCGCGCCGCCGCCGAGTCGGTCGATGCCGTAGGCATGACGCACCTGCCCGTAGCTGAACGCGCCGGTGGACTCAGCCTGACCACAGCCGCCGGTCCAGGTGCCGGTGCGCGCCGGGCCCGGGGCGGGCGCTGTCGCGGCCCGGGAGCGGGCCCGACCGCCCGCCGAGGTGAGCCGCCCGGTGGGCGTGGCCGAGTGGGCATAGGTGGTCACCCCGTCCTGCACCAGCGGCCGGAGCGCGCGCGGGAGGGTGAGACGCGCCCGGGCGGGCAGTGACCAGACGATGACGTTGGGGAAGTTGCCGAACACGCTTCGGATGTGGATCCGAAAGGCGCGCTCCAGCTGAGCCAGGGTCCCGGTGACGCGGGCGAACACCCCGGACGGGTCGATGTGGGCCCTGAGGCCGAGCGCGGTCACCGCCCGGATGAACGCCGTCCGGGTGGTGCGGGTGGCCCCGTACCGGGCGGCCACCTGACGGGTGGTGTCAAACCGGCGGTAGCTGGGCGACCCCGGGCGCTGGACGGCGAAGAACGCGGATTCGGCGCGCGCCTCAGGTCGCTGGAGACCGAAGTAGAAGGTGATCTGCGGCGGGCGAGTGGCCGCGACCGCCGCGGCGCTGCCCGCCAGCGCCAGCACCAGCACAGCCCCAGGATCGTGACCCATCGGGCCCCCCGGAGGATCCCCATGGCCATACGCTACTCCCGGGGGCAATCGCGGACCGTCGGACACCGCGGCGGCGGAGCGCTCAGCCCCGGTTCCAGACGAACGTGGCCGTCGCGCCGGGGGCCAGCGCGTAGCGAAACGCGCGTCCCTTCCAGGCGACGGCGAACCGGATCGGCCGGATGGAATTGTTGTAGGCGATGAGCAC
The DNA here is from genome assembly GCA_963753235.1 of uncultured Solirubrobacteraceae bacterium. GTDB lineage: Bacteria > Actinomycetota > Thermoleophilia > Solirubrobacterales > Solirubrobacteraceae > Palsa-465. Next base: position 1,186,835 of record CAVWBJ010000003.1, on the reverse strand, counting down.
CAGGCTGCCGTCGGGGTCGCGCAGGGCGACGTCGTCCAGTCCGGGGGAGGCGACGTCGACCCCGGGGCCGGGATACCGGTAGCGGACGAACGTCCGGCTCCCCACCCGCTGCGCGCCCGGCGCCACAAACGCGCTCGCCTGGCCGAGCTGAAAGTAGGCCAGGCGACGCGTCACCGCTCCGGTGCGCGGGTCGATGGTGACCAGACCGCTGCAGCCCTTGCACCCGTGATTGGGCAGCTGCGCCGGGCCACCACTGGGGTCGAGGGCCAGGTTCCACAGGGCCACGGTGCTGGCGCCGTTGCGCAGGGAGGCGATGATCACCTCGCTGATCGGCGTCGGGGTGAGCCCCGGAGAGCACTCGTCGACGATCGGGGGCAGCGTCTGCTGGGGCATCGCCGTGGGGGCGCCGAAGTAGCAGTGCCAGGCCAATCCGGCGAGCAGCCGGGCCGCGGGGCTGTGCGCGGTGTCGGCGGCGTAGGTGGTGGTGGGGCCCCACCCCAGGTCCCCGCCGTACAGGCGCGGTGCCAGCCGCGCGCGGGCCAGGGCAGGCGCCAGATCACGGGTCACCCAGGCGGCCTCACCGGCCGGCGACAGGTTCAGACCTGGGTACAGGGTGGCCACCTGAGGCTCGTTCTGGGGCGTGAGCGCGGCGATCGGGACACCAGCACTCCGGTAGGCCTCGATGAACTTCACGATGTACTGCGCCCACGGACCCTCGGCGCTGGGCAGGAGCGTGCCCCGGTCAGCGGCGTTGCTCAGCGAGTGGTTGGCCTTCATCCAGGCCGGTGGCGACCAGGGCGTGGCCAGCAGCTCGATTCCCGGGTTTGCCGCCTCGGCCTCCCGGAGCGCCGGCAGGATATAGGCCCGGTCATGGGCGACGGAGAAGTGCGCCAGGCGCGGGTCGGTCTCACCCGGCGGCAGGTCGTCGTAGGTGTAGGGGTGGCCGGTGTGGGTGAAGTCGCTGGCGCCGATCGGCACCCGCAGAAAGTCCAGGCGGATGCCACCCGGGCCGAACAGGCCGCCGATGAGCGCCTGCCGGGCGGCGGGGCTGAGGTCACGCTCCATCAGCCAGGCTGAGCTGTCGGTCATGGCGGCGCCGAACCCCTGGACCCGCTGGCCGTGCACGGCGGCGTCGACGCGGATCACGGGCCCGGCGCCGGCGCCGTCCTCGGCGCGGCCGAAGTCAAAGCTCGCCTCCGGGGTCAGCCGCTGGGAGAGATCGGCCGTGGTCTGGACCACGCTCACCCGGTAGGGATCGATCGCCTGGGCCAGCCCCCGGCCATTGGGCCCGCCGACCAGGGCGAGCCCGAGGGCCAGCAGGCCGGCCAGCGCCCGCCCCGCGCGGGCGGGCACGTGAGGAAGCCGGGATGGCACGTGACCTCCAACGCCGAGCCGGAGCCGAAGTTTCGCAGCCGTCAGGGGTCCGACGGCGGGTCCGTGCCCGGCACCGCCCCGTGGCGCCGGCTGGGCAGGGTCAGCGGAGGAGCGGGCCCGACGTGCCGCCCCACTCCTCCGGGGCCCGGTCGGCGATCGACTGGCTGAACGTCCACCGGTGGCCGCCGAGATCGATGGCGCTGTACTGCCGCTCGCCGTAGCGAAAGTCCTTTGGTCCGTCGATGATGGTGGCCCCGGCGCGGCGAGCCTGGTCGCAGTGGGCGTCGGCATCGGCCACCCGGACCATGACGCTGCCGCCGGCTCCGGCCGGCTCGTCGCCACGCTCTCCCAGCATGACCGCGCCATCCCGGAACTCCAGGACCGCCCGGTGAGCGTCGGCGTGCCAGCGCTCGGTGAAGCCGAACGCCGCGGCCAGCCACTCCCGGGCGGCAGTGACGTCCTCGTAGACGAGCACCGGGAACACGGTGTCCGACGGCATGGTGCGGTTGTCCCGGAACGCCACCGGACCGTCATGCTGGGCAATCCCCATCAGGTTGCCGGCGGGATCCAGGAACGAGGCCAGGCGCCGCGGGCCGTCCGGGATGGGCTCCTGGTGCACCGTGGCCCCGGCGGCCACCGCGTCGGCCAGCGTCCGATCGACGTCGCGGACCATCACCCAGCCCAGCGGCCCGGCATCGGCGGACGGCGCCCGCTCGGTCGTCCACTCGCCGATCAGCGCCGGCGCCTCAAACCCGGCCCCGGGTGGATCGACGCTCCAGCCGAACACGCGACCGTAGAACCGGGCCGAGGCGGCGACGTCCCGGGCCGGGATCTGGAGGTAGCACAGCTGCCCGTGGGCCAGTCCGGCCAGCGATGTTGACTCCTCCTGTGCGTGCTCACTCATCCGGCCACCTCTCGTCAGCGCTGATTGGCGTTCAGGATAAGGTTTACACAAATGTCAAGCTTTAGCTCAGGGCGCAGCCGGGCGGACGCCCGCCGCAACGAGCAGCGCATCCTCGATGCCACCGCCGAGGCGATCGCCGCGGACCCGGGGGCCAGCCTGGAACGCATCGCCCGCCGGGCCGGGGTCTCCCGGGTCACTCTGTATGCCCACTTCCCTGGGCGGGAGGCGCTGCTGGATGCCCTCACGGCCCGATCTGTGCGGGAGATGACCGCGGCCCTCCGGGAGGCCGCCCCCGCCACGGGGCCGGCCGATGAGGCCCTGGAGCGCGTCCTGCGGGCAGCCTGGGGCACCATCGGGCGCTACCGGGGCCTGGTGATCGTCAACCAGCGCCTCCCGCCGGCCGAACTGGGGGCCCGCACCGCCCCGGCAACCGCGCCGCTCCATGCCCTCATCCGCCGCGGCCAGCGCGAGGGCACCTTTGATCCCGAGCTGCCCGCCGATTGGCTGCTGGCGGTGGTGGTCGATCTGGTCCACGCCGCCAGCCGCCAGGTCAGCGCCGGGAGGCTGGATCCGGCGGCCGCCGAGCGCGCGCTCCTGCGCACCGCCCGGGCGGTGCTCCGGCCCCCCGCCTGAGCCCGGACCCGTCCAGCGGCCCCGGGGGCCGATTCAAGCCCCCGGGGGGAGCCTCCGATGAATGCACTGATTCTCTGTGAGACGTGTTGCCGCCATCCTGGGGGCACTCGCGTGCGCACTCGCCGTCCCGGCGGGGGCCCTGGCCGGAAAGCCGGCCGCGCGAGCCGCCGCCGGTCAGATCCATGTCGTCACCGGCACGGTGACCACCACCGGCTGGTCGTCCCTGACAATCCAGACGGCCGGCCGGCGTATGGGCGTGATCAACGCCCTGACCGCCGCCGCCACCGCGGTCACCCACCAGGACACCTCCTACGTCTGGGGCGGCGGCCACGCGCAGGCCGGGGTGGCCAGCCCGGGGAGCCGGGGCCCCGGCTACACCGGACGCACCCGGGGGTATGACTGCTCAGGCTCGGTGGCCGCCGTCCTCGCCGGCGCCGGACTGTGGCCGGCGGGCAGCTCGGTTCCCAATGACGCCGGCGTCATCCAGCAGCTCCTGAGCGAGCGGATCATCGCCCGCGGTGCCGGCACGCCCCCGGACGAGGTCACCCTCTACGACCAACCGGGCGTCCACATCTTCATGAACATCGACGGCCGGTTCTTTGGAACCTCGGACGGCGGCGGTGGCGGCACCCCCAAGGGTGGAGCGGGCTGGCTGGACGACGGCGCTCCCGACGCCTCCAACCACCGGTTCAAGCAGTATCACGTGATCCCCAGAGTGCTCCACGATCGCACCACGTACGGACACAGCCTCAGCTTCCTCACCGGCCCCGCCGCGGCCCTGACCGCCGGCGTGCAGGTCGGCGACCGCATTCATGTCGGCTACACCCGGACGGTCGCGGGCACCATGGCGCTGCGGACGCTCACGTTTGTGGGCAGCGCCACCGCCACCGGGACCGTCACGGCGGTCGTCCCCGGCGGCAGCGCGTTCACCATCCAGACCTCCGGCGGGCAGAGCACCACGTTCGCCACCGGGTCCCTGCCCGGCCTCGCCACGACGCTCCCGCTGGGCGCTCAGGTTTCCGTGACCTACACCCGCCGGGCCGGGGTCCTCACCGCCCGCGCGGTCACCGTGACCGCGCCCCCGCCCGCTCCGGCCGCACCCGTGACCCCATCGCCCACCGATCCGTCCGGGTGGAGCCCGCCCGGCGGCACCGGCGGTTACGGCGGGTCCGGCGGCTAAGCCCCAACCAGACCTTAATCACCATCCACCATGATGAGGGTGGTGATCGCCAACCTCCAGCAGAGCAGCCGGCGTGCCCGGATCGCCCGCCGGGCGGTGGCCGGCGTCGGCGGGATCGTCCTCCTGCTGCTCGCCGCCGGCGGGGTCTACCTGACGACGCTGCAGAGCGTGGGCGACGCCCAGCAGCGCGCACGACGCATCATGATCGCCCATCAGGAGCCGGTGACCTCCCTGCCCACGCCTCCCAGGCTGGTGGCGTCGGTCATCTCAGTGGAGGACGAGCACTTCTACAACAACGTGGTGGTCAATGTGCTCACCGGCGCCGGACGTGCCGCCCTGGCCGCGCTGCGGACCAGTCAGGATCCGGGTGGAAGCACGATTGACCAGCAGCTGGCCAGGCAGCTGTACGGCGGCGGCCATGGCGTCGGCTCCACCCTGCGAGAGATCGGCCTGGGCGTGAAGCTGGCTCTGGACTACTCCAAACAGCAGATCCTCCAGATGTATCTCAACGTCGCCTATTACGGGCACGGGTTCTGGGGCGTGGACCAGGCCGCCCGCGGTTATTTCCACACCACCCCGGCGCAGCTGACCTGGGCCGAGGCCTCGATGCTGGCCGGGCTGCTCCAGGCCCCCTCCGCCTATGACCCGCTGGAGCACTACGCGCTCGGCCGCCAGCGACAGGCCCACGTCCTCACCCAGCTGGTCGTCAACCACCATCTCACCCACGCCCAGGCGACGGCGGTGTTCAACGCCGGCCTGCCCCTAGGGTGAGTCGGCGGCCGCAGCCGCGGGCGCCGCGACCGGGCGGCCGATGAGCCGCCGTGAGCCGACCAGAACAGCCGCCAGGGGCAGCAGCTGCAGGACCGGAAGCCAGAGGTCGGCGTAGAGCAGGACCCCGGTCGCGGCCGCGGCTCCCAGCAGCGCGGCGATGATGATGCCCAGGCTCCGGGTGTCACCGGCATCCCAGCGGCGGACGGCGATCGCCTCAATCAAACCGGTGAGCGTGCTGGTCAGATACGTGGTGGTGAGGTTGTCCAGGCGGCGGATGGCGGTGCTCTGCACGCCCATGGCGCCCGCCGCGGTCGCCAGCAGTGGGATCTGCATTCCCCGTCCGGGGTGACCCGCGGCAATCTCCCAGAGAACAGCGAAGGCCACCAGCAGGACCAGATCACCGAGCAGCGCGACGGTCGCGGCCGACGGCCAGGCCCCGGGGGCGACCTCCCGCCGCGGGGCGGCCAGGAACACGCCGAGCGCATACGCGGTCAGCACGCACCCCGCCAGCAGGGCGAGCCGGCCGTCCCGGCTGACCGAGCTGACCCCGAGCACGATCAGGTTCCCGGTGATCACGCTGGCAAAGACATGCCCCAGGCGCTCAAACGCCGCGGCATCGGTGGCACCGGTGGTGACCGCCAGGATCACCAGCAGCCGGTCACGCGCGCGTTGAGCATCGTCGCCCGCCATCCGCCAGACCATTATCGGTCCGGTACCCACGAAGGCCCCCGGCCGACACAGGGCCTTTAAACCTCCGCAGCCCCGCGGACTCGCACGGAGTCCGCGGGGCGGTGACCCGGAGGTGGCCTGTGGGGGCGGTTAGTTCACGCCCGCCAGCTCATGCTCGGTGACCGGGCGGCGAACCTCAAAGGAGTGCACGACGCGCTCGGTGTAGAGCTCGTGAAGGGTGAGTCCGATCACGGCGAGGGCGACGAAGGCGATGCCCGAGGCAAAGCCGAGCCAGGTGACGACGCTGCCGCTGAAGACCAGGCTGGCGACGATGGTCCACGCGCCGAGCAGCCCAATGATGGAGTCCAGCGTCAGCTGGACCCGGCCGCGTCCGGGAATGGCGACGCTGCCAGCGAGGGCCATGGCCGCGGCACCGATGCCGAGCATCACCCACATGAACACCGACACGCTCCACACCTGGGAGACGACGACGAGAAAACCGCCCATCAGGGCCAGACCGATGTTGGTCAGAAAACGAGAGTTCATGAATACCTCCGTTGGGTCAGCCGCGGCACCGAGGCCGCGGCGGTCAGGGTCTGAGGGGAGCTGTCCTGAGGTCCGCCTCATTCGCTGCATGCCAGGCAATATAGCTCAGCCTGAGCGATCAGACTGACATCTCAGGCTGTTTGCTCTTGAGGCGGTAAGCGCTCATACTGGAGGGCGTGCCCAAGCCCGCCCGGCCCCGCTCGCCCTCCCCCCCCGCCGAGTCCATGACCCAGACAGCTCGGGTTCTGCTGGGCATGATCGCCGAGGGCCACGCCACCGGCTACGCCATCAAGGCCGAGATCGAGCGCTCCACCCGGCTGTACTGGGGCGCGAGCGTCGGCGGGATCTATCCGGAGCTGCGGCGGCTCAGCGAGGCCGGCCTGGTGAGCGTGCGCGACGACCCCAGAGGAGGAGCGACCCGGCACGCCTACCGCCTGACCAGGGCCGGGCGGGCGGCTCTGGCCCGGTGGCTCACCGACCCCTCCGAGCCGGTGCTGGAGATGCGCAACGAGGCCTTGCTGCGCGTCCGGTTCGCCGGCGTGCTGGAACCGGCTCAGCAGGTGGAGGTCATCCGCCGGATGCGGCTCACCCATGAGCATCGCCTGGCCGAACTGCAGCAGCGCCTGGAAACCGAGCCCTTCGACGACCCGCTGCACCGGATGACCGTGGAGTTCGGCATCGGCTGGAACGAGTGGGCGATCGGCTGGTGCGACGATGCCGAGCGCCGGCTCCGCAGCCGCCGGCGCGCCGCGCCCGTCAGGACGTGATCCGGAACCGAACCGGCCCCAGCACCGCCACCACACGGATGAACTGCGGACACGCCTCGTTTGGAGCGCACACCGGCCGGGCCAGCTCCTCGACCCGTGCGGTGTAGCTGCCCGCACACCACCGCCCGTGCAGCTGCGCCGGTCCCACCGGCACCGCCACCGCCTGCCCCGCCCGCGCCACCGCCACGGCCGACACATACCGGGCGACGCACCCGGTCGCCGCCGGCCCGCCGACGGTGAGCGCATAGGAGAACTGCACCCGGCCGTGGCGGCCGCTGGTGCGCGACGCGGTCAGGCTGAAGCGGACGGTGGTGCCGGGGTGACCGACGGCCGGGGCCGCCGTTAGGCGCCCGTGCGGTGGGGGCGTCGGCGCGGTGGAGGTGGTGGAGGTGCGGGTACCGGTGGTGGAGGTGCGGGTACCGGTGGTGGAGGTGCGGGTGGTTCCGGCGGTGCTCGTATGGCCGGCACTCCCGCCGCAGCCGGCGAGGCCGAGCATCAGGGTGACAGCGGCCACCGCCGGCGGTCCGGCCAGGGTGCGCCTCATCGCCGCGACGAGCCTACGGTGCCGACGCGGCCACAAACTGGCGCAACGCGGATCGTCCATCGTGGGTGACCGGCGCGCCATGCGCCAGCAGGAGCAGGTCGAAATCAAGCTCCAGGAGACCGCGATAGGCGGCGCGGAGCCCGGTCTTGGTCTGCTCCGGGTCGTCCATGAGCGAATCTGGGACGAACGTCAGGCCCTCGCTCCCGGGCCAGCGAACGACGCCGTCGGCGCAGGCCAGCGCCCGGTGGGCCGGGATGTGGAGCGCGGTCTCGTCAGGACAGATGGCGTCCACCTCATGGGCGACGATCCCGCCCGGCAGATCATCGCCGAACTCAAACGGGGTCACCGGACCGCGCCCCTCCAGCTCGTGGCAGCCGTTGGCTATGCAGTGGACCTCGCAACCGAACTCGTCGCGCAGCCGCCAGGCGTCACGGTCATGGTGGCGGTTGGTCAGCAGCACGTGCGCCGGATCCGATCCCTGCTTTGCAAACACCTCGGCGCCCTCCGCGGGCATGATCGGATCGATCAGCACGCCCTCGTTCGCCAGGTAGTACGAGTGCACGTGCATCCCGATATGCGGGTGGCGGGCGCTCCAGTGCCAGAGCCCGGGGGCGATCTCGTCCATGGCGCGTCAGGCTACTCCCTACCGAAAAGCCGTACGAGACGTTTGACTCGTCAATAGAATGAGCGGCGATGGACACTGCGGTGAACAGCACGCTGGACGGGGCCGCGCTGGAAGCCTGGCGCAGTTACCTGCAGAGCCACGCCTCCATTGTGCGCGTTCTGGACGCCGAGCTGGCGGCCGAGCACGGCATGACCACGCGTGACTATGAAGTACTCCTGTACCTGTCTCAGGCGGAGGGCGGACACCTGCCGATGTCGGCCCTGGCCGAGAGCACCATGCTGACCCGCTCGGGGATCACCCGGCTGGTCGACGGCCTGGTGGAGGCCGGCTGGATTGAGCGGGTGGCCTGCCCCAACGACGCTCGCGTGTCCTACGCCCAGCTGACCGACCAGGGATGCGAGAAACTCCGCCAGGCCGGCTGCGCCCATGTGCGGAGCATTCGCCGGCTGTTCTTGGAGAACTTCACCCCCGACGAGGTGGAGCAGCTCGCCGCGCTGCTCAGCCGGCTTCCCGGCGCCCAACCGGGCCGGCAGTGCACGGTCTGACCACCTCGTAGTTCGGCGGACCCCACCGTGGCCCCGGTCCGGGGTTACCCGCCCGCGCGCTCCGGCCACGCCGGGCCCTCCGGCACCTCCAGATACTTGACGGCGCAACTTTATCTGCTATATTGATTGCACACTCAATCATCTCGTCAAGGAGCCGCTTTCCACGATGTCAGCCACCAGCCTTACCACCATCCCGTCCGGGGTCTACAACGTCGATCCCACCCACTCCAACGTCGGCTTTGAGGTCCGCCACATGGGCATCGCCACCGTCCGCGGCAAGTTCGGCACCTTCCAGGGCACGATCGACGCCAGCGGCGACGCCCCCAGGCTGGAGGGCAGCGTCGACGTCTCCACCATCGACACCGGCGAGGCCAACCGCGACGGCCACCTCCAGGGCCCGGAGTTCTTTGACGCCGAGCAGCACCCGCAGATCACCTTCCACGGCACCACCACCGAGGCCGGCGCCGACGGCCAGGTGACCCTGAACGGCGAGATCACCATCAAGGGGATCACCAAGCCACTCGCGCTCACCGGCGAGCTCGCCGAGAACGGCGAGGACCCGTGGGGCAACGAGCGGATCGGCCTGGAGCTGACCGCCTCCATCGACCGGCGTGAGTTCGATCTGACCTGGAACCAGACCCTGCCCAACGGCAACCTCCTCGTCGCCAACGAGGTCAAGCTGCTGGTCGGTGTCTCCGCGGTCAAGAGCGCGTAACCGCGATGCGGATCCTGGGAATCTCAGGAAGCCTGCGAGCAGCGTCGTTCAACACGGCGCTGCTGCGGGCGGCCGCAGAGCTCGCCCCCGAGGACGTGGAGCTCACCCTCTACGAGGGTCTGGCGCAGCTGCCGCCGTACAACGAGGATCATGAGACCGGCGATGCGCCGGCCGAGGTCCGTCGGCTCCGTGAGGAGATCGCCGACGCCGACGCGGTGCTGTTCGCCACGCCGGAGTACAACACCACCATGCCCGGCCAGATGAAGCAGGTCGTCGATTGGGCCTCCACCCCCCATGGTCCCGAGGCCGTCCTCTGGGGCAAGCCGGTGGCGGTCATCGGCGCCAGCGTCACCGATTACGGCGCCATGTGGGCGCAGGACCATCTGCGCAACGCGCTGGGCGTGGCCGGAGCCCGGGTGCTCAAGACCGACCTGCCGGTCGCCCGCGCCAACGAGCTGTTCTCCGCCGACGGCGAGCTCGTCGACCCGGAGACGCGCGACCGGCTGGCGGAGCTGGTCAGCGCCCTGGTGGAGCACCACAGCCGATTTGCGGCCGCGGCCTAGGAGTGGTGTGATGACCGACCTGTCCTCCCCCACCATCGACCAGCGGCCGGCCGCGGCGATCGCCGCCGGCACCGAGATGGGCGCGGTCAGCCTCACCGTCTCCGACCTCGCCCGGGCCGCCGCCTTCTACGAGCACGCGCTCGGCCTCCGACCCCAGGAGCTCGATGACGGTGACCTCCTGTTCGGTGCTGGCGCCGGCCCTGGGCTGGTGCGGCTCCACGGTGACGCCTCGGCGGCCCCACTTGATCGGAGCGCGACCGGCCTGTTTCACCTGGCCATCCTGCTGCCGAGCCGGCTTGACCTGGCCCATGCCCTGGCCCGTCTGGCGCAGGCGCGCTGGTCCCTGGACGGGGTGGCCGACCATCTCGTCAGCGAGGCCCTGTACCTGTCAGACCCGGACGGCAACGGCATCGAGCTGTACCGCGACCGCCCGCGCAGCGAGTGGCGCCACGCCGACGGCCAGCTGGAGATGGCCACCCTTCCGCTGGACCTCAACCAGCTTGCCGACGAGCTCTCCGACGCGCCGGCGGTCCAGTCCCAGGCACCGGCCGGCACCGTGATGGGGCACGTCCACCTTCAGGTGGCCGACATCCCCCGGACCGAGGCCTTCTACCACGGGATCCTGGGGTTCGACGTGACCACCCGGGCCTATCCCGGCGCGCTGTTCGTCTCCGCCGGTGGCTATCACCATCATCTGGGGCTGAACACCTGGCACAGCCGCGGCTCGGGTCCGGCGGCCCCCGGCGCGGTCGGCCTGCGCTCCTACGAGATCGTCCTGCCGGATGAGGTCGAGCTGGAGCGCGTGCTCCAGCGGATGGCCGCGGGCGGCCTGACGACCGAACCGGCCGGGATGGGCGTGACCGCCGTCCGCGACCCGGCCGGGAACCTCATCCACCTGCGCTCCCGCTGAGCCCGGCCCCACCCGTCCCGCCGCCGCTACTCTCTCAGACCTCGGCGACGTGGCGGAGTGGCTACGCAGCGGCCTGCAAAGCCGTCTACACCGGTTCGATTCCGGTCGTCGCCTTCTCTGCGCCGTGCCTGTGGACCTGGAGGTCTGGGGGCGCCGCAGCCGGAGGCCGGCGCATCAGCCAAACCGGTGGTCCGCCATCCGGCAGCTCCAGCACATCAATGTGCTGGAAGCCAAGCCGCTGGTACAGGGCGGCACTGCGCTCGGTGCTGGCCTCGATGTAGGTCGGTAACCCGGCCGAGTCGGCGCTCTGGAGAGTCGGCCGCATGAGGGCCGATCCCAGGCCCTGTCCCTGGAGGGCCGTCCGCACCGCCACTATCCGGACATAGAAGTGGGGCTCACGGAGGTGGCGTTCCTCCATGGCGCGCTGCACCCGGGCCGCCAGCAGCAATCGCCTGCCAAACGCCCGCCCCCAGACGAGAGCCTCGGTCAGCGTCATGGACATCGGCATCTTCCACGCACCGGGTGGCAGTGCCACCACCGCGCCGTCGCAGCCGGCGGTCGTCCACACCGTCCCCTGCGGTAGCCCGTACTGCTGCAGCTCCGCCGTGAACATCGCGCTAAGCCGCGCCTGGCGCCGACGGGCCGGCACCATCCACCCGTAGACGGGATCGTGGCTAAACGCATCGGCGAGGGCTCCGGCCAGCTGCGGAACGTGCTCGGCGGTGGCGCTCATCAGCGCCGGCAGAATCCCCTCTGGCCGGGTGACCACAGATTCTGATCCGGTGGGTGGCGGTGCCGTCATCTGCTATCCCTCCCAGTGCTCGTAGTACAACGTCTTATACATTGTTCAAATCAGCATGTCCAGCTCGGATCGGTCGACCCATCGCACCAAGCTGCTCCAGGCGGCCCAGGACCTGCTGCGCGAGCGCACCTACGGCAACATCACGGCACGGGATCTCGTTGCTGCATCGGGCACCAATCTCGGATCGATCGGCTACCACTTCGGCTCCAAGGAGGCGCTCCTCAACGAGGCGATCGGCCTGGCGTTTGAGGACTGGGCAGACACGATCATCCACGCCACTCACATCAGCCCAGGGCCCGGGCCGCTGTCCTTGACCGATTCGCTGCGCACCGTGCTCGACGAATCCGACTCTGTCCGGCCCTACTTCCACGCATACATCGAGGCGCTCGCCCGCAGCGCCCGCTCGCAGGAGCTGCGCGACCAGCTGGCCGCCCACTACAACCGCCAGCGCGACCGCATCGCGGGGTTGCTGATCGACTCGCTCGGCGAGACGATCGACCTCAAAGACGCGCGCCACCTGGCCTCCGTGATGATCGCCACCGTCGATGGCCTGCTGATCCAGACCTTCATCGACCCCCACAACGCGCCCACCAGTCACGACCTGGCCACCGCCACCGGCCACAGCGCCCCTGCCGCTCCTCCCCACCCCGCCCCGCAACCGTAGGCCGACGTTCTCGCCCCGCGGGCTCCGGCCCGGGGCGAGGGAGCAGGACCCAGCCGGCCGCTCCATGGTGCGGCTATCCACCAGATCCTGGTGGGTGGACGCCGCTCAAGGCGACCGCCTCCCCACCTAGGATGCCCTCTTCCCTGCACCTCTGGGAGTGCCGTCTGCCGCACTCCGGGGACGGGGGCGAGACCGTGAGTGGGACCTAGTAGCGACCTCTCCAGTGCCCTTGAAAGTGGAGAGACGCACACACCAGACAAGGAGGGACCGTGTTCGGACGCCTTACAGCCGCCGCAGCCGCAGTGGTCGCGTCGGTAGCTATAGGGGCGGGGGCCGTATCGGCGGCGAGCACCCCGGTCAAGCACCCAACCGTGAAGCATCACGCCGGCTGGAAGATGACGTGCCGCAAGGTCACCCGCAGCCATCCCCGTAACTCGGTCCGGAAGTGTTCATTCCGCAAGATCGTCAAGCTCAAGGCCGGCCATGGCACCCAGGGACCCGCCGGCACCCAGGGACCCGCCGGCACCCAGGGACCCGCCGGCGCCCAGGGACCCGCCGGCGCCCAGGGCCCCAAGGGTGATACCGGCGCCACCGGGCCGCAGGGCGCGACCGGGCCGCAGGGATCGCCGGGGTTGCCGGGCCCGCAAGGGGCGACCGGGCCGCAGGGGCCGCAGGGGGCAACTGGGCCACAGGGGACGACCGGGACGCAGGGCCCTCAGGGTCCGGCGGGAACGCCGATCCTGTACGAGTCACAGGAATCCTGTACGCCAACCGTCTGCATCGACGCCGCCCCTGGACCCGACGGCGCGGCAGGATCGGGCGGCTGGGGCTGGGACGCCACCGCCAACCGACCGGTGACCGATCTCACCGCCGCCCACATCTACCCGTTGGTCGTGACGACGCTGCAGAGCCGTCCCACGGCGCGCGGGACGATCACTCTGACCTGGGATCCGTACGACTTCTCATATCAGGGAGCGGGCGATGGCACGTGCACCCACGGCCTGGTCCCGGGCTCGGAGACATGCTCCTACGCCGACATGGCGCACTCCGCCAAGAGCGTGCCGTTCCAGTTCAAGGCGCTGCACGACGACCCGGACGCCGTGGTGACGGCAACCGTGAGGGTCGGCGGTCAGCAGGCATGGGCAACGTTCCCGGTGGCGATCACCGGATGACTCAGACCAAGACCCGACGCTTCATATGAATGTCCATTGACGTAAACCCGCGGGACCTCAGTGCCGATGAGGTTTAGGTCGAAAAAGGCAAACTCGTCGTGAGGCGAGGGCGCAAAGCCAGGGGTCTCGGGGCGAGACGGCCCAGCTACCGATAACCAATTGTTCATGCCGCCATGGATGGTGGCCTTGAGTGGAGGTTTCTTCCCTGATGCCTTTGGTTATCCACCCCCGCATTCGTAAGGCTGTCGGCCGCGTCGCCGCCATGACCTGCGTGGCGGTGTTCGCCAGCGCTGGAGCAGCGTTTGCGTCGTGCCAGAAGCCGGCGCTCAGCACGCCGTTCGCCCAGTTTGGCGATACCAGCAGTTACTTTCTCGTGCCCGGGGGCTCGTTTGAGGGCAGCGCCAGCCAGGTCGGCTGGTCGCTTTCCGGCGCTGAACTGACGGCCGGCAACGAGCCGTTCCACGTCGGCGGGTCCGGACAGGATCAATCGCTGACCATCGACAGCGGCGGGTCGGCGATGTCTCCTACGTTCTGCCTGGACAGCACCATGCCGGATCTGCGGTTCTTTGCCCGTCAGACCGCTCCCGGCAGCGACCTGCTCGTCCAAGGGGTGTTCTCCCTGGGCCGCCATCAGGTGGTGTGGCCGCTGGGCGTCGTCCGGGACGGCTCCATGAACGGCTGGGGCGCGGTCAGGCCGATCGGCCTGCAGGTCCGGGTGCTGCCCAGCTGGATGCGGATTCCCGTGCAGCTGCGGTTTGCCACCACCGACGGCGGCGGCAGCTGGCAGATCGACGACGTCTATGTCGATCCTTTCCGCCTCGGCTAAAGCCGCACCCGCTGTTGAGCCGAGGACGAGCGGAGGATGAGCGAGCTTGAGCGCTACGGCGACCAGTCACAATCGGCCACCGAACGGCTGCTGGAAGGCAGCTGGGAGCGTCGCGAGCGACGCGCGTCCGAGGGTGAGCTGGTCGTCGAGGCCGGCGCGGCGGTGCTGTTCGCCGCCGCCTGCGCCGCTCTGCTGAGCATCGGCGGCACAGCGGGGCTGCGCCATGGCCTCGCGGCCCTGCTGATTGTGGTGTACGCGCTGGTGGCCCGGATCGAGTTCCCGGTCGGCACCGGGTATGTGGTGCCGACCCAGCTGATCCTCATCCCCATGCTGGTCATGCTCCCGCCCGCGGTGGTTCCGCCGGCGGTGGCGATTGGCCTCCTGGGCGGAAGCCTCGTCGACTGGGCGCTGGGCCGGGTGCCGTCCCGGCGGATCGTGTCCGCGGTACCGGACGCCTGGCATGCCGTCGGCCCGGCAGCGGTCCTGGTGCTGGCCGGGTCGCCGGAGATCGGCTTTGCCCAGCTTCCGCTGCTGGCTGCCGCGTTCGCCGCCGGCTGTCTCGTTGACCTGGCCACGTCGCTGGTGCGGATGGCGCTGACCGGATCGATGCCGGACCTCAGGGTGCAGATGCGGGTGATCGGGCTGGTGTGGGCGGTTGACGCCTCGCTCGCCCCCCTCGGATTCCTGGCGGCCCTCCCCACCCGGCATCACAGCGGGGCCATCCTGTTCGTCCTGCCGCTGGTGTTCCTGCTGTGGCTGCTGGCCCGAGATCGCAGCCAGCGGATTGATCAGGCCCACGGGCGCCTGAAGCTGGTGGAGCACGAGCGGGCCCGCCTGCAATCGGCGGTGCGGCGGCTCGGCGACGCGTTCGCGGCCAAGCTCGAGGTGAACGGTCTGCTGGAGATCCTGCTGCACGGTTCGGTGGAGGCGCTGGACGCGGCTGCCGGCTCGCTGGAGCTCTCCGGGCCGCCCGCGCCGCTCACCCTGACCACCGGCGATACCGGCTCATTGAATACGCTGCGCGCCGCTCCGGCGGGCGCCTCGCCCGGCGGGCCGATCCAGGCCTGGGAGACCGGGGGCTGGCAGCTCACCCTCCCCATGCGCATTGCCGCCGCTCCCCGCCAGGTGACCGGATCGCTGCGCTTCATCCGGGATGACCGGGCCTTTGAGGAGGACGAGATCGCGGTCATCGCCGAGCTCATCGCCAAGGCCGAGCTCTCGGCGGCAGAGATCATCGCCCATCACGCCATCGCCAAGCAGGCGGTCACCGATCCTCTGACCGGGCTGGGCAATCGGCGCAAGCTGGATGCCGATCTCGCCGACGCACTCCGGGACGCAGAGGCCGAGCGGCCCTCGCTGCTGCTGTTGTTCGACCTGGACGGCTTCAAGGACTACAACGACACCTTCGGCCACCTCGCCGGCGACGCCCTGCTGGCCCGCCTGGGGGCCAAGCTGGAGGCGGCCATCGGCCGGCTCGGCACCGCCTACCGACTGGGCGGCGATGAGTTCTGCGCCCACCTGGACCTCCAGGGCCAGGACTCCGACGCGCTCATCCACCGGGCGGCCGCCGCTCTCACCGAAAGCGGAGTGGAGTTCTCCATCCAGGCCTCGCTGGGGGTGGTCCTCCTCCCCCATGAGGCCGACAGCGCCGAGCACGCCCTCCAGGTCGCCGACGAGCGCATGTACGCCAATAAGCGAACCCGGTCCACCGCCGCCCGCAGCCAGGCCGGGGAGGTGCTCCTGCGCACCATGCACGCCAAACAGCCCGACCTGGACGAGCATTCCAACAATGTGGCCGAGCTCGCCACCCGCGTCGCCCGCCGTCTGGGGCTCGGAGGGGAGGTACTGGATGAAATAGGACGAGCGGCCGAACTGCACGACATCGGCAAGGTCGGCATCCCGGACGCCATCCTGAACAAGCCGTCAAGCCTATCCCCCGGCGAGTGGGAGTTCATCCACCAGCACACCATCCTGGGCGAACGCATCCTCCACGGCGCCCCCGCGCTACGCCCCGTCGCCCGCCTGGTCCGCGCCAGCCACGAACGCTGGGACGGCACCGGCTACCCCGACGGCCTCCGCGGCGAACAAATCCCCCTCGGCGCCCGCATCGTCTCCGTCTGCGACGCCTACGAAGCCATGACCGCCAACCGCACCTACCGCACCGCCGTCTCCCACGACACCGCCTGCGCCGAACTCCGCGCCGCCGCCGGCACCCAATTTGACCCCACCGTCGTCGACGCCTTCCTGACGGTCATCGACACCGCCGGCGAGGACCGTGAACTGGACGGCGCCCAGCACGCCGCCGCTCATGTGCGACTCCTGCTGGGCGCCGCCTCCCCGAGCTAGGCGCTCACACGGCGGCCCGTTACCGCCGGGCCGCCGCGGACGCCCGCGGTCAGTAGTAGTGCCGGCGCCCTCCAATGGCGCGGCCCATCATGCCGAGTGCCGCCAGGACCAGACCAACAACGACGAGAATGATCCCGATGGTCCACAGGATCGCGATCTTGGCAATGAAGCCAATGATCAGCAAGATGATGCCTAGGGTGATCACTGCTTCTCCTTTGAGTGAGCATCCGGCTTTGGCTGACCGGCCGATCCACAGGGCATCCGCCCTACCTCGGAACTGTCGTCGGCGCCGCATCCGGTCAGTGTGGTGACGCATAGGTGCTACCCGCCCGCGAGGAGTCACAAGCATCCGGTCCACCGGACGCGGGCCTCACGCCCCCGGCCTCCCGCTACCCACGAGGAACTCTCGGCACGGCGGCGGCAGCGAGACCGGGGGCCGGCGAGCAGCGGTTTATACTCCCCCACCTCGCGGCTGTAGCTCAGTTGGCTAGAGCGTCTGCTTGCCATGCAGAAGGTCGAGGGTTCGAGTCCCTTCAGCCGCTTCTAACGAAAGCCCTCCAATCGGAGGGTTTTTCGTTTGGTTCAACGGCGCAGACGGGGGTAATCCGGCCGGCGCTACCACTCGGCGGCGCAGACCGTCCTGCTCGGTGGCCGAAGGAGCAGTGTCGGAATTGGCGATGAACAGGAGGCCTAGCTAGGTCGGTGGGCCGGTGACCTGCTCTGCTTCGATCGCGCGGCCCGGTGGTCTGAGCGAGCTCGCTCTCGCAGCCTGGCGACGAGCTTTGGGGTTACGCGATGACGAACAGCTCCCTGCACTTCCCCTTCGACCGCCCCCTGCCGAACGCGCTCGTGAGAGGGCACTTTTGTCGCCGACGTCGACGGGTGGCGGCGATCAATCGCGCGTCACGCCATCTCCGGCGCCTCATGGAGCCTGGCAACCCAGTCCGGACGGGGCCTGTTGGGCCGGATGGCCGCCGCATGACCCTGTCCCGCCGATGGCCGCGGCGACCGCGTGATCCCGCAGCGCCCGCCCCTGCGCTGCGGGATCCAGCGGCTTGCCCCATCAGGCCGCGCCGGTCGCCTGGAGCGCCCCCCTCCTGCGCCCGGTGGCCCCCGGCCTGATGCCCGGACAAGATCTATCTGCTGTCTGCGATCCAGGTCATTAGCCGTGGCCGGTGGCGAGCTCAGCCCAGACTCGGTGTCCACGGTCAAGCTCGAACCCCCAGCGGCGAGCGAGTCGCTCCACGATGCGCAACCCGCGGCCGCCCGCCTGTAGGACACTTGTGTCTCGCAGATGTGGGGTGTCGCCGGACAAACCCGGATCATGCACTGAGATCGATACATCCGCTCCGATGAGAACCGCCCGGACCTGGATCATGTCCGCTGGCGAGCCGCCCGAGTGCGCGACAGCATTGGTAACCAGTTCGCTGACGATCAGGATGGCGTCATCGTGCGCCGCGCCGAGTTCCTTGATCTGGCGGAGCGCCGCCCGAGCGATGGCGGGGGCTTCGCGGCCGCACCCAACCTCCAGCACCAGCAGCTCACGGCCAGGCGCTGGCAGGGCATCGGACGCGACGACGGCGAGGTCTAGCTCTGACTCCAGCCGCCCAGCCCCGGGGCTGGGCCCCTCAAATGCGTCGCTCTGCACCCTCACCACTGCTTTCCGTTGATCCGATGCGGAAAGGTGAACAGCAGCTGCTCAGCCATTCTGCGTCTGTCGCGACGTCCGAGAGCCTCTAACGCAGCGCTGCGAGGCACCCAGAAATCAGCAGGTCTGATCCGCTGGTTGAGCGCGTGGATGAGGCGATGCATCAACTGGGGGCTCCTGACGTGCTCGCTTCGCGATGACCGTTCGGTCTCGCACACGCCGGCCGGATGCTGGAGCCGGGGAATAACAGCGCTCGCCGGAGGTTGAAGCGAGCTCCTACTGAGGTTACACGCTTCACCGAAACTGGTGGCGACGTTGGTGGCCGCGCGGGATTTAGAATCTGCTCATGGAGCCGCTCACCGACGGAACCGACCATCTGCGGGTCCTGATCGCCAACGAGCGCAAGGACCGACTCGCCCTCGTCGCCCCGATCGTCGTGGCCCTCGGCCACGACGTCATCGCCCGCGAGATCGACGTCGAAGACGTCGGTGCCGTGACCGCCCGCGAACGGCCCGACGTCGCGCTGGTCGGACTTGGTCAAAGCTCAGAGCACGCACTGGAGCTGATCGACAAGATCGTTCGCGAGGCCGCCTGCCCAGTGATCGTGCTGCTGCACGCGCCCGATCCCGCGTTCGTCAAAGAAGCCTCCAAACGAGGCGTGTTCGCCCATATCTCCGATGACGACGTGGACGACTGGCAGAGCTCGATCGACATCGTCCTACGCCGGTTCGCCGAGTACCACGACCTTCAGGGTGCGTTCGGCCGCCGCGCGCTCACCGAGCGTGCCAAGGGCATCCTGATGGAACGCCACTCCATCGACGAGGACAGCGCGTTTGAGATGCTGCGCGAGCGCTCACGCGCAGACAACCGCAAGCTCATCGACCTCGCCGCCGCCGTGGTGGATGGTCACCGCCTCCTCCCCAAACAGTCCCCAAACCCCGAGCCGTAGCCGCGTCCCGGTTCGGGTCTAGCCGTGGGCCGATTCGTCGGATCGATCCGGCGCTCGCTGTGCTGCGGGTGTACGATGGAGGTTCGCGCTCGCCCCAAACTTTGGCGCGCGATGCTGTTCTGGCTCTGACCCTTCGGCCAGCGTGGGTGTGTAGACCGCCCGGCCTACCACAAGAACGCACCTGTCAGGAGCCGTCGTCCCCGATTTCCCCAACCGTCCGCGTCACGCCCACGGCTCGCATCACGTTTCTCTCACTCGGCGACCTGGCCCAGCTGGAGGATCGTCCAGCGCGCTCGGGACAGGCTGCCGTGAGCAGTCCCGTCCGCTCGATGCCGGCGTCGATTGGCCGGGGCGATGACCGAGCAGTCAGGATCCGTCAAGTGCGTGGTGAACCCCGCTGCACGGGACGGTCTTGACGTTGCTCGCGGCGTGCTTGGCGATCTCGATGTCGAGCATGTCCTAGAGCGGGTGCTTGAGTCCGCACGGGAGCTCACGGGAGCGCGGTATGCCGCGGTCGGGGTGCTTAATGAGTCTCGGACAGCGTTGGTGCGGTTCATCACGACGGGCGTTGACGACCCAACACGCCGTCAGATCGGGGCGCCGCCGACGGGCCACGGCGTGCTGGGGGAGCTGATCCGCGATCCCGCACCGCTGCGCGTGGCGAATCTCGGCGAGCACCCGAGGTCGTACGGGTTTCCCGCCGGCCATCCCCCAATGGAGAGCTTCCTTGGCGTCCCGGTGTGTGTCGTGGGAGAGTCGTTCGGGAACCTATATGTGACCGAGAAGCAGGGCGGTGATGAGTTCACGGCCGAGGATGAGCGGGCGCTGGTGCGGCTTGCGGAGTTCGCCGGGATCGCGATCGACCACGCGCGACGCTACAGCGGCACAGAGGCCCGACGCAACGAGCTTGAGCAGGCGGTTCAGGCGCTCAGGGCGACCGTCGAAATCGCGCACGCGATCGGGGGCCAAACCGATCTGGCCCGAATCCTGGAGCTCATCGCGAAACGCGGACGGGCGCTGATCTCCGCCCGCGCGCTGATCATCGAGTTGGAGACCAACGAGGTCCTGGAGGTCGTCGTTGCCGCTGGTGTCGTGCCCGAAGGTCTGGTGGGGCAGCAGTTCCCGCTCGAGGGTTCCCTCGCGGACACTGCGCTGCGCACTCGCCGCACGCAACGGTTAGCCGATCAGCTCAACAAGGCTCGCTTCCTCGAGCACGAACTGGGCCAGCTTGGGTTTGACGCACAAGACGGTCTGATCGTGCCGCTGATCTACCGCGGAAAGGCCCTGGGTGTCCTTGTCGCCCTTGACCGTCTTGCCGACGGCCCGCAGTTCACGCCTCAGGATGGGCGGCTGCTGGAGGCGTTCGCCACGAGCGCCGCGACCGCAGTCTCGACAGCGCAGTCCGCAGTGACCGAGCAACATCGACAGCGGCTCGCGGCCGCCGAACAGGAACGAGCGCGGTGGGCGCGAGAGCTCCACGACGAGACGCTGCAGGGCCTCGCGGTACTGCGACTCGGATTGGCGGCCGCAGACCGCGCTGGCGACCGAGACGCGCTGGCGGACGCCGTTCGCACCGCGATGGGCCAGCTTGAGGGTGACATGTCGAACTTGCGGGCGCTGATCGCGGACCTTCGCCCCGCGGTCCTCGACGATCTTGGACTGAAGGTGGCGATCGAGGCGCTGGCCGAGCGAGTGGGCAGCAATGGACTGATCGTCGACGCTGCGGTTGATCTCGCCTACGAGAACGGCCGCGCGCCTGAGCGTCACACGAGCGAGCTGGAGATCACGCTGTACCGCATCGTCCAAGAGGCGCTGACCAACGCGGTCAAGAATGGCCACGCCACCCGTGGTGTCATTGAGGTGATCGAAGGAGAAACGACGGTTGAGGTGAGCATCCGAGACGATGGAGCAGGCTTCGATCCCGCACACCGGACCGAAGGATTCGGGGTGCTCGGGATGCGCGAGCGCGCAGCCCTACTGCACGGCAGGCTCGAGATCGACTCCGCGCCTGGCCGAGGAACGACGGTCCGATGCACGCTCCCTGTCCAACGTCGAGTCGACCGCCTCGCCGCCCAAGCGGCCGCCGCAACTGCACCGAATGGGCTGACGCGAACCCCACGCGACGCCCCGGGCCGGCTGACCCAACCCCACGCCGACGTGGCCACCACACATCCGCAGCGCGCGACCCTCTGAGCAGGCGCGGCCACGCATCGAAGGCGCGGCCACCCAGCGAGGCGGACCGCCCGGGCGGCCGCAGACGGAGCGTCGGAGTTCTACCGATCACGTGTGCGAGTTAGCTCGGAGGCCAGCCTGCCCCGCGCACAGCATCCTCGGTGGATGCTTGTGGGCCTTCCCAACAACAAACAGCCGTGCCTGGAGGACCAGGCAAACGACATTGCTGTGCTGATCGCCGACCCACACCCCAGGACCCGCAGCGGTCTCCGCATCGCACTCAAGCACTCTGAAACGGTCAGGGTGGTGGGCGAGGCACCGGATCTGGCGTCCGCGATCAGCGCCGTCTCCAGTGCTCGAGTCGACGTTGTCCTCGCCGACTACCGGCTCGCCGGACTTGCAGGCGAATCGGCGCGGGCTGGACTGGCGCAGCTCACGCGCCGCGTTCCGGTCATCGTGATGGGAATGGGCGACCCGCGCGACTACACCGCGCCACTACAAGCCGCCGGCGCGACTGGCTACTGGGCCAAGGACGGCAACCTCGACCATCTCACCCAGCGGTTGATAACGGCGGCGGCACACCCCTCTCACTCATCGCTTGGCGTGAGCATCGCGAGCCACGGACCGACGCCCATGCGACTCACCGACACGCCAAGCCAACGGTGACGGGTGCTCCTGGGAAAGGACCCACCCGCGCGGCACTACTCGAACCTTCTCACCGGCAGATATGTTCTCGCGGCAGCCGGCAAATTCGTAGCGGGTGTATCGGTGAGGCTTGGCTGACGATCCGAACCCGTTCGATTACGCGCCCGTCGGCTTTATGGGCTGCTAGGAGCGACCGCCACCGATCGCTCTCGGCGATCTAGGGTGAGGGCGAACCCCCTGAGGGCGCGATGCAGGGCACTGGCGCATTTGCCTGCTCGGCGGTTGCACCAGCGTCCGCCCATCAGCCCGGCTGGTTCACGACTGTCGCGCCTGGATGAGCGCTGGTGACGGCGAGCAGGGCGTTGTTGGCCGGGGTCGCGGGGAGGTACTCGTACGCCGAGAACACGGCCTTCCCGCCGGGATGCACGGCGGAGTCGAGCTCGAGCGGGTGGTAGTCGCTGCGGGCGACGTACGCGGTGCCGTCCAGGAGCGTGTCGCTTGACGAGTTCACGCTGAGCTTGTACGCGGGGGTCCCGTTGTACGTGGTCGGTGTCGCGGTGGCCTGGCCCGACTCGACCATCCGCTTCAGTTCGGCAGCCGGGTCGCCCCCCCGTGAGACCTCGCGCTGGTGGATCGCCGGCGGGAGCGGCGAGACCGTGACCGTGTTCGTCGACGGGTGGTAGATCTCGTTCTGGGTGTCCGAGAGGCTGACCTCCTGCCCGAACTTGATCACGCGGTAGACGCCCGTCCCGGCCCGCGTCCAGAGCTCGAAATGCATCGAGGAACCATCGGGGAGCGTGACAATGGCGGACTCGTGCAGGATCGAGCCGGCCGGGGCGGCCAGCTCGGCACGGACGTGGCGGATGATCGCGGCGCTCGCCAGGCTCGGCCCAGATGCACCACCGGCGGTCAGGAGCAAGATCGCGGTGGTGGCGGCCGCCGCCGTGGCCGGCACGCTCAGCGCCAGCGCCCGGCGCTTCATGCGGCCGTTGCGGGTGCCGCGGGCGAGGTCGCGCTCGATCGCGGCGTGGAGTTGGCTGCGGTAGGTGGCGAGGGTGTCGGGGATATCGGTTCTCACTGGTTTCCTCCGATTGCGATGTTCAGACGACGTAGTGCGCGTGAGACCCGGAGGCGGGCGGCGACCTGGGTGCAGCTCAGCTCCGCCGCGATCTCGTTGTAGGGCCGTCCCTCGACGACACGCAGGCCAAGCACCTGGCGGTCGGCCTCGGGCAGGTCGGATATCGCCTTCAGCGCGGCCGCGGGCAGCGACAGCCGCTCGTCCACGAGCTCGTAGCCGGCATCGGTCGCGAGCTCTCGAGGCAGCCCGAGCCGTGCTCTCGCCCGGTCCTCGATCCGCTGTCTGCGTAGCGAGTCACGCAGCAGGTTTTGCGCGATGCCCAGCAGCCACGGAAACGCGGAGCCCGCGGCACCGTCCCTGAACGAGCCTCGGGAGAGCCAGGCGCGAGCGAATGTCTCGGCGGTGAGATCGGCAGCGTGGTCGCCGACCCTCGACCGGGCCCAGTTATAGATCGCCGCGGCATGCCGGTCGTAGACCACCGCAAACGCGTCAGCGCGGCCTGCGCCGATCAGCTCTGCGTCTTGTGCGTTGGCGTAATTGGGTCCCACTCCTGATAAATCGCACTCCCGGGCGAAAGTGTGTCAACGGAGGCTTACGACCACCATTAGCCAGCGGCTGGGCCCGGCGTTGCGCCGCTAGAACCGCGTTACGCGCGGACCGCGCGTCTCACGGCGATGGTCTCCTCGGCCGTCGGCAGCACGGGTCAGGCCGGCATCTGCCGGCCGACCCGCGGCTGGTCCTGCTTGTTGATGCTCACCGCCGGGCGCGCAGCTCGTGCGGATCGATCCCAGCGAGTTGAAGGGCTCGGGGCACGCGGCCGTGCTCAGCGCCAAGCAGGCCGAGCAGGAGACGCGCGATTGAGATCCGCCGCTGACCGCGCTTTGCCGTGACGGTGACACCTCGACCTCGCCCGCGAGCACGGAGCCACCCGCGATGATCGGCCGCGGCCGGGGCGCGGCCGTCGCTCCCGTCCGCGCCTTCTCGCCGGCAGCACGCTTGGTCTGGCCGGGGTCGGTGCCGCGCTCGTGATCGCGCTCAGCGCCGGGGGGCGACGGCGCCGCCGGCGTACGCCATCACGCACAAGGCTGACGGCTCGGTGTTGGTGAAGTTCAACACAGTGACCGATGGAAAGCGCTACCACGGGTACCTCTTCGCCGTGGACCGAATGCTCACCGCCAATTACCAGGAAGAGATCATGGTGAGCTATGCGCCCGGGCCGGCAGCCGTCCCTGGCCCCGTCCAGTGCACGGCTACGCGAGGTGGTGATCCCGGGCTGCCGAAGACGCCCGTGAGTGTTCTCCTCGGCCAGAACGGTACGGCGGTGATTCCGTCGGGAACCACGGGCGCAGGCACCGTGCATCTGGCGAGCTGTTCGCTGTACATCAATACGCCCGGCTCGAACGCGGGCAACACGGGCGCCGGTAGCCCGGTTGGGTAACGGCTGACGGCGCCCGCTCGGTGCGGGCGTCGGTGATAACGCGGTCGGCGGTCCGGCTCCCGGGGGTTGATGGGGGCCGGACCGTTGCGTGGTGGCCGTGGCTGCTGGTTGCGGGGGCGGTCGCTTGGAATCTCGTGAGTCTGCGAGCGTTGACGGCCGGGGTGGCCTACCTGAATGACGGCTCGGTGCACGAGCAGATGGTGCGCTTCGCGACTGAGCAGCTGGGTGCCGGGCATGTGCCGCTGTTGTGTTGGTTTCCGTTTCTAGGTGAGGGATCCCCGCAGTTTCTTCACTACCAGAGCCTCCCGGCGATGGTGACGGGTGCGGTGGGGCTAGCGGTCGGCCCCGATGCCGCGTTTCGTTGGTCGTTGTATCTGCTGTGGTCGCTGTGGCCGGTCAGCGTCTACCTGTCGGCCCGGGCGTTCGGGGCGGCCCGGCCGGCGGCGGCCGCTTCGGCGGCCATGGCTCCGTTTCTGGTGAGCGCTGGATCGCCTGATCGCCGTGATCAAGCGCGAGGGCCGAGGGCGGACGTACGCCGGCATGCCGTCCAACTGGGGCCAGGACTTCACCGTCGGCGCCGTCCCGGTGTTCAAGTACCTCGCCGGCCGCGATGTCGACGAAGTCGGTTACACGCTGCGCACCGCCTCATTGATGACCGGTCCCGAGGCCTACTTCGACGAGCGCAACCCCTCCGATTACCGACTGTTCGGGATTCATTACCTCATCCTCCCCACCGGCTCCAGACCTCCGATCCCCGCCCGGCTCAAGCTCCGGGCCGGCCCCTACGCGCTGTGGACGCTACCGGGCACCGCCGGCGTTCTGCACACCGGCACCATCGTCGGCACCCTGGCGGCCGATCGCAGTGACATCGGCACCCGCAGCATCCCGCTGCTGCACTCGCGGCTCGCGCAGGCCGGCGACTACCTGAGCGTCGCTTACGGTCAGGCCACGGCCCGGGAACCCCGGCTCCCGCCACCCTCCCCGGCGGCCCCGGCCGGGACGACGCTGGCACAGTCAGACCAGCTGCAACAGGGACTCGTGACCGCAAGCGTGCGGATGCGCCGAGCCGGAGTTGCCGTGCTCAGCGCATCGTTTGACCCCGGCTGGACGGCAACCGTCGACGGACGCCGACAACGCACCGAGATGGTCGCGCCCGCGCTGCTGGCCACGACCGTTCCCGCGGGCACGCACCAACTCGTCTTCCGCTACCGCGGATGGCCTGACTACCCGCTCCTGTTCGCGATCAGCGCCCTCACGCTGACCGCGTTTGCCTACACCGACATCAGGCGCCGACGATCGCGCACGGAGGCCGGTAAACGCCTCACCAACCGCGATCCGCCGGCTACGCGGCCCGGGGATTGAGCGGGACGTCCCTGCGGGCTCGGCGGCGCGTCGGGGCACGCACGTCGGATGGCTCCGGAGCCGTGACCGGTTCAGCGGCGGCGGCGATCGCCCGGAGAGCCGCCAGGTGCCCGCGCAAGGCCGTGCGTCCTGGCTTGGTCAGCCTGACCTGGCGCCGAGAGCGTGAATCCGCCCGGACACGGGACACCTCCACGTACCCGGCCTCAGCGAGCGCCGACAGGTGCTTGCTCAACACCGAGTCCGAGATCTCCAGGCTGTCGCGGATGTCGGAGAACGATAACGACCGCACCGGCGAGAGCATCGCACATATTCGGAGACGCAGGGGCGCGTGGATCAGCTCATCGAACGCTGCGCCACTCACCGCTGCCACGCCCGGGATGCTCGCCGCCGATACGAGGCCCGCGCGGCGAACAGACAGGCCGCCACGGTCACGGTTACCGCTGCCCCGAGTCCCCAGCTCGCCAGGGCTGAACTGCTGTGGCCGGCCAGGACATGGGGTCCGATCACACCGCCCACCAGCAGCGCGATACCCATGAGGGTCCCTTCAGTGACGCCCCACTTCGGCTTCGGCAATGACCGCAGCGGACGCCACTGGTTACGGGCGGACATCCTCACAAGCTCGGCCAAGAACCACACCACCGCGATAATGGTCACCGCGTTTCCGGGTCCCCGGTAGGCGCGCGCGACCGTCTGCACCCCGCAGAAGACGCTCAGCGCGAGGATGAACCCCGCTGGGGCCATCGCCCGGCGAACCGATGCGTCATGGGCCTGCCGGGCGGCCCGCAGCTGCTCCCGGGCGTCGGCATGAGTCGGGCCCGACCACTGATTTTCCATACCGGAAAGTTAGCACACGCCTTGCCGGTACGGAAAGTCACCCGAGAGGATTGCCGGCAAGCTCAGGACGCGAACCGGAGCACATACAGGGTTGCCGCGACGGCCGTCGCCAGGTTGAGCGAGGAGACACCCGGTGCCATCGGCAAGGAGAAACGGTGCTGTGCCTGGGCGAGGAGGCCGTGGCTGAGTCCGTCCCGTTCTGTTCCGAAAGCCAGGACTGCCGCGGGTGGGAAGTCGGCGGGGGTCAACGGCTGGCCACCGGGGTGGAGAGCGACCAGAGGGCGGTCCTGGGTTCTGACAGCGCGGAGGTGATGGACCGGCAGGGCAAAGTGCAGGCCGGCGCTCCCCCGCAGAGCATCCGGATGCCACGGGTCCTGGCGCCCGGTCGTCATCACCCCGGCGGCGCCGGCCGCAGCAGCCACCCGCACCGCCGCGCCCAGGTTGCCAAGGTGTCTGGGATCCTCCAGGAGCACGACATGGCCAGGGCCGGCCAGGACGCTGTCAGGGTCAGGCTGACTCGGTCGCCGGGCCACCGCGACGACCTGGGCGCGAGGCACCACCGCTTGGAGCGCCGCCATGTCCACCACCTCGGTCGGGATCTCGACGTCCGCGGCCAGACGTCGTCTCAGGTTCTCCAACCCCTCCGGATCAGCCGTCCAGGCGCCCAGGATCTCGGCCCCAAATCGAACCGCATGCTTGAGCGCGTGAAAGCCCTCCAGGACAACCAACCCCGACGTGCGCCGTGCCCGGGGGACCGCTTCGATCCCCAGATCAAACCGCAGCGGTCCCCGGCCGCGCCCATCGGTGCTCATGGAATGCACCGGTGACACAGAGCGGCAAGCTTACGAGGAAACTGGGGCAACCTCCGGGTGAGGACGAGCTGCCGGCGAACCAACCATCGGTGTTCTGTGCCGCCGACTCCGGGTGGGCAGCCAGGCAATGAGCCCCCCCACCCCGGGAAGCCAGACCGAGATCAGGTGGTAGACGAGCACGGCACCCACGGATGCGGCCGGGGAGAAGCCGTACAAGACCAGCGCGCCCGCGAGCCCCGAATCAAGCACCCCCAGGCCGGCCGGCATCGGAATCATGGTGGCGAGGTAGCCGATGAAGTACGCGACGGCGAGGGCCAGGCCCCCCAGCGGATGGCCGGTCGCCCGGCAGGCGGCCCAGAGCGCGGCCATATCCAGCAGGAGAAAGCCCGCCCCGCCGAGGATCCGCCAATGTGGCCTCGTCACCGACTCCCACGCATTCCCAAGCGAGACCGTCACGGAACGCACGGCCGCCGGTGCTGACGCATGACGGCGCCGCCCGACCAGCATGGCCACCGTGGCCGAGCCGATGACCACCAGCGAGACCGCGATCGGAATCCCAGAGTGGGCGAGGTCATGGGGACCGTGCCCGATCCCGGCCATCAGCAGTGCTCCCGCGACACCGTTGACAAAGAATCCCAACAACGTGAGAAAGCACAGCAGCGCGCCGCAGCGCTCGGCCAGCCGACGCGGGCCGATCCCGTGATCGCGCAGCAGCCACCCGGTGGTCGCCGCCGAGGCGAAGTTGCCTCCTGGCAGCACGGCGCCGGCCCCCATCGCCATCCAGGCCACCTGGCGACCGACGGCCCGGGGCGGCTCGGGGAAGAAGTGCCGGAACACCACCACGTAACTCAGGCATGACCCCATCTCCAACCCCACGGCCACCAGCAGCCAGGTCGGATCCATCTCGCTGATCGACTGGATCACCTGGGCCGGGGGCGCGACCCAGAGCAGGACGCCGATCGAGACCACGCTGACGATCATCGTGACCAGGATCCGCACGCCGGGGCGCGGCCGACTGGGCGCGCGCCTGACCGCTCTCCGTTCTTGCTCCCCCTCGGTCATCCCAAAGTCGTCCTCAGTCTCCATGGCCGGGTCGTCGACCGCAGGCTGTCGCTCCTGGAGCCGCCGAGCGCTAGCCGTCGAATGCGAGCACCGAGTACGCGTTGGGTTCCAAGACCTCGCGCACGCCGTCTCGGCTTCCGGGACCCTGCTGACGCCAGACGATGAACGGCTGATGTGGACCCATGTCAAAGATCGCCATCACGGTACCCCCGCGGAGCGGGTCGGGTCGGCCAACCTCGGTCACGCAATCAACGCCATTCCGCCGTGACCACAGGCTGAAGATTCGCTGAGCTCGTGGCAGGTGGCCCAGTTCGGCCTCAATCTCTTTGCGCAGCTTGCGATAGAGATCCTCTGAGGCGTGTCCGTCGTGGGCGATCCCAGGGATGAAGAAGGCGGTCATCCGGGACGCGGGCCGTGCCGTGAGGAGGCCTGGTGCACCGGGCGCCCCCAACGCCGCTCATGGGTCGGGAGGCACATCACTGCAACATCTGCCGGCTCTGGATGGGCATCGCTCTCCTCTGTTGCCGACGCGGTCACACGGGATAGATCAGAGATTCGCTGCGTCGGCGTGAAGAACCTCAGGGCGATGAACCGCCACTTTTACCAACGTACCACCACATGTCCAGGCACGCGACCGTTTCTCCGTGGTGGCGAAACGGTAGGCTCACCAGCCGAGCCAGCCCTGAACCTGATGAGCCCAAGCGACGACATGCCGAACCCCGCCAGCCAAACCACGGAGATCACCGTCGCCAGCGGCGATCGCTACCGCGTCCAGGGAGCCGCCAAGGACGTTGAACGGCTCATCATCGACGCGGCGCGGGGATCAATCATGCAGCTGGCGTGGCTGGTTGAGGCCGAGACCGGCGATGAGTTGGCCGTCAATCCGGAATCCGTGGTCCTGCTCCGCGCCGGCGGTCATTAGCCTGCCCAGACCCGCAGCCCCCGGCGGCCTAATCGGTCCGGCTGCTGATCAGGACGCTGGGCACCGCGTCCCGGGGGCCGGGGCGGGCCGCCCACAGCGTGATCGCTTCGGCCGGAATGTCGATCCGAGTGCTGGTTCCGGCGGTGAGCTCCAGTGGCCGGATGGTCCGGATGGTGAGCTCCAGAGCGTCGAGCGCCACCGTGATCTCATGAGTGGCGCCGATGGTGACTACGTCGAGCACGGTGACCGGGTGGCCGCTGGCAGCGTCGATGGCGATGTCCTCAGGGCGGACGGCCCAGGTGATGGGGCTCCCCGGCCCCAGGCTGCCGGTGGGCGCCGCCAGCTCCACGCCGGCGGTGATGATCCGACCGGGACGCAGGATGGTGCCGTGGTGGGTGTTGGGGATGCCGAGCAGCTCGGCGACCGTTGGTGAGGCCGGGTGGGCGAACACCTCGGCGGCGGAGCCCTGCTGGATCGGTCGGCCGTCCTCCAGGACGATGATGTCGTCGGCGAGGAGGGCGGCCTCCTCCGGATCGTGGGTGACCAGGACGGTGGCGAGACCGGTGTGGTGCTGCAGCCGCCGCAGCTGCCGGTAGAGCCGGGCCCGGACGGGCGAGTCCAGAGCGCTGAAGGGTTCGTCCAGCAGGATGAGGGACGGGTTGCGGGCCAGGGCCCGGGCGAGCGCGACGCGACGTTGCTGGCCGCCGGAGAGCTCGTCCGGGAAGCGGTCCTGGAGCCCGTCCAGACCAAGCTGCTCCAGCCACCAGGCGGCCAACCCGGGGTCGGCGTCGGCCGCGAAGTTGACCTGCTCCCAGACCGTTCGCCGTGGCAGCAGCGCGGAATGCTGGGGCAGGTAACCGATCTTCCGGTGCTCAGCGCGCAGGTGCCCGAGGGGCTGACCGCCGGCATCGATCTCAGCATGATCCGGTGAGGCGATTCCGGCCAGGAGCTTGAGCGTCAGCGTCTTGCCGGAGCCAGAGGGACCGAGCAGGGCCAGCCGGGGGCTGCTGGCCTGGTGATCCAGCGTCAGCTGAAAGGAGCCCAGGCGCTTGGACAGCGAGAACCGCAGCGGTCCGGCCGGGTCATGACGCGGCGCCGTCGGTGTCGGCAGCGCCGCCTGGCGGCGGCGCCGGCGACCATGCAGCTGAACTGCGGTCAGCACCACAAGCGCCGCCGCCAGCGCGGCCGCGACCGGCAACACTGTGCTGTCCAGGCCGGTGGAGTCGAACTGGACAAAGGTGAACACGGGCAGCGAGTACGGGTGATAGGCGAGGATGACCGTCGCCCCAAATTCGCCGAAGGCGCGCAGCCAGGCCAGGAGCAATCCCGCCTGCACCCCGGGCCAGGCAACCGGGAGCGCCACCTTCAGGAAGCGGGCCAGCCGGCCGTGGCCGAGCGTACGGGCGACATCCTCCAGGTCAGGCTCAACGCCCTGAAAGGCACCCCGGGCCGCGATGACCAGAAACGGCGCGGCCACAAACGTCTGCGCGATCACGATCCCGGCGCGGGTGTCGGTCAGGCTGCCCCCGAACAGCCGCCCGAGTGCGGTGTACGGCCCGACCAGGTACAGCAGCAGGATGCCGCTCATCAACGGCGGCAACGCCAGCGGCAGCGCCACCAGCACCGACAGCGCCGATCCCCACCTGCCCCGGGCGCGGGCCAGGGTGTAGGCGAGCGGCACCCCGAGCAGAGCGATGATGGCGGTGGAGATCGTCGCGGTCAGCAGCGAGGTGACCAGCGCCCCGGTGAGGCCTGGGGCCGACGGTGCGCCGTGCCGGAGCCGCACCAGGAACGCCGCGATGGGCGCGATCAGGTAGATCGCCAGCAGCGCCCCCAGCCAGGGAAGGGGCCCCGCCCACGGGCGCGCCCGCTGGGTCACCCGCCGCCGACCAGCGAGCGCAGGCCCGCCGGCACCGCGGTGGCCGAGCCGGTCAGCGCCGGGGTGAGAACGGTCAGGCCATGGCGCTGCAGCGTGGCCCGGCCGGCCGGACCGAGCAGGTAGGCCACGAACGCCTCGGCGGCGCTCGAGTTCGGCGCGCCCTTCAGGATCGACACGGTGTAGGTGGCACTGGCCGCCACCGGGGTGATCGGCACCGTGGGGATGTGCTGCTCCTTGGCCTCATTGGAGTAGAAGAACCCGGCGTCAAGCTGGCCGGCCTCCAACCGTCCCACCAGATCCTCCTCCGGGAACACCGTGAACTTCGACGCCGCCGTCTTGAGCTGGGGGGCGGCCAACTGGCTGGCCGCCTCGTTCATGGCCTCGACGGTCAGCTTTCCCTTGGGGTCCAGCTTGGGATCGGTCACACCCACGCGGATCCCCGGCTCGGTGATCACCTGGTACCAGGGACGGGTGCGGAACTGGGCCGCGTAGGAGCTATGCGGGTTGTAGCCGATCACCAGCGGGGCCTTGGCGAATGTCGCATACCAGCTAATCCAATCACCGTTGGTCGCCCCCTGGAGCAGCGCGTCCGCTTTCGGGCTGGCGCTGATGAATACGTCCCCCACCCTCACCTTGCTCTTGATCTGGGCCACCAGCTCGGTCGAACCGGCTCCGATCCCCTGGTAGGAGTAGTGACTGGCGGCTGCGAAGGCAGGACCGAGATCGTGCTCCATCATGTTCACCAGGGAGCCGGCGTAGAGCACCGACACCGTGCCGTGACCCGACGCGGTCGACTGGGCCGCGGAGGCGCTGCCGGGCGACGAGCTGGAGCTCGAGCTGGAGCCACATCCGGTCGCCACCAGGGCCAGAGCCAGCGCGACCGCCACCCTGCGATGAATCCTCACGATCTGCTCCTCTCGGCAAACACGGATCCTCATTTGTGATGCCTAAGCATTACATAGGCATGGGACACGCGTCCGCCGCCCGGCGCACCGAATGGGCCGTCTCACCGGTGCGTACGCTTCGGCGATGGAGGCTCGATGAGCAGCGTGGCCGGCTCGTCCACCCGGGAGAAGCTCGTGCGGCGCGGGCTGATGCTGGAGTACACCACCCTGGGCTGGAACGTGGTGGGGACGGTCGTTCTGGCCGTCGCCGCAGTTACGACTGGGTCGGTGGCGCTCGCCGGCTTCGGGGTCGACTCGTTGATTGAGATCATCGCCTCGGCAGTGGTGGTGTGGCAGCTCAGGGGCGAGGAGGGCTCCCTACGGGAGCGGCGGGCGCTGCGGCTGATTGCGGTGGCATTTGGGTGCCTCGCCATCTACATCGCCGTTCAGATCGCGGTGACGCTCGCCTCTCAGTCACACCCCGGGCCCTCCACGCTCGGCAGCCTCTGGTTGGCCGCGACGGTGCTGTGCATGTTCGCTCTTGCCTGGGGCAAGCAGCTCACCGGGCAACGCCTCAGCAATCCGGTCCTGCAGACGGAGGCACGGGTGACGCGGATTGACGGCGCCCTGGCGGCGGCGGTCCTCATCGGAGTCGCCCTCAATGCGGTCGTCGGCTGGTGGTGGGCTGACCCGCTCGCCGGGCTGGTCATCCTGGCCTACGGGCTGCATGAGGCGCGCCACGCCTGGCACGAGGCGGGCTGACCCGCACCAGGGACCAGCCCAGTGGCGGTCCGCGACGCCGGTGGGCGCGGGAGTACGGTGTGCCCATGAGCGAGATCGCAGGCCTCCGGGCCAGGCAGGTTTTCGACAGCCGAGGCAATCCCACGGTGGAGGTCGACGTCCAGTTGCGCTCGGGGGCGAAGGGCCGCGCGGCCGTCCCCTCCGGGGCCTCGACCGGCGAGCATGAGGCGGTCGAGCTCCGCGACGGCGGCGAACCCTATGGAGGCAAGGGGGTGGGACGCGCCGTGGAGCATGTCAACGGGGAGATCGCGGCTGCGGTCACCGGGCACGACGCGGTCGAACAGGCCGGCCTTGACCGCGCGCTCATCGCCCTGGACGGGACCGAGAACAAATCCCGGCTCGGCGCCAACGCGCTGCTGGGGGTGTCGCTGGCCGCAGCCCGGGCGCAGGCCAACGAGCTCAACCTGCCGCTGTGGCGCTACCTCGCCGGCGACCACCAGCCGGTGCTGCCGATGCCCCTGCTCAACGTGCTCAACGGCGGCGTTCACGCCGATAACTCGGTCGACTTCCAGGAGTTCATGATCGTGCCGGTCGGGGCTGAGTCCTTCAGCCAGGCTTTGCGGATCGCCACCGAGACCTACCATGAGCTCAAGCGCACCGTGCACGCGCGTGGTCTGGCCACCGGTGTCGGCGACGAGGGCGGATTTGCGCCAGACCTGGACTCCAACGAGGCTCCGCTTCAGCTGCTGATCTCCGCGATCGAAGCCGCCGGATACCGGCCGGGTGACGACGTCGCCATTGCGCTGGATCCGGCCACCAGCGAGTTCTTCTCCGACGGGGCCTACCAGCTGGCCGGCGAGGGACGGACGCTGAGTCCGGGCGAGATGGTCGACTACTGGGATGGCCTGTCCGGCCGGTACCCGATCGTGCTGCTGGAGGACGGGATGGCCGAGAACGACTGGCCGGGGTGGCAGGCTCTGACGGCACGGCTGAGCGACCGGCTCCAGCTCGTCGGCGACGACATCTTCGTGACCAACCCCGCCATCCTGCACCGCGGCATCGAAGCCGGGATCGCCAACTCCATCCTGATCAAGCTCAACCAGATCGGCACACTGACTGAGACGCTGGAGACGATCGCGCTGGCGGGGAGCGCCGGTTACCGTGCCGTCGTCTCCCACCGCTCCGGCGAGACCGAGGACGCGTTCATCGCCGACTTTGTCGTGGCCACCGGCGCCGGCCAGATCAAAACGGGCGCCCCGGCACGTTCAGAGCGGGTGGCAAAGTACAACCAGCTGCTCCGGATCGAAGAGGAGATGGGCCCGGACGCGCGGTTCGCGGGCCGGGACATCGCCGGGCGCGGCCCGGCCCAGCTCTGAGCCGGGCCGGCGAGGCCGGCTCACCGGAACGTGCGCGCACCCTGGCCGACGTAACGCGGCCCCGTACAGTCACTCACGATGAGAGAGGCCCTGCCCCAGGAGGAATTTGACCGGATCTTCAGCCGGGTTCCCCGCCTCACGGTGGAGGTTCTCGTCGCCTCGGCCGATGGCGGTGTGCTGTTGGCGCTCCGGGATGTCGATCCCTGCCGGGGAATGTGGAACCTTCCCGGCGGCACTGTCCGCTTCGGCGAGCCCCTGACCGAGGCCGTGCGGCGGGTGGCCCGCACCGAGCTGGGCATCTCGGTCGACGTGGGGGCGCTGGTGGGTTACATCGAGTATCCGAGCCATTACGAGAACGGACTGGACTGTCCGGTCGGTTTGGTGTTCCGCGCCGAGCCCACCGACGGCCCGGGGGAGCGCGGTCACTGGTTCCGGGTCCTGCCCGACAACATGCACGACGAGCAGAAGCAGTTTCTGATCACGCATGCCCCGGTGTCCATCGGGGAGCCGAGCGGGTGAGCGCCAGGGCGGCCCGCGGCGCGCGCCGGGGTCGGGACGTCAGATACCTGATCGCCGGTGCGCTCACGGCCGCGGTGGCGATCGGCGCCGGCGGCTGTGGCACGTCGACCGTGACCCGGGTGGCGGGGTTGACCCCGCCCCGCCGGTCCCTGCCTCCACAACGGATTGCGGCCCGCCCACTGCCACCACCCCGGGCCCGGACCCTGCGCCGGGGGGCGCCGCTGCCCCAGACGGAATTGGGGACGCGCGTCTTCTCGGACCGCGGGCACGGGTTCGCCCTGGCGCTGCTGGCCTCCGGCGCCACCTATCCGGCCGTCACCGCGGACGGCGGCCGCACCTGGCACGTGGCCGGACCGATGTTGTTCTCTCCGCCGGCGGGCGGCCCCGTCGCCGTCGACACCCCCGGAATGGCCGGCTCCGGCCTGTACTTCGCCTGGCTTTCTGACCTGGGGAACGTCGTCGATGCCAGCGCTGACCGCGGCCGGCGCTGGTGGCAGACGTTCTTTCCCGGCCAGGTGCTCGGTGTGCTCCCCACTGCGCGACCCGCCCGGTCAGCCGATCAGCTGACCGTCGTCGTCGCCGGTCCGACCTCCGATCCTCGGGGCCGCGGCGCATCACTCTGGGAGTACCGCACGTCCGATGGTCGTCGCTGGAGCTACCTGACCAGTCTCAACGTCGTCGGGTAACCCGGGGCCGGACGAGACCATCGCGGCGACCCGGATGCGCCACAGTGTCAGGCTGACGGTTCACCCATGAAACGAGCCTGACACTGCCCAGCTACGACCAAGGCTTCTGGGAACAGCTGTGGTCACGGACCCTCCGTGACCATCCGGACGCCGTGGCCAACCGACCGCCGAACGCGCACCTGATCGCCGATCTCCAGGGGCTGCCCCCGGGGCGGGCGCTTGACGCGGGATGCGGGCACGGGACCGAGACCCGGTGGCTCGCCGCGCACGGCTGGGAGGTCACCGCGGTCGATTTCTCCGCGGCCGCGCTGGGCCAGGCCCGGTCCACCGCCCGCTCCGCGGGGCCTGAGATTGCGGCGCGGGTTCGGTGGGTGCAGGCCGATCTGGGGACCTGGGCTCCGGAACCGGACACCTATGACCTGACCGTCTCCCTGTACGTCCATGTCGCCGGATCGGTGGTGCACATGGTGCGCCGTCTGGGGGCCGGGGTCAGGCCAGGCGGAACCCTGTACCTGGTTGGACATCGTCCGATCGATCCGGCGACAGGAGCACCCACGGCGGCAGCCGGTCAGACCCAGGTCTCGGTGAAGGACGCAGTCACCGCACTCCCTCCCGGGCGCTGGGAGCTGCTCAGCGCCGAGGATCGGCCGCGGCCGGCGGCGGGTACCGGGGTCGACGCCGTGGTCCGGGCCCGGCGCCTGTTCTGACCTCGCCGCCGGCGCTGAGCCGGGCGGTGAACCGGGCTCAGTCGTCGTGACCCGCCCGCAACCAGGCGATGTAGTCGGCGGCGGCCCGTTCGGTGTCCCACGCGGGGGCAAAGCCGGTGTCTGCCCGCAGCCGGGTGATGTCAAGCCAGGCCTGGCGGAGCTCGCCGCCTGAGGGGAGGTCGACCTGTGCGTCGGGGACGCCCGCATCCGGCCTCCGACGCCAGACAGGGCCGGCGCAGTGCCGCGGGCGGCCGCATGAATGAGCTGCGGGGCGGCAAAGAACGGATCCGGGTGGTGGCCGAGCGGGCCCCAGGTGCCCGAGATGCGGAGATGGATGATCTCCATCCCGGTGACGTCCCCCAGATGACCGCCGAGCAGCTCGCTGATCTTCTTGAACGTGGGGATGAGGTGCGGTGCGCTCATCGATAGCGGCATGTCCTCGGTGAGCGGACCCTCAAAGGGCTCTCGGGCGCGGCCGTAGACGCCGATCGTGCTGGCCAGCGCGACGCGCCCCACCCCCCACTCCTGAGCCGCCTCGATGACGTTGAACAGGCTGCCGAGCGAGCGGCGCGCCGCCCGCACCGGCGGTTCGGCACTCGGCGGCCAGGGCATGGAGCCGGCGAGATGGACGATCCCGCTGATCTGATGACGCTGGCCGATGGCCAGCAGCGCGTCAAGATCCCTCACGTCGGCTTGCTCCACCGCCACCGGCGCGCTGAACCGGCCCGCCGGCGCCTCCGGGTGGCTGCGCTGGACCAGCAGGCAGCTCTCACCAGCATCCAGCAGTGCCTGCACCGTGTGTGAGCCAATGAAGCCCAAGCCTCCGGTGACCAGGATCATGTCCGCGCTCCTTTCGTCTGTTTCACTGATCGTCAGTACGGCTGACGATCAGCATAGCGGTAGGCTCCGGCCATGTCGACGGAGAGTGGTCCCGGGCCGCTGGTCAGCCAGCGCCTCGGCTACCTGTTCAAGCACGCTCAGATCCGCCTGCACGAACTCAGCACGCAGGCACTGGCCCCGTTCGGCATCGAACCCCGCGAGTTGGGGATTTTGCTCGTGATCGCCGGCCATGAGCCCGGGTCCCAGCAGCAGGCGGCGCAGCGGCTCGGGATCGATCGCACGTCGATGGTGGCCCGGCTGGACGCGCTTGAGGACAAGGGCCTGGTGTCCCGCCACCCCTACGCCGAGGACCGCCGGCGCAACGTGGTCGAACTCACCCCCGCCGGGCGCGAGGTCGTCCAGCAGGCCACCGAGGCCAGCGAGCGCGCCGAGGCATTGTTGCTGGCCACCCTGAGCCCACAGGAGGGAGAGCGCCTGCGCAAGACGCTGCGGGCGATCGTCCTGACGCAGGGCCCAGACGCTGACTGAGCGGCCGTCCGAGACGGTTGAATCGGATCTGCCCACGGGTCAAGCACTGCTGTCGGCCCCACCCGCCGGTTCCGGGAGGCTCAGGCCTCGGCTCCAGGCTGAACGCGATAGCCGGCCAGCAGAAGGGTCGTCGCGACCGATGCGCCGGCGAAATGCGGACAACAGCGCCGCTGTCATCGATTCGGCGTTGGTCACGGTGAGGTGTAAACCGGCCTGGCTGACCTGGTGACGCCCACGTCCACTGGTGCGAGCTTGACCAGCCGCCCACGCCCCATACAACCACCGCAGCAACCGGAGGAGGCGACATGTCTGAGCAGGAAACCGTCGATCACCCCAACGTCCAAGGCCTGGTGAGCAGAGCACGCGACGAGCTGGCGGGCGGGGATAACAAGGAGGCGGCGCGACTACTCACCGAAGCCGCCTACCACACGCATGACCCGGAGATCGAGCAGCAGGTGCGCGAGCTTGCCGCCCAGGGACTGGAGCGGGCCGGCCGGTTTGGCAAGGGCCGCTGGCAGGAGATCATCCGGATCGCCGATCTGCGCACCCAGGCGTCGTGAGGTTGCGGTAGGCCGAAGAGGCCGCGCTCACCGCCGCAAACTCGCGTGAGCGCGTCCCTGTGGTTCGAATATGCTGCGCCCGTGGATGGGGTGCACGACATGGGCGGCATGCACGGATTCGGCGAGGTGGTCAGGCCGGGGGCTGAACTCGCCTACCACGAGGCCTGGGAGCCGCGGGTGTTTGCCATCCACCTGCTCGTGGGCACCGAGCGCCTGGGCGCCGGCCCGGGAGGCCGCCCCGTGCGAGAGGAGATGGACCCCGCCGATTATCTGGCGGCCTCCTACTACGAGCGGTGGCTGTTCAGCGTGGAGCGCCGGCTGGAGCGAAAGGGCACGATCGCGCGGGGGGACGTGGAGCGGATGATGGAGCAGCTTCAGGCCGGTGAGGCGGTGCCGACACACCATGACCCGGACATGGCAGCCCGGGTCATCGCCGAGCTGGAGTCGGTCGCGCCCATGGATCCCCCTCCGCGCGACCCGCGGTTTCACGGCGGCCAGCGGGTGCGGGTCAAGCGGATCCACCCGGCCGGACACACGCGCTGCCCGCGCTACATCCGGGGCGTCATCGGCGTCGTCGAGGCCGTCCGGGGAGCGGACCGGCTGCCTGACCGGGCGGTGTACGGCGAGCGGGTCGCGCCGGAGCCGGTCTACTCGGTCGCCTTCCGCTCACCGGATCTGTGGGGAGGTGGCGAGCCGGGCGCCTGGAGCGTGGCGCTCGACCTGTGGGAGAGCTACCTGGAGCCGGCGTGAGTCACGGTCATCATCATCCGCGTCCAGCCTCGGCGGTGGAGCTTCGCGCCCAGGCGCTGGAGGCCCTGCTCGCGCAGCGCGGGCTCGTCTCCACCGACGCGATCGATGCCGTCGTCAGGCTCTACGAGCAGGACGTCGGCCCGCAGAACGGCGCCCGGGTCGTGGCCCGGGCATGGATCGACGACGCCTTTCGCGAGCGCCTGTTGACCGATGCCAACAGCGCCATCGGCGAACTGGGCTTCGGCGGCACTGAGGGCGACAACATGGTGGTGGTCGCCAACACTCCGGCGATCCACAACATGATCGTGTGCACGCTGTGCTCGTGCTATCCGTGGCCCGTGCTCGGCCTGCCGCCGACGTGGTACAAGAGCCCGCCGTACCGGGCCCGCGCCGTGTCCGAGCCGCGGGCGGTGCTGGGCGAATTCGGCGTGCGGCTCGGCGACGAGGTCGAGATCCGGGTGTGGGACTCCAGCGCCGAGGTCCGCTACCTCGTCCTGCCGATGCGCCCCGGCACAACTGCGGGCTGGAGCGAGGCCGAGCTGGCCGGGATCGTCACCCGCGACTGCATGATCGGTACCGCGCTGCCGGCCGTCCCGGCGCCGGCGATCGACGCGGCGACACCATGACCCCAGACGCTCCGCAGCTTGCCACCGTGGACCGGGGGCTCGGTGATGAGACGCCGCTGCCGCGGGACAACGGGGAGCTTGTGTTCGAAGAGCCGTGGCAGGGACGAGCGCTGGGAATGGGGGTCGTCGCGATCGAACGAAGCGGAGCCTCATGGGCCGATTTTCGCCGTCACCTCGCCGCCGCGATCGCCGCGCGGCCGCGCGTGGAGAGCGAGTCGGCGGCCACCGCCTACTACGCGTGCTGGCTGGACGCCCTGGAGGCCCTGCTCGCCCCACGCCAGCTCATCACCCGGGAGACCCCCTGTCGGCCGAGCTGATGCGAAAGGACGTGACCGAGCAGGCCGCCCTGGTCCGCAGCGGGGCGGTGTCGGCTCTGGAGCTGGTCGATGCCGCGATCGCCCGCCTGGAGAGCGCACCTGAGCTCAACGTCCTCGTTCACCGCCAGTTCGACGAGGCCCGCCGGGCCGCGGCCGGTCCTCTGCCGGATGGCCCGCTGGCGGGCGTCCCATTCCTGCTCAAGGATCTCGCCGAGCCCCAGGCCGGCATGCCGGAGCGCATGGGCTGCCGCGCCCTGCGCGACCATGTCGCGGCCGAGACGGCCTGGACGGTGCAGCGGTACCTGGCGGCCGGACTGATCATCCTGGGGCGCACGAACACGCCGGAGTTCGGCAACCACTGCGCCACCGAGCCGGCGCTGTCCGGGCCGACCCTCAACCCCTGGAATCCCACCGTCTCCCCCGGAGGGTCAAGCGGTGGGTCGGCGGCCGCGGTCGCCGCCGGACTGATCGGCGCCGCGTCCGGCGGGGATGGCACCGGCTCGATCCGGATGCCGTCGTCCTGCTGCGGCCTGGTGGGCCTCAAACCGCGCCGCGGCCGCAGCTCGTTTGCCCCGTCGGCGGGCCAGATGCTCGACGGGCTGGTCAACAAGCACGCGCTCACCCGAACGGTGCGCGACACGGCGCTGCTGCTCGATGTCACCGCAGGAGCCGCGCCGGGCGACCCGTATTCGGCGCCACCGCCGCAGCGCCCGTTTGTCAGCGAGGTGGGGGCGGACCCGGGCCGGCTGGGCGTGATGCTCGCCGAACGCCCGCCGTTTCCGGGGAGGGTCGACCCCCGCGTCCAGGAGGTCGCCGATCGGGCCGCCCAGGCGTTGGAGGAGCTTGGCCACGACGTCCGCCCCGGAGCTCCCCAGGTCGACCCGGAGGTTGTACGGCGCGCCATCTCGGTGATCCACGCGGTCGACAACGCCTCAACCCACAGCTGGCTCACGCGTGAGCTGGGGCGCCCGCCGGAGCCGGACGAGCTGGAGCCCGTCACCTGGGATATGGCCCGCGAGGGAGGGGCGCTCAGCGCGGTCGACCACGCCGCCGCCATTGATGACCTCCACGCCGAGACCCGGCGAGCCGCGGCCGCGTTCCAGACCAGCGACGTCCTGGTGTGCCCCACCCTCAACGTCCTGCCCCCTGCCCCGGGATCACTGTCGGTGTCCCGCGGGAGCGTCGATGCGTTCTTCGACGTGGAGTTCGCCGCGACCGGGTGGACGGCGGTGGCCAATGCCACCGGCTGGGCGGCGATCTCCCTTCCGCTGGGGGAGGTCGATGGGTTGCCTGTGGGCGTGCAGCTCCTGGCCCCGGACGAGGTGGTCCTGCTGCGCCTGGCCGCCCAACTGGAGGCAGCGCTGCCCTGGGCGGACCGCCGCCCTCCCGCCTACGCCTGATCCTCGGCGCTGTGCCTCACCTCCACGGGGCGCCGGTGGCTATCCAGCTGACCGGCCGACCCGGCCAGGGTCTCACGTTCTGAAGTTGAGACCCTCCGCGGCTGGGAGTTCGTCACGGGCGTCGTCTCCCGGTGTCGGTCGGGTCACGTGCACAGCTGATGCCACCACGCTCGGCGTCTCCGCCGCTGCCTTCGCCCGCACCACGATGCGAACGCGATCACCGCGGAAGAGGTCATGCGAGCACTCAAACGGCTCGCCGTCCGAGCTCCAGGCCGTCCGCGAGATCGCCACCAGCGGGGCTCCCGGCTCGACCCCGAGCAGCCTCGCCTCCGACGGCCCGGCGCTGACCACCTCGATGCGCTCCTCGGCCTCACCCGGCTGTAGTCCGTACTCGGTGGCCAACAGCTCGTACAGGGATCCGCTCAGCGAGCGGTCCAACAGGTCCGGGAACCGGCTCACCGGAAACGTGGCCCGTTCCAGCGAGATCCGGTCACCGTCGGCGAGGCGTACCCGTACCACCTCGTGGGCCAGCTCATCGACCCCCAGGCCCAGTGCTGCCGCCACCTCCGCCTCGGGCTTGATCATCGCGGTGGAGATCACCCGCGCATCGGACTGAAACCCCTGGCGACGCAGATAGGCGGGCAGGCTGGCCAGGCTGGTCAGATCACGCTCCACCTTGCGCTCAGCGACGAAGATGCCGCCGGCTCGTCCCCGCGCCCGCCGAACGGCGCCGCTGCGGACGAGGTCGGCGACCGCCGCCCGGACGGTGGAGCGCGAGACGCCGAGGCGCTGGGCGATCTCGCGCTCAGCGCCGAGCCGCTGTCCCGGCGCCAGCTCGCCTGAGGAGATCTCCTTGAGCAGCCGGTCGCGGACCACCACCGCCGCGGGGCCGAGCGAGAGGGGGAACTGCGAGCCTCGATCGCCCGCGGCCATCCGCTGCGTCAGACCTCGAGCGC
This sequence comes from uncultured Solirubrobacteraceae bacterium, assembly GCA_963753235.1. Taxonomy (GTDB): domain Bacteria; phylum Actinomycetota; class Thermoleophilia; order Solirubrobacterales; family Solirubrobacteraceae; genus Palsa-465. Next base: position 1,144,588 of record CAVWBJ010000003.1, on the reverse strand, counting down.
CATCAGCGACTCGGGCAGGATCTGGCCACCGTCGACGACGATCGTCTGACCGGTGATGTAGCCCGCCTCGTCGGTGGCGAGAAACAGGGCCGCGTTGCCGATGTCCGCCACCGAGCCGAGGCGCTTGAGCGGGATCGAGGCCTCCATCTTCTGCTGGTACTCGGCGCCCATCTCGTCCAGGCCCTCGGTGGCGATGTTCCCCGGCATCACCGCGTTGAGGGTGATGCCGTCTGTGGCCAGCTCGATCGCCGCCGTGCGCAGGAAGCCGAGCTGCGCCGCCTTGGTGGCGCCGTAGTGCGACCAGCCGGGAAAGCCGGTGATCGGCCCGGTGATCGACGACGTGATGATGATCCGGCCATGGCCGCTCTTGGCCAGCTCCGGGGCCGCCGCCTTGACCGTCAGCATCGTGCCCTTGACGTTGGTGGCGAAGATGGCGTCGATGTCCTGCTCGGTCATGTCGCGGAGCATCACATCCGGGAACACCCCTGCGTTGGCGCACAGCACGTCCAGACCGCCGAAGCGATCCACGGTCTCGGCCACCATGCGCTCGGCGTCAGCGGCGCGGGCGACGTCGCCGCGGATGTAGGCCACCTCCCCGCCGGCGGCGGCCAGTTCGGCGGCGGCCCGCTCGCCGACGTCGGCGTCGCGGCCCACAATCGCCACGCGCGCGCCCGCCCTGACAAACGTGGCGGCGATGCCCTTACCGATGCCTTTGGTGGCGCCGGTCACCAGAACGCTCCGGCCGGTCACAGGGGTGAACATGGTGCCGCCTCCCTCTCTAGATGGCGTGGGTTGACAGGTAGGTTTCGGCCAGCGCGCACGAACCGGCGGTGTAGCCGGGACCCAGCTCGGCTGCCTCCGGGGCGAACACGTGGTGTGAGCCGATCCAGGCCACGATCAGCAGGCGCCTCAGCATCACGAACGTGTCAAGCTCCGCCTCGGCAGCGGGCTCAAGCTCGGCCACGGTGCGGTAGCCCTCCACCCAGGCGTCCCGCAGCTCCGGGACGCGCGGATGGTCCTCCATGAACGTGACCGTGGTGGCGAAGTCGTACATGAACCAGGAAAAGCCGCAGTCATCGAAATCCAGCACCTGGACCTGATCAGCGTCGACGAGCAGGTTGGCCAAGCGAAAGTCGGCGTGCACCAGCCCAAACCGGCTCTCGTCCTCGCCGAAGCGGACCAGCCGGGCGGCGATCGTGGCATCGAGCCGCTCCAGCTGCGCGCGCTCCTCCGGCCCCATCCCCAGCCCGTCCTGCCAGAGGCCCCAATGGCCGTGGGATCCGATTGAGAACTCGTAGTCCCAGCGCGGCCGGATGAAGCCCGGCGGTCGGCTCCAGGCGCGAACGTGGCGGTGCATCCGGGCGGAGATGGCGCCCAACATCTTGAACTGACCGGTGGCGGCCGCGCCGGAATCGAGGTCCGGCTGGACCCCGGGCAGCCACTCAAACACCACCACGTTGCGAGGCTCCAGGCCCGGGATGCTCACCGAGACGACCCGGCTCCCGTCAGGGGCGGTGAGCACTCCCGGCGTCTGGACCACCTGGTCCTCGCGCAGCGCATCCATCCACGCCAGCTCGGACTCGATCTGGGCGACGGTTCGGTAGGTCGGCCGGTGCACCCGCAGGGCATAGCGCCGGCCGGTGTCGGAATCGTCCACCCGGTAGGTGTGGTTCTCGGAGACGTTGCAGAGCGTGACTCCGGACGCCGGGTCAAGCCCAAAGGGCGCCAGCGCGGCTCTGGCGAGATCCCCGATGCGGTCCTGCTCCTCGCTCATCTCTCTCCACTAATGCTCGCGTCCCGTGACTGCGCTCAGAACGCGTTCGATCTCGTCCCGAGCGCGCACGATATCCGAGGTCTCCCCGGCGAGGTAGACCCGCCCGGCGGCGCCGATCATGGAGACGCTGACCAGGGTCACGCCCGGGGCCACCCGCTCGGCGGCATTCGCGGCCACAGCGGCAAACAGCGCCGGCGCCACCTCCACCACCAGCAGCGTCTGGCCCGGCAGCACCATCGAGGCCTCGCGGACACGGTTGAGGATCACCGCGTGCTGGTCGGTCACATCCTCGATCACGTCGGCGTAGAGGACGCGGGGGCGCAGCGTGTCCTGCGCGCTGGCGCCGATCCCGGCCAGGATCGCCTCACCGGCGCGCTCCACGTCCGCCGGATCGGCGGCATGAACCTCCAGCACGCCGAACTGGCGCTCCACGTAGTGGATCCCCGGCTCAACCTCGGGCACCGCCTTCAGCGCCAGATCGATGATCCGCTCGATGGCCAGCGCCGGCGCCACCTCAACGATCAGGGCATGGTGGCCCTCGACCGGCGGATACCCGCGCGCGCGGGTGGGCGTGCCCAGGTAGGCGGCGAACTGCGCCGCCAGGTCCGGAATCGGCAGGTAGACCCGGAGCTCGACCCGGCTCTCAGTCGGAACCGAAGGTGACACTGAGCCGGCTTACGCGGCAGTGACGCCGAAGTGCTGATCCAGCTCCGGATGCGGCCGCGGGATCACGTGCGCGGAGATGAGCTCGCCGACCGTGGAGGCGGTTTCCGAGCCGGCCTCGGTGGCGGCCTTGACCGCGCCCACGTCGCCGCGGACGACCACCGCCACCAGTCCGTCGCCGACCTCCTGGCGGCTGACGATGACCACGTTGGCGGCCTTGACCATGGCGTCAGCCCCGGCCAGCGCGGCCACATATCCCTTCGTCTCGATCATGCCGAGCGCTTCGTTCATGTCACGTCTCCTTGCTCGTGGCCTGCGAGTTGTCTGTGTTTCCGTCGTCGCCCTCCGAGGAGCGATCCAGCGAGCCAATGATCAGGGCGTCAATCGGTGGGTGCTCAGGCGACAGCCACCCCGACGCGACCGAGCCGGTGGCGATCAGGACGCGTTCGCCGGTTCCGGTGCCGAGCACGTCGAAGGCGATCAGGGGCGCGCCGCCATCCGGTTTGACCTCAAGAAAGGCGCCGCGCGGGATCCCATCGACGCGCCTGGTCGCCCACACCGCGCCGGTCACGGTCGCCTTCAGCATCTGCGTTCCCTTTCGATCTCCACGCCCCGCGCGCGGGCCTGCTCGCGGGCGAGGGGGGTGAGCACCGCCGCGGGGGCCAGCACCAGCCGGGTGGCCCCCTCCTCCGCCGCCGCCCGGATCATCCGCTCGGTCACCGCCCCCCGCTCAACCCGGGTCACCGCCGCCGCCGGCGCCGAGGCCCCGGGGGCCGGCCGACCGGGCGAGCGCTGCAGGTTGAACCGCAGCCGACCCGTGCGGATGGCCACGCGCTCCCGCGGGTTCTCCAGGCGGCTCATCAGCTGGCGGATGAAGTGCTGAAGGTCCTGCTCGGTGTCGATGACCACCGTCTCCTGACGGACCTCACCGGTGGCCGCGGGAGCCGATGACGGAGGGTGGCCGCTGGGCGGCACTGGGGCAGTCGCGGCACCCGGGCGAAACTCGGACTCCTGGAAGGCCGTACGCAGTGCCTCGCGGCGCGGATTGCCGGCGGCCGTCGGCGCCGGCCCTGCCGGAGCGTCGCCGATGACCTCGCCCGGGATGGGAGGCTGCTTCCAGGTGGATGGGCGCAGGACGGCAGGGACCGGGGGTGCGGGGACCTGGGGCACGACCGGCGCATCGTCAGCACGGCTGGGCCGCGTGCCGTTCCCGTTGCCGGGGCCGTTGCCGTGACCCTTCCCGTTGCCGTGGTGGCCGGTAGCACCGGCCGTCGCCGGGACCAGCTCCCCCAGGATCTCCCGGACGATCGCCCGCATCTCGTCGTCGCGCCCGGGCTGGCTCATTGCCGCTCCTGGAGCGCCGCCGTCGCCGCCTCGGCCGCCGTGCGCACGTCGGCCTCCAAACCGGTGAGGTACACGCGCCCGGTGGCGCCGATCATCCGGTAGTCGACGACCTTGATCCGGGCCGCCTTCTCCGCCTCGTTGGTGGCGACGATTGCGTAGGACGCCGGCTGCATCTCCAGGACAAACAGCGACTCGCCGGCCAGCGCCATCGACCCCAGCTTGTTGCGGTTGATGAGGAAGGCGTGCTGGTGGTCAAGCCGGGAGACGAGCTTGGCGGCGAGGATGGTCGGGGGCGTCGCGTCCGAGGGGACGGCCCCCAGGGAGTCCAGGACCGCCTGGCGGGCGGACTCCACCGCCGAGACGTTGCGCGAGTGAAACTCCAAATAGCCGAACTGGCGCTCAACCACGAGGATCCCCGCCTGAGCCTCGGTGTGCTTGAGCACAACATCGGTCAAGGGCTCGATATCTAGGCCGGGAGCGATCTCCACGACGCCGGCCGCCATCCGCGTACGGGGCAGCCGGCCGCGGATCCAGGTGCCGAGGTAACACATGGTCTGCGGCTGCAGCTGGTCGATGAAGATGGAGGATCGAAGTTCGGCCATGGTCAGTTGCTCACCACCTCGCGCAGCTCGGACAGGATCAGACGGCGCAGCTCGTCGCGGGAGAGGCCCGCGTCCGGCGGGCCGGCCGACGGTGCCGCGGCCATCGCGGCGGGCGCCGTGAGCGGCTCGCCGGCGAAGAGCGCCGACCCGGGTTGCAGGCCGGTGAAATCGCCGAGCGGCTCGGCGGGGTCGGAGGCGTAGGCGATCCGCGTCCACTGCACCAGGTGATCCGGCTGCAGGCTCTCGGTCAACGAGGAGCGACCGAAGAAGCCGGTCCCCACCGTCATAGTCAGCGGAAGGTGGGTGTCCAGGCCGGCCGAGCCGGTGCTCCCGGGCGCGTTGACGGTCACCCGCAGAACGCGCACAGCCGCCCCGTAGGCGAGAATCGTCGCGGGCGTATGCGAGTGGATCACCGCCGAGTGGCCTGCCCCCCCGATGCGCAGCAGCGCACGGGCGGCGTCGATACCCCGCCGGGTGTCCGAGACGCGCACCATGCCGAGCAGGGGAAACAGCTTCTCGTGGGCGAGCGGCTCCTCAGGCACGACCATGTCAAACGGGGCGACGATCGCCCGGGTGCCGGACGGGACCCGGATCTCGGCCGCCTGCGCCAGCGCCATGGCGTCCTTTCCGGCCAGCGCCGTATCGATCCGTCCCTCCGGATAGCAGACGGCGCGCATCCGGCCGGTCGCCTCGGCGTCAAGCACGGCCGCTCCCGCGTTGCGCAACTCCGAGACGAGCCGGTCGGCGATGCGTTCCTCGGCGATCAGGGTCGACTCGTTGGTGCAGAGGATCGAGTTGTCAAATGCCTTGGACTCCACCAGGCACCGGGCGGCACGGCCGAGATCGGCGCTGGCATCGACGAGGGCGGGGACGTTGCCGGGCCCCACGCCGAGTGCGGGATTGCCGGAGCGATAGGCGGCCCGGACCACGGCGGTGCCGCCCGTCGCCACGATCACATCGGTGCCCGGATCGGCCATCAGCGCCTCGATCAGCGGGATGGTCGGTTCCTCCACCACCTGGATGCAGCCGTCCGGAGCCCCGGCCGCCACCGCGGCGCGCGCCATCACCCGCACCGCCTCGACTGAGACCTTCCGGGCCAGGGGATGGGGAGAGACGACAACCGCGTTGCGCGTCATCACGGCCAGCAGCACCTTGAAGTACACGGTCGCGATTGGATTGGTGGACGGCGTGAGGGCCAGGATCACGCCCGCGGGCTTGGGCACCTCAACCAGCTTGCGGTCGGCGTCGATCCGGACGCTGGCGTAGTCGACGTGGGCGTAGCGCTCGACCAGGCCCCGGGAGCAGGCCTCGTTCTTGCGCCGCTTGTGCTCGGCCACCCCCATGCCGGTCTCCTCTACGGCGTCCCGGGCAAACCTTTCGGCGTTTTGGAATGCGTGATCAGCAACCGAACGAACTATTTTCTGGATTTGGTCTGCATCGTAATCGGCAAATGCGCCGGCGGCCCAGCGGGCCCGCTGCAGCATCATGCGCGCCCGGGGAGCACCCGGCGTCTCGGTACTGCGCGCGTCCACGACCCCACCCTCACGCGCGCTCACGCCGTCACCGCCGCGCCCGGGCGCCGTGAGGCACCCTGCACCTCGGCCCGCGCCAGCTCGATGGCCACCGCGGTGCGGTCCAGGATCTCCTCCACCAGGTCAGGGCCGAGCAGGATCCCGGGCTTGAACTGCAGGACGCGCGGATCCAGCGTGGAGAAGATCGCCCAGACGCCATGGGCGTAGAGATGGCGCATGACGATCTTGGCTCCCTCCGGGTGATCGAACTCCAGCCCCATGACGACGCCGTCCTGCCGGATCCCCACCAGCCAGTCCGGGAACAGTTCCTGGATGGCCCGCAGCCCGCGCCGGAACCGATCGGCGATGTAGTGAACCATCGACCGCACCTCAGGCCGCCCGCAGATCTCCAGCACCTTCAGCGCCACGATGCAGCCGAGCTCGGCACCGCCGCCGGTGGAGATGTGGCCAAAGCCATCCTCCTTGAGCCACTCAGAGCACTCCTCGGACACGACCGTGCAGGCGATGGGGTACATCCCCCCGGTGATCCCCTTGCCGATGATCATGATGTCCGGCTCGATGCCGGCCTTGGCCACCGCCCACATCTCGCCGGTCCGCATGAGACCGGTCTGCACCTCGTCGGCGATGTAGAGGGCGCCGTAGCGGTCGCACAGGCGCTTGACCGCCTGCAGGTAGCCCGGCTCCGGGAGGGGGAACCCGTAGGTCGCGGGAATCGTCTCAATGACCACGGCGGCGACGTCGTTGCCGCGCAGTGCCTCCTCCATCGCGGTGAGGTCGTTGAACTGGACCTGCGCGAACTCGTCCGGACGATCGGACAGGAACAGCGTGGAGAAGCGGTCATCCCCGGTGGCCAGGGCCAGGCCGGTGTGTCCGTGGTAGCCCTTGCGGATGGAGACGATCTTGCGCCGCTGGCGGGTGTGGCGCGCGGTCTTGATCGCGATGTCGGTCGCCTCTCCCCCGCCTGAGCCGTAGACGACGCGGCGCATGTTCGGCGGGCACGTGGCCACCAGCGCCTCCGCCAGCGCGGTGCGGGCCAGCGCCGGGAAATGGTGATTGCCGATGTCAAAGCGGCCCATCGCCTGCTCAAGGGTGGCGATCAGCTCCGGGTTGCGGTGACCGAGGTTGTACGTGCCGCCGTTGAGATGCAGGTCGATCAGGCGCCGGCCGGCCATGTCCCAGAACAGGTATCCCTCGCGCCGGTCGATGACGAGATCGACACCGGCGTCCTGCCAGAAGCGGGTCTTGTCCGGATTCCAGAACTCCTCGGAGCGGCGCAGGAAGTCCGCTTTGGAGTCGTAGGAGAAGAAGCCGTAGTCGTACATGCGAGCCCGGGGGGTCGCACCATACCATTTGACGGCCGAGTTACAAGACCATTTTCGATAAAGGGTTCGGCACAGAGGCGCTGTTCTCTGACCGGGTCACGTCGTGCGCCGCCGCCGTGCGCCGCTCAAAATCAAGCAGCCAGCGTTTAACCTCGATGCCGGCGCTGTAGCCGGTGAGTGCGCCCCGGGCGCCGACAATGCGATGGCACGGAACGATGATGCAGATCGGATTGTGCGCGTTGGCGCCCCCCACGGCTCGCACCGAGCGCGGCCGGCCGACGCGCCGAGCCAGTTCTGTGTACGAGATGGTGGTGGCGTAGCGGACGTTGGCCAGTTCGTTCCACACCTGCCGCTGAAACGGCGTTCCCGGCGGCGCCAGAGGCAGTGAGAACTCAAACCGGGCACCGGCGAAGTATTCCTCCAACTGCCGCATGCAGTCGGCGAACCGCGCCGGCTGCGGCTCCCCGTGCGGTTGCGGCCGGCGCCGCTCACCGGGCAGGTAGACGCCGGTGAGCCCGGCATCGGAGCCGGTCAGCAACACCGGGCCGGCCGGACTGGGCATGGTGGCGTGGAAGGCGGCGGTCATGGCGGGCGGCGACCGTCACACGGACCTGCTCCAGTGTACGGCCGCATCCGCTCCATCTCGAACAGATCGCTCGCCGACGGCCGCGACGCAGTACGGTTTCGCCGTGCGGACGCCTCTGTGCCAACTGCTCGGCATCGAACGACCGATCATCCAGGCGCCGATGGGGTCGGCGGCGGTTCCGGCACTCGCCGCCGCCGTCTCGCGCGCCGGGGCGCTGGGGACGGTGGCGCTGAGCTGGACCGAGGATGTCAGGCGCATCGTCCGCGATACGGCCACCCTCACCGACCGTCCGTTCGGCGGCAACCTCGTGCTGGCCTGGAGCCAACGCCGCCGTCTCGCCGACGCCCTGGAGGCCGGGCTGCGGATCGTCTCCCTCACCTGGGGTGACCCCTCGGCCTACGTGGAGCCCATCCATGACGCCGGCGGGCTTGTCCTGCACACGGTCGGCAGCGCGGAGGAGGCACGGCGGGCCGTCGACGCGGGCGTCGATGTAATCGTCGCCCAGGGTTGGGAGGCCGGTGGGCACGTGTGGGGCGAGGTCGCCACCCTGCCCCTGGTGCCGGCCGTCGTCGACGCCGTCGCCCCCGTGCCGGTGATCGCCGCCGGCGGGATCGGCGATGCTCGCGGCGTCGCGGCGGTCCTGGCCCTCGGGGCGCAGGCGGCATGGCTCGGCACTCGGTTTCTGCTCGCCGAAGAGGCTCCGGTGCACCCGGAGTACCGGCGCCGTCTGATCGCCGCGGCTGAGACCGATCCGGAGTGGTACCCCGACCTGTACCACGTCGGCTGGCCGGACGCCCCCCACCGCGCACTGCGCAACGGCACCGCTGAGGCGTGGGAGACAGCCGGGCGGCCGCCGGCGGGTGATCGTCCCGGGGAGGGGGACGCGGTGGCGCACCTCGCAGACGGCGAGCCGCTCGTTCGCTACTCGTCCACGCTGGCGTTGGACGGCGCCACCGGCGACGTCGGAGCCCTCTCGCTGTGGGCCGGGCAGAGCGTCGCCCTGGCCCGGCGCAGCCAGCCGGCGGCCGAGATCGTCGCCGAGCTGACCTCGCGCCTGTAGCCACCCCACGACGGCGAGGCGGGGCGTGGGTCAGGCCACCGGGTGTCGCCGCGCCCAGTCCAGGAAGTCCCGGGTGGCCCGGGGCGTGCTCTGAAGCCGGCGGGCGCGCTGGCGCCCCGCGTGAGCGGTCTCCGGGCGGCTGAACACCCACCCCAGCGTTTGGAGCCGCCGCACCATCAGGAACGTGGGCAACTCGGCAAGCAACTCGCCGGGGAGATCACGCACCCGGCGATAGCCCATGACCAGCGCGGTGCGGCGATCCTCGAGCTCGCTGCTCCCCTCATGCGGATACAGGGCGACGGCGAACTCATGCGCGTACCAGCTGTCGCCGCTGTCGTCGAAGTCGATGATCGTGACGCCGCCGTCCTCCGAGACCAGGATGTTCTCGAAGCCGAGGTCGCCATGGATGAGCCCAAACCGGTCCGCGCCGGTGCCGATCGCTTCAAGACGAGCCCGTACCTCGGCCCGGCACGCCTCCAGCACGGCCCGGTCCTCGGAGGCGAGGACGTGGCCGGGATCGGCCGGGCCCCAACGTGGAGCAGTGCCGACCAGCGCCTCGGCATCCCAGGCCGGACGCGTGAACCAGGCCGGGCGTCGCCAGGTGCGCGCGTGGGCGTGAACGCGGGCCATCACCTCCCCCAGCCGCCGCCACGGCGCCACCTCGGGGACCGCGCTCAGCGGCACGCCGTCGATCCACTCAAACAGCACTGCCGTTCGCGCCAGGCCGTGCGGAGCGGTGGCGCGCTGCAGCGAATCGCCGTCGATCCCCGGTACCGGGGTGGCCGTCCGGATCCCGTGGGCGCGGAGACTCTCCATCCACGCCAGCTCGGATCGAATCGCCGGCGCGGTCTGGTACCCGGGGCGGTGAACGCGCAGGGCAAACTGGCGGCCCCCGGCCGCCGTGATCCGATAGGTGGTGTTCTCGCCGTGGCGCACAAACGCCACTGCGGCCTCGTCTCCCACGCCGAACCGGGCCAGCGCGGCGTGGATCAAGCTGGGCGGGAGCGGATCGCCGCCCCCGGTCATGGCGAGCGCCGGGCGCTGCGAACGTGCCGGCTCGGAACGGGCCGGTCGGCGTCCTTGGCGCGCGCCAGCCCCGTCTCCAGCTTTTCCAGCACCGCGTCGGCCAGCGCCTCGTCGAGCAGCAGCCCCGGCTTGAACTGCAGCACCGACTGGTCAAAGCCGGAGGCGATCGCCCACACGCCGAGCTCATAGAGCTCCTGCTGCAGATAGGCGGCTCCGTCAGGATGATCGACCCGCAGGCCGATGACGAGACCGCACTGCCGCACCTCAACCAGATACGGCTGGCGGGAACGCAGCGCCGAGAGCCCGCTGCCGATGCGCTGGATCAAGCGCGCCGCGTGCTCCTGCACCGCCGGCCGCGTGGTGATCTCCAGGACGCGCTCGGCCACCCGGCAGCCGATCTCCGCCCCGCCGAATGTCGAGACATGTCCCCAGCCGTTCTCCTGCAGCCATTGCCCGGCGCGCGGGGTCAGCACGGCCGCGGCGATCGGATACATGCCGCCGGACAACCCCTTGCCACACACCAGGATGTCCGGCTGCACACCGAACGTCTCCACCCCCCATAGCCGGCCGGTGCGGCCCAGCCCGGTCTGAACCTCATCGGCGATGTACAGCGCGTCGTGCTCGTCGCACAGCGCCTTCACCGCCGGCAGGTAGCCCTCAGGCGGCACCGGAAATCCATAGGTTGCCGGCACCGTCTCCAGCAGCACCGCCGCCACATCGCCGGCCGACAGCTCGGCCGCCATCGCGTCGAGGTCACCGAACGGGACCTTGGTGAACTGGTCCGGCAGATCCGACAGGAAGTACGCGGCGCCGGCGTCCTGACCGGCGGCGCCGGAGAGGCCGGTCCGCCCGTGGTAGCCGGCCGCCAGCGTGACGATCCGCCTCCGTCCGGTCGCCCGGCGGGCGCTCTTGATGGCGACGTCGATCGCCTCGCTGCCACCGGAGGCGAACACGGTGTAGGTGAGCTCGCCGGGGGTGAGCTGCGCCAGGCGGGCGGCCAGCTCCGCGCGGGCGCGGCTGGCGAAGTGGTGGTTGCCGATGTCCAGCGTGGAAGCGGCGGTGACCATCGCCTCCACGACCTCCGGGTGACGATGCCCCAGGTTGAACGTGCCTCCGTTCAGGTGCAGGTCGATCAGCTCCCGCCCGTCGAGATCCCACAGGCGGTAGCCGTCGCGCCGGCCGATCACCAGCTGGGTCCCAAAGGTCTCCCACACATCGACGCGGTGCGGGGCGACGTGGCGCCGAGTGAGCTCCAGCACGCGCTCCTTGTCCGCGCTCGCCGAGCCGGTGGACGTCACTCGTACCACGCCTCCGGGGCGAGCTTCACCCGCTCACGGAAGTCAAGATCATGCGTGGCGACCAGCAGCGCGTCATGCTCGCGCTCCAGCTGCTCGATCCGCTCCCAACTGGCCACCATCGCGTCCGGACTCCAGACCACCGCCGGGAGCGCCCGTTCGCGCATCTTGGACAGCAGGTAGGTCGCGTCGGCGAGCAGGATCACGGTCTGCCCACTGTCCAGGTGGACCATCAGCGACTGGTGCCCGCGGCTGTGCCCGGGTGTGCTCAGCGCGATGAGCCGCCCGTCGCCGAAGATGTCGTGATCTCCGTCGAGCTCGTGCCAGTCAAGCTCGTGCGCAAAGTCGGCCGGCACGTAGATCAGACGCTGGTACACCGGCGGCCGGCGCGCGAACGCCAGCTCCTCGCGCTGGATCAGGATGGGCGCGTGGGTGAGCCACTCCAGGCCGCCGGCATGATCAAAGTGGAGGTGGGACGCCACCACGAGGTCGATGTCGCCGGGGGTCAGGCCGATCGTCGCCAGGCGAGCCTCGATGTGGTCCTCCGGGCCGATCTGCGCCTGGAATGATGCGGCCGCCGGTCCCAGCCGGGCTTCCGGATCGGTCGCCATCTGCGGGTGCACGCCGGTGTCGAACAGGACAGTGCCCCGCGGATGGGTGACGACATACATGAAGTACGGGTTGTAGGCCTTGGTTCCGACACGCTCATCGAACGGATCAAACGCCGCCCAGTCCATGAGGTCACCCCCGCAATGCAGGGCGTGGAGCCTCATCGCGGCCACCCGGCCTCAGCGCGCATGATGCTCGCCATCGGCGATGTCCGCTCAGGCCCCCGCCGGCGGTGCCGATGCCGCGGAGCCCCGGAGTCGCTGCCGGACCGCTGCGGCCGCGGCGCGCAGCGCCTCGCGTTCCTGGTCAGACAGATTGAGTTCGACGATCTCCAGCACCCCGGTCCGTCCCAGCACCGCCGGCACACCGAGAAACAGATCCTCGATCCCGTACTCACCCTGCAGGTAGGCGGAGACGGGGACGGTGCCGGCCCGGGCGCCGCGCAACGCCTCCAGCAGCTCGACGGTGGCGTGGGCGGGCGCAATCGTGGCCGAGCCGGTGCGGCGCAGCCGGACCACCGCCCCGCCGCCCTCGACGGTCTCGGTCACGCAGGCCCGGATGCGCTCACGCGGCAGCACGTCAACCAGCGGTCGACCGCGGACGGTGGCGGTGGAGACGATCGGCACCATCTCGCCGCCGTGACTGCCGAGCGTGACCGCGTGGACGTCGCGCGGCGGGACGCGGGCCGCCGCGGCGATGGCGTTGCGAAACCGGCTGGAGTCCAGCGTGGCGGCCATCCCGAGGACGTGTTCGGCCGGTAGCCGGCCGGCCCGCCATAGCTCATAGGTCATCTCGTCCAGGGGATTGGTGACGACGATGGCCACGGCGGCGGGAGCGAACTGGGCGATCGCCTCGGCGGCGGCCCGGAGCACCGGGGCGTTGATCCGCAGCAGCGCGGCGCGATCCATACCCGGTGTCCGCGGTCGTCCTGCGGTGACGACGACGACGTCGCAGGCGCTGATCAGGTCAAGTGTGGTCCCGCCGTGAACGCGCGTGGGCGAGCCGGTGATGCCGGAGGCGTGCTCGATGTCAAGCGCCACCGATTCGGCGAGGCCGGGCACGATGTCGATCAGCCGGATCTCGTCGGCCATCCCGCTGATGGCGGCCAGGTGGGCGGTCGCCGCACCCACGCCGCCGGCGCCGATGAAGCCCAGCCGGGCAAACCGGGTGGGGGTCAGACCGCGGGGCCGGTCCGGCGCCACCCAGCGCGCGCCGCGGCGGTACAGGCTGCGCCGGATGGCGCGGCCGGGATCGGAGCCCATCGGCGCCGGCTTCTCCAGGGGGCCGCGGACAATCTGCAGGCCCAGTCGCTCAAGCGCGTCGAGCGCCTGCGGGGTGACGATGTCATCGTTGGCCACGACGAGCTTGCGCCGCCCCCGGCGAAACGCCTCGCGGACGTGCTCCTCGCCGATGACGTTCACGCCCGTCCCTCCAGCGCCTCCAGCGTCGCCGCGGCGGTCTCGATGGCCAGCTGCACATCGGCCTCCGAGCCGGAGAGGAACATGCGGCCAAAGCGCCCCACGGTCCGCACCTCGATGATCTTGATGGTGGCCACCTTCTCAGCCTCGTTGGCGGCCGCGGCCACGTAGGCCGCCGGGCCGCATTCCAGGATCCCCAGGGTCTCCCCCGGGACCAGCAGCGCCCCACTGCGCCACTTGTTCAGCAGCTGCGCCTGATAGGGCTCCACCGAGGTGATGATCTGGCTGGATTCCACCTTGGGTCGTCGCCGCTCGGTGAGACCGACCCCCAGGTGCGACAGGATCGCTTCGCGGGCGGCGCTGACCTCGGCGTTGGCCGGCGATCGCAGGATGAAGAACCCAAATTCACGTTCGACGATCTGGGACGTGGCCTGGACATCGGCCGCCTTCAGGGCGACATCCACCACGCGGAACACCTCATTTCCGGGCCCCATCTCCCCCACCAGGATCGTGTCTCCGGCGAGCGGGATTGAGCCCTGCACCGTCGCGCCGTTATAGGCGGCGAACTGCGGCTGGAGCCGGTCGATCTGCACGAGTGCGCGAAGGTCCATCAGCGGCTATCCCCCTCAAGGAGGTCGGTGAGCGAGCGCCAGGGGCGCGACTCGTAGGCGATCCGTTTGATGTTGATGAGGTGCAGAGCGGTCACGTTGTCAGAGACGATTGATCCTGACCAGGTGCCGGTGCCGAGCATGAAGCTGGGGTCGATGTCACAGGAGAAGCCCATCCCGCCGTGCAGCGCCGGCGTGTTGACCAGCACGCGCCCCGCCGGCAGCGCTGATAGGCGCGCCACCACGGTGGGATCGTCGGCGTGGATCACCGCGGTGTGGCCCTCGCCGCCGAAGCGAAGGATCTCCCGCGCGCGCTCGAATCCGAGCTGGGCGTCGCCAACCTCGTAGAAGGCCAGCACCGGATCGAGCTTCTCGGCCGAGAGCGGCTCGCCCGGGCCGACCGCCTCCAGTTGCGCAAGCAGGACCCGGGTGCGCGGCGGCACGTCGAATCCGGCGAGCTGCGCCAGCCGGCTCGCCGACTGACCGACGTTGCCCACCCGGTAGCGCAGGTTGCGGTCAAACAGGACCGCGGCCAGCGACTCCGCCTCCCGACGGGTACAGAAGTGGCCGCCCTGCTCGCGAATCGCGTGCCGCAACGGCTCCGCGATCGGACGGTCGGCGATGACCGCCTGCTCGGCCGCGCACGCCGTCCCGTAGTCAAACGACTTGCTGGACAGAATCATGTCCGCCACCTCGTCAAGGTCGCTGCGCTTGGACCGGTCGACGTAGACGGGGACGTTGCCCGGGCCGACGGCGAGCGTCGGCTTGCCCGAGGAGTAGGCGGCACGCACCATGGCCGCCCCGCCGGTGGCCATCACCACGGCGGTCCGATGATGGCTCATCAGCTCCTGGGTGCCGTCAAGGGTTGTGCCGGACAGGCACTGGATCAGACCGGCCGGCGCCCCCACGTCCTCGGCAGCGTCGGCGAGGATGCGCACGGTCTCGGCACCGCACCGGCGCCCCCGCGGATGGGGCGCATGCACGATGGCGTTGCCGGCCTTGACCGCCGACAGCGTCTTGAAGATGACGGTCGAGGTGGGATTGGTAACCGGGATCAGCGCAGCGACGACGCCCATCGGCTCGCCGATGGCCACCACCTTGGTGGCCTCGTCTCGCCACAGCACGCCCAGGGTCCGGATGTTGCGCAGCCAGTCGGAGACCGCGATCGTGTTGAACAGGTTCTTGAGGGCCTTGTCGCCCGCGTTTCCGTATCCGGTCTCCTCCGTGGCCATCTGCCCCAGGCGGGCCGCCTCCGGTGCGATCGCCCGCGCCATCGCGTCGACGACGCGGTCGACGTCTGCGGCGTCCCAGGTGCGGAAGACCTGCCACGCCTCATAGGCGCGATCGGCAGCCCGGCGGGCTTGCGCGATGGAGTCCAGGTCCGCAAAGTTCAGCGTCATGCCAGCGCCTGCTCCAGCAGGAGTGTCTCACCACCGTCGAGGGCACGGCGGATGTCGTCCGGCCGGAAGCGATCCAGGCCGAGGCTGGGAAGCGTCCGCCCGTGCCGCGCGTAATCAAGCCCGCCCAGCACCGATCCCAGATCGACCATGGCGGCGGCGGTGCGGGTGGGGATCCCGGCCAGTGCCCCGGCACTGACCAGCGGCACCAGCGAGCAGCACAGCGCGTCGTGGACGCGGGGGTCGCCGCCACCCAGCGCCGGGGGGAGGTCCCCGTCGGCCGGCGCCGGCGTCAGGTCGCGCACGCCGTAGGCGAAGGCAACGCGGCGACGCTCCTCGTCGATCTGCTGCACGACCGATGTGGCGTCGCGCAGCAGCGCCGGCGGGGCGTCGATGACTCCGGACAGGTCGGAGAAGGTCGTCTCCAGGACTCCGCGGGCGGCGCTCAGCATCGGCAGGATGGCCCGGAGCCGCTGGACCGCCTCCTCCGTGCTGCGGTTGGGCAGCGCCGCCGCGGGCACATCGGTGCGGATCGCCGGGATCGTGAGAGCACCCGGGGCAGGGGTCTCGGCGTGGTAGGGCGACGCCGCCAGTTCGACGATGATCGGAGCCGCCGGCGCGGCGAAGCGGCGCAGCGCCCGGGCGACCTCGACGGCACCGAACGAGCGTCCCGGAACCAGAACCAGGAGTTGTCCGGCGGCCAGGCGGGAGGCCAGCAGCCCGCCGCAGGTGGCGTGGGCAATCGCCGGGGTGGCGATCAGGATTGCGTCGGCCTCGGCCACGGCGTCGTCGATTCCGGCCCTGAGTCCGATCGCCGGCGCAGAGGATGGGTCACTGGCCAGCCGGTAGGTGCCGACCAGATGCTCGCCGCGGACGGTGACCGCCTGCGCGCCGGCCAGCGCCGCCCGCTCTGGCTCAAACACCGTGTGGAGCGTCACCTCGCATCCGGCCGCCAGGCACTCGCAGGCCAGCGCTTGCCCGACCGGCCCGGCTCCGAGCACGGCGACCCGATGTACCGGCCGGTACTCCGGCGCGGTCTCCGCCGGCCTGGCATCGCTCAGATGCGTGAGCAGCGCTTCGAATTCCCCGGCTGAGGTCATCGTCTGCGCGATCCGGCCACCGGCTATTTCTGGGCGGAGCCGGGGATGACCGACGCGAGGTCTGCGTGCGGCCGAGCGATGACATGGATCGACAGGACCTCACCGACCTTGTTGGCGGCCACGCCTCCGGCGTCCGTCGCCGCCTTCACCGCGCCGACGTCGCCGCGGACGATCACCGACACCAGGCCACCACCGGGCCGCTCGGTCGCGATCAGCTCGACATTTGCGGCCTTGACCATCGCGTCGGCGGCCTCCAGCGCCGGAACCAGGCCACGGGTCTCGATCATCCCCAGCGCTACTTGCGGGGTTTCCGCCATCATCTGCTCCTTCTCTTGGGGGGCCCTTGTCGGTTTGATGTCCCAGGGGACAGATCGACGGCATCGACGATCCCAACGATCGTCAGGTCGGTGGCGGCCGCGCGCGTCTCAGGTGGCTGGCGGGCCGCTGAGCCACGCACTATCAGCACCTGATCGCCGGGTCCGGCTCCGACCGTGTCCACGGCCACCTCAGCCGGCCGGGCGTCGGCACCCGCCGGGTCGAGGGGCTGCACGACCAGCAGTGTGTGCGAGAGCAGGCTCTCGGTCTTGGCGGTGGCGGTGACCGAGCCGAGGACGCGGGCCAGCTCCATCAGAAGGGCTCCAGATAGCGGGCGCGCTCGATGTCGCTCACGCGGGAGGCCACCGCGCGGTACTCACTGGCGCAGAAGCCGATGTAGGTCTCCAGCAACAGCGGGTCAAACGCATCCTCAGGCAGCTGTGACTGACGCAGAGCGACGATCGCCTCCGGAATGCCTTCAGCCAGCCGCCGGGCGGCAGTGGTGGTGTAACCGTCGCCGTCGCAGCGCGGCCCGGGCTCCAGACCCCGCTCCACGCCGTCCAGTCCCGCGGCGATCTGCGCGGCCATGACCAGGTACGGGTTGCAATCGGCCGAGCCGTCGCGCTGCTCGACGCGGACCGCGCTCTCCTCGCCTTCGATGACGCGCAGTCCGACAGTGCGGTTGTCCCCGCCCCAGGCTGCGGTCGTCGGGCAGAAGGAATAATCAGCCCGGCGCTTGTAGGCGTTGGGCGTGGGCGAGCCGAACAGGGTGAGCGCCGGCATGTGGGCCTGCAGGCCGCCGAGGTAACGGCGGCCGAGGTCGGACAGCAGGCCGCCGTCGGAGAACAGGTTGACCCCATCGCGCCACAGCGAGTGATGGATGTGGACCCCGCTTCCCGAGAGCTCATCGAAGGGCTTGGCCATGAAGGTGGCCAGCCAGCCGTGGTCGCGAGCGATCTCCTTGACGGCGTTGCGGAACTGCACCGCCATGTCCGCGGTGGCCAGCGCCTCGTCATAGCGAATGTTGACCTCGAACTGGCCGGGGGCATATTCGACGTTGGCCGCCTCGATCGGGATCCCAAACGCGATGATCTGGTTTCGGATCGGAGCCAGGACGTCTTCATAGGCGGCGCCGCGCTCGATTGAGTAACACTGCAGGCCGTCCTCGCGGGGACGCCGCGTCTCGCGGTCAAGCAGGTAGAACTCGATCTCAAATGCGGTGCGCACCTCAAAGCCCAAGGCGTCGGCGCGGGCGAGGACCCGCTGCAGCGCATGGCGGGGGTCGACCCGGACCGGAGCGTGGTCCGGTTCGACGGCGCGGCACAGGACGCGCGCGGCGCCGGGACGCCACGGCAGCGGACGCAGCGTCTCGGCGATCGGCAGCAGGCGCACGTCGGGGACGCCCTCCTTCAGGGGCGAGTAGGCGCCGTCCTCCCGGATCTCGCACCAGGGAGACCACTCAAAGATGACGTTGGCCAGCGAGATGCCGTCCTGGGCCACGCGCGGCCACAGCGGTGCCGGAACCCGCTTTCCCCGCAGGATGCCGGCGATGTCGCCCAGCACGAGCTCGACGGTGTGGATGTCCGCCGGCAGCGGCTCAGGCCGCGAGTCCTCTCTCGCGCCGCCGGGCTCGCTCGCCGCGATGAACTCTCCCTCTCGTTCCCCAATCATGAAAGTTCGTGTACGGTATACGGTGGTCGGGACGATTGCAAGTGCGAGCACCTGAGGAGGGCTAATGGCCGGGACGAGCGACGCGGTCGTGATCGGCGCGGGCATCGCCGGCGCCTCGACGGCGCTGGCGCTGGCGCGGCGCGGGCTGGCGGTCACCCTCGTCGACGCGCGCGAGCCGGGCCACGCCCGGGCGGCATCCGCCGGCGATCACCGCATCCTGCGCGCCAGCCACGGATCCGATGAGCTGTACACGCGCTGGAGCCGCGAGGCCCGGCTGCGCTGGATGGAGCTCGGCGCCGAGGCCGGTCAGGAGCTGTTCGTTCAGAGTGGCGCGGTCATGCTGGCCACCGCCGGCCACAGCGCCTGGGAGGATGCGTCGCGCCAGACGCTCGCCCGCCTGGGGATTCCGAGCTTCGTGGCCGACGTCGACGAACTGCGCCTGCGCCTGCCGCTGGTCGATTTTCGCCGGATCGCCTACGGCCTGTGGGAGCCGGAGTCAGGCTTTGTCTTCGCCCGCCGCGCGCTCCAGGCGACGGTGGAACTGTTCCGGCAGGCGGGCGGCGTCGTGCGGCGCGCCGCCGCCACCACCGACGCGCACGAGCGCCCGCTGATCGACGGCCGGCCAATCGACGCCGGCGTCATCGTGCTCGCCTGCGGGGCGTGGATGGGCGGCCTGTTCCCACGCACGCTCGGCCGGCTGCTCGACGTGGTCCGCCAGGACGTGATCATGGTGGCTCCGCCGGCCGGGTGCACCGGCTACGACGCGGAGAGCTTCCCGGCCTGGATCGATCACGGCTACCCGGCCTACGGCATTCCCGCCGCCGGCGGCCACGGCTTCAAGGCGGTGATCACCTGGCGCGGGCTCACCATCAATCTCGACCGCGACGACCGCGTCGTATCCCAGACGACCGTCGCCCGCACCCGGCGCTACCTGGCGCATCGCTTCCCGGCGCTCGCCGACGCGCCGATCGTGGGCCAGGAGGTCGGACAGATCGCCAATACCACCGACACCCACTTCCTCATCGATCGCCATCCCACGCACCGGGACGTCGTTCTGGTCGCCGGCGATTCCGGCCACCTGTTCAAGCACGGTCCGGTGGTCGGCGACCATGTCGCCGCCCTCGCTCTGGAGGAGATCGACACCGAGCCGCGGTTCAGCCTCGGCAGCCGGCCGGCGATGGCCGTCACCTCGGCCGACCGCCCGCAGTAGGCGCCCGGCCCTCCCGGCCGCCGCCCCGGCCGCCCGGTCAGGCGCCGGCGCAGCTAGAACTCAAACGGGCGGTCGATGCCGGCCAGGGACACCCCGGTGAAGGCCGAGGCTTCGAGCGTGAGGGCGCGGAGGTCCTCCGGCTCCAGGTTGTGCACGGAGGACTTGCCGCACGCCTTGGCGAGCAGGGTGGCCTCCATCGTCATCGCGGTCAGCAGTCGCAGCGTGCGCTCGGCCCCGGCCTCGACATCCATCCGCGCCTCCAGCTCCGGGCTCCTGGGTGGTGATGCCGACCGGGCACCGGCCGGTATGGCAGTGGTGACAGGCGCCGGGGGCGGTGCCGAGCGCGGCATAGTCCTCCACGTAGCGGGGGGAATTGCAGCCCAGCCCGATCAGCGCCGCGGTGGCGATCATCGTGCAATCGGCGCCGAGGGCCAGTGCCTTGGCCACGTCGACTCCGGAGCGGATGCCGCCGGAGGCGACGAGCTTGACCTTGTCGGCCATCCCGCTGTCCTCCAGCGCGCGGCGGGCGGCGGGGATCGCCGTCACCAGAGGCACGCCGGTGTGGTCCAGCAGCAGCTCCGGCGACGCGCCGGTCGAGCCCTCCATCCCGTCGAGCACGATCACGTCAGCGCCGGACTTCGCGGCCACCGCCACGTCGAAATACGGCCGCGTGGCGCCCATCTTGATGAAGATGGGGATGCGGTAACCGGTCGCCTCCCGGAGCTCCTCGATCTTGATCTGCAGATCATCGGCGCCGAGGAAGTCCGGATGGCGAACGGTGGCGCGCTGATCGACGCCCAGCGGCAGCGTCCGCATCCGCGCCACCCGCTCGGAGACCTTCATGCCGAGGAGCAGCCCGCCGGTGCCCGGCTTGGCGCCCTGACCGACGACGACCTC
Source organism: uncultured Solirubrobacteraceae bacterium (assembly GCA_963753235.1). Classification (GTDB taxonomy): domain Bacteria; phylum Actinomycetota; class Thermoleophilia; order Solirubrobacterales; family Solirubrobacteraceae; genus Palsa-465. The sequence continues at coordinate 1,124,159 of CAVWBJ010000003.1, read as the reverse complement.
GATCCCGTCGGCGCGCCGCAAGTGGTCCAGGTCCAATCCGTAGCGCGACGGGGTCATCTGGTAGATGAGCGTCTCCGACGCCGCCCGCTCGTCCTCCAGCATCCCCCCTTCTCCGGTGCAGGTCATCGTCCCCGCCCGGGAGGCGCCCCGGCCCAGGGCGGCCTTGGCGCTCGCCGACAGGGCGCCAAAGCTCATGGACGCGATGTAGATGGGGATATCCAGCTCGATTGGGTTCTCCACCAGGCCCAGCCCGTCGCCCAGGATGGTCTTGGTGTCGCAGCTTTCCCGGTAGCCCTCCAGCGGCAGCCGGGTCATCGTCGCCGGCTGCAGGACGAGGTCGTCAAAGGTCGGCAGCTGGCGTTGGAATGTGGAGAAACCGCGGATCTGGTAGCGGCCCAGCTGGGCCTTGGCCTGAATGTCGGCGATCGTCGCCGGCGTCCAGCGCGTGGAGCCGCCCTGGACGTAGGAGCGCGATACCCCGGCCGGACGGTCGCGATCCGCTCCGTCGGCGAACGAGGCTCGGTCCGCGTCGGCCGAGTGGCCGTTCCGAGCGTCTAGATCATCAGCCACTGCTGGGCTTCCCTTGACTCGAAGTGCCACAGCGCCTGGCCGGAGACGATGCGCTTCCATTTCCGGCCCTGGTCGTCGACGCCCAGGTCGACGAGCAGCTCGCGCACCTCAGCAACGTCCTGCGGCGGGGGTTGATCGACGCGGGCGTCGACGCCGAGATCGCCGATTGTCCCGGCAACCCAGATCTCGCCCGCCCACAATGAGTCGCCCGCCGCACCGGCGGTGTCGCCCAGACAGATCACGCGCCCGGCGTGAGCCATGAAGCCGCACGCGTGGCCGACCGAGCCCTCCACCACGATCATGCCGCCCTTCATCGCCACCCCGCAGCGGGGACCGGCGTTGCCGCGAATGTGGATCGTGCCTCCGCGCAGCGAGGCGCCGACGCTCATCGCCGCGTCGCCATCCACCGTGATGTGCCCGCTGGCCATGGCCTCCCCCAGGCCCCAGCCCGCATTGCGGGTGACGGTGATCTCGGCGCCGTTGTTGAGCCCTCCGCAGTAGTAGCCGACCGACCCCTCAAAGGTCACGCTGCCACCGGGCGGGAGGGCCACTCCGAGGTTGTGCCGGGACAGAGGCTCGGTGACGCGAACGTGCCGGCCGGCGGTCACGGCCGCCCGGATCTCGTCGTTGACCTCCCGCAGAGGCCGGTCCCCGGCGCGGATCACACCGCCACCCTCAGCTGGGCGGTCGAGGCGGCCGGCCAGACGCGGACCACCGACGGGCCGTCGTGGACCTCGACGTCGATCTCCTCCTGGTACAGCGTGCGCAGCGACTGCTCCTCGGTGGCGACGGCAACGCCGTCATCGGCCGTGACCGCGACCACGGGCTTGATCGCCCACCGGTCCTTGGCCAGGGCGATTCCGTCGCCGGTCGCCAGCAGGTAGGTGAAGACGCCGTCCAGCTCCCGGAGGCTGCGCTCCAACGATGCCTGAAGCGAATCGCCCGCCGCCATGCGGTCGGAGTTCCAGACGGCGATCAGCTCGCTGTCGTTCTCGGTCGTGAAGCGATACCCGCGGCGCTGCAGTCGCCGGCGCCACGTGTAGTAGTTGGTCAGCTGGCCGTTGTGAACGATGGCCACGTCCGGAAACGGCCGGGCCCAGAACGGATGCCCCGCGACCGGAGACACATTTGACTCGGTCGCCAGCCGGACATGCCCCAGGCCGTGCGTGCCGACAAACGCCTCCACCGCGTGCTTGGCGGCGACCTCGCGGGCGTCGCCCACGTCCTTGACGATCTCCAGCGAGCGCCCCGCGGACTGAAGCTCCACCCGCGGCAGCGCGTCGCAGGCGTCGACCCAGGCCGCGAACGGCTCCGGATCGGACACCACCAACCGGGCCAGGACGTGCCGCTGGCCGCTGTCGTCCCAACTGGGCTCCTCCAGGAAGTCGCCTCCGTACTCGCGGGTGACCGCGCGCAGCGCCTCCAGGTCCTCGTGCAGGCGGTCGCGGTCGATGAGCAGCGCGCGCACGACATAGGCGTCCTGAAGCGGATCGCCGTAGAGGGCAAAGCCGGTGCTGTCCCACCCCCGGTGGCGCTGGGCGGCCATCATCGCGGTGAGGTCCGCGCCGATGGAGCCTGGTTCATTGAGCGTCCGGCCTGCGATGCCGCACATAACCGTTCCTCCTCTATCGCATACCGTACACGAAACACGGCAAGCCTACAACATCGCGGGCGGAGCCGGCGGTCCTCACGTGATCAGCTCGCCGCCGTCGACGGCGAGCGTCTGCCCTGTCATGAGCGAGGCAGCATCCGACAGCAGGAAGACCACCTGCCCGGCGACCTCGTCCGGCGTTGCCATGCGCCCCAACGGGATCGTCTCGGCGATCTGGTCGACGAAGGCCTGGCGACCGCCGAAGTTCGCCCAGATCGGCTCGTTGAAGGGGGTATCGACAAAACCAGGGCAGAGCGCGTTGACCCGGATGCCGGCCGGGGCGGCGTCGCGGGCGAGATTGCGGGCCAGGGCCACAGCGGCCGCCTTGGTGGTGGCATAGGCGACCATGGCCCGCTCGGTCTGAAGCCCGGAGTTGGAGGCGGTGATCAGGAAACCGCCCCCGCCGGCCCGGGCGAGGTGGGGGAAGACGACCTGCGCGCAGATGAAGTGCGAGCGAACGTTCACCGCCCAGCAGCGGTCGAGATCCGCCACCGTCGTATCACCCACCTCGCCGTTGACCTGCACGCCGACGTTTGACCATGCTGCCTCCAGGCCGCCCAGGCGCTCGATCGCTTGCTCAAGTGAACCGGCCAGCGCCGCCGGGTCGCCGGCATCGGCGGCGATGGCGATGGACCCGGTCTCGGCCGCCACCCGGGCCAGCGGCTCACGGGCAATGTCAAGCAGGGCCAGGTCCCAGCCAGCGTGCCTCAGACGGCGGGCGCCCGCGGCTCCAATGCCGGTGGCGGCGCCGACGATCAGCATTCGTCGTGGTGCAGGCGCGGAGGACATCAGGACGGTGGGATTGGCCCGGTGAGAATCCTAAACCGGTCAGCACCACCACACCAGAGGACTTGACATCTGTCGGCAAACGTGGGACACAGCGGCGGTGGCGCCTTCCGTACTCGTCGTCCAGAACGACCCGGACAAGTCGCTGGGCCGCCTGGCCGATGGGCTGGTGACCGCCGGGGCCCGGCTGGATGTCCACTCCCCTGCCGCCGGCGCCCTTCCGGACGTGCGCCGATACGCGGGCCTGGTGGTGTTGCCCGGCCTGGCCGACCCAGTCGACGACACCCCTGCGCTCCGGCGGGTACGAGACGCGATCGACGCCGCGCTGGCGGCCGACCGGCCGATACTCGGCCTGTGCCTGGGGGGGCAGCTGCTCGTTCAGGCCCTCGGTGGCAGCGTCCACCAGTGCCGGCCGGAGCTGGGGTTCCGTGACGTGGTCGCCGTACCGACAGCGGCGAGCGATCCGCTGCTTGAGCCGGCTCCCGAGCGGTTCTCCATCTTTCATGCCCATGCGTACGCGTTCACCCCGCCCACCGGCGCCGAGGTCCTGCTGACCAACGACGTCGGCGTGCAGGCCTGTCGCCGGGGGGCGGCCTGGGCATTTCAGTGCCACCCGGAGGCCTCGTCTGAGTGGGTGGCGGCACTGGCGGCCGGAATCCGGGGTCACGACAGCGAGCTGCTGCCGGCCACCGCGGACTTCTTTGCCCGTAACGGGGTGACCGCCCAGCAGCTTGAGCGCGATGCCGACGCGGCGGAACCGACGCTGCGCATCATCGCGGCCGGGATCGCCGGCGGGTTCGTGGCCCAGGTCAACGAGAGCGCGGGAGTGACCCAGCCGGGCTAAGCCGCCCGGGAGGATCGCACCCCGCGCCGGCCGCCCGTGCTCTTGCGCTTGGCCGCGCCGCCCTTGACGTTGCGCTCCAGCCCCCACCCGATGTGCTCGATCATGGCGCGCCGGGCCCGCTCCGGATTGCGCCCGGCGAACTCCTGGATCAGCGCCTCGTGCTCGGCCACAAACTCGTCGTGGGGCGAGTGCACATAGAAGTCGTGATAGGCGAGGGCGCTGATCGCCCGCCCCCAGATGGCGTCGAAGAAGTTGAGCAGGTACGAGTTACCGGTCAACTCCACAATCGTCCGGTGAAACGACCGGTTGGCCTCAAACGAATCCCGGCTGGAGCGCAGCTTCCTGGCCGTGGCCCGCGCCAGGGCCTCCCGCAGCTCATCGAGCGCCTCCGGACCGCGCCCGGCGACCAGGGCCGCGGCGTGACCCTCCACCGCGTCCCGCGCCCCGTAGAGATCACGCAGGTCGGATTCCGACACGCTGCGCACCACATAGCCGCGGCGGCCCGAGGGCTCGATCACCCCCTCCTCCTTGAGCCGCAGCAGCGCATCGCGCACCGGCGTGCGGCTGACGTCAAGCTCCTCGGCCAGCCGGTCCTGGATGAGTCGGTCGCCCGGGTTGACCCGACCCTGCACCAGCGCCTCGACCAGCCGGTCGTAGACCTCGGCGGCAAGCCGGGAGTGCGACCGGTCGATGCGCTGGATGGCGGACATGGCCCGGCAGTCTAAAGGCCGCCCGGCTCGGAGCGTGACGGTGCCCGGTCACCGGTGATGGCGTCGACCTCCACCTCCACCATCAGCCCGGGGGTCGCCAGCTGCGCCCCGACCACGGTGAGGACCGGGGCCGCATCCTCAAGCGCCTCCCGATGGGCTTGCGCGAACGCGCCGGCATCGGACATGTCCACCAGGTAGGCCCGGGTGCGGACGACGTCGCGCAGGCTGGAGCCGACGGCCCGCAGCGCGGCGTCGATGCGCTCCAGCGTGAAGCGCGTCTGGGCGCCCGTATCGCCCGGCGCGTGAACCCGCCCGGATCGCTCAACCGCCGTGGTGCCGGCGATGTACACAAACCGGCCGACCCGCTTGGCGCGGACGTAGCCGCCGAGTTGTTCAAAGCGCCCACCGTCCCGGTGGTCGGCCACCTGCCAGCGCTCCCCACCCTGCATCCCGCCGTCTCCTCGTATCCCGTGTTCCGTGTACGGTAACGCATCCGGGGACATGAGCCACGCCTCATCATCAGTAGACGATGACACTACGGGCCGTCTCACCAGCCTCCATTCGCGCAAACGCATCGTTGACGTCGTCCAGGCCGCACGTCGTGATGAGCGGGTCTAGGCGCAGACGCCCGTCACGGTAGAGGTCGACAAGCAGCGGGATGTCACGCAGGGGCACGCACGAGCCGTACCAGGAACCACGCACGGTTCGTTCCTCCAGCGTCGTCGTCAGGGCGTCCAGTCGGACCCGGACATCCGGGGGCGCCATCCCAATCAGCACCGCCTCGCCCCCGCGGCAGGTCAGCGCCAGCGCGGTCTCGATCGTCCCCGGCCGTCCCAGGGCCTCAAACGCATGGTCAACGCCCCCCGGGACAATCTCGCGCACGCCGTCCACCGGGTCGCCTTGATCGGCGTTGACAACCGCGGTGGCCCCCAGCTCACGGGCCAACTCAAGCTTGGCGTCCACGACATCAATGGCGACGATCGTCGAGGCGCCGGCGATCCGCGCCCCCTGCACAACGTTGAGTCCCACACCCCCGCAGCCCACCACGGCCACCGTGTCGCCCGGGCGCACCCGGGCGGTGTTGAGCACCGCCCCCACCCCGGTCATCACCGCGCAGCCCATCAGAGCCAGCTCGGTGAGGGACAGATCCGGGTCGACCTTCACGGCGGTCCGCGCCGGCACCACCGACTGCTCGGCGAAGGAGGAGGTGTTGTAATGATGGACGGACCGGCCGTTGGCGTGAAACCGGCATGTCCCGTCCTCCAGCGTCGCGTCATACCACGCCGTGTTCTCGCAGATGTTCGGCCGGCCGCGGATGCACTGGCGGCAGTGCCCGCAGTACGGCAGCCAGGTGAGCAGAACATGATCGCCGGGATCCAGGCCGGTGACCGTGGGACCGATCTCCTCCACGATCCCCGCCCCCTCGTGGCCGAGCACCACGGGCAGGTCGGTGGGATGAACCCCCTGGGCGACGTGGAGGTCGGAGTGGCAGACCCCGCTCGCCGCCATCCGGACCAGAACCTCGCCGGTCTTGGGCGGGTCGAGCTCCAGCTCCTGGACGGTGAGCGGCTGCCCAAACTCATGCAGAACCGCGGCTCGGATGCTGGTCGCCATCACGCCTCCTCAGGCTGCGCTGACCCGGACGGGCAGCGACTTGAACCCGTTGACAAAGTTCGAGCTCAGGCGCACCGGCGGCCCAGTGAGCTCAAAGCGCACGTTCCGGGCGAGCATCTCCTCAAGCAGCACCCGGATCTCCAGCCGGGCGAGAAACGCGCCCACGCAGTGATGGGGCCCGCCGCGCCCGAAGGTGACATGCGGGTTGGGACGGCGCCCCACGTCGAACCGGCGGGGGTCGGCGAACACGTCCTCGTCGAAGTTCGCCGACAGGTACCACAGAGCCACCCGATCGCCGGCCCGGATCCGCACCCCGCGGATTTCCGTCGCCTCGGTGGCCGTCCGGCGGAAGTAGATCAGCGGCGTGCCGTAGCGCAGGATCTCCTCGACCGCCGTGGGGATCAGCGACGGATCCGCGGCCAGGCGCTCAAACTCGTCCGGATGCTTCATCAGGGCCAGCAGTCCCTGGGAGATTCCGGTGCGGGTCGTCTCGTTGCCGGCGAAGATGAACAGCTGAAAGAAATTGGTGTACTCGGTGTCATTGAGGCGCTCGCCGTCGATCTCGGCGTGCACCAGCCGGGAGACGAGGTCGTCCCGGGGATGGGCGCGCCGCTCGGCCCCAATCCGGCGGCCGTAGTCGAACACCGCCTGCGCCGCCGGCGTGCCGAACGGCAGCAGACGGGGATCGACGTCGGTGGGATACCGCAGCGGGTCAGGCCGGTAGTCCGCGTCGGTGGCTGCGGCCATCTCGCTGGTCAGCTCCACCAGCATCGGAACGTCCTCGCGCGGCAGCCCCAGGATCGAGATCAGGACCGTGACCGGCAGCGGCTCGGAGATCTCTGTGACCCAGTCGAACTCTTCCCGGGCGAGGGCCGCATCGAGCAGTTCGCTGGCGATCGCCCGGGTGTAGACCTCGTATTCGGCCACCCGCGTCCTGGTGAACGCGTCGCTGACCAGCCGGCGCAGCCGGGTGTGCTCAGGCGGATCGGTCTCGATCATCGAGCGCCGAGCCTCGAGCGCATCGGGCTCCCGATCCTCCAGTGCGATGTGACCGACCTGCGACGAGAACCGCCTGGGATCCTTGCTGACGGCGAACACGTCGGCGTGCTTGGAGAGCAACCAGAAGCCCCCGCCCGTCCCCGGCCAGGGATGCCAGTGAACCGGGTCGTGGCGCCTCAGTGCCGCCAGGGCCTCATGCGGCACCCCGTGCGCGTAGACCTTCGGATCGGCAACGTCGATGTGCGCAAGGTCCTCCTGGAGGAGGCTCACCCTCGCTCCTACGCGTCCGCCGGGCCCGCGGCGAAGTCGTCGGTCGCCAGCAGCGTCGCGATCTCGTCGGCGAGCGCGGCGCAGAACGCCGCGTGTACCTCATCGGCGGGCACCCGCCGGCCGCGATGCTCCAGATCCGGCGCCGCACAGGCGTCGTCAACGAGCACCGGATCCAGCCCCAGGTCGGCGGCCGCGCGCACGGTCGCGTCGACGCACATCGAGGTCATCATTCCGCAGAAGGCGACGCGGCGGGCCCCGAATCCGGCCAGGCGCTCGGCGAGATCGGTGTTCAGAAACGAGTTGGGGTGGTTCTTGACGATGACCACCTCGCGCTCGGCCGGTGCCACCGCGGCATGAATCTCGGCGCCGCTGCTCCCGGGCACAAAGTACTCGTCGCTCTCCGGCTCCTCATGCCTGATGTGCACGACGGGCACACCGAGCCGGCGGGCCGCCTCGATGGCCGCGGCCGCCCGGCCCGCCGCACCCCCCGCGTCCGGCAGCGTCAGCGCGCCGCCGGGGAAGTACTCGTTCTGGATGTCGATCACGACGAGAGCGTCTGCCATGGGGGCGGAGTCTAGGTAACCGCTGTGCCGGAACTCAAGGGCTGGCGGCCTCGGCCTCCAGAACCGAGGGCTCCTCAGTGGCCGCCTCGCCGCGCTTACGCCGATAGGAGCGCCAGGTGAGCGCCCATCGCTCCGGGTCATCATGCGGCTCAAGATCGAGCTTGTGGACCGTACTCCGGTGCGGAGCAGAGGCCACGATCTCAGGAGTCTGGTACGCCTCGCGCGCGACCTCGGCGATGATCGCCGCGTATTCGTCAAGATCCGCGCGCGAGTAGGACTCCGACGGCTCCAGCGTCATCGGCTCGGCGACGAGCCACGGCTCATGGCTGGGGAAATAACTGGCGACGCCAAAATCGGCTGTGCGCCGAGCCACATCAATGGTGCCGACGCCGGTCTCTTCCTGGAGCCGGGCGAGGCTGTAGCGGATCTGCTCCAGCCGGCGGGCGGAATTGCTCTGGGCAAACGAGACATCGACGCCCGGGACGTGCGCCAGGCGCGACGCCAGGTAGTTGTTGTTCAGGACTGCGGTCCGCGCAACGTCTCTCAGCCCTTCGGCGCCGAGACTGAGAACCCAGGCAAAGGAACGCACCACGGTGGCCGGAACGCCATGGAAGGCACGGATCTTGCCCACCGACTGCGGGCGGTCGTAGTCCAGGCGATAGCGCGCACCGTCGTACTCCACCGTCGGCGTGGGCAGGAAGTCAACGAGATCGCGGCTGACGCCGCAGGCGCCCACCGGCATCCCCATCGAGCAGTGGGGTGAGGAGAACGTCTTGTGCAGGTTGAACTGGCAGAGGTCGAAACCGGCGTCGCCGGCGCGGGTGATGCCGAGGATCCCGTTCGCGTTGGCCTGGTCGTAGTGACACAGGCCGCCCGCGTCGTGGACGATGTCGACGATCTCGTCGATGTGCGGGTTGAACAGCCCGGTGTCCTCGGGGTTGGTGATCATCAGGCCCGCCGTTCGCTCAGAGACGGCTTGGCGGATGGCATCAGGCTCGGGATATCCCTTCTCGCCGGCATACACGGTGATCACCTTGAACCCGGCGGTCGCCGGACCCGCGCCGTCGCACGGGTGCGAGAAGATGGTGGTGATGATCTCGTCTCGGTCGGTGTCTCCCCGCGCGGCGTGGTAGGCGCGGATCATTCTCGCATTCGCGTACACGCCCTGAGATCCGCCGGCGGGCTGGAGCGTGAACCGACTGAGGCCGGAAATTGCGCACAGCATCTGCTCGAAGCGGTAGTAGACCTCCAGCATCCCCTGCACCGTCTCCTCGTCCTGAAGCGGATGGAGATCAGCGACCTTGGGCGATCGCACCAGCTCCTCGTTGACCTTGGGGCTGTACTTCATCGTGCACGTCCCCAGACCGAGATGGATGTTGATGTCGTTGCCGAGCGTCTCCTGCGAAAGACGCAGATAATGACGCAGGACGCGCTGCTGGCTCAGCTCCGGCAACTGCGGCGCCGCCGAGCGGCGCAGGGCCTCAGGGAGCTCCGCCAGGGGATCCGCGCCGGGGCCGGCGAGCTCCGGCTCAACCTCCGGCGCCATGATCCCGCGCTCGCCGGGGCTGGAGAGCTCAAACAGGATCGGCTCGTTCCAGCTGGCCTGGTGGAAGGGACGCAGGGTCATCTAGAGCACCTCCGCGAGCTCGTCGGCGAGACGGTCGATGTCGGCTTTGGAATGCACCTCGGTAATGCAGAAGAGCGCGCTCTGCCCCAGCTCCGGATACTGCCGGGAGAGGTCAAGACCGCCAAAGATGCCCCGCTCGCGCAGGGCGCGGTTGACCTCGGCCACGGTCCGGCCGCTCTTTGAGAAGTCGACGACAAACTCCTTGAAGAACGGAGCGGTGAGGGCCGGGGCGCGAACCCCCGGCAGCTCATCCAGCCGCTGCGCCGCGTACCGGGCGCGACGGATGATGCCCTCGCCAAGCTCGGCGAGTCCCTGCGGTCCGACCAGCGCCAGATAGGCGCCGGCCGCGATCGCCCACAGGTTCTGGGTTGTCCCGGTGTACTCCTTGGAGTCCCCCCGCTGGACATACGAGGTCCGCTCCCAGACGACCTCGCCGAAGCCGTACTCGCCCTCCACCGCGGTGGACCCAAGCCCAATGAGGAACATGGGGTATTCAGAGACGAATTGCTCACTGTCGTTCGATGCGACGAACCCGGCGAGTCCGCCGCCGTAATGCATGTGGATGCCCAGCGGCTGGAGCTCTCCGCACACGATGTCGGCGCCGTAGAGGGGCGGAGCCTCCAGCACCCCGAGCGAGACCGGATCGACTCCGACAACGGTCAGTGCCCCCGCCTCGCGCGCCAGCGCGGCGATGTCCTCCGCCCGCGTTTCGATGACGCCGAGGAATCCGGGCATCTCCAGATAGACGCAGGCGGCGTCGGCGGTGAGCGCCTCCCGAATGCGGTCGACGTCGAGCAGTCCGCTCCCGGGATCAAACGGGATGGTCACCAGCTCAACCCACGGGCGGCAATACCCCTCAATGAGAGACCGGCGCTCGCTCCCCACCGATGCCGGAACGAGCGCCATCCGGCGGCCGGTGATGCGCGCCGCCATGCAGATGGCGGTCGCGGCCGCCGCTCCCCAGTCATACGTCGGCTGGCTGACGGCGTCGCATTGCACCAGCTCCCCGAGCATGCTGGCGTACTCAAACAGCGCCTGCATCTTGCCATGGTCGCCGTACGTGTCGCCGTAATAGGCGGTCAAGAATTCACCCCGGTTGATGATCTCGTCGCAGACCGCGGGAACGTAATGGGGCCAGCAGCCTCCTCCCAAGAAGCTCAGCCGCTCGCCGGCGCTCTGATTGCGGTCGAGCACCCCGGTGACGTGGCGGCGCAGCTCATATTCGGAGCGCAGCGGTGCCGGAAGGTCCAGGAGTCCGTCGACGCGCAGCCGCTCAGGAATCGATCCGTACAGCTCCTCGATGCTGTCGGCCCCGATGGCGTCGAGCATGGTGCGTCGGATGCCGGGCGCCGAGTTGGGAATGTAGGGATGGGCGGATGGGGCATCGCTCACGGGGTGCTCTCCTCATGACCGGTCATCAGGCGACCGGGTAGACGATCTGGCGGTTGTAGCCGACGGCAATGCGGACATAGCCGGTGAGACGCGCGTCGAGCGCGGGATCGCCGGTATCGACGCGCAGCGGGGCTCCGCCGAGGCGGGCGATCTTGGCTTCGGTGGCCACCACGACGATCCGCTGCCGGTCGACCTGCGTGATCACGGCGGCAGAGAGCTGCTGGTTGCCGCGGCCGAACAGAAACCCCTGCCCGCCAACCGGCGTGACGACGATGCCCGCGTCCCGGGAGTCCAGGAGCTCCAACAGCGCGCGCTCGTCGGCATCGGCGATCACGCAGCGGCCGCGGTGGACGACGTCGACTCCGAGCAGTGTCTTGTGCAGCCCCAGCAGTCCCAGGAGGGCGCCCGTGGTCGTCCCCGGTCCGAGCAGCCAGGTGCCATCACCGAGAACGGAGTCGATCAGGTGATGAGCGATCTCCTCCTGGGCCAGCGCCTCGCTCCCCAGCGAGCGAGCCTTGGCGCCCTGGAGGTGACGGCGCGCGTCGGGAACGTTCAGGAAACCGTGGAGACGGGCGGAGACGGCACCGGCCCGGAGCAGCGCTTCGTCGACGTCCATCACCTCCGCCCGCCGCACGCCGCGCACGCCGTCAGCGGCGAGGCGGGCGGCCAGCTCGCCCGCGGTTCTCGGATTGACGGCGAACACGGCCGAATGCATCTTGACCCCGGCCGGGATGCCGAGGACGGGAACGCGGTCACCGATCGCCTGCAGGACGTCCACGGCCGTCCCGTCGCCCCCGGCGAACAGGAGGAGGTCGACGCCGCGGTCCGCCATCTCCATGGCCGCGGCGCGGGTGTCCTGCGCAGACGTGGCCGGGCCGGCCGATCCGATCACCGTCGGCGACAGCTGCGCATCGACCGCCTCGCGCTCGCCCATGTCGCCCGCGTAGGCGAGCACGTCAACCCCGGTGCCGAGCGCCGCCAGCGGGCGCAGCGCCTCCCGGGCGCGCGCTGGAGCGACCGGGCTCTCCCCGCGTTCCCGTGCCGCCGTCACCAAGGTGACGTCGTCGCTGCCCTTCAACGCGAGCCGACCGCCCATGCCGGCGATCGGGTTGACGACGAGCCCGATGCGCATCTCACGCCCCAATCCCTTCGTTCCCATTGCCCCGTTAGCTCTCGGCGGGGTGGCGGAAGCATACGCGGTCGGCGAGGACGCCTCGGATCGTTGAGACCGTGGTGGTACGCTCACCGGACGGTGAGCCGCGTTCGGTCAGTGATTGCCTTCTTAGACCGTTACGTGGTTCTCGCCGGCCGCAATTGCTGCGCCGGGCGTTCCTGGGCGGGGCTGGACCGCAGCCTTGCTCGCCGCGCGGGCGACGCGTCGACGGCGTCATGCGCCCGGCCGGGCTCAACCGCGCCGGGCCCGCCTGGGCAGCCTGAACGCGAGGCACCCGCCGGCCGTGCGCCGGACGCACCGGTTTCCCCGGCGCGCCGCTGACCTGCTCCGCCAATCCAACAAATTGCACTGGCCGCGAAGTGGGACAGCGCGTACGCTTCCCGCATCATGTACCTCGCGGACAGGGCCTCGGCCCGCTCCGAGTTCCTCGCCGGCCGGCCGATCAGCGCCGACAACCTCGTTCCGGAAGATCCGGCGCTGGGGCTCATCGCCTTCTCCAGCCCGTTCGATCCCGCGCCCTCACTGAGGATCGAGAGTGGGCGCGTCGTCGAACTCGACGGCAAGGCGGAGGCCGAGTTCGACCTGATCGACGAGTTCATCGCCCGTCGCGGCATCGACCTCACGCTCGCTCAAGAGGCGATGGCGGTCCCGACCGGCGAGTTTGCGCGGATGATCGTCGATCCGGGAGTTCCGCGGGCGGACATCACGCGGCTGACCGCAGGAATGACGCCGGCCAAGGTGGCGGCGACGCTGGCTCTGCTCACCCCGGTCGAGATCCTTCAGGCGATGCAGAAGATGCGCGTCCGCAGGACGCCGTCGATCCAGGCACACGTGACCAACCGCATCGACCATCCGCTGCTGATCGCCGCGGATGCCGCGGCCGCGGTCGCCCTCGGATTCCGCGAGCTGGAGACGACGGTGCCGGTGCTGCGCGACGCGCCCTCCAACGCGCTGGCCCTGCTGATCGGCAGTCAGGTGGGCCGCCCGGGCGCACTGACGCAGTGTTCGGTTGAGGAGCGAACCGAGCTTGAACTGGGGATGCGCGGACTCACGACGTACGCGGAGACGGTTTCGGTCTACGGCACCGAGCAGGTCTTCGTCGACGGCGATGACACTCCGTGGTCAAAGGCACTTCTGGCCTCGTGCTACGCATCACGCGGCCTGAAGATGCGGTTCACCTCAGGCTCCGGGGCCGAGGTGCTGATGGGGGCGAGTGAGAGCAAGTCGATGCTCTACCTGGAGGCGCGGTGCATCGCGCTCACCCGGGCGGCCGGGGCTCAGGGCGTGCAGAACGGTGGGATCGACGGCGTCAATGTCACCGCCTCGGTACCGGACGGGATGCGCGAGGTGATCGCCGAGAACCTGTGCGTGATGCTCTACGACCTGGAGTCCTGCACCGGCAACGACACGCTGATGTCGGCCTCGGACATCCGGCGCACCGCGCACACGTTGCCGCTGCTGCTGGCCGGCACTGACTTCCTGTTCTCAGGTTTCGGCTCGATCCCCGCCTACGACAACGCGTTTGGGCCCTCGAATATGAACGCCGAGGACCTGGACGATTACCTGGTTGTCCAGCGCGACTGGGGTTTTGAGGGAGGTCTGAGCTGGCGCGAGGACGCCGAGTTGCTCCCCCTCCGCCGCCGCGCGGCCGAGGCGTGCCGGGCCGTGTTTGCCGAGCTCGGCCTGGCCGAGTTCACCGACACTGATGTCGATGCGTGCGTCCGGGCCCACGGAAGCCTCGATGTTCCCGCGCCCCCGTCCGATCTTCCGGGGCTCGCCTCCGAGCGGGTCATGGACGGGGGCATCACGGCCATCGACGTGGTGCGCGCGCTGGGCCAACACGGCTACGAGCCCGAGGCCGAACACGTGCTGGAGATGATCCGCCAGCGCCTCCTGGGCGACGTGCTCCAGACCTCGGCGATTCTCGACCCGGAGGGAAACGTCCTGTCCTCGCTGACCGACCCCAATGACTACTCCGGCCCGGGGACCGGATACCGGATGTCACCGGCACGCCGCAACGAGGTGGTCCGGGTCCGCCAGGTGTGGCTTCCGGAGGATCTGGCGCTTGAACAGGCCCGCGCAGAGGGCTGCATCCAATTGCGTCAAACCGCGGGCGGCCGGGCGGCCCAGGCCGGTGACCGCGCCGACGAGGTCGTGGTCGGACTGTCGCCGGCGTTCGGTCGCGAGCTGTGGGTGGCGCTGAACGGGATGAATGTCGGCGAGCTCCTGCGCCAGATCCTGGCCGGCATTGAGGAGGAGGGCCTGCGGTCACGGCTGGTCCGCGTGCGCCGGTCGATCGACCTCGGCTTGATCGGCTGGACGGCCGCTCGCCTCTCCGGGTCAGCGGTTTCGGTGGGGCTCCAGGCCAAGGGAACGGCGCTCATCCACCGGGCCGATCTGCCGCCGCTGGCCAACCTGGAGCTGTTCTCCATCGCCCCGCGCATCACGCCGGAGCTGTATCGCGGTCTGGGCCGCAATGCCGCCCGCTACGCAAAGGGCCTCGCTCCGGAGCCACTCCTGCTTCCGGAGTCCAGCGAACCGCTGGGGCCGCGCTATCACGCGCGGGTGGTTCAACTCGTCGCCATCGAGCGCCGGCTGGCGGAGGATGGAGAACCGGTGGAGTTGGAGGCCGAGTGGCCGAGCTGAGCTACCCACTCGGGTCCGGAGCGCGGACCGGCGTTCATTCCGCCACGGGGCGAGCCGTCGCCGACATCACGCTTGACGCGGTCCTGGCCGGAGATGTGTCTCCGCCTGACCTCACCATCTCGGCCCAGACCCTGCGCCTCCAAGCCGGCTTCGCCGAGCGCGGCGGGAACCCGCAGCTCGCCGAGAACCTCCGCCGCGCCGCTGAGCTCGTCGCCTTTGAGGACGACGAGCTGCTCCGCTTCTACGAGATGCTCCGGCCCGGACGGTCCTCCGCCCAGGAGCTCGACGACCTCGGGGACGCGCTGGACGAGCGCGGCGCGCGGCGGTGCGCCGCCCTGGTTCGTGAGGCCCGGGCTGCCTATGTCCGGCGTGGGCTCATCACCTAGGATTGACACCACCCCAGGACCACGACAGGGTGAGGTCGAAATGACACGTCACGAGAAGATCGCCCGCCACCGCCTCCAGGCGCTCGCCGGCGAAAAACGCGGTCGTCAGCTTCTTCAGCTCGCGCTCCGAGGGATCCAGACGTCCGGTCGCGGACTGACGATCGGCTGCTGGGTGAAGCCTGGAGGTGGTGTCTCCGGCTGCGTATTCCAGCACGCCTACTGGCAGGGGTACGCCGAAGGCGCGTTCCATGAATCAGATCAGGCCAGCCACGAGATCCGAGAGCACGTCCCGGAGCGCGACTTCCGCCTGATCATGGAGGCGATCCGGGCGCTCGACAGCCTCGGCAAGCACCGGTTCGTCCACCGGCGCGGGCTGCGCCGAACCCTTGACGAGGCCGCCTGGCGGGAGACCGTGGAGCGGCTGCTGGTCGACGCGCTCGCCGTCCCCGCGGGCCCGCCTGACCGGGTTCCCGTAGGCGGCGTCGCCTAGCCGGTGCTGGTCGCCGGCATCGATGTCGGCAACTCGACGACCGAGATCGCAGTCGCCCGCGTCGAGCCCGGGCGCGAGCCGAGCTGGCACTTCGTTGGACGCTGCGCCACGACCGGCACCAAGGGGTCCCGGGACTGCGTGCGGGGAATCGCCGAGTTGCTGTCCCGGGCCGAGCGGCACATCGGAGCGCGCGTCGAACTGGGGCTGCTGGCCGAGATGCACCCGGTGCAGACCGACCTGGTGCAGTTCGGCCGGCTGGAGGAACTCGCCCTCCAGGGAACGGCGATCGCCCGTCCGGGCAGCCAGACGCCGTCCGGCGGTGGGGTGGGCGCCGGCCGGCTGACGCGCCTGACCGATCTCGACGGCGCGCCGGGTGCCGGCAACGTGATCGCGGTCATCGTCGACGAAGACTTCGACGTCGCCGCCCAGCGCCTTCGCGATGCCCGCGCCCGCGGCTGGCGCATCGTCGCCGCCATCGTCAACAGCGACGACGGCGTCCTGATCGGCAACCGCTTCGACCGCTCGATGCCGATCGTCGACGAAGTCGACGACGCCGCTCGGTTGCCGACGGGAGTCCCGGCCGCCGTCGAGGTCGCCGAGACCGGAGCGTCGGTTGTGGTCCTGTCGGATCCGCTTCGGCTTGGCCTCCTGCTGGGTCTGGACGCCGAGGCGGCGCGCGCCGCGCGCACCGCGGCACGCGCCGTGGCCGGCTGCCGGGCCGCCATCGTCGCCCGGGCCGCGCCGGGAACGCGCAGTCACCCGCCGGACGGCGCCGGCGTCCGCCTCGTCGGCGCCGACGGGATCGAGCAGCTGCTGGAGGAGCACGCCGACCCACCCGCGCCGGGGACGATCGTCGCGATGCGGGGGGCGGCCGGGGACCGCGACCGGCTGCTTGACATCGTCTGGCGCACGCTGCCCTCCCCACCGGATGACCCGGGGTTCGCCCGCCGGCTGGCGCGCCGGCGAGCGATCGCGATCGCGCTGCTGGCCCGCGGTGAGAGCGGTGACCTGGTCACGGCGGTGTCGGAGCTCTGCACCCGGGAGGCGCGCGTGGTCGCCCGGGAATCCGACGCGGCCATGCTGGGGGCGGCGACGACGCCGGGCGCGGGGCGGGCGCCGTTCATTCTCGACCTCGGCGGCGGCACCATCGACCTGCACCGCGGCGGGGGAGCCGTCTCAACCGCGGGTGCGGGAGACCTGGTCACGCGGATCTGCGCCTCGCTGCTCGGCTGCCAGCGCCCGCTCGCCGAGCGGGCCAAACGCCATCGCTCGGCCCGGGTGGAAACGCCATTCACGCTTCATCATGAGGATTCAAGCCGCAGCTTTCTCGGTGAGCCCGCCCCGCCGGAGACGCTGGCGCGGCTGTGTGCGGTTGACGGAAAGCGGCTCGTCGCCCTGCCTGCCCCGCTGGCGCCGGAGGTGTGGCGCGGCCTACGCCGCACGGCCAAGCGGGAGGTCCTGGGATTCAACGTGCGCCGGGCGCTGGACGCCGCCGGGGGCGCCCGGCGGGGCGAGGTCGTCCTGCTGGTGGGCGGGTGCGCCGCCGACCATGAGGTCCTGGACGTGATCGCCGCCGAGCTTGAGAGCCAGGATCTGACGGTCGCGCGCGGCAACGTGCTCGGCCGGCACGGACCCCGGGCCGCCGCCGCCGTGGGCCTGGTGCTCACGTTCGCCGGCGGAGGCGCGCGGTGAGCGAGCCACTGGTGCTGGCGCTCATCTCGGACCCGGCGACCGGCGCGGAACTGGCCGCCGGGTTTGAGGAGGAGAGCGTTCCGCTGACCGTGGTGGTGGCACAGGGGTTGCCGCGCGCGCTCGCGCGCGAGGCGGCGCGGCGGGCGCGGCTGGGCATCGGCATCGGGGGCGATGGTGACACGCTCGCGCTCGTTCTCACCGGGGCCCCCTCTCGGCCATACCTGGAGGCGCCGGCGGTGGCCGCCCGCAGGTTTGGTCAGGATGCCGCGCGCATTGCCGCCCGCCGGCCGCTCAGGCTGAGTTAGGATCGTCCGCATGCCGACGAGCACCGTGAACGGCGTCGAGTTGTGGGTTGAGCAGGAGGGCGACGGCGACGACGTCCTGTTCATCTCCGGCCTGGCGGACGAGGGCGCCTGCTGGGTCGACCAGGCCGCCGGCCTCAAGGACGGCTACCGCATCACCACATTCGACAACCGGGGGGTGGGACGGTCCTCCACCCCAGATGGGCCGTTCACGATCGCCGACTTTGCGGCGGACACCGCCGGCCTCATCGATGCCCTGGGACTGAAGCGCCCTCACGTGGTGGGCTCGTCAATGGGAGGCGCCATCGCCCAGGAGCTGGCCCTCGCCCACCCGGACCGTGTCCGCAGCCTCGTGCTCAACGGAACCTGGTGTCGCGGCGACCGGTTCCTCCACGAGGTGTTTCGCAACTGGATGTGGACGGCGCAGAAGGCGGACTCCATCCGCGACTTCCTGGTCACGGTGAACCTGTGGTGTTTCTCGCCCCGGATCTGGAACGAGGGGACCATGGACCAATGGATCGACGCCGCCGAGGCGAGCCCGTATGCGCAATCTGTGGACGCGTTCTGCCGGTCGGCGGAGGCGCTCATCAAGCACGATTGCGCCGACCGGATCGCATCCATCACCGCACCGACCCTGGTCACGGTCGGCGAACTGGACCTGGCCTTGCCATCCCGCTTTTCCCAGGAGCTGGTGCAGCGCATCCCCGGGGCTCGCCTGATCGTCGTCCCGTCTGCAGGCCACCAGCCGTTCCAGGAGCTCCCGGACGACTACAACCGGCTCCTGCGGGATTTCTGGCAGTCGATCGACTAGCGCACGACGAGCACGTCGCAGGGCGCGTGATGCACCACGTTGGTGCTGACCGACCCCATGAACAGCTGCTTGGTGGCGCCCAGCCCGCGGGTCCCGACGACGATCAAATCAGCGTTGGATTCCTTAGCCTCCTCAACGATCACGTCGGCCGGCTTGCCATGTCCCTCGATGAACTCCCCCTTGACCCCGCGGCCGGCGAGATACTCACGCGCCTCCGCCAGTGCGCGGGTGCGGGCATCCGCGTCGGCCGGGTCGACGGGCGACACGGCACCGGATGGGTCGCGCAGATACGGGGAGACGTTGGCCGAACTGACAACGGCCACCGTGGCGCCGTTGGAGATGTCAGCCGCCCGCTCCAGGGCTTTGCGCGAGTGCTCTGATCCATCAAACCCAACCACGATTCGTTCCATGGGCCAATCCTTATTCGGGCACGCACCCGTGTCAAGCACGGGATTGGTGGGTGATCAGACGGGGGAGCGGCGGCGCCGGCGTGCTCGGCGCCGTCCTTACCCCCGGGTGTCGAGCAGCATTGCCGCCCCGGCGCCTCCGTCGAGTCTCAGCGTCGCCCCGCTCATGTGCGCAGACTCCTCGCCAGCCAGCCAGACGACCAGCGAGGCGACGTCCGTCGCCGACACCGACGGCCCGGCGGCGGACGTGGGGCCGCGCAGGCCGCCCGGACAGACGGCATTGGAGCGGATGCCGTGCGGTGCCCCCTCGGCCGCGAGCAGCTCGGCCAGCGCGATGACGCCTGCGCTCGTCACCGACTGAACGGCCGCCTCATGGGCGGCCCGGATCCCGGAGGCGGACGTGATGTGGACCATCGAGCCGCCGCCGGCCTGCATCGTGGCGCAACACGTTCGCGCCATCCGGAACACGGAGGTTAGGTTCACCTCGACCACCCGGCGAAAGTCAGCCTCGGGGGTCGCCTCGATGGGCCCGGCGGGGACGACGTGCGGGGTCGTCACCAGAACATCAAGCCGGCCATTGGTGAGCTGGAGGGCGTTCTCGATCGCCCGGTCGGTACTCGCGCGGTCGCTGAGGTCACAGTGCAGGAACGTCGCGCCGGTGCTCTGGGCAATCGCTGTGCCGCGCTGGCGGTCGCTGCCTGTGAACCCCACGGTCATGCCCTCCTGGCCCAGCCGTTGGACGCACGCCGCGGCGATCTCGGACATCCCGCCGGCAACCAGCGCGCAACGCCCATTCAGTCCGCGCGTCATCGTCATCGAGCGGCAGCCTCGCGCGCCACCGCGTTGGCTCTCTGCGCCGCTCGCATGCCGCCGTCGACGAGCAGGATCGACCCATTGCAGAACGATCCGTCATCCGAGGCGAAGAACGTGACGGCGCCGGCGACGTCGGTCCCGGTACCGACCCGCGCCAGCGGCGGGAGCGTCCAGGTCCCCGGATCGGCACTCTCGTCACGCGCGCCGACGTAGGTCGCCATGCCCGGGGCGGTGTCGCCCGGGCAGACGGCATTGACACGGATCCCGGAGGGGCCGGCCTCCACGCCCAGCGTCTGGGCGAGCAGGTTCACGGCACGCTTGGAAACCGAGTAGGCGGCGATCGCCGTCTCTCCCCACACGCCGGCATCCGAGGAGATCATGGTGATTGATCCGCCGCCGGAGGCGCGGAGGTGCGGCAGGCACGCGACGGCATAGAGGAAGTAGCCGACCAGGTTTGTCCCCAGCACCGTGTCCCAGGCCTCGTCCGTCGTCTGTGACAGCTCGGCCTCGTGCAGAACTCCAGCGTTGGTCACCACGGCGTCCAGGCCTCCGAGCGTGGCCACCGCTTCGCTCACCGAGTTGCGCACCGCGTTGCCGGCGCGTGCGTCGGCCTGGATGAAGCTCGCGCCCATTGCCGCCGCGACCCGGCGCCCGCGCGTTTCGTCTCGGCCGGTGCACGCGACGGTGGCCCCTTCGGAGCGGAACCGCTCGACGATGGATGCGCCGATGCCCGACGTACCTCCAGTGATGAGCGCCCGCGTGCCCTCAAGCCGTCCCATCGGGGTCATTTTCGCATACCGCACACGGTATTCCAAAGGTCGTCGGAGGTTGCATCCTCGGTTGACAGGCCGTATAACGTGCACGTCTCGGTTTACCAGCACGGACCGGAATCGAAGGAGGAGACACCCATGGAAGCCGGTAGCGTCCCGGTCGTCAGCCCGGAGAGCAAATCCAGCGTGACGGGGTCGACCGAGCTTGCGCGCAACGCGCTCGGGCTCCCGCAGGTCCTGTTCTGCATCCTCACGGGCTCCGCGCCTCTCGCCGCGATGATGTTCAACGATCCGCTGTCCGGCCTGGGAATCGGCATCTCGGTGCCGGCGGCCTTCTGGCTCGCCACCATCTCGTTCACGCTGTTCTCGGTCGGCTACATCGAGATGGCCCGGCGCGTGACGACCGCCGGAGGCTTCTATTCCTACACCTCCTACGGCTTCGGCCGGATCATCGGCCTGGGCACCGCCCTGGGCGTCGCCGCCGCCTACATGCTGTTCGCCGTCGGCGTCAACGGCGTGACGACCTACTTCGCCAACACGAGCATCAAGGACCTCACGGGGTTCAGCATGGACTGGCGGATCTACAGCGCCATCTTCATCGTCATCATCCTCTTCGTCACGTACTTCCACGTCGAGACCGTGGCCCGGGTCCTCGGCATCTGCCTCCTCGGTGAGGTGGTGATCCTCATGATCTTCTCGTTTGCGGTGCTCTTCTCGGGCGGCGGCCCCGACGGGATCGTGTGGAACGCCCTGAACCCCGCGGGCATCCTCGGCGGCGGCGTGGGCGTCAGCGGAGCGGCAAAGGTGTTCGGCGCCTCAGCGGCCGGCGTTGGCTTCTTCGGCGCCTACTGGTCCTGGGTTGGATTTGAAATGGCGCCCAACTATGCCGAGGAGGCCCGAAACCCCAAGAAGATGATGGCGTACGCCATCTACATCTCCTGCATTGGGCTCGGCGTCGTCTACACCTTCTGGTCATGGATGCTCGTGAGCGCCTATGGCAGCTCGAAGAACCAGTGGCCGTGGGCCGTCTCCACGCAGTACGGGATCAAGAACGCACCGGCGAGCGTCGGGCTGCCGAAGGGTGACTACTCGAGCGTGTTCTATCCGGTCGCGCACCAGTTCGTCGGCACTGGGCTTAAGGACCTGTTTGAGATCCTGATCATCACCGGCTCATTTGCCTGCTCCCTGGCCTTCTGGAACACCGCCAACCGCTACCTGTTCTCGATGGGTCGCGAGGGGATCCTGCCGCGGGCGCTGGGACGGACGCACACCACTCACAAGAGCCCGTTCGTCGCGACCATGGTGACCGGCGTATTCACCATCATCCTCACGCTGATCTTCGCCACCGGGCTGGCTGGCGGCGCTCAGCGCAAGGCGCTGGGGATCGGCGTGTCGAACCCGCTCGTCGCGCTCTCGCAGATCGGAACCTGGCTGCCCTTCCAGGGCAACCTGCTGCTGCTACCCATCATGGCGCTGTGCAGCGTGGCGATCATCGTCTACTTCCTCAGACAGGGCCGCGACGGCTTCCATCCGATCAAGACGCTCGTCGCGCCGATACTCGGTGCAGCCAGCATCGTCTTCGCGGTGTACCTGATGGTGGCGAACCGCGCGGCGCTCACAACCGGCACCCTGACCGGCTGGGCATTCGCGTCGCCGTTCATCGCGCTGGCCATCTTCATCGCCGGCTGCCTGCTCGGCGGGGTCTATTACCGATGGTCAAAGCACCGCTACGACGCGATCGGTAAGTTCGTGCACGAGGAGGCATGACGCGGGTGGGCTGCAGATGTGGGGACGAGGTCTGGAGGCATCGCTCCGCCCCGCGAGCGCAGTGAGCCGTCGGCCACGGAGCGATTCGCCCACTCGGTCGTCCAACTGTCGCGCCTCGCAGTGTCGCTTCTCACCGCTGTTCCGGACTCGCTGAGATTCCGCGGGATTGCGCCACCGCAGGAGGCGCGGGGCTTTCGGATCACGCTTGACGAGGCCGAGCCCCAGGGCGGGGGCCGGATCACCGGCCGCGTCGAGCGCCACCGGGGGCGCCGCGATCGCCGACCGCTGCTCGTGGAGGTTCGCTGCGATGCGTCCTGGATGGATGTCGCCCCTCAGCTTGTCGGGCGCAAGCGGCTCCTGAGCTGGTCGACATATGGCGAGATTCGTAATAAGGCCGTGCCGATCTGGCTTGAGGACGAGGTCTTCTCCAACCGGGTGCCACTGGGGCCACTGGAGGAGGTCAACTGGAGGCACTTCTGCTTTGACCTCCCGGCCGGACTCCCGCGGCCGCTTGAGGGGACGTTCGTCGCATTCCGCTGGCGAATTGCGGCCCGTCGGGCCCGCCGCGTCGGATCGGAGCTGACCTCGCTCCCCCTGCTTCTGGTCGAGCCCCAGAACCTGCCCGTGGTGCGGGTGGAGACGAGCCCCATCGGCCGCTGGCGGCTGCTTGAATGGCGCGCCGAGGGCGACGGCGGCGGCTCTGGCGGTCCCTGCTCGGTCACCTTCGAACCTCGCCGCCCGCGTGACCTGCCGCGGCCCGGCGAAACGCGTGCCGAAGAGCTCGCGCGCCGCAGCGCGATGTGAGACGGCGCTCCTTCGGTCATCATTTTCGCTCGTGCGCATCGGAACCGCTCTTATCACGCTGCTCATCGCCGGAGCCATCGCCGGAGGCTCGCGTGCCTCGGCCGCATCCAGCTGTCCGACGCAGACGTACCTGAGCTACAACCATCTCGCCTACGCGGCGACGGCGGTTCCGGCAACCGTCCAGATCTCGCCGGGCACTCGTCTTGGCGGCGGCACCGTCGACGAGCCGACGAGCGCGAACGGCTGCCGGCGAGCGCAGCACAGCGTCCAGGTCCAGACCACCGGCTCGATCGACCCGCGCGTTGCGGTGCTGGTGCGCGGGCGACCGCGGACGCTGTTTGTGATGGGGCACAGATGCGAGGGCTTCACCGGATCGGCCTACTGGGCTTGCCTGCTGCGGCCTCTCGTCTACGACGGCAGCCAGTTCACCGCCACCAGCTACCCGAGCACGCCGGCGCCGCGCCGGAAGGTGCCCCTCGGAGCTGAGATCGGATCCGCCGAGTACCACGGTCACAAGGTCGCCGTCCACCGCATCCAGGGCGTCTCCCCCTCACTGGCCGTCGCGATCTCAGAGCAGCCGAGCACCGCGTTTCTCAGCCCGCGCGTGTGCCCATATTCGGGGTTCTCAGACAGTGCCGAGTACGACAACCTGCTTCGCTGCCTGCGCAGCCCGGTGTGGTTCACGTTCGATCCCCCCGGAAACCAGGCCGGTCAGACGGTGGTGGCGCGCAGCGACCGGCCGGTGTCTCCCGCCGTGGCGGGAGCATCGATCAGCCTCGTCAGCCTTCCGGTGGTGGCCGATCTCGTGCCCCCACATCACGGGCGCCTGATCCCGGTCGGCCACGTGGCGGCGCGGGTGACCCTCCGGATCCCGCACCTTGCCGCGGGTCTCTACGAAGCGGTTGTGTCGTGCCCACGCTGCCGGCCATCGGGAGGCGACGCCGGCCTGTACCCGGGCGGGTCGATTCTTGTGTCCGCCCAGCCGAAGACCTCGCTTGGGATCAGGATCGTCTCCTATGCGCTGGCGGCCGCCGTGGTCGCCGCCATGATCATGAGCTTCATCATGTGGCGCCGGCGCCGGCGGCTGCGGGCCGCCGGTCCGGGACCTCGCTCGGCTCGCCCTCGACGTCGTTGAGGTCAGCGCGAGGGAACGCCCGCGCGTGGAGTGTAGAGTCGGGCAATGACCGTCTCCCGCCGCAACGTGCGCCCGGACGTTCGGCCTGAGGCGCTCGCCGAAGCCTTCTCATTCCCCGCGCTGGAGGCGATCTTCACCCGGCGGGCTCGCCGGTTCGCCATGGGCGCGACGATGACCGGCCCGCTCGCCTTCCGCTCTGAGAAGCAGCCGGTGCCGCTCGCCACCGAGGAGGAGGCGATCCTGGTCGCCGCGGCGACCGGCATCACCGGGGTGGTTCGCGAGGAGTGGCCCTTCACCGACGGTGCGGGAGACACGACCAGCGCGGACAAACTGGCCTCGTTCACCGGACGGAGCTTTCCCAGCCCGCTGGCGATCCACGGGACCGAGCTGTTCTGGACCAACGACGAGGGTGTCTTCGTCCTCCCCCAGCGGGACGCAACGCCCGAGCGGTACCGCCAGCTGCAGGACCGGAGTGAGCACAGCGAGCTCTACCGGCGGGCGATCAGGCTCCAGCCGGACCGTCTGGAGATCCCGCGCCGGCGCCCCAACCTGTTCAAGTTCAACGAATGGCTGGTCAACATTGAGGGGACGACGGTGTTCATCCCGGTGTCTGACGTGACACGCCAGTGCATCTCAGCCATGCTTCTGTACTTCGACCGGCCGCACGGCTACTACATCGTCGACAAACAGCTGGGCAACGACCCGCTGCGTCCCCACGTCCAATCCGGGTTGCTCGACCCCGCCCATCCCGTCGATCTCTGGGATTTTGAGCGCTGGCAGATGGTCGACATGAACGGCGTCGAGGAGGGGCTCATGATCGAGAACCTGATGCTCGCAACCCAGGCGCTGGGGATCGGCGGCCATCCGTTCTCCGGCGGCAAGGGACGAGTGACCCTCGGCGGCGAGCCCCAGTGGCGTCAGATCGGTGGCGAAGGTCCCTGTGGTTCTCTGGGCTTCACCTTTCACCGCGTGCCTGACGACGCGCCGGTGGGTGCGGGTGAGGAGATTCCGGTCGGCCTGGAGGGGGTCTTTGAGGGCGCGTGTCCGCCATTTCACGCCGACATGGACGCCGCCGTTGACTTCATCCTCGCCCAGCGCTGGGGTGAGGACGGCATCTTCTCCGCCCCTGAGCGCCGGCACATTCCCTGGCGCTCGCCGGAGATCGCCCGCGGTGTGCCCCGGCCCTCCGCGGAGGCGATCGAGGCGACAAAAACGCTCTGCCGTTACATCTGGAATACCTATGGGCGCTTTCCGGCGACCATCGACCCGTTCCTGATGACCGTCTGGTATCAGGCCGCGCACCTGGACGTTGAGTTCTACGACCGGTTCTACCCGCCGGAGGCGGTCCCGGCGCACATGCGCTCGCACATGCGCGACTGGCACGGCCTCTGAGGTCTCGTCGCAGCGTCACCGCAGCCGCGACCCCGTGGATCGTCCAGGTCGACTACATGACCTCGCGGTAACGCTCGCGCTCCCAGTCGGTGACGTGGCGGGCATACAACTCCAGTTCGTGGCGCAACATCACCAGGTACACCTCCACCCAGAGGTCCCCGAACACCTCCCGCACGAAGCTGCTGTGCTCCAGCCACCCCAGCGCCTCCTCCAGCCGCGTGGGCAGACGTGTGAGGGACCCGTCAACATGGGGATCGCCGGTGACAACCGGAGGGAGATCCAGCGCGCGCTCCAGGCCGTCGGCGCCCGCGAACAGGCAGCCGGCAACGACCAGATACGGATTGGCGTCGGCCGAGGCCCAGCGGCATTCAAGCCGTGTCGCCGCCCCCCGGCCGACGGCGGAGCGGACGCCGACCAGCCGGTGATCGAGTCCCCAGCTCACCTGGGTCGGCGCAAACGAGTAGTCCTCCACGCGCTTGTACGCGTTGACCGTGGGGCAGTTGACGGCCTGCAGGTCGATCTGGTGCGCGAGGAGGCCTGAGAGGTAGCGGCGCATGAGCTTTGACCGCAGCGGGGAATCGTCGTCCTCCTCGGCGAAGGCGTTGCCGCCGTCGGCGCCCAGCAGGCTCTGGTGGATGTGCAGCCCGTTGCCGGCCTCGGTGATGTACGGCTTGGGCATGAATGTGGCCCGGAGGCCGTGGCGCAGCGCCACCTGCTTGACCACGTATTTGAGAATGATGGTGGCGTCGACGACCTCGATCGGCGACCCGTGCCCCAGGTTGACCTCAACCTGGGCCGGGCCGTATTCCACATTCCAGGCTTCGACCATGATCCCGGAGCTCTCAAGGATCCGCTTGATCTCGCTGACCACGGGTTCGACCTCGGCTCCCTTCTGCATGGAATAGCAGTGGGTACCCGTGTAGAGCGGCGACCAGTCCGGGTGGCACAGGTGAAACTCCAGCTCGGTCGCGACCACCGGCTCGTAGCCGGAGCCTCGGACCCGCTGCACCGCACGGCGCAGAAGCGCCCGGGGGTCCAGCGGGATCGGCTCATGGGTGACGGGGTCGATCGTGTCGCACATGCAGTAGGCGGTCCCGTCCTTCCAGGCGGCGATGCGCAGTGTCGAGACGTCAGGAACGATGTGCATATCCGGATATCCGGTGACGTCATCGACGAACGCCGTGGGGAAGATCACCCCGTGCATATCCCACGTGAAGGCAACGTTCGCGATGGCGAAGCCGTCACCGGCGGCGGCCGAGCAGAAGTGCGGGACGGAGAGCCGCTTGCCCCGGGGAATGCCCCAGGTATCGGCGAACATGCATTCCACCGTATGCACCTGTTCCTGGTGCAGGAACTCCCGTACGGATGCGATCTTGCCTTCGCTGTCGGTCACCGGCATGGCCCTCCCTCCTGTTCCTCCGGCGGGCGGTTATCGTAACCGGCCGGGGGGCGCCGAGCATGCCCCGGAGATCGGTCGAGGAGGCCAGGTGATGCGCGCAGTCGTTCTTCGGGCCTTCAACGAGCCGCTGGAGCTTGAGGACCGAGCTGTCCCGGTGCCCCGAAACGATGAGGAGAGCGTGCTGCGCGTGCTCGCCTGCGGCGTCTGCCACTCCGACCTCCACGTGGTCGAGCACGTGTTCGACCCTGAGCTCCCCCTCGTGCTGGGGCACGAGATCGTGGCCGAGGACGAGCGGCTCGGCCGTGTGCTGGTGTACGCCCCATGGGGCTGCGGCAATTGCCGCTTCTGCCGCGCCTCGGAGGAGATGATCTGCCCTGATGGGCGCGAGGCCGGTCTCTACCAGGATGGCGGTTATGCCGAGTACGTCCGCGTGCCCGCCCGGCGATATCTGTACCCCATCGGAGATCTCGACCCGGTGCAGGCGGCGCCGCTTGGATGCGGTGGTTTGACGCCCTACCGGGCCGTCAACCTGGCCCGCGGGTGGCTGCGGTCCCGGACGCGGGCGCTGGTACTCGGCGCGGGCGGCCTTGGACAATTTGGGATCCAGTTCCTGCGGCTGCTGACCGATGCAACGGTCGATGCCGGTGATCCCGCGCCGCACAAGCGCCAGCGGGCCAGAGCGCTGGGTGCCGAAGAGGCGCTCGCACCGGAGGAACTACAGGGCCCGTACTCGGCAGTTCTCGACTTCGTTGGCTCAGCGGATTCGCTGGCGCACGCTGCCCGCCTGGTGGACCGCCAGGGAGTGGTCATCGTCATCGGGCTGTTCGGGGGGACCGTTGCATTCGGACTTGGCGCCGTGCCGCACGAGGCGCATTTCCTCTCCAGCATCTGGGGCTCTCGGGACGAGCTGGAGGAGCTGATCCAGCTCGCCGGCCGCGAGCACCTGCAGTACACCATCGATACGATGCCCCTCGCGGATGCTCAGCGGGCGCACGATCTCCTCCGCTCCGGTCAGGCGGGCGGCCGCATCGTCCTGACGCCGTAGACCCGCGCCCGCGCACAGGACAACCAGCGGCTCTCCAACCGGGACGGACTCACCCTCGCCCGACAGGCCGCGCGCGCGGCCGCCACCAGGTGACCGGCGCGCCGCTGGGCGAATCGGCAGCGCGCCCTGCGCCGGAGCTACGCGTACTCGGCCGGTCCGGGGGTTCGTCCTCCGTCCAGCGCCACGGGGCGACCATCCACGCCGTCCAGCGATGTCTGCAGCCAACGGTCAAACAGGGCGAAGGCCTGCGCGCGTACCGGCTCGGCGTGAACCCGGCTCTGGTCGGCAAGCGCCTCCGGCGTGAGCCCCGTCTCCGGCAGCCGGGGGTCCGCGCGAGCCCACAGGTCGACGAGCGCAGCGTCGGCCTCAGGATGGAACTGCAGCCCCAGGTGACGGCCGTGGCGGAAGGCGGCGAGTCCCGCCGGGCTGCGAGCGAGCCCCTGCGCACCGGGCGGCAGGCGCATGAGCTCGAAGTGGTACTGGAGCCAGTGCCCGGCGGGAATCTCCGCGTCCGAGCTCTCCACCTTGACCCAGCCGATCTCCGGCCGGTCGAGGACGTCGACCCCCCCACCGAGCGCCACTGACAGAGCCTGGCCGCCGAAGCACAGACCGAGGACCGGGACATCGGCGGCGATGGCGTCGCGCAGCCCCTCAATCTCCCACGCCACCCATCCATCGGTCTCAGACGCCGACTGACTGGAGCCCAGCGAGACCACGAACGAGAACTCGCGCGGGTTGGGCGGGGCCTCCCGGCAGGCGGCATGCACGACGAACGGCAGTCCGCGCTCCTGCAGCCACTCGCCCAGGCGCGCCGGCGGACCGTCCTCTCCGTGCCGGAGGATGAGACCGGGCTTCGACAGCATGTGGCGA
Organism: uncultured Solirubrobacteraceae bacterium; assembly: GCA_963753235.1. GTDB lineage: Bacteria > Actinomycetota > Thermoleophilia > Solirubrobacterales > Solirubrobacteraceae > Palsa-465. The sequence goes on along the minus strand of CAVWBJ010000003.1, from coordinate 1,095,230 downwards.
GAACTCTAACGCCGAGACGGTGAGCATGGAGCGGCCGCGCTGGGGCTGCTGGCTCCAGAGCAGCGTCCTGAAACCTGCCGCTCACCTCATCCTCTCCTCGGCGCGGGTTCTCAGAGCGGGCGACCTCGGCGCTCGTCATGCGTCCGTCGGAGCCAGCCGAGCCACGAACTCCGCCACGACGGCGTTGAACCTGTCGGTCTCCTCCAGGAACGGACAGTGGCCGCTGTCCTCGAACATCACCACCTCGGCATGAGGGATCCGCTGCTTGAGATCCTCCGCGCCGGAGGCGGGCAGGATCCCGTCGTGGCGCCCCCACAGGATCAGGGTCGGGACGTCGATCTGCTTCGCGGTCTCCCGGTAGTCCTGGACCGACTGGTCAAACAGAATCGCCGTCAAGCCGCCGATCCGGAGCTTGAGGCACTCGGCGATCATCCACTCGGTGTCGGCGGAGTCCTGCTCCTGGTGAAACATCTCCGGGACCAGGTGACCGATGAAGCCCTCATGGTCCTCCTGGATGTCGCTCATGAACTGGTGGAGAGTCGCCAGGTCGAGCATCCCGTGCGCAAAACCCTCCCAGTTGAAATCCGACGCCGACTCGCCGGAGATGATCACCCCGGCCAGACCCCCGGTGCCGAACTGCTTGATGTAGTCGTGGACGACGAACGCGCCCATCGACCACCCCAGCAGCACCGGCCGCTTCAGCTCCAGGGCGGCCATGAGTCGCTCCAGATCCCGCGCGTAGTGCGGGATGGTGTGGCCGGCCGGCGCGTCGCTGGAGTCGCCGTGGCCCCGCAGGTCGACGGCGATCACCCGAAACCGCCGGCTCAGTGGCTCCAGCTGGCGATGAAAGTAGCGGCGGCTCATCGAGACGCCGTGGATGAGGACCAGCGGCTGGGCATCCCGGTCCCCGCGCTCGTCGTAGGCCAGGGTCACGCCATCGGCGATTGTCACTTCGAGCATGCGGCCCTCCTGATGCGATTCAGCTGGCTCAGGCCGTCAGGGTAACCGCCCGAGAGTGCTGAGGGATTGGAGCCGCGGCCGGCGGAGGATGCCGCCCCGCCGCCGCCTGGTTCGCAACGAACCGAGGCATGGCCACTAATCGCTCGGCGCCGTGCCTCCACCGGGGTCCTGGCGACGCTGGAGGTCGTAGTGCTGCCAGATCGCGTCGTAAACCCGGTGGGCGGCCATGAACGGCTCCAGCTCGGCCGCGTCCCCCCAGCCGTAGTGATCCAGCACCCGGGCGACGAACGCCGGGGCGGCACCGCGGGCGCGCAGGCTCATCACATATCCGGCGAGATCCCAGTGCACGGGCCCTCGGAAGGTGTCCTCAAAATCGTTCCAGACCAGACCACCCTCCGGCGTCTGGAGCAGATTGCTCAGTGACACATCCCCGTGCAGCGCCTGAGTCGGAAGCGCGCAGCGAAACACATCGTCCACCGCGTCCAGGCGCGCGCGCAGCGCCGAGAGCCCGCCGACGTCGAGAGCCGGGTTCGGCCGCAGCAGGCCACGCAGCCGCTCAATGTCCTCACCCAGATCAGCCAGGGTGCCCAGCGCGCCGTCGAACGTCTGCAGGGCGTCATGCAGGCTCCGCAGCACCCGGCCAAACCGGCCGGCATCGACCAGTTGATGGCGGCGCGGGACGTGCGAGAGCCATTCGGTGAACGTCATCCAGAGACCGTCGTGTCGGTACGGCCCCGGGGCGATCAACCGGCTGGGGGCCACCGCCAGTCCCGAGGGCGCCAGAAACTCAAGGACCGAGACCTCGCGCTCCAGCCACTGCCGGGGTTCGGCGTGCAACACCACGGTGCCGGTCATGACGCGGGCGATAACCGGCGCGGGTCGCAGGTGAACGAGCACGTTGCTGCCGGAATGGATGACGACGGCGCCATCTGCGGCCAACCCGTGGGCGATCGCCACCGTCCGGGCGGCCTCCAGCGCGCGCTGTTCCAGGCTGGCATTCACCTCCGGCAATCTCGCACAGCGTAAGCCCGAGCCGCGGCGCCGGCACTGCGCCTTCCCGGGCGGGGACAGGCCGGTCACATCACCCGGATTGGGTGAACACAGCCAGCCGCGCCGCTGTCATTCTGCGCCGAGCCCCGACGGCACCACCGCATGCCCGCTGACGACCACACCCCCGCCGTGCTGCTGTGCTGGGACGGCTCATCCAGCGCCAGCCGCGCCATCGGCCAGGCCAGCCGGATCCTGGGCGAGGGTCGACCGGCAACCGTGCTGCTGGCCCACGTCCCGGTGGAGGAGCATGCCGGCGTGTTCGGCGGAACCGGGGGTCCGGACGCCCCGATCATGGGCCCGGCCGACGCCGAGGATCTCCTGGAGGAGGGGGTGCGGGTGGCCCGGTCGGCCGGGTTTGACGCCACCGGGGTCCGGGTGGTCGCCAAGCAGAAGACGGCGGAGATCATCGTGGCCACCGCCGAGGAACAGGGCGCCCCGCTGATCGTGATGGGTCAGCGCGGCCGGTCCGGTCTCAAGGCGGCCCTGCTGGGCCTCGGGTCGGTGGCGCAGGAGGTGCTCCGCGCCTACCCGGGGCCGGTCCTGCTCGTCGGTCCTGACGGCAAGCGCGGTTGACGAGCTGACGCCGGCTACGGCGCGGCAATCGCCACCTCACGCGTCGCCGACGCCAGTCGAACCACCCGCAGGAGGCGGAGCTGCGGCGTGTAGACGGTGAGCGTTCCCCGCAACAGCGACGAGGTCACCACGTACCCGTCGGCGGCCGCGAGCTCAAACGACCCGTACGGATCCCGGGCCCGGCCGACCACCCGCCCCGTCGCCGGCTTCACCCGCTCAATCATGCCGCCGTATCCGCTCGTCAGGTAGGCAGTGGAGCCGGCGAAGGCCACATGCTGGGGCGGCGGCCCCACCGGGACGCGGAACAGCAGACGACCGCTGCGCGCCGAGAACACGCCCACCGCCGTTCCGGTGGCCGAGGTGACCCAGATCCGCCGGCCGTCCGGACTGAAGGACAGGTCGTGTGCCGGGAACCCCGGGCTGAAGTGAGCGATGAGCCGGGGGTGGGCCAGATCACGCGTGTCCAGCACCGAGATCCGATCCGCCGACTCGCCCAGAGTCACCCAGGCGCGGTGCCCGTCAGGACTGAACGTGAGGTGGTGCGCGCCGGCACCCACCGCGGCCACGGCGGTGATGGTCGCGTCGCTCAGCCGGATGACGGTCACGGTTCCGCGGGCATCGTCGGTGACGTAGGCGTACCGTCGATTCGGTGACACGGTGACGATGTGCGGCGCGGTGAAGCCTCCCAGGATCCGGATCGGACGCAGGGTCGCCCGGTGCAGCACGCTCACCCGTCCGGCTCCGGAGCTGACCACGGTGACGATCCCGCCCGCACCGGCCGTCACCGCAATGTCCTCGGGGTCAGAGGGCATCGTCACCCGGCGCACCACGCGCCCGCTCGGCAGTGCCACCACCAGCAGGGCGTTCTGGCGCTCATCGGTGACCAGGGCCTGCGGCGCCGGGGCCGGGGCGAGCGCGGTCGCCACCCCCGGCACCGACGTCGCGGCCACCGGACCGGCCACCGGCCGCCGGCTCCCGGCCGGCCCCTGGGTGGCGGCCCGGTGCCCGGAGCCGCATCCGGAGGCGGTCAGGCAGACCACGCCGGCGATCATGATGCCCGGCCACCTCATGGCGCCCCACCCGCAGCTGTGCAGCACCATCCATCGAAACGGGGAAAACGGGTGGCGGACCCGGCGGAGAACTGCTCGGACACATGAGAGACCGCCAGGATCCGGGGCCGGGTCCCGACCCGGACGAACACCCATTGGTTGGCCGCCGGCCAACTGGCCAGCACCCAGCGACCATCGGGAGACCAGGCCACCTGCCCCAGCCCGGCACCGGTCAGGACCCGGCGGAGCCCAGGGCGCGACGTGGGCGCCCGGGTTGTCTCCACCACCACGCCGCCGGTCTCGCCTCCCAGCACCAGGGCGAGCCTGCGTCCGCTCGGTGACAGGGCAGCGGACAGGACCGGCCCCGGCGCCCGCTGGTCGGCGAGCAGGCGTCCGAACCCGTCGTAGACCCGGACCGTCTGGCGGGCGACGACCGTGAGGGTGCTGCCGTCCGCGGCCCAGATGAGGTCTCTCGCTGATGCCGGCACTGACACCGACCACACCGTCCGGCCGGTGTCGGCATCGCGCACCACCAGCCGCCCCGCGGAGGTGATGTAGGCCAACTGGTACGGATGCCCGGGCCGCCACGCCGGGGCGACGCTCGCCGCGCGCGGGACCAGGACATGATCGCCGGTGCCGTCGCCGGCCACCACCCGCAGCGCGCCCCCGGACAGGTACGCCACCCGGAAGCCGGTCGGCGGATACCACTCAGGGTCGGCCACCCGCGGGCGCACCAGCCGCCACTGAAGGCGCCCGCGGGGGTTGATCGCCGCCAGCTGGTGGCGGCCGGCCACCAACAGGTACCAGCCGTGCGGCGACCAGCTGGCCCCTGTCCAGCTCCCCAGCCGCCGGGTATGGCCGTCGGCTCCGACGGTCCAGGTTCCCGCCCGCCCGGAGACCAGCAGGTTCCCCGGCGCGGGCAGCGGGAACAACACCGGCGCGGCGTGCCGGACCCCCAGCACGCGGCCGATCACGCTGCCGACCCGCGCCCCCGCGGGCGAGAGGGCGACTGCCCCCACCAGGATCACGGCAGCCAGCAGCGCCCCCACCGGGCGGTGAGCCGAGCGGCGGCGCGGCACCGGGAGACGCTGCCGGTAGGCCGCCTGGACCACCGGCCAGGCCCGCGCCTCGGCGTCGAGCTCCCCGGGGGCCCGCCAGCGGCTCAGCTCCCGCCGCACGCTCACCCCGTCCCGTCCTGGCGCAGCTGTGATTGCAGCGCGTCGAGACCTCGCCGCAGCCGGGAGTTGACCGTCCCGCGGGGCAGCTCCAGGGCGCGGGCGATCTCGCCCGGCGTGTACTCGAGCACGTACCGCATCACCACCACCGCGCGGTGCTCCGGCGTGAGCGCCGCCAGGGCCGCCAGCAGTTCCTCGGAGTAGCTGGACGGCGGGCGGGCCGGGGACGGCCCCTCCGGCCCGGAGCCGACGATCTCCGGGCGGGAGGAGCGACTGCGCACCCAATCAATGGCGCGGTTGGCCACGATCGCTCCCAGCCACGGAGCAAACGGGCGCCGGCGGTCAAACCGGTCCAGCCGTCGGATCGCGGCCACGAACGCCTCCTGAGCGATGTCCTCAGCCGCGGCGTGATCATGCACTATCAGGAACGCCACCCGGTAGGCCCGCGGCCAATGCCGGCGAAACAGGAGCTCCAGGTCGGTTTCTGAGCCGGCCTGGGCGCCCCGGATGAGCGAACGCTCGCTGCGCACCCCGCGCAGGCGGGGGCGAGACAGCGCTCCGCTCCCCTTCACGGTCTGCGCGGCCGCCGGCACCGGCTCAGTTGAACTCAACACCGTCACGGGGCATCGTCCCTGTTACGAGTCCCGGTTGGCAACAGGTCCCTGGGCAGGCATCCTGGGAGGCAGAGACACTGTGTGCTCACCCGGGATGTCACATTTGTGGCCCCGGCGGTGCTAAGGGGACGTAATGGGATTGCCGGTATCACCTGAGGAGCAGCTGATCTGCCCGGAGGCGGGACCGGGGCTGGGCAGCTTTGAGGCCTTCTTCCGCGAGCATTACCGAGCCGTCGTACGTCTCGCCCAGAGCGTGCTCGGCGACTCCGCAGGCGCCCAGGACGTGGCTCAGGAGGTGTTCCTGGCCGCCTACCGGCGCTTCCCCGGAGACTACGAGCAGGCCGCCGGCTGGGTCCGGGCGGCCGCCGTGCACACGGCCCTCAACACGCTCCGCGGCGAGCGGCGGCGAGACCGGCGTCAGCGCCTGGCGCCTCCCGGGCGCTCCATCCCCAGCGCCGAGGAGACGGTGATGGAGCGCGAGGCCGGAGCCGAGGTGCGCCGCGTCCTGCGCCGCCTCCCCCGCCGGTCGGCCGCGGTCCTGGTGATGCGCCACGGCGGCATGAGCTACGTCGAGATCGCCGAGGCCCTCGGCGTCAAGGTCGGAAACGTCGGCACCGTGCTCAGACGGGCGGAGGCGGCGTTGCGAAAGGAGATGGAGCGGTGAGACACGTTTCTGACGGCATGCTGCGGCGGCTGGACGATGAGCCGCTGGCCATCCCCGACCGGGTCACCGGTCATCTCGCCGACTGCGGACGGTGCCGGTCTCGGCGAGCCGTCATCAGCCACGACCGGGAGCGGGCAGCCCGGGCGCTCTCCGGCCCCCACCTCGTCCCGGACATCGACGTCGCCTGGTCCCGGATGGAGCAGGCGCTCCAGCCCGGCTCCGGAGACGCCATCGCCCGCGGGCGGCGGGCCGGGATCGTCCGTCCGTGGGGCACCCGGTTCCCGCGGCTGTCCCTGCGCGCCGGCCTGGCCACGGGTGGCCTCGCGGCGGTGGTGGCGGGCACGGCAGCCGCGGCGTCGCTGACCACCATCTTCGCGCCCACGCACGTGGCCCCCGTGCCCCTGAGCCGGACCGAGCTGGGGGCGCTCCCGGCCCTGCTGGGTCTCGGCAACAACCATCCGCTGGCCGGCTTCACGACCCCGGCCGGAACCAGCACCGTCGCCTTTGGCACCATCCGGTGGTCTTCCCAGCCGCCCCGCCCGGCATCCTCGCTGACCGCCATCCGAGCCGAGACCGGGCTGCCGATCACGCTGCCCGGCCGCCTCCCCGCCGGCGTGGCCGCCACGCCCCGGTTCATCGTCCAGCCGCGGGCGACCGCCACCGTCACCTTCAACTCCGCCGCCGGCGATCTGGCCGGAAGCACGGTCAGCCTCCAGGGTGGGCCGGTGGTGGTCGCCGAGTACACCGGACGCCAGGGGCACGGGGTGCCGACCGTCGGCATCGTCACCATGCCCCATCCCACGGCAGCCTCCAGCGGCGCCACCCTGAAGCGAATTGAGTCCTTCCTGCTCGGCCGGCCGGGAGTTCCCCCCCAGCTGGCCGAGGAGGTTCGCCTGCTCGGCAATCTGACGACGACGCTGCCGGTCCCGGTCCCGTCCGGTGCGACGACGCGCTCGGTCCAGGTCGGCGGACGCCCGGCAATCCTCCTCAGCGATGCGTCAGGGGCGGCTTCCGGCGTGATCTGGGAGGACGCCGGCGGGATCATCCATGTGGTGGTGGGGCTCCTGGACTCCCAGGACGTGCTCAACGTCGCCGGCCAGCTCGGCTGAGCGGATCGTGAACGACGCCCGCGCCCGGTCTGTCGCGCCCGCCTCGGCCGGTCCCCTCCCGGTGGCCGCCGCCGAGGCCGACCCGGCCACCGGCCAGGTGACCGCGCCGGCGGCCATCCACACCATGAGCCTGAGCAAACGGTTTGGCACCACGGTGGCGCTGAACTCCCTGTCGATGACGGTGAGACGGGGCGAGGTCTTCGGCTTTCTCGGCCCCAACGGAGCCGGCAAAACGACCGCCGTGAAGCTCCTGCTGGGTCTGGTGCGCCCCACCGGCGGCGAGGGACTGGTGCTGGGAGCCCCGCTGGGGGACCGGGAGGCCCGGCGGCACATCGGCTATCTCCCGGAGCTGTTTCGCTTCCAGCCGCTGCTGACCGCGGCGGAGGTGCTGCGGCTGCATTGCCGGCTGCTGGGCCTGCCCAAGTCCGACTGGGAGGGCGAGACCGGGCGGGCGCTGCACACCGTCGGCCTGCAGGAGCGAGGCCGCGACCGGGTGGGCACGTTCTCCAAGGGCATGCAGCAGCGGCTCGGGCTGGGGGTGGCGCTGCTGGGCGATCCCTCTCTGGTGGTGCTGGATGAGCCCACCAGCGCGCTGGATCCGGTCGGCCGCCATGACGTGCGGGAGATCATCCGGGGCCTGCGAGAGCGGGGCTCCACCGTGTTTCTGAACACACACCTGCTGGAGGAGGCCGAGCATGTCTGCGACCGGGTGGCGGTGATCGACCGGGGGAGCGCCGTGGCCACCGGGAGCCTGCAGGAGCTCCTCGGTCACCACAGCCGGGTGCGGCTGAAGGTGGCCGGGCTGGGCCCCGGCTGGTGGACCAGCCTGGAGCGGTTCGGCCAGTGGCAGCGTGACGGCGATTGGTGGGTGGTGGAGGGAATCAAGTCGGCGCAGGTCGCGGACCTGGTGGAGGAGCTGGTTGGCCTCGGTGGCCGGGTCGAGGCTGTTGTCCCTGAGCACCAGAGCCTGGAGGCGCGGTTCCTGGAACTGCTGGCCGAGCGATGAGCGCCACGTTGACCATCGCCACGCTGACCATGCGCGAAGCGGTGCGCCGGCGTCTGCTGCTGGCGTTCGTCGCCATCACCGCGGTCATCGTCGGCCTGAGCGCGTGGGGGTTTGACCGCCTCAGTCACCACGGAAACCTCACCTCCGGTGAGAACCGCCTGGCCGTCCCGGAGGCGCTGATCCTGTTCATGTTCATGTTCAGCTTCGTGTTGGCGCTGAGCGCATCGGCGATCGCCTCCCCGTCGATCTCCTCGGAGATTGAGTCCGGCGTGCTGATGACGGTGGTCACCCGGCCGCTCCGGCGCACCCAGGTGGTGCTGGGCAAGTGGCTGGGGCTGGCGGTTTTGTTGGCCGGGTACGCCGCCGCCGTGTGTGCGTTGGAGTTTGCGGTCGTCCACTGGGTCAGCGGATTTCTGCCGCCCAACCCGTTCCTGGTCGCCGTCTATCTGTTCGCCGAGGGCGCGCTGCTGCTCACCCTGTCTCTGTTCTTGAGCACGCGGATGCCGGTGATAGCGGCCGGGGTGGTTGCGGTGGCGGTGTTCGGCGCCGGGTGGCTGGCGGGGGTGGTGGGCACGCTGGGCACCAACCTCAACATCGCCGCCCTGCGCACCGTCGGGAATGTCGGACGGCTCCTGCTGCCCACCGACGGCCTGTGGCATGCGGCCATCTACTACCTGCAGCCGGCCTCGCTGATCGCCGAACAATTCGGGGCCGGCGGAAAGGGCAATCCGTTTGTCACCCAGGCGGCGCCGTCGTGGCCGTACCTGCTGTGGGTGGTGTGCTGGTTTGGGATCGTGCTCGCTGCCGCCGTCGTCAGCTTTGCTCGGCGGGAGCTGTGACCGGGATGGTGCCCAACTGCAGCCTGTTTCCCGGGCATCCGGCGCACCGAGTGCTAGGTTGAGGGGCAGCGGTCGGCGCCGTCGGCCGCGAGGCAGCTTGCTTGGGTCCCGCTGGACAGCGGTTCGGGTCAGCCATCGCCTCCCGAATCGTACGCGGCCCCGTGTGCCGTAAGGAGTTCCAATGTCAACATCATCGTTCGCCGATCTCGGCGTGTCCGAGGTCGTGGTCGACGCCCTGTCGCAAGCGGGCATCGACCGTCCGTTTCCCATTCAAAGCTCCGTCATCGGTGACGCGCTCACCGGCCGTGACGTCCTCGCCCAGTCCCCCACCGGATCCGGCAAGACGCTGGCCTTCGGGATCCCGCTGGTGGAGCGACTCAACGCCACCGACGCCCGGCCCGCCGCGCTGGTGCTGGCTCCCACGCGTGAGCTGGCGTCCCAGATCGTCGACGAGATCCGGACCATCGCGCATGCGCGAGCGCTTCGGGTCACCGCCGTGTACGGCGGCGCCGGCCTGGTCAAGCAGGCTCAGCGGGCCGCCGGCTCCCACATCCTGGTGGCTACGCCGGGACGGCTGGAGGATCTGCTGGCGCGCGGCGCCTTCTCCCTGGATCGCATCCGGATCCTGGTGCTTGACGAAGCCGACCGGATGCTGGACATGGGCTTCCGTCCCGCCATCGACCGGATCGTCTCCGCCTGCCCGCCGGTCCGCCAGACCCTGTTCTTCTCCGCCACCCTCGACGGCGAGGCCGGACGGCTGGCCGGCCGCTACGCCCAGGACCCTGTCCGCCACCACCACGGTCCGCGGGACCGGCGGGCCAACGCCGAGATCGAGCATCGGTTTGTGCAGGTGGAGCATGAGCATCGCGTCGAGGCGCTGGTGGGCGAACTGACCGCCGAGCGGGACCTGGCGCTCGTGTTCGTCCGGACCAAGCGGGGTGCCGACCGGTTGGTCAAGCGGCTGGGCGCCCACGGTGTCAGTGCGGTGGCCATGCACGGCGACCGGTCGCAGCGCCAGCGCGAGCAGGCTCTGTCCCGGTTTGAGTCCGGAGCGATCGACGTCCTGGTGGCCACCGACGTGGCGGCTCGCGGCATCGACGTGGAGGGCATCTCGCACGTGATCAACTTCGACCCGCCGCAGGACAGCGAAACCTATGTGCACCGCATCGGGCGGACCGGCCGCGCCGGCCGCAAGGGCATCGGCGTCACGCTGCTGTCTCCTGACCAGCACCGCGATGTCAGCCAGCTCACCCGGCAGCTGGGGCTCGACGACGGCCTGCGCACACCCGGTCACCGTCCGGCGCGCCAGCGTCCCCGGCGGCGCCGGGCGCCCGCCCGCGCGTAGGACTCATGGGCCGGCGGCGGCCTAGCCTAGTGTTCTGAGGCGGAAATTCGCGAGCAGTCTCGGGATTTGCGACTCAGGGCACTAGCTAGCCCTTGAGCTCCACCTCGACGAAGACGGCGGTCCGGCCGCTGCGGTTGATGACGTTGTGCTCCGTCCCACGCCGTCCGGGGTAGCTCACCCCGGCCTCCTGGGTCATCTGGCGGGTGGCGCCGCCGGCGTCGATCACGGCAAACGTACCCCCGGTCACCGGGACCACGAGGTAGTCGTACTCATGGCGGTGATGACCGGTTTCGTCACCGTCGGCGAACGTCCAGGAGGTCACCCGGACGCGGTCGTCGTCAATGCGGGTGTGCGACCGGGCGGCGGCCACAGCGGCTCAACCGGGCCCGAACGGCGGGATGTTGCGGAACAGGCTGGAGCGGGGATCCGGCGGCTCGTTGGGCTTGGGCTGGCTGACGATGGTGGCCTTGAGCTCACCGGTGGGGCGCAGCCCGGGCGCCGCCACCGCCACCACGTCCCAGTCCCTGCCCCCGGTCTCCCGGGGAAACCAGTGGTGCCCGCCCGTCTCTCGCCGGTTGAGCTCGGCGGCGCGCCTCATGGCAGCCTCGCGGGTCACCGTCGGCATGCTACCGGCGCCGCTCAGGTTGGGCCGCGGCGCGGGCGGCGGACCGCTGCTCAGCCCACGGTGACGCCGGCGCCCTGCAACGCCCGCAGCAGCCGCGCCCGCTCCCAGACCGGCACCCGGACCGTCAGCCGTTGTCCGCCGTCGTCGAGCAGCACCTGCGTGGCCAGCCGCGCCGGTTTCACGGTGACGCGGGCCCCGGCGCTGACCATGTCCAGGCCCCGACGCGGGTGAAAGCTAACGATCCCCTCCGAGACGAGCAGATGGCCCCGTCCCCGGGGCGAGTGCGCGGGGAACACCGTCAACGACTCCGGCGAATGACGGCCGGGATGCTGGCTCCCTTCGGCGTCGGCTCTGGCGGCGGCCTCGCCAACGGGAGAGGCCGGAACGAAGTTGAACGACATGAGCGGATCGTACGCGCGGGGCGCGCACGGCGCACGGCGCCCGGGGCGCCCGGGGCGCCCGGGGCGTCCGGGGCGCCCGGGGTGCCCGGGGCGCCCGGGGCGCGGTCGGCGGCGAACTTTGCGGATTCAGTCGCAGGGGGTGCGCGTGAATCCGCATTCATCGCGGATCCGGGCGCGGTCTCGCCCAGCGGGCCGCGGACGGCGGCGACGGATGACTTCCTGCCCGCGCGCCGGTCTAAGTAGACGATGTCGCCTCCACTGCTCCTTCAGGTGCACGGGCCGCTGCGCCGTTCTGACCTGCCGGAGCTGTACGCCCGTGCCTGCGCCCGGCTGGCGACCGCCGGCCCGCAGCTGGTGGTGCTGGAGGTCTCGGCGGTGAGTCCGGATGGCGTCGCGGTTGACGCCCTGGCCCGGCTGGCCCTGGCAGCGCGACGCCATGGCTGCCAGGTGCGGCTGCGCGGCGCCAGCCCGGAACTATGGGCGCTGGTCGACCTGAGCGGTCTGCGCGACGTGTTTGAGGCCGAACCGCCCGAGGTCTCGGCTTAAGGTGCCGGCGGCAGACCGAACAGCGGGAACAGCCGCTCGGTGTCCAGAAAGAACGTCAACTCGGCCACGCCGCCCTCGGCGAGCTCCAGCACCTGCAGGGCCCAGGGCGTGTAGCCGCCCCCGTCGGCCGGCTTGTACTGGCCGTAGGCCACCGTGCCGTTGGCGCCCGGCGCGGCCAGGACGCGGGAGCCGGCGCAGCCGATGCCGGGGCCCAGCCACCAGGTGAAGATGTTCTGGCGCCCGGCGAGCCACATGTCAAACGGCGGCATCGACTGGATGGCGTCCTCGCGAATGAGCGCGGTGAGGGCATCCATGTCGTAGGCCTCAAATGCGGCCACGTACCGCGCCAGCAGCGCGCGCTGCTCGGCGTCCACGGCGTCGATCCGGTCAGTGTCCCGGATCTGCAGTTCGTCCAGGCTGGCCCGGGCTCGCTGGAGCGCGCTGTTGACCGAGGCGGTGCTGGTGTCCAGGAGCTCGGCCACCTCGCTGGCCTTCCAGCGCAGGACCTCGCACAGGATGAGCGCGGCCCGCTGGCGCGGCGGGAGATGCTGGAGGGCGGCGATGAAGGCCAAGCGCAGCGTCTCTTTGCCCAGCGCCTCCTCGGCCGGATCCGACGATGCCACCAGCCGGTCGGGGATCGGCTCGATCCAGGTCACCTCCGTGGGCACGTTGAGGTTCTCGATCACCGGCTCCCGGGCCGGCCCCAGGTCCATGGGCCGGGCACGGCGGTTGCGGGCCGACAGGGCGTCCAGGCAGACATTGGTGGCGATGCGATACAGCCAGGAACGCAGGGCGGCGCGTCCGTCGAACCGGTCCACGCCCCGCCAGGCGCGCAGAAGCGTCTCCTGGACGGCATCTTCGGCATCGAACGGCGAGCCGAGCATCCGGTAGCAGTAGCCCATCAACTCCTGCCGATGCTGACCCAGGTCCCGCTCCAGCTCCGTCGCGCTCCCCGTCGCCGTCACGACGCTCATCCTAACTCTCCCCGCGCCGCCGTCAACCCGCCCGCCCGCCCCATCGCCTCAGCGGGCAAGCGACCCGGTCGCCTCGCCGGCGGCTCCCTCCGCCTGCGCGTCGATCCACAGATATGGCGATGATGCTCATCTCACCCTCCGCTGGAAATTCGCTGTCACCCCCTTTGACTCGGCGGGTGGCCCAGATTCATCGGGCCGACCGCCGCGAGCCGCCCAGATTCATCGGGGCGGTCGCCGCGAGCCGCCCAGATTCATCCGGGCGGTCCGCGGCGGGCCGACCGGGCCAGCCACCCGTCGTCCGACAGCCGCCACAGCCGCTCGCCGAACACGTCATCCCACCCGGCCGGCTCCAGCCAGCCCGCGGACAGGGCGCTGGCCCACGCCTCGCTCACTTCCAGCTCGCTGACGAACATCTCCCACGCGACCAGTCCCAGACTGGCTCCCCCGAGCTGATCAAAGTCGGCAACGACGTCGAGCAATCCTTGCTCTGAGATCTTCTTCATGTCGGCCATCCGTGCCGCCCAGCGTGCGGGCGCATCCATGCGCTACACAACGTACCGCGACGGGTAGGGCTTCCTCAACTGGGAGCCGGGCACGTTGAGTTGCCCAGGGGCCTGGACCAGCCGCTCAGGCCCGCAGAGCCCCAGAATGCCATTTCGCATACTTTTGGTATGCGATCTCGCATACTTTTACTCTGCGAGAACTGATAGGCTTCCCCCACCATGGCGGCCGGCGCCCCCCGGGATCTCAATCCGTTTCGGTTCTCCGGGCCGCTCCCGCCGGAGCAGATGATCGACCGAGACGCCGAGGCCGACGATCTGCTGGCGCTGGCCGAGGGCGGCCACTCGTTCCGGCTTGTGGGACCGCGCCGGTATGGCAAGACGACGCTGCTCCGCCGGGTGCTGGCGGCCGCCGAGCGCCAGGGGTCGGCCACCGTGCTCGTCGATCTTCAGGACGTGCTGTCGATCGCCGAGATCGTGGTCCGGATCGAACGCGGGTATGAGCGTCTGAAGGGGCCGGTGCGCCGCCACGTGGAGAACCTGTTCCGGGCCTGGAACATCGGGCTGTCGCTGGGGGGCGGCGGGTTCACCGCCACATTGCAGCGCAACCCCAACGTCGACTCCGAATCGGTGCTCCTGCGACTGCTGGAGCTGCCGGCCGCCCTATTTGACCGTGAGGGAACCCCCAGCCTGATCGTGTTCGACGAGATCCAGGACGTGTTGGCGGTGCCCGGGGCCGACGGCAAGATCCGCAGCGTCATCCAGCATCAGGGCGAGGCGGCCACCTACGCCTTCGCCGGCTCGGCACCCGGGGTCATGCAGCAGCTGTTCTCCGACCCGCGCCGGCCACTGCTGGATCAGGCCGTGCCCCGGCAGTTGACTCCCCTCCCCCTCGCCGAGGTCGGCGACTACGTCTCGTTGCGCTTTCGCCAGACTGGGCGGGACGCCGGGGCGGCGCTGGCGCCGTTCTTGGAGTTCACCCGGGGACACCCGCAGCGGAGCATGATGCTCGCCCATTACCTGTGGGAGCGCACCCCCCGCGGGACGGCGGCGGACGAGGGGACCTGGGTGGCGGCGCTGGATCAGGCCGCGGCCGACAGCACTCAGCTCATGCGCGCCATCTGGCATGCGCTGACCGCCAACGAGCGGCGGGTGGCCCGCGCCCTGGCCGTCCTGACCACGCCCCTGCACAGCCAGGAGACGGCCGCGGCAGTGGGCATCAAGCGCTCCAGCATCGGCAAGGCGCTGGACAGCCTGGCGGCCAACGCCGACGTCATCGACCGGGACGGTCAGCCCCGGCTGACCGACCCCCTGTTTGAGCTCTGGCTGCGGGCCCGGGGCCTCACGCCCCCGGCCGGCGCCGACGACGACTGACCCGCCGATCCCGCGGTCAGCGATCGGACGGGGCCCGCCCCAGCCTGCTTACCGGAGCCTTACGGGCGATTTCGTAGGGTCCCGTGCGCGCCGCCTCCGGCGCCTGCCCCTCTCGCAGGCGCGCCCGGTGGCGTGGCTGAAATCACAACACCATGGACGAATGCGAGCGCATCCCGCATGCCGCGGGACCCCCCGGTCGGCCGGAGCCACTCACCCGCCGCCGGTTCCTGCGGGGCGCCACCGGATTGGTGCTGGCCGGTGCGGGAGCGCTGGCCGCCGACCGGGCACTGGTGCGCCGCCGCCCCTCGGTTCCCACGCTCCGAGCGTTTCGGTCAGGTTCCGGCGGACAGCTCCTGCGGTTCCGGTCTCGTCCTGACCTCTCTCCCCCCGCGGTGGCGACGGCCGGCACCACGCCCGCCGACACCTATCTGCTGTTGGGGCCGGGGACCGAGGCCGACCGCACCCAACAGGGGCCGATGATCGTCAACGGCAGCGGCGAGCTGGTGTGGTTCCGGCCCCTGCCGCCGGGCGTGTGGGCCACGAACGTCACCACCTCGGCCCACCGGGGGCAGCCGGTCCTCGTCTGGTGGGAGGGCAAGGTGATCGCGCCCGGGTTCGGCCGGGGCGAGGCGGTCATCCTGGACACCTCATACCGGGAGATCGGGCGCGTGCGGGCGGCCGCGGGACGGACGATGGACCTGCACGAATTCCGGATCACCCCTCAGGGCACGGCGCTGTTCACCTGCTACCCGCGCCCGGCACCGCTCGATTTGACCTCGCTCGGCGGACCGGCGGACGGGCACGTTCTGGAATCGATCTTTCAGGAGGTTGACCTGACCACGGGACGGCTGCTCCTGGAGTGGCGGAGCCTGGATCACGTTCCCGTCGCGGATTCCTACAAGCCCCTCAGCGAGCCTTTCGACTACCTCCACCTCAATTCCGTCGACGTCATGCCTGACGGCAATCTGCTCGTCTCCGCGCGCCACACCTGGGCGCTGTACAAGCTGGATCGGCACAGCGGCCGCGTCATCTGGCGGCTCGGTGGCAAGCGCTCGGACTTCGCCATGGGCGACGGCACGCGCTTCTCCTGGCAACACGACGCCCGGGTCCAACCAGGCGGGGAAATCTCCTTGTTTGATGACCGGTCCGACGGACCGAGCCGGACGGGGCGGCAATCCCGCGGCCTGCTCCTCACCATCGATCCCGTCCGGCGGCGAGTGGACGTCGCCCGTTCATACCGTCACCCCCGGTCACTGCTGGCCAGCGCCATGGGCAGCCTGCAGACGCTGCCTGACGGGGGCGTCGTCGTCGGCTGGGGCACCGCGCCGTATGCGAGCGAGTTCGACGCCGACGGAACGCTGGTCGCCGACGCCGAAATGCCGCCGTCGCACTATTCCTACCGCGCCTACCGGGCGCCCTGGCGCGGCACACCGGAGGCGGCGCCGGTCGTCACCGTGGCGCCGGCCGGGGCCGGTCAGGCCGTCACCGCGTACGTCAGCTGGAATGGCGCCACCGGCGTCGACCATTGGCGCGTTCTCCGCGGATCCTCACCTCGCCGCCTGACCACCGCCGGCCGCGCCTCCAGCCGCGGCTTTGAGACCGCGGTCTCGCTCCGCGGCGGTGGGTGGCTCGCCCTGTCCCCCATCGACCGTCACGGAAGGGAGCTGGCCCGCAGTCATGTCGTCCGCCTCTAGCGCCCAGCGAGGCGCTGGTCTCCGGATCACCGCCGCCGCCGTTCTCATCCTGACCGCTGCCGTGGTGGTGGTAGTCGTGCTCTCCGGCCGCTCAAGCAGCGCCAGCCAGGTCGTCCACGTGTTCCCCATTCCCGGTGCCCGGGTCGCCGCTCCGGCCACGCAGATCACCTTGCGGGGGGTCGCGGCCAACCACATGGGGCGGATCATCGTCTCGGGCTCCAGGAGCGGCGTCCACACCGGCACGGTGCTCGCCGACTCAGACGGCCGGGGTGGAAGCTTCATGCCCATGCAGCCGTTCACGCCCGGCGAGACCGTGACGGTCAAGACGGCGCTGGACATCGCCGGCGGCCGGCACGGCAGCTACAGCTTCACCGTCGCCTCACCGGCGGGAGGCATCCGGGCCGGCGCCCCCCATGCCATCAGCCGGACCGCGGGGGACATCTGGAGCTTCGCCTCCCGGCCTGATCTGTCGCCGGCCGCGGTCAAGGTCGATAAGCGAACCTCCGAGGCCGCCGACGGCGACGTGTTTGTCGCCTCTCAGGAGGGCCCGGTCCAGAACGGGCCGGAGCTGATCGGCCCCGACGGGAACCTCGTCTACTTCAAGCCCGTCCCCAAGGGTGACTCGGCCACCGACTTTCGCGAGCAGTCCTACCGAGGGCAGCCGGTGCTCACCTGGTGGCAGGGCATCGTCAGCGCCGCCGGCGTCGGTCAGGGCGAGGATGAGATCTACGACAGCTCGTACCGCCCGCTGGCCACGGTGCGCGCCGGCAACGGCCTGTCCGCCGACCTGCACGAGTTCCAGCTCACCTCCCACAACACCGCGCTGGTGACCGCCGAATTCCCCGTCTACTGGGACGCGTCGGCCGTCTCTGGGGCCAGCCGCCGGGAGATCGTGCTCGACGCGGTCGTCCAGGAGATCGACGTTGCCACCGGGCTGGTCCTCTATCAGTGGGACAGCCTGGATCACGTCCCCGTGACGGCGAGCTACCAGCCGCCGCCGAGTGACAGCGGTCATCCCTGGGACTACTTCCACATCAACTCCATTCAGGCGCTGTCCGGCGGCGATCTCCTCGTCTCCTCCCGGGATGCCTGGGCCGCATACCGGATCTCCCACCAGACCGGGGCGATTGAGTGGACGCTCGGCGGTAAGCACTCCAGCTTCACGATGGCCGCCAACACGCGCTTTGCCTTCCAGCACGATGTCCGCCTGCGCGGCGGTGGCCGGGTGACGGTCTTCGACGACGGCGCCGGGCCACCGGTCGTCCATCAGCAGTCCCGGGGACTGACGCTGCAGCTCAACACCGCCAAGATGACCGCAACCCTCAGCCGCGACGATGAGCACACGCCCCCGTTGCGGGCCGCCTACGAGGGCAACGTTCAGCGCCTGCCCAACCACGACGATTTCGTGGGCTGGGGTCAGCAGCCGTACCTGACCGAGTACAACCCGGCCGGGGACGTGGTGTTCGACGCGCGCTTCGTCGGCTCCACCGACAGCTACCGGGCCTACCGGTTCCCCTGGACCGGGACACCAGTCACCCTGCCGGCGGCGGCCGTACGCACCAGCGGAGGCGAGACGACGTTGTACGCCAGCTGGAATGGGACCACGCGCACCACTCGGTGGCGCGTGCTCGCCGGCGCATCGGCGACGGCGCTTCAGCCGGTGACCACCACCGCCAAGGCCGGGTTTGAGACCGCCATCCGACTTTCGCAGCCCAGCCCCTGGGTGCAGGTACAGGCCCTGGACGCGCACGGCAGGGTGCTCGCTGCCTCCAAGCCGATCCAGACCTAGCCTCCGGGCCGGGCCTGCCCGCTGTACTCCGGGTTGGGCAGCATGTTGGTGGCCATCGCCATCCGGTTGGTGAGGTTGTACATGGCGCTGATCTCGGCCACGTCCCAGGCCTCCTCCAGGGTCAGGCCGGCGTCGAGCAGCGTCTGCAGGTCGGCGCGCGTCACCTCCCGCGGGCGAAGGGTCAGCTTCTCGGCGTAGGCGCACACCGCGCCGCGTCGGCGATCAAGCCCGGCCCGGCGCCAGTCATAGGAGATCCGCTCGCCGAGCACCGGGTCGCCCAGCTCCTCCCGGAGGGCCGCGCCATGGGCGACCAGGCAGTACAGGCAGCCGTTGGCCGCGCTGACCACGACGGCGATCATCTCCCGGTCAGCGGCCGACAGCCCGTCGGTGGGCCGGTGCAGCTGGCGGAAGTGAGCAAACCAGGCGCTCAGCCGCTCCGGGCGAAAAGCCCAGACGCGGAACACGTTGGGCACAAAGCCCAGGCGCTCACGCGCCTTGGCGAACAGACCCTGCAGGTCGGAGGGCAGCGCCGCCTCGTCGGGGACCGGAAACCAGGAACCGGTGTCCGCGGGCGGGCTGGTGATGGGGACAGTGTCGGTCATCGACCGATTGTGGCGCTCCGGTCGGCCCCGGCAGCGCGCGGATGCTCAGGGGCCTCCGGCCAGCGCCAGGGGGTAGACGGAATCGGTGAGAAACCGGCGGACGACGGGCGACCCGCTGACCCCGGCGCGCCCGGTGTAGGCCGGACTGCCGTCGACCCCGCCCCACGTCCAGTAGACGTGCGCGGTGTCGGCGGCCAGCTGAAACGGCCCCTGATCACTGCGGATGTTCAGCCATCGCCCACTGGTGCCGCTCCCGTTCAGCCGCGCCCGGCCGATGGTCCCCGAGCCCAGCTGGGTCCAGTAGACGTGGCCCCCGGCCACGGCCAGTCCCTGCGGGCAGCTCCGGGGGCCGGTGGCGATGAAGCGCCGCGTGATTCGCCCACCGGCGAGGGCCAAACGGCCGATGGCATCGTCCAAGCAGCGGCTGAAGTAGAGGTGGGTGCCGTCGGAGGCCAGCCCGTCGGCCACACCCCCGCCCCGCTCCCGGGGCAGGACGACGAACCGGCGCTGCAGACGGGAGCCGTCGAGGGCCACCCGCCCGACGGCATCCTCATCGCTCCAGTACACAAACCCGGCGGCCACCGCGATGCTGTTGGGCGCGGGCAGCCCGCCCACCAGCCGGCGCACCCGGCCACCGGACAGCGTGGATTGCATGATGGAGCCACGGTCAGCCGGCGCGGACTCGGTGACCCAGAGAAGGTGACCCTGGGCCACCGCCATGCCGAACACGCCGACATCCGGCAGGGCGATGACCTGGGTGCGCGCGTGCGGCGCGACCAGACCAAGCCGATCGATCGCCAGCCGCCCAGCGGCGGTGCGCGTCTCGTAATACAGGGCGCGCGCCGCGCGGCCGTGGGCGGCCGCCACCCCTGCACCGAGCCCCGGCACCCCCAGCGCTCCCGCCGCCAGCACCCCCAGCCAGGCGAGGCGCCTCACCGGCCCACCGGGGCGGGTGCGGTTTCCCATGATGGGAGTCTATGGCAGGATGCGCCCGGGCCATGAGGGATCCGATCACCTATGACCGCGCCAACGGGCTGCAGAAGGTGCTGCGCCGGTTCGCCGCCGGTGGCCCGGGATCCTGGCTGTTCGCCCGGGTGCTCCATCACATCGACCGGCCGGTGCACCGGCTCACCCGCGGCCGGTACACCTTCGCCAGCCTGGTGGCCGGGATCCCGGTGATCATGCTCACCACCACCGGCGCCCGCTCCGGCCGGCCCCGCTCGGTCCCGGTGCTGGGGATTCCCACCGGCACCGAGGTGGCGATCATCGCCTCCAACTTCGGCCAGGAGCACCATCCCGCCTGGTATCACAACCTGCGCGCCGATCCGCGCGCCGAGATGGCCGTCGACGGAATCCGCCAGCGAGTGCGTGCGGTGGAGGTGGAGGGGGAGCGCCGCGCGCAGGTGTGGCGTGAGGGGTTGCGCGTGTACCCGGGGTTTGCCCAATACGAGCGCCGGGCGGCCCATCGTCACATCGCCGTCTTTGTGCTGGAGCCGGCCACCGCGTGACCGGCCTCGCGGGCTTGCCGGACTGACACCGCCGCTGTACGGTGACCGGGTGACCTCTGCTGCCGGCACGGAGTACCGCACCCTGCTGGTCGCCCGGGGCGCGCTGGCCCGCCTGGTGCTCAACCGGCCGGAGAAGCGCAACCCGCTCTCGCTGGAGCTGATGGACGAGATGACCGCGGCACTGCGAGAAGTGTCCGAGCGCCCGGAGACCCGGGTGATCGCCGTGGAGGGAGCCGGTCCCGTGTTCTCCGCCGGCCATGACCTTTCGGAGATGATCGGGCGCGACGAGGCGTTTCTCGCCCACCTGTTCGACGTGTGCACGGTGATGATGGAGACGATCCACGACCTGCCCCAGCCGGTCATCGCCAAGGTCCACGGGATCGCCACCGCCGCCGGGTGTCAGCTGGTGGCAGCCTGTGACCTGGCGATCGCTGCCGACGGCACGCGCTTTGCCACCCCCGGGGTGAGTATCGGCCTGTTCTGCTCGACTCCCATGGTGCCGGTCTCCCGCGCGGTCGGGCGCAAGCGGGCCCTGCAGATGCTGCTCACCGGCGAGCCCATCGATGCCGCCACCGCGCTGGACTGGGGACTGATCAATCAGGTGGTGGCCCGGGAGGAACTGGAGCCCGCGGTGCTGGCCGTAGCCGAAGCGATCATACGGTCCAGCGCCTACACCGTGGCCACCGGCAAGCGGGCGTTCTACGACCAGGTCGACCGCAGTGAGCCTGACGCCTACGCGTACACCAAGGCGGTCATGGCCACCAACGCCCGCGCCCACGACGCCCAGGAGGGCATGACGGCGTTTCTGGAGAAGCGCTCGCCGATCTGGCAGGGCGAGTAGCAACTCATTACCCGTCAGCGGCGCCCTCCAGGTGCATCAGGGGGTAATATAAGTGTGTGAGGGAGTTTGAGCAGGCGCCGGCGCCGGCGCGGAGCCGGCGGCTTGACGAGATCGCCGAGGCGCTGCCGCAGCGAGCGGCCGCGCTGTCCCGCCTGTTTTTGACCCGCACCACGCTGGATGTGTCACGCACCGAGGTGGGCGTCATCCGGGCGGTGGCTCTGCGTCCGCAGCGCATCACCGAGCTGGCGGCCAGCGAGGGCGTCACCCAGCCGGCGATCACCCGCGTGGTCAACCGCCTGGAGGAGCGCGGCTGGGTCACGCGGGCCAGCGACCCCCGGGACGGGCGCGCGGTCATGGTCCGGGCCGCGCCGGCCGGACGGGCGGTCTTCCAGCGACTGCGGGGCGAGTACCGGGCGCTGGTGCACGAGGAGATGGCCACCCTCGACGACGACGATGTGGAGACGCTGGCCCGGGCCATCGACGTGCTCGACGAGCTGATCGACCGGCTGGAGGACCGAGAGCTGTGAGCGCCCAGCAGGTCCTCGGCCTCCTGGAGGACGACGAGCGGCGGCTGTGGGCCACGCTGGAGCAGGCGATCGCCGTGGCCGAGGCCGAATACTCCCGGCTGACGCTCGCCAAGACGACGGATCCCGGCTGGCTCATGCGCTGGTTTGCGCCGGCGGCGCTCAACGCCATGTGCGTCTCCTCGGAGGAGCTGGACTTCCGGACCGCGGCCAGCCACAAACTGGCGCGCGCGGCCGAGTTCGTCCCCGGCTGCGTGCCGGTCACCACCGTGCTGCTGGGGGACAGCACCGTCACCGCGGTCGGCGACCTCCTGGGGCGCGGGCGGCACGACGTGGTGGTGGTGAGCGATTTTCTGCACGCCCACTGTCGCCGGCTGCGGTGCGTACTCAAGACTCACGGGGTCCGCACCGTCCTGGTTCCGACCCGGGACCTGCCGCCGAAGGCCGCGGCCGACGTCCGGTCCTCCCCCTGCCGGACACCGGGCGTACCCGCTCCCGGCCTGGCCCCCACCCGCATCGATCGGAGCACCTGAGCGTGAGCGCCACCTTCGCCGCCGTCAAAGGACGGCTTCACCACCACCGCGGCAACCCGGAGCATTACAAGTGGATTGCCCTGTCGAACACCACGCTGGGCATCCTCATGGCCACGATCAACCAGTCGATCGTCATCATCGCGCTGCCCGCCATCTTCCGCGGTATCAATCTCAATCCGCTGGTGCCGGGGAACACCAGTTACCTGCTGTGGATGCTGCTGGGGTTCATGGTGGTGATGGGCGTGCTGGTGGTCAGCCTGGGCCGCATCGGCGACATGTACGGGCGCGTGCGCATGTACAACCTGGGCTTCGCCGTGTTCACCGCAGCCTCGGTCCTGCTGTCGGTGACGTGGATGAGCGGCACCGCGGCCGCCATGTGGCTGATTGTGATGCGCATCGTGCAGGGGATCGGTGCCGCCTGCCTGTTTGCCAACTCCTCGGCGATCCTCACCGACGCGTTCCCGGCCGACGAGCGCGGGCTCGCCCTCGGCATCAACATGGTGGCCGCGATCGCCGGATCATTCATCGGCCTGGTGCTGGGCGGGGTGCTGGCCCCGGTGGCCTGGCGTCTGGTATTCCTGGTGTCGGTGCCGTTCGGGCTCTTCGGGACCGTCTGGGCCTACTTCATGCTGGAGGAGCGGGGAATCCGGGTCAAGGCGAAGATCGACTGGCTGGGGAACCTGACGTTTGCGGTGGGCCTCATCGCCCTGCTTGTCGGCATCACCTACGGGATCCTTCCCTATGGCGGGCACACGATGGGCTGGACGGCTCCCGGGGTGATCGCCGCCATCCTCGGCGGCCTGGTGATCCTGGTGGCGTTTGTGGTGATTGAGTCCCGGGTCAGCCAGCCCATGTTCCGGCTGCCGCTGTTTCGGATCCGGGCCTTCTCCGGCGGGAGCGTGGCCACGTTCCTGTCGGCCCTATCCCGCGGGGGGCTGATGTTCATGCTCATCCTGTGGCTTCAGGGCATCTGGCTGCCCGAGCACGGCTACAGCTTCTCCGACACCCCGCTATGGGCGGGGATCTTCATGCTCCCGCTGTCGGTCGGCTTCCTCATCGCCGGTCCGGTTTCCGGGCGCCTGGCCGATCACTACGGGGCCCGGCCATTCACCACGGGCGGGATGGTGGTGTCGGCGATCGGCCTGCTACTGCTCGTCGCCCTCCCGGTGAACTTCACCTACTGGATGTTCGGGTTGGTCATCTTCATCATCGGTTTTGCCATGGGGCTGTTCGCCGCCCCCAACCAGACCGGGATCATGAACAGCCTGCCGCCGGACCAGCGGGGGGCGGGCGCCGGGATGACGGCCACGTTCATGGGCTCGGCGTCGGTGCTGTCGATTGGCATCTTCTTCAGCCTGATCATCGCCGGGCTGTCCTCCAGCCTCCCCGGGGCGCTGCTGCACGGGCTGTCGGCCAACGGCGTCCCGCACGCCTACGCGGTCAAGGTCTCACACCTGCCCCCCGTCGGCACGCTGTTCTCGGCGTTCCTGGGCTACAACCCCATGCAGACCACCCTGGGCCCGGAGCTGGCCCACCTGCCGCACGGCACCGCGGCCTACCTCACCGGCCATCGGTTCTTCCCCACGCTCGTCTCCCACCCGTTCGCCGACGGGATCCATGCCGCGTTCTACTTCGCGGCCGCGTGCTGCGTGGTGGCCGCGGTGGCCTCCTGGCTGCGGGGCGGCAAGTACTACTACACCGAGCCCGCGCCAGATGCCGCCGAGGCTGAGGCCGAGCTGGCCACGGTGGCCGTCGACTGATCCGGTGCTCCGGGGGCCCGGCTACCGTCCGTCCGGTGACCCTGGGTGAGCTGATCGACCGAGACGGCGGCACCTGCGTGTGGTGCGGTCGCCAACCGTGGCCCGCCGATCTCACCGCGGAGCATCTCCTGCCGCGGTCCCGTGGGGGGCGGGGCCTACCCGAGAATCTGGCCGTGGCCTGCCGGGGCTGCAACAAACGGCGCCGATCTCAGCCGGTGGCGGCGTACCTCCGGGCCCAGCTGGCCGCCGGGCGCCGTCCCCGGATCGACCGCCTGGAGGCGGTCCTGGAGCGTTTGGCGGTCTCCGCCTCCCGGGAGCATGCCGCCTACGGCCTGCGCCAGCTGGGGCTCGTCCGGCGGATCGGCGACCCCGTCAGCCGCTGATCAATCCCCACCGTGAGGGGCAAACGGCGTCAGCCCGCGTACGCGGGGCGGATCCCGGCCGCCGTCGTGATCTGCCCGGCAAACAGAAACGCCGTCTGGCGCAACGAGGACTCCAGGTCAAACGGGTCCAGCGCCGAGATGGCGTCCCGCGGAATGACCACCTCATACCAGCGCAGCGCGGCGCTGGCCGCCGTGTAGTGAACGCAGATGTTGGCCACCGTGCCGCAGAGGACCAGGGTGGTGACGCCCCACAGGCGCAGCAGGTGATCCAGCGGCGTCCCGTAGAAGGCGTCATAGCGCAGTTTGCGGATGACCGTGTCGCCGGCGCGGGGCGCCAAGTCGTCGACGATCTGCCAGCCCCAGCTGCCCTCGCGGGCGTGCGCGGGCCAGATCCGCCACTCCGGATCACCCTCCTGGTGCGTGTCCTGGGTGAACACCATCCGGATGCCGGCCGAGCGGGCACGGTCCATCAGCTCGGCGATGACCGGGACGGTGGCGCCCGCGTCCGGGACCCGGAGGCTGCCCCCGTCGGCGACGAAATCGTTCTGCATGTCGACCACCACCAGCGCGGTCCGCTCGGGATCGACCGGCACCTCCGCGGAGACCTCGTATGCGGGAACCTCGACGGGCATCAATCACCGATTTCAGCACGCCCGGCTGTCAGGATGGGCGTGTGGCCGAGATCGAGATCACCACCCCCCGGGGGCGCGCCCGGGCTCAGCTGACCTTCCCGGAGGCAACCGCGCCCCGCGCCGGGCTGGTGCTCGGACACGGCGCGGGCGGCGGCATCGGCGCTCCGGACCTGCAGGCAGCCCGCCGAGCCGCCCTGGCAGACGGGCTGGCGGTGGTCCTGGTGGAGCAGCCCTACCGGGTCGCCGGGCGCCGCTCCCCGGCTCCCGCCGCCCACCTGGATGAGGCCTGGGCGGCCGTGGTGGAACATCTCCGCGCTGACCGGCTGGCCGACCTGCCGATCATCGTCGGCGGCCGCTCCTCCGGGGCCCGGGTGGCCTGCCGGACCGCAGCCGCCACCGGCGGGGCCGGCGTCCTCTGCCTCGCCTTCCCGCTGCTGCCTCCCCAGCGCGCCGGAGCGGCGCGGGTTCCGGCCAGCCGGCTGGGCGAGCTGGAGGCGGTCCCGGTTCCCACGCTGGTGGTCCAGGGCGTCAGCGACCGGTTCGGGATGCCGCCGGATGGCCCCGGGCGCATGGTGGTGCGGGTGGCCGGCGACCACGCGCTGCGGTCCGACCCTCCGGCTGTGGCCGCCGCCGTGACCGAGTGGCTGCAGAGTCTCCACCTACTAGGTTGAGGCCATGGAGCAGCCCCGCCCCGCCGACGACCCCACCCCGGACAGCGCCCCGTCCGGGCCGTGGCACGACCCTCCCCGGGGCGGTCACCCCAGCGCGCAGCTGGCCGCCCGCCCCGGCGCCGAGATGCTCCGGGCAATGCTGGAGGGCACCACCCCGGCTCCGCCGTTGTCCCACCTCACCGGGATGCGCCTCACCGCGTTCACGGCCTCCACGGCCACGTTCACCATGCCCCTCAGCCCGTGGCTGACCGGGCCCGACGGGCGGATCCCACTCGGGCCACTGACCATTCCCGCCGATGCCGCCATGGCGTGCGCGGTCATCGCCGGGCTGCCGGCCGGCACCGGCCTGACCACCGCCGAGCTGGGGCTGCGCCAGGTGCGCCCGGTGACCCCGGGCGGGATGCTGACCGCGCACGGCCGGATGCTGGAGGCGGGGCCCCCCGTCGCCCTGGCCGAGGTGTCGGTGACCGACACGGAGGGGCGGCTGGTCGCCCACGGCGGCTCGCTCTGCGTCACGGTGGCGGCTGCGCCGGCCCCGGAGGCGCCGGGACCCCCGGAGTACGGCGCCGAGGCCGCTGCGCCCCCGGGCCCGGACCCGTGGGAGCGCCCGCTGCCGGCCGGCGAAGTTGAGAGTGCCCCGTTGCACCGTCTCATCGGCCTGCACCGGATGGCGGCGTCCGCCGGTGAGGCTTGTTTTGGGCTGCCGGCGACGCGCTGGCTGTGCGCCCCGCCGCCCGGCCGGGTCCAGGGCGGCGCGGTGGCCACCCTGGCCGAGGCTGCGCTCAGCGCCGCCATCGCCTCCAGCGAACCGTCGGCCACGCGCTTTACCCCGGTGGAGGTCAAGCTCAACTACCTGCGGCCCCTGGCCAGCGACGGCCGGGAGGCCCGGGCCCTGGCCCGGCTGCGCCATGCCGGCCGTCGCACCGCCGTGGCCAGCACCGAGGTGTGCGACGCCGATGGCCGCATGATCGCCATCGCCACCGGCTCGGCGATGGCGGAGCGGGCAGCATGAGCGCCGCCCGGAGGGCGACCCGGCTGCTGGTGCTGGCCCTGGCGCTCGCCCTGACCAGCGCCTGCGGGACGAGCGCCGCCCGGCAGGGACCGGTACAGACCGTCGCCTCCCCGCGGGCGAGATTACCTGCCGGACCGCCGGCCCACATCGCCATCATCGTGATGGAGAACGAGGAGTACGGAAACATCATCGGCTCGCGTCAGACGCCGTTCATCAACGCCCTGGCCCGGCGTTATGCGTTGGCGCAGAGCATGTACGCCACCGCCCATCCGTCGCTCCCCAACTACCTGGCGCTCACCGGGGGCAGCACGTTCGGCATCACCAGCGACTGCACCGACTGCGCGGTCCACGCCACCGGACTGGCCGACCAGCTCGCCGCCGCCCACCTCAGCTGGAAGGCCTACATGGAGGATCTCCCTCACCCCTGCTTCAGCGGGGCCGGCGCCGGCCGGTACGCCAAGAAGCACGATCCGTTCCTGTACTACATCCCGCTGGCCGGCAACCGCGCTCAGTGCCACCGGGTGGTGCCGCTGTCGCAGCTGAGCGCCGACGAGGCCGCCCGGGCGCTGCCCCGCTTCATCTGGATCAGCCCCAACCTGTGCCACGACATGCATGACTGCCCGCCCGCCACCGGCGACGCGTTCCTGGCCAGGATGGTGCCGTCGCTGCTCCGCCGGCTGGGCCGCCACGGGCTTCTGTTCATCACCTGGGATGAGGGCTCCACCGACGACGGCTGCTGCCGTCGAGCGGCGGGCGGTCACATCGCCACCATCGTCGCCGGTCCGGGCGCACGCGCCCACGCCCGGATGACAAGCCCGGCCGACCAGTACTCGATCCTGCAGACGGTCGAGGACCTGCTCGGCGTCCGCCGGCTGCGGGGCGCCGCCTGCGCCTGCACCCCGTCCTTGGCGCCCCTGCTGGCCGCGGCCCACCGACCGGCGGTCAGGAGCGGGTGACCGCGCCAGGCTCGGGCTCGGCCTCCACCTCCAGCGTCGGACCGAACGAGATCCGGATCAGTGCTCCGCCCCCGGAGGCGTTGGCCGCCTCGGTCCAGCCGCCGTGCGCCTCGGCCGCCTGGCGCACGATGGCCAGCCCCAGCCCCGATCCCGGCTTGGAGCGCGCGTCCCGGGCGCGGTGGAAGCGGTCGAACACAAACGGCAGGTCGTCCTCGCTGAAGCCCGGCCCGTGGTCACGCACGGTGAGGACGCCTTCCTGGAGCCCCACCTCCACGTGGCCGGTGCCGCCGCCGTACTTGGCAGCGTTGTCCAGCAGGTTGGCCACCGCCCGGGCGATCCGGTCACCGTCGCCGTAGACCAGCGTCGGCTCCAGGGAGGCCTCGACGGTCAGCTCCGGCGACCGCCGGCGCGCCCGGTCGACCGCCGCGGAGACGATCTGGTCGACCCGCACCTCGCCCGGCTCGGCGCTCAGCTTGGACCCCCGGGCCAGCTCCACCACGTCACCGACCAGCGCCGTCAGCTCGTCGAGCTCCTCGATGATGTCGGAGCGCAGCGCCTCCCGATCGGCCGGCGACAGGAGCTCCTCGTCGCGCATCAGCTGAAGGTTGGCCCGGATGGTGGAGATCGGCGTGCGCAGCTCATGGGAGGCGTCCGCCACCAGGTTGCGCTGGGCCTGGACCGATTCGTCCAGCGCATCCAGGGTGCGATTGAAGGTCTGGGCCAGGCGGGCCAGCTCGTCGCCGCCGTGCACATCGACCCGGTCCCGGTCCAGGCGCTCGGGGTTGGCGGCGATGTGCTCGGTCTGGCGGGTGAACCGGGCGATCGGTGCCAGCGCGGTCCGCGCCACCAGGACACCGAGCAGCGCGGCCAGGGCGATTCCGGCAGCGGCGATGATCGCCAGCAGGACGAGCTGGCGGGCGAGGGCGTGCTGGACGTCCTTGAGGGGCAGCGCCACCAGCAGCGCGCCCCGGTGGCCGATGCCGCTGGCCAGCACCCGCAGCTCGGTCCCCTGCACGTGCATGTCGCTGTAGACGTGACCGCTACCGCCGGCGGCGAGGGCTTTGAACTGCGGGGTCACCGGGATGTGATAGCTCTGCGCCGACGGGTAGCAGATCGACCCGTCGGTGTGGACGAGCGTGAGGATTCCGGTGGCCGAGCCGAGCGGCCCACCCCGGTTCTGGAAGCCGAGTCCCTCATCGCAGTCGGCGGTGCTCGGCCTGGCCTGGAACAGTTGCGGCGCCGCCCCGCCCTCACTCGCCCCCTGGCTCACGTTGTCGTCGTTGTCCTTCTGGGTCTCGGCGGCGGAGCTCTGGGCCGTGTTGTTGGGAGTCTCGCCCGGCGGCGGCGCCCCGCTGGAGATCACCTGACGGCTCAGCGTCTGCAGCGACTGGTCAAGCTGCCCGCGCAGCTCGGAGCTCGTCCCAGCGTAGGCCGAGACGGCGACGGCGATGACCGCCACGGCCACCGCCAGCCCGGCGGCCAGGCCCATGCGGGCGCGCAAACTCACGTCTGACCGTCGCTAACGGTTGCCCAAATCACGATGGCTCCCGCAGCGCGTAGCCCACCCCCCGCACCGTGTGGATGAGCGGCCGGGCGCCGGCATCCTCCAGCTTGCGGCGCAGATAACCCACATAGACCCGCAGCGCATTGGAGGTGGGGCCGAAGTCATAGCCCCACACCCGGTCGTAGATGAGGCTGTGGGGCAACACCCGACGCGGGTTGAGCATGAGCAGCTCCAGCAGCTGGTACTCGGTCCGGGTGAGCTCCACGAACTCACCGGACACCTCGACGCCATGGCGGGCCGGATCCAGCTTGAGCTCCTCGAACGACATCCCGTTCTCGACGTCGCCCTCCCCCCCGGCCCGGCGCAGCAGGGCCCGGATCCGGGCGCGCAGCTCGTCGATGTCAAACGGCTTGACCAGATAATCGTCGGCCCCCGCATCCAATCCGTCGATCCGGTCCGATACGGCATCCCGGGCGGTGAGCATGAGCACCGGCACGCGATTGCCCTCTCGCCGGAGCAGGCGGCACACCTCCAGTCCGTCGATGTCGGGCAACCCAACATCGAGCACCACCGCGTCCGGCACGGCCGTCGACACCTGCGAGAGGGCATCGGAGCCGTTTTCGGCCTGGACGACGTCATAGCCGGACAGGCTCAGCGCCCGGCGCAGCACATCGCGCAGCCCCCGGTCATCGTCGACGACGAGCAATCTCATGGCAGGAGATTGTGGCTGCTCGTCCGGCCGTTTGGCGCCAACTCCTACTTTCCGCTTATCTGCCTTTCCCGCACCACGGCGCCGAGGATGCCGTTGATGAACGCCGGCGCGCCCGATCCGCAGAACCGTTTGGCGGTCTCGATCGCCTCGTCGATCGCCCCCTCAGGCGGAATCGGCTGCTCTCCGGGCACCAGGCCGGGGTACAGCAGCTCCAGGAGCGCGACCCGCAGGATGGACCGCTCCAGCGGGGCGATGCGTTCCAACGGCCAGTCCTTGGAGTGGCGGCGGATCAGATCGTCGAGCTCGTCCTGGTGCTCGCGCACCTGCTCGGCCAGGGCGAGCGTGAACATGTGGACGTCCCGGGGCAGGGTCTCGCCGAGCGGTCGTCCCAGCAGGTCACTCTGATACAGCGCCCACACCGCGGCGCGGCGCTGCTCGGTTCGACGGGCCACAGCTCCTCGGACTTCAGCCGACCGTGACCAGCTCTTTGGGCAGGCCGCTCAGGATCTCTGACCCGCCGTCGGTGACCACCGCCAGGTCCTCGATCCGCACCCCAAACTCTCCGGGCAGGTACACCCCGGGCTCCACGGTGACGACGTTGCCGTCCTGGAGGACCGAGTCGGACCGCTGCGACAGCCGCGGCGCCTCATGAATCTCCAGGCCGACCCCATGGCCGAGCCCGTGGCCGAAGTGATCGGAATGGCCGCCCTCGGCGATGATGTCGCGCGCCGCGGAGTCAGCCTGACGCCCGCCGACGCCGGCGCGCACCGCCTCCACCCCGGCCAGCTGGGCCCGGCGGACGAGCTCGTAGACCTCACGGGCCGAGTCGCTGATCTGGCCGGTGGCCAGCGTGCGGGTGCAGTCCGAGCAGTAGCCGTCCAGCTCGGCCCCCCAGTCGACGACGACCAGCTCGCCGGCGCCGATCTCCACGTCGCGCGGCTGGGCGTGGGGCAGCGCCCCGTGGGCCCCGGCGGCGACGATGGAGTCAAACGACGGCCGCTGCGCCCCCAGATCACGCATGGCTTGCTCCAGGGCCGTGGCCACCTGGATCTCGGTGCGGCCCACCAGCCCCTCGTCCATGACCTGCTGCAGGGCGGCATCGGCGACGGCCGCGGCGGCGGCGATCTTCTCGATCTCCCCCGGCTCCTTGACCGCCCGCAACTCCTCCACCGGGTCGCCGGCGGCGACGAGCTCCACCCGCTC
The DNA here is from genome assembly GCA_963753235.1 of uncultured Solirubrobacteraceae bacterium. Taxonomy (GTDB): domain Bacteria; phylum Actinomycetota; class Thermoleophilia; order Solirubrobacterales; family Solirubrobacteraceae; genus Palsa-465. The sequence continues at coordinate 1,064,102 of CAVWBJ010000003.1, read as the reverse complement.
CGGCATGAGCTTGCGCAGGCGGGCGTGGGAGCGCACGGTCACATGTCCATCCTCGAAGGCGAGCCGGAGCTCATCTCCCGGAAGCGCTTCGGAGACGCCCTCCAGTAGGTCAAGGGTGGCGATCTTGCGGTCAAACGTGCTGTCGACCTCGGCCGCCGACTGCTCGGTGTAGCGGAAATCAGTCAGGAACAGGCGAAGGTCGGGCCCCACCACGGCCACCCCGTTGGACCCGGTGTACCCGGTCAGGTACCGGACGTTGATCAGCGAGGTGACGACGATCAGGTCGGCGCCGATCTGCGGCAGCCGCTCGACGAGTCGGTCGGCGCGGTTACTCATGGGTTGATAGCTCCTCTCGCAGCCGCGTCAGCGCCTCCCGGTATCCCTCGCGCCCCTGGCCCGCCACCCGGGCGAAGCACAGCTCCCGGATGACCGACTGGCGGCGGAACGGCTCTCGTGAATCGACATCGGATAGGTGTACTTCCACGGCCGGCAGGCCGGTCAGCTCCAGGGCGTCCCGGATCGCATACGAGTAGTGCGTCCAGGCCCCGGGGTTGAGCAGGATCCCGTCGGCCAGGTCCTCCAGGCCGTGGAGGTGCTCGACGAACTCGCCCTCGTGATTGGACTGAAAGAAGCGCGGGATGAGACCCAGCTCGTCGGCAAACCGGCTGATGTCCATCTCCAGCTCGGTCAGCGTCATCCGGTCGTAGTGCTCCGGGTCGCGCCGGCCCAGCTGATCCAGGTTGACCCCGTGCATGATCTCGACGCGGTTGCGGACGTCCATGGTCATGCAACGCTAGCTGGCCAACTCGCGGACGGCCGCAATCAGCTCCCGGGCGGGCACGGCGCTTCCCGGGCGGGCGTCGCCGGGCTCCGGGAGCAGGACGAACGGGACCGGCCCCTCCCCCACCCGCTTCTTGTCCCGTGCGGTGGCCATCACCACGGCGTCGGGGTCGACGTCGGTCAGCTCCGTGGGCAGGCCGCGAGCGCGCAACAGCTCGGCCACCTCGGCGCGCAGCGGGTCGTTACCGGACAGGCGCAGCGCCGCCAGCAGGCCCAGGGCCACCGCCTCCCCGTGGCGGTAGGTGGCATAGCCGGTCACGGTCTCGATGGCGTGAGCGACGGTGTGGCCGAGGTTGAGCGTCTGGCGGACCCCATCGTCACGCTCGTCCCGGGCGACGATCCGGAGCTTGGTGCGGGCGCACTCGGCCACCACCTCCGGGGAGGTCGGCTCGGCGCCGCCGCGCACCAGCGCCCAGAGCCGCCCGCCGGCGATCAGCGCCGTCTTGACCACCTCGGCGTAGCCCGCCGCCACCTCGGCCGGTGGCAGCGTCTGGAGCGCCTCGGTGTCAGCGAGGACCGCTTGAGGCTGGTGATAGGCGCCGACGTAGTTCTTGGCCTCGGCCAGATCCACTCCGGTCTTCCCCCCGTAGGCGGAGTCGACCTGAGCGACCAGCGTGGTGGGGACCTGGACGAGACGCACGCCCCGCTGATAGGTGGCGGCGCAGAATCCGGCCAGGTCGCCCATCACCCCGCCGCCGAGGGCCACCACCAGGTCGGCGCGGGTCAGGCCGCCGCGGGCCAGCTCCGACCACACAATCTCCGCGTGGGCGATCGTCTTTGACTGCTCGCCGGGCATGATCGTGACCCGGCGCTCCAGCGGCTCCAGCGCGTCTCCGTACAGCCGGCCGGCGGTGTAGTCGGTGACCAGGAAGCGCCGCCCGGGGACGGCCGCGGGCCAGAAGCGGTGCTCGGTGAGCAGCCCCGGCCCGATATAGGCCGGGTAGTCGCCGGACGCGCTCGTGGCCCACAGCAGCTTGGTGCCGGCGGGCATCGCCGGGACCGCGGCCACGATCGCCCCCATGCTCTCCGAGCGTTCATGGGGCACGACGACATCGGCGGCCCTGGCGTAGACCGGCTCCCGCTCCCCGTAGAGCTGCTCAAAGCGGCCCCGGTCGGCGGCGAGCGGCCGTCCGGTGCCCTGGCAGCGCCGCCATGCGGTCTCCAGGTCGACGTCGACCCAGGCCACCAGATGATCGGCCAGCGCCGTGCACACCGCGGCTGAGGCCAGCGCCCCGCCGCCCAGCGCCACCACCCGGGGCTCACGGGTGTCCAGCAGCTCCAGGATGACCCGCTCCTCGGTCGCCCGGAAGGCGGCCTCACCGTCCTCGGCGAAGATCTGCTCAATCGGCTTGCCCACCCGCTGCTCGATCACCGGGTCGGAATCGACGGCGGTGATGCCCAGCGCGGTGGCCGCACTGCGAGCGGCGGTGGACTTCCCCGCGCCCATGAACCCGATGAACGCGATGGTGCCGGCGGTCACAGGGTCCGCGCCTGCCACCCGATTCGCTCCCGGTAGGCGTCCACGGCGGCAATGACGTCGTCGATGTGGTCGCCGCCGAACTTGCGCCGGTAGGCGTCGGCCAGCACGAAGGCCACCATGGCCTCCCCCACCACCCCGGCGGCGGGGACCGTGCAGGAGTCGGTTCGCTCCCGCAGCGCCTCGGCCGGCTCATGGGTGGCGATGTCGACCGACCGCAGCGGCTTGGTGAGCGTGGGCAGCGGCTTCATGGCGCCGCGGACGACGAGCGGGTCGCCGGTGGTCATCCCCCCCTCCACCCCGCCGGAGTGGTTGGTCTGGCGGTAGAAGCCCTGACCGTCGTCGTAGAAGATCTCGTCATGGGCCTGGGATCCGGGCAGGCCGGCCACCTCCAGCCCGTCACCGATCGCCACCGCCTTGATGGCCTGGATCGACAGGATCGCCTGGCCGAGCAGCCCGTCCAGGCGCTCTCGCCAGGAGACGTGGGAGCCCAGGCCGGGCACCAGGCCAAACGCCCGGACCTCAAACACGCCCCCCAGCGACTCGTTGGCCTTGCGCAGCCGGTTGATCTCCTCCACCATGGCCCGGCCGGCTTCGGGGTCAAGGCAGCGGACAGGCGACTCGTCGACCGCGGCGAAGTCCTCCGGGGCGAGGTCATCCCGGCGCGGGGCGGTGACGCCGGTGATCTGGATGACGTGGGAGAAGACGCTCACGCCCACGGCGCGCAGAAACGCCTTGGCGACAGCGCCGCCGGCCACCCGGGCGGCGGTCTCCCGGGCGCTGGCCCGTTCCAGGATGTCGCGGACGTCGGTCAGCCCGTACTTTTGGGTGCCGACCAGGTCGGCGTGGCCCGGACGGGGCAGGTGGACCTCGGCGGTCTCGGGCTCCACCGGCCACGGGTTCATCCGCTCCTCCCAGTTGGCGAAGTCCCGGTTGGCCACCTGAAGGGCGATGGGGCCGCCGAGCGTGCGGCCGTGGCGCACCCCGGCGGTGACGTCGACCCGGTCACGTTCGATCTTCATCCGCCCGCCGCGGCCGTGGCCCAGCTGGCGCCGGGCCAGGTCCCGGTCAAGCTCGGCCCGGTCGAGCATCAGCCCGGCCGGCATGCCCTCGACGATGCAGGTGAGTCCGGGGCCGTGCGACTCGCCGGCCGTGGTCAGGGTGAGCGTCATCTCACTCCTTGGGGGCGCCGCGCTCGGCCGGCGCCTCCTGGGCGTCGATGCCGGGAATCCGCACCCCGGTGCCCCGGCACCACGGGCAGGTGACCTGGTGGGGAGTCCCGCCCAGGCCAGAGATCAGCTGTCCGGTTCCGCGGCACGGGGTGCACGCCTGGCCCCGGTTGTCGGCATTCTGCTCGTCGTCGGCCATCGTCGAGGCAGGTTAGGGCCTATCGCGCCTGGACGCCCCACCGGGCCGCGCCCGGACCGGGCGCGGCGCGGCGGACGGCGTCACGCATCGCCTCCCGCGAGGCGGACACTCCGGTGAAGAGCTCAAAGCTCAGCGCCCCCTGCCCGATCAACAACTCCAACCCGTCGACGGTGGGCAACCCGTGGCGGCGGGCGGTGGCGATCAGTGTGGTCGGCTCCTGGCCGCGGTAGACGAGGTCAACGACGGCGGCATAGGCGCTGAGATCTCGGGGCGCAAGCGGGAGCTGGGTGAATGAGGAGCCGCCATCCAGGCCGGCGGTGGTGCAGTTGACGAGTACGTCGGCCGGCTGCGGCGTGTCGACCGGAGTGGCGCCGAGGTCGGCGCCCAGGCCGCGGGCCCGCTCCGGGGTGCGGTTCCAGACCCGGACCTCCGCGGCGCCGGCGTCCCGCAACGCCCAGACGACCGCCCGGGCGCTGCCCCCGGCCCCGAGCACGAGCGCGCTGCGTCCGGTGACCGGGAACGGCAGGGCGGCGATGAGCGCCGGAGCGTCGGTGTTGTCGGCGGCGATGGGATCGCCGGGACCGGGTCCGAAGATCAGGGTGTTGGCGGCTCCGATGGCGCGGGCCCGGTCGGTGGCGCGGCCGGCCAGGGCAAGCGCGGCCGGCTTGTGCGGGATGGTGACGTTGACCCCCCGGAACCCCGCCGCCGGCAGGGCCGCCACCAGCTCGGCGAACAACGCCGGAGGGGCCGGCAGCAGCTGGTAGCGCCAGCCGTCCAAGCCGGCAGCGGCCAGCGCAGCGTTCTGGATGGCCGGTGAGCGGCTGTGTCCCACCGGCCAGCCGAGGACGCCGAGGCGGTGGCGCTCAGCAGTGGCTGCGGTAGTCAACGCGGAGCAGCGTGAGGAACTGCGAATAGCTGGTGGCAAACACGCTGTGGTTGGTGCACGGCTTGGTGAAGAAGTACAGGTAGTTGGTCTTCGCCGGGTGGGCGGCGGCCTGGAGAGCGGCCATCCCGGGGCTGTCGATCGGCGTCGGCGGCAGCCCCGCATGCACCCGGGTGTTGTACGGCGACGGGCTATGGAGCTGGGACTCGGTGAGCTGGCCGGTGAAGTTGCCGGTGGCGTAGCGGGTGGTGGAGTCCAGGCCGAGCAGCATGCCGTCGGCCAGCCGGTTGTAGATGACCGAGGCCACCAGCGGCAGGTCATGCGGGGTCGCCGCCTCGCCCTCAATCAGCGAGGCGATCGTCACCACGTCATACGGGGTCAGATGCTTGGAGCGGGCGTAGCGCAGATTGACGGTGGCAAAGCGCTGCTTGAAGTCCCGCAACTGGTCCGCCACGAGCGCCGGGATCTTGACCGGGTCAACCAGCCGGAAGGTGTCAGGGAACAGAAAGCCCTCCAGAGAGGCGACATGCCGCGGAGCCCCGTAGGCCTGCGGCTTGAGCACCGGCGAGCTCCGGGTGGCGGCCAGATAGCTGCCCTTGATCCCCTGGTGGCGCAGGAGACGGCTCACGTACTGGCGGGTGTGGCCCTCGGCAATCGTCAGCTGGCTGGTGGGGACCGTCGGCGGCGGGGTGGTCAACTTGGTCAGGACCGCCGCGTAGGACATGCCCTGCTGGAGCCGGTACGTGCCAGAGCGCAGCTTGCTGCGGTCGCCCTCCAGCGCCGCCCGCACCTCAAAGAAGAATCCGGAAGGGACCACGCCCTCCCGGGCCAGCAGGTTGCCGATCTGATGGGCTCCGGAATGCGCCGGGATCGTCACCGTGACCCGGCCATGGGGCGAGCTGCCAAACGGCTGGAACAGCTCGACGGCAAACCAGATGAGCGCCGCCGCCAGGACAACCAGGATCACGGCCACCATCCGGCCCAGCCAGGAATGCCCGCGCCGGGATGCCCCCTCGGTGCCGCCGCGCCGGGAGCGGGGCGGACGCGGCGGGCGAGCTGCACCCGTCCGGCGCGACGAGCGCGGTGGGCGCGGGGGACGTTGGGAGCGCTGCGGGCGGGCCCGGCCGGAGCGCGGCGCGCCCTCCAGCCGGCTGACCCGGCGGGTCCCGGAGGGCCGCTCCGCCTCCGCCTCCTCGTCGTCCTCGTCTTCCTGGTCCTGGTCCTGGTCATGGTCCTGGTCATCGTGGTGGCCCTGGCCCTGGTCCTGGCCGTGGAACGGCGCGTCGTCGAGCTCCTCCTCGTCGTCGGCGAAGCCCTCCTCGGTGAACACGTTGTATTCGGAGGTGGGGGGCGGCTCAGGACCGCGGCGGCCGACCGGCGGCAGGTGCTCGCCGGGGTCGTTGAACAGGCCGGCACGGCGGCGCTCCCGCTCCAGGCGGGCCGCCTCTCGCTCCTCGGCGGTGCGCTCGCCGCCGTCAGCCATGGGCGGCGTGGTCCGGTTGCCGGTGGCGCGCCAGCCAGCCCTCCAGCAGGTGGGCAGCGGCGCGTGAGTCCTCGCTGGCCCGCCCGCCCGAGCGCGCGGCCAGCTGGGTGGTGAAGCGCTCGTCGTAGAGCTCCACCGGGACCGGTAGCCGTCGGCGAGCGTGGCGGCGAAGGCCCGGGCCTCGGCGGTCTGGGCGGAGTCACCGCCGGACAGCGACAGCGGCAGGCCGACCACCACGCGCTCGGCGCCGAGCCCGGCCACCAGGTCGCGCAGGCGGGCCAGCCCGCGGCGGGAGGCCGGTTGGGTCACGGGGTCAATCGGTGTCGCCAATGTCCCGGTGGGGTCAGAGACAGCACATCCACAGCGGGCCTTACCGTAGTCCAAGGCGAGGACGCGCATCGTCTCAGGCGTCGAGGGCGGCCTCGATCGCCGCCCGCGCGGCGTCGATGGCGGCCGGCAGCCGCTCCGGGTCGCGGCCGCCCGCGCGGGCCAGCGTGTCCCGCCCGCCGCCGCCTCCCCCGACCTCGGCCGCGGCCGCTTTGACGATCTCACCGGCTCGGATCCCGCGCTGGACGAGCGCGGGCGCCACGCTGGCCACCAGGTCGACGCGCCCGTCTCCGGCGCGGCCGAGCACGATCGCCGCATCGCCCAGCCGCCCCTTGAGCCGGTCAGTGAGCTCCAGCAGCGCCTCGCCGTCGGCGACCTCGACGGCCGCCGTGAGAACCTTCGCCCCGTCGGACTCGGTGGCATCGCCGACCAGCCCGTCGAGGTCGACGCGCGCCGTTGCCGGCCCGGGCGGTCCGCACCGCCTTCTCCAGCTCGCGCACCCGTTCGGCCAGCCTGTCCACCGTCTCCGGAGCCCGGTCGGCGGGTACCCGCAGGCGCTCGGCCACCTGCTCCAGCTGGCGGTCTCGGTGGCGGGCAAAGCCGACCGCCTCCGGGCCGGTGATGGCCTCAATGCGCCGGACGTTGGCGGCACTGGAGGTCTCGGCCAGCATCGCGGAACAAGCCGATCTCCGCGGTGGTGCGCACGTGGGTGCCGCCGCACAGCTCCCGGGAGAATGACCCGTCGCCCACCTCCACCATGCGCACCACATCGCCGTACTTCTCGCCGAACAGGGCCATGGCGCCCAGGCTCTTGGCCTCGTCCAGCGTGGTGGTCAGAGCCCGCACCGGCAGGCTCTCCAGGATCCAGCCGTTGACGTCGTCCTCCACCGAGCGCAGCTCGTCGGCGCTCAGGCCGCTGGAATGGGTGAAGTCAAAGCGCAGCTTGTCCGGGCCGACATAGGAGCCGGCCTGGTGGACGTGATCGCCCAGCCGGCGGCGGAGGGCGGCGTGCAGCAGGTGGGTGGCGGTGTGGTTGCAGGCGGTGGCGTGGCGGGTGGCCCGGTCAACGTGGGCGACGACCCGCTCGCCCGGCTCAAAGTTCCCATGCTCGGGCTGGAGGCGAACGACCTGATCGGTCCCGAGGCGGATAACGTCGGTGACCCGGGCTCGGCAGGCGCCGGACTCGCATTCCACCACGCCGGAATCGGCGACCTGGCCGCCCCCGGTGGCGTAGAACGGCGACTCCAGGAGCTTGACCAGCACCTCCCCGTTGTCCCGGCCGACCGCCCCGATCGTCGTCTCGGCATCGGTGGTCTCATAGCCGACGAACTCGGTGGCAAAGCCGGCGCGGCCGGAGAGGGCAGTCGCCCGCTCCCGCAGCTCGTCGGGGCCCTGCCCGCGCTGGGAGCCGGCCCGGGCCCGGGTGCGCTGGTCGTCCATCAGCGCCTCAAAGCCCGCCTCGTCGACCCCCAGGTCATGCTCGGCCACGATCTCCAGCGTGAGGTCGATGGGAAATCCGTACGTATCGTGCAGGAGGAACGCGTCGGCGCCGGTGATGCCCTCCGCCTGCTCGTCGCGGGCGCGGGCGATGAGCTCGTCCAGGCGCCTGAGGCCCTGCTCCAGGGTGCGGCCGAAGCTCTCCTCTTCGGCAGCCATCCAGCGGCGGACGAGATCGTGCTGGTCGCGCAGCTCCGGGTAATGCGCCGCCCATCAGCTCGGTGACCACATCGGCGTAGCGGTGCAGGAAGCCCGGGTCCAGGCCCGAGCGAGCGGCCCTGCTGGATGGCGCGGCGCATGACCCGGCGCAGCACGTAGCCGCGGTCCTCGTTGGACGGGACGACGCCGTCGGCGAGCAGGAAGGTCATCGCCCGGGCGTGGTCGGCGAGCACGCGCAGCGAGCGGTCGGTGGCGTACTCGGCCCCGTAGCGCCGGCCGGATAGCTCCTCGCCGAGTGCGATGAGCGGCGCGAACTGGTCGGTCTCAAACACCGTCTCCTTGCCCTGGAGGATGGCCGCCATCCGGTTGAGGCCCAGGCCGGTGTCGATGTTCTTGGCCGGCAGCGGGGTGAGCACGTTGATGGGGTTCTGGTCCATCTCCATGAACACCAGGTTCCAGTACTCCAGGAAGCGCTCGTTCTCGCCGCCGGGCAGATCGTCGGACTTGCCGAAGTCCAGACCCCGGTCGAGGTACAGCTCTGAGCACGGGCCCGCATGGACCGGTCGGTCCGGCCTGCCAGAAGTTCTCCGAGCGCGGGCACTCGACGATCCGCTCCCGGGGGACGCCGATGTCCATCCAGGCCTGAATCGCCTCCTCGTCCGGGCCCAGGCCGAGCTCCTCGTCGCCGGCGAACACGGTGATCCAGATGTCGTCCGGCGTGAAGCCGAAGCCCTGCGTCGACAGCTCCCAGGCAAACCGGGTCGCCTCGCGCTTGAAGTAGTCCCCGAAGCTGAAGTTGCCGAGCATCTCAAAGAACGTCAGGTGCCGGGTGGTGGTACCGATGATCTCGATGTCCGGCGTGCGGAACACCTTCTGGCAGGTGGTCACCCGCGGAGCGCGGCGGCGTTTCAGCGCCGGCGAAGTACGGCTTGAGCGGGTGCATCCCGGCGACCGTGAACAGCGCGGACGGGTCATGCTCGGCCGGCACCAGCGATCGCCGACGGCAGCCTCAGGTGGCCGTTGCTGCTCGAAGTACTCCAGAAACGTGCGGCGGATCTCGTCAGAGGTCATACGGATCCTGGAGTGTAGGCGGGGGTTCAGCCGCGCGTGATCGTGCCCCAGCCGACGACCAGGTCGCCGTCCATCAGGCAGGCGAGCTGGCCGGGAGCGGCGCCGTCGGCGGCGTCCTGGAGGCTGAGCTGCCAGCGCCCGGTGGCGGCCCGGCGCCGGCTGGTCGAGACGTGGGCCCGGAGCGGCCGTGAGCGGTAGCGCAGCTTGACCCGGTCCACGCGGGCGCCGTCGCGGTGCAGCCGAGCGTGCGCGGACCGCGACGCGGTCGGTGCGCAGCTGCTCCTTGGGGGCCGACGGTCACCGTGGCGGTGACGGCGTCCTTGTCCAGGACGTAGAGCGGCTCGGAGTGGTGGACGTGCAGGCCGCGACGCTGGCCCACGGTGAACAGATGCTGGCCGTTGTGCGCGCCGACCTGGGTCCCCGTGGTGGTGACGATCGGCCCCGGGCGGTTGGGGATGTCGCCGTGGCGGGCCAAAAACTGCTGGCGGGTGGTACCGGCCAGGAAGCACAGGTCCTGGGAGTCGGGCTTGGCGGCCACCGGGAGGCCGGCGGCGGCGGCGATGTTGCGGACCTCGGACTTGTGCAGGTTGCCCAGCGGGAACCGCAGCCGGGCCAGGGACGCCGGTGCCAGGGCGGCCAGCATGTACGTCTGGTCCTTGGCCGGATCGGCGGCGGCGCGCAGGAGCGGACCGCGAGCGTCATCCGGCTCGGCCGTACGGGCGTAGTGTCCGGTGGCGAGCCCGGCGCAGCCGAGGCGGTCGGCGAGCTCCAGCATGGCGTCAAGCCGGACGTGGCCGTTGCAGCCCGACGCACGGGTTGGGAGTCTCCCCGTCGGCATACCCGGCGATGAACGGCTCCACCACCCCTTGGCGGAATTCCGCCCTGAGGTCGATGGTCAGGTGCGGCAGGCCCATCTGGTGGGCCAGGGCCCGCGCCTGGGCGACCGCGGAGGCCGAGCAGCAGCTGCGCTCGGCATCGTTGTCGGCGTCGGCCCACAGCTCCAGGGTGACCGCCACCGCGGGGCCGGTCTGAGCGGTGAGATGGGCGGCCACCGCGCTGTCGACCCCGCCGCTCATGGCCACCAGGGTGCGATCGGGGTTCGCTGGGAGGTGGGCGTCAGCGCGGACGGCGGCACCCAGCGCCCGGGCCAGGCCCTCGGCGGCGACGTCGGCGGCGTGGCGCTTGGCCAGGCTCAGGCCGCCGAGTTCCTCGGCGATCTGGTGGGGCCCGATGCCGGCCGCCTGAAGGATGGGGGTGTCTGCGACCAGCGTCACGGCCGCGCTGGCCGCGGCGCTGGTGGCCCCGCAGCCGCGGGCGGTGAACCCGGCGTCGGTGACGCGGTCGTTCTCGACGGCGATCGAGAACGTGACCTCGTCACAGCAGGCGCCGCCGCCGGTGGTGATGGTGTGCGCGTGAGCCGGGTGGTGGCCCAGGCCCTGCGGAGAGGTCAGGTGATGCTCGAAGGCGAGCGCATCCATGAGCGCGAGGATAGAGAGGCGGCTGGGCGGGGCCGTCTAGCGCTTCACGATGGCCACCGGCATCGTGCCCAGCTCCGGGGTCATGAGACCGGCCACGACCGCCGGATCGGCCTGCACCAGGCCGCGCACCTCGTCCTCGCTCTCACCGTGCAGGACGCCGAGCCCCCAGGCGCCGGTGCGGCCGCACCGGCCCGTAGACGACGATCCGGCCGGCCTTCATCAGCTCCTCGTAGTAGCCGGCGTGGGCGGCCATCACCGCCTGCTCCTCCGTGGTGATGTCGTCGGGGAACGTGGGCCGGGGCGGGATCAGCCGCACCACGTAGTGGTTGTCGGCGCGGTCGAACTCCATGGCGGAGGCAGCCTACCGTGCGCGCGGCCCACCGCGGCGCGGACCGACCCCGGCCCCGCTGCGTTCGGCGCGCCGAGGTGTCAACTAAGCCGAATATGACCGCTTATGTGACGGTTCGATCTCGGATGGGCCGACTACGATGACGCGGCGCGCAGGCGCAGGCCGAGCTCGCGCAGCTGGACCTCGTCGACCGGCGCCGGCGCCCCGGTGAGCGGGTCGGCGCCGCTGGTGGACTTGGGGAAGGCGATGACCTCGCGGATGTTGTCGCGTCCGGCCAGCAGCGCCACGATGCGGTCGATCCCCATGGCGATCCCGCCGTGGGGCGGGGCGCCGTAGCGCAGGGCGTCCAGCAGGAAGCCGAACCGCGCCTGCGCGTCCTGCTCGTCGATGCCGATCAGCTCAAACACTCGCTGCTGAACGTCGCTGCGATGGTTACGGATCGAGCCGCCGCCGATCTCGTTGCCATCGAGGACGAGATCGTAGGAACGGGAGAGCAGGCTGGCCGGGTCGTCCAGGTCGGCAGCGGTGGCGGGGCGACCGGCCGGGGTGGCCGGAGCGGTGAACGGGTGATGCTCGGCGTCCCAGCGGTCCTCGTCGGGCTTGTAGGTGAACATCGGGAACTGAATCACCCACCGGATGTCATGGGAGCCCTCCGGCACCAGCGCAAACCGGCGGGCCAGCTCCAGCCGCAGCGCCCCCAGGACCTGGGCGGCCACCGGCGCGGCGTCGGCCACGATGAACAGCACGTCCCCGGGCTGGGCGTCCAGCGCACGGGTGATGGCGTCGATCTCGGCCGCCGTGAGGAACTTGGCGATCGGCGACCGCCACGGCTCATGGTCGGTCCCCTCCGTCACGAACGCCCACACCAGACCCTTGGCCCCATGCTGCCTGGCCAGTTCGGTGAGCCCGTCCAGGTCCGACCGGGCCAGCTCCCGCCGGCCGGCGTTGATTCCGCGCACCACGCCCCCGCCGCTCAGCGCCCCGGAGAACACCTTGAACTCCGTGTGGGCCACCGCTGACCCCAGGTCGACCAGCTCCAGCCCGAAGCGGGTGTCCGGCCGGTCAGAACCGAACCGGCCCACCGCCTCGGCGTGGGTCATCCGGGGCCAGGGGGGCGCCGGCACGTCGAAGCCGGCCTCCCGGAACACCGCCCCCATGACCGCCTCGGAGGTCTCCAGCACGTCCTCCTCCTCGACGAACCCCATCTCCACGTCCAGCTGGGTGAACTCCGGCAGGCGGTCGGCGCGGGCGTCCTCGTCGCGAAAGCAGCGGACGATCTGGTAGTACCGCTCCAGGCCGCCCACCATGAGCAGCTGCTTGAACAGCTGCGGGGACTGGGGCAGCGCGTAGAACGAGCCCGGAGCGATGCGGGCCGGCACCAGGAAGTCCCGCGCCCCCTCCGGGGTGGAGCGGGTCAGAAACGGCGTCTCAATCTCCAGGAAGTCACGCTCGTCAAGCGCGCCGCGGATGGTGCGGATGACCTGATGGCGGAGCGCGAGGGCCTCCTGCATCGGACCGCGGCGCAGGTCCAACGAGCGGTGGCGCAGCCGCAGGTTCTCGTCGACGGCGATGTCCTCGTCCACTGGGAACGGCGGCGTTTCGGCGTCGGCCAGGATCTCCAGGTCCTCCACCACCAGCTCAATCTCGCCGGTGGGCAGGTTGGGATTGACGTTCTCCGGGGCGCGTTTGGCGATGTCACCGGAGGCGGTGATGACGTCCTCGGAGCGGAGCCTATGGGCCTCGGCGTGAGCGCCCGGAGCGGTCTCCGGATTGAACACCAGCTGCAGGATCCCCGAACGCTCGCGGAGATCGATGAAGATCAGGCCGCCGTGGTCCCGCCGGCGGTGCACCCAGCCGGACACGCGGGCGAAGCTGCCGGCGCGGCGCGCATCGAGATCCCCCACCCAGCTGTCGCGATAGATGTTCGCCCGGGGAGCCTGCTTCACGCCAGCCGGCTCCCGCGCAGGATCGCCGGGATGACGGCTGCCGGCTCAAGCTGGACCTGCTCGCCGGATTGCATGTTCTTCAGGCTGGCCTGACTCATGTCCTCGATGATCGCAACGTAGCGCGCGCGGATGCGGTCTGCGTGCTTGAGCTGTCCCTTCAGCCCGCGGCCGGCCAGCTCCATCTGGGCGCGCAGACCGGCCCGGCGGGCCTCATGGGCGAGCTCAAACGCGGTCCGGGCGGCGGCGCCGTGGTCTGAGGGGGCGAGGGCCACGAACAGGTCGACGAGCTCCGGCGCCACCGGTTGCTCGCCCGCGGCCAGCAGCATCCGCTCCACCCCGGCGGCCCAGCCGGAGGCCGGGGTGGGGGCGCCTCCCAGCTGCTCCATCAGGCCGTCATAGCGCCCGCCGCCGCCGACGCCGGACTGAGCGCCGAGGGCGTCAGAGGTGAACTCAAACACCGTCCGCGTGTAGTAGTCCAGCCCACGCACGAGCGTGGGATCCAGCTGGTAGGGCTGACCGGCATCGTCGAGGAGTTGACGCACCTGGGCGAAGTGCTCGGCATCGTCGGGGGCCAGGCGATCCAGGAGCTGCGGCGCGTCGCGCATCGTCTCCTGGGTCCGGCGATCGCCGGCGTCGAAGGCCCGCATCGGGTTGAGGTCGATCCGGGCCACCACCTCCGGGGAGAGCCCGTCCTGGTGGGCGCGCAGGAACGTGGTCAGCTCCTCGCGGTACTCCGCCCGGGTGGCGGGCGTGCCCAGGCTGGACAGGCGCAGCCTCACCCCCTTGGCCCCCACCGCGCTGAGCAGCTCGGACAGCAGCAGGATGAGCTCGGCGTCGGTCTCGGCGCCCGGGGATCCGATCGCCTCGGCGCCGAACTGCCAGAACTGGCGGTAGCGCCCGCGCTGGGGGGCCTCGGCCCGGAAGCAGCTGCTCAGGTACCACAGCTTCACCGGCTGGGCCAGCTTGTGCATGCCGTGCTCCAGGTAGGCGCGGCAGATCGGCGCGGTGACCTCTGGGCGCAACGTCAGCGACCGGCCACCCCCGTCGTCGAACGTGTACATCTCCTTCTGGACGATGTCGGTGGCCTCCCCCACCCCGCGCGCGAACAGCTCGGTGGCCTCAAACGTCGGGGTCTCGATCCGGCCGTAGCCGGCCGCGCCCAGGATCCGCCGGGCGTGGTGCTCCAGCACCGAGCGGCGCTCGGCGTCGGCGGGAAGCACATCGAACGTACCCCGGGGGGCCTGGATCTGGCTCACGGATGAGCTCCGGGGCTAGGAATGGTGCGCGAGCTCGCGCAGGAACGGGTTGGTCTGACGCTCGGCGCCGAGCGTGGTCAGCCCCATGTGCCCGGGGTAGACGGTCGTCTCCGCGGGATAGGCGTCGAGCAGTTGCTGTATGGACGCCAGCAGCGTCGGCCAGTCGCCGCCGGGCAGATCGACCCGTCCCACCGAGCCCTGGAACAGGACGTCGCCGGAGAACAGCGCGCCGTGCTCCGGGAGCGCGTAGGCCACGTGGCCGGGACTGTGTCCGGGAACGAAGCTGACCTCAAAGTCCAGCCCGGCCAGGCTCAGGGTCTGCCCGCCGGTGACGGTCTCGTCGGCGTCGTAGCTCTCAAACGGACCGAAGCCCGGGAAGCGGACGTACTCGTTGATGTCGGCGAGCACCTGCGTCTCCAGCTCCGGGCAGTACACCGGAGCGCCGGTGGCACGGGCCACCGGGGCCACCGCGCCGACGTGGTCAAAGTGGGTGTGGGTGAGGAGGATGGCCTCGACGGTGGTGATGTTCAGCGCCTTGAGCGCCTCCAGCAGGCGCTCGGCCTCGTCGCCGGGGTCGACGATCACCGCCCGTTCGGCGCCGGGGGCCCGCACGAAGTAGCAGTTCTCCTGCAGCGGCCCGACGGTGAACATGCGCGCGTCGATCATCGCCCGCCCTGCTGAGCGCGCTTGGCCATCCGGCGGCGATACAGAAAGCTCTCCAGGTAGTAGCCGGAGGGCACATAGATGGCGAGCGCCAGCACGGCGAACAGCACGGAGGCGACCACGTTGAACTTCGACGTGATCAGCAGCAGGATGAACATGAACCCTGAGGCCAGCAGTGCCCGGTTCAGCGAGGCCCGCCAGGTGGGCGGCGTGTTGAGCCGCTTCTCCCGGGCCTGCTCCCGGGTCTGCTTCTTCTTCTCGTTCTGGGTGGGCGGTCGGCCGGTGCGCCCGCGCACCTCCACCACCCCGGCGGCGTTTCCGCGGTGCTTGGTGCGGCGTTTGCGCTTCGTCTGGGCCATGGTGTGGGTACAGAGCTTACGCGGTGTGCAGGCGGGTTTGCACCGAATCCTCGATGGTCGCGTAGCCCCGCAGCGGAATCTCCTGTGGGAAACCGCGGAAGGCCGCTTTGGGGGCCAGGCCGACCAGCTCGGCGCCCGCCACGGGCGCATGGCGGGCGACGGCGGCGACGACCTCGGCCAGCGGCGTGGCCGCATGGTCCTCGACGTTGGTCGACACCTGGGCCAGGCCGGACTCACTCAGCCACAGGCCGATCGCGCGCAGGCCGGGCAGCCCCTCCGCCCCTCCCTCCCGGATGAGGGCGGCGATCTGCTTGGCCAGCTCCACGGTGGCCGGCGGCTCCAGCTCCACGTTGAACGCCACCAGCGGCGGCCGGGCAGCGACCAGCACCGCCCCGGCCGTGGGATGCAGCTGCGCCGGCCCGAAGTCCGGCTCCAGCTCCCCGGCGGCGATCCGCCGGGCCAGTTCCGCCGGGCCCCCGCGGCGCAGCTCGGCCCGGGTGCGTCCCCCGGCCAGCGTCCCGTACAGGAACACCGGCAGCTGGAGGTCGCTGCCCAGAAGATCGGCGAGCACCAGCGCCTCGGCCGCGGCCGCCCCCCGGTCGGCCTCGGCCAGGTAGATGGTGGGCGCGACGTCGATGGCGCCCACCCGGGGATGGACGCCCTCATGGGCATCGATCCGGATCAGCCGGATGGCGGTGGCCGCTCCATCGCGGACCGCCTCGGCCAGCTCGCCGGGCCGTCCGGCCAGCGTGAACGCGCTGCGATGGTGGTCGACATCGGAGTGCACGTCGAGTAGTCCGGGCCCAAACGCAGCCCCGATCCGGGCGATCGCCTCGGTGTCCCGCCCCTCGGAGACATTGGGGTAGGCGAGCAGCATCGTCATGGGCGGGCGCATCATACGATCGGCCGTCTCCCCGGTAGACTGGCCCTCCCTCGCCGGAGTAGCTCAGTCGGTTAGAGCAGCGGAATCATAATCCGCGTGTCGGGGGTTCGAGTCCCTCCTCCGGCATCAGGTTGTTTGCAGGAAAAGCCCGTGGTTGTTGGGGGTTGGGCGGATTTGGCGGCGCGGGTGTCGACCGCTATGAACCGCCAGAAACCGCTCGCTGGCTGACAAAACAGTCCAACGAACAGTCCAACGTCAGTCCAACGAGATTGGCGACGCCTGGGATTGCCTGCGACGCCGGTCGACAAAGCCCCACGGCCATTGAGTGCGTTCGCACGATTCTGACGGAGGGCAGCGAGGCCGACGGCGGGAGCTCGGCCACCAGCAGCGACGACGAGCGCGTCTCCAGCCGCCCGGACCCTTGTGTGCACACAGATCGCGGACCGAGTCGTGCACTAATCGCCAGCGTTCCTCTCGCCGCGGCTGGATCGTGCTTCGAGGTCCTGGAGGACACGGTCGACGATCGAAGGAGCCGCCTCGTAGGCGCGACGTTCGAGGGGCTTAAGCGGCGGCGGTTCGTCGGCATCGCTCACGGCGAGAACCCAGTGACGCGCCTCGCCGGTGAAGGGCCACGCGGACTGCGGTACCGGCAACTCGAGCACCTGGCGAACTAGACGGCAGAGGCGCTCATGCTGTTGGGGAGCTTCGCCGCACTCGACGAGTCGGCTGGTCTGAGACAAGAGCTCGGCCATGGAGTCGCGCTGGCGCTCGGGATAACCGAACTGACTCAAATCCGCCTCGCGGTAGCCGGTGAGAGTACGCACGAGCGCGAGCCATTCCTCCCAGCGCGCCAGGTCGCCGCTCGAGCGAACGTCAAGCGGACCCACTGGCAGCAGCTCGATCCAGGTGGCCGCCAACGCGGGCAGCTTCGGTTTCGGATTGACGCTCGCCGTCGCTAGCACCACGCCTCGAGCAGCGCCACGGGTATCGGTCCTCGACGGTCGTCCCAAAGGGCGCATGTGCTGTCGAGGATCGTGCGTGTGAGCGCCGATAGCTCGCGCGCGTTGTGCTGATCGAGCCCGGTCTGCTTGCCTTCGCCGATCCCAGACAGCAGGCGGTAGAGATCGACGTTGTCGAGTTCGGGCAGCAGCTCGAGAACGCGGTCGGTGAGCGTGTCCCAGTCGCGGTCGCTGATGAGCAACGGGAGCATCCTCTCTCCCGCCGTTCCGCCCTCCACGGATAAGGCGAGCGAGAGCACCATGAATCCCGGACCGCATCAAGAAGCTGCGTCGGGCTTCATCGTCTCGGCGCAGCTGCTCGATCACGAGATCGCGCCAGCTCGGGTGCACCCAGCTGATGCTCGTCGGCGGTACCACACGCACCAAGTGATCTGTCAACCGATCGATCAACTCGCTGGGCGGCCGTGACAGGCCAGCGTCGGAGTGGCGGTGCTGGTGGCGGCCACGATTTCGCGCTCCTCGACCAGCCCGGGCGGCGTATCGAGCAGTGCGACCAGCAACGCGCGATGCTCGCCGGAGAGCGCCTCGATACGACGATTTCATCGCCTTCGTTGGCTCCTGGATCTCTGCGTCAACCGCCGCGGCGACCCGCGTCTCGTTGGTGGTCTTGGCGCGCGCGAGCCCGCGTAGCCGACCGCTAACGAACCTTCGGATCCGCTCGGGCGTGAAGTGCCTGTGCTCGACAATCCTCCGCCCGTGAGCCCGGACAAGGTCAATCGAGGTCATGTCCAACCGGGCCGCCCGAGCGTGGCGAAAAAGGATCAGCGCTTTGTCGGCCACATCCAACTCCGCCGCATCGACCTGGACCTCTGCGGGCTGCGGGAAACGTTCGGCGCCACGTTCACGATTACGCGACGCAACCCGGCGCGCAGCGGCGCCGGTCGCGAGGTCCAGATCAGCCAATGCCGATCATCCATCGCCCGCAAAATCCCATCAAGCTCGCGGGCCCAGCGCTCCGCCGATTCCGGCTGGTATTCCGTCGAGCCGAATGCGTCATCCGCGATGAACACCTGCTTGCGATCCTGGTCAAACCGTTCCCACAGCTCAGACGGACAACGGACGCACTCATGCACCTCCCACCCATCGGTCAGCTGTGCGAGGCCGATCATCCGCGCGATCGCGGTCTTGCCCATCTCCGGCTACCAGTCACGACCGCGAACCCATAGCGCCGGAGCACATCAAGCATGCGCGCATAAGCAGGCGTCGGCACAAAGATCCGGGCCCACCAACCGCGCTGCCCCATAATCCAATGAGAGCGCTCGAGCAACGGTGCCACGACGAGCTGGTTCGAATCGTCACGCACACCCAGTAGCCAGGGAAGACGGCGGCGCAACTCGGGATCCCGATCGACGATCGCGCTGAGCCCGTGCATGTCGATCACCTGCGCTGCGTTGCCCGACCCCAGCCGGCGGCGCCCTGAGCATCGATATTCGTCAACACCAACGCGCGCATCGGGCCAGGCCGTACTCGTAAGGTACCGCCGCCGCTCGCTGAACCGCGCACCGGAACTGCGCGGCCTGGATGTTTGTCCTCGGCGCCACCAGCTGATCACCACACAAACCGACCCCGAAGCGGCTCGCCGGTCAGCGGATGCGGCAGATCGCACTCGACCAGCACCGAGCTGACGCCGTCGGCATGGCGCTTCCAATCAGACGCCGCCACGCCAGCACGCATCCCTATCAGCTCACGCAAAGGCGCTCAAACTGCAGCCAACCAAGCTCGGTAAAGCGGTACACACCCGCGTCCATCACGCCAGCGTACGCCGATCCTGGCACGCGCCCAAGCATCCGGCGAGTCGCCCGTCGCGCCCGAGTGGCGAGTCGCCTGCCGCATAAGAGGCGTCCGCAAAAATTCGCGCATGGCCCCGGCAATCGGGACGGCCCTGCGCCCGATCGCTACGTCGCTCCCAGTCGCCAGCGCCGCCGGCGTGCTGCTCCCCGCGGCTGAGCACGTCGTTGATTAGCTTCTGGCGTTCTTCGGCCTGCTCGGGGGCCTCTACCGGCTCCTCCGTGGCCCAACGCTGCGGGACAGCGTGTTCCGGCGAGGGTCGCGGATAGTCGGGATCGGGTACTCGCTCCGTCTCGACGGCCACCGACGCCTCGTCGACGTTCTCCATGACCGAGGCGAGTACGAGAGCCTCGTCCGTCACCACGCGTTCAGCGGCGATGAACTGCGCGGCGGTCAGGCCGATCCCTGTTGCCAGGCGCCCCAGGTGGCTGGCCGCGGCGGGTCCGGCCAGGTAGCGGACCTGTGCATACCGGCCGGTCGCGATGGAGGCCTGCCAGCCCTCAAGAGCCGCCCGTTCACGTCTGGGGTTCGACTGTCCCTGAACGACCACCACCGCCACCGGCAGCCCGCCGTCGGCCGTAGGCCAAAAC
Organism: uncultured Solirubrobacteraceae bacterium; assembly: GCA_963753235.1. GTDB lineage: Bacteria > Actinomycetota > Thermoleophilia > Solirubrobacterales > Solirubrobacteraceae > Palsa-465. The sequence continues at coordinate 1,044,666 of CAVWBJ010000003.1, read as the reverse complement.
ACCAGGTCGGCAGCCGGCGGCTCCGGCCGCCGCGCTCGTTGGCGACCTGCGCGCCCCATCGGCCTGGTGCAAGTGCCAGCTCGCGGCTTGCGATCCACTGATGGCCGGCGGCCTCGATGTCAGCGGCCGCCCGTGCGACCCGGATGGTGTGCAGGGTCCGGGGCGAGAACGGGTCCGGAGCGCGGGGCGCTGGCAGCTCGCCCAGCCCAACGCCGTTGAGCCCCGACGGCGTCATCCACACCAGCATTCCGTCGCCGCGTATTGCCGGTATCCCAGTACACCATCCGACTTCTTCGAGCTTGGCCACATGCCTCCGTACAACCCGATCCGCCAGCCCCAAACCGCGCTCGATCACCGGCATCGGCACCACCCCCAGCCTTCCTATGAATCGCCCCACCCGTATCGACCCGGGCCCGATTTCCACCGGTCGCTCAACCACGTACTACCTGCCTCGAGTCGTACACGCTGAACTAGCCGTCCGCCCCGCCATCCACCCACCAGACACCGGGTCTTGACTGGAGCCCGACTACCCGCCCAAAATCACCTTTCATCTCACTACGTGGGGGGCGGGTAGTCGGGCTCCACAAAAAGACCCGACCGGCGCCGAACCTCAGTGATGGCGGGGCGGACGGCCAGTCACTCGGTCCGCGAACTATGGAATCGGTTTCTGCACTTCGGTCCGCAGTTTGCGGACCACCTAGCGGACCCCTCGAGCACGGCGACGGCTTGCAACACGAGTTCACGATCAGCTCACTGATCATCCGCCTGCGGCGGCTCAGCTGCGCCCTCGGCCGGCGTCTCACGCGCCGGCCGCTTCTCGATCGCGTTAGCCACGTCGGTCATCGCGCTTGCCAGGTCACGCAGAGCGCTCGCTACCGCGCTCGCGGAGTCGCCCTCCATCGCCGTTCCCAGGCGGGTGACGACGCGGTCGAAGCGGTCCCATGCGTCCTTCGGACCCGGCCGAGCGCCACCGGGCCGGAGCTCGTACGAGAGCGTCATGCCCGCCGAGTCCGGGATCGGCTTCCACACGAAAGTCTGGTCCTCCATGCACTCTCGATCGCAGCGCCCGGCGCGAGGCTGCCTCGGCGATGTGACGGATCCGGCTGGTGAAGCGTGCGTCAGGCGGAGCCATCCGACTCTGCTCGAGCGCGATCTCCCACTCGTAGTCGGCCGATCGTGTAGTCCCGCTCCTGCCGCTCCCGCTCCGCCTCCATCGCCCGTCCATCGCATCCGGTCCCACATCTCCGGCGGACGGTCGTCGGGTTCCAGGACCTCGGCGCGCCAAGCGAGCTGGCGGCGGCGGGAGGGCGGCAGTAGTCGTCGCCTTGCTCCAGCATCCGCGTCAGCTCCGAACGGCGGACCAACCACTTCCGCTGCCCGGCGCGTGTCGCCTTGCAGCTGGCCCTTCGCGATCCACGACCGGACCGTCACCGGTCGAACGCGCATCCCCTCCGCGAACTCCGCGATCGTCATCCAGGGGTCGTCATTTGGGTCGGGCTCGGGATCGTTCACTCGGTCTCCTGGGCTTAGCGCTAAAGTTATCTAGCGCTGTCTGGCGCTATTAAGGCTACCATGCGATCTGCGTTCTCCGCCAACGAATCGAGCAGGGTTCTCGGAAGTCGTCAGATGTTCGCCCGGTCCAAGTCGTCAGCCGCGCCGATGAGCAGGTTCCTATGAGCGGGCGTGCCCGAGCGCAGCGGCCTGTCGCCGCCAGTCGAGCGCATTCTCTACACGCGCGAGGAGGCCGCGACGGCGCTCGGCATGAGCGTCGACACATTCGAGCGGCGCGTGCAGCCCTTCATCCGCGTTGTGCCTTGCGGAGCGCTCGTCCAGGTGCCGCCTGACGAGCTGCGGCGCTGGGCCCGTGAGAACGCTCGCTCGTTCTTCAAGCAGACCGCCTGATGCCGCCTGACCCGGGCGTAGCGCTGGATGGACCCGGATCAGGAGACCGCCGTGCCCGAGTACCGCAAGACCAAGACCGCAGGCGTCTATGTGCGCCACCAGGCGCGATGCCCCGCCGCCGACGGCGGAGGCGGCCCGATGCCGCTGCCAGCCCTCCTACCGCGGTCGCCGCTGGGACTCGAGCCAACAGGCGATGGTGTGGTCGGCGACGTTCCGGGACCGCGCGGAGGTCCTCAGCTGGCTCGCGGCGACGCTCAAAGGCCAGGCGGCCGTCGCCGAGGCCGAAGCCGCCGGCCCGACGTTCGCGCGAGCTGGCCGACGAGTGGCTCGACGGCGTCCACGCGGGCGCCGTTGGCCGTCGCCGCGGCAGGAAGGGCTCCGGGCTACTCGCCGACGACGCTGGAGGGCTACGAGCGCTCGCTGCGGTACGTCCTGATGCCCGAGTTTGGCGGTCGGCCGGCGGGCGAGATCGACGACCGCGAGTGGCAGACCTGGGTCGACCGCCTGAGCCGCGAGGGCCTGTCGCGCTCGCGGATCGCGAACCACCTCGCCGTTGCACGCGCGATCTACGGTTGGGCGAGCCGTCCGACCCGCCGCCTCGTCGAGCGCAACCCGCTCGCTCGGCATCGAGCTGCCGCCGAACGACGAGAAACCGCGGACGAGAGTCGCCGACGCCGACGAGGCAGCCGCCCTCATCGCCGCCTTGGATCCCGCCGACGCCGTTCCGTACGCGCTCGCCTTCTACGCCGGGCCTCAGGCGAGCCGAGATCAAGCGGCTCGATTGGCCCGACGTCGAGCTCGACGGCTACCGGCTCGTCGTGCGGAAGGCCAAGAGCCGGGCCGGCACCGGCCGTCGGCCGCCGATCGCGGAGCCGCTGCGGCCGATCCTCCTCGGTGAGTTCATGCGGCAGGGGCGGCGGGAGAACGGCGCGGTCAGCGCTGTGCTCGGTGACGTCAGGCAAGATCGCCGAGCGCGCCCGCAAGCGCTGGGCGGCCGCGGGGCTCGAGCCGATCACGCTGCACGAGTGCCGCCACACGTACGCGAGCTTCCTGATGGCCGCCGGCTACACGCTGCGGGAGTTGATGGAGTACATGGGGCATAGCTCGCTGCAGGCGACAGAGCGCTACGTCAAGCTCCTGCCGCCGCTCGACGAGACCGACCCGGCAGAGCGCCTCAACGCGTACCTCCGCAGGAGGGCCCGATGACATGACCGAGCCGACGCCTGACCACGCACCCGCGAACCACGTGCGCGAGATCGCCGAGATGCCGCCGGGCGAGCGCGAGCGTCGGCTCGACGCGCTCTGGCAGCGTCTCATGGACCCCGACGGCTTCGATCGCGGCGCCCTGGCGACCATCGAAGGCCCGACCCACCCCGATCAATAGAACGGCCTGCGACACTATGGTCATGCGCGAAGAAGCGACGTTGAAGCTCGACAGCGGTGAGGAGCTCCGGGTCGAACTCGACCGCGACGATCTGGAGCACGACGAGATCGTCGTCCGTCGGGCAACGAACGGCAGCATGCTCGCTCGCGCGACCGACTCGCCGTGATCGACGAGGTGATCGCCTCAGCGACGCCCCATCCCGCCGGGACGACCGACCGTCTGCTTCGAGTCGGATCGCGAACGCCCTTACTGAGTGGCCGGCATCTACGTCGATACGTCGGCACTCGGGCGGGTGGTGCTTGGTGAGCCTGACGCGGCGTCGATCCGCGCGAGGCTCGCGCAGTTCGATCCCTGGTTCGCGAGCGAGCTGCTCGTGGTCGAACTACGACGCCTCGGCCGCCGAGAGGGCGTCTCAGCGCAGGCCGAGCGCACCCTCGCCGCCGTCAACCTCGTGCCGCTCAGTCGAGCGCTGCTCGAGCGTGCGTCGCGGATCGATCCGGTCGAGGTCCGCTCGCTCGACGCCATACATCTGTGCACCGCGATTGACCTGCATAACGCTGGCGCGATCGGCGCTGTGCTCAGCTACGACCACCAGCTCCAGCAGGGTTGCCAGCACCACGGAATCGCTGTCGAGGCACCTGTCATCTGAGGCCTCCGGTCTTGGCCCACCGATCGTGAGGGGAACAGAAGCCCGCCTGCGCACCTGCGAGGCCCGCGTCACTTCGCCCAGCCGCAACGGCTGCTCGACGGTCAGAACTGCATTGTTCTGATGTTCTCGGGTCCGGGAAGCCGACGCTGGATCTCCTCGTGACGGCGACGTTCCGCGATCGCCTGGCGCAGCTCCGTTGGATTGTTGGCTGATTCCGGTCGGCCCAAGTACTCAGCGGTCCAACGGGCCAGCCCATCCTTGTCGATCCACTGCGGTGTACGCCCCGTCGAAGACATCAGGCCAAATTGGCTCGATTCCAGTGTCCGGTTATTCGATCGAAGACTTCGAGAGCCGGAATCACATCGAAGTTGACGACGGTCATTCGGCGCACCTTGCAGTCCGAGTCGGAGATCAACTTCAGGATCTCAGTGTCCAGGGCGCTGTAGCCAAGCACCAGCAGATAGATCTCCTGCGAGGTTCCGAGAATCCCGCGCAGGTGGTCGAGGTGCTCGGGCGGGAGCACCAGCTCATCCTTTGGACCGTCTGGGAGAGCAAGGGCCGGGTATCGGACGCACGGACCATGGGGGTCGCCGCTGTCCGACGCACGAAGATCAGCGAGGTCAAACGCAGTCGTGGGTTTGCAGTCGATGGCTTGTCGGACGATGGGCCGATCCCCTGGGGGCGTTCGCGGATCGAACGCCGCAGGCTGCTCGAAGAACCAAGCAACCGACCCGTGTGGCTTGATCAGCGACCACCCGAGCGGCGTCTCGATGTAGTCATGCATCGAGTTGAGCGGCGAGAACGCGGCGAGGCGATTGTCGAGCAGCGTGTCGTAGTTCAGACTGATGAAGACGACGGTGGTTCGAAGCTTGAGCAACTCGTCGACCAGGACGCCGTAGCGAACGCACCGGGCGTCGAGGCTCTCGCTGTAATCCAACAGCAGCGCCTGAAGAAACGGCGGGACCGCGACCGCCATCTGCTCGTGGTGGGGGTAGCCGTCCGTTTGAAGTCGCTTGAGCGCCTCTTCAAACGCGATCGTCGTGTCCGACCTCATCTCGCGGGTGATGACGCTGTGCGCCTCGCGCGCCAGAGTGTAAGTCGTCAGGAGCCTCTGAGCGCGGGCACGGCTAAAGAGCTCACGCGTTAGCGGGGGCCGCTCGTCGGTACCAACGTCGCCAGACGCGAACGACGCCCCGGCGCCAATGAGCACGACGATCGGAGTAGACATGCAGACGAGGGTAGGTCGCTAACCGGCGACAGACCAAGAGCTGGGGTCCCTTCCAACGCTTCCCAAAACGCACTCGCGGCCGCCCGAACGGTGTCGCCGATCTACGAGCGGATGGCAGGCCACTGACAAGACAGTCCAACCTGCCGTCCAATATCGCCCCGAATCGCCCGTAAACACTGGGAAAACGAGCGGAATCATAATCCGCGTGTCGGGGGTTCGAGTCCCTCCTCCGGCATCTCAGAAATCCCTGCTCGTGGTGGCCTTTCGGTTTGATTCGGCCGCCGGCCAGGGAACGTGTCCCCGGGGAGCGGTCGCACAATTCTGCGCACCCGGCTCGCCGTGACAATCGATGGTGGCCCAGCGAGATGACCCGGGCGCTGGTAGCCGTGTCGATCTGGCCACGCCGGCGACAAAATGGGGCCTCACAGGGCTGTTTTTGTCGCCGGAGTCGACGGGTGGCGGCGATGCCGGCTCACCCGATGGGGGCGATGCCGGCTCACCCGGTGGTGCAACGTGCTCCCACGCGGGATCTACCGGCGGAACGCGGCTCGGGTGGCGGCCGCGGTCGCTGTGAAGTATTGGCGGGGTTTGATGAAGCCCCACTCGTTGAAGGTCTGCCCGTTGGTGAGGGCGCGTCGGTAGCCGAAGCAGGCGAGGTAGAGCGTCCGGATGTACATGACCGCCTCCAGCCGGTCGAGCTCGTCGTCGGTCGGCTCGACGTGTCGACGGTAGGCCTCGACGGCGGCGTCGATCCGCTCCTGGTTGGGCTGACGCGGGCGCCACGAACCTGTGCCCCAGATCAGGTACGCGAGGTCGGCCAGACGTGGCCCTCGCCCGGACGCCTTCCAGTTGATCGCCACCGGCCCTGGTTCGCTCAGGACGGCGTGATCCGGGGCATGGAGAAGATTTCCGTGGAGCAACGCTTCCGGGAGGCCGTGACCGTCGTCCGCTGAGCGCACGTGGTCCCTGAGTCGTTCAAACCGGGCGCGCTCGGCGGCCGGGACCTTCCTGTCCACAGCGTCCAGGAACGAGAGGGCGGCCAACAGATCCTGACGCGGACTGCCTTCACGGCTGGGGTCCTCACCGCTCGCTCCACCGGGGCGGCTGACCGACTCGTCGTCCGGCAACGCATGCAGTCGCCCCAGCAGGTCGCCCAGGATGGCGAACTTCTCGGCGCCGTCGGGGAGCGGGACGCCTTCGACGAATTTCGTTACCAGGACCGCGCTGCCATCCCAGTCCGATACCGCGTTCTCAACGGCCAGGCGCTCCGCCGGGTAGCCGTGCCGCTCCAGGAATCGCAGGATCGCCGCGTCCCCTTCGACGCCGGCCCGCGGGCGACTGGACGGGAAGGCACGCGCCACCCACGGCTCACCGTCCCTCCGGTCAATGCGGAAGACGTAGGTCTTGTGCACGCTCAGCCTGGCCGCGGCGACGGCGTCCATGCCGTAGCGCTCCCGCAGATGAGCGAGCAGCCGCGCGCCGGAGGGCTCATGATGCATGCGGTCGCCGAGACCCTCCAGATCCATCAGCGCCTCTGTGTAGCGCTGGCCGGTTCCCTCGGCGTGGCGCCGGACAACCTGCTTGAACGCAGCGTCCCTGGTCATCGACAAGCCTCCTCTTGACGCTCCCGTCCCCCAGTGACGCGACGTCGGAAGATGGCCTGTGACACCGACGACCGAGAGGGCGAATCCCCTTCGCCAACGGAACCCCGACCGGGGCGGACGTTCCATGGCTCGGCGACCGGTCGCCGCCGTGAACACACTATTCCCGAGGCGCTCGGAACTTGTCAAGCCCTGCCTCCTGCCCCAAGGACACTCAGTCGTGCAATCCGAAGCCTTCCATGATTCGGTCCTGCACGCGCTCAATGCGAGCCACCCGTGTCGCTGATTGCTTGGCGGCGTTGAAGTGGAGCAGGTAGCCACGTTGGCGACCCGGGGTCAGCCGCTCGAATGCGTCGCGAAAGGCAGGATCTGCCTCCATGAGCGCCGCCAATTCGGCCGGGTAGGCTCGGTGGGTGGGCGCTGCGGGGGGCGGCACGCGCAGCCCGGCCTGCTCTACGCGTATGGCGTCCGCGACCAGGTCGCGCACGGCGGGCGTCATGCTCGTCACGTCGGCAACCGAGCAGAACTCCAGTCGGAGCGACGAGCGGCTGTTCTCGCCTTGCTCCCGGAGCAGGCCCTGCGGGTCATTCAGTAGCGCGCACTGGAAGAACATGAGTGCGCACCTGTCGGTGAGCGGCTGAAAGATGGCGATGTTCTTGCCATCATGCGTGTAGCAGGGCTTGTACCACTTGAAGGTTTCAGTGAGCTCGGTGCCCAGGAGGATGGTTCGCAGTGCCGTGAACTCGTCGCGCCACCGTTTGCGGCGGGCACCGTATTTGTCAACTCGGCTGTCACTCATCGCGCAGCGACGCGGTTGCGAAGTTCACCACCAGAACCGACTCTATCGCCGGGCGAGGGGTCATCAGCCCAAACCGATCGCCGGCTCCCTTGGCGCCACAGCGGGCGTGCGCACTGCTCGAAAGCCGCGTTTGAGCGGGGCATTTTGGCCTCGGCCGAAACCGTTTCACGTTGAGGCGGCCGCGGGTGTAAATTCGTGCGGCCTGCCAAACCGGGTAGATAGGGATCTGGGCTCGCGGGTCGGCCGCGGCCGTTCGATGAGGGGGTGACATGACCAGGGTCAAGTCGTTTACGGCACTTGCCATCTGCGCCGGTCTGACCGGGATGGCGCCGGCAGCGGTGGCTGCACCCATCTCCAAGGCAACGGGATTCCGCGCGCTCGGCGGCAAGGTCACCTGCGGGATTGAGATTCATGCCCCCGCAGCGCCGCCCCGCGAGGTCCTGTGCGCAGCTCGCGGCATCCCGGCGCCGAAGGGGCCGGGGGTCGGCGACCCGGGGTTTGTGCAGATTGCGGTGACCGGTGCGCCTCGCCGGCTGCGCTTGAGCCAGGATTCGTTCGTCGCGGGCACGACGGCTCAGCTACGGCGGGGACGGCTGTGGAACCAGCTCGGCGTCACCTGTCACGTGGCCGAAGCGACCGTGATGTGCTTCAACGGCAACAACCACGGCTTTGTCATCGGCAACGGGCATTACCGCTCGTTCTGAGCCGGCACGGCGGCCGGCCATCGCTGACCGGGGTGGGGACGCATGGGGTGCCGCCAGGAGCTACAGCGTGCTGCGCGCAATCTCCCGGGTCCAGAGCTGACCGAGCGGCGCCCGCAGAACACAGGAGACGACCGACTGGCCGCTCTCCTGGTTGGCAACCCCCCAGCGGTTGCTGATGTGCGCCACCACCTGCGCGGTGACGCAGATCCGCTGGACGTCGGCGGGACCGAACCCCACCAGAAGTCCGTGGCGTTGGGCCAGCCGGGCCGGTCGCCAGTACTGAAACGACAGGTGGCCGCTGAGCGCCTCCGGCAATCCCCAGGCCCGTCCGTAGAGGTCAAGGGCCCCGGCTTCTCCGTAGTTGTCGGCGAGCAGTGCCGTGTCCGATCGTTGAGCGGCCGGCAGCGATCGCCAGGCCCGCGCGGTCTGCGCCACCAGTTGCGGCCAGCCGAGCTCGTCCTGGTAGAAGGTCGCCTTCCAGTCGCCGGTGCCGACCATGGTGGCCGTGGGCAGAACCGGCCACACCAGCGGAGCCGCCGCCGCCAGAGCCGCCAGCTGCGCCGCCAGCAGCGGCACCGCCACCCGGCCCCGCCGCCGGGATCGTGCCCACCAGCGCTCGGCCGCCACCGCTCCGGCGGCGAGCGGCAGCGCGATCGCCGGCAGTGAGTAGTAACTGCGCCCCTGCTCGGCCAGGAAGAGCAGTGACGTTACCGGAGCCAGCACGGCGAGCGCCCGCAGCCGAGGGTCTCGCCACAGCTCACGGACGCCAACCGCCACCAGCACCACCGCGCCGCCGAAGAACCCCAGCTGCTCAGCGAGGTAGCCGGGCCGCGACACTGAGGCGGCGGTGGCGGCATTCTGGCTGGGCAGGAAGGTCAGGCTGGGCCAGCCGTGCGTGATCTCCCATCCCACATACGGGGCCAGGCCGGCGAGGGCGACAGCGGCCGCCAGCCACGGCCCCCACCTGCCCAGGACCTCTCGGGGGCCGAGCACCACCAGGGCGACGGCGAACACCGCCAGCATGACCGCGATCGTCGTCTTGGTCTCCAGCCCGACCCCGGCGATCAGCCCCAGCCATGGCCACAGGCGCGGCTCGGGTCGGCGCAGGATGCGCAGCGCCAGGTAGGTGAACGCCACCCAGGCGAGCACGTCGAACATGGTGGGGTGGAAGATGGCCCCGATCCCGAGGCTGTACGGCGTGAGCACAAACGCGCCCGCCGCGATCGCCTGGGCCCGGATCCCCCCTCCCAGCTCACGGGCGCAGAGCGCGACGAGCGCAACCACCCCCACTCCGGCGGCCTCGCCGGTGGCCCGCAGAGCGATCAGCGAGGGCCCGAAGGCGTCGATCGTCAACCGCCCAATCACCGCGGTCATCGGCGGAAAGTCGACATAGCCGAAGGACAGGTGGCGGCTGGCGGCCAGGAAATAGAGCTCGTCACGGTCCCAGCCGTAGCGGCTCAGAAACGGGACGGCGAGAGCGAGCTTGATCGTCGCCGCCAGCCCGACCACCAGCAGGGTCGGACCGAGTGGAGTCCGCCCGCCGGCCGCCGAACCCGGCCGGTGGCCGGGGTCCTGCCTGGCGAGGGCGCTACGCCTAACGGTGGTGGCTGGCACGAGGATTCTCCCCTCCGGTTGAGGTGGGGCCAGGCTAAGACCACGTGGCCCAGCTCACGTCGGCCTGGGGACCGAACGTGCGGCGGGGAAACGCCGCCTCAGGGAGGACCGTGGGTCATCCTCAAGGAGGACCCGCGGCCGCTCAGCCGGCGTTAGATTGGCGCTGCGATGGGTCTTGGATCCGCCAGCCGGAGGGGGATCGCGCTTGACGCCTCGGTCGCCGCCGCGGTCACGGCGCTGGAGTTTTCCAACCTGCTCGTGTTTCAGTCCGGCGATCAGCGGGACTGGTTGACGATCGCCCTCCTGGCCTTGTCGACGCTGCCGTTGCTCATGTGGCGCCGCTACCCGTTCATCTGCCTGCAGGTGACCGGCTGGGCCACCATCGCCCTGGCCGCGCGTCAGGTCACCCACCTCGGCCTCGGCCCGATAGCGGCCACCTATGCGGTCGCCAACTGGGAGGAGATGGCGCTGGCCCGCTGGGCGACGGCAGGCTCGTTGGCGATTGCGGTATGGCTCGTCCCGCTCCTCACCGACGACGCCAGCGCCATCCCCACCAACGCGGCGTTGTTCGGCGCAGCCTGGATCCTGGGGGCCCTCATGCGCGACCGCCGCCAACAGACCGCGGCGTTGGAGGAGCGCACCGTCGAACTTGCCCGCGAACGTGAGGAGAAAGCGGCGCTGGCGGCCGAAGCGGAGCGCACCCGCATCGCCCGGGAGCTGCACGACGTGCTCACCCACAGTGTCACGGTTATGGTCGTGCAGGCTCAGGCCGGACAGTCGGCGGCACCAGACCCCGGCCCCATGGCCAGCGCGCTGGCCCGGATCGAGGCCATCGGACAGGAGACCCTGGCGGAGTTACGCGGCCTCCTGCGCCGAATCGGAGCACCGCCCGCCGCCGCCCCTCGCCAGCCCGCGCCGGACCTGGAACGCCTCGACGATCTGGTCCGGTCCGTCCGCGGCGCCGGCGTCGACGTGTCCCTGTCGCGCATCGGCGAGGTCCGCCCGGTTCCGGCGACCGTCGCCCTCTCCGCCTACCGGATCGTTCAGGAGGCGCTCACCAACACGCTCCGTCACACGCCGGGGTCGTGCGCCCGGGTCGCTCTGCATTACCGGGATGAGGAGCTGGTCATCCAGGTCTGCGACGACGGTCCGGCCGCCGCCCCGGTCCGTCCGGCCGAGGGCCATGGGATTGCCGGCATGCGCGAGCGCGCCGCCGCGGTCGGCGGAACCCTCGATGCCGGCCCCGCGCCCGGTGGCGGCTTTCAGGTGGCCGCCACGCTGCCGCTGGGACGTGAGCGGTGACCCTCCGCGTCATCATCGCCGACGATCAGGACCTCGTCCGGGACGGCTTTCGCATGATCCTGGAGTCCCACGGAATAGAGGTCGTCGGCGAGGCCCGGGACGGCCGGGAGGCAGCGTACCTGGCCCGGCGCCGAGCCCCCGACGCGGTCCTGATGGATATCCGCATGCCGGGCACGGACGGCATCGAGGCGACCCGCCAGCTGGCTGGGCCCGACGCCGAGGATCCGGTGCCCGTCCTCATCCTGACCACCTTCGACCTGGACGAATACGTCATTGAGGCGCTCCGGGCGGGCGCCAGCGGGTTCCTGCTCAAGGACGCGGGCAGCGCACAGCTGGTGGAGGCGGTGCACGCCGTGGCCCGAGGCGACGCGCTGATTGCGCCGTCGGTCACACGTCGCCTGATTGAGCGCTTCGTCGCCCGCGCCCCGGGCCCCATCCCACCCGAGCTTGACGAGCTCACCGCCCGTGAGCTGGAGGTCGTCACTCTCATTGCGCGTGGCTGCTCCAACGCCGAGATCGCGGCCGCCCTGACCATCTCCGAAACCACCGTGAAGACCCACGTCGCGCGCGTTCTGGCCAAGCTGCGGTTGCGCGACCGGGTCCAGATCGCCGTGTTCGCCTACGAGCACGGGCTGGTGGAGCCCCGGCGCGCTCCCCACTGACCGGCGCGCGCCCCGGAGGGGTCCGCTCAGCGCGCGGCGGTCTCCGGCTCAAGCTGCGGACGTACCTCGGTAACGAACAGGTCAAGGGTGCGCCGCGACTCATCAATGGTCATGTCACCCGCCGGGAACATGAAGCAGACGTAGTCCGACAACCCGTCGTCAAGCAGCCGAGCCAGCCGCTCAGCAATCTGGTCCGGTGTTCCGGCTCCGAACTGGATGGCCACATCCATGTTGGCGATGATCGCCCGCAGGGCCCCCTGGGCGGCATGACACTCGTCCGGCGGGAGCTTGAGGTGATCGAACCGGTGGGCCTGCCGGGTGCGGCGGATGAGGCCGTCCATGCCACGCTGGGCCACGCCACGGGCGTCGGCCTCGTCAGGGGCGATCGCCAGCAGCAGGCTGTAGCCGACGCGGGGCTCATCACCCGGGCCGTCAAAGCGGATTGGGTCATCCTTGTGGTCCGCCCAGGCCTGGAGATACTGGTCGTAGGCGGCCTGGTCGATCTTGCCCGGCCACATGAGACCCATCCCGTAGCGCCCGGCGGTCTGCGGACTGCCGGGGTACCAGAACGGAATCCGCTCCTGATGGGGACGGGTCGCCATGGGCATCGGCGGGAAGTCATAGAACCGGCTGCCCGCACTTGACACCTCGCCGGTGGCCAGCGCGCGCTTGATGATGGCCAGCGTGTCGGCAAACCGCTCCCGGGAGTCCTGCCACTCACGGCTGAACCAGTAATGCTCGATGGGGACCGCCCCGCGGCCCACCCCTACGTCCAGTCGCCCCTCGGTCAGCTGGTCGGTGATGCACAGATCCTCCACGATCTGCACCGGGTGGTGCATGTTGAGCAGCTTGACCATCGGCCCCAGCCGGATGCTGTCGGTGACCTGAGCGGCGGCCGCCAGAAAGATCTCCTGGCTGGGGGCGAGGCACAGGTCCCCGCCGTGGTGCTCGGCCACGTGGTACCCGGCGAATCCGGCCTGGTCAGCATCCCGGATCAGCCCCAGCCGGTCCTTGAACAGCCGGCTGGTGGGGGTCCCGGGGATGTCCTCGATGTGGTCGAAGATCGCGAACTGGGTCATCGGTCAACTCCTCGTCCTGGCTCAGGCGCCGGCGCGGTGAATCCGCCCTGGCGGGTCTGTACAAGCGCTCTCACAGTGCAGCGGCGAAGAAGCCGGCGACGGCCCCGAGTGCCGCCGGTGAGTGAAACAGCGGGTCTTCATGATTGGCCCCGGGGAGCAACAGGAAGGTTGAGTCGGCTCCCGCGCGCAGCAGGGCCTCATGCATCCGCCGGCTCTCCTCCTCGGAGACCATGGCGTCAGCGTCCCCGTGCATCAGCAGGAACACGCCGCGGGCGCGCTGCGCCCGGTTGATGGGGCTGGCGGCGGCCACGCGGTCGGGATCATCAGCGACATCCTGAAGCCCGTGCAGCCGGGCGGGAACCGACGGTCCGGGAGGCGGCCAGGGGCCGATGATGAACGGCGGCACCGACCGCGCCGGCGGGGGGACCACCGGGTGGAGCATGTCGACCGGGGCAAACCAGGCGCAGGTGGCGTCCACGGCGCTGCTCTGATCCAGATCGTCCCCCAGATCTCCCTCCAGCTCGGGCGATCCGGCGGTCAGTCCCAGCATCAGCGCCAGATAGCCGCCGGCCGAGGCTCCCCAGGCACCGACGCGCTCGCTGCGACACCCGTACTCGGAGGCGTGCGCCTTCAGCCAGCGCACGGCAGCCTTGACGTCATGCACCTGAGCCGGGTAGTGGGCGACATCGGTGAAGCGGTATGAGGCACTGGCCACCGCAACGCCGCTGCCGGCCACCGGCGCCAGCCGGGGCTCGGCGTTGTCGTCCTTGGCGCCCACCATGAACGCTCCGCCATGTAGATAGAGCACGATGGGGCACGGCTCCCGCCGATCGCTGGGGAGGTGAAGATCAAGTGTCAGCTCCCGCTCCCCCGCGGTGGCGTACCGGAGGTTCCGGTGGACCTCGACGGAGGTGGTGGTGCTCACACCCGCACCCCCACTTCAGCGAACGCCGGCATGACCTCGGCGGCGAACAGTTCGGCCGTCCGGCAGACATGCTCGTAGGCGAGCGTGCCGAACGCCAGGTGAAAGCTCATGGTGTCCAGCCCCGCAACCTCCACCTGGTCGGCCACATACTGGCGCGCTCCCTCGGGGTTGCCGGCGAACGCGCCCCCGCGCGCCTGCCACTCGGCGAACGTGGGCGGGAACACCGGTGGCGCCGGCACCCCGGAGCGCTCCCACAAGAACAGGAGCGACCGGCGGAACGGTCCGTACGCCTCCTCGGCGATCCGGCGCGCCTCGGTCTCGTCCTCGGCGATCACCAGATTGCGATTGACGCCGCGCAGTGGCCGGTCCGCGGCCGGCCGCTCAGGGTGGGGCATGTTCTCCCACACCTCCAGGAAGCGGTCGGTGAACGGGCGCACCATCTCCGGAGGCAGCAGCGACATCATGTTGATGCCATGGCGGGCCGCCCACTCGGCCTTCTCCACCGAGCCCACGCCGTACCACAGCGGCGGTCGCGGCTTCTGAACCGGCGGCACCACCATGAGGGCGTCCCGGATGGTGAAGAAGCGCCCCTGATGGGTGAGCTCCTCTTCGGAGAGACCCTTCATCAGAATCTCAAAGGTCTCGTCGAAGATCTCGCGCGTCTGGGCTGGATCAAGCCCGTAGGTGGCGATCTCCGGCGGTGACACCCCCCGGCCCAGGCCGAGCTCCAACCGCCCCTGGGTGAGCAGGTCCAGCACGCCCACCTCCTCAATCAGGCGCATCGGGTTGTACAGCGGCAGCAGCGTCACCATCGTCCCCAGATGGATCCGGCTGGTCCGCTGTGATGCCGCGGCCAGGAACAGGTGGGGCGACGGGACCAGGTTCAGCGGGGTGCCGTGATGCTCGGTGAGCATGTACCGGTCAAAGCCGAGCCGCTCGTAGCGCTCCACCAACCTCAGGCGCTCCTGGAGCAGCTCCGCTGGAGGGACACCGTTGGCATCGATGTGGTCGGTTACGCCGAACTGCATGAGCCTCTCCCTGGATCGGCTGCGCCGCCTGGGCAGCAGCGCAGGCCCGGACGCTAACCGCCGGGCGCAGACTCCGTCAAACGAACTTTGGGCTCCAGGTGTCGCCTCGCGGACCACGGCGGTCGCCCAGGTGCCGGATGAGCAGCTCCAGCGTCGGGTGGTGGTTGTCCTCATGCCAGATCAGCGAGTGCGGATAGACCGGCACCGGGTCGTGAAGCTCGATCAGCCGGATCCCGTCGAGGTCGTCACCGGGTTGGGCGGAGCCGACGAACGTGGCCAGCCGTGCCGAGGCGCGCAGGGCCTGGCGCATGGCGGTCCCGCCGAAGTGCGTCCCGGCGCTGTCCACGGTGATCCCGAAGGTATGCGCCAGCTCGGCGTAGTAGATGGCCCATTCGGTGTCGGCCACGATGCTGGGCATCCAGACCGGATGCTCAGCCAGCTCGGCCAGTCGCACCCGGGCCCGATCGGCCAGCGGATGCTCCGGGCCGGTACAGAGCAGCAGCGGCTCGTCCCACACGCGCTGGGCGCGGATGCTGCGCGGTAGCGCCAGCCCCGGGAGTGGCGCGGCGCGGAAGGTGGCATCGATGGCCCCGGTCATGACCACCTCCATCGCCCCGGCGGCGTCAAACATGGTGACCACATCCAGCGGGAGGCCCGGGTGATGCTCATGAAAGTCCTGGAGGAGCTGACCGGGGGCCAGGCGGACGTTGATGACGTCGACGCGGAGCGACCGGCGGGCCGGGCGAACGGCAGCGAGGGCTCGCGCCTCGGCGCGCAGCAGGTCCTTGGCCCGCGGCAGGAGCGCCTGTCCGTCCAGGGTGAGCTGCGCCCCCCGAGGGGTCCGGGCAAACAGCCGGAGACCCAACTCCCGCTCCAGGGCCGCAATCCGTTTGGAGACCGCCTGCTGGGTGATCCCCAGCCGGACACCGGCCGTTTGAAACTGACCGGCTTCGGCCACGGCCACGAACGCGCGCACGTTCTGGACATCCATCCCAGGAGCCTACGGGCACAACCGGCGGTTGTGCGGGCCCCGGGCGCGGTTGTGGGCGTGGCGTCCGGGTCAAACGGTTCGCTTCCCTCGATGCGCCAACGACCATCCCTGGGCCGCTCGTATCGGTGGCTGTGGGCCGCCTACGCCATCAGCACCTACGGAACCGGGTTCGGGTTTGGGGCGATGTCGATCATCGCCATCCGCGTCCTGGGCGCCGGCCCCGGCCAGGTCTCGCTGCTGACCTCGGCCGGGCTGGCTGCGGGCGCGCTGCTCGCCATCCCGCTCGGCCCCTGGGTGGAGTTCCGGCGCAAGCGTCCGGTGATGATCGCCTGTGACCTGATCCGATGCCTGGCCCAGGCCACCATCCCCATCGCCTACCTCCTGGGGTGGCTGACATTCGCCCAGCTGCTGCTGGTCACGATTGTGGTGGCCGGGGCCAAGATCGCCTTCCAGTCGGCGAGTGGCGCGCACCTGCGCGCGCTGGTCGACCGAGACGATCTCCTGGTGGCCACCGCGCGCTTTGAATCGACCACGTGGAGCGCGCTGGTGGTCGGACCGCCGCTGGGCGGGGCGGCGATCGGCTTCCTCGGGGCCACGGTCAGCATCACCGCCGACGCGGTCAGCTATCTCCTGTCGGCGCTCGGCATCCGGATGATCGGCGGAGCAGAACCTCCGCCCCCGCCGCGGGATGGACCGGGCACCCGCTTCCGTGACCTCCCCGACAGCTGGCGCTACATCCTGAACCACCCCGGCCTCCGGGGGCCGTTCTTCAACCGGCTGCTGGTGGGCGGTCTCATCATGTGCACCGAGCCGCTGCTGTCGGTCCTGATGCTCGGCCACCTGCACTTCCAGCCCTGGCAGTACGGCCTGGCGTTCGCCGCACCCTGCCTCGGCGGGCTGCTCGGCTCCCGGCTCTCGCCGCGCCTGGTGGCGCGCTTTGGTCAGCGCCGGGTGATGCTGATCTCGGGAACGCTGACGGTGGGCTGGCCGATCGGCCTGGCCTTTATCCCACCGGGAACCGGCGGGCTGCTGCTGGTCATCGGCCTCCAGCTCGGTCTGGTGACCAGCATCGGCATCTTCAACCCGGTCATCGCCACCCACCGCCTGCAGCAGACCGCGCCGGAGCGGATCACTCGCACGTTGTCGGCATGGTCGGTCAGCACCAGCGCGGCCACCGCTGTCATGACCGCCCTCTGGGGCCTGCTGGCCGAGCTGGTCGGGCTCCGCGCCGCGATCGCCGCCGCCGGAATTCTCGCTCTTCCCGCTCCCCTGCTGCTGCCGCGCGCCTCGGCGGGCAGCGGCCGGCGGGAGGAGGCGACGGTCAGCACCGCGCCATCGTCGGCATAGCCCGCTCTGACGGGCCGCTCGCACCGAGGTGAAGCGTTGCCACGCCGGGGCTTGAAGGGCTACCATCCAGTCAGGCCGCCAGAAGCGAAACCAGCGGCAACCCGGGGCGGCGGCCGGGAAGGGGAAGTGATGGGACGCCAAATCGGTGCGAGCGAGACGGATCGATCGCACCCCAGATATGCCAGGCATGAGCATGCCGTGGCACGAACGCTGGAGTTTGCCGAGGAGGCCGCGATGCGGGGCGACTTGACCGATGCGCTGGCCTGGTTGGCCACACTGGAGGCCATCGGTCGCCGCCTTCCCCATGAATACGTGGCCAAGCAGGCGCAGTGGCGACTCGCGCTCTCCGCCGAGCCCGCGGCGACGCAGCACCAGCCCGTTTCCTGATCAGGCGGCCCTGGTAGGGGCTGCCGGTGTGCGATCGTCACGGCGACGCACCCCAGGTACTCGACCAGGAGAACGGCAACATGAGGACGATCGGCACCGAGGAGCACTTCGTCACCGACGACGTCGTGGCGGCGTGGAGCCGAGTGGCAACGCCCACGGGTGGTGACGCGCCGGCCGGCGTCCCTCCGGGCGAGACCGGCGAGCGGCTGCGGGAGGTCGGAGCGCGCCGGCTGTCGGCCATGGATGCGGCGGGACTGGATGTTCAGGTGATCTCGCTCACCTCCCCGGGACTGCACAACCTTCCTGCGGACGCAGCCACTCGTCTCCAGGTGGAGACCAACGACCGGATCGTCGAACTGGTCAATGCGCATCCGGACCGCCTGCAGGGGTTCGCCACGCTGGCCATGCCCGCGCCTGCGGCCGCCGCCGAGGAACTGGAGCGCGCAGTCACCCGGCTCGGCCTCAACGGCGCCCTGGTGTTTGGGCGCACCGGGGAGCGCAACCTGGACCACCCGGACAACTGGCCGATCTTCGAGGCCGCCGCCGCGTTGCGCGCCCCGCTCTACGTCCACCCGCAGGCCCCCCAGGGCCGGGTCCGGGATGCGCTGTACGCGGGTTTCGGTGACGCCATCGACGCGGCGTTTGCCACCCACGGCATCGGCTGGCACTACGAGACCGGAGTGCAGTTCCTCCGACTGGCGCTGGCCGGCGTGTTTGACCGCTTCCCCGACCTCCAGGTGCTGCTGGGGCACTGGGGTGAGGTGGTCCTGTTCTACCTGGACCGCGCCGATGGGCTGGCTGCTCAGGCCAAACTCCCCCACTCGTTCTCGGAGTACGCGCGGCGCAACGCCTACCTCACCGCCGGAGGCGTTTACAGCGAGCGCTACCTTCGGTGGGCCGCGGAGGTGGTCGGCGCCGAGCGCCTCCTGTTCGCCACCGATTACCCCTATCGGCCCGGGCCAGTGGGCGGCGTCGGGCATTTCCTGCAGTCCGCGGGGCTGGGGAGCGCCGATCAGGAGCGGATCGCCTCCGGCAACTGGGAGACGTTGGTGGCCGGGATCCGGCGCTGATCACCGCCCGGGATGCAACCGGCAACCGGGTCCCGGCTCAGCGCACTCCGCCGCCGGCAGCCACGGTTGACCAGGGCGGGCTCCAGGGCATCGCCCCGCGCGGTTAGCATCCGCAGCCGGATGGCGACGTTCGTCCGGATACCAGGGGCCTGCCACGGCGGGTGGTGGTTCGATCCGCTGGTGGAGGACCTGGAGGGCGGGGATTCAGTGCTCCCGGGCTGTCCGGTGATTGGGACGGTCCACGAATGGGACACCCGGCACAACCTCATGCACGACGGGCCGGGGCGGGTGCTCGGGCTGCTGCTGGAGCTCGCCGCGGCCGCCGGCCGGTGAATCAATCAGAGAGACACCGAAAGGCCATACCTCACACCGAACAGCGATTGAGAACAGCCGTTGTGGCCGTCGATCTCACGGGTTAGACTCGGCGAGCGAGTAGACCGTTCGGCCGCTGCGGCCGAACGCCGGTAGGCCCCGTACCGGGCAGGCGAGGCGCCCGCCGGGGCTGGTGATGCGCCCCGGGGGGCGGCTCCCCCGGGGCGCTAGCAGCCCACTGCGAAAACGTCGTGCCCCCACGACCCACGCTCTCGATTCGGCCGCTTTACCTATAGGAACGCCGACGACGGCCGAAGGTTGGCCCTGGGGACAATTTGTCAGGCAGCGGCCTCGGCGCGGGCCTTGAGCCCCTCCACCGGTCGATCGGCGAGCAGGGCCTCGACCCGGTCCCGCATGGGCCCGCGGACCGTGCGCACCAGCAGCGACAGTCGCCGCCCCACGCCGATCTCCAGCGCATATGTGGCGAGGGTCAGCGCGGTTCCGCGCGGCTCAAACCGCCAGAAGCCGTCCAGCGAACGCAGATCGCCGCTTTCCCGTGTCCAGCGGATCGCATGGGGCTCGTCGTAGCTGAACCGCAGGCGCATCCGCACCCGGGTGACGCTGGCATCCAGCTCGCTCTCCACCACCGTCGCGCGCCCGGCAGGGTCACGCTCCAGCACATCCACGTCGGTCATGGCGCCGTGCCATTCCGGGGCGCGGTCCAGATCGGCGGCGATGGCAAAGCAGCGTGCCAACGGAGCGGAGATCTCGACGGAGCGGGCGCCTTCCAGGTCGGCCATGGCCGCCTCCTACCCGGAATCCGGCCGTGCCACGATATGCGCGAGCTTGAGGCCGACAGCGGCCGGAAAGTGACCGACACGGGGAGGGCTGGAGATGACGACGAACAGCAGCCGGGCGATCACGCCGCAGCCTCTGACCGGCGCGGAGTATCTGGAGAGCCTCCGCGACGGCCGAGAGGTGTACGTCTATGGGGAACGGGTGGCCGACGTGACGACCCACCCGGCGTTCCGCAACACGGCCCGTTCGGTGGCGCGCCTGTATGACGCGTTGCACGACCCGGAGCGCCGGGAGATCCTCACCACCGAGACCGATACCGGGAGCGGTGGACGGACGCACCGGTTCTTCCGGTATCCCCGCAGCGCCGAGGACTGCGTGGGCGACCTGGGGGCGATCGCCGAGTGGGCGCGGCTCAGCTACGGCTGGATGGGGCGCAGCCCGGATTACAAGGCGGCCTTCCTGGCGACGCTGGGGGCCAACGCCGACTTCTATGAGCCGTATCAGGACAACGCCCGGCGCTGGTACACCGAGGCCCAGGAAAAGGTCCTGTACTGGAACCACGCCATCATCCATCCGCCGGTCGATCGCAACCGGCCGCTGGAGGAGGTGGGTGACGTGTTCATGCACGTGGAGGAGGAGCGTGACGACGGGCTGGTGGTCAGTGGGGCCAAGGTGGTGGCCACGGGATCGGCGCTGACCCACTTCAACTTCATCGCCCACTACGGACCGGTGCCGGTCCAGCGCCGTGAGTTTGCACTGGTGTGCGCCGTGTCGATGGACACCCCGGGCGTGAAGTTGATCTGCCGGCCCTCCTATGAGCTGAGCGCGGCTGTGGTGGGCAGCCCGTTCGACTACCCGCTCTCCAGCCGCCTGGATGAGAACGACGCCATCTTCATCTTTGACCGGGTGCTCGTCCCGTGGGAGAACGTGTTCGTCTACGGCGATGTGGAGAAGGCCAACAACTTCTTCCCGCACACCGGCTTCATTCCTCGGTTCTGCTTTCACGGCTGCATCCGCCTGGCGGTCAAGCTCGACTTCATCGCCGGGCTGCTGCTCAAGGCGGTGGAGGCCACGGGCACCAAGGACTTCCGCGGTGTCCAGGCCCAGGTGGGCGAGGTGCTGGGGTGGCGCAACCTGCTGTGGGCGTTGGCCAACGCCATGGCTCGCCAACCCCAACCGTGGAAGGGCGGAGCCGTGCTGCCGAACATGGAGTACGCGATGGCCTATCGGCTGTTCTCCACAACCGGCTATCCGCGGGTCAAGGAGATCATTCAGCAGACGGTGGCCAGCGGTCTCATCTATGTGAACTCCAACGCGCGAGATTTTCAAAACCCGGAGATCCGCAAGTACCTGGACCGCTATGTGCGCGGGGCCGGCGGGATGGAGGCGGTGGAGCGGGTCAAGCTCATGAAGCTGCTGTGGGACGCCACCGGCAGTGAGTTCGGCGGCCGCCACGAGCTGTACGAGCGCAACTACAGCGGCAACGCGGAGAACATCCGGATGGAGGTGCTGTTCTCGGCCGAGGCCGCCGGGCTCACCGAGGCCTACCGGGGATATGCCGAGGAGTGCATGGCGGAATACGACCTCAACGGCTGGACGGTGCCTGATCTCATCGACCCGGAGGACGTGAGTTGGTTCCAGCGCCCCAATCGATCCTGACGCCGATCAGCGAGTCGGCGATCTTTCTGGTCCTGACCGTCGGTGCCGGGGGCGAGGAGCAGGTCCGCGCCCTGTTGGCCGAGGTGAGCGGGCTCAAGCGGTCGGTCGGCTTCCGGATCCCGGAGGGCGGCCTCACCTGCGTGACCGGAATCGGCTCAGCCCTGTGGGACCGCCTGTTCGGCGACCCGCGGCCGGCCGGCCTGCACCCGTTCACCGAGGTCGCCGGGCCCCGGCATCACGCGCCGGCCACGCCGGGGGACGTCCTGTTTCACCTCCGCGCCCATCGGATGGATCTGTGCTTCGAGCTCGCTCAGCGCTTGATGGAGCGCCTGCGAGGCGCGGCGACGGTCGTCGACGAGGTCCACGGCTTCCGCTCGTTTGACGAGCGCGACGTCCTGGGGTTCGTGGATCGCACCGAGAATCCCGAGGGCGCGGCAGCGCAGGCGGCGGTGCTGATCGGCGACGAGGACGCCGAGTTCGCGGGTGGCAGCTACGTCATCATCCAGAAGTACGTTCATGACCTCGCCGGTTGGGATGCCCTGCCCGTCGAGGAACAGGAGCGGGCGATCGGGCGCCAGAAGCTCTCAGACCTGGAGCTCGACGACGCCGCCAAGCCGGCCAACGCCCATATGGCGCTGACCGTGATTGAGGACGAGTCCGGGGAAGGGCGGCAGATCCTGCGCTTCAACGTGCCGTTCGGCCGGGTCGGCGTCGGGGAGTTTGGGACCTACTTCATCGGCTACGCCCGGGATCCCGGGGTGACCGAGCAGATGCTCCGCAACCTGTTCCTGGGGCGGCCGGCCGGCAACCAGGACCGGATCCTTGACTTCTCCACCGCGCTCACCGGCAACCTGTTCTTCGTCCCCAGCGCGGAGTTCCTCGACGACCGGCCGGGCGCCCCGGGCACCCCGGGCGCCGGCCGCGCGGCCACGCCCGGCGACGACGTATCGCTGGGGCTGGGCAGCCTGCGGCGCCTCCCCCGGAATTGACGCCGGCCGCGCGGGCTCGGGGAGTACCGCAACCTGCCGCGGCGTCCTCGCCGAGCTGACGGCCTCCGGCGCGGCCGGCGGTCCGGGAAGCCAGCCTTGTCGGCCGGGCCGGGTTCCGGCATGATGAGGCTCGCCCGCCAACGCCGACCGGGGAGAAGCCATGTCGCCAGTGAGCCGGGGGTTCGTCGGACGGCGCCGTCCGACCGCCGATCCGTCCCGCGTGCCACCGGGGCAGTACGTCACGCCGGATTTTCCGGTGCTGTCGGCGGGGCCGACGCCGCACACACCGCTCGGTGACTGGAGCTTCACCATCGACGGCGCCGTCGACCGATCGGCCTCCTGGACCTGGGAGGAGTTCACCGCGCTGGGCTCCGAGGAGGTCACCGTCGACATTCACTGCGTGACCAAGTGGTCGAAGCTGGACACCACCTGGCGCGGCGTGCCGGTCGACACCCTGTTGGAGAACGTCGCCACCGCCGCCGACTACGTGACCGTGTGGTCGGACGGCGGCTACACCACCAACCTGGCGCTCGAGGACGTCTCCGACGGCCGGGCCTGGGTGGCGTATGAGTACGGTGGCGCTCCCCTGGAATCCGAGCATGGCGGTCCGGCCCGCCTGCTGGTGCCCCACCTGTATTTCTGGAAGAGCGCCAAGTGGGTGCGCGGCCTGACGCTGACCCCGGACGACGAGCCGGGTTTCTGGGAGAACTACGGCTACCACAACCACGGTGACCCTTGGCTGGAGCAGCGGTATCAGGGCGACTGAGGTGGCAGTCGGCCACCGTCCTGGATCTCGTTGACGAGACACCGCGCTGCCGGAGCATCAGGTTGCGGCCCTCGGAGTGGCCGGGGCACCGGGCGGGGCAGCACGTCGACGTCCGGCTGACCGCCGCGGACGGGTATCAGGCCCAGCGCAGCTACTCGCTGGCCTCGGCTCCCGAGGACGACGCGCTCTGCCTGACCGTGGAGCGGATCGACGATGGCGAGGTCTCGCCGTATCTGGCCGAGGCCCTGGCGCCCGGCGATGAGCTGGAGCTGCGGGGGCCAATCGGGGGCTACTTCGTCTGGGAGAAGGCCCTGGGCGGGCCGCTCATGCTGGTGGCCGGAGGATCTGGAGTCGTTCCGTTCCGGGCCATGCTCCGCCACTGGTCGGCGGGAGAGCGGGCGGTGGCGGCGCGACTGCTGTACTCAGCCCGGACCGTCGACGACCTGATCTACCGGGAGGAGCTGGCCGGGCTCGGCGCCGATGTTCGCTACACGCTCACCCGGCAGGCCCCGCCCGACTGGGATGGTCTACGCGGGCGGGTGGACCGGGACCTGCTCGCCGAGGCGGCCTGGTCACCGGCCGAGCGCCCGCTGATCTATGTGTGCGGACCCAGCGGGTTCGTGGAGGCCGCCGCCCAGGGGTTGGTCGACCTGGGGCATTCCGCGGATCGGATCAGAACCGAGCGCTTCGGGCCCACGGGGACGTGAGGGGGAGATGATGGAGGCGCTGGACGGCAATGCGATCGCCGGAGGCCTGCACCGGTACTTCGGCACCGACATGACAGCGGCCCGGGGCGCCTGCCGGCACTGCGGCGCCACCGCAGCGGTGGCGGAGCTGGCCGTCTACACCCGGGCCCCGGGCGCGGTGGCCCGGTGCCGAACGTGCGGTCAGGTGGTCATGGTGATGGTGGAAACCGGTGACGCCGTCCATGTGCACACGGACGCGTTTGCCCTGGAGGCAACCGATCACGACTGAGCGGCCGGAGGCAGCCGGGGCACCGCCGGTCCGGGCTGTCTGCGGCCGCCCCCTGATCCAAACGCCGGCCGGCGGCTACGGCAGACGCCGGGTGGCTTCCAGGGAATGAGCGAAGGAGGCCAGCGCCGCCCGGGCCGTGCCGACGGTCTCCTCGTCCAGACCGTCGAGCATGTCGGACTCAATCCGGTCCATCGAGCGGTCGCAGCCCTCCAGGACCCGCAACCCCTGCCGGGTGACCGAGGTCCGCAGGATGCGGCGGTGGCGCGGATCGGCCCGCCGGCGCACCAGCCGGCGCCGCTCCAGCGCGGAGATGACGAGGTTCATCGCCTGCGGGGTGACAAACGCCCAGCGGGCCAGCTGGGCGCTGGACAACCCGTCGCGCTCGCGCAGCACGCTCAGCGTGACGTACTCCTGAGTGGTCACGCCGTGGGCCTTGACCGCCTCGTCCAGCCGCGCTCGCAGGTGGCGCTCCACCCGGTAGATGAGATACCCGACCCGCGGCACCGTGGCCTCCGGAGGGGCGACCGACGGTGGGAGGACGGCGCGTTCCATGGCCGCCAACACTACCGGCGCCACCGGCGAGCGCCGGCCTCAACGTGATTGACAAGCTCCTTGATGCTCGGGTAGGCTCGCCGCCGAGAGAGGTAGACGCCGGCCCCCGGCGTGTCCACATCAGAGGGAGGGCTTTGAGATGAAGCGACCCGCGCGGCTCATCCGCCTCGTGCTGGCAGCAGTCACCCTGGCCGCACTGTTTGCGGCCGCATCGGCGTCAGCGGCGCCGACGTCGAACTCGTTCACCGGAACGCTTCCCGACGGCGCCAAGTGGGTTGCCGACGTGCCGTCGAACTGGAACGGCACGCTGCTTCTGTACAGCCACGGCTACGGTCCCCTGAACGCCGCCGATTCCCCGGACCCCACCACCAAGCAGGCGCTGCTGGGGATGGGTTATGCCATGGCCGGATCGTCGTATGACCCCAGCGGGTCCTGGTGGGCGCTGGGCAGCGCGGTGCGCGACCAGTTCCAGACTCTGACCGCGGTCAAGCGGACGGTACTGCCCTCAGCGCCGTCACACGTGTACGCGTTCGGGACCTCGATGGGTGGGCTGATCAGCGCGCTGGAGGATCAGAACTCCAACGGCCGGCTGAACGGCGCCCTGACCACGTGCGGCATCGTCGCCGGCGCCAACAACCTCAACCAGTACCAGCTGGACGGCGAGTACGCACTCAGCCAGCTGCTGGCGCCCGGTCAGAACATCCAGCTGACCGGCTTCACCTCTGGCGTGGCGGGCGGGTTCGCCGACAGCGCAGCCGCTGCCGGCAAGATGGTGGCGGCCGCCCAGGCGGCTCAGAACACGCCGCAGGGCCGGGCGCGCCTGGCCCTGGCCATGGCGTTCATCAACGTGTCGCCGTGGGGCAGCACCTCCATCCCCAACATCTACGACTACCTCGGTCAGGAGCAGGGCCAGTACGCCGATTACTTCACCGGTCCGTTCAACGCGATGACGTTCATCGTGGAGGGCCGGGATCAGATTGAGTTGGCCGCGGGCGGCGAGGGCAGCGGGACGGTCGGCGTCGACTTCGGCCGGCTGCTGCACCAGTCCGCCTACTACCCGGAGGTCCGCGCGCTGTACACCGACGCCGGACTCAGCCTCGGCAGCGACCTGCGGAGCCTGCAGGCGAACGCCACCCTGCGCCCGGATGTCGCTGCCTACCGGTGGCTGGCCCGGACCTCGGTGCCGACGGGCCATCTCCAGGTCCCGGAGCTGGATCTGCACACCGTCTCCGACCAGCTGGTGCCCGTCCAGCAGGAGCGCTACTACCACACGCTGGTGGCCCGGGCCGGGGACAGCGTTCTGCTCCGCCAGGCGTTCGTGCTGGCTCAGGGGCACTGCAACTTCACCTCAGCGGATCTGATCGCCGGGCTGAAGGCCCTGGAGAGCCGGGTGGGCACCGGCAGCTGGGGCACCGTGGCCACCGCCACCCAGCTCAACGCAGCGGCCGGAGCGCTGCCGTCCGCGCTGGGCGGCGGCAACTTCATCCCGTTCTGGCCGACCAAGCTGACGGGCGCCATCCCGTCCTCAGACCATCCCGGCTTCGGCTGGGCCCCGGACAGGCGCTCCCCCCGGCACCGGAGGTAGGGCGTCCGGTCCGGCGTGGCGCCCGGGGCTGCGGTCCCGGGCGCTGCGCCGGCCGACCTCAGGTCAGCGGCGGACCTTGATCCACCAGTTCAGGTAGTCGGTCCCGTAGCGGGTGGACACGACCACCTGCAACGTGATGGTGTGCCCGACCGCGCGGGCCGGCCACTTGAGCGTGTCGTGGAACACACCGCCCCTGAACCCGTGACCCGCCTGGCGACTGACGGGCGTCCCCTGATAGAGAAAGCGGTAATAGACGTTGCCGCTCAGCTTCTGGCGTCCCCGCGTGGCGGTGACGGTGATGTGCCAGAGGCCGACCTTCGGCTGGTGATTGGGCGCGTACAGACGAGCGGCGAACCCTCCGGCCAGGGCCGGCGCCGGCACGGCCAGGGCGATGACGGCCGCGGCCGCGAGCAGAGCGGGAACCAGCCGGCGAACGCGCGGATGAGACAGTCCGAGGTGGTGCATGACATACCTCCCAGTCGAAACCGGCCCAGAACCAATGCGCCCCTCATCTTAGGCACCGGCGGGGCCGGGTCAGCGGAACGTGTCGGCGGTGATCCGGTCCACCTCGGTCACCGCGTCCGCGGGGATCCCGGCCCGCCGGGCAGCGGTGACGATCGCGTCCGGGCTGGGTGCCTCGTACAGACAGTAGGTGCGATGACGATCCGCGCTCAGAAACGAGAACAGCCAGCTCACGCCCGCGTCGGAGTTGACCTCCTCGATCAGCCGCACGTCATCGCTCGTCATATCGAGCTGCTCGGCGAAACGACGCTCAATCAGGTACAGCGGCATGGGACGATCCTACCGCCGGACCCGGTGCCCCACCAGCCCTTCCCGATGGGCATAGCTGGCCGCCTCGGTGCGGTTGGCGGCTCCCGTCTTGCTCAGAATGCTGCGGATGTGGTTGGCCACCGTGTGGCCACTGATGCACAGCTCCTCACCGATCTGCCGGTTGCTGCGTCCCGCGGCCACGAGCCGCAGAACCTCCACCTCCCGCCCGGACAGACTGTTCCACGGCGATCCGTTCGGTTCGGTGCCGGCGGCCAGCGCGCGGGCCCGGGCCAGCACCGCTGGCAGCCCCAGCCGGCCGGCCAAGGCCGCCGCCTCAGACAGGAGCTCCGCCGCCCGGCGAGCGTCTCCGGACCCACCCCGTCGGCGGAGCGCCCGCCCGTACTCGTACAGAGTGTGGGCCGTCCAGGTGGCCGCGCCCGTGCGCTCGTTGACCTCCAACGCACGCTCAAAATGGTCCACCGCACAGTCATGATCCCCGAATGTTCCGGCCAGGACGCCCAGGAAGCGGTCGGTCGCCCCGTAGCAGGCGACGCCGTGGCCCACCACCACGGTCCCGCCGGCGAGCGGCGCCAGCTCGGGATAGACGAGCCCGGCCAGGGCAGCGTCGCCGACGATGGCGCAGGCGTCTGCGAGGTAGGCCAGGGCCGGGACCCAGAGTGATGCCCGCAAGCAGTCAAGCCCCTGATGGCGGATGCGCTCCAGTTCCCGTCGCGCCTCATCCTCCATGCCCAGCTCGGCCGCCAGAACGGCCAGACCGGGGCGCCACGCGCTGGTGGACCGCTCTCCCCCGGCTAGCACCCGCACCACCGCGGCCAGCTCGGCGAGCCGGCCCTGCTCCCGGCGGATGCTGAACATCTGGATGCCGTAGGTGCCGGAGGCGCCCCGGCCGGTCAGCAGCCGGCTCCATTCATGCGATCTCCGGGCGGCCGCCTCGGCTTCGTTCAAATCGCCCGCGCACAGTGCCAGGGCTGACGCGTAGTGCTCGGCCACGTGCAGCGCGAACGGCTGGCGCGTATGCGCCGCCAGCGCATGCACCGTGTTCAGCTCGTGCCGCGCCGCGTCCAGAGCCCCCAGCGCTATCAGCCCGGCAACCCGCCACTCCATCGCCTCGCACCTGATCTCGGGCTCCCCCAGCTGCTCGGCCAGGTCGGCGGCCTCGGTCAACATCTCCAAGGTGCGCTGGAGGCGGCTGTCGCCGTGGGTCCAGTAGGTCCGCATCAGGACGGTGGCCAGCCCCAGCCGGTCGTCCAGTCGGCGCGCCATGGCGATCGCCGCCCGGTCCAGCACCGCGCAGTCCTCGTAACGGCCCAGCCGCGCCTGGGCGCGGCTCAGCCCGGCGAGAAGCCGCACGCGCAGTTCTGAATCCGCGCCATCAACGGCGGACAACGCCTCCTCCAACAGCTCAATCACCCGCTCATCGATGACACCGGGACGCCAGCTCGCCTCCTCAAATCCGACCGCGGCGGTGGCCAGCAGCTCCGTGTCATCAAGCTCACGCGCGACCTGGGCCGCCATGAAAAACGCGGTCATGGCGTCATCGGATCTGCCCGCCCGGAACCGAGCGGTGCCCAGCTCCAGCTGCGTCTGCGCCCGCCGCCGCGGGTCAGCGATGCCGAGATCCAGTGCGGCGGAGAACCGAGCATCGGCAGCGTCGAAGTCCAGCGCTCTCAAGGCCGCCCGGCCGGCGAGGATGGAGTACTCGATCGCGCGGCGTGAGCCGGCAATCGGCGCGGCCGCGACGAAGTGATAGGCCAGCTCCGCCAGCCGGCTGCCGCCGCCCGCCTGCTGGCGGTCCTCCAGCCATTCCGCAACCTGAAGGTGAAGCTCTGGACGGCGCAGCGCCGACAGGCGATCGTAGAGCGCGCGCCGCACCAGCTCATGGGTGAAGCGAAACGTCAGAGGGCGAGCGGGCACCTCCTCGATCATCCCGTGGGCGATCGCCTCCTCGGCCGCTGCCCTGAGTTCGGGCCCGCTGCCGGCGGCCCCCGAGATGGCGGCGAGCTCGAACTCGGGCCCGAACACGGCGGCGAGTTCAAGCATGGACCGCGTGGCCGGAGCCAGGCCGGTGAGCCGCTGGGCCACCACCTCGCGTACTCCCTCCGGGCTGCCGATCCGGCCCAGGGCCGCCGACAGACTCCCACGGCCGAAGGGACCGAATGGGGGCGTGCGGTCCATCAAGGTCCGCCACAGCTCGGTGATGAGAAACGCGTTGCCGCCGGTCAGCTCATACAGCAGCGACCCGGCCTCGCCCACGTCGGCCCCCAGAGTCTCCACACCTGCGCCCCCTACAAATTCGGTGATCTCCTCCACGCTGAGGCCCTCCAGCCGAATGCGCACCGCGCCGTCGGCCCGGCGCAGGTCCGCCAGGACCGCCGCCAGCGGGGCGGGAACCTCGGCCTCGGTGTCACGGAAGGTCACCACCAGCAGGGCCCGGGCGTCAGCAGCGCTCCGGGACAGGTGGCGCAGGAGCAGGAGGGTGGGCGCGTCTGCCCAGTGGGCGTCCTCGATGACGATCACCAGTGGATCGCGGGCTCCGGCGGCCCCGACCAGGTCCGCAACGGCGCTGTGCAGCCGATGCCGTTCGGTATCAGGGTCGGCCGCGACCGGGGCGCTCGGCTGAGCGGTTCCTGGCGGCAGATCAGGAAGCAGGCGCAGCAGCTCAGCGCCCAGACTGCCCAGGGTCTCGACGAGCTCCGCCCCATCGACCCGTCGCAACAACTGCTCCAGCACCTCAGCGACTGGTCCGTAGGCCCGGCGCACCAGCGGATCGCACGCGCCATAGAGGATGAGCGCGCCTCCGGCCGCGGCCTCCTGAGCGAACTCACGGACGAGCCGGCTCTTGCCGCACCCGGCCTCGCCGGCGATGAGCGCGTACCGAAGCCCCTCGCCCTGGGCCTTTGGGGTGAGCGCGCGGAGGATCGCCAACTCTCGCAGTCGCCCCGCAAACGGAAACGACGCCGCCAGACGAAGCTGTCCTGGAAGCTGTGTCATCACCCGGCCCCTCAGACCCCCGGTAGTCAGATCTGATCATCCCACGCCGGACGGTCGCGCGCCAAACCGAAGAAAGTCAGTCAGAAGCGGTCATGACGGATGGGGGACGGCGGCGTACGGTGACACCGGGCCGGAAAGACCCACGGGCAATCACCACACCGGGGAGCTTCACATGACTGTCACCGCCTCCTTGTCAGACGCGGCGCGGCGCGAGCTGGCTGCGCTCGGAGATCACATCACGGCGCCCGGCGACGCCGAGTATGACGCCGCCCGGGCCGTCCACAACGCGATGATCGACCGGCATCCAGGACTGATCGTTCGCTGCACCAGCCCTGAGGACGTGGCCCGGACGATTGGGTTCGCCCGGGACCACGATGCGCGAATCGCCGTCCGAGGCGGCGGCCATAACGGCGGCGGCCTGGGCGTGGTGGACGACGGCATTGTCATCGATCTGTCCGAACTGTCCGAGATCAGCGTCGACGACACCGAGCAGACAGTGCGGGTCGGCGGCGGGTGTACCTGGGGCCAGGTGGACCGCGTCACCGCTGAGCACGGCTGCGTCGTGCCCTCCGGGATCATCTCCACCACGGGCGTCGGCGGTCTGACCCTCGGCGGCGGGCTCGGCCATCTCACCCGGCGCTTCGGACTGACCATCGACAACCTGGTCGGCGCCGACGTGGTCCTGGCCGACGGCTCCCAGGTACGGGCCAGTGCGACCGAGCACCCGGACCTGTTCTGGGGCCTGCGAGGCGGTGGGGGCAACCTGGGTGTCGTCACTGCTTTTGATTTCCGCACCCACCCCCTGCCGCCGACGATCATGGCCGGACCGACCTTCTGGCCGCTGGAGCAGCTGCCGGAGGTCATGCGCTTCTACCGGGAGTTCCTGCCGGCGCAGCCGCGAGACCTCAACGGCTTCTTCGCCGTGCTCACGGTCCCCCCCGTCGACCTGTTCCCGGCAGAGCTGCACCTGCGCCAGGTGGCCGGGATCTTCTGGTGTGTCGTCGGCTCGGAGGACGAGGCCGCGGCGCTGCTGGCTCCGGTGCAGGACGTGGGGACGCCGCTGCTGCACGGAGTGGGACCGGTGCCCCATCCGGTCCTGCAGAGCCTGTTCGACGGGCTCTACGCGAAGGGGCAGCAGGGCTACTGGCGAGGAGACTTCGTCAACGAGATCTCGGATGAGCTGATCGAACGGCACCTGGAGTGGGCCCGGCGACTGCCGAGCCCGGCCTCCACCATGCATCTGTATCCCATCGACGGCGCCGCCCACGACCCGGCCCAGTCCGACACCGCATTCAGCTATCGCGATGCTCAGTGGTCTGAGGTCATCTACGGCGTCGATCCGGATCCCGCGCGCGCCGGCGACATGCGGGATTGGTGCGTCGGCTACTGGGACGCCACCCACCCGTACTCAGCCGGAGGCGCTTACGTCAACTTCATGATGGACGAGGGCCAGGAGCGTGTCCGGGCGACCTACCGGGGCAACTACGACCGGCTGGCGCGGGTCAAGGCGCAGTACGACCCGGACAACGTGTTCGCCGTCAACCAGAACGTCCGCCCGGCAGCGACTGCCTGAGGGGCGCGGCCGTCACGGGTCGCGGCGTGCCGCCGCGGCCCGCCGGCTCCCCGGCAGGGCGACTCCCCGTCGACGTCAGTCACGCCGCCAGGGCATGGCGGACCTCCGGGGCATCCACCTCTTGGGCGATGCGGTCCACCGCGGCCCGCAGGGCGCCCGCGGCCAGCAGAGCATCGGTGGCCCGGGCCAGGACGCGACCCAGCAGGCCGCGTCCGGCGACGTCGACCAAGGCGCACAGGGTGCTCCCGCACGGCGCGGGGTCGACCCGGTACTCCACATCGATCTCAATCGGCCCGAGGGCGGTCAGCGCCAGGCGGCCATCGCCCGCCTGGGCCACCCGCACCTCAAATTCCAGGCTGCGCCCGGCCAGCTCGCCGCCCACCCACACCCGGTCGCCGCTGCGCAGCCGACCGGTGGGGAGGCCATCGACTGAGAACGGGAGCGGTGACCAGCGCGCGATGGCATCCGGCTCGGTCAGCAGCGTGAGAACGTGGTCCGGGGTTCCCGGGCACGTCGTCTGCGTCCTCCAGGTCGACATGCCCGGATCCTGACGCAGCCGCGGCCGCGTCACCGCGTCATGTGACGCACTCCGGGCGAGGCATTCGCCACCAACCGCTCACCCAACACCCCACCGGTCAAACCGGCATGATGGGGTCATGGCAGCAGATACCCGGCAGGAAACCGAGCGGGAGAAGCAGCTGGCGGCCGAGGCGGCCGCCGAGGCGGTGGAGAGCGGGATGATGGTCGGGCTCGGCAGCGGCTCAACCGTGGCCCACCTGCTGCCGGCGCTGGCCGCCCGCCGGCTTGACCTGACGTGCGTCGCCACCTCGCCGGCCACGGCGGACACCGCGGCCCGGCTGGGACTGACGGTGGTGCCGTTCACCGGAACCACCGCCCCGGCCCGGCTGGACGTGGCCATCGACGGGGCCGACCAGATCGACCCCGCAGGCTGGCTGGTCAAGGGGGGCGGCGGCGCCCACACCCGGGAGAAGACGGTGGCGGCCGCCGCCGATCGGTTCATCGTCATCGTCTCGGCCAACAAGATGGTCAAGCGCATCACCGCCCCGGTGCCGCTGGAACTCTCCCAGTTCGGACTGGCGGCGACGCTGCAGGCGCTCCAGCCGGTACGCCTGCGCGACGTACCGTTCAGCCCTGACCACGGCGTGATCGCCGACTACCTGGGGTCCGTATCCGACCCGGCGGCGCTGGCGGAGCGGCTCTCCGGCGTGGCCGGGCTGGTGGAGCACGGACTGTTTGGGCCGGACATGGTCAGCGAGGTCGTCGTCGGTCGCGCTGAGGGCGTGGAGCGGTTCCGGCCACCGGCCACCCCGGGAGACGCCGCCGGTGACCTGGTTACCAAGCTCAGCCCGCGACCCGTGACCGAGACGGTCGCCCGGCTGCAGGCGATCCTGACCGACCGGGGCCTCAAGGTGTTCACCGTGGTCGACCACAGCGGCGAGGCCCGGGGCGTCGGGCTGGATCTGCCAGAGACGGAGGTGGTGATCTTCGGCAGCCCGGTGGCGGGCACCCCGGTGATGGAGGCGCGCCCCCAGGCCGCCCTCGACCTCCCCCTCAAGGTCCTGGTCTGGGCCGACGGAGATCAGACCAAGCTCACCTACACCGCACCAGCGGCCCTGGCCGCCCGCTACGCCCTGCCGGACGACTTGTCGGCCCGCCTGGCCGGGATTGACGCGCTCACCGACGCTGCCGTGACCGGCTGACGCCGCCGCGACTAGCCGACCAGCTCCGCCGGGGACGAACCCGCAGCGCAGGCCTGGTGCATCAGGATGATCCCGTTGCACTCGGAGAGCTGAGGCTCCTTGACCAGCGAGGTGGTGCGGGTGGCCTCACCGGCGATCACCACCACCGGCTCATAGACGCCGATGCGATCACCACAGTGGGCGCAGGTGCCAAAGGGTGCAGACTGCATGCGCTCGGAAGCATCCTGCACTCCGGTCCGCGATGCATCAGTAGTTTCGGCGGCTGCGTGAGCGACGGGGTCAGGCGATGAGCCCCAGCCGCATGGCCTTGGCCACCGCCGCCGCCCGGTCCCGGACCTCCAGTTTCTCGTAGATGTGCTCAAAATGGGTTCTCACGGTGGCGGCACTGACCACCAGCTGGGCAGCGATCATCGGTCCGTTGCAGCCGGCCGCTGCCAGGTCCAGAACCTCCAGCTCCCGCGGAGTGAGCGGCGCGGCCAACACCTGACCCCCGGGCTCGGTCTGACTCAGCAGTTCGCAGGCCGGCCAATCGGCCGGCGCAAAGGCGATCAGATGCAGGCCGGGCAGGGCGTTGGCCAGCGCGTAGTAGGTGACGTCGAACAGACCACCGTCGGGCGCGGCCACCACGTGCGGACCGGCGACGCAGCCGTTGGCCAGCAGGGTCGCCCAGGCCTCCTGCAGGATGCCCCGCCGCTCCGGCGGGGTGAGATCGTCGATCCGCCGGCGCCGCATCTCGTCCAGACGCAGACGGAACACCAGCCGGGCGGCGGCGTTGACCTCCACGTGACGGCGCTCCTGGTCGACGAGGACCATCGGCAGCGGGCTGCGGTCGAACATGCCGTTCAGGCGCCGGGCGTGGCCGAGGGAGCTCAGCATCACCGCGGCGTATGCATCCGCCCACCCGGGCATATGTGTCAAATGTGCTTTCACAGGCGAGCGCGTCAATTGAGACACGCAGCGCGCCCTTATAGCATCGGTTCTGAAGAGGGGCGACCACCGGCAGCAGTTTTGGCCGGACGTAGCGACGCCAGGGGGTGTGGATGCCGAGTGCCGACGAGATAGGGATCGGCGGCCGCGTGAGGGCGGCACGCCAGCGCCGCGGCTGGAGCCGGGAGGCGCTGGCCTTTCATGCCGGGATCAGCTGGTCGGCCATCAGCCAACTGGAGTCCGGCCGCCGCCGCAACCTGCGGCCCAGCACCCTGGCGGCCCT
Source organism: uncultured Solirubrobacteraceae bacterium (assembly GCA_963753235.1). Classification (GTDB taxonomy): domain Bacteria; phylum Actinomycetota; class Thermoleophilia; order Solirubrobacterales; family Solirubrobacteraceae; genus Palsa-465. The sequence continues at coordinate 1,010,071 of CAVWBJ010000003.1, read as the reverse complement.
GGCCGGTGCCCTGGAGGTGACCGTCGACTATCTGGTGTCCGGCGCCGGAGGCGGTCCGGAGATGCTGGAGCACGCTGGGCTCATCTTTGAGAGCGACGACGAGCTGGTGGCCGCGGGTGGCGCCTTTCTGAGCGCGGCGGTTGACCGCTCCGAGGTGGGGCTGGCGGTGACCACGGCTCACCACTGCGACCTCCTGCGCCATCACCTGGGTGACCGTGCCGGGCGGGTGGAATTCGCCGATCAGGCGAGCTGGTGCGCCACGCCGGGAGGCGCCCTGGCCCGGCTTCGCGCCTTTGTCAACGGCCACCTGGCCGCCGGCGCGCATTGGGTGCGGATTCTTATCGAACCCGGGGCACCCGGGCGCAGGGTGGCTGAGGCCGCGGCCTGGGGCCGGTATGAGTCGCTGCTCAACCTGGTGTTTGAGTCGACCCCCCTCACCGTCCTGTGCGCCTACCAGGCCGGCGCACTGACCCCGGACGTACTCGCCACCCATCCTCATACGGTCGGTGCGGATGCCGGGTTGGTTGCCAACGATGGCTTCCTCGATCCGGTGGAGTTTGTCCTCACCGCTGATAGCCGTGCGGCCCGCCAGAAGGCGTAAATCGGTAAATCGTCGGATTGTCCACGCGGCCAAACCTCTTGACACTGCCCAGATGCCGGCGACGACGGGGCGTGCTTGCCGACGCGCGCTCGCTCGGCCGGACAGCGCACTAACTAGGGCCAACCCAGCCGACGGCCCGCAAGACGTCGGGGAACTGCGCCCCCACTTCCCCGACCAAGCCCCGGGGCGATTCGGAGGGATCCGGATCGCCCCGGGGCGCCCTGTTCCACTTGCCTCCCGGCGGCCGGCAGCGGGCGCCCGGGGCGTCCTCAGCGCCCGGCGGTGAGAGACCTCACCACCTCGGCGTGCTCCCGCATCGTCCCCAGGCCGTCCCGCCCGGGCTGGCGGCCAAACCCGCAGTACATGGCGACGCCGAAGTCCCGTAGGTAGCGCGAGGCCGTGGCCTGGCGGCGGCGCAGCCCGGAGAGGCCGTCGATCGGCAGCACGATGCCCAGGAACACCCGGGCGTCCCCGGGCTCCAGGTCGACGAGCGGGCGGAAGAAGTTGCGATCCTCGCTGCGCAGGTACCGAGGCCCAGCCAGGTGCAGCCAGTCGACGGTGCGCCCGGAGTGGGCGACCGCAAAGTTGGCCATGCGGACCAGCACCCCGTAGTCCCGGGCCTCGTACATCGGCCACTCCGGAAACGTGCCGTAGCAGAGGTGGTAGCCGACGAGCACCTCCTCGGGGATGAGGCGCGTGAGCCGGCTCACCGGCCCGGCGAAGCGCTCCCAGGCGCCCTCCGGGGTCCAGGCCAGCACGCCCTCAATGTCCTGGGTCTCATAGGCCATGTCCCACTGGATGGCCAGGTCGGAGGACGGGACCGCGTCGGTGAGCCGTTGCAGTTCCTGGGTGACCAGCTCCTCAAAGCCCCGGGCGGCGATCGGGTAGTCGCGGGCGTAATCGGCCTTGAAGGCGTTGAGCGCGCTGGAGGGAAACGGCAGTCCGACCTGGAATCGCAGGCCGGCGGGGATGACCCCCGCCTCACGCAGGTCGGCGAACACCGCGTAGGAGGCGATGGCGTCGTCGATCCGCGGCCAGGCCTCGAAGCGCAGCTCCGTCACGCCGTCCCGGACGGCGAACACCGGCGTCTCATAGGCGTGGCGCGGGATCCCGGTGGGCGATTCGGTCTCCTCCACCACCTCCACGTCGGGATGAGGACGGGTGAGCCGCTCGCGCTCGTAGCCCACCCAGGCCGCGCGCGGCCCGGTCTCACCGTCGGGCAGCGCGAACACCAGGTCGCCGAACAGCTCGGCGCCGGCCCGAAACGCGGCCTCGGTCGACTCCGCCGGAAGGCTGCCGACCAGCAGCAGGTCGCTCGTCACGCGTGCGCTCATCGTCTCTCCTTGGTCAGGACGTACTCAGAATCGCACACCGTCCGCGCCCGGCCGAGACCGGCCCCGCTCAGCCCTGACGGCGTCCGCGGTGCGACTCCCAGCCACCGGGCCACGGTCCACGGCCGGCCGGCAGTGCCGCGCCGGCCACGGCTTCGCCCTGCTGGAGCACCAGCCAGATCCGCTCCGGGTCCAGCAGGAGCTGCGGCGCCTTCAGGACGTCGCCGTCAACCGCCAGGAGATCGGCGAGCTTGCCCGGTTCCACCGTCCCGATGTGCGCGTCGAGGCCGAGCGCCTGCGCCGCGACCGAGGTGGCAGCGCGGAGGGCCTCGTCGGCGGGCAGCCCGTGGTGCACCATGCGGACAAGCTCCAGCGCGGTGTCCTCGCCCCGCAGCCCCTCCCGGTCAGAGCCGAGGGCGATCCGCACCCCGTGGGCGTGAGCCGAGCGCATCGACGTGGTGCCCTCGGACAGGTTGTGATGAGCGAGCGCCACCAGCTCAGGCACCATGTCCGGCGCTGGAGTGGCCCGGGTGGGGTCGATGGCCTCGTCGATGCCGGCCATCCAGTAGTACCCGGAGAGCGTCGGCACCAGAATCTGCCCCTGGGCGGCCATCCGCTCCAGCAGGTCCGGGCGACGATGCAGGTACATGCCGTGCTCGATGGTGTCGATCCGGTGCTCAATCGCCGCCGCCGTGCCGTCCAGGCCCTCGGCGTGGGCGGCGACCCGCACCCCCATCCGGTGCGCCTCCTCGACGAGCGCGGCGAGCTCCGGGCCGATCAGCTGGAGTGGCTCGGGATCCTCCAGCTCGTTGGAGCGCGCCCCGGTGGTCATCACCTTGATGAAGTCGGCGCCGTCGCGCAACTGCTCGCGGACCGCCTTGCGGATCTCGTCTGGCCCGTCGGCCTCGCGGTACATGGCGCCGTAGAAGCGCCCGCCCGGCGCGGTGGCGGAGATGATCCGCCCACACGTCAGCAGCCGCGGTCCCCGGAACGCTCCGTAGCGCATGGCCTGGCGGGCCTCCTGAGGCTCGCGGCCCTGTCCGCCGACGTTGCGCACCGTCGTCACCCCCATCGCCAGCGCCTGGCGCAGGCCGGCCTGCAGGAAGTGGCCGGGCGTCCCGGGGAGGATCGCCTCGGCGCCGTGCCGGGGCTCCAGGGCGCGCGCCTGGACGTGCACATGGAGGTTGCTCAGCCCGGGGAGCAGGGTCCGGCCCTCCAGGTCGAGCACCCGGGCGTTCTCGGGAGCCCCGTCCCCGTCGTCGCCGATCCGGACGATGACCCCGTCCTCCACCAGCACGGCGGCGCGCTCCCGCACCGGCGCGCTGGTGGCGTCAAACAGCCGGGCGTTGGTGAGCCACAGCCGGCCCGGCGCCGGAGGCGGGCCGGCGATCAGCGATGGATGGCGATGCGGCACCGGCGGGCAGCCTATGCCCCGGCCAGGGCCGCGTCGTAGACCGCCACGGTCTGCTCGGCGATCGCCGGCCAGCCGAAGCGCTCGATGGCCCGGCGGCGCCCCGCCTGGCCCATCCGGCGCGCCAGCTCCGGGTCGGCGATCAGCCGGTTGACCCGCTCGGCGAATGTGGCAGCGAACGCCGCCGGGTCGACCGGGTCGATGGAGCCGGGGTGCTGCTCCAGCTTCACCAGGAAACCGGTCTCGTCGTCAACGACGACCTCCACGATGCCGCCAGTGGCCGAGGCCACCACCGCCGCCTCACAGGCCATGGCCTCCAGGTTGACGATGCCCAGCGGCTCGTAGATCGACGGGCAGGCGAACACGGTGGCGTGGCTGAGCAATTGGATGACATCCGGCTTGGGGAGCATCTGCTCGATCCAGACCACACCGTCTCGCCGGCGCTGGAGGCGCTGCACTCCGTTGGCCACCTCGGCGCCGATCTCCGGCGTGTCCGGGGCGCCGGCGCACAGCACCAGCTGAGCCGACGGATCGAAGTCGGCGGCGGCGCGGAGCAGGAGGGGCACGCCCTTCTGACGGGTGATCCGGCCGACGAAGACAACGGCGGGCCGGTGCGGGTCGATCCCGAACCGCTCCAGCACGTCGGTCCGGGAATCCGGCTGGTACTCGTCGGTGTCGATCCCGTTGTAGACCACGGTGACCCGGTCGGGATCAATCGCCGGATAACAGCTGAGGATGTCCGCCCGGGACCCATGGGACACGGCGATCACCGCGTCGGCGCCCTCCAGCGCCGTCCGCTCGCAGAAACTGGACACGGCGTAGCCACCGCCCAGCTGCTCGGCCTTCCAGGGGCGCAGCGGCTCCAGTGAGTGGACGGTGGTCACGTGTGGGATCCCGTACGTGAGCTTGCCCAGATGGCCTGCGAACTGGGCGTACCAGGTGTGCGAGTGCGCCACCTCGGCCTCGGCGATGCCGGCCACCATCACCAGATCGATCGACATCGCCTGCAGCGCGGTCAGGTGGGGTGAGTCGCCGGCCAGCGCCTCCCAGGGACGATGCGCGTGGACGGTGGGGTCAGCGCGATCCGCACCCCAGCAGTGGACCGCGAGCTCGACGCGGCGGCGCAGTTCGCGGCTGAGGTACTCGACATGAACCCCGGCGCCGCCGTACACGTCGGGGGGATACTCCCGGGTGAGCAGCGCGACCCGCACGTCAGGCGTGGGCGCGGGCCTGGACGCGCGTGCCCTTGGCCACCACCACCACGCCGCCGTCGGACACGGTGTAGCGCTCCCGGTCGGCTTCCAGGTCGACCCCGATCTCGGCGCCGGGCTCGATCACCACATCCTTGTCGATGATCGCGTTGCGCACGATCGCCCCCGGGCCCACCTCCACCCCGGAGAACACGACCGACCGGTCGACCTCCGCGTAGTCATGGACGCGCACGTTGGGAGAGAGCACCGAGCGCCGCACCAGGGCGCCGGACACAATCACGCCCTCGCACACCATCGAGTCCAGAGCCTGGCCGGTCCGCCCGTCGTCGGCGAACACGAACTTGGCCGGCGGCAGTGGCTCATGGTGGGTCAGGATCGGCCACTCGGTGTTGTACAGGTTGAAGATGGGATGGACCGAGATGAGGTCCATGTGGGCGTCGTAGAACGCGTCCAGGGTGCCGACGTCACGCCAGTAGCCGCGGTCCCGGTCGGTCGCCCCCGGCACGTAGTTGGCGGTGAAGTCGTAGACCTGCGCCGTGCCGGAGTCGACGAGCATCGGAATGATGTTGCCGCCCATGTCATGGGACGACTCCCGGGCCTCGGCGTCCAGGCAGACCACGTCGATCAGCGTCTGGGCCGAGAAGACGTAGTTGCCCATCGAGGCGTAGACCTGGTCCGGGGCATCGTGCAGACCGATCGGGTTGCGTGGCTTCTCATGAAACGCGCTGATCGTCCGCCCGTCGAGGCCCGTCTCGATGACACCGAACTGGTGGGCCTGATCAATTGGGACCCGCAGCGCCGCCACCGTGACCGATGCCCCGGACTCGATGTGCTGGCGGACCATCTGGGAGGGATCCATGCGATAGATGTGGTCGGCTCCAAACACGATCACGTAGTCCGGGCGCTCGTCGCGGAGAAGGTTGAGGTTCTGGTAGATGGCATCAGCCGAGCCCTGAAACCAGTACGGGCCGCGGCGCATCTGGGCCGGGACAGGGGCCACGTAGTTGCCCAGCAGCGGCGACAGCCGCCAGGTGAGCGAGATGTGGCGGTCCAGCGAATGGCTCTTGTACTGGGTCAGCACAACGATCTTGCGATAGCCGGCGTTGACCAGGTTGGAGAGAGCGAAGTCGATCAGCCGGTAGTTGCCGCCGAACGGCACCGCCGGCTTGGCTCGATCCAGCGTGAGCGGCGCCAGACGCCGGCCCTCTCCCCCTGCCAAGACGATCGAGAACACATTGGCCTGATCGGCAGCCACCACGCAGGGCATTGTCTCATCCATCTCCGGCATCGTCGCCGGCAACCGCTCCCGGCGTGCTCGGTCCGCGCATCGGTGGGGGCCTCCGGGGGTCCGGACCCAGGCCGGGAGGGCTGAGGCCGCGTCCGGCGAACACCGGAGGGTGGGCTTGGCAGCGGTCTTCTGTGCTTGCCGCGCGCGGACGCGCAGCACGCGACCGCGACTTTTCGCCCCCCACTGGTTTATTCTGCACGGAACTTTGCAATGCCGAGTCCCCGCCCAGCGGTGGTGGGGACCGGGGGACCCGTTGCGGCCTCGGCCGCGGGGGCGAATCGTCGCCAGAGTGCGACGTAGCGTGAACGGTCACGCGAGCCCGTCAGCTAACCCCGGAGGCAAGAACCGAAAAGGAGTACAGGTTGTCCTCTGCGCGCTTTGATGCGGTACGTCACGGTTCCCTGGTGGCGCGTGATCTGGGATCCGTCGACTTGTGGGAGCGCTCCCTCGCCCGTTCCCGTCAACGCCGGAGGCTGGCCGATCTGGGCCGGCGGGCCCGCCGCAAGCGCAAGAGCATCTCGCTGGCGGTGAGTGCGGCTCTGGCCGCGGGTCCGGTCATTCCGCCTGCGGTGGCGGCAGCTGACACCGGAACCGGCGCGACGGGCGTCGGCAACACCGACACCGGCAGCGAGGGCCTGCTTCAGGCCAGCGCCCGGCACGTCGTGCTCCGGGTGGGCAGCACCGGCGCGCTGGTGGCGGCCGCCCAGCGCCGGCTGGACCAGGTCCTTCCGCTCGCCGGCCTGGTCGTCGACGGCATCTACGGCCCCCAGACCCGGCATGTCGTCCGGGAGTTCCAGCACCAGCACAAGCTCACCGTCACCGGCTCCATCGATGTCCGCACCTGGGCGATCATGTTCAGGGCTCCGGTACTGGTGTTTGGGAGCGCCGGCGGGACGTCATCCGTGCCCTCCAGCGCCGTGGCGGCATCGTCGGCCGTCCAGCCGGCGACGACCTCCTCGGCGGCGGCTGCCGCCGCCCCGGCGGCCGGCCAGACGGTGGCTCATCGGTACTTCGCCAGCGCGGCCATCGCGCGGGGGCCGGGTGCCGGGGCCACGGCCGGCGCAGGTGTCAGCAGCAGCCAAACGGCGCAGGCCACCCCGACCGCGGCCACCGGGACAGCCGGGGGCACCTCCGGGCCGAGCGCCGGGACCGGGGCGGCCGGCGGCTCGCCGGCCTCCGATGTCACCGGCGCCGGCGGCTCCAGCGGCCTCTCGGCGTCCGGCACCGGTACGTCTCCAGCCCCGGCCACAACCAGGAGCGGCTCGTCGAACGGGAGCGGCTCGTCGCACTCCGGCAGCGGCGCGGCGCCCTCGGTCACGGTCGTCGCGCCCAGCAGTCCGGCGACCACGTCGCCCTCCACGTACGTTCTCACCAACGGCGTCGCCCTGCCGATGCCGCGCCAGTACATCAGCAACGGCTCTGTCGACCAGGGCGTCGATTACGCCGCCCCGGGCGGGACCCCCCTGTACGCGATGGGCGACGGCGTCATCATCGGCGAGGGCATCAGCGGGTTCGGGCCCAACGCGCCGATCCTCAAGATCACATCCGGGCCCCTTCAGGGTCTGGAGGTCTACTACGGCCATGCCGGCTCCGATCTCGTCCACGTCGGCCAGCATGTGACCGCCGGGCAGCAGATCAGCCAGGTCGGATACGGAATAGTGGGTATCTCCACCGGCCCCCACCTGGAGATCGGCTTCTATCCGCCGGGGAACATGGGCGGCGGCTCTCGCATGCTGTCGGTCATCAACGGCCTGCTCGGCCAGCATCCGAGCGGGCGGACCTGGGGCACCAGGAGCCCCACCGCGGTCGCCGCCAGCATCGCCCATCCCACCAGGACCACCGCCGTGAGGTACACCGTGCGGCGCCCCGCAGCGTCGACGGCGAACGCGGTGGCCGCCACCTCGGCCTCCGGCTCCGGTGGCGCGGCCCTCAGCACCACGGAGGCGGCACCGGCACCGGCACCGGCCGTCGCCGCGGCCGCCGCGGCCGCCGCACCGGCGGCCGCGCCCCCGGCCACCACCACCGCAGCCCCCGCTCCGGCGGCGGCCCCGGCCACCACGGCCGCCCCGGCCACCACCCCCGCAGCTGCGACCCCCGCCCCGGCCACCACCACAGCAGCCCCGACGACGACGGTGGCTCCGGCAGCAACCCCCGCCCCGGCCACCACCACAGCAGCCCCGACGACGACGGTGGCTCCGGCAGCAACCCCCGCCCCGGCCACCACCACAGCAGCCCCGACGACGACGGTGGCTCCGGCAGCAACCCCCGCCCCGGCCACCACCACCACCGCAGCGGCCACCACCACCCCCGCACCGACGGCCACCGCGGCGACCACCACCGCGGCTCCCGCCGCCCCGGCGCCGGCTCCGGTGACGACGGGCCCACCGGCCGCAACCACCCCCGCCCCCACGGACACCACCTCCACCCCCGCCCCCACGGACACCACCTCCACCCCGGCCCCCACGGACACCACCTCCACCCCCGCCCCCACGACCCCAGCCGCAGCGTCCGCCGACCCGACGTCGACGGCCGCGGGGTCAAGCACACCACAGCCGTCCGCTACGGCCCAGCCGGCTCCCGCACCCCCGAGCGGTCAGTAGCCGCAGGCCCGCGGGCGCGTTGGTGAGCCCCGGATGCCGCCGCGACCCCGGCGCGGCGGCATACCGGGCTGCTCAGTGCGATGCGACCCGAGGCAGATTCACGGCGAGTCACCACGCCGGCCCGCCGACGCGGTCTCAGCCCGTCCCAGAACGTCGTCGAGAAAGTCGATCGCCTGGGGGTAGGCATCCAGGCGGTTGGCGAGCCGGGCCAGCCCGTGACCCTCATCCGCATAGATGAGCGTGGTGCAGCGGACACCGCGGCGCCGGAGGTTGGCGGCCAGCTGCTCGGTCTCGGTGACCGGCACCCGCGGATCGTTGCGGCCATGGATGACGAACAGCGGCGCCCGGATGTCGTCGGCGCGGCGCAGCGGCGACGCGGAGGCCAGGAACCGGCGGTCGTGCTCCAGCGACCCGTACTCCCGCTCCCGGTGGGCGCGCCGGTAATCCGAGGTGTTCTCCAGAAACGTCACCAGGTCGGAGATCCCCACAATGTCGACCCCCGCGGCCCACAGCTCCGGCTGGAACGCCAGCCCGGCCAGGACCATGTAGCCGCCATACGATCCCCCCCAGAGCGCGGCTCGGTCCGCGTCGAAACCGGCCGACTTCAGGAAGCCGTGCACCGCCGCCAGGTCCCGAACCGAGTCCAGGCGCCGGATGGTGTCGTCCAGCGCGGCGAACCGCTTCCCGTACCCGGTGGAGCCGCGCACGTTGGGCGCCACCACCGCGTAGCCGCGCAGGGCCAGGGCCTGGATCACCGGGTTGAATGACCGCATCGATTGCGACTCGGGTCCCCCGTGGATGACGATCACCACCGGGGTTCGCTTCGGCGCACCCGGTGGGCGGAACACCAGCAGAGGGATCATCTCCCCATCGAAGCTGGGCACGCCGGTGGCCTCCGGTGTCACCAGTGCTTCGGGCGCCACCGGCGCTGGGCTGCAGGTCAGACGACGGGTCGCGCCCGCCGGCAGGTCCCAGACAAACACGTCGCCGGCCATCCGCGGGCTGGTCAGCGTGTAATAGATGCGGGATCCGTCGGCCGAGAGGATGGGCGGAGCGACGGCGTGAGAGGCGACAACACCCGGCTCCGGCAGATCGACCGGCGGCCCCGGGGCCGCATCTGCTCCCGCGCGCAGCTGCAGGCGGTTGGCACCGTCGCGATTCTCGATGATCAGCAGCCGCTGTCCGTCCCGGCTGGCCACGACGGCTGCATCGGCCTCCACCCCGGCCTCGGGGGAGAGCGGCGTGGTGCTCCCGGTGGTCAGGTCGTGGCGGACGATCGTCCGGAAATCACGCCCCACGTTGGAGGCGGCGTAGAACGTGTCCGGGGTGACCCAGGCCGGGCTGCTCACCAGTGCCGCCTCCTCCGGATGGGGCAGCGGCATCCGGATCTCGCCGGTGGCAACCTCCACCAGGATGAGATCCAGGTCCAGGGGGCGGTCGCCCGGACGCAGCACCGAGATCCAGCGGCCGTCCGGGGAGAAGCCGGAGCCCGGCTGGCAGTAGGCGCGGCCGGCATACAGCAGCCGGTGAGAGTGGCGGGCCGCCTCGCACAGCCACAGATCGAAGTCGACGCCGTTCTGGCGGTTGGAGACGTAGGCGATGAGACGGCCGTCCGGGGAGGCGCCGGCGAAGTGGTGACCGAAGCCAGGCCCGGCGGTGAGGGCCTGGAGCTGCTCCAGGGAGGTCACGGGTGAGGTGCGCTCCAGATCCAGCAGGTACAGCTGATGGCGCTCGTTGCCGGCCGTGTCGACCTCCAGGAGGGCGTGGCGGCTGCCGGGGAGGTAATGGGCGCCGCTCACCGGTTCGGGCAGCCGCGTCAGCTCGCGCAGCCGACCGCTCGCCAGCTCGTGGAGCTGCATGGTGCCGGATGCGTCGGTGCGCACCAGCAGCCGCTCACCCTCCTGGAGGGGCAGGTCAAGATCGACATCGGCGAGCAGCGCCGAGCGCGTCTGCAGCAACGCCCGCACCGGATCTGGATCGGCCGTCAAGAGCTGCCCGCGTTGGCGCCCAGGTGGTTGAGCCAGTTGCGCATTGATTGGCCCGCGGGGGTGGCCTGTCCCTCCTCATAGCCGGTGGTGGCCCGGGCCAGGGTGACACCGTTGAGCGTCGACCACCCGTACTCGATGCCGGTGCCGTGGGCGGCGAACCGGGCGATCGCCTGGCCCGGCTGCAGGGTGGTGCCGCCGGGAACAACGTTGGTGATCTCCTCGGCCACATACTGGACCTTGCCGGCGTCCGGCCCGTCCAGCAGCTCGAAGTAGACCAGGGGCTGTCCGGCGTACCAATTGGGGATGATCGCCAGGACCTTGACCCGGCAGGGAGCCAGGATCGGCGCCCCCACCGGCAGGGTGGCGTCCACACCCTGGTCGGTGCGCTCCCAGACCGAGACGTAGCGCAGAGGATCAATGTAGGTGGCACCGGTCACCCGGGCGGCGACGACCTCCTGGCGCAGCAGCGCCCGAACCTGCGACAGCGGCGGCGCGTGGGCGTTGACATCGCCGACCGGCGTGGGGCCGCCAGACGCCGTTCCGGAGGCATCAGCCTGCACTCCGGCGGCGGGCTCGACCACCTGGGGATGGGCCTGGGGCACGGAGGCCACCGCGGAGGGCGGCGGTGTGTCGGAGTGGCTGCCTGCGCCCCCGGACCCGGCGGCACCGCACCCGGCGAGGCCGAGAGCGGCGCTCACCAGCCACAGGCAGCTGACCCTGCGCCCACGTGGAAGACGACCGACCGATGCGATCCCGAACACGCTAACAACAGACCCGTTCGCTGAGCGTGAGCGGTGGGCGCTGCGTCTGAGCGCGAGTGCCGCCCGAGAGCGGCCCGGTCAGGCGGCGGGCGACGCCTCCACCCAGGCCGGCGGCAGCAGATATGTCAGCTCGTCGTCATCGACCACCTCCGGCGGGCTGGCGTTTACCGGGGCCGGGCCCGTGCCCTCCACCCGGGCCTCAACCACGTCGACGAGCACCCAGCGCGCCGGGGTCAGCGGCCGTCCGTCCACGATGTCCACAATCTGCTCAATCCCGGCCGTGCGCCGCAGCAGCGCCGCGAACGCCTCCACCGCGGCATGGTCGATGAGCCGCGCCCGGCCGGAGATGTGCACGGTGAGGTCGCTGCGAAACGAGTCGACGAACCGCAGGGCGATCGGCGCCGCCTCCACGGCGTCATCCAGACCGGGAAGCTCGACACCGGGCTCAAACCGCGGGATCATCAGCGTGGTGTCGTCCAGGATGCGAACAAACCCGGGGGGCCCGGACTGAACCGAGGCGTGGCAGGCGCCCGCCCGGTCCACCGTGGCGATGAGCACCAGCTCTTGGCGCTCCAGATACTCCCGGACTACAGCGTCAAGCAGGACGGCCGCGCGTTCCCCCATCACCGGCAGTATCGGCGCGCCGGAGGCGGGCCTAAAGGTGATTGCGCCCGCGAGCGATAACCGGAGTGATGACACCGCTCGGTGAGAGCGGGCCGCGGGTGGCGATCGTCGGCCTGGGGGGCGCAGAGGTGCATGCGGCCGGCTACCTGCTCGCCAACACGCGTCCGGAGCTGAGCGTGGACGTGTTCCAGGCCCCGGCAGATCTCACCCGGCGGGAACTGCGCACCCGGTACGACGCGGTTCTTTACGCGGCCACCCCGGCCGCCGACCGGCGGCCGGACATCCCCGGCGCCGACCTCGCCGGGGTCAGCACCGCGGCGGCGTTCATGGCCTGGCTGCACGGCCGTCCGGAACCAAGCGACCTCACATTTGACCTGGGGTGCCGCCGCGCCATCGTCGTCGGTGACGGCGGCCAGGCGCTGGAGGTGGCCGCCGGCCTGGCCCTGGGGCGGGACGCGCCTTCGGTGGCCGCGCTCACCGAGCCGGTGCTGGGCGCCCTGCAGGCCAGCGCACTTCAGGAGGTGGTGGTGCTCAGTCATGAGGGCCCGGAGCAGACCACGTTTGACGATCGCCAGATCCAGGCGCTGGCGGACGGCTCGCTCGCCGCTCTCGCCGTTGACCCGGCGGAGCTGGCAGTCCCGGCCCGGTACCGCGAGGCCGCGCCGAGCGACGCCGCCCGGCGCACCCTGGACCGGCTCAACCGGCTGGCCTCCGTCCGGCCGGTGGCCGGGTGTCCGCGCATCGCGCTGCGGTTCCTGCTCTCCCCCACCAGGATTGTCGGCGCCGGGCGGGTGCAGGCGGTGGAGCTGGTGCGCAACACCCTGGAACGAGATCCCGACGGTCGCCTGCACGCTCAACCCACGGGCGCGCGGGCCACCATCCCGGCCGGACTGGTCATCTTCGCCGACACCGCACCGCCGGCCCCCCTTCCGGTTGCCGACGCACCCACGGCGGCGGTCGCCGACGAACATGGCCGGGTGCGCACCCCTGACGGCCGGCCGACCGGTGAGTACGTCAGCCGCTCGGTCCTGGAGACCGTACGGGTCGTCCTGGAGGACCTGGCGGACCGGGACGCGGGCGGGGCGGCGACGCGCCCCGCCTGAGCCATCAATCCGGGCGGCGCATCCGGCCGCGCCCCTGCGCCTGCTGGCGGCGCAGCCCGGCCTCGACGATGCGGACCACATCATCCGGCCGGGCGGCCGGGATCATCAGATCCAGATCGCCCGGCTGGAGGCGCTCGTCCGCCACCGCCCGCTCGCGCAGCCAGGCCACCAGACCATCCCACTCGCCGGCGCCGAGCAGGATCACCGGAAAGTGGCGGATGGTTTGCGTCTGGATCAGCGTGAGCGACTCAAACAGCTCGTCCAGAGTGCCGAAGCCGCCCGGAGCGATGACGAATGCGCAGGCGTAGCGGACGAACATCACCTTGCGCGCGAAGAAGTGGCGGAAGCGCAGCCCGACATCGACGTAGCGGTTGAGCTGCTGCTCATGGGGGAGCTCGATGTTGCAGCCGATCGACAGCGCTCCGGCGTCCCGGGCGCCTCGGTTGGCCGCCTCCATCAGCCCCGGGCCGCCGCCGGTGATGATGGCGAATCCGGCCTCGCCCAGCCGAGCGCTCACCGAGCGCACCAGCGCGTAGTCCGGATGGGTGGGGGCGGTACGCGCGGAGCCGAACACCGTCACCGCCCGGGGCACGGCAGCCAGCGCATCAAAGCCACGGGCGAACTCGCCGGCAATCTCCCGGACCCGTTCGGCGTCGCCTTCACGGACCGCGGCCGGCTCATCGCCCAGCCATCGCAGGAGCTCCTCGTCGAAGGTGGGCGTCCCGGCGGACGGCGCGGGCGCGGGGCCCGGCCCGGGCCGCTCGCCCGGGGGCAGCGGGTCAGCCACCGCTGAGCTGGACCGCCTTGACGACCAGCAGAATCACCGACAGGAAAAGGTAGCCCCACATGCTCAGCATCGCCACCTTGCGGCCGGTCGACCACTCCGGCCGGCCGAGCAGCGCCAGCGGCGGCATCGTCCACTGCTCCCGAGGGATCTGGGGCCCCGCCGGAGCAGGCGCGGGCGGCCGGCGCCGGGCACTCCGGAGCGAGACCGCGCCGAACACGAGCAGCCCGGCGAACAGCACCGCCCCACCGATCAGGGCGAACTGGGTGACGTTGATGCTGGGGAACACCGTCGTCGCCATCAGGATCAGCGACAGGAGGACGAGCACCGCCACGATGACTCCGGCCAGCACGTTGAGCCAGGGCCGGTTGCGCCAGGGCCCCAGCACCTCAGGGTCGTTGCACAGCAGCAGCAGAAACACGCTGGCGCTCGGCAGCAGCACGCCGGCCAGGGCCTGGACGGCCTCGGTGATGACCCCCAGGGGCGCCCCCGGAATGAGCACAATCACGGCGGCGCCCGCCACCACTCCGGCGAACATGGCGTAGAACGTCTTGGCGTCCCGCCAGCTGCGGTGCAGCGACGCCTTGGTGCCGAACACATCGCCGAACGCGTAGCTGGTGGACAGCGTCAGCGCCCCGGCACCGATGAGCGAGGCGTTGAGCAGCACGAGGGCAAAGAAGGCACCGGCGACGCCGCCCAGGGTGTGGGACAGCGCGGTGGCGGTGGCGCCGGCGTTCTGGAAGTGGCCGAAGTACGACGTGCCGTGGAAGGCGAACGCCGAAACACAGATGAGCGCGGCCGCCCCGATGACCACCACAAATGCGCCCATCCAGGTGTCGACCCGCTCATAGTTGATCCAGCGCGGGGTGATCCGCTTGTCGATGATGTTCGACTGCTGGAAGAACAGCTGCCAGGGGGCGACGGTGGTGCCGACCATGGCGATGATCAGCAGCACCGAGGTGGAGTTGGCCCCGCCCTGGATGCCGGGCACCACCAGGTCACGGCCGATCGATCCCCAATGAGGGTGCGACATGAAGAACAGCGGGATGACCAGCAGGTTGGCGAACACAAACACAAACATCCCGCGCTCCCAGGTCCGGAAGCTGCCGGTGGCGGTGATGGCGATCAGGGCCACCGCGGCGATCGGCACCGCAATGTACTGCGACACCCCGAAGTAACCGAGCGCCAGGCTGACGCCGATGAACTCGGTGACGATGGTCAGGAAGTTGAGCAGAAACAGGTCGCCCACCGAGAACCAGCCCCAGAAGCGACCGAAGCGCTCGTTGATCAGGCGGGCGTGGCCGACGCCGGTGACCGCGCCCAGCCGCACCACCATCTCCTGGTTGACGACCAGGACCGGGATGAGCAGGAGCAGCACCCAGAGCAGGCTGGTCCCGTAGTTCTGGCCCGCCTGCGAGTAGGTGGCGACGCCGCCGGCATCGTTATCGCCCACCATCACAATCAGCCCCGGCCCGATGATCGCCATCAGCGCCAGCAGGCGCGACCGCAGTCCCCGGTGGGCCTCCTCGTGCTGGCGGATCGTGCCGAAGGCGCCCTGAATGTCCCCGACGTGCGCGGAGTCCAGCACAAAGCGCTCGCGCTCCGGCTCCTGGACCGGCGGCGAGGGGGCGCTCGCCGGACCGGCGGGGATCGGCTTGTTGTCCGCCATCGTGCTCAACCTCCTTTCCGGGGCTGGCCATGGCCCGGGAGGAGGGAGCGGCGAGCGGAGGTGTCTAACCCTCGGCGCGCACCGGAACCCTCACGACCACAGGCCGGAGGCAGCTACTTCGGGGTAGCTCGCCGTCTTGATGTTCGTTGCGGTCGGTCATGCGCTCACGGGGTTCGCTGCCACCGGAGATGGCTTCAGCCAGGTTACCAGCGGCCAACCGGCCGGCGGCTTCACATTTCAGTCACGAGCGATGCCGACGCGCCGCCGCCAGGACTCCGGCAGCAGCTGCTCCAGGACATCGTCAACGGCGATGATGCCGGACGGCTTGCCTGCCTGGTCGACGACCGGGATGGCGATCAGGTTGTAGTCGCTCATCAGGGTGGCCACCTCGGGCAGGTCGGCCTCGACGCTGACCGCGGGATCCCCAGGCTCGATCAGTCCGACCAGCGGGTCCGAAGGGTCGGCCCGCACCAGCTCGGACAGGGCGACCCCGCCGGCGAGGGTCCCGTCAGCGTCGACGACGACGATGATCGACACCTGCTGGGGCCCGAGCTCGCTGGTCCGGACCCGGTTGACGGCCTCCCCCACGGTGGCATCCGAGGGGGCCGAGACGAAGTCCGGGTTCATCAGGCCACCGGCCGTCCCGGGGTTGTGTCCGAGCAGGTTCCGGAGCTTGCGCTGGCGTCCGGGCGGCAGCAGGTTGAGCACCGGGAGGCGGCGGTCCTGATCAAGCTCCAGCAGAAGATCGGCCGCGTTGTCGCTCTCCATTCGGTTGAGGATGGCGGCCACCTCGGCATCTGAGCGCTCCCGGAGGAACTCCACCTGATGCTCATCGTCCAGCTCCTCAAACACGTCGGCCTCGAGCTCCTTGTCCTGGGTGACGGCCTCCAGGATCTCCTCGCCCTCCTCATGGGAGGCGGCCTCCACCAGGTCGGCGATCTGGGCCGGGTGCAGCCGCATCAGCCGACGCGCGGCCAGCTGCAGCCGGGAGCTGGGCACGTGGGCCACGAGCGGCTCCAGCTCGCTCCAGGCGATGAACTGGTGGTGCTCGGTGTCATGGCCCCGGAACCGCCGGGGCAGGAGCCGCCACAGCCGCGGCCGAAACGTGGGATCGATCCCGGCCACGCGCCAGGTGCCCTGGTCGCAGATGAGCTCCACCTCACGGGCCTTGACCAGGTGGGCCGTGGTCACGTTGATGAGCGTGTGGTCCAGGACGTCCGCGCGCAGCAGGACCTCGCCCGGTCGGCGCTCAAACTGCGCCAGGTTGAGCTTGGTGGTGGAGGTGCGGCCCGCGGCCGGCTCCAGCGCCTGAACTCGCTCAATGGGGACAAACGACTCGCGCCCGCCGATCCGGGCCTTCAGGCCGATGACGGGCGGCAGGCCGTCGCCGTGATCCAGCCGGGCGACGACATCGTCGATCCGGCCCAGCCGCTCCCCGGCGGAATCCAGGAGCGGGCTCCCGGCGAGCGAGGATAAGTGGACGATTGCGTCTGGCATCGTCGGCTGATCGACAGCGTAGCTCATGCCTGGGGCCGCGGTGGCCGGTCCGCCGCCGTCCCGCGGCCGGGTTGGGCGGGGGTGGCTGAGGTGGGTGGGACCGGTCCTCCAGCGCAGCGACTACGGAAGCCACAAGCCGGGGTCAGCCCGGATGTGGCGGCCGGTGCTGGCCCGTAGGCTGCCCCAGCATGTCAGCGGCCAATCGAGCCGGCGCGCCGGGGGACCGGAGCGCGCATCGCCAGATGTACCGGGAGTTGCGCGAGCAGGCCCGGCGCCAGCAGCTGCTTCGCCGCCAGAAAATTGAGCGTCTGCTGGCCCAGTACGCCCGGGGCGGGACCAAGACGTTCCGGCACCCCAGCCGCTGACCGGGCCAGCCCGGTCCGAACCGGCCAGCCGGTCGCGTCAGCGCAGGCCGATGAGGTCGACAACGAACACCAGGGTTTCGTCCGGACCGATGACCCCGCCGGCGCCCCGCTTGCCGTAGGCGAGCATCGGCGGAATGGTGATCCGGCGGCGGCCGCCCACCCGCATGCCCTGGACTCCCTGATCCCAGCCGGCGATGACCTGGCCCTTGCCCAGCGCAAACTGAAACGTCTGGCCGCGGTCCCAGGAGGCATCGAACTGCCGGCCGTTCTTCCAGGAGACCCCGACGTAGTGCACCTCGGCCAGCTTGCCGGGAACCGCCTCCTCACCCTCGCCGACCTCGAGGTCCTCCACCTCCAGCTGGTAGGACGGGGGCTGGTCGGCCGGAACCGTCACCTCAGGCTTGTCACGTCCGGACATGGCGATCAGCGGAAGGCGTTGAGGCCGGTGAGCGCGCCGCCGACAACGAGCGCGTGGACGTCGGCGGTGCCCTCGTAGGTGACCACCGACTCCAGGTTGTTCATGTGGCGGATCACCGGATACTCCAGGGTGATCCCATTGGCGCCGAGCACCTGACGGGCGGTCCGGGCCACCTCCAGCGCCGCGTTAACGTTGCCGAGCTTGCCCATGCTGACATGCTCGGGCCGCAGCCGGCCGTCGTCCTTCATCCGCCCCAGATGGAGGGCGAGCAGCGTCCCTCGGTTGACCTCCAGGGCCATGTGCGCCAGCTTCTGCTGCTGGATCTGGGTGGCGCCGATCGGACGGCCGAACGCCACCCGCTCCTTGCTGTACTCCACCGCCGCCTCCAGGCAGGCGCGGGCGGCGCCCATCGCCCCCCACACGATCCCGTAGCGGGCCTCATTCAGGCAGGACAGCGGACCGCGGAGCGAGGTGGCCTCCGGCAGCATCGCCGAGGCCGGAAGGCGGACGTCGTCAAGGAGCAGCTCGGAGGTGACCGAGGCCCGGAGCGAGAGCTTGCGGTGGATGTCCTGGGTGGTGAACCCCTTGGTGCCGCGCGGCACCAGGAACCCTCGGATGCCGTCGTCGGTGCGGGCCCAGACGACGGCCACGTCAGCCACCGAACCGTTGGTGATCCACATCTTGGATCCATGCAGGACCCAGTCCTCGCCGGCGCGCTTGGCCCGGGTGCGCATGGAACCCGGATCCGAGCCGGCGTCAGGCTCGGTCAAGCCAAAGCAGCCGATGGCCTCACCGGCGGCCAGCTTCGGCAGCCACTCCTGCTTTTGCTCCTCCGAGCCCCAGCGGTGGATGGCGTACATGGCCAGCGAGCCCTGAACGGAGACCAGGCTGCGCAGCCCGCTGTCACCGGCCTCCAGCTCCAGGCAGGCCAGGCCATAGGCGGTGGCGCTGGCGCCGGCGCACCCGTAGCCGCTCAGGTGCATGCCGAGCACGCCGATCTTGCCCAGCGCAGACGCCAGCTCCAGGGGTATCCGCGCTTCCTCAAACCAGTCGCCGACGTACGGAATCACCTGGTCCCGGACGAACGCGCGGACGGTGTCCCGGATCATCAGCTCCTCATCGTCGAGGAGGTCGTCAATGGCGAGGAAGTCGGTGGGGCGAAGCGCCCGGGGAGAGGTGGCGGTCATGTCCTGCTCCTTTCGTGCGGTCCATCCAAGCAGACCGCGGCGGCAGAGGGAACCTCCGGCACGGTCAACGGCGCCGTGCCGCCTGCTCCTCCAGGAACGAGAGCACGCTGAAGTAGCGCGTCGGCATGACCCGGGCCAGGCCATCGAACAGGTAGGCGTCGGGACCGACCAGGACCCGGCTGCGGCCGGCCTTGACCCCCTGGTGGATGATCTGGGCGGCCCGCTCCGGGCGGGTGAACGCGATCTGCTCAAACTGGCGGGCGGCCTCCTCGTGGGAGACGTCGGGCCGGAGCGGATGGGCGTGATAGCGGGCGTTGCGGGCGATGTTCGTCTTGACCCCGCCCGGATGGATGGTGACCGCGTGCACCCCGGTGCCGCGCAGCTCATGGCGCAACGACTCGGTGAAGCCGCGCACGGCGAACTTTGACGCGCAGTACGCGCTCTGGTGCGGGATGCCGACCAGACCGAACACGCTGGAGGTGTTGACGATCACCCCGGATCCCTGGCGCAGGAGGATGGGCAGGAACGCCCGGGTGCCGTGGACCACGCCGCCGAAGTTGATGTCCATGACCCATTCGTCGTCCTCGATCGACCCGTCGGCGATCGATTGCGATGTGGCCACGCCGGCGTTATTGAACACATAGCCGAGCGGCTGGGGGGCCCACTCCGCCACCTCGGCGGCAAAGGCCATCTGGGCCTGGCGGTCGCGCACATCCAACCGGCGGGCGAGTACCGGAGCGGCGATCGTCTCGGCCGTCTCCCGCAGGCCGTCCTCGTTCTGGTCGACCAGGGCCACCGGGCAGCCGTGGCCGGCCAGCCGCTGCGCCAGGGCGCGGCCGATGCCGGAGGCGGCACCGGAGACGAACGCGGTGCGCCCATCCAGATCCAGGCGGTTCCTGCTCATCGGTCTCCTCTCAGGCGACAACCGGCTCAGGCGCCCCGGCGGGGCGCGGAAGTTGGCGAGCGTAGTCGCCGATCTCAAACCGGGCGAGGCGGCGCTGGTACTGGCGCACGCTACCCGGCCAGAGTGTGGAGTTGCGGCCGGTGGCGTCGACGTACCAGCTCAGACAGCCGCCGGCCGTCCACACGCTGCCCTGCGTGGCGCGGTCGACCTCGGCGACATAGGCCTGCAGGGCGGCAGGCGTCGGCTCCAGCGTGGCCAGGCCATGCTGGCGGCGATAGCGCAGGGCCCGCGTCAGATAGGCGATCTGGGCCTCGATCATGAGCAGAACCGAGTTATGGCCGAGGCCGGTGTTGGGGCCGAGCAGCATGAACAGGTTGGGGAAGCCGGACATGGCCATGCCCAGGTGGGCCCGCGGGCTGCCCTGCCAGCGGTCGGCCAGCGAGCGCCCGTGGCGGCCGCACACGCGCTCGGCGAACGGCATGTCGGTGACGTGAAAGCCGGTGCCGAAGATGATGGTGTCGACCTGATGGACGGTGCCCTCAGCGTCGATGACTCCGGTCTCGGTGACCTGGCTGACGCCGGCGGTGACCACCTCCACGTTGGGCTGGGTGAGCGCCGGATACCAGGCGTTGGAGCCGAGCACCCGCTTGCAGCCCAGCCGGTAGTCCGGGGTGAGCCTGGCTCGGAGCTCCGGGTCGGCCACCTGGCGGGCGATGTGAGCCCGGGCCCGGCGCTCCACCAGCTTCATCACCCCGGGGTGGCGGAAGCCGACGTGGAAGGACTCATACAGCGAGAACACCGACCGGCGCGCCAGGTCCAGGAGGCCGGGATGGCGAGTGAACCAGCGCTGCCAGCGGTGGGGGATCCGGGGGTTGCCGCGCGGGAGCACCCAGGGCGGGGTGCGCTGAAACAGGGTCAGGCGACCCACCTGGGGCTGGATCTCCGGCACAAACTGAATGGCCGAGGCGCCGGTGCCGACCACGGCCACCCGGCGGCCGGTGAGGTCATGGTCATGATTCCAGCGGGCGGAGTGAAACACCGTGCCGGTGAACCGGTCACGCAGGCCGGGGAGGTCCGGGATCGACGGGTCAGCCAGCGCGCCGGTGGCCGAGACGAGGATCTCGGCGGTGTAGTCGCCCCGGGTGGTGGAGATCTCCCAGCGGTCCCGGGCCTCGCTCCAGACGGCGTGCGTGATCTCATGGTCAAGGCGCAGGTGGGGGGCCACCCCGTGCCTGTCGGCCACCGCATGCAGGTAGGCATGGATCTCCGGCTGATGGGCGAAGGCCCGGCTCCACCCGGGATTCTGCTCGGCGCTGTAGGAATACAGGACGCTGGCGATGTCGCAGGCGCAGCCGGGATAGGAGTTGTCCCGCCAGGTGCCGCCGAGATCGCCGGCCCGCTCAAACACCAGGAAGTCCTCAATCCCCTCCCCCCGGAGGGCGATTGCCATTCCCACACCGGAGAGGCCGGCGCCGGCAATGGCGATCTGGACGTCGCGGGTGTCGGTGGTGGTCATGAGCGTCTCCCGAGCATGGTACGTGCGCGTACCGGGACTGTGGTACGGGAGCATACCACGGACCGGGCCCGGGTAAACCGACCCAGACCGCCGGCCGGGACTCAGGCGTCAAGCAGGGTCCGGTGCACGATCGCTTTGATCGTCTCCCCGGCGCTGGCCCGGAGCTCGTTCATATCCCGGCCGCGCTGGAGGGCGATGACGAGCAGCTCCCGCAGGCCCCCCACGATGATGATGGCGGTGTCCATGGCCAGGGGGCGCAGCCCCAGTTCCGGTTGGGCGCGGCGGCCGGACTCCACGAAACCGACCAGCATGCCGGCGAAGCGCTCCAGGGTGGCCAGCCCGCGGTCGGCCCCGGCCTGGCCGAGCCCGGGAACCTCGCGCACGAAGCTGCGATACAGCGCGGGCTGGGCGGCCACGTTGGCGATGTAGGCGTCGACGGCCCGGTCGACCTGCTCGTCGAGCGGCTGGTCCGGGTGCACGGCCGCGGCGATCTGCTCCATCATCGCCTCGTTGGTGGCGTCGAACAGGGCCAGGAAGCAGGCCTCCCGGTCGGCGAAGTGCTCGTAGAAGTTGCGGCGGGAGGTGCGGGCGATGCGCACCACGTCGGCCACGGTGGTGTCCCGGTAGCCCTTCTCCTCGATGCAGGCAGCCATGGCGGCGATGAGCCGCTGCCGGTGGCCACCCGCCTCGGTCCCGGCGGTCCGGGTCTCGGCGGCTTGCTCTGCTGACACGCTGGGCACGATAGGTGACGTCAGCCGGGGAGGCCGCGCTCGACGACAACGGTGCAGCCGCGGCGCGGGATCATCGTCACGTTGCGCATCCGCGGCGACTCGGGGGCGGGATCCGGTGCCCGCAGGTCGGTCCGCCGGACGATCGCCTCCAGGACAACGCGCTGTTCCGCCATGGCCAGGGTGGCACCCAGGCAGCGCCGGATCCCGCCACCGAACGGGATCCAGGTATAGGTCCCCGGCTTGACCCCCAGGAAGCGCTCCGGCGCAAAGCGCAGCGGCTCCGGATAGACGTCGGGGCGGTGGTGCAGGGCGATGATGCTCACCGCCACCGGGGTCCGGGCCGGCATCACGTAGTCGCCGAATCGCCACGGGCGGGTGACCAGGCGCACGATCATCGGGATGACCGGCCGGTTGCGCATGGCCTCGTGAATGGTGGCCTCCACCTCCGCGCGCGCGGTCTCAGGGTCGGCCGAGCCGCGCACCGCGTCGCGCAGACGGTCGTAGGCCACCGGGGTGCGCAGCAGCCGCTCAAATGTCCAGGCCAGCGAGTTGGCCGTGGTCTCATGCCCGGCCAGCAGGAGCGACATGAGCTCGTCGCGCAGCTCGGCGTCCGTGAGCGGCCGGTCCTGCTCGTCCCGGGCGGCCAGCAGGAGCGACAGGACGTCGTCGCGCCCGCTCCCCTCCCCCTCTCCCCGGCGTTCGCGGATGACCGCATACAGGTGCCGGTCGGCGAGCTGGAGCATCTGCGCCAGCACACCCCGGGCGTCTCGCTCACCGGCGTGGCGCATCTCCAGCAGCTGGTAGAGCGGGTGGGTGGAGGCGGCCAGCAGGCGGCGGATCGTCTGGCGCATGCGGTGCTCCACCGTGCCCGGCCGGGGACTGTCCCGCAGGCCGAACACCCCGCGCATGATCACCTCCAGGGTGACCGCCTGCATCCGGGAGGCCAGCGCGAAGGGGGTGCCGGTCGGCCAGCTGTCGATCTCGCGCTCGGCGACCTCGGAGATCATCTGCACGTAGCGCTGCACCGCCTCGCCATGGAACGGGGGCAGGAGCAGCCGGCGCTGGCGCAGGTGCCGGTCGCCCACCGAGGTCAGCACCGAGTTGGGTCCCAGGATGGGGCGCAGGGGCGACTCGCCGGTGAGCGACGGGGCATCGGCCGGCTTGGCCTTGAGCAGAGACTCCAGATGGTCGGGATGGCAGGTCACGGTGAACCCGCCCCGCCGGGTGGGCAGGCGCAGGGTCCAGACGTCGCCGTGGCGCCGGAGGTTGGTCAGGTGAAAGCCCATCGGCCGCAGCGCGAACCGCAGCCCCTGCAGGAGCGGCGCCAGCTCCGGGCCGGGGGGCGCGGCCGTGGGCGGCTCCTCGGTCGGGCCGGCCGGCGAGGTGGGGGCGCCCAGGCCGCTGCGCGGTCCGACGGCGTTGATCCGGTCGGCGACGGCAGTCACGGTACGGAAATGTACCGCATACCGGGGTTCCGGCGGGGCGCTCAGCGGCGGCGCAGGTAGGCCGCGGCCTCGGTGCGCACGTCCCCGATCAGGTTGCCCAGAGCGATGTTGGCGTCGATCAGGTGCAGGCCCCAGGCGGCCGTAGGGGCGGCCGTGGGCAGCTGCGCGCCGCCGCGGGGCGTGATCTGCAGGACGTTGCCGCCGCCCGACGACGAGCACCGGCCCTGATAGGCACCCGGCTCTGACGCGAACTCGGTCCCCGGGTGCGGGAAGGTCAGGTGCAGCAGCTGGTTGCCCACGGCGATCAGCGACCCGGGGGCGAACGGCGCCGACGGGACGATGGGATCCAGCCGCCCGGTCCCCCCGCCCAGCGCCGCCGGGTTGGTGCACAGCACATGATCGCCGGGCACGGTGCTGCGGCCAAACAGGCTGTCGGCCGGCGGGGGCGCATCGAAGGTGGAGAAGGCGATCACGCAGCCGATCTCGGCGGCGGACCGGCAGGCGGGGATGTGGGCAAACGTGCCGCCGAGCCGCCGGCCGCGCCGGACCAGAACGTTGCCGCCGAGCAGGATGGCCGACACCAGCCGCCGGCGCAGGGCCGGGCGACGGTCGATGACCCGGGCGATGAGCTGCTCTAAGCGATCGACAAGTTTGAGCGCAGGCTGCGGCCAGGGTCCTGCGTTTCATTGTCGTCGTGGCGGCGGCTGAGTGTCAGGTCCGGGCGGGCAGCCCGCGCAGCCGTGCCAAAGCGGCGAGGAACTGGGTGTGCCATGGCCAGCCCGCGGGCATTCGTAGTGTCAGTCCACGGCCGGTCGCGGCCAGGCGGCCCGGGATGCTCAACAGCCGGCGGCGCAGGGTCCGCGCGGCCGGGACGGTCGTGTCGGGCAGACCGATCAGGGTCGTCCATCTGAGCAGGTTGTGCGCCAGGGCGGCGATCACTGTCCAGGCGGCGTTAGCCAGCAATTGCCGGAGAGAAGTGCGCCAGGGCCTGGTCTTTGAGGTCGCGGATCGCGAGCTCGACAACGGCGTGCTGGCGGTGCTCGGCTACCACGATCAGAAGTGGTACGGTGCGGTGGTCAAGAACGCGTGGTGGCGCCAGTCAGGCCACAGCTCGGCCTGTGCAAACGAACGATCCCTGGGAGTGGCCGATGAGCACGAACCCGCGGCCGTGGCTGTAGCGGCGCAGGTAGGTGTCAAAGGCCCTGGTCACGTCCCGCAGCGGCACCGCCAGCTGCGCCGGCGTCTCATGGTTGCCGGAGTCCAGCGCCGTCAGCGTCACCTGGCGGTACATGGGAGCAAACACCCGGCAGTACTGCGAATACCGGGCCGCCTGATACAGGGCGATGGAGCGTTCCTCCGGATCCACGTGGAGGTTGGCCAGCGTCGTCTTCTGGTCAGAGACCGTGGGGTACACGTAGAAGCAGTCAACGGGCGGCCGGCGCAGCGCCCGCGGGTGCGCCACGTGGAGCGGCCGCAGCGTCGGCGAGTAGACGGTGGTGGACAGGCCGACGGCGCACGGGTCCGAGCGCTGGCCCGGCCGGCACAGCCAGGTGGTGCCGGCCGAGGCCGATGATGCCGCCACCCCCAGGGCCGCGATGACGACCAGCAACAGGAAGAGGCGTCGCGTCATGAGATCGGCGGTCTCCGCTCAGACCAGGGCGCCGCCGTCTCGATTTGGGCGGCCAGCGAATACAGGACGTCCTCGGCCCCGGGACGCCCCACCAGCTGCACGCTCAGGGGCAGTCCGTCGGCGCCGATGCCCGCCGGCAGCGTCACCGCCGGCTGCCCGGTGACGTTGAACGGCGCAGTGAACGGCGTGAACCGGCCGGCCTTGTCGATGGCCAGCGGCGCCGGGCGGCCAAAGCCACCCTCGGCCTCAATGGCGGTCGTGGCCAGCCCCGGCGTCATCACCACGTCGACCTCGCTCCACAGCCGGG
Organism: uncultured Solirubrobacteraceae bacterium; assembly: GCA_963753235.1. Classification (GTDB taxonomy): domain Bacteria; phylum Actinomycetota; class Thermoleophilia; order Solirubrobacterales; family Solirubrobacteraceae; genus Palsa-465. Next base: position 984,700 of record CAVWBJ010000003.1, on the reverse strand, counting down.
TCATCCGCTCAATCGTCCTCGGCCGCCGGGCCAGCAGCTGGCGCCGGCGCGCCGGGGGCACCAGGTAGCGCCCCGCGGACGCCATCTGGCGGCTGGAGGGCTCCAGGGTGGACCGGTCAGGAACGGTCAGCGACTCCTCATAGACGCCCCGCAGCCAGTACTGAAGAAACTCTAACTGGATGAGCCCGTAGTCCGGGTCACGCTCGGTCACCTGGTGGCCGAGGTCACGCAGGGTCGCCCCCATCCGCTCCCAGGCACCCCGCTGGTCAGCGGAGACGCTGCCCAGCTGACCGGCCGGGAACCTGCGCGAGACGGCGATCCGCAGCCGGCCGGGAGCCCGCGCGGCGGCCGCGCTCTGCGGCGCCGCACCCCCCGGATCGGAGTAGATGGCATCAAACAGCAGGGCGGAGTCGGCCACCGTGCGGGCCAGGGCCCCGAATACGGTCAGCCCGAGCCAGCCGGTGGTCAGGGCGTCCGCGGCGGGGCCGCGGGATGGCTTCATCCCCACCAGACCGCAGGCGGCGGCCGGGATCCGGATGGAGCCGCCACCGTCCCCGGCGGTCGCCGCCGCTGCCATCCCGGCGGCCACAGCGGCCGCCGACCCGCCCGACGAGCCGCCCGGCGTGCGGGTCGGATCCCAGGGATTGCGGGTCACCCCGTTGGCCCGGCTTGCCGTCCAGGGGAAGATGCACAGCTCCGGCGTCAGGGTGAGGCCCACCGGGATCGCCCCGGCGGCCCGCAGCCGCCGCACCACCTCATGGTCGGCGGTGGCCGGCGGCCCGTAGCTGCGGGTGCCGCGGGTGGCCACCTGGCCGGCCAGCTCCATCTCGTCCTTGACGGCGATGGGAACTCCAGCCAGCGGTCCGGTCCGGTCGCAGCGGTCAGCGTCGGCCAGTGCCGAGTCAGCGAGCACCACCCGGAAGGCGTTGAGCCGGGGATCCAGGGCCTCGATCCGGCGCAGATACATCTCCACCAGCTCCCGCGGATGGACCTGCCCGTCCCGCACCAGGCCGGCCAGCGCGCCGGGCCCGGCGAAGGCGAGATCGGTGTCGGCAGTGGTCGTCACAGGCTCCTCCTCAGACCGTGGGATTACTGCAGCGCCAGCACCAGCTCCCGGACCGCGCCCGGGTACCGGTAGGTGATGCCGCCGTGGGTGCCGTCGAACAGCTCCAGCGTGTGATCGATGCCCAGCCGAGCCAGCTCCTCGGCGAACGCCTGGGCTCCGAGGTCCAAGAAGAACTCATCCTGGCGCCCGGCGTCCAGGTAGATCCGGCGCAGCCCGCGCAGCGCATCGGCGTAGTGCTCGGCCATCCGCACCGGGTCAAGCGCCAGCCAGCGCTCCCAGACATCGTCCAGGAGCCGCCCGGTGCGGGTGTCGAACGGGAGCAGGGCCTTGCCGGGGTGAGCGGGATCAGGCGTGTAGGCGCAGGCGTAGGCGTACAGCGAGAAGGCGGCTCCGTAGCGGCCCCAGTCAAAGCTCGGGCCCTCCATCGCCGCCTCCAGCAGCCGGTCATAGGAGCCGCCGAAGTCGTCTCGCAACAGCCGGGCGATGCCGGGGAAGTCCCGCTGGTAGCAGCACTCAAACAGGGCGTCTCCGGCGTGGGAGGCCAGCGCGCCGAACGTGTCCGGCCGGAGCATCGGCACCACCATGGCGCCGTAGCCGCCGGAGGACTTGCCGGCGATGCCGCGGTGGGCGGCTCCGGGCAGCGTGGGGTAGCGCCCGTCGACGAACGGCACCACCTCGTCGCAGAGATGATCCAGGTAGCGCCCGGTGCTGGAGGAGTTGAGGAACTGCGAGCCCCCCAGCGAGGTCCAGGCGTCGACGAACACGATCACCGCGTCCGGGCACTCGGCGGCGGCGAACATGGCGTCCAGCCGTTCGATGAACGTCGGTTCAAACGCGCTGCGGCCCAGCCACATGTCGACCTGGCCGGAGTAACCCTGGATCACGTAGACCGACGGGAACCGCCGGCGGCCGTCGGCGATGACCCCCGGGGAGCGGTAGACGTAGAGCGGGCGCTGGGCCGGATCTCCGAGCGGGTTGCCCTCCAGCAGCTCCGAATGAACCGTGATCCGGTCCAACATGCCGGCCAGGGGACGCTCCCATGGTGCACCCGGCAGGCCCTCCACCCTCCGCAAGCTCATGCCTGCAACCTACGGGAATCGCCGCCGGCATGGTGCGCCGTGGATCCCGGGGTCCGGGGTATAGTCGATTCACAGGGGTCGCTAGAGAGAGTGCCATGACTGATCACGTCCACCTGCAGACACCCAGCACCAACGGCCACGGCGCCGACGCCGAGGACCTTGACCCGGACGCGGTAGAGACCACCGAGTGGCTGGAGGCGCTCGACGCGGTCGTCTCCCACGACGGCGTCGACCGGGCCCGGCATTTGCTCACCCGGGTCATTGAGCGGGCCCAGCACGCCGGCACGGGCCCGATCGCCAGCCTGAACACCCCCTACGTCAACACCATCCCGGCGTCGCTGGAGCCGGCGTTCCCCGGCGGGGGGGCGGGGGCCGATATCGAACGACGCCTGCGGTCGATCGTGCGCTGGAATGCCATGGCGATTGTGGTCCGGGCCAACAAGCTGTCCTCCGAGCTGGGCGGGCACATCGCCTCCTACCAGTCGCTGGCCACGCTGTATGAGGTCGGCTTCAACCACTTCTGGCGGGCCGGTGGGCCGGAATCCGACAGCCACGGCGGCGACCTTGTCTACTTTCAGGGCCACTCCTCCCCGGGCAACTACGCGCGCGCGTACCTGGAGGGTCGGCTGACCGAGGAGCAGTTGGACAACTTCCGCCAGGAGGTCGACGGCCAGGGCCTGTCGTCGTACCCGCACCCGTGGCTGATGCCGGAGTTCTGGCAGTTCCCGACGGTGTCGCTGGGGATCGGCGCCATCACCTCGATCTACCAGGCGCGGTTCATGAAGTACCTGCAGGCCCGGGGGCTGACCGAGACCTCAGGCCGCAAGGTGTGGGCGTTCCTGGGCGACGGCGAGATGGACGAGCCGGAGTCGATGGGGGCCACCGCGCTCGCCGGGCGCGAGCAGCTGGACAACCTGATCTGGGTGGTCAACTGCAACCTGCAGCGACTCGACGGGCCGGTCCGGGGCAACGGCAAGATCATCCAGGAGCTGGAGTCGGACTTCCGCGGCGCCGGCTGGAACGTGATCAAGGTCATCTGGGGTAGTCGCTGGGACCCGCTTCTGGACGCCGATGTCGACGGCGCGCTCGTCCAGGTGATGGAGGACTGCGTCGACGGCGACTATCAGACATTCAAGTCCCGCGACGGCGCCTACGTCCGGGAGAACTTCTTCGGCCGCGACCCGCGGCTGCTGGAGCGGGTCTCGCACATGTCCGACGAGGAGATCTGGCTGCTCAACCGGGGCGGCCATGACCAGCAGAAGGTGTTCGCCGCCTATGACTCAGCGGTGCGCCACACCGGTCAGCCGACGGTCATCCTGGCCAAGACGATCAAGGGCTACGGGATGGGCGTCTCCGGTGAGGGCCAGATGATCACCCACCAGGCCAAGAAGATGAACGAGGCGGCGCTCCTGGCCTTCCGGGACCGGTTTGAGCTGCCGCTCACCGACCAGCAGGTCCGCGACGCCGAGTACTACAAGCCCCCCGCCGACTCGCCGGAGATGGAGTACCTGCGGGAGCGGCGGGCCGCCCTCGGCGGCTCCATCCCGGTGCGCCGCCGGCGCTCAGACTCGCTGCCCGTGCCGGCGCTGTCCACGTTTCAGTCCCAGCTGGAGGGCACCGGTGAGCGAGAGATCTCGACCACCATGGCGTTCGTCCGCGTGCTCGCGGCGCTGCTGCGCGACAAGCAGATCGGGCGCCATATCGTGCCGATCGTCCCCGACGAGTCACGGACGTTCGGCATGGAGGGCCTGTTCCGCCAGTTCGGCATCTATTCGCCGTTCGGCCAGCGCTATCGCCCCGAGGACTCCGAGCAGCTCATGTTCTACAAGGAGGACGAGCACGGCCAGATCCTGGAGGAGGGGATCACCGAGGCCGGGTCGATCTCGTCCTTCATCGCCGCCGGAACCTCCTACAGCGCCCACAACGCGCCGATGGTGCCGTTCTACGTCTACTACTCCATGTTCGGCTACCAGCGGGTCGGCGACCTCATCTGGGCCGCCGGGGACAGCCGCACCCGGGGGTTTCTGCTTGGCGGGACCGCCGGCCGGACAACACTGAACGGCGAGGGGCTCCAGCATGAGGACGGCCACAGTCACCTGCTGTTCTCCGTGGTGCCCAACTGCCGCGCCTATGACCCCGCCTTCGGCTACGAGGTGGCGGTGATCATCCAGGACGGCCTGCGCCGGATGCTGGCCGAGCAGGAGGACCTCTTCTACTACCTGACGCTGATGAACGAGAACTACCCCCACCCGGCGATGCCCGAGGGGGCGCCGGAGGGGATCCTCCGCGGCATGTACCCGCTGCGGGAGGCGTCACGGCGATCCAAGAAGCCGGTGGTGCAGCTGCTCGGCTCGGGCACCATCCTCCGGGAGGTCATGGCGGCCGGCGAGCTCCTGGAGGAGGACTTCGGCGTGCTCTCGGACGTGTGGAGCGTCACCTCCTTCTCCGAGCTGCGCCGCGACGGCATCGAGGCCGAGCGGTGGAACATGCTGCATCCGGCCGAGGCGGCGCGCGTGCCGTATGTGGAGTCGGTGCTGGCCGACCGCCGCGGCCCGGTCATCGCCTCCACCGACTACCTGCGCGCGGTGCCGGATCAGATCCGTCAGTGGGTGGGGCAGGCGGGACGGTCTTACCGGGTGCTGGGCACCGATGGCTACGGGCGCAGTGACTCCCGCCGGGCCCTGCGGCGCTTCTTTGAGGTTGACCGCCACTACGTGGCCGTGGCCGCGCTGCGCGAGCTCGCCGCCGCTGGGACGATCAAGCCCGATGTCGTGGCCCAGGCGATCGCCAGGTACAAGATCGACACCGACGCGCCGATCCCCACCTCGGTATGAGCCGCCGGACGATTCACGGCACATCGATCCGGCGCGCCCGGAAGGCGAGCAGATGCCAGCCGTGAACACCTCCCGGGTCCAGGTCCCGGATATCGGCGACTTCTCCGACGTCCCGGTGATCGAGATCCTGGTGTCGGTCGGTGACACGGTGGCCGCCGAGGACCCGCTGGTCACCCTGGAATCCGACAAGGCCACCATGGACGTGCCCGCCCCGTTCGGCGGCGTGGTCCGCGAGATCAGCGTGTCGGTGGGCGACCGGGTCTCGGAGGGGAGCGTGCTGATGGCCATGGAGGCCACCGACGGCGATGGCGGGCGGGATCCGGTCGTGGAGCCGGCCGAGCAGGCGGCCGCCGCCGATCGCGCCGCCGAGCAGACCGTGGCCCCCGCGGAGGCGCTGGAGGTCCCCGAGCCGGCGGAGCCGGCCGCGCCCGCGGAGGCGCCGCCCACGCAGGCCGCGCCGCCGGCGGCCGCGCCTGCCGCCGCGGCCGGCGGCCCGGAGCCGGCCGGCAACGGCGGGGGTCCGATCTACGCGTCCCCGTCCGCGCGTCGCCTGGCTCGCGAGCTCGGGATCGACCTGCATGCGGTGAGCGGCAGCGGGCGCAAGGGCCGGATCACCAAGGAGGACGTGCAGCGCCTGGCCGATGGCGGTGCCCCCGACCGCGCCGCCGCCCCTGCGGCGGTCCCCGCCAACGGCTCGGCCACCGGGCTGAACCTGCTCCCCTGGCCCCGCGTCGACTTTGAGAAGTTCGGTCCGGTGGAGCGGGTGGACCGCTCCCGGATTCAGCGGATCTCGGCCCCCAACCTGGCCCGCAACTGGGTGATGATCCCCCACGTCACCCACAACGACGAGGCTGACATCACCGACCTGGAAGCCTGGCGCCAGCAGCTCAACCAGGAGCACCAGCGCGAGGGCGTGAAGTTCACCATGGTGTCGTTCCTGGTGGCGGCCGCGGTGGCCGCGCTGAAGCAGTTCCCGACGGTCAACTCGTCCCTGGACGGCGACGAGCTGGTGCTCAAGCGCTACTACAACATCGGGTTTGCCGCCGACACCCCCGGTGGGCTCGTCGTCCCGGTGATCAAGGGCGCCGATGCCAAGGGCCTGAAGGAGATCGCCACCGACCTGACCGAGCTGTCCGGGAAGGCGCGCGAGGGCAAGCTGTCCCCGGGGGACATGAGCGGCGCGTCGTTCACGATCTCGTCGCTGGGCGGAATCGGCGGCACCTCGTTCACCCCGATCATCAACGCCCCGGAGGTCGCCATCCTGGGCGTCACCCGAGCGGCCATGAAGCCGGTGTGGAACGGGTCATCGTTTGAACCGCGGCTGATGGTGCCGCTGTCGCTGTCGTATGACCACCGGGTGATCGACGGCGCGCTGGCCGCCCGGTTCGTCGCCCACCTGGTGGGCGTGCTGTCCGATCTGCGGCGGGTGCTGCTGTGAGCGCCACCTCCACCGAGGTCACGGTCCCCGACATCGGCGACTTCGACGACGTCCCGGTGATCGAGATCCACGTCGCCCCCGGCGACGAGGTGGCGGTGGAGGACCCGCTGGTCACCCTGGAATCCGACAAGGCCACCATGGACGTGCCCGCCCCGTCAGCCGGGGTGGTGTCCGAGCTGCGAGTGGAGATCGGCGACCGCGTGTCGGAGGGAAGCGTGCTGCTCACCCTGGAGGGGGTGGCCGACGCCGCGGCTTCAGCCTCCTCGGCCTCGTCTGGGAACGGCGCCGGGACCCCGGAGGCCGCGGCCGCCGCGGTCGCCTCCGAACCGCCGGGTGGGCGGGAGCGGCGGTCCGAGGGCGATCGTGACTATCAGGTGGTGGTGCTCGGCTCTGGGCCCGGCGGCTACACCGCCGCCTTCCGGGCCGCCGACCTGGGCCTGAAAGTGGCGCTGGTGGAGCGCTACGACCGCCTGGGCGGCGTCTGCCTGAACGTCGGCTGCATCCCCTCCAAGGCGCTGCTGCACGCGGCCCGGGTGATCGCCGAGACCGAGGAGATGGCTGACCATGGGGTCACGTTCGGATCGCCGAAGGTCGATCTGGGCAAGCTGCTGGAGTGGAAGCAGTCGGTCGTCGACCGTCTCACCGGCGGGCTGGACGGCCTGGCCAAGCAGCGCCAGGTGGAGGTCATCCACGGCGAGGCCCGCTTCACCGGCGCCAGCTCGCTGGCCGTGGGCGACCAGGAAATACGGTTTGAGAACTGCATCATCGCGGCCGGCTCGCAGGCCGCCCAGATTCCCAGGCTGCCGGAGGACGAGCGGATCATCGACTCCACCGGCGCGCTGGCGCCGTCGTCGATCCCGAAGCGCCTGCTCGTCATCGGCGGCGGGATCATCGGCCTGGAGATGGCCTGCGTCTACGACGCCCTGGGGTCCCAGGTGACCGTGGTGGAGATGCTTGACCACCTCCTCACCGGCTGCGATCCCGACATCGTCCGGCCGCTGGCCAAGCGCATCGGTGGGCGTTACAACGACGTCCTGCTCAAGACGATGGTGACCGAGGTCAAGCCCCAGAAGAACGGGCTCAAGGTCTCGTTCTCCGAGGGCGACGCCCGCGTGTTTGACCGCGTGCTGGTGGCGGTGGGGCGGGTCCCGAACGGGCGGGCGGTGGAGGCAGCCGCCGCCGGCGTCAACGTCGACGAGCGCGGGTTCATCCCGGTGGATCGCCGGATGCGCACCAACGTGCCCGGCATCTATGCCATCGGCGACATCGTCGGCGGCCCCATGCTCGCCCACAAGGCCACCCATGAGGGCAAGGTGGCCGCCGAGGTGATCGCCGGCCACGACGTGGAGTTCGACGCTCGGACCATCCCATCGGTGGCCTACACCGATCCCGAGGTCGCCTGGATGGGCCTGACCGAGACCGAGGCCCGGGAGCGCGGCATCGACTACGAGAAGGCATCGTTCCCCTGGGCGGCCTCCGGACGGGCGCTCGGCCTGGGCCGACCCGAGGGCCTGACCAAACTCCTGGTGGGGGTGGGTGGGGATGGGTCGCGCCGGGTGCTGGGCGCCGGGATCGTCGGCGTCGGCGCCGGCGACCTCATCGCCGAGACGGTGCTCGCCTATGAGCTGGGCGCCAACACCGAGGACATCGCCCTCACGGTCCACCCACACCCGACGCTGTCGGAGACCATCGCCTTCTCGGCCGAGCTGGCCGAGGGGACGATCACCGACCTCATGCCGCCGCGGGCTCGCGTCCGCGCTGCGGGCTGAGCGGTCCCGGCCGGGCGCCTAACCGCGGGCGCGCCGACGCCGGAGCGCCACCAGGACCCCGAGGGCGGCGACCAGGATCAACGCCCGGTCACGGCGGCCGCCGCGGTGACCCGACGGCGGGTGCGCGCCCGGCGGGGGCGCCGGCAGGGCGAACTCCTCGGCGGCGAGCACGTCATGCGGCTCCTCGATCCCGGTTGGGTCATCGGGCAGCCGGACCGGACCGTGGTGCAGGACCGGGTCGGGCGCCGGCACCGCGTACTCCTCGGCGGCCAGCACGTCATGGGGCTTCTCCTCGGACTCGGCCATGGCGCCGATGATCCCAGAACCGGCGGCCGCACGCTTGGACGACGGACCGGGTGAGGGAACCCCGCCCTGATAATCTTAGTCGGGTCGACTGAGATCGACGCATTGCCCGTCCCGGTTCCTGATATTCTTTACTTACCATTCGTAAGCACCTACTGAAAGTGAAGACTTGATGAGTCGCCTTCTCCTGGTCCCGTTGGAGGACGTCGTCGTCTTCCCGGGCATGTCGCTCACGCTGGCGATCGACGCCGGCGACGAGGAGCGCGTCCTGCTGGTGCCCCGCCATGAGCAGGAATTTGCGGCGATCGGCACGGTCGCCGAGATCGCCAACCGCGTCCGCCTCCCCGGCGGTGCGCGCGCCTACGAGCTCCAGGGCCTGCACCGCGGCGTCGCCGGCGCAGCCCAGACGCTGCCGGACGGGCGCCTGTTTGTGGAGGTGGAGGAGCGGCCGGACGACGTCCCCGTCGACGGCCGGACCCGCAACCTGGAACGCGAATACCGGGCGGTGGTGGAGGAGCTGCTGGAGCTCCGCGGCGACGATGGCCGGATCGCCGGCTTTCTGCGCTCCATCTCGGACCCCGGAACCCTGGCCGACACCAGCGGCTACAGCCCGGACCTGACCTACGACCAGAAGGTCAAGCTGCTTCAGACCCTCGACGTGACCGATCGCCTGGACCTGGCCCTCTCCTATCAGCGCGAGCGCCTGGCCGAGCTGCAGGTGCGCAAGCGCATCCGCGAGGACGTGGAGTCCGGCGCCGAGAAGCAGCAGCGTGACTACTTCCTGCGCAAGCAGATGGACTCCATCCGCAAGGAGCTGGGCGAAGACGACGCCTCAGTGGTGGAGGAGTACCGGACCAAGATCGACGAGGCCGGCATGCCGGAGCATGCCCATGAGCAGGCGCTCAAGGAGCTCGGCCGGCTGGAGCGCATGGGCGAGCAGTCCGCCGAGTCCAGCATGATTCGCACCTACCTGGATTGGCTGGTCGCGGTGCCCTGGTCTGAGCGGTCCGAGGAGAAGCTGGACCCCCAGAACGCCCGCGAGGTCCTCGATGCCGACCATGCCGGCCTGGAGGACGTCAAGGACCGGATCGTGGAGTACATCGCGGTCAAGAAGCTGCGCGTGGAGCGCGGGATTGAGAAGGGCAAGCAGGCGGACGACTCGTCGCCGGTGCGATCGGGCGAGGCCGGAAGCCGAGCACGCCGGAGCGACGGGGGCGCGATCCTCACCCTGATCGGACCCCCCGGCACGGGCAAGACGTCCATCGGCGAGTCGATCGCCCGGGCCACCGGACGTAAGTTCGTCCGGATGTCGCTCGGTGGCGTGCGGGACGAGGCCGAGATCCGCGGCCACCGGCGCACGTACATCGGCGCCCTGCCCGGACGGTTGGTGCGTGCCCTCCGTGACGCCGGGACGATGAACCCGGTGATCATGCTCGACGAGGTCGACAAGGTCGGCGCCGACTGGCGCGGCGACCCCTCCGCAGCGTTGCTGGAGGTCCTGGACCCGGCGCAGAACCACTCGTTCCGCGACCATTACCTTGACCTGGAGCTCGACCTCAGCGGCGTCATGTTCATCGCCACCGCCAACGTGGCCGACACCATCCCCGGCCCGCTGCTGGACCGCATGGAGGTGATCCGCTTCGACGGTTACACCACCAGTGAGAAGGTGGCGATCGCCCGCGGATATCTGTGGCCCCGCCAGCTGGAGCGCAACGGGCTCCGCGCCGAGGAGGTGGAGGTCTCCGACGAGATCCTGGAGACCGTGACCACCGAATACACGCGGGAGGCCGGCGTCCGCCAACTGGAGCGCGATCTCGGCACCCTGCTGCGCAAGACGGCGACGAAGATCGCCTCCGCGTCGGCCACGCCGCCGGTGACGATCGACCTGGACGCCGTCCGGGATGCGCTGGGGCGCCAGCGCCACTTCCAGGAGTCGGCCATCCGGACCGCGGTTCCGGGCGTGGCCACCGGTCTGGCTGTGACCGGTGCCGGCGGTGATGTCCTGTTTGTGGAGGCCACCGCAATGCCCGGTCGTCCCAACCTGACCCTGACCGGCCAGCTGGGTGACGTGATGAAGGAGTCGGCCCAGATCGCCCTCTCCTACGTGCGTGGCCATACCGGCGACCTGAGCATCGACCCGGCCCAGTTTGAGGACCGGGCGTTCCACGTCCATGTCCCGGCGGGCGCCATCCCCAAGGACGGACCCTCGGCCGGGGTGACGATGGTGACGGCCCTCACCTCGCTGCTCACCGGGCGTCCGGTCAAGCACACGGTCGGGATGACCGGAGAGGTCACCCTCCAGGGCCGCGTGCTGCCGATCGGCGGCGTCAAGCAGAAGGTGCTCGCCGCCCATGCCGCCGGGCTGACCGACGTGGTCCTCCCGGAGCGCAACCGCGGCGACCTGGACGACGTCCCCGAGGAGGTCCGCCAGGAGATGACCTTCCACTTCGCGATGACCATCGACGAGGTGCTGGCCGTCACCCTGGAGCCCGCCCCCCAGCCCGCCCCCGCCTGAGTCCACGACGCTCCGCGAGGCGCCGGCACCGCCGCCGGCGCCGGCGCCTCGCGAGCCAGGCATGAGGCCATCACACCGGGCCGGATTGGACAGCGCGGACACCGGAGGGACCGGGTGTCGTCATCAGGGGCGCACGGGCGGGTAGTACGTTGCACATATGAGCTCAGTCACCGCCTCCCAAGAACAACACGTCGTCGACCAGGTCCCCAAGCAGCTGTACATCGCCGGAGAGTGGCGAGACGGTGCCAAGGGCACCATCCGGGTGGAGGATCCCTCCACCGGTGAGTCCCTCGGCGAGGTGGCCGACGCCTCGGTGGATGACGCCCGGGCCGCCCTGGACGCCGCCGTCGCCGCCGGCCCCGAGTTCGCCCACATGGCCCCGCGGGAACGCGGCGAGATCCTCCGGCGTGCGTTTGAGGCCATCACCGAGCGCAAGGAGGACCTGGCGCTGGTCATGACCCTGGAGATGGGCAAGACGATCAAGGAGTCGCTGGCCGAGATCACCTACGCCGCCGAGTTCTTCCGCTGGTTCTCCGAGGAGGCGGTCCGGATCGACGGCCGCTACGCGGTGGCCGCCAACGGCGCCGGACGGGTGCTGACCATGAAGCAGCCGGTCGGCCCCTGTCTGATGATCACGCCCTGGAACTTCCCGCTGGCCATGGGCACGCGCAAGATCGGCCCGGCGATCGCCGCCGGCTGCACCATGGTGATCAAGCCGGCCCAGCAGACCCCCCTGTCGATGCTCGCCCTGGCCAGGATCCTGGAGGAGGCCGGGCTGCCCGGCGGTGTGCTCAACCTGATCACCGCCTCGTCCTCCAGCGAGACCACCGGGCCGCTCATCTCCGACCCGCGGCTGCGCAAGCTGTCGTTCACCGGCTCCACCGAGGTCGGTCGCCGGCTCATGTCCCAGGCCTCCGACGCCCTCCTGCGGCTGTCGATGGAGCTCGGCGGAAACGCCCCGTTTCTGGTGTTCGACGACGCCGACATCGACGCCGCCGTCCAGGGGGCGATCATCGCCAAGATGCGCAACGTCGGCGAGGCCTGCACCGCGGCCAACCGATTCCATGTCTCCGAGCGGGTGGCTGATCAGTTCGCCGAGAAGCTGGCCGAGAAGATGGGCGCCATGAAGCTGGGCCGGGGCGTCGAGGAGGGCGTCGACGTGGGCCCGCTCATCGACGACGATCAGCGCGGCAAGGTGTCTGAGCTGGTGCAGGACGCCATCAGCCACGGCGCCACGGCGGTCGTCGGCGGCCAGGCTCGGGACGGCGCCGGCTACTTCTATGAGCCCACGGTCCTGACCGACGTTCCCGACGATGCCCGGCTCCTGCGCGAGGAGATCTTCGGCCCGGTGGCACCGGTCAAGGGCTTCGGCGACGAGGACGAGGCCATCGCCGCCGCCAACGACACCGAGTACGGCCTGGTCGCCTATGTGTTCACCCGGGACCTCAAGCGGGCCCTGCGCGTGGTGGAGGGACTGGAGACCGGGATGGTCGGACTCAACCAGGGCATGGTGTCCAACGCCCAGGCCCCGTTCGGCGGCGTCAAGCAGTCCGGGTTCGGCCGCGAGGGCGGTTACGAGGGCATCGAGGAGTACCTGGAGACCAAGTACGTGGCGGTCAACCTCTGACCCGTCCCCGCCCGCCGCGCCCCGGAGTGCGGTGGGCCGGGCGCTTGGGCACCGGGACGATCCGCAGCGCGTTCAGCGTGAACGGCTGGGGCTGCCATGTGCGCGGCGCCTGAAGGCGGATGAAGTACAGGCCGCCCGGGAGGTGCTGCGCCGGCCAGGTGAGCATGATGCGCCGTCCGAAGGCGACGTTGAGGTGGCGCATGCGCGGGCGCACGCCGGGGCCGGTGAGCGTCACGGTCAGCCGGCCGTCCCCGGTGACCGCCAGGCGGAGTGGGGCGCCGTGGGGGCCGCCGAACACCGGCGTCTGCACCTGGCCCGAGGTCCCATCGCAGGTCACTGAGGTCAGCGTGCGCACGCGCGGCACCGCCTGCCGGCGCACCTGAGCCGGGAGCAGGAACCGCTCCCCCAGCGTCCGGCCGGCGATCACCGCCGCCACCGTGATCTGCTCCGGAACGGCGCCGGGCGCGGGCAGCCGCACCGGCCCTGCGGCGGCACGCGGGTGCCCGCGGACCAGCCGCAGGGCACCGGAGCGCGCGGCCAGACGGTCGGTGGTCACCGTGAACCGCGTCACCGCCCGACCCGGGGTGAACCAGTACCGGGACCCGAGGTGACTGAGCGAGCCAATCCCCATCAGCGCGCACGGGCCGCCGCGCGCCGATCCGAGCGGCCAGCCCTCGCCGGGGCGGGGCGGGGCGGGGCAGGCGCAGATCCGCACGGTCCGCCCGGTGCTCGCCGCCGCGCCGCTGGAGTCGCTGACGCGCAGGTCAACCTGGGCCAGGCCGGGACGGGTGAACGTGCGGGTCAGGCTCGGCCCCTCCCCGCTACCGGCCCCTCCGTCGCCGGCCAGGGTCCAGTCCTGCGCCGAGATGTACCCGTACGGGTCGGTGGCGGTGGAGGTGAAGGTGACCGGCTGGCCCACCACCGGCGGCATCTCGCCGCCGCTGAACCCGGGGACGGGGACGCAGACATCGGGAGGCCCGGGCTCAGGGACATGCGAGACGGTGAGATCGGCGAGCGCCCGGGTCAGCGCGGTTTGCAGCGGCGGGCTGGCCGGGACGGGCGCATTGGCGTCGGCCGGATCCCGGAACGCATCCAGCCCCCAGGAGAACTGAAGCGAGCCGGTGGCGAACACCTCGGCCCCGGAGCAGGCCGTGTACCGGGCGGCGTCGGCGCGGGTGGGCGCGCCGTAGAAGTTGCTCTGCACGGCCGGGCCCGAGTAGCTGAACAGAGGCGTCACCGGGGGGACGTGGCAGTCCGGGGTGATGGCGTCGACCTCATAGCCGCCCAGCCCCGCCAGAACCGAACCGGCGGTGAGCCCGGTGCCGGCAAACCAGGGATCGGTGGCCACGGCCGCGGCGGCCGTGTAGGGCAGATCGGTACCCGGGATGACCGTCCCCTGGAACTCCACCCCCATCAGCTCGCATTCCGGCCGGGGCGGGTTGAGGAAGCGGAACATGGTGGTCGTCTGGGACGGATCGGTGACCGGATCCGGCAAATACTTGTAGGCCACCATGGTGCGACGGTTGTCCTCATAGCGGATCTGCCAGTTGGCGTCGTCGGCCCCCATGAACGCCAGGTTGACCCCGGCGTCGCGCGCCGCCTCCCACCCGGTGCGCATCGTGCTCGTCCAGTACTCGTCGTGGCCCGCGCTCATGTCCAGGGCATGCCCCAGCAGAATGGCCGGGTCGGCGTCGACGGCATCGTCGGTGGTGTAGCTGACGTCCCAGCCGCCGCGCTCCAGAAAGCGGACCAGCGGGTACTCCCAGGCGAACAGGAGCCGGTGCGCGTACGGCCGGTCAAACGACGCCTTGACGGCCTCCGGATTGGTGTAGATCCCCTCCCCGCCCCAGGTGTTGTACGCCTCCCAGGTGTTGGTGGGCACCTGCACCAGAATGGTGGAGCGATCGCCGGCCGGCGCCTCCACGATGAACGGCGCAAACCCGGTCTGGCCGGTGTGCGGGCCGGAGGTGAGGCGGAACACCGCCAGGTAGTAGCCGGAGGTCCAGTCGGCGGGCACCGTGAGCGTGTCGGTCATCGACCATCCGGCGACGACCTCGCCGGTCACCGGATCCGGGAGGGGCGGGTTGGGCTGAGCGGTGCCCGGTTCGTCACCGGTGCACCCCGGATCCAGGCTGGAGCCCTCCAGACAGGTGATGCGCCGCCCCCCGCTGCCTCCATACCAGCCCAGCCGGCTGATCTCGATTCGGTAGTGCGCGGCCGGAGCGGTGCTCACCGCAAAGCGGATCCGCCCGCCGGAGGGCACGCCGGTGGCGTCGGTGTAGCCCTGGATGGCCTGAGTCCCCGCGACCGGATCCTGAAGCGCCGCCTGCCAGGCGGTGTCACCCGGCCGGGCATTCTCGGCCTGGATCGGATTGACCGCCAGCGCGGGCGCGGCCAGGCCGAGCAGGAACAGCACCGCTCCGGTGCCGGCGAGCACCGCCCGCACCCTCCGGCGACCGAACACAGCGAACAGCAGTCTGATGTGCGCCCCTCTGATGAATCGTCAACCGGCCCCACCCAAAACGATAAACCGTGAAGCGGCATCAGGAGCACCGGACGGACCGGACGCCGCTCAGCCCGCGCCCGGACTGACGGGCGGGCCGGCGCCGGGGCGCCCGGCCGGGCTCTACCCTCCCGGGCATGAGCGCGACCCGGGCCGAGCGCCGGTGGCTGTGGGCGGTGCGGATGACGGCGGCGGCCGCGGTGTGGTCGTTCGGTCTCCTGCTGGCCGCGCTGCTGATCCCCGCCTATGACGGTGAGACGACGAGCCAGGGCGTGGCCACCCTCACCCGGCAGACGCTGGTCGAGAACCAGGGAGGGTGGGCCCTGGCGGTGGTGGCGGTCCCGGTCATCGCCGCCGGAGTGGTGGCGGCCGGGCTCGTCCAGCGCCGGCGCCACGATGCCGGGTGGGCCGCCCCCGCCGCCTGGTCAGCGATCGGCATCCTGGTCCTGGTGGCGCTGCTGGCCATCACCTCGGTGGGCGCCTTCATGGTGCCTGCGGCCGGGCTGCTGGCCCTCGCCGTCCGGCTGGCGCCGGGCTGGGGGGACGTGCGGGCGCGGCCGTTGGCCGGGTCGTGACCACCGCCGACCCGCAGACCCTGGAGCTCGCCGCCGACGCCGCGGGCGCGGCGCGGGCGTTCGCCGCCCAGGCGTGGACGGGCAGCTGGCAACCGCTTCCACTCCACCGCCCAGAAGGTGCTGGCCACTGTGGCCGGGAGCGCCCGGGTGACACTGGGCGGGCCCAGCGACCCCACGTTCGATGTCGGCCCCGGCGACGTGCTGGTGCTGCCCGCCGGGACCGGCCACGGCAACGCCGGGTCCAGCGGCGACTTCCTCGTCGTCGGCGCCTATCCGGACGCGACGGACGGGGACGTGCTCCGCGGCGATCCGGCCGAGTACGCGGCGCCCAGCGGCGGATTGCGACGGTTCCGATGCCCAAACCGATCCGGTCCATGGAGCGGGCGGGCCGCTCTCCCGCCTCTGGGGCTAGACGGCCGCGCGCTCCTCCACCGGCTCGCCGCGCCGCCTCACGCAGTCCGAACATTGGTTCGTGATGCGAGCCCCGCCGCGGCCGAATGCCGACAACGGCGCACTCCCCGGCATTGACGGGGCAGGTGTTCGCCTTCCGCCTCGGTGCCTGTACCCTCAAGCCCACGCCATGGCGTACGCGGAAGAGAGTCCGGGGATGACGGGGTCCATCAACGAGCATGCGCCCGCGCTGGCGTCCGAGTGGCGGCGGCTCGGCCGCGCGGCCACCTTCGTGGCCCTGCTCACCGCCCCGGCGTTCTTCCTCGTCCTCTACGACTCCGACCGGCTCGGCCTCGTCCCGTCGCTGATCATCACGCTCGCCGGGGTCATCGTGTTCCGGGGCCTGGTGGAGGTGATCGTCCGCAAGCTGATCCCCTCCCCCACCCTGTACGGCGCCGATCAGAAGCTCATGGAGCAGGACCTCATCGCCCGCCGGCGCTACTGGTTCTGGCGCACCAAGTTCCGCCGCCTGCCGATGTGGATCCTGGCCATCCTGGTGCTGCTCGGGCTGTGCCAGCTGCTGTTCGCCTTCGCCGGCGTGAGCGCGCCGTTCTTCAACCCGTTCCAGGGTCTGCGCCAGATCTTCCCCCCGGACACGCTGCCTCAGCTGGCCCTGGTGTTCGTCCAGCTCCCGCTGCTGCTGTTCATCAACGTGTTCATCCTGTTCGGGCCGTTCTTGTTCATGGCGGCGCGCGGCATTCGCAGCTACGAGCCCGGCGATGCCAGCTGGGGGGTGAAGATTGAGGACGTCCGCGGGCAGGCCGAGGCCAAGGAGGAGATCACCCGGGTCATCACGCTGTGGGAATCCGGCGAGGAGTTTGAGCTGGCCGGCGGCAAGCGCGAGCGGGGCCTGCTGTTCCTGGGCGCGCCGGGCACCGGCAAGACGATGATCTCCAAGGCGATCGCCACCAACTTCAACTGTCCGTTCGTCACCATCCCCGGCTCCGGGTTTGCCCAGATGTTCATGGGCATGGACGCGCTCGTCGTCCAGCTGCTCGCCCACAAGGCGCGCAAGCTGGCCCGCAAGTGGGGCGGTCAGTGCATCGTGTTCATCGACGAGATCGACGCCGTCGGCATGCGCCGGCAGGCCCTCCAGGAGAGCTTCAGCGGTGGGTCGGCCGAGTCCAGCCCCACCAGCCTCAACGATCTGTGCTTCTTCGGACCCAACGGCTCCCTGACGCCGTCCGGGGACCTGGTGATCGAGAGCCGCCAGTGGCGGGAACAGCTGTTTGCCCAGCGGGCAGAAGCCGGCCCCGCCCACGGCCGGGGCTTTCTGGCCTCCGTGGCCCAACGCGTCAACGTCGCCTTCCCCGGCATGGGCGCCATGGGCTACCAGGGCCAGGCGCTCAACCAGCTGCTGGTGGTCATGGACGGCATGGGTGAGCCGCCGGTGTTCCGCAAGTTCGTCACCAACCGGTTCAACACGTTCCTGGACGCGATGTTCGTCGTCCCGTCCAAGCTCGGCCGCCTGCGCCTGCGGTTGCCCACGCCGCAGCCGCGCAAGGAGGAGATCTATTTCATCGGCGCCTGCAACGTCCCCATCAACGTGCTGGATCCCGCGCTCACCCGCCCGGGCCGGATGGGCCGCCACATCTGGTTCCGCACGCCGACCAAGGACGACCGTCAGGACATCTTCGACCTGTACATGGGCAAGGTGGCCCACGAGCCGGACCTGGACACCGACCACCGGCGCGACGAGCTGGCCCGGATCACCAATGGCTACTCGCCGTCGATGATCGAGCAGTGCTGCTCGATGGCGCTGACCATCGCCCATGCCGAGGGACGGCGGCAGTTCGCCTGGCGCGACATTGTGGAGGCGATGACCACGGTGGAGGCGGGCACCGCCCAGAACATCGAGTATGTGCCGGAGGAGACGCGGGCGGTCGCCATCCATGAGGCCGGCCACGCCGCCGCGGGGCACGTGTTCCTGGAGAAGGAGATCCTGTCCACCCGCCTGTCGATCCGCAAGCGAGGGAGCTCGCTCGGCCATTACCAGGGCATGGAGAAGGACGAGCGCTTCAGCCACTTCCGGGGCCGGGTGTTCGGCAGCCTGGTGATGACGCTGGGGGCGATGGCCGCCGAGCACGTGTTCTACGGCGAGAACTCGCAGGGGGTGAGCGGCGACCTGCAGAGCGCCACCGCCACCGCCGCCGCCATGGTCGGCATGTGGGGCATGGGCCCGGATGCCGTGGCCATCGACATCGGCGCCGATACCGTCGACGACGACGAGCCGGGCGTGGAGAAGCGCCTGCAGCGGATCGGCAGCCGGATCATGAACCGGGCCAGCGGCGGCTCGCCGATGATGGGCGATCCGATCGCCGCGGTGCTCGGCGATCCGGAGAAGCGCCGGGCGGCCGCCCAGCTGCTCGGCCAGGCCTACGTGACCGCCTACACCCTGATCGCCACCAACCGCGAGCAGATCGAGCAGATCGCCGACATCCTGGTCGACCGCAAGGAGCTGCACGGCGACGAGGTGGTCGACCTGCTGGACAGCGTGCACCTCACCCGCCCCCAGCTCGATCTGGCCAACCCCTCCACCTGGCCGCACGTATGACCGACCGCCGCATCTCCCGCACCTCGTCTGACGACGGCGCGGTCGGCGCCGGAATGACCGCGGGCGCCCGGACGCGGGAGCGGTCCAAACGCCGCGCCGTCACCGAGCGAGCCTCACCTCACGCCGGCCGGTTCCGGGTGGCGACGGCCGTCCTGGTCGGCCTGGCCGTCGGCGCCCTGGTGGTGGCGGCGGCGGTGGCCGTCAACGGCCGGTCGGCCACCGCCTCCGGGGCCAAGTGGTCGCAGTGGGCGCCCTCCGGCGGAGGCACCCAGGGCGCCACTCAGATCGCCGACTACCTGGCGCCGTTCTACCGGATCTCCTCCACCGACCAGCTGGCACTCGTCACCGTGGTCAACCTGGAGAGCGCCAGCGCGGCGGCGGCGGCGCAGGCCGCAGCGGCCACGGGCGCCACCACGCCGCAGAGCAGCGGCCTGCAGATCGCCGTCCGGCCCAGCCCCAGCTCCAGCTCGGTCTCGCTGCTCACCGGCAACACCATCGCCTACAACCTGTGCGGGTTCGGCGGCAAGGACTGCGCCATCGGCGTCGGTCAGCCGTCGACCAGCCGGCTCCTGCTCCTGCGCCGGGAGGCGCTGGAGCTGGCGCTGTACACGTTCAAGTACATCAGCGGCACCGAGAACGTGGTGGCGATCCTCCCCCCCGGCCACACCCAGGTGACGAGCACGCTCTCCAAGAGCCTGCCCACCGCGGACACCTCGTCCACCACCAAGCCGATCGACATCGCCATCCTGTTCCAGCGCCAGGAGCTAGGGCCGCTGCTCAATCAGCCGCTGAGCTCCACCCTGCCCGAGCCGGTGCCCCCGACGGTGTCGCAGATGTCCAACTCGCCCGAGGCCGGGCTGGTCGATCAGGTGACGGCCCGGGGGCTGTTCTCCGAGCAGCTCCAGCAGGCCCAGGACGGGACGCGACTCATCGTCCTGGATCCGCTTCCGCCCCAGTAGCCGGCTGATACCCCGGGCAGGCGAGCACCGGCAACCGCGGGTACCGGGGAAACCGCTCGGGCTCGTCCCGGGAGCGAGCGCACAGGGAGAACACCGAGCCGCGGGTGGTGCGGACGATCTGCTGGTGGCGGCAGCGGTTGCACAGGCCCGCCTCCGGCACCCGCTCGGTCATGGTCCCGGCGGGGTCCGGTTCGCCGGCCGCGCCATGGCCCGGCCGGCGGTTCGTCCGGAGAAGATGCAGCCCCCCAGGAAGGTGCCCTCCAGGGCGTTGTAGCCGTGGACGCCGCCGCCGCCGAAGCCGGCCACCTCCCCGGCGGCGTACAGCCCCGGAATCGGCCCCCGCCCGGGCTCGCCGTCGCCGCGCATGACCTGCGCGTCCAGGTTCGTCTCCAGGCCACCCAGCGTCTTGCGGGTGAGGATGTTCAGCCGGACCGCGATCAGGGGGCCGTGGGCGGGGTCCAGCAGCCGGTGGGGCCGGGCGATCCGGGCCAGCCCGTCCGGGCGGTAGGCGCGCGCGTTGCGGATGGCCATGAGCTGGGCGTCCTTGGAGTACCGGTTCGCGACCTCCCGGTCGCGAGCCACTATCTCCCGCTCCACCTGCTCAAACTCCAGGCGCGGGCCGCGACCGAGCGCGTTCATGCCGTCGACGAGCTCCCGCAGGCCGTCACGGACGACGAAGTCGACACCGCGCTGCTTGAACGCCTCCACCGGTCCGGTGGCCCCCCGGGACAGGCGCTCGCGCAGCAGCAGCCGGGGGTCCTTGCCGGTGACGTCCGGATTCTGCTCAGAGCCCGACAGCGTGAACTCCTTCTCGATGATCGTCTGGTTGAGGACGAACCACGAGTAGTCATGGCCGGTGCTCAGGATCGCCCGGAGGCTGCGCAGGGTGTCAAAGCCGGGGAAGTTGGGCGGATCCAGCCGCCGGCCGGTGGCGTCCAGCCACAGCGACGATGGCCCGGGGATGATCCGGATGGCGTGGTCCGGCCAGATGGGGTCCCAGTTGTGGATGCCCTCCACGTAGTGCCACATCCGGTCGCGGTTGACGATCCGGCCGCCGGCCCGCTCGGCGATCTCCAGCATGCGCCCGTCGACGTAGGCGGGCACGCCGGGGATCATGTGCCGTGGGGCGGGCCCGAGCCGTTGCACCGGCCAGTTGCGCCGGACCATCTCATGGTTGTGGCCGATCCCGCCGGAGCTGACCAGGACGGCCGGAGCGCGGTGGGCGAACTCCCCCACCTCGTCCCGGGAGGAGGCGACGCCGCGGGCCAGCGACGTCGGCTCCAGGACAACCCCCCGCACACCGGTCACGGCCCCGTCCTCCACGGTCAGCTCGTCGACGCGGTGGCGGAAGGCGAACCGGACCACCCCCCGCCGCTCGGCGGCCAGGACCGGCTCGGCGAACACCCGCACCACCTCCGGGCCGGTGCCCCAGGTGAGATGAAAGCGCGGCACCGAGTTGCCGTGGCCCAGGGCCCGCCCGTCCCCGCGCTCGGCCCAGCCGACGAACGGCACCACGCGCAGGCCGAGCGCTCGCAGGTAGTCACGCTTCTCGGTGGCCGCGAACCGGACGTAGGCCTCCGCCCACCGCCGGGGCCAGTGGTCCTCGTCCTGGCGATCAAACGCCGCCGACCCCAACCAGTCCTGGAGGGCCAGCTCATATGAGTCGCGGATCCCCATCCGCCGTTGCTCCGGCGTGTTGACCAGGAACAGGCCGCCCAGCGACCAGAACGCCTGGCCGCCCAGGTTGTGGCGGTTCTCCTGGTCGACGACGAGCACCGAGCGGCCGGCGGCGGTGAGCTCATGGGTGGCCACCAGGCCGGCCAGGCCGGCACCGACCACGATCGCATCCGGACGGAAGTCCGGGCTCATTCCATCCACATGCCGGAGGCCACCGGCACCTGGACGAGCCGGGGCCCGTCGTCGGCGGCGATGGCCTCACGCAGGGCGGTGGTCAGCTGCTCACGCCCGGTGACCTCCTCGGCCGGCATCCCATACCCGCGGGCGACCGCGGCCACGTCCAGACCCGGCAGGTCCAGCCCCGGCGCCCCGGCCACCTGCTCCAGCATGGCGAACGCCTTGAGGATCATGTACTCGTCGTTGCGCAGCACCAGGAAGGTCACCGGCGCCCGGTGGGCCAGGGCACTCCACAGCGCGGTGATCCCGTACTGGGCCGAGCCCTCCCCCAGCACGCACACCACCGGCCGCTCGGGCTCGGCCAGCTGGACGCCCACGGCCGCCGCGATGCCGAAGCCCAGGCCGCCGCTGGCGCAGAAGTAGTAGCTGGCCGGGCGGGAGATGCGCAGACGATTGCGCAGCGCCAGCGTGGAGGAGGGCGTCTCCACCACGGCGATGGCATCGTCGCGCCAGGCATCGGCCAGGGCGGCCATGGCCTCGGAGCCGGTGAGGCGACCGGCCGCCTCGGCGGCCGGCGGGTCGCCGGGCTCCGGGCGGATCTCCGGACCCGCGCGCGCCGTGTCGCCGACCAGCTCGACGAGCCGCTCCAGGCCCAGCCGCACGTCGCCGACGATCGCCTCCCCCATCGGCGCCCGGGCCGCCTCAGCCGGGTCCGACGTGATCGCCACCAGCTCGGTGTCGGGGCCCAGCAGCGGGCCGGGGACGTACGGGTAGTACGGGAACACCGACGAGCCGACCACCACCACCAGGTCATGGGCCTGCAACGTCTCGGCCAGCGGACCGATCGCCGGCGGCAGGATGCCGACGAAATGCGGGTGGCGCTCCGGAAACCCGATCCGGGAGCCGCCGGTCGCCGGGGTGGCCCAGACCGGCAGGCGCTGCTTCTCGCTCAGAGCGATGGCCGCCGCCCAGCCGCCGGCGGCATCGACGTCCGGGCCGGTGACCAGCACCGGTGCGCGGGCCTGCTCAATCCGCTGGGCGAGAGCGGCCAGGGTGGCGGGATCCGGCGCGGCGCGCCCGGTGACACGGCGGGCGAGGGCGGCGGCACTGCGGTCCGGGTCGGCCTCGGCCCTCCAGTCGTCCATGGGAATGGAGACGAACGCCGGCCCCCGGGGCGGCAGCGTGGCGTGGGCGATGGCCCGGGCGAGCGCGCCGGGAACGTCCTGGGGGCGGGACGGCTCATGGCTCCATTTCACGTAGGGCAGCGGGCCCAGGATGGCGTCCCGGTTGGTCAGGTTGGCCTCCAGGCCGATCTGGGCTCGGACCTGCTGACCGGCGGTGATGACCAGCGGCGCCTTGTTGGCCTGGGCGTTGAAGATGCCACCGACGGCGTTGCCGACCCCGGGCGCGGTGTGGAGGTTGACGTGGGTGGGCCGGCCGGTGGCCTGGGCGTAGCCGTCGGCCATCCCCACCACCACCAGCTCCTGCAGGCCGAGCACGTAGGTGAAGTCGTCCGGGAAGTCGGCCAGCATCGGCAGCTCGGTGGAGCCCGGGTTGCCGAACACGGTGGTCATCCCGTGGGCCCGGAACAGGTCGAACGTCGCTTCACGCACGGTGGCCATCGGTGGCGGCAGCCTACCCGCCCCCCGGGTCACAGCGCGGCCAGCACCTCCGCGGCCGCCCGCTGCCCGGAGCTGACCGCGCCATCCATGTACCCGTTCCAGAAGGTGGCGGTCTCGGTCCCGGCCCAGTGGATGCGCCCGGCGGGGGCACGCAGGTGAGGTCCGATGGCCAGGAGGGTGCCCACTGCCGGGATGCCCACCGGGCAGCCGCGCGTCCAGCGCTCCCGGGTCCAGTCGGTGTCAAAGAACTGCCGGGGCCGCCGGGCGGGGGCGCCGACGAACTGCGCCAGCTGGGCGAGCACCGCGTGGCGCCGGGCCGGCGGGGACAGCCGGCGGTAGCGGCGGGCGTTGTCGCCGCCGACAAAGCCGAACAGGACGCCCGGACGGCCGCCGGGCGGCGAGTCGTCGTAGGCGATGCTGATGGGGAAGCCGGTGGTGACCACCTGGCCGGTGAGGCCGCGCTCGCGCCAGAACGGGCGGTCGTAGACCGCGGCCACCTTGATCAGCGTCCCGGGCGGGTAATGGGCGGTGAGCGCCCGGCGCCCTCCCGGGAGCTGCGGGGCGTAGCGGATATGGCCCGCCAGCACCGGCGGGATGGCCACAATCACCCGGCGCGCCTCGACGGTCACACGGTCGGCGGCGACCCGCACCCCGGTGGCGGTGTGGGTGATGGCCCGGACCGGCGCGCCGAGCATGACCCGCCGTCCCAGCTGGGCGGCCAGCGTCAGCGGCACCCGCTGCGACCCCCCGACCAGCCGGGACCGCTGGGCGCCGCCCCGGGTGTCGAACAGCCGCTGAAACGAGCCGGGATGGCTCGGATCCCCGGCTGCGGCCGTATAGAACAGCGAGAACAGGGTGGAGACCTGGCGGGGCTCGGCCCCGAAGATGGCCCGCAGGGCTGCCGCCGTCAGCTGCTGGAGACGGGCCGGCGCCCCGTGGGCGTCCAGGTAGCCCTGCAGCGTTTGGCGGTCCAGGGCGGCCGCGTTGGCCGCCGTCCAGGGGGCCTGGACCGGGACCGCGGCCGAGAGCTGGTCGATGCCGAGCACCAGGCTGGCCAGCGGCCCGGCGATCGACGGATCGGGCGGGGCGGTCCCGAACGGACCCCGGTCGCTGTAGCGCAGGTGCTCCCCACCGGCGATGTAGAGATCCTGGCCGCGGTCATAGACGGGGAAGGTGCCGATGCCGAGCTGGCGGGCCAGAGCCAGGATGTGGTCCTGGGTGGGTCCCACAAACGTCCCCCCACGCTCGGACACATGGCGCCCGCCGAGATCCTGGTTCCAGACCCTCCCGCCCACCCGGTGACGCGCCTCCAGCACGGTCACCGAATGGCCGGCCTGGGTCAGGTGGTGGGCGGCGGTGAGACCGGCCAGCCCGCCCCCCACCACCACCACGTCGACGCGGCGCCCTCGGGACCGGGTCTGGGCCTGGGCCTGGGCCTGGGCCGCCCGCGGCATGCCCGCCGCCGCGGCGGCTGTCGTGACGGTGCCGGCCAGGAATCGCCGGCGGCTGACCGGCGCCGTCACGCCTGGGCGCCCTGGAGCGGCCGGTACCCGCGCTCGGCGATCGTCCGGTGGTATTCGGCGATCTGGGCCCGGTCCAGGGTGCGCGGCGGCTTCAGGGCGGCGGCGCGCCAGTACAGCGTGGCCGCCCATTCCAGCAGCAGCGAGTGCTCCAGCGCGGCGGGCAGGTCGGCCCCGATGCAGAGCGTCCCGTGGTTGGACATCAGGACCGCCGAGCGGTCGGCCAGCGCGTCCAGCGTCAGGTCGGCCAGCTCCTGGGTGCCGAAGGTGGCGTACGGCGCCACCCGGACCGCTCCGCCCAGGGTGGCCATCTGGTAGTGGATCACCGGCAGCTCGTCCAGCACGCAGGACAGCGCAGTGGCGGTGGGCGCGTGGGTGTGGACGACCGCGCCGGCCCCGTAGCGGGCGTAGGCCCCCAGATGCAGCGGCAGCTCGGAGGTGGGCGCCAGCCGGCCGTCGACCCGTTGACCATCCAGGTCGACCACGGCCACGTCCTCGGCCCGGGCCTGGCTGAGGACGGCGCCGGTGGGCGTCACCGCCACCAGGCCGTCGCGGAGCAGCGACACGTTGCCGGCGGAGCCGAGCACCAGGCCATCGGCAGCCAGGCGGCGCGCGGCGGCGGCCACCGCCTCCTTATCGGCTTCCAGCATCAGCCGCCAACCTAACATGAAGATCAAGCCATTCCCGCCCCGGGGCCGAGCGGGATAGCGCTCACCCGCCATGCGTAACTATACTTTGTGAAGTAATGACGACCTTCTGGAGACTGCTCGGCTTCCTGCGCCCGTATCGCCGCGGGGTGCTGTGGTCGTTCGGGCTCGCCTTCGGAGCGCTGATCGGCACGGTGCTGATCCCGTACCTGACCGGGGTGGCCATCAACGCCGTCCGTGCCCATGACCATCGGCGACTGGTGCTGCTGGCGCTGGCGATCGTCGCCGCCGGACTCGCCCGCCTGGTGTTCAGCGTGCTGCGCCGACTGGTGGCCGGCCGAGTGTCGCTGGGCGTGGAGGTGGACCTGCGCAACGCGCTCTACGGACATATGCAGCGGCTCGAGCTGGCCTTCTTTGACCGCCAGCAGACCGGTCAGCTCATGTCCCGGGCCACCGTCGACCTGCAGTCGGTCCGCTTCTTCCTCGGCTACGGGCTCATCTTCATCGCCCAGTCGCTGGTGACCATTCTGCTGGCCGCGGTGGCCATGTTCGCCCTCCAGCCCGGGCTGGCCGCCATCTCGCTGGCTCCGGTGCCGTTTGTGGTGCTGATCGCCAACCGGTACGGCCATCGCTCGCGCCCGGCCATGCAGGAGGCCCAGCAACGGATCGCCGAGCTGACCGCCGACACCGAGGAGAACGTCTCCGGGGTCCGAGTGGTCAAGGCGTTCGCCCAGGAGGAGCGCCAGCTCAACCGCTTCCGCCAGACCGTCCAGCGGGTGTTTGACCAGCAGCTGCTGGCCACCCGGATCCAGGCGTTCTACAACCCCCTGATCAGCCTCCTGCCCAACCTGGGGCTGGCCGCCATCCTCCTGTTCGGCGGCCGCCAGGTCATGAACGGCTCGCTGTCGCTGGGGGCGTTCACCGCCTTCTACGCCTATCTGCTGATGCTCATCTCGCCCATGCGCACGCTCGGTTACATGCTGGGCGCCGCCCAGCGGGCCACCGCCTCCGGCGCGCGCATCTTCCAGGTGCTGGACCGGGAGCCGGCGATCGTTTCCCCGGCCGGGGCACCGGCGCTGCCCAGCGGGCGCGGCCGGGTCCAGCTTCAGGGCGCCCGCCTGACGTTTGAGGGCGCCACCCGGCCGGCGCTGCGCGACATCGACCTGGACGTCCCGCCCGGTCAGGTGGTGGCGCTGGTCGGGGCCATGGGATCCGGCAAGTCGGCGCTCGTCTCGCTCCTGCCCCGGCTCTACGACGTGACCGCCGGCTCGGTGTCGATCGACGGCGCCGACGTGCGCTCGGTGGAGCTGGACAGCCTGCGCCGGTCGATCGCCATCGTCAACGACGACCCGTTCCTGTTCTCGGCCACCGTCCACCACAACATCGCCTACGCCAACCCGCTGGCGTCACGTCAGCAGGTGGAACGCGCCGCCCAGGCCGCCCAGGCGGCCGGGTTCATCGCCGAACTGCCCCAGGGATACGACACGCGCGTGGGCGAACGGGGCCTGACCTTGAGCGGCGGCCAGCGCCAGCGGATCGCCATTGCCCGGGCCATCCTGGCTGACCCGCGGATCCTGATCCTCGACGACGCCACCTCCTCGGTCGATGCCTCCACCGAGTCCGAGATCAAGCGCGCCCTCGGCGACCTGCTCGCCGGACGGACAACGTTCATCATCGCCCACCGGCTCTCGACGATCGCCCTCGCCGACCGGATCGTGGTGCTGGAGGACGGCGCGGTGGCCGCCGACGGCACCCACGACGAGCTGCTGGAGCAGTCCGCTCTGTACCGGGAGATCGTCGAGAAGGGCATGCCGGACCAGGTGTTCCTGACCGAGGAGCGGGCGGCATGAGCTGGCGCTCCGGTGTCACCGAGATCCGCCGGCGCCTACAGGAGACCGGCGGCCGGGGACGCAAGCT
The DNA here is from genome assembly GCA_963753235.1 of uncultured Solirubrobacteraceae bacterium. Taxonomy (GTDB): domain Bacteria; phylum Actinomycetota; class Thermoleophilia; order Solirubrobacterales; family Solirubrobacteraceae; genus Palsa-465. The sequence continues at coordinate 957,468 of CAVWBJ010000003.1, read as the reverse complement.
GCGCGGCCTGGCCGAGATCCTCGCCCCTTACCGGTGGCGGGTGGTGGCCATGTTCACCGCGCTCGTTCTGGCCACCGCGGCGGCCCTCGCCCCGGCCCCCCTGGCCAAGGTGGCCATCGACCGCGGGATCCAGGCCCATGACACCGGCGTGCTGTACGCCACCGTCGGCGTGTTCCTGTTGTCGGCGGTGGTGTATGGCCTGGCCACCTATGCCCAGACCTACCTGGTCGGCTGGGTCGGCCAGCGCGCGCTCCAGGACCTGCGGCTCAAGCTGTTCGCCCATCTGCAGTCGCTGTCGATCGGCTTTTACTCGCGCAACATCGCCGGCGTGGTGATCAGCCGCATGACCAACGACGTGGAGGCGCTGGACCAGCTGGTGGAGGACGGCCTGGCCACCCTGATCCAGTCCAGCCTGACCCTCATCGGGGTGGTCGTCATCCTGCTCGTGCTCGACTTCCACCTGGCGCTGCTCACGCTGCTGTCGCTGCCGCTGCTGTTTGTGGGGGCGGTGGCCTTCCGCATCGCCTCGGCCGACGCCTACCGGCGCACCCGGGAGAAGATCGCGGCCATCACCGGCTACCTGGGCGAGACCCTGTCCGGGATCCGGGTGGTCCGCGCCTTCGGCCAGGAGGAGCAGCACATTGAGCGCTTCGAGGAGCTCAACGAGGAGAACCGGGCGGCGAACATGACCACGGTCAACCTCAACGCCGCCTACTTCCCGGCCGTCGAGCTCCTCTCGGCCCTGGTCACGGTGGAAATCCTGATCATCGGTGGGATCGAGGCCATCAACGGCCACACCTCCACCGGGGTGGTGTTCGCGTTCATCGCCGCGCTCAACAACTTCTTCGACCCCATCCAGCAGCTGTCCCAGCTGTACACCACCTACCAGTCGGGGATGGCCGCCCTGGACAAGATCTTCGGCCTGCTGGACCAGCAGCCGGAGATCGTCGACGCCCCGGATGCGATGGACCTGCCGCCGATCCGGGGTGAAATAGGCTTTGACGATGTGTCCTTCCGGTACGGATCAGATGACGACGGAACCTGGGCACTGCGCGACGTGGACCTGGTGATCGAACCCGGGCAGACGGTGGCGCTGGTGGGCGAGACCGGGGCCGGGAAGTCAACCTTCGCCAAGCTGGTGGCTCGCTTCTATGACCCGGTCGGCGGCCGAGTGCTCGTCGACGGCCATGACCTGCGGACGGTGACCGCCCACTCGCTGCGCTCCCAGATGGGCATGGTCCCCCAGGAGGGCTTCCTGTTCAGCGGGACGATCCGGGAGAACCTGGCGTTCGGGCGGAGCGGGCGGGGCGAGGTCACCGAGGACGAGCTCCGCGACGCCGCCCGCGCCGTGGGGGCCGATGACTTCATCATGGCCCTCCCGGCCGGCTACGACACCCAGGTGGGGGAGCGCGGCATCCAGCTGTCGGCCGGCCAGCGCCAGCTGGTGGCCTTCGCCCGGGCGTTGGTAGCCGACCCGCGGATCCTGGTGCTCGACGAGGCCACATCCAACGTCGACGTGCACACCGAGGGACTGATTGAGGATGGGCTGCGCCGGCTGGTGGCCGGCCGGACCGCCATCGTCATCGCCCACCGGCTGTCGACGATCCAGCACGCGGCCAAGATCCTCGTCCTGGAGCACGGCCGGATCGTGGAGGCCGGGACCCATGAGGAGCTGCTGGAGCTCGGCGGCCGCTACTGGGAGCTGTACCGCGACTGGGCCGAGCAGGCTGCCGCGGCCTGAGGCCGTAGCCTGTAGGCGGTCGTGGCCCCCATCACCGTCACCGCGCTCGCCCTGGCCCCGGTCAAGGCCATGCGGCTGGTCGCCGTCGGCGAGGTCACGCTCGATCGGTACGGCGCGGTCGGCGACCGGCGCTTCTACGTCGTCGATGAGCGGGGCCGGATGGTGAACGGCAAGCAGCACGCGGCCCTCCAGACGATTGTTCCGGACCATGACCCGGCCACCGGCGAGCTGACGCTCAGGTTCCCGGACGGCCGGCCGCCGGTCCGCGGGGTGGTGGAGCCGGGCGAAACGGTCACCGCCCGGTTCTACCGGCGCACCGACGCGCTGCCCGTGTTGCGCGGGCCGTGGTCGGAGGCCGTCTCGGAGTTCATCGGCGCCCCCCTGCGTCTGGTGGAGGCCCGCACCGGGGTCGACCGCGGCCGGGCGGGGGCCGCCTCGGTCATCTCCCGGGCCTCGCTGCGGCGACTGGCCGAGGAGGCCGGCGCCGGGGACGTCGATGCCCGCCGGTTTCGGATGCTGATGGAGATCGACGGTGTGCCCGCTCATGAGGAGGATCGCTGGATTGACCGCAGCGTGCGGGTCGGCGAGGCCCGCCTGCGGATCCGCGGTCATGTCGGCCGCTGCCTGATCACCAGCCGGCACCCGGACAGCGCCCAGACCGACCTGCCGACCCTGGACCTGCTGCGCGCCTACCGGGGCGGGGGGGACAGCACCGAGCCGCTGCCGTTCGGCGTCTACGGCGAGGTGCTGGAGGGCGGCGCGGTGCGCGTCGGCGACCCGGTGACGGTGGAGGGCGGCGACCATGACCGGTGACCGGGTCCGGGTCACGGTCGACGACCACGTGGCGGTGGTCACCCTCACCCGGGGCGACAAGCACAACGCGCTGGATGTCCCCATGTTTGAGCAGCTCATCGCCGCCGGCGAGCAGGTGGCCAACCGGCCCGGCGTCCGGGCCGTCGTGCTGCACGGCGAGGGGCCGAGCTTCTGCTCCGGGCTGGACGTGGTCAGCATCATGGCCGCCGGCGACGGCGTCCAGGGGCTCGTCGAGCGGGTCCGCGGCCAGGTGCCGAATTGGTTTCAACGCGCCGCCCACGTCTGGCTGGAGGTGCCGGTGCCGGTCATCGCCGCTCTGCACGGAAGCTGCTTCGGCAGCGGGCTGCAGATCGCGCTGGCGGCCGACCTCCGGGTGGCGGCCCCCGACGCGCGCCTGTCGGTGATGGAGATCAAATGGGGGCTGATCCCGGACATGTCAATCACCCGGACGCTGCCCCGGCTGGTCCGGATCGATGTGGCCAAGGAGCTGACGTTCACCGGCCGGGTGCTTGACGGGACCGAGGCCGCCCGGCTGGGTCTCGTCACCCGGCTGGCCGACGACCCGCTGGCCGCCGCCCGGGAGCTGGCCGGCGAGATCGCCGGCCGCTCGCCCGACGCCGTCCGATCCGCCAAGCGGCTCTACGACGAGTCCTGGACGGGGACCGCTCCTCAGACCCTGGCCCTGGAGGCCGAGCTGCAGCTGGCGCTGGTCGGCTCCCCCAACCAGCTGGCCGCGGTCGCGGCCGGCTTCAGCCAGCAACCCCCGGAGTTCATTGATCCTTAGGCTGCGCCGCCGGTCAACCGGCGCTGCGCGGATTCACTGGCCTGAGCGCGGGGGCGTGATAAGAATGCCCCGCACGCATTAGGCCTCGTCGGAAAGGAACACCCATGGCCACTGGAATCGGACAGAGGATTCGCCGCCGCGAGGACCCACGCTTCCTCCTGGGGCAGGGACGGTACGTCGACGACACGCGGACTGAGAACGCCGTGCACGTGACGTTTGTGCGGTCCTATGTGGCCCATGGGAAGATCGTGTCGATCGACGCGGACGCGGCCCGGGCCCTCCCCGGGGTTCAGGTGTTCACCGCGGCCGAGATCGGCCTGCCGCCCAGCCCGCCCCCGCCGATGGTGCAGGTCCATGAGAGCATGTTCCGCCCGCCGGTGGCCTCCGACACCGTGCGCTACGCCGGCGAGATCGTGGCCGTTGTGGTGGCCGAGTCCCGCGCAGCCTCCGTGGACGCCGCGGAGATGGTGATCGCCGAGTACGACCCGCTGCCCACCGTCACCGACATCCGCGCCTCGGTCAAGGACGAGACCCTGCTGTTCCCCGAGGCCGGGTCCAACGCCTGCCTGCGGATCCCGGCCCAGGCGGACGAGAACCTGTTTGCCGACTGTGACGTCGTCATCTCCGGCTCCAACGAGAGCCCCCGCCTGCTGGCGCTCCCGATCGAGCCCCGGTCCACGGTGGCCGAGTTCGTCGACGGCAAGCTCACCATTCGCCTGTCCACCCAGACCCCTCATCAGGACAAGCAGGTGATTGCGATGTCGCTCGGCCTGGAGCCGGACCAGGTCCGCGTGATCGCCCCGGATGTCGGCGGCGGTTTCGGCGGCAAGGGGGTCGACGTGGAGGACGTGCTCATGGGCTGGCTGGCCATGAACATCTCCCCGGGCGGGCGGCCGGTCCGATGGACCGAGACCCGCTCCGAGCACATGGTGGCCATGCATCACGGCCGCGCTCAGTGGGCCGACTTTGAGCTGGGCGGCACCCGGGAGGGCCGGTTCAAGGCGCTCCGGGTCAAGCTGCTCCAGGACGCCGGCGCCTATCCCGGGATCGGCGCGTTCCTGGCCGTGCTGACCCAGATGATGGCCAGCGGCGTCTACGACATCCCCCAGATTGAGGTCGACATCACCGCGGTCGTCTCCAACTCCACGCCCACCGGTCCCGTCCGCGGCGCCGGGCGGCCGGAGGCCACCCAGATGATCGAGCGGGCGGTCGACATGTTCGCCGCCGAGACCGGGATCGACCCGGCCGAGCTGCGACGGCGCAACTTCATCCCCAACGACCGGTTCCCGGCCCAGACGGCCACCGGCACCACCTACGACATCGGCGACTACGCCGGAGCGCTGGACCGGGCGCTGGAGCATGCGGGCTACGACGAGCTGCGCCGGGAGCAGGAGCGCCGGCGGGCCGAGGGCTCCAACCGGCTGCTGGGGATCGGCCTCAGCGTCTACGTGGAGATCACCAACGGCATCGGCGAGGGCGAGTTCGGCGCGGTGGAGATCACCGGGGACGGCGGCGCCATCGTCCGCACCGGGTCCTTCTCCCACGGGCCAGGGCCATGAGACCACGTTCGCCCAGATCGTCTCCGAGCGCACCGGCATCGACCTGGACCGCATCCAGGTGATCGCCGGTGACACCGACCGGGTTCCCCGCGGCACCGGCACCTACGGCTCCAAGTCGACCCAGATCGGCGGCGCCGCCGCCGGTCAGGCCTCCGAGATCCTGGTCGACCGGGCCAAGCAGCTGGCCGCCGACCAGTTGGAGGCCAACGCCGAGGACATGGTCCTTGACCTGGACACCGGCGGCTTCCACGTGACCGGCTCGGCCCAGCCGTCGATCGGCTGGGCTGACCTGGCCGAGCGACTGGCCGAGGACGGGCGCCTGGCCGAGCTGAGCGCGGAAACCGACTTCAAGCCCGAGACGCCGACGTTCCCGTTCGGCGCGCACGTCGCCGTGGTGGAGGTGGAGGCCGACACGGGGGCCGTCCGGCTGGTGCGGATGATCGCCTGCGATGACGCCGGGCGGATCATCAATCCGATGGTGGCCGACGGTCAGGTGCATGGCGGATTGGCCGCCGGCATCGCCCAGGCGCTCTACGAGGAGGTCCGCTATGACGCCGACGGCAACCCTCAGCACGGCAACCTGGTCACCTACTGCATCCCCACGGCGGTGGAGCTTCCGTCGTTTGAACGGGTGGTGATGGAGACGCCCACCCCGGTCAACCCGCTGGGGGCCAAGGGCATCGGCGAGTCCGGGACGATCGGCGCCACGCCGGCCGTCCAAAACGCGGTCATCGACGCCCTGAAGCCCTACGGCGTGCGCCACCTCAACATGCCGGTCAACGGCGAGAACGTCTGGCGCGCCATCAACGGCGGCTCAGGGCACTAGAGCAGCGCCAGCAGGTCGCTGACCCCATCGATGGCGGCGGTGGGGCGGCGGCCCGCCGGTACGCGGTCGAGATCCAGCCCGCCGCTGATCCCGCTGCGCACCAGCACCGTCTGGGACCCCCCCATCCGGCCCAGGGCAACGTCCATTCCCAGGTCGTCGCCGATGACGGCCATGTCCTCGGTGGGCACGCCGAGACGCTCCCGCAGGGCGGCCACCGCCGCCCGGGACGGCTTGCCCAGCACCCGGGGGCGGGCGCCGGACACCTTGGCGATGGCGGCCGTGATCATGGCGCCACGGCTGAAGATGATCCCGTTGGCCCCGGCGTAGCCGCGCACGTAGCTGGAGGTGAACAGGGGTGCCCCCCGGGTGGTGATGGCCCGCGCCGCCCGCTCCACCGCATCAAGCTCGACATCCTGCTGATGGGCGACGAACACCGCCCGGGCGTCGTCCGCGTCGGTGAGGGCCACCCCCGCGGCCGTCATGTGGGCCCGGACCGAGTCCGAGGCGAACGTGAGCACCGGATGGTGACGGGGGTGGCGGCTCAGCCAGGCGGTGGCGCTGTCCACCGGCGTGAGCAGCTCCTCGTCGGAAACCGGCAGGCCGTCCTCCCGCAGGCCCTGGGCGATCCGCGGCGAGGGTACGTGGCTGCCGTTGGTGAACAGCACCAGGCGGCGGCCGGAGGCGCGGATGCGCTCCAGCACCTCCACGGCTCCCGGCTGGGGGCGCCCCCGGCCGTCCGGGCCGCGGTGCAGGAGCGTGCCATCGATGTCGAACATGAACGCCCGGGCGGCGTGTAGCCGGAGCGGGCGGTCAGCCACGGCGCCACACCACTCGCTCGTCCGGGGTCACGATCTCCACCGCGGTCAGTCCCGGCCGGCGCTCCAGCTCGGCCAGCAGCGTGACCAGCGGGGCCCGCCCGGGCCGGGCCGCGGGCAGGGGGCCGGCGGCGCGGGCGGCGCCGTCCCGGGCCGCCACCATGGCATCGACCTGTTCGGCGGGCATGGTCAGCCGAAGCAGCAGCTCCTCCTCGGAGATGCGGTGGCCGAAGCGGGCCCGCGCTCCCTCCAGGGTGATCGGCTCCAGCTCGGCCAGCTTCCGGGCCTGCGGCCGGCTCAGCACCCGGTCGGCGATGGCCGGGTCCACCGGCGCCGGAGGCTCGCCGTAGTGGCCGAGGAAGTAGCGCACGGTCTCGTCGGACACGGTGCGCCAGCGCTCGCCGTCGATGATGTTATGGGCGGCCTGGCTGGCGATGAACTGAGACACGGGGGTGACGATGATGGGATAGCCCATCTCCGCCCGGACGCGGGTGACCTCCTCCAGCACCGCGTCAAACAGCTCCGGGCGGCGCAGCTCGGTCAGCATCCGGCGGGTGGTGGTGACCATGCCGCCGGGCAGCTGATGGTGGTAGTAGGCGGCGTCAAATTCACGGGGGGCCCCGGCCGGCAGGCCCCGGGCGTGGGCCAGGTCGGCGAAGTGCCCGGCCACGGTGGTGGCCGGGTCCAGATCCAGCCCGTGGGTGTAGCCCGACGCCTCCAGGTCCCGGACGGTGCTGGCCACGTCCGGCTGCGAGGTCCCGCGTGAGAGCGGGGCATGCGCCGTGTGCACGGTGTCAAACCCGGCCCGGACCCCCTCCAGGTAGACAAGTGGGGCCAGCCCGATGGTGCAGTGGCTGTGGAGCTCCAGGGGCCGCCGGCCGGCCGCCTCCCGCAGCGGCTCGGCCAGCTCGCGCACCGCGTCGGGGGTGAGCAGGCCCCCCGGGTCCTTGAGGTACAGGCGATCCATGTCCGGGCAGTCGGCCAGGGCGGCCGCCCGCGCGGCGTAGTAGGCGTGGGTGTGGACGTCGCTGATGGAGTAGGTGAGCCCCACCACCACCTCCTCCACCCCGGCCCGGCGGACCATGGCGGCCAGGCGACGGATGCGGGCCGGGTCGTTGGACGGGTCGGCGATCTGGATGCGCCGGATCCCGTTGCGAGCCAGCAGTCGGTAGGCGAGCTCCATCACGTCCTCGCCGGCCGGCGCCCAGGAGATGAATCGCATGCCGGGGGTGATCAGGCTGAGCGGCGTGTTCGGCATGGCCGCGCTCATCAGGCGAATTCGCTCCCAGGGGTCCTCCCGGTGAAAGCGCACGGACACGGCCATGTGAGTGGAGGAGGTGAAGTCGGCGGCGTGATAGCCGACCCGGTCGACCACGGGGGCGATGGCCAGCACGTCCGGGGTGGTCAGGCCGGTCGCGCTCCACAGGCTCTGGTTGCCGTCGCGCATGGTGGTGTCGACGAACTCAATCGGCCGGGTCATCGCAGGGCCCGCTCCAGCCAGTCGGTGGTGATCCGGCCGCTGCGGAAGTCAGGATGGCCGAGGATGCTGATCAGCAGCGTCCGGTTGGTCTCCACCCCCTCCACGTCGAGGTCCTCCAGGGCCTCGATGAGGATCTCGATCGCCCGCTCCCGGTCCGGGCCGTGGGCGATCAGCTTGCCCAGCAGCGAGTCGTAGTAGGGCGGCACGGCCGCCCCGGGCCGGCAGTGGGTGTCGACGCGCAGGCCCGGGCGCTCCGGAACGGAGAACAGCGTCAGCGTGCCCGGCGACGGCCGATAGCCGTGGGCCGGGTCCTCCGCGTTGAGCCGGCACTCCACGGCGTGCCCGTCAAACCGGACGTCCGCCTGGCCGATGGCCAGCTCCCGGCCCTCGGCGATCTGAAGCTGCATGGCCACCAGGTCCAGACCGGTCACCGCCTCGGTCACCGGATGCTCCACCTGGATGCGGCAGTTGACCTCCAGAAAGTACGGCTCGCCGGTTGCGGTGTCGACCAGGAACTCGGCGGTCCCCAGGTTGCGGTAGCCGGTCTGCCGGGCGAACGCCACCGCGGCCTCCCGCAGCCGGGTCCGCGTGGGCTCGGAGAGATCCGGGGCCGGAGCCTCCTCCACCACCTTCTGAAACCGCCGCTGGACCGAGCAGTCGCGTTCGCCCAGGTGCAGTGTCGTCCCGTGCTCGTCGGCCGCGATCTGGACCTCCACGTGGCGGGCGGACTCGATCAGCCGCTCCAGGTAGACCCGGGCGTCGCCGAACGCGCTCCCGGCCTCGCTGCGGGCGAGTGACACCAGCTGGTCCAGATCCGCCTCGTCATCGGCGCGCTTGATCCCGCGCCCCCCGCCGCCCCCGGCAGCCTTGACCAACAGCGGATATCCGATCTCGGCCCCCAGTGCCCGCGCCGCCTGCGGCGTGCTCACCTCGCCGCCGGGGAGCACCGGCGCACCGGCTGCCGCCGCCTCCCGGCGGGCGGCCAGCTTGTCGCCGCCCAGCTCAATCGCCTGCGTCGGCGGCCCCACAAAGGTGAGGCCGTGCTCCCGAGCCATCCGGGCCAGGCGGGGGCTCTCGGATAGGAACCCGTACCCGGGATGGATGGCGTCGCACTCGGTGCCGAGGGCGGCCTGAACCACCAGCTCCGGGCGCAGGTAGCTCTCGGCGGCCGGCGGCGGTCCGATGCAGACCACCCGGTCGGCCTCATGAGCGGCCCGCCCGTCCAGATCGGCGGCCGAGGCGCCGACGACGCACTCCAGGTCCAGCTCCCGGCAGGCGGCCACAATCCGCACCGCGATCTCGCCGCGGTTGGGGATGAACACCCGCTTCAAGGTTCAGTCCTCGCCCACCTGCACCCGGAACAGCGGCGCCCCGTACTCCACCAGCTGGGCGTTCTCGGCCAGGACCTCGCTCACGGTCCCGCTCACCCCGGCGGGGACCGAGTTCATCATCTTCATGACCTCGATGATGCACACCGTGGTGTCGGCGTCGACGTGGGTGCCGACCTCGACGAACGGCGTGGCTCCGGGTGACTCGGCCCGGTAGAAGGTGCCGAGCATCGGCGAGGGAATGGTGACGAGGCCGTTGTCGGACGGTGCCGGCGGCTCAGCCGGTGCCGCGGCACTTTCTCCCGCCGCCGCCCGGGCGGGCGGAGCCGGCGTGAGCGCATCTCCACTCCCTGAGCCCTTCGACACGTGCAGGGAGAAGCCCCCCGTCTCAATCAGCAGCTCGTCGAGATCGGACTCGTCGATGATCCGCAGGATCTCCCGGACGTCGTCGTCGGTGAGTGACATCAGCCTCCCGCCCCAAACTTCTGCATGACCAGGGACAGGGCGGAGGCGGTGGGGGTTTTGGGCGCGCGCTTGGGCAGCGCCGTCACCGGCCGGGACTGGAGCACATAGAGCTCGCCGGCGCGGTCGATCGCCCACTCCACGTCCTGATGGCCGCCGAAGTGGCCCTCGACCCGCCGGCTCAGCTCGACCAGCGCGGCCAGCTGGTCGGCGCTGAGGCAGGGCGCGGTGCGGCGCTCGGCATCGACCGGGACCTGGACGGTGCCCCGCCCGCCGGGGGCGGGCACGTACTCGATCTCCTTGTCGTTGACGTGCTCGCGCACCACCTCCCGGGTGACCTTGCTCACCAGGTAGTCGTCCGGGGTGACCTCACCGCCGACCACGGCCAGGCCGAGGCCCCAGCTGGCGTTGACCGCCACCATGCTCGGATCGCCGGTGACCGGGTTGCAGGTGAACATGACGCCGGACACGGCCGCGTCGGCCATGAGCTGGACGGTGACCCCCATGGCCGGCCGCTGCGCCGCCTCCCCGCCCAGGCGGGCCCGGTAGGCGATGGCCTGGGTGTTGTACAGGCTCGCCCAGCAGTCACGGACCGCGGTGCAGATGTCGTCGACGCCCCGCACCCACAGGTAGGTGTCCTGCTGACCGGCGAAGGTGGCCTCGCTGGAGTCCTCGCCCAGCGCGCTGGAGCGGACCGCCACCGGGGGCCGCTCGGCGGGGGCGACGTCCGCCAGCGCCGCGTACTGGACCGCCACCTCGTCGCGGACCGCGTCGGGCACCGGGGCCGAGCGCATGGCCTCGGCGATGACATGCGAGGCCCGGGCCAGCGCCTCCACATCACCGGCGCCCACCCCGGCGAGCGCGGCCGCCGTGCGGTGGGCCAGGCCGGAGCTGTCCAAGAACGCGTCAAACGCGGTGGTGCTCAGGGCAAAGCCCGGCGGCACCGGGATGCCGGCCCGCAGCAACTCGCCCAGGCTGGCGCTCTTGCCGCCGTAGCGGGCCGCGTCGTCTGCGCTCAGGTCGTTGAGCCGCCGGGCGTGCGTCATTCCAGCAGGGTCACCACCCCCGCCGAGCCGTCGACCCGGATGGTCTGGCCGGTGTGGATGCTGGAGGTGGCCCGGCCGGTGCCGACCACGGCGGGCAGCCCGTACTCGCGGCAGACGATGGCCGCGTGCGACATGACGCCGCCCACGTCGGTGACCGTGCCCCTGATCTTGGAGAAGATCGGCGCCCAGGCCGGCGAGGTGCTGCCGCAGACCAGGATCTCGCCCTCGCGCACATCGGCGATCTCCGCCACCGAGCGCACCACCCGGGCCACGCCCTCAATCGTCCCCGGCGAGGCGGCGGCCCCGCTCAGCTCCGAGCCGCCCTCCTGGTGGCGAGCCCACTCGCGCACCCGTTCGGTGGTCACCCCCCACAGCATGATCGTCATGGGGTCGGTGATCTCGGCCGGCTCCACCCCCAGGGCGGGCGGCGGCGACCACTGGGCCAGGCGCTCCAGCAGCTGACGGCGGCGGGCGACGATCGGCGGCCAGTGCTTGGGGCCGAGGGGCACCCCGCCGGTGGCCCAGGTGAGCACCAGCTCGTCCAACGCGGTCGCCACCTCATGGCGGGAGAGCTGGAAGATGTCCTCGCCCTCCTGGAGGAACTCATGGGCTGCCAACAGCGCGCCGAACTCCCGGATCTTGTTCCACCAGCGGGTGAGAAACCAGTAGTCGCAGTAGAACTTGTGCTCCTCGACGTAGGGGAACACGGTCCGAGACAGCGCCAGCAGGTCCTGCCAGGGCCCCCGGACCTCCTCGGGCAACAGGGCGCCGTACTCCTCGGCCAGGCGATCGCGCTCGCGCTCAATCTCCTCGGTGGGACGCTCGATGTCCGAGCCGGCCCGGATGGCGTTGACGTGGCCCACGATGGAGGCGTACGGGATGCTGGGGTCGTCGAGCCAGCTGCGGTAGTAATGGGTGAGACCGTCGCCGGTGGCCATGTTGAACCACGGGTCCTTGACCTTCTCCAGCTCGGCCAGCCAGGCCCGTCCGGCATCGGTCCGGGCCAGTTCGGCATCCATCTCGTCCGGCGTCCGGCCCTGGACGAACGCGCCGTCGACGCCGGTGTCCAGCGCCAGCCGGGCCAGCCGGCGCAGCTCGGCGTCCGGCCGGAACAGGAGAACGTCGATCCCGGCCACCATCTGAGCGATGTGCTGGTCGGGGATGTCCGGGAGATTGGTCTTGCACAGCTCGGCGAAGGTGGCGTAGGCGCCGTAGCCAAGCAGGAGGAACTCGAAGTGGTGCTGCCACATGAGGTCGCCCAGCCGCAGCACCCGGCTGTAGGCATCGAGGACCTCGTAGAACGCGGTGTTGCGGTCGTCGGAGAAGGCGATCTCATCCGGTTCGTATTCCGGGAGGTCGGGCACCTTGAGCTCCACCAGCTCGGCGATCAGCGCCTCCATCTTCGCCTTCCACTTGCCGTACAGCTCCGGCCAGTTCTCAAAGTAGTAGCCGGCTCGGCGCTGGAAATACCCGGCGCGCTCGGCCATCTTCTCCGGGTCGGTCACCGGGTTGCCGGAGATGTAGACGTAGCCGTTGACCACGCGGTAGTCGATCCCCATGGCCGGCGGCACCGCGAACACCCGGTTCTGCCAGGAGCCCACCGCCTGGTAGGGCGAATCGATGCAGATCACATCGAACGCCGGATGCGGCTCCGGGAAGTGCATGGAGTTCCAGAACCAGAACCGGTTCTCGTCGGTCTCACGCCGGCGCTCGTCAAACACCGCGTAATAGGGGTACATCTCCTCCCAGCCCTCGCAGCCCTCCGGGGTCTGCACCGCGTACGGACTGGGGAACGAGCCCGTCTGTGCCGTTGCCGCCATATCTTCACCCTCCTTGGCCGTGGTCTGCTCGCGCCACGGCAGATGTGTCTGGCTTATACGGGACGGCCGCGCCTGAAGTCAAACCGGCTTGCCGGTGAGCGCACTGCGGTTTGCCCGGAGACGCGGGTGGGTTAGGGTCAGGGCATGACACGATTCGTACTGGTCCACGGGGCGTTCAGCACCGCCCGCGTCTGGGAGCGGGTCACGCCCGGGCTGACCGCCGCCGGGCACACGGCCGAGGCCATCGACCTGCCGGGCGCCGGCGCCGACACCACCCCGGTGGCCGAGGTGACGCTGGCGCGCTACGGGGAGCGGGTGTGCGAAGCCCTGGACCGGACCCCGCCGGGGCCGCCGGCCATCCTGGTCGGCCACAGCATGGGCGGGATGGCCGTCACCCAGGCGGCCGCCCGCCGCCCGGACCTGATCGCCGGCCTCATCTACGCCGCCGCCTTTGTGCCCGCCGAGGGAGAGTGCCTGATCGATCTGACCAAACGCCCGGAGGCGGGCGAGGACCAGGTGCAGGCCAACCTGGTGGTCGCCGGCGACCCCCCGGTGGCAACGATGTCGGCCCAGGGGGCCCGCCGATCCGTGTGCCAGCTGGCCACCGACGAACAGGCGGCCTGGGCCGACGAGCGGCGCGGCCCTCAGCCGGTGCTGCCGTTCACCCAGCCCCTGACGATCGCTGCCGATGCCGCCGAGGCATTTGCCGCGTTGCCCCGGGCCTACGTGATGTGCCTGCAGGACCGGGCCATCTGGCCGGACCTGCAGCGGTTCATGGCGACCCGGGCCGGCTGCGATCCGGTGCGGGAGATCGACACCGACCACTCGGTGTGGCTGACCGCGCCGGAGGAGCTGGTGGCCGCGCTGCTGGCGGTGGCCCCGGCGCTGGAGGGCCGCCGGCGCGTGGAAACCGCGCAATGAAGAGGGGCACGAACGGGTGGTTGGGATGTTTCCGGCGCTATGGCACGGAAATATCCCAGGCCCCGGCGGCTCCCCTTCGTTGCCGTCGTTGAACCGCCCCAAGCGCTCATCGGCAAGAACGCGTGCGCCCCTAGGCTGGACGTGCCGCACCGCCCGCGTTAGCGTCATCCGGCATGGGAGAGGTTGAGCTGGTCGCGCTGTACTGGACGTCCGCGGGACCCGTGGAGATCCATGCCGGGCGTGAGTGGAGCACGTTTGACTGGCGCGACCGGTGCGCGCAGGCGGCCCGGGTCGGCTTCCGCGGCCTCGGCCTGTGGCATGCCGACGTCACCCACCAGCGCCAATCCGGACGCACCCTGAAGGAGATGCGCCGGATCTTCGACGACGCCGGGCTGCGCTACCTGGAGGTGGAGTTCCTGGCCGACTTCTGGGCCGAGCCGGGAACGCCGCAGCGACAGGCCTCCGACGCCCTGCGTCCCCAGCTGTTTGAGACCGCGGCCGCGTTTGACGCCCACCACATCAAGGTCGGCAACATTCCCGAGACCCCCTGCGAGCTCGACCGGCTGATCGAGGAATATGCGGCCCTGTGCGACGAGGCGGCCCAGCACACCGACGCGCGGGTGGCCTACGAGATCATCCCGTTTGACCCCAACGTGCACACGCTGGAGACGGGCCTCCGGCTGGTCACCGAGGCGGCGCGGCCCAACGGCGGCCTGGCCATCGACACCTGGCACATGGGCAAGCTGCGCATCCCCCCCTCGGAGCTGACCCGGATCCCGGCCGAGCAGCTGGCCTGGGTGGAGCTGTCTGACGGCCCGGTCCAGTACATGGACGACCCCCGCGACGAGGTCATCAACCATCGCCGGCTGCCCGGGGAGGGCGAACTGGACATCCCGGGGTACGTTCAGGCGCTCGGAGAGGCCGGCTATCCGGGGCCGTGGGGCGTGGAGGTCCTGTCGGCGGAGCTGCGCAGCCTGCCCATCGAGCAGGCTTTTGACCGGGCATATGAGACGACCGCGGCGCAGTTCGGCGCCGGAGTGGCATGAGAGAGGAGCGAGGATGACCACCAGCCCTGAGCTGGACGGCGAGCGCCTGGAGTGGATGTTCACGCAGATGCTGCGCATCCGGGAATTTGAGGAGCGGGTCAAGCGGACGTTTGAGGAGCACCCGGGCGTGATCCGCGGGCACACCCATCTGGCCGACGGCGCCGAGGCGTCGATCGTCGGATCCCTGGCGGCCATCACGCCGTCCGATCAGCTGCTGGCCACCTACCGCTGTCACGGGTATCCGATCACCCTCGGTACCGACCCCAAGGCCATCATGGCCGAGATCTACGGGCGCCGGGACGGGCTCTGCGGGGGCTACGGCGGCTCCATGCACCTGGCCGACCCCGACCGCGGTTTCCTGGGCACCAGCGGAATCGTCGGCCAGGGGATCCCCCAGGCCACCGGCGCCGCCTATGCCGCCCAGATCAGGAGTCGATCCCACCCCGCCCAGGTGGTGCTCTGCTTCTTCGGCGACGGTGCCTCCAAGCAGGGCGCGTTCCATGAGTCGCTCAATCTGGCCTCGCTGTGGAAGCTGCCGATCGTCTACATCATGGAGAACAACAACTACAACGTGGCCACGCGCTCCGAGCAGGAGGACGCCAACGCCGCCGCCGGGGAGCCGCTGTCGGTCAAGGCCCAGGCGTACAGCATGCCGGGCGTGACCATTGACGGCGGCGATCCGGTCGCCGTGTATGAGACGGTGAGCACCGCCGTCGCCCGGGCCCGGAACGGCGAGGGTCCCACCCTGGTGGAGTCCAAGGTCTACCGCCTGTCCGCCCACGGCAACCTGATCGCGCCTCCCGGCGTCCCGCTCCATTACCCGGAGCACGAGGCCATCACCGTATTCGGCAACCGCGAGGAGTATGAGGCGGCCCTGCGCGGCGACCCCGTCCCCCGGTTCCGGATGCGCCTCGTCGAGCAGGGGACGCTGGACGCCGCCCGCGCGGACGAGATCGCCGAGCAGGTCAACGCCGAGATGGACGCGGCCGTGCAGTTCGGCCTGGACAGCCCGTTTCCGGAGCCCGAAGCGGCCACCAACTTCGTCTACGCGTAGTCGTGGCCGTCGACCACTAGCGAGGAACACCATGGCACGAGAGATTCCCTACATCGCCGCGGTCAACGAGGCGATTCAGCTGGAGATGGAGCGCGACGACACCGTCCTGTTCTACGGCCAGGACGTGGCGCCGTCCGACGAGGACCCGCTCGTCCAGGCATTCGGCCGGGACCGGGTCCGGGTCTCCCCCATCTCCGAGACCGCCGAGATCGGCATGGCGGTCGGCCTGGCCCTGAGCGGTTACCGGCCGATTGTGGAGCTGCTCATGGCCGAGTTCATGCTGGTGGCCATGAACCAGGTGGTCAACGAGGCGCCCCGCCTGCGCTACATGAGCGGTGGCCGGGTCAAGGTTCCGCTCGTGCTCAAGGCCGGCTACGGGTTCACCGCCGGGTGGGCCGGCCAGCACACCGGGTCCATCTACACCATGTTCGCCGGGATTCCCGGTCTCAAGGTGGTCCTCCCGTCCACCCCGGCGGATGCCAAGGGCCTGATGGCTGCCGCCGTGCGTGATGACAACCCGGTCGTCTATCTCATGCACTACCTGCTGGTGCTGGAGCACGGTGACGTCCCGGAGGGCGAGTACGTCGTACCGATCGGCCAGGCGGCGGTACGCCGTCCCGGCTCCGATGTGACCATCGTGGCCACCGGCTGGACGGTGGGCCAGGCGCTGGCCGCGGCCGAGACCCTGGCCGCCGAGGGCATCCAGGCCGAGGTGATCGACCCGCGCTCCCTGCAGCCGCTGGACATGCCGGCGATCCTGACCTCGGTGGAGAAGACCGGGCATCTGGTGCTCGCCGACCAGGCGACCCGTCACGCCTCGGCCGCCTCGATCATCGCCGCCGAGGTCGCCGAGCACGGCTTTGGCTCTCTCAAGGCGCCGATCAAGCTCGTCACCGCGCTGGACGCCACCATCCCCTACAGCGAGCCGATGGAGGCGTACGTGCTGCCGAACGCAACCAAGATCGCCGGGGCGGTGCGCCAGGTGCTCGGCACGGCCCCGGTGGCCGCCTGACGGTGGCCCGGCGCCGGGCGGGCGCCTCGGCGCTCGATGCCACCACCGCAGTCGACCTCCTCACCACCATGTGGCGCATCCGCCGGTTTGAGGAGCGGATCGCCACCCTGCACCAGCGGTTGCTGGTGCATGGGCTCGTCCACCTGAGCATCGGCTCCGAGGGCGTGGCCGCCGCCGTCTGCCGACAGCTGCGCGACGACGATGAGATCTACAGCGGGCACCGGGCCCACGGTCATGTTCTGGCCAAGGGGGCGCCGATGGACCGGGTCATGGCCGAGCTCATGGGCCGGTCGGCCGGGCTGTGCCAGGGCCTGGGCGGCTCGATGCATCTGGTGGACACCGAGCACGGGGTGATGGGCGCCACCGGCGTGGTCGGCGGCAACCTGCCGATGGCGGCCGGCGGCGCGCTGGCGGCCCGGATCCGCGGCGGCGATCAGGTGACCGTGGTGTTCTTCGGTGACGGCGCCGTGCAGACCGGAAACTTCGCCGAGACCGTCAACCTGGCCTCGCTGTGGGAGCTGCCGCTCATCCTGGTGTGCGAGAACAACGGCATGGCCGAGTTCACCACCCGGGCCGAGCACAGCAAGGTGGAGAGCGTCTGCGACGTCGTCGCTCCCTACGGCTTTGCCCGCCAGGTGGTGGACGGCGCTGACGTCGCGGCCATCTGGAGCGGCTTGCGTGACTACCTGGCCCAGGCCCGTCGCGGCCGCGGGCCGTTCCTGCTGGAGTGCCGCACGCACCGGCGCCGGGGTCATTACGAGGGTGACCCCCTGGCCAGCCGCAATGCCCTCACCGATGCCGATTGGGCCCAGCTTGACCCCATCGCCCGGCTGGAGGCGGTGGCGGCCGACCACGGCTGGATCGACGCCGAGCGGGCCCAGGCGATCACCGCCGAGGCCGACGCCGAGGTCGACCGGGCGATTGCGTTTGGGCGGGCCAGCGACCCGATCACGCCGGCGCAGGCCGCCGACCTGGTCTACGCATGACCGAGCTCACCTACGTCCAGGCGATCAACGCCGCCCTGGGCCAGGCGATGGCCGACGACGAGCGGGTGATCGTGATCGGCGAGGACGTGGCCGAGGGCGGCCCGTATCTGGCCACCGAGGGCCTGGCCGACCGCTTCGGCCGCGACCGGGTGCTCAACACTCCCATCAGCGAGAGCGCGGTGTGCGGGATGGCCGTCGGCGCCGCCCAGGCGGGGCTGCGTCCGGTGGTGGAGATCATGTTCATCGACTTTCTCACCCTCGCGTTGGACCAGCTGGTCAACCAGGCGGCCAAGGCGCATTTCATGTCCGGTGGTCAGCTGTCGGTGCCGATGGTCCTGCGCACCCAGGGCGGTGCCGGCGGGCGCGCCGGGGCCCAGCACTCGCAGAGCCTGGAGGCCTGGATCACCCACATCCCCGGCCTCAAGGTGGCGGTGCCGGCCACCGCCGCCGATGCCGCCGGGCTCCTGCTCAGCGCGGTGGCCGATCCCAACCCGGTGGTGGTGGTGGAGAACAAGTCGCTCTACTTCCGGCGCCAGCCGGTCGACGCGGCGCTGCCCCCGGTGCCGCTGGGGCAGGCCCATCATCTGCGCCGGGGCGGCGACGTGACGATCATCGCTCTCAGCCGGATGGTGGGCGACGCGCTGGCGGCGGCCGAGCGGCTGTCGGCCGACGGCATCGAGGCCGACGTGTTCGACCCGCGGACGCTGGTGCCGCTCGATATCGATCCGCTTGCCGACTCGGTCCGGCGGACCGGCCGCTGCGTCATCGCCCATGAGGCGGTCACCACCGGCGGGTTCGGCGCCGAGCTGACCGCGCAACTGCAGGCCGGCGCATTTGACTACCTGGACGCCCCCATCCAGCGCGTGGGGGCCCCCTTCATGCCGGTGCCCCTCAGCCCGGGCCTGGAGGATGCCTATCGACCGGACGCCGATGCGGTCTACGCGGCCGCCCGGTACGCGGTGGAGTGGGCCGACCGCGAGGAACCGGTGCCCATCTCCGAACCGGGTGCGGGATGAGCCCGGGGTCAGGCCGGGTCCGGCTCGGGCGCCGCGTCCGGGAGCGAGAGCAGCGAAGCCCCGGGCAGCCGCTGGAGCACCTCCCGGTGCTCCACCACGATCTCCAGGTTGGCCAGGGCGAGCCGGGCGTGCTCCCGGGCCAGACTCTCGGCCCGCGCCCCCTGGCGCCGCTCGATGGCGTCGACCAGGTCCTCGTGGTGGCGATGGGCGATGATCAGGATGTCCCGGGAAGCGGGCAGCTCGGCCTCGGCCAGGATGAACGCGCTCGGTCCGGCGAACGGCAGCGAGGCGATCCCATCCAGGGCCCGGGCCAGCAGCGGACTGCGGGCCATCTTCATCAGCCGGGCGTGAAACTCCTCGTTGAGGTGCAGGAAGCGCTCGAAGCTCTCGTAATCGCTGCGGTGGACGAGCGTCCGGATCGTCTGGTTGGTGGCGCGCAGCGCCGACAGATCCCGGGCGGGGGCGCCGCGCTCGGCGGCGAAGCGGGCGGCGGTGCCCTCCAGCACCGCTCGCAGCTCGATGGCGTCGCGCACGTCGCCCTGGGTGAACTCGCGCACCACGTATCCGCCGGTGGGCAGGCCCCGCAGCAGCCCCTCGTGCTCCAGTTCGGCCAGAGCCAGGCGCAGCGGCGTGCGGGAAACGCCGAGCAGCGCCACCAGCGGGAGCTCGGCCATGCGCTCGCCGGAGGTGAACTCTCCGCTGAAGATCATCTCGCGCAGGCGGAGCACCGCCTTGGTGATCTGGGTTCGGTGCGCTGGCCGGGCCAAGAGGATCGCGGTCGTCAGCGGGAGGCGGGGGCGTCCGGATCCGTTGATCCGGTGAACCGCCTCAAGGACGGGCGCAGTGTAATCGCCCGTACATCCTGCATGCAAGATCTGGCTTTTAACGGCCGCTGCGGGCCTGATTACGGCGTAGTTAGCGATGTCTTGCATGCAGGATGTTCCCCGATTACTATGCGCGCAGCTTCGAGCGGATCTCGAGGCGCGGCCAGATACCTTCGGAGGAGAGGAGAGCCGTGAGCATCAAGCACGTCGTGCCGCGATCGCGAGGCGTTCTCGCGATTGCCGCCCTATTCGCGCTGCTGGCGCTCGCCGGATGCGGCAGCAGCAGCAACAGTTCCAGTTCGAGCAGTGCGGCCAGCAGTTCGGCCGGCTCGTCAAGTGCCGCCAGCAGCAGCGGCGGCGGTAGCGCCAGCGCCAACATCTCGTCCTGCGGCACCAAGCCCGGTGTGGCAGCGACGGGATCGCCGATCAACATCGGCACCATCGACACCAAGCAGCCGGGGACCGACTTCAGCGACGGCCCCAACATGATCAACGCGTACTTCCAGTGCGTGAACGCCAATGGCGGGGTCAACGGCCATCCGTTGAAGTTGTTCGTCCAGTACGACCAGACCCAGCCCGCCCAGGTGGCGGCGGCGGCCAAGCAGCTCATCCAGTCCGATCACGTGGTCGCCATTGACGGCGTGTTCGACCTGCTGGAGTGCACGGTCGACCAGGCCTACTGGAAGCAGCTCGGCATCTATGAGATGGACGCCGGCATCGCCCCGGAGTGCTGGTCGACTCCCAACAGCGCGGCGGTCAACATGGGTCCGCGCTACAGCTCCGACGGAGCCGTCCAGTACGGCCTGGCTCAGCATCCGTCGAAGATCGTGTTCGTCCAGTCCAACGTGCCCGGTACCGGCTACATCGCCGCAGGCCCGGCGGCGCTGGCCAAGGCGTCCAACGTGCCGATCACCGAGCTGACCGAGAACGTGCCGATCACCGACGCCAACTCGGTGGCCCTCAACCTGGTCAACGCAGCGGGATCCAACGGCTGGGTGGTGCTCAACTTCACCCCGCCGGAGGCGCTCGTGATCCTTCAGGCCGCCCAGAAGCTCGGGCTTGAGGACCGGGTCAAGGGCTGGGGCTGCTCGACACCGTGCAACACCGACTTCCTGGCCAAGGCGCTGGGACCGAAGTGGGACCACAAGCTGTTCGTCAACGCCGAGCTGGCCTCGCCGGATGACCACAACGGGCCGGAGTTCCAGCTGTACAAGGGGATCCTGTCCAAGTACGGGTCCAGCGTCGCCGGTGGCATCGGCTCGTTCAGCCAGATGGGATTCGTCCTGGGCAAGTTCCTGACCCAGGCGCTGGAGAAGACCAAGCCGCCGTACACCATGGCCAGCGTCAACAAGGCGATTGTCAGCATCAAGAACTACTCGTCCGAGATGCTGTGCTCGCCGTGGACCTACGGTCACATCGCCCTGCACATTCCCAACAACGTCGACTACACAACGACGCCGTCGAATGGCAAGATGTTGACGGCCCAGGGTTGCACCGCCATCTCCGGTGCTGACCCGCAGATCACGCAGTACCGCAACGCCGCCAAGGCGGCCGGGGTGAACCCAGGAGGGTGATGACCACCATGCGATCGAGGCGCTGAACGCGATGCACTCGCTGCTTCTCATGGCTCTGTCGCTGCCGAGCTGGCAGAACGAGCAGCCGTTTCTCATCACCGGGCTGGCGCTCGGCGGTGTCTACGCCCTGTCGGGCGTCGGCATCGTCGTGCTCTACCGGACGACCGGCGTGCTCAACCTGTCATTCGGTGCCGTGGGAGCGTTCGGCGCCCTGATCGCCTGGCAGCTCATCAATCACAGCGGGATGAACCAGTGGCTGGCCTACCTGATCTGTGTCCTGTTCGGCGGCGTGGTGACGCTCGCCTACGGGATGATCTTCGGGCCGCCACTGGCCCGCCGTGATCCACTGGTCAAGACGACCGCCACGCTCGGCCTGACCCTGATCCTGCTGGGCGTGATGGATCTGCTGTGGACGTCAAGCGGGGGCGCCTCGCGCGCCATCACCCTGCCCACCGACAACCACGGGTTCATGATCGGCCAGGTGCAGGTGACGACCACCGACGTGATCGGCCTCGCCGTGGGGGTCGTCATCACGGTGGTCACCACCGTGTTCCTGCGCTTCACCAAGCTCGGCACCGCCATGCGGGCCATGGCCAACGACCGGGAGATCACCGCCACCCTGGGGGTACCGGTGCGGCGAGTGGAGGCCTCCGCCTGGTTTGGCTGTGGCGTCCTGGCCGGCATCGCCGGGATCCTGCTCGCCGACCTGGTGGCCCTGGACTCCACCACCCTGACCTTTCTGGTCATCTCGTCGCTGGCGGCCGCGCTCATCGCGCGGTTGAGCTCGATCGTGGTCACGTTCATCGCGGCCATCGTGGTGGGCGTGGTCGACGCCGCGCTGACACCGATCACCGCGGTGACCAACTACCGGGACATGACCCCGTTCGTGTTGGCGGCGATCGCCCTGCTCATTCTCAACCGCCGGCGCGTGCTGTCGCTCGCCCGTCAGGAGTTCTAGGAGCGCCATGGAGACGGCCCAGGCCACGAGCAGCTCCCCCCCACCCTCGTCCCCCGCGGCCCCGCCGCGGTTTGAGCGAGACCTGCTCATCCGGGCAGTGGTCATCGCCATCGGGATCCTGGCGGTCCTGATCGTCCTGCCCCAGGTCCTGAGCCTGTACTACGTCGATGCCATGACCCAGGTGGCCGTCTACTCCGTGGTGGCCCTCGGCCTCGGCGTGCTGGTCGGCCGCGTCGGCCTGGTGTCGCTCGGTCAGGCCGCGGTGCTCGCCATCGGCGCCTGGGTGGCGGCCCGGCTGCTGTTCGGCACCGGGCTGCCCTACGAGCTCGTCCTGCTGGCCTCCGGCGTGATCACCATGCTGCTGGGAACCCTCGTCGGGCTGCCGGCGTTGCGGATGCGCGGGCTGTATCTGGCCCTCATCACCCTGATGCTGGCCGGCGCCATCACCGTGGTCCTGGCCTCCATCAACTTCCCCAACGGCGGCACCGGCTTCAGCGGCTACAACGGCAGCCAGGTCCATATCCCGCCGATCCGCCGCCCGTCGATCGCCCAGACCGACCCCGCCTACTTCCGTTACTCGGTGATCGTCGGCGTGATCATGTTCCTGCTGGTGCTCGTCCACGTACGGGGACGCCCGGGACGGGCCTGGGCGGCGATCCGTCAGTCCGAACCCGCTGCGCTCGCCGCCGGGATCAACACCACCCTGTACAAGCTGTGGGCGTTCGCGCTGGCCTCCTTCGTCACCGGCGTGGCCGGCGGCGTCCTGGCCGGCGCCGTCCGCTACCTGTACTCCATCGACTTTCAGACCCAGGACTCCATCACCCTGCTGGCGGTGGTGCTCATGGGTGGCGCCTACAGCATCTGGGGGGCGATCATCGCCGGGCTGCTCATGCAGCTGCTGCCCGCCATCCTCAACAACATCGGGCTGTCCCCTGATTGGCTGACCATCCTGTTCGGGATCGGAGTGCTTCAGGTCCTGACCACCGCCCCCACCGGAATCGTCGATCAGCTGCCCCGGGATATCGCCCGCCTGTTCCGGAAGATCAGCGGCGCCGGACGGCGACGATCTCCGGCCCGGGAGGAGGCGGCGCCGTGATCGAGGTGCAGGGGCTGACCGTGCGCTTCGGCGGCGTCACCTCGCTGGACGGCATGGACGTGAGCTTTGAGACCGGCACCTGCGGGCTGATCGGCCCCAACGGTGCGGGCAAGACCACCTTCTTCAACGTGCTGAGCGGGTTTGTCCGCCCGTCCGGCGGGAGCGTGCGCGCGTTCGGCGAGGACCTGCTGTCGATGGCCCACTTCCGGCGGGCCCGGTGGGGGGTGCGCCGCACCTTTCAGACCGAGCAGGCGATTGAGCAGCTCACCGTCTACGACAACGTGGCCATGATCCATGAGCACTCCAAGCTGAGCGGATCCACCCGGCGTGAGGACGTCACCGGAGCCATCTCCATCGTCGGCCTGGACTCCGTCGCCTACGCCAAGGTGGGCACCCTGGGCAGCGGCCAGCGGCGGCTGGTGGAGGTCGCCCGGGCGATTGTGGGCAAGCCCCGGCTGGTCCTGCTCGACGAGCCGGCGGCGGGACTCCCGGACGAGGAGACCGCCCAGCTGGGCCAGATCATCCGCGACATCCCGGATCACACCGGGGCCATGGTCATCCTGGTCGATCACGACATGAGCCTGGTGTCCGGATGCTGCGCCCGAACCGCGGTGCTCGACTTCGGCAAGATGATCGCCTCGGGCCCCACGGCGGAGGTGCTGCGCGATGACCGCGTCGTCCGGGCGTACCTCGGAACCGAGGAGGTGGCATGAGCACGTCGGCCGAGACCCCTGCCGATACCCTGAGCCTGCGCAACCTGGTGGTGTCCCGCGGAGGCCGGGACGTGGTGCGGGGGGTCTCCATTGAGATCACCCCCGGTGAGGTCACCGCCCTGCTCGGTCCCAACGGGGCGGGCAAGTCCAGCATGGTCCTGGCCGTCGGCGGCGTGCTGCCGCTCAAGGGGGGCGAAGTCAGGCTCGGCGAGCGCAACCTGGCCGGCCGCCGGCCGGAGCGGATCCGCCGCGCCGGGTTGGCCATCGTCCCCGAGGGGCGCCGGCTGCTGCCCGATCTGACCGTGGAGGACAACCTGGGCGTCGCCACCTATTCGCTGTCGGGCCGGGAGGGCAAGGCCGGCCGGGCCCGAGCGCTGGAGATGTTCCCAGAGCTGGAGAAGCGACTGGGCAATCAGGCGCGGGCGCTGTCCGGGGGCGAGCAGCAGATGGTGGTGCTCGCTCAGGCACTCGTCTCCCAACCCAGGTTCGTCATCATCGACGAGCTCTCCCTCGGTCTCGCCCCGGTGGTGGTGCAGCGGCTCATCCCCACCATCAAGCGGGTGACCGACGACGGCATCGGCGTGCTCCTGATTGAGCAGTTCGCCCCCATCGCGCTCGGCATGTCCAACCGCGCCTACGTGATGGAGGGCGGGCGCATCCAGTATGCCGGGGAGGCCCGCGAGCTGCGCGAGAAGCCCGAGCTGCTGCACTCCGCCTACCTGCTGCGCGGCGGGGAGAACGGGACCCCCGCCGTCAACGAGAGCCTGCCGGCCGGCGGATGACAGCCGATCCGGCAGCGGCCGGCGTGGGGGGAGGCCGGCGCACCAGGCCGCCGTTCCGCGCCGACCATGTCGGCAGTCTGCTCCGGCCGCCGCGCCTGCTGACCGCCCGGGAGGATCAGGCCGCCGGACGGACGGGAGGCGAGGAGCTGCGGGCGGTTGAGGACGAGGAGATCCGCCGGATCGTCGAGATGCAGCGCACGGTCGGGCTGCAATCGGCCACCGACGGGGAGTTCCGGCGCAGCTCCTGGCACATGGACTTCATCTACCAGCTGGGCGGGATCACCCGGACGGAGAGTGACATCCAGGTCAACTTCCGCAACGCCGACGGGACCGTCGACTTCCGGCCGGCGGCGATTGCGGTCAACGCCCCGGTCGGCCTGGAGCATCCCATCTTCGCCGAGGACTTCCGCTTCCTCGCCGAGCTCGCCGGCGACGACCTGACGCCGAAGCTCACCATCCCCTCCCCCAACATGGTTCATTACCGGGGCGGCCGGGCGGCGGTCGACCCGAGCGTCTACCCGGACATGGAGCCGTTCTGGGCCGACCTGGCCGCCGCCTACCGGGAGGAGATCCGAGCCCTGGCCGGGGTGGGCTGTCGGTACCTGCAGCTTGACGACACCACCCTGGCCTACCTCAACGACCCGGCCCAGCGGGCCGCCCTGACCGCGCGCGGCGACGACGCCGAGCACCTGCATGAGACCTACGTGGCCAACATCAATGCCGCCCTGGCCGGACGGCCGGAGGGCCTGACCGTCACCACCCACCTGTGCCGGGGCAACTTCCGCTCCTCCTGGGCGGCCGAGGGCGGCTACGACTACGTGGCCGAGGTCCTGTTCGGCGGCCTGGAGGTCGACGGCTTCTTTCTGGAATACGACGATGAGCGCTCGGGCAGCTTCGCCCCGCTGCGGTTCGTGCCCCCGGGCAAGCTGGTGGTACTGGGCCTGGTCACCACCAAGCGGGGCACCCTGGAGACCAAGGACGACCTGCGGCGGCGGATTGAGGAGGCCGCCCGGGTGGTGCCGATCGAACAGCTGTGCCTCTCTCCGCAGTGCGGCTTCTCCTCGACGGTGGAGGGCAACGTCCTCAGCTACGACGAGCAGGTGGCCAAGCTGGAGTTGGTCGTCGAGACCGCGGCTGAGGTCTGGGGCTGACGCGGGATGCGGGCCGCGGTGGCCGAGCGCGTGGGCGTGATGAGCGTCGTCGATCGCCCGGAGCCCGGCGAGCCCGGAGCCGGTCAGGTCATCGTCGCCCCCGAGGCGGTCGGGATCTGCGGATCTGACTACAGCCTGTTCTCCGGTCATATGTCCGAGGCGGCGGGCGGATCCCAGTTCCCCCGGGTCCTGGGTCACGAGGTGGGCGCCACCATCACCGCGGTGGGTCCGGGCTGCCGGCCGGAGCTGACCGTCGGCCGCCGGGTGGCGATGCTGCCGATCAGCTCGTGTGGCCGGTGCTACCCGTGCCGGGTGGGTCGCCCCAATGCCTGTGATCACTTCCAGCTGATCGGGATCCACGCCGATGGCGGCATGCAGGAGCTCCTGGCGCTGCCCCAGGAGCAGGTGTTTGTCCTCCGCGTGGGCGACGGACGGGCCGCGGCCATGGCCGAGCCGCTGTCGGTGGCGGTGCGCGCGGTGCACCGGGCGCGGATTGCGCCGGGCGAGCCGGTGGTGGTACTAGGCGCCGGTCCCATCGGACAATGCCTGACCTTGGCCGCCAGCGAGCGCGGGGCCGAGGTGCTGGTGGTCGACCTGCAGGAGCGTCGGCTGGAGCTGGCGCGCAGCTACGGCGCGACCGAGACCCTGGTCTGGACATCGGCCGACGCGGTGGTCGCCGGTGCCCGGGCATGGGCCGGCGAGGGGGGTCCGCCGGTGGCCATCGACGCCACCGGGGTCCCCGACGCGGTCCGGGCGATGGTCGACATGGTGGCCTCCGCCGGCCGAGCGGTCCAGGTGGGGATGTCGCCGGACGACCGTCTCGCTGCGCATCGGCAGCCTCACCGAGAAGGAGCTTGACCTGCTCGGCGTCAGCTGCTGTCAGCCCGATGACTTTGCTGAGGCCGTGGCCCTGGTGGAGCAGCACGCCGACGCCGTGACCGGCCTGGTCAGCCACGAGTTCTCACTGGCCGAGGCGCCGGACGCGCTGCGCTTTGCCATGAGCCATCCAACCGACGTGATGAAGGTGGTGATCCGGGGTGAGTGACGGGTTTGACTACGTCATAGTGGGGGCCGGCTCGGCCGGCTGTGTGCTGGCCGCCCGGTTGAGCGAGGACCCGAACGTACGGGTGGCGCTCCTGGAGGCCGGCGGCGAGGACACCGCGCCGGAGATCCGGATCCCGGCCATCTTCCCGATCATGTTCAAGACCGAGCTTGACTGGGACCTGTTCGGCGACCCCGAGCCGGGCATGGACGGGCGGCGTCTGTACCTCCCCCGCGGGCGCATGCTCGGCGGCTGCAGCTCCATCAACGCCATGATCTACGTCCGGGGCAATCGGCTGGACTACGACGCGTGGGCGGCGGCCGGCGCCACCGGCTGGAGCTACGACGAGGTGCTGCCGTACTTCAAGCGCTCGGAGGACAACGAGCGCGGTGAGAACCAGTTCCACGGGGTGGGCGGACCGCTCACCGTGGCCGAGAGCCGCTCCATGCACCCGCTGGTCGACGCCATGCTGGAGGCGGCTCACCAGGCCGGCCATGAGCGCAACCCGGATTTCAACGGCGCCCGCCAGGAGGGCGTCGGCCGCTTCCAGCTCACCCAGCGAGACGGGCGGCGGCTGAGCACCGCCGACGCGTTCCTGCACCCCGTCCGGTCGCGGCCCAATCTGACGGTCCTCACCCACTCCTACGCCACCCGGCTGATGTTCGACGGTCCCCGGGCCGTGGGCGTGGAGATCGCCCACCTGAACGAGGTGCGGCAGGTCCGAGCGCAGCGTGAGGTGATCCTGGCCGCCGGCGCCTACTACTCGCCCCAGCTGCTCATGCTGTCCGGGATCGGCCCCGAGGATCAGCTGGCGCCCATGGGGATTGAGCTCCGGGAGGCGCTGCCGGTGGGTCACAACCTCCAGGACCACTGCATGGTCAACCTCAACTACACCACCACCGGGCCGTCCCTGTTCGACGCCGTCAGCCCGGAGAACTTCGCCCTGTTTGAGGCCGAGGGGCGGGGGCCGCTGACCTCCAACATCCCGGAGGGCGCCGGGTTCTTCCGCGCCCGCCGCGACGTCCCGGCTCCCGACATCGAGTTTCACTTCGCCCCGGGGATGCTCTACGACGGAGGCCTGACGGCACCCGAGGCCCCGGGGATGGCCTTCGGCCCGGTGGTGATCAAGCCCACCGGTCGCGGGCAGGTGAAGCTCCGCTCCCCCATGCCGCTGGCCAAGCCGCGGGTCGTCTGCAACTTCCTCACCACCGAGGAGGACCGGGCCAGCGTCCGGGCCGGTCTGCGCATGGCGCTGGAGATGGCCGAGCAGCCGGCGCTGCAGGCCGTGATCGACCAACCGTTCCGCGTTCCGGCCTCCGACTCCGATGAGGATCTGATGGCGTTCGCCCGGCGCGAGGGCATGACCGTGTTTCACCCCACGTCGACGTGTGCCATCGGTTCCGTCGTCGACCCGGAGTTGCGGGTGTACGGAGTGGAGGGCCTGCGGGTGGCCGACGCCTCGGTCATGCCGGAGATCACCCGGGCCAACACGAACGCGGCGGTGATCATGATCGCCGAGAAGGCGGCCGACCTGATCCGCGCCGGTTCTGGTGCCCCGGCGGCGGCCACGGCGGCGGCGTGATGCGCGTCCTCGACGCCGGGCAGGCCGAGCTGGTGCGCTCGGTATGCGAGCTGTTGGTACCCGGTAGCGCCCGGGTGGGGGCCGAGGTGTATGTCGACGCCCTGCTGGCGGGCATGCCCGCCGCGGAGCAGGCGGGTGCGATCGCCTGCTTTGCGGCGCTGGCCGAGCCGGCGGCACGGGGCGCCGACGGCCTGCGCGAGGTGGAGCTCACCCCCGAGTTTCAGCTGGTCCGGGCGCTGGCCTGCGAGGCGTTCTACAGCGACTTTGTGGCGCCGGGCGCCGCCGGTCCGGGCGCCTGGCAGGAGATCGACTTCAATTCTCCGCTGGCGACGCGGGTGCACAAGGACTGGTCCTACCTGGGAGTGAGCGGATGAGCGAGCGCTATGACGTGGTGGTGGTGGGCTCCGGGGCCGGCGGTGGCGTGGTCGCCGGCGAGCTGGCCGATGCCGGGCGGCGGGTGCTGCTGCTGGAGTCCGGCCCCCACCGGACAGCGGCCGACTTCACCCGCTGGGAGGCCCACGCCACCCATGACCTGTGGTGGCCGCTGGCCATGGCCGAGCCCGCCGGATCCGATCCGGCTCCGCCGCTGCCGCTGTTCCGCGGTCACTGCGTGGGCGGCACCACCACCATCAACACCAAGGTGGCCCTGCGCCCCACCGACCAGGACTACGCCAAGTGGTACGCCGCCGCCGGAGCCGAGTTCACGCCGGCCGAGATGGATCCCTGGTTTGCCCGCGTGGAGACGCGGCTCGGGGTGCGGGAACGCTCGGACTGGCAGCAGTGCGTGCGGACGGTGATGCCCGGCTTTGCCGCGCTCGGCGCCGAGCTGGAACCGGTCATGGCCTACACCGACGCCAACTGCATGCGGTGCGGGTCCTGCCTGCAGGGCTGCCCCACCAACGCCGGCAAGAACACGATGAACGTGTACATCCACCCGCCGTGGGTGGAGGGCCGGTTGGAGCTGCGGGCCGGCTGCCGGGTCCAGCGGGTGATCCTGACCGAGACCGGCAACGGACCGGCCGCCACCGGCGTGGAGTACACCGACGGCGACGGGCGGTCCGCCGTGGTGGAGGCCGACGTGGTGGTGGTGGCGGCGGGCGCGCTGGGGACCGCGCAACTGCTGCTCCGCTCCGGGGTCCGCGAGGCCGGCGGCGGCTCGCCGTCCAGCGCGCTCATCGGCCGGCACGTCGGCTGGCACCCGGCCCGGCTGGTGGAGGGCCTGTTCGACGAGGTCCAGGATGCGCACATGGTCTACCCCATCACCTCCCACTGCATGAAGTTCCAGCGCGACGAGGACGGCGGGTTCATTGTGGAGGCGGCCACCGTCCAGGACCCGATCGGCTTCGCCACCGCGCTGTCGGATGAGCGGGGTGTGCCGCTATGGGGCGCTGACCTCACCGACATGATGCGCCGGTACCGCTATTTCACCGGCCTGTTGGCGATGGTCTCCGACGAGAATCACGGGGTCGCCTGGGTCGACGAGACCGGCCGGGACCGCTACTCGTACACCTGGAGCCCGGTGGAGGAGGAGCGCAACGCCCGCGCGCTGGAGTTCGCTCGTCAGGTGCTGCTGGAGTCCGGGGCCCGGCGGGTGCTGCAGACCGGCCTGCTCAGCACCCATGTCCAGGGCGGCTGCCGGATGGGCTCAGATCCCGAGCGCTCCGTGGTCGACGCCCATGGTGAATCTCATGATGTGCGCCGCCTGTTTGTGGGCGACAGCTCCGTGGTCCCGTGCACCCTGTCGGTGAACCCGTCGCTGACCATCATGTCGCTGGCCAGCCGGCTGGCCGCCTACCTGGCCTCCGGAGAGCACGGGTACTTTGAGCGGACGGGAGCGCCGGCGGCCGCCGTGTAGCGGCCGTCCGGTCAGACCTTCACGCGCGCCGTCCGCGGGGCAAACGCCAGGTCGACCAGGAGCGCGGCCACGCCCGTGACCGCAATCACCACCGCCATGGGCAGCGCGTCGTGGCCGCCGCCCACCCCCACCAGCGGCGCCACCACCGCCCCGCAGCCGAACTGACCGAGCCCCAGCAGTGCCGAGGCAGCACCCAGCGTCCCCTCCTGGCCGGCCATCGCCGAGGCGATCCCGTTGGGCAGGACGACGCCGTTGGCGCAGAGCAGGACAAAGAAGCAGGCCAGCAGCGCCGGCAGTCCGGCCGAGGCGACGGTCACCGCCAACGCCGCCAGCGAGGCGGTGGCCGTGCCGATCAGCCCCAGGCGCAGCAGCCGCGCCGATCCGGTGCGGCCCACCAGCCTGGCGCTCAGCTGAGAGGCAAGGATGAGGCCGGCCGAGTTGACGGCGAACACCACGCTGAACAGCTGGGGCGAGATGCCGTAGATGTTCTCCAGGACAAACGGTGACCCCGAGATGTAGGCGAACATGGCCGAGAACGAGAGCGAGAACGCGGCCAGGTAGGGAACAAAGCGGCGGTCGCGCAGGAGCCGGCCGAACGTGCGCAGCGTCGCCGGCAGGCCGCCGCGGTGCCGGTCGGTGGGCGCCAGCGTCTCCGGAAGCCAGGCCACGGCCCCGGCCAGCAGGGGTACCCCGATCGCCGCCAGGATCACGAACACGCCCCGCCACGACGTGAACAGGAGCACCTGGCCGCCGATCAGCGGCGCGCACACCGGGGCCACCCCGGTGATCGCCATGAGCAGCGAGAACATCCGGGCCGCCGTCTCCCCCTCGGACAGATCACGGACGATGGCGCGGGCGATGACGATGCCGACCCCGCCGGCCATCCCCTGGAGGAGACGCACCATGACCAGCACGGTGATCGACGGCGCCAGCGCGCACAGCAGCGAGGTCACCGTGTAGCCGAGGAGACCGGAGAGCAGCGGGCGCCGGCGGCCGAGGGCGTCGCTGGCCGCGCCGGCGATCAGCTGCCCCACCCCCAGGCCCAGCATGCAGGCGGTCACCGTCAGCTGGCCGCTGGAGGCGGGCGCCGCCAGCTCCCGGGTGAGGGCGGGCAGCCCGGGGATGTACATGTCGAGCGACAGGGGCCCGAACGCCGACAGGGCCCCCAGGATGACGATCTGACGACCGGTGGGCCGGGTCAGGCGACCGCCACCTCGACGAGCACCGGCTCACGCCGACCGCCGAGCCCGGGAAGGATCTCGTCGAAGCATTCCAACAGCTGCTGATGGGTCCCCACGTTGACGGCCGGACAGCCCAGGCAGCGGGCGATGCCCGCGATGTCGATGGAGCCGAACGCCGGCCAGGCCGCGGGCGCGTTGGCCGCGCGCGCCAACCCGTCCATGACGGCATAGCTCCCGTTGGCCATGACGAGCAGGAGGACGCCCACCTCGTAATGGGCGGCGCTCCAGAGCGCCTGGATGGCGTACATCGACGAGCCGTCGCCGACGACGCCGATCACCGGCCGCTGGGGATCGCCCATCTTCAGCCCGACCGAGCCGGCCACGCCAAAACCGAGCCCGCCGTTGCCACAGGCCAGAAAGCCGCCGGGGGACCGGATCGGCACCCGCCGGTACAGCTCGGGCTGGCTGGACGGTGTTTCCTCCACAATCAGCGCCCGAGTGGGCAGGCGCTCGGCCAGGGCGCTGTAGACATGGGCGGGGGTGAGCGGCTCGCCCTCGCCGGGAGGCGGTGGCGCCGGGGGCCGGCGCAGCGGTGCCGGCAGCGGCGAGTCCCGCTCGGCCACCTGCTCGGCGAGAGCGGCGCAGGATGCGGCAACCGGGCCGATGATGGCCAGCGCCGCCGGACTGCGGTAGGCCTCACCCGGGTCGTCGGTGATCACCGCCACCCGGGTTTCCTCCATCACCATGGGACCGGAATCCTCGTACAGGTACAGCCGGAAGGCGTTGGTGCCGACGGCGATGACCAGGTCATGAGGGGCCAGCGTCTCCCGCATGAGCGCCCGGCGCCAGGGCAGGTGCCCGGCGAACTGGGGATGGTCCTGGGGAAATCCGGCCGCGCGGGCGAACGACTCCTGCCAGACCGGGCAGCGCAGCCGTTCGGCCAGGCCCACAATCGACTCCCAGCATTCAACCCCGTCCCCGGCCCGGCCGACGACGAGCGCCGGGGCCTGGGCCCGGTCGATCATGTCGGCCAGGTCCCCGGTATCGCCGGCGGCGACGTTGGCCGTGCGGATGATGCGCTCAGGCCAGCCGGCGGCCTGGTCATCGGCCACCTCCAGCCAGTCGCCCATCGGCACCACCACCACGGCCGGACCGCGGCGGTCGACCGCCTCGTGGTAGGCCCGGGCGATGGCGCCGGGCACATCCTGGGCGCGCACCGGCAGCTGGGACCACACCGGATACTCGCCCGCCAGCCGTTCCAGGGCGCGGCCGGTCAAGAAGGGCTCGTAGGCCAGCTGCCGGCGGTCCTGCTGGCCCACCACCACCACCAGCGGCACGCGCATGTCCCGGGCGTTGGCCAGGGCGTTGATGGCATTGCCCAGACCCGGGGCGGTGTGGAGGTTGACGAACGCCGGCTCGCCCCGGGCGATCGCCCACCCGGTGGCCATCCCCACCACCGAGCCCTCGTGCAGGCCGAGGACGAAGTGGATGTCCCCCGGCAGCGCGGTGAGGAACGGGATCTCAGTCGACCCCGGATTACCGAAGATGGTGGTCAGGCCAAGCCGGCGCATGACGTCGAACGCCGCCTCCCGGACGGTCCGCGGACCCGCGGGATGGTGTCGATCGTCTGTAGCGGGCACCGGCTGGCGTTGCGCTTCTTCGATCATGCCGTGGTGGGGCGCTCCCCAGCGGCCAACGCTATCACGGTACGCTTTGAGAACAAGCGGTCACCATGCGCACAACCTGGGTCGGCCGGGGGGCGTGGGGCGTGACCGAGGAGAGCAAGGAGAGACTCACTGTGTCGACGTCCGCGCCGGATTGGGCGCCCCGCCCACCCACCGCCACGGACCCCGCGGACCTGAGCGTCCTCGAGGCCGCCGCGCTCCTGCGCCAGCGCGCCCTGTCGGCGTCAGAGCTGACCGCCGCCTGCCTGCGCCGGATCCAGGACCGCAGCGGGCCGCCGTCGTTCGATGGGGCGCCGGATGCCATCAACGCCTTCGTCCGGGTGTATCCGGAACTGGCCGCCGAGGCGGCCGCGGCCGCCGATGAGCGGCGGGCGCGCGCGGGCAGCGACGCGCCGGTGCTGTGCGGAATCCCGATCGCGCTCAAGGACCTGTACGCCGTGGCCGGGCTGCCGCTGACCGCCTCCAGCCGGGTCCTGGAGGGCAACGTGGCCGGCGCCGACGCGGAGGTGTGGGCACGGCTGCGCCATCAGGGCATGGTCCTGCTCGGCCACACCCACACTCATGAGTTCGCGGCCGGCGGCACCACCGACCAGGTCGGCAACCCGTGGGCCCTGGATCGCGTGGTCGGCGGATCCAGCGGCGGGAGCGCGGCGGCCCTGGCCGCCCGGATGACTCCGGCGGCGCTGGGCAGCGATACGTGCGGGTCGCTGCGCATCCCCTCGGCCTGCTGCGGCACGAGCGCGGTCAAGCCGACCCATGGCCGCCTGCCGCTGGCCGGAATCATCCCGCTGGCGCCCAGCCTCGACCATCCCGGCCCCATGGCCCGCAGCATCGCCGACTGCGCGGCGCTGCTGGAGGCGATGGCCCGCGCCGGCGCCGAGGTCACCGCGCTGGCACCTCCCCCGGCGCCGCTGGGCGCGCTGCCGACGGTGGCCCGCCCGGGACCCCGGCCGCTGGAGGGGCTGACGGTGGCGGTCACCGACCGGGTGGACGATGTGGAACTGGACCCGGCGGTCGCCGCCGCGTTTGACACCGCCCGCCGGGCCTGCCGGGACCTGGGGGCGCGGGTTGTCTCGGCCCCGGCTCCCTGGACCCTGGACTGGGATGATCTGAGCGCGGTGCTGTTCACCGAGGTGTGGGCCCACCACGCCCAATACGCCGAGCGGGCGGGGCGGCAGGGACTGTACCGCGCGGCGCTGGCCGAGTTTGTGGAGGCGGCGCAGGGCTTCGGCGACGCGGCGCCGTACCTCGCCGCCCAGCAGCGGCGGGCGGACGGGACGGCCGCCTGGGAGGACTGGTGTCGGGCCGGAGAGATCGATCTGGTGCTGGAGCCGACGCTGCCGATCGTCCCCTACGGCCGCGGGCCGGGCTATGAGCGCGGCCACGCCGGCGGGGCCGGCGATCCGATGATCGCCCTCACCGCGCTGTGGGACATGACCGGGATGCCGGTGGCCACCCTGCCGGTCACGTGGGAGACGAGCATCTCGCTCATCGCTCCCCGCGGCGGCGAACCGGGGCTGATCCAGGCAGCGATCGATCTCCAGGAGGGGGCGCTCGGCGTGCCGGAGTGGCCAGGGCCTGGGACAATGACACCGGCGAGTACGGAGGGTTCTCAGACACCATGATCGGCGACATCCTGTGGGAGCCGCCGGCCGACCTGCGGTCGCACACCGAGGTTGGCCGCTTCATGCAATGGCTCACAGACCATCGCGGGCTGGACTTTGCGACCTACAACCAGCTGTGGCGCTGGTCGGTCGATGACCTGGAGGGGTTCTGGGGAGCGCTGTGGGAGTTCTACGGCGTCCGCGACCACGGTGGGTACAAGCGCGTGCTCGCCGCCCCCACCATGCCCGGGGCGGTCTGGTTCCCGGGCGCGCGGATCAACTACGCCGAGCACCTGCTCGGCCGGGAGGAGGACCGTGACCGGGTGGCGGTGGTGGAGAAGTCCCAGACCCGCCCGGGCCAGGAGCTGACGTTCGGCGATCTGCGCGACCGGGTGGCGCGCGCCCGCGCCGGTCTGCAGCGGCTCGGCGTCGGCCGGGGCGACCGGGTGGTCGGCTACATGCCGAACATCCCGGAGACGCTGGTGGCGTTCGCGGCGACGGTCAGCCTGGGTGCGATCTGGGCCACCTGCGCTCCGGAGTTCGGCGCCCGGAGCGTGATCGATCGGTTCTCCCAGATTGAGCCCAAGCTGCTGTTCACGATCGGGGGCTACGGCTTCCGGGATCGGTACATCGACCGGCGCGCCGAGGTGGAGGCGATTCGCCGCCGCCTGCCCACCCTGGAGCATGTGGTGGCGGTCCCCTATGGCGAGGCCGAGGTGCCGGACGCCATCGGGTGGCCGGAGCTGATCGCCGACAGCGGACCGCTGGAGTTTGCGCCGGTGCCGTTTGACCACCCGCTCTACGTCCTGTTCTCCTCCGGCACCACCGGCCTGCCCAAGGCGATCGTGCACGGGCACGGCGGCCAGCTGATTGAGCACGTCAAAAATCAGGGGCTGGGCTGGGGGCTGAAGCCGGGCAGCCGCCTGCAGTGGTTCTCCACCACCGCGTGGATGATGTGGAACGCGCTGGTGTCCGCCCTGCTGCTGCGGTCTTCGATCGTGATGCTCGACGGCGACCCGGCATGGCCGGACCTGGCCGAGCAGTGGCGGCTGGCCGAGCGCAACCGGGCCACGGTCATGGGCGTCTCGCCGCCGTACCTGATGGCCTGCCGCAAGGCCGGGCTGGACCTGCGCAATGATTTCGATCTCAGCGCGCTGGAGACGCTGTGCACCGCCGGCTCGCCCCTGCCCGCCGAGGGCTACCGCTGGGTCTATGAGCAGCTCGGCCCGGATATCTGCCTGATCAACGGGAGCGGCGGTACCGATGTCTGCACGGGGCTGGTGTCCGGCTGCCCGGCGGTGCCGGTGTACGAGGGCGAGATCTCCGGCGCCTGCCTGGGGGTCGACGCCCAGGCGTTTGACGAGGACGGCCATCCGGTGGTGGGCGAGCTGGGCGAGCTGGTCGTCACCCAGCCGATGCCGTCGATGCCGGTGGCCCTGTGGGGCGACACCGACGGCGAGCGCTACCGGAGCTCGTACTTTGACCGCTACCCCGGCGTCTGGCGCCAGGGCGACTGGATCAAGTTCACCGAGCGGGGCAGCTGCGTGCTGACCGGACGTTCGGACGCCACGCTGAACCGAGGCGGGGTGCGACTGGGCACCGGCGAGTTCTACTCGGTGGTGGAGGAGTTCCCGGAGCTGGCCGACGCCCTGGTGGTCCACCTGGAGGACGACGGGGGCGGTCTGGGCGAGCTGATCCTGTTTGTGGTGCCGGCGCCGGGAGCCGTGGTCGACGACGAACTGGTCGGCCGGGTGGCCGCCGCTCTGCGCCGTGAGCTGTCGCCGCGCCATGTGCCTGACCGGATCGTCCCGGTCACCGGGATCCCCCGGACGCTCACCGGTAAGAAGCTGGAGGCGCCGGTGAAGCGGATCCTGCGCGGCGAGCCGGCCGAGAAGGTGGCCAGCCGGGACTCGCTGGCTGACCCGTCGGCGCTGGACGCGTTTGTGGCCCTGGCCGCCGAGCGGGCTTCTCTACGATGAGTATCAGCAGGCCGCCGACATCACCGGCCGTGGGAGGAAAGAGGACATGGCGGTAGCCGAGGCACCGACCCATCCGGAGCCGACCGGGCGCGGCCCAGAGCGCTGGCGCCCCCATGGAACCGACCTCCGGGCCCAGCTGCGCTCGTGGACCGACATCCTGGCCGAGACCCACCTGGCGTTTGATGTCCGGCCCACGGTGGCCACCCCCAGCCGGTTCCAGGCCGCCGTCACCCGCCGCGCCATCGGCGACCTGATGCTCGTGGATTGCGCCGCCACCCCGTTCCTGGGCCATCGGCCCGCCGCGGTGATCGGTACCCCGCCGGCGGCCGGGGCCGAGCGGGTGCTCGGCTTCCAGTTCGTCTGCAAGGGCGTGGAGCTCGTCCGGGAGGGCAGCCGCGAGCTGGCGCTCACCCCGGGCGACGTCGTCCTGTGGGACGGCCTGGCCCCCACCGAGATCGAGATCACCGAGCGGTTCTACAAGCGCACGCTCCTGTTCCCCCGGGACCGGGTGCTCTCGGTCTGCCCTCGGCTGGGGGAGCTGGACGCTCTCCCCTCCCTGGCCGGCAGCGCTCCCGCGCGTCTGCTCGTCCGGTTCATGAACGCGCTGGCGGCCGAGCTCCCGGAGCTCGACGCCGCCGCCGCAGCGGCCGCCGCCAACGCGGCCCTGGAGCTGCTCCGAGCCGCGGTGGAGCCGGCTCTGCCCAGCGACCGCTCGGCCACCCGCGCGGCCATGCGCGCCGAGATCGCCCGCTACGTGCGCACCCACCTCCAGGATCCCCAGCTGGGCCCGGCCACCATCGCCCGCGCCTACGCCATGTCGATCCGCACCCTCCACGCCCTGTTTGAGGACGTGGACGCATCGGTGGCCGGCCTCGTCCGCGCCGAGCGCCTCGCCCGCTGCCAGGAGGACCTGCGCCGGGCCAACGGCGGCTCGGTCACCGACATCGCCTTCCGCTGGGGCTTCTGCGACGCCGCCCACTTCTCCCGGGTGTTCAAGCGCGAGTTCGGGGCCACCCCCAGCGAGGTGCGCCAGGCGGCCGTGGCCGCCGCCCGGTAGTCACCGGATCTTCCCTTTGTTGCCCGCCCCCCAGGTATCGGTCTGGCTGTGGCAGTTCGGACACAGGAGCCGGAGGTTCTCCAGCCGGTTGTCCTGACCGTCCCCGTTGACGTGGTGCAGCTCCAACGACAGCGGCTGCCCGCACCAGTCCACCAGCCCGCAGCCCTCACAGCGCTCCGCCTTGAGCCCCGCCATGAGCAACCGCGCCTTGACGTGCTGCCGGGACCGGCGGCGTCCCGCGGCCAGAATCCGCTCCAGCGGTTCGAGGCGCGGCCGGGGCGCAATCACGCCGCGCCGGACCGCGTCGGCCCAGGCGCTGACACCAAAGCCGAACCGGCGGCGCCACTCGGCGGCAGAATGCCCGGCGGCGTAGTGCGCGGCGATCTCCTCTCAGTCATACCGCCGCGCCGCCTCGGCCCGGGCCGGCACTCCCAGCCGCCGAAGGTGAAAGCAGACGGTGGGTTGGCGAGATGCCGAGGCGGCGAGCGATGTCGGCCCGTGACGTGCCATCGGCGTGCAAACGCGCCACCGCCTCCCGGGTGCCCGTCCGAGTCCGCGGCCGCGGCCCGCCCCGCAGGACCACCGCTCCCCGCTGCACGGCGGCGTACCAGGCGCCGTTGGAGATCTCAAACTCCCGCTGACATTCGGAGGCGGTGTGACCGTTGGCATAGAAGGCGGCAATCACCGCCCAGTCGTACTGACGTGCTCCTTCCTTCACGAACATATGTTCGCATGGCCAGCGGATGGAACGGCCCGCCAAGGGCTATACTCGGCCCCCGCCGACCACCGGAGAACACCTCTCCATCGGCCGGTGTGTCGATTTACTGCGGGATGGAGTAATTGGCAACTCGCCAGGTTCTGGCCCTGGAATTCAAGGTTCGAGTCCTTGTCCCGCAGCCTCTTCTCCACCGCGCCGGAACGTGACCACCACGGCTGGGTCGCCCAGCGGGACCGCCAACGCGCGCCTACCGGGCGACAGCGCGTCTACAGCGTGTCGAGGTCGGTCGCCGGATCGGCGAGCGCGTCGGCGCGGTCGCCGACCTCGGTGCCCTCGGCGATGAACCGGCGGGCGGCCGGCAGGTCCTCGGACCGGCCGACGGAGAGCGCCCCGGCCACGCGGCCGGCGTGGAGGTAGAAGGCGGTGAACCGGCCCTCGTCCTGGGCGCCGCGGATGATCTCGCGGTCCCAGTCGTAGGCGGGCCCGACGTACTCAATCGCCGCCCAGTCCGACAGGTCGGAGAAGAAGTAGGGCACCACGTCATGCGGGGTGCGCTTGCCGAGCATGTTGAGGGCGACCGTCTTGCCCTGGTTGAAGGCGACGTCCCAGTGCTCCACCCGGATGCGGCGGCCGCCGTGGATGACGCTCTCGTACTCGGCCACGTCGCCGGCGGCATAGACGCCGGGCGTGCCCGTCTCCAGGTGGGCATCAACCCGGATGCCCCCGGTCTCGCCGAGCTCCAGTCCGGCGGCCCGCGCCAGCATCACGTCGGGGTTGACGCCGGCGCCGATGACCACCGCGTCGGCGGGCAGCCGGAGCCCGGCCCTGGTCACCACGGCGGTCACCCGGCCGTCGGCGCCCTCAAAGTGATCCAGCTCGTCCCCGCCGTGGATCTCAATCCCGTGGGACTCCAGCAGGTCATGAAAGAACCGCGCCACCTCCGGGCCGAAGGAGCGGCTGAGGGCGACCGG
The DNA here is from genome assembly GCA_963753235.1 of uncultured Solirubrobacteraceae bacterium. Classification (GTDB taxonomy): domain Bacteria; phylum Actinomycetota; class Thermoleophilia; order Solirubrobacterales; family Solirubrobacteraceae; genus Palsa-465. The sequence goes on along the minus strand of CAVWBJ010000003.1, from coordinate 917,987 downwards.
CTCCATCATCACCATGGTGCACCGGCTGCCCAACTCGGTCAGGGAGGCGGCCACCTCGCTGGCAATGTAGGAGCCGCCGATCAGCACCACCCGCTTGCCGGCGGCGTCCGCCCGGATGGCGTCGCTGTTGCCGAACGTGCGCAGGTAGTGGATCCCCTCCAGCTCGGCGCCGGGAACGTTGAGCCGGCGCACGTTGGCCCCGGTGGCGACCAGAGCCTGGCCGAAGCCGACCTCCTGCTTGGTGGAGAGCTTCACCGTGCGCTCGCCCAGGTCCAGCTTCATGGCCGAGGTCCGGGTCAGGACCTCAATCCCCTGCTCGGCGTACCAGTCGGCGTCGTGGAACAGGGCCGACTCACGGGTCTCGGTGCCCTGGAGGTAGCCCTTGGACAGCGGCGGCCGGTCATAGGGCAGGTCCGGCTCACGGCCGACCATGAGAATGGAACCGTCAGCCCCGGACTGGCGCAGCCAGCGGGCGCAGTTGCCGGCGGCGAGGCCGCCGCCGATCAGTAGGTAGTCGACATCACGGTCCGCCATGACCGGCTCAGCGCGAGGACGAGGACGTCTCGCTGGTGGCGAAGCGCGGTGTGATCTCGCCCTCCAGCCCCGGATCGAGGATCAGCAGCACCTGGTCGCCGGCATTGATGACCGAGTCGGCCTTGGGCACGAACCCGGTGCCGTCGCGCAGCACGGAGATGATGAGGGCCCCCTCGGGCAGCTCCACCTCGTTGACCCGCCGGCCGGCCACCGGGGAGCCCTCCCCCACCTCCAGCTCGATGATCTCCAGGTGCTCCTCCTCCAGCGCCAGCAGCTGGACGAGACCGTACTCGGGCACCTCGTGCTCAATCAGGCGAAGGATCAGGTCGGTGGCTGAGACGGCCGGCTGCACTCCCAGGGTCTTGAAGTGGTCCAGGTTGCGCGGGTTGTTGACGCGGGCGACGATCCTGTCCACGCCGTACTTCTCCTTGGCCACCTGGCAGATGAGGATGTTGTCCTCGTCATCGCCGGTGACCGCGATGACCAGGTCGGCCCGCTGGATCCCGGCCCGCTCCAGCACCCACATCTCGGTGGCGTCGCCGTACTGCACGGCGTGCTCCAGCTCCTCCTCCACCACCCGGTAGCGACGGTGGTCGGATTCGATCAGCGTCACCTCCCGGTCCTTGGTGATGAGCTCCCGGGCCAGGTTCCATCCCACCTTGCCGGCCCCCGCGATGATGACGTACATGTGGCTGTCCATCCTCCTCAGACTCCGAGGACCACTTGCTGGGCCTGGTCGATGGCGTGCTGGGTGGGGCAGATGGTGAGCAGCCCCTGCTCGGCGTACCAGGACGCCCGCGCCGGGTCGGCCACCCGCACCACCACCCGGGGAACATGAAACCGCCGCTGGGCCAGCTGGGCGATGACCAGGTTGGTGTTGTCACCGCTGGTGGCGGCCATGAACACGTCGGCCTGCTCGATCCCGGCCTCAATCAGGCCATCGATCTCCAGCGCCGCCCCCACGGTGAAGCGCCCGCCGGCGTCCTCCCAGCTGATCGACTGGTCCTTGTCCAGCCGCTCGTGGGAGAGCGGATCGGAGTCCAGCACCGAGACCTCATGGCCGGCGTCCAGCGCCCGCTTGGCGACCGCCGACCCCACCCGGCCGGCACCGACGATCAGAATGAACATGAGGGCAACTCTAAGGGTTTGGCCAGCGGTCGGGCGTCATGGCGAGGGACATCGGCGGCACAGGGTAGCTGCCTGAGCTCATGGGGCCGGCCCCCGGGCCAGCTTCAGCTGATTGCGACCAAGGTACGGGCGGGCGGCGGCCACCGCCAGCGCCACCTTCTGGTCACGTGTCCCGTGAGACCAGATCACGGTGGCCGTGATCAGGTGGACCGCGTCGGTGGTCATCAGATGCTGCTCCTGCGGGAACCAGTCGGCGTCGATGCCGAGGCCATCGATGTGCTGGGGCGGCCTCTGAAACCGGGCCGGCCAGATCTGGACCGCCTCGTCCACCGTGCGCTCGAGCACCGCATAGGCGTCGGGCCCGTTGTCGTCCTCCACGATGAGCCGCACCGGGCGGCGCCGGGGCATCCGGAGCGTGAACACGCACTCCGGATACCCGGAGGAGGCCTTCGCCGGACGGGTCAACAGTTGACCCGCCGGGATGTGCTCCAGGCGCAGGATCGCCGCCCGCGCCTTCGCCGTGCAGACAGGCGGCGCCGCAACCGCGCGCGCCGTATGCGTCACGGCATGCGATGTGGTGGTGTGGCTCGCAGCACCGGCGCCCCCACAGCCAACGATCGGCAGCGCAGCGACCAAAACCCCTGCACCGCAAACCAGGCGGTGACCGACGCCGGCACCCTCATCCCGTGGCACTCGGGACAGCTTGACGCACACTCGCGGCCCACGTCAAACCCCCGGTGCCACCGGAATGGCGGTGCCGGGCGTCCGGCGCCGCGCCGCTACCTCACGTGATCAGCGGGATGATCAGCAGCGCCACGATGTTGGCGACCTTGATCATGGGGTTGATGGCCGGGCCGGCCGTGTCCTTGTACGGGTCGCCGACCGTGTCCCCGGTGACCGCCGCCGCGTGGGCCTCGGACCCCTTGCCGCCAAAGGCGCCGTCCTCAATCAGCTTTTTGGCGTTGTCCCAGGCGCCGCCGCCGGAGGTCATGGAGATGGCCACGAACAGGCCGACGACGATCACGCCGATGAGCAGTCCGCCCAGCGCCTCCACGCTGATCAGACCGACCACAAACGGGATGAGGATGGGGATGAGCGCCGGGATGATCATCTCCCGCTGCGCCGCCCGGGTGACCAGCGCCACCGCGGTGCCGTACTCGGGTTGCTCGGTGCCCTCCATGATCCCGGGCTTCTCCCGGAACTGGCGGCGCACCTCCTCCACCACCGCCCCGCCGGCGCGGCCGACGGCCTCCATCGACAGGGCCGCGAACAGGTACACCATGAGGCCACCGATGAGCAGGCCGATGAGGACCGGCGGACTGCCGATCTGGAACGTGACCGCCTGCTTGGCGTCGACCTCACGGGAGAACGCGTCGAACAGGACGAGGGCGGCCAGCGCGGCCGAGCCGATGGCATAGCCCTTGGTCACCGCCTTGGTGGTGTTACCGACCGCATCGAGCGGGTCGGTGACGTTACGGACCTCCTCGGGCAGATCGGCCATCTCGGCGATGCCCCCGGCGTTGTCGGTGATGGGGCCGAACGCGTCCAGGGCCACGATCAGGCCGGTGAGCGACAGCTGGGCCATGACCGCCACGCCGATGCCGTAGATCCCGCTGGTGCCGCCGCCGGCCAGCTTCCACGCGCCCAGGATGCCGAGCGCAATCACGATGGCCGGCGCCGCCGTCGCCTGATAACCCTGGGCCAGGCCCTGGATGATGTTGGTGGCGTGGCCGGTCTGCGAGGCGCGGGCCGTGCTCTTGACGGGCGAGAAGCGCGTCGAGGTGTAGTAGTCGGTGATGACGAACAGGCAGGCGGTGACGCCGATGCCGATCAGCGCGCACAGGTAGAACTTCCACCACGCCGGTGCCACAGCCCCGCCGATGTAGGTGAGGCGGTGCATCAGCCAGTAGGTGACCGGGATGAAGGCCAGCCCGGCGAGCAGGCCGGAGACGATCAGGCCCTGGTAGAGCGCCCGCTCGACGTTGCCGACGCGCGACTTGACGGCGAAGGTGCCGATGATGGAGGCGATGATCGAGACGCCGCCGAGGATCAGCGGATACATCGCGACCGCCGACTGCTGGCGGAACAGCAGCACGCCGAGCAGCATCACCGCCACCGCGGTGACCGCGTAGGTCTCGAACAGATCGGCGGCCATGCCGGCGCAGTCGCCGACGTTGTCGCCCACGTTGTCGGCGATCACCGCCGGGTTGCGCGGGTCGTCCTCGGGGATGCCGGCCTCGATCTTGCCCACCAGGTCGGCGCCCACGTCGGCTCCCTTGGTGAAGATGCCGCCGCCCAGACGGGCGAACACCGAGATCAGCGAGCCGCCGAAACCGAGCCCGATGAGCGCGTCGACCGCCTGCCGCGGCGTCTCCCCGGCGATCCAGGTGAGGACCCCGTAATAGCCGGAGACCCCGAGGAGGGCCAGACCGACGACCAGCAGACCGGTGACCGCCCCGCCGCGGAAGGCGACGTCCAGGGCCTTGCCGACCCCGCCGCGGGCGGCCTCGGCCACGCGCGCGTTGGCCCGGACCGAGACGTTCATGCCGATGTAGCCGGCCGACGCCGACAGCGCGCCACCGATGGCAAAGCCGATCGCCACGCGGATGTTCTGGAGGGGAATGAGCACGATGAACAGCACGACGCCGACGGCGGCGATCGTCGTGTACTGGCGGTTCAGGTACGCCCGCGCGCCCTCCTGGACCGCGGCCGAGATGGTGCGCATCCGCTCGTTGCCCGCCGACAGGGCCAGCAGCGAGCGAGACGTGAGTACGCCGTACAGCACGGCGCACGCCGCACACACAAGCGCGACTATGACGCCGTGGTGCGTCAGGAAGCTAGTCAAGAAGGTCCTCCGGGGAAAGCTCTTAGTTTGGAGCGCTACGAAGCGCCATCACAACGACGAAAAGGGCCCCGCGCCTAATATCGAGCGGAGGCCCCGGCATAAGCCCGGCGCGAGTCTACCGCGCCCGCCTGTCGGACGTCGGCCCTGGGGCGCCCCCGGCGAAACGCGCTCAAAGCTGGACTATTGCCCGGGAATCCAGAGACGGCCGCTGCGCTGGGCCGGTCCGGGTTCGCCCGGCTGCGACGGTTCGGGGGCCGGCGATGAGGCCGGAGGCGGCGAAGGTGGCGGGGGCGAAGAAGAGGGCGGCGGCGGCGCCCCTTCCCCGGCTGGCGCCGGCTCCGCCGGCTGCCCCGGGGGCGTTCCCCCCGCGCGGACATAGGCCAGCTGCAGCTGGGACAGGGCGTCCCGGATGGCGTTGGCCTGGGCCGGCGCCGATTGCTCGACCAGCGGCAGCAGCGCCCGGACGGCCTCGATGGCCACCCGCACCTGCGCCGGGTCACGCTCGTCCTCGGTCCCCGGGGCCAGCCCGGTCCGGCGCATCCCCAGGTTGACCAGGGACACGATCTGCTCCAGCACGATCTGCTCGACGCGGATCTTCTTGAGCTCGGCCTCGTAGGCGGCCCGGAGCTCCTCTTCGGATGGTTGATCGCCGGTGCTCATTGGCTCTGCTTCACCTCGCTTTGCCGCCGGGCCCTAGCGCCGCGGCGTCTCCAGGACTCCAGAGTAGGTCTCCCGGGTCTCGGCCTGCACCGCGGCGTAGACCTCGGCCAGGCTCATCCCGGTCTCCAGCATCCGCCGCTGCCGCTGGGCGCCGTTGAGCGCCGGCAGGTTGACCTCCAGCCCCAGCTCGGCCCGGACCGGGGCGGTCCAGTCCAGCAGCCGGTCCAGCGCGGCCGCGGCCGGGTAGGCCTCACGCCGCTCCAGGTCAAGCAGGTCGCCGTCCAGTCCGTGACGGATCGCCCGCCACATGTTCTCCTCGATCAGCCGGTGGGGAAGGTCGGCATAGGGCACCCGCTCGTCGGTATCCCGCGCCGCCTGGGCCACGCAGGCCACGATCAGCGCCGCCAGCCCGTCGGACTCGGCCGCCGTCGGCTGGGCGTCGCAGATCCGGACCTCCACCGTGCCGAAGGCGAAGTGGGGCCGGATCGACCACCAGACCTGTGTGTACTCCACGATCGACCGGGTCTGGACGAGCAGGCCGATGTAGTCGGCGAACGCCTCCCAGCTGCCGAAGGCGTCGGGGACGCCGCACCGGGGGAAGCTCTTGGTGAAGATCTGGGTCCGGGCCGTGTGCAGGCCGGAATTGGATCCGTCCAAGAACGGCGAGTTGGCCGAGATGGCGAGCAGCACCGGCAGTACCGGGCGCAGGCGATCACACACCTCCACCGCGCGGTCGGCCCCCCGGATGCCGACATGGACGTGAAGCGAGAACGTGTTGTTGCGCCAGGCCACGTATTTCAGCCCGTCCTCAACCCGCCGGTAGTGCTCGGTGTCGATGATGTGCTGCTGGCGGTAGTCCGACCACGGGTGGGTTCCGGTGGCCCCCAGCTCGATGTCCTGGGCCGCGGCCAGGGCGAACAGCCGCCGCCGCAGATCCCGCTGGGCGTGACGGGCGGCGGCCAGGTCATCACCCCGGCCGGAGCGGATCTCGACCTCGGAGGAGATCAGCTCGCCGGCGATGGCCTGGGCCAGCTGAGCATCGCGGGCGGCGGCGTCGCGCAGCTGCGCAAACCGGCCGACCAGTCCGAGGCCGGACGGGTCCAGCAGGGCGAACTCCTCCTCCAGCCCGACCGTGAAGTCCGTCGAGTATTCGAAGGCCTGGCGGGCAGTGTCAAGATCAAGCTCCACGGCGTACGCAGAAAACTAATGGGCGCGGATCCCGGAGCCCCTACGTGAGGTAGAAGTACAGCGCGTACAGCAGGTCGACAGCCGGGCTGGAGGTGTGCACGGTGACCTCCGGCGGGACCTGGAGCAGGGCATCGGAGTAGTTGAAGATGATCTTCACGCCGGCCTCCACCAGATCGTCGGCGAGGAGCTGAGCCGCCGCCGAGGGCACCGCCAGGACGGCGACCACGATGTCCTGCTCCTCCACCACCGACCGCAGCTCGGAGTTGTGGCGCACCGACAGGGGGCCGATCCGCGTCCCCACCCGCGCCTCGTCGACGTCGAAGATGGCCACGACGCGGAACCCGTGGTCGGCGAAGATGTCAGAGGTGGCGATGGCCGTGCCCAGGTGGCCGGCGCCGAACAGGGCGATGTTGTGCTGCCCGGCCGTGCGCAGGATCTTGCGGATCTGGCTGACCAGCGACTCGACGTTGTAGCCGACCCCGCGCTTGCCGAACTTGCCAAAGCCCGACAGATCCCGCCGGATCTGGGTGGAGTTGACATGGGTGTAGTCGGCGAGCTCCTGAGAGGAGATCGTCTCCTTGCCAATCTTGCGCGCTTGAGTGAGCACCTGCAGGTACCGCGACAGCCGTGCCGCGACCCCGAGGGAGAGCTTCTCCCCCGGTTTGTCGAAGCCCGGGCCCGTCGGCTCGGTACCGCGGCCGACCGTGTAACTCATGGAGCGGTCAACTCTAGTCGCTCGTGACCGGTGGCTCAGGCCGGACTCAGCCAAGCCGCCGGCGCAGCTCGCCCTCGTCGACAAACAGCTCAAACGCCTCGGCCCCGTCGATGGTGACCACCGGGATCCGCTCCAGGTACCGGCGAAGCAGCCCGGCGTCGCCGTCGATGTCGCACTCGGTGAAGCGAAATGGCCGCTCGTCCCGGACCTTGAGCAGCACCGACCGGGCGTCGTCGCACAGGCAGCAGCCGGGGCGGCCGTACAGCACCACCTTCCGGCTCATGACCTGATCCCGGCGGCCAGGGGGGCCCGCTCGCCGCTGGCATAGACGTCGAGCTGGAGGTACTCAGGGAATGGGAGCGCCTCCACGAAGCGAGCGGCGCTGGCGATCATGGCCGCATTGTCGGTGCACAGTGCCCGGGGCGGCACCGCCATGGGCACCCCCAGACCGGCCAGACGCTGACGGAGAGGACCGTTGGCGGCCACCCCGCCGCCGATGGCGAGCCGCTCGGCGCCGGTCTGGGCCAGGCCCCGCTGCACCCGCAGGGCGAGCGCCTCGACGATGGCGTGCTGATAGGAGGCGGCCAGGTCGGCCCGCCGGCGTTCGGCCTCGGCCGGACCGAGATCTCGCACCCGGTATAACAGCGCGGTTTTGAGCCCGGCAAACGAGAAGTCCAGCCCGGGCATCCGCGCGCCCACCGGGAACTCAAACGCCCCCGGATCCCCGTCGCGCGCGAGCCGCTCCAGGGCAGCGCCCCCGGGGTAGCCGAGGCCGAGCAGCCGGGCGCCCTTGTCAAAGGCCTCGCCGGCGGCGTCGTCCAGGGTCTGGCCCAGGACCTGGTAGTCAGGGCCGGGGCCGGTGACCCGGGCCAGGAACGTGTGTCCGCCGCTGGCGATCAGACTGAGAAACGGCTCCGTCCACCCGAGCGGATCCGGCTGCAGGAAGGCAGCGGCAATGTGTCCGTGCAGGTGGTCGACGGCGGCCAACGGCAGCTGACGGGCCGCCGCCATCGCCTTGGCGGTGGCCATGCCGACCAGCAGCGCGGCCACCAGTCCGGGGCCCCGCGTCACCGCCACCAGATCGACGTCGTCCAGGTCAAGGTCGGCCTGGCCCAGCGCGTCGGCCACCGCCGCGCCGATCAGCTCCAGGTGATGGCGGGAGGCGATCTCCGGAACCACCCCGCCGTAGCGGTCGTGGATGCCCTGGGACGAGATCACGTTGGAGCGGATCTCCCCGTCGGTGGTGACGACGGCCGCGCAGGTGTCGTCGCAGCTCGTCTCCAGCGCCAGGATCATGGGGCGCCGGAGGGAGAGGTGGTCTCAAGCGTCCGCCACATGATCACCGCGTCCTCGCCGTTGTCCCGGTAGTACCGGGGACGGGTGCCGGCCGAGCGGAAGCCGAACCGCTCGTACAGGCTGATGGCGCCGGCGTTGGAGGTACGGACCTCCAAGGTGTACTCGGCGTCAGGGCCGGCCCGTTCGATCATCTTCGACAGGAGCGCGCAGGCAATGCCCCGCCGGCGGTGGGCCGGATCGACCGCGATGTTCATCAGGTGCCAGACCGTGTCGTAGCGCGCGCAGATGGCGTAGCCGAGCAGCCTGTCGTCCGTGTCCACCGCGGCCAGGCACATCCCGGAGGGCTTGGACAGCTCCAGCACGAACATGGCCAGCGACCACGGGGTGGTGAAGGCCCGGCGCTCGATGGCGATCACCTGGGGAAGGTCGGAGTAGCCGAGGTTGCGGATCGTGAAGCGGTCGGCGGTCATTGCTCAGGCGGCGCCGAGGTTGATCTCGGCGTCGGGAAGACGCAGGTACTCAGGACGGACGCCCTCCGGGGGCTCTGGCGAGAGTCCGAGCGCCAAGCGGCAGTGGTCGATGGCGCTGACGCGGTTTCGCTGTAAGTCGTCCTTGGGAATCCGAGCTCCCGAGCGCTCGAGAGCCGTCCTGAATGCTACCGACCCGTCTCCGGCGGCCACCCAGCTGTGCCCCCCCTCGCGCAGGGCCCCAGCGAGCGCGCCGACCGCCATCGCCTGGGGCGCGAGCAGGGGCCGGGCCCGGGCGTGACCGACGTCGGCGAGCGCCCAGCCGGCCAGGAACACCTCCCCGCGGCGTCCGTCGATGACGGCCAGGGCCGCGTCATCCTGGGCGGGGACGGCCGAGCGGGCCGCGGCCAGCGCCAGCGCGTGCAACGTGGACACGCCCACCAGCGGGATGTCCCGGGCGCGCGCGAGGGCCTGGGCGGTGGCGACGCCGATCCGCAGCCCGGTGAACGTTCCCGGCCCCACCCCCACCGCCAACCGCGTCACATCCGCCCAACCGACCCCCAGACCATGCATCTGGCGCTCCACCAGGGGGAGCAGAGCGGTCATGTGCCGCGGGCGCTGGGACCGGGCGGGGTCAGCGGCCGGGTCGTCCCGGGCCTCCACCGCAGTGCCGGTGCCCGGGTCCACCAGCGCCACCACCGTTGCCGAGGTGGCGGTGTCGAAGCCGAGGATCATCACCGGATCTCGATGCGGCGGCGGTCACCGCCGGCGTGGTCAAGGTGGACCCGGGCAGCCACATGGCCCAGCTCGGACAGTTCACGCTCGCCCGCCCCGGGCCACTCCACAAACGTCACCGTGTCCGGGCCGACGTAGTCGGCGAGCAGGGCGGGATCCTCGCCCGCCAGCGAGGAGAGCCGGTACAGGTCCAGATGGGCCACCACCGGCACCCGGCCGTCACCGGCATAGCGCTGGCCGATCGTGAACGTGGGACTGGTGACGGGGCCGGTGACGCCCAGCCCACGGCAGGCGCCTCGGACGAACGTGGTCTTTCCGGAACCGAGATCCCCCTCCATCAGGACGACGTCGCCGCCGGTCAGCTCGGAGGCCAGGCGACCCCCCAGAGCCTCGGTCTCACCGGCGCTGTCGGAGTGAAATCGTCCCTGCACAGGCGGAACTGTAGACCGGCCTCCGCCCCCGCTTTCGCTACCGTGGGTGGGCGTCATGACCGATCCCTCGCCGGAGGAGGCCCCTGGGCGCCTCGTCACCCTCCTCGGACGCCTGTCCGGGGGACGTGTCCAGCCTACGTCGCTGTCCGCGCTGCGCGGCACCGACACGGCCAAGGCGGCCGGGCTGGCCGGGTCGATGATCGTCAACAACGTCATCGCGCTCGGCTCCACCATCGTCTTCGCCCGGCTGCTCAAGGACAACCAGGGCGGCGGCTACGGCTCGCTGGCCGCGCTGGTCAGCTACTTCCTCATCCTGTCGGTGATCGGCCAGGCCCTCCAGGTGGCGACCGCGCGCGAGGGCGTCCTGGGCCGTCTGGGGGTCGGCGCCGAGCTGATGGTGACCGTCCGGCGCTGGATGCGCCAGCTGGTGATCTTCACCCTGGTGGTGGCGGTCATCTCGGTGCTGCTGCGCGCGCCGATCGCCTCCGCCGTCGGTGTCGGCACCCATGACGAGTGGGCGGCGGCCATCGGGCTGCCCGCGGCGGCCCTGTGGCTGGCCCTGTCGGTGCTGCGCGGCGTGCTGCAGGGGATCGGCGACTACAAGGGCGTCGGGCTGAGCCTGATCGGCGAGCAGGGCGCTCGCCTGGTCAGCGGCGCCGTGCTCGCCGCCGTCGGCCTGGGGGTGACCGGCGCCTACCTGGGCACCCCGGTCTCGTTCCTGGTCATGGGCGCGTACTGCCTGTGGTGCCTGCATCGCTATGTCCAGCGGGTGGAGGCGCAGGACACCGGGACGGTGACCAAGGCGCCCACGGCGGAACTGAGCCTGTGGATGCACGTGCGCCGCGCCTGGGCGCCGATCGGCGGGCTGATCATCATCGCCCTGCTCCAGAACATTGACATCATCGCCGCCAAGCACCGGTTCGGCACCCATGTGGCCAGCTCCTACAGCGCGGTGGCGGTGGCCGCCAAGGTGCTCATCTGGGTGGCCATGGGCGCCGGTTTCTACCTGGTCCCGGAGGTGTCCCGCCGGCGGGCCGCCGGTGTGGATCCCCGTCCCATCCTGGCCCGGGCGCTGGCCATCGTGGGCGTGTGCGCGGTTCCGGTGCTCCTGATCTACGCCTTCGGCTCGCAGCAGCTGATCAAGCTGGCCTTCGGCGCCGCCAAGACGAGCGCCGCCGGGTCGCTGCTGGTGCTCGGTCTGGCCTTCGCCGTGCTCGCCTGCACCTACCTGGCCATCCAGTATCTGCTCGCCCTCCGGCGCTCGTGGTTCCTGGTCCCCATGGCCGTGGTGGCGATCATCGAGCCGGTCGCGCTGCTCAACGCGTCGCACCGGCCGACCAGCTTTGCCGCCGTGGTCCTGGCCGTGCAGGTGCTGGGGGCCCTGGTCGCATTCGGCTTCGCCCTGTGGCCCGACCGCAACCCGGCGTTTCCGCCGGCCTCGCCGGACCCGCTCAGCGAGGAGCGGATCCCCGAGCCGGTCGCCTGACGGCCTAGAACAACCCCAGCTGGGAGACCGAGACGGTGTCGGGCTGGTCCGCGGCGGGTCCGGGCTCAGGCGCGGGCTCCGCGGGCTCCGGAATCGGCGCCGGCGGCTGCTCCGGCTGCTCCGGCTGCTCGGGCTGCTCCGGCGCCCCCAGTGCCAGCAACTCCGGAATCCGGTGGAAGTCGGCCCGGAGAAGCTCCAGTGTCGACGGGGTGTAGAGCGCGGCGGCCGGGTGATACAGCGGGTACAGCCGGACCGCCCGGCGGCCCAGAATCCGGATCTCGGCCTGGCCGTGGAGGCGCGAGATCCCGGTGGCGTCATCCCGCAGCAGCTTGGTGGCGAAGTTCCCCAGGGTGCAGATGACCGTCGGCTCAATCAGCTCCACCTGGCGGCGCAGGTACTCGTTGCACGCCTCGATCTCGTTGGGGTGCGGATCCCGGTTGTTGGGCGGCCGGCACTTGACCGTGTTGGCGATGAACACCTGGCCGCGGTCCAGGCCGATCTCCCCCAGGAGCTTCTCCAGGAGCTTTCCGGCCTGGCCGACGAAGGGCAGGCCCTGCTTGTCCTCGTTGGCGCCCGGAGCCTCGCCGATGAACATGAGCTCGGCGTCGGCATTGCCGGAGCCGAACACCACGGTGGTACGGGACTGATGCAGCGGGCACCGGGTGCAGGTGCGCGCCTGCTCGTACACCGCCTTCAGCTGCTCCCGGCGCTCTGTGGCGCTTATCACGGGAAACGATGCTAACCGGCCGGGCAGACGGGGTATCCTTGGCTCTGAGGCCGTCACCACCAGGGACGGACCTCGTCTGAACACTCTCACTCTCCCCTCTTTTCCGACCGGTATCTCGATGCGAGAACTGGACCGGCCTCCTCAGCCGCCCACCGCGCCCGCGTTCTCCCGCCCTCTCCGGGTGGCGATCGTCGGCGACGGCCGCGCCGGCAATGCCCTGGCCCGGGGGTTGGACCGGGCCGGCGATCAGGTGGTGGGGCCGCTGGGCCGCGGCGCCGACCCCGGCGACGCCGATGCCGTCCTGCTCTGCGTGCCGGACGGCGAGATCGCCGCCGCGGCCGCTCTCATCCCGGCGGGCCCGCTGGTCGGCCACTGCTCCGGGGCGACCGGGCTTGACGTGCTCGCCCCCCATCCGGCGTTCTCCCTGCATCCCCTGATGACGATCCCGGTCGATGCCGATCCCGCGGTGTTCACCGGCGCCGGCGCCGCCGTGGCGGGCACGACGGAGACCGGCCTGGCCGTGGCCCGGGCGCTGGCCATCCGCCTCGGTCTGCGGCCGATTGAGATCGCTCCTCAGGACCGTCCCGCCTACCATGCCGCCGCCTCCATCGCCTCCAACTTCCTGATCACCCTGGAGGCCGCCGCCGAACGCCTGGCCGGGACGGTGGGCATGCAACGCGCCGACCTGCTGGCGCTGGTCCGCGCCACCGTCGACAACTGGGAGCGCCTCGGTCCCGAGCGCGCGCTCACCGGGCCGGTGGCCCGGGGCGACGAGCAGACGGTGGCCGCCCAACGCAAAGCGGTGACCGAGCGCGCACCGGAGCTGGTGGCGCTGTTCGACGCGCTGGTGGAGGCCACCCGCACCCTGGCCGGCAGCGGAGCGACCGTCTGATGGAGACGATCCGCACGGTGGCCGAGTTGCGGGCGGCGCTGCTGCCGTTCCGCCGAGCCGGCCGCACCATCGGGCTGGTGCCGACCATGGGGGCCTTCCATGAGGGCCACCTTTCGCTCATGCGGGCGGCCCGGAGCCGCTGCGACGTGGTGGTCGTCTCCCTGTTCGTCAACCCCACCCAGTTCAACGACAGCGGAGACCTGGCCGGCTACCCGCGGGACGAGACCCAGGACGCCCGCCAGGCGGCCGAGATCGGCGTCGATTATCTGTTCGCGCCGGCGGTCGAGGAGGTGTATCCGCCCGGGTTTGCCACCGGCGTGTCGGTGAGCGGTCTCACCGAGGATCTGGAGGGAGCCTTCCGGGGGCGGAGCCACTTCGACGGGGTCACCACCGTGGTGGCCAAGCTGCTCAACATGGTGGGGCCCGACGCGGCCTTCTTCGGCCAGAAGGATGCCCAGCAGGCGGCGGTCGTCCGCCGGATGGTGCGCGACCTCAACCTGCCGGCCGAGATCGTCACCTGTCCCACCGTCCGAGCCCCGGATGGACTGGCCCTGTCCAGCCGCAACCTGCGGCTGTCGGAGGCCGACCGCCGCCGGGCGCCCGCGCTGCACCGGGCCCTGCTCCGGGTGCACCACGCCATCGCCGCCGGGGAACGCGACCCGGCCGCCGCCACCGAGGGCGCCCGCTTGGAGCTGGCCGGTGCCGGCCTGGAGCCTGAATACTTGTCCGTCGTCTCGGCCCAGACGATGGAGCCGGTGGAGAGGATCGACGAAGACGTGCTGGTGGTGGTGGCGGCGCGGGTCGGCGCCGTGCGCCTGATCGACAACCTGCCGATCAGCACCGCCGAGATCACGGGACCGACCGAGGCCAGGGCCGCATGGGCCTGAACCCCCCCATCCACACCGAGGTGGCGACCCCCTGGCGGGGCGCCAACCACTGACAGGAGGCGTACGCCATGTCCGCAACCCCCCACACCCCGGTCCCCCAGGACCTCGACTGCCCGTTGCCGATGACCCTCCCCCGCCTGGCCGAGAAGAAGCGGCTGGGGGAGCCGATCGTGATGGTGACCGCCTACGACTACCCGTCGGCGCAGGTGGCCCAGGAGGCGGGTGTCGACGTCGTGCTGGTGGGCGACTCGGGCGCGATGACCGTGCTCGGCTACTCGTCCACCATCCCCGTCTCCACCGAAGAAATGCTGATGCTGGCCAGTGCGGTGCGCCGCGGGCTGCGGACGCCGCTGCTGGTCGGCGACCTGCCGTTCGGCTCCTACGAGGCCTCCGATGAGCAGGCGATCGCCACCGCCCAGCGGTTCGTCAAGGAGGCCGGCTGCGACGCGGTTAAGCTGGAGCGCGGCGGCACCAGCGTCCAGCGGGCCCGGGCGATTGTGGAGTCCGGCATCCCGGTCATGGGCCATGTCGGCCTGACCCCGCAGACGGCGACCGCCCTCGGCGGCTACCGGGCCCAGGGCCGGACGGCCGGGCAGGCGATCACGGTGGCCCGGGACGCGATCGCCCTGGAGGAGGCCGGCTGCTTCTCGCTGGTGCTGGAGGCGATCCCGGCGCTGGTCGCGGCCGAGATCGCCGAGCGGGTGGAGATCCCGCTGATCGGGATCGGCGCCGGCCCGGCCACCGACGGCCAGGTGCTCGTCTATCACGATCTGCTGGGGATCTACGACGGCCACGTGGCCCGCTTCGCCAAGCGCTTCGCCGACGTCCGGGCCCACATGGTGGCCGGTGTGGCCGAGTACACCGCCGAGGTGCGCAGCCGCCAGTTCCCCGCGCCGGAGCACTGCTACTCCATTGACGACGAGCAGCTGGCCGCGTTCCGGGCCGGCCTGGACTGACCGCGGCGCCCGCTGCGGCGGCCGGGCGCCGGCGCCCGGCCGCCGCAGCGAGGCATCGCCGGTAGGATCCGTCGTCCCATGGCACGCTTCGCGCAGGTGTTCGCCCCGCGGGACCGGATCTACTTCGAGCTCTTCGAGGAGGCGGGGCAGAACATGCTCCGGGCGTCGACGCTCCTGTACGACCTCCTGTCCGGCTACCCGGACAACAAGCAGCTGGCCGGCGAGATCCTCGACCTTGAGCACGAGGGCGATCGGATCACGCATGACATCATCGATCGCCTCAACCACACGTTCGTCACCCCCATCGACCGGGAGGACATCCTGGCGCTGGCCTCGGCACTGGACGACATCGTCGACTACACCGAGGAGGTGGCCGACTACCTGGGGCTGTACAAGATTGAGGCGCCGATGGACCAGGCCATCTGGCTGGCCCGCGTGCTCAAGGACGCCAGTGGACAGATCGCCGAGGCCATCCCCAACCTCCGGGGCTTCCGCGACATCTCCCGCTACACGGTCGAGGTCAACCGGTTGGAGAACGAGGGCGACCGCATCACCCGGGAGGCGGTGGCCTCCCTGTTCGACGGCGGGATCGACCCCATGGTGGTGATCCGCTGGAAGGACATCTTTGAGCGGCTGGAGGCGGCCATTGACGCCGCTGAGCGGGCGGCGAACATCATCGAGGGGATCGTCATCAAGAACTCGTAGCCGAGTTCTCAGGCCCTCCCCCATTGTCGTCGTACTAGGATCCGGTGCGTCAAGTATCGGCTCCTGGCAGGGGAGGATCATGCACGGACGGTGGCGACGAGTGGGAGTGGCGGCGGTCACGGTCGTCGCCGCGCTGGGCGCGGGCGCGGTCCCGGCGGCGGCCTCCATCGGATCACCGTCACTGACGCTCAGCCCGGGCCCCGCGCCCGCCGGCTCCACCGCCAACCTCGGCGCCGACATCGGGTTTCGTCCGAGCGGCGGTGACAGCCCTAAGGACCTCACCCTCCAGTTGCCCCCCGGACTGATCGCCAACGCGGCCATCGACGGGGGAGCCTGCCTGAAGTCGGCCGCGCCGGTGGCCGCCTGCCAGGTCGGCACCGGGACGGTGACCGCCACCGCGGCCGGGCTTCCGGTCCCACTCACGCTCAACGCCGTGTTTGACCTGGTGGCCCCGCCGAGCCCGGGCGACCTGGCCGGACTGGTGGTGCAGGTGGCGGCTCCGGTGACCAACCAGCTGACACCGCTGGGCAGCCCTGCGGCGGTCACGCTGCGGCCGTCGGGCAGCCCGGCCGGCGTCGGGCTGAACATCGCCTTCACCAGCATCCCGGATACGTTCGATGGGCTGCCGATCTCCCTGAGCGCCATCAACAGCACGTTCGACGGGCTGCGGTTCCCGTCCAGCTGTCCGGCGACGCCGGCCCGGCTGGTGGTCAGCGCCGACTCCTATCAGGACCCCACCGACGTCACCGCCTCGGCGCCGCTCCCGGTGACCGGGTGCGCCGGCGAGCGGTTTGAGCCCGCGTTCTCGGTGGCCGCCGTGCGAGACGCGGCGGACACCGGAGTCCAGATCACCACCACGGTCACCCAGGCCGGCGCGCAGGCCACGGCCGGTCGCCTGGCTCTGGCCCTGCCGATGTCGGTGGTGGAGCCGGACGCCGAGTCCGTGCTCAAGTACGGACTGATCTGCCCCCGGCCGGCCTCGGGCACCTGCCGGCCGATCGGCAGCGCGGTGGCCATCTCGCCGCTGTACCCGGCGCCGCTGACCGGCACCGTGTACCTCACCGGACAGCTGTTCGCCCCCGCGGTGACGATCACCTTCCCCTCCCCCTTCCCCATCACGCTGAACGGCACCCTGAACCTGGGGACCAACACCACCACGTTCCCGGGGATCCCGGACATCCCGCTCAGCAACCTGCGGGTGACACTGGACGGCGGCCCGGCCGCCGGGTTCCTGGCCACCTGCGCTGCCCCCACCGGTACCGCCACGGCCACGCTCACCACCCAGGATGGGGACCGGAGCGCCGCCCTGCCCGCCACGTTCACCGTTGCCGACTGCGTGCCGCCGGCCCCGTTCACCGGCGGGGTGGGGAGATCCCGGCCGTCCGGCCGGACCCGAGGGCCGGCGCTGGAGAACGTGGCGCTGGCCGGCCTGACCCGGGACCGGCCGAGGCTCTCCTTCCGGCTGGTGGCCGGGCGGGGCCGGCCGGCCCTGACCGGATTTGTCATCTCGGCTCCGTCCGGGCTGCGATTCACCGAGCACCGGATCCACGGCCGTCGGCGGGTGACGGGCGTCTCGCTCAGCGGGGGGCGGATCCGCTCGGCGCAGGTGCGGCACGGCCGGCTGGTGGTGGCCCTGCGGCGGTCCGGCGGCGCGGTGGGTGTCCGGATCACCCCGAGTGCGCTCAGCGAGACCCGGTCACTGGCGCGCCGGGTCCGGCGGGGGGTGGTGGCCCGGCTGAAGCTGACGGTGACCGTCCGCCGCGTCCGGGGTGGGAGCCGGACCCTCAGCCTGCAGCTTCGTAGGTGATCTCCCGGATCACCTGAGCGGGGGCACCCACCGCCACCGAGTGCGGCGGGATGTCCCGGGTGACGACCGAGTTGGCGCCGATCACGGCCCGCTCGCCGATGGTGACCCCGCTGGTGATCACGACATGGGCGCCGCACCACACGTTGTCGCCGATCCGGGTGGGACCCCGGCTGGTGAACCCCTGCCAGGTCACGGGGGTGTCCGGATCGTCGGTGCGATGATCGGCGTCGGTGACAAAGCAGCCGTTGGCGAACATGCAGTGCGCGCCGATCTCCACCCGCTCCATGGCCGCCACCATCACGCCCAGGTTGAGGAAGGTGCCGGTGCCGATGGTGATGCGGGCCGGCCCGGGCGCGGTCAGCCACACCCCGGGCTCCAACAGGACGCCGGGGCCGATCTGGAGGCGGCCCTCCCGCAGGGCCTCCAGGACGTTGCCGTGCACCGGCCAGCGCACGAATGCGCCCCGGCGCATCATCTCCCAGTGGATCCGGGCGCGGTTCCAGGGCAGCGTGTTGCGCTCATACCAGCGCCACTTCTGCCCCCACAGCTTCAGCTGGGCCGGGGTGACCCGGGGCGCCTCGGTCAGGGGGACCCCAGCCGGAAGATGGGGTGGTCCGGAGCGATGTGCAGCAGCTCCTCATCACTGGACTTGGCGCTGACGCCCTCAAAGAACATCCCCACCTCCCAGGACCACTTCTTCAGGTAGGCGCGCAGGATCGGCGGCTTGACCTCGTCGGCCAGCTCGGTGACCTGGATGTCCCGGAGCCGCCGGCCGACCCGGAGCCGCCCGGTCCCGGCCACCCGGATGTTGCGCACCCACTGGGTGTGGCCGCGCGGGGCCACCAGGTACTCGGCGCCGTCGACGGTGAGCAGGTTGACCGGGGTGCTGCGCCACTCGCCGCTCTTGCGCCCCCGGACCTCCAGCACCCGGGAGCCGTACACGCTGATCCCCAGCCGGGTGAGCAGCGCCACCAGAGGGTTGAACACGTGCTGGGTGAACGGGTCCGGCTTCTTGTAATGGTCGGCCATGGTGGGATTCTCCCACGTCGGGCCGCGGCGAACGGATGGGATATTTCCGGCGTATACCGCCGTTTTCATCCCAACCGAGCCCGGGCGGCTCAGCGGGCGGCGGTGGTGCGGCGGCGCTTGGCCGGGGTCTTGGCTCCGTTGGTCTTGGCGCCGTTGGTGCCGTTGGTCTTGGCACTGCCGGTCTTGGCGCCGTTGGTGCCGTTGGTCTTGGCGCCGTTGGCCGCCGCCTTGGCCCGACCGCCGGTCTTGGCGCCGTTGGCCGCCGCCCGCGGGCGCGACGACGCCCGGGTGCGCTTGGCCTTCACCGTGAGCACGGCGGCGAGGAACCGCCCAGTGTGCGACCCTGGCTCGGCGGCCACCTCCTCGGGCGTGCCGGTGGCGATCACCTGGCCGCCCTCGTCACCGCCCTCGGGCCCCAGGTCGATCAGGCGGTCTGACACCTTGATCACATCCAGGTTGTGCTCGATGACGACCACCGAGTTGCCCGCCTCCACCAGCCGGTCCAGCACCTCCAGCAGCCGCTGGATGTCGGCGAAGTGCAGCCCGGTGGTGGGCTCGTCCAGGATGTACATGGTCCGGCCGGTGGCCACCTTGCTCAGCTCGGCGGCCAGCTTGACCCGCTGGGCCTCACCGCCGGACAGCGTGGTGGCCGGCTGGCCCAGCCTCATGTAGCCGAGGCCGACGTCGACGAGCGCCTCCACCCGGCGGCGGATCTTGGGAATGTGGGCGAAGAACTCCAGCGCCTCCTCAATCGGCATCTCCAGCACATCGGCGATCGTCTTGCCCTTGAAGCGAACCTCCAGCGTCTCCCGGTTGTAGCGCTTGCCGTGGCACTGCTCGCAGGGGACATAGACGTCCGGCAGGAAGTGCATCTCGATCTTGATCTGACCATCGCCCCGGCAGACCTCACACCGGCCGCCCTTGACGTTGAACGAGAATCGTCCCGGCTTGTAGCCGCGCGCCCGCGCCTCCTGGGTCTTGGAGAACAGCTCCCGGATCTGATCGAACAGCCCGATGTAGGTGGCCGGATTGGACCGCGGGGTGCGGCCGATCGGCGACTGGTCAACGGAGATGATCTTGTCCAGCTGGTCCAGGCCGGTGATGCGCTTGTGGGCGCCGGCCCGCTGCCGGCTGCGGTGCAGGTGGTTGGAAACCGCCTTGAGCAGCACCTCGTTGACCAGCGTCGACTTGCCGGAGCCCGAGACTCCGGTCACCGAGCACAGCACCCCGAGCGGCACCTGGACGTTGATCTTGCGCAGGTTGTTCTCGGCCGCGCCCTCAATCCCGATGTAGCCGCTGGGGGTGCGCCGCTTGGCCGGGATCTCGATCGTCCGCGTGCCGGCCAGGAACTGCCCGGTGAGCGAGTCCTTGACCGCGGCCACCTCCGCGCACGTCCCCTCGGCGACGACGTGTCCCCCGTGCTCGCCGGCCCCTGGTCCCATGTCGACGATATGGTCGGCGGCTCGCATCGTCCCCTCGTCATGCTCCACCACCAGCACGGTGTTGCCGAGGTTGCGCAGCCGGTCGAGCGTGGCGATCAGCTTGTCGTTGTCTCGCTGGTGCAGTCCGATCGACGGCTCATCCAGGATGTAGAGCACCCCGACCAGCGAAGACCCGATCTGGGTGGCCAGGCGGATCCGCTGGGCCTCGCCGCCGGACAGGGTGGCCGACGCGCGGTCCATGGACAGGTAGCCGATGCCGACGTTCTCCAGGAACTGCAGGCGCTCCTCGATCTCCCGCAGGACGAGCCGGGCGATCCGCCGGTCATGCTCGGAGAACTCCTGGGCCCGGATCCACTCCAGCGCCCGCCGGGCCGGCAGCGCGGTGAATTCATGGATGGCGGTGCCCTGAACGAGCACGGCCCGGGACTCCGGGCGCAGGCGCGCGCCCTGGCACTCCGGGCACGGCCGCAGGGTCATGTACTCCTCGATCTTCTCCCGGGAATAGTCGGAGTCGGTATCCCGGTAGCGGCGCTCCAGGCTGGGCACGATCCCCTCAAACTGCGTGGCATACGAGCGCCGGCGGCCGAACCGGTTGCGGTACGAGATCTGGATGCGCTCGCCGTTGGTGCCGTACAGGAAGAACTGCTGGGCGTCCGGCGGCAGGTCCTCCCAGGGGGTGTCCAGGTCGACGTCGTAGCGCTCGGCGATGGCCTGCGTGAGCTGATCGTAGTAATTGGAGGCGCTGGCCGCCCAGGGAGCGATCGCCCCCTCGCCGATCGACAGGGTCGGATCCGGCACCACCAGGTCCGGGTCGATCTCCATCTGCGAACCCAGACCGGTGCACCGGGGGCAGGCGCCGTGGGGAGCGTTGAACGAGAAGATCCGCGGCTCCAGCTCCACCAGGCTCGGCCCGTGGACCGGGCAGGCGAACTTCTCGGAGAAGGTGAGGGTCTTGGAGTCCTGGCTGGACGTCGGAGACCCGCTGGCGGGAACCAGCTCGATCTCCACCAGCCCGTCCGCGAGCGAGACCGCCGTCTCAATGGAGTCGGCGAGGCGCTTGCGCAGGTCCGGCTTCATCACCAGCCGGTCGACCACGACGGCGATGTCATGCTTGTACTTCTTGTCCAGGACGATCTCCTCGTCCAGGCGGCGCAGCTCACCGTTGACCTTGACCCGGCCGAACCCCTCGGCCCGGAGCTCCTCGAACTGCTTGGCGTACTCGCCCTTGCGTCCGCGGACGATCGGTGCCAGCACCATGAAGCGGGTGCCCTCGGCCAGCTCCATCACCTGGTCGATGATCTGCTCGGCCGACTGACCGCTGATCGGCCGGCCGCACACGTGGCAGTGGGGGTGGCCGACCCGGGCCCAGAGCAGTCGGAGATAGTCGTAGATCTCGGTGACGGTCCCGACCGTCGACCGCGGGTTGCGCGAGGTTGTCTTCTGATCGATGGAGATGGCCGGCGACAGGCCCTCAATCGAGTCGACGTCCGGCTTGTCCATCTGGCCCAGGAACTGCCGGGCGTACGCCGACAGGGACTCCACATACCGCCGCTGCCCCTCGGCGTAGATGGTGTCGAAGGCCAGCGACGACTTGCCGGACCCCGACAGGCCGGTGATGACGGTCAGCGAATCCCGCGGGATCCGGACCGTGACATCCTTGAGATTGTGCTCCCGGGCACCTGAGACGACGAGCTCATCCATCCTCATTTGAGTCTAGTGGACCGAACAGACGTTCCCATCGGATCCGAGCCCGTTCTGACTTAGAGTTCGCGCTATGAGCGAGGAAGAGATTTCCCCGCGTCCCCACTCCCCCGGACTCCGGGCCTCCGATGAGGATCGGGAGCGGCTGATCGCCGAGCTCAACGAGCACGCCGTGGCCGGCCGCCTCACCACCGATGAGTTGGAGGACCGCCTTCAGGCGGCCTACGAGGCCCGCACCACCGGTGAGTTGGACGCGCTGCGCCGGGATCTGCCGGTCACCAGCCAACAGGTGGCGGCCAGCCACGCGCAGCGGCGGGCTCAGCTCACCCGGCGACTGATCCAGCAGACCGGCGGCTCGGCCGGGCTGTTCGTCATCTGCACCGCCATCTGGTTCGCCTCCGGCGCCCACGGACAGTTCTGGCCGGTCTGGGTGCTGATCGTGGTCCTGCTCACGCTGGTGCGCTCCGGGTGGGCCCTGTACGGGCCCGCGCCGGACCTGGACGCCGTGGAGCAACGCCTGGATGCGGGCCGGGCGGAGGAGCGGGCCGAGCGGGAGGTCCGGCGGCGGGAACGCCGCCGCCGCCACGGCCGCTGAGTCAGCCCTCCACCGAGGCGTAGACCTCGTCCAGCAGCCCGCCGGCGTCGGCGAGCTGAAAATTCTCCGACAGGTAGCGGGCCGTCTCCTCCCGGGGGGTGCCGTTGAGGGCCATGTTGAGCGCGATCAGCCGGGCGCCCTCGGCGTCGTCGGTGCCACCTCCGGGGTGGGTCTCGGCCTCGCCGGGGTGACCATCGGCCGTCTCCCCGGTGCCGACCACCTCGGCGAACTCGGCGCCCTCGGGAGTCGGAGCGCCGTCGGGCTCTGCCCCCACCGGGACGGAGGGGACCGGCCCGGTGGCGCCCGGGGGCGGGATGATCGACTCGCGGGCCCGCCCCAGGTCGCTCTCCAGCTGTGCCACGTCGGTGCGCAGGCGGCCAGACCCGGCGCGGACGGCCTCCATCAGACCGGCGAACTCCTGCTCCATCGACTCCAGCCGCTGCATCATGGCTCCGGTGGCCTCCGAGACCCGGCCGAGGTACTGGCGAGCCTCGCCGGCGGCCTCCTCCCGGGTGCGGTGGGCGTCGGCGGCGGCCTGGTCGCGCTGGGCGTGGGCCTCGTCCTCGGCGCCCCGCTGGATCTCCGCCGCGCTGTTCTCCGCCGCCTCAATGATGGCGTGGATGCGCTCGGAGGCCGAGGCGGCCAGTGACTCGCTCCGGACCGGGGAGCTCCGCTTCAGCTCCTCCACCTCGGTCGCCAGTGCGGTGAGATGGGCATGGACAGCCTCCGGCTCGTACCCCTGGTCCGCGACCGGAAAGTCCCGCTTCTCGATGCTCTGCCTGTCCAGCGCCACGCCCGTACCTCCCAGCTTGCTCAGATATGCGTCCGCAGCCTAACGGACGCCCCGTTTCGTACCACCGGTTTATCGGACGCGGCGGCGGGAACTGGAACGGCGGGCGTCAGGCCCCGGCGGCCACCGCCTCGTCCAGGGCCCGCTTGAGGTCACGGATCTCGTCGCGGAGCTTGGCCGCGTACTCAAACCGGAGGTCCTCGGCGGCGGCCAGCATCTCCTCCTCCAGCTCCACGATCGACTTCTCAATCTCCTCGCGGGACATCGAGTTCGCCGCCCGCTGGCGGCGCCGGCGGGACTTGGGCACCTTGGAGTCGGCCATCAGGAACTCGGCGATATCGGAGATCCCCTTGACGATCGTCTCCGGGGTGATCCCGTGCTGCTCGTTGTAGGCCCGCTGGATGGCCCGGCGGCGGTCGGTCTCGTCCAGCGCCGCCCGCATGGCCGCGGTCTTCTTATCGGCGTACATGAGCACCTTGCCGTCGACGTTGCGGGCCGCCCGGCCGATCGTCTGGATCAGCGAGGTCTCGCCCCGGAGGAAGCCCTCCTTGTCGGCGTCGAGGATGCCCACCAGCGACACCTCCGGGAGGTCGAGCCCCTCGCGCAGCAGGTTGACGCCGACGAGCACGTCGTACTCGCCCAGCCGGAGCTCCCGGATGATCTGGATCCGCTCCAGCGTGTCGATCTCGGAGTGCAGGTAGCGGACCCGGAAGCCCATCTCCAGCAGGTAGTCGGTGAGGTCCTCGGACATCTTCTTGGTCAGCGTCGTCACCAGCGTGCGCTCGTCGCGGTCGACCCGGACCCGGATCTCGTTCATCAGGTCGTCGATCTGGTTGCGGGTCTCCCGGACCTCCACGGCCGGATCGACGATCCCGGTCGGCCGGACGATCTGCTCCACGATCCGGGGCGAGTGCGACCGCTCGTATTCCCCGGGCGTGGCCGAGACGAACACCATCTGGGGGGTGATGGACAGGAACTCGGCGAATGTCTGCGGCCGGTTGTCCAGCGCGCTGGGGAGGCGGAAGCCGTAGTCGACGAGCGTCTGCTTGCGCGAGCGGTCACCCTCGTACATGCCGCCGATCTGCGGCACGGTCTGGTGGGACTCGTCGATGAAGCAGACGAAGTCGTCCGGGAAGTAGTCCAGCAGGCAGTAGGGCCGGTCGCCGGGGCGGCGGCCGTCCAGGATCCGTGAGTAGTTCTCGATGCCGCTGCAGAAGCCGACCTCCCGCAGCATCTCCATGTCGTACTGAGTGCGCTGACGCAGCCGGTGGGATTCCAGCAGCTTGCCCTGTTGCTCCAGCTCGGCGCAGCGCTCGTTGAGCTCCCGGCCGATCTCAGCCACCGCGTCGTCGATCATCCCCTCGCGCACGTTGTAATGCGAAGCGGGCCAGATGGCCACGTGCTCCAGGTCGTCCTCGATCAGCTCGCCGGTGACCGGATCAAAGTGCTGGAGGTGCTCCACCTCGTCGCCGAACAGGACGATCCGGTAGGCGCTTTCGGCATAGGCGGGCCAGATCTCCAGGGTCTCCCCCCGCACCCGGAAGGTGCCCCGGGCCAGCGCGGTGTCGTTGCGGTTGTACTGGATGGAGACGAGCTTGCGCAGCAGCCGGTCCCGGTCGATCATCTCGCCCTTGTTGAGGGTCTGGAGGTTCTCGTCGTAGACCTCCGGCGACCCCAGGCCGAAGATGCAGGACACGCTGGCCACTATCACCACATCTCGGCGGGCGAACAGGCCGGCCGTGGCCGCGTGGCGGAGGCGGTCGATCTCCTGGTTGATCGCCGAGTCCTTCTCGATGTACAGGTCCTTGGAGGGGACGTAGGCCTCGGGCTGGTAGTAGTCGTAATACGAGACGAAGTACTCGACCGCGTTGTTGGGAAAGTACGTCCGGAACTCGTTGCACAGCTGGGCGGCCAGCGTCTTGTTGTGAGCGATGATCAGAGAGGGCCGCTGGACAGCCTCGATGGTGGCCGCCATCGTCATCGTCTTGCCGGTGCCGGTGGCCCCGAGCAGGGTCTGAAAGCGCTCCCCGGCCTCAACCCCCTCAGCCAGGGAGGCGATGGCCGCCGGCTGGTCGGCGGTCGGTGAGAAGGCGCTGTCAAGCTCAAACTTGGGCATATCCGCTCGTTCTGAGGCTAGCGGCCGCCGAGGATCCGCACCGCCCGTCAGCGGACGGAATCTGACCTAATAGCCGAGCTGCGAGGCGTAGGTGTGCCGGTATTCGGACCGGGCCTGCAGCACGCGCTGGACGTAGTCACGGGTCTCCGGGAACGGGATGTCGGAGATGCCGAAGGAGTGCCCGGCCGCCTGGGCCTGCGCCATCCAGCGGTGCACGTTGGTGTCCCCGCCGTTGTAGGCGGCCAGCGCGGCCACCCGGTTGCCGTGGAACTCGTTGAACAGGTAGCGCAGGTAGTAGCAGCCGTAGGCGATGTTGACCTGCGGCGTGTTGAGGTCGGCCACCCGGAAGGAGATGCCCCCGGTCCGCCGGGCCAGGTAGAGCGCGGTCTGGGGCATGAGCTGCATCGGTCCCTCGGCGCCGGCCGACGAGGTGCGGGGGTCGAACTTCGTCTCGGCGTAGATGACCGCGGCCACCAGAGCCGGGTCCAGATGCTTGTCAGAGGCCTGCTGGCGGATGATGCCGGCGTAGCTGAGAGGCAGCCCCAGGTCGTTGACGGCGCGCTGGGCGAGCGGCAGCAGGCGCACTATCCCCACAACCACCAGCAGCCCCAGGGCCACCACGGCCACGGCCCGGCGACGGCGGCGGACGGTGGCCCGCCGGCGGGCGGCGGACGAGGCCCGGTCCGACCGGCGACGCGCTGACGCGGTGACGGTCGGTGGGCTCACTGGTGCAGCATGTCAAGGATTGCCGACAGCTTCGACTCCAACTCGGCGACCGAACCGTCGTTGATCACGGTGTACGTCGCACGCTGCGACTTTTCCTGCTGGCTGAGCTGACGGGCGGCCCGCTCGGACAGGGCCGCATGCCCGCGGGCCGAGGCCCGGTGATGGCGAAGCTCTTCATCGGCGATGACGGCGATGGTGGCGTCAAAGCCGTGATCCGAGCCGGATTCGAACAGGAGCGGCACCTCCACCACGGCGGCCCGGGGCGGCGGAGCGGCGGCGACCGCCTGGCGGCGGAAGGCGGCGATCCGCTCGCCCACCCGCGGCCACAGGAGCTGCTCCAGCCAGCGGCGGCCCGCCTCGGTGGCGAACGCCGCCTCGGCCAGCTTGGGCCGGTCGACCCGCCCGCCGTCCATGACCGCATCGCCGAAACGGTCCCGGACCGCGGCGCGGACCTCGTCGGTCTCATACAGCTCGTGGACCACGCGGTCGGTCGACAGCGTGACCGCGCCCCGCCGCTCCAGGGCGGCGAGCGCGGTGGATTTTCCGGCGCCGATCCCGCCCGTGAGCCCGACGAAGGGGACCACCAGCCGGGGGGCGAGTCCTACGCGGGGGTGTCGACGCCCTCGGTGGTGCCGTCGGCCGGCGCCGCCTCGGGCTCGGGCTCGGCAGCGGCCTCGGGCTCAGCAGCGGCCTCGGGCTCAGCAGCGGCCTCCGGCTCAGCAGCGGCCTCGGGCTCAGCAGCGGCCTCCGGCTCCGCGGCAGCCTCGGGCTCCGCGGCGGCCTCCGGCTCAGCAGCGGCCTCCGGCTCAGCAGCGGCCTCCGGCTCAGCGGCGGCAACCTCAGCCTCCGGGGCGGGCGCCTCTGGGGCCTCCGGGGCCTCCGGGGCCTGTTGAGCGGGCGCCACCTCAGCCTCCGGCAGCGACTCGACGGGATCGGTCAGAACCGATTCCGCCAGCTGCTCGGCCGACGGCTCACCGCCGGCCACCGCGGATCCGGGGGGCGGCATGTCAACCGGCTCAGGATTGGCCGGGGTGGGGTCGCCGGCGGCGAACACATCCTCGGACAGACCGAGCTCGGGCACGTCGTCGTAGGTGTCGCCGCTGGCCGGCGGCTCAATCGGCCGCACCGGCAGGATCTGACCCTCCACCCGCTTGATCGACAGCGACAGGCGCCGGCGCTCGGAGTCGATCTCCAGGATCTTGACCCGCACCGGGTCGCCCGGCTGAATGATCTCCCGCGGGTTGTCGACGTGGTGCTGGGCCAGTTCGGAGATATGGACCAGGCCCTCGACGCCGTCGAGGATCTCCACGAACGCCCCGAAGGTCACGACCTTGGTGACCGTGCCCTCCAGCTCATCCCCGATGTTGTAGGTGTCGACGACGCGCTGCCACGGATCCTCCTGGGTCTGCTTGAGACCGAGCGAGATCCGCTGGCGCTGACGGTCGATGTCCAGCACCTTCACCGAGACGGTGTCGCCGATCGACAGGATCTCGGAGGGATGGTTGACGTGCGACCAGGACAGCTCGGAGATGTGAATCAGGCCGTCGATGCCGTCGAGGTCGACGAACGCCCCGAAGTCGACGATGTTGGAGATCGTGCCCTCCACGATCTGACCCGGCTGGAGCCGGTCCAGGATCCGCTCGCGGTCCTCCTTGCGCTGCTCCTCCAGCACGGCGCGGCGAGACAGGACGACGTTGTTGCGGCTGCGGTTGAGCTCAATCACCTTGCACTCAATCGCCTGCCCCATGTACTCGTCGAGGTTGGGGACGCGGCGGATGTCCACGAGCGACGCGGGCAGGAACCCGCGGACGCCGAGGTCGATGATCAGGCCGCCCTTGACGACCTCAATGACGGTGCCCTCCACCGGCTCGCCGGAGTCGGCGGCGGCTTCGATGCGCCGCCAGGCCTTCTCGAAGCGAGCGCGCTTCTTGGACAGGATCAGGCGGCCGTCCTGGTCCTCCTTGGTGAGGACGAGCGCGTCGACCTCCTCGCCGAGGGAGACCTCGTCGGAGGGGTCGACCGATTTGCGGATCGACAACTCGCCGGAGGGGATGACGCCCTCGGACTTGTAGCCGATGTCCACCAGGACCTCGTCGTTATCGATCCGGACGACGTGACCGGTCACGACGTCGCCCTCCTGGAAGGGATGGAGCGTCGCGTCGTAGTTGGGGACGATCTGACCGTCGATCTCGAGCAGGAGGCCGTTCGAGCCTTCGACGACCTTCGCTTGTGGTTGATCGGTGTCAGGCATCAGGGTTGTGGTTGAAGACATGAGTCATCGGAGGATAGCCAACCACCGCCTCTATCATCGGGCGCCTCCATGCCCACACGTGCCACCAAGCGCGGCGGCGAGCGCACGCCGCTTGACCGTGACTGCGATGTCCTGATCTGCGGGGCGAGCTTCGCCGGGCTGGCGGTGGCCCGTGAGCTGCGGCAGGCCGGCGCCGACGTCCTGGTGATCGACCGCTACCAGATCGGTGAGCGCCAGACCTCGGCCTGCGGCATCCCCACCACCTGGCTGACCGCCCTGGAGCTCCAGGACGCCCATCTGCAGACGTTCGGCGAGCTGGTCATCCACACCCCCCATACGACCGTCCGGTATGACCTGCCGTGGACGTTCTCCACGTTCGATTACCGCCTGCTGTGCGCGCTCCTCGCCGATCAGGGGGCCTTCGCCTTTGAAACGGCCAAGGTGGAGCGCCGGGAGGGGAACGCGGTCATCACCGACCGGGGCACGGTCCGGGCGCCGCTGATCGTCGACGCCCTGGGCTGGCGGCGCGTGCTCGGGACCGGGGCCAACATCCAGCCCCCGGACGCCCTGCTTTCCCGGGGTCTGGAGGTCCACCCCCCCGGCGCCGGCAGTGATCTGGAGGTGTGGGTCGACCGTGCTTACGTGCCGGCCGGCTACGGCTGGAGCTTTCCGGCGGCCGACGAGCTGCGGATCGGCGTCGGCTCGTTTGACCCCCGGTTTCACGTGCGGGAGCCCACGGTCCGCCTGACCGAGGATCTGGGCGCCGCGGTGGAGGGCTATCAGGGCAACTGGATCCCCCATGCCCTGCGTCCCGGGACCGAGGACGGTGTGTTCTTCGTCGGTGACTCGGCCGGTCACTGCCTCCCGCTGACCGCCGAGGGCATCCGCACCGCGCTGTACTTCGGCCTGGCCTGCGGCCGGGAGCTGGCCGCGGTGATCGCCGGCACCCAGTCCCGAGAGCAGGCCCTTGCCCGCTACCACGCGTTCTCAGCCAGCCACGCTCAGCCGTTTGCCTGGATGCTCCGGGTGCAGCGCCTGATCCCCCGGATCGCCCCCCGGCTGCTGGCCCCGGGCCTGCGGGCGCTGGGCGTCAAGCGATTTGTGGACTGGTCGTTCGGCCATTACCTGGACGTGGCTCACCCCGCGTTCGCCCTGACCGGTCAGGCCCCGGGACGGGCCGCGGCGCGCCCGGCGCTCACGGCTCCGGCCGTGGCCGCGTAGGATCGCGCCACCACAGATCCCACAGGGAGGGACTCAGATGTCGCATCGCAGCATGCTCCGGGCCGCCCGGCGCCTGGCGACCCCGGCCGCCGTCGCCGCCGCGGGCGCCCTGGCCGTCGCCGGCCCCGCCTCCGCCCAATCCGCCCACGCGCGCGCTCACGTCCGAGCTCACGCCACCACCGGACGCACCATCCACGTGATTGAGCACGCCATCACCGACACCGAGAACCCGGGCGTCGGTGGCAAGGACGTCAAGGGGAACATCCTCACGTTCAACAATCCGGTGTTCAACACCGCCAACCGGCGCCAGGTCGGTCATGACGAGGGGTTCTGCACTCGGCTCCAGGTCAAGCTCGGCATCTGGGAGTGCCTGTGGACGACGTTCCTGCGGGGCGGCCAGATCACCGTCCAGGGCCCGTACTACGACACCCGCAACAGCGTCCTGTCGATCACGGGCGGCACCGGCGCCTATGACGGGGCGCGGGGCGAGATGACGCTTCGGTCGCGCAACGGCGGCAAGGAATACGACTTCATCTTCCACCTGCTGTAACCGCCCGGCGAGCGGACCGGGACGCCCGCTGCGCCCGGAATCCGGTCGGCCGGTGAGCCAGTGGGTCTCCCGGCCGCCATTCCGGGGGCCACGTTTGCGGGAGACCCATTAGCATCGGCCGGCCGGTTGACACGACAGGAGGGTGTGGGTGCTACGGAGACCGAACAGCTGGAACGAGGCGCTGCGCTGGCTGCTCATCGGCCTGCTGGTGGCGGTGGCCATGATCCTGGCCACCGGAAACTCCGCCGGCTGGTAGCCCAGGCCGGGACCGCCTACTTGGCGGCCAGCCAGTTGCCGCCGATCCCGGCGTCGACGGCCAGCGGCGGATCCAGCGGGTAGGCGGCAGCCATCTCCCGCACCGCGATGGCCTCGACGCGTTCGGCCTCGTCGGCCGGGCCCTCAAACAGGAGCTCGTCGTGGATCTGGAGCACCAGCTTCGAGGTCAGGCCGGCCTCGGCCAGCGCCCGGTCGGCCCGGACCATGGCCATCTTCATGATGTCGGCGGCGGTGCCCTGAATGACCATGTTGACCGCGAAGCGCTCGCCCTGCTTGCGGATGTCCCACCGGCGGGAGCGCAGCTCGGGTACCTGGCGGCGGCGGCCGAACAGGGTGGAGACGTAGCCGTGCTCGGTTCCCTGCTCAATCGTCTCCTCGATGAACCGGCCGACCGCCGGAAAGCCGGCCAGATAGCGCTGGATGAACTCGTCGGCCTCCTCCTGGGGGATGTCCAGCCGGTCAGCCATCCCGTAGGCCGACAGGCCGTAGACGATCCCGTAGTTGATCATCTTCGACTTGGAGCGCATGCCGGGGTCGATCTGGCCGGGCTCCACGCCGAACACCCGGCAGGCGGTGGCGGTGTGGACGTCCTCACCGCGCCGGAAGATCTCCTTGAGTGCCTCCTCGCCGGCGATGTGGGCCAGGATCCGCAGCTCCACCTGGGAGTAGTCGGCGGAGACCAGCAGGTCGCCGGGCTCGGAGATGAAGCAGGCCCGGATCTCCCGCCCCAGCTCGGTGCGGATGGGGATGTTCTGGAGGTTGGGGTTGTTGGAGGAGAGACGACCGGTGGTGGCGGCCGTCTGGTTGAACGTGGTGTGCAGGCGGCTGCGTCCGTCCACCACCAGGGGGAGCGCGTCCAGGTAGGTCTGGGCGAGCTTGGTCAGCTCTCGCCAGCGCTCGATCCTGGGGATGATCTGGTGCTCCTCCCGGATCGCCTGGAGCACCCGGGCGTCGGTGGAGTAGCCGGTCTTGCCCCGCCGGCCGCGGGACAGCTTCAGCTTGCCGAACAGGATCTCCTCCAGCTGCTTGGGCGACCCGAGCGTGAACTCCTCCCCCGCCAGCTCGAAGATCTCTGACTCCAGACCGTTGGCCTCGGCCTTGACCCGCTGGGAGATCTCCTTGATCCGGTCGGTGTCGAGCTTGACCCCCTCGGTCTCCATGGCGCGCAGGATGCGGACGATCGGAAGCTCGACGTCGGTGAACAGATCGGTGAGCCCCCGGGAGCGCAGCTGCTCCCGCTGCCAGGTGGCCAACGCGTGGGCGAGAACGGCGTCCGCGCCGGCCTCGTCCTCCACCGAGGCGGCAAACCCGCGGTCCTCGCACAGCTCACGGAACGGATAGGCGCGGGCCGCCGGCTCCAGCAGGTAGGCGGCCACCTCGGTGTCATGGGCCAGGTTCTCCGGCACCACCCCCAGGGATTTGGCGTCATGGGCGATGACCGGCCGGGCGCCGAGCCCGGCCACCAGGTCCTCCGGCCGCGGGGCGCTGCCGACGAGCACCTGGCCGGTCTGAGCGACGTAGACGCCGAACCGCCACTCGTTCTCGGTCTCGGCAAACAGCGCGCCCTCAGGCACGAGCGGGGGGCGCACGGCGACCGCCACCTCGGCCGCCGGCAGCCCGGCCAGGTCGGTCACCGAGGCCGCGCGGGTGGTGGCACCGAGCAGCTGCTCGGCCTCCGGTGCCGGCGCGGCCGCGTCGGCCGACCCCAGCGCCTCCTCCAGGCGGCGCAGGGGTTCACGCAGCTCAAACTCGCGGAAGACCTCGCGCAACCGGGACCGGTCCGGCGCGCTACTCACGAGTTCCTGGACATCGATCCCATCGAGCGGGATGTCGCGCTTGGCGGTGGCCAGGTGCTTGGAGATCCGGGCGTCGTCGGCATGCTCGGTCAGGTTCTGCTTGCGCTTGGCGCCGCTGATCTGATCGATGCTGTCCAGGACGCCCTCCAGTGAGCCGAAGCGCTGCAGAAGGTCGGCGGCGGTCTTGTCCCCGATCCCCGGCACGCCGGGGATGTTGTCCGAGGTGTCGCCCTTGAGACCGATGAAGTCCGGGACGAGCTCCGGCGGGATCCCGTAGCGGTCGATGACCCCCTGGCGGTCATAGACCCGGGTGTCGGTGATGCCCCGCGAGGTGGTCATGATCCGCACGCGCTCGTCGACGAGCTGGTAGGCGTCGCGGTCGCCGGTCACCACCATCACCTCCACCGGCGGGTCCTGGCCCTTGGCCAGCTCGGCCAGCGAGGCGATGACGTCATCGGCCTCATAGCCCTCCACCGAGAGGTTGCGGTAGCCAAAGGCGCTGACCAGCGGGGCAAAGTGCGGCCACTGCTCCCGCAGAAGATCGGGCCGGCTGGAGCGCTGGGCCTTGTACTCGGCGTAAACCTCCTTGCGGCCTGACGAACCGGCGTCCCAGACCACCACCGTCGACTTGGGGCCGTAGTCGGTGAGGATCTTGACCAGCATGGAGGCGAAGCCGAAGATGGCGTTCGTCGTGATCCCGGTGGAGGTGGCGATCGATTCCGGAAGGGCGAAGAACGCCCGGTAGGCCAGGCTGTTGCCGTCGATGAGGAAGAGCTCGTCGGCCATCACTGACTGAGGATATGCGGCCACCCGGGCGACTCGACGAGCGGCCGGCGGCCATATGATCCTCCGCGACATGCCTGCGACCGGCCCGGCGCCCAGCGCCCAATACAGCCTCACCCTCCGGGTGGAGATCGATCATCTCCCGGGGATGCTCGGCCGGGTGGCCAGCGCCATCGGTCAGGCCGGCGGCACCATCGGCGCCGTCGATCTGGTCCGGGTCGTCGGCCCACCCACCCCCCACACCATCCGGGACATCACGGTGGAGACCGCCGACGCCGAGGACTGGCCGCGGTTGACGGCGGCCGTCGACGCCGTCGACGGCGCCCGGGTGCTGGACAGCACCGACCGGACGTTCATGCTCCACATGGGCGGCAAGATCGAGGTCCACAACAAGCACCCGGTCAAGACCCGGGACGACCTGTCGATGGCCTACACGCCGGGCGTCGCCCGGGTGTGCGCGGCCATCCGCGATGACCCGGACAAGGCCTTTCAGTACACGGTCAAGCGCAACACGGTGGCCGTCGTCTCCGACGGCACCGCGGTCCTGGGACTCGGCGACATCGGCGCACGGGCGGCCATGCCGGTCATGGAGGGCAAGGCGATGCTGTTCAAGGAGTTCGCCGGCGTCGACGCGTTCCCCCTGTGCCTGGACACCCGGGACCCGGACGAGATCGTGGCCACCGTCAAGGCGATCGCCCC
Source organism: uncultured Solirubrobacteraceae bacterium (assembly GCA_963753235.1). Classification (GTDB taxonomy): domain Bacteria; phylum Actinomycetota; class Thermoleophilia; order Solirubrobacterales; family Solirubrobacteraceae; genus Palsa-465. The sequence continues at coordinate 884,553 of CAVWBJ010000003.1, read as the reverse complement.
GGCGTTCGGCGGCATCAACCTGGAGGACATCTCGGCGCCACGCTGCTTTGAGATAGAGCGGCGGCTGCAGACCGAGCTGGACATCCCGGTGTTCCATGACGACCAGCACGGCACCGCGGTGGTGGTGCTGGCCGCCCTGCTCAACGCGCTCACGCTCACCGGCCAGCGCATCGGCGACATCCGGGTGGTGGTGGTGGGGCTGGGCGCCGCCGGGATCGCGGTCTCCAACATTCTCATGGCCGCCGGGGTCCGCCACCTGATCGGCTGCGACTCCCGGGGCGCCGTCCACACCGAGCGCGCCGACTATCTCGACGCCACCATGAGCCCGATCAAGCGCGAGTTCGCCGAGCGCACCAATCCGGAGCGGCGCTCCGGCCCGCCGGCCGCGGTTATTGCCGGCACCGACCTGCTCATCGGCCTGAGCGGTGCCCGGGTGATCCCGGCGGAGGCGCTGGCCACGATGAATCCGGACCCGATCGTGTTCGCCATGGCCAACCCGGACCCCGAGGTGTCGCCGGAGGAGGCGCTTCCCTACACGCGCATCCTGGCCACCGGGCGCTCCGACTACCCCAACCAGATCAATAACGTCCTCTGCTTCCCCGGCATCTTCCGCGGGGCGCTGGACGTGCGGGCCGCCCACATCACCGAGTCGATGAAGGTGGCGGCCGCCCGGGCGATCGCCGACATCGTCCCCGGCGACGAGCTGCGCGAGGACTACATCATCCCGTCGGTGTTCAACCGGGAGGTGGCCCCGGCGGTGGCGGCGGCGGTCGCCGACGAGGCCCGGGACGCCGGGCTGGCCGACCCGGCCGAGGACATCGGCTTTGCCGCGGGCCAGGCGGGGCGCTAGGGGCCCGGGAGGTCCACTAACCGGCGCTGACCGGGGTCAGGGCCCCGTTCTTGACCCGGCCGAATACATACGGCGCGATCGTGGTGTCGCCGTTGACGATGGAGTACGTGCCCAGGACCGACGTTCGATTCTTGATCGAACGGAAGTCGCTCACCACCGTGGCCCGGTCGTCGGCGGCGTTGCCGGCCTCCTTGAGGACCGCCAGGACCGCCGCCATCGCCTCGTAGCCGAAGATCGCCTGGGGGGCCGGAGCGTGGTGGAATGCCGCGGTGAACGCAGACTCAAACTGGCGGCCGGCCGGGGTCAGCGCCGCGGAGGTGAACCCCGGCGAGGAGACGTACAGGTTGTGCTGGGCGCCGGCACTCAGCCCGCTCACCAACGCACGGTCATAGAGCGCCGAGGGCACGAACAGCTTCGCCCCGGGGCTGGCCGCGGCAGCCCGGCTGACCGCGGTCACCGCCGTGGACACGGTGTTGCCGCCGTAGAACACGGCGTCGGCTCCGGACGGGCCTGACTGGACGGTCAGGCCCTTGGCGGGCGCGTCGGCGCGAACCTCCCGGGCGATGGCCGCGCCGTAGGGCTGCCCGTCGTCGGCGACATACAGCTTGGATAGATGCAGCGACTGCATCTCGGCGACGACCGCCTGGGCCTCCTTGGCCGTGTTGGGAACCACCCGGGCGAACGTCTCATGGTAGGTGGCGCTGGAGGGGTAGTACTTGCCCGGAGCGCCCGGATCGGCCGGGGTGGCCTGGGTCAGATAGACGGCGGTGTCGGTCGGGCTCACCTGCAACAGGTCCAGCTCATTGGTGATCTCCACCGAGGTCTGGGACGTGCCGGGGGGGATCTCCCCCAGGTAGGCGATCGCCGACTGGTTCTGGATCGCGGTCCGCGGGTTGTCGGAGAGCTTGGCGCCGGCCAGCTTCACGAACGAGACCGTGAACTTGCCGATCTTGGCGCCGTTCTGCTTGAAGGCCAGCTGCTCGGCGTCGAGCACGTCGGCGGCCGCCTGGCCGCCGGCCGAGGCGCCCGCTCCGCTGCTGGCGTAGATGGCGAGCGCGGTGCCGGTGACCGAGACCGCCGAGTTGGTCTGGCTGCTGCAGCCGGCGACCGTGAACATGGCCAGGACCGCGCACACCGACAGCGCCCGTGGCCGGAGGAGGGCCAGGCCAAGCATGCGACGGACGGGCGGCTAGTGGGTCTCCCGGGAACGTTGGGCCTGAGATGGCGAGGTCCGGGGGCCGCTGACCAAGGACGCAGGATCCGAGGTGCACTGGAGGTGCACCAGGATCCGAGGACACAGGTCAGTGGTCCTCCGGGGCCGCCATTCCGGGGGCAACGTTGGCGGGAGGCCCACTAGTCCCGCCGGCCGGGCAGGTGCGGGAGCAGGTTACGGATGCCGATGGCGAGCAGGACCATGGCCACGGCGAAGAAGATGGCGTCCAGTCCGCTGACGTTCAGCGCCCAGACGACGATCCAGATGCAGAGTCCGGCGGTGGCGGTGAGTACGAGGCCCATGCTGGGACTGGATGCTAACCGAGCGGGGCCTCGGACAGCGCCCTGGCGAAGCTCGCCACCAGCCGGCCGACCTCACCGACCGGATCCCCACCCTCTTCGGCCGCCCGCACCAGCCGGCTGCCGACGATGACCCCGTCGGCCCCGGCGTCGGCGGCCGCCCGGGCGTGCTCCGGCGTGGAGATACCGAACCCCACCGCCACCGGCACCCGGGTGTGAGCGGCGGCCCGACCGATCACCTCCTCCAGCCGCCCGTCCACACCGGTGCGCTCGCCGGTGGTCCCGGTCACCGACACGGTGTACAGAAAGCCGGTGGCGCCGGCACCGATCTGTTCCAGGCGCTCCACCGGCGTGGTGGGGGCCACCAGCGGGACGAACGCCAGGCCGCGAGCGGCGCAGGCGGTCCGGATTTCGACCGCCTCCTCCAGGGGCAGGTCAGGCACGATCAGCCCGCTGACCCCGCGGCCGGCCAGCAGGTCGGCGAACCGGTCCACGCCCCGGCCGTAGATGGGGTTGGCGTAGCACATGACCACCACCGGGACCTCGGCGGCCAGATCTGAGGCCAGCTCCAGCACTCCGTCCACGGTGGCGCCGGCGGCCAGGGCGTGGGTGGCGGCGGCATGGATGACCGGACCGTCGGCCAGAGGGTCGGAGAACGGCACCCCCAGCTCCATCAGGTCGGCTCCGGCGCGGGCGTAGGCCAGTCCGATCTGGCGGGAGGTCTCCAGGGTGGGATAGCCGCCCATCAGGTAGGGCATGAGCGCGGCTCGGCGACCCTCGGCACGGGCGGCCGCGAACGCCTCGGCGATCCGGTCCACCCCGGTGGTGTCGCTCATCAGCCCTGCCCGAGCGCGGCCAGGGCCTCGGCCAGGTCCTTGTCGCCGCGCCCGGACAGGCAGACGACGTCCAGCTCGGAGTCCGGGTGGGCCAGGACCCAGGCGAGGGCGTGGGAGCTCTCCAGGGCCGGGATGATCCCCTCCAGGCGGGCGGTGGTGGCGAATGCGCTCACCGCCTCGGCGTCGGAGACGGCCACGTACCGGGCCCGGCCCTGGTCGCGCAGCCAGGCGTGCTCCGGTCCGCTGCCCGGGTAGTCCAGGCCGGCCGAGATGGAATGCGCCTCCAGGATCTGCCCGTCCTCGTCCTGCATGATCGCCGAGTAGGCGCCGTGAAGCACCCCACCCCGGCCCCCGGCGGTGAGCGGGGCGCCGTGGCGGCCGGTGGCGATGCCCTCGCCCGCGGCCTCCACGCCGACCAGCCGCACGTCGGCGTCGTCCACAAACGGGATGAACATGCCGATCGAGTTCGATCCGCCGCCCACGCAGGCCACGACGCGGTCGGGCAGCCGCCCGGCGGCGGACAGGACCTGGGCCCGGGCCTCATCCCCGATCACGCGTTGCAGGTCTCGGACCATCGCCGGATACGGCGCGGGGCCCACGCAGGAGCCGATGATGTAGTGGGTGGTGTCCACGTTGGCGACCCAATCCCGGATGGCCGCCGAGACGGCCTCCTTGAGCGTGCGGGCGCCGAGCTTCACCGGCTCCACCCGGGCGCCGAGCAACCCCATCCGCTCCACGTTGGGCTTCTGGCGGCGCATGTCCTCGGTCCCCATGTAGACGATGCACTCCAGGTCCAGCAGGGCGCAGGCGGTGGCGGTGGCCACCCCGTGCTGGCCGGCGCCGGTCTCGGCGATGATCCGCCGCTTGCCCATCCGCCGGGCCAGCAGGGCCTGGCCGATGGCGTTGTTGATCTTGTGGGCGCCGGTGTGGTTGAGGTCCTCGCGCTTGAGGTAGACCGGATGCCCGGCGGCCTGGCTCAGCCGGCGGGCGAGGTACAGCGGCGAGGGGCGGCCGACGTAGTCCCGCAGCAGGGCGTCGAGCTCGCCGGTGTACTCCGGGTCCTGGCGCGCTGCCACCCAGGCCAGCTCCAGCTCGGCCAGGGCCGGCATCAGGGTCTCCGGCACATACTGGCCGCCGTAGGGGCCGAATCGGTGCTCGACGACGCTCATGCCGCCCGCCGGGCATCCGACGGCGGGGCGGCGGTGCCGGCGACGGCGGCGGCGAACTGCTCCAGCTTGGCGTGGTCCTTGCGGGGCGGGCGGGCCCGGTCCTCGACGCCGCTGGCCACATCGACCGCGTAGGGATGGACGGCGCCAATCGCCTCGGCCACGTTCTCCGGGGTCAGCCCGCCGGACAGGATCAGCGGTACGCCGCCCCCGTGCGCCTGGGCCAGCTCCCAGGCGAACGTCTCCCCGGTACCGCCGGGCAGGCCGCGGGTGTAGCTGTCCAGGAGGTGAAAGTCAGTGTGGAACGCGGCCAGCGCCTGGATGTCGGCGCCGCTGCGCACCCGGGCGGCCTTGATCACGCGGCATCCGGTGCGCCGCGCCACCTCGGCGCAGAATGAGGGGCCCTCGTCGCCGTGCAACTGCAGCAGCGTCAGGCCGATCTCGTCGGCGGCCCGGACCACCTGGTCCAGCGTGGGGTTGACGAACACCCCGGCGATCTGCGCGTGTCGCCGGTGGGTGGCGCCGATCTCGGCGGCCACCTCCCGCCGGCAGTGCCGGCGCGAGCCGGGCCACAGGATCAGGCCCAGCGCCCACGCTCCGGCGGCCACCGCCGCCTCGGCGTCGGCCGGATCGGTGATACCGCAGAACTTGATCTTGGGGGTGGCGAGGTCCACCCCCACATCGTACGAACGCGCGGGGCCGGGCCGCAGGTCCGCTGTCAGCTGCCGGGCGCCGGCACCGTCCGGCTGCCCAGCACCACCATGATCGACCGCCGGCTGCGCCCCCGGCGGATCTCCAGCGTCAGGTCCTGCCCCGGGCTGCGGGTGGCCACCAGGGCGAGCACGCCGCCGATGGCGTTGACCGGGATGTTGTCGACGCGCTGGATGACGTCGCCGCGCTGGAGTCCGGCCAGCGCGGCCGGCCCCCGGGCGGCGACGTCACCGACCACGGCACGGCCCCGGCGGGGCAGACCGGCGGAGATGCCGATGTAGGCGAGGTGCAGGGACCGGTGGTCGACCCGGGCCAGCACCGAGTCCGCGGTGTCGCTGGGGATGGCGAATGAGAGCTGCTGGGTGGGATCAGGGGCGGCGATCTGCGAGTTGACCCCCACCACCTGGCCCGCGGCATCGAGCAGCGGCCCTCCGGAGTTGCCGGGATCCAGGGGCTGGTCGGTCTGGATGACGTTGTCAATGGTCGCCCCGCCGGCCGCCTGGAGCTGATGCTGGAGGGCGGACACGATTCCGCTGGTCAGCGTCCGGTCGGCGCCGGCAGGATCGCCGATGGCCAGCACCGGGTCGCCGACGCGCACCGAGGAGGAATCTCCCAGGGGGAGGGGCCGGATCCCGCTCAGCCCCTGCGTGTCGATGCGCAGCACGGCCAGGTCGTTGTGCGGGTCGACGGCGGCCACGGCGGCCGGCCGGGACAGGCCGTTTTCGAACTGCACCATGACCCCCCGGGACCGGTCGGCGCCGTCGATCAGGTGGAAGTCGGTGAGGATGTCCCCGCGCCGGTCGACGAGAAAGCCGGAGCCCGATGTGGTGCTGCTCTGCGCGCCGGGCGCGAACCCGAACGGGGTGTCGGAGCGATCGATGACCTTGGCCCGTACCGCCACCACGGCGGGCGCGGAGCGCACGTAGATGGTGTGTGGAGTGGCCCGCCCCCCCGGATCGGCCGAGGCCGGGATGGCCACCGGCGACTCCTCCACGATGGTCTCGGTGTGCCGGCTGCCGGCGACCCCGGTGACCGCGAACACGCCTCCCACTATGACCCCGCCGATCACCGCCGAGATGAGGTGCGACTTGGTCAGACCGCCCATCTGACCAGTCTCGCCGGGGCGCCTAACGACAGCTAAACGGCGCGCACGCCGGTCAGGCGGGCGCAGGCGGCCTCCACGTCGCTGGAGCGCATCAGCGCCTCGCCGATGAGCACGGCATCGACGCCGGCGGCCTGGAGGCGGTCCAGCTGCTCCCGGGTGCGCCATCCGGATTCCGAGACCACCACCGTGCCGGCCGGCATGGCATCCAGAAGCCGGAAGGTCTGATCGGTGTCCACGGTCAGGGTGGTCAGGTCCCGGTTGTTGACGCCGATGATCGGCGCGGCCAGGCCGGCTGCCAGCTCCAGCTCGTGCTCGTCATGGACCTCCACCAGGACATCGAGCCCCAGGTCATGGGCCTGGGCCTGGAGGTCAGCCAGCTGGGCCGGCTCCAGGGCGGCGACGATCAGGAGAATGGCGTCGGCGCCCCCCACGGCCGCCTCGGCCACCTGGTAGGGGTCGACGATGAAGTCCTTGCGCAGGATGGGCAGCTGCGACGCCGCCCGGGCGCGGCTCAGATCGCCCAGCGAGCCGCGGAAGCTGGCCTCCTCGGTGAGGACCGAGAGCGCGGCGGCCCCGCCCCGCTCATAGGCCGAGACCACGTCCTCCAGGGCCAGGTCCTCGCGGATGACCCCGGCCGAGGGGGAACTGCGCTTGTGCTCGGCGATGATCGACAGCCCCGGCCGGCGCAGGGCGGCGGCAAACCCGCGGGGCGGATCGGCCGCGGCCCGCTCCCGCGCCTGCTGCTGGACGGCCTCCGAGCCGACCAGCGCGCGCCGCCCGGCCACCCGGCGCCGGGTCTCGGCCAGGATGGGGTCCAGCGCGTTGCTCATGCCGCCAACCGGTGGGTGGCGGCCACAAACCGCTCCAGGGCGGCCGCGGCCGCCCCGGCGTCGATGGCACGCCCGGCCGCCTGAACGCCGTCGGCGAGCGAGGCGGCGGCTCCACCCGCGTAGACGGCGGCGCCGGCGTTGAGCACGGCCAGGTCCCGGGCCGGTCCGGGCTCCCCGGCGAGGATCCGCCGGGCGGTCTCGGCGTTCTGGGCGGGGTCGCCGCCCGGGACCAGCTCGGCGCCGGCCCGGGCCAGGCCGACATCCTCGGGGACGACGTCGTATTCGGTGATGCCGGAGCGGGTCACCTCCACCACATGGGTGGCCGCGGAGATGCTGAGCTCGTCGAGGCCGTCGTGACTGGACACCAGCAGGGCGTGCTCGGTGCCGAGCAGCTCCAGCGCCCCGGCCATCTTCGACAGGTACCCGCGGTCGGACACGCCGATCAGCTGGCGGGTGGCGCCGGCTGGATTGGTCAGCGGGCCCAGAAAGTTGAAGATGGTGCGGACGGCCAGCTCCCGGCGCACCGGGATGACGTACCGGGTGGCCTGATGGTGGGCGGGCGCGAACATGAATCCGAACCCGACCTCGTCGATGCAGGCGGCCACCGCCGCCGGCGTCAGGTCGATGCGGGCTCCCAGGGCCTCGAGGACGTCGGCGGAGCCCGACAGGCCGGTGGCCGAGCGGTTGCCGTGCTTGGCCACGGTGCAGCCGGCACCGGCCGCAATCAGGGCGGCCGTGGTCGACACGTTGAACGTGCGCCGCCCACCGCCGGTCCCGGCCGTGTCCAGGAGATCACCGCGCTGGACGGTGACGGTGGCGGCCAGCCGCCGCATGGTGCGGGCCAGACCGGCTAGCTCGTCGACCGTCTCTCCCTTGGTCCGGAGAGCGATCAGGAAGGCCGCGATCTGGATCTCGGAGGCGTTGCCGGTCATGATCTCGGTCAGGACGGCCGCGGTCTCCTCGGCGCTGAGATCCTGTCCGCCGGCGAGCGCGTCGATCGACCGCGTCAGCAGATCGGAGGTGAGCCGGACCACTCAGCGGGCGGTGGACAGGAAGTTGGCGAGAAGCTCCCGCCCCTGCTCGGTGAGGACCGACTCCGGGTGAAACTGGACGCCCTCGGCCGGCAGCTCCCGGTGGCGGACGGCCATGATCACGTCGCCGCCGTGAGCGCTGCATTCCAGCACCGCCGGCAGCTCCGGCTGGGCCACCAGCGAGTGATAGCGGCCGACCTCCAGCGGGGCGCGCAGGCCCCGGAAGATGGTCCGGCCGTCGTGCTCAATCGTCGTCGTCTTGCCGTGGACGGGATGATGGGTGACCACCCGCCCGCCCCAGGCCTGGACGAGAGCCTGGTGGCCGAGGCAGACGCCGAGCGTGGGGATTCCCGCCTCCGGGAACCGGCGGACCGCCTCCAGGGAGATTCCGGCCTCGTCCGGCGTGCATGGCCCCGGGGACACGATCACCCGGTCATAGCCGCGGATGAGCAGCTCGTCAACGGTGGCGTGGTCGTTGCGCACCACCTCGATCTCGGGGGGCGGGTCCGACGACATCCCCACGTACTGGACGAGGTTGTAGGTGAAGCTGTCGTAGTTGTCCAGGACGAGGACCCGCACGCAGGGAACGGTACTCGGATCCCGTCGACCCAGGTCAGGGCCACTCAGACTGGGCGACGGCGAGCTCGATCGCCTGGACCATGGCCCGGGCCTTGGCCTCCGACTCGCGGAACTCGTAGTCGGGCTTGGCATCGGCGACCGTCCCGCCCCCGGCCTGGATGTGGGCCACCCCGTCCTTGATGACGGCGGTCCGGATGTGGATGCAGGTGTCCAGCTCTCCGGTGTAGCTCGCCCAGCCGATGGCGCCCCCGTATCCACCGCGCTTGACCGGCTCCAGCTCGTCAATGATCTGCATGGCCCGTACCTTGGGGGCGCCGGACAGCGTCCCGGCCGGCAGCACCGAGCGCAGCGCCGCCAGCGCGTCCACCCCGGGCCGCAGCCTGCCCACGACGTTGGAGACGATGTGCATCACGTGGCTGTAGTTCTCGACCGCCATGAAGCTCTCCACCTCCACCGACCCGTACTCGCACACCCGGCCCAGGTCGTTGCGGCCCAGATCGACGAGCATCACGTGCTCGGCTCGCTCCTTCTCATCGGCGAGCAGCTCCCGGGCGATCCGCTGATCCTCCTCGGGGCTGCTGCCCCGCGGGCGGGTGCCGGCGATCGGCCGGGTGGCCACCCGCCGGCCGGCCACGGTGATCAGCGGCTCGGGGCTGGCTCCGGCGATCTCAAAGTCGCCGAAGTCCAGGAAGTACATGTAGGGGCTGGGATTGACCGCCCGCAGCCCCCGGTAGATGGAGAACGCGTCGACCGGCACCGGCGCTGACCACCGCTGCGATGGGACGACCTGGAACGCGTCCCCGGCGTAGACGTACTCGATGATCCGGGCCACGTTGGCCTCGAACCGCTCCCGGGTCATGTTCGACTCAAACCCGGGGGCGGCCCGGTTGGGCGCGGCCCGCTGGGAGGGCATCGGCAGCGGCCGGGCCAGCCGCCAGCGGACCTCGGCGATCGTCTCCAGCGCCTGGCGGTAGGAGGCCTCCAGGTCATCGTCGGGATAGACGTTGGCCACCACCGTGGTGGTCCGCTTGAGGTGATCGAAGACGACGAGGGCGTCGGTGAGCATGAGCGCCAGGTCGGGCAGACCGAGCGGATCGGGATTCGGCTCGCCCAGTGGTTCGACGGTGCGGACCAGGTCGTAGGCGAACATCCCCACGGCGCCGCCGGCGAACGGGGGCAAACCCGCCATGGGCGCGGCCCCGGCCCGGCGCAGCTCCTGGGCGGCCAGCGCGTACGGGTCCCCCGGGTCCCCCAGCGACCAGCGCAGCACCTTGCGGGGACGAAATCCGATGAACGAGTAGCGGCCGACGCGCCCCTGCTCGGCCGACTCCAGCAGAAACGACGGGTGGGTGGGGTCGCGCAGCTTGAGGAACGCCGACACCGGCGTCTGGCAATCGTCGATGAACGTCTCGCACAGCGGGATCAGGTTGTGGTGACGCGCCAGCGCGCGCACCTCGGCCAGCGAGGCCGTGGACCCGGCGGCCGCGCGGGTGCCCGCCTCAGCGCTGGCGACGGCCATCCAGCACCCGCTCGGCGTCGGCCAGGCTGAGATCACGCCCGCGGAGCAGGACGGCCAGGTGATACAGGACGTCAGCGGCCTCCTCGGCCACGCGCTCATCGGTCTCCTCGCGGACGGCGCGGACCACCTCCTCGGCCTCCTCCTGGACCTTGGCGCCGGCCAGCGCCGGGTCCTGGAGCAGGGTCACGGTGTAGGAGCCCGCGGGGCGCTCGGCGGCCCGGGCGGCGATCGTCCGCTCCAGCCCGGCGAGCACCTCGGCCGGCGCCTGTGGTTCCAGCTCGCCGCGGTGAAAGCAGGTGCGCTCGCCGGTATGGCAGGCCGGTCCGGCCGGCTCCACCAGCGCCAGCAGGGCGTCGCCGTCGCAGTCGTAGCGGATCGAGCGCACGGCCATGGTGTTGCCCGATGTCGCCCCCTTGTGCCACAGCTCCTGACGGGAGCGACTGAAGAAGTGGATCTCGCCGGTCCGCCGGGTCAGCTCCAGGGCCTCCGCGTTCATGTAGGCCAGGGTCAGGACCTCACCGGTTCGCCAGTCCTGCAGGATGCACGGGACCAGGCCCCGCTCATCGAAAGCGACCTCCGCGTCGTCCACGGGCGGGATTCTAGGCGGGCTCGGCGAACACCGGAGGGCTCTATTCGATGCCCAGCCGGTCCAGGACTCGCTCGTCGGCCCGCCAATGGCGGCGCACCCGCACCGACAGCTCCAGATGCACCCGGGTCCCGAGCTCTCGCTCAATCGCCCGCCGGGCCGCCACCCCGATCGACTTGATCATCCGCCCCCCGGCACCGATCAGGATTCCCTTCTGGGATTCGGTCTCGGATAGGACGACGGCCTGGATCCGGACCAGATCCGGGCGGGGATGGGTGATTTCCTCCACCTCCACCTCGACGGCGTGCGGCACCTCCTCCCGCGTGCGGGCCAGCACCTGCTCGCGCACCAGCTCGGCGAGGATGACCTCCGGCGCCTGGTCGGAGTGCTGCGCCTGGTCGAAGTACAGCGGCCCCGGGGGCAGCCGAGCCACCAGATGCTCGGTCAGGGCTCGGACACCAGACCCGGTGCGCGCGCTCACCGGGAAGATCTCCTCAGCCACGTCCAGGGCCTCGGCGTCATGGAGGGTGGCGGCCACCCGGGCCTGCTCGGCCCGGTCGACCTTGTTGACGGCGATCGTCACCGGGACCGACGTGCCGCGCAGGAGGTCGGCGATGAACCGATCGCCGGGACCGACTCCCTGCTGGGCGTTCACCACCAGGAGGGCGCCGTCGGCATCGCCCAGCTCATGCTCCACCCGCTGCTGCATGCGTTCGGTGAGCGCATCCCGGGGGCGCTGCACCCCCGGCAGGTCGACCAGGATGAGCTGCCAGTCCGGGCCGGTGGCCACCCCGCGGATGGCCCGGCGCGTGGTCTGCGGCTTGTCGGAGACGATCGCCACCTTGGCGCCCACCATGGCGTTGGCCAGCGTGGACTTCCCCACGTTCGGCCGCCCGGCCAGGGCGACGAAGCCAGACCGGGTGCCGGGGTGGCCGGGGGGATGGGTCAGCTGATCCATCGCATCAGCTCGGCCTGGAGGGCGAGCATCTCGCCGTCGTCGGTCTCATGGTCCATGCCGGTGAGGTGCAGCGCCCCGTGGACGACCGCCTCGCGCACGTCCGCGGTCTGCGGCGGGCAGATGACGATGTCCCCCAGCTCCCGGGGGCCGGCGCTCAGCCCGTCCTCGTCGACACCGAACGAGAGCACGTCGGTGGGGGCGTCGATGCGGCGGTACTCGGCGTTGAGCTCGCGGATCCGCTCCTCGTCGACGAACTCAATGGCCACGTGCCCGTCCTCGATGCCCGCCGAGGACAGAGCCAGAGCGCACACCTCCTCCAGCTCCACCGCGGTCGGCGGGGTCCCGGGGTGAGTGGGGGCGAGCTCCACGGTCTCGATGCCGATGACCTCGACGTCGAGCATCGACGCCCTCCTCCCTACGCGCGCCGGCGCGGCCGCAGCTCCGGGGCGGACCGCTGCGCGTGCTCGTTGTAGGCGGCGACGATCCGCCGCACCAGCTTGTGGCGCACCACGTCCTCGTCGCCAAACCGGACGAAGTCGATGCCCTCCACCCCATCCAGGATGTCGGCCACCACAATCAGCCCGGAGTCCTGCTCCCGGGGCAGATCGACCTGGGTGATGTCCCCGGTGACCACCATCTTGGAGTTGAAGCCCAGCCGGGTGAGGAACATCTTCATCTGCTCCGGCGTGGTGTTCTGAGCCTCGTCCAGGATGATGAAACTGTCGTTCAAGGTGTTGTGAGTGAGGAGGAAGTCCTCGGTCACGTACAGCGAATCGGCGGCGGCCACCTGGATGCATACCGTCTCGGTCTCGCCCACAGGCTCGATGGAGTCGATGAACCGCATCGGCCGGCCGCCGCCGTCTCGGTCATACAGCTCGCGTTTGCGAGTCAGGCGGAACGGCTCAACGCCGTCGGGCAGCCGCAGCTCCATGACAAACGCGTCGTGGCCGTGGACGACCGGCCGCCCGTTGGCTGCGCCCGGTACGCGACCGGCGGCCGGGCGCCGCCGCCAGTAGGCGACGCCACCGAGCGAGCGCACCAGGTAGGCCACGTCGTCCCGGAGGGTCTCTGAGCAGGTCGTGTACTGGATTCGGCAGCTGCGCCCCTCCTGGGTGACCGGGCCGCCGTCCGCGTCCAGGAGGCCCTGGAGGAGGGCGATGCGGACATCGGAGGCGTTGTGGAGGTAGGCCTCGGGCACGAACTTGGTGTGCGAGCGGCTGCCGGCCAAACCGAGCCCGCGAAGGGCGGTGGAAACCGGAGTGGCGACGATCACGCCCCCGCGGTGGCCGTCGACATGCTCCAGCACGTGGTCGACGCCGCCCCGGCTCCGCACCCGGATGCCGGGCAGTGCGTCCTCCAGCGCTGTGGCCAGCTCCGGATCAGCGGTGGCAAAGCTGGGGGTGGTTGACAGCGTGAGGCAGCCGTCACCCAGCAGCAGCCCGAGCGCATACGGATCGAGCGGCACCGGCCTCGGTGCAAACTCGGCGGGACGGGAGAGCAGCGGGAGCTGGTAGCGGTGAGCGCGAGCCGCGCGCAGCCGGCCGATCATGTCGCGCGTCTGGAGCACCCGGCCTGGGCGCCCGCGCCGACGATCGGCGGCGGTGGACACCGTCCACAGATGTTCGCCGCAGGCCAGCGTGGAGGCTCCATCCTGGGTGCTCACCCGGTATACGGGCTTGCGCCCCTGGGGGTAGACGCCCAGCACTGGGGTGGGTCGTCCGTCTGACCCGGTCACCAGGTCGCCCACCCGCAGCGAACCGATGGGGCGAAATCCGGTCGGCGTCAGCACCGGGGTGAACGTTGGCTGGGCCCGGCCGCGCATGTAGGCCAGCGGTGCCACCTCAATCACGCCCTTCTCCAGGTGCTGGGAGACCCGCTCCGGGTCCAGCATGTCGTGCAGGGCGTCGAACAGGGGGCGCAGGTAGGGGTCGACCTTGGCCATCAGGTCGCCGGGAAGGAAGCCGAGGCGTTCGCCGGCCTCGACCGCCGGCCGGGTCAGGATGATGCGGTTGACCTCACGGCGGCTGAGGGCGGCGGCGGCCAGCGCCACCGCCAGGAACGTCTTGCCGGTTCCGGCGGGTCCGATGCCGAACGTGATGGTGTTGGCGCGGATGGAGTCCACGTAGCGCTTCTGGTTGATGGTCTTGGGCGCCACCTTGGTGGCCCGGTGGCGCCAGACGACGTCCTCCAGGATCTGAGACGGCGACTGGTGGGCATCCAGCGCGCGGGCAACGGCCTCCACCGTGCCGGGAGCGATCTCGTGGCCCTGGACGATCAGGTCTGACAGCTCGCGGACCACGGCGGCGGCGGCATCAACTGCGGCGTCCTCGCCCTCCAGGGTGAGCATGTTTCCGCGGAGAAAGACATCGCAGTCCAGGTGGCTCTCCAGCGTGCGCAGGACCGAATCCTGCGAACCGGCCAGCTCGGCAGCCACGCTGTTGTCCAGCTCAAGCGTGCTCTTGGCCACTAGGAGGCGAGCGCCTCCCGCACCCGCGCGGATGTGCGCTGGCCGTCGGCTCGACCCCCACTGGCCGCCATTACCGCCTTCATCACCTGTCCCATGTCCCGGGGGCTGGAGGCCCCGGTGTCGGCGATGGCCGCCGTGATCAGGCGGTCCAACTCCTCGTCGGACAGCTCGGCCGGCAGGTAGCCGGAGATCAGCTGGGCCTCGGCCTCCTCCTGCTCGGCCAGCTCTGGACGGCCGCCGTCCCGGAACTGACTGGCGGCATCAAGCCGGCGCTTGCGCTCCCGGCGCAGAACGGCGAGCTCGTCCTCGCCCCCGTCCTTGGCCGCCTTCTGCAGCTCGGAGAGAACCAGGCGCAGAGCCCCCACGCGCGTCTTCTCCCCCGCCTTCATGGCGGTCGTCATATCGCTGCGAACCTGCTCGGTGACGCTCATCAGGAGTGGTGTAGAGGATAGCCCCCGTCCGGGCGGATCCCGGCCGGGGGGTGAGCCACCGGCGAGCAGCTGATCCCGTCGGCGTACAGCTCATCGCAGGTGACCTCGACGACCGTGCCCCGGGGCCCGGACGGGTGGGGCGGGTTCATCAGGTAGCAGCGGGTGTAGTCGGCGGTGTAGCCCGAGCACTGGGTCTCGGCCACCTTGTCGATCAGGACCCGCTCCCGGCGGCCCAGGCGAGCCGTCCGGTGCATCCGGGACCGATACTCCGAGCGTCCCCGCACAATCTGGGAGCGACGCTTCTTCTCGGCGGCGGGGACGCGGTCGCCCAGAGCGGCGGCGACGGTGCCCGGGCGGGGCGAGTAGGGAAAGACGTGAACCCGGCTGATGCCGGCGGCATCGACGGCGTCCAGCGTGCGCCGGAAGGCCGCCTCATCCTCGGTGGGGAAGCCGACGATCACGTCGGTGGTGACGTTGATGCCCCGCCCCACCCCGGCGGCCCGGACCCGGCCCACGTGCGCCACGTATTCCGCCGCGGTGTAATGACGGCCCATCGCCTCCAGCACGGCATCATCGCCGGACTGCATGGGCACGTGAAGATGGGGGCAGACCTTCGGCTCGGACACCAGCGCGTCCAGCAAGAGACCTTGCAGCCGAGGAACTTGACCGCGAACGTGCTCACGCGGCGGACGTTAGCGGGGGAGCGGCTGCGCCGGCCCCAGACCGGCGCAGCCGAATCCCTCAGCTGCGATAACCGCTCGCGACCGGCGGACTGTCGTACGCCTCGATCGGGGCGTCATGCCGCGGTGTCCTCGGGACGGACCGCGCAGAGAGGAGAGAGGGCTCTAGCGGAAAGCCAGCCCGAGGCTTGGGCCGCGGCGCAACCACATCAAGGAGTAGGCCACCGAGAGTCACACCAATCGCGAGTGGGTTTGGCAACTGTTCACCTCCTTCATCTGTATGTCTGGATCACAAGCGACGCCAGGAAGGATGCGGGAGGGGCGCCCGGACGGCATGGGCCCCGTGGACAAGATTCGCGGACGGCGGGTTGTCCACGCGGGGCGACGGGCGGCGGCCGGCCGGCCTACCCGGCGACAAGCGACAGCGCCGCCCACTCGCCGCGGACCCGCCGCTCCCGCTCCACCCGCCCCCGGCGGGCGTAGGCCGCCGCCACCCGGTCGGCCTCGGCCTTCAGCAGGCCGCTCAGGATCAGCCGCGGCGGGAGCTCTGGCTGGGTCTCGGCCCAGCTGATCAGCGGCGGGGCGAGCACGTTGGCCACCACCAGGTCGGCCGCCGGCACCGGCTCGGTGCGCAGATCCAGCCGGCGTATCTCCAGCGTCACCCCGTTGCGACCGGCATTCTCGGCAGTGGCGGCAGTGGCCGCCGGGTCATGGTCAAGCGCCAGCACCGGCTCCCAGCCGAGCTGGGCGGCCACGATGGCGAGCACCCCGGAGCCGCAGCCCAGATCGACGCATGAGCCGCGGGGCGCGGTCCAGTCCAGCAGCAGCTCCAGGCACAGCCGGGTGGTGGCGTGGGCGCCGGTGCCGAACGCCTGGCCCGGATCGATGACCACGTCGAGCGGCGTGTCGGGCGGCGGCTCCCAGGGTGGACGCACCGTGAGGCGCCCGGCGATGACCAGCGGCTGGTGAAAGCTGCGCCACCGCTCCGACCAGTCGTCGGCGATCTCGGAGGTGCTGACGTCGACGAACGCGCCGGCCGCGGCCGCCCGCAGGTCAGGGAGCGCGGGCAGCTCACCGGGCGCGCCGTAGATGGCGAACTCCACCACCTCCGGGCTGAGATCGACCTCCTCCACCCCGCCCGGGGCCAGCTCCAGCAGCTCGGCCAGGACGAGCTCGGCCTGCCGGCGGTGGACGCGAACCGCGAGGCGGATCAATGGTGGTGGAAGGCGCGCTTGAGCTTGCCGAGGACGCCGTCCTCGGTGGCCAGATTGTGCTCGGTCATGCTCTCGGCCAGCTGCTGCAGCAGCTCCCGCTGCTCGCGCTTGAGGTGGCGCGGGATGACGACGTTGACCACCACCCGCAGATCGCCGCGGCGCCGTCCCCGCAGGGCGGGCATGCCCCGCCCCCGGAGCACGATGGTCTCGTTGGGCTGGGTGCCGGCGGGGATGTCGACCTCAGTGGCCCCGTCCAGAGTCGGGACCTCGACGGCGGTGCCGAGTGCAGCCAGCGGCGCGGCCACGTCGACGACGGTGATCAGGTCATCCTGCTGGCGCAGGAAGCGCGGGTCCTCCCGGACGTGGACCTGGACGTACAGGTCACCGGCCGGGCCCCCGTGCTCTCCGGCGTGCCCCCGCCCGGTGATCCGGATGCGCTGGCCGTCGTCGATGCCGGCCGGCACGTCGACCGAGACCTTGACCCGTTCCACCTGGCGGCCCCGCCCACCGCACACGTGGCAGGGCGTCTGCGGCACCCGGCCCTCACCGTCACACGTGTCGCACACGGTGGCGCGAACCACCTGGCCGAACGGGGTGCGCGACACCGCCCGCAGCTGACCGGTGCCACCGCACCGCGGGCAGGTGTCGATGGGGGTGCCCGGCTCGGCCCCGTTGCCCCGGCAGTTCTCGCACCGGACCACCGCGTCGTAGGCGACCTCCACGGCCGCCCCCTCGGCCGCCTGGTTCAAATCGATTTGCGCACTGGCGGCGACATCGCCGCCCTGCACCGGACCGCCGGTCCGGCCGCCCCCGCCGAACATGCCGCCGAAGCCGCCGCCGGCCCCGCCGAAGAACGCCTCAAAGATGTCGGCCACCGAGCCGAACCCTTCGAAGTTGGGCGCATACCCGCCGCTGCGCAGGCCCTCGTGGCCGTAGCGGTCATAGGTGGCCCGGCGGTCGGCGTCAGACAGCACCTCGTAGGCCTCGGCGGCCTCCTTGAAGCGTTCCTCGGCGTCGGGCTCCTGGTTGACATCCGGATGCAGCTCCCGGGCCAGCCGCCGGAAGGCCTTCTTGATCTCGGAGTCGTCGGCGGTGCGGGAGACGCCGAGGATCTCGTAGTAGTCGCGGGTGGCGCTCACGGACTCAGCGCTCGTCGTAGACGTCGGCGACGAAGGACGACAGCTGGGCGGCAGCCTCGCGCACGGTCCGGATGGCCAGGCCGTAGTCCATGCGCAGCGGGCCGATCACCGACACGGCGCCCAGGGCCCGCTGAGGCAGCCCGTAGCTGGCGGCGACCAGCGCCAGCGAGCGCAGGGCGGGCGCCTCGTTCTCGGCTCCGATCCGGACGGAGACGCTCTGGGGGGCGTTGAGCGCCGAGCGCAGGACGCCCAGCAGCACCACCCGTCGTTCCAGCATCTCCATGAGCTGGTTGAGCTCGGACACCTCGTCGACCCGGCCCAGGGTGAGCAGCTTGCCCGTCCCCTCCACATACAGCGTCGCCTGGGCGGACTCCTCCAGGTCGGTGAACACCGGCGAGAGGGCGTCCAGGAAGGTCCGCTCGGTCTGGCTCAGGCTGGGGTCATGCAGGCGCTGGTGGAGCATCCGGGCCCCCAGGCCGAGGCCCACCAGCCGCTCGTTCATGTAGCTGGCGGCCCAGTCGGCCAGTCCGGTGTCGACCGGCCGGGGGAACGTGAACAGGCGCTTGGTGACGCCGCCGGTGGACGTGATGACCACCACCATCAGGACCTGCGGCTGAAGCGCCAGCACCTCCACATGGCGGATGGTGGAGGTCTCAATCGGCGGCGCGGTGACGATGGCCAGCAGGTTGGTGACCTGCGACAGGGCCTCGGTGGTCACCCGCACCGCCTCGTCGAGCTCCCGGCGCACCAGCGACAGCGACAGACCGGGACCGCGGGGCTCGTCCGGGATGAGGCGATCGACGAAGTAGCGATAGCCGGCCTCGGTCGGGACCCGGCCGGCGGATGTGTGCGGGTGCGCCAGCAGCCCCAGATCCTCCAGATTGGCCAGCTCATGGCGAATCGTCGACGGGCCCCATTCTCCCAGGGCGGAGCTGAGGGCCTTGCTGCCCACGGGCGCGCCCGCCTCCAGGTATTCATGCACCAGGCGGCTGAGGACGAGTTCCTGACGTTCAGTCAGCATTGACGCAGATTGTAGGTAGGCGCCCAGCGTCGATCGCCGGGGCGCCCGGGGCCGCGCTACCGGCGGATCTCGGCCTCGCCGTTGCGGATGATCCGCTTGCCCCCCTGGACCGCCTCCGAGGAGACGATCGCCCGCTCGTCGTCGACCTCACGGACCCGGCCGGTGACCGTGATCTCCTCCTCCACCCGGCCCATCCCCCGGAACTGGACCGACAGCCGGGCCAGCTTGTCCGCTCCCCCCAGGGCCTCGGTGTGCGCGCGGGCCACCTGGGCCATCGTCCACAGCCCGTGCAGGATCCGCCCCGGGAGCCCGACCTGCCGGGCGAACTCCTCGTCGATGTGAATGGGGTTGAAGTCGCCGGACGCGCCCGCGTACCGGACGGTGAGAAACCGGTCCGGGGTGACCTTGAGCTCAAACTCGTCGCCGGGCTTCACTCGCTCCCCCGCACGATGTTCGTCCACACGCCGGTGCAGACGACTTCGTCACGCTGATTGCGCGACCGCGTCTCAAACACGTAGAAGCCCTGACCGGCCCGCTCGGTGATGTCCTTGACCGCCGTGGTGGTGGTGATCTCATCGCCGGCCACCACCAGGGGCCCCCACCGGAATTCCTGGCCGGCGTGGAGCAGCCGGGCAAAATCGATCCCCACTTCCGGGTCAAACAGGGCCGGGGTGATCGCCGGGCTGGAGTACACGACGGCGAACATGGGCGGCGCCACCAGATCGGCAAAACCGGCCTGGCGGGCGGCCAGATGGTCGGTGTGGTGCGGATGCTGCTCGCCGACGGCGGCGGCGTACTCCCGGATCTTCTCCCGGCCGACCGCGTACAGCACGGGCGGAAATGTCTTGCCGATCGCCTCGGTGTTGACGGGCATTGCGGCCGCGAGTCTACGGGGCCACTCAGATGATGACCGGGACCGCGCCGCCGTCGACCGACCAGGCGGCTCCGCTCACGTTGGAGGCCTGCTCGGAGCACAGGAACACAATCACCGCGGCGATCTCCTCCGGCCCGGCCAGCCGGCGGACGGGCAGCCCCGCCGCCGCGGTCTCCAGGACCTCCTCCCGGGTGATGCCCCGGGCGTCAGCGGTCTGGTCGGCCAGACCGCCCGGCTCCAGCCACAGCTCGGAGGCCACCGGACCGGGCGTGACCGCATTGATCCGCACGCCCCGGGCGGCGTAGTAGTCGGCATAGGCCCGGGACAGCGACAGCTCGGCGGCCTTGGCCACCGAGTAGGCGACGTTGCGCTGGCCGGGGCGCTTGCCTGAGGAGGACGAGACGTTGACCACCCGGCCCCACCCGCGCTGCGCCATCTCCGGCACCGCCGCCCGCATCAGTCGCATCGGCGCCATCACGTTGATCTCCCAACCGGCCTGCCAGTCCTGGTCGGTCAGCTCCTCCAGCGAGCGGGTGACGCTTTGGCTGGCGTTGTTGACCAGCACGTCGACCGAGCCGAACCGGTCCCGGCAGGCGCGCACCGCCTCTTCGCCGGCGGTGACCGCCGTGATATCCAGGCTGATCGCCTCAGCCCGTCCCGGTCCGGCGTCGGCCAGCTCGGCCACCGCGTCGCCCAGCGCCGCCTGGCCGCGCCCCACCAGCAGGACATTGGCCCCCTCGGCCACCAGCCGGCGCGCCACCTGTCGCCCGATGCCGCGTGATCCGCCGGTGATGATGCAGGCGCGCTGGTTGAGGCCGAGATCCATGGCGTCCGGATTCTTAGCAGGACGCTCCGGCCCGGTTGAAGCTGGGCTCGGGATACCTGATCGGGGCCCGGGCGGGAGAATCCCACCGGTCGCATGAGCGCCAATGTGGACAGCCCCGGTCAGCCCTCCTTCCTGTTCGATCTCGACGGCACCCTGATCGACTCGGTCTACCAGCACGTCCTGGCCTGGCGGGAGGCCCTTCAGGAGGTGGGCATCAGCCTGTCGGTATGGAAGATCCACCGCCGGATCGGCATGAGCGGGGGGCTGTTCGTCAACGCCCTCGTTCGGGAGCTGGACACACCGATCGACCCGGAGGCTCTGGTCGCCCTGCCCGAGCTGCACGTGGAGGCGTTCATGCGCCATTACGACAGCGTCCAGCCGCTGCCCGGCGCCCGGGAGCTCCTGGCCACCCTCACCGAGCACGGCGTGGCCTGGGCGATCGCCACCAGCGGCCCGGTGCGCTACGCCGGCCTGGCCCGCCGGCTGCTCGGCGTGCCTGACCACACGCCGATGATCACCCGGGACCAGGTGCGCCACGCCAAGCCGGATCCGGACCTGTTTTTGACCGCCGCCCGGCAGATCCGCGTCGACATCCGCCACAGCATGGTGGTGGGCGACAGCGTCTGGGACCTGCTGGCCGCCCGCCGGGCCCGGGCCCTGGGGGTGGGCCTGCTGTCCGGCGGCTACGGCCGCGACGAGCTGGTCAGCGCCGGTGCCTACCGGGTCTACGACGATCCGGCCGACCTGCTCGGCCATCTGGACGAGGTGGGCGTACGTCTTGTCACCGAGCCCGGGGCGCGGTAGCCTCAAAATCGTGACCAAGGTAGGTTCTCTCAGGGCATCGGATGCCGACCGGGAAGAGATCATCAGCCGGCTGCACAAGGCGGCCACGGAGGGGCGCATCGCAGCGGAGGAGCTGGAGCAGCGCGTCTCGGCCGCGCTGAAGGCCCGGACGTACTCCGAGCTGGACGCCACCGTCGCCGATCTGCCCCGCCAGCCGGCCCGCCGGCTCCCCGCTCACGGGCGCCGCCGCTCCACCGCGGGCTGGACGCTGACCGTGGTCAAAGATCACCCCCTGCTGCTGGTGTTCGTGATCCCGGTGCTGGCGGTGACCGCGGCGATGGTGATGGCGGCCACCATCATGTGGGCGGTGCTGATGGTGGTGGTCATGATCCTGGGCGGCCATCGCCGACCGCCGCGCGCCGCCTGGTCACCCTGGATGTACACGCGGGCCCGCCGCCCCTACGGGCCGCCGGCGCGGCGCCCCCGCAGCTACTGGGCCTAGCCGGCTCGTCGCACCCGCCACACCACCGCCTCCATGTGGTACGGCGCACCGGTGACGGTGCGGCGGTGGACGTAGCGCCGGCGGGCGAGCTCCTCGGCGGTGGCGGCGCCCCAGAGCGCCGCGCTCACCGGATCGGCCGAGATGATGTCGACGTCATGCAGGTAGGCGATGAGCGCGTCAGGCTCCAGAAGCGCCGCGGCGGCGGCCAGCGCCGCCGGCGGCACCGCGTGCTCCCCCACCGGGGCCACGCAGCTGAGGACGTTGGCCCGTCGCCGGCGGATGGCGGTGCGGTCGGCGTCGGTGAGCGCGAGCAGGTCAAGCGTCAGGTAATCGTCGTACAGGCCCGGACGGTCCCGCAGGGTGGCGGCGCGCGCCTCCGGCACGATGTCGGATCCGAGCACCGGGTGCAGCCCGGCGGCGGCCAGGGCCTCACCGGACACCCCGTTGCCGGCGGCGACGTCGAGGACCCGGACCTGCCCGCGGCTCCAGCCGAGCTGATCGATCGTTGCCGCCAGCAGCGCCGCCACCTCGGCCGGTGAGCGGCAGCCCAGCCGGTCCTGGACGATCTGCTCGTAGACCCCGGGCAGCGCGTACAGGCGCCCGTACTGGTGAAGACGCAGCTCCTCGACGCGGCCGTCCGGATGACGGACCCGGATGCGCTCGGAGCCGATCGCCGGGTCGTCCTCGTCGACCAGCTCCGCCCGCAGCGCCATCAGCCCTTCTGGCCGGAGCTCAATTCCAGCACGGCCAGGAACGCCTCCTGCGGGACCTCGATGCGGCCGACCTGCTTCATCCGCTGCTTGCCCTTCTTCTGGGCCTCCAACAGCTTGCGCTTGCGCGAAATGTCGCCGCCGTAGCACTTGGCGATGACGTCCTTGCGGTAGGCCTTGATCGTCTCCCGGGCCACGATCCGAGAGCCGATCGCCGCCTGGATGGGCACGTCGTACTGCTGGCGGGGGATCTTCTCCCGCAGCTTCTCGGTCAGGGTGCGCCCGGCGGTCTGCGCCTTGGAGCGGTGCACCAGCATCGACAGGGCGTCGATCGGATCCCCGGCCAGCAGGATGTCCAGCTTGACCAGGTCGGACTCGCGCAGGCCGATCAGCTCGTAGTCCAGCGAGGCATAGCCGCGGGTGCGGGACTTCAGCTGGTCAAAGAAGTCGAGCACGATCTCGGCCAGCGGCAGGTCGTAGGTGAGCTGGATGCGCTCGGCCGACAGGTAATGCATGCCGGCGTGCTCACCGCGCCGCTCCTGGCAGAGCTCCATGATCTGGCCGACGTACTCCTTGGGGCTGAGGATGGAGGCCCGGATGAACGGCTCACGCACCGCCGCCACCCGGGCGGGGTCGGGCATGTCGTTGGGGCTGTGGACCGCCTGGACGGTGCCCTCGGTCAGGGTCACCTCGTACTCCACGCTCGGCATCGTGGTCAGCAGCTCCAGGTCGTACTCGCGCTCCAGGCGCTCGCGCACGATGTCCATGTGGAGCAGACCGAGAAAGCCGCAGCGAAAGCCGAAGCCGAGGGCCTCGGAGGTCTCCGGCTCCCAGCTGAGCGCGGCATCGTTGAGGGTCAGCTTCTCCAGCGCGTCGCGCAGGTCCGGGTAGTCGTCGGAGTCGATGGGGAACAGGCCGCAGAACACCATCGGCTTGACCTCCCGGTAGCCGGGCAGCGGCTCGGATGCCGAGCCGGTCCGCCCGGTCAGGCTGGTCAGCGTGTCGCCGACGCGCAGACGGGTGACGTCCTTGATCCCGGTGATGAGGAAGCCGACCTCCCCGGCATGCAGGGCGTCGGCCGGGGTCATCTGCGGAGTGAAGAAACCGATGTCGTCGATCTCGGCCTCGGTCCCGGTCTGCATGGCCCGGATGGCCTCGCCCTTGGTGAAGGTGCCGTCGACCACCCGGATGTAGGCGATGACGCCGCGGTACTGGTCGAACTCGGAGTCGAAGATGAGCGCCCGGGGCGGCGCGTCCGGATCACCGTCCGGCGGCGGAACCCGGGCGATGAGCTCATCCAGCACCTCGGATACGCCCTCCCCCGTCTTGGCGCTGATCCGCCGCACCTGGTCGGCGGGCTCACCCAGCAGATCGGCAATCTCCTCACCGACCCGCTCGGGCTCGGCGCCGGGCAGGTCGACCTTGTTCAGGCAGGGGATGAGCTCCAGGCCGGACTCGACCGCCAGGTAGGTGTTGGCCACCGTCTGGGCCTCGACACCCTGGGAGGCATCGACGACGAGCAGCGCCCCCTCGCAGGCGGCCAGCGACCGGGACACCTCGTAGGTGAAGTCGACGTGCCCCGGGGTGTCGATCAGATGCAGCTGGTAGGTCTCGCCATCCCGCGCCGAGGTGTAGAACACGCGCACCGCCTGGGACTTGATGGTGATCCCGCGCTCGCGCTCCAGGTCCATGGAATCCAGCACCTGGGCGCGCATCGACCGCGGGTCGACGGTGTGGGTGAGCTCCAGGATGCGGTCGGCCAGCGTCGACTTGCCATGGTCGATGTGGGCGATGATGGAGAAGTTGCGGATGTGAGCCTGGTCAGCCATTGACGCTCTGTCTTAGAGGGTAGAAGCGCGGCAGCCGGAGCTAGTGGCCGTCAGATGTGATTCCGCGGCGCTGCTGATCGCGCTCCACCAGCCGGCTGATCCGCTTCGGGAACAACCCTAGGTCGTTGATGACATCGCGGCCGGCCACGCCGATGGTGAGCAGGCCACCGAACAGCGCCACGGCGTCGATCGACTTGCGCCCCTGGCTGTCCCAGTAGTCGTCTTGGAGATCCAGCCACAGCGCGAACTCGTCCAGGGTGAGCGCCGCCGCCACCCCGTACAGGGTGCTGGTCACCCGGGACTCCCACTCCGGCACCCGGTTGCCGATGCCGATCCGGTAGGTCCACAGGTAGCCGACGCCGAGCAGGCCGAAGATGCCGAAGGTGGAGTGATGGACGTGCGTGCCGCCCTCGCTGATGTTGTGAAACGGGCCGATCCCCGCCCGGATGGAGTGGGTGATGGCGCGCGCGGTGGCAAACGCGGTGGTGAACCCGACAGCGCTGAGCAGTGCCCGCTCCTGACGCGGGTTGCGGCA
The DNA here is from genome assembly GCA_963753235.1 of uncultured Solirubrobacteraceae bacterium. GTDB lineage: Bacteria > Actinomycetota > Thermoleophilia > Solirubrobacterales > Solirubrobacteraceae > Palsa-465. The sequence continues at coordinate 859,859 of CAVWBJ010000003.1, read as the reverse complement.
GTGATGGCGGTAGATCTCGCCGATGGAGGCCATGGCCCCGCCGAACCCTAGTCGGTTTCCCGGGGCCGCCGGCCCCTAATGGCCGGGGAGCCGGCTGCGCACCAGGGCCTCGATCTGGCGCGCCTCCGGGATCCGCATCAGCAGCACCAGCCGGAAGTACAGGGCGCCGGCAACCGCAAGGGCCAGCCCCACCGAGATGAGCTGGGCGATGAACGCCGGCCCCAGGAGGCTGTCCAGTCCCTTCCAGATGAGATAGGCCAGCCCGGTGGCGATCGCCGTGGCCACGCAGATGCGCACCGTGATCATCGTCGTCTGCGGTCCCTCCAGCCGCCCGTTGAACCCCAGCTTCAGCCGCCGGGCCTGCAGCCAGGCCATGAAGATGTTGGCCACCAGCGTGCCGATGATCAGCCCGGCGATCCCCAGCGGCCGGTACAGGATCAGTGACACCACGATGTCCAGGGCCACGTTCATGGCCGCCAGCCGGGTCGGGATCCACGGCCGCTTGAGGGCGAAGAACGTGCGGGTGAACAGCAGGTTGACGCCGGAGAAGGGCAGGCTGAAGGCAAACCACAGCAGCGCCGTGGAGACCAGCGCCGTGGAGGTGTGGGTGAACGCGCCGCGCTGATAGACGAGCCGCACGATCGGCGTGGCCAGCACCGCCATCAGGGCCGCCGACGGGATCAGCAGCAGATTGATCTGGCGCACCCCGGTGCCGAGGGTGTGGCGCATCCCGCGCACGTCCCGGCGGATGGCCATCCGGGTCAGCGTGGGGAACAGCACGGTGGTCACCGCCACGCTGAAGATCCCCTGGGGAAGCATGTACAGGCGGAACGCATCGTTGATGGCGACCGACGCGTGCGGCGAGACGAGCGTGCCCAGCGTGGCGTTGAGGAAGCTGTCGATGTTGATGATGCCGATCGACACCGTCACCGGGACGAACAGGATCATCACCTGGCGGACGCGCGGGTCATGCCAGTCCAGTGAGAACGAGGGCCGGAACTCGATGCCCCGCAGGGCGATGGCGATCAACCCAAATTGGACGACGGTCGCCAACAACCAGGCGATGGCATATCCGTAGATGCCGAAGTGCGGGTGCAGCGCCACCAGGCCGATCACGATGACCACGTTCCAGACCGCGGGGGCCACGGCCGCCGCGCCGAAGTGGTCGTAGGACTGCAGGATCCCGACGAGCAGGCCGGTCAACCCCAGCAGCAGGACGACGGGGAACAGCACCCGGGACAGCCCCACGGTGAGATGCACGGCGTGCGGAGGCATCGTCCCGGCGAACAGGGGCATGATCACCCCCGCCAGCGCCGTGTACAGCAGGGTGATGACGCTGAGCGCAATCAGGATCAGCCAGAACATGGTGGAGGCGAGCCGGAACGCCTCCCGGCGGCGCCCTTCGTGCAGGAGCTCGGTGAACACCGGGACAAACGCCGCCGACAGCGCTGCCATGGAGAACAGATTGGAGACCAGGTTGGGGATCTGCGAGGCGACCGTGAACGCGTTGATCTCGACGCCGGTGCCAAAGTAGTTGGCCTGGATGACCTCGCGGCCGAGTCCGGCCACCCGGGAGAGCGCCGTGGCCGCGGCGAAGATGGCGGTGCTGATGGCGATCCGGCGCAGCGCGGAACGCGGCGGGGGCTCCGGCGGCGGCGAGAGGGTGGCGCCTCCGGCTTCGGTGCTCTCTAAGGACACGAGCGCGCTATAGTACGCGCCGTTGCCGCGGCCATCCGCGGCTCCTTTTTCGTCATGGCCAATATCCATTCACAGAAGAAGCGGATCCTGCGCGCCGAGCGTGAGCGGCTGGAGAATCGCCGTTACACGTCGACGATCAAGACCTACTTCCGCCGGCTGGAGCGGGCGGTGGCCGACGGCGCCGATGACGTCGCCGAGGCCGAGCACCGCGTGCTCGTCAAGACGATCGACAAGGCCGTCAAGCGCGGAGCGCTGCACCGCAACAACGGCGCGCGCAAGAAGTCTCGCGCGGCGCGCCTGCGTCGCGGCGCCTAGTCCTCCGCGCGCGGCTCCCCGCGCCTCTGACCACCGAGCCTGACCGCATCACCTTCGAGCTTGAGCGCATCGGGGCCACCGCCCCGGGCCGCTTGGAGGTGTGCGGGCGCTGGCAGGGGGTGCGAGGCCGCCGCTTCGTCCGGCCAACGCTGACGATGACCCGCGCGTCGGACGGGACTGAGGTCCGGCTGCTGGCCGAACTGGACCACAAGCCCTGGGCGGCGCTGGACGGCGAGGAGTGGGTGGCGGCGTTCGCCACCGATCTGGATGCGGGCGAGGCCTCGGTGATGGAGCTGTCGGTGGCGCCGGACATCACCGTGCCCCTGGCCCGCACCGCGGGTGACGAACCGCCGGCGCGGACCACCTCCCGGCGCCGGCCCCGCGCGGATGGCCGCGCGCAGGAGCTGGATCGGCTGCGGGCCCGGGCGGCGGAGGCGGCCGCGGCGGTGGAGCGTGAGCGCGAGCGGCGCCGAGGGCTGGAGGAGGCCCTGGAGTCCGAGCGGGCCGAGAACCGGCGGGTGCGGATCGAGCTGGGGCGGCTGCAGGCCGAGCTGGAGCTGGCCCAGGCCTCCCGGGTGGAGGGCCGGGAGTCCGCCGTGGAGCTGGACCGGGCTCAGCGCGAGCTCTACGAGGCCCGCCAGCAGCTGGAGCGGGCCACCCGTGAGCGCGACCGGGCGGCCCAGGCACACGCCGAGGCCCGGACGGCCCTGCACGAGCAGACGGGCGCCCTGGAGTCCGCCCGGGAGGCGCTGGAGCGCCGGCCGGCGGAGACCCCCCGCTCCCACGAGAGCGCGCCTCCGGGACCGCGGGTCCGGACCGCGGGACCCTCGTTCTACCGCCGCGCCGCCTGGGGCGGGCGGATCCTGGCGGTGCTGGTCCTGGCCGCGGTGGCGGTGGTGATTGTGCTGATCATCCAGGGCACGATCGCCCGCTGAGGTCCGCGGGCAGCGCGCCGGCGGTTACGGGCGGGTGATCCGCCCCAGCGCGATCAGCGCCGCGGTGTCCTCCCCGGCGCCGCCCTTGGCCCCACCGCGGGAGGCCAGCTCCAGATCGGCGATCTCGCAGGTGGCTGCGGCCAGCCGGTCGGCCCCGGCGTGGCGGGCATCGGCGATCAGCCGGTCCGCGGCCTTGGAAGGCAGGCGCAGCCGGCGCTTGATCTGGGCCGGGGCCTCGCCCTCGTCGAGCGCGGCCGCGACCTCATGGGCCTGGCGCACCCGCTGGGAGATCCAGTAGAGCAGCCCGGGGAGCCGCTCGCCCTGCTCTCGCAGCTGCAGATAGGCGGCCACGGCCGCCCGGCGGTCTCCGGCCACCAGCGCGTCGGCCACCGTCCAGGCCCGGCGCTCGGCCGAGGAGGCGGTCAGCTCCTCCACCCGCTCGGCATCCAGCGGTTCGGCCCCCTGCTCGTCCGCCCCCAGGGCCAGCTTCTCCAGCTCGCGCAGCAGGCGCTGCTGACGATCGCCCACGTGGCGAATGAGCGCCCGCGCGCCATCGGGCTCCAGCTGTACCCGCAGCCTGGCCGCCTCCCCCATCACCCACTTGGGCAGCTCCCACGGTTTGACGCTCTGCTCGGCCTCGATCTGGCCCCCGGCGTCGCGCACCGCCTGATGGAGAACCTCAGACGCCTTGACCCGGCCGTCCTCCCGAGCAAAGAACGTCACCGTGGTCTCCGGGGGAATCTGACCCAGCGCGTCCAGCAGCGGAGCCAGCTCCCGGTCCTTCCAGCGCTCGGCTCCATCCACGATGATGAACCGCCGCCCCAAGGCCAGGGTCATGGACGCCAGCGCCAGCGCCACCCGCTCCGGCGTCGCCTCCTCCCCCTCCATCAGCTCCAGTCCCTCGGCCCCGCTCAGAGACTCGGCCAGGGCCCGCAGCCGGGCCCGTCGCTCGGCGATCCGGCCGTGGTCATCACCGTGGATGAGGTAGGCGGGCTTGAACGTCGGCGGCACGGCGAGGAGTCTACGCGCGCCTCACGACGCCGAAGGGCGGCTCCGGGCCAGGGCCAGCGCCCGGTCGGCGGCCGCCCCGGGAGACTGAGCCACCTCCACCCCGTCAACGGCCCAGCTCTCGAATCCCACCACCGGAGTGCCGGCGGCCAGGGCCAGGGCGATCTCCGACAACGTGCCGTAGGCGCCACCCACCGCCACCACGGCATCGGCGAATCGCACCACCAGGCCGTTGCGCAGCTCGCCCAGGCCGGTGGGCAGTGCCACCGTCACCCACGGGTTGGCGTCACGGCGATCCGCGCCCGGCAGCACGCCGAGGACGACCGCGCCCGCCTCCCGGGCGCCGCGGCTGGCCGCGGCCATCACCCCGCCGCGCCCGCCGGTGATCACGACGGCGCCGGCGGCGCCGAGCGCGCCGCCCACCTGGTGAGCGGCCCGCTCCTGGGATTCGGTGGGCGAGGAGGCGCCCACCACCGCAACGTACGGCGGGGGGACGGCCACGGCCCTACCTGACGACGATGTTGACGAGCTTGCCCGGGACGACGACCACCTTGGCGATCTCGTTGCCGTCCACGTGCGCCTGCACACCCGCCGCGGCCAGGCAGAGCTGCTCCAGCTCCTCCCGGGAGGATCCGGTGGCGGCGGTCACCCGGTCACGGACGCGGCCGTTGACCTGGCAGACGAGCTCGAACGTCTCGGTCTGGAGCATGTCCTCATCGGCGTCGGGCCACGGCTCCTCCCAGACGCGCTGACCGGTGACCTGCTCGTACACCTCGGAGCCGAGGTGAGGAGCGAACGGGAACACCAGCGAGGCGGCGGTGGCCACGGCAAACCGGCGGGCCTCCAGGTCGGCGTCGGTATGCAGGTACAGCTCGTTGACCAGCTCCATCACCGCCGAGATGGCGGTGTTGAACGACCACCGGTCCCCGATGTCGCCGGTGACCTTCTGGATCGCCCAATTGGCCTTGCGCACCAGAATCAGGGCCTCGCCCTCCGGGGCGGGGGGCTGCGGCGCCGGTCCGGGGGCGGCGCCCTCCCCGGCCAGGCTGTCGCCCAGCCGCCACAGGCGGGAGAGGAACCGGAACACGCCCTGCACGCCCGTGTCGGCCCAGGCGGCGTCCTGGTCCAGCGGACCCATGAACAGAACGTAGACCCGGGCCGCGTCTGCCCCGAACTGCTCCACGATCTCGGACGGCGCCACCACGTTGCCCTTGGAGCTGGACATCTTGTTGCCGTCGGAGCCCAGGATCATTCCCTGGGTGAACAGGGTCTGGAACGGCTCCTGGAACCCGAGCAGGTCCATGTCGGCCAGCGCCTTGACGAAGAAGCGGCTGTACATCAGGTGCAGGATGGCGTGCTCCACCCCGCCGATGTAGACGTCGACGGGCATCCAACCGTCGACCACGCGCCGGTCCCAGGGGGCCGTGTCGTTGTGCGGGTCGCAGTAGCGCAGGTAGTACCAGCTGGAGTCCACGAAGGTGTCCATCGTGTCGGTCTCCCGCCGGGCCTCGCCGCCGCAGCGCGGGCAGGTGGTCCGCACCCAGTCCTCGGCGGCGGCCAGCGGTGAGCGGCCGCGCGGCTGGTAGTCGTCGATCTCCGGCAGCTGGACCGGCAGGTCCTCGTAGGGCACCGGGACCATCCCGTCCTGCTCGCAGTAGACGATCGGGATGGGGCAGCCCCAGTAGCGCTGGCGGGAGATGAGCCAGTCGCGCAGGCGGTAGTTGACCGAGGCGTGACCGAAGCCCTCGCGCTCCAGCCAGGCCACGATGGCCTCTCGGCCGGCCACGGCGTCCATGTCGCTGAACTGGCCGGAGTTGATCAGCCGCTCGTCGTCGGTGTGGGCGGTGAACGCCTCGGCGGAGATGTCCGGATCGTCGGTGTCCGGCGGGGCCACCACCGGCCGGATGGGCAGGTCGAAGGCGCGGGCGAACTCGTAGTCCCGCTGATCATGCGCCGGCACGCCCATGACGGCACCCGTCCCGTACTCCATGAGCACATAGTCGGCGACGTACATGGGGATCGGCTCGCCGTTGACCGGGTTGGTCACGGTGCGCCCCAGGGGCACGCCGGTCTTCGGCTTATCGGCGGCACCGCGGTCCTCGGCCGACTCGGTGAGGGCCCGGTTGACGTAATCGCGCACCGCGGCCTCCTGCTCGGTGCCGGCCACCAGCCGGAGCACATCCGGATGCTCGGGGGCCATGACGAAGAAGGTGGCGCCGAACAGCGTGTCCGGACGGGTGGTGAACACCGCGTAGTCGATCCCCACCGCCTCGCAGCGGAACGTGACCTCGGCCCCCTCGCTGCGGCCGATCCAGTTGCGCTGCATGGCCTTGACGTGGGCGGGCCAGGTGATGGTGTCCAGGTCGTCCAGCAGGCGCTGGGCATAGTCGGTGATGCGGAAGAACCACTGCTCCAGCTGGCGCAGCTCCACCAGGTGCCCGCAGCGCTCGCAGTGGCCGTCGATCACCTGCTCGTTGGCGAGCACCGTCTGATCGAACGGGCACCACTTGACCGCGGCCTCCTTGCGATAGGCCAGCCCGTGCTCAAACAGCTTGAGGAAGATCCATTGCGTCCACCGGTAGTAGGCAGGCTCATGGCTGGCCAGCTCCCGGGACCAATCGATGGAGATCCCCCACCGGTGAAACCAGTGGCGGTAGGAGGCGATCGACCGGTCGGTGGCCACCCGGGGATGCACGCCGGTCTTGATGGCGTTGTTCTCCGCCGGCAACCCGAACGCGTCATAGCCCATGGGGTGCAGGACGCTGCGTCCGGCCCGGCGCTGGAAGTGGGCCATGGCGTCGCCGAGCGCGTAGTTCTTCAGATGGCCGACATGGGGCTCGCCGCTGGGATACGGCAGCATCTCCAGCACGTAGGCCTTCTCCCCGTGCTCCGGAGCGTCGTCGGCCACCTGCCAGGTGTGCTCGCGCTCCCAGAGCGCCTGCCATCTGGGCTCAATCTCAGCGGGGTTGTAGCGACGGTCTGCCATGTCCTGGGGCGGAGGTTACTTTGCACCACGGGCGACGGCGCGCCGCGGAGCGCCGCCGCGACGCCCGCGGCTGAGCGCCGTCTGCGGGAGTGGCCGACGGCGGGAGCGGGATGAGAACGGGCCGCAGTCATTCCGTCCGTCGCGGAGTCGCGGTAGGGACCGCCCCTGCGGGCGCCCCCCCGCGCAGATCCCAGCGTGCGCGTTAACGCCTGGGCTCCTGCCTTGGGTGGTGGCGGCAAAGCGCGCGTTGCGGAAGGGGTGCATGCGTTTAGGGGGTGGTAGCCATCGAGCGCTGAGGCGTCTCATCCGCGTCCAGGGCATCCGGTGGCGTTGGCTGCGCCTGCGCAGAGCGCGCAGCCAGTGCCGGGTGACCTCGTTGTAGAAATGGTTGATCCGGTCGCTGTTGCCGGGCACGGCGTAGTAGGCGTAGTGGCCACGAAGGACACTGCCCAGCCGCCGGCCCTGCTCGGGGATCGCGTGGTGTCGGCGGCGCATGAGCTCGTCCTTGACCTCATGCAGTTTGCGCCGCATTCGTTTGGCGATCGTGATGCGTTTGAGCAGGAATCGCCCGTTCTTGGTCTTCGCGAGCAGTGCGTGAACCCCAGGAAGTCGAACGTCTCCGGCTTGCCCAGGCCACGGCGCGCCCGGTCACGAGCGGCGAAGCGCCCGAACTGGATCAGCCGTGTCTAGTTGGCCGCCAGCTCCAAGCTGAACCTCGCGAGCCTGTCGCGAAGGTCGGCGAGGAACCGGCGGGCATCGTGTTCGCGTTCGAAGCCCACCAGATAGTCGTCGGCGTAGCGCACGATGATCATCTCGCCGTGCGCGTGGCGTCCTCTCCACTGGTGGGCCCACAGGTCAAAAACGTAGTGCAGGTAGACGTTGGCCAGCAGCGGCGATGCCGATGCTTCCCTGCGCCGTCCCGCGCTCGGGCCGGAACCCATAGGAGAAGCCGAGGAAGTCCGTCTCATAGATGCCGTTGAGCACCTCCACGACGGCGCGCTGCAGGATCTTGTCCTCCAACGCCGCGATCCCCAGTGGCCGCGTGCGGCCGTCCGGCTTGGGGATATACGCCCTCCTGGTCGGCCTCGCGCGATAGCTGCCGCCCTGGACCCGTCGGTGCAGGTCCTGGAGGTTGTCCTCCAGGTCCTGCCCGTAGTCCTCCCACGTCACGTCGTCGACCCCGGTTGCGGCCCTCGGGTTGAGCGCCCGATAGGCCTCCCGGAGCCGGTCGACTGAGACGTGGTGCACAGCGCGGTGAACCGTGCCTCCTTGTCCCTCCGCGCCTTCTGGCGCACGCGATCAAGCACACTGGGCACGCCAAGTCCGGCGCTGAGTCCGGGGCGTGTTTTGCCCGTCGCGTTTCCCTTGGCCGGCCTCCTTCCCTCCACCCCCTCCGCCGCCGCATGCGCGGCATTGTTCGGCGGCTTCGCCGGTACTACGAAGCCGTCCGACTTCTCGCGATCGTTCATCGAGGGATGACCGCCTCAGCGTTCCCCTCGCGGCCCGCCACCCGCTGCCATGCCACCCCGCGAACCACGATGGGACGGGGCATCGACAACCAGCACGGGCGACCACGAGATCTCCCCGTTCTCGCGGATGGAGTTTCCACGCATGCCTGGGTTCTCTGACCGCGCGGGGTCCGGCAACGGCTCGCGATAACGCCGTCGCCGATGTTGCCTTCCGCTTTCACAACAGCGTCAGCACCCCGAGACCATGCGCGGCTCAATAGCCCCGCCTACGTGTTCCCCTGTCAACACTTCACCGACGCCCTCACGAACGCCAGCGCATGACTCGGGGCCACCGTGGATCGCTACTCCTTCGATGTCGGACTCTTTCATTCCTGACTCCATCCCGGTTTATCCGGGCGTACTGCGAACATATGTTCGTGCTCACCGCCAACGACAAGGGGCTGATCGCCGAGATAGAGATCCGTCTGGCCGCGGTCCGGGCCGGGGTGCCGGTGCTCTCGCCGATGGAGCACGCCCGCTATGACCTGGCGTTCGATGTGGCCGGCCGGATCTGGAGGGTCCAGTGCAAGTGGGGGCGCCTGGGACCCCACCGGGATGTGGTGTCCGTGAGCTCTGAGAGCTTCCGGCTCTCGTCCGGTGGAGGCGTGAGGACGACCTACGGCGAGGATGAAGTCGACCTGTTCGGTGTCTACTGCAGCGAGATCGATCGCTGCTTTCTCCTGCCGATTTCACTGGTCGCCGGGAGGAGCCAGATCCTGCTCCGCCTGACCGCACCACGCAACCGGCAGCGCGCATGTATTAACCTAGCCGAAGACTTCGCTTTCGACGGGGCTATAGCTCAGCTGGGAGAGCGCCGCCATGGCATGGCGGAGGTCGTGGGTTCGAGCCCCACTAGCTCCATTTCTTCCCCCGCCGACGGTCCGCTGGCCGTCGGCGCCAACCGCTTCCGAGACGAGTTCGGCTACTGGATGGACCGGGTGGCCGCGGGCGAGCACGTGCTCGTCACCCGCCATGGGCGGCCGAGGATCCGGCTGAGCCCGGCCGCGCCCAGCCCCCCGGCGCCCAGTCCAGGTGCGCCGCGCCCGCCCTGACCGGCGACCGCGCCGGGCTAACCGGCGACCGCGGCGACCGCGGCCACCGAGGCGCCGACGGCGCCCGGGCGCCCCGGGCCGCCATCGGCGGCCAGCCAGTCGGTGAGCTCGTCGGCGGGCACCGGCCGGCTGAGGAAGTAGCCCTGGGCGGTGTGGCATCCGAGCGTGCGCAGGCGGCGCCAGAGCTCCAGCGTCTCCACCCCCTCGGCCACCACGTCCAGGCCCAGGTTGCGGGCCAGGTCAACCGTGGAGCGGACGATGACGGCGTCGTCGGCCGTGTCGGCCATCCCCATGACAAAGGACCGGTCGATCTTGATCTCGTCCACCGGGAGCTGGCGGAGGTAGGCCAGCGAGGAGTAGCCGGTGCCGAAATCATCGATCGACAGGCGCAGCCCCAGCGCGGCGAGCTCCTGAAGGACGGCCTTGGCCCGGGTGGGGTTGGCCAGCATTGAGGACTCCGTCACCTCCAGAGCCAGTGATTCCGGCTGCATCCCCCAGCGGACCAGGGCCTCGGCGATCCGGGCCGGGAGGTCACGGTCGAGCAGATTGCGCGTCGACAGGTTGACCGAGATGGGCAGGCGCAGGCCGGCGTCCAGCCAGGCGCGCCCCTGGCGCAGGGCCTCCTCGATCACGTACAGGGTGAGGGGGCCGATCAACCCCGTCTCCTCGGTAACCGGGATGAATGCATCCGGGAATACCAGTCCCCGGTCCGGGTGCGCCCAGCGGACGAGCGCCTCCACCGACGTGACCTCCCCGGTCTGCAGCGCCGCCTTCGGCTGGTAGTGGAGCACCAGCTCCCGGCGGGCCAGCGCCCGTCGCAGCTCGGACACCAGCGTGAGCCGGCCCAGATCGAAGTGATGGCTGTCCTCGTCGAAGAACTGAAACGGAGCGCTGTCACGCTTGCAGTCATACATGGCGACGTCGGCGCATTGGAGGAGGGCCGGGGCGTTGGGGCCGTGCCCGGGGTACAGGGCAATGCCCACGGACGCCTCCACAGTGAGCGGCAGCGAGTGGACGTCGACCGGGCGCTCCAGCGCCGCCCGGATCCGCTCCAGCACCTGGACCGCATCCCCGCGGCCGGCCACCCGCGGCAGCAGCAGGCCGAACTCATCGCCTCCCAGCCGGGCCACCGTGTCCGAGCCCCGGACGGCCTCGCACATGCGGCGGCTGACCTCCACCAGCAGCTGGTCGCCCGCGGCATGCCCGAGCGAGTCGTTGACCTCCTTGAACCGGTCCAGGTCCATCAGGGCCACCGCCAGCTGGCTGCCGGTGCGCTGCGCCTCCCGGATCGCCTGGGAGATGCGCTCGCCGAACAGCACCCGGTTGGGCAGCCCGGTCAGCGGATCGTGGAGCGCCTGATGCTGGTTGAGCTCGGACTGGCGGATCAGCTCCTGTTCGGCCCGCTTGCGCTCGGTGATGTTCTCAATCATGGCCAGGGCGAACGCCGGAGCGCCGGTTTCGTCGCGCTCCAGGACCGCGCGCAGGTGAGCCCACACGGTCTGCCCGTCCGCGGTGGCGCAGCGCGCCTCCAGGGCGAACGATTCCCGCCAGCCGGCCATCATCTCGGCCAGCAGCTCCTCCACCATCTCCCGGTCATCGCCGATCAGGCGCTCGGCAAACCGCGCGTCATCCAACTCGCCGGGCTGGAGCCCCAGCATCGCCTCCAGCGCCGGATTGGCCTCGACGGTCACTCCCAGCGCGTCCACCCGCAGGATCCCGACCGAGGCGCCCTCAAACAGCGTCCGGAAGCGGGCGATGGCCTGGGCCTGAGCGGTGCGGGCCTCGTGCTCGGCGGCTCGGGCCACCGCCGCCGACAGGACCAAGGACAGCATCTCCAGGATCTGGCGGTCGTCCTCGCTGAGCCGCTCCACCTCCGAGCTGCTCATCACGTTGAGCGTCCCCATCACCTCGCGCCCGCGGAGCAGCGGCACCGAGATCAGCGATGTGTGCCCCAGCCGCGATCGCATCTCCGGGTTGATCCGGGGATCCGTGCGCACGTCCTCCACCAGCACCGCCCGGCCACTCTCGATGGCGTACCGGCCGACGGAGGCGGCGATCGGCCGCCGGAGGCTGGGCGTCCGGGCGGCAATCCCGGTCACCGCCCGCGCCTGGAGCATGTCACCGTCGACCAGGCTGACCATCGCACCGTCGGCCCGGAGGATCGCCTGCGAGCGCTCGACGATCATCTCCATGACGCTCTGCATGTCGCCGCCGGCGTCGATCACGGCCCGCTGCGTGGCCAGGATCAGCGACAGGCGCTCGTCACTGTTGAACCGGGAGGTCGACACGTGAGCTCATCGGACCATAAGCCGGTCCGCTTGAGCCGCCCGCCCGGTCATGGCTGATGGTCCGAGTCCCGGCGGGCCTGCTCCAGAGCCGCCGGGGGATCCAGGCCGGAGTCCCCGCGGGTCAGCTCCAGGGCCCGGTCGGCCAGCTCCGCGGCCTGGGCGCCGCTCACCGACTCGTCCCCCAGGGCCAGGGCGAGCAGCACCTGGCGGGTCAGCTCCGGGCCGGCCAGTGCCGGCGGGGCCCCGGCGGGGGGCAGCCCGCGGGCGGCGGCCAGCAGGCGCGCCGCGGTGGCGCCGCTGCCGAGACCCAGCCGGCCGGGGTGCTTATCCGGGATCTCCAGGGCGATCGCCCCGCTGGCCGGATCCACCACCGAGACCCGGCTGCGCAGACCCTCCCGCCGCGGGGCCAGCCGGTAGCCCGACAGCCGCAGATAGGCGAGCTGGGCGGCCAGCTGGGGGAACAGGGCCGCCTCCTGCTCGTCGCGCAGATGGCGGTGATGGAGCGTGATGTGGGTGACGGTGGGTGGGTCCGTTTCCCGAGGGGCCGGATCCGGATCGGCGGCGATGAGCAGGAACGCCTGCGGCCCGAGCCGCCCCGCGCCCACGCCGCCGATGTCGACCAGCAGCTGGTAGCCGCTCAGCTCCAGCGCGCCCATGATCCCCCGGGGCAGCGGGTGGGCCCGGAGGTGGCCCGAGCCGAACACCGTCGGCTCCGGCGAGGCCGACATCAGTTGCCGAGCAGGCCGCCGATGATGCCGCCGATGGCATCGCCGCCGTCCCGGCGCTGGGCGTTGCCGCCGGCGCCCTCCTGCACCGGGGGATGGAAGTAGGCGCTCTGCAGGCCGACCCGCCCGGGACCGGTGAAGCGATTGAACACCAGGTTGCCCGTACCGCCGCCCAGCAGCCCGGTCTTGAACCCGTAGACCTCCTGGGTCATCGACACCGAGTGGTCTCGGAAGACCCAGCCGCCGGGTTCTATATCGATCGTCTCGCCCGCCTCCAGCTGCTTCTCAAACACGTTGCCGTAGCCGTGAACCCAGACCACCCCCTCGTCATCGCCGGCAAAGAACTCGTCGACGAAGAAGCCGCCGCCGTACAACATGTTGGCGAAGCCCTTGATCCGGCTGTAGTCGTAGGCGACGTTGGCGGTGGCGGCCAGGAACTGGTGCTCCCGGACGACGATGCCCTCCCCGGGAGGCAGGTGGAGGGCCACCACGTGGCCGGGCGCGTCCCGGCTGAACGCAATCTCCCCGCTGGACTGGGCCTCCAACAGCAGCAGCGGCATGCCCCCGAAGGCGCGGCGCTTGAGCCCGCGCTTGAGCGGGTGCAGCCCAATCTGCATCTCCGGGTACTTCCAGAGCAGCACGTGGTGTTCGAAATAGACCGGGACCTGGCCGTCCAGGGCCATGTGCAGGACCGGCACCAGCTCCCCCTCCAGGCGGTAGCGCAGCCCGGGCGCCCGGCCGTCGCTGATCTGGGTGGGCAGGATGCTGGGTGCCGTGGGCATGATCTCTCCTCGGGTTCAGGTGGGGCGGGCGCACCCGCCTCACTGCGCCGCGGACGCTATCGCCCCCTGCGCAACCTGCCAAGCACGCCGTAGAAGCCATAATCGACCCCGTGCGTCCCATCTATGTCACCGGCCATCGCAATCCGGACACCGATTCGATCGCCTCGGCCATCGGCTACGCCGAGCTCAAGGGCCGGATCGATCCCCATAACCACTATGTCCCGGTGCGCCTGGGCGACTGCAACGCCCAGACCCGCTGGCTGCTGGCCCGCAGCGGCGCGGCCGGACCCCACCATCTCCCCCACGTCATGCTGCGAGCCGGGGACGTCATGCAGGACACCTTCCCGGTCAGCCGCCAGGACAGCCCGGTGCGCGAGGCGGGACGGGCGATGGCCAAGGCCGATCTGGAGCTGGTGCCGATCGTCGACGAGGACGGGGCGCTGACCGGTGTTCTCACCGAGCGGGCGCTGGCCCGCCGCTTTGTCCGTGACTCCCAGCGGACCTCGACGCTGGAGGAGGCCCCCACGGAGCTGAGCGCGCTGGTGGCCGTCCTGGACGGCGAACTGGTATGCGGAGAGCCGCGCCAGCTGTCCGGCCGGGTCTGGGTCTACGCCATGGATCCGGCCTCGGACAGCGGCATCTCCAACGGGGACGTGGTGGTGGTCGGCAACCGGCCGGCGGCGCAACTGCGGGTGATTGAGCTGGGGGCCGAGCTGGTGGTGCTGTCCAACAGCGCCGAGCTGGCCCCGGAGGCCCTGGACGCCGCCCGCCGGCGGGACACGGCGGTGATCGTGTCGCCGCTGGACAGCTACGTCTGCGGGCGCATGATCACCCTGGCGGCCCCCTGCAGCGCGCTCATGGAGTCCGATCCGCTCACCGTCAACACCGACTTTCTGGTCGCCGACATGTCCGAGCAGATCAAGGAGAGCCATTACGGAGCGGCGGTGGCCGTCGACGCCGACAATCGACCGGTCGGCCTGGTCACGCGCTCGGACCTGGTCGCCCCGTCCCGGCGGCGGGTGATCCTGGTCGACCACGCCGAGCAGGCCCAGAGCGCCATCGGCATCGACGAGGCCGAGATCCTGGAGATCCTTGATCACCACCACATCGGATCCATCGAGACCCGGGTGCCGGTCACGGCCACCTTCGATCCCGTCGGCTCCACGGCCACCCTGGTGGTGGAGCGCTTCCGCCAGGCCGGCATGGAGCCGAGCCGGCCGACAGCGCTCATGCTGCTCGGAGCCGTGCTCTCGGACACGGTCATCCTCAACTCGGCCACCACCACGCCCCGGGACCACGCCGTCGTCGAGTACCTGGAGCGGGTGCTCGATGTCGACGCCCAGGAGCTCGGCCGGGCCATGTTCCAGGAGACCTCTGATGTGTCCGGGGTGAGCGCCGACGACATCATCAGCCGGGATGCCAAGCGCTACCAGGTCCGCGGCGGCCAGGAGATCTGCATCGCCCAGGTGGAGGTGGTCGGCACCGGCCTGCTGGAGCGCAAGGACGAGTTGCTGGCCGCACTCCGGCGGGAGCGCGAGGAGCGCGAGCTCGTGCTCTACGCGCTCATGGTCACCGACGTTCTGGACAAGGGTACGGAGATGCTGGTGGCCGGTGACACCGTCGCGGTGGCGCGCAGCTTCGGCACCGAGCCGAACGACAGCACGGTCAGCCTTCCCGGGGTGATGAGCCGGAAGAAGGAGGTTGCGCCGAAGCTGATGACGGCGCTCTGAGCGCCGGCCGCTCCCCTCCGGCCGCTCCGTCCCCTCCGGTCGCTAGTCCTCGTCCGGGACGGCGAAGTCCGGCAGGGCCAGCGGCGGAGCCTCGCCCCACAGCTGCTCCAGCCGGTAGTACTCCCGCGTCTCGGGGGTGAAGATGTGGACGACGACATCCAGATAGTCCATCAGGATCCACCGCGACTCCCCCAGGCCCTCCACCCGGCGGGGCAGCAGGCGGTAGCGGGCCTTCATCCCCTGATGGATGGCATCGTGAATGGCGCGGGTCTGACGATCGCTGCGGCCACTGCAGATCAAGAAGTAGTCGGCGTACCCCACCATCCCCCGTAGATCCAGGCCCACGATGTCGATCGCCTTGCGATCGGCGGCCAGTTCGGCGATGGCCATCACCATCTGTTCCGGCGAGACGCCGGCCTCCGTCACCGGCTCCTCCTGATGGGTGGGCGTCAGCTTGGTTTGCGTCATGGTCCTCCTGCGGTCCGATATAGCCCGTGGGTCTCGATGTACTCCAGCACGCCGTCCGGCACGAAGTAGCGGATGGGCTGTCCGGCCCCCACCCGTCGACGCACCATGGTGGACGAGATGCCGATCCGCGGCATGGCGAAGAACCTCGCCCGGTCGCCGCCACGGAGCTGGTCCAGCGCCCGCTGGACCGTCTCCCGGGTGGTGCCGCGCCGTCTGGCGATCGCCACCGTGGCCAGCTCCAGAACCCGCTCGGGCTCCCGCCACTTGGGCAGTCCGGCGGCGATGTCGCCGCCGAGGATCAGGAACAGCTCATGGGTGGGCGATTGCGCGCTCAGCTCCTTCAGGGTATCGACCGTGTACGACGGTCCTCCGCGCTGCAGCTCCAGATCGGAGACGGTGAACCGCTCATCACCGGCGGCGGCCCGGCGGCACATCTCCAGACGGTGGTGGGCGCCCGGTTCGGCCTCCACCGGCTTGTGCGGCGGGATCGACGCCGGGACAAACAGGACCTGATCCAGGCCCAGCTCCCGGTGCGCCTCCTGGGCGCACACCAGATGAGCGAGATGCGGCGGGTTGAACGTCCCGCCCAGGATGCCGATGCGCACGCGGTCCAGAACAGGCGGCTCAGGCCCGGACGTGCCCGGCGCCCTCGACGAGGTACTTGAACGTGCACAGCTCACGCAGGCCGATCGGCCCCCGGGCGTGCAGCTTCTGGGTTGAGTTCCCGATCTCGGCCCCCATGCCGAACTCGCCGCCGTCGGTGAACCGGGTGGACGCATTGACGTAGACGCAGGCGGCATCGACGCCCAGTTGGAAGGCACGGGCGGAGGCGGCGCTGGGCGTGAGGATCGCCTCCGAGTGGCCGCTGCCGTGGGTGTTGATGTGGTCGATGGCCTCCTGGACTGACCCGACGACGCCGACAGCCATCTCCAGCGCCAGGTACTCCGTGGCCCAGTCCTCGGCGGTCACCGGGTCGATCATCACGGCCGGCGCGGCGTCCCGGACCCGGTCGTCGCCGTGGAGGGTGACCCCCGCCTGGGCCAGCGCCCCCAGCACGTCCGGCAGGAAGCGATCCGCCACATCGGCGTGCACCAGCAGCGTCTCGGCCGCGTTGCACGTGCCCGGCCGCTGGAGCTTGGCGTTGAGCACAATCTCCCGGGCCGCCTGCAGATCCGCGCCGGCGTCGACGAACACGTGGTTGTTGCCGCTGGCGGCGTAGATGACCGGCACCGTGGCGACACCCTTGAGCGCGGCCTTCAGCCCCTCCCCGCCCCGCGGGATGATGAGGTCGACCACGCCGGCCTGGGTGGCCAGCTCGGCCAGCTCGGTGCGATCCCCGCCCCCGATGAGCGACAGGGCATGGTCCGGCAGCCCGGCGGCGGTGGCCGCGTCGGCGGCGATGGCGGCCAGGACCGCATTGGAATGCGTCGCGGAGCTGGAGCCGCGCAGCACGACCGCGTTGCCGGACTTCAGGCAGAGGGCGGCGGCGTCGATGGTGACGTTGGGGCGGGCCTCGTAGACGACGGCCACCACCCCCAGGGGAACCCGGACGCGGCGCAGCCACAGCCCATTGGGCAATGTGGAGCCGTCGATCACCTCCCCCACCGGATCCGGGAGGGCGGCGATCTTGCGCACCCCGGCGGCCATGCCGGCGATCCGCTGCTCGTCCAGAGCCAGGCGGTCCAGGAGAGCCTCCGACAGGCCGTTGGCCTCACCGGCCTCCAGATCCCGGGCGTTGGCCTCCAGGATCTGCTCGGTGCCGTCCTGGAGGGCGGCGGCGATCGCCTCCAGCGCCTCGTCCTTGACCGACGAGCCAAGGGTGGCCAGCACCCGTGAGGCGGACCGGGCGGCCTGGCAGACGTCGGCGACTGAGACGGCGGTGCTCGCCATGGTGGCTACAGGTTACGCCAGGACGAAATAGTCCCGGTGAATGGCCTCCTCACTGGCCCGGGGCAGGACCTCACGCACCGCTCCGGATTTCAGACCGCGGACCTGGCGCAGCTCCGCCGCCGAGTAGTTGCTGATCCCCTTGCCGACCGCGGACCCGTCATGGGCGATCTCCACCGCGTCCCCAGCGTCAAACGACCCGGAGACATCGACCACCCCCACCGGGAGGAGGCTGGTCCCGCCCTCGCGCAGCGCCCGGGCCGCCCCGGCATCGACCAGCACCCGCCCGCGCACCGGCTTGGCGTATTTCAGCCACAGCTTGAAGCTGGAGTAACGCCCCTCCCGGGCGGGGAAGACGGTGCCGATCGGGGCGCCACCGGCGGCGCGGGCGATGACCCCGGGGGCCAGGCCGCTGGCGATGACCGTGGGGATCCCGGCGGCGGTCGCCATCTCGGCCGCCACCACCTTGGAGCGCATTCCACCGGAGCCGATCGGCGATGCGGTCTGGCCGATCTGCAGAGGTTCCAGGGCGCTGAAGTCGACGACCTCCGGCACCAGCTCGGCCGAGGGATCCAGGTGGGGATCGGCCGTGAATACGCCGTCGGCGTCGGTGAGCAGCAGCAGCCGGTCGGCGCCGAGCAGAATCGCCACCTGGGCGGCCAGGAAGTCGTTGTTGCCGAACGAGATCTCGTCGGTGGTGGTGGTGTCGTTCTCGTTGATGACCGGCACCACGCGCCAGTCCAGCAGCTTGCGCAGGGTCTGGCGGGCATTGAGGTAGTGGGTGCGCGCGCTCATGTCAAAGAACGTGAGCAGCACCTGAGCGGTGGGTACGCCGCGGGCGGCCAGCAGCTCGTCGTAGACCTGATACAGCTTGCCCTGGCCGACCGCGCTGGCCGCCTGCAGCTCCTCGATCGCCCGCGGGCGCATGGGCAGCGCCATGACCCCCATCCCCCGGGCGATCGCCCCGCTGGTGACGATGATCGGCGCCCGGCCGGCCCGGTGCAGCTCGGCCACCTCGTCGCCGACCCGGCCCAGCACATCGAGGCGCACGTTGCCCCGTTCGTCGGCGACGAGGCTGGAACCCAGCTTGACGACCACGCAGCTCATGGGGCAAGAGTACGCGGGCACCCCGGGCGCGGCCGGCCGGCGGGGCCGGGCCCGGGGCCTCCGCGCCCGGGGCCCGGCTCAGCCGGCGGTCAGCCCTTCCCGGTCGTCGGCGCGCTGCTGGCGGGACGCCCGCACCAGGCGTTCGACGGCACGCCCGCGCACGGGTGCGGCATCGTCGGCAGGTTCTTCGGCAGCGCGTGCATCACCACGCGCGTGCGCTTCGGATACGGCTTTCCGCCCGGACACTTGAGGGTCTGACCGACCAGAGAGCCCTCGTTGCCGCACAACAACTCCAGGACCAGCGGCACGTTGGCGTTGGCCGGCGCCGCCGCACCGGTGCAGTTCGGATACGTCTTCTCCAGCCCGGCCGGCGAGGTCGTCAGCCCGGCCGGATCTGAGTTGCCGCTGAAGCAGGATGTCGGATTGCCACTGAGGAAGTTGAGCGCGCCGATATCACCGTTGCTGGCATGCCGGTAGGAGCCGTTGTGGGCGAACTGGTTGTTGAGGACCGCGTTCCCCCAACCGTCAAACAGGCATTTGAGTGTGATGCCGGCGAAGCTGAAGTTCAGCTGCCCGCCGATGCATGGCGCTCCGCCCTCGCCCTGCTGGACCTGAAGGAGCACGCCCCAGGCGTTGTTGCGGACGATCCGGTTGTGTATCAGCGTGTCGTTGCGGGCTCCGCTGAGCGAGATGCCCGTGCCCAGCGGCGTCGAACCGGCCTGCCCCACCTCGGGGACGTTGGGATTGTTGTTGTCATGGACGTAGTTGTCCATGAACACCCAGCACGAGTGCGTGTGGGTGATCGGGCTGATCCGGTTATGTGGACAGGCCCCGTTCTGGGGTGAGGGGGCGTCGCCGTTCTCGGAGTCGGTGTCGAAGCCGTCCTGGTTGTGATCGAACTCGGAGTTCTTGACCACCAGCACGCCGCCGGAGTTGGTTCCGGAATAGCCGAGCGAGTTGAACTGGGCATGAGCCCGGTTCATCGTCTGATCACACTGCTGCTGGCAGGCGCCGATGTAGTAGCCGGAATCGCTGAAGTTGCTGGCGTAGGTGTCAAACCAGGTGCCACCACTCCAGTTGCTGGAGAAGATCCCGTACTGGGCGGCGGTGCCGCCGGGCGCGTAGAACTTGCTCGTCGCCGTCAGATAGGAGCCGTAGTAGCCATGGCCTCCGACCTTGCCGCTGCCGGCGCCGCCGTTCCACCAGATCTCGTTGCCGGCGCTGCGCGACCCGCTGAGGAAGTTGCAGGCGGTGAGGTTCTGAATCGAGACGTTGGCGGCCTTCCACACCATCAGGCCGTTGACCCCAGACCGTCCCTTGGAGGATCCGCCGTACGCCCCACCGGAGGCGGCGCCCTGGAGGCCGAAGTTCTGGGCCGAACGTTTGCCGCTACACGGCGCCGAGCCCGGCTTGGTGCCGTCGACGATCACCGAATTGCGGTTCATGCCGCGGATGTGGACGCCACGGGTGGAGATCAGCACCCCGGCCGGGAAGTCCGAGGCCCCCTTGGGCGTCCGGATCGCGGTGGTCTTGTAATCCCCGGGTCCGATCAGGACCCAGTCCCCCGGCCGAGCCGCATCGACGGCGGCCTGGATGGTGCGGTACTGGCCCTTGATCCCGTGATACGAACCCACCGTGAGCACCTTGGCGGCTGCGCTGCCGGCGAGAGCCGCCAGCGACGCGCCCGCCACCAGCAGCGCGACAGTCAAACGACGCATCGTGAAACCTCCTCCTCCTCGTCAAACAGCCGGCTCCGTGCCGGCTGCGGCCCGGGGATCGTACACGTCGCCTCCCCGCCGGCGGGAGTCCTGGCCGATGCGGTGGCCCTGGCCTATCGCTCGGGATCCAGGTCAAACGCGACGCCGGCGATCTGGACCTCGTCGCCGGGCTGGAAGCCCTCGGCCTCCAGCGCGGTGATGACCCCGATCCCCCGCAGGCGCCGCTCCAGGTGGGCCAGGGCCTCCTCGTTGTCCAGGTCGTAGCGGGCCAGCAGACGGTCCACCCCGTCGCCGGTGACGGCGAACGTGCCCTCCCCGGTCTTGCGCACGCGGTAGGCCCGGCGCGCGGCCGGCCGGAACACCCGGTGCTCGGCCAGCTCGGCCGGCGCGGGCTCGCTCGGCGCCAGCGCGTCGGGGTCGGGGCGCTCCGGCACGCGGCGCAGCAGCTCCCCGGTCAGCGCGCGCAGCCCGGCCCCGGTGATGGAGGAGGTGACGAGCACCGGAACCGCGTCGCCCAGCCGCGCCTGCCAGTGGTTCCGCGCCCGCTCGGCGGTGGCGTCCTGGACCAGGTCGGCCTTGGACAGCGCCAGGATGCGCGGCAGCGCGGCCAGCCGCGGATCATGCTCGGCGAGCTCCTGCTCGACGGTGGCGTGGTTGACGCCCGGGTCGGAGCCGTCCAGCGGCGCCAGGTCAAGCACGTGCACCAGCAGGCGGGTCCGCTCCACGTGGGCCAGGAACTCATGGCCGAGCCCGGCTCCCTGGCTGGCTCCCTCAATCAGCCCGGGGATGTCGGCGATCACCAGCTGCCGGGTGTCGGTCTGCAGCGTGCCCAGGACCGGCGACAGCGTGGTGAACGGGTAATCGGCCACCTTGGGATGAGCCCGGGTCAGGCGCGCCAGCAGCGAGGACTTGCCGGCGTTGGGCAGTCCGATCAGCCCCACGTCGGCCAGCAGCTTGAGCTGCAGGGTCAGCCACGACTCCTCCCCGGGCAACCCGCGTTCGGCAAACCGCGGGGTCTGATGTGTGGGGCCGGCAAACCGCTTGTTGCCGCGGCCGCCGGACCCGCCGCGGGCCACGCGGGCCCGCTGCCCGCCGCGCACCAGGTCATACCGGGTGCCGTCGCGCTCGACCAGCACCTCGGTGCCCGGCGGCACCGCCAGCTCCAGCGTCTCACCGTCGGCCCCATGACGCAGTGCGCCCTCGCCGTGGCCGCCGCGCCGGGCCTGGTAGTGCGCCCGCCGCCGGTAGGTCTCCAGGTCCCGGAGCGAGTCGTCACAGACGAGCACCACGTCCCCGCCGCGGCCGCCGTCGCCGCCATCGGGGCCGCCCCGGGGCACATGCGCCTCCCGGCGAAATGACATGGCGCCGTCGCCACCCCCACCGGCCTGAACGTGGATTCGTGCGCGATCGTGCATTCTCTGTCACCACTCTATGGCTGATCCCGTCTTCCTCATCACCGGCGCGTCCTCCGGAATCGGCGCCGCCACCGCCCGGGCCGCCGCCGACGCCGGCTACCGGCTGGTTCTGTCCGCCCGCTCCACCGACCGCCTGGAGGCGCTCGCGGCCGAGACCGGGGGCTCGGAGCGGGTGCTCGCCCGCCGGTGCGACGTCACCGAATGGGACGACCAGCAGGCGCTGGTGGCCGCGGCCCGGGAACGCTTCGGCCGGCTTGATGTGGTGTTTGCCAACGCCGGCTTCGGCGCCAAACGCGGCTTCCAACGCGAGTCGGTCGAGCACTGGCGGTCGATGGTGCTCACCAACGTGTACGGCGCCGCCCTGACCATCCGGGCCACCCAGGCGGCGCTCACCGAGTCCCGCGGCCATCTCCTCCTCACCGGCTCGGTGGCCGGACGCAAGGCTCAGCCCGGGTCGCTGTACTCGGCCACCAAATGGGCGGTGAGCGCGCTGGGCGAGGGGGCCCGGCAGGAGTTCAACGGCACCGGCGTCCGGGTCACGCTGATTGAGCCCGGAATGGTGGACACCCCGTTTTTCGACAATCGCCCGGAGGGTGCGCTGCGGCCTGAGGATGTGGCCCGGGCGGTCATGTACGCGGTGTCCCAGCCGCCGGAGGTCGACGTCAACGAGATCCTGATCCGGCCGACCGCCCAGGATGGCTAAATGCCGCCCATCCGTTTAGGCTGACGGGCATCCAAATCACCGGGAGGGGCACATGAGCCTGCTGCAAGATTTCAAGAAGTTCCTGATGCGGGGGAACCTGGTTGAACTGGCGGTCGCGTTCGTCATGGGCCTCGTGTTCGCGGCGGTGCTCAAGGCGTTCATCGCCGACCTGATCACGCCGATCATTGCGCTGATCTTTGGGCAGCCGAACTTTGAGAGCCTGTCGTTCACGATCAACTCCAGCCACTTCCTGTACGGCGACTTCCTCAACGCGCTGTTCACATTCGTCGTGACCGCGTTCGTGATCTTCCTGTTTGTGGTCAAGCCGTACAACGCGCTGATGGATCGTCGCGCCAAGGAGGATCCGGACACCAAGGAGTGCCCGGAGTGCACCATGGTCATCCCGGTCAACGCGCGCCGCTGCCCGGAGTGCACGGCGGAGCTGCTGGCGGTGGCATAGCCACCGCCCGCTGCCGGCGCCCGGCGCGGCCGGGGGCGCCCGGCCTACTCGGCCGCGGTCTCGGCGGGGGCGACGGAGATCACGCGCCCGCGGCGGCCCGTGGTGAACTGCACCGTGCCGGCGCTGCGCGCGTAGATGGTGTCATCCCGGCCGATCCCGGCACCCTCGCCCGGCTTGAAGCGGGTGCCCCGCTGGCGCACGATGATCTCGCCGCCGGTGACGGTCTGACCGGCGAACACCTTGACTCCGAGTCGCTTGGCGTTGGAGTCCCGGCCGTTGCGGCTGGATCCCAATCCCTTCTTATGCGCCATCGCTGGCCTCCTCTGTGGTCGGTGCCGACCCGGCCGCCGAGCGCACCGCGCGGCGACCGCCGCCGGAGCCGCGCCCCAGCGAGGTGATCTGGATCCGGGTCAGCTCCTGGCGATGTCCGGCGCGGCGCTTGTACCCGCGCTTGGGCTTGAACTTGACCACCCGCAGCTTGGGGCCGCGCTCATGGCCGACGACCCGGGCCTCGACCGAGATGCTGGCCAGCTCCTCACCGTCGACGACGTCGGTGCCGTCGACGAACAGGAGCGTCTCAAGCTCGACCGTGGCCCCGTCCTCGGCGGGCAGCCGCTCCACCAGGAGCGATTCGCCGTCCTGGACGCGGTACTGCTTTCCACCTGTTTTGACGATTGCGTACATGGCTCTTTATTCGGAAGCGGACGAGCCCGCGGCCGACCCGGCCTTGGCACTCGAACGGCGTCGCCCGCCTCTGCGGCCGCGACGCCGAGACTTCGATTCTAGTTCATCGTCGGAGTCACCCGTTTCGCCGCCGGACTGCGCGGCGGGAACGTCCAGCAGCGAGGCCACCGCCGAGGTGCGGCCGACCTCCTCGATCCGGACCAGGTGCTTTTCGCCCACGTACCTGGTGCCGCCGGTGATGGAGATGATGTAGCCGTCGATCTTGGCCACGGCGTCCCCGGGGCTGTACATGTGGGGCTCGACGATCTCCACGTGGACCTCCTCGCCCTCCCGGAAGGGCAGCGCCCGCTCCAGCACGTCCTCGCGGTCGCCCTCCAGCAGCACCCGGAAGTGCTCCAGGGGCAGGCCCTCGGAGCCTTCGAACACGAACACCTTGCCGGTGTCCGCCTCCACCTGCCGGAGCACCCGGGCGTCGTTGGCGGTGAACTCGGCGCTCACCCGGGGGTTCATCTGCAGGAGGATCGCCTCGGCGTCGGACTCCTTGGCCAGGTCGCGCATCCGGCGCTCAAACTCGATGGCGATCGTCTCCTCGGACTTGATCACGCCCTCGCCGTCGCAGGTGGGGCAGGGGCGGGTCATGATCTCCCGCACGCCATCGGTGACGTTCTGCCGCGTCATCTCCACCAGTCCGAGGGGTGAGATCTCCACCACAAACGTCTTCGTCCGGTCCTCGTCCAGCGACTTGCGCAGCGTCTTGAGGACGGCATCGCGGTTGCGGGCCCGGGCCATGTCGATGAAGTCGATGACGATGATCCCGCCGATGTCACGCAGGCGGAGCTGGCGCACCACCTCCTCGGCGGCTTCCAGGTTCGTCTTGGTGATGGTGTCCTCCAGGCGGGCCCCCTTCCCGCGGCCGATGAACGAGCCGGAGTTGACGTCGATGACGGTCAACGCCTCGGCGTAGTCGATCATCAGGTAGCCGCCGCTGGGCAGGTCGACCCGGCGCGACAGGGTGGAGGCCAGGACGTCCTCGACGCCGTAGGCCTCAAACAGGGGGGTGTCCTCCTCCCACAGCTCGACATGCTCCACCAGCTCGGGAGCGGTGCGGGAGAAGAAGGACAGGAGGCGGTGGTGCTGCTTGGGGTCGTCGACGACCGCCCGCTCAAAGTCGGCGGAGAAGATGTCGCGCACCACGCGCACCGACAGATCCGCCTCCTGGAACACCAGCGCCGGAGCCGTCGTCTCGGCCACGCGCTTCTGCAGCACCTCGCCGAGCTTGAACAGGTAGACGAGCTCACGTTCCAGGTCGGCGCGCTTGGCTCCCTGCGCGGCGGTGCGGATGATGGCGCCGGCGCCGTTGAGCTCCAGCTTGGCCGCCTCCTTGCGCAGGCGCTCGCGCTCCTTGTCGTCCAGCCGGCGCGAGACCCCGACGCCCTCGCCGTACGGGGCGTAGACCATGTAGCGCCCGGCGATGGTCAGGTCCATCGACAGCCGCGCGCCCTTGGTCTTGAGCGGATCCTTGACGACCTGGACGACGATCTCCTGGCCCGGCTTGAGCATCTCGGTGATGTTGCGCCCGTCCCGGCCGCCGCCTCGGCCGCGCCGGGGGGCCTCCACGCCGGGGAGCACGATCTCGTCGACGTGCAGAAAGCCGTTCTTCTCCAGGCCGATGTCGACGAACGCCGCCTCCAGGCCGGCCAGCACATTGTCGACGCGGCCCTTGTAGATGTTGCCGACGATCGACCGGTTGCCCCGGCGCTCCAGGTACAGCTCGGCGACCTTGTATTCGCCCGGTCCGTTGGGTCTACGGCGCCGCCGGGCGCTCTGCGAGCTGGACCGGCGGGCTGAGGGGGTGCCGCTCGTCTCCAGGAGAGCGACCCGGGTCTCCCCCCGGTCGACGCTCACGAGTACTTGCTTCTTCAATTGTGGTCAGTCCTTTGAGAATGGAGCCGCGCGGATCTGGTCGCGCGGGCATTACGAAATGAGGGGGCGGCTCTTGCCGGTCGAGGCCAGTCGCGCTTGGACGTAGATCGACTGCAGGAGCCCGATTGACAGGAAGGTGACGATCACCGAGGAGCCTCCATAGCTCACCAGCGGCAACGGGACGCCCGTGATGGGCGCGATCCCAATCGTCATTCCCACGTTCACGAAGATCTGGAACATGAACATGGCGAGAATCCCGGCGGCGATGAGGGTGCCGAACAGGTTCTTGCTCATCGTGAGGATGCGCAGGGTGCGCCAGATCAGCAGTGCGTACAACGACAGCACCACCGCGGCCCCCACGAATCCATAGCTCTCCCCCACGGCAGCGAACACGAAGTCGGTGTCGTTGGCCGGCAGGAAGTTGAGCTTGGTCTGAGTCGCGAGCTTGCCGCGACCCGTCTTCTGGCCCGAGCCGATGGCAATCAGCGACTCGGTGATCTGGTAAGTCTGGGAATTTGAGTTGCGAGAGGGGTTGAGAAACCCGGTCAGGCGCTGCACCTGGTAGGGCTTCAGCACGTGCACGCCGAGCTGGGGCGCCCCCGCCAGCACGATCGCCACCGAGACGGCGAACATCGCCACCAGGGCGCCGATCTGCTTGAACGACGTACCGGCGAAGAACAGGATGGCAAAGCCCACCGCCACAAACACCATGCCGGTGCCCAGGTCCGGCTGCGGGATGACGAGCAGGGCGGCCAGGAGCGCCAGCAGCATGACGCGAGCGGTGGTCCGCCACTCGTGCATCTGCCGGCTGCGGTCCACGGCGAAGCCCGCCAGGGCCAGGATGATGAGGACTTTCCCGAATTCGGATGACTGGAACTGTATGAAGGGCAGCGGAATCCAGCGCCGGGCCCCCTGGATGGGGGGCATCGCGTACACGGCCAGGTTGAGCAGCACCATGAGGCCGAACAGGCCGTACTTGAGTTCACGCAGGCGCGAATAGTCAAACCGGCTGAGCACGAGCGCCAGGAGCAGGCCGATGGCTCCGTAGATGGCCTGCCGCTCGGCCACGCTGCGCCCCACCGCGTTGTTGAGCGTGACCATGGAGCAGGCAATGAGGCCGGCCGCAGCCAGCAGCAGCATCGGATCGATGAGCGGCAGCCGGCGCGGCTTGGGCGCGGCCTGCTCATCGGCGGGCTGGATCGGGGTGACGATGCTCACAGGGTGGTGGAGCTTCCCGCCTGATAGGGCCCCGGCTTGTCATAGAACCACTGCGAGAGGATCTGCCGGGCCACCGGCGCCGCCGCCACCGCACCGAAGCCGCCCTTCTCCACCGTCACCACCACGGTGATCGGCTTGCTGGTGGCCGTGGCCGGGACGAAGCAGGCGTACCAGGCGTAGTCGCGCTCAATGCCGGTCTTGGGATCGATGTATTGAGCAGTGCCGGTCTTGCCGTACACCTGCGGCGGGAAGTTGGAGAACACGGGCGCCGAGGTCCCGCCCGTCTGGGAGGCGGCGGCCCGCAGCCCGGCTCGGATCGTCTCCAGATAGATGGGGTTGATGTTCAGATGGCGAACCGGCGGCGGGTTGATCGTCTGCAGGACGGTCCCGTTCTCGGTCTGCACGTCCTGGCCGATGTGCGGCCGGACGATGGTGCCTCCGTTGGCCAGCGCCGAATACACCACCGCCAGCTGGAGCGGGGTGACCTGGACATCGCCCTGGCCGACGCCGAGGTTGATGTTGTCGCCCACCGACCACGGACGGTTGGTGCCGTCGGCGATCCCGCACCCGCCGGGCGGGTGCTTCGGCTTGCCCTTGAACGGCCCGGTGGCGCTGTCGCACTCGGCCTCCAGGTGGTTGCGCTGCTCGCGCCACCTCGGCGTGGGCAGCGTGCCCGGCACCTCGCCGTAGGCCCCGAGGTCGATCCCGGTTCTGCGGCCGATGCCATAGGCGCGGGCCCACTGGTCAAGTACGCCGCCGCTGGGGTGGGCGATCGGGTTGTTGGTGTTGGTCAGCGCACCCAGGTTGTAGAAGAAGTTGTCGTCGGAGACCTGGATGGCCGAGACCATGTTGACCACCCCGTAGGCGGCGTTGCCGGAGTTGTGGCGGATCTGGCCGTCGATGGTGAACGTGCCGGTGTCGTCGTAGGTCTCTCCCGGTGACCACGCACCACTCTGCATGGCCGCGGTGGCGGTGATCGGCTTGAACGTCGAGCCGGTGGGACCGGCGCTCTGGGTGGCGCGGTTGAGCAGCGGATCGCCGCCGTTGGGGTTGGTGAGCTGGTTGTACGTCGACTGCGACAGGTTGCCGGTGAACACGCCCGGGTCGTAACTGGGCAGCGAGCCCATGGCGTAGACCGCGCCGTTCTGCGGGTCCATGGCCACAAACGCCCCGCCGGGGCTGCCGTTGGCCGACATCGACTGCTGGAGCGCCGCCTGTCCCACCTGCTGAACCTTCAGGTTCAACGAGAGCTTGAGGTTGTGCCCGGGGACAGGCGAGGTCATCGCCAGGTCCCCGGTCGGCTGGCCGAGCGAGTTGACCTGGACGCGCTGGGCCCCGTCCTGGCCCCGGAGGAAGTTGTCGTACTGGGCCTCCAGCCCGGACTGGCCGATGACCGAGTTGGGCGAGATCCCGCGGTAGGCGCGCTGGTGGATCTCACCGGAGCTGATCCGGCCGACGGTTCCCAGGACCTGGGCGGCGATCGTCTTGTACGGATAATGGGTCACGTACACCCGTTGGACCTGGACGCCGGGGAACAGGTCCTGGCGCTCGGCCAGGTAGTACTGGACGTACTTGGAGACCACGTTCCCGCTCTTGATGGTGGCGTCGGCATACGGGAGAAGCGCGAGCGTCTGGGCCACATCGCAGGCCACCGGCGAGAGGTGCAGGACGTTCGGCGGCGGCGCGGCGATCTTGCAGCGGGTCCGGTGGGTCGGCATCCCCAGCACGTGGGAGAGCCGGTTGTAGACGATCTGGTCGGCGCGCGCAGGCGTGCGCATGTTGGCCAGCGTCACCGGCACGGGCAGGTCCGGCGGGGAAATCTGCACCGCCAGGGCCCGGTCGCTGTTGACCAGCACCTTGCCGCTGGCATCCAGGATCTCGCCCCGGGGCGCAGCGATGGCGATGTCGCGCACGCGGTTGGTCGTCGCCTGGGCCAGGTACTGGTTGCCCGACAGCACCTGGAGGAACCAGAGCCGGAAGAAGATGATGGCGAAGATGGCCAGGGCGAAGGTCCCCACCATTGCCACCCGCAGGGCGAGGGCGGGGCTGAGCGGCGGGCGATCCTCCTCGGGAGTCCCGAAGCGGGGGCCGGTGCGGGACGGATCGGACTGGTTGATCACCGGGGGCGGGCGGGTCGGTTGATCTGGCCGAGTCGCTGCGAGGGGCTCTGCAGCGGGCTGAGGCCGCCGGTGGTGTAGGCCCGGCGCCGGCGCCGGCGCGGGTCCTCGGGCAGCGCCGGCAGGACAATCCGGCGCACCAGCGCGTACACCGGCAAGGAGATCAGCGTGTTGACCAGGATGGTGATGACGATCTGCTGGGCGAGCAGGAGGCTGACCGGGGCGTCGACGCCGAGCAGAAACTGGATGACCGTCATGCCGATCCCGGCGAAGGCGGTGGCGGCCGCGCCGGCGGCCAGCGGAACGAGCCCGTGGGCCGGATCCCGCAGTTCGCGCAGCCGGCCGGACCAGTAGCCGATGGCGATGTAGAGCAGCGAGGTGATACCCAGCGTCTGAACGAGCACGGTGTCGACGAGCAGCCCGGTGAAGAAGCCCATCACCGCGCCGGTCATGGAGCCGGTGAGCAGCCCCACCGACATCACCACCAGCGGGGTGAGATCGGCGCTGATGCCGAACAGCGACACCTGCGACAGGGCCGCCTCCTGGATGACCACGGTCACCAGGCCGAGCAGGACCAGCCGGATGACCAGCCGCGGCGACGGCATCACGGCACCTGCGCGCGGATGTTCCCCGCGTGCGCCTGGGTGAGGATCTGGACCGAGGCGAAGTGACGCAGGTCGGCAGCCGGGGACACCTGCACCTGGTTGTTATTGAACAGCTGCGTGGGGTTGGCCCCGGACACGGTGCCGATGGGGAGCCCGGCCGGGTACAGCGACGTGAGCGGGCCGGCCTTGAATCCAGAGGTCACGACCTTGTCGCCGACGGCGATCTGGGCGGTGCCCGGCAGGTCCTGGAGCAGCAGCTGGTTCGGATTGCCCACCGACGGCGCCATCACGCCTGAGTCGCCGGCCCGGTTGAGGACCTGGGCGGCCACGGCGAAGGCATGGTCGGTGATCAGCGTGACCACCGAGACCGAGGGATCGACCGTGGTGACGTCGCCGACCAGGGCGCCGTCCGCCACCACGGGGTCGTTCATGGTGACCCCCTCGTCCGAACCGGCGTCGACCGTCACCTGCTGATACCAGAGGCTGGGATCCCGACCGATCACGTTGGCCCCCACCGGGTGGTAGTTGGCCATGCCGATGTTCTCGTCCAGCTTGACCTCACGGGCCAGCTGAGCGTTGCGCAGCTGCTCGGTCTTGAGCGTGTCGACCTCGGCGGTCAGCTGGTTGACCTGCCGGCGGAGCTGGTCCCGCTGGGACTTGGCCCGCAGCGTGTCCGAGACCCAGTTGGCCACGTCGCGGACCGGGGACAGGACCTTGCTCGCCCCGGACTGCACCGGCGAGATGACCTGCACGATCCCCCGCTGCACAGAGTGCAGCGGACTGTTCGGCGAAGCGCCGAAATACGCAGTGAGCAGAATCAGGGAAACGACGACAAGCAGTCCGAGCACCGCTCGGCGTCGCCGTACCTGTTTGTCATGCACGTGATCCGTGTCTCCAAGTTTTGGCCTGGCACCGCGCCGGTTGCCTCAACGGTATTACCGACGGCGCCGGTTACGGGAATTCTTGCTTGACCGGTGGATGGCCTCAAACTCCTCCAGCGAACGGCCTGAGCCCACCGCTACGCACGTCAGCGGAGACTCCGCCAGGTGCGCGGGCATTTGCGTTTCATGACGCAGCCGCTCCTCAATACCCTGCAGCAGCGAGCCGCCTCCGGCCAACATGATGCCACGATCCATGATGTCAGAGGCCAGCTCCGGTGGAGTGCGGTCCAGCGTCTGCTTGACGGCGTCGATGATCTGTGACACCGGCTCCTCCAGCGCGCCCCGGATCTCCTCGCTGGTGAGGATGACCGTCTTGGGTAGACCGGAGACCATGTCCCGGCCCCGGATCTCGGCCTGGACCTCCTCGGGCATGGTGTGGGCCGAGCCGATCTCCAGCTTGACCTCCTCAGCGGTCTGCTGACCGATGAGCAGCTTGTACTCGCGCTTGACGTAGTTGATGATCGCCTCGTCGAGCTCATCGCCGCCGACCCGGATCGACTGCGACACCACGATCCCGCCGAGCGAGATGACCGCCACTTCGCTGGTGCCGCCGCCGATGTCGACGACCATGGAGCCGGTCGGCTCGCCCACCGGAAGCCCGGCGCCGATGGCCGCGGCCATCGGCTCCTCAATCAGGTAGGCCTGGCGGGCGCCGGCACTCAGGCAGGCCTCCTCCACCGCCCGCTTCTCGACGCCGGTGACGCCGGACGGGACGCACACCACCACGCGGGGGTGCGCCCACCGGTTCTGGTGCACCTTCTGGATGAAGTGCCGGAGCATCTCCTCGGTCACCTCAAAGTCGGCGATCACGCCGTCCTTGAGCGGCCGGATGGCGGAGATGGTGCCAGGCGTGCGGCCGAGCATCCGTTTGGCCTCGATGCCGACGGCGTGGACCTCGCCGGTGCGCGAATCGACGGCGACGACGCTCGGCTCAGAGAGCACGATTCCGCGCCCGCGGACGTAGACGAGAGTGTTGGCGGTTCCCAGGTCAACCGCCATGTCGCGGCCGCCGAAACCGGTCAGATACGTGAAAAAGCCCAAGAGATGTGGAGGTAGGGGGAACGGCGGGCGAAGCGGGGAGTTGCAGACGGACCCCGACCAATCAGCCAGCTTCGTCCGACGCGGAGTGTATCGAACACGCGCTCCTCGACGCGGGCCGCGGGATCCCTTCACTCAAGGAAAATCCCTGGAAACGCAGCCGAGGAAAATTTGCCGTGAAGTTGAGAGGAAAACTGCACTCCCGTCGCCACGGGCACCGCTTCAGTGGTGCGGCGTCTCCTCCGGCAGCTCGTACCAGCGCTTGCGCTCGCCCACCTTGGCCCGCAGCCGCCAGCGGCGACTCTTGGGCGTCTCCTCCAGGGTGCGGCGCAGCGCCGCCACCGCCGCGTACGGATCCCGCCGGGCGGCGGCCGGCAGCGGCGGCGTGCCGGCGGCCAGAGCGGTATCGATCCGGTCCAGGTTGAGGCTGATCGTCTTGAACCATCCCCAGTCGTCGCCGACGAGCTCGGCGATCGCCGACAGGTCGATGACCGGGTCCCCGCCGGAGCCGCCTCCCCCCTCCCCGGCGACGCCTCCCCCCTCCCCGGCGACGCCTCCCCCCTCCCCGGCGACGCCTCCCCCCTCCCCGGCGTCGTCCGACAGTCCGAAGCTGACCAGCAGGCGCAGGATGTCGTCCAGGTCCTTCTCGTTGAGCTCCACTATCTGCAGCTTGGACAGGAGCAGATCGACCGGCGAGAGCGTGTAGGGCAGCACGGTGGCCCGGTCGGCGAACGGGACGGTGTGGCACATGTGGAGCCGGTCGATCATCACGTCCACGGCGTGGCCGTGGGTGCCGTGGGCGAAGTACAGCTGCTTGTCCCCGTACAGCGCGTTGAAGTTGCGGTCGGCCACGTACCCCTCCTCGGCGAGCAGCTCGATCAGCGCCTTCCGGCTGGACTTGACCGAGCCGAAGTCAAGGTCCTGCCCCACCCGGGTGCGCGGGGGCAGCTCCGGGGTGAGCAGCCGGATCGCCAACCCGCCGAGCAGTCGCAGGACGATGTCGCGTTCCCGGGCGAGGTCGACCAGCCGCCGGGCCTCGTCGAGCATCTCGGGAGCCCCGTCCGGGCTGGGCGGGGCCGTTTCCTTCGTCTCCTCGCTCACCGCCCACAAAGGTTACGGCCCCCGCCCTGCCGTCAGTGTTAGGTTGCCCGTCGATGCCCCTCACCGCCGATGAACAACGGGCCTGCGCCGCCATCGCCGATCACGCCGATGCTCTGGTGGAGCTGGCGTCGCAGCTCATCAGCTACGACACCACCGCCCGCAACGTCGGCGACCCGCCGCGGGACGAGGCGGACTGCCAGCGCTGCCTGGCCGATCGTCTGGCCCGCGCCGGGGCGGCGATCGACCTGTTTGAGCCCGACGCCGAGGCCATGGCCGGTGCGCCCCTCGTCCCCCCTGGTCTGGACTTCGCCGGGCGCCCCCAGCTCATCGCCCGGATTCCCGGAGCCGCCTCCGCCGGCGGGCCCCAGACCGGGCGAGGCGGGCGGGGCCTTCTCCTCAACGGACACATCGACGTGGTCTCCGGTGAGCCGCGCCAGCAGTGGACCAGCGATCCGTTCTCCCCGGAGGTCCGCGACGGGCGGCTGTACGGCCGCGGCGCCTGCGACATGAAGGGGGGCATCGCCGCCATGACCTTTGCCGCCGAGACGCTGGCGGGGCTGGGGATCCGGCTGGCCGGCGACCTGATCCTGGCCACCAACACCGACGAGGAGTCTTCCGGCGCGGGGGGCAGCGCGCTCGTCCGCCGCGGACTGCGCGCCGACGCCGGGATCGTGACCGAGCCGACCGACTTCCGCGCCTGGGTGGCCTGCCGGGGCTCGGAGTACGGCGTCATCCGCGTCCCCGGCCGGCCCGGGCACGCCGAGGTGCGCCACCCGGGCTGGCGGGCGGGGGGCGCGGTCAACGCGATTGAGAAGGCCGGGGTGGTGCTGGAGGCGATTGCGGCCCTGCGCCAGCGCTGGGCGGACGACCCGCGCTGGCGCCACCCCCACGTCTCGGTGCCGTCGCTGCTGCCCACCATGGTGGAGGGCGGCGAGTGGCCGGTCACCTACCCGTCCTCCTGCGCGCTGACGATCGCCGTCCTGTACGTCCCGGCGATGGCCGACGCCGAGGGCTGGGGTTCGGCCGTCCGGCGGGAGGTGGAGGACTGGATCCGGAGCCGCTGCGCCGAGCGCGACGACTGGCTGGCCGAGCACCCGCCGGTGGTGGAGTGGTGGCCCAATCACGTCATGCCGATGGAGATCGATCCGGCGCTGCCGGTGGTGGCCACCGTGCTGGACGCCAGCGCCGACGTCGGCCGGCGCCGGGAGCTCGGCGGCCTGGACTCCTGGTATGACGGCGCCACCTTCACCCACCTGGCCGGGATCCCGTCGGTGGGCTACGGCCCGCCCGGGTTTGACCCGGACGGGGCCACGGTGGCGCACACCATCGATGAGTACGTGCCGGTCGACGGGCTGGTGGGCTGCGCCCAGGCGCTGGCGGTGGCGGCGATGCGGTTCTGCGGGGTGGCGTGAGCGGTCACTCGCCCGCCGCGCGCCGCGGCGGTGAAGCGCCGGCCGGAGGTCTCCGCCGAGGAGGGGGGTGAACTTTGCGGATTCAGTCGCACCTGCTGCGAGTGAATCCGCAAAGTTCGCCGGCGCGCCCCCGCGGTCACCCCGGTCACCCCGGTCGCCCCGCCCCGCCCCGCCCCGCCCCGCCGGGTCAGCCCTCCACGCGCTGGGAGAGCTCAATCCCCTTGCGACCGATGTCGATCAGATAGCCGCGCAGGATGCCATGGTTGGCCTCGCTGCCCGGGTTGATGCACAGCGTGGTGCCGATCTTGCGCTCGCCGCCGGATTCGTGGATGTGGCCGTGGATGGCGAGCACCGGCTGGTAGTCCTCGATGATCCGCCGGACGGCGGTGGAACCGACCGGACCGCGCAGGACGTCGCCGGCCGAGACGGTCGGCCGGAGGTTCTCGTCGAGCAGCGGCGCGGTGTCCAGGCCGGAGTCATGGGGCGGCACGTGGATCATGAACACCGATCGGCGGGGGTCGCGGACCTGGCGGGCCAGAGTGTCAAGGCGGGCGTAGAGCTCGTCCTCTGACTCCTCCCGCGGGGTCTGCCAGGGGGTGCGGTTGGACCAGCCGCTGGCCAGCAGCTGGAGATCGCCGGGGAGGTCGACCACTCGGCCGTCGGCGTTGACCGGCCCCCAGCCGGGCGCGTTGAGCACGTCGTCGATGGCAAAATCATCGTCGTTGCCGGGGATCAGGTAGAGCGGGACCGGGCTGTCGGCCAGCCGCTCGGTGGCCAGGGCCAGCCACTCCTGCACCCGCTCGTTCATCAACCGGTGCAGGAGGGCATCGCGGCCCGGCTCATCGGCGGCCAGCCGCTCGGCCTCCGCCGCGGTGGTGACAAACGAGTAGTAGCCGACGTCGGCGATGTCACGCTCCAGTTGGGCCAGGTCCTCGGCGCTGCGGGCGGTGCGATGCACGCCGAACAGGTCGGTCTCATAGCGGTCGTTGTCGTTGAGGATGGGGACGATCGCCTTGCCGGTGAGGTCGCCGGCCAGCAGGGCCACGTCGGCCTTGTAGACGTTGAGCTTGATGGCGTTGACGAACTTGCGCCAGGCCTTCTCGGCGGCGTGCAGGTCGGAGGCGATGTACAACCGGGTGGCGTTGGCCATGGTGGGTGGGGCGATTAATCCGGCGGAAGCTCGGTGAACAGCATCTTCTCGTCCACGCCCGCGCGCTGCGCTCGGTAGCGCATGATGAAGAAGATGACGATGCCGAGCAGGTAGAAGACGCCGGCGTCAATGATCCCGTTCGTCTCCAGATAGGTGAGGGCGCCGCCCGCCTGGAGCGCGTTCACGATCGGCTTGAACACGGCGAAGATGTAGATCCACACCGGAAACACGATCCAGCCCAGGCCGATCCAGGGCAGGGCGCGGCGGAACGGGGCGTTGCGGACGAGGTCCGGGCGCCGCCAGCGGACGAGCATGGCGTTGACCCCGGGCAGTGTCCAGGTGAGCAGCGCCATCGTGATGGAGAACCAGGCGGTGCCGGCCAGGTTGAGCTTGTGGCCGGTGGTGGCCAGGAACGTCGGCAGCGCCTGGTAGCTCTGGAAGAACAGGAACAGGGCGGTCAGGGCGAGGGTGGCGATGATGGCGTTCACCGGCGCGCGCAGCCGCTCGGAGACGTTGCCAAACCATTCCGGCATCTGGCGGTCCAGGCTCCAGGCCAGCTGCATGCGGCTGATGAAGTTGATGTACACCGGGCACAGCAGGAACGGGAACACGGTCCCGCCCAGGCTGATCAGCGCCCACAGCGGCCACAGGCTCTTGTTGGCGATGACCGCCAGCAGGGGCATGGCGTTCGGCTGGCCCAGCGGCAGCGGCGAGAGCGTGTTGGGGAATCCCCAGTAGCTCGCGCCCCAGGACACCTGGGTGTTGAAGCCGAAGTGCGACGAGATGGCGTCGACATAGACCGAGTTGGCGAGCACGCCGATGAGCAGGGCGCCGATGAGCGCCACCAGCACGCCGCGGCGCACGTTGCCGCGGACCTCGCCGGCGATGTAGGCCGAGTACTGAAAGCCGATGAACTGAAACAGGAGCACCGACAGCACCAGGGGGAACGTGCTGGTCGAGAAGATCCGCCCCAGGAAGCTCTGGCTCGCTCCCCCCACCACCCCGGCCGCCTTGCCAGAGGCGGCGATCTTGGCGGCGCTGACCCCGGCGGTGTAGTGGGGCAGGTTGTGGATGAAGCTCCCCCGGTGGGTGGCCAGCAGGCCGAAGATGAACATGAGGACGAAGCAGGCCACGCCGAATCCGGCCAGGGCGGTCACCACCCGGTGAAACGAACGGGTGGGCAGCAGGCAGATGACGGCGATCCCGGCCAGGACGACCAGCGAGGCGATGAACCCCGGGGTGCCGGTGATCGATCCGGTGGCATCGGTGAACCAGGAGTTGGCGCCGGTGAAGAACGACCCGCCGGCGCCGATGCCGATGATCCGGGCGGTGATCTGCAGGTTGCGCAGAACCAGCGGAACCTCAAACGCGATGATCAGCACCGAGGCGATGACCAGCGTCCAGGATTCCAGCCAGCCCAGGAATGGGTGCAGGATGCGGCTGGAGAACACGTAGTCGCCGCCGGAGCGCGGCATCACCGAGGTCAGCGAGGCGAAGATGACCGCCAGCAGAATGCAGAACAGCCCGGCGATGATCGCCGCCCACCCGTAGGCCGAGAACGGACCCGCCTTCCACATCGGCACCAGCGGCAGCGAGTAGAAGATGGTGTACAGCGTGAGGCCGACGCCGACGAACGCGGCCACATTGAAGAACAGCGCGTTGGTGACGCTGACGTTGCGAACCAGGCCCGACGACTGGCGGATGAACAGCTTGGGCGTAGTGCTCGCCGCGGCGGGCGAGGGGGTGGGTGATGCGCTCGCGTCAGACACATCTCCTCCAAGGTGCAGTCGACGACGAAAGGCGGCGCGAGCGTACCTCTACGTCAGTCGCCGATCAACCCCGGGGCCAGATCGACCAGCGCCGACACCGGCAGGCCGACGACGTTGAGGTAGTCGCCGTCGATCCGCGCCACCAGCACCGCCCCCCGCCCCTGGATGGCGTAGGCGCCGGCCCGGTCACGCCATTCGCCGGTGGCCACGTACGCGTCCACCGCCGCGCCGTCCAGCGCGCGGAACTCCACCGCGGTCTGGGCCGCCGCGGTCCGGACGCGGTCGCCCTCAATCAGGCAGATGCCACTGACGACGAGATGGCGGCGCCCGGCCAGGTCGCCGAGCATCTCGCGCGCCTCCGCGGCATCGGCCGCCTTGCCGAAGTTGCGGGCACCCAGGGCGACCACGGTGTCGACCCCCAGCACGGGCAGGGCGGGGCGGCCGTCATCCGCGGCCGCCGCCACCGCTGCCGCCTTGCGGTAGGCGTTCTCCAGCGCCACCTCGGCGGCCGGGCCCTGCTCCAGCTCGTCGACGCCGGAGACCCGGACCTCAAATGGGATTCCGATCTGCTCCAGGATGGCTCGGCGCTGCGGTGAGGCCGAGGCCAGGATCAGCCGCGGGGGCGCCAGCTCAGGAGGCGAGGTCCGGGAAGAACAGGCCGACCTCGCGGGCCGCCGACTCCGGCGCATCGGAGCCATGGACCATGTTCTGGCCGACGGCCACCGCATAGTCGCCGCGGATCGACCCGGTGGTCGCCTCCAGCGGGTTGGTGGCGCCGATCACCTGACGGGCGGCGACGATCGCCGACTCGCCCTCCAGGACCATGGCCGCCAGCGGGCCGGAGGTGATGAAGGTGACCAGCTCCTCATAGAAGGGCTTGCCCTCGTGCTCGGCGTAGTGCTGGGAGGCGAGCTCGCGGCTCATGGTCATCAGCTGGAGCCCCACCAGGCGCAGTCCCTTGCGCTCAAAGCGGGCGATGATCTCCCCGGTCAGGTTCCGGGCGAAGGCGTCAGGCTTGACAAGGAT
Source organism: uncultured Solirubrobacteraceae bacterium (assembly GCA_963753235.1). Classification (GTDB taxonomy): domain Bacteria; phylum Actinomycetota; class Thermoleophilia; order Solirubrobacterales; family Solirubrobacteraceae; genus Palsa-465. The sequence continues at coordinate 822,090 of CAVWBJ010000003.1, read as the reverse complement.
GAGCGTGCGCTCCACGGCGGCAGGTCTCCTTCAGGAGTGAGGGGGGTCTAGTACGTCGTCGGCTGCTCGGGCGCGGACAGCTCGGATTTCTCCGTGCGCCGGCGAGCCCGACGTGGAATCGGTGCTCCCGCGCCCGCGCCGATCTCGGCCTCGCAGAAGGGGCACACCTTCCACGTCGGGTCCAGGGGCCGCCCGCACGAGTGGCACGGGTCCTTGAGCTTGCGCATGCAGTTGGGGCAGCGCAGGAAGTCCTTCTCCACCTCGTAATCGCAGTGCGGGCACAGGTGGTACCCCAGCTCCGCCAGCCGTGCCTCGGCGGCCTGCATCTCCAGCTCGCGCTCGCGCACGTCGTCCAGGTATTCCGGCGGGCGAACGATCATGTAGACGATCGTGCCCACATAGGGGAACACCGACGCCAGGGTGGCGCAGCCGACGAGCAGCGGATCGGCGATCCGCCGCCGGGCATCCGCGTAGGTCCAGTAGATCAGCGCAAACCAGATGACGACGAGGAACAGGATGACCAGTTCCACGGCCAGGTTCAGGGCGCTGTTGCTTATGCCGAAGATCGCGTAGGGCAGCATGTGTGGGGGGCGAGTGTAGTGGGCGCCGACTTTGTGCGGCGCATATCAATACGCCGTCTTCAACCCGGTTCCTCTCCCGGTTTGCCCAAATCGGGCTACAGAAACGCGCGTCCAAACAGATAGCCGATGGCGAAGAACACCAGGATGACCACGGCCACCACCAGCGCCACCAGTCCGATCATGGTCAGGAAGCTGGGCTGATCGTCGCGGTCGTTCACGGCTGGGCTGGCGGGATGGGCATGGGCGGGTGGCCGGCGCTCATAGGCTGGAGGCCCGCTCCCGGGGACCGTGGGCGAGCAGATCGGCGATCAGGTACAACGAACCGGTGGCGATGACCACCCCGTCGGGTCCGGCCAGCTCCCGGCCGTGAGCCAGTGCCGCCTGGGGATCCGGAATGATCTCGGAGGGGGGCCCGTGCAGCTGGCGGTTGAGCGACTGGAGGGTGGGCGGGGGCAGGGCTCGCGGGTTCCGGCTGCTGGTGAGGATGAGCGCGTCGATCCGCACCCCGCCGGAGTTGAGCGTGGCCAGCATGCCGGCCGCGTCCTTGTCGTCCAGGATGGAGATGATCGCCACCACGCGCTCGTGGTCGGCCACCAGTTCCGGGAGCGACTCGGCCAGGGCGCGCATCCCGTCCTTGTTGTGGGCGCCGTCGATCAGCGTCACCGGGTCTGAGCCGATCTGCTGGAGGCGACCGGGAACGCGCACGGCGGCCGCCGCCGCAGCCACCGCCTCGGGCCGCAGCGTGCCCAGGAAGGCCTCGGCGGCCACGCGGGCCAGGGCGAAGTTGTGGCGCTGATACAGCCCTGGAGCGGCCACGGGCACGCCGGGCTCGGTGCCGGCCGCCACCAGCCGGGCGCCCCGCTCCGCGCACACCCGCTCGGCGACCGCCACCACCTCGGGATCAAGTCCCTCCCCCAGCACCAGGGTCCCGGATGGCTGCACGACGTCGAGCTTCTCCTCGGCGATGTCGACCAGGGTGGGGCCCAGCCAGCGGGTGTGCTCCAGCCCCACGCTGGTCAGCACCTGGACCGAGGACGGGATCACGTTGGTGGCGTCGTAGCGGCCGCCCAGACCGGCCTCAATCACGGCCACCTCCACCTGCTGGCGGGCCAGCTCCGAGTAGGCGGCGGCGGTCAGGGCCTCAAACTGGGTCACCTGGTCTCCGGCCTCCAGGGACCGGTCGACGAGCTCGGCCGCCCGGGCGGCGCGGGCCACGGCGGCGGCGAACTGAGGGCGCGGAAGATCTCGGTCATCGACCCGGATGCGCTCGCCGAAGGAGACCAGGTGGGGCGACAGGTAGGCGCCGGTGCGCAGGCCATGGTGGGCCAGGATGGCGGCGATCATCCGCGTGGTCGAGGACTTGCCGTTGGTGCCGACCACGTGGATCGAGCGAAAGCTGCGCTCCGGGTGACCGAGCGCCGTCATCAGCCGGCGCATCCGGTCCAGACCGAACCGCATGCCGAACAGCTCCAGCGACAGCAGGTACCGCTCGGCCTCGTCCGGAGTCATGGTTACAACGCTTCCAGCTCTCCGCGCAGGCGCGCGAGCTTGTCGCGCTCGGCCTGCACCACCGGCGGCGGGGCCTTGGCCACGAACCCCTGGTTGGCCAGCTTGCGCTCCGCCCGTTCGATCTCCGCCTCCAGCTTGGCCCGCTGCTCCGCCAGCCGGCGCTGGGCGCCATCCAGGTCCAGCTCGGCGCTGGGCAGGATCTGCACCGTGCCTCCCGGCACCGGCACCGTGGCCACCGGATCGGCGGAGGCGCCGTTGGCCAGGTTGAGCCGGGCCAGGCGGACGATGTGATCCAGGGTGTCGTCGTAGCCGCTGGCCTCAACGCGGGCCGAGATGGTGGCTCCGGCCGGGACGCGGGTCAGGTCGCGCCAGCGCCGCAGCGCCTGGACGGCGGCGATGGCGCGCTGGACGGTCGCCTCGGCCTCCGCGTCCGTCTCCGTGTCCGCCGCCGGCGGGTTGACCCGCGCGGCCAGCAGCCCCTCGGTCCCCGGGATGAACGCGTAGATCTCCTCGGTCTCAAACGGGATCAGCGGATGGGCCAGCGCCACCGTCTCGGTGAGCACGTGCAGGAGCGTGGCCGCCAGTTCGCCCTCGCCGGCCCGCAGCCGGGGCTTGACCAGCTCCAGGTACCAGTCGCACAACTCGCCGTAGACGAAGTCATACAGGCCCAGCGCAGCGTGGGAGAAGTCATAGGCGTCGATGCGCGCGGCCAGTTCGCTCCGGGCCCGCTCCAGCCGGGACAGGATCCAGCGGTCCTCCACCGCGTTGGGCCGAACCGCGGCGCGGGCGTCCGGGCCCACCCCCAGCAGGATGAGCCGGGCAGCGTTCCACAGCTTGTTGGTCAGCTGCTGGCCCTGGGCCACTTTGTCCTCGCTGAAGCTGACGTCCTGGCCCGAGGACATGGCCAGCAGCCCCCAGCGCACGGCGTCGGCGCCGTAGCCGGGAAAGTCGCCTCCCTGGGGGAACACGGGCGGGCGCGGACCACCGTTGATCAGGTCCAGCGGGTCGATCCCGGTGCCGAGCGACTTCGACATGCGTCGGCCGTCCGGGGCCTGGATGATGGGGGTGATGTAGACCTCGGAGAACGGCTCGGCGCCGGTGAACTCCAGGCCCATCATGATCATCCGGGCCACCCACAGGAAGATGATGTCCCGAGCGGTGACCAGGGCATCCGTGGGATAGAACGCCTGCAGATCCGGGGTTTCCCGGGGCCAGCCGAGCGTGGCGAACGGCCACAGCGCGCTGGAGAACCAGGTATCCAGTACGTCGGGGTCGCGCTGCCAGCCCTCCCCCCGGGGCGGCTCGGTGCCGACGTAGGTCTCCAGGTCCCGGTACCAGACCGGGATCTGATGGCCCCACCACAGCTGGCGGGAGATGCACCACGGCCGGATGTTCTCCATCCAGTCGAGATAGACCTTGGCCTGGTTCTCTGGAAAGAACCGCACCCGCCCGCTGGTCACGGCCTCGATCGCCGGCCGGGCCAACTCGTCCATGGCCATGAACCACTGCAGCGAGATCAGCGGTTCGATCCGCTGGCCGGAGCGGTGGGAGAACGGCACCGTGTGCGTGTAGGGCTCGGTGCGGGCGATCAGGCCCTGCTGGTTGAGCTCGGCCACCACCGCGCGCTGGGCCTCCTCGGCGCTCATCCCCTGAAAGCGCTCCGGCGCCTCGGCGGTGATGCGCCCGTCCTCGCCGATCACCGACGGCTGGGGCAGGCCGTGGCGGCGGCCGATCTCAAAGTCGTTGGGATCATGGGCGGGCGTGATCTTCAGCGCGCCCGTGCCGAAGTCCGGGCGCACGTACTCGTCGGCGATGATCTTGAGCTTGCGCCCGACGAGCGGCAGGATGGCCTTTTCACCGATGAGCCGCCGGTAGCGCTCGTCCTCCGGGTGCACGGCGATCGCCGAATCGGCCAGCATCGTCTCCGGGCGCACGGTGGCGACGGTGATCGCCCCGGAGCCGGTGGCCAGCGGGTAATCGATGTAGTACAGCGTGTCCCGGACCTCGCGCTGCTCCACCTCCAGGTCGGAGATCGCCGAACCGGTCCCCGGGTCCCAGTTGACCATGTAGCGGTCGCGGTAGATGTAGCCCTTCTCGTACAGCGACACGAACACCTTGAGCACCGCCTGGGCGTACCCCTCGTCCAGCGTGAAGCGCTCGGTCTCGTAGTCGGCCGAGGCGCCCAGCCGCTTGAGCTGCTCAATGATCGTCCCGCCGTAGCGCTCCCGCCACTCCCAGACACGCTGGACGAACGCCTCGCGCCCCAGGTCACGCCGGTTGGCGCCCTCGGCGATCAGCGCCCGCTCCACCTGAGCCTGCGTGGCGATGCCGGCATGGTCGGTGCCCACGATCCACTTCGTCCGCCGGCCGCGCATCCGGTTTGTCCGGACCAGGCAGTCCTGAATGGAGTTGTTCAGGGCGTGCCCCATGTGGAGCACCCCGGTCACGTTGGGGGGCGGGATGGCGATCGAGTAGTTCTCGTCCGGGGTGCCCTCCGGCTCGGGATGAAACAGCCCGGATTGCAGCCACTTCTCCATGATCCGAGGCTCCACCTCGGTGGGGTCGTAGCGCTTGGTCTGTTCCAGGTCCGGCATCGACCGTCAGTCTAGGGGCGACCTCTCACACCAGGTCGCCCGGGCCCCCTCCGACGGCGTCGCTCAGGCGGCCGCTTCGTCCTGGTCAGGCGCCGCCACCGTGACCAGCGTGGGCGAGACGCCCTTCTCAATCGTCTCCCGGGTGACGACGCACTTGCGCACATCCCGGCGGGAGGGCAGCTCAAACTGCACCTCCAGCAGGACCTCCTCGATGATGGAGCGCAGGCCGCGGGCGCCGGTCTCCCGCTCCAGCGCCTTGTCGGCGACGGAGGACAGAGCCTCGTCGGCGAACACCAGCTCGATGCCGTCGAACTGGAAGAAGCGCTGGAACTGCTTGACCAGGGCGTTGCGCGGCTCGGTGAGGATCTGCATGAGCTCGTTGCGGTCCAGCTGGTGGATGGCCGACATCACCGGCAGGCGGCCGATGAACTCCGGGATCAGCCCGTACTGGATGAGATCCTCGGGCAGGCAGTGCTCAAAGATCTGGCCGGTGTCGCGCTGCTCCTTGGACTGGATGGCGGCGCCGAAGCCCACGCCCTGGTGGCCGATCCGCCGCTCGATCACCCGGTCCAGATTGGCGAACGCTCCGCCGCAGATGAACAGCACGTTGGTGGTGTCGATCGACAGGAACTCCTGGTGAGGATGCTTGCGCCCGCCCTGGGGCGGGACGCTGGCCGTGGTGCCCTCCAGGATCTTGAGCAGAGCCTGCTGGACGCCCTCACCGGACACGTCGCGGGTGATCGACGGGTTGTCGGCCTTGCGGGCGATCTTGTCGACCTCGTCGATGTAGATGATCCCGGTCTCGGCCTTCTTGACGTCGTAGTCGGCGGCCTGGATGAGCTTGAGCAGGATGTTCTCGACGTCCTCACCGACGTAGCCGGCCTCGGTGAGCGCGGTGGCGTCGGCAATGGCGAACGGGACGTTGAGGATCTTGGCCAGGGTCTGGGCCAGCAGCGTCTTGCCGCACCCGGTGGGGCCAAGCAGGAGGATGTTCGATTTCTGCAGCTCGATGTCGTGCTCATCGGACTGCATCATCTGCACGCGCTTGTAGTGGTTGTAGACCGCCACCGACAGCGACCGCTTGGCCTGCTCCTGGCCGACGACGTACTCGTTGAGGACGTCGTAGATCTCCCGCGGCTTGGGGAGGTTCTCGATATCGAAGCTGGGCGGAGCGGTCAGCTCCTCATCGATGATCTCGTTGCAGAGGTCGATGCACTCGTCGCAGATGTAGACGCCGGGCCCGGCGATCAGCTTCTTGACCTGACGCTGCGACTTCCCGCAGAAGCTGCACAGAAGCTGTTCGTTGGAGTCGGTCGGACGTGCCATGAATCCCCTCCCAGAGCTCGACTCGGTCGGCGGTCTCCAGCGCCAGGCGGCCAGCCTATCGGTCCGAGGACCGAAAGGCGAACCCCTAGTGCTGTGAGATCACGCGATCGATGATTCCGTACTCCTTGGCCTCCTCGGAGCTCATGAAGTAATCACGTTCGGTGTCCTGCCGTACTTTCTCCAGATCCTTGCCGGTGTGCTTGGCAATGATCTCGTCCAGCCGGCGGCGGACATCGATGATTTCCCGGGCATGGATTTCGATATCGGTCGCTTGCCCCTGAAAGCTTGAGGACACCTGGTGGATCAGGATCTTGGCGTTGGGCAGCGCCATCCGCTTGCCGGCCGCGCCGCCGGCCAGCAGCAGCGCCCCCATCGACATGGCGATGCCGACGCAGATCGTCTGGACGTCCGGCTTGATGAACTGCATCGTGTCGTAGATCGCCAGCCCGGCGTACACCGATCCGCCGGGGGAGTTGATGTAGATCGAGATGTCCTTGTCCGGATCCTCGGACTCCAGGTGCAGGAGCTGAGCGACGATCAGGTTGGCGATCTGATCGTCCACCGGCGTGCCGAGGAAGACGATCCGCTCGTTGAGCAATCGGCTGTAGATGTCGAACGCGCGCTCCCCGCGGGAGGTCTGCTCGACGACCATCGGTACCAGTGGGCTCATCGTCCTCGCTTCATTTTGCGTCCTGCAGTGGAATCCTGCCGACTGTAGCAATCGGCCGCCGCCGCACCGGCGGGTGTTCTGCAGACTCACAGAGGGGACGGTTCCGGTCGCCGACCGGTGGTCAGCTGCCCGGCGTCCAGAGTTGTCCAGCGCCTGACCCTGACCCTGACCCTGACTCGGCCCCGCTGCCCTCGTCGGCCGGCTCGTCCTTGCCGGGCGTCCACAGCTTCTGCCGCGCCTTGGCCTGCTCCACCGAGATCGGCTGGGCCTCGCGGACGAGCAGCTCCAGCGCCTGGCGGCTGGCCACGTCCTCGCGCAGCGGCTCCAGGCGCCCGGCCTGACGCAGCTGCTCCACCAGCTCGGCGGGATCGGAGCCGTCTCGTTCGGCGGCCGGCCGCAGGGCGTCGACCAGGTCCTCGTCGCTGGGCTCGATGTTCTCGGCGGCGACCACCGCGGCCAGCACGGCCTCGCGCCGCAGAGCGGCGGCCGCATCCGGCTCGGCGTCATGGGCCAGGGACTCCTCGTCCTTGCCGGCGATCTGCAGATAGGTGTCCTTGCTGATCCCCTGCCGGGCGAGGGCCGAAAAGGTCTGCTCCAGCAGCTCGTGGGCACGGGCGTGGATGAGCTGGTCCGGGAGCTCGACGTGGGCCTCATTGGTGGCCGCCTCCAGGACGGCCTCCTCAAACTCGCGCTCGATGGCGTGCTCGTCCGCGTGGCGCAGGCGCTCGGTGACGTCAGCGCGCAGCTCCTCCAGCGTGTCGAACTCCGAGGCCTCGGAGGCGAAGTCGTCGTCGGCCTCGGGCAGCCGCTTGGCCTTGACCTCCTTGACCGTGACGTCGAAGGTGGCGTCCTGGCCCCCCAGGTCGCCCGGGTAGTCCTCGGGGAAGGTGACCTTGATGGTGCGCTCCTCGCCGGCGGTGGCGCCGACCAGCTGGTCCTCAAAGCCGTCGATCAGCCGCCCGGATCCCAGCTCAATCAGCTGGTCGCGGCCCTCGCCACCGGCGAACGGCTCGCCGTCGACCTTGCCCAGGTAGTCGACCACCACGTGGTCGCCGGTCTCGGCGGGGCGCTCCACCGTGTCCAGTGTGGCCAGGCGATCTCGCAACCGCTCAATCTCGGCGTCGATGGCCTCCGCGGCCACCGCCGGCTCCCGCCGCCCCACCTCCAGGCCCTTGTACTCGCCCAGCTGGGCCTCCGGGCGCACGCCGATCTCAATCGAGAACGCCAGCGGCTGGCCCTGGCCCGGGACGTCGTCGGAGACGTTGATATCCGGCTCGCCCACGGGCGCGATCCCGGCCTCGTCGATGGCGCTCACGTACCACTCGCCCAGCGCTGACCGCAGCGCCTCGTCGAACACGGCCTCCCAGCCGAGCCGCCGGATGACCACCGGGGGCGGAACCTTGCCCTTACGGAACCCAGGGACGCGCAGCTGGCCGCCGAGCCGGCGGGCCGCCTGCTGGACGCGGCGCTCCACCTCCTCGGCCGGCACCTCGGCCTCCACGCGCACGCGTGATTCTGGAAGCTCGGTGACGCTGGTCTTGACGGTTGCCATGGCCTGCAGACGATAGCTTGACCGGGTGGCTGCGCGATTCGCCGCACGTCTGCTGACCGGACCGGCCGCCTTTGCGCTGGCCTGGGCGATCGATGTGCTGGCCTACGTGGCCCGGGCTAGGAAAGCCGCTCGCCCTCGGCCAGAAGGTTCTTGAACTCCCGTAGGACGACCGGCAGGGTGGTGGTGTCGTACTCCCGGGAGGCCCGGACATCGGCGAGCACACCCAGGGCGCGGTCCACCGCCGGCCGGTTGTCGGCCAGCCACGCCTCCACCGCCGGCTGGTCGCCATCGCGTCCCGCGGCGGCAAACACGTCCCGGATGAGCGCCCGGTGCAGCCGGTACAGGTCGTCGCGCAGCGCGGTGCGGGCCAGCGCCTGCCAGCGATCGTCACGGGGGAGCTCCAGGATGCGGTCGCGCAGCCAGTCGAGCTCCAGCCGGGCCCCGATCTCAAAGTAGGCGTCCATGACCTGCTCCTGGGGGCGCTCGGTCTCGGCCGCCTCCACCACGATGTCGAACACGTACAGGAGGGCGGGCATGCTGGCCACCCGCCGGGCCAGCCCCTCCGGCACGCCGGCGGCTTCCAGCTCCACCAGTCGGTCGGCGAACGCCTCCCGGTCCTGCCCGCGCAGGACCTCCGGGAGGGCGTCGGCCAGCATCTCGGCCGCCGGAGCAAACCGGTCGACCAGGGCCGAGATGTCCAGCCGCCCGCGGGCCCCGGAGCGCACCAGCCAGCGGGCGGCGCGTTCCACCAGGCGCCGGGCCTCATTGAGCATGGCCAGCTGCGTTCCGGCCTCAATCCGGTTGTCCAGGTCCTCCACCGCCGCCCAGAAGTCGCGCATGGTGAACACCTCGCGGGCCACAGCGTAGGCCCGAGCCAGGGTGGCGACGTCGGCTCCGGTCTCCTCGGCCAGCCGGAAGAAGAACGTCACCCCCGCCCGGTCGACCAGCTGGTTGGCGATGATGGTGGCGATCAGCTCGCGTCGCAGGTGGTGGCGGCGCATCGGCTCGGGATATCGGTCCGGCAGCGGCGCCGGGAAGTAGCGGGTCAGGTCCTCGGCCAGGTACGGGTCCTCGGGCACGTCACTGTCGAGCAGCTCGGTGTAGATCTGGATCTTGGAGTGGGCCATGACCACGGCCAGCTCGGGAGAGACCAGCCCCCGCCGCTCCCCGTGGCGGGCGTCGATGACCTGCTCGGACGGCAGGTACTCCAGCTCCCGGTCAAGCGACGCACTCTGCTCCAGCGCCCGGATGAGACGGGCGTGCACCTCCACCATCGACACCGACAGCGCCACCTCCAGGCTGAGCGCCTGGGTCTGGATGTAGCTGGCGTAGCGGACCTGCTCGCCCACGTCGTCGGTCATCTGGGCCAGGAGCCGGTTGCGCTCGTCAAAGGTCATCTCGCCGGCGGCGGCGAGGTCGCCGAGCAGGATCTTGATATTGACCTCATGGTCCGAGCAGTTGACGCCGGCGACGTTGTCGATGGCATCGGTGTTGATTGCGCCTCCGGACTCGTCGGGACCGCCGGCCAGCGCGTACTCGATCCGGCCCCGCTGGGTGAAGCCGAGGTTGCCGCCCTCTCCCACCACCCGGCAGCGCAGGTCTCCGCCGTTGACCCGCACGGCGTCGTTGGCCCGGTCCCCGGCGGCCGCCTGCGGCTCGTCCGCGGCCTTGACATAGGTGCCGATACCGCCGTTGAACAGCAGGTCGACGGGCGCCCGCAGCAGCTCGCGGATGAGGTCGTTGGGGGCCAGCCGATCGGCCTTGATTCCGAGCGCCGCCCGGACCTCCGGAGAGATCGGGATCGACTTGGCAGTCCGGGGATGGACGCCGCCGCCGGCGGAGATCACCTCCCGGTCGTAATCGTCCCAGGCCGAGCCGGGGAGCTCAAACAGCCGGCGGCGCTCGGCAAAGGCGGCCGCCGGGTCGGGATCTGGATCCAGGAATACGTGGGCGTGGTTGAACGCGGCCAGCAGCTTGATGTGCTCGGACAGGAGCATGCCGTTGCCGAACACGTCACCGGACATGTCGCCGATGCCGACAACGGTGAACTCCTCACTCTGGATGTCGGTACCCAGTTCCCGGAAGTGGCGCTTGACCGACTCCCAGGCTCCCTTGGCGGTGACCCCCATCGCCTTGTGGTCATAGCCGTGGGAGCCGCCGGAGGCGAAGGCATCACCGAGCCAGAACCCGTACTCGGCCGAGATCTCGTTGGCATCGTCAGAGAACGTGGCCGTCCCCTTGTCGGCGGCGACCACCAGGTAGGGATCGTCATCGTCGTAGCGCACCACGCGGTCCGGGGGGACGATCTCTGAGCCAACCCGGTTGTCGGTGAGATCAAGCAGGCCGCGCAGGAACGTGCGGTAGCAGGAGATGCACTCGGTCATCAGCTCCGTCCGGCCGCCGCCGGGAGGACGTTTGAGCACGAAGCCGCCCTTGGACCCGACCGGCACGATCAGAGCGTTCTTGACCATCTGGGCCTTCATCAGGCCGAGGACCTCGGTGCGGAAGTCTTCCCGCCGGTCCGACCACCGAATCCCGCCCCGGGCCACCTTCCCGCCCCGCAGGTGCACGCCCTCCACCCCCGGGGAGTAGACGAAGATCTCGTACTGCGGCCGGGGCAGGGGCAGAAGCTCCAGCTGCAGCGGGTCCAGCTTGAACGACAGGTGGCCGGGGGGCGCCCCGTCCGGGCCGCGCCGGAAGTAGTTGGTGCGCAGCATGGCCCTCACCACCGCCAGGAAGCTGCGCAGGATCCGGTCCTCGTCCAGGCTCTGCACGGCGTCGATGGCCTGATCCAGCTCGCCGGCGATCCGCTCGGCCTCGGAGCGGTCGTCCAGATCCGGGTCGAAGCGCCCGGTGAACAGCCGGACGAGCCCGACGGCGATGTCGGCGTTGGCCAGCAGCGTCTGCGTCATGTACGTCTCAGAGAACGGCACCGGGGCCTGGCGCAGGTAGCGAAGGATCGCCCGCACCACCCCGATCTCCCGTCCGGTGAGCCCGGCGGCCAGGACGAGGCCGTTGAGCCGGTCGTCCTCCAGCTCCCCGGACCAGGCGGCCAGGAAGACCTCGGCAAAGGCATCGCCGGCCCGCTCCAGCCCCTCCGGATCGACGGTCAGGCCGAAGTCGTAGATCCAGACCGGGCTGAGATCCCGGGGGCGGACCTCATAGGGACGCTCGTCGACCACGCGGGCTCCCATGTGCTCAAACACGGGAACCACCTCCGAGAGCGAGACCGGCGTGGCGGTCAGCAGCTGGCAGCGGACGTTGTGGGCGCTCTCGGAGACCCGGCGGTACGTGGTCAGGATCGGCCGCCGGGCCGAGCGCAGCTCCTCGATGTCATCGATGTCCTGCACCGCCTGGGCGGCCCGGTTGTCGGCCCGATAGCCGGGAGGAAAGGCGTCGCGGTACTGGTCGAGCAGCTCGGCCCCGCGCTGCTCCCCGTGGGCAGCGATCAGCGCCGCCCGCAGATCGTCGGTCCAGTTGCGCGTCTCCCGGGCGATCCTGGCTTCCACCTCGGCCACGTCGATGTCCTCCGGAACCCCGTGCGGGGTGTGGATGACGTAGTCGACACGGACAATGAGCGACTCGGTGAGCTGCAGGCGCCAGTCGACCTGGTCGCCGGCGAACTCCTCGGCCAGGATGCGCCCGGCGTGCAGCCGGTTCTCGGTGTGGAACCGGTCCCGGGGCAGGCACAGGGTGCAGGCCACGAACCGGTCCAGCTGGTCCCGGGTGACAAACAGCCGCACCCGCTGGCGCTCCCCCAGCCCGAGAATGCCGATGGCGATCCCAAACAGCTCGTCACCGTCGATCTGGAGCAGGAGGTCGCGCGGGAGCGACTCCATGATGTCGATCAGGCCCTTGGTGTCATGGCTGTCCGGGGGGAAGCCGGCCGTCTCCAGCACGTCCTCCACCTTGTCGCGCAGAAGCGGGATCTCCCGCGGGCTCGCCTTGTAGGCGGTGGTGGTGTACAGGCCGAGGAAGCGGCACTCCCCCACCACACGCCCGTCGGCGGCGAACCGCTTGACCCCCACGTAGTCGAGATAGCTGGGCCGGTGCACCGTGGCCCGGGTGTTGGCCTTGGTGAGGACGAGCGGGCTCGGCGACCGTGCCACCTCCAGCCGCCGCTCATCCAGCTGCTTGACCGGCTCCCGCGGGTGGCCGCGCAGGATGCCCAATCCCGATCCCTCCACCACGGCCAGCTCGTTTCCCCGCAGGTCGTACTCCCGGTAGCCGAGGAACGTGAAGTGATCGTCGGCCAGCCAGGCCAGGAATTCCCGGGCCTCCGACAGCGCGTGGCGGTCGATCGGCGGCGCCTGGCGCCGCAGCTCGACGGCCAGGGAGGCCGCGCGCCCACGCATCGGCGCCCAGTCCTCGACCGCGGCCCGCACCTCCTCCAGCACCAGCTCGATCCCGGCCCGCAGCACCCCGAGGCGCTCGGGGTCAGACTCACGGACCACCTCGACGTGGATCATGGACTCGGCGACGAAGCGCTGGGCGGCGGCGCCGTGCTCCAGCACCTCGGTCAGGTCACCCTCGACGTCGCGCACGACGCGCATGACCGGGTGGATGATCAGCTCAATCCCGTATCCCTGCCGGCTCAGCTCCATCGTCACCGAATCGACGATGAACGGCATGTCGTCGGAGACGATGTCGATCACCGTGTACGGGGACGCCCAGCCATCGCGCTCGGGGTCCGGGTTATAGACCGCCACCTTGGCCTCGCCGGGGTCCCGGTGGCGGGCGGTGCGCCAGTGGGCCACGACGGCGCCGCACAGATTGGCCGGCTCCCGATCGGCCAGGTCCCGGGCGGGCACCCAGTGGTAGTACTGGCGCACGAACTCCCGGTAGGCGGCTGCCGGCTCGTCGGACAGCTGGCGGCCGATCGACTCCCCCAGCGACGCGATCAGATCCTGCTCAAGATCTCCAGCCTTTACGGCCACGGGGCTGCACCTCTCCCACATCGTACGACGGCCACGCCGAAGCAGAACCTACTCGCTGATACCGACGGCGGCGAGTCGGCCGGGAGGCGGCCCGTCCGCGTTCGGACCGAGCTCAGGCGGCGGCGGAGCGGCCGCATCCGGCACGCACGGCGGCCACGGTGGCCTCCGGGTCGGCAACGGTGACCAGCAGCCTCCGGTAGCGGGCATCCGGACGGCATTCCACCCGCACCGCGGGACCGCGCCCGTGCAGCGCGGCGAAGTCCGGCCGGTCACCGGTCATCCGGCGCACGCCGTAGACGGCCACCCCCGGGATTCCGGTGCCCGCCACCCGCACGCCGCGGACCGCGCTCCAGGGATCCTCATCGGTGCACACCCCGCAGACCGCCGACAGGGGCACGCGGACCTCGCGCCGCATGGCCGCCACCCGCTCCCAACCGGAGAGGGTGACCACAAGCGCGTCCTGGGAAACCTCCAGCGCTGCCACAGGCCAAGGGTAACCCGGCACCTTAAGTCCCGGGTGGGTTCACCCCTCAGGCCCCGGGCGGGAACCGGTACGACGGGTGCGGGGGCACGGAGGGACCGACCTCCAGGACGATCTCGGCGTGGCGGAACAGCCGGATCCGCCGCGGATCGCCGAGCACCCGGCGGCCGTTGACGTAGACCCGCACCGGACCGGCGAACCCGGCCAGGCGCCGGGGGGTCAGGGGCTGCCCCCAGGAGCGGAACACGTCCGCCAGGGTGGCCGTGACCCCGGGACGAGTCAGGACCACGCCGGTCGGATCCACGGTGACCAGGGCTCCAAAGCAGCGGGCGGCCATGATTCGCCCCGCGTCCCGGCGGACCGGCGGCCGGACTCCGATCCCGGGGGCGACCAGCACCACCCGGTCGGCGCCGAACACCTCCAGGTGGGCCCCGACGCGCGCGCCCAGGGCGCGGTGGCAGGCACCCAGGACCGGGCCGGTGGCCGGCGGGTGAAACCGAGCGCCGCGGCCGATCGGCCGGGCCGCCCGGACCAGCGCCGCCGGCACCCCCCCGCCGGCCGGCGGGCTCGCCGGGGACCCCGACCCCCCGCACCCGGCCAGGGCGCCGGCCGCCACCAGGACGACGGCCGCAGGCCTCAGGCGCTTGGCTGCCACGCCGTCACGTCGTCCTGGTCCCCGTCCGTCGCCGCCTCCGTCGGGGCGTCCGGTGCCGGGCGGCGGCCGCGGCCCGGGCGTTCGGCCATCACCAGCACCACCGCCAGCAGCGACACCCCGGCGCTCAGCGCGGTGATCACCGCCAGGCGCACCACCACCGGCGGCAGCGCCAGCAGGACAAAGCCGTCGGTGAGCACGCCGATCAGCGACGCTCCCTCCCAGATGGCGACCGCGGCGATCAGGAAGAACTGAAACCAGCCGGGCTTTCGCCTCACCAGCCGCCAGCCGGCCCAGCCCACAAACCCCAGCGCAATCGCCAGGACCACCCCCTGGCCGATCGAAACGTCCGGTCGGCCGTGCAGCTCCGCCGCCAGCACCGCCACCGTGAATGCCACCAGGGCCACGCCGGCCAGACCGCGGGCCAGCCGCAGATCCAGCGCCGGCCTCCGCAGTCGCAGCGCCGCCGCCACACAGGCCAGCGCCACGATGATCGGCCAGAACCAGACGATGGAGGGACTGGGCGCGTAATACAGGGCTCCGGCCAGCGTGGCCGGGCGACCGTTGAGCCGCATGGCGATCCGCCACTGACCCACGTAGCGCGTCCCCGGCGTCAGCGACGTCGCCGCCAGGTCGCTGAGCCGCCCGTCATGCCACTCATAGGCGTGCCCGGAGCTCACCGGCACCCAGTGGGGCGGTGTCTGCGGCCCGTCCCCCGGGGGCGTGAGCTGCGGCGGCACCTGGTTGAGGTAGTACATCTCGGAGTTCTGGTTGACCTGCACGCCGGCCCGGTCAAAGCGCAGGTAGGGCGCCTGGCGGTAGTCCAGGACGACCAGCGTCTGCGCGGGGCTGACCGCCAGCCACATGCGCTGGTCGCCGTCGATGACCTTCCCGGTCACGCCGGGGGGCAAAGGTCCCAGCCGGGCCCGGAAGCTGGAGGCCGACGGATTGACCGGCCCGTGGGCGAGGGCGGGCGCAGGCAGCGCCAGAGCCGCCACAATGACGGCCAGGACGAGCCCTCCCCTTCGCTGGCTGACACAACGCCGACACATGCTCCAGTTGCCAGACTCTACGCTCCCGTTTCGCCTCCACCGCGCCCTCCCCGGCCTGCGTGTGCTGGCGCTCCTGGTCTGCCTGACCGCCCTGGCCGGGATCAGGCCGGGGCCGGCCCGCGCCGACGGTGACCCGGCCAGCGACGTGCTGGCGGCCCAGCCGCTGTTCCTCCCGGCCGACGGCGGCTTCTCCGCCTCCGAGCAGTTCCGGCTGACCCGGCTGCTCGCCTCCGCCCAGCGGGCCGGGTACCCGATCCGGGTGGCGCTGATCGCCACCCCCTCCGATCTGGGTTCGGTCAGCCCCCTGTGGGGCAATCCGGCCGCCTACGCGCGGTTTCTGGGATCAGAGCTGTCGCTGGTCTACCACGGCACTCTGCTGGTGGTGATGCCGGCCGGCTTCGGCGTCGACCAGGTCGGCTCCGGCGGGGCCGCCGCGGGAGCCGCGCCCGGAGCCGCGGCCGCGGCCCCGCCCAGCGCGCCGCCCCGCGGGACGCCCATGGTGGGAGCCGCCCTGGGTGCCATTCAGAAACTGGCCGCCGGCGCCGGCCATCCTCTGGCCGTCCCGGCGGCCACCGCGACGCCACCGGGAGGGGGATCGCTGCTCGGCGGGGTCGACCTCGGCTCCTGGATGGCCCTGGGCGCCGGACTGGCGGCCATCGCCGCCGCGTGGGCGGCCAGCCTGCGGGCGCGTCCGGCGCGTCTGCGGCGCGCCCGCTGACTCAGATAGGCTGCCGGAAGCATGGAGCCTGAACGAGCACGAGAGCTGCTGGCCCGGGAACGGGTCCGGATTGAACAAGCCCTGAAAGCGCACACCCAGGACGGCGGCCCGCTGGAGTCCGACCAGAACCGGGAACCAGGCGGGGACGAGGGGGCCGACAGCCTGTACGACGACGAGCTTGATGCCGGGCGCGTCGAGGATCTCCGCGAGGAGCTGGCCGCCGTGGAACGGGCCGAGCAGCGCCTGCGTGACGGCACCTACGGGCTGTCGATCGTCAGTGGCGAGCCGATCCCCGATGCCCGGCTGGAGGCCCGCCCCACCGCGGAGATGACCGTGGAAGAGCAGCAGCGCGCCGGCTAAAGCAGTCGCTCGACGGTCTCCACCAGGGTGGCGCCGCGCACGTCGGGCGGGGGGAACACCTGGGGCCAGACCTGAGCGCCGTGCGTGACCCAGGCGGTGGCGATCCCGGCGTGGGCCGCGCCGGCCAGGTCCCACGGGTGGGTGGCGAGCAGGGTGGTGTCGCCGGGCGCCACGCCGAGTGTCTCCAGGGCGTAGGCGTAGACGCTGGGGTGGGGCTTGAATGTGTGGGCGGCGTCCACCCCGAGGACGCGTTCCACGTAGCGCTCCAGGCCGCACCGGCGCAGGGTGGCCGCGCCGGCCTGGGCGCCCGAGTTGGTCAGGGCCACGGGGCGCAGGCCCGCCTCCACCAGGCGACCGAGCGCCGTCTCGGCGCCGGCGCGGGCGGGCAGCGCGGCGGCTGCGGCCGCCGCGGCGTCGTTTCCCGCCGGGTCCAGCCCGGATTCGGCCGCCACCTGGGCCACCGCCGCGCGCAGGTGGTCGGAGAACGGCCGGTCACCGGTCTCCAGCAGGGCATCGACCATCGCCGTCTGCACCGCGGCACCGAGGATGCGCTCGCCCAGCTCCGGGCGGTCCCAGGGCGCGCCCATCGGCGCCAGGTCGGTCAGCGTCCCGTTGACGTCGAGCAGGATGACCCGCGCCGTCACCGGGACGAGTCCAGACCCAGCGCGCCGGCCAGCGCCGTCCATTCCTCCCGGGGCACACCGGTCCGGCCGACCGGCTGCAGGCAGACATGGTCGGCGCCCGCCTGCAGATGATCCTCGGCGGCGGCGGCGATCTGCTCCGCCGTCCCGTGGGGAACGATGGCATCAATCAGCCGGTCGGAGCCGCCGTCGGCGAGGTCGGACTCGCCGAACCCGTGCTCCCGCAGATTGTCGGTGTAGTTGCGCAGGCCCAGGTAGAACCGGGCGTAGCCGCGGGCCTTCTCCCGGGCCGAGGCCGGATCGGTATCCAGGACACAGGCCAGCTCGGTCGCGATCAGGACCTGCGGGCCGAGCTGCCGGCGCGCCGCCCGGGTGTGGTCGACCGGCACGAAATAGGTGTGGGCGCCGAGCGACCGCTGACCGGCCAGCTCCAGCATCCGGGACCGCAGCGCCGCCAGGCACCGGTGGTCGGAGGGCAGGGGCGGCGACGCCTGGTCCAGACCGTCGAGAAACGCGCGCATCGCGCCCAGCGGCCGCCGGTAGTCGCTGGTGGCCTCGGGATGTCCGATGCCGATGCCGACCAGAAGGCGATCGGCGAACTCCGGCGCCAGCTCGGCGTACTCGGCGGTCACCTGGGCCGGCTGGTTGGCCCAGACGTTGACGATGCCGGTGGCGACCGTGAGCCGGTCGGTGGCGGTCAGCAGCGGTCGGACCGACGCCAGGCGGGGTGAGCCCCCCAGCCAGAAGGCGCCGAACCCCAGATCCTGCACCAGCCGAGCGGCCTCGCCGGCGTTCTCCTCGCCGATGGTCCGATACGAGGTCCAGACTCCGTGGCGGCCGAGCTGCATCCCCTCAAGCCTGGCAGATTCGGCCGGCGGCTCCGGGTTGGGCCCGGGTATGCTGGCAGCCGACGGTGGACTTCTGGCAGCTGGATTCCGAGCCGGTCGATGCGCACGCCCCCCGGGTGCTGCGCTCCGATGACGACGCCAACCGGATCATCCTGCTGCGCCTGCCCGCGGGTGAGAGCCTGGCCGACCACCAGGTGCATGAGCACGCGCTGGTGGTCGTCCTGGACGGGGAGGTGGTGATCCGGGCCGGCGGGACCGAGCAGCGCCTCGGTCGCCACGGGCTGGTGCACTTCACGCCCGCCGAGCGCCATGAGGTGGAGGCGGTTGCCGACTCACGCCTGCTGCTGTTCCTGGCGCCCTGGCCGGGTCCGGGGCATCCCAGCCGGCCCGCCGGGTGACCGGCCGCTGATCAGCTCTCCGGCGACCGCGTCCAGGGCCGCCAGGGTCGGCTCCACCAGACGGTGGCGCCGTCCCGGGGGCAGCAGGGCGTAGACGTCGCGCTCCACGGTCATGTCGGCGATCGGTCGCAGCGCGAGGTCCTTGAACGGGTCGGCGAGCAACTCGGCCACCAGCGTCACCGCCAGGCCCCGGATGATCAGCCCCCGGATGGCCAGCTGGTCATGGGTGAGCGAGACCAGGTGGGGCTCAAACCCGGCGGCGCGGCAGGCCCGGACGATGACCCCGTCGGTGAGCGCCGCCGTCCAGTCGTCGTCGCGGAGGTCGGCCAGGGCGACCTCGGTCTGGGCCGCCCGCCGGTGCTGGGGAGGCAGGGCGATCATGAACCGCTCATGGAGCAGGGGGTGGCGCTGGACGCCGGGCGGGTCGGGGCGCGGCCAGGTGGAGTCCCGGTAGGCGATCGCCAGGTCCAGCTCCCCGCCGGCGATCTGACCGGCCAGCACGTCGGAGGTGCCCTCCTCAAAGGTGACCCGGATGTCCGGCTCGGTCCGCCGCAGCCGGGCGATCGCCTCGGGCACGAACCCGGCCAGCGCGCTGGGGAGCGCGCCGATCCGCAGGCGCGTCCGCTGCTGCTCGGCCGCCGACGCCAGCTGGGCCTCGGCGAGCTGGAAGCGCTCGGCGATGGCATCGGCGTGCTCCAGGAGCACCTCGCCCTCCCGGGTGAGCCGCAGCCCGCCGGGACGGCGCTCGATCAACCGGCTGCCGACCTCGCGCTCCAGGGCGGCCACCTGGTTGGAGACCGAGGGCTGGGACAGCGCCAGCTCCCGGGCGGCCCGGGAGAACGACCGGTGGCGAGCCACCGCCCGGAACGTGAGCACCCTCCGGGGATCCATAGCCCAGGACTATAGACCTGTGGAAACCATCATTTGTCGTTATCAGGATGGCGGGTAACACTGAAACCCGACAGAGATTTTCCGTCCCCTGACCACAGGAGCACTGCGACACCCATGAGCACCGTCTCCACCGTCCCCAACATCGAACTCAACGATGGCCACACCATCCCCCAGCTCGGCTTCGGCGTCTTTCAGATCCCGCCGGAGGACACCGCCGAGGCGGTGAGCCAGGCCCTGGAGGTCGGCTATCGCCACATCGACACCGCGGAGATGTACCGCAACGAGCGCGGCGTCGGCGAGGCGCTCCGCGCCTCCGGGCTGGACCGTGAGCAGGTGTTCGTCACCAGCAAGCTCAACAACGGCTACCACCGCCCGGACGACGCCCGTCAGGCGTTTGAGCAGACCCTGAGCGAGCTGGGATTCGACTACGTCGACCTGTTCCTCATCCACTGGCCGCTGCCGACCCTGTACGACGGCGACTTCGTCTCCACCTGGAAGGTCCTGGAGGAGGTCAAGCAGCAGGGCCGCGCGCGCTCCATCGGCGTTTCCAACTTCCAGGTGGCCCACCTGGAGCGTCTGGCCCAGGAGACCGAGATCACCCCCGCGGTCAACCAGATTGAGCTCCATCCCTACCTGCTCAACGACGAGGTGCGGGGCTTCGGTGAAGCTCGCGGAATCCGGACCGAGGCCTGGTCACCGATCGCCCAGGGTGGCGTGCTGGATGACCGGGTGATCACCGAGATCGCCTCCCGGCTGGATCGGACCCCGGCTCAGGTGGTGCTGCGCTGGCACATCCAGCGGGACAGCATCGTGTTCCCCAAGTCCACCACCCCGTCGCGCATCCGGGAGAACTTTGAGCTGTTCGACTTTGAGCTCTCCGAGGAGGACATGGCGGCCATCGGCGGCCTGGACAAGGGTGAGGACGGGCGCACCGGGCCCAACCCGGACTCGTTCGCCTACATCCCGGACTGAAACGGGCGGGGTGCCCGGGCCTCCTCCGCGCGGCACCCCCCGCCCGGGGCCACCCCGGGCGGTCGAGGGCGCCGGGGGGTTGTTGGCGGGTTATATGCGTCGTATACACGTATTGGCCGCCAATACCCCCCGGAACCGTCCTCGACTGGAGGTGCCCAGATGGTCCGCAGCCCACTCGCTCGCCGCGCCCGCAGCGCTGAGGCCAGCCCCGCCCAGGTCACCGGTGCCACCCTCACCGGCGCTCGCCTGATCGGCCCCACCGCCATGGGCCCACTGTCGGTGGCCGCGCTGGCCATCGGCGCTGTCGCCATCGGCCGGGTGGCGATCGCCAACGCCGTCATCCGCCGGCTGCGCGCCGGGGAGGTGGAGATCGGCTCGCTGAAGGTGGGCGAGCTGGAGGTGGCCGGACGGCGGTGGCCGGAACCGCCCGCCGGCTGAGCTCAGCCCGCCGGCGGCGACTCGCCCTCCAAACGCCGCGCTGCCTCGCCGCTGCCCTGGTGGCGGGGCAGGCCGTCGTCCGGCAGGTCGTAGTAATCGCCGGCCTGGCTGACAAACCAGTGGCCGGTCGTGCGCAGGCCGGTGGGGCCCTGAAGCGTGCCGGCGGAGATGCTCACCGTGGCCCGCCGCGGCGGGTCCCAGAACAGGCTGGAGCCGCACCGGCTGCAGAATCCGCGGCGGGCGCCGGCGGCACTGCGGGGGCTGTCGATCCAGCGCAGGGCCCCGTCCTCGAGGATCACCAGGTCATCCCGGTCGGCCGCCGTGCTCGCCGAGACATGGCCGTGCCAACGGCGGCACTCCAGGCAGTGACAGACCAGGACATCACGCAGCGGGCCCCGGACCTCGTAGCGGACCGCGCCGCAGAGGCAGGCTCCGGTGGCCACCAGACCCGCATCACCCGTGGACGCCGCGCACATGGCGCCAACCATAACTCGCCCGGAGTCACGGCCTCGGCGGGCGGGGAGCAGGGGTGGTGGTCTCCTTCTCGGTGCGGGGACGCTAGAACCGCAGCGGCAGGCTGGTCACCGCCCGCAGGTACGGGTCGGTCTGCCACTGTGCATCCCCGTCCAGCGCCAGGCTCGGGAACGCCTCCAGGAGCATCTGGATCGCCACCGGAGCGACGAGCCGGGCCAGCGGGGCGCCGATGCAGTAGTGGATGCCATCGCCGAAGGCCAGATGCCGCCGGTTCCGGCGGCGGATGTGGAACCGCTCCGGGTCCTTGAACACCGCCGGGTCATGGTCGGCAGACCCAACCACGGCGGTCACCTTGGCGTTCTCCGGGTAGCGCCGGCCGCCCACCTCGGTGGCGACCGCGGCGTACCGGTCGATGACCTGAACCGGGCCGTCGAACCGGAGCATCTCCTCGACGGCCCGGGCGATCAACCCCGGGGTGTCCTGACGCAGCACGCGCAGCTGCGCCGGGTTGAGCAGGAGGTTCCGGATGCCGGTGCCGATGATGAACGTGGTCGACAGATAGCCGGCGATGAGGAAGTCCATGGCGCACATCTGCACCTCCTGGGGGCTGAGGCCGGCATCGGCGAATGCGGTGCACATGGCGGCAAACAGCCCCTCGGCCGGCTTAGCCCGGTGGGCCAGCAGTAGGGCCTCAAAGTATGCGTTGAGGGCCATGGAGCAGGTGGCGCCCGCTCCCAGCACGGCCACGCTCTGGGTGATGTCATGGGCGGCCACGACCGCCGCCTGCCAGGTGATGAGCCCGTGGCGGATGATCGGATCCTCGGGAATTCCCAGCAGGGTGAGCAGCACGTTGGCGGGCAGCGGCAGGGCGTAGTCGGAGATGAGCTCCATCCGCCCGTGCTGGCGGGCGGCCGCCAGCAGGGGCCCGCCGATGGCCCGCGCCAGTGGCGGCGCGTCGGTGATGGCCGTGGTCAGCAGCGGCTCCAGGATGCCGCGCAGCTGGGTGTGCAGGGGCGGGTCGGAGTTGAACAGACCCACCGGGAAGTTCGCCACCAGCGTTCCGTACGGTCCGGGCGGCGGCGGCGAGCCCGACGGCGGGTGCTTGACCCACACGTCGGTGGCGGTGAGCACCTCCACGCAGTCGGCGTGCCGGAACATCCAGTCGCTGCCGTAGAGGGGGACCGGGAACACCGGCGCCTGCTCGCGGAACGCGGCATAGGTCGGGTACGGGTCGGCCAGGAACCCGGGGTCATGGGGGTTGAACGTGCTCGGATCAAAACCATCAGTCATGGGCCGGCACCGCCTGTCTGCCTGGCGGGGGGCCCAGCGCGCCGAGCAGCCAGCGGCTGACCTCCGGGGAAATCGTCAGGTGGGGCTGGTTGGCCGTGCACCAGGCGTAGTCGTGAAATGGTCCGGCGCTGGAACCGGCCGGGGGTATGGGCGCGAACGGATCCTGGTCCAGCCCGAGGGCGCTGATGGTCGGCACCGTGCAGGCCAGGTCAAACGCATGCGTGACCGGCCCGCACCCCACGCCCGCCGCCAGGGCAGCCACCTGTCCGTTGTAGGGCTCCTGACCCCCGGGGGCACCGTCCCAGGGCACGCCGGCGGCAAGCGCGAGCGCGGGCAGCTGAGGGGGTTGGGCCAGGCACCAGGATCCGGCGGCCACCCTCCCCCCTCCCTCCGACAGCGTCCACGTCTGCGCCGACACCCACGGCTCGCCCGCCCATCCCAGCAGCTGGGCGCCGGGGGGCGCCTCCCGGACGCCGTCCCCGCGCCCCGAGGAGATGGCCAGTCGCCGCGGCCGCTCCGGGTAGCCGCCCACGGCCTCCAGGTCCCGCACCCATTCCCGGCGCAGCGGGCTGGTGCCCGCGACGCCGTCATGCAGCCACCACAGGTCAAACTGCTGGTTGGCCGGGGAGTCGAGCTGCGCGGCGTACCCGCCGAGCGCGGGCAGATACGGGCGGAAGGCATGGACGAACCACTGCGCCGCCAGCGACGTGTACGTGCCGCCGTGCGGCGTGTCCACGGTGAGGAAGACCGCGGTGCGGTGATCCTCTCCGCGGGTCTCCATCGCCGCCAGCGCGTAGCGGCTGATCAACCCGCCCATGCTCATCCCGCCCACCACCAGCGGCGCCTCGGTCCGGCGCATCGCCTCCCGCAGGCAGGAGACCAGGACGTCGGCATTGCGCTGGATCCGGTCCATGCCCTGGTCCAGCCCCACCAGCACGATGTCGTAGCCGGCCGCCCGCAGGGCGGAGGCGGTCTGCTGCTGATCAAGCGTGTCGTACAGGTAGTCGGCCGGATGCCCTCCGGGAAATCCCTCCACCATGATCAAGGGGTGGCGGAGCGGCGCCCCGGGACTGGCGGTGTAGACCCAGGCGGTCCCGGTGTTGCCGTTGTCACCCTGCAGGGGCCAGGTCTCGTCCGGTACCGGCGCGGCGGGCCGATCGGAGAGGGGCACCGTCCAGTGGCCGGTCGCCACTTGGTCGCCGTAGTGGCATCGCACCGCGGCGGTGGCCGCCCGCGCCTCATCCGGGTATGTCGCCTCCACCGCCTCGCCGAGCCTGGCCGGCCGGAAGCCGCCGCCGTCCCCGGGGTCGATCTCAATGCTGTCCGGCGGCCGCTCGCCCAGGCACAGGTCGTCGGTCACCAGCCAGGGCACCCGGTGCCCCCGGTAGGCGGGGGCGGGCAGGCCCCACTGGTCATGAAGCAATCCGCAGGCCAAGAAGGCCTGCCGCGCCTCCAGCTGACCGTCCAGGCGCTGGGGCGGATCGGCCAGCGCCCGGCCCTCGGCGGCAGCGCGCCGGACGCGGACCACCAGCTCGGCCGAGGGGACCGCATAGCGGTGGCGGACGATGGCGATGGGCAGCGGGCCGTCCGGCCGGTACCCGGCAGCCGCGCCGAGCACTTCCAGCAGCGGCCGCACCCGCCCCCGCTCCAGCGCGCCGTTCTCCAGCCGCAGATAGGCACCGGCGAAGGACTGAGCCCCCATCACCGGTCCGGGGTCGCTCCCGCCGGGGAGATCGGTGGCACCCCACCACAGGAGCACGCCGCCGGGCACCGTCCCGGGGTCGGCCTGCTCCAGGAGACGGCGGAGCTGGGCGGCCAGCTCCGGCGTCACCGTGGCCGATGGGGTCACCCGGCCGCTCCGCCCGTCAGCCGGGAGAGGTGGCGTAGGCCGCCGATGCCCGGGATGAAGCAATACAGGCTGCCCCGGGTCGTCACCAGCTCCGGCAGGCCGGTCATGACGATCGGGTCCCGGCTGTCGGCGGTGCGCAGGGTGAAGCTGCCGGTGCCCGGCGGCTGGGCGCCGATGATGGGATCCCGGGTCCCGCGCAGCCCGTGGGTGGCGTAATCCTGGTTGGCCCACACCCGCATCAGGAACTCGTACTGCATCTCCAGGTCACCGCATAGAAACAGGC
This sequence comes from uncultured Solirubrobacteraceae bacterium, assembly GCA_963753235.1. Lineage (GTDB taxonomy): Bacteria > Actinomycetota > Thermoleophilia > Solirubrobacterales > Solirubrobacteraceae > Palsa-465. The sequence goes on along the minus strand of CAVWBJ010000003.1, from coordinate 797,574 downwards.
CGATCAGTCCCCGTTCCTCACCGTCGTCGGGAGCCGCCGGGTCATACGGCGGCCCGTAGGGCAGGCCGCGCCGGACGATCCGACGGGTGTGGGGCTTACCGGTGACGAGCGCGCTGCGAGGATTCAGCCGGCGGATGTGCGAGCCCACGGGGCAGCGCACCCCGTCGACATCGTCGAAATAGGTGGGGTGGCGCGGCGAGGGGGCGTAGTCGAAGTCGTTGAGGTGGCGTTCGTCCACGGGAGAGCCGGCGGCGTGGCCGGTGGGCACCAGGGTGAGCGGGGTCCCGTCACGCCAGCGTCCCAGCAGCTTGGCGGCGATCAGCTCTCGGTCAAGCCCCCAGGCCTGCGACCAGGTGTCAAGCAGGCGCTCAAAGCCGGTGACGTCCTGGCGCAGGATCCGGAACGCGCCGTAGCAGGCGTTGTCGGCGAGCGCGGGCGGGAGGCGGCCGATGAAGTTGCCGTCATACGAGTTGACATAGTCGCGCCCCAGCAGAAAATCGCCGGTGGGCGCCCGGGGTTGCCGGTCCGGGATGTCGCGGCCGGTCCCGCCCTGGATCTGCGGCTGGGCGATCCCGTCCCGGTAGCCGAAGTGCACGGTCTGGTCCGGGAGGGCGTGAGCGTCCCACGCGGAGATCTCGGTCAGCTGGGCGGAGGCGAAGCGCCGGCGCAGCCGTGCGGTGAGCGTCTCCAGCCGGCGGGCCCGTCGCTCCTCGGTGTACAGCGAGACCAGGAGGTGCACCGGGGGGGTCGCCCCGCCGCCCACAGTCCAGTTGGCCGGGGCGCTCTCGCCCACGTCGCCGAGCCCGACGGCCGCGGCGAAGTCCGGGTCCGGCTGCCCGGCCCGGACGGCCGGGCCCTGGGCGTACGCGTCGGGAAACGCCGCCAGCGTCCCCGCCGGCACGCCGACCGCCTCCAGCCCGGTATGGGTCAGGCCGATGTTCAGGCAGTATTTCGGCTTGGCTGTCCACTCCTCGTCGGTGGTGACCTGCGGGCTGCGCCGCTCGTTGCCGGAGACCAGGTCCCCCAAAAAGCGCCGGGCGGCCTCGCCGTCGGTCACCGCCAGGGCAAAGTGGCGGGCATCACTGAAGCGGTACCCCCGGAGCAGGTTGCCCTGGATGTCGGCCAGATCCAGGGCCATGGCTACAGGCTCCGTGCCGTCCGCAGGATGTCGATGACGGTGGCCGACGGGTAGGCCGACCACACCGGAGCCGGAACGTTGTGCCCGTGCACAAAGGTCACAAACTCCCGGGCGTGGCGTTGGACGGGGAGCGGCGGCGCGCCCTGGACGAACTGCAGGATGGTGTTGAAGGCGTCACCCAGCACCGCCACAAAGTCCATGATGTAGTTGTCCAGGCCGCCGTCATATTCGGTGATCACCCACAGTGCCGAGCCGTCGGGCATCGGCAGAAACCGGGCGAAGTGCACATAGTGCAGGGAGGTCAGGGCCTCGTCGATCTGGGCCTGGGCGGCGTGGAGCATCGCCAGCAGCGCCATCATCTGGGTGGGGTTCTTCATGGGCAGGTACAGGTTGAGCGCGTTCTGCACCTGCTGTTCAAGGCTGAGATCGACCCCGGCCGGGGGCGGGAGCGGCGCCGCCGGCACGGTCTGGATGGGTCCCATGTGCATCAGGTCGCCTCCGGGTCGGCCAGCCAATGCCGGGCCCCCAGCCGGGCGAACGTCTCCGTCGCCTGGCGACGACGCTCCAGGGTTCCGGCCGCCGCTCCGTGGCGGACCAATTCCCAGCGAGCCCGGGCCACGTCGTAGTCCATGTTCATCCGGAGAGCGAGCTGCTCGGCCTCCAGCCACCGAGTCTCGGCTCGGTCCCGGTCGCCGCCCTCCCAGGCCAGCCAGCCCTCCAGCAGCAGACGCCGCGGACGGATGCCGTGGAACGTCCAGGCGATCCGGCGCAGCGCCCGCCCGCCGCGCTGGGCCCGCGCGGCCAGCTGGGTGCGCTCGGCAGCGTCACCGGCCGTTTCCAGCATCTCCAGGTAGACCTCGACGGCCCCGGCGGCAAAGTCGGCCCAGTGAAACCCGGTAACCGGCTGGGCGGACACCATGGCGATCACTGCGTCCGCCGCCTGCCGGGCCTCGGTGCGCCGGCCCTGGCGCAGCCGGGTCACGGCGGTCGCCAGGTGTTTCTCAATCAGGGTCCCGCCGTCGCTGGCCGGCGTATCGATACGCAGTGCCGCTTCCAGGGCGGAGGCGGCGGCCTCCGAGTCGCCGCGTCCAAGCTGGGTCTGAACCCCGTCCAGCAGAGACCACGCCTCCAGCTGAGGGTTGCGGTTGCGCGCCGCCAGCTCCCGGGTGCGCTGCCAGCAGGCCTCGGCGCCGGTGAAGTCGCCGGCGCAGATGTGCAGCGCTGAGCGCGTCTGCCACAGCTCGGCCTCCAGGTTGTAGTCGCCGATCTCGCCGAACACCTGCAGGGCCCGGCTGGAGTCGTCAATCCCGCGCCGCCACTGCCCCCGCTGGGCCAGCATGAGCGCGTGGACGTTCCAGACGTACGCCAGCGCCTCGGACTGCCCCTCGCGGTCGGCCATCTGTACGGCCCGGCGCGCGTAGGCGTCGGCCAGCCGGCGGAGATTGAGCATGCTGGTGGCGGTGGCCGCGTTGGCCAGGGCCCGCGCCAGCTGCGGCGAGGAGCCCACCTCCTCGCCCAGGTTGAGACCGGCGAGCATCAGATAGAACAGCTCGGCGCCGGACTCGCCGTTGAGGTAGCAGATTTGAACGAGGGTCTTGTAGCCCTCCACGGCCTCGTCGAGCAGCGCCTTCTCGGCACCGCGCCGGTTGCGGTAGTGGCTCGGCGCCACCAGATGCGCCACCTGCTGGGCGGCGACCGCGGCCAGGTTGGCGGCGAGCGAGCGCGGGCGCTTGGGCACGGTGCGATCCAGCCGGGAGACCGTGTCCTCAATGAGGGCCCGGGCGCGTTCAAAGTCCCCCAGGAAGTAGTGCGCAGCCGCCTCGCCCTGCTGGCAGTGCACCCGGAGCGAGAGATCGGCGGTCCAGCGTCCGTCGCGCTCGGCCTGCGCGCGCAGCTCGGCGTAGAGCTGGGTCGCCTCCTGGAAGGCGCCGCTGCGTAGCGCGGCTCGACCGGCGCGCTCCAGATAGGCGATCGCCTTGGGCGCGTCCTCGGCCTGCGCCCAATGGTGGGCGAGCAGCGCGTGGTGGGGCTCCAGCTCCTGGGCCGGCAGGGTGCGCTCATACCACTCGGCCACCGCCCGGTGCAGCGGCCGCCGTTGCGAATCGGTCAACAGGCCGTAGGCGACATCGCGCATGATCTCGTGGCGGAAGGCGTAGGAGCCCTCGCGGTCATCGTGATGGGCGACGATGAGGTCGAGGGTGGCCAGCGCCTCCAGATCCGCGGCCACGCTGGCCCGCTCCGCTCCCACCGGATGCGCCTCGCTGACCGTCTCCAGCGAGAACGTCGGTCCCACCACGGCGGCCACCTTGAGCGACAGCTGCTGTCGCGGCGTGAGACGATCGACCAGGCTGAGCACCGCCCCCTCCACCGTGGAGGGGATGTCCAGCTGGGACAGATCGCCGACGACCGTGGAGCCGTCCTGCACCCGGACCACGCCACCCTCCTGCATCGTCTTGACCAGGGCCTCGCAGAAGAACGGATGACCGGCCACGCGGGCCTCCACAAAGCGGCTGAGATCAGCGGGGATGCGGCTCACCCCCAGCCGCTGGCGCACCAGCGCCGCGGTGTGCTCCGGAGCGAGCGTGGTCAGGCGCACCGGCTGGTCGGTGGCCAGGGCCAGGACCGCCTGGTGTTCGTCACCGGTCTCCGGCACCGGGCGGGTGGTCACGATCGTCAGCAGGCCGGGCACGGAGCCGACCACTCGGCGCAGGACGGCTCGGGAGCTGGCGTCCAGCCAGTGGGCGTCCTCCACCGCCAGGAGCGCTGGCCCCTCGGCGGTCAACCGGGATAGGACGCGCGTGAACAGCATCATGGTGTTGTCAGCCCGCACGTCGCCGGACATCGCCGCCGTCCACTCGTTGTCCGGGATGGTGACCGGCAGGACGCTGGACAGCAGGGGAATGAGCCGATCGATCTCGGCTACGCCTCCGATCCGTTCCCGCGCCCGGCGCTCCAGCTCCGCGGGATCGACGGTGTCGGCGGTGATGCCGAGCGCATCGGCGAACACCGGGCGCCAGGCGTAGTAGGCGGTGGTTCGCTCCACCGCGTCCGAGGCAGCGGTCAGCACCCGGACGCCGGCGGCCCGGGCCATGCGGCCGGCCTCAGCCACCAGGGCCGACTTCCCGATGCCGGCATCGCCCTCAATCACCACCACGCCCGGGGTCCCGCTCTCGGTCAGCTCCTCCAGGCCGCGACGGATGGCCGACCGCTCGGTGGTGCGGTTGACGAGTGCGCCGTGCCGCATCCGCGCCTCTCCGGCGTCCATGCCCGTGAAGCTGACGACCGGGACCGGCTTGGCCAGGCCCTTGACCGAGATGGGCGGCAGGGGCTCGAACCGAAACCGCTCCCCCACCAGGCGCGGCGTGGTGTCGTCGCACAGGATCTCGCCCTCACCGGCGTAGGCCAGCCGCGCCGCCAGGTTGGGGACGATCCCGTACAGCGCGTATTCGCGCCGGAGGTCGGTCCCGAACAGCCCGCAGAACGCCCGGCCGCTCGCCACCCCGGCCGAACAGGGCAGATTGAGCTCGGCGAGCACCTCGCGCACGGCCGCGGCGGCCCGCAGCGCGCGTTCGGCGTCATCCTCGTGGGCCCGCGGCGGCAGCCCAAACACGGCCGACAGCGTCAGGCCCTTATTGTCCATTCCGGGCTTGCTGGCGCCCTCAAACCGCGCAATCGTCTCCTGGAAGGCCCGGATCGCCCGCTGGCTGCGCTCCACCGCCTGCCCCGGATCAACCTCATGGTCCAGCAGCCGGGCCATGACCACGGTCACGTGCCGGAGCTCCGCCAGCCACTCGGTGCCGGAATCCGCAGTCCAGGCCCGGACCGGGGCCGGTACGAACGGGGCGATGGCCTCGGCGGCGATGGCCGGCGGCGGATCCGGCGGCCCTGGCGCCACCGGGGTTTCCAGGCGGGTCACGCGGACCAGGTCGGTCCCGGGGAGCGAGGCTCCCGCGGCGCGGTCGGCCACCAGCTCCCAGGTCGACCGGCGCAGCGCCACGCTGCCCGCGGGCGCCGCCACCTCGGTGGCAATCACGTCGTCGAACGCCGGACCGGCCGGCAGCAGCTCCCAGCGGCCGTTGACCCCGCCCACCAGAGCGATGCGCAGCTCGCCGGCCGCCACCCCGATGCGGGTCCGGACCTCGGTCCCTCCGAGGGCCGACAGGGCGGGCGACGCGGCCTGAAAGGCCAGACCGGCGGCCACCGCGCGGTGCACGGCGTCGGCCAGGCCATCCTCGTCATCAGTCGGCCACAGGCACAGAAACGCGTCGCCGGCGATGGTCAGGATGTCGCCGCCGTGGGCGTACACGGTCTCGGCGATCTCGGCGAAGTAAGCGTTGAGCGACCGGGCCAGTTCGTCCAGCCCTTCGGAGCCCAGGCTGCGCAGCTGCTCCACCCGGACGGTCCAGGCCTCGATGTCGCTGAGCAGGAGCGCCCCCTGCACCGTGACCGACTCGGTGTCGATCAGTGGATCCCCGGAGGCGAGGCGGCGGCGCAGGAAGGCCGAGATGTAGCTGCGCGCGTGGGCGGACGCCGTCGGCCCGGCGGTCAGGCCCGGCACCTCGGTCACTGCACTCCCCACCGATTCACGACAGCTGCCCCTTGTCTGATGCGTTGGCTCAGGCGGTGCGGGCCACGGCTGACGCGCGACGGCTGCGCGGCCCCTTCGGAGGGTGAGCGATGGGACTCGAACCCACGACCGCCTGGACCACAACCAGGAGCTCTACCAACTGAGCTACGCCCACCGTGGGACCGCTGAATTTACCAGTGCGGCGCCCAGCCGGGGGCGCGGGGACGGCCCGGCCGGGCGAGGGACGGAGCGATCCGCCGTCCCGCCCGGCTGCGCCGGGCCTAGAACCGTCCGTCTGAGCCCCCGTTGCAGCTGCCGCTGCCGGTGTCGCTGTAGTTGGCCGGCGTACCGGCCGGAGCCGCCGGGTTTTCCATCGCCGACTGGTAGTCCCAGGCGTAGCCGTTCGGTGCCAGCGTGAGCTTCATGACGCCGAAGTACTGATCCGACCAGGCCTGCAGGTTCGGCGTGTTGGGGAGCACCGTGTCCAGCGCCTCGCCGCCGGTGCCGACCACAAACTCGCGGATCCCGTGACGCGGGTCGTAGTTGCCGGCCGGATCCATCGGCGCAAACCGGGAGTAGACATGGTCATGCCCGTTGAGGATCAGGGTGGCGTGATGGGCGTACAGCAGCTTCCACCAGGCATCGGCGGCCTGACCCTCGGCGCTGTCTGAGGTGAACGGGCTGGCCGTCGAGCTGAACGTGGGCTGATGCCAGTAGACCAGCGTGCAGCGGGCGTGGTTGGCGTTGAGGTCCTGCTCCAGCCACTTGGTCTCCCTGGCAAACCAGGATCCCGTCGGGCTGCAGCCGCCGGGCTCGTCGGCGCACTCCACGTTGAGCGAGATCAGGTGCCAGGCACCCAGGTTGTAGGAATACCAGCCGTCGCCGGTCTGACCGAACTGCCCGGCCTGACCGCTCTGCTGAGGGGCCGGCTGGGTGACCACGTTCCCGGTGCTGGGATTGGTCACGGTGGTGTCGACCTCGCTGCCGTCGGCACTGTGCTGGATCCCGTTGTAGTAGTCGAAGTAGCCGAGGCCGCGCACGCCAGTCTGGCCGTGGTTGTCGTAGAACTCGTGATTGCCCGGCGCGGGCCGCTCCAGGAACTTGAACGCCCCCCAGTACTTGTCAAACGAGTTCTCGAAGTCGGAGTAGTAGCCGTTCTGGTACTGCTCGTCGCCGAGGATGGCCACCAGGGCCGGCCTGATCGCCTCCACCTGCTGGGCGGTGGCGTTCTGAGCGGCGTCCCGATTGGTGGAGCCGGTGCCCTGATCACAGGTGTCAGTCGGCTTCTCCTTTTCCCGCGGAGCCCCCGGCTGACAGGAGATGTCGCCCACGGTCGCCAGCACCGGGGCGGGCCCGGGGGAGTTGTACGGCCACGGGTTGTCGTTGGAACCGAACCAGCCCGCTGGGTCGGCGACGACGGTGCCCGCCGTCACCAGCAGGGCCACCAGGGCCGCCGCAGTGAACCCGGCGGTCCGCCGGCGCAGCCCCCACGTCCGAGGCATGAAGCGCATGCATTCTCCTTCTGAGTCGTTTGAGTGCGGCGGCGCGACGCTATGAACCGCCACAGCGCCCGGTGTGTCCATTCCGAGGACGCGCCGTGAATGGGTGGTGAACGGGCGGCACGGCCGGGCGGCCGGGCGCCGTCTCGTTTGGCTCAGACCGCCAGGGGGGATAACTCAGAAAACCTGACAGTCGAATACAGGGAGGTTTCGGTGGACGACCGCGAGCGCGTGTCAATGGACGAGGTGGAGGCCGAGGGCGCCGTTTCTCTGCCCAACAAGGAGGTGCTCTCCCTGCTGGACGTCAATGCCAACGTCGATCTGGGCCTGGACCTGGCCGCCCCGGTCGATCTCGCCGCCGCCGCCAACCTCAACGTGGCGGCGCCGATTGAGGCGTCCGCGGCCGCCAACGTCCTGAGCCCGGATGCCCAGGCGGCCGGACTGGCGCAGCAGACCGGGCACATCGATCAGCACCTGAGCGGCAGCGCAACCGCCCACGCTCCCCAGCAGGCCTCGATCGCCCAGAACAGCTCCGGCGGGGCGACCGGGACCACCGCAGGCACGGGCGCGGCCGCCGGGGCCACCCCGGCCGACGCCGCCGCGGGGGCGGCGCACCCGGCCACGGCGGGCACCACGCCGGCCACCGGGGCCACCCCGGCCGACGCCGCCGCGGGGGCGGCGCACCCGGCCACGGCGGGCACCACGCCGGCCAGCGGCACTCCCGCGGACGCCGCCTCCGGCGCGGTCAGCGGTGCCACCGGCGCGGTCAGCGGAGCCACCGGAGCGGTCGACGGTGCCGCCGGCAACGCGGTCGGCGGAGCCGCGGGGGCCGCAGGCAGCGCGGTGGACGGAGCCGCCGGGGCGGCCGGCAGCGCGGTCTCCGGCACCACGGGCGGCGTCGACTCCTTGCTCAACGGCGGCAGCCTGCTCGACGCCAACGTCAACATCCATGCCAACGCCAACCTGACGGCGCCGATCGACGGTGCGGTGGCGGCCAACGGCAACGTGGCGGCACCGATCGACGCCGCGGTCGGTGCCAACGTCGGCTCACAGGGGGCCACGGCGGAGGCGCTGGCGCCCCAGGACGTGAACATCGATCAGAACCTGAGTCACGTCACCGCCGACGCCGCCGCCCAGCAGAACGCCAACGTCCAGCAGCAGTAGGAGCGATCAGCTGACCCGACGCCCCTGGCGAGGATGACGGCCACCGCACAACCACCCACCCCCACCGTTGAGGCGGCCCCCCGGGGCCGCCTCAACCGGGCTCAGGGGGTCGAACTGCTCGGCGAGGTCCATGGCTGTGGCTACCGCGACGGTGCCGCACTGGTGCGCCGCGCCGACGGACAGATGGTCCAGCTGGGGGCGCTCATGTACGCGCTCCTGGAGGCCGCCGACGGCGACCGGGATGTCGACGCACTGGCCGCGGCCATGTCGGACACGTTGGGACGGCGGGTGGAGGCCGAGCACGTCGTCCGCCTGGCTCAGAAGCTGGCCGCCCAGGGCCTGCTGGCCGGCACCGAGGACCAGGCGCCGCCGCGCCGCAACCCGCTGCTGGCGCTGCGCTGGAAGATCCTGGTCACCAACCCCGCGGTGACTCGGCGGTTGACCGCGCCGTTCGCCGTCCTGTTTCACCCGTGGCTGATGTGGCCGATCCTGGCCGCGTTCGCCGGCGTGTTCTGGTTCGTCCTCATCCACAAGGGCGTGGCCTCGGCCACCACCCAGGCCTTCAGCAACCCGGGGCTCCTGGTGCTGGTGTTTGTGCTGGCGGTCGTCTCCGCCGGGTTTCATGAGCTCGGCCACGCCGCCGCCTGCCGCTACGGCGGCGCCACGCCGGGCGGCATGGGCATGGGGCTGTATCTGGTCTGGCCGGCGTTCTACACCGATGTCACCGACACCTACCGCCTGCCCAGGCGCGACCGGCTACGGGTCGACCTGGGCGGCCTGTACTTCAACACGGTGGTGGCGGTGGCCACCATGGGCGTGTGGCTGGTCTGGCACGCCGATGCCCTCCTCCTGCTCGTCGCCCTGCAGGTGCTGCAGATGGTCAAGCAGCTCTCCCCCATCATCCGCGCCGACGGCTATCACATCCTGGCTGACGCCACCGGGGTCCCGGACCTGTTCTCTCAGATGGGGCCGACGCTCCGCCGGCTGCTCCCCGGGCATCGCCATGAGCCGACGGCGTTGACCGGCCGAGCCCGGGCGCTGGTCACCCTGTGGGTGCTCATCGTGGTGCCGGTGCTCATCAGCCTGTCGCTGAGCGCCATCCTGCTGCTGCCCCGCCTGGGGACGAGCGCCTGGGACAGCGGCCGCCATATCGCCGCGGCCATCCCCCACCAGGCCGACGCCGGACAGATCCTCGACGTGCTGGCCTCGCTCGTTCGCCTGCTGGCGGTGCTCCTGCCGGTGGTGGGCAGTGCCCTGGTCACTCAGAAGATTGTGCGGACCACGGTCACGCGGGCTCGCGACTGGAGCCGGGGCAGCCCGCCCAAGCGCACCGCCGCGATCGTCGCCGGGACGGCAGTGGTGGCGGCGATGGCCTGGGCCTGGTGGCCCTCAGGCCAGTATCAGCCGATCCGGGCCACCCAGGGCGGGACCCTGGGCGGCATGGTCCAGCTCGTCTCGGCCCCCCGGGCGATGGCGCGGCCGGCCGCGGCCGTGGTACCGCCGGCCGCGGCGCCGGTCCAGCTGGCCCCCGGGCGCCATCTGGCCATCTCCATGATTCCGGTGGGCGGGGCCAGCCGCCGTCATCCGGCCGTGTTCTTCATCTCCGGCGGCAAAGGCCGGCCGCCGGTGGCCATCCTCAGCGACTCGGCGCCCAAGCCACCCCCCGCCACCCAACCCGGCTCCACCACGGCCAGCTCGGCTCCGGCCACCAGCAGCCCACCGGCGACCAGCACCCCCTCCACACCGACGCAGTCGGCGCCGGCCACCGCCTTCCCGTTCGCCCTGCCGGCGCCGCCCGGGCCCGGGGGCACCCAGGCGGTGGCCGTGAACACCACCGATGGAGGCGTCAAGTACGACGTCGCCTACTCCCTGGTCACCGTGAGCAACGGCGCCCCAGTGACCGAGACCAACAGCGCCTACGCGCTCGCCCACTGCCACAGCTGCACCACGGTGGCTGTCTCGTTCCAGGTGGTGCTGGTCATCGGTGAGAGCAACCGGATTGCGCCGATCAACGCCGCCGGGGCGCTCAACTACGACTGCCCGGCCTGCCTGACCACCGCCATCGCCGACCAGATCGTGGTCACGCTCACCGCCCAGCCCTCGGCCAAGCTCATGTCCGAGCTACAGGCCGACCTCAAGCAGCTCAACGCCCTGCCCCAGCTGGGGTCCGGCGGTACGCCCGGCGCGGTGGCGGCTCAGGTGGCGACCGTCCAGCAGCAGATCGAGTCCCAGCTGAAGGCCAGCGGCCTGGCGCCAAGCACCAGCACCACGGCCACCACGGCCACCACCCCGTCCGCGCCGGGCGGCTCGCCCGGGGGTCAGAGCGGTCAGACCGCCACCACGCCGGCCGGTGCCTCCAGCGCCAGCCAGACGGCGTCGACGGCCTCACCGGCCACCGCGGCGCCCGGCTCGTCCTCGGCGTCGGCCACCACCACCGCCCCGGCGGGAGCCTCCACCACGGCCACCACCCAGACCACCACGCCGGCCACGACGCCGACCACCGGCACCACGGCCACCACGGCCACCACGGCCACCACGGCCAGCGCGGCCACATCCACCGCCGCGGCCGGCGGCTGAACTTTGCGGATTCAGTCGCACCCCCTGCGACTGGATCCGCAAAGTTCGTCCCGGGCCCGCCGCCACGGGACTACGCTGCGCCGAAGTGGAGCAACGGATCAGCCTGGTCACGCTGGGGGTCACCGATCTCGCCCGCGCCCGCCGGTTCTACGAGGCGCTGGGGTGGACCGGCGCCCAACAACCGGACGACGAGGCCTGCTTCTTCCAGGCCGGTGGAATGGTGTTCGGCTTGTGGACCGCACTGGGCGGTCACGGCGCCCCCGGCATTGAACTCGCCCACAACGTCGGGACGCCTGAGGACGTGGCCGCGGTGCTGGCCGAGGCCGAGGGTGCCGGGGGACGCGTGGTGCGCCCGGCGCAGGTGGCCGACTGGGGCGGCACCACCGGAGCGTTCGCCGATCCCGACGGGTATGTGTGGGAGGTTGCCCACAACCCCGGGTGGACCCTGCGCCCCGACGGCAGCGTGCACATCTAGCCCACCGCCGCAACTCTCATCCGCAGAAATTGTTAGGTTTTGGTGACCGGGCGCAGCGCTGGGGAAAAACAGAGCGCGCGCCGTCTCTCGAAAGGAGCAGCATGCGCAGATCTCGTGTGGCCGTCATGGCCGCCACCGTCGTGTCCTGTGGGGCCGTGGCGGGCGCCGCCACCGCCGCGGGACCACCCCCGCCCCCCACGGCGGCCAACGGCGCCAAGGTGGACACCGTCATCAATGTGGGCAGCGGGCTGAACACGCCGACGTCGTTTGCCTTCGGTGGCGGCAACGTGTTTGAGGGCGACGGCGGCAGCGAGCAGGCGCCCCGGGCGCCGGGCGGCGTGTACCTGCTCAAGGGCGGCAAGGCGACCGCGCTGACCGGATCCCCCATGTTCGTCGCCGGCCTGGCCTGGAGCAAGGGGACGCTGTACATCAGCGGCGGCAACATCACGGGCCCCCACAGCGCCAAGTGGCAGCTGTGGGCGTGGAGCGGCTGGAACGGCACCACGTTCACCAAGCAGAAGGCGATCTACACCGCGCCCAAGAAGTTCGACGGCTTCAACGGGCTGGCCATGGGTCCCGACGGACGCCTGTACGTCGGCGTCGACGTCGGCCTCACCAATGGCAACGACCACGGTCCGGCCAAGACGCCGTACGTCTACTCGATCCTGTCGATCAAGCGCAACGGCAAGGGCCTGAAGGTGTTCGCCACCGGCATGCGCCAGCCCTGGCAGCTGGCGTTCCCGAAGGGGTCGCGGTCGCCGTTCGTCTCCGATCTCGGACAGGACTCCGGAGCCAAGAACCCGCCGGACTTCATCCTCCGGGTCAAGCAGGGCGACAACTACGGCTTCCCGCAGTGCAACTGGACCTCGGCCAAGAAGTGCAAGGGGTTCACCAAGCCGTTTGCGAAGTTCAGCCCGCACAGCGACCTGATGGGGCTGGCGATCATCGGCCACCGCCTGTACGTCAGCTCGTTTTTGAGCACCACGGGCAAGGGCCCGGGCGGCGCCGTGTACTCGATGCCGCTCACCGGCGGCAAGCTCAAGCCGGTCCTGACCGGGTTCGCAGCCCCGGTGGTCGGTCTGGGCACCCACGGCGGCCAGCTGTACGCCGGCGATCTCGCCGGCCAGGTGTTCCGCGTCAGGCCGTGACGCCCGCCGGTTAGCCGTTCACCAGGAGGGGCTCTCGCCGGATCCGGCGGGGGCCCCTCCGTCTGGCGGGCCGGTCCTGAGGCCGCCCGGCGGCGAGCTCAAAGACCACAATCCGGCAGATCTGGGCGCCGGCATCATCACTGCGGCGGCTAGGCTGAAGCTCAGCCGGTGCACGTTCAGGTAGCCATCGCGATCCTGCTGGCGGTCGCCTCCACCACGCTCACCAACCTCGCCTATCTGCGCGAGCACGACGCCGCCGCCGATCTGCCGTGCCTGTCCGCTCGCCGGCCGCTGCACTCGGTGCGACTGCTGCTCAGCGATCGCTCCTGGCTGTTGGGGTTTGGGATGGAGAGCACCGGCTTTCTCCTGTACGCCGCGGCGCTGGCGCTGGCGTCACTGGCCCTGGTGCAGAGCATCGGCGCCGGCGGAATCGGGGTCCTGGCCCTCGCCTCCGCCCGTTGGAGTGGCCGCCGCCTGGACGGCCGGCGTCTGGCCGGCGTCGTGGTGTCTGTGGTGGGGCTGACCGCGCTCGGGGTGTCCCTGGCCGGTGGCAGCCCCGAGGGATCCGGGGGCGCCATCCTTCCCGTCCTGGTCTGGATCGGCGGCACCGCAGCGCTGGCCGGGCTGGCGCTGGCCCTCGGGCGCCGGCGCCAGCCGCGCGCCGCCGCCTACGGGCTGGCCGGGGGACTGCTGTTCTCGATCGGCGACATCTCGACCAAGCTCGCCACCCAGGGTGGGGCTCGGTTTGCCTTTGTGGTCACGCTGATCGTCGGCTACACCCTCGGCACGTCACTGCTGCAGCTCGGCTACCAGCGCGGCGCCGCCCTCACCGTCGCCGGGCTGGCCACCCTGCTCACCAACGCACTGCCGATCGCCGCCGGGACCCTGGTGCTCCAGGAGCCGGTGCCCTCGGGGGCCCTGGGGGCCGTGCGGCTGTTCGCATTCGCGGCGGTGACGGCCAGCGCCATTCTGCTGGCCACCCCGGAGCCCGGGAGCAGGTCGGCTCGCCAGGCCGATGCTCGGCGCTCGGCCCAGGAACCGGCGCCGGCCCGGCCGGCACCCTCCTGATCGCCCGGTCCGGAGCGGTCCGGGCCTCGGGTTGACAGCGACCCGGACTGCGCCGCGCGCCCGGATCGGCCCCCCCGGACCCGGAGGCCGCCGGGGCGCTCGGCGAGCCAACTTGATCAGGCAAGACTGATCAGGCTAGACTGATGATTATGCCCGCCGCCCCTCGCGCCTCGCTGGATGAGGCCACAGCCCATGAGGTCGCCCGGCGAGCTGCGCCCCGTGCTCGGGCTCCTGTACCGGCGGATCCGGCAGACCCGGGTGGCCGGCGACCTCACCCTCCCGGAGAGCTCGGCGCTCGGTCGCCTGGATCACCACGGTCCGATGACCGCGGCGCAGCTAGCCAAGCGGGAGCAGATCAGCCCGCAGTCGATCGGGGTCACCGTGCAGGCCCTGGAGGCCAAGAGGCTGATTCGGCGGGCGCCGGATCCAGATGATGGCCGCCGGGTGATCCTGTCGCTGACCGACGCCGGGCGCGGGACCATGGACACCAAGCGCGCCGCGCGCACGGAACAGCTGAACCAGGCCCTGGCCGCCCTCAGCGCAGAGCAGCGGGGACAGCTGCTGGCCGCGCTGCCGGCGCTGGAGCAGCTGGCCGACGAGCTGTGAGTCTGACCACCGCACCCGTCCGGGAGAACCGCGGGACGGCGGGCGACGACGGCTATCGCTGGGTGGCACTGGCGAACACCACCGCGGCCGTGTTCATGAGCCAGCTGGACGGCTCGATTGTGCTGATCGCGCTCCCGGCGATCTTCATCGGCATCCACCTGGACCCGCTCTCGCCGGGCAACATCGGCTACCTGCTCTGGATGATCATGGGCTACCGCCTGATCCAGGCCGTGCTGGTGGTGACGGTGGGCCGGCTGGGCGACATGTTCGGCCGCGTCCGCATCTACAACGCCGGGTTTGCCGTGTTCACGGTCGCCTCCGTGCTGCTGTCATTCGACCCCTTCACCGGCGCGCACGGAGCACTCTGGCTGATCGCCTGGCGGTTTCCGCAGGCCATCGGCGGCTCGATGCTCACCGCCAACTCGGCCGCCATCCTGACCGACGCGTTCCCGGCACACCAGCGCGGATTCGCCCTCGGCACCAACCAGGTTGCCGGGCTGGCCGGCATGTTCGTGGGGCTGGTGGCCGGCGGGCTGCTGGCCTCGGTGGACTGGCGAGCGGTGTTCTGGATCAACGTCCCGGTCGGTATCTACGGCACGGTGTGGGCCTACCTGAAGCTGCGCGAGACCGGCGAGCGCCACCGCAGCCCGATCGACTGGTGGGGCAACGTGACCTTCGCCGTCGGACTGTCGGCGATCCTGATTGCCTCCACCTACGGGATCCAGCCGTACGCCGGGCACACCATGGGCTGGACGAATCCGTGGGTGATCGCCGGCCTCACCGGCGGCGCAGCGCTGCTGGTGGGGTTCGTGGCGATTGAGCGGCGGGTGCGGGCGCCGATGATCGACCTGACCCTGTTCCGGATCCGGGCGTTCACCGCCGGCAACATTGCCGGCTTCAGCATGTCGCTCGCCCGTGGCGGGCTGCAGTTCATGATCGTCATCTGGCTGCAGGGCATCTGGCTGCCGCTGCACGGCTACAGCTTCAGCCAGACTCCGCTCTGGGCGGGCATCTACATGCTGCCCCTGACCGTCGGCTTCCTGATCGCCGGACCCGTATCCGGCGCCCTGTCTGACCGGTTCGGGTCCCGCGGCCTGGCCACGGCCGGCGCGGCCCTCTGCGGGGCGGCGTTTGTGGGGCTGATGCTGGCGCCGGTCGACTTCTCCTACCCGGTGTTTGCGCTTCTGCTGGCGGTGATCGGAGCGTCCACCGGGATGTTCGCCTCGCCCAACTCATCCTCGATCATGGGCAGCGTCCCGGCCTCGGCGCGTGGCGTGGCCTCTGGAATGCGGGCCACGTTCCAGAACTCGGGCACCGCCATCTCGATCGGGGTCTTCTTCACGCTGGTGATCGCCGGCGTCGCCGGCAGCCTGCCCGGCACCCTGAGCGGCGCGCTCATGCACCAGGGCGTCCCGGCGGCGATCGCCCATCGCCTGGCCGGCCTGCCGCCGGTGTCCAGCCTGTTCGGCTCGCTGCTGGGCATCAACCCGCTGGAGCACCTGCTCTCCAGCCACGGCGCCCTGCACTATCTGAGTGCCGCCGGCCGCCGCAGCCTCACCGGGCAGGGCTTCTTCCCCCACCTCATCTCCGCGCCGTTTCACGATGGCCTCGTCGTGGTGTTCGCCACCTCGGCGGTGCTGTCGGCGATCGCCGCGCTGGCGTCGCTGCTGCGCGGCGGCCGGCCCACCCAGACCACCACCCCAGGAGCCTCCCGATGACCACCGAAGCCTCCCTTGACCCGGACCGCACCGCCCTGGTGGTGATGGACTACCAGAACGGCATCGTCGATCGCATCGGGGACGCCGCCTCTCTGCTGCCGGCCGCCCGGGAAACGATCTCCCTGCTCCGCGAGCAGGGCGCCACCATCGGCTATGTCCGGGTGGGATTTGCCGCGGGCGAGGCTCCGACCGGGACCATGGGTCAGCGCATCGGTCGCGAGGCGGCGCAGACGCTGTTTCACGCGGACGCGCCCGCCACACAGATTCACGACGCGGTGGCCCCCCAGGCTGATGACATCGTGGTGCGCAAGACCCGGGTCGGCCCGTTTGGCACCACCGATCTGGACGATCAGCTGCGGTCCCGCGGGATCGACACGCTCCTGCTCGCCGGCATCTCCACCAGCGGCGTGGTGCTGTCGGCGGTGCGCGACGGCCACGACCGTGACTACCGGCTGATTGTGGTCTCCGATCTGTGCGCCGACCCCGAGGACGACGTCCACGCCTTTCTCACCGAGCGGATCTTCCCCCGCCAGGCCGAGGTGATCACGCAGGCCGAGCTGCCTCGCCGATGGCGGTGAGACGGTGAGGCGGCACGCAACTCTCCCGGCGACAGCGATCCGAGCGGCACGGGCGGGCCCATTGACGGACTGGGGCAAAGCGCCTACGTTGATTGCCTCGGTACGTCGACCGGAGGAGTGCGCTGGCCACCGTAAGCGTCCGCTACATCGTCGATGACGTCGATGACGCCATCGGCTTCTACTGCCGGGAGCTCGGGTTTGAGCAGGTCATGCACCCGGCCCCCAGCTTCGCGATGCTCTCGCATGGTGACCTGCGGCTCGTCCTGAGCGCGCCCGGTGGCGGGCCAGGCGGTGGTCAGGCCATGCCCGACGGGACCAGGCCCGAACCCGGAGGCTGGAACCGCTTCCAGCTGGAGGTCGATGACCTGGAGGCGGTCGTGGCCCGGCTGCGCGACCACGGCGCCCGGTTTCGCAACGACATCATCACCGGCGCGGGCGGCAAGCAGATCCTGGTGGAGGATCCGGCCGGCAATCCGGTGGAGCTGTTTGAACCCACCCTCCCCGAGGCCAGGCTCTGAGTCGGCGGCGTCGGCAGGCGTCGGCCGATCAATCGGCGCGGCGGCGGATCTCCACCATGCCGTCCTGCTGACGGACGTCAAACGCGGGCTGGGGGGCGGTGGCCGGACCTCTCAGCACCGACCCGTCCCGAAGGTCAAAGCGAGAGAAATGGCAGCCGCACACAATCTCGTGGCCCTCCACCTCTCCGTCGGAGAGTGGGCACCCGCGGTGTGAGCACCGGTCGTGGATGGCGTAGATCTCATCGCCGCGCCGGAGCAGCAGCACCGGCGTGTCGTCCACGATGACGCGCCGGGGCGATCCGGGCGCAAGCCGGTCGACGGGGGTGGCGGCCCGCCAGTCATCCGGGCCGGGGTCGAAGACCGTCTGATCGGCACCGATACCCCGTCGCAGCGAGAGGTGGCCCCCCAGGTAGCCGCCGACCATCATGACGCCCGCCCCCAGCCCTGACAGCAGCGCCCCGGTGCCGCGCGCGCCCCGGCGCCGCGCGGCCAGCGAGCCGATGTTGAGCCACAGGGCGGCCGCGTTGGCCCCGGCGTGCACGATCCCGATGCGCTTCACCCGGGTGTCGGACTCCCCGTCGATCCAGTCGCTTGCCCCCGCGGCGGCCGTGGGGAGGTAGGCGGCGATGCCGACCATGATCAGCCGCTCGCCGGCCGCCGAGCCCGCCTCGCCACCGACCAGGTCAAGCGCCGCGGCACCCAGAAACGAGCCGATCACCACGTCGGTCAACGCGGGGTGCAGGGCATGACCCAGCCAGGTCCCGCTCAGGGCGTCCTTGACCGCGCCGGGCGACAGCACCCCGCGCACCGCCCGGGAGACCACGGTGGCCGGCCGGTCGACCACCGAGGCCGACTCGATGGCGCGCACCAGCGGCTCAAACGGCGACAGGTCCCGGCGTCCAGAGGTCACACCGGGGGCCTACCCACGCGGTAGGAGAACTAACGGGCACCCGCGCCCCGGCACTGGAGCCGGGGGCGCGAACTAACCGGCGGCCGCCGGCACCCGGGTGGCGCCGGCCCGCCGGTGCGGAATGGCCACCCGGCGCAGCGCGGGCGTCAGCAGCAGGGCGCAACCGGCGAGCAGACCGGCCAGCCCCCAATCCATCCCCACCGGCATGTAGCTGAAGGTGATCCGGTGGGTGCCCGCCGGCACCGTCACCGACTGGAACAACCCCTGGACACGACCGATCCTGACCACATGACCGTCGACCCGCGCGGTCCAGCCGGGGAGCGACGTCTCACGGCGAACCAGCCGGGTGGGCCGCGAACAGCTCACCCGCGCGCCGGTGAAGGACACCGAGCTCACGCGGCACCGGGTGGCGGTGATGAACGGGGCCGCGTGGGTGATCTCGTAGATCCAGGTGGTGGGCGTGCGGTCGACGAGCTTCAGTCCACGGCGCCGGGTGGGCAGCCGCTGGCCCGCGGGCGCCAGGACATAGCGAACCCCCGCCTGGCCATAGCCGGCAAGATGCAGCATGAGCTCCTGCTCGGCTGACGGCGCGGCGGGAGTGCGAAAGCCGACGAACGGCGCGGCCGGATCCAGCCGGTGGTGGACGTACCCGGCATAGCTCTGGGGGGGAAAGTCGTCGACGCCGAGCTCAGCCAGGGCGAAATAGGAGCCGTAATTGGGCAGGACGGGGCCGAGCGTGTAGAAGCGCTGGAGGCCGAGGTGGCGCTGCAGGTAGGTGACGGGAGCCCGGTCCAGGGTCGTTCGCCGCGGCGCCGCGAACTGCGGCACGGCGAACAGCGCCACCGCGTCGATGGCGACGACGATCAGGAGCAGCCGGCCTCGCCAGGGGGCGGACGGCACCGCGGCAATGACCAGCACCGCAGCTGCGGTGGCCAGGCCCCAGATGAGCGAGATGAGGAAGTAGGTGTGCCACCGGATGACCGTGTGGCGCAGCGACTCGGTCACCGGGTGGGCGGCCACGGCGGCCACGGCCACCGTGGCCAGGGCGACGACGGCCCCGGCGAGCAGCCGGCGCCGGGGGGCGGGTCCGCGGGTGATCCCGTCGATGCCGAGCGCGGCGAGGACGATCACCGGGAGCGCCAGCGCGGCGGTGGCGTACCGATAGAACTGGATCTGGCTCATGCCCGGGATGACGCCGAGCACCGCGCCCGCCCCGGGGACTCCGTAGATCCGGGAGAAGACGAGCCCGCCCCAGACGAGCATCATCAGCTTGAGCCCGTGGCGCCCCGGCGCGGTGAGGCCGACGAGCGCCAGGAGCACGAGGACAGCGGTGAGATAGCCACCGACCATGATCCACACGGTGGCCCGGGGCGCGCCGTTGACCGGCCCGTAGACGTAGGGCAGGAGAAGCTGGGGCAGCTGTGAGAACGGCAGATGACGGGAGCCGAGCCCGTTGCCGACGTGGGTCACCAGATCGGCGTGGCCGAGGTAGCCGAACATGGCCACCAGCATCGGCGCGGCCAGCAGGAGCCCGGCGATGCCCCCCAGCGCTGTCCTGAGCAGCATCCGGCCCACGTCGCGGCCCCGGAGACAGCCGCAACGCCAGAGCAACCAGGCGATGGCCATCAGGCCGTTGATGAACGCCACCTCCGGAAAGCCGGCGTAGATGGACAGGGCCACCGCCACCGCCACCAGCCACCAGCCACCGGCGCGTCGCTCCCGGGTGGCGGCGTAGGCCCGTTCCAGCCCCCACAGCAGCATCGGCAGGAACGCCAGCGGGTTGACGCCGGCATCCGAGAACCAGGCGAACTTGCCGTTGAGCGCGTAGGCGATCCCGCCGGCGAGCGCGGCGGCCCGGATCAGCCCGACGCAGCGCAGCAGCCGGTAGGTGCAGATCCCGGCGACCAGCTCAAACAGGATGTGCTCATAGAGCTGGCCGTTGCTGAAGGCGGTGAGCAGGGTGGGCGGGAACAGGGCGGCGGCCTGGGTCTCTCCGGCCAGCGGCATCCCGGTGCCCTCATACGGATTCCACCAGGGGAGCCGCAGGTGCAGCCAGTCCAGCGCGGCCAGATGACCGATCGCCTGGGAATCGAACCCGTTGGAAGGATCGATCGTCGGCCGGCCGCTGATCAGGCCGGGCGTGACCGTTCTGATCAGGCCGCTGCGGAAATCCAGCGCGTTGGGGTCGACGAAGCCCACCAGCGCGGGCAGATTGGCCAGCATCACCGCGCCGACGATCACCAGCAGCGCCACCAGGTCCGGGTTGCCCCGGACGCGACTGACCGCCCACCTCCAGCTCACCCCCCTGTCTCGCATCCGGCGAGCGTAAACGGGCGCACCCTCAGGGCGCGAGGACTGCAGGCAGATCGTCAGTTAGGACTTGGTGAACGGGGGCAGCGCGGCCACCGCCAACAGCGAGCCCGGCAGCAGATCGGCGGCGGGAGTCGCGTGCTCCTTACGCTCCCCAACCGGCGCCTGGCGTTCGAACCGCTGCAGGTCGTCTCGGCTGCGGTTCTGGTCGAGATCCCCGTGGAGGAGATTGCCGCAGCCGACCGGCCTGGATGGTGACGGGCCCGGCACGGCTGCGTCTGCCGACGGTGCGCCGCGTGCCCTGGTACGGGACGCCAGCCCGGATCCGTCGGGCGCCGAGGGTCATGTGAACAGGCAGCGGGGAGCAGCCGCCACAGATCAACCGTCCGCGATCCGTGACAGACCGATGGCCTGATGGGTCGCAACCCTGGAACGGCGAGCCTGGGCGAATGTGACCAGCTTCCCCCGGTCTTGATCCCAGAGCTTGAGATGAACCGCGCGAAGCCCCTCGAGCAGCGACAGCACCGGCACCTCCTGGAAGATGGGGTTCTCACGGTGAGCGCGCTGAAGGTTGTAGTTGGGGATCCGCGCACTGAGATGGTGCACATGGTGAAACCCGATGTAGCCCGTGAAGAAGTCGAGCGGTCTCGGCAAGCTGAGGTAGGAGCTGCCCCGGAGCGCCGCCTGGGTGTAGTCCCAGTCGTCGGCGCTCTGCCAGTAGGCGTCCTCGAACTGGTGTTGTACATAGAACAGCCAAATCCCCACCGATCCCGCCAAAAGCGCCGGCGGGGCCCACACCAGCAGGAGCCGCTCCCACCCGATGAGCCAGCCCAACCCGGCAGCGAGCGAGAAGAGAACGATGTCCGTGCCGAGCACGCTGTGGCGCAGGCGCGGGCGCTGGGCGCGAGTGGCGATGCGCGGGCCAACGACCATCGCCGCGATGGGGCCGAGTCCAAACATGAACAGCGGATTGCGGATCAGCCGGTAGGCGAGCCGACCACGCCAGGACCGGGCGCGGTACTCCTGGACCGTCAGCGTGACGATGTCGCCCACGCCCCGACGCTCAAGATCACCTGAGGTGCCGTGGTGCACCGCGTGGTCGTGCCGCCACCGTTCGAACGGAGAGAGCACCAGGAGCCCCGCCAACCGCCCCACCCACCGATTGGCACGTTTGGATGAGAACAGCGATCCGTGGGCGCAATCGTGGAAGACGACGAAGGTGCGTACCAGGAATCCGGCGGTGAGAAGGACCAGCGAGATCGTCAATGGGAGGGAGATCCCCAGTGTCAGGTCCAGCAGGACCGAGAGCGCCAGGTAGGGCACGATCGACGTGGCGAGGTCAAGCGCGCTTCTGGACAGGCGCGGCTGGTAGCGGCTAACGGAAATCTGGCGGCCCGGCGTGGGCATCAACTGATCGGGCATGAGCGCAGCTCCGACTTCGGGATGAACGTTGCGAACCGCAACGCTCCCGCATGCCGCCCCCCGCGGGGGCCGGCGCGAGCGCGAGCTGCTCCTCGGCCGAAGCGCTCCGGCAGTGCCACAAACGGCCCCGCCGGCATGACCTCGGTGCGGTCGAGCTTACTGGAAGCCAGCGATGGCGGAGCTGAGCGGCTCTGTAGTACATTTGTTCAACACATTGAACATGCGTACAGAAGATGACGATCGAAATACGGCGGCGATCATTCGCGACGCGGCGATGGACCTGTTCGGGCAGCGTGGGGCGGGCGCCGTGACGATCCGTGATATTGCGCACGCCGCAGGCGTCTCGCCCGGCTTGGTGATGCACCACTTCGGCTCCAAGGAAGGGCTCAAGGATGCGGTGGACGAGCGCGTCGCAAGTCTGTTCGACACGTTGCTCAGTGGGCTGGAGGGGGTCGGAGAAGCGGGGGCCGGGGCCTCGCTGGCGCAGGTGATGGCCGATGAGCTTGAGCGCCAGCCGAGGCTCTCGGTGTACCTGCGAAGGCTGCTGCTGGATGGCGGCGACGCCGCCGCGGTCCTGTTTGACCGCCTCCTGGTGGCAACGCGGCGCGGGATGAGCCAGCTCAGCGCCGCCGGAATCGTTCGCCCTGCCGATGACGAGGATCTGCGCGCGGCGTTCCTGCTCGCCAACGACCTGGCCGTGGTCCTGCTGCGGGATCAGCTCACGCGCGCGACCGGTGCCGATCCTCTTTCACGTGAGGGGCTGGTGCGGTGGTCATCGACCGTCCTCGAGCTGTACACCCACGGCCTGTTCGCAGTTCCGACAGGCCCTCAGGCCGCCGGACCGGGACAAGGAGAGCAGTGATGTCGGCGGCGATCGAAGCCTGGGGACTGACGAAGTCCTACCGCGCCACCCAGGCGGTCACCGGCCTGAACCTGCTGGTCGAGCGAGGGGAGGTGTTCGGGTTCCTGGGCCCCAACGGGGCCGGCAAGACCACCACCATCCGGATGCTTCTGGCGCTGCAGCGCCCGACCGCCGGGCGGGCCGCCGTGCTCGGTCTCGATCCCCAACGTGACGGCGTCGAGCTCCACCGCCGCACCGGGTACCTGCCCGGAGACCTGGCGCTGTATCCGCGCCTGACCGGCAAAGAGCACATCGATTGGTTTGCCAGGGCCCGCGGCGGCCGGGTCGGTGACGATGCGGCATTGCTGGTGGAGCGGTTTGGCGTGGTCGCTGACCGGCCGGTGAGGGAGCTGTCGAAGGGCAACCGCCAGAAGATCGGGCTGGTGTTGGCCTTCATGCACCGTCCCGAGTTGCTGATCCTCGACGAGCCGACCTCGGGGCTGGACCCCCTCGTGCAACATGAGTTCGAGCAACTCGTCCGTGAGACCGCGGCCGACGGTCGCACGGTGTTCCTCTCCTCCCATGAACTGGATGAGGTGCAGCGGCTGGCCGAACGCGTCGCGATTATCAGATCCGGGCAGCTCGTCGCCACCGACACCGTCGAACGGCTGCGCAACGGCACGCCGCACCGGCTTGAGGTCACGTTCGCCGCTCCGATCGACCCGGCTGTACTCGCCGCAGTCCAGGGCGTAACCGTCACCGGCTGCCACGACACCGGGGTTTCGCTGGAGGTCACCGGACCGATCGCCCCGGTGCTGAAGACGATCTCGGCGCGCCAGCCCGTCGACCTCGTCTCTCGCCACGCCACGCTGGACGAACTGTTTCTCGGCTACTACCGCAACCCGGTCGATCCGGAGCCCACCGATGCACACTGAGATCGCCAGACTCGACCTGCACCTGCGTCGACGCGGCCTGATCGGCTACACCGTCGGGCTGGCCCTCTACGCGCTGGTGGTGGTGGCCATGTACCCCGCCTTCAAGCACTCGCACTCCCTGGACACGTTCGTGCGCACCGACAAGACGGCCGCAGCCCTGTTCGGCGTCAGCGGCAGCCTGTCCTCGTCAGGCGGCTGGCTGAACGGCAATCTGTACGCGAACTTCTTCCCCCTCATCGCCCTGCTGATGACTGTCGGCTATGGCGCGGCCGCGATCGCCGGCCAGGACGAGGACGGCACCCTTTGCCTCACCGCGACCCTGCCCGTGAACCGGCGCACCATCGTGCTGCAGAAGGGTGCGGCGATGGCGCTACAAGCGCTTCTGCTCAGTGGCGCGGTGGCCCTGTGTGTCATCGTCGGCCGCTCCTTCCAGCTCACCATTCCTGCCGGCCATGCGCTCACCACGTCGGCCGCGGTGGTCCTCATGGCCGTCGATTTCGGCCTGTTCACGATGACGCTCGGCGCCCTCACCGGGAGCCGGACGACCGCGGTCGGCATCGTGACGACACTCGCCGCCGGCTCGTACCTGATCAGCTCGCTCAGCCCGGTCATCGCTGTCATCCGACCGGCGCGGTTCGCGTCCCTGTTCTACTGGTCGGTGGGCAACGACCAGATCAGCCGCGGCGTGAGCGTCGCCGACTACGCCGTGCTGTCGGTCGCCGCGCTGGCCGCGCTTTCGGCAGCGATCGTCGCCTTCTCCCGCCAGGATCTGCGCTGACCCCGCACCCCATCAGCGGCAACTGAGATGCGTCGCGGAGGGGCTTCTGTGACAGCCGGGGAGTCGGCGAACCAGGTCCTGAAAGTCTTCGTCCGGCGCGCCGACGGGTTGGAGCTGTGCGGCGATCCGCACGGCCAGAGGGTCGCAGCCGACACTGGCGATGTGCTCACAGAGCAGGTCAGTTGCCCGCCCGGCATCGCCCGAGGCCGCGGTGCGCACCACCTCGATGTGGTGTCGCTCCCAGTTCATCTGTTGGCCACTGGGACCGTCGCCGGCCGTGCCGGTGATGGCGCAGAGATCGGCCATCGCCACGCCGAAGGTGGGATCGGCGTGGACGGCCAGGCGCAATGCCGCCGTCGCCTGACGTCTGTCAGCGGCTCGCTGCGCTTGGCGGTAGAACGCGGCCGCCCGCCGGTTTGCGGTGACCACCCGGCCGTGGTCCTCGACCGACGGCCCGTTGGCGTGCGAGGGGTCGCGGTGGCTGGAGGGCTGATCGGGCGCTGGTTTCATGATCGCCAGGCTGACCGGGTGGCCTGATCTGGCGCTGAGGTCAGGCTGAGGGCGACATAGTGTCCGCGGCGCGGTTCCCGGAGGTCGACACGCGCTTCAGCGCGTCGGCTCGGCCAGGCGGGCGGCGAGCGCGGCCACATCTGGCTCGTCGGTGAGCGACCGGTAGGCCGGACTGGAGCTGCGTTGCTGGGCGAGCGCGAGGAACGCTTTGATGTGGAGAGCCGTGGGGTCGGCGATTGCCGTGGCTGCGGCCACGGCGCTAGTGGCGAGCAGTTGAGTCGCCGGGTCCGCACCGGCGGAGGCGGCCTGGGCGGCGTCGGCGAGTTGCGAGCGGGTGGCGCCGCGAACGGGCATCCCCCCGCCGACGGCGGCAGCTCGGGCGGCGTTAGCCGCGAAGACGAGGGCGTCGTCGGGGTGGCCGGCGGCGAGCGCCCACCAGGCCAAGCCGGCGAGCACCAGGGGCTGGCCCTCGGGAAGACCCGCATCTCGGTAATGGTTGTCCGCCGCGTCGAGCAGCCCGCGCGCCCGCGTCAGGTCGCCGAGGCGACGGGCAACCGCCGCCTGACCGACCAACGCATCGGCGGACAACCACGGATGCAGCGAGCATCCGATCGCCTCGCCGTACAGGCGATCGGCCAGGACGTCGTCTCCTTGCCTGGCCCGCAGCCCGGCGAGAGCCACCAGGCCGAACGGGATGTACAGGCGCTGCTCCGTCAGGCGGCATCGCTCCAGCAGCGCCTCGTAGGCGACCGAGGCCTCGTCGAGGTCCCCCCGGGCCTCGGCGATACCGGCCAGGGCGTTCATGGGAGAGACCACCAACAGGACCTCTCCCTCGGCGTCGAACCGTTCAAGACTGGAACGGGCGGCCGGCTCCGCCTCCTCCAGACGGCCCAGGGACGCCAGGTTCCAGGCGACGATCAGGTCGTGCGCGGCGAGCAGCCAGCCGTGGCCGGCCGGCTCCAGGAGCGCTTGAGCCTCCTGCAGCAGGTCGAGTGATCGCTCAAACTCATGGGCCCGCACCAGCACCGTCGCACACAGCACCAGGGCATCCGCCAGGCCATCCTGATCGTCGCCGCCCCTCAGGTCCGCCACGGCCTGCTCGCATTCGCTCGCGCCGGCCGCCACGTTGGACGACATCCCGACGCAGTAGCCGTGCCAGCCGTGCGCGGTCGCGGCCAGCTCGTTACGCCGGGGCCCGCTGGCGCCGAGAGCGTCACCGAGCCAGCGCGCGCCCTCCGCGAAGTCGGTGGTGATCCACCACAGCCAGGCCATCCGCGACGCCAGTGTGAGCGCCGCGTCAGCCTCGCCGGCGGCGATGAACCAGTCAAGGGCGGCCCGCAGGTTGCCCGCCTCGGAGATGAGACGATCGCGCCACATGGGGCCCCCGGCGCCGCGCAGACCCCGGCCGGCCTCCTCGGCCATCCGCCGGTAGTGGGCGGCATGGCGAACGCGGATGGCGTTGCCCTCGCCGGACGCGTCGAATCGTTCCCGGCCGTACTGCCACAAGGTCTGCAGTTGAATGAAGCGGGTTTCGCCACCGGCGTCCGTGGCGGTGACCAGCGACTTGTCAACCAGTCGGCTGACCACATCCAGGATCTCGTCCGCCGGCACCTTGTCGTCGGCGCAGACCGCCTCGGCTGCCGCCAGCTCGCAGCCGCCCGAGAACACCGCCAGCCGAGCGAACAGCCGGCGTTCGTCCTCAAACAGCAGCTCATAGCTCCACTCCACCACGGCCCGCAGCGTCTGCTGGCGCGGCAGGGCCGTGCGGGCTCCTCCGGTGAGGAGCCGGAAGCGGTCACCCAGGCGCTCGGCCACCGTGGCCAACGTCAAGGCCCGGAGCCGGGCGGCCGCCAGTTCCACCGCCAGCGGAAGGCCATCCAATCGCCGGCAGATGTCCTCGATGACCGGACGGTTCCGGTCGTCGACGACAAATCCGGGACGTACCGCTCGTGCCCGATCCACAAACAGTTCGACGGCGGCCGGTGGATCCAAGCCGCCCACCGAGACCAGGACTTCGCCGGGAACGCCGAGCGGCTCGCGGCTGGTCGCGATCAACCGAACCGTGGGCACCGCTCCGACCAGGGTGTCGGCCAGGATCGCCGCCTGAGCGATGACGTGCTCGCAGTTGTCGATGACGACAACCATCGACCGTCCCGCCAGGTGGCGAACGATGAGCTCCACCGTCGAACCCGCAGGCTGGCGCCCAGGGACCCCGGCCGCGCTCGCCCCCAGGGCGACGGCCGCGGCCGGCGCCACCCCGTCGGGGTCCGTGACGCCGGCCAGCTCCACCAGCCAGGCGCCGTCTCGGTGCACGGGGCGGAGCGCGGCGGCTGCCTCCATCGCCAAGCGCGTCTTCCCGGCCCCGCCCGGGCCGATCAGTGTGACCAGCCGACTGGAGCGCACCGCCTGGCGCAGCTGCTCCAGCTCGGCGTCACGGCCGATAAAGCTGCTCAGCTGCGCCCGCAGGTTGCCGGACGCTGTCGGCCCGGTGGCCGCCCCCGGCGGCTCCGAGTCGGCCAGGGTGAGCGCGGGATCCTGGGCCAGGACTCGTGCCTGCAGTTCGCGCAACGCGGGACCGGGTTCGATGCCCAGCTCATCGACCAAGCCGTTCCGGGCTTCGGTATAGGCGCGCAGGGCCTCGGCCTGGCGCCCGGCCCGGTACAGGGCCAGGATGAGCAGCCCCCACAGCCCCTCGCGCAGCGGATGGGCACGACACAACGCCTCCAGTTCCCCCACCAGCTCCCCGTGGAGGCCCAGCGCCAGATCCGCTCCGGCGCGGGCCTCGGTGGCCACCAGGGTCAACTCGTCCAGATGCACCCGTTCAAGGTCCGCAAAGCCGGCATAGGCAAACTCCCCCAGCGGCTCTCCCCGCCGCAGGGCGAGCGCCTCCCCGAGCGCAGCTGACGCCAACGCCGCCTCGCCCTCCTCCATCAGCCGCCGCCCGGCGGCGACGAGCTGCTCAAAGCGAGCCAGATCCAGATCGTCGGGCCTGATTCCCAGCGCGTAGCCGGCTTCGGAGGTGACGATCGCCGTCACTCCCAGGCTGCGGCGCAACTGGCCGATCTGAGCCTGCAAAGCGTTCGCCGGGTTCGCCACTTCCCCATCAACCCACAGCTGGTCGATCAGCCGGTCGGCGCTGACCGGCTGGCCCCGTTGCAGGGCCAGCCGGGCCAGCAGGGCGCGCTGTTTGGCGCCGCGGACCGGGACCGCCACGCCGTCCTGCACCGCTTCAAGCTCGCCGAATAGCCGCACCTCCATCAACCCACCGTACGCCCCCCACCTCGCCGCCGCCGCCGAGCTGTCGCACCGCCGTGGCCTGGCGCCCCCCCAGCCGTCCACCTCAGCGCCAAGTCAGCCTCACCTCAGACCCCGAGCGCAGGCTTGCCGTCCAACCCCTAGCCCGTTGAGGAGAGGAACAGCAATGATCGAAGCGCAGCACCTGACGAAGCGGTACGGAGGCACGGTTGCGGTCGACGAGGTCTCATTTGTGGTGGAGCCAGGACGTGTGACCGGCTTCCTGGGCCCCAACGGAGCGGGCAAGTCGACCACGATGCGGATGATCCTGGGCCTGGACATGCCGAGCTCGGGCTCGGTGCTGGTCAACGGCAATGCCTATCGCCGGCTGAGCGATCCGCTCAGATCGGTCGGGGCGCTGCTGGATGCCAAGGCCATCGTCGGTGGCCGGAGTGCCGCCAACCATCTCACCTGGCTGGCCGACAGCAACGGCATCGATCGACGTCGGGTCAGCGAGGTGCTTGACATCGTCGGGCTCGGCGACGTCGCCGGCCGGCGAGTCGGGACCTTCTCACTGGGGATGAACCAGCGGCTGGGCATCGCCGCGGCCCTGCTCGGCGACCCCGACACGTTGATCTTCGATGAGCCGGTCAACGGCCTTGACCCCGACGGCATCGTCTGGATCCGCAACCTGATGAAGGGCCTGGCCTCAGAGGGGCGCACGGTGTTCCTCTCCAGCCATCTCATGAGCGAGATGGCACAGACCGCCGATCACCTGCTCGTCATCGCCCAGGGCCGGATCATCGCCGACGCCTCCACCGAGGAGTTCATCAACCAGAACGCCACCGCGAGCGTCCGCGTCCGGGCGGTGGAGCAGACCGATCTGGCCGACGCCCTGACCCAGCGCGGCGGTGTGGTGGCGTCCTCTCCCGACGGCGCCCTGCTGGTGACCGGGCTGGACTGCCTGGCGATCGGGGGCGTCGCCTGCGCCCAGGGCATCACCCTGTTTGAGCTGGAGGCGTCCCGCGCGTCGCTGGAGCAGGCGTTCTTCGAGCTGACACGAGATGCAACCGACTACCGCGCCGGCGAGCTGACCGGCGTCACCCAAGGAGCCTGACATGAGCACCACCACCTACACCTCTGCGCTGCGCGTCGGACCGGCCACCATGATCAGCCGGCATCTCAAAGGCGAGTGGACCAAGCTTCGCACGTTGCCCTCCACCTGGCGCACCGCCCTGCTGTCGGCGGTGCTGGCCATCGGCTTCACCGTTGCCGTCGACCTCTCTCAGGTCAACCTGACCGCCCAGCAGCGCCACAACTTCGACGCGACGAGCGCCTCGCTGTTTGGGGTCTTGATCGCCGCCACGCTGCTGGGAGCGCTCGCCGTGCGGACCGTCACCGCGGAGTATTCCACCGCCATGATCCGCACCACCTTCAGCGCCATGCCGGCCCGGCGACTGGTGCTGGCGGCCAAGGCCGCGACCGTGGCCGCGTTCGTGTTTCCGCTGGCGCTGCTGTGCGAGGTCGCCGGCTTCGGGCTCGGCCAGCGGATCTTCGCCGCCCAGCACCTGCAGGTGGCGCTCAGCCATCCCGGCGTGCCCCGTGCCATCGTGTTCGGCGCCGTGGCGGCCAGCCTCGTCGCGATCATCGGCGTCGGGTTCGGCGCCCTCATCCGGCACACCGCGGCGGCGACCACCGCCTTGACGGTGATCATCATCGGAGACGTCACCCTCGGACAACTCCTCCCGGCTGCCCTGCGCCAGTACCTGCCCGGGACCGCCGTCCAGGGCGCCATCACCGTCCACCGCTCAGGCGGCCTGCTCGCACCGAACGCCGCGCTGGCAGTCGTCGCCGCGTACGCGGCCATAGCCCTGACCGCAGCGTTGATCAGGGTGGCCCATCGCGACGCCTGACCAACGTTGCTCAACGGCCTTGAGGAAGTGCCCAAACCGGCCCGGACGAGCCCGCCACGGCTCGTCCGGGCCGCGCGGTTGCCCGGCCTCCGGGCGTGATCGGTAGGCTGCTGGGCATGGCGACGCCGCGGCTTTACTACATGCCGCGGACTCGGTCGAGCCGGGTGCTGTGGTTGCTGGAGGAGATCGGCGCACCGTATGACTTGAGCGAGATCAAGGGTGCGCAGCGGAGGTCGGACGAGCACCGGATGCGCCACCCCCTGGGGCGTGTCCCCGCCCTGGCCCTCGGCGACGGTACGACCATGTTCGAGTCCGGGGCGATTTGCCTCCAGCTGGCCGATCTGAACCCGGGTGCTGGATTGATCGGCCCGGTGGGCTCGACCGAGCGAGGACTCGCGTACCAGTGGGTCCTGTTTGCGGTCTCGGAACTGGAGGGGCCGCTGTTTCGCTGGATACGCGAGCTCCGCGACAGGGTCAGCGACTCCTCGGCCCATGACCGCTTCGCCGAGGCGGCGGCCGCTCTGCAGTCGGTGCTCTCCGCGCATGACTGGCTCATCGACGATCGCTTCAGCGTTGCCGACGTCATGTGCGCGAGCGTGCTTCAGGGAGCCGACGCCCGCGGGCTGCTGGGACCGTGGCCGGCTCTTGAGGCCTACGTGCAGCGCAGTGAAGCCCGTCCGGCGTACGTACGGGCCGCTGCGATCTCGGATCGCCCCCGCAGCTGACGAACACCCCCACGGTGGGTTTGCGCGGGGCCCAACCCGTTTGAGGACCTCTCAGACAGGTGGAGCGGTGCGCAACTCCTACGAGGCCGAGGAGTTCAAGAACGCGGCGTGACCGACGAACTCCCCCCTGACCGCACTCCCTTGATCACCCGGCGTGATCTGCTCGGCGCCGGAGCGGTGGGCGGGGCCGTGCTGGCGACCGGGGCACCGGCGGCCCAGGCGCTGGCGAGGATGCGGCCCCAGCGGCTGCCGCTGTCGCTGCCGCCGATCACCGAGACCTACGACTTCAATCAGGGCTGGCGGTTCGGCGGCGTCCACCGGTCCGGATCGCAGAGCCCTGCTTACAAGCTCTCGAGTTTCAGCCGGATCAACCTCCCCCACACCGTCGTGCCGCTGTCCTGGGGCAACTGGAACCCGGCCAGCTGGGAGCAGATGTGGATCTACCGCAAGCAGTTCCGCATCGACGCGCCGCTTGCCGGCCGGGTGTTCCTCGACTTCGACGGGGTCATGACCAACGCCACGGTCTACCTCAATGGCTTCGAGGCCGGCCAGCACATCGGCGGGTTCCTCCCGTTCACCATCGAGTTGACCGATCTGGTGCTGCCCGGCCACAACGATCTCGCGGTCGTCGTCGATGGCCGGCTGCTGGACGTCCCGCCGCTGGGCAACCGCAACGGCGCCGGCGCGATCGATTTCCTCACCCCGGCCGGGATCTACCGCGACGCGCAGCTCCGTGTCGTGCCGCAGACCTATATCGCCGACGTGTTCGCCAAGCCGGTCGACGTGCTCAGCTCCCGCCCCAGCCTCGACCTGGCGATCACCGTCAACTCCCCGGTCACCGTCAAGGGCAACATGACGGTCGCGATCGAGGTCCTCGACGGGTCCAGGAAGATCGCCTCCAAGACGCTGACCCGCAGGATCGGCCGCGGCGACCATGTCATCCGCACCCAGATCTCCGATTTGCGGGTCTCGCTGTGGTCGCCGGACTCCCCCAAGCTCTACACCGTCCGGGTGATGCTGACGGGCGACGCCGTCCCCAGCCACACCGTCACGGTGCGCACCGGCTTCCGCGAGGCGAGGTTTGAGGCCGGCGGTTTCTTGTTGAACGGCGAGCGACTGCAGATCATGGGGATCAGCCGCCACCAGATGTTTCCCTACACCGGGATGGCCGCCTCGGCGCGCCTGCAGGCGCGTGACGCGCAGCTGCTCAAGAGCGAGCTGAACTGCAACATGGTCCGGTGCTCTCACTACCCGCCCTCCCCCCACTTCCTCGACGCGTGCGACGAGATCGGCCTGATGGTGTGGGAGGAGCCGCCCGGCTGGGACTACATCGGCGATGAGAACTTCAAGGCGATCTTCTTACAGAACGTCCGCGACATGGTCCTGCGCGACCGCAACCGGCCCTCCGTGGTCGTTTGGGCGACGCGCCTGAACGAGACCCCGAGCTACCCCACGCTGTACGCCGAGGCGCGTCGGCTTGCCCATTCGCTCGACGGCACGCGCGCCAGCAGCGGGGCGATGGCCGCCCCGTCACCCGCCCAGGCGCTCGCCGGCTGGGCCGAGGACCTGTTCGCCTACAACGACTACGGATCGACCCATTACGGCGCCATCGACGCCAGCGCCCGGCTCTCGCCGCCGCTGCCCAACCTTCCCTACCTCGTCAGCGAGGCGGTGGGCGCGATCACCGGGCCGCCAAACTACCGGTGGATCGACCCCTCGGCCACGCTGCAGGAGCAGACCAAGCTGCACGCTCAGGTCAACCAGCAGGCGCGCTCCAATCCGGCCTACTCCGGCGTGCTCGCCTGGGCGGGGATCGACTACGACTCGCTCACGGGTGGCAACCGGGTGTGGAACAACCTGCGCACCCCCGGGGTGATCGACATCTTCCGCGTGCCCAAGCCCGGAGCGGCGTTCTACCGGTCACAGGTGAGCCCGCTGGTGCGGCCGGTGATCATCCCCGCGTTCTTCTGGGACTTTGGGCCCAACTCGCCGGCCAACGGACCGGGCCCGGGTTCGATCTTCGCCACCAACTGCGATCAGCTGCAGATCTACGTCAACGGCGAACTGCTGGCCATGGCGACGCCCGACAGGACGGACTACGGCAACCTGGCGTTCCCACCCGTGGTGGTCGATCTCACCGTCGACGGCTCCAGCCGGCCGACGCTGACCGTCGTGGGCTACTACCAGGGACGCCGGCTGGCGACGCTGCAGATGTCGTCGGATCCCACGACCGACCGCCTTGGCATCGACCTCGAGGACACGCGGATCGTCGGCGACGGCTCGGACACCACCCGGCTGAGCTTTCGCGCCACTGACGCGTTCGGCAACCAGCGCCCCTACGTCACCGGAGACGTCTCTATCTCCGGGCACGGCCCGGCGGCAATCGTCGGGCAGAACCCGTTCGCATTCGACCAGTTCGGCGGTGTCGGCGGTGTGATCATCCGCTCTGAGGCCGGGCGCTCGGGCACCGCGCGCTTCACCGCAAGCCACCCCACCCTCGGCAGCGCCCAGGCCACCCTCACCGTCGCCAAGGCGACCGGCCAGTACCTCTGAGCCGAGGCTACCTGCGCTGGGCGCGCCTGGGCTTGCGCCTGCGGTTGAAGGTGAGCGTCCGGGCGGTCCGAAGCGTCCCGGTGGAGGCGGTGAACGTCGCCGTGCCCGTCACGGCCAGTCGCTTGCGCGCGGCCCGGAACCTGCGCACCGCGGTGCGGTTGAGGCGCAGCGTCAGCGTGGCGGCGCCGGGGCCGCGGAACGCGTGCCTGGCCGTCGCCAGCGTCACCGGCCGGGCCGAGGGCCCGGTCCCGGGCACCGTCCAGGTGAGCGTCACCTGGCCCGCGATGGGCGCGGCCAGGACATAGCGCTCGTGCGGTGTGCGGGCGACGGTGGCGATCGAAGGCAGGCGGCGAGGGCTCAGCACCGTCTTGCGCAGCAGCTCGGTCAGGCTGCGACTCGTCTCACCCGCGGCGATCTCCCCCTGGTCGTCGCCGGCGATGCAGACCGACGGTGATGGGCAGGCGATGGTATTGACCGCGCCCAGCGGGCTGGAGGTCCAGATGGGCTTGCCGGCGCCCGGGTTGTCGGACCCCAGCAGGGATGAGAGCCCGCCCCTGGGCTGCGCCGACGCCTGGCAGAGCGACGCCGACTGGCACCAGATCCCGTACGCGCTGGCCGGCAGCGAGCGGCTGACCTGCCAGCCGGGGTCGGCCGGATTGAAAGTGAAGACCCGGCCGCCGGTCCCGTCAACCGTGGCGCAGAAGCCGAGCGCCGGGCAGGAGATCCCCCACAGCGATCCCAACCGGCCGCCGTGGACCGACACGCTCGTCCACGCGCCGGGCGCAGTCGGCGTGTGCGTGGTCAGCACGTTGCCGGAGAAGTCGACGGCAGCGCACAAAGCAGCAGAGGGACACGAGATTCCAACCAGCGGAGGCTGGCAGGCCAGTCCCCCGCCGCTGCAGCCGTAGCTGCGCTGCGTGTCGGCGTGGTTGACCATCCAGGCCGCGCTCCCGCCCGCCGGGTTGATCGACGAGATGACGTTGCCGGCTGCGTCGACGGCGACGCACAGCGCCACCGAGGGGCACGACACGTCACGCAGCAGCACCGAGCCGGCGTTGTCGGTGTTGTTCGCAGTGGCGCTGGAATCGATCTTGGACACCGCCCACGCTCCGGCCCCTCCGGTGGGGTTCTGCGAGGTGACGACGTCGCCGGCGCCGTCAACCGCAGCGCACAGGGTGGTCGCCGGACAGGAGACCGAGGTCAGATCGTTGGTGCCATCGACACTGGCGGCGAACCACGCTCGCGGGCCGCCGGTCGGATTGGCCGACCAGAGCACGTTGCCGGCTCGGTCGACCGCCACGCAGAGGGCGAGCGACGGGCAGGCGACCGAGTCGATCGGCGCGGCATCGACGCCGCTGGGAACGGTCCACAGCACCGGCCCGGGGCTGGTGGGGTGCCCGGGTCCAGGCCCGCTGGTGGCCGCGGCCCGCGCCGCCGGAGCGGCGGCGAGCAGGAGCGCGGCCGCGGCACAGAGCGCCACCGCAGCCAGCAGCTGAGAGACGAGACGAGACATCGACGCGACAGTCAGGGTACTGGGCGGCGGCCGACCCACCTCGTCGCTGGCCGGGGCGTTACCTGAGGCGCACGGTTCGAGTGACAGTCCGGTGGTGCTCCGCCCCGTCCACGGATATCCCCCACGGCCACCACGACCTGGTCGCCGCTGGACCCGCCGCTCGAGGCCACAGTCCCGGTAGGGGCCGCGGTCGCCGAACCCGAGCCTGAGGCGTTGCTGGCGGTCACGGAGACGCGAACCGTCGACCCGAGGTCACCGCTGCGGAGGAGATACGTTGACGTGAGCGCACCGACGTTCTGACAGGCACCCGCGGTGCAGCGCTGCCACCGGTAGGCGTAGCTGGTCGGCGTGTTCGTCCAAGACCCGGGTGATGCTTGGACTTCGCCTGGATCCGGTTGCGAAGGCCAGCCCGGTCCCCAACACCAGCGCGTGAATGGCATGCGCGTCATACCCGTGGCCCTTGGATCGCTTGGCCCCACCAGCAGGCTCGCCTCACCGCCGATTCCCCACGACGGAAGTGCGATGTTTGGTGGGCGGACCGCCACGGGCCCTCGTCTCCCGTCCTGCGTTCACGGATGAACAAGGGGGACGCACCGAGATGAGTTCGGGCGTCCTGGTAGGTCTATACCAATATGGGCGATAGAAAAGTCATTCTCAAGATGGTCTTGTCCCTCGACGGCTTTGCCACCAGCCCCGACGGGACGCATGAATGGATGTTCGAGTGGTTCGGCGAGGACTCGACGGAGCGGACCCTCCGTGAGCTCGGGGATGCGGGCGTTCACGCGATGGGCCGCTGCAGCTACGAGGTCATGGGCCCATACTGGCGAGTCGTTGCGGAACGCCGTCGATTCAACGCCGACGCGCTGCGCGAGCTCAGGCGCCGGCTCGATGGCTACCGGAAGCCCACTGACCGCGGGCCAGGCTGGGATCGAGGCGTGCCCGGCGATTGGCTCGACGCCCTCCTGGAGGATTGGCGTGCCTTTGACGCCCACGCGTTTCAGCTCCGCCTTGATGCCCTGCACCAAGAGCGTGCAGAGATTCCCGGCCACGCTCTGCACTTGGTGCACGCTGAAGGTAGCGGACCAAGGCCGCTCCCCTTGCTGCTGACCCACGGGTGGCCAGGGTCATTCCTGGAGTACCTGCCAGTCCTTCCTCTCCTTTCTGACCCGGGCCGGCACGGCGCAGATCCCGCCGACGCGTTCACGGTGATCATTCCATCGCTGCCCGGCTACGCGTTCAGCACACCACCCCCACCCACGGGGATGACCGGACGTCAGGTCGCGCGACTCTGGCATCAGTTGATGACCAAGGGGCTGGGGTATGACCATTTCGTCGCGCATGGCAGCGACCTCGGTGCCGGCGTAACCGCCTGGCTGGCCCGCGACCAGCCAGACGCGGTCGCGGCAATTCACCTCGCGACCCCAGGCCTGACCGTCGCGCGTGGGCCACGGACGGGGCAAGAGGAGGACTTCGCCGGTGCCGTTCAGGACTGGACCGCGGAGAGGGCGGCTACATGCACCAGCACGCCACCAAGCCGGCCACCCTCGCTGTCGGCCTGTCAGACAGTCCCGCCGGACTGGCCGCGTGGATTGGCGAGAAGATCATCGCCTGGAGCAGCACCCGCCCAGATGGGAGCCCAGCATTCGATCGCGAGCTGCTCCTGGACACCCTCACCCTGTACTGGGCCACCAATACGATCACGACGGTCGCTGCTGCCCTACTGGGCCCATCGCCACCTCCCCGGCGCAGCGCTACCCGATCGAGACGTGTCGCCGGTCCCCACCGCGATCGGCATCTTCGGCGGTGAACGAGTTGCGTTTCCCAAGCCACCCCGAGAGCTTGCTGAGCGCTACCACAACGTGACCTCCTGGGCTGAACACCCCACCGGCGGCCACTTCCCCGCCGTCGCCGAGCCTGAACTGCTGGCCGCAGCCCACGCGACGCATTTCGCCCGATGCGACACCGGGCCTCCAGACGCTTCGGTTGGGGCGCGCGCCTCAGCCGCCGACACCGTTTCTGACGATCGCTGCCTGGCCCTGGCCGCCGCCAACGCACAGGGTCGCGATCCCGCGGTGGGCGTGAGTGCGTTTCATCTCGTGCAGCAGAGTCACGAGAATCCGGCCGCCGCTTGCACCGATTGGGTGGCCGAGCGCAATCGCGCCACCGTGAGGATTGATGCGCTGCCCTGTGATCCCGAGCTCCCTGATCACGGCGAGGGACTGCGCGGCGAACGCCTCGTTCAGCTCGAAGACGTCGATGTCAGCGAGCTCCAGTCCTGCCCTGGCCAACGCCTTCCGCACCGCCGGCACCGGCCCAATGCCCATCAGCCTGGGTTCGACGCCGACCGACGCGTAGGCCTCGACGACCCCCATCGAGTCCAAGTGCCGCTCGCCGGCAGCACGCGCTGACATGACGACGATCGCCGCGGCACCGTCGTTGACGCCCGATGCGTTGCCCGCGGTCACGGTCCCGCTCGCATTTCGGAACGCGGCCCTCAGGCGGCTCAGGGTCTCGATGGTCGTCCCTGCGCGAGGATGCTCGTCGATCTCGACCAGGCGAGTCCCGCCCTTGTCGGGCACCTCTACGGCCACGATCTCATCCCTGAATACGCCTTCCTGGATCGCCTGCTCGGCTCTGATCTGGCTGCGGGCGGCGAACTCGTCTTGTTCTTCGCGGGTGATCCCGTACTGATCGGCGATGTTCTCCGCGGTCATACCCATGTGACTGTCGTCGAACGCATCCGTGAGGCCGTCGTGAACCATCGAATCGATCAGCTCCGTTGACCCCATCCGGGCCCCAAAACGCGCCGCCGGCATGAGATACGGCGCCCGAGTCATGTTCTCCATTCCGCCTGCGACGACAACGTCGACGTCGCCGGCGCGGATCATCTGCGCGGCGATGGCGACCGCCTTAAGTCCGGAGCCGCAGAGCATGTTGATCGTGGTGGCGGGAACCTCTTTCGGGATCCCGGCCGCCATCGCCGCCTGGCGGGCGGGGTTCTGCCCCAGACCGGCCTGCAAGACACATCCCAGGATGACCTCATCCACATTGGCGGCAGCGACTCCGGCACGCTCGAGTGCGGCGCGCACGGCCAACGCCCCGAGCTCGGTTGCCGACACATGCTTGAACTGCCCTCCGAAGCTGCCAACCGGGGTACGCACGGCGCTGACGATCACGGCTTGATTCATCACGAACTCCTCTGGACGAACGTTGTTGGTGTGACGGACGATGGCGTCCGACGTTCACATATCCATGCCGCCGTTGACGCTCAGCGTCTGTCCGGTGATGTACGAGGACTTGTCCGCGATCAGGAAGTGGACCGCTCGGGCGATCTCATCGGGCCGCCCGAGCCGGCCGACCGGGATCTGGGACCTGATCTTGTCCAGCACCCCCTCCGGGACGGACTGCAACATCTCGGTCGCGATGAAGCCGGGCGCGACCGTGTTGACGGTGATCCCGATGCCGTCCTCGGTGAGCTTGCCGGCCCGTGACAGCTGGAAGGTCGCCTCGCGCGCCAGCGTCTTCGTGAGCCCCGACAGCCCTGACTTCGAGGCGGCGTAGTTGGCCTGGCCGATGTTGCCCGTCTCGCCGATGATCGACGAGATGTTGATGATCCGCCCAGACCCGCGCTCGATCATGTGGGGCAGCACCGCCTGGGACATGAAGAACGCCCCCGAGAGGTTCACCGCGATCACCTTGTACCAGTCCTCGTCGGTCATCTTAAGCACGGTCTTGTCGATCGTGATCCCGGCGTTGTTGACGAGGATGTCGAGCCGGCCATGGGCCTCGATCGCTTCCGAGACGGTGCGCCGGCAATCCTCGGCCGAGCCGACGTTCCCTTGGTGGATCGTCGTGTCCACGCCGTGGTCGCGCAACTGATCACGCAACTCGGCAGCACGCTCCGCGTCGCTGCTGTAGCCGGCCGCGACGACCGCCCCCTGCTCGGCGAAGCTGCGACTGATCGCGGCCCCAATCCCGCGGGTACCGCCGGTCACGAACGCGACGTGGCCGTGAAGCCGGGCTCGGCGGTGGTCAGCGGGAAAGCTCGCGGTGGCCTGAACGGGACGCAGGACTGGGGTGTGGCAGTTGACCTCCATGCTCTAGTCCTCCTGTGACCGGTCGGCGTCGACTTTCTGTGCAAGCGCCGCCACCACGGTGGGGTCGCGCAGCGTGGTGACGTCTCCAAGCGCTCGGCCCTCGGCCACGTCGCGGAGCAGCCGCCGCATGATCTTTCCGGAGCGAGTCTTGGGGAGGTCGTCGGCCCAGAGGATCCGCTTCGGCCGCGCGAGCTTGCCGATGTGCACGGCCACGTGCTCGCGGATTTGGTTCTCCATCTCCTGCGAGCCCTCGAGGTCACCGCTGAGCGTGACGTAAGCGACGATCGCCTGACCGGTGAGCTCGTCTGACTGGGCGACGACGGCGGCCTCTGCCACCTTCTCGTGCGAGACGATCGCTGACTCGACCTCGGCGGTGGACAGGCGATGACCGGAGACGTTGATTACATCGTCGATCCGACCCACGATCCACAGGTAGCCGTCCTTGTCCCGGACCGCGGCGTCGCCGGCCAGGTACGTCTCGGGGCCGAAGCGCGACCAGTACGTCTGGACGTAGCGCTCGTCGTCGTTGTACAGGGTGCGCAGCATCCCCGGCCACGGCCGTGTGAGCACGAGCAATCCCTGCCCCTGATCGACGCTCTGTCCGGTCGTCTCGTCGAGAACGTCGGCAGACACGCCCGGGAGAGCATGCGTCGCCGAGCCGGGCTTGGTGTCAGTCAGCCCCGGCTGTGGAGAGATCATGATCTGACCGGTTTCGGTCTGCCACCACGTATCGACAATCGGGCAGCGCTCGCCGCCGATCACCACGTGGTACCACAGCCACGCCTTCGGGTTGATCGGCTCTCCCACGGTGCCGAGCAGCCGCAGGGAGCCGAGGTCGTGCCGGTTGGGATGCTCTGCGCCCCACTTCATGCATGCCCGGATCGCGGTCGGCGCGGTGTAGAAGGTCGTGATGCCGTAACGCTCGACGAGTTCCCACCAGATTCCGTTGTGCGGGTAGTCAGGCGCGCCCTCGTAGATCACGCTGGTCGCGCCGTTGGCAAGCGGGCCGTAGACGATGTACGAGTGACCGGTGATCCAACCGACGTCCGCCGTGCAGAAGTACACGTCGTGCTCTGGGTCGAGGTCGAACACCTGGCGATGGGTCGAGGAGACCCCAGTCAAGTATCCGCCGGTGGTATGCACGACGCCCTTCGGCTTCGCCGTCGAGCCCGAGCTGTACAGGATGAATAGAGGGTCCTCTGCCCGCATCGGCTCGGCCGGGCACACCGGATCCGCAGCAGCGATCGCTTCGTCGTAGAACACGTCTCGACCGTCGACCATGGGGACATCGACTCCGGTGTGACGCACGACCACGATGTGGCGGAGCGAGCGGAGGTCGGCGATCGTCTCCTCGACTGCGGCCTTCACCGGCGCGATCTTGCCCTTGCGCCGCGAGCCGTCGACGGTAATCAGCACCTTCGCGTTTGAGACCTGCATCCGGTCCGCGACCGCCCCGGGGGCGAACCCGCCGAAAACGACGTTGTGTGGCGCGCCGATCCGGGCGCACGCGAGCATCGAGACAACCGCTTCGGGGATCATCGGCAGGTAGATCCCCACCACATCGCCCTTATGCACACCGAGGTCCTTGAGCGCGTTGGCGAGCCGCTGCACCTCCCCGAGTAGCTCGGCATAAGTGATCGAGCGCTCCTCACCCTCCTCGCCGGCCCAATGAAAAGCGACTCGGTTTCCTCGGCCGGCCTCGACATGCCGGTCCAGGCAGTTGTACGACACGTTCAGCTGACCATCGGAGAACCACTTGTAAAACGGTGGGTTCGAGTCGTCGAGAACGGTCGTGAACGGCGTGCTCCACGCGAGCAGGCGCGCCTGCTCGGCCCAGTACGCATTGGCGTCACGGTCAGAGCGAGCGCGAAGCGAGCTCTCATTGACCCGCCGGCGGCCGACAAACTGCTGCGGAACGGCAAAGCGATCCTGGTCCATCAGCTCCGCGAGGCGCCGCTCGAGTTGATCTCCGGACAAAGCGGCGGTGCGTTCCGTGGTGGCAAAAGCGGTGGTGGGGTTCATTCTCTCTCCCTGCGTCGTCCCGGCCAGGTGTGACCGGGGTCACGCCGCAACAGGGTGCGCGGCGACCGTCCGACACCCTGTCAAGCACCAGCGCACCGCCGGCACGCGCGGAGTCGCGGCAGCTGATCAGGCGCCGATCTGGACAGCTGAGACGCCTCCTGAGAGTCCGGCGCATCCGAGCAACGCTCTGGGCACCGTCGACCCGAAGGAATCACAGGCGGACGTCAATCACGTCGGCGAGTCGCAGCGGCGGCAGAAGGTCAGCTGCAGCGACGGCTGGTCGGCTTGTTCAGCGACCGTCCAAAGCTCACCATAGCGTAAGACCGACCGCTCCCCGCGGACCTGTGACGAATTCGGAGTGGTCGAGGAGACGTAGCCAGGAGCCGTCGGGTTACCTCACTGCCCGAACCGGAGCGCCGTTGCTGCCGCCGGAATCCACCGCGACCCACACATATGAGGGCACAGGCCGCAGCGGGTGGGTGTCACCTATCGCCCCGATCGGCCTGCAATTCGTGACCCAGTGACGGCGCCGTGGCTGGGGGTCCGGTCTGCGAGTTAGGGCGGACTGCCTTTATTTTTGGTCTGCGCACATAAGTGCCCGCGATCGGAGTACAGTCGGATACGAGCTGGCCCTGCGGCCAGGACACTCACCCCAGGTCCGATTGCCACCAACGGCGCTACTTGCGCCACGCGGCGTGGAGCATGGGTTACTGGTTTTGACTGCGGGGCTGGGTCGTATGTCTTAGGCGTTATCCCGCCGGCTCGGTGGACGCGTCTCAACGTGATTGACCGCGCGGGGGGTTCTACCCCCTCTTACCAGCGCGGGCGAGTCTGCGTTTCCCACCCAAGGAGTCCGACATGTCGATTGTCGAGTCAACCACGTACATCGCGCCGGGCGAACCCGGCAGCCTGGTAGAGCTCAAGGAGCACTACGAGAACTTCATCGGCGGACATTGGATCGCCCCGACCACCGGCGAGTACCGAGAGAATCTGACTCCGTCAACGGGCGAGCCGTTCTGCGAGGTCGCCCATTCAGGTGTGGACGACATCGAGCTCGCGCTCGACGCGGCGCATGCGGCTAAGGACGAGTGGGGCGGACGCTCCCCCGCTCAGCGTGCCGCGGTACTGAATGACGTTGCGGACGCGATCGAGGAGAACCTCGAGATGCTTGCGGTAGCCGAGAGCTATGAGAACGGCAAGCCGGTGCGTGAGACGCTGGCAGCAGACATTCCGTTGGCCGCCGACCATTTCCGCTATTTCGCTGCTGCGGTGCGTGCCGAGGAGGGCCGGATCTCCGAGATCGATGATCAGACCTATGCGTATCACTTCCAGGAGCCGTTGGGTGTGGTGGGCCAGATCATCCCGTTTAACTTCCCGATCTTGATGGCGGCGTGGAAGATCGCGCCGGCGCTGGCCGCGGGTAACTGCACGGTGATCAAGCCGGCGAGCCCGACACCGTGGTCGCTGTTGAAGCTTGCCGAGGTGATCGGCGGCATCGTCCCGGCGGGGGTGTTGAACATCGTCAACGGCCCGGGCGCCGGGATCGGCAAGGCGCTCGCGTCGAACAAGCGGATTGCGAAGGTCGCATTTACCGGCGAGACGGTGACGGGCCGGCTGATCATGAGCTATGCCGCGCAGAACCTGATCCCCTCGACGACCGAACTGGGCGGGAAGTCGCCGAACATCTTCTTCGAGGATGTGATGGCGGCCGATGACGCGTTTCTCGACAAGGCGATCGAGGGCCTCGTGCTGTACGCATTCAACAAGGGCGAGGTCTGCACTTGTCCGTCCCGGGCTCTGATCCACGAGTCGATCTATGACGAGTTCATGGAGCGGTGCCTGGAGCGCATCCGCGCGATCAAGCAGGGCGATCCGCTCGACCGCGGGACGATGATGGGCCCGCAGGTTTCGATCGCGCAACTGGAGAAGATCGAGAGCTACGTCAAGATCGGACGCGATGAGGGCGCCGAGGTCCTGATCGGCGGCACTCGCCCGGGGGTCGGCGAGCACCTGGCCGGCGGCTACTACTTCGAGCCGACGGTGCTGAAGGGCCACAACAAGATGCGGGTCTTCCAGGAGGAGATCTTCGGACCCGTCCTGGCGGTCACCACGTTCCGCGACGAGGCCGAGGCGCTCGAGATCGCCAACGACACGCTGTACGGGCTCGGCGCGGGCGTCTGGACGCGTGATGGCAGCCGGGCGTTCCGGATGGGGCGCGCGATCAAGGCCGGTCGCGTATGGACCAATTGCTACCACCAGTACCCCGCGCACGCGGCGTTCGGTGGTTACAAGGGCTCCGGCGTGGGCCGTGAGAACCACCGCATGATGCTCGAGCACTACTCGCAGACGAAATGCCTGCTGGTGAGCTACGACCAGAACCCGATGGGGTTGTTTTAGAGATGGAGGCTACGACTCGAGATGGTGCGCCGGCGGTTGGCGCTACCCCGGCGGCGCTCGAGGTGATTGATCGCCTCGCCGCCGCCCACGGGCCGCTGACGTTCTTCCAGTCGGGTGGGTGCTGCGATGGCACCTCCCCGATCTGCCTCAAGGATGGCGAGTTGCCGGCCGGTCCCGACGACGTGCGCTTGGGCGACATCGGAGGAGCACCGTTCTACATCGACTCAGACCAATACGAGCGCTGGGGCGCGCCCCGGTTCCTGATCGACGTCGTGTCAGGCGCCGCCGAGGGCTTCTCACTCGAGGGCCTGGACGGTGTGCATTTCGTCTCTCGGACACCGTGACGACGGGCGGCGCGCGGGGCCGCGCCGTCTATCCCAACCCAAGCCTCAAAGAGGCCGACTAACCGGAAAGAAGCGGAAACCATGGCCACCACACT
Organism: uncultured Solirubrobacteraceae bacterium; assembly: GCA_963753235.1. Lineage (GTDB taxonomy): Bacteria > Actinomycetota > Thermoleophilia > Solirubrobacterales > Solirubrobacteraceae > Palsa-465. The sequence goes on along the minus strand of CAVWBJ010000003.1, from coordinate 753,919 downwards.
CATCCCCGACCCCCAAATCTCAGAGGCCCCACCAACTACCTACCGGGCCGCGGTCGTCCATGACTTCGGCAGCCCGCTGACCGTCGAGCAGGTCCCGATGCCGAAACTCGGTTCGGGACAAGTGCGCGTGAAGGTCGAGGTGTGCGGCCTGTGCCACACCGACATCCACGCCGCGAACGGCGACTGGCCGATCAAGCCCTCACCGCCGTTCACCCCCGGCCACGAGGGCGTCGGCATCGTCACCGAGCTCGCGCCCGGCCAGGTCGCCCACACCGACCACGGCCACGAGGTCCACATCGGTGACCGCGTCGCGATGCCCTGGCTCGGCTACGCCTGCGGCAGCTGCGACTACTGCGTATCCGGCTGGGAGACACTCTGCCACGCGCAGGAGATGATGGGCTACACGATCGACGGCGGGATGGGAGAGTACGCCACCGCCTACACCGACTACGTCGTCAAGGTCCCGGAAGGCGTCGACCCGTTCGACGCCGCGCCGCTCACCTGCGCCGGCGTGACCACCTACAAAGCGGTCAAAGTCGCGGGCACCCGCTCGTCTGATTTCGTGGCCGTGTTCGGCGTCGGCGGCCTCGGACACCTCGCGATCCAGTACGCAGCGATCGCCGGAGGTCGAGTCGTCGCGGTCGACGTGATCGACGAGAAACTCGCACTCGCGCGCGAGCTCGGCGCCGAGTTCACCATCAACGCCAAGAAGGAAGACCCGGTCGAGGCGATCCAACGGCTCGGCGGCGTCGACCAGGCGATCGCGCTCGCCGTCTCGCCATCTGCGTTCGAGCAGGCGTACCGGTCGCTCCGTCGCGGCGGGAAGCTCGTGTTCGTCGCGCTGCCGGCCGACAACGAGATCACGCTCCCGATCTTCGAAACTGTGCTCAACGGGATCACGATCGTCGGATCCATCGTCGGCACACGAAAGGACCTACGCGAGGTGTTCGAGCTTCATGCAGCCGGCAAGACACGCGTGATCCGCGAAACACGGCCGCTTGACCAGGTCAACGAGGCCATAGCCGACGTCGAGGCCGGCCGAGTTGCCGCGCGGATCGTGCTCGAGCCGTAGACGACGACTAGCCACAGAGGGATCCCACCAGGCACCCATCGATCCTCCACTCTCAAGCGGGGATCTCTCCATGGATACCCACGGGATCCCTCAAACCGCTCAGCCTGGCGCGAACTGCGACTCTGCCGGGACACCTGCGGGGCTTGATGGAAGGTGGGCTCGGCTTCCGCTCTGCCCGCGGCGACTGACTAGCTCGCGCTCGCCAACGACCACCTTCCGGTTGATCCAGCGGTTTGCCTACGCAACCCCGGCGAACGGAAACATCGAATCGGCGCTCGACGGGCCACGCTTGTGGGCGAAGGCGGCCGATGACCTCGGTGCGGCGTTTGACCTCGGCCAGTGAGCGTTCGAGCAGGTTGGTGGAGCGCCACCGCCGGCGGTGGCGCAATGGGTAGGGCAGGTGCACCACCAGCGCGTCCAGGTCGTCGGCCAGGCATTTGGCGCCGGCGGTGTAGCCGCCGCGGTCAAGCTCGTCAACGACGGCGTGAAGCCGGTCGCGTCCATCGGCTGGGCTGGTGGCGGCATCAATGCCTCCCAGCAGGCGCCGCGGATCCGGTCGCGCTCGCGTTCGGGCAGCTCGGCCAGCAGGTTGCGCAGGCGGTGCACGGCGCAGTGGCTGGCGGTCTGACGCCGGCCAGCACTGGTCGACGCCCTTGATCAGGGCTCCCGAGCCCCGCCTCGGCGCACAGCGCCTCGATATCGCGCATCGACAGACCGCGCACGAACGCGCCGATCACCATCGCCCGCAACGGCTCAGTGCGCAACATCTTCGTGCTACACGGAAACAGCCTGGACACACGGCTCAGCCGCGGCGCGGGCCTGCGGGATATCGACCTCCAGCTCACCCTCCAGCGTGTGCACCTTGCGCGGGCGACACCCGTTGCGCAGCGCCGAGCCCCCGTCTCCGGGCTCGCGGCCGGGCCCGGCCCGGCGCTCATAGCGCGGCCCAGCCACGCATCGAACTCCTCTTCGACCGCGCGCTGGATGATCAGCCGCGCCCCCAGCCGGGCCAGCTCAGACAGCGACTCGCGGGGGTTCTCACCCACCCCCACAGCCAACAGGTTCTCGATCTGCTCTTCAATCCCCGCCGACGGCGGTACGGTACGTCTCACGGCGTAGGCCTCCTTCATCTTCTGCCAGGACCTGAGGGAACCTACGCCGTTGCCTTGACAGCACCGACGCTATTTACAGCACCTCCGAGATGCGACCTTGGCTCCGGTTTGCGGTGTCGTTGAGGCAACGAGACGACAGAGGTCTGTGCACGCTGTCACATAACTGTCGCTGATCATGGTTAGGCTGAAAACCGACTCCATAAGAGAGTCCTTATGCGGCTCTAGCTCGACCGACCCAAGCTAACGAGCGGGTCGTCGGTTGTAACGGGCATCTAGTCGACTCACCTAAGGAGGACCCTTTGGGAGGTCGATTGTCTCGTGTCGACCTCCCGGAAGGGCTCGGGTCACTAAGAGGGGAAGTGATGTCTGAGATCGAGATCGACGCGGGCACTTTTGTTGCGGTCATCCGCGCGCAGAAGGGCCTTCCCGTCACAGACGCTGAGGCCGAGGTGATCGCCCGCACACTCGAGACGTGCCACGACGACGAAGATTCCTCGCGACCGCGCTGTCTGCAGTGAGGCTTCTCGCCGACCGGCTCGAGGCCTCGGCGGATATGGCCCCCCCCACGTGACCCCCCACGCGGAATAACGGCCCGCCGCAGCTGCTTGCAGTCGCAGCTACCCAAGATCGCCACCTATACGCGCAGCTGCGCTGCCGAAATGATCGGGAGCGACCCCGGCGTGCTAGCTCCCGTACCGAGCTATCGCAGCCCGGATTCTCCGCGCCTCCACCACGAGGCCCCGGAATGACTCGCCCACCGCTCGGACCGTCCGTTCAGCTGCGGGGCGCAATGAGTGGGCCAGCACGGCAAACACGATCAGAGCGGCAGCGGAGGATGTGTCCCTAGACGGATGTCCCGCGACGCCATCGAGTGTCTCCTTCAGCGCGGCGGTCCCGATCATCGTGTCGCCAACAGCGGTCGGGCTAGATCGGACCTTGCGCACCTGCGTGCGTGGCGCGGCGACGACGCGGTGGACGGCGCGCGCAAATGCGAGGATCACGAATAGCGTCACGAGGTTGTCGGCTTCCCTCGGGGCGCCGAACACTGCAGCCACAGCGCGGTGGCGGGCCTCGTTCAGCACACCAAGTGCGATTATCGCGTCGCCGAGGAACCGTCTGGCGCTGCTGACGGCCTCGAGACCGAGATCCGGTGCGGATTGCACAGGCAAACATCCTACGTTGCTCGTAGCTTCTGCCGACGATCCCAAGTGCTAGCGAGATCCAAGACGGCCGTCAAGCGCCGCTTCTCCTTTGGGAGGTTGTCCCGGGGTCCGTAGAAGTTTGAGGTGACGGCGGGTCCCTCCGGCCCGTCCGCTCCGGGTGGGAGCGTGGCGGGCGATCCGGCAAGATCGAAGGAGGAACCGCCGTGAAGTCAAACGTACCGGTCGCCGAGGCGATCACCGAAGAGCCCGGGCTCCCGCCGCGGGTTCGGGAGGCGTTGGGGGAGCTGGTTGGGGCGGCGAAGGAGGGGCTGATGGCGCTGTCGGTTGAGGTCGGCATCGGGGTGTTGGGCGAGCTGCTCGAGCTCGAGGTCGACGAGTTGGTCGGCCCGGGGGGCAAGTGGAACCGGGAGCGGACCGCGGTCCGTCACGGCCATGAGAACGGCGAGGTCACGCTCGGCGGCCGACGGGTTGCGGTCAAGCGCCCCCGAATGCGCACGGCGGATGGCGAGAGCGAGCTGACGCGTGAGACCTATGAGCAGTTCGCCGGCCGTGACCAGCTCGACCGGCTCGCGTTGGAGCGGATCCTGGCCGGCGTCTTGGCCGGTAAGTACCGTCGCCTGCAGGAGCCCGTCGGTGAGCAGGCGACGGCGCGGGAGCGGTCGACGTCTGAGAGCTCGGTGTCGCGGGCGTTCGTGGCCCGGACCCGAGAGGCGTTGTGGCATCTGATGTCCCGGCAGCTGGCCGACCTGCGTCTCGCTGTGGTGATTCGGGACGGGATCGAGATCAAGGGCCGCACGAACGTCGTCGCGTTGGGGATCACGACCGACGGCCCCAAGGCGCTGCGCAAGGCGATCCGGCAGGTGTTCAAGAACTGGAGTAGCGGCGAGATGTGCCTACGCTGGACCGCCGCCGGCAGGCTCGAAGCCGACCTCATCAAACGACGCAACCAACTCCACGCCGAGTTGACACCACCCGCCAATCTGTGACCATCCACCAAGGGACCGTCGCCAGACCAGATTTCCACGACGGACGGGGCAACCTCCGCCACAGATAGCGGTGACGAACGCCGGCGGGTATTGAGCGATGGCGCGACGATCCCCACGCTCGGCCTCGGCGTCTGGCAGGTCCCCGATGGTCCCGCGGGCGAGAACGCCGTCCCGCTGGGCATTGGAGCTCGGGTACCACCACATCGATACGGCGCAGGCCTACGGCGACGAGGAGAGCGGTGGGCGTACCCTGCGCGACAGCGGGGTCCCCCGCGAGGAGGTCTTCTCACCACCAAGTTCTACCCCGCGCGCAGGGACCCGCTCGCCGAGGCGCAGCTGAGCCTGCGCCGGCTCGGCGTCGATCAGGTCGACCTGTACATCGTGCATTGCCCCAAGGCGGCCCGACGTCGGCCTGGCCCGGCATGGAGGCCGCGCGGCAACAGGGCGACGCCCGCTCGATCGGCGTCTCGAACTTCAGCGTCACTGAGCTGGAGGAGGTGTTGGCGATCGCGAGCAGCCCCCCGGTGATCAACCAGGTCCAGTTCAGCCCGTTTGAGTACCGGCGGGCGCGGTTGCGGGCATGCGAGGAACGCGGGGTCGCGGTCTAGGCCTACAGCCCGCTCGGGACCGGGCGCCATCTCGGAGATCCGCCCGTCGCGAAGATCGCCGAGCGCGTCGGACGCACACCCGCCCAGGTCCTGCTGCGGGGGTGCATCCAGCGGCACACCATCGTCCTGCCCAAGTCAACGCACAGGAGCGGATCGAGGAGAACGCGCAGATCTTCGACTTCGTTCTACCGGACGAGGACATGGCCGAACTCGACGCGCTGGATCAGCCGGGCGGCACGGACAGAGCCCGCGAGCGCAAATGGTGGTGAGCCGGGACGACTGGGTGAGCCGGCTCCAGCCCCCGCCTTGCGACGGCGGGAAGGCGTCCTACAGACCCGTCCATGTCGTTCTTTGCACATGCGGGCGTGCCGCCGGACGAGGTCAAGGACCTTTCGCCGATACCGGATGAGCTCGAGCTGTTTGCCCGGATCGAGGGGCTTGTCGGCGAGGAGGCCGCGCTCCTGGCTGTACCGCTCGAGCGGCGCAGACAGGAGCAACACGACCGGCTGCTCGCCATCGGCGAGGAGCTCAATCGCATCTGGGAGAAGCTCAGCGAGCGGGCCAGGCGCCTCGGCATCGACCGGCCGTCGGACGCCCGGCCCTGAACGCCCGACAGACCACGGGGCCGCGCCGCCCAGCGCCTCCAGCTTGGCCTCCCGGTGACGAAGGTCGGCCATCGCGTAGCAGCCGTCGGCCAGGTCGCCGGGCGCGACCGTCACGCTCTTGCCGAGCGTCTCGGCGCCCCGCTCACCCCCGCAGGCAACGAGACGCGGACGGTAGATGTTGACCAGCTCGGCCACGTTTGCTGCCGGGTCGAGAAAGCCCCCTCATGGGCGGGTGGCGTGGCGAACAGCATCACGAGCTCGTTGTAGTCAACCGTCCGAGCCGATAGCCAAGATCAGATTGTGAGCCGCGAGAGCGACCAATGACGTCCTCCATGCTCTGGCCCGAGCCTGAGGATCGTCGGCTGAAGGAGCCCGAGGAGCAGCTGCTTGACGCGATCGCGGCCGGCGAGCTCGACCAACATCTCGTCGCGATCGCCGACGCCGTCCACGCCCGCCAACAACTGCTCCACACCGTCCGCTCTGCCCACGCAATCGCCGACCTCTGCGTCGGTGACACGGTCATGTTCACCAACCGGATCCGCCCCCGCTACCTCGAGCACGAGCTTGCTGAGGTGACAAGCATCGACGAACGGACGGTGACCGTCCGGCTCTGGCGACCCGTTGGCCGCTTCCGCGACGAGCAGCTTCGGTGCCCACCGCTCGCGCTGCGAAAACTCAATCGCGAAACCGCAACCCGCTGACTGCTGGGGAGAGATCTCAGCGTCGCCGCGGTTGGCCGGCAGCCCACCAATCCGGAGGCGGCTCGTCCCGCTCCGCGAGGTCCTGCAGCATCCGAGCCGCCGACAACCCGCCGGAACCGCTCAGTACACAGAACTTCCACAGTTCGCGCGCGGAACGCTTGTACCGATGGATGAGCTCATCCAGCTCGAACGCATCCATCTCCCCAGCGTCAAGCCGCGTGAACCCCTCCCGCACGCGTTCAAGCAGCAGCCCCGGCTGCTCTTCGTGATACCGGCCGATCAGCTCTCGGGCCGCCCGGCGCTCGGCCCGCTCATCGGCCCGCTGGCCACCTCCGCTCACGAGGACGGACATTACTCACAGCCCCAGGCAGGCGGCCAGGCGAGTCCTGCGCGTCGATCTGTACCGTCTCGTGCGACCACGGCCTGCCCGCCGGCATCATGTCCGAGCGCAGCGGTGGACCGTCGCCCGGACAGTTGCCCGATGTCGGCGACGTCTCCAGCCGGCCGTAGTGGGAACGACAGAAAGTTCATATATCCAGGGACATCCCCCCACGCCCCCGGCAGGACTCGAACCTGCGACCCACGGCTTAGAAGGCCGTCGCTCTATCCAGCTGAGCTACGGGGGCTCGGCGCTCAGGGTACCGGCGTGATTCGGCGACGGCGGCCCGTCGGGCACAATGGCCCGCCATGACGACACCTGATCTTGAGCCGACGGCGTCGGAGGAGCTCACCGCCACCGTCGGGGACATCACCCTCTGCTACCAGACGTTCGGCTCGCCGGAGGGCGTGCCGCTGCTGCTGGTGATGGGACTCTCCTCGCAGATGCTGCTGTGGGACGAGGACTTCTGCGAGATGCTCGCCGCGCGCGGGTTCTGGGTGATCCGGTTTGACAACCGCGACGTCGGCCGGTCAACGGTTCTGCGCGACGCACCGGTTCCCAAGCAGTGGCAGCTGCTTATCCGAGATCGCCGGGCCGCCGCTTATTCGCTGGACGACATGGCGGCCGACGCCGTCGGCCTGCTTGATCACCTCGGCGTCGAGCGGGCCCATGTGGTGGGGGCATCGATGGGCGGCATGATCGTCCAGCTGATGGCGATCAACCATCCCGAGCGGGTGCGCTCGCTGGTCTCCATCATGTCCACCACCGGCAATCGCCGGGTGGGACGGCCCCACCCGCGGGTGGCGATGCGCCTCCTGCGCCGTCCCAGCCGCGACCGGGCCGGATTCATCGAAGACCATCTGGAGACCTACCGCCAGATCGGCTCCCAGGGCTTCGCCTTTGAGGAGGACCGCAAGCGGGCGCGGGCCGCTCGCTGCTATGACCGCGGGATCCACCCGGCGGGCGGCGCCCGGCAGCTGGCCGCCATCATGACCGCGGCCGACCGCACCGTCCGCCTGCAGACCGTGCGCGTGCCCACGGCAGTCATCCACGGAGATGCCGATCCGCTCGTTCACGTCTCCGGGGGCCGGGCCACCGCCGGCGCCATTCCGGACGCTCGGCTCGTCATCCTGCCCGGGATGGGCCATGATCTGCCGCGGGAGCTGTGGCCGCAGATCGTCGACACCATCGCCGATACGGCCGAGGCCGCCGCGTAACCACCGGGCCATCGCGCCAGCCGCACCGCCCGCGCACCCCCACCGCCATGATCATTCCGGTGGCCGACGGTAGCTGACGGTGGTGGCAGGTCGCCGGCCGGGGTAGCCTCGGTTTCATGCGCGTTGCCATCGCCGGAGCTCATGGGCAGATAGGGCTTCGCCTGGTGCGGAGCCTGGCCGCGCAGGGCGATGAGGTCCTCGGGCTGATCCGCAACCCGGACCACGCTGCCGCCATCACCGCGGCCGGCGGCCGGCCGGTGGTGTGCGATCTGGAGCACGCCTCACCAGACGCGGTCACCGAAGCCGTGGGAGCAGCCCAGGCGGTCGTGTTCGCCGCCGGCGCCGGAGCCGGCAGCGGCGTGGAGCGCAAGCTCACGATGGACCGCGACGGCGCGATCAAGCTCCTGGCCGCCACCGAGGAGAGCGGCGCGCGCTACGTCATGGTCAGCGCCGTCGGCGCAGACGCGCCGCCTCCGGGCGACGGCGTGTTTGAGGTCTACCTGCAGGCCAAGGCCGCGGCCGACGCCGCGGTGACCGCGTCGGGCCGGGACTGGGTGATCATCCGGCCCGGCCGCCTGACCGACGAGGCGGGAAATGGAACCGCCCGGATCGAGACCACGCCGTTCCGCGGCGAGGTGAGCCGTGATGACGTCGCCGGCGTGCTGGCCGCCGTCATTGCCGAGCCGCAGGCCACTGGTCACATCCTGTATGTCAACCGCGGCGCCGTTCCCATCGCTCAGGCACTGGCGGCGGCGCTGAGCCAGGGTTAGCGGCGCACTGGATTGGGCCCATGCCGCGCACTGGATTGGGCCCATGCCGCGCATCGGACCGGACCGCTCGGCACCGGCGCCCGGCCCGGCTCCGGCGGCGCCCTGTGTAAAGCTTCCTTGACACGGGCCCGCCGCCTTCGCTACCTTCCGCCTATCAAGCAAACTTGACAGCCGGAGCGAGAGTGCCCAACGATGTACGGCGGTTACGGACCGAGCGTGGACTGTCACAGGGGCAGTTGGCGGCGGCCATGGGGGTGTCCCGCCAGACGATCAACTCAATTGAGCAGGAGCGCTATACGCCCTCGCTTCCGCTCGCTCTGGCGCTGGCCCGGTTCTTCCAGACCTCAGTGGAGGCGGTGTTCGATGCAGACAGCTAAGTCGAAATGGTTCCTGCCCATGTTCTCGGTCGCCCTCGGCGTTCTGATCTTGGCCGCGGCCTGGGTGGGCGGGGACGTGGCCGGAGGCCTGATCTCGCTCGGGATCATGACCGCGTTCGGAGCGGTCATCCTCCTGGGCGGTCGCAGCGAAACCATCCGGGGCCTGCGGGGCGACGGGCGGGACGAGCGGTTCCGGGAGATCGATCTCCGGGCCACCGCATTCGCCGGGGTGGCGGTGATCATCGCCATCATCGTGGCCTTCGTCATCGAGCTGGCTGACGGCCGCTCCGGCTCCCCTTACACCTGGCTTGGCGCCATCGCCGGCGGGGCCTACCTGGCGGCGGTGGTCATGCTGCGGATTCGCAGCTGAAGCCGACGCCCCTAGCGCTTCCGGAGCGCCATCACGCCCAGGCCGGCGCCGGTGGCCAGGAGCACCGCCAGCCCGGCGATCACGGGCAGGGAGAGAAACGAGCTGTGTCCGCCGGTCACGGCGCCGACCCCCTGGAGGTGGCGCGTGCGGACCAGAGCGGCCTGCACCACGTCCGGGCAGCTGGTGTACTGGCTGACGGCCGCCGGCATTTCGCTCAACGCCTGCTGCAGCTGCGCCACCGAATAGCCACCGGAGAGGTGGCCGCTCGGGCACTGAGCGAAGACCTGCGCCACCGCGGCGCCACCCGCTCGCTGTGCCGCCAGGCCCGCCGCGGGCACCGCCCCGGGCAGAAGCATCCCACCGAGCAGGACGGCCAGCACGACCGGCCGGCCGAGCAGGTTCCGCCCTCGTCGCGAGGCTCTGCGTCTCATCCTCCCCGACAACGAGAGCCCGGACGCGAAGTTGCGCTCCCAGGAGAGCCGGCGCGCCGGGCGGGTTCCCCAGCGGCCAGGGGTACATTGTCAGTGATGGCCGAGAAGCTGCCGCCGGTACCCTCGCGCCCGTCGATCGGGATGCTCATCGTGCGCTACGGGCTGGGTGTCGTCATGGTCGTGGCCGGGATCATCATGCTCGCCATCAACCCCGGGGGGTTCGGGGTCGACGGCTTCGCCATGGCGGTGGGCGGCGGCCTGTCCGTCCTGCTCATCAACTGGCTGTTCCGTCTCGGCGTGAGCGGCGACCGCGAGCGCGAGCGCGAGGAGGAGGCGCGGCGCTACTTCGACGCCCACGGGGTCTGGCCTGAGGATGAGCCCCCGGAGCAGCGCCGGCAGTGGAGGCTGGCGCCCGGAGTGGTCACCCCTGAGCAGGAGGCGCGCGCCCGCCAGCAGGGGCCAGACTGAGCCGTCACTGAGCGTCACCCAGTGACCGGGGCACCGGGATTTGAACGGGTGGACCCACGCGTGGCGACAGTGACCAAGCAGGACCCCCCGGTGAACCGCAAGCGAGGCATCCGAAATCAGGCGGGGGCCCCGCGGCGTGTTGGGGGACTCCAGGGCGTGGATGGCGGGAGCGCGTGCCGTCGGAGCCCCGTCGGCGGGTGATCGACCATGGGGTGGCGTTTCCGGTCGGCCGTCTGCGGTGTGACCGTTGTGTGATCTGATCGCGCCCGGCCCCCGTAAGGGCGGAAGGACCGGAGTCATCTGAAAGGAGCACCATGAGCAATAAGGTCGCGCTGGAGGACATCGACGTCGACGGCGCCGTCCGGGAGACGGCTGCCGAGGCGATGGAAGCGCTCGACGCCGGTGACACCCGCTCGCAGTTCCTGCGCCGGGCGGGCCTGGCTGGTGGGGCGGTAGTCGGTGGCGGTGCCATCCTCGGGGCGTTGGCGCCCACCGCGCTGGCGTTCAGCACTGGGGACCGCCCGCCGTCGACGCCGTTCGGCAAGGGGGACATCGGGGTGCTGAACTTCGCGCTGGCGCTGGAGTATCTGGAGTCCTCGTTCTATAACGGGGCCACCGCCAATCAGCGCAAGCACGCATTCATCCCCAACACCGAGCCTCGAGCCCACGTGTTCCTGCGCACGGTCACCCGGGACGAGAATGAGCACGTCAAGGCGCTGAAGAAGGCGCTGGGTAAGAAGGCGATCGGGAAGCCGTCGTTTGACTTCCACGGTGACAACGCCAACTACAAGCGGTTCCTCGACGCGGCGTTCACGTTTGAGAACGAGGGCGTGCACGCCTACTCCGGGCAGGCGTTTAACATCAAACAGCCGGCCTATCTGGCAGCCGCCCTGTCGATCGTTACCGTGGAAGCACGTCACGCAGCCGCAGTGGGTCTGATCCGCAACGAGTCCGAGTACGGGATCACGCCCAACGGAGCATTCGATACGCCCTACGGTGCCAGTCGGGTGCTCAAGGACGTCACCAGCCTGCACTACATCACCAAGCTGTAACTACGAGATCAGGCTCCGGGCCCACGGCCCGGAGCCGTCTCTGTGCACGCATCTGGGCGGTGAGGAGGGCTCGCCGGAAGCCGGACCGCGCCCGCGGACGTGGCTCTCAAGATGCGCTGAGTGGGCGGGGCCCCTCGCTTGAATCGACTGCCGCGGTAGATGCGCCGGGACGCGCGATTTCCCGCGCCGAGTGTCGCCAGTGGCGTCGTGGGCTGCGGGTCGCTCCACTGAGCGACATGACCGGCAATGGTTTGCCGGTCACGGTTCCAACCCCGCTCGGGTTGGAAATCACTCGGCGGGCTCGAGGTCCAGCTGCGTGGGGCGAGCCTGATCGTGTCGATTGGCAAATGAGCACCCGGCCGGTGGGGCGCCGATGACGGTTACAACGTGACACATAGGGGCGGACCTGCTGGAGCGAAAGGGTGAAGTGGTGATCCGTGCCGGGGTGGACCGCGTAGACCTCACAGAACGAGCCTCGCCTCAATAAGGGAGATCTGATGCCTGAGACAACGAGCCACGACGATCACCCGCAGGGCGCGGGACTCGTTGAACGGCTGGTGCGTGATGATGTCGAGCGCAAGCGGTTTTTGAAGATGGCGGGCAGACGGATGGGGGCCGGCGCTGCCGCGACCGGACTGGCGGCGTTCATCGCGGCCTGCGGTAGCTCGTCGAGTTCCTCCAGCGCGGCAGCCGGGACGTCGAGCTCGGCCGGAACCAGCTCGGCGGCGGGCGGTACGAGCAGCGCCAGCTCCGGAGGCTCAGGCGATTTGGCGATCGTCAACTACGCACTGACCCTGGAGTATCTGGAGTCGCAGTTTTACGCCAAGGTGGTCAGGAGCGGACTGTTCCACGGCAAGGATCTGGTGGTGCTGAAGACCTTCGGCGCTGAGGAGACCCAGCACGTCGCAGCGCTGAAGAAGGTCGCGATGAGCATGGGCACCGCTGCCGCCGAGCCGACCGGGAAATTCCCGATCAACAGTGCCGCCCAGGTCACGGTCCTGGCCGCGACAGTCGAGAACCTCGGCGCCGCCGCTTATCTGGGACAGGCCGCGAACATCCAGAGCAAGGAGATCTTGGCCGCGGCGCTGGCGATCCACACCATCGAGGCCCGTCACGCGGCGACGCTGAACCTGCTCCTCAAGAAGTCCCCGACCCCGGATGGGGCGTTCGCCAAGCCGATGAGCATGTCCCAGGTGCTGGCGGTCGTCAAGCCGTTTATCGCCTGAACCGTCCGAACCCAGAGAGGAACCACAGAGATGACACACCCTGATCCCGCCAGCCCCGAGCTGGGCTCCGTGGAGGTCCACGGCATGACGCGCTCCAGCTTCATCCTCACAGGAGCGCTGGCCACCGGTGCGATCTACGGCGCGAACGCGATCGCGCCGTTTGTCGGCAACGCGCTGGCCGCCAGCTCAGACGCCGACATCTTGAACTTCGCGCTGACGCTGGAGTATCTGGAGACTGACTTCTACCAATCCAAGGGCCGGTCAGTAGGCCTCAGTGGCCAGGCCAAGACGCTGGCCAGTGCGTTTGGCGATGAGGAGTCTGAGCACGTCGCCGCGCTGACCAAGGCGATCACGGGTCTCGGCGGCAAGCCGGTCATGAAACCGACCTTCGCGTTTCCGGTGAGCAATCAAGCGGGCTTCCTGAAGCTGGCCTATGAGCTGGAGAACGTCGGCGTCGGCGCATATAACGGTGCCGGGCCGGCGCTCAGCAGCAAGCCGCTCCTGGCCGCGGCCGGATCGATCGTTCAGGTCGAGGCTCGCCACGCGGCGTCGATCGCGGTGCTGACCGGGATGGCGATCACCCCCAGCGGCGCGTTTGACAAGCCGCTGAGCATGAAGCAGGTCCTGGCCAAGGCCGGCCCGCTGATCAAGAAATAGTTCGGGCTCGCACGATGTGACCTGCCTGGCCCGCGCCCACCCTCTCCGGCGCGGGTCACGCGTTGTCAACCCACGCACATCAAGTGGGCCGTGCTTCGCCCATCCCACAGCCTGCATTCACCTCATCTCACCCTGCAGCGGCTCGCCGACGGGGCTCTAATGGTGCGGGTGCACGGCGGGAACGCGCGAGCGCTCGAGGTCGTCTTGACCGCCACGCCCGACGTCGCGTACTCACTGGCGCACCGCAGGTGCGGCCGGCAAACCAGCGTCGAGATGTCGTCCAGGATGATGCGCAGCGCGACGACGCTGTCCAGGTCCCCACGGCGCTCACCAAGCTCCGGTTCGCCGGTGGGGAACCTCGAGAGCGCAACGCTATGACCGACCCCAGACAATGAGCCGAGATGACACGACGGTCGGGGAGCATGGATGCGGTGCGGATGTCGCCGCCTACGCCCTCGGCGCACTCGATCCGGCTGAGGCCGTGGCGTTCGAGCGCCACCTCACCAGCTGCGTGGTGTGCCCCGACGAGCTGACCAGCTTCAAACAGGTGGTCGACCGCCTGGCTATGAGCGCCCCGTCCAACCGGGCGTCATGCAGGCTACGTCGCCGCCTCCTGGCTGACGCCTCGCCCCAGACGGTGGCGCCACCGACTCGGCTCCGGCGTCCGCGGCCGGCCGGGCGGCCTTGGCCCCGCGCCGCCGTGGCCCTCAGCGGCGCGCTCGTGCTCGCCGCGGCCACACTCGCGGGCCTGGGGCTACTCTGGCCTGGCTCAACCACCGCGCGCGTCATCACCGCACGGGTGAGCGGCCAGGGTACCGCCCAACTCAGCGTCAACGGCGACCATGCCCAGCTGATCGTGCATCGCTTCTCGCCACCCCCTGCAGGTGAGATCTACGAGGTGTGGCTGGAATATCGCCATCGGCCGCCAGAGCCCACCAGTGCCCTATTCAGCGTCACCGCCGCGGGCGAGGCCGACGTCGCAGTGCCGAACTCCATCCGCCGCGCGTCGCAGGTGATGGTCACGCCGGAACCGGCCGGCGGAACCAGGGTGCCGACACACACCCCGGTAATCCGGGCCGACCTCACCTAACTCGGAGGAGGACCAGGTGATCCAAAGCCGTCGGCTGCCCGTAGGACCCAAGCGAACCCAATCGATCGGAGCACCGCATGCTGGGACTCGATAATCCAATTCACATCCTCTTCCTCCTCGCCATCGTGCTGCTCGTCTTCGGCGCCAAGCGGCTGCCCGAAATGGGCAAGTCGCTCGGCGAGGGACTGCGCGGTTTCAAGGACTCAGTCAGCGGCGACACACCTGTCAGCCACATGACCTCCTCGGACAGTGCCGACGCTGCGACCGGGCTGCCGACCGCGACGCCGCTGCCGACCGAGCCCTCCGCGGACTGGACGTCCGAGCGTCACGAACGGACTCCGGTGGGGCCGGCCGCGTAACCGGCCCGGAATCTCAGAGCCCCCTCCCCTCCCTTCCGAAGGACGTTTGTGATGCAGATGCCAGGCGCGGTCGCGCCGATCGGCCTCCGCCCGGTGAGCCACGATGCGCGCATGAGTGTCGTCGATCACCTGGAGGAGCTCCGAGCGAGGTTGATCGTCTCACTGGTCGCCGTGGCGATCGCGTTCGGCTTCTGCTTCTGGCAGAACCATGAGATCCTGCGGCTGGTCAACGCGCCGCTGGCGCACAACACCCAGCAACAGGTTCGGAACGGGCAGGGGCCGCTCGGGGCCACCTACGCAGTCCAGCAGAGCGCGCGGGATGTCGCCAAGCAAGCCGGCAGCCTCGCCGGCATCCTGCACAGCCAAACCCGCTCCCCCGCAGTCCAAGCCGAGCTGACCGCCGTGCAAAAGAGCCTCGGGCGGGACGTCACGCACCTCTCAGCCGCGCCCCGGGGCGACCGCCCGGTCACCCTGGGCATCGGCGAGCCGTTCACCGCCACCCTGACGGTCACCCTGATTTTTGCCCTGATTCTGTCGCTCCCCATGTTGCTGCTCCAGGCCTATGGGTTTCTGATGCCAGCGTTGGACCCACGGCAGCGACGGCGAATGCTGCCGGTCACGCTCGCCATCCCAGCCATGTTCGCCATCGGTGTCGCGTTCGGGTATCTCGTCGTCCTGCCCGCGTCACTGCACTTCTTTCAGAACTTCAACGCCGGTGAGTTCAACGTCCTGGTCCAGGCCAGCCAGTACTACAAGTTCGCCGCCACCATTCTGCTGGCGATGGGATTGCTGTTTCAGATTCCGGTGGGGATCATCGCGGTCACCCGGGCGGGCCTGATGACGCCGGGGCAGCTCCGCCGCCATCGTCGCTGGGCGGTTCTCGTCTGCTGCGCGGTCGCGGCCATCATCCCCGGCGACGCCATCACGATGCTGCTCGAGACGGTCCCGCTCTACCTGCTGTTCGAGCTCAGTGTCCTCATCGCCGCCATGTCCGAACGGCGCAGTACGCGGCGAGCCGCGACCACTGGCCTGTGACGCGTCCGGCGGACGCCTCACGAAAGCATGATCCAGTCACCATCCGCCGCCGTACGGTTGGGTATGCGCATTCGGTCGATCCTGCTGCCAGGTCTTGGGGCGGCGCTCGTGGCAGCCCTCGCCATCATCCTTTCCAGTCACTCCACAGCCGGGAGCAAACGGACACCGGAGTCCGCCGCGCGTGGGTCGGCCGGGAAGCCGGTGATCACCATCAAGAGCTACGCCTACTCGCCGGCCTCGATCACCGTCAAGCCGGGGACCACGATCGCGGTTACCAATCGCGATATGACCCGCACACCGTCACGGCCAATGATGGCATTTTTGATACCGGGACCATCCAGCCAGGCCAGACCAAGCACGTCACCGTCACCGAGGCCGGCAGATACCCCTATCACTGCGCATTCCACGCTTTCATGACCGGCACCGTCACGGTACGGGGCTGACATGACCGCCCGCCGGCCCACCGCCCGGAACCTCGCAGCCGCCGGACTGGTCGCCGTCATCGCCGGTGTCCACTTTCAGCAATACGTCGCCTTCATGAGCGAGGTCCCCACCATCGGAGTGCTGTTCCTGCTCACCGCCGCGGGCGGGACCGGACTTGCGGTCGGCCTGCTGCAGCGCGACCAGCTGATCCGAATCCTCGCGGCCGTCGGGGCAGTGGGGCTGGCGATCGCCGCCCTGGTCTCGATCGTCATCGCCCTCAACGGGCAACTGTTCGGCTACCAAGAGCCGACGCTCCGCCGGCCGATCGTGATCGCGATCATCGCCGAAATCGCCGCACTGCCCGCGCTCGCGCGGGTCCTTGTGCGTGAGCGCGCCGACGCGCACCACTGACCCCGGCGCACAGCGCGGGCAGGGCCTTGACGCCGCCGCAAGCACGACTGTCGGGATCTATGCCCAGCGTGTGGCGAGCCGCCATCGCCTCCACGCGGCCCTGCGGCGCCCCCACCAGGGCTCAAGCAGGCCCAGAGCGGCCCACGCTGCTCCCATGACCACCCTGGCCAGGCTTTGGCTGAGCCGAAAGGGCCGTTTTGCGGCTCTTTCAGCATCGGGGCGCCGGGATTTGAACCCGGGACCTCCTGCTCCCAAAGCAGGCGCGCTACCAGGCTGCGCTACGCCCCGCGTGAGCGGCGAGTGTAATCGACGCGCAGCTGGCTCCGGTGCGATGTCACGGCGGCCGGATATGGCGTGGTTGTCCCCTCGGCCCGGGACGGGGCGAGGGGGCCAGGGACCTGACCGAGCCCGCGCCGGGGGCCGCCACGCCCCCGCAGCCCCGGGAGAACGACCGTCGGATAGATTCGAAGCCCTCATGGCCGAGATCCAGCCGTTCCGCGCGCTCCATTACGACCGCCACCGCACCAACGGGCTTCAGGACGTGGTGGCCCCCCCGTATGACGTCATCGACGACCGTCAGCGCCGGGAGCTGGAGGCGCGGTCGCCGTACAACGTGGTCCGGATCGACCTTCCTCAGGGAGACGCGGACCGCTACCACCGGGCGGCCCGGACACTGGATGAGTGGCGGGCCGCCGGGGTGGTGGTGGAGGACGACACGCCGGCGCTGTGGACGATCGCTCAGGACTACGTGGGCCCCGACGGCGAGCGCCGCACGCGGCAGGGCCTGTTCGCGCGCGTGCGCGTGGAGCAGTACGGGCCCGGGCGGATCCGCCCGCACGAGCGCACCCATCCCGGCCCGCGGGAGGACCGCCTGCGCCTGACCCGGGCCACCCGCGCCAACCTCTCCCCCATCTTCTCCCTGTACTCCGATCCGGCCGGCGCCGCCCACAGCGCGCTGGCTGGCGCCGGCGGCGACGCGCCCTGGGCCATGACCACCGACGACGACGGCACGGTCAACCGGCTGGGCCGGGTCACCAACGCGGAGGCGGTGGCCGCAGTCCAGGCCGTCCTGGCCGACAGCGAGCTGCTCATCGCCGACGGGCACCACCGGTACGAGACCGCCCGCGTCTACGCCGACGAGATCGGCGGCGAGGGTCCGCACCGTTACGTGCTCATGTGCCTGGTGGCGCTGGAGGACCCGGGGTTGACGGTGTTCCCCACCCACCGCCTGGTGCGAGGGCTGCGGGCCGACCAGCACGATGCGCTGGCGCAGTCGCTGCGGCGCGACTTTGAGATGGCGGCGCTCGCCGACGCCACTGCTCTGGCTCCGCCCTCCGGCGACGCCGTGCGCATCGGCTACATCGACGCCCAGGTCCAGAGGCCGTACATGCTCACGCTCAGGGATCCGGCCATCGCCGACCGCGCCCTGCCGGAGCGGGCCGAGCCCTACCGCCGGCTGGACACGGCGGTCCTGGAGGCGCTCGTCCTCAAGGGAGCGCTGGAGATGAGCGATGACGACATCGACCACCTCAACGGGCTGGGCTATGCCCGGGACGCCGAGCAGGCGCTGGCGCTGGTGCGCTCCGGAGAGTACGACGCCGCGTTCTTGATGGCCCCCACGCCGGTGGCGCGCGTCCAGGCGGTGGCCGCGGCCGGGGAGAGCATGCCGCCCAAGTCGACGTACTTCTACCCCAAGGTGCCCACCGGCCTGCTGTTCAACCCGCTGGCCTAGTGCGGGAGACCCACTAGCCATGGTGGAGCTGGCCGCACGGCTCAGCCGGGTGCTGCTGACCGCCGAGGCAGCGAGTTCGCTGGAGGTGCGCGGACGGACGGATGCCGCGGTGCTGGTGGCGCTGTATGAGGACGCCGGCCGACTGCACGCGGTGTTCACCAAGCGGCGCGACGACCTGCGCCGTCACCCCGGCGAGATCTCGTTTCCGGGCGGGCGGCGCGACCCCACCGACGCCGACCTGCCGGCCACGGCGCTGCGCGAGGCCGAGGAGGAGATCGGTCTGCCCCCGGATGCCGTGCGCCTGCTCGGCGCCCTGCAGCCGACCCCGACGATCGTCACCGGCTACGCCATCTACCCGTTCGTGGGCCTGATTGAGCCCGGACTGGTCTGGCGGCTCAGCCCCCGGGAGGTCGCCCAGGTGCTGGAGCTGGCCCTCGACGATCTGGTCGCCGGCTACGGCCGGCGCCGCCTGCTCCGGCGGGGAGTGCCGATCCGCACCGACACCTACGTCGTCGGCGACGACCTCATCTGGGGGGCCACCGCTCGCATCATCGCCGACCTCTTCGATCGAATTGGTCCGCTGGTGGGTGGGCGAGCCGCCTCCGGAGGCTCACCTGTCTCCGAGCTGGAGGGCAGCTGAGACCGAGGGTCAATCCAGCAGCTGACCCTCGGCCAGCAGCGCCCGCGCAACCGCCTCCGCGGCCGCACCCGTCCAGGCCGCGTGATCGGAGGGATCGGCCATCAGCAGGACGTAGGGAATGAGCGACCGCTCGCAGGCATCACGCACCCGGGCCGTGCCCGCGGCCAGGATCTCGTCCGGAACCGTGCCGGCCGCCTCGTAGACGATCCCGCGGATGGTGGTGTCCAGCATCCGCTCCAGCAGCATGTCCAGGCGCGTGGTGTGCAACGCGGTCAGCGCGGCCTCACTGCCACTCGCCGACCCCAGCAGGAGACAGGCCACGCCGACGTGGGCCAGCGCCGGAGCGAGCGTGGACACCCGGTCTGGGTCGCCGACGAAGGCCTCGGCGCCCGCGGCCTCAATCTCGGCCCGGCGGCCCGGGTCACGCGTGGTGGCCCGGACCGCGTGCCCGGCTAGCCGCAGGGAGCGGGTCAGCTCCAGCCCGCGACAGCCGCAGCCAACGATCAGAGCGCGGGCCATCAATGACCGCCGTCGGAACCGAACTCCCGCTGGACGTCCTCCCGGCTGCGCTCGGGCAGCCCCCGGGCTCGCCGGCGGGCGTTGGTGGCCTCCAGCAGCTCGTCGAGCTCACGGTCGGCCAGGTACTGCCGGCGGCGGCGAAGCTGCTCGGACACGTCTTCGGCGACGCGCTGCTCCAGGTCGGAAACGGTCATGTCGGCCTCACCCCGGCGTCGCCGGCGGGCGTTGTGGGCCTCCAGCATCTGGGCCAGGTCCTCGGCTTCCAGCGACTCGCGATCCTCCGTGATCTGCCGGGCCGAGCGCAGGCCCATCTGCTCCAGGCCCCGCCCCTGGTTGGACCGCCCGATCAGCCAGACCCAGAGCACCAGGCACGCCAGACCCACCAGGAGCACGATTGCGAACGGATCCACGGGCCAGCGAGTGTAGACCGCAACTCCTGGCATTGACGCTTTGTTTATACGAGCGTTCATCGCCCCCGCCGGGCGGGCCGGCATACCGGCGGAGGCTTCATTCAACCTGCAGGTTCAGGAGGCTCCATGCGTCTTCGTTTCGCCCTGGCCGCGAGCGCGCTGGCCGCGTGCGCGGGCATGGTCGGTGCCGGTGCCGCCGGTGCCGCCCCGGTGCACAACCGCGGGCTCACCATTCAAGCGGCGCCCCGTCAGATCATTGCCGGCGAGCCGGTCCTCATCTATGGCCGGCTGGTTGGCCCCAACCGCGCCAACCAGATCATTCACCTGTACCACCGGATCAACCCCGCTCCCCGGTTCAGCCTGATCGGCACCACGCGCACCAACGCCGTCGGTCAGTACGTGTTCACCCGGGCCGAGGACATCGTGGAAACGAACCGCAGCTGGTTTGTGCGCGGGGTGGGCGTGAACCGGGCCGCCCACAGCCGGACCGTCCATGAGCGTGTGGCGGCGCTGGTCACGCTGGCGTCGAGCGCGTCCTCCGGGTTCACCCGTCACCCGCTGGTGTTCTCCGGCCATGTCACCCCCGGACACGCGGGCGGCCGGGTGAGGCTGCAGGAGCAGAACGCCTCGGGAAGCGGCTGGCACACCATCAAGCGAGGCCGGATCGGCGCTGGGTCGGACTACAACATCAGCTACGCCTGGCGCGTGCCGGGATCCTATGACGTGCGAGTCCTGTTCGGCGGCGATGTGCGCAACACGGCGGCCCCGTCGGATCCGGTGACCGTCGTCATCCAGCAGACCCAGGTGGCGGGCTTCACCATCACCACCTCAGATCCGGTCGTGGCCAACGATCAGGCGGTGACCATCGCCGGGGTGCTTGACCAGGCCGGCACCACCACCCCGGAAGCGGGCACCAGCGTCAGCCTGTTCGCCCGCATGCCGGGTCAGGCTCCCTTCCGGGAGATCACGACCGCCACCACCGGATCGGACGGCAGCTACAGCTTCACCAACGTGAAGTCGGCGACCAACGAGCTGTATCAGGTGCGCACCACGTTCGCCCCCCATCGTGGCTCAGCGGTGCTGTTTGAGGGCGTCCAGGACGTCCTCACCATGTCAGCCGACTCGCAGACCTCCACGGTGAATGGGCACATCACATTCACCGGGAGCGTGTCTCCGGACAAGGCCGGTCACGCCGTCTACCTGGAAAAGCTGGGCAAGGACAACAACTGGCACGTCGTCGAAATGAGGTTTGTCAACAACGCCTCCACGTTCCGGTTCGGCTGGACGTTCGGGACCTCCGGCACCAAGACGTTCCGGGCCCGGATCACCGGCGGTCCGGTGAATGTGGGCGCGGCCTCCACGCCGGTCACCGTTGAGGTGACCGAGCCGCCGCTGTCCTCGCTGCCGACCGGCTGACGCCGCCCGGCCACCCCTCTGGTCCGAGCCCCCGTCGCAGGCTGCGGCGGGGGCTCAGCTCAGTTATGTACCGTCTGCGCCCATGGATTTCGAACTCACCGACGAGCAGCGCCTGATCAAAGAGACCGCTCGCTCGTTCACCGACCGGGAGATCGTGGACCGGGCCCGGGAGAACGATCGCAACGAGCATTTCGACCTTGAGCTGGTGGGCAAGCTGGCCGACCAGGGCTACCTGGGCGCCACTGTGCCGCAGGAGTACGGCGGCGCCGGGCTGGATTACCTGAGCTACGGGCTGATTGTGGAGGAGATCGGCCGCGGCGACTCAGCCATGCGGACGGTGGTGTCGGTGCAGACCTCGCTGGTGTGCTCAGCCATCGTCCGCTGGGGGACGGAGGCGCAGAAGCAGCGGTATCTGCCCAAGCTGTGCTCTGGCGAGTGGCTGGGCTGCTTCGGCCTGACCGAGCCCGATACAGGCTCGGACGCCGCCAACCAGCGCACCCGGGCCACCCGCACCGACGGCGGCTGGACCCTCAACGGGGCCAAGATGTGGATCTCCATGGGCAACCACGCCCAGCTGGCGCTGATCTTCGCCCAGACCGATCCCGAGAAAGCCCACAAGGGCCTGGCCTGCTTTTTGGTGGAGACCGAGGGCAACGCGGGCTACCAGCCGCAGGAGATCCATCACAAGATGGGGCTGCGCGCCTCAGACACCGCCGCCATCTCGCTGGATGACTGCTTTGTGGGCGAGGACGCGATGCTCGGCGAGGTCGGCGACGGCTTCAAGATCGCCATGACCTCGTTGGAATCCGGCCGCTTCAGCGTCGCCGCCGGCTGCGTCGGCATCTGCCAGGGCTGCGTCGACTACTCGGTGGCGTACGCCAAGGAACGACTCCAGTTCGGCCGGCCGATCGCCAGCTTCCAGCTCGTCCAGGCGATGCTGGCCGAGATGAAGGTGGAGACCGATGCGGCGCGGATGCTCGTCTACCGGGCCGGCTATCTCAAGGACACCGGACAGCCCAACTCCACCGAGACGTCGATCGCCAAGCTCTACGCCACCGAGACCGCGGTCAAGTGCGCCAACACCGCCATCCAGGTGCATGGCGGCTCCGGCTACGTTGACGACCATCCGGTGGAGCGCTACTTCCGCGACGTTCGGGTGACCACGCTGTACGAGGGCACCTCCCAGATCCAGAAGCTCATCATCGGCCGCGCCCTGACCGGCATCAACGCGCTCGTGCCCTCATGACCACCCCCGCCGAGCCGCCGCGGATCCTGGGCGTCGCCGGCGCCGGGACGATGGGATCAGGCATTGCCCAGCTGGGCGCCGTCGGCGGACTGACGACGCGCCTGCACGACCCTGACCCGGCGGCGCTCCAGCGCGGCATCGACCGCATCGCCCGGCAGCTTGACCGCGAGGTGGACCGCGGCCGGATGGAGGCGACGGCGGCCGAGGCGGCCCGGGCGGCGCTGCAGCCGGCAGCCGGCCTGGAGGAGCTTGCCGACTGCGACCTGGTGATTGAGGCCGCCCCGGAGCACCTGGAGCTCAAGCGGTCGCTGTTCGCCTCCCTGTCGGACATCGTCTCGCCGGATTGCGTGCTCGCCACCAACACCTCGTCGCTGCTGGTGACCGCCCTGGCGCCCGCGGCCACGCATCCGGAGCGGGTGGTCGGCATGCACTTCTTCAACCCTCCGGCGCTCATGGCTCTCCTGGAGGTGGTCGCCGGGCTGGACTCGTCGCCGCGAGCCCTGGCCGTGGCCCGCGCCGCCGGAGAGGCGATGGGCAAGCACGTGATCCAGGCGATCGACGGGCCCGGGTTCCTGGTCAACCGCTGCAACCGGCCGTTTGCCCTGGAGGGTCTGAAGCTGCTCGCCGAGGGCATCGCCGGGATTGAGCAGATCGACCGCATCTGCCGGCTGGGCGGCGGATTTCGGATGGGTCCGTTTGAGCTCATGGATCTGGTCGGCGTCGATACCGGCCTTGACGTCGCGCGCTCGTTCTACGAGCAGAGCTTCGGCGAGCCGCGCTGGCGGCCGTCACCGCTTCAGGCCAAGATGGCGGCCGGCGGCCGCCATGGCCGTAAGACCGGCCGGGGCTACTACGAGTACCCCGAGTCCGGGGGGCACCGGCCTGCGGATCCGCCGCCCCCGTTTGCCGGCGGCGGTGACGGTCTGGTGGTGATCGCCGGCGACTCCGCACTGGCCGTGGACCTGGCCGAGGCGGCCTCGGCCGCCGGATGGGAGGTGCTCACGCCGATGGAGGCCGTCGACGGTCCGGCACCGGCGCTGATCCTCGACCTCAGCGGCGGTGAGGAGACCGAGGCCCCGCTCCAGGGCGCGCCCCAGGCCGTCTGCTGCACCGCGGGGTCGCTGGCCGCGCTGGATCCGGGGGGATCGGCCGTGGGTTTCCACGCCCTGCCGCCGCTCCACGCCGCTCACCTGGTGGAGCTGACCCGGGGGCCGGACTCGTCGCGCGCCGCCGCCGAGACCACCCAGCACTTCTTCGCCACGCTGGGCAAGCACACCGAGTGGGTCGGCGACGCTCCGGGGCTGGTCCTCGGCCGCATCGTCTGCCAGGTGATCAACGAGGCCGCGTTTGCCCTGGGCGAGGGCGTGGGTAGCGCCCAGGACATCGACGCCGGCATGACCCTCGGACTCAACTACCCCCGCGGGATCCTGGACTGGGCCGATCAGATCGGCCTGGACCAGGTCCTCAACCTCCTGGACTCGCTCTACCTGGAGCGCGGCGAGGAGCGCTACCGGCTGGCTCCGGTTCTGCGCCGTCTCGCCTGGTCTGGCCGGCTGGGCCGCGCCACCGGCGAGGGCTTCTACTCCCATGAGGCATCATGAGGGCGGTCACGTTCCAGGCTCCCGGGGAGGTCCGGGTGGAGGAACGGCCCCCACCGGAGGTGACGACCGCCGACGAGGCGGTGGTGGCGATTGAGGCCAGCGGCATCTGCGGGTCCGATCTGCACATCTACCACGGGCGCGTGAAGATGGAGCCCGGCTTCACCATCGGTCACGAGTTCGTCGGCACCGTGACCGAGACCGGGGCCGATGTCACCCGGGTTCAGGTGGGCGACCGCGTGCTCGGCTGCTTTCACACCGCCTGCGGCACCTGCTTCTTCTGCCTGCGGGGCTGGTACCACAAGTGCGACCGGATGCGCGTGTTCGGCCACGGCGAGCTGCTCGGCTCGCTCCCGGGCACCCAGGCCGAACAGACGGTGGTGCCGATGGCGAACATGACGCTGCGTCCGGTCCCGGACGCGGTCTCCACCGATGTGGCGCTGTTCGCCGGTGACGTCATGGGCACCGGCTACCACGCCGTGGAGCAGAGCGGAGTGCGCCCTGGAGACAGCCTGGCCGTGCTCGGCCTCGGTCCGGTGGGGCTGTGCGCCGTCCAGGTGGCGATCGCCGCCGGCGCGCGGCCGGTGGTGGCCATCGACACGGTGCCCGCGCGGTTGGAGATGGCGCGCAGCTTCGGTGCCACCGCCGTCCATCTCAAGGAGAGCCCACGGGAGGTCGCCCGGGAGCTCACCGCCGGACGCGGGGTGGACGCCGCCGTTGATGCCGTGGGCCATCCCGATGCGCTGGCCCTGGCCATCCGGCTGGCTCGTAAGGCGGGAACGGTGGTGGCCATCGGCGTCTACGCCGAGCCTGCCCAGGTGCACATGGGGCTGGTCTGGATCAAGGCGCTGACCCTGCGCAGCGGCCACGCCAACGTGATTGGGCATGTCGACCGCGTGCTCGGCATGCTCGCCTCCGGGGCCCTTGATCCCACGCCTCTGGTCACCCACCACCTCCCGCTCGACGACGCCGCCGAGGCCTACGCCATCTATGACCGCCACGAGGCGCTGAAGATCGTCCTGACGCCGTAACCGCACCGACGTTTGGACGCGCGTCGTCCCGGGAACACTTTGCGACCGCAGGGACGTCCAGGTGGGACGCTGTGCACAGACTTTTCGCAGGAATCGGTGCCCTGAGCGAACGGAGCCGCACCTCGGGTCGTTCCAGGCGAGTGAGTCAGGTAGGGTCCCGCGCAGGTTTTCGCCCGGTCACGTCCCCCACTCACAAAATCGGCGCGCCCGCTTAAAAGCCGCAGGGCGCGGCCGATGACAGACAGGGAGCAATGAGCATCAGAGACACAGCCTCGCTGTGCCGCGGTGAGGCATACCCGTGGACGGTTGCGCTGCGCGCGGTTGCCGTGACCGCCACCGTCATCGCGGCCATCTTCGTTCCTTCGGTCGCGGCGGCCCGCGGGCGCGGTTGCGCCCGGGCCCACACCCCCATCGTGGCCAGCTCACGCGCGGCGCTGCAGCGCGCCGTCGTCTGCCTGGTCAACGAGCAACGCCACCAGCGCGGCCTGCCCGGGCTGCGCGAGGATGCGCTCCTGAACCGGTCGGCGCAGGGCTGGACGAACACCATGGTCGCCCTCCGCGACTTCACCCACGGCGCGGACTTCGCCGGTCGGATCTCGGCAGTCGGGTTTCACTGGTCAAGTGCCGGCGAGAACATCGCCACCGGTTTTGACACCCCGGCCGCGGTGGTCCGGGGCTGGATGGCGAGCACCGGCCACTGCCAGAACATTCTCAACCCGCAGTTTCGCTATCTGGGGGTGGGCGTGAGCCGTCGCTCCATCGCCGGCGTCAGCTCCGGCGGCGGGACGTGGACCCAGGACTTCGCCCTGGCCACAGGCCAGTCACCCGCCTCGGGCGACTGGGGCCCGGCGCAGGGCTGCCCGTACTGATGGGCCCCCGGGGGTCGCGGCGGCGAGTCAGCCGGCCGCGACCCGCGCGGCGCTGTCAAAAGGCGCGGTGTCCCGCAGGTACCACTCAGCGTCCAGCGCCGCCTGACACCCGGAGCCGGCCGCGGTGATCGCCTGCCGGTAGGTGTGGTCGACGAGATCGCCGGCGGCGAATACGCCCGGGACGTTGGTGAGCGTGGAGCGCCCCTGGGTGGCCACGTAGCCGTCGTCGTCGGTCTCCACCTGGCCCGCCACCAACTGGGACTGGGGGTCATGGCCGACGGCGATGAACGCCCCGGTGATCTCCAGGTCCCGGGTGGAGCCGTCGCCGGTGTGGCGCAGCCGCGCCACCGCCAGGGACTTGTTCTCGCCCGCGATGAACTCGTCGACCACGTACGGGGTGATCCATTCGATATTCGGAACCTGGCGCGCCCGGTCCAGCATGATCGCCGAGGCGCGGAACTCGTCCCGGCGGTTGACGATCGCCACCTTGGAGGCGAACTTGGCCAGGAACATGGCCTCCTCCATCGCCGAGTCGCCACCGCCCACGATCAGGGTGGGCGCCTCCTTGAAGAACGCCGCGTCGCAGGTGGCGCAGTAGCTGACGCCACGACCGGAGAGCTCCTGTTCGCCGGCGACGCCGAGCTTGCGATGCTCTGCCCCCATGGCCAGCACCACCGCGCGCGTCAGATGGAGGTCGTCCCCCACCCAGACCTTGTGGGGCTCGGAGCCGTCCTTGGACAGCTCCACCGCGGTGACGTCATCGGTCTCCAGCCGGGCGCCGAAGCGCTCGGCCTGATCCCGGAACTGCTGCATGAGCTCAGGGCCCATGATGCCCCTGGGGAAGCCAGGGAAATTTTCGACGTCGGTCGTCTGCTGAAGGAGGCCGCCCCAGGCGAAGCCCTCCACCACCAGCGGGGAGAGCTCGGCGCGGGCGGTGTACAGGGCCGCCGTGTAGCCGGCCGGGCCGCTGCCGATGATGATCACGTTCTCGATTGGCTGCTCCATCACTTCATTAAGTATAGCTAGGGGCGGTTTCGCTGCGCCAGTGATTGACGGTCCGGCGCAGTTGAAGGTACGCCACCGCGCCGGGAAGCGTCGGCAGCCAGAAGGCCAGGGCCCGGTAGGCCAGCACGGCCACGACGGCCAGCGCGGGGGCGACCCCGAACGCCGAGAAGGCGCCGATCATGGCTCCGTCGACCCCGCCAATGCCTCCGGGCAAGGGGAGCACGTTTCCCAGCATCCCCACGAAGTAGGACATGACGACCACCGCCGTGGGCGGCGACCCGCCGAACGCGTGAAAGCAGGCCCACAGGACGGCGATGTCAAACCCCCACCAGCCGATGGCGCCCAGCAGCGCCCAGTCGCCGGTCCGCACCAGGGCGATGGCGGTCCGGATGCCGCTGGCGGCGGCGGCCGGCGCGGCGGCCGCGTGGCTGGCCAGCCGGCCGAGGCGGCCGCCCCGGGACCAGCGGGCCACCAGGCGATCGAAGTCGCCCGGCAGCAGTGACACGGCCAGGAAGATGGCGATGACCACGGCCCCGAAGATGGCCGGCACCATGGTGATGGCGAACGGCGCCGGCCCGGGGAACAGGCCCAGGTACAGACCGAGGCCGCCGACGACCAGCGTGGCCATGAACACCCCGTAGATGAGCGCGGTGAACGCGATCATGCGGCAGGCGACGAGCCGCGGCTCCATCCCGGAGCGACGCAGGGCCCAGGCGGTCAGGGCGATCCCACCCGCGCCCGCGGCCGCAAACAGCCGGGTGGCGGCCAGCCCGGCCATGGTGATCTGGTAGCTGGCGCGCATGTCGATCCGGCTGCCGCCGCGGACGAACACAGCGCGGAACAAGACGATGTAGCTGAGGAACGAGAGACATTCCAAGAGCACCGCGGCGCCCAGCCACCACGGGTCCCCGTGCGCGATGCGATTCCAGGTCTTGCCCAGTCCGAGCAGCTTCGGCAACACGAAGTACAGAAACGCGACGGTGGAGATGACGAACACCACTGAGACGGTGAGGCTGCGACGGGTCAGCCGCAGCCGCGGCATCTCTTCCGCTGAGTCGTCCGGCGGTCCGGCGCCCTCCCGCCCAGGCTCGGTGGCGGCCCGCAGCTCGTCCGGCTCCTGGCCGGGAGGGGGAGCTCCATCCGAGCCGCGCGCCCCCGGGCGACGCTGCTCTATGGGAGCTCCGCCGCCCACGCCCCCTAGCCCGCGGCCGCCGAGCGGTGCAGCGACGCCAACCCGCGGCCGATCAGGGACGCCAGCGGCCGGGTCCGCGGCGCCTGGCGGCGCACCACCTCGGCCAGGGCAGCGCCGGCGACCAGGTCGGCCGCGTAGTGCTCGCCCAGATACACCAGGGCCAGACCGAGCAGCCCGGCGTACGTCCAGCCGACCGCGCCCGCGACCGGATCCACCTCCGACAGGAGATGAGCGCCCATCATCGACGTGGCGAAGTGCAGCGACGGCATGGCAGCTAGCGGGTTGCCTCCCAGCACATCGTAAAGGTCGGACCAGCGCTCGCCCCAGAACTGCTCTCCATATTCCAGCATCATGCGCCGGACCGGCCGCTGCTCGCCGTCCTGGAGCCGTCCGTGCCGGGCCGCGTACCACGGGGGCGCGGTCGGAATCGCCCAGTAAACCACCGCTCCCAGGTCAAATACCGCGTACATCCGCCCGGCCGCCGGGCGGAACCGGTCCGGGCGGCGCATCAGGACGTAGGCGACGCTGGCGTGCGGAACCGCAAACCAGATCCAGTGGCACCACACCAGCAGGCGCTCCAGAGGGGTGAAGTGATCCGGGTCTGAGAAACCGCTCTGCAGGCGGACGCTGGGTGGCACTCCGAGGCCGAGAACCCGGTCGACGGCGATCGGGTAGTCGATGCGCACCCGCGCCTCCAGCCGGCGCGGATCGGAGTTGGGCAGCTCGTAGGCCGCCAGGTAGGCCCACATGTTGAGCAGACACAGCGTCACGTCGCGGGAGCGCCCGCGGGGCATGGCCACGGCGCCGGCCGGAACCGCGGCCGCCGCGGCCCCCATGACTCCGGCCGCGGGCAGCTTCAGACGACGGCGCAGCACCGGGGCGGCCACCCCGGCGGCGACGAGGACCCAGGCCGACGCTCTGATGGCCCTCGAGACTCGCAAGGCGCGGCAGTATAGGAGACGATCAGGGCCGTCCCGCGGGAGGCCACCCTGCGGAAAACGCCCGCTGGCGCCTCGTTTTGCCATCGCTCGCCGCGGTCTGATTGCGGACGTCCCCGGGTTGGATCCCCCCCGTGGCAGAGCCGGTCAGGGCGCTGGACTTATAGAATGCCGCCCGCCTTGCAACACGACGTCAACGACGCTCCGCCCCCCCGTCGGCGACGCGAACGAACGGCCCGCGCCGGGAGGCTTCGCCGCCTCCTCGCCGCGCTTCCCGCGTTCGCGCTTGTCCTGACCGGCTCCCTGGCGCTCCCGTCCAGCGCGCTGGCCGGCTTCATCACGCCCGAGTCCGGCGGTTCGCCCAACGCCAACCAGATCCACTCGCTGTACATGATCATCCTGTACATCGCGGCGGTGGTGTTTGTCATCGTCGAGGGCGCGCTGTTCTACTCGGTGTTCAAGTTCCGGGCCAAGAAGAACAGGGTCGCCGCCCAGATCCACGGCAACACCCGCCTGGAGATCGGCTGGACGGTGGCGGCGGCGCTCATCCTGGTGGTGCTCACGGTGGTGACCTTCATCAAGCTGCCGAGCATCGTCAACCCGCCCAACTCCGACGCCAGCGGTCTGGCCCTGTCAGCCTCGCTCAACCAGCCGACGCCCCCGAACGGCAAGAAGCTCACCATCTGCGTCGTCGGCCGGCAGTTCATCTGGCGCTACTCCTACGGCAACGGCTGTCAGCATGACGCCTTCAAGCTGCCCTACTCGTTCACGACGATGGTGGTGCCCGTCCACACCACGGTCGTGCTCGCCATCAACTCCACCGACGTCATCCACTCCTGGTGGATCCCGAAGATGGGCGGCAAGGTGGACGCCGTCCCCGGCTACACCACCTACACGTGGTTCAAGGCCCTGCACCTCGGGACCTACCGCGGCCAGTGCGCCCAGCTGTGCGGCATCAACCACGCCGCGATGATCGCCTTCGTCAAGGTGGTCACCCCGCAGCAGTACACGGCATGGCTGGCCCAGCAGCAGAAGCTGATCACCGCGCAGAACTCGCAGGTGGCCCAGCTGCGCCAGATCCTCACTCAGAACGGACAGCTAGGAAGTTAAAACGACGTATGGCGACCCTGACCACTGAAACCACACTGCAGCCGGTCCCCCAGGTCATCGCGCACCAGGTGGCCCGACCGCGGAAGACCCATCGTTGGCTGGACTGGGTTCTGACGACCGACCACAAGAAGATCGGGATCATGTACATGGTCCTGACCTTTGTGTTCTTCTGCCTGGGCGGGGTCGAGGCGCTGATGATCCGCCTGCAGCTCAGCGTCCCGAACAACACGCTGGTGACCTCCGAGCACTACAACATGCTCATCACCATGCACGGGACGACGATGATCTTCCTGTTTGTGGTGCCGGTCATGGCCGGGTTCGGCAACTACTTTTTGCCGCTGATGATCGGGGCCCGGGACATGGCGTTCCCGCGGCTCAACGCCCTCTCGTTCTGGCTGCTGCTGTTCGGCGGCGTCGTCTTCTACGCCTCGCTGTTCTGGAAGCCGCCGGACGCCGGCTGGTGGAGCTACCCGCCGCTGTCGGAGTCCCTGTACTCACCGAGCGGCGGCCAGGACGCCTGGATCTTCCTGATCCACATCACCGGCATCTCCTCGCTGGTGGGCGCCATCAACTTCTACGCCACGATCGTCAACATGCGCGCCCCGGGCATGTCCTGGAACCGGCTGCCGCTGTTTGTGTGGACGCTGCTCGTCTACGCCATCCTGCTCATCATCGCGCTGCCGGTCATCGCGGCGGCGGTGACGATGCTGCTCACCGACCGCCATTTCGGCACGCACTTCTTCGACCCCACGGCTCACGGGTCGCCGGTGCTCTGGCAGCACCTGTTCTGGTTCTTCGGGCACCCGGAGGTCTACATCATGATCCTGCCTGGCTTCGGGATCATCTCCGAGGTCATCCCGGTGTTCAGCCGCAAGCCGGTCTTCGGCTACAAGGCGATCGCGGCCTCCTCGGCGGTCATCGCCTTCCTGGCCACGCTGGTCTGGGCGCACCATATGTTCGCCTCGCCGGTGCCGATCGTGGTGCTCGGCTTCTTCATGCTGAGCTCCTTCTTGATCGGCGTCCCCACCGGCGTGAAGATCTTCAACTGGATCGCCACCCTGTGGCGAGGATCGATCGTGATGACCACCTCGCTCTACTTTGCGGTGGGCTTCATCGCCATCTTCATCATCGGCGGCATCACCGGGATCTTCCTGGCCACGTTCCCGGTCGACTGGCAGCTCACCGACACCTATTTCGTCGTCGCCCACTTCCACTACGTGCTCATGGGCGGTGCCGTGTTCACGGTGTTCTGCGGGGTCTACTACTGGTTCCCCAAGATGACCGGCCGGCTGATGAACGAGCGCCTGGGCAAGACCTCGTTCTGGTTCATGTTCATCGGCTTCAACATGACGTTCTTCGTCCAGCACGCCCTCGGCCTGTCCGGCATGCCCCGCCGGATCTACACCTACGCCCCCGGTCTGGGGTGGTCGACGTACAACATGATCTCCACCATCGGCTCCTTCATCCTGGGGATCGGCGTGCTGCTCACGATCATCAACGCCGCCCGCAGCCTCAAGGTGGGACAGATCGCGGGGCCGGATCCGTGGAAGGGCAACACGCTGGAGTGGTTCACCAGCTCGCCGCCCCCGGTCAACAACTTCGACGAGATCCCGCGGGTCCGCTCGGTGGAGCCGATGCGAGACATCCGTCGGCAGGTGGAGCGCCAGACGGGCGTCATCCAGAAGACCGGCGGCAGCGAGCGATTCGCACGGTCCTCCTAGATGGAATCAATCATCTGATGAGTGGCGAGGGTCCCCGCCGCTCAGAGGCGCCGCGGGGCGAGGGGGTGACGCGATGACCGCTTCAACCGTCAGCGTCTCACCGGCGCTCCGCCGGCGCCAGCTGGTCAGCGATTACCTGGATCTGACCAAGCCCAAGGTCCAGTCGCTGCTGCTGCTGACCACGGTGGCCACAATGGAGATCGCCGGCCGCCCGTCAGTGGGCCGAATTGCCCTCACCTGCCTGGGCGGCTATCTGTCGGCCGGCGGCGCGGGGGCGATCAACCACTACTGGGACCGCGACATCGACGCCCAGATGCGCCGGACGGCCAACCGGCCGGTCCCCTCCGGGCGGGTCAGCCCGGCGGCGGCGGTGCGGTTTGGGCTCGGCCTGGCCGCGGCCTCGTTCATCCTCATGTCGCTGACGATCAACGTCCTGGCCGCCTCGCTGGCCCTGGGCGGGTTCGTCGGCTATGTCGGCGTCTACACCATCTGGCTCAAGCGGCGCACCCCCCAGAACATCGTCATCGGCGGCGCCGCCGGTGCCATGCCGCCGCTGGTGGCCTGGGCGGCGGTGCACGGGTCTCTGTCCTGGACCGCGGTCTATCTGTTCGCCATCGTCTTCTACTGGACCCCGCCCCATTTCTGGGCCCTGAGCCTCCTGATGAAGCAGGAGTACGAGGAGGTGGGCGTGCCGATGCTGCCGGTGGTCCGCGGCGAGGCCTCCACCCGGACGCACATCCTGCTCTACACGGCGCTGCTGTACGCCGTCAGTCAGTTGCCGTTCTGCGTCGGGGTGTTCGGCGGCGTCTACCTGGTGGCCTCGATCGTGCTGGGATTCGGCTTCATCGCCGGCGCCGTCCTGCTGTACCGCCGGGCCGACCGGCGCACCGCGCTGCGGTTGTACCTGTTCTCCATGCTGTACCTGGCGCTGCTGTTCGCCGCCATGGTCGCCGACGTCCGGCTCTGAAACAGCGCCAGCCGGTACCCTTCAGGCCATGGATAGAAAGCTCGCCCGGAAGAACCTGCGCTCCGGTCTGTTTGCCGCCATCGCCTGCCTGTTCATGTTCGGCATCACCTTCGTGGCCGCCGCGATCTACGTCCACGCGTGAGCGCTCCCGAGCAGGAGACGCCGCCGGTCGGCGAGGAGATCCATCTCCCCGGACCGACCGCCCTGCCGATCGTCTGTGCCGCCGCCCTGACGATGGTCGTCATCGGCACCACCATCGGTCCGGACTTCATCGTTTCCATCGTCGGACTGATCATCTTCCTGGTCACCGTCGTCAGGTGGATCCGCGACACGCGGCGGGACATCTCAGAGCTCCCGGAGGAGCACGTCCACCGCTGACCCGAAGCGGCCGGGCGCCAGGTCGCGGCCCCCGCCGATCGATGTCCTGTGGGCCGCCCTGGCTGTCCTGGTGGCGGTCTACGCCGCTCACCAGGCCTTCGGCTGGGGCGGCCAAGGCCTCAACGGCCTGTTTGACCGCTGGGTCAACGATGGTCTGCTGTGGTGCGCTGCGGCCGCCTGCGCCGGCGCGGCCTGGCGAGCCAGCCGGAGCCGCGTCGCCTGGCTTTTGACATCGGTGGCACTGGCCAGCTGGGCCACCGGCGACACCATCTGGAGCATCCGTTTCGGCGCCATCGCCGTGGGCCCGCCGACCAGCATCTCCGACGTGTTCTGGCTGGCCTGGTATCCGCTCATGATCGTCGCTCTGGCCCTCCTGGTCCGCGAGCGGGTTCCCGGGTTTGAGCTGCATCGGTGGATCGACGGTCTGGCGGTGATGCTGCTCATGGCCACGCCCTGGGTGGCCCTGTTTGTGCAGCCCGTCGTCGAGCACTCGGACGCCCACGGGCTGGCGGCGGCCCTGGCCTACGCCTATCCGATCGGCGATGCGGTCCTGCTGGGCGTTGTCCTGGGCGTCTTTGCCCTGATGGGGTGGCGCCCCGGGCGGATGTGGCTGGTGCTGGGTCTGGGGCTGGCGGTGATGGCGGTGGCCGACGCCACCGCATCGGTGCAGGCCGCCGACCAGGCTCACCACCGCGACATCTCCAGCGCCGCCTGGGCGGCCGCCGCCCTGCTCGTCGCCTACGCGGCCTGGCGCCCCCACCCCGGCCGGCTGAAACGGCGGCAGGTGACCGGCTGGCAGGCGATCGCCCTGGCGGTCGCGGCCCAGCTGCTGGCCGCCGGCATCCAGGCCTACGCCATCTTCGTCGAGATTCCCCGCAGCGAGCGCATCCTGACCGTGATTGTGCTCATGATCGCCACGGTGCAGATCGTGGTCAGCCGGCCTCGCCCCCGGCCGGAGCCGGAGGTGGCGGCCCCGGCGGCCCCGGCGGCCCCGGCGGCTCCCGACGGCTCCGACGGCCCCGAGGGGCTCAGCGGCGGACGCCGGCGCCCGCGGGCACGTCGCAGGCCGCCCCGTTGCCGGACCAGACCCGGACGATGTCCCGCATCGACAGGATGCCGACGAGGTCTGACCCGTCGACCACCACCAGATGGCGGAAGCCGCCGCGCACCATGGCCTCGGCGGCCCGCTCCAGCGACCAATCCGGCCGGGCGAAGGTGAGGTGGGCGGTCAGGTGCTCGGCGACGCGCTCCTGGTCAGGGTCGCGGCCCTCGGCCACCGCCCGCAGGATGTCACGCTCGGTGATCACCCCCGGCCCCGGCGCCTCCGGGTCAAGCACCACGGCGGCTCCCACCCGGTGCCCCCACATCGTCTCCGCAGCCTCGTGCAGTGTGTGCCCGGGACCGATGGTCACCACAACGTCGGTCATTCCCTCTGAGACGAGCATTCGTCCTCCCGGCCTGAGTTTGCAACGAATGTCGCAATCATAGAGCGGGGGTGAACGAACCAAACACAAATGTCGTGTTCGTCGCCGAGAAGTCATAGGATGCCGGGTGGAGAGATGAGAGGTAGTCGTGCGTAAGCACCCCCTAGTGCAGATGGCCGTCATCGGCGTGGTGGCGACGGCGATCGGCATCGCGATCGCGTTGTCGATCCACTGGTTCCCCACGGACGGGTCCACCCAGGCGCACAACATCCGCACGCTCTACGACGTCCTGCTGATCGTGTCGGTGCCGATCTTCGTGCTGGTGCTCACCGTGGTCGGCTACTCGGTGTGGAACTTCCGGATGCGGCCGGGCGAGGAGGACAAGGACGGCCCGCCGATTCACGGCAATACCCGGCTGGAGGTCGTCTGGACGGCGCTGCCCGCGATCCTGATCGTGGGGTTGTGCGCCTACTCCTACTCGGTCCTGCGCTCCAACGAGAAGACCCACCCGGGCGCAATGGTGGTCAACGTCACCGCGCGCCAGTTTGCGTTTGAGTTCTCCTACCGCACCGCGTCGGGCCAGCAGGTCGTCTCCCCGGAGCTCTATCTGCCGGTCAACCAGCCGGTCGTCTTCCACCTGCGTTCGCTGGACGTCATCCACAGCTTCTTCGTTCCGGAGTTCTCTGAGAAGCTCGACGCCGTGCCGGGGATCGTCACCACCCTCCGCGTCACCCCCACCCGCAGCGGCCACTATCCGGTGGAGTGCACCGAACTGTGTGGCGCCGGCCATTCGCTGATGCGCGCCGGCGCCTTTGTCGTCAGCCAGACCGCCTTCCGGACCTGGCTGGCGGCGCAGAAGCCGAACGGGCCGCCCCCGGTCGGCGTCCCGCCCAAGAACGCGGCCCAGCCGGGCGTGCCCGGCTCCCGCACACCGGCGGCGAACCCCGCCCCGCCGAAGGAGTGACCCACCATTTTCTGCCGTATCACGTTTCGTAGGGAGGAAAGCTGATGGCCCTTTCGGCGAAGCTCCGCGCCCCCGGTTGGTACCGGGCGGCACTGTTTGACGTCCTGGGATTCGCGTTTGCGTTCGGCCTGGTGGTGCTGGTCCGCTGGCTGATGCACCAGCACCCGGTGGTCGATGGCCGCGCCATCACGATCGTGGCCATGATCGCCATCCCGTTCGCGTTCATGATCGGCCTGGGAGCGTTTGACTACTGGTTCTACTGGGCCGTGGGCCGGCCCACCCGGGCCGAGGACCACTCCGGGCACGGGGCCTACTCCTGGCGGGACTATTTCCGGGTCAACACCGACCACAAGGTAATCGGCGTCCAGTACACGGTCACCTCGTTCTTCTTCTTGTTTGTGGGTGGCCTGCTGGCCATGCTCATCCGGGCCCAGCTGGCCAAGCCGGGGATGCAGTTCCTCACCCCTGAGCAGTACAACGGCGTGTTCTCCGTCCACGCCACGGTCCTGATCTTCCTGTTCGTGATCCCGGTGTTCGCCGGGCTGGCCAACTTTGTGCTGCCGCTCATGATCGGCGCACCGGACATGGCCTTCCCGCGCCTGAACGCGCTGTCGTACTGGATGCTGCCAATCGCCGGCGTGCTCATGCTGGCCAGTTTTCTGGCTCCGGGTGGATCGTTCGCCGCCGGCTGGACCGCCTACGCCCCGCTCTCGACCACGATGCCGCTGGGACAGCTGTTCTTCACCATCGCCGTCCAGTTCGCCGGCGCCTCCTCGATCGCCACCGCCCTGAACTTCCTGGTCACCATCATCACCATGCGGGCGCCGGGCATGAGCTTCTTCCGCATGCCGCTGCTGGTGTGGGCCAACTTCTCCACCTCGCTGCTGGTGGTCATCGCCACTCCGTTCATCGCCGCCTCGCAGTTCTTTGTGCTGCTTGACACCGCGCTGCACTTCCACTTCTTCGATGCCTACGTGGGCGCCGGGAAGAACGGCAACGTGATCATGTACCAGCACGTGTTCTGGTTCTACTCCCACCCCGCGGTGTACATCATGATGCTTCCGGGGTTCGGCATCATCTCGGAGATCCTGGCCGTCAAGGCCCGCAAGCCGATCTTCGGCTACCGGATGATGGCGTTCTCGCTGCTGGCCATTGTGGTGCTCGGCTTCACGGTGTGGGCCCACCACATGTTTGTGTCCGGAATGGCGCCGTGGATCCGCATCCCCATGATGATCACCACGGCGATCATCGCCATCCCCA
This sequence comes from uncultured Solirubrobacteraceae bacterium, assembly GCA_963753235.1. Classification (GTDB taxonomy): domain Bacteria; phylum Actinomycetota; class Thermoleophilia; order Solirubrobacterales; family Solirubrobacteraceae; genus Palsa-465. The sequence goes on along the minus strand of CAVWBJ010000003.1, from coordinate 716,987 downwards.
CGGGCATCAAGGTGTTCTCCTGGCTGGCCACCCTATGGCGCGGGGTGCTGCACCTGGACACCCCCATGCTGTTTGCACTCGGGTTTCTCACCATGTTCACCCTGGGTGGGATCAGCGGCGTGATGCTGGCCATGATCCCGTTCGACATCCACGTCAGCCAGACGTACTTCATCGTCGCCCACATTCACTACGTGCTGTTCGGCGGCTCCCTGATGACGATCTTCGCCGGCGTCTACTACTGGTTCCCCAAGATGACCGGCCGGATGTTCGACGACCGCCTGGGCAAGTGGCACTTCTGGATTACGTTCATCTTCGCCAACCTGACGTTCGGCCCGATGCACCTGATCGGCATCCAGGGCATGCCGCGGCGGGTGGCAGAATACGCAGCCCAGTTCGCCGGCTGGAACCTGTTCATCTCGCTGTGCTCGTTTGTGCTGGGGGCCAGCACCCTCATCTTCCTGTACAACATGGTGGCCAGCTGGCGGGGCGGCCCGCGGGCCGCCGCCAACCCGTGGCGGGCGCTGACCCTGGAGTGGCAGGTGTCCTCGCCGCCACCGGTGTTCAACTTCGACGCGGTCCCCACCGTGGTCGGCGGGCCGTATGAGTACGGTGTGCCGGGCGCCGTGCACGGGATCTTCAAGCCGCCCGTCGAGGCCCAGAAGGTGACGGCCGGTGCCACCGCATTCAGTACTCCGCCGAGTCAGGAGAGTCATACATGAGAACCGTTCTGGTGATCGCCAACGAGACGATCGGCGGACGGCCGTTGATCGACGCGGTTCGCCGGGAGGCGGCCGAGGAGGAGACGCGGTTTGTGCTCTGCGTCCCCCAGACCCGGCCGCGGGCCGGCTACGTCATCTATGACGACGCGGTGTTCGATGCCGCCCAGATCCGGGTCGATCTGGCGGTCGGGTTTGTCCGCTCGGAGGGCATGAACGCGGTCGGCGAGGTGGGCGACCCGGATCCGTACGCGGCGGCGATGGACGCGGTGCGCGAGTACGACCCGGACGCCATCATCATCTCCACCTACCCGGCGGCGCGGTCCGGCTGGCTGCGGCGCGACCTGATCGACCGTGTGCGCGAAGCCTCGGGCCTCCCGGTGGAGCACGTGGTGGCCGACATCGACACCGAAGGGCTCTCGTTCCACGTCACCCTGGCGGTGGCCAACCGGACGGCCAGCGGCGATGAGCTCCTGGAGGCCCTGAAGGCCAAGGCGGAGGCCGAGCGGGATCAGCGCGAGCGCCTGTTTGTGGTGGTGGTGCCCCAGGAGGGCGGGGATGGGAGCGCCGCGCGCCGGGCTCGCACCCGGCTGGCCCTGGTGCTGGGCCGGCTGCATGAGACCGGCCTCACCGCGGCGGGCATGATCGGCGACCCGGACCCCTACACCGCGGTCATGAACGCGCTTCAGTACTTCCGGGTGGACGACATCGTCATCTCCACCTTCGCCGAGACGAAATCCGGATGGCTGCGGGCCGACCTCATCCAGCGGGTGCGCAACGCCAGCGGCAAGGAAGTCCAGCACGTCGTCCACCGCGGCCCGGTCCGCGCCACCGCGTAGACGCGCGCGCCCAGGAGATCACCATGGAAGCCGCCTCACTCGCCCACGTCGAGCACCACGGGCCGCCCCCCGCGCACCGCTCCTCCCGGGTGCACGCGCCCACTCTGGGGATGCTCCTGTTCATCATGTCCGAGGTGATGATCTTCGGCGCCTTCTTCACCGCCTACTTCTTCATCCGGATCGTCAACCACAACCCCTGGCCGGCGCCGGGGACCAAGCTGCCCGAGGCGGTGGCCGGGGTCAACACCGCCATCCTGCTCTCCTCCTCGCTCACCCTCCACTGGGCGCTGACCTCGGTCAAGAGGGGCAACCGGTTTGGGCTGAAGGCGGGGATGGTGGCGACCTTCCTGCTCGGCCTCACCTTCCTGGCAGTTCAGGTCAACGAGTACATTCACATCGGCTTTGCCCCCCGGTATGCGGCGCAGTCATCGGTGTTCTACGCCCTCACCGGCCTGCACGGGGCCCACGTGTTCATCGGCCTGTTATTGCTGCTGATCGTCACCATCCGCTCCTTCCGCGGTCACTACTCGCCGGAAGCGCATCAGGGCATGGAGGTGCCGGGCATCTACTGGCACTTCGTCGACATCATGTGGGTCATCGTCTACACCACCGTGTACGTGCTGTGAGCGCCGTGACCCGCACCTGTCCCCTGGTGCGGAGCCGGCGCCCGCCGTCGTCGTGAGGCGCCCGGTGAAGGTCCCCCTGACTCCGCCCAACCCCATCCGCTCCGAGGCGGCGGCGTTCGGCTTCCTGCTCTGGTTTGTGGCACTGGTGGCGGTGGTCGTGGTGGTGGTGCTCATCATCCAGGCGGTCTAGGTGTCCCGGCGGGCGCGGACACGGGCAGTGGGAGCGGGGACGTAGGCATGTTCCAGACGGTCGGCTTTGCCGTGCTGATCGCGCTCGTCTGGGTTCCATACCACGTCCGGGCCCGCGCTCTGGCTCGGGATCGGCGCCCGGTCCCGGTCTGGCGGCAGGCGTGCTTCATCTCCGGCCTGGTGGTGCTGGAGGTGGCGGTCAGCCCGCCTGTCGACACGCTCTCAGACCAGTTGCTCGTCGCCCACATGGCCGAGCATCTGCTGATCGGCGACCTGGCGGCGCTGCTGCTCGTCCTCGGGCTCACCGGGCCCCTCATCGCCCCGGTCCTGCGCAACCCGGTGGTGGCCCGTCTGCGCGTGCTCACTCACCCGGTGGTGGCGCTGGTGGCATGGGCGGTCAACTTCTATGCCTGGCACTCGCCCTACCTGTACCAGGAGGCACTGCGCCACAACGCGCTGCACGCCCTGGAACACGCCACCTTCCTGGTGTTCGGGATGGCGGTGTGGATGGCCCTGCTGGGGCCGCTGCCCAAGCCGAGCTGGTTTGGCAATGGGGCCCGGCTGGCGTTCATCATCGCGGTCCGCCTGGTCGGCACGGTGCTGGCCAACATCCTCATCTTCGGCGGCACCGTCTTCTACCCGTACTACCGCCCAGGCGATGCCCTGTGGCACATCAGCTCCCTGGCCGATCAGGTGGCCGCCGGCGGCCTGATGATGGTGGAGGAGAGCCTGCTCACCATCGGCCTGTTCTGCTGGCTGTTCCTCCGTGTCGCCAACGAGAACGAGGAGCGTCAGGCTCTGCTGGACTATGCCGGCCAGCACGGCCTGGAGCTGGACGAGCGCCGCGCCGGACGGGCGGTGGCGGCGGGGCGCGGGGACGAGCTCCTGGAGCGCCTGCGCGAGCGCGCCCGCGCCGCGGCTACTTCGCCGCGGTCGACAGGAAGTTGACGAGCGCCTGAATCTCGTTCGGTTTCAGCGACTGGGCGAAGTTGGCCGGCATCACGCCTGATTGATAGCCGCTGGGGATGTAGGAGTACGGCTTGGTGATGGCGGTCTCGATGCACTTCTGGAGGGTGGCGCCGCGCACCTGCTTGGACTGCGCGGTGGCGCAGTCGGCGCGCAGGCGCTGATCCAGGTTGGGGCCGGCCACTCCGGTGGTCCCGGCGGCGGCGAGAGTGTGACAGCTGCCGCAGCCACCCACCCCGGTGAACACCTGTTTGCCGGCCGCCGCCGACGTGCCCTGGACGCCACCGGCGGCGGCGAGCGCACCGGTGTCCTTACCGGGCCGGGATGCCACCGCCGCCACGTAGGCGGCCACATCCTGGGCATCCTGACCCTTGAGCAGGCTGGCCGGCATGACGCCCTGACTGTTCGGATACCGGATCCAGTAATCGACCAGCCCCTGGATCGACGTGCTCTTCATCCCGTCAACCCGGTCCTGGCGGAATGCGTCATCCAGGTTGGGCCCGGTGGTACCGGTGGTATTGGCATGGTTGAGCGTGTGGCAGGAGCCACACGACTTCTGGAACAGCACCTTGCCGTTGACCACATCGGCCACCGGGTGTTTGATCGCGCAGCCGCTCAGGGTCGCGAGCATGGCGACCCCCGCGACGAACACGATGACCAAGTGGCGTACTCGTGCTGAGCCTTGCAGCATTCTCTCTCCACCCGGGACTCTAACCGAGGAGGCGGCCGACATGCATCAATGTGACAACCGGCACCAGCGGGGCGCGGACGCGGCGGTGACCGAGGGCCCGCTGGTAGGATGGCTCGCCATGAGGCTGCGCCAGAGGTACCGGATGCGAACCCCGTCCACGGGCCGCGAGGTCATCATTCAGGCCGACCCGGACGAGATCTACCTTGACCGGGATACCGGCGAGCCACTGGAGGTGGTGGCCGAGCTGCTCCCGCTCGCCCCCACCCCGTCCGAGCTGCCGTGGACGATCGAAAACCTGCGATTCTGCAACTGGTGCGACCAGCTGGCGCCGAAGGATCTCAACGACTGCCCCGTGTGCGGCAGGCGCATGGAGCCGCTGGACTCCTGACCCCCGCTGAGGGCATGAGCACGCCCGCTCCCACCCCGGTCAGACTCCTTGCCGTGATCGCCGCCTCCGCCGCCGTGGCGGTGGGGATCGGTGCCTGCGGCGGAGGCGGATCCAGCACCAATAACACCTCCGGTGCCCCGGCGTTCACCGTGCCGGCCGGCGGGAGCGCGGCGGCCGGCAACATCGCCGCCTCTCGCACCAGCACCACGTCGAGCACCAGCAGCTCCGGCACCGCCACCAACGCCGGGGCCGGCACCACCCCGGCGGCCTCCGGCGGGGCCGGCACCACCCCGGCCGCCTCTGGCGGAGCCGGCACCACCCCGGCGGCCGCCGGTGGAACGGGCGGGGCCGGCACCACCCCGTCCGGGGGCGCGGGGACCGGTGGTGGGACGGGCGGCAGCGCGGGCGGCACCAGCACGTCGGCTAACGGCGGCGCCGGTCTGGGCTCAGCGTTCTGCCAGCAGAACCCCGGCGCCTGCTGAGCCGTCGCGCGCGCGGCCTCAGCGCCCCGCCCGCCCCGGGCGCCCCGCCCGCCCCGCGTGCCGCGGCCGTGACGGGTCGCCGGACCGGTGAGCTGTCAAATAAGCGCTCATATCCGGCCGCAGTGACATCTCGGTGGGCGGCGGCCCGTCAGGCGCGCGGGCGGCGCGGCCGCTCGGCCGGCGCCGCCGCCCGGCGTCTGCGGTTAGCCCCGCCGCCGGCGCTTGGCGTGCACGTAGGTCTTGGGGTACGGCTGGTTGACGATCTCGGTGGCGGTGTACTGCACCCGTGTACCCGTGTAGTTGCACAGATACCGCGTGCTGCCGCCGATCGTGGTCTGGGCGGTCTCGGTGCCGGCCGCGTTCTTGCAGTTGGCCGCGCGGCTCTGCCGGTAGGCGAACTTGTTGGCGGTCAGGTTGTAGGAGAGCACCGGGGCCCAGGTGGGCACGGTGAGCCCGATCACCTCACCCGGCTTGACCGGCAGCGCGGTGAACCCGGTGAACGACGGCGGGAGGGACAGCGGCTCCTGCAGCACCTGTCCCAGGAACGGGGTGACGTGGAAGACGCCGCTCTGCGCCGCCACCGTGTATCGGTTGCCGCGTCCCGGCTTGAGTACGGTCAGCTCCACCTGGGGCGGGCCGCCGTAGGCGCGGTTGAGCGTGTGCAGGAAGCTGGTCTCTGTCTTGGCGCTGCTGGAGAGCTTTGACAGCCCGACGGTGAAGGCGACGACCCAGCCCGCCTTCTTGACCCGGGTGGGATTGAGCACCCCGTCCGACACCGTCTGCACGGCGGTGGTCCGGGTGAGGATGATGTAGCACTGGGCGGGCGAGACGCCGGCTGGGCAGGCGGGCGCAGCGATCGGCGTGCTCGTCTTGCCGAGCTCCACGATCTGCGCCGACGCGGCCGCCGGAATCAGCAGGGCCAGCCCCGCCAGGGCGGCGATTGCGAATGGGAAACGTTTGGTCATCGTCTACTGAACACTCCCGGACCACCGCAGTTGCGCCCGGCCCGCCGCGCCGGCTATCGCACAGACGGGGATGCTCCCGGGTGCGCGGCCGCGCCGCCGCGGCGGAGGACCGCGCTGCCTGCGATCAGACCTTGGTGACGTTCACGGCCTTGGGGCCCTTGGGGCCGGCCTCCTCCTCATAGGAGACCTTCGATCCCTCAGGCAGCGACCGGTAGCCGTCGCCGTTGATGCCTGTGAAATGTACGAACAGGTCACGACCTCCGTCGTCCGGCGTGATGAAGCCGAATCCCTTGTCGTCGCTGAACCATTTGACCGTACCTGTTGCCATGTCAATCCCTTCGGTGCACTCCACCAGACCGCGTGCGGGGCCCCATGCCCCGACTGGACGCGGGAAACGTACCAGGGAGAGCCCACCAGCGGTAGGGAATTTCCCTTCAGCGCCCGAGGAAGCTCGCCTTCCCGGGACCCTCCTGGAGGAAGGAGCCCACCGCCCGCTGCAGATCCTCGCTGGCAAACAGCGCCCCGGCCACCTCGCTCACCCGCTCGTTGGCCAGCTCCACCCCGCCCTCCAGATAGTCGCGGACGACCTGTTTGGTGGCGGCGTGGGCGAGCGTCGGCCCCTCGGCCAGCTCCCGCGCCAGGGTCCGGGCCGCAGCGTCAAAGCCGTCGTCGGGCAGCACCCGGTTGACCACGTTCCAGCGCTCCAGCTCCTCGGCGGCAAACGGCCGCCCCGCCATCACAAACTCCTTGGCCCGGCCGCTGCCGGCCCGCTCGGCCAGGCGCTGGGTGCCGCCCATCGCCGGGGTGAGGCCGATCACCTTTTCCACCAGGCCGAAGCTGGCCGACCGCGCAGCCACGATCAGATCGCAGGCCAGCGCCAGCTCAAACGCCCAGGTCAGGCACAGGGCATGCGCGGCGAACACCGTCGGACAGGGCAGCCGGTCCACGCGGCGGGCCAGCTCCACCAGCTCCCGGAATGTGGCGGCCGCCTCGGCCGGTCCGGACAGCGCCGCGAACAGCGAGACGTCGACGCCCCCGCTCACCACCCGGCCCTCGGCCCGGAACAGCACCGCGCGCGGCCGGTCAGCCTCCAGTTCGGAGATCGCCTCGTGCAGCGCCTCGGAGAGCACCGTGTCAAACAGGTTGAGCGGGGGCGAGTCAAACGTGACCACCGCCAGCCCATCCTCCCGGACGACGGAGAGGACCTCACCGGCCCCGGCCGCGCCGGTCATCGCAGCGCGTCCGCGGCGGCCGCGATCTCGTCCGGATCACCGGGGGCCGGCGTCCACGGCAGCTTCAGGGGGTCGCCCGCGTAGCGCGGGATCACGTGGATGTGGAAGTGAAACACGGTCTGCCAGGCCGCCGCGCCGCAGCTGTTGAGCAGCGTGATCCCGTCGGTGCCCAGGCGCTCGCTCGCCGTGCGGGCCAGACGCTGGGCGGCCGCGATCGTCGCCGCCAGGTCGTCGTGCTCCATCTCCAGCAGGTTGACCGCGTGTCGGCGGGGAACCACCAGGGCGTGGCCACGGGTGGCGGGATTGATGTCCATGAAGGCCACCGTCCGCTCATCTTCATCCACGCGCTGGGACGGAAGCTCGCCCGCCACGATCTGGCAGAACAGGCAGTCGGGATCTCGCATGGCTCGGAGACTATCCGGCCTCAGGGGACGAGGCGGTGGCGTCGATGAGCTGCCGGGCGCGAGCGATCGCCTCGTCCCGGCCGGCGAGCTCGCCGCTGAAGCTCTCGGCTTCCAGCTCGGCCAGCAGGCCGCCGACCATCGGCCCGGGCCGGATGCCGAGCGCCCGCACCAGTTCGTCGCCGCGCACCGGCGGCCGCGGCGGATTGGCCTCCCAGGCCAGGGCCTCCCCCAGCATCTGCCGGGCCAGCTCCAGATGGCCGGCGATGGCGCGCTCGGAGTTGTCGCCGCGCGTGGCCAGGCGGTCGGCGACGCTGAGCACGGTGACGTCGACGCCCACCGGCGCGGTCACGTGCAGGTAGTCGTAGACGGCGCGGCGGCTCAACGGCATCTCGTGGACGAGGAATCCCAGGCGGAGGTGGTGGCGGGTGAGCGCGGCCACATGCTCGCGCAGCCGCTCGCTGGCCCGCAGTCGTCCCAGGATGGCCGCCGCCAGCTCGGCTCCACTGACGTCATGGCCCATGAACGTCACCCGGCCCTGCGGGGTGACCGCGCGCGTCTGGGGCTTGGCGATGTCATGCAGGAGCGCGCCGACGCGCAGCCCCTGGCCCCGGGTGAGATCGTTGGCCAGGGGCGCGGACAGAAACGCGGCCAGGGCCCCGGCCTGGTCGCCGGCCAGGCGCTCGGGGTCATGCTCCAGCGCCACCGTCTCCTCCACCGCCGCCAGCGTGTGCTCAAACACGTCCAGATGATGGAACCGGCTCTGCTCGACCCCCCGCAGCGCGACCAGCTCCGGCAGCACCGCCTCCATCGCCCCCAGGGCATTCAGCAGGCGCAGGCCGTCGGCCACGCGGTCGGCCGCCAGCAGCCGCCGCAGCTCCAGGAACACGCGCTCGGGCGCCACTCCGGCCAGCCCGGGGGCGCTGGCCCGCGCCAGCGCGGCCGTACGTTCCTCCACCGTGAACCCCAGCTCGCAGGCGAGCCGGGCCAGCCGCATGGTTCGCAGCGGGTCGCGGGCGAACGCGTCGTCGCGGACGGGGCGCAGCCGGCGGGCGCTCAGGTCCTCCCGGCCGCCGAACGGGTCGACGTAGCCATCAGTGCCCAGTGGGGCGGCGATGGCGTTGATCGTCAAGTCTCGCCGGGCGAGGTCCTCCTCGATGGTCTGGCCGTCCAGCGGAAGCAGGTCCAGCTGCCAGGCGTGGTCATGAGCGACCACGCGCCAGGCGCCGAACGCCTCCGAGAGCTCAAACGCGTACCCACGGGCGGCCCGCCCCAGGGCCCGAGCCGTCTCCCGAACCGGCCCGCGCAGGACCACGTCGAAGTCGGCGGTGTCCCGGTGCAGCAGCTGGTCACGCACGGCGCCGCCCACCAGCCACCCGCCGCTGACGATCCCGCTCAGGGTCCGCAGGGGGTCGGTCACGTCAGCGGCGCTCCATCCCGGTGATAGGCACGGGGAACGCGCGCTGAGATGCCGCACAGAATCTCATGGTTGATGGTGCCCACGCGGCGGGCCAGGTCCTCGACGGTCTGGCGTTCGGCGCCGGAGCGGCCGATGAGCAGGGCGCGGTCGCCGATCGTCACCGCCGGGTCGGGCCCGGCGTCGATGGTGATGTTGTCCATGCTCACCGTGCCCACCACCGGATAGCGACGGCCGCCGATGAGCACGTCGCAGTTGTTGGTCAGCGCCCGCCGGACCCCGTCCGCGTACCCGATCGGCAGGGTGGCGATCCACGTCTGGCGGTCGGCGATAAACCGCCGCCCGTAGCCGGCGCTCTGGCCCGGCCGGATTGGCTTGAGCGCGGCCACATAGGACTCCAGCTCCAGCGCCGGCTCCAACCCGTGCGGAGCCGGGTCGACGTTCAGGGGATCGCACCCGTACAGGGCGATCCCGCATCGGACGATGTCGAAGTGGCTGCCCGGGGCGCGCAGGGTGGCGGCGCTGTTGGCGGCGTGGACGCGCAGCTCGCCCAGCCGATCCCGCAGACGCGCCGCAAACGGCGTGAACACCGACAGCTGCTCGGCCACGAAGTCGGGATCGTCGTCGGCGGTGGCCAGGTGCGTCATCACGCCGACCAGGCGCAACGTCGGGGCGCTCGCCGCCACGCGCTCGGCCACGGCCAGCGCCTCGCCGGTCTCACGGGTGCCGAGCCGGCCCATCCCACTGTCCAGCTTGACGTGCACCGGGATGGGGGCGGGCGCGCTCGTCTGGTGGCAGTGTCGCACCACCTCACCGACAAAGCGCTCGCTCCAGGCCACGATCTCGGCCCGGGCGGCCAGGGCTGTGGGGAGCTCCTCGGTACTGATCGCTCCCAGGATGAGCACCGGCGCGGTCAGGCCGGCGGCGCGCAGCTGCGCCGCCTCGTCCACCGTGGCCACCGCCAGGAGGGTGGCGCCGCCGGCCAGGGCGGCCCGGGCCACCGGGACAGCCCCATGCCCCGAGGCGTCGGCCTTGACCACAGCGCACAGCTCGGTGCCGGGGCCGACCCGGGTTCGCAGCAGCGCGGCGTTGCGTTCGATCGCCGCCAGATTCACGCGGGCGAGCGCGCGGACGGGCATGCCTCACTCCCCGGGGTGGCGCGCTGTCGGTAGCAGCTCAATCACGTCGCGGGCGATCACGCCCTCGGTGCCGATCTGGCGCGCCGCCAGCTTCCCGGCGCGGGCATGGACGAACACCCCGGCGCAGGCGGCCGCAAACGGATCCATGCGTTTGGACAGATAAGCGCCGATGACCCCGGACAGGACGTCGCCGGTACCGGCCGTGGCCAGCGCCGGTGCCCCGCCGCGGCTGACCCCGACCCGGCCGTCCGGGGCCGCCACCAGGGTGTCATCGCCCTTGAGAACGACGATCGCCTGCGCGTCGGCGGCCGCCCGGCGGGCGCAGGCCAGACGGTGGGCGGCCACCTCCGAGCTCTCGCAGTCCAGCAGCCGGGCCAGCTCTCCCCCGTGCGGGGTGAGCACGGTGGGCGCCGCGCGCTCGGCCAGCGACGCCAGCCGTCCGGCGTGAGCGTTGAGCCCATCGGCGTCGAGCAGCAGCGGAACCTGGGCCCGCGCGGCCACCTGACGCGCCAGCACGAACGTGCCGTCGGCCCGGCCGAGACCCGGGCCGAGCACCAGAGCATCGGCCCGTTCGGCGCGCTGGAGCACGGTGTCGGCCGCCTCCGGCGTCAGCGCGCCCTCGTCGTCGGGCAGGGGGACCGACATCGCCTCCAGCAGTCGCACCTCAAACACCAGGTTGAGCGAGGCCGGGATCAGCGCGGTCACGTACCCGGCCCCCGCGCGCAGGGCGGACTCGCAGGCCATGCTGGGCGCGCCGGTGAGTCCGGTGCAGCCACCGCAGACCACCACCGCCCCGGCGGCGAACTTGGTGGAGTCGCTGCCCCGGCGGGGGATGCGATCGACCACCCCGGTCTGGATCAGGCCCGCCGCCGCCGCTCCGGGTGCCCCGTCGGGAATGCCGATATCGACCACCACCACCTCGCCGGCGTGGGCCTTGCCGGGAGCGATCCACAGACCCGGCTTGGCGACATGGAAGGTGGCGGTGGCGACAGCGCGCACGGCGGAACCGATCACCTCCCCGGTGGAGGCGTCAACCCCGCTGGGGACGTCGCAGGCGATGACCATGGCCTCGTGGCCGCAGGCGTTGATGGCGTCAATCGCGCTCCGCGCCGGGTCCCGCGGCTCGCCGGAGAAGCCGGTGCCGAGGATGGCGTCGACGATCACCGCCGCGCCGGTCAGCGCGCCGGGGGCGAAGGCTCGCGGGGGCGGTCCGGGCAGACGCTCCAGATTGACGCGCGGATCCCCGTGCAGTTCGTCGGCGGCGGCCAGCAGCAGAACGTCGACCTCCCGCCCGGCCTCGCGCAACCGGCGGGCCACGACCAGACCGTCGCCTCCGTTGTTGCCCTTGCCCACCACCACCGCCACCGTCCCCTCCGGCATCCGGCGCGCCACCAGATCGGCCAGCCCGGCGCCGGCCCGCTCCATCAGCTCAATCGACGGGATCCCCTGGTCCCGGATCGCCCAGGCGTCGGTCGCTCGCTGCTGCTCGGCATCGGGCAGCGGGGTGATGAAGTCCGGCAGCCGGGAGGTGGGTTCGCTCATGCCGGAGCGATTATCGCGACTGCCGCCGCCTCGCTGCCGGTGTGGGTCAGGGAGACGCTGACCTTTACCCCCAGCTCGGCGGCCCGGGCCGCCACCGCACCGTGAAGGGCGACGACCGGGGCGGCCTTGGTGGCCACCACCTCAATGTCGCGAAAGCTCCAGGCGGTGAGGCCGAGCGCCTTGGCCACCGCCTCCTTGGCGCAGAACCGGGCGGCCAGGTGCTGTCCGGGCCGCGCCCGGGCGGCGGCGTAGGCCCGTTCGCCGTCGGTGAACAGCCGCTCGGCCAGCCGGGGGCGGCGCTCCAGGGCCCGCTCCAGACGGGCGATCTCCAGCAGGTCCAGGCCGATGCCCAGTCCGTCCGTCACTCGACGGTGACGGTCTTGGCCAGGTTGCGGGGCTGGTCGACGTTGAGCCCGCGCAGGCGGGCGATGTTGTAGGCGAGCAGTTGAAGTGGGATGACGGCCAGCAGCGGCGCCAGCATCCAGTCGGTCTGCGGGATGCGGATGACCTCGTCGGCGTGCTCGGCGATGGCCTCGTTGCCCTCGCTGGCCACGGCGATCACCCGCGCGCCGCGCGCCCGCACCTCCTGGATGTTGGAGATGACCTTGTCCAGCACCGGCGAATCGTTGGCGACGACGACCACCGGCGTGTTCTCATCCAACAGCGCGATCGGCCCGTGCTTCATCTCGCCGGCGGCGTAGGCATCGGTGGCGATGTAGGAGATCTCCTTGAGCTTGAGCGCGCCCTCAAGCGCGATCGGCAGCCCGACATGCCGGCCCAGGTACAGGAAGAACTCGGCGCGGTGATGGGCGCGGGCGATGGCCTGGATGCCGTCCACATCCCGCTCCAGCAGCTCGGCGATCCGGTGCGGGAGCCGTTTGAGCTCGGAGATGGTCGGCTTGAGCTCGGCTCGGTCCATCGTGCCCCGCAGCTCGGCCAGCCGGAGCGCCACCAGGTACATGACGGTGATCTGGCTGACGAACGTCTTGGTGGCGGCCACGCCGATCTCCAGGCCGGCCCGGGTATAGAGAACGCCATCGGCCTCGCGGGTGGCCTGGGCCCCCATGACGTTGGTCACCGCCAGGACGGCGGCGCCCCGCGACCGGGCGGTGCGCATCGCGGCCAGGGTGTCGGCGGTCTCGCCGGACTGGGAGATGCCGATGACCAGGTCGTCGCGGCCCACCACCGGGTTGCGGTATCGGTACTCGGAGGCGATCTCCACCTCCACCGGAACCCGCGCCCACTGCTCGATGGCGTAGCGGCCGATCAGCCCCGCGTGGTAGGCGGTGCCACAGCCGACGATGACCACCCGCCGGATGCGCCGCAGCAGGTCGTCGTCGATGGGAGTGGCGGGCTGGTGGGTGGGTGGGGTCAATGCCCCCAGGTCGATCCCCCACCCGCGCGCGGCCCGCTCGCCGATGGTCTCGGCCACCGCCGAGGGCTGCTCGTGGATCTCCTTGAGCATGAACGTCTCAAAGCCCTGCTTCTCGGCGGTGTCGCCGTCCCAGTCGATCTCCACCACCTCGCGCTCGACCGGCTGTCCGTCGGGAGTGAAGAACTCGGCGCCCTCCGGCCGCAGGACGACCAGCTCGTCGTCCTCCATGTACTGCACGTGGCGAGTCTCACGCAGGAAGGCCGGGATCGCCGAGGCGATGAACGTCTCCCCCTCCGCCCGGCCGACGATCAGCGGGCACTCCTTACGGGCGCCGACGAGCCGCCCCGGCTCATGGGCGGTCATGGCCACGAACGCGTAATGCCCCCGCAGCTGGGCGTAGGCGGCGCGCACGGCCTCCAGCAGATCGCCCTCGTAGTGGTGGGCGACCAGGTGGGCAATGACCTCGGCGTCGGTCTCGGACGTGAAGACCGCCGGGGGCTGGGCCTCGCTCTGCAGGTGGGCCTTGAGCGCGATGTAGTTCTCGACGATCCCGTTGACGACGATGTGGACGCTGTCGGTGGTGTCGTAGTGCGGGTGGGCGTTCTCCTCGGTCACCCGCCCATGGGTGGCCCAGCGGGTGTGCCCGATGCCGGTCTCCGGCTGAGGTGCCTCGGCCACGGCCACGGGCGGACCGGCGGGCGGCAGGGCGGCGCTCCCCTCTCGCTGGGCGATCGCGGCGCGCAGATGGTCCAGGTTGCCGACCGCGCGGACGGCATCGACCCGGTCTCCATCCAGCACCGAGATGCCGGCGCTGTCATAGCCGCGGTACTCCAGCTTCTCCAGCCCGGCCAGGAGCAGGGGGCGGGACTTCCGGGGCCCGACATAGCCGACGATGCCGCACATACGCGTTTCCTCCAGGGGTAAGGCCGTTCACAACCAGGTGCGGACCGCCCGCCGGTCCGATCCGGTCTGCCTCGGCGCCAGGACGCACGAGTTTAACGACCGGCGGTGGACCGAACTAGCGCTCCAGGATGGCCGTGACGACGTCGCTGAGCCTTCCACACACGTCCGCCGTCTCCTCCTCGGTGGGCGCCTCCACCATGACCCGGATGAGCGGCTCGGTGCCCGAGGCCCGCACCAGCACGCGTCCGCGGCCCTCCAGGGCCGACTGCTCGGCCGTGATCGCCGCGGCCAGCTCGTCGGCCGCCATCGTGGTGTTCAGGGCGCTGCGGTCCGACGCGCGGATGTTGACGAGCTTCTGGGGCAGCTTCTCCATCGCCCCCCGCCGCCGGAGGTCGCCGCCGTTGAGCGCCTCCAGGGTCAGCAGGGCGCTGGCGATGCCGTCTCCGGACGGCCCGAACCCGAGCTCGATGATGTGGCCGGACTGCTCCCCGCCGAGGGCCCAGCCCCGCCGGCGCAGCTCGTCCAGCACGTAGCGATCCCCCACCGGCGTCGTCGCCACCCGCACGCCGGCGCTGGCCATGGCGGTGTGAAAGCCGTAATTGGTCATGACCGTCACCGCCACCCCGCCTCCGGGGAGGCGATTGTGGCCGTGCAGGTGCAGCGCGGCCAGCGCCACCAGCTCATCGCCGTCCACCACCGTCCCGTCGCCGTCGATGGCGAGCACCCGGTCTCCGTCACCGTCGAACGCAAACGCGATCTCAAACCCGTCGGTGAGGGCGCGCTCGGTCACCGCCTCCAGGTGGGTGGAGCCGCACCCGTCGTTGATGTTGCAGCCATCCGGGGTGTCGGCCATGACCTCCACCTCGGCGCCCAGGCGGCGGAAGATCTCCGGCGCGGCCCGGTGGGTGGCACCGTTGGCGCAGTCAAGCAGGATCCGCCGGCCGGTCAGGTCAAGATCGGCAAACCGTGCCCTCAGCGCCCCCAGGTAGTGCTCCAGGGCATCGTCCAGCGGACGCACCCGGCCGATGTGGGCGGGGAGCGGCAACGGCTGACCCAGCGACGCCTCAATCTCGTCCTCGGTTTCGTCGTCGAGCTTGAACCCGTCGGCGGCGAACAGCTTGATCCCGTTGTCCTCGTAAGGGTTGTGGGAGGCGGAGATGACCGCGGCCATCTGCAGCCCGTGGCGGCGGACCAGCAGGGGGGCCGCCGGCGTGGGCAGCACGCCGGCGACCAGGGCGTCGCCGCCGGCCTCGGTGACCCCGGCGGCCAGCGCGCACTCCAGCATCTCCCCGGACTCGCGGGTGTCGCGGACGATCAGGACCTGGGCCCGGCGTCCGTCGCCCCGGGGGGTGAGCTCCGCCCGCACCACGGCGGCGCGGCCGATGGCCAGTGCCAGCTCGGCGGTCAGGAAATCCCCGACGCGGCCCCGAACGCCGTCGGTGCCGAATAGCGCGCGCCCCACGGGGGGCCTACCGCTTGGAGAACTGCGGGCGCTTGCGCGCCTTCTTCAGTCCGGCCTTCTTGCGTTCCTTGACCCGCGGGTCACGGGTGAGGAAGCCGCGGCGCTTGAGCTCGCCCCGCAGGTTGGGGTCGGCCTCCAGCAGCGCACGGGAGATGCCGTGGCGCAGCGCGCCGGCCTGGGCGGCGACCCCGCCGCCGTGCATGCGGGCGACGACGTCCATGCGCGACTCGTATCCGACGGTCTCCAGCGGCTGGCGGATGATGCGCTGCAGTGTCTCCCGGGGAAAGAACACGTCGAGCGTCTTGCCGTTGATCAGGTACGTGCCCGTACCCGGCTTGAGGATGACCCGGGCGACCGACGTCTTGCGCTTGCCGGTGGCGGTGTAGCGGGCGCCGGCGGCCAGGTCGATGGCGGCATCGGCGATCGGCTGGGCCTGCGCCTCGTCGCTCTCCTCCTCCTGGGCGCGGGCGGCCGCGGCTTCGGCCTCGGCCTCGGCGGCGGCGCGGGCCTCGGCGTCGAGAAACTCGTCGGCCTCGGAGACGAGGTCGGGTATCAGGTCAGCGCCCGGAATCTCCGGACGCTGGCGGGGAGCGATCTCCACCTCGTCGGTCTCGTCCTCCGCGCTCTCGGCAGCGGTGGGCGCGGCGGGAGCCGGCTCGGCCGCGGGGGCAGCGGCAGGCTCCTCGGCCGCCGGGGCAGCGGCAGGCTCCTCGGCCGCCGGAGCAGCGGCAGGCTCCTCGGCCGCCGGAGCAGCGGCAGGCTCCTCGGCCGCGGGGGCAGCGGCAGGCTCCTCGGCCGCCGGGGCAGCGGCAGGCTCCTCGGCCGCCGGAGCGGCAGGCTCCTCGGCGGGGGTGGGCTCCTCAGCGACCGGGGTCGGCTCTTCGGCACTCTCGGCCGGCACCTCGGCGGCGGGCGCCTCGCGCTCGTCGTCCCGCGGCTCGTCCTGCGGGGTGTCTGCTTCGCTCACTGCGAAATCTCCATCGGTTGCGGCTGCTGGGCGGTGTGCGGATGCTCCGGACCGGCGTAGACCTTGAGCTTGGTCAGCTGCTTGCGGGCCAGGCGGTTGCGAGGCAGCATTCCCTTGACCGCCAGCCGGATGACTTCCTCAGGGCGGCGGTCAAGCATCTCGCTGAGCGACCGTGACTTCAGCCCCCCGGGGTACCCGGAGTGGCGGTAGTAACGCTTGTCGGACAGCTTCTTGCCCGTCACCGAGATCTTCTCGGCGTTGACCACAATCACGAAGTCACCGGTGTCGATGTGCGGCGTGTAGGTGGGCTTGCGCTTGCCCCGGAGCGCATCCGCGATCTGGGTGGCGAGGCGGCCGAGGGTCTGTCCGTCGGCGTCAACAACCAGCCAGTTGCGCTCGCGATCGGTGGGTTTGGCTACGTAGGTCTTCATTGCACGCATAAAGTCGCGCGGGTCGGTGGCGCGCGACTTCGCGACGATGATAGCCGCCCCCGGCAGCAGGCGCCCGACGGGGTCTGTGAACGCCGCGCACAACCTACCCTATGCCTGTGTCGTTGACGCTCAGGGTCCGCCGGCTCGGCTACCGCCTGGCCTTCCGCCTGCTCCAGGTGTTCTGGTTCGTGGCTCGGCCGCACAAGGAGGGCGTCAAGTGCCTGGTCACCGATCATGACCGGGTGCTGCTGGTGCGCCACACCTACGGCCGCCGCGCCTGGGACGTGCCCGGGGGTTCGATCAAGCGCCGGGAGTCGCCGATCTCCGCCGCCCACCGGGAGATGAGCGAGGAGCTCGGCCTGGACGGCGTGGCCTGGAACGAGATCGGTCAGGTCCAGGGGCGCCTCGACCATCGTCATGACACCATCCACTGCTTCCGCACCGAGCTGTCGGCGCCGGCCCTGACGCTGGACCGGGCCGAGCTGGAGACCGCCCGCTGGTTTCCCCGGGGCGAGCTCCCCCCCGATCTGGCACCGTACGTCGACGAGATCGTCGGCTACGCGTCCTGAGCTACTCCCACTCGATGGTGCCGGGCGGCTTGGACGTGATGTCCAGCACGACCCGGCCGACCTGGCGGATCTCGTTGATCATCCGGCTGGCGATCTGCTCCAGCAGGTCATAGGGCAGGCGGGCCCAGTCGGCGGTCATGGCGTCGTCGCTGGTCACCGCCCGGATGGCGATCACGTTGCCGTATGTCCGCTCGTCCCCCTGAACGCCGACCGTCCGGATGTCGGGCAGGACGCAGAACGACTGCCACAGGTCCCGGTACAGGCCGGCGCGGCGGATCTCGTCCTGGAGGATGGCGTCGGCCTCCCGCAGGATGTCCAGCCGCTCCCGGGTGGCCTCGCCTCCGACCACCCGGATGGCCAGGCCGGGGCCGGGGAACGGCTGACGCCAGACGAGGCGTTCCGGGAGGCCGAGCTCGGCCCCCACGGCCCGGACCTCGTCCTTGAACAGCGCTCGGAGCGGCTCGACCAGCTCAAACTCCAGGTCCTCGGGCAGCCCGCCCACGTTGTGGTGGGACTTGATGGTGGCCGCGCCGGTGCCGCCCCCGGATTCGATCACGTCTGAGTACAGCGTCCCCTGGACGAGGTAGGAGACGTCGTCCAGCCGGGCCGCCTCCTCCTCAAACACCCGGATGAACTCGGCGCCGATGATCTTGCGCTTGCGCTCTGGGTCGCTGACCCCCTTCAGCCGACCCAGGAACCGGTCGGAGGCATCGACGGCGACGAGCGGCACCTTGAAGTGATCCCGGAAGGCGGACACCACCTGCCCGCCCTCGTTCTTGCGCATCAGCCCGTGGTCGACGAACACGCAGGTGAGCCGGTCGCCGATGGCCCGGTGGACGAGCAGCGCGGCCACGCTGGAGTCGACCCCGCCGGAGAGTCCGCAGATGGCCCGGCCGTCGCCGACCTGAGCCCGGATCCGCTCGATCTGATCCTCAATCACCGAGGCCGCGCTCCAGCCGCGGTCACAGCCGCACACATCCTCCAGGAACGTGGTCAGCACGTGCTGGCCGTAGGGGGTGTGAACCACCTCCGGATGGAACTGGATGCCATAGATGTCGCGCTCCAGCGATTCAAACGCGGCCACCGGCGAGGCGGTGGACGCGGCCAGGGCGGTGAAGCCCGGCGGCGGGGAGAACACGGTGTCCCGGTGCGACATCCAGCATGTCTGTTCGTCCGGGGTGCCGGCGAGCAGCCGGCCCGGCTCGCTCACCGTGAGCTGGGAGCGGCCGAACTCTCCCACCTCGGCGCCCTCCACCCGGCCGCCGAGGGCGAGCGCGATCAGCTGCATCCCATAACAGATGCCGAGCACCGGGATGCCGAGCTCCAGCAGCTCGCGCTCCAGGGGCGGCGCGCCCTCGGCGTACACCGAGGCCGGGCCGCCGGACAGGATCACGCCCTTGGGACGACGCCGGGCCACCTCGGCCGCGCCCACGTGATGGGGCAGCAGCTCGGAGAACACGCCGCACTCGCGGACGCGCCGAGCGATCAGCTGGCTGTACTGGCCGCCGTAATCGAGGACGACGACCTCATCGGTGGAGGCGCGGACGTCCTGGAGCCCGTCATCGACCGGCGCGCCCTGGACCTCGCTCGGCTCCTCGCGAGCGTGGAGCGTGGGGACCGGCGGGGCCGATTCCGGGCTAATCGGCGACTCCCACCGTCTGGCCGCGGCTGCCGGCGCCCATGCCGACCCCCTGCTCACGCTGGAGGTGCTTGCCCTCGGTCTGGAGCGCGGGCGCCACCATCAGTTCGGCCCGGTTGAACTCGGCGATGTCCCGGTAGCCGCACGTCGCCATCGACGTGCTCAGGCCGCCCATCAGATTGAACGTGCCGTCGTTCTCCCGGGCCGGGCCCTTGATGATCTCCTCCAGCGTGCCGTTCTGCTTGGTGACGACCCGGGTGCCGCGCGGCAGCGTGGGATGGAACGTGGCCATGCCCCAGTTGTAGCCGCGGCCGGGCGCCTCGTAGGCGCGGGCCAGAGCCGACCCGAGCATCACGGCGTCCGCTCCACAGGCGACCGCCTTGGCGATGTCCCCGCCGTTGCGCATGCCACCGTCGGCGATCACCTTCACGTAATCGCCCGTCTCCAGCATGTGCTGCGACCGGGCCGCGGCGACGTCGGCGATCGCCGTCGCCTGCGGGACCCCGATGCCGAGCACGCCCCGCGTGGTGCAGATGGCGCCCGGGCCGACGCCCACCAGGACGCCGGCGGCGCCGGTGCGCATCAGATGCAGACCGGTGTGGTAGGAGGCGCAGCCGCCGACCACGACCGGGATCGGCGCCAGCTCGCGAATGAACTCCTTGAGGTTGAGCGGAGGCCGGCTCTCATCCCGGGAGACATGCTCGGCCGAGACGACCGTGCCCTGGATGACGAGGATGTCCAGCCCGGCCTCCAGCGCCGTCTCATAGTGCGTGCGCACCTTCTGCGGCGTGAGCGAGGCGGCGGCCACCACCCCCTGGGCCTTGATCTCCTCGATGCGCTTGGCGATCAGTTCCGGCTTGACCGGCTCCCGGTAGATGTCCTGCATCTCCCGGGTGGCGATATCCGGGGAGAAGGTGGCAATGCGCTCCAGCTGAGCCTCGGCGTCCTCATAGCGGCAGAAGATGCCCTCCAGGTTGAGGACGGCCAGGCCGCCGAGCCGGCCGATGGTCCCCGCGGTCTCCGGCGAGACGACCCCGTCCAGGGCGGCCGCCAGCAGCGGCAGCTCGAACCGGTACGGGCCCAGCGTCCACGAGATGTCGACGTCATCAGGGTCCCGCGTGCGCCGTGACGGAACGATGGCGATGTCGTCAAATCCATAGGCGCGGCGGGCCTTCTTCCCGCGGCCGATCTCTACTTCCATACACGCATCCTAAGAGTCGCGGCGGACGATTGAACAAGCCGATGGCGGCAACCAACGGGGGCTGTCGATCCTAGCAGCGGGTCCATCCGCCAAACCGGCGTTTTCCCCGCAGGGTGCGGGGTCCGAGCCGTCGGCGCGCCGGCCCTCAGCCGATCTCGGCGCCGACCTGCAGACGCGCGCACTCAACGTCGGCCAGCAGCCGGTCCACGCGCGCCGCATCCAGGATGCCGGCCCCGAAGTGCTGGGTCGACTCGGCGCCGCAGGCGACGCCGAAGCGCAGGCACTCCGGCGGTTCACGCTCGGCGTAGCGGGCGGCGACGTAGCCGGCCAGGAAGGCGTCGCCGGAGCCGACCGCCGAGCGCGCCTCCTGCTCCTCGATGCGCACCCGGTACAGGACCGGGGGCCCGCCGTCGTAGATCCGCGCGTAGCAGCCGTCCGGCACCGTCATGATCGCCTCCCGGGCGCCCTGGCGGGTCATCTCCACCACCGCGCCGGCGCGGTCGTCGACGTCGTTGAACTCATGGCCGACGAGCTCCTCGGCCTCCAGCTCGTTGGGCGAGACGAGGTCCGGCTCGGCCCGCATGGAGAGGCGGAGGGGTTCGCCGTCGGAGTCGATGATGGTCAGCGGTCCCAGCCGGCGGACCTGCTTGATCAACGAGTAGTAGATGTCAGGCTCCACCCCGCGCGGCAGGCTCCCGGCGAACACGCAGATGCTGGCTCCCTGGGCCAGGTAGAGCAGCTTCTCCCGGAACAGGTCCATCTCCCGGGCCGACACCGCGGGACCGCGCTCGTTGATCTCGGTCTGCAGCCCGGTGGTGGGATCGAGCACGGCGGTGTTGGTCCGGGACTCGTCGGCGATCCGCACAAAGTCGTTGAGGATCCCCTCGTCGTTGAGCGCCTCGATGATCCGGCTGCCGGTGGGCCCGCCGGCCAGACCGGTGGCGATCACCGGCTGTCCCAGGCGTTTGATCGCCCGGGCGATGTTGACCCCCTTGCCGCCCGGCATGGTGGTCTGATCGACCGTCCGATGGCGCCGGCCGGGGGTGAAGCTCGGCACCTCCAGCGTCTTGTCCATCGCGGCGTTGAGCGTGACCGTGATGATCATGCTGGCTCCACCTCCCGTCCCTGCCGATTCAGTCGCCGGCGCCGGCGCGTCCCCCGCCACCACAGTCCGCCCAGGGCCACCGCGGCCAGCAGGACCAGCGTCAGGGGCTGGGTGATGAACCGGCCGGCGCTGGTCAAGCCGCTCACCGGGGTGAGCTTGCGCGTGGAGACCAGCGGTACGCTGGCCAGGACCTGGCCGCCGTCCACCACGCTGACCCTGCCCACCACCGCCTGGGCGGGCAGCGGTGCTCGCAATTGGCGGGGCAGGTGCACGATCAGACGCAGATGGTCCCGGCGCGGCACGATCCGGCTCACGCTGCGCGCGGCCACCACCGGGACCCGCTGACCGGGCTGATCCTGGACCGTCGCCCGGGCGAGCACCTGCCCCGCGCTCAGCGGCCGGCGCAGGATGAAGTTGCGCCAGCCATAGTCGAGCAGGGCCAGGCTGGAGGCGTCCCGCTGCTGCTCACTGGGAGTCCCCAGGGCGACGCTGATCAGCGACATGCCGTCTCTGTGCCCCGCTGCCACCAGCACGTAACCGGCCTGCAGGGTGTGCCCCGTCTTGACCCCGTCGATCCACGGGAACCGAGCCACCAGATCGTTGCGGTTGACGATGGTGATGGCGTGCCCCCCCGGTCCCACGATCCGGATCTCCGCCGACTTGAGCGCCACCATCCGCCGGAAGAACGGCGAGTGCGTGAGGTCGTACTCGGCCAGCCGGGCCAGGTCGGCGGCCGTGGAGTAGTTGCCCGGGGTATCGAGCCCGATCGGCGTGGAGTAATGGGTGTGGGTGAGCCCGAGGCGCCGGGCCTCGGCATTCATCCAGCCGATGAAGCGGGAGACGGAGCCGTGGCCGACGTTGTAGGCGAGATCCTCGGCGGCGTCGTCGTCGCTGGGCAGCATCATCGCCAGCATCAGGTCATGAACGCTCATCCGCTCGCCGGGGACCAGCCCCAACTGGGAGTCGGCCGGAGCCGGATACCAGTCGTTCTGGGCATAGACCGTGCTGAGCCGGTGGACGTGTTGCAGCACGATCAGGGCGGTCATGAGCTTGGTGGTGCTGGCGATCGCCACCCGCTGGTTGAGGTTGACCGAGTCCAGGAACTGACCGGTCTGCGGCGCGTACAGCGCGGCGGCGGTCACCGGCAGGCCGGCCGGCGGCTGCGGGGCAGCGGCGGCCGGTGCCGCCACCGCGGGCGTGGCCGGCGTGCCCGGAGCGGTCCGGGTCCCGGCCGAGGCCCCGGGCACCGCGGCGCACAACAGCCCCGCCCAGCAGGCTGCCGTTGCCAGAAGTCCCCCCGCAAACCGCCGGCTCAACGCCGGAGCCTCAGCCGCTGCCCGGTCTGCAGGCTGTTGGGCGAGGCGGCCAGAGCCCGGTTGAGGCTCGTCAGGGTGGTCATGCTGACCCCGGTCTTGGCGGCGATGGCGCTGAGGGTGTCGCCCGGCTTGACGACGTAGTACTTGGGCCCGGGCCGGCCGTGGCGGACCTGGCGGCGGCCGTTGACGATTGCCGTGTTGGGGCGAACGGGCGCCTGATTGTGGTGCGCGAGCGTCGAATGCACCACCAGGTAGACCCCAATGGTCACCGCGGCCAGTGCTGCTGGCGCGAGGAACCGCGCGCTTCTTCCCACCATCCCAGGCCGATCATACTCGGGGGCGCCGCGGGAGCCTGCAGGTACCCCACCAGCGGTTCGCTCCGTCACCGGTCGCCGGCCCGGGACTGCTCAGACCGTGGAGGCTGTCCGGCATCAGGCGTAGAGGCCCCAGATGAGCTCGCGCAGCCGGGTGGCCTCGGCCCGCGCGGCCGAGGCTGGCTCGGTTCCCCCCTGCTGGTGGGCGTAGACGATCGCGCGCGAGGCCGCCACCAGCCCGCCGGCCGGCCCGGGCGCAAACGCCGGGGCCAGATCCCGGCCGCTTCCCCCCTGGGGCCCGATACCCGGCAGCAGGAGCACCGCATGGGGCATCAGCCCCCGCAGCCCTTCCAGGCGCTCCGGCGCAGTGGCCCCGGTGACGGCGCCCACATCCGCCAGCCCGGACTCGCCCAGGCCGGGCCGGCCCAGCTCATCGACGAGCCGTGCCAGCGTCTCGCTCACCGTTCCGTCGTCGACCAGGCGCCGGTCCTGGAGGTCGGCCGCGCCCGGGTTGGAGGTGCGGACCAGCGCCAGCAGCCCGGCGCCGGCGTTCCGCGCCACCTCAATGAACGGCGCCAGGGAGTCGCGGCCCAGCAACGGGTTGACGGTGAGGGCGTCCGCGCCGAGCCCGGGGATGTCGCCGAACGGGCTCGGCGTGGAGCCGAAGAACGCCTGGGCGTAGGCGCGGGCCGAGATGTCGATGTCGCCCCGCTTGGCGTCGGCGATGACGATCAGCCCGGCATCGGTGCCGGCCCGGACGACCTCGGCGAGCGCAGCCCAGCCCCCGGAGCCGAGCCGCTCAAAGCACGCCACCTGCGGCTTGACCGCCACGCACTGCTCGGCCGCTGCCTCCAGCACCAGCCGGCAATGGGCGGCCACGGCCCGGGCGGCCCGCTCGGCGGGGCCGCCGACCCGGCCGGCCCGCTCCTCCGCCAGCTCCAGCGCCCGCGGCCACAGGCGGGCCGGATCAGGATCAAGCCCCAGGACGATCTGGGACCGGCGGTCGGCCACACGGCGGGCCAGCCTGTCCCCAAAGCCCCCGCTGTCCAGTGGTCCGGTCCGGACCGGCGGGCCCTCGCTCTGCGGCCGCCGAGGCCCGGCGACCGACTGTGCCGGTTCAGCCACGGGGCAACCTGACGGCCATCCCTGAAACCGGGAATGACGGGCCGCGGACGGCCCTCCGCGGGGCCCGAAAGAGACGGGAAGGGCTAATTCACAGCCTTCTTGAGCGCGGCACCGGCGGTGAACTTCGGCACCCGCGACGCGGCGATCTGGATCTTCTCGCCGGTGGCCGGGTTGCGGCCTTCGCGCGCGCTGCGGCTGGAGACGCTGAACTTCCCGAATCCGGAGAACGTCACTTCGCTGCCGCGCTTGAGCGCGCCCTCGATCGTCTCCAGCATCGCGTCGACGGCATCGCCGGCGTCCTTCTTGCTCAGTCCGGCTCGATCGGCGACCTGATCTACAAATTCAGACTTCGTCACTTGCTCCTCCTTGGAAGTTGGTAGGAAACGTCGAAGCTAACACGGTCCGCGGACAGGCTCAGCGCGCCGGGCGGGCCTGTGCTCTGCATTTTTGCCCTGATCCGCCATCCAGGTGACATAAAACGGGCAGTTCTTCGCAATTTGCGACAATCGTTCGCCGGGTGCGGGCACTCAGCCGCTGGAGTCCGGCGGCGGACCCGCGCCGCATACGTCCCCGGCGATGGCGAGAATAGACGGGTGAACCTCGGCCGAATCGCATGGCTGCTCACCGTCCTGGCCTGCCTGGTGGCGGTCCTCATCCTCGTCCTGGAGGGGTACTACGGCTACGCCGGGGTCACGTTTGCGGTCGCTCTGTCGGCGGCCATCAACCTGGTGTGACCGCGCCTCCGACCACCGACCGCTCAGCTGTGTGACCCCTCGGCGGGCCGGGCCAGCAGGGTCTCACCCGGCCGCACCCGGTCCTGCGGCTCCAGATGGATCAGGACGTCGGCGCCGGCCAGCCGCTCGCTGATCTGGTCCTGGAGCTGGTGGGCGGTCCGATGGGCCTCCTCCAGCGAGGTCCCCTCCCGGAACTGGACGTGCAGGTCGACGTAGCGGCGCGCGCCCGCCCGACGGGTGCGCAGCTCGTGGTAGCCGACGACGCCCTGCGGCGACATCCCCTGGATCGCCCGGCGGATGATCTCCACCTCCGCGGCGGGCAGCGATTCGTCGACCAGGACCCGGGAGGACTGGGCGAGCAGGCGCACCCCGGTGGTGACCACCAGCGCGGCGACGGCCAGGGCCACCACCGGGTCGATCCACTGCGCGCCGGTCACCGCCACCGCCACCAGCCCCACCAGCACCGCCGCCGAGGTGAGCGCGTCGGTGCCCAGGTGGGCGGCGTCGCCCGCCAGGGCGGGCGAATTGGTCCGCCGGGCCGTCCGGCGCAGCCGCAGGGAGACGACGAGGTTGACCGCCAGTGACACCCCCACCACCGCGATCCCCAGCCCCACGGTCTGGACGTGCCCGTGGTTGACGAGATGGCGGATAGCCTCAAAGGCGATGGCGGCCGATCCCACCAGGATCAGGATCCCCTCAATCGCGGCCGCCAGGTTCTCGATCTTCTCGTGGCCGTAGCGATGGCTCTCATCGGCGGGTTCATCGGCCTTGCGCACCGAGAAGAAGGCCACAATCGAAGCCACCAGGTCGATGCTGGAGTGCACCGCCTCGGTCAGGATCGCCACCGAGCCGGTGATCGTCCCGGCGATCACCTTGAGCAGGATGAGCGTGGCGTTGGAGATGACCGAGAGGACCGCGGTGCGGGCCTTCACTGCCCCGGAGCCAGGGCCGGGGCCGGATGCGGCGCCGGCGGTCACCGCTCCCGGCGCAGCCAGGCCAGCAGCTCAGAGACCGCCCGCGCCCGGTGGCTGATCGCGTCCTTCTCGGCGTCGGTGAGCTCGGCCATGGTGCGGCCGTCGTAGTCGCCGTCGGGCACAAACGCCGGGTCGTAGCCGAAGCCCCGGGTCCCCCGCGGCCGGTCGGTCAGGCGGCCGGACACGGTGCCGAAGAACACCTCCTCCACACCGGCGGCGGGGTCGACGTAGGCCAGCGCGCACACGTAGCGCAGTCCACTACCCGCGGGAGCCTCACGCAACAGCTTGTCCAGGTTCTCCTGGTCAGACGCGCCCTCGCCGGCGTAGCGGGCCGACCGCACCCCGGGGCGTCCATCCAGGGCCGCCGCCTCGATCCCGGAGTCATCGGCGATGGCCGGCTGCCCGGTCGCCACGGCCGCGGTGCGGGCCTTCGGCAGAGCGTTGTCGGCGAACGTCGCGCCCCCCTCCGGGGGAAGCTCCACCGCGGCCGGCAGTGCCACCACGAGTATTGCCGGCGCCAGCAGGCGGTTGAACTCCCGCACCTTGCCGGGGTTGCGCGTGGCCAGCACGGCCTCCATGGCGCCGTCAGCGGCCCGCCGGTGCGGCGGCCACCGCCTCGTCCTGCAGCCCGCGCAGCTGGTCGATGCCGGCTGCGGCCAGGCCCAGCAGATCGTCCAGGTGGGCCCGGGAGAGGGGCGTGCGCTCGGCGGTGGCCTGGACCTCCACCAGGCCCCCGTCGCCGGTCATGACGACGTTGGCGTCGACCTCGGCGGTCGAGTCCTCGGAGTAGTCCAGGTCCAGCAGCGCCTCCCCGGCCACGATCCCGGCCGACACCGCCGCCACCGTTCCGGTCAGCGGCACCCGGTCCAGCGCGCCCCGGCCCACCAGCGCCTGGCAGGCCAGCCGCAGGGCCACCATCCCGCCGGTGATCGACGCGCAACGGGTTCCGCCGTCGGCCTGCAGGACGTCGCAGTCGATGTAGATGGTGCGTTCGCCCAGGGCCGCGAAGTCGACCACCCCGCGCAGCGACCGGCCGATCAGCCGCTGGATCTCGACCGACCGGCCGTCCAGGCGCCCCCGGGTGGCGTCGCGCTGCTTGCGCTCGCCGGTCGACGCCGGGAGCATCCCGTATTCGGCGGTCACCCAGCCGCGCCCGGACCCCATCAGCCAGCGGGGGACGCCCTCCTGGGCCGAGGCCGTGCAGATGACCCGGGTCTCGCCCATGGAGATGAGCGCCGAGCCGGTGGCCGTCCGGACGAAGCCGGGCTCAATCACCGCCGGGCGCAATTGGCCGGCCGACCTCCCGAAGCTGCGCGCCGGTGCGCCGCTCATGCCGCCAGCTCCAGGTCAAGCTCGACCCGCACCACCTCGCCCAGCGGCATCTGCAGAAAGCGCGTGCCCAGCTGGGTGAACGCGGCGGCGTCCCCGGTGCACTGAAAGCGGTAGCTGCCCTCGTCGGTCCGCGGGTTGAGCAGGCCCCGGGCCGACAGCGCCCGCTCCACGCTGCGCACCACACCGACCCCGGAGGTCACCAGCGTCACCCCCCGTCCCAGGATCCGCTGGAGCATGGGAGCCACCAGCGGGTAATGGGTGCAGCCCAGGATCACGGTGTCGACCTCGGCCCGGCGCAGCGGCTCGCAGTATCCCCGGACCGTGTCGACCACCGCCTCGTCGAACGGAAAGCCTCCCTGAATGATCGGTGCCAGGTCCGGACAGGCCACGGACTCCAGCACCACATGCCGGTCGGCGGCCTGGACCGCCCGCTCGTAGGCACCGCTGGCCACCGTGGCCGGGGTGGCGAGCAGGCCGATCCGGCCGTTGCGGCTGCCGGCTACCGCCAGCTGGGTGGCCGAGGCCAGGACGCCGATCACGTCCACATCCCGGCCGGTCTGCTCCAGATGGCGCTCCAGGGTCTCGAGCGCCGCCGAGCTGGCCGCGTTGCAGGCCACCACCAGGATCTTGGCCCCCAGCCCCAGCAGGTGCTCGGCGATCTCCACGGCAAAGCTGCGCAGCTCCGCCAGGGAGCGCTCCCCGTACGGGAACCGGGCGGTGTCGCCCAGGTAGACGTAGTCCTCGTTGGGGAGCGAGACCAGGAGCTCATGCAGGACGGTGAGGCCGCCGACGCCGGAGTCAAACACGCCGACGGGCAGTTGCGCGCGGTGCGCCATGCCCCCATGGTGCCAAAGCTGTCGGCGCCGCCGCCCCCCGCGGATACAGTGCCGTCAGCGGTGCGGGCCCTGATCGTGACCAACATGTACCCGTCCCCGGGGCGGCCCGCGCTCGGTCGGTTCGTCGCCGACCAGGTGGCTGCCCTGCAGCGGACCGGCGAGGCCGAGGTCGCCGTATTCGCCTTTGACCCGGGCGGCCCCGGCGCCTATCTCCGCGCGGCCCGGCGGCTGCGGGCCGGCCGGCGCGGCCGGCGCTTCGACATCGTGCACGCCCATTACGGTCTCACCGTCTGGCCGGCGCTGGCCGCCCGGGCGCGGCGCCGGCTGGTCACCCTCCACGGCACCGACCTGGCCCATCCTCGGGCCCGTCCGGTCACGCTGGCCGGTCTCCCCCTCTGCGACCTGACCGCGGTCGTATCGGCGCCCCTGGCCGGCCAGGTTCCCGGCTGGGCCTCCCGCGGCCGCCCCCCGGCGGTGCTGCCCTGCGGCGCCGACCTGGAACGCTTTCGCCCCCTGGACCGGATTCAGGCCCGGGCCCAGCTGGGACTTGACCCGGCCGCGCCCTGCCTCCTGTTCGCCGCCGACCCGGCCCGGGCCGAGAAGCGCATCGACCGGGCCCGCGCGGTGGCCGGCGACATCCCCCTGCTCACCCTGGGGGACGTCGACCCCGAGCGCGTTCCGCTGTACGTCAACGCCGCCAACGCGGTGCTCGTTCCCTCCGAGCGCGAGGGCTTCGGCCTGGCCGTGGTGGAGGCGCTGGCCTGCGACGTTCCGGTGCTGGCCACGCCGGTCGGGATCCACCCGGAGGCCCTGGACGGCGTGCCCGGCACCCTGTGCGCGCCGTTTGACGCCGCCACCTGGCGGGCGGCGCTCGCCCCCCATCTGCAGGCCCCCGACCCACGCATCCCGGGCCGCGCCCGGGCCGAGGCGTACTCCTCGGACCGGATGGCGGCACGCCTGCTGAAGGCCTGGCGGGAGCTGCTCAGCGACTGAGGCCGAGCTCCGGCCAGAACTCCCCCAGGCGCTCCCGGGCCGCGACGGCCACGTCGGAGGTGGGGATGCCGTCGCCCCCGGGGAGTCCCGAGTCGGCGGCCAGCGCGGCCATGGTGACGGCGACGCCCCGACCGAGCGCGTCCAGTGCGTAGCCGCCCTCCAGCACCGCGCCCACCGGTGCGCCCAGGGCCCGGCCAACGGCGCGCAGCGAGCCGGCCATCGCCGCAAATCCGGTGTCGGTCACCCGGCAGTCGGCGAGCGGATCCTCCTGGTGGGCGTCGTAGCCGGCCGACACCAGGATCAGCTGCGGGGCCCAGGTCCGCGCCACCGGGACGGCGACGTGCTCCACCACCGAGCAGAACTCCTCGTCGCCGGAGCCGGGGGCCACCGGCACGTTGACGGTGAACCCGCGGCCGGGGCCCGACCCGGTGTCCCGGGCCGCCCCGGTTCCCGGGTACAGCGGAGACTGGTGGACCGAGAGGAACAGGACCCGGGGGTCCTCGTGGAAGATGTCGTTGGTGCCGTTGCCGTGGTGGACGTCCCAGTCGACGATCAGTACCCGTTCCAGCCCGTGCGCGTCCAGCGCATGGCGGGCGGCCACGGCCACGTTGTTGAATAGGCAGAAGCCCATGGCCCGGACCGGTTCGGCGTGGTGGCCGGGCGGGCGGTGGATGCTGAAGCCGGTGGGGGCCGAGCCGTCCAGTAACCGGTCGACGAGCGCCACCGCGCCGCCGACGCCGTGGACGGCCGCCTCATACGAGCCCGGGGACACCACCGTGTCGGGGTCCAGCTGCGCGCCCCCGTTGGCGGCGGCCCGCTGCACCATCTCCACGTGGTGCTCCGGATGGACGGCCAGCAGCGTCGACCGCTCCACCGCCGGCGACGGCACCCGCTCATAGCCGAGCCAGTCCCGGTCTGACAGCTCCCGCTCAATCGCCGCCATCCGGGCCGGCTGCTCCGGGTGCGGGCCGGTCTCATGCCGGACCGATGATGGGTGGGAGAAGAGGACGGGAGCGCCGGTCATGGCCGAGTACCGTACTCGCACGTGACCACCACGCAGACCGAGCTCGCCGTCATCGGGGCCGGCGCCGCCGGGCTCTACACCGCGTTGAGCGCCGCCCGGCTGGGGGCGGCGGTCACCCTGGTGTCGGCCACGCCGCTGGCCGGCGCCTCCAGCTACTGGGCCCAGGGGGGTTTGGCGGCCGCTCTGACCGAGGACGACAGCCCGGCCCAGCATCTCGCTGACACCCTCACCGCCGGCCGCGGCGCGGTGCGGGAATCCGCCGCGCGGGTCCTGTGTCAGGAGGCCCCGGCCGCGGTCGAGGACCTGGCCCGGCTGGGAGTCACCTTCGACTCTGACCGAGCCGGCCGGCTGGCCCTCGGCCTGGAGGGCGGGCACAGCCACCGGCGCATCGTCCACGCCGGGGGCGCGGCCACGGGCCGACGGATCATCCGCCAGCTGTCGGCGCTGGCCGCCGAGGATGAGCGCATCGCCGTCCTGGAGGGGCGGCGAACGGTGCGGATCGGAACCGCTGACGGCCGGGCCACCGGGGCCGAGCTGGACGACGGCACGGTCATCGCCGCCCGGGCGATCGTGCTCGCCACCGGCGGGGCGGCCGCCCTGTGGGCGCGCACCACCAACCCCCCGGGGGCGATCGGCGGGGGCCTGCTGCTCGCCTACGCGGCCGGCGCGCAGCTCGCCGACCTGGAGCTCATGCAATTTCACCCCACCGCCGTGGTGGGCGCCAATGGTGCCGACGGGTTTCTGGTCACCGAGGCGGTCCGGGGGGAGGGCGCGCGGCTGCTGGACGCCCAGGGCGAGCGATTTGTCGACGAGCTCGCCCCCCGCGACGAGGTGGCCCGCGCCGTTGCCCACGCCATCCAAGCCGGGGGCGGCACCTCGGTGGGGCTCGATATGCGCCACGTCGACCCGGCCCTGTTCCCCAATGTGGTCACCGCTCTGCGCCGGGCCGGGATCGATCCCGAGCGTGAGCTGGTTCCGGTCGCCCCGGCGGCTCACTACATGATGGGCGGGATCGCCACCGACCTGGAGGGGCGCGCCTCGGTGGGCGGACTCTACGCGGTGGGCGAGTGCTCCTGCACCGGGCTGCACGGCGCCAACCGCCTGGCCTCCAACTCGTTGAGTGAGTGCTTTGTGTTCGGCGCCCGGGCGGCCCGAGCCGCCGCCGCCGAGCCAGAGCCAGAGCCAGAGCCGGCGGCCGCGCTGACGTCGGCCCAACCACCGCCGCTGGCCCCGATCAGCCCCTGCTCCCGGGCGGCCCTCTGGCGTCACGCCGGTCTGGAGCGCAGTGCCGAGGGGTTGCGCCGGTTGCGGGACGACGAGCACCCGCTGGTGCGGCTGATCGCCACCGCCGCCCTGCGCCGCCAGGAGAGCCGGGGCGCACATCAGCGCACCGACTTCCCGGACCTCGACCCGGCTCTGGACCGCTGCCACATCACCCTGGCGCAGACAACCGGCGCCGCGGTGACCGAGTGGGCCTAGGCTCCCCCGATCTCACAAAATTCGGGATTTCGCTTAACACCTAGTTAATAGATCCAGTGTGATCAGCTTCACACGCCCTGGGAATACTCGCCAGTAGGTAAGCCCTCCCGGCAGGGAGCCGACAAGGAGTGGAGAGAGTTCCCATGTATCGGTTCAGTCGAGCGATCTATCGCGAGATCGCCAGTGAGATCGTTGAAGATCCGCATGGCTCGTGCCCGTATGCCAACCACGAGCGCGTGCTGCGCGCCTGCGAGGCGACGGTGGAGCGGATGGCCACCGACCGCCATTACTTCGCCCGGCCCGCCCGGACTCTGTTCGGCGATATCCGCGTCTACTTCCCCATGACCGCGCAGCTGCGGGTGCTCAAGGTGATTGAGCGGTACCTGGACTTCGCCGACGAGTTCCTGCGCAACCAGCCCCAGAACGGCTTCGACGTCTACGGCAATCCGCTGCAGTGCCGGGCCAGCACCCGGAAGGGCACGCCCTGCCAGCGCATGCCGCTGCCCCACAACGGCTACTGCCCGTCGCACCAGCACCTGGCCGAGACCGAGGAGCTGACACCGGCGCTCGCCGCCTGACGGCCTTTTTTTGGGGGGCCCGCTCACGCGGGCCTGTTTTGTGGTGGCAGGTCGATACGGTGCGCTCATGCTCCTCGGGGTCGATGTGGGCGGCACGTTCACCGACGCGGTGCTGGCCGTCGACGGCCGGCTGATCACCGCCAAGGCGCCGACGACCCCCGCCGACCAGTCAGAGGGCGTGCTGGCGGCGGTGAGCGCCGCCCTGGAGAAGGCGGGCGCCGGGGCGGAGTCGGTGCGCGAGTTCTCCCACGGCATGACGGTGGCCACCAACGCGCTCCTGGAGGGCCGGGGGGCCCGGACCGCGTTCATCGCCACCGAGGGATTCACCGACCTGATTGCGCTCGGCCGCCAGGACCGGCCGGAGCTGTACCGGTTATGTGCCGCGCGCCCGGCCCCGCTGGCTCCGCCGGAGCTGCGCTTCGGCGCCCAGGAGCGGATGACCCCGGACGGCGTCCTGCGCGGGCTGGAGGCCGGCGACCTGGTGGAGCGCGTGCGGGCCGCCGAGCCGGAGGCGGTGGCGGTCACGTTGCTGCACTCCTACCGCCATCCCCAGCACGAGCGGATCCTGGGCGAGGCGCTGGCCGAAGCGCTGCCCGATGTCCACGTCTCCCTCTCCCATCAGGTGGTGGGCACCTTCCGTGAGTTTGAGCGGGCCAGCACCACCGAGGTGGATGCCGCCCTGTCCCCGCTGCTCGCCGGCTACCTGCGGCGGCTGGTGGAGCGCTGCCACCGGGCGGGCCTGCCCGAGCCCACCATCATGCAGTCCAGCGGAGGGCTGATCGACCTGGAGTCGGCGGCCGGCCACGCCGCCTGGACGGTCTTGTCCGGGCCGGCCGGCGGGGCCGCCGGCGCCGCCCACATCGCCCGAGCCGCCGGGTCTCCCGACGCCCTGTGCTTCGACATGGGCGGCACCTCGTGCGATGTCTGCGTGGTCGACGACGGGGCCGTGCAGGAGCAGAGCTCCGGGGAGATCGCCATGCGGCCGCTGGCCCTCCCCATGGTGGCGGTCCACACCGTCGGCGCCGGGGGCGGGTCGATCGGCTGGCGCGACCCCGGCGGGGCGCTCCGGGTGGGCCCCCGCTCGGCCGGCGCCGACCCGGGACCCGCCTGTTACGGGCGCGGCGGCACCGAGCCGACGGTGACCGACGCCAACCTCCTGCTGGGGTACCTGTCGTCCGATGCGCCGCTGGCCGGCGGCGTGGCGCTGGACCGGGAGGCCTCCGAGCGCGCCATCGCCGGGCTGGGGGATGCCCTCGGGCTGGCTCCGGTGGCCTGCGCCGAGGGCATCATCCGGGTGGCCAACGCCGAGATGGTGCGGGCCTTGCGGGTGGTGACCGTCCAGCGAGGGATCGATCCGCGCCGGTACGCCCTGCTGGCCTTCGGCGGCGCCGGTCCGCTGCACGCCGCGGCGATCGCCGACGAGCTCGGCATCTCCGAGATCGTCTGCCCGCGGGCCTCCGGCGTGCTGGCCGCGCTCGGGCTCGTCGTCTCCCCCCGGCGCCGTGACGCCCAGCGCAGCGTGCTGCTCAGCCGCTCCGAGCTGACCGCCCAGGCCGTGGCCGCCGCGGGATCCGAGCTGGGCGAGCAGGCCCGGGCCGAGCTGGGCGAGCCCGAGGCCGAGCTGCGGGCGGTGTATGAGCTGCGCTACCGCGGCCAGGCGTTTGAGCTGGCCGTGGAGGCGCCGTTGGCGCCCACCCCGGCGCAGCTGCGCGAGCGCTTTGAGGCCCTGCACCAGGAGCGCTACGGCTACCGCGACGCCGAGCAGGAGCTGGAGCTGGTGACCGTGCGGGTCTCAGCCTTCGTGCCCGGGGTCCACGTGTCGCTGCAGGACGCCGGTGGCGAACTGGACCGGGGCCGGCGACGGGCGATCATCGACGGCCGGGAGCGGGAGCTCCACGTGCTGCGCGGCACGCCGGCGCCGGGCACCGAGGTGACCGGCCCGGCGGTGGTGGAGCTGCCAGAGTCGACCCTGCTGGTGCCGCCGGGATGGAGCGGGTCGGTGGACGACACGGGAACCCTCCACGTGAGGCGCAATGGATCCGGTTGAGCTTGCGGTCCTCACCGGCGCGCTCCATTCCATCTGCGAGGAGATGGGCGCCGTGCTCATCCGCTCGGCCCACTCGGCCAACATCAAGGAGCGGCGCGACGCCTCCACCGCCCTGTTTGAGCCCGGCGGCGAGATGGTCATGCAGGCCGAGCACATCCCGGTCCACCTGGGGGCAATGCCGGCCGCGGTGGCCTCGGTCCTGGAGTGCGAGCACGCCCCCGGGCGCTCCTGGATCCTCAACGACCCCTACCGGGGGGGCACCCACCTGCCGGACATCACCGTGATCACGCCCGTATTTGCCGGGGAGGAGCTGATCGCATTTGCGGCCAGCCGCGCCCACCACGCCGATGTGGGCGGCCCCACCCCCGGCTCGATGCCCGCCGACAGCCAGACGCTGGCCGACGAGGGCGTGGTGATCGCCCCGCGGCTGCTTGACGAGGCGGCGCTGGCCGAGATCAGCGGGCAGATGCGCCGCCCGGATCAGCGCCGGGCGGACCTGCGCGCGCAGCTGGCCGCCGGCCGCGCGGGCGCGCTGCGAGTGGGCGAGCTGGCCGAGCGGGTGGGGGGAGAGCGGCTCCGGGAGGCCTACCGCGAGGTCCTGGACTACGCCGAGCGGCGCACCCGGGCCTGCCTGGAGGCGCTTGACGACGGCGATCGGCGGGCCGAGGACGTCCTGGAGGCCCGCGAGGGCGACCTGCGGATCGTCCTGCGGGCCACCGTGGCCGGCGATCGGCTGACGCTGGACTTCACCGGCACCGCCGATCAGCACCCGGGCAATCTCAACTGCCCGCTGGCCGTGACCCGCTCGGCCTGCTACTTCGCCGTGCGGGTGCTCACCGACCCGGACATCCCGGCCAATGCCGGCGCCTACCGGCCGATCACGGTGATCGCCCCGGAGGGCTCGCTGCTCAATGCACGCTCCCCGGCGGCGGTGGTGGGCGGCAACGTGGAGACCTCGTCGCGCGTGGCCGACGTGGTGCTGGCGGCGTTCGGTCGCGCCCTGGGCCAGGGCACCATGAACAACCTCACGCTCGGCAACGACGCGGTCACCTACTACGAGACGATCGGCGGTGGCCAGGGCGCCTGCCCGGACGCCGATGGCCCCAGCGGTGTGCACGTGGCCATGAGCAACACCCTGAACACGCCGATCGAGGCGCTGGAGCTGGAGTTCCCGATGCGGATGACCGAGTACGCGCTGCGGCCCGGCTCCGGCGGCGACGGTCGCTTCCGGGGCGGCGACGGCGTGGTGCGCGAGCTGGAGGCCCTGACTCCGCTGCACTACTCGCTGATCACCGAGCGCCGGCGCCACCGACCGCCCGGTGCCGACGGCGGGGAGCCGGGCGCGGCCGGCCGCAACCTGCTGGACGGCGAGGAGCTCCCGGCCAAGGCGATCGGCGAGCTGGCCGCGGGCCAGCGACTGCGCATCGAGACCCCGGGCGGCGGCGGCTGCGGGCGCCCGGGGTCCGCCTGAACGGTCTGGGCCACCCACTCGCCCACCCCGGCCGGCGTCGCCGCCCCGGTCTTGCCATCATGAATGCTGTGAGTGGGCGGGTCGCGTTTCTCGGTCTGGGAATCATGGGGTCCCGGCAGGCCGCCAACCTGGCCCGCGCCGGATTTGACCTCACGGTCTGCAACCGGACGACGTCGACGGCCGAGGCGTTTGCCCACCAGCACGGGGCCACGCTGGCGGCGACGCCGGCCCAGGCCGCCGCCGAGGCCGAGTTCGTGATCACGATGGTCGTCGACGGGCCCCAGGTGGCCGAGGTCCTGCTCGGCGAGAACGGAGCGGCGACCAGCGCGGCGCCCGGGACGCTGTTCATCGACTGCTCCACCATCGGCCCGGCGGCCACCCTTCAGATCGGCGGTCGCCTGGCCGAGGGCGGGCACACCATGCTCGACGCACCGGTCACCGGCTCCTCCCCCAAGGCGCAGGAGGGCACGCTGACCATCATGGTCGGCGGCGCGGAGGAGGACTTCGCCCGGGCCCGGCCACTGTTTGAGGCCATGGGCGAGCTGATCGTCCACGCCGGTCCGCTCGGCCAGGGCCAGATGGTGAAGCTGCTCAACAACGCGGTGGCGGCGAGCAACGCCGCCGTGCTGGGCCAGGCGCTGGTGGTCGGCGCCAAGGCCGGCGTCGACCTGGACGCGCTGGTCCGGGTCATGGGCGCGGGCGCCGGCGGGTCGGCGATGCTCGACCTCAAGGCCGGCCCGATGCGCCGCCACGACTACTCGACGCTGTTCAAGCTGGAGCACATGCTCAAGGACGTGCGCCTGTGCCTGGAGGAGGGCCAGGCGCTCGGCGTCCCGTTTCCCAGTGCCGCCTACACCCGTGAGGTGCTGACGGCGGCGATGGGACTGGGTCACGCCGATGACGATTTTGCGGCGATGATCGAGCCGCTGCAGAACGCCGCCGGAACCAGGCTGTAGCCACCCCAGCGGCCGGCGGCGGCCGACGATGTTTACAGAGGCGTAGTTTCAACCCGGGAGCGGGACCGGAAAATCGCGTGCGTTTCCAGGGAATTTTGAAATTCGCTGCCTCTCGCATACAATCCCCTCCGTCCTGACGCTGCCGCGGCGGAGGAGACGCTGCTCGCGCGGGGCTGACAAACAAAACTCCGTTCCCCCCTTTTAATTTCATGCCGATTGCTTTCAAAGAATGGGCCGTTACCGTGCGGGCGCTCGCCGAAGGCGAGCAACTCCTTACGCTTCGCAAGGGCGGCATCCGTGAGCCGGAGAAGCACTTCAAGCTCGACTACGAGCGCTTCTTCCTGTACCCCACGTTCGACCACCAGCGCTCTGACCTGGTCCGGGAATCGCATCGTCCTGAGCTCTCCCGGGCGCTCGAGGAGGGTGTGTGGTCAGACGGCGATCCGCACCCCCAGGCGCTGCACCGCGGTGAGCCGCTCAACCAGCCCGACCGGGTCCGGATCCGCGCCTGGGCCGAGGTGGCTGGTCACTTCACCATCACCGACCGCCGGGCCATCGACGCCCTCTCCCCGTTCTACGTCTGGACGACGGATTACGCCGAGAAGCGGCTGGCCTGGAAGCGGCGCCATCCCCTCCACGTGATCCTGCTGCGCACCTACCGGATCCCTCGTCCGGTCACGGTCAAGGTGCGAGAGGAGTACGGCGGATGCCGCTCCTGGCTGGAGCTGACCCGCGAGCTTCCGTTTGAGGGCACGCCCGGTGCTCTCCGACGAGGAGTTCGAGCGCGCCTCCGAGGAGATCGCCTCGATCGCCTCGGATCGCCAGCCGGTCCTGGTCTGATCTGAACTCGATGCGGGGCACCGGTCCGCTGCGGACCGGTGCCCCGTTGTCGCTTTAAACGGCCCCGCTCACGCGCTCAGCGCAGCGCCAGCCAGAGCAGCCAGATGACGAGCGCACCGACGGCCAGCGCGGCCAGCAGGCCGGCGAGCAGCCGAGCGGGCGCCACCCCTCCCACCGGCGCCTCGGAGCCGATCAGGTCGGCTCCGAGCAGGATCTCCCGGGCGGCGTCGGCCCCGGACATCGGCACCATGACATCCCGGGGTCCGGCGGCCAGGAAGTCCGGGACGTCGAACCCGGGCTGCGCCGCAACAGGCTCGGCACGCCCTCCTCCAGCAACAGCCCCTGGATGAACTCGGCCTCGGCCTGATTGCGCGCCCAGGCCACCTTGACCAGCTCGCCCTCGCTCAGCTGCGGCTTGACCTTGCGAGCCCGTTCGTGACGCTCGGAGACCGGTGGGGTGACCTCGCCGTCCGCTTCCAGCACCAGCGGCAGGTGGCAGTCCGGGCAGAACCGGGCCTCCCCCGAGAAGCGTGACCGGCACTCCGGGCAGACGAGCGGCGGCTCGTGCACCCGGGGGGCCATGGTCAGGAGACGACCAGCTCGGACTCGGCGACCTGGCCGTCGCGGATCCGGTAGGCGCGGACCTCCGGCTCGTCGCCGGCCAGCCCCACGATGATGTACAGCGCCTCGGGGTAGAAGGCCAGATTGATGTCGGTCTGCGACGGATAGGGCGCGCTGCGGGTGTGGGAGTGGTAGATGGCGCCCAGGTCCAGCCCGGCGTCGTCGATGGCCATCTGGATCCGGTACTGCTCGGCGCCGTCGATCTCGTAGCGCAGCGGGCTGCGGGCGGCGTTCTCGGCCCGATGCAGCTCGACCGCGTCGCCATTGCGGGTGGCGACCATGCCGACGCACTCGTTGGGGGCTTCGGCCTGAGCGTGAGCCACCATCTCGGCGTAGAGCTGACGGGGGATCCGCATCGGCGTCGAGGCTACCAACGTCGTCATTGCAGGCCCTGGACGAGGCCGTAGGGGACCGCCGAGCCCGGGGTGCCGGGCGGCAGCAGCAGCGCCAGCATGGCATCGTGCTGGGCCTCGTTGGCCATGATCTGGCAGGCCAGCTCGATCAGGCGCGCGTCGTCCAGGGTCAGCAGCGCCACGTCGTAGGCCCCGATCGTCACCTGCTCGGTGGTGAGCAGGAGACGCACGGCATCCAGGTCCCCCTTGAGCTGTCCCAGCCGCCCCCCCACCTTGCGGCGAGCCAGATCCCGGTTGGCCTCCTGCACGGTGGCCGGCCCTGCCGGCAGGGCCACCCCCGGGCCCCGCAGCTGGGCCTCCAGCAGGGCGATATGGGCCTCCTCGTGCCCGACAAACGGGGTCAGGGTCCGCCGCGCCCGCGGGGTGAGGATGGAGGAGCCGAGAACATGCTGGTAGCAGAACAGCAGCAGCAGCTCTAAGCGCAGCAGGCGCTGCAGGCGCTCGGTCACCGGGATCACCTGAGGGGCCTTGGCCGCGCCGGCTCCGGCGGCCAGGTCCGGCCCGGCGAGAGCCGCCCCGGTGGCGGCCCCGGCGGCCATCAGCAGCTGGCGGCGGGTGCGGAGCCGGCTCACTGCGCTCCGGTGACGAACGGCGACGGCACCGGCGTCTGCCCCTGGATGAGGCGCAGCATCGTCACATGCTGGGAGTCGACGGTCAGGATGGTGGCCGCTCCGGACCGGGTGGGGCCCGGGGTCAGGCGGGGAATCGACTGCAGGTAGAAGGCGATCTGCTCTCGCTCCAGCGTGTGCAGGAGGGCGATCACCTCCCCCGCGGTGGTGGGATGGCCCAGGGGATAGCTGTTGGCCCGGGGGTTGGCCTGGCCCCCCGACGCCTTGATCAATGAGATGAGCTCGCCGGTGTGCTCAATCTCCTCAGACAGAAACTGGCGGGCAGCCTGGGCCAGCGGCCGCGGCAGGAGCGGGATCCCGGCCACGTAGGCGGCGACGGTCCGTCGCTCCAGTTCCAAACCCCGGCTGAGGATGGCGATGTCCCGGGCGCTCTGGGCCGGCGGGAGCGCGGTGGTGGTCGTCTCGGCGGTGGCGGCGCCTCCGCCTCCGCAGCCGGCCAGCGCCAGGGCGCCCAGTCCGGCCACGCCGGCGCCGGCCCTGGCCAGCAGGGCGCGCCGCGACGCGGGCGCGTCGTCGGCTACCACCAGACGGTCGAGTCCAGATTCTCCACCTCGTCCACCGGCCGGGTGTAGATGCCGGAGGAGAGGTACTTCCAGCCGTCGTCGCAGACGATGAACACCACGTTGCCCTCGTCGAGCTCACCGGCGATCCGGACCGCCACCCGGGCGATCGCCCCCGAGGACACCCCGGCGAACAGCCGCTCCTCGTCAAGCAGCTTGCGCGTCCACACGATGGCGTCATGGTTGGTGACGAAGATCTTGCGGTCCAACAGCGACAGATCGATGATCGGCGGGATGAAGCCGTCGTCCAGCGAGCGCAGGCCCTGGACCGGCTCGCCCTGCATCGGCTCGGCGGCGACGATCTTGACGCTGTCGCCGAGCTCCTCGCGCAGGCGCCGCCCGTTGCCCATGAGCGTTCCGCCGGTGCCCAGGCCGGCCACAAACGCGGCCACCTCGTCGAGCTCCTCCAAAATCTCCAGGGCGGTTCCGTTGTAATGGGCGTCCGGGTTGGCCTGGTTGCCGTACTGGTAGGGCATGTAGTACGAGGCGTCCTTCTCGGCCAGGTCCAGCGCCTTCTCCACCGCTCCGTTGGAGCCCTTGGACCCCTCCGAATAGACGATCTCGGCGCCGTACATGCGCAGCAGCTGGGTGCGCTCCGGAGTCACGTTCTCCGGCATGACCACCTTGAGGTTGTAGCCCTTGCGCCCGCAGATCATCGCCAGCGAGATCCCGGTGTTGCCCGAGGTCGGCTCCAGGATCGTCTGGCCGGGGCGGATCAGCCCCTTGTCCTCGGCGTCCTCAATCAGCGACCGGGCAACCCGATCCTTGATGGAGCCCGTGGGGTTGCGGGATTCCAGCTTCGCCCAGATCCTCACGCCTGGCTTGGGGCTGAGGCGCTTGAGTTCGATCAGGGGCGTGTGCCCGATCGACTGGACGATGTCGCCGTATCGTCCCCCGCAGGGCTTGTTCTGCAAGCTCTCGGCGGCCATGGCTTTACGAAGTGTAGCGACCCCCTGAGGGCCCGCCACCGGTGGTCAGAACCCTCCGGGTACGACGGTCTCAGGGACCGGCCGCCGGCGGGCGCTAACGCGCGCCGCCGGCCATCGCCGGGAGGATGACCAGGGTGTCGGCGTCGCCGACCGCGGTGTCCAGCCCGTCGAGCACGCGGACGTCTTCATCGTTGAGATAGACGTTCACGTACCGGTTGAGGCCGCCGTCGGCGGCGAACAGCTGGGACTGGGTTTCAGGGTGCTCGTCCGCGACCGAGCGCAGGATCTCACCGACGGACGACCCGTCCGCGTTGAGCTCCTTCTCGCCGCCGACCGCCGGACGCAACACCGGGGGGATTCTGATGGTGGCCATGGTCGGTAACCCTAGTGCGCGCCGGCGCAGAAGGCCTCGTAGTCGGGGAAGACACCCATCTCGTCGTCCTCGATCTCCTCGGGGTGACGGGAGCAGATGGGGCACTGCGGATCCCGGCGCACCTTGACCTCGGTCGTCCGGGCGGCGAGCGCGTCGTACATCAGCAACCGGCCGGTGAGCGGCTCGCCCTCGCCGAGGATGAGCTTGATCACCTCGGTGGCCTGGAGCAGGCCCATCGTGCCCGGCAGGACGCCCAGCACCCCGTTGGCGCCGCAGGACGGAGCCAGCTCAGCCGGCGGCGGGACCGGGAACAGGCAGCGGTAGCAGGGGCCGTCATAGGGCTTGAACACCGACAGCTGTCCCTCAAAGCCGAGGATGGCGGCCGACACCACCGGGATCTGGAGGCGCACCGAGGCGTCGTTGAGCAGGTAGCGCGTGGGGAAGTTGTCCAGGCCGTCCACGACGATGTCGTAGTCCGGCAGGATGTCCATGATGTTCTCCGGGCCCAGACGGACGGCATACTTCTGGACGTTGACGTCCGGGTTGAGCGCCTTGATCGTCTCCTCGGCGGAGTCGACCTTGGGGACGCCGATCCGGTCGGTGGAGTGAATCACCTGCCGCTGCAGGTTGGACAGATCGACCACGTCGTCGTCGACGATGCCCAGCGTTCCCACCCCGGCCGCAGCCAGGTAGAGCGCGGTCGGCGAGCCCAGGCCGCCGGCCCCCAGCAGTAGGACCTTGGCGTCCAGCAGCTTCTGCTGACCCTCAATTCCCACCTCGGGCAGCAGCAGATGGCGTGAATAGCGCTCGCGCTGCTCGGCGCTCAGGGTGCGGGGCTGCTCCACGTCATAGCCGCGGTCCTTCCACAGGGTGAAGCCGCCGGTCATCGATTCCACGTGCTCGTAGCCGAGGTCCTCGATGAGCGTGCGCGCGGCCCAGGCCGAGCGATTGCCCGACTGGCAGTAGAGGACGATGGGCTGCGCACGGTCGGGGGCGGCCCCCTCAATCCGTGACTCCAGGTAGGACTTGGGGACGTGCTTGGCGCCCGGAATGTGACCGGTGGACCATTCCTCGGCCTCGCGGACGTCGATCAACACCGCGCCGTTGGAGGCCTGCTCCCGCACCACCGAGGGATCAACCTCGTCGATCCGGCTCTTGATCTGGCGGAGTACTTCGGCTCCGGACGGGCTCATGGATGAAAACTCCTCAAAGGCAGTCTAGATTCCAATACTTCACCGAGTATAGCGCCGTACCGGCTGGCCGGCCGGGGCCTTGCGCTACTCCGGGATGGGCGCCGTCGCCGGGAATCCCTGACGCTTGTACTCGTCATATCGGGTCTGCCACAGGCCTGATTTCCACGGCCGCTCCCGGGCCGCACCGGCAATCACGTTGCCGAGAATGTCCAGACAATCATCCCACCCCGCGGCATCGCGGGCGGCCTTGTCGGCGGTGTCAAGCGTGACCGAGAAGGCGAGCCGGCAGGTCGCCCCGCCGTCGCACTCCTCCAGCTCGAACGTGAGCAGGTCATCGCCCCAGGTGAACGAGAGCCGGCGCGGGGGGCTCACCTCGCCGAAGACCCCCTCCATGGGTGGGTAGCGATCCCCGGCGAAGCGGAACGTGATGGCGCTGCCGGGGTGCAGCTCGTCGAACTCCACCGTGGTCGGAAACCAGTGCGAGAGCCGGACCGGGTCAGTGATCGCGTCCCAGACTCGAGGCGCGGGGTGCGGGAACGTCCGCTCAAAGCGGACCACGGGCTGGCCGTCGACCTGCTCATAGCTACCGGTGGCGTGTGGCATGTCCTTCGTCCTCCTCTGGGGGGTCGGTCTGATCAAGGTGGCGGCCGAGGGCGTCCAAATGCCGATCCCAGAAGCGCCGGTACGGCGCCAGCCAGTCGTCAAGCTCGGCCAACGGCGCCGGATCAAGCTCGTAGACGCGGCGCTGGGCGTCAACCCGGACCCGGACCAGCCCGGCCTCCCGCAGGGCCCGCAGGTGCTTTGACGTGCCCGGCTGGCTCAGGCCGACCGCCTCGACGAGCTCGGTGACCGTGCGGGGGCGGTCGAGCAGCAGGTGCAGGACGGCGCGGCGGTGGGGATCGGCGAGGACGCTCCAGGTAGATGCCATCTCAGTAATATAACCATACCGCTATCTAGCCTGTCCGGCTCCTCGCGGTCAGGGATCCCCGACTACCATCGACGCCCGGATGAAGCCGCCCATCGCCACCATCGCCGCGCCCCCGCTGCCCCAGGATCTGCCCTGGATCAACACGGCGCCGCTGCGCATGGACCAGCAGGTGGGCCGGCCGGTGCTGATCGAGTTCTGGGACTTCTGTCGGCCGAACTCCCTTCGGACCCTGCCCTACGTCCGGGCCTGGCACGAGCGCTATGAGCCCCACGGCCTGCGGGTGATCGGCGTCCACGCCTCCGGCTTTCCGCCCTCGGGCGATCCGCAGGCGGTGGCGGCGGCGGTCCAGCGCCTGGAGATCCCCTACCCGGTGGTGGTCGACACCGAGTTCGGCATCTGGCAGGAGTACGGCAACCTCGGCTGGCCGGCGCGGTACCTGTTCAACCAGCAGGGGCGGCTGTTCGATTACCACTACGGCGAGGGCGCCTATGCCGAGACCGAACGGGTGATCCAGCGCCTGCTGGGGGTCGGACAGCCCACCCTCCCCCCGGTGCGTCCCGAGGACGACGCCGAGGCGCTGCTCGTGCCCCAGAGCGACGACGTGCCGGGCCCCTACAGCGGGCCCTACGAGGCCGGCGCGGTCTGGGCCGTGCTGGACGGTGCGGGCACCGCCACCGCCAACGGGACGGCGATCGAGGTCAATCACCCCGGCGCCTACCTGCTCGTCTCCCACCCCCGGAGCACCGCGGGCGTGCTGGACCTGCGCGTCTCCCCGGGGGTCCGGTGCCACGGGGTGTGCTTCACCCCGGGCCTGGCCGCCTGACGCCGGGGCGCCCCGGGACACCTGGACGCGGCGCCGGCGTGCCCACGACGTCCGCAGCGCAGACAGGGACGACTCTGAGGCAAAAGCGGCAGTATTTGTTTTCCTGCCGGTTTTGCATCTGAGTGGCGAAGATCTCGTCCGGGCCGCCCGCTGGCGTGGCCGCCGCCCGCCCGTCACACGTCGTCAACTGCGCACAAGGTCATGTGTTTGCGCGACAACATCTATGCACGTATCAGGCGCCAAACCCCGGGGGCGGGCGGTTCCGGCCGGCTGCGGGCGGTTCCGGCCGGCTGCGGTCCCGCGGGCGGTCGCCGGTCAGCCGTCGAGCAGGTTGACCAGCCGCGGCGCCGTTCCCGGCTGTGCGTCCACCCAGACGGCAAAGCCCGGCCGGTAGGGGCTGCGCCCGGGATCGGGCCCCACAAATGACGGCTCGTCCACCCAGGAGCCGGTGTTGATCAGGCGGGTCCCGGCCACCGTGCACCACTCGGCGGGCTCGTCACCGGGCAGGGGCCCGGCGCGGTGGGTGTGGCCGAACAGCACCCATCCGGTCTCGGCCCCCAGCCGCGTCACCACCTCGCTCATCGCTCGCAACCCGGCCCGGCGCAGCTCCGGACCGGAGATTTCCGGGCGGAACGGGCCCAGCCGGGCCCGGTTGAGCGCGGCCACCGCCACCGGCCACGCGGCCGCGGTGGCGCGTCCTCGCAGGGTTCGCCGTCCCGGCCCGGTCAGCGCGTTCCACCCCCGCACCGACCCGCCGTGCAGGGTGTGGCTGCGCCGGGGGTCGGCGCGCTGGGCGATGGCGTGGATCCACTCGTACATCGGGGCCAGGACCATCTCGTAATCGTCAGCGCTGCGCGGTCCGGACGGATCCAGATCGACGACCCGGCGCATGACCCCGGCCCCCAGGCGCTCCAGGGTGGGCACGGTGAGATGGAGGTCCAGGTACTGGCCGTGGATGGCGTAGACGTCGTCGCGCAGCCAAACGCCGG
Source organism: uncultured Solirubrobacteraceae bacterium (assembly GCA_963753235.1). Lineage (GTDB taxonomy): Bacteria > Actinomycetota > Thermoleophilia > Solirubrobacterales > Solirubrobacteraceae > Palsa-465. Next base: position 672,265 of record CAVWBJ010000003.1, on the reverse strand, counting down.
GGTAGACAACCCGGACGCGGGCGGGGGCCAGCAGCTCCACCAGGCGGGCCAACGGCTCGCCCGCCCCCGGTGCCACCTCGTCCTGGAGTCCCAGCACCGGAGGCACCCGCGCGGCGGCCCGGCGCTCGCTCCAGCCGTGAACCAGATAATGGTCGTGGTTGCCGGCCGCCAGCACCACCTCGCCCTCCGGGCCCAGCGCGGCCCCGATCTCCCGCAGCGGCGTGGTGGCCGCCCGGACCGCGTCGCGGGCGGGACCGTGGCGGAGCTCCAGCAGATCACCGAGCAGCACCAGCCGGTCGCCGGAGGCCAGCCTGCCGGTCAGCCGGGCCCGCACGTCGGCCCGCCGCAGCACGTCGGCGCCGTCATGCTTGCCGAAGTGCGTGTCCGAGATGACCAGCGTCCGGGCGCTGTTCAACTCAGGCGGCGCCGGGTTATGCAGCGGCCCCGGCCATCGCCTGGCGGATGGCCTTGGGGAGCATGAACCGCACGTCCTCGGAGACGACCTCCAGCTCCCGCACGTCGGCGGTGCCACGGCGACGGAAGAACTCCACCAGGCGCTGGACCAGCTCCTCGGGGGCGGAGGCTCCGGAGGTGATCCCCACCACCCGCGCGCCCTCCAGCCACTCCTCCTGCACCTGTGATTCGTTGTCGATCAGGTGAGATGCGGCGCCGTGCTCCCGCGCCACCTCCACCAGGCGGTTGGAGTTCGACGAGTTGCCCGACCCGATGACCAGCACCAGGTCTGACTGCTCGGCCAGCTGCTTGACCGCCGCCTGGCGGTTGGTGGTGGCGTAGCAGATGTCGTCGGTGCGCGGACCCATGATCCCCGGAAAGCGCTCCCGCAGACGGTTGATGATCGCCCGGGTCTCGTCGACCGACAGGGTGGTCTGAGAGATGTAGGCCACCTTGGACGGATCCGGGACCTGCAGGGCGTCCACGCCGGCCTCATCCTCGATGAGCACGATCTGATCCGGGGCCTCGCCCATCGTCCCCTCCACCTCCTCGTGGCCGGCGTGGCCGATGAGGACGATCGTGTAGCCCTCGGCGGCGAACTTCAGCGCCTCCCGGTGGACCTTGGTCACCAGGGGGCAGGTGGCGTCGATCGTCTGCAGGCGCCGGGCGCGGGCGTTGGCATGGACGCTCGGAGCCACGCCGTGAGCGGAGAACACGGCGGTGGCGCCCTCCGGAATCTCGGTTTCATCATCGACGAAGATGGCGCCGCGGGCGCGCAGCTGCTCCACCACATGCTTGTTGTGGACGATCTCCTTGCGCACGTAGACGGGTGCGCCGTAGAGCTCCAGCGCCCGTTCCACGGTCTGCACCGCGCGGTCCACCCCGGCGCAATAGCCACGGGGGGCGGCCAGGAGCAGCGTCTCCGGGAAGCTTGCCATCGGCTGGAGTCTAGAAGCAGACCGGGTCGCCGGCGGTTAGAACCCGGCTAATCGTTGGCGGTCGCCGCCTCCAGCAGGTCGGCGAACTGACGCCGCGCCGCCTCCCGCCGCGCCGGGATGAACTCGGTGGGAACCTCGTCGGGCGGCGCCTCGTACCCGCGCAGAACCTGGCGGGCGACCGAGGCGCGGTGCACCTCGTCGGGCCCGTCATAGATCCGGGCGGCCCGGGCATAGCGATACATCGCCTCCAGCGGCAGGTCGGTGGAGTAACCGAGCCCGCCGTGGGCCTGCAGCGCCCGGTCGACGACGTCATGCAGGACGCGGGCGCCGTAGAACTTGATCAGGGCGATGTCCTTGCGGGCCGCCATCACCCCCTGGGTATCCATCTTCCAGGCGGCGTGCAGGGTCATCAGCCGGGCCGCCTGCATCTCGGCCTCCGAGTCGGCGATCCAGTTCTGGACGGTCTGGTGGCGGCTCAGGGTGGCGCCGTGGGCGTAGCGGTAAACGGAACGCTCGCACAGCATGTCGAACGCCCGGCGAGCCACCCCCAGCCAGCGCATGCAATGGTGGATGCGGCCCGGGTACAGCCGCTGCTGGGCGATGAGAAAGCCGGCCCCCTGCGCCCCCAGCAGCGCCTCCCGGGGCACCCGGACGCCCTCATAGCAGATCTCGGCGTGATTGCCGTACCGGCCCCAGCTCTCCCAGGGATGCTCCATGGTGGCGACGTCACGGACGATCTGCACCCCGGGCGTATCGGCATCGACGATGAACATGGAGGCCCGCTGATGCGGGCGAGCCTCCGGGTCGGTCACCGCCATCACGATCAGGAAGTCGGCGATCGACCCGTTGGTGGAGAACCACTTGCGGCCGTTGATCACCCAGCTGTCGCCGTCGCGCTCGGCGCGCGTCTGCAGCAGCGTGGGGTCCGAGCCGGCGCTCTCGGGCTCGGTCATGCTGAACGCCGACTTCAGATCGCCGGCCAGCAGCGGGTGCAGGTAGCGCTCCTTCTGCTCCGGCGTGCCGGCCATCGCCAGGACCTCGGAATTCCCGGAATCCGGCGCCGCGTTGCCGAACGCCAGCGGCGCGAACGGGGTGGTGCCGAGGATCTCATGCATGAGTCCGAGCTTGACCTGCCCGTAACCCTGACCGCCCAGCTCCGGGTCCAGATGCGCCGCCCACAGCTGCTGGGCCTTGACCTCATCCTGCATCGGCTTGACCGCCCGCTGCAGCCCCTCCCAGCCGAGCTCGTCGATCAGGGTCTCCAGCGGCCAGATCTGCTCGCGCACAAAGCCACGCATCCACTCCAGCTTGCGCTCAAACTCCGGATCGGTGGAGAAGTCCCAGGCCATGGCGTCCCGGCCACAGCGTACAGGCGACTCGGCCCCGCCGTGGCCCCGGCAACCCGCCGGTCGGCGCCCGCCCAGGCAGTAGGCTTGGGTCCGCGCAAGCTGATCCGGGAGAGCTCCGTGACCCAGCAGCATCTGGACCGCCTGACTTCGATCGACGCCTCCTTCCTGCACCAGGAGGGCGAGGCATCCCACATGCACATCGGCGGCGTGCTCATCTTCCAAGGTCCGGCGCCCGACTTCGATGCGTTCGCCGATCATGTCCGCGGCCGGCTGCACCTCGTCCCGCGCTACCGCCAGAAGCTGGCCACCCCGCCGCTGGAGACCGGGCGCCCGCTGTGGGTCGACGATCCGGACTTCAACCTGGAGTACCACGTCCGCCACACCGCGCTCCCCTCGCCGGGCACCGAGGAGCAGCTGTTCCTGCTGACCTCGCGCATTGCCTCCCAGCAGCTTGACCGCTCAAAGCCGCTGTGGGAGACCTGGCTGGTGGAGGGGCTGGAGGGCGACCGGTTCGCCCTCATCTCCAAGACGCATCATGCGCTGGTGGACGGGATCTCCGGCGTCGACCTGGCCTCGGTTCTGTTCGATGTGGAGCGCGAGCCGAGCCCGCCGGACCCAGACCTGGAACCGTGGCGCCCAGAGCCCGAGCCCTCGCCGGTTGACCTGGTGGTGGCCGGGGCCCGCGCCGTGGCGCGCACCAGCGCGGAGCTGATGGTGCGCAGCCTGGCCGCGGCCACCCGGCCGGCCACGACGCTCCACCTCGCCCGCGAGGTGGCCGAGGGCCTGGGCGAGCTGGTGTGGGCGGGGCTCAATCCGGCCCCGGAGACTCCGCTCAACGTCACCATCGGTCCCCACCGCCGCTACCGGGTGGTGCGCCAGCAGCTGGCCGACTACAAGGCGGTCAAGGACGCGCTCGGAGGCACGGTCAACGACGTGGTGCTGACCGTGGTGTCCGGGGCGCTGGCCCAGTGGCTGCGCTCCCGGGGAGTCCGGACCGAGGGGTTGGAGATGCGGGCGCTGGTGCCGGTGTCGGTGCGCACCAGCGACCAGCGGGGCACGCTGGGCAACCAGCTCACGGTGATGCGAGGCCCGCTGCCGGTCTACATCGACGATCCGGTGGCCCGGCTGCAGTTCATCCGCCGGGAGATGGATGGCCTGAAGGAGTCAAAGCAGGCGGTGGGCGCCGCCACCCTGGCCGCGGTCAACAACCTGGCCCCGCCGACGATCCTGGCCCAGGCCTCCCGGCTGAATTTCTCCACCCGGCTGTTCAACCTGATCGTCACCAACATCCCCGGCCCCCAGCTGCCCCTGTACGTCCTGGGCCGTCAGCTTCAGGACCTGTTCCCGGTGGCCTTCCTGCCCGAGGATCACGCGCTGGCGGTGGCGATCATGTCCTACAACGGCGGGCTTGACTACGGGCTGCTCGGGGACTTCGACGCCATGCCGGACATTGGGGTGGTGGCCGACGGGATCGAGGCCGCCCTGGCCGAGTTGCTGGCGGCGGCGCGGCGGGGGGCGCCGGCGCGGCCCGCGGGGGCACCGGCAGCAACAGCAGCAGCGGCGGACGGCCCGCCGGCGGCGCCGTCACCCCGGAATGGATCCAATGGCGGGCCGACTCCCGCGCCGATCGTGCCCACGCACGGGCGCCTCAAGGCTGGACCCGCCGCCGATATGCGCGCCAAGCGCGAGCGGGGCGCGCGTCCCGCACCACCACCCACCGACCAGTAGGGGCATCCGCATGACCGATGAGGCCGACCTGATTCAGCCGGGCGAGATCGCCTACCACCTGGACCTCACCGCCGCCCAGCTCAAGATCGTCCACACCGCGCTCAAGGCGCTGGCCGACGACCTGGGACACGAGGAGCATCAGGTCCGGGAGGTTGTCCTCTCCGTCCTGGCCAAGCTCCCCGGCGAGCACGACATCCGGGCCATCGACCTGGGCCGCGAACTCGGCACCGGCTGACCGCTCGGCACCGGCTGACCGCTCGGCACCGGCTGACCGGCGCTCGTGTCCCGCCCGCGCGCTTGAAGTTGTGCGCTTCGGGGAAGGATGGGGCCACATCAGACCGGGGATGCCGCACCGCCGCCACTCTGTAATCCGGTTGCGCGGCCCCCATCACCGGAGGTGGGAGAGACGGACCGCTCAACCACGCGCGCGCCGCGCCGGTCAGAACCCCAATGCGAACTTGGCGTCCTCGCTCATGTGGTCAGGCGACCACGGCGGGGTGAAGGTCAGCACCGGCTGGACCTCCTGGACCCCGTCCAGGTCCCCCACAAACTCCTCCATCTGCTCGGAGACCTGGGGGCCGATCGGGCACCCGGGGGTGGTGAGGGTGTACGTGATGCGAACCGTCCCGGCGTCGACCTCGACGTCGTAGATCAGGCCGAGCTCCACGAAGTCAAGCCCCAGCTCGGGATCGATGACGTCGCGCAGCGCCTCTTTAACTTCCTCGGTTGTTGCCATTCCCGTGAGTCTAGATAGGTCGTTCAGCCGTTCCGTCGGCGGACAAGCCTTTAATAGGTCCGTCAGCTTGCCAAGTCCACCGCGATTTGAGTAGGTTTCTGCGATCGTCGTCTTTGATGACAAACCCCCCCGATTGCGTTGTGCCGGCGATGAGGACCGCAGCACCCAGGGATCCCGCCGCCGGGCAATGACCCGCGCCATCCGTGCCCAGGCCGACGTGATCGTCGACCTCTCGGACCTGGTGTTCGCCGATGCCTCGCTGATGCTCGACCTGGCGATGCTGGCCCGCCGGCTGCGGGCCCACGGGCGGGCCATCCGTCTGTGCGGCGCCCAGCCGCAGATCCGCACGCTGATTGAGGTCGTCGGCCTGCACAAGCTCCCCGGGGTGCTGCTGGAAGGCTCCACCCCGGCGCTCGCCTGACCGGCTCGCCGGCCCCCGGGTGACCGGCCCGGCCCCGGCCGGTGGCTCCGTCCGGGGCGCCCCCTACCTTTGCGGCATCCGCAACTGAAAGCCGGAGCTGCAATGACCCTCTGCTTCATCGAACCGCAGAACGCCATCCGGGTGATCGCCGACTCGGTCGGCCGGGAGGCGCGTCGCCAGATCCTGGGCGAGGTGGTCCGCGCATGGGTGGACGAGATCCCCGAGTCAGAGCTGGACTCGCATTACGCCAAGGCCGTCGCTGACCTGGACGAGCATGATCTGTCGCTGCTCGCCGCCTGGCACGTGTCGCTGGAGGTCGGCCACCCGCTGCCGAACAAGGAGTTCCTGGTCAATGTGTTCCCGTCGCTGGGTGAGAATCGGCGAGAGGCGCTGAAGATCGCCGCCGGCTTCCGTGGCGAGGAGGCGTTTGAGGCCGGCGTCGGGGAGGAGCAGGCGTTCGACACGGTGCTGCCGTGGCTCTCGGAGGAGCGCTGCGCCTCGCTGGCCACCGAGTGCCTGGAGCTGTATTGCTGGGACCGGCTCGGCGTCGAGAACTGATTCCGGTCAGCCACCGAAGGTGACCAGGGCGGCGCTGCCGCCCGGCACGGCCAGCTTCACCTGGCCCCTGTCGCTCCGGAGCGGGGCGGTGTGCGGGCGGCCGAGCACGCCGGTGGTCGTCTCGGCACCGAAGTTGCGGCCACCCAGGGTGATACCCCCGGCCGCGGTCACCGCCGGGGCCAGCAGCCGCTCCACCGAGGCCCGCCGCGCCCCCGCGGGCATCCGCAACGCCACCGTCCGGGCGTGCGCCGGGTTCTTGTTGATCAGCACCACGCGGACGGTGCCGTCCGGGGCCCGGGTCGCCCACATGCTCAGGCCGGCCGCTGCGCCCCGCCGGCCCAACGGCAGGATCCGGGCCCCGGCCGGCGCCGCCTGGGCGAACAGTTCCAGGCCGTAGTAGACCGGGCGGACCGCCGCCCGCCACCGGCCGCCGGTGTGCCGGAAGGCGAACAGCTCATAGGCCGCGTCGGGCAGCGTGTGCATGTCGATCCCGTTGACGCCGGCGTTGGCCAGGGCGAACAGCGCGTCGGTGACCCAGAGCGCGCTGGCGAACCGGTCGCTGACCCCGGCCTTCCCGCGGCAGGCCACCGAATTGAGCTCGTCGACGCGGAGCGGGCGATGGGCCCGGCGGGCGATGGCCAGCCACCGCCGCAGGCTGGCCACCAACCCGCCCGTCGCGTAGTCGGAGAGCAGGTGGGTGACAGACGGGTACTGCGGCGAGCTCGGCGGGACGTAGCAGTTGCGCAGCGGGTAGCGATGGACGGTCATGATCGCCACCCGAGGGTTGTGGCGGAGAAACCCGGGAATCGACGCCACCCAGGACCCGGGGCCCGGCGTGGGACCGATGGCGAGCGCCGGACCGGCCAGGGCCAGCGGCGGTGTGGCGGCCGCCGTGGCCCGGAACTCCCGGCGGTAGGCCGGGTAGGCAAAGCTGGCCGGGCGGGCGGCCACCGGCACCCCAAACGGCGCCCGGAACACGGTGATCTTGCCGTAGACGTTCGGCTCGTTGCCGATCTCCAGCGCCTGGATGGAGCCGGCGCCCAGCGCCTTCACGTAGGCTCGCGCCTCGGCCGCCACCAGCCCCGGTTGATTGGCGGCCAGGTTCAGGCCCATGATCATGCGGGCCCTGAGCTGGTGGGCGAGAGCGGCGGTCGTGGCCATCCAGCTCGGGCTCAGGGGCTTGTCGACAAAGGCGGGTGGATGCACCCCGGCGGCCGGGACGTAGGAGACATCGGTGCTGTCTCCGCCGATGCGGAGCACCGGAGCCTGTCCCGGGGTCAGGTTCCGGATGAGCTGGACGAGCACCGGGTTGATCTGACCCGGGTCAGAGCCCGTGTAGCTGCGCACCCCCTGGAACTCGAACGAGAAGCCGAGGAATCCGGGTGCCACCCGCCGTCCGCGGGCGGCGGTGTCGACGGTCAGCGTGAGGCTGGGGTCGGCGGCCGGTGGCGGGACCGGCGGCGTGGTCTGGGTCCGCGGGGCCGGGGCCCCGGCGCGGCGGCCGGGACGCGTCACCAGCACCACCGCGCCGATCGCCGCTATCACGAGCAGCACCGCCCCGCCCGCGGCCAGCCGCCACGGGTTGTCCCGGATGCCCACGGGTCTAGCTCCCGTCCCTGAGGGCGGCTTCGGAGTCGGCGATCGCCTGCTCGGAGTCCCGGAACCAGACGGCGTGCATCCCCACGTCCTGGGCCGCCTGGCAGTTGAGCTCCACGTCGTCGATCATCAGCGCGGCGGCGGGGTCGACGCCGAGTCGGTCGAGCGTCAGCTCGTAGATCCGCCGCTCCGGCTTGCGACTGCCCACAAACGCTGAGTCGACCACCACGTCGAAGATCTCATCGACGGGAAGCATGCGCCGCCACAGGGGCTCCCACTCCCGCACGTTGTTGGTGCAGATGGCCAGCTGGTAGCCACGCCGGCGCAGGCTGCGCATGTAGTCGATCATCGGCTGGTTGGGCTCCAGGTGGGCGAAGTAGCGCTCGCCGAAGCCGTCCAGCGTCACCGGGCGACCGAGCTGCTCCCCCAGCTGGGCGGCGAGCGCGGACAGAAACTCGGCCTCGCTCATCCGTGCCGTCTCCAGCTCAAACAGCGGGTTGACGCCGCGCTGCTCGGTGAGCGCGGCCATGGCCCGGCCCAGCTCCTCCAGCGAGATGCCCGAGGACTCCGCAAACGCCTGAAACGACCCCAGCAGCGGCGATGTGAGCACGCCGCCGAAGTCGCTGATCACCGCCCCAACCCGTGGCATTGACCTACAGGCCGGCGAGCAGGTAGACGCCGCCGCCCTCTCGGCCGTGGCTGTGGCAGCGCAGCGGAGTGGCCCGCACCTCCAGGCCCTCGGCGGTCACGGCCGCGCCGGGGGCTGCGGCCTCGCCGGCCGCCCGGCGGGGGAATTCGTTCTCGCCCTCGTTCACCCACAGCTCCAGGCTGACGCGGGTCGGCACCCCGGCACCGTCGTAGGTGGTCGACAGCCGCGGGTCCGCCACCGGGACCCACCCCTCCGGGTCAAACAGGGTGGCCGCCACCAGGTCGGACTCCTGGCCGCGGCTGCGCGGCGCCCGGAGCGCCAGCAGCGTGAACGCCTCGTCGGAGGCAAACCAGCCGGCCACCGCCCGGACCGAGTCCAGGCCGCCGGGATCGACCCCGTCAATGACCGTCCGGGTCCCCGGGCAATCAAGGCGGTGCTCGCCGCCGGACCGGGTCACGGTGCCCCGCACGCGGCAGAGCTCCTGCACGCCCCGGATCGGATCCCGGCCATCCGGGTGAGGGAACGACTCGCGCTCCTCGGTGACCGCGTCGACCTCCAGCTCCACCCCGTCAGCGGCGATCCGCCAGGTGGCTCCATCGGCGCTCCAGCCGCCGGCCGGCAGCGTCACCTGGATCGGATCCCCGCTCCCACCGCCGATGATGAGCGCGCCCGCCGAACCGGCGCGCAGCCCGGCGCCCCAGACCGACCCGTCCACGTCGCCGAACGAGACGGTGCGCAGCTGGTCAGGAGGCGGGGCGCTCACCGGTGAAGGCGCGGACGACCGATGTCGCTGGCCGTGGAGTCGACGTCGTAGGCGCTCCCGGGCGTGCGGGAGAAGCGGGTGGCGGTGCGGACCAGGCGACTCTGCAGGTTGCGGTTCAGGGCGCGGCCGGTCAGGGCCCGGGTGGGGCCGATCAGCAGCACCAGGCCCAGCAGGTCGCCGATGAACCCGGGCACGATGAGCAGCACGCCGCCGAGCACCACCAGTGCCCCGTCAAGCACCTGGCGGCCAGGCGGAACGCCCTCGGCCACGGCGGCCGTGAACCGGCGCCAGGCCAGGCGACCCTCGGCCCGCATCAGCCAGACACCCAGCGGGATCCCGATCAGCGCCAGCACGACCGTGAGCAGCACACCGATCGCCTCGGCGACCTTGATGGCGACAAACAGCTCGGCCAGCGGCCAGAGGATGAGGAGGATCAGGGCCATCACGTTCTAAGGCTAATGCCCCGCGCGTGTGGTCAGGCTAAAGGCCGGGAACGAAGGGGCTAAAGCCCGAGCGCGGACTCAACCGCGTCCCGGAGCTGGGCGTCGGGCTCGTCGGTCGCTTCCATCCCCACCCGCGCCCGGGAGCCGCGCTCCCAGTTGGCGAAGCCGAGGTCAAGCGCCTCCAAGGGCAGCTCGGTCGCCTCCGCCAGATCCACCGCCCGTCGCTCCAGCAGCAGCGGATCGCCGATGCCGAGCGCACGCTTGGCCCCCAGGGTGACGGCATCGTTGCCGCCGAAGGCGAGGGCGCCGGCCCGCAGGTCATAGACCCCCAGCCGACCCAGCGAGGTCAGCAGCTCAAACCGAGCACCGCGGTGAAAGCCGGGCAGCGCCAGCCGTTCAAACACGCGGGCGAACCGGCGTTCCGGGGTCCAGGAGGTCTCACCGGTGAAGGCGGCCGCCTGGGAGCCGGCGCGCTGTGCCCAGGCTCGGTAGGCATCGATGGTCGTCGTCCCGCGGGCGGGATCATGGGCCGTGCGCGGCCCGGTCGCCACGTCCGCCAGCTGCGGTTCGTCGCCTGAGCTCCAATCGGTGCGAGCGGCGCGGATTCCGGCAAACGGATCGCCGTCCTCCACCGGGGCGAGGTAGGCGATCAGAAAGGCCAGCCAGGTCCGCTCCTCCAGCGCCTGGGCGGAATCCGCCACCTCGGCGTACAGCCCGGGCGGATCAGCGGCCAGCCGGACCAGCCGAGTGGCGGCGAAGGCGAGCTCGTCGGCCAGCCGCTGGGCGTCGGCACTGGAGCGCAGGCCGGGCACCAGCGGCGAGTGGTAGCCGTCATCGGCGCCCCGGGTCATCCGCCGCACGGTCATCCCGTTGGATGAGCGCGTGGCGGTGCGGCGAGCGGCGCCCGGGCGGCTCCCGGTGGTGCTGGCGCTCGCGTCCCGGGAGGCCCCGGCGGGGCGGCCCGGCCGCAGCGTCTGACCACCGGGGGACACCACCGGGCGCATCTCCACGTCCTGCTCCCGGGAGCAGATGGGGCAGTTCTGAACCAGGCGGCTGTGGCGACAGAAGGTGGGCATCCGGGTCGCGTCTCACTATAGGTCGCGTCCGCCGGCGCGCCGCCGCCGGACGCCGTTGAAACTGCCCGGAGCCGGCCGTTCGATCCCCGGGTGCGTCGCCCGGCGTAAAGATGGGTAGGATTGTGTAGCTTTGACGGGGGCTGCGTGCAACATAGGAGCCGTACTGGCGGCGACAGCGGCGAGTCTGGCCGCGGGTCCCGCCGGGACCGCGCTGGCCGCCCCCGCCCCCGCCCACCGGCCGGCGGCCTCCGCCGCGGCGCCGGGCGCCTTCGCCCCGGCCGGCCCCCTGGTCACCCCGCGGCACGGCACCCCGTTCACGCCGGCTCAGGGTGACTGGGAGGGCACCACCCGTGGATTTGCCGCCAGCTTTGAGCTGCACTACGACGCGGCGAGCGGACGCTACGCGCTGACGCGGCTCGTCCTGCTGCGGCCCCTCGCCTGCCCGGGCGCGGCCGCCCGGCACAGCGAGTTCTTCCTCCGGGCGCCGGGCCGGGTGCCGTTCGGCCGCTTCGGCTCGCTCCGGTTCGGTGGGGCTGGAGTCGGCGCGCAGCTCACCGCGCGCCGCGGGGCGACCCTCACCAGCACCTACCGGAACAGGGCCTGCGCGGGCACGCTGACCTGGCACATGCGCCCGGCGCGGCGCACCGCCGTCGACGACGGCACCTGGACGGTCCGCTACGGGACGGCCGCGCCGGTGCGCTTCAGCATCGGCTCGGGGGGACGCCTGATCCGCGGCCTCCCGCTCCCGCCGGTACCGGCGGGCTGCAGCGGCCTGCGCGGCGCCTTTGACCTGTTCATCGACGGCTCCGGCCGGGCGACCACCTCCCAGAACGGGGCGACGGTGGCCCTGCGATTCCGGCGGCGCACCGCCACCGGGACCTTCCGGGTGGCCGGCTGTGCCGCCGGCTCCGTTCCGATCCGCGCCTCCGCCCTCGGCTGAGCGGGGTTCACCGGCCCCGGCCGGGACCCCGGCCGGCTACGCCGGCGAGACGCTCTCCCGGCGGCGATGCTCCTTGGCCCGGTCCATGACCTCCCGGAAGCTGGTGAAACGGAAGATGAGTACCAGCGCGCCGAACCCCATGGCCGAGGTCAGGACGGCGGTGGCGATCTGCTGGCCCACCGAGAAGGCCGCCGTGTCGGGGTTGTGGGCGAAGATCGTGAGCAGGAGGGCCTGCTGGACGCCGGCACCGCCTGGCGTGAACGGGAACACGGAGGCCACCACCTGGACGGCGAGCACCAGCAGCGCATTGCGCACCGATCCTCCGATGTGGAAGGCATCGAGCAGCGCCCAGTACGAGGCGAACCGGGCGATCCAGCTGGCGAACTGCCAGCTGGCCATGTCCCGCCGGTATCGCCGGCGGTCGCTCAGGATGGTCAGCCCCTGGCGGATGCGCTGCCAGAACGCCCGCACCTTCGCCGACAACAGCGCGAAGCCGACCAGGAAGGCGATCGCCAGCGCGGTGAGGACGAACAGCGTGAACCGCATGTGGGAGGCGAAGAAGCTGATATCGAACGCCGGCAGCTTGGAGAAATCCGGTGGCTTGGGGAACACGCCCTGAGTGAACGCGAAGCCCATGATGAGCAGCCCCATAAACCAGTCAAAGATCACTCCGGTCCATAGTGCACTGGCGATGGTGGGATAACTGCTCTCCGGGATCGACACCCGGGTCAGAAACAGCTGGGCCAGGTTGCCGCCGCCCAGCGGAAATACGTTGTTGATGGCGTAGCCCACCATGTAGGCGCCCCAGACGTCCCGCCACCGGACCGGCTGGCCGGGATAGGCGGCGCGGACCGCGTTGAACAGGGCCCGGGAGCGCAGCAGCAGGTACACCCCGTACAGGGCCAGCCCCAGCAGGAGCGGGATCCAGGCTAGGCCCGCCAGCTGCGAGAAGAACGTGCCCGCCGACGAGAGCAGGCTGTTGATGGTGTCCAGGACGGAGTTGCCCTGGTGATGGACGACCACCACCACCTGGGACCGGCCGTTCGCCGAGGCGACGGCGAGAACCGAGGGCAACTGGAACGGGTCCATCACCACACGGTCGCACACCGGCCCGTCGACCGAGCCGCCGCACCGACCCCGGCCCGGTTACGGGGCTAGAAAAAGGACCGGGGGGCCCAGATCCATCTGGGCCCCCCGGAGAGTCAGGGAAGTGGGGGCGCAGTTCCCTGACCGACAGGGGCGAGTTTCCCCGTCCCAAGCTTTGAGTAAACCTCAATGCCCCAAACAAATTCGAGTAGGCACAGCCCAGGGCCGCACCACCTGGCATAACGTAGCAGTTCCCAGGCATCGCGTGGACTCATTTTTGGACCAGCTTTACCCCTCCATAACCGTCCAACAATTGCACCAGTTAATACGCCGTAGGTGCCCGGTTACCTTCCAACAACCTCGGGCGTATGGTGACTGCCTCGCCCGGTGGCCCGCAGATCAGCGTCCGCGGGTGGCGGGACCGGTGAAGAACTCGTCGCCGGGCCGGACGCTGCCGGCGGCCTCGGCCTCATGGCGCAGGGTCCGATCGGCCTCGCCGCTCCAGGCGCCCACCGCCAGCCGCTCCCGGTCGGCGTCCATGGGGCTCCCGCCCAGGTCGGCGTTGACGATCCGCGCGCACTTGCGCCCCTCGGCGATGGCGGTGACCGCCAGTGACTGGCCGATGCGGGCATCCCCGCAGGCGTAGATCCGGCCGACCGACGTCCGGTAGGTCATCTCGGTGCGGATGTTGCCGCGGCGGTCGAGCTCCACTCCGAGCTGGCTGACGAGGCCCTGGTGCTCGGGATGGGCAAAACCGATGGCGATGAGCACCAGCCCCGCCTCCAGGACGAATTCGCTGCCCGGCACCGGGGTGAGGTCACGGGACGAGCTGCCGGTGACCTGGCGGGCATAGACGTGGCTGACCTGACCGTCGCGGCCGCCGAACCCGGTGACCTCGGTCCCCCAGCGGCGCTTGCCGCCCTCCTCCAGGGCGTAGGTCATCTCGGTGCGTTTGGGCGGCAGCGGCCAGGGCGCCCGCGGATCCTTACCGCCGGCCAGCTGGGTGTAGACGTCGAGCATGACCACGCTGCGGGCGCCCTCGCGGTGGGAGTTGGAGATGCAGTCCATACCGGTGTCACCACCGCCGATCACAATCACCTTCTGACCGGCGGCGCTGATCACCGAATCAGATTCCCACCCACCCTCCGGCGGCCGGGAGGGACGGTCCTCCTGGGCGGCCACCCAGCGGTTGCGTTGATACAGGTAGTGCATCGCGGGGTGGATCCCGCCCAGCTCCCGGCCGGGCACGTCGAGATCCCGGGGTACCCGGGAGCCGATGGCGATGACCACGGCGTCAAACCGCGCGTCGAGTTCCTCGGGGGTGATGTCGACGCCCGCTTCGGTGTCGTAGACGAATGTGATCCCCTCCTGCTCCAGCACCGCCACCCGTCGGTCGATGATCCGCTTCTCCAGCTTGGCGTCCGGGACACCGAACCGGAGCAGGCCGCCCGGGCCCTCGTCGCGCTCGAACACGGTCACGGTGTGGCCGCACCGGTTGAGCTCGTCGGCGACGGCCAGGCCGGCGGGCCCGGAGCCGATGACCGCCACCGAGCGGCCGGAGCGGCGGGATGGGGGCGACGGGGCGATCCAGCCCTCCGACCAGGCCCGCTCGGCGATGGCCAGCTCAATCTGCTCAATCGTCACCGCGTCGTCGTTGATCGCCAGTACGCAGGCGGACTCGCACGGCGCCGGGCAGATCAGGCCGGTGAACTCCGGGAAGTTGTTGGTGGCGTGCAACTGCTCGATGGCATCGCGCCACTTGTCGCGGTAGACGAGGTCGTTCCAGTCCGGGATCAGGTTGCCCAGCGGGCAGCCCTCGTGGCAGAACGGGATGCCGCAATCCATGCAGCGGGCGCCCTGGCGGCGCAACTCCTCCACCGGCTGCAGTTCGAAGTACTGCTTGTAGTCGTGGACCCGGGCGCGGGGATCGCGCTTGTCGAAGCCGACACGGTGAATCTTCAGGAACGCTCCCAGCTCTCCCATGTGACCTCCTCCGTCAGCCGCGCTCGCCGGAGGCGGCCAGCGTGTCGTCGCGTTCCTGGGCGGCGCGCTGGGTCAGCACCCGCTTGAAGTCCCGCGGCATGACCTTGACGAACCGGCGGGTGGCCCGCTCCCAGGAGGCGAGCACGTTGCGGCCGACCAGGGAGCCGGTGCGGGCGGCGTGCTCGGCGATCAGCGAGCGGACCTCGGCCTCGTCGGCCTCGGTCAGCTCCTCCAGGTCCACCAGCTCGGTGTTGCAGCGGCCCTCAAACCGGCGGTCCCGGTCATAGACGTAGGCGATGCCGCCGCTCATGCCGGCGGCGAAGTTGCGCCCGGTGGTGCCCAGGACGACCACGCGGCCCCCGGTCATGTACTCACAGCCATGGTCACCGACGCCCTCCACCACCGCGTGGGCCCCGGAATTACGCACGGCAAACCGCTCGCCGGCCAGGCCGCGGATGAAGGCGCGCCCGGCGGTGGCCCCGTACAGGACCGTATTGCCCACGATCATGTTCTCCTCGGCCCGGAACAGCGCCGACTCCGGCGGCCGGACGACGACCGTGCCGCCGGACAGGCCCTTGCCGGTGTAGTCGTTGGTCTCCCCGCGCAATGAGAACGTGATCCCGGGAGCCAGCCAGGCGGCGAAACTCTGCCCGGCCGACCCGGAGAACGAGATCTCGATGGCGCCCTCCGGCAGCCCCTCTGGACCCCGCCGGCGGGCGATCTCACCGGACAGGATCCCGCCGACGGTGCGGTTGACGTTGCGGACCGGGATGGGACCCTGGCGCACCTGCTCGCCGGACTCAATCGCCGGCGCGCACAGCCGGACGAGCTCCCAGTCCAGCGCGTCGTTGAGCACCGGCACCTGGTTGCGGGTCCGCCGGCGGGGCACCTCCGGGGGCAGGTCCAGCGTGCCCAGGATCATCGACAGATCGACGCCCCGGGACTTCCAGTGGTCCACGGCCTCGTCGGTCTCCAGCAGGTCGGCGCGCCCGATCAGGTCGGCAAACCGGCGGATCCCCAGCTTGGCCATGATCGCCCGCACCTCCTCGGCGATGAACATGAGGTAGGCGGTCACGTGCTCCGGGGTCCCGGCAAACCGCTTGCGCAGCTCCGGGTCCTGGGTGGCCACACCCACCGGACACGTGTTGAGATGGCAGACGCGCATCATGATGCAGCCCATGGCGATCAGCGGCGCGGTGGAGAAGCCAAACTCGTCGGCGCCGAGCAGCGCGCCGATGACGACGTCGCGCCCGGTCTTCATCTGACCGTCGACCTCGACCGTGATCCGGCTGCGCAGGTCGTTGAGCAGCAGCGTCTGCTGGGTCTCGGCCAGGCCGATCTCCCAGGGCACGCCGGCCGACTGGATCGAGGACTGGGGCGAGGCCCCGGTGCCGCCGTCATGGCCGGAGATGGTCAGATGGTCGGCGTTGGCCTTGGCCACCCCGGCGGCCACGGTGCCCACGCCCACCTCGGATACGAGCTTGACCGAGACCGAGGCGGTGGGGTTGGCGCAGCGCAGGTCGTAGATGAGCTGCTTGAGGTCCTCGATGGAATAGATGTCATGGTGGGGCGGCGGCGAGATCAGCCCCACCCCGGGAGTCGAGTAGCGGATCCGGGCGATGTACTCGTCGACCTTGTGGCCCGGTAGCTGACCGCCCTCTCCGGGCTTGGCTCCCTGGGCCATCTTGATCTGGAGCTGGTCGGCGTTGACCAGGTAGTCGATGGTGACCCCGAACCGGCCCGAGGCCACCTGCTTGATTGCCGACCGGCGCAGGTCCCCGTTGGCGTCCGGCGTGAACCGCGTTGGGTCCTCCCCGCCCTCGCCGGTATTGGACTTGCCGCCCAGCCGGTTCATGGCGATGGCCAGTGTCTCGTGCGCCTCCCGGGAGAGCGCGCCCAGGCTCATGGCCCCGGTGGTGAAGCGCTTGACGATGTCGGTGGCCGGCTCCACTTCGTCCAGCGGGACCGGCTCCGGGTCATAGCGGAACTTCATCAGCCCGCGCAGCGCCGCCTTGGCCGTGGCCTCCTGGTTGGCCATCCGGGCGAACTCGTCGTAGGTCGCCTGTGGGCCCGCCACGCCGGGGGCGACCGGGGGACGGCCATTGTCGGCGCCGGTGGCCTGGCCGGCCTGCGCGCGCACCGCGTGCTGGAGGTTGGCGATGGTGTCCGGGTTCCAGATATGGCGCTCGCCGTCCCGGCGCCATTGCAGGACCCCGCCCACCGGAAGTACGTCCCGGTCGGTCCGGGGATAGGCCCGGAAATGGCGGCCGAGCGCCTCGGCAGCCAGGACCTCCAGGCCGACGCCGCCGATGCGGGAGGCGGTCCCGGTGAAGTATTGGTCGATCAGCTCCTGCTCCAGCCCGACCGCCTCAAAGATCTGCGCCCCGCAGTAGGACTGGATGGTGGAGATTCCCATCTTGGAGATCGTCTTGAGCAGGCCCTTGCCGATCGCCCGCACGATCCGCTCCTCGGCCTCCTCGCGATCCAGGTCCTCGGGGAGCAGCGACCGGTCGGCCAGCTCGTCCAGGGACTCGAACATCAGATACGGGTTGATGGCGGCGGCGCCATAGCCGATCAGCGTCGCCATGTGATGGATGTCCCGCGGCTCCCCGGACTCAATCACCATTCCGGTGCGCAGCCGGGTGCCGGCGCGGACGAGATGGTGGTGGACGGCGGCCACCGCCAGCAGCGAGGGCATCGCCACCCGTTCGGCCCCCACGTTGCGGTCCGACAGGATGAGGATGTTGGCCCCGTGATCGACCTGGTTGTACGCCTCGTCGCAGAGCGCGTCCAGCCGGCGCTGCATCCCGTCCGGGCCGTCCTCGATCGGCCAGGTGATGTCCAGCGTGGCCGCGTCGAAGATCTCATGGGAGACCTGGCGCAGCTTCTCCAGCTGATGGTTGCGCAGGATCGGCTGCGGCATGACCAGCTGGTGGGCCTGATCGGGGGTCTCGGCGAGCAGGTTGACCTCCGCGCCCACCCCGGACTGCAGGCTCATGACCACCCGCTCGCGCAGCGGATCGATCGGCGGGTTGGTCACCTGGGCGAACAGCTGCTTGAAATAGGAGAACAGCGGCGGCTGGCGGTCCGACATCACCGCCAGGGCGGCGTCGTTGCCCATGCTGGCCACGGGCTCCTCGCCCTTGGCCGCCATGGGCGCGATGATCATCCGCAGATCCTCCTGCGAATACCCGAACGCCAGCTGCCGGGAGCGCAGCGGCTCCACCCGGGGCACCCGGGGTTCGCGGTCGGGCAGGTCGTCGATGGCCACCACCGAGCGCTCGTACCACTCGCCGTACGGCTTGCGGCGCGAGACGCGGCGCTTGACCTCCTCGTCCTCCACGATCCGGCCGTCCTCCAGATCAAGCAAGAACAGCTTGCCCGGGGCCAGGCGGCCCTTGCGGCTGACGTGCTCCGGCGCCACCGTGATGACTCCGGTCTCGGAGGCCAGGACCACGTAGCCCTCGGTGTCCTGCACCCAGCGTCCCGGCCGCAGGCCGTTGCGGTCCAGCACAGCGCCGGCCATCCGGCCGTCGGTGAAGGCGATCGCCGCCGGGCCGTCCCACGGCTCCATCAGGCAGGAGTGGAAGTCGTAGAAGCCCTTGACGTCGGGATCCAGGTCGTTGCGGGTCCGGTAGGCCTCCGGGACCATCATCATGATGGCGTGGGCGATGGAGCGGCCGCTGAGTACCAGCAGCTCCAGGACGTTGTCGAACGTGGCCGAGTCCGAGCCCCCGCTGCGGACGACCGGGAGCACCTTCTGCAGGTCGTCGCCGAACAGCTCCGAGGTCAGCTGGGACTCCCGGGCCCGCATCCAGTTGACGTTGCCCCGCAGCGTGTTGACCTCGCCGTTGTGGGCGATCATCCGGTACGGGTGGGCCAGCTCCCAGCTGGGGAAGGTGTTGGTGGAAAAGCGGGAGTGGACGAGGGCCAGCCGGGAGGCGACCCGGGGGTCGCGCAGATCCGGGAAGTACCGTGGCAGCTGGGGCGCGGTCAGCATCCCCTTGTAGACGAGGGTCCGGCTGGAGAAGCTGGGCAGGACGACCTCGGTCCCGGCCGCGCGCTCCACCACGCGGCGGATGACGTACAGCTTGCGCTCAAACGCCCCCGGTTCGTCGGTCTCCTCCCCGGCCTCGATGATCACCTGGCGGATGACCGGCGCCGACAGGCGGGCGGTTTCGCCCACAAACCGGTCGTCGACGGGAACGTCGCGCCACCACAGGACCTTCTGGCCCTCGGCCTCCACCGTTTCCTCAATCAACTGCTCGAACGCGTGGCGGCGCTCCGGATCGCTGGGCAGGTAGCAGACCCCGACGCCGTAACGCCCCGGCGGGGGCAGGTTGATCCCGGCGGCGGCGCCCCGGATGAACGCGTCCGGGATCTGCATGAGGATCCCGGCCCCGTCGCCCGTGTGAGGATCGGCGCCCTCCGCCCCGCGGTGCTCCATGTTCTCCAGCGCCTCCAGCGCCTTCTCCACCACGGCATGGGTCGCCTCGCCCCAGAGCTTCGCCACCAGCGCGATGCCACAGGCGTCGTGCTCGTTTTGAGGGTCGTAGAGGGAAGTCGCTCCGGGGGGAGCAGCCTGGTACATGAAGCGGTGCCTCAGGGGCAGAAGGGTGGGCAGACAGGCACAGCGGGGTGCAGCCGGGAAATCGTACCAACGGGTCGCTGAACACCCCCTGGGAATGGACCCCGGGGGGGGCGCCGGCTGAGAATGGGCCCCGGAGGCCCGCCGGCTAGGACTTCGCCTTGGCTTTGGAGCGGCTGCCGTTCTTGGCGCCGGACTTCGTCGAACTGGCCGGTTTGCGGGTCGCCGCCGGCTGATCGGAGCTGTCGGCCCGCACCTCGGCCAGGCTGGCCTCCAGAGCCGCCATCAGATCCGGGGCCGGCTCTGCCTCCTCGGCCTCCGGCGCAACCGCGATCTCCTCGCCGGCCGCCTTGCGCTGGATCAGCTCCAGCACCCGCTCCCGGTATTCATCCTTGAACCGGGTGGGATCGAAATCGGCCGACAACGAGCTGATCAGCTGCTCGGCCATGGCCAGCTCCCGGTCGTTGGCCTCGGCCTCGGCGATGGCGTCCAGCTCGTCCAGGCGGTCGGAGGACAGGACCTCGTCGCCGAACAGCATGGTCGACAGGGCCATCACCTGGCCCGCCGGGCGCAGCGCGCACAGCTGCTGCTTGGACCGGATGACGACCTTGCCGATGGCCACCTTTCCGGACTCGCGCATCGCCTCCAGCAGCAGCCGGTAGGCCTTGGCCCCGCCGGTCGCCGGCGCCAGGTAGTACGAGTGGTCGTAGTAGATGGGGTCGATGTCCGCGAGGTCGACGAACTCCTCGATGTCGATCGTCTTCGTCGCCTTGGGGTCGAGCGCCTCCAGCTCCTGGGGCTCGATGAGCACGTAGCGCTCCGGCGTCAGCTCATAGCCCTTGACGATGTCCTCGAAGGCCACCTCTTCCCCGGTCGACGGATCGACCCGCTTCTGCTTGATGCGAGCGCCGGTCTTGCCGGACAGCTGGTGAAACCGGACAGTTTTGGGCGAGGTGGCGCTGTAGAGCTTGACCGGCACGTTGACCAGGCCGAAGCTGATGGCGCCGCTCCAGATGGCACGGGGCATGTGAGGTTTGTATAGCGCAGGGGGTGATTCGGCAAGCGCTGACCGTGGCGTTGCGGACGGAGGCGGTCCGCAGCCGGGTCAGCGGTTGACCGACGACATATCCGGATACCGGTCCCCGGCGGCGGCGCCCACCGGCGCGGCCTCGTCGATGCGGGCCAGCTCATCCGCCGTCAGCTCGACCTCGGCCGCGGCCACGTTCTCCTCCAGATAGGTGCGCCGCTTGGTTCCGGGGATGGGAACGATGTCCTCGCCCTGGGCGAGCACCCAGGCCAGGGCCAGCTGCCCCGGGCTGCAGTCCTTCTCCCGAGCGATCTGGCGCACCCGCTCCACCAGCTCCAGGTTGCGGTCGAAGTTGGCCCCCTGAAACCGGGGGTTGTGGCGGCGGAAGTCGTCGGCGGCGAAATCCTCCGGCGAGGTGATCTGGCCGGTGAGAAAGCCCCGGCCCAGCGGGCTGTAGGCGACAAAGCCGACGCCGAGCTCGCGCACCGTGGGCAGGATCTCGGCCTCGGGGTCGCGGCTCCACAGCGAGTACTCGGTCTGCAGGGCGCTGATCGGATGGACCGCGTGGGCCCGGCGAATGGTCTCCGGCCCCGCCTCTGACAGCCCCAGGAAGCGGACCTTGCCGGCGGCCACGAGCTCGGCCATGGCCCCCACCGTCTCCTCGATCGGCACGTCCGGATCGACCCGGTGCTGGTAATACAGGTCAATGTGGTCCAGGCCCAGGCGCTGCAGTGAGGCGTCGCAGGCGCGCATCACGTACTCGGGGCGGCCGTTGACGCCCCGGGCACCGGGATCGCTGGGGTCGCGCACGATGCCGAACTTCGTCGCCAGTACCACCTCGTCACGCCGATCGGCGATCGCCGCGCCCACCAGCCGCTCGTTGGTATGGGGCCCGTAGATGTCCGAGGTGTCGAGAAACGTGACGCCGAGGTCCAGCGCGCGGTGGATGGTGGCCACGGCCTCGGTCTCGTCGGTGGTGCCGTAGAACTCCGACATGCCCATGCATCCGAGTCCCTCGGCCGAAACGGTCAGTCCCTGAGTTCCAAGTGTTCGCTGTTCCATGACTGCCGAGCCTAGCCATCTCACGCCGGAGCCCCGGTGACCGTTTGATGAGGGTGCGCCTGCCGGCATTCCAGACGCTGCTCGACGCCCACGGCCGCGACGTGCACCGGTTCCTGATCGCCACCGTCGGTGGGACGGACGCCGATGACTGCTACCAGGAGACCTGGCTGGCAGCGCTGCGCGCCTATCCCCAGTTGCGGGACGCCGGCAACCTGCGCGGCTGGCTGTTCACGATCGCTCACCGCAAGGCGATCGACCATGTCCGGGGCCGGGCGCGCCGGGCCACTCCGGTGGCCGAGCCGGCCGAGCTGGCCCCGGCCCCCGGCGGGGCCCCGGGCGGGCCGGGCCGCCGGGCGGCCGGCCGGGCGGGCGGGCGGCCGGCCGGGGACACCGAGCCGAGCGCGGCGGACGCCGACGGGACTCTGTGGACGGCCGTGGGCGCCCTGCCACCCAAGCAGCGCGCCGCAGTGGCCCTGCGTTTCATCGCCGACTCGGGCTACCCGGAGATCGCCGCCGCCCTGGACTGCAGCGAGGCGGCGGCGCGCCGCAACGTCCATGAGGGGCTCAAACGCCTGCGAGAGGAGTACGAGCGATGACCGACTTCGAATCCGACGGGGAGTTGCGGGAGGTGGCGCGCCGGCTCGGCGCACCGGCGCCGGCGGGGCCGCTCCCGGACATCGCCGATGCCGCCGCCGCCGCGGGGCTGCTGGATGTCGCCTACGCCGAGATGGACTCGCCGGTGGGGCGGCTGCTCGTCGCGCAGACCCCGGTCGGCCTGGCTCGGGTCGCCTACCTGGACGGCGCCGACGAGGCCGCGGTCCTGTCGGACCTGGCGGCGCGCCTCTCGCCCCGGGTGCTCGCCGCCCCCCGCCGGCTCGACGAACCCCGCCGGGAGCTGGATCAGTATTTTCACGGCCGCCGGCACCGCTTCGAGATCCCGCTTGATCTGCGACTGATGACCGACTTCGCCCGGCGGATCCTGGCCGCCACCGCCGCCATCCCATATGGCTCGGTCTCCACCTACCGGGAGGTGGCCACGCAGGCCGGCAGCCCCCGCGGTTCACGGGCGGCCGGCAACGCCCTCGGCTCCAATCCGCTGCCGATCGTCCTGCCCTGCCACCGGGTGCTGCACAGCGGCGGGGGACTGGGGGGATACACCGGTGGCCTGGAACGCAAGCGGACGCTGCTGGCCATCGAACAGGGCCAATTGCCCCTGAATCCGGTCGGCTGACCCGGGTGATGAGGCATCCCCGCCCATCGGTTCATTCGCCCGGCGCGGGGTAGTACGGGCCTATGGGACTCATGGAGCCGGTCCACCGTTTCGACCGCTTCCAGCAGCGCCAGAAGGGGCTGGCCATCCCGCTGGCGGTGATCAAGAAGGCCGGTGACGACCAGGGGGGCAACCTGGCCGCGCTGGTCGCCTACTACGGCTTCTTCTCGCTGTTCCCGCTGCTGCTGGTGTTCACCACCATCCTCGGCTACGTGCTGGCCAGCGACCCCTCCACGCGGGCGCGGGTGGAGCATTCCATCATCAGCCAGTTCCCCTCGGTGGGCAGCTCGCTGCCCCTGCACACCATCTCGGGTTCGGCGGTGGCGCTGATCCTGGGCCTGATCACCTCGCTGTGGGCCGGCCTGGGGGTGACTAACGCCGCCCAGAACCTGATGAACACGGTGTGGGCGATCCCCCACAAGGACCGGCCCAACTTCATCCAGTCTCGGCTGCGGGGCATCGGGCTGCTCGTGTTCCTCGGCATCCTGTTCATCATCTCCACCATCGTCACCGGTGCGGTCAGCTCCACCATCGGCGGCATCGGATCCAAGATCGGGGGCTATGTGATCTCGCTGCTGGTCAACGGGATCCTGTTCTTTGCCGCCTTCCGCCTGATGACCGAGGAGGTGCCCAGCCGGGACCTGCGCGTGGGGGCGATCGTCGGCGGCGTGCTGTGGACGATCCTGCAGACGATCGGCAGCATCTATCTCCATCACATCAAGACGACGAACTACGGCATTTTTGCGGTCGTCATCCCGCTGCTCATCTGGCTGCACCTGGGCGGGCAGGTGTTCATGTACAGCGCCGAGGTCAACGTCGTCGTTTCCCGCGGCCTGTGGCCGCGCAGCCTGTTCGGCCCGCCGACGGCCCCGGCGGACCAGGAGGCGCTGACCGCCCTGGCCAAGGCGGAGGAGCGCTCCGATGAGCAGCACGTGGAGGTGGAATTCTCCGAGGTGACGCCGTCCGGCGACGCCGCGGCTCCGGAGACCACCCGCTCCGACGAGCCGTCGCGGCCCCGGTCTTAGAACAGCTGGTCCGGCGACTCCCGGCGGGTCTGCTCCAGCGGCCAGGAGCACAGGCCCCCCTCGGCCGGGCAGCCGGCACAGACCCGCCGGTGAGGCGCCGGAGTCACGGTGAACTCCCGGCATAGGATGCCGCGGCTCAGGCCGGCCAGGCCCTGTTCCAGGTCGGGTCGCCGCCCCCGGTCATAGACGGCGCTGACCGGCGTCTCGGGCTCCTCGATGAAGCAGTGGACGACCTCGACGGTTGCGGCACCGGCGCGCAGCGCCGCCAGGGCGTACACCAGCCGCTGAATCGCATACTGCTCGGCGACCAACCGCTCCGGTGCTGTCCCCAGCAGTCGATCGCTCTTGTAGTCGACGATGAGCAACGAGTCGCCCCGCTCCCGGGCCAGAACGTCGATCGCTCCCACCACCAGCGGAGCGGCGGGATCAGGCCCCACCGGGAAGGCGAACCGCTCCTCCCGCCGGATGGAGCCGGCGGCGGCCAGGCGCCGGCAGAGCGTGCTGGCGCCGAAGCGGCCCACCAGCGCGGCCAGCTCGTCGGCCTCCGCCGGCCCGGGCGGGGGCCACAGCCGGGTGCGCCGGGCCGCCGCCCGCACCGCGTCGGCGGCCGGCGCCAGCGGCCGGCGAAAGTCAAGCCGCTCCAGGAGGGCGTGCGCCAGCACGCCGCGGTCCGCGGCGCTGCGGGGCCCGGCCGGAGCGCCGGAGTCGCCGGCGGTGTCGGGCCCGGGTGGCAGGCCGAGCACCCGCTCGGCGTAGAAGCGGTAGCCGCACCGCTCGTACTCCTGCAGGGCCGAGTAGCTGAGGGTGGCCACCGGGGGCGGCGACGCCGGCGGCCCCGGCGGCGCCGGGGCCGGCTCGGAGGAGGCCGCCGGGGGCTCGGGACCGGACCCCGGGAGCTGCGGACCGGACGTGGCGGCGCGGGGCCGGCCCGCCGGCCCCGGAGCGGACCCCGGGGCGGGCCCCGGGTCGGCGTCCGGGCGACGATCCTCCGGGCGGCCGACCCGCACCGAGATGACCGCGCCGTCACGGTCCAGCTCGCCGCCTCCGGCGTCCAGCACCGTTCCCAGCTCCGGCACAAACGCCGGTGCGATCCACGCCGCCGGCCCGCCTCCGGTGGGCCCGCCGTCGCCCCTGAACCCGTCGAACTTCAGGGCGCCGCTCAGCACCAGGCGCTCCTGCGCCCGGGTCATGGCCACGTAGAACAGCCGGCGCTCCTCGGCCTCCTCGGCCGCCCGCCGGCGCTCGCCGATGGCCCGGTACGAGAGCGCTGGCTCACGACCGGCCGCCCCGGGGCGGGCCAGGCGGAGCCCGAGCTCGCCGTCGTGGGTGACCCGCACGATCTCCGCCGGAGGGCGGACGGAGCGACCCAGGTCAGCGACGACCGTCACCTTGAACTCCAGGCCCTTGGCCCGATGGATGGTCATGAGCCGGATCGCATCCAGCCCCTCCCCCTCCACCGGCGCCTCGCTCTCCCGGGGGTCGGCCGCGCGCCCGGTCTGGCGATCGCCCACCACCGCCAGGAAGCCGTGCAGGTCGGGCCCATGCTCGGCCTCGTGCTCCCGGGCCAGGCGCATGAGCTTGCGCACGTTGGCCAGCCGGCGGCGCCCTCCGGGCATGGCCAGCATGGCCAGGTCATAGCCGCTGGCCACCAGCGCGGCGTCGATCAGCTCCTCGGTGGCACACCGGGCGGCCCGCCGGCGCTCGGCGGCAAACCACCCCCGGAACCCACGGAGGCGCTCTCGGTCCGCACCGGAGAGGCCGGCGAGCTCGTCCAGCGACTCGGCCAGCACCCACCACGGGTCGCGCCCCAGCTGACGGGCTCCGGCGGCCAGGATGACCAGCGCGTCCAGCGAGATGCCGACGAAGGGCGAGGCAAGCACGCCGTACAGCGACTCCTCATCCCGCGGGTTGGCGAGCGTGCGCAGGTAGGCGAGGAGGTCGACGACCTGGGGATGGGACCAGTAGCCCCGCCCGCCGATCACGTACGTTGGCAGTCCCCGGTGCTCCAGCGCCCGCTCATAGGCGCGCATATCGGTGGTGGCCCGCATGAGCACGACAATCTCTCCGGGCGCCCAGCCCTCGGCCACCAGGTCGGCCACCCGGTCGGCGAGCAGCCGCGCCTCGGCCACGCGCCAGGGCGACGCCACGCCCTCCTGTTCCCAGTCGGCGGCCTTGTCGACGAGCAGCAGTTCCACCACGGGGGCGGGGGGCGGTGGCTCATCCGCCCGCCCCGGGCGTAGCGGCTTGAACCGGGGGTGGGTGGGGGCCGATTCCTCGGCGAAGGCCAGGTTGAGCGCGCGCAGGATCTCCGGGCGGGAGCGGAAGTTGGTCTGCAGCGTCTGGCGCGCGCCCAGGGCCGCCAGTCGCTCCCCCCGCCGCTCAAACAGCTCCACGTCGGCGTGGCGAAAGCCGTAGATCGACTGCTGGGCGTCGCCGACGGTGAACAGGTTGTCGCGGGCGATCGCCTCAATCAGCTCCAGCTGCACCCGGTTGGTGTCCTGGAATTCATCGACCATGATGCGCTCAAACCGGGTGCGGTAGCGCTCGCGCAGCTCCGCCTGGTCGGCGAACAACCGGAGGGTGATCAGCTCCAGGTCCTCGAAGTCCAGCCCGGAGACGGCACGCTTGCGCTCGGTGTAGTGGCGGCCGAACGCCTCCAGCAGGCGGTCGAGCAGATCCCGGACCGGCCCGGCCGCCCGGGCGGCCAGCTGCGTGCGCAGGGCGCCCAGGGCCTCGGTGTAGGCCAGGCAGGCGTCGGTGCTCAGGGCCGCGCCGTTGCGGGGCAGCTTGACCGCCTCCAGCTCGGACGGCCACAGGGCGGCGGACTCCCTGTCCAGCTCCCGGACGAGCTCCAGGCAGCGGCCGATCCGGTCCAGCGCCTCCAGCACGCTTTTACCCGGAGTGTCGACCGCGCCCAGCTCGGCGGCCACCACGGCGGCCGCGCGGGCCAGATCGGCCGCCGCCGCGCTGGCCTGGTCGGCCGGCACCGCCGGCAGCCGCGGGTGATGGTCTCCGCCTGAGCGCAGCAGCGCATACACCCCTCCGGTGGCCGCGCGCAGCGCCGGCGCCCCGTAGGCGGCGATCAGATCGACGGCGGCCGGGCCGGCCTGCGCCAGTTCCTCCAGTGCATCCTCAAACGCGGCGGTGGCGAGCGGCTCTGACGCGGTGCGGTCCAGCACATCAAAGTGCGGGTCCAGGCCGGCGGCCAGCGCGTGGGCGCGAAGTACGCGGGCGCAGAACCCGTGGATGGTGGAGATGAACGCTCCCTCGGTGCTCCGGGCCGCCTCCACCGCGCCCAGCTCCCGGAGCCGTCCGCGGATGCGGTCCCGGAGCTCGGCCGCCGCCTTCTCGGTGAACGTGATCGTCAGCATGGCGGCCACGTCGATGCCGTCCTGGAGCACGCCGGCCACGAACCGCTCCACCAGCACCGATGTCTTGCCGCTGCCGGCGGCCGCATCGAGCAGCAGGTCGCCATCCCGGCGCTCAATGGCCGCCTGCTGCTCGGCGGTCCAGGCGCGCTCCCCGGCGAGCCGTCGGCGGATCGGTTCGGTCACGGTCATTGAGCGCGGCAGATGGCCGGGTAGGCGCAGCCGTCGCGGGAGCAATTGGCCGGGCAGGGCGTCAGCTCCCCGGTGCGCAGCGAGGCGGCCAGGGCCACCGCGCGGCCGGCGGCGTCGGCGAGCATCTCCTCCACCTCGGCGGGCTCGCGCCCGTCGCTGCCCATCGCCCACCGGCCCCCATCCTCCCCGCGCACAAACACGCCGCGGGCTCGCAGGTCATCGCCGCGCAGCGGCTGGTAGAAGCCGCCCACCGGCTCCAGCCCCAGCAGCTCCCGGACCACGAGCATGTAGAGCGCCACCTGGAGACGGCGATCGGTGCTCCAGCGCGCGCCGGCCCAGTCAGGCCGGCGGGCTCCGCTCTTGTAATCGCGGACCACGGCGTGGCCCCGGCCATCGACGTCGACGCGGTCGATCATCCCGCGGATGAGCACCCGCTCCTCGCCGGCGCCGAGCGCCAGCGCGGGCAGCGAGTCCGTCTCGCCTTCGGTGTCAAAGCCGAACCGCAGCTCCAGTCCCAGCGGCCGCCAGCCGCCGCCGGTGGCCGCCTCGTGCTCCAGATAGCGGCGCAGGTCGGCCTCGATCGCCCGCAGCGCCCCGGCCCGCACCAGCTCGGAGCCGCCCGGCACCAGCTCCGGACCGCCGTCCCCGGCCAGCTCGGCCAGCAGCCGCTCCAGAACCGAGCGCGCGGTCCCCACCGAGGCGGGGCTGAGCGGCCCGTCGAGCTCACGCAGAAGCCGCTCCAGCACGTCGTGCATGACATTGCCGCGGGTGATGGCGTCCGGCTCGGGCGCGAGCGGTTCCGGCTGCAGCTCCCGCTCAATCAGCCACCGCACCGGGCAGTCGCCATACGTCTCCAGGGCTCCTGCCGACAGGATCTGGCTGTGGCGCACCCGGGCCAGCGCGTCGGCTCCGAGCACCCGGCGGGGCTCCGGATCGTCTCCGGCCAGGCGGCTGCCCTGAGCCGCCAGCGCGCGCCGGCGCTCCCGGGGAGTGGGCGCGGCGTCCGCCGGCCAGACCACGTCAGCCAACAGCCGGCGGCCCCGTCGCTCCCGCCAGTCCGGGGCCAGGAGCTCGGCGACGTCGGCGATGAACGGCGACGGCAGGGCCAGGTTGCCCTCCTCATCGGAGCTGCGGTAGGCCAGGTAGACGCGCTCGGTGGCGCGGGACACGGCGGCATAGAACAGGTAGCGCTCGGCGGCCAGCGCGTCCTCCCGGGGGCGCAGGGCCAGGCCGGAGGCCACCGCGATCTCCCGCCGGCGCTCGTCGGAGAGGAACGGGTCGGGCCGGGCCGGCAGGGGAAAGCTGCCCTCCTGCAGGCCGCACACAAACACGGCCCGGAACCGGCGGGCCCGGATCTCCAGCGGCTCGGCCAGCAGCACCTGTGCGGCGCCGTTGGCGGCGGGCCCGGCGGTCGGCACCGCCATCGCCTCCAGCAGCGCCAGCAGCTCCGCCGGCGGCGGGGTCAGGTCCAGCTCGGCCAGCTCGCCGACGGCGGTCACCAGCGCCCCCAGCGCCCGGGCGTCCAGAGCCTCGCTGTCGGTGAGCGCCGGCGCCGCGCCGCGGTGGGGCGCCGCCAACAGCCGGCGGGCCAGCCGGCACAGCTCTCCGGGCAGATCGGCGGTGGTGGCCAGGGCGGCCAGCTCCGGCAGCTCCCATCCCAGCCGCTCCCGGGCCTGGCCGGCCGTGCGCAGGCCGGCCCGGCGCACCTCGGCCTCAAGCGCGTCAGCCACCTCCGGGCGGTTCAGTGTGCCGGGCGTGCGCAGGTAGGCGAGCAGGTCCTGGGCGGTCGTCTGCCGGTCGTCCAGGACGGCGCACCGGGCCCCGGCCAGCAGCCCCCGGCCGAGCGGGGTGTGGCCGAGCGGGACCGGCTGCCCGGTGTGCAGAGCGATGCCGTACTGGGCAAAGACCCGGGCAAACAGGGCAGCGACCGCCACCCGGG
Source organism: uncultured Solirubrobacteraceae bacterium (assembly GCA_963753235.1). Lineage (GTDB taxonomy): Bacteria > Actinomycetota > Thermoleophilia > Solirubrobacterales > Solirubrobacteraceae > Palsa-465. The sequence goes on along the minus strand of CAVWBJ010000003.1, from coordinate 643,075 downwards.
AGCGGTGGACGATGACGATCTCCGAGGGCGGCACCCCGGCGGCCAGCAGCGCGGCCACCCGCTCGGCGACCAGTTCCGCCTCGGCCCGCTCACCCCCGGCCTCCAGCAGGATCACGGCCTGGCCGGGCTCCACCGGCTCAGGATCTTCGGTGAACAGCCCCCGCTCCAGGTGGTGCAGCGCCGCCGCCGACCCGGGCGCGTAGTACTGGTCCTGGGCGGGCAGCTGGAGCACCTGCTCGGCCAGGGGCCGCAGCTCCTCCACGGTCTCGGCGCGGGCGCTCAGGGCCGCCCGGCCCGGCTCGTAGGTGAGCGAGACCGTCACCTCCACGCCGGGGATGCGGGCCAGTGTCTCCACGGCATCGCGCTCCAGCGGGGTGAGGTCGTCAAAGCCGTAGAAGTAGACGGCATCCCCGCCCCACCGCCAGGGGTCGGCCCGCAGCGCATCCAGAGCGCGCCAGGCAAACAGCTCCCGGTCGACGCGGCCGAGGCGGTCAAGCTCCCGCACATAGTCGGCGTACACCCGGCCGAGGTCCTTGGCGTACGGGGCGCGGCGGACGTCCTGCGCGGCCCAGCGCCGCAGGGCGGCGGCGAACCGCGGGGGATCGACGAGCGCGCGCTCCAACTCGGCGATGAACTCCCCGGCCGCGGCGGCAAATCCGGCCGCGGACGCCGAGGGGGCGAGCACCTCCAGCCGGGAGCGGCCGACCACCCGCTCCAGCACCCGGGCCCGCTGCAGGTCAGTCAGCCGCCGCCCCCCGTAGTCGACCCGGCGGGCGATTTCGCCGGCCAGGCCGCTGAAGGTGACCACCGAACCGAGCACCGCGCCCTGGCCGGCCAGCTCCCGGGCGTAATGGCGGGCGTCGGTGGCGGTGGGCACCACCAGCACCGCGCCCCGGCGGGCGGCGGCCGCGTAGGCCCCCAGGACCTCCCCCGCCTTGGCGGAGTTGGCCGGTCCGAGCACGAGCGTGAGGGACATGGCCCCAGTCTGGCGCGCGGGGCCGACAGCTAAGGAAACGGCAGCGGTGAACCCCGACGACCGGTGCCGCCGCGACGTTGGCGACGTTCCTGGGCCCAGGGACCAGTTTTGTCGCCGGCGTGGTCAGATCAGGCCGCGGCGGGGGGCCGGCGTGGTCAGATCAGGCCGCGGCGGCGGGCTGCTCGGCGGCCTCATCGGGCGGCTTGGCGGCCTCGCCCGCCTCGGACGCCTCGTCGGCGTCGGGCGGCTTGGCGCCCTCGCGGGCCCAGGGCTCGTCGAACTCCACCCGCCACTTGCCCTCGTCGGTCTGCATGAGGGCCAGCCGGGCCCGGAAGCCCTTGCCCGAGCGGCCCTTGAAACCGGTGATCGCCTTCTCGGTGCGTCCGGTCTTGATCAGCTCCCGGGCCACCGCCACCGGCATCTGCTTGCCGGCCTTGGCCTTCCAGATGACAAAGCCGCACCCGGGATCCTCCCGGGACCAGCACGAGTAGCCCTTGCGGTTCTCCACGATGTCCCGTCCGCACACCGGGCACGGACCGAGGTTGGCCCGCGGGATCCGGACGTCCTTGAGCTTGGTATCCAGTTCGCCGACGGTGTCCTCGGTGAACTTGACGATGTCGCCCATGAATGCCTCGCGCGAGTCATCCCCGGTCTCGATCCGGGCCAGCCGGTGCTCCCAGTCTCCGGTCAGGCCTGGCGAGGTGAGCGGGTGTTCGCCGAGCAGACGGATGACGTTGAGGCCCTTCTCGGTCACCACCAGCGACCGCCCGTCCCGCTCGATGTACCCCACCTGGAGAAGCCGCTCGATGATCGCGGCCCGGGTGGCCGGGGTGCCGATCCCGGAGTCCTTCATGGCCTCGCGCAGCTCCTCCTCGTCGACGAGCTTGCCGGCGGTCTCCATGGCGGCCAGCAGAGTGCCCTCGCTGTAGCGCCGCGGCGGCTTGGTCTCCTTCTCGGCCGCCTCCACCTCCACCACGCGGGCGTCTTCGCCCTTCTCCAGCCGGGGCAGCTGCTGTTCGGTGCCCTCGTCCTCGTCGGACCGCTCAGATCCGTCCCCCGCCACCCCTTCACCCCAGACCCCGCGCCAGCCGGGGACGAGCATGACCTTGCCGCGGGTGCGGAACACGTGCTCGGCGACCGTCGTCTCCACCCGGGTGTTCTCGAACACCGCGTCCGGGTGGAAGATGGCCAAAAAGCTGCGGACGACCAGGTCGTAGATGCGGCGCTCGTCCTCGTCGAACTTGTCCACCGGGTGGCGCTCGGACCGGGTGGGAATGATGGCGTGATGGTCGGTGACCTTGGCGTCGTTGACCACGCGGCCCAACGGGAGCACGTCAAGCCCCAGCACGTACTCGGAGGCGGCGGTGTACTCACGCTGCCCACCCACCAGCTCGGCGATCGGCTTGATGTCCGGCACCATGTCGCCGGTGATGTACCGGGAGTTGGTGCGCGGGTAGGTGAGGGCCTTGTGCTCCTCGTACAAACGCTGGGCAGCGGCCAGCGTGCGCCGCGCGGTGAAGCCAAAGCGGCGGTTGGCGTCGCGCTGCAGCGAGGTGAGGTCATACAGCAGCGGCGGGCGCTCCTTGCGCTCGGACTTCTCCAGCTTGGTGATGGTGCCGGTCTGGTCCCGGACCGCCTCCACCACCGCCCGGGCCTCCGCGGCCGTCTTCAGCCGGGGGTTGGCCCCCGCGTGGTAGCGACCCTCATACGGTCGCGGCCCGTTGGACACCACATCAAACGACGCGTCCACCAGCCAGTAGGGCTCGGGCTGGAACGCCCGGATCTCCTCCTCCCGGCGGGCCAGGATGGCCAACGTCGGCGTTTGGACCCGTCCCAGCGAGACCGCCCCGTCAAAGGAGGAACGCAGCCGGATGGTCGCCGCGCGCGTGGCGTTCATGCCCACAATCCAGTCCGCCTCCGAGCGAGACCGCGCGGCCGCCTCCAGCGTGGCCAACTCGGCCGCGGGCCGCAGGCCGGCGAAGGCGGACCGGATGGCCTCCTTGGTCATTGAGTTCAGCCACAGGCGCTGAACCGGCTTGCGGGAGCCGGCCTTCTCGTACAGGTAGGCGAAGATGAGCTCGCCCTCCCGGCCGGCGTCACAGGCGTTGACCACCAGGTCGATGTCATCGCGACCCAGGAGCCGCTTGACCACGGTCATCTGCTTGCGCGAGCGCTCGTCGCGCACCACCAGCTTGAACTGGTCGGGCACGATCGGCAGGTCCGCCATCCGCCATTTCTTGAACTTGTCGTCGTACTCGTCCGGGTCGGCGAGCTGGACCAGGTGGCCGACGGCCCAGGTGACCACGTGCTCCGGGCCCTCCAGGTACTCCTCACCCTTTCCGCCCTGCTTGGTGAATGCGCCCGGGAGCACGCGCACCAGATCGCGGCCCACGGATGGCTTCTCGGCAATGACGAGCGTCTTGGACATAGGCCGCGGAGGGTAGCGCTCTGGGCAAATCGCCCGGAGCGGCCTCTCCCATCAGCCGTCGCGCAGCTCCGTCACCCGCTGAGCCACTTTGGGAAGCCCCCGCTCGCTGGCCGTGGCGGCGGCGGTATCGATCAGCTCGGCGGCCTCGGCGCCCCCGTCCAGGGCCCGGGCCAGGTCAAGCTGGGCGTGGGCCAGCTCCACCACGGCACCCAGCCCGGCGTTCTCGGCCACGGCGCGGCGGAGATGCTCCACCGCCTCGCCTCGGTTGCCGGCGGTCAGCGCCAGGCAGCCCAGGTAACGGTTGACCGCGCCCAGGCAGACCGCCCCCATTCCGATGACCACCTGGCTGCCGGCGAACGGGAGCAGGAGCTCATACAGGCGGGCCGCGCGCACCGCGTCCCGGAGTCCCGCCGCCACCTCGCTCATGAGGGCGGCCACCAGCTTCCAGTCGCCGTCCGGCGGGACGGAGGCGAAGTCATCCGCAGCGAGCAGGTCAAGCTCGGCCTGGGCCTCCTCCCGCCGACCGGTGGAGAGCAGCAGCTCCGCCAGGCCCGCCCGCCAGGCCGGCCGGCGCGGATTGGAGGCCACCAGCTCCCGAGCCGGAGCCTCCAACTCTCCCATCCGCGCCTGCTCCCGCCGGATGCCGAGCATCTGGGTGGCGTAGTACTGGGGGGCGGTCACCCCCTCGCTGCGGATTCCGCCGGACAGAGCCGAGGAGGCGAGCTCCTCGGCCATCGCCAGCCGCCCCTCCAGCAGGGCGATCATGGCGTGCCAGACACCGGCGTTCCACAGATACAGCGGCTGACGCAGCCGCTGGGCACCCCGGGTGAACGCCTCAATCTGGACCTCCACTCCACGCCGGTCGCCGCTCTCCAGCAGATCGACGACCAGCCAGGCATGCCCCTGGAGCGTGAGCTCGATGTCGCCCGCCTCCCGGGCCGCCCGCAACAGCTCGGTGGAGTCCGCCAGGCGCCCCTCCAGGTGGCCCGGCACCCAGTAGGCCCGGCGGCGGGTGGCGGCGGCCAGAGCCGTCGCCAGCGGATCCTCCAGCTCGGCGGCGATGGTCGCCGCCTCGGCGCTCAGGCGGTGCATGTCCTCGCGGCGGTCGGAGAAATACAGGGCGCCGCATAGCCGGGACAGAAGGGTGAGCCGGGTCAGCTTCTCCTCGGCGGGCAGCATCTCCAGGGCCCGCTCCAGCAGGGCGATCTGCTCCTCGTCGACCACCCCGGGCGGCTGGAGGTAGCGCCGGGAGGCGCCGATCGCCGCCCGCGCCATGCCGGTGCTGTCGCCGAGCCGGCCGGCCAGCACCGCCGCCTCGCGCAGGGTCGCCCAGGCCAGCGGCCGCTCGCCGCTGCGCACCCGGGCCTCCCCGAGCTTGAGGAGGAGCTCGCACCGGCGAGTCATGTCCTCGGGGTCGAACTGCTCCAGGACGTCCAGGGCCCGGGCGTAATGCTCGGCTGCCTCCTCGTTGGCCAGCATGGCGGTCGCCTGCTCCCCGGCCGCCAGTGCGTACCGGATCGCCCGTTCGGCGTCCTCGTCCTCGGCCGCCCGGGTGAAGTGAAGGGCCAGCGCACTGATCTGAGCCTCGGGGTGCTCCGGGTCAAGCTGCTCCAGGGCGACGCCCACCCGCCGGTGCAGTCGGGCCCTCCGGGTGGAGGACATCCCCCCGTACAGGGTCTCTCGGATGAGCGCGTGCGAGAAGCTGTAGCGCCCGGGGTCCCCGGGCGCCTCGCTCACCAGCCCAGCATCCGTCGCGTCCTCCAACCCGGACAGGAAGCGCTCCTCGTCGACCCCCAGCACCCGCTCCAGCAGCGTGGCGTCGAAGTCGCGGCCGATCACCGCAGCGGCCCGCAGCCAGTCGATCGTGGTGGGCGCCAGCCGCTGCAGGCGCCGCGAGATGACATCACGGACATCGTCGGGCAGGCCCACCCGCTCCAGCTCACCGGCGCCGGCCTCCTGGGCGCGCACCCCGGAGTCCACCAGGTGGCGCACGATCTCCTCGATGAAGAACGGGTTGCCCTCGGTCTCGGCATACAGCGCCTCCAAGAAGCTCGACGATGGCGTGCCGCCGGCTCGCAGGCGGACGAGCTCGGAGGCCTCGTCCTCCGGCAGACCCCCGATGTCCAACTGGACCATGAGCCGCTCTCGGCGCAGTCCGCCCAGCGCCGACTCAAACCCCTCGCTCCACCGGTCGACCATCCGGTAGGCGCCGAGGATCGACACGCGGCGGTTATGCGGGGAGCGGGCCAGGTGGCGCAGGAGGAGGAGCGTCGGCCGGTCCGCCCAGTGCAGGTCGTCCAGCACGATCAGGACCGGCAGGCTCGCCGACATCTCCCCCAGCAGCCCGGCCACGGCCTCAAACAGCCGGTACCGGTCGGTCTCCGGGTCGCCCGGGTCAGGCGCGGGCAGCTCCGGCAACCGCCGCCGCAGCTCCGGGATCAGGCGGCCCAGCTCGGCCCCGTACTCCCGGGCCACCGAGCGCAGCTCCTCCAGCGGCGCCCGGAAGACATAGTGGCCAAGCGCCTCCAGGAAGGGCTGGTAGGGGACCAGCGTCTCCTCAGGAGCGCGGCCGGCCAGGACGATGGCGCCGGCAGCGTGGGCCCGCACCGCGGTCTCGGCCAGCAGCCGGGTCTTGCCGATACCGGCATCGCCGGCCAGCAGCATGACCCGTTTGCCCTCGGTCTCCTGCCACCAGGCCTCCAGCCGGAGCATCTCGGTGCGCCGCCCAATCAGCGGCGTATCCGCGGCCGCCGCCAGCTCGGCCGAGATCTCGATGCCGCCGGCCGCGCCCACCGACAGGGTCGCGCCGGCGCCTCGGGCCGCCGCCGGATGCAGGAGCCGCTCATGGGTCTGCATCGCCTCCGGCGACGGCATCGTGCCCAGCTCGTCGCGGAGCAGGGAGCGCAGCTGCTCAAACACGCGCAGCCCCTCGGCCACGTTGCCCTGGGCTTGGAGCGCGCCCATCAGCAACACGTAGCCCGACTCCCGGTAGGGCTCAGCCTCGATCAGCGTCCGCGCCGCTCGCTCAGCCGAGGCCAGCTGGGTGCCGCCGAGGCTGAGCCCGGCGCGACCGATGACCTCCAGCGCCTGCAGACGCATGTCGGCCAGGTCACGCCGACGGGGTTCCAGCCAGCTGGCCTGGGTGCCGGGCAGCAGACCGCGGCTGGCGATATTGAGCGGAACCTGGGCCACCGCCCAGGCCGCCCGGGCGTCGCCGGCCTCCAGGGCCTGCTGGGCCCGGGTCACCTCGGTGGCGGCGGCCTCCACGTCGACCCAGGCCGGCTCGGGCAGCTCCAGGGCAAGCTCGTCGCGGCCGGCCACCACGTCGGCGCCCAGCACGGAGCGCAGGCGGGACAGCAGAGTGCGCATGGCGGCGTCCTGCGAGCGCGGGGCGGTGTCGGGCCAGAGCGCGCCGATCAGCTCCTCGCGCCCCACCGGCCTCGCCCGGTTGAGCACCAGGTAGGCGAGCAGGAGCGGTACCTGCCGGCCGCGCAGCGATCTGACCAGCTCGACGCCGTCCAGCTCGACCGACAGGCGCCCACACAGCTGGATCCGAGTCCGCTCTGCAACTTGGACAAGTTCCGGCAACGTTGTGGAAACGTATCGCCAACGGAGCCCTGACAGGTTGCCAACCCGCGGCCACCGGGGGCCGCGGACTACCAGCAACAGCGGTATCGCCCGGGTGATACCGGCGGTCGCATCGACCACAGGGACATATGACCCTCAGCCAAGGAGAACCTCGTCGGATCGCCTACTGCGAGTGTGGGGCGCAACTCGCCGGGACATCCGAGCAGGAGCTCTTCGATGCGGCACAGGCTCACCTCGCTCATCACCATCCAGAGCTCTTGGGGGCAGTGGGGCTCGACGTGGTGCAACAGATGGCCGAGGAACGTCCGGGGGCAATCACGGCCTGAGGCGGGCGGCGCGCAGACCGCCGCCCGCCAGGGCCTGATCTTCGATTTAGTTGGCGCAGCCGCCGGTGCCGACCGGCACCGGGGGGTGCCGCAGGGCCCGGCTCAGGTCGCCGCGCACCACGCTGTCGGGCACGGCAAAGCCGCCGGCGTGGGCCGTGCCGGTGAGCGCGGCAAACACCGTGGCCACCACGTCCCCGTGACTGTCGATCATCGGGCCACCGGAGTTGCCGGGACGTACCCGGCCCCGCAGCGCCGTGATGGTGCGGGTGACGTGGCCCTGCCCGTAGGCGTCCTGGGTGTTGACGGTCTGCGTCTGACCCAGTCGTCCCGGCTGGGCGTCGAACGGCCCGTCCAGGGGATAGCCGAGGATGGCCGCTGGGGTCCCCGGGGCGGCGCCCGGCGCCATCGGCAGTGAGGGGAGCGACAGCCCCGGCACGCTGAGGATGGCCACATCGTTGCGCGGATCGAACAGGAGGGCGTGCGCCGCCAACCCGGCGCCGACTCCGCCCACCTGGACCGCGGTGTCGGTCTCCCCGGCCACCACGTGGGCATTGGTCACCACCAGATCGGGCGCCGCCACCCAGCCGCTCCCCTCCACCCCGAGGCCGCAGGCGGTGCCGAACACGCGCACCACGCTGTGGCCGGCGCCCTGAACGCCGCGGCTGCGCAGGACGCCGGCGGAGGGGGCCGGCACGTCCGCGGCCGGTCCATGGACGGACGGCAGGGGATCGAACCGGGCCAGGGCGTTGAGGATGGGGCTGGACGGCGGCAGGATCCCGTCCAGGGCGCGGAGAATCGTCGACCGCTGGAGGTCGGCGCGCAGGGGCGGTGAGCTGGAGGCATCCAGGGCCACGGCGCCGACGATCCAGGCGATCCCGAGCCCCACGCAGGCCGTCAGCGCCGCCCCCAGCAGGCCGTCGACGGTGCGCAGCCCGGGGATGCGCATGGTGTTGCGCACGCGCGCGCCCACCCCCTCCAGCCCAGAGGCGAACACCCCGCCGGCCAGCAGCGCGCCCAGGAGCCCGAACAACGGCGCGTAGGGCGAGCGCGATCCCTGGTTGAGGAGCAGCGGCGCCAGGCGGGTTCCCAGGAAGGCGCCGACGGCAAAACCGGCCAGCGACAGGGCGCCGACGATGAATCCCTGGAGGTAGCCGTAGAAGGCCAGGAGGACGGTGAACCCGACGATCACCCAGTCGAGGGCGGTCACGTGATCAGATTAGTGAGGAGGCGAGGACACGGATCTTCTACCGTTTGTGGCCACGGTGGCACAGGGGAGCGTATTTGTGGCGGGCGCGCCGCGTCGCCATGGGCGGCAACGAGGCCGGCGTCGCCGTGTCCTGACCCGGGCCGCGCCGGTGGCCCTCCTGGCCGTCGCCGCGTTCGCCGCCGGCGCCGTGTTCGCGACCGGATCCGGCCAGGGCGACCGCCAGGTTGTCGCCCGGTATGTGACCGCCTGGGAGCAGCGGGATTACAGCCGCATGTACACGCTGCTCGACGCGTCGTCCCGGGCGCGCCTCACCGAGGCGCGGTTCGCCCGGGAGCTGGCGACCGCCGCCGGTGTGGCCACCACGACATCGATGCGGGTCATCCGGATGGGGAGCCTGCAGGGAAGCACGTTCACGGTCCGGATGTGGGTCGACACTCGCCTGTGGGGGGTGCTGCGGGAGACGCTGCGGCTGCCGATGAGCGGCAGTGGCTCCACTGCGCACGTGCATTACTCCGGCGAGGTCCTGTTCCCGGGCCTGCGTCCAGGTGAGCGTCTGCGCCGCCGGATCACGCTGCCGGCCCGGGGAACGCTGCTGGCCAGCGACGGCACACCGCTCGCCCAGGGGCCGGGCCGGTCCTCACCCATCCCGGACGTGGCCCAGCAGATTGTGGGGACCCTCGGCCCCGTCCCGGCCGATCAGGTCGCCGCCTACCGGGCGCTTGGCTATCCGGCCGGGACCCAGGTGGGACTCGATGGCCTGGAGCACATTTTCCAGGCGCAGCTGGCGGGTCGGCTGGGCGGAACCCTGCTCGCCGGCCACCGGGTGCTGGCCCGGGTGACGGCGGTGCCCGGCACGCCGGTGACCACCACCATCAACCCGGCGATGGAGCGGGCGGCGGTGGCGGCGCTGGGCGGCCAGTATGCCGGGATGGCGGTCATGAACCCCAGGACCGGTGCCGTGCTGGCGCTGGCCGGGATCGCCTTCTCCGACGTTCAGCCCCCCGGCTCCACCATGAAGATCATCACGGCCACGGCCGCCCTGCAGGCCGGGATAGTGACGCTGGGGAGCACATTCCCGGTGGCCACCGGCGCCACCATCGACGGCTACACGCTGCACAACGCCGATGGGGAGTCCTGCGGCGGGACCCTGCTCAACGCGTTCGCGGTCTCCTGCAACTCGGTATTCGCCCCGTTGGGCGCCCGGCTGGGCGGGCCGGCCCTGGTGGCCACCGCCGAGCGGTTCGGCTTCAACCAGCCGTCCTCCATCCCGGGCGCGGCCGAGAGCACCATTCCCTCGGCGGCCAGGATCGGTGACGCCCTAGCCGTCGGCTCCTCGGCGATCGGCCAGGGCCTGGTCCAGACCACGCCGCTGGAGATGACCGACGTGGCGGCCACCATCGCCATGGGCGGGCGCCGTCCGATCCCCACCCTGCTCGCCCACCAGCGACCCCGGTTCGTCCGGGTGACCAGCCGGCATGTCGCCCACGAGGTCCAGCAGATGATGGAGGCGGTCGTAGCGTTCGGCACCGGCACCTCGGCCCAGATTCCCGGCGTGGTGGTGGCGGGCAAGACCGGGACGGCCGAGATCCAGACCCAGGCGAACGCCAACGTCTCCAACCCCAAGAACACCGACGCCTGGTTCGTCGGCTACGCCCCCGCGGGTCATCCCCGGATTGTCGGCGGGGCGCTGTTCCCAGACCAGGGCGCGGGCGGCACCGCGGCCGCCCCGGCGGTCCGCCAGGTGCTGGTCGCCGGACTGGGCGGCTGATGGGTCTCCCGTCTGCGGGAGCCCCGTCAGGACTCCTCAGAATCCGCTGACGCCGGCGACGCTGGGGTTCAGGGTCCCCTGCGACCAGGCGGCCACGGCCTGGCGCCCCCGTCCGACCGCCACGTCGATGTCCAGGGCATAGCCCGCCCGGGACAGCACCACGGGGGCGCCGAAGGCGCGGCCCGGCGTCCCGGCCGCGGCCGCCACCGGATCACCGCCGCGGACCCAGGCCACCACCGCCTGACCACCGGGCCCCATCGCCAGCGCCGGCGTCTGGGCGGCATCGACGGCGCCGAGTGGGCGCGCCGCCCCGAACCCGGAGCCGTGGCGCCGAATCGCCGCGTCCGCGGCGCAGGCGTCGTTGACCGTGCATGATTCCCAGGCGGCCACCTGGTCTCCGGCGGCATCGCCGGCGAACTGAAGCCCGGAGGCGAGCCGATTGGCCGGCGACAGCGTCCGCGGATGGGCGTGGGGCGCCAGATCGACCGCGTTGACCACCGAGTGGTAGGTGCCGCGGCGGTCATACCAGCTCTCCACCCAGGCCAGCGTGGCCTGTCCCGGGCGCCGGGCCAGCCCGATCTCGTCGATCCGGTGCCCACCCGGCACGCGCACCAAGGTCCGGGGCCGGCGGGGGGCGCTGCGCCGGCTCCCGGCGGCGCCGGTCACCGAGCGGGGGTCAGCCCCGGCGCGCGCCGCGGTCCAGGCGACGAGCGAGGCGCCGCCGCCGAGCGCCACCGCGGCCAGGGTCTCCGGCATCTGCCCGGCGCCGGTGAGCAGGTGCTGACCGGCGAACCGGGGGCCGCGACTGGACTGCACCACCCACACGCCTCGCTCGGTGGCCACGGCGGCCAGCATCTGGCCGTCGGCCAGGGTGATCAGCCGGCCGAGCGTGGCCCCCGCCAGCCCGCCGACCAGCCGGCGTGGCGCCGCCGGGGAGCCATCGGCCCCGACCGCCACCGCCTGGACTGAATCGCAGCACGTCTGGCCCGCTCCAGCGGCGCCGGTGAGCAACTCCAGCGTCCGGCCGTCGTAGGCGAGGTCGAGGATCTGGCGAGCCGGGGTGATCGGCCTCGGCGCGGTGATGGCGCCGCCCGCGGACCGGAGCGTCAGGTAGCCGGCGGAGCTGCCGGGAACGTCGACGTCCTGGAGGCCGAAGACGGCGGCCGCGGCGCCTCCGGCCGAGATCGTCAGCTGGGGGGCCAGCACATCCAGACCCTGGGGAGCCTGGAGGTCGAACGGATGGCTCCATCGCGCCTGCGCCGCGGCCGGCGCGACCATGGCGGCGATCACCGCCAGCCCAGCGATCAGTCCCTGCCGCACGCCCCTAGAGGTCAAGCGAGATGGAGGCGAGCCTCTGGTCGCTGGAGCCCAGGATGTACAGCGTCAGCGGCCGGTTGGAGTACACGCTGGTATTGACCTTGAACAGCAGCAGCCCGCCCTGGGTCGACCCCTGACCGGCGATCGTCTCCGGGCTGGGCTGGACCCATCCGGGCCGCAGCGTCTCCGAGGTCCACGCGAACGGGTTCAGCGCGGTGTTCAGCTGCAGCGGGTAGTACGTGTGGCCCTGGGTGTCGACGATCTCAAAGTGATCGATGGTCGTCTGGGGGCGATCGGTCTGATTCTTGGCCCACAGGAACACGCCGTACCAGAGCTCGTCGGGCGGCAGGGTCGGTGAGGTGCCGGCGGGGAGGCCCCGGACATACTGCGAGTCCTCCCGGAGGTACTGGTTGAGCTGGCGGGAGATCTGCAGCTGATAGGTGAGCGGGCCCGCCTGGACGTAGGCGCCGTTGTTGTTGGCGTCGGCCGCGTGGTTGCCGCTGGACTGGCCCCCGGCATGGTGAGCCGGCGAGTTCCCGCCGCAGGCGGCGACGCCGAGGGCGCTCACCAGGGCGACGAGCAGAATCAGGAGGCGGCGGCCGTTCACAGCGGCCGACAGTCTAACCAGCGGGTGCGGTTGAGCGACCGGCCGCAAGCTCAGCGCCCCTCGACTGTCGCGCGGCCGCCCCGCTCGCGTCCCTCTTCCAGGATTGAGCGCAGGCGGCGCATCGCCTTGGCCGCCTTGCGGCGGGCCCAGGACCGGCCGCCAAAGTTCTCCATCAGGCGGTCGGACAGCAGCGAGGGCTCGGTCTCATACGTGTACTGGACGCGCGTGGTATCGCCCGGCCCCGGGGACAGGGTGTAGGTCCCCAGCATCCGGATCCGGTTGTACTTGCCTCCCCGCCCTCGTTCCACGATTCGGAACGGCGGCTGCATCTCGACGAACGTCACGTCGGCCCAGGCGAACCGGTTGAGTGGCGCCTTCATCCGAAACCGGGCTCCGGCCCCCTGGCCGATCGATTCCTCCCGGGTCAGGTGCCAGTCGACCAGGTAATGGTCGGTGAACTCCGGGTGATTGGCGATATCCGACAGGTACTCATAGACCTGCTCACGGGGGCGTGAGATGGTGGTCGAGACGGTGAAGGGCTCCACCGCGCTGATGTTATTTGAGCGCGCCCTCAGGCGGCGGCGCGCTGATCCGTGATGCGCATGGTGTGGCCGAATTCCGGGCCGTGCACCAGCCGGCTGTGACGCGGCGGTTCGCGCCGGCGGCGCCGGCAGAGCTCGCAGGCGATGACCTCGGAGGCGTAGACATAGACGCGCTCGCCGACCAATGGCGTGCGATGGCAGCAGGTGCAGCGTTCCGAGCCGGCCAGCCGCTCGTCCAGCCCCCGGCGCAGCAGCGCCAGCTCCAGGTCCAGCATGTCACGGAGGGTTTCCGGCATGGCGAAGGTCTTCGTCTCCCGGCCGGCAGTTCCTCCCGGCGGGTCGTCACCTGCAAGTTTGTGAGCTTTGCTGCGGATTGCAGCGCTTTTCGTCCACGACAGACCGGTTAACGGTTTTAGAACCCCTTAGCCGGGCAGGATATGCTTGCTGCAACTCGCGGTGAGCTCTGCAGTTTTCTTGATCCCGAACGCGGAGCCGCCGGAATCCGTAGCGAGGAGACGGGCATGAAGGCTTGGATGTCAGGCAGTGTCGCTGGGACCGGCACGTTCAGGTGCACAGAGTGTGACTTTCCCGTATCGCTGGATGCCGCGGACGAACTGCCGGCCTGCCCCAACTGTGGCGGCACCGAGTTCGTGCGCTCATCGCTGTTCACCACTTCGCAGCAGGCGATCGTCGAAGTCGACCCCGACGTGGAGGATCGCGGCTGGCTGGATGAGCTGCGCTCCGGCCTGGAGGATCCGGGCCAGTACATCGCCTACCGCGCCCATGACGACATCGTCGCCTACGCGCTGACCCGGGAGTGGACGCGGATCGGCCGCAGCCTGGCCGCTGACATTCGCTTCGACGACCCCACGGTCTCCCGCCGGCACGCGCTGATCGTCCGCCAGCCGGACGGGCTCCGGGTGCTGGACGACCGCAGCCTCAACGGTGTGTTTGTCAACGGGGAGCGGGTGGAGTGGAGCACGCTGGCCGACGGCGACGAGGTGGTCATCGGTCGCCACCACCTGCACTTCATCGACGTACCGGTGGTTTCCGGCATGCGCTACAGCCACTCTCCGGAGCCGGGCGCGAGTGCATCCGCCGCCTGATCTTCCAGTTTCCGGTCGGTAACGGACGCCCTCGCCTCGGCCACCGGGCGCCTCGCCTATAGTCCGGGCCGGATGCCCGTCACGATCTCGGTCCTCTCCCAGAAGGGGGGCACCGGCAAGACCACCACGGTCAGGACCCTGACCGATGTGTTTCGCCGGATCGGCCTCTCGGTGCTGGCGGTCGACCTCGACCCCCAGGGAAACCTGTCGGATTACCTGGATGTCGATCCCGACGCGTCACCGACCATCGGCGACGTCCTGGGCGGCCGGGCCAGGGCCCGGGAGGCGGTCCACAACGGGATCATCCCGGCCAACCTGGGGCTGGCCGAGGCCGAACTCGCCCTGGGCGGCAAGATGGGCCGCGAGCTCACGCTCAAGAAGGCGCTGCGCGATATCGGCGGCGACTTCGACCTGATCCTGATCGACTGTCCCCCGGCGCTGGGGTTGCTCACCGTCAACGCGCTGGTGGCCTCTGATTGGGCCCTGCTCTCCGCCGAGGCGCAGTACTTCGCCCTCCAGGGGGTGGAGCAGGCCCTGGAGGTCATCGAACTGGCCAAGGACAGCCTCAATCCCGATCTGGAATGGCTGGGGGTGATGCTCAACATCGCCGACATGCGCACCAGGCATTCCCGGGAGGCGTTCGATTCCCTGCGCCAGCATTACCGCGACAAGCTGATCCAGACGACGATCCGCTCGTCGATCGCCTACGCCGAGTCGGCCGAGCGGGCGGTCTCGATCCTGGACTACCGTCCGGATCTGGCGGTGGACTACCTGGAGGTGGCCGACGAGTTGCTGCGGCGGCTCGGGATGGACGAGGCCCGCCGGCCACTGCGCAAGCTCACCCGGGAGCTGGCGCCGGCCGAGCCTTCCCGGGCTGCTCAGAGCTCGTAGACGTCGGCGCCTCGCGGCTCAAACGGAGCCCGGACCACCGTGGCCCACCCCTCGGCCTCCCGCCGCAGCCGCTCCGTGACCACGCCGGTCTGCTCGTATTGACACCAGAACAGGACAGTCGGGCCCGCACCGGAGATCGTGGCCCCCAAGGCGCCGAGCTCTCGCCCCCGGGCCAGCAGCTCAGCCGAGCGCGGATATAGCGCAGCGCGGTAGGGCTGGTGCAGGCGGTCGTCCAGTCCGGCCGCGATCAGCTCCAGATCGCCGGTCGCCAGCCCCAGGGTCAGCGTGGCCGCCGCCGCCACGTTGAACACCGCGTCAGCGAGGGGGACGACCTCCGGGAGCGCCGCCCGGGCACTGGCGGTCGGTACCGAGGTGCCCGGGATGAGCAGGACCGCCTCCAGCCCCATGGGCGCGTCGAACCGGTGGCTCCCGGACTCCCCGCAGATGACAAAGCCGCCGTCCAGCGCGGCCGCCACGTTGTCCGGGTGGCCCTCCAGGGCGACGGCGTGGGCCCCGACATCGGCGTCGAGCTCGAACAGGTGATCGGCGGCCAGCAGCCCTGCCACCACGGCGGCGGCACTGGAGCCGAGCCCCCCGCTCATGGGGATGGCGGAGGAGACGTGGAACTCAAACCCGTCGGCCGGGTGCAGCCGCTCAAATGCCCGCACCACCACGTTGGACCGGTCCCGCGGGACGTCAAGCTCAGTGTGGACGGCGAACCGGCCGGTCTCGGCCACCTCCAGCTCCAGATGCAGGGCGAGCGCGGCGGCCATCACATCGAACCCCGGGCCGAGGTTGGCGGTGGATGCCGGCACCCGGACCCGCCGATGCCGGCCCAGGCTCATCCCAGAACCGCCCGCTCCAGGGCGGCGAACTCGGCCGGGCAGGGAACCACCGCCCCCACCTGGCTCAGGGCCGTGTCGGGATCCTTGAGGCCGTTGCCGGTAAGGACGCAGGCGATGCGCTGCGCGTCGCCGGCGCCGTGAGTGAGCAGGCCGGCCACGGCGGCCGCCGAGGCCGGCTCGCAGAAGATGCCCTCGGTGGACGCGAGCAGGCGATAGGCCGAGAGGATCTGCTCGTCGGTGACCGCGTGGACGGCCCCGCCGGAGCTGGTCATGGCGTGCATCGCATCCTCCCACCGGGCCGGGTTTCCGATCCGGATCGCGCTGGCCACCGTCTCCGGGTGCTCCACCGGCGCGCCCTGCACCAGCGGGGCCGCGCCGGCGGCCTGGAACCCCAGCATCCGCGGGGCGCAGTCGACCTCCTGAAAGCCTCGCCAGTAGGCGGTGATGTTCCCGGCGTTGCCGACCGGGACGCACAGGGCGTCGAGTTCTGAGTCGAGCTCCTCGGCGATCTCAAACGCCGAGGTCTTCTGCCCCTCCATCCGGTACTCGTTGACCGAGTTGACCAGCGAGATCGGATGAGTGGCGGCCAGCCGCCGGACGAGAGTGAGGGCGACATCGAAGTTCCCGGCCAAGGCGATCACCCGGGCCCCATGGATGAGGGCCTGGGCCAGCTTGCCGGTGGCGATCTTGCCGTCGGGCACGATCACCGCGCAGCGCAGACCGGCGCGGGCGGCATACGCCGCGGCCGAGGCGGCGGTGTTGCCGGTGGAGGCGCAGATGATCGCCTCCGCCCCCTCCCGCACGGCGGCGGAGACCGCGCAGGTCATCCCGCGGTCCTTGAACGAACCTGTCGGGTTGAGCCCCTCCAGCTTGCACCACACCTCGGCTCCCACCCGCTCCGACAGCCCCGGCGCGGGCACCAGCGGCGTGCTGCCCTCCCCCAGGGAGACGACCGGATCGTCAGCGTCGAACGGGAGACGCTCGCGGTAGCGCTCAATCAGCCCCGGCATCCCCGGTAAACCTATTCGGTGGCGATGTCGAGGACGACCTTGCCGGTGGCGCCGCGCCCGTCGAGCAGCCCGAGCGCCTCGCCCGCCCGTTCCAGGGGAAACCGGGCGCCGACCACCGGCGTAATCTGGCCGGCCTCGATCATCGTCGCCAGCGCGTCGCCGATCTGGGTGATGCGCTCGGGGTGGCCCATCACGTAGGCCCCCCAGCCGGCGCCGACGACCTCGGTGTTGTTGAGCAGCAGCCGGTTGACCCGCACTTCGGGAATCGAGCCGCCGGTGAAGCCGACCACCACCGCGCGGCCCCCCTCCCGCAGCGAGCGCAGGCTGTCGGTGAACCGGTCCCCGCCGACCGGATCCAGCACCACGTCCACACCGCCAGCGGAGAGCTCGCGCGCCTCGTCCTTCCAGGCGCCGTCGGACCGCAGGACGTGGTCGGCCCCGGCCCGGCGGGCCACCTCGGCCTTGGCGTC
The DNA here is from genome assembly GCA_963753235.1 of uncultured Solirubrobacteraceae bacterium. Classification (GTDB taxonomy): domain Bacteria; phylum Actinomycetota; class Thermoleophilia; order Solirubrobacterales; family Solirubrobacteraceae; genus Palsa-465. The sequence continues at coordinate 625,994 of CAVWBJ010000003.1, read as the reverse complement.
GGTGGAGACGACGCCGATGGTGGTGGCGCCGAGCGCCTTGGCCACCTGGAGCGTGGCGGTGCCGACGCCGCCGGCGGCGCCGTGGACGAGCACCGTCTCACCAGCGGCCAGCCGGCCCCGGATCTTCAGCGCAAAGTAGACCGTGTGGTAATTGAGGATGAGGGCCGCCCCCTGGGCAAAGTCCCAGGAGTCGGGGAGCTTGAAGGTGAAGAACGGCGGGGCCACCGCCTGCTCGGCCCAGCCGGCCAGGCCGCAGAAGGCCGCCACCCGGTCCCCGGGGCGCACCGGCGCGTCCTCGGAGGCGGCCCGCACCACGCCCCCCACCTCGGCGCCGGGCACGAACGGCAGCGGCGGCTTGACCTGGTAGGCGCCGCGCGTCTGGAGCAGCTCCGGAAACGACACACCGGCCGCCCGGACGTCGACGACCACCCCGCTGCCCGGCGTCATCGGATGCGACGGACGCTCCGGCTCCGGGACGTCGGCCAGGGTCAGGGCGGTGTCCGGGCCGGTGAGCTCGGTGATCTGGATGGCGCGCATGGAGGGCCGGACCCTACCCGAACTCCTCCTCGATGACCCGGATCGCCCGGGGCGGCCCGCGCATGATGTCCAGCCGACCGATCTCCTCCATGGCGGCGGCGAACCGGGACTCCAGGACCGGGTGAAGGACCATGACCAGCCGCGCCTGATCCCGCATGCCGCGCTGGACGACGGACTTGACCGACACCTCGTGCAGGGCGAGCACGTGGGCGACGCGGGCGAGCACCCCGGGCTCGTCGGCCACCTCCAGGTACAGGTAGAACGACGACATGGTGTCGGAGACCATCTCCAGGCTCTCGGTGGCGGGGGGTGTGGACGCCGGCGGGATCATGGCGCTGATGACGTCACCGAGCACCGCGCTGGCCGTCTGGGGCCCGCCGGCACCGGGGCCGGACATGGTGATCTCGGTGATCGCCTCCGACTCGACGGTGACCGCGTTGAACGGCCCGTTGACCGAGGCCAGCGGGTGGCCCGGGTACAGGAACGCCGGGTAGACCCTGACCGACATTCCGCGCTCGCCGATGCGCTCGGCCGTGCCGATCAGCTTCAGTCCGAGGCCCAGGTCTCGGGCGTACTGGAGGTCGTCGGGCTGGATGTGCTCAATGCCCTCAGCCCGCACCTGGTCGATGTGGACCGGGGTCTCGAACGCCAGGCGGGCGATGATCGCCATCTTGGCGGCAGCGTCTCGCCCGTTGACATCGTCGGTGGGGTCGGCCTCGGCGTAGCCCAGCCGCTGCGCCTCGGCCAGAGCTTCGCTGAACGTGGCCCCGGTGCGGGCCATCTCGGTGAGGATGTAGTTGGTGGTGCCGTTGACGATGCCGTGGACCCGGTCGATGCTGGCGCCGGCCAGGGACTCCTGGAGGACACGGATCACCGGGACCACGCCGGCCACCGCCCCCTCAAACCGCAGCTGAACCCCCTGGACGCGGGCCTCCTCCCACAGCTCCTCGCCGTGGTGGGACAGCAGCTGCTTGTTGGCGGTGACGACGTGCTTGCCCGCCCGCATCGCCGTCAGCAGGTACTGGCGTGCCGGGTCCAGGCCACCGATCAGCTCCACAATGAGATCGGAGTCCTCCAGGATCTCGTCAAACGATCCGCGGGTCCGGGTCAGGACACCGGACAGCTCGGGACGCAGCCCGGTGATCCGGGCAATCCGATCGGCCTGCCGGGGCAGCAACACGGCGAACGCGGCCCCGACGGTGCCATGACCGAGCAGGCCGACGCGAAACGGTCGGGTCACGGCTCCACGTCCCGGTTGGAGAGGTCGGCGTGGGTCTCCCGGCGGACCACGACCCGGGCGTCGCCGTCCCGGACGAACACCACCGGGGCGCGGGGCACCCCGTTGTAGTTGTTGGCCATGGCGTAGCCGTAGGCGCCGGTGACCGGGGTGGCCACCACGTCTCCCGGCCGCGGGTCGGCCAGCTCCACATCGCGGACGATGATGTCACCGGACTCGCAGTGCTTGCCAACCAGGTGGCAGCGTCCGCTCCCGGGCGCCGTCGGCCGGTCGGCGAGCACCGCCTCGTAGCGGGCGCCGTACATCATCGGGCGCAGGTTGTCCGACATCCCGCCGTCGACGGCCACCCAGGTCGACACGTTGCGCTTGACCGTCTCCACCGTGTACAGCGTCACCGTGGAGTTGGCCACCAGCGCCCGCCCGGGCTCGATCAGCAGCCGGTTGTCCGGCCCCAGCTCGGCGTGGGCGACATCGACGATCGCCTCCACCCACTGCTCGGCGGTCGGCGGGTGCTGATCGGTGGTGTAGGCGGCGGCCAGCCCTCCGCCCAGGTTGTAGACCGGGAAGTCCCCCAGCGTGGCGATGGCCCGCACGGCCTCCCGGAACGGCTCCAGCTCAAACAACTGGGACCCGATGTGGAAGTGCAGACCGACCAGGCGCAGCCAGGGATGGCGGGTGAGGGAGGCCACCGCGGCCCGCGCCTGGTCCAATGAGAAGCCGAACTTGGAGTCGGCCTGGCCGGTGGAGATGGCATGGTGGGTGTCGCCCGAGACATCGGGGGTGACCCGGAGGAGGACCTCCTGCTCCCGGCCCAGCTCTGCGGCGATGCGCGCCACCCGCTCCAGGTCATCGTCGGAGTCGAGCACGATGTGACCGACCCCGGCCTCGATGGCCTGGCGGACCTCCCGGTCGGACTTGGCGTTGCCGTGCATATAGATGCGCGCCGGGTCGAACCCGCCGCGCCGGGCCAGCGCCAGCTCGCCGCCGGAGGCCACGTCGCAGGCGAGCCCCTCCTCGGCGAGCACCCGGTAGACCGCGGTGCAGGGGAACGCCTTGGAGGCAAACAGGACATCCCGGTCGGCGTGGCGGGCGCTGAGCGCGTCGGCGAACTCGCGCGCCCGGCGGCGGAGATCGTCCTCCACCACGATGTAGGCCGGGGTGCCAAACCGGTGCGCCAGCTCCACCGCATCGCATCCGCCCAGCTCCAGGTGGCCCCGCTGGTTGATGCGGCTGCCGTACGGGAAGACGTGGGAGAGCTGAGACGCCGTGGCACTCACGGCCCCTAACGATATGGTGTGGCCGCTGCGCACCGTCGACCCGCTGCTCCCCGCCGAGACCGGCACCCGCCAGGGCCTGGCCTACAGCCTGTGGCTGGTCCCCGCCCCGGCACTGCCCGCCCGGGCCGGCGTGGTCGTCATCCACGGGGCCGGATCCAGCAAGGAAAGCCACCATGACTTCGCCCGGGCCGCCGTCGCCCTCGGCCTGGCCGTCATCTGCTTTGACCAGCGCGGACACGGCGAGAGCGAGGGCCGCCTGGACGGCGGCGCCGTTGGGGATGTGGTGGTCATGGCCGGGCGCCTGCGCGAGGCGCTGGGCGACCCGCGGGCGCCGATCGCGGTGCGGGGATCCAGCCTGGGTGGCTATCTGGCCATCGCCGCCGCCGAGCCGGCCGGCGCCGGCGCCGTGGTGGCCATCTGCCCGGCCAGCGCCGACGGGCTGCGGCGCGGGCTGCGCGCCGGGCGCTTGCGCTTCGCCGCCGACACCGACTCCCTGCTCGCGTGGCTGGAGGATCATGACCTGCCGGGAGCCGTGCGCTCGCTCGCGGTGCCGCTACTGCTCATGCACGCCGAGGGCGACGAGGTGGTACCGGTGGAGCACTCCCGGGAGCTGGCCGCCCAGGCCCGGCACCCGGCCAGCCGGCTGATCGCCGTTCCGGGCGGCCACCACCGCTCCATCCAGCACGACGAGGAGCTACAGGCGGTCAGCCTGCGCTTCATCCGCCGGACCCTGGAGCCCGGTCTCGCTGCCTGACCGCAGGCGACCGAGCCGGTCACCGAGGGCCAAATCGACGCCGGCCACGCCGCCGGCCCGGATCAGGTCTCTGACAACATGGGTCTGGTCATGCCCGCCCCGGTTTCATTCGGCAAGGATCGCGGCCTCCAGACCCGGATGCTGGCGACGATGTTCCTGCTCGGGCTCGTCTACGTGGTCCTGATTGCCGTGCTCATCGCCGCCGGCGTGGGGGCGGTGGCGGTGGCCGTCATCGCCGCCGGGCTGTTCCTGCTCCAGTACTTCACCTCCGACAAGATCGCACTGGCCACGATGGGGGCGCGGGAGGTGACCGCGGCCGAGGCCCCGGAGCTTCACGCCATCATCGAGCGCCTGTGCATCCAGGCCAACGTGCCCATGCCGCGGGTGGCCATCGCCGACACGCCGATGCCCAACGCGTTCGCGGTTGGCCGGTCGCCGAACACCGCCACCGTGTGCGCCACCACCGGGCTGCTGTCGATGCTGGAACCCGCGGAACTGGAGGCGGTGCTCGCCCATGAGCTCACTCACGTCCTCAACCGCGACGTGATGCTGATGACGGTGGCCAGCTTCTTCGCCTCGGTCGCCGGCTTCATCGTGCAGACCGGCTTTCTGTTCGGCGGGTTCGGTGGCAACGACCGGGACGACAACGGCCCCGGATTTGCCGTTGTGGTACTCGTCTCCGGCCTGGTCTACGTGATCTCGTTCGTCCTCATCCAGGCCCTCTCCCGGTACCGCGAGTTCGCCGCCGACCGCGGCTCGGCGATCATCACCGGGCGGCCCAGCGCGCTCATCTCGGCCCTGATGAAGATCTCCAACCGCATGGACCTCATCCCCCAGCAGGACCTGCGCGCCGCCTCCGGCGAGATGGCCGCGTTTTACATCTTTCCGCCCAAGGCCAAGCAGAGCATCGCCTCGCTGTTCTCCACGCATCCCTCGCTGGAGGCCCGGATCGCCGCCCTCCAGCGCCTGGAGTCTCAGCTCCAGGGCGCGCGCTGATGGGTCTGCGGGACATCCTGGTGGGCCGGCGCAAGCTGGACCAGCCGGCCGCGGACCGGCTGTTTGCCATCAGTACCGCCTATGTCACGTTTGAGACCCAGCTGGGGCTGCGCAGCCGCGGAAGCGCGGCCATCGTGTTTCAATCGCTGGCCACCGCGGACTTCGCCGCCATCGTGCGCGACATGCGGGAGGTGGTCTCCGCCACCGCCGCCGACAGCCAGACCCGGGTGGAGACCTCCGAGGACAGCTACGGCTTCAGCTGGCTGATCCTCCGCGGCACCGACTTCGACAGCCTGGTGGTCGGCATCAACGCCGTCTCCGGGGCGCTGCAGGACGGCGGCTACGGCGATCGGATCCTGTGCGCCGTGTTCGCCGTGGAGGACGAGCGCGGTCGGCCGGTGTACTGGATCTACAACTACAAGCGGGGTTACTTCTACCCGTTCGTGCCCGGGACGGGCGACCACCGGCGAGACAGCGAGCGCGAACTGGTGCTCAAGGCGCAGATCGGCGCCGAGCTGCCGGTGGAGCCGGAGCTGCAGCGCTGGTTCCCGCTGTGGGGCATCCCGGTCTAAAGTTCGTGTAAAGTCGGCTGGCTCTGCGGCCCGGTCGCCGGCCGGCTGCCGCTTGGCGGTGCGCTACTCTCGTCGACTGGCTCGGTGTTCTCAGACGGAGCCGAAACCCCTTCGCAGCGCCCGCTTCGCGATGGCGAACGCGAGCCACTCAAGACGGATAGGACAAGGGAGATACCTTGCGCATACTGATTCTCGGCGGTGACGGCTTCTGCGGATGGCCCACCTCGCTTCACCTCTCGGCCTGCGGCCACGAGGTCGCCATCGTCGACAACCTGGCCCGTCGCAACGCCGACGTGGAACTGGAGGCCGACTCGCTGACGCCGATCAGGCCGATCGGCACCCGGCTGGCCGCCTGGAAGGAGATCACCGGGCGCGAGATCCCGTTCTACCGCTTCAACGTCGCCGAGAACTACCGGGTCATGCTCGACCTGCTCGTCGACTGGCAGCCCGACGCCGTCGTCCACTTCGCCGAACAGCGGGCCGCTCCGTACTCGATGAAGAGCCCCTGGCACAAGCGCTATACGGTCAACAACAACGTCAACGCCACCCATAACCTCCTGACCGCCCTGGTGGAGGCCGAGCTCGACTCCCATGTCGTCCATCTGGGAACGATGGGGGTCTACGGCTACGGCACCGCCGGGGTCAAGATCCCGGAGGGATACCTGCGGGTCAAGATCGACACCGACGAGGGCACCGAGGTGGAGCAGGAGATCCTGTATCCGGTCAACCCGGGCAGCGTGTACCACATGACCAAGACCCAGGACCAGCTGCTGTTCGCGTTCTACAACAAGAACGACGGCGTCCGGGTGACCGATCTGCACCAGGGGATCGTGTGGGGGACGCAGACCGCCGAGACGCGTCTGGACGAGCGGCTGATCAACCGCTTTGACTACGACGGCGATTACGGGACGGTGCTCAACCGGTTCCTCATGCAGGCGGCGGTCGGTTACCCGCTCACCGTCCACGGCACCGGCGGCCAGACCCGCGCGTTCATCCACATCCAGGACACCGTTCGCTGCATCCAACTGGCGATCGAGAACCCGCCGGAGCACGGCGACCGGGTGCGGGTGTTCAACCAGATGACCGAGTGTCACCGGGTCCGTGACCTGGCCAAGCTGGTGTCCAGCATGACCGGCGCCGAGATCGACTACGTCGATAACCCGCGCAAGGAGGCCGCCGAGAACGAGCTGTTCGTGGAGAACCGCCAGCTGCTCGACCTCGGCCTGGACCCGATCCGCCTCCAGGACGACCTGCTCAACGAGGTGACCGAGATCGCCCGGGCCTACGCGGGTCGCTGCGACCGGTCGAAGATCCCGTGCAGCTCGAAGTGGATTCAGCGCAGCGCCGAGCCGGCGACTCCCGCTACCGCCTGACGCGGTGACCGCCGCCGCCGGGGCGCTGTCGTCCCGGCCGGCGGCATGACCGCCTCCCCGCTGATCGTCCTCAACCACCGGGCGGCCACCCGGCCCACGGTGACGGGCGTCGAACGCTGGACGGCGGAGGTCAACCGCCGGCTGCGCCGGCTGGACCCCGCTCGCTACGTCCTGGCCCAGCCGCGGCCCCGCGCCCGCCGGCGCGCCCTGGCCCAGGGCTGGGAGCAGCTGGTCCTCCCCGCCCTCGCCGCCCGGCTCCGGGCCGGGGTGGTGTTCTCGCCGGCCAACCTGGCGCCCGTGGCCTGGCCGCGCAACGTGGTGGTGGTGCACGATGCCGCCGTGCTCCGCGAGCCCGAGGCGTACTCACGCACCTACCGGCTCTGGCACGCCCGCGTCGGACTGGCCGCCGCCCGGCGAGCCCTCACCGTGATCACCGTGTCCGAGTTCTCCCGCCGGGAGCTTTTGACCCTGGGCGGGCTGGATCCAGGCCGCGTGGTCGTGATTGCCGGGGGAGTCGGCGAGCAATTCACCGCCCCGGGCTGCCGCAGCCGCCGCGCCCGACGTGGCTCGCCGGCTGGGCCTGGCGCGGCCCTATGTGCTCACGCTCGCCACCGCCGACGCCCGCAAGAACGTGGCCGCCCTGGCCCCTGCGGCGGCTGCGCTTCAACAGCACGGCATCGAACTGGTCTGGGCCGGCGACGCCCGCCCGTACTTCTCCGATGTGGCGGCGACGCCCGGCGTGCGCCGGCTCGGCTACATCCCCGAGCCGGATCTCCCCGGCCTGTACGCGGGGGCCCGCGCGTTCGTACTGCCCTCGCGCTATGAGGGCTTTGGTCTCACCTGCCTGGAGGCGATGGCCTGCGGCACCCCGGTGGTGGCCGCCGACCGGGGTGCCCTGCCGGAGACCTGCGGCGATGCCGCCCTGCTCGTCGATCCCGACGATCCGGCGGCGATGGCCGCCGCGGTGGTGCGCGCCGCCACCGATCAGGCGGCCCGGTCGGCGCTGGCGGAGGCGGGGCGGCGGCGCGCGGCGCAGTTCAGCTGGCAGCGAACGGCAGAGGCCGTCGATGCGCTGTTGACCCGGCCGGCCGGTTGAGGCGAGACGGGCTGAAGGCAAGCCGAGGCGGAGCGGGTCAGCCCGGGATCAGACCCTCGCCCTGAAACTCCGCCGCGGCCTCCTCCAGGGAGACGTCAGGCGGCGGAAGGATGATGTCGGAGCCGACGAGCTCGTCCTCGCCGACCGGGGTGCCGTGGGTGCGGATGTAGTCCACCAGGCGGCCGAACACCTCGCCGAAGACGGTGGCGTCGCCGGCCTCACAGGCCGATACGGCCTGGTTGTCCAGCGCGTTGAGCTGCTCGGTCTCGGCGTCCGGAACCTGGTATTGGCCCTCCGTGGCGATCCGGACGATCATGATCCAGATCCGGCGGCGGTCTCACCTCCGGCCCCACTGTCGCCGGGCGCACCCGCCCCCAGCTCGCCGCGGGCGCTGCTCCCGGTGCCCAGCTCGGCCTTCATCTTGGCCAGTTCGTCATCGACCGCGCTGGAGCTCGACAGCTGCTTGAGCTGTCGATCGATGTCATCCTCGCCCGGGGTCAGGGTGGTCAGGTCCTCAAAGGTCCCGGCCGCCTCCAACTCCTGGACCGCGCTGGCGCGGGCCCGCATGTTCTCGGTCTTGTCCAGCGCCCGCTGCATGGCCAGCCCGACGTCGGCCATCTCTTCACCCACGCCGGTGGCCGCCTCGGAGATCTTGACTTGCGCCTCGGCGGCCGAGTACTGGGCCTTGATGACCTCCTTCTTGGAGCGGAACTGCTCGATCTTGGCCCGCAGCTTCTGCTCGGACGCGGTCATCTGCTCCTGCTGCTGCTCCAGCTCGGCGATCTGGGTGTCCAGCGACTGCAGCTCGGCCTGCAACCCGTTCTTGCGCTCCAGCGCGGTGCGGGCGAGATCCTCGTTGCCGGCGGCCAGCGCCTGACGGGCCTGGGTGTCCAGCTTGACGACCTGCTGCCGGTACTTCTCCTCCTGCAGCTGAAGCCGCTTCTTGGAGGTGACGACGTCCGCGATGCCCTTCTTGACGTTCTGAAGCAGCTCAATCTGCTTCTGATAGCTGTACTCCAGTGTCTCCGACGGATCCTCGGCGCGGTCGAGGAGCTTTGAGATCTTGGCTTTGATAACGGTGGACATGCGCCCGGAGAGGCCCGGCATCGCATCCTCCTTAGCGAGTGGCTTGCTGGCCATAGGGTAGCGATGCGCGGACATTAGGATGGCGCGATGCAGCCAAAACCGGTGGCCGAATCCTGCGCTGAGATCACCCACTGGATGGGGGTCACCGATGCCAACAGCGCGGGCAACATCCACGGCGGCACGATCATGAAGCTCGCCGACGAGGCCGCGGCCCTCGCCGCCATCAAGCACGCCCGCCGGCGAGTGGTCACCGTCGGCATGGACCGCATGGCCTTTCTGGTGCCGATCTACGTGGGCGAGCTCGTCACTCTGCGAGCCACCGTCAACGCTGCCTGGCACTCGTCCATGGAGGTCGGAGTCCGGGTCGAAGCCGAGAACCCGCTGGCGGGCGAGACGCGCCACACCAACACCGCCTACCTCACGATGGTGGGGCTCGACGCCGACGGCCGCCCTGCCCCCGTGCCCCCGCTCCGAGCCGACACCCCGGTGGCGCAGCGGCGGCTGCGAGAGGCCGAGCTCCGGAGGGCCAACCGCCTGGCCGAGCGCGAGGAGATCGTGGCCCGCCGCGCCGCCGCTGAGGACGGTTGACCGCGGCGGGGGCGCTCGGGGCGGCCGGGCTCCCGGGGGGGTTTGGGGCCTCACTTGTGTATAGGACAAGTCAGCCCCCAAGACCCCCCCGCCGAACCGGCCCTCATTGCCGCCTTTGACGTTCTCGGGCCGCGGGCGCGCAGGCAGATGCCGGCGCGGCAGCCCGGGTCCTAGAAGCTGACCGGGTGGCGCGCCTGGTACCCGCCGGTGCTCTTCATGAGCGGCCGCCACCGCGGACCGCTGCCCGGTGCCGGATTGGGATCCTGCTCGGCCGAGGTGTCCAGGCGAATGCCGGCGATCTGCACGAAGGCGTGGCCCGGATTGGTGTAGACGGTGATCCACTGGCCCAGGCCCCCGCTGCCCCAGGTCTCAAAGTCGCTGGAGTCCATCGAGGTCTTGATCAGGCCGGCCGCGTGCAGAATGTAGGACACCGAGCCGGAGCAGTCATAGCCGCTGTCGTTCCAGGTGCCGTGGCCACCCCCGTAGACATAGGGCTTGTGGCGGATGGCATCGCCGGCCCAGATGGCCTTCTGCACCTCAGCCGGCGCATCGGCGGGAGCGTAGGCCAGGCCGTTGACGATCTTGGCCACGGTGCCCGGCACGGTGGGACGGCTGGGGGTGCTCGGCGTCCCGGCCGGAGCGCTCATGCCGGCGCCCCCGGTGCCCGGGGCGGCCGGTCCGGAGCCGGCGGACCGCACATCGGCGCCGGCGGTCGTGCGCCGCTTGGGATGCTTGCGGGCGTGCCGGTGATGTTGCTTGATCGACTTGGTGGAGCCGGCGGGCGTCCCCAGCCCCGCCCCGCCGCCACCGGCCGCCAGAGCGACCGGCGCCGTCGCCAGCGCCAGCAGCGCCACGCTCCCCGTCAGGATGTGTTTCACCCGCAATTCGTCCTCTTTCGTCGGCCGGCGGGGTTAGCTGACGGGCTGGCGCTAAAAGAGCTTGCGCCTCCCGCGGGTTCACCGCGGAATTCGCCCCATGATCTGCGTGGGTCCCCCGCTCCGCGGATGTTTGAGCCCGCGGATTAGGCGAGCGGCAATATACATAAATGCCGCCTGGACCGGATGGTCGGCCCCCCGCCGCCGACCCTTGAGCGACCAGCGCCGCCGCCCCCACCGCTCGCTAACGTCCGAGCGCGATGCGTTCCCGCTCCTCTCGCATCGCCGCGATCCTCGCCCTCGCCGCCGCTCTGGCTCTGGCCCTGGCCGCCTGCGGCGGCACCAAGCTGCTCCACCGCACCGACACCGTCCGCTCGACGGTCACCAGCGGCGGCGTCCCTGCGGCCAGCCCCCAAGCGTCCCAGCGGCTCGGCTTCCCGGTCCTGGCCACCAAGAACACCACCCGCGTCGACGGCGCCGATCCGGCCGCCGACGCCGCCGGGGTGGCCCTGGCCGTCTTTCCGTCGGCGGCTCCCGGCACCCACCCGGCCGCGGTGGCGCTCGCCCCCACCGACGACTGGCAGGCGGCGCTGGCCGCCTCCGTGCTCATGGCGCCGCCCATCCGAGCGCCCATCCTCCTGTCCGGCGCCGGCGGACTTCCCACCGCCACCTCGCAGGCGCTCTCCCAGCTGGCGCCCACCGGCTCCGGTCCGATCGGCGGGGCTCAGGTCATCCGCATCGGTGACGTTCCCACCCCCGCCCACCTGCGAGCCGCCGCGGTCAAGGGCCCCGATCCGTATGCGCTGGCCGCCGGGATCGACCGGTTCGTGGCCGCGGTGGCGGGACGGCCCAGCAGCGACGTGGTGATCGCCTCGGCCAGCGACCCGGCCTACGCCATGCCCGCCGCCGGATGGGCCGCCGAGAGCGGCAACCCCGTCCTGTTCGTCAACTCCAGCGGGGTCCCGGCCGCCACCCGGCAGGCGCTCCAGGCCCACCAGCACGCCCACATCTACGTGCTGGGGCCACCCAGCGTCATCCCGGACGCCGTCCTGCGGCAGTTGCGCCCGTTCGGCACCGTCAAGCGGGTGGGCGCCAGCGATCCCGCGGCCAATTCGGTGGCGTTCGCCACCTACCGGGATCCCGCCTGCGCCTACGGCCAGCCGTGCGCCCATGTGCCCGGGAGCTTCGGCTGGGCCATGCGCAGCCCCGGCCACGGCTATGTGCTGCTCAACGCCGCCCGCCCGGAGGACGCGGCGGCGGCGGCGCCACTCTCCGCCAGCGGCGACTACGGGCCACAGCTGCTCGTCGACAAGCCCTCTAGTCTTCCCGGCACGGTGCTGAACTTCTTCCTCAACTACGCCACCCCGGGGTACACGCAGGAAGGCCCCACCGCCGCGGTCTATAACCACGGCTGGATGATCGGCGACCAGAGCGCGATCTCCGCCGGGGTGCAGGCCGAAGTCGACAACCTGCTCGAAGCCGTCCCCCAGACCTCCTCCAAATGAGCCAGTCCGAACACCCAGACCGCCTCAAGCCCGACCACCAGCCGACCGTCGAGGACATACGCCAGCTGATGGGCGCCTCCACCCCGCACTTCGCGCTCCAGCTGCGCAACCGCATCCGGACGCTCGTCCGTGATCTCCCGGAGGGCCATCCGGCCCGGGTGGAGGGCGAGCGTGAGATCGCCCGGCTGGACCGCATCGCCTTCGTCGGCGAGGTGCGCGGCCACCAGGCCGAACCGGGCCTCCCGCCGCTGCGCAGCGTCACCGACCCGGACCTCGCCTCCCAGTAACCCTCCGGCCGCTTCGTCGCAGTGCGCGGCTACCTTAACCACGGTAGGCAGATGAACGAGACGCGCTACATATCGGTGATCGGGCTCGGCCGGGTGGGGTTGCCCCTGGCCCTGTGCTTCGCCGATCGCGGCCTCCGGGTGCTCGGCGTCGACCACGACCCAGCCATCCTGGAGTCGCTGCGGGCGGGCCGGATGCCGTTCAGCGAGGCCGGCACCCAGGAGATGCTGGAGCGGGTGCAGCGCGCGGGCCGCCTGGAGCTGTCCGATCGCGCCGCCGACGCCGCCCGGGCCGACGACATCATCATCACCATCGGCACACCCTCGTTCTCCCACGTCGAATCCGACCTGCGCCAGGTCCGCGCGGCCGTCGACGACCTGCTGCCGCTGCTGCGCCCCGGGCACGCGCTCATCCTGCGTTCCACCATCGCCCCGGGCACGACCGAGTTTGTGGCCGGCTACCTGGAGAAGCGGCGGGGTCTGCGGGTCGGCGAGGACGTGTTCGTGGCTCATGCTCCGGAGCGGATCGCGGCCGGCAAGTTCCTTCAGGAGATTGGGACGCTGCCCTGCATCGTCGGCGGCGTCGGCGAGGCCTCCACCGAGCACACCGCCGCCGTGTTCAGCGTGTTCGGCGCGCCGATCGTCAAGACCACACCGGTCCAGGCCGAGCTGGCCAAGATCTGGACCAACATCCTGCGCTACGCCACCTTCGCGCTCCCCAACCTGCTGATGATGGACTGCGAGAGCTACGGGGCCAATGTGTTTGAGGTCATCGACCTGATCAACCACGATTATCCGCGGGGCGGGATCGCCATGCCCGGCCTGACCGCCGGAACCTGCCTGCGCAAGGACTTCGCCTTCTCGGAGGAGCGCTCGCACGCCCCCGGGATGCTGCTCGCCGTCTCCCGCGTCAACGAGGGGGTCCCCCTGTTTTTGGTGGAGGGGATCAAGCGCCGGATCGGCACCCTCTCCTCCCGCAAGGTCGCCGTGCTGGGGCTGACGTTCAAGCGCGACACCGATGACGAGCGCGACTCGCTGTCACCCAAGCTCATCCGGCTGCTGGAGCGCGAGCTGGCCGACGTGACGGTCTGCGACCCCCATGCCCCCACCCCCACCACCCCGCTCGGCGAGGCCATCCGCGACGCCGACGTCATCATCGTCGCCACCAACCACTCGGAGTTTGAGCAGCCCGAGACATTGCGCCAGATCCGGGCCCTGGCCTCCGACGACTGCCTGCTCGTCGACCCGTGGAACAGCCTGAGCACCGCCCAGGTGTTCCTGTTTGTGGCGGAGTCGGAATCCCTGCTGGACGGCGCGGCGCGCGTCTCTCCGGACGCGGCCCGCTGACGCGATGCCGCGCGTGCTCGTCACCGGCGGGGCCGGCACCATCGGCTCGGCCGTGGTCCGCCGGCTGCTCGGCGACCCGGACTGGGAGGTGCGGATCGCCGACCACCGTCCGGCCCCGCATTGGATGCGCGAGGGGTGCGAGCTGCACGAGGGCGACCTGCGCGACCTCACCGTGGCCCAGGCCGCCCTGGAGGGCTGCAGCCACGTCATCCACCTGGCCGCGATCGTCGGTGGGATCGCCAATTTCCACAAGCTCCCCTTCACCCTGACCGAGGTCAACAACGCACTCACCGGCGCGATCGTCCACGCCGCCGTGGAGCAGGAGGTGGAGCGTTTCACCTACGTCTCCTCCTCGATGGTGTTCGAGCGGGCCACCGAGTACCCGACGCCGGAGACGCACCTGGACGGGTGCCCGCCCCCCCGCTCGGCCTACGGGTTCTCCAAGCTCGCCGGCGAGGTCTACACCCGGGCCGCCCATGACCAGCACGGTTTGCGCTACACCATCTGCCGCCCGTTCAACGCCTACGGCCCGGGCGAGCTGCCGGACCGTGACGAGCCCGGCATCGCCCACGCCGTGCCCGACCTGATCGCCAAGGTCCTGGCCGGGCAGCGGCCGCTGCAGATCTTCGGCTCCGGTGAGCAGACCCGGACCCTCACTCACGTCGATGACATCGCCGACGGGATCGTGACCGCCATGGCCTCGCCCGCCGGCGAGAACCAGGACTTCAACATCTCGGCCTCCGACGAGCGCACCGTGGCCGAGATCGCCGCCCTCATCTGGGAGGTGTGTGGCGAGGACCCGGCCCGGCTGGAATTCGAGCACCTGCCGAGCTTTGCGGTCGACGTGCAGCGCCGGTGGCCGTCGGTGGCCAAGGCCCGCGAGCTGCTCGGGTGGCGGGCGCGCATCGATCTGCGCGACGGACTGGCCGACACCGTCGCCTGGCTGCGCGAGCGGGCCGCGGTTGACGCCTGACCTGGCGGCCGCGCTCCAGCTCGACCGCGCCATTCGCCGGCGCGCCGCCGCCGCGGCCATCCCGGTACCGGCCGGCCTGGTGGTCCGCCACCCGGAGCTGGAGGATGTCCATTACCTCAACGCGCTGCTCCTGGACGCCGGATCGACCCCGCCGCCCGCGGACATCGCTGGGCTGGGCGACCGGTGGCTGGGGGATCTCGGCCACCGCCACGTGGTCTTCGACGACGAGGCCGCCGGGGAGCAAGCCGCCGCCGAGCTTCCCGAGTGGGAGCGGCGGCGCACCAGCTTCATGGTGTTCCGCGGCGACCCGGCCGGCCGGCGGCGCGACCCGCGCGCCCGCGCCATCTCCGAGGCCGAGATGGAGGCCCTGCAGATCCGGAGCCTGCGCACCGAGGTCCCCGAGGCGGCGCTGCGCTCCGGTCTGACCGAGCGCCTGGCCCGCACCCAGCGAGTGCTGCGCGCCGGGACCCGGGCCCGGTGCTTCGGCGCCGGCGAGCACGGCGAGCTGCAGTCGATGTGCACGCTGTTCTGCGACCCGGACGTGGGCGGTCGCCGGGTGGCCATGGTGGAGGAGGTGGGGACGCTGCCCGGCCACCGGGGGCGCGGGCTGGCCCGGGCGGTGGTGGGGGCCGCGCTGAGCGCGGCCGCGGCCTGGCGGGCTCAGCTGATTGTGGTGCCCGCCGATGCCGATGACTGGCCACAGGTCATGTACGCCGCGCTGGGGTTCATCCCCGTGGGCCGCCAGGTCTCGCTCACCTGGCGGCGCGGTTCCGGCGGGGACGACCGGTAGCCTCGAACGTCCGCCATGCCTGATTTCACCGCCGCCCGCGCCGAGCCCGTGATCACCGCCGGCGGGCTACCTGGCCCGTTCCCGGTGGGCTCGTACGCCGCCCAGCTCAAGCGCCGCCTTCAGGAGTTCGCCCAGGTCCAGCTGGAGGGCGAGGTGTGGGGCGTTCGCCTCAGCCGAGTCCGGGTGTACTTTGAGCTGCGCGACGCCCGGGGAGCGCTCCCCTGCTCGATGTGGCGCGACGACTTCGACCGGCTGGGGCTGACCCTCACCGACGGGATGCAGATCGTCGTCGGCGGCGGCTGCGACTACTACCCGGGCAGCGCCGCCTCGTCGCCATCGTTCAGCTTTGCCGTCTCCGAGCTGCGCGTGGCCGGCGAGGGCGATCTGCTCATCGCCCTGGAGCGTCTCCGGCGCCGGCTGCATGCCGAGGGCCTGTTTGAGCCCCAGAAGGCGCTGGCCCGGCCGGAGCTGCCCCGAACGATCGGCGTCGTCACCGGCGAACGCGGCAAGGCGCGGGATGACGTCCTGGCCGGACTGCGGCGGCGCGGGTGGAGCGGACGGCTCATCTGGGCGTTCGTGCCGGTTCAGGACCGCCACGCCGCGCCCCGGATCTCGGCCGTCCTGCGCGAGCTGGCGGCCACGCCGGAGGTGGAGGTGGTGATCGTCGCCCGCGGCGGGGGCTCACTGGCCGACCTGTACGCGTTCTGCGACGAGGCCCTGTGCCGGACGGTGGCCCTGCTCCGCGTGCCGGTCATCTCGTCCGTCGGCCACCACACCGACCGGACGCTGATCGACGACGTCGCCGCCGTCTGCTGCTCCACCCCCACCCACGCGGCCGAGGCCGCGGTCCCGGTCGACTGCGCCGCCGCGCGCCGGGCCCTGGCGGCCGACGCGGCCCGGCTGCGCGATCACGGACGCCGGGCGATCCTGCAGCGGGCCCGGATCCTGGCCCAGCTCTCCCGGGCTCCGGGACATCAGGTGGAGCGCCACCGCCAGCGGCTCCACCAACTGCTGCGCGAGCTGCGGGCCGCCGGTCAACGGCGCATCGAGGAGGGCGCCGCGCGCACCGACGGCCACGCGCGGGTACTGGAGCGGGCCGCCATCCGCAGCACCGGCGCCGACCGGGCACAGCGGATCCGGGAGCTTGACCGGCTGGCGCTGGCCCTGGCCGCCCATGACCCTGAGCGGACGATGGCCCGGGGCTACGCGCTCGTGGAGGACGTCGCCGGCCGGCCACTCGGATCGGCGGCTGCCGCCCGGGCGGCGGCCCGGCTGCGCCTGCGCTTCCACGACGGCGAGCTGCCGGCGCTGGTATCCGGCGAGGAGCCGGCATGACCGAATCCCGTACGTATGAGTCCGCGGTCGGCCGGGTGGAGGAGATCATCCGCCGCCTGGACTCGGGCGACGCCGGGCTGCGGGAGACGCTGGAGCTCGTCCGGGAAGGCCGGGAGCTGGTGGAGTATTGCGCCGCCGAGCTGGATGCGGTCAGCCAGGGCCTGCAGGAGCTCCGGCTGGAGGAGCTGGTGGCCCGGCTCCAGAGCGGATCTGAGGGCCGCCGGTGACCACGTTCGAGGCCGTGGCCGGCCTGCCGCTGGAGGTGGACGGGTACGCGCTTCAGGGGCTGCGCGCCGACGTGTCCAGCGGCTTTGAGCGGCTGACCACCGTCGTGCACCTGCACGGTGGCGGCACCGAGGGAATCGGCGAGGATGTCGTCTATGACGCCGACGACCAGCGCGCTCTGCAGACCGCCGGGCCGGTCCATGATCTCGCCGGCCGCTACGCCCTGGGCGAGTTCTGCGAGCTCATCGACGGGCTGGACCTGTTCCCGGTGGAGCCCGAGCACGGCGAGGTGTCGCGCCTGTACCGCCGGTGGACCTTCCACAGCGCGGCGCTGGACCTGGCGCTGCGCCAGGCCGGCCAGCCCCTGCACGCCGCCCTGGGACGCGCCGTGCGCCCGCTCACCTTCGTGGTCTCGCTCCGCCTGGGCGAGCCGCCGACGATGGGACCGATCCAGAGCCGGACCCGCCACTACCCCGCGCTGCGCTTCAAGCTGGATGCCACCAGCTCCTGGACACCGGAGCTCATCGCCGAGCTGGTGGCCACCGGAGCGGTGGACTCGGTCGACTTCAAGGCGCTGTACCGGGGGACGGTCGTCGACCAGGCTCCTGACCCGGTCCTCTACCGCCGGGTGGTGCAGGCGTTCCCGTCGGCCTGGTTGGAGGATCCCGACGTCGTCGATCCCGCCACCGCCGCCGTCCTCGCCGGCGTGCACGACCGGATCACCTGGGACGCCCCCATCCACTCCATCGCCGACATCGAGGCGCTGCCGTTCCCGCCGCGGATGGTCAACCTCAAGCCGTCGCGTATCGGCGGGCTGCGCCGGCTGTGCGACACCTACGACTACTGCGCCGAGCGCGGGATCGGGGCCTACGGCGGCGGTCAGTTTGAGCTCGGCCCGGGGCGAGGGCAGGCCCAGTATCTGGCCGCCCTGTTTCATCCCGACGCCCCCAACGACCTGGCGCCAATCGGCTACAACGAGACCGAACCGCCACCCGGGCTCCCGGCCAGCCCCCTGCCTCCGGCCCCGGATGCGGCTGGCTTTCGCTGGACGGCTAGCTGAGCTCAAGGAGCAGCTTGCCCTGAACCGAGCGGCCGGTGAGACGGTGCAACGCCTCGTTGACCTGGTCCAAGCCGAGCACCGCGTCGACCCGGACCCTGAGGTGACCCGCGCTCAGCGCCCGGAGGGCCTCCTGGAGCCCCGGCCGCCGCTCGGTGCGGGTCAGCTGCATGCCGCCGTAGCCGCGCAGCGTGAGCATCTTGCGGTACAGCTGCTGCAGGTTGAACGTCACCTCGGGCCCGGCCGAGGTGCCGTAGGAGACGATCCGCCCCCGGGAGGCCATGGCGTCCACCAGCGGCGCCAGGAATCCGTCGCCGAGCGCATCGATGGCCACCGTCGGCTGAAAGTCGGCCAGCGCCGGGGCGATGTCCTCAGCGTCGCCGACGACCACCCGCGTGGCGCCCATCTGAAGGATGGTGCCCACCTTGTCCGTCGATCCGGTCTGGCCCCAGACGGTGGCACCGGCGGCGTGGGCCAGGGAGACGATCATCGTCCCCACGCCGCCGGAGGCCCCGGTGACGAACACCCGGTCCTCCTCGGTGACCTCAGCCAGCGTGTGCACACAGTTGAGCGCAGTGAGCCCGGCGATCCCCATCGCCGCCGCCTCGGGCAGCCCCACCCCGGCGGGCACCTCGACGATCGCGGCCTCCGGGACCACCGCGGCCTGAGCCCAGACCCCGTCGCGGGCGGAGCCCAGGCTCTCGCCGGCCACCAGGACCGGCCGGCCGTTCAGGTGGCCGGAGGCCTCGCCGCCGAGCGTCCGGGGCAATGGCCCGTCCGGCGCCACCCGGCCCTCGGCCACATACCGGTCGACCGGGTTGACCCCGCCGAAGGCGAGCTCGACGCAGACCTCGCCAGACCCGGGGTCAGGCAGGTCAACCTGTTCCACCACCAGGGGGTGGCCATGCTCAATCAGCCGGGCGGCGCGAGTCGACACGGGTTTGCGGTTCTACCAGATGGCTAGGAGGCCTCAAATGACATTGAACGGAGATGATCTCAGCGGGACAGTTGCCCTGATCACGGGCGCCTCAAGCGGAATCGGCGAGGCGACCGCGCTGTCGCTGGCCGGGCGGGGAGCGGCGGTCGCCCTCGCCGCCCGCCGCCAGGACCGGCTGGACGAGCTGGCCGCCCGCATCGCCGACGGCGGCGGCCGGGCGCTCGCCCTGCCCGTCGACATCACCGACCAGAGCCAGGCCGAGGCCCTGGTCGCCCGCGCTGTGGACGAACTCGGCCGCCTGGACACGCTGGTCAACAACGCCGGCGTGATGCTGTTGGGACCGGCGGTCGACGCGCCGCTGGAGGAATGGGAGCGGATGGTGGCCCTCAACCTCCAGGGGCTCATGTACTGCACCCACGCCGCTCTCCCCCACCTCCTGGCGGCGGCCCAGGACGAGCCCCGGCGGGTCGCGGATCTGGTCAACATCAGCTCGGTGGCCGGCCGGCGGGCCCGCAGCGGCAGCGCCGTCTACAACCTGACCAAGCACGGCGTGGGGGCGTTCAGCGAGGCCCTGCGCCAGGAGGTCACCGGCCGTCACCTCCGGGTCTCCCTGGTGGAGCCGGGCGCGGTGGCGACCGAGCTGCGCCTCCACAACCGACCGGAGATCCAGAGGGAGATGCAGGCCCGGTTCGGTGAGCTGGAGATCCTGGAGGCGCAGGACATCGCCGACACCATCACCTACATCGTCACCCGCCCGCGACGGGTGGCGGTCAACGAGGTGCTGATCCGGCCCACCGAGCAGGAGGGATAGGCCGGCCATCCCGGGGGCCGGTGCGCGCTCCACTGAACGGTGCCGTACCCTTGGCGCGCACACGGGCCCCGCCGGAGGGACCCGATGCACCCCAACCCAGGAGATCCCTTGCACGAAAAGCTCGCCATCGCCGGCTCCGGGACGATCGCGGCCGGGTTGGCCGCCGTCGCCGCCGCTCACGGAGAGGTCCTGCTCTGGGCCCGCTCACAGGCCTCCGCCGAGCGGGTCAAGGCCGCCGTAGCCAAGCATTGCGAGAAGCGGCCGGATCTCAACGGGTGCGCCGACCGGGTCTCGGTGGTCTCCGACCTGGAGTCGCTGGCCCAGGCCACCTTCCTGGTGGAGGCGGTGGTGGAGGACCCTGAGCACAAGGGACCACTGCTGGCCGAGCTCGCCTCCTACACCGGCCCGGATGAGATCCTGGCCACCACCACCTCGTCACTGTCGATCGCCGAGCTGGCGCAGGCCAGCGGTCACCCCGACCGGTTTGTGGGACTGCACGTGTTCAATCCGGTTCCCCGGATGGAGCTGGTGGAGCTGGCGTTCGGCCCGGAGACCCGCCAGGACGTGCGCCAGCGGGCCCGCACGCTGTGCCAGGAGCTGGGCAAGACCCCGGTGGAGGTGCCGGACATTCCCGGCTTCGTCGTCAACCGGCTCCTGTTTCCCTACCTGTTCTCAGCCGTGGACCTGATGGTGAAGACCGGAATGGCGCCGGCCGACGTCGACCGGTGCATGACGCTGGGGGCGGGAATGCCGATGGGTCCGATCGCGCTGCTGGACTTCGTCGGCCTCGACGTCTCTCAGGCGATCGGTGAGACGATCGGCTTTCCCGTCCCAGAGCGGCTCAGCCAGCTGGTGGCCGAGGGCGCCCTCGGCCGCAAGGCCCGCCGTGGTTTCTACGACTACGACTAACTATTAAGGCTGCGTTGAAGTGCAGGGAGCACCATGTGAATCGCGACGTACCTCATAGCAGCACCTCCTCCCCAGAAGCACGGAATCGGCCCGTCCCCAGCGGGCCGGTTCCTTTAACGCCTGAACGTTCGCTTCTGCAACTGGTCTGAAGCCGGCCCGGTCAGGGGCCGGCTCCATCTCTCCTCTCAACCGCCGGACTCCTCACACCCAACGGCTCACTATCGCGGCAATGTAACGAATGACGCGAGGGTCTGCAAAGCGGCCGGTCAGGAGTCTGCCGTCACCGGCTCGCTCGGCTGGCGGCGCTGGCGGATTCGCACCGCCTCGATCCGGTTCTCCCGCACGGATTCCACCCGGATCGAGTAGCCGTTGGCGGTGATCTGGTCGCCGCGCTTGGGCAGGCGCCCCAGTTCGGCGAACACAAACCCGCCCACCGAGTTGTAGGCGTCGGTGTCGACCGGCAGGTGCAACCCGTAGTCCTCCAGGTCGGTGATCGCCACATGCCCGCGCACAAACCAGTCGCCGCTGGCCAGCCGCCGCACGGCGCCACCGGCCGGATCGGTCTCGTCGGAGATCTCGCCGACGATCTCCTCGATGATGTCCTCCGTGGTCACGATCCCGGCCGTCCGGCCGTACTCGTCGACGACGATCGCCAGCTCGGTGCGCTCGCGCTGCAGGTCGGCCAGCAGGTCGTCGAGCGGCTTGGTTTCCGGGACGATCGGAGCCGGGCGCACCAGTCGGTCGAAATGGGCCTCGTAGCCGTCGGACATGGTCAGCTTGACCAGCTGGTTGACGTGGACGATGCCCTTCACCCGGTCCTGGTTGAACTCCTCGGTCACCACCAGCCGCGAGTGGCCGGTGTCGACGCAGCGGCGCAGGGCATCCTGCACGGTCTCCGACAGATCGACGGTGACCACCGCCGGAATCGGCGTCATCACCTGGCGGGCCTCCTGCTCATGCAGGTGAAACACGCCGGTCAGCATGTTGGCCTCGCCGGCGTCCAGGCTCCCGCCCCGGCTGGAGTCGGCGATCAGCCGCTTGATGTCCTCCGGGCGCCCACCGTCAGGCTCGGCGTCAGGGTCCGTGCCGGTGGCCCGCACCAGCGAATCCGAGGCGGCGTTGAGCACGATGATGAACGGCGTGAACAGGACCCGGGCGGCGTGGAGCGGGCGCGCCACCCGCCGGGCCAGGTCCTCGGCGTGCTGGATGGTGTACAGCTTGGGCGCGATCTCGCCCACGATGCTCTGGGTGATGGTGATCAGCAGGTAGGCGATGACCACCGAGACCACCACGGCGGCCCCGTGACCGATCGGGCCACCGAACACGTGCTCAAACAGGTGCGCCAGCGCGGGCTCGCCGAGCGCGCCGATCCCAATCGAGGCCATGGTGATCCCGACCTGGCTGGTGGCGATGTAGTCGCCGATGTCGTTGAGCATGCGCAGGGCCATCGGCGCCCCCCGCAGGCCCTCCTCGGCCATCTGCTGCAACCGCGTCTTGCGGGAGCGGACGAGCGAGTACTCGGCGATGGTGAAGAACGCGTTGACCAGCACCAGGATGCCGGTCAGGATGATGAACAGCGCTGTCACAGACGACCGTGAGCGATCACGGGGGCCCTCTGAGTCAGCGCGCTGCTACTTCGCGGTCGGTCGTCGTCGTTCATTCAGCGACGGCACAACGGTAGCAGTCGGTCCCGCAGACAGAGCACGGCTAACCGTCCAGCCGGTCAAACCGGGCGGCCATCTCGAAGTCGGTCTCGGTCAGGCCACCCGCCGAGTGGTTGGTCAGCGACAGCTTCACCTTGTTCCAGCCATGGACGAGGATGTCCGGATGGTGATTGGCCTCCTCGGCCAGCTCGGCGACCTGGTTGACGAAGCTGATCGCCTCGTTGAAGTCATCGAAACGCCACTCGCGGACGATCTCGTCACCCTCGCGCTCCCACGGCAGACGCCGCAGCCTGGAGGCGATCTCGTCATCATGAAGCAGGTCAGCCATGTGTTCTCCTTTGCCGTTCCGTTCCACCCTCCCACCGGCGCCGTTCCGGCAAACAGCCCCGGCGCAGCCCCCCGCCGCCTGAACGCCTGATGCGCATCGTCAGCCTCGTCCCCTCAGCGACCGAGATGCTGTTTGCCCTGGGGCTGGGTCCGGATCTCGTGGCGGTCACCCACGAGTGCGATTATCCGGCCACCGCCCTGGACCTGCCAAAGGTCACCCGGGATGTGCTGCCGGCCGGCCTGAGCGCGGCGGAGATCGATGCCGCGGTCAAGGAGCGCACCATGGCCGGTCAGTCGATCTACGAGCTGGACAGCGAGGCGCTGCATGAGCTGGCGCCGGACCTGATCGTCACCCAGGCGCTGTGCGCGGTCTGCGCCGTCTCCTACGACGACGTCCGGGCCATCGCCGAGGAGATCGACTCTCAGCCGATGGTGATCTCGCTGGACCCGCACACGGTGGGCGAGGTGCTGGGCGATGCCCGCACCCTGGCTCAGGCCACCGACCGCAAGGACGCCGCGGTGCAACTCGTCTCCCAGGCGGCCGCTCGGATTGACCGGATCCGCCTGGCCACGCGTAACGTCCGCCGCATTCGCGTGGCCGCACTGGACTGGCTGGACCCGCCGTTTGCGGCTGGGCACTGGACGCCGCAGCTGATCGCCTATGCCGGCGGCGAGGATGTCCTCGGCCTCCCCGGCGAGAACTCCGAGGAGCGCAGCTGGGCCGAGGTCGCCGCGGCCGCGCCGGACCTGGTCGTCGTGATGCCATGTGGCTATGACGCTGAGATCGCCCACCGGGAGGCCGAGATGCACCGCGACGAGCTGGTCGCGGTGGGCGCCGGTGAGGTGGTGGCCGTCGACGCCGCCGCTTACTTCTCGCGGCCGGGGCCGCGGATCATCGACGGTCTGGAGCTGCTGGCCCACATCCTGCACCCGGATCTGGTGCCCGAGCCGCCGGCTGAGGCCCGGGCGCTGACCGTGGAGCTCTGAGGCCGCCGCGCGGCCTCAGAGAGTGAGGCCGCTGGGGGTCAGGCCGTGACTGCCGGCCACCGCGATGGCGGCGATCACGCTGACCAGGCCGACCAGCACACAGCCGGCCAGCGCCAGGCTCTGCAGGTTGCGCCGCTCCCCCACCTGGACGACCAGCCAGCCGCAGATCGCCCCGCCCACCAGACCGCCCAGGTGAGCGCCGATGGAGATGTCGGCCACCGTGAGCGAGAACACGATGTTGATGATCAAAATCAGGGCCAGGCCGCTCTGCCAGATGGAGATCCGCCGGTAGTAGGCGACCACGATGAGCGCGCCCAGGACCCCAAACAGCGCTCCGGAGGCGCCGACGCTGGGGATGTTGGGGGCGAACAGGAGGGCGCCGAACGACCCGGCCAGGAGGGAGGCGAGGTAGACGAAGGCGAAGTTGAGCCGGCCGATGGCGTTCTCCAGCATCGGGCCCAGAATGAACAGGAACCACATGTTGAAGGCGATGTGGAGGATGCCGTCGTGCAGAAAGCCCGCGGTCAGCAGCCGGTAGTACTCATGCAGGACGGTCAGGAACGGCCCGTAGAGCGCACCCTTGATATAGAGGGTGCCCACGCCGCTCTGGCTCACGCCCCCCAGGGGGGTCCCGGTGGCGGTCTCGGCCACGAACGCCAGGACGTTGATGGCGATCAGCGCCTGGGTGACGCTGACCGCCGAGGACCGGCTGCGGCTGCGCATGGTCTTGACCTTGGTGCGCTCCCGCGCGCACTCCGGGCAGCGCATGCCGACCGGCGTGGGCGTCATGCATTCGGGGCAGATGGGCCGTCCGCAGGAGGAGCAGGAGACTCCGGTTTCCCGATTGGGGTGGCGATAGCAGACGGCCATGGTGGGAGGCTGACGGTATCAGCGGGGGTGGCCGGCCCAGCCGCGGCCGCCGCGATCAGCTGTGGAGGATCCGGCGGGCCTCGTCGGCGACGTCGTGCATGGTGCGCTCCGCCAGGTCCAGCAGGTTGGTGGACTGCTGCCGGCGGGTCCGGGCCCGCGAGCGGACGCGCAGGACCACCAGCGCCGTCCCCGCGCCGGCGCCGATCACCGCCGCCGCGGCCGGTCGCACCCAGTTGCGCGGGTCCTTCATGGTGGACAGCTCCCAGGCCTCCAGCTCCTCCTGGGCCAGCTCGGTGAGGCTGACCAGCGCGGTCTCCATCCGAGCCATGAGATCGGCTGGCGGATCGACCGGGCTCAGAGCCTCGCGCAGCAGGGCCTCGAAATCGGCGGCACCGGTGGTCATGGCTTGTCCCCCACGGCTGCGGTCGACTCGGCCACCATTCCCTCCAGCTGGCGGATGGCGCGATGGAGCAGGACCTTGGTGGCCCCGTCGGTGCGACCGAGCGCCCGGGCGATCTCCCGGTTGTCCATCCCCAGCGCAAAGCGCATGATCAACGCCTCACGGCGATCGTCGGGCAGCTGGGCCACGCCCTCCAGGATCGTCTTGAGCTCCTCTCGGCCCTCCACGAGCGCCTCGGTGGTGTGCGGGGCCGAGATCATGCCCGCGTCCTCGATCGCGGACTCCGGCTTGCGCGCGCGATCCCGGTAGAAGTTGGCCGCCAGGTTGTGGGCGATGCGAATGAGCCACGGGCGCAGCGGGCGGCCGTGGGATTCACGCAGGGCCCGCTCAAAGTGCCGGTAGGCCTGGAGGAACGTCTGCTCGGTGAGGTCCTCGGCGTCATGGTGGTTGCCGACCCGGTAGTAGCTGTAGGAGTAGACGTCGCGCAGGTGACGGCGGTACAGCTCGGCGAACTGGGCGTCCAGCTCGGCCTTGGTCTGGTGGTTGTGGTTGTCAGACAACGCACGCTGAGCCTATCCGCCCGGGCCTACGCGGCTTGAACCGACCGCGCGCGCTTGCGCCGCGGAGGCTCGGTCACCGTCGCCGCCCACTGATCCGGGTCGATCCGCCCCTCCACCAGGGCCGCCAGCCCGTCGAGCGCCGGCGAGTCCAGGCGCGCCTCCCGGGCGGCGGTGGCGAGCATCGGCACCGAGTCGACCGCCTCGGCGGCCTGACCGAGTGCCTGTCCGATCTCGGCGGCCGGCATTCCCTGGGCCAGGAGCTCGCCGGCCCGGCGGTTGCGCGAGCCGCTGGATACCACGGTGGCCACCAGGTCACCGGCCCCGGCCAGCCCGGCGAACGTCTCCGGCCGGCAGCCGCGAGCCCGCGCCAGGGCATCCACCTCGGCGAACACCTTGCCGGCGGCGGCGCCGGCGATGTTGGCGCCCCCCTGAGAGGCGGCGGCCGCGGCGGCCAGCACGGCCGCGTTCTTGGCACAGCCGGCGAGCTCGACACCGGTCACGTCGCCGGTGATGGAGACGTCGAGCTTGGCCGCGGTCAGAGCATCGGCGAGCTGCTTGGCGAAGGCCCGGTCCAGCGAGGCGACCACGATCGAGGCCCCGCGCTCCAGCATCTCGGCGGCGTGCGCGGGACCACCGATGACCGCCACCGCGCGCGCGTTGCAGCGTTCGGCGGTGAAGGCGCTGGGCAGAGTGCCCAGGGGCGGCACCATCCCCTTGGAGACGACGAGCACACCGACCCGGCTGGAGATGTCCCCGCCGTGGGCGGCCAGGACCGCGGGGAGTGCTTTGGCAGGGACGGCCAGACAGACGATGTCGTGCCCGGCGGGACTGAGGTCGGAGGCCCGCAGCACGCGGACCGTGTCCGGGATCACCACCCCCGGGAGGTACCGCTGGTTCTCCCGGGTGGACTGCAGCTGCTCGGCCTGTTCCAGGGTGCGGCAGCCGAGGTCGACCTCCATGCCCGCTCGGGCGAGACAGACCGCCAGGCTCGTCCCCCACGCGCCGGCGCCGATGACCGCCACCCGGCGGACCGGGGCCAGACCGCCCAGCCACTCCCACTGGAGCATGACGCACGGCCAGATCCGGTCGGTGACGGCGCCGGCCAGCTCCTTGGACGGCTCGCTGACCTGCGGGAAGCGCAGCGGCCGGCCGGCCCGGATGCGCACCTTGTGCGGACGGATTCGCCAGCCCCGCCGGATGGCCTCGGTGCCGATCACGGCCACCGGCACCACCGGCGCCCCCGTCTCCAGAGCCAGGCGGCCGACGCCCCGCTTGGGCTTGCCCAGGGCCCCGGGCCGGATCCTGGTCCCCTCCGGGAAGATGAGGACGATGTCGCCCCGGCGCAGGATGGCCTGGGCGGTCCTCATCATCTCCTCGTCGCTGGCCCCGCGGTCGACCGGGAAGGCGCCCAGCGCGTTGAGGATCCAGGCCTGCCAGGGACGCTGGAACAGCTCCTTCTTGGCCACGTAGTACATCGGGCGGCGGGCCATGCAGGCGATGACGAACGGGTCGAGGAAACTGCGGTGGTTGGCGGCGATGATCACCGGGCCGCTGGACGGGATGTGCTCCCGGCCGATCCGCTGCATGCGGAAATAGATGTGGAAGAACGGCTGGAAGAGGATGCGCACGATCGCGTAGACGACCGGGTTGGCCCCTCGCTCACGCGCGCGCTGGTGGAGTCGATCGTGATCCATCGCACATTGGGTTACCCGGCTGGAGCGCGCCCGTTACAGTTGGGTCTCAGTGACTACCGGACCTGACCGGACCCGCACCCTTCGCGGCGCCGTGAGCGGCGTGGTCGCCGCCGCGGTCTGGGCCCTCCAGCAGCCGCTGGACAAGCGGGCCTTCGCCAGCCGGTACGACGACGTCGAGCTGCTCGGCAAAGCGATCACCCGGGGGGACGGCTGGTACCCCGTCGGGCTGGGCGTGCACCTGATCAACGGCGCCGTGTTCGGCGCCGTCTATGCGAACGTCGCCCCCGCATTGCCCGTCCCGCGGGCCCTGCGCGGGCCGCTGGCCGGGCTGGCCGAGCACGTCACCCTGTGGCCGCTGGTGGCGGTCACCGACCGCCTGCACCCGGCGCGGGATGAGCTGCCCCGGCTGAGCGGCGATCGGACCGCCTGGCTGCAGGCCGCCTGGCGGCATCTGGTGTTCGGTGCCGTTCTGGGCGAGCTGGAGCGCCGGATCAACGCCGAACCGGAGCCCCCGGCACCGGCGCCGGTGGTCGACTACTCCAGCAACGGCCACGGCTCGCTGGAGCACGCGGTCTCCGTACGCGAGAGCTCCTAGCCGCCTTCGCGCATGCGCGTGCTGATCACCGGAGCCTCCGGGTTTGCCGGGGGCTGGCTGTGCCGGGAGTGCGCGGAGGCGGGTGACGACGTGGTGGCGGTCTCCCGCCGGGGGACCGTCCCGGATGGCTGCGGCCGCGGGGTTGCCGTCGACCTGCGGGATGGGGCGGCGGTCTCCGAGCTGGTGGGCGCCGTCCAGCCGGACGTCGTCTATCACCTGGCCGCGCTGACCTCGGTCGGCCGCTCCTGGGAACAGCCGGCCCGCACCCTGGGCGATAACGACCAGACGGCGGTCGCGCTGCTGGAGGCGTTGCGGAAGGTGGGCGCCGGCCCCCGGGTGATCTGGGTGAGCTCCTGCGAGGTGTACGGCGAGCCGGAGGTGCTGCCGGCCACCGAGGACGCGCCGCTGCGCCCCGCCAACCCCTACGCCGTGTCCAAGGCCAGCGCCGAGCTGCTCGCCCAGGTGTATGCCGACGCGTTCGGGCTTCAGCTCGTCCGGGTGCGCCCGTTCTCGCATTCCGGACCCGGCCAGCTGCCGATCTTCCTGCTCTCCAACCTGGCCCGCCAGGCCGCCGAGGGCCGGCGAGACGGGGTGGGGCGCCTGGAGGTGGTGACCGGCAACCCGGACACCCGCCGTGACTTCACCGACGTCCGCGATGTCGTCCGTGCCTACCGCCTGCTCGGCACCGCCGAGTCGGTGGCCGATGGCCCGCGCGTGTTCAACGTCAGCTCGGGCGTTTCGGTCTCCGCCCGGGAGCAGGTGGCGCTCCTGAGCGAGCTGATGGCGCCGGTGGAGGTGACCCTGGCGGTCGATCCCCAGCGCGTGCGCGCCCACGAGGTCATGGATCTGCGCGGCGACCCCTCCCGGCTGACCGCCGCCACCGGATGGCACCCCCGCATCCCTCTGCGCCAGACGATGCTGGACACCATCGCCTGGTGGGAGCGTCACCTGGCAGACTCCAGGGCCGCGCCCGCCTAGCTCAATTGGCAGAGCACTTGATTTGTAATCAAGGGGTTGGGGGTTCAAGTCCCCCGGCGGGCTTAGGGATTTTGTAGAACGTGTCCCGAATATGTCCCGGCATAGGCGTAGGATGTGGGGTGTGGCTGGGTTCTCCCCGCCCTCCGGGCATGTGTTCCGCGGTGGCTGTCGCACAAAGGGGGGTTCCGTCCGACTGGCTCGATGGGATTCCGGGATGCCCCAGAATTTCATTGATTGCGGTCGTGAGCAGGCGTTTCTGTTGCCGCTGTCGTTGCGAGATTGGCTGCCTCAGGATCATCTGGCGTGGTTGGTGATCGAGGCGGTCGGCCGCCTCGACCTGGATGCGTTCTACTCCGCGTATCGCGCGGGCGGCCTTGGCCGCGCGGCGTACGAGCCGTCGGTCATGGTGAGCCTCGTCCTGTATGCGTATTCGACTGACGAGCGGTCCTCGCGCGGGATCGAGCGGCGGTGTCGTCAGGACATCGCTTACCGAGTGATCACCGGTAACCAAGTGCCTGATCACGCGACGATCGCCCGGTTCATCCGTCGTCACCAACAGTCGCTCAACGAGTTGTTCGGCTCGGTGCTCCGACTCTGCGCCCGAGCCGGGCTAGTGAACTCGGGAATCGTTGCGGTCGACGGCACGAAGCTGACCGCCAGCGCGAGCAGTGACTCAAACGTTGACTAGGACCGAATCGCGAGAGAAATCATCGCCGAGGCGATCGCGACCGACGAAGCCGAAGACGAGCAGCACGGCAACGCTCGCGGTGACGAGTTGCCGCCAGAGCTTCAGACCGCGGCCGGTCGGCGCGAGTGGCTGGAGCGCGAGCTCGCACGCGAGCGGGCCGAGGCGGAGCTCGATGAGGCGACGGTGAACCAGCGCGCAGGGTCAGACGATGAGTTTGATCCCGAGCAGATCGGGCCCAACGGGAGACGGGCGTGGCTTGGTGAGGCGCACCGCCAGCTCGAGCGCAAGCGGTGGCAGAACGCAGCACCGATCCCCCGCTCGCGCGCGGAGCGGCTGCGCCTGGGCGCGCAGTTCCTGGAGGACGAGTTGGCCGCTGAATCCCACGGCAACAGGGCGTATGAGGAGCTTCGCGAGCATCGACGGCTGCCCGACAAGCGGCGGCTCGGCGGTCCGACGAAGCCGTATGTGCCGCCGGAGGTTCCGCAGGGTGAGGTGAACATGACCGATCCGGACTCGCGTCGGATGAAGGGCAACCGCCGCTACATCCAGGGCTACAACGCGCAGACGGTCGTGACCGAGCAGCAGATCGTGATCGCCGCGGAGGTCTCGACCAACGCCCCCGATTTCTCGCACCTGCGGCCGATGATCGACACAGCCCTCCAGGAGCTCGAACAAGCTGGCGTGACCGAGAAGCCTGAGATCGCGCTCGCTGACGCCGGCTACTGGAACGAGCAGCACATGGACCACGTCGTCGGCGAGCACGGGATCCAAGTGCTGATCCCACCCGACTCAGGCAAACGCCAGGGAGAACGACCTGGGTGGACCGGCGGCCGTTACTCGTTCATGCGGCGCGTGCTCACCAGCGATCTGGGCAAGGAGCTGTACCGAAAACGACAACAATCAATCGAGCCGGTCTACGGTCACACCAAACACAACCGCAAGATCTACCGCTTCAACTATCGCGGCAGGCGGTCAGTGCGCACCGAGTGGCGATTAATCACGATGACTCACAACCTCGTCAAGCTCCACCGCCACCAACTCGCCGCCATGGGGGCCTGAATCGGCCCCCACCGCGGCCGCGCGGCGCATCCGGACGCCGAACGAACGGATCACCTGGCCGCGGCCAATCCGACGCCCGCTCCGCCAAGCAGCTTTGTGCGACAGCCACCGCGCGAAGCGGGGGAGTCGGCGCCGCGCCGGTCGATGGTCGTGACTGACACGAAGCGGGTCTCTTGGACCGTCCGGCACGTGCCACCCCCGGGGCACGAGCCACACGTGCCACCCCGGGGCGGCGCGGCTGTTGGATTACGCGTCCAAAAGCCACTGTGAGCGCGCTGCTACGCCGCGGTCTACGCGTGGAACTCAGAGACAGCTGCGAGCGCTTACCACCCCCTACACATACATTCCGGACTCCGGCGGCATCCCATGGGGCGCCTGTCAGCGGCGCCTCTCGCCGCCGTTATCAGGATCGCGGGCTCGAGTGCCCGAGACGCCCTCTCACCGGCCTCGAGGAACGATCCTGACAGCCGTCGCTGCGATCTTTACGTAGAGGTCGTCTTTGAGCAGGTAAAGGCTGTACACCCCGGGCTTGAGCGGCCAGCCCAGGACAGTGCCCGCATGGACGGTCTTCGTGTCGAGCATCACCGATCCATCAATGATGGAGTGGGTGTAGGTCCATGGGCCGTATCCGGCGACCGCCGGATTGGCACCGTGCCGATAGATCGCGATCCAGTCCCAGCGGTCTCCCGGCGCGTTGGTGATGCGCGCCACGATCGGCTCGCCTACCACGTAGGCCGGCTTCGAGGGTGAGATTGTTGGGAGGGCGCCTGGTTTGAGCAGCCAGAACAGGTAGCGCGAGAGGATGCGTCCTCCGCGACCTGTGAGGAGAGCCGCATAGCCGCCAGGCGCCAGCCGACCGGTCGATAGATGGAAGACGCCGTCGGATCGGCCTGCAGCGATTCGATGCAGCACGACCGCACCGCGAGTCGATGCGGAGCTGCCACTTACCACCGTGAGCCGCCTAACTGCGCCGTGAGCGACGTGGAATCGGATCGTCACCGGTTTGCCGACCCTGATCGCACGATGGTCGACCGTGACCAGCGTCGGTGACGCTCCAGGGGTTACCTCGAACGTTGAGACCACGAGGCGATGATCCGACGGCCATGGTGCCGAAGCGCCGGCGATGCCCGGGGCGCCTGGCTCCCCGATGACCGCGCTGGCGGTGCTCACCGCACTGCCGGCCGCATAGACGAAGTCGATCCGATCGGCGGGCTGCCGGAAGTTCGGGTTCCAAACGCCCGGGATCGTGCGTGTCGTTGGCCAGGTCAAACCGGGCACGGCGACCGGGTCGGGATATACGGCTCGGAACGAGTCGATGAACCCGGTGCGCTCAACGGCGAGCGAAGCCGGCCACGGCACCGCATATTTGATCTGGAAGCGCCTGCCGACCGTCGCGGTAGTCCAGTCACGCCATGACGGCGAGTTGAAGTCGCCAGTCAGGAACACCGGAATGCCGTGCGCGAGCAAGGTCCGCGCCGCGCGCAGCAACGGCCGCAGCGGCGGCACGCGCACCCTCTTCTCCATCGCCAATACCTGCGCGCGCGACTTGCCATCCCGCACCCAATACGGTCCATACGGACTCGACGGCAAGTGAACGTTTTCCATCGCCGCCACCGCCCCGGGGCGTAGCTGGATGAATGTGTATACGCCGTTGCCGCCAGGCGGGTCGACCAGAGGGAAGCGCGAAACGATCTGCATTCGGATGTCGTAGTAGCGCCAGCCGAGCGCTTTTGCGATCTGCGGGATCTCCCCGCCGCCCTCTTCGATCCCGACAACATCGGCATCACTGCGGCGTATGGCAGCTGCAACGTCGGCGGCCGGAATCTTTGGATATTCGTCGGAGATATCGCAGTTGAACTGAGCGACACGGAGCTGCACGGGCGTGCTGGCCTGAGCGTCTCCTCCGGGCCGCAGCCGCGCCGTGGCGGTTGGTAGCGCAGCCGTGCCCGCCATGACAAAGGCACACAGCACCCCGACCACACCGACCAACCGAAAGAGCGGTCGCTTACCAACCATCGGCGCATCCTAGCCGCATCGAGCTGACGCCGTCACAGAACGCTGTTATCGAGTTCCCTCAGTACCGCGGAGGTTGTCGCGCAGAAAGGTCGTCAGATGGCGGGGGCGCACGATCCCGTGGACGAGTACGACCATTGGCTCGTCTTTGGCGATCGGGGCGGCTCCGTCGTCGGCGGGACGCCAGCCGTGCCGGTGATCATTATCGTGTTCGGTGCGCGCACGGGCGACCTCGCCGTCGAGTCGGTAGTCACCGGCACGTCCGAGCGCGGCTCCCAGTCGCCCGTGCCAGGCGGTCCGGGCGGCGTCGCCTGCCTCCCAGGCCAGCAGCAGGCAGGTGCCCACGTGCCGGGGGATGAGGGTGAATGTGCCGGTGTTGGCGTAGTTGATCGTGTGTGCTCGGAGCCCTTCGGGGCGGGTGGCGAGTGCGGCGCGGATCGATCGCCGCCGCGCCGGAGTGTGACGTACCGGGTCGCGGTAGACGTCGATGGTCAGGAAGTCCGCCATGGTGGTATGCGTCCTAGATGCTGCGCCGGCGGCGCAGGATGTTGCGTCCGTCGCGCTTGAGCGCGTGGAGCACGGCACGGCGGGGGCCGTAGGTGGGGTCGGGGTCTTTGCCGGCGCCGAGGCGTTGGACCTGGTGCTGGGTCCACCACAGGTCGGCGATGGAGTCGAGCTTCTTGATGCCGATCTCTTTGAGCTCGAAATCTGAGCGGGCGGTGCCCGGGGAGGCCAGAAGCGCCATCGGCAGCTCGGGCTGGAGGGCGAGCGGCCGGGCGATACCAATGAGATCGGTGGCGCCGCTGGCGATGGCGTCCGTCATGCCGGTCCCGGTGCGAAACCCACCGGTGACTATCAACGGGACGGTGGTGACAGCGCGGACACAGTCCGCGAAATCAAGGAAGAACGCCTCGCGCCGCCGAGTGCTCTCGGACGTGCCGCCGTCGCTCATGGCCGGCGATTCGTAGGTCCCTCCGGAGATCTCGAGCAGGTCGACGCTCTCGCGGTCGAGGTGCTCGATGACGGCCAGCGATTCCTCCTCGGTGAAGCCACCGCGCTGGAAGTCGGCGGAGTTGAGCTTGATCGCGAGGATCTTGTCGGTGCCGATCCCCGCGCGCACGGCTCGGGTGACCTCGAGCAGAAACCGGCAGCGACGCTCGGGGTCGCCTCCCCAGTCGTCGTCGCGGCGGTCAGAGAGCGGGGAGAGGAACTGATTGATGAGGTAACCGTGGGCGGCGTGGATCTGGACGCCGTCGAAGCCGGCCTCCACGACGGTCCGCGCGGTCCGGGCGAAGCGCGCGATCAGATCGACGATCTCTTCGGCGGTCACCGCACGCGGCTTGGCGAACGCGGGGCCCATGTCGACGTGGATGGCGCTGGGGGCGACGGCCAGTTCGGAGAGGCCGGCGAGGGTCTGGCGACCCGGGTGGTTGATCTGGACCAGCGCGGTGTCGCCGTTGCTCTTGGCGGCTGTCGCCCAGTGTTGCAGTGGTTCGATGTCGCGGTCGTCTTCGACGACGACGTTGAGCGGCTCGCCGATCGAGCGACGGTCGATCATGACGTTGCCGGTGATGAGCAGGCCGGCGCCACCGTCGGCCAGCGGCGGTAGACGCGCGCGAGTTCGGCGGTCGGCTGGTTCGCGGGGCCGGCGAGTTGCTCACTCATCGCGGCCTTGACCAGGCGGTTCTTGATGCTGGCGCCGTTGGGGAGCGTCAGAGGCGTGGCCAGCGTCGTGATGGTGGTCGTGTCGGTGATGGTGCTCATGTGTCCTCTGCGGTCGGTGGAGTGGTTGGTCAGCTCGTCGGCCCGGAGCCCAGCTGGATGGCGCGGGCGATGGTGCGGGGGCGAAGGAGAAGCCGTTCGATGGCCGCCTGGGCCAGGCCCGGGACCAGGGCGGTCGGTCGGTGTTGGCGCGGGACGACGGTGCGTTTGGCGCGGTGTTCGATACCGCGGACGATCGCGTCGACGACGGTGTCGAGTTCGACGGTTTTGAAGGCTCCGGTGAAGTCCTTGACGAGCTCGACGGCGGCCGGGCTGGACAGTGCGTCGCCGATCATCGGGGTGCGGAAGATGACCGGGTGGACGCTGCCGACGGTGACGCCAACGGCTCGCATCTCGAGCCGCACGACGTCGGTCATCGCCGCTACTGCGGCTTTGCTTGCCGCGTAACTGGCCAGCAGCGGCGGGTGGATGTAGGCAATCATCGATGAGACCGCGACGAGGTGCCCGCCGGTTGCCTGCACGTGCGGCGCCGCGGCCTTCAGCGTTCGCCACACGCCGTTCAGGTTGATGTCGATGACGCGATCCCAATCGGCAGGAGCGGTCGGCCCGATCGTCTGCAGCGGGCCTAGGACACCGGCACCGCCGATGGCGACGTCGATCGCCCCGAAGTGCTCGGCGACCTCGCCGAAGATCTGGTGCTGAGCTTCGAAGTCGCGGACGTCGACGGCCCACCCGCGGGCGTAGCGGTCGCCGCCCAGCTGGGCGGCTTGGGCCTTGATGCCGTCAGCGGCCAGGTCGAGCAGGGCGACGTTGGCGCCGTGTGCGCGCAGGGCGCGGGCCAGGCTCGCACCGAGGCCGCCGCCGGCGCCGGTGATCGCGACGGTCTTGCCAGGCAGGTCGAGCCTCATCGCGTCTCCTTGATGGTGATGAGGACCTTGCCCTTGCTGCCTCCGGCTTGGAGGAGGATCGGGTTGTCGGCGTCGAGGAACTCAAGGACCGCGGGGACGAACCGCTTGTGGTACTGGAAGATGCCGCCGTGCCCGGAGTCCGGGTAGATCTCGAGCTTGCTGTTCGGTATCCGTTCGGCCAGCGCGTGGGAGTGGCTGGAGGCGACCATGACGTCGTTGTCGCCGTTGGCCACGAACGTCGGCTGGGTGATCTGCGACAGGTCGTGCGGCTCGCCGAGGCCGGCTTCGCGGATGGCCAGAAGTTGCGCGATCCGGGCTTGATGAGAGATGGGCTTGTCGCGATCGGCCGTGCGCTCACGCAGACGCGCGATGTACTCGGTTCCGGCCTGCTTGCCGACCGCGTTTCGGTTGAAGAACAGGAACTGTCGCGGATCAAGGCGCGTGAGCGCAGCCTTGGTGTAGGCGCTGCCGACGATCAGCGGCATCTTGGTCAGGCCACCGCCGCCGCGATGCCCGGTGCCGGTGAGGATCAGTCTCCGGACCAGGTCCGGGTTCTGCAGGGTGACCTCTTGGGCGACACCGCCGCCGAGGGAGAAGCCGAGCAGGTCGACGTGGTCGTGGCCCAGCGCCCGGATGAACGCGGCGGCGTCAGCGGCCATCGCGGCGATCGTGTGAGGCACCTTGCCGCCGGACGCGCCGATCCCGCGGTTGTCGAAGGTGATCACGTGGCGCTGCTCGGCGATCGCGTCGATCACGCGCGGGTCCCAGTCGTCCAAGACCGCCGTGAAGTGGTGCAGAAACACGAGCGGCGTTCCCCCGCGCGGGCCCAGTTGCCGGTAGGCGAACGACGTGCCACCGACGTCGAGGGTGTGGGTCGGCGTGTCTTTCCACGCAGAGATCGTTGCGGTCATAGGTCAGTCCTCCTGGGACAGGGACTCGGCCCCCGAGGAGGCCGCGGTTGGTGTCGAGTTACCTCGCCGAGGGCCTGCCTCGGAACTTCACGCCGGCCTGATCCCGGTCAGGCGGGCAGTTGGTTTAGCTTGCGGATCTGCTTGTCGAAGAAGGTGGTGGGCGCGTAGCGGCGCGCCTTGCTCACGCGGCGGGCGGTCTTACCGGCCGGGTATCTGAGCTTGGGGCGTTCGTCGGTGGCGGCGGCGACGATGGCGTGGGCGACGATCGATGGCTCGTCGCCTGCCTTCAGGGCGTCGGCAAGCCCGGCGTCGACGATCTTGCGTTGTTGGGCGTAGACCGGAAGCGGTGTGTCCGCGGCAGCGAGATTCGCGTCGAACGACGTCTTGGTGAACCCGGGCTCGACCAGCAGGACGCGGACTCCGTGCTCGCGCAGCTCGTGGTCGACCGACTCGGAGTAGCCCTCGAGCGCGTGCTTGCTCGACGCGTACAGCGCCATGTAGGGGACGGGAATAAGACCGACAATCGAGCTGACGTTGATGACCCTTCCGCTGCGCTGCTCGCGCATATGCGGCAGCACGGCGCGGGTCATGCGAATCGAGCCGAAGAGGTTGGTCTCAAACAGGGCGCGGGCCTGCTCCAGGGAGCTCTCCTCGGCCGCGCCGGCGACACCGAGACCGGCATTGTTGACCAGCACGTCGATGCGGCCGGAGCGGTCGAGCACCACGCGGACCGCGTCGGCCACCGACTCGTCGTCGGTGACGTCGAGTGGCAGGAAGACCACGTCCCCGCGCTTCTCGCCTGTGGTCGCTCTGCGGCTCGTCCCGTACACGGTGAACCCAGCACCGACGAGTGCGCGTGCGGCGGCCTCCCCGATCCCGGACGATGCTCCCGTCACCAGCGCTACTCGGTCTGTCGTGGCGGCCATGGTCTGCTCCTCGTCTGGTTGAATTATGATCATAATATTATAGTACGACTATAATGCAATAGCGAGTTGTGTGCGGGCCCACCGGTTGACCGCCGACGGGTCAGACCCCCCGGGTGGCACAGCCCACGGCATGATCGAGACCAGTTCGACGAGAGGTTCGCGATGCGATACGGCAAGGACCAGAAACAGGCCACCCGGCAACGCATCCTTGAAGCGGCCGGGCGCCGCTTCAAGCACGACGGCATCGACGGGACGGGCATCGCGGCTGTGATGTCCGACGCCGGCCTGACCAACGGCGCCTTCTACGCGCACTTCGCCTCCAAGGAGGACCTCGTCGCAAACGTCCTCGCCGACCAGCTGCGCGCCCAACGCCAAAGCCTCGACGCCCAGCCCGCAGACCGGACGGGACTCAAAGCGTTCATCCGCTCCTACCTCTCTCCCCAACACCGCGACCAGTCCGCCGACGGCTGCCCATCGGCCGCGCTGCTCGACGAGATCGCCCGCCGCCCCGCCGCCACCAGACAAATCTTCACCGACGAACTGATGAACGAGATCGACGACCTCGCCTCGCGCCTGGACCCGACCGACATCGAGGCCGCCCGGACGGACGCGCTCACGGTCCTCGGGCTGATGATCGGCACCCTGCAGCTCGCCAGGGCACTGACCGACTCCGACCTCTCCGATCGGCTTCTCGATCAGGGCGTGGCGACGGCGTTGAAGATGCTCGACGACTTCGCTCGTTAGCGGCGCGAACTCGACACAAAAGCTTCCCGCCTCCAGCGCTCGATGCCCGGATCAGGATCGAAGGGCCAGCCGGCGTCCCCGTCTTACGTCCCGCTCCGCGCCGTGGCCGGTCAGCCTCATGTCGCAGCCCCGGCCTGTGCCGCGACCACCGCGCTCGCAGCGACCGCCGGAGCCACCGACCGCGTCGGCTGACCGGGCGTGCCGGCTCAAAACGGTCAGAACCGCATACCCCAAGGCCCTCGGGACCCGCCTTGATGGGCGCGATGAGCATCTCGGCGTTGCCCGCCGTGCACGTGCTGCGCGCGGTCTGCGGGGCGGGATCGTTGCTCAAAGACGCGACGCCGGCGCCATCTTTCCATTTGCCCTGCCGGCCGCGCTGAGCGGGTCTGGGCTCGGGGCGGGCGGCGTGCTCGTCGCGACCACGAAGCAGGACTGCCGCGACTCGTCAAGTCCTCCAGCGCGGCGGGCTGGAGGCAGCGCTGGTCGCGCGCGACGTGGCGGACCCTGTCTGATCGCGGTCCGGCTGGCTCGTCGGCGCCGGTCAGGGCTGCGGCGCGGTTCCGGGCTGCACGATCCCGGTCTCGTAGGCGAGCACGACCGCCTGGATCCGGTCGCGCAGCTCGAGCTTCTCGAGCACTCGGCCGACGTGGGTCTTGATCGTCGCGGTCGAGACGACCAATCGCTCGGCGATCTCGGCGTTCGACAACCCGCGCGCGACCAGCGTCAGGATCTCCATCTCCCTGGGGGTCAGCTCGTCGATCCCGGCCGGCAGGTTCGTCGGCCGGTGGTCGCGCGTGTAGGCCTCGATCAGCCGGCGGGTGACCGACGGCGCGAGCAGCGCCTCGCCTGCCGCGACGGTGTGGACGGCGGCGATCAGCGACTCGGGGGCGAGGTCCTTGAGCACGAAGCCGCTGGCGCCGGCCTGTAGCGCGTCGAACACGTACTCGTCGAGGTCGAACGTCGTCAGGATCAGCACCCGCGGCGCCGGGCTCAGCCTGACGATCCGCCGGGTTGCCTCGAGCCCCTCCATCTCGGGCATCCGGACGTCCATCAGCACGATGTCGGGTCGCAGCCGGCGGGTGACGTCGAGCGCCTGCGCGCCGTTGCTGACCTCAGCCAGGACCGCGAGCTCCGTATCGGTCTCGAGGATCATCCGGAACCCGGCGCGGACCAGCGCCTGGTCGTCGGCGATCACGACGCCGAGGCTCACTGCGCCTCCTGCCGGCGCAGCATCCCCAGCAGCGAGCGCAGGTCGGTCAGCGTATCGCGGCCGGTACGCTCGATCGCGCTCAGCGACTCCCTCGCCCGCTCCCGGTCGCTGGGCAGCAGCAGGCGCGCGCTCCCAGCTTGGACGACCATCGCGCTGACGCTGTGGGCGATGATGTCGTGCAGCTCGACGCTGATCCGCGCGCGCTCGGCGGCGACCGCCGCCGCGGCCTCCTCGCGGCTCAGCGCCAGCGTAGCCTCGGCCAGCTCGGAGAACTCGCGGGCTGACTCCCGGTGACGGCGGATCACCCGGGCGACGCTCCACGTCGGAACGAGCAGCACCGTCACGTATAGGGTCGGCCCGGGGATCGCGCTAAGCGTCGTCGCGGCCCCCGGGGGCATCAGCGCCCAGACGATCATCAGCCCGAGCGCGATTGCCAGCGCAGTGAACGCGCGCCGGCGCGGCAGCCACACGCCGGCGCCGTAGGAGAGCAAGAGCAGCACCGCCTGGTCGCCGTTGAGGCTTGTGAGGATCTGCCCGAACGGCTTTTGGATCAGCACAACCGTAACGCTCGCCAGGAGCGCCGCGAGCGGCCAGCGCCGGTGGACGGCGAGCGGCGCAACGAACGCCACCAGCACGACGGCGGTCGCGAGCCCACCGCCAGCGGCGATGGTCGCGTGCACCACCTCAAGCACAGCGAGCGTCGCAACCGCGATGGCGAGGTCGAGCCGGCCGACGGTCGCCGCGGTCCCGGCGCTGATCCGGGCTGTCATCCGCCCACCGGGATCAGCGCCCGGACCTCGAAGCCGCCGGCGACGGTGCGGCCATGCTCCACCGTACCGCCGTGCATCGTCACCCGCTCGCACATCCCGATCAGGCCGTGCCCGCCGCCGGGTGCCCGGCAGCCGCCGCCACGACCGCCGCTATCGAGCACCTCAAGCTCCAACTCGCCGGTACGCCAGCGGACGCGGACGTCGGCGCGGGCGGGGGCGGCGTACCTGATCGCGTTCGTCAGCGCCTCCTGCACGACACGGTAGGCGCAGAGGTCGAGCGCGGGCGAGACCGACAGAGCGTCGCCGTCGGTCCGCAGGGTCGTGTCGAGACCGGCCGTGCGGGCACGCGCGATCAGCGCCGGGAGATCGTGCAGCCCGGGCTGCGGCGCAAGCGTCCGCGGCTCGTCCTCGCCGAGCAGCCCGAGCAGCCGGCGCATCTCCGCCAGCGCCTCGTTGCCGGCGTGCTCGACCACGCGCAGCGACGCCTCCGCCCGGCCGACATCGGCATCGAGCACGAGCCGCGCGGCGCCGGCCTGGATCACCATCACCGAGACGTTGTGGGCGATCACGTCGTGCAACTCCCGCGCAATCCGCGCGCGCTCCGCGGCCGCGGCCCGGGGCGCCGCGCGCTCGCGCTGACGGCCGGCGGCCGCGGCGCGCGCCTCCTCGCTGCGCGCGTCGGCGTCACGGCGGCGCACGAACCGTCCGAGGAGATATGGCGTGAACAGACCGAACCCGTCGACGGCCGCGGCGGTCGACGGGCCGCCGCCCCCGGTCGTTAGCCGGGTGGCGCCGACTATGACCAGCGCGAGCACCAGGGTGGGTGCCGATACACGCCCGGGTACGTGCGCGCCGAGTGCATAGAAGACGAGGATCGTCGACACCGATCAGGGCCCCGACCACGACACCGTCAACGCCGACACGGTCGAGGACGTCGAGCTGGATCACAGTCGCGGCCGCCACCGCCAGCCCGAGGATCACGTCGAGCACTGACGCGGGCTTCGGTCCCTTGAGCATGACCTAACGCTACCGCCGCCCCGAACCGCCCGCGTCCGTCTGCAGCGGGATCCGGGGTCAGCCCGCAGCCGTACCCGCGGGCTGCCCGCATCGATCTGCGGGGGGATGGCGAATCGCCCCGCCGCCCGATGACAGGTGCGACGCGCGGCCGTAGCTTGCCGCCCCGTCAACCGCAGTCCGATCGAAGGGAACGCTCAGATGAACAACAACAGCCGCATCCGGTCAACAAGGGAGCGAACACAGATGCGCAGGATGATCATTGCAGCGACCGTCACAACGGCAGCCGCCACACTCGCCGTCGCGAGCATCGCCACCGCGACCTCGCCCACCAAGACGGAGACGTTCACCGCCATGACCACCAACCCCGGCTCCGGCGTCGCCAGCCTGATCGCCACCGGAGGCTTCACGGCCGGCGGGACAATGACTACGGGGAAGCACA
The DNA here is from genome assembly GCA_963753235.1 of uncultured Solirubrobacteraceae bacterium. Taxonomy (GTDB): domain Bacteria; phylum Actinomycetota; class Thermoleophilia; order Solirubrobacterales; family Solirubrobacteraceae; genus Palsa-465. The sequence continues at coordinate 584,948 of CAVWBJ010000003.1, read as the reverse complement.
AATTGACGTTCCGCTTCGCCGGTGGCAAGTTCACGCTTGTGATAGGTCGCCCGGGGTCCAAACACGTGAGCCTGAACCCCACCACCTGCGTGTACACCAAGACCGGCTCCAGCACCTACACGCTCACCGACGGAACGGGCGCGTATCAGGGGATCAGCGGCTCGGGAAAGATCAGCTTCACCCTGCGCGCCGTGTACGCGCTCGTCAAGGGCAAGTGCCCGTCAAGCGACCAGCCCGGAGCGAACGTAAGCACCCAGACCGCGATCCAGTACATCCAGACCGCAAGCGGACCAGTCTCACTCCCATAACCGCCCGACAACGGACGACCTACCGCCTTCAGTCTCGAATCCGCGCGAGGTTGTTGCCCACGGCCATCCCACGGCAACAGCCTCGCGCCCGAGAAGGGCAACCCATCAGCCACACCAAGCAGGCTCCGTCAGGACGGACGCCCGTCGTTCTTGGAGCAACGAGCCCCAGCTTTCATCTGAAGACGGGCGCCTGAGTGCGCCGACGGTCGCCCTGTCTTGCGCGGAATCTCACTGCGGCGGGTGCTAGCAGGCTCCTGGCAAGCGATCAGGTGGAAGCGGAAGCCCGCGGCGAGCCGGCAGCGCTGACGCTCCGGAACGGACCAGGGCGTCTCGGCCGCTCCAGTGCTAAGTACCGCTCCCGCACGAAAGCGAGTGCCTCACCCTCACGCGGGTTGCGTCCCTTTGCCGCTGTAAATTCGCTCGCGGTCAGGTTCCCGGGGGTGAGTCTATGCGGCGGTGATCTCCTCGTCGAGGGTGTCTGGGTCGGCTTGGTGGTATTTGATTCGGTAGAGGTGTTGGCGGTCGACGTCGGTGAACGTGGCGCCGTTGCTGGCGTGGCTGAAGAACAGGTCAAGCACCGCCCAGACGAGTGACAGGCAGCTGGTCTCGCCGGGGAAACGGCCCATCACCTTGGTGCGCCGGCGGACCTCTCCGAGCGACCGTTCAAGAAGGTTGGTTGACCGCCACCGTTCGCGGTGTCTGAGCGGATAGCGCAGATGCACGACCAGGGCGTCGAGGTCGTCGCCGAGACAGCGAGCGGCTGACTCATAGCCGCGATGCTCGAGTTCTGCGATGAGGACCTGGAGACGGAGCTTGCCGTCCTTGACCGACGTCGCGTCGGTGAGCGCTGACCAGTAGTTAAACCGGACCCGGTCGTGCTCTGACTTGGGGAGCTTGGCCTGGAGATTGCGCAGGCGGTGAACCGCGCAGCGCTGGCGGTCCGCCCGCGGCCAGACCTCCTCGATCGCCGAGGGCAGCCCCGCGGCGCCATCAGCCACGACCAGGCGTGGCGCGGGGAGCCCGCGGGCGATGAGGTCGCGGCCGAGCTCAAGCCAGTCCTCTTTGGTCTCGCGCATCCCCAGCCGCACGGACACCAGCGCCCTGTCGCCGGTTTCTGTGATTCCCCAGGCGCAGATCACGCCTTCCTTCGGGCCACTAGGGCGGACTGGGAGGTAGATCGCGTCGAGGAACAGGACGACCAGGTTGACGTCATAAAGCGAGCGGCGTTTGAACGCTTCAAAGCGCTCCTGCAGCTCCGCGCAGACTCTCGCGACCGTCGAGCGCGACGTCTTTCCCAGCCCGGCCTCCTCACACAGAGACTCGATGTCGCGCATCGACAGGCCGCGCACGAACCCGCCGACGATCAGCGCCTTAAGCGGGTCGGTTCTCAAGAGCCGCTTGCAGTGCCACTTCGGGAACAGCTTCGAGACGAACGGCATCGCCGCCTCCCGGACCTGCGGAACCTCAATCCGCAGCTCACCCTCGGCCGTCTGCACGTGCCGGGGGCGAAACCCGTTGCGCAGACCGCGCTGCTCGGGCCGGCGCTCATACCGAGCCCGACCAAGCCAGTCATCGAACTCCTCCTCAACCGCCCGCTGAATGATCAACCGAGCGCCGAGTCGCGCGAGCTCAGACAACATCTTCTGCGGGTCATCGACCATCCCCTTAGACATCAGCTTGTCGATACTCGCTTGTATCTCCGCCGACGGCGGTACGGTGCGTCTCACGGCGTAGGCCTCCTTCATCGTCTGCCAGGACTTGAGGGAACCTACGCCGTCGCTCTGACAGCACCCGCTCGACTATTTACAGCAGTTTTGAGACGCAACCCTCACGCGCGAGTTCCCTCCTGTTCGCCAGAACCGCGCATTGGTGCTTGCCAGGGCGCTGCGAGCGGCGGGGCCTGGGCAGCAGTCTCATGCGGGGCCGCGGCGCTTCCGGATCCACGCACGCGGAGCACCCTGACTCGGGTTCGCCACCGGCCTGCAGACTGCCCCTTCGGGTCGGCTAAGACCAAAAGCGGTATCGGGCCCGCCGCTGTTCGGCCGGCGACAATCCGGCAGCTCCGGTCCGCCTGCTCGAGCCAAGCGATGTGTATGCGCTAGTGCTGTGGAGGTGTATGCTCTTGGATGTGGGCAGATCAGCGGTCAGACGAACGAACATCAACCTCGACGGCGAACTGGTCACTGCGGCCGCGACCATTCTCGGCACCACCAGAACCACCGACACCGTGCACGCCGCATTGCGCGACGTCGTCGCCCGAGCGGCGCGTGAACGACTCGCGCAGCGCGACTTCAGCGATCTGACCCCGGACGCGCTCGAGGAGCTGCGGCGACCTCGGACCCGGGCGTAGTGCAGCTCGCCGACACCAGCGCGTGGGTGTGGGCGGGCGTGGTGAGAGGACAGGTTCGCGAGGACTTCGACGCGAACGTAGTCGACGGCCAGATCGCGACGTGCGCGATGGTGCGACTGGAACTGCTCTATAGCACGCGCAACGCCGATGAGTTTGCGCAGCTGCGTGCCGACCTGAGCGCACTGCCCGATCTGCCGATCGGCCAACCGCAGTGGGACCGAGCGGTACAGGTATACGAGCGGCTTGCCCAGCAAGGCGGGATGCACCATCGCTCGGTCAAGCATCCCGACCTCCTGATCGCTGCCGCGGCCGAATCGGCCGAAGTCGAAATCCTGCACTACGACGAGGACTACGATCGAATCGCCGGGATCACCGGTCAGCCGGTTCGGTGGCTAGCGCGACGCGGCTCGCTGCGCTGACCAGTAGCACGCCGAGCTCCTTCCCGATGCGGCGTGCCCTCCGCAGGGAAATGATGACCTCTCACGCTCAGGTCTTCCTCTACCGGTGCGCCCACGCACCCGCGGCACTCTGGCCGGCGCTCACGGCCGACTGCGGGAGTTCTCCTTCGCCTCGGCGGAGATGGGAGGCGGCACTTCCGCAGCCCACTCTCGGGTCGGCGACAGACGAGGACTCACTCAAGCCCGCCGCGCTCCATGGATGGTTGCTCGGGCCGGTCACCCTCGACGCATCGGACACCATGGCGCTGGATGATTGGTCGCCACGCCGCCCAGCCGCCGATCTAGAGGCGCTCCGGGATCCCTTCGCCCCCGCTTAGCCCTAGTTCCGGCAGTCAGACGCCACCGAGAACTGTGCCGGTTTCGCGCAACACCGGCACTCAAAGCGGGTCCAGGGCGGTCAGCCTGAGTTCTCGCTTTATCCGCAGCGGGAGTCAAAGCAGGAGTCCTGAGCCAGACTCCATTGAGGCAGCGAAGGGAACTGGCAGGGGCTGCTCTGACAGCGCTCGTCGTCGTTGCTCGGAGGCGGCTCGAGCTGGTTGTGATCGTCGCCGAAGCGCGCCGCTCAGCCGCGGGCAGCAACCATGTCCCGAACCATGTCCCGAACTCGGCCATTAGGACCCACGGCAACCTCTCCTAACTGCTCTCAGATGCCCGTATCTACGGGAAATGCCCTGCAAATGAGAGATTTGTAATCAAGGGGTTGGGGGTTCAAGTCCCCCGGCGGGCTCTGGGAGCGGTGACCTGGGGGCGTCGGCAGGCGTTCCCCTCGCACTGATTGGCGCAAGACGTTGCGAGCGATCCCGTACAGCCACGGAGCAGCGGATCTGGTCCGCGTACCGGCCATACAGGACGCGGAACGCCCCGTCGTCTTCCGCGGACGCGATCAACAGCCTCGCGTCGGTCGCGTTTCGATAGTCCATAGCCCCCACATGGAGTGCGACGTCAAAAACTGACCGACAACCGCCATCGCGCAGCCCGCAGACCCCACTCCGGCAGCGACCCCCACGGCCTCGCGCCACGCAGCAGATCACTGCCGGCAATCATGACGGCAATCGTCAGCCGTTTCTGGCCTGGCTTCAGGTCGCTCCCTCGCGCCCGCCCGCAGTGACGACCGCAACGATCCCGATGCCGCCAATTACCTGACTTCCGGGGCCCGAAATGAGACTGCTCCGCGATTCGCAACCACGGGTCGCTGGCGTCCACGATGACGTTGGCGACAAATCTGCCCCCTGAGGGCCACGAACGTCGCCAACGTCGGGCTGCGACTGCCGTTTTTCGACCAACGCAGCCGTCTCGCTGGTGCTGGTTGGCGAGAGCCAGAGCCTCGCGGGTCACTCCAACACCTCGCGCAACTTCTGGGCGAACGCGCCGGGGTCGTTGTTCGGCGACCACTCGTTGGCAGCGAAGCCGCCGTGGTCGCCGGGGAAGACCACGGGGGTGACGCCCAGGAGCGCGGCGAGCGCCTCGCCGCCGCGACGGGCGAGACTGCCCTCTCCGGCCTCGCCGATCGCCGGCACGATGCGCATCGACGAGCCGCGCAGCGCCTCCGCGTTGGGCTCGAAGGGGGGCATGGCCAGGTTCCCGCTGAGCAACAGGTCGTCACGGGAGCCATCGTCCTCGGTCGGCAGCCCGAACTGCGCCGGGTCGGGTGCAGGTCGGTCCAGGTAATCCCCGGGCAGCGGACCCCGGAGACTCACGAGCTGGATGAACTTCGCCATCGCCGGACCGAAGCCATTCCGCTGGTAGGTGTCGACGATGTCGGCGTTGACCCTGATCGCCATCTCGCGATCCTCAAGCAGGGTCACCAATGGGGGCTCGTGGGAGACGAGCGTGGAGACATCCTCCGGATGAGCGACGACCCAGTGCAGTGCGCACATCCCGCCCCCGCTCGACCCGAAGGCGTCCACAGGGCCGAGGGCTGCGGCCTCAATGACGCGGTGGTAGTCCCCAGCGTGCGTCTCAGCAGTGAGCTCCCCGCCAGGCGTGCGGGTGCTCCTATCCATACCCCGCGGGTCGTAGGTGATCACGGAACGGTCACCGAAGTGGCTCACGAGCTGCTCGAAGCCGGACGCTCCCATCGGCGAGCCGAAGATGAACAACGGCCGGTGATCGCCGGAGTCTTCCGGTTCGCGCACGTCGTAGGTCAGCACGGCGCCGGGAACGTCGAGGGTGTAGGTGGTCGGCTCGCTCATCGCTGCTCCTCTCGGTGATGTCTGCTGATACGGACCTGCCCGGGCCGGGAAACTCATCGTTGACATCTTTGCGACGGGTGAACCCCCAGCTTCTGCTTTGGCGGGCGAAGCCACTCAGGCTCGAAGTTCGCTGCCTCCCGCGGATCGACACGGCGTCACCCGGTCTCGATTGGCGGCGCGAAGCAGCAGCGCGCCGGCCGTGCCAGTAAAGGCGTAGAGGAGTCGTCTCGTCCTCCCCGCCCTCGCTGCTGCCGCGGGCTAGTGAGCACTCACAGCCGCTCGACAACAGTGCCGCTCCCACGCACCACCAGCCGCCGCGACGCCGGCGCCCCTCTCCTGGCCTGCGCGCTTTGCCTACGCCTGGGTTGCTGGCGACGACGTTCGCCCGGGGGTGAGGATGAAGATGGTGAGGGCGTAACAGAGCATTGCTATCGCCGCCGCGAGCGCCATTGCCAGCGAGGCGGCAGCTTCTTGATGCCCGACGAATGCGGTTCCGGACAGCCACGCGACGAGGGTCGCGAGGAGCGCGTTGGCGCGCAGGCCTCTGATCCTTGAGCCGGTCACTGGCGGTGACGTGGTGCTCATCGGCCTCCCAGTACCTGGAAGGGTGGGGTGCCGGCGAGCTTGCCGCCGTCGATCGTGAGCGTCGTTCCTGTGATGAAGCCGGCCTGGTCCGAGCAGAGCCAGATGGCGGCTGCGGCGACTTCCCGAGGGTCACCGACACGTTTGAGCGGCATGGCATTTGCTGCCGCCTGCTGCGCGCCACGGCCGGCCCGCCTGAGGTTGTCGGTGAGGATCGGCCCTGGGGCAAGCGAGTTCACGCGAATTCCGTGTTCGGCGTAGTCGAGTGCCGCGACCCTGGTGAGTCCCTCCACCCCATGCTTGGCGGCCACATAGGTGGCAAGGCCACCCACGGCCTGTAGTCCGGCCGTGGATGAGATGTTGACGATTGCGCCTCCACCGGAGCGGGTCATCGCAGGGATCTCCGCGCGCATCGACAGGAACACACCCCGCAGCGTCACCGCTAGGCCAGAGTCAAAGGCCTCGACCGGGACATCGGCCAGCGGCGTGGGACCGTGTCCGCCACCGGCGGCATTATTGACAGCGAAGTCGAGGCGACCAAACTCGGCCACCACGCGAGCAACCGAGCGGGTTATATCCGCCGGGACGGTGATGTCCGCTGGCAGCGCAAGCGCCCGGTCCGGGCCGCCGAGCTCTTCAGCGAGCGCGTGCAGCGCGTTGGCATCTCGGGCCGTGATCGCCACGTGCGCACGTGTCGCGTGGAACCCTCGCGCGATCGCGGCTCCGATCCCGCGGCTGGCCCCAGTGATGAGCGCCACCTTCCCTCCCATGTCGATTTCCATGTCTTGCCTCCGTTCACGAGCGTGCGCTGGATGGATAAAGACGCGAGGCCCAGCAATGATAGAGATCGAAGCATTAGATCTCAATTGATTAGATACGAAAGCCCGGTTCGGGTACGCTCGGCTACCGCGTTGCGACCCGAACAGACACCTATCGGCCTTCACCTCGCACGCACCGCGCGCACCGTCGGCCGAGCCTTCGACGATGCTCTTGAGGCCGTCGACGGTTCCCTCCCGGTCTGGCTTGTGCTGCTCAATCTCAAGATCCAGCGCACCACCAACCAGCGCGCGCTCGCCGTGTCCGTCGGAATCACAGGCGCGACGCTCACCCACCACCTCAACGCAATGGAGCAAGACGGTCTGCTCACACGCCGTCGCGACCCCGCCAACCGGCGCAATCACATCGTTGAGATCACCCCGGCCGGCGAGGCCACATTCGTGCGGCTCGCCGCGGCCGCCCAGGCATTCGACGAACGGCTGCGAAGCGGCCTCACCACCGCTGATCTCACGAAGCTCCGGACGCTGCTCGGCCAGCTAGAGGCGAGCATAACGCCGCACAGCGCTCCTTGAGACGAGGCGTATCGTCACCAGCGACTGATCGGTCGATCGTGCCGCAGCGGCCGACCGGCGGTCGGATGTCGGCTGCCCCGTCCAGGTGGGCTGAGGCGTCTCGGTTGCTTGGCCCGGGCCGCGCAGGAGTCGTGTTTCGGTCTCGGCGGGCCTCGAAGCGGCACTCCGGCGGACGGCTCTCGCGGCGGCGAGGAACCACGCGCGGCCGCGAGGTCGCTTGCTGACGAACGAGGCGTCGATCCAGATCCGGATTCAGAGTCCGAGGATCAACGCCAGTGCCTCGTCAACCGCGCGCAACTCGGCCACGCTCAGACGGCCGGCGGTCCTCCCTAGACGCTGCGGGTCGACCACGGTCGTCCGCTCGACAAGCACCCTGGTCTCGCTTCCCTCTAGCGTGATCACCGGCCGGAAGCTCGCGGCGCGGGCCTGCGTCGAGGTGGGAGCGACCAGCGTGGTCGAGAGGCCAAGGAACTCATCCGCCTGAACGATCACCGCGAAGCGGGCCGCTCGGTGCTCGCGTCCGCGTACGGCACGAGGCGCCGGCAGCCTGAGCACTTCGCCACGGACCATCAGTCGGCAATGGGCGGGGCCAGATCACTCATCTGCTCGCGGATCACGCGCATTTCCGTGCGGTCCTGCTCGTCCGCGGCGAGCTCGCGAACCTCGGCCATGAGTGTGGAGCGCAGCCGCCGCCTGGCAGCGGCTTCCTGCAGCGACGTGCGCACCGCCTCTGAATCACTCATCCCCCCGGCGCGCACGATCTCGAGCCCAGCGGCAGATGCGTCGTCAAGTCGGACGTGCAGCGATCTACCCACAGAACGGACCGTAGTGCAGATCATGCTACGCGGCGTGCGAGCTGTCCTATCGCAGCACCTCTATCCGGGCGGTCATTGTCGCCGTCCACGCCGAGGACAACGCCCACCCCCAGCGCGGATGCGGCCGGCCAGGTGCGAGTGATTCCCCGCCCGCTCACACCCCCCCGGCGCGGCCATGAACTGCACGCTGCGACCCCCGCGGCCCGGGCCTCGGCGGTGAGCGCGGAGAGGCGCTCCCGGGCAGCAAGGCTCCTCGGAGTCGCCGCGGGAGCGGGCCTGCCAGTTGCGGGAGAGGATCTCGCTCGCGTCAGGCGGCCCGGCGAGCTCGCGCGCTGGCGCGCGATGACGAGACGCCGGCCCCCAACGCCGAGCGCTGCGCGACCCCGGAGATCAGATGGGCGGTTGTTGGTACTCAACCGGCGACACGGTCACCTGGTTGCCGCACACACGCAGACGATGGGCGATCTGCTCGTAGCGCCGGTCGTTGGGCGGAATGAACCGCCACGCGGTGATCGTCCGGCACGGGGCCGTCACCTGGCGCGCGGCCAGGCTGAACGAGGCCGTCTGTCCGGGCTCAAGAACGACCGGCTGCTCCGGCTGAGATGTGCGGTGGGCGACCTCGAAGTCGACGGTCGCTCCCCCGGCGGTGAGAGCGGAGACCCCGGGATAGCCATACAGCCGGCACGAGTGCGAGGTGGTGTTGACAAAGGCGAAGTCCAGGTATTGCGACCCGGCAGCACCGCTCTGCTTCTCAAAGTGGACCCCCAGGTCACGGGCGGTGCAGCTGGCCGTCACAGCGGCCGTCGAGCCCGGCAGCGCCGGTCTCCACGCAGCGAAGCCGTACTGCCGCCAGGCCGTGGTGTGATGGGCCTCCGTGACCGATCCGGAGAGGTTGCGCCAGAACACATACTGCTGGTTGTCCGCGGCCACGGCGACGCTCGGTGAGCCACTGGACGGGGCCCAGGACTTCATGGTGTGGGGCGACCACCACCCGTGGTGGCTGGCGGGGTACCAGGTCTCCACAATCCTGTCATGGCCGTTTCGCCAGAAGATGTACTGGTCGTGGTTCACCGGATCGACCCCCACGGTCGGCGCGGCGATGGTGCGCCACCCCAGGAAGGTGCGGACTGACCCCCACGCTCCCGCGTGATGGGCCTCCCGGATGAACCCGCCCGGCATCGCCCAGAAAACGTACTGCTGCCCGTCGTCGGCCACGTCGACCGATGGTGCCCAGTCCGTCTTGCCCCAGGCGGTGAAGTCCCGGCAGCAGTGCCAGCGACCGGTGTAGTAGGCCTCATGGATGTGACCGTCGCTTCCGCGCCAGAACACGTACTGGTGGTTGGTCCGGGGGTTGACGCCGACCGCCGGAGCGGAGGTCGCCGTTCCCCAACTCGGGAAGCTGTAGGTCGTCCACCGCGTCGCGTGGTGGGCCTCATGGATGTGACCGCCGGTCCCGCGCCAGAAGACGTACTGCTGGTCATCGTCGGCGACGGCGACCGACGGTGCCGTCCGGGTGTGCCCCAGGCCGTACCGCCTCGTCACGTCCACCGGACCGCGCCACTGCGTGTAGTAGTAGGTCTCCCAGATGTCCCCGCCCACGCCGCGCCAGAAGACCACCTGTGCGTGGTTGGTCGGATCGACCCCCACCGCCGGACCTGAGCCTGACGTCGTGTAGGCCGCCCGCGCAACGCCGGCACCGAGAACGAGCAGCGTCACCACCGCCGCCAGCGCCCCGGCCACCGACCCCATCAACCGACTCCACCTCCGCAGCGCAGCGGCCCATCTCGCGCTCATCGACATGATCACCCTCCTGGTGGTTGCGTTCACGTACCACCCGGGCCGGCGGCCGCCCCCGTGACGAGCCGTGCCCGATGTGCGCCGGCGGAGAACGCTCGGCGTCACACCAGTGACTCCGGCCAGCGCCGGCAGTCAGGTCCCTGACGTCCGGCGGCGGCCCGGGAACTTGGTCATGCGCGCACCACCACCGGCTGACGGTGGACTGAGACGGGAAGGCAGACCCCCCGGGCGTGGTGGGGCGCGAGCGGCAAATGAAAGGGACCGCGGTGGTGACCGCCACCGTCCCCACCCCCCGAGGGGAGCGGCCCGGGCGTGGCTCCGGGGGAGATGGTCCCGGGCCCGACGCTGACGGGTCTTGTGCCGAGGGTCCGGTGCCGGGTCGGTAGGACCCGGCAGAGCCGTGCGGGAAACTACTGAGTACCCCCTGTCGGTGGGGCGCTAGTGTGCGCCGCACAGCGATGCCTGACGGCCGGTCGTGAAGCGGGCCGGGGGGTGCGTCCAACGAGCGACACGGGGTCCGGCGTCCATGGTTGCGCAGTCAGCGGAGGCAGCTGGTCAGACGCTGTGGGTGATCGAGCCGAAGCTGATGCTGCCCCGGGTGCACGCGGGGACGTTGCGCCGCACCCGGTTGCTCGAGATGCTCGATGCCGGTGGCGCTTCGGCGTTGACGGTGCTTGACGCGGGGGTCGGTTACGGCAAGACGACGCTGGTGCGTTCGTGGTGCATCGAGCGCTCGGAGCCCGTGATCTGGATGACGCTCGATCCTGCCGATGATGATCCCGTGCGGTTGTGGGTGCACCTGGCGACAGCCGTGGACCGGTTGGGTCAGGGTCTCGGAGCCGGGGCGCTCAGGCGTCTCGGTGTCCGCCGGGTGCAGGTCGAGGCTGCGGTCGATGAGCTGCTGAACGGCGTGGTGGCCTACGGGCATCCGGTGACGATCGTGCTCGACGACCTCCACACGGTGCGAAGCGAGGCCTCGCTGGGTTCGCTCGTGCACGCGATCGAACGGCTGCCACCTGGGGCGCGCGTGGTCGTGTCGACCCGCTCAGACCCGGCCCTCGGGCTGGCGAGACTGCGCGCCAGCAGGGCGCTGACCGAGGTCCGGGCGCGGGACCTGGCCTTTACCCTGGACGAGGCCCGGGAGCTGTTCGTTCGTGAGGGCATCGAGCTGTCGGGCGACAGTGTGGAAAGGCTCGTGGAGCGGACCGAGGGCTGGCCCGCGGGTCTGTACCTGGCGGCGTTATGGCTGCGCGACCTTGACGACCCCGACGAGGGGGTGCGGACGTTCGCCGGTAGCGCTCGGCATGTCGGCGATTATCTGACCGCAGAGGTTCTGACGGCGCTTCCGCCGGAGACCCGGGACTTCCTGGTGCAGACCTCGGCGCTGAGGCGCTTCACGCCGGAGCTGTGCGACGCGGTGCTCGGCCGCGAGGACTCGGCCGCGGTGCTGGCGGAGCTGGCCCGCTCGAACATGTTCCTCGTCGCTCTGGACGCTCGGGCGGAGTGGTACCGATATCACCACCTGTTCGGCGAGCTGTTGCAGCTGGAGCTTGAGCCCCCCGCCGCGCTTGAGCTACGCCGACGCGCGGCGGACTGGTGTCGGGCACGCGGGCTGGTCGAGGAGGCGATCGAGCACGCGTCCGCTGCAGGTCGCGCGGAGGCGGTGGCGCAGCTGCTCCTCGAAACCCATCTTGAGTTCATCAGGGGCGGGCGGGCCGGACAGTTCCTCGGCTGGGTGCGTCGGCTGCCTGCCGAGATGCTCGTAAAGCACCCACTGCTGCCGGCAGCCGGAGCCGCGGCGGCAGGGCTGGTCGCCCGTCCGGAGATAGAGATCCAGCGGTTGCTGACACTGTCAGAACGCGCGCGCCGAGAACGCCCGGAGGCGTGGTCGCCATACGTCGAGGCGGTAGTGGAACTTACCCGCGCGGAGGTGATCGAACGAGGGGACGTGACCGCGGCTGTGGAGCACGCTCGCCGGGCGGTCGCCGCCGCTGGCGCGGGGGCAGATCTGCTCAGCGTGGGTGCGTTGGCAACGCTGTCGCAGGCACTGTTCTTTGCCGGCGACCTCGACGAGTCGCGCCGGATTGCGGTGCAGGCCATCGAGAGACCCGATGCTCCCGATGTCCCGGACGGCTACGTTGGCAGCCTGGGGCTAATCGCCCTCGTCGATGCCGAGCAGGGACGAAACGACAGCGCCGAGCGGTCTGCCCACGAGTCAATTGCCTTCGCCCGCCAACACTTCCAAGCTGACGCGTGGGTCGTGTCGCTGGCGCACCTCGGGCTGGCGCTGGCGTGCCGAGACACAGGACGTCTCGAAGAGGCTGAGCGAGAGGCACTGCGGGGCGAGCGCCTGCGGCGCTCACCCCACCCCTCTGTCGGTCATGCCCACGCCATGCTCGTTCTCGCGCGCGTCCGGATCGCCCGGTCACGTTTGGCCCCCGCCGCGGACGACCTTCGAGGCGCGCGCGCGATGATGACCGAGTTTGCCGATCCGGGGCGGCTCCCAGCGATCGCCGCCGCCGTCGAGCAAGACCTCGCTGCGGCCAAAGCCAATATCGGAAACCGACGCGTCATTGAGGACCCCAGTCCGGCCGAGCTCGCCGTGCTGCGCTGCTTGGCCACCGGCCTGTCGCGACGGGAGATCGGCGTGCGGCTCTACGTCTCGCTGAACACGATCAAGTCCCACACCCGGGAGCTATACCGCAAGTTGGGCGCGACGTCGGCAGCGGAGGCTGTCGCCCGCGGCGAAGCCCTCGGTCTGCTCGAGCCAACCGAATCACCCGGGTGATCTTCCGCCGCCACGGCCCAAGCCGCGGCCACCGTCGGGCATGCTGAGTCCCGCATGTCAACGCACCGCTACCGCGTGGTCGTCGAGGGAGAGCTCGGGCCGCGTTACGCCTCGGCGTTTGACGGAATGACGCTGTTCGCCCATGACGGCAGGACGGATATCACCGGGCTGATCATCGACCCCTCGCACCTCCAGGGGCTCTTCGACCGGATCGCCGGCCTCGGACTGACCGTGTACAGCCTCACCCCGCTCGATGCCGAGGACCTACAGCCCGACGCGCCGCCGCCCACCCCACCCGCCGGGATCGACCGTCACCACCCTGGCGCAAATTCGAAGGGACCAACGTGACGTTTCTCTGGATTCTGCTGGGCCTCGTCTACATAGCGTGCTGGCTCTACTTCGGGCTGACCACATTCTGGAAAGGGCACTACTGGATGTTCTGGATCGGATTCTTCATCCCCATCCTGTGGATCATCGGAGCGCTGATCGCCCCCACCCAGCGCGCCGCGGCGCGCGCCGCCACGAGCCGGGCATAGGCGTATGCCCGCAACGAAGCCCCGCGTTCTCTTCGTCTATTTCACGTACACGCAGCAGAACCCTCGGGTGGTGGAGGCGATGGCCGATGCGCTGCGCGAGCGCGGCTGTGAGGTCCAACAGGCACCGGTCGAGTTCACCGATAAGCGTTACGCGGAGCGGTTCTCACGGTTCCCCCTGCGGCACCCGTGGCTGGACGTCCTTGGGATGTGCTCACCACAGTTACGCCGGGCGACCGGGGAGATCCGCATTCCTGAGGTGGCGCGGCAAGGCGACTACGACCTGATCTGCTTCGGGTCACCCACCTGGCTGTTCACCACCGCGATGCCGGTTCGCTCCTACCTGAAGTCCGACGAGGCCGGTCGGGTTCTGGCCGGGAAGCCCTTCGCAGCGTTTGTGACCTGTCGCCGCTACTGGAGCATCAATCTGAGAGAAGTGAGGAAGCTCGGAACCAGACAGGGGGGCGAGTGGCTGGCCGGCACCCGCTTCAACTACGCCGGCGGACAGCTCCGATCGTTCATGTCGCTGATCAGCTACCTGGGCCAGGGAGAGCAACGCGAGCGCTACCACGGCGTCAAGATCCCTACGACCAACCTCCAGCCGGACTACGTCGAGCAGGCTCGTGAGTTCGCGACGAGGTTGGCCGATCGCCTAATCGACGACGCCGACAGCCGGTCATCGACCACGGTGGGGGCGCAGAACCGGCAACCGACAGACACGACGAAAGTGAGCGCACATGAGTGAGCGTGCGATTGAGCCCACCGGCAACGGGAGCGACCCGGTGGACCGCACCCGTCTGCCGATCCGTCGGGCGCCGTTCAGTGGGGTGGCGAATGAGACGCTCGGGGGTTCGCAGCCGGGGTGGGAGCAGATCGGTCATGTGAAGCCGCCGCCGGGGGCCCCCAACGTGCTGGTGATCCTGATCGACGACGCCGGCTTCGGTAACCCCGGCACGTTCGGCGGCCCGATCGCCACTCCGAACTACGAGCGGATCGCGGGCGAGGGGTTGCGTTACAACCGTTTTCACGTGACGGCAATGTGCTCGCCGACCAGGGCGGCGCTCCTCACCGGGCGCAATCACCACGCGGTCGGCATGGGGGGCATCCCCGAGGCGTCCGGCGGGTTCCCGGGGTATTCGGCGATGTTGCCGAGGGATGCGGCACCGTTTCCGAAGGTGCTGAAGGAGAACGGCTACTCAACGGCGGCGATCGGTAAGTGGCATCTGACGCCCGAGCATGAGCAGGGGCCGGCGGGCCCGTTTGACCACTGGCCAAACGCCTGGGGCTTTGACTACTACTGGGGCTTCCTCGCTCCTGAGGCGAGCCAGTTCGACACGATGATCGCCGAGAACCAGAAGTTCATCGGCGTTCAGCAGGGCCAGGAGGGCAAGCCCTTCTACTTCCCCGAGGCGATGACCGATCAGGCGATCGATTGGCTGCACGGGATGCGCGGCCACGATTCCGAGAAACCGTGGTGCCTGTATTACTCCACCGGTTGCAGCCACGCCCCCCACCACGTCTGGAAGGAGTGGGCGGAGAGGTACAAGGGACGCTTCGATCAGGGATGGGACAAGCTGCGTGAGGAGACGTTTCAGCGCCAGAAGCAGCTCGGCGTGATCCCGCCCGACACGATCCTCACCCCGCGTGATGAGTCGATGCCCGCCTGGGACTCGCTGGATGAGAACAGCCAGCGCGTGTTCGCCCGCCAGATGGAGGTGTACGCGGGCTACTCCGAGAACGCCGATCATCATGTCGGACGGCTGCTGGACTCGATCGAGGCGATGGGCGAGCTCGACGACACGATCGTGATCTGGATCTGGGGCGACAACGGCGCCAGCCTGGAAGGCACCCCGAGCGGCTCGTTCAACGAGGGGACGATGCTCAACGGCCTCCCGCTGACCGACTCCGAGCAGATGCAGCTGACGCTGAAGTGGGGCGGCCTCGAAGCGTGGGGCACCGAGATGATGTACCCGCACTACTCCTCGGCTTGGGCGTGGGCGAGCAACACGCCGTTTCACTGGGGCAAGCAGATCGCCTCTCATCTCGGCGGCACCCGCAACCCGCTGGTGGTGCGCTGCCCGCATCGGATCAAGGACGTCGGCGGCCTCAGGTCTCAGTTCACGCACGTGACCGACATCGGTCCGACGATTCTCGACTTGGTCGGGATCCCGCAGCCAACTCATGTCGATGGCATCGAGCAGCAGCCGATGACGGGCGTGACGTTTGCCGACTCGCTCGCCGACGCAGACGCGCCCGAGCGCCACACCAAGCAGTACTTCGAGAACTTCGGCAACCGGGCGATGTACAAGGACGGGTGGTGGCTCTCGATGCGAATGCCGCGCATCCCGTGGAAGCTCAGCCCCGAGGTGCTCAAGCGGTTCGCGCCCGGCGTCTGGAAACCAGACGACGATCCGGTCGAGCTCTACTACCTGCCTGATGACTTCTCCCAGGCGACGGATCTTTCGGAGAGGTATCCGGAGAAGGTCAAAGAGCTCCAGGCGCTGTTCTGGGAGGAGGCCGAGACGTACCACGTGAAGCCGCTGCTGGCAGGGTTCTCGGCCTTCTTCGGCATCTCGCCGCCGCTCGGGGCGAATACGACCGTGACCTATCACGGGGAGGTGCAGAACATCGCCCCCGGAGCGGTCCCGCGGGTCTACAACCACTCCTACACGATCAGCGCGGACCTGCACATTCCCGACGGCGGTGCCGAGGGGGTGATCGTGGCCGAGGCGAGCCATCTTGGAGGGTTCTCACTGTTCGTTCAGGACGGCAAGCTGAAGCACACCTACGCTTTCCTGGGGGTGTTCGAGTACCACCAGGAGTCCAAGGACGAACTGCCGACCGGGGACGTGACCGTCGAGATGGTCTTCGCCGCCGACGAGGCCAAGCCAGCCACCCCCGGAACGGTCACCCTGTTGGTCAACGGCGACCCGGTGGGCAGCGGCCGGCTCGATCATACGGTGCCGTTCATCTTCAGCGGCTACGCCGGCATGGACGTCGGACGTGACAACGGTCTTGTCGTCGACCGAAGTTACGCCCACAAGGCGCCCTTCGTGTTCACCGGCACTATCAAGAAGGTCGTCTTCGACGTCGCCCCCCACCTCGACGACGCCGACGAACACGCCCTCCACGAGCACGCCTCGCAGGTGGCTACTGCCCGCGGGATCGCCGGTTAGGCAACACCGAAAGGGAGCACCATGAGCGAC
Source organism: uncultured Solirubrobacteraceae bacterium (assembly GCA_963753235.1). Taxonomy (GTDB): domain Bacteria; phylum Actinomycetota; class Thermoleophilia; order Solirubrobacterales; family Solirubrobacteraceae; genus Palsa-465. The sequence goes on along the minus strand of CAVWBJ010000003.1, from coordinate 568,570 downwards.
ACAGAATTCGACGTCGTCATCGCCGCGTACCTGATCCCCGACCTTGCCCAAAGGGAGTTCGACGGGCTCGTAAAGCTCGTCGAGGACGGACAACTGGAAGTGGAGGGTGTGGCGCTCGTAACCGCCGACGTGGACGGAACCGTCGCCGTCAAAGAAACCGGCGACCACCTCGGACGCAAGGGCCTGGAGATCGGCGGCGGCGTCGGCCTGGCCGTGGGACTGTTCGCGCCGCCGCTGCTCGCGGCAACCGTCGTCGGCGGCGCGGTCGGCGGTGTGGTCGGCAAATTCGCCAGACACCGGGTCGAGAGCGGCCTCGAGGACAAGATGGGCGCCGCATTACCGCCCGGCTCGGCCGGCATCGTCGCGATCTATGACCGCGCCAAGACCGACACCGTCAACACCACGCTCGCGAGCGCTGTGCGGAAATCAGTGGCGCAGGTCGACCGCGGCGGCGCCAAAGGGCTGAAGGCTGCCCTGGGTGAGGCGCAAGCCGGCATGAGTGGGTAAGGGCACGGCGGCACAGCCTCGTCTGACGGGATAGCACCCAAAACCATAAACGCTCCACAGAAAGGCAGCCAGGCATGACTATCGGACCAGTTCAGCTGATTGTGGTTGGTTTCAACCACCCCGATTTTCACGGCGAGATCATCGCCGAGCCCGCCGGCGCTAGCCAGACTGGCTGTACGGCGCTGTCGATCGCCCCCCGGGTGCGGTGGAGAGCCGCGGCGAGCGGGTCTGGCCGGACGGTTTCGGTCAGGTCTGATCGTCCCCCGCGGGCTCGGTGCTGGTAGGTAGTGGCTGAGCATCAAATCACCCGGGTGAACATCAACCCGCAGCTGGTCACACGGGGGACGGGCGCGTGATGATGTGGCTCTCAATGAACCGGAGCATTCGAGCCAGTGCGCCCGTCCCCGACGTCGAGGACGAATCCCGGCCAGACGCGAACCGGGCGCTGCCGTGGTCGCGGCGCCTGCCAACGTTCACTGCGCGCGTCCGTCAACCTCGGGGGCCATCGGCGGCATGGGCCAAGTAATCGCCCTGTCGCTGACCGCCTCGCTGAACCCGACCTTGGTCGGCGCGACCACCGTCATGCTCCTGCTGGAGCGCCCATCGCGGCTAATGCTGGGCTACCTACTCGGTGCGTACCTGACGAGCATCACCCTCGGCCTGGTCATCGTCTTCTCGCTTACGGGCTCGAGCACCACAAACACCACCCAGAACACGGTCAGCCCAGCCGTCGACATCGCGTTGGGGGGTCTCGCGTTGATGGCGGCCGGGGCTGTCCTGAGCGGACGGCACGAGCGCCTCAGGGATCGCCGTCGGGCACGCAAGGCGGCCAAGCCCGACAAGGGACCGCCACGCTGGCAGCGCGAACTCAGCAAGGGATCGGCACGCACCACGTTCGTCGTTGGAATGCTCCTCACCCTGCCCGGCGCCTCGTACCTCGCCGGCCTCGATCAGATCCACAAGCTGCACTATTCGACGCCGGTGACCGTGCTGGTGGTCATCGGCTTCAACGTGGTCATGCTCTGGTTGCTCGAAGCCCCGCTCGTCAGCTACGCGATCGCTCCGGATTGGACGCCTCTTGCGGTGGGCCGGGCCAAGGCCTGGGTCAGCCGACACGCCCACGTATTCGCCGTGAGAGGACTCACCGCACTCGGCGCACTGCTCGTCATCAAAGGCATCGTCGGACTCATCAGCTGACGCGCGTGCGACGGACTCGATGACCCACACCAGGAAGGCAACCGCAGCCGACTTTCAGAGGCGCCGATGATCCACGGGAAAGGGAGGAAGGGCCCGAGCCAGAACAACCAGTAGTGCCCTTTCAAAAGCCTCGCCCACCCGAAGTCGACACAGCCTGTTGAGAGGACGGCGCCTTGCCCGTCGAGAACTCGGCTGCGAACGACCATCTACCCGCGTCCGACCGCCCGGCGCAATTCCGGTACGGGATCGTGTTTCTCCTGTTGCTGGCGCTGGCCGTGTTCGTGATCGCCGCGCCGCCGGCGAACTGGTCCCGTGCGACGGCACTCGCGATGGAGGGCTCCGCCCTTATCGTCGCGCTCGCCACCGCGCGCGAGCGTCAGGAGATCCGGCGGCGAAACGCCATCAGCGTGGCCGCGGCGATGATCATCCTGCTCATCTTGGTCGCCACCGGCGCCGCCTCGCGCCAGCTCACCGACGCTGCGGACGTCGTCATCACCGCAGCGATCCCTGTGGTGATCGTCGGCGGTCTCCTACGACTGCTGCGCACGCTCGGCGTCACCCTTCAAGCGGTGGCCGGCGCGCTGGCGGTCTATCTCTCGGTCGGCCTCCTGTTCGCGTGGATCATCGACTTCATCACCCACACCGGCTCCACGCTCTACTTCGCCCAGCACACCAACGGCACCGAGGGAGACCGCGTGTACTTCAGCTTCACGGTTCTGACGACCACCGGCTTCGGGGACTTCTCTGCCGCCACGCCCACCGGGCACGCCCTCGCGGTGATCGAGATGCTCACCGGTCAGATCTATCTCGTCACTGTGATCGGGCTTCTGATCGGCAACCTCACCCGCCGCCAAAAGTCCGCGTAAGCCAACGCCCTCACTCTCGGGGCTGCTGAGGCCAGGCGGGAACCTCGCCCCCCTGGGAGCGACCGCGACTTGCCATGGGGCGGATCGTGACCTACGGTCCGAAGGGCGATGGCTGAGCTACCTGACCCCGGAACGTTCGGTGCCGCGTTTGAGGACTTCATGCAGGCGATGTCGCTCGTCGCCGAGCACCAGGAGTCAGAGGTGAGCGCCCTTCTGCGTGAGCATCTCGGCGGGGATCCCAAGGAACTTCCCACGACGGGCGCCGAGTTCCCGATGACCGAACACGCCAATCTGCAGCTGGCGATCGACGCGGTGTTGGGCGAGGCCGAGATCGTCGGGTTTACGACACGCCATATGGGTTTCGGCTCGGTCGGTTTGGCCGAGATCGTCGCTGGCCAGGGGATGATGGGGCCGATCTCGGTGGGGCCCGTGCAGTACGCCGATGTTGAGGTCGGCGACGGGCGGGTGATCCAGTGCATCGTCAGCGCGCTCTTCCTCGCCGTGCATCAGGGGTCGCCGATTGCGTTGGTGCTGTCACGCGGCGGGGACCATCCGATGGCGCCCTCGTCGCTCAAGCTTGAAGGCGTCTCCGCCAGCCCGGGGATGGTGTCCGAGCTGCTGCGTGAGTTGCGCCGAGCGATGCGGGAGCACAACGTGTTCCGGGGTCGCATCATCTCGCTGCACCAGCAGGATCAGCACGGGGCCGTGAGCGTGACCTATCACGCACTGCCGGCGGTGACGCGCCAGAGCGTGATCCTTCCCCCGGGCACGATGGAGCGCCTTGAGCGCCACACCATCGCCATTACCGAGAAGGCTGACCGGCTCCGGTCCGCGTCCCAGCACCTGAAGCGCGGCGTGCTGCTGCATGGGCCGCCCGGGACGGGCAAGACGCTCTCGGTGATGTACCTGCTGCACGCGATGGCTGGACGGACCACGATCCTTTTGACCGGCAGAGCCCTCGGCCTGATCGAACAGGCGCTGGCGATCGGACGAGAACTGGCCCCGGCCACATTTGTGCTTGAGGACGTCGACCTGATCGCCGCTGAGCGGACGATGCCGTTCGGAAGCGAGGGACTGCTGTTTGAGCTGCTGAACCAGATGGAGGGGCTGGCCGAAGATGAGGACCTGCTGTTCTTGCTGACCACCAATCGACCCGACGTCATAGAGCCCGCGCTCGCGGCACGCCCTGGCCGCATCGACTTGGCGCTGGAGATCCCCTTGCCCGATGAGCAGGGGCGAAGGCGCCTGCTGGCCCTGTACGGCAAGGGCATTGCCTTTGATGCGGCCACCGAGGCTGCTCTGGTCGAGCGATCCGCTGGAGTGAGCGGCGCGTTCATCAAGGAACTGACGCGTCAGGCCTGGCTGCGCGGCGCCCTCCAGGACCGCGACACCCCAACGGGTGAGAACCTCCTAGAGGTCCTCGACGAACTACTCCAGGACCGCTCCACCCTGACGAGACGGCTCCTCGGGCAGCCCGGGGACGGAGCCGCGGGCCCACCGGGAGGAGGCGCGTTCCCCGCCATGGTGCACGCCCTCGGCGCGGCGGGCCTCCCGGTCCCGCCCTCAGCCGCCGGCGGGAGCTGACGAGCACGCACCGACGCGATCGCGGGGCGGGTGGCGGTTGTCTGGCGCCGGAGGTGGACATATACAGATGTTCGATATATAGTGGACGGCATGAACAGACGGCGTACGCTGCACGAGGCAAGCTTTCTCATCCTCACCGCGCTGGCCGGCGGCAGCCAGCACGGCTACGGCATCGTCACCGACGTGTCGCAGATCTCATGCGGCCGGGTCGAACTCAAGGCTGGAACGCTGTACGCGGCTCTTGACCGGCTCGTCGCCGAGGGACTGATCGAGCCCGATCGCGAGGAGATCGTCGATAGCCGTCTGCGCCGCTACTACCGGATCACCCACGACGGCGCAGCGAGGCTTGCCGAGGAAGCGCACCGCCTCCGGGCCAACGCGCAGGCCGCTCTCACCCGCCTACATCCCGGGGTCGCGATCTGATGACCGAGCACACTCCGCTTGAACGCCGCTACCGGCGGTGGCTGGCGCTCTATCCGAAGTCCTTCCGGGCGGAACACGAGGACGAGATGGTCGCGGTGCTGATGCAGGGCGCGGCCCCCGGCCAGACGCGTCCTCGCCCCCGGGAGGCGGCCAATCTCGCCGCCCACGGACTGCGCCGACGGGTGCGCGCAGGACGGTTGCCCGGCGACTGGGAGCGCGCCCACGCGAAGGTCATGTTCCCGGTACGGATCATCATCGCCCTCTGGCTCTGCTTCATCAGCGCGATGCTCCTCGCGTACGGTCGCGGCGAGCTGTGGCTGTTGCTGACCGTCCCCGCGCTCCTGCTGCACCTGTACATCGCCTACCGCATCCGTCCGAGCGCCATCCCCCGGTAGCCGCGGCCCCAGGGCGCTTTCGCCCTTGGCCAGATCGCGCCTGAGCCACCCCTGAGACCCGAGCCCGTCCGCGCTCCCCGGCTGACGCCCGGACGTTGCACCGCTTTGGCGGCTCACCGCTACCCTTCGAGGGGCTGGAGGCAGAGGCGGCCTGGCGGTGAGACAGGTCGATCCCGAATGGCAAAAGGCGAGGGAGCGACGTGATGGCTGCTGAGGGGCATATCGACCTGGCCGCCCTGGATCGCAGCGTGGCTGCGTTGCGCGGGAGGACCGACGACGACGGGCTGATGGATGCGCTGCAGCAGGTGCTGGTGGCCACACGCCAGCTCTTCGGCGCTTCGGGAGCAGGGTTCATGATGCTCGACGACGGCAAGATGCTGTGTTCGGTGGCCGCCACCGATGAGCCGGGAAGGGTGTTGGAGGAGCGCCAGGAGCAGACCGGGCACGGGCCGTGCGTGGAGGCCGTGACCTTTGATCGGGTCACCGCCACCGCCGACCTTGCCGACGACGATCGATGGCCGGAGCTGATTCCTGAGGTTCCGCAAGCCGGTGTGCGGGCCGTCCTCGGCATTCCGATCCGCACCGACGGGGTGGCGGTGGGGGCGTTGAACGTGTATCACGATCAGGCTCACGAATGGGATCACAGCGAGACCGCGGCGCTTGAGTCCTATGGACGGCTGGTGGAAGGGCTGCTGCGAACCGCGTTGCAGTCACGCGACCGGGAGCTTCTCGCCCAGCAGCTTCAGCGCGCTCTGAATAACCGCGTGGTGATAGAGCGGGCCGTGGGCATCGTCATGGGACGGGAGGGGGTTGACCCGGTGACCGCGTTCAACCGGTTGCGCTACCGGGCTCGCAGCTCGGAGCGCAAGGTCTCTGACGTGGCCGCCGAGATGTTGGACGAAGTCGCCCGTAACCGTCCGTAACCGGGTCGCTCCCGGCGGCGGCTGCCGGCCGCGGCGTCGCTCGTGACCGAGCTATGATCTGAACCGCAGAAGGCCTGCCGTGACCCCGTGGGCCGTTGCCTCTTCCCTGGAGATGCCAACGGTGCCCCAAACTCACGACCGCCCGCAGGCCGACGTCTCACCGGACGTGTCTCTCGACGTGCGCCAGCTGCGCCTCGGTCTGGCCGGCAACGCCGTCAGGACACCCGGCAAGGCGCACCCGCGGCGCCGCGCCTTTGGGAAGGCAAGCGCACCGGCCGCGGATCGCTCCGCCGAAACCGCCGGTGCCATCCCGCTCAGACCACGCTCGCGCGTGACCGTGGCGTTGACGAAGTTCCAACCGGAGCTGCTGGAGGCCGTCGACCGCCCGGACCGTGCCCGCGCCGGCCGCGCATTGCTGGCCTCCGGCTACCGGTTCAGGCCCGGTCCCGTCGACCTGGCGGCCGGCGGCTGGCCGGAGAGCACCTTCGCCCTGCTGGTCCTGCGCGGCTCGCTGGTCCACCAAACCACCGCCGTGAGCGGCCGAATGATCGCCTTTCTCTCCGCTGGCGACCTGCTGATGCCCTTCAGCCCGGATCCGTATGAGCTCCCTGGGCGCGTCAGCGTGACGGCGACCGAGGACGTGCTCCTGGCGGCGCTTGACCAGGGGTTCATCCGGGCGGCCGCCGTGTGGCCAAAGCTCATGATCGTCATCCAGCAACGCCTGAGCGAACAACATCATCGTCTCGCATTGCACGGAGCCATCTGCCAGTTGCCCCGGGTCGAGCAGCGCCTCATGGCGCTCATGTGGCATCTGGCGGAACGGTTCGGCAAGGTCACCGCGGACGGGATCATCATCACCCAACCGCTCAACCACCAGACGCTGGGCTACCTGATTGGCGCCCGTCGCCCCACCGTCACCCTCGCCCTCAAAGCGCTCCGTGAGCGGGACTACCTGCACCGTCGCGCCGACGGCATCTGGCTGCTCCACAATCGCCGATCGGCCTGCCACAGTCTTGAGGACCTGATCGAAGAACTCAAGGTCACCACCTCACCCGATGCGATCAGACCGGGGCGCAGCGCCGCAGCCTCCGCGGGACCGGTCGCCGCCGCATCCGGGCGATGACCTGGCCAGCAGGATCAGGCCACGGCGCCCAGATACACGAAACCTAGGCCAACTGGGCGCGGAGGTCCAGGCGCCAGTCGTTGCAGGTCATGAGATGCCCCTTCGGGAACTCGAACTTGCACGCCCCGAGCAACTCGAACCCCAGCTTGTGGCAGATTGCGTTCGACGGCCCGTTGTCGATGTTCGGAAACGCGTGCATGAACCGGTGCTTGTCGTCATGCTGTGCGAGGTCGATGACCAGCGCGGTCGCGGCCCCTGCGATCCCGCGGCCCTGGAACTCCGGCACGACCATCCAGCCGACCTCGTAGACCTGCTCGTCGCGCCACGCCTTCGTCCAGAAGCCAACCGAGCCGACGCCAACGCCGCTCGCCACCTCCACAATCTTGAACATGCGATCGCCGCCCTCGAGGCGCTCATAGCGGCCCTGACGCTCGCGCAGCTTGCCCGGGCTCTCCGGGCCACCCAGGTACTGGGTCATGCCCGGGTCGCCCAGGAGCCGCTCCAGCAGCGGCAGGTCGCCGCTGCCCCACGGCTGGAGGGTCACTCTTGCGCTCACCTCCAGCGCAGCCTACCTGCCAGTCCCTCTGGCGCCATTGCGTCGGGTCATCTCTTAGGTCACGATCACCTCGTCTCCAGCCTCCACCCGCCGAACGAACTGAAACTGTTGACCCTGGCCGGAGCCGGGCCAGCACCGCGCGAATAGCCTGCCCGGTCCAGCCCAGTGTCGACCGGGCTGGAGAAAGTGAACTCATCGGTCCGGAGCCGGTCGACGGCGGCGCGGTCACCGGCCGCAAAGGCCAGATACAGCGCTCGCGCGGCGTTGACTCGGTTACTCGTCGCTTCTGCCACCTCCCAGAGTTGACGACCGGCCACACCAGGTAGGACTCCCCATGAGGGGCGAAGTCATCGCCCGGCCCAGCGCTGCCTCTCCAGGATCTGGTTCACTTCCAGACGCATCGCGTGCTGCCGGGGACAGCCCGGCCGTGTGGAGGTGCGCGAAAGGGAGGGCTATGTGCCCGTTCGTCTCAACCACTTGGCTGTCGCCGCCAAGGACAAGCAACACTCGGCGACGTTCCTGAAGGACCTGCTCGATCTCCCAGAGCCGGCAAGCTGGGGACCGTTCCTCAGTCTCACGCTCGACGACGGAGTCCGGCTGGACTACGCGGAACCCGGCGTCGACTTTCCGGGGCAGCACTACGCGCTACTCGTGACCGACGACGTGTTTGACCGGGCCGTTGATGGCATCAAGGCCGGCGGCGTTCCGTTCTGGGCCGGCCCGGGTCACACGCCGGGCGAGATCAACACCAACCACGGTGGCCGGGGCGTCTACTTTGACGACCCCTCCGGGCATCACTTCGAACTGATCACCCAGCCCTACGGAGCTGATCTGTAGGCAGTAGCGGTCCGGCGGTAGCGAGCCGCCGAACCGCCGGGGTGCCCCCGCCTGTGCCCAGCCACCCGCGTTGTCACCTCCGCAGCTCCGCCACCTCCTGCAGTCGTGTCAGCTTGCCCGGATTGCGGATCACGTAGATGCGCGTAATCCGGGCATCATCGACGACAAAGGTCAGCACCGCGTTCAGCTTGCCGGACGGGTCGATCCGGGCTGCGGCGGCGCCGTTGACCAGCAGCGGGGCGACCTCCACGTCCGCCGCGACCCGCGAAAAGCGAGACAGCAGCGCCGCCACCCGCTGTATGCCGACGACTGGACGTCGGGCCGCGGGGGCCACACCGCCTCCATCGGAGACCACGACGACGTCAGGGGCGAGCACGTCCAGCAGGCCGTGCACGTCGCCCGTGGTCACGGCAGCCAGGAACCGCTCCACCACCTGCTGCTGCTCGGCGAGGCTCACCTCCATCCGGGGTCGTCGCGCACTGACGTGCCGGCGCGCCCGGTGCGCGATCTGCCTGACCGCGGCCGGGGATTTCCGCACGGCCTCGGCGATTTGGTCGTAGGGGACGTCGAATACCTCGTGCAGCACGAACACCGCCCGCTCCACCGGGGCCAGCGTCTCGAGCACGGTGAGCATGGCGATCGAGACGCTCTCGGCCAGCTCGATGTCCTCGGCCACGTCGGGACTCGTCAACAGCGGCTCGGGAAGCCACTCCCCGACATAATCCTCGCGTCGGCGGGCCAGCGTGCGCAGCCGATTGAGCGCCTGCCGGGTGACCGTCTGGACCAGGTAGGCGCGCGGGTCACGTATCTCCTGACGGGCGGCGTCCCCGAGGTCGGCCCACCGCAGCCATGACTCCTGCACCACGTCTTCGGCATCGGCGGCGGAGCCGAGCATGCCGTAGGCGACGGTGAACAGCAGACTGCGATGGGCGACGAACGGGTCGTCGATCACGTTGTCGACGCTACCGCCTGATGCTCCGAGCCTGTCGGGAGCGGAATCTCGCACGCGTCGGAGTAGCCCTGCGACGTGATCCCGTGCGCCGTGTTGACGCGGGCCGCCATGTTGGCAAAGCCGATGAGTCCGGTCAGCTCGACCAGCGCCGCCGGGCCGAGCCGCTCCAGCAGACTCGCCGCCAGCTCGTCGGTCACGGATGTGGGCGTATTGGTCATCGCCTCGGCGTACGCCAGCACCTGCCGCTCCAGCGCCGTGAACACGTCTGAGTCACGCCAGCGCGGCACCTGACTCGCCTTGGCCACGTCCAGGTTCTGATGTACCGCCGCGAAGTAGTTGATATCCAGGCACCAGCTGCATCCGACCTGTGCGGCGACGGCCATGTGCGCGAACGTCTTGAGGCTGGGGTCCAGCGCGTCCCAGCCGCCCACCTTGGCCCCGAACGCCAAGCCGGCCTCGGCGACCTTCGGGTTGTTCCAACTCACCTCCACAGGCTCGGGCACGCTACCGAAGCGTGTGGTCAGGTTTTCCCGGAGCTCCGCGGGGAGCTCGGTCTTCGGAACGCGTGGGGTCACGGTGTCCTCCTCGTCCAGGTTGGGCTGTCTGGCCATGAAGACACCGCCGGGGTCGCAGGCGTGACAACCAATCCAAGTAGGCCCCGACCGTCACTCGGCGTCAGCCGTGCTCGTTCAACGGCAGGCTGACGAGCCGAGCGCTGTGTTCCCAGAGGCTTCGGGCGAGGGTGTCGTCTAGGGCCTGAGCACTGGGGGGCACGGCTTTCTCGTCCACGATGTACTGGCCGGTGAGGGCAGCGGCGTCCGTGGACATGGCCAGCCAGACCAGCGAGCGTGCACCGTGCTGGGGGGACCGGAAGAACGGCGCGCCCAGCTGGGCGATGACCTTCCAGACGCCGGCTTCGCCCCGGGCGAACCCGGTGCGCACGACGCCGGGGTGAAAGCAGTTGGCGCGCAGCTCAGGCGCGCGCCGGGCCAGCTCACGCGTGAACAGGATGTTGCACAGCTTCGAGGTGCCGTACGCCCGCGCGGAGTAGAACCTCTCCGATTGCAGGTCGTCAAGGACCAGGCGCCCGGACTTGTGGGCATTGGAGGCGGTGGTCACGACACGCCCGCCCGCCAGGCGATCTCGCAGCAGGTTGGTGAGCAAGAACGGCGCGAGGTGGTTGAGGGCGAACGTCCGCTCGAAGCCCTCCGGTGTCACCTGGCGCGAGGCAAACAGCGCCCCGGCGTTGTTGGCCAGGACGTCCACGCGCTCGTAGCGCCCGCGGATCTCGTCGGCGAGCACCCGGACGTTTGCCATCAGCGTCAAGTCGGCCACGTGCCCGTGCACGGGTCCGCCACCGATCGCCGCGGCCTCCTCGGCGACCAACCTCACCCGCGCGCCATCCCGGCCCACCAGCACGACCTCGGCTCCTCGCCTCACGAGCTCGATCGCAGCGGCTCGCCCGATGCCGCGGGTGCCTCCCGTGAGGACGACGACCGTCACCCCGGTGACCTTACCTGGCCCCCAGCCGGGTGAGCGTGACCCGCTCGCCGGGTGCCGCTGCGCTTCGCCCAGTTCGGCATCGCCGGCGCCAGCCTGGCGCTGGTGACGGCGCTGCTCGTCCTGTCCGGCGCCCACGGCCAGAGCTCCAGGCCCTCGTTCATCCTGACCCGGCCGGAGGCCGCCTGAGCTGCAGTGTCAATGTCGGCAGGCGGCCGCGAAGCGGCTCGCCTGCCCGCGTGTGAACACCCGGGGCCGACCGCCGGTCAGCGCATCGCTCAGGTGGAGAGCCCGCGGCGGCGAGCCTGCCGCGCCCAGTTGCGATGAGCGCGCGCCCGCCACACCTTGTCTCGCTTGATCCCGTAGCCCAGATGGCCCACCACGGCGCCGACGATGGCGATGCAGAACACGATGCAGACGATGATGAGAACGGTGGTCATATCGATCCCTCCTGCTGGCGTGTGAGCACTGTGACCCTTAGATGCCCCGGAACCGGAAGAGCATGCAGTGACACCGGACGCGCGTAGTGACCCGGCCGGCCGGGCGGGCGACCGGTGCCGACGCGGTGGGGTTCAGCCGACGGCCGGGTTCAACCCCGGCGCTCAAGGACGGCCCGGGCCGCCAGGTACGAGGCGGCCACCCCGAGCGCCCCGCTGAGCAGGGGGGCGCCGACGGCCGCGACCGCGCGGCGGCGCTGTGGGGCCGCGGCCCGTGGCTCCGGAACCGTCGGCGTCGGAGCCGGCCGCGTGGGGATCGACCGTTCCGGGACCGGCCGGGAGCGCGAGGCCTCGGCCCTCGCGGCTGCGGACGCGGCCTGCTTCCGGGCGGCGATGTCGGTGACCTCCTGCAGCCCGAGTTCGGAGACGGGTCGCAGGGCCATCAGGCGGCTCTCCGTTCCAAGCTCAGGTCCGCCCTCCGCCGCAGCCGGATCTCCTCCGGATGCGGAAACTTGACCTTGGGCCACAGCTCATGGGCGAGGCAGTGCAGATCGTGCTGGGCTTCCCGCGTGCCCCGGTCGGTCTCGTCCAGCAGGATGAGCGGCACGTCCTGGGTGATCGCGGTCCGCCACGCCGCCCGAGCCCGCAACTCGGTCCGCGCCACCGGAAGCTTGAGCTTGCGCGCCAGCCGGCGAAGCGCGTCGTGGTTGAGGCGGTAGCTGAGGTGGGCTGGCTCGCATTCCACCCGGACCAGGTTCTTGATGCGCACCTGAGCGCCCCGGCGGTTGAGCTTCTCGACGGTCTGGGTGAGCCGGCTGAGGCCGCGCACGGCGTTGCTGTCGCCCATCTTCACCGGGCACAGGATCTCGTCGGCGACCAGCAGAGCGGACACCGTCAGCTCCCCCACGTTGGGCGGGCAATCGATCAACACCCGGTCATAGTCTCCGAGCAGGGACTCCAGAGCGTCCTTGAGCTTGAACACGCCCATGGTCTCCGAGCGCAGCTGGGTGTCCAGTGCCTCGGCCCGCTCGTCGCACGGCAGCAGGTCAAGGGCCGGGACGTCGTGCACATCGCGGATGACCACGTCCTCGGCGTCAACCGCGTTGCGGGGGGCCAGCACGTCGACCACGGTCGCATCCAGCTCCGCCGGATCAACCGCGTAGGCAAATGTCAGGTTCGCCTGCTGGTCCAGATCGATCAACAACGTCCTGTATCCGGCGTACGCCCACTGCGCGGCGAGGCTCCCGGCCAGAGCGGTCTTGCCGGTGCCTCCCTTCTGCGCCGCCACCGCTGTCACTACTGCCCGTGCCATGGCTCCAGATTCGGCACCGTTGAAGGAGTTCCTCCGCCCGGGCGCTCAAGACGTTCACGCATCATGTGGGACACTGACAACGCCATGGCTGGCCGACCGGGACCGATCCGGGTCACGGCCCCGGACGGGGCTGAGTGGCGCGTGGAGCGCCGGTGGATGACGCGCCGGTTCCGCCGCCCCCCGCGGCGGCCACAGGAGCTGGCCGAGTCGCTGGCGAGCGTCGGCTTCGACTCATCGGCCGTGGGCAGTGTCGATTCCGGAACCGGCCTGGTGGTGGTGCTGGTGACGCTGCTGGCGGCGCTCATCCTCATTCCGCTGCTGTTCTTCGGCGTGGAGTTGCTGGGGGTGGGCGTCCTGTGCGCGGCCGGCCTCATCGGCCGGGCCGTGTTCCGCCAGCCGTGGGTCATCGAGGCGACCGTCGTCGGCGCGCTGGGTGGTGAGCGCAGGCTGGAGTGGCGGGTGCGCGGTTGGCGGCGGTCCCAGCGGCTCATCGCGACCGTGGTCTCGGATCTGAGCGCGGGGCGTGAACCGCCCCCTGACCTGGCCGAGCCGACCGGAGGCCGGGATGACGGTTGACCCGCGCCGTCCGGGCCGGGGGCGGGGCCGGCAATGACGGGTTACTCCTCCTCTCGCTCCAGGGCGGCGATCTGGCGGCGGAGCTCGTCGGCGCGTTCCACGAAGCGCTCCAGCCGCGGATCCCGGCCGATCGTCTGGGGGTGCCCCATGGCGTATCCATACTCCAGGGAGTTGACCAACCGCCGGTACTCGGCGCGCAGCTCCTCCAGACACTGGCTCATTCAGCCATCAAACCACCTGGCGCGCCGGACCGGGGAGAGCCTGGGATAGGGTGGCGGCGTGGCTGTCGTGCTCAGCTCCGCCGAGGACCTCGACCTGGACGCATTTCGCCGCGTGGCCTGGGAGGGGGAGACGGTGGAGCTGTCCGCCGCCGCCCTGAGCCACGTCGCCTCCCGTCGCGCCGCCTTCGACGCGTTTCTGGCGGCGTCGGCCGACCGCCACCTATACGGCATCACCACCGCCCATCACTGGGGTGCCGCCACCCTCCTGACCCCGGAAGCTCGGGTCGCCTATGCCCGCCGGATCCCCCCCACTCCCGCGTCGTTCGGAACGCGGTTGCCCGAGCGGGTGGTGCGGGGGATAGTGCTGGCCCGCACCGGAGGGTTTCTGAGCGGCGATCCGGCCGTCCGGCCGGAGCTGGCGGTCGCCGTCGCCGAGATGCTCACCCGGCCGATGCCCGAGGTGGCCGGCCGGGGTCACGGCGAGTCCGGCGAGATCGGGACGCTGCGGTCGGTGTTCGGTCACCTGGAGGACGAGCTGGCGCTGGAACCCAAGGAGGGGATGGCTCTCATCAACGGTGCGCCGGCGTCAGCGGCCGTGCTGGCCGACGCGGCGCTGGCGGCCCGGTCGCGACTGGCGCTGACCGAGGAGATCCTGGCGCTGGCCTTCGATGCGGCGCGCGCTCCGGCCGAGCATCTGGACCCGGCGCTGGAGCGGGCCTGGCGGGATCGCCCTCAGGCGACCGCCCTCACGCGGTTGCGTGCCCTGCTGGCCGGGGGTGAGACCCACATAGGGCATCAGGCGCCGGTGTCGTTCCGAGACATCCCGCGCCTGCTGGGCTGGGCGCGGCGCGTGCAGGGGTGGCTGGAGGAGTGCGCGGCCATCTCCCTGTCCGCTCCCGGCGACAACCCCATCTTCGCCCCCGGCGACGCGGGCGGTTACCCGCCGCGCATCATTTCCAACGCCGGATACCACGACGCCCGGGCGGCCCCAATGCTCAACGCCGTCGCCGCCACCTGGGCCGACCTGGCGTCGTTGGCCGCCGTCCAGGCCACCCGGTTGGCCGAAGCTCCGGCCGGTTTGCGAACCCAGGAGACCGAGCCCCGGGTGACGCTGCTCTCGATGACCGCCCTGGGGTGGGCCGAGGAAGCGCGGCTGAGCGCCACCCCCACCTTCATCTCGCTCGGCGGCAGCCCTCCCAGTGACACGTCGTCCCCCGCGCTGCTGGCCTGGCGCCGGGCCGAGGAGACCGGAAACTGCCTCCAGGGGGTGCTGGCCGTCCTGGGGGTCATCGCCGCCCATACCCAGGCGGCCGAGGAACGCCACCCCCCGCCCCGGCTGCAGCCGCTCTGGACCTCAGTCACCGAGCGGTTTCCGCCGGGCCTGGACCCGGACGGTTACGCGGAGTCGCTGGCGGCCGTGGCCGGCGTCATCGAGGAGCGGGTTCACCCCTCGCTCTAGCTTCACGACCCGTTCACGGCGGCGTCACCGGTCAGTCGCACACCGCCGCTTTGACAGGTCTACGGTGGGGACACCACAGCCCTCCGGAGTCGGGCCAGGGCGGGGGTCCTTGCGATGAGCTCGCCGCCGGCCCACGGCAGGTGAGGCCAGGGGGCCCTGACCCGACTCCGGAGGCGCGGCCAGGCCAGCCGGAGCGCCGGCCGGGCCGGTCACTCCGGGCCGGGATAATGCGGGTGAGGAACCGTGTTCACGCCCCGGCAGACTGCCCAGCGCCTGCGCCTGTTTTTGACCGCCACCCTCGGTGCCGTCGGCCTGGCGCTGATCATCATCGGGCTGGGCGGGACGACCGGATGGCTGCTGATCGCACCGGGCGTCGCTGCCGTCCTGGTCTCCCTGCCCGGGATCTACCTACTTCGCCGCTCCGAGATCGAACGCGCCGCCAATGCCGTGGGCCGCGGGCGGGCGGTGCCGCTGCGTCATGACCCGGGCCCCGCCGAGCGGTGAGCGCGACGCCGGACTACCGTCAGCGCAGCCTGTGGTTGGACACGCTGGGGCGCCCCATCACCCCCCGGCCCCCACTCCCCGGAGACCTGGCCGCCGATGTGGTGATCGTCGGGGCCGGCTTCATCGGGCTGTGGACCGCGTACTGCCTGGCCCGGGAACGGCCGTCGTTGCGGATCGTGGTGGTGGAGGCGCAGATCGCCGGGTTCGGCGCCGCCGGGCGGAATGCCGGGTTCGTTTCGGCCGGGATCGCCGGGCAACCACACGCCTACCTGCCGGGGGGCGGCTGGGACGGGATCCGACGCGCCGAGCGGGCCATGGTCGCCGGGATCGATTGGATTGGCGGGGTGGTCGCCGAAGAGGCGATCGCCTGTGGCTGGGTCAAGGGCGGGTCTCTGCGCGTCGCCACCAGCCGGGCCCAGCTGGAGCGGGTGCGGGCGGGGGTGGCCGACCGCCGCCGGCGGGGTCTCGACGATGCTGACGTGCAGTTGCTGAACGCGGCGGAGGTGGCGGCGCGGGTGCGCGTGGCCGGGGTCATCGGCGGCGCCTACACCCCTCACTGCGCCCGGGTCCACCCCGGCCGGCTGGTGCGCGGGCTGGCCGAGGCGTGCGAGCGGCGCGGCGTGCGGATCTACGAGCGCTCGGCCGCCACCGGGATCACCTCCGGCCGGGTTCGCTGCGCAACCGTGGACGGGCGGCCGGGTGCCGCGGTCCACGCCCCGGTCATCGTTCAGGCCACCGAGGCGTTCACCGTCAACCTGCCCGGACAGCACCGTGAGTACATGCCGGTGTTCTCTCACATGGTCGCCACCGCACCCCTTCCGCCGGAGATCTGGTCGGCCATCGGCTGGGAGCACTGTGAGACGGTGGCCGACCAGCGGCATCTGTTCAGCTACGCGCAGCGGACGGTCGACGGCCGGATTGCCCTCGGCGGACGTGGCGCCTTCTATCGCCCGGGCAGCGCCATCCGACCGGCCGACGAGCGACGGCCGGAGATCCATGGCGCCCTGGCGGCGACGCTGCGCGCCTGGTTCCCGGTCCTCACCGGGGCCGCCGTCACCCACCGCTGGGGCGGCGTGTTCGCCGTCCCGCGCGACTGGAGCATGTCGGTCACCTGGGACCGCCGCAGCGGGATGGCCCGCGCCGGCGGCCTGGCCGGTCACGGCCTGGTCGCCTCCAGCCTGTGTGGCCGCACGCTCGCCGACCTGATCTTGGAACGCGACAGCGACCTGACCTCGCTGCCCTGGGTCGGCCATCACAGCGGCCGCTGGGAGATGGAACCGGCCCGGACGGTGGCGCAGCGGCTGATCATCTCGGCCTTGGCCGGGGCCGACCGGATTGAGGACGCCGGCCGAGGCCCGGCCGTCCGCGCCCGGCTGGTACGGCGCTTCACGCCGGGCCGCTGAGGCCCTTCTAGACTCAAGAGAACAAGCTGCGGCCGGCGATTCCGCGGCAGCCTGATCCGGACGGTCCCTCCTCGGTCCGAGTGCCTCGGATCGACCCCAGCGCCCTCAAGCCCCGGCCTCCTGCGCCGAACTACCGACTGATGATCACCCCTGACAGACCCGACGACGCCCCGCCCCAGCACCGGTTGTGGTGGCAGCCGGGCACGCCCGGGCGCGGCGTGCTGTTTGAGTCCGGCCTGGTCTGCACCTGGCCCGAGGGCGACGCCACCCATCGCCAGTACGCCGAGCAGGTGCCCTCACGCCCGGTCATGTTCTTCAACATCCGCACCGACGGCCGGGTGCGGATCCCGGAGCGCCACGCCCACCGCGCCCCGCGGCTGATGACCGCGCTCACCGCCGCCGATGCCCGGCTGGCGCCGTTCGCGCCGCCCAGCCACTCGGGTCCGGCCGCCACCCGACCGGCCGAGCGTCATTCCCTCCAGCACGCCTGGGATGCGCATGCGGCGGCTCGCCTGGCGCGGATCCAGCGGCGCTATTAGCTCACCGCCGGGCCCAGCCGCTTCTGCTAAAGAGCGGCTGCCATGACGAGCCAGATCCGCCGGATCCGGGAACCGGCCCGGGACACGGACGTCATCCACCGCACGGACGTGCTGGTGGTCGGATCAGGTCCGAGCGGCCTGGCGGCAGCGCTGGCGGCCGCCCGGGCGGGCGCGGAGGTGACGCTGCTGGAGCGCTTCGGCTGCTTTGGCGGGAACCTCACCGTCGTCGGCGTGGAGGGACTGGCCTGGTACCGGCATGAGCAGACGGTGGAGGCCGGCGGCATCGGCCGTGAGTTCGAAGAGACCGCGCGCGAGATGGGCGCCGCGGTGCCCGACTCCCAGTCGCTGTCCTACGAGATCGACTCCGAAGGATTCAAGGTCGTCGCCGACCGGCTCGTCGAGCGGGCCGGCGTGCATCCCATGCTCCACCGGCTGTGTGTGGCCCCGATCATGCACCACGACACCATCACCGGCGTGGTGGTGGAATCCAAGGCCGGCCGCGAGGCGATCCTGGCCGGCCGGGTGATCGACGCCACCGGGGACGCCGACATCGCCCACCGGGCGGGGGCGGTGACGGTCAAGACGCCCCCGGAGGAGATGCAGGCGGCGTCCGTGATGTTCCACCTCGCCGGGGTCGACCCACAGGCCTTCCTGGCGGGCGTCCGCTCGGACCCCCAGACGTATGCCGATTGGTCGGCCGGTGAGTGGACGGTGGACACCTCCGGTAAGGAGGACGCGATGTTCTCGCCGTTTTTGCGCAGGCCGTTTGCCCAGGCCATCGAGGATGGCCTGATCCCGCCGGAGCTCACCACCATCGCCGGCACCTGGGGCGCCGTACATGACACCGGCGAGCTCACCTACATGAACCTCATCCACCTGGCCGGCTGTGACGGGACCGACCCGGAGAGCCTGACCCGGTTTGAGATGGAGGGACGCCGGCAGGCCATGCTGGCGGTGGCGGCGCTCCGGCGCTACACGCCGGGGTGCGCCGGCGCCCGGCTGCGGAACTTCGGCATGTCGATCGGCATCCGCGACACCCGCAAGATCGACGCCGTGTACAACCTCACCGAGGCGGACGTGCGCGGGGAGGCCCGGTTTGAGGACTCGGTCGGCATCTATCCGGAGTTCATCGACGGCTACGGGATGCTGGTGCTGCCCACCACCGGCCGCTACATGCATGTGCCGTACCGTGCGATGCTGCCCAAGGGGGTCAGCAACCTGCTCGTGACCGGCCGCGCCATCGGCGGCGACCGCATCGCCCACGCGGCCACCCGCAACATGGCCTGCTGCGCGGTGGCCGGTCAGGGCGCCGGCATCGCCGCCGCCGTGTCGCTCGCCACCGGACGCGAGCCGGCACACGTGAGCCTGGACCGGGTTCAGGCCGAGCTGGACCGCCAGGGCGTCCGCTACGCCTGACGGCTCAGGGGACGACGCGGAGCTCCAGCGGAAGGGCGCCCGAGCGCAGCTGGCCGACCAGCTGCGCCGCCGAGCCAGCGGTCAGCCCGCCGGTGATGTCGGCGCCTCCGGTCCCGGCGCTCTGGATGATTCCGTCCGGGTACTGCCTGAAATCGATGGCCGCGACGGTGAGGAGCCGGCTCTCGCCGCCCACCAGGGCGACGGCGAAGTGCTGTTCCAGGGTCTGGCCGGCGTGGCTGAGCGAGGCACCGCGGCGGGCGACCTGGGCGGTGACGGACTGAAATCGCTCGGCCCCGGACGCGGTGAAGCCGAACTGGACGTCGGGAGCTCCGGCCTGATCGGTGCCGGCCGTGGGACGCGTGATCTCCTGGCCGGTGAGGGCCAGGACGTCCCTGAGGACGTAGAACTGAGCCGCCGGACTGGAGAAGGCCGGGGAACGCCCTGACCCGGCGGCCTGGACGATGACCGTCCCCTGCGGCACGGCCAGCATCGTGGTCTGGCCGGCGGCTTGAGCCGGAGACACTCCTGGAGGGAGGGCAGCGTCCAGATCGGCCGTCGCCTGCGAGCGAGGGGTCCCCGGCGCCTCGTCCACGGGACCGGCGAGGAGGCAACGTTTGCCCGCCGCCGTCGTCGTGTGACTGTCGGCGGCGGCGGTGGCACAGGCGGCGGTCCCCGCCCGGCCGAACAGGAAGTACTGATCGCCCAGCCGCGACAGGCTCGGTGCGAACTTTGCCGGCGGCTGGCGTGCGGCCAGCCGCGCCGCGGCGTACAGGGTCACGCTGCCGGCGCCCGCGGTTCCCGGCCCGGCCGCCCCGCCCTGGCTGATCGTGAGTGCCGCCGGATCGGTGCCCCGCAGGCGGCTGGCCACGGTCTGTCCGCCCGGGGTCAGGACGTCGGCCTCCCAGTCGTAGAAGCCGAGCTGGGCCGGCTGGGTGAGCCGGTTGACGGCGTGCGCCCGGGCTCCGGGGCTGACGTTCCGGCCGAAGGTCACGCGGAGCCGATCGGCCCCGGCGGCAGCGACGCGGACGCCGCCGGGAACCGAGCCGAGCCGGGCCCGGACGACCTGGACCTCGCGGGTGACTGCGGTAGCGGTGATCGTCGGCGTCCGCGGCGTCGGCAGCGCCTGGAAGACGACCGTGTCCGGCCCGCCGCGGGCGGCTGGCGTCTCCGTCCCGCGGTGGCCGCCCACCCCCAGGAATACCGCGATGACGCCGATCACGACCGCCGCGCTCACGGCCGGGATGATCAGCCGCGGGCGCCGCCGGGAGGACGTCGGCGCCTCCATGACCCGTCGTCTGATCGCCTCTGCGGTGGCGCGGTCCCGGGGGTCCGGCGGCCGGGACGGGTCGACGGGATTGTGCGCCGCAACGGCGGCGATAACAGGATCGTGGTCGGTCATGACGGCTCCCTGGCCATAGGCGGGCGAGACTCCGATGTGTCGCCGCTGTCGAGCGCGGCGGCCACGTGCCGGCGAGCCCGGTGCAGGCGGACCCGGAAGGCGGCGGCGCTGCAGCCGACCACCTGGGCGGCCCGGGTCGGATCAAGCTCCTCCCAGGCGACGAGGAGCAGCGCCTCGCGCTCGCGCCTCGACAATGCCGCGATCGCCGCCGCCAGTGGTGGGCTCATCCCGGGCGGCGCCTCCCAGCGTGGTGGTGGTGAGGCACCGCTCTGCAGCCGGTCAAGCAGCGCGCCCCGGCGGCGGTCAGCCCGGTGCTGGTTGGCCAGCTGGCGACGGGCCACGCCCAATAGCCACGGGAGCGGATCGTCACCGACGGCGTCGAGCCGGCGCCAGGCCACCAGGAACGTCTCGGCCACGACATCGTCCACCGTCGCGGGCGAGGCTCGTCGGCGCACGTACGCCCGCACCGGCCAATGACATCGCTCAAACAATTGCTCAAACTGGCGGGTGTGCGCAGCGTCATCGGCCATGTCACTGCGCTAATTGTCCGACTGGCGCCCGCTTGTTACACAGAAATCACGATCAGGTGCCGGGACAGGAGGCGTGGACCGGTACCGGCCAGGCGACCAGCGGGGCGTGCGAGCGCCGCCGGCTCGCCACCCGGCGGCGAGATCCCCGCATCACCGGCGCCGTGGGCGGCGCGGCGGGAGCGGACGCGGGCGCGGCATCGGCCGCGGGCCGGGAGGGCCGGGCGATCTCGTGGATGTAGGCGGCCACCACTCCGTCGGCGACCCGCTGGTGACGAAGTCGACCGGACGACGGGGCGCCTGGGCTGCGATGAAGAGTGCTGGACATACGGCTCCTTGGGAGGCTCAAGTGGAGGATGCCTCCGGAACTATAGCGGAGGCATCCTCCGGTTGCCGGCGATCTGCCGCTCCCGGTCCCGCCGCCGGCCCGGTGCGGTACCGTGTCGCTCAGCTTGCGGTTGCGCCTAGGGTTCCGCGCCGGCCCGCCGAGACGTGGTTTGACAATCAGGGTTTGGCGGCCTGGACCGAGCGGCGCCAGGACCGGTCACCGGTCCCACACCTGACGGGATAAAAGCCCCGAGGGCTTCCATGAATCCTGCCCGGGTCACCGCCCAGGCGTCACATCGGAGGCCCGCATGATCTCAGCCCCAGACACAGCGTTTCTCGTCGGGGCCGGCGTGGTCGCCGGGCTGGTGGGCACCGCCGGCGGCATCACCTCGCTGGTCTCGTACCCCGCCCTCCTGCTCGTCGGCCTGCCGACCCTGACTGCCAACATCGCCAACATCGTCGCCATCGTCACCTGCTGGCCGGGCTCGGCACTCGCCTCCGGACCGGAGTTGCGCGGCCAGGGCCGGTGGCTGCGGCGGTGGGCGACGGTGGCCGCCGTCGGCGGTGGGGCGGGCGCGGCGCTGCTGCTGCTCACCTCGCCCGGAGCGTTCGCCCGCGTCGTGCCATTGCTGGTGGCGCTGGGATCCCTGGCGCTGCTCCTCCAGCCCCGTCTCGCCGCCCGCCAGGCCGCCCGCCGCCACCGGGGTCGCCTGATCCTTCCGACCGGCCTGCTGTCGCTGTCGGTCTACAACGGCTACTTCGGCGCCGGCTCAGGAGTGATGACCCTGGCCCTGCTGATGGTCACGGTCGACGGCCACCTCCCCCGGGCCAATGCGCTGAAGAACATGGTGATCGGCGCTGGGACGGTCGCATCCAGCGCCGCCCTCGTGGTGTTCGCCCCGGTGCGATGGTCGGCCGTGGTGCCGCTGGGTCTCGGCCTGTTCGTCGGCAGCACCCTGGGACCCGTGGTCACCCGCAGGCTCCCGGCCACGCTGTTGCGCCGCCTCGTCGCCCTCCTCGGCTTCGCCCTGGCAGTCGAACTGGCGCTCCGCGGCGGACTGTGATGCGCTGCGGCGGCCGGCCACCAGCGCAATCACCAGGGCAGGGCTGACCACGGCCGCGTCGGCATCCAGGGCGCCACCGACGCCGGCCAGCGATGCGGCGGCGCCGATGGCGGGACCGCCGAGACCCACTCCAGCGTCAAACCAGGCGAAGAACAGCCCAGCTGCTGCCCCCTGGTTCTCCGGCGCCACCCCGGCGAGCGCCAGCAGCCCCAGACCCGGCACAGCGAGCGCCTGGCCGGCCGACAGGGCCAGCAGCGCCACCACCGCAACGGGCGGGGGCGAGACGTTGGCATCGACGAGCAGTCCGGCTATCAGCTGACCCCGGCCGGAGCGGAGCGGCTGCACGGGCTCGGGATACCGCTGCCACCCGGGGAGCCCGAGGCGCTGCCACTGCGCTACTGCGTGGACTGGACCGAGCAGGCCCACCACCTGTCGGGCACCCTGGGGCGGTCGCTGGCCGAATGGATGCTGGAGCAGGGCTGGTTGGAGCGTTTCCCCCGCAGCCGGGCGCTGCGGATCACCGACTCCGGCTCCCGGGGGTTGCGCCAGGAGCTGGGGGTCCAGGTCATCTCGGCCTGACCGGCACCGCCCGTGGGGCGCCTTCTCCCGGGCCCGGGTCGAACAAACGTCCAATTGACCGAATTTCGTCTCAAGTCAGCCGGCGACCGTGCCGATGAGCCGGATGTCGACCAAGGCAAACCCGCCGTGAGACGGGGACGCAAAGCCAGGGGTCTCGAGCATGAGACCGCCCAGCCACCGACAGCGATATCTGGATTGTGCGCCATGGATGGCGACCGCATGGAGGTTTCTCGTTGCCCTTGGTCATCCACCCCCGCGTACGTATCGTCATCGGTCGCATCCTGGCCCTGACCTGCGGCCTGTTCCTGGCCGGCGCCGGCGCCGCCTTTGCCTCCTGCGCCCCGCAGCCACTCAGCACCCCCTTCTCGCAGTTTGGAGACACCAACAGCTACTTCCTCGTCCCCGGCGGCTCCTTTGAGGGCACCCAGGATCAGCTGGGGTGGACTCTGGACGGGGCCGCGCTGACGGCCGGCAACGAGCCGTTCACCGTCGGAGGCGCCGCCGATGGCCAATCGCTGACGATCGCCGCCGGCGGCAGCGCCACGTCCCCGTACTTCTGCGTCGACAACACCATGTCCAGCCTGCGCCTGTTCGCCCAGGAGGCGACCGGCGGAAGCGACCTGCAGCTCCAGGCGATGGTTCAGACCCCCGGCGGCGTGGACACGGTGCCGCTGAGCACCCTTGCCGATGGCTCCATGCCGAACTGGGCGCCGACCCAGCCGATCATCGGCAACACCTCGGGCATCCCGGACGGAGCATCGGTCATGGTGGC
The DNA here is from genome assembly GCA_963753235.1 of uncultured Solirubrobacteraceae bacterium. Lineage (GTDB taxonomy): Bacteria > Actinomycetota > Thermoleophilia > Solirubrobacterales > Solirubrobacteraceae > Palsa-465. Next base: position 545,172 of record CAVWBJ010000003.1, on the reverse strand, counting down.
GCTGCAGTTCTCGGTGCCGGCGTCTCAGGGCGCCTGGCAGATCGACGACGTCTACGTCGACCCCTGGCGGTCCGGCTGAGGCAGGAACCTGGGCTCGGCGGGCATGGCGCTGGCGTGAACATGAGCACGGCAATCTCTTCTGAACACCCATTGGAATCGGCCACCGAACGGCTCCTGGAGGGCAGCTGGGAGCGCCGTGAACGGCGCGCCTCCGAGCGAGAGCTGATGGTGGAGGCCGGTGCCGCCGCGCTGTTTGCGGTGGCCGCCGCGGCGCTGCTGCGGGCCGGTGGCATCTCCGGGCTGCGCCCGGAGGTGGCCATTCTGCTGACCGCCGTCTACGCCCTGGTCGGCCGCATCGAATTTCCGGTGGGAACCGGCTACGTGGTTCCCACCCAGCTGATCCTCGTCCCCATGCTGCTCCTGCTCCCGCCGGCGCTGGTGCCGGTGGCGGTGGGCGTCGGTCTGGTCAGCGGCAACGCGGTGGACGCGGCGCTCGGCCGGATCCCGCCCCGGCGTGTGCTCTCTGCCGTCCCGGACGCCTGGCATGCCGTGGGGCCGGCGCTCGTTCTGCTGCTTGCCGGTTCGCCCCGGGTGGAATTCGACCAGCTGCCCCTCCTGGCCGCCGCCTTCGCCGCCGGGTGCCTGGTGGACCTGGTCAGCTGTCTCGGCCGGATGTGGCTGAGCGGCTCGCTGCCGGATCTCAAGGTCCAGATGCGCGTGATCGCCCTGGTCTGGGCGGTTGACGCCTCCCTGGCCCCGCTGGGCTTTCTGGCCGCGCTCGCCACCCGCCAGCACGAGGCCGCCATCCTGTTCGTCCTGCCGCTGGTGTTCCTGCTCTGGCTGCTGGCCCGGGATCGCAGTCAGCGCATCGATCAGGCCCATCGCCGGCTCATGCTGGTGGAGCAGGAGCGCCTCCGGCTGCAGTCCGCAGTGCGCCGTCTGGGAGACGCGTTTGCGGCCAAGCTGGAGCTCACCGGACTGCTGGAGATCCTGCTGCACGGCTCGGTGGAGGCGCTGGACGCCGCTGCGGGCCGGTTGGAGCTGATCGACGGACCGGCGCCGGTGCACCTGGTCACCGGCGAGGAGGAGTGGCTGGACCTGGTGGAGTTCCCCACCACCGGCGGCCGCTCCGGCCCGGTTCAGATCGGCCAGGCCGACGTGTGGCGCCTGCGCGTCCCGGTGTCGATCAGCGCCTCTCCGCGGGAGGTGACCGGCTCCCTGTGGCTGGCCCGCCCGGGCCGGGCCTTTGAGGATGACGAGATCGCGCTCATTGCCGAGCTCATCGGCAAGGCCGCGCTGGCCGCCGCCGAGATCCTCACCCACCATGCCATCCGCGAGCAGGCGATGACCGACGCCCTCACCGGGCTCGGCAACCGGCGGATGCTGAGCACTGACCTGGAGAGCGCCTTCCGCGGCGACACCCGGACCCGGCCCTCGCTGCTGCTGTTGTTCGACCTGGACGGCTTCAAGGACTACAACGACACCTTCGGCCACCTCGCCGGCGACGCCCTGCTGGCCCGCCTGGGCCAGAAGCTCCAGCGCGCGGTCGAGGGCTGCGGACGGGCCTACCGGCTGGGCGGCGACGAGTTCTGCGCCCACCTGGACCTCCAGGGCCAGGACTCCGACGCCCTGATTGTGCGCACGGCGGCCGCCCTGACCGAGACCGGAGTGGAGTTCTCCATCCGCGCCTCGCTGGGGGTGGTCCTCCTCCCCCATGAGGCCGACAGCGCCGAGCACGCCCTCCAGGTCGCCGACGAGCGCATGTACTCCAACAAGCGCAGCCGGTCCAGCGCCGCCCGCAGCCAAGCCGGGGAGGTGCTCCTGCGCACCATGCACGCCAAACAGCCCGACCTGGACGAGCATTCCACCAATGTGGCCGAGCTCGCCACCCGCGTCGCCCGCCGCCTCGGTCAGTCCGGTGAGACGCTCGACTACATCGCGCGCGCAGCGGAACTGCACGACATCGGCAAGGTCGGCATCCCGGACGCCATCCTGAACAAGCCGTCAAGCCTGTCCCCCGGCGAGTGGGAGTTCATCCACCAGCACACCATCCTGGGCGAACGCATCCTCCACGGCGCCCCCGCGCTACGCCCCGTCGCCCGCCTGGTCCGCGCCAGCCACGAACGCTGGGACGGCACCGGCTACCCCGACGGCCTCCGCGGCGAACAAATCCCCCTCGGCGCCCGCATCGTCTCCGTCTGCGACGCCTACGAAGCCATGACCGCCAACCGCACCTACCGCACCGCCGTCTCCCACGACACCGCCTGCGCCGAACTCCGCGCCGCCGCCGGCACCCAATTTGACCCCACCGTCGTCGACGCCTTCCTGACGGCGATCAACGCCGCCGGCGAGGACCGTGAGCTTGACGCGGCCCAGCACGCCGCCGCCCACGTCCGCACCCTGCTGGACGTCGGCCCTGAGCGTCGCTCGCGTCGCGCGGCGGCCGCCGCTCTGGACGGCCTCCTCCACGCCTGACCCGTGCCCCGCGCCCCCGCGCGGACCGGCGGTGTCCTCCCCCTCGGACACCGCCGGTTCCGTGCGCCGGGCCGGGCTCCGCCGGAGCGTGATCGGACGGACCCACCCACGGCGAACGGCTCGACGAAGGAGGTCTTGGGGCCTCAGTTGTCTATAGGACAAGTCAGCCCCCAAAACCCCTCCGCGGCTAAGGGGCTCTGGGGCGAAAGCGACCGACCCGCTGGCGGCCGGGGACCGTACGCGGTGGCCCGGAGGTACGTCAACGGCGACAATGAGGATGCGGGGCGCGGGTACGGCCGCCCCGGGTTCCACGCCCGCTCCGGCGGCCCCGACCGGCGGCGGTTCTGGGGCGACAGTACCTCCATATGTAGCTGAGGCCCCAAGACCCCCAGGCGGGGACCCTACCTTCGCCCCGGTGACCCCCTTATTGCCGCCGTTGACGTACCTCCGGGCAACGCCTCACGCTCCCCCCCAACCGGACGCACCACCACCAGTTCCACCACGCCCGCTCCGACTGCGGGCTCGGGGACGGCCCTCATCGGCCGAGCGCCGCAGGCTTCGCGGCGAAAGTACCCAGGTCCTCGCCCCCTCATTGCCGCAGTTGATGTACCTCCAGGCAACCAGGCGGCTGCCTGGCCTCTGGCCGGCCGCCGCCGGCTCGGTGTCAGCCGTGGGCCAGAGCGACCAGCTCCGCCCGCTGACCGGAGCGGAGGGTGATGCTGACGTTCACCGCGCGGCGCACGGAGATCGGCGCGCTGCAGGAGGGCGCGGAGGTCGCCCCCAGGACGCACACCCAGACCCGCACCGCCCCGCGGACCGCCCCCACGCGGGCGAGCTCCACGCTGGAGCCGGCGGGCGCCCGGTGTGACCGGACGGCGGCGCGGCGCGTGGTCACGCGGGCGAGCGCCCGGCCAGAGCTGCCGCGGACCGTGGCGGCGCCCAGGCGCAGCAGGGCGGCTCCCGCGGTCTTGGAGCGGACCGGTCCGACGGCCCCGGCCGCCCAGGTGGTGGTGACTCCGCCGGGGCCGCTCACGGTCACCCAGGCGCGCAGGAAGTGCCCGGCGTCGGCTCCGGTGAGCCTGTAGGCGCTGCCCCGTCCCCGGGCGGTGGCGCAGGTGCGGGCGCACCGCTCAAAGTGCACGGCGGTCACGGTGCCGTTGCGATACGTCCCGCCCACCAGATGCAGGGTCGCTCCCACCCGGGCCGCGCCGCCCAGCTGGGGCGCCCGCGCAATCGCCGGAGCCGGAGCCGGAGCCGGAGCCGGCGTCGGGGCCACGGCCGGCGGAGTCGGCGAGGCAGAGTGGCTGGGGGCGGTGGCCACCGGCGTGGTCTGGACCGGCGAGGTCGGCGTCGTCTCGGTGGGGGGCGGCGTGGTGGTGGTCGATGTCGTGGTGGTGGTGACGAGCGGGGTGGTGGCCGTGGACGGGCTGGTCGGCGCCGCCTGGTTGGTCACGGTCTGGCTCTGCGTGGTGGTGTCGGTGCCGGAGCCGGAGGAGTTCGGGCCCACCGGCAGGCTGTCCGTGGTCAGCGTGTAGTCGTAGCCATAGGTGGTGCCGGCGCTGTTGCTGGCCACCAGCCGGTAGTGATAGGTGGTCGACGGGATCAGGTCCGACAGGGTGTCCGATACCAGCACGGGCACGGGCCCGGCGCCGATGTCGGTGGCGGGCGTCGTCTCGCCGTAGGCGGTGGTGGGTCCGTACTGCCACCAGTACGTCGTGTCATAGCCGTTGGGGTACACGCCGCCGGACAGCCCGGCTGAGGTCTGCCCCACGTTCTGGGCATAGGTCGACCCGTCGCTCATGGTGGGACCGCCGATGCCGGGGCCGCCGGTGGCGATCTGGCCGGAGATGGAGCCGATGCCGGTGGGGCCGTCATAGCCGCTGCCGGCGCTGCAGATGTAGAAGATCTGGGAGACGCACAGCCCGTTGGAGCCCGAAACCGGATCGTTGAGCTGATTGCTGTTGGTATAGGCCCACGCCGGGGTGGAGCCGGCCACGCCGGTGACCGCCTCGTAGGCGGCCACCAGCGGCGTGGCCAGGCTGGTCCCGCCCATCAGCACCCAGCCGCCGCTGCCGGTGTCATAGACGGTCAGCCCGGTGTTGGGATCCGCGTCGGCGGAGACGTCGGCATATGAGCGCCCACTGCACCCGGTGTCGGTCTGATACGCCGGCTTGGTCTCCGCGGTGTCACAGCCCGACCCCGCGTCCTTCCAGCCGGACTCGCCGAACCCGCGGGCGCCAGTGGCCGCGGCGGCCAGGGTGGTGCCGCCGGCAGCGGTCACGCCCACCGCGGCCGCCGGATAGGCATCGCCGGCACCGTAGGGGCTGAGGTGGGCGTTGTAGCCGTCGTCGCCGGTGGCGGCCACGGTGGCCACGCCGGGCCAGGTGAACTGATCGGAGAGGGGCGTGGTGGAGACGATCGACCAGCTGTTCGACAGCTGGGTGGCTCCCAGCTTCACCGCCTCGGCCATCGCCTTGGTGAGGTTGTACTCCGACGCCGAGCTGGCCTCCACCAGAATGATGTGGCAGTTGGGGCACAGGGAGGAGACAGCGTCGAGATCAAGCGCCTCCTCGGCCTCCCAGCCGAGGTCGGTGGAGGGCAGGTACCGAGCCGAGCTGGAGCCGTACTGGTTGACCCTCTTGAAGCATCCGTTGGCCGTGGTGCAGGCCGGCAAGCCGTTGGCGGCCCGGAAGGTGCCCAGGTCCGCCTCAGCCGTGGGATCGTTGTAGGCGTCGATGACGGCAATCGTCTCGCCGACGCCCTGGTTGGCGGACAGGTAGCTGAGGTCGTAGGCCTGCTGCAGCCAGGCGGGGGTACCGGTGAGCGGAGCCGCCAGGCCGGTGGAGGCCACATCCGCGGCCCCGGCGACCGGTCGGCCGGCGTGCCGCCCCCGGGAGACATCGGCCAGAGCCTGCTGGCGGTGCACCCGGGGACGGACCGGAGCCCCGGTGGAGCGCAGCACCACGACGTGGGCGTCACAGCTCGCCTGCCCCGGGGCCGGGGCCGGGCAGGCGCTGCGGGTGGTGACCTGGCCGGCCGAGAGTCCGGTCAGCTGGGCGAGGGCGGCCGCCTGCGAGCCGGAACTGGGGGCGGCGCTGGCCAGCCGGGTGGGAACGGTGTGCGGTGTCTGCGGCCGGAGGGCATGCGGTGCAGCGGCCGTGGCGGTGGTGGTGCCGGCGAGCAGCCACAGCCCAGCGAGCAGCATCGGAACAACCGCGGAGGGCCCAGGCAGACGCATCTCCTCGTGTATCGGACGGCCGCGCGCGTTCCCTTAATGGCGCCTGGACGAATGTTCGGTCCCGGACGTCGCCGCTTCAAGCCCACCCGGACCGCCGCCGAGGTCCTGGCCACCCTCAGCTCGGGTCTTCTGACTCCAGCACGTCGAAGGACCACAGCTCGCTGGAGGTCCCCACCGGACCCTCCTGGCGATGCTGCGAATGGCCCTGCGCGAAGTCGGCGCTCTGCACCCACGCGCGGAAGTCGGCTTCCGAGCGCCAGCGCGTCACCACCAGGCAGACGTCGCGGGCGTCGTTGGGCGCCAGCAGCTGGAAGTGCTCAAATCCCGGGGCGGCCGACACGCGCCCGGCCCGGGCGGCAAACCGGCGCTTAAAGTCAGACATGCGTTCCCGGGGCACGGAGATGGCGTTGATCTTGACGATGGACATCAGCTGAGATCCTACGCGGCCAGGCGGGGCAACTCGATGGCTGGGCAGCGGTCCATGACCACCCGCAGCCCAGCCTCCAGGGCCCGCTGGGCGGCCGCCTCATCGACAACGCCGAGCTGAAGCCAGACACCCAGGGCGCCGGCGGCGATGGCCTCATCGACATGCCGGCCCGCCTGGTCGGCTCGCCGGAAGATGTCGACCACCTCCACCCCCTCGGTAGACGGGATATCGCGGACGCTCGGGTAGCAGCGCTCCCCCAGCAGCTCGTCGACCGCGGGATTGACCGGGATGACCCGAAACCCGCGTCCCTGGAGCAGCCGGGCGATGCGGTGGGAGTCCCGCCCCGGGTCCGGGGAGCAGCCGACCACCGCCCAGGTCCGCGTCTCGGTGAGCAGCCGGCGGATCGTCTCTGGCTCGGAATGGGGCACATCCTGGAGCCTAGACTCCCGCAGGATGTGCGAGCCGCTGCCGTCCTCCGAGCGGGCGCTGCGGGCCTACCGGGCGATGCAGCGGCAGTTCTGGACGCGGCGCGGCCTGTACCGGCGTGAGGGCCGGTTCCACCTCCCGGGAACCGCCGCCCACCTCTGGCCCTTCATCCGGGCGTTCGTCGCCGTCCTGGACCTGGCGGGCATCCCCGGCATCGCCGACCACTTCGACCCGGCGGGCGCCATCGATGCCCACCTGAGCGCGCTGGATCGCTACTGGGAGCCGCTGGGACCGTGGCCGGCGTACTCATCCGACGTCGCCGGAACGCGACTCGGCGGCGATCGCTACTACGACGACAACGCCTGGGTGGGATTGGCGCTCGTCCAGCTGGAGCGCATGCGCCCGGGAACGGGACGGCTCGCCCGAGCCGCCGACCTGTATCGGTTTGCCGCGCACGGGTGGGATCGGCGCGCCGGGGTTCCCGCACCGGGCGGCGTGTTCTGGGTGGAGCAGGGCCGCGGCATCGGCCGCCGCAACCACGATCGCAACACCGTGTCCAACGCGCCCAACGCCCAGCTCGGCCTCCACCTGGCGGAGCTGGGGGCGGCCGGCGACGGCCCGGCCAGCCCCCGGGACATGTACGCGTGGGTGAACGGCGCGCTCACCGCCGGCGCGGAGCCGGGAGCCGGCCTGTTCTGGGACAAGATCCGCGGCGATGACTCCATCGACCGGGCGCTGTGGAGCTACAACCAGGGGAGCATGGTGGGACTGAACGTGTTGCTCGCCCGCGCCGATCCCGCCACCGCGGCCGACCACCTGTACCGCGCCGAGACGATCGCCCGCCGGGGGCTGCGCCATTACCAGGACCGCTATGACCGTCAGCCGGCGGCGTTCAACGCCATCTGGTTTCGCAACCTGCTGCAGCTGCACGCCGCCACCGCCGATACCGGCCTCCGGGCCGACATCATGGAGGCGATGCGCCGCTACGCCGAGCGCGCCTGGTGTGAGCAGCGTGACAGCCACGACTGCTTTCGGTTGGCCGGGCGACCCGCGTCGCTCCTGGATCAGAGCGCTATGACCCAAGTGCTGGCGCTGCTCGCCTGGGAGCCCGGCCAATACGCTCGGCTCGCCTGACCGGCTCTGAGTGAGTGCCCGGCGCCGGCGCTCCGGGATGCGGAGGAGCGGGCGCCAACCTGCCGCGCGCCTCGCCCCGGTGCTGGTTCGGCGCAGCGCTGGGTGCTCACGTCACGGCGTAGGCGCCGTCTCCGGCCCCAGGGCCCGCACCGCCTCGTCGGTCGAGCTGAACAGACGGTCGGGACCGATCCGGGCCAGCAGCCCGCTGCGTTCCAGGTTGTCCCGCAGGTGCCCGCCGGCCCGGGCCAGGGCAAAGGCGACGTGGTCTCGCTCCAGGGAATCGAGCACCCGGTTCAGGACCCGCGCCCCGGTGAAATCCAGATCGCTCATGCCCAGCGTGTCGAGCACCACCACGCTCAGCTCGCGCCCCGCTCGCCGGCGCGCCCCCAGCAGTTCGTCCTGGAAATGGGCCGCGTTGGCGTACCAGAGCGGCACCGCGAACAGGACGACCAGCACTCCCGGAACCGCCTCGGGGTGCTGGACGCTGTGCAGTGGGGCCCAACTGGTCGTCTGCGGGATGCGCCCCAGAACGTGGAGCTGGGGGCGGGCGGTCAGCCGGGCTCGTTCCAGGATGGCCAGACCGATGGCGACCAAGATGCCCTGCTCCACGCCGATCAGCGCCACGGCCAGCAGGGTGATGATGGCCAGAGCGAACTCGATCCGGTCAAACCGGGCAATCGCCACCAGGTCGCCGAGACGGAACAGGCGAATGGCGATGAACAGCAGCACGCCCGCCAGCGCAGCCAGGGGCACGTAGCGCAGCACCGCCGCCGCCGGCACCAGCGCTGCCACCGCGGCGGCGGCCAGGAGCCCGGACACCTGGGTGCGGCCGCCCACGGCGGCCACCGCCCCGGTACGGGCGGGGCTGGCGTTGACCGGGAATGCCCCGGTCAGACCGGCGGCCACCCCGCCGGCGCCGACGCCCAGCAGATCCCGCCCCACGTCCACCTCGTAGTCGCCCTGATCGGCAAAGGCCCGGGTCGTCGCCGCTGACTGGAGGACGACCACCAGAGCGACCACCCCGGCGAGCGGGACGAGCCGCCAGAACGATGACACGGAGACCCCGGGGAGGCCGAGCCGCGGCGAGACGTGGGCGATGGCGCCCAGATCGGCCACCCCGTGGCGGCGCAGGTGGAGAACCGCGGCCAGTCCGGTGGCGGCGACCAGGGCCAGCAACGCCCCGGGGAGCCGCCGGTCCAGGCGCTCGGTCACCATCACCAGCCCAGCCACGCCGAGGCCGACGACCAGCGACCACCCGCTCGCCTGAGAAAGGTGGGAGACGGCCGACGAGATGCGCTGCACGGTGGAGCCATGCGCCGCGGCCAGGCCGAGGAGATCAGGCAGCTGGTGGACGACGATGATGACGGCCACGCCGGCCAGAAATCCGGTGATGATCGGCGCGGACAGAAGCTCGGAGATCCAGCCCAGACGCAGCGCCCAGACGAGGGCCAGGATCAGTCCCACCATCACCGCCAGGAGCGCCACCAGCTCCTGGTAGTGCAGGGATCCGGCGGCCGCCATGCCGGCGACGCCGACGGCGAACAGCGGTGCGATGGTGGAATCGGCCCCCACAGACATCTGGGGATTGGTGCCGATCAGGGCGAACAGCACCGTCCCGGCCACGAAGGCGTAGAAGCCGGTGATCGGCGGCATGCCGGCCAGACGCGAGGTGGCGAGCTGCTCCGGGACGGCGATCACCAGCAGTGTGACGGCGGCCAGAACATCGGGCCCCAACCACGATCTTCGGTAATTTCTTAGGAATTGCAGGAACATTGCCGCCTCCAACCTTTGTTGAGTCCAGGTGCAGGGCGAGCCCCGGGCGACCGACTACGACCCCACAACCACCCTCACAAAGGAGTGAGCAAAATGAGCATCTCAGGTGTGAGCGGCGTCGGTAGCCAGCTTCAGACCCAGCAGGTCTCGGCGGCGGCCCTGAAGGCGGCCGACAGCGACGGCGACGGTCGCCGTGGCGTGGCCGCCCTCAATGACGGCGACCAGGCAGCGCAGAAGGCGGCGTTGCAGGCCTCGAAGGTCGGCTCCGCAGTCGACGTCAAGGCCTAGGCAGCGAGCCGGGGGAGCGGTCAGGCGACCGCCCCCCGGTTGGCTGCGCTTACTTGACCGGCTCCGGTGAGGGGACGATCCGCATGTAGGGCCGCGGGGCCTCCCAGCCGTCCGGATAGATCTCCTTGGCCTGCTCATCGGAGACCGAGCCGGCGATGATCACCTTGTCGCCCTGCTGCCAGTTCACCGGCGTCGAGACCTTGTGCTCGGCGGTCAGCTGGAGCGAGTCGATGACGCGGAGCACCTCATCGAAGTTGCGGCCGGTGGTCATGGGATAGACCAGAATCAGCTTGATCTTCTTGTCCGGGCCGATCACGAACACGTTCCGGACGGTCTGATTGTCGGCCGGTGTCCGGGACTTGGCGTCGCCCCCGACGTCGGCGGGCAGCATCTCGTACAGCTTGGCGACCGTGAAGTCCTCGTCGCTGATGATGGGGTAATTGGGCGCGGTGCCCTGCGTGTCCTCGATGTCCTTGGCCCAGCCGTTGTTGTCCTGGACCGGGTCGACGGACAGGCCGACGATCTTCACGTTGCGCCGATCGAACTCGGGCTTGATCTTGGCCATGTAGCCGAGCTCGGTGGTGCACACCGGCGTGTAGGCCTTGGGGTGCGAGAACAGGACGGCCCACGAGTCGCCGATCCAGTCATGGAACGAGATCGGGCCCTCGGTGGTCTCAGCCTGGAAATCCGGAGCGGTCGCCCCGATCTGCAGCGTCATGTCTTCCTCCTGAGTTTGTCAACCGTCTTGGTTGCCATTGTGGCCGATGCGGGCCTGCACCCGCCCGTCGAGACGGCGGCGGCGGCACGGTTAAGCATAGGAACATGCCGATATCCGATCCGGTATACCGAGAATCACCGCGGTCACGGAGCGCGGTCGGAGCCAGACCGGGCGGGCGGCGCCCCACTCGCCAGGCTGTACGGGGCAGGGCCGGCATCGACCACCCTCCCCGGCAGCGCCGGGCGCACCGGCACTGGCGCTGGATCGGGACTCCGGATAGGGTGTCATCTTCCTGCGGTGGCACGGTAGGAGGAGGGTGTGAGATGGGAGATTCGATCGTGGTGGGGACGGACGGATCGGAGACGGCCAAGCTGGCCGTAACCGAGGCGGTCCGCCTGGCCAAGGCGCTGGGCGGACACGTCCACGTGGTGTCGGCATTCGAGCCGTTGCGGGGCGCCAAGATCGCCGGGGCCCCGGAGGGGGCGGCGCGGGTGTGGGCGCCTCACCCCGATGACGCGGTGGAGGGCATCCTCAGCCAGGCCGCCGCCGGGATCCGGATGGCCGGCGTGGAGGTCACGCCCCACGCCATCCAGCGTGACCCCGCGGACGCCCTGCTGGAGGTGGCCGACACGGTCGGCGCCTCCATGATCGTGGTGGGGAGCAAGGGGATGCACGGCGCCCGCCGCCTGGCCCTCGGCAACGTGCCCAACAAGGTCTCCCACCGTGCGCGCTGCAACGTGCTGATCGTCGCCACCGGCGCCAACCACAGCGCCTCCTAACGGCTCGCCCGGCGGCGTTTCCGGGGCCGATCCCCCGCGCAGGGAGGACGTCGGTCGGCTGCTAACCTAGTGCTTGCCAGCAAGCAAGTATTCGGAGACACCCTGACCCCCACCGCACCGCTGCTCGACGTCGATACCGCCACCCGGCTGCGGATGGCGATCGGCCGCCTGTCCCGGCGGCTGCGCCCGACCGCGGCCGGCACCGCTGCCGACCTGACACCGACGCGCGTCTCGGTGCTGCTCAGCGTCGTCCGCGACGGCCCGGTCCGTCTGTCGGCGCTGGCCGCCACGGAGAGTCTCAATCCCACCATGCTGTCTCGCGCCATCTCCTATCTGGTGGAGGCTGGGCTGCTCAGCCGCACCAGCGACGACGGGGATCGCCGGGCGGCCTGGGTGCAGGCCACCGCGGCTGGGCGCAAGCTCGCCGAGCGCATCCGCCGGGAGCGGACCTCCGCCCTCAACCAGGCGCTGACCGGCCTCTCCCCCGCCGAACGCGAGCTGATCGAGCAGGCCCTGCCCGCCCTGGAGGGTCTGGCGGAACAGCTCCGGGAGCGGCGGCCGTGACGCGCGTGGTGCGCGCCGGCAAAACCACCTTCGCCGCCCTGGCCGTCCCCAACTACCGTCGCTACTACAGCGGCCAGGCGATCTCGCTGATCGGCACCTGGATGCAGATGACCGCGCAGTCCTGGCTGGTGCTGACCCTCACCCACTCCAGCACCGCGCTCGGCGTCATCGTGGCCCTCCAGACCCTGCCGGTCCTGACCCTGGGACCGTACGGCGGCGTCATCGCCGACCGGGTTGACAAGCGGCGACTGATGATCGCTCTCCAGAGCGCGATGGGGGTTCAAGCGCTGATCCTCGGCGCCCTCACCGTGGCCGGCGTGGTCACCGTGTGGGAGATCGGGATCCTGGCCGCACTCCTCGGCCTCAACAACGCGTTTGAGAACCCCGCCCGTCAGTCGTTCATGATGGAGCTGGTGGGGGCCGACCACCTGCGCAACGCGGTCAGCCTCAACTCGGTGCTGGTCAACGTGGCCCGCACAGTGGGGCCGGCCGTGGCCGGCATCCTGATCGCCACCGTGGGCGACGGGGTCTGCTTTCTGGCCAACGCCGGCAGCTTCATCGCCGTGGTGTTCTCGCTGACCACCATGGACATCACCGCCCTGTCGCCCTCGACGCCGACGCCCCGGGCCCGCGGGCAGTTACGCCAGGGCCTGAGCTACATCCGGAACACCCCGGCGCTGGCGGTCCCCCTGATCATGATGGCCCTGGCCGGGTGCCTGACCTACGAGTTTCAGGTATCGCTGCCGGTGATGGCCGACCGCGGCCTGCACGTCGGTGCCGCCGGCTTTGGCTTCATGACCGCCGCGATGGGCATCGGAGCCGTGGCCGGTGGGCTGCTCGTCGCCGCCCGCGGACGGACGGGCCTGCAGCCGCTGGTCATCGCTGCCTTCGGATTCGGCGCGGCGGTGGCCCTGGCCGCAGTGGCCCCCGGCCTGCCGCTGGAGCTGCTCGCCCTGGCGCTGGCCGGCGCCGGCAGCATCTCGTTCATGTCGACCGGCAACTCGACGCTTCAGCTGGGCGCCGCCCCGGATATGCGGGGCCGCGTGATGTCGCTGTGGTTTGTGGCCTTCCAGGGGTCGACGCCGATCGGCGGCCCGGTGGTCGGCGCCACCATCGCGGCGTTCGGTCCGCGCGCCGGTCTCGGTCTCGGTGCGGTCACCGCCATCCTGGTGGGCTGCGGGGGGCTGGCCGCGTGCCGGCGTCTGCCGGGTCCCCGTCCGCGGGGCGGCCGCCGCGTGGCGGTTCCCGGCCGCAGCTGATACACCCCACCGGATGCCCGGACACGACGCGCCGACCTTCGACCTTCAGGCCCACTCGGTCCACTCCGACGGGGCACTGACTCCGCGCCAGGTGGTGGAGGCGGCGGCGGCGGCCGGCGTCCGTCGGCTGGCCCTGAGCGATCACGACACCGCCGCCGGGGTGCCCGAGGCGCTGGAAGCAGCCCGGGCGGTCGGGATCTCCCTGGTGCCGGCGGTGGAGATCAGCTCCCGGTTTGACACCCGCCAGGATCTGCACATCCTGGGGTACCTGATCGATCCGGCCCATCCCCCTTTGGTGGCCGCCCTAGAGCGGTCCCGGGGCGACCGGGAGGCGCGGGCGGGGAACATCGCCGCCCGGCTGCGCGAGCTCGGCTTCGCGGTCGACGAGGCCATGCTGGAGCGCCGGGCACGGGCCGGACAGGCGATCGGCCGCCCCCATCTCGCCCAGGCCGTGGTCATCCGCCCGGAGAACCACGACCGGCTGGCGGCCGAGGGACTGCTGGAGCCGACCGCGTTCCTGGTCGCCTACCTGATCGAGAATCGCCCGGCGTTCGTGCCGCGGGCCGCCCCGACCGTGGAGGAGGCGATCTCGCTCATCCACGGCGCCGGGGGCGTTGCCGTGTGGGCGCACCCGTTCTGGGACATCGACGCCGACGCGGACGTCATGGCGGCGCTTCAGCGCTTCCGCAGCGCCGGCCTGGACGGTGTGGAGGCCTTCTATGTCACCCACACGGCCGAGCAGACGCGGCTGCTGGTGGCCCGGGCGGAGGCACTGAAGATGCTGACCACCGGGTCATCCGACTTCCACGGTCCGGACCATGAGCGGTTCTCCGCCTTCCGGGCCTTTTCGACCTACGGGTGTGAGCCTGTGCTTGGGCCGATCGGGGCGTAGACGGGGACAGGCGCCCCCGTCTCCGCGCCCCATCTGCGGGCTACGGCCGGGTGCGGGCGATGACGATCGTCCGCTTCGGCGCCTGGACGACGACCACCCGCTGGCCGGGCTTGACCGCCGACAGCGTCGCCTTCTGCCGGTTGTCGCGCACGCGAGCCGACGTCGGAATGGTCAGCGTCACTGTCTTGTAGACGGCCTTGGGCGTGCCCTCGGCGAGAATGAGCTGCTGACCGCTGACCGACTTGACCGTGCCCCGGTCGAAGGTGACGGTGGCAAAACCGGTACGGGTGCGGACGACGACTGAACCGTGGACGGAGCGAGCGGCGAACCGCCGCAGGGCTCCGCCACGCGCCGCGCGGTGATGGGTGGAGGTCTGGGTGGCGGCGCCCGCGGTGGCAATGGCGCTGACGCCGGCTCCGAGCGCGACGCAGCAGACCGAGACCACCAGCAGGCGGCCGTGAGAGCGAATGAATGACATGGAGTGATGTACCTCGCAGGGGTAGTGGGGTGTCACGCCAGTCTCGGTGCGACGTGCAAGCAGGCTGTCAGCCAAAGGTCAGCTGCGTGTAAAACAACCGGCGTCCCGGAACCTCGGCTACCTACGATGTCACCATGCCGACCACGGTGATGGTGGTGGAGGACGAGCCGCACATTGGCGCGCTGGTCCGCACCTACCTGGAGCGGGCCGGCTACCGCGCCCTGTGGGTGCGCTCCGGGGAGGAGGCGCTGACCGAGCTGCGCCGCCACCCGGTGGGTCTGGTGGTGCTGGACATCGGCCTGCCCGGGATCGACGGCTTTGAGGTGTGCCGGCGGATCGCCGGCGACGTGCCGGTGATCATGCTGACCGCGCGCGACGAGGAGCCTGATCGGATTGCCGGGTTGGAGGTCGGCGCCGACGACTACGTGCCCAAGCCGTTCTCGCCCCGGGAGCTGACCGCGCGGGTCAAGGCGGTGCTGCGGCGCGCGTCCCGGGCGCCGGGTACCGGCGACACCCTGGAGCTGGGACCCCTCACCCTGGCTCGCGGGGCCCGGGAGGTGCGGGTGGACGGGCGGGAGGTCGACCTCACCCAGCGCGAGTTCGATCTGCTGGAGTACCTGCTGCGCCACACCGGGCAGGTGGTCACCCGGGACCAGCTGCTGGAGTCGGTGTGGGGGTTCGTCTCCCCCGGGGAGACCCGGACGGTCGAGGTCCATGTGGCCCAGCTGCGCAAGAAGCTCGGCCATCCGGAGCTCATCCGGACCGTCCGCGGTCTGGGCTACAAGGCGGCCGGGTGACGCCGGCACCCCGGGCATGACCGTCCAGCGGCGGGTGCTGGCCTACATGGCGCTGGTCGCCGTCGCCTCCTGCCTGCTCACCGTCGGCGTGGCGGTGGTCCTGGTGCGCCACCGCGTGGCCACCCAGCGGATGACCGCCCTGGAGGCGCAGGCCGAGCTGCTGGCCGTGGCCGGAGGAGCCCCGGGGGCGCTCCGGGCCGGGGAACACGTCTACCGGGTCGGCTCGGGACGGCCGGTGCGCGTCCGCCCGCTGGTTGCTCAGGCGGTGCTGGCGGCGGTTGGCGGCGGAGGGGATGGGCAGGGCACGATCCAGGTCCGAGGGTATTCGCTCCTGTACGCCGCGCGCAGCACGGCGCTGGGCCGGATCGTCCTGTTTCGCAGCGCCCGGCTGGCGTTTGCCGAATGGCGGCCCTTCTTGACCAGCCTGATCCTGGCCGGCCTCGGCGGCGTGATCGTGGCCGCGCTGCTGGCCGCGCTGCTGGCCCGCCGGCTCACCCGGCCCGTGGCCGCATTGGCCGGCGCCACCCGGCGGCTGGCGGCGGGAGAGACGGGCGTGGCCGTGCCGGTCACCGGTCAGGATGAGCTGGCCGAGCTGGGGCGGTCGTTCAACGTCATGTCCGGTGAGCTGGAGCGGGCGCGTGAGGCCCAGCGGGCGTTCCTGGAGTCGGTCAGCCATGAGCTCAAGACACCGCTGACCTCCATCCGCGGCTACGCGGAGGCGCTGGAGGAGGAGGCGGTGGCACCCGCCGAGGGCGGCCATATCATCGCCGGCGAGGCTGACCGGCTGGAGCGGCTGGTGTTCGACCTGCTGGATCTGGCGCGCCTCGGCCGGGCCGGCTTCGCCGTGGATCGGCGGCCGCTCGACCTGGGGCGGGTGGCGCACGCCATCGTGACCCGCCACCAGCCCCGGGCCCAGGAGCTGGGCATTGCCCTGACCGGCGAGGCGGCCGAGCCGGGCTGGGCCCTCGGCGACGAGGGTCGGCTGCTGCAGGCGGTTTCCAACCTGGTGGAGAACGCCCTCCGGCTCACCCCGGCCGGCGGAACGGTGACGGTCGTCGCCTCTGAGGGCTGCCTGACCGTGCGGGACACCGGGCCGGGCCTGGCGGCGGAGGACATCCCGCGCGCCTTTGACCGGTTCTACCTGTTTGACCGGTACCGCAGCGAACGCGCGGTCGGCTCCGGGCTGGGGCTGGCCATCGTCAAGGAGCTCGCCCGGGCCATGGGCGGGGAGGTGCGGGCGGCCACCCGCCCGGGCGGCGGGGCCGAGTTCACCATCTCGCTGGAGCCGGCACCGGCGGCCACGCCGGCGACCTGACCCCGCGCCCCGGCGGCCCGGACGGCCTGCCCCGGCGTCAGGCCGCCACAGCACGCTGGGACAGGTGCGCCCCCACCTTGCGCTTGACCCGCTGCAGAGCGTTGTCGACGGTCTTGCAGTCACAGTCCAGGCGGCGGCCCACCTCCTCGTAGGAGTGGCCGTCCAGGTACAGGGCGAGAACCCGGGACTCCAGATCCGACAGCGCCGTCGAGATGCAGGCCACCAGCGCCCGCAGCTCCTCGCTGGAGATGACCTGGTTGACCGGATCGTGCACCGTGGAGCCGGGGAGCACCTCGTCCAGCGTTGGCTCGCTGTCCCCGGTACCGCCGGCCGGCGTGCTGGAGAACGAGACGTACTGATTGAGCGGGGTGTGCTTGTTGCGCGTCGCCGTCTTGACCGCGGTGATGATCTGACGGGTGATGCAGAGCTCGGCGAAGTTGCGGAAGCTTGACTCCCGGTCGGTGCGGTAGTCACGGACCGCCTTGTAGAGCCCGACCAGTCCCTCCTGGATGAGGTCGTCGGCATCGCCGCCGGCCAGGAAGTAGGAGGACGCCTTCAGGCGGACAAACCCGTAGTAGCGCCGCACGATCCGGTCGTACGCATCGGGGTGCCCCTGCTTGGCAAGGGCGATGAGGTACCCATCCTCAACCTTAGGTTGAGCCTGAGAGCTAGCAGACAATCGAGCCACGAAACCAGCCTTTCCCGCTGCCGCGTGACCGCGGCAGGCGGATCGTCGTGGCGCGCTACCTCCCCTGGCGCCGCACCAATATGAAATTCCGTCCCAGAAGCCGGGTCATCGAGAACCCGGGGACCGACCCACTTGCCCTAAAGCTCGGGTTGATCCTTACGTACAGCGGCGCGAGCTTGACATAGCACCGCTCCTGTGTCAAGAGCAGAGCGGTGTTATGCACACCGGCTTGCGTGGCCGGCGGTGGCTCGGCGGGGAAACAGCCGGTCCGGTCAGGAGGTGCGGACGAGCTCGGCGCCGTCGGGTCCATCCCGGACCTCCCAGCCGGCGGCCCGCAGCTCGTCGCGCAGTCGGTCCGCCTCGGCCCAGTCCCGTTGGCGCCGCGCCGTCTCCCGGGCATCGCGCAGCGCCGCGATCTGCGCCGGAACCTCCGGGCTGGAGACGTCGACGAGGCCGGCGAGGCCAAGTACGTCGAGCATCACCCGCAGGTCGTCGCCCCCCACCGTTCCGGGCGCACTCCGGTTGGCCTCGCGCTCCCACTCGGACACCACCGCCAGGGCCCGCGGCGTGTTGAAGTCCTGGGCCAGGGCGTCGAAGAAGCGCTCGCGCAGAGGCGCCGACCACTCCGGGCTGGAACCCTCCACCAGGCGCCGGGCAGTGTTGCGGATGCCCTCGGCCCGGGCCGCCGCCTCCTCCAGACGGGCATCGTCGAACTCCATCGGCTGGCGATAATGGGCCCCCACGAAGTACATGAGCAGGGTCTCGGCGCCGAACCGGGACAGGGCCTCCCCCAGCATGAACGTGTTGCCCACCGATTTGGACATCTTCTCTGAGTCCAGCCGGACCATGCCCACGTGCATCCAGAGCCGGGACAGATCCGTGCCCCGGGCGGCGCGGGTCTGGGCGGCCTCGTTCTCATGATGAGGGAAGATGAGATCGCTGCCGCCCCCGTGGATCTCAAAGCCGACGCCGAGCAGCTTCTCGGCCATTGCCGAGCACTCGATGTGCCAGCCGGGGCGGCCCGGTCCCCACGGGGACTCCCAGGCCGTGTCCTCGTCGGCCTTGTGCCCCTTCCACAACGCGAAGTCGACCGGGTCCCGCTTGCGACCGGTGCCCTCGCTCTCCTCCCCCTGGTCCATCTCATCGATGTTTCGATGGGACAGTTCGCCGTAATTGGGGTAGGAACGGACCGAAAAGTAGACGTCGCCTTCGGCGGCATAGGCATGCCCCCGCTCCACCAGATCACCGATCAGAGCCTCGATCTCCGCGATCGTTTCACTCGCCAACGGCTCTGCGTCCGGCCGGCCGAGGCCGAAAGCGTCGGTGTCGGTCCGGTAGGCCGCGGTCATCTCCTCGGCCAGTTCAGCGCTCGGCACCCCCGCCTGACGGGCGGCCACGTAGATCTTGTCGTTGATATCGGTGATGTTGCCGACGAACTCGGCCGCGTAGCCCTCGTGGAGCAGGAACCGCTTGAGCAACGAGAACACCACGAACGGCCGGGCGTTGCCGACATGCACGCGTCCATAGACCGTCGGCCCGCAGGCGTAGATTCGCACCCGCGGCGGGAATTCCGGCTCAATCGCCCGCAGCCGGCCAGTCCGGGTGTCATGGAGGGCGACCGTGCGCACAGTGGCGAAAATCTAGCGGCGCGGCCGTTCCGACCGCCGGTGAGCGTTAAGTAGCTGGAGATGGCCACCGCTCCGGAACGCTCTCACCGCCTGGGCGCCGTTGAGTCCGCCTTCGCCACCCTGCCCGATCGCTATCTCGGTGCCGATCCGGGCTTCGACGCCACGTTCCACATCCGGCTCACCGACCTGGGCCAGACCTGGGAGGTGCGCTGCACCACCCATGCCGCCCGGGTGCGCAAGGGGGCCACCCGGCGCCCGCCGGACGTCACCATCTGCACCGACGCGGCCACCTGGCTGGCGCTGCGGCAGGGCGAGCTGTCCGGGATCGATGCGTTTGAGCTGCGGCGACTGAGCGTGCGCGGGCAGCTTGACTACGCCGTCGGCTTTGAGGGCATGTTCCGCCTGCCCCAGGGCCGGCCGCCGCTGCTGCAGATCCACGATGTCCCGGTCGGCCGCCATCACGTCTCCTCACTGACCATGGGCCACGGCCCTGACGTGCTCCTCCTGCACGGGCTCGGCGGCACGCGCGCCTCACTGTTCGCCACCGCCGCCGCCCTCAGCCAGCGCTACCGGGTCCACGCCGTCGATCTCCCCGGCTTTGGCGCCTCCAGCAAGCCCGCCCGCGCGCCCTACAACGCCCGCTGGTACGCGGAGACGATGCTCGCCTTCATGGACGCCTGTGGCATCGCCCAGACGCACATCGTCGGCAACTCCATGGGCGGCCGCATCGCCATTGAGATGGGGCTGACCGAGCCGGAGCGGGTCCGCTCGCTCGGCCTGCTGTGCCCGGCCGTGGCCTGGATCAAGCGCGGCTTTCACCCACTGGTGCGCATGCTCCGCCCGGAGTTCGGCCTGTTGCCGCACGGCTTCACCCGCAACACCGTGGCCGCGCAGTTCTGGAGCCTGTTCTGCGACCGGGACCTGATCGATCCCGAGGTGGCCGAGCTGATGGTCGACGAGTTCCGGCGCATCTACCATTCGGCCGGCGCCCGGCTGGCCTTCCTGGCCTCGGCCCGGAACATCTACCTGGAGGCGCCCTACGGGCACCACGGCTTCTACCCTCGCCTGTCCGAGCTGCGCCCGCCGGCGCTGTTCATCTGGGGCACCCACGACGGGTTGATCCCGGCCGCGTTCAGCCGCCATGTCGCCAAGTGGCTGCCGAGCGCCGAGCAGGTGACGATCGACGCCTGCGGCCACGTCCCCCAGGTGGAGCGGCCGGAGGAGACCAACGAGCTGCTCCTGCGGTTCTTCGCCCGCAGTGAGATCTCGCTGGCGCCCGCAGCCGGCACCGCCGGCGCCGTCACCGGCATCCGGGCGGCCTAGCCTTCGCCCCATGGCCGACACGGGCATCGCCGGACGGGCCGGCACCAACGGGCACGTGGGCAGCGATCCGCCCCCGGGCAACGATCCACCCGCGGGACGCGGCCTGCCCGGCGGGGCGCTCATCGCCCGGGCGCTGCGCGAGCTGGCCGGTCAGGCCCAGCGTCGCATCCCCCGCGCCGACCTGGACGAGCGGGATCCGGACTTCATCCGTGAGCGTCTTCCCCTGCTGTGGCTGGCCGCCAGTCTGTGGTACCGCGGCGAGGTCCGCGGCCTGGGCAACATTCCCGACGCCGGACCGGTGCTGCTGGTCGGCAACCACTCGGGCGGCAACATGATGCCCGACACGCTGGTGTTCACGATGGCGTTCAACACCTACTTCGGCGTCGAGCGCTCCTTCTACCAGCTGGCCCACAACCTGGTGCTGTCCATGCCGGGGCTGGGCTGGCTGCGCAAGTTCGGAACCGTGGCGGCGTCTCAGGAGAACGCCCGCAAGGCCCTGCGCTCCGGAGCCGCGCTGCTCGTCTACCCCGGCGGTGACTACGAGGTCCACCGGCCGTCATGGGAGGGCAACCGCGTCGATTTCGACGGGCGCCAGGGCTTCATCCGCCTGGCGCTGGAGCAGAACGTGCCGATTGTGCCCGTGGTGGCCATCGGCGGCCAGGAGACAGCGCTGTTTCTGTCCCGGGGCGAGCACCTGGCCCGGCTGCTCCTGCTCGATCGCATCTTCCGCCTCAAGGTGCTGCCGATCTCGCTGGCGCTTCCCTGGGGGGTCAACGTCGGGGATCTGCTCGGACACGTTCCGCTGCCGGCCAAGATCACGGTGGAGACGCTGCCGGCGATCGATCTGCGGGCGGAGTTCGGTCCCGATCCGAACGTGGAGGAGGTCTATGAGCACATCATCCGCCTCATGCAGGACACCCTGGACAGCCTGGCCGCCGAGCGCCGGTTCCCGGTGATCGGATGAGGGCCACCGCCGACACCATGATCTCGGCTCCGCTGGAGCGGGTATGGGCGGCGGTGTCCGATCCCGCCCGGGCCCTGTCGTTCATGTCCGGGATCACCCGGTGGGAGGTGGTGAGCCGGGAGGCCGAGGGGATCGGCGCCCGCTATCGGATGCTGCTGCGCGTCGGCTCGGCTGAGGTGGGCGGGCTGATTGAGATCGTTGAGTGGGACCCGCCGCGGGAGCTGGCCTGGACATCCATCACCGGTGTTGACCAGCGCGGGCGCTGGCGGCTGCGGCCCGCGCCGGGGGGCCGGACCCGGGCCGAGATCCGGCTGACCGCCGGCGTGGCCGGCTCCGGTCTCCCCGGCTGGGTGGCCGAACGGATCGCCCAGCCGGTGGTCAGCTCGCATCTGCGGACCACCGTCCGCCAGCTCGCCCGCCTGGTGGAGCACGAGCGGATGCGTGAGCAGGCGGCCGAGCGCCGCGCCGCCCGCGTGGCCCGCACGTCCGGGCGCCAGACCACCGGCTGAACGGCTCAGCGGCTCGGCCGGCCCCAGGGGTCAGCCCGCGGCCGGGAGACTGAACCGCACCCGGGTCCCCACGCTGCTCTCGGCCAGCCAGATGTGGCCGCCGTGGGCTTCCACGATGGCCCGGGCCACCGCCAGCCCCAGGCCGGCACCGGCCTCGGTGCGCGCCGCCTGGTCACCGCCCCGGTAGAACGCGGTGAACACATGGGGACGCTCGTCCGGTGCGATGCCCTCACCGTCGTCGACGATCTCCACCTCAATGCCCGTCGCCGCCGGCTCGGCCCGCACCACCACGCTGCCGTCGGCAGGGGTGTGGCGGATGGCGTTCTGGATGAGGTTGAACAGGACCCGCTGAATCTTCTCCGGGTTGGCCCGGGCCAGGGCCAGTGAGTCCGGGACGCTGGCGCTGACCGCCACCCCCTTGGCCTCGGCTTCCAACCGCATCGCGTCCACGGTCTCACCGACCAGCTCGGCGAGCTGGACGCGCTCCAGCGACCAGCTGATGTCGCCGGCCTCCAGCCGGGACAGCTCAAACAGATCGTCGATGAGCGCGCTGAGCGCGTCGATGTGGGTACGCATGCTCGCCAGGTAGCGCTGCCGCAGAGCGCCGGTGACGATGTCATCGCTCACGGCCTCGGTGAGCAGCCGCAGCGAGGTGATCGGCGTGCGCAGGTCATGGGAGACCGCGGCCACCAGGTTTCGCCGGGCCGACTCGGACTGATCCCGGGCCGTCGCCTCCCGGCGCAGGTCGCCGATCATGGCGGTGGCGGCGGCGGCCAGCTGCGCCAGCTCGTCCCGGGCGTCGGTGGTGATGGTCACGCTGCGATCGCCGGCGCCCACCGCCCGCAGGCCGTCGCGAATGGTGGCGACGTCGCGGACGATGTCGCCGGCGATCAGCCTGGCCCCCAGGACCGCCAGGATCCCCGCCCCCACCACAATTGCCGCCACCAGCAGAGCCGCGTGGCCGGAGACGACCATGAGCAGCGACACCACCACCAGCGCCGCCAGCACCGGGGCCATGGCAATGACGACGACCAGCGCCAGCTGCCGGGACAGCGACCCGGCCCCTGAGCGGACTCGGCTGATCACGGCGCGAACCGGTACCCCACCCCCCACACCGTCTGGATGTGCCGGGGCCGGCTGGGATCAGCCTCAATCTTGGCCCGCAGCCGCCGCACGTGGACGGTGACGGTGGAGGTGTCGGTGTAGAACGAGTACTGCCAGACGGCGTCCATGAGCTGATTGCGGGAGAACGCCTGGCCCGGGTGCCGGGCCAGGAACAGGAGCACGTCGAATTCCCGCTGGGTGAGAACGACCTCCTCGCCGCGGGCGTGCACCTGCCGGGCCGCGGGGTCGATGGTGAGGTCGTTGAGCTCAATCGCCGCGTGCTGAGCCGAGGGGCTGTCCACCCGGCGCAACACCGCGTCCACCCGCGCCACCAGCTCCAGCGGCGAGAATGGCTTGACCACATAGTCGTCGGCCCCCAGCCGCAGCCCGATGACCCGGTCGGCCTCCTCCCCCTTGGCGGTGAGCAGGATGACCCCGATCGGCTCCTGATCGGTGTGGCGCAGCCGGCGCATGACCTCCAGCCCGTCGATCCCGGGGATCATCAGGTCCAGGACCACCAGGTCCGGCCGCTGGCTGCCGATCAGAGCCAGCGCCCGGGCCCCATCCCCGGCGGTCCGGGTCCGGTACCCGGCGCGCTCCAGGTACCGGGAGACGACATCGGCAATCGTCGGTTCATCGTCGACGACCAGCACCGATCCCCGGTTGTGTTCCTCCATCCGACGGATTCTGCCAGTGGCGCGGCCCGGGCTGGAGAGCGTTCACCGGCTGTTCATCCCTGCGGGCACCGGATCCGGGCCGGGACAGCGAACAGCCGGCCGGTCGCCGGCCTCGCCCCTCAGACCGCGGTCGCCTCCACGGTCGCCACCGCCAGGGCGGCCACCCCCTCCTCGCGGCCGACGAACCCCATCCCCTCCCCCCGGGTCGCCTTGACGCTCACGGAGGCGAGCGGAAGGTCCAGGGCCTCGGCCAGCCGGGCGCGCATCTGGTCGCGCACCGGGGCGAGCTTGGGGCGCTCCAGGATGACCGTGGCGTCCACGTGGCGCACGGTGAAGCCGGCCTCGCCGACCAGCTCCAGGGTGGCCCGGAGCAGTTCGATGGAGTCGGCGTTGCGAAACCGGGGATCGGTGTCCGGGAAGTGCTGGCCGATGTCACCGAGCGCGCAGGCCCCCAGCACCGCATCGATGATGGCGTGGGTGAGGACGTCGGCGTCGGAGTGGCCCTCCAGGCCCAGCTCATGCTCCAGCGTCACCCCGCCGAGCACCAGCCGCCGGCCGGGCACCAGGCGGTGGCAGTCGTAACCGAGCCCGGTGCTCATCCCCGGCGCTCGCTGAGCAGGAGTTCGGCCACCTGCAGGTCATGGGGGGTGGTGATCTTGAGGTTGGCCGGATCGGCGCCCAGGACGTGGACGGTGCCGCCCCGGTGCTCCACCAGCCAGGCGTCGTCGGTGGCCCGGGCCAGCTCGTCGTCGGTGGCGCCGGCCAGCGCCGCCTCCAGCGACCGGCGCCAGAACACCTGCGGCGTCTGCACCGCCCACAGGCGCGCGCGGTCAAGCGTCCCGGTGACGGTGACCCCGTCGGTGGCGACGTGCTTGATGGTGTCGGTCACCGGCGCGGCGGCGATCAGGGCGTCGACGTCAGGGTGGCGTTCCAGTTCCGCCAGCGCCTGGGCAAACAGTTCGGAGGTGGCCAGCGGTCGGGCGGCATCGTGCACGATGACCGGATCGCCGTCGGCACAGGCGGCCAGGGCGTTGCGCACCGAGTGCGAGCGCTGCTCGCCCCCGGGCACCGCCCGCGTTCCCTTCGGCGCCGCGGCCAGCTCATCGCCGGGGAGGGCCACGATGATCTCGGTCACGTCGGGGACCGCGCGCAGCGCGGCCACGCTCCACTCCAACATCGGGCGCCCGCAAAGCGGGACGAGCGCCTTGGGCCGGCCGGACCCAAGGCGCTCGCCTCGTCCTGCGGCCACGATCAACGCGACCGCCATCGTCTGCGCTCCGGGCTACTTGGTCGCGACGGCGGCGACCTTCCCGGAGTCCGACAGGAGGCTGTAGATGTGCTCCTCCACCTCCTGCTCATCCATGGCCAGGGCGTACATGAGCTCGGAGGCCAGGATCTTCTTGGCCCGGGTGAACATCTGCTTCTCGCCCGTGGACAGACCCTTCTCGGCCTCGCGGATGGCGAGGTTGCGGACCACCTCGGCGAGCTCGTAGATGTCTCCGGTCTTGATCTTGTCCCGGTTGTGCTTGAACCGCCGGTTCCAGTTCTTGGGCATCTCCGAGCACTCGTCCTGCAGCACAGCCAGGACCTTCTTGACCGTCTCCTCGTCAATCACGCGGCGCAGGCCGGCGAGCGCGGCGTTCTCGGTGGGGACCATCACGGTCATGTCGTTGTGGAGGATCTTGATCGTCAGATACTCGCGGCTTTCGCCGAGGACCTCCTTGACCTCCTTGCGGAGCACCTTGCCCGCACCGTGGTGCGGGTAGACGACGCTGTCACCAATCTCGAACTCAATATGCGGCGGTGGCTCGATCGACTCCAGGTCATCCAGGTGCTCTTCCATTAGCTCTGTGATGGTGTCCTCCTCTGTCAAGGCGGCGCGGGGGGGCCCGCTCGCGGGATTACCTACGTCTGCAGGTACCGATCAACGAGGTTGATCTCCTGCTGTCGGCGAAGGCCTTCCCGGATGTCCTTCGCCCGGATCTCGCCGACTCCGTCGACGGTCTCCAGCTCGCCGTCTGAGGCGGCAAGCAGTTCCTCGAGTCCTCCGAACTCCGTCACGATCCGCTGGACGACGAGTCTGGGCAGCCGGGGTATGCGCCCCAATATGCGGAATCCGCGCGGAGACACGGGGTAATCAAGAGTGTTGAGCTTGCGGTCGTAACCGAGCAGCTCGGCCAGCCGACCGAAATCGAGCAGATCCTGGTGGGGCAGCCGCGCCAGCTGGTCCAGCACCACCGCGAAGCTGTCGTCGGTGTCCTCCACCAGATAGTCGTGGACCAGGGCGGCCTTGTCGGCGGCCACGCCCACCATCGTCTCGTCCAGCTGCATCTCAATCAGCCGGCCCTCGGTGCCGAGCTCGACGATGTAGCGCTCGATCTCCACCGCCATCCGGGTCACCAGCTCCACCCGCTGCAGCACGGTGAGCACGTCGTGGAGCGTGACGCCGCCCTCAAACTCGAGCGCGGTCAGGCGGGTCGACACCTGATCCAGCCGGCTGCGGTACTTGTCCAGGGTGGCCAGCGCCTGGTTGGCCTTGGCCAGCACCACCGGAATGTCGTCCAGGATGTACTTGGTGCCGTCAACGTAGAGCGAGACCACCTCGCGCCGCTCGGAGATGGCGACCACGATGGCCTCGGTCTGCTTGGACACGCGCTCGGCGGTGCGGTGCCGAGTGCCGGTCTCCATGGTGAGGATGGTGGGGTCCGGCGTCAGCTGGACGTTCACATGAGCGATCTTGGTGGCGTTGGAGCTGAGGGCGATCGCCCCGTCCATCTTGGCCAGCTCGTAGAGGAACGCCGGCGAGTAGTCGACGTCAAGCTTGATCCCGCCGGAGAACAGGAACGAGAGCTCGTCCACATCGCCGATGACGATCAGCGCGCCGGTGCGGGCGTCGACAACATTGTCGATCCCCTCGCGCAGCGAGGTCCCCGGGGCGACCATCTCCAGCGCCCTCATGATCCGGGACTCTTGTCGAGACTCGAGCTCTTCTTTGAGCTCTTCCCCGGAACGCGGCGGCATCAAGGGCAATTTTAGCTTACGGTGAGGGAGGAAGGCCTCGCCGCGGAATGCCCGCTCCGCCACGCCGTTGCGCCCTGCGCACATCCGGCCGCGCTGCGCACGTCTCCGGGCGAAGGAGCGACGGCCGCTCAGGCCGCCCGGGCCACCTCCCCAGCCGGGGTCAGCGCCGCCGCCAGCGCCGCTCGCAACGTCCGATGGCCCTCCGGCTCGATCACCGGCGGCAGCCCAAAGCGTTCCGCCTCGGCCAGGCGCCGGTCGCCGTGGGCGACCGTGCGCAGCTCGCCGGTCAGCCCCAGCTCTCCGAAGCAGGCGAGCGGCCGGGGTGGGTGGGCCGAGTTATCCGTGAGCGCCACCCGCTTGGCCGCGCTGGCCACCGCCAGAGCCACGGCCAGATCGGCCCCGGGCTCATCCACCCGGACCCCGCCGACGACGTTGACGAACACGTCCGCGGTCCCCAGGCCGATGCCGGCGTGGCGGCCGAGCACGGCCAGCACCAGCGCCACCCGGTTGCGGTCCAGTCCGGCCACCACCCGCCGGGGCGGGACGAGCTCCGAGGAGTTGACCAGCGCCTGCACCTCCACCAGCAGCGGCCGAGAGCCCTCCATCGCGCACAGGACGACGCTGCCCGGTGACCGCGTCGCCTCGGCCAGGAAGCGGGCCGAGGCGTCCAGCACCTCCACCAGGCCCTGGTCACGCATCTCAAACACGCCCGCCTCATTGGTGGAGCCGAATCGGTTCTTGATCGCCCGCACGGTCCGGTACGTCCGCTCCCGCTCGCCCTCAAACTGAAGGACGCAGTCGACGAGATGCTCCAGAACCCGCGGGCCGGCGAGCGCGCCCTCCTTGGTGACGTGGCCGACGAGCAGGACGGCGATCCGGCGCTGCTTGGCCACCCGCATGATCTCCCCCGCCACCTCCCGCACCTGGGCCACCGACCCGGCGGCCGAGGACAGGTCGACCGAGTGCAGCGTCTGCACCGAGTCGATCACGCACACCTCGGGCTGCTCCTGCTCCAGCGTGGCCAGCACGGTGTGCAGGTCGGTCTCGGCGATCACCGGCACGGCCAGCGCCTCACCGCCGCCCAAACGCTGGGCGCGCAGCCGGATCTGGGCCGCCGACTCCTCGGCTGAGACGTAGAGCACGCGCCGCCCGGCGGAGCCCAGGTTGGCCAGGGCCATCGTGGTCAGCGTTGACTTGCCGATCCCGGGAGCGCCGCCGATGAGCACCAGCGACCCGGGCACGATCCCTCCCCCCAGCACGTTGTCCAGCTCGCCGATCCCGGTGCTCAGTCGCTCATGGTCCACCGCCGCCACGTCGGCGAGGGCCACCGGCTTGACCGCGGCCGCGCGACGCCGGGATTCCCCGGAGCCGCCCCCGTTACGCGGCGGCGCCGCCCGGACCTGCTCGACCAGCGTGTTCCACTCGCCGCAGCCGGGGCAGCGTCCGGCCCACCGAGCGGTCTCATGCCCGCAGGCGGAGCAGACGTGAACGGAGGAGGAACGAGCCATGGGCTGAGAGCGTACGCGGCGGCCCCGACGCCACCGGCGGCTGCGGTCCGGAATGGCACGTTCCGGTAACGGTCTTCACGCTTCCGTGACACCTGAACGCGGCCCGGGACGACAAACGGCCCGGGCCAGGAGACCCGGGCCGCTCGCCCAATTCAGGAATGGCGGTAGAGCTAGTCGGTCTCGGGGTCCGGCTTGGCCTCGCCCTCGGAGGCCTCGGCCGACTCGCCGGTCTCGGCACCGCCCTCGGCACCCACTCCGACCGGGGTCGGCTTGGGGGCAGGCTCGATGATGGAGAGCTTGACGTCCTCGTCCTCGGTGCCGTCCTGGCCGGGCTCCACCAGCACCGTCGAACCCGACGGCACCTGCGAGCGGAGCACGAAGTCAGCCAGCGGATCCTCGATGTAGCGCTGGATGGCGCGCCGCAGCGGCCGGGCCCCCATCGCCGGATCCCAACCCTTATCGACCAAGAGGTCCTTGGCCGGCTCGGAGAGCTCCAGCTGGAGCTCCCGCTCGGCCATCGACTCGCGGATGCGGAGCAGCAGCAGGTCGACGATCTCCTTGATCTCGTCCTTGGCGAGCTTGTGGAACACGATGACGTCGTCGATCCGGTTGAGGAACTCAGGTCGGAAGACCTTCTTGAGCTCACCCATGATCCGGTTCTTCATGTCGTCGTACGTGATCCCGGTCTCATCGTCGGAGACCGCGAAGCCCAGAGGCGTGTTCCGAGCGATCTCGGAGGCCCCGATGTTGGAGGTCATGATCACGATGCAGTGCCGGAAGTCGACCGTGCGGCCCTGCGCGTCGGTCAGGCGCCCGTCCTCCAGGATCTGGAGCAGGATGTTGAACACATCCGGGTGCGCCTTCTCGATCTCGTCGAGCAGCAGGACGCTGTACGGCTTACGGCGGACCGCCTCGGTGAGCTGGCCGCCCTCGTCGTAACCGATGTAGCCCGGAGGCGAGCCCACCAGCCGCGACACCGCGTGCTTCTCCATGTACTCGGACATGTCGATGCGGATCATCGTGTCCTCGTCGCCGAACAGGAACTCGGCCAGCGTCCGGGCCAGCTCCGTCTTCCCCACGCCCGATGGGCCGAGGAAGATGAACGAGCCGGTCGGCCGCTTGGGATCCTTCAGACCCGCCCGGGACCGCCGGATGGCCTTGGACACCACTTCGATCGCCGGGTGCTGCCCGATGACGCGCTTGTGGAGCTCCTCCTCCATCCGCATCAGCTTGGCCGTCTCGGCCTCGGTCAGCTTGAACACCGGGATGCCGGTCCACATCGAGACGATGTCGGCGATCTCCTCCTCGCCGATCGAGGGCCGCTCGGTCGACTCACCCGCCTCCCACTGGTCGGCGAGCTCGCGCTTGCGCTGGGTCAGCCGGCGTTCCTTGTCACGCAGGTTGGCCGCCTTCTCGAATTCCTGGGACTCGATCGCCTCCTCCTTGGCGCGCCGCGTTTCCTCGATCTCGTCCTCGAGCTCGCGGTAGACAGGCGGGGAGGTCATCGACTTGATCCGCATCCGGGAGGCGGCCTCGTCGATGAGGTCGATGGCCTTATCCGGCAGGAACCGGTCGGAGATGTAGCGGTCGGCCAGGTCGGCCGCCGCCTCCAGGGCCTCGTCGGTGATGTTGACCTTGTGGTGCTGCTCGTAGCGGTCACGGAGGCCCTTGAGGATCTGAACGGTCTCCTCCGTGGTCGGCTGATCGACGGTGATCTTCTGGAAGCGCCGCTCCAGGGCGGAGTCCCGCTCCAGGTACTTGCGGTACTCCTCCAGCGTGGTGGCGCCCACCGTCTGCAGCTCGCCGCGGGCCAGCGCGGGCTTCAGAATCGACGCGGCGTCGATGGCGCCTTCCGCGGCACCGGCGCCCACCAGATTGTGGAGCTCGTCGATGAACAGGATGATGTCGCCGCGCTGGGTGATCTCCTTCATCACCTTCTTGAGGCGCTCCTCAAATTCACCCCGGTACTTGGACCCGGCCACCAGAGCGGCCAGATCCAGGGTGTAGATCTGCTTGCCCTTGAGCAGCTCGGGAACGTCGGCGTTGGTGATCCGCTGAGCCAGCCCCTCCACGACGGCGGTCTTGCCGACGCCGGGTTCACCCACCAGGACCGGATTGTTCTTGGTCCGGCGCGACAGGATCTGCATGATCCGCTCAATCTCGGTCTCCCGGCCCACCACCGGATCCAGCTTGCCCTCGGAGGCGAGCTTGGTCAGGTTGCGGCCGAACTGGTCAAGCAGCTTGGACGACTTCTTGCCCTCGCCACTGGCCCCGCTCGCCCCGGCGCCGGAGCCGGTGCCCGAGCCGCGCTGGCGGCTGCCCGGACCCGACAGCATCCGGATGACCTCGTTGCGGATCTTCTCCGAGTCCGCGTCGAAATCGAGCAGGATGCGCGCGGCGACGCCCTCGTTCTCACGCACCAACCCGAGCAGGATGTGCTCGGTGCCGATGTAGTTGTGGCCGAGGCTGAGCGCCTCACGCAGCGCCAGCTCCAGCACCTTCTTGGCACGGGGAGTGAAGGGAATCTGTCCGGACGTGACTTCCTCGCCAGATCCGACGATCCGCACCACCTGGGCGCGCACGCGCTCCACGGTGATGTCGAGCGACTCGAGTACTCGAGCGGCGAGCCCCTCCTCTTCGCGCAGCAGCCCGAGCAGGATGTGCTCGGTGCCGATGTAGTTGTGCTTGAGAGTCCGAGCCTCTTCCTGTGCCAAGACGACCACTTGGCGGGCTCGCTCTGTAAATCGCTCAAACATGGGGCTTCCTAAGAGTGGTTGTGGCTGTACTACTGAGGAAGTTGATCGGGGAGTGGTCCTGGTCTGATGCTCCTGGTCGCCCGGCGGTCACGCACTCGAACGGCTGGAGGGACGCCGAGGTTTCCGTCTCACAGACCTTATTCGGCAATTACGCCGAATCGGATTAGTGCAAACGGCTTCGCTTCGGGCCATGCCTCAGTCTAACAGCCGGTATGCCGTACTTTTCCGGACCACAAACCCCCTGCACCGGCCAATTCACCGGTCGTTCATGGGGCGCTCGGCCGGTCCGGCCGGCTCTCGGAGACCGCCGGGGGGATGGCCCCGGACTGGCCCTCAGCGGCCGTCTGGGCCCGTCCCACGGGCGCTGAGACCCGGCGCCGGGGCAGCCGGGCCCCGTTGGTCGACAGCCAGGACCCGGCGAGGATGAGGACCAGGCCGCCGATCGCCCCTGAGCCCGGGTGTTCCCCCAAAAGCAGTACTCCGAGAATGAGGGCGACCAGCGGGTTGATGTAGGTGATGACGGTGCCCCGGCTCGTTCCCACCTCCCGGATGAGCACCGTGTAGACGACGAACGCCACCGCGGTGCAGAACAGCCCGAGGGCCGCCACGGCCGCCCAGGCTCCCAGGGTCGGCGCCCGGCGGGGCAGGTCGATGGCGGCGAACGGGGCCAGGAGCACGGTGGCCACCAGCAGGCTCGCCCCCATGACCGCCCGGGAATCCAGCCCGCCCATGCCCAGCTTGACCACCATCGGCCCGATGGCATAGCCGATGGCCCCGACGAAGATGGCCGCCGCGCCCAGCAGCTCGGCACCGCTGCCGGCGATGTCGAGCCCCACCAGCGCGATCACCCCGCCGAAGCCGATCAGCAGTCCCGCCGCCCGCACCGGGGTGGGCCGCTCCGAGGGGTCGAACCGCAACGACAGCACGGTCACGATCAGGGGCACCGAGGCGATGATGATCGCCGTCAGCGAGGAGGCCACGTGGACCTCCCCGGCCGCGATCAGCGGGAACGGGATGGAAATCTCGAACACGGCGTAGGCCAGGATCCACCGCCAGCGGCCCCGCAGCGCGCCCCACCCGCCGCCGCGGCGGGCGAATCCGGCCAGGACGGCGGCGGCCAGGGCGACCCGCAACCAGGCGATATCGGCGGCCGGCAGACCCCCGTCGATGGCGATCTTGATGAGCAGGTAGGACCCGCCCCAGACGATCGACATGAACGCGAACGCCCACGCCGCCCGCCGGCTCATGACCGCAGCGCGGGAAAGAGCACCACCTCGCGGATCGAGCGCTGTCCGGTCATCGCCATCACCAGCCGGTCGATGCCGATGCCGATGCCGCCGGTGGGGGGCATACCCTGCTCCAGCGCCTGGACAAATGCCTCGTCGTAGGGCTGGGCCTCCGCATCGCCGGCGGCGGCAAAGCGCTGCTGGCTCTCAAATCGCCGTCGCTGCTCGTCCGGATCGTTGAGCTCGGTGAACGCGTTGGCGATCTCCATCCCACCGACGAATGCCTCGAAGCGCTCCACCAGCTCCGGCTGCGAGCGGTGGCGCTTGGCCAGGGGCGAGATCTCCACCGGGAAGTCCAGCAGGAAGGTGGGCTGGACGAGGGTCGGCTCCACGTACTTGGAGACCAGCTCATCGACGAGCTGGGGCCAGGTCTCATCCTCCGGCACCGGCAGGTCCCGCTCCCGCATGGCCCCGGCCAGCGCGTCACGGTCATGATTCTCCAGGACGTCGATCCCGGTCCGGTCCCGGACCGCCCCCACCAGCGTCTCCCGTCGCCACCGAGGCTCGAACTCAAACGGGCCCTCGTATCCGACGGCGCGGGCCACGGTGCGGACCAGGCGCTCCAGCCGCTCGGCCACATCCAGGTAATCGGCGTAGGCCTCATACCACTCCAGGACCGTGAACTCCGGGTTGTGGGTGGTGTCGACGCCCTCGTTGCGGAAGTTCTTGCCGATCTCATAGACGCGCTCCAGACCTCCGACGATCAGCCGCTTGAGGTACAGCTCGGTGGCAATCCGCAAATAGAGGCTGCGGTCCAGCGCGTTGTGGTGAGTGGTGAACGGGCGGGCCATGGCCCCGCCGTACAGGGGCTGGAGGATGGGCGTCTCCACCTCGATGAACCGCTCGTCGTCCAGGAAGCGGCGAATGGTGGAGATGACCTTGGCCCGGGTCATGAACACGTCCCGGGACTCCGGGTTGGCGATCAGGTCCAGCTCGCGGTGGCGGTGGCGGAGCTCCACGTCGGTCAGCCCGTGGTGCTTGTCCGGCGGCGGCCGCAGCGACTTGGCCAGCAACGTGTAATCGCCGACCCGCAGCGTCAGCTCGCCGCGCCGGGACATGAACGCCGTCCCGTCAACCCCCAGCAGGTCCCCCAGGTCAAAGCCGAGGAGGCGCTCCATCCCCTCCTCACCCAGTTCGTTGACCCGGGCCTGCAGCTGGACCCGCCCGGAGCGGTCCTCCAGGTCCAGGAAGGCCATCTTGCCCTGACCCCGGCGGGCCACCAGGCGTCCCGCCACCCGGTGGGCGGCATCGGTCTCCTGGCCGTCCGTTAGGCCCGCGTGGGCGGCGCGCACGTCGGCGATCGGCTCCACCCCGTCGAACTCATGCGGGAACGGCTCGGTCCCGCCCGCCCGCAGCCGCTCCAGCTTGCGCCGGCGATCAGCCAGGACGTCTGAGAGAACGTCTCCCTCGGCGGGCTGGTCACCCACAGGCGCTCATCCCCGCCTCAGGCGGCGACGTCGATCTTGGTGATCTTGAGCTTGCGCTCGCCGCGGGGGGTGGTGATCGTCACCTGGTCCCCGCGCTTACGTCCCACCAGGGCCTTGCCCACCGGAGACTCGTTGGACAGCTTGGACTCCGCCGGCTTGGCCTCAGCCGAGCCCACGATGGTGTACTTGTTGGACTTTCCGGCCTCATCCTTGACGTGGACCACCGAGCCGACCCGGACCACATCGGTGTCCAGCTCGGAGGCGTCGACCACCGTGGCCGAGCGCAGCTTGTCCTCCAGCGCGGCGATGCGCGCCTCCAGCATCGCCTGCTCGTTCTTGGCGTCGTCGTACTCGGCGTTCTCGGAGATGTCGCCGAACTCGCGCGCCTCCTTGATCCGCGCGGCGACCTCCCGCCGGCGTGTCGTGGACAGGTGGTCGAGCTCCGCCTTGAGATTGGCGAGGCCCTCCTGGGTGAGGATGACGTCCTTGGGCATAGCGATCAGACCTGTGTTGAGGGCAAACGGAAGCGTGAAAAAACCCGCCTGATGCGGCGGGAATCGGCCGCGGCCAGGCCGCGTGGGCGCATGAGTATAGACACCCCCTACCCGCGGCCTTCAAGCGTTCTCCAGGTTAGCTGGGCAGTCCGAGCAACTCCCGGGCGGCCGCGAGCGTGGCCACCCGCTGGAGACCGTCCTGGAGCGCCTTGTCGCCCCCCAGGCGCTCCAGGTACCACGGGTAGAACTTGCGCAGGTAACGGGCGGCTCGCTCGGCGCCCAGGTGCTCGGCGGCCCGGTCCATGACCCAGTCCAGCTCGGCCAGGATGTCGGCGGAGGTGGGCACCGCCTCGGGCCGATCCAGAAGCTGGGAGAACAGCCAGGGGTTGCCGAGCGAGCCCCGGGCCAGGGCGACGGCCGCCGCTCCGCTGCGGGCAAACGCCTCGCGCGCCGATTCCGGGGAGCGCAGGCCGCCGGAGATGATCAGCGGCACCGGCAGCTCCTCGGCCAGCCGGCGCGCCAGCTCGTAGTCCGGCTTTCCGGAGTGGCGCTGCGAGGCATGCCGGGGATGGAGGCAGATCCCGGCCACCACGCCGGCCTCCGCCAGCCGCCGCGCAGTGTCGATCCCGCTGAGATCACCCGGCCGCGCCCCGGAGCGGAGCTTGACCGTCACCGGAAGACCGCTGCCGCGCCCGGCCGCCCGAGCGATGGCGATCGCCCGGTCCGGGTCGGCGAGCAGGGCCGCTCCCGCGCCCGTCTTGCACACCTTGGGGACCGGACAGCCCATGTTGAGGTCGATCAGGTCCGCGCCGGCCGCCGCCACCCGCTCGGCGGCGGACTCCATGACGTCCGGGTCATGCCCGAACAACTGCATGGAAACCGGATGCTCGTCCGGGTGGATGCGCAGCAGCTCCCGGCAGGTCCGCTGGTTGCGGTGGTGGACGGCAAAGCTGGACACCATCTCGGAGACCACCAGCCCCGCCCCGTAGCGCTTGGCCTGCAGGCGAACAAACCAGTTGCCGATCCCGGCCAGCGGCGCCAGCACGACCCGGTTGGGGATCTGGACTGCGCCCAGTGTCCAGGGGTCGGTGAGCGACCGGAGAGGCGCCTGCGGGGTGTCGGTGACGAGGGCCACGGCCAACTCATGGTACGAATGGGAGACATGGACATCGCCTCCTTCTTCGAACCCTGGGTCCAGCTGATGCGCGAGCAGGTGCCCGGTCTGGAGCTGTTTGACGCGCATACCCATCTCGGCCAGAACGATCCAGACGGGATGAAGCAGAGCCCGCAGGAGCTGCTGGACCAGCTGGATGTCGCCAACGCCCGCGGCGCCTTTGTGTTCCCCATGCACGAGCCCGACGGCTACCCCGCGGCCAACGACATGGTGCTGGCGGCGGCGGCCGACTCCGGTGGTCTGCTCACCCCGTTCTGCCGGGTCTCACCCCACGCCGGCAACGCCGCCGCCGAGGCCGAGCGCTCGCTGGCCGCGGGGGCCCAGGGGATCAAGCTCCACCCCCGGGCCGAGCAGTTCACCCTGGACCACCCGGCGGTCGCCGAGCTCGCCGCCATCGCCCATGAGCGGGAGCTGCCGATCCTGATCCACGCCGGCCGGGGCATCCCGGCCCTGGGCGCCCACGTGGTGGAGCTGGCCGGCCGGTTCCCGGGGGCCCGGTTCATCCTGGCCCACGCCGGGGTCTGCGACCTCTCCTGGATCTGGCGGGCGGCCGCCGATCTGCCCAACTTGCTGTTCGACACCGCCTGGTGGATGCCCGCTGACATGCAGACGCTGTTCGCCCTGGTCCCGCCCGGTCAGATCCTGTTCGCCTCCGACGCGCCGTACGGCCACACCCTGGCCTCCGCGGTGACCCAGATGCGCTCGGCGCTGCAGGTGGGCCTGACCCCTGAGCAGATTCGGTGCATCGGATCCGAGCAGTCACTGCGGATCGCCGCCGGCGAGCCCCTGGTGCCCGCCGGGCCCGCGGTGGGCGAGCATGAGCGGGCGCAGCATCTGCTGCTGGACCGCGTGGCCGAGTACGTGATGCTGGGGGCCATCGCCACCATGCGCGGCTCCGAGGGCGGCCCGGAGATGCTGGCCCTGGCGCGGATGGCCTGCGACGTGCCCGACGGGGTGGACGATGCACCGGTGTTTGAGGCCCTGCGGGTACTGCTCGACACGTTTGCCGAGGTGAGCGTCAGCGAGCCTGACAACCGGCGGCGGCTGGTGTTCCTCATCCTGGCCGCCAGCGTGGCCCGGACTCCGGACGTGCCGGTGCCGGTTATGGACGAGGGCTATTCCGCTCCCAGATCAGCCGCAATCCGGTAAGGGTGAGGAGGTCGTCGACCTCGTCGATGGTCTCCCGGACCGCCGGCACCAATGACCGGGCCAGTCCGCCGGTGGCGATGACCGTTGTCTCCTCCCCCAGCTCCGCCCTCAGCCGGCGCACGATCCCATCGACCTGACCGGCAAACCCGAACACGATCCCGGACCGGATCGCCTCCACGGTTGACTTGCCGATGAGCGCCCGGGGCTCGGCCAGCTCCACCTTGGGCAGCTTGGCGGCCCGGTCATACAGGGCGTCGATGGAGATCTCGGCTCCGGGGGTGATGATCCCGCCCAGATACTCCCCGGCGGCCGAGACGGCGTCGTAGGTGATGGCGGTGCCGAAGTCGACCACCACGCAGGTCCCGTGGAACCGGTCGTAGGCGGCGACGGCGTTGACCAGCCGGTCGGCGCCGACCTCCCGTGGGTTGTCCATCCGGATCGGCATCCCGGTACGCAGGGTCGGGCCCACCACCAGCATCTCGTGGCCGAGGTAGCGCTCGGCCATCGCCCGCCACTCCTCGTTGAGCTGGGGGACGGTGGAGGAGACGATGGAGCGGTGGATGTGGGTGAGCCCCAGTCCCCGGAGCGCCAGCAGGTTGGCCAGCGCGGCCCCCAGCTCATCCCGGGTTGACTCGCGCACGGTGGCAAACCGCCAGTGTTCAGCTACGACGTCCTCGCCGTCGCGGTAGACGCCGAAGTGGGTCTGGGTGTTGCCGACGTCGACGACCAGGAGCATGGTCGGCAATTACATCAGCGGCGGGCCGGCGAGGCGGACCGCCTGCCCCGGGCCGAGGCCGGCCAGGGCGTCGGCCAGCCGCGCGCCGGTCGGCAGGGTCAGGTCCGGATCAAGCTCCAGCAGCGGAACCAGCACGAACCGCCGGGTGGTCACCTCGGCGTGCGGGAGGTTGAGCCGGTCTGACCGGTAGCGCAGCTCACCGAGCAGCAGCACGTCGACGTCGATCACCCGCGGGCCGTGGCGGGGCCCGCCGACGGCCCGGCCGACCTGGCGCTCCACCGCCTTGCAGGCATCCAGCAGATCCTCCGGGCCGAGCTCGGTGTCAACGCGCAGACAGGCGTTGAGGAAGTCCGGCTGGTCTGGCACCAGACCCACCGGCTCGGTCTCATACAACGAGGAGCTGGCCACCACCCGCACCCCGTGGCCGGGCAGCGCCTCCACCGCCTGCCGGAGGTGGGCCCGGGTGTCGCCGACGTTGGACCCCAGCCCCAGGTAGCCCAGCACGCGGCTACTCAGACGCCTCGCGCCAGACCTCCACCGAGACCTCGGTCACCGGCAGGGCCAGCGGGGGCTCCGGCTTGGCCGCCTTGACCCAGACGGCGTTGGCGGCGTACTGCTCCAGCAGCCGGTCGGCGATCGCCGCGCACAGGCGCTCCAGCGTCTTATAGGTGCGCTGCTGGGCGACCAGGTTGGCCACCTCGCACATCTCTCCGTAGTCGACGGTGTCCTCAATGCGGTCGGTGAGGGTGGCGTCGTTCTCGCCCACGTCCAGGCGGAGATCCAGGAGCAGGCGCTGGCCGACCTCGCGCTCGGCGGCGCTGACGCCGACGTGGGTGAACAGCGACAGACCGCTCACCTCGATCGTGACCTCGGGCTCGGAGCCCGCCTCGTCCTCGTCTACATCGTCGTCGTCTTCGTACTCGTCGGCGTCGTGCTCGCCCATGGGCGAGGGACCGTAGCAGCCGTGATCAGCAGCGCGTCCCGGACCGGAGCGACGTCATGAACCCGGAAGATGCGGGCCCCCCGCTCGTAGGCGATGACGTTGGTGGCGATGGTGGCCGCCAGCCGGTCGGCCACCGGGCGGCCGGTCAGACGGCCCAGAAACGACTTGCGCGACGTGCCGATGACCACGGGCCGGCCGAGGTCCACCAGCTCCTGCAGGCGACCGAGCAGCTCCAGGTTGTGGACGTCGGTCTTGCCGAAGCCGATCCCAGGATCGAGCAGGATCCGCTCCTCGGCCACACCGTGCGAGACGGCGAACGACATCCGCGCCTCCAGAAACCCCTTGACGTCGGAGACCACCTCGTCGTAGCAGGGGTTGGCCTGCATCGTCCGCGGCCGGCCGAGCATGTGCATCAGGCAGCACTCCACGTCATGGTCGGCGACCACGTCGACCATGGCTGGATCGCCGCGCAGCGCGGTCACGTCATTGACGATGCCGGCGCCGGCCTCGATCGCCGCCGCGGCCACCGCGGCCTTGGACGTGTCGATGGAGATGCGAGCGTCGGCGCCGGCGGCGCGCAAGCCCTCAATCACCGGCACCACCCGGCGCAGCTCCTCGGCCACGGATACGGGGTCGGCGCCGGGACGAGTGGATTCGCCGCCGATGTCAAGGATGGCGGCCCCGGCGGCGGTCAGCTCCAGGCCGTGCTGTACCGCCGCGGACACATCCAGGTAGCGTCCCCCGTCGGAGAACGAGTCGGGGGTGACGTTCACGATGCCCATCACCACCGGCTCGCGGCCCCGGTTCACCGGTCGTCCTCGTCCGGCCAGCGCCCGGTGCGGTCGAAGTACTCCCGGGCCCGCTCCTCGTACTCGCGGTCGGCGTTGCTGCGCACGCTCAGGCGGTACATCCAGTTGAGCATCCACACGATGAGGGCCACAATCAGCAGCGCCACCCCCACGCCCGACTCCAGGGACCGGCTGTCGGCCAGCTGCGAGTAGCTCCCGTGGCCGAGCACGATCAGCACAATCCCGGCGATGGCGATGGCCACTGGCAGCCAGATACGGGTCGCCGCTAGGATCACGCGGCCCGGCGAGTGGCG
The DNA here is from genome assembly GCA_963753235.1 of uncultured Solirubrobacteraceae bacterium. Lineage (GTDB taxonomy): Bacteria > Actinomycetota > Thermoleophilia > Solirubrobacterales > Solirubrobacteraceae > Palsa-465. The sequence goes on along the minus strand of CAVWBJ010000003.1, from coordinate 506,120 downwards.
CGACGAGGTCATGTGGGGGACGTTACCCCGTCCCGGCACGCCACCGGCAATCCGATGCAAAGGGAGGCGCAGATGTCGGAGATGATCACTCGCCGTTCGCTGCTGGGAGCGGCGGCCGGAGGCGCGGCCGCCGTCGGTCTCGGCGGACTCCCCGCCTGGGCCCGGGCCGCCGGGGCCGCGGGGGCCACCGGGCGGCGCCGGCCGGGCAGCCGGCCCTTCCCCCACCTGCCGGCGGGCACGCCGTCGCTGCCGGAGATCGAGCACGTGGTGGTGGTGATGATGGAGAACCACTCGTTCGACAACCTGCTGGGGATGGTGGCGGCGCAGGTTCCGGGTCGCCGGCGGGTCGACGGATTCACCGTGCGGGGCGGCCGGCCGATCAACGTCAACCGAGATGCCACCGGCCGCCCGGTGGTCGCCACCCGCGCCGGCTCGCCCTGCCAGCTGCCCGGCCTGCCCACGCAGGCCTGGAACCCCTCACATCAGGCCTGGGACAACGGCCGCAACGACGGCTTCGTCCGGGCCAGTGGCCCGGTGGCCATGGAGTACTGGGATCAGCATGACCTGCCGTTCACCTACGCGCTCGTTCGCCACTTCCCGCTCGGGCAGCGCTACTTCGCCTCGGCCCTGGCCCAGACCTACCCCAACCGCCGGTTCCTGTTCTGCGGCACGTCCAACGGCCTGGTCGCCACCAATCTGGAGCAGTCACTCCACCTGCCGGCCCCCCACGGGACCATCTTCGATCGCCTGGATCAGCACCGGATCTCCTGGCGGGTCTACTACGAGGATGCGCCCAGCCCGCTCATCGTGCCCGGGTTCTACACACCCCGGCGGGCGCTGAGGGTGCGGCGGTTCTCCCACTTCTACTCAGACGCCGCCGCCGGACGGCTCCCGGCCTTCACCTTCCTGGACCCCAACTACTCGACGACGTCAGAGGAGAATCCCCAGGACATCCAGGTGGGCGAACGGTTCCTGGCCAAGGTGGTCCACGCCCTGATGCACGCGCCCACCTGGCGCAGAACGGCGCTGTTCATCACCTACGACGAGCACGGCGGCTACTACGACCACGTGCCGCCGCCGCGGGCCGTCAAGCCCGACGGCGCGGCGCCCCTGCCCGTCCCCGGCCAGCCGCCGCTGGTGGCAGGCGGGTTTGATCGCTACGGGTTCCGGGTGCCGCTGATGGTGGTGTCGCCCTGGGCCCGGCCCGGCTATGTGTCCAACGTGGTGCAGGACCACACGTCGATCACGGCGTTTCTGGAGCACAAGTGGAACCTGCCGGCGATGACCTTCCGGGACGCCAACGCCGCTCCCATGCTGGACTACTTTGACTTCTCCCGGCCGGCGTTTCTCAAGCCGCCGTCGCTCCCGGGGCCGCCGGGGCTGGCGCGGGGCCTGGCTGCCTGCCACGCGGCCGGCCTGGAGCCGCCCCTGACCGAAGCGGGAACGATCACCGGCTGATCTGGAGGAAGTGGCTCAGGTCGCTCACGATCCCGGGTCGGTCGTGCTCGACGCGGAAGTCGGTGAACCGCAGCGGAATGAGGCCCAGCTTCTGGAGGCCGGCTGCCACCGATGACCGTCAGTTCGATGTCGTGCGTGTTGATGGCCCGCAACTGCCACACCGCAGCTGCTGTGCGATGACTGAGAAAGCAGCGGCCGCCGGCGCTCAGCTGCGCGGCCAGGAGATGGGCCCGGTCAACGATGTGTCGGTGGCCGACCGCAAGACATCGCGATGAAGGGGGTGCAGCCGCCCCGCCGCCACCATCCCGCGGACTTCCTTGCACGTGAACTTCAGCTCGTACAGCTGGCGGCGCGAGATGACACCGAGCTGCTCCTCCGCCTGTGCGACCAGATCGCGCTGAGTTACTCGGCGGTGCCGCCGGCCAGCCCGGGCCGCGGCAGCGGACGCGGGACGTCACGGCCCGGTGCGCGCTCCAGCGCGGGGGTGCCCGACGTCGGGATCTCCGGCGGGACCGGGGCCTCGGAGCCGAAGACCTCCTCCTCGGAGCGGCCCTCCAGCAGCGCCTCGAACTCGGCCTTCTCGATCGTCTCGCGCTTGAGCAGGATCTCCGAGAGCTTGGTCAGCTCCTCATGCTTGTCGGTGAGGATGTTGCGCGCCTGCAGGTGAGCACCCTCGATCACGCGGCGGATCTCGTCGTCGATCTCACGGGCGATCTCGTCGGAGTAGTCGGGCTCGGAGGAGAACTCGCGACCGAGGAACGGCTGGCCGTGGTCGTGGCCGAACACCCGCGGGCCGAGCTTCTCCGACATGCCGAAGCGCATCACCATCTGCTTGGCCGTCTGGGTGACCTTCTCCAGGTCGTTGGAGGCGCCGGTGGTGATCTCGTCGAAGCAGATCTCCTCCGCGGCGCGGCCGCCGAGGGTCATCGCCATCGTGTCGTTGAGCTCGGCACGCGTGGTGAGGAACTTGTCCTCGCCCGGCAGCGAGATCGTGTAGCCCAGCGCCTGCCCGCGGCTGATCACCGAGATCTTGTGGATCGGATCGGAGTGGGGCAGGAAGTGGCCGACGATGGCGTGGCCCATCTCGTGGTAGGCGGTGATCTTGCGCTCCTTGACCGACATCACCCGGGTCTTCTTCTCCGGCCCGGCGATGACCCGCATGATCCCCTCTTCCAGCTCGACCTGGGTGATCTCGCGCTTGCCGTTGCGGGCGGCGAGCAGCGCCGCCTCGTTGACCAGGTTGGCCAGATCGGCGCCGGTGAAGCCGGGGGTCTGGCCGGCCAGGGCATCAACGTCGATCTCCCGGGCCAGCGGCTTGCCCCGGGTATGGACGTCGAGGATCTTCTTGCGGCCGCCGCGGTCCGGACGGTCGACGACGATCTGGCGGTCGAAGCGGCCGGGGCGCAGCAGCGCCGGATCCAGGATGTCCGGGCGGTTGGTGGCGGCGATCAGGATGATGTTGTCCTTCATCTCAAAGCCGTCCATCTCCACCAGGAGCTGGTTCAGCGTCTGCTCGCGCTCGTCGTGACCGCCGCCGAGACCCGCGCCGCGGTGCCGCCCGACGGCATCGATCTCGTCCATGAAGATGATGCAGGGCGAGTTCTGCTTGGCCTGCTCAAACAGGTCACGCACGCGCGAGGCGCCGACGCCGACGAACATCTCGACGAAGTCAGAACCGGAGATGGAGAAGAACGGGACGCCCGCCTCGCCGGCCACCGCCCGGGCCAGCAGCGTCTTGCCGGTGCCGGGAGGGCCGTACAGCAGCACGCCCTTGGGGATCCGGGCACCGAGCGCCTGGAACTTCTTGGGGTTCTCCAGGAACTCCTTGATCTCATGGAGCTCCTCGACGGCCTCGTCCACGCCGGCCACATCCCGGAAGGTGATCTTGGGCGAATCGACCGACATCCGCTTGGCCCGGGACTTGCCGAACGACATGACCTTCGAGCCGCCGCCCTGGACCTGGTTCATGAGGAAGATCCAGAACCCGATGAAGATGATGAACGGGAGGATGTAGGTGAGTAGCGACAGCCAGCCGTTGCTCGACTTGTCCTGCACGTTGAAGCCATTGGCCGGCACGTCGGCCTTGGCCATGGTGATCAGGTTCGGTGCGTAGGAGTCGGGATAGCCGACCGAGTACTTGGTGCCGTCCTGGAGCGTGACGTCGGCCGAATTGGCCTTCTGATCCAGCGTCAGGTTCTTGACGTCCTTGTTCTGCAGTTGGCTCAGCAGGTTCCCGAACGTGTAGGACGGGCTGTGGCTGGAGCTGCCGATCAGCTTCTGCGCGAAGAACGCCAGGACGACGACGATCAGGATCGGAAACGCGGCGCTCTTGAAAAACCGGCTCATGAAGTGGAATCCCTGCGTAGGCCCGGCTGTCCTGCCACGGACTCCTTCGTCCGCCGGTTGCCGGGGATCAGCAAGCGTAGCACCTGGTTTTGCCCAGAATTACTGGCTCTGGACGTCTGCACGGCGGCGGTCACTGGTTGAGCGCAGCCACGTAGGGCAGGTTGCGGTAGCGCTCGGCGTGATCCAGGCCGTAGCCGATGGCGAACCGGTCCGGGATCTCAAAGCCGACGTACCGGGCCTGGAGGTCCACCACCGCGCGCTCGGGCTTGGTCAGCAACGCGCACACCTCCAGCGACGCCGGGTTGCGTCCGGCCAGGTTGCGCAGCAGGTACTGCAATGTCAGCCCGGAGTCGACGATGTCCTCCACGATCAGGACGTCCCGGCCTTCAATGGCCGCGTCCAGGTCCTTGAGAATCCGCACCACCCCGGAGGATTTGGTCGCCGATCCGTAGGAGGCGACGGCCATGAAGTCGACTTCCACCGGGATCTGGAGGTGGCGCATGAGGTCGGAGAGAAAAAACACCGCACCCTTCAAAACGCCGATCAGCAGCAGATTCTTGCCCGCGTAGTCCCGGTTGACCTCCTGGGCCAGCTCGCGCACCCGCCGGTTGAGATCCTCGGCGGGGACGAGGATCTCTCCGATCGCGTCGTCGCTCACTGGGTCTGGATTCTAGGTTGGGACGGACCGAACCGCACGATGCCGTCCTCGGCCGTGGCCCGCACGCCCGGGAGATCAAGATGGCACCGTCCGTGCTCGGACATGGCCGCCACCTCGTCGGCCCGCCGGGCCACCCCGGCCGCGGGGCCGCCCAGGGCGTCGTCGGCCAGGCGCTGGACGACCAGGCGGCGCAGCGCCGGCGACAGCTCGCGCAGCGCCGCCAGGGAGACGTGGTCCCGGCCACCCACCACCCCGTCGACGAGCTCGTCGAGGACCTCGGCCTCGCCGCGCAGGATCTCGGCCAGCGTCAGCAGGTTGTCCTGGGCGGCCGGGTGGATCCGCTCCAGGGCAGGGACAAGCTCCCGCCGGATTCGGTTGCGCGCGTAGGCAGCGGAGTCGTTGGACTCGTCGTCGCGCCAGCGCAGGCCTCGCCCCCGGCAGTACTCGCCGGTGTCCGCGCGCGTGAACTCAAGCAGGGGCCGGATGAGCGCTCCGTCACGAGGCCGCATTCCCAACAGCGCCCGCCGGCTGGGCGAAGAGGCGATCCGATACAGGATCGTCTCCACCTGGTCGGAGCGGGTGTGGCCGGCGGCGATATCCGCCTCGCGGACCATCGCCAGGTCGCCGGCCGCCCGGTAGCGCTCCGCCCGGGCCCAGGCCTGGAGGTTGCCCGCGCCGGACCCCGTCCCACCCACCCGGACCGGCCGGCGCACGTCCAGCTGCACCCCCAGGCGCTCACACACCTCAGCGCAATGGCGCTCATCGGCATCGGCGCCGGCCCGGAGCCCGTAGTTGACGTGGAGGGCGCTGACCGCCGGGGCGCCGGCGATGCGCGCGGCGACGTCGAGCAGGCAGGTCGAGTCACGGCCGCCCGAGTACATGACCACCACCGGGCGCCCCTCGGCCAGCAGGCCGCCGCGCCGCACGCCGTCCACCAGCGGATCGCTCACTCGTCGGCCCTCTGGCGGGCGATGAACACCTCGGTGGACTCGGTGAACCCCTTGAGGCGCACCTCGCCGATCCTCTCAAATTCCAGATGGGGCGCGGTCACGCTGTCCACCACCGGCCGGGTGACCAGGACCTCGCCCCCGGCCGACCGGGCGGCCACCCGGGAGGCGATGTTGATGTCCCGGCCGTAGTAGTCGCCGTCGCGGTAGAGGGCCACCCCGTGATGGACGGCGATCCGGGGCAGCGGGCGCTCGGTCTGCATGCTCTGAAAGCCAACGGCCCAGTCGGTCAGGTTGGGGGCGTCGGAGCCGATGATCATGACCTCGTCGCCGATCGTCTTGATGATCCGGGCCTGGTCAGGCAGCGTCACCTCCACCGCCTCCACGAACCGCTCAACCGCGTCGACGGCGGTCAGCTCACCCTCCTCCTCGGTCAGACGGGTGTAGCCGGCCAGATCGGCAAAGGCGATGGCCACCCGCATGCGACCCAGATCGATGGCCGACCCGTCCAGGTCGGACTCCATGTGACCGACCACATCCTGCTCGACGAAGAACTGGAGGTAGCGCTGGTGGATCTGGTCCAGGACGGGCCCGGCCAGCGGCAGCACCCGGCGGCTGATGGCGTTCATCTGCTCGGCGGTCTCCACCCCGGTGGACCCTGAGCGCATGAGCGGCTCGTGCACGTAGAGGTGAAACAGCCGGACCTCCGCGTCGGCCACCCGGGCCATGGCCTGCCCGTAGACCCGGACCAGCTGCAGGAGAGCGACCAGGGGAAAGCCGGATTCCAGGACCGCCGCCACGTAGCGCAGCAGCTGGAGCTCATCCTCGGAGACGGTGTCGGTGTGCTCGGGCGTGATCCCCAGGCCGCTGACCAGCCGCCGGACGAGGGCGGGGTCAATCCCCGTTGTCTCGGCCGCCTCCTGGACCGAGTAGCGGCGTCCGTCGGTGGGGAACAGCTCCTCCAGGAAGCCGAAGGCGAGCTTGCCCTCCTCGGTGGCCCGCCGGATCTCCTGCAGCGAGTGGCCGCGCTCGCGCATCTTGGCCACCACCCGGGCCTGACCGATGGCTGCCGGCGACCAGACGCCGTCATGCTGGGGGATCAGGCCCTGCCGGGTCCACCGGCGGAGCGTCCCGGGGGTGACGCCGACGCGGTCCGCGGCCTCGTTCAGGGTCATTCCGGGCACCACGCAAGTCGGCGACGGGGTCTCGGTGAGTGCCAGGCCCCGCCGCCCGCGGGCATTGCGTCCCGCTGCGTCGGCCGTCGGCGCTCGTCACGTTTCCGGCGGCACCTCGCGGTGTGCGCCACTGGCGCCACCACGTTCCGGCCTATTGCCTTGCGTCGTGCCCAAGGTCTACTCGTCATGGCGCTGCCTGTCAACGCCGGCGGTGGAAATCGGCGCTAACCACGGCCACCGGGATCGGCGTCATGCCTCCAGGTGGGGGTACTCTGCCGCAATCATCTCCCGGTAGCGGGCGTACAGCGGCTTGGTGATGGGGATGAGCGCCAGCGCCGCCTTGACGTCGCCGCCGGCCTTGATCCGCCGGCGGGCGATGGCGATGGCGATGTTCTCCTGGCCCTGGAAGTAGCGGTTGGCCGTCTCGGACGACATCGTCATCCGCACCTTGGGCTCCCAGCTGACGTCATCGGACCACTCCCAGGCCAGATTGGGCTCGTCGGCCCCACCGGCCCGGATGTTGACCACCAGATCGAAGTCGGTGAACTCAAACCGCTGCGGCGTGTCGGCATCACGGAGGCGGGGGCCCATCTCCGGGTCCTCGCTCATGAGCGTGAACGTCCGGTCCATGACCTCGCGGAACTCCTTGGCTGAGTTGAAGCCGGCCACCGCCGCGGGAGTCTAATCTCGCCGCGGCGATGACGATCCACCTCCACCCCACGGCGCCGCTGGCCGACCGGGTCCTGCTCCCCGGCGATCCTGGACGGGCGCTCCTGCTCGCCCAGGCTCTGCTGGCCGAGCCGAGGATGTTCAACCACAACCGGGGGCTGTGGGGATACACGGGCGAGGCCGCCGACGGGCGGCCGCTCACCATCCAGAGCACCGGGATGGGCGGGCCGAGCGCCGCCATCGTGATCGCCGAGCTGGCCGACCTGGGGGCGCGCACGCTGGTGCGGGTCGGCACCTGCGGCGCCCTGGACGGGTCGCTGGGCCTGGGCGAGCTGCTGGTGGCCGACGAGGCGATCGCCGCCGACGGCACCAGCCGGGCGCTGGGGGCGGCCGAGCGGGTGGCGGCCAGTCCGGGAATCCTAAAACGTCTGAGCGCCAACGGCACGCGCCTGGGCACGGTGGTGTCCAGCGACCTGTTCTACGACGGCGAGGCGGGAGCCGAGGAGCGCTGGCGGACCGCCGGCGCCCTGGCGGTGGAGATGGAGACCGCCACGCTGTATGCCCTGGCCCGGCGGCGGGGGCTGACCGCGGCCAGCGTGCTGATCGTCTCTGACATCGTCCTGCCCGAGCGCCGGCGGATCGACCCCCAGGCGCTGCGGGAGGCCGAGCATCGGCTCGGTGAGCTAGCCCTGGCCGGCGTCGGCGCCTAGTGAGGGGCCACTAGCTGGTGGGCGAGGCCGGGGGGGCCTCAAGCCGGGCCAGCGCGGCCTCAATCCGGTCCAGGCGCTCTTCCAGCGCCGCCGTGTTCCCGGCCCGGCCGAGCCGGTCGTCGAGGCGGTCCAGTCCGTCCTCGATGCCCTCCAGGCGCTGGGACACGCTGCGGATCCGGCGGGTCAGCCGCTCCAGGTCAGACGCCGACGGCAGGTTGAGCGCCCCCATGGCCAGCTCCTGGGCCCGCACGGCCCGCTCCCGGGTCTCGAACGCCGCCGACATCGCTCGGCTCACCGCCGGGTTCTCCAGCAGCTCCTGGGCGAGGCGGCCGATCGCCTCCTCGCCCTGTCGGGTGACGCGACCCTTGAGGCTGTTGTCATCGGCCATGGGCTGACTGTACCGCGGTACCGGGCGCATCGAACATTTGACGGGCGGGTAGACGTTGCGCTGTTGGTCGAGGTGTCGGCTACCGATGAGGCTCAGGTCGAGGTTGAGGGTGCTCCCGAGGACGGTTCCAAATTGCAAAGCCGGAAGGCAGTCAGTAGCTTCCGTTGGCACGCAGGGTCCTCTCGTTTTCGCATTGGAGTGCGCACGAACCATGCCGGTTGGAGGTCTAGGGCGGTCGTGAATCCCCGCCCCAAGCTGATCGCCGTGCTCGCAGGGGCGGCGGCACTGTTTGCCGCGCTGGTTTTCGGCAGTGCACCGGCGGCGGCGGACACCTGCACGGTGACGTACACGCTCCTCGGCACGACCCACACGATTCAGGTCGATGCAGCCCCGGGAACGACTCCCCAGCAGGTCGCCCTCCCGCTCGGCGCCACCTATGTGTCGGGCTCATGCAGTCCCCCCGCCAGCAGCTCGAGCGCCAGCTCCACCACCACCAGTTCGTCGAGCTCGGCCGCGGCCCCGCCGAGCTCGAGCAGCTCGTCGAGCTCCACCACCACGTCGGGCTCGACCTCAACTTCACCCTCGCGCACCGGCGGCTCGGGCAGCAGCTCGTCCAGCACCACCACCAGCCGCTCGTCCACCACCCCGGCCCCGGCCTCCAAGGGTCACGGCCAGAAGTCCTCGTCGCACCCGCAGAGCCAGGTGCCCGCCGGGCAGCAGTCCCAGAAGAAGAAGACGTCCAAGCCGTCGTCCAAGCGGGCGCACCCCAAGAAGCCGAGCAAGCCCTCCAACCTGCCCAGCGGCAAGGGCGTCCCCTCGGCCAACAACCCCACCTTCTCGCTCTCCCTCCCCGGGCCGGCGCCGATCGGCGTGCCCAACTTCTTCATCAACTCGTTCCAGATTCCGCCGTTCCTGATCCCGATCTACCAGGCCGCCGGAATCGAGTACCAGGTGCCCTGGCAGGTCCTGGCCGCGATCAACGAGATCGAGACCGACTACGGACGCAACCTGTCGGTGTCCTCGGCCGGCGCGGTCGGCTGGATGCAGTTCCTGCCCTCCACCTGGAAGCAGTGGGGCGTCGATGCCAATGGCGACGGCGTGGCCGACCCCTACAACCCGGTCGACGCCATCTTCACCGCGGCGCGCTACCTGCACGCGGCCGGCGCCTCCAGCAACCTGTCGCAGGCCGTCTTCGCCTATAACCACGCCACCTGGTACGTCCAGTCGGTGCTGCTCCGGGCCCAGCTCATCGGCGGCATCCCCTCCGGTCTGGTCGGCGCCCTCACCGGCCTCGTCCAGGGTCACTTCCCGGTGGCCGCCCCGGCCAAGTACGCCGACGACAACGTCGTCTCGCTGGCCAAGCACAAGGTCAAGACGAGCAACGCGGCCATCGCCATCACCTCCAACCCGGCCACCAAGGGCACCTCCATCTTCGCCAAGACCGGCTCGCCGGTGATTGCGGTCAACGACGGCCGGATCGTCAAGGTGGGCACCAACCCCCAGCTGGGGCACTACGTCGAGCTTCAGGACGCCACCGGCAACATCTACACGTACGCGGGTCTGGGCAGCGTGACCAAGCAGTACCCGGTGCCCAAGCCGGTCCGCGTCTCCTCCAAGCAGATCATCAAGCAGTTCTCGGTTCCGGCCACCAAGGCGCCGACCGCCCCGGCCTCGGCCGGCACCCAGGGCGGGCACGCCCCGGCGGCGACGGCCCTGCCCAAGGCCAAGGTGAGCAAGTCGGTCCGGGTTGCGGTCCCCGCGTCGGCCGGCTCCCAGACCGCCTCGGCTCCCGCGCAGACGGCCACACCCCCCGCCCAGACGGTGGCCGCGCCCCTGGTCAAGGAGCGCCTGTTCGCCCACCCCAGCCGCCCGGCCTCCTACGCCGCGGGCGGCAGCCTCCAGGTCCGCACCGAACAGCAACAGATCACCAACTTCCAGAACTACTTCTCCGACAGCCTGCACCTGGCGCGCAACCAGTACACGCTCAAGCCGCTGCGGGCCGGGTCGATTGTGGTCGCCGGCACCGTCCTGGGCCGGATCGGCGGACCCGCCGGGGGGCTGGCCCCGCACCTGTACTTCATGATCCAGCCGGCCGGCAAGAAGGCGCCCTACATCGATCCCAAGCCGATCCTCGACGGCTGGAAGCTGCTGGAGGCCACCGCCGTCTACCGGGCGGACAAGGTCGACCCGTTCTTTGGCCCCGGGGCCAAGAACCCCACCATCGGCCAGGTCCTGCTCATGTCCAAGCAGCAGCTGACCAACCGGGTCCTGGTCGACCCCCGGGTCCAGATCTATGCCTGCGGTCGCCGGGACATCCAGGCCGGGCTGATCGACCGGCGCGTGCTGGCCACCATCGAGTTCCTGTCGGCCTCCGGTCTGGATCCCTACGTCTCGGGTCTGGAGTGCGGGCACAGCGCCGGGGGAGCAAGCGGAACCGATGCCGCCGGCGCCACCGGGGCGAGCCTGGACATCTCCCAGATCAACGGCATTCCGCTCCTCGGCCATCAGGGGCCCGGCTCCATCACCGACATCACCATCCGCCGTCTGCTCACCCTCCAGGGGTCGATGCGGCCGGATCAGATCATCAGCGCCATGTCCTACAAGGACCAGAGCAACACGCTCTCGCTGCCGGACCACAAGAACCGGATCCAGATCACGTTCACGCCGGACTACGGCGCCAACAAGAAGCTGTCGGCGCAGATCAAGAGCATCCTCCAGCCGGGCCAGTGGATCCAGCTGATCAACCGCATCAGCCAGATCCCGGAGCCGGTCGTCCCGATCGCGCCCAGCAAGTACGCGATCCGGTCCAAGCACAACGGCTGAAGCGCGGAGGGCCCGCGTCCGGTGACCGCCGGCTCCCGGCTGTTCTCGTTTGTCCAGGTCGAGTTCCCGTGGCCGCTGGGCCCGGCCGACGGCCGCTACCTGGTGCGCCCCTCGGGCCAGCCCGACGGGGCGGCCAGCCATGTGATCGTGCTGGCCACGCTGGGCGCTCCCGAGCGCCGGCGGCTCGGCGGACGGCGCCGCCGGGAGGCCGACCCGGAGCCCGCGCCCACCCCGGTGGCCACCGGCCGGGCCACGGTCATCGACGTCGGGAGCCCTTTACCGGAGGAGGCGGCGGCGCGCGCCTGGCTCGACGCGGCCGGGAAGGACGAGCTGGAGGCCGGCCTCGGTGTGCTCAACCGGGCCCTGCGCGCCCACCGGCTCTCAACGGCCGATCCGTACCTGCCGCCGGCCGGACGCCGCCACGCCCTGGTGGCGCGGGTGGGCTACGGGGCCGGTGAGGAGGTGGCCGAGGGGGTGTGGACGGCGGCCCGGGAGCTGGCGCCGGACCCGGACCGGCGGGGCCGCAGCGCTGCCCGCGGCCGGCTGGAACCGCAGGCGCGCCTGGCCGCGCTGTTGGGTGGCCGGACCGCGCCCCTGGCCTGCGAGGAGTTGGCCCTCCGGGCCCGCCTGGACCTGGATCAGGGGCACGCCCGGGAGGCCGCCCTCCAGCTGCTGGTGGCGCTGGACGCCACCCTGGCCGAGCTCGGACGCAGCGGCCCGGCGGCCGAGCGCCTGGCCGAGCTCCGCGGCCGCCGTGAGGCGGTGGCGGCGGCGGCCCAGACGGCGCTGACCGGCTCGCTGAGCCCGGATCAGCTGGCGACGGTGACGTTCACGGTGGACCGGATCCAGGCGGCGCTGCGGGCGCATATCGCCGCCGGCGGCTAGCGCCCATCCAGCTCCAGGGCGACCACCACCGCCTGCAGCTCGGCCTCCACGTCCCCGGGCAGGCGGACGGCGGCCCGGCGATCAAACGGGGTGCGGCCCTGGGTGATGATCACCAGCCGCCCCCCGGCCCTCAGCGTGAGCTCGGGGAGCTGCGCCACCGGGTGCACCTCCAGCGAGGAGCCGATGCAGAGCAGAAGATCGGCTCCCGCCGCCAGCGCCTCGGCCCGGGCCAGCGCGTCAAAGGGCAGGTACTCGCCGAACAGCACCACGTCGGGCTTGAGCGGCTCGCCGCAGTCACAGCGGGGCACCCGGGACGGGTCGGCCGCCTGGCGATCCCGGACCTCAGGCAGCGGGTACCGGGCGCGGCAGGCCGGGCACGACGAGTGGGCGATGGTTCCGTGCACCTCGACGAGCTGCCGGCTGCCCGCCCGGGCATGGAGCCGATCGATGTTCTGGGTGATGACCGCGTCGAGCAGCCCGGCCGCCTCCAGGGTGGCCAGGGCGGTGTGGGCCCCGTTGGGCCGCTTGCCCTCCAGCGTCTGGAAGCGATCACCGTAGAAGTGCCAGAACCGGGCCGGGTCCCGGCGGAACACGTCGATGTGGGCGACCGCCATGGGGTCGACGTTCGCCCACAGCCCGGTGCCCGGGGACCGGAAGTCTGGGATCCCGGACGGGACCGAGATCCCGGCGCCGGTGAGGGCGACCACCGAGCGGGCGGCGCGGATGAGGCCGGCGACCTCGGCCGCCGGGGTGGTCACTCCCCCGTCCACCGCGGCCGACGCTTGCCCAGGAACGCGCTCACGCCCTCGCGCCCGTCCGCGGAGGTGAGCGCGGCCACAAACGCCGCCTTCTCGGCCTCGATTCCGGCGTCCAGATCCGGCTGCGCCGACACCCGCTTGATGTGCGTCACCGGCAACGGCGCCTGCCCGGACAGCTTCCGGGCCCAGCGCAGCGCGGTGTCCAGGAGTTCATGGTCGGCGACCACCTGGGTGACGAGCCCGTGGGCGTGGGCCTCGGCGGCGCCGATCGGATCGCCGGTCAGGTTGAGCTCCAGCGCCTTGGCCGCCCCCACCAGCCGGGGGAGGCGCTGGGTGCCGCCGAAGCCGGGGAGGATGCCCAGGTTGATCTCAGGCTGGCCGAAGCTGGCCGAGTCGGCGGCGATGCGCAGGTCGCAGGCCATGGCCAGCTCGCAGCCGCCCCCCAGCGCGGCCGCGTTCACGGCGGCGATCGTGACCACGCCGGAGGTCTCCAGAGCCCGGAACAGTCCGTGGGTGTCATCCAGGTAGCGCCGCCCGGACTCCTCGTCCAGCGTCTGGAAGGCCTTGATGTCGGCGCCGGCGCAGAACAGCATCGGGTTGGCCGAGGCGATGATCAGCACCCGGACGCGTCCCGAGACCGCGTCCCACAGCTCCCGGAGGGTCTGCACCATCGCGGGCGAGAGCGAGTTGGCCGGCGGGCGGTCCAGCCAGGCGATCGCCACCTCGCCGCGCGTCTGCAGCTTCACCGGCCGCTCCGCCCAGCCGGCGTCGGGCCGGGGGTACGGGAAGAAACCCTGGCCGGTCTTGACGCCGAGCCGTCCCTGCGAGACGAGCCGCCGGAGGATGGTGGGCGGCTCAAAGTCGGGCCCCCACTCCCCCACCGCCCGCTCCAGCCGCTCCAGCAGAGTGTCCAGCCCGATCTGGTCGGCGGCGGCCAGGGGGGGCGGAATGATCCCGGCACCGGCGGTCATCCCCAGGTCGATGTCCCGGGCGGTGGCCACTCCCTCCTCCAGCACCAGGCAGCTCTCCACAAACGCCTTCAGGGTGAAGCGCTCAACCAGGCCGGCGGCGTGCTGCTCAGCCGGTGTGCTCATAGAACCCCTTCCCGGTCTTGACCCCCAGGTGGCCGGACTTGACCAGGTCACGCAGCCCGGAGTGGACGTAGAAGCGCTCGCCGAGCGACTCGCGCAGGTACTCGGCGACGTGGAGCACAGTGTCGAGACCGAGCAGGTCGGTGAGGTAGAACGGTCCCATGGGGGCGGCCTTGGCCTCGGTCACCACCCGGTCGACGTCCTGGACCTCCAGCCCGGTCGCCTCCTGGGCGCGCCACAGTTCCGAGACGGCCGAGTTGAGGATCCGGTTGACGACGAACCCGGGGGCTTCGCCGCAGCGGATGGGAAGCTTGCGAATCGCCTGGGCGAAGTTCACCGCCGCCTGCGCCGTCTCCGGGGAGGTGTCCTCTCCCTCAATGACCTCAATCAGCCGCATCACCGAGGCCGGATAGAAGAAGTGAAAGCCGACCACCTGGTCGGGCCGGCCGGTCACCTCGCCCATCTCGGTGATCGACAGCGACGAGGTGTTGGAGGCCAGGATGGCGTGGCCGGGTGTCACCTGGTCCAGCTCGGAGAACACGGTCTGCTTGACGCTCATCCGCTCCGGCACCGCCTCGATGACGAAGTCGACCTGGCCGAAGCCGTCGTAGACGGTGGTGGGGGTGATGAGGCCGAGCTGGCGCTCCAGCTCGCCGGCGTCCAGCTTGCCGGCGTCCACCTGCGCCTGCCAGACGGCGCGCGCCCGGGCCAGACCCTGGTCGACGAACCCCTGGTCGACGTCCTTGAGCCACACCGGGATGTCGGCCGAGGCGATGGCCTGAGCGATCTCACCGCCCATCGTCCCGGCCCCGACGACGGCGGCTGTGAACACAGACATCAGCCGAGTATGCCCCTTTCGGCGGGGGTGCTCACGCGTTAGGCTGGCCCTCAGTCATGGCCGACAACCTGCCTGAAGCGGTCGAGCCCTACTCGGAGATCTCGTCCAAGGCCTATGAGCATCCCGCCGACCGGGCGGCCACCGCCGCGCTCAAGTCGGTGCCGATGCTCGACACGGTGGTCCGCCGGCTGGTGGAGTTCAGCTACGAGCGGGCCCTGCGCCAGTCCTATCTCGGCAATTCGATCAAGGTGTCCGAGCGCCAGCTGCCCGACCTGTGGGCCTCCTACACAGGCGTGCACCGCATCCTGGACATGCCCGGTGACTACGACGTCTACGTGTCCTCGTCGGTCA
The DNA here is from genome assembly GCA_963753235.1 of uncultured Solirubrobacteraceae bacterium. Classification (GTDB taxonomy): domain Bacteria; phylum Actinomycetota; class Thermoleophilia; order Solirubrobacterales; family Solirubrobacteraceae; genus Palsa-465. The sequence continues at coordinate 491,023 of CAVWBJ010000003.1, read as the reverse complement.
TCTGGAACGCGGTCACCATCGGTTCCCAGGCGCCGATGATCGTGCTCGGCTCCAACCTGCTGGAGCAGCTCACCCCCGGCGAGATGCGGACGATCATCGCCCATGAGATGGGCCACATCCTGTCCGACCATGTGATGTACATCACCGCGCTCAACATCCTGCTCAGCGCCACGGCGAGCAGCCTCCCGCTCATCGGCCTGCCCATCCGGGCGGTGCGGGCGGTGCTGCTGGAGTGGCGGCGAGCGGCCGAGCTCAGCTGCGACCGGGCCGCCACCCTGGCCGTCCGCGACCCGCAGATCGTGTGCCGCACCCTCATGGTGCTGGCCAGCGGCCTGCCCGCCGACCGGCTCAACCTGGACGCATTCATGGCCCAGGCGATGGAGTACGAGAACTGGGAGGACTCCCACGATCGCATTCGCCGCTTCTTCAACGAGATCAACGCCACCCACAGCTATGCCGTCCGCCGCGTCTCCGAGGTGATGCGCTGGGTGCAGAGCGGTGAGTACGACCGGATCATCCGCGGCGAGTACCGCCGCCGGGGCGATCCCACCGACGTCCGGGCCGAGGCCTCGGACGCCATGAACTACTACGCCGAGCGCTTCCGGGAGATCTTCCGGGAGCTCGGCGAGAACGTCACCACGCTCGGCAACCAGATGGGTGACGTCAGCCAGCAGATCTCAGACTGGCTGCGCAAGCGCGGCTCCCAGTAGCCGCGGCGCCGCCGGCTGTTCGGGTCGACGTTGACGGATCGACCGCCGAGGGGTGGCGGTCGATCCGCCACGTTCGTGCGGCCTCTTGACAAACGACCCGTTGCGATATATCGTTGACGCATCGTTACCGATCACCAACCGTGGAGGGACCACATGACCGGCGATTCATTCGCACAACCCTGGCCCGGCCGAGGCGCTCGGGCCCACCATCACCGCTCCGGGCGACCACCCCACTGGCTGTTCTCCAAGCGGCACGGCCCCCTGGATCCTGAGGATCTGGAGCGGATCGAGGATCTGATCGCCTGGCGGCGGATGCGCGGCGGCCCGTTTGGGCCCGGCGGCGGACCCGGCGGCCCGTGGGGCCGCGGACCGCGGGGCCGGGGCCGGGGACGCGCCCGGCGGGGCGACGTCCGGCTGGCGCTCCTGCGCCTGCTGGCCGAGGAGCCCCGCAACGGCTACCAGCTGATGCAGACGATCGAGACCCGGAGCGGCGGACGCTGGAGTCCCAGCCCCGGCTCCGTATACCCCACACTCGCCCAACTGGAGGACGAGGGTTTGATCCGATCGACCGAGCGGGAGGGCTCGCGACTGTATGAAATCTGCGACAGCGGACGCGAGCATCTGGAGTCCCGCGCCTCGGAGCCGGATCCGTGGGCACCGAGTGACACCGAAGACGAGGGCGCGCTCACCGAGCTGGGACCGCTCGTCATCCAGATCGGCAAGGCCGCCTGGCAGGTGGCGACGGTCGGCAACCAGGCTCAGCGCCAGCAGGCGGTGGAGGTGCTGGCCGAGACCCGGCGGGCGCTGTACCGGATCCTGGCCGAGGAGCCCGGCGACTCCGCCGAGTCCGAGGTGTCCGACGTCTAACGTACAGCGGGAGATGTCGCTGATCGACTCCGACCAGCCTGCGGCCCCGGCTTCCGGGGCCGCAGCGCCCGCTCCCCCGGCGATCCTGGTGCAGGATCTGGTCAAGAACTTCGCCGAGGTGCATGCGGTCCGCGGGGTCAGCTTTACGGTCGCCGGCGGGGAGGTGTTCGGCTTCCTGGGACCCAACGGCGCCGGCAAGACCACCACCATCAACATGCTGTGCACGCTGGCCAAGCCGACCTCGGGCGTGGCCCGGGTGGCCGGCCATGACGTCGTCACCGAACGCGATGACGTCCGCCGCAACATCGGCCTGGTGTTCCAGGACCCCACCCTGGACGGCTACATGACCGCCGAACAGAACCTGCGGCTCCACGCCGAGCTCTACGGCGTGCAGTCGGATCTGGTCAAGCCCCGGATGCAGCAGGTCATGGAGATGGTGGGGCTGTGGGACCGCAAGGACCATGTCGTGGGCACGTTCTCCGGCGGCATGCGCCGACGGCTGGAGATCGCCCGGGGCCTCATGCACTCGCCCCGGGTGCTGTTCTTAGACGAGCCGACGATCGGCCTGGACCCGCAGACCCGGCGCCTGATCTGGACCTACATCCGGGAGCTCAAGGAGCGTGAGGACATCACGATCTTCATGACCACGCACTACATGGACGAGGCCGAGTGGTGCGACCGGATCGCGATCATGGACAACGGCCAGATCGTCGCCCTGGACTCCCCGGAGACGCTCAAGGCCGCGGTCGGCCGCGACCGGGTCACCATCCACACCGACGACAACGAGGCGGCCATCGCGGCGCTGCGGGCGAGGTTCGGCATCGAGGGTCAGGTATCCGAGGGGGCGGTGGTGTTCGGCGTGCCGTCCGGCGAGGAGTTCGTGCCCCGGCTGTTCGAATCCGATCCCGCTCACCCCATGCCGATCCGGGCGGTGGCGGTCTCCCGGCCGACGCTGGACGACGTGTTCATGTCCTACACCGGCACCACCATCCGGGATGCCGAGGAGGACGGCACCAAGCACCGCAACCGGGTGATGATGCAGATGATGTCCGGAGGCCGGCGATGAGCACCACCACCCGTGCGCCGGAGACGAGCGGCGAGCAGACCACGGCGGCGCCGGGCCACCCGGTCGTCCGGGTCAGCGTCCCCAAGCGCAGCCTGGTCTCCGAGCTGCGGGCGATTCGGATCGTCTGGCGCCGGGAGCTGATCCGCTACCGATCAGACCGCCTGCGGATGGTGACCACGCTGGTCCAGCCGCTGCTGTTCCTGTTCGTCCTGGGGTCCGGGCTCCAGCGCCTGGCCAGCGCCGGCACCCACGGCGTCAACCTCAAGACGTTCATCTACCCGGGCATCCTGTGCATCGTCGTCATGTTCACGGCGATGTTCTCGGCGGCCTCGATCGTGTGGGACCGGGAGTTCGGGTTCCTGCGCGAGATGATGGTGGCGCCGGTGCGCCGGAGCTCGATCGTCATCGGCAAATGCATCGGCGGCGCCAGCGTCGCCGCCACCCAGGGCGTCGTGATGATCGCCCTGGCCGGGCTGGTCCACGTTCCCTACAACCCGGTGATGATCATCGAGATCTTCCTGCTGCAGCTGCTGCTGGCGTTCACCATCACCGCGTTCGGCGTGATGATCGCGGTGCGCATCAAGCAGATGCAGTCCTTCATGGGGGTCATGCAGATGATCGTGACCCCCATGTTCTTCATCTCCGGCGCGTTGTTCCCGGCCGCCGGGCTGGCCGCCTGGCTGACGGTGCTCAACCGGATCGACCCGCTCACCTACGCCGTGGACCCGATGCGCAAGATCGTCTTCAACCACCTCACCGTCTCCCCCATCGCCCGGCGGGCGCTGGACTCCGGGGTCAGCTGGTGGGGCTGGCGGGTGCCGACGCTGGTGGAGGTGGGGATCGTGGCTGTCATGGGCCTGGCCATGCTCGGCGTGGCCATCTGGGAGTTCAGCGCCACCGAATAGGCCCGCCCGCGGCCCCGGGTACCGTACGCCGGTGACCTCTGAGATGACAGAGCCGGCCGACCGGGAGCCGCCGCGGGTGCCCTGTCTGCGCAACCCGCCCCACACTGAGGTGAGCGCTCACCTGCAGCAGGCCGGTTTGTGTGGATCGACTACCAAGCGCCCAGTGACGAGGACCTGCGGCACCCTGGCCGAGCTGCTCCGGCTCCATCCGCTGACCCTGGAGGACGCGCGCACGTTCGCCCAGCGCCCGAAGCTGGAGGAGTACGACGGCTACCTGCCGATGGTGGTGGAGCTCCAGCGGATCTTCGGCCTGAAGCGTGATCTGGTGGCCATGCGGCGGGTGGTGGCGCCGATGCGCGACCTATTCGCCCGCAACGCTGACCTGATCGCCGAATTGCCCGGGCTGCAGAGCGACGACCGCCTGTACTTCCGAGACCTCTACGACGGGCTGATCCGCATCTCCGAGCTCATCGACTCCTACCGGGACCTGCTGTCCGGCGCCACCGACATGTACCTGTCAACGGTGGCCAACCGGCAGGGCGAGGTGTCCAAGCAGCTGACAATCATCGCCACCATCTTTTTGCCGCTCACGTTCCTGACCGGCTTCTTCGGTCAGAACTTCTCGTTCCTGGTCAACCACGTGATCACCGGCCTGTGGGCGTTCCTGGTGTTGGGGATCGGCGGGATGATGCTCGCCATCGTCGCCTTCACCGTCTACTTCCGGCGCAAGCGCTGGATCTAGCTCGCGCCGGTCCGAGCCCGGGCGGACGACCGGCCCGGCGCTGCGGCGGCTAATCTGCCGCCGGCATGCCCTATGACCCCTCCTCAGAGCACCTGGAGCGCTACGCCCGGCTGCTCGTCAACTACGCCCTGGGCGGTGGTGAGGGGATCGCCCGCGGCGATGTCGTCCTCATCAACGCCCCGGACCGGGCCAAGCCCCTGTATGCCGAGCTGTGCCGGGCGGTGTGGCGCTCGGGCGGCCACGTCCTGAGCGGATACCGACCGTCCGATGACCCCGGCGCTCCCCTGTCCCGGGCCTTTTACGAGCTCGCCGACGACGACCAGCTGGACTTTCTGTCCGAGCCGTACTGGAAAGGGGTGATCGACGCATCCGACCACCTCCTCCACGTCCTGTGCGAGACCGATCCGCACGCGCTCAGCAACATCGCCCCGGCCAAGATCATGCGCAGCCGGCAGGCGCGCCGCCCGGTGCAGGAGTGGCAGGTGGCCAAGGAGACCGCCGGGGAGCTCACCTGGACCCTGGGGCTGTACGGGACCGAGGCCATGGCCGCCGAGGCCGGGATGAGCGTGGAGGCGTACTGGGATCAGATCATCGCCGGATGCTTCCTGGATGAGACGGACCCGGTGGCCCGTTGGCGCGAGGTCAACGCCCAGATCGCAGCTCACTGCCAGCGGCTCAACGCGCTGCCGATCGAGCGCGTCCATGTGGAGGGACCGGACGTCGACCTGTGGGTGACGATCGGGGAGCGCCGCCAGTGGCTGGGCGGCGGCGGGCGCAATATCCCCAGCTTTGAGGTGTTCACCAGCCCGGACTGGCGCGGCACCGAGGGCCGGATTCGCTTCAGTGAGCCCCTGTACGTCTACGGCTCCCTGATCCGGGGGGTGGAGCTGGAATTCCATGAGGGCCGCGTCGTCGCCTCCCGGGCGCAGGAGAACCAGGAGCTGCTCCAGGAGATGCTGGCCGCCGAGGGAGCCGACCGGGTCGGTGAGTTCTCGCTCACCGATGCCCGCCTCTCCCGGATCACCCGGTTCATGGCCAGCACCCTGTTCGACGAGAACACCGGGGGGCGCTACGGCAACACCCACCTGGCGGTGGGGCGGGCCTTCCCCCAGGCCTACGCCGGCGATCCCGGCGACGTCTCGCCCGAGGAGTGGGAGCGGCTCGGCTTCAACGACTCCGTCGTCCACACCGACATCGTCTCCACCACCGACCGCACCGTCACCGCCTTCCTGGCCGACGGCCAGGAGCGGGTCATCTACCGCGACGGACGGTTCACCGACTCGTAGGCCGCCGCGGCCCGCGGTCGGCGTGCCCTGAGCTCACCACCGTACCCCGACGACACCGCCACACGCGGCGCCGGGCAGCTTCGCCCCGGCGCCGCAGCAGCGGAGCGCTCAGGCGACGCCGGAGGCGGCGCGCTCGCGCTCACGCGGGAGCAGCGTCTCCCGGGCGATGACCAGGCGCTGGATCTGGGCTGTGCCCTCGTACAGCTGGAGGATCTTGGCATCCCGCATGAGCTTCTCCACCTTGTACTCCTTGATGAAGCCGTAGCCGCCGTAGACCTGCACGGCGTCGGTGGTGACCTCCATCGCCGAGTCGGCGGCGAAGCGCTTGGCGTGCGAGGACTCCAGCGTGTTGCGCTTGCCCTGGTCGAGCAGCACGGCGCTGTTCCAGGTGGCCAGCCGGGCCAGATGAACCTTGGTGGCCATGTCGGCGATCATGAACTGAATCGCCTCGTGCATGGCGATCGGCACGCCGAACTGGACCCGCTGCTTGGAGTACTCAATCGCGAACTCCATGGCGGCGCGGGCGACGCCCACGCCCATCGCGGCCACGCCGGGACGGGTGCGGTCAAGCGTCATCATGGCGATCTTGAAGCCCTTGTTCTCCTCGCCGACGAGGTGGTTGAGCGGGATCTCCACCTCCGGGAAGGTGATGGTGGCGGTGTTGGAGGCCCGCTGGCCCATCTTGTCCTCATGCTTGTCGACGACCACGCCGGCGTCCCGGGGGACGATGAAGCAGGAGATGCCTCGGTGTCCGGCCTCCTTGTCGGTCTTGGCATAGACCGTGTACCAGTTCGCGTACTCGCCGTTGGTGATGAAGCACTTGGAGCCGTTGATGACCCACTTGTCGCCCCGGCGGGTGGCGGTGGTCTTCATTCCGGAGACGTCGGAGCCGGCATCGGGCTCGGTCAGACAGAAGGAGGCGAGCAGCGGAGCCTCGGACAGGCGTCCCAGGTACTCCTGCTTGAGCTCGTCGGAGGCGGCCAGGATGATCGGCGCGGTGGCCAGGCCATTGCAGGACAGCGAGGTGCCGATGCCGCTGCAGCCCCAGGCGATCTCCTCTTCGATGATGCAGCCGTCGAGGAATCCAAGGCCGGGACCGCCGTACTCGGACGGCAGGTGGTTGTTCATCAGGCCCAGCTCCCAGGCCTTGTCGAGGATCTCGCCGGGCCAGGTCCCGTCCCGGTCGTAGTCCCAGGCGACCGGCCGGATCTCCTTCTCGGCGAATTCATGCGCCATCTCGCGCATGCTCTTCTGCTCGTCGGTGAGCGTGAAATCAACCACCGTGATTCTCCTTTTCAGGCTTCGATTGACTAGTCAGTCAATGGCTCTGCGCCCAAGAATACCCCGGAGACCGGTCCGGGGAACACGGCAGGGGGCGGATCGCGGATCACGTGCGCCACAATCCGGGGGTGCAGAGTGCCTTTGGGACCGTCGTGCTGGTGGTGTGCGCGGTGGGCGTGGCCGGGGCGGTGGCGGCGCTGCTGCTCAACCGCCGCACCTGGGACGAGTATGGGCGCAATCAGCTGGTGCGGGACAGCGAGGCGGATCGGGCTCCGGTCGCGCTCCGGAGCGGCCCGGCCGCGGACCGGGAGCGCGACGAGGAGATCCGTCAGATGCTGGAGGCGCGCAATGCCCGGCGACGGCGCCGAAGTGAGCCGGAGCTGGACATCGACGCCGAGCTGCGCCGCCTGACCGCGCCGCTGGTCGATGACGAGTTGCGGGCCGAGATCCGCGACCTGGTCATTGCCCGCAACCACCGGCGACGGCGGCAGGGCAAGCCCCCGCTGGATGTGGACGCCGAGGTGGCCCGGGAGATTTCCCGGGTTACCGACACCGGATAATCGGTAGGCTGCTCGGCATCATGGCTGATCCGCGCCGAATCGAGCTCGAAGAGCTTCTCAACCGCCCCGGGACCTACTTCAACGTCCAGACCGAGGTCGTCCTCGTGGTCGACGACTCCCCGGACCTCGACACCGACGTGTTCAACATGGAGGAGTTTGAGGGTGCCGAGTGGGTGGTGGTGTCCGACGAGCTGCCCCTCGACGAGCCGCGCCGCGACGAGATGCTGGAGGCGTTCCAGATCCATCTGCGCCCCGGCGCCGCCGAGGGCGACGAGGAGGAGGAGCTGTCTGACACCTCCGATCCCCTGGAGCTCGACGACCAGGACGCGGGACGGGAGTAAGCCGGCCCCACGGCCGACTCAGCCGCCGTTCAGCAGCGACGCGCACCTCTGCATCTTCTGCACGTCGTTGCCGGCGCGCTGTATGCACTGGCTGTACTTCGACACCGTGGCCGAGCTGGAGCCGGTGCCGCTCGACGCCGACCCGCCCGCGCCCAGTCCGCCCTCCACGCTGGACAGCACGCGGCGCAGCCGGGCGGTGAACTGGCTGTAGGGCTTGACGCTGGCCGGCGCGGCGATCGACTGGGGCTGGTTGAGATCTGAGTACTGCAGCGTGAGCCCGATGCTGGCCCCGGTCATGCCGCCGAGCACGGTGGAGGTCTGACCGGTCACCGGGAGGCTGAGCGACAGGGTCAGCCGGCGCAGCGTCTTGTCCGAGCTTCCGGTCCAGACGTCGACCTGGGCGTTGCGGACCGCGGCGGCGATCTTCTGCTGGGTGGCCGCCGAAATGGAGCTGGGGATGCTGGTGGAACCAGAGGTCGTCTTCGCCGTCTTGGCCAGGAAGGTGTTGAGATCGGCCAGGAGCGCGGTGACGTTGACGCCGGAGCGGATGTGCGTCGTCTGGGCCCCGTTCAGCGTCTGGTGGCCGACGATCACCGGGTTCTGGAGCCAGTGCTGGGGGTTGATCCCCAGCCCGGACAGCCCGGTGCTGTGGCCGGAGGCGCCGACCGAGGAGAAGCTGGACTCCAGCCGCTGGAAGTCGGCGGCGGGAAGCTGGTAGGCGTTGCCCTGGAGGGTGACGTAGCCGCTTGATCCGGTGGAGATGACGCCGAGCGAGCCGTGTTTGTTCAGGGCACTGATGCCGATGGTGAATGCCGACTGGGGCAGCTTGCCGGGGCCCCGGCTCTGGAAGGGGCCGCTCAGGCTGAGGACGATCGGTGTGGTCAGCGTGCTGGAGCCGGTCGGGGTGACGCTGAGCGAGAAGCCGAGAACGCCGCTCTTGACCGTGTGGCCCTTGGAGAACGTCTGGGCCAGGAGGCTCTGGGCACCGCCGGAGGACCCGGTGGTGGTGCTGCTTGACCCGCAGGCAGCGACGCCGAGCGCGCACGTAGCCGCACACAAAAACAGAGTCACACGCAACTTCAAGCGCGGACCCATGTTCTCATTGGGCATGCAAGATCCTCCTCGATCGTGGCGACGGCCGTGGCGCGAATGTAGCATCGGCGTCGTGCGCCGGAGCCTGTTGGTCCTGGTCGCCCTGACCCTCCTTCCGTCCACGGCGCAGGCGGCGCGGGTGGTGGTTCTCAGGGCCCACGGACGCGCGGTGATTCGCAACGATCGATTCGTCGGCGGGCCGGTCGCCGTGCCCGCTCCCTGGCTGGGCGGCGACGCCGTGCAGACGTTCGCCCGGCGGCGCACCCGGCGCCGGGCGGCGGTGACCGTGGCGAGCACACTGGCCGGGATGTGGCACCGCCGGCAGATCAGCCCGGCGGTCTACCGGTCCGATCTCGGCGCCTACACCAGCGCGCTGCGAGTGGAGCGACGGCTGCGGGGAACGCGGCGCTTTGAGCTGGCCGCGGTGACCTCAACGATCCATGACATCGCCTCCGCCCACCAGTTGACCCCCTCACGGCTGCCGGCGGTGTTCGCCACGCTGGCCGCCAATGTCCGGTGGTGGCAGACCGGGCCACTGCTCGCCGCCGACCAGCGGGTGGAGTTCGCCGGCTCTGAGCTGGTGTGGCAGTACTACCCCGGCGAGGGCATCCAGCTCCAGGTACTGGGCAGCTTCGGCAAGGCCGACGGGCTGTACAGCGCCGGCCCGTCCCAGTACCCGGCGATGCGGCAGCTGCTCTCCGAGATCATCCCGCTGGCCGCGCGGCGGGGCGGCGGGCTGGCCTGGGAGTACTATTTCCCGTTCGACGGCGGCGCGGCCCCGTGGACGAGCGCCATGTCCCAGGCCACCGGACTGGAGGCGCTCACCCGCGCTTACAAGGCGACCGGCAACCAGTACTACCTGCAGGTGGCCGACCGGGCGCTGCCGATGTTCACCCGGCGGCCGCCGGCCGGGGTGGCCGTGCCCACGGTCGCGGGCACCCGCTTCGTCCAGTACACGTTCACCCCGCAGACGAGGATCCTCAACGCCTTCCTGCAGACGCTGATCGGGCTCCATGACTTCGCCCAGGTGAGCGGTAACCCCACCGCCGCCCGGCTGTTTGCCGCCGGCAACGCCGAGGCGGTCGCCGAGGTGCCGAGTTTCGACACCGGCGCCTGGTCGCTGTATCAGCCCGGAGTCGAGGATGACCTCAGCTATCACCAGCTGGTCACCGGCTTTCTCTCACAGCTGTGCACGCTGGTGGGGGCGCCGGCCTACTGCACCACCGCCCGGCACTTCACGGCGGACGAGACCACGCCGCCGGTCCTGACCCAGCTCACCGGCCGGGCGACGGCCAGGCAGCCGCTCACCCTCCGCTTCCGGCTCTCCAAGTTCTCCCATGTCGGCGTGGTCATCGCCCGGGGCGCCCATCAGGTGTTCGCCACCTCGGCCAGCTTCCCGTACGGGCTCGATGGGTTTTCCGTGCCGGGTCTCGGCCGGCCGGGCAGCTACTCGGTGACGCTGGCGGCCACCGATCTGGCCGGGAACTTTCACCGGATCACCGGATCGCTCCGGGTGGCGCGGGCCCAGAGCCGCGGTTCGTAGACTCGGCCGACCATGCGGCCGCGGACCATCCTGTACACGGGCAAGGGCGGGGTGGGCAAAACCTCGGTGGCCGCCTGCACGGCTCGGGCGTGCGCGGCTGCCGGGCTGCGGACGCTCGTCATCTCCACCGATCCGGCCCACAGCCTGTCGGAGTCGCTGGGGATCGACCTGGCGGGCGAGCCGGCCCCGGCCGGGGACCAGCTGTGGGGCCAGGAGGTCCGGGCCCAGGATGAGATGGAGCGGCATTGGTCCGGCGTGCAGGAGTGGCTCGGTGATCTGCTGGTGGAGCGCGGCGTTGACCGGATCTCGGCCGAGGAGCTGACCGTGCCGCCCGGGATGGATGAGCTGTTCGCGCTGCTCCGGCTCCAGTCCCACAACCAGTCCGGCGAGTGGGAGGTCATCATCGTCGACTGCGCGCCCACCGGCGAGACGCTCCGGCTGCTCTCGTTCCCCGACGTCGCCCGCTGGTGGATCGACAAGGTGTTCCCGTTTGAGCGCCAGATCCTGGCGGCGGCCCGGCCGATCGCCCGCTCACTGCTGGACATCTCCCTCCCCGGCCAGGCCGTGTTCGCCGATGTGGAGCGCCTCTCGCAGAACCTGATTGCGATGAACGAGATCCTCCGCGACCGGACCCGGTGCACCATCCGGCTGGTCATGAACCCGGACAAGATGGTCATCGGCGAGGCAATGCGGACGTTCACCTACCTGAACCTGTACGGGTACCTGACCGACGCGGTGATCGTCAACCGGGTGTTTCCGGCCGGGGTCGGCGATTACTTCGCCGGCTGGCGGGCGGTCCAGGAGGAGCATCTGGAGCGGGTGCATGCCGCCTTCTCCCCGGTCCCGGTGCTGTGCGCGCCGTACTTTGAGCAGGAGGTGGTGGGGCCAAAGATGCTGGACCGGCTGGCCGGCGAGCTGTTCGCCGAGCTCGACCCGTCGGCGGTGCTCCATGACGCGCTGGCCCAGGAGCTGGAGGTGGTCGACGGCGGCGGCGCGCGGTTGCGGCTGGACCTGCCGCTGGCTGAGAAGGGCGCCATCTCGCTCAAGCAGATCGGGCTGGAGCTCATCGTCGGTGTCGACGGACAGCGCCGCAATATCATGCTCCCCCCCGCGCTGGCGGCGATGCGCCCGGTCAAGGCCACGTTCCAGGACGGCGCACTGGAGATCAGCTTCGATGGCGAGCAACGAGCCCCCCGGACAGAGCGCTAGCCCCTCCGACGACGCCCTCCGGCGGCTGGAGGAGCGGCTCGACGCCGCCTCGGAGGCCGCCGAGCGCCTGTTCGCCGATGCCGCCGAGCGGGTCACCCGCCGACCCCCACCGGCAGGCTGGCAGCAGCCGCGGGCCGAGGGCCCCGAGGCCGGCGCCGGGCCCTTCGGCGCCGACGCCGACCTCCTGGTGGGCCTGCTCGCGACCGTGCGCGACCGGATCCCGCCTGAGCTCCAGCAGCGCCTGGCCGAGGCGGTGCGCGAGGTTCTGCTGGCGCTGCGAGCGCTGATCGACTGGTACCTGGAGCGCACCGAGGCGCGATCGGCGGACGCGGCCGAGGTCCGCGACATCCCGATCCTGTAGGCCCGCGGTGGCGCCCGCGCCGGGGCCTACAATCCGCGTGTGACCCACCCCTGGATCCTCACCGGCTCGTCGCCTGAGCCCGCGGCGACCCGGGTCGCCGCGGGCCGCCGCCGATGAGCGCATCCGACCGGCGCCCGGCGGCGACGGCTCCGCGGGCCGGTGGCGCCTCCCGGCTGGTCGGACTCTGGCGGGAGCTCCCCGCCGAGCGGCGGCTGGCCGCCGCCGCCGCGCTCGCCCTGTTCCTCACCCTGTTTCTGCCCTGGTATCAGGAGACGGTGATCGCCGGCGGGGTCACCAGCCTGCGCTCGGTGAGCGCCTCGCTCACCGGCTGGGCGGCGTTCTCGTTCGTGGAGGCGGCGGTGCTGCTGGTGGCGGCGTTCGTCCTCAGCCTGTTGTTCATCCGGGCCAAGGGCCGGGCCTTCCACATGCCGGGAGGCGACGGCGGGGTGATCACCGGGGCCGGCTTCTGGACCTGCGTGCTGATCATCTGGCGGATGTTCGACAAGGAGGGGACGTCCGGGCACGGGCAGGTGGCCACCACCTCCGGGATCGACTGGGGGATCTTCGTGGCCCTGGGCGTGGCCGGGGTGCTCACCTACGCGGGCACCCGGATCCGGCAGGCCCATGAACCCGAGCCGCCGCTGCCGGGCGACGCCGTCCGCCCCTCCCGGCGGCCGGACATGGAGGCCGACGACACCTGGCTGCAGGCCTCGCCGGTCCCGGTGGCCGCGGGGCGGCCGTCGGCGCCGACCCCGGCCCCTGACCCGGCGGCGCGCCGGCGGGTGCGCCCCCGCAGCGTGGCGGCCGGTCTGGAGGATCTGGACCTGGCCGATCCGCCCCCGTCGCCGCTGACCCGTTCTGAGCCCTCCACCGTCCGCTTCCGGGGCACCGAGCCTGCGACCGAGCCGCTGCCGGGCCGGCCGGGCGACCCCGACGCGTAGCGCCCACCGGCTCAGTGCGGCTGGACCACCCAGGCGAAGTAGGCGCTGACCAGGGCGATGATCAGGATCCCGGTCACGATCAGCGTCCGGGAGCGGATCACGTGGCCGAACACGCCGACCAGGAGACCGAACACCATGGCGGCCAGGAGGGCATGCAGCTGGGACTGCTGACTGGCGATCAGGAGAGGCACGCCGGCGAACCCTATATTTGAAGATCGGTCCATGGCTCACTCCACCCCGTCACCCGCCTCCGTCCAGGACGTCGCCACCGGTCTGCGCGAGGTCGGCTACCTGCCCGGCGAATCGACCGCGCTCGTCTCCTTCCTGGCCGCCAAGCTGGGCAAGCCGGTGCTGGTGGAAGGCCCGGCCGGCGTCGGCAAGACCGAGTTGGCCAAGGCGCTGAGCCGGTACCTGGGTCGCCCCCTGGTGCGGCTGCAGTGCTATGAGGGCCTGGACGAGGCCAAGGCGCTGTATGAGTGGAACTACCGCAAGCAGTTGCTCCGGATCCAGACGGAGTCTGGCGAGGCAGGCTGGCAGGACGTCCAGGACGACATCTTCGGCGAGGAGTTCCTCCTTCCCCGCCCCCTGATGACCGCCATCGCCTCCGCCGAGCCCGTCGTCCTGCTGATCGATGAGATCGACAAGACCGATCAGGAGTTTGAGGCGATGCTCCTGGAGCTGCTGTCCGACTTTCAGATCTCCATCCCGGAGCTGGGGCGGATTGAGGCCCGTACCCAGCCGGTGGTGCTGCTCACCTCCAACAACACCCGGGAGCTGACCGAGGCGCTCAAGCGCCGCTGCCTGTACCTGTGGCTGGACTACCCGGACCTGGAGCACGAGCTGGAGATCGTCCGGCTGCACTCGCCGGAACTCGACGAGCGGGTGGCCCGCAAGCTGGTGGAGATTGTGGGGCAGGTCCGGGAACTGGACCTCAAGAAGCCGCCGAGCATCGCCGAGTCGATCGACTGGGCCCGCGCTCTGCTGCTGCTGGGCGCCGATGACATCAACGCCGACACCTTCCGCCAGACGATGAGCGTGATCGTCAAGCACCGCACCGACCTGGATACCGTGGCCACGCGGGTCGGCGTCAAGCTGGAGCCGGCGGTCGATGCCTCCAACGCCGCCTGAGCGCGTGAACCCAGCCCCCACCGGCCGGCTGTACGCCCGCATTCCCGACCGCGGTCCCGGGGGCTTCGGCGGCCAGCTGCTGGCGTTCGCCGAGGAACTGCGCCAGGAGGGGATGGCGGTCGGCACCTCCGAGCTGCTCGATGCCTTCGCCGCCCTGGATGAGATCAGCTGGACCGACCAGACCGACTTCAAGGAGGCGCTCGCCGCCACGCTGGCCAAATCCCCGGAGGACCGGCACACGTTTGAGCTGGTGTTCGACCGGTTCTTCTTCCGGGCGGCCGAGGCCGAGGCGGCCCGCCAGCAGATCACCGAATCGCCGTCAGGCACCGGCGGACAGGCGCTGGAGCTGGACCTCGATGCCCTGCGCCAGCAGATCGCCGCCGCCCTCCAGGAGGGCTCGGAGGCCGCCATGCGCGACCTGGCCCGGCTGGCCATCGCCGCCTTCGGCGGAGGCGAGGGATCCGGCGTTCTCGGCGTCGACGTCCAGCGGATCCGCCGGGCGCTCGGCCTGCGCACCGAGCCCCAGCCCGACCTGCCCGACGACGACCCGCGCCGCCAGGGGGTCCCCCGGGAGCAGCTGCGGCGCTTTGAGCAGCATCTCCGGCGGGAGCTGGAGCGGGGCCTGATTGAGCGCACGGCCAGCCTGCCGCCCAAGCGCCCGCTCACCGAACTGGACCGGGCTCTGCCCACCGGGCCCATCTCAGACCTGGCGGCGGTCCACCGGGTGGTGGCCCAGCTCAAGCGGCGCCTGGCCAGCCAGGGTCACGAGCTGCGCGGCCATCAGCGCCACGCCCACGTCGACGTGCGGCGCACCATGCGGGCCTCGCTGCAAACCGGGGGCGTCCCGGTGGAGCTGCGCTACCGGCCTCGGCGCCCCCGCCGGCCGGAGATCTTTGTCCTCTGCGACGTGTCGACGAGCGTGACCAGCGCCAGTACCTTCTTCCTCAGCGTCCTGCACGCGCTGCATGACTCGTTTCGCAAGCTGCGCTCGTTCGTGTTCATTGAGCGGATCTCCGAGGTGACGGAGGTGTTTGAGCGCGAGCGGGACTTCCGGACGGCCAGCGAGGCCGTCTCCCGTGACGCCGGCGTCGCCGACATCTCCGGATACACCGATTACGGGCGGGTCTGGACCGAATTTTTGGCCTTGATCGAGGACGAGCTTCACCCGCGGGCAACGGTGATCGTGCTCGGCGACGCCCGGACGAACGGCCGCCCCCCGCGGGAGGACGTGTTTGCCGCCATCACCGCCCGGGCCGGCCGAACGTTCTGGCTCAACCCGGAACCGAAGCTGTACTGGAACTACGGTGACTCGGTCATCTCGGCCTACGCCGAGTACTGCACGGCGTTTGAGTGCTGGCGCACCGACCAGCTGGAGGCGTTCGTCAAGGCGCTCACCCAGCCGGTGGTGGCGTAGGCTGGACCGCCCTGCGCAACTTCACCCGGACCCCCTGTGTTTGCCGAGTGGTGCGCACCCGCCTTCTCCTCCTCCTGACCGTGGGCGCCTGCGTCCTGGCGCCGGCAACCGCTCGTGCCGCCGGGTCCCGGGACGCGCCGAGCGGGCCGGGCGCGCCCGGCGTCAGCGTCCAGGGCAACCAGCTGCTGCGCAATGGCGTCCCCTGGATCCCCCGCGGGGTGCAGATTGTGGGGCTGGTGGCCCCGGACGCCGCGCTCAGCGGCAAGTACATCCCCGCCCACACGCACTTCGGCGCCGCCGAGCTGCAGGCGGCGGTCGCCCAGCATGCCGACCTCGTCCGCTTTCAGGTGAGCGAGTTCGGCCTCGACCCCCAGGGGCCGCTGTACTCCCCGGCCTACGTCCAGGAGGTGCGTGACGGCGTCCAGGCCGCCCGGGCGCTCGGCCTGGCGGTGATCATCTCCCTGCAGGCTGAGCCTCCGGCCGGCGAACCGACCCGCTGCCCGCTTCCGGACGGCGGCGCCGAGCGCGCCTGGGAGGAGATCGCCCCCCTGTTTGCGGGCGACAGCGGCGTGATGTTTGAGCTGTACAACGAGCCCGCCATCGCCCCCACCGGCGCCGACTGGCAGCTGTGGCGCGACGGAGGTGAGGTCCTGTACCCCAACGGCAGCTGTGCGGCCGTGGGCATGCAGACGCTCGTCGACGAGATCCGGACGGTCGCCCCGTCCAACGTGATCGTCATCCCCGGGCTGGCGGGCGAGCAGACGCTGGCCGGCCTGCCGGGCCTCACCGACCCGGCCGACCCATCGGATCCGCAGCTTGCCTACGGCATCCACTACCCGTCGCTGACCAAGGGACTGAGCACATGGGAGCGGGCGTTTGGGCGGATCAGCGGCCGGGTTCCGGTCATCGTCAGCGAATGGCAGGCCAACGCCACCACCAACTGCGTGGCCAACGCCCCGGTGGTCGCTCCGCTGCTGCTTGACTACCTGGCCAGCAAGCGGATCGGCGTCGTCGGGTTCGCCTTCGACCTGCCCGGCACGATCGTCGCCGACTGGTCCTACGCGCCCACCACCTACACCGATTTCGCCTGCGGCGATCCGGCCGGCGGGGTCGGGCAGCTGCTGTTCGCCGACTACGCGGCCGAGGCCCAGGCCGGCGACGGCACCCAGCCGGACCCGGCGCCCGGATGGCTCATCTCCGCGGCCGACCTGACCCGGCTGCACACCACCGCGCCCGACGTCACCGCGCACCTGTTCAACACCCCGCGGACGTTCGTCACCGGAACGAGCCCGGCGACCCTGGCCGCGCTGGGGATGCCGACCGCGTTGCGGGCCGCCACCTTCACCAACGCCGCCAGCCTGATCGGCGCCGTCAACACCGGCCGGCTCCCGGCGGGCACCAGCGCCGTCATCTACGCCGCCGCCCACGCCCGGTCGACCCCGCTGGGCCAGCAGCGGCATCCGGCCCGCTACTACCGGCTGGCCGGACAGGCCGCTCACGCTCACGGGCTGCTGTTCATCGCCGCCCCGGCGGTGAGCCTGGTGGCCGCGCTGGAGCCCCGTACCCCGGCCGCCGCGTGGGACGCGCAGTTCATCCGGCTGCGGATCGCCGCCCAGGCCGCGGCCTACGCCGACGTCTACCAGGCGCAGGTCCGGATGCCGCCGAGCCCGCCGGACGCCTACGCGGCCCTGCTCGGGCTCCAGGCCGCGCAGGCGCAGACGGCTCATCCGGGGATCGAGCTGCTGGCCGGACTGAGCGCGGGCCCGCCCCGCCACCGCACCCCGGCCGGCCGCCTGCTCAACGGCTATCTCGGCACCCGGCGCATCGTCTCCGGCTACGGGTTCTCCGACCCGGCCGCCCCGGACACCACCGCCTGCGCCGGATGTGCCCGGCTGGCGCCGGATCCGGGGCCCGGGTTCCTGCGCCGGCTGGCCCGGCTGGACGGCTAGATCCGGTCAGGCCTCGTCGACGAACCGGGTGGTCACCGTCCGGGTATCGCCGGCGGCGTCGTGGAGCAGCCAGGTGGCGACGTAGGCCCCGGGGGTCAGCGCCGGGACGGCCACCCCCCGCCGGGTGTCGACGTTGGCGGCCCGGAACACCCGCGCCCGGGAGCCGGCGGGTCTGATGGTGAGAGCGATCGGCACCCCGCCCGCCGAGACCGATCCGTGGGGGCCGGGGAGCCCGGACTGGGCCGAGGCGATGAACGCCCCGTAGAGGGTCTCGTCCTGGATGGGGGCGGTCGACCGGATCAGCGGCACCTGGTTCTCGGTGGCCCCGCCGCTGAACTCATCGGTCTGGGCGATGACGGCGGTGGGCAACCCGCGGGCCCGGCCGCTGTCAGGACACACCCTTCCGGTGCCGGCGATGCCGAGACCGACCGCGGCGCTGGTCGGTGTCCTGGTCACCGGCAGGGCCCAGTAGTCGCCCGGTTGGCAGGCGCCGGAGGCGGCCACCGTCTGGTTGCCGATGATTCCCACGTGCAGATGGGCCACGTGCAGGGCGGTCAGGTGCCGCCCGGCCGCATTGACCAACGCCAGCACGTCGCCGCCGTGGACCGCCAGGCCGGTCATCGTCACCGCGCCGGCGCTCCCCGCCCGTCGCCGGGACAGGGCGCGGCCGCGGCGCAGCAGCCGGTAGCGCGCACCCGGGACCAGTCCGGAGCAGCGCACCGTCCGGATGCGCAGAAACGCGGTGCAGGTGGGAAAGCCGCCCACCGGGGCGGCCAGCTGGGCGTCGGCGACGGCGGCGACGCTGTTGGGCTCGCCCAGGGCCACGGTCATCGAGACCAGCGCGCCGTTGGGACCGCCCAGATACTCGCCCCGGTTGTCGCTGCTGGTCAGCGTCACCGGCGTTCCCGATCCGATGCGGGGCACGGTGAGGGCGGCCGCATCGGCCGCGTTCTGGCACAGGTCGACCGGCGACTCCGGGGTGAGCTGCCCCCCACCCGCACCGACAGGACGCCGGTCTGGGCGCAGGGGCCGACCACCACCGCCGACCGGCGTCCCCCGGTGAGCACCGCGGTGCCGTGATCCAGGGCAAACCAGCCGGTGAAGCCGGACTCGGTGAACGGGTTGCCCCCATCGCCCGTCTGGATGAAGTCCGGCGTGGGGGCCGACGGCGAGGTGCCGTACAGGACCTCCAGCTGGTCACGGTCGTCGCCCACGGCATGGGGCCGGCCGTCGGCGCCGCGCAGCGTCACCGGGCCCCAGGTCCCGTCGGCCCGGGTGAGGGTCTGGGCGGTGGCCACCGGAGTGCCCGCCCGGGCCAGGACGACGAGGACCGGGAAGCGTCCCCGGGCGCTGTCGGCGCCGATTCGGCCGCTCACCCGGGGGCTGAACTGGCCCAGGCGGATGGTGTGCAGCCCGGGGGTGGAGCCGACCGCCGAGGAGGCCGACACGCACCCGCCGCGGGCATTGGACCACATGTCCTGGACGAGGTACTGGTGGCCGTTGATCACCTGGTTGTACGGCGCGCCGTCGGCGGCATACCCCAGCGGCGTCCCCTGCTGGGGACCGGTCTCGCACTTGTCGCCCGTCTCGTAGCCGTTGGGGTCCATCCACCCGGTTCCGTCCGGATCGGTGACCGCCTCCACCGCCTCGTGGGCGACGGTGTCGATCGTCGACTCGGCCTCCGGGTTGCCCTCCGGGTCCGATCCGGACGGCGGGGTGAACTCCAGGAGCGGATCGGGGATCGCTGCGTAGACGGTGGGCCCGTGGCCGAGATCGAACAGCGAGTGGTAGCCGGCATAGGCGCTGGTGGCGCAGGAGCCCAGGGTCAGGCAGGTGTCGACGTCCGGGGGCAGGAACAGGAGCCACACGTTGGACAACCCGCGGGCCCCGGGATCGGCCGGTCCGATGAGCTTGTCCAGCTCCCGTTGGAGCTGCAGGTCGCTGATGCAGGTGGCCGTGCCCGAGGGCGACGGGCACTGGCTGGACCCCGGCGGGTAGGGATCGGTGTCGGTGATGGAGTCGACGGCCGGGTTGTAATGCAGCGTGTAGCTGCCGTTCCCGGCTCCGTCCCCGTACTGGTTGAGCAGCGAGAACACGTTGTTGGCCGCCGATCCGGAGTCGTGGGCGGCGTCGCTGAGGAACTGCTCGATGAGCGGCCGATAGCCAAGGGTCTGCGGGCCCGGCGCCCCGTCGAACCGGTAGCCGGCCGGGGCCCAGAACACGGTGTGAATGGTGACATTGCGCATCACCGGCCCGCCGTGGTAGGCGACCGGAATGCCGCTGGGGTTCACCGGGGCGGCGCTGCCGTGGGCGGGCATGAGGCCCATGGCGTGCCGGATCCGCGGGTGAAAGCCGGCCGGCACGCTCCCGGCCGAGCGCGGGCGCCCGACGGCGCGGGCGGCGCCCGGAGCCGCCAGCGCCAGCAGCGTCATCATCCCCAGCAGGAGCACCGCGGCGGCCCCGCGCGCCCGGGCGCTCCCGGCAAGCATCGGCGGCACGTTACCGCACGGGGCTCCGGCACAGGATGGGGCGCGGTAGCATCATCGGCCAGATCTGCAAACCAGGGGGGCTGGCGGGTACGCCGGCTGAGATAGCGCCCCTCGCGTTGACCTCGCGGCCCGGCGCTGACCCTTCGAACCTGTGGGGTAATGCCCGCGGAGGGAGCTAGCCCAGTGGTGACCGAGACTCCGTCCCAGGAGTCATCCGAGCTTCACGCCCCCGGTCACGTCCACGTGGAGCACGTGTACCGAACCTTCGCCGGCCGCGCGGGGACGGTGCATGCCCTGGCCGACGTGTCGGTCTCGGCCGCCGCCGGCGAGGTGGTGGCGGTGGTGGGGCCCAGCGGCTGTGGCAAGTCGACGCTGCTGGAGCTCATCTGCCGGCTCCAGCGGCCCGACGCGGGCACCATCGAGGCGTCGCCCGCGGCCCTCATGCCCCAGCGTGACCTGCTCCTGCCCTGGTCCAGCGCGTTGGACAACGCGGCGCTGGCCCTGCGGGCCCGCGGCCTGCCCCGGGACGCGGCCCGGGCCGCGGCCGCCCCCTGGCTGGAGCGCTTCGGGCTGGAGGGCTTTGAGCGGACGCGGCCGGCCGAGCTCTCCGGGGGGATGCGCCAGCGGGTGTCGTTCCTGCGCACCCTGCTGGCCGGCAAGCCGGTGCTGGCGCTCGACGAGCCCTTTGCCGCGCTGGATGCCATCACCCGGGCCGAGATGCAGGGCTGGCTGGCCGAGGCCCTGCGGGCCGAGCGTCGCACGGTGGTGCTGGTGACCCATGACGTGGAGGAGGCGGTGCTGCTGGGCGACCGGGTGGTGGTCATGTCGGCGCGCCCCGGACGGGTGATCCGGGAGCTGGCGGTGAGCGCCCCGCGCCCCCGGAGACGGACCAATCCGGAGATCGTCGCCCTGCGCGAGCGGGTGCTGGAGGCGCTGGGGGTGGGGACGTGAGGGGGCTGTGGCGCCCGGCGCTGGTGGTGCTGGCCCTGCTCGGCATCTGGGAGCTCTACGTCGACCTGGGCGGCGCCGACCCGCTGATCCTGCCGCCGCCTCATGCGGTGGCCCGGTCGCTGTATGCCAACCGCGGCCTGTTGTGGTCCAGCTTCCTGGTCACCGCCGAGGAGATAGTGCTTGGCATCCTGGTGGCGACGGCCGCCGCGCTGGCCCTGGCCTCGGTGATGCACTTCGTGGTCGCCCTGCGGCGCGCGTTCTACCCGGTGCTGGTCGCCTCGCAGACGATCCCGATTCCCATGCTGGCCCCGGTTCTGGTGCTGTGGCTGGGGTTCGGCCTCGGTCCCAAGCTGGTGGTCATCGCGCTGGTGTCGTTCTTCCCCATCGTCGTGACCACGATGGCCGGCTTTGCCGCCGTCGACGGGGAGCTGATCAAGCTGATGCGCACGTTCGACGCCCCCCGCCGGCGCATCTTCTGGATGGTGGAGCTGCCCTCGGCGCTCCCGGGGGTGTTCACGGGCGTGAAGATCGCCGTGGTGGTGGCGGTGATCGGCGCCCTGTTCGCCGAGCAGGCGGGGGCGAACGCGGGACTGGGATATCTGTTTGAGCAGTCGATCCCCCAGCTGCTGACGGCCCGGGCCTACGCCGCCGTGGTCGTCATGTCGGTGTTTGCGATCGTGCTGTTTGCGCTGCTGAGCCTGGCCGAGCGGCTGACGCTGCCCTGGGCCTACCGACCGATAGGAGACCTCGACGGATGAGACGACGTGCCCAACGGATCGCCCTGCTCGCCTGCGCCCTGGCCGCCGCCCTGGCGCTGGCCGCGTGCGGCGAGAAGCAGGATGTGCTGACGCCGACGGCGTCCAAGGCGCAGACCTTGAATCTGATGCTCGACTGGCTGCCCAACGCCGACCACGTGGGGATCTATGACGCCCAGGCCAAGGGCTACTTTGCCGCCGCCGGTCTCAACGTTCACGTGCAGACGCCGACCGATCCGGCGACGCCCCTGCAACTGCTGGCCGCCGGCAAGGTCGACGTCGCCGTGTCCTACGAGCCTGAGCTCCTGCTCGCCCGGGACAGGGGAGAGCCGCTGGTGGCGATCGGCGCCATCATCCAGCGGCCGCTGACCTCGATCGTCTCGCTCCGCGCCAAGCACATCACCTCACCCGCGCAGCTCCGGGGCAAGCGGGTGGGCGACGCCGGCATCAATTACCAGCGCGCGTTCCTGCAGACGATCCTCCACCAGGCCGGCGTGCCGGCGCATTCGGTCACTGACACCAACGTCGGGGCCAACCTGGTGCCGGCGCTCCTCTCCGGGCGGATCGACGCCGCTCTGGGGGCTTACTGGAACTACGAGGCGATCCAGCTGGCCCAGGACGGCAAGCATCCCAACGTGATCCACATCGAGCGCGCCGGCGTGCCCACCTATGACGAGCTCGTCCTGGTCACCACCGAGAATGACGTGGCCACCAAGAGCAATGAGCTGCGGCGATTCGTCCAGGCCGTCGGCCGGGGCTACGCCGCCGTCCGCACCGACCCGGAGGCGGGGGTGGCGGCCCTGGTGCAGGCCAACCCGTCGCTGACCACCAAGCTGCAGCTGGCCAGCGTGCGGGCCACGCTGTCGTCGTACTTCCCGGCGGGGGCAAACCTCCCCTGGGGCTGGCAGGATCCCCGGCGCTGGACGGCGTTCGGCGAGTGGATGCTGAGCCAGCATCTGATCACCAACCCAGCCACGGTGGCCGGGGCCGAGACCAACCAGCTGCTGGCCGGCCAGGGACCGTGAGAGCGCGGTTGCGCGCCCGCCACCGGAGGCTGCCTACGATGTCGCCGATGCCGGGTCGATCGAGGTATAGAGGTCCCGCCCTCCCCGCCCTCCCCGCCCTCCCCGCCCTCCCCGCCGCCGCGGTGGTCGCCGGAGTGGTGACGATCCTGGCGGCGGGCTGCGGGAGCTCGCAGACGACCTCGCCGAGCACGACGTCCCCCACGTCGTCGGCGCGGACCCCGGGGCTGGGCATCATCGCCGCCTGCCACAGCTCCCAGCTGACCGCCAGCTACGCCAAGACCGACGGCGCCACCGGCCATCTGGAGCTCACCCTGGCGCTCCGCAACGTCTCGCCGACCGCCTGCCGCCTGCGCGGCTATCCGCAGGCCGCGCTGCTGGACGCCGCCGGCCGGCGGCTTCCCCTCCACGTCAGCCGCGGCTCCGGCTTCTTCGCCGACGCGCAGGCCGCTCCCCGGCCGGTGGTGGTGGCTCCCGGAGCGATGGCCCATTTCGGCATCGGCCTGGTCACCAACCGGGAGTACGCCCACGCCCACGTCTGCCGGACCGCGGCGTCAGCGATGGCGGCGGCTCCGGGGCGCCCCGTGCACTGGGTGCGGGTGTCGCTGCGTCGGGCGCCCGCGGTCCGGCCGTGCGGGACCACGCTGACCGTCTCCCCGGTGCACGCCTAACAGGTCTCCCGCTTGTCTCAGGCGGCGAGCCGGAGCGCGCCGGCGCTCCCGGCGCCGTGGAGCGCGTGCAGCCCGGCCAGGCCGGCCCAGGGGGCATAGGGGGCAAAGAAGCGCTCCACCTCCTCCTCGGTCGCCCGCGCCCGCGGGTCGGCGTTCTGGAGGCGCCCCACCAGCTTCAGATAGGCCAGGTCACCGGCCGGCAGCTGGTCGAGCCGCCCCTGCCCGGTCAGACCGAGCGTCTGCAGAGTCCAGCTGCCGATCCCGGGAATCCGGCGCAGCCGCCGCCAGCCCCGCTCATGATCGGGGTCGGCGAGGTCGACGCGCCCGGCAGCGACCTCCCGGGCGGCCCGGATGAGCGCCAGGGACCGGCCGGCGCTGAGATCGAACGACTGCAGTCGAGCCGGGGCCTGAGCGGCGAGCACCGCCGCCGGCGGGGAATCGGCCAGCCCGGTGTTCAGGCAGCGGCGGCCGAGCGCGGCCACGATCCGGCGCTGGATGGCCGCGGCCCGCTCGTACTCGATCAGCTGCTCGCAGATGGCCCAGGCCAGAGCCTCGAACGGATCGGGCCGTGCGGCCACCCGGAGGCCGGGGTTGGCCCGCACCGCCGGGCCGATCAGCGGGTCGAAGCGAAACCGCTCATAGAACGGGCGCAGGTCCTGGTCGATGCCGAGCGCGGCCCGCATCCGGGCGATCCCCCACTCCGCGGCCTCGCGGCTGTCGGCCCGGGCGCCCAACAGGACCCGATCGGCGCTGATCTGGGCCACTCGCAGGGCCACCGGCTGGCCCTCGCAGTGGATCAGCCGATGCAGGACGCCGCCCCGGATGCGGGCCACCCGGTCCAGGCCGGTCCGGCGGGAGAGGCGGAACACCCATCGGGGGCGGACCTCAAGGCGGACCTCGAGGGCGTAGCCCGCGCTCACTCGCTGGGCTTGGCGATCAGGTGCACGTCGACCAGGAAGCTGCGCGAGGCGACGATCGGCAGCCCCTCGCCGCCCCGGCGCTGGCGCCCGCGGGACCGGGCCAGCTTGCGGGCGCTGTGCCGACGGACCAGAGCCAGCGTGGCCGCCCCGGCCACGAACCCGGTGGCGGCCGCCGCCGCGGCCTGGACGGCGGGCAGCGCGGCCGGCGTGACCGGCTCCAGCGCCCGCACCTCGGCCAGGACCGGCACCCCGTCGACGGTTCCCTCGTCGGTGACGACCTCGGCATCGACCGGAGGCGGCGCGGGCGGATGGGTGAGCTCATGGTCTGACATGGGCGGCATATGGTGACAGCGCGGGCGGTCGATTGAAAGGCGCCCCCGCCCGCCGAGGTCAGATGGGTGAGCCGGATACGATTAGGCGGGTCCGTATGCCGACAGCGACCATCGACGTCTTCGCCAAGGCTCGTGAGAACGAGCGCATGGAGCAGCTCAAGGCGGCCCGCGAATTGGGGGTCGTCCCGTATTTCCACGTCCTGGAGGGCCCCACCCTCCCGGTGGTGGAGATGGAGGGCAGCCGCCGGATCATGCTCGGCTCCAACAACTACCTGGGGCTCACCGGGGACGAGCGGGTGCGCCAGGGCGCCATCGATGCGGTCCACAAGTACGGCACCGGCCTGACCGGGTCCCGCTTTCTCAACGGAACCATCGACCTGCACCTGGAGCTGGAGCGCGAGCTGGCCGACTGGCTGGGCACCGAGGACGCCCTGGTGTTCACCACCGGCCACCAGGCGAACCTGGGCGCGCTGGGAACGCTGCTGGGGCCGGGCGACACGGTCATCGCCGATTCCGGCGATCATGCCTCCATTCTCGATGGCTGCCTGCTCTCGCAGGCCAAGCTGCGCCCGTTTCGCCACAACCGGGTCGACCTGCTGGAGAAGCGTCTGGAGATGGCGACCCGGGACGGCGGTGGCATCCTGGTGGTGGTCGACGGCGTGTTCTCCATGGAGGGTGACGTCGCCCCGCTGCCCGAGATCGCCGACCTGTGCGCACGCTACGGCGCCCGGCTGATGGTCGATGAGGCGCACGCCCTGGGGGTGCTCGGGCGCCGGGGTGCCGGGACCTGCGAGCTCCTGGGGGTCGAGGACCGCGTCGACCTGCGGATGGCCACCTTCTCCAAGTCGCTGGCCTCCTGCGGCGGGGTGATCGCCGGCGCCGGCGAGGTGATCGAGTACCTCCGGATCCAGTCGCGCCCGTTCATGTTCACCGCCTCCTCGGTGCCGGCCGCCGTGGGGGCAGCGCTGGCCGCGGTGCGGATCTGCCGCTCCGATGAGGGGCCGGCGCTGTTTGCCCGGGTCCTGGACAACGCCCGTTACCTGCACGCCGGTCTCAGTGCGCTCGGCTTCCGAGTGGTGGCCCCCACCCGGCTGGCCGACGGGACCGAGGTGGTCACTCCGGTGGTGCCCGTGATTGTGGGCGACGACTGGAAGGCCGCGTTTTTGTGGAAGGCGCTGTATGAGGCGGGCGTGTTCGTCAACACGGCGCTCCATCCAGCCGTTCCCCCGGCGGGGGCGCTGCTGCGCACCAGCGTGATGGCCACCCATGACCGGGCCACGCTCGATCAGGCGCTGGACGCCTTCGCCACCGTGAAGCGGACGTTTGAGTCCGAGCACGGCCCGCTGCCGGGCGCTGAGTAGGCGCCTGGCATCGGACATCCGTCCACCCGGTCGCTGCCGCGACTCGCACCGCTGGGCGCAGTGCGAACACCCGCGGCGGCGGCGACTTGTCCACTCCCGCACAAGAACCCGGGCCGGATAAAAAAGGCGCTCTAAGCGCATGTCATCGCGGTGTGACATTGCTGTGACCGATCCGTTGTTCTAGGTTCCTAAGCGTCGCATGACGGTGGCGGTCGGGTGACCAAAGGGCTCCCGCCGCGCGAGTGATCGGCTCCGGAGCCACCGTCAGATATCAAGAGCCTTGACGGCTCGAAAAAAGTAGGCAGGGCCGGCGATCTGGCGTGCCCGGGGCGACGCCACCGCTGTTACTGGTCAACGTCCGCTGCGGCGGACCCGAGAGTTGGGAAGTGAGAGCCATACATGACGCAAACCGCCCTGAAGACCCCGGAGCCTCAGCGCCTGCGTGCGCTTGAGCGAGCCAACCAGATCCGGCTCGCGCGCGCAGCCCTGAAGCGCAGCATCGCGCTCGGGCAGGTCTCCGCCGCGGAAGTCATTCTCGACTGTCCTGACGCCGCGCAGAGCTGGCCCATCGGGGATCTTCTGATCAGCCAGCGGCGCTGGGGCAGCACGAGGTGCCGCAAGTTCCTCTCGCGCAACCACATTGTGGAAACGAAACCGGTGGGGACTCTGACCGAACGCCAGCGGCGGGTGCTGGCGGCCTCGCTGGCCGAGTCCGACTGCCGGGAGATGGAGTTGGTCGGCGCGTAGGAGGGCGAGCGTGGGTATCCGTGCCGGACGTGCCTGGTGCTGGGTGCAGGCACGTCCGGTCCGGCCGCTCCCCTCCGGCTACAGGTTCATACCGAGGGGAACCGGGCTGGCGCCGGCCAGGAAGAAGAACCAGATGACGAACGCGCAGATGGTCAGGCCGGCGCTGACCACCAGCACCCCCTCCAGCATCACGTGCCCCGGATCGGTCAGCCCCCGGGCCCGGCAGTTGGCCCGGTAGACGTCGCTGAGCCGGGCGAGCAGTCCGGCCAGGGCACCGATGGTGACCACCACGCCGACGAACGCCGCCCCCAACGCGGTCCCCAGCGACTCGGTGGCGCCCTGGATCTGCGAGGCCACCCACAGCCAGAGCAGAGGCGTCCCCACCCACAGCACCAGGCTGCCGATGAACATGATGAGGACGACGAGCAGCGCCCCGGTGCCCGTCCTCAGCAGCGTGCGCATTCGCCTACGCCGTCAGGGCGCCGGGTCGGTGCGCAATCCGGGCCACGGGCGCACGCCCATGACCCTGGGGTAACGGACAGCCGGAGGACAACTTGACCTGCCACCACCCCATCAGCATGCCGATCAGGCCCAGCCGGGGTCGCACCTGCCACACCCCGCACCCGGGTTCGCCCAGCTCCTGGCAGGAGATGCGCTCAAACCGGTGCTCGGCGGGATGCAGGAGCATGAGCTCCAGCGCCTGTCGCTTCTCGGCCTGCTCGTCAGCGCGCCGGCGGATCTCCACCTGGGCGTCGCGCAGGCGCGCGGTGAGCGCGTCCCGGATCCGCTCCAGCTCGCCCAGGTCAAGCAAGCGGGGCTGGCCCGGCACCGGATCCGGCTGGGGCAGACCGCCCATGGGGTAGGCGCTGACGAACGCCCCGGCCAGCTCGCGCTCCAGCCGGGCGATCTGGGATCGCAATGCCCGGCGAGCCGCGGCCTGAGCCGGCGGCGAGGCGGTTCCGACCCGGCCGGGAGGGGTCGTGGAGCCCGCCCGCCCGCCGCTGTCCTGGAACCCGGGATGCGTGGTGGCACCCATCGGCCCACCTTACCAGCAGGGCGGCGTGCCTCCCCCATCTTCCGGCCCCACCACCAGCTCGGCGGCCAGCCACATCGCCTCCTCCAGGTGGATCTGGGGCACGCCATCGACGCCGAGCGCGAACAGGACGATCCGGCGGGTCCGGGCGCCGGGTCGCCGGTCCGGGGGTGGATCGGCGAACAGGACGGCGTGGGCCCGGCGTCCGTCGGCCACCACCAGGCTGCCGGCAGCCGCCGGCACGCCGCTGTCGGCATCGCTCCGACCGGCCGTGCGCAGGCCGAGCCCGGCCGCGTCGACGGCGGCGCCGTCCACCGCCCAGACCGGCACCCCCGTCTCCACCAGGGCCACCAGGCAGGCGTCGGTGATCCGGTCCACCGACCGGAATTCGCCATGCAGGAGCCGGTCGACGGCGGCCGCCTCCCCCGGGATCCGTTGAATGTCGGGGTCCAGGCCGATCTGGCGAAAGAACGCCCGGTAGGCGTGGGGAACCGCCTTGACCCGCATCGTCACCACGCTCGGGCCCCGGTAGCGATCCGAGAGCGCGCGCAGGCGGCGGCGCAGCCCGGGGGGACTGGCGCCGGCCCGTCCCGGGACCGAGAGCCAGATCAGCCGCAGCCCTGGAAACTCGGCGCGCAGCTCCGGCGCCACCGGTCCAGCGCGCAGAACCTCTCGCTCCGGGGCCCGATGGCTCATCCCCGGGTGGCCAGCGCCCGCACGTAGGGGGCCAGGGCCGCCGCCGTCTGCCATCGGTTGCCGATCAGGCGGGTGCGGACGATCCCGCCCCGGGCGGCCATCTCCACCATCGGACAGGCGACGACGTCATACAGCTGCGCCACGGTGCCGTCCCGGTCGTAGCCGACCGGGATCGTCCAGTGGTGCGCGACCACGGCGGACGCGGTCGCGGCATGGCCGGCGTTGATGGCCACGGCGGCGAACTGCACCGAGCGGTAGCGCTGCGCCAGCGCCTGGAGCGCGGTCACCTGCCGCTGGCAGGACGGCGCCCCCAGCACAAAGAAGCCGAGCACCACCGGACCGCGAGCGGCCAGAAGGCACAGGTTGAGCGCCCGCCGGTCATGGTGGGCGGGCGAGCAGGTGGGATGCGGATTGGGGTCGCCGGTGAGGGTGCTGGCGGCCAGCGGGGCGGCGAACAGATGCAGGCGCCCCCCCGGCGGCACCCCGGAGGACCGGGTGCCGTGGGTGATGAACTGGTAGGCGCCGACGCCCAGGACGAGCACCAGCCCGATGATCCCCACCAGCCACCGATACGGGCGCGGATCGACGGTGACCGGCCGGTACGGACGCCGCTCACCAGCGTGCTCGGCCGGCGCGGCCGCCGGGGGCTCCGGCCCCGCCCGGTCGGGGTCCAGCCGCGGAAGGGCCGGCAGCGGGGTCGGCGCGTCCGGGTCCGCCGGCCGGTGCTCGGAGCCGGGGCTCACGCCACCCGGGCCCGGCGCCGGCGCCGGGCGAGCCGACCCAGCCGGGGCCGGCGGGATCCCGGCTGGGCGCCGAGGCGCTCCCGGAAGTCGCCCCGCTCAGACAGTGCGAGCACCGCGGGCAGCACCAGCAGAACGCCCCCCAGCGAAACCGTCAGGTCGACGAGCGTGACGAAGCCGAAGTCGCGCAGCATGGTGATGTTGGAGAACACCAGTACGCCGAAGCCGCAGATGGCCGTCACCCCGGAGGCGACCACCGCGGCCCCGGTCAAGCGGTAGGTCTGCGCCAGCGCCGGGCCCAGGTCATGGCCGGCGGCGCGCTCCTGGCGGTAGCGCTCGGAGAGCAGGACGCTGAACTCCGTGGAGATGGCGATCACCAGCGCCCCCAGGGTGGCCGACATGGGGTTGAGCGGGATCCCGGTGGCAAACAGGATGAGCGAGGACCACCCGGTGGCGAGCGCAATCGGCACCAGCGGGACCAGGGCGCGCGCCGGACGGCGCAGGACGATCAGGAGCACCAGCCCGACCGCCAGCAACCCCACGATGAGGGTCAGGAACCGATGCCCGGTGGAGGACAGCGAGGCGTTGGCGTCGGCGGCCAGCACCGGCAGGCCGGCCAGCCGGGCGGTCACCCCGGCCGGGGGATGCAGCCGGGAGCGCATGTAACCGAGCACCTGCTCCTGACGGGCCAGCGGCATCAGCCGGATGCCGAAGGCCAGCGTGGCCTCGCGCTGGTTGGGCGTGATCACCGCCTCCTTGAAGTAGGCCGGAACCGCCCCCAGCAGCCCGGTGATCGTCGCTGGCGACAGCTGGGACGCCGTGGGCGGCCGACCGCCGGTGGAGAACAGGTCCGGGAGGGACAGCGCCGGGCACAGGGTGGCCTGGGCGCACCCGCTCTCCTCCACGTAGCCATAGTGGCTGAGCAGCTGGTTCTCGTACTGGATCATCCAGCTCACCACCTGCGGCGTGGCCACGTTGGCCGCGCGCACGGTGACGTCGATCTCGCCGGAGACCCCGGTCACCCGCTCCAGGGTGTTGAGGTGGCGCAGGGCCGGCATGGACGTCGGCACCAGCTTGGTCACGTCGGACTGGACCGGGATCTGGGTGTCGGCCGCCCAGCCCCCCACGGCCAGCACGGCCGCCACCGCCAGCACCCGTCCCGGGCGACCCACGGCGGCCGTGGCCACCCGGCCGGCCAGCCCCGCACCCGTCCCGGAGCGGCCGTGGGCCACCGGCCGGCCGCGCCGGAAGGCGCCCCGCCGCCCGCGCCGGCGCAGACCCCCCACCAGCCCGCCGGCACCACGGAGGCAGGAGCCGACCAGCTCACCGGCCCCGCGCAACGAGGCGGCGATCACCCCACCGTCACGCTCGGCCAGGACGAGCGCCGCCGAGCCGGCGGTGAGCGCGCAGGCGAACGCCACCGCGATGCCGACCACCAGCAGCAGGCCGAACCCCCGGACCATGGGGACCGGGGACAGCAGCAGGACGAGGAATCCGGTGCCGGTGGCCAGTGCGGCGGTGGCGATGGCCGGCGCGGCCCGTCCCACCGCGCGCCCCACGTCTCCGGGCGCCCCCGATCCCGCCTCCTGGGCCCGGGCCTGGAACTGGATGCCGTAGTCGACGGCCAGCCCGATCAGAATCGGCAGGACGGCGATTGAGGCCAACGTCAGCCCGGCGCCGAGCACCGCCAGCAGGCCGAAGGTGATCCCGCTGGCGGCCAGGGCGATGGCCAGCGGAAGCAGCCGCGGGCCGCCGGATGACCGGGCGCCGGCCCCATCCGGCGAGGCCGGACGCCGAGCCGCCCTGAGCGCCGGTCCGAACACCAGCAGAAGGGCGGCGGCCATGACCAGCAGAGCGGCGAGGAGCAGGCCGGCGATGGAGCTGGTGATCTGGCCGGCCAGGTCATTGATCACCACCGGCACGCCGGTGACCGTGTAGGTGGCGCCGTACCGGGAGCGGAACATGGGCATCCGGATCGCCTGACGGATCCAGGAGATCGCCTGGGCCTGTTGCTGATCGCTGAGCGAGGAGCGCAGCCGGACCTGGATCAGCGCCGAGTTCTTGTCGGGAAACAGGTAGGCGAACCGCGCCTTGGGCTGGTTGACCCCGCGCGTCTGGTCGAACACGATCTGGGGGATGAACTGCGGGTCGTCGATCGACGGCGTGCCGTTGATCCCCGAGGTGACCGCCATCTGCTCCAGGCTCTGGAGCTGCTGCTGGTACTCGACCGTGCCCGCCGAGTTGGCCTCCGCGAGCGCCTGCTTACGGGTCATGCCCTTGCCGATGGCCAGCCGGTAGGCCGAGGACTCCGCCGCCTGCGTCGCCCGGCGGACGCTGGTCATCATGGTGGCGATCTGGGTGTTGACCGCGGCCACGGCCCGGTTGAGGAACGTTCCCGGCCCGTAGACCACCTGCGTGGCGTGGGACTTCATGAGATGGCCGCACGGGCTGCCCCAGCCCCCGTACGGCGGCTGGGCGCCCGCCGGCGCCGGGGTGAACGCATGCAGGGTGGAATTGGCCACCACCGTCTGCCCGGCCAGACAGGCCTCCAGCTGGGTGATCGTGCCCAGGTCCTTGGTCTCCACCAGGTTCGGCAGCGACTCGTGGACGAGGATGATCACCGCCTGGTCGCCGAACTGTCGCTCGTCGTCGATGGTGGCGCGGTAGCTGGGCGAGGAGGCGCCGACGAACGTGTCGATGCCCGCGGACGGTCTGAGCCCGAGCGCCAGCAGCCCGCCGGCGAGCGCCAGGGCGAGGACGATGGCCACCGTCAGAACCGGACGTCGGGCCGCGGCGCCGCTGAGCCGCTCGAACCGCTTCGCCGTCATGACGCCCTGAGGCTACCGGCAGACCGGCGGACGGGCGCCGATGCGGCGCCCGTCAGTCCATCGTCAGTGGCCCCTGCGACTCCCCGGACAGGAACTGGCGGATGAACGGATTCTCTGAGTTGAGCATGTCCTCGGCCGGGCCGGCCTCCACGATCCGACCCTTCCACAGGACGTTGATGTAGTCGGCCACGCGGCGGGCGCTCATGATGTCATGGGTGATGACGCAGAACGTGGGCAGGTGCTCCCGCTGCTTCTCCTTGGCCTCATCCATCATGTCGCGGTGGATCTCCAGGATCAGCTCGCCCAGCAGCGCGGTGCGCACCGGATCCAGGCCGGAGTCCGGCTCGTCGAACAGGACGATGTCAGGCTCCAGCACCAGCGCCCGGGCGAACCCGGCCCGCTTGCGCATGCCACCGGACAGCTCGTTGGGCATCTTGAGCCGGGAATGGCCCAGGCCGACCTCGTTGAGGCGGCGCATGACGATGTCCTCCACCTCATCCTCGCCCTTCTCGGTGTGCTGGCGCAACGGGAAGGCGACGTTGTCAAACAGGTTCATGGAACCGAACAGCGCCCCGTCCTGGAACAGCAGCCCAAACTTCTTGCGCATGTCGAACAGCTCGTCGTCCGGCATGTTGGGCACCGATTCGCCGTGGACCAGGATGTCCCCCTGGTCGGGGTACAGCAGACCCACCATGTGCTTGATGCAGACCGACTTGCCGGTTCCCGAGGGCCCCAGGATCATCGACACCATGCCCTCGGGCAGGCCCATGTTGAGCCCGCGCAGGATGTGGGAGCGGCCGAACGACTTGTAGGTGTCGATGAACTCCACCGCGTCCGGTCGCCCGGACGGATACACCTTGTAGGTATGCCACTTGTACTCGTCGTCGGACTCGCCCTCCGGCGGATCCGGGCGCGGCGGGGACTCGTCGACGACCGAGACGCGTGAGCCGCGCCCGTCGCCGCCCTGGGGCTCGCCGTCGGACGGCTCGGCCCGCGCCCGCTCGGCGTCGCGCTCGCTCTCCCGCCCGGGCTCCTCCGGAACGTCCTTGATCTCCTCGCCGTCGGGCGCGGCGCTGGAGACCTGCTCGCGGCGCTCCTCCGGCGACAGCTCCACCTCGGCACCGCGCGCCTGCGCGTTGTGCTCCTCGCTCTGGTCGGAGATGTTGCGCGGATCGTCCATGTCAGCCTCCGATCGGTGCCCGGGGGTTGGCGCCCCAGAACAACTGTGTTCCCAGCATGCCTATGAGGTGGACCGAGACGAGGTTGAGGACCATCGACTTGGCCGTGGCCGTCCCCACGCCCACGGGTCCGCCGCTGGCGTTGTAGCCGTAGTAGCAGCCGACGATCACGATGACGATCGCCATCGCCATCGCCTTGATCAGGCTGTATAAGAGGTCAGGCGGATTCTGGAATTCCCAGAAGATTAAGAAGAACCCGCCGGAGGAGACGTATCCCAGCTGCTGCACCACCGCCAGGTAGCTGGCGAAGAAGCCGGCGCCGATGGAGGCCAGGTACACGAACGGCAGCACCATGAGCGCGGCCAGCAGCCGGGTGGCACAGAGGAAGCGCATCCCGCTGATGCCCATGACCTCCAGGGCGTCGATCTCGTCTGAGATCCGCATCGAGCCCAACTCGGCCACGATCCCGGTGCCCACCTTGGCGGCCATCATGTAGCCGAACACCAGCGGCACCAGCTCACGCAGATCGCACCAGGCGGCGAACACGCCGGAGTACGCCGGGGTCCCGTCGCTGTAGGAGAAGT
Source organism: uncultured Solirubrobacteraceae bacterium (assembly GCA_963753235.1). Classification (GTDB taxonomy): domain Bacteria; phylum Actinomycetota; class Thermoleophilia; order Solirubrobacterales; family Solirubrobacteraceae; genus Palsa-465. The sequence continues at coordinate 457,321 of CAVWBJ010000003.1, read as the reverse complement.
AGCCGCCCTCCAGGCCGCACTCCAGGCCGATGATGAACACCAGCCCCCAGATGACGAGCGTGGAGGAGATGATCAGGATCCCGGCCTGGCGCAGCGCCTCGCCGAAGAACTTGAGCACCCGGAGCGTGGCCACGTCGCGCACCATCTGCGCGCCGAACTTGACGATCTCGCCGAACGCCTCGATCCAGCCCTTGGGTGTGACGATGAGCTGGTTCATTTGATGATGGTGGTGATCTCCGGATGGGTGGCCAGGAGCGTCTCGGTGAAGGCGTAGTTGAACGCGAACACGCCCAGGAAGGCGATCACCACCGCCTGGTTGACGGCGCGCCCCACCCCCTCGGCCCCGCCGGACGCGGTCATCCCCTTGTAACAGCAGACGATGGCGATGATGGCGCCGAACAGGGTCGTCTTGACCACCGACCCCCACAGGTCGGTCGTCTCGGCGTTGTTGAAGAAGGTGGCGAAGAACGGGCCGAGGGGCGCGTGGTTGACCACGGTGGCCAGGATGCCGCCGAACACGCCGAAGATGAGCGCATAGATGTCAAACAGCCCGGTGACGAGCATGAGCGCCAGGAAGCGGGGCACCACCAGATTCTTGATGGGGTCCACGCCGAGCACCTGGAGGGCATCGAGCTCCTCGCGGATCTTGCGGGCGCCCAGGTCGGCGGTGATCGCCGTCCCGGCCACGCCGGCCAGCACGATGGCGTCCACGAACGGGGCGAACTCCCGGATGGAGGCGAGGACGAAGAACCCGCCGAGCCGGTCCAGGGCGCCGAACAGCACCAGGAAGTTGGCCGCCTGCAGTCCCGGGGCCTCGTAGCCGAAGGCGATGGTGGAGATGAGCAGCGGAAACCAGCACAGCCGGATCGCGAACAGGAACTGGGCCGTGAACTCGCTGCCGTAGGGGTACGGCGGACGGACCGCGGACACCAGCGTCCGGCCGGTCAGGATCATCATGTTGCCGACCTCCTCCAGCACCGAACGCGTCGGCTGGAAGGTCCTGTCGGCGACAGCTCTGATCACGGGTTGCTCGTTCCTCCCTGAAGGGTCCGCGCCGGGGCGGCTGAGGGCGCCGCACAGGCTACGTCACCGCAGAGTCAACCACCAACTCAGAACCGGTGCGCCACCCCGGGAACCGGCGTATCGGCCCGGAGAGCCGTGGTATCTTGGCCGCGCGTTGAGCGCCTGGAACGTGAAGCTCTGCGGGATCATCGCCACCCTGGGGGCGAGCGTTGCGCTCGCGGCCTGCGGGGGCAGTCAGACGCAGGCCTCCAGCGAGCCCCGGGGCCGCTTCCCGGTGTCGGTCGACACCGCCTCGTTCCCGGCCTCCCAGAAGCTCGCGCAGAAGGCCCACCTGGTGATTGCGGTGCGCAACGCCGGCCATCGGGCCATCCCGGACGTGGCGGTGACGATCTGCAACGTCACCTGCGCCTATCCGGCGCCCAGCGGCGAGGGGACGAGCGCCTCGGCCTTCGGCGCCACCATCAGCCAGCCCTACCTGGCCAGTGCCTCACGGCCGGTGTGGATCGTGGACGCCGCTCCGGGCCCCTGCCGGTACAGCTGTCGCAACGGCGGCGCCGGTGCGGCCGTCACCGCCTACTCCAACACCTGGGCGCTCGGCCGCCTCGCCCCCGGCCACACCGCCCGCTTCGACTGGGCGGTGACCGCGGTGAAGGCGGGACACCACGTGATCGCCTGGCAGGTGGCCGCCGGTTTGAACGGCCGCGCCCGGGCGGTACTCGCCGGCGGCGGAGGGTCACCGCACGGAACGTTCACGGTCACCGTGCGCTCGGCGCCGCCGCGGACCTACGTGAACAACAACGGCCAGATCGTCAACGCGCAGTAGCCGCGCGGCGGCGGGTGGGACCGCGGCTCCGGGGGGAAGACGAACGGCATTGGCGATGAAGAGCGGCCGGACCGTCACTTGCGCGGGGGTCTTGGCGCCTGATGCGTCCTATGAGGTTGTCGCGCAAACGCGCCAGGCAGCCTCATCGTTATCACGACGTGACAAATGGGTGAGCTGGCGCCGGCGTGCCCACCACGTCCGCAGCGCACACGGGACGACTCTGAGGCAAAAGCGGCAGTTTTCCTGCCGGTTCTGCATCAGAGTGGCGTCCGTGCCGCCCGCTGGCGTGGTCGACCCGCCCGCCAGGGTTCGCCTAGGCCTCCGAGGACCGGGACCAGATGTTGATCTGACCCTCCACGGCGTGCTCGTCGATCGCCGCCAGCTCCGAGTCGTCGAAATCAAGTGCCTGGAGGGCTCCCAGGCTGTCCTGGAGCTGGGAGACGCTGGAGGCCCCGATCAGCGCCGAGGTCACGCGGGGGTCGCGCAGCGTCCAGGCGATCGCCATCTGGGCCAGGGTCTGGCCGCGCTGCTGGGCGATGCCGTTCAGCGCCCGGGCCCGGTCGATGTTCTCCGGGGTGATCAGCGACTCGTCGAGGTGGAGACCGCGGTTGACCCGGGAGTCCTCGGGCACCCCGTCGAGGTACTTGTTGGTGAGCAGCCCCTGGGCGAGCGGGGAGAAGGCGATGCAGCCGACGCCCTCGCGCTCCAGTACGCCGAGCAGGTCGCGCTCAATCCAGCGGTTGAACATCGAGTATGAGGGCTGGTGGATGAGCAGCGGGGTCCCCAGGTGGCGGAGGATCTCCACCGCCTCCTCGGTGTGCCGGGGCCCGTAGGAGGAGATCCCGACGTAGCGGGCCTTGCCGGAGCGCACCGCGAAGTCAAGCGCCCCCATGGTCTCCTCCAGCGGAGTCTCAGGATCAAAGCGGTGCGAGTAGAAGATGTCGACGTGGTCCAAGCCCATCCGGAGCAGGCTCTGATCCAGACTGTCGAGCAGGTACTTGCGGGACCCCCACTCCCCGTAGGGCCCGGGCCACATGTCGTAGCCGGCCTTGGTGGAGATGACCAGCTCATGGCGCAGATGCCGGAAGTCCTCGGCGAAGATACGGCCGAAGTTGATCTCGGCGCTGCCATAGGGCGGCCCGTAGTTGTTGGCCAGGTCAAAGTGGGTGACGCCGAGGTCGAAGGCGCGGCGCAGCATGGCCCGGGACACGCCCAGGGGGCGGTCGTCGCCGAAGTTCTGCCACAGCCCCAGGGAGATCGGCGGCAGCTTGAGCCCGCTGCGGCCGCAGCGGCGGTAGTCGACGTGGTCGTAGCGGTCCGGGGCCGGCGCGTACACCGACACGGGGCCGATTTCAGCATTCAAGGGCATGGTGGGGCATTCTCTCAGTTCCTGGTGCGGCCCGGCCCGCCCCCCCGGCGGCGGCCCGCTTCGCCGTTCGGCCGACCGGTTCGGCCCCGGTTTGGCCATTGGGATAGTGACCGGCGCGCGGCCGTGACCTACCCTTGCAGCTCAGTCTCCACGAGACCGGTCACTCACGCGCGCGCCTCCGCCGCCGAGGCGCCGACAGGAAGGAACTACACAAGAGCATGGCTATCCGTCAGAAGAACGTCCTGGCCACGAAGTGGGACCTCAACGGGCACGGGATCGGCGCCCCGGACCTCACGGCCACCGACAATCAGATCTTCGGGGAGAACGTCTTCAGCCCGGCCGTCCAGCGCCAGCGGCTGCCCAAGGACGTCCATCAGCGGCTGGCCCGGACCCTGGCCAAGGGCGAGGCGCTGGACACCACGCTGGCCGATGCGGTCGCGCTGGCGATGAAGGAGTGGGCGCTGGAGAAGGGCGCCACCCACTACACGCACGTGTTCCAGCCGCTCACCGGGCTGACCGCCGAGAAGCACGACAGCTTCTACATGCCGACCGGCGAGGGCACCGCGCTCGCCGAGTTCTCCGGCTCCGAGCTCATCCAGGGCGAACCGGATGCCTCGTCGTTTCCCACCGGCGGCATCCGGGCCACGTTTGAGGCCCGCGGCTACACCGCGTGGGACCCCACCAGCCCGGCCTTCATCCTGGAGAACCCCAACGGAGCCCTGCTGTGCATTCCCACAGCGTTCGCCTCCTGGACCGGCGAGGCGCTGGATCACAAGATCCCGCTCCTGCGGTCGATGGACGCGCTGTCGAAGTCGGCCATGCGGGCGCTGCGGCTGTTCGGAAACTCCCACGCCTCCCGGGTGTTCACCACGGTGGGGCCCGAGCAGGAGTACTTCCTGATCGACGAGCAGTACTACTTCGAGCGGCCTGATCTGGTCACCACCGGCCGGACCCTGTTCGGCACCAAGCCGCCGAAGGGCCATGAGCTAGACGACCACTACTTCGGGTCGATCCCGGAGCGGGTGCTCGCCTACATGCTGGACACCGAGCGCGAGCTGCAGAGGCTGGGCGTGCCGGTCAAGACCCGCCACAACGAGGTGGCGCCCAGCCAGTACGAGATCGCGCCGATCTTTGAGAACTCCAATGTCGGCGCCGACCATCAGCAGCTGACCATGCAGGTCATGCAGAACGTGGCCCGCCGCTACGGGCTGGTCTGCCTCCTGCATGAGAAGCCGTTCGCCGGGGTCAACGGCTCGGGCAAGCACAACAACTGGTCGATGGGCACCGACGATGGGGAGAACCTGCTGGATCCGGGGGACACCCCCCATGACAACCTGCAGTTCCTGTTCTTCTGCGCGGCCGTCATCCAGGCCGTCAACAAGCACCAGGGATTGCTCCGGGCCTCCATCGCCTCACCCGGGCAGGACCATCGCCTGGGAGCCAACGAGGCCCCGCCGGCGATCATCTCCATCTTCCTCGGCACCGAGCTGGAGAAGGTGTTCGCCGCCATCGAGCGCGGCGAGGTGGGCGAGTCCACGCCGGAGTCGTTCTTGGGGCTCGGCACCCCGGTCCTCCCGCCCCTGCCGATGCACGGCGGCGACCGCAACCGGACCAGCCCGTTCGCGTTCACCGGGAACAAGTTCGAGTTCCGGGCGCTGGGCTCCAGCATGTCGCTGTCGCTGCCCAACACGGTGCTCAACACCATCGTGGCCGAGGCCATCGACTACCTGGCCGAGGAGCTGGAGGACGCCCTGGAGGGAGGCGCCGACCTGGAGGCGGCCCTGCGGCCGATTCTCCAGCGCAGCTACGCGGCCAACAAGCAGATCGTGTTCGGCGGGGACAACTACTCCGACGAGTGGCATTCGGAGGCGGCCTCGCGGGGGCTGCTCAACCTCCAGGCCACCCCGGACGCCCTCCCCTACCTGCTCACCGATGACACCGAGGAGGTGTTCTCCAACTACGGCGTCCTGTCTCGCCGGGAGCTGGAGTCGCGCTACGAGGTGTTCCTGGAGCAGTACGTGACCAAGCTCAACATCGAAGCCGAGACGGCCGCGGCCCTCGCCCGGACGATGCTGCTGCCGGCGGCGGCGCGCCACCTGGCGCTCCTGCTCTCGGCCCAGCTGGCCGAGCTGGCCTCCGAGACCGAGGCCCTGGTGAGCACATTCGTCGACGCCATCCGGGAGCTGGAGTCGGCCAACCTGGCCGAGAACCAGCCCCACGACGACATCCTCAAGCACGCCGAGTACATGCGGGACCACGTCATCCCGGCCATGACCGCGGTGCGCGAGGCGGCCGATCAGCTGGAGCAGGTGGTGGCCGACGACCTGTGGCCGCTGCCGAAGTATTCCGAGATCCTGTTCGTTAAGTAGACGCTGGTGCGCTCCCTGCCGGCCGGCGGGGAGCGCACTCAGTCCAGCGCCGCCGCAGCGGAACTTGCGGCGGCGCGGCGGGTTGTTCGCTACGGTGGCTCGCCGTATGGAGGATGTCCGCGGGGCGCGCGGTGGCCGGTGGCGGGGACCCCACCGGGGACGCCCCTGGCCCGTGATCATGATGGTTCTCGTCTGCCTGGCCCTGGTGGTGCCGGCGGGCGCCGCCGCACGCGCCAATCCGCTGGCCGGCCGGGCCATGTGGATCTGGGAGCTGCCGTTGACCAGTGGCGGCAACGTGACCCAGATCATCGCCACCGCCCATCACTACGGGATCGGCACGCTGATGATCAAGTCCAGCGACGGCAGCAGCGGGTGGTCGCAGTTCAATGCGTCGCTGGTCGGCCAGCTGCACGCCGCCGGCCTCCGGGTGTGCGCCTGGCAGTACGTCTACGGCAGCCATCCGGTGACCGAGGCCTACCTGGGCGCCGGCGCGGTCCACGACGGCGCCGACTGCCTGATCATCGACGCCGAGTCCGAGTACGAGGGCAAGTACATCTCGGCTCAGACCTACCTGCGGCGCCTGCGGGCCCTGATCGGCTACGGCTACCCGCTGGCCCTGGCCGGCTTCCCCTACGTCGACTATCACCCCGCGTTCCCCTACTCGGTGTTCCTGGGTCCGGGCGGGGCCCAGTACAACGTGCCCCAGATGTACTGGAAGGACATCGGCGTCACCACCGACGCCGTGTTCGCCCACACCTATTCGTTCAACCTCCCCTACCAGCGCCCCATCTACCCGCTCGGGCAGGTGTACGGAAACCCCCCGGCGCATCAGATCGTCCGCTTCCGGCAACTGTCCCGGGCCTACGGGGCCCCGGGCGTGAGCTGGTGGGACTGGCAGGAGGCCAGCGCCTCCAAATGGATCGCACTCTCGCGACCCACCGGACCCCTGCCCGGCTACGTGCCCTACAAGGTGATGGCCAACGTCGGCCAGGGAGCCCGGGGTGACATGGTGGTGTGGGCGCAGGAGCACCTGATCTCGGCCGGTTACCCGATCGCCGTCAGCGGTGACTTCGGCTACCACACGCTGCTGGACGTGGAGGCGTTCCAGACCGCCCACGGGCTGACCGCCGACGGGGTGATCGGCCCGGAGACCTGGGCGGCGCTGCTGCGCTATCGCGACGCCCGGGTCAACTGGATCGCCCAGGGCGGCCAACACGCCGTGCTGACCCAGACCGTCCGCCGGCACGCCGCCACCGCCACCATCATTGCCCCCGTTCCCCGGTCGGCCTCCCGTCCGGCCCGGCGTGACGAGATCGCCGGGGCGGGAGGCGCGGGCCGGCCAAGTGGGTCTCCCGGGAACGTTGGGCTTGAAATGGCGAGGTCCGGGGGCCGCTGACCAAGGACGCAGGATCCGAGGTGCACTGGAGGTGCACGAGGATCCGAGGACACAGGTCAGTGGTCCTCCGGGGCCGCCATTCCGGGGGCAACGTTTACGGGAGACCCACTAGGGGTCGCCGACGGTGATCCCGGCGCCCTGGACCGCGGTTCGGCAGGCCTCCCAGAGCCGCTGCCGGTCGGCGTCTGAGTCCGGGCCGGCGGCGAACGCGTAGTGCGTGGGCCGGCGCCGCCGGTCGTGCCAGAACCCGCCGGTGCCGACGACGTCCTCGGGCGCCGCCCCCAGCCACACGATGGTGTCGGCTCCCTGAGCCGGGTTGCGCAGGATCGGCCGGGTGACCGCGCGGAAGGCGGTGAGGGCGCTCTGCAGCCCCTCGGTGTCGGCCCAGCCGGGGTGCATGGCGTGCACGCTCACCCCGTGCCCGGCCAGGCGTGCCGCCCACATCTGGCTGATCGCCACCTCCTCGCGCTTGGTCCGCGCGTAGAACGTCCGCGGGTTGTAGGCGTCGCCGTCGGACTCCAGGTCGGCTGGGAGGGCCTGGGCGTACATGCCGCCGGAGCTCACGTTGATGATCCGGGCCGGCGCGCTGCGCTCCAGCAGCCCGCGCAGGGCCGCGGTGAGCGCGAACGGGGCCAGGACATGGGTGGCGAACGTCAGCTCATGGCCGTCGACCGAGCGGGCCCGGGCCGGGGGCATGACGCCGGCGTTGTTGACGAGCACGTCCAGGCGCGGCTGCTCGGCCGCGAAGCGCTCGGCGAATCTGCGGACGGCCTCCAGGCTGGAGACATCGCAGTCCACCGGCGTCACGTCGGCGCCGGCCACCGCCGCCCGCACCCCGTCGGCGGCCTCCCGGGCCCGCTCCGGCGTGCGGCCGAGGGCGCGCACGCTCGCGCCCAGCCGGGCAAAGCCGATGCCCGCGGCCTGACCCAGCCCGGAGCCGGCCCCGGTGACGAGCACCACCCGGCCGTCCATGCGAGGCGGGTCCACCGGCCAGCCGGGCAGCCGGCGGCGGATCTCCAGCCCCAGGCGCCCATAGCCGAGAACGATACTGCGGTCCAGGAGTGTGTCGATGACGGCGGTCACGCTCCTCACACTACCTCACGGGTGTGCGGATACTTCCACGTCGTGTGGAGGTGTCAGGGCGACAGGACAGTCCCGGGTTCGATCGTCGTCGGCTCGTCGACCTCCAGGCTGACCGCGCCGCGGACCCGGACGCCGCTGCCGAAGGTGACGTCCCCGTGCACCACCAGCCGCTCGGCCTCCCGGAGCGAGGGCGGGCCGTCGGGGAACCGGCGCTCAAAGTCGTCGATCAGCTTGTAGAAGCGCGGGTCGAGCTCCACGTAGGGCAGACCATTGGCCCGCTCGGGTGCCGGCTCCACCTCCAGATCGTCGCTGATCTCGTAGGCGTCGGAGCGCAGGACGAGCAGGTCGTCGGTGGTCTTGACCGGCGCAAATCGCGTCCGCGGCACCAGCAGGAGCGAGGCGCCGGGAAAGCTGCCAATGGCCGCCCCCATCGCGCTCTCCAGCTGGATCACCGGGGTGGAGTCGGAATCCCGGGGGTCGACGGTCTTGCGGTTGACGATCAGCGGTAGCTCGAGTACGCCGCCGCGCTCCTCCAGCGCCTCGGCCAGCACCCGCAGGTCGACCCACAGCGAGTTGGTGTTGTAGTAGCGCCACCGCCGGTAGTCCCGGAAGGAATCCTCGTCCTCCTTGGGCGTCTGGGCGGTCTCGCGCAGCACCAGCCGCCCATCCGAGATGCGGCGGGCCACGTGCCCGCCCTTGCGGTCGGCCTCCGTGCCCTGGACCACCTCCATGAGAAACGGGATCTCCTCGGCGGCCAGGTGGGCGGCGATGCGCGCGTCCAGGCGGGCGCCCAGGTTGTCGGAGTTGGAGATCATCGCGTAGCGAAAGCCGCGCTCCAGCAGCCCGGCGAGCATTCCCGACCGCCGCAGGGCGCCGTAGACGTCCCCGTGGCCCGGGGGGCACCACTCCAGCGCCGGGTTGGGCGGCCAGCTCACCGGATCATGCGAGTCGGCCTCGATCTTGGGGATCATGCTCTGCATGAAGTCGGGCTCCAGCCCGTCGAAGCCCATCTCCGGGTGCTCGCCCACCGCCTGAAGGGTGGCCTCCCGGGTGGCGTCGGAGTCCATGAGCACCAGCGGCAGGTCGACGCCGTAGCGGCGGCGCAGGGCCACCGTCTGGCCGATGATGATCTCCAGGAACGAGCGGCCGTCGCGCGCCTCCATCAACGACTTGGGTTGCTGGAGCCCCATCGTGGTGGCCAGCCCGCCGTTGAGCTTGATCACGGCTACCGCGCGCAGCGCCTCCTCGGCCTCGGCGTCCGGGAGGTCGTCAAGGGCGGGGACGTCCGCGGCCGGCTCCAGCTCGGCGCTGGGCAGCATCGCCTCCTCGCCGGATTCAAACCGGCGGTAGGCGCTCTCAAACGCCCGGGTCGCCTCCGGGTGCGCTCCGGCCGCCCGCATCTTCTCCACCGCCGCCGCCATTCCCGCTTGGCTCATGAGCCCATTGTGCCGGGCCGCGCCCGAGGGCGCCGCCCGGCCACGGGTCAACGGTTGGTTATCTGGCGGTGGCGCGGCGCCGGACCAGGTAGTCCAGCGTGACCGCCTCTGTCAATCGTTGGAGGCGGGGTCAGGCGGCCGGCGGCGGACCGCTGCTGGCCCGGACGACGAGCTCCGGCGCCACCAGGGATCCCTCCGGGGGACGCTCCCCCGCGGTCACGCTGTCGATGGCCCGGAGCAGCACCCGCAGGCTGCGACTGCCGACCTCGCCGAAGTCCTGGTGCACGGTGGTGAGCGGCGGAGTGAAGTATGAGGCCTCCGGGATGTCGTCGAACCCGACCACGCTCAGCTCGTCCGGGATCCGCCGCCCGGCCTCGTGCATGGCCCGCAGGACGCCGAGCGCCATCTGGTCATTGGAAGCGAACACGGCGGTCACCGACCGGTCCCGGGTGAGCCGGCGCCCCAGCTGGTAACCGGCCCGGGCCGTCCAATCGCCGATCAGCGGCTCCGGCCGAGGGGCTCCGGCCGCCTCCAGGGCCGCGCGCCAGCCGGCCGCCCGGAGCTGGGACTCGATCCAGCCCAGCGGGCCGGCGATGTGGTGCACCGTGCGGTGGCCGAGGGCGAGCAGGTGGTCACAGACGAGCTCGGCCCCCCGATGCTGGTCGACGCAGACCACCGGGATGCCACGCTCCGGGCCGGCCTCCACCGCCACCAGGGGCACCTCCAGCGGGACGTGGAGCAGAGCCTCGGCCGACTCCTGCTCGGGGGCGATGGCCAGGATGCCGTCCACGCCCTGGGTGCGCAGCCGGAAGATGGCGTCAAGCACCGAGCTGCGGTCGAGCGCCTCGGCGCTGACCACGGTGATGAAGTAGCCGGCCTCATGGGCGGCCCGTTCAATTCCGAACAGCGTCGACGCCGGCCCGTAGAGCGCGGTGTCAGACGTGATCACCCCCACCGTCCGGGTCCGGCCGGTGGCCAGGGCGCGGGCCGCCGAGTTGGGGCGGTAGCCGAGCTCGCGCATGGCGCTCAGCACCCGCTCCCGGGTCTGCGGGCGCACGTGCTGGCTGCCGTTGATGACCCGGGAGACGGTTTGATGGGAGACGCCGGCCAGGCGCCCCACATCGGACATGGCCGGCGGCCGCCGCTGGGGCACCGGCGTCTGCTCGTCGTCCTCGACGTCCATCGACATATGTCTCCACCCTCCGGCGATCCCGCCGGAGCCTCCGGATGTTAGCGCTAACGCATCAGCCGCGCACCCGGTCCGGGCGCCACCGCCACCGCGCCCGGGGGCGGGTCGGCACCGGGCGGCAGCAGTCCCAGAACGTGGCCGCCGAACCCCCCACCCATGATGCGAGCCCCCACGGCGCCGGCCTCCCGGAGGCGCCGCACGGTCTCCTCCACCGCCGGAGTGGAGACGGCGTACAGATCGCGCAGGCTGGCGTGGGAGGCGTTGAGCAGCTCCCCCACCCGCTCCAGGTCAGCGGCCGCCAGCGCCGCCACCGTGGCCTCCACCCGCTCGTTCTCCCCGGCCACGTGCCGGACGCGATCGCCCAGCGGGTCGGGCAGGCGGGCCGCCATGGCCGGCGTGGCGTCGCGGAGGCTGTCGATCTCCAACAGCTCACAGGCCCGGGCGCACTCCCGGCGGCGCTGGTTGTAGCCGGCCTCGGCGTCCTCCCCGTCCCCGGCCGACCGGGCGTTGGCGTGGCGCTGCCCGGAGTCCAGCGTGACCAGGGCCCAATCGCCCAGCTCCAGCGCCACCGGCCGCACCTCCAGGGTGCGGAAGTCGATCCGCATGGCCCGGTTCGGCTCGCCGTAGAGCGAGGCCATCTGGTCCAGCAGGCCGGTCTGGGCCCCCACCCACTCGTTCTCCACCCGGGAGCACAGCCGGGCCAGGTCGAGTCGCTCGGGCGGATGGACGCCCGAGGCGCCGGCGATGGCCAGCGCCAACCCCACCTCCAACGCCGCCGAGGAGGAGAGGCCGGAGCCTCGGGGCACGGTTCCGGTGATCTCCAGCCGGGCACCGGTGAGCCGGCAGCCGCTCGCCACCAGCTCGCTGCAGATCCCGCGGGCGAACGCCCGCCAGCCGGAGACCCGCTCCGGCGAGGGCAGGTCGAAGCTGTCATGTCCCCTCAGGTCGGCGGCGTGCACCGTCACCCGGGTGCCCTCGGCCGGAGTTGCGGTCACGGTCACGCCCTGGCCGATGGCGAACGGAAGCGCCAACCCGTCGTTGTAGTCGGTGTGCTCCCCAATCAGGTTCACCCGTCCGGGCGCAAACGCCTTCACCGGCTCAGCCACATCCAGTACCTTAAGGCCATGTTCATCAGCGACATTCTCCAGCCCACGCACCTGCTCCTGGTGCTGGCAGTGGCCCTGCTCGTCCTCGGACCCAAGCGGCTACCTGAGGCGGCACGGTCGATTGGGCGGGGACTGCGCGACTTCCGCACCGCGGTCAACGGCGAGCCGGAGTCGCCCTCCGCGGCTGCGCTCAAGGCCGACGCCGGAGCCGGCGCCACCGGCTCCGCCGACCGCGGGGTGTGAGCGGTGCGGGCGTGAGCGTCCGCTGGGGGATCCTCTCCACCGCCCGCATCAACCGCAAGTTCCTGGCCGGCATCGCCGGATCCGACAGCGCTGAGGTGGTGGCGGTGGCCAGCCGGGACGCGGCCCGGGCGCAGGCCTATGCCGAGCAGGAGCGGATTGCTCGCAGCTACGGCTCCTACGAGGCGCTTCTGGCCGATCCAGAGATCGATGCGGTCTACGTCTCGCTGCCCAACGCGCTGCATCTGGAGTGGACGGTGGCGGCGCTGAGGGCCGGCAAGCATGTCCTGTGCGAGAAGCCGCTCAGCCGTCGCCAGACCGAGGTGACCGCGGCGTTTGACGTGGCCGAACGGGAGGGCCGGCTGCTCATGGAGGCGTTCATGTACCGCCATCACCCGCAGACCCTGCGGGTGCAGGAGCTGGTCGCTGAGCGAGCGATCGGGCGCCTGCGCCTGGTCCGGGCCTCGTTCTCCTTTCCCCTGGACGATCCCGCCGATGTCCGGCTCAGCCGGGAGCTGGCCGGGGGCTCGCTCATGGACGTCGGCTGCTACTGCGTCAATGCCGCCCGCATGCTCGCCGGTGAGGCCGAGCAGGTGAGTGCGTTTCAGATGGTCGGCGGTGACGGCGTGGACGCGGTGTTTGTGGGCGCGCTGCGCTTCCCCCATGGGGTGCTGGCCCACTTTGACTCCGGGCTGCGGCTGGCCGACCGGGACGACCTGGAGGTGGTGGGCGAGGAGGGCACGCTCTACCTTCGCGATCCCTGGCATTGCCTGTCCCCCGGGATTGACCTGCAACGCGGCGACGAGGTGGAGCGCATCGCCATCCCGCCGGCCAATCCCTACACCTGTCAGGCGGACAATTTTGCGGCCGCCATCCGGGGTGAGGCCCCGGCCCGGCTCGGCCGCGCCGACGCCGTCGACCAGGCGCGCACCATCGAGGCCCTGTACGCGGCGGCGGAGGCCGGCGTGGCCATGGGCGCGCCGCTGCCGTGAGCGGCTGAGCCGGGAGGGGTTTAGTTCATCGACATCGACGGGGCGAAGCCCTGGCGGCCGGCCTCCGGACCGCTGTCGCTCCCCGCCGAGGACTCCCCCAGGTTGAAGCGGATCCGCAACTCGGTGCCGCCCCGGGCACGGGAGACGATGGCGAAGTCGTCGGCCACCTGGGAGATCAGCCCCAGGCCGAGGCCGAGGCCGGCGCGGTCGGCCCGCGGCGCCAGGCCGGGGCCGTCGTCGGTGATGAGGATCCACATCTCGCCGGACACGACGGCGGCGTTGACCAGGATCGACCCCGGCTCCTCCCGGTAGGCATGGAGCACGCAGTTGGTGATCGCCTCCGAGGCGGCCAGGCGGACGCCGTCCACCTGGGTGGGCGTGGCTCCGGCGGCCGCCGCGAAGTGGGCCAGCTGGGTCCGAACCTGGGCCACCGATTCCGGGGTCGAGTCATAGGTCTCGTTGAGGTTGCGCGCCAGGCTCTGCATACATGTCTCGCGTTCTCGGCAGCTGGGTCGGTCGCTGCTCAGATCGTTCCTGGGTCTGTACTGCCTGCACTGAATCTGGTACCCGCCACCCCCCCGAGCCCAAACGGGCGACGGCGGTGCCTAGCATTGCCCCCATGAGCACACCCGCACGCAGCCCGGATCCATCACCGGCGGGACCCGCGGCCCTGGTCACCGGCGCCGCCAGCGGCATCGGCCGGGCCATCGCGGCCCGCCTGGAGCAGGACGGTGTCCGGGTGCTCTCCGTTGATCTCAGGCCGGACCCCGACGGCCCGGGAAACCCCCATCAGGCCGACCTGACCGACGCCGAGGCCAACCGCGTAGCGGTGGCCGCCGCGCTGGAGCAGTTCGGCCGCCTGGACATCATCGTGGCCGGCGCCGGCGTCCAGCACGTGTCCCCCATCCAGGAGTTTCCAGTGCAGCAGTGGAACCTGCTGATCGCCCTCATGCTGACCAGCCCGTTCCTCCTGGCCCGTCACGGATGGGAGGCGCTGGCCGCCTCCGGCCGCGGGCGGTTCATCGCCATCGCCTCGGCCCACGGACTGGCCGCCTCGCCGTACAAGGCGGCATACGTTTCGGCCAAGCATGGCGTGCTCGGGCTGGTCAAGACGCTCGCGCTGGAGGGCGCGGAGCGCGGCATCACGGCCACCGCGGTCTGTCCCGGGTACGTGCGCACACCGCTGGTAGCGGCCCAGATCCCGGATCAGGCCCGCGCCCACGGCCTCTCCGAGGAGGATGCCCTGGAGCAGGTCATCCTCGCCCCGCACGCCATCAAGGAACTGATTGAGCCCGCCGAAGTGGCCGAGGTGGTGGCCTTTCTGGCCGGGCCGCACGGCCGGTCGTTCACGGGCGTGCCGGTGACGATGGACATGGGCTGGACGGCCCGCTAGGCAACCTTGACACAAACCTGTCAAGGTTGTTAGCATCGCCCCGATGCGAGACTTCACCGATGCCGTTCGCCGGCGCGTCCTCGTCTACGACGGCGGCATGGGCGCCACCCTGGAGGAGTTCAACCTCAGCCTGGAGCGCGATTACCGGCTGCCGGGACGCTGCCACGAGGCGCTCGTCCTCAACCGGCCGGACGTCATTGAGGGCGTGCACGCCTCCATGCTGGAGGCCGGGGCCGATGTGCTGGAGACCGACACGTTTCAGGCGTCACGGCTGAAGCTGGGCGAGTGGGGGCTGGCCGAGCACACGCATGAGATCAACCTGAAGGCGGCCCAGATCGCCCGCCGAGCCGCCGGCGAGCATCGCTTCGTGGCCGGCGCCATCGGCCCCACCGGCTTCCTCCCGGCCAGCGACGACCCGACGCTCGGCTCGGTCGGCTTCGGCGAACTGGTGAGCGTGTTCACCGAGCAGGCCACCGGGCTGATTGAGGGCGGCGTCGACCTGATCATCATCGAGACCGCCCAGGACATCCTGGAGCTGAAGGCGGCCGTGTTCGGCGCCCGCCGGGCGGCCGAGGCCCTCAGCCGCTCGGTGCCCATCCAGTGCAGCGTCTCGCTGCTCCCTCAGGGGGGCAAGATGCTGCTCGGCACCGACATCAGCTCCGTGCTGGCCACCCTGGAGGCGCTCCGGGTCGACGCCATCGGCCTCAACTGCTCCACCGGTCCTGAGGACATGCGGGACGCCATCCGCTTCCTGGGGGAATACAGCTCGGTGCCGGTGCACTGCATCCCCAACGCGGGCCTGCCCCTGCAGGGACCCAACGGCGAGACGATCTTCCCGGAGCAGCCGGAGCCGCTGGCCGCGGTCCTCACCGAGTTCGTCGACCGCTACGGGGTCTCGGTGATCGGCGGCTGCTGCGGCACCACGCCGGCGCACATCCAGGCGATGGCCGAGAGCGTGCACGGGCGGGGATCGACCCCGCCCGCCCCGCGACCCCAGCGCCGTCCCGCCCACGTCAGCTCGATGATCGCGGCCACCCCGCTCGTCCAGGATCCCCGCCCCACCCTCATCGGCGAGCGGGTCAACTCCCAGGGCTCGCGCAAGGCCAAGGAGATGCTGCTCGCCGACGATTACGACGGCCTGCTGGTCGTCGCCGAGGACCAGGTCACCGGCGGCGCTCACGTCCTTGACGTCTGTGTGGCGCTCACCGAGCGTCAGGACGAGGCCGACCAGATGCGCGAGGTGGTCAAGCGCATCTCGCTCACCCAGCCGGCCCCCATCCAGGTCGACTCCACCGAGCCCGAGGTCATCGAGGCGGCGCTTCAGCAGATCCCCGGGCGGGCGATCGTCAACTCCATCAACCTGGAGGCCGGGCGCGACAAGCTGGACCGCGTCGTCCCGGTGGCCCGCGCGCACGGCGCCGCGATGATCGCCCTCACCATCGACGAGGTGGGGATGGCCAAGACCGCCGAGCGCAAGCTGGAGGTGGCCCGCCGCATCACCGAGCTGTGCTGCGACGAGCACGGGCTGGACCGCGACGCGCTCATCTTCGACTGCCTGACCTTCACCCTGACCACCGGCGACGAGGAGTGGCGACGCAGCGCGATTGCCACGATCGAGGGCATCCGCGCGGTCAAGACCGAGATCCCCGGCGTTCTCACCTCGCTGGGCGTCTCCAACGTCAGCTTCGGCGTGTCCCTGACCGCCCGCTCGGTCCTCAACTCCGTGTTCCTGCACCATTGCGTGGAGGCGGGGCTGGACCTGGCGATGGTCAACCCCAACCACATCACGCCCTACGGCGAGATCGGGGAGCTGGAGCGCCAGCTGGCCGACGACCTGGTGTTCGACCGGCGCGACGACGCGCTGGAGCGCTTCATCGCCCACTTCGAGGCCAAGGGAACCGAGGACGACCCCGCCACGGCCGCCGACCCCACCGAGGGGATGGAGCCCGAGGAGGCGCTGCACTTCCATATCCTGCGCCGCAAGAAGGAGGGCGTGGAGGACTGGATCGACGCCAGCGTGGAGAAGATCGGCGCGGTGCCGACGCTCAACCAGGTGCTGCTGCCGGCGATGAAGGAGGTCGGCGACAAGTTCGGCGCCGGTGAGCTCATCCTCCCCTTCGTACTTCAGTCCGCCGAGGTGATGAAGCGAGCGGTGGCCCGGCTGGAGCGCTATCTGGACAAGCTGGAGGGCTACAGCAAGGGCACGGTGGTGCTGGCCACGGTGTTCGGTGACGTGCATGACATCGGCAAGTCGCTGGTCAACACCATCCTGACCAACAACGGCTACACGGTGGTCGACCTGGGCAAGCAGGTCCCCATCGGCACCATCCTGGACGCGGCGGTGGAGCACGACGCCACCGCCATCGGCCTGTCGGCGCTGCTCGTCTCCACCTCCAAGCAGATGCCCGCGGCCATCCAGGAGCTGCACGAGCGGCGGCTGCCGTTCCCGGTGCTCATTGGGGGCGCGGCCATCAACCGGAACTTCGGCTACCGGGTGCTCTACCCTCGCGGCACCGAGTCCGACGAGGTCTACGAGCCCGGCGTGTTCTACTGCAAGGACGCGTTCGAGGGCCTGCACAAGATGGACGAGCTCATCGACGCCGAGGCCCGGCAGGGGCTGGTGACCAAGACGCGGGCGGCCGCTCAGGCGCTGCGCGAGCGTCCGGAGAAGGTCGACGAGGACGCGCCGGACGTGACCGACGCCTCAGTGCGCAGCGCGGCCGTCACCGACAACCCGGTCCCGGAGCCGCCCTACTGGGGTGTGCGGGAGTTGGAGGTGCCCCTGGACGAGGTCTACCCGCACCTGGACACCCACGTCCTGTTCAAGCTGCACTGGGGCGGGCGCGGGGTCAAGGGCGAGGAGTGGGCCCGGCTCTTGCGTGAGGACTTCCAACCCCGCCTGGAGCGCATGTGGCGCGAGCAGACCTACCTGCACCCGCGCGTGCTGCTCGGCTACTTCCCCTGCAACGCCGACGGCAACGAGCTGATCGTCTGGGACCCGGAGGACTTCGACCCCGCCCACCCGCGGGAGCTCCAGCGGCTGGTGTTCCCCCGCCAGCCCCGCCATGACCGGATCTGCCTGGCCGACTTCTATCGCCCGCTGAATTCGTCGCACCCCCCTCACACCGACGTGGTGGCCCTCCAGGCGGTCACCGCCGGCGACGAGGTGACCCAGCTGATGGCGTCACTGGAGGCCGAGGGGGAGTTCGCCGAGCAGCTGTTCGTCCACGGCCTCGGCGTCCAGACCGCCGAGGGCATGGCCGAGTGGCTCCACGCCCGGGTCCGTCGCGAGCTCGGCATCGAGCCCGCCCAGGGGCGCCGGTATTCCTGGGGTTATCCCTCCTGCCCGGAGCAGTCGGAGCTGACCAAGGTCTTCGCTCTGCTCGACGCCCCGTCGATCGGCCTGCGCCTGTCTGGCGGGTTTGCCGTGGAGCCCGAGCAGTCGACACTGGCCATCGTGGCTCATCATCCCCAGGCCGTCTACTTCGGGATGAAGTCCGGGCAGCTGCCGCGCACTGCCCGCCAGGCCGGCGACGAGCTGATCGCCGGCACTGACAAGGATCCGACCCGGCTGGCCGAGCTGTCGGACTCCGATCCGGCGGACGCCGCGGGCGAACCCGCGCTGGCCGAGGCCTGAGCCGGGGTCGTCAGCCCCGGACGGCGTCCGGGCTGCCCCGGCGCGGCGACCCGGACCGGTGGGGCCGCGCCGGCAGCTTGACCGGCGTGGCGTGCATGGCCCGCAGGCGCACCTCCCGCCAGGACATGCCCTCCTTGAGCAGCGCGGGGCCGCCCATGAGGATGGCCGTCACCACCTCCACCGCCTGCAGGATCACCCCGTAGGCGACGCCGGTGCCAAACCCGACGTGCCAGCCGGCGTGAAGGACGGCGGCGCACGCGGCCTGGAACACGCCCAGGTTCGCCGGGGTGGCCGGCAGTACGGCGCTGATGTTGACGGCGAACAGGACGGCGGCCGCGGCGGCCGGCCCCGTCTGATGGCCCAGGCCCAGAGCGACGAGCAGGATGTAGCAGGACATCCACTGCAGCGCCCAGGCGCCGAGCTGGGCGAGGGTGGCCACCAGCCCCTGCCGGGGGCGGCGGAACACCACCAGGCCGGTGCGCACCCGGGTCAGGGCCTGGCGTGCCTGAGCCAGCAGCCCCTGGATCCGGCGGAAGCGCACCGGGTTCTCCCGGTGGCGCACCAGCAGCGGCGCCAGCAGGACCACGGTGAGCAGCGCCAGCGGGGCGATCACGGCGACCAGCAGCGCGTCCTGGTGGCCGCTGAAGATGTTCACCGACGAGAACATGACCGCGCCCAGGACGATCAGGGCGACGATGTTGAGCAGCGTCTGGGAGACGACCGTGCCCAGCACGATGGGGAACGACTCCCGGGGGTTGCCGGCCCGGCGGGCCACCACCAGGGCCCGGGACGGCTCACCCAGCCGGGCGGGCAGCGTGGAGGACATGAGCACGCCGATGAACGTCCCCTGCATGGCGTCGGCCATGCGGATCCGGGCGCGCGGCAGGGCCGCCTGGAGGATGGCGTGCCAGGAGACGGCGCGCATGGCCATCGCTGCGCACATCACCCCCAGGCCGAGAATGACCAACGAGGGGCTGGAGGCCAGCAGAGCGGTGGCCACGCTGGCCAGGCCGATCTTCTGGAGGGCCAGGATGGCCAGGGCGATCGCCCCCAGCGAGAACGCGGCGAAGCCCGCGCGGCGCGCCACCGTGGCCACGCGGCCCCGGCGTGAGACCACCCGCGGCTCCAGCGTGGGCAGCCGTCGCGGCCTGACGTGCGGCCGCAGATCGGCCGATCGCAGTCCCACCGCCACCGCCGCCCGCTGAGCCGTGCTGCCGTGGGGTTGGGGGACGGCAATCGCCTCCTCATAGGCCCCCATGACCTCAGCGGCCACCCGGGGCCAGGCAAACCGCTGCACGTCGGCGGCGGCCGCCCGGGCCATGGCGCTGCGCCGGTCCGGCTCCTCCCACAGGTCGCGGAGAGTCTCGGCCAGGGCCTGCGCGTCCCCGGCGGGAACCAGCATCCCATCCACCCCGTTGCGGACCACGTCCCGGTAGCCGGCGATGTCGGAGGCCACCACCGGGGTACCGGCGGCGAATGCCTCGGTGAGCACCATGCCAAAGCTCTCGCCCCGCAGGGACGGCGCACACAGCAGGTCGGCCCGCTCCAGCTCCGCGTACTTGCGGGCGTCGTCGACCTTGCCGAGCACCCGGACCCCGCGGTCGTCGAGCATGAGCGGCGCCAGCTCCTCCGCGCTGGGGCCGATCACCGTCAGCTCGCAGGGAATGTGCTCCCGGAGGGCCTCGAATGAGCGCAGCAGCAGCGGCAGCCCCTTGCGCTCCACCGCCTGGCCGATGAACACGATGCGCAGGTGGTCGGCGGGCGCCCGGGTGCCGGCCCGGGCGAGCACGGCGGGATCGACATGGACGCCGTTGGGGATGATCCGATAATGGCCGCCGAACCACCGGCGTCCCGTCCAGGCGGCCGCCTCGGAGACGGCGATCCGCATCTGGAGCCGGTTGAGCACCCGCCAGGCTCCAAAGAAGTTGGCCATGGCGTTGGGGAAGCGCCGGTCCGAATAGGAGTGAAAGGTGCCCACCAGGGGGAGCCGGGTGAGCTCGGTGGCCACCCAGCCGATCATCGGCGCCACCGGCTCGTGGATGTGGACCACGTCGTAGCCGCCGGTGCGCAGTTCGGTCTGCAGCGCGGCCAGGCCGGACGGAGTGATCGCCAGATTCGACACCGCGCCGTTGGCCTTGAAGCCGATCGTCCGGCCCAGGGAGACCAGGTAGTCCGGGGCCGGGAGCCGTTGCGGGGTGGCGCCGCGGTGCAGGACCTTGGCGTGCAGATCAACCGGGTCGTAGGGCGCCAGCACGCGCACGTCCTGGCCGGCGGCGATGAATGACTCGGCCAGCGCCTCGATGTGCCTGGTCACGCCCCCCGGATACGTCCATGAATACGGCGACACCAGCGCGATCCGCATCCCCCTCATTGTACCGGTCCCCCTGGTCCCGAGCCGGAAGCGCCGCCGCGTATCATCATCGGGGCATGCCGGTCCGCCACTTCGTCAAGTACACGTTCCTCCAGGTCGACCCGGCCTGGCGCCGGCTGGACGACGAGCAGCGCGCGGCCGACAAGCGCGAGTTCATGGCCGCCTGCGCCGATTTCGCCGACGGCCACCTCCTGCGCTCGTTCTCGCTGGTGGGCACCCGCGGCGACGCCGACCTCCTGCTCCTCAGCCAGGCCCAGAACCTGGAGCGGATTCACGAGTTCCATGTCGTCCTCGCCCAGAGCGGGCTGATGAAGTGGTGCACGGTCCCATATTCGCTGCTGGCCATGACGAAGCCATCCGAATATTCCGAGGAGTCACGCCTGGAAGTTCGCCCCGGGCACGGCAAGTACCTGTTCGTCTATCCGTTCGTCAAGACCCGGGCCTGGTACGCGCTGTCCGGCGAGGAACGGTGGCGGATCATGCAGGAGCACATCCGGGTGGGGCGCGAGTTCCCCTCGGTCGATCTCAACACCAGCTACTCGTTCGGGCTCGACGATCAGGAGTTCGTGGTGGCGTTTGAGACCGACAACCCGGCCGACTTCCTGGATCTGGTCCAGCGGCTGCGCACCACCGAGTCCAGCTCCTACACCCTGCGGGATACCCCCACGTTCACCTGCATCGCCTGCTCGGTGGAGCGGGCGCTGGGGGCGCTGGACGGCGCCGCCCTCTCGCTGACCGCCTGACCCGCGGCCGTGCCGGCCGGGCGCAAGCTCAGCGAGGACGTCGCCCATCTGCGGGCGTCAGACCCGGTGCTGCGCGGGCTGATCGACTCCATCGGGCCGGAGAACCTGGGCGACCGCCGCCGGGGCCGTCCCCGGGATCATTACGCCGTCCTGGTCCGGACCATCACCGGCCAGCAGGTCTCCACCGCCGCCGCCGCCGCCATCTACGGGCGGCTGACCGCCCGCTACGGGGGCCGCTCGCCCACGCCCGAGGAGGTGCTGGCCGAGGATCCGGAGCAGTTGCGCGCCGCCGCCGGATTGTCGCGGGCCAAGGTGACCTATCTGCGCTCGCTGGCCGAGCACGTGCTCGACGGCTCGCTGGAGCTGGCCAAACTGGCCCGGTTGCCGGACGACCGGGTGATCGCCGAGCTGACCGCGGTCAAGGGCCTGGGCGAGTGGAGCGCCCACATGTTCCTCATGTTCCACCTCCAGCGCCCCGATGTCCTGCCGGTGGGCGACCTCGGCATCCGACGAGCGGTGATGCTCGCCTACGGGCTCAGCGCGCTCCCCGCCCCCGCCGAGCTGTCGGAGATCGCCGAACCATGGCGGCCGTATCGGACCCTGGCCTGCCTGTTTCTGTGGCGCTCCTTGCGCGCCACTCCCCTGTGATCGGCCGGTTAGACGGCGGAAACTTCCTCCTCCTCCGCCACGCGGAAGGAGGAGCCGCAGCCACAGGCCGCGATCACATTGGGGTTTTCGACCTTGAAGCCGGCGCCCTGGAGTCCGTCGACGAAGTCGATCGTCGAGCCCTGAACGTACGGGAGGCTGGGGGTGTCGACGAGCAGGCGGATGCCCTTGTCCTCAAACACGGAATCGCCATCGCGCTGCTCGTCGAACGCCAGCGCGTACTGGAAGCCGGAGCAGCCTCCGCCCCGCACGCCAACCCGGAGTCCGGCCGTCTCAGCGACCGAACTCTGAGCCGACAGAAACTCGCGGACCTTCTCGGCGCTTTTGTCAGTGAGAGTGATCATGCTTCAAAAAGTATATCGACCGCGTCTCGCTACTCTGAAGGCATGTCCGCCACCCCCGCCGCCACGCCTGAGGAGCTCAAGGGGCGCATCGAGTCCGGGATCCCCGGAGCCGTGGCCAGCGTGACCGGCGACGGTCATCATTTCAATGCGGTTGTCAGTGCGCCCGCCTTCGCCGGCCTCTCGCGCATTGCTCAGCACCGGCTCGTCTACGACGTGTTCGGCCCCGAGCTGGGCGGCCGTATCCACGCTCTCTCCATACAAACAAAGGCTTCGGAAACGGAGGAGACCTGATGAGCGATCAAACCGCCAACCCCATGCGCGAGGCCATCCAGGAGGCGATCGGGGAGAACCCGGTCATCCTGTTCATGAAGGGCAACCCCGAGGCACCCGCCTGCGGCTTCTCGGCCCGGACCGTCGCCATCCTGCAGTCGGTCGGCGCCCGCTTCGCCGCCGTCGACGTCCTCCCGGACCCGCGCATCCGCCAGGAGCTGTCGGCCCTCTCCAACTGGCCGACGATCCCGCAGCTGTTCATCGACGGCGAGCTCGTCGGCGGCTGCGACATCGTCAGCGAGATGTATCAGTCCGGCGAGCTGCAGCAGGCCCTTGGAGTCCAGGCGCCGGCCGAGGTCGCCGACGCCCCGCAGGCCGCGCCGGTGCAGTCGGCGCCGCTCGGCATCGAGAACCGGCTATAGACACCCGTTGAGATCCGCGCCGCCGGCCGCCGTGCGGTTCGCCGACGGCGCGCTGTGGGCCCTGGATCAGACCCAGCTGCCCTGGCGTGAGGTGGAGCTGGAGCTGCGCCGCGCCGCCGATGTGGTGGCCGCTCTGCGCCGCCTGAGCATCCGGGGGGCTCCGCTGATCGGCGTGGCCGCCGCCTACGCCGTCGCCCTGGAACTGAGGGCCGATCCGCAGGCGCTGGAGCCGGCCTGCGCCGCGCTGATCGCCGCCCGGCCGACGGCGGCCAACCTGGCCCATGCGGTGGAGCGGGTGCGGGCCGCGGCCGGCGCGGTGCCCGCCGGGCCGGCCCGGGCCGAGGCAGCGCTGGCCGCGGCCCGGGCGCTGCACGCCGAGGAGGAGGCCGCCAGCGTGGCGATCGCCCGCCACGGCGCCGACTTCCTACCGGGCCGGCGGCGGGTCCTCACCCATTGCAACACGGGGGCGCTGGCCGCGCCGGGCCGGGGCACCGCACTGGCCGTGATCGCCGAGCTGGCCGATCGCGGCCGACTGGAGACGGTGCTGGCCTGCGAGACCCGGCCGTTGTTGCAGGGGGCGCGGCTGACCGTCTGGGAGCTGCGCCGGCTGGGCATCGACCACGCCCTGGTCGTCGATGGCGCCGCCGCCGGACTGATCGCCGCCGGCGAGGTGGATGCTGTGGTGGTCGGCTGTGACCGGGTGGCCGCCAACGGAGACGTCGCCAACAAGGTGGGAACCTACGCCCACGCGCTGGCGGCCGCCGCCGCCGGGATCCCCTTCCTGGTCGCCGGACCCGGCACCACGATCGACCCCACCTGCGAGATCGGGGCGGACATCATGATCGAGGAGCGCGACCCTGACGAGGTCCGCGCGCCGCACCTCGGTCTCCCCGAGGGCCACCTGCTCACGGTGCCGGGCACCCCGTGCCGCAACCCGGCGTTCGATGTGACGCCGGCCCACCTGGTCACGGCCCTGATCACCGACCGGGGCGTGGCGGCGCCGGTCACCGCGGAGTCGGTGGCCGCGCTGGTGGACTGAGGCGGGAGCGGCCGCGGCGGTCAGGGCGCCGGCGTGGGCGTTCGCCGGTACTCCAGATGCTCCAGGATCCGCTTGGAGTCGCAGATCACCTGGCCGTCGAGCACCAGCACCGGGACCCGGCGCTGGCCGCTCAGGGCCTCCACCTCCTGGCGCCGGGACCGGCGCTGGCCCACCGCCACGGTCTGGACGGCGATGCCCTCCCGGCGCAGGGCCCGCGCCACCCGGCCGCACGGGCACAGCCAGTCGGTGGGGGTGTTGCACCGGTACAAAGTGGCCACGCCCTGCACCATACGGCTCAAGCCCGCGCCGCCCGCGCCCGATGACTCAACTCAAATGCTCCGGACGGGCCCACGCGCCGAGAGGGTGCTCGCCGTCTGCCTGGCGATCGCCGGGCTGCTCGCCGTGGCCTGGCTGGCCCTGAAGCCCGGCAACTGGGGGGACTGGCAGAACGAGGCCGTGCCGGCGGTCGATGCGCTGCTGGGCGGCCACGTGATCCGGTTTCTGCAGCTGGCGCCCGCCTACGGGGGGTCGCTGATCATGCGCGCCCCGTTCCTGCTCGCCACCCAGCTCTGGCACGGTCACGCCGACGCGGTCTACCGGGCCGGCGCGGCGCCGTGCCTGGCCGCCGCCGGCCTGCTCGGCCTGGCGCTGGCCGGCCGGATGCGCGGCCGGGGCAGCTCCCGGTTGGCCGCTGCCATGGCGCTGCTGCTGTGCGTGGCCAACCCGCTGATCCTGCCCGCTCTGGTGGTCGGACACCCGGAGGAGATCCTGGGGGCCGCGCTCTGCACCGGGGCCGTCCTGTGTGCCCTGGCCGGCCGCCCGGGGTGGGCCGGGGTCCTGCTCGGTCTGGCCGTGGCCAACAAGCAGTGGGCGGTCCTGGCGACCGGGCCGGTGCTGGTGGCGCTGCCGGGCCGGCGCCTGCGCGCCCTGGCCACCAGCGGCGTCGTCGCCGGCGCCATCATGGCCCCGCTGCTGCTGGTGGGCGGGATCACCGGTCCGGCGACCGCCGTCGGGCTGACCAGCGGCACCCTGTTTCAGCCCTGGCAGATCTGGTGGTGGCTGGGGGCCCCCGGGGGCGGTCACGGTTACCGGCTGGCCCCGCTGTGGCTGGGCAGCCTGGGCCACACGCTCCCGGTGGCGGTCATGCCGCCGCTGACGGCGCTCTACGCCTGGCGCCGCCGGAGCCCGGCGAGGGTCCGCCGCCAGGATGCGCTCCTGCTGCTGGCGCTGCTCATGGGCCTGCGCTGCATCCTGGATCCGTGGGACATCTCCTACTACTGCCTGCCGTTCCTGATGGCGCTGCTCGCCTCAGAGACGCTCACGTTCACCCGGCCGCCGCTGGTCACCGGGGCGGCGACGTTCCTCGCCTGGTTCATCTTCCGCGCCACCGGGCCGACCGGCTATGACCTGTCGCCGGATCTGGAGGCCCTGGTGTTCACCCTGGTCAGCGTCCCCTCCCTGGTGGGGCTCGCGGGGGCGGTGTACGCCCCGGGGCTGGTCAGCCTCACAGCCCGACGCGCCGCATGGCTCCGCCCGCCACCCGGAGCGGAAGCGGCTGCCTAGCCCCCGGTGGGGCCAGGGCCCCGTTCTCCCGGGCCCGGTAGAAGGCGATCGTCTCCTCCAGGCAGTCCTCATGGGGCGATGTCGTCCATCCCAGCTCGCGCTTGGCCTTGCGGCTGGAGAAGCTCCAGCGCAGGGAGGCGGCTCGGACCTCGGTGGCGGTCGGCATATCGGTGGCGCCCGCCCGGTGCGCGGCGGCGGCCAGCCCCAGGGCCACCGCCACCGGCAGCTTCACCGAGGGCGGCTGCACCCCGGACAGGCGGCCCAGGTCGGCGAACAGCCGAGTCATGGTGAAGTTCCGGTTGCCGAGCAGGTAGCGCTCCCCGATGCGGCCGCGGGCGTCGGCCAGGAGCAGCCCGCGGGCGACATCCTCCACCCCCACAATGTTCAGCGTCCCCTCCACGTAGGCCGGGATCTGACGCCGGAGGAAGCGGCTGACCAGCGCGGTCGACGACCGGCCCGGATCGCCCGCGCCGAGCACATGGGTGGGGTTGACGACCACCACCGGCAGCCCTCGGGTCACCAGGCGCAGGGCCGCCGCCTCGGCCTCGTGCGCGGCGTCCAGGTAGGCGATGCGGTACTGCCCGCCGGTCCAGGGGTTGGTCTCGGTGGCGCTCCGACCGGGCCGCGCCGGGCCCACTGCCGCGGCCGATGAGGTGTGCACAGCCCGCTCCACCCCGGCCCGCAGCGCCTCCTCCATCACGATGGTGGTGCCCTCCACCGCCACGCCCATCAGCACCGCCCGCGCCGCCCGTAGGTCGGTGCGCCCGGCCACGTGGAACACGCGGGTGACTCCCCGCATGGCCCGCCGGACCGACCGCCGGTCCAGGATGTCGCCCGGGACCACCCGGACATCCAGGCCGGCGAGCGCCTGGTCGGACGCGCCTGGCCGGACGAGCGCCACCAGCTCGTCGCCCCGCGCCGCCAGCAGGCGGGCCACGTGGGAGCCGATGAATCCGGTCGCTCCCGTGATGAGCGTGCGCGCCATCCCCGGCGGCGAGTGTAGCCCCGTCGCGGCCCCGGGGAAAGGGTTGGCTCACCGCTCAGGCGGCGCTGCTAGGGTGCCGCGCCGACATGACCGTCGCCATCGTCTCCGACACCTGCCATTACCTGCCGGCCGAGCTGGTGGCCGAGCAGGCGGTCCACGAGGTCAGCCTGTACGTCCACTGGGCCGAGGGCGCTCAGCGGGAGAGCGAGATCTCTGACTACGAGGCCTACTACCGGCGGCTCGGATCCAACGGCGCCCTGCCCACCACCTCGCAGCCCTCGATCGGCGACTTCTTGGCCGTCTACGAGCCCCTCCTGGCGGCGGGTCAGGAGATCGTGTCGGTGCACCTGGCCGGCGGCATGTCCGGGACGGTCCGGGCCGCCGAGCAGGCCCGGGATCAGCTGGGCCGCCACCGGGAGCGCGTCCACGTCGTCGACACCGCCTCGGCCTGCGGCGGCGAGGGTCTGGTGGTGTTGGCCGCGGCCGCCGCGGCCCGCTCCGGCGCTGACGGCGCCGCCGTCGCCCGCCATGCGCTCCAGGCCCGGTCCGAGCTGAAGATGTGGTTTGCCATCGACACTCTCGAGTACCTGCGCCGAGGGGGGCGGATCGCCGGCGCCCAGGCCTGGCTGGGGTCGGCGCTGCGGATCAAGCCGATCCTGACCGTGGAGTCGGAGATCACCCCGGTGGAGCGGGTGCGAACCTCCCGGCGGGCGTTTGAGCGCATGGTCGACCTCCTGCGCGAGCGGGCCGGCGCCGGAGCCGACGCCTGGATGGTCCAGCACATCCAGGCTCCCGACGAGGCCGCCGAGCTGGCCCAGCGCGGCACCGAGGTGTTCGGCGTGCCCCCGCGGGTGATCTCCGAGATCGGCCCGGTGATCGGGACCCATGTCGGCCCGGGCCTGCTGGGCGTCGGCGGCTTGCCGAGCTCGTATCTGGCCTGAGTCAGCGACCGAGCTGCCGGCGCCGCCGGCGCCCGAACGTCAGCGCGCCCAGCGCGGCCAGTCCGCCGCCGAGCACAAACCCGGCCACACCGGCGCCGATCAGGACCTGGGGCTCGTGCCGGCGCAGCTGGGCGCGCCAGTCGGTGAGCTTGACCACCTCACCGCGCAGCTGCTCGACGGCCACGCCCAGCTCCTGGCGGTTGCGCTCGATCGACTGGCGGATCTCTTCGGGGTTGCGGGCGGTTGTCATCTAGGAGCCTGGTTGGACGGTGTCACGGATCTTCTTGGCCTCCTCAATCGCCATCTTGGGCGCAGGCGGGCCCGCCCGGAGCTTGCGCCAGGCGAACAGGAAGGCGAAGGCGGTGAGCGCCACCAGCAGCACCATCACCACGGCAAAACCGATCCAGATGCTGTTGGTCGCCGAGTTGATTCCCCAGGCGATCGTCAGCAGGACGAAGATGAGGGCGAATACGCCGAACACGGCGCCGATGGCGGCGGCGGCCGCACCCCGGGCCATACTGCTCGCCTTGGTGACCACCTCGGTCTTGGCGAGTTCGATCTCCTCCCGGACGAGAACCGAGAGCTTGTCGGAAACCTGGGTGACAGCCTGGGCCAGGCTGTCGCGCTCGGTGGGCTCAGTGGGCAAGGCGCTTGAGGATCAGGGCCAGGAGCACCCCGCCGCCGAAGGCCGCACCGACCGCGTACTCGGGGTGCTCAGGCGGGAACAGCGACGCCAGGCCCGACGGCGACGTGTCCGCGTACGGGTTCGGCCCGGGCTCGGTGGTGCCAAAGGAGGGCGGCGGGGTGGGCGCCGCGGGCGACTCGGCCGGTGGCGTGTACGGCTGGGCGGCCTCTCCGGAGGAGCGAACCTCGGTCGGCGCGTCAGGCGCGGGCTGAGCGGGAACGTTGTCCCGGGCCTCGTCTGATGGCGGCTGGCTCGGCTGGTCGCTCACTCAGGGGGCTCTTCGTCGAACACGCGCGTCCAGACCAGGGCCGCCATCCGGGTCGCCGCCAGGCTCGCGAGCGCACCGAACCCGGCGAGCATCCCGTTCCACAGCAGGCGCTTGACCAAAGGGCTCTCCAACATGCGAGGGCATTCAAGCAGACTCGGGCACCGGACCCGAGGTCCGGCGCTCCAGTCCGCGGCAGATTGTGTCCACGATCATCGTCTTGGCCTGCTCCAGCTCCACGTCGCCGACCGGCGCGCTCTCAAAGATCCAGCCGGTCAGCACCTGCTCCACCGACCCGTAGAACGCCTGCGCGGCGAATTCAGGTGTGATCTCGGAGCGAAACCGCCCCTCCGCCTGAGCTCTGGCCACGATGGTCGCAATCCCCGCATATGCATCCCGGATTTTCCCCAGATGGGTGAGGCCAAACGTGTTTGCGGCCCGGGTGACCTCGACGATGATCACCTTCATCAGCTCCGGATCGTGGCGGTAGGAGTCGATGATGAACCCGGCGATCGTCTCCAGCTTCTCCTCCGGGGCCCGCTGAGCGGCGTCCGCCTCGGCGATGGCGGCCAGCATCACGTCCCAGCGCTCCAGGAACAGCGTGTCCAGGATCTGCTCCTTGGAGGAGAAGTAGTGGTAGACGAGCCCGTAGGCGACGCCGGCCTCGTCGGCGATGTCCGACACCCGGCAGGTGTGGAAGCCCTGACGGGCGAACACGCGGACGGCCGCGTCCAGGATGACGCGGCGCTTGTCGGTGGCGGCCGTCGTCATGCGGGCGCGGCCGCGGGGGCGGGCGTCTCCCAGGCGTAGGCCTCCGGGCGCCGGCGGGCCAGCGACGGCAGCCGCCGCCGGATATCGCGCTGGTTGTCGGCGTCCAGGTCGGCGACGATGAATGTCTCGGTGTCGGCGGCACCGGCCAGAACGAGCCCCCAGGGGTCGACGATCAGCGAGCGCCCTCCGGAGCGCAGGCCACCCGGGTGATGGCCGACCTGGTTCGGCGCCACCACAAAGCACTGGTTCTCGATGGCGCGCGCCCGCACCAGGATCTCCCAATGGTCCCGGGTGGTGGGCAGCGTGAAGGCAGCCGGGATGGAGAACACCTCGGCGCCCCGCAGCGCCAGGATCCGGTACAGCTCGGGGAAGCGGAGGTCGTAGCAGACGCTCAGGCCGAGCTTCGGCCCCGCGGCCAGCTCGGATACCACAATCTCGTCGCCCGGGTCCTCGGTGGAGGACTCGGCGTACACGCTGCCGTCGACCTCCACGTCGAACAGGTGGATCTTGCGATAGACCGACTTGATCTCGCCGTCGGGCCCCACGTGAACGCTCGTGTTGGCCCCCTTGTCCCGGCCGGGAACCAGCTCGTACATGGAGCCGGCCAGCAGGTCGATCCCCAGCTCGCCGGCAGTGCTCCGGGCCCAGGAGATGGCCGGGCCCTCCAGTGTCTGAGCGCCCGCGGCCATGTGCTCCCGGGTGCCGAGCACGGTCCACTTCTCCGGCAGGGCGACCAGGTCGGCGCCGGCCGCCGCGGCCTGGCGGACAAGCCGGTCGGCTCGCTCCAGGTTACGATCGGTGTCGTCGGTGGCGTTGAGTTGAACGGCGGCTGCGCGCACGGGGCACCTCTACCGGGATCGATTGACTGGTCAGTCAGTGTGGCAGATACCCGCTGGACCTGAGAACGACTCAGCGGCGCTGCCGGCGCAGCTCGGCCAGCAGCAGCTTGGAGTGCATGGCGCCGATCAACTCCCGCAGCGGCTCGGCGCCAGAGGAGATGATCTCCAGGGCCCGGTCGACGTCCACCTCCCCGGCCAGGCGGGCCAGCAGGACCCGCACCTCCTCCGCCACCAGCGGTTGCAGCGCCTCCCGGTAGCGGAGCGTGTCGTAGACGGTGAACCCGAGTGCCTCCTCGTAGCCCCCGGCTCGAAACCGGGAGATGGCCTCGATGATGGCCACGTCGTCGGCGTCATAGCCGCGGGGACCCGGGGTGAGGATCTCCAGCTCCTCCAGGCGCTCCAGCACATTGCGGGGCACGGCGTAGGTGGCGCGCACCGAGGCCCGCGACACCCGCCCGCTGTCGCCGGTCTCAATCGCCCGCTCCAGGATGCGGTCCTCCAGCTCAATCACCCGGGCGGCCCGCTCCGGATCGTCGGCGATGACCTCCCGGATCACCCGCAGCGGCATGAAGCGCTCCTCCTGCAGGCGCTTGATCAGCCGGACCCGCTCCACGAAGCGCTCCGGGTAGTAGGCCATGTTGCGGCTGGTGCGCACCACGTCCTCGTCGGAGCCGAGCAGCCCCTCCCGGAGATAGTGCTTGATGGTGCCGGCGCTCACTCCCGAGCGCTCGGCCAGCTCGGAGATGCGCAGCATCAGGACGACAGAAAGGTTCCGGTTGCGGCCGCGTCGTCTCCGGCCACCGCTCCCTGCCGGTGCAGGGCGGCGATCTCCGACTCGGTGTAGCCGGCGGCGGCCAGCACCTCGCTGGTGTGCTCGCCCAGCGCCGGGCCCGGGCCCCGGCCCGGCTCCCCCGGGGTCCGGCTGAGCTTGATCGGGGTACCGAGCTGCTTGACCGGTCCCGCCACCCCCGGCTGGGCCAGCTCGGTCAGCATCCGGCGAGCGGCGACCAGATCGGAGGCGAGCACCTCGTCGAGGTCAAGCACCGGCTCCAGGCAGCAGTCGTGCTCGGCGGCAAAGGCCCGCCACTGCTCCCGGGTCCGCCCGTGGAAGATGGCACAGACGTCGGTGTGCGATGGCGACCCCGGGGAGTCGAACTGGTGCTCCACCAGGTCCGGCCGGCCCACGCCCTGACACCACGCCTGCCAGAACTTCGGCTCCAGCGCCCCCAGGGTCACGTACCCGTCGGCGCAGGCGTAGGGCCGGTAGCAGTTGTACCGGCCGGCCAGACCCAGCTCGCCCCGGCGGGGCGCCCGGCCCGTGGCCAGCGTCTCGGCGGCCAGCATGGCCAGCCAGGAGAGCGAGCCGTCGAACATGGAGCAGTCGACGAGCTGCCCCTGGCCGGAGGTTTCCCGCTCCCGCAGGGCGACGAGGATCCCGACCGCGGCCATGAGCGCGCCGCCGCCGAGATCGGCGATCTGGGCCGCCGCCTGGACGGGTGGCCCGTCGGCATCCCCGGTCAGCCCCAGGATCCCGTTGAGCCCCAGGTAGTTCATGTCATGGCCGGAGCGGTCGCGGTGGGGACCGTCCTGGCCGTAGCCGGTGATGGCGCAGTAGACGAGGGCCGGGTTGACCTCCCGGAGCACCGCATAGCCGACGCCGAGGCGGTCCATCACCCCGGGCCGGAATGACTCCAGGACGACGTCGGCGGTACGGGTCAGGCGAAGCATGACCTCCCGCCCGGCCGTGCTCTTGAGGTTGAGGCGCACCGAGCGCTTGCCGCGGTTGAGCGACAGAAACAGGGCACTGCCCGCGGTGGGCGCAGCGCCCTCGTAGTGCGGTGGCGCCCACCGGATGTAGTCGCCCGCCCCGGTGTCCTCCACCTTGATCACGTCGGCGCCGAAGTCGGCCAGCAGCAACGAGCAGAACCCGCCCGGGAGCAGGCGGGTGAGATCCAGGACGGTCAGGCCGTCAAGCGGCAGGTTCACGGGTCTGGATCCCCAGCAGCTGCCGCGCCTCCGAGACGGTGGCCGGTCGCCGCCCGCAGTCCTCGGTCAGCTGCCGCGCCTTGGCGATCAGCTCGCCGTTGGACCGGGCCATCGTTCCGTCCGGCAGGTAGAAGTTGTCCTCCAGGCCGACCCGAATCGAGCCGCCCAGGGTGAGGGCGGAGGCCACCATCCGCCACTGGTCACGGCCGATGCCGATCACCCCCCAGTGGTGGTGCCCGGCCGGCAGATTGTCGGCCATGGCCGCCAGGTTGCGCGCGGTCGCCGGCACCCCGCCGACGACGCCCATGACAAAGTCGGCGTGCAGCGGCGCCTGGAGCAGCCCCATGTCGACGAGCGGCTCCAGCGAGGCCACGTGGCCGATGTCGAAGCACTCATGCTCGGGCTTGATGTGGAGCCGGCGCATCGCCTTGAGCAGTTCGATGATCTCGTCGAACGGGTTGGCGAACACGAACTGAAACACGAAGTCCTGGCGCGACCGGGAGTACTTGGCGTAATTGAGCGAGCCCATGTTGAGGGCGGCCACCTCCGGGGGGCACGCCTCCAGGTACGCCACCCGCTTGGCCACCGGGACACCCACCGTGCCCGTGGAGAAGTTGATGATGGCGGCGTCACCGATCTCGGCGGTGATGGCATTCCGGATGCGGCGGAAGTCCTCTATCTCCTGGCTGGGCGCTCCGTCCGGGGTGCGGGCGTGGATGTGGATGTGCACGCCCCCCTCGTCGACGATCCGCCGGGCCTCGGCGGCGTACTCCTGCGGTGTGTAGGGGATGGCCGGGCACTGGTCCCGGTTGGCGATGGCGCCGGAGATGGCGCAGGTGATGACGGCGGGCTCGTCGACGGCCATCAGACCGGGACCACGCCGCTGCGCTTGAACGGACGCTCCACCTGCTTGCCGGCGGCCATCTCCAGACCGCGGCAGATCGTGGCCCGCGTCTCCCGGGGATCGATCACGTCGTCGATCATGTCGTTGCCGGCGGCGATGTAGACGTCGATGATGTTGCGGTAGGCCTCAATCAGCTCCTGGCGCTTGGCCGCGGGATCGTCGGCCTCCTGCACCTGCTTGCGAAACACGATCTCCACCGCTCCCTCGGCCCCCATGACGCTGATCTCGGCCGATGGCCAGGCGACGATCAGGTCCGGCTCGTAGGCTCGGCCGCACATCACGTAGTAGCCGGCGCCGTACGCCTTGCGCAGCACCACGGTGATCTTGGGCACGGTGGCGTGGGCGGTGGCGTAGAGCATCTTGGCCCCGTGGCGGATGATGCCCGCCTCCTCCACCTTGGTGCCGACCATGAATCCGGGCACGTCCATCAGGTACACCAGCGGGATCCCGTA
This sequence comes from uncultured Solirubrobacteraceae bacterium, assembly GCA_963753235.1. Classification (GTDB taxonomy): domain Bacteria; phylum Actinomycetota; class Thermoleophilia; order Solirubrobacterales; family Solirubrobacteraceae; genus Palsa-465. The sequence goes on along the minus strand of CAVWBJ010000003.1, from coordinate 424,019 downwards.
GGCGTTGCACAGGTTGATGAACCGGGCCGCCTTGTCGGCGGAGTCGTTGTCCAGGATGCCGCCCAGCTGCCTGGGCTGGTTGGCCACGATCCCCGCCGGGCGGCCGCCGAACCGGGCCAGGCAGGTGATGATCGTCCGGGCGAACTGGGGCTTGAGGTCGAAGTACTCGCCGTCATCGACGATCCGGCGGATGACCTCGTACATGTCATACGGCTTGCGGTTGGACTCCGGCAGGACGTCGAGCAGTGCCTCGTCGGCCCGGTCGATGGGGTCGCTCGTCGGCTTGAGGGGGGGCGGCTCCTCGCAGTTCTGGGGGAAGTAGCCGAGGTAGCGCTTGATCTGGGCGATGCACTCCGGGTCGTCGGCCACCTCCAGGTCGCCGACGCCGGACTTCCGGCAGTGCACCCGGGATCCTCCCAGCTCCTCCTGGGTGACGTCCTCGCCCACCGCGGCCCGCACCAGGTGGGGGCCGGCCAGGGCCATGCTCCCGCGTCCCTTGACCATCGGCACAAAGTCGGCCAGCCCCGGGATGTAGGCGGTGCCGGCGGCGCACGGGCCCATGAGCGCCGCCACCTGCGGGATGACCCCGGAGTTGACCACCTCCTCCCTGAACAGGTGGCCGGAGCCGGCGAACAGGGAGCCCACCGCCTCCTGGATCCGGGCGCCCGCGCTGTCCAGCAGCCAGACGAACGGGATGCGCTTGGTCAGGGCCAGCTCGCGCAGCCGGGTCACCTTGAGCTCGCCGGTCATCCCCATGGAGCCGGCCATCACCGTGAAGTCGTAGGCGGCGACGGCGGTGAGCCGTCCGTCCACCTTGCCGTAGCCGGTGATGACACCGTCGGCCGGCGCCTCCCGGCCGTCCATGGCCCTTTGTGAAAAATGTGGGCGGCCGTGGATGCCGAGTTCGACGAATGTGCCGTCGTCGATGAGCAGGTCCACGCGCTCCCGCGCGGTCAGCTTGTCGGCGGCGTGCTGGGCTGCGATCTTGGCCTCGCCGCCGCCGAGCCTGATCTGCTCCCGGCGGGCGTGGAGGTCCTCGGCCAGCGGTCGCAGCAGGCTGGTGGTCTGGGGTTCGGCTGCCATGAGTAGGACGTGCTACTGCCCACTCTGCCAGGTTCGTCAAGGTTGTGTCACGGCGTGTGGCGAGACTGTGGCGGGAGTCTGGAAAAACTGTGGACAATGAGGAGGCGGAGGCGGCGCTGGCTGCAGACTGGGAGCGTGGGAACAATCTCCGCCCCCCCGCGCCCGCCCCGGAGGTGAGGGAACTTGTCCCCGCGGGGTGAGAACAATGTCACTTGGCTCGTCAAGGTGCTGGGGGTGAGGGAAGAAGTTCCCATCCAGGGCCCCCGCGACCACCGCATCGCCCAGATTGCCGGCGCTCAGCGCGGCCGCATCGCCAGCCGTCAGCTGCTGGCGGCCGGGATCAGCACCAGCACCATAGGCCGGCTCGTCGCCCGCGCCTGCCTGTTCCCCCTTCATCGCGCGGTATTTGCCGTCGGTCACACCGCGCCGGTCGAGCTCGGCGACGAGACCGCGGCTCTGCTGGCCGTGGGCGGGACCGCCGCTCTCTCGCACCTGTCGGCCGCCATCCTGTGGGGCCTGCTTCCACCGGATGCGGCGGATGGCCTGATCCACGTGACGGCCGCCGAGGACCACCGTCTCTGCCTCAGCGGCGTCGTCGTGCACCGCAGCCAGGCCCTGGCTGCCGCCGACATCCCGATCCGCTCCCGCCTGCCCGTCCTCTCCCCCGCCCGCGCTCTGCTGGACATCGCCGAGCTGGTCACCGGACGCCGGCTGGAGCTGGCCTTCGACAGAGCCCTCGTCGACGGGCTCGTCCGCCGGCATGAGATCACCGAGCTGCTGGCGCGCACCAGCGGCCGGCGTGGCGGTCCGCTGCTCAAGGCTCAGCTCGCCCGCATCAGCGACGGCCCCACGGTCACGCGGTCGGAGGCCGAGGAGCGGTTCCTGGCCCTCATCCGCCAGGCGGGCCTGCCGGCGCCCCGCGTCAACGCCCGGCTGCACGGCTACGAGGTCGACTTCTACTGGCCGAGCCAGCGGTGCGTCGTCGAGATCGACGGCTTCCGGTTCCACAGCACCCGGCGGGCGTTTGAACACGACCGGCGCAAGGACGCGGTCCTGCAGGCCGCGGGGATCTCCGTGCTGCGCTTCACCTGGCGCCAACTGCAGGACGAGCCGATTGCCGTGATCGCCCGGCTGGCCGCGCTCCTGGCCCGCGCCTAACGACCCCGCCACTCCGGGTCGCGCTTTTCAAAGAACGCCCGCACGCCCTCCTGGATGTCCTCGGTGGAGAAGGCGATGGTCAGCTGCGAGCGCAGGAAGTCGATGGCGTCGTCGTAGGCCATGTCCTGCTGGCGGTACATGGCGTCCTTGCCCAGCTTCATCAGGACCGGCGACTTGCGGGCCAGTTTCGTTGCCCACTCGTCAACCACCGCGGCAAACCGGTCGGCGCTCACCACCCGGTTGACGATGCCGATCCGCTCGGCCTCGGCGGCCGAGATCTGCTCGCCCATGAGCATCAGCTCGGCGGTCTTCTTGCGGCCCACGTTGCGGTAGATGAGCGCCATGATCATGAACGGGAACAGGCCGATGTTGATCTCCGGAGTGCCGAACCGGGCCTGCTCGGAGGCCACGATCAGATCGCAGGCCAGCGCCAGTCCGAGCGCGCCGGCGAGCACGTGCCCGTTGGCAGCGCAGATCGACGGCTTGCCCAGCTCGCCGAGCAGACGGAACACCCGCGGGAACAGCGCGGTGGCGAAGTGCTTGTGCACCAGCGGCACGTCAGCGGCGAATCCGCCCAGGTTGCCGCCGCTGGAGAACACGCTGTCATGCGTGGAGGTGAGCACGACGCAGCGCACCGCGTCATCGTCACGGGCCGCCTCCAGCGCCGCGATCAGCTCGGCGAGCACTTCGTCGGAGAGCGCGTTGCGCGTCTCCGGCTGGTCCAGCGCGATGGTGGCGACCCCCGTCGGCGCGACCTCATAGGTGATGTTGTCGTAGGCCATGGGGCGCAAGCCTACGCGCACCCGGAGTCCCTGCGCGGCACGAACCCAAGCAGAAAGTAGAAAGCTCTACTGTTCACTTCCGCATCATCGACCAGCGAGGAGAGCAGATGGCCACCGCCGACGTCCGCAAGCCGGACTTCGCCAGCCGGCGAAAGCACTTCATCTTCACCGACGAGCACGAGCAGCTGCGGGAGTCGATCCGGCGGTTCGTCGTCGCCGAGCTCCAACCCCACGCCGAGGAGTGGGAGGAGACGACGTTCCCGGACTGGGTGTTCACCCGCATGGGCGAGCTCGGCTTTCTCGGCCTGGACAAGCCGGAGGCCTACGGCGGCCAGGGCGGCGACTACTACACCAGCCTGGTGCTCGCCGAGGAGATGGCCCACGCCCACTCCGGCGGCCTGGCCATGGGCGTCGCCGTGCAGACCGATATGGCGCTGCCGCCCATCCTGGCCTTCGGCACCGAGGAGCAGAAGCAGCAATGGGCCCGGGCGGCGATTGAGGGCACGGCCATCCTGTCCATCGGCATCACCGAACCCGATGCCGGGTCGGACGTGGCCGGGATCAAGACTCGCGCGGTGCGCGACGAGGCCACCGGGGACTACGTCATCAACGGGTCCAAGACCTACATCACCAACGGGCACCGCGCCCACGCCATCGTCCTGGTCACCAAGACCGACCCCCACCCGGACCCCACCACCAGCCCCTCAAGCACCCATGACGGGTTCACCCTCTTCCTGGTCCCCATGGACAGCCCCGGAGTCATCCGGGAGAAGCGGCTCAAGAAGCTCGGCATGCACGCCTCCGACACGGCGCTGCTGGCCTTCAACGACGTCCGCGTCCCGGAGTCAGCGGTCCTCGGCCAGGTGGGGAAGGGCTTCTACCACATCATGTGGGAGCTCCAGGGCGAGCGCCTGATCGGCGCCGCCGGGGCGGTCGCCGGGGCCCAGCACGTGTTTGACCGCACCCTGCAGTACGCCCAGGAGCGCCAGGCGTTCGGCCGCCCCATCGGCAAGTTCCAGGTCATCCGTCACAAGTTCGCCGAGATGGCCACCAAGATCGAGACCGCGCGCCAGATGGTCTACACCACCGCCTGGCGCTTCCAGAATGGCGAATACCCGGTGCGTGAGATCACCATGGCCAAGGTCTACTCCGCCCGGATCGCCGTGGAGGTCGCCGACGAGTGCATCCAGATCCACGGGGGCGCCGGCTACATGCAGGAGTACGGGATTGAGCGGTCCTGGCGCGACCTGCGACTCAACCGGATCGGGGCGGGGAGCGACGAGATCATGCTTGACCTGATCGGCCGCTCATACGGGCTGTGAGCACCCCGCGGCCGGTCCCTCCGTTCACCGAGGAACACGAGCGGCTGCGGCCACAGATGCGGGCGTTCGTGGCGGAGCGGCTGGCGCCGCACGCCGACACCTGGGAACGGGACGGCTGGTTTCCCAACGAGGTGTTCGGCTGGGTGGCGGCGGCCGGCTACCTCGGCCTCGGCGATCCGGTGGCCGCCGCCGTCTGGGCCGAGGAGCTGGCCCGGTGCGGCTCCGGCGGGCTGGCCGCCGGCCTCGGGGCCCACACCGGGATCGCGCTGCCGCCGATCGCCCGGTTCGGCACCCCGGAGCAACAGGAGCGCTATCTGGAGCCCGGGCGACGGGGCGAGCTGATCGCCGCGCTGGCGATCACCGAGCCGGGAGCGGGCTCGGACGTGGCCGGCATCCGAACCCGGGCCCAGCGCGTCGCCGGCGGCTTTGTCGTCAACGGCGCCAAGACGTTCATCACCGGCGGGGTGCGGGCGGATGTGCTGGTGACCGCGGTGCGCACGGCCGCCGACCCGCACCAGGGGATCTCGTTTCTGATCGTGGAGCGGGGAGAGGGCGTCACCTCCACCCCGCTGCGCAAGCTCGGCTGGCATGCCTCCGATACCGCCGAGATCGCCTTCGACGACGTGTTTGTGCCCGAGGAGAACCTGCTCGGCGCCGAGCACCGCGGCTTCCACCTGATCATGGCCAACTTCCAGTGGGAGCGGCTGCTCATGGCACTGGGGGCGATCGGCGCCATGCAGGTCTGCTTTGACCAGACGCTCGCCCACGCCGGCGGCCGCGGACAGGCGGTCCGCCACGCCATGGCCGAGCTGGCGGTCCGGATCGAGGCCGGACGGGCCATCACCTACCAGGCCCTGCGCCGCCACCTGACCGGCGAGGACGCGGTCCGAGAGGTGACGATGGCCAAGCTGGCCACCCAGCGCGCCGCCGTCGATGTGATCGACACCTGCCTGCAGATCCACGGCCTCGACGCCCCGCCGGAGCTGGAGCGGGCCCTGCGTGACGCCCGGCTGGGGCCGATCGGCGGGGGCACCGACGAGATCATGCGGGAGATCCTGGGACGGTCCCTGGGCCTGTAGCACCGGCGCAAACGCATCCTCTACGCTCGCGGAGATGGACTCAGCACGTGGGCAGCTCTTGATCGCCGGACCCGGGCTCCTGGATCACAACTTCTGGCGGACCGTGGTCCTGATCGTCGAGCATTCGGATGAGGGAGCGCTCGGATTGGTCCTCAACCGGCCCTCGGAGACGACGGTCGGCGAGGCGGTGTCCGAGCTGGACGAACTGCTGGATGTCGACGATCCGCTGTACGTGGGGGGCCCGGTCCAGCCGTCGGCCCTCATCGTCCTGGCCGAATTTGAGCGCCCGGATGCTGCGGCCCTGATCGCCTTCGAGGACATCGGCGTGCTCGCCGGGGGCGCCGTCGACGAGCCGGTCGACGGGGTCCGCCGCGGCCGGGGCTTCGTCGGCCACGCCGGTTGGGGACCCGGCCAGCTCGACTCCGAGGTGGAACGGGGTGACTGGATCCTGGAGCCCGCCCGGCGGGAGGACGCCTTCACGGAGGACCCGCTGGACCTGTGGGAGACGGTGTTGACCCGCAAGGGCGGCAGCTATGCGCTGGTCGCCCGGATGCCGCCTGACCCATCGGTGAACTGAGTGGCCCACCATCACGCTCACAGTCACGTCCCCTCACGGGAGGCCGAGCGTGGCGCGCTGAAGGCCGCACTGGTGCTGATCGTGGTCTTCATGGCGGTGGAGGTGGTGGTCGGCGTGCTCGCCTCCTCGCTGGCCCTCCTGTCCGACGCGGCGCACATGCTCACCGATGCCCTGGCCCTGGCCATCGCGCTGGCGGCGGCGCGACTGGCGGCCCGCCCGGCGACGGGAGCGATGACCTACGGCCTGGGACGGGCGGAGATCCTCTCGGCCCAGGCCAACGGGGTGACGTTGCTGGTGCTGTCGGTGGTGATCGTCATCGACGCCGTCCAGCGGCTCATCTCACCGCCGTCGGTCAACGGCCTGCCGATGCTCATCGTGGCCCTGGTGGGTATCCCGGTCAACTTCGCCGCCGCCCGGATCCTGGCCGGCGACTCCCAGCGCAGCCTCAACGTGGAGGGGTCCTACCGGCACATCCTCACCGATCTGTACGGCTTCATCGCCACCGCGGTGGCCGCCGCGGTCATTCTCGCCGCCGGTCTGGACCGCGCCGACGCCATCGCCTCGCTCATCATCGCCGGCCTGCTCCTGCACGCGGCCTACGGCCTGCTCAAGGAGTCCGGCCGGGTGTTCATGGAGGCCGCGCCGGCTGGGCTTGATCCGGAGGAGATCGGCCGGGCGCTGGCGGCCGCGCCCGGGGTGGTGGAGGTCCATGACCTCCATGTCTGGGAGGTCACCTCCGGTTTCCCGGCGCTGTCCGCCCACGTGGTGGTGCACGCCGGGGATGACTGTCATGACTGCCGGCGGGCGCTCCAGCGCCTCGCTCAGGAGCGCTTTGGCATCTCGCACACCACGCTTCAGGTCGACCACCAGGCCGCCGCCCAGCCGCCCCTGCAAATTGAGGTTCCGCCCCGCTAGACCGGGCTACCCCAGGCGAGTCCAGGCGACCCGCGGGCGGGGACGGTCAGGCCCCATCAGCTGACGGCGTCCATCGTCGGTGACGACGATCCCACCGTCGGTCAGCCACTCGGCGGCCCGAGCCGGGCCGCTGAGGAGGGCCGCCTTGGCCAGCACCTCCGCCCGCGCCGCGGTCGGCGCCAGCGCGGTGGCCTGGACGACGCCGGTGAACGCCGGGGCGCCCGTGCGGGGGTCAAGCAGATGGTGGGCGGGCCGGCCGCCCTCGCCGGTCCAGCTGCGGCGCCCGATGCCGCTGGTGGCGACCGCTCCCGAGGTGACCGGGAACGTGTGCAGCGTGTCGCCGTCGAAGGGCCCGGCGACATTGACCGGCCGGCTCAGGCGGGCGCGTCCGCCCACCCTCAGGTCCCCGCAGCAGTCCACGGCGTAGGCGTCGAACTCGTCGAGCATGACCGCCAGCTCGTCGGCGAACACGCCCTTGGCGATCCCGCCGACGTCCAGACGCAGTCCCGGGGGTCGGAGGATCGTGCCCCGGCGATCGTCGACGCTGACCCGCCGCCAGCGCTCGTCCAGGTGCGAGGCGGCGCTGGCCCGGGACGGCGCCTGACGCAGGGCGGCAGCCAGGTCGGTCCCGGCCGTCTCCATGTGCCGGCGGTAACCGGCCTGCTCGATCTCGTCGGCGAGCGTGATGTCGACTAGCCCGCCGGTGTCGCGCGCCGCCTGGAGCCCCGCCGTCACCATCCGACGCAGGAGCGGGCTCACCGCCACCTCGTCGGCGGGCGAGCGGTTGAGGCGTGACAGCTCGCTGTCCAGTGAGAACCGGGAGAACTGCCGGTGCCAGGCGAGCAGCGCCCGCTTGGCCGAAGCCGCCGCGGCGGCGGCGGCCTCCGGCCGGGCCGCGTCGGCCACGATCACGGTGCACTCACCGCCAAAGCAGCCAAACGTGTGGCGGTGCTCGGCCGCCGGGGTGGGGCGGCGAACGGTGAACGAGCGGGTGCTCACGACTGGCCTGAGGTCACCGGGCTCACCAACCCGGAACCGGTCGAGTTGCCCGAGCCGGTGGAGCTCGACGCGGTGCCGGTGGACAGGCCTGACCCGCTGGAGCCCGTGCTGCTGGACGCCCCCAAGCCACTGCTGTCATCCGATGTGCCGCTGGAGGTCGACCCCGAGGCGGGTGAACTGGCCGCCACCGCGGTGGCCGTCCGGGACAGCACCGGGTCATGCCCGGTGACGAGCACGACCGCGATCACCGCCCACACGACCATGAACAGCGCGACCGAATATCCGACGACGCGCCCGCGGATCATGCGCACTCGGGCTCGCCGCTCCTGTCTGATCCTGATGGCGTCTTCCTTACTCATGACCGCCAGGATGCGCGACCTGCGTAGCAAGCCCGTGTGGACGGAATAAGAAGCCCGTATGAGTCAGTCCGGCAGCGCCGGGGGAGCGCTCGGCCGGCTCAGGCCGACGGCGTGCCGGCTCGGACCGGGCGCCGGATCGTGCCCAGGGAGAAGCGGCAGCCGCTGAAGTACCCGCCGGCGTCGGAGAGCAGATAGGCCACCAGGTCGCCCACCTCCCCCGCGGTGGTGCCGGGGCCCGGGGCGACGGCGACCGCCGTGACGGCGAACCGCGCCCACTCCACCGACAGGGTCCGGGCCAGGTTCTCCAGGGCCGCGCAGGCCGCCTCCCCGTGGGGCCGGCGGTCGGCGGCCGGACCGACGAACACCAGCCGGCCGCCCCGGCCCGAGGCGTGGAGCCCGGCGTCCCGGGCCGAACGCCAGGCCAGGTCCAGGAGCGCCTCCAGACCGCCGTCGCCAAATGGCTGGTCGGCCAGGAGCAGGAGCGCGTCCGGGGACTCGGCCTGGTGTGCCGGAGCGGCCGCCTGCACCTCGGCCCCGAGGGTCTGCAGCCGGTCGAGCACCGTCCGGTCAGCCTCGCTCGCCGGCGAGCCGGCGCCGGCCACGGCCACGTGGCGGCCGTCGAGGAGCCCCGGCCGGAAGATCACGCCACCGCATGGCGGCGCGCCGCCCGTAGCGAGCCGCGATGACCGAGCCGGACCAGCTCCGAGTGCAGCTCCCGGATGCGCCCCAGGATCAGGTCGGCCGCCTCCTGTTGCTGCTCCCGGGTGGGCTCGGCGACGACGTCGAACCGCAGCGGCGTCCCGTAGGAGACGGTGACCCGAGGGAACTGCAGGCGCTTCCAGTTGCGCACCTGGTGGGATCCCAGGATGCCGACCGGGACCACCGGGGCGCCGGACTCCAGCGCCAGCCGTCCGATCCCGGGCCGGGCCTGGGCGGCCAGCTCGCCGGTGCGGGAGCGGCCGCCCTCGCAGTACATGCCGATCGCACCGCCGCGCTCCAGGATCTGGTAGGCGGTGATGAACGCCTCCTCGTCGGCTACACCCCGCCGCACCGGGAACACGCCGCCGTGGCTGAAGATCCACTGGGGCGGCCCCGGCGCAAACAGCTGCGACTTGGCCATGAACTGGATCCGCCGCCGGATGAACGCGCCGGAGAAGAAGTGGTCCATGAACGAGGCGTGGTTGGGGGCGATGATCACCGGGCCGATCGGCACGTTCTCCGAACCGATGGCGCGGGCCCGAAACATCCCAACCGCCCAGAGCACGGTCAGCACCCGGGTGACCTCGTATACCCTCGCCTCCGGCTCGCCCGCGCGCACGCGCGCGTGGTACTGGTCGAAGAACTCCTTGGGCCGGTCGTCGCGGTAGCGCTGCGGCTTGATCTCTACGTCGGGCACGCCGCCGACGATACTCGTCAGCCGGCGATATGGGCGGCGAACGAGCGCAGGCCGTCGCCCCATCCGTTGGGTGAGCCGACCGCGTCGCGCATCAACTCCCAGCCGTCGCCGTGTCGCTCCAGGGCGCGATGCTCCAGCTCCACCCGGGTGCGGGCGGCGCCCTCGGCGATGAATCGGACCTCCACCTCGCTGGCCCGCTCCGGGTCGGTCTCGATCTCCCAGCGCAGCGTGATGTCCCAGCTGAACACGAACCGGTGGGGCGGCTCGAAGGCCAGCACCCGGGCCCAGGCACACTCCCTGCCGTCCACGCCGCGGTCGATGATCCGCCCGCCGACCCGGGGCTCCACCTCCATGGTGGCGAGCTCACCTCCGAGCAGGTGCTTGTCGGCCGGCCACCAGCTCGCCATCTCGGTGGTGAACACCTCAAACGCGCGCTCCGGCGGCGCGTCCACGATGATTGATGTGCGCACCGGCGCGGATGCGGATTGGGTGCTCATGAATCCTCCTCAGGGGGTTGATCGGCGGCCGCCTTGAAGGCGGTCAGGGCGTGATTCCAGAAGTGGTCAAGGTACGTGCGCAGATGGTCGAGGCCCTGCGGATTTGACCGGTAGATGCGGCGGGTGCCCGCGGCCCCGTCGGAGACCAGCCCGGCCTGCTTGAGCACCCGCAGGTGCTGGGAGACCGCGGGCCGGCTGACCGGCAGCTGGGCGGCGAGCTCCCCCACCGACTGCGGCCGGGCGGCGACCCGCTCAAAGATGGTTCGGCGGGTGGAGTCGCCGAGGGCGAGAAAGACCGTCGCCGCCCCGGCCAGCCGCGCGTCCGCAGCGGCGTCCAAGACCGGGACGCCGTCCGCGTCCCGGTGGTCCGCCGGGGCATCCGGGTTTTCGTAAGTCATCACTTACGGTAAGTCTAGACTTACTGTCAAGTGCCCGTGGCGCGGTTGGGCGATGCGCCGGCCCTCGCCGGCGGGTCGCCGAAACCGGCCTCCCCGGGCTCAGCCCGAGAGCGGGAGAACGAGCGCCGGCCGCTCGATCTGGTGCTCGGAGCTGGTGGAGACCACGGCGGTGCCGATGGCGAAGAACTCAATCACGTGCGATCCCCAGCCATGGCTGCGCTCAATGATCCGGGCCCCCACGATGCCCTCGGACTGGAGCTCATCCGCCTCCTTCTGCATGCGCTCCATGGCCAGCTCCCGCGCCTGGTAGAGGGCCTGGGTGAAGTTCGGCATCTCCACGTTGCGGCCCATCTGGCGCAGCGACTGCATCATCCCCTGGCGGGCCACGTGGTAGACGCAGTTGCCCATGACCAGGCCGGCCGGCCGGTAGCCGGCGCGCAGCAGGGTGGCGAAGTCCTGGCCGCTCATATCGGAGGTGAACGGACGGCCGTTGGGCGCGCGGTGCAGGACGCCCTCCCGGTGCTTGACCGCGGTGCCGACGGCGATGAACTCGGCCAGGTCCGCGCCCCACTCATACCGGCCGATGTCCAGCCGCACCCCCACGATGCCGTCCGCCCCGAGCTGATCGGCCTCCTCCTCCATCCGGGTCATGGCCAGCTCCCGGGCGTGATACATCGCCTGGGTGAGCACGGTCATCTCCTGGCTCTGGTTCCACATCGCCTGCTGATAGCCGATGTGGTAGATGGAGCTGCCCAGGACGAGGCCCAGCGGCTCAAACCCGGACTCCTTGACCAGCAGGAACTCGTTGACCGACAGATCGCTGGTGAAGAAGCCGCGGGCCACCTCCTCCTTCATCCGGGCGATGCGCTCCAGGCCGGAGTCCGGTATGCCGGCCATGGAGCCCGCGTGGTACTCGGCGGCGTGCGGCGCCTCCTCGGTGGGCGCCGGCGGCTGGGCCCGGGCCTGGGATTCGTCCTCGGGGTCGCGTCTAAACAGGGGCATGCTGCCTCCTATCCGTTGAGGAGGCGCTCAAGCGCCTGCCTGGTTGACTGGCTGTGCTGTGCCTGCAGGGCGAGCGTCTCGCCGAGCGCCCGGAGCCATTCGTCAGCGCTCAGCTCCTCGCTCTTGAGCACGATCCCCCCGGAGAGCCGGGAGCTGTAGGTCTGCACGGCCCCGGACTGGCGCCGCAACTCCAGGCGGCGGCCGCCGGCGTCCAGCGCAATCCGGCGCACCAGCTTGGGACCGAACATCCCCTCGCGCCGGCGCTCCACCTGGACCGCGCCGGGTACCGCCTCCTCCAGCTTGACCGCCAGGGCCTCCACGAACGCGCCCACATCACTGGTGTCGGCGCGCAGCGAGGCGGCCAGCAGGTCGATGTCCAGATCGGTGTCGGCGTCCTCGCGGCTGGCCATGGCGTTCAGCCTACGCCCTTCGCCGTCGGCGCCGACCCGGCTGCCGGCCAGGGATCAGATGCCGCCGCGTCCCATCAGAAACGCGGCGGCACCGGCCAGGACCACCAGCAGGCCCAGCAGGCCCAGCAGGAGCACGCGCCATGGCACCGTCCGCCCGGGGCGGCGGCGAGCCAGCTCACGGCGGGAGCAGGAGCTCATGAACAGGCGGGACTCGGTCATCGCGGCGAGGACTCCCCCAGGGCACGGTCCCGGCGGCGGTCCAGCGACAGTCAACCGGCGGCGGCGGACGGAACCCGGTGTCAGCGGGGTTCCGGTGTGTCAACCCGGCCCTATAACGTGTGCGGACCCGACGGGAAAGCAAACAGGAGGACAGCCGAGGTGACCGACGTCGAAGCCCATATCACGGGCACCGTGTGGAAGATCGAGGTCGAGGTCGGCGACACCGTGCAGGAGGGTGACGCGGTGGTGATTCTGGAGTCGATGAAGATGGAAATGCCGGTGGAGGCCGAGGATCCCGGCGTCGTGGCCGAGATCCGGTGCACGGAGGGCCAGTCGGTCTCCGAGGGCGACACGCTCGTTGTCCTCAAGTAGAGCCTCTGGACAACTGCTGGTCGACGAGCCCGCGCCCCACGTGGCGCGGCTGACGATCTCCAACCCGGGCAAACGCGGCGCCCTGGACCAGGAGATCCTCGACGCGTTCGCCCAGATGCTGCCCCGCCTGGAGGCGCGGTGCGTGATCATCACCGGCGAGGGGCGGACGTTCTCGGCCGGGTATGACATCGGCGACCTGACCGGTGCCGGGTTTGCCGACGAGGCCGAACAGCTGGTCGCCCATCCGTTCACGGCCGCCATCGACGCGGTGGAGGCCTACCCCTATCCCACCATCGCCGCGCTCAACGGCCACGCCATCGGCGGCGGCCTGGAGCTGGCGCTGTCCTGCGACCTGCGCCTGGCCGCCCATCAGATCCGCCTGGGCATGCCGCCGGCCAAGCTCGGCCTGGTCTACTCGCACACCGGGATCCGCAAGTTCATCGACGTGATCGGCGCCGCCCGCACCCGGGAGCTGTTCCTGGTCGGCGGCCGGATCAATGCCGCCACCGCCCACCTCTGGGGTCTGGTCAACTCGGTGCACGGTTCCGACGAGCTCGCCGAGGCCGCGCTGGCCCTGGCCCGGGAGATGGCCGCGAACGCGCCGCTGGCCCAGCGGGGCAACAAGCGCGTCATCCGTGCCGTGCTCGACGGCCGGGCCACGCTTGATCCCGAGGTGGAGCGCGAGCTGCTGGCCCTGCGCCAGGCCTGCTTTGGCTCCCAGGACTTCCGCGAGGGCGTGCGGGCGTTTGCCGAGAAGCGCCCTCCGGAGTGGACGGGCCGGTGACCGCCGCCTGGACGGCCGAGCGCCTGGGCGACCCGCAGGGACCGGTGCTGGCCCTGTTCATCCACGGCGGGTTCTGGCGGGCCCGGTACGACGCCGGGGAGATCGCCGCGCTGGCCCGGGCCTGCGCCCGGGACGCGCCGGAGCCGTGGGTCTGGAACATCGAGTACCCGCGGGTGGGGATGCCGGGCGGCGGCTGGCCGGGCACGGCGGTGGCCGTCAGCGATGCTGTCGGCGCCGCGGTGGCGGTGGCGGACGGCCGCCCGGTGGTGGTGGTCGGCCATTCCGCGGGCGGCCACCTGGCGTTGTGGTCGGCGGGCGAGCACCCGCTGGCGCTTGCCGTCTCGCTGGCCGGCGTGTGCGACCTGCGCGGGGGGGTGGACCTGGGCGACGGGGCGGTCCGGGCCCTCGCCGGGTCTGACCCCGATGACGCCTTCTTTGCCGCCGCCAGCCCGCTGGAGCGCCTGCCCACCGGGGTGCCGACCCTCCTCATCCACGGCGATGGCGACGACAACGTTCCGGTGGGGCAGAGCCGGACCTATGCCGAGGCGGCCCGGGCCGCCGGCGACGCGTGCCAGCTGCGCGAGCTGCCGGGAGCCGACCACTTTGAGGTGGTGGACCCCGGGGGCCGGGCCTGGCCGATCCTGCGCGAGCGGGTGGTGGCCTTGGCCGGAGCCTAGGCCGAGGCCAGGGGTGGGCGGGACCGGTTCCACTCGGCCTTGTGCGCCCGCTTGGCCGCCTGGTAGTCAGCGAGCGCCTGCGGCGAGTCGACGTCTCCCAGCGTGGGATGCCAGGGCACCAGCCCGTCGGCCGCCGCGACCCCGAAGCGCTTGGCCAGCACCGCCCCCAGGGCCTTGACCTTCATGTCGCCGAAGCCGGGCAGTGCCGCCAGGTTGGCCCGCAGCTGGTCGCTGTCGGCGGCGTCGGTCCAGACCCGCGCGGCCTGGCCGCCGTACTCGTCCCGGACATGGACGGCGAGCTCGTGCACCCGCTGGGCCATGGCCCCCGGAAAACGGTGGATCGCCGGCTTGGCCCGGAACACCGGCTCCAGGTCGGCGTCGGCCAGCGTGGCGGCGTCGATGGAACCGACCCGCTCGCGCAGCGCCAGCGGGCCGGAGAAGGCCTTCTGCACCGAGACCTGCTGATCCAGGGCAAAGCCGATGAGCAGCGCCATCGGATCCTGGGCGATCAGCGCGTTGGCGGCGTCTGATTCGGTGAAGTACAGACGGTCGGGCATGGTGGCGACGAGGCCGATCATAGTCTCAGCGCGGGTATCCGGCCAGGTGTCTAGTGTTCCGCCCCCATGCCGCCGTTGATCACTCCGGAGGAGGCCCTGCGCCTCGGCGAGATCGAGGACCACGCCGAGATTGAGGCGCTGGTGGAGCGTGCCTGGCGGGCGCGGGTGGAGCGTTTCGGTGACTCCACCGACATGTGCTCGCTGGTCAACGCCAAGTCCGGCGGCTGCGCCGAGGACTGCGGGTTCTGCGCTCAGTCCAAGTACGCCGAGTCCGAGACCCCCCTGCACGCCATGATGGAGCCCGAGCAGATCCTGGAGCATGCCCGGGCCGCCGAGGCGGCCGGCGCCCATCGCTTCTGCATGGTCACCCAGGGCCAGGGCCTCTCCAAGCGCGACTTCGACAAGGTGCTGGCCGGGGCCCGGCTGGTGGCCGAGCACACCAACCTCAAGCGGTGCGCGTCAATCGGCCACATGTCGACCGAGCGGGCTTGGGCGCTCAAGGAAGCCGGCATCCAGCGCGTCCACCACAACGTGGAGACGTCGGAGTCCTACTACCCGGAGGTGTCGACGACGGTCCGCTACGCGGGCCGGCTGCGCACCATCGATGCGGTGCGCGAGGCCGGGCTGGAGACGTGCGTGGGCGGGATCCTCAATCTGGGCGAGACCCGGCAGCAGCGGGTGGAGATGGCGTTTGAGCTGGCCACCATCAACCCCACCAGCGTCCCCATCAACCTGCTCAACCCCCGCCCGGGGACGAAGTTCGGCGACCGCCCGCTGATGGATCCGTGGGAGGTGGTCAAGTGGATCGCCATCTTCCGCCTGATCCTCCCCGAGGCGCTGTTTCGGTTGTGCGGCGGCCGGGTCGAGAACCTGGGCGAACTGCAGGAGACCGCGGTGCGCGCCGGCCTCAACGGGGTGATGATGGGCAACTTCCTGACCACGCTCGGCAACACGCCGGACGAGGACAGGGCGATGTTCGAACAGCTGGGACTGAACGTCGCCGCCCAGCCCGACAACGGCGCCAACCCCCGCCCGGACAACCGATCCGGCTGGCTGGCGGGCGAGACGCCGGACGTGGTGGCGGCGGCGCTCGGCGAGGCGCCGGTGGCGGCGGGGCTGGAGGTCCGGCTGTGGGACCCGACCACTCAGCTGCGGTTCGCGGCCAAGGGCTCGGTCCCGCCCCGCCCCGACGGCGCGCCCAACAGCGGCCAGGGGCGGGCCACGCGCGAGGCCGCCGCCCGCCGGGCGCACGCCGTCTGACGCCACCGCCGTTGGGATATTTCCGGCGTATGACGCCGTTTTCATCCCATACGTCCGGGGCCGGGCGTATGTTGCGGCTCCGATGATTGAGATCGAGGCCCGGCTGGACGAGCTGAAGGCGCTGGGGCTCCATCGTCGCACGCGGCTGGTGAGCGGGCCGCAGGGCCCGCACATCCTGCTGGACGGCCGGCCGGTGCTGCTGCTGTGCTCCAACAACTACCTGGGCCTGTCCGACCATCCCCGGGTGCGAGAGGCGGCCGCCGACGCCGCCATGCGCTGGGGGGTGGGCGCGGGTGCCTCCCGGCTGGTCTCCGGGACGATGACCATCCATCGGCGCCTGGAGGAACGCCTGGCCGAGTTCAAGGGGCGGGAGAGCGCCCTGCTGTTCGGCTCCGGCTACCTGGCCAACGCCGGCACGGTCGCCGCCCTGGCTCGCCCCGGCGACGTCGTCTTCTCCGACGCCCACAACCACGCGTCGATCATCGACGGCTGCCGCCTGTCCCGCGCCGAGATCTTTGTCTATGACCACGGCGACGTCGACCACCTGGCCTGGGGCATCGAGCGCGCCGACGGACGGGGGGCGTTGATCGTCACCGACAGCGTGTTCTCCATGGACGGGGACGTGGCGCCGCTGGCCGAGATCGTCGATCTCGCCCAGCACCACGGGATCCGCACGGTCATCGACGAGGCGCACGGGACCGGCGCCCTGGGCCCGGGAGGCCGGGGAGCACTGGCCTCGGAGGGACTGGAGGACCAGGTCGACGTGATTGTGGGCACGCTGGGCAAGGCGCTCGGCTCCTATGGGGCGTTTGTGACCTGCGACCGCCAGATGGCCCGGTACCTGGTCAACGCCGCGCGCACGTTCATCTTCTCGACGGCGCTGCCCCCTCCTGCGGTGGCCGCCGCCCTCGCCGCGCTGGAGCTCCTGGTGGAGCGCCCGGAGCGCGTGGACCGGCTGACCGCCAACGCCGACGTGCTCCGGGGCGCGCTGGAGCAGGAGGGCTTCGACGCCGCCGGCTCCCGTACGCAGATCATCCCGCTGGTGATCGGAGAGGCCGACCGGGCAGTGGCCATCTGCGAGGCCGCCGTCCAGCGCGGTGTGTTCGCCCAGGCCATCCGGCCCCCGACCGTGCCCGACCTGACATCCCGGCTGCGGCTGTCGGTGATGGCCACCCACCGTGAGGGCGAGTTGGTGCGGGCGGCGCGGATCCTGGGGTCGGTGGCGCGCGGGCTCGGTCTTGATCCGCGGGAACACCGGCCCGCGCTGCTGCCGGTCGATCCCCCGGACGAACACCGGGCCGCGCCCGCGGGCGCCTCCGCGGTGCCCGCCGGAGTATTCGACTTCGAAGCGCCGGAACCGGTCCGGCGCGCCGCCTAGCCCACCGGCAGGCCCGGCGTGATCCTGCGCGGGTGCCTGGTCACCGGCACCGATACCGGCGTCGGCAAGACGGTGGTGGCGGCCGCCATCGTGGCCCGGCTGCGGCGCGACGGCGTGGCCGTCCGCGCGTTCAAGCCGCTCATCACCGGGCTGGACGACCCGCCGGACCCCGACTGGCCGCCGGACCATCAACTGCTGGCGCAGGCCGCGGCATCCTCCCCGGCCGAGGTCATGCTCGCCGGCTACGGGCCCCCGGTCTCCCCCCACCTGGCCGCCGAGCTCGCCGGCACGCCGCCGCCCTCGCCGGCGCAGATCGCCGAGGTCATCCGGACCAGCGCCCCACCGGCCTCCTTCACCGTGGTGGAGGGGGTGGGCGGCCTGCTCGTCCCCCTGGGGCCGGACGGCGATGTGCGCACACTGGCCCGCGAGCTGGCCCTTCCGGTGGTGATCGTCGCCCGCCCAGGGCTCGGCACCATCAACCACAGCCTGCTCACCGTCGAGGCGGCGCGGGCGGCCGAGCTGGCCATCGCCGGCGTGGTCATCACCCCCTGGCCGGCGGAACCGAGCGTCATGGAGCGGTCAAACCGGGAGACGATCGCCCGCCTCTCCGGTCTGGAGGTGGCCGGGCTGCCGCCCATCGCCGCGGCCCGCCCGGAGCTGCTGGCCGCCGCCGCCGATGCCCTGCCGCTCCCCCGCTGGCTGGGAGTTCCGACCGCTGGCGGAGATACGGTCTGACGGTGCGCACCTCCGCCGAGTTGATTGAGGTCGACCGTCGCCATGTCTGGCACCCGTTCACCCAGCAACAGAGCTGGTGCGAGGCCGAGGAGGAGCCGCTGGTGATCGACCGCGGTGAGGGGACGAACCTGTACGACGCAGATGGGCACGAGTACATCGACGGGGTGTCCTCGCTGTGGTGCAACGTCCACGGCCACCGGCATCCCGCGATCGACGGGGCCATCCGCGCCCAGCTGGACCGGGTGGCCCACAGCACGCTGCTCGGCCTGGCGCATGAGCCGGCGATCGAGCTCGCCGAGCGCCTGGTCGCCGTCGCCCCCGCCGGACTCCAGCGGGTGTTCTATTCCGACAGCGGATCAACCGCGGTGGAGATCGCGCTCAAGATGGCGTTTCAGTGGTGGGCGCAGCGCGGCGAGCCGGAGCGGACCGGCTTCATCTCGCTGGAGAACGGTTATCACGGAGACACCATCGGCGCGGTGTCCGTCGGCGGGATCGATCTCTTCCACGCCGTCTACCGGCCACTGCTGTTTGAGACCTGGCAGGCCCGGGTCGGCGACGATGGGCACCTCGCCGAGCTGCTCGCCGAGCACGGCGGTGGTGTGGCGGCGGTGATCGTGGAGCCGCTGGTCCAGGGAGCCGGCGGGATGTTGATGGCTCCCGACGGCTATCTGCGCCGGGTCCGGGAGCTGTGCCATGAGCACGGCGTGCTGCTCATCTGTGACGAGGTGGCGACCGGGTTTGGCCGGACCGGGCGCATGTTCGCCTGTGAGCATGAGAACGTCTCACCGGATCTGATGTGCGTCGGCAAGGGCCTGACCGGCGGATACCTGCCGCTGGCGGCAACCCTGACCACCGAGGCCGTGTACGCCGGCTTCCTGGGCGCCGCCGACGAGGCGCGCACGTTCTTTCACGGCCACACGTTCACCGGCAACCCCCTGGCCTGCGCAGCCGGGATCGCCACCCTGGAAACCTTTGAACGGGAGCGCACGCTGGAGCGGGCCCCGGGCAAGATCGAGCTGCTGGAGCGACACCTGGCGCGGCGGGTGGCCCCGCTGCCGGCGGTGGCCGAGGTCCGCCAGCGGGGGCTGATGGTCGGCATCGAGCTGGCCGAGTCCCCGGCGGACGAGCGGCTGGGGCACCGGGTGGCGCTGGCCGCCCGGCGCCGGGGAGCGATCATCCGCCCGCTCGGCAACGTCATCGTGCTGATGCCGGCCCCGGCGATGGCCTACGAGGATCTGCGTCGGCTGGTGGCGATCACGGCGGCCTCCATCGAGGAGGCCACGGCCGGACGCGTGCTCAGCGCGGCCTGACCGTGCACCTGAGCCGAATCAGTCCTCGTAGGGGGTGAAGTCCTTCTTGCGCGCGCCGCACACCGGGCAGAACCAGGTGTCCGGAATGTCCTCAAACGCGGTTCCGGGCGGAATGCCCCCGTCCGGATCGCCTTCGGCCGGGTCATAGATGAACCCGCACGATTCACACATGTATTTCATCGGCGGCAAGCATAGATGCCGCCGGCCGAGGGGACCCCGCCGCATGTAGGGTCTGAGACCGTGGAGAACGTCCGCCCCGGTCCCGGCGAGGAGTTCAACCCCGGTCCGGCCACCGTGCCGCGGCTGGCGGCGACGGTGATCCTGCTGCGCGGGGGCACGGCCGGGCTGGAGATCCTGCTCGCTCAGCGCAACCCGGAGGCGCGGTTCATGGGCGGCGCCTGGGTGTTTCCGGGTGGCGCGGTCGGCCCCGGGGACGGCGACGGGCAGGTCGGTCTGCGCGCCGCGGCCGTCCGAGAGCTCGCCGAGGAGGTGGGCATCCGGGTCGCCGACCCCGCCCAACTGGTGCCGTTCTCTCGCTGGATCACGCCCCCGGAGTCAAAGATTCGCTACGACACCTGGTTCTTCCTGGCGGCGGCCGATGACGATGCGGTGCCACGGGTGGACGGGTCAGAGATGGTGGAGGCGGGCTGGTTCACGCCCACGGCGGCGCTCGCGGCCGGCCGCGCGGGTGAGATCCTGCTGGTGTTTCCCACCATCAGGCACCTGCAGCAGCTCCAGGAGTTTCAATCGGCCGGCACCCTGCTGACCCACGCCCGGACCCGGACGATCTCCCCGGTGCAGCCGCGGATCGTCGGCACCGGCGAGACGGCGCGCATCGTGCTTCCGGGCGAGGCCGGCTACGCGGACTGATCCGGCGCGCTCACGGCTGCTGACGCCCGGAGGGACCGGGCACCACCGGGTGGATCTGGGGGTTGCACAGACCCAGCGACCGGTGCAGCCTGACCGTGACCGTCTGGTTGGGCGGCGTGACCAGCAGCGCCGAGTACCGCGGGCAGGCGCCACTGGTCTGGGGATTGAAGTCCTCGCCCTCCAGGAAGGCCGACGCCTCGGCGCCGGGTGTGAGCCGTACCACCGGGTTGACCCGGGCGGAGGGCGAGAGACCGCCCATGAAGCCCTGCGGGGTGCGGACCGCGTCCAGCTGCCGGTTCTTGGCCACCAGCGCGGCGCCCGGATACCCGGTGAGGGTGCAGGCGGTGCTCCCGGAATTGCGAAACAGGAGCACCACCCCGGCGTGCCCGGTGGCGGCCCCGGCCTGGACCACCGAGACCGCTGTGTGAGCGGGGGTGCAGCCGGCCGCCGCCGCGGCCGCGCCAGCCCGGGGAGCGCCGCTGGACGTCGACGCGGTGGTGGACGAGGTGACCACCGTGGTGGTGGTGGTGGTGGTGGCGGCGGTGGTGGTGGTGGGCGGCGTCGCCGACGTGGTGCTGGAGGAGCCGGCCCCTCCACAGCCGGCCACCAGCGCGGCCGTGGCCGGGACAGCCAGGACGGCCCCCCACCGCGGGAAACGCCGGCGCACTAGGTGTCGCCGTTGAAGTTGGGCAGGCCGAGCGTCTGGATCCAGTGGCTGACGGTCACGTTGAGCTGGGTGAACTCGCCGGTCCAGATGAGGACTCCCATGGTGATCAGGACCCCTCCGCCCAGGCCGATCACCACCGGGTAGTGGCGCTTGATCACGGTGAAGGCCGACGTGGCGGTGCCGAAGGCCAGCCCGGTGATCAGGAACGGCACCGCCAGCCCAGCGCAGTAGACGGCGAGCAGGATCGCCCCCCGGGAGGCTGAGCTGGAGGTACCGGCGGCGGCGACGATCGCCCCCAGCGTCGGTCCCGTGCACGGCAGCCAGGCCAGCGCGAAGGCGGCGCCGATGAGCACCGGACCGCCCCGCCCGGCCCGGGCCACCAGAGGTCCAACGTGCCACTCGCGCGCCAGGGCAGGCACGAACGGGGCGAGCAGGAACAGCACGCCCAGGCCGATGATCACCGCCCCGGAGATCTTGTGAGCCGTCGGCCCGGTGAGAGTGGCGTGCAGCGCCCGCTGGCCGAGCAATCCCAGAGCGATGAAGATGAACGAGAAGCTGGCGCAGAAGGCGAGGCTGGGACCGATCACGCGCGCGGTGCGCACCTCTCCCGGCTGGCCACCGGCGACCGCGGAGATGTAGCCGGGCACCAGCGGCAGCACGCACGGGGACAGAAACGAGATCAGCCCGGCACCGAAGGCGACCGGAAATCCGATTCCAGACGCGGCGTTCATGGTCTCGCCAGGGTACCGCCGCCGCGGCGCGTCCGGCTCTACTCCCGTCCCAGCAGCAGGGCGATGCCCTGCCCCCCGCCGATGCACAGGGTGACCAGCCCCAGCTCCAGGTCGCGGCGCTCCATCTCGGCGAGGATCTTGGTGGTGATGGCCGCTCCGGTGGCGGCGATGGGATGACCGAGGGCGATTGCGCCGCCGTTGGGGTTGACCTTCTCCTCGTCGAAGCCCAGGTCATCGATCACCGCCAGCGCCTGGGCGGCGAACGCCTCGTTGAGCTCAATCACCTCCACGTCCTCCAGGCGCCGGCCGGATCGCTCCAGCGCCTTGCGCACGGCGGGCACGGGGCCGATGCCCATGATCGACGGGTCCACACCGCAGCTGGCGTAGGCCAGGATCCGGGCCCGGACCGGAGCGCCGAGCTCCTGGGCGCGGCCCGCGCTCATCAACACCACGGCCGCTCCGGCGTCGTTCATCCCTGAGGCGTTGCCGGCGGTGACCGTCCCGTCGGGCTTGAACACGGGTTTCAGTCTGGCCATGGTCTCCAGCGAGGCGTCCTCGCGGATGTGCTCGTCCCGGGTGAACTCCACGACGTTGCGCTTGACCCGGACCTCCACGGGGACGATCTCCTCGTCGAAGCGGCCCGCCTCCCGGGCCTCCGCCGCCCGCTGGTGGGATCGGACCGCAAACGCGTCCTGGCGCTCCCGGGAAATTGACCCCCGCTTGGCCAGGTTCTCGGCGGTGACGCCCATCAGGATCGATTCGAATGGATCGGTGAGCGCCCCCATCACCGGATCGACGACCTCGGCCTCGCCCATTCGCGCTCCCCAGCGGGCCGCCGGCAGCCAATAGGGCCCGCGGCTCATCGACTCGGCGCCGCCGGCCACCGCCACCCTGGCCTCGCCGGTCTGGATCGACTGCGCCGCGGACACGATCGCCTGCACCCCGGTGCCGCACAGCCGATTGACGGTGTACGCCGGCACCTCCTTGGGGATTCCGGCCTTCATCCCCACCACCCGGGCCATGTAGGCGTCGCCAGGCTCGGTGTGAATGACGTTGCCAAACACCACATGATCGACCGCGTCCGGCGCGATGCCGGCTCGCTGGATGGCGGCGGCGGCGGCCGCCGCCCCCAGGTCCGACGGCGGCACGGAGGCGAGCCCACGGCCGTAGGAGCCGATCGCGGTACGGGCGGCGGAGGCGATGACGACGTCGGTCATGGGGTCCTTTCCGGCGGGCAGGGGACCGCCGGAAGCGTAGATGGGACCGGTCAGATGTGCCCGCAGACTTCGCGCTGGGCGACAATTTCTCCCAGAACCGGTGGAAAGGTGAGATCTTCCCCCGAGTCAGCCGGTACGATCCCGGCAGGGGTCCTTGTTGGAAGCTTCCGCACTCCCAGCCACCGTCGGACTGGCGCGCACCCGCACCGCCATCGGAGCGCCGCTGTTGCGCATCCGGTCCGACGACCAGCTGGTGTCGATGTTCCGGTCGGGCCACGAGGAGGCATTCCGGGCCATCCATGACCGCTACCGGCCCCGCCTGGTGGCCTACACCCGGCAGATGCTGGCCGACTCCACCGCCGACGCCGAGGATGCCGTCCAGGAGATCTTTGTGCGGGCGTATTCGGGGCTGCGCGCCAATCGGCGGGAGCTGGCCCTCCGGGCCTGGCTGTACCGGGTGGCTCACAACCGGTGCATTGACGAGCTCCGCCGTCCCCAGACGGTCCCCACCGAGGAGATCTCTCCGACCGCGGCCGGCGCCGGACCGGATCCCGTGGCTCAGACCGAGCAGCGTGACGCGCTGCGCCGGCTGATCGCGGATGTCCAGCGCCTGCCCGACCAGCAGCGCTCTGCCCTGCTCATGCGCGAGCTGGGCGGGATGACGTACGCCGACGTGTCCGGAGCCCTGGGCGTCTCGGTCCCGGCGGTCAAGTCGCTGCTCGTCCGCGCTCGCATCGGCCTGGCCCAGGCCAGCGAGGCCCGCGACACCGCCTGCGCCCGCATCCGGGAGGACCTGATCGAGTCCCATGACCGGGGGGTGCGCACCAGCGGGCTGGCCCGGCGGCACATCCGAGATTGTCCCAGCTGCCGCCAGTTCCGCTCCGAGGTGCGGGGCGTGAGCCGTCAGCTGGCCGCGTCCGTGCCGGCGCTGGGGCCGATCGGCGTGGTGGCCAAGCTGCTGGGCCTGGGGAGCGCCGGAGGCGGAGGCGCCGCGGCGAGCAGCAGTGCCGTGGCCGGCGGTGGCGCCGCCGCCGCCACCGGAGCCGCCGCATCAGCCGGGGCAATCGCCGGGGCCGGCCATGTCGTCACCCTGCTCGCCGCCGCCGTGGTGACGGCCGGCGGCGCCCTGGAGCTGCAGCACTCCGCCCCACCCATCTTTGCCCACCACCATCACCGCGCCGCGGCCCATATCGCTCGCCAGGTCCCGATGGCCTCCCCGGCGGTCACCGGAGGCGTGGCCATCTCGGCGCCCGCACCTCCCGCGCCCTCCACCGCCGCCTCGGCCACGACCACCGCCGGCGGTGCGAGCGCGGCGATCCCGTCGGCCGCCGCTCACACGGCCCCGGCCGCGGGCCACCGGCGGGTCCGTACGCCGTCGGTGCCCTCGCTGGTGGAGCATGTCGACCCGGACATGTACTACCTGAGCCAGGTCCTCGGACCGCCGCCGCCCGCGACGGGAACGGCCGGCTCGGCAGCGGGCTCGGGCACCACGTCGGTCACCGGCCTCTCCGGGTCGGGCGCCTCCGGGTCGGGCGCCTCCGGGTCAGGCGCCTCCGGGTCAGGCACCTCCGCGGCCGCGCCGTCCTCGGCCACGCCGGCCACGCCGGCCACCGGTCAGACCTCGGCGACGGTCCCCACCACCGGAGGCTCATCTCCGTCGTCAGCGGCCGGCCCCGCCTCCTCCGGCCCGGCCGCCTCGGGATCGGCTGGCTCCACCCAGAGCACGGCAGCCGGTACCTCGGGCTCCACCGCGGGATCGGCGACGGTGGTGCCGACCACGGCGAAGGCGGCATCCCGCCGGCGCACCGGCGGCTCGGCCACCGGCCGGCGCGGCACCGGCCGGGGCGCCGTTTTCACCATGACCGGCAACTGAGCCGCGGCTAGGGCGGTGACGGCGCCCGCCCTGCCGGGTCCGGCCGCTCCACGCCGGCAGGCAACCGCCCCTCGTCGGCCAGCTTGTCCAGGTGGGCGGCGAGCGTGACCGTCGCCGCTGGGCGCAGCACCGCCGGGACCTCGGGCCAGGCCGCGTCCAGCATCTCGTCGACGGAGCGGACTCCGGTCGACAGCGCCGCCAGCAGTCGCTGCTCCCGAGCCAGCCGGTGGTCGATGTACTCGTCGATCTTCGCCCCCGGGTCGGAGACGATCGGACCGTGTCCGGGGAGGAGGACCTCCAGCTGGTGGCGGCGCAGCCGCGCCAGTCCCTCCAGGTAGCCGGCCAGGGCTCCCGGGTCCGGGGCGATGAAGACGCTCCCCTGACCGAGCACGGCATCGCCGGTGAGCGCGGCTCCACCGACGAGGAACGACAGGTGATCCGGGGCGTGACCGGGGGTGGCGATCACCTCCAGAGGTCCGAACCGGTCGCCCTCGCTCAGCCGGCGGTCCACCGACCCCCGCGCCGCCCCCAGGCGGGCGGCCGGAAACCGGCTGCGGATGGCCGGAATGGCCGCGGCGTGATCTCCGTGGTCATGGGTGAGTGCGATGCCACCCAGGCCGCCGCGCCGCGCCACCTCCTCGGCGATCACCGCGACGTGAGCGTCAAGCGCCGGCCCCGGGTCCACCAGCCAGGCGGGCTCCGAACCCACGATCCACGTGTTGGTGCCGGTGAGCGTGAACGGCCCCGGGTTGTCGGCCCGGAACCCCACGATGGGCCGGCCCGGGAGGTCAAGGCGGGTCATTGATTGAATTGTCAAGGATGCCGGTGCCCCCTGACGATCCCGGTTCCTCCGGGGAGCCGCCCGGCGGCCCTCAGACCTCCCCGGACCATGCCGCGCCGGCGTCGGTGCCAGCCGAGGACGCGGGTTCGCCGAGCGACGGCGCGGGCGCCAACCCGCCCGCCCCGGCTGCGGCCGAGGACGAGGCCGACGTCGGACCCGGGCGCGACGACGAGGACCCCGGGCGCAGCCTGTGGCGGGGACTGATCTCGCTCGGCATCCTGCTGGCGCTGGTGGCCGGCCTGCTCCTGGCGGTGCCCGGTCTGCACGGGGTCGCGGTACAGGTCTCAGACATGAAGCTCGGCTGGGTGGTGGCCGCGATCGTGCTGGAAGTGCTCTCCTGCGTGGGGTACGTCATCGCCTTCCTTCAGGTGTTCGATCGCGCACCCCTCCGGTTCGGAGCTCGGGTGGCCCTCAGCGAACTGGCCTTCGGCGCGGCGGTGTCGCTGGGCGGGGCAGGCAGTGTGGCCGTCGGCGCCTGGTTGCTGGTGGAGCGCGGCGCCAACCCGCGGCGGGTGGCGGAGCGGTCGGTCGTCCTGTTCCTGCTCACCAGCGCCATCAACGTGCTGACCCTCAGCCTGGCCGGATTCGCGCTCTGGCTGGGGATCCTTCCCGGCCCGCGGAATCCGCTGCTCAGTCTCGTCCCGGGCCTGGTCGGCCTGGCGGTGTTCGTGTTCTTCCTGGGCCTGCCATTGGTCAGCGACCAGTTGGCGGCGCGCCGGTCGCCGGGGCGCATCCGCACCATGCTGGTGGAGACCTCCTCCAGCATCCGTCAGACCGAGCAGGTCATGTTCCGGCCGGACTGGCGGATCATCGGCGCCTTCGCCTTTCTATGGTGCGACATCGGCGTGCTGGTGGCCTGCTTCGCCGCCGCCGGGCATGTTCCCCCGCTGGCCTCGATCGTCCTGGCCTACCAGATCGGTTATCTGTCGAACCTGCTCCCGGTGCCGGGCAACATCGGCGTGCTTGACGGCAGCCTGGTCGGCATGTTCGCCGTCTACGGCGTCTCGGCGACGCTGGCGACGGCGGCCACCGTCGTCTATCACGCCATCGCCCTGTGGATCCCGGCCATGTGGGGTACCGCCGCGTTCCTGGTCCTGCGGCGCACGCGCAATGAGCCGGTGACCCTCCGTCCCCCCCGGGAGGTCCGTCAGCAGCGCCGGCGAGAGCGCCGTCAACGACCCGCGCAGGATCAACTCCCGGCCGGCCGGCCCTGATCTGAGCATCCCGTGGCCGACCCGCGCCCCCCCATCTCCCCGGACCCACGGGACGGCCCTGTCCCGGCAGCTCCCACCCCGCTCCCGGTTCCCCCGCACGCGGTCCCGTACCTGGGACAGCTGCACGAGGCGCTGACGCTCTACTCGGCCGGCGCGTCGCCCGAGAGCCTGGAGCCGGCCTTCGCTGCCGCCGTGGAGCTGATGGCCAGGGTCGCCACCGTCCGGCCCGGTGGCCGGCCGGACCTGGCCGAGATGCGCCGGCTCGCCGACACCCTCCCGGAGTTCGGGACCTTCCTCTCCTACGCCGCCGATGAGGCCGGACGGATGGTGGCCGCCGGGACCGCCGAGCTGTGGCGGACGCTGCACCTGGCTTCGGCGCCGCCGGCGTGGACGACCGGCGAGCACGAGGCTGCCCGGATGCTGTTCGCCTGTGCCGTGGCTCCGTTCCAGGACGCCGCCGCAACCCGCCTGCGAGCCGGATTGCGCTCCCTGGCCGCGGCCCGGATCGCCCGGGCGCTGGCCACCGAGCTGGCGACAGCCGAGGAGCCCTGGGTGGCGGCCCTCGCCGATCGCTACGCCTCCGTTCGCCACCGATGCGCTCCTCGCACCGCGTGGCGCAGCCGCGGCCTCTCCGATCTGCTCAAGATCGACCCCACCTCGCGCCAGGCGGTGGCCCACCGAATGGAACAGTGGCTGATCGCCGGTGGGGACCCGGCCAGCCTGTCCGGAGAGCTGGAGGCCGCGCTCGTCCACGCGCGGACACCGGCCCGCTTCGCCTAAGTGCCCTGAGCCGCAAATTCGATGGCAGCCTCGCGGCGCCTGGACGCGGACCACTAAGGTGGCGCCATGAGCAGCGCGCCGGGTGTCCGCCGTGGCCGTCCGGCCACCGCCACGCGCGAGGACGTTCTCCGGGCGGCCCGGGCCCAGTTTGCCGCCGGACAGCGCCTGGACGTGACCATCATCGCCCGGGAGCTGGGGCTGGGCCGAGCCACCATCTACCGCTGGTTCGGGTCCCGTGAGCATCTGCTGGCCGACGTGGTGGCCACCGAGCTGGAGGTTCTGGTGGCCCGGGCGCGCCGGGAGGTGACCCAGCGGGGCCCGGTCGGCCTGCTGGAGGTGTTTGACCGGGTCAATCGCCGGATCGCCGGGTCGGCGGCCCTGCGGCGATTGGTGGAGCGGGAACGGGCCGCCGCGCTGCGGCTGCTCACCGCCAGCGACGGCGCCGTCCAAACCCGGTCGGTGGGCGCGGTCGCGGCCCTGATCGCCGCCGAGGCCGCGGACGGGTTCTATGACCCGCCGGCGGCGCCCCGGACGCTCGCCTACGCGGTGGTGCGACTGGCCGAGGCCTTCCTGTACAACGACGCCGCTTTCGGGATCCGCGGCGATCACGTCCGCCTCCGCGAGGTGGAGGCGGCCCTCCTGGGGGTGCCGCCAGACCGCACCTGAAAGCATTGTGCAGAGCCACACGTTCTATGGGAGATGACCAGCATCGCCGTTGAAGCCCTGACCGGGGCGGGACCGCGGGAGGCGCCGCTGGTCCTCGTCGCGGCCGCCGACCGAGAGATCCGCACCCGCAGTGTGGCCGCGCTCAGCGCCGCCGGGCTCAGCGTGCGGGGCACGGTGGCCGCGGACGACATCTCGGCCGCCGGCCTACCCGACGCCCTGATCATCCACTGCGCCGACGTGGCCGCCGAGGAGTTGTCGTTGCTGCGGGAGCTCAGACGGGCGCACCTGGAGATGCGAATCGTCGTCGTGTGCCCGGCGGCCAATGGACGCAGCGCGCGCCGCGCCGTCGACGGCGGGGCCGACGGCGTGGTGTTTGTGGAGCAGCTCGGTGTCGCGCTCGCCCCCACGGTGGCGGCCGTGCTCGCCGGCCAGACCTCGGTACCGGCCGAGTTGCGGACCAGTGTCCGGCGGCCCTCCCTCTCCTTCCGGGAGAAGCAGATCCTGGGGATGGTGGTGATTGGGCTGACCAACAGCCAGATCGGCGGCCGGCTGTTCTTGGCCGAGAGCACGGTCAAGAGCCACCTCTCCTCGGCATTCACCAAGCTGGGGGTCCGATCCCGCAGCGAGGCCGCGGCCCTGATCCTCGACCCGCACGAGTCGCTCGGCCCGGCGATCATGGCCGTGATGGGGCCGCTGGACCGCCATCAGATCACCTCCGCCGAATAATCGGACTCGTCCCGCCGCCGGCCGTCGCTTCAGAGCCCACAAAGCTGGCTACCGTGAACACCATGGACGTGTCCCATCGGGTCCTGGTTGAAGCGCTGCTGGCCGAGGCCGCCGCCGACCACGCCGAACTCATGGTGCGGCTGCCGGCCCATCTCCGGGCCTCCTTGCCCGTCGACGCCCAGGGGGTGACGCAGGCGATCGACCATCTGGCCGATGCCGCCGGCCTGACGGCGGCCCAGCGGCGGGCGCTGATCCGCCCTCATGCGGTCAACCCGGCCGTCCTGCACGCGCGCGTGTTCGGAGGTGCAGCGCTGACCCGGGATACGGTGATCGCCTCGTTTGTGGAGGGCGCGCGGGTGCGGGCCGACGCCCTTCTGGCCCTGGCCGACATGGTGGGCGGCGACCCGCTCGGGCAGGCGGTCCGCACGCTGCTGGTGGAACACCCTCCGCCGGCGCACGCCGACGACAGCGACGTGATTGGGGCCCTGCAGGCCACCTACTCCGCCCATGAACGGGCGGCGCTGCTCATCGCCGCCCGGCTCGACGCCGACTGACCCGGCCCCATGACGCGCCCCCGGTGCGCCGCAAAGCGTGAATTTGCGGGTCTTTCGTGCGTTACTTTGAGTTGAAGGCGGTTGCTCGAAAGGATTCGATCGAACGTGAAGGGGCAGCTCACGCCGGAGACCCGGCAACCCGGCACCGAGCCGGACCTCGCCCTCCAGCCGTTGCGGCTGACGGGGCAGTCAGGGCCGGTTCGGCGCGCCCCGCACCCGTCCCGCGATGACCGGCTCGGCCGTCGCCGACGTCCGAGCCGGACGCCGAGCGCCGGCGGCCGTCCGGCGGGCCGCCATCGCCCGGGCGACCGCCGCGCCATTGCCGCCTCCGCCCTGGCCGTGCTCGCCCTGGTGGGCTGTGTCACGGCCATCGTGATGCTCGCCACCGCGCCCACCGCGGCCCGCCTGGAGCATGAGATCGGCGCCCTCAGCCGCCGCCTGGGCGTCGATCAGAGCCGGCTGACCGAGCTGCAGGCGGCGGTGAGGCGCGCGGACCGGAACGGCGGTCGGCTGACGCGGAGCCTTGGCCACATCGCCGGGCGCCTGGACGGCCTTCAACGCACGGTCCACGGGCTCCAGGGAGCGGCGGCCACCGTCCAGAACCAGGCGGCCGGCTGGCGAGTGTGCGTCCCGCAGCTTCAGCAGGAGCTGTCCGGCCTGGCGCTCCAGACCCGCCGCATCCGCGGGCGGCTGACGAGCGTCGGCCTGCGCAATCCCCTGCCGGTGTCAGCGCCGTGCCAGGCGCTGTTCTCCGGGTTGTGATGCACGGACGAGCGCTTCCAGCGCCACCCGGACGAGGAGTTGGGGGTCGAGCTCGCCCAGGACCTCCAGCGCTTCGCGAACGCGCTCCCGGGCCTCGCCACCGTCGCGCACCAGGGCGGCGAGCGGCGCCGCTTCGGCGTGGTCACGCAGCTGGGCGACGACACCCACAATCGCTCGCTCGTGGGGGGTGAGTTGTTCAAGGTCTCCCGACGCGCCGCCACCCGTCGCCGCGCGGGCGGCGTCGCTCGACGGTGGGCTCGCGGCGGCGCGGACATAGCTGAGACTCATACGTCGACTCCTGGATGGTGGGGTCAGCCTCCGTGCTCCTCACGACCCTGGCTCGACGGCGACCGTGTCACCGTGAACGTGTGCCGCTATGTCCTACCCGTCCTGGGCACAGCCGGGGGCACATGCCAAACGACGGGCCCCGCCGACCTTACAACCAGACAGGTCCTCCCGCAACCGTGGCGGCGTTCCGCCCCCGGGGCATTGTGAATCAGACGCCGGCGAGGGCCGGCGGCGCCGGCTCGGGCTCCAGCACGAACGCTTCGATGGAACATCCGCCGTCATGGTCGGTGCCGCTGAGAAAGGTGCGAACGGTTCGCCGGGTGAGACGTTCGACGGCGGCGATCAACTGCGTTGCCATCGCGTGCTGCAGCGCGTCGCGGCCCTGGCGGACCAGTTCGGCCCTGCCGGCGGCCACCAGGTTCTTTTCCGCGTTTGTAGCGCCGTCTTCCAGCAGGCAGACGACCATGTCCTGGTGAAGGAAGGCGCGGGATCGCTGCGCGCCTCGGCCGGTGAAGTCCGCGATCAGCTTGCCCAGCTCATTGGCCAGGGCGGCGTTGAGCGCGCCACCGGACAGCTCGGGTGGGGACATCCAGATCCCATCTCCGTCTCGTCGGTCAAGGATCACAGGGGCAGAGAGACGGAAGAGCACCCAAGCGAGAGTCTGGGTCCAAGCATACCGGCGCGGCGTTCGGCGCCTGGCCGCCGGTCACGTGCCTCCGGCACTGCGTCTCACTGCTCTGCGGTTCGGACCTCACCGTCGGTCGATGAACCCGGCGGCGGGTCGAGCGGGAGCTCGCACCAGACACTCGTCGTGCCGGCAGGGTCGCGCACCACTCCCCAGTCCGACGAGAGCGCCTCGACGATCCCCAGCCCAAATCCCCCGGAAGCGCCGTGTCCCGGCGGGCGCACGTGCGGTTCGAGCCGCGACCCCGGGTCGGTGACGCTGATCCGCAACCGGGCTGGGAGGACGGTGAACTGAAGGGTCATGGTCTGGTCGGATCTGACGTCGGCGTGGAGCACGCTGTTGGTGGCCAGTTCGCTGACGATCAGCTCCACGTCTGCCGCTTCAGCCTCGGTGAGCCGGCCGCCGAGTTGCGCCAGCACCGATCTCCGCGCGCGCAGTGGCGCTCCAGCGCCGCCGGGAATCTGCACCGCGACCGACGGGTGCGGGCCCGGCAAATCGGTGATGGTGACGGTCAAACCGGCGGCCTTCGTGCCGTCCCGGCGTTCTCCCCCGGCGCCCGGAGGGAAAGGGAACTGCGCCCCCTCAAGATGGTCCAGCGAGGCCTGGCTCGCGTCGTGTTCGCAGATGTGGGTTCACGCATGAACGGCCCGATCGTCGGGACACAAGGTCTGTCTGACGGACCAGAGGCGACGGCCGCAGTGCGACCGCCAAGTTCGTTCCGCGCCACCACGTACAACCGTTGGGCGGGGTCTGCGCCACCGCCCTGAGGTCGCCTCTCTGAGCATACCCCAGTTTGCGGTGCCTGAGACTTAATCTTGGAGGACGGTGCGGCGGGGCGAAGGTCACCAACCGGCTTGTGGGCCCACACGCAGTAGTAGCCTTACCTGTAGACAGGGTTCGGCGAGGGTTTGGTAACCCTCGGCGGCCGGTTCAGAAGTCATCCCCCGGACGGCCGGGACCTCGCGGGTCCTGCCGGACAAAGGAGCACCAAGTGGACGGTCCATTTCCCGAGTATGCAGAGACGCCGCTAGCGGGCGGAAAGCTGCTGGCCCAGATCTCCACCAGCATCGTCTCGCTCCTGCGCGAGCGCTACGGTCGCGGACCGATGAAGGCCAAGACCTATGCCCTTGACGACATCGTCGTGGTCGTCATGCGCGGCAGTGGCTTCACCGCGCTGGAGCAGACGATCATGGACAGCGGCCAGCCGGGGCGGGTGGTTGAGATGCGCGAGGAGTTCCAGAGCGTGATGGCCGAGCGATACCGGGAGACCATCGAACGGCTGACCGGTTGCAAGGTGGTTGCGTTTCTGTCCCAGGCGCATGTCGAGCCCGACATCACGGTGGAGATGTTCTTTGTGGACGGCCCCCTGCCCGGATTCGGGGCGGTGGAGGTCATCGAGCCGGGGTGAGCGATCCGACCATCGCGGTCGTGCCATCCCGGATTCTGATCTGACCGCGGGCGCACCGCGCGCTCGCAACTGCAGCGCGCGCGTGCTCTTCCCGCGGTGCTTGGTCGGTCGGCGCTAGAGCGCTTGGACGTTCGCCGCCGCCGGGCCCTTGGGGCCCTGCTCGGCGTCGTAGCTCACCTTCGCACCCTCGGTCAGCGACTTGAAGCCGTTGCCTTGGATCGCGCTGTGATGCACGAACAGGTCCTTGCCGGAGTCATCAGGTGTGATGAAGCCAAAGCCCTTGTCGTCGCTGAACCACTTCACGGTTCCGGTTGCCATCGTGTACCTCCAGGGATATGGGCGCTGCGAAACGCGGAGGTGCAACAAGCAACGACTGCGAAAACGCGGGGCACCGCTTTGGCCGAGACGGATGCCTCGACTTGTATCGCAAAGTCTAGCGGTCTGGCGGCGGGAGGCCCGTCTCTCACGGACAGAGCGGCGGAGGGAGCCGGTTGACCTGATAGCCTCGATGCTGCGCTCGGTGAGTTCTGCTCTTCTCGCTTTCGGGGCGACTTTCCCATCCAGAGGGGCAGAGAGGCGGTCGGCCATGGCCACCGCAACAATGAAGGCCCGCGGCGGGATCGACACAGAGAGGTCGTTGTGACCCACATCGCCTGCCCCAGCTGCCGCTTGCGGTTCACGCCGGCCGCGGCGGCGTACCTTCTGGCTTGTCCGGAGTGCGGACGGCCGCCGCAACCGATCCTCGCCGCCGAGGGCCTCCTCGGGTTCAGGGTCTTCGTCCCGGAGGATGTGCCCCAGGAGTTCCCGGAGGCCGTGGCCGTGTCGATCTCCATCGCCGACCTGGGTGGAGAACGGTCATGACCGACGTCCACCTGCGCATCCTTCGGCTGCTCGCCCGGCAGCGGGAACGCGAGCTCGACGATCACGACGCCGCCGATCACCCCGGAGATGCCGCATCGGCTGACCGCCGGCGCATGCTCGACCGGGCGGCCGGCCGGACCAGGGCGAACGTGGCGGCGGCCGAAGCCCGCCGGCGCTATACCCGCCCCCTGCGCGGCCGGTGGCGGCGCAGCGTTCCCTCAGAGTAGGTCGCACGGTTCCTCGGTCTGGCCCTGACGCCGGGGGACCCCTGCGGTCGCCTCTGTCCAGGTGGGATGATGGTGGTGGTGACGCAGCCGGGTGAGGAAGTGCGCCGGGA
Organism: uncultured Solirubrobacteraceae bacterium; assembly: GCA_963753235.1. Classification (GTDB taxonomy): domain Bacteria; phylum Actinomycetota; class Thermoleophilia; order Solirubrobacterales; family Solirubrobacteraceae; genus Palsa-465. Next base: position 390,270 of record CAVWBJ010000003.1, on the reverse strand, counting down.
GCTTGCTGAGCGACAGGATCGCGCAGACGAACGAGATCGTGTCGCCGACCGACGTGAGCGAATCGCGGACGGGCGCGAGCTGATCGCGGACGAGCGCGAGCGGATCGCGGAGGACCGGGAGCGAACCACGGATGAGCGCGAGCGGGGGTTCCGCCAGGCGCAGGGTGCCGGCGGTCAGGCCGCATGGCGAAGCCGAGAGGCCCTTCGGCGGGCGCAGGACGCGCTTGCGCGAGTGCGGAGCCTGAGCCACCGCCTCTGACCAGAACGCCCGCCGGGGCGCTACTCGGCCAGCGGCGGCTCTCGCAGCGACGCGTTGAGGTGCTCGGAGAGAGCCAGGGCAGCCGCGCGCTTCGCGGCGACCTGCTCTCGGTCGTCGTCGGCGCTTGACCGCGCGGCGGCGTAGGCGATGGCGCCGGCTTCCCACAGTTCACGCCGCTGGTCCGTCTTCAGGCGCGCCTGTCTGCGCAGCGTCTCGGCCCGGCCGGCGATCTCCTGCGCCGGGGCATCCGCGTCAAACAGCTCCGCACCCTCCACGACACGATCAAACGTGAACGTACCCTGCGGGGTCAAGACCGGTCGAAACGAGACCTGTTCGACGGATGTCGATGCGTCGGCATGCACCCGAGTGACGACGGCGAAGCGCTGAAAGGGCGACACCGTCGCCAGCCAGGCGTCGGCACACTCCCGGTTTGCGCGTTCCTGCCGCTGGTCGATGCCGAGCCCGATGTACTCGGCGACGTGCACCCAGCCCCAATGGGTGCCCACCAACAGGAGCCCGATCACGGTCATCACGGCCGCCGCCGCGCCGCCGGTGCTGAACAGGAGCTGCTCGATGCCGAAGATGGCCAGGGCACCGCCGCCGATCAGGGTGACGGCGGTCATCCCCGACCCGGCGACAACCAGGCGGCTGTGCGTGCCGGTGGGTGCCACCGGCACGGGAGCTGGTTCGCTGTCGGGCAGTCCCTCAGGACCCAGCGCCAGCAGCGCCCGGTCGGCGGGCACGCCGAGAAACGCGACCAGCGATCCGTCGCCCTCGTTCATGCCGAGCCCGCGCCGGGGAGGTCAGCGCACCGCCCGGACGCTACCCCGCAGCTCCATTGGCCCGGGCCGGGCCGGTGCCGCCGGACCGGGCGGCGTCCGCGGCCAGGTTGCCGGTGAGCATGCCCTCGCGGATCTGGCTCATGAGAGAGCCGACCGACGCGGGCGAATGCGGCAGCAGGAGCGTGGTCATATTGCCGTGATCGCCGACCGAGCGGATGGTGTCCATGTACTGGGTGAGGGCGACGAGACCCATCGCCTCCTGCGGGTCGATCCCGTTACCGCCGGCGATCAGTGCCAGCGACTCCTTCAGGCCCAGAGCAATCGCCTTGCGTTCCGCCGCGACCCCCTCGCCGTGCAGGCGCATCGATTCCGACTCGGCTTCGGCCTTCTTGATCCGAAGCGTCTTGTCGCCCTCGCCCTGTGCGGTGGCCGCCTCCTGGTTGCGACGGGCGGCGTTGATGTTGTTCATCGCGTCCTTGACGCGCTGGTCAGGCTCGATGTTCGTGATCAGCGCCTTGATGATCGAGTACCCGTAGTCGGCCATCTGCTGCTGCAGCGTGTCCTGGATGTGCTTGGCGATGGTGTCCGCGTCGGCATAGGCCTCGTCAAGGCCCATTGTCGGGATGTGCGAGCGCACCACGTCAAAGGCGTAGGACTTCATCTGGACCTCGGGGTCGTCAAGCTTGTAGAAGGCATCCTTGACCTTCTCCTCTTCGCCGCTGACCATGTACTGGATCGCGAGCTTGACGACGACGAACACATTGTCCTGCGTCTTGGTCTCGATATCGGCGTTGAGTTGCTCCACCTGCAGGCTCATCCGCCCGGCGACCTTCTCGACGAACGGGGACTTGCGCTGCAGCCCCGGGCCGGCCACCCGTACGAACTTCCCGAACCGCTCGACGACGGCCCGCTCCTGCTGCTCCACGGTGAAAAAGAAAAGAGGCATGACAGCTCCTTGGGTATTCGCCGCCGCCCGCCGCGCGGGGACGACGGCTCTGTGCACTACTACGTCGCGGACGTGACCGGGAAGAGGGTCATGTGTTCGCGGTTTGCCTCCCGACCCAGCTGTTGATTTCCTCCTCCATCGCATCGTCGCGGACGCGCAGATTGCGGTCGGCCTCCGCGCCGGCGGCGGAGCGGCGTTGGCGCTCCTGCGCAGCACTGGCATTGGCCAGCGGGATTGCCGACTCGATCATGTCCAGATAGTTGGGAAGCAGGGTGGCCTCGCCGACGAAATAGAACGTGATCTGCCCAGGGTTCACCCGCAGCGACTTGCCAAAGAACTCAACCCCCGGGAGATCAGGCTGCCGCCGCGTCTCTTCGATGAGGTGCTCGCGGAAGGTGCGTTGCCAGATGCTGTCGACGCTCCCTTCGATCGGGATGCCAAATCGGGTCCGATCCTCCAAACGTCGTGGCGGGCCGGTTCGTCGTACGTCTGTCATTTGAAATCTCCTTGGGTTAACGCGCCAGCACCGCTCCCGGACCTGACCCAGGAGCAGGTCATCTCCCTGCCCTGTCTCGGCGCCGGGGAGCGCGAGTGCGCCAGTTCAACCTGGCGCTGACGATCAGCCCCAGCAGCCACCCGACGATCCCTGCTGCCAGGACCAGCCAGACGAGCGAAACGTGGGAGCTGGCGACCAGCCAGTTGACATTGACCTGAGTGGTGTTGGATGCGGCGAGGGCGATCAGCACCGCCACCAGTACCACGGCGGCGATCGCATAGCCGTGCAGCCGCCCCCGAAGCGCCTTGCGCCGGAAGTGCTCGACCCGCGTCTCCGCGGCACTGGCCGGAGCCGCGCCGCCCGCCGCAGCAGCTGCGGCGGCTTCCCGCGCCCGAGCGGTATTTGGCACCACCGGTGGCGGATCGCTCGCCGGTCCGGCCACTGCCTCCGGACCCGCGCGTGAAGCGGGCGAGGCGACTGGGGTGCGACGGGTGTCAGAACCCATTGTGCGAAGTCCTCCTACTGCGATGCGAGGGGATCTCCGGGGTCCTCTCTTCGACCATGACAACGATAGCATGAAATGAATGTCTAGAAACGCTAGACTAGTCTCGATGAGCGACGCCGTCGAGCCGAGCTGGACGTTCCTCACCAATCACGCGCAGGTCCTGGTCTGTATCGCTAACGATCCCGGCGTTCGCCTCCGGGAAATCGGTGAACGGGTGGGGATCACCGAGCGGGCGGCGCACCGAATTGTCGTCGACCTCGGCACCGCCGGATACATCACCCGTCAGCGCAACGGGCGCCGAAACCAGTACACCATCAACGCCGACCTCCCCGTGCACGACCCCGTGGTGCGGGGGCAGAATCTCGGACAGCTGCTGGAGATCCTCAGCGCACCCGGCCGTGGCCCGGCATCGGCGTCGCCCCCACCCGGAGCCTGGACACGCTCACCCCGTCAGGTGACCGTTAGGGCACCCTAATACGCTCTTGTAGGATCGTGCCATGCCGCCCACCCCTTCCTTCACGGCCAGGCTCAACGAGCAGATCGCCAACGAGTTCGCCGCCCATCAGCAGTACGTGGCCTGCGCGGTCTACTACGACTCCGAGGCCCTGCCGCAGCTCGCCGCCTTTTTCTACCGGCAGGCCCTGGAGGAGCGCGACCACGCCATGATGATGATTCAGTTCCTCCTCGATACCGACGGTGAGGTCACGGTCCCGGGCGTGGCCGCCCCCCATACGCGGTTTGAGGACGTGGCCGGGCCGATCACGCTGGCGCTCGAGCAGGAGCGACGCGTGTCTGAGCAGATCAACGCTCTGGCTGCGACCGCCCGCGACGCCGGCGACTACACCTCCGAGCAGTTCGTTCAGTGGTTCATCCGCGAGCAGACCGAGGAAGTCGCAACCATGAGCAACCTGCTGCGGGTCGCCGAGCGTTCACGCTCCGACCAAGCCGCCATCGAAGACTTCATCGCCCGTGAGCACGCCGCCGGCGGCGAGCCGGACCCCACGGCTCCTCGCGCCGCCGGGTCACGGTGACACACGCGGGTTCCCAATCCCTGCTCGGCGCGGGCCTTTTACGCCACCGCCCCAGCGACGAATAGGAACACCCATGGAAATCACCCGCGCCAGCATTGACACCGCCAAGGGCCCGGCGGACTGGTTTACCGGCGACGTATACATCGACGCCGTCGCGGCCCCCGCAGGCAGCTCCACGTTTGCCGCCGCGCTCGTCCACTTCGCCCCGGGCGCTCGCACCGCGTGGCACACCCACCCGCACGGGCAGACGATCTATGTCACCGAGGGCGTCGGTCTGTGCCAGCGAGAGAGCGGGCCGGTGGAGGTGATTCGGCCCGGTGACCGGGTGTTCTTCGAGCCGGGGGAGAACCACTGGCACGGCGCCGGCCCAAACCGGTTCATGGTCCACATCGCCATGCAGCAGAACGACGAGAGCGGGAGCCCGGTCACCTGGGGCCGACACGTCACCGACGAGGAATACGACGCCCCCAGCACCAGCAGCAGCAGCACCAGCAGCACCAGCAGCACCAGCAGCACCAGCAGCTGAGCCTGGGCCGGGTGACGCCGGCGCGCCAACCGCTCCCCGGGGCACCATGCGCATCCTGGGACCCGCGTCGGTTCAGTCGTGCGTGGTCTGTCCGATTTCGGTGGCGGCTCGGACGAGGTCCCCGTCCAGCCTGCGTACGCCGAGCCGCGCGCAGAGCGCATCCGACGCCCCGGGGCCGCTGAGGACGAGCGGGACTCGCTTCGCCAGGCGGCGAAGTGCGCTCGTCTCGGGCTTGAGGAGGTCAGGGTCGAAGCTGGCCAGGACGGTGAGCGCCGGTCGAGTCGTCTCAGCGGCCTCGGTGAGCGTCGCGACCGGCGTGTCGGCGCCCAGGAAGAGGATGCGCCAGCCGTAGGAACGCAGGACGAGCCCGAAGGCGAGCAGGGTGATGTCATGTTGCTCGCCTGGCGCGCAGGCGAGCAGCGCCAGCGGCCCGCCGCCGCGGCCCCAGAGCCGGGCGAGTGAGAGCAGCCGGCCGCGGATCAGGTTGCTGGCGAAGTGCTCCTGGCTGATCGCGAGGGTGCCCCGTTTCCACTCGCCGCCGACGCGCCTGAGGGTGGGAACGATCAGGTCGCGCAGGACTACCTCCAGACCGAACGCCGCGAGGCTCTGGTCAAGGACCGCGTGCACGGCGGCCTCGTCGTAGTCGTGGATGGCGGCCAGCAGCCGCGCCGCTGCGTTCTCCAGCAAGCCGGTCGCCGGCCGATGGTCCTGGAGCGCCGCGCGAGCTGCCTCCGCCGCCGACAGACCCTCGTCAAGGCCTCGGCGCATGCGAGCGACCCGCTCCGCGTCCTCGGCGGTGTAGAGCCGGAACCCCCCGGGGGAGCGGACCGGTTCCAGGAGCCCGTAGCGCCGCTCCCAGGCGCGGAGCACCGCGGTGCTGACGCCGACGCGGCGGGCGAATTCTCCGATCCGCAGAGACTCCGGTGTGATCGACACAGGGACATTGTACAGACCTTAGACAACTCCTTGACAGTGCCAGCACCCTCCGGGTATCATCGTGCAGGTATCGTCGAATGTTTGTTTAAGGATGGTCACGTACGCGGAGACCCCGGGGTTCTGTGATCGCCCTACTCCAGAAGGAGACGTGATGGCCCGCTACCGAGCATCGGTCGACATCCAGCAACCCCGCGAGGACGTATTTGCCTACCTCAGCGATTTCTCGACAACCAGGCATTGGGACCCGAGCGTGGTCGAGGCGGAGCGTCTGAACGGTCAGGCGGTGGACGAGGGAACCGAGTTCCGAGTGGTCGCCGAGTTCCTCGGCCGCCGGAACGAGCTCACCTATCGCATCGTCGAGTACGACCCGCCGCATGCCGTCACCCTCCGGGGCGAGAACGCCACCGTCGTCTCGCGGGACAGGATCACCTTCGATTCGACCGCCGCGGGCACACGGGTCACCTACGATGCCGACCTGGCGCTGAAAGGCCTGCTCCGGATCGCCGACCCGGTTCTGGGGCTCGCCTTCAACCGTGTCGGCAATCGCGCCCTCGCTGGTCTCAGGCGCACGTTCGCTCCCTCGTCGCCGGCGACGTTGAGTCCTCTGTCCGGTCGCGGACTCGACGGCAAGGAGTACGACCTGCCGGGCGATCTCGGCCAACAGCACAACTTCCTGGTCGTCGCCTTTCGGCGCGAGCAGCAGCGCATCGTCGACGAGTGGCTGCCGTGGCTGATCGACCTTGAGCAGCGCCGGTCGGACGTCGCGGTGTACGAGCTCCCCACCCTGTCATCCGTGTACGGCCCGGCGCGGTGGTTCATCGACGGTGGCATGACGCGCGGGATCCCGGACGCCGCCGCCCGCGCCCGCACGATCACCGTCTACACCGACGTGCCGCAGGTCGTGGACAACCTGGGGCTGGCCGGCACCGACTCAATCGCTGTGCTGATCGTCGAGCGCTCCGGCCGCATCCGCGCCTGCGAGATCGGCGGCTTCGAAGATCAGAAGGCCGGGCGGCTGGTCGCTGCTCTCGGGCCGGCACCGGCACCGCCGCCGACGCCGTCGTCCGGCGCCATCGCGGCATGAGCGCACGCGTCCTCGTCACCGGAGCGACGGGGTTCATCGGAGGTCGCCTCGCCGCCCGGCTGGCCGGCTCGGCCGGGGAGGTGCGATGCCTGGTGCGCGACCGCAGCGGAACTCGCGCCCGTGAGCTCGAGCGCCAGGGGTTCGATCTGCACCAGGGAGACGTGCTGCGCCCGGAAACGCTGCGGGGCGCCGGTGAGGGTATGGACGTCGCGTATTACCTCATCCACTCTATGGGCCGCGGCGGACCCAAGGAGTTCGCCGCGAGCGAGCGCGCCGCCGCCACGGCGTTCGCCCGGATGGCGCGCGCCGAGGGGATTGAGCGGATCATCTACCTTGGCGGCCTCGGCGAGCGCCCGCAGTCCGAGCACCTGCGCAGCCGGCACGAGACCGCACTCGCGCTCCGCCAGGATGGCCCCCCGCTGACCTACTTCCGCGCCGGAATGGTGGTCGGTCCGCAGAGCGAGTCCTATCGCACGCTGCGCTACCTCGTGCAGAGGCTGCCGGCGATGATCGCTCCGGCGTGGCTGAAGAACGCGACTCAGCCGATCGCGATCGACGACACGCTGAGCTATCTGGTGGAGGCACTGACGGCCGAAGCCTCGGCGGGGAGGGAGATTCAGATCGGCGGGCCCGACGTGCTCACCTACGGCGAGATGCTCGACCGGATGGCCGAGGTCCTCGGAATCCGTCGCCGGCCGCGGGTTCCGGTGCCCCTGATCACACCGTGGCTCTCCTCGCTGTGGATCGGGCTGGTCACCCCCGTCGACGCGGGGGTGGCGAGGCCGCTGATCGAGGGGCTCGCCGTCCCCACGATCGTCACCGACGCCTCCGGGATGGCACTGTTCCCCATCCAACCGATCGGTTTTGACCAAGCGCTCCGGCGCGCCGTCGCCCAAGACCCCGAGCTCGCGCTGACATGAGCGCCCGAGAAGTGCAGAGCAACGAGAGCACCCTCGCCGGCTACGAGGGGCAGCGCTACCGGCGAGGCGAAGTCGACGCGGGGCGGAGCTGACGGTGGAGCGAGTCTGGGATTACCCGCGCCCGCCGGCAGTGGCGCCATGCCCGCGCCGCGTCCGGATCGAGCTCGGCGACGCGGTGCTCGCCGACTCCACGCGGGCGCTCCGCGCGCTTGAGACCAGCCACCCACCGACCATCTACATCCCGTTGGCCGACCTGCGGGAAGAGCTCCTGGCCGAGAGCAACACACGCTCGACTCACTGCGAATTCAAGGGTGCCGCGCGATATTGGGACGCGGTCGTTGACGGCCGCCGCGTCAAGACGGTCGGTTGGAGCTATCCAGACCCCTCGCCCGGATACGAGCTCCTGCGCGATCACATCGCCTTTTACCCCGGTCGCGTGGACGCGGCCTGGTTGGATGACGAGCGCGTGCAGGCCCAGGAAGGGGACTTCTACGGCGGATGGATCACCGCCGACCTGATCGGACCGTTCAAAGGGCCGCACGGCACGCTCGCATGGTGAAGTCACTGTCACGCTCGTGGCCGGCCGGATGCTGTAGCCCTCCGTAGCAGCCGGCCGGTTCGACTGAGCAGCCCGCGTGCCCGAAGCCACGCAGGTGGTGCCGTCTCGGTAGCGTTCGGGGACCGTGGTCTCACCGTAAGGCAATGAGTGGGGTTTCCCGAAAGCATCGAGTCACGCTGCCCGTAGGCGTTCTCCGGGATGCTGGCCTGGGCAATCGGCCCGCGGGCGAGCGGTGGTGCACTGCGGCATTACGATCGGGATCGTGGGCTCGATAGGCGTAGATCTATCCGGGGTACCGGAGACACTGCTGGGGAACCTCGGCCGCCGCGCCGCCGCTGCACGCATTGGTGCTCTGAGGGACCCGATGGCGGTTGAGATCGTGGACCGACTCGACTACGACTTTGGGGACTTCTCCCGCGGCGTGCGGTTGCATACGGTCCGGGTGGCGACGTTCGATGAGGCCGTCCGCCGCTTTCTGCGCCGGCATCCGGCCGGAACGGTGGTGGCGCTCGGCGAAGGGCTGGAGACCCAGTTCTGGCGGCTTGACAACGGTCAGGTGCGGTGGCTGACCGTGGACCTGCCCGCGACGATGGACCTTCGCCGCCGGCTACTGCCGCTTGGCCCGCGGCAGTCCAGCCATGATGGATCGGCGCTTGATCTTGGATGGGTCGACGGGCTCGGTCCGCCGGACCCTGTCCTGGTCACAGCGCAAGGCCTGTTTCTGTACTGTCAGCGCGATCAGGTCCACGGGCTGATCACGGGAATCGCGCAGCGGCTGCCCGGCTCTGTGCTGGTCTTCGACGTGGTGCCCGAGGTGATGCTTGACCTGGTCCGCCGCGCCTCGGGCCGGGAGCGTGATCTTGCGGTTGAGTTGTGGGCGTGGCTGTTCAACTCCGGCGAACGCGCCGCCATCAGCGCGATCCCCGGCGTCGAGGAGCTTCGCGATCTCGCCCCGCCGCTGCAACGCGACCTGGCATCGTTCGGGATAGTGGCCATTGGGCGACTGCCGCGGCGCCTGCGCTACTCGCTACCGGTGATCCAAGTGCTGCAGGCCAAGTTCGGCGCAGCTACGCGTGATCTTTCCCAGGGCGGGTCGAGGGTGATCCCGCGCCCGGGTGGATCAGGCCGGTGAGCACTTCGAGTGTACGGTCGACGTCTTCTTCATCGTTGTAAAGGTGGCAGCTGAGCCGTACGCGGTTGGCCCGGACCGAGGCCTTCACCCCGGCGCCTGCGAGCCGTTCGGTCGTCTCGTCAGCGGCGTTGAGCGACACGATCGCCGAATCCCCCGGCTCCAGCCCGAGGCCGGTTCGGAGCCGGTTGGCCATCGCCAGGTTGTGCTGGTGGATGCGTCCGAGCCCGACGGCCTCGAACAGTTGCAGCGTGGTGGCGGCGGCATGCCAGCTCAGCCAGGCGGGCGAGACGTCGAAGCGGCGGGCGTCGCCGGCGAGTCGCAACGGGGTTCCGTAGCAGCTGTCCCAGGGATGCTCGCCGGCGTACCAGCCGGCGGCTAGCGGGACGATCCGGTCGCGCAGCTCGGGCGCGATCGTCATGAACGCGGTCCCGCGCGGGTGGCAGAGCCACTTGTATCCACCCGTCACCATGACTGAGAACCGCCCGGCGTCGAGCGGGAGCCAGCCGCACGCCTGCGTGGCGTCGACCAGCGTCAGCGCGTCATGGCTGGCTGCTGCGCTGGAGATCGCGTCCAAATCGGCGAGCCGTCCGTCAGCGGATTGGACGGCTGAGACGGCCACCAGATCTGTGCGGCTGTCGACCGCGTCGGCGAGCCGCTCCAACGGGACCGTACGCACGTCGCAGCCGGCGGCGAGCAGTGGAAACAGCAGTGAGGTGAAGTCGCCCTCGGCAGCGAGCACGCGTGCTCGCGGAGGCATGGACGCGGCGATCAGCCCGACCAGCGGTGAGACCTGATGGCCGATCGCCACCTGCTCAGCGGGGACGCTGTGCACCCGGGCAAACGCGCTGCGTGCGCCGGCGACCGCCTGATCGCAGCTGACCGGGTCATAGCGTCCGCTTGCCCAGGCCGCGGTCACCGCAGAGAGCACCCGGAGGGCCACCTTGGGCGGCAGGCCGTAGGTGGCGGAGTCCAGGTACACGCCCGTTGGCTGGAACTCGCGGCGCACCAGGGTCTCATCGCTGGGGTCGTCGGAGGCCAACCGGCCGTCGCCCAGCTCAACGAACTCCGTCGTGCTCGTGGTAGGGGTGTTCATCGCGGTCCATTCTGATTGCTCTCGGGATTCATTACACCGCGCCCGCCCCCCGCCGCCCGGCTGGGGCCACGGACGAGGAGCGATTCACCGGCGTGGGTGCTGCACGGTCAGCGGAGTGACGACCAGCGTGTCCGCGACTCGGTCGAGCGCCCGGCCCCGATAGACAACGCGCAGCGAGGTGAGGCGCATCGCCAGGAGCAACGGCACATCAACCGTGGGGATGATGGCGAGCCGCACGTCAGCGTTCAGAGTCGCGGCCGGGATCCGGTGTAGCTGCCCCCGCCGGCGGCCAGGCTACTGATGGCAAGCCAGCCACCGAACAGAAGGGCGGCGCCCAGTCCCATCCTCGTCGAGACCCTTTGGGTGCGAAGTTGTCCTACCTATTTCGTCTTTCTAGCGAGCTCGGGTGGGGTTGCGGAGCTGCAAGTCGGATGACCGTCTGCACCAGCCCGGTGACGACGTCGTAGACGTGCCCGGAGACCGTGACGCGCGGGGAGGTGGCGGGTGCGGAGCGCAGGCGCTCGACGTCACGGATGACGGTCGCCACCGGATCGAGGACCGCGTGCTCAAGCAGGGTCGACTCCTCGGCACCGATCCGCTGGGCATAGTCGCGGCGAAAGGTGGCATCGGCGAGTGCGCCGGTTCCGCACTGAGTGTGGTGGATCACCGCCACCTCGAACAGCGGGCCGTCGGGTAATGCGGTCTGAGCCAGCTGCCCAATGAAGGCGACGTCGTTGACCACCTCCGGGGTGACTCGCCCGCCGACGTTTCGCAGGACCATCGCGTCGCTGAGGCCGAGGCCGAGGACGTGCGCGGGGTCCACGCGCGGGTCGAGGCAGGTGAGCACGAGCAGACCTAGGTTGGGGAACACGACCGCCCCCTGGTGCCCGCCCGCGGCGGCGAAGGCGCGGTTGCGCTCCAGTGCGACCTCGACGTTGGCGGTGCTTGGCTGGCCCGGGCTGGTCAGGTCAAATCCGCTCGCCCCGCCGATGGGAGAGCCGGAGGCGGTCACCTGCGGGGTGGATTGCTGGGCGCTCATGGTGTTCTCTCTCCTGTCGCTCGAGGCCGATCCGCTGTGCGGCGTTGCACAGGCGCGGCGTTGCACTGGCACCTAACTTGCTTCACGCAAGGCAGACTTCCAGGAGCTCTGGCTTTTGTCAAGCAAGTCAACTAGGATCGAAGGGTGCTCCACCGCGACTATCCAGACCAGGTCTGCTCGATCGCCCGGTCACTGGAGGTCGTAGGCGAGCGCTGGACGCTGCTGATCCTCCGCGACGCCCTCGTCGGCCTCACGCGCTTCGAGGAGTTTCAGGCGAAGCTCGGGATCGCCTCCAACGTCCTCACCAACCGGCTCAAGCGGCTATGCGAGGAGAAGCTGCTCGAACGCGTTCCCGACCCGGAGCGACCCGGCCGGTCGAAGTACGTCCTCACCGACAAGGGGCGCGAACTCGCGCCCGCTCTGATCGTGCTCATGAAATGGGGCGACCGCCACTACCCGACCCCAGGCGGCCCACCCCGGCTCACCCTCCACGCCGACTGCGGAGGCAACATCGGCCCAGACCTCCGCTGCGACCGGTGCGGCAACTACGCCGCGCGGGGGGAGATCGAGCTCCCGCCCGGGCCAGGAGCGCCACAGGGCGAGCACGGGAGACCGTAAGCGGTTCCTCAGGTCGTCTTGATCAGGCCGCCGTCGATCACATAGTTGACGCCGGTCACGTTCGCCAGTCGGGCAGAGGCCAGCATGGTGATCAATGTGGCGACCTCCTCTGGAGTGGTGAAGCGTCCGGTGGCGATGCTCGCGACGGCCGTTTCACGGACAGTGTCGGCATCGACGCCGGTGGCCTTCCCGATCGTGTCGGCAACGCCGTGCTCGCCGAGCCAGAGGTCGGTGCTGACCTGGCCTGGGGAGACACAATTCACGCGTATCCCCTTGGGCCCGAACTCCTGCGCGAGCGACTTGCTCAGGTTCACCACGGCGGCCTTGGCCGCCCCGTAGTCGATGGTGGCGGCGTCGGGCTGGAAGAACGAGTTGACCGAGGCGACATTGACGATCGCGCCCGAGCCCTGGCGGAGCATCGGGCCGAGGGCGGCCCGAGTCGCGCGCAACCCAGTGAAGAAGTCCATCTGCAGCGCCCACTCAAACTCCTCATCGCTGGTCCCCAAAAATCCGTCCAGGCGAATGCGGACCGCTCCGACGTTGTTCACCAGAACATCGAGCCGACCGTGCTCGTCGACCGCGCGCTGCACGAGCAGCGCCGGCCCGTCCGCGCCGACGAGATCGACGGGTACGGCGGTCACGCGGTCCAACCCGTCGAGGTTCTCGGTGCTCAGCGACCCGGCGACGACATATGCGCCTTCAGCCAGCAGTGCCTCGGTGACGGCAAAGCCAATGCCCTTGTTCGCTCCGGTCACCACCGCCACCTTGTCCGCGAGTTCGAGGTCCATGATCACTCCTTTCGCTGGGATACGGCTCGGGCGCGCATCTCAGGCCACCGCCAGCGGAGCGGCGTGGCTGACGGCCCAGTCGAGCGCGTAGTCCGCCACTTCCTCCCAGCCTTCCTGACCGAGCGTGTAATGCGAGCGACCCGGGAACTCCTTGAAGTCGGTGATCGCGTCTGATTTGCGGTAATGCTTCAGATTGGCTTCGTTGAGCGACGCCGGCGCAACGTGGTCATCGCCGCCGGCGATGAACAGCAGCGGCGCGCGATGGCTGTTCTTGAAGTCCACGGCTGCCGGGGAGTGAGGGTTGAAGTTGGCGAAGGCTCCCTGGAACAGAACGCGGCCCGGCCCCGGCACGGCGTAGCGCTCGTAGACCCTGGCGGACTCCTCATCGTTGAGCGTGTTGGTGAACGCGTAGTGGAACTCCTCCGGCGTGAGCGGCACGGCCCGGTGGTTGTTCGCCGGGTTCTTCAGCACCGGGAACCCGCTCTTGAGCGTCGAGGCGGGAAGGGCAAGCAGACCCTTGACCGGCCCGGAGTCGATCGCAACCCCGGCGGCACCCATACCCCGATCAAGCAGGATCTGGGTAAACGCACCGCCGAACGAATGGCCCATCACGATCGGAGGCTGGTCGAGCTCGCCGATGATCTGAGCGTAATGCTCGACGATCTCCTCGATCCCGAGGTGCTCGATTCCAGACGGGTCCCGGCGCAACTCCTCGATGTCGCCGCCCATCCCGGGCCAACTCTCGGCGATCACGCTGAACCCGCGGTCCTCGTAGCGCTTGACCCAGTGCTCCCAGCTCAGGGCGGTCATCCACAGTCCGTGGATCAGCACGATTGTGTCTGGGCTGGTCGATCCGGCTGTGCTGTCAGTCATGTTGGCTCGCTTCCGGTTGGCCCTGGTTGAGGGCGTGTTTGTTGCTCTGGAGAGAGTTCTCGTAGGGTGGATTGGGAGACTTGGCTTGGCGTCGGGGCGCCAGCGCGGCCGCCCGGATGTGATCGGCGACGAGTGCGGGTTGGGACGCGGCCAGGGCGTGCGACCCCACCACTTCAAAAGTCTGGGCGGAAGCCCGGGCGGCCATAAAACGCTGCGCGCTGGGGTCGATGACCCGGTCAGCGGTGGCTACGAGGTACCAGCAGGGAAGCCCCTTCCAGGCCGCTGACGGCGACTTCTCCTCGAGCGCCGCGGCCGCGATCGGCCGTTGGCTGGCCGCCGCCACGGCCGACACCGTGGCTGGAAGATCGGCTGCGTACACCCGCGGGAAAAGCTCCCGCTCGATGGACAACTCCACAGCGGGGTCCCCCCTCGCGTCGCAGAACGTCGCCGGACGCAGAGCCGACGCCAACAGGCTGTCGGGAAAACGGCAGCCGACATCGAGCATGCTCTCCCCGGCGTCAAGCGCGAACGCGGCCACGTACACCAGGCCGACGACATTGGTCAGATGCGATCCCTCCGCCGTGATCACGGCGCCGCCGTAGGAATGGCCCACCAGGATCGCCGGACCATTGAGCCCTTCCACGAAGCCGGCGATGTAACGCGCATCGACCGCCAGCCCGCGAAGGGGGTTGGCGGGAGCCACGGCTTCGATGCCGCCGACCTGGAGCCTGGAGATCACCCCGGCCCAGATCGATGCATCGGAGAACGCGCCGTGTAACAGCACCACCGTGGGAATGCCTCCATCTCTAAAGACCGCTGAGGCAGTCACCTGGCACCTGCCGCCACCGAGAAGGACATGGGCGGACCGTAGGGCCGCGAGCGTGCCGTCGCTTGAGTCAGTTGACTGGCGTCGGTCTGCCAGCCGCCCCCCAGAGCATGCGAAGATGGACTGATCGAGGACCGGAGTGAATGGATGACGGCCTCGGCCTCGTTACGTGGACGCGAGGTCGAGATCACGGCTGTCAGCGAGTTGATCGAACGCGTTGGCGACCAGGGCGCTGCGCTCGTGGTGAAGGGTGACCCCGGGATCGGCAAGTCATCGCTCCTGGCAGTGGCGGCCGAACGCGCAGCCGCCAGCGGGATGAGGGTCCTTCAGACCAGCGCCGTGCAGACCGAAGCGCGTCTGGCGTTCGCCGGGCTTCATCAACTTCTGCGGCCAGTGCTCGGCCAGGTGGAGCATCTTCCGGCGCCGCAGCGCGACGCCATCCTGGGCGCCTTCGGCCTCACCGATGGGGCCGCGTCGAATCCCTTCCTGACCGCGCTCGCAACACTGGAGCTACTCGCCGACGCGGCGGAGGTGGCCCCGCTTCTCGTCCTCGTCGATGATGCGCACTGGTTAGACCGCGCCACGGCAGAGGTGCTGGCGTTTGTCGCCAGGCGAATCGATTCCGAACCCATCCTGATCTTGGCTGGGCTCCGTCAGGGAACCGAAGGTCCTCTCGCCGATGCGGGAATCCCGACGCTGCAGCTCGAAGCGCTCGATCCAGCCGCGTCCGCCGCCGTGCTGGACGCGCGAGCTCCCGGGCTCTCGAGCGCCGCGCGGACCCGGCTGCTCCAGGAGGCCGCCGGAAATCCGCTGGCTCTGGTTGAGCTCCCGAAGCGTCTCAGAGAGGGAGCGCCCTTGCCCGCGTGGCTGCCACTCACGACGCGGCTGGAGCGGGCCTTTGCCGGCCGGGTTTCTGCGCTACCCGCCGCAGCCCGCACTGCGCTGCTGCTGGCAGCGATCAACGACGGGTCTCGAGCACGGGAGGTGCTCGATGCCGCTGCGCTTATGTTGGCGGTGGACCTGACGATCGACGTGCTGGAGCGGGCGGTGGCGGCCGGACTGGTGGAGATCGAGGACACCGAGCTGCGGTTTTCCCATCCGCTGGTGCGCTCGGCGATTCGCCAGACAGCGAGCCTGGGCCAGCGGCAGGCGGCGCACGCCGCGCTGGCAGACGTGCTTGTTGAGCAGCCCGAGCGTTGCATATGGCATCGCGCGGCGTCGATGATCGGGGCGGACGAGGGGGTGGCGAGCGAGCTGGACGCAGTCGCGGGCAACGCCCAGCGACGGGGCGCCATCGCAGTCGCCGCGCGAGCCCTGGAACGCGCGTCAACGCTGAGCGAGGCCCCCGCCCAGCGGGCCACTCGGCTGCTGCGCGCGGCCGAACTCGCGTTCGAGGTCGGCGAGCATGAAGCAGTGCTCGGCATGCTGCAGCGAGCCGAGGAGCTGGGCCTCAGACCACGGGACCAGACCCGCGTGGCCTGGATCCGGGCCCGGTTCGGCGACGGTCTCGCCATGTATGCGCCCAAGCCGGGCTCGCTCGTCGGCCTCGCTCTTCAGGCCCGGGACGACGACGAGACCGAGCTGGCATTGGACTTTCTGTACAGCGCCGCGCTGCAATGCTGGTGGGCTGACCCCGGTCCTGACGTGCGGGCGCAGGTCGTAGCCGCGGCCGAGCAGCTGGACGTCGACGAAGCTGACGGGCGGCTGCTTCAAATCCTTGGGTGCGCGGCACCGATCGAACGAGGTGCGACGGTTCATTCACGGCTGTCGCAGATCCAACCAGACGCCGTGGGCGACGCCGCTGCCGCTCGGCTGCTGGGTAACGCTGCGACAACCGTTGGCGCGTTCGACATGGCTGCCGAGTTTCTGGCGGTCGCCGTCGTCGGGTTGCGCGCTCAAGGCCGGCTAGGCCTCCTGGCCCGAGCGCTCGCCGTCCAGTCGTCAAGTGCGACGCATTTGGGAAATCTGGGCGTGGCCATCCCGGCGGCCGCCGAGAGCGTCCGCCTTGCCCGCGAGACGATGCAACCGCACATGGTGGCGATGGCTCAGGTCACCCAGGTGATGGTGGCGGCGCTGCGCGGAGAGCAAGACCTCGTCGACGCCACGGGCATGGAAGTGGAGCGAGCATGCGTACCGACCCGCGCCAGCGGCGTCTTGGCGGAGTTGCAACTCGCGCGCGGTGTGGCGGCGCTGGGCGCCGGGTGGCCCGAGGAAGCATACGGGCATCTGCAGCGCATCTACCAACCCCAGGACCCCGCCTACCACATCTCGGTTCGCTGCTTCGCGGTCGCGGATCTCGCCGAGGCAGGCCTGCGCAGCGGACAGCGAGAAGCCGTCCAGGAGACGGTGCGGGAACTGGAGACCATCGGCAAACAGACCCCGTCACCGTTGCTGCATATTGGCCTCGCTCACGCCCGGGCGTTGCTGGCCGAGGACGAGTCAGCCGACCGGCTGTTTGAAGCCGCAATCAATCGGGAGTTGACCTACTGGCCGTTTGCTCGGGCGAGGCTGCAGCTCGCCTACGGCGAATGGCTTCGACAGCACAAGCGCCGCAGCGAATCACGAGGACCTCTGCGTTCCGCACGAGAGATCTTCGACGCACTTGGCGCGATCCCATGGGGCGAGCGCGCCCGTCAACAGCTGCGAGCCTCTGGCGAGACGAGCCGTCGCCGAACCCCGGAGGCGAGAGATGAGCTCACACCACAGGAACTCCAAATCGCCCAACTCGCCGCCGAAGGACTCACAAACCGCGAAATCGGCCAGATGCTCTACCTCTCGCATCGCACGATCAGCTCGCACCTCTACCGAACCTTCCCGAAGCTCGGCGTCACGTCACGGGCAGAGCTCCACGCGGCGTTGCAATCCGAGCGGGAGACTTTTCGCCCGGCCTCGGCAGCAAAGGAGGACCCCGGCGCGCGCCGGCTGCGTCCCCGCTCCTGGCCGACGGGCCCGGCCATGCCGTTGTAGGACACGGGGTACGAGGTCTCAGCCACGAAGACCGCTTCTGCTCGCGCAGGAGAACTTGCCCTCGGCGGCTTCCGGATGTGTTGCCACACGCCTTCGATAGTGGGATGGTTACTGCACCCACCCGGGACCAATGGAGGTCGGCATGAGCGCAAGCCAGGTCAGCAGCGGCAACGCGGGCGGGGCCGCGGCCGTCGCGAGAGTCGGCACGACTCTCGAGGTGATCGTCATCCCCGTCTCGGATGTTGATCGCGCAAAGGAGTTCTACGGGCGCCTCGGCTGGAGGCTCGACGCCGACGTCGACGCCGGTGGGGACTTCCGCCTGATCCAGTTCACGCCCCCGGGCTCCGGGTGCTCGGTCCAATTTGGGACGAACCTGACTTCCGCCCCGCCTGGCTCGGCACGGGGGTCGTACCTGATCGTCGCCGATATCGACGCCACCCGCGACGGGCTCCTCGCCGTGGGCGTCGAGGTGAGCGAGGTGTACCACGAGGGGATACTGGGCGCGCGGTTTCATCCGGCCGGCGCGACCGATCGCGTCAGCGGCCCGGCGCCCGACCACAAGAGCTATGGCTCGTTCGCTTCGTTCAACGATCCGGATGGCAACGGTTGGCTGCTCCAGGAAGTCACCGCGCGGCTGCCCGGTCGGGTTGACGCGGCGGCGACTTCGTTTGCGTCAGTCAGCGATCTGGCGGAGGCGCTGCGGCGCGCTGAGGGTGCGCATGGGGAGCACGAAGCGCGAATCGGCGCCGCGGATCCGAACTGGCCGGACTGGTACGCCGAGTACATGGTCCGCGAGCAGGCCGGCGAGGAGCTCCCGTCGTGACCACCCATTACGACGTCATCGTCCTGGGTGGCGGGGCGCCCGGGGAGCACTGCGCCGCCGCCATCGCAGAGGGCGGTCTGCGGGTTGCGGTTGTCGAGCGTGACCTCGTGGGTGGCCTGTGCACATACTGGGCGTGCATCCCGTCGAAGGCGCTGCTGCGCCCCGGGGAGGCGGTGCACGGCGCGCGTGAGGCGGGTGCCAACGCTGACGTCGACGTGCAGGCGGCACTTGATTGGCGCGACATCTTGGTCTCGAACTACTCCGACAAGGGAGCTGCTCAGTGGCTGACGGCTCGAGGGATCGCCTTGCTGCGTGGCCGCGGGCGCCTTACCGGGCCGGGAGTGGTCGAGGTCGAAGGCGTGCCCTACACCGCCGACCACGTTGTTCTTGCCAATGGTGCCGATCCGGTCGTCCCCCCGGTTCCCGGGTTGCGAGAGCTCGAAGGCGTCTGGGGCACGAACGAGGCGACCGGGATGAAGGTCGTGCCCAGACGGTTGATCGTGCTCGGAGGCGGGCCGGCTGGGGTCGAGCTCGCACAGGTTGTGCGTCGTCTGGGCGGTGAGGTGGTCCTCGTGGAGGCGGCCGAGCATCTGCTCGCGCGGGAGCCGGCGGCCTTGGGCGAAGCGCTCGGGGAGGCGCTGCGAGGGGACGGGATCGAGCTCGAGCTCGGGGTGGAGGCGACCGCGGCGTCCCGCGAGGGCGATGACTTTGTCCTGGGACTGAAGGATGGACGCGAGCTGCGCGGTGACCATCTGCTGGTGGCGACCGGACGGCACCCGCGGGTCGAGGGAATCGGGCTTGAGACCGTTGGCGTGACCCCAGGCCCCCGAGGAATCCCAGTCGATTCCCATCTGCGTGCCGGCGACCGGGTCTGGGCGATCGGCGACGTCACAGGCATCTTGCAGCTGACCCATGTCGGCGAGTATCAGGGCGAGGTGGTTGCCTCGAACATCCTCGGTGAACCACGTGAGGCGCACTACGACGCGGTCCCGCGCGTCACCTACACCGATCCTCAGGCCGCGGCTGTGGGCGCGACCGAGGCCGAGTTCAGTGCCAGCGCGCAGTTGTCCGAGGTCGCCAAGACCGCGACCTACACGCACGCCTACGCGGAGTCGAAATGGTTCCTGACTGTGCTCAGCGACGGGGAGCGCCTCACTGGCGCGTACGCGCTCGGTCCGGAGGCCGGGGAGTGGCTGCAGCAGGCCACGCTGGCGATTCGCGCCCGCATTCCGCTGGAGGTGCTGCGCGACGTGATCCAGCCATTTCCGACCTTCTCGGAGATCCACACGGCCGCGCTGAAGGCGCTTCGACACGAGATCGCCCGGGCACGCCACGCGGTCGGAGCGGAGGCGTGATGACGACGGCCACCAGCGGCACCGAATGCAGCGCGACTCGGATTTGACATGACCATTCCGGAAGGGGCCGCCTGTACCGTGCCGACGAGCCCGCGGCCGAGCGGCTTCCAGCTTCCGGGGCCACGTCTGGAGCGCATCTACCGCCTTAAGGCGACACTGGGCGAACCAGTCGACCTGGGCGAGACCGACCATGGCCGCCGGCGCATCGTGCCGCTGACCGGAGGAACGTTCGTCGGACAGATCAACGGAAAGCTGCTCCCCGGCGCCAGTGCCGACTGGCAGACGGTGCTGGCAGACGGAACGGCACTCGGCGATATCCGCTACACCCTGCGGACCGACGGCGGCGACGTGTTGTACGTCCAGTCACGGGGTGTACGGCACGGCAGCCCCGAAGTGCTGGCCCGGCTGGCTCGAGGTGAGGACGTCGATGCGGGCGAGTACACGTTCCGCACCTCCACCCAGATCGAGACGGCTGCCGCTGGGCTGGACTGGCTGAACAATGGCGTCTTCGTCAGCGTCGGCGGACGCCAACCGGGCGGCGTGGTCTCCGAGACGTACCTCGTCCGATGAGCCCGCCGGTCGCGATCATCACGGGCGCTTCCCAGGGCATTGGCGCGGGGCTGGTCGCCGGGTACCGCGGTGCCGGCTATGCCGTGATCGCTGTTGCGCTGTCGTTCCCGCCAGCCGATCGAGACGAGAGCGATTACGTCGCGGTTGCCGGCGACGTCGCGGATGCCCGAACCGCACGGCGCGCGGTCGACCAGGCTCTCGACCGGTTCGGTCAGGTCGACACACTGATCAACAACGCCGGCATCTACATCGGCAAGCCGTTCACGGAGTACACGTTCGATGAGTACGAGGCGATCACGGCCGTGAACCTCACCGGCTTCTTCCATATCACGCAGCTGGCGATCGCGGAGATGGTCGACCGGGGCGGCGGGCACGTCGTGAACATCTCCACGAGCCTGGTCGATAACGCGGACAGCACGCGGCCGGCGGTGCTACCTGCCCTCACCAAGGGAGGACTCGTCGCGGCCAGCCGTTCCCTGGCGATCGAATACGCCTCCCGCCGGGTACGCGTCAACGCGGTCTCGCTCGGGGTGATCAAGACACCCGACCACGACCCTGAGTCCTACAAGGGACTCGGGGCCCTCCACCCGGTGGGCCGCGTCGGCGAAGTCACCGATGTGGTCGACGCGATCCTCTACCTCGAGCGGGCGACGTTCGTCACCGGCGAGACGCTCCACGTCGACGGCGGCCAGGCGGCCGGCCGCTAGCCCCAATCAATGCCATCAACCCCCAACGCCCCGAAGGATTGAACCATGCGCTCCGACATCACCCCCGGGGGCACATTCCCCGACTACGAGCTGCCCGACCAAGATCGCGTCACTCGCACGCTCAGCGAGATCCAGGGCGAGGATCCGCTGATCCTGACACTTGCCCGCGGCAACTATTGCCCCAAAGAGCACCAGCAGCACCTCGAGCTCGCCGCCAACTACCCCAAGATCGCCGTGTCCTACACCAAGGTCGCCACGATATCGACCGACACCCATCACTCAAGCCAGGAGTTCCGCGCGTCGGTCGGCGCCCAGTGGCCGTTCCTCGAGGATCCGGATCGGATCGTCCAGAAGGACCTCGACATCCAGGAGTACACCGACACCGAGCACGATCCGATGATCCCGCACACGCTCGTGCTCAAGCCCGGGCTCGTGATCCATAGCATCTACAACGGCTACTGGTTCTGGGGACGACCTTCGTTCGTGGACCTCTGGCACGACCTCCGTGACGTGACGCGCGAGATCCGCCCTGACTGGGACCTCGCCACCCCCGGTCTGCGCGAACGGTGGGACGCGGGCGACCTCTCGCCCTTCCACGGTTGGAATAAGCAGCTCGTCCGAACGGCAGAGCGACCGGACGCATACTGAATGGAGGCCCCACATGGATGTTGAGGCCCGTCCTCGGTCGGCCGGAGAGTGACATGACCGATCGCAAGCGAACGCCGGTGTGCGACTTGCTGGGGATCGAACTCCCCATCGTCGAGGCGCCGGTGGCGGCAGATCCTCGCCTGCCCGCCGCTGTCTCAAATGCAGGCGGCCTGGGCACTTTGGGGCTGGGGTGGGCCGATGATGCCGGAGCTGTGGTCCGGGATACGGCAGCTCTCACCAACCGGCCGTTTGCCGGCAACTTCGTTCTCGCCTGGGATCAGCACGATCGCGTCGATCAGGCACTGTCAGCGGGTCTGCGCGTCGTGTCGTTCTTCTGGGGCGATCCGAGCGGCTACGTCGACTCGGTGCATGATGCGGGAGGGCTTGTCATGCACACGGTCGGCAGCGTCGAGGAGGCGCGGCGTGCTGTCGGATGTGGAGTGGACATTGTTGTTGCGCAGGGTTGGGAGGCCGGGGGCCACGTCTGGAGTGGGGTGGCGACGCTTCCGCTGGTGCCGGCGGTTGTCGACGCGGTGGCGCCGGTGCCGGTCATCGCGGCCGGTGGGATCGGCGACGCTCGAGGAGTCGCCGCCGTGTTCGCCCTCGGCGCGCAGGCCGCGATGCTCGGCACGCGGTTCCTCCTGGCCGATGAGATGCCGATCCACGATGAGTATCGGCGCCGCCTGATAGCCGCGACCGAGACCGATGCCGAGTGGTATCCGAACCTATATGCGGTGGGATGGCCGGTGGACGCGTCGCACCGCGCCATTCACAACTCGACGGCCGAGCTGTGGGAGGCGGCGGACCGGCCGCCACCAGGCCGTAGACCGCGAGAAGGCGAGGTGCTCGCCCACTTCGCTTCGGGGGAAGCGATCGTTCGATATGAACCCGCGCCGCCGATGGTTGGAACTACCGGCGAGATTGAACCCCTATCGCTGTGGGCTGGGCAGAGCGTTGCGCTCGCCAAACAGTCACAGCCCGCGGGGGAGATCGTGACCGAACTTGTCGCAATGGTGCCGGCGACATCGACATCCGAGCCCGGAGGCTGACCCGATGAGTCATCAGGTCGATGAGAGCGTGTTCCGGTCGGTGCTGCCCGAGGCCATCGAGTGGAAGCCGTTCCCGGCGTTCCCGCCGTCAGCGCGCCTCGCCGTTCTGGTGGGCGAGCCAGCCGGACCGGGCCCGTACGTGATCAGGGTCAAGCTGCCTGCTGGGGTCAGGCTGATGCCGCATGTGCACCCGGAGGATCGCGTCTACACGGTGATCTCCGGTGTCTTCTACATCGGCCTCGGTGAACACTTCGACAGCGCGAAGTTGGAGGCATATCCGCCAGGTAGCGTCATCGTTCTCCCCGGCGGAACGCCCCACTTCCACTGGGCGCGCTCGGGTGACTACGTCACTCAAGTGACCGCGATCGGACCACTCGGCCTCGAGTACGTGAACCCAACCGATGACCCGCGAAACCACTGACCCACCGAGCGGGCCTCCGCGCAATGGACGTGGGCGTAGCGGACGTAGCCACCGGCGCTTCGCCGGGGCCGCGGCGAGTGCGCGCCGCCCAGCGGCTCCGCGTGAACATTCCGCGCCGGACAGCGCGGGTCGCCCCGTCGTCGGGCGGCTGCTGTCGGTCAACGTTGGCATGCCGAAGGACGTGCCCTGGCAGGGGAGGACGGTTTTCACCGGTGTGTTCAAGGACCCGGTCAGCGGTCCCCGGCGCGTCGGCAAGCTCAACGTCGAGGGCGATGGTCAAGGCGATCTCGCCGGCCACGGCGGGGAGCAGCGCGCGGTATTCGTTTACCAGATGGACTCGTATCGGTACTGGGAGCGGGAGCTCGGGCGAGACGACTTCGTCTACGGCCAGTTCGGTGAGAACTTCACCGTCGAGGGGCTCGGTGACGACGAGGTCTGCATCGGCGACCGCTACCAGATCGGGGCCGCCACCTTCGAGGTAACGCAGCCCCGCGTCACCTGTTACCGCGTCGGGATCCGCCTGAACGACCCGCGGATTCCCGCCCTGCTCGTTTCCCATCACCGCCCGGGCTTCTACTTCCGCGTCCTCGAAGAGGGCGAGGTACGAGCCGGAGACGAGATCGTCAAGCTCGGCTCGGGCCCCGAACTGATGCCGGTCGCTCAGGCGGATGCCCTGCTCTATCTCCCTGGGCACCCGCGCCAGCAACTGCTGCGAGCGCTTCGGATCCCGGCCCTCAGCCCCGGCTGGCAAGCCTCGTTCCAAGCTCTGCTCAACGAGCAACCGGGCAGCGGCAACGCCGGGCTTGCCGTGACGAGCCCGCCTCCCGCCTGGCCGGGCTTTCGCCAGCTGTCCGTCACCGGAATCACCCGTGAAGCCAACTCGGTGATCTCGATCCGACTCGAGGACCCCGGCGGCGCACAGCTCCCACCCGCGCGGCCAGGCCAGTACCTCACGCTGCGGGTCCAACCCGACAAGCAGCAACGCTCAGTACTCCGCAACTACTCCCTCTCTGGACCGCCCGACGCCGACTACTACCGGATCACCGTCAAGCGCGAGCCGGGCGGTGCCGTCAGCGGCTATCTCCACACCCGGCTCGCCGTCGGCGACCAACTTGACATCGCGGCACCCCGCGGCACCTTCATCCTCGACCGGACTGATTCACCCGTCCTGCTCATCAGTGCCGGCATTGGAGCCACCCCAGTCCTCGCCATGCTTCACGCGCTGGCCGAGGAGCATTCCGATCGCGAGATCTGGGGCCTCCACGCCGCACGCGACAGCCGCGCGCACTCATTCGCGGCCGAGGCCCGAGCTCTCATCGCGTCGCTCTCGAACGCCCGCGGGCGCGTGTACTACAGCCGGCCAGGTCGGAATGATGTCGAAGGCCGTGACTTCGACACGGCGGGACGCCTCACCGGGTCAGTGCTGGCTGACCTCAATCCACCCCGCGATGCCCAGGCATACCTGTGCGGGCCGGCCGGTTTCATGGACGAGATCAGCGCCGCTCTGGCGGCGATCGGGATCGACGCCGCCCACATTCACACCGAGCCGTTCGGGCCCGCGCCGGGTGTAACGCCCGGCATCGCAGCCACCCACGCGCGGGCGCCGCACCCACCCGCCGGCAAACCCGGAAACGGACCCACGATCGAGTTCGCCCGCAGCAATCTCGCCATCCCATGGGATGGCGACTACGGCAGCCTGCTCGAACTCGCCGAAGCCTGCGACGTGCCTGTCCGCTGGTCGTGCCGGACCGGCGTCTGTCATACCTGCGAGACCACCCTCATCGCCGGCGATCTCAATTACAACCCCGAACCGGTCGAACCCCCCGCCGACGGAAGCGCACTCATCTGCTGCTCACAACCACGCGACAACGTGGTGCTGGACCTGTGACGGGCAGCAAGCTTGGTGGCAGGCGCCGCAGCGTTGGGTGCGCGGCTCGCATGGTGCGTGCCTGGGTGCCAGGCAATTCCAACAACGGAGGTCATCATGAGCAACATCGACGAGAGCCTGGTCTTGGCCCACTTCATCGTTTCAGACGATGTCGAGCGTTCCCGCCGCTTTTACACCGAAGTACTCGGCGGCCGGATGGCCTTCTCCGGCCCCGGAGGACTGACCTATGTCGCACTGTCCAACAGCTGGATCATCATCAATGGCGGCGGTGGACCGACGGACGACAAGCCGGCGGTCACTCTGGAGACGCCGCGCGATCCCGACCGGGTCAGCAGCTTCCTCAATATCCGCGTCAAAGACATCGCGGCCGTGTACGCCGAATGGAGCGCCCGGGGCGCTCAGTTCCTGACGCCGCCGAAACAGCACCAGTACGAGATCCGCTGCTACATCCGCGACCCCGACGGTCATCTAATCGAAGTGGGGCAAACCACCGACCCCGACGGCGACTGGACGCCCGCTCACTGGCCATCGAGCACGCCCGCCCAGACGTCCGACTGATGCCGAGATCACCGGCGAAATCCCTCACGTCGAAGGTGACCAGTCGCGGGTCAATGAGATCCCGACCAGTCATTTCCGACAGGGCCGACGGACAGCGTCATCCCATGCGTTCTGACATCAGACTGGGTGCTGGGTTCCCCGACCTCTCTTGGCCAGACCACACCCCCACGGTCCGCGCGCGGAGGTTTCGGTCGTGAGCACCGCGATTATCGGCACGGGAGGGATCGGATCGGCCATCGCCCGCCAGCTCGCCTCAGGCGGCGAGACGCTGCGGCTCTCGAGCGCCGACAACGAGTCGGCGCGGCGGCTGGCTGCAGCGATCGGTCGAGCTGCGGTCGTCGCCGTCGACAACAGCGACGCGTTGCAGGGCGCGGGTGCCGTCGTCCTCGCGCTGCGATTCGCCGCGCTGAAGCGCGTCATAGACGAGATCGCCGACCCGCTAACAGACAAAGTCGTGGTCGTCCCGAGCAACCCGGTCGCCATCGACGCGCAGGGCAACCTATCGCGTCTCCTGCCGAAAGGGCAATCCTCCGGCGAGGTCATAGCAGGGTGGTTGCCGGCGGGAGCGGGCTTGGCCATGGCGTTTGGAAGCATGTCGGCTGATCTGTTGGAGTCCTCCAGCCACCGGTCGCCGGAGCCGGCGGCCCTCTTCTACGCAACCGACGACGACCGTGCCGGCGAGGAAGTCAAGCGGTTGATCCGCACGGCCGGCTTCGAGCCGGTGAAGGTCGGCGGGGTCGGACAGGCCGGTCGACTCGAGGTGGGCGGCGACCTTCACGATCTCGTAATCGGCCCCGCAGAGGCGCGGTCACTGATCGGAGGTGGTTGACCGCTTTGCCGCCAACCGGCGCCGCGGTGCGCCAGAAACGGCCATCGCAATGAGTGCCCACGCGCCTGTGCGCGAGTTGCCTGAGATTGAATTCCCCGATCGAAGTGGGGCAAACCACTGACCCCGACGGCGACTGGACGCCCGCTCACTGGCCATCGAGCACGCCCGCCCAGGCGTCCGAGTGATGCCGAGATCACCGGCGAAATCCCTCACGTCGAAGGTGGCCAGCTCTTCGAACACTGAGATCCATACCAGCCGCCTTCCGCCTAGGCCACCGCACACTTTCTGCCCGGCAAGCGAGAGTTACCGTGCGAGTCGCCCACGCTGGTCGGGGAGTGAGCCGGCTCATCTCGCTAGCAGCGGTCATGGTGCCGGCGTTCGTTGTTCCAGCACTCTGCCCAGTCTGTTCGGTGGTATACGCGTTCGACCGAGAAGCTGATGGCGGGCCGCCGTCAAGCCGGAGTTCGATCCGACGGATCCGAGGCGTCGGGGGCACTTTCAGCGGGTGGCGTCTGTCGGAGCTCGCTCTCAGAAATGGCCCAGGCGGCGTTGACGAGCCCGATGTGGCTGAAGGCTTGGGGGAAGTTGCCCAGGAGCTCTCCGCTGACGGGATCGACCTCCTCAGCGAGCAGGCCGACGTCGTTGACGAAGGCGGCGGCTCGTTCGAAGATGGTGCGTGCCCGAGCCGGCTGTCCGGCCAGGGCACGGGCCTGGGCCAGCCAGAAGGTGCAAAGAAGGAATGTGCCTTCGTCGCCCTTAAGCGAGTCGGGGGACCGGTAGCGGTACACCAGCCCACGATCATCTGTGAGGCGTTCTTCGGTCGCGTTGATCGTGGCTAGTACTTTGGGGTCGTTGGCGGGAAGGAACCCCACCAGGGGCAGCATGAGGCTGGAGGCGTCAAGCTCGTCGGAGCCGAAGGACTGGGTGAAGGCGTTCGCCCGGTCGCTCCAGCCTTTCGTGAGGATCGCCTCGCGGATCTGGTCCTGGGTCTGCTTCCACGCCGCGACTCGCTCGGAGGCGTCGAGGCGGTCGGCTAAGGCCACCGCGCGGTCGAGGGCAACCCAGCACATCAGCTTGGAGTACAAGAAGTCGCGAGGCTCGCCGCGAACCTCCCAGATCCCGTGGTCTTTTTCGCGCCAGCCCCGGGCGGCGGCGTCGGCCAGCTCGACGAAGAAACGTCGTGTGGCTGGGGCGAGATCGGGGGGCGCACCCCACTTGTCAGGCGCGGCCATTGGCCCAACCCGCCGGGAGGCGTCGTCGAACAGGTGGTCGGAGAGGCGGTAGACGGCGTTGAGCAGTTCGCCATAGACGTCAAGCTGGCGCTGATTCCAGGCACCGTTGCCGACCCGAACAGGAGCGGAGAGTCGCCAGCCCTCCAAGTGCGGCAGCTCGCGCTCGCTCAGGTCGCGTTCGCCGCCGACGCCAAACATGATCTGCAGGTCGCCACCCCGCTCGAGCGATCCGGCCGCGGACGACGTCACATAGTCGAAGAACTGATTGGCTTCGTCGGGGCAGGCCGCTACCCAAAGCGCCTCGATCGTGTAGGAAGCGTCCCGGACCCAGGTGTAGCGGTAGTCCCAGTTTCGAGCGCCGCCCACCACCTCCGGCAGCGAAGTGGTCGCCGCCGCGCAGATCGCGCCGGTGGGTGCAAACGAGAGCGCCTGGAGCACCCGTCCGCTGTGGTGCACCAGGTCTCGCCACGGGCCCACGTACGCCTGGTGGATCTCCGACCACGACTCCCACGCCGACACCGTGTCTTCGAGCCGCGCGCATATCTCGGATTGACTCCAGACCGTGGCTGAGCCCTCCTCGGCTCGCTCGGCGTGATGAAGGGCGAAGCCGGCGCTCTCGCCGCGCCGGAGTCGGAGTTGGCCAGAGGCAGCCGACTCCTCGACGGTCAGCCCCACCGGCGAAGAGAGGATGAGCGCATCGGCGCCCGCGACCGTGGCCACTCCACCATCGACGCTCTCGAGCAACGGATGGACCAGCCCGTACTCGGGGCGCGGGACGTACTCCACTGACAATTCAACTTCTCCTTCGACGCACGTCGCACGTCGCAGCAGCAGATGCGGTGCATCCTTGCCAAGTTGATGCCCGCGGTTGCCGTCGCCGACGGCCAGGGTGTCGATGAGCGCGACCGTACCCGTCGGCGTGCGAAAGGTGGTCTCCAACACCATCGTGCGGGGCAGGTAGCGGCGAGTTACCTCCGCAGCCGCCACCGCGCGCATCGACCAATGGCCAGCTTCGTCACCGAGGAGGCGAGCGAAGATCGACGGACTCTCGAAGCTCGGGAAGCACAACCAGTCAATCGACCCGTCGCGAGCCACCAGCGCGGCGCTGTGGCGATCCGAAAGGAGAGCATAATCAGCTATCGGGGTCGTGCTCATATGAGCTCCTTCTCCTGGCATCCGCGGGACCTGGCAGCACCGGTCCAAGCATCAGGATCTCGTCCAATGTGGCGGGCGATCCGAGCTCCCAGCCGGCGCAGCTGAGCCTACCTCGCGCGAAACGACGGCCGACGAGCAGACGTCGGTCACGCGGACGAGCCTATTACTAGGACACTGTGTGAGGCCGCATCATCTCCGTTCGTCGCGTTGCGGTTGTCTAATACGCTCCGTGGATGAGCGCTCCCGCGACCCTTCTCATGTGGTTTCAGCTGCGCTCGCCGGAGCTGGCCGAGGACTTTCAACGTCTGATGGCGGGGGATAGGGACATCGTCCGCGGGTCGCTGGACACGGTGTCGGACTGGCGGCTTACACGACCGGCGGACGTACCCGGACAGGCGATCGGTCA
This sequence comes from uncultured Solirubrobacteraceae bacterium, assembly GCA_963753235.1. Taxonomy (GTDB): domain Bacteria; phylum Actinomycetota; class Thermoleophilia; order Solirubrobacterales; family Solirubrobacteraceae; genus Palsa-465. Next base: position 361,249 of record CAVWBJ010000003.1, on the reverse strand, counting down.
AGCCGACTACGTGCTGATCGCGGAGATCGTCGAGGTGGATCGCTTCGAGCAGCAGGCGAGCGAACACGTCCAACGCTTGGCGGATGAGTTGGAGCATCTCGTCTCGAGCCGAGGGATGCTCGTCGTGCGCCCCGTCCTCTGAGAGTCGCCGACCGCGCTCCTACGCGCCGGCGGCACCGCCCGGGCGAGTTGCGCGTCGTTGACAATGCAGGTCCCCCTTACTCCCGTCGGAGACCTGAGATTCGCCAATTGCGAGGCGTGCCTAAGCGTTCAGCGCGCCGGCCCTGACCCCGAGTCGCCGACCGCGTGCAACAAGGACCCGGGCCGCGGGTTTAGGGAGAGAATGAGCAAGGAGGTCGCCGAGCGCCGCCGAGCTCCCCCCGACGAAACCCGCATCTACCGGGCATCCTCCGCCCGTCGCCTTCGCTGCCGAACGTCTCTCATCGAAGGGATCACGATGCCGCGGCCTATACCTACGTCTCATGGCCCCGATCCGAGACCGCTCCCCACCTCACAAACTCCCTGCAATTCCGGACCAACAAATCGGGGCGCCCGGATTTGAACCGGGAACCTCACCGACCCGAATTATGGGCGAAATACCGGACTTGTTGCATAAATACCTGGAAATTCAGCTGTTCGGGTGCGGGCTCATCCCCTCTCAGATCCTCGGATATAGCGGCGGATTCCCGCGGATTAGGCAGCGAGATCGAGTTGCTGCCCAATCCCGAATCGGACCTCGAGGCGCGCCGAGCCCGAGCACGGCATCCGGCGCCACGCGGATCACTGGAGCAGACGGATCATGCAGCTTGGTCTGGGCGCGCTCACCAGGCGACGATCACCGGTTAGCAGCTCGCAGCCCAGTAGCTCAGCGAGGGCGACGTAACTCGCGTCGTACGCCGTGACACTCGCGCGCAGCTCGAAAGCGCGCCGCATCAGCGGCAATGTGGGGTAGCGGCTAATGCCGAGTCGCTCGAGGTCGGCGATCGCGGTCGAAAAACGGTCATCTGAGATGGTCCCAGCAAGCCAGCGCTTGCGAAGGGCCGCGACGGTCTCGACATCGACAAGATCGGGAGCGGCCACGGGCCCGACTCCACGTATTTCGCCGCGTGCACGCTGGCCGTCCGCACCGTCGTCGCCGATCACATTCGCCAAGACCGAGGCGTCGACGACGATCAACGCCGCGCCCGCTCCTCGACCGTGGACTGCTCGGCCAAGCGCCGCAGTTCACCAGCGAGGTACTGCTGCAGCGACTGCCCGCGCCGGTCGGCGCGACGCTGAAGCGCAGCGTGCACGTCATCGGGAATAGAACCCCGGCGGTGGCGGAGATCGTCGGCGAGGGCCGTCCGTGGACGGTGCTGATGATCTCGCTGCTGTCGATGCCCTGCAGGTTGCCACCCTTCCCTTGTCGGACGAGTACGGCGCCGCGGGAGCGGTCCAGATCGCTCTCCTGGAGGGCGAGCGCTTCGCTGATCCGCAGGCCGGCGCGCCAGAGCAGCACGATCAGCGCGCTGAGCCGGTTGCCTTCGGCGCGGTCCCCGACCGTCCGCATCACAGCGATGATCTCCTCGACCGTCGGCGGGTCGGCCGGGTACTGCTCGCTCTTGTTCCGCGGCGGGCTGCCTCGGTGATAGCCGGGCATGGGCAGTTGACGGTCTCGCCATTTGAACCGATCCCGGTTAGCCCGCCGAATAGAGCTTCTTAGCTGCCCAACCCCCTCGCTCGGACCCGCTGGTCGTTTGCCCTTACGGGGCACGTCCGCCCTTCACGCGCCTATGCGGAGACAGGGAGAGCGCGGTGGAATCTCGCCAGACCTTCGGGATGACCGGCCGGTGCGGCAGGATCTCGCTGTGCCGACGGTCAGTCGCTTCTTTGGGATCGTGATCGCGATGTACTTCGACGATCACGATGCCCCGCACTTCTACGCCCGCCACGCCGAGGGCGCGGCAAAGGTCAGGATCGACACGCTCGAGCCGATCGAGAACACTCTCGGCCGCCGGCAGCTGCGGTTCGTGCTCGCCTGGGCAGAGCTGCACCAGGCGGAGCTGCTCGAGAACTGGCGACGCGCACGAGATGGTGAGACTCTGAACGAGATCGACCCCCTGCAATGACCGGACTGACCCCAGACATCACAGCCGCGACGGTCGTCTCCCACGGCGTGCTGCGGCTCACGTTCGCCGACGGCCTTTTCGCCGAGATCGACGTGCTCGACCGGATGCGGACCGGTATTTGCCAAGGCCCGCACGCGCGAGGGGTTTGCGAAGGTCGCCGTCGATCCCGAGACCGGAACCGTCGTCTGGCCCGGTGGCGCCGACCTGGCGCCCGACACGCTCTACGTCAGAGCACAGACCGCGCCTGGCCCGGCCACTCCATCGCCGCATAGCACCACGTCAGCCACCTCGTCTCCGCGCTGAGCAGGTCCGATGCGGCAGCGGGCGAGATGCTCGAGTCACGCGGGATGCAGGTGTCGAGGTCGGCCCGATCGCGGCGCTGCGTAGCTCGCCCTTGGGACCGTCCTGCGGTTCGCGATCGGCGAGGTCATCGCATTCCGGAACCGTTGGCGACGACGTCGGGAACCTGCGAGCCCCCGGGGCCGTCGAAGAAGGCGACCCCGGAGGCCAGCGCCGGGATGTGGACCGGAGCGCGCGGACGTCGAGCTCGCTCAGGCGGGGAGGATACGAGTCAGCGCAGCGAGATCGCCACCTGCTCGAGCTTGTCGAACGCCTCCTGCATCCCGCCCTCCATCCCGGAGTTGATGTGCATGTCCCGGGCCTGCGGGCTGGTGTGTTGGACGAGGGTCGTGAGTGTCGTTCGCTCGCCGTGCTCGGTCAGCGTCATCGTGTTGAGCGCCCCGTCGTCGGGGAACGGCGCGAACACCTCGGTGCTGACGATCCGCTCGTCGGGCACGATCTCCCGGTACTCGCCGTAGAACACGACCTCGTCGCCGCTGGAGTCCGCCCGCATGGCGTACCGCCACTTGCCCCCGACGCGCAGGTCGATCTCGCACTCCGTCACCTCGCCGCGCTGCCCGCTCCACCACCGGCGTACGAGCTCGGGCTCGGTCACCGCCCGGTACACGAGGTGCGCCGGCGCGTCGAACTCACGTGTGATGAGGATCTGGGTATTGGTTGGGAGGGTGACCGTCGCCTTGCCGCTACTGGTTGCTGCCGCCATCTGTGTTCTCCTTGGCTTTGAGTTCTGACAGGACCACGTCGAGCGCGTCGTAGCGCTCGTCCCAGGTCCGGGCAAAGCTCGCGACCCAGTCGTGGATGGGCTTGAGCGCCACGCCGTTGAGCCGGTAGAGCCGCTGACGCCCGTTCTCGCGGACGTCGACGACTCCCACCTCGCGCAGGACCCGCAGGTGCTTGGACACCTGCGGCTGCGCCAGGCCCAGCGCCTCGACGAGCTCGTTGACGGAGCGCTCCCCATCGGAGAGCGCTTCCAGGATCTGGCGCCGGCGTGGTTCGGCGACCGCGTTAAACGCATCCGTGGTGGTCGCTGCTCGTGCCATGGCGAGCATCATATACCCATAACAGCATATGTCAAACGAGATTCCTCACCGCTGAGGCCGTGGCGAGGCTGCATCGGACGCGGTCGCGCCGAGTGCAGCGCCGCGAAGCCCGGGGTGTGCCGAGGACACCGGGCGAGTCATTCGACGAGCAGCACGGGGTTGGCTGCGCACCTGCCGGGGTAACGGCTGCCTGCCCCGCTCGGCGTCGGCCTGGCAAGCGGCCCTCGCATCCGCGCGAAGGAGGGCGCGTGGCTCTCTTCGCTGTCGAGCTGGCGAAGCAGGGCGCGCAACGAGGCCAATCTGAGGCTGACGCCGCCCTGCTCTCGCGAACTTGCAGGTCTTCGGCGTCGTCGGCCACGACGACGAGCGGGCCGACGTCGCGGCGGGCCGCGCTCCTGGCGAGGAGCGGGTGCAGACCGGGATTTGGGTTGCGTCTCAGGACTGCTGTAAATAGCTGCGCGTGGGTGCTGTCAGAGAGACGGCGTAGGTTCCCTCAAGTCCTGCAAGACGATGAAGGAGGCCTACGCCGTGAGACGCACCGTACCGCCGTCGGCGGAGATACAAGCTGAGATCGACAAGCTGCTTGGGAAGGGCATGGTCGATGACCCGCAGAAGATGCTCGGTGACCTCGCGCGGCTCGGTGCCCGGTTGATCATTCAGCGGGCGGTCGAGGAGGAGTTCGATGGCTGGCTTGGTCGCGCTCGTTATGAGCGTCGCCCCGAGCGTGAGCGCGGCCTGAAGAACTACGAGGCGGGGCTGCGCAACGGGTTCCGGCCCCGGCATTTGCAGACCGGCGAGGGTGAGCTTGAGATCCAGATCCCGCAGGCGCGGCACACCACTGTGCCGTTCGTGTCGAAGCTGTTCCCGAAGTGGCATTGCAAACGGCTGTTCCGGACCGACCCTTTGAAGACGTTGGTGATCGGCGGGTTCGTCAGGGGCCTGTCGATGCGTGACATCGAGTCGTTGTGCGAGGAGGCCGGGCTCGGGAAGATGTCGCGCTCGACGGTCGCGAGGATCTGCGCGGAGCTGCACGAGCGCTTCGAAGCGTTCAAACGCCGCTCGCTCTATGACACCGATCTCGTCGTGCTGTTCCTCGACGCGATCTATCTCCCGGTCCGCCCCAGCGGCCCGAAGGAAGGCGTGATTTGCGCCTGGGGAATCGATGAAAACGGCCGCAGGCAGCTGGTCGCGGTGCAGCTCGGCGATCACGCGAATCGAAGGAGGACTGGCTCGAGCTCGGGCGTGATCTCATGACCCGCGGGCTTGGCGCACCACGCCTGGTCGTCGCCGACGGCGCCCCGGGGCTGATCAGCGCCGTGCGGTGAGATCTGGCCGCGTGCTGACCGTCAGCACTGCTGCGTTCACCGCCTGCGCAACCTGGTCGCGAAGCTCCCGAAGGCAGAACAGGACCGGGTCCGCTTCAACTACTGGGCAGCGCTCACCGACGCCACATCAGTCAAGGACGGCAAGCTCCGGCTGCAGGTCCTGATCTCAGAGCTCGAACATCGCGGCTACGAGTCAGCCGCCCGGTGTCTGGCCGAGGACCTCGACGCCTTGGTCGTGCACCTGCGCTACCCGCTCCGCCACCGCGAGCGGTGGCGGTCAACCAACCTGCTGGAACGCTCGCTCGGTGAGGTCCGCCGGCGCACCAAAGTGATGGGCCGCTTCCCCGGCGAGAGCAGCTGCCTCTCACTCGTCTTCGCCGTCCTCGACCTGTTCATCACGCACGCCTCAAACGGCGCGACGTTCACCGAGCTCGACCGCCAACACCTCTACCGAATCAAATACCGACAAGCCGACCCAGACACCCTCGACGAGGAGGTCACAGCCGCCTAGACTCACCCCGGGAACCTCAAAGCCGCAGCGAATTTACAGCGGTTAAGAGACGCAACCGGATTTAGGGCCACGACCTGCTTTCGCTCGTCCCCGTGTCCGCCGGGGGGGTCGGCAAGCGCTACTCGCCGCGACGGAGCACGGTACGGCGTCTCGCAGGGACCCCCGCCGTCTCAACGGCACCGGCGGCCGTGCGCTCTGCAATGGTCCCCTGGAATGTTCCCGAATCGGATGCGGCGCGCCCTGCGGCTACGCTTGACGCCCGATGGGCAGCGATGAGTTTCTCGCTCGGCAGAGGTCCTTGTAGAAGTGAGCGAGCGATGGCTCCAGCACGGCCGGCATGACTCGTCGGTCGCCAACGGACGCCGACGGTGACTGAGATTACGCTGCAGCAATCCGTCCAAGCGGCGCTGGACGAGCTCGTCGCAGGCGACGGCGAGGTTGGTCTGCAGGCCGTCGTGATGAAGGATGGGGCGCTGGTTGCCGACGCGCAGAGCGGAGTTGTTAACCCGGCGAACGGCGAACCAGTGTCCCCGGGCAGTTTGTTCTTCGCGGGCTCGACGGCCAAGGGCGTGCTCAGCTCTCTCGTGCATGCCGTCGTCGCGGACGGCACAATGGACTACGACCTCCGGCTCCCGGAAGTGTGGCCCGAGTTCGCCGCGAACGGCAAAGGCGACGTGACCGTCCGCCACGCACTGATGCATGAGTCGGGCTTGCCGGGCCTACCCGCCGACCTTACGACCGAGCAGTTTTGCGACTGGGACTACATGTGTGGGCTTCTTGCCGCCGCCACGCCGTGGTGGCCGCCGGGGACGGCGTTCGGCTACCACGCCCAGACATTCGGTTTCCTGCTCGGCGAGACCCTCCAGCGGGCGAGACGCGCAAGCCTTACTGACCTTCTCCAGGAAGTCCTGACGGAGCGACTCGGCGTGGCTGATGAGCTGCACTTCGCTGTCCCTACGCCCCTTCTTGATCGGGTGGCACGCCACGTCGCACCGCCCGGGCCTCCTTCGCTTGGTCCAGCGCCGGGCAGCCCACTCGCTCGCGCGATGCCTCCCGGCGCGAGGCCGGATGCTGCGTTTGCCAACCGCCGCGATGTGCTAACGGCGCAGATCCCGTCGATGGGCACGATGAGCGCGCGCGCCGCGGCTCGCCTTTACGCCCCGCTTCTGGGACACGTCCCTGGGGTGCGCCTGCTGTCAGCCGAGCAGCTCACGGGCGTTGCCGCAGTCGCCTATACCGGCCCAGACAGCGTGATGGAGATGGAGAACGTCAGCTGGTCGCTGGGCTACAGCCCCAGCCGGCCGAGCTCGGCTTCTCGACCGGGCTCGACCTTCGGGATGGTCGGCACTAACGGATCGGCTGCCTACGCCGACATCGACACTGGCGTCGCGATCGCGCTGATGCGCAACTGCTTCTCCCCGGACTTCGCGGCCATCACTCGACTCGACGCGATTGTCGCCGAGAGCTATCCGCCACCCAGTCAATCCGAAGGAGCGAATGTGCGATGACGACGCCCACCACCGAGCTCGACACCCGCTTCAGCGACCCGGGAGCACAGCCGACCAGCTGGGAGGACACGCTCGAGGCGATCAAGCAGGCCGAGATCTTCTGGATCTCAACCGTCCGCGCCGACGGTCGCCCGCAGGTCACCCCGCTCGTCGCCGTGTGGCTCGACGACGCACTGCACTTCTCCACAGGGGCAAGCGAGCAGAAAGCACTCAACCTCGCCAACAACCCACGAGTGGCGCTGATCACCGGCGCCAACGACTGGCAGAGCGGCCTGGACCTGGTGGTCGAGGGGGAAGCCGTCCGCGTCACCGACCCGGAGCAGCTGCGGCGGCTCGCCGACGCTTGGGCAGAGAAGTGGGATGGACGCTGGCGATACAGCGTCGATGAGGATGGCTTTCGGCACGACGTAGGGACCGCGTTCGTGTTCGCCGTTCGCCCCGCGAAAGTTCTCGCATTTGCCAAGGGCGGCTTCAGCCACACCCGGCATCGTTTCTAAGCGTCGCGACCGCTTGCGTCCGCAAGGTTCGCTCAAGACCGTTCGACGTGACTTTGCAACTCCGGGGCCGCACTCTCAAGCACCCGCTTCGAGTTCGGCTCGGGCATCATCCGCTGCATCTCCGCGCACCTGCTCAGCGCGGATCAGAGGGCGGTCGCGTTGCCCCTCACTGCGGGGGGCCATCGGGCAGGAGTTTGGCGGCGAGCTGCTCGACAGCTGGAGGTGCTCCGGGTCACATCACGGCCTGGTTTAGGGTCATGGGCGGTAGACGCACAACCGCCAAGCGATGTGACAGGAGATTGCGTCATGCCCTACGCCGTGGATTTCACCAATGTCTCGACCGTCGGCCTCGAGTCCTCGCCGGTCGCGGCCGCCCTCGCTGGTTTACGCGCGCACGAGGCTCGCTACTTCAAGAACAAGTACGACCATGTCTTCACCGTCGAGCCGGCGAGCAATGCCCAGGCGGCAGTCGACTGGGTGCACCGGATCCTCAAGGAGGAACGCGACATCGTGATCTCCTCTCGGCCGCTCGAGGCCACGTCCTTTCAGGTCGAGAACATCCGAATCGCCTACGTCTTCTACGAGAGCGGTCTGTCGATCAACGTGATGTACACGCTCGACGACCCCAGCAAGCGGGCGGTCGGGTTCAAACTCTCAGAAGGGATGGAAGTCCCCGCGGAGCTCGCCTCGCGGTTCAAGTTCGCGACGCAGAAGTCGAAGCTGGCCGGAACCATCCGCGGTTCCTACTTCGCCTTCCCAGAACGACTACTGACCCCCGGACTGTCCCGCTTTGTCCCTGCCGCGCGACTCAGCGATACCGGGAGGTTGCGTCCCTTTGCCGCTGTAAATTCGCTCGCGGTCAGGTTCCCGGGGGTGAGTCTATGCGGCGGTGATCTCCTCGTCGAGGGTGTCTGGGTCGGCTTGGTGGTATTTGATTCGGTAGAGGTGTTGGCGGTCGACGTCGGTGAACGTGGCGCCGTTGCTGGCGTGGCTGAAGAACAGGTCAAGCACCGCCCAGACGAGTGACAGGCAGCTGGTCTCGCCGGGGAAACGGCCCATCACCTTGGTGCGCCGGCGGACCTCTCCGAGCGACCGTTCAAGAAGGTTGGTTGACCGCCACCGTTCGCGGTGTCTGAGCGGATAGCGCAGATGCACGACCAGGGCGTCGAGGTCGTCGCCGAGACAGCGAGCGGCTGACTCATAGCCGCGATGCTCGAGTTCTGCGATGAGGACCTGGAGACGGAGCTTGCCGTCCTTGACCGACGTCGCGTCGGTGAGCGCTGACCAGTAGTTAAACCGGACCCGGTCGTGCTCTGACTTGGGGAGCTTGGCCTGGAGATTGCGCAGGCGGTGAACCGCGCAGCGCTGGCGGTCCGCCCGCGGCCAGACCTCCTCGATCGCCGAGGGCAGCCCCGCGGCGCCATCAGCCACGACCAGGCGTGGCGCGGGGAGCCCGCGGGCGATGAGGTCGCGGCCGAGCTGAAGCCAGTCCTCTTTGGTCTCGCGCATCCCCAGCCGCACGGACACCAGCGCCCTGTCGCCGGTTTCTGTGATTCCCCAGGCGCAGATCACGCCTTCCTTCGGGCCACTCGGGCGGACTGGGAGGTAGATCGCGTCGAGGAACAGGACGACCAGGTTGACGTCATAAAGCGAGCGGCGTTTGAACGCTTCAAAGCGCTCCTGCAGCTCCGCGCAGACTCTCGCGACCGTCGAGCGCGACGTCTTTCCCAGCCCGGCCTCCTCACACAGAGACTCGATGTCGCGCATCGACAGGCCGCGCACGAACCCGCCGACGATCAGCGCCTTCAGCGGGTAGGTTCTCAAGAGCCGCTTGCAGTGCCACTTCGGGAACAGCTTCGAGACGAACGGCATCGCCGCCTCCCGGACCTGCGGAACCTCAATCCGCAGCTCACCCTCGGCCGTCTGCACGTGCCGGGGGCGAAACCCGTTGCGCAGACCGCGCTGCTCGGGCCGGCGCTCATACCGAGCCCGACCAAGCCAGTCATCGAACTCCTCCTCAACCGCCCGCTGAATGATCAACCGAGCGCCGAGTCGCGCGAGCTCAGACAACATCTTCTGCGGGTCATCGACCATCCCCTTAGACATCAGCTTGTCGATACTCGCTTGTATCTCCGCCGACGGCGGTACGGTGCGTCTCACGGCGTAGGCCTCCTTCATCGTCTGCCAGGACTTGAGGGAACCTACGCCGTCGCTCTGACAGCACCCACTCGACTATTTACAGCAGTTTTGAGACGCAACCTACCGGGACGCGAAGCCCTGGATCGCGCGGGGGGCAGGGCATTCGGATCTGAGTCCGTGCGCATGCGATGAGTTTCGCGGCTCTCGTCGGTCCTATCCGGTGAGGCCAATCAATGACGAGGTCGTCTTGAGTCCGCCCACGGGTACTCGAGGATCGCAGAGTCGGGGTTCCGGCCGTCGAGCTGTTCAACTCGCTCCGATGCGGTGCGAGTGGGTGGCTTGCTGGCCAGGTTCCCCCATCCAATCAACGGAGGCAGTCATGGGCAGAGCGTTGCCGAAGTCGGACTCCACGAGCCGAATCACGCGCTACCCGCCTCGGCATATGCGCGCTGATCGCGGTTGCCCTGACGGCATCCGCCTGCGGCACCAGCAGCCCAGCCACTTCAAAGGCGGCCAAGCCGTCCGGCGAGTGGCCCTACCCGAACGGCGACCTGGCCAACGACAGGGTCGCGCCTGCCTCGGTGATCTCGTCGGCGAACATCAGCAAGCTGAACGAAGCCTGGACGCTGAAGCTGGCTGGCAAGGGCGCGACGAACGTCGACGGTGCCGGCTCGTTCGCCGCGAATCCAGTAGTCGTGAACGGCGTCGTGTACATCCAGGATCTCGAGGCGAACGTGTACGCCGTGGACCTTGCTACCGGGAAGCTCAAGTGGGAGTACCCAGTGAACATCCCTGAAGCCAGCGGGCCAGGGCCGGATGGCGTCGCGGTCGCGAACGGGACCGTATATGGGGACAGCTCGACGGCGGTTTTCGCACTCAGCGCCGCGACCGGCAAGCCGGTCTGGGTTGACAGCCATCTGCTCAGCGATGGAGACGGCAAGTTCGAGATCCAGCCGCAAGCGGCGAACGGCCGGGTCTACATCTCCAGTGCCTATGGCGACGGGCCCGGCGGTGGTGTGGTGATGGCGCTGGATGCCGCGACCGGGAAGCGGCTGTGGAGTTTCAACACGATTCGCACCCCGGATCAGGCCGTGCAGGCCATCGGCGCGGGCGCGGGCGGCGCCTGGGAGACACCGCTGGCCGGCTCGGACGGCTCGGTCACCTTCGGCATCGCGAATCCGTACCAGTCGCTCAGCACTGCGGTGTCTCATCCAGCCGCGCAGCTGTACACCGACAGCGAGGTGAACCTGGACGCGGCGACCGGCAAGCTGCGCTGGTACTACCAGGCCTTGCCCAATGACTTCTACGACCACGACATCCAGGATTCGCCAATCGCGGCCAGCATCAACGGAGCGCCCGTGATCGTCGGCGGCGGCAAGCTGGGGTTCGTCTACGCGTGGGACGCCCGTACCGGCAAGCTGGTGTGGAAGACCTCTGTGGGCGAGCACGACGGCCATGACAACGACTCGGTCCTGGCGCTTGAGCACAAGCTCACGTTGCAGGCGCCCTACACCTATGAGCCCGGCGGGTACGGCGGTGTGCTGACCGACATGGCACTCGCCGCCGGGACTGTCTACGTTGCCACCGTCGACCTGCCGTTCAAGGAAACCAGTGCGAAGACCGTGGCCCCGCTCCCGGAGAACTCAGGTGCCGGGGAGATCGAGGCGCTGAGCCTGGCTACCGGGAAGGTCGAGTGGGACACGAAGGTGCCGCAGATGCCGCTCGGCGCCGCAACGATCTCCAATGACCTAGTGATCGGCACGTTGTTCCATGGCGAGCTCATAGCACTGAACCGCGGTACTGGCGCAATCGTTTACCAGCACAAGCTGCCGACGACGACGAACGCGCCGATCGCCATCGCCGGCAACGCGGTGATCATCCCGGCGGGCGGACCGCTGACCAGTGGCAGGCACACCGGCGGCAACCCGCAGCTCATCGCCTACACCGTGCCCTGAGACGCTGACGGCGAATGGCCATGACCTCGCACACTGAGGGACGCGCTGGCGGTGGCCTTGGAGCGGGACCGTCTCCCCCAGGCGTGCCGCGGCGTTGGGCGCCTGCGCCCGAACGGGGCGGCACGAATCACGGAGCGTACCTCGCGCTCGGCCTCGTTTAGTTCCACCCCCGCGCGGGGCGGGCAGCTCGGATGCCGGCTCGGCCGGGAGACTGCGCGCCAGGCCAAGCGCCACAACACCGGCAGTTCCTACTCGGCGCAACCGTTTCACCGGCGTTGTCCGCTCAGTCGACAACGGCGGCGTCATGGCCTGGGTCGAGATCGAGGCCGGACCATTCCTAGTGACCGCAGCGATCACGCGCGACGCGATGGAGGAACTCGCGCTCGCCCCCCGGCGTAGAGGCGACGGCCGTCGTGAAGGCGACCTCCGTGATGATCAAGCGCACCTCAGACGGAGCATCTGGGCGTCACGGATGAGGCCGACTTGTGGCCCTAGTGATCGGCGCGCCTTCGGTTCCGGATTGGGCTACCAGCAGCGGCCTCACGCGACTACCCCTTTCGTCAGAAGCAGCAGGGTCCGTGCGAGACCCGCTTCCCTCGCGCCGCAGTACTTCAAGCCGGTCGCGCTCGGAGACCTCCTAAGCGCGGTGGCTGTCGCTCAAAGCCAACCCCTTTACGCGACAGCGGTCGGGGGCCGGCGCGCCGGCCGCCTTTGAGGGGTGAGAATCCTTGGGGCCCGGATCGACGTCGGTGAGGCTTGGTGCGTTAGAGCCCGTGCGACAGCGTGACGCGGGGACCTGTGGGACCGTTGATTGCTGCTGCGAGCGCGAAGGACAGACTCATCAGTGGTAGGCCCCCTCCGGGCGACAGTGTCCAATTGCCGTCCGAAGGGAGCGTGCTGTGGAAGTGATCGTAGAGCGGTGCGCTGGTCTTGACGTGCATCGCGACAACGTCGTGGCGACCGTCCGCGTGCCGGGCAGCGGTCGTCGACAGTGGGACAAGCAGACTCAGACGTTCAAGTCGACGCTCGCCGGGCTGACGCAGCTCGCTGGGTGGCTGGCCGAGACCGGTGTGACGCTCGTGGGATGGAGGCCACCGCGTGTATTGGAAGACGGTGTTCCAGCGCTCGAGGAGCGTTTTGAGTGCTGGCTGCTCAACGCGCAGCACCTGCGCAACGTTCCGGGTCGCAAGACCGACGTCAAGGATTCGGAGTGGATCTGTCAGCTCGTCCAGCACGGGCTGGTCAGCCCGAGCTTCGTGCCGCCATCGGAGATCCGCCGGCTGCGTGATCTGACGCGGCTGCGAACCGCGCAGAGCAACGAGCGTTCCCGCACGATCCAGCGTCTGGAGAAGGTGCTCCAGGACGCCGGGATCAAGCTCTCAAGCGTCGCCTCGACGACGTACTCGAAGTCCGCGCGCGCGATGCTCGAAGCGCTGCTGTCAGGCGTGACCGATCCCGAGCAGCTCGCTGAGCTGTCCAAGGGCAAGATGCGCGCGAAGATCCCGGAGCTCAGAGACGCCCTCCAGAGTCGCTTCACGATCGAGCATCACGGGATCATGGTCGCGCAGCTGCTCGCGCATATCGACACGCTCGACCAAGCCCTGCAGAACCTGACCGAGCGGATCGAGCACGTGCTCGCGCCGCACGCTCACATCGATCGAGCTGCTCTCCACGATCCCCGGCGTCCAGGCCCGAGCAGCGGAGGTCCTGATCGCCGAGTGCGGCCTCGACATGTCCGCATTCCCGACGGTAGGGCACTTCGCTTCCTGGGCTGGCGCGTGCCCAGGCACCACGAATCAGCCGGGCGCAGGCGGTCGGCGGACCCGTCCTGGGCCCGCCTGGCTGACCTCGCAGCTCACCGAATGCGCCCGCGCAGCCGTGCGCACGAAAGACACCTAGATCGCCGCGCACTACGCGCAGCTCCGCGGGCGCCGCGGGGAACAAAAAGCGATCGGCGCGATCCGCCACGACCTGCTCGTCGCCTACTTCCACATCGTCCGCGACCACGTCCCATATCGCGACCTCGGACCCGACTGGCAGCGCAAGCGCTACTCCGTCGAACACCGCGCCCGACGCCTGCAACGCCAACTCGAAGCGCTCGGCTACGCCGTCACCCTCAACCAGCTCGACCAACCAACAGAACAAGCCGCCTGACCTGACATACAGCCAGCCGGCTACCGCCGACCGACAGCCGGCACGAACAGCCCTGCCCAAACGCAGCCACCAACTCGGGGATTCACAGGACAGCACGCGGAAAGCAGGCTCGGCGAGACTGCCGGTTTGTCGCCGACCCGAGACCGGATTGCCGGAGTGCCGCCTCGGGTCCGGGCGGGACCGAAGGAGAACTGCCGCCGCCAGCAGGCGCTGGCTGCGTGCTCAGGTGGGTGAAAGCGGCACTTTATGGTGGCTCCTGCTGCTGCTGTTAGCCCGACGCGGAAGCCACGGCCGCGGCTTCCTGCGAGACGGTCGCCGGTCTAGAAGTCCCAGCGGCTTGCACCGTGTGGCGGGCGCAAACCCACGCCGAAGGCTGTACGGATCCGGAACCGGTACAGGTGCCACGGCCCGGGCCAGCACTCTGTGCGCTTTAGGGCGCGATGATCGCTTCGCCCCCCGCCTGCGCCGGCCACCCGCCGGCGTCGAAGGCGGCGGCTACGGCAGTGAGCGTCGCTGAGTTGGTCTGGCGGGACGCCTCTCCTTCGAGAACGAGGTCGATCCCATCGAGCCGCATCGACAGGCGCACGCGGGGTGGGCGACGAGGTTGCACGACTTACGCGCCGCGGGACCGCTGGTGTCGGCCTTCACTCTGATGTGCGGGTGGGGCAGCTGCGTCCGCTGGGGCCGTGCCGGGGGCGCGGGTCGCAGCCGAGCTGCGATCGAGGGATCTGAAGGCGAGCGCTCGGCGAGTTTTGACGGGGCCAGCGTGACGGTCGCCGGCACCACCCGGACTGCTAGTGGTCGCAGCTCCTTGAGCTCAGGCCACCGGTGCCGCGCCGAGCCGCTCGGCGGTGATCGCCTCGAGCGCGTCCCGCAACGCCGCGACCCGCTCGGCGCCGAAGCGCTCGGCCCACTCCTGCTCGATCTCCCCGAGGATCTGCATGCCCAGCGCCTGGGCCTTCACGCCGCGCTCGGTGAGGCGGATGATCTTGGCCCGGCCGTCATCGGGGTCGGCAACACGCTCGAGGTAGCCGCGCCGCTCGAGCTCGGTGGTGACCTCGCCAACAGATTGCTTGGTCATGTTCGCGCGCACCGCCAGGTCGGTCAGCCGCGACCCCTCCGGCTCGATGTTGCCGAACACACAGCCGTGGGTGACGCGGATGTCGTTGTAGGGCGTCTGCGCCATGCGCCGGGTCATCTCCTCGGCTGTGGCGTCGAACCCGCTCTCCAGCAGGCGGATCAGTGGGTGGCGGGAGGTCGGCATCGGATCGCTTGACATTTAGTCAGGACTCCTGATAAGGTTACCAGACAGTTCGGAGACCTTACAAGGTTGCCTGATTATTTTAGCACCTCACGAGCGCGACGAGATCCTGCCACGGGGCGCGACCCGTGACGAACTTCAGACGCAAGAACCGACGGACTAATGGAGGCCCTGTGACTACTGCTTACCTTGATCCTGCAGAACGCCCTACCGTGACTCGGCGCATCGACTTCCGGCCGGGGATGGATATGTGGTGGGACATTGTGCGCAACGGTGAGGACACCGATGGTGAACTTCTTGAGGTAAATGGCTGGCTCGGTGCCCACCAACCGAGCCCCCCTGTGCACGTGCACGATAATGCTGAGGACAGCTTTGAGATCGTCGAGGGTCGACTTGACGTGAAGCTCGACGGCACGTGGCGTACCTATGGTCCTGGTGAGCACGCCGCAGCGGCTACCGGTCACCGACACACCCTGCGCAACACTCACGATGAGCCGGTTGAGTTCATCAACCGCCATCGCCCCGCCGTCGACTACGAGGGGTTCTTCCGCGACATGGCGTCGCTGACATCGACCGGGAGGATGGGCGCCGGAGCACCTCACAATCCGCGTCAGGCGATCTACGCCGCGATGCTATTCAAAGCGCACCCGACCGCGATCCGAACCTCGCGCCTCCAGCGAGTTGCATTCGCGTCGCTGTCGGGCTTGGGCCGGATGCTGGGGATGAGCATATGAACGCGCACACCCCCCGAGCGAAGAGTCTCGCGCTCGTGCTGCTGGCGATGACGCAGTTCGTGATCGTGATCGACGCCTCCATCGTCAACGTCGCGCTGCCGTCGATCGGCGCTCACCTGGACTTCTCCCGCGACGACCTCACCTGGGTCGTGAACGCCTACACGCTGACGTTCGGCGGCTTTTTGCTGCTGGGCGGGCGGATGGCCGACCTGCTAGGGCGCCGCCGGATGTTCATGCTCGGTCTGGTGGTGTTCTCACTCGCCTCACTGGCCGGCGGCCTGGCGCAGTCTGAGACGGGGCTGATCATCGCCCGCGCGGTCCAGGGCCTGGGCGCCGCGATCGTCTCCCCCGCCGCGCTGTCGATCATCACCACCACGTTCGCCGACGGGGCCGAGCGCAACCGCGCGCTGGGCATCTGGGGCGCGGTGGCGGGCGCCGGGGGCGCCGCCGGGGTGCTGCTGGGCGGGATCCTGACCAGCGGGCTGAGCTGGCGCTGGGTCCTGTTCGTCAATGTCCCGATTGGGCTGGTCGCCGCCGCGCTCGCCCCCCGCACGCTCGGCGAGAGCCGCCGTGAAGAGGCCGGCAACTCCTTCGACATCCCAGGGGCGGTAACCGTTACCGCGGGGCTGGCGCTGCTCGTCTACGCCGTCGTCGACGCGGTCAACGTCGGGTGGGGGGCGACCCGGACGATCGTCTGCCTGGCCGCGGCCGCGGTGCTGCTGATCGCATTCGTGGCGATTGAGCTGCGCCAGCGTGATCCGCTGATGCCGTTCTCGATCTTCCGCCTGCGGACCCTGCGCGGCGCCAACATCGTCGGGCTGCTGATCGGCATGTCGCTGTTCTCGATGTTCTTCTTCATCTCGCTCTACCTCCAGGACGTGCTGGGCTACTCGCCGATCAAGACCGGCCTCGCCTACCTCCCGCTGGCGGTCGCGATCATCATCGCCGCGGGGGTCGCCTCTCAGCTCGTCACCCGCGTCGGCTTCAAACCACCGCTGATCGCCGGCATGCTGCTGGTCGCCGGCGCCCTGCTGTGGTTCTCACAAGCGCCAGCGACAGGCGGATCGTTCACCGCCGACGTCCTCGGCCCATCGCTGCTCGCCGGCGTCGGGTTGGGCCTGGCGTTCGTGCCCGTGACGATCGCCGCCGTGACCGCAACCAGGCCACACGAGGCGGGCCTGGCGTCGGGCCTGATCAACACCTCCCAGCAGGTCGGCGGCGCGCTCGGGCTCGCGATCCTCGCGACCGTCGCCAACAGCCGCACCCAAAGTCTGTTCCACGCCGGCGTCCACAGCTCGGCCGTGGCACTGACCAAGGGCTTTGACCGGGCGTTCCTCGTCGGCGCCGGCTTCGCCGTCGTCGGAGCGATCCTCGCCGCCGTACTGATCTCCTCGCGCGACAGCCGCGAACACTCAAAGGCAGCCCGGATCGGTGAGGCCGGCGCACCCGATGCCGCAGCCGTCCCAGCCGTCGCAGGCTGAGCGTTCAGTCGATCTGGTGCTCGTCAATTCCAAACGAGGCCAGCTGGCCCACCGTGTCGCCGCGGGGCGGAGTTCCGTCCCGCGGCGGCGTTGCGCCACCGAACGGTCGGCTCGGCAGCGACTACGTCCAGCAGTCCGGCGGCGTTGGCGCCTAACGCCGCGTGGGGACGTCGACTGGTCAGTAGGCAGGAGAACCAAGACCCGGGCCGAGGCAGCACAGCCGCAGCTGTCTCTGCGCTCATCCCGGCAGTTGTGCGGCTAGCCCGTTCCAACACTCTCAAATTCGCTTGCGATTCGTCCGAACATGACTAGAATCCTGGTCATGTCAGAGACGATGCCCCTCGCCGCGGTCAAGGCTCGATTCTCGGAGCTAGTCGATCGCGTTGAGCGTCAGCAGGATCGTGTGGTTGTCACCCGCAATGGCAAGCCGGCCGCCGTGTTGATCAGCGCCGATGATCTCGAGAGCCTCGAGGAGACGCTTGCGGTGATGTCCGACCGATCGGTCGCCGCCCAGATCCGAGAGAGCCAGAAGGCAGTCGCGGCCGGTGAGCCTGGCGTCGGCCTCGACGAGCTGCGGATCGGCCTCGACCAGCGCCGCAACCGCGGCAGGTGAGCAGCCCGTCGTGGCGGGTTGTGGTGATGGCGCCGGCCCGCCGACAGTTCGATCGGCTGCCAATCTCCGTCGCGACAGCGGTCCTGGAGACGCTCGACGCGATCGCTGAAAACCCGAGGCGGCTCGGCAAGCCGTTGATGCTCGAGCACGAGGGTCGCTACTCGGCTAGGCGAGGTCCGTACCGCATCATCTACGAGCTCAACGAAGACGAGCACGTCGCGCGGGTCGTCGCAATCGGTCACCGCCGCGACGTGTACCGTCGCCGCTAACGCGACGATTGACGACGAGGAGCCGCAGCGGCCGCGCCGCTCGAAGCTGTTGCCCCGGCGGGGGTCAGACGGCGCCAGCGGCATGTAGCAGTCGGAGGATCTCCTGTTGCTGAGTCTTCGCGTGAGGTGAACCGGTTCCTCCGCGTCCCGTCGTCCAGCGCGCGAGCTCTACGGCGGTGGATGCCTGTCGGTTGGGTGCCTTTGGATCTGCGCCCATTTCGAGCAGCGCCTCGACGGCCGCCGCGCATCGATTCCGCACGGCACGGTGAAGCGGCGCCGTCCCATTCTTGTCGACAGCATTCGGATCCGCCCCGAGCTCGATTAGACACCGAACCGTGTGCCGCTGTGCGATCGGGCTCCACCGCGCGCCACCCGGCCCGCCATCGACGGCATAGTGAAGCGGCTGAGCGCCACGGCGATTCGCGGCTGCGACCCTCGCGCCGGCGCCGACGAGCTCTCGGACGATGCTTGGCTCGTAGGCGGCCGCCGCGATGTGCAACGCAGTGTCGCCAGCGTACAAGTAGTGGCCGATCTCATCGACGATACACTCCGCGGCGCGGTGCCGAGACGCACCGACGTCGAGGGCTGCCACCGCGAGCTCGGGCGCAACAGCCAGCAGCCTCGACACACGAGCCTCGTCTCCCCTACCGATCGCCTGCACGAACTGAATCAAGGCCGCGTCGCCCGGCACCGGGCAACTGTACCGGCCTCGCCCAAACGCAACCGGCCGTTCCTCTCGGATCCGCCGCGCGTATCCCGCCCATGGGCGCAGCACCCCCGCATAACGCGGTGTCGGGTGGCCCGGGGGAATCGCACCCCCGGGCTCCCTCAGATCCCGGCGTGACAGTCTCCCGTCACCGGGCTCTTCTCACCGGCTCCTCAGTAGTAGGAGCGGACCACGCGCCAGTGGGCGAATAGGCCGGGTGCTCGTTGGAGCAGTCCGGTCCACCACCTTGTGAACCGCTTGATGGTCCGCAGCCGCTTGTATTTCCTGCCTGCCCAGCGCCTCAGGTAGGTGTTGATGCGCTGCAGGAGGGGATCCATAACGGTCCGGTAGTACCGGCCGTAGTAGTTCATCCACCCGGCGATGATGGGGTTCAGCCAGCTCGCCAGGTCTTCTAGCGTCAGGTCGGTGCGCCGGTGGATCCGCATCCTGCGGAGCCGGTCGCTTTTGGCCTTGAGCGCCTCGGTGCTCATCGCGGGCAAGAACCCCGTGAAGTTCCGGCCGTTCTTGCTCCGCGCCCCCCGTGACCGGAAGGTGAACCCGAGGAAGGTAAACGAGGTGTGCTCATGGTCGCCTCGACGCCTGCCGTCCTTGCAGTAGACGATCCTTGTCTTGTCGGGGTGGATCCTCAAGCCCACCTCCCCCATTCGCGCGGCGATCGCGGCCCGCACGTACTCGGCTTGCCGCCTGCTCTTGCAGTGCACGACGATGTCGTCGGCGAAACGCTCGAAGGGGCAGCCGGGGAACTCCCGGGCCATCCACCGATCGAACGCGTAGTGCAGGAACAGGTTCGCCAGGACCGGCGAGATCGCCGATCCTTGCGGGGTTCCCTTGTCTCGTTCCACAAGCGTGCCGTCCGGGTGCTGCAGCGGGGCTTCCAGCCACCGCTTGACATACAGCAGCACCCAGCGGCAGTCGGTGACCGCCTCCACCGCACGGACCACGAGCTCCCAGGGAACGGTGTCGAAGAACTTCTGGACGTCGAGATCGATCAACCAGTCGTACTTCCAGCACCGCTGCCGGCATACCCCGACCGCGTCGTGAGCCGACTTCTTCGGGCGATAGCCATAGGAGTCGGGGTGGAACCTCGGCTCCACCAGCGGCTCCAGGAACATCGCTGCCGCCGTCTGCGCGACCCTGTCGGCGATCGTCGGGACGCCTAGCGTCCTGGTCCCTGGGCTGTGCGGCTTCGGGATCTCCACCGCCCTGACCGGGGGCGGAAACCAGGTCCCCGAACTCATCCGATTCCAGACCTTGTAGAGGTTGCCTGCAAGATCGGCCTCGAACTCGTCCAGGTCCTGCCCATCCACTCCCGGCGCACCCTTGTTGGCCTTGACCTGCCGCCACGCCTCCCAGACCAACAGCTTGGGAATCGCAAACGGCTTCTCTTCGGGCTTTGGCATGTCCATCCTCGCTTCCTCCCGGCGCCTCACGGCCCCGGTTGAACGAACCGACATTCCTGGTGAGCCAGCCCCTTCGCTCCACCCCCACCCCAGATCAGCAGGAGCTTCACCGCTACTACGGGCCGGTCCGCCAGCGAGCGTCGCGACTGGTACTCAGTGCCTCCGGTTTCCGCCGTCGGCAGGCTCCCTCTCGCGACCCAGGGCCACCAGCCCAAAGCCGCCGTATCGACGCTCGCCTTCTCACGTTCCGTGCAAGAGCCGCAGACCAGGCTCACGCCGCCTTCACGCCGGGCACCACCTGGCCAGTAATCGGGACACCCGCCAGGCTCAATCACGGCAGAACAGCCAAATCCCCCGCTTTCGATGCCACCTCAATTGTGCTAACGACGCCTCAACAGCGCACACCCAACCCAACCACCCGGGCCGAGCGCTCTCTGGAACGTCTTCCTGGTCCCCACCTGACGCGTCAAGCGCGCCTTTTCCCGGATCGCTCACCACGACGGTCTTCAGCCAACGCAGCATCCGGTGGTTTAGCGCCCGCCCCCGAAGGCCGACGCTGGAGGGCCATCAAGCCTCCATCTCTCGCACAGCACCGCCTATGAAGAACGACTCCTACATACATCCTCCTTCAGCGTTCGTGACGCACGGCTGTCGCACAAAGCTGCTTGGCGGAGCGGGCGTCGGATTGGCCGCGGCTAGGTGATCCGTTCGTTCGGCGTCCGGATGCGCCGCGCGGCCGCGGTGGGGGCCGATTCAGGCCCCCAGGGCGGCGAGTTGGTGGCGGTGGAGCTTGACGAGGTTGTGAGTCATCGTGATTAATCGCCACTCGGTGCGCACTGACCGCCTGCCGCGATAGTTGAAGCGGTAGATCTTGCGGTTGTGTTTGGTGTGACCGTAGACCGGCTCGATTGATTGTTGTCGTTTTCGGTACAGCTCCTTGCCCAGATCGCTGGTGAGCACGCGCCGCATGAACGAGTAACGGCCGCCGGTCCACCCAGGTCGTTCTCCCTGGCGTTTGCCTGAGTCGGGTGGGATCAGCACTTGGATCCCGTGCTCGCCGACGACGTGGTCCATGTGCTGCTCGTTCCAGTAGCCGGCGTCAGCGAGCGCGATCTCAGGCTTCTCGGTCACGCCAGCTTGTTCGAGCTCCTGGAGGGCTGTGTCGATCATCGGCCGCAGGTGCGAGAAATCGGGGGCGTTGGTCGAGACCTCCGCGGCGATCACGATCTGCTGCTCGGTCACGACCGTCTGCGCGTTGTAGCCCTGGATGTAGCGGCGGTTGCCCTTCATCCGACGCGAGTCCGGATCGGTCATGTTCACCTCACCCTGCGGAACCTCCGGCGGCACATACGGCTTCGTCGGACCGCCGAGCCGCCGCTTGTCGGGCAGCCGTCGATGCTCGCGAAGCTCCTCATACGCCCTGTTGCCGTGGGATTCAGCGGCCAACTCGTCCTCCAGGAACTGCGCGCCCAGGCGCAGCCGCTCCGCGCGCGAGCGGGGGATCGGTGCTGCGTTCTGCCACCGCTTGCGCTCGAGCTGGCGGTGCGCCTCACCAAGCCACGCCCGTCTCCCGTTGGGCCCGATCTGCTCGGGATCAAACTCATCGTCTGACCCTGCGCGCTGGTTCACCGTCGCCTCATCGAGCTCCGCCTCGGCCCGCTCGCGTGCGAGCTCGCGCTCCAGCCACTCGCGCCGACCGGCCGCGGTCTGAAGCTCTGGCGGCAACTCGTCACCGCGAGCGTTGCCGTGCTGCTCGTCTTCGGCTTCGTCGGTCGCGATCGCCTCGGCGATGATTTCTCTCGCGATTCGGTCGTAGTCAACGTTTGAGTCACTGCTCGCGCTGGCGGTCAGCTTCGTGCCGTCGACCGCAACGATTCCCGAGTTCACTAGCCCGGCTCGGGCGCAGAGTCGGAGCACCGAGCCGAACAACTCGTTGAGCGACTGTCGGTGACGACGGATGAACCGGGCGATCGTCGCGTGATCAGGCACTTGGTTACCGGTGATCACTCGGTAAGCGATGTCCTGACGACACCGCCGCTCGATCCCGCGCGAGGACCGCTCGTCAGTCGAATACGCATACAGGACGAGGCTCACCATGACCGACGGCTCGTACGCCGCGCGGCCAAGGCCGCCCGCGCGATACGCGGAGTAGAACGCATCCAGGTCGAGGCGGCCGACCGCCTCGATCACCAACCACGCCAGATGATCCTGAGGCAGCCAATCTCGCAACGACGGCGGCAACAGAAACGCCTGCTCACGACCGCAATCAATGAAATTCTGGGGCATCCCGGAATCCCATCGAGCCAGTCGGACGGAACCCCCCTTTGTGCGACAGCCACCCCGCCAAGCTGGTCTGAGCCTTGCAGCGAGCCGAGACCTGCATCCAGATTTTGCGGGTCTGCGGACGCACCCGCGCACTGTCGGTCGTGCTTCCCTGCATCCACGAAAACGCGGTACTCCAGGACGGCCGCGACGTCCGACGAGGCGATGTCGCCAGGGGCCTCGCTGGTAGCGAACAGGAGGAGGCCACCGGCGAGTTGCCGTCCGTCCTGCTCTCGCTTCAGCGCGGGTCCTGATGCCGCCGAGGCTACGATGCTGTTTGGTAGGCGCCTATCTGAAGCTCACCTTTCCGGCGGCGGAGAGTGAGTTGTATTCGGCGATCGGGCGGGCGTTGCCGCCGACTTTGCATTGGCCCTTGTTCTTCCCGCTGGTGTAGCGGGACGCGAGCAGGGCATGGAGTTCGGTGGTGTGGAGGGTGCCGTTGATGCCGGCGTACAGACCTGTCCCGTTCAGTACCACGGTCGCCGAGGTTCCTGAGAAGATCGCCGAGCAGGTCGCCGCGTACTTGGCCCGGGGCTTGTCGGTTAGTGATGCGACGTTGAGCTCGAAGGTGCCCTTCTTCAGGATGATCTTCAGGTAGCTGCCTTGGGGATCGGGTTTGCCGTTTCGGTCGCTGGCTTGGTATTTGCCGTAGTCGCCGATCGCGCCGACGGCGAGGATGGTGCCGCTGGTTCCGCTGGTCGTCGGTTTCGAGAACAGGCTAATCGTCCCGCTGGCTGGGGCGCTGGCGTCTGCCTCCAGCGCGGTGCTGCCTCCGAGGAGCGCGGCCCCGGCTAGCGCGAGACTGATTGCTCTTGGTCCTGCTCGCATGATCAACCTCCGAGTTAGAAGCTGTCGGGTTGGGGGCGAAGCTCGCCGCCGGAGGTGATTGTGTTCGTGGATGGCGGCGATGTCGTCGGTCGTGAGGGCGATTCGCGGTCGTCTGGCCGGTGATCTTCTCTCGGTACTTTGGAGTACGAGCAGTCCGACGCGGGTCGGACTCGGAGTCAGCGCAGAAGGGGATGTGCCGCGCCTAGCGAGGCAGTACCGTCGGCACAGATGGATGCTCTTGAGATGCTCCGCAAGCAGGCACGCGGATTCGATCGGGTTGCCGTCGACGTGGCGGTCGCGCTGCTGTTGGGGATGGGCTTCGTGGTTCTGGAGGCGTCGAGCGCGCGGTCGGGGATCGTCCCGCTGCTCGCGGGTTCGGCGTGTGCGGCGACGGTCGCGTGGCGGCGGCGCCTTCCCGCACTCGCGATCCTCACTGCCGCGGGGTGCGTTGGCGCTCTCGTGGGGTCCGGGGGCAATACGGACCTCGTGCCGATCGTGATCATGCTCGACGTCTACATGCTGGGGCGGCGCTCGGCCGATCTTGGGTGGTCGCCGGTGGAGGTTTTGCTGCTCGTGCTCGCGGTGCCGGCGCTCGCGTTCGTTCCCGGCAACTCCCGCGTCGTTGACTTCGTGTCGGTGTGGACGTTCTTCGTGGCGATGCCGTTCGTCGTCGGGCGGGTGATCAGGTGCCGGGACGTCGCGACCGGCGAGCTGCAGGCCGAAACGGTCGGGCTTGAGCGCGGCCAACGTGAGCGCGCTCGGCGGGCGATCGGCGACGAGCGCATACGGATCGCGCGGGAGCTGCACGACGTGGTCGCGCACAGCGTCAGCGTGATGGTGATCCAGGCCGCTGCGGCACGGCGGTTGGCGGGCCTGGATCGTGAGGCTGCTCGTGAGGCGCTTGACTCGGTTGCGGGTTGTGGGCGCGACGCCTTGAGCGAGATGCGCCGGATGGTTGGCGTGCTGCACCGCGGCGATCTCGAGCTGATCGGCGCGACGACTGGTCCGGGCCTCGGGCAGTTGCAGACGCTCGCGCAGCGTGCGCGGGCGTCCGGGCTGCCCGTCGATCTGCGGATCGAGGGAGAGCCCCGCCCGCTTCCGACCGCGCTTGATCTCGTCGCGTTCAGGGTCGTGCAGGAGGCCCTGACCAACGTGATCAAGCACGCTGGTCCGGCGCGCGCCCGCGTGACGGTGGCTTACACCGCGCACGCGCTCGAGCTCGAGGTGGTCGATACCGGCCGGGGGCCTGGTTCAGTGCGGGCGGCGGGCTCGGGGGCGGTTGGTCATGGGCTGGTCGGTATGCAGGAGCGGTTGGCTCCGTACGGCGGCGAGCTGCGGACCGGCGTGTGCAGCGACGGTGGCTTTCAGCTCCGTGCGTGCGTCCCGCTCGGGGAGCCCGTGGCGGCATGAAGCTCCCGCAATGGGCAGATCGTTGGTTTGACCGGATTCTCGCCGCGGTGCTGCTGATCGCAGCGGAGGCCGGACTGCTCGTCCGACCTCACAGCGGGCCGCTGCTGGTCGAAGTCGCCGTCGCTGCCGGGCTCACGGTGCCGATCGCGTGGAGACGTCGCGCCCCACTTGCGGTCGCGTGTGTGGTGATGACGATGCTGATCGTTCTGAAGGCGATCGACAGCGACTTTCATCAGCTCACCGTTCCGCTGTTCGCGCTGTTCATCCCACCATTCTCGGTCGCGGCCTACGAGCCGCGAGATCGCGCTCTGCTCGGGCTCGCCGTATGCGTCGCGGGTGCCGGGGTTCTCAACGAGATGGGCTCCCACTCCGGCTCGTTGGCGTTCGCGATCGGCGCTCCAAGCGCGTTGTGGGCGGCCGGGAAAGTCCTGCGCGCGCGACGTCAGCAGGCCGTCGAGCTGAGGAGCAAGGCGAATCGGATCACGGCCGAGCGCGAGGATCGCGAGCGGTTGGCCGTCGCGGACGAACGCTCCCGAATCGCTCGTGAGCTACATGCCGTCGTGGCAACGGCCGTCAGCGCGATGGTCGTCCAGACCGACGCGGCGCAGCGACTGCTCGACATCGATCCGTCTCGAGCCGACGAGGCGATGGCGAGCATCGAGGACGCCGGTCGCCAGACGCTGGCCGAAATGCGGCGCGTCCTCGGTGTCCTGCGAGACGAGCACGAGCCGGCCGAGCTATCCCCGCAGCCGGGGGTCGGCCAAATCTACGCCCTGATCGAAGCCAGACGCGAGCGCCTGCCCATCGAGCTGCACCTTGACGGCGAGCCCGGCTCGCTCCCCGCCAGCGTCAATGTCGGGCTGTACCGGATCCTCGAGGACGCGCTCATGACCGCCGGCGAGGACAGCACGCAGCCGACGGACGTCACACTGCGCTTCGGCGACCACGACGTTGAGCTGACGGTCACCTCAGCAGGGGGCGTGTCGCTGGGCTGGCCGACGCTGGCGATGCGGGAAAGGGTCGCGTTGTGCGAAGGCGAGATCGACGTTGATTTCACACCCAGCGCCGGGGAGCGGTTGCTCGTGCGGCTGCCGCGTAGCTTCGCGGGAGCGCTCGCATGACCGTTCGCGTCCTGATCGCCGACGACCAGCACCTGGTTCGCACCGGCTTGAAAGTGATCCTCGACAGCGAGTCTGACATCGAGGTGATCGCCGAGGCCAGCAACGGACACGAAGCGGTCAGCATCGCGCGCGAGCAGCGGCCCGATGTCGCGATCATGGACATTCGCATGCCCGACCTCGACGGCATCGAGGCGACCAGACAGATCGTCGCGCAACGTCGCGAACCTCGGACCCGCGTCTTGATGCTCACAACGTTTGACCTCGACGAGTACGTGTTCGAGGCGCTCCGCGCGGGAGCGAGCGGCTTCCTGCTCAAGGACGTCCCAGCCGACCAGCTCGCCGACAGCGTGCGAATGATCGCGGCCGGGGACGCGCTGCTCGCACCCACTGTCACACGTCGCCTGATCGAACAATTCGTCGCGGCAGCTCCGGCCGCCCCGCCACCACCCGGGCTGCAAGAGCTCACCCCGCGCGAGCTCGAAGTGTTCCGGCTCGTCGCGAGAGGCATGTCCAACGCCGAGATCGCGGCTGAGCTATTCATCGGCGAGGCGACCGTGAAAACCCACCTCACTCGACTGTTGATGAAGCTCGACCTCCGCGATCGCGTCCAAGCCGTTGTCCTTGCCTACGAGACCGGCATCGTCAGCCCCGGCCTCGGCCGGGTCGCAAACTAGATCCGCCGACCGCCCAACACAACGGCGGTCAGCCAGAGGAGCGCGCGGAACGGAAGACCTGCTCTTCAGGCGCGAGGAGCCTCAGCCCGCAGCCCCTCGAGGGATCTGCTTGGCGCGGCCTGGAGGGCAGACGGCCGTCGGGGGGCGGAGATGCGCATCCATCACCGAGCGGGGCTCTGGCTTCGCGGGAGCGGAGGGCGCGGCGCGCCCCGCTGGCCGCGCAAAGCTCGTCCGGCCTGCCGGACGAGCTCAGACCCGCAATCGATTTTTTCGGGTCTCCGGGGCTGTTCGCTAAGCGCCGGTGCTGGCTTCCCTGCATTCAGGAAACGGGGTACTCGGACTCGGCGGTCTCGATGGCGGACAGCCCGACGACGCCGGCGGTTGTGTTCGTGGCGAGATGCGGGGGAACTTAAGGTTTCGGCCAAGACACCTGTCGGCGAACGAAAGCGCGTCTGCGGATCCGCCGCGCCGCAGCGGTGGCGCGTACACGCGAGAATGGAAAGCAGGTCTTCGGCACGACCGTCGGCCCGATGAGCTGGTCGACGGTCGTGCGGGGACGCTCTGCTGGCGAAAGCGCGGCTGCCGCCGGTGCTGACCGCGACGTGCCTTTGTGGTTGTGCGGGCCTCGTATGTCTGGCGGGCGGCCGTGTGGCTCTGCGTGCTCGTACCAACTGAACGGATAGTGGGCTGACTGGGTGGCTGGCCGGGTCGGCGCCAGTGTTCACGCGCTACACGCTTCGCAAGGCCTCGGTGGGTGAGAGACGGGCCGCGCGCGTGGATGGGTAGAGGCCGGCGATGGCGCCGATGAGAGTGGCCGCGGCGATGCCGCCGTAGAGTGCGAGGGCGGGGATTTGGACGGTCTCGTGTTGGCTGAGGGCGTAGGCGACGGTTGCTACCGAACCGATGATGGTGCCGGCCGCACCGCCGAGGATGGAGAGGAGCAGGGCTTCGCTGAGGAATTGTGCGGCGACGTGTCGTCGGCTGGCGCCGAGTGCGCGGCGCAGCCCGATCTCCGAGCGACGTTCGAGGACGGAGATGACCATGACGTTGGCGATGCCGACTCCGCCGACGAGCAGGGCGATCGCGCCGAGGCCGAGTAGCAGGCCGTTGTAGGCGCCTTTGGTGACGAGCTCGGCTTTGATGATGTCTGCGGGGAAGGTGACCGTGACCAAGGAGGGGTTGGCCGGGTTGACGGTGGCGGGCAGGACGGCGGTGACGGCGTTGACTTGGCTGGGAGCGCTGCGGACGTAGAGGTCAGTGGGATGCCCGTCGAGTCCGAAGTCGCGTTGGGCGATGGGGAAGCCGATGAAGGCCATGCTGTCCATTGGGGAGATGAGCTGTACGGGGTTGAGGATGCCCACGATGGTGAACGAGCGCTGGCCGATCCAGACCTGGGTCGGGTGGGTGAGCGTGGTGATGCCGAGCAGGGCGGCTGCTTCGGCGCCGAGGACGACCGTCGGGAAGTGGACGGTCGCAGCGTTGAGGAAGGTGCCATGGGCGAGGGTGGCGCCGAGGGTGGCCGGGAGGGCGGCGTCGGTCGCGGTCAGGGAGATGCCGTTTGTGTCGATGGCGGGGACGAACGGGCTGCGGTACACGTAGGTGCTCTGGATGGTGGCGATCTCGGTTACGTTGGTGACCGGGCCGATGCGCGAGGCCATGCCTTCGGCAGCCGTGGGCAGCTCGGTGGCCTGTCCGGAGGCGGCACTGGCGGGCTGGACGGTGATCAGATTGCCGAGCCGTCCGAGCTCGTTGAGCAATCCTGCTTTGGAGGATTGGGAGATGCCGAGCACGCCGACGATGGCGGCGATGCCGATGCTGATGCCGAGCGCCGACAGCGCGGCCCTGACTCGCCGGCAGCGTAGCCCGAGGCTGCCGACGCGCAGCAGATCCCGTCCGGTCAGCCGCGAGCCGCCGGCGTCCCGGTCAGGAGGCGATCGACCTATCACCGATGATCATTCCGTCGCGGATCTCGATGCGGCGGTGCATGGCGGCGCCGACGTCGAGGTCGTGGGTGATGACCGCGATCGTCGTCCCGTCGCGGTGCAGTTCGCGCAGTAGCTCGAGGATCGCGGCCCCGGTGGCGCTGTCGAGGTTGCCGGTGGGTTCGTCGGCCAACACCAGCGAGGGCCGACCCGCCAGGGCCCGCGCGATCGCCGTGCGCTGCTGCTCGCCGCCGGACAGCTGGTTGGGTCGGTGCGTGAGTCGGTGGCTGAGCCCGACCCGCTCCAAAGCGGCCTTTGCGAGTTGACGGCGCTCGGCGAGCTGGGTGCCCCGGTAGATTAGGCCGTCGGCGACGTTGTCCGAGGACGCTCAGCCCGTCGAGCAGGAAGAACTGCTGAAAGACGAACCCCAGCTGGCGCGCCCGCAGGCCCGAGAGCTGGGTGTCGGACATCGTCGAGGTGTCCTGTCCGGCGACGCGGACCGCCCCCTCGGTGGGCCGTTCCAGCGTGCCCATCACGTGCAGCAGGGTGCTCTTGCCCGACCCCGATGGGCCGACGATGGCGACCAGCTCGCCCGCGTCGATCCGCAGGTCGATGCCGGCGAGAGCCCGGACCGGTGGGTCGCCGGGGTACTCCTTGACGACATCGACCAACTCCAGGACCGGCAGCGGCACGTCGGTCGCGCGCGCCTCGTTCGGGGGCCGTCAGCGTCATGAAGCGGGCACCTGCACACGCATCCCGGCCGCGATGCCCGGCCCGCTGACCTGGACCAGGGTGTTGCTGTACAGCCCGGTGGTGACACCGACCAGGTGGCTGCCGTGTGCCGTCATGACGTCCACGCCGTACCCGCCGCCCTGGACGGCGAGCAGGGCGTTGACCGGGACAGCTAGAACGTTCTTGGCGGTCTCGGAGGTGATGTTTACGTTGACGGGAGCCTGGTCGAGCTTGGCTCCTGGTGGCGTGCGCTGCAGCCGGATGGTGACCGGCACGGTGGGTGGCGTGGATGTTCCCGACCCGCTTGATGCGCACGCGGATTGGTCGGCTGTGCCGCCCACCGTGGCGTTGCCTTGGCCGGTGCCGCCGCCCCCGGGGCAGGTGGCGACGTTGCCGACGGTCTGGATCCGTCCGGGCACAGTCGAGGTGCCGTTGGGCAGCACGACTGACACGGTGTCGCCACGTTTGACGAGATACTCCTCGGTCACGTCGAGCTGGACGACGACGATCGGGGCGGCGCTGGTAGCGATTAGCACCGTGCTACCGCCACCACCCCCGCCGCCACCAGCACCGCCGGAGCTCGCGGCGCCGCCACCCCCGGTCGAGGTGCCGACCGACGCGGTGACCGATGTGACCCGGATCGGCCCGGGTTCGAAGACGACCTGACCCAGCAGGATCTGCCCGGTCGCGGGGAGACCCAGTGTCCGCTGCCAGCGCTTGACCGCGATGGCGGTCGCCGTCGAGTAATGGTCGCTTGGACGCAGCCCGGCGCCGTCTCCCAGCTCGATCAGATCCCGCGTCAGCTCACCGACATCGGCGCCATCCGACATGCCGACATAGAAGGCGCGGTAGGCGGCGACGGGTCCGTAGAGCAGCGGGACCGGCTCGTTGCTGAGCGAGTAGACGGCTTGGTCCTGCCTGATGATCGCACCGGCCTTCGGCAGCCACGTGAACGTCGTGCCGGCATTGACCGCGGTGGCTTGCAGGGAGGCGAGCATTGCCTGGTCACCGGCGAGCTTGGTCTGGTCGGCGCCGACCTTGCCGGCGTTCTGGTCGTGATCAAGGGTTGCCGTCGCCTGCGCGCCGGCAAGCTGCTGCTCGGCCTGGGTCAGCGGTGTCTGGTCTTGGCTGACCTTCTGGGCGGCCTGGGTGCACGCCGGAGTGGACGTCTTCTTGCCGGCGCACGTCGCGCGTCTTGGCGGCCCGGTCGGCGCTGAGGGTGGCTGACGCGCTCGTGACGGCGGCCTTGTCGGTCGTGATCGTGCGCTCGTCGGCCGTTGACGCGTCGGAGGCGGTCCGTTCGTCCGCGGACAGGGCCTGGTGATCCTCGCTCACGGTTTGCTGAGCCTGCAGGATCTCCTGGGGGCTGGAGCCCGAGGGAGTGGCGATCGTGTAA
This sequence comes from uncultured Solirubrobacteraceae bacterium, assembly GCA_963753235.1. Taxonomy (GTDB): domain Bacteria; phylum Actinomycetota; class Thermoleophilia; order Solirubrobacterales; family Solirubrobacteraceae; genus Palsa-465. Next base: position 330,762 of record CAVWBJ010000003.1, on the reverse strand, counting down.
GCGCCGGCGTAGCCGATCGACCCGCCGACCTGCACCGTGTTGGTAAAGTTGTCCGTACCACCGCGGCCGTCGCCAGCCCGCCGGCGGACGCGGAGGCCGTCGTGGTTTGACCGCCGGCATTGGCCACCATGGCGACCCCAGCTGCCACCGCTCCCCCAACCAGGGCGGCGGCCACAGCGGCGATCACTGTCGACCCGTCTGGCTGAGAGCTCAGCCACCGGCCCCGCCCGGCGCGTCTCCGTTGAACACGACCGCCCCCGGCGGAGGCGAGCCGCCGTAGCGAAGCCTGGCACGCCGGTCTGCTTGGCGCACAACGTCGAGGCTTTCTGGAAGGCCGGGTTGTTCGGGTTCAAATCACCGCCGCGCGGTTGAACGCCATCCCGCCATTCGACGGGTCAGGAAAATCCGCGATCCCGTTGGCCCGCATGCACCGCGAGAACCTCACCAGCTGGGCCTGGCTCGGTCGCTTGCAGATGCTGGCTGCCCTGCAGATCATTTCTCGCCTGGTCTATGTAGGTGCGGCAGTATTGGCCCGGTCCGGTGTTGCCCTGCCCACCCTTGTTCGTCCCGTATATCCCCCCAGGGTGGCGTCGTCCCAGGTCACGTGGATCACCTTGTTGGCGTCGATTGTCGGAGCGGCCTGATCGGGATCGCCGTGGGTGCTCATGCAGCTGGCCCACTTCACCAGCAGTGCTGTCGCCCTGCCGTTCGCCGATCCGGAGCGGCGGGTGTGGGTGCCCGTGGCCGTGGTCGACGCGCTGTCCGGCGTGCCCCCGCTGGCGGGTCTGCTCGCTCGTCGGCAAGCTCGCCACATGCGGGGTGCTGGAAGACCCGCACGCGGTCAGTCCGATCGCGACGATCACGATGATCGCGATGAGCCCGCCGAACCGCCCGTGCGGTCTAGGTGTCCTTGCATGGTTGTCTGCCGCTGTGGTGTTCATCGCACTCTCCTTGGGCTGGTGTGCGACCCGGTTGTAGAGAACCGTTGGTTTCAGCCCGGTTTCCCGCGCCGCACCAGCCGACCAGCTGGGGCGGGAAACCGCCGTGAAACGTGTGGAGGGCTACCGTCCTCGGGGGAAGGAGTGGTCGATGCGGGTGCTTGTGGTCGAGGACGACGAGGAGCTGGCCGAGACGATCGCCGCCGGCCTGCGAGATGCGCGGATGGCGGTCGACGTCGCGCTGGACGGCAGCGCGGGCCTGGTCACGCGCCCGCGTCACCGACTATGACGTGATCGTGCTCGACCGCGACCTGCCCGTCCTCCATGGTGACGAGGTGTGCGCGCAGCTGGTCGCGGCCGGCGGTCGCAGCCGGGTGCTGATGCTGACTGGCGCCGCCGAGAACGAGGACCTCGTCGAAGGGCTCGGGCTCGGCGCCGACGACTACCTCCCCAAGCCGTTCGCGTTCGCCGTGCTCATCGCGCGGATCGCTGCGCTGGCCCGCCGGGCGCAGCCGAGCATCCCACCCGTCCTTGAGCACCGCGACCTCGTGCTCGACACCGCCCAGCGCACCGCGCACCGCGGCGGCAAACCATTGGCGTTGCGACCCAAGGAGTTCGGGGTGCTCGAGCTGCTGCTCAGCGCCCAAGGCCGGATCGTCTCGCCCGAGGAGCTGCTCGAACGAGTGTGGGACGAGGCCGCCGACCCGTTCACCGGCGCGGTCAAGATCACAATCAGCCGACTGCGCTCAAAGCTCGGTGACCCGCCCGTGATCCAGACCGTGGCCAAGGCCGGCTACCGGATATGACCGTCGCCGCACGCCTGAACCGCCGGCTCACCGAGCTCGCGGCCACGCGCCACCTCCCGCACCGAACCGCGCGTATGCGCCTGACGCTCCTCTACGGCGGCCTGTTCCTGCTCTCCGGCGCCGCGCTGATGGCGATCGCCTACGCACTGCTAGTGAACGCCGGCTTCGTCTTCACCCTCGCTCCGACAAACGCCGCCTCGGCACAGCCGGCTCTGGTGAGGAGCCCGTGGCCGGGCGGCCTACCGATCCCTGGGGCCAAGACCCACCCATCCGCGCAGACGATGGCGCACTTCCGTTCGGTCGCGCAGTGCATGCGCCAGCACGGTGTTGCCACGTTCCCCGAGCCCACGACATCGGTGCCTCGTGCCGGGTCGTTCAACGGCGTGATCAGCGATCACGACGGAGCGATCTTCGCGATCCCAACCACTCTCGACACTCAGTCGGTGACATACACGCAGGCGGCCGGCACCTGTGGCCTGATCGACGCCTACCAGACAGCGCTCTATGCCCACAATCGACAACAGCGCACGCACGTACGCGAGCAATTGCTCATCCAGTCCGCGATCGCGCTGGGAGTACTGTCGCTGCTCTCGCTCGGCTTGGGATGGATCTTGGCCGGGCGCGTCCTGGCACCGCTCGAGGACTCCTACCGCGCCCAGCGCCAGTTCGTCGCCAACGCCTCCCACGAGCTCCGTGCACCCCTGACCCGCCTGCGCGCCATCAGCGAGGTGGTACTCGCCAGCCCCGACGCCAGCGACACCTCACTGCGCGCCGCACACGAGCGCGTGATCGCCTCCGAGGAGAACCTCGAGCAACTCATCGACGGGCTGCTGGCCCTGACCCGCAGCCATGCCGGGCTCGAGCGCCGCGAGTCTGTCGACCTCAGGGCACTCACTACGCAGGCCGTCCTCGCCCACCAGCCCCGCCTCACTGACCGTGACCTCGACCTGCGCACCACGCTTGAGCCTGCGACCACGCCGGGCGATCCCCGACTGCTCGAGCGTCTTGTCGACAACCTCATCGACAACGCAATCCGCCACAACGTCGCCGGCGGTCGCCTGGATATCAGCACCGGCACCCGCGATAAACGACCGTTCCTGTCGATCACAAACACGAGCCCGCCGATCCCGCCCGACCAGCTCGAGCGTCTCTTTGAGCCCTTCCAGCGGTTGGCTGAGCGGACCGGCCACCAGAATGGTCACGGACTCGGGCTCGCGATCGTGCAAGCGATCGCGACCGCGCACCGAGCTACTCTCCACACACACCTAGCCCCAGGCGGCGGACTCGCGATCGAGATCGCCTTCCTGTCCGCGAGTGACACACGCCCCAAGACGGCCTCGATCACCCATCCGAGCAAGGCGATCCCCGAGCCGCCGTCTCAGGACGATCGCGCCGGTCAAAACCCTGCACGCGAGCGTGGCGGGCCACGACGCACGATCAAGCCGTTGACGGACCCTGATCCGGCGGCGAAGGCTCCCGGCCCGGGCGCCGCAGCGACAGATCAGATGCCACACTGATCCACCACTCACTCACGGGTGCGATCTCCGCACGCCAGCCAGCTCAGCCCCGACCCGGAGTCGCGTGGTTCGATGAATGCAGGGGAGGCGCCCCCGCGGTCATCGAAGCGATGCTGTGCCCCGCCAAATCGTGGATGCAGGTCTCCGCTCGTCGCGCGGTCGAGGCATGCTTTGCGCGCGGTCTGCAGGGACCAGGACCGCCGAGTCCGAGCTGCGCCGTCATCTACAGCCCTGCGCCCCCCAGGCCGCGCTAGGCAGGGCCGCTGTTGGTCAGATTGGACTGCACGCGTTGCTACCGAAGCACGTCTCCGTAAGCCGATCCCATTACGAGGCGCTGCCCGGGTCAGCATCGAATGCTGCGGCAATGAGGTCAGTCACTGGTCCGTCACTGCCGCCGGGGAACGCCACCCGGGCGCCCGGGGCGGTCACGGCGAGCGTGGTGCCCGTGTCGGGGTAGCTGACGATGTCGGGGAAGTTCACCTCGGATATGAAGAGCAGCCGGCATGGCTCCGACGAGGCGTTACGCAGCCGGTGTGCGCCCTCACGACCGCGCCGGAACGAGACGACCTCCCCGGGCGGCAACTCGCGAAGCCCGTCCGGCGTACGCAGCTCCGGGTTGCCGCTGAACACAATCAGTAGCTCCTCGTTGGCGTGATGAAAGTGGTAGGGGCTGCTGAGCGTGCCCGGCGCGAGCTCAACGATGCTCGCGCCGAGGCGCCGCGAGCCGGCGGCCGCGGCCACCCTCGCGACGGGGTTGCCGCCTCTGTCCCCCTGCCACTCGGGTTCGAAAACGTTGCTCATGCGCTGGGACCATACGTCGAGAGAGATACGCGCGCTATGGCAAGAGCGGGTCTTTCGGAGCTGCCTGGGTCGCGCACCCCATTCTCGCCAGCAGCGCGTCGCCGAAGGTCGTCGATCGGCTCGTCGGTACGACCCCCGGCCGAAAGACCCGCTTTCGTTTCCCGCGTATAGGCGCGGCGGCGCGCGGAGCGGCCGATGCGGAGACGCGCTTTCACTCGCCGAGAGGTTTCTCGTCCGAAACCTTAAGCTCCCTGCTCGTCGCCAATTGCGAGGCTGCGCGGCCCGGGTTCAGCGCAGGCCAACGCAGCTCGCAAAGAAACCACCGCCGCGACGTCTCACGCGCGCTGCAGCTCGAGGTTTAGGCAGGGAATGGGCAGGGGCCGTCCTAGCCCACCCTGCTCACGCCTGGCGAGTCCCTGCAATTACCAAGCTTTTCGCATGCGGGACCCATCGCCGTCGGGATGTCGCACAGTCGGTGCGAGCGACCCTGACCGGTTACCCGCAACCGCCGACTTGCAGGGACTTCGCGTTCAAAGAAGTTGAAGGGATGCCGACGCCTCGACCCCATACCTACTATCCATGGCCCCGATCCGCGACCGCTCCCCGCCGCACAAAATCCCTGCAAACAACCACAAATAAATCGGGGCGCCCGGATTTGAACCGGGGACCTCACCGACCCGAACGGTGCGCGCTACCAGGCTGCGCCACGCCCCGAATGAATCCAGTGTGCCACAGGTGCGGGCCAGCGGGCGGTCCGCCCGTCAACGGAGCGCAGCCTAGGGCAGCAGGCCGTGGGCGGCCTGGGTCGTCTGACCGACGGCCTGCCCGGCCTGACCGACAGCCTGCCCGGCCCCGCCCGTGGCCTGCTGGACCGAGTGGATGACCCCAGAGGCACCGGAGGTGGACGCCGAGCCGGCGGCCGACCCGGACGCGGGCGGCGAGGTGAGCCCCGACGTCGCCTGCTGGACGCCGTTGGTCACGCCCTGCACGGTCTTGGACGCCGTGTTGGTCACGCCCTGCACGGTCTTGGACGCCGTGTTGGTCACGCCCTGCACGGCCCCGGAGGCGGCATTGGTCACGCCCTGCACGGCCCCGGAGGCGGCATTGGTCACGCCCTGCACCGCCTTGGAGGCCGTGTTGGCCACGCCCTGCACGGTCTTGGACGCCGTGTTGGTCACGCCCTGCACCGCCTTGGACGCGGTGCCGGTCACGCCCTGTAGCGTCTTGCCGACGGCACCGGTGGCGCCGGAGACCACCTGCTTGAGCGGGGCCGTTGCCGTGGTGGATCTGACCGGCAGCGACGATCTGCGGGACGCCGTGCCCGCGGCCGGCCGGCCGGTGGCGGTCGACGAGGAGGAGCCCGCGGGCGAGTGGGTGGCCCCGGTGCCGGTCCGGGCGACAGACCGGCTCCGCGAGGCCGCCGGAGCTCCGGTCTGGCCTGTGCTCTGGCCCACGCCGCGCCGGACCGGACGTGCCGTCGCCCCCGTGACGGTGGCGCCGGCAGCCGACGTCCGATGAGCGTATGGGCGCGCCACCTTGGCCGCGGACGGGTTCGCAGGGGTCCCGGTGTGTCCGGAGGCCACCGAGTTGTAGACGATCCCGCCGCCGATCCCGACTCCGGCGATGGCCAGCGCGGCCGCGGCCACGGGGGCCAGGGCCACCGCGGAACCGCCGGCCTGCTCGGCCAGCACCGGGGCGTTCTGGGCGGCCGCCGTCAGCGGGTGCGAGGCGGCGGAGGCCCGGACGGCGCCCTTGCCCCGCCCCCACGGCCAGCGCAGCCCCGCCAACGGGAAGGGCAGGAGCGCGGCGATCTTGGCGGCGATGCTGCGCGGACGGACCAGCGCCTCATCCACCCCGGTCATCAGGGCGACGTGGCGACAGGGCTGGCAATGGGAGAGATGGCGGGCGAAGCGGCGACGATCCCGGATCCCGAGTGCGCGCGCGGAGGTCAGGGAGCCAGCCTCGATCGCCGACTGGACCTGCTGGCACCGGCGCCCGCTGGCCAGCTCCTGATACTCCTCGGCGAGCTTGCGGCGGGCCCGGAACAGGCTGCTCTCCACCATCTGGCGGCTCATGTCCAAGCGCTCACCGATCTCGTCGTAGGAGAGGCCCTCAAACTCCCGCAGCACGAGCAACTGGTGATGGGTCTCGGACAGGCCGCCGAAGGCGCCGCGCAGATCCGCCATCCGCTGCTTGCTCTCCACCGCGGCGGTGGGCGTGGGCAGCGCCGACACCGTCGCCGGGCGGTCGGCGGGGATCTCCGGCTCGCTCTCGAACGGGACCTCCCGGGAGCGGCTTCCCCGGCGAAACTCGTCGATGCAGGCGTTCTTGGCGATCTCGTAGATCCACGGCTTGAACGCGATCTCCTGATCGCCGGCGCGCATTCGCCGAAGCGCCGAGATGAACACCTCCTGGGCGATGTCCTCAGCGCGGCCGTGATCATGGACGCGACTGGCGATGAAGGCGAAGATGCGCTCCTGATACCGCGCGTACAGCGCCTCAAAGGCGCGGTCATCGCCGGCGCGGGTGGCCGCCACCAGCTCGGGCTCGCTGCGTTGAGGAAGTACTGGAATGGGGCTCAGCGTGAGTGCCATTGCGACCCTGCTTGAGCTGGGGGACGGATTTTGACGGCCACCGGCAACCTCTTCACTGAACACTACCGTTCAGTAGGAGGCCTGTCCAGCGGCAACCTAGATGATGCCCGCAACGAAAGCCTCATAAACAGTGGGATTGCGGGAAATTCGCCGTTGCTTAGCAACGGCACTTCCGTCCAAAGCAGTTGTCACCGTCCGGTCGAAGGGGCATACTTGTGACCATGTAGTGACCGTCAAAAGGAGAGAACACCGATGGCGAATCACCTGACGCCCACCGAGCTGGCACGTGAAGCTGGGTTGGACCGGCGAGACGTAATCGTCAAGTGCTGCGAGATGGGCGTCCCCATTTTCAACGGTCGCATCGACAAGACCCTGTTCCTCTCTAGCCTCCGCGAGACCAGCCTCGCCCCCAAGCCGCAGACCCAGGCCGTCAGCGCCTGAGCGCACCCGGCTGAACCGCCCGCGCCCCGGGCGATCTCACCCCATGGCCGGGCGAGATCCCTCCCGCCTCGGACCCGTCCTACTGCTGCGCCGACTGGCGCAGCAGTGTCGAGGTGGTCTGCTCCAGAATCTTGCGCCAGGCCCGCGTCGGTTCGCGCTCGGCCTCGAAGTGCTTGACCACGTTGCGGACCCGAGTGGCCGAGATGTCGATCCCGTGGCGGGCGCAGATCCGCTTGTACCGGGGATAGTCGTTGGCCAGCTTCAGCGTCACCGACTGGAAGCCGTGACGGGCGATATCGACGCGTGACGTGAAGTTCATGACGCTCGTCTGGAACATCAGCTCGTCGCTCGCCTCCGGCTCAATCAGGATGATGTCGACTCCCGGATAGCGCTCCTCCCAGCGGCGGGCCAGCTCATGCAGCCGCTGGTGAGCAATGAGCTTGAACGCCTGATAGCCGATGTGGGGAAAGCCCATGTCCGAGACCCGGCGAGGCCGGGATCCGGTGAGCGTCGGGATCTGCTTCTCAAAGTCGTTGGTGTACGGCACCAGGGGGTTGACGACGACGATGAACTTGGCTCCCGCCTCCACCGCGATGTCGAGGTTGGTGGTGGAGACCAGGCCTCCGTCGACGTACTCGTGGTCGCCGATCCGGACCGGCTTGTAGATCATCGGCAACGCGCTGGAGGCGCTCACCGCCCGGGAGATGGGCACGTCGTCCCAGCCCTCGGTGCCGAACACCACCCGCTCGCAGCTGTCCAGGTCGGTGGCGGCCAGATACAGCTGCGGGGCCAGGAGTCGGAAGTCATCGGTCCGGTCCGGGTCAGACAGGATCCGCCGCACGTAGCGCTCGATGCCTTCACCGGAATACAGACCGGTGGGCAGCGCCTCGGCCAGCCCCAGCACGACATCGACGGCCGAGACCTGGCCGATGTCCCGGGCCAGGACTCGCAGCAGATGGGCCAGGCGCAGCGGGAACTTCACCCCCCGGCTGATGAACTCGCGATAGTTCGGCTTGAGCAGATGGCTGGCCCGGGCGTCCGGGAACGGGGTGGGCACCTGCTGGACGATGACCCGCATCATCTCCTCCGGGGTGACCCCATTGGCGACGGCGGCAGCCACGAACGAGCCGGCGCTGGTCCCGACATAGACGTCGAACTGGTTGACGGTGCGGTTGACCGACAGGAGGTCCAGCGCGCGCAGCGCCCCGATCTCGTAGACCCCGCCGGTGAACCCGCCGCCCCCCAGGACAAGCGCGGTCTTGGACCGCCGTCGGCGCGCGCTCCGGCCCCGACCCCCGGGCTCGGCGCGCTCACCCGCGGCAGCGTCCAGCTTGACGACCTTGCCCATGGCTCACTCGATTCTAAAGCGGCGACGGCGGTGCAGGACGGGGTTCTTCATCGGACTCCCCGCACAGTTTCCACATTCGGCGCCGGAATCTTTTCGCCGGGTGCGCACCTCTGCGGACGTTGGTGGGTTATTCACAGGCGATGCGATCCGTGGCGGCGATGGTGGGGGCGATCCTGGTGCTGGCCGGCGGCCTGGCACCGACCGCGGCGGCGCGCCCGAGCGGCGCCCGCCTGCCGCGGTTGACCCAGGCCCCCAACCGCCCGCCGGAGCGAGCGCTCATCGGTGCGCTCAACCAGGGCATGCGCCAGGCCGGTCCTTCCAGCGGCGCCTATGTCGTCGACCTGACCACAGGCCAGGCGCTCTACGGCCGCAACGCCAACACCGGCCGGCTGCCCGCCTCGGTGGAGAAGCTCTACACCACCACCACGGCCCTGCAGCGGTTCGGCGCCAACCGCACCTTGTCGACCACGGTGCTGGGACGCGGCCGCATGCAGGGCACCACGTACGTCGGCACGCTCTATCTGCGCGGCGGAGGCGACCCCACATTCGGTGCGGCCAGCTTTGATGCGGCCAACTACGGGACGGGGGCCACGATCCAGCAGCTGGTCTCCAGGCTGGTCAGGGCCACCGGCATGACCGCCTTCCGGGGCAATGTGGTGGCGGATGAGACCGTGCTCGATTCGGTGCGCGGGACCCCCGCCACCAATTTCCGGCCGTCCACCGAGGTGGAGGGCGAGCTGAGCGGGCTGGCCTTTGACCGGGGTTGGTACAACCTGCAGGGCACGGTGCTCGACACCCATCCGGCCCTTGACGCCGGGGTGGAGCTGGCCAGCACCCTGAAGGCCGCCGGCATCCGGATGCTCGGCCGGATCCCTGTGTGGGCGGCCCGCACCCCGACGGGCGCAACACCGCTGGCCACCGTGGACTCACCGCCGATGGCCACGCTGCTGGGACTCACCCTGACGCCCTCGGACAACTTCTTCGCCGAGATGCTGCTCAAGGACATCGGCGCCCGCTTCGGTGGCGGCGGGACCACCGCGCGGGGCGCGGCGGTCGTCCGGACCCAGATCGCCCGCGACTTCGGCCTGCACCCTCGGTTCGACGACGGCTCCGGGCTGTCCCGGTATGACCTCACCTCCCCCGCCCAGGTCGTAACCCTGCTGCGCGGCATGGCCGGAACGCCCGCGTTCACCCGGGCCCTGGCAGTGGCCGGCGAGACCGGCACGCTGAAGCACGAGATGGTCGGCACCTACGCTCAGGGCCGCTGCCGCGGCAAGACCGGAACCCTGACCAACGCCTCCAATGTCGTCGGCTACTGCCGGGCCCGGGACGGCCATACCCTCGCCTATGCGCTGCTGATGAACAACATCTATCCGGACTATGCCCACCCCATTCAGAACCGGATGGTGGTGGCCGTGGCCAAGTACAGCGGCTGACCGCGGTCAGGCCAGCAGCGCCAGCAGGCCGGCCTCGTCGATGACCGCCACGCCCAGTCGCTCGGCCTGGGCCAGCTTGCTGCCGGCGCTCTCGCCCGCCACCAGGTAGTCGGTCTTGCGGGAGACCGAGCCGGTGACGCGCCCTCCGGCGGCCAGGATGCGCTCCGTGGCCTGCTCCCGCGTCAGCGTCGGCAGCGTGCCGGTGAGCACCAGGGTCTGGCCGGCCAGCGGTCCCTCACCGGGTGGGGGCCCCTCCTGCTCCAGCTGCAGGCCCCGCGCCCGCAGATCCTCAATCAGGGCGAGCATGACCGGGTCATGCAGCTGCGCGTGAATTGTCTGCGCCATCTTGGGGCCGACGCCCGGTGTCTGCTCGATCGCCTCCGGCTCGGCGGTCAGCAGGGCGTCGATGGTGCGAAACTGCTGGGCCAGGTTGCGGCCGGTCACGCCGCCCACCTCCTCAATCCCCAGGGCGAACAGCAGGCGGCCGAACGGCTGCTGCTTGGACGCCTCCACCGCCGCCACCAGCTTCTCGGCCGACACCGTCCCGAAGCCGGGCTGTTCGGCGATCCGGTCGGCCTGCAGGTCGTAGAAGTCGGCCGCCGTCCGCACCCACCCCAGGTTCATGAACAGCTCCACCTGCTTCTCCCCCAGCCCGTCGATGTCCATCGCCCCCACATAGTGCTTGAGCAGCTGCCAGCGCCGGCCCGCGCAGTCCCGGTTGGGGCAGCGGGTGAACACCGAGTCCTCGGGCTTGACCGTGGGCGTGTCGCATACGGGACAGCGCTCCGGCGCGTGGGGCGGTGCGGGCCGGTCCTCATGCTCGGCGACATGGGGCGCGGGTGACAGGACCTGCGGGATGACATCCCCGGCCCGGAGCACGATGACGTCCTCGCCCGGGCGAATGTCCTTGCGCGCCAGATCCTCCTCGTTGTGGAGAGTGGCCAGCTTGATCGTGACCCCGCCGACGTGCACCGGCTCCAGCATCGCGTACGGGTGCAGGTCGCCGAATTTCCCTGGGTTCCAGCCGATCCCGTTGAGCCGGGTGACCGCGGTGGTCGGCGGGAACTTCCAGGCGATCGCCCACCGCGGATCGCGGCCCACCACCCCCAGCCGGCGCTGCAGGTCGAACTGGTTGACCTTGACCACCACGCCGTCGATCTCAAAGTCCAGCGAGCCCCGGCGTCGCTCCCAGGCCTGACATTGGGCCACCACCTCCGCTTCGGTCTGCAGCTTGCGCACGTCCGGGTGCACCGGGAAGCGGTGCTCCCGCAGCCACTCCAGCGCCTCCCAGTGGGCGTTGAACTGCAGCCCGTCGGTGACGCCGATGGCATAGCACCACAGCGACAGGGGGCGGTCGGCGGCGAGCTTGGGGTCCAGCTGGCGGATGGTGCCCGCCGCCGAGTTCCGGGGGTTCATGAACGTGGACAGGCCGGTCTGCGCCCGCCGCTCGTTGAGCGCGGCGAAGTCCGGAAGGGACATGTACACCTCGCCGCGGACCTCCACCAGCGGGGGCGGATCATCCATGGCCAGGCGCAGCGGGATGGACCCGATCGTCCGCAGGTTGTGGGTCACGTCCTCGCCGACCTCACCGTTGCCGCGAGTGGCTCCCCGCTCAAACACGCCGTGGCGATAGAGGAGGGAGATGGCCAGCCCGTCGATCTTCGGCTCGGCCACAAACTCAAAGTCCGGATCCTCGATCCCCTCGCGGGCCAGGTGATTGCGCATCCGCTGGATCCAGGCCTCCAGCTCCTCCGCCGACCGTGCGTTGGCCAGCGACAGCATCGGCTCCGGGTGGCGAACCTTGACCAGGTCGGAGACGGGTTCGGCTCCCACCCGTTGGGTGGGGGATATGACCCCACCCACCGTCAGCAGCTCCGGGTGCTCGGCCTCCAGCGCCCGCAGCTCGTCCAGGAGCATGTCGTAGTCGTAATCGGAGAGCTCCGGGTCGTCCAGGACGTAGTAGCGGTAGCCGTGGTACTCGAGCTGAGCCCGGAGCTCGCCGACGCGCTCCGCAGGAGACGGATCCCGCCCACCCGGCGTCCCGGACGGGGACGCCGAGCTCACTCTGTGACCTCGTCAGCCGCCGGGGCGATAAGCCGGGCCAGGTCGTAGCGCTGCAGCGAGTCCATGCCCTCACGGTCGGTTAAATCGAAGTGAATCGGCGTCACCGCGATCCTCCCGGCGGCCACCGCGGCCAGGTCGGTGCCCGTCTCGTCGCGCTCAAACGTCGCGTCGCCGTAGATCCGGTACTGCCGTCGCCCCCGGGGGTGGGTGGCGTCCTCGTCCACCAGGGCCAGCTCATCCCGGTAGATCCGCTTGCCCAGCCGCGCCACCTCCACCCCGCCGGGGTGGATCCCGGGCACGTTGATGTTGAGCAGCGTCCCGCTGGGCAGGGGCACGCTCTCCAACTCCTCCACCAGCCGGGCGGTGAACCGGGCCGCCACGTCAAACTCCCAGCCCGCCCCGGCCCGGAAATCCAGCTCCCGGGAGACGGATTGCTGGGACACGGCGATCCCGGGGAGACCGAGCACGATCGCCTCCAGCGCCGCCGCCACCGTGCCGGAGTACGTGATGTCGTCGCCCAGGTTGGAGCCATGGTTGATCCCGGAGACGACGAGGTCGGCCTCAAAGCCCTCCACCAGACCGAGGTTGGCCAGCCGCACGCAGTCCACTGGGGTGCCGTCGGTGGCGTAACCGACGGTGCCATCGTCGAAATCGACCTCCTGCACCCACAACGGCCGGCGCGTGGTGATCGACCGGGCCATGGCCGAGCGGTTGCCGTCCGGAGCGATAACCGCCAGCTGCACCGAACCCAGGCCGGTGAGGGCGCGACGCAGCGCCTGCAGGCCCTCGGCCTGGATTCCGTCGTCGTTGGTCAGCAGAACGCGCACCACCACGAATGCTATGGCGAGCGCAGACAGCACCCGCTCGGAGTGGTCAACGCCCCTGCCGCGGCCCGAGGGGTGAGGTCATCACCCTTCGGGCCGCGGCCACCCCCACAACGTCCTGCGCCCCCGACTTGCAGAGGAATAGTAAGGTTTTGATAGCAAAAGCGACATCAAACATTCGTCCACTCAGGCGTGGACGGCGGTCTGGACGGAGATGACGGGTTGCTCCGCGTAGCCGGCTCCCAGGAAGTGCAGGCCGTGCGGCGGCGCGGTCGCGCCCGCCTGCGTCCGCGGCCGTCCGCCGAGGAGCGCTCGGAAATCGTCCACGCTCCGCCGGCCCCCGGCCACCTCCAGCATCGTCCCCACCAGCACCCGGATCATGTTGCGCATGAACGCGTCGGCCTCGATCCGGAACTCCAACAGCTCGGGGCTGACCCGGTCCCAGCCGGCGGTCATCACGGTGCGAGTGAAGAACACGTGGTCGGTCTCGGTGGGGGTGAACGCCGTGAAGTCGTGGCGGCCGGCGAGCAGCTCGGCGCAGGTCCGCAGCGCCCCCTCGTCGACGGGGTGGGGCCAGTGCAGCGCCCGGCGACGCTCATGCGGGCTGCGCGCCCGGCGGGTGAGGATGCGGTAGGCGTAGGCGCGGCTGGTCGCATCTCGGCGGGCATCGAAGCCGGGGGGTGCGAGCGCGCATTCCAGCACCGCGATGTCGTAGGGCAGCAGCGCGTTGAGCCCGTCGGAGCGCGCCGGCTCCCCGGCGTAGCTGGCCACCTGGGCCCGGGCGTGGACGCCGGCGTCGGTCCGGCCGGCGACCGTGAGGGGGACCGCATCCCGGCGCAGCACCGTCTCCAGCGCCCGCTCCACCTCGGCCTGCACCGTGCGCAGGCGGGGCTGCCTGGCCCAGCCGGAGAACTCGGTCCCGTCGTATTCGAGGATCAGCCGGGAGACCTGCCCCCCCGCCCCCCCGGCCACGACCGGCTCGCCTACACCAGCTCCAGCAGGACCATCTCGGTCGAGTCCGAGCGGCGCGGCCCCAGCTTCAGGATCCGGGTATAGCCACCCGGCCGCTCCGTGTAGCGCGGCGCGATCTCCTCAAACAGCTTGTAGACCGTGAACTTGTCCTGACCGAGCGCCGACAGCGCCTGGCGGCGAGCGTGGAGATCTCCCCGCTTGGCCAGGGTGATCAGCTTCTCCACCTCGGGCTTGACCGCCTTGGCCTTGGCCTCGGTGGTCTGGATCCGCTCGTGCTCGATGACCTCTTTGCTCAGGTTCATGAGCAGGGCCTTGCGGTGCGAGGCGCTGCGGCTGAGCTGATATCGCTGACGCTGGTGGCGCATGGCTCAGGTTCAGTCTAGTCGTGACGGAGATCGAGACCGCGCGCGTGTAGGGTCTCAATCACCTCGTCAATCGACTTCTTGCCGAAGTTGGGGATGGCGTTGAGCTCGCCTTCGGTCTTGGAGACCAGGTCGCCGACCGTCTGGATTCCGGCCCGCTTCAGGCAGTTGTAGGAGCGGACGCCGAGCTCAAGCTCCTCAATCAGGATGTCGTCCATGGCGTTGGGCGGGCGCTGGCTGGTGCCGACCTGGGCGCCGCCGACCAGGCCCTGGTCCAGGGCGCCCGGGACGCCGACGTCGCGCAGCTCCACCACCCGGTCGGCGTCGGTGAAGATCGCCAGCTGGGAGATGAGGATCTCGGCCGCCTCCCGGAGCGCGGCGTGGGGATCGATGGAGCCGTCGGTCTCGATGTCCAGGGTCAGCTTGTCGAAGTCGGTCTTCTGGCCGACGCGGGCCTGCTCGACGTTGTAGGCGACGCGCCGGACCGGGGAGAAGATGGAGTCAATGGGGATGACGCCGATCGGCTGGTCGGCCGACTTGTTCTCCTCGGCGGGCCGATAGCCGCGACCGCGGCCGATCGTCAGGTAGACCTCCAGCTTGGTCTTCTTCTCCAGCGTGGCGATGTGGGCGTCCGGGTTGAGGATCTCGACGCCGGACGGGAGATCGATGTCCTTGGCGGTGATCTCGCCGGGGCCGGTGACCACCAGCGGTGCCTCGATCTCGGTCGCGTCCGAGTGCATCCGGCAGACGATCCCCTTGAGGTTGAGGACGATGTCGGTCACGTCCTCCTTGACTCCGCGGATGGTGGAGAACTCGTGGGCGACGCCTTCGATCCGCACGCTCGTGACCGCGGCGCCGGCCAGCGAGGAGAGCAGCACGCGCCGCAGCGAGTTGCCGAAGGTGTAGCCGAAGCCACGATCCAGCGGCTCAATCGTGAATGATCCGCGAGTGTCGTCGACCGACTCGCTGGAGATCCGGGGCACTTGGAAGTCAAGCATCACTTTTCCTATACATCGTGGGTTCTGCGCCGCCTCGGCGGCGGCGGCGTTCAGGACGGCCCGGGGCCTCGCGGGCCCGGGCAGTCTGGGAAAGTTCGACTACTTCGAGTACAGCTCGACGATCAGCTGCTCCTGCACCGGCGCAGCGATCTCCCGCCGCTCCGGCCGGCGCAGCACCTTGGCGGTCAGCCCTTCGTGATCCGCCTGCAGCCACGCCGGGACCTGGCCGGTCAGCTCGGTGGCGTCGCTGATGACCTGCGTCGCGGTCGAGCTCGGATGGATGGCGATGACGTCGCTGTCCCGCAGCTGGTAGCTGGGGATGTTGACCCGGCGGCCATTGACGGTCCAATGGCCATGCAGGATCAGCTGCCGAGCCTGGCGGCGGGAGGCGGCGAAGCCCAGGCGCACCAGCACGTTGTCGAACCGGCACTCCAACATCCGGAGCAGGTTCTCGCCGGTCACTCCGGACTGGCGCGAGGCCTTGTCGTAGTAGATCGCGAACTGCTTCTCCAGCACGCCGTAATAGCGCTTGGCCTTCTGCTTCTCACGAAGCTGAACGCGGTACTCGCTCTGCTTCTGGCGCCCGCGGCCGTGGTCGCCGGGCGGGTAGGAGCGGCGCTCGACGCCGCACTTGTCGGTCAGGCAGCGCTCGCCCTTGAGGAACAGCTTCTGCCCCTCCCGGCGGCACTGCTTGCACTGAGGACCTGTATCTCGAGCCATGGTTAGACGCGCCTGCGCTTTCGGGGTCGGCAGCCGTTGTGCGCCTGAGGCGTGACGTCCTTGACGCCGGTGACCTCCAGACCAGCGGCCTGCAGCGATCGGATCGCCGTCTCCCGGCCGGAGCCGGGGCCCTTGACGAAGACCTCCACCTTCTGGAGTCCGTGCTCAATGCCCTTACGTGCGGCGGCATCCGCGGTCACCTGAGCGGCAAACGGAGTCGACTTGCGCGAGCCCTTGAAGCCCGCACCCCCGGCCGACTCCCAGGCGATCACGTTTCCCTCACGGTCGGTGAGCGACACGATCGTGTTGTTGAACGAAGTCTTGATGTGAGCCTGGCCCACCGGGATGTTCTTGCGGACGCGCCGGCGTCCGCGCTGAGGGCGACGAGGAGCGGGACTCACTTCTTGCCGGCCTTCTTCTTGCCGGCCACCTGCATGCGCTTCGGGCCCTTGCGCGTGCGCGCGTTGGTCTTGGTGTTCTGACCCCGGACCGGGAGGCCGCGGCGATGGCGCAGGCCGCGGTAGGACCCGATCTCCTGCAGGCGCTTGATCGCCTGCGAGCGCTCACGACGCAGATCACCCTCCACCGTGACCGACGAGTCGATGAGGTCACGGAGCTTGACGACCTCCTCCTCGGTCAGGTCACGGACCTTGCGGTCGGGCTCAATCCCAACCTGGGCGAGCAGCTCATTTGAGGTCGAGCGTCCGATCCCGTAGATGTAGGTGAGGCCGATCTCGACTCGCTTGTTGAGGGGGATGTTCACCCCGGAAATTCGCGCCATGAAGACTTCCTTACCGCAGGGGTTCCTAGCCCTGCCGCTGCTTGTGACGGGGATTGGGACAGATCACCAGCACCCGCCCGTTCCGGCGGATGATCTTGCACTTCTCGCACATCGGCTTGACCGAGGGTCGTACCTTCACGATTCGCTCTCAGAGTTCGAAGACATACGTTGGATCCTCAGCCCGGCTCTGGCGACCGGTCCGGTCGCCGCTACCGTGCCGAAGAGGCACCACCGCAGCGCCAATTGGGCGCGCCGCGGGCGCAGCGAGGGATGTTAGCAGGGCGGTTTGACCCGCCGCCGGTCGGCGTGCTATGGGGCTCAGGCCGCCGCCCGGCCCGGGCGGGCGGGGACAGCATCCTGATTCCACGGGGTCAGGACCCGGGGGCCATCGGCGGTGACGGCGATGGTGAATTCAAAGTGGGCGGCCAGCGAGCCGTCCTGGGAGAAGATCGACCAGCCGTCATCGGCGACCCGCACCCCGTGGCGCCCGGCGGTCACCATCGGCTCGATCGCCAGCACCATTCCCTCCTCCAGGACGATCCCGGTGTTGGGCTGGCCGTAGTTGGGGATCTGTGGATCCTCGTGCATGTCGCGGCCGATGCCGTGCCCCACCAGCGAGCGGACCACCGACAGGCCGTGGGCCTCGACGTGCTCCTGGATGGCGTGACCCACGTCGCCCAGGCGATTGCCGGCATGGACCTGCGGCACGGCCACCATCAGGGACTCCTCGGTCACCTCCAGCAGCTTCTCCGCCACCGGGCTGACCGGGCCTACCGGGAACGTACGGGCCGCGTCGGCCACCCAACCGTCGAGCACCACCCCGATGTCAACCGAGAGGATGTCGCCGCGGTTGAGCTTGTACGGGCCGGGGATCCCGTGGACGATCATGGAGTTCGGCGACGCGCAGATGGAGCCCGGAAATCCCCGGTAGCCCTTGAACGCCGGCGTACCGCCCTGGGAGCGGATGAAGCGCTCGGCGGCCTGGTCCAGGTCCTGGGTGGTGATCCCGGGCCGGATCTTGCCGGCCAGGAGGTTCATCGTGCGCACCAGAACGTCGCCGGCGGCGGCCATGCGGTCGATTTCCTCTGGCGTCTTCTTGATGATCATGGCTTCCGACCGATGCTAGCGGCCGGAGGATCGGCTCACACGTCCTCTTCCATGCGCAGGGTCGCGATCACCGCGCGGATGTGCCCGTGAACGTCCGCGGGCTCCCGAGTGCCGTCGATCCGTCGCAGCAGCCCCCGCTCGTCATAGAAGTCGACCAGCGGCTTGGTCTTCTGGTGATAGACCCGCAGGCGGTTCTTGATGACCTCAGGCTGGTCGTCGTCGCGCTGGATGAGCCGCGAGCCATCCTGGTCACAGACATCGTCGTGCTTGGGCGGGTCGAACTCCACGTGGTAGTTGTGGCCGGCCTTGACGCACACCCGCCGGCCCGACAGGCGACGGATGACCTCCTCATCCGGGACATCGATGAGCAGGACCGCGGTCACCTGGCGCCCCATCTGGCTGAGCTGGTCGTCCAGCGCCCGGGCCTGGTCCAGTGTCCGCGGGAAGCCGTCGAGGATGAACCCGTCCTGGGCGTCGGCCTGGTCCAGCCGGTGGGCCGCCATGGCCACGATCAGGTCGTCCGGGACCAGATCGCCGTTGTCCATGTACTCCTTGGCCTTGGTCCCCAGCTCGGTCTGGTCCTTGACGTTCTGGCGCAGCATGTCGCCGGTGGCGATGTACGCCAGCGGGAAATCGCCGCGCAGGCGCTCGGCCTGGGTGCCCTTCCCGGCCCCCGGAGGGCCGAACAGAATGAGGTTGAGCTGCGGAGCCACGCGCGCACTCTACATGTCGGGCGCGGGAGGCGCACCGTGTCGCCCCCGCGTCCGCACAACCCCGAACTTACTTCAGGAAGCCCTCATAGTTGCGCATCATCAGCTGGGCCTCCAGTTGCTTCATCGTGTCCAGGGCGACGCCGATGACGATCAGGATGGAGGTGCCGCCGAAGGCGAAGTTGGCCCCGGTGGAGTTGATCAGAAATGTCGGCAGGGCGGCAATCGCCGCCAGGAACAGGGCCCCGGGGAACGTCAGCCGGGCCAGGATGCGGTCCAGGAACTCGGCCGTGGGTCGACCGGGTCTCACCCCCGGGATGAACCCGCCGTACTTCTTGAGGTTGTCGGCCTGGTCGACCGGGTTGAACGTGACCGCCGTGTAGAAGTACGTGAACAGAATGATCAGAATCGCCTCGCCGACCACGTAATGCCAGCTGCCCGGGGCGAAGAAGTTGTACAGGTCGGTGCCGAAGCCGGCCCGGTTCTGGCCGATGAGCTGGCCGACGGTGGGCGGGATGGCCATCACGCTGGCGGCGAAGATGACCGGGATGACGCCGGCCATGTTGACCTTGAGTGGCAGATAGGTCTGACCCCCCTGGGTCATGCGCCGGCCGATCACCCGTTTGGCGTATTGGATGGGGATCCGCCGCTGCCCCTCCTGGACGAACACGATCGCGGCCACCACCGCGATGGCGATGAACGGCATGATCACCTTGAAGGACTGGTTGGGGCTGTTCCACCAGGACTGGATGCCTCCCGGGATCCGGGAGACGATGGAGGCGAAGATGAGCAGCGAGATGCCGTTGCCGATACCGCGCTGAGTGATGAGCTCGCCCATCCACATGAGCAGCACCGTGCCCGCGGTCAGCGACACCACAATCAAGAACACCTTGAACAGGTTGAAGTTGGCGATCAGCGTCACGCCGGCCTGCTTCTCAAACGAGCGGAACAGGAACACGTAGCCGATCGACTGGGCGAACGCCAGGCCGACGGTCAGATAGCGCGTGTACTGGGTGATCCGCGCTTGGCCGACCTCGCCCTCCTTCTGGAGCTTCTCCAGCGAGGGGACGACCACCTGCAGCAGCTGCAGGATGATGGAGGCCGTGATGTAGGGCATGATGCCCAGCGCGAAGATGGCGATCCGGCCCAGGCCGCCCCCGGAGAACAGGTTGAGCAGACCCAGGATGCTGTTGCCGCCCAGGTTCTTCTGGATGGAGTTGACGGCCCCGGAGTTGATGCCCGGCGCCGGGATATAGACCCCCAGCCGGTACAGCGCCAGGATCCCGGCCGTGAACAGAACCTTGGTCCGGATCTCGCCGACCCTGAACGCCCCGAGGATCGTGCTGATCATCGGATCCCGCCCCGCCTCAGGTCTCGATCAGCTGACACGTCCCGCCGGCGGCCTCAATCCGCTCCCTCGCGGACTTGCTGAAGCCGTGGGCGTGAACGGTGAGAGCCTTGGACACCTCGCCCTTGGCCAGGATCTTGACCGGGATGTCCTTGCGGGTGGCCAGGCCCTTCGCCTTCAGCGTCTCCAGGGTGACGGAGTCTCCGGCGTCAAACCTCGCCTCCAGATCGGCCAGGTTGACCGGCTGGGTGTGGGTCCGGAACGGCTCAAACGGCATCGACTTCTTCATGTGCGGACCGCGCAGCTTGCGCATCCGCATGTGAATCGGCATCTGGCCGCCTTCGAAGTTCGCCCGGCTCTTGCTGCCGCTCCGCGCGCCGGCGCCCTTCTGGCCGCGGCCGGACGTCTTGCCGGTGCCGGAGCCCTCGCCGCGGCCCACCCGCTTGCGCGGCTTGCGAGAACCGGGCGCGGGCGCCAGGTTGTGCAGGCCGATCCGCTCGGTCGACTCGCTGGGCTCAGACGTGGCGCTCATGAAGCCGGCTCCTTGACCTCAACCAGGTGAGCGACCTTGGCGATCATCCCCCGGGTCTGCGGCGTGTCGTTGACCTCAACGGTCTGCCCGATGCGGCGCAGGCCAAGCGAGCGCAGGGTGTCCCGCTGCTTGCCGTCCGAGCCGTTGCGCGACTTGCGCTGGGTAAGGCGAATGGTGCTCATCAGGCGTCGGTCGGCTGCGCCGTGGCGGTGGAGGCCTCGGTGGCGGCGTCGGTGCTGGGCGCCCCCGTGCTGGGCGCCTCGGTGCTGGGCGCCTCGGTGCTGGGCGCCTCGGTGGCAGAGGCCGACTGGGCGGAACCGGTCGCAGCGGCGGCGGGCTCGCCGGCTGCGCCATTGCCGTTCCCGTTGGTGGCGCTGCCGTCACGGGACTCACCGGTCAGGCCGAGCACCTCGTTCACCGACAGGCCGCGCAGCTTGGCCACCTCGTCCGGAGTGCGCAGTGACTCCAGCCCCGCCATCGTGGCCTTGACCAGGTTGATGGGGTTCTGGGAGCCGAGGCTCTTGGAGAGGATGTCGTGGATGCCGGCCAGCTCCAGCACCGCGCGCACCCCGCCGCCGGCGATGACGCCGGTACCTGGGGCGGCCGGCTTGAGAAACACTCGCCCGGCGCCGAAGATGCCGGTCGTCTGGTGGGTGATGGTGGAGCCGTGCTTGGGTACCCGGTACAGGTTCTTCTTGGCGCGCTCCACGCCCTTCTGGATCGCCACGGGGACCTCGTTGGCCTTGCCGTAGCCGATTCCGACGACCTCGCGCTCGTCGCCCACCACCACCAGGGCGGTGAACGAGAAGCGACGGCCGCCCTTGACGACCTTGGCCACGCGGTTGATTTCCACCACGCGCTCTTGGAGGTCAAGTCCGGCTGCTGAAACTGTGCGATCGGCCATGGCTTTCGATTCAGGGTAGCGGCTGCAGAAGCGGGCGCTAGAGCGTGAGTCCACCCTCACGTGCGCCCTCGGCCAGCGCCTTGACGCGGCCGTGGTACTGGTAGCCGCCGCGGTCAAACACGGCGGTCTGGATCCCGGCGGCGGTGGCCCGCTGCGCCAGCAGTTCGCCCGCCCGCTTGGCCTGCTCGGCCCCGCGGAGGGAGCGCAGCTCGGCCTCGGTCCAGTTGACCGACGCCAGGGTTCGGCCCGCCTCATCGTCGATGAGCTGGGCGAAGATGCCGCGGTTGGAGCGGAACACCGAGATCCGCGGACGGTCGGCGGTCCCGCTGACCTTGGCGCGGACCCGGCGGCGCCGCTTGAGACGGGCGGCCGGCTTGGTCATCACCGTCATGCGCGCTTGCCCACCTTCCGGGCGACGTACTCGCCCTCGTAGCGGATCCCCTTGCCCTTGTAGGGCTCCGGCTTGCGCTGCTTGCGGATGAACGCGGCGATCTCGCCCACCTGCTGCTTGGACGCGCCGCGGACGACGATCCGGGTTGGCTGGGGAACTTCAAATTCAATGCCGTCCGGCGCGGGCACCGACACCGGGTGCGAATAGCCGAGCGCCAGCTCCAGGTCCCGGCCGCGCAGCTGGGCGCGGTAGCCGACGCCCTGGATCTCCAGGCGCTTCTCAAAGCCGTCGGTCACGCCCTGGACCATGTTGGCCACCAGCGTCCGGGTCAGACCGTGCAGGGCGCGGTGCTCACCGCGGTCGGTCGGCCGGGTCACCCGGAGCTCGCCGTCGAGCTGCTCCACCTTGATGTCACGGGGGATGCGCTCCGACAGCTCGCCCTTGGGGCCGTTGACGATGACCCGGTCCGGGTCGATGGCGATCGTCACTCCGGAGGGGACGGGGATGGGTTGTCTACCGATGCGGGACATGGACGTTGTGAATGGTTACCAGACGCGGGCCACGACCTCGCCCCCGACGCCCTGCTGGCGCGCCTGGTGACCGGTCATGACGCCCTTGGACGTCGAGATGATGGCGGTGCCCATACCGCCCTGGATACGCGGGATGTGCGCGTGATCGACGTACGTGCGCTGCCCGGGCCGGGACACCCGCTGCATGCCGGAGATGACCGGCTTGCGGTCGTCGGTGTACTTGAGCGTGATCGTGATGTGCTCGGCCGGGTGAGCCGGGCCGGCCGGCTCCACCTCGTAGGCCTCGATGTACCCCTGCTCCTTGAGGATCCGAGCCAGCTCACGCTTGAGCTTGGACGAGGGGATGGAGACATCATGGTGCTGGGCCTTGGCCGCATTGCGCAGGCGGGTCAGGAAGTCCGCTACCGGGTCGGTCATCGACATGCGATCACCAGCTCGACTTCGTCATGCCGGGGATGTAGCCGTTGTGAGCCAGCTCGCGCAGGCAGATCCGGCACAGGCCGAACTTGCGGTACACCGACCGCGCGCGGCCGCAGCGCCGGCAGCGGCTGTAGGCCCTCGTCGGGTACTTCGGGGTCCGCGCCTGGCGGACGCGCTGGGAAAGCTTTGCCACGTCGCTCCTTCTAAATCCTGGTCTTGGTGGCAGCTCCCTCGGCTGCCAAATCGACTGCGCGCTCAATCGGGGCGCGTCCCTCCTTGGAGAACGGCATCCCCAGCGCCTCGAGCAGCGCAAAGGCCTCCCCGTCCGAGGCGGCCGAGGTGGTGATGGTGATGTCCAGCCCGCGGACCTGGTCGATCTCGTCGTAATCGATCTCCGGGAAGATGATCTGCTCGCGCACGCCCATCGAGTAGTTGCCCCGTCCGTCGAACGAGCGCGGGTTCAGGCCGCGGAAATCACGGATCCGCGGAATGGCCACCGACATCAGCCGGTCCAGAAACTCATAGGCCCGCTCCCCCCGCAGGGTCACGGCGACGCCCACCGGCATCCCCTCCCGGACCTTGAACTGGGCGATCGACTTGCGAGCCCGGCGCACGCTGGGGCGCTGACCGGTGATGGTGGCCAACTGCTCGGTGGCTGCGTCGAGGACCTTGGAGTCCTGCTTGGCGTCCCCGCAGCCCATGTTGACCGTCACCTTGGCGATGCGGGGTGCCTGCATGACGGTGGAGTAGCCGAAGCGCTCGATGAGTGCCGGCCGAATCTCCTCCAGGTATCTGGCCTTGAGTCTGGCGGTGGTGGGTGCGGGTGCGGTTGCCATGATGTCCTAGTCCAGTCGGGCGCCGCTGCGCTTGGCGATGCGCAGGCGCTTTCCGTCCTCGAATTCGATGCCCACCCGGGTGGGCTTGCCGTCCTTGGGGTCGATCAGCATCACGTTGGACATGTGAATCGGCCCCTCACGCTCGATCACGCCGCCGGCCTGCTGACCAGCCGCGGTCTGCGTCGGGCGCTGATGTCGCTTGACGATATTGAGGCCCTCGACGTAGACGCGCTCCTTCTTGGGGTCGACGCGCAGCACCTTTCCACGCTTGCCCCGATCCTTACCGCCGATCACGATGACCTCGTCGTCGCGCCTGATCCGTGCGGGCATGGCTACAGAACCTCCGGAGCGAGGGAGACGATCTTCATGAAGTTGCGCTCGCGCAGCTCGCGGGCCACCGGGCCGAAGATGCGCGTCCCCCGCGGGTTGTTCTGGGCGTCGATGAGCACGGCGGCGTTCTCGTCAAAGCCGATGTAGGTGCCGTCCTCGCGACCGTAGGACTTCTTGGTGCGCACCACGACGGCGGTCACCACCTCACCCTTCTTGACCGCGCCCTGGGGGGTGGCGGACTTGACGGTGGCGGTGATGGTGTCGCCGACTCCGGCGTAGCGCCGGCGGGAACCGCCGCGCACGCGGATGACCAAGATCTCCCGGGCGCCCGAGTTGTCGGCCACGCGCAGCCGAGTCTCGTTCTGGATCATCGGGCGCGCTCCACCACCTCAACCAGCCGCCACCGCTTGGTGCGGGACAGCGGGCGGCACTCGCGCACGGTGACGGTGTCTCCGGCGTGGGCGTCGTTGCGCTCGTCGTGTGCGTGCAGGGTCTGCGAGGTCCGCACAATCTTCTCGTAGCGGCGATGGCGCCGGGCGGAGTCGATCCGGACGATGATCGTCTTGTCGGCCTTGTCGGAGACCACAATCCCCTGGCGAACCTTCTGGGTGCCGGGAGCGTGCTCACGGGGGGGCATCGGCTGGCTGGCGGAGGCCCCGGCGGCCTTGGCGTTGGCCTTGGCGCGGCCGGCTCGGCGAGCCTGGGCCTTGCGGGTGCGCTCGGTGCGGCGGTCGGCCTGGCGCTCCTCCGGCGTGCGGGCGGGGCGGGCGGGCACGCGCGCGGCCCGGGCGGCCCGGGACCGGCGGCGCCGCTCCTTGGGAGCCAACACCTCCTGGGGCTCGGCGGGCGCCGCGGCTCGGGCCGGGGCGTCGCTCGCCTCGGCGGCCGGCTCCGCCTCAGCAGCGGGCGCGGGCGTCTCTTCTACGTCCTGGGGGGTTTCTTCCTCAGCCATTGTCCTGTCCGGTTGCAATCTGTCTGGAGCGCGCGACGGTCAGTGCGCGCGCCACCTCACGCTTGGCCTGGCGCAGCCCGGCCGTGTTGTCCAGCTCGCCCGTGGCGTGCTGGAAGCGCAGGCCGAAAAGCTCGCGCCGAGCCGTCGCGATGTGCTCGGTGAGCTCCGTATCGGTCAGGTCACGCAGATCGGCCGCACGCATCAGGCGTCCTCTCGCATGACGAACTTGGTCCGGACGGGCAGCTTGTGCCCGGCCAGCCGCATGGCCTCGCGCGCCAGGTCCTCGGGGACTCCGGCGAGCTCGAACATGACTCGGCCCGGCTTGACCACCGCCACCCAGCCCTCGGGCGAGCCCTTACCCGAGCCCATCCGGGTCTCGGCCGGCTTCTGGGTGAAGGGCTTGTCCGGATAGACGTTGATCCAGACCTTTCCGCCACGGCGGATCTTGCGGGTCATCGCGATCCGGGCGGCCTCGATCTGCCGGTTGGTGATCCAGGCCGAATCCAGTGCCTTGAGGCCGTACTCACCGAACTGGACCTTGACCTGGCCCCGGCTGAGCCCGGCTCGCCGGCCGCGATGCTGCTTGCGGTGCTTGACGCGCTTGGGGGACAGCATCAGCGAGCGCCTCCTCCGGCGCCACCCGACGGACCTGAGCCACCGGCTCCGCCGCCGGGGCGCGGACCGCGGCCACCGCCGCCTCCGCCACCGCGGCCGCCCCGGCCGGGACCACCCGGACCGCCGCCCCGGCCGCCACCGCCGCCGCGACCACCCCGGGATCCCGGGCCGCCCGGGCCACCCGCACCGCCGCCGCGGCCACCCGGACCGCCACGGCCGGGGCCGCCCGGACCCCCGCCCTGGCCACCGCGTCCGCGACCGCCGCGGCCGCGGCCGCCGCCGTCTCGGCCATCCCGGCCGCCGCGGCCGTCACGACCGCCGCGCTCGGGAGCCTGAGGGGGGGCTCGTCCATGATCGTGAGGTCGGCGCCGGTGTAACCCTCGGGCATGATCTCGCCCTTGTTGATCCAGCACTTGACGCCGATCCGGCCGAACGTGGTGCGGGCCTCGTGGAACCCGTAGTCGATGTCGGCGCGCAGGGTGTGCAGCGGAACCCGGCCGTCGGAGTAACCCTCGGTGCGGGCCATCTCTGCGCCGCCGAGGCGACCGGAGACCTGCACCTTGACGCCCTTGGCGCCGGAGCGCATGGCGCTGGTGAGCGCGCGCTTCATGGCGCGGCGGAAGGCGACGCGGTTCTGGAGCTGCTCGGCGATCGACTGGGCCACCAGCCGGGCATCGAGCTCGGGGCGCTTGATCTCCAGGATGTTGACCTTGACCTGCTTGCCGGTGATCCGGTGCAGGTCACGGCGCAGCTGGTCGACCTCGGAGCCGGACTTGCCGATCACAATCCCCGGCCGCGCCGTGTGGATGTTGACCTCCACCTCGGTGGCGTTCTTGCGGATGGTGATGTCCGACAGCCCCGCATGGGACAGCCGCCCCACGATGTGGTCGCGGATGAGCGTGTCCTCGTGGAGATAGTCGGCGAAGTTGCGCTCGTTGAACCAGTTCGACTTCCAATCGTGGATGTAGCCCACGCGGATCGACTCGGGATGAACTTTCTGGCCCATGTGTGTTCGTCTTCTGTCTTAGTTCTTTGGCGTGAGCAGGATCGTCAGGTGGCTGGTTCGCTTGCGGATCCGGGTGGCGCGGCCCATCGCGCGCGGCCGGAACCGCTTGATCGTCGGACCCTCGTCGGCGTGCACCGCCTTGACGTACAGGTCCTCGCCCACCAGCTCATGATTGTGCTCGGCGTTGGCGACTGCGGACTCCAGCAGCTTGCTCCAGTCCTGCGCAATCGCCCGTGGCGTGACAGCGAGGATAGCTCGCGCGTCCTCCACCGACTTACCGCGGATGTGGTCGCAGACCAGCCGCGCCTTGCGCGCCGACGAGCGGACGTACTTGGCCTGGGCCCGGACGACGGGCACCGGAGCGTTGGGATCACGCCGCGCGCGCCGCCGAGAGGGCGTGGGACCGGCCTGACGGGCGGGGCGGGCCGGCTCGGCGGGTGCGGCCGCAGCGGCGGGCTCCTCGGCCTCGGCGGCGGGCTCGTCGGCCTCGGCGGCGGGCTCGCTCGGCCTCGGCGGTCGGCTCCTCGGCCACCACGGCGGGCGCATCCTCGGCCCCCTCGTCCGCGGCCGCGGCCTCCGTCTCCTCCGCGATCGGCTCGGCGGCCTTGCGCCGGCGGCGGCGCGGCTTGGGCGCCGCCTCGGCGGCCTCCTCGCCAGCGTCGGCAGCGGGCGCGTCGGCGCCGGCTCCGGCGGCCTCCGCGGCGGTGGCCTCCGTCTCCTCGGCCGCCGCCTCCTCGGCGGTGGGCTTGGTCTCCTCGGTCTGGTCCGGCTCTTCGGTCATCGCCGCTTACCCGTTCCCGCGTGACCGCGATACAGACGCGTGGGCGCAAACTCGCCCAGCTTGTGGCCGACCATGGACTCCGACACAAACACGGGCACGTGCTTGCGGCCGTCGTGGACCGCGATGGTGTGGCCCACCATCTCCGGGAAGATGGTGGAGGTGCGACTCCAGGTCCGGACCATCCGCTTCTCGCCGGAGGCGTTCATGGCCTCGATGCGCTCCATCAGCCGCTCCTGCACGAACGGCCCCTTCTTACTCGATCGACTCATCGCTTCTTCCCTCGCCTACGCCCGCGGACGATGTACTGGTCGGATTTCTTGTTCTTCTGGCGGGTGCGGTAACCCAGCGTCGGCACACCCCACGGGGTCACCGGATGGCGACCGGGCGTGGTGGAACCCTCGCCACCGCCGTGCGGGTGGTCGACGGGGTTCATGGCGGTCCCGCGCGTCTGCGGGCGCACGCCCATGTGTCGCTTGCGGCCGGCCTTGCCGATCTTGACGTTCTGATGGTCGGAGTTGCCGATGCTGCCCACGGTGGCCCGGCACTCGCACCGGACCATCCGCATCTCGCCGGAGGGCAGACGCAGCGTGGCGTAGTCCCCGTCCTTGGCCAGCAGCTGGACGCCGGTCCCGGCGCTGCGGGCCATCTGGCCACCCCGGCCGGGGGTGAGCTCCACGTTGTGGACGATGGTACCCGGGGGCATGTTGCCCAGCGGCAGGCTGTTGCCGACGCGGATGTCGGCGTCCGGCCCGGACATGACCGTCGCCCCCACGCGCAGCCGGTTGGCCGCCAGGATGTAGGCCTTCTCGCCGTCGGCGTAATGGAGCAGCGCGATGTAGGCCGACCGGTTGGGGTCGTACTCGATATGCGCGACCTTGGCCGGGATCCCGTCCTTGCGGCGCTTGAAATCGATCTTGCGGTACAGGCGCTTGGCGCCGCCGCCGCGGTGGCGGGACGTCTTTCGACCGTTGGCGTTGCGCCCACCGGACTTCTTCAGGCCCTCGGTGAGCGACTTCTCCGGAGTGGAGCGGGTGACCTCGGCGAAGTCCGGATAGGAGACGAACCGCAGTCCGGGGGAGGTGGGCTTGGGCTTACGAATCGGCATGGCGTGGCTTCTACTCCGGGGCCTCGAAGGCCTGGAAGATTGGGATGGACTGACCCTGGCGCACCTGCACGATCGCCTTCTTCCACTGCCGGGTGCGTCCCGCGGTCTGGCCGCGGCGCTTGGGCTTGGACTTGACCGACGCGGTGCGAACCGCCACCACGTTGACGTCGAACAGCTGCTCGACCGCCTGGCGGATCTGGGTCTTGTGCGCCTTGTCATGGACGCGGAAGGTGTACTTACCGGCCTCGGCGAGAACGAACGACTTCTCGGAGACGACCGGACGGATGATCACCTGGCTGGGATCCATCAGGCGGCCTCCTCCTGGGCATCGGACTCGCGGCCGCGCTTGGCCGCCCGGGTGGTGATCTGGGGCATGGCCGCCTCGGACACCAGCAGGGTGGCGGCGCCGATCACGTCGGCCACGCCGGCTTCGGCCGCCGGCATGACGTCGACCCGGCTCAGGTTCCGAAACGACAGTCCGGCGTTCGCCTCCTCGTCACTGAGGAGCACCAGGGTTGAGCGACGGGTGTCCTCGGCGGACAGCCACTCGTCGAGCAGCCCGAGTGCCTGCTTGGTCGACGGCGCATCGAATACCGACGCGTCGAACACGGCCAGCGAGCCCCGCTCGGCGTGCACCGAGAGCGCGCTGCGCAGCGCCGCCCGGCGGGCCTTGCGGTTGACCTTGACCGTGTAATGGCGCGGCTGGGGCCCGAACACGGTGCCACCGCCGGTCCACACCGGCGAGCGGGAGGAGCCGGCGCGGGCCCGGCCGGTCCCCTTCTGGCGCCATGGCTTGGCGCCACCGCCGGACACCTCGCCGCGGGTCTTGGTGGCGTGGGTGCCCCGGCGGCGGGCGTTCAGCTCGGCCCGCACCGCCTCATGGACCAGTGGCATGTTGAACTCGGCCTCAAAAGCGGCGGCATCGAGGGCAACGTCCCCACCCGCCCCGCCGCCGAGCTTGGGAGCGGACCTAGGCATCGGTGCGCACCTCCACGGTGGAGCCCGTGGGGCCGGGGACGGCACCGCGGACGAGCATCAGGTTGCGGTTGGGGATGATCTCCACAATCGTCAGTCCGCGCTGAGTGATGCGGCCGCCGCCCATGCGCCCGGGGCCGCGGATGCCCTTGACCACGCGGGAGGGCGTGGCCGAGGCACCGATCGATCCCGGCGCCCGGACGTTGTGGGATCCGTGGGTCTTGGGACCGCGCTTGAAGTTGTGACGCTTGATGGTGCCGGCGAAGCCCTTGCCCTTCGACTTCCCGGACACCTTGACCTTCTCGCCGACCTCGAAGGCGTCAACCCGGACGGTCTCACCGACGAGCAGCTCGCCGGCCTCGTCGCGGAACTCCACCACGTGCCGGTGGGCGGAGGCGTCGGCCTTGCGCAGGTGGCCGAGCTCGGCCCGGGTGAGCACCTTTTCCTTGCAGGCGCCGAAGGCCAGCTGGACGGCCTCATAGCCGTCGCGCTCGGCGGTGCGCACCGCAGTTACCGGGCAGGGGCCCGCCTCCAGGACGGTGACGCGCTCGACGCGGCCGTCGTCAAGGAAGCGCTGGGTCATGCCGAGCTTCTTAGCGAGGATGGCGGTCATGGCGATCTAGGAGGCGAGGCGGATCTCGATGTCGACGCCGGCGGGAAGATGGTCGAGCCGCTGCAGCGAGTCGACGGTCTTGGGCGTCGGCTGGTGGATATCGATGAGACGCTTGTGCGTGCGGATCTCGAAGTGCTCGCGGGAGTCCTTGTCCTTGAACGGCGACCGGATCACGCAGTACACGTTCTTCTCCGTGGGCAGCGGCACCGGACCGGAGACGGTGGCGCCGGTGCGGGTGGCCGTCTCGACGATCTCCTTGGCCGCGGTCTCGATCGCCGTGTGGTCATAGGACTTCAGGCGGATGCGGATCTTGTTTTGAGCGATGGTTGCCACGGACTTCTTCTAAAAGCTTTCGTTCTCTCTCAGTACTGTGTCCCCGCCCAGGGCAAATCCCGGGCGGGCCGTTCGTCGTATCTGTCAGTGCCAAAAGAGCGAGGGGGTGGGAGAGATGATCTCCCGGGCCCCCCCGCCCTGGGTTCCTACTGAATGACTTCGGTGACGACCCCGGAGCCGACCGTACGGCCGCCCTCCCGGATCGCGAACCGCAGCCCCTGATCCATGGCGATCGGCTGGATCAGCTCGATCTCCATCTGGACGTTGTCTCCGGGCATGACCATCTCGGTGCCCTCAGGCAGGTTGGCCACTCCGGTGACGTCGGTGGTGCGGAAGTAGAACTGCGGCCGGTACCCAGTGAAGAACGGGGTGTGCCGTCCGCCCTCTTCCTTCTTGAGGACGTAGACCTCGGCCTTGAACTTGGTGTGGGGCGTGATGGAGCCCGGCTTGCACAGCACCTGGCCGCGCTCGATGTCCTCACGCTTGGTGCCGCGCAACAGGCAGCCCGCGTTGTCTCCAGCCTGTCCCTGATCGAGATTCTTCTTGAACATCTCGACGCCGGTCACGACGGTCGTGGTCGTCGGCCTGATCCCGACGATCTCGACCGTCTCGCCGGTCTTGATGATCCCGGACTCGATCCGGCCGGTGGCCACCGTGCCGCGGCCGGTGATCGAGAACACGTCCTCGACCGGCATCAGGAACGGCTTGTCCAGGTCGCGGACAGGCTCGGGGATGTAGGTGTCCAGCGCCTCGGCGAGATCCAGGATCTTCTGCTCGTACTCGGCGTCGCCCTCCAGCGCCTTCAGCGCCGAGCCGATCACGAACGGAATGTCGTCACCGGGGAACTCATATTCCGACAGCAGGTCACGGATCTCGACCTCCACCAGCTCGAGGAGCTCGGGATCGTCGACCATGTCGGCCTTGTTGAGGAAGACGACGATGTACGGCACGCCGACCTGACGGGCGAGCAGGATGTGCTCACGCGTCTGGGGCATGGCGCCATCGGCCGCCGAAACCACCAGGATCGCCCCGTCCATCTGAGCGGCGCCGGTGATCATGTTCTTCACGTAGTCGGCGTGACCAGGGCAGTCCACGTGGGCGTAGTGCCGCTTGTCGGTCTCGTACTCGACGTGGGAGGTGGCAATCGTGATGCCGCGGGCCTTCTCCTCCGGCGCGTTGTCGATGGACTCGAACGACCGCGCCTCACCGGAGCCGAACTTATCGTGGAGCACCTTGGTGATGGCCGCGGTCAGCGTCGTCTTGCCGTGGTCGATGTGACCGATGGTCCCGACGTTGACGTGGGGCTTATCGCGCTCGAACTTGGCCTTCGCCACTTGGTGTTGCTCCTTCTTCTTTCAGAGATTTCGTCCGCCGCACAGGGCGAACCCAATCAGGATATAAGTTTCCGTCCGACGCTGCTGCTAGGGCAGCAGCGCAGTGTCAGCGGTCCCGCACTAGGCGGCCTGCTGCTCGCCCCCCACCACCTTCTCAGCGATGTTAGGAGGGACTTCCTCGTACCGATCGAACTGCATCGTGTACGTCGCCCGTCCCTGGGTGGTGGACCGCAGGTCGGTGGCGTAACCGAACATCTCGGCGAGCGGCACGAAGGCGGAGACCACCTGCGCGTTGCCGCGCTGCTCCATGCCCTGCACCTGACCGCGGCGGCGGTTGAGGTCGCCGATCACGTCGCCCATGAACTCCTCGGGCGTGACCACCTCGACGGCGAACACGGGCTCCAGCAGGACCGGCTTGGCCCGCGTCAGCGCCGACTTGAGCGCCAGGGAGCCGGCCACCCGGAAGGCGATCTCCGACGAGTCGGTGTCGTGGTACTTGCCGTCGGTGAGCGTCACCCGGACGTCGACGACCGGGAACCCGGCCCGCGGGCCGTTCTCCATCGCGTCCTCCACACCCTTCTCGACCGCGGGGATGAACTCGGTGGGGACGGCGCCGCCCTTGATCTTGTTGACGAAGTCAAAACCCTCGCCCGGCGCCGGCTCGACGTCGATGTAGACGATGCCGTACTGGCCTGAGCCGCCGGTCTGGCGGACCAGGCGACCCTCCACCTTCTGCGCGGTACCGCGGATGGTCTCACGGTAGGAGACCTGCGGGCGGCCGACGTTGGCATCGACCTTGTACTCGCGCAGCATCCGGTCGACCAGCACCTCCAGGTGCAGCTCGCCCATGCCGGAGATCTCGGTCTGGCCGGTCTCCTCGTTGGTGGCGACCTGGAAGGTGGGGTCCTCCTCGGCCAGCCGGCCCAGCGCCACCGACATCTTCTCCTGGTCGGCCTTGGTCTTGGGCTCGATGGCCACCTTGATGACCGGCTCCGGGAACTCGATCGTCTCCAGCCGGATCGGACGGTCCGGCGCGGCCAGGGTGTCCCCGGTGACGACCTGCTTGATGCCCACCGCCGCGGCGATGTCGCCGGCGTAGACCTCCTTGACCTCCTCGCGCTCGTTGGCGTGCATCATCAGGATCCGGCCGATGCGCTCGGTCCGGCCGGAGTTGACGTTGAGCACGCGCGAGCCCGCCTCCAGGCGGCCGGAGTAGATGCGGAAGTAGGTGAGCTTGCCGACGTAGGGGTCGGCCATGATCTTGAACGCCAGCGCCGCGAACGGCTCGTCGTCGGAGGCCGGCCGCGTGGCCGGCTTCTCCTCCTCGCCCTTGACGGGCTCCAGGCCCTCCACCGCCGGGACGTCAAGCGGGCTGGGCAGATAGTCGATGACCGCGTCGAGCAGCGGCTGCACGCCCTTGTTCTTGAAGCTGGAACCGCACAGCACCGGGGTCAGCTCGATGGAGAGCGTCGCCTTGCGGATCGCCTGCTTGAGGCGGGGCACGGGGATCTCCTGGTCCTCCAGGATCATCTCCAGCAGCTCGTCGTCGAACTGCGAGAGCTCCTCGAGCAGGTGCTCGCGGGCCTCGGCGGCACGCTCGGTCTGGTCGGCCGGGATCTCCTCGATCTCCCAGTCCTTGCCCAGCTCGTCCTTGTAGATGATGGCGTGGTTCTCGACCAGGTCGATGATCCCCTGGAACTCGGACTCCGCGCCGATCGGCAGCTGGATGGGGATCGGCCTCGCACCGAGGCGGTCGATCATCGTCTGCACGCCCTGGGCGAAGTTGGCGCCGATGCGGTCCATCTTGTTGATGTAGGCGATGCGGGGGACGTGGTACTTGTCGGCCTGGCGCCAGACGGTCTCGGACTGGGGCTCGACCCCGGCGACCGAGTCAAACAGCGCGATGGCGCCGTCGAGCACGCGCAGCGCCCGCTCCACCTCGACGGTGAAGTCGACGTGCCCGGGCGTGTCAATGATGTTGATCCGGTGGTCCTTCCACGTCGCCGTGGTGGCCGCCGAGGTGATGGTGATGCCGCGCTCCTGCTCCTGCTCCATCCAGTCCATCACGGCAGCGCCCTCGTGGACCTCACCCATCTTGTAGGTGCGGCCGGTGTAGTACAGGATGCGCTCAGTCGTCGTCGTCTTACCGGCGTCGATGTGCGCCATGATCCCTATGTTTCGGGTCTTCTGGAGCGTGAACGTGCGTGGCATGAGTTCGGAAAAGGTTGTGGGCGGATGCGAATGACCGATCGCAGTCATGAAAAAGGGCCCATAGGGCCCGGTCACGACGCGGATGTCGGCCACGGGCGGGTGTTATGAAGTCGGTGTCTCCATCGCGTGGATCCTCCGCGCCCGGGTACAGGCACAGATGAACGCGTCCCGACCCGAGGCGGACACCGAATATAGCAGAGGATCCCGGGCCTTCCGGAGGGGCAGAACCCCCTCCGACCGGCCTCAGATCCGGCCGGCCCCGGCCCTGGGACCGGCCCTGCTGCTCACGGCTCTGGCCGGCTCCATGCTTCTGATCATCGCTGAGTTATCGCCCCTGCTCCGGGTCCATTCGGCCGCCTACCACGCCGGGGTGGTGCAGACGATCTCGGCCGGCTCACACCACTCCTACGCCCTGCTGCCGGTGGCGGTGCTGGCGGTGGCCATGGCGGCGGTGGCGCGGGCATCCGGAAACCGGCTGGCCCTGGTGTCGGTTGGGGTTCTCGGCCTGGTGGCCCTGGGGATCGGCCTGCTCGGCGACCTGCCCGACGCTCATGCCAGCGGGCTCATCCACCAGGGCGGGACGTACGCCGCGGCCACCTCCAGCGTCGCCCTCGGCTTCTACCTGGAGACGCTGGGAGCGGTGCTGCTGGTGGTCTGCGCTGCGGCCGGACTCCTTCTGGCGGCCCCCGGGGAGCCTCGGACGATCGTCCGACGGCGGTCCGCTTCCTGACCGTGGAGCCGCTGAAAACGGTTTACCAGCATCAGGCTCGTTACATTTAGAGAACGCGAGGGTTGTCCTACCGCAGCCCCCGGTCCCGTGCGGTAGGCAGCCCTCGCGTTTTTTCTTGTCACACTCCCTCCCGCTCCGGCGAGAGAGTGGGTGATGGTGGCGGCGAGCGTCCAGGACGACGAGCTTCTGACCCGCTTTGCCGCGGGCGACGCCGAGGCGTTCGTCGAGTTCTACCGACGCCACCTGGCGATGGTGCTCGGCTTCTTCCTGCGGCGCACCGGGGATCCGGAGCTCACCGCCGACCTGACCGCCGAGGTGTTCGCCGCCGCTCTGCTCGCCGCCGAGCGCTACCGGCCGGGCGAGCGCCCGGCGCTGGCCTGGCTGTACGGAATCGCCGCCCACAAGCTGGCCGATAGCCGCCGGCGGGGCCGGGTGGAGGATGCGGCTCGGCGCCGGCTGGCGATGGAGCCATTGACCTTGGAGGACGCCGACCTGGCGCGAGTGGCGGAGCTGGCCGCTCAGGGGGCGGGCGCCGCCGAGGCAGCGTTGCGGGAGCTCCCAGAGACGCTGCGCGACGCTGTGGTCGCCCGCGTCGTCGAGGAGCGGCCCTATGCCGAGATCGCCGCCGCCATGGCGTGCTCGGAGCTGGTGGTGCGCCAGCGGGTCAGCCGCGGCCTGAGAGCACTGCGGGCGCAGGTCCGACCGATGAAGGAGCGCAATTGATGAGCCCGTTCTTCGATGACCTGGAGCGCCAGCTGGAGTCCGCCGCCCGCCGCCAGTCGGCGGTCCCCGCCTCGTCCGCGGCGCCGCAGCGGCGCCCCTGGTGGCGGCGCGGTGCCGGGGCGCTTCCGGCCCTGGCCGCGGTCGCCGTGGCCCTGGCCGTGGCCGGCGTGGCGCTGGTGGCATTCCGTCACGGTCCGAGCGCCGCTCCATCGCCGGCTGGAAGGGGCCTGCACTCCACCCTGGCCAACACGCCGGCGCCGGTGCTGCACCGGGAGCTGGGCTACATCCAGAAGGCGACCCATTCGGCGCTCGCCTCCCGGGTCTGCTCCGTGAGTTCGCCCCCGGGCGGCCGCCTCATCCCGGGCTCTCCCGGGCCGGCTCTCCTGTCCATCCTCGGCGTGCTCAGGCGCCCGGCGCGCCCGTCAGACCGGCTGGACAAGCAGTGGGTCTCCGGGATGGGTGATGTATACGCCGGGTTCATCCGCCGGGCCTTCGCCGCCCGGGGCATCACCTACTACGTACTGGCGGTGCGCAATGAGTTCGCCCGCTCCGAACCCTCGGGACGCTGCTTCACCCTGCAGTCCGAGGCGGTGCGGGCCTATGCGCCCCGCATCCCGGCGGGACTGCGGGCGGCCACGCTGGCGCTGGAGGCCCAGCTCATCCAGTACACCCGCAGGCTGCTGGCGCGGTCGCCCCGGGACGCCGCCTGCATCACCTCGGTTGACCGCAACGGCAGCGGCGCAACCGGCTGCGGGTACTCGGCGGCCGTGATCCGCCAGGGGATCCAACCCGCCGACGATCAGGGGACGTTCAGCGGCCTGGTACCCGACGGCGTGGCCACGGTGACGGTGGAGGTCCCGGCCGCCGCCGGACACCCGGCGCTCCACGCCACCGGCGCCGTTCACGGCAATCTGTACGCCGTCGACATGGGGCCGCTGCGCAGGGCGGCGGCCGGCCAGGCCGGCCCGCCCACCCCGACCGTGCTCTGGCGCTCGGCCGAGGGACGGGTGATCAAGACGATCCGGCCGCCCCGGCCCGGGGCCGCGGCCCACTATTGCCGGTTCAATCCGATCCCGTGCCTGCTGGTGCAGGTGGCCGGTTCGTCCGGCTCATCCGGCTCGTCCGGCTCGTCCGGCTCGGCGAGCAGCACCAGCAGCGGCAGCGCGTCCCCCGCGCCGAGACCGGCGCCCGCCGGCTGAGCGAACTTTGCGGATTCACTCGCAGGGGGTGCGAGTGAAATCGCAGAGAAGCAGGCGCACCGGCGTCAAGGCCGGTACGCGCGTCCGCGGTCCTACCAGCGGTAGTGGGCGAAGGCCTTGTTGGCCTGCGCCATACGGTAAATGTCGTCCTTGCGCTTGTAGGCGTTGCCCTGCTGCTGCTGGGCGTCCAGCAGCTCATGGGCGAGGCGCTGGGCCATCGTCTTCTCCCGGCGCTGGCGGGCGAACAGCACCAGCCAGCGGACGGCGAGGGTGCGGGCCCGGCGCGCGGGCACCTCCACCGGCACCTGGTAGGTGGCGCCACCGACGCGGCGGGAGCGGACCTCCAGCACGGGTGTGAGGGCCTTGATGCCGGCCTCCAGCTGCTCCACGGCGTTCTTGCCGCTGCGCTCGCCGAGAATGGCCAGTGCGTCGTAGACGATCTTTTCGGCCACCGACTTCTTGCCGTCGAGCATCACCTTGTTGATGACCTGCTGGACGAGGCGGTTGCGGTGGACGGGATCCGGCTCGATCGGCCGGACCTGGGCGGCAGCGCGACGGGGCATTACTTGGCCTTCACGCCGTACTGGGAGCGGGCCTTCTTGCGATCGCCGACGCCGGCGGCGTCCAGCGTGCCGCGGATGACCTTGTAGCGGAAGCCGGGGAGATCCTTGACGCGGCCGCCGCGCACCAGGACCACCGAGTGCTCCTGCAGGTTGTGGCCCTCGCCGGGGATGTAGGCGCCGACCTCCATGCCGTTGGTCAGCCGGACACGAGCCACCTTGCGCAGCGCGGAGTTCGGCTTCTTGGGCGTGGTGGTGTACACCCGGGTGCAGACGCCTCGGCGCTGCGGGGCGGCCACCTTCTTCTTGCGACCCTTGCCGGACTTCAGGCCCGGAGTGGCCAGCTTTTTCTTCGGCGCGGTGCGCCCCTTGCGGATCAGTTGGCTGGTAGTCGGCATGCGGCGAGAGAAGTTAGCAGGGGTGGGTCAGAACCGGCAGGCGGGAACGCCGGCCGGTCAGGCCGGCACCCCCGCCAGGGCGACGTCGACGTTGACGGGCTTGACGCCGACGGCCTCGGCCACCGGCGCATAGGTGACCTCGCCCGCGGCCACATTGACCCCCAGCTTCAGACCGGGGTTTTCGGCCACCGCTCGGTGCACCCCGGAGGTGGCCACGTGGACGATGTAGGGCATGGTCGCGTTGGTCAGGGCGTAGGTGGAGGTGACCGGCACCGCCCCCGGCATGTTGGCCACGCAGTAATGGGTGATGCCGTCGACCTCGTAGGTGGGGTCGGTGTGGGTGGTCGGGCGGGAGGTCTCAAAGCAGCCACCCTGGTCGATCGACACGTCGACGAGCACGGCGTGGCGCTTCATCAGCCCCAGCTGCTCCCGCGTGATCACGTGAGGCGCCTTGGCCCCGTGGACGAGGACCGCGCCGATCACCAGATCGATGTCCGGGAGGCGCTCCTCGATCGACAGGGTGGTGGCGAAGCAGGTGTCCGCCCGGCTCCCGAAGGCGATGTCGAGCTCGCGCAGGCGGTCAATGTTGCGGTCATAGACGTAGACCGTGGCCTCCATCCCCAGCGCGATGAACGCCGCGTTCATGCCGACCACGCCGCCGCCGATGACCATCACGTTGGCGGCGGCGACCCCGGGGACGCCACCGAGCAGGATGCCGCGGCCGCCGAGTGGCTTCTCCAGCATGAAGGCCCCCGCCTGGGTGGCGATCTTGCCGGCCACCTCTGACATCGGAGCCAGCAGGGGCAGCCGGCCACGGGCGTCCTCGACGGTCTCATAGGCGATGCAGGTGGCCCCGGACTCCATCAGCCCGCGGGTCAGCTCGGCGTCGGCAGCAAGGTGAAGGTAGGTGAACAGGACGTGGTCCGGACGGAGCCGCTCGACCTCCACCGCCTGGGGCTCCTTGACCTTGACGATCATGTTCGCCTCGGCGAACACGGCGTCGGCGTCCGGCAGGATGGTGGCGCCCTGAGCGACGTAGGCCTCGTCGGAAATCGACGACCCGTCGCCGGCCCCGCTCTGGACGAACACCTGGTGGCCGGAATCGGCGAGCTCGCGGACACCGGCCGGCGTCAGGGCGACGCGGTACTCGTCGGTCTTGATTTCGGTGGGGACGCCGACCTTCATGCCACCAGCTCCCGGCCGCGCAGGGCCAGCCAGAACTCAATCCGGTCCCGGGCCGAGCTCAGGTTGCGCCCGGTCAGCTCCTCCACCCGCCGGATCCGGTAGCGCAGGGTATGGCGGTGGCAGTACAGCCGCCGCGCGGCCCGCTCCCACTGGCCGTTCTCCTCTATGAACGCTTCAAGCGAACGCATCAGCTCACCTCCGTAGTGTCCTTCGCTGGCCTCGATGGGCCCAAGGATCGAGTCACAGAACAACCGCAGCGCCTCGTCCTCCTGCAGCGACAGCAGCAGCTGGAAGGAACCGAGGTCCTTGTAGGTGGCGATGAGGGCCCCGCCCGCCCCGCCCGCCCCGCGCGCACCACCGTTCTCCGGCGGGGTGGCGCCGCCCCCATTGGGGGCGGCGTGCTCCAGTCCGAAGCCAAGCGCCTCCACGGCGCACCGCGCCTCATGGAAGGTCCGGCGGGCGTCGGCGCCCGGCACCGGCCGTCCCACGCCCAGGTGCACGCCCCGGCCGACGCTCAGCGACAGCCGGCGGCCCACCCGGCGGGCGAGCGCAAATAGCTCCTCCTCGGCGGCCGGCTGGGCGGGGATGAGCGCGCAGGTCACCGATCCCCCGGTCCCGGCGGAGGCCACCAGCCCGGGTGACGCCTCCTCCCGCAGGGCCACGGCCAGCGCGTCCTCCAGCTGAGTGGCCGAGCCCCGGCCGTGGCTGAGCCGCGGGATGACGATGGCGGACACGCTCTGGGCCAGACCGAACGGTTCCAGGCGACGGGTCAGCTCGGCGCCGGCCAGATCTCCGCCGACCAGGGCCGCCAGCACGTCGCCGGCCAGCCGCCGCTCGGTGTCCCCGGCCACCCGGCCGCGCAGCAGCTCCAGGGCGACGATCGTCACCGCCTGATGGAGCGTGAGCCGGTCAAAGTCAGACAGGGGGCCGGTGTCCTTGATCGCCACCAGCCAGGCCTCGGGAACACGCTCACCGCCGTTGGCCCGGGCGGCGCCGGAGGCGCCGCCGGCCCCGCCGTCGGCGGCCACGGGCAGGGCCAGGGATCGGTCGGCCAGGCCGGGATGGGAGGGCAGGAACGCCCGTCCGGCGTGCCGGCGCTCGCACAGCTCCGACTGCAGCGCGGCCACCTCGTCGGCCTCCAGGGAGCGCCGAAACGCCCGCTGCACCAGGGGCTCACCCCGCCCGTCGAACACCAGCACCGCCGCGCCGATCAGCGTGGCCAGCGTCCCGGCCAGGGCCTCCAGGCCCCGTTCGGAGAGCACCACCCGCTCCAGGCGCTCGTGGGCGGCCAGCGCCCTGCGCAGGACCGCGTACTGCTCATTGACCAGCTGGGTGAACGCGGCCTCGGTGAGGGCGATGAACGGGACCTCGTAGGGCACCTCAAACACCGGGAACTCCCGCTCGGCGGCCGCCGCCAGCAGAGCCGCCGGGACATCCTGGTGGCGAAACCCGGTGCCAAAGCCCAGGCCGGCCAGCTGATGGTCGGCCAGCCGGGCCAGGAACTCCCGTTGCTCGTCGGCGGTCCCCAGCGCCATCCCCGTCGTCAGCAGGATCTCTCCGCCGGACAGAAACGGCGTCGGATCCTGGAGCTCTGAGATGTGCACCCAGCGCACAGGAACGTCGATCGCCGCCTGCCCGCTGAGCAGCCGGACATCAAGCCCGCGCAGCAGTTCCCCGACGGTGAGCATGGCGCTGGTGGTGGTGGATGGCCCGGCGGGGGTGCCGGCTAGGCGAGGCTTTTCATCCGCTGCCCGGCCTCGGTGAGCACCGGGCGCAGGATGGCCTCGATCTCCTCAAACTGCTTGGGCCCGGCGATCAGCGGCGGCGACAGCTGGATGACCGGGTCGCCGCGGTCGTCGGCGCGGCAGATGAGGCCGCGGCTGTACAGCTCGTTGGACAAGAAGCCGCGCAGCAGCACCTCGGCCTCGTCGTCGGACCACTGCTCGTCGGTGTCCGGATCCTTGACCAGCTCGATGGCGTGGAAGAACCCGGCGCCGCGGACATCGCCGACGATGGGGATGTCCCGCAGTGACTCCAGCATCTCCCGGAACGTGGACTCGTGGTTGCGGACGTTGTCCAGAATGCCCTCGCGCTCAAAGGCGTCCAGGTTGGCCAGGGCGATGGCGGCGCACACCGGGTGCCCGGCGAACGTGAACCCGTGGGTGAAGCTGTTGGTGCCCTCCTCAAACGGCTCAAACACCCGGTCGGTAGCGATCACCGCCCCCATCGGCGCGTAGGCGCTGGTCAGGCCCTTGGCCGTGGTGATGATGTCCGGCACGTAGTCGTAGCGCTGGGCCCCAAACCACTCGCCGAGGCGGCCCCAGGCGCAGATGACCTCGTCGGAGATGAGCAGGACGTTGTAGCGGTCGCAGATCTCCCGGATGCGCTGCCAGTAGCCCTCCGGGGGGGTGAAGCACCCACCGGCGTTCTGGACCGGCTCCATGATCACCGCCGCCACCGTCTCCGGGCCCTCAAACTCGATCTTCTCGGCCACGGCGTCGGCCAGCTCCCGGGGCGAGAGGCCGTGGGGCATGCGGAACGTGTTGGTGTTGGGGACGTGCAGGCCGCCCGGGACCAGCGGCTCAAACGGCGTGCGCAGGCTGGTGATGCCCGTCGCCGTGAGCGCACCCAGGCTGGTCCCGTGATAGGCGATGTCCCGGGCGATGATCTTCGTCTTGAGCGGGTTGCCGGTCAGCTTGTGGTACTGGCGGGACAGCTTGATCGCCGACTCCACGGCCTCCGAGCCGCCACTGGTGAAGAACACCCGGTTGAGGTCGGCCGGGGCCAGATCGGCGATCCGGGCCGCCAGCTCGATCGCCCGGGGGTGGGCGAACGTCCAGGTGGTGTAGAAGCCAAGCTCCTTGGCCTGGTCGGCGCCGGCCTGAACGAGATCGGCGCGGCCGTGGCCGATGTTGACGCAGAACAGGGCGGAGAGGCCGTCCAGATACCGGTTGCCGTGCTCGTCGTAGACGTAGCAGCCCTCACCGCGGACGATGATGGGGACCTCGTGCTCCTCGTAGGCGGACATCCGAGTGA
The DNA here is from genome assembly GCA_963753235.1 of uncultured Solirubrobacteraceae bacterium. Lineage (GTDB taxonomy): Bacteria > Actinomycetota > Thermoleophilia > Solirubrobacterales > Solirubrobacteraceae > Palsa-465. Next base: position 289,296 of record CAVWBJ010000003.1, on the reverse strand, counting down.
AGTGCATCCACAGGTGACGGCGCGCGAGATCCTGCAGCGAGCTGCGCTCGGTCCGTACTTCCTGCTCGGTGCTGGCCATGAATCTCCTCCGAATTGACGCTGGGGTGCACGTAGTCCGTTTCGTACAAAGCTAGCCCTATGTGCGGGCGAGCACAATTGTCCATGACGGCGAATCCTGGGGACACGATTGTACGGATTGGACCAGGGACGTCGCCAGGAGCCGTCCGGGCTGATTAGGTTGACCCGCATGGAGCTCAACCACCACCGGGTGGGGAGTGGCGACCCGCTCGTCCTCATCCACGGGATCGGCAGCCGGTGGCAGATCTGGGAGCCGGTGCTGGACGCGCTGACCGCCGAGTACGAGGTGCTGGCGATCGACCTGCCGGGCTTCGGCGCGTCCCCCATGCCCGCGCCCGGGACAGCGGCCGGAGCGGCTTCGCTGGCCACGCTGGTGGCCGAGTTCCTGCGCTCGGTGGGGTTCGATTGGCCCCACGTCGCCGGAAACTCGCTGGGCGGTCTGATCTCCCTGGAGCTGGCGCGGCGCGGCATCGCTCGCTCGGCCACGGCGATCTCGCCGGCCGGATTCGCCAGCTCCCCTGAGATGGTGTTCGCCCGGGGCTCGCTCTGGCTCGCCGTGCGGGCGGCGCGGCTGGCCGCACCCCGGTCCGAGCGGCTGCTGGTGCGGCCGGGGCTGCGCCGGCTGGCGTTTCGCCAGGTGGTCGAGCATCCGGAGCGGATGTCACCCGCCGAGGCCTCCGAGAGCCTGCGGGCGCTGGCCGGCGCGCCCTGGTTTGACGAGACCCTGCCCGCGCTGCGCCCCCGGGAGTTCTCCGGCGGAGCCGAGATCCCGGTGCCGGTGACCGTGGCCTGGGGCGAGGATGACCGGCTGCTTCTCCCCCGCCAGGCCCGGCGGGCGGCGGCCGAGATTCCGAAGGCCCGGATGGTGATGCTGCGCGGGTGCGGCCATGTCGCCACCTACGACGACCCGGCCCAGGTGGCCAGGGCGATCCTGGGGACCGCCGCCCGGGGCTGAGCGTTACGGCTCGTCGCCGGTGGCCACCGGCCGGGTCGGATCGGCCGTCCACTCGCTCCAGGAGCCCGGGTACAGGGCGGCGCGGACGCCGGCCCGCTCCAGGGCCAGGACCTTCAGGGCGGCCGACACTCCCGAGCCACAGTAGACGCCGACCTCGGTGCCCGGGGCGATGCCGGGCACCCGACCCGCCTGCAATCGTCCCGCGGCGTCGACGTCGAGGCTGACCGGGGCGTTGCGAGCCCCCGGGATGTGGCCGGCCACCGGGTCGAGCGGCTCGGTCTCCCCGCGGTAGCGCTCCGGCGCCCGGGCATCGAGGAGCAGCCCGGTGTGGGCGAGGGCGGCCGCCTGGTCGGCATTCAGCACCGGCAGGTGGCCGGGCGTCGCCGTGAACGTCCCGGCCGGGGGCGCGGCCCCGTCGCCGGCGACCAGCTCGCCCCCCGCCTCCACCCAGGCGGCGAGGCCGCCCTCCAGCACGCGCACGTCCGGATGGCCGAAGTAGCGCAGCACCCACCAACCGCGGGCGGCCGCCATGCCGTTGGCCCCGTCGTAGACAACGACCGGCCGGTGGTTCACCACCCCCGCCGCTCGCATCGCCGCGGTGAGCGCGGCGGGATCCGGGAGCGGATGCCGGCCGGCCGGCCCGGGCGGAGCGGCCAGGTCCCGGTCCAGGTCGACGAACAGCGCGCCCGGGATGTGCCCGGCCGCGTACGCCTCAGGCTGGGGACCGGTGGCCAGCTCCCACCGGACATCCAGGACGGTGGCGGCGGGGAGCTGTCCGGCCAGCTCGGCCGCTGAGGTCAGGCTCATGGGCCGTGTTCTATCCCACGCTGGCGACAAAGGTGGTCACAGAGACCAGGAATGTCGCCGGCGTGGTTCAGACCGCGGCGGCGAGCGGCGAGGCGGCCCGGGTGGGGGCCGGGGTCAGCCAGGCGGCGAACAGCACCAGGGCAAACGCAAACAGCTCGGCGGCGAACATCACCGGCTGGCCGGAGAGCGGGTCGCCGAACACCAGGATTCCGCCGACGATCCCGGAGACGTTGGCCGCGGTGCCGGTGACGGCGATGACCGGGACGGCGTCGCCGTCCTGCAGGCCCTTGGTCGACACGTAGAAGGAGAGGACCGAGGCGCCGACGGCGACACACAGCCAGGGGTTGACCAGGCCAAGTATCCCGTGGGCACCGACCATCCCCGACAGGGCCTTGATGGCGACATCGGAGACGCCGAACAGGAGCCCGGCCGAGGCGCCGAGCATGAAGCCATGATGCTGCTCCGGCACGCCGATCCGCGGGCCCATGATCAGCAGCGTCCCCGCGGCGAGCAGGGCCGCCTCAAACACGGCCATAACCGGGGTGGAGAAGTGAGAGTGGGCAGTGTGCACGCTCGGCAGGCTGAACGCCAGCAGGATCAGCCCACCGGCGGTGAGGGCGATTCCGGTCCACTGCTTGCGGGAGATGGTCAGGCCGAACGCCCGCTCGGCCATGATGGCGAGCAGGACCACCCCGCCGGCGAGCACCGCCTGAACCAGCGACAGCGGAGCCACGGACAGCGCCGCCACGTGAAATCCCCAGGCGAGCGAGCCGATCCCCCAGCCGATGGCGAAGACCTTGTTGCCGAACAGCGACTTCGCGCACTGCCAGGGGCGACGCATGTCGACGGCGGGCGAGGCGCAGGCACCCCGGTGCTTGAACAGGAAGCCGATGTTGGTGGCCAGGGCGCAGACGAGCGCCAAGACGATGCCGAAGATGGGATTCATGAGGCTCTGGATCTGGGGAGGAGACGAGGCCGAATTCCGCCTCAAGACTTCTCACTCGGCATCCGCCGAAACACGCTTGAGTACTTTGTCGGCTCGTCCGCGGCAACCTGGACGGCCGCAGCTCACGCCACCTCCCAGGAGTGCCACACGCTGGCGATGCCACCTTAAGCCCCGTTATGTGCCGGCTATGCAGAAACCGATCCTCCTCATCGACATCGACGGCGTGATCTCCCTGTTCGGATTCGATCCGACCCGCCCCCCGGCCGGGAAATACCTGCTGGTGGATGGAATCCCGCACTTCCTGTCCGCTGCCGTGGCCGACCGGATCCAACGTCTGAGCACTGACTTCGCCCTGGCGTGGTGCAGCGGCTGGGAGGAGCGAGCCGACGAGCACCTCCCCCACGCCCTCGGCCTCCCCCCCGGCCTCCCCCATCTGACGTTTGACCCGCCCGACGCCGACGGTCGCCACTGGAAGTTGTCTGCGATCGAACGCTACGCCGGTCCGGACCGGCCGCTGGCCTGGATCGACGACGCCTTCGACGACACCTGCCACCGCTGGGCGGCCGAGCGTCCCGGACCCACCGAGCTGGTGCTCACCGACCCGGCGGTCGGACTGACCGCCGGGCAGGCCGAGGGGTTGCGCCGCTGGGCCGCGGCGCTCCGGGGGTCAGTCAAAGGCGCCGTGCCGCCCGGCACCGCCTCGGAACCGCTCCAGCCCTGAGCCGGCCTCAGCCAGGGACCGGCGGCCGTGGCGCAGCTCGTTGGCCATCGCCTCGGCTTCCGGTAGAGCCGCCTGCTCGCGCACCGAGAGCCGGTCCTGGCGCAGACAGATCTGGGGAAACCGGGCCAGCGACGCGGCCAGCTCGCACGCCGCGGCCAGGGACTGCCCGCTCGGCACCACCCGGTTGACCAGGCCGATGCGCTCCGCCTCGGCGGCGCCGACCGGCCGGCCGGTGAGGATCAGGTCCATCGCCCGGCTCTCGCCAATGAGTCGCGGGAGGCGGACGGTGCCGCCGTCGATGAGCGGGACCCCCCAACGGCGGCAGAACACGCCGAGGACGGCGTCCTCCTCGGCGACCCGCAGGTCGCACCAGAGGGCGAGCTCCAGCCCGCCGGCCACGGCATAGCCGGCGATGGCAGCGATGACCGGCTTGCCCAGCCGCAGGCGCGTGGGACCCATCGGCCCGTCGCCGTCGTCGGAGACGGCGTTCCCGGCCGCTGAGCCGACCGCCGTGAGGTCGGCGCCGGCGCAGAACCCGCCGCCGTCGCCGTACAGCACCGCCACCGCCGCCTCCGGGTCGGCGTCAAACGCCCGGAAGGCATCGGCCAGGGCGGCCGCGGTCGGCCCGTCGACGGCATTGCGCCGCTCTGACCGGGAGAGGATGACGATGGTCACCGGCCCGTCGCGCTCCACCCGGACGGTCATGGCGCCCCCACGGCCCGGCCGATAAAGGTCCGCAGGGACTCCACCAGGCGGTCGGCGTTGGGGGCGTCGACGGCCGGCGACGACAGCGGGCCGACCAGCGCCTCGCCGCACCCGCCGACCAGCGCCGCGGCGGTCAGCCGCACATCCTGGTCAGGCAGCTCGCCGGCGCGGATGCCGGCGGCCAGCCCGTCGGCGATCAGCTCGGTGTAGCGAGCCCGGTAGGCGATCCGCTCGGCGTCCACCCGCGGGTCGACCGGCTCGGCGAGCAGCGCCCAGGCCAACCGCGGATTGCGCAGGGCGCGCCGCGCGAACGTGGTCAGCACGGCCTGGAGCCGCTGCGCCGCGGGCGCAGCCTCCCCCGCGCGGGCGACGGCCGCCTGCATGGCCCGTTCCTCCCTCCGGCAGGCCGAGCGGAACACCTCCACAAACAGCTCCTCCTTGGAGGCGAAGTGCCGGTACAGGGTTCCGGAGGCCAGCCCGGCCCGGTCGGCGATCGCCGCCACCGAGGCGGCGGCGTACCCCCCCTCCTCCATCAGTTCTCTGGCCGCGGCCAGCAGCCGCTCACGGGTGCTGACCGGCGAGGCCAGTCCCTTCACGCGGGGAGGGCGCGTTCGATGATCGCCTGGGCGTCGACGCCCACCGGGAGCGTGCCGTAGACCCGTCCGTGATCGCCGGTCAGGCGGCCGGCGCCGAAGCCGTCGGCCACCGCGGGCGGTGCGTGGCGCACCAGCAACGAGCCCTGGAAGGCGAGGGCGAGGTCCTCCACCAGGCGCCGCGCGCCGAACTGGCCCTCATACAGGCGCTCCTCGGCCGGCCCTCCGCCGGCGAACGCCTCGTCCACCCGGCGGCGCACCGACTGCAGGTGCGCGTCCAGCCGAGAGTCCGCGCCCGCCGCCAACTCGCACTCGGCCAGAAACGCGGGGAGGCCCTCGGGCTCCCGGGCGATCGCCCGCAGCACGTCGAGGGCGGCCACGTTGCCCGATCCCTCCCAGATCGAATTCAGCGGGGAATCCCGGAACAGGAGCGGCATCCCGGAGTCCTCCACAAACCCGTTGCCACCCAGGCACTCCAGCGCCTCGGCGGCATGCGGGGCCGCCCGCTTGGTCACCCAGTACTTCATGACGGCGGTGGCGAAGCGGCGGAAGGCACCCGCGCCGGATTCGTCGTAGGCGCGGGCCACCCGGAGGGCGGCCGCCGTCGCTGCTTCGGATTCAAGGGCCAGATCGGCGAGCACGTTGCGCATCGCCGGCTGGTCGGCGAGCAGGGCGCCGAAGGCCCGGCGGTGGCGAGCGTGGTGGATCGCCTCCAACGTCCCGCGGCGCATGGAGGTGGTGGAGCCGAGCAGGCAGTCCAGCCGAGTGTGGTTGACCATCCGGATGATCGCCGGGACGCCGCGCCCCTCCTCGCCCACCAGCCGGGCGCGGGCTCCGCGGAACTCGACCTCCGAGGAGGGCAGGGAGCGGGTGCCCAGCTTGTCCTTGAGCCGCTGGAACTCCATGCCCGGGCCGCGCTCGACCAGGAAGCAGGACAGGCCGTGCGGGGCCTGAGCCAGCACCAGGAACACCGCGCACGGCGGGTAGGAACAGAACCACTTGTGGCCGTACAGCTCATAGGTGTCGGCGCCGGCCGGCTCGGCGCGGGTGAGGTTGGCCCGCACGTCTGACCCGCCCTGACGCTCGGTCATGGCCATGCCGGCCAGCGCGCCGCCGGCGTAATCCGGCGCCGTCAGCCGCGGCTCCCAGGCGGCGGCCAGCTCCGGCGCGCCGTCGCGCAGCGCCGGCACCGCGGCGTAGGTCATCGACACCGGGCACATGACCCCGGCGTCGGCGTTGCTCCAGAGCATGAACATCGCCGCCCGGACGACGTGGGCGCCAGGCTGCGGGTCTCGCCAGGGGAGGCTGTGGATGCTGCGGTTGACCGCGCCGCCCAGCAGCCAGTGCCAGGACGGATCGAGCTCCACCGCATCGATCCGGTTGCCGAACCGGTCATGAGTGGTCAGGCGCGGTTCATTGCGCTCGGCGCGGCGGCCGTGCTCGGCTGCCTCCACGCTGCCGGCGGCGGCGCCCACCTCCCGGACACGCTCCGCACCCCAATCGCCACCCTCCCGGGCCAGGGCCTCCTGCAGGGGACGGTCCAGCTCAAACAGGTTGGCCGGTGGCAGCGGCGGCGGCTGGTTGAGGACGGCCCGGGCCGGATCGGCGATGTCGGTGGAGCGGGTGACGGTGGCCATGTCTCAGGCCGCGGCGGTGGCCATGGTGCGCTCGGCCACCCGGTCGGTGGCATCGTGGGTGCCGGCGAGCAGGCGCCGCGACAGCTGGGCGCGCCGGAAGAACAGTGGTGCGTCGTGCTCCCAGGTGGCGCCGATGCCACCGTGGACGTTGATCATCGCCCGCGTGGCGAAGTCCAGTGCCGAGCCCGCAGCGCTGCGGGCGGCGCTGGCCGCCAGGGCGAACTCCTCCGGCCGGGCCTCCCGGGCCCAGCCTGCGTAGTACTGCAGGCCGCGCGCGTTCTCCAGGCGGCGCAGGACCTCGGTCAGCTCGTGCTTGATCGCCTGGTAGGAACCGATGGCGCGGCCGAATGTGAACCGCTCCTTGGCGTAGGCGACGCTGACGTTCAGGCAGGTTTCGCTGGCGCCGATCGACTCTGCGGCGATCAGCGCATGGGCCAGGTACCAGGCGTCGGCGAGGACGCCGCAATCGACGCCCAGCCGCCGTCCTCGCGCGCCCGTGAACGTGACGTGCCCCAGCGAGCGGGTGGCGTCGTAACCCCGCACCGGCTCCACGGCGACGCCGTCGGCCGCCGCATCCACCGCCACCCCAACCGGCTGATGGTCTCGGTCGGCGGCGACCACCACCAGGACGTCGGCTCCCGGGGTGTCGGGCACGAACGCGGCGGCTCCATCCAGCACCACCTGATCACCCTCCACCCGGCCGCGGGGCGCGGGCGGGCGACCCATGCCCGCCGCGGGATCGACCGTCCACCCGGGAACCAGATCACTCGGCGGGCGGGCCGGCACATAGGCGGGACGCTGCTGCCCGGAGGCAATCGCCTCCAGCGCCGGGTCACCGGCGGCGTCGAGCACGGCACTGGCCGGGAGCAGACCCAGCAGCGGAACCGGGGCCAGGACCCGGCCGCACTCCTCGGCGACGAGCAGCGCATCAAACGCGCCCAGTCCCGCGCCACCGGACTGCTCGCCGATGAGCATCCCCGGCCAGCCCGCCTCCACCGCGGTCGGCCACAGGTCCGGCAGTCCGCTCGGATCCTCCAGCGCGGTTCGCGCCGCCTCAATCGTCTTGAAACGGCTGAGCGCCCCGCGGGCCGCCTCCCGCAGGAACTCCTGCTCGTCGGTCAGCGCGAAGTTCATCCGGTCACCGCCTGCTTCTCCATGGCGCGCAGCTCTGAGAACGGCACGCCCTTGTCCAGGCGCGGCTCCGGCGGAAGCCCCAGGACGCGCTCACCGATGGTGTTGCGCAGCACCTGCTCGGTGCCGCCGGCGGACTTCAGGCCGGGCAGGAACGAGATCAGGTAGCTCCAGTCGTTGTCGGCGCCCAGCGCCTCGGGTCCGACCACGTCAGCGGCCAGGTCGGTGGCGGCGATCGCCGCATTGACCATCGTCACCTTGGCCAGACCCGCCTCCGGGCCCGGGATCTGCCCCTTGGACAGGGCCGTCAGCGCCCGGTAGCCGTTGTAGCGAACCGCCAGCAGGTCGGTGATCACGGCGCCCAGCCGCTGCCGGGCGTCGGCATCGTGCCGGGCGGCGTCATCGCCGGCCAGCGTTTCGGCCAGGCGCTGGGGGGAGCCGAAGTTCTCCGAGCCGAAGCCGATCGTCAGGCGCTCGTACATGAGCACGGTGAGCGCGGTGCCCCAACCGTTGCCGACTCCCCCCACCACGGCATCCGGCTCCAGGCGCACGTCGTCGAAGAAGACCTCGTTGAACTCGGCCTCTCCCGAGATCTGCCGCAGCCCGCGGACGGTGACTCCGGGCGCGTCCATGGGGACGATGAACATGGTCAGCCCCTTGTGCTTGGGCACATCGGCATCGGTCCGGGCCAGGAGCAGGCCGAAGGCAGCGAACTGGGCATTGGTCGTCCACACCTTCTGACCGTTCAGCGTCCAGCTGTCGTCATCGTTGCGGCGCGCCCGCGTCTGGACGGCGGCCAGGTCAGAGCCCGCGCTGGGCTCGGAGAACAGCTGACACCACACCTCGTCGCCGTGGAGCATCGGCCCCAGGTGCCGCCCTTTCTGCTCGGGCGTTCCGTGAGCGATCAGGCACGGCCCCAGCATCCCGATGCCGATCACGTCAAGGATCCCGGGCACCTGCGCCCGGGAGATCTCCTGGTTGACCGTCACCTGCTCAATCGGACCCAGGCCGCGCCCGCCAAACTCGGTTGGCCAGGTCACCGCCGCCAGCCCGGCCTCAGCCAGCCGGCGCTGCCAGGCCCGGCGGGCGTCGATGTAGCCCGCGTCCTCATAGGACCCGTTGCGGGGCGGGGCCTGATCCTGATTGGCCTCCAGCCACGCCCGGGCCTGGGCTCGGTACTCCGCCTGCTCCGGGGTGTCGTTCAGGTCCACCCTGCCCCTCCTCGCTCGCCGCTTGTGAATCTGGATTCACATCGTAGCCGCGGATGGAAGAAAGCACTACGCCGCGAGCGCACCGGTGGTGATCACGTTGTATGTGGATGCGACTCAAGGGCGTTGTGGTGGTGCTCGGAACGGCTTCGCCCGCCAACGGCGGCGACGCGCCCGCCATGCGGCGGGTCGCCAACCGCCCCATTGCGTGCCACGCCCTCGAGAGCCTCGCCGCCGCCGGGATCGAGGAGCTGGCGGTGGTGGCACCCGCGGCTGCCATCGACTCGGTCCGGGACTGCCTCGAACGTGAACTGGCCGACGGGATCGTCCCCACCTACCTGCCCCAGCACGGCCGGCGCGACCTGCTGGGTGGCCTGCTAGCCGCGGAGGATTTCGTCGGCGATGATCGCGCGGTGGTCCAGCTGGCCGACGGGCTCCTTGGCCAGCGCGTCGATCAGGTCGCCGATCTCCGGCAGGAGACAGCGCCGGACATGTTGATGCTGCTGTATCGCTCCGACAGCGACCCGGGCGGCCTGAGCCCGTCGACGCAGCGCCTGCTCGGTATCTCCGAGCTGACCAGCTCACCGACCCGCCTGGCACTGACCGGGGTGTGCGTGTTCGGCCCCGGCATGATTCGCCGGGCTGCCGACTCCGCGCAGGACCGTCCCGGCGACATCGACGGGCTGGAGGTCGCCGAGCAATTCGCCGGCGAGGGCCACACGCTCGAGGCCGCGGTCGTCCGTAGCTGGCGGCGCTACCAGGGGGATCCGCTCGATCTGCTGGAGCTCAACCGCCTGGTGCTTGATCAGCAGCATCCGCAGCGAGAGGTGCTCCAGAGCGGCGACAATCAGATCGAGGGGCGCGTGATCATCGATCCGAGCGCGGTCGTCGAGTCCAGCCACATCCTCGGCCCCTGCATCATCGGAGCCAATGCGCGCGTGAGCAACTCGTACATCGGCCCCTACACGGCGGTCGGGGCCGACGTCGACATCGAGGGCGCCGAGATCGTGCGCTCCATCATCTGCGAGGGCGCTCGCATCAAGCACGTCAGCGGCCGCATCGAGGGCAGCACGATCGGCCCCCGGGCGATGATCTTCCGCGACTTCCGCCTGCCCCGGGCGATGCGTCTCCACGTCGGTGAGGACGTCGAGGTCGCGCTTCAGTAGCCGACGAGGCTGTCAGGCGCCGGCGCGTGCCGTGGGCGCGCAGGCCACCTCGATCAGTTCACGTCGTATCGCCTTGCGCGCGCGGTGGTGCAGACCGTGGATCGACGCCTCCGTTCGCCCCATGCACTCGGCGATCTCGCCGGGAGTCAGGCCAACAAGGTGGCGCAGCAGGACGACCTTGCGCTGCTCCTCAGGCAGCGACTCGAGCGCCTGCTCAAGGCCCCAGCGGCGGTCGCGGCCGGAGTCGTCGAACTCGCGGGTGGTTTCGTAGACCTCCTCGCAGGGGATCATGCGGCGCTGGCGCAGATGATCGAGCGCCGCGTTGCGGGCCACCCGCAGCAGCCACGACGTGAACGGCACCTCGCGCGCCTCGTACTTGTGGATCACGGACATGAGCTTGAGGAACACCTGCTGGGTCACGTCCTCGGCCTCATGCGGATCGCGCACGAAACTCAGCACGTATCCGTAGACGTTGTCCTTGTAACGGATGTACAGAAAACGGAGGGCCCCGTTGTCCCCGGCCTTGGCCCGGGCGACGGCGTTTGTGACCTCGCGGTCGGTCTGCGGCAAGGCCGTCTTAGCTCGAAAGCCGCTGGCGGCGCCCTCGTCCGATGCCACCGGCCTGATGTGGGTAGCTGCATGCTGCATGATTGTGGCTCAGGGCACCGCCGCGCTCGTTGCGCGTCGGAACCGCTATGCCCACCCCCTTTGCGACGCGTCCTATCGTCGATTTGTCTTGTGCCCCAACATCCGTCCAACCTGAACGGACCCGTTTAAAGCTACCTACAACGGCTCTTTCCGCGCAACCCTGGGACCCCCTAGTTTTTGCAGGGTTTTCCGTTTAGGGGTCGCGAAGAATGGGCATACAACGACGTTGCGCCGTTATCCCATGAGGTTGCCGGGCTGAATGCCTTCCAGGGACGTCTGTAGATTCGGGCGGCCAACCCCCCTAGTATTTATCTGGAGGGCTGAAGCTAAAGGGCCGGATCGAAGTTGCCGATGGGGCGTTGGCGGGATGATCCGGCGGCCTTGGAGGGGCAATGCCAGCGAAACGGGCGCGGCGGAATACGCGGACACGAGCGGGACTCGATCACCGGCTGGTCGAACGCGAGGAGGAACTGGCTCAGCTTGCCGCCGCGTTCGATCAAGCGGGCGGGGGTGCGGGAGGGCTCGTCTATATCGAGTCAGCGGCGGGGAACGGCAGGTCGTCGCTCCTGGCCGCGGCCGCGCTCCTGGCCACCCGCGCCGGCTTGCGGGTGCTCCGCGCCGCCGGCCGCGCCACGGAGCGAGAGTTCAGCTTCGGGCTGGCTCTCCAGCTATTTGAGGACCAGCGGTTGTCGGCGGCTGCGGGCAGCGGGCCGCCCGCAATCCGCGGTCCGTTGGAACTGGCCCAGCAGCTGTCGCGACGCCCGGCCACGCCCGAGGCGCAATGCGCGTCGCCAGAGGAGCGGTTCGGCGCGATCCACGGACTCTTCTGGGCCGCCGTGGACACGACCGCTCGGAGCCGCCAGGACGGCCCGAAACAGCCACTGGCGCTGCTCGTCGATGATGCCCACCACGCGGATGCCGCGTCGCTGCAGTTCCTGGCCTATCTGGCCGTACGGGTGCGGGAACTGCCCATCGCCCTCGTCGTGACCAGCCGCAGCGGTGAGCGGCCCACCCATGCGGAGGCCCTGAACGGCATCCGCGAGGCGGCCGCGGCCGTGCTCGGCCCGACCGAGCTCAGTCCGGTCGCCGCCACGGGCCTCGCCCGCGCGGCATTCCCGCGCGCCGGCCCGGCCTTCTGGGCAGAATGTGCTGAGCTGACCGGGGGCAATCCGTTTCTGCTGCGAGCGCTTCTCGATGACCTTGGCCGGAAGCGCTCACTGACTCCAGGCACCGCGGCAACCGCCGGAGAACTGGTGCCGGACGCGGTGGTGGCCACGGTCAAGGCGCAGCTATCGGCGCTGACGGAGGCCGAGAGCGTAACCGCGTCGGCCGTGGCCGTGCTCGGCGACGGCGCGGCTCTCTCGGATGTCGCGGCGGTGGCCGGGCTTGACTACGTACAGACGTCGCGGGCCGCGGACACGCTGGCCGACCTCCGGCTGCTCCGCGCCGGTGTCCCCCTCTCCTTCACCAGTCCACTGCTCAAGCGGGCCGTCTATCGGTCGATCCCAGCACTGGAGCGAGAGTTGCTGCAGGGCCGGGCGGAGCGATCCGCCATGGCCGACGAATCCCCCACCATGATCGAGAGGCGTGCCACCGCGCCTTCACCCGGCCCGGTTCTCGCCAACGCCCAGCCGGACGCATCGGACGTGACCGATCATGCCCGTCTCGCCCTCATGGCGATCGAAGGAAGCACGCGCGGAGAGCAGCGCACCCGTATCAGCAGGCTCGCGGAACTCGCGTGGGACCATGGCGCCCAGTGGGGGGCTCGGGGTGACGATCCTGGGCTCGCGGTACGTCTCGCCGACGCGCTGTTGCTGGTCGACGACCTGGAGTTGGGTCTGGAGATCCTGGCTGACGGCACCCGCCGTGCGACCACCGAACACGCGCCGGCCGAAAATTCGGCGATCGCCTGCTGCCGAGGGTGGCTGCTGTATCACCGTGGCGAGATCGCAGCTGCGGCCACGACCGCGGAGGAGGCGCTCGCCAGCAGCCCTGATGCCGCCGGGGGCGCCCGCCACGCGCTCCGGGGGGTCCTGGCCGCCTGCCATATCCAACTCGGCCAGCTGGAAATGGCGGACGCTGCACTTTCCATGTTGGAGGCCCCCGATGACATCCCCGAGTGTGATCTGCCCGGCCTCCTCGACCTCCGGGCCCAGCTCGCGCTGGCCCGCAGAAGGCCAGTCGACGCGCTGGCCGACGCGCTGGAGGCGGGCCGCCGGGTGCAGACCGGGCCGGGCGGAGTACCGCCGGGGCGTGTCGCCTGGCGATCGACGGCGGCACTGGCCCAGATCGCCCTGGACGAACCCGCCGCCGCCCAGGAGCTGGCCGTAGAGGAACTCGACGCGGCCCGGCGTGGAGATGTCAGGCGGGTCACGATCCGCGCTCTGCGCGCGCTGGGTCTGGCGTCCGCTGGCCGTCGGCGGCTGGAACTCCTGCAGGAGGCCGTCACGCTGGGCGCCGGGCTGCCGGTACGCCTGGAGTACCTGCACGCCCTGGTCGACCTCGGTGCCGCCACCCGCCGAGCCAATCGCCGGGGAGCCGCCCGGCAGCCGCTGATCAAAGCGCTCGAGCTGGCCCGCGAGCTCCGGGCGATCGATGTGGCCGAGCGCGCTCAGGCGGAGATCAGCGCCAGCTACCCCCAGAGGCGTCACGCCCGGACGACCGGGACTCAGTCCCTGACGGCGAGCGAGCAGCGAGTCGCGCTCCTGGCCGCCCAGGGCCTGACCACGCGCCAAATCGCCGCCGAGCTGTTCGTGACCCCCAAGACGGTCGAGTTTCATCTGCGCCACGTCTACCGGAAGCTCGAGGTGCCCTCGACGCGCGCAGATCTGACGAGGGTCCTCTTGGGCGGGGATGCCGTCTCCTCCATCTCCACTGAGGCCGACCACCTCCAACCTGCCTCGGCCTCCTGAGGCTACAGCGGATAATGCTGGACCGCTATACATGCCGGACCCACCATGAGCCTCGCCATCATCGATGCCACCGCTGCGGATGCGGAGTTCCCCCTCTCGGCATCCCATTCATCTCGCTACGCGTTGCCGATCGCCAACTCACCCCTGATCGAGCACGTCTTCGACGAGCTGGCCGCGAGCGGGATCACCCGGGCCCGCATCATTGCCCACCCCCGCGTGCGCGGTGATCTCGGCCGCCTCCTGGGAGCCGGACCGACCTGTGGCATCGAGGTCTCCTACCAGGATGCCTCCGGGGGCGACGGCCGCGCCGTGATCCTGTCCGAGATCGAGCAGGCGCTGACCGCGGGCCCGGTCCTCCTGCACCCGGGAGATTCGTTGTTCCGCAGCCAGGTGGCGGCGATGTGGGCACGGTTCGGTGACGGCGACGTGGATTCGGTCCTGCCGGAGCAGGCCTCGGTCGTCCCGCTGCGCAGCCCCACCGAGCGGCGAGCCAGCGATACGGTGCTGCTGCTGGGCCCCGGCACGCGTTCGCTGCTGGAGGAGCTCCAGTCAGCCAAGAGCGAGGGCGACGATCTCGTCCACAGGCTGTTGGCCAGCGACTGCCGACTGGCGGTATGTGAGCAGACCGAGCACTGGCGCTACAGCGAATCGACCCGCGGACTCCTTGCGGCCAACCGGATGATGCTCGACGATCTTTCGGACGCCGCTGACCGCGAGCAGTTTGGCAAGAACAACGAGATCAACGGCCGGGTCTCGATCAGCCCCAGCGCGTTTATCTCCAACTGCGTGATCTATGGCCCGGTGTCGATCGACGACCGCGCCGTCCTGGAAGATTCATTCGTGGGGCCTTACACGGCGATCGGTACCGATGCCGTCCTCAGCGGCGTGGAGATCGACAACGCCATGGTGCTGGCCGGCGCGGAGATCCGGCAGCCGGGCTACCGCATCGAGGCCAGCATCATCGGCGAGCGCTCGCAGGTGACGCGCAGCTTCGAGCTGCCTCGCGGGCTCCATATGCGCCTGGGTCCGGACTCGCGGATCACACTCAGCTGACGCCTGGGTGGGCGAGGCGGCGCGAAGGGGTCATTGTCGAACCTGGCCTGAGCGCGAGCGCGCACTGGCGCAGGTACGCAAGATCAGGGGCGACGGCACCGTTAAAGAGACGGAATGCCGTCGAAGGCAAGAGCATGACAAGGGTCGCAATCGTCGGACTCGGTCCGTGGGGGATCTGCGCGTTGGAGCGGATCGTGACCACGGCTCGCCGTGAACTCCGGCCGGGACTTCAGGTTGAGGTACACGTCGTCGAACCGGACGTTCCGGGATCAGGCGTCTATGACGTCTCGCAACCAGATTATCTTCTGCTCAACAACCCGTGCGGCCAGTTGTCGCTCTATCCATATGCCGACGAGGACGACCAGCCCCCCTATGGCATCGGTTTCTTCGACTGGGCCGTCGAGCAGGGCTATCGCTGGGTCGGCGATGAGTGCCTGATTGACTCGTCGGGCGCGCCCATCGAACCGCACCACTTCCTCCCGCGACGCGTGATGGGTGAGTATCTGCAGTGGTTCTACCACGCGCTCGTGGCTGGAGCCCCGTCCGCGGTGGAGATCGTGTACCACCCATGGGCCGCCGTCGACATCGTGGCCCGCCAGAACGGCTGCGAGGAGGTCCGGCTGGCAAGCGGCCGAGCCGTGGTGGTCGATCAGGTCATCGTGACCTCGGGACACACCGCCAACGCCAGCCGGCAACGGGATGGATCACGGCCTGCGGAGCTGAGTCCGTATCCGGTCACGGCATATGTGGATGGCGTTGGAGCGGGGACCACAGTCGGTGTGTCAGGAATGGGCTTGGTGGCTCTCGACGTGGTCACCGCTCTCACGGTCGGCCGCGGCGGCCACTTCATCGGCGACGGAGGCGGTCTGCGGTATCGCCCCAGCGGACGCGAGCCCGTCATCCATATGTTCTCGCGCAGCGGGCTGCCCTTCACCGCCAAGTCGGTGACCGGAAGCGATCTCGCCGGTGCCTACCGGCCGGTGATCTGCACGCAGCCGGCGCTCGATGCGCTCAGCGGCCGGCTGGAGGGGCGGCGACGCCTGGTTGACGTCCGGACCGAGCTGCTGCCGCTCATGTTCGCCGAGATGTACGTTCGGTACTACACCCAGGTAGCCCTGCGGCAGGGCGCCAACGGAAGCGCCGCTGGGATCGGCGAGCGACTGCGGACCGCGTGGACGCACGGCCGATTTGAGGAGGAACTTGAGCAGCTGCGGGCCTTCTATGGCAACTTCGACGCCGAGGCGGTGTTCTTCGGCCACCAGCCGAGCTATGACTCCAGCTCGGACTACGAGCGCTACGTCTACACTGCGCTCGCTGACGATCTACGGGAGGCGGAGGTTCCCAACGGCGCCAGCCCGGTCAAGGCGGCCACCGAGGTCTTCCGCATCTTCCGTGACCCAATGCGGTCGGTCGTCGAGCAGGGCGGCCTGTCACTTGACTCCTACCTCGACTTCAACGTCGACATTCGCAGCCGGCTTCACCGGCTGGTGGCCGGACCACCGGCCCTGCGCTTCCGGCAGCTACTGGCCCTCATGGACACCGGGCTGCTGCGCATGCCGTACGGGCCGGCACCGGACCTGGGCGCCGGGGCGACCGCGCCCCCATTCGCGCAGCCCCGGACGCGGATCTCGTCCAGCACGTTCAGGGAGCCATACGTCGCCGAGGTGGACCTGGTGATCCGGGGGCGTTTGGACGAGCCACGGGTCGACGGCTCCGCCTCGCCACTGCTGTCCGAGCTTTACAACCGCGGCCGCGTCAGCCAGTTCCGATACGGCGCCGTGACAGTCGGCAGCGTCGACCTGACGCCCGAGTCGCATCCCATCGACGTCGACGGCCACCCGCAAGAGCGGCTGTGGATGTTCGGCGTACCCACCGAAGGCATACGGCACTTCACCAATTACATCCCCTCGCCCAAGAGCCGAATCCGCGCCTTCGAGGATCTCGGCGCGTGCGCCGCCTCCATCCTCTGCTGAAAGCGCGGAATCAGGAGGCGACAGCCAGCGCCTGATCAAGATCCTCGATCAGGTCGTCCGGATGCTCCAGCCCGATGGACAGCCGGACCATGTCCGGAGTGATGCCGGCCGCCTCCAGCTCGGCGGGGCGAAGCTGCCGATGGGTGGTCGACGCCGGATGGGTGATCAGCGACTTGGCGTCCCCCATGTTGAGCAGCCGTTTGAACAGCTTGACGCTGTTGAAAACGGCGATTCCGGCGTCGCGCCCGCCCCGCACCGTGAAGGTCATGATCGACGGAACGCGGCCGCCGAGGTACTGGCGGGCGAGTTGGTGATAGCGGTTATCCGGGGACCCCAGAAAGCTCACCGATGTGACCCTGGGATCCTGAGCAAGGTAATCGGCTACGGCTCGGGTGTTGGCCTCGTGGCGCGGGAGACGCACCGCGAGAGTCTCCAACCCCTGAAGGAGCAGAAACGCATTGAACGGAGAGAGTGAGGCGCCGGTGTTGCGCAGGCCGATCGTCCGGCAGCGCGTCGCGTAGGGAGCGTCGCCGAAGTCGTGGGCGTAACGCACCCCGTGGAACGCCGGCTCGGGTTCGGCCAGCCACGGGAAGCGTTCCGGATGTTGCGCCCATGGGAATGTGCCGCCGTCGATGATGATGCCGCCCAACGTGGTCCCGTGGCCGCCCACGAACTTCGTCAGCGAATGGATGACGACGTCAGCGCCGTGCCGCAGCGGCTTGAGCAGGAACGGCGTGGCCACCGTGTTGTCGGCGATGATGGGGACGCCGCGGGCGTGCGCCACCTCAGCGACGGCAGCGAGATCGATGACGTTGCCGGCGGGGTTGCCGACCGTCTCGCAGAAGACGGCTTTGGTCTGGTCATCGATCAGAGCGCCGACCGATTCCGGCTGGTCATCGCGCGCAAACCGGACCTCGACGCCGAGCCGTGGGAGAACGTGGGCGAAATAGGTGTAGGTCGCCCCGTAGAGCTGGGGAACCGAGATGAAGTTGTCGCCCGTGCCGGCGATGTTGAGAACCGACATCGAGACCGCCGCCGCGCCGGAGCTCACCGCCATCGCCGCCGCCCCGCCCTCCAGCGCGGTCATCCGCCGCTCCAGGACATCGACCGTCGGGTTGTTGATCCGGTTGTAATGGAAACCGGGCGTCTCGAGGTCCATGATCGCCCCGGCCTGGTCGGCGTCCTCGAAGTCGTGGGCGACCGTCTGATAGATCGGAACGGCGACCGCGCGCGTCGAGTCAGCGGTGTATCCGCCGTGAATGGCCAGGGTTTCGTCGCGCATTTCTGGGGTTCGGAGTCAGGCGGGGACGGCAGTCGCACGGCGCGCCGCTTGCAGCCAGTTCGCGTACAGGGCTGCCGACTGCCCCGCCCACGTGTTCTGGACGCTATCGGCCACAACATCGTACGGGAACTGCTCCCACAGCGTGCTCGCATCGTCCGCGGACCGAACGGCTCGCTGCGCAAATGCGTCGAGAATCGCGACCGCGTCATCCGAAAGGTAACCCTCCGGCAGGCGCGGGTACTCAGCGGGGCCGCCGCCGAACAGGTAGCGGCGCACATCTCGCCGGTACTCCCGCAACAGGCTGAGCCTCGAGTACTCCGGGTGCCCCTGGCAGAGCACGAACAGCGACTCCCCATGCTCACGTGCCGCCACCGCCCAGCCCGCGCCGGAGCACCCGGATCCGACGACGATGCGGTAGCCGGCCTGGAGTGCCACCGGCTCCGGGATCTCGTTGAGGCGGGAGTGGGGGACGCAGATCGACTCGGGCAGCCCCTCGGCGAGAGGATCGCACAGGTCAACGGCGCCGCGAAAGACTCCTGAGCACTTGTTGACCCGCTGAACCCGCTCGATGCCGTCGAACGCAAGGAAGCCCGCGTGGGCCGCCAGGCAGGAGAGCATGACGGTGGGCACCGAAGTGGAGGCCCACTCCAGCAGGTGCACCAGGTACGGCCAGTACGGCTCACAGTCGAGCCGGGCGTGGACGGGCTCGGTGCCGGTCACGATCAACGCGTCCGGCGGGTTGCGCCAGAGCTCATCCAGGCCCCGGTAGCGCGAGCGGACGATGGCGGCGGCCTTGTCCGACCGCTGAATCTCAGTGATGGTGTACAGGTCCAGGGCGATTCCGGCGCCGTCGTCCGGGCCGGCGGACAGAACCCGCCGAAACTGCTCCTCCGTTTCAGCGAAGGCCGCGTCCGGCATGTTGTTGACCAGCCCCACGGTGATCGGTTGTCCCTCAACCTCTTGATCGTGAAGAACCGCGGTAGCTACCACTGAAGGCCCCCTTGCATCATTTGACTCTCCCGTGACTCGCGTCGCCGGCGGCCGACGTCCATTTCACGCCGCGGCGACAGCGTGCTTCAGGACGCGGCCGCGCGTGCGGCGGCCGGGCCCGCGTCGTCGATGAGTTCATGCTTCGCGACGCCGCTCACGTGTCCCAGCACCACGACGTTGGGCTGCCCCTCCGCCGCATGCGGCCGCTCATGGCGGAGGTGATCCAGCGCGACTGTGCGGGCCACCCGGAACAGCCAGGATGGAAACGGCACCCGGCGAGGGTCGTAGGTATGGATCACGGTCGCCAGCTTGAGGAACACATGCTGGGTGACGTGTTCCGCCTCTCGCTTATCGCGGATCATGCTGACGGCGTACGCCTCAACGCTCTCCCGGTAATGGCCGTAGAGCAGGCGCACTGCATCCCAATCACCTGATTTCGCCCTCGAAATGGCTTTGGCGACGGCTAGGTCACCCTCGCCCTGGCCGTACAGTCTCCGGACCGGAGCTCCGACCGCTGACACCTCAGACCGCCCAGCGGTCAAGATATGTGTAGCTGCTGCTGACATATGTCCTGGGTGCGCCGCACGGAACCGCCGTGGGTCAACGCACACCTACCCCCTTATGCTCTTAGGCGCTTCTGCCGTCTTCCTGACTTGCCCCAACCATCGGCCATATCCGCGGACTGGCAGATGATCGACTTTCCCAAAACTTTGTTCCCCTGTCGAGTTCCCAAATTCTCCGGTGGCCGAATCCAGCGAACCGCCGGCCGGCGCCGGTTCTCCGGGTCCAGGGACGCACTCGGCATCGGTCACCGCACGGATTACCCGCCCCGGATTTCCGACGACGACGGTGAACGGCGGAACGTCTCTGGTGACGACGGCCCCGGCTCCCACCATCGCACCCTCGCCGACGTTGACGCCCGGAACGAACACTGCACCGCTGCCGATGCTGGCGCCTCGCTCAATCACCATCGGCTCGCATCGCCACGATTGGTGGCGGCTGCGGGGGAAGCGGTCGTTCGTGAACGTCACATTCGGGCCGATGAACACGTCATCCTCGATCCGCATGCCATCGATGATGGCCACCTGGCCCTTGATCGTCACCCGGTCACCGATGACCACGTCGTCGTCGATGTAGCTGTGATCGCAGATGTTGCAGTCGGCCCCGATGACGGCGCCGGGCAGGACGTGGGCAAACGCCCAGATGCGCGTGCCGGGGCCGATGTGCTCCGACTCCACGAGCGCATGGGAATGGATGAAGGGTGGACTGGACACTGGATCGGCCATCACTGAACGGCCAGCCCGTGCGCGGCCACGAGACGGTTGGAACTCATGTCCTGTTCGACGGCGATCTCTCGTCCGCTCTCCCTCAGCGACTGGTCCGCGGCGTCGACCAGACGGACCACGCTGCGAGCGATCGAGGTCTGGTACTCCATCCGTTCACCTGCCCGGATCGAGCCGACGAAGTCAGCCAGCTCGAGCCCCAGCGGCTCGTAAGACTCGATCTGGGGCGAGATGACGTCCCCGCTCCGGTAGGACAGGTGGTACTCGCCGAACGTCTCCGGATCCCGGTAGACGACGCCACGGTCAAACAGCCGAACCGGTTCGGCCGCCCCGTCGTCGTAGATCGCCATGCGCTTTGAGCCGACGAGCACCGTGCGCCGAAGCTTGCTCGGGGCCAGCCAACTGAGCTCGATGTTGGCGATCAGTCCGGACGCGAACGTCATCGTCACGAACGCGACATCGACGATGCCCTTGACGATGGAGTCGCGGCCGATGGCGCGGACGCTCACCGGCATCTCGCTCAGCCAGTAGAGCAGGATCGAGAAGTCGTGCGGGCCGAGGTCCCAGATCACGCTCACGTCACGCTGGTGCAGGCCCAGGTTGACGCGACTGGAGGATATGAAGTAGATGTCACCGAGCTTGCCCTCGCTGATCATCTGCTTGATGGCTCGGACCGGTGGGCTGTACAGGAACGTGTGTCCGCACATGAGGATCCGATCCCGCTCGACCGCCATGTCGGCGAGCTCGTCGGCCAGTTCGCTGGAGGGCGCCAGCGGCTTCTCCACGAACACGTGCTTGCCCGCCGCCAGTACCCGCGCGGCCAGGTTGTAATGCGTGTGCACGGGCGTCGCGATGATCACGGCCTCGACATCAGGGTCCTCCAGCACACGCTCGAGCCGGGTGGTGGCGCGGGCGCTGGGGTAACGCCGGCGATACTTTCCCAGGCGCTCCGGGTCGAGATCACAGATCCAGCGGATGTTGACGTCGAGATTGTCGGCCAGCACCCGCAACAGATTCGGCCCCCAGTACCCGAGGCCGACGACCGCCGTGCCAACCTGACCGGTCACCGGCACGTGGTCCTGCTGGTTGATCTGCATTGTCGACTTCAACATGTCGCCCCTCCTGCGGTTGCCGTCGCGGTGGTCGCCTGAGTGACGGCCTCGGCTACGTACTCGATCTCGTCTATGCCCAGGTCCGGGTGCATCGGCAGTGACAGCTCCTCCGCCGCCCAGTTCCATGCTGCCGGTGTGTCGTTGCCCACCGCGACGATGCCCTGCAACGCCGGATGTCCGTCCATCGCCGGTGCGTAATGGATCCCGGTCTCGATTCCCTTGGTCCGCAGCGCCGCTGCCACCGCGTCGCGGTTCTCAAATCGTGCCGGCATGAGGTGATAGACGCACGGGCTCTGGGGTCGCTCCTCCAGCAGCATGACCTCCGGCGACAGCCGATCACGGTAGCGCTGAGCGCGGATCCGCCGGGCGTCGTTCCACGCATCGAGGTGCGGGAGCTTGACCCGCAACAGCGCGGCCTGCAGGCCGTCAAGCCGCTCATTGAAGCCGACTTCCACGTGATCGCCCTTGGTCCGCTGGCCAAGGTTCCGGAGCCGTCGGAGCCGCGCGGCGAGGACCTCGTCGCGGGTGCACACGGCACCACCGTCGCCGAGGGCGCCCAGGTTCTTGCTCGGATAGAACGAGAACGCTGCGGCGTCACCCACGGAACCCGCTCGCCTTCCGGCATAGCGCGCCCCGTGCGCCTGAGCGGCATCCTCGAGCACGAACAGCCCGTGCGAGTTGGCGATGTCGCCGACAGCGTCCATGTCGCACATCTGGCCGTACAGGTGGACCGCGATGATGGCGGCCGTGCGGTGTGTCACTGCCGCACGGGCGGCCTCAGGGTCGATCAGCCCCGTCCCCGGGTCGACGTCGCACAGCACCGGCGTTGCGCCGGCATGCACGGCACCGAGCGCCGTGGCGATGAAGGTGTGTGCCGGCACGATCACCTCATCTCCTGGTCCGATGCCCGCCGCGCGCAGCACCAGGGAGAGGGCCGCCGTTCCCGAAGAGACGCCGACGCAATGGCCAGTCTCGCAGTAATCGGCGAACTCGGCCTCGAACTGGTCCACCTCGGTGCCCAGGGTGTAGGCACTCGTTGTCAGCAGCCGCGTGAACGCAACTGTCAACTCCTCGTGGATCGCTCCGTGCTGCTTGTCGAGCGCGACGAAACGTACGTTGTTCCCGTCTGCCCGCGTGCCTGCTGGCTGCAAAAT
Organism: uncultured Solirubrobacteraceae bacterium; assembly: GCA_963753235.1. Lineage (GTDB taxonomy): Bacteria > Actinomycetota > Thermoleophilia > Solirubrobacterales > Solirubrobacteraceae > Palsa-465. The sequence continues at coordinate 266,942 of CAVWBJ010000003.1, read as the reverse complement.
CCGCCCCTTCACCGATCTCCGTGCGAATGACTTTGCCGCCTGATCAACGGTGGCGACACGGGCCCGCTTGCATTAGGATCGTTCAGCCCGTTGAACGGCGCTCGCGACACGCGTCCGTCCCGTTCAACCCAGCGGTCTGGCCGGTGGCGAGCCGCAGACCCCTGGAAGTGGGGAGGTCACCAGCGCGGCACGGCCCTCGACCCCCAGCTTGTGAGCCAGCTCCGATATGTGGCGGCGAACCGTCACCGGAGTGATCTGCAGACGCTTGGCGATCTCCGCGGTGGAGTGACCGCGCCGGAGCATCCCGTAGACCTGCGACTCTCGGGACGTGAGGCCGTCTCGGTCTGGACCGGCCGTGCGGAGCTCGAACAGGACGTCGAGGATCATCGACCGGGGAACGACCGCCTCGCCGGCGGCGACAGCGCCCATCGCCTTGCGTAGGCGCTCCGCGTCCAGCGGGCCGGGAACGTAGCCGACCGCCCCGGCCCGGACAAGCTCCAAGAGGTCGTCGGCATTGTGCTCCAGGGCCAGCACCACGACCGCGGCCCGGGGCGCGGCGCGGCAGATCCCGCGGACGGTTGCCAGGGTTTCCTCGCCGAGGCCGTCACCCACCAGGCAGAGGTCAGGCTGCTCGCGCATCGCACTGCGAATCGCCCCCTCCGCGCTCTCGGCCTCCGCGCATACCTCGAGCCAGCCGTCCAGCACCAGGCGAAGGTTGGCTCTGGTGAGCCCGTTGTCCACGATCAGGAGCCTGGGCCGACGCTCGCCCTCTGTGACCGATGCTGGTTCCGCCATTTCGGACTTAACGGAGGTGGGCCCCGTGTTTTTGAGGAGTCGGCGCTGCCGGCGTCAGTTTGGCGTGTGCTCGGTCGTTTTAGTTAGCCGAAGACCATCCGTGATCCAGGCTTCAGCTCACAACCACAGATGATTCGCAACGGCGCAGAGGCTCTCATCCGCACGCTGGTGAGCGCGGGGGTCGACACGTGCTTCATGAACCCCGGTACGTCGGAGATCCACTTCGTCGCCGCGTTGGATTCGGTGCCGGAGATGAGAGCCGTCCTGACGCTGTTCGAGGGTGTCGCCACCGGAGCGGCCGACGGCTATGCACGGATGACGGACGCCCCGGCGGCCACCCTGCTGCACCTGGGCCCCGGCCTGGGGAACGGGCTCGCCAACCTCCATAACGCGCGCCGCGCGCGCGTTCCGGTCGTCAACATCGTGGGGGATAACGCCAGCTACCACGTCCAGCACGACGCCGCGCTGCAGTCCGACATCGAGACGATCGCGCGCAACGTCTCGGCCTGGGTGCGAACCTCACGGAGGCCCGAGGAGCTTCCTTACGACGCGATCGAGGCGATCACTACCGCGGCCGGGCCCCCCGGTCAGGTAACGACGCTCATCGTGCCGGCCGATTTGGCCTGGCAGGAGGGTGTCCACCCCGCGCTGGCGCCGGGGTCGCCGGCCGTCCGGGGGGTATCCGGAGAGATGATCGAAGCCGCCGCGAGACTCATCCGGGGTGGCCGCCGAACGGGCATTCTGCTCGGTGGGCGGGCCCTCCGCGAACGTGGCCTGATCGCCGCCGCGCAGGTCGCGGCCGCCACCGGGCTACAGCTTTTCGCCGAGCGACAGGCGACCAGGGTGGAACGCGGCGCCGGCCTGCCGGCGGTGGAGCGACTCGCGTATTGGCCGGAGCTCGCCGCCCGTCAGCTGGAGGGGCTGGAGCATCTCATCGTGGCGGACGCGAAACCGCCCGTTTCGTTGTTCGCCTACCCCGGTCAGGACAGCTCTCTGCTGCCCGCCGGCTGCGATGTGCACGTGCTCTCGCCACCCTCCTGCGACGTCATCATGAGCCTGGAGGCGTTGGTCGAGGCCCTGGACGCGGAGGGCGTCACGCCGGTGCTGGCACAACGGTCCAGCCCGGCGCCGCCCCACGGCCTACTTACCGGCCAGGCGGTCTGTCAAGCCGTGGGCGCCATCCTGCCCGAAGGCGCGATCATCTCCGACGAAGCGATGACGTCAGGGGCGGCGCTGGCACCGAACACCGCCGGGGCTCCTCGCCATGATTGGCTGACCCTGACCGGCGGCGCGATCGGCCAGGGGCTGCCGGTCGCGGTGGGAGCGGCGATCGCGTGTCCGGACCGACCGGTGATCGCGCTCCAGGCGGACGGCTCGGCCTTGTACACCATCCAGTCGCTGTGGACGATGGCGCGCGAGCAACTCGACGTCACCGTCGTGATCTTCAACAACCGCGCGTACGGGATCCTCGGCAATGAGCTGGACCGCCTCGGTGAGGTTCAAGCCGGGCCGATCGCCAGGCAGCTGCTCAGCCTCGAACAGCCTGGCCTTGATTTCGTGCAACTGGGCACCGGGCTCGGCGTTCCGTCCCGCCGGGTCGACACCTCCGACCAGCTCATGAGCGCGCTCCAGCAGGCCATCGGCGATCCGGGGCCGCACCTCATTGAAGCGGTCGTGCCCGCCGTCGCCAGCGCCAAGCGGTGCCCCGCCGCGTCGCAACCGCTGCGGCAGAGCGCCTAGGAGGCCCGGCCTTCAGGTCGCGGCAGAGCGTGAGGGCGCGGCAGAGCGTGAGGGCGGACCGCCACCTCACGTCCTGGTCTGCCCGCCACGCTCACGTCCTGGTCCGCCCGCCGGCAGCGTGAGGACGAAGATCCGCCGCGGCTACGCCGCCAGCAACGCGTCCTCGCGGAGCGCGCTCAGGCCGTGGTCGATAGCCTCGGCAATCAGGGCGAAGTGCTCCGGCCCGGCCGTGAGCGGCGGTGAAACGGCGATGGCCGTACCGCCGGGTCTCACAAACACCCCGGCCGCGCGCACGTGCAGTGCCAGCGAGGCGGCGATCCGGGGGCGTCGTTCGCAGGTCTCGGCGGTCAGCTCGACGGCGGCCATCGTTCCGGTGCCGCCCCTGACCTCGGATACCAGCTCGTCCGCCGCCAACGGCGCCAGGGCATCGAGCAGAGACTGCTCCTGTTCACGCCCGCGCGCCAGTAGGTCATCACGCTCGAGCAGCGCGATGTTCGCGAGCGCGGCCGCGCAGCACGTGGGGTGACCGGCGTACGTCGAGCCGTGCCGGAAGATGGGGCCCCCCGGCTCGCCCCAGAACGGCTCGGCGACTCGCTCTGAGACCACCACGCCACCGAGCGGGAGATACCCGCTGGTCACGCCCTTGGCGAACACGATCATGTCCGGCTCCACATCCCAGCGCTCGATCCCGAACCATGTGCCGAGGCGACCAAACGCGCAGATCACGGCGTCCACGATGAGCAGCGCACCAGTTTGCCGGCACAGTTCGGCGACGCCCTTGATGTAGCCAGGTGCGGGCGGGTAGACGCCGCCGGCACCGATGACCGGCTCCATGAACACCGCCGCCACCTGCTCCGCACCGATCCGTGCGAATGCCCGCTCCATCTCCGCCAACGAGTCGTGGCGCACCTGGATCGTCTCGTTCAGCGGTCCGAAGCCCTGACGGTTGCTGGGAATGCCGCCAAGCGCGGTTCCGAATCCATGCGTGCCGTGATAAGCGGCGGTGCGGCTGACCAGAACGGTCCGGTCCGGCTGACCGATCTCCCACCAATATCGGCGGGCCAGCTTCGCCGCCGTCTCGATCCCGTCACTTCCACCCGAGGCCAAGAAGACCTTGGCCGGCATCGGCGCCCGCTCCGCGAGCGCCTCCGCGAGCTCCAGCGCCGGCGGATTGGCGAGGTCGAAGAACGCCGAACATGCCTCCAGGCGTTTCATCTGAGCGGCGACCGCGGCGCCAATCTCAGGCCGGCCGTGACCCACGTTTGCGTACCACAGGCCCGCGGTGGCGTCCAAGTATCGGTTCCCGTCCGTGTCCCACACCCACACGTCTTCCGCGCGCTCCATCACGTGCTCGGACAGGCGCACCGATCCCATGTCCGCGTATGGATGCCAGAACGCTGTTTCGGTACTCACCACATCGCCTCCTCGGCCGCTCCCGGCCGGCGTAGGGCCGTCGGCCCCGTCTGGGTCAAGAACGTCCCGCTCCTCCGTCCGCTTTCGCCGCTCTGAATCTGGATGCCCCCTTCGCCTCCACCGCGCCGGGGGGGCACGCGCTGCCGCGCCGCGGGAGTACGTGCTGCTCGTCGCGCGGCGTACAAGGACCAGCGGGCGGCGAGCGTTGATAGGGCATGTTCATGAACACCAGCGCCCCACGCATTCCGCGGGCCCAAGACGATGACTACACGCCTGAACTTGCCGCCCAGCGGCGGGCGTTTCTGCACCAGCAGACCGGCGCGAGCCTCGACCACGTCGGTCAGTTCTCCTTCGACCCCGGCGCACTGCCGGGCAACGTCGAGAACTTCACCGGTGTCGCGCAGGTGCCGCTCGGCGTCGCGGGTCCGATGACCATCAACGGCGAGCACGCTCAGGGAGATTTCTACGTACCGCTGGCGACCACCGAGGGGACGCTTGTCGCCAGCTACAACCGAGGCATGCGCCTGCTCAGCGAGTGCGGCGGTGTGAGCACGACGGTCGTCGACGACCACATGCAGCGCGCACCGGTCTTCGTCTTCGCCAGCGCCCTGGAGGCGCGTGAGTTCGGCTGCTGGATCGGTGCGCACGAGGACGCGATCCGCGCGGTCGCCGAGGGCACCACGAGGTCCGGCAAACTCACCTACATCGGGCAGTACCAGGTGGGCCCGATGCTCTACCTGCGCGTCAACTACACGACGGGCGACGCCGCCGGACAGAACATGACTGCCAAGGCGACCTACGCCGCCTGCGAATGGATCACGGCCAACTACCCGGGCGGCGCTGAGTACTACATGACCGGCGCCATGGATACCGACAAGAAGCACTCGCAGATCAATATGCTCCTGACGCGGGGCAAGCGCGTGGTTGCCGAGGCGGTGATCAAGCAGGACGTGCTGCGGCAGATGACGGGCGTCGACACCAAGGACGTGTACGACTACCGCCAGGTTCACATGGTCGGCGGCTTCCTCGCCGGCACGGCCTCCAACAGCGCGCACGCCGCCAACGGCCTCACCGCCATCTTCATCGCCACGGGCCAGGACGTCGCCAACATCGCGGAGTCACACGCCGCCATCACCTACGGACGGCTTCTGGACAACGGCGACTATTACTGGTCGCTCACGCTGCCCAGTCTCATCGTGGGCACCTACGGTGGCGGTACCGGCCTGGCCACGCAGCGCGAGTGTCTGGAGCTCCTTGGCTGCTGCGGCCAGGGCAAGGCGCACAAGCTCGCCGAGATCTGCGCCGCCACCGCGCTCGCCGGCGAGGTATCGCTGACCTCGGCGGTTCTTGCCGGGAACTGGGTCAACAGCCACGAGCGGCTCGGCCGCAACCGGTAACGCCGGGGTGGTCAGAATCACCGCCCACCGGCGGCAGCTACGCCTTGCGCACGACCGGCGGCAGCTACGCCTTGCGCACGACCGGCGGCAGCTACGCCTTGCGCACGCGCCTGAGGGTGCCCCACTGGTCCCACGCACCCCCGAGGTGTGAGGTTACGGAGTCGTACACGTTCGCGCCGTAGGGCTTCAGGCAGTCGACGTCTCCGCCGGCGCACGTCGATCCGTGACCGCGCTCCCGGAGGTAATGGTGATATCCGCCGGAGATGTCCTGGAGCTTGAGTGGGCCGTAGCAGCGGGCATTGATCCTCCAGCTGCCGCCGGTCTCCTTGGCATTGACCACGACCACGATGTGCTGACGCTTACCCCCGGTGATGTAGCCGCTCCAGGTTCCAGTCAGACGTCCACCATGGGTCGTCCCGGCCAGGCTCGTCGCTGCGGTGACGGCCAAGATCGCCGTGACGAAGAACGGGATGAACCACCTCGATCGCGCAATCATGATGGACGGCAGCCTACCACCCGTGTCAGTCGGCTCAGCCATCATCACGAAACCTCTTCGACCTGAGCCGCCGGCACGAACCGCTCGCGCAGGGCGGTCTTCTTGAACTTGCCGGTTGCGGTCCGCGGGATCGCTCCGATGAACTCAATCCGATCGGGGAGCTGCCATTTCGCAAACTCGCCGCCGAGGTGGGTGCGCAGCTCCTCGGGCGTCGCCTCCATCCCGTCGCGGAGCACAACCGCAGCAAGTGGTCGTTCCCCCCACCGGTCGTCAGGGATGGCGATCACCGCCGCCTCGGCCACTGCGCTGTGAGCCATCAACTCGTTCTCGAGGTCAACCGACGAGATCCATTCCCCGCCGGACTTGACGAGATCCTTGGACCGGTCGCAGATGCGCATGCATCCGCGCTGGTTGATGCGGACGACGTCGCCGGTACGAAACCAGCCGTCTTCGGTGAACTTGTCGCTGCCCGTGCCGCCGTGGTAGGAGGCGGCGACCCACGGACCGCGGATCTCCAGCTCGCCCATCGCCTCGTCGTCCCAGGGGATCAGCGCTCCATCCTCGGCGCGAGCGCGGATCTGGATGAGCGGGATGGGGGTGCCCTGGCGAGCGCGATACTCGAACTGCTCGGCCGGAGTGATGTCCTCCAAGTCACTGGGCAGATGGGACACCGTTCCCAACGGGGAGGTCTCGGTCATGCCCCAGCCCTGCACCACGGTGAGCGCGTGACGGTGAAAGCACTCGATCAGACTCGCCGGAACCGCCGCGCCGCCGAGGTTGACCTGTCGCAGGTCACCGAGGTCCCATCTGTCAGGCTCGGCATCGAGGGCCTGGAGTACCGCCATCCACACGGTGGGCACGCCGGCGGTGAACGTCACCCGCTCGCCGGCGAGCAGGTCCAGGATGTTGACCGGGTCCAGGTGGGGTCCCGGCAGGACCAACGCCGCCCCGGTCAGGGCAGCCGTGTATGCGAGTCCCCAGCCGTTGACGTGGAACATCGGAACCACCGGCAGAATCACGTCACGGGAGCTGATCCCGAGCGCGTTCGGCAGGGCGAACACGAGCGAGTGCAGAACCAGCGCTCGGTGCGAGTAGACGACCCCCTTCGGACGGCCTGTCGTGCCCGACGTGTAGCACATCGCAGCGGCCCGTCGCTCATCGAGCGCCGGCCAGCTCATCGGCTCCGACGAGGTGATCAGCGATTCATACTCGATAGCGCCAGCCAATGAGCAGCCGGACCGGGAGACGACGATCACTTGCTCGAAGTCCCACTCCAGCGAGTCCACCAGGTGGGCGAGGGACTCGTCAACGACGAGGATGCGATCCTCAGCATCGGCGGCGATGTAGCTGAGATCGTCGGGGCTTAGACGCGGGTTGAGGGTGTGAATCACTCCGCCCATCAGCGGGACGGCGAAATAGAGCTCGAGGTGCTCGGTCTGGTTCCACAGCAGCGTGGCGACGCGGTCGCCATCGCGGACGCCGAGGTCGGCCAGGGCCTGGGCGAGCCGACGCGCACGCGCGGCGCACTCACCGATCGTCGTGCGGTGCACCGAGCCGTCACCACGGCGAGACACCACGGCAGCCCCCGGCGTCAGCTGCTCCGCCCGCTCAACCAGCGCGGTGAGGGTCAGTTGAAAATCGTCCATCATCAGACCGTTCAACATGCCTTGCTCCACTTTCTCACGTACGTCGTCTCTATCAACGTGGTGGTGCCGGATGCTCTTTCGAGCGAGGCGCCACGGTCACCGGAGCACGCGCCGATGACCGCCACCGCTGACACTGGCCGGATGGATAGGTCAGGACAGTGATTCTGCAAACCCGCTCGCCGAGGACCGTTGGTAGGCGAGAGGCGTGAAAGTTGCGATCAGCATCCTGTGGTACTCAGGTGAAGCGCTCTGGCGCGGTCTCATGAAGCTGGCTCGCCGCCGCCCGCCCGCCCGGTTTGTGGTGCTCTACTATCACGGAGTCCCGGAGCAGGCTCGCTCTCGTTTCGCCGCTCAGATGCGAGCGCTGTCGCGCACCACGGTGGTGCGCGCCGGGCACACCGGGTCGCTTCCTGCCGGGAGCTCCTGCGTGGCGATCACGTTCGACGATGCGTTCCGGAGCGTCCGAGCGAATGCCGTGCCGGAGCTCCTCAGCCGGGGACTTCCGGCCACCATCTTCGTCCCGGTCGACTTCCTCGGGCAGGAGCCGGGCTGGGATACGAGGCCCGGAATCAACGATCAGGTGATGACCTGTGACGAGCTGCGAACACTGCCTGACCTCATCGAGCTGGGATCGCACAGTCTCACCCACCCGCATCTCCCCCGGCTCGATGTGGCGGGCCTGGAAGAGGAGATCGCCACATCTCGCCATAGGCTGGCCGGGTTGCTCGGAAGCCAAGTCTCGCTCTTGGCGTTCCCCTATGGCGAATATGACGACCGGGTGGTCGGCACCTGTCGCCAGGCCGGCTATGAACGAGTGTTCGGCATCGATCCTCGGTATGCCGATCCGGCCGGACGGGACTTCGTCCGAGGCCGCGTGGCGGTGGATCCGAACGATGGCCGGCTGGTGTTCCACCTCAAGGCGCGGGGAGCGTATCGCTGGATGATCCACGCCTCCGCGACGAAACGCCGCGCCGCTCGCTGGGGGCGATCCCGATAGCCGTCATCGTGCGACGGGCGTCCCGCTCCGACGCGCCCGCGATCGCCAGGTTCATCGAAGAGGCCTACGGGGAGCGTGCCCGTTACAAGGCAGCGCCACGCTGGAATTGGCAGTTCGTCGACAACCCGTTCGGGCGCGGGGACGGCGACGAGCTGCCGATCTGGGTGGCGGTCGACGGCGACATGGTCGTCGGTCAGATCGGCGTGCAGAACACACTCCTTCAGGTTGACGGGAAGACCCGAGAAGCCGGCTGGGCGGTCGAGATCATGATTCTCCCGAGCCATCGCGGCGGCGGTCTGGGTCACCGCCTGCACAACGCCGTTGCCGATGACGTCGACATCCTGATGGCGCTGACCATGGCCCGCGCGAGCCGCCGGCTGGCGGAGAGGCAGGGCTGCGTCACGCTCGCGGAGGTTCCCCAGCTGACGCGGTGGGTGCGATTGGACGCCACTGACGTCCGGCGTTACCTGTTGGTGCGCACGGCCAACCACCGCCGGGCCCACGTCGCGGCACGGGTGGGCTGTGACGCGTTTCGCTTCCACGTGATCTTCCCCCGGCTCGTCAACCCCCTGCTGAGGCTGCGCGACCTGGTCACGCAGCCGTTGCGCGGCCGGCGACTCGCCAGCGTGGCCGAGGTAGATCGCTTCGGTCCTGAGATCGACGAGCTCTGGGAGCGAACCCGGAGGGATCACCGCGTGATCTCGCCCCGTGACGCCCGTTTTCTGAACTGGCGCTTCGTCGAGTGCCCGGGGCTGAGCTACCGGCGCTTTGTCGCTCGGCGGGACGGGCGAGCCGTGGGCTATGTCGTCCTCCGCCGAGCCGAGCCGGTCGAGTTGCCCCAGGGCATCATCGTTGACCTGTATGCCGCTGACGGGGACGTGCAGACCCTCGACGAGCTCGTCCGCCACAGTCTCGCCTTCTTCGGAGACAGCGTGTCAACCGTAGACTGCGGAACCTCGGTCGCCGACCTCCAGAGGGTCCTGCGCAAGCGCGGCTTCTTCCGAACCCGGGCGCACCATCCGACCTGCGTCTGCTCGGACACTGCTCTGAGCCATCGGCTCGCCGAGCTGCGCAACGACTGGTTCCTGTCCAAGGCCGATCAGGACTGGGATCAGATTCAAGAAGCCGATCCAAGCGGCGTCGCCGAGTAGGTCCCGCGGCTACGGAGCGCCCGCTCCACGGAGCCGCGGGTTACGAAATGCCGGCGCCGCGCCGGGCGGCCGGTTCCACGATCGTCTGCAGCGCCGCGGCGTGACCACGCCGATGGGCAGGCCGAGCGGCGTTGGCGATGACATGGGTGAACGCGCCGGTGGCAAGGCCCAGCCGTTGAGCACCGGCCGACAGCGAATTGCCGTGCTGGCGGGCAAAGCGCATGCGGCTGCGCGCCAGCACCGCATACAACGCAGTCCGAGGCGCCGAGCCACCCCCCTCGTGATGGGCGACCGCGGTCGGCTCATAGCGCACTCTGTACCCCGCGGCGCGCACCCGGGCACAGAGGTCCATGTCCTCGTTGTACAGAAAGAAGCCCTCGTCGAACCCTCCCACCGACTCCAGGACCGAGCGCCGGGCGAGCAGGCAGCCACCGGACAGCCATTCGGCATCCGCGGAATGGTCGTACACGTCAGCCGTCCGGATGATCTCGTTGGCCCACGCTGCCCGCTTGAATACCCGGTGCGCGAACAGTGCCGTCGCCCATACGGAACCCAGCCGCTGGTAGCGCCGCATGCTCGGGACCAGCACTCCGTCCGGTCCGATCGTACGCGGGCCCACGATGGCCACCTCAGGCTGGGCCGTTAGGACGTCGGCCAAACGCCGCAGCGCCGTCTGGTCAATGGCGGCATCCGGGTTGAGGAACAGGACAAACGGCGCGTCGCCAGCGGCGAGACCGAGATTGCAGCCCACGGCGAACCCGCCGTTGCGGCCCGCCGCGATCGTCCGAGCGGGCAGGTCCGCGATCGCCTCCAGCGAGCCATCGGAGGAGGCGTTGTCGACCACTATCACCGTGATGCCGTCCAGACCGGCCAGAGGCTCCACGCAGGCCCTCAGACTGCCACGGCTGTTGTAGGAGACGACGACGACGTCGATGGGCGGGGGCAGCTCTCTCATGTCACTCGCTGGCGTCCAGGTTCGTCTCGCGTCCGGGGGCTCTGACCAATAACGGGCCCCGGCCCGGAAAGCTCGCGGCGTGTACGGTGCCGGTCACGCCCGCGAGGATCCCCGTGGCCACCAGCATCCAGCCGGCGAGCTCCCCGCCGTGCTTGACCATTGCCGTGATCTGGTACGCCCAGGTGTAATCACTGGCGGTGCTGGTGTCCGCGGCCAGCCCCAGCTTGTGCAGCAGCAGCGACACCACCATGAGCATCAGCCCGGCCCAAACGACGGCGCGGGCCGGGCGGGGATCCCGCCAGGTCAGCCGGCACAGCAGCCAGAACACGCAGGCCAGAGGCACGGCGAGGAGCGCGGCGTTGAAAGTGGTCATTCCCCGGACGATCACCAGTACGGCCACCAGCGTGGCCAGCGCCAGCCATGCGGGGCGGCGCTGCTCCAGGCGCCCAGCGCGCCAAGCGCTCGCCGCGGCGACGGCGGTCTGGGCCAGCAGGCTGGCGATTCCGAACACGCTGTAGTGCGTGTCCGAGTTGAGTGCACGGAGGCTCAGGTTGTAGACGCTGAAGTCGACCGCCTGGCTGGCCGCCTGCAGGGCGACCACGGCGATCGTAGCCACGACCCCGGCGGTGATGATGCGCTTCACCCGACCGTTCCTGTCTTGTCTGCCCATCAAGCCTCTCTGTGCGTGTTTGCCGCCGCGGGCACCCCGTGTGACCAATCGATCGCCGTCCCGCAGGGAGTGATCTCCGGCGCCTGCGGCTGAGGTGCGCCGGGACATACCGTAGAGCTGGGGTGCTCCGGCGAGCTGGACGAAGGGTCAGGTAGGTACCCCGTCCCCCGACCGGGATTGGCCCCTGGAGACGATCCTGGCCTAGCGCGCGGGCCGCATTCCGGTTCATGCTGCGCGTCATGAGCTCGGTGACACAGATCAACTCCCGGCGCCCGTCGGTCCCTCCGCCGGCGGACCAGCCGGGTGGTGAGATCTTTGTGGCCGGCGACCTGGTCGCCGCCATGGACGACCACAGCCGAGCGCTGCTGGGACGCTCGGATCTGGAGCGCCGGATCCGCCTGGTCCCTCGCAGCCTGATGATCGCTGACCTGCTCGGCCTCAGTCTGTCGTACCTGGTGACCACACTGTTCTGGGGGGAGGGCGGCACCTTCGGCTCGACCCGGGAAATGGTGGTGTTCTTCTGCACACTGCCGTGCTGGATCGTGGTGGCCAAGCTCCAGGGCCTGTACCGCGCCGATCAGGAACACGCCGATCACTCGACGGCCGACGACATCGTGGGGGTCTTCTACCTGGTGACCATCGGAGCATGGCTCCTGCTGGTGTTCTCCCGTCTCCTCGGCCGTACCAGCCCCAGCATCTACGCACTGCTCACCTTCTGGATCCTCACCATCTGCTTCCTTCCGATGATGCGCACGGTCACCCGTCGCTTGTGTCGCCGGTCCCGCGCCTACGTGCAGAACACCCTGATCCTGGGTGCCGGCGAGGTTGGTCAGCTGATCGCTCGCAAGCTGGTCAAACATCCTGAGTACGGGCTGAACGTGGTGGGGTTCATCGATCGCGATCCGAAGTCCCGGCGCGGTGATCTCCCCGACCACCTGGCCATCCTCGGTGGACCGGAGCGTCTGGCCGAGGCCGTGAAGACCCTTGATGTGGAGCGAGTGATCATCGCCTTCTCCAACGAGCCGGAGCAGGGACTCGTCGTTCTGCTCCATCAGCTGCGAGCGTTTCCCGTCCAGATCGATCTCGTCCCGCGCCTGTTCGACCTGGTGGGCCCGCACATGACCGTCCACTCAGTGGAAGGCCTGCCCCTCCTGGGACTGCCGCCCAATCACGCCTCGCCGACTGCCCGCATGCTCAAGCGCGCTCTTGACATCGCAGCGTCTGCGCTGGCGCTAACCGTGCTGGCGCCGCTCTTCTTTTACATTGCACTCCGGATTCGGCTGGACTCGGACGGTCCGATCTTCTTTCGCCAGACGCGGCTGGGCACGAACATGAAGGAGTTCACTGCCCTGAAATTCCGGACGATGAAGGTCGGGACTGACGACGCCATCCACCTGGCGGCAATCCGCCAATCAAGCTCCAGGGTGACAAGCGCCGAAGAGAGCGCCGGGATGTACAAGCTGGAGCGCGCGGATGCGGTCACCGCTTTCGGGCGGGGCCTCCGCCGGACCAGCCTCGATGAGCTCCCGCAGCTGATCAACGTCTTCCGGGGGAACATGTCGCTGGTGGGGCCGCGCCCGTGCATCCCGTACGAGACCGAGGTGTTTGAACCCCATCACATGGAGCGGTTCGCCATGCCTCAGGGAATCACGGGCCTGTGGCAGGTCACGGCCCGCGCCAACTGCACCTACCTCGAGGCGCTGGACATGGATGTGGCCTACGTGCGCGGGTGGTCTCTGGGACTTGATCTCCGCCTGCTCCTGAGAACACCGCTACAGGTCCTGCGCCAGCGGTCATCGACCGCGTGAGGGTCCACCCGTTGCCTCACTGGCCAATCGTTCAGGGCGGCCCGCCTGAACCCACCGATCGACCGGCGTACCCCGGTCCCGGTCGGCGTACCGTGAGCTGAGAGTGACTCTGACCGTCTGTCATCCCGCCGCCGGCACGTCCCCCCCGGGACACCGAGGGACAGTTCGGTGAGCATACGTCAGAACGCCGACCGGCTTCGCTCCCTGCTTCCTCAGTCGGCGCGGGAACGACTGTACGCGTGGCACCCGGGCCGGGCCCGGCGATGGGAGCAGTATCCGGGCATCCAGCGCGCGCCGGCGGCGGGCCAGGTTGTGATCACCTTCGACGACGGCCCGGACGAGAACGCGACTCCGGCTGTGCTCGACGCCTTGGAGCGCTGCGGCGCCACAGCCACGTTCTTCCTGCTCGGTGAGCAGGCCATCGCCCATCGCGATCTGGCGCAGGAGGTGGTGCGGCGCGGACATGAGGTCGGCCTGCACGGCTTCGGCCACCATCGTCATGACCGAGTCGATGCGGCGAGCAGCCGGGACGACCTGATCCGGGGGTCGGCTGCGCTGGAGGACGTCCTCGGCATCCGCTGCCGCTGGTACCGGCCGCCGTACGGCAAGATGTCCACGGCGGCAGATGATGCCTGCCGGAGCCTGGGGATGACGACCGTCTACTGGTCAGCTTGGGGGTTGGATTGGGAGGACGTGGACGCTGACCGAATCGCGGCGGTTGCCAACGGCCAGATCGCCGATGGAGCCATCGTCCTCCTGCACGATTCTGCCCGGTATGCGCGGCGTCCCAGCGCGCAGCCGACGGCCGGGGCCATTGCCGCCATCGCCGCCGGGTGCCAGACCCGTGACCTCAGGCTGGTCTCGCTGGGCGAGGCCGTCAGGGCCGCCGACACGGTGACAGCGTGAGCACCACGCCGCAGCGCATCCTGCTGGTGGCATGTCCCGGCGGTCATCTGCTCCAGCTGATGGCCCTGCGGCCCGCCTGGGAGGACTTCGAAACCCGCTGGGTCAGTCTGAGGGCAGCCGATTCAACGTACCTGTTGGACCCCAACGAGGTCGTGTTTGCCCATGCTCCGACGGCCCGGAACATTCCGAACCTGTTCCGTAACGCCGGACTGGCGTGGAGGATGATCCGAGAGTACAAGCCCGACGTGATCCTCTCCACCGGCGCCGGGCTGGCAGTGCCCTTCTTCGTCGTCGGCCGCCTGCTTGGCGTGCGGCTGATCTATGTGGAGAGTTTCACGCGCGTGCAGCGACCGGCCCTGACCGGCCGGCTCGTCTACCCGTTCAGCCACGCGTTCTTCGTGCAGTGGCCCACCACCAGACGCTGGAAGCGAGCGACGTACGCCGGGAGCATCGTGTGATCTTCGTCACCTGCGGATCGAGCCCGGCCGGTTTTGCCCGAATGATGCTGGCCCTCTCGGCTCTCCCGGCCGGCGACCTGGTCGTCCAGCATGGCCCGGTGGCCCCACCGCCCTGCCGGATCGCCTACGACTTCCTGCCCTTCGGCCGCGTGGTTGAGCTGATGCAACAGGCCGACCATGTGGTCAGCCACGCCGGCGTCGGCAGCATCATGTGTGCGCTTCAGGCCGGTCACGTTCCGATTGTCTTCCCCCGGCTCAAACGCCACGGCGAGACCGTCGACGACCATCAGGTGGAGCTGGCCTCGGCGCTCGCCGCGCGCGGCACCGTGCTGGTGGCCACCACGCCCGCCGAGCTGCGCACCGCGGTCGAGTCGTCCCCCCCTCGTGCCTCCCGGCGGACCATGCACAGCGAACGTCTGAGCACGGCGGTCCGGGCGGCCATTCTGGGCCAGCAGCCCGATCTCTTGTCGCTGTAGCGGCCTCAGGTCAGCCCCCGGAGGCCATGGGGGTCCCCGGGCGCCCCCGGGAGCCGCTACGCGCCGGCGCCCGCCGCCTCCAGCGCCGGGCGTGTCGTGCCCGCATCCAGGAATTCACGCTGCCAGAGCTCGAACACAAACATGGCCCAGAGAGGCTTCGTCTCGGATTCCGCTCCGGCGTCGTGCCGCCCCAACATCGAGGTCACGGTGTCGGCACGGAAGTAGCCGCGGCCCAGGGTGTGGGGATCCAGAAGCACGTCGTGCACGAGGTCACGCAGGTCATGGCGGAACCACTCAGCGATCGGGACTGAGAATCCCTGCTTGGGCCGGTCGAGAATGTCGTCCGGGATCCAACCTCGTAGGGCCTCCCGGAATATCCATTTCTTCTCGCGCCCTCGCACCTTCAGGTCAGCGGGGATCGACGCCGCGAACTCCATGAGCTCGTGATCGAGCAATGGGGAGCGGGCCTCGAGCGCGTACGCCATGGTTGCGATGTCGATCTTGGTGATCAGGTCCCCGGGCAGATAGGACAGTACGTCCACCTCGAGCATCACGTCCAGTACATCCTTCCCGGAGGCCTCGCTCCAGGGACCTGCAATCACCTCAGGGTCAGGCTCCCCACCCAGTTCTGCCGCGAAGTCGTCGCTGTACAGCTGACCTCGTTGGTCTGAATCGATCCATGACATGTAACGCTCATATCGCCCCGCCGGCCCCAGCGGAAGGCCCTCCAGCAGCCGCCGCGCCTTGTTGGACATGCTGGTCAGGTCGCCCCCGCCCAGTCGCCCTGCCCGGGCAGCAAGAAGCTCCTTGATCGACCTGGGCAGCCGGTCTAGGCGAGCCCCGAGCCGATTTGACACGTAGCGCGTATACCCACCGAACGACTCGTCGCCGCCGTCGCCGTTGAGCGCGACGGTGACCTCGCTCCGGGTGAGCTCAGCCAGATAGAAGCTGGGGATCGCAGAGGCGTCGGCGAAGGGCTCGCCGTATTGACGGATGATGGTGGGAAGCATCTCCATCGCGTCCGGACGCACGACGAACTCGTGGTGGTCGGTGCCGAACAGGTCCGCAACCCGCCGGGCGTACCCCAGTTCGTCGAACGCCTCGGTCTCGAAGCCGATGGAGAATGTCTTGACCGGTGCACTGCTGGCCTCGGCCATCGCGGCAACGACCGCCGAGGAGTCGATCCCGCCCGACAGGAACGCTCCCAACGGAACATCCGCGATCATCCGCCTCTGCGTGGCGGCACGCAGGTGTTCCCGGATCGGTTCGATGAGCTCGCGAGGATCGCTGACCTCCAGCTTGCGCGAGTAGTCAAGCCGCCAATACCGCTCAAGCGTGGCCCGCCCGTCCTCCACCACCAGGGTATGGGCCGGGGGCAGTTTGTGCACGCCGGTGAACACCGACCGCGGCGCGGGAACGTAGCCGAATCTCAGAAAGGCATCGACCGCGTGCGGATCGACCGCTCCGGGAGAGTCGTGACCCTCTAGCAGCGAGCGCAGCTCGGAGGAAAATGTCACTCCCCCGTCGCGAAGCGCGTAGAAGAGCGGCTTCTTGCCGATCCGATCGCGAGCCACCAGCAGTCGGCGGCGTCGCCGATCCCACAGCGCGAAGGCGAACATCCCGTGGAGATGCCGGACGCAATCCACCCCGTGCTCTTCGTAGAGGTGGACGATCACCTCGGTGTCGCCATCCGTGTTGAATTGGTGGCCCCGCCCGATCAGGGCGCGCCGCAGCTCGCGAAAATTGTAGATCTCGCCGTTCATGACGACCACCGTCGAACCGTCCTCGTTGAAGATCGGCTGGTCCCCGGTCACCAGGTCGACCACTCGGAGGCGCTGGATCCCGAGCCCGACCCCGCTGTCCAGGAAGATCCCGCGGGAGTCAGGGCCGCGATGTTGGATGGCCGCGCACATCGCCTCCAGCACGTCGCGTCGGATAGGCCCTTGCCCCGGAGGGGCCAGTATGCCGGCGATCCCGCACATAACTCACCCCAGTAACGGCCTGACGCCTCCCCTTCTCACGGCCGCAGTCCGGCGGAGAGGCGCCCCGACCGGTTCACGGCCGTCCCCGACCGCGTTGCCCGCGTCGGCCGTCAGCCCGCCAGCGGGTTGGCGGTCTTCCCCAACTTTTCCCGCACCCGCGCCGGAAGGGCACTCACTCTCTGCAGCTCACGCAGCTGAGCGATCGCCTCCTTCGAGGCAACCCGAGGCCGCCGGAGTCCCGTCGCGACGGCATAGCCCCAGACCATCCCCACGGCACTGGGCTCCCGCCGCATGTAGTACAAGGTGCGCGCCAGAAGGTAGGAGAAGCGATATCCCATAAAATGCGACATATCGCCCTCACGTGACCACATGTGCCATCTGGATTCGCGTGAACCGTATACACGGTAATGCAGGAAGCTCAGACCCGGGATCGTCCGGGTCCGCCAGCCGTTGACCTGCGCCTTCATTTCGTCCACCCCGTCCCAGCCGACCCGCTCCTCGAGCGGCGTCACCTGATGCAGGCATTCCCATCGGTACGCACGAATGGCCCCACGGACGTGATCGTAGACGACCGTGGCCGCCGCCCAGGTCCCGTCGGGCTGAGGCTCCATGCAGACACCGCCGGCGATCCCCAGGCCCGGATCGTCCTCAAAGGCCTCCTGCTGGCGCGCGAAGTACTCAGGATCGACGGCGACGTCAGCGTCCAGTTTGACCACCACGTCAAGCGGCTCCACCAGCTCCGCCACCCCGGCATGGAAGGCGCGGACGACCGGCGCTCCTCGGGTCGCCACGACGTCGCCGGGCACCTGGAGTAGACACACCCAGTCATGCTCCGCCGCCAGCGCTCGAGCTATCTGAGGAGTCTCATCGGTGGAGCCGTTGTCCACGATGATCCAGCGGCGCGGTCGCAGTGTCTGGGCCATCATGCACGGCGCCAGCCGCCGGAGGTTCTCGGCCTCGTTGCGGGTGGGCGTGATTGCGGCGTAGGACAGCGTATCGGTCATGCTCCAGAACGTAGCCGTCACCGCCGGCCTGTGCCAGTCCGGACCCCCCGGTTCGGACGGGAAGACTGGACGGAGGGCTAGGCCGATTCCACGACGGCTAATACGCACCAGCGTTCCACCGGCCGTGTGCGGCGCGGGGGCGCCCGAGGATGTTCCGGCACAGTGCAGCGAGGTGTCCCGTGCACATCGGAGTGAGGTTCAAACCGGCGTGCAGCGCTGCCGATCCGAGCTGGGGGGCCCCTCGCGCATCGAGCCGCACACTCCGCACCCGGAGTGAATGCTGGTCGCCTCGCACGCACCCCCGCCAGCTGCCGAACTGCCCGAAGCTGTAGAAGTTCCTCCCGCAGACAAAGGCATTGTTCCCTCCGTTGGCGTACACGTTGTGGTTAGGTGCGCCTGAGATAAAGGCCACCTGGGCGCCCACGACCATCAGCTCATTCGCGGTGGTGACAACGTTGTTGCGAAAATCCTCGTTGGCGATCGGGTTGGTGGAGGCGAAGGCGACGCCGCCGCCGACGTTGTCAGGTCCGATCATAGTGTTGTTCAGGACGTGCGGCGAGCCCGAGAACAAGCCGAAGATGCCGTTATACACATCACGGCTGACGCTGGCGACGTTGTTGAACACCCAGATCTGCGACGTGGCGTCCGCGCACGGGGTTCCCTCGGCGCCACCCTCCACAAAGATCTGCGCGGTGATGTTGCCACCCGTGTTGCCGCCAAACACATTGTCATAGATGTAGAACCCGGCGTAATGTGACGGGCCGGCGCCGTTATCCGACGTGAAGCAGTGGATCCCGTCATGGTGATAGGCATCGGTTGGGGTATCCCAGTTGGCATAGTCGTGGAGATGATTGCCATAGAAGGCGATTGGCCCGATGCGCCCGCGCGGGAATGACGACGACGACGTGAACGCATGGTCGGTGTTGTAGATGTTGTTCCCGTGGATCGACGCGTTACGGTCCCCATTAGCCCAGTCGGCCACCAGCGCCCAGCCCACGTCATGAATCCGGTTATCCGCGATCGTGACATTGGACCCTGAGAAGCGGATCGCGTTATCCAGGGTCTGATCCACCGACGTATCCGAGGCCAGCGTGTGCCGGTACAGATTCTCGATCGTCAGATGCTCGACGGTGCAGCCCGAGCAACCGATGGCCATGACCCCCATGCTCGCCACGCCCTGATCGGCCAGCCCTGACCCGTCGGCGGTCGCCTGAATCGAACCGTCAACTCCTCCATCCAGCGTCAGAAAACGGTGCCCATTTGTCTCAAACGCCGCGTGCCCACCCCAATCCGGCGAGCTCAAGGTGGCCCCCGGCTCCCAATACACGGTGATCGGCGCCCCCTTCCGACCGGACCCGTACGCCACCAACCTGGAGGAGATCTGCCCGCAGAGCCGGACGATCACGCCCGGCCGAATGTGGCCGACACCCCGCTGCCAATTGGCTGGGTGGTTGAACCAGGCAACGCCCCTCGCATTGCCGCAGGACCTCCCCTGTCCCTTGCCGCGGGCGTGCTCCGCCACATAGATGGAGTTTCGGTCGCAGCGCAGCGAAGGGCCCGAGCAGCCCACGGGCGAGCTGTTCGTACCGCGGTGGTTGCAGCGGTGTGAGGACGGCCGGCAGTGAGACCGTGAGCTGTTCGTGGCCAGGCCCATGAACGTCGCGCCGAGCACGACCGCAACGCAGATACTCACGATGATTCGCCAGTGCCGAGGCAATGTTCTATCCCGTCCTGAGATGTTTCCAAAAAGGTTCATGTGGTCTGCAGCGCCCGAGGAATGAGGCGCTCGGGGACCCGCAGGGCCTTCGCGGCGACGCTGAGGAGCTCCACCAGCGTGTCTCGGTCGCACAGAGCGCACACCAGCGCGTACGTGGCCAGACCGCAGACACCCACAGCGCCGACGCGGAGTATCGGCCAAACGCCGGATTGCCGGAGCGGTTCATAGCAGGCGACTTCAACGATCAGGAGGGCCAGGGCGGCCGACAGCACGGTCTGGAGCGATTTGGCCATCCGCCGGGGTGAACAGCCGATCTTGCCCGCGACCACGATCAGATAGCCGGTCATGAAGATCAGCGTGGAAATCCCAAAGGCGGTGGCCATACCGGTCAAACCCCACTGAATGCCGACGACGAACGCCACCAGGTTGAGAGCAAACGACAGGGCACACATCCAGAGATAGGTTCGCACGCAACCCACCGCCTGGATGGCGATGTCCGACGTCGCCTGAATGCTGAGCACTGCGCACACCGGAGCCAGGATCCGGATGATGGGAATTGCCGCGTCCCACTTGGAGCCGAACAAGAGATGGACGAGATCCGGCGCGGTGACGGCTACTGTGAGCATCGCCGGCAGGAACACCATCAGCATCAGCCGCGTGCCCCGCAACCAGCTGTCAGCCAGTGCTGTCCGGTCATGCTGGAGCCGAGCGAATGCAGGCGCCAGGAGTTGGGCCACCGGCCAGGCCAATCGGGTCAACGGCACCAGGATCACGCTGTAGGCCAGCCCGTAGGTACCGAGCGCCGCCTGGCCGAGTACCCGCCCGACCAGGATGTTATCCGCGTTGCTGTTGAGCGTCGTGAAGGTCGCGCCGCCCATGAAGCGAAGGCCAAACCCTCCGAGCTCGCGAAGGCTTGTCCAGCTCATGATGAGGTGGGGCGTCCACCCCCCCAGCGCCAGGAGGAGAGCCGTGGACACAGCCGCGGCGGCCACGTCGCCCACGATGATCGCCCAGGCGCCCGCGCCCGCGAATGCCAGCATCAGCGTGGCCACCCCCCCGACGAGACCGGCCGCCATCAGCCGGATCTCGAGCAGGCGGAAGTTCATCGCCCGGAACTGAAGCTCTCGATGAGTCGAGCCGAGACCGGTGAACAGGAAGGAGAGGGAAAGGACCCTCAAGAGAGACGCCACCTCGGGAGTGTGGTAGAACGCGGCCACCAGAGGGGCGATGGCCACGCAGATAGCCGCCATCATCACGCCGAGAGCTGTGCTGGCCCAGAACACCGTGCTGCGGTCGGTCTCGGTGATGACCGGCTTCTGGACGAGCGCCACCCCGAGGCCGAAATTCGAGTAGACGATGACGAATTCCGCTGCCACCATGGCCATCGCGGCGATGCCCAGCTGGCTTGGGGCGAGCTGACGAGCGAGGACGACGAACACCACGGTGTTGAGGACCTGCGACAGACCCACCGAGGCCAGCTTCCAGATGAAGCCGGATAGGACCCGCGCGCGGAGCTCGGGGCGTTGCGGGTCCGGCGCGTCAGCCACTCGGTCAGCCATTCAGCCGCCCCGCCCCACCGTATCCGGGACTGAGATAGCCCGGCTCGGGAGGCGAACGTGGTAGAGCCGCGGCGTCTCGGCGGCCCCCACCCGCTTGGTGACCGGCAGCCACAGCAGCGAGCTCGCACAACCGAGCAGCACATACATGAGGATGGTGCCCTGCATAAAACTGGCCGCGTCATAGAGGTACATCGACACCGCATAACAGGTGATCGCCGCTGCCAGCGCCACCGGTAGCCAGCCGTCAGTCGTGTCCCGTTCTCTCAACGCCCGTGCGCCAAGTCTCCTGACGACACGGGTGAACAGCCATATCCAGCCGATAAGCCCGAGGAACCCCGTTTCGAGCAGATTCCCCAACCACTGGTCGTCCAGGATCTGCCCGCTGGCCAGAGTGACCCCGGGCGCTCCGGTCGAGATCCGTCCCACGATCCGGGTCCCATAGCCCTCGCCGAAGAACTCGTTGTGCTTGGCGAACACATTGGTCAGCTGGGGACCGATCCGTGACAGCCGTGAGCCGTCCTGAACCTGCCCCTTGTTAGCGAACGTCGCGCTCTGCTGGGCGATGAGTCCTCCCTTCGGAAAGAAGGCGTTGATGGCGCCGCTGAGCGCTCCCGGCATCAAGACCGCAAGCACCAGGATGACCGGAATCAGAGCGGGCCAACACCGGAATGTCTGGCGCGGCCTGAGCCGCAGGAAGACGGCCACGACGGCCAGCAGACCGACGATCCCAGTCCGAGACCCCGACGACAGGTTGGCCAGAAGGAGGATGGGCAGCGCCATCCACCACAGCTTGCGTCCGCGAATCGCGAGGTACGCCGCCAGGGGCGTCAGCATGGCCATCTCGTTGGCCAGTTCGATGGGATGCCCGGCCGACGCCAGGGCCCTGAAGTGACCGTTGCGCAGCAGCCCCGCCAGCTCGGCTGCGAGGTTGAAGCTGAACATCGGCAGCACCGAGTGAAGGTGATTGAAGATGTTGAACTTGGTCTCGCGCTCAATCACCGCACCGAGCGCGACGACGCACCCAGACGCCACCAGCACCTGCAGCAGCCGGTCGATCGTCTCCCGCTTGCGTACGACGCTCACGACCACATACAGGAACAGGGTCAGCGAGAGCGCCAGGATGAGCGCCTTGGTCACCGCGCTTTGCACCGCCGCCACCCGCCCCGGGTTGAACGCCTCCGAGCCGATGATGGCGAACCAGATCAGCAGCAACGGACCTTCGAACTTGGTCTTACGCGCGCGCACGCGCGGATCGACCATCAATGCCGCCACCCAGCCGACGATCATGAGGGTCAGGACCACCCGATACGGCTCAAGCTCGAAACCCAGCTTGCCCGACCCGTGCAGGGTATAGCGATCATCCTCGGGAATGAGGAGATCAATCGCCGCCAATCCGTACACCAGCCAGGTCCAGTTGGCCGCGACCCGGCTCATGAGCGAACCGACGAAGAAGCCGAGGATCGCCCCGGCGACGACGATCACGCCGATCTGGGAGCCGGCCAGAACCGTAACGGTCAGCAGGCCCAGGGCACCGACGATCGCTCCCGGCCTCGAGACCAGGCCGCGACTGCGCAGGCTCGACATCGCGCGCTAACGCCTCTTGGGTTTCTCGGCCGCTCCGGGCCCGAGCAGCACCGCTCCAACCTGGCCTGACTGCATGTCCCTCGGCTGGTGCTGACCGAGGTCGCGGGTGTGCGTCCCGGCGGGGACGAAGATCGACCGTGCCGGTAGCGGGCTCCCGCCGTTCAGGCCGTTGGTCCCCGGTCCGGATCCCGCGGGGACGCGACCGAGCGCCGCCGCCGTCTGCGGATCCCTGTTCTCCAACGAGAACAGGAGGGCGATCAGCGCGATGATCACCGCGACAAACACCAGGAGCGGCAGGGTCACCTTGTGGCCGGACACGAGGACCGCGGGAAGGCCCGTCTTGACGACCTGGAGATCCACGCGAGCGCTCTGGGGCACATTCGTATTCGCCTCCATCTGCGCGATGTAATTCTGGAAGGTGGCGATGCCGAGCTTGACGAGCTTCTCAGCCCCCTGTGCTGTCGGTGCCGATGCCGTGATGTTCACAAAGGGCGTGTAGGCACCGGTGTTCGGATCCACGCCCTCGCTGGCGATCACGGTGCCGGGCAGCTTGGATGCCCGGACCGCAGCCTGCACGACGGTTCCGTTCGCGATGCCGGCATAGATCGGCGACAGGGAGGACAGGAACGTGGCCGTGCCCACGGAGAGGGTCTGCGCGTCTGCCCGTCCGAAGACCCCGTCGTACTGGGAGATGAGCAACTCGGCCTGGCTCTGATAGGTGGGGATGCTGCGCGGCACGATCGTCGGCTTGCCGCCGGAGACGCTCGGGGTACCGTAGGTGAGCACGGCGAGGAGCGCGGCCAGCACGGTGCCCCCGATCGCCAGGCGCTTGTACCGCTTGATCACGCCCCAAAAGAGTGGTAGGTCCATCCGGGCTTACTCCTCAGTCATCGTGTGTGTCATCGTGCTCGGAGCGTAGGTCGGGATCGTGGCTCCGTACATGACCATCAGGGTGGTTCTCCGACCGATCCGGACTGGTCAAGTGGGTAGGTCGCGGAGGGTCCGGACCAGCCCGGCCACGTGGGCGTAGTGGGTGGCTTGGGTCCGGTTGCCGACGCCGAGCTTGCGGTACACGTTGGACAGATGGAATTTGACCGTCTGCTGGCTCACCCACAGGCGACGGGCGATCTCGGCGTTCGTCGTGCCGGAGGCGAGAAGCTGAAGTACCTCCAGCTCCCGTGGCGTCAGCAGGCCCCCCTGGCCAGGAACGGGCTCGGGCCCACGGGCCGGGGGGGACGACCGGCCGCGGTGAAGGTGCAACACCTGCCCGTCGAGGGTCGCCCGGACAAGCGCGGCCAGCACCCCCGGATCCGTCGCCTTGGAGATCGCGCCGGCGGCCCCGGCCTGGAATATCGCCTCGAGCCAGGCGCCGTCCATGCCCATGGTCAGGACGATGACGGACGTCGAGTCGTCCTCGGCGCTGATCAGCCGGATGAGGCCGAGGACGATCTCGCTGCGGTCCATATCCTCAACCAGGACCGCTTGGGGCCGGGCGCGCCGCACCGCCTCCAAGGCGGCCTGAGGGCCACGTTCGGGCGCCACCAGGGTCACCTCGCCGCACTCGTGTAGGCCGAGGGCAATCGCCTCCATCACCAACGACCGCTGGGCAACGACAACGAGGTTCCTGATCAGAGGTTGACGGCTGTTCCCGCGCATTCGAGCGTGAGTCCTTGCTGGCTGGGCCACCCGCCTCCGCCGACCTCCATGTCGTGCCGTAAGCCGAGCAGCGGTCCGCGCACGGTAGTCCCTGGTGCGCCCGCCAGTGCTGGCCGAAGGGGTAGCGGCGCCCCGTCCGCTGGAACGGTATCGGCGCTAAGCGCCGCTGGGGCCGTCGCCGCTGATCAGACCGTTGAGGTGCGCGTAGCGGCTGGCCTCGGTCCGATTGCCCACATCCAGCTTCCGGTAGATGTTGGAGAGGTGGAACTTCACCGTCTGCTCGGTGACCCACAGCTGGCGTGCGATCTCGCCGTTCGTCGATCCGGCGGCCACCAGCTGGAGCACCTCCAGCTCACGGGGGGACAGCACCCCATCTGGCGCTGTCCGGCTGGCGCCCCCCGCCGGGGAAGCTCCCAGCGGTTTGTGGAGATTGACAACGTGGCCGTTGACCGTCTCACGGATCAGCGTTGCCAGGGCGGCTGGCTGGGTGGCCTTCGATACCGCACCCTTGACTCCGGCGGCGAAGATGTCGTCCAGCCACGCCGGGTCCGTGGCCAGCGTGAGCACGATCACGGTGACCTCCGGGGCCGCCGCCGTGAGCCCGCGGATCAGCGACAGCATCTGCTCCCGCTGATCCATCTCATCCACCAGGACGACATCTGGCTCGGTCTCGAGGATCCCCTGGACCGAGACGCGGCCGCGGTCCACCGGTCCGAGCAGATTGAACTCCCCACTGTTACGCAGGCCGATGGCGATCGCTTCGACGATCAGCGAACTCTCGGCCACGACCAGCAGCCGCCTCAAAGCCCTCCCCTCCCTGACGGTGCTCGGGTCCGCAACAGATCTCGCTTTCCTACCGCGCGAGTGTACTGGAGGCGCACGGTTCCGCCCCGGAGCGCCGGCCCCCGCCTGAGACGCGCTGAGCATCCCTCCGGTTCTCCCCAACGCCGGCTTCATGTAAATCCGGGCACCCACCGCGAGTGCAGCGGAGCTCGACCCGTTAGTAGACCAGCAGAAGATAGACCTAGGGGCTTCGCCGCCGCCCCCTTAGCCGAGGAGGGCAGCCTGGGTCGTGGGGCAACGAATCGGAAGGCGACTGATGAATCCAGCTGATCTGGCGGGCTACGGCACCGGGAGTGGTGAGCGCTCATGAAGGGGCTGGTCGTCGTAGCTGACAATCCGCTGATCGTGGCGGCGATCCGGGCGGGCGTCCGCGAGAACAGCGCGCTGGCGCTGATCGGATACGCGGACCCGCGTGAGGCCACGGCGGCTCGGATCGCCCAGGCCGGCGCCGACATCGTTCTCATCGACGAGGCGGACCGGTCGGAGCTCACGATCGCGCTGATCCGGGCGCTGAAGGAGCGCGATGAGGAGATTCACGTGATCATCCTGGCGCTGGTGCTGGAGGGGGAGTGGCTGCAGCGTGCCTTCCAGGCCGGCGCGAACGGCGCCGTCTCCAAGTCAGTCCACTCGGCGGCCCTGGCCACGCTGGTCCGGGAGATGGCCAATGGCCATATCGTCCACGCTCCGACCAACCTTCGCGCGGTCGGCGCGGCCGGCGTCCCCGTCGCCGATAACCACTCCTCCCTGACCGACCGTGAGCTGGAGATCCTGCGGCTGGTGGCGTCAGGCGCCACTAACGGCGTGATCGCCCGCCAGCTGTGGATCACTCAGCAGACGGTCAAGTTCCATGTCTCCAACATCTACCGGAAGCTCGGCGTCGCCAACCGGACCGGGGCATGTCATTACGCCCACGTCAACGGGATCGCCGCGACCGCCGACACGGTCGCGGAGCAGCCACAGGAAGCGCTGGCCGTCGCGTCGTAGGCCGCCGGACCAACCAACGACCAATCTCACGAGGAGAATTAGGCAATGACGATCGGTGTGATCGGGCTCGGATACGTCGGACTGCCCCTGGCGGTGGAGTTCGCGGAGGCGGGCGAACACGTAGTCGCAATCGATATCGACGAGCGCAAAATCGCCGCGATCAAGGCTGGCGACTCCTACATCGAGGACATCAGCTCCGAGCGACTGCAGGCGGTGCTGGATTCGATCGAGCCGTGGTCGCATTTTGCGCCGCTGGCCCGCACGGATGTGGTCTTCATCTGCGTCCCCACCCCGCTGACGTCCAACCGGGAGCCGGACCTCGAGCCGCTGCTTGGTGCGGCTCGCGCCCTCTCGCACGTCGTGCAGCGCGGCCAGCTGGTGATCCTGGAGTCGACAACCTATCCCGGGACCACCCGGGAGCAGCTGGTTCCGCTGCTGGAGCGGCACGGCCTCAAGGTCGGCGACGGGCTGAACGTCGCGTTCTCGCCTGAGCGTGTGGATCCCGGCCGGACCGACTACACCATGCGCACCACCCCCAAGATCGTCGGCGGCGTCACCCCTCAATGCACCGAGCGGGCCGCGGCGGTCTACTCGCGCGTGTGCGATCAGGTGGTCCGCGTTTCCACCCCGGAAGTCGCCGAGATGGCCAAGCTGCTGGAGAACATCTTCCGCTCGGTCAACATCGCCCTGGTCAACGAGCTGGCCATCCTGGCCGACCGGATGGGCCTAGACATCTGGGAGGTCATCGACGCCGCCGCCACCAAGCCCTACGGGTTCATGCGGTTTGACCCCGGCCCCGGCATGGGCGGCCACTGCCTCCCCGTCGACCCGTTCTACCTGACCTGGCGCGCCCGCGAGTTCCACATGTCCACCGAGTTCATCGAGCTCGCCGGCAAAGTCAACCAGCAGATGCCCTACTACTGCGTGGAGCGGATCGAGCGGGCGCTCAACGACATCGAAAAACCGGTCAAGGGCTCCCGGATCGCCATCCTGGGCGTCAGCTACAAGGGCGGCGTCGGCGACACCCGGGAATCCCCCGCCCTGCGCATCATGGAGGTCCTACGGGACCGCGGTGGCGTCATCTCCTATACCGATCCCTATGTTCCGGCCCTGCCGCAGTTCGGACTCGTTAGCGGTGATCTGGATTCGGCACTCGAAACCGCCGACGCGGTCATCCTGGTGACGGCGCATCCCGGGATCGACTATGGCGAAGTGCTGGAGCGAGCGCAGGTGCTTGTCGACCTCCGCGGGATCACGCGCAAGTTCGCCACGCGGGCGACCGAGGCCGTGGCGCCGGACGCCGACGTCGAGCCCCGGGAGGGGGCGCTCGCCTCGGTAGCGGCGTCCTCGAGTACCGCTTAACGGCGGCGGCGGATCACTTCAGCCCGCCGTGCTCGTCACGGATCCGGCGCCTGGGCGAGGGCCGGCCGGAGCGCCGCTCGTCACGGTGCGAGGACTGGTTCCCGTTGCGCCCCTCGTTGAGCCTCCGCAGGCGCTCGACCAGCTCCTGCTGGCGCGTCCGGTCGCGGTCCTCGGTCAACCCCACGTCATAGAAGACCAGGCTGACCACCCCCACAAGGCCCACGCCGACGACGGCGGTGCAGATCGTCCCGCCCAGCGTGCCGGGGATGATCGCGCCACACAGAATCCCCGCCACCACGATGAGGATCGCGGCGGCGTAGCGCCTTCCCCGCGCCGAGGGCGCCAGCAGTCTGTCTTCAGGCGAGGTGGGTGTCATGGCTGCCGGGGACCAAAAGTGCCCCCAACCACTGTACCGCGAGACCCGCATGCATACGCCCCACACCCGGTCACCGGTCCGGCCCGCCACATCCGGGCAGGCGGCGCGCCCGTCGTACCGCTCGAGGTCGCCCTCGACCAGCCGACGGACGCGCCCTGGCCAACCAGATTGATTACTCCGAATCCGAGGAGTCCCCGCCGTGATCCGACGGGATGTCCAGATCGGCGAGCTCCTCGGCGAACCCCAGCGACGAACCACCGTTGCCGATGTTCTCCAGATCGCTCAGGTCGGCCTCGATACCGCCACCGAAGCCGGTCAGAGATTCGCCATCGGTGAGACCGAGCTCGGCCGCCAGATCGTCATGGTCGAGCAGGCCGACCTCGTCGATGCCCCGGGGCAGCGGCTCCGACGGCTCTATCTCGATCCGCCGGTAACGCTTCAGGCCGGTGGCCGCCGGGATCAGCTTTCCGATGATCACGTTCTCCTTGAGGCCGTTCAGGCGGTCGATCTTGCCCTCCAGAGCGGCGTCGGTGAGGACCTTGGTCGTCTCCTGGAAGGAGGCCGCCGACAGGAACGAGTCGGTGTTCAGCGAGGCCTTGGTGATGCCGAGGATGATCTCCTCGGCCTGGGCCGCCTCTCCGCCGCCGTCGATCACCGCGTTGTTGATCTTGGCGTACTCGTAGCGGTCGACGAACTGACCCGGAAGCAGGTCGGTGTCGCCCTTCTGGTCGACCCGGACCTTCTTGAGCATCTGGCGCACGATCAGCTCGATGTGCTTGTCGTTGATGTCGACGCCCTGGGACTTGTAGACCTCCTGAACCTCGCGGACCAGGTACAGCTCGGTGTTCGTCCGCCGGTCCTCTGGGGTCTTGCCGCCATAGGCGAGCAGATCATGCGGGTACAGCGAGCCCTCGTTGAGCTGCTGGCCCACCGTGACCTTCTGCCCGTTCTCCACAAACAGCAGGGTCCGCCGCGGGAACGTCTCCCGGTGCTGCTCGCCGGCGTCATCGGTGATGACGACGGTGATCGCCTTGTCGGAGTCCTCAATCGAGACCACGCCGTCCACCGGAGCCATCTTGGCCAGGCCCTTGGGGCGCCGGGCCTCAAACAGCTCCACCACGCGGGGAAGACCGTGGGTGATGTCGGCGCCGGCGACACCGCCGGTGTGGAACGTCCGCATGGTCAACTGCGTGCCCGGCTCGCCGATCGACTGGGCGGCGATGATCCCCACCGCGTCGCCGATCTGGGCGACCTTGCCGGTGGCCAGGGACCGGCCGTAGCAGGCCTGGCACACGCCGGTGGGCGCCTCGCACTTGAGCACCGAACGGACCGGGACCTTGATGACCTCGCCCTTGTCGGTGTCGTCCTGCCAGGCCTCGAACAGGTCGGCCAGCTCGGCCCGGTCGATCTCCTTGCCCTGCCCCACAATCACGCGTCCGCGCTTGGTGGTGATGTCCCGAGCGGCGATCCGGCCGATCAGGTCACCGTTGGCCTCGCCGTTGGGCCGCAGGCCGCGCGTCTCGGGGTTGACCTCCAGCCGGCTGACCGGCATCTCGATGTACTCCTCGGTGCCGCAATCCTCCTGACGGATGATCACGTCCTGGGAGACGTCGACCAGACGCCGGGTCAGGTACCCGGAGTCGGCGGTCCGGAGCGCGGTGTCGGCCAGACCCTTGCGGGCGCCGTGGGTCGAGATGAAGTACTCGAGCACGGTCAGGCCCTCCATGAAGTTGGCCTTGATCGGTCGCTCGATAATTTCGCCCTTCGGATTGGCCATCAGGCCGCGCATCCCGGCCAGCTGGCGGATCTGCGAGAAGGACCCGCGGGCGCCGGAGTTGGCCATCATGGCGATGGGGTTCATGTCGTCGAGATGCGCCGACAGCGCCTCGCCGACCTCGTTGGTGGCGCGGTCCCACAGGCCGGTGACCGCCTCGTGGCGCTCCTCCTGGGTGATCTCGCCGTTCTCGTACTGATCCTCGATGGTGATCAGCTCGGCCTCATAGCGCTTGAGGATCTCCTCCTTGGACGGCGGCGTCTGGACGTCGTTCTTGGAGAAGGTCACCCCCGCCCGGGTGGCGTACTGGAAGCCGACATCCTTGAAGGCGTCCAGCACCTGGGAGATGGTCGGGGCCCCGTACAGCTGCACGAGGTCGTCAATCATCTTGGTGGTGTCCTTCTTGCGCATGGAGCGGTTGATGAACTCGTAGGTGCTGGGGTCGAATTCGGCCCCCAGCGCCTCCTCCAGCGCCCGCTCGATCTTGTCGTTGTAGATGATCCGACCCACCGTGGTCAGCACGTGGCCCTCGCGGCCCGCCGGCCGGAACTCGGCCAGGTCATGGAGCTTGACCACGCGGTGCTCGTAGGACCACTCCGCCTCCTGGGCGGTGCGGAACACGTGCGGCCGGGGATCGACCGCGGCCGGATCCATGTCCGCCAACTGGCGGGCGTCCGGGCCATAGGTCAGGTAGTAGGCGCCGAGCACCATGTCCTGCGACGGGGTGGCCAGCGGCGCGCCGTGGGCCGGCGACAGGATGTTGTTCGCCGAGAGCATGAGGATCCGGGCCTCCGCCTGAGCCTCCGCCGACAGCGGCAGGTGGACGGCCATCTGGTCGCCGTCGAAGTCGGCGTTGAACGCATGGCAGACCAGCGGGTGGACCTGGATGGCCTTGCCCTCCACCAGCACCGGCTCAAACGCCTGGATGCCGAGGCGGTGCAGCGTCGGCGCCCGGTTGAGCAGAACCGGATGCTCGTGGATGACCTCCTCCAGCACGTCCCAGACCTCCGGGATCATGGAGTCGACCATCTTCTTGGCCGCCTTGATGTTCTGGGCGGACTTGCGCTCCACCAGCCGGGCCATGATGAACGGCTTGAACAGCTCCAGGGCCATCAGCTTGGGCAGACCGCACTGGTGCAGGCGCAGCGACGGGCCGGACACGATCACCGACCGGCCGGAGTAGTCGACGCGCTTGCCGAGCAGATTCTGGCGGAACCGGCCCTGCTTGCCCTTGAGCATGTCCGACAGCGACTTCAGCGGCCGGTTGCCCGGGCCGGTAACCGGACGCCCGCGCCGGCCGTTGTCAAACAGCGCGTCCACGGACTCCTGCAGCATGCGCTTCTCGTTGTTGACGATGATCTCGGGCGCGCCGAGGTCCAGCAGCCTCTTCAACCGGTTGTTGCGGTTGATGACGCGTCGGTACAGATCGTTCAGATCGCTGGTGGCGAACCGGCCGCCGTCCAGCTGAACCATCGGGCGCAGCTCCGGCGGGATAACCGGGACGGCCTCCAGGACCATCATCTCGGGCTTGTTGCCGGACTGCAGGAAGGCCGAGACGACCTTCAGGCGCTTGACCGCGCGGGCCTGCTTCTGCCCCTTGGCGGTCTTGACCTGCTCCTGGAGGTCCTCAGACTCGGCCTCCAGGTCGACCTGCTGGAGCAGGTCGCGCACGGCCTCGGCGCCCATGCCGCCGCGGAAGTACTCGCCGAAGCCATAGGGCGAGCCGAACCGGTCGCGCAGCTCCCGGAACGTCGTCTCGTCGTTGACGACGTCCTTGGCCTTCATCGTCTTGAACAGGTCCCACACCACCCGCATGCGCTCGGCGGCGTCCTCGATGTAGGCCTCGGTGTCGTCGATGTCGGCCTGGAAGGTCTTGCGCAGGTCCTTGAGCATCTTCTCGCGCTCGTCGTCTGACAGCTTGGCCACGTTGACGTCGAGGGTCTCGGCCCACAGGTGGTCCTCGTCGGAGAAGTCCCGGCCGGTCTTGGCCGAGTTCAGAAACTCCTCCCGGCGGGCCAGGCTCTCCTTGAGCTCCAGGACACGCTCTTCCTTCTCGGCCGCGTAGGCGTCGAGGACCTTGTTGACCTCGGACTCCAGCTGCTCGGTGTCCCGCGCCCGGGCCTCGTCGTCGACCCAGGTGACCATGGAGGCGGCGAAGTACAGGACCTTCTCCAGCTCCTTGGGGGCCATGTCCAGCAGGTAGCCGATGCGGCTGGGGACACCCTTGAAGAACCAGATGTGGCTGACCGGAGCGGCCAGGTCGATGTGGCCCATGCGCTCACGGCGCACCTTGGACCGGGTGACCTCCACGCCGCAGCGCTCGCACACGATGCCCTTGTAGCGGACCCGCTTGTACTTGCCGCAGTAGCACTCCCAGTCCTTGGTGGGACCGAAGATGCGCTCGCAGAACAGACCGTCCTTCTCGGGCTTGAGCGTGCGGTAGTTGATGGTTTCCGGCTTGGTGACCTCTCCGGAGCTCCAGGAGCGAATCTGCTTGGAGGAGGCGAGGCCGATCTCGATGGCGTCGAAATTATTGATGTCGATCAAAGTGATTCCTTGCGCTTGAAAATCGTGGGGGCGAACTGAGGCGGGCGGGTGCGGGTTCCGA
The DNA here is from genome assembly GCA_963753235.1 of uncultured Solirubrobacteraceae bacterium. Taxonomy (GTDB): domain Bacteria; phylum Actinomycetota; class Thermoleophilia; order Solirubrobacterales; family Solirubrobacteraceae; genus Palsa-465. Next base: position 234,585 of record CAVWBJ010000003.1, on the reverse strand, counting down.
CGCGGGAGTGCTCGCGTGAGCGGCACTCCCCGTGGCGGAATCCCCGCACCCGGACGCCACTACGCTTCGTCCTCTTCCAGGACTCCCTCGGCGTCGCCGGCGGGAATTTCCGCGTCGAGCATCGGGTCCTGGTTGGAGTTGAAGTCCTCTTCCTCCAGCTCCTCGCCGGACTCCAGATCCGGGTCCTCGGTCTCGGTCTCCTCCTCGGAGGCCTCCACCGTCTCGCCCTCGTGCTCGGTCGACTCGTCGGCGGCCGCGCCGTCGGTGGCCCGGACGCCGCTCAGGTCGATGCCCAGTTCCTCGGCGGCCCGGAGCAGGTCGTCGTCCTCCTCGCGCATCTCGGCGCGCTCGCCCTCCTCGGAGACGACGTTGACGTCGAGCGCCAGCGACTGCATCTCCTTGAGCAGCACCTTGAACGACTCCGGGATGGAGGGCTCGGCGATGTTCTCGCCCTTGACGATCGCCTCGTAGGCCTTCACGCGGCCGACCGTGTCATCGGACTTGATGGTGAGCATCTCCTGGAGGGTGTAGGCCGCGCCGTAGGCCTCCAGCGCCCACACCTCCATCTCGCCGAAGCGCTGGCCACCGAACTGCGCCTTACCACCGAGCGGCTGCTGGGTGACCAGGGAGTAGGGGCCGGTCGACCGGGCGTGGATCTTGTCATCGACGAGGTGCAGGAGCTTGAGGATGTACATGTAGCCCACGGTGACCTGCTCCTCGAACGGCTCGCCGGTGCGGCCGTTGAACAGCGTGGTCTTGCCGGAGGCCCGCATCCCCTCACGCCGGGCCGTGTCGACGTCCATGCGGATGAGCCCGTTGTTCTTGGCGTGCTCCTCCTGCCAGCGGACGAGGGCCTCGTCGACGTCGTTGACGGTGGCGCCGTCAAACACCGGCGTGGAGACGTAGACCTTGCCCGGCCGGCCGTCCGGCCGGCTGCCGCCGTTGGTGGCATGCTTGCGCGCCTCCGAGCCGTCCTCGTACCAGCCGTTGGCGGCCACCCAGCCCAGGTGGGTCTCCAGGATCTGGCCGATGTTCATCCGGCTCGGCACGCCGAGCGGGTTGAGGATGACGTCCACCGGGGTGCCGTCCTCCAGGAACGGCATGTCCTGGACGTCGACGATCTTGGAGATGACGCCCTTGTTGCCGTGGCGGCCGGCCAGCTTGTCGCCCTCGGAGATCTTGCGCTTCTTGGCCACGAACACGCGGACCAGGTCGTTGACTCCGGGCGGCAGGTCGTCGCCGTCATCGCGGCTGAAGGTCTTGACGTCGATGACGACGCCGCCCTCGCCGTGGGGCACCTTGAGCGAGGTGTCGCGGACCTCGCGCGCCTTCTCCTTGAAGATGGCGCGGATCAGCTTCTCCTCGGCCGTCAGCTCGGTCTCGCCCTTGGGCGTGACCTTGCCGACGAGCAGATCGCCGGACTGGACCTCGGCGCCGATGCGGACGATGCCGCGGTCGTCAAGGTTGCGCAGCGACTCCTCGGAGCGGTTGGGGATATCACGCGTGATCTCCTCGTCGCCCAGCTTGGTGGTGCGGGCGTCGACCTCGTACTCCTCAATGTGGATGGAGGTGAGCTCGTCATCGGCGACCAGCCGCTTGGACAGAATGATGGCGTCCTCGAAGTTGTAACCCTCCCAGGACATGAAGGCCACGAGCAGGTTCTTGCCCAGCGCCATCTCTCCCTGATCCGAGGCCGAGCCGTCAGCGAGCACGTCGCCCTCGGCGACCTCGGTGCCGACGTCGACGATCGGCTTCTGGTGGATGAGCGTCCCCTGGTTGGAGCGCATGAACTTCTGGAGGTCGTACTCGTCCTGCCCCTCCTTGGTGTCCACCACCATCCGCTCGGCGTCGACGTAGGAGACGGTGCCGGCGCCACGGGCCACAGCCAGGTCGCCGGTGTCGATCGCCGCCCGGCGCTCCATGCCGGTGCCGACCAGCGGAGCGTCGGTGACCAATAGCGGTACCGCCTGGCGCTGCATGTTGGAGCCCATCAGCGCCCGGTTGGCGTCGTCGTGCTCCAGGAACGGGATCATGGCGGTGGCCACCGACCAGATCTGCTCCGGGGAGACGTCGATGAGGTCGACCTCCTCCGGCGGCACGGTCACGTACTGCCCGGCCTGGGTCCGGCACAGGATCTCCTCGCCCGCCAGGTTGCCCTGGTCATCGACCGGGGTGTTGGCCTGGGCGATGATCTGCTCCTCCTCCTGGGTGGCGTCGATGCGGACGATCTCGTCGGTCACCTTGCCGCCCTTGACCACCCGGTACGGGGTGATGACGAAGCCGTACTCGGAGATCTCGGCGTAGGAGGACAAGGAGCCGATCAGGCCGATGTTCGGCCCCTCCGGGGTCTCGATGGGGCACATGCGCCCGTAATGGGTGGGGTGCACGTCGCGGACCTCGATCGGTGCCCGCTCCCGGGTCAGACCGCCGGCGCCCAGCGAATTGAGGCGGCGGCGATGGGTGAGGCCGGACAGCGAGTTGGTCTGGTCCATGAACTGCGACAGCTGCGAGGAGCCGAAGAACTCCTTGAGCGCCGCCACCACCGGCCGGATGTTGACGATCGTCTGGGGCGTGATGGTGTCGGCGTCCTCGGTGGTCAACCGCTCCCGGACGACGCGCTCCATCCGGTACAGGCCGATGCGGAAGGCCTCCTGGATGAGCTCGCCCACGGTGCGCAGCCGGCGGTTGCCGAAGTGCTCGTACTCGTCCAGGTGATCCTGAATCGGCTCCCGCGGCATCGACACGGCCTCGGCCGCGTAGTCGAGCTTGGCCGCGGCCTCCCCGAGCTCCTCGGGCATGCCGAGCAGCTTCGGCAGCGAGACCAGCTCCTTGACCAGGGCGATGATGTCGTCATGGGTCAGGGTGCGGGTGTCGAGGTCGATGTCGAGCCCGAGCCGCGAGTTGAGCTTGTAGCGCCCGACGCGGGTCAGGTCATACCGCTTGGGATCGAAGAACAGCTGGTTGAGCAGGGAGCGAGCGGCGTCGATCGACGGCGGCTCGCCGGGGCGCTGCTTCTTGAACAGCTCAATCAGCGCGCCCTCCTCGGTGCGCGTGACCTCCGGATCCGCCTCGACCGTGTTGCGGATGTACAGGGAGTTGTCGAACAGGTTGACGATCTCCTCGTCCGACGCGTAGCCCATCGCCCGCAGCAGGACGGTGACCGGCAGCTTGCGCTTGCGGTCGATGCGGACGTAGACCCGGCCCTTCTTGTCGATCTCCAGCTCCAGCCAGGAGCCGCGGGCCGGCATCAGGTTGGCGATGAAGACCTGCTTCTCGCGATCCTTGGGCTCCATCACGTAGGCCCCGGGGGAACGGACGAGCTGCGTGACCACGACGCGCTCGGTGCCGTTGATGATGAACGTGCCGCGGTCGGTCATCCACGGGAAGTCGCCCATGAACACCGACTGCTCGCGGATCTCGCCGGTCTCCCGGTTGATGAACGCAACCGTGACCGTGAGCGGCCGGGCGTAGGTCAGATCCTTCTCGCGGCACTGCTCCAGGCTCGCGACCGGCTCGTCAAAGGTGAATTCGCCGAACGAGACGGCGAGGTTTCCGGTGTAATCCTCGATCGGCGAGATGTCGTCGATCGTCTCGCGCAGGCCGCCGGTCTCCGGGTCGGTCAGCCACAGGAACGACTTGCGCTGAATATCAATGAGGTTGGGGACTTCAAGGACCTTGTTCAGACGCGCGAAGCTACGGCGCGTCCGGGGGGCGTGAGCGGTTGCCAAGACGGCGACTCCTCGGGCGGTCGAGAGGGAGACGAACGGGGCGCCGGATTGAGCCTGCTCAGCTCAAAGCAAGCGCGACCAGCAAAGATAGCACACGGCATCGGTGCCCTGTGGAGGACCTTCAGCACTCACGGACCCCGCCCTCGACGACCGCGTATGTGGCGCGGTCCCGCATGGTTTGGGCGGCTACGGCTATTGGCTGACCCGGCGCAGTGTAGGGGGTAATCGGCAGTCCGGCAAGGAGGTGCGCCGGCGGGGCCGCCCGGGTGACCCCGAACGGGCCCGCCTCAGGCGGCGTCCCCCGCGGCCACCTGGCGGCGGCGCAGGCGCGCCAGCGGGATCCGGCGCAGCGGCTCGGCGCGCCGGGGCGGGACGATCTCCACGTAGCGCAGGACGGCCCGGCCGAACCGGAGCACGTCGCCGTCGCTCAGGTAGGAGACGGTGACCCGGCGGCCGTTGACGAACGTCCCGTTGGCGCTGCGGTCATCCAGGACGCGCGCACCCTCGCCCCGGAGAGCCAGGATGGCGTGGCGGCGGGAGACGTGCGAGTCCTCCAAGCGGAGGTCGGCGATCAGGCCGCGGCCGATGTGGGTGATGGGACGCGATAGCGGGAGCAGGAGCGTCTCCCCGCCCCGCTCGACGCTGAGGTAGCGGCCGGCCGGGGCGCCGGCCACGCCGATCAGATGCTCGCGGGTGCGGTGGTCCAGCAGGGCGAACGCGTCGACCACAAACGGGTCGGACGCGTTGAGGCCGTGCGTCACATGGTCGGGATCCGGCAACGTGATCACCGGAGCCTGAGTGGAGAGCTGGGCGTGAGGAGGCATGGCCACAGATCACCACCGCACCGGAATCCCAGCGTCAGGGCATCCGAAGAGATTCGGAAGGACGTTTATGTACTTAAAGACGTCGCGCCCCGGGGGCTATTTGGACCCCGGGGCGCGGCGCAGACGGTCGTGGCGAAAGGGCTACTTGAGCTCGACGCTGCCGCCGGCCTCCTCCAGGTCGGCCTTGAGCTTGTCGGCCTCAGCCTTGTCGACGCCCTCCTTGACCGGCTTGGGGGCCTCGTCGACGAGCGCCTTGGCCTCCTTGAGGCCAAGCCCGGTGGCGGCGCGGACGACCTTGATCACCTGGATCTTCTTGTCACCGGCGGCCGACAGGATGACGTCGAACGTCGACTGCTCCTCGGCGGCCTCGCCGCCGCCGTCGCCGCCGGCCGCGGCGCCGGCCGGAGCCGCCGCGGCGACCGCGGTGGCGGAGACGCCGAACGCCTCCTCAAGCGCCTTGATGCGCTCAGAGAGCTCGAGCACCGAGATGCTCTTGAGCTCGTCGATCCATTCCTGGGTGCTGGTAGCCATGTGGGTTCCTCCTTATTCGTCGGACGGAGCGGCGTCCGACGCCGCTTCAGTTTCAGTGTCGGTGGCCGGCGGTGACGCCTCCTCGGCGGCCGCCTCCACCTGCTCGGTGGGGGTCGGCCGCGGCCGCATCCCCGGCCGGCGGAGCCGCGGGCGACCCGCTGGCGAGGGCGGGCGGGTCCATATCCGCGATGGCCTGGAGCTGGATGGCGATCCCGGCGATCAGCGCGTTCAGGGTTCGCACCAGGCCGGTGATGGGCGCCGCAATGGTGCCCACCAGCTGGGCGTTGAGAACCTCTCGGCCGGGCAGGCGGGCGATGGAGCGCACGTCGTCGGCGGACAGGGCGCTGCCGTTCATGACGCCGCCCTTGAAATCCAGCAGGTTGATCTGCCGGGCGATGTCGTTCAGGGCCTTGGCCGCCAGCGCGGCGTCTCCCCGGACGAATGTCAGGGCGGTCGGACCCACCAGCATCGGCTTGAGGGTGTCCGCCCCCGCCTGGTCGGCGGCCCGCTCCGAGAGCGAGTTCTTGACCACCCGGAAACGGGCATCGGCGTCGCGCAGCCGGGCGCGCAGCTCGGCCGCCTGGGCGACGGAGATGCCGCGGTAGTCGACGGCGAAGATCGCCTGAGCAGATTGGATCTGCTCCGCTATCTCCTCCACCACTGCTGTCTTCTGTTCCTTGTTCATTTCTCTCTTGGCTCCAGAGAGACGAAACGCCCACCGGATCGGCGGGCGTCAGACACCGGCTGGGCCCGTGAGGGCCGGCCGGCGACAAACTCCGCCTGCTCCGGACTTACGCGGTCAACGTGCCGCCGAAGGTCTGAGGCTTCGTCTCGTATGAGTTGCGGAAAATCAGTCTACGCGGCGACCGGCTCTCCCACCAGGTCACGGGTGGCCGACGGGTCGACCTTGACGCCGGGGCCCATGGTGCTGGCGAACGTGACCGAATGGATGTAGCGGCCCTTGGCCGCCGAGGGCTTGGCCCGGATGAGCTCCTCGATGACCGCCTGGTAGTTCTCCAGCAGCAGCCGGTCTTCGAAGTCGGTCTTGCCGATCACCAGGTGCACGATGGCCGTGCGGTCGGTGCGGTACTCCACCTTGCCGGCCTTGGCCTCCCCCACCGCCCGGCCCACATCCATGGTGACCGTGCCCACCCGCGGGTTGGGCATCTTGCCCGCGGGACCGAGGATGCGGCCCAGCCGGCCGACGATCGGCATCATGTCCGGCGTCGCGATCGCGGTGTCGAAGTCGTCGAAGCCCTCCTGGATGCGCTTGGCCAGGTCCTCGCCGCCGACCACGTCGGCGCCGGCCTCCTCGGCCTCGCGCGCCTTGTCGCCCTGGGCGAAGACGGCCACCTTGACCTCCTTGCCCAGACCGTTGGGCAGCGCGATCGTCCCCCGCAGCTGCTCGTCGGCGTGCCGCACGTTGAGCCCGGTGCGCACGTGGACCTCCACCGACTCCGGGAATTTGGCGCGGCGCAGCTCCTTGACCAGCGCGATCGCCTCGGCGGGCGAGTACTCACGCGTGCGGTCCAGGCGCTGGCGCGCATCCGTATAGGCCTTGCCGTGCTTGGCCATCGTCACACCACCTCCACGCCCATCGAGCGCGCCGTGCCGGCGATGATCTTGGCGGCCGCGTCGACGTCGTTGGCATTCAGGTCGGACATCTTCTTCTCGGCGATCGCCCGCAGCTGATCCTGAGTGATCGTCGCCACCTTGTCGCGATGGGGCTCAGCCGAGCCCTTTTCCAGCGAGAGCGCCTGCTTGATCAGCACCGCCGCCGGAGGGCTCTTGGTCACGAACGTGAACGAGCGATCCTCATAGACGGTGATCACCACCGGGATGACGGTCCCGGCGTCGCCCTGGGTCTGGGCGTTGAACGCCTTGACGAACTCCATGATGTTGACGCCGTGCTGGCCGAGCGCCGGGCCGACGGGCGGCGCGGGGCTGGCCTGGCCGCCAACCGCCTGCAGCTTGATCTGGGTCAGAACCTTCTTGGCCATCGATTTCCTCTGCTTGAACTAGATCTTCTTGACCTGGTCGAAGCCCACCTCAACCGGCGTCTCGCGGCCGAAGATGGAGACCAGGACCTTGAGCCGCTGGGCGTCCTCGTTGACCTCGGAGATCTCCCCGGAGAAGTCAGACAGCGGCCCGGAAACGACCTTGACCGATTCGCCGATCGAGAACTGCGCCCGGCTGCGGGGCCGTTCGGCGGGCTCCATGTGCAGGAGCCGGTCGACCTCGGCCTGGGTGAGCGGGACCGGCTCGTTGGACGCGCCCACAAACCCGGTCACCCCGGGGGTGCCCTTGACCAGCGACCACGAATCCTCGTTGAGGTCCATGTTGACGAGCACGTAGCCCGGCATGGTGCGCTTCTCGACGGTGACCTTCTGGTTGTCCTTCATCTCCGAGACGGACTCGGTGGGAACGATGATCTGGCGCACGGCGCGCTGCTGGCCCAGCGACACGACCCGGTGCTCCAGGTTGTGCTTGACCTTGTTTTCGTGGCCGGAATAGGTGTTGACGACGTACCAGCGGAACATGTTTCTTTTTTCTATAGACAGCTTTACTTGAGGATGAGTTGGACGACCTTCTGAGCTAGGAGGTCGGCCACCCCCAGGAACACACCAGCGACGATGACAAAGCCGATCACGACCCCCGTGGCCTGCATCACCTGCCGCCGGTCCGGCCACTGTACCCGTTGCAGCTCGCGCCAGCTTCCCAGGAGAAACTGAACCAGCCGGGTGGCGATGCTCTGCCGGGCCGGGGGGGCCGCCCCCACGGCCGCCACGTCGCCGCCGTCAGCGGCTCCGCCGCCACCAGCTCCGCGGCCGCCGCCTCCGCCGGACCGGCGCCGGCCGCGTCCACCGCCACCACCATCGCTTCCGCCCATCGCCTCCTCGGCGAGCTCCTCGTCGGATACGGCCCCACCCGCCCCGGCGAGCTCGGGGCGCCCGAGCGCCAGCTGGGCCTCGGCCAACTCCACGTCCGGGGCGGCGTGCTCTATCGGATCTGGCGCCTCGTCAGGACGGGCCGCCTCCGGATCCGGACGCCGGCTGGCGCGGGCGGTGGCGAGGCCCGGCTCAGCGCCGGGAGCGTCCGACGGCCGAATCGGCCGCCGCTCGCTGCGACGTTTGCGGTTGCGGGCCACGGACCGTTCGCCTCGCCAGCTCAGCGCGTCTCACGGTGCGCGGTGTGGCGCCGGCACCAACGGCAGTACTTGCGCAGCTGCAGTCGCTCCGGGTTGTTCCGCTTGCTCTTATTCGTTTGGTAATTCCGGCGCTTGCACTCCTCGCAGGCGAGGGTTGCGGCGATCCGGACGTCTCCACGGGCCATTTCGCGCTTCTCAGGTACAAGTGGTGGTAGGAATCAGCTGCCGCGGGCGTGAAAAGGAACGCCCCCACGGCGCCGGGCCTCAGTGTAGCGCCGTCCCTGGGTCCTGAGCGGATCCTCACGCACTTCTGAGCCGCCGGCAGGCGACAATGCCCTCATGCGCACGACCGCCGGGGCCGATCGATGATCCGCCTCCTCGGCCTGGTGATCTCCATCGGGGTCGCCGACTCATTCAATCCCACCACCATCGCCCCTGCCCTGTACCTGGCATCCGGGCGCCATCCGCGACGCCAGGTGGCCGAGTTCACCGCCGCCGTCTTCGGCGTCTACCTCATCGGCGGCCTGGCCATCGCCCTCGGTCCCGGCCAGCTGCTGCTGGCGCTCGTGCCCCGGCCCGGCCGGCATCTCGGCTTCGTCCTGGAGATCGTGGCCGGCGGCGCCATGCTCACCGCCGCCGCCTTCCTGTGGGGCTACCGCCACCGCCTCGGTCAGACCACCCCCCCGCAACCCAAGTCCGGGCGCAAGTCCGGCGCCATCCTCGGCGCCACCATCATGGCCGTCGAGCTCCCCACGGCCTTCCCCTATTTCGCCGTCATCGCCGCGGTCGTCGCCGCCGACGTCGATGTGCTCCGGCTCGTGCTGCTGCTGGTCATCTTCAACCTGTGCTTCATCGCTCCGCTGCTCGGCATCCTGGCGGTGCTGACCTTCGCCGGGCCCAACGCTCAGCGGCTGCTCAACCGGGGGCGGGAGACGCTGGAGGCCCACTGGCCGGCGGTGCTGGCCGGGCTGGCCCTGGTGGCCGGACTGTTTGTGACCATGCTGGGCGTCACTGGTCTGGCCGCCGTCCATCACAATGACTTCGGCACCTTCGCCCGCCGCTTCCGCCACGCCCTGCACCTCCGCCCCTAGCCGGCCGCCCCGCGGCCACCAAGAATCCGAAATCCTGTGCAGCGAATCTCGGAACCTCCGGGACAGCCTCCATTAATGCTCCAAAGCTCCCCCTCCTGCGGGGGAAATCTGCTGGTATCGCCCGACGTGCACAGCTCCTGGAAGCGCCTCACGGTGGTTTCGGTGCTGGGGGTACTGCTGGCCGGGGGCGTCGGAGGCTTGGCCGTCGAACTGGTGCAATCGCAGTCACAGACCTCCAGCCAGCTGCGGCATGCCGCCGCGGCGCGGGCCTCGCTGGGCGCGGCCCTGATCAACTCGGCGCTGCAGTCGGCACACACCGCCTCGCCCCGGGTGCGGGCGCCCTGGGTGGGGCCGCTCCTCACCCGGTATCTCGATGACGTCGCTCAGTTCAACGCCCATCCCCGCCAGACCCAGGTGTTCCTGATCGATTCCCGGGACCGGATCGTGGCCGGGTCAGGCCTCGTCCGGGCCGGTACGTTGCTGCCGGGCGCCGAGTTGCGCCGGCGCCTCGCCGACGGCGCGGGCCAGGGCAGCTACGGGCCGGGGAACGGGCAGTTCTTCGCCGCCGCCACCCTGACCGCCGCGCCCTGGCGGGTCGTCTACACGGTCCCAACGGCTGCCATTTATGGCCCGCGCGCGGACGCGTGGTCGGTGTCCTACCTGCTGCTCGGAGGCTTTGCCACGGTGGCGGCGGGGTCGCTGCTGCTGCTGGTCCGGCTGCTGGCCGGCTCGGACCGGCTGGCCCGGGCCAACGCAGCCTTGGCCGAGCGCAACGTCGAGGTGGAGGAGGCCACCGAGGCCAAGAACCGGTTCGTGGCCAAGATGTCGCATGAGCTGCGCACCCCCCTCAACGCGGTGATCGGCTTTGCCGAGCTCATGCATTCCGGTCGCACCGGACCACTGTCCAAACGGCAGCGGGAGTTCCTGGGCATCATCCGCGCCAGCGGCGACCACCTGCTCACGCTCATCAACGAGGTCCTGGATCTGTCCAAGATTGAGGCCGGTCACCTGCGGCTTGACCCGGAGGCGATCGACCCGGTGATGATCGCCTCGGAATGCATCAGCTCGGTGCGATGGCTGGCCGCCGACCGGCGCATCCGGCTGGAGTTTGACGCCGCCGCGGTCGGCCCGGTCTCACTGGACCGGGCCCGCCTGCGCCAGGTGATCCTCAACTTCCTGTCCAACGCCATCAAGTTCACCGGGGCCGGCGGCCACGTGACGCTGACCATGGCCCGCGACGGAGAGCGGCTGATGGTGGCGGTGGCCGACACCGGCGTGGGGATCGCCCCGGAGGACCAGGCCCGGATCTTCGACGAGTTCGTCCAGGTCGGCGCCAGCGCCCATTCGGGCAGCGGTCTGGGCCTGGCCGTCACCCGGCAGATCGTGGAGGCCCAGGACGGAGAGGTGTCGGTGACCAGCCGGCTGGGCTTCGGCAGCACGTTCTACGCCTGGTTGCCCTGGATCCCGGCTCCGCGGGGCGAGGCGGCCGACCCACCGGCCCCGCCGGCCCCGCCGGCCGACGGGACGAACGTGCCCGCCGGGCGGGACCGGCTCAGGCGGGCGGCGTCTCCGCGCGTGCCTGCCTGACCAGCCGCCGCATTCCGTTCAGCCACCGTTCCGGCTGCGCGCCCTTGAGCGCCAGGTGCTTGGCCACGTCCGGGTGGGGGAGGATGAGAAAGCGCTCGTCTCGGATCCCGCCGACCACGGCCTCGGCCACCTCGGCCGGCTCCAGCAGCCCGCCGGCCAGCAGCGGCGCCGCTCCCACCGGATCCTCCAGGGCGACATCAAGCATCGGCGTGCGCACCGCTTGGGGACAGAGGCAGGAGACGGTGATGCCGGCGTCGGCGTAGGTGATCGACAGCCATTCGGCGAGCGCCACCGCGGCGTGCTTGGTCATGGAGTAACCGAGCGCCGAGACCTGCGTGAGCAGCCCGGCGGCCGAGGCGGTGCTGAGCAGATACCCGGACCCACGGGCCGTCCAGGCGGGCAGGAGCGCCCGCGCGGCCCAGACGTGGGCCATGACGTTGATCTCCCACGTCATCTGGAGCGCGCCGTCGGGTGCCTCCGGGCCGCCCGGCGGACCGGGCACGCCGGCGTTGGAGAAGAACAGGTCGATCTCCCCGGCTTCCAAGGCGGTGGCGATGAGCGCCTGGACCTCGGACTCGCGGCTGACGTCGGCGGCCACGGCCGTGCCCCCAATCACCCGCGCCACCGCTGTGGCGCGCTCGCCGTCCACGTCGGAGACGAGAACCCGGGCACCCTCGGCGGCAAACCGGGTGGCGCAGGCCCGGCCGATGCCACTGCCCGCTCCGGTGATGACGACGTGCTTGCCGGAGAGCTCCACGCGCCGGAAGCCTACGCGACCGGCCCGGGAACGCGCCCGCTACGCACTGCCCAGGGCCACCCCGGCGGCCACGATCAGCACGCCACCCAGGGCCACCTGGAGCAGGCTCAGGCGCAGCGGCACCGCCAGGAACCGCTTGCGGATGAGCGAGATGGTGATCAGCTCCAACGCCACCACCACGCCGGCCACCACCAGCGCCGTGTGCACCTGCGGGATGAGGAAGGGAAGGGAGTGGAACACGCCGCCGATGGTGGTCATGGCTCCGGTGACCGCGCCCCGCACCAGCCCGGTGCCGCGGCCGGTCTCCTCGCCGGTGTCTGACAGCGCCTCGGAGAAGCCCATGCTGATCCCGGCGCCGAGCGCCGTGGCCAGCCCCACAAACAGAGCGGCGTGGGACCCCGAGAGAAGCGCGGCGGCGAAGATCGGGGCCAGCGTGGACAGGGTGCCGTCGATGAGTCCAACCAGCCCCGGCTGCACGTAGCGCAGCACGAACGTCTTCTCGTCAATCCGGCGGAGTTCCTGGAGGGCTTCAACCATGACGGATTCCACAATAGCAACTGTGTTAGAATTAGGGCGCCCTTAGCAGAAGCCATGCCCATCCCCCCCACCACACCTGATCTCGTCGGCCTCCTGCACGCGCGGGGTCAGCGGGCCACCCCCCAGCGGCTGGTCATTCTCCGGGAGCTTCAGCGCCGCGGGCGGCATGCCACCGCCGATGAGATCCGTCGCTGGACCCGGCACGAGCTGCCCGGGACCTCCACGCCCACCGTGTACGCCACGCTGGAGCTGCTGGTGGAGCTGGGGCTGGTGCGCCGGGTGGACGCTGGGTCAGGGGCCACGCTCTATGACCCGCGCGCCCAGCCCCACCAGCACATGGTCTGCCGTCGCTGTGGCCGGATCGACGACCTGGACGGTGAGGTGGACACCGCCGAGGTGCGCCAGCGGGCCACCGACGCCGGGTTTCACCCGGACGCGGTTCAGGTGGTGATCGGCGGCCTGTGCGCCGCCTGCGCCGCCAACCCGGACTGACGGCCCGGGCTCAGCGCCGGCCGTAGATGATCCGCCGGGGCAGGCGGACGGGCGAGACGCGGGTGATGGCGTCGCCCATCAGGCGGCGGCTCTCCAGCTTGCCCAGCAGCATCTGCAGCTCTCGCTGTTGGGCGGCGGTCAGGTTGCTGCGGCGTCCGTGGCCGATGCGCACCAGGGTGATCAGCCGCCGCCGCTCGGCCGGCGTGAGCAACAGGACATGGTCCCGCGCCAGGAGCGCCACCTGGGCGGCCGAGATGAGCATTACCACCGGGATTCGCCGCAGACCGGGCACCCGACGGGTCACCCGGCCGATGTTGCGCGTCATGGAATCTGAGGCCATGCCGGTGATTTTAGGACGGTACCCGGGCGGCCCGACACGCCTCCACCAGCGCCGTGAACAGGCTGCGGTCCTCCCCCTGCTCCGGATGCCAGAGGACCCCGACGACGAACTGCGCCTCGGCCGCTTCGATCGCCTCCACCGCCCCGTCCGGCGCCCACGCGGTCGCCACCAGGCCCTGGCCGAGCTCGCCGATCCCCTGATGATGACCGGAGTGAACGACGGCCTCGGGGCCGAGCGCGGCGCCCACCCGGCTCCCGGCCGCGGTCCTCACCGGGTGCTGGTCGAACCGGCCCGGGGCAGTGGCGTGTCCGTCGTGCCCGACCAGGGCGGGCAGGTGCTGGACGAGCGTTCCGCCCCGGGCGACGTTGAGCACCTGCATGCCGCGGCAAATGCCGAGCACGGGCACCGTGCGGTCAAGCGCGGCCAGCACCAACGCCAGCTCCGGCAGGTCGCGCTCCGGGGCGAGATGGACCGTCTCCTGGGCCCGCTCCTGACCGTAGTGGTTGGGGTGGAGGTCCGGACCGCCGCAGAAGACGAGCCCGCCGGCGACGCCGAGGATGTCGGCCGGCGTCCAGGAGGGCGGCGACGGCGGGATGAGGACGGGCTGGCCACCGGCAGCCGCCACAGCCGCCACGTAGCCGAGCGGCACCAAGGCCGCCGGCATGTCCCACGGCCCCCAGCGGGCCGGGGCCACGTACGTGGTGATCCCGATGACCGGCCGCCGATCCGGAGCGGTCGGGATGTGCGGACGGTCGTCCATCGGACCGGTCACAGGCTACGACCGCCGGGAAAACGCCGACGCCCGCGCCGGCGAGAAGCCGACGCGGGCGCGGTGCCCGGTCCCCGGTTGGGGATGGGAGGGTCAGGTAGCCGGAGTGGGGTTCACCGTCCCGGTGAACATCCGCGCCTCGGGCTCGGTCTGGCGGGCGTGGGCGAATCCCAGTCCCACCAGGAGGGCCATGATGAACGCTCCGGCGAACGCGGCGATCGCGCCCCAGAACATGATCTGGCCAATCGTCCAGAAGGCGTAGGCCTCCAGCAGCAGCCCCCGCAGGGTGGTGCCCTGGAACACGGTGGCCTTCAGCGTCTGCAGCTGAATGTTCTTGGGCTGCGCCATCGCCGCCGTGCTCACCTTGGAGTACACGCCGCCGTAGGGCATCTCAGACAGGTGCACGGCGATGAAGTTGTTGGCGTAGGTCTTGGCCTGCGGCCCGGTCAGCAGCTGCTGGCCGGCGTACTGCGACACCGACGGGATCATCGATGGTGTGATCTCGGTCCCCGCCTTGGGATGGGCAAACGCCGCCTGCGGCGGGAAGTAGATCTGCTGCATCGCCAGCTGATCATGCACGTTGGAATTGGCGAAGCTGTAGCCCCACATCAGCAGCCCGCCGGCCGCCAGGAGCACGACCACCGCCACCACTCCGGCGGCGCTGGTCAGTCGGTCGAATACTTTGCGCGACACGGTTACCTCCCCGTGGTCTGTTATGGCCTTGATGACTTGACACCGGGATCGTCGATCACGCCCGCCAGCCGTCCATCAGGGTTCCTCCGCAGCCCACACCGGGGTCATCCGCAGCCCGTCAGCACGATGACCAGCGCCCGCCCTGAGCCCGTCAGCCACCACCGGCGGCCGTCCGGCCCCCGCGCTCAGGACCGGATGATCCGCACCCGCGCCTGCCGGCCCGGCCTGAGGCCGAGCTTGACGATGGCGTCGCCGACCGCCACCTCCTCCAGCCACACGTGTTCGGTCTCGTTGAGCGCGGCCAGGGCGCCGACCTGCTGCATGAGGCGGGCCAGCTGGGCCACCTCCTCGCACGTACCCTCCAGCGGCTCAATCCCGCGGTCGGTGGCGAACGTCACCGCTATGCCAGCGGGTGTCTGGTGAGCGTCCAGCAGTTCCAGGCTCATTGCGCCTCCATCTCCAAGACCTCCTGTCCGGGAGCACGGTTGGTCAGACACCGCCAACATTAGTCGTTCCCGGGCCCGGGTGCGGGCATCCGGGCTGGCAGGATGGGGGGCATGCCGCGCATCGCCACCATCGGTGTCTACGAGTTCGATGCCACCCGGTTCATCGAGGCCCTGGATGAGGCCGCGGTGACCCAGCTCATCGACATCCGCCAGCGGCGCGGCGTGCGCGGCTCGCAGTACGCCTGGGCCAACGCGCGGCGCCTGCAGGCGCTCCTGGCCGACGCGCACATCGGCTACGAGTACCACCCGGAACTGGCCCCGGATACCGAGCTGCGTCACCTCCAGTACCGGGAGGATGACCGCCAGGGCGTGGGCAAGCGATCCCGGGTCCGGCTGGCGCCGGACTACATCCGTCAGTACACCGAGGAGATCCTGGACCTGGTGCCCCTGGAGCCACTCGTCCGGCGGCTGCCGGTCCACGGCATCGGGGCGCTGATGTGCGTGGAGGCCACCGCCCAGGCGTGTCACCGGTCACTCGTCGCCCGGCGCCTGGCCGAGCGCTTCGGCTTTGAGGTCGTGCACATCGAGCCGGCCTGAACGCGCCGGTTGATAACAAACGGGAGGCCTGGCGGCCCGGTGCCGGAGCGCTACCGTCGGCGACGGCAAGCACCGAAGGCTTCAGAGCCCCGGGCCAACCTCATGGATAGGCGAAACCATCAGGTCGCCGAGCTGCTCCAACGGGCGGCGGCGGCTCAGCGGGAGGCGGACGCGTTCTGCGCCCAGGCGGCGGCGCTGCTGCGGCAGCGCCGGGCTCAGGGCCGCACCCGGGAGGGCGTCGTCCGCCGGTGCTATCCGGCGGTGACGACCTCGGTGCCGCTCGCCCGCGCCGCCGTGGCCCGCCTGGCCCGGCGCGGCGGCATGACACCGGATCAGCTCGACGCGGTCCGGCTGGCCGTGTCCGAGGCGGTGACCAACGTGGTGGTCCACGCCTATCCCTCGTCGACCGGGCCGATCCACGTCACCGCGGTCCTGACCGCCGACGAGCTCACGGTCCTCATCGCCGACGACGGAGTGGGACCGCGCAGCTGGCCCCAGCGTCCCGGGGCCGGATGGGGCTGGCCGCTGCTGAGCAGCTCCAGCGACGTGATGACGATCAGCCAGCGGGCCAACGGGGGAACCCTGGTGGAGATCCGCTGGCAGATCGGCCGCACCGCGCCCGCGGACGTCCCCGCGGCCGCGCTGACCGCGGACTCGCCGCCCGCCTAACCCGAGGCCCGGTCCTCGGCGCCGACGCCGGCCGGCGGGTGGGCCGCGGCGGCCGGGCGACTGATCAGCCGGGCACTGCGGCCGTGGCTGAAGAAGCTGAACGCCCACCGGATGAGGACCACGATCCGGTTCTGAAACCCGATCAGGTACCAGAGGTGGACGACCAGCCACACCACCCAGGCCGCCAGCCCACTGAGCTTGAGACCGCGGATCTCGGCCACGGCCCGGGCC
This sequence comes from uncultured Solirubrobacteraceae bacterium, assembly GCA_963753235.1. Taxonomy (GTDB): domain Bacteria; phylum Actinomycetota; class Thermoleophilia; order Solirubrobacterales; family Solirubrobacteraceae; genus Palsa-465. The sequence continues at coordinate 218,145 of CAVWBJ010000003.1, read as the reverse complement.
CGGCCGATGGTGGCGACGTTGCCCTTGTCGTGATAGTGAAACGGCGGCGTGGGGACAGCCCGCATCCGGTCGAGCACCAGCCGGGCGGCGTACCGTCCCTGCTGGATGGCGACCGGGGCCACCCCTGGCAGGGTCTCCGGCTCGCCGCCCGGAGCCCGGACCCGGACCATGTCGCCGAGGGCGATCACCTCCGGGTGGCCGGGGAGGGTGAGATCACTCTCCACCGTGAGCCGGCCGGAGCGATCAAGCTCGGCCCCGGACAGCTCGGCCAGGCGGGTGGCCAGATCGGACGCGTTGACCCCGGCCGCCCAGATGACGGTGCGCGTCTCAAACCGTTGCGTCCGCCCCTGATCGTCGGTGACGGTGACCGAGTGGTCGTCGATGCCGGTCACCATCTGCCCGGTCATGGGCGTCACCCCGATGCGCTGGAGCGAGCGGGCCGCCTTGGCCGACAGCGACGAGGGGAATGCCGGCAGCACCCGGTCGGCGCCGTCCAGGAGCAGCACCCGCGTCTGCCGCGGATCAATGGCGCGGAAGTCACGCCGCAGGGTGTCCCGGGCGAGCTCGGCGATCTGCCCGGACATCTCAACACCGGTCGGACCCGCCCCCACCACCACAAACGTCATCTGGGCCGCTCGCTCCCGCGGATCAGAGGTCAGCTCGGCCTGCTCAAACGCGCCCAGGATCCGCCCCCGCACGTCGGTGGCGCTCTCCAGCGTCTTGACCTCCTCAGCGACCTCGCGCCACTCCTCGTGCCCAAAGTAGGAGTAGCTGGAGCCGGCGGCGACGATCAGCGTGTCGTAGCCCAGCGAAGCGGGGGCCTCCTCCAGTCCGGAGGCGGGAGCCAGCCGCACCTCCCGGGCGTCAAGATCGAAGTCGGTCACCTCGGCCAGGAGCACACTCACGTTCGGCGCCGACTTGAACATGGCGCGCAGCGGATAGGCCACATCGCCCGGCGACAGAGCGCCCGTGGCCACCTGGTAGGTGAGGGGCTGGAACAGGTGGAAGTTCCGGCGGTCAATGAGGGTCACCTCCACGTCGCGGCGGCGCAGGTGGTGGGCGGCCTGCAGGCCGCCGAACCCTCCGCCGATGATCACGACGCGCGGTGTCATCGGTGTCGATCGTATCCGCTGGCCGTTTGGATCTAACCCGCGGGCTGGGGGTCTTGGCAGGTTGTACGTCGTATACACGCATAGGGCGCCAAGACCCCCGGCCCCGCCGTCATCGGCCAGCGGTGGCGGGCACCCCGCCGCGCCGGCCGCGGTTGCACCCGACCCCGCTCAGGGGGGAGACTCTCGCGCACCGGAGCGAGAGGAGCGGTCAGATGACGGAGCCGTACCAAGCGGTGGGTCTCATCCAGACGATGCGCGGCGTCCGCCGGCGGGAGGAGATCAGCTGGAACCTGGAGCACATCTCCCACCTGGTCAAGGCAGCGTCCTGGCTATCCAGCATGGACCTGCCGGTGCGGCTGATCTGCATCCCGGAGGGCGGGCTGCAGGGGTTCACCGACGAGGTGTTCGACCTAGACCATGAGACCTACGCGCGCGAGTGCGCCATCGACATCCCGGGGCCCGAGACCGATGAGCTGGGGCGGCTGGCCCGCCGCTGGGAGACCTATGTGGTGGCCCAGGCCAAGGCCCGCCACCCCGAGTTCCCCGGATGCTTCTTCAACGTCGGCTTCATCCTCGAGCCCGAGGACGGGACCGTGATCCTCAAGCACCACAAGCTCGTCCCGCTCCTGCCGGTGGAGCACTCGGTCACCCCGCACAACGTCTGGGATCGCTGGATTGAGCTGTACGGGCGGGACCTGAACGCCTTCTATCCGGTGGCCGACACCGAGATCGGCCGCCTCGGGATCATGATGGCCAACGAGGCCTCCTATCCGGAGAACGCCCGGGGCCTGGCCATGAACGGCTGCGAGATCGCCTACCGCGGTCCGTACCCGGCGCCCGGTGTGATGAGCGGGATGTTCTCGGTCCAGAACCGGGCCCGGGCACTGGACAACAACATGTACGTGGTGGCGATGAACCTGGGGACGTACTACCTCGACGCTGAGTCGACCACGCCCATTGACACCTTCTCCGGAGGGTCACAGATCGTCGACTACCGGGGACAGGTGGTCACCGAGGTGCCCTACGGCGCGGGCTCCACCTGGATCGCCGGCACCATCGACATTGAGGCGCTGCGCCACTTCCGTCAGACCGCGCAGTGGGACAACTGGATGAAGGACCTGACCACCGAGCAGTACCAGCTCATCTACGAGGAGCCGATCTACCCCAAGAACCTCTACCTGGACCGCCCCCCCTACACGCACGCGGAGTACCGGGAACAGGTCACCCGCCGGCAGGTGCGATTGCTCCAGGAGCGCGGCGTCTGGGCGACCCCGGAGCGCTCCGCGCCCCAGGACGCCGAGACCCCGATGTCCTGACCCCGGCTCACCACCAGGCGCGTTCCCGCGCCGCCTCGGTGCCGCCGGCCCGGTCCAGTCCGTCGAGCACGGCCAGGTCGGCGTCGCCCAGGGCGAAGTCGAAGATCCGGGCGTTCTCCTCGATCCGCTCCCGGTGGGTCGACTTGGGCAGGACGATGGTGCCGCGCTGCAGACACCAGCGCAGCAGGACCTGGGCCGGCGTGCGCCGGAGGCGTGCGGCGATCTCGGCCACCGTCGCATTCCCCAGGTGCCGCCCGGTGCCGAGCGGGCTGTAGGCCTCCACCGCCACCCGGTGGCGTTCGCTCGCCGCCAACAGCCCGCGCCGGTGCTCAAACGGGCTGAACTGAACCTGGTTGACGACCGGCGGGGAGTCCGCGGCGGCGGTGACCAGCTCCAGCTCCTCCGCGCTGAAGTTGGAGACTCCGATCGACCGCGCGTACCCCTGCTCCCGCGCCGCCTCCATCCCCGGCCAGGCCCAGGTGGGGCCGCCCTCAGGCCAATGGATGATGTACAGATCGACCTGCTCGACACCCAGACGCCGCAGGCTCTTCTCCACCTCGGCCACCGGGTCGCGGTGCCCGGGGTGGAATTTGGTGGTGATGAACACCTCGTCCCGGGGGATCCCGCTGTCGCGCAGCGCCCGGCCCACACTCTCCTCGTTGCCGTAGGCCTGGGCGGTGTCGATGTGCCGGTAGCCGGCCTCCAGCGCCCAGCCGACCGCCTGCTCGCACTCGGCGCCGTCGCGGACCTGCCAGACCCCCAGGCCGAGTGTGGGGATGGTGTTGCCGTCAGCGAGCGTCCTGCGCTCGCCTGGGCTTCCGGCTCCGTTGGGCATGGCGACCTCCTGACGATCTGGGGTGGGGGTGGACGCTAGCTACCGGCGGCCAGCTGGTAGAAACCCGCCCGTGGACTTGACGCGGGTGCGCCAGGGCGGCGAGCGGCCGGCGGTGACCGTCGGCGAACGCACCCTCAGCTACGACGAGCTCGCCGGTGCCGCCGGCGCGGTGGCCGAGCAGCTGCGCGGGATCCGGCGGGTGGCCGTCTGGGCCGAGAACACGCTGGAGGCGATCGTGGCCACGGTGGCCGCCGTGGAGTCCGGGACTGAGCTGGTTCCGCTCAACCCCAAGCTGGGCCGCGCCGAGCTGGCCCACATCCTCGGCGACTCCGAGCCGGCCGCGCTCCTCGGCGGCCCCGCCGATGCCGGCGGCCCGCTGGCCGAGGTCCGGCCCGTGCCCGTCGACGTGACCGCCCGCGCTCCGCTGCCCTCGCCGCCGTCAGATCCGGAGGGCGTGGCGCTGGTCATCTACACCTCGGGGACCACCGGCCGCCCCAAGGGCGTGCTCCTGCCTCGCCGGGCCGTGGCCACCAACCTGGACGCGCTGGCCGATGCCTGGGACTGGGAGGCGGAGGATCGCCTCGTCCACGGCCTGCCCATCTTCCACGTCCATGGGCTGGTGGTCGGCCTGCTGGGGCCGTTGCGCCGCGGCGGCCGGATCCACCTTCTGGGGCGGTTCTCCCCGGAGGGTGTGGCCGGCGCCCTGGCCGGCGGTGACACCATGCTGTTCGGCGTGCCGACCATGTATCACCGGCTCGCCGACGCGGCCGAACGGGATCCGGCCGTGGCCGGGGCGCTCCGGGGCGCCCGGCTGCTGGTGTCCGGATCGGCTCCGCTCCCGGCCAAGACGTTCCGGCGAATTGAGGCGGCGACCGGCCAGCGGGTGGTGGAGCGCTACGGGCTGACCGAGACGATCATGAACACCGCGGTCCGGGCCGACGGGGAGCGCCGCCCCGGCGAGGTGGGGCGCCCGGTCGCCGGCGTGGACCTGCGTGTGGTCACCGACGACGGCAGCGACGCGCCCCAGGACGGCGAGACGATCGGCGAGGTGGTGGTCCGCGGTCCCAACCTGTTCCTCGGATACCTCAACCGTCCGGACGCCACCGCCGAGGTCATGCGCGACGGCTGGTTCTGGACCGGTGATCTCGCCACCCGGGCCCCGGACGGCTATGTCCGCATCGTTGGGCGCCGGTCGACGGACCTGATCAAGACCGGCGGCTACAAGGTGGGCGCCGGGGAGGTGGAGACCGCCCTGCTGGAGCACCCGGCGGTCAGCGAGGCCGCGGTGGCCGGCACCGCCGATGACGACCTGGGTGAGCGGATCGTCGCCTGGGTTGTCCTCAACCCCGGGTCCGCGCCGCCGGCGTCAGGGGAGCTCGCCGATCACGTGGCCGCCCTGCTCGCCCCCCACAAGCGCCCCCGCGACGTCCACCTCGTCGACGAGCTGCCCCGCAACGCGATGGGCAAGGTGGTCAAGCAGCAGCTCGCCGCCCCCTGAGCCGGATCTGAACCCGGTCTTACCGGGCTCTTGACGGGGGGCGGGAGGGTGCGGTCATGTACGAGCCTGGCTCCGGCGACTATGGGGGCGGCAGCGGCCGCCGCCTGACGATTCTCCTCGTCGAGGACGAGCGGTCGATCGCCGAGCCGTTTGCCCGGGCGTTGCAGCGGGCCGGATTTGCCACGGTGGCGGCCGCCACCGGACGGGAGGCGCTGTCCCTGGTGGCCTCGGCCCATCCGGATGTGGTCCTCCTGGATCTGGCGCTGCCGGATGTCGACGGCCGCGACGTGTGCCGCCATATCCGCCGCACATCGGACGTGCCGATCATCATGGTGACCGCCAGCGGTACGGTCACCGACCGCGTGGTCGGGCTGGAGCTGGGGGCCGACGATTACGTGGTCAAGCCGTTTGCCATCGGTGAGGTGATCGCCCGGATCCGGGCGGTGCTCCGCCGCAGCCGAGCCGAGCCCTCCCCGGCGGAGGCGCTGATCATCCAGGATCTGCGGCTGGATCCCGGCGGGCGCCGGGTCTGGCAGGGCGACCAGGAGCTGGCCCTGACCCGCAAGGAGTTCGACCTGCTCTGCCGTCTGGCCCGCGATGCGGGGCGGGTGGTCACCCGGGAGACGCTGATGTCCGACGTCTGGGACGAGAACTGGTTCGGCTCCACCAAGACCCTGGATGTCCACGTCGGCTGGCTGCGCCGCAAGCTCGGCGACGACCCGGTCCGGCCGACGTACATCCGAACCGTGCGAGGAGTCGGATTCTGTCTCGGCCGGGACGGTTCGGCAGATCGATGAGCCTGCGCGCCCGGCTGCTCGGCGCGGTCACCTATGTGCTGCTGCTGGCCATCCTGGCTTTCGGCGTCCCGCTGGCGCTCAACCTGAGAGCCCGCGTCGATGCCGAGGTGCGCACCCAGGCCCAGGCCCAGGCCGATCTGGTGGCGGCCACCGCCGCCGACCTGCTCTCGCCCCGGAACCGGCCGCAGCTGGACGCGCTGGCCCGCAGCGCCTCGCAGTCGCTCCGCGGACGGGTCCTGATCGTCGATCGCACCGGCAGCATCCTGGCCGACAGTGCGGGCGCCGGAGCGGCCGGGGCCAGCTACGAGGACCGCCCGGAGGTGGACCGAGCGCTGGGCGGCCGCCCCGTCCAGATCACCCGCCAGTCACGCACGCTGGGGCAGGAGATCCTGGCCACGGCGGTGCCGATCGTGCACGGAGGCCAGATCGCCGGCGCCGTCCGGGTCACCCAGAGCGTCGCCGCCGTCGATGCCGCGGTGCGCAACGTGGAGCTGGCGCTGGGACTGATCGCCCTGGTGGTGCTGGCGCTGGGGCTGGCCTCGGGCAGCCTGCTGGCGGGACAGATCGCCCGCCCGCTGCGCCGTCTGGAGGCAGTGGCGCGGCGGGTGGCCCAGGGCGACCTGGCGGCCCGGGCCCCCGTGCAGGGCAGTGCCGAGCAGCGCTCGCTGGCGCGCTCGTTCAACGAGATGACCGACCGGATCGTCGACCTGCTCAGCGCCCAGCGGGACTTCGTCGCCGACGCCTCGCATCAGCTCCGGACACCCCTCACCGGGCTGCGGCTGCGGCTGGAGGAGGCGCGGGCGACCACGCGCAGCGGACCAGCCATCACCGAGCTCGACGCCGCCATCGGCGAGGTCGACCGCCTCGCCCACACCGTGGACGAGCTGCTGGCGCTGAGCAGCCGAGGCCGGCGGCGGCCGGCCGGGACCCGGGTCGACCTGGGTGAGCTGGCGGCCGAGGCGCAGATTCGCTGGCGACCGCAGGCGGGCGACCGGGGGGTGACCCTGCGCCTGGACCGGCGGGCCGCGGCCGGGGCCGTGTGGGCCGCCCGCGGCGATGTGGAGCGGGCGCTGGACGCCCTCATTGAAAACGCGCTGCACTACTCCGACACCGGCGGAACGGTGGAGATCGTCACCCACGCCGGGGCCATCGAGGTGCGCGATGAGGGACCGGGCATTCCGGTGCAGGAACGCGAGCTGGTGTTTGAGCGCTTCCACCGCGGCCAGAGCGGAACCTCGGCTCGGCCCGGCCACGGGCTGGGGCTGGCGATCGCCCGTGAGCTCGTCCGGGAGTGGGACGGCGAGATTCTCATCCGCGGCCGTCAGGGACCGGGCACGTCGGCCACCATCACCTTCGCCTCGGCCGCGCGCCCCACCGCCGACCCGGACTTTGCCGGCGCTTAGGACGGTGGCGGCTAGCGTGCCGGAGACGATGCGGATCACTCGCCGTGGGATCCTGTGGGCGGTGGGCGCGCTGCTCGGCATCGCGGTTGCCGTGGCGCTCGCCTGGTCGGTGGGCCGGCTGGCCGGACAGCGGATCGGCCTGTCGGCGGCGCCCCCGTCGGTGGTGGGCGGCCTCGCCCCCTCCCGGCCGCCGCGCCCGGGAAGTCCCCGCCGGACCCCGGGGGCGAACCCGGGCACGACCGCCTCGCCGCCGGCCGCCGGAGCCCGGGCGGGCGCCGGCGGCGACGGCGGCGACGGCAACGGGTCGCCCGCTCAGGCCGACGACTAACACGCCGCCGGCAGCTACGGGTAGACCTGGATGCCGGAGCCGGCGTCCAGGATCCGGATCGCCGAGCTGGGACAGGACTCGGCGGCCTCCAGCAGCAGCGCGTCCGGGCCGGCAGCGATCACGCTGGCCACATCGTCCAGCGCAAATACGTCGGGTGCGATGTCGACGCAGTCGCCGTGGGCCGCACAGGCGGACTCGTCGATCTCAGCTGAATAGCTCATGATGGGAACGTCCTTTCTCGATGGCGGAACGGATGGCGGGAAGTCGGTGGGGCTGGTCGACGAGCAACCCGGCGACCAGTCGGCCGGCTCGGGAGAAGGTGGCGGTGAAGGTCCGGCCGGGCAGGTCGCCGTCGATGGCCAGGTCGTCGCCGGGACGGCGGTGGCCGATGAACTGAATGCGCACGCCGTACTGATCGGTCCAGAAGCTGGTCATGGCGGCCGCGGCCGGTCTGAGGCCGAGCATCAGCCGGGCCGCGCTCGCTCCCTGCCGTCCCGCCGCCTCCCAGTGCGATCCGGGGACGTGGCGTCCCCACCCGGGGTGAAATGTGGCCGCGGCGTCGCCGGCCGCGTAGACATCCTCCGCCCCGCTGCGTCCGTGGGCGTCGACAGGGACGCCCGCGGCGCCCGCCAAGCCGGCCTCGCGCAGCCAGTCGACGGCGGCGGCCACGCCGACCCCCACCACGACGTGGCCGGCCTCGATCACCGTGTCATCGGTCAGCCGCAGGGCCCGCACGGTGGCGCCGCCGATGACGCGCTCCACCCGCGTCCCGGTGCGGACATCGACTCCGTGCTCGGCGTGCCAGCGGGCAAACCAGCCGCCGAGCCGGCAGCCGAGCACCGGCTCCAGAGGACACCGCGCCGCCTCCAGCAGCGTCACCGGGACTCCGGCGGCGCGGGCGGCGGAGGCGATCTCCAGGCCGATGAACCCCCCACCGATGAGCACCAGCGGCCGCCGGTCGGCGAGTGCGGCCCGCAGTCGCTCGGCGTCCTCCACCGTGCGCAGCACCGACACGTTCTCGTACCCGGCCAGCTCGGGCAACCGGCGGGCCCGGGCCCCGGTGGCGACCAGCAGCCGGGAGTAGCGCAGGTGGCCCCCGTCCGACAGCGACAGGCGGCGCCGGTCGGGCTCCAGGCCGGCCGCGGTCACGCCGAGCATGAGGTCGACGGAGTGATCGGCATACCAGGCCGCGGTCCGGTAGGAGAGCTCGCCGGCGCGCGCGCCATGGATGAGCGCCGCCTTGGAGAGGGGCGGGCGGTCATACGGAGGGTGAGGCTCGCCGCAGACCATCCGGATGGGACCGGTGTAGCCGGATCGGCGGAGGGTCTCGGCACAGCGCTGGCCGGCCAGGCCGCCGCCGGCGATCACGATGCCGTCGGCGGACGAGTGGGTGGTGATATGCGTCGTCATGGCGCCAGCGTGGGCCGCCCGGGTAAACGATTGGCTGGTCCCCGGTAAGAAAGCGGCTGGGCTTTGCCGAGGCTTTGCGCTCGTTTGCCCGGTTCGTTGCCTCCGGCCGCCACAGTCGCCGGCAACACCCAGCGACCAAAGGACGGACGATGAGCAGAACCTATGGACGCATCTGCGCCGCCCTGGCGGCGGTCCTGGCCGCCGGTGCGGCCGGATACTCGCTTCGCCCGGCACGGCCCGCCGCCACCGTGGCCGTCCGGGAGCCGGTGGAGGTCCGCACCCAGGTCATCCGCCGCACCGTGCACATCGTCCGCCATGCGCCCCCGCCCCACGGGCACCGCGCCGGGACGCCGGGGACGCCGGGAGCGGGAGGCGGAGCCCCGGGCCGGTCGGGCACCGCCGCCGCGGCCGTCCGCACCTCGGCCAGCGCCCACGCCCGGAGCGCCGGCGCAGCGACGACGGCGGCTGGGCCCGGCGTGACCACGCGCACCAGCGCGCATTCGGCATCCGGTGCGCCGGCGTCCGGGGCCGGAGCACCGGTGGCCACCCGCACCAGCCCGGGACACGCGGCCGCCGGTGGCACGAGCGGCAGCGGTCGACCGGTCGCCACCCGGACGAGCGCCGGCTCAGGCTCGGCGGGAGCAGGCGGATCGCATCCGGTGACCACCCGCACCAGCGCCCACGGCGGCGGCGAAGGGGGCGACGGTGGCGGCGACTGATCACCGAACCGCGCCGGCCGCCGGGGAGGCCGCCGAGGCCCTTCGCCGCCCGCGGCGCCCCGGTGGGGCCGACCGTCTGACCGTCACGCTGGTCACCATCGCCGCCTTTTTGAGCGTGCTGGCGCTGCTCGGCCGTGAGGTCAGAGACGCGCCGCGGCACGTCTCCGCCCACCGGGTCGTGCTCATCCGACGCGTGTACCGCACCACGGTGAGGGAGACGATCGTCGGCGGACAGGCGACGGCCGCCGGTCCGGCAGTGACCCAGTCGGTGTCGAGCTCCGGCAGCGCCAGTTCCGTGGCCAGCGCCCCCACCACCCGGACGTCATAGCCCATGACCCCTGAGCTTGACTACACGTTCCCGGCCATGGGCAGCGACATCCGCCTGCTCATCGACGAACCGCTGGCCCCCGGGGCACCCCCACCGCTGCAGGCCGCCGACCGGGAGCGGGCGTTCGTGCTGGATTTCGCCCACCGCCTGTCGCGCTTTGCGCCCGACAGCGAACTGTCGGCGCTCAACCGGGACCCGCGCTGCGTCGTGGCCGCCTCGGACCTGCTCCGAGCGGCGGTCCGCGCCGGGGTGTGGGCGGCCGAACACAGCGGCGGGCTGGTTGACCCGACGCTGGTCCCGGCCCTCAACGCCCACGGCTATGACCGGTCCCTGGACGGTCACGAGCCCGCGTCGCTGAGCGAGGCGCTGGCCGTCGCGCCCCCGCGCCGGCCGGCCCGGCCGGACCCGGGCCGGCGGTGGGCGGAGATTGGGTTGAACGACGAAGCCGCCACCATCGCCCGTCCTCCCGGCGTGATGGTCGATACCGGCGGCACCGGTAAGGGCCTGTGCGCCGACGCCGTGGCGATCCGCCTGCGCGCCTATGCCCGGTTCGTCGTCGACTGCGGTGGCGACATCGCCGTGGGCGGCGTGGGAGCCCGCATCCGGCCCTACCTGGTGGCGGTCGAGCATCCGCTCACCGGCCGGCTGATCGGATCGATTCCGGTGGCGGGAGGTGGCATCGCCACCTCGGGGCTCAACGTCCGGATCTGGCGCCGGGACACCGGTAGGTTCGCCCACCACCTCATCGATCCGAGCACCGGCGAGCCGGCCTGGACCGGGATCGTCGGCGCCACCGCCCTGGCCGGGAGCGCCCTGGAGGCCGAGACGCTGTCGAAGATGGCGCTCCTGCTCGGTCCCGAGGGAGCCCGCCGGGTGCTGGCTTCCCAGGGCGGGCTGATCGTCCACGACGATGGCGAGGTGGAGGCGATCGGCCCGGTGGCCGAGTGCCTCGTCGACCGCGTCCCCGCCGGGCTGTACTGACCGTTGGCCTCCGGACACCCCCTCAGCGTGCTGTGGTGGCTGGTCAGCCGTGCCTCCGGCACGGTGGCGCTGGTGCTGGTCTCACTGTCGGTCACCCTCGGCCTGGCCATGGCGGCCAAGCTCCTGCGCCGGCCGGCCGCCAAGCGGATGGCGGCCTCGCTGCACCAGTACCTGGCGCTCATCGCCCTGAGCGCGGTCGGGATCCACGGCCTGGCCCTGCTCGGGGACCGGTGGCTGCGCCCGGGCTGGAGCGGCATCCTGGTCCCGTTCGCCGTCGGCTACCGCCCGCTGTTCACCGGCGCGGGGATCGTCGCCGGCTATCTGATGCTGCTGCTCGGCCCCTCGTTCTACATCCGTCGGTCGATCGGCGCGCGCCGCTGGCGCTCGCTGCACCGCGCCACGGTCCTGGTCTGGGCGCTGGCCGCCGTGCACACGCTGGGCGCCGGCTCGGATGGAGGCCGCCTGTGGATGCGCGCGCTGGTACTGGCGCCGGTGGCGCCCGTGGTCTACCTCCTGGTGGTGCGGCTGATCGGCAGCGAACGATCGGCCCACCGGGCCCCGCCCAGCGCCCAGCGCCCGCGGCCGGGCGAGCGGGCGCGGCGCTCTGCCCAGCTTCTGAACGAGCCCTTACCGCCGTCTTGACGCCGGAGGTCACCCTGACCGTCATCAGCATCACGCCATCTCCCATCGAAGGCACCTAGCGATGACACCTCCCACTCCTGACCTCACCCCCCGCGCCGCCCCCCGCAGGACCGCGCGACGCCCGTCGCTGTACATCACCGTGCTCAGCCTGGCCATCGCCGCCATCGCGGCCACCTGGCTGCCGTTCTCGGTCCTGTACATCAACGCGCTCAGCAAACACCCCGCCCCCGTGGCGGCGCTCACGGCGCCGGCCTCGTCGGCCACGCCGGCATCGGGCCACTCGGCGACCGCGCCCGCGCCCGCCGCCCTGGTCACCCGGGCCTCATGACCATGACCGCCCCCCTCCACCAGGTGTTCTGGTACGCCAGCCGGGCGTTCGGGATCACCGCCATGCTCCTGCTCGCCGTCTCGGTGGGCCTGGGGCTGGCGATGTCCGGGCGGCTGCTGCGCCGGCCTGGGTGGCCGGCCCGGCTCAAGCACGCCCATGAGAGCCTGACGCTGGTGACCGTGGCCATGGTCGCCCTCCATGCCGTCCTGCTGCTGTTCGACAGCTACCTGCGGCCGGGCCTGGCCGGCATCACGGTGCCGTTCCTGCTCCCCTACCGGCCGCTGTTCACCGGTGCCGGGATCATCGCCGGGTGGGCCATCGGGCTGTTCGCCCTCAGCTTCTACGTCCGGCGCTGGATCGGCACGCGGACCTGGCGGGCCCTGCATCGGTTCACCGTCGTCGCCTACGGCCTGGCGCTCGTCCACGTCGCCGGCGCCGGTACCGATGCCACGCAGCCCTGGATGCTGGCGCTCCTGACCGGGCTGACGGCACCGATCGTGTTCGGCCTCAGCTACCGGATCCTGGCCCGGCCGGCCACCCCATCCAGGCGTTCCCGGGCACCGGCGGTGGCCTGAGATGACGTGCGGGGCGGGACTCCTAGAGTCTCGCCCCATGCGCATCGCCACCCATGACGGGTCCTTTCACGCTGACGAGGTGTTCGCCGTCGCCGCCCTGACCCTGCTCGGCGAGCCGGTGGAGGTCATCCGGACGCGGGACCGGGACGTGCTCGCCGGCGCCGACGTCCGCGTCGACGTCGGCTTTCGTCACGACCCCGCTTCCGGTGACTTTGATCACCACCAGCGGGAATTCGGCCTCGTCCGGGACAACGGCGTGCGCTACGCCTCGTTCGGCCTCGTCTGGCGAGAGTTCGGCGCCCGGGTCTGCGAGGGCGATCAGGAGGTGGCGGACGCGGTGGACATCAGCCTGGTCCAGGGCGTCGATGCCAACGACACCGGCCAGCAGCTCACCGAGACGCTCACCGACGGGGTCCACCCCCTGACCGTCAACGGCATCATCGGCGCCCTGAACGCCCGCTGGGATGAAACGCTGACTCCGGAGCAGGAGCGCCTGCGCTTCGACGAGGCGGTGGATCTGGCCCGCGGCATGCTGGCTCGGGAGGCCCTCTCGGCGGCGGCCGGCCGGCGGGCCGCCCGGATCGTGGAGGCGGCGATCGCCGCCGCCGCGGACCCCCGGGTGGTGGAGCTGCCGGTCAACGCGCCCTGGAAACCGGTCCTGGTGCCGGCCGCTCCTGAGGCCCTGTTCGTCATCTATCCCAAGCGCCAGGGGTTCGGTCTGGAGGCCGTCCCTGAGGCCCTGGGCACGTTTGACAACCGTCGGGATCTCCCCGCCGCCTGGGCGGGACGGGAGGGCGACGATCTGGTCGCCGTCACCGGTGTGGCCGACGCGCTGTTCTGCCACGCCAAGCGATTTCTGGTGGTGGCCCGCTCCCGGGAAGGGGTGGAGCAGCTCGCCCGCCTGGCGCTGGCCGCCTGACGGGATGGACGGTTACGGCTACCGGACCGGGGTACTGCCTCTGCCAACCGACGCGGATGTCAATCCGCTGGGACCTCTTACCTGATGGGCAGCCAATCCTTCGACCACCAACGGGAACGCGCCAAACTGGCCGAGCTGTACGTCCGGGTGGCGGACGCTCTGGAGCGATCGGGGCAGCTCGCGGTGGAGCATGCCGATCGCAACCGGAGCGATGGGCAGATGGCATCAACGGAAGTGGAGCTGGAGCGCGCCCGGCAGGCCCGGCAGGCCGCGCAGCGGGGACGCGCTCTGGCCTCCAAGCTGAGGTGACCCGGATCCGGGTGACTACAGGTGGCCACCCGGGGGCTGTCCGGCTACACTCGCTTTCTTGGTCGGGCGAACTGTCCGGCGAGTGAGTGCCCGCGTTCCGTAGTCGTTGCTCTTGCACCTCCGCGTTTCGCAGCACACGATTTCCCAGGAGGAAATGCATGGCAACTGGGACCGTTAAATGGTTCAGCGACGATAAGGGCTATGGCTTCATCACCCCAGATGAAGACGGTAAGGACCTGTTCGTCCATCACTCCGCGATCGCCGGTAGCGGCTTTCGGTCATTGGCCGAGGGCGCACGGGTGTCATTTGACACCGAGCAGGGTCCGAAGGGCCCCGCGGCCGCGAACGTCCAGCTGGTATAGCTGACAGATCGGGACGCGTGGGTGCTGCCGCACCGTGGCAGCACCCGCCGCTCGATCATGCGCGCCGGGTGGTGCGCTGCACTGAGCCAGTTGCCGTGACCGCAGGTCCTGAGATCCCTCAACGAAAGGACGGCCAGGCATGGCTTCAGGCGGAAAGAAGAAGACGACGTTTGCCAAGCTCGCCCGTGAGCAGAAGCTCCGCGAGCGGCGGCGAGACAAGCAGGCCCGCAAGGACGCGCGCAAGCTGGCGAGCGAGACCGATCTGGCGCCGCTTCCCGACGACGCCACGGCGCCCGCAACGACCGTGAGCGCCACCGAGGATGCAGACCGCGACGCTTGACCCGGTAGGGAAGCCGCGTCTGCGGGGGGTGCTTCACCAGTGGGCGTTCGCGGTATCGCTGGTCGCCGGTGTCGCCCTGGTCCTGGAGGCCGGGTCCGGGCGCGCCCGGCTGGCGGTGGCGGTCTATGGGTGCAGCGTGGCCGCCCTGTTCGGGACCAGCGCCACCTATCACCGGGTCAACTGGCGCCGGCTCAGCGCCCGCCGCTGGATGCGGCGGCTGGATCACACCATGATCTTCGTCCTGATCGCCGGCAGCTACACGCCGTTTGCCCTGCTGGTCCTGCACGGGACGCTGGGTACGGTCATCCTGATCGTGGCCTGGGCCGCGGCGGTGGCCGGCGCGGTGTTCAAGCTGATCTGGACCGAGGCTCCCAGCTGGTTGATGTCGGCCACCTACGTCGCCATCGGCTGGATGGCGCTGGCTGCCATCCCGGAATTGGTGCACGGTCTCGGCGTCGTCGCGGTCGCGGCGGTCGGCGCCGGGGGGATTCTCTACAGCGCCGGCGCGGTGGTCTATGCCCGCCGGCGACCGGACCCGGCGCCGATGGTGTTCGGCTATCACGAGCTGTTCCATCTGCTGGTGATCCTCGGCGCGGCGCTCCAGTACACGGTCGTGGCCTTCTGGGTTCTGTAGGCGCCGACGGTTGAGAACCGGCGGTTTGCCGGGGCTCCGAGTGCTACCGTGAACATGCGGGCGGTGCCATCGCCCGTGAGGTTCCCCTTGCCGACGCCGCGAATCTCCCACCGACAAGGTCTGACGGCGCCGGCGAAAGGAAAAGGACGATGTCCAGGGTGATCCGATGAAGAGCGCCCGCGAGCGCGCCGATGAGAAGCGCGCCGCCAAGTTGGAGTTGGTGCGCGAGCAGGTCCAGGATGGGTCGCTCGTGATCCGCCAGATGACCGACGAGGAACGCCAGCGCTATCCGCCCCGCCCTGAGCAGCCCAAGCGTCCTCGCCGGTGGTGAGGGTGCCTGAGCGTGAGGGGCTGATTGCGCGGATCCGCCAGGTCCGCCGCGCTGCCCCCAGGACCGACGAGCCGACCCGGTCGCCGGGGGTGGGTTCCGGTCAGGATCAGCTCCGGTCCCTGGAGGCGCGGGTGGAGCACCTGGAGCAGCTGGTGCAGGGCCTGCAGGACTCGGTCCATCGGGAATCCTCGCGGCAGGAAAAGCGGATATCCGAGCTGGAGAATCGGCTCCAGCCGGGCGCGCTGGCCAAGGCGCTGAGCGACGACGCCCGCAGCCGCGGTCTGTAGTCCCCCGTGGCCACCTTCTTCATCCCCGGAGTCGCCGGGGATCGGCGCACCACGGAGCGGGCCTACCGAGAGCTGCGCCACGGGGTCGAACAGGACCTGGGGAGCGCGCCGCGGTCTGAGCGCATCTTCCGGTTGTGGTCACGCCGGGGCAGCGTGGATCGTCTCACCGAGGTGGGGCGACCCGACACGCTGCGAGGCGGCACCGTGATCGCCATCTTCGCCATGGGCCCGGATCAGCCGTTTGTGGTCTGCCGCCAGCAGGAGCCGGGCAGTCAGGCCGGGATGCGCGAGATCCTGGCGAGCCGGGCCAGCTCGGTGCAGGAGTTCGACGCCGCAGCTGCCGACGGCGGCTGAGCTCCGACTGGCCTCTCCACCGGCTCGGCAAACCGCCAGCGTTCGGACATCACGGTCCCCCCGTCTGTCTGAAGCAGCGCGGGGACGGAGCACTCCCTGAGGCGTCCCGGACGGAGCGCCAGCACCTTCGCGGTGACATCGGCGGTCACCGGGTCGCCGGCAATCACGGTCGCATGCACCCGCGGTCCGGGGGCACCCGTCTGAGGATCGATCAGGTGATGGGCCTGGGTGCCATCCCGGTTGGTCCACTGGCGCCGGCTGAAGCCTGAGGTGGCAATCGCCTGCCCGGCGGACAGGGGTATGAAGCCCAGGATGTCTGGGCCGTCGGCCCGCACGGACTCAACCGCGACGAGGTGCCGACCGTCAACCGCCACCAGGTCGCCGCCCGCATCCACCAGGACAGCGTGCCCCGGGTCCAGCGATGTGATGAGCGCCGCTACCCGGGCAGCGATCCACCCCTTGCCGATCCCGCCCAGGTCCAGACGCGCCCCGGCCGGCAGTCGGACCCGCATCTCCGCGGGGTCAAGTTCCACCGCGCCACTGACCTTTGTCGCCCTCGGCGAGGTCACGTCGCCGGCGAGTCCGTACTCCAGGCTGAGCCGGTAGCCCCAGGCGGACAGTGCAGCGCCCACCAGGGGCGTGAACACACCACGGGTGCGCGTGACCCAGCGCCGGCATGCATCGAGCAACGCGAAGGTCTCGGCCGACACCAGCGTCCACTGGCCCGCGTGGCGGTTGATCTCGTTGACCTCGCTGTCGTCACGAAAGCGCGACCAGCGGGCCTCGTCGGCCGCCACGGCCGCGACCACTGCCTCGCCGACCGCGGGCGACAGCCCTCCGTCGTGATACAGCCGCCAGCGTGTGCCGGTGGCGGGGAACTCCCATGCGGGCCTGAGCCCGCCCGGCTCGCCGGTCACGCGCCGGTGGGCGCCCGCTGAGTCCGATCAAAGGCCCGGTTGACCATCCGGTCAAGCACAGTGGGGTCGGCCGGCGGCTGCCCGCTCTGGGCGCGCGCCGCCTGAACCGCGGTCCGCACCGAGCTGACCAGCGACTGCCGGGACACGCCCTGCTGGGCCGCGAGCGAGGTGATGGAGGCGCCCTGCTTGAGCGCGGACTGCACGTCACCCATGCTCATCCCCAGCTGCTGTGAGATCCCGGAGAGCGTGCCGTTGAGAGCGGGCGCCGGGGGCGGGCTGGCCATCGTGGTGGGGGTCCCCTGCACGCTGGAGAAGCCAACGCCGGCGACGCCGATCGGCGATACGGACATGGAGATCCTTTCGGTGGAGCAACGTCCTGTTCCCCCGGAGTTGATCGGCCCGCCGCGGTAACCCTTGACCCCCAGGAGATGAGAGGTTTGTTAGCTACCGCCTATTCCGCGTCGGGCCAGGCTGCGGTGGCGCGCACCCCGTCGCCCTCCTCCGGCTTGGGCCCGCCGACCGCAATGATGTCAAGCCCGTCGGGGCCGGCCTCAAAGGCCCGGACGACCTCCGGCGCCACGCGGATGACATCCCAGGTCCTCAGCTCCTGGGTCTCGTCGTCGACCAGGATGCGGCCGGACCCGGCCACCACCACATAGGCCTCCTCCTGCTCGCGGTGGCTGTGGGCCATCGGGCTGCGCAGGTTCGGGGCGTAGCGAAACAGGCTGACGCCGAGGTCGCGCGAGCCCAGATGCTTGCGGCCGAAGCGGGCCTCCATGCCCTCCGTCCGCCCGGCGACGGAGTCCTCCACCTCGAGCAGGTTGACCTTGGCAAAACGAGACATGCGATCTCCTCGGCTGGACAGCGGGTGTGCGGCGACGGGAACCCTAGCGGCGGGCGCCGGCTCGACCGTCACCGGTCGTCAGCTATCACCTGGGGAGCTGGAGGAGGCGGCAGTTGGGAGGTGGGGCGTGGCTTTCGCGCCCTCTGCATCCGCGCTTGGGCGATGGACAGCTCTGGAGCCTCGATCACACGGGTGTGGGCGAGCCAGTCCGGAAATCCCAGGCGCTTGAACGGGATCGGTACGAACCCCCACGGCAGCGGCACCATCGCCAGGTTCATCCCGATCCAGCGCACGAGCGCCCGGAGGGGCTTGACCTTCCCCCCGTCGGGACTCACCAACCGGACCTGCATGACGCGGGCGCCCGGCGTCTGACCGGACATGGACCAGAACACCACGAAGTAGCCAGCCGTCCAGATCAGGTAGACCGCCCCCCCGATCGCCACGAACAGCGGCTTCAGGTTCTGCGTGATCGGAAACACCGAGGCGACCAGCTCGGCCCCCAGCCCGGTGATGATGGCGATCAGGTTGATGATCAGCACGTCGATCACCCAGGAGATGAGGCGGGTGGCCAATCCGACGCCGGGCAGATTCTGCTTGACCGTGGTGGTGAGGCCGGGCACGGCGTTCTGGGCGTGATGATTGGCCATCGGGGCGCCCTGAATGCTGGCTGGACACGCTCGCGCTGACTTCACCCGAATCGGGCGATGCCACGACTGTGCTCCCACCGCCCGGGCCGGCACCGGCTCGCCGGGGCGGCGCTTCTGGGGTCCGCTCTCGGCGTGGGCTGGTCATCGCCCTCTCCCGGCGCGACCGTATATCCCCGCACCCTCAGTGTGGTTTCGCCGGATGCCCGGCGGCCTTGACGCCGACAACCTGCTGATCACACACCGGGCGGTTCGGCCACGCCGAGCCTCGAACTCACTCATAGGGACGAAAAATATGACCGTTCTTTGGATCTTGTTGGGCATCCTGTACGTGTTCTGCTGGGTCTTCTTGGGGCTGGCGACGTTCCGCAAGGGGCACTATTGGCTGTTCTGGATCGGCTTCTTCTTTCCGATCCTGTGGATCGTCGGCGCGCTGATCGCACCCACCCAGCGCGCCGCCGCCCGTGCTGCCGCAACCGGGTGACGGTGGGCCCGGAGCACGTCTCCCGTCTGATCCATCAGGACCTGCGCGGCACGCCACGGGCCGCCTGGCCAGAGCCGCCCTCATGAATTTCCCGGAGCAGGAACATGATGCTGCCTGCTCAGTTAATCCATGCCGGCGACGATCGCCAGGGACATTGCCCGCCACCAGTTCACGCTGGTGCTGCGCGAAACAGCGGCGGCCGGAGCCAGCCGACCCGGATCCGGCGTGACCGAGAGCTCGCGGCGCAGTTCGGTGCCTTCGACCGATCTGGGTGATGCCGTGCGCTCGGTTGGGCGTTGAATGCGGGTGCGTGATGGCTGACAGCGCCGACACAACACTTGCTGGGGCCCTCGGCGTTGGTCTGGGCTCGGCACCGACCGTGGGCCGGGCACCGGGCCTATGAGCCCGCTGTCGAACGTGTCCGAGCTCAATCCCAGGGGGCTCAACGTGCCGCGAGGGTTGGAGCGTGTACTGGGTGACCTTCGCCAGGGCGGCACTATTTGCGGGAGTGAGCGACCCCGGCGGCACAGTCAGCCTGAGCGAGCAGGTTGAGACTTTGACGCCGCCGAACCGGCGTGCCTGATGAGCCGCGAGCGTTGGATGGCCCTGTTCTTTGCGCTCGGCTCTGCGTGCTTCCTGATCGGTCCGTTTCCGGGGTACGCCCAGCTCGTCGGCGCCAACGCGGATGCGATCACATTCTTCGTCGGCTCCATCCTGTTCACCACTGGCGGAGCACTCCAGACGTGGATCGCATTCCCAGAGCGCCACCACGGCCCCGCCGGAAGGGACGCATTCCAGGCCGCCGCGATCCAATCCGCCGGCACCCTGTTCTTCAACGTCACGACCTACCAGGCGCTCCACACATCTCTCTCCAACTCCGATTACAACCGACTCGTTTGGCGCCCGGATGCACTCGGCTCCGTCTGCTTCCTCGTCTCAGGCGCGATCGCCTACCGCGCGTCGGCCCGGCACGGCTGGCTACCCGCCCGCGGCCAAGCGGGCTGGTGGGAACCATCAGTCAACCTGCTCGGGTGCATCTTCTTCGGGATCTCGGCCATCGCCGGCTACCTCGTTCCCTCAACCGGCTCGCTGCTCAGCCTGGCGTGGGCGAACTGGAACACCGCGCTCGGAGCCGCCTGCTTCCTCGCCTGCGCGGTCGCCACAATGCTCACCGGCCGCACCCACAAGTCGCCCAGGTTGGTGCGCCTGCACAAGCTCGAACACGCCGTCGAGCACGACATGCATCGGATCACATAGCACTCTGATGTGA
This sequence comes from uncultured Solirubrobacteraceae bacterium, assembly GCA_963753235.1. Classification (GTDB taxonomy): domain Bacteria; phylum Actinomycetota; class Thermoleophilia; order Solirubrobacterales; family Solirubrobacteraceae; genus Palsa-465. The sequence continues at coordinate 198,178 of CAVWBJ010000003.1, read as the reverse complement.
CGCGGCCGGAATCCCTCGGCCCCGCTGGCCGTGACTCCGGCCCTAATCGCCGAGGGTGATGAAGCGTTTGAGCTTGCCGGTCGCGGCGTGGCGTTCGATCCGGGGGACCTGCCGCACGGTGATCTCGGCGTCCGGGAGCCCGTAGGGACGCAGGCCGGCAGCCAGCGAGACGGCGAGCCCAGCCGCATCTGGATTGCCGACGACCAGTACCTCCGCCCCGGCGGCCGTCTGCCGGACCTGGTACTCGGCGATGCGCGGATCGGTTCCCAGAACGTGGCGGAACGCGCTGGCCGGAACGGTCGCTGCGGGGTAGGTGAAGTCGTCGTCGCGACGGCCGGCGATGTCAGCGACACGGAGGAGTGAGCTTCCACACGGGCAGCGCCCGGGCAGCAGCGTCACCTCATCGCCGAGGTCATAGCGGATGAACGGGAAAGTCAGGTTGGCCAATCCCGTGGCGAGCGTTCGCGCTGCCGGTTGGTCGGCGGACACCGGGTTGCCGGATTCATCGACACGCTCCAGTACGACCTCGTCCTCGCACACGTGTAAACCCTCGCCCTGTCCACACCCCACCGCCTGAACGCCGATCTCGGTTGAGCCCCAGAGGTTGTGGATGGTTGCGCCCCAGGCAGTGAGGATCGCTTCGCGGTCCTCCTGGGTGAGCGGCTCGGAGTTCGTGCTGACGCGGACCGGATCGATCTCCAGATCGCCGGCCATCGCCGCGCGTGCCAGGCGACCGATGACCGAGGCGTAGCCGACGAGATGAGTCGGCCGGGCGGCCGCCACCGCGCTGAGCACCTGCTCAAACGGTGCCCCGGCCGGAATCACCACCGTCTGCATCTGCGGGTCGGTGGCGACGTCAAACAGCGGCGTACTGGCGTGGGGAGGTCCCCCGGCCTCAAGCACGGCCAGCCGCATCTCAGCGTCTGCACCCGCTCGGTCTCGGCGGCGGCGTTCATCGCGCACCTGCATCCGCCAGGCCAGGCACGCCAGCGTGACGAACACCGGCCAGCTCCAGACGTAGACGCCGCGCACCCCGCTTGACCCGCCTGAGCTGAACACCTGGCATCCGGACGCGGTATAGGAGAACCACCGCTGCTCGGCCAGGATGCGCTCGGCCCGGGCCCGGTCAAGCCCGGGCTCCGTGACGATCGCGTCCCACTCGTCCTGCGTCTCCTGCTTGACCATGGGCGGCAGCCGCCGGAGATCTGCGACGGTGGCGGAAGCCGGATCGAAGCCCTTCATCCGGGCGGCGTGAAATGGGGAACGCGCCTGGGCATACCGCAGCAGCGCCCGCAGCCGCTCCGTCCGGTAGCGCTCAATCCGCTCGGGCGGCCAGTCCACCCGCGCCACGTGATCCTCCAGCGCCGCCCGGACCGCGTTCAGATGCGCCGCACGCATCGCCGCGTACGCCGCCGCCCCGTCCTCGTCGCGCGCATCCACTGCGTCGGCTCTGAGCACAGACTCCGCCTTCACAGGACTCCGCTCCCGGTCACTTGCTCAGCCGATCCTCGCAGGCTCGCGGTGCCGGGTCAATCCACTCGCCCGGGCCGCCGTGCATCACGCGTCGGCGCCATCTTCAGCCTGACCCACGAGGCCGTGCAGCGCTGGCGGGGCGCGATTCTGGTGGGGATCACGCTGCTCGGGGCGCTGCTGACCGATGTGATCGCGGGTCCTGTATTTGGAGCATTTGCGGCAATAGGTTCTGGCCGTTGTTGCCCTGCCTGTGGCTCAGCACGCTCTCAACCGCGCTCGTGGGCGCCGCGCTCATCGCGATCTTGCCGGCGATCGTGGCCATCGTGGTGATCGAGTTGCTGTTCATCGTCCTGGGGATGGTGACGCGGGCGCCGGAGGCGTGGCCCTGTTCCCCACCTACTGGCAGTCGGTTGGAGCCGCGCTGCCGCCCCGTTACGGCACCAACCTGTTCCACAACGTCCTCTAGTTTTCCTCAAACAACATCACCATCTCGATCGTGGTGCTGGTGGGGTATGGACCGATCGCGAGGGCGGTGCTCCTCTACGTGGAGTGGATCCGTCGGCGCAAAGCCGCGGCTCGTGGCGCCCGGGACGGCGCTGGCGCCGGTTCCACGGCCGGGCCGCGCCTCCCTCGGGTGCTGATCGTCGTCACCGTGATCGCGGTGGTCGTCCAGGGCGCGTTCGCGACCTCGTAGATCAGCTCTGGGCACAACCGGTCGCCGACAACATGCCGTTCGCCGGGATTCGCAGCTCGTCGCTGACCAGCGCGGTCGAGCAGACGGGCGCAATCAGGGTCACCGAGTACCGCGACCGGAAGGCGGCCAAAGCCGCGATCGGCCAGGCCAACGCCTGGGGGGCTCTGATCCCTCACGCGGGCGTCAGCAGGTTGCTCACCGTCCCGAGTATCAGCGACCTGGCGCCCTACACGCTTCCGCTCGCGTACAAGCAGGCGGCAGCGAGTCAAGGCCAGACCGTGGTGCCCACGCCGTACACGCCGACACCACTGGCCTCGGGCGATCCAGTCGGGCCGGTCCTCGCGATCCTGGTGGGGTTCTCGGTCGTGGCGACACTGCTGATCGATCTCATCGCCGGTCTGTGGCTGGGCGGCATACCGGGCAGCAAGTTCTGGATCCTGTGGCCGATCATGGCGCTCGGGATGAGTGTGGTCGCGCTCATCGCCGCGGTTCTGGGACGACTGCGCGGCGCGCTCGGGACGCTCCTCACCGTGTTCGTGATCATCCTGCTGGGCAAACCGTCGTCCGGCGGCGCGAACGGCGTCCCCTACCTTCCGGCCTTCTGGTCGACGATCGGCCCCGACCTACCGCCTCGCAACCTCTTCATCCCTAATGCGCAACACCGTCTACTTCGGCGGCAACGGCACCACCCAAGCGTTGATCGTCCTGCTCGCCTACTTCGTCGTGTTCGGCGTCATCCTCGCCATCCTCGGTTGGTACCGCCGGCCCGCCCTGGCGGTCGCCGAGGTCCGGCCGGAGCAGGAGGCCATGACCGCCGCCGTTGCGATCGCCGCAAGCGCCGCCCCGTGAGTTCCGGTGCAGCCTGTTCGGTCGAGATCCCTCCGGGGGCCCCGACTTCAGGCGCTTAGCGCCGTCCCCGCGCGGTGATTGCTTTCGTCACGCGTGGGCATCAAGCGACGCCAGTGACCCATCGGACTGATGCGGCAACGAGATCCACGCCCACGGTCCGTCTCCGGGTGCGTGCGAGCACACATGCAGGCCGTCGGGGGCACCGCTCGCCGGCACGGCGGCGCCGTGAGTCGTGAGCCATCCGGGGATGATCACCTGATCGGGATGATGCCTGGCGGTGCGGGTGTGTGATGGTGGAGGCGCGCACTGCGGTGCGCGATCTTTCTTCCCTGCGCAGACATGTGAGGCTGACCCGATGAGCGAGCGGTTCAAGGGCGTTATCAACGTTGACATTCGTGATTCGGTGCCGGATTGGGCCCCGTTCGAGGCGCCGAAGGCTCCCGAGGGAGCGCCGAGCGTTCTGTACATCGTGTTAGATGATGTGGGCTTTTCGCTGCTGAGCGGCTATGGCGGTCCAGTCCCGACACCGAACATCGATCGGATTGTCGCGGACGGGGTGCGCTACACCCAGATGCATACGACTGCGTTGTGCTCGCCGACGCGCTCGTGCTTGCTGACGGGGCGCAATCACACGCGCAACAGCATGGCTTGCATCACCGAGGCGGCGATCGGCTTCCCCTGCGCGAGCGGGGTGATCCCGCCGGAGAACGGGCAGATCCAGGAGATCCTCGGGGAGGCGGGCTGGAATACGTACATGGTCGGGAAGTGGCATCTGTGCCCGGAGTCGGAGATGAACCTGGCATCTTCGCGGCGGAACTGGCCGACGGGTCGCGGGTTTGAGCGCTTCTATGGGTTCCTCGGGGCGGAGACGAACCAGTGGTATCCGGACCTCGTCTACGACAGCCATCCGGTGGATCCGCCGCGCTCACCGGCACAGGGCTATCACCTGACCGAGGATCTGACCGATAAGGCGCTGGAGTTCATCAAGGACGCGAAGGTGGTCGCGCCTGACAAGCCGTTCTTTCTGTATTACGCGCCGGGGGCGTGCCACGCGCCGCATCACGCTCCGAAGGAGTGGATCGACAAGTTCACGGGTCAGTTCGACGCGGGATATGAGGCGATGCGCGAGCAGACGCTCGCCCGCCAGAAGGAGCTGGGGATCGTCCCGCCAGACACCGAGCTGCCGCCGATCAACCCGATCGCCGGCCACAACGGCCCGGACGGGCAGCCTTTCCCGCCGCTGGACATGACCCGGCCGTGGGATTCGCTGTCGGAGGACGAGAAGCGGCTGTTTCGCCGGATGGCGGAGGTGTACGCCGGGTTCATGGCGCACACCGATGATCAGATCGGACGGCTGCTGGACTATCTCGACGAAACCGAGCAGCGCGAGAACACGCTGATTCTGTTGATCTCCGACAACGGCGCGAGCGGGGAGGGCGGCCCGGACGGGTCGGTGAACGAGAACAACATCGCGAACGGCATCCCCGACTCGATGGAGCAGAACCTGGCGATGCTCGACGAGCTCGGCGGCACTAAGACCTACAACCACTACCCGAACGGCTGGGCGATGGCGTTCAACACGCCGTTCAAGATGTGGAAGCGCTACGAGTTCAACGGCGGCACAAGTGACCCATGCATCATCTCGTGGCCAAAAGGGATGAAGGCGAAGGGTGAGATCCGCGAGCAGTACCACCACGCGATCGATCTCGTCCCAACGATCCTCGACTGTCTGGGCGTCGAGCCGCCTGAGACCATCGGCGGTCACGTCCAGAGCGACTTCGACGGCCTCAGCATGCGCTACAGCTTCGACCACGGGGCGATACCGACCGCGCGTGCGACCCAGTTCTACTCGATGCTCGGCTCACGGGCGATCTGGCACGGCGGCTGGAAGGCCGTCACTACCCACCCCACGATCAGCGGCTGGAGTCACTTCGGCAACGACACGTGGGAGCTCTACCACACCGACGTCGACCGCGCCGAGTTGCACAACCTCGCCGATCAGGAACCCGAACGGCTCAAAGAGATGATCAACCTGTGGTACGCCGAAGCCGGTCGCAACGGAGCCTTCCCGCTCGATGACCGCTCAGCCATCGAAATTCTCACGACCCCGCGTCCGCTTCTGACCCCGGCGCGCAGCCGCTACGTCTACTACCCCGACCTGGCGGAGGTGCCCGAGTCACAGGCGGTCAACATCCGCAACCGCTCCTACGGGATCGGCGCGCTCGTCGACATCCCGGCACCAGGCGCCGAGGGCGTCCTGTTCGCCCACGGCTCCCGATTCGGCGGGCACGCGCTCTACATCAAGGACAACCGGCTGCACTACGTCTATAACTGGGTCGGCCATTTCGAGCAGAAGATTGTCGGCAGCGAAGACGTGCCGGTCGGCAAGAACCTGATCCTGGCCGCCAACTTCGTCAAGGACGGCGAGGACCCACCCGGCGTCTCAAGCGGGATCCTGTCCCTCTACCACGGCGAGACGAAGGTCGGCGAGCAGCGGATCAAGACCCAGCCGGGCAAGTTCTCGATCGCCGGCGAGGGCCTCTGCGTCGGACGCGACGCTGGCGAGCCGGTCACCGACGACTACCCCGGCCCTCACCCGCACGAGTTCACCGGCGGCACCATCAACCGTGTCGCCGTCGACGTCAGCGGCGACCCGTACATCGACCTCGAACGCGAAGCGGCCGCGATGCTCGCCCGCGAATGACTGGCGATCGATGGCACAGCGCCCTACGCCGACCAGTTCATCCGGAACGGCGCCGTCAGCTTCGGACACGCACGCACGTACTTCGCGACGCTCGCCGCGACGCTGAGCGCGGCTGGGCGGCGGCGCTTGCTGACCGAGGCTGCCGCCGATCGCGCCCGCGAGCATGCCTCCCGCGCGCTTGAGCTCACGTGATCACCCGTTGCGGCGCGTTCGAGCCACGCGCGGCCCGCGATCGTGGCTTCCGACGTGGGAGTTGAGCACTGACCAGCGGCTCCTATCCCGCGGCTGCTCATACACTGGTGGCGCGCCGCGCGCCTCTGTATCGCCGGAGCAGCCACGCCATCGGCGTGCCTGGCTGAGGCGCAACAGAGCAGCCGAGAAGCCCGCGGCGAAACGCGTCGTCGGTCCCCAGAGACCCGCTTAGCTTCTGCACTTGCGCATGGCCCCCACCACGCCGACGTCCCTGGGATTGCTCGGTATGCGGGGTCATGTCAGACTCGAGCCCTTCTGAGAATGGCCGGGCGGCGGGCGGTCAAGGGGTGCTCGGGGGTGATTGCCTTGATGGGGCCGGTGATGGTGGGCCCTGTGAGGGGCCCCGGCGGTCATCTGGCCCGGTCGCAGCTCGCCTGGCACGCGCTGTTCGCAGGGTGGCGCCCCAAATCAGCCAGCAACGAAACCAAAGGAGACACCTTGCCTGGTCAGAGCCCAAGTCCCCGCATCGTCGACCGGGTGGCCTTCGAGGCCGAAATCGAGTCCCTGCGTGCCCGGGAGAAGGCCCACACCCGGGAGGGGGACGCGATCGCCGCAGCCCGACGGCGGTTGCCGATGACCGAGGTTGACGGCGGCCTCGAACTGCTTGGCCCAGACGGGCCCACCACGCTGCTCGCGGCGTTTGAGGACCGCCGGCTGCTGATTGCTTACTACTTCATGTGGAACCCGGGGGCATCCGCGGCCGAGCAGTGCGAGGGGTGCACGTTCTACACGGGTCAGGTTCGCGAGCTCTCGGCGCTGCATTCACGCGGGGTCACCTTCGCGGTGCTCTCCCAGGGCCGGAACGTATCCACTGACTTCGCCGATGCACAGACCTCCTACCGCGAAGCGCTGCGCTACCGCGGGTTCATGGGCTGGACGATGCCATGGTATTCGGCGCAGCCCTCGCTCGATGCGCTGCTCGGCAACCGCGAGCGCGGCCTGTTCCACATCGTCTGTTATCTGCGCGAGGGCGATTGTGTTTACGAGACCTACTGGACGAAGCGTCGGGGTGCGGAGACGATGGACAACAGCTATGCGCTCCTGGACCTGACTGTCTACGGTCGCCAAGAGCCGTGGGAGGACTCGCCCGCCGACTGGCCCCAACATGGGCACATCTCTCGCAGCGACAGCGGGGAGCCGGACTGGCCGCGCACATCGCAGTGGCCGGGCGGGCGTCCGACCGCCCAGTGGCCCCGGCTGGCCGCCGGTCGGTCTGATGACCTCAGCGGACCGGCGACATGAAGGACTGGGGTGAGGAGGAGCGCCGGCTGGACGCGCGGGCGGGCGCTCGCCGGTGACCGCCGCCACGCGGTCGTCGTCGGTTGCGGACTTGCTGCCCGACGCAGAGCACCTCGCCGGGCTCGGCTTCGAGACCACGGCGTTCGACATCTCGCCCTCCGCGATCGAACTGGCCGGGGCACGCCACCCGGGTACGCGGGTAGGGCCGTCAAGCGCTCGACGCTCCGAACCGCGGCCTGGCCGATGCCGGTGGTAGGGCGCTTCGGGATGCCGCGCCCGGATCGAAATCCCAGCGCTGGTCGATGCCGTGGTAATGGGCGTGATAGCTGTGCTCGACCAGGTAATAGCCACGCTCCGATTGGGCACCGTCGACGTATCCGCAGACCACAACTCCTCGATGCTGAACGTGATCTCGGGATCGAAATCGGAGTCGTCGTCCTCGAGATCGCGCAGCCGGACGCCTTTCAGCCGAACCACGCCGGTTGGCGGTTCCTCGTAATGGAGCTCGTGCCATTCGTTCGGATCGCGGGGACCCGGATCGAGGACGTAGCCGGACTCGAAAAGGAGGTCACGGAGCTGCTCGAAGCGCTCGGCGACGAACCACACGCGATCGTCGGACAAGGCCGGCATTCTGCGCGATCGCTCGGACTCAACCCCACCGAGTCAGCTGTCGATATTCTGGATATCCTCTATTTCGCGGAACCCTTGTATCTTCTGTAGTAGGCTATGACCACGGCCCGAGTTGACGACCACTATCTGCGCGTCCGCGACTACGCCGAGCGCTTCAACCTCAGCGAGTCGGCCGTCTACAAGAAGATCGAGCGCGGCGAGATCAAGGCCATCCGGATCGGCAAGACCGTCCGGATCCCGTCAGCGGAGATGGACCGCTACCTAAACCCGACCAGCGTGCTCGAAGAGCAGGGCGCCCCCCGGGACGGAGAGCCGCACAATCTCCAGGATCGGGTCGCCCGCTTCGAAGAGCGCTCGGGCCGCGCGCCGGCCGACTACGTGCAAGCTTGGCGGTCCGGCGAGATCGACGACAACCCCGAGAACGCCCGTCTTGCAATCGAGGCGCTCGCCCTCCGGGCCGCTCTCGAGCAACCGAGCACTCTGGCTGATTGAAGATCAGCGGGCCTCGCTCCGGCTCCCCTCTCGCTCATCGCTCCCATGTTGCTGGCGGCGTCGTCGGCGGCGGCGCCAACGCTGGGAGGAACAGCTCGATCCACCAGTCGGACAGGACGGTGTGTCCGTGCGCCAGCCCCATCTCGTCGGGAAGAGACCGGATGATCGGCCGCCACGATTGCTCGTCGGCCGGCCCGACCACTCCGCTGACGGACGTGTAGCGCTCGCCGCACACGTACAAGGAGACCAGCCAGACGGGCACGGGCGGCTGCCGTTTGCAGCGCGCGAAGTACAGCACCGCCAACCGGTTCGCCGGCTGATAAGTGGGTCCCATCCAGTTGGTGCCGATGGGCGTCTCGACGGCGGCCTGAACGTCGGCAAGCGCCGAGCGGATCGCGCTGATGCTCTCCGGATCAGTGGCCCTTGATCCCCCAGAGCGGAGATCCGCTTCGCGGCCCTTCGCTTCGACGAAGATCGCGCCGGCCTGGCCGTCACGCCCAGCCGCTTTGGCCACGGCATCCCACACCGGACGGTGAACCGTCCTGGGATGCATGGAGACTCAGATCTGCCCCGGGAAAAATGGAGTTGGCATGCTGAGGTCCGGGGCAGAGAGGATCCTGTCGCATGCCTCGCAGGTACCTGCCGGAAGTTCGTCGTCAGGTGATCGAGCTCGCTCGGTCTGGCGCGCGCGTGGCGCGGCTCGCGGTCACGTTCGGGATGGCGGAGGTGACGGTCTATAACTGGCTCAAGCAGGACCGCATCGACCGTGGTGAGGAGATCGGCAAGACGACCGATCAGCAGCTCGAGCTCGCGGCCGCAAAGCGGCGCATCACGCAGTTAGAGACCGAGCTGGCCGTCGCTAGGAAGGTCAACGAGGTCTTCCTCAAAGAGGGCATCAGCCCAAACGGCTGTTCCCGGTGATCGACTCTCTGACCGGGCAGGGGTGCAACGTCCGCCACGCCTGCCGAACGCTCGGCGTGTCTGAGTCGGGCTACTACGCGTGGAAGGACCGGCCCGATCCGCTGCGAACGCTGCGACGGATCTGGCTGGCCGGCGAGATCGCCGACGTCCACAAGGCATCCGGCGGGACCTACGGGTCGCTCAGGGTCACTGCCGAGCTCAAGTACGGGCGCACCATCAAGGTGGGTCATAACGCGGTTGAGTTGATCATGCGCGAGCTCGGGATCAAAGGGACGCCCACGCGACGGCTGCCGAAGGGCGCGCGGGTCGCGACAGTCACCTCGCTTGACCTGGTCCGCCGGGTATTCCGTCGCGACCGGCCCAACGAGCTGTGGCTGACCGACATCACCGAGCAGACCACGCTCCTGGTGCTCAACGCGCTCGGGATGGCCACCCAGCGACGCGAGCACCGCGACGGACTGATCATCCATTCCGATCGCGGCACGCAATTCACCTCGTGGGCGTTCAGCGACCGAGTCCGCACCGCCGGCATCGCACCATCGATGGGGACCGTCGGTACCGCCGCCGACAACGCCATGATGGAGAGCTTCTGGGGCCGCCGCCAGGTCGAGCTGTTCAACCGCCGTCGCTGGAAGACCCGGATCGAACTCGCCTCCGCGATCCACGACTACATCGAACTGTGGCACAACACCCGCCGCCGGCACTCAGCGCTCGGGATGCGCACTCCGCTCGAGGTCGAAGCGGCCTGGGCCGCGACGGAAAACGGCGTGGTTGCCGCAGCGGGCCTCGCTAAGACCGCGCCAACAGCCGTGGTCGACGAGAGCGCTGCCATTGGTCTCTCCGACCCACGGTCACAACCAATCGCTCACAACCATCAACATCTACTTCTCAACAACGACCAAGCCGCCTGACCTCAGCCCCGACTCCACCGAAACCGGGGCAGATCCGAGCCTCCATCAAACCCAGCACGATTCACAGCACGCGCGTTTTAGAGTTACGGTGTGAGCCGTTTCTTCGAGCCGCCCCCGAACCCGTGGCCTGAACAAACTGCGCCGGCCAATCCGCCGCCGTGGACCGGACGGCCGCAGGGCCCGCCGCTCGGGGCGGTGGTCAGCGACCGGCTCTTGGCCCGCTCCGACCGGGCAGCGGTCTATCTCGATTACCTCGATGCCTACCCGGAGGGGTTCGAGCTCGAGATCCGGGCGAGCACGAGCGTCGCTTATCACGACCTGGCACGCGAAGGCGACGGGTCCGGGCCGGACCCCTTCGGCCGGCACTGGCCGACGGTCGGCGAGCGGCGTGACGTGCTGCCGCCGCAACTTTTGAGAGTCGGCGTGCAGTTTGCCGACGGTCGCGCCGCGACGAGCATCGGCGGTCACGACCGTCCCGTAGGCGGTCCGGTGATGGATGCCTTGCGCGGTGGTGGGAGCGGTGGTCGAGGGGAGAGCCGCTTTCACCAGGGCTATTGGGTCTCGCCTCCTCCTCCGCCGGGGCCGGTCGCGGTTTTCTGTGAGTGGCCGGCCGTCGAGATCCCGGTGGTCCGCCAGGAGATCGACGCTCGGTTGATCCTGGGCGCTGCCGAGCGGGCACGAGCGATATTCGGCGACGGGCACCACGTTCTCAAGGACGGACGCGCGTGGCGCCTGGGGACGAGCGCCGAGGCGGCCTGGGTCAACGACGGGACCTCGGCAGGCCCGACGATCACGTACGCGATCCCGCCGATCTTCGACTCCTACTGCACTGTGGGACTGCCGCAATCGCACGACCCAGCGGAGCTGGTCCGGCACGAGCAGGCCGTGATCGAGCTGCTCACCGAGCAGGCGCCGGAGCGGTCGTGGTGGTTGGGGTATCTCGACACCGGAGCGAGCGACGTCGTCTTTCCGTACGCACCGCGGACCACGATCTACTCCGGCTATGGCTACGTCCTGATCAAAGCCGGGCCCCGTCAGGCCGCTGAGTGGCGCGAGGAGGGGTTCAGCTGGACGTTGCCAGAGCTGTTGTTCCCCGCCGACCGCTCGTGGCTGCTCTCCACCATGTGGGACGACAGCTGGACCTGCGTGGGTGGACCCCGGCAGCTCGTGGACGGCTTCCTGCGCGACACCACGCTTGGGCCGAGAGCCAGACGCGTGGCCCTGGGACAGGACCCGACGCCGCCCGGTCAAGAAGCGAACTGACGACCCCGGCCCGGACCTGCGGATCGTGTCGAGCTGGCTGTCCTCGCGAGCGATCGTCATCAGACAGCCAATGTTGGCCCGGACGGGCGGGGTCAGAGTCATCCATCGCGTCGCGCCGCCTGCCCGGTCTGCTTGGTCGCCGGTTCAGTTGTTCGGGCCGGGCCGTTGTTTCTCCGCGGCATGGCGTCGAAGCTCGCGGTCACGGGTTCGCTCATGGAACCAGCAGGGCAGCGTCAGCTCGGGGAGGGGCGGGCTCCCTTTGAGCTTGTGGCTCCCTCAAAGGCGACAGCTACCGGCTCAGAGGCAAAGACCTCGGCCCCCGCCCAGCCCCGCCCGGCGACCTCGGCTAACCGCCGCGCACGCCGGCATTTCCTGCGCTCGCCTACGGCTCACTCCGGAAAAGCCGGCGTCTCCCCATCCCTCAAGTGGCCTAGTTTTCAACCGGCAGAACTGGCCTAGTTTTCGAGCGGGCCTTGACACCGGGGCTCGAGGCGAGTTGACCGCGCGGGTCTGGGAGCAAGCACAGCCGGGCCGCTATCGGTTACGGGTGCCCTTGGGGGTGGATCGCGATCCGCATCCTGGATATGAGTGGGTGGTGGTCCAAGAGATTGAGCCGATTGAGGTGACGGCTGACTTTGACGTGATCTGATGGAGGACCAGCACTCTCTTTGCTCGCTGGCAAGCGTTGCCCCACGTCGCCGCCCCTGATGCGCCGCGCCGCGGTGTGCTGCTTTGGCTGGCCCGAGAGCCGGAGCAGAAGTAGAAGCGACCGCCAACCGGCGGGGGAGACGGCTGAGGCTGCGTGGAAGGAGCCTCTTGTAGGCGGCTGGGTACGCCCGAGACGCGCCATCGGCGGCAATGCAGAGGAGCGCATTTGGCTCAACTTGCTGGACTCGTGGAGGTAGAGGCCGCGCCGAACGACAACGCCTCGGAGAGCAGCGCCTCAGACCAGCGGCGGAACTGCCCGGACCCAGGGTTGGGGATCGCCGGCAGCAACTCCCACAGCTCCAGGTAGAGCCTGACGATCATCGTCGCCACCTCCGAGGCGTTCACCAGGTCATCGCGCAGAAGCTGGTCGTAGCGGGCGTCGACCTCCGGGAACATCGCCGCCATCAATGCCGCCAGGGCGGCGTGAATCTGCTCAGACCAGGCGGCGCACAGCTGCCGGTACTGCACGCTTCGGATCGGCTGATGAGACGACATCTCGGCCAGGCGGCCGATCGAATGTCAAACAGGTCGAACCGCGTGCGTGTCAGTGGTCCTCTGGGCTCCACGCGTGAGAGGATGTGACGATGCCCAATGTTTTTTCCGCCGAGTTCGAGTACGACCCCGAGGACCCCGTCGGTTACCGCTGCGGCGCGGCTCTTGTCGGCCAGCAGGCCGGTGGCGGCGCCACCAACGTCAAGCTCTACGAAATGCCGCCCGGGGAGAGCCTGTGCCCCTATCACTACGAATTCGAGGAGGAATGGCTGTTGCTGCTCTCCGGTGAGCTGATACTGCGCACCCCGAGGCGAGAGCGCGCCCTCAGCACCGGGGAGCTCGTGTGCTTTCCAGCAGGTCCAGATGGCGCTCACAAGGTCACCAACCGGGCTCAGGAGCCCGCTCGGGTGATGATGTTCTCTAGCGCGCGCGAGCCAGCAGTATGCGTGTATCCGGATAGCGCGAAAGTCGGCGTTTTCACGCCGCATGCCGCCGATCGCTTCATGTTCTCGCGATGCAATGGCAATGAGTCCTACTACGCCGGCGAGGTGTGGCCCAAGCGCCTATGAGTGCGAGCGCCGGCACGTGCTTCGTCACCGTCGGGGAACTGATCGGGTGGAGTGCTGCTTCGGTCGACTCGGACGCTAACGCGGAAGCGGACGCCGGCGGGGCGCGAGGTAGCTGCAGCTGCGGCTTAGGCGCTCAAGATCTGTGCCTTCTGGGCCTCGAACTCCGCCTCGGTCAACACGCCCGACTGCTGCAGTTCACCCAACTGCTTGAGCTGGGCGAGCTTGTCCGCCATGGTCATCGACGCCTGAGCAGGCACCGCGGACGTCACCGCCGCAGGCGCGGGTTGCGCCACCCCAGGCGGCGGGACGGGGTGCCCTTGGACGGTCGCGTGCTCCTGCTGACGGTCGAGGATCCGCTGATGGATGACATCGGCGGTCTTTACCGCGACCGCCGCCTTCACGCCCGTCTTCAATAATCCCATTAGCGTCCTTTCCTGCGAATCTCAGGCGGGGCCAGGCGCATCCAGCACGGCGATCAGGTCGCCGGCCGGAATCCGCCCAGCGCCGACGAGGCGCGCACTGCTGCGGTCGATCGCGGTCCACATAGGGACCGCCCACACATTTTCGTAAACGAGGATTCCGGCAAGACTTCCCGGTTCGACCGCCGCGGCGACCTGGTCGATGTCTGATTGATCAAGCAGGTCGGAGGACAGGCCCCACAGCCGCTCATCGAGAGCATCGGAATGCTCCACGTCAGCCACGTCTATCTTCGAGACTGTTCCGTCGGCGTCCTTGGCGATGAACAGCAAGTCGAGGACGCGAACCACGTCATGGTCGACGAGGTCCATCAACAGCCGAAACCCCTCACCGGTCACGTGTCTGTCCGGCCACTCCACCGCCAGATAGTCGATCGGTCCCAAAATGGTCTCTGCCATCGAGTCCCCCTGCGTGTCGAAATTCCCGGTGCCCCGACGCACTCCTACTCTACTGCCGTGCACCCGCGTCCTCTCACGGAATCCAGACGATCAGCCCCTCACAAGCCGCAGATCGAGACGCACCGAACCATCACGTAGGCCGGAAGGTTCAGGAACGGCCGTCGGGCCGATATGGCGGCGCGACCCCCCAGCCCCAACGCGGGACAGGCGCGTGAGCGACTGACTGCGTGCCGGGCTGGGAGTTGTGCAGTGCCAGGCGTGATCCCCACTCGGCGTATCCCATGATCGCCGCACGGAACTCGGGATCGGCGGGCAGAGCAGCATCGTCAGCGGCACGGCTGAGCAATGTCGCAAACGTCAGACGCTGCTGGTCGGTGATCGCGAGGTCGTGATGGCGGCGGAGCATGTGCTCATAGCCACCGCGGGAGCGGCTGTATGCGGCTGGACCGCCCATCACCTCCGCCCACCAATCAGTCACGCGCTCCCGATGCTCGGCGCTGACACGACCTCCGAACATGGCAGCGATGTCTGGAGCTTCGACCTCGATCAGGTCGTAGAAGCGGTTCAGCCAGCGCGCGAACGCGTCATGGCCGCCGGCCCACTCATAGATCGTCGGGAGGTCCTGCGCCATGTCGGCGACCCTACCGACCCGCAGGCCGCCGTCGCAATCAAAGGAGTGCGACTCAGCCAAGCCTCGGCCCGCTCCCGCTATGTCACCGACTGAGGCGGTCTCTAGCGAGCTGCTGCTTCAGGGCTCTGGACGAGTCAAACCGGAAGCCAAGACCCGTGGCCCAGCGGTCGCCGACGCGGCGGTCGTGCGTATTGCGACGGTCGTGGATGGGGGACCGGCGGCGGTCCAGCCACAAAGCGGTACTTTGGTTGGCCGGGACGCATTCGTGTCTGTGGTCGGCCTCCCGGTGGGAGGTGTGGCATCGAGCGAGATCTGAGTTCTCGTCACACGACCGGCCGTGCGGCTGTGGCCGCCGCCGTGCTGTTTGGCGCCGGCAACGCCCCATGGGCGTTCAGTCAGCTCGCGCCCAACGCGACCGCAGCGCAGGCTCTCGCGTTCTACGCAAGTCACAGCAGCGGGATTCTCATCGGCGCGAACGTGAGTCTGGTCTCCCTGGTCGCGTTCACCGTCTTTAGCTGCGGAATGCGGGAGATGCTGCGCTTGGTTGGCGAGAACGACCTGTGGGCCAGCACCGCATGCGCGGGGGTCTCCTGCTCGTGGTCGCAGGCCTCGGCGCTGACACGATCAACATGATCGGTGCGCTGCGCGCCGCCGACCACCAGCTCACCCGCTCGCTTGGCCAAGCGGTGTTTGACATCTCCTACGCCCTCGGCTGCACGGCCGCAGGTATCGCCATCGCGATCCTGCTGGTGGTGATTGCCGTCTCCGGACTGCGCCACGGCGCTCATCACACGCCCGGCCGCTGGCCTGCCGCTCGTCATCGGCATCGCCTTCCTCACACCTCTGTCGCGCTACCTCCTCGCCCCAGCCGTCCTGTTGCTCTTTGCCGTCGGCGTCGCGCTGATGCGCACCAAATCGCCCCGCCACTCGCTTCCCACCTGAGGACCAGATCATCCCCGCCGAGCCCGGACCGACCGGTCTTGCTGTGCGGGCTGCTTGGTCGCCGGCTCAGGTGTCTCGGCGGTACTGCCGCTTCGGGCCGCTGGCTTCCCGGAGCGGCACAGTGCTTCAGGGCGCCCAATGTCGCTGTTCTCTGCGTCGTCTAGGTCGAGTTGGCGGCGAACTCCTGAGGTGCATCCCATGGCGGTACCATTCTGGTATGAGCAAGCAGATTGCGGTGCGGCTGAGCGACCACCTCGTCGACTTCGTTGATTCGATCGTCGAGACGGGGGAGCAGCGCAGCCGTGCGGCTGTCGTGACCCGAGCGCTCGAGCGCGAGCGACGTCGCGCCATCGCCGCGCGCGACGCCGAGATCCTGGCCGCGTCAGAACCCGACCCCGACCTGTCGTCCTTGGCCGGTTACGCCGTTGACGCGCCCGTAGACCTTGAATGAGGCCGATTCACCGTGCGCGGCTGGATAAGATACGCCCGGTCCTGGTCCTCACGCGCGAACTGGTGCGTCCTCATCTCACTACGGTGACGGTCGCACCGATCACCACGACCATCCGCGGCCTGTCGACCGAGGTCGCGCTCGGCCCGGCCAACGGACTCGAGAATCAGTGTGTCGTGGCCTGCGATCACATCACGACCATTCCGGTCGCCGCTCTCGGCAGTCAGATCGGCCGCCTCCTTGATCATCAAGAACCCGAGCTCCGAAACGCGGTCCGCGCCGCGTTTGACCTCGACTAACCGGGCAGAGCCCGGCGATCACGCAGGAGAACACCCACTCCTGCAAAGGCGTCGCCAACCCGGCACTCTTCAGCTTACGGCCGCTTCCTGCGGAGACCGGTAGCAACCTGCCGGGAGCCTCCACCCTGGGTGGCGCCAGCTTTAGCTCTTCCTCACGTCCGGGTTGAAGCCGCAACACATACGTAGCGTCAACCTGATCGAGCGCCAGCGAGATCGAGGTGAGAGCGAAGCGGTCTCCACCGCGCGCGTGACCAGCTGCGCCGGTTCTCTCTCCCTGCTTCAAGGCTTCTTGACGACCGACCACGACACGCCCAGACCAGCGAGACGCGGGCTCGCATCGGGAGGGATCGGTGGCCGACCGCGTTGCTCCGAAGGCCGTGGCGGGCGCCAGCGAAACATGTCCCCAACCGTGTCCCGAACTCGGCAATTCTGTCCTCCAGCAACCTGCGCTAACTGGAATGAGGTGACCGTTTCTTCGGCTTTTGTCCTGCAAATGAACAACTCGTAATGAAGGGGTCCGGGGTTCGAGTCCCCGCGGCTCTCAAGCGGCCCAGTTGTGCGCTGGGTCAGCAAAGACCGCAGCAGAAGTCTCCCGGCTCAGCTCCCCGCAGTGACGACGGTGACGACGGTGACGAGGGAGCAGATCAGCTCAGGGAGCGATGATGCTCGCGCGTGGGATATAGGTCGCGACCCGGTGCGGATCTCGCGTGAGCAGTTGACGTCCTGTGATAGCCGCGTGGGCTCCGATCAGAAAGTCCGGGAGGATCGCCTGCCGATTCCCGCCAGACCCGCGGTATGCCGCGTGAGCATGCCCGGCAAGAAAGCTCGCGGGCAGTGGGATTGCTTCAACTACGCACATCGATGGCAGCGCCGCGCGCAGATCCTCCACCCGCGAAAAGCGGGGGGCGATCTCGGCGACCACCACCGCGTTGACGACCAGCGCACCCCGGTGGGCTGCCTCAACCAGTCGCGCCTGTGACCACTCCAGCCAGACCGCGTCCTCGGTGAAGACGTCGAGCAGCACGCTGCTGTCAACGACGGTTCCCGCGCGTTGGCTCACCTCCGGGTGAGCGCGAGGATCTCGTCAGTGGTGAGATCAACATCGCCGGCACCGCGGATTCGGGCGATCTCAGCCGCGGCTTGACCGCGATCGAGGACGATGCGGGCACCGTCGCTGTCCAGTTCGAAGCGGACCTCCGTGCCCGGCCCTATCCCGAGCGCCCGACGAACCTCGAGCGGGATCGTGACCTGACCCTTCTGCGTGACTCTCACGCTGGTAATACTAGCGAGTATTACCACGCTCTGGGTTCTGCCAGGAAGCTCGGCAGAAGCCGAGCCAGACGTCCTCCTTTGACGCGATCACGCCTGAGACAGCTTTACGACCCGGCCCAGCTTCGACAAGTCTGGTGTCTTGGGTCCCCCCGCGATTGCGAATGCGAGCTGGTTGTCGCTCGCCCGGACGATCAGCACTTCCCACGGGTAGGTTTGAGGTCCTAGCTTGAAGTGGCCGTGCAGCTCGACTGCCCAGATCTTCGAGACTTTCACCCGCGCCGGCGGTCCGCTGAAAGCCTTGCGATAGGCCGTGTACGTCGTCTTCACCGCCTCGAGATCGGTGGGGTGCTTGTCCCCGAGGCTCCGTGCCGACTTGACGGCAAGCGCACGCAGCTTGGTCTTCTCCGCGTTCGAGGCGGCCGCCGACGCCGGCGCCGCCACGCAGGCAAATGCGGCGACGACCAAAGCGATGCACAGCACCTCTTCCCGCCACCGGGCTTGACTTCTGAACAGACGCGATGCAAGCGCTTTCGCCATAGGTTCCTCCTTGGGTCTGGTGGCGCGTGTCCTCCGGCGAGAGGGACGTCGGTCAACGGTTCACGGGCGATCTGTAGGTGGGCCGCTACTGCGGGGCAGGCAGGGATCGATGGTCCTGTCGGGTGTTGCCGGTCCAGGTATTGCCGTTGAGGGCAGGGCAGCCTCGTTCCTCACGATGAGCTCCGTCGGGCCGGGCCCCATCATCCGCCGTCATCCTGCGCAGAACCACGGCCACCTGGCCAATGTTCGCCGCGCTTCCAATACACCCGCCGGTCAGGATCGACGGAGTGAGACCGCAATGCGAACGTGTTTCACGGTACGACCGAAGTCGAGGTGTGGCCATGTGGCCGTGGTTTCAGGCGTCGAGCAGTCGTAGCTTTGCCTCCGTGGCGGGTTGCGTTGATGAATGAGTGTGAGGTGGGCGTCAGGCAGTTCGCTCGATGCACCGGACCCGGTGGCCCTGCGTAACGATCGCCGTGCCCGGACGGCGGCTATGGATTGAGGCGGCGCGGTCGCGGAACGGAGTTATCACGAGTTCTCTGGGTGAGGCGCCGTTTCTGAGACGATCTCCGACGATGCTGCTTCGGGGGCCGCTCATCGGTCGGGAGCGAGAGGTGGTCGCTGTCGAGGAGATGCTCGGCCGCGGCGGGCTTGTGACGGTGACTGGACCTGGTGGGTGCGGCAAGACGCGCCTCGCGTTGGAGCTGGCGGGTCATGGCTGCGCGAGCGCTGTGTCGTCGGAGGCGGTTGTGGTCGAGATGGCGTCTGTGAGGACGTTCGAGCAGGTGGTCGACGGGCTGCTTCGCGGGGTGGGTGGCCGAGAGCGCGCCGGGCGGGCTCCCTTGGATATCGCCGCAGAAAGCCTGACGGGGCGGCCGGCGTTGCTTGTGCTTGACGGCTGCGAGCACGTTGTGGGCGAGGTGGCACGTGCCGTCGGGGTGTTGCTCGATGCGCTGCCGGCTGCGCGTGTGCTGGTCACGAGTCGTGAGCCGTTGCGGCTGGGGGGCGAGCAGGTGTTTGCGCTGTCCCCGCTCGGTTTGCCGGACCCCGCGGCTGACGTCGCCGCGGTGGTGCGGTCCGATGCCGGCCGCCTCTTTGTCGACCGCGCGGCAACCTCGGATCCGGGTTTTGAGCTCACCGCCTCGGCTGCGCGGGCGGTCGCCCGGATCTGTCACGAGTTGGACGGTCTTCCGCTTGCGCTATGCATGGCCGCGGCCCGGGTTGGCGCGGTCTCTCTGAGCGAGATCGCGGACGGGTTGGCTCGCCGTGGTCGCCTTTGGGGCGGGGTGAGCGATAGCGGAATGGATCGGCATCGCTCCTTGCGCGCCTCGCTTGACTGGAGCTGGCAGCTGCTGGACGAGCGAGAGCGGCGGCTGCTGCCGGCGCTGTCGGTCTTCGCGGGCGGATGGACGGCCGCCGCTGCCCACGCGGTGACCCCCGATGAGGCGAGTGAGGCTGAGGTTCGCGGTCTGCTCGAGACCCTGGAGGCCAAGGGGCTGATCGTGGCGTCCCCGCGCGAGCAGCAGGAGCGCTGGTCGTTTTTGCAGACCGTCCGCGAGTATGCCGCCGAGCAGCTCGATTTGGCGGGTGAGCACGAGGCGGTCCGCGATCGGCACAGGAGGTGGTTTCGCTCATATGCGACGGAGGCGGATCGCTTGTTGCTCGGGACCGCAGGCCACGGCCCGTTCGACTTGGAGGCTTCGAATCTGCGAGTTGCGTTCGAACGAGCGCTGGAGCGGGATCGCGACGACGCGCTTGCAATCGCGGGCTCTCTGATGCGCCACTGGATCCTCGCTGACCATTTCGAAGAGGGGGCCAGGGCAAGCGCCGCCGCATTATCGGTGACGAGCGAAGCGGACGATCCCGCGGCGCGAGCGCTGGTGCGGTGCGGTGCAGGGCTGATCGGAACCCTGCGCGAGGACTACGAAGCTGGCCTTGCTCACACGCAAGCCGGAATCGGGCTACTCGCAGCCGTCAGGGACGACGACGTCCGGGCGCGCTGCCTGCAGATGTCTGGAATGGTTCTGATCCTCACTGGCCTTGACCTCTCCGAGGGGATGCGGATGGCGGGGCGAGCGGTCGAGGTGACGCGCGCCTCGCGCGATCAGCTCGGGCTCGGGTGGGCGTTGGTCAACGTGGCGATGGCGGCGAGCATTTCGGACAGGTCTGACGCTGCCCACGCGGCGTACGAGGAATTCTTGACGATCCCGGGCGCGTCGGAGCACGCTCGGCTGCGCACCTGGGCCGAGCTGGCGGTGGCGTGGACCGAGCTGACCGTCGGGTCGCCCGAGCGGGCGCTCCAGCACGCCGATGTGGCGCTGGAGCTCGAGGGTGACCGACCATCGATGACGCACTTCGTGCTGATCTGCAACCGCGTCCACGCACTGGCATTGCTCGGGCGGGCGAATGAGGCTGTCGAGCAGGGCCTGCGGGCGGAGACCGACGCCCGAGCTGCCTGCGCACCGATGGCGCTTCCGGCGATCGAGATGGCGCTCGCAGTTGCGGAGTTGATGAACGGGCAGGTCGAGTCGGCGGAGTCTCGCGCTCGACCGCTGCTGGATGTGCCGCAGACCCACACGGTCACCCTGATGCGCGAGGTGCTCGCGCAGAGCGCGCTGGCGCGCGGTGACGGTCACGGCGCCCGGCTGCACGGGAGTGAGCTCGCCATACTGGCGCAGCAAACCGGGAGCCCTCGCCACCAAGCGCTGGCTGACTACCTGCTCGGCTGCGCCGCGATCATCGACGGCGACTCGGAGGGTGGCCGGGACCTCCTGCAGCACAGCCTCGCCGGCTACAGCGAGTTGGGCCTGCAGCGCGGCGCTGCGGACGCCCTGGAGGAGCTGGGACTGCTGGCCGCGTCAGCTGGGGACGGTGTCCGCGGTGCGCGGCTCGGGGCGGCCGCGAACGCAGCACGCTCGCACCTCTGCTGCGCGGCGTTGCCGCGCAACGTGGCGCGTCTTGCCAGCGCCCGTGCGCACTTCATCGACCGCGACGGCGAGGAAGCGTGGGACACCGCGTGGACCCAGGGCGAGGCACTCGCGCTTCCCGACGCGATCGCCTACGCCCGCCGCGCCCGCGGCCCGCGCGGTCGCCCGCCCGCGGGCTGGGCCAGCCTCACTCCCGCCGAGCTGGAGGTGGCGCAGCTGGCGGCCGAGGGCCTGTCCAACCCGGCGATCGCTTTGCGTCTGTTCATGTCTCGCGGCACGGTGAAGATGCACCTCTCCAGCATCTACCTAAAGTTGGGGATCGCCAACCGCGCGCAGCTCGCGCGCGAGGTGGCGACGCGCCCGGTTGACCCCGCAGGAACGGCTCGCACGGTCCCGGGCCGCACCCGGGACCCGTAGCTCGGTCGGGGCGGTCGGCCCGGGTACATGTCCCACCAGGCCAAAGTCTGGCCAGGTGGCCGTGGTTCTGTGTCAGCACACCGAGCAGGATGAGGTGCGACGTTCAAGTCCGTCCATGCCAGTGGAGGGTCAGGCTTTCCGTGAGCCAGAGGTTCCCGATAGCCTCGTGGGTGCAGTGCGGGGTGGTAGTCCTGCTCGGGGGTTGCGGCGGGAGTAGCCACCTGTCGTCGCCGCCAGCCCGCTCAACCTCATCGACTGTCCTGGCGGCGAGTACTGCACCCAGTGGGATACGAGGCCGAGTGCTAGCCAGCAACGAGCTTGCTGGCTTCGCGTCTGCCGGTGTTTCGGCCTATACGACCGCCGAGGGGTGGGTATCGAGTCCGCCGCGCCAGCCGGCAGCTCAGGCAGCCGCGGAGGAGGCGATGCTCACTCACGAGGGATTCCGCGCCGGCGCGACTGAGGAGCTCACGGGCCCCGGGACATCGGGGTTATCGGTCGTCGAGCAGTTTCGCTCGACCGCGGCGGCTCGGGCCGCCCTTGACTTCTACCTTTCGCGGTTGAAGGCACCCGGCTCGTCGGCCGGCGCGGACGTGTCGTGCAACGTCTCCCGGATCCCGGGCGCAGTGGCTTTCTCGCTGGGAGGCGCCGGCGGCGGAATCAACATCGCGTTCGCCCGGGGCGACTTTTACTACCTGATCGGTCAGGGCGGAGGTGGCGCAGCCGCGATCTCCGGACTGGACGTCGCTGCCAGACACCTCTATGACCGGGTGAGCGGATAGGCCACGTGCGGACCACACCATGACGGCCGACAGGATCGTTTACGACACACCACTGCTGGGGTGGCTGTCGGCACCCACCAGGCGCCGGCTCCTAGCCGCTGTGCGCGGATTTCTCGGCATCGGGGTGACGGCGGTGGTCGTGATCGTCCTCGGCGGCTGCGGCGGCGGGTCACCGAGTTCGGCTGCGAGCTTGAAGCCGTATCTGATCCAGGGAAACGAGGAGACCGGCTACGCGATCCAGCGCCCTCTGGAGCACTACAAGACCGCCGCCGGCTATGCCGCCAGCACACAGGACACGACGCCGGTGCAGCAGCTGACCCGCACGGACTTCCAGCAGGCGCTCGTTGAGAACACTGGCGGCGGAAACGGCATCTCGTACGTGTTGCAGTTCGCTGCGGCCTCAGGCGCCAGGCGCGAACAGTCCCTCCAGCTCCAAAACGAACCCGGCGGTCTGGGTGGCCAGCCACTCCGCTTCCCCGTGCCCGGCGTCCCCGGCTCCGAGGGGTTCGGCGTGCGGGCAGTGGGTGGCGGACAGGGTGACGCCAACGTGCTCTTCAGGGAAGGCAGGTGCCTGCTGCTCGTCGGCGACCTCTCCACCCCGCACCCCAAGTCCTATGAGCAGGCGGTGATCGCCGGCGTGCAGGCAATCTACGCGCGGACGGCGGGCCATCATGGGGCGTGCTTTGACTGACGTGACTGAACCGCAGGTGGCCGAGATCGCCTTCCGCCGGCCAGGGCCCAACCAGAAAGTGGTCCGCCTCAGAGATCGCTCAAACGACCAGAAAGGGAGCATTGTGCCCGAACGTTCACCCGAGATCGAGCAGGTCTTGCGCGACACCTTAGACGCGATGGTGCGCTCTGACCTCGATGGACTAGGACGACGAACTTCGCGTGAAGCTTGCGTCCTCTCGATCGGCTCCGACGCAAGCGAATGGGCCCAGGGCTACGACGACATCATGCAGCTGTTCAGCGAGTCGAGTCCCGAGGGCGAACTCGGGGTAAGGGTCGGCCTGGACACTGTCACGGCCTTCCGCGAGGGAACCGTCGGCTGGGCGGCCGGCCATGCGTATTTCGAGATGGAGGGCCGGCGCGTCCCCGTGCGCCTGACCGCGGTGTTGCACGAGGAAGACGGCGAGTGGAAGGCCATTCAAAGCCACGCCTCGATCGGCGTCCCCAACAAGCAGATGCTCGATCCGATGTTTCAGGTCACTGGCTAGCGCCCCCGGTTCGCCGAGTGCGCTTCGCTGCTGGCGCCTTCCGGCCGCAGCAGCGACAGCGCCAGCCTCGGTTTCGTGGCTCCTCGATGTCGACGCCATCCCGCGTCGTAGGCCGCGGCGGGGCTCCCGCGCAGCCGTCACGGTCTTAGGCAAACGGCTTGCCGCGGGCAGCCCACCAGCCGACCATGCCCGCCGCGCTGAGGGCGACAGCGACCACGAGCGGCAGCGCGCCGAGGGCGATGAGCACCCAGCCGAGCGCGAACACCCAGCCGGTCCCCAGAATGACCAGGACGACCCCGGTAACGGCGAGCCCCGCTGCGAGCAGCCAGAACCACTTGGAGGGCCGGACCAATCGCCGGCGTTTCTCCTCCAGGCCAGGATGGATGAGCTCAGGGGTGTGGTGGAGCCGACGAGCTTGGACGCCACGGTGGTCGGAACCACTACGCGGCGCTCGTTACACCACTTCTACCGATACGACCCGATGCTTCGAGCAGCTGGCCGACTCCAGCCCACGCGCTTCGGGAACGAAGCGCGCGCGAGGAATCACCGGCGCCTCGCGCAGCGCACTCTTCGGCCCGACTGCGCCGTTGCCGCCGGACGAAGACATCCCGCTCGCCCGATTCCGGCGCCGGACGTGAGCCCGAGACCCGGCAACTACAGGCGATTCCTCAGAGCCCTCTGACGGACTCGAACCGTCGACCCCTTCCTTACCATGGAAGTGCTCTACCAGCTGAGCTAAGAGGGCGTTCTGCAGGGATTTCCGGGCTCTCCAGCCCCGGCGAGCCTGATTTGGGCTGCGCTGGGGCGGCAAACTCTCGGTCGGCCGCTGCTGCAGGCAAGCGTAGCTCATGCTCAGAGGTGGAGCGACCGAGCGTCCGTCAGTAGCTGAGGGCGCCGCGGGCCGCGAGCAGCAGCCCGAGGCCGAACAACCCGTAGGTGGCGAGTTGGCGCCCGTGGACGGCGAGCCAGGTTTTGACGCCGACCGTCACGGCGCGCGTCCGCTCGGGCGCGACGATTGAGGCGAGCAGCGGCAGTTCGAGCAGGAGCTGCTGCATCACACAGAAGTAGAGGATCAGCAGCAGCAGCGTGACCGGGGGTGGGTTCAGATGCGCGATGTGGTCCAGCGCATTGACGTAACTGACGCCGGGGAAGCTCACCGCGGCCCCGACAATGAAGGTGATGGCAGCGGATCCTCTCGCCAGCATCCGCTCCCGCCAGGGGGTCTTCGGCGGCTCGGCGCTCGCTTGAGTGGGCTTTCCCTGCCGACGCCGATGTCGCAGCGCCGCGTCGCGCCCGGTCACCAGGATGAACGCGGCGGCCAGCGCCATCACGCCCACTGCGATCTCTCCGGCTGGGCTGAGCAGCTTGTTGGAGTCCTTCACCACACTTGAGCCGTGCAGCGAGTAGACGATGACGAGGCCGCTGACGATGCTCGACATGTATGCCCCGAGCAGATAGCCGAACATCAGCCGCTTCGGATTGGGGAGCAGCAGCATCACCGTCGTCGCCGCCACCAGCGACGGGTTGAGCGTCGCCAGCACGGCTGAGAACAGGACCACCGCAACGTCTCTGTTCATGCCACCACATCCGGCGTGTCGGCCGTGAGCGCGGTGTGCGAGTCGACCAGCTTGCCCGCGAGGAGCCGAATGACCGAGATTCCCGAGCAGCCGCCGCCAGCGTCATCGACCGCTCGCCATCGCGTCACCACCAGGTCGTCCTCGGCGATCTGGGCATCGATCTTGACGTACAACCCGGGATGAGCCTGGCGACGGCGGACTACCAGCCGGTGAAGATCCTCGGGGCCAAACACCCCGTCGGGTGACCACGAGAAGCGGCCGAGATAGTCGGCCGCCACCAGCTCGCCGATCCTTTCCAGGCGGCCCTCGTTCCAGACGTGATCGACGAAGAGCCGGACCTGGCGTTTGTTCAACTCGCACACGCTCTGCACGAGCACGATGGTCCAGCCAAGCCTGTGGCCGGCACAAGGGAGGATTCCCCAAGGTTTCCCCCCGGGCTTTGTCCGCCGCCAGGTCGGGTGTATCGTCGAATCGTGTTGTCCGCAACCGGGGGTTGCCTGCTCGAGCGAGAGCGCGAGCTTGAGACGGTGCGCGAGGGCCTGAGTCGTGCCCGCGCGGGCGACGGAACGTTGCTGTTGATCGAGGGCCCGCCCGGGGTGGGCAAGACCGAACTCCAGCGGGAAGCGCGCGTGGCGGCCGACCGAGCCGGCGTCATGTCGCTGGAGGCGAGGGCCTCAGAGCTCGAACAGCCGTTCGCGTTCGGCGTCGTGCGTCAACTTCTCGAGGCACCGATTGGGGAGTCGCCGAGCGGCAGCGATCTGTTCGGAGGCGCGGCTGAGCCCGCCGCCCGGCTGTTCGAGCCAGACGAGCCCGATCCTCCCGGCGGCGACGCCGGCTTCACCGCGCTGCACAGCCTGTACTGGCTGGTCGTGAACCTCGCCGATCGCTCCCCCCTGCTGGTGCTGGTCGACGACTGCCAGTGGGCAGACCCGGAGTCGCTGCGCTTCCTGGCGTACCTGGCGCAGCGGGTCGAGGGGCTCCCGATCGCGATGATCCTGGCCGGACGTCCGCCGGACTCGGGGGACGGCGAGGTCGTGGCACTGTGGTCGCAGCTGGCGTCCCGTCCATTCGCGGCTGCCCTGTATCCCCGGCCGCTGAGTGCCTCGGCGGCGCTCGAGCTGGCGCGGGACCGCCTCGGCCCTGAGGTCGACGAGGAGTTCTGCCGCGCCTGCCATACGGCCACTGGCGGAAATCCTCTGTTCCTCGGAGAGCTATTGCGCGGCCTTGAGGCGGCCGGCATCGCGCCGTCAGCGGCTGCGGCGGGTCAGGTCCAGTCAGTCGGCCCGGCGACGGTCAGCCGGTTTGTCCTGCATCGGCTCGGGGCGCTTGGTCCTACCGCCACCGCGCTCGCCCGCACCGTGGCGGTACTCGGCGACGAGAGCGAGCTACCGCTCGCCGCGCAGGTGTCCCGACTGACCGAGGACACTGCGCGCGAGGCCGCTGATGACCTCGCCCGCGCCGATATCTTCGCCCGTGGCGAGCGCCTTGGCTTCGTTCATCCGATTGTGCGGGCGGCGCTGTACGAGGATCTGGCCCCCGGCGAACGTCACGCACGACACGCCGCCGTGGCCGAAGCCCTCGCCGCGGCTGGCGCTCCGCCGGAGCACATCACCGCTCATCTTCTGCTGACGACGCCCACCCGTGACCCGCGGCGGGTGCAGACGCTCAGGGCGGCCGCAATGGGCGCCGCACGCCGCGGCGCCCCTCGCGCGGCCGTTACACGGCTGCGCCGGGCCCTGGAGGAGTCGGCCGCCGAGCCGGAGCGGGCGGAGATCCTGACCGAGCTGGGTCGCTACGAGTTGGCGGAGATGCAGTTCGAAGCCGCCGAGGAGCACCTCCGGTCTTCCCTCGCTGCCGCCGGCGATCGGGCGACGCGCGCCGCCGCGGTATCGACTCTGGCCCGGTGCGCGATCGTCTCGGGAGGCCGGTCGGCCGAGGCCGCGGCTGATGCCTTGGCCTCGCTGGCCGAGGAAATCTGGCCGGTCGACGCCGAAAGCTCGCTCCAGCTCTCCTCAGAGCTGTTGACGATGTTCGTGATCGTTCCACGCCTGCGGGTCGGCCTCAGGGCTCAGATAGAGCGCTTCAACGAGCGGGCGCGCGGTCATGGCCGTTTCGAGGCGGTGGCACGGATCCACGCCATGCATGAGCAACTGGCGCGCGGCGTGAGCTCGGCTTCAGCCGCGGCCGCTGAGGTGAAGGAGGCACTGGCGATCGGGCTGCCCGCCGGGGCTGAGTCGACAGCGGGATTTATCGCCGTCGACATCCTGCGGCTGAGCGAACATCATGAAGCGGCGCTGCAGTTGCTTGATTTCGCCTTGGAGCGAGCTCGTCGCGAAGGCCACGTGGCCAGGCAGGGAATCATCCATGGCCAGCGGGCGCTGATTGCTCTCAACCAGGGCTCCCTTCGGGATGCGCAGGTGGAGGCCGAGACGGGGCTTCTCCTGGTCGACAAACGTCATTTCGCCGTGCTGCAGCTTCTCGCTGTGGCGATCACGGTGCATCTGGAGCGGGGAGAACTGGCGGCAGCTTCGGAGCTCGTCCGGACGGGTGAGACCCTCGGCGTCACCGAGCCCCGCACACACCTCCACGAGTACCTGGTGGCCCGCAGCCGCTGGCGTCTGGCTCAGGGCGAGGTGCGCCCGGCCGCCGGCGATCTGCTTTGGGCGGGCCACCTGCTTGGCACCTACGGACTGCATATCTACGGCGATTGGAGGCTGGTCGGCGCTCCTGCGCTCGCCTCCCTCGGGGACCGCGAGAGCGCCGCCCGGCTCGCACGCGAGCAGCTTGAGGTGGCGCGGCGGGTCGCCGCGCCGGGAATGCTGGGTCGGTCGCTCCGCGCGGCGGCCCTCGCAAGCGGCCAAGAAGAGCGCCTCGGCCTGCTTGAGCAGGCCGTGGAAGTCCTCATATCGAGCGATGCGCGACTGGAACTCGCTCACGCCCTGGCCGACCGGGGCAGCGAGCTCACCCGCGTCGGGCGCCGGCGCGAGGGGCGTGAGGCGCAGCGGCGGGCCATCAAGCTCGCCGACGAATGTGGTGCCGTGGCCTCGGCTGAGCGGGCGCGGTCCGAGCTTCAGTCCGGACCCGGACGCCGGGCCCGCACCGAGTTGACGGGGCGAAGCGCCCTCACTGCGGCGGAGTGGAGGGTATGCCGTCAGGCGGCTGAGAATCGCACCAACCGGGAGATCGCCCAGGCGCTGTTCGTGACCGAGAAGACGGTGGAGCGGCACCTATCCAGCGCCTACCAGAAACTCGAGATCCGCTCGCGCTTTCAGTTGAGCGCGGCGATCACGGACTAGGCCCGCTCCGAAAAACGTAGGGGAAACACACGGGGTCTCCCCCTTGTGACGGGGGGCGTCGGCGCCCAGCATGCGGCGCAGGACAAGCGATCGGCGGGTCAACCGCCAACCGAGAGGAAGGGGCTAGTCATGACGGGTGCGCTGTATGCGGTCGCGCGCTTCTGCACGCGGCAACGGTATCTGGTGCTGGCGGTGTGGTTGATCACGACCGTGGGGCTGGTGGCGGTGTCACAGCGGCTCGGCGATAACACCAATGACAACCTCAGCCTTCCGGGCACGAATAGCCAGAACGCCACCGACACGCTGAGCAAGTCGTTTCCCAACCAGGCGAACGGCTCCAGTCCCATCGTCCTGCACGTATCGAAGGGAAAGCTGACCGACTCCCAGTACGCGGGTGCGGTCAACCAGGCCGCGGCCGACGTGGGTAAGGCGCCCTATGTGGCTTCGGTGGTCAACCCGCTGAGCTCGCAGGGCGCCTCGGCGCTGAGCAAGGATCAGGCCACCGGGTACCTGTCGGTGACGCTGTCGGTCGCTCCGGGGGCGCTGTCGGTCGACGACGCCAACACGATCATCAAGGCGGCCGAGCAACCGGCTCACGCGGCCGGAATCCAGGTCGAGACCGGCGGCCAGCTCGGTCAGAAGGTGTCAAAGCCGTCCACGGAGTCAAGCGAGCTCATCGGAATCATCGCGGCGATGGTGATTCTCACCTTCACCTTCGGCACGATGGTGGCGATGCTGCTCCCGATCCTCGGGGCCATCATCGGTCTGGCCTGCACGCTCTCAATCGTCCGGCTCCTCAGTCACAGCATGACCGTATCGACGGTGGCGCCAACTTTGGCGACGATGATCGGTCTGGGGGTGGGGATCGACTACGCGCTGTTCATCGTCACCCGCCACTTCCGCGGTATGGACGATGGTCTCGAACTTCACGAGTCGATCGCTCGCGCGGCGGCGACCTCGGGTGGCGCGGTCGTGTTCGCCGGAAGCACGGTGACGATCGCCCTGGTGTCGCTTGCCGTGGCAAACATCCCGCTGGTGACGACCATGGGATTCATGGCGGCGATCGCTGTAGTCGTCGCTGTACTCGCGGCGGTGACCCTGCTACCGGCGATGCTGGCCGTCGCCGGTCCGCACATCAACTCGCTCCGGGTTCGCGGCCGCCGTCCTGAGGCCCAATCCAAGCCCGGAATGTGGTCCAGGTGGGCGCACCACGTAGCCGGTCATCCCGTGATTGCGGGGGTGGCCGCCCTCGCCATACTCATTCCGCTCGCCATCCCGCTGCTGTCGCTGAACCTCGGTCAGAAGGATGTCGCGGCACTGTCGACCTCCACCACCGCCCGCCGAGCCTACGACCTGATCTCGCAGAACTTCGGCGCCGGGGTGAATGGACCGCTGATCGTCGCCGTATCGCTCGGTTCGCCCGCGAGCGGCACGAGCGACTCCCGCCTGACCACGCTGGAGCAGGACGTCTCGCATACCACCGGCGTCGTCGCAGTCACTCCGGTTCAGGTGGACAAGGCCGGCACCACCGCCTACTTCAACGCCATCGCCAAGTACGGCCCCGCCGACAGCAGGACCGCGGATCTCGTCGGCACGCTTCGTTCCAGGGTGATCCCGAACGCGGAGAAGGGGACCAACGTGACGGCATACGTGGGCGGCACCACAGCCGGCTACGTTGACTTGGCCTCCAACATCTCCCGCAAGCTTCCGCTTCAGATCCTGGTCGTGATCGCGCTCAGCTTCCTGCTGCTGGTGCTCGCGTTCCGGACAGTCGTCGTCCCGGTTCAGGCCGCCCTCATGAACGTGCTCTCGATCGGCGCCGCCTACGGCGTGCTCACCGCGCTCTTCCAGTTCGGATGGCTCCACAGCCTGATCGGTCTGGAGGGTGCGGTACCGATCGTCTCCTATGTCCCGCTGTTCATGTTCGCGATCCTGTTTGGCCTCTCCATGGACTACGAGGTGTTCCTGGTCAGCCAGATCGAGGAGCATGTCCATGCCGGCGAGGACAACAAAAACAGCGTGGTGAAGGGCCTTGTCACCAGCGCACGGGTGATCACCGCCGCGGCCACGATCATGGTGTTCGTGTTCGGCAGCTTCGTACTCAACGGTGATCCCACAGTCAAGCAGTTCGGTATCGGGCTCGCCGTCGCTGTGATCCTGGACGCGACCATTGTGCGTTGCCTGCTGGTGCCAGCGCTGATGATCCTGATGGGCCGGGTCAACTGGTACATGCCGGTGTGGCTTGACCGACTCGTCCCTCACATCAGCATTGAGGGTGCCGAGTTCTTCAAGAAGCGTGAGCGGCCCGCTCCGAGCCAGCTCGAGCCAGAGCCGCAACCCGCCCTGCGGTCGTAGCCGGCTGTGGCATGACGTCATCCGGGCCTCCTGTGAGGATTAAGAGCCGCACAGGCGGACTCGGATGACGTCATCACCGAGAAGACATTCCAGATGCCGGAGCTGACGCCGCGTACCGTCGCCTGGCAGAGCGCAGGCGAGCTGGAGACGCTCGGCGGCCATCGCATCTTTGTGAACGCTCGCGCGGGCGCGCCGCATCTTCCGCCGGTGGTGTTCCTGCACGGCTATCCGACCTGTTCCTACGACTGGCGCCATGCGCTGGCGGGCCTCGGTGACCGTCGGCTGGTCATGTTCGACTTCCTCGGCTTTGGACTATCTGAGAAGCCGCGCGACCAGCTCTACTCGGTGCTCACCCAGGCCGACATCGTCGAGGACGTGGTGGCGCGGTACGGCAACGAGCCGGTCGTCCTCGTCGCCCACGACATGGGCAGTTCGGTGGCGAGCGAGTTGCTGGCGCGGGACCTTGACCAGCGGCTGACCTTCGAGCTCGCCACCGTGCTCCTCTTCAATGCGAGCCTGGTACTTGAGTGCGCCAGTCTGATGCTTAGCCAGAAGGTGCTCCGCAGCCGGCTCGGGCCCCTGGCGGCGCGGATGACAACACAGACGTCGTTTCGCATGCAGCTGGCGCGCACCTTCTCCGACACGCATCCTCTGACCGATGAGGAGGCGGCCGACCAGTGGTCGCTGCTGACATACAACGGCGGCCACCGGCTGCTGCACCGTTTGATCTTCTACCTGCACGAGCGGATCACCTACGCCTCGCGGTGGAAGGGCGCACTACGCGACTGGCCAGGACACCTGGAGCTCGCGTGGTCTGATCTTGACCCGATCTGCACCGAGGCGGTCCTCCAGGCGGTGCTCGGTCTCCGGCCGGGTGTCCCGCTGGCCCGGCTGCGGGGACTCGGTCACTACCCCCAGCTCGAGGACCCGGCGGCCTGCATCAAGGTCATCGAGCGGGTCCTGTCCTGACCGGCTTGGAGAGGACAGTTGTCCTCCGGACGGGACGATGCGAAACCGTAGGGTAAACCCTCGGGTTCTCCCACTTGTGGGTGGCGGTGGCGGCGCGCAGGATGTGCGTCAGTCGCTGCCAGCGACGGTCTAACCGCCACCGGAGAGAAAGGACCTGTTATGACTGATGTGCGCGCCGCGGTCGCGCGTTTCCAGATGCCGTGCCAGCGGAAGCTCGGCCGGCTGGCACGTGCGATCGCGCTGGTCTTGGCGGCGTTCGGCGCGGTGCCGCTGGCGAACGCTTCCGCGACCACCACTGGGTTGCGCAACCAGCGCTACTGCGAGGTCATCCCGTCCGTGACGCAGGGCAGCACGGTCACCACCTACATCTACAACACTCAGGGCCTGAACCTCTGTCCGGCCGCGCAGTGGGACGCACTCACCCAGCAAGAGGTAAACCAGGAATTCGGCTCGCAGTCGGCGCAGCTGAACGGGCCGCGCTACTGGATGATGGACACGTTGGACGCCACCGGATCCTCGAGTACCGGCCAAACGTTCACGTTCGGCGGCATCGAGATGAGTCTGCGGGGGACGATTGTCACCCCCGTCGGCACTCCGACCGTGGGCGAGCAGTTCTACGTCCCGAACACGGTCCAGCGCCAAACCGTCTACACGTATCAAGCCGGGCAGCCAATCTACGAGCTGCTCGATCCCGATAAGAACGTGTATGTCATGCAGTCCTATTCCCAGATCGTCGACAAGAACCTCACCGTCAACCAGCTACCCGCCTTGGGGCACATATTGAGCCTTCCCGCAGGTTGGCGGTATCAAGAGAGGAGACCGGCCCACGCGATCCAGCTGATCACGACCGGGATTGCATATGTGATCAACGACAATCTGGCCGACTCCTATGAGCGCATGAACAAGCCCAGCCTGAAGCTCAACGGGGTTCCCGCCGGTTGCGTTCGGACAATGTTCAAGGTCGGTGTTGATGTCGGCGGTGATACTGCGAACACGCACGTGAGCGTGGACGCGCGAACCGTAAAGCGCACCACCAGCAACGACTTCACGGTCACCGTTCCCGTCAGCCACCGCTCGGGCAGTCAACGGCTCTCCGTGGTGGCGACCAACGACGCGGGAACGGTGCGGGCACACGCGGCCTTTCGAGCATGCGGTCACGCGTCGTCGCCCACGACCGGGTTGGGCTGAGCAAGCGGACCGGTGCCGTCGTCATCGTGGCGACGGCACCGGAGCGATCAACTTGGAGCGCGAGAAGCCAGATCGCGGCCAGCGCTCAATGCGACACGACGTCGTTCACACGGCCCTCGTTTGCAGGCGATCTGATCGGGAAACACTTGCAACAAGGATCACGAACTGTCGCGGCAGGGGAGGGAAACGATGGGAACCATGCGAGTCAGCGGGCGGGCCATCTACTTTTTCGGCGCCCTGGGGGGTCTGCTCTTCGGCTATGACACGGGGGTTATTTCCGGCGCGCTGCTGTTCATCCCCAATGACTTCAAGCTGTCGCCGTTCCTGCAGGGCGCGATCGTGGCCGGCCTGCTGCTCGGCGCCATGGTCGGGGCCGCGGGCGCGGGGCGGATGTCGGACTCCTGGGGCCGGCGGCGACTGATCATGGCCGCGGCGGTGGTGTTCACCGGCGGCTCCATCCTGGCCGCGCTGGCGCCGACGGTGTGGGTGCTCATCGCCGCCCGGATCATCATCGGCCTGGCGGTGGGCTCGGCCGCCCTGGTGGTGCCGCTGTACCTGGCCGAGGTCGCCCCTGCCGAGATCCGGGGCGCCGTCACCTCGCTCAACCAGCTGATGATCGTCGGCGGCATCCTCATGGCCTACATCGTCAATGCCATCCTCGCCTCCTCGCAGAACTGGCGGCTGATGCTGGGGCTGGCCGCGGTGCCCTCCATCGTGCTGTTCGCCGGCATGCTGTTCATGCCTGAGACACCCCGCTACCTCGTCCATGCCGGCGAGGAGGACACGGCCAAGGGCGTCCTGGAGGATCTGCCCGGCGACGAGCCTCCCGAGGACCGGATCCAGGAGATCCGTGAGGTCGACTCCGAGGAGGAGCAGGACACTGGGCTCCGTGGCGTCCTCCACGCCAAGTGGGTGCGTCCGGCGTTGATCGTCGCGGTCGGCCTGGCGGTGTTCCAGCAGTTGGTGGGCATCAACACCATCATCTACTACGCGCCGACCACGCTGACCAACGTCGGCTTTGCCAAGACGAGCGCCATCTACGCCAACCTGATCATCGGCGTCGTCAACGTGCTCCTGACGATCCTGGCGGTCTGGCTCATCGACCGCGTCGGTCGCAAGCCGCTCCTGTACGGCGGCGCCGCCGGCATGGTGATCAGCCTGCTCGTCCTCGGCGTGTCGCTGTCCGTGCTCCCCACTCCGCACCACCCCAGCGACCCGGCGGCGGTGATCACGCTCATCTGCCTCGGCACCTTCATCGCCTCGTTCGCGGCGACCTGGGGGCCGGTGGTCTGGGCGATGATCCCGGAGGTTCTGCCGCTGAGCGTCCGGGGCACGGCGATGGGGATCGCCGTGTTCGGCAACTGGGCGGCCAACTTCCTCGTCTCCCAGACCTTCCCGCCGCTGCTCAAGGCACTGGGGCCAGGCCCGGTGTTCCTGGGTTACGCGGCCCTCGGGATCCTGGCCGGGCTGTTCGTCAAGACGATGGTCACCGAGACGAAGGGCCGCAGCCTGGAGGACATCGAGGCCGACCTCCAGGGCGGTGCCGAGCGCCGGCGGTCACACCGGCACGTGCCGGGCCGCCGCACGCGGGTCGCCCACTGAGCGGCGGCCGGCGTCAGTAGGAGGACTGCAGCAGCGACATCATCGCGGGCGCGCTCGACGGGCCGACGGGCGCGCCGCTGGAGTCGGCGAAGCCGAGCTCCAGGTGCGGGCCGGACGAGATCCCCACAATCCCGTACCCGACCTGGGAGATGACCTGGCCCTGGCCGACGTGGGCGCCGATCGGCGTCCAGTTGCCGGGCCCGGCATGCCCGTAGTAGACGTAGTCATAGCCATCCAGCGGGCTGTCGCAGTGCAGCACCGGCGCCGACGGGCCGAAGCCACCGATGCCATGCAACACGATCGTCCCGGAGCACACCGCCAGCTCCGGCGTCCCGCCCGGAGCGGAGATGTCAACGCCGTCGTCCAGCGACCACGACGACGGAGGAGAAGCGTCGGCCCTGGGCATGGGGAACACGAAACCGCTGCTGCTCGGCGCCGAGGCGGCGGGAGGCGACGGCGCCGACGAGCGCCCGGAGCCGCTGCTCGCCGGAGCCGGTCCGGGCGAGGTGGGCTGGCTCTGGGCGGCGCGCTGGGCAGCGGCCCGCTGCGCCGCCCGCGCCGCCGCCGCCCGCTGGGCCGCCTGCAGCTGCGCCAGCTGTGCGCTCAGCGAGGCCACCTGGGCCCGGGCGCCGGCGAGCTGGCCGGCATGCCGAGAGCGGATCCGGGCCGCGGCCAGCTGGTCAGAGACGAGGCTGACCTTCGTCGCGCCGACGCTGTTGCGCTCGGTGAGGATCTGCTGGGCCACCCGCTGCTGGTGGGCCGAGAGCGCTCCCAGCCGCACCGCCTCGGTGGCCACGGCCCGCCGCGCCGCCTTCACGCTGGCGGCGATCCGGGCGTCCTGATTGCCCACCCGCTGGACGAAGTTCAGGCGCTCCAGGAGGTCGTTGAAGCCGTGGGACTCCAGCACCACCTCGATGAGGTTCGGCTGCCCGCCCTCATACGTGCCCACCATCTGGGCGGCCAGCACCCGCTCGTCGGTGGCCTCGGTGGCCTCCAGGCGGTGCAGCCGGGTCTGGGCGGCATCCAGCTCCGCCCTCAGCCGGTACAGCTGGGCCAGCTTGGCGGTGAGGTCCTGCTGCAGGCCGGCGAGCCGGTCCGCGGACGCCGTGACCTCCCGCGTGAGCTGGGCCACCCGCTGGCTGTCAGAGGCGACCGTCCCGCTCAGGCTGGAGACGCGCGACCGGCCCCGGGAGATCTGCTGCTGCAGCTGAGCGTTGCCGGCCGCCCGGGCGGGCGGCACACCGGAGGCCGACACCAGAGCGATCCCGCCGACCGACCGCCGCCACCAGCACCGCCAGGAACGCGCGCGGGGCAGAGCGCGCGGAGCGGGACGGGTTTCGGCGTGGGTGACGCATGGCGCGCGTACATGAACGCGCCGCCAACCGGCACGCTCATCCGGGGGGCGAGGACCGTAACACGGCACCCCGGGACAGCGTCCTGCTCAAGCGACGCTGCAAGAAAACATGCACTGGAAGGAGTGCGCCTGCCGGCGGCGTCGGAGCGAATCGTCGGCCCGGATCGGTGGCGAGCGGGACTCAGTGGCGGGACCAGGATTCGAACCTGGGAAGGCAGAGCCATGCGGTTTACAGCCGCACCCCTTTGACCGCTCGGGAATCCCGCCGGGGGTCGGTCAGTCTAGCGAGGACGGGGTGGTTTCAGCGGTGCTCCGGGATCGATCTCGAACCGTTCGTACTTGGGCCCGCCGAGACGAGAGTCCGGCTCGGCCATCGACCTCGGCAGACGGAATGAACCACCGGCGACCATCTCCCACCAGGACGAACAGGCGGTCATAGCGAGACGGGTCCAGGTACTTGACCAGCCCGTTCCAGCTGCGGTTTCCGCCGCGCGTACAGACCGCCACGGCCCAGCGGTTGTTGTGAAACTGCGTCGACGTCTTCACCTGCACCCGCACGAGCCGATCGTCCATCACCGTGATCAGGTCGATGTGCGGGCTATGCCCGATCGGCAGGAACACCGGCAGTTCCTGCGCCAGCAGCCACGCGATGGCCGACCGTTCGCCCTGGTCGCCCTGACCCCGAGGGTCTCTCTTCACTTCGGTCATCCGGTCCATGAGTACAACCGTACGTTCCCATCCGGACGGGAAAACCCCTGCAACCACAGCCCTACGGCGGCGATCCGCAGACGATCGCCGCCGGCCCCCTCTCCCCGGAGTTATCAGCCCCGTTCGGGGCCGGTCAGCCCATTAGGACGCATCTCGCAGCCGCTGCGCCTCGGGCAGCGCCTCCAGCTTCTTGAGCGTGTGATTCTCGATCTGCCGGATCCGCTCCCGGGTGACGTTGAACGCGCGCCCCACCTCCTCCAGCGTGTACGGGCGCTCGCCGGTGAGCCCGAACCGCATCTCGATCACCTCGCGCTCGCGCTCGGGCAGCGCGGCCAGCGCCCGCCGCAGGTTCTCCCGGCGCAGGCGCTCGGAGGCCAGCTCAAACGGCGACTCGGCCGTCTGGTCTTCCACAAAGTCCCCCAGCGCCGAGTCGTCCTCCTCCCCCACCGGTTTCTCCAGTGAGATCGGCTGCTGGGCCATCCGCAGCACATCGCGGACCTCGCGCACGGTGGTGTCAAGCTCGGTGGCGATCTCCTCCGGCGTGGGCTCGCGGCCCAGCTGCTGGATCAGCTGGCGCTCCACGTGCACCACCTTGTTGAGCTTCTCCACCATGTGGACCGGGATGCGGATCGTCCGGCCCTTGTCGGCGATCGCCCGGGTGACCGCCTGGCGGATCCACCAGGTGGCATACGTGGAGAACTTGTAGCCCCGGCGGTAGTCGAACTTCTCCACCGCCCGGATCAGCCCCATCGAGCCCTCCTGGATCAGGTCCAGGAAGGTGAGGCCGCGGCCCAGGTACGCCTTGGCGATGGAGACCACCAATCTCAGATTCGCCTCGATCATCTGCTGCTTGGCGACCATGTCGCCCCGCTCGATCCGCCGGGCCAGCATCACCTCCTGCTCGGCGGTCAGCAGCGACACCCGGCCGATCGACCGCAGGTACAGCCGCAGCGAATCCAGCGACGGCTCCACGGTCAGATCGACCTCCACCTTGCGCCGGGCCTCGGTCCCCTCCGGGGCCTCGGAGCTGCGATGGGCGGCACTCGCCTCCACGCTCCCTCCCTCGGACTTGGCGGGCTTACCGTCCGCGCCCACCACCACGATCCCCTGCTCATCCAGGTAGGCGTGGAGCTCCTGGACCTGCTCCTTGGTGACCTCCACCTCCTCAAGGCACGCCTCGAGTTCGGTGAACCCCAGGTAGCCCCGCTCCTGCGCCGCGGCAATCAATGGCCGCAGCTCGTCGAGCTCCGCGATCGGAGTCTCGTCGCTCAAAAGAACGATCTCGTCAACGCTCACAGCCCCTGAGCTCCTCTTTCGAAACGTGGCCTTTGAGCCGCCCCCTCAAGGTCGGCTCCCTCTCGTAACTCCCGATACGACCGGCCGAGTGATACCACAAAGCTGCCGAATGTCGAAGCCGTTGGAACCTAACCTCCCCCCAAGATCGTCCCCGGCAGGGCCCGATCGACCGCGCTCTCTACTCTTCATTGTGCGATGAGCACTCCACAAACCTCAGTCCCCACCGTCGTCGACGTCCAGTCGCAGTCCCCGCCGCTGGCCCTCAGCCTGTCCCGGGTTGGCGTCACCGGCGTCGAGAAGGTCATCCGCCTGCGCCAGAACGGGGCCGAGCAGCTGTTCTCGGCCCGCTTTGAGTGCGTGATCGAGCTCGGATCGGCCCAGAAGGGTGCGCACATGTCACGCTTTGAGGAGGTCGTCAACGAGTCGATCGGCGAGGTGGTGCTCGGCGACCGGCCGTTCCGGGTCGAGGCCCTGGCCCAGCACATCGCCCAGCTCGTCCGCGACCGCCAGGGGGCGCGCCGGGCCGAGGTCACCGTGGAGGCCCGCTTCCCGGAGCACAAGCCGGCGCCCGTCTCCGGCATCCTCACCCAGGAGCTCTACACCCTGCATGGGGTGGCCGTGGCCACCGAGCTCGGCACCCGGCGCCTGACCGGCGTCACCGCCCAGGGCATGACCGCCTGCCCGTGTGCTCAGGAGCTGGTGGCCGGCGCTGCCCGGGAGCGGCTCGACGCTGACGGCTTCAGCGCCGAGGAGATCGACCGCATCCTGGAGGCCGTGCCGGTGGCCACCCACAACCAGCGCGGGCTGGGCACGCTGTACATCGGCTGCCCGGAGTCCTGCGAGGAGGAGATCGAGGCCGCCACGCTGCTCAGGATCGTCGAGCAGTCGATGTCATCGGAGATCTACGAGCTGATGAAGCGCTCCGACGAGGGGCATGTGGTGGAGAAGGCTCATCGCCGCCCCCGGTTCGTCGAGGACTGCGTGCGGGAGATGGTGGCCGGGGTCATCGCCGAGTTTCCCCAGCTCAACGACGCCACGTTCGTGTCGGCGCAGCAGGTCAACCTGGAGACGATCCATCAGCACAACGTGGTGGCCGAACGGTTCGGCACCCTGGGCGAGATCCGCCGGGAGCTTGACACCG
Organism: uncultured Solirubrobacteraceae bacterium; assembly: GCA_963753235.1. Taxonomy (GTDB): domain Bacteria; phylum Actinomycetota; class Thermoleophilia; order Solirubrobacterales; family Solirubrobacteraceae; genus Palsa-465. Next base: position 159,151 of record CAVWBJ010000003.1, on the reverse strand, counting down.
GCGAGCCCGCCGATCGTCACACCTCCCTGCAGGCCTGGCTGACCGGCGCCCGCTGATCTCAGTTCTCGCCGGCCGCGTGCCCGGAGCCGGAGCCGGACCGCACCAACCGGCGGAAGCCGAAGAAGTAATCGACGCCGGACAGGACGGTGATCGCCACTGTCAGGTAGACCAGCAGCGAGATCCACAGCGGCCGCTCGTCAAAGGCGATGAGCACCATCACCATCGCCACCTGCAGCGCGGTCTTCGTCTTCCCCAGCCCGCTGGCCGAGATGACCACTCCCTGCTGGGTGCCGGCCGCCACCCGCAGGACAGTGACCGCAAACTCCCGGGCGATGATCACCATCGCCACCCAGGCCTCCAGCCGTCCCCGGGACACCAGCGCCACCAGCGCGGCGATGATCAGCAGTTTGTCGGCGAGCGGGTCCATGAGCTTGCCGAACGTCGTCACCGAGTTGCGTGACCGCGCCAGGCGGCCGTCAAGCGCGTCGGTGAGCGAGGCCGCCGCGAACACGATGGCGGCCAGAAGATCGCCGGCCCCCGTTTTCTCCAACAGGGCCACCACCAGCACTGGAACGAGCAGGATCCGCACCACCGTCAGCACATTGGGGACGTTGAGCGGCACCATGCTCGCCTGAAAGCTAACCGATCCCGCACAATTGACACCCATGCACGCGATCGTCCTGGAGCAACCCGGTCAGCCGCTGGTGGCCACCGAGCTGCCCGACCCCGCCCCGGGCCCGGGTCAGATCCTCCTGGAGGTCCAGGCCTGCGCGGTGTGCCGGACCGACCTGCACCTGCGCGACGCCGAGATCGACGCGCCCAAGCTGCCGGTCATTCTCGGCCATCAGATCGTCGGCCGCGCTCCTGACGGCACCCGCTATGGCGTCCCCTGGCTCGGTCACACCGACGGCACCTGCCGCTACTGCACCACCGGCCGGGAGAACCTGTGCGTCAACGCCCGGTTCACCGGACGGGACATCGACGGCGGCTACGCCGAGCGCACGGTCGCCGACGAGCGGTTCTGCCTGCCCCTGCCCGACGGCATGTCCGACGAGCAGCTGGCGCCACTGCTCTGCGGTGGCCTGATCGGCTACCGCGCCTACCGCATGACCGGCGACCCGGAGCGCCTGGGCCTGTACGGGTTCGGCTCGGCCGCCCACCAGATCGCTCAGGTGGCCGTTCATCACGGCCGGGAGGTGTACGCCTTCACCCGGGCCGGCGACACCCGCACCCAGGAGTTCGCCCGCTCGCTCGGCGCCACCTGGGCGGGCGGCAGCGACGTCCCGCCCCCCCACCAGCTGGACGCCGCCATCATCTTCGCCTCCGCCGGTGAGCTCGTCCCGGCCGCGCTCAAGTCGCTGGCCCCGGGCGGCACCGTCGTCTGCGCCGGGATCCACATGTCGGATATCCCGTCATTCCCCTATGAGGATCTGTGGCACGAGCGTACGATCAGGTCAGTCGCCAACCTCACCCGTCAAGACGGCCATGAGTTCCTGGAGCTGGCGCCGGAGGTCCCGGTGCACTCCACCATCACCACGTATCCGCTCTCCCAGGCCGAGCAGGCCCTCGCCGACCTGCGGGCCGGCGCGTTTGTCGGGACCGCGGTCCTGCGGCCGTAGCCGCAGCGCATGTTCTAGGCTGCGAGGCATGCCCCTCGTTCCCATGGTCATCGAGCGCACCGCCCGCGGCGAGCGCGAGTTCGACATCTACAGCCGGCTGCTCAACGAGCGCATCATCTTCATCGGCAGCCCGATCGACGACACAGTCGCCAACCTGGTCGTCGCCCAGTTGCTCCACCTGGAGTCCCAGGACCCCGACAAGGACATCTCCATCTACATCAACAGTCCGGGCGGATCGATCTACTCGGGCCTGGCGATCTACGACACGATGCAGTTCATCAAGCCGGAGATCCAGACCATCTGCGTCGGGATCGCCATGTCGATGGGCTCGCTGCTGCTCACCGGCGGGGCGAAGGGCAAGCGCTTCTCGCTGCCCAACAGCCGGATCCTCATCCATCAGCCCTCGGCGGGCTTTGAGGGCCAGTCGACCGACATCGAGATCCACGCCCGGGAGATCCTCAACATCCGCAAGCGGACCGACGAGATCTACGCCCACCACACCGGGCAGTCCGAGGAGCAGGTCCACAAGGACATGGAGCGTGACCGGTTCTTCAAGCCCGATGAGGCGGTCGAGTACGGCCTCATCGACCGGGTCATCGATCACCATTAGACAGGGGGATGGCCGGCTCGCATGCGAGCCGGCCCGGCGCGCGCATGCGCGCGCCGACAGACAGGGCTACGCCGGTGCGCGCCGTATCCGACCGCTGCCCTGCCCGCGCGTCTCCGGTGGCTCGGGCACGGTGGGGCGGGCCAGCGCCCAGTAGATCATCAGCGCGCCGAAGATGAGCATGCCGATGCCGGTCCACAGGTCGATGTTGACCCCGGCCGCCTTGTGCTTGACGTGCGCGGAGCCAAAGATGCCGAGCGCGATCAGGATCAGGCTGTACAGGACGAACACGCCGCCGATGATGCGCCGGATGTCGAACCGGTTGGCGGCCCGCGCCGCCAGGACCTCCTCCTCGTCGGTCGCTCCGGTCGGCGCCATCGGCTGATCGGTCATGGCCAGCCGGCGTTTCTCCTGGGGCATGGTTTCTCCCTCCTACGCGAAGATGATGTTCAGGACGACCAGGATGCCGATGGCCACGCCCCCCAACAGCCAGGGCGAGCGCCACCACAGTTTGTCACGCGGGTCGTAGTTCTCCTCCCGCTCCTCCGCGCGGGTCAGGCCCCAAACCAGGCCGCGCAGGTCCTCCGACGCCTTGGGTTTGGTGACCAGCGAGACGGCCACCAGCACCACCCCACCCACGATGAACGCGATGATCGCCTGCCAGAAGCTGGCGGCCAGGGGTGAGCCGAAGTTGAAGACCACGTGGTAGGCGTTGAGGCGGTTGGTGGCATAGGCGGCGGCGGTGCCCGCCACCAGGCTGAAGAACCCGCCCCAGGCGGTGGCTCGGCGCCAGAACATGGCGATGATGAACGTCGCGAACAGGGGCGCGTTGAAGATCGAGAACAGCGTCTGGATGTAGTTCATGATGTTCGAGTAGCCCTTGGCGATCAGGGCCGTGACGATCGAGATCAGAATCCCGCCGATCGTCACCAGGCGACCCGCGCGCAGGTAGAACGCGCTGTCTCGATCCTTCATGAAGTAGGGCTGGATGAGGTCGTAGGTGACCACCGTGTTGAACGCGGTCACGTTGGCGGCCACGCCCGCCATGAACGCCGCCACCAGCCCGGTGATGGCGATGCCGAGCATCCCCTCCGGCAGGTAATTGCCGATCAGGTGGGGGATCGCCGTGTTGTACTGCAGCGCCAGGCTCTTGCCCACCCCCAGGCCGTGCACGGTGAGCACCGCAATCAGGCCGGGGAGGATGATGATCGCCGGCAAAAAGATCTTGGGAAAGGCACCGATGAGCGGGGTGCGCCGCGAGGCCGACATGTTGCGCGCCGACAGGGCGCGCTGCACCTCGGCGAAGTTCGTCGTCCAGTAGCCGAAGCTGAGCACGAAGCCGAGTCCGAAGATCACCCCCACCCAGTCCGCGGCCAGCGGGTTGGTCACGTGGTGGATGGCCAGACCGTGCCAGGCATGCAGCCCGGCGTTACCGAGCGGTTTGAATGCCTTGACCTTGGCTTCGATTCCGCCGATGCCGCCGACCGAGTGCAGGGCCACCAGCGTCAACGGCAGCAGGGCGGCCACGATCACGAAGAACTGGAGCACCTCGTTGTAGATGGCCGAGGTCAGGCCGCCGAGCGTGATGTAGACGAGCACCATGATCGCCGCGGCGATGATCGCCGTGATGATCGATACGCCCAGCATCAGGTTGATGATCAGGGCCAGCGCGAACAGGTTGACGCCGGAGATGAGGACGGTGGCCACCGCGAACGTGACCGCGTTGAACGCGTGCGTGGGCTCGTTGAAGCGCAAGCGCAGGTACTCCGGAACCGACCGCACCTTGGCCCCGTAGTAGAAGGGCATCATGAACAGGCCCAGGAACACCATCGCCGGGACGGCGCCGATCCAGTAGTAGTGGACCGCCGGGACGCCGTACTGGGCGCCGTTGGCGGCCTGGCCCAGGATCTCCAGCGCACCGAGGTTGGCGGCGATGAACGCCAGCCCGGTGATCCAGGCCGGCAGCGAGCGGCCGGAGAGGAAGAAGTCCAGGTCGGTCTTGATCGCCAGCCGGGCGACGAACCCGATCCCGAGCACGACCACGAAGTAAATCCCGAGGATCACATAATCGATCACGCTCGGATGGAGCCTCAGCATGGCCAGCCCTCCCTCTGGACACCCGAGCCTCCCCAGTGGCGACCCGGTTCTATGCGACGGGGTGCTCTATCTGACCAAGCCCGTCGATGGCGATTCGTACCCGGTCCCCGCTCTGAAGAAACCGCGGCGGGTCGAACGCCTGCCCCACGCCGTTGGGCGTGCCGGTGAGAATGAGATCCCCGGGCTCCAGGGTGCACGTCTGCGAGATGAACTCCACCAGCTCGTGGCAGCCAAACAGCAGATTTGAGGTGTTTGAGTCCTGGCGCAGCTCATCGTTGACCCAGGTGCGCAGCTGCAGGTTGCCCGGATCGGGAACCTCGTCGGCGGTCGTGACCCAGGGCCCAAACGGGCAGAACGTGTCCGCACCCTTGGCCCGGGTCCACTGCGACTCGCGCCGCTGCAGGTCCCGGCCCGAGACGTCGTCGGCGATGCAGAACCCGCCGATCTCGCCCTGGCGGCCGATGACGATTGTCAGCTCGCCCTCGTAATCAAGCCGGTGAACCACCTCCGGGCACCGGATCGGGCCGCCGGGCGGCGCCACCGAGTTGCGCACCTTGACGAACACAATCGGCTGCTCCGGCCGTTGCGCTCCGGTCTCGGCGATGTGGTCGGCGTAGTTGAGACCGATGGCGTAGACGGTGCCCGGCGCCGGGATCGGGGCCAGCAGCCGGACGTCCGCCAGCGGCCAGGACCCGCCCGAGGGACCGGGGACGCGGCCGGAGGCGAGCACCTCGCGCACGCCATCGGGGCCGCCGAAGGCGACCACGTGGTCATCCTGCACCCAACCTGCGATCGGCTCCGAGCGTCCGGGAGCCTCGAATGTGGCGAGCTTCATGCTCGGGGAGCCTATCCGGGCGGGGGCCTGGCTAACCGTCCAGGTGGTACTCGCCCCGGGCCACGGTGACGGCGGCGCCGCCCACCGCCACCCGCTCCAGCAGGGCCGCGGAGCCGTCAGCCCGGGCGTGCAGCACCGAGGGGCGGCCGATCTCGGCGCCCTGGCGGATGATGATGCTCTGGCCGAACCGGGTCGCGCCGTGGCGGGCGAGGTGGACGGCGAGGGGACCGGCCGCCGACCCGGTGGCCGGATCCTCGGCCACCCCCAGCCCGGGGGCGAACATCCGCGTCTTCACCCGGTCCTCGGTCACGGCAAAGCAGCTGACGCCGACGTCGCCCAGATCGGCCAGGGCCCCCATGTCCGGCCGCAGCTTGGCCACCGCGGTCTCGTCCTCAGCCGCCACCATCGTGTGCCGCGGGCCGTTGTCGTAGACCTCGATCGGCAGCCGGGCTCCGCTCAGGCCGAGGGCCGCCAGCAACTCCGCGGGACGGTCAAACGGCGCCCAGGTCGGGATCGGCTGCTGCATCTCACCGAACACCACGGTCCCGTGGCGCCGCTCCAGAGCGATCCGGACGAGCCCCGCCCCGGTCTGGAGGTGCACCTCGTCCCGGCCGGACCGCTCCCCGAGCACAAACGCGGTGCCGAGCACCGGATGCCCGGCAAACGGCATCTCAACGTATGGGGTGAAGATCCGCGCCCGGGCGTCGGCCCCGTCCTCACCCGGCAGCAGGAAGACGGTCTCGGATAGGTTGAGCTCCCGGGCGGCCCGCTGCATCGTCTCCGCCGACAGTCCGCCGCCGTCGGTGAACACGGCCACCGGGTTGCCCTCCAGCGGGGCCTCGGTGAACACGTCGACGACCACGTAGGCGCGCATGGCTACCCCGTCTCCGCCATGGTCAGCAGCGTGGTGACCGTCGTCCAGTTGCGGGCCGTGGCCAGGGTGCCCAGGCCCTTGCCCGCCAGCGCGTTCCACAGCTTCGACCGGGCCGCCCCGTCCGGGTGCCAGGCGTAGAGCTCACGCCCCTGCGCCACCAGCCGCTCGTCCCCCACTGCGGCGCTCTGCAGTGTCGCCACCACGTCGTCGGGCACCGGCTCGGCCAGGAAGCTGACCTGGTAGCGCTTGGGGTCGGTGACCACCTCCTGGAGCGGGTTGTGGGCCACCACCGCCGCCAGCTCATCCCGGGACCGGGCGATCACCGGGACTTCGAAGCCGAACCGGCCGGAGATGAGGCTGGCCGTTTCGGCCTCCACCTCGGCCGGCGGAGCGGCCGCATCCAGCACGATGTTGCCGCTCTGCACATACGTGCGGACGCCCCCGTACCCGGCCTCGCTGAGCAGCGCGCGCAGGTCGGCCATGGGCACCCGGCGCGTCGGCCCCAGGTTGATCCCGCGCAGCAGCAGGACGTGGCGCATGGCTGCCAGTCTATGCGGGGAACTACGGATCCCGGTCGCCGGCGCCGTCGGTACGGTCAAACCGTGGAGACAGGGGCACAGCCGGTGGTGGTGAGCGCCTCCGGGATCACCCGGCGCTTCGGTCAGGGTGAGACCACCGTGGAGGCTCTCCGTGACGTCTCGGTGGACATCCAGCGGGGCCGGTTGACCGCGGTCATGGGCCCATCGGGCTCGGGCAAGTCCACGCTCATGCACATCCTGGCCGGCCTGGATCGGCCCACCGAGGGGGCGGTCACCATCGAGGGCCGGGACATCACGGGGATGGGCGATGACGAGCTCACCCATCTCCGGCGTGACCACATCGGGTTCGTGTTCCAGTTCTTCAACCTGCTGCCGATGCTCACCGCCCGGGAGAACATCGTCCTGCCGCTGTCGATCGCCGGCCGCCAGCCTGACGCCCGCTGGTTTGACACCGTGATCGACGAGACCGGACTGCGCGACCGGCTCTCGCACCGGCCGGCCGAGCTCTCCGGCGGTCAGCAGCAGCGGGTGGCGATCGCCCGGGCGCTGGTCAGCCGCCCCACGGTGCTGTTCGCCGACGAGCCCACCGGCAACCTGGACTCGGCCGCCGGCGAGGAGATCCTGGCCCTGCTGCGCCGCTCGGTCGACTCGGTGGAGCAGACCGTGGTCATGGTCACCCATGACCCGCGAGCCGCTGCCATCGCCGACCGGATCCTGTTCCTCGCCGACGGGCGCATCGTCAAGGACATGGAGAAGTCCGGCGAGGATCAGATCGTCGACGCCATGAAGGCCCTCGCCGCCGCCCACTGATGGCCCGGGTGGCGCTCAAAGGGCTGGCCGCCCGCCGCCTGCGCGCCGCGCTCACCGCCCTGGCCATCGTCCTGGGAGTGGCGCTCGTCGCCGGCACGTATGTGCTCACCGACTCCATCACCGGCGCGTTCGACACCATCTTCACCAACATCTACCAGGGCACCGATGCCACCGTCACCGGCCGCAGCGCCATCGACACCGGCCAGAACGGCGGCGTGGGCGGCGGCTCGGCGCCCGCGTTCTCCGAGTCGGTGCTCGCCCGGGTGCGGTCCCTGCCGGACGTGCGCCAGGCGGTGGGCGATGTCTCGGGCAGCGTGCAGCTGATCAAGAACGGCAAGGCGATCAGCTTCGGCGGCGCCCCCACGCTGGGCTCCAGCGTGCACCCGGCCCAGCCCCACTTCAGCGCCCTGCACCTGGTCAGCGGACAGTGGCCAGGGCCCGACGGCGTGGTGGTCGACACCAACACCGCCTCCCGCAAGAACCTTCATGTGGGGGATGCGATCGGTGTCCAGGGGTTGGGCGCCGTGGTGGCGATGCGGATCTCGGGACTCGTCCGCTTCGGCAGCGCCAACTCACTGGGCGGAGCGACGCTGGCCGGCTTTCTGGTGCCCACGGCTCAGCGGCTGCTCGGCAAGGTGGGCAAGCTGGACGAGATCCGGATCACCGCGAGGGCCGGCGTCAGCCCGCAGCAGCTGGTCAATCAGATCCGCCCCACCCTCCCCGCCGATGCCCAGGTGCGGACGGGAGCAGAGCAGGCCAGTCAGGACTCGTCCGCGGTCAACGGCTTCCTGTCGACGCTCAAGACGATCCTGCTGGTGTTCGCCGGCGTGGCCCTGTTTGTGGGCAGCTTCGTGATCGCCAACTCGCTGTCGATCACCATCGCCCAGCGCACCCGGGAGTTCGCCACCCTGCGGACGCTCGGAGCCAGCCGCCGGCAGGTGCTGCGCTCCATTCTGCTGGAGTCCCTGGTCCTGGGGATCGTCGCCTCGGTGGTGGGGCTGGGCGTCGGCCTGGCGCTCGCCCAGGGACTGTTTGCGCTGTTCAACGCGGTCGGCCTGACGCTGCCCAACACCGGCACGGTGATCGCCACCCGCACCATCATCGTGGCGCTGGTGGTGGGCGTGGTGGTCACCGTCCTGGCCAGTCTCCGGCCGGCGATGCGCGCCACCCGGGTGGACCCGATCGCCGCCGTGCGCGAGGGGGCAACCCTCCCGGAGGGCCGCCTGGCTCGCCACCGCACCCCGCTGTCGGCGGCAGCCACCGTCCTCGGCTTCGCCGCCGTGCTGCTCGGCCTGTTCGCCGCCTCCGGCACCGGCGCGGTGCTCGGGCTGATGGGGGCGGGCGCGGTGCTGGTGTTCATCGGCATCGCCCTGCTGTCGGCGCGCGTGGTTCCGGCCTTGGCCGGGGTGCTCGGCTGGCCCAGCGCCCGGCTCGGCGGGGCCATGGGCCGCCTGGCCCGTGAGAACACCCGCCGCAACCCGCAGCGCACGGCTTCGACGGCCTCGGCGCTGATGATCGGCCTGGCCCTGGTCACGCTGCTGGCGATGATGTCGGCCGGCATCATCAGCAACTTCACCGGCGCGGTCAACGACCTGTTCACCGGCGACTACGCCATCACGGCCCAGAACAACAACTCGCCGATCCCCATCTCGGCCGGGCTGGCCGCCCGGAGCGCGCCGGGCGTGGTGGCGGTGGGGAGCGTCCGCGCCGGCGAGGGCCGGGTGGTCGGCACCAACAGCCAACTCACGGCCGTCGACCCCGGCATCGAGCAGGTGGTGCGCCTGGACTGGGTGCACGGCAATCAGACCGTGCTCGGCACGCTCGGCGCCACCGGGGCGTTCGTCGATCAGGGCACCGCTCAGGGTGACCGCCTGCACGTGGGCTCGCCGCTGGTGGTGGAGACGCCGACGGGCTCGCGCATCCCTCTCGTCGTCCGCGGAATCTTCAAGCCACCGTCCGGGGGCTCGCCGTTCGGCCCGGTGACGATGTCGGCGGCCACCTGGGACCGGTACTACAGCCAGCCCCAGAACCTGTACACGCTGGTGAGGACCGCCGGCGGCGAGTCGGCGGCGAACACGGCGGCACTCAGGCACGTCCTGGCCCCGTTCCCCAATGCCAAGGTGCAGACCCGCCAGCAGTTCATCAACAACCAGATCGCCGGGTTCACCAGCGTGCTCAACATCCTGTATGTGCTGCTGGCCCTGTCGATCCTGGTCAGCGTGTTCGGCATCGTCAACACGCTGGTGCTGTCGGTGTTTGAGCGCACCCGGGAGATCGGCATGCTCCGAGCGGTCGGCACCACCCGGCGTCAGATCAGGCGGCTGGTGCGGCACGAGAGCGTGATCACGGCGCTGATCGGTTCGGTGATCGGGATCGGCCTGGGGGTGGCCTTCGGCGCGCTGCTGGCCGCCCGGGTGAGCGCGATCGCGTTCACGGTTCCGGTGGGGTCGCTGGTGGCGTTTGTGATCGTGGCCTGGGTGGTGGGGCTGGTCGCCGCCATCTTCCCGGCCCGGCGGGCGGCCAAGCTCCAGCCGCTGCAGGCGCTCGCCTACGAGTGAGCGGCTAGAACAGCGAGCCCTGCCCGGGCTGCCGCTCCCCGTCGCTCCGGCCGCCGGGCACCGGCTGTCCCAGCGCCACCGCCAGGTCCCGGGCGATCGCCCCCTCTGACCGGGAGGCCACGATCGGCTCGTCGATGCCCTCCACGTGCACCAGCGTGCGCCGGCCGTCGCCGCGGTCTGAGCCCTCCAGGGGCACCAGCGCGTAGATCCGGTCGGCGCGGGCGAACTTGCCGTAGCCGAGGGCAATGAGCGGCGGCGCCGAGCGGGCCATGACCCGCCGCATCCTACGCCGCCCGGCGGCCGCCTCAGGCCGCCGGCTGATCCTCCAGGATCTCCTGCAGGCGGTTCTCCAGGGTCTCGGCCAGCACCTCGCGGACCGCTCCCTGCTCAAACCGCTCCATCAGCGCCGACAGAAAGCCCTCAATGACCAGTCGCTTGGCCGCGTCCTCACGCAGGCCGTGGGAGCGCAGGTAGAACAGTTGCTCGGGGTCGACCTGGGCGACGGCGGCGGCGTGGGTGCAGCGGACGTCGTTGGCCTGGATCTCCAGCCCGGGAATGGCGTCAGCGTGCGCCCGCTTGGAGAGCAGGAGGTTGCGGCTCTCCTGGAACGCGTCGGTCTTCTGCGCGCCCGGGTCGACGATGATGTTGCCCTTCCAGACGGCGCTGGAGCGACCCTGCAGCACGCCGCGGAACGCCAGGTCCGAGGTGGTGTTGGGCGCCGCGTGCTCCTGGGTGGTGTCGAAGTCAATGTGCTGGCGGCCGTGGCTGGCATAGGCGCCGGTGACGCGCGCGTCGGCGCCCTCGCCGCCCAGCCGGGTCTCCATCCGCACGTGGCCGCTGCGACCCCCGAAGCCGAGCGCCACCCAGTCCAGCGCCGCGTCCCGGCCAACCTCGGCCCGCTGGGCTCCGAAGATCCAGCTCTTCTCAGACAGCCCCTGGCCGCACACGTAGCGCAGGTGAGCGTTCTGGCCGACGATCAACTCGGTGACGACGTTGACGACACCGTCGAGGTCTGGCTCGGCCGACAGGAACTGCTCCCAGACCTCGGCCTGGGCGCCCTCCTCCAGCACGATCAGCGTCCGCGTGTTCAGCAGCGTGCCGGATGCCGCCTGCACGGTGGACAACGAGATCGGCGCCTCCACCGTCACCCCGCGGGGCACGTAGACGAACGTCCCGTGCCGAAAGCCGGTGTCATTGAGGGCCACAAACACGTCATCGCCGGGGCCGATGAGCGACCCCAGGTGGCGGCGCAGCAGCTCACCGTGCTCCTCGGCCGCCCGCTCAAACGGCGCCACAATCACACCCTCGGGCAGCTCGAACGCATGGCCGGCCTCAAACGCCCACAACCGCTCGGCGGGCTCGGCGGGCTCGTCCTCGGCCGTCACCGGCCGGTAGTCGGCCAGGTTGAGCGTGGAGATGTCGGTGAACTCCCAGCCCGGCCGGCCCTTGAACGTGGGCAGCGCGTAGGCGGGGGCGCTCACCGTCGGTGACTCAGCCAATGGAGCCCTCCATCTGGAGCTCGATCAGCCGGTTCATCTCCACGGCGTACTCCATCGGGAGCTCTTTGGTGATCGGCTCAATGAACCCGTTGACGATGAGCTTGGACGCCTCGTCCTCAGGGATGCCGTGCGACATCAGGTAGAACAGCTGGTCCTCGCCCACCTTCGACACCGTGGCCTCGTGGCCGACGTTGACGTCGTCCTCGGAGATCCGGATGGTGGGATAGGTGTCTGAGCGGCTGTGCTCGTCCAGCAGCAGCGCGTCGCACACCACCTTCGACCGGGCGCCGTGGGCGCCCTTGGCGATCTCCAGGAGGCCGCGGTAGGAGCCGCGCCCGCCGTCCTTGGAGATCGACTTGGCGAAGATGTTCGACGTCGTGTTGGGCGCGGCGTGGATGATCTTGCCGCCGGCGTCCTGATGCTGACCCTGGCCGGCGAAGGCGATCGACAGGATCTCTCCATGGGCGCGCTCGCCCATCAGGTAGACGCTGGGGTACTTCATCGTCAGCTTGGAGCCGAGGTTGCAGTCCACCCATTCCACGGTGGCGTCGGTCTCGGCCACGGCCCGCTTGGTCACCAGGTTGAACACATTCTGCGACCAGTTCTGGACCGTGGTGTACCGGATGCGGGCGCCGGGCTTGGCGATCAGCTCCACCACGGCGGAGTGCAGCGATGACGACGAGTACGTCGGCGCCGTGCAGCCCTCCACGTAGTGCACGTAGGAGCCCTCGTCGGCGATGATCAGCGTTCGCTCAAACTGGCCCATCGACTCGGTGTTGATCCGGAAGTAGGCCTGAAGCGGCATCTCCACGTGCACCCCGGGTGGGACGTAGACGAACGAGCCACCGGACCACACCGCGCTGTTCAGCGCGGCCAGCTTGTTGTCGTTGGGCGGGATGATCGTGGCGAAGTACTCGCGGACGAGGTCCTCGTGGTCGCGCAGCGCCGAGTCCATGTCCAGGAAGATCACGCCCTGCTTCTCGAGCTCGGCGTTGACCTGGTGGTAGACCACCTCAGACTCGTACTGCGCTCCGACGCCGGACAGGAACTTGCGCTCCGCCTCGGGAATGCCGAGCCGGTCAAATGTGTTCTTGACGTCCTCGGGAACGTCGTCCCAGGAGCGCTCGGCCCGCTCGGAGGCCCGGACGAAGTAATGGATGTCGTCGAAGTCGACCTCGGCCAGCATCGGCGAGCCCCAGGTCGGCATCGGGCGCGCCAGGAAATGCTCCAGCGCCTTGAGGCGGAAGTCGCGCATCCATTGCGGCTCTGACTTGAACTCCGAGATCTTGGCCACCAGCTCCGGGGTCAAGCCCTTCGGTGCCTTGTACAGGTAGTTCTCGGCGTCGTGGAACCCGTAGCGGGTGTCGTAGTCGGCGTTGATCCCGCGCAGCGCCTCGTTCTCGGTGAGCACCGCCGTCGCACTGGGGGAATCCAGATGGGGCGGTGGGGTGGGTGGTGAGCTCAGTTTGGTGTCAGGAGTGGCCATTACTTAGACCTCCAGCTTGATCGTGTCGTCCTCGATGATCACCGGAAAGGTGTCGACCGGAACATAGGCGGGCAGGGTCTTCGGCTTACCGGTTGTCACGTCGAAGCGCGAACCGTGGCGGGGGCACTCGACGGTGCACGTCGCCTGGTCGAACGTGCCCTCAACCAGCGGACCGTCGTCATGGGAGCAGCGGTCCTCGATGGCGTACACGGTCCCGTTGCAGTTGAAGACGCCGATCTCCAGGTCGTCCCATGCGACCAGCCGCTTCTCCCCGGGCGCCAGCTCGGAGAGGGGGCAGACATCGATGATCTGGGGCATGAAGGAAAACCTAGCGGGGGGATCGGATTTGCCAGGGAAAGTCTAGCGGCATCGGGGTCCACCTACCCCGTGGGCGCCGGAGCGCTGTGGACATGGACGGACAGCGTCCCCTCCGGGCGGCCGGCGAGGCCCAGTTCGGCCACCGCCTCGGCCACTCCCGGATACTGGGGGTGCCCGTAATCGTCGAGCACCACGACGGATCCGGGGCTGAGCACCGGCTCCCAGGCGCGGTACTCGGCGATCACGTCGCCGCCTTCATGGGAGCTGTCGATGTAGAGCATGTCGGCGGCCAGCGCCACCGCCGTCCACGCCGTGCCGGTGCCCAGTTCCACCACATCACGCCGCCCCGCGGCCAGGCGCAGGATCCGGGCCAGATCGGCCGGACGGGTGGCCGAGGCCAGGCTGAAGGCGTCGCCGGTGCGCCGGGCCCGGGCCTGGGCCCGGAGCGCAAGCAGCGCCACCCGGCGGGGGAGCACCCGGGTCTGCCAGGCGAACCGCGCGTCGACGACCAGCGTGCGGGCCACCCGCCGCAGGCGCGGGGACAGGGTGGGGGCGGAGGAGCCGGTCAGCGCCGTCAGGCCGCGTCGGGTTCCTCGGCAGCACTGGCCGGGGTCTCCGGCTCCCAGCCGGCCGCCTGACCCAGCGAGGCGCTCTTGAGCACCTTGAGCGACAGCAGCGCGCACTTCATCCGCTGCGCCGAGATATCGATGCCGAGTAGGTCCAGGACGAACGAGCGGTCGAGCTGGCGCAACTCCGTCAGCGTCATGCCCTTGACCTCGTCGGAGGTCATCGAGGCCGCCGCCTGCGAGATGGCGCACCCGTGGCCCTCAAACCGCACCCCCTCGATGCGCTCGTCCTCGCCCACGGCCAGCTTGACCGTCAGCTCGTCACCACAGAGCGGGTTGAGGTCATGAAACTGGTAGTCGACCCGGGGCAGCTCGGGCTCCGGAGGGCTCCAGTTGTGGGGCCGCTTGTAGTGCTCCAGGATGTTCTCGCGGTACAGGTCGTCCATACCAATACCTATAGCTGGAGGACCCGGGTGACCGTGCCCAGCGCCTCGATCAGGCGATCGGTGTCGGCGGTGGTGTTGTGGACCGCGTACGACGCGCGCGTGGTGGCGGTGGCGCCGAGCCGGCGCATGAGCGGCTGGGTGCAGTGGTGTCCGGTGCGGACGCACACCCCCTCCCGCCCCAGGATCTCGCCCACGTCATGAGGATGGGCACCCTCAAACACGAAGGAGGCCAGCGCGCCCCGGTCGGCGACGTCGGCCGGCCCGTGGATGGTGAGGCCCGGGATCTCGGACAGGCGGGCCAGCGCGTCGGCGATCAGCGCGCTCTCGTGGGCGCGAATGCGCTCGATGCCCACCGACCGGATCCAGTCCACGGCGGCGCCCAGGCCGATCGCCTCAGCGATCTGCGACGTCCCGGCCTCAAACTTCCAGGGCAGGTCGGCCCACGTCGACTCAGTGGGGCCGACCGTGCGGATCATGTGTCCGCCGGCGATGAACGGCGGGATGCGCTCCAGCAGCTCCCGGCGGCCGTGCAGGACGCCGATGCCGGTGGGTCCGTACGCCTTGTGCCCGGTCCAGGCGTAGAAGTCAGCGTCGATGGCCCGCAGGTCGACGGGGATCTGCGGCACCGCCTGAGAGCCGTCGATCAGCACCACGGCGCCGGCGGCGTGAGCTCGGCGGGCCACCTCCTCAACCGGGTTGATCGTGCCCAGCACGTTGGAGACGTGGACCAGGCCGACCAGCTTGGGCGAACGCGTGAGCAGCGCATCCAGGCCATCGAGATCCAGGTGACCATCGTCCAGCACGGGGACGTAGGCGATCTCGGCGCCCCGGTCGGCGCAGATGAGCTGCCAGGGCACGATGTTGGAGTGGTGCTCCATCGCGGTGAGCACCACCAGATCGCCCTCCCCCAGGTTCTGGCGGCCCCAGCTGTAGGCGACCAGGTTGATCGCCGCCGTGGCGTTGGCGGTGAAGATCGTCTCCTGGGCCGTTGAGCCCAGCCAGTCGGCGATCCGCTGCCGGGCCCCCTCGTACAGGTCGGTGGCCTCCACCGCCAGCGGATACACGCCCCGGTGGATCGACGCCCGGGACTCGGTGTAGTACCGGGTCATGGCGTCAATGACCGGCTGCGGCGTCTGCGAGGTCGCCGCCGAATCCAGGTACACGAGCGGGCGCCCGTCAAACTCCCGGCGCAGGACCGGGAACTCGTTGGCAACCTCGCGAATGGCCTCGACCGTGGACATCGGATCGCTCCCGCTAGGCGACGGCCTCTTCAAGCTCGTCGGTGATCCAGCCGTAGCCCTTGGCCTCCAGCTCCTCCACCAGCGTCGGCCCGCCCTCCTTGACGATCCGCCCGCGGTACATGACGTGCACGTGGCTGGGCTCGATGTAGTGCAGGATCCGCTGGTAATGGGTGATGATGAGCACGCCCATGTCCGGGCCGGCCACCGAGTTGACGCCCTGGGAGACAACCCGCAGGGCGTCGATGTCCAGGCCGGAGTCGGTCTCGTCCAGGATGGCCAGCTCCGGGCGCTGCAGCGCCAGCTGGAGGATCTCCATCCGCTTCTTCTCACCGCCGGAGAAGCCCTCGTTGAGGTACCGCCGGCTGAACTCCTGGGGCACCTTGGTCAGCGTCATCGCCGCCTCCACCGCCTGGCGGAAGTCCTTGAGCGGGATCGGATCCTGGCCCTGGGCATCCCGATGGGCGTTGAGCACCGTACGCAGGTACTTGGTAACGGTGACGCCGGGGACTGAAACCGGGTACTGAAAGGCCATGAACAGCCCCATCCGGGACCGCTCGTCGGTATCGGCCTCGGTGATGTCCTCGCCGCCCCACAGGACCTGGCCCTCGGTGACGTCCAGGTTGGGATGGCCCATGATCACGTTGGCCAGCGTCGACTTGCCGGATCCGTTGGGGCCCATCAGGGCATGGATCTCGCCCTGGCCGACGGTCAGGTCGAGCCCGCGGAGGATCTCCTTCTCGCCGGCGCGGGCGTGGAGGTTTCGAATCTCAAGTTCTGGCATGTCTTCTTCTCTTCCTTCGGGGTCGTCAGGAGGCGGGTGCGGCGACGGTCTCAACCGCCAGGGGCTGAACCCCGGTGCGCTCGGAGAACTCGACGAGCTCGGCGAGTGTCGTGGTCTGCAACGAGCGGATGATCCCGCCCTGGACACGCGTCCACAGCAGCTTGGTGGCGCAGCCTCTACCCGCGTCCGGCATGTGCGAACAGAGCACGCGCTCGGTGATGTCGTGCACAAAGCACTCCATCGGCGCGATCGCCCCCTCCAGGGCCTGGACCACCTCGTCCATGGCGATCTCCTCCGCCGGGCGCGACAGCCAGTAGCCGCCGTGGGCGCCGCGTGCGCTCATCACCAGACCGGCGCGCCGCAGCCGGGCCACCACCTGCTCCAGATACGCGAGCGGGAGACCCTCGGCGTCGGCGATCGCCTTGAGGCTGGTGGGATGCTCCGGCTGCTGACGACCGAGCTCGATCATGAGCCGGACGCCGTACTCGGCCTTGGAGGAGAAGATCATTTCGCTAAATCCTACCAGGGGGGTCGGTTTAGCCCGGGCGCCCCCCGCCCTGTAGGGTCCGCGCCATGGATCTGAGGGGGGCCTCCACCAGCCTCGCGACCTCGCAGGAGGTGGCCGAGGCCGCGTCCTGCGCCCGGTCCGCCGGCCGGTTCGGGATCGACACCGAGTTCATGTCCGAGGGCCGCTACCGGGCGCTCCTCTGCCTGGTGCAGATCGCCGTCGACGATCCCCAGGACGGGGAGGATCCGCGCATCTATCTGATCGACTCGCTGGAGGACGTCGACGTCACTCCCCTGGCCCAGCTGCTCGCCGATCCGGCCATTGAGGTGGTGCTCCATGCCGGCCGTCAGGACGTGGCCATCCTGCGCCGGGCCTGGCAGACCGAGCTCAACAACATCTTCGACACCCAGATCGCCGCCGGGTTCGCCGGCGCCAGCGCTCAGTCCGGGTACGGAAATCTGCTCGGCGCGGTCCTCGGCCAGCGGGTGGGCAAGACCGCCTCCTACACGCGCTGGGACGCCCGGCCGCTCACCGCCGAGCAGCTCGGCTATGCCGCCGAGGACGTCGCCCATCTGCTCCAGTTGGCCGACGAGATCGAACGCCGGCTGGTGGCGAGCGGACGCCTGGAGTGGGCCCGGGAGGAGTGCCGGCGCCTGGAGTCGGCCACCGACGAGCGCGATCCGGATACGGCCTGGGAGCGCCTGCCCCGGGTCGGCCAGCTTGACCCCCGGTCCCGGGCCGTCGCCCGGGAGCTGGCGGCCTGGCGGGAGCGGACCGCCCAGGACGCCGACCGGCCGGTCGGTTCCATCGTGGCCGACCCCGCGCTGGTGGAGCTGGCCAAGCGCCGGCCGTCGTCGCTGGGCGCCATGGAGCAGATCCGGGGACTGCATCCGCCCACCATCAAGCGCCGCGGCCAGGCGATCCTGGATGCCATCGCCCGCGGCCGGGAGGCGGCGCCGATCCCGCGCGACGAGGCCCGGGGCCGGTCTGATCCCAGCGACGCGCCGCTGATCGCCCTGGCCGAGGCGCTGCTGCGCGCCCGGGCGTTGGAGGCCGGACTGGCCTACGAGCTGATCGCCTCCCGGGCCGAGTTGGAGCAGATCGTCGGCGCCAGCCGGCGCGGCGACCCCGAGCCGGACGTGCGCACGCTCACCGGCTGGCGTCAGGAGCTCGTCGGCGATGACCTGCGGGACCTGCTCGCCGGCCGGCGCGCCGTGTCGGTGGGCGCCGGCCGCCGCCTGGAGCTCACGACGAGCCCCGCACCACCATGACCGAGATCGCCGAGGCGCGGTCAAAGATGGCCGTCGACAGGGCGCGGCCGATCGGAGCCGAGCGGTGGATCCAGCCCATGTCCAGGGCCAGCAGGTCGTTGAACGCCGTGTTGAAATAGACGCGGTACTCGTTGCCCGGCGACTGGGCGGCGAGCTGCTTGCCGGTGTTGCCGCGGTTGTCTGACCAGCCGAGCTGCTTCAGGCGGGCGTTCTCACGATTGAGCAGGTCGGCCGAGGTGGGGTAACGGCCCGGCTCGCCGGTCACCACCAGCTGCTCGGAGCAGTAGGCGTTGGCCCCGCGGTCACAGACGCGGACCCGGGCCGCCACCTGCGCCCCCCGGGGCAGCGGAACGTTCGTCAGTCCCACGCTGCGGTGGTTGGAGACGCCTCCGCACCCGGCGAGCAGAAGACAGGCGGCGGACACGGTGAGCGCCTTGCGCATATCGATCAGGCATCGTAGGGGGCCAGCGCGGCCGCGATGCCCGCGCGGGCCCGGCCCGCGCCCAGGCAACAGAGCAGCGCCATCCGGGCCGCGGGCGCCGACAGGAAGGGGGCACACACCGCGCCGCTGGCCCGCAGATCACGTTCGGAGCCCTCAAACCCGTACGTGGCCTGCGCCATCGAGCCGCGCTCGGGGCGCACGGTGATGACCACCGGGATGCGCTGAGCCGCGCCCCGCAGGGCGTGGAGCATCCCGGGGGTGAGGTGGCCCGCGCCGAACGCCACCACGACGAGCCCGTCAGCCTGCTCGGCAGCGGCGGCGAGCAGCGCTCCGTCATCGCCCAGAGCGGCGGTGACGATGTCGACGCGGTGCGGCAGCGCGGGGGCACGGACGTGAGGCGGCGGGGCCGGCCGGGTGTGCAGCCAGACCCGGCCGTCGACGACCCGGCCGACCGGTCCGGTCACGGGCGAGCTGAACGCGCGGGGGCCGGTGCTGTCGGTCTTGCGCACGGTGGCGGCCGCGTGGATCTCCCCGCCGAACACCACCACGGCGCCCAGGCCGGTGGCGGGCGCGGCGGCCGCCAGGGTGACCGCGTCCAGCAGGTTGGCCGGCCCATCGGCGCCCGGGGCGCTCGCGGTCCGGTTGGCCCCGGTGAGCACGATCGGCGCCGGGGCGCGGTGCTGGAGCGCGCACAGCATGGCGATCTCCTCCAGCGTGTCGGTGCCGCTGGTGATCACCACCCCGGATCCGGCGGCGGCCAGATCGGCGGCGCGCTGGGCCAGCGTGAGCGCCTGATCCAGCGTGATGTGCGGGCCCGGCAGGCCGAGCGCGGTCTCGGCGGTCAGATCGGGGAACGCCGCCAGCTCGGGCACCGCCTCCACCAGCTGGGCCGCGTTGAGCCGCGGCACCGCCCGCTCCCCCTGCATGGAGATGGTGCCGCCGGCGGCGAGCAGGCGAACCGGTCGGCTCTGCGGCTGGGGGGATGACATCCGGCGCAACCCTAAATCGTCTGATCAGGTTTGCGCAGCTCTGGCTGGCTAATCTGTCTCAGCGCACATGGCGAGCACCGCTGAGAACCTGTCAGATCCTGAGCTGCTGGAGGCGGCCTGGGACCTGAGCGCACTCGTCGACGGCGACCTGGAGCAGGGCGTCGAGCGCCAGCTGGATGAGGCGCTGGCGCGTTCGGAGACGTTTGCCGAGCGCTACGAGGGCCGGCTGGGCGAGCTTGACCGCGCCGGACTGGCCGAGGCCATGCAGGAGCTGGCCGCCATCAACGAGCTGGTTGGCCGGGCCGGTTCGTTTGCCTCCCTGCAGTTCGCCACCGATACCGCCGACGCCGCCCGCGGCGCGCTCCTGCAGCGCGTCCAGGAGCGCGCCACCGAGCTGGAGACCCGGCTGCTGTTCTTTGAGCTGGAGTGGGCGGCGCTGCCCGAGGAACGCGCCGAGGAGCTGCTGGCCGGCGAGGCGCTGGCCTTCTGCGCCCATTACCTGCGCAGCGCCCGGCGCTATCGGCCCCACCTTCTCTCCCAGCCGGAGGAGCGGATCCTCACCGAGAAGTCGATCTCCTCGGAGAGCGCCTGGAGCCGGCTGTTCGGCGAGCTGGTGTCGGCGCTGCGCGTCTCGGTGGCCGGTGACGAGGTCCCGCTGGACGTCGCCCTGGCCCGCCTGCAGGACCCCGACCGGGAGGTGCGGCGCACCGTGGCCGAATCGGTCACCCGCGCCCTGGAGCCCGGGCTGCGCACCCGCTCGTTCATCTACAACACGCTCGTCCACGACAAGGCGGTGGAGGACCGGCTGCGCCATTACCCCCACTGGCTGGCCTCCCGCAACCTGGCCAACGAGGTCTCCGACGAGTCGGTGATGGCGCTGATCGAGGCCGTCCGCGGACGGTTTGACATTCCCCAGCGCTGGTATCGCCTCAAGGCTCAGCTGCTCGGCGTCGACCGGCTGGCCGACTATGACCGCAGCGCGCCGGTCTCAACCGAGGACATCAGCTTCTCCTACGCGGAGTCCCGGGAGCTGGTGCTTGACACCTATGAGTCGTTCTCGCCGGACGCCGGAAAGCGTGGTCCGCCGCTTCTTTGACGAGCACTGGGTCGACGCGCCGGTCCGGCCCCACAAGCGCGGCGGGGCGTTCTGCGCCTACACGGTGCCGAGCGTCCACCCCTACGTGCTGTTGAACTTCACCGCCCGCCGGCGGGATGTGCTGACGATGGCCCATGAGCTGGGGCACGGCCTGCACGCGGTGCTCGCCCAGCCCCAGGGGGTGTTTCACCAGTCCACGCCGCTGACCCTGGCCGAGACCGCCTCGGTGTTCGGCGAGGCGCTGGTGTTCGGCCGGATGCTGGAGGCCGCGCCGGACGACACCGCGCGCCTCGGCCTCCTGGCCGAGCGCATCGACGGGGCCATCGCCACCGTGTTTCGCCAGATGGCGATGAACCGCTTTGAGCACCTCATCCACACCCGCCGCCGCACCGAGGGTGAGCTCTCGGTCGACCGGGTGGGCGCCTCCTGGGTCGAGAGCCAGGCCGAGCTGTTCGGCGACTCGGTGGAGATCACCGAGGGCTATCGCATGTGGTGGTCCTATGTCCCCCACTTCATCAACACACCCGGCTACGTCTACGCCTACGCCTACGGGCTGCTGCTCGCGCTGTCGGTCTACAGCCGATATCTCCAGGCGGGTCCGTCGTTCGCCCCGGCCTACCTGGAGCTGCTGGCCGCCGGCGGGTCGCGCTCGCCGGAGGAGTTGGCGGCGATCGTCGGGATCGACCTCGCCGACCCGGGCTTCTGGGACTCCGGCCTGATGCTGGTGGAGCAGCAGCTGCGCGACGCCGAGGAGCTGGCCGCCCGCCGGGCCGCCTAGCGGGAGGCACTTAGTGCGTCTTGGCCCGCCGGGTGCGGGTGCGCTCTTCCTGCCGCTCCACCACGTGGACGATCAGCTTGAGGACCTGGTCGATCCCGGTCGCCTTAACGTCGCCGTGCTCAAACGCCGCGCGCCACTCCTTGATGTGCCCCTTGGTGGCCAGCTCATTGAACTGGGCCCGGTTGACGTGGAGTGTCACCTTGGCGTCGGCCGGGATGTCCTTGGTCACCTGGGGACCCGGGAGCTCCACCCGGTAGATCTGCATGTCCCGGCCGCCCCTCAGCTCCAGACCGGCCACCAGCTTGAGCTGCTGGAGCGCCGGGACCTCCTCTACGAACCGCTGGACCGCGGTCTCGATCAGGGTCTTGGTGTCGCTCGGCGAGGCCACTGAGAGGCTTGAGTCTATTGACAGCCGCGGGGCGCAGCGAGACGATGCCCATGGGCAACCGTCAGGAGGGACCAATGGCCAGAATGATGGCCGACTGCCGCCGGTATCCGAGCGAGAGCAACTGCTCGCTGGTGATCATCGGCGAGGAGGACGAGGTGATCCGGGCCGCGGCCGAGCACGCCGCCTCCGTCCACGGGCACGCGGACACCGCGGAGACGCGGGCGCAGCTGCGGGAGTTCCTGGAGCCGGCTGAGGCGTACTCGCCCGGCCCGCGCGTCCAGGAGCCGTTGCCGGGCTAACCCCGGCCCGGGGGGCGCCCCTTCCGCTCGGTTTAGATCTTGTGGCGCTGCAGGAGCTTGCGGCCGATGACCATCCGCTGGATCTCCGAGGTGCCCTCGCCGATGAGCAGGAGGGGCGCGTCCCGGTAGATGCGCTCAATCTCGTACTCCTTGGAGTAGCCATAGCCGCCGTGGATGCGCAGGCACTCCTCGGCGCACAGCCGGCCGGTCTCTGAGGCAAACAGCTTGGCCATACCGGCCTCGATGTCCGAGCGCTCGCCGGCGTCCTTCATCCGGGCCGCCTGGCGGGTGAGCAGCCGGGCCGCCTCCACCTGGGTGGCCATGTCGGCGAGCTTGAACTGGATCGCCTGGTGTTCGGCGATCGGCTTGCCGAACGTCCTTCGCTCCTGGGCGTACTTGAGCGCCAGCTCCAGGGCGCGCTGGGCCAGGCCGACGCCGCGGGCGGCCACGTTGACCCGGCCGAGCTCCAGGGCGTCCATCATCTGGGCAAAGCCCTTGTTGAGCCCGTGGTCCTCGCCGCCCAGGATGTTGTCGGCGGGGACCCGGTAGCCGTCGAACACCAGCTCGGTGGACTCGACGCCCTTGTAGCCCATCTTCTTGATCTGGGGCGGGACGTTGAAGCCCTTGTGGTCGCCGGTGTTCTCGGCCACGCCGGGCTCCTTCTCGGCGATGAAGCAGGTCAGGCCGCGGTGCTTGGGCTCGGCAGATGGGTCGGTGCGGACCAGGACGAAAACCAGACCGGCCCGGAGGCCGTTGGTCACCCACATCTTGGTGCCGTTGATCTCGTAGGTGCCGTCGTCCTGCTGGCGCGCGCTGGTCTTGATGGCGGCGACGTCGGAGCCGAGCTCCGGCTCGCTGAGCGAGAACGCGGCCCGGAGCTCGCCGGTGGCCATCTGGGGCAGGTACTTCTGCTTCTGCTCCTCGGTGCCGAACTTCATCAGCAGATATGACCCGATGAAGTGGGTGTTCACGATCCCGGAGATGGAGATCCAGCCTCGGGACAGCTCCTCCACGATCATCGCGTACGTGGTCAGGTCCAGCCCCATCCCGCCGTACTCCTCCGGGATGGTGACCCCGAACAGCCCCAGCTCCTTCATCTGCTCCACGATCGGCTCCGGGAAGGAGTCCTCATGGTCGTAGTGCTCGGCGTTGGGGAGGATCTGCTCGTCGGCGAACTGATGGACCATCTCGCAGATCGCCCGCTGCTCGTCGGTGATGTCCTGAGGCGTGGTGGTGGCCATGGGGTTCGTTCAGGCTCCTGAGGTCGGCGTCGGACTCCGGAGGATGTCACAAGCCTGCAACAACCACCGCCGGACGGGGGGTGAAACCGGGGGGCGTGGGGGCTCTCTCCCATATGGACCCAGAAATCCCCCACGTCCCCGATGCCGAGGTGGCAGCGGTGGCAGCCCGGCAGTACGGCAACGTGACCCGCGGGCAGCTGATCACGGCCGGGGTCGACGACAACGGGATCGCCTGGCGCGTCCGACGTGGGCGGCTGTTCCCCGTTCATCGTGCCGTATATGCCGTCGGCCACCCCCCGCGCCTCCCCCTGGAGCGCGCCGCCGCCGCCGTCCTGGCCTGCGGCCCCGGCGCTGCCCTCAGCCACCACGCCGCCCTCGCCCTCTGGGGCTTCACCCGCCGGTGGCCGGACACCTTCGACGTGACCCTCGGCGTCGGCGACCGACGGCCACAGGGCATCACCACCCACCGCCTCACCCGGCTGGCCCGCCGGGACATGACCATCCAGCTCGGCATCCGCGCCACCAGTGCCGCCCGGACGCTCCTGGACTGCGCGCCGCTCCTCACCCACGACCGCCGGGTCATCCCCGATGCGCTGCACAGCTCGTTCGTCACCCAGCGCCAGCTCGCCGACGTGCGCGCCCGCTTCCCGCTGCACCCCGGAGCCAAGCTCCTGGACCCGTTCCTCGAACCGGGCCGCAACCCCACCCGCTCCCCCTTCGAGGACGACTTCCTGGGCTTCTGCGCGCGCCACGGCCTGCCCCGGCCCCTGATCAACGTCCCGGTGGCCGGGCACGTCGTCGACGCCCTGTTTGAGCCGCAGAAGCTCATCGTGGAGCTCGACAGCTGGGAGTTCCACCGAGACCGGGAGACGTTTGAGACCGATCGTGAACGGGACGCCGACACCCTGGCCGCCGGCTACCGCACCATCCGGATCACCTGGGAGCGGCTGCATTCCCGCCCCGGTACCGAGGCGGCGCGCCTGAGGCAGGTGCTCAGGCGGTTGACTTGACGGGCCGGCTCCACGGCGAGTCCGGCCGCTCCGCCGCCTCGCCGTCCAGCTCGATGTCCACGCGCTCGTTGAAGAAGCACACCAGGCCGGCAATCCGGCCGACCTCGGCGTGCGGGTCCTCGTAGTACCAGACCAGGTCCTTGCCACCGGGCACCGAGTAGTAGGAGGCGGTCCCCTTGTACGGGCACCGCGTCACCGTGTCCGACGGTTCCAGCTCCGCCACCACATCCTCCCGGGGGATGTACCAACGGGTCGGCAGGTTGGACTCAAACAGGGCCAGCGCGCGGTGGGTCTCGGCCAGCAGCTCACCCTCCAGCGACACCCGGATCCGGCGGTCGGTGCGCAGGACGTCGATCCGGTGATACGGGTCCCGCGGGTGGACCTCAATCTCCTCGTCCTCCTCCAGCCAGCGCCCCATCCGGTCAAAGTAGAAGGCGATCAGCCCGCGCAGGAAGGGCGCGGACTCAAGCGGCTCCGGGTAGTACCAGGCGCCGTTCTCCACCACCTCGCCGCCGGCCCGGATGGTGTGGTAGGAGGCATCGCCCTTCTTGGGGCAGTGCGTGTGCCGGTCGGTCGCCTCCAGCACGTCGGCGCGCACGTCGTCGGCCGGGAAGTAGTACACCGGCTGCAACCCGGACTCGTGGAGCAGGAACGCGTGGCGGCTGTCGGCGATGACCTCGCCGCCCACCTCAACGCGCAAGCGCTTGGGCGTGGGCTCCAGGTAGATGGTCCGCCCGGGCGGCGGCGGCGCAAAGTTGAACTGACCCGCCGGGTTCTTGCCGAGCGGTCCGGTGCCGGTCATCCATCCCATGCCCGTCAGCGTACCAACGCGCCCGCGCCTGCCAGACTGCCCGGCCATGAACTTCGCCCGCGACGTCGTCGATGCCGCGCCCGGCGACCGGCGCGCGCTGGTGGAGATCGACCGCCAGGGCCGCCGCCGGGAGTTCACGTTCGCCGAGGTGGCCGACGCCTCGGCCCGGCTGGCCGGCGCGCTGACCGCCCGGGGCATCGCCCGGGGCGATGTGGTCATGACGCTGATCGGCAATCGCCCCCAGTGGGTGCTGACCATGGTGGCCTGCTTTCGCATCGGCGCGGTGGCCCTGCCCGGCAACGAGCAGCTGCGGGCCAAAGACCTGCGCCAGCGCCTCCAGCACGCGCGGCCGAGATTGATCATCGCCGACGAGCGCAACACCGCCGAGCTCACCATGGCCCAGCCGGAGTGCGAGACCGTCCTCATCCCGGACCCCACGCTCCTGAACTACGAGCCGGCCCCGGCCGTCGACCTCCGGCCCACCGACCCGTGCCTGATCACCTTCACGTCCGGCACCACCGGGGAGGCCAAGGGCATCATCCACGGCCAGCGCTACCTCCCGGGCCAGAAGCTGCAGGCCACGCAGTGGCTGGACGCCCGGCCCGGAGAGCTGGTGTGGTGCACGGCGGCCAGCGGCTGGTCAAAGTCGGCCCGCAACGTGTTCATCGCGCCCTGGCTCAACGGGGCCGCCGCGCTGCTCCACGACGCCCGCTTTGATCCCCACCAGCGGCTGGAGGTCCTGGCCCAGGAGCAGGTCAACGTGCTGTGCATGGCGCCCACCGAGTACCGGGTGATCGCCAAGCGCGCCGACCTGCGCCCGGTCGGTTCGCTGCACGGCCTGGTGGCCGCCGGGGAGGCGCTCAACCCCGAGGTGCTGCGAGCCTTCACCGAGGGCATGGGCCTGGAGATCCGCGACGGCTACGGCCAGACCGAGACCGGGCAACTGACCGGCATGCCCGCCGGGGGTGAGATCCGTCCCGGATCGATGGGCCGGCCGCTGCCCGGGATCGACCTGGGGGTCGACGACGGCGAGTTGGTGCTCAACGACCCGCGCACCGACCCCACGTTCTTCGTCGGCTACGTCGACGACGAGGCGCCGGCTCCAGAGGGCACGCCGTGGCATACCGGGGACCGGGTGCGCCGCGACGACGACGGCTACCTCTACTTTGAGGGGCGCACCGACGACGTCATCATCTCCGCCGGTTATCGCATTGGCCCGTTTGAGGTGGAGTCCGCGCTCGTCTCGCATACGGCGGTGGCCGAGGCGGCGGTGGTGGCCGCGCCGGACGACGAGCGCGGCGCCGTCGTCCGCGCCGTGGTGGTGCTGCGCGACGGCTACCAGCCGACGGCCGACCTCGTCTCCGAGCTTCAGGATCACGTCAAGCGTGAGACCGCGCCCTACAAGTACCCGCGGATCGTCGACTTCGCCCCGGACCTGCCCAAGACGGCGAGCGGGAAGATCCAGCGCGCCCGGCTCCGGGCATCCTGACTGGGCGCGTCGCTAGGCTCAAAAACCATGAGCGAGCCTCGCCCGGCGATCGGTATCTGTACTCCGGTCAGCGATGCCAGCTTCGGTGTGTGGAACCAGCGGGCCGCGGTCCTCCCGGCCGCATATGTCGACGCGATCAGCCGCGCCGGCGGCCTCGCCCTCCTGGCCGCCCCCGACCCGGAGGTGACCGCACACCCCGACGAGCTGCTGGACCGCCTGGACGGGCTGATCCTGTCCGGCGGCAACGACATCGATCCGGCCGCCTACGGCGCCGAACCGCATCCGGCCACGCGGGGGATCGTGCCCGAGCGCGACGCGTTTGAGATCGCGCTCACCCGGCGCGCGGTGGAGCGCGACCTGCCGGTCCTCGGCATCTGCCGGGGGATGCAGATCCTCAATATCGCCTTCGGGGGCACCCTGCACCAGCACCTGCCCGACGTGTTCGGCCATGAGCATCACCGCCGGGTGGCCGGGAGCTTTGAGAACGCCGACCATGACGTCCACCTGGAGGCCGACTCGCTGGCCGCCCAGGCCGCCGGCGAGCTCGTCCATGTCACCAAGTCCCACCATCACCAGGGCGTCGATGTCATTGGGGAGGGCCTGGTGGTCACCGGCGTCTCCACCCTGGACGAGCTGGTGGAGGCGATTGAGATGCCCGACCGCCGGTTCGTCCTCGGTGTCCAATGGCACCCGGAGGCCGACGAGCGCAGCCAGGTGATCGCCGCCCTCGTGCAGGCCGCCGTCGAGTTCCGCTCCCGCCGGGGAGGTCAGCGGATAGCCAGCGGCTTGTCGTAGCCCTCCTCACGGACCGCGCGTCGTACTGCTTCGGCGTGCTGGGGCCCCCGGGTCTCGAGGACGAGTTGGATTGCCGACTCGCGGACATGGAGGTCGAAGCCCTCACGGATGTGTTCGACGTCAAGCACGTTGGCGCCCAGCCGGCCGACGAGAGCCAACAACACGGCCAACGCTCCTGGACGGTCCGGCAGCCGTGCCAGCAACACATAGCGGCGACCCGCCTGGCTCTCGTGGCGGCGCGCGATGTGGGCCAGGAGCCCGGCATCGACATTGCCGCCGGACAGGACGACGGCGGTGGTACCCCGGTCGTCGCGTTCAATCCGCTCGGCGAGCACGGCGGCGACGCCGACCGCGCCCGCCCCCTCGACCACGAGTTTCGCCCGCTCCAGCAGAAACACCATCGCCTCTGCGACCTCGTCCTCGGTCACCATCACCATGTCGTCGACCCAGCGGTCAATGAGTCGAAGCGTCCGTTCGCCGGGCTTCTTCACGGCGATCCCATCAGCGATCGTCCGTGCCGATGTAACGGCCACCGGCTCACCGGCGACCAGCGAGCTCCGCACTGGCGCGCATGCCTCGGCCTGGATGCCGATGACCTCGACCGTCGGGCGCTGTGACTTGATGGCGATGGCCACCCCGCTGATCAAACCGCCGCCGCCGACCGGGACGATCACCCGCGCGAGGTCAGGGACCTGCGCCACCAGCTCGAGCCCCAGGGTTCCCTGTCCGGCGATCACCGCCGGGTCGTCGAAAGGGTGGACGAACACCAGGCCGGCTTCCTCGGCCCGCTCCCGGGCCGCCACCAGCGACTCGTGGACGGTTTCGCCGACCAGGTACACCTCTGCCCCCAGGGCCGTCGTCGCTTCGGCCTTGGAGATCGGAGCCGACTCCGGCATGAACACCTCGCAGGCCAGCCCCCGCTCGCGCGCGGCGTAGGCCACCGCCTGCGCGTGGTTGCCGGCGCTGGCGGTGACGACTCCGGTCGTGCTGCCCTCCGCCAGAAGCGCCATCTTGGCCAGAGCCCCTCGCAGCTTGAATGAACCGGTCCTCTGCAGGTTCTCGGCTTTGAGGACTGCCGTGACTCCCGTCCGCCTGGCCAGTGTCCGCGAGGTGAGTACAGGCGTCTCGCGAACGACGCCGGCGGCCGCCTGAGCGGCGCGCCGGATCTCGTCAAGCGACGGATCTGGCGCCTCGCGGCTCTCTTCGCTAGTGGACATGTCGGCACTCAAATCAACGAGGCAAAGCCACCACTGCGTCCATCTCGACCTGGGCGCCCCGCGGCAGCGCCGACACCCCCACGGCCACGCGGGCCGGCGGAGAGGACTCAAAGAACGATCCGTATACCTCGTTGACAGCGGCAAACGCCGACAGATCGGTCATGTAGATGGTGACCTTGACCGCGTCACCCAGGGTCGCCCCCGCGGCTTGGCAGACGGCCGCCAGGTTCTCCAGGCAGCGCCCCGCCTGGTCGGCCGGGGTGGCACCGACGATCTCGCCGCTGCGGGGATCCAGGGGGATTTGTCCCGAGCAGAACAGCAGGCCCGCCGTGGCAACGGCGTGCACGTAGGGGCCGATGGCTTCAGGGGCGTTGGGTGCGGTGATCGATTCGCGGGCGGCCAAAGTCGCTCCTTTCCGTGGTCTTGATCACAGCCTATTGCGCCGGCGCGCCTCGGGTAGCCTCGCTGTACGCCCATGCCCAACCGCCTGGCCCAGGAGTCCTCTCCCTACCTGCTCCAGCACAAGGACAACCCCGTGGACTGGTACCCGTGGGGCTCCGAGGCCCTGGAGCGGGCCCGTCACCAGGACCGTCCGCTGCTGGTGTCGATCGGCTACTCGGCCTGCCACTGGTGCCATGTGATGGAGCGCGAGTCGTTTGAGGATCCGGAGATCGCGGAGCTCATGAACGACCACTTTGTGTGCATCAAGGTCGACCGTGAGGAGCGGCCGGATGTCGACGCTCTCCTCATGGAGGCCTGCCAGTCCATGACCGGTCAGGGCGGCTGGCCGCTCAACGCCTTCCTCACCCCGGAGCAGGCCCCGTTCTACGTCGGGACCTACTACCCCCCGGAGCCGCGCCACGGCATGCCGAGCTGGCGGACCGTTCTGGAGGCGGTCGCCGAGGCGTGGGAGGAGCGACGAGACCGGGTGCGTGAGCAGGGCGCCCAGGTGCTCGGCGCGCTCGATGGTGCCTCCCGGCTGCCGGCGTCTGAGGAGCCGGTCACCGACGGCGTCCTCACCGAGGCGGTGGAGGGCATCGGCCGGCTGTATGACCCGGCCAACGGTGGTTTCGGCCGGGCGCCGAAGTTCCCCCAGGCGTCGCTGATTGAGTTTCTGCTCGCCCGGGGCGAGCGCGAGATGTCGGTGCAGACCCTGCGCCGCATGGCCCAGGGGGGGATCTACGACCAGATCGGCGGCGGCTTTGCCCGGTACGCGGTCGACGCCACCTGGACGGTGCCCCACTTTGAGAAGATGCTCTACGACAACGCGCTGCTGGCCCGGGCCTACCTGCACGGCTGGCAGGTGTCCGGCGACCCGCTGCTGCGCCGCGTCTGCCATGAGACCCTGGACTGGGCGCTGCGGGAGATGCGCAGCCCGGAGGGCGGGTTCTACGCCGCGCTTGACGCCGACTCCGAGGGGGTGGAGGGACGGTTCTACGTGTGGACGGTGGACGAGCTGCGCACCGTGCTCGGCGAGCTGGCCGATCCCGCCGTCGCCTTCTTCGGCGCCACCGTGCCCGGCAACTTTGAGGGTGCCAACGTACTGGAGGGCCGGGGACCGGAGCCCGAGCGGCTGCCCGAGATCCGCTGCCAGCTGTTCGGCGCCCGGGCCCAGCGCGTCCGCCCGGGGCTGGACGACAAGCAGCTGACCGCCTGGAACGCGCTCATGATCTCGGCGCTGGCCCAGACGGGCGCTGCTCTCCAACGGCCTGACTACATCGAGGCCGCGGTCGCCTGCGCCGAGTTCCTGCTCGCCCGGCGAGACGATCACCGGCGACTGCTGCGCACCGGGCAGATCCCGGCCTATCTCGACGACCACGCCTACCTGGTGGAGGCGCTGCTCACGCTGTATGAGGCCACCTTTGACCCCCGCTGGTTCGCCGAGGCCCGGGCGCTGGCCGACACCATGATTGAGCGGTTCGCCGATGAGGAGCGGGGCGGCTTTTTCACCACCGCCGCCGATCACCCCCAGGGGGTGGCCCGCCGCAAGGATCTCGACGACTCGCCGGTCCCGGCCGGCGGCTCGTCGGCGGCGTTTGGCCTGCTGCGTCTGGCCCGCCTCACCGGTGAGCCTGACTACGAACGCCGGGCCCTCGGCGTCCTGGGCGTGCTGGCGCCGATCGTCGGGCGCCACCCGCATGGGTTCGGCCATGCGCTGCAGGCGCTCGATTTCTTCCTGGCGCCGATCCAGGAGGTGGCCATCGCCGGCGCCTCCGACGAGCTGGCCCGGGTGGTACGCGGTACCTACCGGCCACACGTCGTCCTGGCCGGCGGGGAGGCGGACGGGGTGCCGCTGCTGGAGGGCCGGGGACCGGTCGACGGTCGCCCGGCGGCCTATGTCTGCCGGCACTTCGCCTGCCGGGCTCCGGTGACCGAACCGGACGACCTCGCGGCCGCGTTGGCGGAGGCCTAATCCGCGATCTGGATCCCGAGTGCCTGGGCCAGGGCCGCCGCCGAGGCGACCACATCTGACCACGGCATCCGCACCCCGCGCAGGGCCTCCACCCCCAGCACCCCATGCAGCGACGCGCCGCGGATCTCACAGCCGGTGCAGCGGGCGCCGCGGAAGTCGGCGCCCGTCAGATCGCAGCCGACGAAGCGGACGTGCTCCAGGCGGGCCTCCAGAAACGAGGTCTCGCTCAGGTTGCAGTCCTCAAAGGCCACGTCCCGGAGCCGGGCACCGGCGAACGAGGCCAATTTGAGCGAGGAGTCACTGACCCGCAGGTCGGCGATCTCGCCGCCCCCCACGTCCAGGCCGACGAGCCGGCACTGGATCGCCGCCACCCGCCGGATCGTCGCCTCCCGGGCCCGGGCGTTGGACAGCCCGCAGCCGCGCAGGATGACGTCGCGGAGCGCCATCCCGCTGGCGGAAGGCACCTCCAGGACGACTCCGCGGAGCTCTGACTCCGTGATCCGCAGGCGGCGGGCCCGCACCTGGGCCTGCTCCACCAGGACCCCGGTCAGCTGGAGGTCCCCTTCCCCGTCGCCGTCACGGTCGCCGTCCCCGGCACCGAGCGGTTCCGACATCAGCTCGGCCGGGAGATCAGGCGCCTGGATCCGGTCGGCTCCGGCCATGACGGCCGGCTACAGCACCGGCAGGTAGCGCTCAAGCTCCCACGGCGTGACCTGGACCCGGTAGTCCTCCCACTCCTGGCGCTTGATCTCGATGTACCGGTTGAACATGTGCTCGCCAAGGGTGCGCAGGACGAGCTCGGACTGGGCGGTGAGCTCAATCGCCTCGCCGAGCGTCTCCGGGAGCTGGTCGATGCCGAGGCGGCGCCGCTCGTCGGGCGCCAGGTGGTACAGGTTCTTCTCCATGGGGTCCGGCAGCTCGTAGCCGTGCTCGATGCCCTCCAGCCCCGCCTGCAGCAGCACGGCGAAGGTCAGGTAGGGATTGCAGGCCGGGTCCGGGCAGCGCAGCTCCATCCGGGTGGCCCGCTCCTTGCCGGGGTGGTACAGCGGCACGCGCACCAGCGCCGACCGGTTGCGGCGCGACCAGGCCACGTACACCGGCGCCTCGTATCCGGGGACGAGCCGCTTGTAGGAGTTGACCCACTGGGCGAAGATGGAGCAGATCTCCCGGGCGTGACGCAGCTGGCCGGCGATGAACGCCTTGCCGATGTCGGACAGGTAGTACGGGTCGTCGTCGTCAAAGAAGGCGTTCTGCCCGCCCCGGAACAGCGACTGGTGGGTGTGCATGCCGGAGCCGTTCTTGCCGAACAGCGGCTTGGGCATGAACGTCGCATGCAGGCCGTACTTCATGGCGTATTCCTTGACCGTGATCCGGTAGGTCATGCAGTCGTCGGCCATCTGGAGCGCGTCGGCGTAGCGCATGTCGATCTCATGCTGGCTGGGCCCCACCTCGTGGTGGGTGTACTCGGTGTGGATCCCCAGCTGCTCCAGCGCCAGGACGGTCTCCCGGCGAAGGTCAGATCCGGCGTCGAGCGTGGTCAGATCGAAGTAGCCGCCCTCGTCGAGGACCTCGGTCGATTTGGAGTCCCGGAAATAGAAGTACTCAAGCTCCGGGCCGACGTAGAAGTGGTCAAAGCCCATCCCCTTGGCCCGGTCCAGCGCCCGGTGCAGGACATAGCGGGGATCGCCCTCATAGGGCGTGCGCTCGGGAGTGACGATGTCGCAGAACATCCGGGCGGTCCCCTGCTCGGCCGGGCGCCAGGGCAGGACCGCAAACGTCCGCGGGTCCGGCATGGCGATCATGTCGGACTCCTCAATCGGGTTAAAGCCGGTGATCGACGAGCCGTCAAACCCCATGCCGCCCTCAAACGCGTCCTCCAGCTCGGTGACGTTGATGGAGAACGCCTTGAGCTGACCGAGGATGTCGGTGAACCACAGCCGGATGAAGCGGATGTCCCGCTCCTTGACGAGAGCGAACACGTCTTGCTGGGTCAGCGGCGGCTCGGGCATCGCGGCGGAACCTTACTTGTGAGGACGGCTGACTGCCGGGCGCGGGGGACGAGGCGCGGGAAACTAGCCGCGGGGTGCGACCGAGGCCCGTTGCGCCGGCGCCGAGGGCTCGCCCAGCCAGCGGCGGGCCCAGCTCTGGATCTCGGTGAGCGCCGGTCCGAGCTCAGCGCCCATCTGCGACAGCTCGTACTGGACGCGCAGCGGTGGCCCGGGGAGGACCGTCCGCTGCACCATGCCGCGGGCCTCGAGCTCCTTCATACGCTCCGACAGCAGCCGGTCGGATAGCTCCGGGATGGCCTGGGCGATCTCGGAAAAGCGCAGCGGCCCATCCAGGAGGACGCGGAGGATGGCGCCGGTCCAGCGACGGCCCACCAACTCCACGGCCTCGTGGTACAGAGGGCAGCAGTTCCCACGGACGTGACCATCCTCGGAGGTCTGCTCCTCGGTCGACATCGCGGCGGTAGCTTACGCCTAGGCTGCCTCGAGCGCCCGGGATGCCTCGGAGGAGCCGTCGACGGGGATCTCCCCGGCGACGTTGAGCATGGCGGTGAAGTGCTCCAGGGTCACGGCGGCGATCGCCTCCAGAATCTCCTCGTCGTCCCAGCCGGCCTCACGGGCCTCCTCATGGAGGTGCATCGCCGGACGGCCCTCCTCCAGCAGCGCCTGGAGGTAGCGCAGCAGCGCCGCCTCACGCTCGTCCCTGGATTCGAACTGGCGCGCCAGGGCCACCTCGTCCAGGGCCAGGCCGACGCTGCGCGCGGCCCGGGAATGCATGGCGATCCCGGGCTCGGAGTGGTAGTGCTCGGCCACGGCGAGCGCAATCCGCTCCAGCGTCGGCAGCGTCAGCTTGCCGTGGCGCAGTTCCGAACGGAACCGGGCGTAGGCGCGCAGCGCCGCCGGAGACCCGGCCAGCACACCGAGGAAGTTCGGCAGCTGCCCGCCGGAGGACAGGGCGCCGCGGAGGACGGCCACGGAGCCCTCAGGCGCCGTGAGGTCGTCATGAATCTGGAATCTGCTCATCGTCGTCTTCATCGCATGACCACCGAGGGCGAAAGGGGTGACAAGTTCTGCCGCATTGGGCCCTTCACTTTTCCCACCTGCTTACAGAACATAAGTGTACCTGCGCCGCCAGCACCACACAAGTGCATTGACGACGCCTTTGTCCTTTTACGCACGGCGATAAACACGGGATCACCGTGCGGGTAATGGTTCCGTAAGCGCGGCCTCCCGGGGCTCCGGAAATGCCCGCCTTCGGGCAGGGGGGCGGCGCGGGCGACCGCCGGCGTCGGCTGCCGGCCGGCCGCCCGCGCCTGTGGGGGCTAGTGAAGCTGGGCGACCGCGTGCAGGGTCGCCGCGTGGGCGCTGGCCGCGGCCGCCAGGATGAGCATCAGGCCGAGCAGTACCGCCCACATCGCCGTCCGGTCCGGACGGAACCCGGATCGCTCGTAGCGGCGCTCCGGACGGCGGCGCGCGGAGGAGGACCGAGCGGGGACGTAGCGCTCGGACCCGCGGCCGCGGATGGTGATCGTTCGCCGCTGGGGCGGGGCCTCCGAGCGCGCAGGGGGACGGGAGCCGGCGGCCGCCGGAGCGACGTCCGGGTTCGGGCGCCGCGGCGAACGAACGGCGTGCCCGTCAGCCGCCCGGGGCGCCCGCACCGTCTCAGCCGCCCGGGGCGCGCGCACCGCAGCGGCCGGCGTCCGGGCTGCCCGCGGGCGGTCCGGGCCGCGCCCGTCCGGACGCTCCTCGTGGTGGCTGCGGCCTTCCCTGGGCGCAACTACGCCTGATTGCGGCATGTCATCGTCCTCTTTCTATGTGCTTGCGGGGTTAGCTGACGGGCTTGCGCCGAAAGAGCGGCGCTACGCGCAGGAGCACGATTCGCCCCAACAACTTGGGTCCCCCGCTTCCATCGCTACGGCGGCTGGAGCGGTTGGAATTCAGCGGTACGGCTGCGGAGAGTACCAGCGGCCGCGGCGGAGAGGAATGGTGCGGTTTCCGCAAACTCCGGGGTGTTCGCCGCACCCCGCCACAGCGGCGCTATTCGTTGCCGGCGACGCGGGCCACGAACGACGCCACTTCCCGGGCCTGGCGCCCCGTCACCGTGTCGGACGGCATCACCCCGTAGCCCAGGCAGGTCTGCGGAGAGCCCTGCGGCGCGTTGGGCAGACAGCCGTTGTTGATGGTGTGCAGCACCAGGCTGGCGCTCGGTTTGATCAGGTCCAGGTTGGGCCCGATCTTCCCGGCGGCGTTGGCGGCGGCCAGGGTGTGGCAGACGCTGCAGTGGACGCCGAACAGCTCCCGCCCGGCCTTCTCGCCGGAGGTCAGCTTCAGCCCGCCCACCTGGGCACTGGCGTTGTTGTGGTTGCCGACGAGCATCACGATCGGCAGCGCCAAACCAAACACGGCGAGCGTCACCACAAACAGCGTGAGCGCCGACTGGCTGGCAGCGCGGGTCACGCCACGGCTGGGGCGAGCGCCGCCGGCTCGCCCGGCGACCATGACCAGGCCCAGGGCGACCACGATCCAGAAGGCAACAAAGGCAGCAACAGCAAGCATGCGGGCGGGACCTTATCGCGCTCGCTGCCGGGATGAGCCGCGACCGAGGGTCAGACCGCCGACGCGCCCGCGGGCGCACCGGAGCCCGGCCAGAGCCGGAAACGGTGGACCCGTTTCCCACCTCGCCGCGGCCGGAACCGGCCCCCCGGACCGGGCTGCCGACGATCGCTCACCGCCGGCGACCGGAGGCGAAGCTCATCACGGGCGGCGCAACCGCCCGGAAGTCCTCAGCCTCCCCTCCGCGGCCCGCTCCCGCAGCCCCGCCGGCCGCCGCCGCCCTCTGCTCGGCCAGCCCGCGCCGGACCTGCTCGTCCAGCATGGAGAAGTCCTTGATCTCGGCCAGCACGGTGTCCGGAGCGTCGATCTGGCCGACGCGGTCGACGAGCACGTTGATGACGCCACCGGCCGCCGCAAAGCGCTCCAGCTTGCCCTCCACCAGCATGAGCGGCTCGGTCCGGACGATCAGGCGGTGGCGCTCGTAGACCGGCGGGGGCACGACCAGGTTGATCGTCCCAAACTCGTCCTCCAGCAGGATGAACACCACGCCGCTCGCGGTCCCGGGCCGCTGGCGGGCGACGACCAGCCCTCCGATCCGGATCCGCTGGCCATGCTCCAGACGTTCCAGATCACGGCTGGTCACCACGCCGGGCGCCATCCGCTCCCGCAGCAGGGCCAGCGGATGGGCCCGGGTGGTCAGCCCAAACGTGCTGTAGTCGGCGAGCATGGCCTCCCACTCGGTGAGCGTGCGCAGCTCCGGTGGAGCGGGCAGATCCAGCGGCAGCGCCAGCTGGGTGCCCCCGGGCACGCTGCGCCCGGGCGTCACCACCCCCAGCTGCCACAGCGCCACCCGGCGCGCCGCCCCCGGCCGCAGCCGGCCGGCGACCTCCGGCGGTGCGGCCAACCCGTCACAGGCGCCTGACCAGCCGAGCAGCTCCAGGGCGGCCGCACCGCAGCCCGCCCGGGAGGCGAGATCGGACAGGCTGCGGAAGCGTCCGCCCGCCTCCCGCGCGGCGACGAGCGCCGCCACGTCCTGCTCCCGGACCCCCCGGACGTAGCCCAGGCCGATCCGGACCCGGTGACCGGTGGGGGTCGCCACCAGCTCGCACTCCACCCCGCTCTCGTTGACATCCGGAGGGTCCACCACGATCCCCCGGCGCTGGGCCTCGTGCACCAGCGCGTCCGGCGGATAGAACCCCATCGGCTGCTCGTTGAGCAGCGCACACAGGAACTCCGGCGGGTAATGGACCCGCAGCCAGGTCGACTGGTAGGCGAGCAGGCCAAACGCGGCGCCGTGGGCCTTGGGGAAGCCGAATCCGGAGAAGCCCTTGACCATCGTGAACACCCGCTCGGCGGTCTCGGTGTCAACCCCGTGCTTGCGCTGGGCCCCCTCCACAAAGCGCCGGTGGTAGGCCTCGATCGCCGCCTCCGAGCGCTTGCGGCTCATGGCCCGGCGCAGCCCCTCGGCCTCACCGACCCCGAACCCGGCGAAGGCGATCGCCACCTCCAGCACCTGGTCCTGGAAGATGATGGTGCCCAGCGTCTCCTCCAGCACCGGCTTGAGCGACGGATGCTCGTAGGGGACCTCGTAGGTGGGATCGGCCCGCAGGAGCTGGCGGCGGGCGATGTAGGGGTTGACCGCGCCGCCCTGGATCGGTCCCGGCCGCACGATCGCCACCTGGATGGTGATGTCCCGCAGGTTCTCCGGACGGGTGCGGCGCAGCGAGGCCATCTGGGCCCGGCTCTCGATCTGAAACACCCCGGTGGTGTCAGCGTTCTGGATGCATTCGTATGTGGCCGCATCGTCATAGGGGATCCGGGAGAGATCGATGCGCTCCGCGCGCGTCCGGGCAATCTGCTCCACCGCGCGCTCCACCGCCGACAGCATTCCCAGACCCAGCAGATCGATCTTGAGAAATCCCGCATCCGAGCAGGAGTCCTTGTCCCACATGGCGATCTGCCGCCCCTCCATGGCGGCCGGCACGATCGGACAGCAGTCGACGAGCGGCTGGGTGGCGATGATCATCCCGCCGGAGTGCTGAGACAGATGGCGAGGCAGCCCGTGGGCCTGTGCGGCCAGCCGGGCCAGCCACTGCCACCGCACTCCGGTCAGTTGCCGAGCCGGTCGCCCCGCACCCGGTCGGCTCTCATCCCGCCGGGGGTCCGGACTGGGTGGGGGCGGATCATGAAAGTCCCGGATGGTGGGCGGGGGCCCGCCGCCCCCGGCGAACTCCTCCCCCAGGTCGACGCCGAACGCGCTCTCAATATCCCGCGCCACCTCCCGCGCGTCCCAACCCTCGCTGCCCCGGGCCACCCGCTCAAGCTCCCCGGGGGGCAGCCCCAGCGCCTTGCCCAGCTCCCGGATCGCTCCCCGGGAGCGGTAGGTGGGGAAGGCGGCGACGAGCGCCGAGCGCTCCCGCCCGTAGCGCTCGTGGATGCGGGGGATGAGCTTCTCCCGGATGTCCCGCGGGAAGTCAAGGTCGATGTCCGGCAGTGAGGTCAGCTCCTCGTTGAGGAACCGGCCGATGAGCAGCTCGTTGGCGATCGGGTCGACGTGCGAGAGACCGGTCAGGTAGCAGACGATCGATGAGACGCTTGACCCCCGGCCCCGGCCCGGTGGCAGCAGCGCCCGGGCGCTGTCCGGGCCGCGCACCTCAACCGCCACCTCCCGGGCCAGCTCCAGCAGATCATGGTGGAGCAGGAAGAAACCGGGCAGGCCCAGCGACTGGATGATCCGCATCTCCTCCCGCAGGCGCGCCCCGGCCCGCTCTCGCACCGTGGCCGTCTCCCCCGCGTATCGCTCCTCCCGGCGCCGGTCGCAGAGCTCGGTCAGCGTCCGCATCGCCGAATCGTCCTCGGCTCCCGGATACCGGTAGCCGAGGTCACTGCCGAGATCGAACCGGAGCTCGTCGGCCAGCCGCAGGGTCTCGGCCACCGCCTCCGGATGCTCAGGAAAGCGGGCCGCCATCGCCCGCGGCGAGGCCAGGACATGGCTGAAGTTGCCCCGGCGCTGAGGTTCGGAGGCATCCAACGTCGTGTGCAGTGCAATGGCGACGAACGCATCCTGCAGCGGGGCCCGGGCGCGCGCATGCGTGTGGACGTCCCCGGTGGCCACACAGCGCAGCCCCAGCCGCCGGGCCAGCTCCTTCAGGCGACGGTTGCGGGCACGGTCGTCATGCAGGAAGGGTCGCTGGAGCTCGACCCGGAGGCGCTCCCGGCCGAAGGCATCCCGCAGCCGCTCCAGCGTCGGCTGATCATGGACGCCGCGCCGAGCACAGCCGCTCAGGCAGACGAGGCCCTCGGCGTGCCCCAGCATCGTCTCCAGCGGGATGGCCGGCTCGGTTGCCGGGGCTCCCGGTCGCCCATCCCGGGTGTGGGCGTGGGCCCGGGTGAGGATGCGGCACAGGTTCGACCAACCCCGGGCGTCCTGGACGAGCAGGGTCAGGTGCCGGCCATCGTCAAGATCGATCTCGGTGCCGTGGATGGGGCGCAGGCCAAGCGCTCGCGCCGCCACCGCAAATTCCATGGAGCCGGAGACCGAGTTGTGGTCGGTCAGAGCCAGCGTCTCATAGCCCAGCTCCCGCGCGGTGGCCACCAGCTCGTCGGGCAGCGAGGCCCCGTCCAGGAACGAGAAGGCGGAATGGCAGTGGAGCTCCGCGTACATCGAACAGATGTTCGCATGAGGCGCCGACGAACCCGGAATGGACGGCGCTGCGGGCGGTCGAGACACGGCCCCCATCCACTCACCGTCCGGCACCCCTTGACAGATTATTAGTTACTGCTAACTTATGGGCTTAGTTAGTGCTTACTAATTTCAACTTCGGGAGGATGGCATGACTGCCGCTCGCCGCCGGGCCTGGACCCTGGCAATCGTCTCCATCGGGCTCTTCATGGTGGTGCTTGACAACCTCGTGGTCAGCGTGGCGCTGCCGAGCATCCACCGTGACCTGGGCGCCTCTATCCAGTCGCTGGAATGGACGGTCAACGCCTACACGCTGTCCTACGCCGTCCTGCTGCTGACCGGTGCCGCCCTGGGCGATCGCCTCGGCCGCAAGCGGATGTTCATGGCCGGAATCACGCTGTTCACGGTCTCCTCGGCAGCAGCGGCTCTGGCGCCCACCATCGGGCTGTTGATCGTGGCCCGGGCCACCCAGGGCGCCGGCGCGGCCATCGCCACGCCGCTGACCCTGACCCTGCTGGCGGCGGCATTCCCGCCAGATCGCCGCGGGGTGGCGCTGGGAATCTGGTCCGGAGTGAGCGGGATCGCCGTCGCCCTCGGACCGCTGGTCGGCGGCGCGATGGTCCAGGCCGCCTCCTGGCATTGGATCTTCTGGCTCAACGTTCCCATCGGGGCCGTGCTCGTCCCCCTCGCCGGCCGCCAGCTCGTGGAGAGCTATGGGCCGGCCAAGGCGCTGGATCTACCGGGCCTGGCGCTGGGGTCCGCCGGTCTGTTCGGCCTGGTGTTCGGTCTCGTCCGCAGCCAGTCGCTCGGTTGGGGCGCCACCGAGGTTCTTGTCGCCCTGGCGGCTGGAGTGGCGCTGCTGGTGGCGTTCGTCATCCAGGAGCGGCGGACCGAGGCCCCGATGCTGCCGCTGGAGTTCTTCGCCCGGCGTGGCTTTGCGGTGACGAACGTCGTCTCGCTGGCGATGTACTTTGGGATGTTTGGGTCGGTGTTCTTCCTGAGCCAGTTCCTGCAGAACGTGCTCGGCAACTCACCGCTGGAGGCAGGCGTGAAGCTGCTGGTCTGGACCGGGGCCACGATGCTGGTGGCACCGCTGGCCGGGTACTTCTCCGAGCGCTACGGCAGCCGTCTGTTCATGGCGGCGGGGCTCGGGTTGCAGGCGCTGGCGCTGGGTTGGCTGGCGGCCATCGTCGGTGTCCATGAGAGCTACGTGAGCATGCTGGGCCCGTTCGTGCTGGGGGGCGCCGGGATGGCGCTGGTGTTCGCGCCCTCCGCCAACGCGGTCCTCGCCTCGGTGCGCACCGACCAGGCCGGTCAGGCCTCGGGGGCCACGAACGCCATCCGAGAGCTCGGCGGCGTTCTGGGGGTCTCGGTGCTCGCCACGGTGTTCACCAGCCACGGCGGCTATGGGTCCCCGCAGGCATTCGTCGACGGCCTGCAGCCCGCGCTGTGGATCGGCGCAGCGGTCCTGGCCATCGGTGCTCTCATCCCCATCCTGCTCCCGTTCAGCACCCGGGCCTCCGCTCAGGCCCAGCTGGCGACCGAGGCCGCAGGAGACCGCGTGGCAGCGCCGGCACGGCTGTCGCCAACGACGGCCTGAGGGTGGCGTAGCATCGCCTCCTTCCGGGTAAACGCATGACCACCTCCTCCTCAGCCACCTCCACCCGCCAGCGCGTCCCGGCCGCCGAACGCCGGGATGCGCTGGTGGAGGCGGCGATCCACGAGTTCGCCCACGGGGGGCTTCACGGCACCCCCGTTGACCGGATCGCGCGACGGGTGGGGGTGGCCCAGCCATACGTGTTCAGTCTGTTCGGCTCCAAGCGCGACCTGTTCCTGGCCGCCGTGGAGCGGGGCTTCGAGCACGTCGCCGCTGTGTTCACCCGAGCCGCAGCGGAGTTCGACCCGGCCACCGCCCCGCCGGACACCGGCGTGCTCACGGCGATGGGCAAGGCCTACATGGAGATGGTCGCCGACGACCGCGACGTCCTCATGCTCCAGCATCATGCCTACGCCGCCTGTGACGACGAGGTCATCCGCACCCGCGTCCGCGCCTGCTTTGCCCGGCTGGTGGCCCACGTGGTGGCGCTCACCGGCGCGCCCGCAGCGGAGGTCGACGAGTTCTTCCGCTACGGGATGTGGTGCAACGTGGCCGCGGCGATGGGTGTCACGGACCTGTCGGCGGATGGTGACTGGCTGCGCGCGGAGCAGGCGTCGGCCGACGCTGACTGACCGAAGCCGGGGCTGAGGCGATGGCCGCCGGCTAAGGTCGCGCTTCCCCGCCGCCGATATCGCGCGTGTGCGCGACCGTGTCACTCCCGCGTTGCGAGGCCTGCTGGTCCTGGGGGCGTGTGCCGCACTGGCCTGGGTCGTGCATGCCACCACGGTGGGCGGCGACTACCAGGGCCACGGGGCAACCATGGGCGACAACGCCGCCCCGGCGATGGCGGCCCTGGTGCGCGGTCAGCTGAGCCAGCTGGCGGCTCGTCAGCCGGTCATGGGCCTGGTCTCCCTGGTGTGGCGCGCTCCGTTTGTGGGTGTCGGGATCTGGCTGGGTGCCGGTGATCAGCTCGTGTACCAGCTGGGCGCCGCCGCCTGCCTGATCTCGGTTCTGGCGCTGGTGGCCTGGCTGGCCGGCCGCACCGAGTCCGTGGCCCAGATCGGAGCGGCCCTGGTGGCCGTCGGCGTGATCCTGGCCGGACCGGTGACCCGCCAGGCGCTGCTGATGGGGCATCCGGAGGAGGTGTTGACGACCGTGTTGGCGGCGGGGGCGGTCATCGCGGCGGGGGACGACCGCCGCGGGTGGGCCGCGGTGCTGCTGGGATTGGCAGTGGGCAGCAAACCCTGGGCGCTTCTGGCCACGCCCTGCGTGCTGCTGGCGCTGCCTGAAGCCGGTGGCGCCCTGCGGGTCCGCGCCCCGGTGGCGATCCGCGCGGCCGCCATCGCGCTCCCGGCGGTGGCGCTGCTCCCGGCTGCCGACCTGGCCGCCTTTCGCCACTCGGAGCACCTCATCGGCGGCCTCAACGGGACCACCCCGTTGAGTCTGTGGTGGCCGGTCCGTGGACCGGCGCTGGGCCGCCCGGGGGTGCCGTTTCGCCTCCTTCCCCTCTCGCTGACCCGGACGGATGCCGCGGCCATGGTGCTGAGCCTCGGCGTCGCCGCCGTGTGGATCTACGGGCGGCGCGCGGCGCGCGGCCGATCAGGCACGGTGGACGGACTGGCGCTGCTGGCCCTCACCGGGCTGCTCCGCTGCCTGGCCGACCCGGCCCCGGTGACCTATTACTTCGTGCCGGTGATCATCCCGCTGGCCCTGTGGGAGGCCGGGAGCCGGCGGCGGCTTCCGGTGGCGGCGGTCCTGGCGAGCGCGGCCCTGGTCTGGCTCCCCCAGGATGAGGCCTCGGCCGTGAGTGCTCACAGTCCGTTCGCCCTGAACCTGGCCAACCTCGTCTGGCTGATGGCGGAGGCGGGGCTCGGCCTGTACCTGCTCCGGAACTCATTTGGGCGCCCGCGGGGCGCCGCCGTCGCTGGGCCGCCCGCGGTCGCTGGGCCGGAGGGTCAGGCGGACGCTTCGGCGGGCGGCGCCATGCCCGCGGCCCGGCTCTCCGGGTAACGCGGCAACCCGTCGTCCGGGATTGGCTCCCAGGCGGCGGCATAGGCGACGTACTGATGGAAAGAGGGTCGGATCCCGGGGTCGCCGTCGATCGCCCCCAGGCGCACGCCGATCCCTGGGGGGTCATCCGTGGTGCGGCTGAACAGGGCCGAGCCGCAGTCACCGCAGAAGAACTTCTCCGCACCGGTGCCGGGCTTCCAGGAGCGCAGGCGATCCTCCCCCTGGACGATCCGGAAGGCGCCCGCAGTGGTGCGGCCGTTGGCGGAGGCGCCGGCGCCGCTGCGGCGCTGGCACCGGGTGCAGTGGCAGTAGGAGGCCGAGATGAAGGGCTCGCTCACCGCAAACCGGACCGCACCGCAGTTACAGCCGCCGGTGAGCGGCCGGTCAGGGTGGGGCGCGGACGACGGGCCGGACTCGGTCACGCGGCCACCTGGACGAGGTCACGCTGGGGATCGATGCGCCAGCGTTCGGCGACGTCCCGCAGATGGATGTCCAGCGTCCAGCGGTCCGGTTGATCCTCCCCGGAATGTTGAGGGGAGGCGCCCTTCAGCGCCATGGAGCCGGTGTTGTCGCCCAGGCGGCGGATCTCGCGCACGTCGTCGTCGCTGAGCCGGCCCCCGGTGGGCAGCGCGGCCAGCTCGGCCCGCTTGTCCTCGACCGGCCGGGCCGCGGCTCCGGCCTCCTGGATGAGCGTCGGCGCGGTGCAGTCGACCGCCGGGTGAGCCAGGTTCCACTGGCAGGCGAGCTGAA
Source organism: uncultured Solirubrobacteraceae bacterium (assembly GCA_963753235.1). GTDB lineage: Bacteria > Actinomycetota > Thermoleophilia > Solirubrobacterales > Solirubrobacteraceae > Palsa-465. The sequence continues at coordinate 115,530 of CAVWBJ010000003.1, read as the reverse complement.
TCATGGTCAGACCGGCCCGGTCGGCAATCGGCCGCATGCCGGCGAGCCGCTCCCGGCCGGCTTCAATCCAGCCGGCGGGGCGGAAGCCGCGGTGATCGCCCTTGACCAGCTCCTGGCCGGGCATCAGGTCATCGAAGAACAGGCCGCCGTAGTCGACCACCCGGGTGATGACCCTGACGTCGGCGGTCGCAGCGGCCTCCAGGCAGAGCTCACCCGGCCATGGCTCCAGCGGGTTGAGGATGATCATCGCCCAGTCGATCAGGGCGCCGAACCGCTCCAGGCAGTCGATCACGTCCAGGGTGAAGCCGTTGGCCGGGCCGGGGGCAACCCCGATCAGCCGGGTCAGGCCGGCGTCGCGCAGGGCGGCCATCCCGTGCCATACGGCCTCGCTGGTGTAGCCGGTGCGGTCCGGGTTGTGGAGGAGCAGCAGGTCAAAGTGGTCGATCCCGCAGCGCTCCAGGCTGCGCTCGGTGGCCATCCGCAGGTAGTCCGCGTACCCGCCGGGGCCGCGAAGGGCGGGGTCGGTGAACCGGGGAAACCCCTTGGGCCCGTTGCGCTCGCCCTCATAGAAGTCATGACCGACGGCGCCCACCACGCACATGTCCTGACGGGGACGACCGGCCACGGCGCGCCCCAGCATTCGGTCGGCATCGCCGGTGCCATAGACGTCGGCGGTGATGACCGTGTCGATCCGCTCGTCCGGCGTGATCAGGGCCAGGAACCGGTCGTCATCAAGCGCCTCGCCGAAGTGCATGAACCGCCCACCGCTCCAGGTTCCGACCGCCACGCGGCCGGGATCACGAGGAGATGAGGTCTGCGACATGGCAGGCTGAGTCTAGTGTCCCCAGGGTGGCCGCCCCGGCCGGGGCGCCGGTCGGTGCCGGCATCGCTGGGACCGCAGGCAGGCACCTTCGGTGCGGGCACCACCGATTTGGCGGGAGTGAACCTTCAGCGCTGACGCCACCACCTCTCGCTGATCAGATCGCAGAACACCACCTCGTTGCGGCCGCAGGTGGTCACCACCTCCCAGTAATGCCGGCGCAGCGGCCGCTCGGTCCACCAGCGGTCCTCGATGATCCAGGACTCCCGGACCGCGTCGACCTCCCGCCGGTCGACCGCCCGGGGGCGTCCGTCGGCCGCCGCGTCAACGGTGACGCGGCGTGGCACGGAGAGTCGACGCGGCCCGGCCACAGCTCAGCCCTCAAACGGGGCGAGCACCGCCCGCCGCTCCGGAAACCGGGAATCAGGATCGACCTCCAGCACCCGCAGGGCCGCATCGGGACCCGCGGCCACCCGCGTCTGCCGGATGGCCTCCCGCAACCGCGCCGACCGGGCGGCGGCAGGATCCTCCAGCAGCGCCCGCTGATCCGAGGCGAGCGGGCCGAACCGCTCCACCGACAGCCTCAGCACATCGGCCGGCGCCGGCAGCAGCGCCAGCCGCGGGGCCAGCGCGAGCCGCATCCGGGCCGGATCGGCCAGCGCCTCGCGGAAGACGACCTGCTGGCGCCAGGTGCCACCCTGCTCCACCAGCACAGCGGAGATGACGACCGACCGCAGCGTCCGGCCACGGCGCTCATGGCGAGCCAGCAGACGGTCGATCAACAGACCGAGGCCGCGCTCAAGTTGGATGCCGGACGCGGCCTCCGGCAGCTCCAGCGCCTCACGGAGAGGCTCACCGGCCGGCCGGGGGCGCAGCTCGCTGTCGCCGCCGGATGCGAGCTCATGGGCCAGCAGCCCCTCCCGTCCGAAGCGATCGGCCAACGCGGCCACCGGCAGCGCGGCGAGCTCTCCGAGCGTCTGGACGCCCAGCCGCTCAAGGGCCTCCGGGAGGTGAGCCAGCGAGGTCCGCGCCCGCAGCAGCGCGACCGGGAGCGGCGCCAGATACGCCGCGGCGAGGCCACGGCCCTCCTCGGCCGTCCGCCTCACGCCGCCCGCGATGCCCCCACCCACGATCTCCGGGCGCCGTGACCGCGCCCGGGTGGCCGCGGCCACAGCGGCGAACCGAGACGGCGCCACCCCGTACCGCGCCGGCACCCGCAGCGCCTCCCGCGCCGCCCGCAGCACCCCGTCGATTCCGCCATACAGCGCCAGCAGCCCGCGCGCATCGAAGCACACCAGCCCCGGGCGCTCCGGCTCGACCGCCGCCCCCATCGACTCCAGCCGCACCAGCAGCCGCTCCCACCGGTCCGCCACCCCGGCCGGATCCGGCGGCACCAGCGCCAGCTGCGGACACCGCGCCAGCGCCTCTCCCAGCCGCATGCCCGGACGGATCCCGAACGCCTCGGCGGACAGCGACACCTCGCCGATCTGCTGGGAGCTCCCCGGCTCCGGCGCCAGCGCCACCGGGCTCTGCAGCAGCTCGCCCCGGTCACCGATGGCCGTCGCGAGGGCAAAACGGGGGGTCAGCACGCAGGCGATCATCGAACACATGTTCGCACCGGTCCCCGACGGAAGTCAACGCCGCCGGCCGCAATGTCAGCGGGGGTCAGTGGTCTGACGACAGCGTCAGGCGTGACCGGCGGCGAGCAGCGGTGATCTCATCGTTTCCGGTTCATCGAACGCGGGGGCAGGTCCTGAAGCGCGCTCGGTGCGCCGTAGCGGGTCACGTAAGAGCCCTGACCCCACCCGCCGCCGACCCCCCGCGTTTCGTCCGGCCCGTCGGGCACGATGGCCGACCCGTGCCATCGCCCCGCCCCCGCACCAACCACTCCCGCCTGCGCGCCTGGCAGACCGGCGCGCTGGAGGCGATGGCCCGGTGGACCCAGGGTCCGGACGCCCCGTTTCTGATGAGCGCGGCGCCGGGGGCGGGCAAGACCCGCCCCGCGCTGGAGTTCGCCCGGGCCCAGCTGGAGTCCGGGGCCGCCGCGGCCGTTGTCGTCGCCTGTCCGACCGCGCCCCTGACCCGCCAGTGGGCGCGCGCGGCCCATGACCTGGGGCTTGACCTGGCGCCGGACAGCGAGTCGCCTCGCCCCCCCAGCGGGTTTCACGGCGTCTCGGTCACCTACGCGCGGATTGCCAAGGCCCCGCGGCGATGGGCGAGCACGCTTCCGCGGCGCACGCTGGTGATCGCCGACGAGGCCCATCATCTCGGCGAGGAGCTGTCCTGGGGCGTCGGGTTCTCCCGCGCGTTTGAGGCGTCCGGGCGCTGGGTGCTGCTCTCCGGAACCCCCTTTCGCTCCGACGCCACCCCCATTCCGGGCGTCAGCTACGACGCCGACGGCGTGGCCGAGCCGGACGTCTCCTACAGCTACGCCGAGGCGGTCGCCGAGGGGGTGTGTCGCCCGGTCTGCTTTGTCGCCTACGACGGGACGCTGTCATGGCAGAGCGGCGACGACGTCATTGAGACGAGCTTTGAGACCGTCCTGTCCACCCGGGAAGCCAGCCGGCGCTACCGAACCGCCATCTCCACCGAGCTTCCGGATGGGCTGCCTCGGATCCTGCGCGAGGCCGACGACCGGCTCACCGCGCTGCGCCAGGAGGGTCACACCGACGCCGGTGGGCTCGTCGTCGCCGCCGACTCCGATCACGCTCGCCGGATCGCCAAGCTGCTGCGAGAGGCCACCGGCCGCGTCCCGCTCGTCGTCCTGCACGCCGAACCGCGGGCGGCCGCCAAGCTGGCCGCGTTCACCACCTCCACCGACCCATGGATCGTGGCCGTCAACATGGTCTCTGAGGGCGTCGACATCCCCCGCCTGCGCGTGGGGGTGTACGCCACCGCAGCCAAGACCCCCCTGATCTTTCGCCAGATCGTCGGTCGCTTCGTCCGGACGATCCCGGGGCGGCCGGTGGCACCCAGCTGGCTGTACGTGCCGGCCGATCCGGTCCTGCGAGATCATGCGGCCACCATCGAGCAGGAACTCCGGGGGTCGCTACGGCGGCCCGGCGACGTCGACGAGTTCGTGCTGGACGAGCGGGAGGAGCGCCGCCAGACCGAGCGCACCGAGACCCCGGACTTCGTCCCGTTGAGCGCAGACGTGGCCCCCCAGTTGACGCTGTTCGGAGCCCCGGAACCGGCCGCCGCCGGGGCCCTCAGCCCGGCTGCCGCGCGCTGGACGACGGTCATGGCCTCGGCCGACGCCCCCCCGGACGAGCCCGCACCGCGGGAGATCCCGGCGTTCGAACGCCGGGCGCAGCTGCGTGACGAACGCCACCGACTCGTCTCCGAGGTCCGGCGCCGCGACGGCACCAGCCACCGGGAGATCAACGCCTGGCTGAACCGCAGGCTGGGCATCGCCGGTGTCGAGGAGGCCACGCTCGCCGATCTGGAGCGCTCGGTTGAGCTGCTCGTCGGCAAGCTGAGCGGGCGACGCTGACCCCGGGCGACCTACAGCTCCGATTTCCGGCGCGCCGGCTCAGGCGCCGGTCCGGGCAATCCCGGTTGCGCATGGACCCGGCCGCCGACGAGCTATATGCTCGCGCCGGGCCCGATGAGAGGAGAGCGCGTCATGCTGAAGCCGAGCCGTTCCGCAGTCCGCCGATGCGGACTGGGCGTGGCGCTGACCGTGGTGCTGTCCCTCCTGACCGCGGCGGCAGCCCAGGCGGCGCTCGGCCCCTACGTCTCGCTGGGCGACTCCTACACGGCAGCGCCGCTGGTTCCCACCGCCACCGGGAACCCCATCCTGTGCGGGCGCTCCACCCACAACTATCCCTCGGACGTCACGCGCGCGCTGGCGCTCTCCAGCTTCACCGACGCCAGCTGCAGCAGCGCCACCACCGTCGACATGACCCAACCGCAGCCGCTCCAGGGCGGGCTGCAGACCGCGCCTCCGCAGTTCAACGCGCTGCGCACCAACGATGCCCTGGTCACGGTGGGCATCGGCGGCAACGATGCGGGACTGATCGGCGTCGCCGAGACATGCGGAGAGATCGACCTCACCCATCCGTTCGGCACCGCCTGCAAGAACCACTACACCGCGGGCGGGACTGACCCCAACGTGGCCGCCATCACCGCCACCGGCCCGAAGGTGGCGGCGGTCATCCAGGGCATCCATCAGCGCGCGCCGCAGGCCCGCGTGCTGGTCGTCGGATACCCGGACACGCTTCCGGTCAACGGCACCGCCTGCTGGCCGCTGGTCCCGTTCTCGGCCGGGGACATCACCTACATCAACGGCCTGGAGAAGCGGCTGAACGCTGCGCTGCAGACCGCGGCCGCCAATGGCAATGCCACCTACATCGACACCTTCACCTCCAGCATCGGGCACGATGCCTGCCGCCCACCCGGCACCGCCTGGGTCAACGGCTTCGTTCCCACCTCGCCCGCCTATCCGCTGCACCCCAACCAGGCGGGCGAGCAGAACATGGCCAACCAGGTGCTGGCGACTCTGCGATGACCCCTGACCTGACCGAGCTGGCCATCTCAGGCATGCGCACGCTGCGAGCGTTCGGACAGCGGGTTCCGGTGGCCGGGGGCGTGCTGGCCCAGTCGCTGCAGGACGCGGTCAAGGGCCGTCCCGTGCTGATCACCGGCGCCTCCTCAGGGATCGGCCAGGAGACCGCCGTGGAGATCGGCCGGGCGGGCGGGACCGTCCTGCTGGTGGCGCGCACCCGGGAGAAGCTGGAGGAGGTGGCTGATCAGATCCGGGAGCTGGGCGGCACCGCCCATGTGCACCCGGCTGACCTGACCGACACCGACGACATCGACCGGATGGCCGCCGAGGTGCTCGACGCGCATGGGCACGTGGACATCCTGATCAACAACGCCGGCAAGTCGATCCGGCGCTCCGTCGACCGCTCCTATGACCGGTTCCACGACTACCAGCGCACCATGGCGCTCAACTACTTTGCGCCGGTCAAGCTCATCCTGGACCTGCTGCCGGTGATGCGCCAGCGCGGGAGTGGCCACATCATCAACATCTCGACGATCGGCCTCCAGGTCAACACCCCCCGGTTCGCCGCCTACCTGGCCTCCAAGGCGGCGCTGGACGCGTTCTCGCGGTCGATCGGCCCGGAGATCATCGGCGATGGAGTCCATGTCACCACCGTCTACATGCCGCTGGTGCGCACCCCGATGATCGCCCCCACCAAGGCGTATGACCGGCTGCCGGTGGCCAGCCCCGGGAGGCGGCCCAGATGGTGACCGACGCCATCCGCAAGCGACCCAAGCGGGTCGCCACCACGTTGGGCAGCCTCGGCCAGCTGACATACGCCCTGGCTCCGGGTGCCCAGGATCTTCTCGTGAACCGGGCCTACCAGCTGTTCCCGGAAAGCGGCGAGCCGGTCGACCGGCGCCGGGAGGCCGAGCAGCGCGCGTTTGCCCAGGCGACGCGCGGCGTGCACTGGTAGTCGCTCGTCAGCCGACCATCAGGTGGGCGAAGGCGTCGGCGCCGACGTTGCCGCCGGATACCACCACCCCCACCCGCTGATCGGCGACGTCCGCTGCCCCGGCGAGCACCGCGGCAAAGGCACTGGCGCCGCTCGGCTCGGCCACCAGCTTCATCCGCTCAAACAGCAGACGCATCGCGGCCAGGATCTGTTCATCGGACACCGTGACCACCGCGTCGACCCGCTCCCGGATGACCGGCCAGGTCAGCTCGCCGGGCGAGGAGGTCTGCTGCCCGTCGGCGATGGTCCGCCCCACGGCCACCCGCTCCCGCCGGCCGGAGGCCACCGACCGGGCCACATCATCGGAGGCCGCCGGCTCCACACCGATCACCCGCACATCCGGAGCCAGCGCCTTGACGACGGTGGCGCAGCCGGAGATGAGCCCGCCCCCGCCCACCGGGACGACCATCGCATCCAGCCGCTGATCCGGCACCTGCTCCAGCAGCTCCAGGGCCACCGTTCCCTGCCCCGCCATCACCGCCGGGTCGTCGAACGGGTGCACCAGGGCCAGCTCTCGCTCGGCCGCCAGCTCCCGCACCAGCGTCTCCCGGTCATCCCGGTAGCGGTCGAATGTGATCACCTCGGCGCCGTAGGCCTCGGTGGCGGATCGCTTCAGGGCCGGGGCATCCTCCGGCATGAGGATGACCGCGGGCACGTGCCACAGCCGGGCGGCGAGCGCCACCGCCTGAGCGTGGTTGCCTGAGGACGCCGTGCACACGCCCTGGCCTCGCCGCTGCGGCGTCAGGGAGGCCAGGGCGTTGTAGGCCCCGCGGAACTTGAAGGCCCCGATGCGCTGGAACTGCTCGCACTTGAACCAGAGCTGGGCGTGCACCCGCGCGTTCACCGCAGATGACGTCAGGACGGGAGTGCGGTGCGCCACCCCGTCCAGGCGCGCCGCCGCCTCACGGACGTCGGCGAGCTCCAGCAACTCAGTCGGCGGTGGTGCGCTCGGCGTCGCGCATGAGCCGGCCGATCGGCACGGCGGCCAGGTGCTGGGAGCGCAGCTCCCCAACCAGCTTGCTGAGCAGGGGCTGGATCCCGCTGGCGCTGGCGATCCGGATCTCCACCACCTCACCGGGATGCAGATAGCCGAGCGGATCGTCGGCGTCCTGGAGCCGGACGGCGCCGGCCACCAGCTTGCCCCCCGCCCCGTGGGCGATCAGCCATTGCCCCAGACTGGGTCCGTTGGAGGCGTAGAGGAAGTGGCGTCCATCACGCATGAGGATGCTCAGTCGGTGCAGCTGCCCGCGCTCGCCCAGCCACCGCACCAGGCCGCCGTCCGGGAGCCGGGGCAGCGCCTGGTCGTGGTAGCCGTAGACGCTCGTCACCACCGGACCGGACGGCTGGCCCACGGCGAACGACGCGTGGATGCCGTAGGTCGACAGGGTGTTGGCCACCATCGGGACCTGGGCCCCGGGGGCGTCGATGAGCACCCCCACCTCCGGACGATTGGTGTCGACCGCGGTGACCGGGCGGATGTGCGCGATATGGGAGACGAGCGAATACGAGGCTCCGGTGGTCAGGGCCCAGGCGGCGATGGCGACCGCGGCCACCGCGGTGGTGGCGGCACGAGCGGTGCGCAGGCGCCAGGCCGGCGCGGGACTGATCCGCCGCTCGTTGGAGAGGATGAAGGAGGCGGTGGAGGGCCGCCGGGCGAAGGAGCCATCCGGCTCCGGCCGGGTCTGCAGCGCGGCGGTGATGGCCGGGACGACCTCGGCCTGGGTGCGGGCGACCCGGGCCAGGCCGAAGCGCTCCATGGCGTCGTCGGCGGCCCGCACGTGGCCATAGCTGAACCCGTAGGACACCACGGGGCAGCCCCGGATGATCGCCTCCAGGATGGTGAGACCGGCGCTGGAGTGCACCAGCACGTCGGCGGCGGCAAGCACGTCGCCCATCCGGTCGGTGAAGCCCATGACCCGGAGCCGCGGCTCGTCGCCGAAGCGGCCCACCACCTTGGCCCGGATGCGGTCATTGCGCCCGCACAGACAGAGCACGGTGGCATCCGGGATCTCCAGCGCGGCCGCGGTGGCGCCGACCAGGTCGCCGACTCCCCAGCCGCCGCCGGAGACGGCGATCACCTGCCCGGTGGCGGGCAGGCCGAGCGCGCGGCGGGCGTCGGAGCGGGAGCGAGCGGCCAGGAACGCGGGGGCCGTCGGCGGCTTGGCCCAGCGAACGCTGCCGGGACCGGCGATCCGCTCCACCTCCTCGGCGGACTCAGGATGGGTGATGAAGTGCAGGTCGATCCCCGGATGAGCCCAGAACTGAAGCCCGGCCAGGTCAGTGATGGACGAGTAGCAGGGCACCTTGAGCTTGTCGCGGCGACGCAGCTCGCCGAGTACCGCGGTGACCCCGGGATATGTGGAGACGATCACATCCGGATCATGGGCGCGGATCAGGCGCATCAGGCCGCGGCGTCCCAGGAGCATGAGCAGGCTCCGCGCCAGCCACCGGGTGGGCCGGACGTTCATGAACAGCCGGTACTGGAAGTCAAACCACCACGGCATGAACGTGAACATGAACCACGAGTTCTCGCGCAGGATGCGGGTGAGCAGCGGTCCCATGGCGGGCAGCCCGTTGACGATCGAGACCTGCGCGTCCGCGTCCTCGTCCTTGAATTCACGGGCGACGGCCCGGGCGGGCAGATCATGGCCCTCGCCGATGTCGGCGGAGATGATCAGGACCTGGCGGGGCTTGGCCTCCGCGTCGGGCTCCCCGGCGGGAATGACGGCGGCGGCGTCGTCGTCGGACTTCTTGGCCGCCTGCTCCAGGCGCCAGGCCACGTATTTCCGGACGCCCTCGGCGAACGGCGTGGCGGCGGTCCAGCTGAGCTCGGCCCGGGCCCGCTCGCCGGAGACGATCTTGGTCCCGAGATCTCCGGGCCGCGCCGGCATGTGGACGATCTCGGTGTTGCCGACGATCTCCTGGACGAGCTCGGCGATCTGCTTGATGGTGACGTTCTCGTCGCTGACCAGGTTGTAGACGCGGTTGACGGCGATGTCGTCCAAGCCGCGAGCGACGCCGTCGGCCAGATCCTCCACATAGACGAAGCGACGGGACTGCATGCCGTCGCCGGAGAGCGTGAGCGGCTCGCCCCGGAACGCCTTGTTGACAAACGCCGGGATGACCGCCGCCTCCCGCGCGCGGGGACCGTACGGGATCCCGAACCGAAGGATGGTGTAGTCGATCCCGTACAGCTCCTGATAGCTCTTGCAGTACAGCTCGCCGGCCAGCTTGGTGCTGGTGTACAGGTGGCTGGGCGGTGGGAGCAGCGTGTCCTCGTCGACCTCATCGGATTCGGTGTCGGAGTAGACCCAGATGGTGGAGGCGTACAGGACCCGTTTGACGCCGGCCCGCCGGCAGGCCTCCAGCACGGCCACCGTGCCCCGGGCGTTGACCCGCTCGGCATCCTCGGGCTCGGCATGCACGTCGTTGACGTCGGCCACCGCCGCCAGATGAGCCACGGCGTCGCAGGAGTGCAGGGCGCGCTCCAGGGCCTCCCGGTCGGTGATGGAGCCCAGGACGGTGTCGACCGGGTGGTCAGGGTCGTTATGCCACGGCGAGGGACGCAGGTCGTAGATGACCGGCTCGTGGCCGCGCGCGCGCAGCTTGTCCACGACATGCGAGCCGATGAAGCCAGAGCCGCCTGTGACGAGAACGCGCATGATTATTCGTTCGGTCTGTAATACAGAGGAACGCAGGAGTGGTTGCGCGCCACCCAATCGGAGTTGGGCAACTCCACGTCATGACCCATGATCCGGTGGCAGGGCGCATCGTATACGCGGCCGGTCGACCGTTCCAGCCAATCGAACACGATGTACTTGTAAAGGCCGGACTGCATGCCGTCGGGCAGCTGCAGGCGGCTGGGATATTCCGGGTCCAGCCACTCCCGAGCGGTCTCGTTCTTCCAGGCCACGATCTCCGGCATGCGCTCCACCTGCACCAGGCCGAGCGCGGCCGTGAACTCGCTCATGCGGAAGTTGAGGCCGTGCACCTGGTGTGAGGGCTTGCCGTAGTTGCGAAAGTCACGCGCGTGGGCGATGACCTCCGGGCGGCGGGAGACGAGCACACCCCCCTCCCCGGTGGAGACGGTCTTGGTGGCGTAAAGCGAGTAGACGCCCGCATCGCCCCAGGTTCCCGGTTTGCGGCCGTTCCAGCTGGCGCCGTGGCCGTGGGCGCAGTCCTCGATCAGAAAGATCCCGTTCTCAGCGCAGTAGGCAGCGATCTGCTCCACCTCAAAGGCGATGTGACCGCCGATGTGAACCAGGAAGGCCGCCCGCGGCTTGAACTGCTCGGCGGCCCGCTGAAAATCGGCGAACGACATGCAGAGGTCGTCGCGATTGCAGTCGACGAACTGCACCTCGGCCCCAGCCCGGATGGCCGCCAGCGGCGTCGCCATGAACGTGTTGGAGGGACAGAGGACGGTCTCGCCGGCGACGCCGGCGAAATGCAGGGCGGCGAGAGCGCCACCGGCCCAGCTGCCCAGCGCCACCGCCGGGGCCCCGTTCCAGGCCTCCCAGGCCGCCTCGAACCGCGCGTTCATGTCGGCCTCGGACCACCGGTTGCTGTCGAGGACCTCGTCGATCAGGGCGTGGAAGCGGGCCCGGTCGCGCTGATCAAAGCCGATGGCAAAGCGCGCAAAACCAGGGGCGGCCTTCTCTGAGGCAGAAGCGGAAGCTGAAGTCATGGTCAATTGGCGCCGTCTGCGCCGCGTTTGAGATCTGTTTCGCCGGCGAGCGGCATCCACCTCGGCGCTGTAGGAACCCGCGCGCCGGGGGGGCATCAAGCGTGTCAGACAGGGAGGACGGTATCGAGTTTGCGCCGCTCAAGCTCTGCCAGGACCATTTCCAGAGCAACGACTGTGTGCCGGTGGGAGTGACGAGCACTGTAGAAGTCGGCGTCGTGCAGCAGGATCACGTCGCCGGGAACGAGCGCCCGGGTGGCCCGAGTTGCGATCCGGCGGGGGGTGGTGAACTTGCGCCAATCCTTGCCCCACCGGGACCACAACAGGGGGCGCATCCCGCCGGCGCGGACCGCCCGGAGCCCGGCCGGGCTGTAGATCCCGTACGGGGGCCGGTGCCAGCGGACGAGCTGCCCCACCGCGTCCTCCACCACCGCCCGCCCGCGAGCCACATCAGCCCCCGCCTGCGCCGGCGTCATGCGGAGCTGCAGCCGGTGACGGTGACCGTGCAGGGCGACCAGGTGGCCGGCCGCGGCGATCCTCTCGGCCAGCTCCGGACGCCGCTGCACCTGCTCGCCGATGAGAAAAAAGGAGGCGCGGGCCCCTACCGCGGCCAGCCGCTCCAGCACGGCCGGCGTGCCCTCCGGATGGGGTCCGTCATCGAACGTGAGGGCCACCCCGGGGGCGCCGGCCAGCGCGCGGGGTAGCCCCACGCGGTGGGCGGCGGCGGCGTTGACCGGAGCGAGAGCGTGGCTCAGCACGCCGCCGATCATGGCGCACCGGGCCGGTCCGCTAAACCTCAGGGCAGCTCCGTGACCGGTCCACCTGATCTCGACCAGTGGCTGCCTGACCCAGATCTGCGCGTCTTTCACCGGCGAGAGAGCTCGGTCTCGGCCGAGCACCTGTGGGACGCGGCCCGCTCGGTCCGGCTCTCGGACACCGCCGTACTGGGGCGATTGGTGCGCTGGCGGATTCCCGGTCTGCCCGGCCAGGAGGGCTTTGACGACCTGTTCCGCCAGCCGCCGTTCATGGTCCTGGAGGAGGCCGAGCGCCTGCTGGTGTCCGGTCTGGTCGGCCGGATCTGGACGCTGCGCCGCGATTACCCCCATCTGCGCTCCGCTCAGGATTTCCGCGACTGGTCTGAATCCGGCACCGCCCGCGTGGTGATCGCCAATTGGATCCTGCCCGCCGACAGGGGCGGAAGCGTGATCGCCGCCGAGGCCCGCGTGGACGCCATCGGTGCCCGCGGTCGCCTGGGGCTGCGCGCCGTGCGGCCGCTGGTGCGCTCCTTCCAGCACCTGGTCGGGTCCGACGGGATCACCGCTGCGGTCCGGCGGGCCGAGCGAGGCGCCCCAGGCAACCTTTCATCTCGCTCCCGGGGTTGAGTACAGATGTGAGGATCAACCCCGCACCGGCCGCGCGGCGCAGCGCCGTCACCCGCCGCGCGTTTGAGCGGTTTGTCGCCGAGTCCAGCGATCCGTTGTTGCGCACGGCGTATCTGATCGTCTGGGACCTGGCCGAGGCCGAGGACCTGGTCCAGGAGTGTTTGCTGACGGTGGCCCGCCGCTGGCCCCGGGTGCAGCGGATGGATCATCCACGGGCCTACGCCCGGCGCGTTCTGGTCAACCTGGCGCTCGACGGCCGGGGACACTGGGCCCGCCGGCGCCAGGAGCTGGAGGCGCCGCCCGCGGCCTGGGCGCAGCTGGCCGCCAACGACCAGCGGCTGGCCGGGGTGGAAGTCCGCCGGGACCTCATCGACGGGCTGGCGAGGTTGGCGCCGCGCCAGCGAGCGGTCCTGGTGCTGCGCTACTTCGAGGACCTCACCGAGGCCCAGGTGGCGGCCGTGCTGGGCTGCTCGGTCGGAACGGTCAAGTCCACCGCGGCACGCGGGTTGATGCGGCTGCAGACGTCGTTGAAGCCGGAACCAATCAGGGAGCAAACACCATGACCCATGACCTGGAGAACCAGCTGCGCGCCGCCCTGGCGGCCCGCGCCGACGAGATGCCGGACGGCGCCGGTGACCGACTGCGCGGGCATGATTACCGTCCCCGGACCCGGCGGGTCCGGCCGCCGGTCGCGGCCGGGGCGCTGGCCGCGGCCGCCGCGGCCATCGCCACCGTGCTGTTCGTCGACCTGGGCACGAACACGACGCCGGCGTTTGCCGGCTGGACGGCCCGGCCGACGACCGCCCACGGAGTGCAGACCAGCGGGGCGGTGGCCAGCTGCCGGCAGCGCCTGGCCGCGATCCCTCACTCCGCCGCGGCCGGCAACGTGGCCCGGCGCACGGGCAAGCCCATGGATCTTCCGCCGGTCAGTTCGCTCAGCCCGGTCCTGTCCGACACCCGCGGACCGTTCACGTTTCTGGTGTTCGCCCGCCTGAACGCCAACGCCACCTGCATCAGCGGGCCCGGGTTCACATCCGCCTCGGAAGCAAACGCGGCGGGCCCGCCGGCACCCGTCCCGGCCGACGGGATCACGGTCACCTGGGCCGCGCACACCGCCCGGGCCGGCCAGGACTACTCCTTCCTGGAGGGGCACACCGGAGCCGATGTCTCGGCGGTGACGCTCACGCTCGCCGACGGACAGACGGTGCAGGCGTCGGCGCAGAACGGGTGGTTCGTGGCCTGGTGGCCGGGCAGTGCCGGCGCCTCCCGGTCCACCCTGACAACTTCGCAGGGGACGAGGACGGCAGCACTGCCACCTTCGGTGGTGCCGGGGTGTCCGCCGGCGCCGGGCGGCGGCGCCGTCAGCTGCGCCGCCGTCTCGGGCTCTGCCCGGGGCTCCGGCCGGGCCGGGAGTGCTGCCGGGATGGTCACGCAGGGCCAGGCGCAGCCCTGATTCTGAGACGGCGGCCGAGTGTGACAACTCGGTGCCAACCCCTGGCGCACGACCGGGCGCCGGTCTAACGTCAGCGCCGTGACGTTCGACGGCGAGGTGGCGATCCGGCGGGTGCGCTACGCCAGCGAGGACACCGGCTGGGCGGTGATCGACGCCGCCCAGCCTGACGGCACGCCGGTGGCGCTGGTGGGGCCGCTCACCCACCTGGAGGAGGGCGAGCGCGCCCACATCACGGGCGCGTGGGTGAACGACAGCCGGTACGGCCCGCAGGTCAAGGTGACGCAGGCGCGGCCGCTGCCGCCGGAGGATCCGGACGTGGTGGCGAGCTACCTGCGCCGGGTCAAGCACATCGGGGGCAAACGGGCGGCGAACTTGGTGGAGCGGTTCGGAGCCGCCGAGGTGTTGGACGTCATCGACCGGGACCCGGTGAGCACGTTTGCCGCCGTGGGGCTCACCCGCAGCCGCGCCGCGGAGGCCGCACGCTCGTGGCAGGAGCTGCGGGTGGTCCGGCGCCTTCACCTGATGCTCGCCCCGCACGGGCTCGCCTACCTGGCGGGCCGTCTGCAGGAGCATTACGGGTCCCGCGCCCATCAGATCATCACCGCCGACCCCTACGAGCTGACCAGCGTGTTTGGGGTCGGCTTCGCCATCGCCGACCGGATCGCCGCCGGGACGGCCGGGGAGGGTGAGGGGCGCGACCCGGGGCAGCGCCGGCGGGCCGGGGTCATGCACGTGCTGGCCGAGGGCGAGCGCAGCGGCTCCAGCTGCCTGCCTCTGGGGATGGTGCTCACCGACGCCGGGCAGCTGCTGGGCGAGGAGATCGACGCGGGCCCGGTTGAGGACCTGGTCGCTTCCGGCCACGTGGTGCAGGAGGATGAGTGGGTCTACCGGCGTGCCACGGCGGAGCTGGAGGCCGAGCTGGCGGGCCGGGTGGCCGAGCTGATCGCATCCGAGGCCAGCGACCGGATGACCGGCCGCGGGCGCCCGGCCGGTGGCGCTGAGGAGCTGACCACCGAGCAGCGCTCGGCGATGGAGGCCGCCTTCGCCCACCGCCTGTCGGTGATCACCGGCGGGCCCGGCACCGGCAAGACGGCCTCCATCAAGTCGATCGCGGGGGCGGCGGTGGAGCGGGGGGCCCGGGTGATGCTGGTAGCGCCGACCGGACGAGCCGCGGTGCGGATGAGCGAGGCCAGTGGACTTCGGGCCCGGACGGTCCATTCGGCGCTCGGATGGGTGCCCGGCGAGGGGCCCACCCATGACGAGCAGGATCCTGTGAGCTGTGACCTGCTGATCGTTGACGAAACCTCGATGGCCAACCTGGAACTGCTCGTCACCCTCCTGCGGGCGGTCGGCGACCGCACCCATGTGGTGCTGGTGGGCGACGCCGATCAGCTGGCCCCGGTGGGAGCGGGGAAGCCGTTCGCCGAACTGGTGGCCACCGACGTGGTGCCGGTGACTCGGCTCACCCACATCTTCCGCCAGGCCGCCGACTCCATGATCGTGCAGGGGGCGCACGCCGTCCGGCGGGGCCAGGCGCCGGACTTCTCGGTGGGGGCCGGAATGCGGCGGGATCTGTTTCTGATTGAGCGACCGTCGCCCCAGGCGGCGCTGGATGAGATCGTGTCGCTGGTCGCGCAACGGCTCCCCGCCCACTACGAGGTCGACCCGGTGCGCGACATCCAGGTATTTGCGCCGGTATATCGCGGCGATGTCGGGATCGACGCGCTGAACCGGGCGCTGCGCGCCGCGCTGAACCCGGACGGCCAGCCGGTCCGGGGCGGACGGCTGCGAATCGGGGACAAGCTGATGATGACCGGGCGCAACCTTCATGACCTCGGACTCATGAACGGGACAGTCCTGCGCCTGCTCGACGAGGTCTCCGCCGGTGACGGAGACGACGCCGCGCTGCTGCTCGGCGGCGACGATGGCGTCTTTCGGCTCCCCCCGGAGGAGTCCGACAGCCTGGCTCTGGGCTATGCCTGTTCGGTGCACCGCGGCCAGGGCATTGAGTTGCCGGTGGCGGTGATCGTGGCCCATCCCGCCGCCGGCGCGTTCTTCCTGCGCCGGGAGATGCTCTACACCGCCATCACCCGCGCTCGGCTGGCCACGGTGATCGTGGGCAGCCGCGAGGTGGTGGCCCGGGCGGCGCGGACGCCGGACACGGCCCGGCGCTACGGCCGGCTGCGCGACCGGCTGGAGAGGGCGGCCTCAGCTCCCGCACGTGTTGGAACCTGACGAGACGGTGCTGCACAGCGTCTCGCGGTACACGGTCCACTGCGTGTTCTGCAGGTCAAACAGATACGGCGGCAGCAGCAGCGACAGCCGGTCGTCGTAGTTGTAGTTCTTGAGATAGCCGGTCCCGGAGCCGCTGCCGCCCGTGGTTCCGACCGCGCCGCGGAAGTACTGGGCGATCGCCCCGTGGACGGTGAGCGTCCCGGGCCGGGACTCGCGGCCGCAGGAGTAGTTGTCGACGAAGAAGGAGTGCGACAGCGTGAGGATGGCGGCATCGATGGTCACGTTGGCGGGCTGGCTGGGGGAACTGCCGGTGCACGGGTGCATGACGCGGACGTACTGGTTGGCCACCAGCCCCATGGTCGCGGTTCCGGTGGGGCTCGTCTGACCGTCGGTGTCGGTGGAGTTCTCCAGGTTGCCGGTGACGATGATGTTGTTCCCGGCACCGATGGTGAGCGGCGTGTTGTAGGTGCCGGAAACGTAGATGTCGCCGCACTGGCCGGCATACGCGGACTGACCGCTCCAGGTGGTGGAGCCGTTGGACGGGGTGATCGTCGAGTACTGGATGCTCGTCGGCGTATACGTGGGCGACGTGCACCCGGAGGTGTTGGCCGCGTAGAGGATGGGGTTGCTCGACAGGTCCAGATTCTGAATCTGCGTGCAGGTGGTGGCGGTGGCGCAGGTGAAGCCGTTGGCCACCGTCTTGCCTGAGCTGTTGATGCTCAGCGTGAGCGTGGTGGTCCCGGCAAACACCTGCCCGTGGGCCGAGGCGTCCGTCTGGAGGTTGGAGTTATCCGACGGCAGCGGCACCTGGGGGGTGACGTCCGGCTTGGCCGTGCCCAGGATGTTCGGATCGTTCTGGCAATTGCTGTTGACGCAGATGTCGTTCTGGCCGGTGGTCGGTACCTGGCTGGCGATCACGTCCTGGGCGTTGCGCCCCCACGTCGGTGTGTTGCCGGTCTGGATCAGGTACTGGTCCTGCGTGTACATCGGCCCGTTCATGTGGTCGCCACTGACCCAGTAGATGTAACAGGCGCCGGAGGGGGCCGGGTTGGTCTGCCAGTAGAACCGGTCGCAGTTGCTGCCATTGGGAACGAGGCTGGTGTCCATCGTCTCGTACTTCGTGTACCACAGGAACGCCAGGGGGGTGAGCGTCCGGAAGCTGGCGACAATCGTCCGGCTCTGGCTCCCGGAGTATCCGGTCACGCGCATCCGCAGCGTCCCGGTCGACGCCGAGATGAGCGAGCCCACGGGATCGGTGGTGCTGCACGAGGTGTACGAGCCCACGGGCACCGGCCTGTAGGAGTAGGTGACGCCGGTGGTGGAGCCCGGGACGGCCACCGCGGTCCCGTTGCCGTTGGTCAGGTCGTTGCTGCACGTCTCCCACCATGAGGAGGTGGAGGCGTTGTTGTTGAGCTGATACAGGTACGCCTGAAGGCCGGACTGGGCCGCCGCGTAGGCGCGCTTGCCGTCCAGGTCGGCCCGCGTCAGCGAGGCGTCCCCTCCCACGGTCAGGAGCGCGGCTCCCGTCAGGAGCATGGTCACCGTCAGGACGCCGAGGGCCACAATCATCGTGAACCCGCCTTCGGCGCGGAGCCTGCGGCCCAGCCGGCGAAAGCGGCTGACATGGGTAGGTGAGGTCGTCATTGGCACGGGCCGTAGAGGCTGGCGGAGGTCTGACCGCTGGGGACATAGTCCGGGGGCGTGGTCAGGCGCAGCGAGACGGAGTCGGTGACCGGGAGCGACGCGCCTGCCAGGTTGGGGTTGTTGAGCCGCGACGAACTGGGTCCGACGACCAGATTGATCCTCACCTCCACCACGGTGTTGGCCGCCGAGGCGGTCAGCGGGAACGTGGTGATCGGATTGTTCGGCGGCGTTCCGGTCGCACCGGGGGCGAGATTGGTGCCGTCCGGCAGGATGTAGTACGTGTCTCCGGAGCTGTCCTGCCCCGCCGACTGATAGGCGTAGTACTGAAACACCGGGACGGACCCTGAGCTGCCGGTCTGCTGGCTGACGTTGGTGAGCAGCGTGGTCGCCGACGGGTTGGTGCTCCCCTGGGTCCAGTTCGGGCTGGTGCCGCTGACGGGGTAGGCGGTGTCGATCAGGTTGCCCGACGAGAAGCTGAGCACGTGCCACACGGGAGTTGGATTCGCCGACTTGCCGTAGTAGCTGAGAAACTCCAGCTGGCTGGCGGTGCTGCCGGCTTCGATCGGAGGGTCGACGTTCTGGCTCTCCGGGTTACCCATCAGGCACGCCGAATGCAGCTCATTCTCGATGTCGGCGAGAGCGAGGCGTGCTCGGCGGGTGGCGTCCACCTTCGTGAACGTGCGCTGCGTCTGATGCAGCGTCACCACCATGATGGAGAACAGGCCGATGATCACGACGATGGCGGCCGCCATCGACACGGACAGCTCGGCCAGGCTGAAGCCGCCGTCGCCGCGCCAGCGGGAGTGGTGACGGCGGTCCGGGGCGCTCAGCATTTCCCGGAGGAGGAGTTGGGGACCGTGATGGTGGGGACCTGGTTTGCCGTGTTCGACGCGGCAAAGCTGGTGTTGCCCGTCGTCGTGCTCCCGTGGTAATAGGTGGAGCCGCTGGGGTTGTAGTCGGCACAGACGGTCAGAGTGCCGGCGGCCGCGTACGGCTGGCCGGGGTACTGAAGCCAACCGGTGGCCGGCACCGCGCTTGCCGAGCCGGACAGCACCGGCACCGACCACGTGTCGGTGCAGGTCCCATCGGTCCAGGTCAGTTTGACGTCGTTTGGTCTTTCTGGTGTGTTGGTGGTGGTGGTGACCCCGCGCCTGGTGGTGGAGACCGAGTAGGTGACATTCCCCAGGTTGAGCAGCGGCTCCAGGATCGTTGCCGATTGGTTCACCGAGCCTGGCGTCACCGTTGCCTGAGTCTGGTTGGTCGGCGGCTGCTGCCCGGCACATTGGCCGGCCCACAGCGTGTAGTTGTTGGCGTAGCCGACCGGCGCGGTGGACTGATAGAAGGGAAACAACGCCGGAGTGGTGATCGATGTTCCGGCCGTCGCCGACTGCATCGACGTCCACGTCGGCAGGGAGCTGCCGGTTCCAGTCCAGGACAGGCCATCCGCCTCACCGGAAACGGATCCGCTGGCGCCCTGGGCGGCGAACGTGCCCACCACGGAGCCGGCCAGTCCGAGCCGGAAGTTCTGGGCCGCCGTCCCCGTGGAGGCGACGGTGGTGGTGGCGGTCACCGGCGAGACGTTGCCCTTCGGATCGACGTAGCCGGAATCGGTTGCGGTGACGGTGTACGAGCCCGGGTTGAGCCCGGCGAACAGGACACACCCGTTGCTGTCGGTCGATCCGGACTGGTTGCTCGGACCCGTGGCCTGGATGCCGACGGCGGACAGGGGCGCGCCGGTCTGGTCGTTGACGACGACCGGCAGATCTCCGGACACCGGGCGCGCCAGCACGGACTGCGTGGTCAGCGTGGGGGCGCGCTTGGTGAAGGCCTCCGGCCAGGAGATGGTGGAGACGATCTTGTAGTAGGCGGCTGCGGTGGATGAACACCCGGTGTTGCCGGTGGTGCCCATGGACGTGTCGCTGGAGGCGATCGTGAAGGTGGTGCCGCCCAGCGTCACCGTCCGGGACTGCGGGGTGCTCTCCAGCTGGGTGAGCTGCAGATCGGACAGGCCGCGCAGTCGCTCCTGGTCCTGGGCCGCCACCGAGTCCGCCTGAGAGCGGAGCCGCTCGTCGGCCGTGAAGTGGCTGCTGGAGATCAGGGCGCGCGCGGTGGCGCTGGCGATCAGGATGACCATGAGGGCACTGACCAGCACCTCGATGATCGAGAACCCCCGGTCGGAGAGAAGCGAAGGCCGCTGCGGGCCGCGCTGGCTGGAGCGCATGGTGGGAAGGGACGTCGGCATGTCGTGGCCTACGAGATCACGGGGATTACTCGGCATCCTGCCGCCTCTCTTGAGCTTTCGCACCCCGCGGCGGACGCGTGTCTCATGTCGCGCGCGCGGGACTCGGTCGACGGACGGCCGAGACGGGCGGTGCAACCGTCAAGCGGCGGGCCTCGCTGCCGATAACGGGGGTGTGGCCCACCCACCGGGTGCTGCGGCCACACCAAGCTTCCACCAGGCCAGGACGGATGACCGAGCTCACCCACATGCGGTTGCTGATCGTCGATGCCGACACACCGGCGCGCGAATCGCTGAGGCACATCCTGGCCGAGTCCGGATACCGCGAGATCCTGGAGAGCGGCGATCCGCCCAACTCACACCAGGTCTGCCTCTTGGAGCAGCCGGACCTCGTGCTGCTGGATCTCGACTCGGTGACTGCGCCCGCGGCCCTGTCCAACATCCAGCACCTGGCGAGCGCTGCCGACGGCCCGCCGGTGATCGGCCTGACCAGCGAGACGCGATTTGATGCGCGTGAGCAGGCGGTCAGTCTTGGCGTCCGCGACTTCGTCACCAAGCCGGTGCAACCCGCGGAGCTGCTCCTGCGCGTGCGCAACGCACTGCAGATGCGTCAGCTGGAGCAGGAACTCACCGAGCGCGACGCTCCGGCGCTGGACACCGTCCGGGAGCTGACCGACGAGGTGGATACCGCTCGGGAGAGCCTCTCCGTCCTGGCCGCGATCGCCGACTATCACGACGACGACACCTACCAGCACGCCCAGCGGGTCGGCGTCGGCGCGGCGCTCATCGCCCAGGCCCTTGATCTTCCTGACGCCTTCGTCACCATGATTCGTGACGCCGCGCCCTTGCACGACATCGGCAAGGTGGGGATGTCTCGGCGCATCCTGCTCAAGCCGGGCAAGCTGACGCCGGCCGAGTGGATGCACATGATGCGCCACGTGGAGATCGGCGCCCGCATCCTTTCCTCCGCCCGCTCTCCGGTGCTCCGGCTGGCCGGTGACATCGCCCGCACCCACCATGAACGCTGGGACGGCAACGGCTACGTGGCCGGTCTGGCCGGCGAGGACATCCCGCTCGCCGGTCGCATCACCGCCCTGGCCGACGTCTGGGACACGCTGACCCACGAGCGGCCGTACAAGCCGGCGTGGGACGAGGATCGCGCGCTGGAGGAGATCACCGGTGAGGCGGGCCGCCACTTCGACCCTCGTGTGGTGGAGGCCTTCTCCACCATCGACTGGCGCGGCCTCAACCTCATCCTGGCCAGCGAGCTGGCCGAGCGCGTCGCCTGATCGGCGGCGCCGGCTCCGACCCGCACCAAACCGCCCGGATCAGCCCCAGCAGCGCGCGGGCCGGACGAGGGTGCCACCACGCTGCCCCGGCCCTAGCCGGGACGTTCAGTGGCGGCCAGCCGGCGACTAACCGACCGCAGCGGCCGGGAAGACGTCCGCCATGGACGTTCCCACCCGGCCCTCGGCGGCGAGCAGGAGCTTGAAGTCCTGCGGACTGGTCGCCGCCGCCAGCGCATTCTCCCGGCTCACCCGGCCGCCCTCGACGTGCGTGAACAGCGCCTGGTCGAACGTCTGCATTCCGTAGTAGGCGCCCTCCGAGATGATGGAGGGCAGCTGGGCGGTCTGATCAGGGTCGATGATGGCGTCACGAACCCGGCCGGTGGTGCGCAGCACTTCCAGCGCAGCCACCCGTCCGCCGCTGACGGCGGGGATGAGACGCTGGGAGATGACACCCCGCAGGGTGCTGGAGAGCATGGCCCGCACCTGCCGATGCTGGTAGGGCGGAAAGAAATCGATGACGCGGTTGATGGTCTCCGCCGCATCCGCGGTGTGCAGCGTCGACAGCACCAGGTGCCCGGTCTCGGCCGCTGACAGCGCCGTGCGCACCGTCTCCTCATCGCGCATCTCGCCGATGAGGATGATGTCCGGGTCCTGGCGCAGCACGCGCCGCAGCGCCCGGCTGAATGAACCGGTGTCCGATCCGACCTCGCGCTGGTTGATGACCGAGCGCTTGTCACTGTGCAGAAACTCGATCGGATCCTCGATGGTGACGATGTGGCGAGCGGTGGTGGTGTTGACATGGTCGACCATGGCCGCGAGGGTGGTGGACTTGCCCGAGCCGGTGGTTCCGGTGACCAGGACGATGCCGCGGGGCTCTTCAGCCATCTCACGCACCGCGTCCGGGAGGCCGAGCTCAGAGATTGTGGTCACGCCGTAGGGAATCCGGCGGCAGACGATGGAGATGGATCCGCGCTGCCGAAACGCGTTGACGCGGAACCGGGCCAGGCCGGGAACGGCAAAGGCAAAGTCGACCTCGCCCTCGGCCTCTATCTCCTGAATCTTGGCCGGATCGGCCAGCATCTCCCGCAGGGCGTGATCGGTGTCCGCCGCCGTGAGGCGTTCGGCGTCCGGCAGGGGCTGAAGGTCGCCGGCGATCCGGGCCATCGGCGGAGACCCCACCTTGATGTGGAGGTCAGAGCCATCCTGATCGCTGAGGTAGCGGAGCGCGCCCTGCAGGTGGAAGCTCATGGTGTGGCCACCAGCGGGGTGAACGGCACCGACTTCGACTGGTGCTGACACACCGCCTTGGGCATGCCGGACACGGTGCCCGTGCCCAGGTTGTAGAGCACCGGATCGGCGAGCGCCAGGTCGCACAGGCCGGCCGCCGAGTAGCGCAGGTAGCCGGCCAGTGCGACCTTCCGAGAATGAGTGATGCGATGCGTGATCCTCACCAGGCGCAGGATGACCTGCTGGGGCGCGCCACCGATCACCGGGACGGTGATGTGCTCGGTCTGACCGGGCTTGAGCAGGATCGCCGAGCAGCGGGAGTGATCCGGGCGACAGAGGCCCGGCCCGGTGTGGCCCAGTCCGGCCCGGAGGGCGAACACGGCCTGCTTACCACCGGTCATGACGCCGAGGAACATCACCTCGGGGCTGCTGGCGGACGGGAAGGGCGTCAGACGGGCCACGTTGGAGTGAAGCGGCACACCGGTGTCCTTGCCGTATCGAAGCGATACCGAGTACATCGTCCATGAGCTGACCTTGGCCGGCGCCGGAGCAGGGGTGACGCTCGCCGTGGTGGAAACCGGGGCGCCGGAGACGTGCGGGGAAGAGGTGGCCGACGAGGTGTTGGCCGCGGACGACGAAGAGCTGGAGCTGGGGGACGGGGAAACCACGGCCGCCGTGGTGCTGGTCGCCCCACTTGACGCGGAGGTCGATGCCGAGCTGGCCGATGGGCTGGCCGAAGTGCTCGTGGTGGACGTCGACGATGCGGTGGTGGAGGAGGAGGAGCTCTGGCTGCCGGCGAACGGATTACGTCGCACCTTCACGTATGCCGTTTCCCTGGTTGCCTTGGTGTGCGCCGGAGCGCCGGCCGAGGGCACCGTGGAGGAGACAGGGGCCGCCGCCGCGGGGGGCGCGGGCGTCGTCGGCGCGCCGGCGGCCGAACCGCCATTGAGCAGCAGCACGGGGACGGCGACGACGGCCAGGACCAGGCCTGCCACCAGCATCCACAGCTTTCGCTCAATCAGATCTCGACGTAGTGCGCTCATGGATGGCTCCCGGTGGTGGCAGTCGCTGCGGCAGACAACTGGTAGATGGTGGCGTTCAGCTGCACCGTCAGGTCCGGTGATCCGCTGAGGGACACGTTGCTGATGCTCATCAGCGGACCGGTGGCGCGCACCCGGTTGCCGGCCACCACCACCAGGCTGTCCAGGCGGTGAACGAGGGCATTGAGCGCGGCATAGCCTCCGGCGAAGGTGAGCTGAACCGGAACGCCCGTCGCTGCGCCGGGGCTGGTGGTGGGCGTCGGGGCGGGTGTCGCCCCTGAGGCGCTCGCCAGCGTGATGGAGCTCATCTTGACGTGCGCCGCCTTGGCGCTCTTGGCCAGAATCCGCAGCAGTGCCGGGATGTTGGATTGAGCGGGGACCGCCACATGAAGGGCCGTCCACTCCGCCTGCTGGGCCTTGACCGTCGCCTGCGCTTGACGGCCGGCGTTGTAGGCCTGCTGTTCCTGGGCCACGGTCTGCTGCTGGGCGGCAATCGCGGCATCCAGTGACTTGGCCTTCTGCTGCTCGGGCTTGAGGGCCAGCATGTAGAACGCGCCGACGAGAACGGCCAGGATCACGACGCCCAGGGCAATCCGGTCACGAGGTCGAAGATTCATTGAGCATGCACCCCGGTGGAGTTGGTGGCGGCGGCCGCGGTCGCCGTTCCGCCAGAGGTGCTCTGGGCGGGCGTCGCCGGGGCGATGGTTCCGGATCCGGCAGACGCCGGGGCTGCCGGAGCTGCCACCGGCGCGGTGAACGCCAGCGACAGCTGGAACTGGACCGCAAAGGGGCAGCCTCCGTTCTGGCCACTACCGCCTGCGCTGCCGCTGCTGCTGCCGCTCGTCGAGTCGGTGGCCGAGCTCAGGGTGACGGCCGAGACGTTCTGGATACGGTGCAGAGCCACCATCGTCTGGGCCACGGCGGGCTGGGAGGCAGCACATCCAGAGAGTTGGACCGCGGGCACCGGCGTCGTTGCCGTGGCGGCGGAGGACGCCGCTCCCGGTGTGGTGGCGGTCGATGGGCTCGGAGTGGAGGACGTGCCGCCGGCAGTTGCCGTGGTCGCCTGGAGCGAGGTGAGAGCAGCATCGGCGGGGAGGAGTCGGCTCAGCTGCCCCAGCAGCGCCTCCCACGGATAGCGGCCGACGGCCAGCTGGCGGACTGCCGTGAGCTCCTGGGTGCGCTGCTGCGCGGCCTGCATGTACTGCTGGTAGCTGGCCGCCACCACCCGCCACCGCTCGGCCGAGGCCGTGACCTGCGCCAGCTGATTACGGCGCGTCGACACCTTGTTGACCGCCGATACATAGAGGATGGCAGCAATCAGCACCACCATCAGGCCGGCGATCAACGCCATGGTCGGTCGGCTGGTGCTGGGAGTGACGCGACGCTTGCGGGCGTCGGCCGGGATGAGGTTGACGGCGTTCATCGTCTGATCTCCCCCACGGCAAGTCCGCTGGCCACCGCCGCCAGGCGCGCATCCACCCCGCCGAGAGCGTCGGGACTGGCCGGCACCACCTCGCCGCAGGTCAACTGAAGTCCGGAGGTCGCCGAGAGCGCGTGGACGAATCCCGGCAGGGGCGCCAGCGGGCCGGCGACGATCCCCCGGGTGACGATCTCGCTCCCAAACTGATTTGAGTAGAACTCGGCGGCGGCTCGCAGCTCGGAGCCCAGTTCCGCCGCCGCCCGGTTGAGGACATCGGCAACCGCCTGCTCGCTTTCGTCGAGCGTCTCGCCGGTCCGGAGCCCGGGCGCGTTGCGCACCAACTCCTGCGCCTGCTCGATCGGCATCGCCTGGCTCTCGGCCAGCCGTCCCAGCACCATGGCCAGGCCCTGCGGGGCCTGGCGGGTGAAGCGGCAGACCCCGTCCTCGGCGATGGCGATGTTGACCAGGTCGCCCAACTGCGCGTACAGGACGGCACCGCTGTCGGCTTCGCCGTCGGCGAGCCCTCGAATGGCCGCGAAGATGGATAGATCGATGCCCTCCGGCTTCAGCCCGGCCCGCCGGAGCACGTCAAGCAGCCGGTCGACCCCGTCGCGCTCGGTGACGACGACGATCACCCGCAGTCGCTGTCCCTCAGGGGTGTCGACCAGCCCCACCGTATGGAAGTCCATGACGGCGCGGTCAAGCGGCATGGGGATGCGCTCCTGCGCCTGCATGACCAGGGCAGCCCGGATGTCACGGTCTTCCAGCGGGGGCAGATCGATGACCCGCAGCACGGTGCGCGGGGTCGCCAGCCCAACCCGGACCCGCTTGGAGAAGCGATGCTCTGAGAACAGCGCCTTGAGCTCCCCGGCCAACCGATCCGGGTCGATCACCAGGCCGTCACGCATCAGCCCGGGCGGCACCGGTCGGTGGGCCACCCGTTCGGTGACGACCCGGCCGCCCTTCAGGCTGGCCTCAGCGGCGATCACCTGCGTGGCGCCGATCTCAAGTCCGGTCACCGTGGGGGCGCGGCGTGCGGCCGGCCGCCGCAGCTGCCGGGATGGGAGGCGCGGCATGGAGATCTGTTTGCTCAGGACGCTCACAGTCCGACTCCGTGGAGGTAGGCGTGGACGATGGCCGGACCGGCGAACAGCGCGACAACGCCGCCAAGCGCCAGAAACGGACCGAACGGAATTGCGGTGCGACGGCCCTCGCCGACGCCGCGGCGGGCCATGACGCCGATCCCGACAACGCTCCCGCTGAGCAGGGCGATGAGGAGCGCCGGCGCCACCGCAGTGCCGAGCACCAGGCCCATCACCGCCACCAGCTTGGCGTCGCCCATCCCCATGCCGGCCGGGTAGGCGAACACGATGGCGCAGAAGACGCCGCCGGCGATGGCGCCGGCCAGCAGGCGACCGGTGAGCTGGTGCGGCTCCAGAAGCGCGGTCAGAGTGACGGCGACCACCGCCAGCGGCGCCGTGATGCGATTCGGGATCACCCGATGCTCAAGGTCGATGCGGGTGATGGCGACCAGCGCGGCCACGAAGATGAGATCAAGCCAGACACCCCGTCCCGCGCCCTTGGCGATCACGACGGCGGCGAACAGCGCGCCGGTCAGTGCCTCGGTCAGCGGATAACGCGGCGAGATGGCGCTGTGACAGGAGCGGCAGTGCCCGCGCAGCATGAGCCAGGAGAGGACCGGCACGTTGTCATACGGCCGGATGGCGGTGCCGCAGCCCGGGCAGGTCGACCGGGGCGCAACCACCGAGATCCCCGCCGGCACCCGGTAGGCGACGACGTTGAGAAACGATCCGAGGCAGAGGCCGCTGACGGCGGCGAGGGTGATATCGAGGGCCAGGGAAGGCATGAGAGAAGGAGGGTGAGAGAGGCGGCTGGTGGCCGCCGGGCGTGACGCGGAGTCATGCCCGACGGCCCAGCCGTTGTGCTGCTGAGTTACAGGTTGCTGCTTGCCTTACCAGGTGCCCTGGCTGCCAGAGGTCACCTTGCAGCCGGACGAGTTGGCGGCACCGGTGGTGTCGCACGTGCGACTTACAGTGCCGTCGCTCCACTTCGTCAGGCCGTAATGCACGCCTGACTGGGACTTGGCCGTGATGTCGTATGAGAGGGTCGCGCCAGAGGGAGCACTCGCCCCGTAGGGTGCGCTTCCGCTGGTGGCCACCGAAAGGCTCTCAGGCGAGGCCACCGCTGAGTTGAGCGTGTTCTCAATGTTGGTGAGATCGCTCGTGTTGGCGGTGTACGTCTGACCGTCGGTGAAGTAGGTCTCCTCGGCGGTCTGCGCCGTGTTGACATCCGACTTCACGTTGGCGTCGTTGGCCTTGCCCTTCTGGTTGAGGAACGCCGGAATGGCGACCGCGGCCAGGATGCCGATGATGAGAATCACGACCAGGAGCTCGATGAGGGTGAAGCCCTCCTGCCCCTGAGCGCGATGACGAAGACGCGTAAGCATCTAGTAGCTCACTCCTGTGTAGGTGAATGGTTTACTGGAACCCACACTCCGGTCACGGTTCCCAGCTTCGTCGTGCGACGTTCCGCCCCGGTCATCGGCATTCCAGCCCACGGCTTGAGGGGCTAAACATCGTCTGGACATTCAGGCACCCTCTGTAAGAAGACGGCAAAGGGGCTATACCCCGGGCGCCAGCGGCCGATAAGGAGATCATGCGCGAAGATTTCGCCGCGTCTGTAGCCGGCGTGGATCAGGTTCTCCTCCCCTCCCTGGAATCCGAACCGGTTGACGTCCCGCTGCCGCCGACCCGTGGCGGCGGCGCCATGCGCTTCGTCACCGACATTCTCGTCGAGCGCGGCTTCGCCTCGCGTGAGGATGTACAGGACGCTGTTCAGGCCGCCCGCGCGGCGGGCGTCACCCCGGACCAGCTCCTCCTGGATCAGGGCACCATCACCGAGGAACAGCGCGGCCGGGCCGTCGCCGAACGACTCGGTCTGGAGTTCCTGGACCTCTCCCAACAACGGCTGGACATGGCCGCGGTCAACCTCCTGCCGGCCGACGTCGCCCGCCGGTGTGAGCTCGTCCCCGTGGCCCGCGACGATGAGCGCACCCTGGTGGTGGCCATGGCCGACCCGGCGAACGTCGTCGCCATCGACGACGTTGAGATTCAGACCGGGATGAGCGTCCGCGCTGCGGTGGCCACGCGTGAGGACATCCTGGCGGTCATCGCCCAGATGACGCGGCTGGACAACGCGGTCAGCGAGGCGGTGGAGGAGGACTCGATCGACTCGGTGGAGGTACTCGATCTCCAGGACGCGGCCACCGAGACGCCGACCGTCAAACTGGTCAACTCACTGCTCTCTCAGGCTGTCAGCCAGGGTGCGTCAGATGTCCACTTTGAGCCCGAGCCGCGCGAGATGCGGGTCCGCCTGCGCGTCGATGGCGTGCTGGAGGAGATTGCCCGCATCCCCGGTCGGATGGTCCCGGGCGTCGTCTCGCGCATCAAGATCATGTGCGAGCTCGATATCTCGGAGCGCCGCCTGCCCCAGGACGGCCGCCTTGGGCTCACCGTCGATGGCAGCCAGATCGACATCCGGGTCGTCACTCTTCCGACGGTTCACGGCGAGTCGGTTGTCATGCGCATCCTGGACCGGTCCAACGCCCTGATCGAGATCCCCAGGTTGGGGCTCGACGAGTTCTCGCTGCGACGGCTGGGCAAGGCTACCCAACATGCCCACGGGTCAATTCTGGTTACGGGACCGACCGGGTCCGGCAAATCCACAACGCTGTATGCCGTCCTCAACTCGCTCAACACCCCGGACAAGAACATCGTCACCATCGAGGATCCGGTGGAGTACCAGCTGGAGGGCGTCACTCAGGTGGCGGTGAATCTGCGTTCCGGGCTCACCTTCGCCACCGGCCTGCGCTCGATGATGCGTGCCGATCCGGACATCATCATGGTGGGCGAGATCCGCGACCGTGAGACGGCCCAGATCAGCATCGAGGCCGCGCTCACCGGACATCTGCTGCTCTCCACGATGCACACCAATGACGCCCCCAGTTCCATCTCACGCCTCGTCGAGATGGGGATCGAGCCTTTCCTGATCGCCTCATCGGTCCGCTGCGTCATCGCCCAGCGGCTGGCCCGGGTCCTGTGTACCTGCAAGCGCCCCGTCACCCTGGACGCGGCGACGCTCACCCAATCCGGGTTTCCGGTCGACGCCGACGTCCCCGGCTATGAGGCCGTCGGCTGCCCGCGCTGCGGGGGCGGCGGTTACCGGGGCCGGATCGGCGTCTACGAGATCATGCCGGTGAGCGATGCCCTCCGGGATCTCGCGCTCCACAGCGCGTCGGCGGACCGCCTGGCCGAAACCGCCCGCGCCGAGGGCATGCGGACCCTTCGCCAGGACGCGTTTGAGAAGGTGCGCCAGGGCGTCACCAGCATCGACGAAGTCATCCGTGTTCTAGGCAGCTAGACCGACGCTCAAGTCTCCCCTCCCTGCTGCCGACTTCTCAGGCATGTCCGTCGACTTCGCCGACATCGTCCTTGCCGCCCTGGAACGGCGCGCCTCGGACATCCACATCACCGCCGGGGCCGCGCCCCACATCCGGGTGCGCGGCCGACTGCACGGGCTGGAGGACTTCCCCACCCTGTCCGTCCAGAACACGCGTGAGATCGTCTATTCGATCATGAGCGACGTTCAGCGCCAGCAATTTGAGAACGCGCGTCAGGTGGACTTCAGCTACTCGGTCCCCCGCACGGCCCGGATGCGCGTCAACGCGTACGTGCAGCGCGGCGCCGTCAGCGCCGCCTTCCGGGTGATCCCCAGTGACATCGTGTCGCTGGAGGCACTCGGTATGCCCGCGATCGTACGCGAGATGGCATCACTGCCGCGCGGGATCGTTCTCGTCACCGGACCCACCGGGTCCGGCAAGTCGACCACGCTCGCGTCGGTGATCGACGAGATCAACAACACGCGTGAGGACCACATCCTCACCATCGAGGACCCGATCGAGTTCCTGCACAGTCACAAGCGCTGCCTGGTCAACCAGCGTGAGCTCGGCAGCGACGCCCTCGGTTTCGCCGAGGGCCTGCGCGCGGCCCTGCGTGAGGATCCCGACGTCATTCTGGTGGGCGAGATGCGGGACCTGGAGACCATCTCCACCGCACTGACCGCGGCCGAGACCGGGCACCTCGTCCTGGCCACCCTGCATACGCAGGACGCCCCGCAGACCATCGACCGCGTGATTGACGTCTTCCCACCCCATGAGCAGCAGCACGTACGCGTGATGCTGTCGGTGGCGCTCCAGGGCGTCGTCGCCCAGC
Organism: uncultured Solirubrobacteraceae bacterium; assembly: GCA_963753235.1. Lineage (GTDB taxonomy): Bacteria > Actinomycetota > Thermoleophilia > Solirubrobacterales > Solirubrobacteraceae > Palsa-465. The sequence goes on along the minus strand of CAVWBJ010000003.1, from coordinate 85,308 downwards.
AGCTCCTGCCCACGGCTGACGGTTCCGGGCGTGTGGCCGCGGTGGAGGTGCTCATCCCCACCCCCGCTGTCCGCAACCTGATCCGCGAGGGCAAGACCCACCAGATCTATTCCGCCATTCAAACCGGCGGCGAGCACGGGATGCAGACGATGGACGCTGCGCTGACTGAACTGGTTCGCGCCGGCCGGATCACCCGTGACGTGGCCCGCAGGCGCGCCTCGGTTCCGGCCGAGCTGGAGCGTCTGCTCGGGGGCGCCCACCCCATGGCCACCGCCGGCGGCAACGTGGCCTACCTGCAATGAGCGCCAGCTACGCATTCCGGGCGGTCGATGCCCTTGGCGTCAAGCACAAGGGTGAGGTCGAAGCCGACTCGCCCCAGGGTGTCACCGAGCTGCTCAAGGGTCGCGGCCTCATCCCCCTGGAGGTCAAGCTCAAGACGAAGTCGATGGAGCTGTCGTTTGAGGGACTCACGCGGGTCACTCTGGAAGACCTGGCGCTGATGACCCGCCAGCTGTCGACGATGATCTCCTCCGGACTGTCGCTCATGCGAGCGCTGATGGTGCTGGAATCGCAAGTGGAGAACAAGCGCCTGCGAGCGACGGTCATTCAGATCCGCCAGCACATCGAGAGTGGAGCATCGCTGTCCGACGCGCTGGCTCGGCACCCCAAGATCTTCTCCCAGCTGTACGTGGCCATGATCCGCGCCGGCGAGACCGGCGGCTTTCTGGAGAGCTCGCTGCTGCGCGTCGCCGAACAGCTGGAGGCCCAGCACAGACTGCGCCGCCAGGTGAAGTCCGCCATGGTGTACCCGGCGGTGGTGAGCAGCATCGCGCTCTGCGTGGTCGCCGCCATGCTGATCTTCATCATTCCGGTATTCGCCGGGGTGTTCAAGGAATTCCACGGCACGATGCCGTCGCTGACAGTTCACACCATCCAGGCGTCGAACATCCTGCGGCATCAGTGGTACTTCGTCCTGTTCGGGGGCGCGGGCCTGGTGTTCGGCTTCCGCAAGTGGAAGGGTTCGAAGGTCGGCCGACCGGTCTGGGACCGGGCCCGGCTCAAAGCGCCGGCCAAGATCGGAGCGGTGGTTCAGAAGGTCGCCCTGGCCCGGTGGGCGCGCACCCTGTCGTCGCTGACGGCGGCCGGCGTCCCCATGCTGGAGGCCATCGACGTCACCGGCCGGACAGCCGGCAACACGGTTGTGGAGAACGCGATGGCGACCGTTCACAACTCGGTGCAGGGCGGAGGCACCATTGCCGCTGCGCTGGCCGATGAGCCCATCTTCCCGTCGCTGGTCACCAACATGGTCCGCGTGGGCGAGGAGACCGGCGCGCTGGACTCGACCCTGAGCAAGGTCGCCGACTTCTACGAGGAGCAGGTGGAAGCCGCCGTCAAGGCGCTCACCTCCATTCTGGAGCCGATCATGATCGCGCTGATCGGTTCGGTGGTCGGCTTCATGATCCTCGCCATGTACCTGCCGATGTTCCACGTCTACGACGCCATCAAGTAACGGCGCCGCCGGCCGATGTAGGTAACAGGCACCGGGGCCTGAGCAGTGGGTCTTGGGCCGAGCCACCCATTGAAGACACGCACATGGTTTTGATCGAATCCGGCCTGCCGTTTGAGCGCCTCACCGTTGAGCGGTTCGACTACTCCCCGCTGGAGGGGGAGTGGAGCGAGTGGGCGCTGGTGCGACTGCTGGCCGCGCTGAGCGCCGACGCGGGTGCTCCGTCGGCCGCCCACCTGGTGATTGAGGCCGAGCCAGGGGCGCGTGTCTCCGCGGCCGTCGAGACCCAGGCCACCGAGCGTCGCCTCCGGGTCGACGGCGCCGCCGGATACGAGCTGCTGTGGTCGGCGGCCTTCTCGGTCCCGCTGGCGGCGGTTGAGTCCGCACCGGCCACCTTCCGGCTGCTGGCCGGCGAGCGCCACCCGGTGGCGGTCACGCTGCCGGTCCCCATCCGTCACGTCGGTTTCAGCCCCATCCTGTCGCTGCGCCCGCACCGCCCGGCACGGGCACGGGCGATCCGGCCGCGGCAGATTGCCGCGGTGGCCACGTCGGTGGCCGTCACCGCCACCTCGGTGCCGGCGGTGGCCCTGGCCACCCAGGTGACCACGCCGAGCACCACCCCGGTGCCGGCCCCCTCGGTCACCGCCACCACCGCCACCACCGCCACCGCCCCCACCGCGGCGGCCACGGCGACCACACCCGCGCCGGCGGCCGGCCCCACCGCCACCCGGGCCCGCCACCACAGGGCGGCGCACGCCACCGCCAAGGCGAGAGCGCCCAAGCCGGCCACCGTCTCTGAGACCCGGGCCCCGGCGCCCCGCAAGCCCGCGGCTCACCGTCCCGCCCACACCGCCGCGGGCGCCTCCGGGTGTCCCACCCAGAACACCCACGGCCCGATCGCCTACGCCGCCTCCGGGCACGCCTCCGGCGCTCACAGCGCCGTGAGCTGCCGCGTCGCCGCCCAGCCGCCGACGCCCACGGCGGGCGCTGCCATGTCGTTCGGCGCCGGCGCGGCGCCGGCCACCGCTGCCAACGCCCCGTCGACGACGTCGACCACGTCAACCACCACCCCGGCGCCCACCACCCCGACGGCCCCCTCCACGACGCCCACCGCGTCGACGACCACCCCCTCCGCCCCCGCCCAGCCCGGTACGCCGGCGGTGACGCCGGTCACCCACCACGCCGCCCCGGCCGCGCACCACGCCGCCCATCACCCTGCCCACCACACCTCCGGCGGCGCCGCGCTGGCTCCCACCGCACCGCGGTCCACGTCCACTCCCGCCCCCTCCGCCCAGCAGCGGACGTCCTCCACCACCAGCACGGTCACCACGCTCTCGAGCAACCCGCCCGGGTTCAAGGGTCCGAGCTCCTGGACGGGCACGGTGCAGGCCAACCCGGCGCTGACCGGTGCCGTCACCGAGCTGTCCGGCCTGCTCTCCAACGGCAACCGGCCGCCCTCATTCCTGATTCCGATCTACATGGAGGCTGGTCGCCGTTACCACGTGCCCTGGGAGGTGCTGGCGGCCATCAACGCCATCGAGACCGACTACGGGCGCAACCTCAACACCTCCAGCGCCGGCGCCGTGGGCTGGATGCAGTTTGAGCCCTCCACCTGGGCCCAATATGGGATGGCCGTCGACGGCCACAGCGTGCCCAATCCCTACGACCCGCGCGACGCCATCTTCTCCGCCGCCCGCTACCTGGCTGCCGCCGGCGCCGCCCAGAACGTCTCCCGGGCGGTGTTCGCCTACAACCATGCCTCCTGGTACGTGGACGAGGTCATGTCCCGGGCCAGCGCCATCGCCACCCACGCCCAGTTTGAGCGCACCACGCTGCAGCACGGCAAGTTCTCCGTGTATTTCGCCAGCGGCCACCCGGCGGCGCCGAAGGTCCGCTACACCAGCGGCGTCCTGTCGCACTATGACCGGTTGATCGCCGCCGCCAACATGGTCAGCGCGGCGAACTTCCCGTACCTGTGGGGCGGCGGGCACACCCAGCCGGCGCGGTTTGGGCCGTTTGACTGCTCGGGCTCGGTCTCCTACGTCATGCAGCAGGCCGGTTACCAGGTGCCCACCAGCGTCTCCGGCAATATCGGCCAGTGGAAGCTCCCGGCCGGCCCCGGCCAGGTGACGATCTTCTACAACCCGACGCACACGTTCATGCGCATCGGCAACCGCTACTTCGGCACCAGCGGGTTCGCCCGGCCCGGCGGCGGCGCCGGCTGGTTCGACGTCGACAAGCTTCCGGCGTCCTATCTGGCGCAGTTCAGCGAGGTCCACGTCCCGGGCCTGGGACCGAATTCGTTTGACGGCACCGTGGCCCCGCTGGTCCTCACCCCGCTGTTTCACCGGCACCGCCACCACCACACCACGTCGACGCTCAGCTTCCTGCCGCTCATGTCGACGCTCGGCCCGTTCCCCGGCACCGGTCAGCTGCCGGCCCTGCCGGAGTAGCACCGCTCCCACCCGCTCGGGTACAGGGTCACTCTGATTCAAATCCGGCCGAAATCCGGCCGCTTTCGCATCCGAGTCGGTCCGACGGCGCCGGACGAATGGGTTCCCCCAGTGCTACAGGAGCCGGCCATGCGGTACATATTGATCAGTGACCAGCGCGCCGGAGACCACCCGCCGCACGCCGGACTGGTGGGCCAAGCTCACCGACAGCGAGCGGGACCAGGCGGTCCCCGCTGAGGCCCCCGGCCACGCTCGCCTGATGAAGGCGGTGCTGGAGCGCCAGGCGTTCAGCGATCCCGAGTGGATCTTTGAGCGCAAGCTGGACGGCATCCGGGGCCTGGCCATCCGCTCCGGATCCACCACCCGCCTGCTGTCTCGCAACGACCTTGATTTGTCGCGCCGGTATCCGGAGGTCAAGCAGGCGGTGGCCGCGCAGCCGGGCACCCGGTTTGCCCTTGACGGTGAGGTGGTGGCCTTTGACGGGGCCCAGACGAGTTTTGCCCGGTTGGCCGAACGGGGCCAACATCCCGTGCCGGTGTTCTTCTACGTGTTCGACCTGCTGTGGCTCGACGGCTATGACGTCCGGGCGCTGCCTCTGCGCACCCGCAAGCGGCTGCTGCGCCAGGCCGTAGTGTTCGATGACCCGCTGCGGCTGACCACCCATCGCAACCAGGACGGCGAGGCCATGTTCGCGCAGGCCTGCCAGAAGGGCTGGGAGGGGATCATCGGCAAGCGCGCCGACAGCGCCTACCGGGCGACCCGGTCCCGGGACTGGCTCAAGTTCAAGTGCGAGGCGGGCCAGGAGCTCGTCATCGGCGGGTTCACCGCGCCCCGCGGCACGCGCACGGACTTCGGCGCGCTCCTGGTCGGCTACTACGACGGCGACCGCCTCCGCTACGCCGGCAAGGTGGGAACCGGCTTTGACCGCCAGACGCTGCATTCGCTGGGGGCCCGGCTACACCAGCTCCAAACCGAAGCCTCGCCGTTTGCCGACCCCGGATCCATCCGGGAACGCGACGTCACCTGGGTCCGGCCGGAGCTGGTCGCCCAGCTCGGCTTCACCGAATGGACGACGGGCGGGCGACTGCGCCACCCCCGGTTTTTGGGCCTCCGGGAGGACAAGCCGGCGCGTGAGGTGGTCCGGGAGCGATGAACGCCACCATCGGCGTCGGGCGCCGCACCATTGAGATCACCCATCCGGACAAGGCGCTGTTCACCGATCCGCCGGTGACCAAGCGGGACCTGGCCCGGCATTACGAGCAGGTGGCCGAGGCCATGCTGCCCCACATTCGCGGCCGGCCGCTGGCGCTGCAGGCGTTCCCCGGCGGAATCGACGGCAAGGGCTTCTTCATGAAATCGGTCCCGGATTACTTCCCGGAGTGGATCGCCCGCGCCACTGTGCCCAAGCGCGGCGGCACCCTGACCCAGGTGATCGCTGACAACGCGGCCACCCTGGTGTACCTGGCGGGACAGAACGTGGTCACCCCCCACATCTGGCTGTCACGCGCCGACCGCCCGCGCCAGCCCGACCGGCTGATCATCGACTTCGATCCGTCGCCGGGCGCCGGGTTCAGCGAGGTGCGGGCCGCCGCCCGGGATGCCGGTGACCGGCTGCGGGAGGCGGGGCTGCGCCCGTTCGCCATGGTCACCGGCTCCCGCGGGATCCACGTCGTCTGCCCGGTGCGGCGGGGCCCGTCGTTTCCGGACGCGCATCGCTTCGCTCACGCGCTGGCCGAGGCCATGGTGGCGGCAAATCCCCACAGCCTCACGCTGGAATGGCGGCGCGCCGACCGGGGGGCCCGCATCTACGTCGACGTCAACCGCAACAACTACGCCCAGCACGCGGTCGCGCCCTACGGCGTCCGCGCCCGGCCTGGAGCCCCGGTGGCCATGCCCATCAATTGGGAGGAGCTGTCGGATCCGCACCTGGCGCCGGACCGATGGACGGTGGCCACCGCGGCCGATCGGCTGCGTGACCAGGGGGATGCCTGGCACGGCATCTCCCGCCACGCCCGCAAGCTCCCGGAGCCGGCCGCCGTGACGCCGGCACCGTAGGTGCTCGTCGCCGTCACCGATCATGCCGCCGAGCGCTTCCGCCAGCGGGTCAGCGGGTCGCTCACCGAGAAGACCGAGGTGGCGGCCCGGGTGGCCCGCGCCCATGCGGCGGGCCGGGTGGAGCCCGGGGAACGCGGGGCCGTTCTGGTCCGGGATCTCCACCGGCGGGATCTCGTCTTCGTCTGCCGCCCGGAGCGCGATGAGCTGGTGGTGCTGACCCTGTGGGAGGAGGGCGACGCCGCCGCGGTACCCCGCCGGTTCACCGATGCCCTGCGCAGCGACGATCACCGAATGCGCTAGCGGACCGCCCCCCGGCGACGTACTAGGCTCCGCCCCATGGCTGACCTTCCCACCCGTGAACTTGGAACCTCTGGACTGCATACCTCCGTCGTCGGTCTGGGCTGTAACAACTTCGGCCGCCGGCTTGACCTGAACGGCACCCGGGCCGTCGTCGATGCCGCGCTGGAGGAAGGGGTGACCTTCTTCGACACCGCCGACATCTACGGTGAGGGCCGGAGCGAGGAGTTCCTCGGCGAGGTCCTCCAGGGCCGGCGGGATCAGGTCGTCCTGGCGACCAAGTTTGGGATGGACATGGGGGATGGCAAGGGTCCCCGCGGGTCCCGGGAGTACGTGCGTCAGGCCTGTGAGGCCTCACTCCGGCGTCTGCGCACCGAGGTCATCGACCTCTACTGGTACCACCGGCCGGACGGGGTCACGCCCTTCGCCGAGACGCTGGAAGCGCTCCACCAGCTCATGGCCGAGGGCAAGGTGCGCCGGATCGGTGCTTCCAACTTCAGCGCCCAGCAGCTGCGAGAGGCCGAGGAGGAGGCTGCCACCCACGGGTTCACCCCGTTCAAGGGGCTGCAGAACGAGTACAGCCTGCTGGTGCGCGAGCCCGAGGCGGAGGTGCTGCCCGTCTGCGAGGAGCTGCGGGTCGGCTTTGTGCCGTTCTTCCCGCTGGCCTCGGGACTGCTGACCGGCAAGTACCGCCGCGGCGAGCGCGGTCCTGAGGGGGCCCGCCTGTCCGGGCGTGACGAGATCGCCACCGAGGCGCAGTTCGCCCTCGTCGACGCGCTCGCGCAGTACGCCGACGAACGCGGCGTCTCGCTGACCGATGTGGCCATCGGGGCGCTGCTCGCCAATCCCACCGTGTCCTCCGTGATCGCCGGCGCCACCAAGCCTGAGCAGGTCCGCGCCAACGCGGCCGCCGCCCGCTGGATCCCCGGCACCACCGACCTCGCGGCACTGCGGCGGGTGCTGGATACCCAAGCCGCCTGAGGACGTCCGCCATGTTGCCGGCTCACCTGCGCCCCCCCTCTGGGCTCGCTGGGTGCTGTCGCTCGGCGTCGCCCTGATCCTTTTGCTGGCGCTGATCCTGTTTGTGAACCACAACAACACCTACTCCGAGGCCTCCCAGAACCCGGCCGCGGTGGAGCGCGCCAACCGGGAGGCGGCCGCGGTGGTGGCCCAGGACCAGGCGCCTCATCAAGCGGCGGTGGCGCCCGGGGCGGGGGCGGGTGCCGCCCTGGCGCACGCGGTGCGCGGCGATATGAGTTCGCTGATCGACCGGGGCGTGCTTGAGGGTCCGCTCGGCCGGACCCGGTGTGCCCGGACGGCCGCCGCCGGCGGCCGCCAGGCCTTTCGCTGCACCGCGGTCGCCGGCGGACTCAACTACGCGTTCGTCGGCGTGGTGGATGTGCCGACGCGGCACCTGACGTACTGCAAGCGCGACGCGCCGCCCGCGCCCTCGGTCAACGTTCCGGTGAGCGCCCGCTGCCGGCTCAACGCCAGCTGACCGCGCCCGCAGCGCGGGAGTGGGGCGAGAAGCGGATCTCAGCCACCCGGGCACCCCGAGCGGCGGAGAAGCCAACGCAGCCGGTGCGGATCTCCCCGGCGCCGATCAGGCTCTCGAAGTCCACCAACGGCGTCTGACAGGCCCCGCGGCGGACGAACAGGGGCGCCGCCCGGCCGGCCGAGGTGACCAGCGACCAGTCTCCGGACGCGGTGCTGTCATAGGTGGCCCCGGCCAGGTGGTGGATGGCGACCATCACGCCGATGGGGCGCGTTCCCGGCAGTACGGCGCTGCCGGTGCCGGTCAGCGGGTCCAGCAGACGGGTGACCGTCACCGCCAAGGTGGAGGACCCGGCGTGTACCTGCTGGGTGGCGCCGACCGGCGCCCCGTGCGGGCCGTGCGGGCGGGGACGGCGCGGGCGCGCCCGGGAGGACGTGGTCGTCGCGGTGGCCGAACCGGAGCGACTGGCACCGGAGCTCGTCGAGCGGGAGGCGGCCGGGGGCGAACCGCCACTTCCGCCGCAGCCTCCGGCCACCATCGCCACCATCGCCACCAGTCGCCACCAGCGCCACCAGCGCCAGGCCGCCGGCCGCCGGCCGCCGGCCACCACGTGCTCTGATCAAGGGGCAGAACATAGTCCGCGGGGCGACACGGGCGCGTGTGTAGCCCTGGTTGCGCCGGGTAGCCCAGTACTGAAACGGCGTCCCGGGGCCGGACGCCCACAAGCTGACACCCAAACCAGGGGGATCCCATGGCACATGAACTGAACGGCAAGAAGGTCGCCATCATCGCCACCGACGGCGTGGAACAGGCGGAGCTGACCGAGCCCCGCAAGGCGGTGGAGCAGGCCGGCGCCACCGCTGAGCTGCTGTCGCTGTCCACCGGCGAGATCCAGGCGATGAACTCGGACATCAACCCGGCCGACAAGTTCACGGTCGACAAGGAGATCGGCGACGCCTCCCCGGCGGACTACGACGGGTTGCTCCTGCCCGGCGGGACGGTGAGCGCCGACCGCCTGCGTGCCGATGGCCGCGTCGTCGGCTTCGTCCAGGAGTACTTCAGGTCGGGCAAGCCGGCCGGGGTCATCTGCCACGGACCGTGGACCCTGGTGGAGGGCGACCTGGTCCGCGACCGGACGCTGACATCGTTCCCCAGCCTCCAGACCGACATCCGCAACGCCGGCGGCAAGTGGGTCGATCAGGAGGTCGTCGTCGACGAGGGCCTGGTCACCTCGCGCAACCCGGACGACCTGCCGGCGTTCTGCGCCAAGGTGGTGGAGGAGTTCGCCGAGGGCAAGCACGCGGTCGCCGGAGCCGGCGCCACCGCCGCCTGACGCCCCGCACCACCGCCGCCTGACACCGGGCGGCCAGCAACGCTCCATCCACGGGGCGGTGCCCCACCGGGCGCCGCCCCGTTCGTCTGTCCGGGAGCGCGATCGCCTCAGGAGGCCGGGGCGGGGAGCTGCTGCAACCGCCGGTCCTCCGCCTCGCGGATGGGCGGGCGCTCCATGACCGGGACCGACGCCACCGCCCCGTCGTCCCAAGGCTTGAGGTAGTGACCGGCCGCGGCCGGCGAGGCCAGCCCGCCCCGGCCGCTCAGCCGCACCTCCACGGCGGCCAGGACCGCGTAGGCCATCTCCCCCAGCGCCCGCAGCGGCTGGTGGCGGTTCTGGCGGCTGCCCAGGTGGCACTCGGCCAGCCCGTCCAGGCCGACGAGCCGCAGCGCGTCGATGAGCACGGCGATCTCCACCCCGTAGCCGACCGGGAACGGGATGGCCTCAAACAGGCGACGCCGGCCGGCGAACTCGCCCGCCAGCGGCTGGGAGAAGCCGGCCAGCAGCGGCTGGTGCAGGTTGATGAGCGGGCGGGCCATCAGTTCGGTCACCCGCCCACCCTCATGGGGGAGGCTGACCGCCCCGGCGCGCATGGGCCGGTCAAACGCGCCCTTGACCAGGTGCAGCGAGGGGTCGGCCAGGAGCGGCCCCACCAGCCCCTGGAGGTGCGCCGGCGCCGGATCGGCCGTGTCGCCGTCCAGGAAGCAGACCAGCTCGCTGGAGGTGACCTGAAGGCCGCGCCACATGGCATCGCCCTTTCCCAGGGCTGGTCCCAGCTCGGGCCGGACCGCATCCTGTTGAACCACCCGGGCCCCGGCCCGGGCCGCCTTCTCGGCCGTGCCGTCCGCCGATCCCGCGTCGACGACCACCACCTCGTCCACCAGCCCCCGGGCCCGGAGCGGTGCCACCGTCTGCTCCAGGATCCCCCCGATGGTGTCCGCGCACTCCTTGGTGGGGATGATGACCGCCACCGACGGCTGGGCCGGGGCGCGACCCAGCCGGTCGGGCCCAAAGTCCGCAGCCCGGTAGCGCCGTTGTTCCAGCCAGGCCGAGACCGCCAGATCGATCGACAGCCCGCGGGCCACCCGGCCGTCGGAGCGCGACGAGGTGGCCACGCGCACGTCGGAGGCGCGGAGGATGGGGATGTGGTGCGCGGCCAGGCGGGCGGCAAAGCCGGCGTCCTCCAGCGCGGCCAGGGGCTCGATCCCACCCACCTCGCGGTAGGTGGCGGCGGTCACGCCCAGCGACGCCCCGGCGAAGTGATGATGGGCGGCCTCGGGCTCGGAGGAGCGCAGCCGCCGCAGCCGGGCGCCGGCGTCCCGCTCGCGGCGCTCGCGCACCCCCGGCGGCAGCTCCCGGGCCTCGTCCTCGTCTAGCTCAATCAGACCGGCGATGGCGCGGGCCCCGGCGGCCACGTGGGCCAGCTGGCGCTCCAACCAGTCCGGGGCGGGCCGCGAGTCGGCGTCGGTGCAGGCGATCAGCCCGTGGGGCCGCCCGGCGGCCAGCAGCCGTTCGCAGGCCCGGTCCATCCCGGTGCGCCGGGCCGCCCCGGCGCCCGCGCTGGGGCCCTCCAGCGTGGTCACCGCCAGACCGGTGGCCCGGCTGACCGCCGCCACCACCTCGGCGGTGCGGTCGCGGCAGCCATCGAGGACCACCATCGTGGCAAACGCCGACTGCGCCACCGTCTGGTGGGCGAGCGCGCGCAGGCAGGCTCCGATGCGCTCCTCCTCGTCGCGGGCCGGGATGACCACGACGGCTCTCAGTTCCATGCCGCCCCCTCGGCGATCAGCTGCCGGCCGCGCTCGTAGGCGTCGTCCCGGCCGAACGCCAGCACACCGACCACCCGGTCCTCCTGCCCGTACCAGACGGCAAATTCCTCACCGGCGCCCGCGTCAACCCGGCAGGCGTCATGGCCGTCCCCCCAGGCTGCGTACTTGAGCGTCCGGCCCCCGATCATCGACCAGAACCCGGGCACGTCGCTCCAGGCCGGCGTTCCGCCGGCCGCGGTGCGGCCGGCGACCTCGCCCTGGCCCAGGGCATCGCCCCAGTGCTCCACCCGCAGTGCTCGACCGGCGGCCTGGTTATAGGCCAGGCAGACGTCCCCGGCGGCGAGCACGTCGGGCAGCGCGGTCCGCATCCCGCTGTCAACCGGTACCGCACCGGACTCCGCGTCCAGGTCAACCGCCTCCGCCACCAGCTCGCTGCGCGGCGCGATGCCGACGGCCATCACCACCAGCGGCGCCGACAGGCTGGCCGCCCCCGCGGTCAGGTGCAGCCGGCGACCTCGGCGCTCAACCGCGTCGACGCCGGTGCCCAGCGCCAGCTCCACCCCCTCCTCGGTCAGCCACCCGGCGATCCGCTCCCCGGCCGCCTCGCCCAGCCGGCGGGCGTTGGGGCGCAGCTCATCGGAGACGAGCGTCACCGGGTGACCCCGGCGGCACAGCGAGGCGGCGATCTCACAGCCGATGAATCCGGAGCCGATGACGATGACCGGCACGCCTCCGCGCAGGCGGAGCCGGAGCTCGCGCAGGTCGTCAAGGTTGCGCATGACGCGCACCGCGGGGTCGTCGGACCCGGGCACCGGGAGCCGCTTCGGCTCTCCCCCGGTGGCGAGCACGCACCGGCCATATCCGAGCGTCCGTCCGCCACTGAGCCGGACCTGGTGCGCCTCGGCATCCAGCGCCACCGCCCGTCCGGTGATCAGGGCGACCCGCTCCCGGGCCAGCCACTCCTCGTCCTCCAGCGGGAGCTCGTCCTCTGTGATCTCGTCGCGCATCAATTCCTTGGTCAACGGCGGCCGGCGGTACGGCATCCGCGGCTCATCGCCGACGATAGCTACGGCCCCCACGCCCCCCGCGGCCCGGTAGCCGCGCACCGCCGAGAGCCCGGCGGGACCGCCGCCCACGACGAGCAGCTCGTACGGGCCGCTCACGAGCGCTCCAGGACATCGAGCAGGTAGTCATCGGTGCCGGAGGCGGTGACCGAGCTCAGCCAGGGCACCCGGCGCAACCGCTCGTGGACCGAGGCCGCGGTGAGCGGCCGCTCCGGGCCGGGCGGACGCCAGTGCACCGCCACCAGCCGCCCGCCGGCGACCAGGCAGGTGCCCAGCCGGCTCAACGTGGCCTCCAGCTCATCGGCGGTCAGGTAGTAGAGGATCTCCGAGGCGACCACCAGGTCGTAGTCCCGCTCCGGGATGTCGGCCGGAATCGTCCCCTTCAGCGGGGTGACCTCATCAACGGCGGCCAGCCGGCGCCGGGCCGCGGTCACCGCGGTGGAGGACCCGTCGATGGTCACCAGCGCGCGGCAGCGGGGCGCCAGCAGCGCGCTGAACACGCCGATGGAACTGCCGAGCTCCAGGGCCGAGGCAAACGGACCTTCCCCGCAGGCCGCCAGCGTGGCCGCGTACTTCTGGCGCTCGTACGGGCTCGTCTCATACCCCCACGGGTCGCCGTCGCGCTGGTAGCGCGCCTCAAACTCGGCCGCCGTCATGCGCGTCACCTCAGTCCTCCTGGAGCGCAGCGGCGCCGGCCCGGGCCAGCAATGGGTCAAGCCGATGCTGGAGCAGGAACACCTCCAGGTCCCGGCGAGCCCGGTCCAGCGCGCCGGCGGTGGCAAACGGGCGGGAGCCGCAGGCCCGGGCGGCCTCGGTCAGCAGGGCGCGGCAGGCATCGGCGATGGCCACCCGGCCGTGCAGAGCCATGCCACCCAGATCCGCGCCCGGCGTATCCATGGCCCGCGCCGCCGCCGCCAGCCACACGTCGATGGTCCGTTGAGCGGTGAGGATCCGGCCCAGGGCGTGAGCCTCCAGCTCGCCGCGGCGGGGACGCTCTCGCAGGGCCGCGGTGGCTGCCACCACCGCGGTGTCGGCCATGCCGGCCCAGCTGGCGGCGGTGCGCAGGGCATCACGGCCAAACCACGGCTGCTCGGCGATGGCGCCGGGGCCGCCCAGACGGGCCAGCACGGGCGCGTCATGGAAGACGACCCGGTGCGAGGCCGAGGCCACCAGCCCCCGGGACCGGTACCAGCCGGTGTCGACCTCCACCCGCCGGGGGTCGGTGAGATCGACCCACACCAACACCGGCGCCTCCACCGTCGGGTCCCGGGCGAGCACGAGCGCCCGGTCCAGGCCCCCGGCACCGGAGCAGAACGTCTTGACGCCCCGCAGCACCTCCGCGCGGCCAGACGAGACGACCGCCGCCGGCGGCCCCTCCCCGGGTACGGGGTCACCGCCCCACACACCGGCGCGCAGCTTGTCCTGGCGGACCGCGTGCAGCTCCCGGTCGCGGAGCGGCCCCGGGGCCTGCACCGCCACCCGCTCCACCGCGTTGAGGTGGCCGTCGACGATGCGCCCGACCGAGCCGTCGGCGGCGGCCACCTGGCGCACCAGCCTCAGCTCCAGCTCCGCGGGTGGCCGCGTCCGGCCGGGAACGGCATTCCAGCGCATGGCTCCGGCCGCCTCCAGGGCGGCGATCGCCTCTTCGGGAAACGGCGCCGGCAGATCGGCGCCATCCCGAGCGCCCGCCCCGGCCGCCACCTCCTGCAGGGCCGCGCCGAGATCCGGGAACGACGTGTCGATGGCCAGCCCGGTCATGGTCACGTCAGCGGGCCCAGCGCCAGCCCCCGGGCCCGGGCGTGCTCGGCCGCCAGCGCCACAAACTCCACCGTCTCCCGGGCATCGCTCCGGAGAGCCCCGGGGCCGATCCCGTCATGGGCAAGCACGATCGCCCCGGACGCTAGCCGATCCCGCACGGTCGCCAGCATCGCCTCAGCGCTGTCGCCGCGCCAGTCATGAGTGTCGGCGGTCCACCCCACCACCCGTAGCCCGTGCTCGTCGGCCACCGCCCGCGTCCACGGCGCCTCATCACCCCAGGGGGTGCGCCACAGCCGCGGCTGCACGCCGACGGTGCCCAGCCGTTTCAGGGCGCGGCAGGTGTCGGCCCGTCCCCACCGGGCATCCCGCGTGGAATGACGGACGTGCTCATCGCAGTGCAGACCGACCCGGTGACCGGCGGCGAGGATCCGCGCCATGAGTTCCGGCTGGGCCGCGGCTCGCTCGGCGATGGGGAAGAAGGTGGCCCGGGCTCCCGCCCGGGCGAGCACGTCAAGCAGCCGCGGCGTCCACTCCGCGTCGGGACCATCGTCGAATGTCAATGCGATTGCGCCCACCTGCCCGGAACTACCCGCAGGTCGCACAGCGTAGACGGGGGCGGGAGCGTCATCCCGGTGGGCGGTACTGCCCCACCGGGACGCGCAGTTGACTGCCCCCACTTCCTGACTCAGGCGCTCCAGCCAGGCTGGAGCGGCCACGTTGCGCTGGGCAACGACGCCTGTGATACCCGGTTTCCGTCGATTCACACGACGAGGCTCCACGAAACGGAGAATCAGGATCTGGCAACGCCTGCGCCGGCTCACCAGGGGCTTGATCGCACCGAGATAATCCGGTGATGGCGTACGACGAGGAACTGGCCAACCGGGTGCGCGAGCTGATCTCCGGCGAGGACGGCGTGGTGGAGAAGCGGATGTTCGGCGGCCTGGCCTTCCTGATCGGCGGCAACATGTCGGTCAGTGTCAGTGGCCAGGGCGGCCTGCTCCTGCGGGTCGATCCAGCCGAGACCGATGCCCTGGTCTCCCGGCCGCATGCCGAGCGGTTCGTGATGCGCGGACGGGCCATGGCCGGCTGGCTCCGGATCGCCCCGGAGGGCGTCGGGACCCAGCGTCAGCTGGAGCGCTGGGTGGCCCGCGGCGTGCGCTACGCCCGGTCGCTGCCGCCCAAGGCCTGACCTCCGAGGTGGACGGGGCTCAGTCGTCCAGCCGGCGGAACTGCTCCACCACCCGCTCCACCGGCAGGCCCTGGCCAAACTCCCCCTCGCCTCGCTGGCGCATGACCCGCACCGCCCAGGCCAGCTGGGTGCCGGGCTCGTCGTCGGGCTTGTCGTGCGCCTGGACAAACGCCGCCACCTCACCGGGATCCAGCTCAGGCGCGTGCTCGCCGACGTAGTCGACGATCTCCTGCGGGGGATCGGGTTGATCTGAATCAGCCATGGCACGTTCTCGCTTTGCGTTGATGTCGATTTGGGCCCGCGCCGTTCGTACAGAGGGTGACAATCCAACCACGGCGCCCGGGATCAGGGTGCCCGAGAGGAGCCTCCATGAAGCAATACCTGCTCAGCATCATCCAGCCGGACGGCTCGGTTCCGCCACCGGAGCAGTTGGAGCCGATCATGCGCGATGTGGACGCGGTCCGCACCCAGATGCAGGAGGCGGGCGCCTGGGTGTTCTCGGCGGGTCTGCACGCCCCCGCCAGCGCCACCACGCTGCGCCCGGGCGACGGTGAGGTGCTGCTGACCGACGGCCCGTTTGCCGAGGGCAAGGAGCACATCGGCGGCCTCACCATCATCCAGGCGCCGGACCTGGACGCCGCCCTGGACTGGGGGCGCCGGCTGGCGCTGGCCACGACGCTGCCGATTGAGGTGCGTCCGTTCCAGGACGCCGGCGACTGACCCGGTGGTGACGGGCCCGACGTTTGCCGAGGTTGAGCGTGTCTTCCGTGAGCAACACGGGCGCGCGGTCGCTGTCCTGGTGCGGCGCTTCGGCGACATCGACGTCGCCGAGGAGGCGGTGGCCGACGCCTTCGCCGTGGCCCTCGCCCGGTGGCCCCGAGACGGCGTCCCGCCCAGCCCCGCCGGCTGGATCATCACCACCGCCCGCCACCGTGCCATCGACCGGCTGCGGCGGGAGTCAACCCGCTCCGAGCGCCACGCCCAGGCCCACGCCCGGGCGCTGGCGCTCGGCCCCGATGAGACCCGTCCGGAGAGCCCGGTGCCCGACGACCGGCTGCGGCTGATCTTCACCTGCTGCCATCCGGCCCTGGCCATGACCGCGCGGGTGGCCCTCACCCTGCGGCTGCTCGGCGGGCTGACCAGCGCCGAGATCGCCCACGCGTTCCTCGTTCCCGAGTCAACCCTGGCCCAGCGCCTGGTCCGGGCCAAGGCGAAGATCCGCGACGCCGGGATTCCGTACCGCGTGCCCGACGAGGCCGACCTCCCGGACCGTCTGAGCGGCGTGCTCGCCGTCATCTACCTCATCTTCAACGAGGGCTACACGGCCACCTCCGGGCCCGCCCTCACCCGCGACGACCTGTGTGCCGAGGCGCTGGCGCTCGGCCGAGTGCTGGCCGAGCTCATGCCGGACGAGCCGGAGGTGATCGGCCTGCTGGCGCTCATGCTCTTGACCCAGGCCCGGCGCCCGGCCCGGATGACTCCGGAGGGCGCGCTGGTGCGGCTGGCCGACCAGGACCGGACCCGCTGGGATGCCGAGCTCATCGCCGAGGGCCATCGGCTCGTCCGCCGCTGCCTGGCCCGGGACCAGCCGGGTCCTTACCAGATCCAGGCGGCGATCAACGCCGTTCACACCGACACGGCCAGCCCGGCCGAGACTGACTGGGCGCAGATCCTGCGGCTGTACGACCACCTGCGGATGCTCCTCCCCACACCGGTGGTGGGGCTGCACCGGATTGTGGCGGTGGCCGAGGTCGACGGGCCGGCGGTCGCCCTGGCCGAGATGCGTGCACTGGACCATGACATGCTGAACCGCAACCACCTGTTTCACGCCGTCCACGGCGACCTGCTGGAGCGCACGGGCCGCCGCGCAGAGGCGGCCGCCGCCTACGGGCGGGCGATGGCGCTGACCGACAACCCGGCCGAGCGCGCCCTGCTGGCCGAGCGCCGCCGCGCCTGCCGGCCGGCGTGACCGGCTCAGACCGCCGCGGTCAGATGCACCCGGTCTCGGCCGGCCGCCTTGGCCTCATAGAGGGCCCGGTCAGCCCGGGCGACGATCGTCTCGGCATCCTCCCCGGGGGCGGCCACGGTGATGCCCGCCGAGCAGGTGCGCCCGCCGGAGACGCACCGGCGCAGCCGGTCGGTCACCTCCACCGCGGTGCCGGGGTCGCAGTTGCGCAGGAGCAGCCCGAACTCCTCGCCACCCAGCCGGGCGAGCAGATCGCCGCCGCGCACCTGATCCCGCCAGGCGGCGGCGGTCTCCTTGAGCAGACGGTCCCCAGCCGGATGGCCGTGGGTGTCGTTGAACTCCTTGAAGTTGTCGAAGTCGAGCATGGCGATGACCAGGTCCGCGCCGGAGGCGAGTGCCCGCTGCAGCTGGGCGTCCCAGGCCCGGCGGTTGGGCAGCCCGGTCAGCGGATCGGTCTGGGCCTCGTCGGCGAGCGCATCCATGGCGTCGGCGCGGGCGATGACCGCGGCGGCCTCATGGGCCAGGAGGGCGGTCATGGTGGGGCGGGGGTCGCCGGCGGGCAGCGACTCCGCCCATCCGACCACCAGGACGCCCAGGGCCATTCCCTGACGCAGGAGGGGCTGAAACAAAACCGACTCAGGGCGCCCGGCCGCCTGCCACAGCTGCCGGCCGCCGATCCGGTCCGCCACGTCGGCGGTGGCCAGGACGGGGCGGCGGGAACGAAGGGCCTCCACCACCGCGCTGTCGGTACCGGGAGCGGAGGCGACGGCCAAACCGGTCATCCCGGCGGTGGCCGTACAGGCCAGGAAGCGCTCGGCATCGGGCTCGTACAGGAGCGCGACCGTGGCTCCGCTGACCCGCTGCGCGGCCCGGCAGACGTCCACCCGCGGGCGGGCACTGTCAAACAGCCCGTGGACGACGTCGGCCAGCTCCTCCAGCATCCGCCCCCGGGCGCGGGCCTGGCGAGCCTGGGTGCGCGCGTTCCCCACCAGCCGCTGCGTGGCCACGCCGATGATCGCCGACACCACCACGGTCAGGACGGCGGCGCGGTACTGAGTGCTCGGGTAGGCGGACCCCCCCACCACCAGGATCGGCGCCAGGTAGAACACCCCGACGCCCGCCACCACGATCGCCATGTCTCGCCGGGAGCGGCTGTGCAGCGCCGTGTGGAAGACCGGGACCATCGCCAGCGCGGCCGCCCCTGAGGTGCTGCCGCCCACCGAGTTGCGCAGCACCGCCACCGCGGCCAGAAACAGGATTGCCCCCGGGGCGCCGCTCAGCCGGATCCGCGGGTGGCGGACCATGGCCAGGAAGGCCAGGCTGCCACCGGCGACAGCCAGGGCGACGGAGCCGGCGTACTGGAACCAGTCGACGGGAGCCCCCACCAGCATCAGGCTCCAGGCGAGCACCGCGGCGCCGCAGAACGGCGCCAGCCCTCGCAGGGCGCGCGGCACGTCTCTGGGTCTGTCAGGAACCTGGTCCACGCGTCCGTATCGGCACCGAAGCGCCCTGGTTTGAGGGTTTGGCGGTCCCGGGCCGGACGCACTTTCCAACCGGGGAGCGGGAGGAGGGGCCCACCGGACCGACCGGCGGGCAGGGACCCGCCGCCCGGGCGGGGTGAGCCCCCCGGGCGGCCGGGTCCGGCCTGGCACTCACACTCGGTAGCGCTCGGTCAGCGCAGTGAGCTTTGCCGCGAGGCTGTTGAGGCTCTCGGCGGCGGTTTGGGATTGCTGCGCCCCTTCGAGAAACTGGGATGTGCCGGCGTCGATCTCGCTCATCGCCTCCGCCATCTGATCCATGCCCACGCTCTGCTGGTGGGAGGAGGCGGCGATCTGCTCGGCGGCGTGCGAGGCGCCTCGGATGGTGTCGGTGAGGCTCCGGATGCCGTCTCCGGCCCGGGCGGTCAGGTGCAGCCCCCGGTCGACGACCTGGCTGCCGGCGGCGCTCGCCGCCACGGCGGCCGCGGTCGCGTCCTGGACGTCGGCGAGGATGCCCTCCACCTGCGCGGTGGCGGCCTTGGATTGCTCGGCCAGCCCGCGCACCTGTTCGGCCACGACGGCGAAGCCCCGGCCATGCTCGCCCGCCCGCGCCGCCTCGATGCTGGCGTTGAGCGCCAGCAGCTTGGAGCGGTCGGCGAGCTCGTTGACCGTCTGGGTGATGGCGCTGATCTGCGCCGCGCGCTCGGACAGGGTGAGGATCTCCTGGCCGATCCCATCCACCCGGGCTCGGATGTCCTCCATGGCCTCGGCGATCGCCGCCACGGCGGCATCGCCCTCGTCGCTGACCTGAACCGACTCTCCGGCCTGGGCGGCGACCTCTCGGGCGCGCTGGGCGGTGTCATCGGCCGCTGCCCGCAGTTCGTTGATGGTGGCCGACGTCTCGCTGATCGCCGCCGACTGCTGGGCGGCGCTGGCGGTGTGATGGCTCACCGAGCTGAGGATCTGCTCGGTGGAGGCGGCGATCTCCTGCACGCCCCCCTGGATCTGGCCGGAGATCTCGGCCAGGCCGCCGACCATCGTGTTGAGGCTGGCCGAGAGCTCGCCCAGATCCTCGCTGCCGGTGGCGGCCACGGTGGCGGTGAGGTCGCCGTCGGCCACCTGGGCGGCGAACCGGGAGTACTCCCGGACGGCGGCCTGGAGGGCCTCCCGGGAGGCCCGCTCCGCCTGCGCGGAGCTCTCCAGCTCGCGGTGGCGGTCCTGAGTGAGGGCGTTGAGCCGGCGCAGGGCCAGGCCGAACCGGATGCCGGCGGCCACGAGGGTCGCGGTGGCCAGGCCGATGGCCACCTGCGAGGTGTGGTCCAGTGAGCCGACGAACAGGATGATCAGGGCCAGGGCGGAGGCCACGGTGGGAATGGCGAACCCGGAGGAGCGGTTCTCCCGGACGGGCACGCCCGGGTCCGGAGCCAGCCACACCGCCGCGGAGATGACCAACAGTGAGCCCGGCCAGGCAATGGCGTTGAGAAACCAGCCGAGGTTGGTGGCCGCCAGGCCGCCAAACAGCGCCGCGATGTCCCCGGCGGCGTTGACCGCGCCGGCGGTGGCGATCAGGTACCAGCGGGTCCGCCGGCCGGGCGGCAGCTGATGCAGGCCGAACACCGTCAGCCCCAGCAGCAGCAGATCGCCGACCGGATAGACGAGGTTGACCGCCACGGTTTCGGTGCCCCCGCCCGCGGCACCGGCGATGGCGTCGAAGGCGAAGGCGACGAGAGCGGCGAAGGTCACCAGGACGGCCACCACCCCGTCGAGGTAGTTGGCCGCGGTCAGCTTGCGCACGTCGCGTTCCATCAGAACCATGACGCCGACATAGGCGAGCGGGAAGAAGCTGGCCCACAGCCAGTTGGCCAGCGAGAGCGCGGGTGGGGTGGCTCCCCCGAGGGTCTCGGCGGTCATGGCGAAGTCACCGATGGCCCAGGCGACGCAGCCCACCCCCAGCCACAGGGTGTAGCGGCGGTCCCGGGGGCGGGCCGCCGCCCGGGCGAGCACCAGCAGTCCGGCCAGCAACTCAAATCCGGCCACCCCCCAGCCGTCCAGCCAGGTGGGGGAGGCGCCGTTGGGACCGCGGACGATCAGGGAGACCGCGTAGGCGGCGAGGGCGAGGCCGAGGACCGCGTACACAGCCACGATGCCCGGCGCCGGGGTCTCGGCGTCACGGCGCTCACGGACCGGCCATTGGTTGGCCAGGTCGCCGGTGCCCATCTCTGTCACTGCCATATCCGCTCCTCGGTCTCACACGCCGAGGTCCCCTGGCGCTCACCGCGGATGGCGAGCGTCAAGCCCGGCTCGGAAGCGGTTATCGGCAGCGCGCGGCAGATCTGTAGCCGCGGGGGGCCCGGCCCCGCGCGCCGGGCCCCGTGTCTGCGAACCCGTGGGGTCCGCGCCCCCCAAATCAGCGGATCGGAATGAGCTGGTGGCTGTCCGTGGCGCGCACGTAGCCATGCGGGACCAGCGGCGGGGAAAAGCGGGGCAGGGACTGCGCCGGGGCCCGGTGGAAGGAGGTGTGGATCCGGCCGGGGCCCGAAAGGGTCAGCGCCAGCACCACGGCAGTGGCCAGGATGACGGCGCCGATGACGGCGGCCAGCGACGGCGCCTTCAGCCAGACCGGCTTGGTGGCCCGGCGGGAGCGAGGCTCGGCGGTCGTGGCCGGCGGGGCGAACTGGTGTGAATACATGCTCTCTCCCTCAGCGGTGAACGGTGTGCCGGCAACGGTCGCATTCCCGGCCGGCCGCCACCACGTCGGCTGAGAGCAACTGTCTGTGTCATCTGACGCATACGTGACACTGTCGCCTGTGTCCGCGCCCGGCTCCGTCGACAGCCCCCTCAGCACGGCCCTGCGCCGGGCCGGTCACGCCCGCCGCTTTCGCCGCGGCCAGGCCCTGTTCACCGAGGGCGACGTGGCCGAGCGCGTGTTCCTGATCGAGACCGGCCGCGTCCTGATCAGCTGCACCTCCGCCGATGGCCGGGAGATCGTGCTCGGCCTGCGCGGACCGGGCGACATCATTGGCGAGCTGTCGGCGCTGGACGGGGAGGCGCGGTCGGCCACAGCCCTGGTGGTGGCCGATGTGGAGGCGATCGTCGCCCCCGGATCGGCGCTGGCCCGCGCGCTGGAGAGCGTCGACGCCGCCCGGGAGTTGATCGGCATCCTGGCCGTGCGCCTGCGCGACGCCGATCGCAAGCGGCTGGAGTTCGCCACCCTGGACACCCTGGGACGGGTGGCCGAACGGCTCCTGGAGCTCGCCGCCGGCTTCGGTACCCCCGGCCCGGAGGGCATCGTGATCGAGCTGCCGCTCTCGCAGGAGCAGCTGGCCAGCTGGTGCGGCGCCTCCCGGGAGTCCACCGTCAAGGCGCTGAGCACCCTGCGCGCGCTCAACACCATCACCACCGGCCGCCAGACGCTCGTCATCCATGACCCCGAGGCGCTGCGCCGGCACGCCCACCGCTGAACCTTCATCAACTCCTAAGCTTCGGGGCCTGCCGGGCACCTAACCTGTCGCTCGACGTGAGCTGAAAGCGCCGCGGAGCGACGCCTGAGGCTCTGGGGGCATGCAGCAACTCTGGCCGGTTTGCGCCTCACGGCGGCCTGCGCCGGCCTGCGCCCGCTGACCGACAGGAAAGGACAGCATGGCGACATCATGATGATGGTGGCCATCTTCGGCACCATGGCCGCCGATGGGATCCATGACGGCGCCGACATCTCCTACGCGGTCACCACGCCGGTGTTCGCCGCCATCGTCGCCGCCACGTTTGCGCTCTGGTACCGGCACGAGGGCACGCTCTCCATCCACAGCATCACCACCCGGCGTCGTGAGGCCTACTACTGGACGGCGGTTCTGGCGACGTTCGCGCTCGGCACCGCCGCCGGCGACCTGACCGCCTATTCCCTGCATCTCGGCTTCTGGGAATCGGCGGTGCTGTTTGCGGCCATCATCGCCATCCCGGCGGCGGGCTGGGCCCGGGGCCGGTTCAACCCCATCTTCGCCTTCTGGTTTGCCTACGTGGTCACCCGTCCGCTCGGCGCCTCGTTCGCCGACGGGTTCAGCAAGCCGGCGGGCGGCGGCCTGCACCTGGGTGGCGGGACCGTCAGCCTGGTGGCGCTGGTGGTGTTCATCGGGCTGGTCGCCTGGGTGGCGGTCACCCGCCGGGACGTCCAGCCACTGGTCCGAGCGGGCCGCCATCCCCATTTCCCCCATCCCCACCTGCCCGAGGGCCCGGGCGAGCCGCTGGTGGCCGAGAACTCATACATCTGACCCAACCTGGTCGGATCGGCTCAACCGGCGCCCCCGCGGCGCCGATCAGCCGGGAGTGAGACGAGCATTGAGAGCCAGGCCCGGCTCCACCCTGGCGGCCGTCCTGGTGGGCGTCCCGGTGGCGGTGGCCGGGGCGGCCATGGCCGTCAGCCAGCTGGTCGGATCCGCCGCCGGTGCCTGCTGGGACGTGGCCTGGACGGCCGGGGCGCTCAGTGCGCTCGCCGGAATGCTGTTGGCCCGGAGGGCGGCAGCGCCGCCCGACCGGGCCCGCTTCGGCCTGTGGGCGGGCGCCGCCGGCTCCTGGCTGGCCGGCCAGATGCTCTGGAACCTGTACGGCATCGTCGGCTTTCCCCAGTCGCCGAACCTGGCCGATGTCGGCTGGTGGGGCTTCGCCGGGCTGGTGATGATCAGCCTGGTGGGGAGCCCCTCACACTCGCGCTCGGTCCGCCGGGTGGCCGTGTTTGAGGCCGTGCCGCTGATCGCCGGGGCCATCGCCCTCACCGTCGGCGAGCTGTGGTCCGCCGCGGCCAGATCATCGCTCAGCCTCGCCCCCAAGCTGTCGGCACTCGTCTACCCCTCGGTCTATATCGCGGCCGTGGTGCTCATGCTCCACGCCATGATCGCCGGCTCGCTGCGCCGCTCGCACTCAGCCGCCCAGCGCCTGGTGCTGGGAGGGATGGCGGTGCAGGCGGTGGCCTTCGGCCTGTGGAGCCGCCAGCTCCTGGCCCAGACCTATGTCCCCGGCCATTCCATGCTGGATCCGCTCTGGGTCATCGGCCTGGCCATGATCGGCATCGGTGGCCTGCTGTTCGCCCGCCGGCCGGCGTCCACGGCGGGAACGGTGGAGCCGGGGCGGCATGGGGTCATCCTGCCGGCCACGCTCATGGGCGTGCTGCTGGCGGCGATTGTGGAGGCGCGCCTCACCGGAGCCCCCCTGGGGACCGGATCCTGCCTGCGGGTGGGGGTGCTGTTCGCCGCCGCCTCGCTGATCGTCCGCGGCGCGCTGCTGGAGGACCGCCTGCGCGAGCTGCTGGGCCGGGAGCGCACCGCCCTGAGCGCGCTGGAGGCACGGGAGACCGAGCTGGCCCGGCTCAACGCCCAGCTGGTGGAGGACTCCCGCCGGGATCCGCTGACCGGGATGCGCAACCGGCGGGCGCTCGCCGACGACCTGCTCGCCCTCGACGCGGCCCACCGCCAGGGCGGCGGCGCCTACGCGCTCGCCCTCTGTGACGTCGACCATTTCAAGGCTTACAACGACCGCCTCGGCCACCTGGCCGGCGACCAGGCGCTGCGCGAGGTGGCGGCCACCGTGCGGGGGGCGCTGCGCCGAGGCGACGTCGCCTACCGCTTTGGCGGTGAGGAGCTGCTGCTCGTCCTTCCGGGCGTCTCCGCCGCCGAGGCCGTGGAGGTGGTGGAGCGGGTCCGGCTGGCAGTGGAGCGCGCGGCCACCCCCCACCCGGAGGGCGTCGACGGGATCATGACCGTCTCCATCGGGGTGGCCGCCGGCGCGGCGGAGGCGGCCACGCTGCTCGCCCGGGCCGACGCCGCGCTCTATGACGCCAAGCGGGCCGGTCGCAACCGCGCGGTGGCCGCCGGAGAGACCGCCGGCGCCCTGGCCGGCCCGGGGCGCCACCACGTCGTCGCCCAGGAGCAGATTCCCCGGCATGTGCGCAGCATGTTGGCCGTGTCGCGCGCCGCCGCCTCGGGCCGGGGCCCGATGCCGGTGCTGGAGGCGCTGGCCGAGACGATCCGCTCCGAGCTCGCCTTCCACGTCGTCTCGGTCAACCTGCTCAACCCCGCGGGGACCGAGCTCACCTGCGTGATCGTCCTCGGCGACGACGACGCCCGGGCCACGCTGCTCGGTACCGTCGCCCCCTGGGAGGAATGGGAGACGGTGATGACCCCGGAGCACGATCGCTGCGGCGCCATCTGGCTGCCCGCGGGGACTCACACCTGGGGTGATGAGAGCCTGTTCTGGGTGCCGTCGGCGGTGGCCGCCCCCGGCCCCAACAGCTGGGATCCGGACGACATGCTCATCCTGCCCCTCCGCGGTCAGGACGGCGATGTCCTCGGCATCGTCTCCGTCGACCAGCCGGTGAGCGGCCGCCGCCCAGACGACAGCCAGATCGCGTATCTCATGGCGGTCGCCGACCACGCGGCCCTGGCCCTGGAGCAGAGCCGCCGGGGTCTGGAGCCGGACGCCGCCTCCGAGCAGTCGGCCGAGCTGCGCCTGGCCGCCGTCATGCTCCTCGCCGAGACGCTGGACCTGCGTGATCCCAGCACCGCCCGCCACTCCCGGACGGTCGGAGCCTATGCCCAGGCCACCGCCCGGGCGCTGGGTCTGTCCGCCGACCGGGTGGAGCAGGTCCACGCCGCGGGCGTGGTGCACGATCTGGGCAAGCTGGGGGTGGCCGACGCCATCCTGCACAAGCCGGGTCCGCTCAGCGAGGCCGAGTGGCAGGAGATGCGCCGCCACCCGGAGATCGGCGCCCGCATCCTGGAGCACGCGGGGCTGCGTCAGATCGCCGCCTGGGTGCGGACTCATCATGAGCGAGTCGATGGGGGCGGCTACCCGGACGGTCTGGCCACGGCACAGATTCCGGTGGAGGCGCGGATCCTGGCCGTGGCCGACGCGTACGAGGCGATGGTGGCCGACCGGCCCTACCGGGCCGGGCTGGCGCCCGCGCAGGCCCGGGCCGAGCTGGAGCGCTGCAGCGGCTCGCAGTTCGACCCCCAGGTGGTGGCGGCGTTTCTGAGCACCATTGACGGCCTCGCAGAGCGGACCACCGCCGGCGAGGCCATGATCACGGTGCCGGTCCCGGAGGCCGCCGCGGTCTGAGCCGGCGGCGGCGGGGGGCGCATCCGATACGTTTCGGGCGATCCCCAGATGGAGCAGGCAGACTCACCAGCCGCCACCGCCCGCCCGGGCCGTGATCCGCGCCCGGCGGCCGCCGGGCGCCCGGACCTGAGCATCGGCGACGTCGCCGCCCGGACCGGGGTGGGCGAGAGCACGCTGCGGATGTGGGAGGCCCGGTACGCGTTCCCGACCCCCACGCGGCTGCCCAGCGGGCATCGCCGTTACTCCGAGCAGGATCTGGCCCGCATCCAGACGGTCCTCCGGGCCCGGGACGAGGGGCTCCCGCTGCCGTATGCCATCAACCGCGCCCGGCGCCTGGAGGCCGAGCCCCGCCCGTCGGTCTACGGGGCGCTGCGCGAGCAGTTCCCCCACCTGCATCCCCACCAGCTGCCCAAGCGGGCGCTGGTCTGGCTCAGCCGGGCCATCGAGGACGAGTGCATCGCCCGCGCGCCCCGCCCACTCCTGTTCGCCGCGTTTCAGCACGAGCGCTTCTACCGCCAGGTGGAGGCCCGGTGGCGTGAGTTCGCCCGGAGCGCCGAGCGGGTCATCGTCCTCGCCGACTTCTCCCAGCTGCGCAGCGCCCCGGGCGGGCCGGCCGAGATCCCGCTGCGCGAGTCCGACCCCCTGATGCGCGAGTGGGTGGTGGCCTGTGATGCGCCCCAGCTGTCGGCCTGCCTGGTGGGCTGGGAGCGGCCGCGGGCCGCCGACGAGCCCCGCGTATTCGAGGCGCTGTGGACGGTGGAGCCGGACGTCGCCCGCGAGGCCGCCCGGCTGTGCTGCGAGCTGGCCGCGGAGCGCGCCCCGGGCCTGGTGGATGACCTGCGGGACCGGCTGGCGGACGCCCCCGCCCCGGCCGATCAGGCGCAGCTGCGGGGCGCCGTGGAGGTCACCGCGCGGATGCTCGCCTACGCGGCCAGGGCCTGACTGCCCCCGCCGGTCGCGCCCAGGCCATAGTCTTGGCCTGACCCGTGGCTACCTCGCTGTCCTCTCGCAAGCGCCACGCGCTGGAGCTGTTCTCCGGGCTCCCGCGCCACTACGACCGCATGGGCGCGCTCTTGTCCTTCGGCCAGGATCCCCGCTGGCGCCGCGCCCTGGTGCGGGCGGTTGACCCGGAGCCCGGACAGCGCCTGCTTGACGTGGCCACCGGAACCGGGATGGTGGCGGCGGCCCTGGTGGCCCGGGCCCCCTGCCAGGTCGTCGGCGTGGATCAGAGTGAGGCCATGCTGTCCGCGGCCCGGAATCGGCTGGCCGGCTCGCCCCAGCTGGCCGGGCGGGTCTCGTTCGTCACCGGTCAGGCTGAGCAACTGCCCTTCGCGGACGGGGAGTTCGATGGCCTGACGTTCACCTACCTGCTTCGCTACGTCGACGACCCGGAGGCGACGCTGGCCGAACTGGCCCGGGTGGTCCGGCCCGGCGGGAGGATCGGGATGGTGGAGTTTGGGGTCCCGGGCCACCCGGTGCTGCGCCGCCTGTGGCAGGTTCACACCCGGGTGGGGCTACCGGCGCTGGGGCGGCTGGTCTCCCCCGCCTGGTATGAGGTCGGCCGGTTTCTGGGGCCGAACATTGAGGAATTTCACCGCCGCCGGCCGGATCTGGCCGTGCTGTGGCGGGCCGCCGGGATCGGTGACGTGCAGGTGGCGCGTCCCAGCTTCGGCGCCGGCCTGGTCATGTGGGGAGTCCGGGACGGCGGCGCCGGCGCCTAGATTGGACCGGCCCGCGTTCTACGCGCTGCGCTCCGGCGGCTGGCGGGACCTGGTCACGCTCCTGCACCCGCCCTACACGGCCTGGCATCTCAGCTACGTGGCCTTGGGAGCGGCCGCCGCGCCGCGCCTGTACCCCGGACGGCTGGGCGCCGCCCTGGCCGCGTTTGCCCTGGCCGTCGGTATCGCCGCCCACGCTCTGGACGAACTCAAGGGGCACCCGCTGCAGACCGAGCTCCGGGACCGGACGCTGGTGGGACTCGCCGTCCTGGGGCTGGGCGGGGCGGTGGCCATCGGCATCGCCGGCGTGCTCACCGTCTCGGCCTGGCTGGCGCCGCTGGTGGCGGTGGGCGCGTTCCTGGTGGTGGCCTACAACCTGGAACTGGCCGGCGGTCGTTTCCACACCGACGGTTGGTTCGCCGTGGCCTGGGGCGGGTTTCCGGCGTTCACCGGCTACTTCGCCAATGCGCTCACGGTCCGGCCGGCGGGCATCCTGGTGGCGGTGGGCTGCACCCTGCTCAGCCTGGCCCAACGCCGCCTCAGTACCCCGGTCCGGGAGTTGCGCCGGCGCACCGCCGAGGTGACCGGGCTGCAGCGCCTGGAGGGCGGGGAGGTGCGCCGGCTGGACGCCGAGCGACTGGCCGAGCCTCTGGAGGGCGCCCTGTCGGCGCTGTGGCTGGCCCTGGTGCTCCTGGCCGCCGGACTGGTCGCCGTCCGTCTGTAGCCAGACCGGCGGCGCGTGTGCGCCGGCCAACCTGGGTATCAGGGATCCCGGGACCGCAGACGCAGCAGGAGGTAGGCAATGGCCACGGCAACGGCCCCCGCCCAGCGGCTGGGCACGATTGAGACGAATATCCCGGCTCGGCTTGACCGGCTCCCCTGGTCGCGGTGGCACTGGCGGATCCTGATCGGCCTGGGCACGGTCTGGATCCTCGATGGCCTGGAGGTGACGATTGTCGGCTCCATCGCCGGCGCCATCTCGGCCAAGGGCAGCGGGATCGACATCACCTCGGCCCAGGTCGCCGGATGGGCGGCCTCGATGTATGTGGCCGGCGCCTGCGTCGGCGCGCTGTTGTTCGGTCGCCTGACCGACATCTTCGGGCGCAAGCGGCTGTTCATGATCACCCTGGGGGTGTACCTGGCGGCCACCATCGCCACCGCGTTCGCCTGGACGCCGATCTTCTTCTTCGCCTGTCGGTTTGTCACCGGAATGGGCATCGGCGGTGAGTACAGCGCCATCAACTCGGCGATCGACGAGCTCATCCCGGCCAACCACCGCGGGCGGATCGACATCATCATCAACGGCACCTACTGGGCGGGAGCGGCCGCCGGCGCGCTGCTGTCGGTGGCAGCACTGCACCTCTTCTCTCCGCTGCTCCAGTGGCGCGTGTGCTTCGGCCTGGGCTTCGTCCTGGGCATGGCCATCCTGATCGTCCGCCGCCACGTGCCGGAGAGCCCTCGCTGGCTGTTCATCCACGGCCACGAGGACGAGGCCGAGGCGGTCACCGAGGACATCGAACGCCAGGTCAGGGAGTCGACCGGAGAGGATCTCCCTGACCCGGACGCCGATGACACCATCTGCATCCACCAGCGCAAGTCGATCGGGCTGTGGGAGATCACCCGGGGGATCGTCGCCCGCTACCCCACCCGCACCGTCCTGGGGCTGGCGCTGTTCATCGGCCAGGCGTTCCTGTACAACGCCATCCTGTTTGGCTATGCCACCCTGCTCAGCCAGTTCTTCGGCGTGGCCACGTCCAATGCCCCGTACTACCTGGTGGCGTTTGCCGTCGGCAACCTGCTCGGCCCGCTGGTCCTGGGCCCGCTGTTTGACTCGGTCGGCCGCAAGCCGATGATCGCCGGGACCTACATCCTGTCCGGCGTGCTCCTGCTCATCACCGGCTACCTGTTCGACCAGCACCAGCTGACCGCGGCCACCCTGACCATCTCCTGGTCGGTGGTGTTCTTCTTCGCCTCGGCGGGGGTGAGCGCGGCCTACCTGACCGTCTCGGAGATCTTTCCCATGGAGACCCGGGCGCTGGCCATTGCCGTGTTCTACGCGGTGGGCACCGGGCTCGGCGGCATCATCGGCCCCCAGCTGTTCGGGCGGCTGATCCCCACCGGCAAGACCTCCGACGTGTTCGTGGCCCTGGCCATCGGTGCGGGCCTGATGATCCTGGGCGGCCTGGCCGAGATCGCGTTCGGGGTCAAGGCCGAGCGCCGGCGCCTGGAGGGGATCGCCCGGCCGCTGACCGCGGTTCAGGGGGCGGTGCGTTCCGGGGTCTCACGGGCGCGGCCGCGGCCGGCTCACGCGGCGCCGGCGGGAGATTGAGCCGCGGCGATGGGGCTGGGTGGGATCACCAGCGCGCCTGGTAGCCGCTGGTGAGCACCCCGCCCCGCCGCCGCCAGGCCGGTTCTGAGTCGAACTGGCGGCGCACCGCCCGCCGGCGCAGGCCGCGCAGGACCGGCCCGTAGGTGAACCGCGCCCCGCGCGCCGCCGCCACCCCCAGCGGGTTCGGCGCCCGGAATGGCATGAACCGGTCCGGGAATCCCGGCATGGTGCAGGCGATGCAGATCCCGCCGACGTTGGGGCAACCGCCGCGGCCATTGACCCAGCCACGCACCGGCACGTTGCACCTGACCACCGGTCCCCGACACCCCAGCTTGACCAGACACCCCCGGGCGTCGCTGGGAGCAGCGGCGAACTCTCCCTGCTCGGCGAATCCGGCCCGGCCGCACCCCTCCTGCACGGTCCGGGCAAACAGGGGGGCCGGACGCCCCTGGGGGTCGAGCTCCATCAGCGCCGCCGCTCCGGCCACATGCATGGCCAGTCCCAGCAGGGTTTCGGTGATGGCGTCCGGCTGGACCGGGCAGCCGGGCAGGTTGACGATCGGGATGCCGCGGCGCGACGTCCACCCCCATCCCAGATAGTCCCGCAGCCCCATCGCCCCGGTCGGGTTACCCCGCATCGCCGGGATCCCGCCGTAGGCGGCGCAGGTGCCGACGGCCAGCACGGCGGCGGCGACCGGCGCCAGCCGGTCGATCCAGTCGCAGACGGTGATCGGCTGCCCGTCCCGGCCCACGCCGAACCCGGTCCAGTGCCCGTCACCGTTGATCTCCTCGTTGGGAACCGATCCCTCCAAGACCAGGATGAACGGCTGGTGGTGTCCCCCGGTGGCCTCCCGGAACGGCGCCAGAAACTCCTCCCCGGTCGCATACGCCAGCATCGGATTGACGAGGACGATCCGGGGCGCCCCCGGCAGGACCCCGCCGATCAGGTCCTCCAGGCTGGGGCTGGTGGCGGCGGTCATCGCCACCGAGTCGCCGTCGCAGCCCAGGCCGCTGGTCAGCCACAGGACATGCACCAGTCGCCGCTCGGCCCCCAGCGGAGCTGCCGGCCCGGTCATCGGGGCCGTGAGGGCACGGCAAACGAGCGCGGCAGCTCCTGCACGCGGCTGACCTGAGGCTCGATCATGGCGGCCAGGTGATGCTCGGCGCTGCCGTGCAGATGCCAGTCGTCGCCGTGGCCGCTGATCAGCCCGGAGTGGGTCAGGCGGGCCAGGGCATGGGAGACCGACGGGCGTTCGGCGCTGATCAGGCGCCCCAGGAGCTGGTGGGTGAGTGGCAGGCACAGCCGGATCCCGCCCGGCTCCACCTTGCCCCACCGGGCGGCCAGATGCCACATGAGCAGTGCCAGGCGAACCTCCAGGCGGGGCTGGGCGGCGATCGCCCGCTGCACGTCCAGCCGGCGGGTGCGTCGGGCCGCGCGTCCCAGCAGGGCGGCACCCATCTGCGGCCAGGGCTGGACCCGGCGCAGGAAGCCCGCATCCAGCACGGCGAACCGCACCGGCGTCAGGGCCCGCCAGCCGGACTCGCAGACCAGTTCGGCCTCCTCCGGGGCGCACGGCTGGATGAGGTCTGAGGCACCGATGAGCTCGGCGGTGACCCGGTCACCGACCGCGACGGTGGCGGCGATGATGCCGTCCAGGACGAGCAGCCCCGGACCGGGGGCGGCGGCGGCCAGCCAGTCGCCCAGGCCCAGAGGACCGGTGTCCTCCTCAAAGGTGAGCGCGGTGACGCTGGAGCGAGCGGCCAGGCGCATCCGCACATCCAGCTCATCGGCCAGGTCGGCATCGAGATCCAGGAGGTACTGATAGGACCGGGGACGGGGCACACCGTCCCGTCTGGCAGCCCACCGCGGGTCTCCAGTGTGCCCGGCATCCGGCCTGGAGTTGGATGTCCCCGCCCGGGGCATCGGTCTTCCTCCCTCACGGATAGACCAGCTGTGCTTCCAATATACGCCGCCGCGCCCATCGGCACAGGACCATCCGCGGGGGCGCCAACCAGGGGTAATCCGGATTACGTGACGGGCGTTACCACGTTCCCCACCGGCCTCCGCGACGGTGTTATACCGCCGGTAGGCGACGCCTGCGGCCCAGAAATCGGTGCGAAGGGAGTGGGACGGATCCATGTGCTTGGCGATTCCCGGACAGGTGATCGAGATCGTCGATCCCGTCAATCAGATCGCCAAGATCGACGTCGTCGGCGTCCGGCGCAACATCAACGTCAGCCTGCTCGCCGACGATGCCGGCGGCGGGGCGGCGCCGGGCGACTGGGTCCTCATCCACGTCGGGTTCGCCCTGTCCAAGGTCGACGAGGAGGAGGCGCAGGCGACGCTGCGCCTGCTGGAGCGGATGGGCGCCGAGTACGAGCAGGAGCTGGAGGAGCTCAAGGCGAGCGTGATCGAATGACCGCCCCATCCGGTGCCGGCTGCGACCCGGCCTCGGGTCACTGCATCACCTGCAGCGACGAGGCCCGGCCCATGCGCGTCCTGGCCGTGGGCGCCGACAGCGCCGTCTGCGCCGACGACCACGGTCACACCCATGACGTCGTCATCGACCTCGTCGGCGGGGCGGCCCCCGGGGCCACGGTGCTCGTCCACGCCGGTGTGGCGATCGGGTTGGCTCCGTGAGGTTCGTCGACGAGTTCCGCAACGCCCAGCTGGGGCGGGCGCTCGCCGGGGAGATCCTGGCCGAGCTGGAGCCGGGGCGCCACTACAAGGTGATGGAGGTGTGCGGCGGCCACACCCACTCCATCTACAAGTACGGGATCGCCGACCTGCTGCCTGACCATGTCGAGCTGGTGCATGGGCCCGGCTGTCCGGTGTGTGTCATTCCCATGGGGCGCGTCGACGACGGGATTGCGGTGGCTCGCCAGGACGGCGTCATCTTCACCTCCTTCGGCGACATGCTCCGCGTCCCCGGCTCGCAGTACACCCTCCTGGACGCCAAGGCCCAGGGAGCCGACGTGCGCATGGTCTACTCACCGCTCGACGCGCTGCGGATCGCCCGGGAGAACCCGGAGCGCGAGGTGGTGTTCTTTGCCATCGGCTTTGAGACCACGGCGCCCTCGACGGCGCTCACCCTGCGCCGGGCCAAGGCCGAGGGGGTGACCAACTTCTCCTGTATCTGCAACCACGTGACGATCGTGCCTCCGCTGCGGGCGCTGCTGGAGTCGCCGGACCTGCGCCTGGACGGGTTCATCGGCCCCGGTCACGTGTGCACGGTGGTGGGCGCGCGGCCGTTTGAGTTCATCCCCGCGGACTACGGACGGCCGGTCGTCATCTCCGGATTTGAGCCGCTGGACATCCTCCAGTCGATCCTGATGATCCTGCGCCAGCTTTCGGGCGGGCGCTGCCAGGTGGAGAACCAGTACACCCGCGTCGTGCCCCGGGAGGGCAACCTGCGGGCGCTGGAGGTGATGTCCGAGGTGTTCGCCCTGCGTCCCCACTTTGAGTGGCGCGGGCTGGGTTTCATCTCCCAGAGCGCCCTGCGGCTGTCGGACGCCTACGCCGAGTTCGACGCCGAGCGCCGGTTTCAGACCCCCGGGGTGCGGGTGGCCGACCCCAAGGCGTGTCAGTGCGGCGAGGTGCTCAAGGGCGTGATCAAGCCGTGGGAATGCAAGGTGTTCGGCACCGCCTGCACCCCGGAGCACGCCATCGGCACGTGCATGGTCTCTCCCGAAGGGGCCTGCGCCGCCTATTACAACTTTGGGCGGTTCGCCCGGGAGCGGACGGCGGTATGAGCCCGGCTGACACCTCCGCCCGCAGTGATCGCGAGCAGCGCGTCCTGAACATCATCGAGACGGCGCGCGCCAAGCGCCCGCGCCTGCGCGACGAGCAGATCACCCTCGCCCACGGAGCCGGCGGCAAGGCCACCCAGACGCTCATCGAGGGCCTGCTGGTGCCGGCGCTGGCGCCCACCGGCGATGCGCCGCTGGCCGCGCTCGGCGACGCCGGGACGGTGCTGGCCGGGGGCGCCCGGCTGGCCATGACCACCGACAGCTTTGTGGTCAAGCCGCTGCGCTTCCCCGGCGGGTCCATCGGCGAGCTCGCCGTCAACGGGACCGTCAACGACCTGGCGGTCTCCGGGGCCCGTCCGCTGGCCCTGAGCCTGTCGATGATCCTGGAGGAGGGGCTGGACACCGCCATCCTGCGGACCGAGGTGGAGGCGATCGCCGCCACCGCCGAGGCGGCCGGGGTGCAGATCGTCGGGGGCGATACCAAGGTGGTGGAACGCGGCGCCGCCGACCAGATGTACCTGTGCACCAGCGGCATCGGCGTGCTTGACCCCCGGGCGCAGCTGGCGCCGGACGCCATCCGCCCCGGCGACCGGGTGCTCGTCTCCGGCCCCATCGGCGAGCACGGCACCGCGATCATGCTCGCCCGCAACCAGTTCGACCTCGACGCCGACCTGGAGTCCGACACCTGCTCGCTCTGGCCGGTCGCCGACGCCCTGCTCCAGGCCGCCGGCGAGGACCTGCACTGCATGCGCGACGCCACCCGCGGCGGCGTGGCCTCGGTGCTCAACGAGCTGGCCCGGGCCTCATCGGTGGCGATCGTCACCGACGAGGCCGCGGTGCCGGTGGCGCCCGTGGTGGCGGCCGCGGCCGAGCTGCTCGGCATCGACCCCATGTACATCGCCAACGAGGGCCGGCTGGTGGCCTTCGTGGCCCCGGGCGCGGCCGACACGGCGCTGGCCGCGCTGCGCCGGGTCCCGGGATGCGAGCAGGCCGCGGTCATCGGCGAGGCCCGGCCGGATCCGCCTGGCCTGGTGCTGGTGGAGACGAGCTTTGGCGGCCGGCGGGTGATGGACCAGCTGGTGGGCGACCCGCTGCCGCGCATCTGTTGAACGGACACCTGCCCTGAAGGAGAGCGACACCGATGGCGACCAACGTTGAGTACTCCCCCCGGCAACACGAGACCGAGCAGATCACCGCTCACGTCCTGTGGATGACCACCGGTCTTAGTTGCGAGGGTGATTCGGTGGCGATGACATCGGCCACCAACCCCAGTCTGGAGGACATCATTCAGGGCGTCATCCCGGGTATGCCCCGGGTCGTCATCCACAACCAGGTCATCGCCTTTGAGGTCGGCGACGAGTACATCCAGGCCTGGTATGACGCCGAGGAGGGCAAGCTGGACCCGTTCGTCCTGGTGGTGGAGGGCTCGGTCGGCAACGAGCAGATCAACGGCGACGGGCATTGGACCGGGTTCGGCGTCAACCCGGCCGACGGGCAGCCGATCACGCTCAACGAGTGGATCGACCGGCTGGCCCCCAAGGCGGCGGCGGTGGTGGCCGTGGGCACCTGCGCCACCTACGGTGGGATCCCGGCGATGAAGAACAACCCCACCGGCGCGATGGGGGTGCCGGACTACCTGGGCTGGAAGTGGCGCTCCAAGGCCGGAATTCCGGTGGTCTGCATCCCGGGCTGCCCGGCCCAGCCGGACAACATGACCGAGGTCCTGATGTACCTGGTGTTCCATCTGGCCGGGATGGCGCCGGCGCCGGAGCTGGATGAGCAGCTGCGTCCCAAGTGGCTGTTTGACCGCACCGTGCGCGAGAGCTGCAACCGGGCCGGCTTCACCGAGCAGGGCAACTTCGCCACCCAGTACGGCAACGATCACCGCTGCCTGGTCAAGCTCGGCTGCAAGGGCCCGGTGGTCAAGTGCAACGTGCCGGTGCGCGGCTGGATCAACGGGATCGGCGGCTGTCCCAACGTGGGCGGCATCTGCATGGCCTGCACCATGCCCGGCTTCCCGGACAAGTACATGCCGTTCATGGACCCGGATCCGTGGGGCAACGCCGGGGCCAACTTCCAGCGGTTCACCTACGGGCCGGTGTTCCGCTACTTCCGCAAGCGCAACATCGACACCAAGTTCGATGTGGAGCCGGAGTGGCGACGGCGGGGGCCGACGTTGAGCACCGGCTACACCCCGCGCTGGTAGCCCGCCTGACCCCTGACGAGCGTGAACGTGACGAGGAGAGCGTAAATGGCCACAGCAGAGACGCCCACCGAGCAGAAGGTCGTCGTCAAGGAGATGTCCTGGGATCCGATCACCCGGATCGTCGGCAGCCTCGGCATCCACACCGAGATCGACTTCTCCAACCAGCAGGTGCTCAAGTGCTACAGCACCTCGATGATCTTCCGCGGGTTCGACATCTTCATGAAGGGCATCGACCCCCGGGACGCGCATTTCATCACCAGCCGGATCTGCGGCATCTGCGGTGACAACCACTGCACCTGCTCATGCCTGAACCAGAACATGGCCTACGGGGTCAAGCCGCCGCCGCTCGGTGACCTGGCGTTCAACCTGGCCGAGACCGCCGACTACATGTTCGATCACGCCATCTTCAACGACTGCATGGCCAACGTCGACTTCTGCGAGCAGATGGTCAAGGACACCAATCCCACCCTGCTGGCCACGGCGGATAAGACATCAGCGCCCCACCGGGACATCCACGGCTATAACACGATCGCCGACATCATGCGGGCGCTCAACCCGTTCACCGGCAGCTTCTACCTGGAAACGCTTCAGGTGGCCCGTTACACCCGGGAGATGTACTGCCTGTTCGGTGGCCGCCACACCCACCCGTCGACGATCATGCCCGGTGGCTGCAGCGCCGACATCACCCATCAGACCTGCACTGACTACTACGTGCGGCTGATGCGTTACTTCGATTACGTCAAGCGGGTCGTGCCCATGCATGACGACCTGTATGACTTCTTCCTCCAGGAGCTCCCCGGCTACGACATGGTCGGCTACCGGGAGACGAACCTGGTCAACTGGGGATCGTTCGACGACCCGGACTACGTCGATTACAGCTACCGCAACATGACCGAGTGGGGTCGCAAGCGCTACATCACGCCCGGGCTCGCCATCGGCGGCGAGCTGATCACCACCGACCTGGTGGAGATCAACCTGGCCATCCGGATCCTGCTGGGCAGCTCGTACTTCGACGGCTGGGATAACGAGCCGACGCTCGTCTCCCGGGACCCGCTCGGCAACCCGGTGGACAAGAACCATCCGTGGAACAAGGTGACGCTGCCCAAGCCCCAGAAGCGCGACTTCGCCGGCAAGTACAGCTGGGTGGTGTCGCCCCGGATCTACGACAAGCGGACCGACACCCACGTCTGCTGTGACACCGGCGGGGGCCCATTCGCCCGGCAATGGTGCACGGCCAAGGCGGGGCTGGTCGACTTCGGCTACGCCAAGGCCACCGGTCACTCCATCCAGATGGTGCTCCCCAAGTCGGCCGCGATGCCCGAGATGGAGCTGGAGTGGAAGGTGCCGGAGAAGTCCAACGCCATCGAGCGCGACCGGGCTCGCTCCTACCACCAGGCCTACTCGGCGCTCATCGCCCTGCATTGCCTGGAGCGCGCGCTCAAGGAGGTGCGGGCCGGCCGGACGAAGAGCTGGAACGACTTCACCGTTCCCGATGAGGCGATCAGCTGCGGTTTCCACGAGGCCGCCCGGGGCGTGCTCTCTCATCACATGGTCATCCGGGAGGGGAAGATCGCCAACTACCAGCCCTATCCGCCCACCCCGTGGAACGCCAGCCCGCGCGACGTGTACGGGACGCCGGGTCCCTATGAGGATGCGGTCCAGAACACGCCCATCTTTGAGGAGAACGGACCGGACAACTTCAAGGGCATCGACATCATGCGCGCCGTGCGCAGCTTTGATCCCTGTCTGCCCTGCGGGGTGCACATGTACACCGGTAAGGGCAAGGTGCGCAAGGTCGTCCACACCCCCACCGGTCTCTGCTGAGGGCGCCCGGTGAACCAGCTCACCTCACCGGACGAGCTCCTGGAGCGGGTGCAGTCGCTCTCCGACGCGGTCGACGGGCTGGACGACCCGGCAGCGCGGGAGCTCGCCCATGAGCTCGTGGGCGCGGTGGTCGCCATGTACGGCGACGGCCTGCGCCGGATCATGACCACCGTCGAGGCGGCCGGCGACGCGGGGGCCGGCATCCTGGATGAGCTGGCCGGGGACGGCGCGGTGGCCAGCCTGCTGCTCATCCATGACCTGTACCCGGTGTCGCTGCAGGACCGGGTGCTGGAGGCGCTGGATTCGGTGCGTCCGTACATGGAGTCCCACGGCGGAGACGTGGAGCTGCGCGGCATCGAACACGGGGTGGCCCGGCTGGCCCTGCAGGGCAGCTGCCACGGCTGCGCCGCCTCCCAGTCCACGCTGGAGCTGGCCATCAAGCAGGCCCTGGACGAGCACGCCCCGGACCTGGTGGGGCTGGAGGTGGAGGGGCTTGACGGCGCGGGCGAGCCCGCGGCCGACGAGCGGCCCGTGCGCTGGCTGGCCGTCGACCAGATCGGCGACCTGGCCGCCGGCGAGTTGCGGGCGATCGCCATCGACGGCGCCGGGCTGCTGGTGGTCAACATCGACGGCACGCTGCTCGCCTACCGCGACACCTGCGCCGGGTGCGGCGAGCCGCTCCACGACGGCGAGCTGGCCGGACCGATGCTCCGCTGCCCGCACTGTCTGCTGGAGTTCGACCTGCCCCGGGCGGGGCGGGCCGCCGGCGGCGAGCCGCTCCAGCTGGCACCGGTGCCACTGCTGCACGACGAGGGGCTGCGGGTGGCCGTGTGAGCGACCGGCTGGAATCCCTGATCGCCGCCCGGCGCCGGGCCGAGACGGTGTCGCGGCTACGCGCCCTGGCCGGAGGACCGGCCGGCTCGCCCGGCTCCGCCGGCGCGCCGGGCCAGTTGACCGTGCGGCAGTCCTCGCCGCCGGTGGAGCGCTGCGACCTGTGCGGCACCACCGTCCCGGAAGACCACCGCCATCTGCTGCACCTGACCGAGCGGCGGATCGACTGCGCCTGTGAGCCCTGCTGGGCGCGACACTCCGGTGACCCGGAGTACCGGCCGACCGGGATGCGGACGACCTGGCTGACCGGGTTTGACTGCGACGCCGAGATGTGGGACCGGTTCGGGATCCCGATCCGGCTGGCGTTCTTCATGCGCAGCACGGTGACCGGTGGGGTGGCGGCGCTGTATCCCAGCCCGGTCGGCGCCACCGAGTCCGAGCTGGACCTCAGCGCCTGGGATGACCTGGTGGCGCGCAACCCGGTCCTGGCCGACCTGGACGCCGATGCCGAGGCGCTGATCGTCAACCGGCTCTCCGATCCGGGGCAGTACGTGATCGCGCCCATCGACCAGTGCTACCGCCTGGTGGGACTCATCAAGCGCCGCTGGGAGGGCATCTCCGGAGGCGGCGCCCTGGAGCGCGCCGTGCCGGAGTTCTTTGCCTCCCTGCGCGCCACCACCCAGGTGGAGATCGCAAGCGGGCACTGATGCTCGATGAGCTTGTCTCCACGCTGCTGTATGAGGGCTATGCCCTGTACCCGTACACCCCGGGCTCGGCCAAGAACGCCACCCCCACACCGTTCGGCATCGTCTACCCACCCGTGTATGCCGCCGAATGCGCCGGCGCCCATGACCACGCCCGGTTGGAGTGCCTGGCCCGCCCGGCGCCGGGAGCGACCCTGACCGGGGAGCTGCGCTTCCTGCGGCCGAGCGGCGACGGGCACCGGGCCGAGGAGCAGCGCGTGGCGCTGGGGCCGGTGCCGATCGGTGAGCGCCGGTCGGCCGCGTTTGATGGCGGGCGGTTCACCGTCCGCTCGGAAGCGAGCGGTCTCGTCCGGGCCTGCGTCCACAACACCGCCGAGGCCGCCCCCGGCCTGGATCGCGCCCACGCCCTGGAACACGCCCTGATCTCCACCCACATCGTGCTCCGCCTGTCGGCGGGCCGGTTCATCTCCCCGCTGGAGGCCGGCCGGACCAGCATCAACATCTGGCCGGTGCTGGCCACGCCGGCCGACGACACCGTCCTGGGCGCCACCATCGTCCTGCCGGATCATCCCCGGATCGCCCCCCAGAGCCGCGGCAGCCTGTTTGACAACACCGAGATTGAGGAGGCCCTCCTCCTCCACGTCCAAACGCTGTCCGACGCCGAGCGGCGTGACGCGCGCGCCGCCGATCCGGCGGTGGCCGTCATGCTGGACCGAGCCCTCCAGGCGGCTCCCGACGACATCATCGCCCTCCACGCCGGGCTGACACCATCCCGCCCGCCCGGCGCGGACGACAACCCGGGCGAGGCGCACGCGGTCGTCGACGGGGTCCGGTTTGAGCGCGGCGCCCGCCTCATCCTTCGCCCGGGAGCCGACCGGGACCCGTTTGACCGGATGCTCCACGGCCGCTCCGCCACCCTGGAACGCATCTATGTCGACTACGACGATCGGGTCCATCTGGCGGTGACCGTCGACGACGACCCCGGCCAGGATCTGATGCGTGAGACCGGCCGCTACCTGTTCTTCTTCCCCCATGAGGTGCAGCAGCCATGACCGACGCCGCCACCACCCCCGCCATTCGGCAGATCCTCATCGCCGGCATCGGTAACGCCTGGCTGCGGGACGACGGCTTCGGCGGCGAGGTGGCGCGACGGCTGGCCGAGCGGCCGCTGCCCGACGGCGTCCAGGTGATGGACTTCGGCTCCGGCGGGCTTGACCTGGCCTACGAGGTGATGCGCGGCTACGACGCGCTCGTCCTGGTTGACGTCAGCCGTCAGGGCAGCCCTCCCGGGACGCTGTATGTGATGGAGGCCACCGAGGACGGGGTCGACGGCGACATCCAGGACGGGCAGATGCTCGACCCCCACGGGATGGATCCGGAGACCGTGCTGCGCTTCGTCAAGTACGTCGGCGGCTGGCCCGGCCGGGTGATGGTGGTCGCCTGCGAACCCGAGGTGGTGGAGGACGTCGGCCTCGGGCTCAGCGGCCCGGTGGCGGGCGCGGTGGCCCGGGCCGTGGAGGTGGTGCTGGAGACCGTCCAGGAGCTGCGCGGTGCATGAGCTGTCGATCGCCGGGGCCGTGCTGGAGACGGCCGAGCGACACGCCGCCGGCCGGCCGGTCACCGGCGTCTGCCTCCGGGTGGGCCGCCTGCGCCAGGTGGTGGCCGACTCGCTGGAGTTCTACTGGGGGATCGTGACCCGGGACACCATCTGCCACGGGGCGGCGCTGGAGTGCGTGGAGATCGACGCCACCCTCGCCTGCGAGGCCTGCGGGCACAGCTGGGCACCGGACTGGCCGGTGTTCCGCTGTCCCGTCT
Organism: uncultured Solirubrobacteraceae bacterium; assembly: GCA_963753235.1. Taxonomy (GTDB): domain Bacteria; phylum Actinomycetota; class Thermoleophilia; order Solirubrobacterales; family Solirubrobacteraceae; genus Palsa-465. The sequence goes on along the minus strand of CAVWBJ010000003.1, from coordinate 44,664 downwards.
GCAGGTCGGCCGGCGTGGCCGTGACCGCCGGGGAGGAGCTGGAGATCGACTACATCGAGGTGCAGGAGCCCGACGCCGGGCCTGCGCAGCCTGAGGAGGCGGCATGCATCGGACCAAGGTGAGGATCGTGGAGGACGCGCTGGACGCCAACAACACGATCGCCCGGGCCAACCGTGACGATTTCGATCGCCACGGGGTCACCGTGGTCAACCTGATGAGCGCCCCCGGCGCCGGCAAGACGACACTGCTGGAACGCGTCCTGGCCGAGCCGCTTGATGGGATCCGGGTCGGCGTGCTGGAGGGTGACGTCCAGGGCTCCTACGATGCCGACCGTCTGGCCGGCCTCCACGTGCCGGTGGTGCAGCTCAACACCGGCAACGGCTTCGGCGGCGAGTGCCACCTGGACGCCAACATGGTCCGCTCCGCGCTCCCGGCTCTGCCCCTGGACGACCTTGACCTGCTGATCGTCGAGAACGTCGGCAATCTGGTGTGTCCCGCTGAATTCCGCATCGGCGAGGACGTGCGAGCGATGGTGTGCGCCGTCACCGAGGGCGACGACAAGCCGCTCAAGTACCCGCTCATGTTCCGCAGCTGTGAGCTGGTGGTCATCAACAAGCTGGATCTCCTCCCCCATCTGGATGTCGACCTTGACCGGCTGCTCTACCACCTGGACGCCGTCCACCCCGGGGTGCGCACGCTGCCGGTGAGCGCCCGCACCGGCGACGGCGTGGGCGCGGTCCGCCAGTGGCTGGCGGCGGTGGTGTCCGAGCGCGCTGCCCTGGCATGACCGCCACCGGCACTGCCGGGGTCAACCAGCGCGTCCTCGCCGCCTGGCTTCAGGCGCGGGCCGGCCCCGGCGAGCGGTTCTTTGCCACGCGGGCCGCCGACCTGGCTCGCCTGTGCCATCAGCTGGCCGAGCGGTTCGCCCGCCAGGGCCGGCTGCTGGCGGTCGGCATCACCCCCGCCGCCCGGTCAGACGTCCGGCACGTGGCCGTGGAGTTTGTGCACCCGGTGATCGTCGGCAAGCGGGCCCTGCCCGCCCTGGGGCTGGTGGGGGCCTCGGCGGCGATCGACACCGAGCTCGCCCTGACCGCCGAACCTGACGACATCGTTCTCGCCTTCGGTGAGCCGGCGGACGGGCGGGCGCTGCTCGACGCGGTCGCCGCCGCCCGCCGGCGGGGCTGCCTGACGGTGGCATTCGCTCCGCTCGGTGCCGAATGGGAGCTGGAGCCGCCGAGCCCTGACCCGCTGGTGCGCCAGGAGCTCACCGAGACCGCCTACCACGTCCTGTGGGAGCTCGTGCACGTGTTCTTTGAGCACCGCGGCCTCCTGGCCGGTCGCAGCCGGCAACCCGTCCATGATGTCGGTGCCTCCGGCTTCCTGTATCCCTTCCTGGCCGAGCGGGAGGACGATCTGGACGCCGTCCTGGCCGACGTGGCCGGCTCGGTCATCATGAAGGCCGAGGAGGTGCGGGCGCTGCGGGCCGCCACCATCACCGAGAGCGGTGCCGCGCTCCGGGGCGCCGCGGACGCCGTCGGCCGCGCCTACGCCTCCGGCGGTCGCCTGCTCGCCCTCGGCAACGGCGGCTCGGCCACCGACGCCACCGACCTGGTGGCCGACCTGGTCTCGCCGCCGCCGGGTTGTGGCTGGCCGGCCCGGCCGGCCGTCGACCTCACCGCCGATCAGGCGATCATCACCGCTCTGGCCAACGACATCGGTCCGGCGGCGGTGTTCGCTCGCCAGGTCATCGCCTACGGCCGCCCTGGCGATGTGCTGGTCACCCTGTCGACCAGCGGCAACTCGCTGAGCGTGCTGGACGCGCTGGTGCAGGCCCGCCGGGGGGGTCTGGAGACGGTGGCGTTCGTCGGCTATGACGGCGGCCGGGTGGCCGCCGACGCGCTCGCCGACCACATCGTGATCAGCCCGTCGCAGCACATCCCCCGCATCCAGGAGGCCCAGGCCACGGCCTACCACCTCCTGCGCGCCCTGATCGAAGCCCCGGCGGCGTGACCGCGCTCCAGCCTCCGGTCGGGGTGACCGCGGCCGAGCCGCCCGCCGTCCGGACGCGCCTGCGGGTCCAGGGCATCGTCCAGGGGGTCGGCTTCCGCCCCCACGTCTACCGGCTGGCCGGCCGGCTCGGCCTGAGCGGCTTTGTGCTCAACGACGCGGCGGGCGTCCTGATTGAGGTGGAGGGAGCCCCGGCGGCGGTCCGGGAGTTCACCGAGCAGGTGGCGGTCCAGGCGCCACCCCTGGCGGTGCTGGAGCGAGTCCACGCCGAGCCGGTGGCGCCGACCGGCGAGCCCGGTTTCCGGATCGCCGCCAGCATCGGCGCCACGGCCCCGGACGCCCCGGTGGCGCCGGACACCGCCCCCTGCGCGGCCTGCCTGGCCGAGCTGTCAGACCCGGACGACCGGCGCCACCGCTACCCCTTCATCAACTGCACCGACTGCGGTCCCCGGTTCTCCATCATCCGCAGCGTCCCCTATGACCGGCCGGGGACGACGATGGCCGGCTTTCACATGTGCCCGGCCTGCCAGGCCGAGTACGACGATCCGGCGGATCGCCGCTTCCATGCCCAGCCCAACGCCTGCCCGGACTGCGGCCCGGCGCTGGCGCTGGTCACCCCCGGGGGCGCGCCGGTGGCCGACCCGGAGGCGGCCCTGGCCGCCGCCGAGGCCGCGCTGCGCACCGGCGCCATCCTGGCGGTGAAGGGCATTGGCGGGTTTCACCTGGCCTGCCGAGCCGCCGACGAGCGGGCGGTGGCCGCGCTGCGGGCGCGCAAGCACCGGGAGGACCGGCCGTTTGCGCTGATGGTGGCCGACGAGCGGGCGGCTCGGGAGCTGGTGGAGCTCAGCGACGCCGAGGCGGTGCTCCTGGGCCGGCCGCAGCGGCCGATCGTGATCGCCCGCCGGGGGCCGGAGGCCCGGGTGGCCGCCGGCGTGGCCCCCGGCGTGGCCCCCGGCTCACCGGACCTGGGGGTCATGCTCCCGTACTCGCCGCTGCACCAGCTGCTCCTCGGTGACCTGGGAGAGCCGCTGGTGATGACGAGCGGCAACGTCTCCGACGAGCCGATCGCCTACCGCGATGACGAGGCACTGGTCCGGTTGGCCGGGATCGCCGACCTGTTCCTGCTCCACGACCGGCCGATCGAGACCCGGACCGACGACTCGGTGCTGCGGGCGGTCAGCCGGCGAGAGGCGCCGCTGTTCATCCGGCGCTCCCGCGGGTACGCCCCGGCTCCGCTGCGCCTGCCGGTGGCCGCCGAGCGCCCGGTGCTGGCCTGCGGGGCCGAGCTCAAGAGCACGTTCTGCCTGGTCCGCGGCCACCGGGCATGGGTCTCTCACCACATCGGCGATCTGGAGAACTACGAGACCCTGCGCAGCTTCAGCGACGGCGTCGAGCACTTCCGGCGCCTGTTCGACGTCGACCCGGAGATCGTCGCCTTCGATCTGCACCCGGACTACCTGTCGACCCGTTATGCCCTGGACCGGCCGGAGCTGGTCCCGGTGGCGGTGCAGCACCATCACGCCCATCTGGCCGCCGGCCTGGCCGAGCACGGCGAGCGCGGCCCCGCCCTGGGAGCCATCTTCGACGGCACCGGCCTCGGCACCGACCGGTCGATCTGGGGCGGGGAACTGCTCGCCGGCGACCTGGAGGGGTTCGAGCGTGCCGGCCACCTGCACCCCGTGCGGCTACCCGGGGGCGCCCAGGCGATCCGCGAGCCGTGGCGGATGGCCTGCGCCTGGCTGGTGGAGGCCGACCGGGCGGCCGCGCCCCCGGCCGCCCTCGCCGGAAGCATCGACCGCCGCTGGTGGGAGCGCGTGGCCGAGCTGTGCCGCACCGGGCTGGCCTCGCCGCCGACGACGAGCATGGGGCGGCTGTTTGACGCGGTCTCCGCCCTGTGCGCCATCCGGCTGAGCGTCAGCTATGAGGGCCAGGCGGCGGCGGAGCTGGAGGCGATCTGCGACCCCGCCGAGACCGGCGCCTACCCCCTGGCGCTGGTGGACGCGGCGGACGGCCTTGTCCTCGATGCCCGGGAGACGGTGACGGCCGTCGCCCGGGAGCGTGAGCTTGGCGTGCCGGTTGGCCGGATCGCCGCTCGGTTTCACAACGCGGTGGCCGCCGCCACCACCGCCGCCTGCATCCAGTTGGCGGGCACGCGCGGGCTGGACACGGTGGTGCTCTCCGGGGGCACGTTCCAGAACCGGCTGCTGCTGGAGCGCACCGCGGCCGGTCTCGCCCGGGCCGGGCTGCGCGTGCTGGTGCCGGAGCGCCTGCCGCCCAACGACGGGGGGATAGCGTTCGGTCAGGCCGCCGTGGCGGCGGCCCGGATCGCCCGGACCTGACCTCAGGCCGCGTCGGCCAGGCCGTCGGCGCGCAGTCCCGAGGCGCCCAGCACCATCCACCGGCCCCGGGCAAACCGGATCGCCAGGGTGACCAGCCGCGTCACCATGAGCACATCGAGCGCCGCCCACAGCCCGGCCAGCGTCCCGGCGGCCAGCGCTGCGGGCACAAACACCGCCAGGCTCACCACCATGGCCCCGGCCAGGTACCGCGTGTCGCCGGCGCCGATCAGGATCCCGTCCAGGGCGAACACCACCGCCGCCACCGGCTGCATCGCGGCAAACAGCGGCCAGGCCGACGACGCCCGCGCCCAGACGCGGGGATCACTGGAGAACACCCGGGGGATGATGTTGGTCCCGGCCAGAAGGAGCGCCCCGAAGACGACGCCGGCCACCAGCGCCCAGCCGATCATCCGCTTGGCGGCCCCCCTGGCGCCGGCGGCGTCCCCGGCGCCGAGCAGGCGGGCGACGAGGATCTGCCCGGCGATGGCGATGGCATCGAGCACCAGCGACAGGAACAGGTACAGCTGAAACGCGATCTGATGCGCACCCAGGCTGGCGGTCCCGATGCGCGCGGCCAGAGCGCTGGCCAGCAGGAAGGCGCCGAGCAGCGCCGCCGAGCGCACGGTCAGGTGAGCGCCCATCCGGACCAGCGGCCGGATCCGCTCCAGCGAGGGGCGCCGGCTGTCGGCCGGGGCCTGGAGCATCGGCCGGGCGAACAGGACGCCCATGGCCAGCTGGGCGACGACCGTTCCCAGCGCCGACCCGTCCAGGCCCAGGCCCAGCCCGTAGACGAGCACCACCTCCAGCACCACGTTGGCGGCGTTGCAGGCCACCAGGATCCGCAGCGGCGTGCGCAGATCGGACATCCCGCGGAGGAACCCCTCCCCGGCCAGCGCCACCAGCATCCCGGGCAGGCCGATCGCGCTCAGCGCCACGTACCGGGCGGTGAGGGCGCCCACGTCGGCGGCCGGGCCGTTCAGCCCGCTGGCCACCGGCCCGGCGAGCGCGGCCAGGATCACGGCGATCACGATCCCGGTGCCCAGCGAGAGCCACAGCGCCTGGGCGGCCATCCCGCCGGCCCGCCCTTCCTGCCCGGCGCCGTGCAGCCGGGCCACCTGCGCCGTGGTGGTGTAGGACAGAAAGTCGCTGAGCTGGGTGATGGCCGAGACGATGGCCCCCGCCAGCGCCAGCGCGGCCAGCTGGCGGGTTCCCAGATGCCCCACAATCGCCGTATCGGCCAGCGTGTACAGCGGTCCGGCCGCCAGCGCCCCGAACGCGGGCGCGGCCAGACGCAGGATCTCCCGGTCATGGGGAGAACGCCATCGAGGATGAGCCCGCAGCCCGGCCATGGCCTCACTGTAGGAGCGGTTGCGCTCCCGGCGCCGGCCGGAACCGGACCCCGGACGCCGGGCATCGGCGTCCTGCGCGAGGGGCCGCTCCATGCTGCGCTCAAGGCGCGGCTGGCTCGGCCGGGGGATCGGATGGAGGTGCCGCTCGGCCGCTTCGTCATCGACCTGGTCCGGGCCGACGGCGAGCTGGTGGAGGTCCAGACCGGCGGCTTTGCCCCGCTCGGGCCCAAGCTCGACGCCCTCCTGGACGCCCACCGGATCCGGGTCGTCTACCCGGTGGCGGCCGACCGCCGCATCCTCCGGGTGGACGCTGCCGGCCAGGTGGTCTCGGCCCGGCGCTCGCCCCGCCAGGGGAGCGCCCTGGAGATCTTTGAGCGCCTCGTCTCCTTCCCGGCGCTCGTCACCCACCCCCATCTGACGTTGGAGGTGCTGCTGCTGCGCGAGGACCATCTGCGGGGACCGGCGCCCGTCCGGGGGCGGCGGCCGCGGCGGACGTCAGATCCCGGGCAGCGGCGGCTGGTCGACGTGATCGGAGGGCGGGTGATCAGGGATCCTTCGGATCTGATCGGCCTGCTGCCGCCCCTGCCGCCGGAACCGTTCACCACCCGGGAGCTCGGCACCCTGGTCGGCTGCCGGCTGCTCCTGGCCCAGCGAATCGTCTACTGCCTGCGCGGGATGGGGGTGCTGGGGCCGGCGGGGCGGCGGGGCCGGGCCCCGCTCCACCTGCTGGTGAGTGCTGACTAGGATCGAGTGGCCGGGGCGCCCCCAATCTCCGACCACCCGCTGACCCGATGACCGAGCCGATCGAGTTGACGTATGTCCTGCACCTGCTGCCCACCGGGCGGTTTCCGTTCCGGCGCTGGCGGTGGGAGCTGTGGCACGGCTCCCGGATGCTGGCCGCCGGCTGGCGGCTGAGCGTTCAGCACGCCCAGCGGGCCCTGCGCGCCCACGCCGTTCGCTACGCGCACCGCCTGCACGGCATCCACCCGCTCCGCCCCGACGCCGGCCCCGGTCCGGAGACGGCTTGGGCCGGCCGTCAGGTGGCCGTCGACTGGGGTGACCTGCGGGTGGTGCTCACCCCCCGGGACCTGCTGGAGGCGCCGCGCCGGTGGCTGCCGGCGACCGGCTGACGCCCGCCGCGGCCGCTTCGGCTGAGACGTTGGGATATTTCCGGGCTATGTCGCCGGAAACATCCCACCGATCAGGCCGGACCGGGCCGCCTCCCGTCCGAGGGCTCCGGACGCACGCCGGCTAACCGAACAGCCGGCTCAGGAATCCCGTGACGGCGTCCCGGGCGCGCCGGAGCCATCCGCCGGCGTCGCCGTGACCGGCGCCGAAGGTAAACGTGGCGCTGTCGGCGCCGTTGGTGCCGTTCGGGGTGGCGGCGGGGTGGGCGGCGCCGTTGGCGGCGGGGGCGGGCGGGGCGATCCCGCCGGTGGCCCCAAACAGGGACTCGCTCGCCGTGTTGGCCCAGAGGAGCGCGGTCAGGTACAGCTCCCCGGCGGTGGAGACAAACGCGGTGGGGACCTCGTACTCGCCGGCCTCCAGGGCGGTGACGCAGTCCAGCAGCTCCCCCATCACCCCCTGCCGGAGCACCAGCGCGTCTCGCATGTCCTCGGCCAGCGGCAGCGACTCCACCACGTCGTGCATCGGCGCGTCCATCATGGCGTCGATGACCGAGAACAGGCCCAAGGTGAACAGCTCGGCCGGGGTGGCGATGTGCAGCTGCTCGCCGGCCAGCTCACAGAACCGGGCCCGGATGAGGGCGGTCACGGTGAGCTCGGTCGGCTTGTCGTCGACGCTGGCCATCACGCTCAGCGTCGCCCACCGCCGAACGTTGTCCAGCCCCAGCAGCGCCAGCGCCTGGCCGATGGAGCGCACGTCGCCGCGCAGGCCGAAGTAGGCCGAGTTGACGTAGCGCAGCATCCGGAAGCTGAGCGCCACGTCGCGGGCGATGAGCTGCTCCACGTCCTTGAGCTCCACGTCGGGCTGATGCAGGGCGGCCACCACCTGGAGCAGCGCCAGGCGGTTGGCCGAGATGCCCTGGGTACCCACCATCGCCGGGCGGCAGAAGAAGAAGCCCTGGAACAGATCGCAGCCGGCTCCGACGCAGAATTCGTGGTCGGGTTGGGTGGCCAGCTTGTCGGCCAGCAGCGTCGCCTCGGTCTGCGGCCGCAGCCGCTCCACCTGCTCCCGCACCCCCTCGCGCCCCAGCGCGGCCATGTTCAGCTTGATCACGTCAAACAGCTCCAGGACCGGCTCGGCGTCGACCCGGGCCCGGAAGTCGTCAAGGGCCAGTCGATAGCCCTGCGCCCTCAGCTCCCGCAGCGCCCCCACCATCTCCGGGTCAAACAGCTCCTCCTCGGAGATCTCCAGGCCGCCCAGCCGCGGCGGCACGGCCTGCACCAGACCGTCGAGGACGAACTCCCGGGACACGTTGACCCAGGCGGTCTTCGTCCCCACAATCCGCTCCAGCTCCAGCTCGGTGAACGTGTTGAGGACGACGGTGGCGGTCGCCCGCTCCGGGTTGTCGATCAGCGCATCGGCGGTGTAGCCGTGCCCGCGGAACAGCAGCTCGTAGCTGACAACCTGGAGGTTGCGGTTGAAGATGGGCTGTCGGGCGATGAAGGCGGCTGACACGAGGTGGCCCGCGAGGGTGCTGTGCTCACCGAGTTAGTCGGCATCGCCGCCCGCTGACTGAAGCGCCCGGTCAACTCCCGGACACGCCGTCGACGATCGCTCGGACGCACCCGTTGACGACGTCCGGCCGGTGCCCGAACGCCGAGCCGTGGCCGAGGCCGGCGAGCAGATGGAAATGGCCGTCGGCCGCCTGCTCGGCCACCTCCCGCACCCGCTGGGGCGGGGTCTGGACATCCTCGGAGAACGCGACCGCGTGCACCGGCACAGCGATGTTCGGCAGCAGCTCCCCGGAGTCGTACTCCAGGCACGCCTCCCACTGGGCGGCGAGCATGGCGCCGTCCCGGTCGGCGAAGTCGGCGCTGACAAACGGTTTGATCCGCTCCCAGGTGGCGTCGTCGCCGAGCGCGTCCGCCGGGTAGTACTGCATGGCGTAATGGGCGGTGGCAAACCCTGCCGGCAGCGTCCCGCCGGCCCGGCGGAAGGCGATCTCGGCCTCCTCCCACTCCCGGATGAAGCCGGTCTTGCGTACGCAGGTGCCCATCACCACCGCCGCCTGCACCAGCTCCGGCCGGTCATGCGCCAGCTGGACGGCGATCAGCGATCCCATCGACAGGCCGACCAGGAACACCGGCGGTGCGCACAGCGCCTGGATGAGCGCCGCCAGATCGGCGGCATGCTCCGGGATCGGCCAGGGCGGCCCCGTCGCCGACCGGGTCGCCCCCACCCCGCGGGCGTCGTAGGTGGTGCTGCGGTACGCATCGTCAAATGCGGGCGTCTGGTATCGCCGCCAGTTCGCCCCCGGGTTGTCCCCGGCGGCCAGCCACACGATGTCCGGCCCGGCCCCGCTCTGCTCATAGGCGAGGGTCGCGGTCCCCAGCTCCAGGGTCGCCATCAGCCGCTGGTCATCCCGGGGCGCCGTCGCATCGGCGGGCATCCTAATCGGCGGCGGGGCGGGGCACCGGGGCCACTGTTACAGAATCCAAACCTGCCCAGCGGTAACGTCCGCACCACGTACCGGTTTCCAGACCTGATCGCGGCAGCGCACCGGCGCCCCGGCGGGGGCGAGGCCTGGGGCGAGCTCACCCCGGGCAGGGGATCGGCATGAGCTCCCCCCGCGCCCGGGTGTCCGCCTCTGACGGTCCCGCGCTGTCGGCTCAGGGGCTCGGCAAGCGCTTCGGGGAGCGGGTGGCCTTTGAGGACGTCACGTTTGAGATCGCGCATGGGGAGGTGTTCGGCTTCCTGGGCCCCAACGGCGCCGGCAAGACGACGACCGTGCGGACCCTGGGGACGCTGATCGCCCCCTCTGCCGGGTCCGCCGTGGTGGCCGGGATCCCGCTGGCTCCTCAGAACGGCGTGGAGATCCGGCGGCGCATCGCGATCATGCCGGAGAATCCGGGACTGTATGACCGCCTGACGGTGGCCGAGAACCTGGAGTGCTTTGCTGACCTGTACGAGGTCTCCAGCCCACCGGCGCGGATCGAGCAGGCGCTGCGGGCGGTCAACCTGGCCGACCGGACCCGTGATCCCTGCGGAACCCTGTCCAAGGGGCTGCGCCAGCGCGTGGCCCTGGCCCGGGCCCTGCTCAGCGACCCGGAGGTGCTGTTCCTGGACGAGCCGACCGCCGGACTGGATCCGGTGGCCAGCCGCGACGTCCATGACCTGATCGCCGAGCTCAGCCAGGGCGGCGTCACCATCTTCCTGACCACCCATCGCCTGGAGGAGGCCGAGCGTCTCTGCGACCGGGTCGCCATCCTGGACACATCGCTGCGCACCATCGGCCGGCCGGCGGAGCTCCGGGATCGGCTGTTCGCCAAGGCGCTGACGGTCCGCACCCAGGCTCCGTTGACCGAGCCGGAGGCGGTCTTCGGTGATCTTCCCGCCGTGGAGGGCTGGCAGTCGGAGGACGAGGGGACCTACCGCGTCTCGGTCTCCGACGTGGCCGTGGCCGCTCCGGCGATCACCCGGGCCCTGGTGGCCGCCGATGCTGATGTGCTGGCGATCGGCGAGTCCTACCGATCGCTGGAGGACGTCTACCTGGAGCTGGTCGACGAGGACACGGAGGCGCTGCGGCGATGAACCTCAACCGCCGGCGCATCCGCGCCGTGACCCGCAAGGAGCTGCGCACGTATCGCCGCAACCGGTCCATGGTGGCCGGGATGGCGATCATCCCGGCCATCTTCCTGGTCCAGCCCCTGGTCTCCGTCTTTGCCACCTCCACCGCCGCCTCGGTGACGATCCGCCAGCACCATGAGCTGCTCTACCTGCTGGCCATCCCGGCCCTGGTCCCGGCCACCCTGGCCGCCTACGCCGTGGTCGGCGAGCGCCAGCAGGGCACGCTGGAGCCGATGCTCACCACGCCCATCCGCCGGCAGGAGCTGCTGCTCGGCAAGGCGCTGGCCGTGCTGGTCCCGTCGGTCGCCATCGCCTACGGGGTGTTTGCCCTGTTCGTGATTCTGGTTGAGCTGTTCGCCCATCCGGGGGTGGCCTCCGCGTTCATCCGGGGCCCCGACGTGCTCGCTCAGGTGATCTTCACCCCGCTGATAGCGGGCTGGTCGATCTGGCTGGGGGTGGCGATCTCCACCCGCGCCAGCGACGTCCGGGTCGCCCAGCAGCTCGGCATGCTGGCCAGTCTGCCCACCATCGCGGTCACCACGCTGCTCGCCATCAACGTCATCCACCCCAGCCGCAACCTGGCGTTCGCCCTGGTGATCGTCCTGCTGGCGGCCAACCGGCTCGGCTGGCGGCTGGTCTCGGCGTTGTTTGACCGGGAGCGTCTCATCACCGGGACGCGCTGATCCGCCGCGGCAGCGCGGACCGGCGCCCGCCCCGGGCTCTCCCTGCGGGCGTGGGAGATTTGGGGCGGTATACGCGCAAAACATCCCGACCCCCCACCCCGGCCCTCGGCCCCCGGTCATCAGGCTGACCAGCGGCCGGTTCTCGTCCACCCCCTTCAGCGCGCGCCGCAACTTCCCCGCGCCGGCCCTGTTGTGTGCTGATGCCGAATCCCCGGGTGCCGCCCCGGGGAGCGGGGAACCCGATTCCCTGGGGCGAATCCGGTGGTGATCCACCGGTAGCGCACCGCGCGAGCCCGTCAGCTAACCCCGCAGGCATCAGGCAGCCAGATGACGTCAACCACCCGTGGGGTTTCGCGTGCCCGGATCCAGAACCCATGCCCTGTCCACCGCCGACGAGCGCCGGGCGTCCGGCTTCAGGCACGCGTTGTGGGCGCTGCTGATCGCCACCGTGGCGGCGTCGCTCCTGCTCCCGGCCGTCTCGGAGGCGGCCACCGGGGCCGCCATCCGGCGAGTGCTGCGGGTGGGCGATCACGGCGCTGACGTGCAGACGCTGCAGGGCTGGCTGACCGCGGTCGGCATCACCACCGCCACCGATGGGGACTACGGCCCCGCGACCGCGGCCGCCGTCCGGCGGTTCCAGACCGCCGCGCATCTCACCCCCGCCAGCGGCACCGCCGGCAGCCACACCGAGCAGACACTCCAGGCGTGGGCCGATCAGCACAAGCGGGCGACGGTCACCGCTCCCGTCGCCCGGGGGCGCTCCCGTTCCTCGCACCGGGCACGGCGGTCGCGCCACGCCCGGCCCGCCGCCATTCGGCGCGTGCTCCGGACCGGCAGCCGCGGCCGGGACGTGACGACCCTTCAGACCTGGCTGTCCCGAGTGGGCATTGCCACCGCCACCGACGGCGACTTCGGCCCGGCGACGGCCGCCGCCGTGCGGCAATTTCAGTCCGCGGCGCACCTGACGCCCGCCAGCGGCACGGCGGGACGCCAGACGGTCCGGACCCTGCAGTCCTGGGTGGCCCGCGGCACCAGGGTGGCCGCCACGCCGCCGCCCCCCGCCACCACGGCGGGTGCCTCAGCCACCCTCGTCAACGGCCTGGCGGTGGCCCCGGCGAGCGCGCCGGCGGCGGTCAAGGCGGTGATCGCCGCCGCCAACGCCATCGCCTTCAAGCCGTATGTCTACGGCGGCGGTCACGGCAGCTGGAACGCCTCCGGATATGACTGCTCCGGCTCGGTCGGCTATGCCCTGCACGGCGGCGGTCTGCTCGCCCAGACCGAGGATTCAGGCCAGATGGAGACCTACGGCGCGCCCGGTCACGGCCAGTGGATCACGCTGTGGGCCAACGCCGGCCACGTCTACGCCAACATCGCCGGCCTCTGGTTCGATACCGCCGCCCAGGGCTCGTCCAATGGGAACGACCGCTGGTCAACCCGCCGCGTCTCCTCGGCCGGAGGGTTCGTGGAGCGCCATCCCTCCGGGTACTGAGCGGCTTGGCCCGGCGGCGGCCTGCGATCTGGCACCAACGGGCTCAGGCCATCGGCGAGGAGACGCTGGCCGCGGTGCACCGCCTCATGCACACCCGCTACTGATGGCCCCGGAGGACCGGCGGCGCCGCACCGCGCGTCGCCGGCTGGTGCCGGCGCGCCGGTCCTCGGCGATCGCTCCCCGCTCCAGGGCCAGCCGGCGTCCCGCCTCGGTCAGGTCGTAATGATCGTTCTCCGGCCGACCGGGGCGTGATTGAAACCACTCCCGGCGCAGACCCAGGCGCTCGGCGAAGGCGTGCAGCTCGTCCAGGCTGTCGGCCTGCAGATGCCCGCCTCCGGTCCAGCGCCCCCAGTCCCCGAAGGCGAACGCGTGATCGACGTAGACGCTCACCGCGGGGCGGGCACACCGGCGGCGGAACCGGAGCCACGCAGCCCGGACTCTGATCCGGTGCCTCCGAGGTTCATGACCGGCGACATGCTCGCAGATCATCAGGCCGCCGGTCTGCGGTCAGAGGTCTACCGGGGGCGCCCCGCATCGCCGCCGACCAGTCAGGCGGATGACCGGCCTCGCGTGTAACGGCGGCGAGCGGGCAGAGCGAAGGTGTGCTGGCGGTTCCCCTCGTACTTGATCTGGTGGTGGTGGCCCTGGCCGCCTACCTGGTCAGATCCCGGGGCAGCCACAGCGGCGCGCGCGGCGCCGCGGGGGGCACCGCCTGTGCAGTGGCGCTGCTCGCCCCCATGAGCGCGGTCGCCCTCGGCACGCCGCAATGGGTCCGGGCCACCACCGTCATGATGATGGTGCTCGGCTTCTACGCCCTGGCCGAGGTCGCCGGCACTCCGACCGCGGACCGCACCCCCTCCACCCGCGCGGCTGGCGACGGTGAGATCGCATGGGGAGAGCCGGGGCGGCCACCCGCCGGCGCGGCGGAGCAGGCACGGACGTGGGCGCAATTTGAGCGGCAGTTCGCCGCCTACGTCGAGAGCCGGGCCGGGGGTGAGAGGGGCAGCACGGGCGGCGGGCCGAGCCGGACCGGGGGCGACGGCACCACAGCTTGAGCCGGTCACCGACAGCGCCCCGGCTGCCCCGACGGCGGACGGAGCCCATCACCGTGAGGCACCTCGTCGACCGCGCGGGCGGCCCCGCCCAGTTCAAGGTGATCGTCCTGCTCGGCTGCGTCCTGATGCTCAACGCCGCCGATACCGGGACCGTGGGATCGGTGGCGACCGAGCTGGAGCGGTCGCTGCGGATCTCCAACACCCAGCTCGGGATGATTGCCGCGGTGGCCGCTCTGGCGGGCGCGGTCGGCACCATCCCGGTCGGCATCCTCACCGACCGGGTGAACCGGGTCAATCTGCTGGCGGTCAGCATCCTCGTCTGGAGCGCGGCCATGCTGGCCAGCGCTCTCGCCCCGTCCTTCTCCGTCCTGGTGCTGACCCGGGTGGCGCTGGGTGCGGTCACCGCCACCAGCGGTCCCACCCTGGCCTCGCTCACCGGCGACTACTTCCCCGCTCACCAGCGCGCCCAGGCGTGGGGCATGATCCTGAGCGGAGAGCTGCTCGGCTCCGGTGTCGGCCTGGTGGGCAGCGGCAACCTGGCCGGATTGCTCAGCTGGCGCTACGGGTTCGGCTGGCTGGCTGTACCGGGCCTGGCGCTGGCGATCGCCATCCGGGGGCTCCTCACCGAGCCGCCCCGCGGGGGCAACTCCGGCGACGAGGAGGCCGTCCACCGCCAGGAGCACGAGCTGGCCGAGGACGTTGTCCTGCGCCAGGGTCAGGCTCCCCGGCGCGACCTCATTCCAGATGAGGATCCGGTGGGCATGCCGATCTGGCCGGCCATCCGGTACGTGCTCCGGGTGCGGACCAACCGCATCATTATCGTCGCCTCCGCGCTCGCCTACATCTTCTTCGCCGGGGTTCAGACGTTCGCCGTCGAACTGGTGCGCAGCCGGTACCACCTCGGTCAGGGGCCGGCCACGCTGGTGCTGTTGCTGGTAGGTGTCGGAGCACTGGTGGGGGTGGTGGCCGCCGGCCGCGTCGCCGACCGGTGGCTGCGCCAGGGCCGGCCGACGGCCCGGGTGGTGGTCGGCGCCGTGGGGTACATCGCGGCCGCGGTCATCTTTGTGCCCGGGCTGCTCAGCCCGCTGCTGATCATCTCGGTACCGCTGTTCATCGTCGGTGGCGCCGCCCTGGCCGCCCCGGACGCCCCCTTGAACGCGGCTCGCCTGGATGTCATCCATCCGCGCCTGTGGGGCCGGGCCGAGGGCGTACGGACGGTCCCGTACATGCTCGCATTCGCCATCTCCCCGGTGGTGTTCGGTTTCGTCTCCGGCCTCCTCAGCGGCCCGGGGGCCGGCGGGAGCGTGAACCCCACCTCCCATGCCAACGGACATGCTCTCGCCCTGACGTTTGTGATCATGGCGGTCCCGCTCGCGGTGGCCGGCCTGAGCCTGCTGGCGGCCCGGCGGACTTATCCGGCCGACGTGGCCACGGCCGCCGCCTGGCGGCGAGCCACCGGGCGGCGGAGTCGGAGGTTGGTGGGTTAGCCGGCGGGCTGGAGAATTGACTCCAGCTCCTGGAGTTGGCGACGGACCCCTCCGCACACCTGGTCGCAGAGCGCAAACACGCTGGGGTCGCTGATGGCGTACAGAACGCGGTTGCCCTGCTTGGTCCGGCTCACCATGCCGGCGGCATGGAGGATCCCAAGGTGTTTGGACACGTTCTGCTGGGAGGCGCCGAGCGCCTCCTGAAGCTCGCCGACGGTGGCATCGCCGTCACGGAGCTGATCCAGAAGCTTGATCCGCATCGGCTCGCCGAGGACGCGAAACCGCTGCGCCACCAGCTCAATCATCGGCTCCGGCAGCGGGTGGGACGGTGTGATGGAGGACGCCATACGCGGCAGGCTAGCACAAGCGCACAGTTGTGAAGTTGACAAGATTCCGAGACGTGCTAGTCTTTCTCGTCTACTACCGTACAGTTGTGTAGACGTGGGAGCTGAATCATCATGCGGGACCGCAAGCGCATCGTCATCCTGGGATCGAGTTTCGCCGGCCTGACCGCGGCGCTTCAGACCCGACGGCTCGTCGGGGAGCACCATGAGATCGTCGTCCTCGACCCCCGTCCGGACTTCACCTTCATCCCCTCGCTGATCTGGCTGCCGTTCGGCCTGCGCGATCCAGAGGACGTCACGTTCCCCCTGGCCCCGCTCTACGCCCGGAAGGGCATCCGCTTCGTCAACGAGGCGGCGGCCGCGATCGATCCGGCCGGCCATACGGTGACCACCACCTCCGGAGAGACGCTCGCCTACGACCGGCTGTTTGTCGGCACCGGCCCCCGGCTGGCCTTTGAGAAGGTGCCTGGCCTGGGCCCGCACCAGGGCCACACCCAGTCGGTGTGCAACCTGGACCACGCTCTGCTGGCGCGCGACGCCTGGGGCCGGTTCCTGCGCGACCCGGGTCCGGTCGTGATCGGCACCGCCCAGGGCGGTTCCTGCTTCGGCGCCTCCTACGAGTTCCTGCTCAACGTCCGTCACCAGATCAAGAAGGCGGGACTGGAGGATGTGGCGCCGGTGACGTTCGTCACCGCCGAGCCGTTCCTGGGGCACTTCGGCCTGGGCGGCGTGGGCGGCTCGCAGGCCATGATTGAGCGGTTCTTTGACCGGCTCGGGATTGAGGGCATCCCCAACAGCGTCATCACCGAGGTCGGGGAGCGGGAGATCAAGCTTGAGTCCGGGCGCACGCTGCCGTTCGCCTACTCCATGATCGTGCCGCCCTTCACCGGGGTCGACGCCGTCGCCCAGGCCGACGGCCTGGCCAACCCGATGGGGTTCATCGGTGTCGACGAGCACTACCGCCACCACCAGCACCCGGACATCTATTCCGCCGGTGTTGCCATCGCCATTGCCCCGCCGGCGCCGACTCCGGTTCCGGCCGGCGTCCCCAAGACGGGCCAGATGACCGAGGCGATGGCCAAGGTGGCCGCGCGCAACATGGCCGCGGATGTGGCCGGAACCAGCCCCGCGGCGTTGCCCCTCCACGACCTGTCGGCCATCTGCATCCTCGACGCCGGCAACAACGGAGTCATCTTCAAGGCCGACCACATCCTGGCCGGCGACAGCACCAATGGCCACCGGCCCAAGGCCCACCTCATGGCCGGGCCCCAGGCCCATCTGGCCAAGCTCGCCTTTGAGCGGATCTTCCTCACCTCACGCAAGCACGGCGCGCTCGTCCTCTGACGGGCCTGCCCATTCACAAGGAGCACGCATGCCCGAGACCATTGAGCATCTGACCGCGGACACATTCGACGCCGCCGTGGCCGACGGGTTGACCGTCGTCGACTTCTGGGCCGCCTGGTGTGGACCCTGCCGCGCCATGGCTCCTCAGTTTGAGCAGGCCTCCCACCTGCGTCCCCAGTACCGCTTCGCCAAGGTCGACGTCGATGCCGAGCCGGGCGTCGCCGGACGGTACGGAATCCAGTCGATCCCGACGCTGATGGTCCTGCACGACGGCCAGCCGCTCGCCGCCCAGGCGGGCGTGATGCGGGCCGAGCAGTTGGTGGAGGCGCTGGACCGGCTGGCCGCGGCCGCGCGCCCGGCGGAAAACCAGGCCGCCTGATGGCTACGCTGCAAGACCAGACCCCGGAGGCCATTCTGGCCACGGAGGAATATCCCCACGCGGCCAACGTCGGCCCGGTGGGCCGCCTCGGCCGGTTCATGGCGACCCACTTCCGGGGTGTGCTGGTGGCCTGGGTGGTCATCGCGCTGGGGCTGGGGTTCTTCGCTCCGCGCGTGGAAACCGCGCTATCCGGCGCGGGCTGGGAGACGACCGGTTCGCAGTCGGTGCAGGCCCGTCAGCTCATCAACCAGAACTTCCACGGGCTCTCCAGCTACGCGCTGATGACGGTCATCCATTCCTCCTCCCAGACCGTCACCGACCCGCAGTTCAGGGCGACGATCGCCCGGGTGGAGAGCACCCTGCGGGCCAACGGAGCGGTCAAGAGCGTGGTGGCACCGGCCCGGGGCATCTCGATCTCCCGGGACGGGCACACCGCCATCGTGCAGGCCGGAGCCGCCCGCAACTCCAACGCCATGGTCAAGGCCGCTGACAGCCTCAAGGGGCAGCTGTCCGGGCTCTCGTCCGGGGGAGTGCAGGTGCATCTGACCGGCGCCGCCGGCATGTGGTCTGACTTCAATGCCGCCAACCGCTCGGCCATGATGAAGTCCGAGGTCATCTCCTGGCCGGTGACGCTGGGGATCCTGCTGCTGGCGTTCGGCTCGCTGGTGGCCGCCGGTCTGCCGCTGATGCTGACCATGGTTGGCCTCGCCTCCGCCGCCGGCCTGCTCTACCTGGGCACGCTGGTGATGCCGATCTCCATCTGGGCCATGAACTTCGCCCTCATGTTCGCGCTGGCGCTGGGCATCGACTACGCCCTGTTCGTCGTGCACCGGTTCCGCAGCGCCCTGTTCGGCCACGGTCTGGCGCCCGCCGACGCGGCGGCGGTCACGATGGACACGGCCGGCAAGGCCGTCCTGTTCAGCGGCATCACCGTGCTCATCTCACTCAGCGCGGTCATGCTCGTCCCCAGCCCCGCGTTTCGCTCCATGAGCCTGGGGATCATGTTCGCGGTCATCTTCGTGCTGGCGGCGACGGTGACGCTGCTGCCGGCGGTGCTGGGCCGCATCGGGCCCAACGTCGACAAGCTGGCCCTCCCCTGGGCGCACTCCGGCGAGCACCACTCGCCGCGGTTTGAGCGCTGGGGCGAACGGCTGTGGCGTCAGCCGCTGCGCTGGGGCGTGGTGGCGCTGGCGATCCTGGTCGGCCTGGCCCTCCCGGTCACCCAGCTGAGGACCTCGATGCCGTCGATCAAGGTGGTGCCGACCTCGGACGCCTCCCGAATCGGGTATCAGCAGGTCCAGGCGGCGTTCGGCCCCGGCGCCACCGGGCCGCTGCAGATTGTGACCCCCGCGGCCGACGCGGCCGGCGCGGCCCGGATCGCCCAGCAGGACCCGGGGGTGGCCGCCCTCATGCCCACCCAGACGAGCGGCGGCTACGCGCTGATCACCGCCGTCCCCAAACAGGATCCGTCCAACCCGGCCGTGGGGGCCACAATCGACCGGCTCCGGAGCGAGCTGCCGTCCGGGTCGCTGATCGGCGGCGCGGTGGCCGAGAACCATGACCTGCAGGCCGCGCTGACCGCCAGGACCCCGCTGGTCATCGGCGTGGTCATGGTCCTGGGCTTCCTGCTGCTCCTGGTGGCGCTGCAGGCCCCCTTGCTGGCCGCGGCCGGGGTGGTGACAAACCTGCTGGCCACCGGCGCAGCGTTCGGCGTGGCCAAGTGGGTCTTTCAGGATGGGGCCCTGCACTCGCTGCTCGGTTTCCAACCGCAGGGGTTCCTCGACGCCTGGGGACCGGTGTTCTTCTTCGCGATGATCTTCGCCATCTCCATGGACTACACCGTGTTCCTGCTCTCCGCGGCCAAGGAGCACTGGGATCACACGCATGATCCGCGGGCGGCGATGGTGGGTGGCGTGGCGCACTCCGGCCGGGTCATCTTCGCCGCAGGCGCAGTCATGGTGGCGGTGTTCTTCACGTTCGCGCTGTCAGGCCCGCTCCCCCCCAAGGAGATGGGGATCATCCTCGGCGTCGCCGTCCTGCTGGATGCCGCCCTCATCCGCCTCCTGCTGCTCCCGGTGCTGCTGCGGCTGATGGGCCGGTGGGCCTGGTATCTGCCGCGCTGGGGTCGGCGGCTGTTGCCCGCGGTCACCTTCGGACACTCGTGAAAGCAGGCCAGACGATGACACTGGAGCTCTGGCAGACGGAATGGTGCCCGGCGTCGCACCGGGTCAGGCAGCGCCTGACCGAGCTCGGGCTCACGTTCACCGCCCACCAGGTCCCGGTGGACCCTGAGGCGCGGGAACAACTGCGCACGGTGACCGGGCAGTCGAGCATCCCGGCCCTGGTGACGGGCGGGGAGACGGTCATCGGGGAGGAGGCGATCCTCGGCTTCCTCGGTCGTCACTTCATCGAACCGGCGGCCGCCGCAGAACAGCGGGCCAAGGCCGCCAAGGCAAAGCACAAGGAACTGGAGGCAGCATGTCCCAAGTTGGCAGCAGCTACACGCTGAGCACGAGTACCGATCACGCGTTCGCCGCGGCCGTGGCCCGCGTTCGCGAGGAGCTGGCCGCCGACGGGTTCGGCGTGCTGTGCGAAGTTGACGTGCAGGCGACGCTCAAGCAGAAGCTGGGGGTCGACCGTGAGCCCTACCTCATCCTGGGGGCCTGCAACCCGCCGCTCGCCCATCGGGCGCTGGAGGCCGAGCCGGAGCTCGGCGTCCTGCTGCCGTGCAACGTCGTCGTTCACGTTGAGCAGGGCCAGACGCGGATCGCCGCGGTGGACGCGGAGCGGATGCTGTCGATCGTCGGCAACGATGAGCTGAATGAGACCGCCGCCGACGTGCGTCGGCGTCTGACCGCCGTGGTGGAGCGCGCGGCGGCGACGTGAGGATCCGGGTGCGGCTTTTCCGTGACCGTCTGCGGGGCTGGCCCGGATGGCCGCTGCCCGGCGGACCCGCATGATCAGGGTGTGGCTGAGCGGATCGTCATCCTGGGCGGCGGCACCGGCGGCACCCTGACCGCCAACCGGCTGCGCCGGCGCCTCGGCGACGCCGCCGAGATCACGGTCGTCGACCGCGACGACCGCCACCTGTACCAGCCCGGACTGCTGTTTGTGCCGTTCGGACTGGCCGAGCCGGAGACGCTCGTCCGTTCTCGCCAGGCGCAGCTGCATGACGGGATCAGGTTTCGTCTCGCCGAGATCGACCGGGTCCAGACCGCCGAGAACCGCGTGTACCTGACGGACGGATCGCAACTGGCCTACGACGTGCTCGTGGTGGCCACCGGCGCCTCGCTGCTCCCGGAGGAGACGGAGGGTCTCACCGGGCCGGGTTGGAACGAGAACGTGTTCACGTTCTACACGCTGGCGGGAGCCGTCGCCCTGCGGGACGCGCTGGCTCAGCTGCGCCGCGGTCGGCTGGTGATCAACATGATCGACCTACCGATCAAGTGCCCGGTGGCCCCGCTGGAGTTCTGCTTCCTGGCCGACTGGTACCTGAGCCAGCGTGGCGTCCGCCAGGAGGTCGACATCACGTACGTCACACCCCTGGACGCGGCGTTCACCAAGCCGGTGGCGGCGCAGCGGCTGGCCTCGCTGCTGAGCGCCAAGAACGTGGAGCTGGTGACCGAGTTCGCCACCGGCGAGGTCAACGGCGACGGCGGACAGCTGGTCAGCTGGGATGAGCGGACGGTCGACTTCGATCTCCTGGTCACCATTCCGCTGCACGGGGGCGCGCCGTATCTGTCGCGCTCGCCCGGGCTGGGCGACGAGCTGGGCTTCATTGAGGCCGATCGCCACACCCTGCAGAGCAGCGCCGCCCCCAACGTCTTCACCATCGGAGACGCCACCAACGCGCCCACGTCCAAGGCCGGGTCGGTGACGCACTTCGAGGCCGAGACACTGGTGACGAACGTCGAACATCTGCTGGCCGGCCGGCCGCTGACGGGTTCGTTCGACGGCCACACCAATTGCTTTGTGGAGACCGGGTTTCATCAGGCGCTGCTGATCGACTTCAGCTACGACGTCGAGCCGCTGCCCGGCCGGTACCCCGAGCCGCACGTCGGCCCCCTGCCCCTGCTGGCTGAATCCCGTCTCAACCACATGGCCAAGCTCGCCTTCCAGTGGTTTTACTGGCACATGCTGCTGCCGGGCCGCGACCTGCCGGGCGTGGGGAGTGACTTTCAGATCGCCGGCAAGGACACCAGCGTCACCCAAAGGAGCGTGTGACATGACATCGACCATCCTGACCGACAGCGCGGTGGAGCTCGACGGGGAGGGCTTCTTCGTCAAGCCGGACCAGTGGACCGAGGCGATGGCGCCTGAGATCGCCCGTCAGAACGGGATTGCCGAACTGACCCAACGCCACTGGCAGGTCATCCGGTTCATGCGTGACACCTATCTGCGTACCGGGTCGGCCCCCTCCATCCGCACGCTCGGGAAGGCGTCTGGAGTACCGATCAAGGAGCTGTACCAACTGTTTCCCAAGGGCCCGGCCAAGCTGGCCGCCAAGATCGGCGGCATCCCCAAGCCGCGCGGCTGCATCTAGGAGAAATGACCATGAGTGACCCATTTGAACACGGCATGCCGATGCCCGACGTCCCGGCACCGACGATCGACAAGGTCTCAATCATCATCTCCAAGGGCAGCCTGGAGGGCGTTTACCCGGGGCTGATCATGGCCAACGGCGCTCGCATGGAGGGCATCGACGCCAACCTGTTCTTCACCTTCTTCGGCCTCGACGCCATCAACCAGGCCAAGCATGAGCACGTCAAGGTGGCCACCGTCGGTAACCCGGGGCTCCACCTGGCGACCTGGGCCGGTGGCTTTCCCGGGGTGTCGGCCCTGGTCACGCACCGGCTCGCCACCGAGATGGACAAGCTGGACATCCCGCCGATCCCCGAGTTCATCGAGATGATCGCCGACTCCGGCGCCGGCCTGTACGCCTGCCAGGCCTCCGTCGACCTGTTCGGGCTGGACCGCAGCGACTTCATCCCCCAGGTCCAGGACGTGATCACCGTGGGCGAGTTCTACGGCCTGGCCGCCGGCGGGCAGATCATCTTCACCTAGCGGGTTGACCTAGGTGCCGTCGCCGGGCAGATCATGCTCCAGCGTGCGCACGAACACGGCCAACAGGCAGCCACCCGGCGCCGTGGAGCTGTGCTGGGTACCCGCCTCCAGCATGACCAGATCGCCCCGGCCGTAGACGTATCCATCGTTGTCCACCAGCTCCCCGTCGAGGACCAGGAAGTTCTCCCGGGCCGTGTGCTCATGCGGCGTCGAGACCGCGCCCGGCTCCATCCTGTAGATGTAGAAGCCGCTGGCCGGGGCAAACGAGTCGTCGATCTGTAGATATCCCTGGTCGGTCAGCCGGCTGCCGTCCTGGTTGGTCCAGTGCTGGTACTCCGCGGTGTGGATGTTCACGACCGTCCGCGCGTCCGGCGGGATCGGCTGCATTGTCGCTCTCCTCGTGTGGGGTGGTGCGGCGATAGCTTCCCACCGCGGTCAACCGCCGGCCGGCCGGCATCAGCCGGCGGCGAAGTAATGGCCCGCGTCCAGGTCGGCGATGAGACCCGGCTGGGTCGGCTCCCAGCCGACCCATTGGCGGGTGAGGGCGCTGGAGGTGGGGTTGTCCAGCCCCACCAGAGCGCCGAGGAAGCCGAAATGCTCGGCGGCGTCCGCCGGGGCAATGCTGGCGGTGGGCAGCTGGAGGCCGCGACCGATCGCCGCCGCGATGTCCCGGAGGGGCACGCCCTCGTCGGCCACGGCGTGCAGCCGGGACCCGGCCGGCGCGGACTCCAGCGCCAGGCGGTACAGATGCGCCGCGTCCAGCGTGTGCACGGAGGGCCAGCGATTGGCACCGTCCCCGATGTAGCCGGCGACGCCCCGCTCCCGAGCGATGGCGATCAGCGTGGGGGCAAACCCGTGATGGTCCAGCGTGCTGTGGGTGATCGGCGGCAGCCGGACCACCGACGAGCGCACAGCCTCCTCCCCGAGCCCCACGACGTGGTTTTCGGTGTCCACGCGGGGCCCGCCGGGGGCACTGTCCTCCTCGGTGCCGGCGCGGTCACCGATGCCGGCCTGGGTGAGCACCAGACTGCCCGAGGTGATCACCAGCGGCTTCCCGGTCCCGGCCAGGGCCGCCCCCATGGCCACAACGGCGGCCTGCTCCCCCGTGGCGGCGCCGCCCATGTCCCCGGAGCGCATGGCCTGGTGATCGAAGGCCAGGTGGATCACTCCGTCGGCGGCCGCGGCGGCCGCGGTCAGGCCGTCAAGATCGGCGAGCTCACCTCGCTGGACGGTGGCCCCGGCCTGCGTGAGCGCGGCCGCAGACTGGTCAGACCGGGCGAGACCGACGACCTCATGGCCGGCCCGGATCAACTCGGGAACCACGGCGGAGCCGATGTGACCCGAACCGCCGGTGACGAATACGCGCATGACAAACCTCCGGAAATGGCCGGCGCGGGCCGCCCTTTCTGGGCCACCCGCCGGTGACGACACTTGGTGTCATCACAGTACCACAGGCATGTCACCCGGTGTCATCATCTACCCTCACCCCGATGGGCCGATGGCAACCCGAGGCCGGCAAACGCCTGATGTGGGCGGCGTTCGATCTGTTCGAGGAGCGGGGCTATGACCACACCACAGTCGCCGAGATCGCCGAGCGGGCCGGGCTGACCAAGCGCACCTTCTTCCGCCACTTCGCCGACAAGCGCGAGGTGCTGTTCGCCGGAGTCGATGCGCTCCAGGAGGTGATGGTGCAGACGGTCGCCGCCGCGCCCGCCTCCACCCGCCCGCTGCAGGCGATGGACGCGGCGCTGGAGGCGGCCGGGGACTTCTTTGGCGGGGGGCCTGAGCTGGCCCGCCGCCGGCGCCGGATCATCGCCGCCAACCCGGAGCTCCAGGAGCGCGAGCTCATCAAGTTCGCCGCACTGGCCACGGCGCTGGCTCAGCAGCTCCGCCTGCGCGGTGTCCGGGATCCGGCTGCCCTGCTCACGGCCGAGGCCTCCGTCTGCGTGCTGCGGGTGGCGCTGGAGCGCTGGACCGACGAGCGGGGGGAGGACGACCTGCGGCGGCTCATCCGGGAGTCACTGGAGGAGCTGCAGGCCGTGGTGGGCCGGCCCTAGCGGGTTTCGACGATCACCGTGGTCGCCTTGACCATGGCCGTGGCCTGGTCTCCGGGCTTCAGGCCGAGCTCGTCGGCCGCCTCCCGGGACATGAGCGAGACGATCCGATACGGCCCGCACACCATGTCGATCTGCGCCATGACCTCGTCCCGCTTGACCGCGATGACGATCCCCGGCATCCGGTTGCGGGCGCTGGTGACCCCCTTGGCACTGCGCTCGGTCAGCAGCCGGGACAGCTCGGCGGCCGAGAGGTAGCGCTGGTTCTCCCGGCGTTCGAACCGGATCCGCCCCGCCCGCTCCCAGCGGCGCAGGGTGTCCACGCTGACGCCCAGGGCGCTGGCCGCGGTCCCGATCTTGACCAGTTCGTCGACGGGCGGGGTGTCAGATGGTTGGGGGATGGCAATCGGACCGGTCGGGTGGGGGGCCAAGGCTATCGATGGAGCGCTCGGTGCTCACCGGGCTGTCACCACGCTGATCACGCTACGTCCCCAGCCTGGCCACCAGCGCTCGCGGTGACCTCGCCAGGATGAGGGCGGCGGCGCCGAGCACCTCGGCCCGGGGCCCGAGCATGCCGGCCGCCACCCGCACCGCCGCCGCGGCGGGCGCGACGCTGTGACGCTCGATCGCGGCCGCGATCGGCGCCAGGAGGACGTCGCCGGCCTGCGCGAGGTCGCCACCCACCACCACGAGCTCCGGGTTGAGGATGTTGACGACCATCGACAGCGCCCGGCCGACCGCCTCGCCGGCTTCCGCGACTGCGCGCCGCGCCCCGCGGTCACCTTCGGCGACGAGCTCAAGCAGGCGGGGAACGGTGACGGGTTGGCGAAGACTGCGCTCCAGCAGGGCGGCGACCGCCACCGGGCTCGCCACCGTCTCCAGGCAGCCGCGATTACCGCAGCGGCAGATCGGCCCGTGTGGATCAGAGAGCACATGACCGACCTCGCCCGCCACCCCGAGGCGGCCCTGGTACGGCCGGCCGTCGATGATGAGGCCGGCGCCGATGCCCGCGGACAGCCGGATGTAGACCAGATCGTCGACACCGCGGGCGGCGCCGAACGCCTTCTCGCCGAGCGCCCCCAGGTTTGCGTCGTTGTCCAGCGCCACCGGGATCCCCAGACGGGCCTCCATCTCGGCGGCAGGCCGGATTCCGTGCCAGCCGGGGAGGATCCCGTTGGCCTCGAGGTTGCCGCTCGCCTTGTTGATCGGCGCCGCCAGCCCCATCCCCACTCCCAACAGCCGGTCCGGCGCCACGCCGGCACTGTCCAGCGCCTCGTGCACCAGATGGTGCGCCAGGTCAAGGCTCTCGCTCGGCGCGTGGTCGACCTCCGCCAGCGAGTAATCGTCGACGATCGGCTCACCGGACAGATCGCACAGGGCGACCCGGATGTGCTGATGGCCAAAGTCCAGGCCGAGGGCGAAAGCGGCACCCGGGACGAGCGACAGCAGCACCGGCGGTCGCCCCACTCCGGCTTCGGCGCCCGCGCCCGCTGGTCCGGGGCCCGTGCCCTCCTCGGCCAGACCGGCTCGCACCAGCTCCTCCACCAGGGTCGACACGGTCGCCCGGGACAGCCGTGTGTGCCGCGCCAGGTCAGCTCTGCTTGACAGCGGGTGCCGGTACAGCGCCTCGATGATCCGCAGGCGCCTCATCTGGCGAGGACCGAGGCTCGGCTCTTCCGCGTTCACAGCAGCGGAATCTATCGTTGGGCTCGGATCAGATCGGCTTATTCTGACTGATTCTGGACATATTTCGCCATCTTGGAGCGTGATGAACTTGACTTCTGCCTATTACGGACGTAAGGTGCTCGCGTCCAGGGAGCAGAGGTAGATGATCGACGCTGACAGCGGTGGGGGCGTACCGGGATTGGGACCAGGGAATCGCGCAGGCAGTCGGCGGGCGGCGAGCACGGGGCACTCTCTCCGCCTCTCCCGGACAGCGATTACGTCGTCCTCAAGAAGGAGTCCCCATGCGTCTGCGCCTGGTCCTGCCGGCGTTCATCCTCGCCGCCCTGATCGCCGTTCCGGTCGCCGGCTCCTCGGCCCACAAGCGGCGTAGCCCAGACCCCGGGCCGATCTACCTGAACCAGAGGTACTCGCCGGCCGAGCGGGCCGCGGACCTGGTATCGCGCATGACGCTGACCCAGAAGGCGTCGCAGATGAACTCCAGCCAGGCGCCGGCAATCCCCGCGTCGCCGACGATCCCGACCGGCGTGTCGGCCTACGGCTGGTGGAACGAGGCACTCCATGGAGTGTCCCGGCTGCAGCTGGCTCCCGCGGGGAACTCGACGGTGCTGGACAACACGACCTCGTATCCGATCAGCCTCACGCTCGGCTCCTCCTGGGACCCGAACATCATGTACCGAGAGGCCTCCGCCATTTCTGACGAGGCGCGTGAGGTTGTGCCGAACAACTCGCTGAACCTGGACTTCTACTCGCCGACGGTCAACCTCGGCCGGGATCCGCGCTGGGGCCGCAACGACGAGGTGTTCTCGGAGGATCCGCTGCTGACGGCCGATCTGGCCTCGCAGTACGTCGACGGGCTTGAGGGCAAGGACCAGAACGGCAACCTGCTGCCGCAGGGCGGTGGCTATCTCAAGGCGATCGCCACCATCAAGCACTACGCCGCCAACAACACCGAGGGCGATCGCCTCGGGGGTCCGACCGATCGCCTCACCGGAACGTCCAACATGGACGAGCGGACGTTGCGCGAGTACTACACGGCGCAGTTCAAGCAGATCATCCAGCAGTCCCACCCGGGGTCGATCATGTCCGCCTACAACTCGGTCAACAACGTGCCGTCACCGGCCAACGTCCACCTGATCGACACCCTGGCGCGCCAGACCTTCGGATTTGGCGGCTACTTCACCTCCGACTGCGATTCGGTGTACGAGATCTATCACGGTCACCAGTGGCAGCCGCCGGGCTATAGCCGCCCGCTCAATGTCAACGAGGCGCGCGCGTTCGCCAACGCGGCCGGTGAGGATCTGAACTGCAACGCCGGCTACGCGGACAACTTCAGCTACGGCAACACCCTGCCCGCCGCCTCCGCAGAGGCGATCCCCACCCAGACCGACAGGTTCAACTCAGGCGACATGGACACGTCGCTGGAGCGGCTGTTCACCGCACGCATGCAGTTGGGCGAGTTCGACAACGTCGCCAATGAGCCGTGGGTGAAGGCGGCCCGCGCGCAGCTGCCGCCCGGCACCTGGACAAACTCCGACGCCAACCACGCCGTGACCGAGACGCCGGCCCGCCTGCAACTGGCCCGGCAGGTCGCCGACCGCGGGTTCGTGCTGCTCAAGAACGCAAACACCACGCTGAAGAGCGGGACCACCGGCACGACGCTGCCGATCCGCGTCCCCCGCAGCGGCCCGTTCAAGGTTGCGGTGATCGGCTACCTGGCCAACCCCGTGCCCCGGGGGGAGGTCGGCTCCACCGGCGCCGCGGCGGGCGCGATGTACCTCGGCGGCTACTCGAGCGACCAGGGCGCCCCGGGCAACGCCAATGAGGTGACCCCATACCAGGGCCTCAAGCGTGCGATCCAGGCGATCAATCCGAGCGCCACCGTGGACTTCTACAACGGCTTTGCCGGCGCTCCGACCAACGCCTCTCAGCTGACGACGGTCGACCAGAACGCCGTCAACGCCGCTGCCAATTACAACGACGTGATCGTCTACGCCGGGACCGACGACAGCACCGCCAACGAGTTCATGGACCGCAGCACCATGGCGCTTCCCGGCGCGCAGGCGGACCTGATCAACGAGGTGTCGGCCAAGAACCCCCACACCGCCACCGTGATCGAGTCAATCGGACAGGTCGACGTCGACAGCTTCATCCACAACGTCCCGTCGCTGCTGTGGACCTCCTACAACGGCCAGCGGAAGGGCGACGCACTCGCCGACGTGGTGCTCGGCCGCTACAACCCAAGTGGCCATCTGCCGTTCACCTGGTATCCGAACAGCAGTGACCTGCCGGCGCTGGACGATTACAGCATCCGTCCGAGCTCCACCAGCATGGGCCGCACGTACATGTATTACCGCGGCCCCGAGTCGTTCCCGTTCGGATACGGCCTGAGCTACACGTCGTTCCAGACGTCGCACCTGAGCGTCGATCGGAGCAACATCGGCGCCAACGACACCTTCCACGTCAGCGTGGACGCCACCAACACCGGCTCGGTCGCCGGCGAGGATCTGGTGCAGCTGTACATGAGCACCCCGGGGGCCCCGGCGTCGATGCAATTGCCGATCAAGCGACTGGAGGGCTTCCAACAGGTCCAGCTGGCTCCCGGCCAGACCAAGCGGGTGACGCTGGCGGTGTCGGTGCCGAACCTGGCGTTCTTCAACCAGGGCGCCAACCGGTATCAGGTCTACGACGGCCGCTACGGCGTGCAGATTACGGACGGCGCGGCCGAGAGCGACGTTCTCGCTCAGCGCGAGGTCACCATCAGCGGCCGCCTGACCTCCGTCCCGGCCACGGTGACGGCGAAGCCGACCATGCTCGGCGACGCCCGGCGAGGCATCCAGTCGCGCCTGATGTATCCCGAGAACGCGGTGGTGATCCCGCATCTGACCGTGGCCATGAATGACGAGTCCCTCCATGGGTTCATCGAGCGCGGGCAGAGCAAGCCGTTCCCGGCCGGAATGCGGTTCACGTTCTCCAGCGACCATCCCGATGTGGTCTCGGTCGACCGGGGCAGCATCCGCACGCTCCGCAATGGCGTGGCCACCATCACCGCCAGCGCGACGTACCGCGGTGTCACCCGCTCCACCCAGTTCGTGGTCAGGGTTCTGTCCGAGCTCGACGGGCTGAGCATCGACGGCCGGCGTATCCGCGGGTTTCACCCGGACACGTTCAGCTATGACTCGATCCTGCCGGAGGGCGCACCGACCCCACGGGTTACCGCCCACACCTCTGACCGGTCCGCAACCGTCAGGGTGACGCAGGCGACCGGCGTTCCGGGGCACGCGACGGTCACGATCACCGGCCCTGATGGGATCACGCAGACCTACACGGTGTACTTCGCGCATCGCGCGCGCGGTGACGACTTCAGCGGCACCAGCGTCGGACCGCAGTGGGCCTGGCTCCGCCAGGATCCAGCCAATGAGCAGGTGTCAGGTGGTGCCCTGACGATCACCCCGGAGCAGGGCGACCTCAGCGGCACCAACCCGCCCGCCCGCAACGTCCTCCTCCAGCCCGCGCTCGGAAACTGGGCGATGGTGTCCAAGCTCTCCTTCAGCACGGCCCCTCACGTCGCCAACCAACAGGGCGGTCTGATCGCCTATCAGGACGACGCCAACTGGCTGAAGTTCGACTGGGGGTACTCAAACGGCGCAGCGGTGCTGGCCGAGACAACCTCCGACAACCAGAACAGCACCGGCAGCCAGGTCACGCAGGTCCTCAAGACCATCCCCACCGCAGGTCTCCTGACCTCAGACACGGTATGGCTGGCGATGAGGAAGGTGGGCGCGCGCTACACCACCTACTACTCCACCGATGGCGCTCACTTCACCCCGGTCTACAACGTGGGGGCGAGCCTGAGCAACGTCAAGGTGGGGCTGTTCGCCTGGAACGGGCCCGCCACCACCAGCGATCTGCACGTCGGCTTCCAGCACTTCCGCATATTCAACGGCACCCCGGGCTTCGCCCGTCCGTAGTCGCCGGGCGGCCGGCGGCGATGGTTGCCCCGGCCGCTTCCCGACAGGACGCCCAGTGTCAGGCCCGGATCGCGGCTCCGAGGCGTTCGGGGTCATACAGCGTCTCGGAGCCAAGCGGTCGGCCGTCGAGGATCCCGAAGGGCGTTCCCTCCGCGTCCTGCTCCTCAAAGACCTCGTCCATGGCACGGACCCAGCGCTGGTAGCGACCCTCGCTCACGGCGGCGGTGTAGTCGGAGCTGGTGATGCCCGCATCGCTGCCGAGGTCCAGGAGATCTTGAGTGGAGAAGCCGCCGCTGTGCTCCGGCGGCTGGTGGGCGAACATCTCCCGCCGCAGCTGGTCAAATGAACCGGCGCCCGCGGCGGCCGCCAGAGCGTTGGCCCCGCGGACCGATTCGATTCCGAGGAAGGATCGCATTCGGTACTCAACGGCGACCGAGCCGGCGGCGATCTCGCGACGGAGGAGGTCTCCGGACGCTGCCTCAAACCGTCGGCAGTACGGACACTGTGGATCCTCAAACACCACCAAGCGGCGCCGGGCGTGCTCACTGCCGACGAGGACGCCGCCTTCAGGAGTATGACCCGGCGGCATTTCGGTGGCTTCCATAACCGCGTTCTGCCCGATGCCGGGTCGCCTAATCCATGCCGATCTGCGTCAGGTTGTGGCTGGGCGCTGATGCTGGAGGAAGAACCGGATCATCTCGCCCGAGGAGTCGGGGCCATCCGAGTCGGTATAGGAGCCAACCGGGCTGCCGCCGAACCAGGCATGCCCGCCGCCGTGGACGATCAGGGATTCGGCAACGCCGATCCCCTGATGGTTGCGGTGCACCGTGCGGGTGTAGCCGCGCCCGCTCTCGCTGCGCGCCTGGATCGGTGCGTCCTGGCCGAGGATGTCGCCGGCGGCGAGCCGAGAGGCAATCACGGTGTCTGCGTTGACCGGGGCCACGATCGTGTCTCGGTCCCCGTGGATGACGATCAGCGGCATCGCGCTGGACGGGGCCGGGTTACCGCCGGTTCGCATCGCCGAGAAGGCGGAGCCGACGTCGTGCGCGGCGCCGTAGGCAACCCCAGAATGCACCCCGGCCGCCGCATACAGGTCCGGGTGGGTCGCGGCCATCACGGCGGCCATAGCGCCACCAGCAGAAAGCCCGGCGATGTAGACGCGCGTCGGATCCACAACGAGGTCGCGCATCAGCTCGCGGGTGATGCCGGCGATGATCGCGGGCTCACCCGCGTGAGCGCGCTGGTCAGACGGAGAGAACCAATTCCAATAGCCCCCGCTGTTCGCTGCCCTGGACTGCTCTGGGTAGGCAACCACAAAGGTGTGCTGTTCGGCGAGCGCGTTCATCTGCGTGCCCGCGGCGAAGTCCGATGCCGTCTGCTTGCCGCCGTGGAGCATGACCACGAGTGGGATCGGTTTCCCGGCATAGCGGGTCGGAATGTAGACGTCATACTGGCGGGTCCCGGCGCGATCGGTGTGGGCGAGCTGGCGGACCTCACCCCCCGGCGCGGCGGCAGCGGCCGCCGCCGCCCCACCTCGAGGTGAGCGGGCGCCCGCGGGAGCGCCGGGCAGACCGACGGTGATTGGCCGGCCGGGTAGCCCCGCTTGGAGCTGATCAGCCAGACCTGGACGCGCGGCGCTGCCGGGACCGGCCAGGCCCCGCTGCAGAGCCGCCGTGGCTTCGGTCAACCGACCGGCCCGGATGAGCCTCGAGGCCTCGGCCATCGTGATGTTCGTATCGGACCGCATCGTGGGTTCCTTTCAGGGGCGGTGGGTCGGCGAGCGCCGAGATCATGTGGTGCGCGAGGCGAGCGCCGCCTTCACCGCCCGCGGCGCCCGAAAGGCACCGAGGACCTCAACCCTGGCGATGGTCGCGACGGCAAGTTCAGGCGAAACGTCATCGGCGATCGTGGCCAGCCCGAGAACCCGCAGCTCCACCATGCGACCAGAGTCCCGGAGCTGCTCCAGCGACTGACGGCTGTAGTGCTCGATGCCGAGGACCAGCTCGCGCCGGGCCACGGTTCTCTCGACCGCGTCTGACCGGCTGTCCAGCTGCCGGCGAATGGCCGTCCGGATGAAATCGGTGCGGTTCGCGAAAAAGCCCTCGCTGACGAGGAGGTCGATCTGACCCAGGTCAACGAGTCCCACGTTGATTGTGATCTTCTCGCTCCTGTCGGCGTCAACCGTCTTCATCGCTTCCTCGCGCAGGCCATCTCTGGACCAGCCTAGCACCATCTGTGTGGATGGCGTACGGCTGGCGGGATGCGCCAGGTCAGCGAGGCTGGATGCGATCTGACCTCAGTCAGCCAGTGGGATGGGGCCGGCGGTGGTGCCGCGCGCTCTCCCCCTCTTGGCGAAGTGGCGTCCGATCGCGATCGAACCCATGATGCCCAGTGCCGTCGCGGCCAAGGGCAGGGTCTGGTCGTAGTTGTAGGCGGTGGAGTAGCGGGTCTGGTGGATGATCAGCGCGGTGCCGGCGGCCTGGAGGAGAAACAGAGCCGCCCACAGGTAGCCGATGATGTACATGCCCGTGCGAAAGTCTCGGTAGACATCCCACATCGTGTCGAAGATCGCCATCCCGTCGTGGGTGCCGTCGGTCCCGTAGCGCTGGGCCATGTAGAACACCACCGGCTTGCGGGCCAGGATGCCCGAGCCCAAAAAGATCAGGCCGATCAGCGCCGTGACCGCGCAGTCCTTGTACAGCAGCACCTTGGGAGCGTGACTTCCGATCAGTGCGATGAGCGCCGACAGCGCCGTAAACGCAAAGATCGCAGCGGAGGCACCGCTGAACTTGCGGGCTTTGATCCAGACCATGCAACCACCCACAACCGGGGCGATGCTGCCGATCAGGTAGCTCACCACGTCACTGGCGCCCATCCGCTGGGCAGCGTGGAACAGCCCGATGCTGCCACCCACCTCCACCGCCGTGACCAAGATGTTAAAGCCCATCCCCTTCTTGGCCGGGTGCTCCTGAAGACCGCGAGCGATCTGGTCATGCACCGTTGGCGCCTCGTCGGCCATCTCCACACAGTACGGGCGCCAACCCCCGGCGGACAAGCCCGGCGCAGCACCGCTCCGGCGAGTATTTACGGTGTCCGCGGGCGCTTACTCGCCCGCCACCATGAAGTGCTTGATGATGCGCTCCGCGTACCACTGCGGCCACGGAGTCTGCGGACCGGCCGCCGTGTAGTCCTTGTCCAGCTGGACCAGCAGCCAGGTCAGCTCGCTACGCACCGGCGGCGTCGGCAGGACCTGCGGCAGCTCGGAAAGGTTGGTCAGCCAATTCGCGTACCAGGAGGCCCAGTCGGGATCGTCGCCATCGACGATGCGATACACGACGTGGTGTGTCTCGCCGGCCTCGTGAAGGAGAGCCGCGATGCGCGTCAACCGTTCGTCGTTCATCGACGGCGTGTGGTCTGGTGGCGGACAGTCGACTGCATGGCGGTTCCCTGGCAGGGCTTGTCGCCAAACCTATCCGCTGAAGAGCCGGCGGGCAAACGAGCGGGCGGGTGCGACCGGCGAGCGGAGCTCCGTGTTGAGCAGATCCCGCCGGGCCCGCGGGCGTCAGCGGTTCTCCTCTACGTACGCGTGCGGGTCTTCGTCCGTCGGTCGGATCCCCCCTGCGTGCTCGCTCTCAAACCGGATGAACTCCACGGCGATCTGGTGGCGGGTTTGCAGGTCAGCGTGACGCCGGAAATCCGCCAGGTCCTCGCGCTCCTCCTCGGCCATGTGGTCGCTGTTGGCCTCCCGAGCTTGCAGCACGCTCTGCCACCAGTCGTCGCTACCCGGCTCGTGCTTGGCGACCTCACGGATCGCGTCGCGAATTTCGTTGTGGTCCTTGATCGCATCTTGGGTCTCGCTGTCCGCGCTCTCGGCTTCGCCCCCGCCCTTTCCGAGCTTGAGCAGCCGCGGATAAAAGAACCGCTCCTCCGCCTCGGCATGGCCTTCGAGCAGCACCTCCAGCCGTGACCAGATAGCGCCGAGGGTCGCGGCGTCGTCGCGCGGGACGTCATCCAGCAGGGCGAAGCAACGACGCTGCTCATCATGCTGGTGAAGGATCATTTCGGTGATATCCATGGCGGCTCCGTTAGGTCTGGGGGGCGGATCACGCAACCGCTACCCGATATTCGTGGAGCCGGACGCAGCGTCGGTTCTCCTGAGAACCAAACGTGGTCGCCGGCGACGCCTCTGGCAGCTAACCGCTGGTGCTCCCCAGCCGGCGGCAACGCAGTGCGGACAACCGACGCGAAGGCATGCGCCCGGGCTCGCGGGCAGGACGGCGGGGCCACCGGAAGTGGGTCAGCGGGAGCGGCCCCCGGGCGCGCACCGACGAGGGTTCAGCGTCCGGCAAGGGGAGCCCGCCGATCGGTCCCGGGGCCAGCGGCCGGTTGCCGCCGGGTCCAGGGCCGTGATCCTCATCGTCGCTCTTACCGGACGGCCCGCTCGGATCTGGGGCGTGGAACAGGAGGACGGGCATGACTGCGGGCGACACCAATACCGACGACAACACGCACACCGTCAGCAACTCGCCCACCGCCTGCTCACCGAGAACCCGGAGTGCCGCGCCGCCGATCAACACGACCGCAGGTGCCGTCTGGATCACCATGAACATCACCAGCCGCAACGCGAACCGCGCGCGCCGGCGAAGCGAGGAATCCAGCAACGCGCTGACCAAGATCCCCAGCGGGATCGATTCCACGGCCAGCACCAACCCGGCAAGGATCCCTATCCCGTGCACAGACCGACTTTACTGCGGGCCTGGAGTCGGCTCAGTCCGGATCGTCTGAGTGGTCCCGGTAGTCACAATGCAGAGTCGTGGCCACCGTCTTGATCGAGCTCCCGGGCGGCGAGGGCATCGTTCGCCGTGACGATGGTGAGATTGCGCTGACGCACGATGTCACCCTGGACTGGGGCCAATCGCTCCAGCCGCACGACCGGTATGAGCCGCTCCGCGTCGGCCTCAGTGGCGAGCGGAGTACCCGCATCAGCCCGTCACCGATGCAGTGGAACCGTGCCCCGTGTGCCGGGCGGTCCAGTATGAGGAGTACTTCCCCGTGGAGGACTGGCGCGGCGGCCACGGGCTAAAGGGAAGCGACTCGTTTGTCCCCAGCCCGCTGATCGTGTGCCGGGTGTGCGGACATCAGGAACCGGCGGGCGCGATCATGCGCTTCGAGTCGCCTGACCGCCCCAGCGAGGATGCGGCTGCGCAAGACGCACGGATGGCCCGCATCCGTGCTGAGCAGGCGGTTCAGCGTTGGTACTCGAACCAGATGACATTGAGCGCCGTCACGTTCCCGATCTACGCGGCCGAAGGTTGGCCGGCGCGGATCAACGGCCAAGCCTCTCGAGGTGATGACGTCGTCGGGCTGACGATCGCCCACGCGGAGACGCTGTCAGACGCGGTTTTCCTGCAGCGGCCGCGAATTGAGGTCACCACCTCAATCGACCCCCCACCAGCCGGGCGAGCTCACCGTCGCTCGCGATGCCTTTGCTGCGGGGATCGAGGCCGACGCGAGCCGGGGACCCACCGACGGCCTCTCCGATGCCGCACTCACCCTCTGGTTCCGAGCCGCCCGCCGCCAGCGCGTGGCGCGCTCTCACCACGCAGCGGTCAGCGAAACCGGGATCAGCATCGAGGGTGCCCGCGCCCGGTTTCTGATGGTTGGTACTCCGAACGCTCACTGGGTCGCGGTGCGGCGCCACGCTGACGTGACCATCACGATCGCGGCCCGTGAGATCGACCCGGCATCGCTGATCATCGAGCCGGTCGCGGATCCGGCTGCTCGCCTCCTCGGCCCAAAGCCCGCCGAGCCGTGAGTTGCTCCCGGTTTGGGAATCACCATCCTGATCCAACCGTGCGCCCCCGGGGACGATCACCGAGACGCTGGCGCTGCCCTGACCACTCGGTGTGGCGGCGTGGTCTATGGGGACGATCGGGATACGTCGGAGTGTCGGTCGGTGTCGATCTCGGCCATCGCCGCCTCGAGGGTCGGGTAGAAGTGATCGCGGTCGAGCGTCTTGAAAAGCCCGTAGCGCAAGGTGAGGTCCTGGAGGCGCCCGCGGAGTTCGGCGAATGCCAGGTGGATGCCCGCGGTGTTCAGTTCGGTGTCGAGCTGTTCCAGGATCTCGGCCGCGGTGACGTCGATGTCGGTGATGGCCTCACATTGGAGCACGACCCATGCGGGGTGGTGCTCGCGTACCAGTCGCCGGATCTGCTGGCGGAAGATCCCGGCGTTGGCGAAGAACAGTGGCGCTTCCCAGCGATAGACGACCACCCCGGGAACCTGCCGCGCATCAGGGTGGGTCTGGATGCTGTGCCAACCCTCGTCGGTGTCGATGGTGCCGAGGACCGCGCCGTGGGGCCACCAGTTGCGACGGAAGAACAGGAGGATTGCCAGGCCGACGGCGACGATGATCCCTTGGAGGACCCCGAGCAGGATGACGCCGATGGTGGCGACGAGCGAGATCGCCAGGGCGCTCCGGCGCACCTCGTAGTACCGGCGCAGGATCCGGATGTCCATCAGCGACGTGGCGGCCACGATGACCACTGCCGCCAGCGCCGCTTGGGGGAGGTCGGCGAGCAGCGAGTTGAGGAACAGCAGCAGGAGGGCGACAAGGCCGGCGCCGACCACGCCGGTGACCTGGCTCTTGGCGCCGGATTGCTCCGCGACCGCGGTCCGCGAGCCGCTCGTGGACACCGCGAACCCCTGAAACAGCCCGGCGGCGACGTTCGCTGCGCCCATCCCGACCATCTCCTGGTCGGGCGCGATCTCATCGCCGCGCCGCGCCGCGAAGCTCGTCGCCGTCGCGATCGTGTCGGTCAGCGATACGAGCGTGATGCCCAATGCCGCGATGAACAGCGGGACGACGTCGCTGGCTTGCGTCCACGGGATCGCCGGCGTGGGTACGCCCTGGGGCAGCGCGCCGACGGTGGCGACGCCCTCGGCCGAGAGTCCGAGCACGGCTGAGGCGATCGTGGCGCCCACCACGGCAATGAGGATCGCCGGAACCCGTTTCGTGACCCGCGGCAGCACCAGCAGCACACCGAGCACCGCCACCCCGACGATCAGCGTGGTCGTATTCGTCTGATCGAGCCCCTGCACAAACTTCTTGATCTCGTCCAGGAACCCACTCGCGTCGGTGGAGAAGCCGAACAGCTTTGGGAGCTGGCCGACGATGATGGTAATCGCCAGTCCGTTCATGTAGCCGACCTGGACCTCTTTGGAGAGGAGGTCCGCGACGAACCCGAGCTTCCCGAGTCCGAGCCCGATCTCCACCAGCCCCACCAGCACCGCGAGCATGCCCGCCAGGGCGATCGCAGTCGCGGCATCTCCGCCGGCCAGGAGCGGAGTGATGGCGGCAAAGATCAATGGTGAGACGGAGGAGTCGGGGCCGAGGACGAGGACGCGCGATGGGCCGAACAGCGCGTAGCCGACCAGGCAGGCGATCGTCGTGTAGAGGCCGGTGACTGCGGGCAGTCCCGCGAGTTCTGCATACGCCATCCCCTGAGGGACCAGGATCGCCGCCAGCACGATCCCCGCGACGAGATCCCGCCGCAGCCAGGCGCGGTTGTAATGGCGAACGACCCGCACGCCTGGGATCCATCTGTCGATCCGAGCTGACCGCGCCGTGCTCACCGATCACCAAGTTGAGCCGGGATGGTCGGCGCGCCGGAGGTGGTCACCCGAGCGCGGCAGCCTCGGCCGCCGCGGAGGGCTTGACGTCGGGCAGGCGCATCATGCGGAAGGAGTTGAACAGCCCCAGCCCGCCTGCCAGGATCGGGATCAGTAACGCCACCTGGAGCGCGAGGTTGGTGGAATCAGTGTTGATCTTGAGGATCTCCTCTTGAACCGCCGGCGGCTCGTCGGCGACGAGCCTTTTGAGCTGGGTGGTGCTCATGACCTCGGCGTTGTGCTCCAGCGTCTTTGAGATCTGTTGCTTCTGCGACGACGGGATCACGGCACTGTCGTTGACCATCTTGGTGAAGGCCACGGAAAGGGTGGCCAGCAGGATCCCACCGGCCATCGCCAGGCCGAACGAGAGGCCGAACGAGCCGGCTGCGGAGTTGACTCCGGCTGCCTCGCTGACGCGCTGCTCGTCGATCGGGGCGAGGGTGTAGTTGTTGAGCTGGGACACGAGCAGGCCAAGCCCCGCTCCCGCGATCATCAGCGGCACGAGGAGGTACCAGCCCGAGCTCGCTCTCGGGACGATCGGGATCAACAGCGCCATGCCCAATGTGCTGAGCGCGAACCCGATCCGGATGATGCTCGCCGAGCGCCGGTGACCGGATCGTCGTCCGGCGAGGATCGCCATAGTGAACATCGTGAGCGAGAGCGGGGCGAGGGACAGGCCGGTCTGCATCGCGTTGTACTCGAGCTTGATCTGCAGGAAGATCGGGAGCGCGATCATCGCGCCACCGAGGGTGATGTTCTGCAGTGTCTGCTCGGAGATCCCCAGCCGGAAGTGCGCGAGCCGGAACAGGTCCGGGTCAAGCACCGTGACCTTGCCCGCACGGTGGCGTCGCACAAGCCAGCGGGCGAACGAGGCCAGCGCCAGCGCGCCGAGCACGATCAGCAGCACGACATAGTCGCCGCCCTCCTGCCAGACCAGGATGCCGAGCACCACCCCGCCCATGCCCAGGACCGACAGGATCGCTCCGACGACATCGAAGTGCCGGTCGCCCGTGTACGCAACGTCCTTGACGAGGTTGATCTGCGCCAGGACGATCGCGATCACCACCACCTCCAGCAGGAACCCGACGCGCCAGGACAGATAGGTCGTCAAAAACCCCCCCAGCAGCGGTCCGATCGCGGCGGCGATGGCTGCCGCCGCTCCCACAAGTGCGTAGGTCTTCTTCTGGGCCGCCCCCTCGAAGTTGCCGTGGATCAGGGACTGCATGGCCGGCAGCAAAAGCGAGGCCCCCAGGCCGCCGATGACCGCCCAGAAGATCACGACTGCGGTGATGCCCTGCGCCAGCGTCATCGCGAGTGCACCGATCGCATAGGCCAGCAGGCCGAGAATGAACGCCCGCTTACGGCCGATCAGGTCTCCGACCTTGCTGTTGATCAGGATGAATGCGGCCGAAATCAGCGCCTCCAGCGCGATCGCGGACTGGACCGAGCTCACCGTCGTGCCGAGATCATGAACGACCGCCGAGATCGACACGTTCATCAACGACGTGTCGACGACCAGCACAAACATCGCCATCGCCAATAACAGCGACAGACGCCGGTTCCCCGCCCCCTCCTCAGCGGTGCCTACGGCCGCGTCATCCGCCAAGGGACGCCATCCCTGTCCGGGTGCGAGCCGGCACGTCGGAGACCCAGCCTTTCAACTCCATCGCCGAGCACTGCGCCCTCACGCGTCCCCGCGTTGGGAGAGGGATGCGCAGCCTCCGTCATCGAACTATCTAAACCCGGACCCGGCGCCCCAACATCATCCGTTTCGGGGGAGACGCTGCTACTTCGGGGCCGATGCTTCTGGCGACCCCACGGCTTTGGAGCGAGGAGATCGGCCGCCGGGGTGGCTCTGCCGGATCGCGTTCGACGTGGCCGGCACCGACGACGCGCTCGAGTTCGTGGCGCCGATCCCTTCTGCCCGGCTCGGCGGCAAAGTCGAGGTCCGACCGCTTGTGGAGCAGCCGTCCGGCGGTGACGCAGAGATGTGAACACCATGTGAAAATGGGGCGCGGTGGACTGGTCGATCGTTCATTCGCTCAACGGATTCCTCTACCGCAGCGACCCCATCGAGGATCCGCTGCTCGGCTACGTACAGGCGGCGGAGGCGCTGTACCTCCTCCTCCTCGTGATCTTGGTCCTCTTTGCCCGGCATGAGCGCTTCGCACCGGTCCGCCGTGCCGCGGTCGCGGCCGGGCTCAGCGCCGGTCTCGGACTGCTCACGGTCAAGATCATCACCGAGTTCTACGATCGCGCCCGCCCGTTCGTCGCCCATCCCGGCGCGGTCCACCTGTTCGCCCGGCACGCCGCCGATGCGAGCTTCCCCAGCGATCACGCGACCGCCTCAATGGCGATCGCGGTCGCATTCCTCCTGCGCCGACGGTTCTTCTGGGGAGGCCTGACCATCGTCTTTGCCGTGATTCTGGATTTCGGCCGGGTGGCGGCCGGTTTCCACTATCCGACCGACGTGATCGGCGGTGCCGCCATCGGCGCGCTGGCGGCGCTTCTGCTGTGGACACCGCTGCTGCGCCGGCGAATCGATGCGCTGTCTGACTTCATCGGTGGATGGTGGGACAGGATCATTGACGCCGTGCTCGGTCGCGGTCGCCCACCGGGCGTGACGCATCCGCGCAGCCGGTAGCCCGCAGCGCTCGCCGTGAGTCCGAGCGCGAGCTTCCAGCCGCCGCTCAGGCCACCTCGGGCTGAACCTCGACCGGCACCAGGCGCTGCACCTCGTCGCGGCCGCGTCCCTCGGCCGAGATGTCCTCGAGGCTGCGCCGAGCGGGCTCGGGCAGAACGAGCGTGAGCAGCGTGCCGACCAGCGCCATCCCGGCGGCGAACTTCAGCGCGCCGGCGAGCCCGAAGGCGTGGCTGATCTGAGGGAACAGGTAGACCCCCATGAACGCACCCAGCTTGGCGATCCCGGCCGCAAGGCCGTGGCCTGTCGTCCGCACCGACGTTGGGTAGCACTCGGCGGCCATCACGAACGTGGTGGTGTTGGGACCGAACTCGGCGAAGAAGTAGCTCGCCCCAAACAGCAGCAGGAAGGGCGCCGTGGCGCCGGTCACACCCGGGATGACCGCGATCATCAGGAACATCGCTCCCATCGCCGGGAAGCCGATCAGCTGCAGCCGGCGGTGGCCGATCCGGTCCATGAAAAGGCAGGCGAGGATGTAACCCGGTACCGCCGCGACCGAGAACACCAGCAGGTTGAACAAAAGCGACTGCTGCAGAGTCGCTCCATGGCCGAGCACCTGGAGGACGATCTTCGGGGCGGAGACCGCATTGCCGTAGTACGCGTAGTCGAACACAAACCACGTCCCAGCGGTCCCGAGCAACGTGAGCAGGAGGCGACGGTCAGACAAAAACTGTCTGACGCTGATCCGCTCAGCCGCGCGGGCTGTGCCCGTGGCGGCGACCTGGCCGCCTGAGAAGCGACGTACGCCATCGGCGGCGCCGCGGCCGTCGCCCTTCACCCAGGCCAGATACCGCGGCGACTCCGGCATCCGCAGCCGGGCATAGAGCACCAGCGCCGAGGGCACCGCACCGAGACCGAGCAGGATCCGCCACACCAGAGCGTGGTCGACCCCCGCCGATATCAGCACCAGTCCCGCGACGTAACCGGCCACGGTGCCAAGCGCCTGCATGGCGAATACCAGACCGACCAGCCGGCCTCGGTCCCTGCGATTTGCGTACTCGCTCATCAGGACTGCCGAGACCGGGTAGTCGCCGCCCACCCCAAAACCAAGCAGGAAGCGGAACCCGACCAGGAAGATGAAGCTCGGCGCGACCGCCGAGGCCAGCGCGAACACCAGCATCACCGAGGCGTCGAACACAGCGATCCGCTTGCGCCCCAGCAGGTCAGCAAGCCGACCCAGCACACAGGCGCCGAGGAAGGCGCCCAACAGCGTCATCGAGTTGATCAGCCCCGTCTGGGTCGCATTGAGATGCCATTGCTTCGCCAGCAGCGTCGATGCAACCCCGATGATGAACAGGTCGTAGGCGTCGGTGAAGAAGCCCATCCCCGAGATAAAGATCGCCTTCGAGTGGAAGCGCGACAGGCGCGCTTCGTTGATCGCCTCAATGACCTCCACCTAGGACCTCCAGCCAGGTTTGGTGTTCGCCCGCCACGCGCCATCCAGCGCTCCCAGCCCATCCCGTGCCGATCAGGCTCGCCGGGCCGGTGCTCCCACCGATGCCACCGCACGATATGCCGGAAGCCCAGGCCGAGATGTTTAAGCTTTGTGAACAGGTTGTGAAGACCGATCGCTGCCTTCGGATACCGTTGCCCGCGTGCCGGAACCCCGCCACCGATTCCACGAGGAGCTAGCCGCGCTTGAGGCCCAGGCGCTGGGCGGCCTGGACATCGTCATCCAGCAGCTCGACCGCTCCCTCGAAGCGATCTCCTATCAGGACGTCGAGCTGGCCGGGATGGTGGTCGGCGACGATGACCGGATCGACGGCCGCTACCTCGAGGTGCACCAGGGCATCCTGTCGCTGTTGGCCCGTCAGGCGCCGGTCGCGGGTGACCTGCGGATCGTGGCCGCGTTGCTGCATGTGATCCGCTGCGTCGAGCGGATGGGCGACCAGTGCGTGAACATCGCCAAGCTGGTGCCGCTGTCCGGGCACGAGGCTCCCAAGGACAAGGACATCCTCGACGCGATTGAGCGGATGGGCCGCCTCGCCCGCTCGCAGGTGTCCCAGGCTAAGCAGGCGTTCGCCGGACGCAACACCGAGCTGGCCAAGGATCTCGTCCGCCAGGACACCGAGATCAACCGGCTCAACCGGACCATCTTTCGCCGGGCGGTCGCGGTGGGGGATGACCCCGGCCTGCGCGAGTGGGGGATGCTCATGATCCTGGTGGCGCGCTGCCTGGAACGGATCGGCGACAACACTGTCGATATTGCGGAGCAGACCGTGTTCGTGGTCACCGGCCTGTTCCGCGAGTTCACCGACGCCTCACAACCCAGCTAAGAAGGACGCGCGCGCCCCAGCTCGGAGTGTCTCGGCGACCGGGCGGTGCGCGCCGATACTGGCTGGGATGGCGGTCAGTCCGGCGACCGCCATCGGGGTAGCGGGGGCGATCGCCCAGAGGGGAGTGTCCTGCCGGGTCGACCGGGGCCGTGGCCTCCATGCGGTGCGCAGCGCTTCGGTGGGTGAGAGGCGGCCCGCGCGGACGGACGGGTAGAGGCCGGCGGCGGCGCCGATGATGGTGCCGGCCGCGCCGCCCAGAATGGAGAGGATGAGCGCTTCGGTGAGGAACTGGGCCGCAATGTGGCGCCGGCTGGCGCCGAGGCCGAGCAGCAGGCCGTTGTAGGCGCCTTTGGCGGCCACTTCGCAACGCGCGCAATCGGCGATAACGATCGCGCTGGCTGCCTGAATCAGGGTGAGGGCTGAACGCGCCGGGCGATCTGCCGCAGTTTCTTGTCCAGCGTGAGCAGCGCCGAGTCGGTCACGATCGCCGTCGCCAGCGACATCGCGTCCGGGAGCCGCAGCGACTGATGTTCCGCTCGTAGCGCGGCCGCGTGCCGGGCGACTGCGCGATCGATCGAGACGATCGAGATCCCGGCTGCATCGAAGAACTCATCGACGGTTGCGTCGGTGCCTTGTTGCAGTGGCCGCACGATGATCTCGGCGTATACCGTCGCTGCCGCGAGCAGCTCGTCGCCGGCCGCTAATCGTGGCCGCAGTTCCGCGACTGCCGTGGCGTGTTGATCGTCCCCGGGGTCGAGGAACGCGATCACGATGTCTGCGTCCAGCGCTACGCGCGCCACTCGTCACGCAGCCGATCTAGATAGCCGCGTGGGTACGTGCCTGCCGGGAGACTGCCGGCGAAGCGGTCGATGACGGCTTCGGCACGCTCGACCTCGATCCGACCGTGACCGATCGCCCGGATGACGACCTCGTCCCCTGCGGCCAGGCCGGCATCCTTGAGAACGCTTACGGGGAGCGTGACTTGATGCTTTCGGGAAACCCTGCTCATTGCTTTACTAATCTATCAGATCGTAAAGCGAGCTGCCAGCGCCGCGACTGTTTCAAATCGCAGCAAGCCCGGGTCGAAGAATCAGAAGTGGCCGCCCCGGTTGCTGGCGCGAAGCTGGTTGACATGCGTGTCGATCACCCATGCGCAGAACGCGCTCCTCGCGAACTCCCCGCGCAGCTCGCCTGTACTGATCTGTATCTGACAACCACGGGGCGACCCCGCAGGGCACGTCCGGTCGGCTGGCGGGTGGGCGATTGTTACCACGTAGTTGTGCCACGCTCCGTAAGGTGGGATAGGGGACGTCGGAGGAGACGTGCCAGCGCGACCCGGGGAGATTTGGTGCCTGTGAGGTTGAGGTTCTCGCCGGGGCCGCTACCCGAGACGGCCACTTGGGCGGGATAGGTGCCGGTGTGAGCGTTGGCGAACGGCCCTGTGCGGGGTTCACCTCTATATTCCGCGCGGGCGGCGTTTCATTTCATGCCTGCTCGCAGCCGGTGTCGGCTCGCTCCTCCAGAGCCCTGACTGTGCCGACATCGACGCGGACCGCGGCAACCAGAACACCGACAGCGCCGCGTGATCGACCGTCCCGCAGATGAGGCGTCGGCATAGTCGCGGTGTCGGCACAAAAAACCGCGTGTCACGTGCGTCGCGCTGTGCGCA
Source organism: uncultured Solirubrobacteraceae bacterium (assembly GCA_963753235.1). Lineage (GTDB taxonomy): Bacteria > Actinomycetota > Thermoleophilia > Solirubrobacterales > Solirubrobacteraceae > Palsa-465. The sequence continues at coordinate 347 of CAVWBJ010000003.1, read as the reverse complement.
ACAGCAGAGCGGTATTCAGGACGCGATGTTGGCGTTACAGCCGCTCGATCTCGACCATGTCGCCGCTGAGGTCGGTGAACGTCGCCTGGAAGCACAGGGACCTCCTTTGGTCGAGCCGCGAGCATCAAGGCGCTGCCGGGGGTGTCGCACCTGCTTGGCGCGCGGAAAACGCGTCCGCTCCGCCTCCCGCTTCGAATCGAAAAGGAGCAGTCGGCGCCTTGGCTTCGGGCGAATCCTTCCGTCCCAGGATCATCAGCCGGGAGGGCCAGGGGGAATGCCGGGTGCGACTCCGGTTGGGCTCGAGGGTGACCCGGACCGTACACCGCGAGATCGCAAAGGGAATCTAA
>CAVWBJ010000002.1:0-445445 GCA_963753235.1 uncultured Solirubrobacteraceae bacterium | reverse complement strand
GGCGCTCGGCAAGCTCACGCTGCGAGAGGTCATGGTCGGCGCGGTATCGGACGATGGCGACCGCCACCGCACGTGCGAGCGCCGTCCGCTCCCACTCAGCGCGGAACTCCGGGTCGGTGCGGAGCTGCTCTGCGATCAGCTCGCCGTTGGTCTTCAACTCGCTCAGCTTCATAGGCCCTAATGATAACACCCCTGTTATCGGCAATTCTAGGCCGGACATCAATCGAGTTCGGGCTGTCCGAATCGCTCGGCTGCTCGGCTGACAGCAGCGTCGAAGCCGCGGGAGTCGATCTGCGCCTCTGGTCCGACTGCGAGGATCACGAACGTGGACGGGCTAACGCGGCGGTAGATCGGCCGCCAACGGTTGCGACCAGCACGCGGTCGAAGCTCGCGCAGGCCTTGGCCCGCGTCGCCCTGAACCGCGCTGGAATGTGGGCTCCCAAGCCGCGGGCCCGCCGCCTCGAGTTTCCCAACAGCGTGGAGCATCGCGACCTTCTCCTCCGGCGGCCAAGAGGCGTCGCGCTCGGCGTCAGCGGCCGGATGCCACAGCGCGCGATAGGGAGGACCCGGGTCCTTTGCGGCGGCGCGCGTCTCTTTCGTGGCCCGGCTGTTGCCCTTCGCTTTCAGCTTTCGTCTGTCAGCCGCCATGACCACCAAGCATCGGTGCCGGCGCGGCGGAGCCCCAGCGGCACGACCGGACCGCGAGGGTTCGCGGGCGGCGACCGTCTGATCCTTGATCGTGTCCAACAGCTCAAGCCGCAGCTTGCGCCCGAACGGCGCGACCCGATCGGCGGAGCGCAAACGCGCCGCGGTCCCTCCTCATCGCCACAGATGTAGATCACCCCACCTGTAGTGCCGCCGAGGATCCAGTCATGGTGCAGCTTCAGGATCGCGTCCAACCGAGGCCGGGACCTGCCGGCGAGTTCCACCTCGATCGCAAACGTCGACGAGTCACGCAACGCCACCAGGTCCAGGCGGTGACCGGAGCGTTTGAAGCTGTTGCGATCTTGCCAGTGCAACTGACCCGACCACTCGGGACGGCTGAGCGCCTCCCGCTGGCCAAGGAACAGCCGGCCACGAACGCTCGTTATTCGAAGACATGGTTGATGCGCACTGGGTAACGGTGGACCCAATGACGGCGAAGGCTCGCTACGCGGAGCATCTAGAGCACGGCCAGATGATCATGTACGAAGCACTCGCCAGGCACCCGAGGCTCTTCGAGCCCGATGACATTCCGGAACTCGATCCGGCGCGACGCAAGGAACTAGATGGAGTGTTCGGCGAGTTCGGCCACAAGTCATGGACGGGCATTGCCATTCGCAAGCGCGTGGAGCTGATCGAGCACCTCTGGACGGATGAGGTGGGACGGGATCAGCTGCACTTCTTTCGGCGTGTCGTCCATCGCATGAACAACCAGCGCCTTCGCGCAAGCGCCGAGGCCCTTAATCGAACCCTGCGGCGCTCCAGCGAAAGCGAGGCAGCGTTCAGGCTAGGGCCCGACGGCGATGGAATCGGGCAAGCACTGTTTGGCGCCTGGTGGACATTCATGCAGATCTTGTCTCTCGTCCTCGACCATTTCGAGTTCCCGCGCGAGAGTCGTGAGCGGCTCACGACGCTCTTCGGGGAATTCGCACCGTCCTTCAGGACCCTATCGCCCGAGGACGTGGCCGATGTAGGCCGCAACGAGCCCTGCCCGTGCGGCAGTGGCAAGAAGTTCAAGCGCTGCCACGGTGCGTGAGGGTCTCTCCAAAGAGGTCTCGCGAACCGGTGTGGAATGACCGGAATCCGGCTCTTGGCTGCGCAGAGCAGGGCGCGGGCAACGCGGCCCCTCACGCGTCCTTCGAACCGATAGCGGGATTCGCTGGTTCGAATCACAAGAGCGATCACCAACATGCTCGGTTCCCGCGCCGGGAGATCGTCCTACCGCGCCACGCGCAGGCCCTCCGTAGACGGAAGCCGCTCGGCGGTGAGTTCCTTGACCACCGTTTCGAGTACGTCTAGCCCGGCGAGATCAGGCTGGCTGAGATCGACGGTGGCGATGGTGCATTGCGCCTCTCCGGTCTGGAAGGTGACGCAGACATCGCGCTCTGCCTGTGGATAGACGAGCAGGCCGGGGCAGTCGTACTCGTTGGCATAGAAGGCGATCTGGTAGAGGTCATTGTTCCGGAACGAGCGGGTCCCGAACTGCGTGTTCCGTTCGGGGTTCGCATATTTCGTGTCGAGTACGAGCAGCGGCGGCGTTTGCCCGACGACGAGGTCGGGCCGGTACGTGAGCGCGTGGTGGGGCTCGCCGCTGATCGGATTCAGCGATCGCTCGGATTGGATCATCAGATCGCTGCGCCCCATCGCAAGGTAATTGGCGACCGCGGCCTCGAACACTTGCTCCATCGGGAACAGGAACGCCGGCGCCGGAACCTCGCCAGTGGGTTGCTCGACCGCTCGTCCCTCGAGGTACAGCCGACAGAGTTCCAGCGCTGGGCGGTAGTGAGCATTCAGCCTCGTCAGCCGAATACCAGAAGCCAGTTGCGGACGCAGCGGAACAAGCGTCACGCCGGCTAGCCAGACCATTGCAGCCATCACGCGCGCACGCAGTCCGGGGAGCAGCCGCGATCGACCCAGCGCTTCGAGGGTCACGCGCAGGACTCGATTCTCCGGCGTGTCTGGCAGGAAATCGGTGAAGTCGCACGCTATTAAGCCGGGGTGAGTCCACCACCGTACCGACGGTGTGAATCGGATCCGTCCACGCACGTAGGGAAGTTCGTCTTGCACGTTGACGTAGCCCTGACGGATGCCTCGCGCGAGCAGCGCCTCGACCTCCACGACAATGAGGAACGCGAGCCAGTCCAGCGGCTCGGCCTCGCGAAGTTCCGTCTGGCCAGCGTCGGCGGGGAGCGGGAGTCGGCGATAGGCGAGGCTCGCGAGCCCGAGGATGTTCGAGACCGGGATTTTCGTCGTGACGTTGATCGTCAGGCCTGCCGACAGGCGGACGCTGCCCACGTGGCCAGCCGGCGCGATCCGGGCGCGCTCAGGTCCGAGCCATTCGACCCGGAGCCTTCGGCCGACGTGCCGTAGCGCGCGACGTTCCTCCGGCCCGAGGTCGAGTTCTCGCCCCGGGCCGAGCTCCGGCAGCTCGATGAGCGTCACGGCGTCGCAAGGAACACCGAGCGAAGCGCGTCGATCTCCCTCGGCTGGTTGTACAGGTGCTCCCGGACCACAGGGCCGATGTCCTCCTCCCACACCGTTTCAAGCCCGACATCGCCCAAGTCGCGGCGCATGAGGTACGTGTGACCGATCAGGCGATCGGAATCGAGCACCTCGAGCAGCCGGTCGTTCAACGCCTGCAGGCGCGAGACGGCAAGGTCGGCAAACTCGCCGAGATCATTTCCCTTGAGCCAGGCTCGCAGCACGTCGGGGTCAGGTCGGAAATCGATGTGGCGGAACCGTCGTCGTGCTGCCGCGTCAACGAGCGCGATCGATCGATCGGCCGAATTCATGGTGGCGATCAGGATGATGTTGTTGGGGACGTATGTCTCGCTGCCCGAGTACGGAAGCCGGAAGGTGTGCTCAGGGCCCCGGTACTCGAGCGCGTACAGGAGCTCGCCGAGCACACGGGCCAGGTTCGCGCGGTTGATCTCATCGACGACGAGGACGAACAGGTCGTCTGGGTGCTCCTTCGCGCGTTCTACGAGCGTGAGGAACACTCCCTCCCGCACCTCGTACGCAAGGCCGGCATCGCCCGTTACGCGCGGGCGGATTCCCTCGACGAAATCCTCGTAGGCGTACGAGGGGTGGAACTGGACGAGCTCAGTGCGCTCTTCCTCGTCCGCCGTGAGCAGACGAGCCAGCCGCTCAGCAACGAACGTCTTCCCGGTTCCGGGCGGTCCCTGGAATAGCAGACACCGCCACCGGGTCGCCCTCTGCACCAGGTCACGCGCGCGATCGACCGGCCACAGCACCGCTTCTGCAAGATCACGCGCCATAACCTCCGGATCTAGGGGCGAAACCTGAGTCTCAGGTGCCGGCGTCTCGTCGGCCGCTACGGACGCAGCCTTCAGCGACTGGCGCATCCAGAGGAAGCTCTGCGCGTCGATCATGTCCTCGACGGCGAGGTCCTCGGTGAGCAGCGATTCCTTCACGCCCGCGACGAACTCGCACACGGTCGCGTACTTGCTGCCGGCGGTGCCGGTCGACGGCCAATCGATTCCGAAGTCCTCGAACGCTTGGCGCAACGGCGTGTATGCGTAGTAGGCAAATCGGGTCCGGTCGTACGAGCCGAGGATCGCAGCAACGAAGCTCAAAGAGACGCGAAGAAGGCGCCATTTCGGGAGGAAGCCGCCCTGCTGCTGAAGGCGCTGCTGAACCGCGTACAGGTCGTCGCGGAAGAGGTCGACGCGCTGCGGCAGCGGCACAGCGTCGTCTGCGAGGCGCCCGAAGGCCTCGCGAAGATCTTCACCGAGCCCGAACTCGACTGCTCTGGGAATCCAGAGGAACTGAGCCACTCCCCACCGGCCGCCCGAAAGGTTCGCAAGCGCAGCGCGATAGCTCCTCACGCCGCCGCCCGCCTGCAGAAGCTCCAGTTCCGTCGCTCCGATATTCAGCCCGCCCAGGTCCGGATCGTCCTCCCCGAGGATCGCACTCAGCAGCGCCGGGAACCGACTGTCAGCCAGCAGCTCCGGCGCAAGCAGCGCCGAGATGGCGCGATGCAGTGCGAGCTTGTAGTTGCGTTCTTCGTGCAGGTACGCCTCTGCGCCGAGGACGTCCCGGAACCACGCGACCTCGGCAGGCGGTATCTCCACTCTCATCAGGATGATTGCTCCAAGCCGGGCGTTAGGTGGCGATGGTTTCGGAGTGACGTAGTTGGCAAGTCTTGAATCGGCAAGCGACCACGGACAGCGCTCCCTCAGCCGCTGCGCGGCCGCATGCTCAAGGCGGGCGAGTGTGCTGCGGTCGTACGGCCACACTAACTCAAGGCTCGCCACGAAACGCGGGTCCCGCGCCCTCCAGAGCAGGAAGCGGCGGCTATTCCTCGTTACGAGGACGTGCAAGATCGCCAGTCTCGGCTCACGGGCTGATGAGGAGGAACCTACGCTGCAGCAGTGCTTTCGGCGCTGCTCGCCGGGCGATCATGCCGCAGCCGAACGTGCGCAGGCTGCGAAAGCAGGTGAAGCTCCTCGGCGAGGCTGTCCCTCTCCTCGCCGCAGAAGCAAGGCCTGCCGCGTCGAGCCGTCCGCGATCACGGCCTTTGCAATCCTCGCCGCCGGACTCGGCCCGCCGCTCAGCCGCTGAGAGGTGAGAGCGATCGTCCGCAAGAACGCGATTCCCGAGCGGAGCCCCTCACCGCGGTCGGTTTCCGCCCATCGTGTCGTGCCGCTTACTCAGGGAGCGAGTCGTGTCCGTCGCGAAGCTTTCCACTGCGACGGATCTCCGAGCTGGCCTTCAGTGCCGCCGCCGGTTCATCTCCACCGCGCCTCCGGACACCGTGCTGACTGAGACGCCTTGCGGCTCCACCAGCGGCTCATGGCCGGCGAGCTCACCGCTCACGGTGGCGCATTTGCCGCAGTCGACCGAACCGGGGCCGTGGCGTGCCCACGCGCTATGCCAGCGCTTGCCGGTCTTGGGGTCCGTCCAGTCGCGGAGTGGCTGACCGCAAAGGGCCGTACCGTCACCACGGTCCTCATGCATAGCAAGCGTGTTCTCACCTTCCCACCCATCGGCGGCCATCTGCACCCGGTGATGCGGAACCGCTACCTCTACATCGGGGAACACGCCTACTGGTTCACCCGCCCACGTGTGCCGATGTTGAACCGCCAGCATGTATCAGTGCAGCAAGCACCTCCGACCAGGCGGGCGGTGGAGCGATGAGCGCGGCGAAGCTACCTGTCCGAAGTCCGAGGCCCCATGTGGGCAAGTACCGCCGTCTTGTATGCCGCCCAGTGCACTGAGGACAAGCGCGGCTCGATCTCGACGCAGCTGGACGACTGCCGCCAGATGGCAGAGCGCGCGACAGCTGGGCCGTCGTCGGTGAGTGCGACGATAAGGCCTTCAGCGCCTGACATTCAGGCGGCGAGCACCGGCCGCAACCGCTGCTCCAGCGCAGCGCGAGGAAGCGCGCCGACAACTCGGTCGACCTCTTTCCCGTCCTGGATCACGACGAGCAACGGGATCGACTGCGCGCCAAACCTGGTCGCGAATCCGGGATTCGCGTCGACGTCGACCTTCACGACCTTGAGGTGCCCCACGTGACGCTTGGCGAGATCTTCGAGCACGGGCGAGATCATCCGACAGGGTCCGCACCACGCCGCCCAGAAATCCACCACCACGGGCACGGACGCGGCCGTCTCGGCCGTGAAAGTGTCGGTGTCCGCGTCCACGACCCAAGGAAGATTGGACTTGCACCGCGGGCATCGCGTCACTCCCTGGGCGATCGGGGCGACCCGGTTGCGCGCATTGCAGGCCGGCAGCTGATGATCGCCATGACGACCAGGGTAGAGCCGGCCGGACCTTCGTCGCCTGGCTACTCCCTCATCCGACTGAACGCGCGTCTGGGCCCATTCCCGCCGCGACGCGAAGGACGTGCATCAACCGGTCGATGGACACGACAAGGACGTCGTGCTCGACCCGCTCGACGCCCCGCACACGAACAAGGCACATGACTGCAAGGGCACCGTTTCGCGCCCATCTTCGCCGGCGCCGCGACAGCCACCCCGCCTGCTCCCGCACCCGAGTGAGATGGCGACCGTCGTACGTCCTGGTCTTCGTCTCAATCGCGACGGCAATACCGGTGGGAGCGATCGCCACCGAGTCGATGTCTCCCTGACCCTGCCACGGCAGCGAATGCCGTAGCCGCCAGCCCTCTGCCTGCAGCGGTGCCAGCGCGCGCTGGACGGCGTCCTCTGAGCGGGCGCCGACCCGACTGCGACGAGCGAGCGAAAGCCAGTGCGCGCGCGTAGAAACCCAGCCCGAGGGCCATGAAAACCAACAGCCCGCCGAGCGCCGCCGCTCCCGCGATCGCGACCGCGAGCCCGAGCAGCCCGACGACGACGCTTCCCAGCGCCGTCTTTCCGGCGTGAGCGAGCCGGCGATACTGCTGGCGACGCGCGTTGTTCACGCTGCGACCGCCGCGAGCTCGCAGCCCGCGCCGACCGCGCCTCGCGCTCGGGTTGGCCGTGGCATGGCTCGATCGTCCCACCAGCGCCAGACGGTCGCGCAGCCTCCGGTATCGGGCCGAGTCACGCCCTTTTGCGGGCCCGCTCTCGCAGGATTGGTCCGCGAATGGACCACAGAAAACGGCAAAAGCCCCGCTTAGCAGGGCTTTTATGAGTACCGCTACCGGGATTCGAACCCGGGTTTCCGCCGTGAGAGGGCGGCGTCCTAGTCCCCTAGACGATAGCGGCGGGACGAGTTCGATCCGCCGGGTCGGCGGACCGAGGACATGAGCTTAGCGTGGGCGGCCCGGCTGCACCGGGCACAAACGGGTGGAGAACGCCTCCGCCGGACCCACCGGAGGTCAGCCATGGCCGCGGGCGGATTCTCGAAATCTTCCTCGTCGCCCCGCAGTTGCTAACTTCTCCCGTCCCGCGGCTGTGGCGGAATCTGGTAGACGCGCACGGTTCAGGTCCGTGTGGGCTCACGCCCGTGGAGGTTCGAGTCCTCTCAGCCGCACCTTTCGATGGGGGTTTTGGCGGCTTATGCGTCGTATACGTGCATAAGCCGCCACAACGGACGACGTTGGCGACAAAACCGCCCTCCGCGGCCACATTTGTCGCCAGCGTGGCCAGATCGGGCCGAAGCGGCGGCCGACCGGTCTCTCGTTCAGCGCCCGCCCGGGCCGGCCGCTGCGTGCGGGCCCGGCGCCTACAGCCAGCCGCGCTCCTCGGCCAGCCGGACCGCCTCGCCCCGGTTGGGCGCGTCCAGCTTCTGCATGACCGAGGACAGGTGGTTGCGGACCGTGCCCGGGGACAGGTAGAGGGCGCGGGCCAACTGGGCCACGGTGGCGTAGTCCCGGCTGGCGGCCAGGACCTCGTGCTCCCGCGGGGTGAGCGGGCACTCGCCCTGGGAGAGGGCGGCGGCGGCCAGCCCGGGGTCGACGATGCGCTCACCCCGGAGGGCGCGGCGGATGGCATCGGCCAGCTCGCTGGCCGGAGCGTCCTTGAGCACAAACCCGGCCGCGCCGCCCTGCATCGCCCGCTGGAGATAGCCGGGCCGGCCGAAGGTGGTCAGGATCAGGACGCGGCAGTGGGGAAGCTCGGCGGCGAGCTGCTCGGCGGCCTGCAGGCCGGTGGCCCCCGGCATCTCGATGTCCAGCAGAGCGACGTCCGGCTGCGCGGCCCGGGCGGCCGCCAGGACCTCGTCCCCCCGGGCCACCTCGGCGACGACCTCCAGGTCGGGCTCCAGGCCCAGCAGGGTGGCCAGCGCCCCGCGGACCATGCCCTGGTCCTCGGCCATGAGAATTCGGATCATGAGCCGACTCGGGTGGGAGGCACTGACACCGCCGGCACCGACACGGCCAGCCGGAACCCGGCTCCGTCCAGGCGATGGCCGGCCTCCAGACGCCCGCGGAGACGCTCCGCCCGCTCGGTCAGCCCGGCGATCCCGTGCCCGCCATCGCCCTCGCCCGGGCCCACCTCCAGCCCGGCGCCGTCGTCGAGCACCTCCACCCCGGCTCCGCCGTCATCGGCCCGCACTCGCACCCGGCAATGGCGGGCGCCGCTGTGGCGAATGACATTGGTGGCGCCCTCACGGACCGTCCAGGCCAGCACCGCTTCCACCTCCGGATCCAGCGCGCCGGGGGACCGCTCAAACTCGGCCGTGATCCCGGCCGCCGACAGCGCCATGCGGGCGCCCTCCAGCTCACCCTCAAGCGTGGGCCGGCGATAGTCGCTGACGGCCTGGCGCACCTCGCCGAGCGCCTGGCGGGCGACTCGCTCCACGTCGGCGATCTCCCGGCCGGCCCGCTCGGCGTCAGCGGTGAGCAGGCGCCCGGCCAGTTCGGACTTGATGGCGATCACCGACAGGGAATGCCCTAGCAGGTCATGGAGGTCCCGGGCGAAGCGCTCGCGCTCGGCCGCCACCGCGGTGCGCGCCAACTCGGCGCGGGCCTCGCACAGCTCCTGGTTGCGCTCCCGCAGGTTGTGCATGAGCACCATCAACAGCCCCACGGCAACGGTCGTCGTTCCGGCGCTGATCACCTGGCCTCCGGAACCGCCCGCCGCGGCGGTGCACCCCACCGCCACGACCGTCAGTCCCAGCACGGCCATGATGCCCCGGTCCGGCGGGACCACCAGGGCCACGCAGGCCACGCAGTAGGTGAACAGAAACCACCAGTCCTTGGCCGAGTGCAGAGTCAGCACCACGGTCACGGCCAGGAGCACCGCCAGCAGGACGTACCGGGTCACGGACTGGTGGCGCCGGAACATGATCAGCACCATCCACACGTAACCGCCGGTGAACACCAGGGCGCCGCCGACCACCAACGCGCGCCCGGCGGCGCTGTCGGGGGTGGTCAGCGCGTTGACCAACGGGAACAGGATGAACACCACCCAGATCACGCCGGCCACACCCCGCCCACGGGTCTGACCGTGCTCCCATCGGTCATCCCACGCGTGAGACAGGAACCGCCTCACGGAGGGCGCCGGCGAGGCGACCGGGCTCATGCCACCTCGCCCTGTGGCTGGCGCAGGAAGCGCACCATCAGATACACGCCGATGACCGTCCACACGGCCAGCGTGCGGAGACTGGAGGTGTCGAACAAAGAGCCATGGTGGCGCGGATCGAACACGTACTGGAGACCGCCGGCCAACGCCTTGATGGGAAAGATATCGGCGATGGTCTTCAGCACCCCGGGCAGTGAATCGATCGGGAACCAGATGTTGGAGATGAAGGTCAGCGGCCAGATGATCAGGTTGATGAGGACCGGACCGGTCTCGGCCGAGGGGATGAACCGGGTGATGCCGATGCCAAGCGTGGTGAAGGCGGCGGTGCCCAGCAGCAGGGTCACCATCAGGGCCGGGAGCTGCGCGGCCCGGAAGTCAAGTCCGTAGACCGCGCTGCCCAGGCCCAGCACCACCACCGCCATGATCAGCGTGACCAGCGCCGCCGACAGGATGCGCGCCACCACGTAGGCCCAGCGGGGCAGCGGCGTGCCCTGCATGCGCTTGAGCACTCCCGCGTCCCGGAGGATCGCGGTCCCCATTGACAGGTTGACAAACGTGGTGGCGATCACCCCGTAGGCCAGGATCCCGGGGACGAAGAAGTCGTCGTAGGCAATGTTGCCACGGCTGGCGATGTGCGCCCCCTGGTCCAGGCTGGCGAAGATCACCAGCAGCATCACTGGGAAAACGAACGTGAACACACCCCGGCCGCGGTTGCGCCAGTAGGCCCGCTGCTCGTAGCGGATCTGCCAGCCCACCAGCCCCAGGTCACGCCGCAGCGTCGACCCCAGGACCTCCGCGGTCTCCCGCTCTGCCACGGCACTCATCGCACCGCCTCCTCTCGCTCCGCGGCTGACGCGGTGGCACCGGTCAGCTCCAGATAGATCTCTTCCAGGGTCGGTTGGGCCACCGAGAAGCGAGCCCAGGTCGATGTCACGGTCCAGCGCCCAGCCGGTGAGAATGTGCGCCGCGGCCACCGGCTGGCGCGTGAACACCACCACCCGGTCGCTCTCCACCGCCCGATCCTCGGCCGGCAACTCCGGCACGTCGCCCAGCGACCATCCGTCCGGCAGCGAGAACCGGATCTCCGCCGGCCGGACGTCCCGGCCACCCAGCTCATCGGGACGGCCGATGGCGATGATCTCCCCGCTCGCATGATCGCCACGCGGTCGGCCAGGAACTGGGCCTCGTCCATGAAGTGCGTGGTCAAGAAGACCGTCTTGCCGAACTGACACAGGGAGCGGATGATCGCCCAGGCCTGGCGGCGCGCCGCCGGGTCGAATCCGGTGGTGGGCTCGTCCAGAAAGATCAGCTCCGGATCGCCGACCAGAGCGAGCGCCAGGTCCAGCCGGCGGCGTTGCCCGCCGGACAGCTTGTTGGCGCGGACGTTGCGCTTCTCCCCCAGCTCCACCAGATCCAGCAGCTCATCGACCGAACGGCTGCGGAGGTAGTAGCGGCCGTACATCTCCAGCAGCTCGGCCACCGACAGGTCCGGCTGCACGCCGCACTCCTGCAGGACGATGCCCACCCGCTCGCGCAGCTGGCGGGCGCCGGCGGCGGGGTCAAACCCCAGCACCAGAGCCTCTCCCCCGGAGCGGGTTCGATAGCCCTCCAGGATCTCCACCACCGACGTCTTGCCGGCGCCGTTGGGACCGAGCAGGCAGAACACCTCGCCGCGCGCCACCTCAAAGCTGACGCCGGCGACCGCCTCCAAACCTCCGTATGACTTGCGCAGTCCGGCGACCTCTATCGCCGGCCGGGATGCGTGCGTGTGATTCATGGCCGCCAGCGTAAGCCCCGGTGGGTCCCGGCGTAAGTGGCACGGCACCGAAATCAGGCATGACATCTGTCATGGCCGGGGCCCTCACACGCTCCAGCCCTCAATCACCGTCGTCTCCCGCTCAAAGCCGAGAATGCCGAGCGACCCGGCCTCCAGCCGGAAGCGGGCGCCGGCCGCCACCTCCATCTCCAGCCACCGCGCGGTCAGGACCCGGAGCACGTGACCGTGGGCAAACGCCAGCGCATCACCGTCGACCGCGGCCAGGCGCTGCACCACGCGGTCGACCCGGGCTCCGATCTGCTGCGGGCGTTCGCCACCGGGGCAGCCGTCGCGCCACAGGTTCCAGTCCGGGTTGCGCTCCCGGATCTGCGGGGTGGTCAGGCCCTCGTACTCGCCGTACTCCCACTCCCGCAGGTCATCGGTGATCTCGGCCACGTCCCCGAAGCCGGCCAGGCGGCACGTCTCCCGCGCGCGGAGCAGCGGACTGCAGAGGACCAGGTCAAACCGGCAGCCGTCCAGCTTGCCGGCCACCTCCCGGGCCTGGTCCTCGCCGGACTCAAGCAGCGGCAGATCGGTGCGGCTGGTGTGCTGACCGGAGACGCTCCATTCGGTGGCGCCGTGCCGGACGATGTAGACGTGGTCGGCCATGACGGCGCGGCTACCCGCCGATCAGCTGTCCGACACTGAGGGAGGCCCCGATGGGGGCGCCGGGCCGTCCGTGGCTCAGGGCGAGACCTCGCTCGGCGCCGCCCTTCGGGAATCGGCCAGCTCATGCACCGCCAGCAGCGCCGCGCCGAGCACGCCCGCTCGCACCCCATGGCGGGCCAGGCGGATGGTGGTGCGGGTCCCCAGCCCGGGCAGAACGTAGGCGGCCGCCACCCGCCGGGCAGGCTCCAGCAACAGGTCGCCGGCCTGGGCGGCGCCGCCGCCGATGACGACCTCCTTCGGATCGAAGGTGTTGATGACGTTGACCACCCCGATGCCGACCCGCTCGGCCCACAGCTCCAGGAGCCGCTGGGCATCGGTGTCCCCGCTCTGGGCCGCCTCCACGACGTCGGGGCCGGCCAGCTGGTGACCCTCGTGGCGCAGCTTGCCCATTGCCGATTCCGGTTCCCGGATCGCTGCCTCGCAGGCCATCACGTCCAGCGCAATCCCGGCGGCCGCGTGCTCCAGCGATCCGGGCTGAGGAAAGCGTCCCGCCTCCGGCACCGGCCAGGACAGGTCCAGGCCGATGAACGTGTGGCCCAGCTCGCCGGCCCCGCCGGTGGCGCCCCGGTAGATGCGCCCACCCAGCACCAGCCCGCCGCCGACGCCGGTGCCGATGGTGAGCATCACCAGGTCCCGGGCCACCATCTGCAGGTTCTCGTCATGGGCCTCGGCCAGCGCCGCCACGGTGGCGTCGTTGTCGACGAACACCGGCACGCCGACACGCTCACCGAGCACCTCGCGCAGGTGGACGTCGACCAGCGGAACGTTGGCCGATGACACCACCCGGCCGGTCTCGAACTCCACGATCGACGGTACCCCCACGCCCACGGCCTCCAGCCGCTCACCGCGGTGATCCCCGATCAGCCGGACGAGCTGATCGATCAGGGCGTCCTGGCCGGACAGGTCCGTGGGCTCCAGCGTCGGCTCCGACAACTCGGAGTCCCGCAACGCGGCGACCGCGATCTTGGTTCCGCCCAGGTCGACTCCGATGACGTGGCTCACGCCCCGGCCCCCGGGCCCAGCCGCCCGGCCGCGGCCCGGTCCAGAAGAACCGTGACCAGACCGGCCTCCGCCGCCACCAGCGAGGAGGGAACGTTGACGTCCGGGCGCGCGTTCGGTCCGAATGCCGCCGCCACGGCGTCGGCCTTGGACTCGCCGGCGGCCAGGAATGCCACCTGGCGCGCGTCGGTGAGCACGGGCAACGTCAGCGAGATCCGGGGCACAAACGGCTCCAGCCCGGACATGGCCACCCCGACCACCCGGCGGGAGCGTTCCGACAGCGTCTTCTGTCCGGGAAACAGCGAGGCGCAGTGGCCGTCGGGGCCGATGCCGAGCAGCATCAGGTCGAACTGGGGCCGATGACCGAGGCCCGCATCCCGCAGCACCTGCTCGTAATCCTCAGCGCCCGCCTCCGGTCCCAGCTCGCCCTTCATCCGGTGAAACGTGGGCTGGTTGTCCGGCCCCAGCGGCTCCAGCAGTGACTCCCGGATCATCTTGTAGTTGGAGCGATCATCATCTGGATCGACGCAGCGCTCATCGCCGACCCAGAACGTGGTCCGGGTCAGGTCGAGACCAACCGCCCGGACCGCCTCCACAAAATCTCCGTAGGCCGCCCGGGGAGTCGATCCGCCGGTGAGAACGATGTGTCCATCGCCGAGCGCGGCCCCCACCATGAGCGCCGCGCAGGCGCGCGCCGGATCGTCGAGAACCTCCACCTCCAGGCTCATGCCGGAGCCAGCTCCTGAGCCGCATCCAGCGCGGGAATGTAGGTGGGGTCACGCAACAGGGCCTGACGGACGCCCTCCCCCAGAATTCCGCCCTCCCCGCGGGAGGCGCCGAGGATCTTCCACTTCCGTTCGCCCCCGTCCGCCCGGCGCTCCACGGCATCCAGCCCGCCGCTGGCGCGCTGCAGCGACAGCGAGATCCCGTTGGCGCAGGAGACGGTGACCCCGGCCAAGCCGGGTGGCTCCTGCTCAGCGATCTGAAGGGCGACCACCACGTCACCACTCCCGTTGCGCACCTGTCCGGCGGCGCGCCCGTCGGAGACCTGGAGGCGGCTGTGCTGCCAGGCCAGGCGCGAGGACAGCCACCCGGCCAGCAGGAGGGCGCTGGCCATCGAGGTCTCCTGGTGGCGGACCTCCACCGCCGTGATCTCCCGCAGCGCGGCCAGCCGCTCCGGCAGGTCAAACGTGGCCGCCAGCCGCTCACGCCACGGCGTGGTACGCAGCCAGGCCAGGTCGACGAGATAGGCGTGCTGGCGCAGCTGCTCAGCCCGGTCAAACGCCGCCGGAGGGTCGTCGGTGTCGTCGGAGTCGAGCAGCATCACATCCATCAGCGGCAGCAGGGCATCCACCGCCTCCGGGTAGCCGTGGGGCGACCACACCACGGTCGGGATCTCGCTGACCAGCACCGGATCGACGATCGTCTGCAGCGCCCGCAGATGCTGCGGGCCCAGGTCGATCACCACGTGCTCGTGCATGACCCCCAGGGTGCCGTCCTGGGGCTCCTCGTAGCTGACCGTGGCGACGGCATCCAGCGTGGTCCGCTTCTCCTCCACGGCGCACAGCACCGTGCGGGAGGCGTGGTAGCGGCCCACCCGTCCGAGCCGGTTGGCGATCTCCCCCTTCCACTCGCGGTCGACGATCACCACCAGGTTGAGCACGCGGGCCGGAGCCAGGGCCTCCATGGCCGCGTGGCGCTCGCGCAACAGCTCGCGCAGCGCGGCCTCAATGGCGTCCGGGTTGGTGTCCTGCGCTGACCAGACGTCCTCGCTCACAGGCGCCGCCACATGTGGCCGTCCTGGAGGAGTGCCTCGGCCTCCCGCGGGCCGGAGGAGCCGGCCTCGTACTGGGGGATGGTGGAGGACTTGTCCTTCTGCCACGCCTCCAGGATCGGATCGATGATCCCCCACAGCGCCTCGATCTCGTCGTTGCGGGTGAACAGCGTGGCGTCCCCGCGCATGGCATCCAGGATCAGGCGCTCGTAGGCCTCAGGCGATTCAGACAGGAACGACGTCCCGTAGCGAAATTCCATGTTGACCGGGCGAATCCGCATCCGGGTGCCCGGAATCTTGGCCCCAATGGCGACCGAGACCCCCTCATCGGGCTGTACGGTGAACACGATCTGGTTGGCCTGGATCCCCACCGAGCCGGAGCTCTGGAACGCCACGTGGGGCACCGGCTTGAGGATCACCGCGATCTCGGTCAGCTTGCGCGCCAAGCGCTTACCGGTGCGCAGGTAGAACGGGACGCCGGCCCAGCGCCAGTTGGAGACGTGCAGGCGAAGCGCGGCGTAGGTCTCGGTGCGTGAGTACCGCGCCACCCCCTCCTCCTCGCGGTAGCCGGGCACCTCCTCGCCGCCCACCACGCCGGGAGCGTACTGCGCCCGCAGCGCCATCCCGGCCACCTCGTCGACGGTCGGCGGGACGATCGCCTCCAGCACCTTGAGCTTCTCGTCGCGCAGCCGGTCGGCGTTGAAGGCGGTCGGCGGCTCCATGGCCAGCAGACTGAGCAGCTCCAGCATGTGGTTCTGGACCAGGTCCCGGAGCGCGCCGGCGTGCTCGTAGTAGCCGGCCCGGCCGCCGATCCCAATGTCCTCGGCGGCGGTGATCTGGACGTGGTCGATGTAGTTGCGGTTCCACACCGGTTCAAACAGCGCGTTGGCGAACCTCAGCGCCATCAGGTTCTGGACCGTCTCCTTGCCCAGGTAATGGTCGATGCGGAAGATCTGGGGCTCGTCAAAGACCTCCAGCAGCTCCGCGTTGAGGGTGCGCGCGGATGCCAGGTCGTAGCCAAACGGCTTTTCCACCACGATCCGGACCTCGGCGTTCTCCCGCCGGCTCAGGCCGGCCGCCCCCAGCTTGCCGGCGATCACCGGGAAGAACTCGGGGGCCGTCGACAGGTAGAACACCCGGTCCAGCGGCCGACCGATCTGCCCGTCCAGCTCCTGCAGGCACTGTCCCAGCTCGGCGTAGATGCTGTCGTCGTCAAACGAGCCCTGGACGTAGCGCAGGTTGGAGAGCAGGCCGTCCAGCACATCCTGGTCCGGGCGCCGGCGGGAGAAGCGTTCAATCGAATCCAGGACCGTCTCCCGGAACTCCTCATCCTCATGGGTGCGCCGGCCGACGCCGATCACCTCAAAGTGCTCCGGCAGCTGCCCTTCGTGCGCCAGGTTGTACAGCGCCGGCAGCAGCTTGCGGTGGGCCAGGTCACCCGTGGCTCCGAAGATGACGAGCGCCGTGGGGTGAACGGGCAGGCGCTCGAGCCCGGCGACGAGTGGATTCTCGCCCTCCGCGAGCTGCGCTGGCGAGGTGGCGCCGGCCGTCAACGCTGGGTGCGCTCCCGGATCCCGTCAAGCAGCCGGCTCATCGCGTCCTCAAACTGCTTGACCCCGTCAACCAGAAGGTCCTCGGTGACCTCGGTCATGTCGATCCCGGCGCGGGTGAGCGCGTCCAGGTCCTCGCTGGGGTCATGGGTGGCGGTGGGGCCGGTGATGTGAGCGTGATCGGCGGCCGCCTGAAGCGTCTCCAGCGGCATCGTGTTGACCGTGTGCGGGCCGACGAGCTCGTCGACGTACATGGTGTCCGGGTAGCGCGGGTTCTTCACGCTCGTCGACGCCCAGAGCGGTCGCTGCACGCGCGCGCCCGCGTGATGGAGCGGCTCCCAGCGAGGGCCGGAGAAGATCTCCTCAAAGCGCCGGTAGGCGCGGCGGGCGTTGGCGATCGCCGCCTTGCCGTACAGGTCCTCGCGGCCCAGCTTCTCCAGCCGCTTGTCGACGGCGGAGTCGACCCGGGAGACGAAGAAGCTCGCCACCGAGGCGATGTCCAGCGACGTTTCATCGGCCAGGCGCCGCTCCAGCGCGCTCAGATACGCCTCCATCACCCGCTCATAGGACTCGACGGCGAACAGCAGCGTGATGTTGATGTTGATGCCCTCATACAACGCCTGCTCGATCGCCGGGAGCCCCTCCGCGGTGCCCGGGATCTTGATCATCACGTTCGGCCGATTGACCCGCTTCCAAAAATCGCGGGCGGCGTTCAGCGAGCGCTCGGTGTCATGGGCCATATCGGCGCCGATCTCCAGCGAGACGAAGCCGTCATGGTGGTTGCTGGAGTCCCAGACCCCGCGCAGGACGTCGCAGGCCATCTGGACGTCCTTGATGGCGATGTGCTCGTAGATCACCTGGGGGTCGGACTCCTGGCCGGCCAGTTCGGCCAGCTGGTCGTCGTACTCGTCGGAACCGAGGATGGCCTTCTCAAAGATCGACGGGTTGGAGGTCTCGCCGCGGAGGCTGCTCTCGGCGACCAGGCGGGCCAGTTCGCCCTCGGTGACCAGGGAGCGGCGGAGCAGGTCAAGCCAGGGGCTGGTTCCGGCTTCGACCAGCGTCTTGAGGTTCTGATTGACGTTCGTGGCTTCGGTGGTGCTCATGGTTCCGGGTTCTCCTTGGAGATGGAGTTCTGGGGCCGGCTCACGGCTGTCTATGCGGAGTCGTTCTCTCTCCCTCGAGAATAGACGCATACCGCCCCGGCCAAACGACGGTTTGGTGAATGACCGGGGGGTTGCGTGCCGGGAAATCAGCCGAACAGGACGCCGTAGCGCTCGTATTCCTCAACCGGAACCCGCCGGACCTCGGCCACGGCGTCGGCGATGGGGACGAGCGTGACGTCGGCGCCGCGCAGCGCGGTCATCTGGCCCCACTCACTCGCGTGAGCGGCGTCGATGGCCGCCAGGCCCAGACGGGTGGCCAGAACTCGGTCAAAGGCGGTGGGCGTGCCGCCCCGCTGGACATGGCCGAGCACGGTGGTGCGCGTCTCAAACCCGGTCCGCTGCTCGATCTCACGCTCCAGCACCTGGCCGATGCCCCCCAGCCGCGGGTGGCCGAACTCGTCGACGTTGCCGGTGGACACCGTCAGCGTTCCCTGCTTGGGAGTGGCCCCCTCGGCGACGACGATGATGGCGAAGTAGCGACCGCGTTCGTGGCGGCGCTTGATCAGCCGGCAGACCTCGTCGATGTCGAACGGCAGCTCCGGGATCAGGATGACGTCGGCGCCCCCGGCCAGCCCGGAGTGGAGCGCGATCCAGCCGGCGCTGCGCCCCATGACCTCCACCACCAGGTTGCGATGGTGGCTCTCCGCCGTGGTGTGCAGGCGGTCGATGGCCTCGGTGGCGACGTGCAGCGCGGTATCAAAGCCGAAGGTCACGTCGGTGGCCCCCAGATCGTTGTCGATCGTCTTGGGGACGCCGATGACGTGGAGTCCCTCCTGATACAGCCGGTTGGCCGCGCCCAGCGTGTCCTCGCCGCCGATCGCGATCAGGCCGTCCAGCTGGCGGCGCTCAAACGTCTCCCGGACCAGCGCCACGCCGTTCTCTCGCTTGAACACGTTGGTGCGCGAGCTGCCGAGGATGGTGCCGCCCCGGGGCAGGATCCCGCGGATCGACTCCACCGTCAGCTCCTCAGCGACGTCCTCCAGCACCCCCCGCCAGCCATCGCGGAAGCCGAGCAGCTCATCGCCGTAGTGGTCGGTGCCCTTGCGCACGACCGCCCGGATCACCGCGTTGAGTCCCGGGCAGTCCCCGCCGCCGGTGAGGATGCCGAATCGCACGCCGAAGATCCTACGCATCCCGGCTGACGCGTCGGGTCCGGGGGTCCGCGGGTAGGGTGAGACAACGATGCGGCTTTCCGGCTCCAGACGACTCGGGCGGCACGGCGCCATCGGGCTGGCCGCCGCGGGCGGGCTGGCCGCTGCGGCGGCGGCCGCGGCCGAGGTTCACTACCTCCGCGCGCTCAACCGCAATCCGGAGTATTTGAGGCTGATCGAACCGCTGAGCGGCCGGCCGTTCTCGGTCACCTCGGCCGACGGCACCGCGCTGTATGCCGAGGCGTTCGGGTCCGCCGCCGATTCCGGCCGGCCCGCGCTGGTGTTTGCGCACGGCTGGACCGAGGCGCTGCGCTTCTGGGCTCCGGTCATCCGCTGCCTGCAGGACAGCGACCTGCGGCTGTTCGCCTTTGACCTGCGCGGTCACGGGCGCAGCGCCCCCGCGGCCGGAGGCGACTACGGGCTGGAGCGGTTCGGCGAGGACATTGAGGCGATGGTGACCGCGGCCGATCCCGGAGACGGCCGGGTGACCGTGGTGGGCCATTCGCTGGGCGCGATGTCGATCGCCGCCTGGGCCCAGCATCATGATCCCGGCCGCCACGCCCAGGCCGCCGCCCTGGTCAACACCGGCCTGGGCGACCTGCTGGCCAGCCACCTCCTGTTTGGGGAGCTGGCCAAGGTGCTCAACCACCCCCGGACCAGCCGTGCTGTCATGGGCGCGCGGCTGCGGGTCCCGCCGTTTTCGACGCCGCTGCAGCAGGCGGCCATCCGCTATATCGCCTTCGGCCCAGACGCCACGGCCGCCCAGGTGGCCTTCTACGAGCGGATGCTCATCGAGTGCCACGCCGACGTCCGCGCCGCGGTAGGCGTCTCGCTCTCTGACATGGACCTGTGGCAGGCCCTGGAACGGCTCACCATCCCCACCCTGGTCGTCGCCGGCGACCGGGACCGGCTCACGCCGCCGGCGCACGCCCGGCGCATCGCCCGGGAGCTGCCCCAGCCGGCCGGCCTGATTGAACTGCCTGACACCGGGCACATGTCGCCGCTGGAGCGCCCCCGGGAGCTGAGCGAGGCGCTCAGGCATCTGACGCGCCAGCCGGTGGCGTCCGGCCTGGCGGGAGTACCGAGCTGACACGGTGACCGGGATGGGCGTGTTCCCAACCACGGCGAACGTGTGCTGGGTCCTGCGGGAGGATCCAGAGCTGGCTGAGACGATTGAGCCCAGCCGGCGCAGCCAGGCCGTCGACGCACTGGTGGCCCGCGAGGTGCGAGTCCCGGCCGGCGACTGGACCCGCCCGATTCCCGTCGACGGCGGCATCGGCCTGCTGGTGCTCGAAGGCGTGCTCCTGCACCGGGTCGGCATCGACAATCGCTTCGGGGCCGAGCTCATCGGCGAGGGAGACGTGCTCCGGTCGCTGAGCGACATCGGCGACGGCTCCACGCTCCCGCTCGCCGTGCAGTGGCTGGTGCTGGAGACGGTCCGCGTCGCCGTCCTGGACGAGCGCTTTGTGCGCCAGCTGGCCCGCTTCCCGCAGGTGGCCGGCCGGCTGTTCGGCCGCTCGGTCCTGCGCTCCCGTCAGCTAGCGGTCAACATGGCGATCGTCCACCAGGCCCGGGTCGACCTCCGCCTCCGGCTGCTGTTCTGGCACCTGGCCGGCCGCTGGGGCCGGGTGCGCAGCGATGGGGTGCTCCTCCCTCTGCGCCTCACCCATGCCGTCCTGGCCGACCTGGTGGCCGCGCGCCGCCCCACGGTGACCAGCGCGCTCTCGGACCTGAGCCGCCGCGGGTTGATCCGGGCCGTCGGCGACGGATGGTTGCTGTCCGGACCGCCGCCGGGCCGGGCCACCGATCCGCTGGCGAGCCACGCGACCAACGGCGCGGACCCGCGGTAACGCTTCCCGCTACAACCTCAGGCCGTGCACATCGACCCGTACATCGTCCTGGGCAGCGCGATCATCGGCCTGCTGGTGGGGATGACCGGCGCCGGAGGGGGCGCCCTGATGACGCCGATGCTCATCCTGCTGTTCTCGGTCACGCCCTCGGCCGCGATCTCATCCGATCTCGTCGCGGCGGTGGTGATGCGACCGATCGGCGCCGCGGTCCACATGCGGGTGGGCACGGTGCACACCAAGCTGGTGCGCTGGATGGTGCTGGGGTCGGTACCGGCCGCGTTCCTGGGCGCCTACCTCCTCCATGTGATCGGAAACGCCCGGTCGGCGGAGGACACCATCGAGGTGTTCCTGGGAGCCGCCCTGCTCATCGGCGCCGCGGCCATGGCTCTCCGGTTCGGCCTGGACCGCCGCGGACCCGGCGAGCCCAGCGCCCATATCACCGAGGTGGTGGCCCGGCCGGTCCCCACGTTGCTGATCGGCATCATCGGCGGCCTGGTGGTCGGCATGACCTCGGTGGGCTCGGGCTCGCTGATCATCGTCGCTCTCCTGTTCATCTACCCGCGTCTGAACGCCAACCAGCTGGTCGGGACCGACCTCGCCCAGGCCGTGCCGTTGACGATCGCGGCCGCGCTGGGGGCGCTGGCGTTCGGTCATGTGGAGCTGTCGGTGACGGGCTCGCTGATCATCGGTAGCGTCCCGGCTGTGTTCATCGGCGCGCTGCTGTCCTCCACTGTCCCGGACCGCTACGTCCGACCGGTGATCGCCTTCGCCATCTTCGCCTCCGGGCTGAAGTACGTCGGCGTCGGGACGACCGCGCTCGGCTGGATCCTGTGCGGCACGCTGCTGGCCGGCGGCGTGGCCTGGCTGGCCGTGGCGCGCCCGTGGCAGCCTCGCCGCTCGGACCCGGGGACGGCCGAATGACCGACCGGATCGACGTGGCGGTCGCCGGCGGTCGTCTGGCCGCGTTCCGGCTCGGCGCCGAGCGGGCCGATGCGCCCCCGGTCCTGGCCATCCACGGCATCACCTCCACCTCGCGCACCTGGCTGGCTCCCGCTCGGGAGCTGGGCGACCGGGCCGCCCTGATCGCCGTCGACCTGCGCGGGCGAGGGCGCAGTCACCAGCTGCCGGCGCCGTTCGGGCTGGACGCGCACGTCCGTGACATGGTCGCCGTGCTGGATCACCTGGGGCTGGAGCGGGCCACGGTGACCGGCCACTCGCTGGGCGCCTACGTGGCCGCCCGCCTGGCCACCACGCATCCGGAGCGGGTGCAGCGCCTGGTCCTCGTCGACGGCGGACTCGTCATCCCGGAGAGCCGGGCCGCCGCCGATCCTGAGCAGTTCATCGAGGCCTTTCTCAGCGCCACGCTGGCCCGGCTGAAGATGACGTTTGCCGACCTCGCGGCCTACGTCGACTGGTGGCGCCGGCATCCGGCCATCGCCGAGGCCGACGTCGACCCGGCCGACCTGGAGGCGTACGCCGCTCACGATCTGGTCGGCGAGCCACCGGAGCTGCGCTCGTCGGTCAACCCCCAGGTCGTTCACGACGACGGACTGGACCTGTTCTCCGACCCGGACGCCGAGCGCCTCCAGGTCCCGACCATGCTGTTGTGCGCGCCCAAGGGGATGATCGACGACCCCCACCCCATGCAGCCGCTGGCACTGGTGGAGGCGTGGGCGGCGGCTGACCCGGCCCGCCGTCAGGCCGCCCAGGTCCCCGGGGTCAACCACTACACGATCGCCTGGGGGCGCCACGGGTCACGGGCGGTGGCCAACGCCATCGCCGGCGCGGCGGCCTCCGCCGCCGCCTCGGCCGGGACCTAGCTAGGCCAGCGCCCTGAGTCGCAAATTCGGTGGCAGCCTCACGACACTAGGCGGCCGCGGCCACCGCCGCAATGTCGGCGTTGGCGATGGCCAGCCCCACCGCACCCAGCAGCGTGGAGTGGTCCCCCAGGGTGGCGGCCATGACGCCCACATCGCCGCGAACGACATCGATCGTCGCCTGCTCCACCCCTTCGCGCACGGCGTCGACGAGCACGTCGCCGGCCAGGATGAGATCGCCGCCGACGATCACCAGCTCCGGGTTGATGAGGTTGCAGATGCCCCCGGCGACGCGGCCGGCCGCTCGCCCGGCCCGGCGAAACACCTCCTGGCAGACGGGATCGCCGCCCCGGGCCAGGGCGGCCGCCTCCTCCAGGGTGGTGTCCGGTCCGTGCACCGGCCGCACCTGAGCCAGCAGCGGTCCGGCCCCGGCCACCGTCTCCAGGCAGCCGCGGTTGCCGCACCGGCACAGCGCCCCCTGGGGCTCCACCGGGACATGCCCCAGCTCGCCGGTCATACCGCTGTGGCCGGTGAACAGCGAGCCACCCAGCACCAGGCCGCCGCCGACGCCGGAGGAGAGCATGAGGTACAGCACGTTGGCCGCGCCCTGGGCCGCCCCGGCCCGGACCTCGGCCAGGGCGCCGAGATTGGCGTCGTTGCCCACGTGGGCCGGGACGCCCAGGCGGCGCTCCAGCTCATAGCGCAGCGAGATGTCGCCCCAGCTGGTCATGATTCCGGCCGCGGCCAGGCTGCCATTGTCGCGCAGCACCGGGGCCGAAATGGCGGCCCCCGCCCCGACCAGCCGACTCCCCGGCAGCCGACAGGCGGCCAGCAGCCCCCGGATGCCCTCCACGGCGACCTGGATGGCCCGCTCGGCCTGGTTGTCGACATCCAGCTCCACCCGCCGTTCGGCCAGCAGTGTGCCCGAGAGATCGGCGACACCGACGCCGACCGCCTGGTGGTCGAAATCGATCCCCCCCACCGCGCCGATCGCCGGGTTGAGGGCCAGCAGCGTCGGCGGTCGCCCGGTGCGGGCCTCGGCGCTGGCCGGGGCGGGCTGTTCGGCCACCAGTCCCTGGGCCTGAAGCTCGCCCACCAGCTTGGACACGGTCGCCCGGGACAGGTCGGTCCCCCGCACCACCTCCACCCGGTTCGCCGGGCCGGCCCGGAACAGGTAGTCCAGGACGCGCAGGGCCGTCCGGTCCCGGGGACGGGCGGGCCGGCCGGGGGTCATTTCAGCCCGAGGAGCACATCGACGACGAGTTGATCGAGGCGCTCGTTGTGGTAGCCGCGCTCGGCCAACTGATCCAGGTGCTCGGCCTCGGCCTTCAGCGCCTCCCCCTCCTCCGGACCGGTCGCCGAGGCCTCGGCCAGCTCCGGAGTGGAGGCGGCGGCCAGCGCCTCCTGCACCTCCGGGAGCGAGTCGAAATGGCGGGCGCGCTCGGCCAGGGCGGTGTAGGTCCGCATGCAGCCCCGGACGAAGTCCCACACACCCTCCTCGTCCTCGTTGCGGTAGGGGTGGGCGTCGAAGTGGCGCGGCCCCGGGTAGCCGGCCCGTTCCAGCAGCCGCACCAGGTGAAACGCCTCCTTGAGGTCCTCGGCGCCGAACCGGTAGTCCTGGTCGTAGCGGCCGATCCGCTGGGCATTGAGATCAATGTGGAACAGCTTGCCGGCCCAGAGTGCCTGACCCACCCCGTGCATGAACGAGAGCCCGGCCATCGTCTCGTGGGCCATCTCCGGATTGACGCCAACCATCTCTGGCCGGTCGAGCATGGAGATGAAGTGCAGGGCATGTCCCACGGTGGGAAGGAAGATGTCACCCCGCGGTTCGTTGGGCTTGGGCTCGATGGCGAACCGAAGCGGGTACCCCTGCTCCACCACGTAATCGGCCAGGAGGTTGATGGCCTCCCGGTAGCGCTCCAGGGCGTCGCGCGGGTCCTTGGCCACCCCCACCTCGCTGCCCTCGCGGCCGCCCCAGAAGACGTAGACCTCCGCCCCCAGCTCGGCGCCCAGGTCGATCGATCGCATGGCCTTGCCGATGGCTGCCCGGCGCACGCGGCGGTCGTTGGAGGTGAAGGCACCGTCCTTGAACGCCGGATGGGTGAACAGGTTGGTGGTGGCCATGCCCACGCCCAATCCCCGCTCGTCCAGGGCCGCCTTGAACCGGGACACGATCTGGTCCCGCTCGCTCGCCGACACGCCGTAGGGCACCAGGTCGTTGTCATGGAGGCTGATCCCCCAGGCGCCGGCATCGGCGAGCTTGTGGACGGTCTGGACCGGATCCCGCGGCGAGCGGGTCGGCTCACCAAACGGATCCCGGCCGGGATTGCCCACGGTCCACAGGCCGAACGTGAACCGGATAGCGGACTCCTGTGTGGTCGTCATTCACTCCTCCGTCCCTAGTTTTGTCTAAGATTAGACAGAATGAGGGATGGGGAAGGAAGGCCCCGCCGCCGGAGCGGTCAGGCGGGGCGTCAGTGACCGCCGGCCGCGCCATCGGCGTCGACGTCGGCACGTCGTCGGTCAAGGCCGTGGCCATCGACGACCGCGGCTCCGTCCTGGCCAGCGCCGAGCGGGCCTACCCGGTGTCGATGCCGCACCCGGGATGGTCCGAGCAAGATCCGGAGGACTGGTGGAGCGCCACCCAGGCGGTGCTCGGCCAGGTGGGCGGCGGGGAGGCGGTGGGGATCGGCCTGAGCGGCCAGATGCACGGCCTGGTGGTGCTTGACGACGCCCGCCGGCCGTTGCGTCCGGCCATCCTCTGGAATGACGGGCGCAGCCAGCCCCAGGCCGACCGCATTGAGGCAGAGCTCGGACTCACCCGCCTGGTGGAGCTGAGCGGCAACCGCGCCCTGGCCGGGTTCACCGCCCCCAAGAT
The DNA here is from genome assembly GCA_963753235.1 of uncultured Solirubrobacteraceae bacterium. Lineage (GTDB taxonomy): Bacteria > Actinomycetota > Thermoleophilia > Solirubrobacterales > Solirubrobacteraceae > Palsa-465. The sequence goes on along the minus strand of CAVWBJ010000002.1, from coordinate 420,125 downwards.
CACCTGGCTGGCCGAACACGAGCCCGAGGTCCATGAGCGCATCGCCACCGTGCTGCTGCCCAAGGACTACGTCCGCCTGCGCCTGACCGGAGAGCTGGCCACCGACGTGTCAGACGCATCGGGCACGCTCCTCCTCGACGTCGCCCACCGCCGCTGGAGCGAGGAGCTGGCCGAGGCCTTCGCCGTCGACCCGGGCTGGCTGCCGGCCGTCCACGAGTCACCGGAGACCGCCGGCACCACCGGTGACGGCGTCCCCGTGGCGGCCGGGGCGGGCGATCAGGCGGCCGGGGCGCTCGGCGTTGACGCCACCACCGAGGACGGGCCGGCTTCGCTGGTGCTCGGCACCTCCGGCGTCATCTTCGCCGCGCGGGACCAGTTCACGCCGGACCCGCAGGGACGTCTGCACGCGTTCTGCCACGCCCTTCCCGGGACCTGGCATGTCATGGGGGTGATCCTGTCCGCCGCCGGGGCGCTCAGCTGGCTGGCCGACACGCTGCACGCCGCCGATGACATCCCGCGGCTGCTTCAGGAGGCGGCCGAGTGGGAGCCGGGCACCGAGGGACTGACCTTCGCCCCCTACCTGTCCGGGGAGCGCACACCCCACGCCGACACCGACGTGCGGGGCGCGTTTGTCGGCCTGGGCCTGCGCCACAACCGCGGCGCGCTTGTCCGGGCGGTCCTGGAGGGAGTCGGCTACGCGCTGCGCGACGGCCTGGACCTGATCGCCGAGAGCGGCCGGGCCCCCTCCGTGGCCCGGGTCACCGGCGGCGGAGCGCGCTCGGATCTGTGGCTGCGCATCCTGGCCAGCATCCTCAATCTGCCGCTGCAGCGGACCAGCTCCGAGGCCGGTGCGGCCATGGGCGCCGCCCTGTTGGGCGGTGTGTGCGGTGGCCTATTTGACGACCCGGCGTCAGCGGCCCGCACCGCAGTGACTCCCGCCGACGTGGTGGAGCCCGATCCGGCCTGGGTGCGGCGCTATGACGCGCACCGGGCCCGCTACCGCGCGCTCTATCCGGCGGTGAAGGGACTGCCCACATGACCCGGGTGCTGGCCGACGGAGTGGCGCGGGTCATTGCCCCGGAGCAGCCGGCCGGGGGTCCCCTCCGGGTCAACCGGGCCGCCGCCGAGGTGCTGGCGGAGCTGGAGCTGTGGGCCGAGCGGTTCCTGCGGGGCGAATTGGAGGGCCATGGCTCCCCCATGGCCCCCGGCGAGCGGTTTGCGGTGGCCCGCACGGGCGTGCGGGCGGCGGGCGGCGGTCAGGCCGCCACCACCGGCGCTCTGCACGCCACCGACCGCCGGGTCCGGGTGCTCGCCCGCCCGGGCGCGACCGCACGGGAGTGGCCGTTCACCGAGCTGGCCGACGTGTGCGTGCTCGGCAACTGGGGTGGCCTGGCGCTGGTGCGCCCCGGCGGCGAGACCGAGCTGCTGGTGGCGGCCTCGCCCCAGCCGCCCAGCTGGCGCGACGCCGCCGCCTGGCTGAAGGTGGAGGGGGCGTTCGCGGCCGCCGCCGCGCGCCTGGAGCCGTGGCTGGGCGCACTGGCGCCCCGGCTGGCCGCCGACGGCGCCCTCTGACACCGAACCGGCCGGCGGTGTCTGTCAGGCTGTGGCCATGACCGCCACCGACATGCCCCTCGTGCCTCGTCCGGCTCCCGAGGCGCTGGAGGCCGGCCGCCAGGCCCTGGCTGACCAGCTGGGGACCGATCGCATCGCCACCGGCGCCGATGACCTCGCCCAGCACGGGCGAGACGAGTCCTTTCATCCCGAGGCGCGCCCGGACATGGTTGTCTGGCCGCGCAGCGTCCAGGAGGCCGCGGCCATCGTCCGGGTCGCCGCCGCCCACCGGCTCCCCCTGATCCCGTTCGGCGCCGGCACCTCGCTGGAGGGACACGTGGCCGCCCTGGGGGGCGGCATCTGCCTCGACATGCGGGAGATGAACGCGGTCGGCCGACCATCCGTTGATGATCTCGATGTCACCGTCGAGGCCGGGGTGACCCGCCGGCAGCTCGATGCCCGGCTCCGTCCCGAGGGCGTCTTCTTTGCCGTGGATCCGGGGGCCGACGCCACCATCGGCGGGATGATCGCCACCGGCGCCTCAGGCACCATGACCGTGCGCTACGGGGCGATGCGGGAGAACGTCCTGGGGCTCACCGTCGTCAACGCCCGGGGGGAGATCGTCCGCACCCACTCCCGGGCGCGCAAGTCCTCCGCCGGATATGACCTCACGCGGCTGATGATCGGCTCCGAGGGCACGCTGGGACTCATCTGCGCCGCCACCCTGCGCATTCATCCCATCCCGGAGGCCACGGCGGCGGCCCAGTGCACGTTCCCATCGCTGGACGCCGCGGTGCGCTGCGTGGTGCGCGTGGCCCAGCACGCCATTCCGGTGGCCCGGATCGAGCTGGCCGACGAGCTCCAGATTGAGGCCATCAACCGGCACTACGAGATGGCGCTCACGGTGGGACCGACGCTGTTCATCGAGTTCCACGGAGGCTCGGAGGCCGACGTGGAGGCTCAGGCGCTGGAGACGGCCGAGATCGCCCGCGAATATGGCGGCGGCGACTTCGCCTGGGCCTCGGATGAAGGCGAGCGGCGGCGGCTCTGGCATGCCCGGCACGGCGCGATGGAGGCGACGCGGTCGATGCGGCCCGGCTGCGGCGTTCTCACCACCGACGTCTGTGTCCCCATCTCGGCCCTGGCCGACTGCATCACCGCCACCCAGGCCGACATTGCTCAGCAGGGTCTGACCGCCTCGATCGTCGGCCACGTCGGCGACGGCAACTTCCACACCTGTGTCCTGCTGGACCGGGACGACCCGGACGACATCGCCCGCGGCGAGGAGTTTCACGCCCGCCTGGTGCGCCGCGCCCTGGAGGCCGACGGGACGTGCACCGGCGAGCACGGCGTCGGCTACGGGAAGGCCCGCTTCCTGGTGGAGGAGCACGGCCGCCCCGCGGTGGAGATGATGCGCGCCGTCAAGCGGGCGCTGGACCCGGACGGCATCTTCAACCCGGGCAAGACCGCCGCCGCCGCCGGCTGATCAGACGAGCAGGTCGACGTACCCTACGGCGATCTGCTCCGGCGTCAGGTCGCCGCGCGGCCGGTACCACTGCGCGGTGTGGTTGACCATGCCGAGCAGCGCCAGCAGGGCCAGGCGCGGATCGGTGCGCAGGGGCGCCCCCTCCAGGGCCCGGGCCACCAGTCGCTCAAACGCCTTGCGGCTCGACCGCACCCCGCGCCAGCGCTCGCCGGTCTCAATCAGATGCCGCTCCTGCTGGAACACCAGCATGTGATCTCGGTGCTTGACCACATGGGCCACCCACAGGCGCACCAGATCCCGCAGCTGAGCTTCGGCGTCTCCGTCCCGGGCCAGGAGCTCGGCGGCCTGCTCCAGCAGCGGCTCCATGAGCTGGTCGCAGATGGCAGTCAGCAGATCCTCCTTTCCCGCGAAATAGTGATACAGAGCGCCGGTGGCCAGGCCCATGCTGGCCGCCAGCTCCTGCATCGTCGTCGTGTCATAGCCGTGGCGGGCAAACGCCCGGGCCGCCTCGTAAACGGCCTCCTGGCGGCGGCGGTCGTAGCGCCGGCGCAGCGCCGGACGGGTGGGGGCTGGCGCCATCCGCCGCAGTCTAACCGAACCTGCATTCGAACTTCGAACGATCATTCGTTATAGTCCGCCGACCATGGACTTTGCCCTGGATGACCAGACCGAGCTGCTGCAGAGCACGGTGCGGGACTTCGCCCGCGCCGAGGTGGCGCCGGCGGCCGAGGAGCTGGATCGCACCCACGCCTTCCCCTACGAGATCGTGCGCCAGATGGCCGCGCTGGGCTGGATGGGGATCCCGTTCCCGGAAGAGGTCGGCGGCGCCGGCGGCACCAGCCTGCAGTACGCGATCGCGGTGGAGGAGCTGACCCGGGTGGACTCCAGCGTGGCCATCACGCTGTGCGCGCACACCTCGCTGGGAACCCAGCCGATCTACCTGTTCGGCAGCGAGGAGCAGCGCGCGCACTGGCTGCCACGCCTCTGCTCCGGCGAGATCCTGGGCGCGTTCGGGCTGACCGAGCCGGAGGCCGGCTCCGACGCCGGAAATACCCGCACCCGGGCGCGTCTGAGCGACGGCGAGTGGGTCATCGACGGCACCAAGCAGTTCATCACCAACGCCGGAACCGACCTGTCCGGCGTGGTCTGCATCACCGCCCGGACCGACGATCCCAGCCAGCCCGCCTCCGGCCACCCTGAGATCTCCAACCTGATCGTCCCCAATGGAACCACCGGATATGAGCCGGGGCAGCCGTACCGCAAGATGGGCTGGAACGCGTCCGACACCCGGCCGCTCACCTTCACCGATTGCCGGGTCCCGGAGGACAACCTGCTCGGGCCCCGCGGGCGCGGGTTTCACCAGTTCCTCCAGGTGTTGGACATCGGCCGCATCGGCGTGGCCGCGATGGGCGTGGGGCTGGCCCAGGGGGCACTGGATCAGGCGCTGGCCTACGCCCAGGAGCGCCGCGCGTTCGGCCGGCCGATCTCCAAGTTCCAGTCGATCCAGGCCAAGCTGGCCGATCTGGCCACCGAGATCGCCGCCGCCCGGCTGCTCACCTACCACGCCGCCTGGCTGAAGGACCAGGGCCGGCCGTTCTCCCTGGTCGCCGCCCAGGCCAAGCTCAAGACCGGCCGCCTCGCGGTCCGCGCCGCCGACGAGGCGGTGCAGATCCACGGCGGCTACGGTTACATCGAGGAGTATCCGGTGTGCCGCTTTTACCGGGACGCCAAGATCCTCACCATCGGCGAGGGCACCGACGAGGTGCAGCAGATGGTGATCGCCCGGGGCCTGGGCGCATGATCGCCCGGGCGCAGATCCGGGAGGTGGGACCCCGGGACGGCTTTCAGAACGAGCCGGAGGTCATCCCCACCGACGTCAAGGTGGCGCTGATCAACGCCCTGGCCCGGACCGGGCTTCGGCGCCTGGAGCTCACCAGCTTCGTCCGCGCCGATGTGATCCCCCAGCTCGCCGATGCGGTGGCCGTCCTGGAGGCGGTCGACGTCCCACCGGAGGTGAGCCGGTCGGTGCTCATCCCCAACGAGCGCGGGCTGGACCGCGCCCTGGAGTTACGCGACCGGTTCGACGAGATCAACGTGTTCATGTCGGCCTCCGAGACCCACAACCGCCATAACGTCAACCGCAGCATGGCCGAGTCGCTGGCCGGCCTGGAGCGCGTGCTCGTCCGGGGGCGGGAGGCGGGGCTGCGCTGCGAGGCGGTGATCAGCGTCGCCTTCGGCTGCCCGTACGAGGGAGCGGTCCCGGCGGAGCGAGTGCTGGACCTCGCCGCCCGGCTGGCCGCGGCCGGGGCGCAGGAGATCGGCTTCGGCGACACCACCGGGATGGCCAATCCGCTGCAGGTCAGGGGCTTCTTTGACACCGCCCGGGACCGCCTGGGCGGGCGGGACGACATCGAGCTCACCGCCCACTTTCACAACACCCGGGGTCAGGGGCTGGCCAACGTCTACGCCGCCCTGGAGTCCGGGCTCGACTCGTTTGAGTCGAGCTTCGGCGAACTGGGGGGCTGCCCGGTGCCGGCCGGCGCCACCGGCAACATCGCCACCGAGGACCTGGTCTCGATGCTTGATGAGATGGGGATCCAGACCGGCGTCGACCTCCCCGCCCTGCTGGAGTGCACCCGGCGGGTGGAGGAGCATCTGAGCCGTCCCCTGGGCAGCCACACCCTGGTGGCCGGGCCCGTCGACTGGCACCGCTGACCGTGTTTGCATCGGTCCTGATCGCCAACCGCGGCGAGATCGCCCGCCGGGTCATCCGCACCCTGGACCGGTTGGGGATCCACTCGGTGGCGATCTACACCCCGGCCGACCGGACCGCGCTCCATGTCCGGGAGGCCGGCAATGCCGTGGCCGTCGCCTCCTACCTGGACATCGAGGCCGTGCTCGCCGCCGCCCAGCGCATGGGGGCCGAGGCGCTGCACCCCGGCTACGGCTTCCTGTCCGAGAACCCGGCCCTGGCCCGGGCCTGCCAGGCCGCCGGGGTGACGTTCATCGGACCCCCGCCCGAGGCCAGCGCATTGATGGGCGACAAGGTGGCGGCCAAGGCGGCGGCGCAGCGAGCCGGCCTGCCGGTGGTGGCCAGCTTCACCCCGGAGGAGGCCCGCGACGCGCCCTACCCACTGCTGGTCAAGGCCGCGGCCGGCGGTGGCGGCCGCGGAATGCGGGTGGTGCAGCGCCCGGAGGATCTGGACGCGGCCCTGGCCTCCGCCCGCCGGGAGGCCGGGGCCGCCTTCGGCGACGACACGGTGTTCATCGAACGGTTCCTGGGACAGGCCCGCCACCTGGAGGTCCAGGTGATCGCCGACACCCGGGGGACAGTGCTCCATCTCGGCGAGCGCGAGTGCTCGCTGCAGCGCCGCCACCAGAAGCTGGTGGAGGAATCTCCCTCGCCGGTGGTCACGCCGGAGTTGCGCGCCGCGCTCGGGACCGAGGCGGTGGCGCTGGCCCGGGCGGCCGCCTATGTCAACGCGGGCACGGTGGAGTTCATCGCCGACTTCGCCGACCCCAGCCAGCATTACTTCCTGGAGATGAACGCCCGGCTTCAGGTGGAGCACCCGGTGACCGAGCTGGTGACCGGCCTGGACCTGGTGGAGCTGCAGCTGCGCGTGGCAGCGGGCGAGCCCCTCCCGTTCACCCAGGATGAGGTTCGGCTCACCGGGCATGCGGTGGAGGCGCGGATCAACGCCGAGGATCCGGGGCGCGACTTCCTCCCGGCCGCCGGCCGCGTCCTCGCCTACCGGCTGGCCGTCCCGTCCGGCATCCGCATCGACGATGCCATCGAGCCCGGCAGTGTCGTCGACACCTCGTATGACTCGCTGGTGGCCAAGGTCATCGCCCACGGCAGCGACCGCGCCCGGGCGCTGAGGCGGTTGGAGCGGGCCCTGGCCGGCTTCACCGTGCTGGGGGTGACCACCACCACCGGGTATTTGCGCGGGCTGCTGGCCGACCCGGCGGTGCAGGCCGGCGCCCTGGACACGGGCCTGGTGGAGCGCCGAGGGGTGCCCGCCGGTCCCATGGACGCGGAGGCGGTGGCGGTGGCGGCCGCGATGCTGATCCTGGCTGACCGCGCCCGGGACACCGGGGATGAGGGTGGGCGGGATCCGTTTGACCGCGTCGACGGCTGGCGCCTGGGCGGGGAGCGCGCGGCCTCGCACTGGCGGCTGGTGGTGGATGGCGGCGAGCCGGTGGACGTCACGGTCCCGCCCGAGTACACGGCCATGGTCACCAGCCTCGGGGACGGGTGGTTTGCCATCGACGGGCGCGGCGAGTGGCTGTTGGCGCGCCAAGGTGAGATCACCTGGATCGGTCACAACGGTTGGGCCTGGGCGGTGCGCCCGGCCTCGGCCATCGACCGCCGGACCGACGCCGCCGACGGTGAGGTGGTGGCGCCCATGCCCGGCCAGGTGCTGGCCGTCCACGGCGCGGTGGGTGATGCCGTGAGCGAGGGCGACCCCATCCTGGTGCTGGAGTCGATGAAGATGGAGCTCGTCCTGACCGCCCCCATCGACGGCGAGATCACCGAGCTGACCACCGCGGTCGGCCACCGGGTCACCGATGGTCAGCCCCTCGCCCGGGTGGAGGCCGGCCCATGACCGTGCTGCGCTCCCACGTCAATCCGGGCTCGGACGAGTTTCAGGCCAACGCCGCGGCCAACGCCGCCCTGGTGGACGACCTGCGGGCCCAGTTGGAGCGCGTCCGGCAGGGCGGAGGCCCGCGGGCCCGGGAGCGCCACGTCAGCCGCGGCAAACTGCTGCCCCGGGAGCGCGTCGACCGGCTGCTGGACCCGGGCGCGCCGTTCCTGGAGCTCTCGCCGCTGGCCGCCCACGGCCTCTACGACGACGAGGCTCCGGGCGCGGGGATCATCACGGGCATCGGCCGGGTGAGCGGGCGTGAATGCGTGGTGGTGGCCAACGACGCCACCGTCAAGGGCGGGACCTACTACCCGATGACCGTCAAGAAGCACCTGCGGGCCCAGGAGATCGCTCTGGAGAACCGGCTGCCGTGCCTCTACCTGGTCGACTCCGGGGGCGCCTTCCTGCCTCGCCAGGACGAGGTCTTCCCCGACCGGGAGCACTTCGGCCGCATCTTCTACAACCAGGCCAACCTGTCGGCCCGCGGCATCGCTCAGATCGCCTCGGTCATGGGATCCTGCACCGCCGGCGGGGCCTACGTGCCGGCCATGAGCGACGAGACGATCATCGTCCGCGGCCAGGGCACGATCTTCCTGGGCGGTCCCCCGCTGGTGAAGGCGGCCACCGGCGAGGAGGTCACCGCCGAGGAGCTCGGCGGCGGGGAGCTGCATGCCCGCCGCTCCGGCGTGGCCGATCACCTGGCCGAGGACGACGCTCACGCCCTGCAGATCGTCCGGGAGATCGTGGCCACCCTGGGGGGGCGGGGGCCCGGTCCAGCGCCCTGGGAGCGGGCGCCGGTGGAGGATCCGGTGGTCGATCCGGACCAGCTGCTCGGCGCCGTGGCCGCCGATCTGCGCCGCCCCTACGACGCCCGGGAGGTCATCGCCCGGATCGTCGACGGATCCCGGCTGCAGGAGTTCAAGGAGCTGTACGGGTCCACGCTGGTCACCGGCTTTGCCCACATCCACGGCCACCCGGTGGGGATCCTGGCCAACAACGGGATCCTGTTCTCCGAGAGCGCGGTCAAGGGCGCGCACTTCATCGAGCTCTGCGATCAGCGCCGCATTCCCCTGGTGTTCCTCCAGAACATCACCGGCTTCATGGTCGGCCGTGACTACGAGGCCGGGGGCATCGCCAAGCACGGGGCCAAGCTGGTCACGGCCGTGTCCACCGCCCGGGTGCCCAAGTTCACGGTGATCATCGGCGGCTCGTTCGGCGCCGGCAACTACGGCATGGCCGGCCGTGCCTACTCCCCGCGGCTGCTGTGGATGTGGCCGGGGGCCCGGATCTCGGTGATGGGCGGCGAGCAGGCGGCCACGGTCATGACCGAGGTGGGCCAGCCGGAGACGGGCGCCCAGCTGCGCGCGCAGTATGAGCGCCAGGGCCACCCCTACTACGCCACCGCCCGACTCTGGGACGATGGGGTGATCGACCCCCGGGACACCCGCGACGTGCTCGGGCTGGCATTGAGCGCCGCGGCCAACGCTCCGCTTCCGGACATCCGGTACGGCGTATTCAGAATGTAGGCATGCGCGTCTTGATCACTGGATCCGCCGACGGGCTGGGTCAGCTGTCGGCGCGCCAGCTGATCGCCGAGGGCCACGAGGTCATCCTCCACGCCCGCAGCGGGGCCCGCGGCCGCGAGGCCCTGGAGGGCGCTCCCGGAGCCGCCGGGGCGTTGACCGGTGACCTGTCCAGCATCGCCCAGGTCCGCCGGCTGGCCGAGCAGGCCAACCACTCCGGGCGTTTTGACGGCGTCATTCACAACGCCGGCGTCTACACCCTGCCCCGTCGCCGCCAGACCGAGGACGGGCTCTCGCTGGTGTTTGCCGTCAACGTGCTGGCGCCCTACCTGCTGACCGCGCTCATGACCCGGCCGGACCGGCTCGTCTATCTGACCTCTGGCCTGCACCGCTCGGGCAGCCCGGACCTGTCCGATCTGCAATGGGAGCGGCGGCCATGGAGTGGGATGCAGGCCTACAGCGAGTCCAAGCTGTGGGACGTGGTCCTGGCGTTCGCCGTCGCCCGGCGGTGGCCGGAGGTGTGCGCCAACGCCGTGGAGCCCGGCTGGGTGCCGACCAAGATGGGCGGTCCGGGAGCGCCGGACGATCTCACCCTGGGCGCCGACACGCAGGCCTGGCTGGCGGCCTCAGACGATCCGCAGGCTCAGGTGAGCGGACAGGTGCTGTTTCACCGCCGCCCGCGGGAGGCGCACCCGGCCGCGGGATCCGATGATGTTCAGGAGGCCCTGCTGGCGGCCTGCCGGCAGCTCACCGGGGCGCAGCTCGCCGACTGAACGGGGCGAACGTGCGCAAACTCGCCGAGCTCAGCCGTCGACCTGCACCCGCACGCGGGCCCAGGCGTTGTTGACGTAGCCCTTGGGGTTCCAGAGATCGGCGGCGTCCCGCGGCTGGGTGTCGGCCGCACTGTCCCAGGCGCGGGCCAGCAGTTCCACCTCGCCCTCGGCCACCGCCAATCGGATCCGCCATCGCCGCCAGCCCCAGGGCGAGGCCGGGTCAAGCAGTTCCGCCTGGCGCCAGGTCGCGCCCCCGTCGGTGGAGACATCGACGCGTTCCACGTACCGGTCATCGCCGGCCACCGCGTACCCCTCGGCGACCAGTGGCCCGGCCGGAACCCGAGCTCCGTCCTCAGGAGTGAGAAAGTCACAGTTGACGGCGACCGCGCCCAGGGCAAACCCCTCCCCCGGGCCGGCCTCGCGGTCCGGCGCCACCAGCCGGTAGGCGGTGGACTGGAAGAAGTTGTCCGAGGGCGTCTCCCGGGCCACGATCTGCTCCAGCCATTTCACGCTGCGGGCGCCGATGTACCCGGGGACCACCACGCGCAGCGGCGCGCCGTGGGCCGGGGGCAGAGGCTCGCCGTTCATCGCCCACGCGACCAGGACCTCCCCGGCCAGCGCCTTGTGGCGGGCGATGGATCCGCCGAACGCCTGCGGCGGTGACACCTCGGCCGAGAGGTCGCTGCCGATGAACTCCACATACCGCGCGTCGTCACGCAGCCCCGCCTCCCGCAACACGTCGGCCAGCGCCACCCCGGTCCATTCCGCATTACCGGTGGCGCCGGGTCCCCAGGGAGCCTCGCCGGGAATGTCCCGGACGGCCATCAACCCAGCGCGGCGGTTGCCCGCGCATTGCAGCGTGGCGACCAGCCGGCGCTCCGGAAACCGCACCCGCAGCTCCGCCGGCGAGACCTCCAGGGGCCGCTCCACCAGCCCGTGCACCCGCAACCGCCACTCGGCCGGGACCAGCGCCGGCACCGGACCGTGGCTGCGGACATAGAACGTGTCCACCGGTGTCAGCGGTGCCAGTCCCAGCACGCGGCGGGGCGGCTCGGCGTTGTACGGGTCGGCCTGGTGGACGAGCATGTCGGCCCGCTTGCCGGCAAAGCCGGTCACTGAACCGGTTCAGCGGCGGCCGGAGCGCGCTCCCCCTCGGCTGGGGTGGGCGCGGCCGGTGCCGCCTCCGGGCTGCCGGCTCCGGAGCGGGCCGCCCCCACTTCGAAATCGCGGCTGCGGATCAGGACCAGCGTGAGCGCCGCCGAGACCAGAGTGAGCAGCGCACCGATCAGGAACACCTCGTTGAGCCCGGTGACAAAGCTGGCCCGGACGGCGTGGACCGCCGCTCCGCGGGCCCGCGGCGGCACCGACGCCAGCGCCGAGGCCGCGCCGTTGCCCTGGGCGACGGCGCCGGCCAGGGAGTCGGCGGCGCGACCGGAGACCGCGTGGGTGGCGGCGAGCATGGCCACGATATGGGTGCGGACCGTGTGCGAGAACAGCGAGCCCAGCCCGGCGATGCCGGTGGCAATGCCGACCTGGCGAAACGTGGAGTTGATCCCCGAGGCCATGCCGGCCCGCGCCGGGCGGACCACGCCGATCGCCGTCGACGCCAGCGGCGGGTTGACGAACCCGGTGCCGGCCCCGGCCACGATGAATCCCGGAATGAGATGCGTCCAGCCGGAGGCCGGGGTCAGCCCGCGCATCAGCAGAAGGCCGATGCCGACCATCGCTAGCCCGGGAGCGATCAGGAACCGGATCGGCACGTGCGCGGTCAACCGGCCGGCCAGCCCGGAGGTGAGCAGGATCGCCCCGGAGAGGACGAGGAACCGCAGACCGGTCTGGAACGCGGAGTAGCGGAGCACGTCCTGCAGGTACAGCGTGAGGTATAGAAACAGCGAGAACAGCCCGGCCGAGAGCGAGAAGGCGGCGATCAGGCCGCCGCTGAACGTCGGCTTGCGAAACAGCGTGAGATCGAACATCGCCCGGTCGCCCTGGACGGCCTCGGCGATCAGGAACCCGACCAGGAGCACGGCGCTGGCCCCGAAGCAGGCGAGTACGACCGGGTCGCCCCACCCCTGGGTCCCCACCTTGATCAGTGCGTAGACGAGTGCTCCGAGCGCGCCGCTGAACGTCACAAATCCGATCAGGTCGGGCCGCGGCGCGGACGGCTGGCGTGACTCCTCCACCCGCGTCAGCGACAGGACGACCGCCACCACCCCGATCGGCACGTTGACGAGGAAGATCCAGCGCCAGGAGATGCCGCTGGTCAGCGCGCCGCCGACGACGGGTCCGACGGCGACGGCCACGCCGGTGATCGCGCCCCAGGCGCCGAACGCCACCCCGCGCTCCCGGCCCTGGAACGCGCTGCCGAGCAGCGCCAGCGAGGTTGCGAACATGGCCGCGCCGCCGATTCCCTGGGCACCGCGCGCCAGGTTCAGCCACAGTGGCGTCTGGGCCAGGCCGGACAGGAGCGAGCTGGCACTGAAGATGACCAGGCCGATGACGAACAGACGCCGGCGGCCGAACAGATCAGCCAGCGAGCCGGTGGTGAGCAGCAGCGCGGCCAGGGTCAGCGCATACGCGTCGACCACCCACTGCAGGTCGCTGAAGCTGGCGTGCAGCGACGCCTGAATGTCCGGCAGGGCGACGTTGACGATGGTGACGTCCAGCAGAAGCATGAACGTCCCCACGCAGACAGCGATCAACGTCCACCACTTGCGTTCCAAAGCTTCGCTCCTTGGTCAACGGGGTATCTGCAGCCCTAGGTCAAGGCTACTCGGCCCGTCTTTCCCGCTGACCGCGACGCTAATCCTCAGTAAGTCCGGAGCAGCGGCTCCGCGGCCCCGCCTCCCCCCACAGACTCGCCCGATGCTCCCGCACCTCGCCCACACCGCGACCGCCGTGATCGCACCCCGCGGACAGGGCCTGAAGCAGGTGGGCGAGCTGGCGCTCGCCTTTGGGCTGTCATCGCTGATCGGTCTGGAGCGCGAGTGGCGCCAGAAGTCGGCGGGCCTGCGCACCCACACCCTGGTGGGCGTCGGGGCGGCGCTGTTCATGTTGGTCAGCAAGTATGGCTTCGGCGACGTGCTCGGCGGTCACGTCACCCTTGATCCCTCCCGGGTGGCCGCCCAGGTCGTCTCCGGACTGGGGTTCATCGGCGGTGGCCTCATCTTCGTCCGCCGGGACGCGGTGCGCGGCCTGACCACGGCCGCGATTGTGTGGACAACAGCGGCGATCGGCATGGCCTGCGGCGCGGGACTGGCGATCCTGGCGCTGGCCGCCACCGTCGCCCACTTCATCGTGGTCCTCGGCTATCGCCGCGTCGCTCAGGCCCTCCCCAGCTCCCGTCGTATCAGCTTCGGCATCCGCGTCACCTACGAGGACGGCCGCGGCGTCCTGCGCGACGTCATGCATCAATGCACCGAGGCCGGCTTCTCGGTGGCCGAGGTCAGCACCCACCGCTTCGAGCACCACAACGGCAGCACCCGGCCGGCGGTCGCCGTCGACCTCCAGCTCTACGGCCAGCCTCAGGTGGAGTCGCTGGCCGGGAAGCTCGGCGACCTGAGGGGCGTACTCGAGGTGGCCGCTCGGGATCCGTCAGACGACTCGGAGTGACTCACAGCGGGTGGCGGACGAGTCCGACCACCGGCAGCCCACCCGGGTCCAGCGACGCCCGGGAGGCCCGGTGCTCGTCCTCCCCCAGCCGGGCGAAGCCCGCCCGCACGGCCTGCAGGTAGCCGGCATGGATCACCGCCCGGCCCGCCGCCCGCCCCTGGCGGAGCCGATCACGGCCGGCCTCGCTGCCCACGTACGCCCAGACGCGCACCGCCGAGCCGATGGGGTCCGAGGCGCCAAGGCGCCCGGTGATGATGCGCTCGGTGATGTCGATGCGCTCGTAGTTGCGCTCCCGCCGATCCAGTGCGGCCAGTCCGGCCTCATCCACCGGCAGGCACAGGCCGTTGACCGCCGCCCCCGGCTCCTCCGCCGGACAGACGTCCAGAAAGGCCACAAACACCTCAGGCCGCCGGCCCCGGTGGTCGGTGTAGTACTTGTATCCGGCCAGGTCACGGCGGTTGTCCATCGCCACGCCCCAGAACCGGCGAAAGCCCGCGAGATCCGCGACAAAGCCATGCTCGCTCCAGCGCCGCTGGACGGGCGGACCCGGCGGGCTGACCAGCGAGCCGTAGCCGAACACAAACTGACGGGCGTGGCCTTCCAACTTTCGTCCACTTCCTCTCAACTTCGGTTAATCAATAACCGATGCCCTTCGCGACCGGCCCCGGTCATGGGGCACATATTCCAAGGAGGGAAGCCAAATGAAGAAGTTCTGGATGTACCGCGCGGCCTCAGCCGCGGCCGTCGTCGCCGCTGTCGCCGTCGCCGCGGGAGCCGGCTACAAGTTCTAGCCATTGGCTACGGCGGGCACGCGCCGCGGGTGAACACGGGGTCATCCGCCGCGCGAGCCCGCCGCATTCATGTGGGGGAGTGATGCGCGACCGTTCAAAAGTCAGGGTGTATTGCGAAACCGTCTTTGCCGCCGGTTGCCTCGTCGTCGCCCTGATGGCCGGTGCGTCCCCTCTGCATTACATCCAGCAGTCCCCGTGGACGTTCGCCGTACTGGCGGCCGGCGTCCTCCTCAGCGAGATGATGCCGATCAAGGTCTCGCGCCGGGGCAGCGAGGAGGAGCTCACCCTCTCCGCCCCGTTCGCCATGGCGCTTCTGCTCGCCGGCGGTCTGGTGCCGGCGATGATCGCACAGGGGTTCGCCTCGGCCCTCCAGGATGTGCATTTCGGCAAGCCCTGGTTCCGCGTCCGCTTCAACCTGGGTCAGTACGCGCTGGCCATGGCGGCGGCCAAGCTGGTCATGCGGGCGCTCTCGGTCCACAGCCTGGATAGCCACCACCCGTTCGCCACCGCCCAGCTGCCGGCCATGATCCTCGGCATCAGCGCGTTCTTTGTGGTCAATGCCGGGGTGGTCGGCGTGGCCATCTCGCTGCACCAGGGCACGCCGATCCGCCAGTACTTCCGGATCAACCTTCCGTTCACCTTCATCACGGCCACCGCCGTGCTCCTGGTGGCCCCCATCGTGCTCGCCGCGGCCTCCTATTCGGTCGCCATCGTGCCCCTGTGCCTGGCGCCGCTGGTGGCGATGTACAACACGGTCTCACGCAGCGCCCGCAGCGACCATGCGGCGCGTCATGACCCCCTCACCGGGCTCCCCAATCGCATGGCCTGCCACGAGGCGATCAGCGTGGCCACCGAGAACGAGGCCATCCCCGGCGCGGTTCTGCTCATGGACCTGGACCGCTTCAAGGACGTCAACGACACGCTCGGGCACCGGTTCGGAGACCTGCTCCTCACCCAGGTGGCCAATCGGTTTGACGCGGTCATCGACCGGCGCGGTCAGATTGCGCGGCTGGGCGGTGATGAGTTCGCCGTGGTCAGCTCCGGCATCGGCCGGGCCGAGGCCGAGGCGCTGGCCCACACCATCGCCGAATCCCTGCGCCAGCCGTTCGATCTGGACGGAATGGTCGTCGACGTCCAGGCGAGCGTCGGCATCGCCCTGTTTCCGGAGCACGGCCGGGGCGTGGAGACCCTGCTGCAGAAGGCCGACGTGGCCATGTACCGGGCCAAGGAGACCCGGCAGGACGTGGCGCTCTACGACGAGCGCCATGATCACCACAGCCCGGCCAAGCTGGCGCTGACCGCCGAGCTGCGCACCGCCATGGGCAGCGAGGAGATCGTCCTCTACTACCAGCCGGAGCTGGACCTGGTCACCCGCGAGGTGGTGGCCGTGGAGGCTTTGGTCCGCTGGGACCATCCCCGCCTGGGGGTGCTGCCGCCCAGCTCGTTCGTCCGCATGGCTGAGGCCACCAACCTGATCAAGCCCCTGACCCAACACGTGATGGAGCTGGCGCTCCTCCAGCTCGCTGACTGGCAGGCGCTCGGTCTGGACCTGTCCATGGCGGTGAACATCTCGCCCCAGGTGCTGGTCGACCAGAGCTTCACCGATCAGGTGCTGGCGGCCCTGCACGCGGTCGATGTGCCCCCGGACCGCCTCAAGCTGGAGGTGACCGAGAGCGCGCTCATGTCCGACCCGGTAACCGCCCGCAGCGTTCTGCGCCAGCTGGAAGCGCTCGGTGTGGAGATCTCCATCGACGACTTCGGCACCGGGTACTCCTCGCTGGCCTATCTCGCCGACTTGCCCGTCTCCGAGGTCAAGATCGACCGCTCGTTCGTCAGTCGGATGGGCACCACCGCCAGCGGCCAGATCATCGTCAACTCCACCGTCGACCTCGCCCACCACCTGGGGCTGCGGGCCGTCGCCGAGGGAGTCGAGGACTGGGCGTTGCTACCGGCGCTGGAGAAGCTGGGCTGCGATGCGGCCCAGGGCTTTGCCATCAGCCACCCGCTGGAGGCGGTGCGGGCCACCCGCTGGCTGCTGGACGCCCGCACCCGGCCCAGACTGGAGCCGACGCTGGAACACGCGGCATGATCCTGATCGCCCTCGCCGGGCTGTGCCTGCTCACTGTTCCGCTCACCGGCGGCGCGCTGCGCCGGCTGGCCGAGCTCCGCCTGCGCACCGCGTGGCTGCCCGCGGCCGCGCTGGCCGCCCAGGTGATCATCACCGTCGTCGCGCCCACCGGCAGCCCCGTCCTGCACCGCGCTGTCCACCTGGCCACCTACGGGGCCATCGCCGGCTTTCTCTGGGCCAACCGGCGGCTGCCCGGGGTATGGGTGATCACCGCCGGGACGCTGCTCAACGGCCTGGCCATCGCGGTCAACGGCGGGGTCATGCCGGCCTCAGCCGGGGCTCAGCGGGCCGCCGGGCTCCACATCCGGGCGGGGTTTGACAACTCCGCACACCTGGCCCACCCCCTCCTGCCCTGGCTCGGCGACATCCTCCCCTGGCCGGGGCCACTGGCCAACGTCCTCAGCATCGGCGACTGCCTGATCTTCGCCGGCGTCCTCATCCTGCTGCACGGCGTCTGCCGAGGTCAGCCCAGCGGGGTCTCCCGGAGCCGCTCGCAGAGCTCGGCCACCGACTCGTACACGGCCACCGCCCCGGCCTCGCGGAGCTCCTGCTCGGAGAACCCGCCGGTCATCACCGCCAGCGTCCCCACGTCCGCACCGGCCGCGGCCTTCACGTCCCACGGCGTGTCCCCGACCATGACCGCCTCACCCGAGCCGCCGTCCACGCGGTCCAGCGCGGCCTGGACCAGATCCGGGGCCGGCTTGGTCGACTCCACATCGGCGGACGTCGTCCAGGCGTCGGCGAGCGTGCGCGCGTCGAGCAGGTCCAGGTAGACGTCCACCTCATCCTGCTTGGCCGAACTGGCCAGCACCACCATATGCCCGCGCTGCTTGAGCGTCTCCACCAACTGACGGGCGCCCTGCATCGTCCGCACCTCGCCGATGAGCTCTTGATACTCCTCGGTCTCGGCCGCGCGAATGGCGTCCCCGTGCTGCTCCTCCACCCGCTCGCCGCACAGCGCGGTGACCACCTGGTCGCCGCCCATGCCGATGTGCCGGTGGATCCGCCAGATCGGCAGCACGATGTCATGCCGGACAAAGGCTCGGAACCAGGCGATGGCGTGCTGATAGTTGGTGTCCACCAGGGTGCCGTCGATGTCCAGGATGGCGGTGGCCACGATCGGTCAGCCCTCCTTGCGCGCGCGCTTGGCCCGCGTCGCGGCTCGGCCGATCCGCTCAGCCTCATCGGCCTGGGCCATCGCCATCTGGCGTTCCGCCAGCGCCTGGGTCTCCGCGTCCAGGGCGGCCAGCCGCTCTCGGTCGGCCTCGGACTCAATCCGCTCCTCGATCCGTGCCTCCTGCTGGGCTGAGGCCCGGCGCCGCTCCGCCTCGGCCTGCCGGGCCCGCTGCGCCCGGCCGGCGGCGGTGCGGTCGGCCTGGCGGCGGCGGGACGCCGCCCGCTCATGCGCCTGCTGGCGCCGGGCGGTGGCGCGG
Organism: uncultured Solirubrobacteraceae bacterium; assembly: GCA_963753235.1. Classification (GTDB taxonomy): domain Bacteria; phylum Actinomycetota; class Thermoleophilia; order Solirubrobacterales; family Solirubrobacteraceae; genus Palsa-465. The sequence goes on along the minus strand of CAVWBJ010000002.1, from coordinate 402,182 downwards.
TCGTGCTCATCTTGGAGCTGGGCCTCGCTGTGCTGCTCGGCGGCCTCGGCCTCCCGGCGCAGCTGGACGGCCCGCTCACGTTCGTCGGCGGCGGCGGCCCGGCGCCGCCCCTGCTCACTGAGCTGGGGATCGGCGATGGCCGCTCCCAGCACGGACCGCACGGTGGCATCGAGGCGATCGATGGTCAGCCGCGCGGCCGCGGCCGCTCCGGTGCGCTGCCCGGGCAGCAGCCCGGTTGCGGCGTCCAACGGCCGCCGCAGGAGCCGTAGATAGGCGTCGAGGGCGGTGGTGGTCATGCGGGTCATCGATCCTCCGGGGGGTCGAGTTTGTCGGCGCGCACCTCGGCCTCGTGGGCGGCGCGCTCCTTGTGGTTGGCCTCCTCCGCGGCAGTGAGCCGAGCGCGTTCGGCCGCGGCCACGGCGGCGTCGGCTCGCTCGCGCTCCGTGGCGAGCTGCCGGTTCGCCGCGGCCTGCTCGCCGGCGGCCTGGGCCTGCGCGCGCTGTTCGTCGGCGCGGCGATCCCGCTCAATCTGCTCCTCTCGCCGCTCGGCCTCCAGCTGGATGCGCAGGCGCCGCCGCTCGGCCTCCACCTCGGCGGTGCGCTCGTCCAGCTCGGCCTCGCGGGTGCGCCCCCGGGCCGCCTGGTCGGCCTGCTCGGCCTCCAGCTCGGCCTCGGACTGGACCTGCTGGAGACGACCCTCGCGGGCCAGCTCATCGTCGCCGGTGCCGCTGCCGAGAGCCTCCTTGGCCCTGCCGATGACCTTGCCGACCACGCCTCCCAGAGTGCGCTCGCTGTCTGCCACGTGCCTGTCTCCTTGTCAAGTGGGGGATGAGGCGCCGCTCGGGGCCCCGGCTGAGGAGTACCCCCTGCGGCGATCTTGACACCAAACGGTGTCGAAACCCGTCAGCCCTCCAGCTTGAAGCCGATCCTCATCTCCACCTGGAAGTGAGCGATCTCACCATTCTCAACGTGTCCGCGGATGCTGCGCACCTCAATCCAATCCATGTTGCGCAGCGTTGTGGCGGCCCGGGCGACGCCGGCCTGCATGGCCTCGGTGACGCCGTCCGGTGAGGTGCCGGCGATCTCGGTGATCTTGTAGGTGTCTGATTCGGGCATGTCGCTCCTCTCAGCGGTGGGGTGACGAATCAGGAACCGGTTACCCAAACCAGCCGCCGGGCAGTACCGTTGGTGCACATGACTCACCCGGGCGTCAACCCCGCCCAGACCGTGGCCCTGCTGGCGGTGGAGCCGGATCTGCGCGCCTACCTGGCCCCCGAGGAGCGTCAACTGGTCTCCCGGATCTCCATCCCGGTGCAGATGTTTCCGCCCCGGGCCTTCGACATCGACGGGGTCCTCCAGGAGGCGGGCGCGTTTGCCGCGGTCATCCTGGACGGCGTGCTGCTGCACCGGATGTCGATCGGTGATCAGCCTGCGCTCCGGCTGCTCGGCCCCGGCGACATGCTGTCTCGGACCGGCGGGCTGCGCACGGCGTTGCTCGGTCACTCCAGCTACCGGGCGACCGGACAGCTGCGCCTGGCCATGCTGGATGACCGGGTCCTGCTGACCGCGCGCCGCTTCCCCCGGCTGTTCGCCGGGCTCCAGGTTCGGCTGGCTGACCAGTATCAACGGCTGGCCGCCCAGCTGGTCATCTGCCAGCTACCCCGGGTCGAGGACCGCCTGCTGTCGCTCATGTGGCTGCTGGCCGAGACCTGGGGCCGGGTCGCCCCCAGCGGGACCGTGGTGCCGATCGCGCTCACCCATGACGCGCTCGGCGAGCTCATCGGCGCCCGCCGGCCGACCGTGACCCTGGCGCTCAAGGAGCTCGCCGACCGCGGCTCACTGTTTCGCCAGGACGGCGAGTGGCTGCTGCTGGAGCCGCCGCCCCAGGGGCCCGCGCCCCATCCGATTCGGGCCGAACCTCAGGTCACGGCCCCCCTGCCGACCCGCTGGGCGGACGCGGCCGCCCGGGACGCAGCCGCCAACGGGCGTCACTCCGTACCGGCGCCACCGCGGCCGACGATCGATGAGTTGCTGTCGACGATCTCGGTGTTGCGCGACAGCCACACCCGGACCCGGAGTGAGACGACGGCCCGGCTGGAGCGCTCCCGCACCGTCCGGGAGCGGACACGGTCGCTCCGGGACCAGATCGAGCGTCAGCGTCTCAGCCGACGCCCGCCGGCTCCGGCTCGCTGACCGGCTCCATGAGCAGGATCACGCCGGAGATGGTGCCGTCGCCGGTGCCGTGCACCGGCATGCAGACCACCCGGCAGCGGAACGCCGTGCCCCGGCGGTTGACCGCGTCCAGGACGAGCTCCTCGCGCTCGGTGGCGCCGTCGAGGCAGGCCCGCAACGGCGCCTTGAGCTGATCGACGGGCAGGCCCGTCTCCAGCGCAAACAGATGCTGGCCGGCGGCCTCCTCTGGGGAGACGCCCCACAGCTCCCGGGCGTGGCTGTTCCAGATCTGGACGTGCTGGCGGCGATCCAGGACCGCCACCGCCAGGCTGATGGTGGTGAGAATCGTGTCCAGAAACGAGTTCATCTGGTCGAGCTCCACGCGTGCGATGGCGGAGCTCGTCGTTCATCGTCTCCAGTTCCTCGTTGGTCGACTGGAGCTCCTCGTTCATCGTCTCCAGTTCCTCGTTGGTGGATTGGAGCTCCTCGTTGGTCGTCTCCAGTTCCTCGTTGGTGGACTGGAGCTCCTCGTTGGTCGTCTCCAGCTCCTCCACCGTGGATTGGAGCTCCTCGTAGGCCTGCTCCAGCTCTCGCTCGGAGGTCGCCACCTCGGTCCTGAGTGTGGCCAGGTCGCTGACGTCCTCATAGACGACGCTGGTGCCGAGCACACCGCTGTCGCCCACCAGCGGAGCCAGATGGACATCGAACGCGCGCTCGCGTTCCGGGGTGGGCCACCGCGCCGCCTCAACGTCGACGCCGCGCAGCTCGCGGTCGACCTGGTCCAGGTGGGCACGCAGCTCCACCGGCCGGTAGGACAGCTCCAGGTCCTGCACCGGCCGTCCCAGATCGGCCACCCGGAGGCCGAACAGAGCCCGCGCGGCGGCGTTGGCCATGACCAGCGCGCGGTCGGCATCCAGAACGACCTGGGCGGCGCCGCTGACGTCAAAGGCCGCCTCCCGCAGGTTGTCGGTGACGCTCTGGGAGGCGCCGTCGCCGGGTACGGGGGCGAGAGCGCCCGCGCGGTCACGCAGAGCCGGCTTCATCACCTTGCGGAACACCCGCCATTTGAGGTCGACCGGCGTGAACAGATCGGCGTGGGTGATCAGCATCTCGGATTTGCCCAGCAGCAGGACTCCGGCATCGTCCAGCGCGAAGTGAAACCGGCGCAGGATCTGCGCCTGCGTCTCGGCGGTGAAGTACATGAGCGTGTTGCGGCATACGAGCAGGTCGATCCGGGAGATGGGCGCGTCCTGGATGAGGTCATTGCGGCCGAAGATCACGCTCCGGCGCAGGTCCTTCCGGAACACGTAGCGCTGATCGGTGCGCTCAAAGAAGCGCTCCAGGGCATCCCGGGGAACGTCCTCAATCTGGCGCGGCTGGTAGCCCCCGTGGCGAGCGGTATCCAGCGCCTCCTCGTCGACATCGGTGGCGTAGATCTTCACCCGCTCTCGAAACGCCTCATCGCCCAGGACCCGGGCGAACACCATGGCCACCGTGTAGGCCTCCTCGCCGGACGCCACTCCGGCACACCAGACGCGCAGCGGCCCGTCCGGAGCCCGCGCGGCCACCAGTTGGGGCACGATGTCGCTGGCCAGGTGCTCCCAGGTCTGTGGATCCCGGAAGAAGCCGGTGACGTTGATGAGCAGCGTGTTGAACAGCTCGGCGAACTCCTCTCCGTGGAGCTCCAGGTAATCGACGTAGTCGTCATAGGACTCCACGGCGACCTCCGACATCCGTTTGGCCACACGCCGCTCGATGCTGGAGCGCTTGTAGCCGGTGAAGTCAAAGCCACGCGTGCGCTTGACGAACTCCAGCAGCTCGTCGAGCGTGCCCCGGCCGGTAGCCGTCATCAGCCTGCCTCCCGCCGCTCGGCCGGCACCGCCGTGCGGTCAGACACCTTCTCAGGCGGGCGGTGAATCAGGCCCACAATGGCGCCCGCGATCCGGTCGCTGGAGACGACCGCGTCCACGGGCACGTTGGCGATGGCGCTGGCCGGCATCCCCGGATACTTGGCCTCGGCCGGATCCTGGACGATCGCCCGGCCCCCGCGGGACTTGATCATGGCCAGGCCCGCCGTCCCGTCATCGCGGGTTCCCGACAGGATGACGCCGATGACCTTGCCGTCTTGGGCCAGCGCGGCGCTGCGAAACAGAGCGTCAACCGCGGGACGGTGGCCGTTCTCCCGCGGAGTGAGGGTGAGCAGCACCCGTCCGTCGGAGACGACCAGGTGGCGGTCCGGCGGCGCCACCAGGATCTCGCCATCCACTAGCGGCTCGCCGTCAGCCGCCGAGCGGCAGGGCAGGACGGTGGCGCGCTGGAGGATCGCCGGCAGGGCGCTGGGGCTGCCCGGCGCGATGTGCAGCACCACGCAGACTGCGGCCAGCAGGTCCGCGGGCAGATCCCTGACCACGCGGACGAGGGTTTCGACGCCACCGGCCGAGGCGCCGATGACGACGACGGTGTGAGGCTCTCCACGCGGCCCGGCGTCCGGGATCGCTTGCACTGACCCAGCTTACGCGGATTGCCACCGGGGCGGAAGCCGCGCCGGCCGGGCGAGACGACCCGTCAGCCGGACAGCAGCCGTTCGGCCCGGACGTAGGCGATGTGCAGCATCTCGGAGCCAAAGAACGACACCAGCACCGCCGCGAACCATCGCGTGAACCGAGGGAACACGAGCAGTGAGGCGGTGAGCCCGGCGCTCACCCACATCCCCAGGCAGTACGGGCAGACGAGCAGCTCGCCGATGGCCCGGCGCAGGCCGCGCCCCCGGGCGCGCTCGTTGACCTCGCCGGGACCGGCATCATTCTGGAATTCGGTGAAGGGGGCCCGGACCGCACTCGTCACCCGGTCCCGGGTGATGAGCCGCGAGGTCTTGTGGCTGGCCACGGTGACCAGCGCCAGATCGCGCGCGGAGATCGATTCCGGCAGCTCGCGGCCGGAACGGCGAAACCAGGCGCCGAAGGCGACCGCCAGGCTGGTGAACGTGCCCATCAGGACGGCATAGCCGCCCAGCGGCCGCTCGCGCTCCGGCGAGTGGCCGGCGAACGGGTTGGCGGGAGCAAGGTGGGGTGTCTGATTCATCACCGGGCCGCTACCCGTTCCCGGCTGCGCTCACCCGTTTGACCGGCGCCGGCCCGGGTAGCCGAGCCCCGATGCGGGCCGGATTCGCCTCCAGATCAATCAGATCGTCGGTGTCCTGATGCGGTTCCGGGGGCCGCTGGCCGACAGCTATCCGGCGGCCGTGGCGCTCGTCGTCTTCGCCCTGATTCCGTACCTGGCACTGACCAGCGCCATCACGCCGCTGACGCAGACGTTGACCCAGGACCTGGGACTGAGCCGGCAGGCCCTGGAGCTGACCACCGGAATGTCGAACGCCGCGTACGCGTTCGGAACGGTGCTGGCGATCCAGTTCGCCGTACACCGGCGGGGTCGGCGGATGCTCGTCCTCTACGCGACGCTGTTCGTGGTTGGCTCGGTACTCGCCGCCTGGGCGCCCGTCCCCGGGGTCTTCATCGCCGGCCACGTCCTGCAGGGAATGACGACGAGCCTGATGCTGATCGCCGCCGTCCCCCCGCTGGTGGTCGGCTGGCCGACATCGAAGATGCCGATCACCGGCGTGATCATGAACATGTGCATCTTCGGGGCGGTGGCTGTCGGCCCCGTGATCGGCGGGGTCCAGGCCGGCAACCACGCCTGGCGCCCCCTGTTCTGGATCGTGGCCGGGCTGGGCGCGCTGGCGCTCCTCTTCTCCGTGCTCACCTTCGAGGACCAGGAGCCCCAGGACCAGAGTGCACCCGTCGACTGGGTGGCGATGATTCTGGCCGGCGTCGGCACGTCAGCCGCGTTCTTCGGTGCTTCGGAGCTGACCACCCATCCGCTGATCAGCGTCATCGTGTTCATCCCTCTGGTGGCGGGCGCGCTGATGATCGTCGCGCTCGTCGTCAACCAGTACGTGATCAAGCGCCCGCTCATGCCGGTCCGCAGCCTGGCCACCACCTTCCCGGTGGCCGGAGTCATCATCGCCATGACCGCCGGGGCGGCGTCGGTGGCGCTCATCGAGCTGGCCGGAACCGTCCTGCAGAAACAGGGCAACCCGATCCACATCGCCATGCTGTTCTGGCCGGAGTTCGGTGGCGCGGTGGCCACCGCCATCCTGTTCGGCCTCCTGTTTCGGACCCGGTACACGCCGCTGCTGGCGCTCGCCGGCACCGCTCTCCTCGCCGGGGGCGCGGCGGTACTCAGCGGCGTGGTGTCTGGACCCCACGTGCTGGTCATCGTCGGCTCCGGGTTGGTCGGACTCGGGGTCGGCGCGTCGGTTTCGCCGGCCCTGTTCATCTCCGGGTTCTCCCTCCCCTCCGGGCAGATACAGCGCGTGTTTGCGCTGGTGGAGCTGCTGCGAGGCGTGGCCGCGTTCCTCGTCGCCCCCATCCTGCTCCATTTGGCCACCACCGTCGCCGCCTCGCCGACCGCCGGCATCCCCATCGCCATCTGGGTCGCCTTCGGGATCGCCGCCGGCGGCGGAGTTCTGGCCGCCTACGTGCTCCTGCTGGGGGGCGCCCGGCTGCAACGGCCGGACCTCGACCGCTGGGGGCGAGGCGAGGAGCCCGCGTGGGAGTCGCCGCCGGTGGCCGCGCGCCTGCGCGACGATCGCCTGGAGCCGGCCCCGGCCGTCAATGGATGGCCGGCCCCGGATGGATCTGGCGGTCAGGCGCAAAGGTCCCGAAGTCCCGCACAATGAGCGGCGCCCCCAGGGTTTCTGTCGCCCCGGTGGCTACTGCTCGGCGCGACGGGCGTCGGTGAGCTGCTCAGGCGAGCTGGGGGTGGCCGCGGTATTGGCGTGCCCGGTGTGAGGCAGGGGGCTGACCTGCTCGCGCTCCCGGGAAAGGTTGGGTGAGCGCTGCGAGCTGGCCCACATCGTGTACAGGATCGAACCGACGGCGATGATCACCGCGATCGGCAGAAAGACGATGGTGTAGACGCCACCGGCCAGCAGTCCGCCGATGATCAGGATGATCGCCAGCGGGATCACGAAGATGTACAGCCACATACCGGCTCCCGCTACCCGGCGCGGAGCCCGGCAAACGCCCTTGGACACAGCGTCCGGTCACTGACACCGCCGCCGTCGCCGGCGCTGAACCCCGCGCGGCTCCTCCCCCGCCCGCACGCCATGATCCTGCGCGCCGTTACCGGGGCTCGGCGCGTGGGTAGCCCATCGGCATGACCATGCACGAGACACATGACCAGGACGAGCCCGACCGGCCGGCCCCGGAGGATCAGCCCGGCGAGGTGGGTGCCGAAGGCGGCTCGGAGACGGCCCGGCGATCCAAGCTGCCCGCCCAGCCTGACTCTGACGACGACAGTCCCCTGGGCGACACCGACCAGCACTCCAGCGGCTGACCACCGCTGAGCCGAGAGCGTTCAGTGGAGGCGGCGTTCGGCTCCGGGCGCCCGTTCTCGGTGGGGCTGGAGGAGGAACTGTTCCTCGTCGATCCCGCCAGCGGGCGTCAGGCCAACTCATCGCGCGCGGTGCGGGATTGCGTGGGTGAGGTGCCCGGCACGGTGGAGCTGGAGCTGCACGCGTGTCAGGTGGAACTCGTCAGCGGCGTCTGCGCCAGCGTGAGCGAGGCAACGGGCCAGCTGGCCGAAATGCGCCGCGCGGTGGCCGCCACCGGGGCGGGTCTGATGGCCAGCGGCACCCATCCGTCCGCCGCCGAGGGCGAGGCTGAGATCACCGACAAGGACCGCTACGAGCGGATCCGGCACCTGCTCGGCGACGCGGCGGTCACGCCGGTGGCGGGACTTCACGTCCACGTCGGGATGCCGGACGCTGAGACCGCCATCCGCGTGTTCAACGGGCTGCGCAACCATCTGCCGCTGCTCCAGGCGCTCGCCGCCAACTCGCCGTTTCGCCACGGCCGGGATACGGGCCTGGCGTCCGCTCGGGAGGTGTCCCTGCGGGCCTGGCCGCGCTCCGGCGTTCCCCGCGCGCTGCGTGACTACGGCGACTTTGTGGACCTGGCCCGCCTGCTCACGGCGGCCGCCGACGTGCCGGACTACACGTGGTTCTGGTGGAAGCTTCGTCCCCACCCCCGGCTGGGAACGGTGGAGGTGCGAGCGCTGGACGTGCAGACCTCACTCGCCGACACGGCCGCCGTCGCGGCGCTCACTCATTGCCTGGCCCGGGCAGCTACCGAGCGCAATGACGCCGTCGCCACCGCCCCCGAGCTCATTGAGGAGGGCCTGTTCCGAGCGGCCCGGTTTGGGACGGCCGCCGAGCTGCCAGACGACCGCGGCCGTCTCCGTCCGGTCGCCGCCCTGCTGGAGGCGGCGCTGGCCAGCGCCGAGCCGTACGCCGGCGAGCTCGGCTGCCGTGAGGCGCTGGAGGGGTTGCCCGCCCTGGTGGACCGTCGGGGCGGCGCCGGGCACCAGCGTCGCATCCACCAGCTCACGGGTATGGACACGCTCGTGCGCGAGCTCGTTCACACCAGCGGCGCCTGACCCCGGCGCCCCCCGGCGGTCAGCGCCGGCCGTCGAGGTCAGGGTCGGTCATCTCCCGCAGTCGGGACGCCGCGCGGCGCAGCAGGCGCGATACCTGCATCTGCGAGCACCCCAGCTCCTGGGCGATCTCCGTCTGCTTCATGTCCTGATCCAGACGCAGTGCGAGCGCCCGCCGCTCCAGGTAGGGCAACCGGGCGACCGCGGCCGAGAGCGAGACGGTCGTCTCCACCAGGGCGAAGCTGTCGTCGAGATGTCCGATGCTGTCGCCCAGGGCGTCGGGCTCCTCGCCGTCGCTGTTGGACACCGGCGCGTCGAGCGAGATCGAGTAATGGGCGGTGCCGGCGTCCATCCCGGACAGCACGTCCTCGGGCCGTATCTCCAAGTACTCGGCCAGCTCCTCCACCCGCGGCTGACGGCCGGTCTGGGCGGTCATCTGACGGGCCGCCCGGTCCACCCGCAGCGCCATCTCCTGCGCGCCCCGGGGGACGTGGGCCGACCAGCCGGTGTTGCGGAAGTAACGCTTGAGCTCGCCCAGGATGGTGGGCACGGCAAACGCCGGGAAGCGCACACCGCGGCGCGGGTCAAACCGGTCAATCGCGCCGAGCAGGCCGACCGTGGCCACCTGCACCAAGTCCTCCAGTGGCTCATGCGGATTGGCGTAGCGGCCGGCCAGCTTGCGGGCCAACGGGAGAAACCGCTCCAGCAGCTCTTCCCGGGCGGCCTGATCGCCGTGCTCGCGCCACCGGTGGGCCAGGACGTTGGTGTCCAGCGTGCGTTCCGGGCGCGGCCCAGTGCGCGCTCGGGAAAGCGTTGACGTTTCCATGATGCCTCCTTGGGTGGCGGTGGGGGGTTGGAACCCGGCCTGCCAGAAGACCGCGAGGCGATCACCTGCCGTGTCCGACTCCTGCTGAGAACCTGCGGCGCGCTCTATCGCCTCCAGGCTGTGCTCTTACGGTACCCCCGGATCACGGGCCCGTCGAACCGGTCGGTTGCAAACGAACCGTGGGCCCCACCGGCAGTCATAACTGTGCCAGCGCGAGCGGTCGTTCGGGTTGAACCCGCCGCTCGCCGGGTAGCGATCCGCGGAGTAGCGGTTTCAGCCGCTCAGCAGCGATCCGATCCAAACTCTCGATGGTGGAGCGGCTGTGGTGCTGTTCACGACGGCATCTCACCGAGCGCAGGCCCGATGCGTCCTGCGAGCTTCACGGGTACAGAAACGAAACGATGAATCCATTGCTCTTTGCCGATTGGGGGCGGATGAACCGTCTCTTCACCAAGCTCATGTGGACCGTGGCCGCAGTCATGGTGTGCGTTGTGTTCGGCGTGCTCGCCACCGCGGGCACCCCCGCGCGCGGCTCCGCCACCGCCCGTACACCGGCCGCCGCGGCCGGCATGCGCGCCGCCCCCGCGTCGGGTGCGCTCGGCGGCGCGAGCGCTGCCGGCGCGATACGGGGCGCCAGCGTGTCGCGCTGACGTAGCGGTGAGCGGCGGGTGGGGTCAGCCCCCGGCGCCCTGGGCACCGTTTGCGGGCGGCTCTGCGTTGCCCTGCTCGGCCTCCTCGTAAGCCCGCTCCTCCTCGGTGTCGCGGTAGCCGAGGTCGGTGCTCTCCTGGCGCTCGCGCTCCACTTCCTCTTCGCTGTCGCGCGGCGGCGGGTGCTCGGACATGTCGGTGACCTCCTGGTCGGTGTCGGTGGGGGCGAACGAAGTGCTACCCGGGTGCGCGGGCCCTGTCAACTTGGACTGCACCACCGCGTCGCCGGCGAGGTGTGACTCAGATGCACGAACCAGGAACTGGCGGCCCGCCCGCGGGAAGGCGGGCAGGCATGGCGTTGGTGCCGCCGACGCCGTGCCCACCCGCGATCCCATGGAGGAGAGGGCCTACTGGCTAACTAGCCAGAGCGCTGCTACCCACGGAGGCGCTGTGACAACCATCGTTCACCGCCAACCAGGTCAGAGGGTTGCAATGCAACCTGGCAGCTCAAGCCTGCTCCGGGGCCTCATCGCCGGGCCAGGATCCGGTGAACCGCTCAAACGCTCGCCGGGACCCGTGGTCGACCACGGCCCGCGTCAGTGAGAAAACCAGCCCCTCCAGCGCCACCGCCGCCGCCAGCTTGCCCAGGCTGACGTCGCGGTGCTCCGGCTTGGGCGGATCCTGATCATCGACGACGCCCCAGGCCGCGGCAAACACCCGCTTGGCGATGAACCCGGCGACCAGGCCGCTGCCGATGCTGAACGGCAGAAATGCCACCTTACCCATGACTGCTCACCTCGTTTTCAAGATCGTTGGCTGACCCGCGCTCAGTGCTTGGGCTCGTCGCGCACCGGGAGGAACGGCTCGGCTTCCGGCGGATGCCCGCCCGCAATCTGGCGCCCCCGTTCCAACTCGGCATTGAACTCGGCGCCGAACAGGATGACCAGGTTTGTCAGCCACAGCCAGACCAGGAACACGACGACCGAGGCCAGCGTCCCGTACGTCTTGTTGTAGGACGCGAAGTTGGCCACGTAGAGGGCGAACAGCCCGGAGACCACCAGCCACAGCACCACCGCCAGCACCCCGCCGGGGCTGACCCAGGGGATGCCCGGCTGCCGAACGTTCGGCCCGGCCCAGTACAGGATGGCCAGGATCATCACCACCACCAGGGCCATCACCGGCCACTTGGCGATGTCCCACACCTGCACGGCCGTGGACCCTACACCGATCACGCTGCCCAGCTTGCCGGCGAGCGAGCCGGTGAACACGACCGCCGCCGCACTCACCGTGAGCAGGACCACGGTGACCAGCGTCACCACCAGCCGCAGCGGATAGGTCTTCCACATGGGGCGCCCCTCCTCCACGTCCCAGACGACGTTGGAGGCGCGCATGAACGCGGCCACATAGCCGGAGGCCGACCACAAGGCGGCCACCAGGCCGACGATGAACGCGATGCCCGCGGTCCCGCGGTGCGACTGCACGTTATGGATGGCGCTGGTGAGGATGGTCTTCGCCGGGCCGGGGGCCACCGTGCTCAGGTTGTTGATCAGCGGCTGCGTCACCGAATGCCCGATCAGCCCCAGCACCGACACGATCACCACCAGCATCGGGAAGATGGCCAGCACCCCGTAGTAGGTGAGCGCCGCCGCCAGGTCGGTCAGATGATCGGCGCTGAACTCACGCACCGTCCGTTTCAGAACGCCGGGAAGCGCCTCCCGGGGCAGGTCGGTCGGCTGCTCGGGCGCCGGCGCGGTGCCGGCTTCGGGTTCAGACTGCTCCGCGACTGAACGCGACATGATCAGCTCACCTGCGGCCGAGCAGCCAGCCGACCATCAGGCCGGCGGCGAACGCGCCCGCCAGGGCAAACGGCAACGGCCGGCGCTGCACGGTGGCGGTCACCTGCTGGACGCCCGCGCCGGCGGATTCCGGCGTGGACTCCCGAGCCCGGGCGGCAAACTCGTCGGCCTTGCCGGCCACCGTCTCGCGCGCCGTGCCAACGTTCCCAGTGATCGACTCCTTGGCCGAGTCGATGCGATTGCGGGCCTGGGCCTTGACGTCGGTCTTCTCGGCCAGCGCCTCCACGGTCTCCCCCAGCTGCTCACGGGTCTGCTCAATCTCCGTGCGGATCTCCTCCGACGACCGTGTCTCGCCGGGCTCCTCGGCCGGCGTGACCTCACTGTTCTCGGTCATGCCCGACCCTCCTTCGCCCGTTCACGCACGTACTCCACGTCCTCCTTGACCGTCTGCACGGTCTGCTCCGGAGCCGGCGGCACGCCACGGGAGACGCGTGTCTTCCCGGTGAGCGCCAGGACACCGGCGATCGCTCCGTAAACGACGGCGACGATCACCGCCGCCAGCCAACCGGTCATGGCCAGACTGAGCGCCAGGATGATGGCGGCCGTGAGGGCCCCCACCGCGTACAGTCCCACCATCGCGGCGGCACCGAACATGCCTGCGCCGATGCCCGCCTGCCTGCCCTTCTCGGTCAGCTCCACCTTCGCCAGCTCCAGCTCTTTACGGACGAGCGTGGTGGTCTGATCCGACAGCTGCTTGAGCAGCTCGGCCGTCGAGCGTTCGCTCAGCGCCGAGTTGCCGCTCCCCTGGTCGGCCACTCCCCTGTCTCCTTTGTCATTCGATTGGCGTGACACCCATAGGCTTCCCATTCACGTCAGGCTCAAGCAAGCCGACACACGCGGTGCACGATCACGGCCGGTGGCCGAGCCCGGTCAGGAACTCCCGTACGCGCAGCGGTCCGCTGGTGGCCCGGGCCAGCGGGCCCGTCTGATCCTCGGCCCCGGCGCGCATTCCGGCCACCAGCTCATGCAGGGCGTCGGTTGACGAGACGCGCGGCGTCCAGTGCAGAACGTCCCGCGCGCGCTCCGTGCTCATGAGCGGCACGCCCAATCCCATGTCGAACCAGCCCGGCTCGGCCGGCTGGAGATGGAGGGCGTAGGTGGCCGCCGCCACCGCCCGCGCCACCCGGGGCGAGATGCGGACGGGACGGGCGCCCAGCATCTCCGCCAGCTCGGAGGGACCGATGACCGGCTCGGCCGCGATATTGAACGGGCCGGCCGCATCGCTGACCGCGGCGGCGCGGTAGGCGTCGCCGACATCGTCGGAATGCACCGCCTGAAATCTCAGCCCCGGCACCGCGGGTGACAGTGGCGCCAGCTGTGAGCGCAGGATCGCCCCCGGGATCAGGGGGCCGATGAACAGGCGCCGGATCTCGGTGGCCGCCTCGCGCTTGAAGATGAGTCCGGGGCGCAGCCGGACCACCCGCACGTGTGGATGCTCACGCTCAAACGCATCCAGCTCGCATTCCACCGCCGCCTTGTGGCGCGAGTAAAACGAGGTCGCAATCCCGTCCGTCGGCCATGACTCGTCGACCAGGCGATCCTTGGGACCGGGAGAGTAGGCGCCGACCGATGAGGCGTACACGAGTGACGGCACCCCGGCCGCGGCGACCGCGGTGAATACCCGGCGGCTGCCATCGACGTTGACCGACCGGGTGATTGACTCGTCGCGGCCGGGCTGGATCAGCCAGGCCAGGTGGATGACGGCGTCGGCCCCGGCAAACAACCGCCCCAGCTCGGCGGTGCGAATATCGGCCGATTGGAACTCGGCGCGCTCCAGCGCTCGCCCGGGCGCCCGCCGCGCCACCGCCACAATCTCCTCGACGCCGGGATCGGCGGCCAGCGAGCGCACCACGCTGGTGCCGACGTTGCCGGTCGCTCCCACCACCACAACTCGCATCGTGCGTTGCCTCCCGTCAGGTCCGGGCCCGGGAGAGGACGCCGTCGCAGTCGGCGGCGAAGAGACCCTCCTGGTCCGGCCCAATCTGATTGACGTACAGCGCGTCGAAATCGGCGTGCTCATGCGCGGCGATCGTTGACGCCAGACATGCGTGAGCCACCAGTTCATGGTGACCCCATTCCTGGCGGGAGAGGCGGTAGCCCAGCCTCATCGCCGACCCCGGATGCGCATGGGCGTGGGACTGCCCGATCGTCAGGATCGATAATCAGTTCTATCGTCCGGGTGGTACGTCAGGGTTTCACCGCCCATCCATGTGGGGAAAAGCACATCTTGCAGGCGCGCCGGGGCAGCTTTCCATGCCCGGCGATCCGACCCACTTCCCAGACCAGAAGTCAAAAGGAGCGCAGATGGCCAAGGAACTGAACGAACGCGACGCCAAACTGGTGCAGTGGCTCAACGAGGCGTATGCCAAGGAGGCGGAGCTGGAGACGGACCTGGCCGCCCACATCACGCTCACCCAGAAGGCGCCGTACAAGAAGCGTCTGCAGGCGCACCTCAAGGAGACGCGGGAGCACAAGCGCGCGGTCGGCCGCCGGATCAAGCAGCTCGGCGGTAAGACGAACTCCGGTCCGGCCGTACCGGGTGTCCCCTCCGCGGTCGGCGAGATGGCCGGCAAGACCGTCTCGGCCGTCAAGGGCCAGGTCGACGCGGCGCGGGCCATGGTGACCGAGCAGGCCGAGACTCACGTGCGCAACGCGCAGGAAGAGCTGCGTGAAGAGCACGTGGAGATCGCCATCTACACCCGCGTCGAAACGTTCGCCACCGCGGTCGGCGACCGCGAGACGGCCCAGCTGGCCAAGCGCATTCGCCGCGAGGAGGAGCGTATGGCCAAGTTCCTGACCGCGGAGCTGACCCGTCTGGTCAAGGACGTGGTGCGCGCGGAGGTCCCACGGGATCAGCGGGTCACCGCGCGGCGGAGCACCAGCCGCTCCCGCTCCCGGACCGCCTCCAGCTCTCGGTCGGCGTCACGGTCCGCCGGCAGCCCGGCGTCACGCTCCGCCGGCAGCCCGGCGTCACGCTCCGCCGGCAGCCCGGCGTCACGGTCGTCGCGCAGCACCGGCAGCGGCAGTGGGTCATCACGCGCGTCGCGCTCGGCGGGCGGTACGCGCGGTACGCGCGGTACGCGCAGCAGCGGTGCCAACAGCAGCGGGGCATCCCGCACGTCGCGGGCGACGGGCAGTACGCGCACCAGCGGCGCCAACAGCGGCGGAGCATCCCGGACGTCGCGATCCTCGGGCAGCACCCGGACCGGCAGCGGCAGCTCCCGCTCATCGCGCAGCTCCAGCGCCAACGGCAGCTCAGGCTCGGCCTCGGGCACGCGCAGCCGCTCCAGCCGCTCGCGGACGAGCAGCTGATCGACCACCGGTTGGTGGCACGGCCGGATAGCCCGCCGCGCCGCCACCGGTGACGGTTTGGCCGGTCTCCCGGTGGCCTCGCCACTTGAGGCCCACCGGTCCCGGGAGCCGACGAGGCTGTCGCACACACACATGACCTTGGGCGAAGTTGACCACGGGTGATGTGCGGGTCGACCACGCCCGCGGGCGGCACGGACGAGAACGTCGCCACTCTGAGGCACAACCGGCAGAAAAACTGCCGGTTGTGCCTCAGAGTCGTCCCGTCCGCGCTGCGGACGTCGTCGGCACGCCGGCGCCAGCCCACCCATTCGTCACGTCGTGATAACGAGGAGGCTGCCTGGGGCGGTTGCGCGACAGCGTCCCGGGCGGCGCTTGCGCCGTCACCCATGATGGATGAGAATCCTGGGTGCCGCCGGGCCGAGGCCGGCGAGGCTTGGTGCGGTAGTGAGAGCCCGTGCGACAGCGTGACCCAGGAGCTTGCGGAGCCGTTGATTGCTGCCATGAGCGCGAAGGCCAGACTCATCTCTGGGAGGCTCCTCCCGGCGGCACACCCCGCCCCCTTGACCCAGGAGTCCGCGGACCCGGCTGACAACCGAGCGCGCTGACCCGGGCCCTGCTGACGCTGGGCTCGTTTTCGGGTGCACGAGCCCCGATGACTACACGCGGGGATTCACAGGCCAGCCTCCGTCTAGTGCAGAGCGGGATCGGCCTCGGGGCGCGCCATGACGTCCGGCGGATCGCCCGGCAGCAGCCAGCCACGCTCCGGCGTTCGGCGCAGCCGCCCCTCGTCCTCCAGCTGCCGCAGGGCGGTGGTCACCGACGGACGCTGGGCGCCCACCAGGCGGGCCAGCGTCTCATGCGTGAGGCGCACGGGGACCAGCACGCCGTCGGGCGTCACCCGTCCCCAACGGTCGGCCAGGTACCACAGCAGCACCAGCAACCGGGAATCGACGCGACGCAGATTGGATACCGCCATGGTGACCGCCAGGCAGTGAGCCCGGCTGCTGGCGCTCCGCACGATCGCTTCCACCGCCGGTGGCCACTGCCCCAGCGCGCGGGTGAAGTCAGGGGTGAGCACGGCGAGCCGCGCCGGCTCCAGCACGGTCCAGCTCACGTCGAACGGAATCGGCGCGTCGCGCCCGTCGCGGTCGCTGGGCTTGAGCAGGTCGCCCCGTCCCACCAGCTCGGTGGCCAGCGGGCGCTCCAGCACCACGTCCCGGGCCAGCAGACCCGTGAGCACCAGCAGCCCAAGATGCCCGGGCTCGCTGCGCGGGATCTCCGGGGTCCACCCTCCGCCCCTGACCGTGAGCAGGTCGGCGACGAGCTGGTCACGCGCCAGCTCCGCTTGGTCTGGAGCCAGTCCCTCCACAATCTCAGGGAACTCATCGGCCACCCTGATCTGCGGCGAGGCGGGGCTCATGGCTGCTCGCTCACGGCCCCAGACTGCCCGTCTGAGCGTCTCGCAAACCGACGGCCACCTCCGCCGCCGACAGCAGTCCCGCGCTGCGCGCGTTGCCGGCCGCCAGCCGGCGGTGCAGCGGGCGCCGAGCCCAACGGGCCAGGGCGACCATCGATGCCGCGTGCGCGGCGTCCACGGCGGCTCCCGCCGGCCGCCAGCGCGGATATCTGAGCAGGGCGGCGGCCTGGAGCAGGTGGCGGACACCGAGGACCCGCGCCACCCGCACCGTCGTTCGGTCCTGCGCGGACCCGGTCAGGCGGCTGAGGACGCGGCCCGGCGCCAGCAGCAGCACCGCGCCGTATCCGGCGCGGGCCAACTCCAGCGGACGTCCGCACATGTCAGCCCGTCCCCTCCACCACGGCCTCGGTGGCCGCTCCCTCCGGCTGCGTCACCGCGCAATGCAGGAGCAGCGCGTGCACAAAGGCCTGCGGCAGGTTGCCCCGCATCTGGCGCTGCTGCACATCGAACTCCTCCGCCAATAGGCCGGCTGTGCCGCAGGCGGCCCGGTTGCGCTCAAACCAGCGCGCCGCCTGGACCAGGTCGCCCTGCTGCGCCCAGGCCAGCGACATGACAAAACCGCACATGACGAACGCGCCCTCCGATTCCCCCAGGGGGCGCTCGTCGGGCCGGAAGCGGTAGCAGTAGCCGTCCCGGGTGAGCTGACCGGCCACCGCGTGCAGGGTGGCGATCGTCCGGGGATCGTCGGCGGGCAGCCCGCCGCGGATGGCGGGCAGCAGCAGGGCCGCGTCCAACCGCTCGTCGGTCGGCGAACGCTGCCAGTGTCCGGCCGGGTGCAGGGCGTGCTCGGCGGTGTCGGCCACGATGGTGTCAGCCAGCGCCAGCCAGCGGGCCGCCTGCTCGCTCGGCTGGTGGGCAGCGATCCGCCGCAGGCCGGCCGCGCAGATCAGCCGACTGTGGGTCCAGGCGTCCGGTTCCAGCTCCCACACGCCGGCGTCGGGCTGGTGCCACCGGTGAGCGATCGCCTCGGCCGCCGCCTCGGCGGCCCGCCAGCCGTCGGCGTCGAGATGATCATGGCGGGCCGCGGCGGCGAACAGGAGCAGGGACTCGCCGAACGCGTCCAGCTGAAATTGCTGGTTGACCCAGTTGCCGACCACGTCAGTCCCGCCGGGATAGCCGGGCAGGTCCAGCGTGCGCTCGTCCGGGACGGGGTCGCCGGCGATGGTGTACGCCGGCGCCATCCGCTCGCCATCCTCCAGCAGTCGTTGAGAGACAAACCGCACCGCGTCATCCATGAGCGGGTGCGGGCCGGACGCCGCCACCGCCTGCCCGGTGAAGCACTGGTCCCGGATCCACACGTAGCGGTAGTCGTAGTTGCGGCCCTGGCGCGCGCGCTCAGGCAGGGACATGGTGGCCGCGGCCACCATCCCGCCGCCCTGGCTGGTCAGTCCGCTGAGCACGGCGTAGGCGTGATGCGCATCGCGCTCCGCCGTCCCGCACTCCAGGTCAGGAACGCGCTCGCGCCAACCGGCCTCGGTCCCGCTCCAGGCCCAGTCAGGGTCCGGAGGCGGCCGGTCATCGCCGGAGGCATCGAGCACCAGCACCAGGTCATGCGCCTGCCCCGGCTCCAGCTCCAACGTCATCACCAGCGGCCGCCCGCCGGCGCCGTCGGACCGGCGCTGCGCGCCCTCTCCCCCCACCCAGGTGAGCCGCGTCTGACCGATCCGCCCGGTCCAGCGCCCATCGTCCTCATGGCGCAGGCGCGCCGGCTGGCGCATCCCGAACTCGCCCCGGACGTCCAGCACCACCCGGACCCGCGCCGGACCGTCAACCGCTCTGATCCGCCGCAGGATGACCGCCCGGTCCGGCGAGGACGGCAGGGCCAGCGCCTCCCAGCACTCCACCACCCCCTGGTCGGTGATCCACCGGCTGCGCCAGATCAGGCCGTGCTCGTAGTACCCGCCCCACACATAGCGCGACAGCGGTGTCACCGCGTAGGTGCCGGCGCCACCGATCAATGTGGCGAAGCAGGCGTCGGAGTCCCAGCGGGGGAAACACATCCAGGCCATGTCGCCGCGGGGCCCCACAACCGCGCCCCGCTCTCCATCGGCGATCAGGGCGTACTCCCGCAGCACGTGGGGCTCGCCGATGCCGGCCAGCGCCTGGCGGTCGGTCGCCGCGCTCACAGCGCGTACTCCGCAGCGTCGGCCCGCTTGAGCTCTATCCCCAGCCCCGGGCGACCCCGGTCCGGGTGCAGGCACCCGTCGGGCGCCGGACGCAACACCCCGTCGAACAGGATCGCCTCGGCGCGGGCGTGGGTGTGGAAGTACTCGCAGTGGCGCAACCGGCCGATCCCGACCGCGGCGTGGGCGTGGATCTGCGGCGCGCAGTGGGCCGAGAACGGCAGCTCAAAGGCCGCGCACAGATCGCCGACCGCCTGCAGTCCGCTCACTCCGCCACAGCGGGTGACGTCGGCCTGGAGCACGTCGACGCTGCCTGCCATCGTCCGGAAGTATTCCGGGGTGAACCCGTACTCGCCCGCGGTGATATCCATTCCCGCGGGCGAGCCGTCTCGGATCAGGCGCAGTCCGTCCAGGTCGTTGGAGGAGACCGGCTCCTCAAACCAGCTCACCCCGGCCTCCTCGGCGAACCGGTGGGCCAGGGCGAGCGCCTGCTGCCGCGAATAGGCCCCGTTGGCGTCGACGAACAGTTGGGCCTCGGGACCGATGGCTGCGCGGGCCGCCCGCACCCGGGCCGGGTCGGCGGAGGGCTCCCGTCCCACCTTCATCTTGACCCGCGGGATCCCCTGCGCCACCCAGGCCGACAGCTGCGCGCACAGCTCAGCCTCGGAGTACGAGGTCAGCCCACCGGAGCCGTAGACGGGTACGGCCTCCCGAGCGCGGCCGAGCAGATCGGCCAGGCAGACATCGAACAGCCGGGCCTTGAGATCCCACAGCGCCACGTCGACGGCGGAGATGGCCATGGCCGCCACTCCCGGCCACCCGATGTTGCGTACCGCGGCCACCATCGCCCACCAGGCGCCCGGGACCGCCAGGGCGTCACGCCCGCTCAGCACCGGCGCCAGCGTGCCGCCGATGAGCTGGGCGGCGGCGCCCGCGCCGTAGGTGTAGCCGAGGCCGGTGTGATCACCGGCTGAGACCTCGGCCACCACCACGGTCACCGAGTCCCACGTGATGGTGCCGTCGGACTCGGGCTGCTCGCAGGGGATCTCATACGCCTGCGCGCGGACGTCGGCGATCGGCGCCTCGGTCATCGGCGCGCGGCGGTGATGAGCGCGCCCACCCCGGCCAGAGCCGCCAGGGCCGCGCCCGCGGAGACGTAGCGGTGCTCGGCCGCCCACAGCTGCGGGCTCCGGGTCTTGGCCTGCTGATCGAAGATGCCATGGGTGGCGGCCAGCTCCGGGACCGGTTCATATAGGTTGTTCGGCCGGTCGGCGGAGACCGGCATGTCCTGCACCTGCTGGCCGGAGAACCCGGTACGGGCCAGGTAGATATCGCCGGCCAGCGCGGACAGCTTGGTCCCCACGATGGCCTGGAGCGTGCTGTAGCCCACCCACAGCTCCCGGCGACGGTGATGGGCCGCCCAGTACACCGCCTCGGCCGGGATCTCCGGCTGGTAGATGGGGGGCACCGGCTGCGGATGCTTGGGCAGCTTGGAGCGACACCAGTTGAACTGGGTGGTGTTGACTCCGGGCAACTGCACCATGGTGATGTGCACCCGGCTGCGGTCATGGCGCAGCTCGGTGCGAATGGAATCGGTGAACCCGCGGATGCCGAACTTGGCGCCGCAGTAGGCGGCCTGCAGCGGGATCCCGCGGTAGGACAGCGCCGAGCCCACCTGCACGATCGTCCCCTGGTTGCGCGCGGTCATGCGCTTGAGCGCCGCCATCGTCCCGTACACCGTGCCCAGGTAGGTCACCTCGGTGGCGCGCTTGTACTCGGCCGGCGTCACGTCCACGAACTTGGCGAAGACGGTGGCCATGGCGTCGTTGACCCAGATGTCGATCGGCCCCAGCTCCGCCTCCACCCGCTCGGCGGCCACCTCCACCTGGTCGGCGTCGGCCACATCGGTGGGAATGGGGAGGGCGCGTCCGCCCAGGTTCTCGACCTCACGCCGGCAATCCTCCAGGCCCTTCTCGCCGCGGGCCAGGAGAGCCACGGTGGCCCCCCGCTTGCCGAATGCGTGGGCGATGGCGCGGCCCACCCCACCCGACGCGCCGGTGACCACCACCACCTCGGTCATGCCGCCACCTTCTGCCGGGCGCCGGCGCTGGGCACGGCGGCGCCACTGTCCAGGCGCTCGGCCAACCGCGAGGCCAGGGCCATGATGGTGAGCGCCGGGTTGGCGCTGCCCTGGGTGGGACAGACACTGCCGTCGGACACGTAGACGTTGGGCGTGTCCCAGATCCGGTGATCGGCATCGACCACGCCCTCCTCGGGCGAGGGCCCCATCCGGGCACCGCCCACCAGATGGGCGTAGCGCTGGATGGTGAGCACGTCCTGAGCTCCGGCCGCCTTGAGGATGTCGGTGATGACCCGCGTGGAATACGCCATGTTGTGCTGGTCGTTCTCGGACAGGCTGTAGTCCATCCGCGCCACCGGCAGGCCCCAGCGGTCCCGTTCGTCGGCCAGCGTGATCCGGTTCTCAGGATGCGGGAGCAGCTCGTTGAGGACTCCCACGGTCGCCCAGTGGTTGTAGTCCCGCATGTATTCACGGAGAGCCCGGCCCCAATGGCCGTCGGCGAGCACATGCTCGGCCCAGCCGATCGGCAGCGGCGAGACGGTCTGGATGGAGAAGCCGCGGGCGAAGCCCCGGCGTTCGTCGGTTTCATAGAACTGCTCGGACGAAACCTCGGGGGGCGGCGCCTTGTACATCCGGACCTCCTCGGGGAACCGGCCGGCCGTCTGCGAGGCCCCCTGCACCATCACGTAGCGGCCGACCAGATCATGGTTGTTGCCCAGGCCGTGGGGGTGGCGGCGGGATGTGGACTGAAGCAGCAGGCGAGGGGTCTCAATCGAGTAGCCGCACACCGCCACCGCCCGGGCCCGCTGGAGGTGATGCTCGTCGGATCCCTCGCGGATGTAGCGGACGCCGGTGGCGCGGCCGGAGGCGTCGTCGATCTCCACCGCCGCCGCCATCGACTCGGCGCGCACCTCCACCCCGTGCTCGATGGCGTCGGGGAGGTGGCTGACGTACGGACTGCCCTTGGCGTTGACCTTGCACCCCTGCAGGCAGTAACCGCGGTAGATGCAATGCGGCCGGTTGCCGAACACCCCGTTGGCGATCGCCACCGGTCCCACGCGCATGGCGATGTCCAGCGCCCGCGCCCCCTGCCAGATCCGGGCGGCGGCCCCGGTGACCGGGTGCGGCGAGTGCGGATAGGAATGGGGATCGCCCCACGGCCAGTCCTGCCCGGCCACCGGTAGCTCACGCTCCACCTCCGCATAATGCGGTTTGAGGTCGGCGTAGGCGATCGGCCAGTCGGCCCCCACGCCGTCGCGGGTGCGGGTTTCAAAGTCAGAGGGGTGAAAGCGGGGCGCGTAGCCGGCGTAATGGACCATGGAGCCGCCCACCCCCCGGCCGCTGTTGTTCTTGCCCAACTCAATCGGGTTACTGCCACCAATCACGCGCGGCTCGGTCCAGTACAGCTGGTGCGAGCCGGCCTCGTCGGACACCCAGTCGGCGTCCGGGTCCCAGAACGGTCCCGCCTCCAGGATGACGATCTTCCACCCCCGCCGGGCCAACCGCTGGGCGAGCACCGACCCGCCGGCGCCGGCGCCGACGATCACCAGGTCGACCTCCTCATGGTCGTCGTAGTGGCGCATGTGCGACCGGCCGGGGATGGCGCGGCTGTGGACGTTGAGCAAGAACCGGGAGTCGTTGGCCCGGGGCCCGATCGATCCCTTGAGCAGCCGGGTCAGCCCCATGCCTCCCCCTCAGCGTCGCGGACCGGATCACGGTCGGTGGCCCCGGGTCGCTCAAATGGCTCCAGCACCTCCGCTCCCTGGCCCAGCCGCATGAAGCCCCGCGGGTAGGCCGGCCCGCCGAAGCCGATCTCGTTCCAGGCCCACGGGTGCGAATAGAACGCCGACAGCACGGCCCTCATGCAGACCGACCAGGCGCGGGTGACGTTGAGCTCGTCCCAGGCGCCGCCGGACAGCTCGCCCTTGGAGAGCTGGTCGACGATCCGCTCCCGGGCCTCAGCAGGTAGCGCGGCGTAATCGTCAGCCCCGTGCTGGCGTGCGGTCTCGTTCAGTCCGCGCAGCACGAGCCGCCAGGTCTGACCGTCCTGGGGCATGTCCTCGTAGCGGTAGCCGTCCAGCTTGCCGTCGGCGAACTTGGCGTCGACCATCTCGGCCAGCGGAATGCGCGGCTCTGAGTCCTGGGCGGTGGTGACGTCGCAGAACGCGCGCAGCGCGGGCTCCTCCTCGGCGGTGAAGAAGCGCAGCGGCCCGTGCTGGGCGAGCCGCTGCTTGACCACCTGCTTGGTGACCTCATCCCAGCTGGCCTCGGCGGCGAACACGTCGTAGTCCGGGTAGCGGCCGATCATCTGCGGGGTGATCCCCCGCCGCTGCCGGGGCAGCCAGGTTGGCTCAGGCGGCTGCCGGCCGGGCCTCAGGTTGGGGAGATGATCCGGGCGGCGGATATCGCGGCGGTTCACGCGGTCAGTCCTCCCGCCGCAGCACGGCGGCGAGCAGGCCCAGGAAGCCGACGATCGACATCAGTCCCGGTGCGACGATCGGCGGCCCCATGGCCAGGTTGTAGACCACGGTCTGCTCGCTGAAACCTCCGGGGCGCCGGGCGACGCCCCGCGCGTGGTAGTACTCGCCGAGCAGGCCGTTGGCCGTGTAGACGGCGGCCGCCACCGGCAGGTAGCGCTTGGCCCAGCGCCGGGAGAACACGCCTCCCACCCCGGCCACCACCACCGGCGGTGTGACCACCACGGGGCTCCACATCATCTTGTTGCCAAAGCTGGCCCGGTAATGCTCCAGGTAGATCTCGGCCGTGGTGACGACCGCCGCAAACGCGGTCAGCCCGGACAGGGAGCGCTCAAACCGGCCGTGCTCCACGTTGGATAGCGCCCGGTCGATCAGGTGGGGGGATCTGCCGGAGGGCCGCGCCGCGCGCAAGGACAGGTTCATCACGCTGCCGCTACCCGTCCGGCGGCGCCCCGCCACTCGCCCGGGAGGCCTTCCGGTCCGTATTCAGACAGTTAGCGCTCAGAGCCGGCGGCGGCCTGGAATTCCACCGCAGCCGCGGCCAGGAGGTCGACGACCACGTCCGGAGGAAAGGCGGTGGCGTCGATGATCAGGTGGTAGAGCTCATGATCGTCGATATCGACGTCATAGAACTGGCGGAGGTAATCCGCGTGGGCGCGGTCCAGTTGGCGCAGCGCGCGCTCGGCCCCCTCCCGCCCGGAGGCGCCGAGCCGCACCGCCTGCTCGACCCGGGCCTGGACCGGTCCGGTGAGGCGAACCCGCAGGACCTGAGGATCCTGGCGCAGCGCCGCCACTGCTCCCCGTCCCAGGATGACCCCTTCGCCGGTCTGGGCCTGGGCGAGCAGGACCTCGCGGGAGGCCCGGTGGAAGTCCTCGGCGCTGGCTCCCGCCGCAGGCAGCGGAGCGGGCGCCCCGGTGTCGGCGCCCAGAAAGCCGGACAGCAGGCGTTCCAGCAGACTGCCGGAGCGCTCCTCATGGGACAGCGCCTCCTCCACCGAGACGTCCAGCCGCTCGGCCACGGCCAGCGCGATCCCCCGGTCGACGAACGGCACGGCCAGACGCTGGGCGAGGGCCGGGGCGATGTGGCTCCCGGCCGCGCCGTAGGCGGCCGACACCGCGACGAGCGTCATCTCCGGGCGGCTTTTTCCGGAGCCCGGGCGGGCGCCAAGGACAACGGAACGGTCATGAGCCCGGGGCAGAACGATCGCCCGGTGACGATCGCGGCCTGGCCGCCGGGCAGGTGATGGAGCAGCGTGCGATCAAGGAGCCTCTGGAGGGGTTGTACCCCAGGAAGGAATGAAACAGGCCGGCGGCCGGCGGGAGGTGGGGACGGAAGCTCGGTCGGCGGCCGGGAAATCCGCACCCGCTCAGTCTCCGGAGGGCTTCTGCTCCGGGTAGTCCAGCGCCGGCGCCGTGCCCCCCGGCGGCCGCACCCCGGGCGTGGCGTTCCCGTCGTCGGCGAGCACCCGGGTGGCCCCGCTCGGACCCCGGGTCACGATCGTGCCCTGCCAACCCCGCAGGGGGTGGGTTTCGGAGCGCTTCAGGGCACGGGCGCCGGTGCGGGTGATGAAGAACACCACGATCGGGAGCACCCACACGCCCACCCGCCAGAAGTGGATCATGGCCGAGTAGGGCACATGCAGTCGGAAGAAGATACGGTCGGTGGAGCCGACGGCGAAGATGATGAGCACCCAGCTGAAGAAGGCGGCGCCGATGGCGGTGCGCGTCGGGCGGTCGCGGGGGCGGTCAAGCAGATCATGCTGGCGGCGATCACCGGTGATCCGCCGTTCCACCGCCGGCCAGGCGTACAGCACGCCGAAGACGACGAGGGGGAACGCGGCACCCCCCCAGAACGGATTGGGGATCACCGTGCGCCCGGCGATCACCAGCTCGTAGTTGGGCATCAGGCGCAGGGCGCCGATCAGCCAGCCGATGTACCAGTCCGGCTGGGCCCCGTTCTCCGACAGGTAGGGGTGATACGGGCCCCACTGCCAGATGGGGTTGATCTGGATCAGGCCACCCATCAAGAACAGCACCGCGGCCACCGCCAGCATGAGCCCCACCGACCGCAGCGCGTAGGCCGGCCACATCGGCGTGCCGACCACGTTGCGCTCGCGCCGCCCCGGACCTGGGAACTGCGAGTGATGCTGGCGCATGATGCTGGCCAGGTGGATCCCGATCAGGCCCATCAACGCCAGCGGGATGAGGAAGACGTGGAGGATCTCCAGCCGGCTGAAGAAGCTGCCGGTGCCCGGGAACTGGCCGCCCCAGATGGTGGAGCTGAGCTGGCCACCGATCAACGGGATGGAGAGCGCCACCCCGTAGGCGATGACGATGCCCATCCCGGAGAGCAGGTCGTCAACCAGGGAGTAGCCGGCGAAACCCTCCAGGATCGCCAGCATCAGCATGGTCAGCCCCACGTAGTAGTTGAAGTCCCGGGGCTTGCGATACGCGCCGGTGAAGAAGATCCGGCACAGGTGCAGGACGATGGAGGCGATGAACACGTCCGCCGCCCAGTGGTGGACCTGGCGCATGAGCAGACCGGACGGCACGTTGAACGTGATGTCCAGCACCGAGCGGTAGGCCTCGGACATCTCCTGGTTGCGCAGGAGCGCGTAGCTGCCGTGGTAGATGACCTGGTTCTGCGACGGGATGTAGTACAGGGTCAGGAAGATCCCGGTGCCGACCAGGACGATGAACGAGTACAGCGCGATCTCCCCCAGCAGGAACGACCAGTGGTCGGGGAAGACGTAGCGCAGCAGCCACTTGTACATGGGGGCGCCGCCCAGGCGCTGTTCGGTGTAGCGCACGCCGCGCTCAAAGCGGCGATGGACCGCACGGTCGATCAGCTTCATATCCGCCGCACGCCCCACCAGGAGGGGCCGATGTCGGAGTCAAACGGCCCGGCGCAGCGCAGGTTGCCGTCGCTGTCGATCATCACCGGCATCTGCGGCAACGCCCTCCCGGCCGGGCCGAAGACGAGCTTCCCACCGTTGCCGGGGGTGAACGTGGAGTAGTGACACGGGCAGGTGAACGCGGGCGGGAAGGGCGCGGTCTGGGCGTCCAGGGGATACCGGTACAGGTTGATGGCGCAGCCGGCGTGAGGGCAGATCTTGGAGTAGGCCATGATCCCTTGCGGCGCCCAGTCTTGACGCGCCGCGGGCAGGTGGACCATCGACTCCGGAAGCCGGATGACGAGGATGCCGGCCCCCAGGCTGTCGGCGTTCTGCCCCTCCGGCAGCGCGGTGTAGAACGAGCCGATCTCGATGTCGGAGGCGGCATAGGGGCTGCCCGCATCATCGACGAAGCGGATGCCCCGCTTCCACGGGGTCTGGTGCAGCACCCGTGCGGGTGGCCCCAACGAGGCCAGCGGCGCGGCGGCGGCGCCCAGCACGGTGGCGCCGGCCAGGCCGCCCGTCACCGTGAGCAGCCCGCGGCGGGAGATGCCCTCTCCCCCGGCCTCCACGATCTCCACCACCTCCTCGGCCTCATCCTCCTCCAGCAGCTGGTCACGCTCCTCCACCGAGATCTCCTGAGGGACGACCAGCTTGCCGGCCACGATGCACGCGGCCGCCAGGCTGAACAGGGCGCATCCCATGGCCAGGCCGAGCAGCTGCGTCTGGGTCTGCAAGACGATGTAGAAGACGATGAATGCTCCGGCGCAGCCGGCCGCCACCACCAGCAGCGCGGCCACCACGTTCTCATACCGCCGGTTTTCGGGGACGGTGCGGTGCGATGGATCGTCCTGGGGGCGGAACTCGTCCGGCAGGTGCGGGGGCTCAGGCGGGGGCGCCGGCGGCTGCGGCTGCCGGGTGGCGCGCCAGGCCGCCCGCAGCGCGACCAGCAGGGCGACGGCCCGGCCCAGACCGCGGGCCGGGTCAGGGCCTTCCGGAGTGACGCTCATCTGACCTCCCTCATTCGGTCTCCATCCGCTCACCGATCAGCCGGGCGACGAGCACCAGCGCCAGCAACCCGATGAACCAGGCCGCCATCCCCTCCGGGATCGGCCCGATGTTGTAGATCCCCCACCCGCCGGCATTGGAGGGATGGCGGGTCCACAGCACATACCTGGCCAGGGAGTCCAGCTGGTACTGGTTGATCTGCTTGGCATCGAAGTGGGGCATCAGGTACGGCCCCATGCGCACCGCCTCGGCCACCTGGAGGGCCGTGGCCTGCTGCAGGTTGGGTACGTAGGCGCCGACGGTCAGGCCGCCGCGCGCCACCAGCTGGTGACAGCCGGCGCAGTGTTCGGTGAACACGTGAAAGCCCACCGCCAGGTCGCCCTGGGCCGGAGTGGCCGCCGGCGCTCGCGGTCCGCCCCCCACCTTGGTGATGAAGGCGATCAGCGCGTTCATCTCCTGGCGGGTGTAGCGAGGGGTGTTGCGCTCCGGCTCGTCGCGCGGGTTGTCCAGCGGCATCCGGCCCGTCGACAGGTAGAAGTCCACCGGCCCGGGGCCGACGCCGATCAGTGACGGGGCGTTGTTGGCGATGCCCTGGAGCAGGGCACCGTGACAGGAGGCACACCCGTTCTCGTACAGCGTCATCCCCTGGGCCACCAGCTGGGGGGAAGTGGGAAAGCTGGTGGTGGGGGCGCCGGGCGGTTGCGGCTCCGGCGACTTGAGCGGCGCGTTGGGCAGCGTCGTCGGCGGCCCGCCCGCGGACTTCAGCGCCCCGGGGGTCGCGGTCAGGCTGGGGATGGTTGACGGCGGGGTCTGCGAGGACCGGCGCGGCGTGCTCGACGCCGGTGAGGATCCCGGGGCGGCGATGGAGATCAGGGCCAGGGTTCCCAGCACCAGGGCCAGGCCGAGCCGGACCCACGCGGGCGTGCGGGCCCGGCGGGTGAACCAGCGCATGAACAGCCGCCTCATGGTCGCGCCGCCCGCTCGGCCGCGGCGCCGCCGCGCTCCCGCATCTGCATCCGGCGCTCCTCGGCGATGAGCGCCACCATCACCTGCCACAGCCCGGCCATCGCCATCAGGAAGGTCCCGGCGATCCACATCACCGATCCGCCCAGCTGCTGATCGGTGATGGCCGAGACGCCCAGCGCCCGGGTGGGACCGAGGTAGGCGGGATACAGCAGGCCGGCGTCGCGGTACAGGTAGGCGCCGATCAACGTCATCGGCAGCATGGCCGCAATCACGTACGCCAGGCGGCCCAGGCCATTGAGCCGGTGGGCGACGATCGGGTCGCCATCGACCATCGGCCACCACATGAAGATCCCGGCGGCGATGTAGAGGGCATGCTCAAACTCGTGCAGCGGGTTATCGGTCAGGGTGGCGTCGTAGAAGGCCGGGATGTGCGTGCCGAGAACGACCACGTAGAAGATGGCCAGGCAGGTGAGCGGGCGGGTCAACGGGGTCAGCGCCCGGAACCGGCGCGCCACCGCCGGGCGGCCGGATCGCGGGGTGGCCCGGATCAGCAGGATGGCCGGGCGGCCGCCGAGCAGGAGCAGCGGAGCCGCCTCCAGCAGCAGCAGGTGCTGGACCATGTGATCGGACAGCAGCCGGTCGTCGTAGCTGCCGATCCCGGACTGCAGCGCCATCACGATGACGGCGACGCCGCCCAGGAAGCTGGCCGTCCGCCACCGCGGCCACCGAGCCACGCGGCCGGCCGCCACCAGGTAGGCCAGGGCGGCCAGGACGGCGATGACGTCGACGCTCCACGCCGGCTGCCAGTCGCGCCACAGCAGCGCGGGAAGGCTGGGAGCTCCGGTCATGGCCCCTCCCGGTCGCGCCAGCGCCGCAGCGCCCGCCGCTGGGCGTACTTCTCCCGGGCCAGGATTCCCGCCGACACCACAATCAGCCCACTGCCGAAGTACACCAGGAAGTGGCCAAAGGCAAAGCCGTAGACCAGCGACCCCACGCCGACGGCCAGCAGGACCGAGCCGTAACTGGCCGACACCACCGCCTTGGGCTCCTCCGTGGGCGCGGGCTCGCCCTTGCGCAGCGCCTCGCGCGGGCGCAGGGCGATAAAGCCCACCGCCGTGGCCACCGTCGCCGCCACGGCAAACCCGGCCATGGCCGCGTCCAGGCCCTTGCCGGTCCAGACGACGTTGAGGGCATACAGCACGGCCAGGATGAATGCCCAGGCGAGCAGAGGGATGGCGCCCCCCCTCATGCCGGCGACTCCGTCCGCCGGCGGGCCTGCTCCCGGGCCGTCTCACGCAGATCGAGCAGCGGGGCATAGGAGCGGATCGGCGGCAGGGGCTCCGGGAAGTTGAGCGGGGGTGGCGGCGAGCTGGTCCACCACTCCAGGGTGTGCCCCTGCCACGGATCGGCGCCGGCGGGGACTCGGTCCCGCAGCGACACCCACACGTTGTAGATGAAGATGAGGATGCCGACGGCGATGATGCCGGCGCCGATCGACTCGATCAGGTTGAGCGTGCCCCACCCCGGCTGCTGCGGGTAGCGTGAGATCCGGCGCACCATCCCCTCGTCGCCCAGGATGAACATGGGGAAGAACGTCATGTTGGTGCCGATGATCATCACCACCAGCTGGAGCTTGCCCAGCCGCTCGCGCAGGAGCGCGCCGGAGAGCTTGGGAAACCAGTGGTAGACGCCGGCGAAGAAGCCGAAGATGCTCCCCGCAAACAGCGTGTAGTGAAAGTGGGCGATGAGGAAGTACGTGTTGTGCGAGGCGTAGTCCAGAACGGGCGAGCCCAGCCAGATGCCGCTCACCCCGCCGATGGCGAACTGGAGGAAGAACGTCAGCCCGAACAGCAGCGAGGTCCGGGTGGCGATCGACCCGCCGATGAGCGTGCCGATCATGTCGAAGTACTCAATCCCGGCCGGCACCAGGAGCAGCGTCGACGTGAACGCGAACGCCTCGTTGACCGAGCCGCCGGTGGTGTACATGTGATGCGCCCACACGGTCATCGACAGCGCCGAGAACATGAGCATCGACGCCACAAACGCCTTGTAACCGAACCACCGCTTATGAGCTCCGGCGGCGATCGCCTCCGCCGCCGCCCCCAGGTAGGGGAAGAACATGACGTAAACCACCGGATGGCCGTAGAACCAGAACAGATCCTGGTAATCGATTGACCCGGTGAAGCCGACGAAGAAGTGCGTCCCGGCGGCGCGGTCCAGGTAGAGCAGGATCATCGCCACCACCAGCACCGGGAACGCGCCGACCACCATCAGCACCGAAACCAGGGCCGTCCAGGTGAATACCGGCATGCGCAGCAGGGCCATCCCGGGAGCTCGGTGGCGGGCGATCGTCCAGGTGACTGTCGCCGCCATCACCACCGTCCCGGAGACGGCCAGGATGACACCGAGCGTCCAGAGATCCTGACCGATGCCGGGCGTGTACTGGGACTCCGACAGCGGGGTGTAGGAGAACCAGCCGTCCCGGCCCGCGCCACCGGCCGCCAGCCAGCCGGACTCCATCGTCAGCCCGCCCAGCAGCCACACCCAGAAGCCGACGAGCGTCGTCCGGCCGCCGGCGATCTCGCTGGCGCCGATCTGCAGCGGCACCAGGTAGACCGCCAGCGCCATCGCCATCGGCGTCACAAACAGGTAGATCATGGTGGAGCCGTGCATCGTGAACAGCTCCTGGTAGGTCTGGTCGGAGACGATGTGGTTGTTGGGCTGGGCGATCTGAGCCCGGATGAACAGGGCCATCACTCCGCCGGCCAGGAAGAACACGAACGAGGCCAACCCCAGGTTGAGCCCGATGCGCTTGTGGTCGGTGCTGGTCAGGGCGCCGATCCATCCGGCCGAGCGGCGGCGATCGGCGACCCCAGGGGGAGCCTGGACGGTCACGAGGCTCCTCCGCGGTGCGGGGAGTGCAGCCAGGCGTTGAAGGCCGCCGGAGACAGCGCGCGGACGTTGAACACCATCTCCGGGTGGCGCAGCCCGCAGAACACCGAGCACTGACCCGGGAAGGTGCCGGTCCGGGTGAAGGTGAGGACCTGGTACTGGACCTTGCCCGGGAACAGATCATGCTTGAACTCCAGCTCCGGGATCCAGAAGCCGTGGATGACGTCGACCGACGTCATGTTGAACCTGATCGCCTCGTTGGTGGGCACCACCAGCGGCTGGTTGCCCACCATGCCGCTGCGCTGCACGATGCCATAGCGGGGATAGGAGAACTCCCACTCCCAGCGTCCGGCGGTCACGTCGATGGTGAGGGCGGGGCGTTCCCGGTTGGCCACGGTGTCGACGCGGTGCTCAAAATGAAACGTGAGGTAGAGCAAAAACGCCGCCACCAGCGTGAGCACCACGGCGTAGCCGGCCTCCAGCGGGTTGTTCTCATGCCAGGTGGCCGCCTCCGGCCGTCGCCGGTAGCGCAGCACCGCCCCCACCACCAGCAGCAGGATGAGCAGACAGACGCCGATGGCGATCGGCCCGTAGATGTGCGCCAGCGACCAGTATTCGTGGCGCGTGCTGATGAGGGCGGGGTTGATCACGGGTCGCAGAGCTCAGAGCGGCCACGTCAGGCCGCCGCAGGGCGAGCAACGCCTACCCGGAGATCTCGTCAGCAAACGCACGTTTCGCCAGGGCGGTCGCGATTGCGACCGAACGCCCACCGGACCGAGATCCGGAGTGGGCGACCGCCTCAGACGGCGACGGCGCGGTCGGTCACGCGCCCGGCCAGCTCCTCCGCGATGGCCAGCGACGAGGTGGCGGCCGGTGAGGGTGCGTTGCGGACCCACACCACCCCCTCGGTGACTCCCAGGCGGAAGTCGTCCACCAGCGCCCCATCGCGGTCGACCGCCTGGGCGCGCACGCCGGCCTCGGCGGGGAGGGCGTCCTCCGGGCGCAGCTCGGGCACGTAGCGCTGGAGCTCGGCCACGAACGCTCGCCTGCGGGCCGAGCGGTACAGCTCACCGGCTCCGGCCCGCCAGTGCCGGCGCATCATGCGGCGGGTGCCGGGCCAGGTCAGCGTTTCGTAGAGGTCCCGCCAGTCCAGCGTGGTGCGCCGGTAGCCCTCGCGCGCGCTGGCCAGGACGGCGTTCGGCCCGAGGAGAACCTCGCCGTCGGCCCGGAGGGTCAGGTGCACCCCCAGGAAGGGCAGGGACGGGTCCGGGACCGGGTAGATGAGGCCGCGCACCAGATGACGTCGATCCGAGGCCAGCCGGTAGTACTCGCCCCGGAACGGAATGATCCGCGGCTCCGGGTCCTCACCGGAGGCTCGGGCCAGCCGGTCACTGTGCAGGCCGGCGCAGACGACGACGCGGTCAGACCGCAGCACCTCACCGGTGGCCAGGTGCGTGAGCCCGCGCTCCACCCGGACCACGGGCGCGTCGGTCCGGATCTCCCCGCCGCCGGCCACGACATCGGCGGCGTACGCCTGGGCCACGGCGGCAAAGTCGACGATCGCGGTGTGCGGGGAATGCAGCGCGGCCAGGCCCCGGGCGTGGGGCTCCACCTCGGCCAGCCCGGCCGCATCGAGCCAGCGCAGGTCCGGCACGCCGTTGCGCTCGGCCCGCTCGGCCAGGCGCTCCAGCCGGGGCAACTCGGCCTCGTCGGTGGCAACCACCACCTTGCCGCACTCGGTGTAGGCGATCCCCCGGTCGGCGCAGTAGTCCCGCAGCAGGATCCGGCCGCGTGTGCACAGGCGCGCCTTGAGCGAACCGGGTGCGTAGTAGATCCCGGCGTGCACCACCCCGCTGTTGTGGCCGGTCTGATGGCGGGCCAGCGCGGGCTCCTTCTCCACCACCGTCACCTGGCCTCCCCGGTGCGCCAGCAGCCGGGCGGTGGCCAGGCCCAGGATCCCGCCGCCGACCACCGTCACTCGCATGTCCGCGCTCCGCTCATCCGACTCACTCTGCACCAAACGGCGGCCGGGCCTGCCGATTTACGACCGCCGGCGCTGGACAGCCTAGGCCGCCAGGCCGGCGCAGGCCTCCCGGAGGGCCCGGGCAAACTCGTCGACCTCGTCCGGGGTGGTGTCCCAGGAGCACATGAGCCGGACCTCGCCGGTCCCATGGTTCCAGGTGTAGAAGGGCCAGCTGGGGCGGACCGCGGCGGCGGCGGCGTCCGGGACGACGGCGAACACGCCGTTGGCCTCGACCGCCTGGGTGATGGAGACGGCCGGGATTGCCGACAGGTGCGCGGCCAACCGGGCGGCCATGGCGTTGGCCTGCCGGGCGTTGCGCACCCACAGGTCTCCCTCGAACATGGCCACAAACTGCGCGGCCAGAAAGCGTCCCTTGGAGGCCAGCTGCAGCGTCTGCTTGCGCAGGTAGCGGGCGCCCTCGGCCAGGGTGGGCTCCAGGAACACCACCGCTTCGCCGAGCACCATCCCGTTCTTGGTGCCGCCCAGACTGAGGATGTCGACACCCACGTCCGTGGTCAGGGCGGCCAGCCCCAGGTCCAGGGCCGCGGCGGCGTTGGCCAGCCGGGCGCCGTCGACATGGAGCAGGAGCCCCAGTTCATGGGCGGTGATGGCCAGGGCGGCGGTCTCGGCCGGGCTGTAGCGCGTGCCCAGCTCGGTGCTCTGGGTGATCGTCACCACCCGCGGCTGGACGGCATGCTCGTCGCCGGTCCGGGTCACCTGGGCCGGGATGTCGTCCGGGGTCAGCTTCCCGTCCGGAGTCGGTACCGCCAGCAGCTTCACCCCGGCGATGCGCTCGGGCGCTCCGCCCTCGTCGACGTTGACGTGGGCGGTCTCGGCACAGATCACCGCCTCCCACGGCCGGCAGGCGCAGCGCAGGGCCAGAATGTTCGCCCCGGAACCGTTGAACACCAGGAGCGACCGGACCCCATCGCCAAAGTGCTCCCGGAGGATCGCCTCGGCGCGGGCCGTCCACGGGTCGGCCCCGTAGGAGACGGCATGGCCCCGGTTGGCGGCGGCCATCGCGGCCAGGATGTCCGGATGGACCCCGGCGTAGTTGTCGGAGGCAAACGACTTCACGGCTTCGGACGGCCGGGCATGGAGGCACCGGCCGCCTCCAGCAGCTCGTCAGCGGGTCCGGGCCCGGTGGGCGTCGGCGGGGTGTCTTCGTTCATGTTCTCCGCTGCTCAGCCGATAGTTTCACCATCCGGCGCAACCTTCGTCGGCACCGGATGTTGTAATCGGGGTCGCGACCCCGTGATCCGGGAACCGTCGCGGAGAGCCCGCTTGATCCGGGCGCGCCTGTAGTGGGGCGTCGAGGACCAGATGGCAAGCTGTCCTCTGCGATGGGCCCGGTTGTGCTGTGACTGCCCGCTCGCCCCACTCGTCAAATCCCATCTTGTCGCTCATGATCTCATTCTGCCGCCGGGCCTTCTGGCTGGCCCTCCTCGCCGGGCTGGCGTCGGTGGCCGGCGCCGTGCCCGCCTCGGCGCTCGCCGCGGGGACCAAGACCGTCCGCTACCACGGCTATCGGCTCACCGTGCCGGCCGGCTGGCCGGTGTACCGCCTGGGATCTGACGGCCGCCAGTGCGTGCGCTTCGATCGTCATGCCGTCTACCTGGGCCGGCCGAGCGCCCGCCAGCAGTGCCCGGCGGCGCCGATCGGCCGCACCGAGGCCATCCTCGTCCAGCCGGGACCGGCGGCGTCAGGCCAGGATCTGCCGGTGACCACGGCGGGTGGTGGGACCGCCGCGCAGGTGATCAACCGGGCCCACCATGTGGTGATCACCGCCACCTGGGACCGTCAGCCGGCCATCATCCGCCGCGCTATCGGCGTCCGCTCGCTGCACGCCTCGCTGCAGCCGCGCCGGTCGGAAGTGCCCCGTGCCCGCGCGCTCATGCACGCCTACAGGCGGGCCCGAGCCCGCTCCCTGTCAGGTCCCGGCCAGGTGTACACCGGCTCCGGCTTTGATGCCTGCAGCACGCCCAGCTCATCCCAGATGAGCGCCTGGGGGTCCTCACCGTACCGCGGGATCGGTGTCTACATCGGCGGAGCAAACATGGCCTGCTCACAGCCGAATCTGACGGCGACCTGGGTCAGCCAGGAGTCGGCCGCCGGCTGGCACCTGATCCCCATCTACGTCGGCCTCCAGGCGCCGTCGAACTCATGCGGCTGCGCCGGCATCTCGCCCGGGCAGGCGGCCGGTCAGGGGGCGGCCGCTGCCAGCGACGCCATGGCCGACGCCCAGGCCATCGGCCTCGGCACCGGGAACCCGCTGTACCTGGATATGGAGGCCTACGCGCGGACCACCACCAACACCTCAGCCGTGCTGGCGTTCATCCAGGGCTGGACGCAGCAACTGCACGCCGGCGGGTACGCCGCGGGCGTTTACAGCAGCGACAACTCCGGGATTGTGGACCTGGTGAGCCGGTACGGCACCGGCTTCACCGAGCCGGACGACATCTGGATCGCCAACTGGAACAACGCCCAGACCACCACCGACGGCAACGTTCCGGCGTCGGAGTGGGCGGCTCACCAGCGGATGCATCAGTACGACGGCGCCCACAACGAGAAGTACGGCGGAGTCACGATCAACATCGACGGCGACTACGTCGACGCGGCCACGGCCGCGGCCGGCTCCGGGTCCGGCACCTATACCGCCCCCACGCCGGCGGCCGCTCCGGCGCTGCGGGTCTCGGCCGCCGCCACCGGCGCCATCAACCTGATGCCGAGCTGGCTGTACGCCACCGGTGTCACCGGCTGGCAGCTGCTGGCCGGCGAGAGCCCCAGCGCACTGACGCCGATGGGCTCGCCGGTGAGTGCTCAGAGCAAGCTGCCGGTGGTCAGCCAGAACGCCTTCCGCTACTACGCGGTCACCGCACTGGGCGCCGGAAACCAGCCGCTCGGCACCTCGCCGACCGTGGCCACGCCGGCGCATCTGGCCATCTTCGGCCAGAGCGTGTTCATACCGCGCGCCGGCCTGGGTGGAGTTCCGGTGGGCTGCTTCAGCACCACGCCCTGCACCGGCGTCACCACCACCATTGCGCTGGGGCGGACCACGCTGGTGCGCACCGGGGGCGAGCGGATCCCCGCCGGTGGCGGCCTGGCCTTCTTCAGCCTCACCGGCGCTCAGCGCGCCCAGCTGTGGCGCGCCCGGCGCCACCAGGAGTCAGTGAAAATCACCGTGCACAGCGCCGCCGGACTGACCGCCAGCCGACAGCTCATGCTCAGCTCGTTCTCCACCAGTGGCCGCTCCCCCCAGCGCAGCCTCCGGGCCTCATCGTTGGTGCGGTTCGTCGGC
The DNA here is from genome assembly GCA_963753235.1 of uncultured Solirubrobacteraceae bacterium. GTDB lineage: Bacteria > Actinomycetota > Thermoleophilia > Solirubrobacterales > Solirubrobacteraceae > Palsa-465. The sequence continues at coordinate 365,635 of CAVWBJ010000002.1, read as the reverse complement.
AGCTCGGACTTCATCTCCAGCGGGTGGGTGGGTGGCATCCTGGCCAGTTGCACCAGCACCGCCTCGCCCTGCCGGGCGACCGTGAAGATCGTCTCCGGCGGGGCGGTGATCGCCCAGACCCACGTGCTCCCGCTGGGCGTCGGCCAGATGGGCTACTTCCTGTTCACGCTGACTGCCGCCGGCCACCAGATGCTGATGCACTCCGGGGGCAACCAACTTCCGGCGACGGTCACCATCACCGCCGGCCGTGCCACCGCCACCGGACACCTGGTGCTCAGCGCGTACTTCTAAAGCCACCGGCGGCGGGTCAGGCCGAGACCAGGCCTCGCCCGCGCAGGGTGGCCTCCAGCGCCTGGTCAAACAGTCCCCTGATCCGCTCGGCGGCGCCCAGCTCCTCCTGGAGGATTCCGTCCGCCGCCAGCACCGACTCCTCGTCGCCGGCGCGGGCGGCGACCCGTTTGAGCATCTCGTAGGCGCCGATCTCCAGGTGTTCAAACGCGTAGGCGAAGCCGGCCAGCTTGGCCGGCGTGTCCGGCTGGACGCCAAAGAACGCGCCCCAGTTCAGGGCGCCGGCCCGGAGAGCGGCATCCTTGAGCCGGCTGGGGGTGGTCCGCACCGGTCAGCGGGAGATCACCCGCCGTACGCGCCGCGAGACCTGCCCCACCGGTCCGTGGCCGGCGCCCGCCAATCCGGTGACCCCCAGGAGCGTCACGAACAGACCGGCCACCAGCGCCAGGGCGGCCAGCAGCACCGGCCAGTGGCGGTGAAGGAACTCGCGGACGCGGCCCAGGATCTCGGTGGCCCGGTCTCCGGCCACCGCCACCGTCCCCAGGATCACCAGCAGCGGGAACACGAAGCAGGCGTTGTAGATGACGAGCAGCACCACCCGCTGGGTCAACCCCAGTCCGGATCCGACGATGGCGGCGATGGCGGCAAAGTACGGGAACGCGGTGGGGAGTTCGACGGCCGCGATGGTGGCACCGAGCAGCGCACTGGAGCGATTCTGCTTCGGTGGTCCGGTGCGGTTGCGGGTGCCCAAATGCTCCCGCCGGCGCCACAGATAGGCCGCGGCGCCGAGCATGGCCACCCCGGCCACCGTCTCCAGGATGTAGCGCGTGGTGGCGCTGGGGTGGGGCACCAGCGCCAGCAGCGCCTCCCCCGGACCGAGCACGATCAGGGCCCCGCCGAGGAGGGTGACGGCGAACACGGCCACCGTGAACTGGGCCAGGTTGCGCACCGCGGACTCCTCGGAGGCCAGATACAGCGCCGGGGCGATGGTGCTGGGGTTCATGGAATCGGCCAGGCCGATGGAGATGACGAGTCCCAGCACGCGGAGCATGGCTCTATTGGAGCACGTCCTCCGCCGCAACCTCCGGACCGCGTGATCGAGACCTTCGGCGCCGGACCGGCTTCCGACTTCGCCGGTTGGTTGAATGCCGCTCCATGGCCTCCGGCCCCCGCCGACGACTCAAGTCCCTGCCCGGACACCTTCCGGTGGCCGCCCCGGGTGAGGTGCTCGTCTGGACCGACGGCGCCTGCCAGCGCAACCCCGGCCCGGGGGGCTGGGCGGCGTTGCTGTGCTGGGAGGATGGGATCGTGGAGGAGTACAGCGGGGGCCTGGCGCTCACCACCAACAACGTGATGGAGATGACCGCCGCCCTGGAGGGCCTGCGCGCGTTGCCCTGCGGGTCCCGGGCCTGCGTGGTCACCGACTCCCGCTACCTGCATGACGGGATGACCTCCTGGATGGCCGGCTGGAAGCGCAAGGGGTGGAAGACAGCCTCGGGCGATCCGGTCAAGAACCAGGGCGTGTGGATCCAGCTCGAGGCCGCGGCCGCAAACCATGAGCAGGTGCGCTGGCACTGGGTCAAGGGACACGTCGGCCATCCGCTCAACGAACGCGCCGACGGGCTGGCCGTCGCGGCCATCCGGAGCGCCGCTCTCGCCGGGCGCTGATCCGGGTCGAAACCCCCGTTCTGGTGACATCCGCACGTTTCACCTGAGGCCCGACGGGTAGGCAGCGACGCATGCGCAAAGTGGTTGTCACCGAGGCTGGGGATCCCGACGTCCTGGAGCTCCAGGAGGCGCCGGACCCGGCACCCGGCCCGGAGGAGGCACTCGTCCGGCTGGCGGCGGCGAACGTCAACCCCACGGATCTGGGAGCGCGGCAGGGCATGTTCCCGCCCGGCTTTGGCATCGACGGACCTCCCTACGTTCTGGGTTGGGACCTGTCCGGCGCGGTGAGCGCGGTCGGTGATGGGGTGAGCGGCCGGTCGGTCGGCGACCGCGTGGTCGGCATGATCCCCTGGTACGTCGCCCAGGGCCGCTACGGCGCCTACGCCGACCCGGTGCTGTTGCGCGCCGAATGGCTCGTCGACCTGCCTCAGGGACTTGACCCCGTGGTCGCGGCCACGGTGCCCTTGAACGCCCTGACCGCGCAGCAGGCGCTGGACCACCTGCAGGCGCCGGACAACGCGCGGCTCCTCATCACCGGCGCCTCCGGGGCGGTGGGGTCGTTCGCCGCCCAGCTGGCGGTGCGACGCGGCCTGAGAGTGACGGCGCAGGCGGGCAGCGGTGATGATGAATGGGTGGAGTCGCTCGGCCTTGACCGTGTGCTCTCCCGAGACACCGACCTGTCCTCGGTGGAGCCGTTCCCGTATGTGCTGGACGCGGTACCGGTCGGACCTGCGGTGTTCCCCGCGGCCGCCGACGGCGCCACCATCGTCACCACCCGGCCCGTCGAGGATGACGCCGGCCGCGGAATCCGGCAGGCGCCGATGCTGATTGAGTGGAACGCCGCCATGTTGCGCTCGCTGTTGGGCGACGTCGCCGCCGGGCGCCTGCGCACCCGCATCGACCGGACGATCCCGCTGGCCCGGGCCGCCGAAGCCCACCGTCTCTCCGAGGAGCGCGGCCGGCACGGCAAGATTGTCCTCGTCCCCTAGCCGGACCGCCGTCGGGCCCCGGAGCGGAGGTGGCGCCCCACTAGCCTCTCGCCCGTGCTCGTGCTGCTGCCACCCTCCCAGGGCAAGGCGTCACCCCGGCGGGGGCGGCGCGCCGGGTTGTCGACGCTGGTCTACCCCCGCCTACGCGAGCCGCGCCAGCGCCTGATCGACGCCGTCGATCCGGCCCTCCGCACCGCCCCGGCAATCCCGGCCGCCGAGCTGTACACCGGCGTGCTGTTCACCGCCCTCGGCCTTGCCGACCTCCCCTGGGAGGGCGTGCTGATCACCAGTGCTCTCTGGGGCGTGGTCCGTCCTGGCGATCGCATCCCCGCCTACCGGCTGGACATGAGCGCCAAGCGTCCTGAGGAGGTGGCGGAGATCGCCGCTGCCGGCGGCCTGCGCGTGGAGCTGTCCGACGGACTGCTCGACGTGATCGAGTGACCCCGACCGTCACTGGGAGGGTCACCGGGGGAGGGTGACGGACCCCCCCTCGGATAGTGTCTCCGCGTGAGCTGGACCCGGGACCGGGCTGAGCCATGATGCACCGCCTCGCCGTGCTTCGCCGCGCGCTGGCGAGCTCCCGGCTGCGCCGTGTGGAGGCGGCCTTCCTCGGCTTTGGCGTCAGTGAGTACGGCGTCTGGGTGGTTGTGCTGGTGTTCGCCTTCCGGCGCGGCGGGACGACGGCGGCGGCGGTGATTGCGGCGGTGCAGTTGCTCCCGGCCTCGGTGGTGGCGCCGTGGGCGGCGCGGCTGATCGATTTCCGGGGCGCGGCGACCACACTGGGTGGGGGCTATGTGGTTCAGGCGGCGTCGCTCGGCGTCACCGCGGCGCTCATGCTGGCGGGCGCTCCGGCCGCGGCGGTGTACGGGGCAGCGGCGCTGGCGGCCTGCGCGGTGACGCTCACCCGCCCGGCGCAGGCCGCGCTGCTCCCGGCGCTGGTGGACACCCCGGCTCAGCTCACCGCGGCCAACGTGGTCACCGGCTGGGCGGACAACGTGACCCTGCTGGCCGGCCCAGCCGTGGCGAGTATCGCGCTCAGCATCGCCACGCCCGGATGGGCCCTGATCGTCTTTGCCGGTGTGGTAACGGTCTCGGCGGTGGTGGTGGCGCCCCTGCGACGGGTGGCAACGGTGGCCGGCGAGGATGAGCCGGAGGCGGGGCCGGGCTCCCTGCGGCACGCCGTCCGGGACGCGCCCGGGGCGCTCCCGGCGCTGGCGATGCTCACCGCCGAATACGCGGTGCTGGGTGCGCTCGACGTGCTGGAGGTGGTGCTCGCCGCGCTGGTCCTCGGTCTGGGAGCCGGCGGGGCGGGTTATCTGGGCGCCGCCTTCGGCGCCGGCGGCCTGCTGGGCGCGACCGTGGCGCTGACCCTGGTCGGCCGCCATCACTTGGCCCGGCCGCTGCTGCTGGCGGGGACGCTGTGGGGCGTCGCCTTCCTGGCGGTGGGAGTGTGGCCCGCGCCGGCGGTCGCGCTCGGTCTGCTGGCAGTCGCCGGTGCCGGCCGGACCGTGGTGGACGTGGGAGGCCGGACGATCCTGCACCGCACCGTCCCGCGGCCTCTGCACGGCCGCGTCTTCGGCGTCCTGGAAGGGGTGGAGACGTTTGGGCTGGCCGTGGGATCGTTGCTGGTGCCGGTGCTGGTCATGCTCGCCGGACCTCGGGGGGCGGTGGCCGTGGTGGGGGGCCTCCTCGTGGTCGTCCCCCTGTTGACGATGCCGGCGCTGCGGGCGATTGAGCACGCCACCCCGCCGCTGGACGCGGAGCTGGGGGCGCTGCGAAAGGTGCCGCTGTTCGCCATGCTCAGCGCGCCCGTACTGGAGGACCTGGCGCGGGCCGTGGTCTTCATCGCCGTGCCCGCCGGCGAGACGGTGGTCCGCGAGCGCGAGCCGGGCGCTCAGTACTTCGTCGTCGCCGCGGGGCGACTGGAGGTGTCGAGCCGCGACGCGCCCCTCGGCACCATCGGCCCCGGCGACGGGTTCGGTGAGATTGCGCTGCTTGGAGACGGGGTGCGCGTCGCCACGGTCACCGCCGCCTCCGACGTGGCCCTCTATGCGCTGGAACGCGCGCCGTTCCTGGAGGCGGTGACCGGCTCCCGGCAGGCGCATCGAGCCGCCCGGGCGCTGGTGGCCGAGCGGCTGGCCATGCCCCCGGCGGCGGTGGAGGACGGCTAGGCCGTGACCGCTCCCGCGGCGATCGCGTCCACGAGCTGTCGGTGGTCTCGGACGGTCTGGTCGGCATAGGTGACGGCGAACTCCGCCAGTGCCGCGTCAAACCTGCGGCCCGCACCGATGTAGGCGGCGATGGCGACCGGGTCGCCGGTGCGAGCGTGGGCCCGGGCCAGGGCCTTGCCACAGGCGGTGGCGAACTGGGCCAGCCGAGGCGCGATCAGCTCTCCCTTGGGAATCACCTTCATATCGCGAAACTGACGGACGTAGAAGTCGTGGCCGGCGACCGAGGTGTGGCCGGCGAAGATGTCGGTCGCGCTCTGAATCAACCGCTTGCCGACCACCACGCGCTCCCCGTGGTTCTGATGCCGACTGGGTCCCCCGTGGGATTCATACACCGACCGGCCCGCCTGCTTGATCTGCAAAAACAGTGGGTCGGCACCGTCGCGCCCCTCCAGGAGCACCAGGAACACCCGCATCCCGACACTGCCGACGCCGACCACCTGACGTGCCGCATCGACGAATGTGAAGCGGTCGAGCAGGTGACGACGGTACTCCGGCAGCGAGGCCCGGTAGGCCTCAAACACCTCATCGGCGACGGCGGGCTCATCTGCGTCCAGGCGCACGCGGAGCGGGGGGTCTTCAATGATCCGCAGGTGGCCTCCCACACGCTCGGTGAGCTTGCGGACGGCGCCGGCGCTGGTGCGCCGGCGCGCCTGGCGCTCAATATGCGAGGAAACCTGCTCCTGTTCCTCCGGGGCAAACAGGGCCACCAGCTGCTGCGCCGTGATCATGTCGTACCAGATCGCCAGCTGTCTGGCCTGCGCGTAATGGCCGATCCGGTCCCGGTAGGCGTGCAGGCATCTGGCCACTGCGTCCTCGGCGGCCCTCGCCTTCAGCCCGGTCTCCCGAGCGAGGACCACAATGCTCGCCACCAGGCGCGACACATCCCACTCAAACGGCCCTGGGAGGGTTTCGTCGAAATCACGCAGATCAAAGGACAGGCGTCGCTCCGGGGTCGCCCATAACCCGAAGTTGAGGATGTGGGCGTCACCGCACAGCTGAACGGTCAAGCCCGTGTCCGCGCGGAAGGCGAGGTCCGCAGCCATCACCCCCGCGGCACCGCGGTAGTAGGACCAGGGGGACTCGGCCATCCGCGAATGGCGGAGGGGCAACAGCTCGGTCAGGCGAATCTCGTTCTGGGCGGAGACGATCGACAGCGCGTCCGTCCCCGCCGCCCGCTCCCAGCCGGCCAGATCACGCCGCTTCCGACGCTCACGCGCAGCCAGCCCGGCGGCGTGGCGCTCGGCAGCGCTGGGCCGCCGCGCGTGAAGCGACGACGGTGCGGTGCCGGGCTTCACGCCGAGGCTCACGGGGCCTGATCATCGCGGGGGCACCGCGGCACGTCAACCCGCTCCGCCCGGGGTGCCGAGTCGGCCTGCCGGGCAGCTCCTATGGCTTGAGGGGGGAACGCGCGGGTGGCGGAGTGAGCGCCGCGGCCAGCACCACCAACGCAAACGCCACCACCCTCACGCCGAGCGCCACCTGCCCGGCGGGCAGCGGCTCGCCGAACACCACCGGGCCGGCGGCGATGGTGGTCAGGTTGGCCGCGGCGCTGGTGAGCGCAATCATGGGCACCGCGTCCCCGAGCTGGAGGCTGCGGGCCGAGATCAGCAGGCCGACCATCGAAGCCAGAAAGATGACCAGCGCCAGCGGCTGCAGCACCACGCCGGCACCCAGCGCGCCCAGGTGGCCGCTCAGGGCCTTGATCGCCGTGTCCGAGGCCGCCCACTCCAGGCCGGCCGCCACCGCCAGAGCGCTCGCCCGGCGGGAGAACAGCGCCGTCACCAGCAGCCCGCCCCCGCCGGTCGCCAGTAGGAACACGGTGAGGGTGCCGACCGCGTAATGGGAGTGGGCGTTGCTGGCGTCCCCGTCCAGGGTGGCGGCCAGCGCGGCCAGCCCGGCCGCGGTCAAGGTCACCCCAATCCATTCCCGGCGCGTCACCTGAATCCCGAAAAGCTGATCGGCCGCCACCGTGAGCAGCACCAAGCCTCCGGCCACGGTCGCCTGCGCAAGCGAGATCGGCGCCAGGGCGAGTGCACCCACGTGCAGCAGCCAGGAGCTCAGGCCGATGGCGATCCCCAACGCATAGACCGGAGAGCGAAACAGCGCAACCGTGCTGTGAATGGGCCGGCGCAACTCGACCTCCGGCGCGGCCCGGGCACCCCGGAACTTGTACAGAAAGCCGGCCACCGAACCGAACGCGGTCAGCAGCGCCAGCACCAGCCCGAGAGCGACGGACACCGACATCCGGCACCGAGGCTATCGGCCAGGCGGTTGCCTACACGGCGTCGCCGGCCTGGACTGCGGCCGGGGTCAGGCCGCCACGGCGGGCCTGCCCGAACGTCACCAGCCGGCCCGAGCGCTCGTCCCAGAGCTTCAGGCGCACCGCCCGCAGGCCGTCCCACAGCGTCAGGGTCGGAACGTTGGCAAACAGCGGGCTCGATTCATGCGCCGGCTTGAGGTAATAGTTGGGAATGCGCGCGTTGAGGTGATGGACGTGGTGCAGCCCGATGCTTCCGGTGAAGAACCGCAGGACGGCCGGAAGCTTCAGGTACGAGCTCCCGCGCAGGGCAGCGTCGTCATACGTCCACTCGCCGCGCCGTTGCCAATAGGTGTCCTCGAACTGGTGCTGGACGTAGAACAGCCAGATGCCCACCGAGCCGGCGAGCATCGCGGCCGGGGCCCACACGAGCAGGAAGTCCCCCCACCCCATCAGCCAGGTCAGGCCGCCAACCAGGACGATGATGGCGACGTCGGTGGCGAGCACGCTGTTGCGCATGCGCGGCCGGGCGCCGCGGGCCACGATCCGGGGGCCGATGACCATCGCGATGATGGGGCCAATCCCAAACATCACCAGGGGGTTGCGCAGCAGCCGGTAGCCCAGCCGACCTCGCCAGGGGCGAGCCGCGTACTCGTCGACCGTCAGGGTGATGATGTCCCCCACCCCACGGCGGTCAAGGTCTCCGGCGGTGGCGTGGTGCACCGCATGGTCATGGCGCCAGCGCACGAACGGCGACAGGACCAGCACTCCCATGGCGGTGCCCACCACGTTGTTGGCGCGGCGGGAAGGCAGCAGCGACCCGTGCGCGCAGTCATGGAAGACGACAAACACGCGGACCAGGAACCCCGCAGCCAGGATGGTCAGGGCGACCGTCAGCGCAACCGAGACACCGAGCGTGACGTAGATCACGGCGGTCAGCGCCAGATAGGGAACTGCGGAGGTCATCACCGCCAGAGCACCGCGGTTGGGACACGGCTTGGCAAAGGGCGCGAGCGCGGCGCGCCACGGCGGCTGGGATGGTCGGGAAGTCATCGGGCTCCGTGTGGTCGGGTCTGCAGAAGCCGACTACCGAGGGCACACATCAGAGGCGCTCGCGGCGGTCGGAGATCAGGCAACCTGCGGCCGCCGGTCAGACACGCAGCCGATGTGACCCTATCGTGAACAGATAAGCGGCGGATGAGAAGATCCTGAAAACCAGTTCGTCGTAGGCGTCTGTCTCGGTGGGGGCGGCCTATGCTCGACCGGGATGTCCACCGGCTCCAGCTCGTTCCCAGTCGCCCGAGGCGGCGTGATCTAGATGGCGGTGGTGGAGGAGGCGGCGCTTGCGGAGCTGACCCTGCGGGACGAGCACCGGTTGCGCCGCCAGGCTCACCGGCTCCGGCGAGGTAATGAGGAGGGCCGAGCCCGCTTTGCGCGACAGCTGGCCGAGGCTCAGGCCCGGGTGGAGCGGCGGCGCGGGTCGGTCCCGGAGGTCTCCTATCCACCCCAGCTGCCGGTGTCCGCGCGCCGAGACGACCTGCTCGCCGCCATCAGGGACCACCAGGTGGTGGTCGTCGCCGGAGAGACGGGCTCAGGCAAGACCACCCAGCTGCCCAAGATCTGCCTTGAGCTGGGGCGGGGGGTGCGTGGGGCCATCGCACACACCCAGCCGCGCCGGATCGCGGCGCGAACGGTCGCCCAGCGGATCGCCGATGAGCTTGATGTCCAGCTGGGCGGCACCGTCGGCTATGCGGTTCGGTTTGATGACCGGGGCTCGGAGGACACCCTCGTCCGTCTGGTCACCGACGGCCTGCTGCTCGCCGAGATCCGACGCGACCCGCTGCTGCGCCGCTACGACACGGTGATAGTGGATGAAGCCCATGAGCGGTCGCTCAACATCGACTTCCTGCTCGGCTGCCTGCACCGCATCCTGCCGCGGCGGCCGGATCTCAAGCTGATCATCACGAGCGCGACGATCGATCCTGAGCGCTTCAGCCAACATTTCGGCGACGCGCCGATCGTCGAGGTCTCCGGCCGCACATACGCAGTGGAGGTTCGGTACCGGCCGCCGCGGGAGGACGAGGAGCTGCTCGATGCGCTGGCGGACACCGTCGAGCAACTGCTCGGCGAGCGGGCCGGTGACGTGCTGGCGTTCTTCTCAGGGGAACGCGAGATCCGCGATGCGGCGGAACTGCTCACCGGCCGGCTGGGCCCCGGCGTGGAGGTGCTGCCGCTGTACTCGCGCCTGGCGGCGACCGAGCAGCAGAAGGTGTTCGGCCGGAAGAACCGCCGCCAGGCTCGGCGCGTCGTGCTGGCGACGAATGTCGCAGAGACGTCCCTGACGGTTCCCGGCATCCGCTTCGTCGTCGATACCGGGCTGGCGCGGATCTCGCGGTACAGCACACGCCTGAAGGTGCAACGACTGCCGATTGAGCCCATCTCGCGCGCCTCGGCGGATCAGCGCAAGGGCCGGTGCGGCCGCGTCGCCGATGGCATCTGCGTGCGGCTCTATTCAGAGGAGGACTTCCACGCGCGGCCGGAGTTCACCGACCCGGAGGTGCTGCGCACCAATCTGGCGAGTGTCATCCTCCAGATGGCCGCCCTGGGGCTGGGAGACATCGAAGCATTCCCCTTCCTGCAGGCCCCCGACCGCCGCCAGGTCCGCGATGGCGTCGCGCTGCTGGATGAGCTCCGGGCCCTTGACGGCTCGCCGGGATCGCTCACGCCGCTGGGGCGCAACTTGGCGCGGCTGCCGATCGACCCGCGGTTCGGCCGAATGGTCCTGGAGGCCGACCGGCTGGGTTGCGTGCGCGAGGTGGCCGTAATCGCCGCGGCCCTCTCGATCCAGGACCCGCGCGAGCGTCCCGCCGAGCAGCGCGCTCAGGCCGACCAGCTCCATGCCCGGTTCACCGACACGTTGTCGGACTTCCTCACCTATCTGAACCTCTGGCGCTACGTGCGCTCGCTCGGCGACGAGCTCTCCCGATCGCAGCTCCGCCGGCGCTGCCGAGCCGAGTTCCTGCATTACCTGCGCATCCGCGAGTGGCAGGACCTGGTCGCTCAAATCGAGGACGCCGCGCGCGAGGTGGGCCTCACCCTCAACGACACCCCGGCGGAAGGAACGAGCGGGGCTCAGATCCATGCTGCGTTGCTCTCTGGACTGCTCTCGCACATCGGCATGAAGGAGGCCGCCACCCGGGAATACACCGGAGCGCGCGCGGCCAGATTCGCCATCTTCCCCGGCTCGGCGCTCGCCCGGCGCGGGCCCGCCTGGGTGATGGTCGCCGAGCTGGTCGAGACGACGCGGCTGTGGGGGCGAACGGCGGCGGCGGTCGATATCCGGCAGGTGGAGCCGCTGGCCGAGCACCTGGTCAAGCGCGCCTACGGCGAGCCGCGGTGGGATCGGCGCCGGGCCGCGGTCGTGGCGCCGGAGCGGGTGACGCTGTACGGCCTGCCGATCGTGGCATCGCGGACGGTCCCCTACGCGCGCATCGACCCGGTCGCCGCGCGCCAGCTGTTCATCCGCTGCGCCCTGGTGGAGGGCGATTGGGATCAGCACCACGCCTTCATGCGGGGGAACGCGCAGCGGGTGGCGGAGGTGGAGGCACTGGAGGCGCGGGCCCGCCGCCGTGACCTGCTCGCCGGCGAGGCCAAGCGGGCGGAGTTCTTGGCGGAGCGGATACCGGCCGATGTCGTGAGCGGGCGCCACTTTGATCGCTGGTGGAAGCAGACGCGGCAGAGACAGCCGGCGCTGCTCGACTACCCGATGGACATGTTGATGGAGGGCGAGCTGGCGCCCAACGCCCATGACCGTCCGGCACGCTGGATTCAGTCCCACCCGCCACTGGAGCTGGCACTGACCTACCGCTTTGACCCCGGCTCGGCGGCGGACGGCGTCACCGTCCACATCCCGCTCGCCGTGATCGGCGAGGTCCGGGACCCCAGCTTTGACTGGTTGGTGCCCGCGTTTCGCCAGGAGCTCGTCGTCGCCCTGTTGCGCGGGTTGCCCAAGCCCCTCCGCACGCCGCTCGTCCCGGTTCCGGACACGGCGGCCGCACTGCTCGCCGGCGTCACCCCCCGCGCCGGGCCACTGCTGGCGGTGCTGGCCGAGGCGATCGAGCGGCTGCGAGGTGTGCGGATCGGCCCGGGAGACTGGTCGCTAAACGACCTCCCGGCGCACCTGCGAATGACGTTCAGCGTGGAAGATGAGGACGGGACGACGCTCGCCTCAGGCCAATCGCTGAACGCGCTGCGCGATGAGCTGCGACCGCTGCTGACGACCCGCCTGGAGCGCGCCGCCCCGAACCTTGCCCGCCACGGAATGCGCAGCTTTGACATCCCGTCCCTGCCGCGCACCGTCACCCTCCCGGGCGGCCTGCCTGGCTTCCCGGCATTGGTCGACGAGGGCGATGCCGTCGGAGTGCGGATCTGTGAGACCGCCGGCGAGCAGGCCGCCACGATGGCCGGCGGGACCCGGCGGCTGCTGCGCCTCACCATTCCCTCGCCGCGTCAGTGGGTCACCGGCCAGCTGGGAACGCAGCTCACGCTCACGCTGGCGGCGGCTCCCCACGGCTCGCTGGACGCCGCCATCGAGGATGCGACCGATGCAGCGCTGGACGCACTGGTGGCCGGCGGCGGCGGACCCGCCTGGGAGGCCGCGGCGTTTGAGGCCCTCCGCGAGCACACCCGCGGAGACCTCCGGCCCACCACGCTGCAGGCGCTGGTCGCGCTGGGGGAAATCCTGGAGGCGGCAGCGGCCGTCCGCGACCGGCTGGCGGCGTTGCCCGCCACGGCCGCCCTGGGCCCCGCCCGGGAGGACGTCGCCCGCCAGCTGGGCCGGCTCGTCTACCGGGGAATGCTGACCGGGGCGGGCCTGGCCCGGCTCGGTGACGTGGCCCGCTACCTGCGCGCGGCGACACAGCGCCTGGAGCGGCTGCCGAGCCGCGTCGCCGTTGACCGTGAGCGGATGGCCACCATCCATGAGCTGGAGGCCGAGGCCGCCCACCGCCCGGACGTCCGGTGGCTTATGGAGGAGGTGCGCGTCGCCCAGCTCGCCCCCGGTGAGTACGTCCGCCCGGGCGCAACGGTCAAGCGTATCCGCGAGGCCCTCAGCGCCGATCCCCGGCGTGCCCCCTCCTGACGGAGCGGCCATCACCGCCGTGGGGTTCTCCGGGCGACGGGGGCGGATCGTTGGCGCCGAGCTACGTCACGGCGTAAGCGTCGTAGATGACCTGATCGGCCAGCCGCACCGCGGAGGCGACGGCCACCAGCCGGTTGAGCCATTGGTACGCCGGGTCCCCTGCCTCGTATTGAATGGAGACGCGGAAGTAGTACTCGCCCGGATCCACCGGTTGCCCTTCGGCCAGGCGCCGGAGAACTTCCGGTGGACCATGGCGCACCCCGCGGGTCGCCACCGAGATGAGCGCGTCGTCCCTGGTCTGGATCGTGTAACGGGTGTCGATCGCCGCCATGCCGTCCTCATGGACCACCTGCCAGTCGGCCCCGCCGGCCAGGATTGCTCCCCTCAGGCGCGGCCCGTCGAAGGCCCCGCCCAGGATCGGGATGATCCGGCGCCGCCCCCAGGGCGTCTGGCCGAGCTCCAGTGGCTCCCCCAGATCAGCGCGGCACCGACCGATCAACTCAAGCCGGGGCTCCACGGGCTGGATCTGCGCCACGGTCACAACCTACCGCCCGCGGCGTCGGCGGCGCCTGTCCGGCGCGGCAGACGCCATGCTGAGTGAGGATGTCAGCGGGAGCGATGAAGTTCCCATGTCGTGCCCAGGGGAAAGTCCTGGCCCCCCACCACGCTGAGCAGACGCAGGCGTTCGGCTGAGTCGGTCCCGGGCCTGGCCGTGTAGACGAGCAGGATCTGTGACTCGCTCTCGGCGATGAGCGTCTGGCAGTCCAGCTCCAGCCGGCCGACCTGCGGGTGCAGGAACGTCTTGGGCTCCACCCCGGGCCGCCAGGAAACGTCGTGGGCTGCCCACCGCTCGGCGAACTCCGGCGTCTCCAGCAGCCGGTCGACGAGCGCCTGACCCCGCGGATCCTCAGGGTGGCGCGCCGTGGCGATCCGCAACGCTGCAACGTACGAGCCCCCCAGGCGGTCGTGCTCCTCCGGCGCGTGGAGTGCGCGCTCAGCCGGATCCGTGAACCAGCGGTAGAAGCGCGACCGGTCAAGCTCATCGGAGGCGAAGCGGGTCTCGTCGCCGATCAGCGCCACCGCCAGCGGATTCTGGGCCAGCACCTCGCCGAGGTCGTTGGTCACCATCGCCGGCGTGTCCAGCCGGTCCAGCACGCGCTGCAGGCCCGGGCTCACGTGATCACTGCGGACGTCGGCGCGCGGCGGCGGGTGACCGGCCAGGCGGTACAGGTGGTCGCGTTCGGCCAGTGACAGCCGCAGCGCCCGGGAGATCGCCGCCAGCATCGACGGGGAGGGCTGCGGCCCACGCTGCTGCTCCAGCCGGGTGTAGTAGTCGGTCGACATGCTGGCCAGCAGGGCCACCTCCTCACGCCGCAGACCGTTGGTCCGGCGGCGGGCGCCGCGGACCAGCCCCACATCTCCGGGCTGAAGCGCCTCGCGGCGGTGGCGCAGGAAGTCGGCCAGCTGGGGACGGTTCACACCCTCATTATGGAACGCTCGCGGCGCCCTGCCAGGGACCGCCGATCCCTGGTTACACGGGTCTCTTCCAACCGGCTCGGGGCGATGCATCATGAGCTCATGAACAGCTCCCACCCCTCCCCCATCGCCCTGGTGACCGGCGGTGGTCGCGGCCTCGGCCGGGCCACCGCGCTCGCCCTGGCCGCCGCCGGCATCGACGTCGTCATCACCTATCGCAACCGAAAAGACCGAGCCGATGAGACCATCGCCGAGATCGCGCGGGTCGGCCGCCGCGGCACAGCGCTGCCGCTCGACCTCGCCGACGTCGGATCGTTCGGTGGCTTTGCCGAGAGGTTGCGCCCGCACCTGCCCCACGGGACCCTGGACATCCTGGTCAACAATGCCGGCACCGCCCTCTACAGCGCGCTGGATTCGACCACCGAGGCCGAGTTCGACGCGGTCTTCGCCGTCCACGTCAAGGGGCCGTTCTTCCTCACGCAGGCCCTGTTGCCGCTCATCGCGGACGGTGGCCGGATCGTCAACGTCAGCTCGGCTCTGACCCGCATCTCGTTCGCCGGTTCTGGCCCGTACGCGTCCGCCAAGGCCGCCCTGGAGATGCTCACGCGCTATGAGGCGCTGGAGCTGGGGGCACGCGGTATCACCGCCAACGTGGTGGCCGCCGGGCCCGTTCCCACCGACTTCGGCGATGCGCATCTGCGCTCCAATCCGGATCTGCAGGACCTCATCGTTCAGCAGACCGCGCTGGGCCGCCTGGCTGCCCCGGAGGACATCGGCGCGGTGATCGCCGGGGTGACCACCGCCTCCGGCACCTGGGTGACCGGTCAGCGGATCGAAGCGGCCGGCGGGATTCGCCTCTGAGACGTCTTCGCCGCGTCCACGCAGGGTGGTCCGCCCGCGGCGCTACCCTGCACGGCTCCCGATGCGACTTGACCGGGTACAGCCAGGCGATGTCATCAAGGCCACCATCAAGGGCCGAACCGGCATCTGGGGCGAGGTGACCGAGATCAAGGACGGAACCGTCTATTTCCGTCCGCTCTGTCCCGCCACCGGATGGCGACACGCCAGTGCCCACGAGATCGTCGGTCACTGGCGCAAGGCGCGTCGCCGGACCGGCGCCGTCGACGAGGCCGCCGCCGCGGCGCCGCCTGACCAGCTCTCCCTCCCCGGCGTGCACCAGTAGCTCGCCCCGCCCCGGGACCGCGTGATCACCAAGGCAGTCATCATCACCGGTCCTCCCGGAGCCGGGAAGTCATCAGTGCTGGAGCGGGTGGCCGCGGTGGTTGAGGCAACCGGCGCCCACCAGGTGGTGACGGTGTTGCTGACCGCCCCGGCCGAGGTCGTCACCGCGCGGCTCGATGCCCGTGAGCCTGACACCTGGCCAGGCAAGCGAAAGCTTATGGCTCATGCCCGGGGCCTGGCGGTGTCGATGCCTCGGCTGGCCGCAATTGACGTCCGCGTGACCACCCACGACCGGACGATTGACGAGGCGGCCGCCGACGTGTTCACCGCACTCCGAGAGCTCCGCATCCTCGGCTAGTCCGCCGCCGGCGGCGCATCCGTGCGGAGCCGTCGTCAGTTGACGGCGATCGCTGCGGAAGTAAGATGGATGCGGCTCGCGGCGGGGGGAACTGCTCTGGAGCACGGCAGTCCGGAGGCGGGCGCTGGAGTATGGGCGACAAGGGAGGCAGCGGGCATGCGCAGACGGTTGATAGCCCTCGCAGTGGCGGCAAGCGTCATCGCTTTGGCACCTGCGGCAACGGCCGCCAGCGCGCCCACGCTGGGTCGGTCATGGGCGCCATCCCAGCAAGGCTACGGTCACGTGGCACCGCGAACCATCTTCAACGGCGGTGACCCCACCGGTCTGGTCAAGCGTGTCCGCTGGAGCCACTGGGGGGCCGCCCGAGCGATCGGCCACGGCATCGGAGACTGGGTGTGGCCCGGTCAGAGCGTGGCGGCGGGCAGCACGGCGGTGGCGGCGACGGTGGTGGCGTGGGACCTGGGGTCCTGCCATGGCAAGCGTGCCTATCGCAAGATCGACTGGTACTTCCCAACCCGCGGCGACGCCTTCGACCCGCGTGACTACATCAACATCTGCACCGGTCGCTACGCACCCTCGTCCGGGCTGGCCCACTACGCCAAGTGCGGGAGCACGCCGCTGAGCTCACCGCCCGGGTACGCCACCCAGATCCAAGCCGTGGGAGTCACCTGTGCCCGAGCCCGCGGCATCATCACCGGCACACCCTCCAAGCGCTACGTGCGTAACGGCGGCCGCTTCCGCGCCGGGCGGCTCTACTGCGGCTCTGAGGGAGATCGCTCGTTTGGTCCGCCGGCGCTGTTCGAATGCGCGTGGGGACCGATCAACATCCTGTACGACGTCAGCTGAGCCCTCGCCGCCACCGAGTGGAGCCTCTGGCCGGATGCCTCGGTGACGGTGCGCCGGGCGACCCGGGGCGCTGACCATCAGACCGGTCGGCGGAACCCGCGCTCGTTCACGACCAGCGTCTGAAACCCGAGCTGCGCGAGCTGATCGAGATAGGCGGGCGGGTCGACATCGTCAGCCCAGTAGTCGACCAGGCGGGTGACGCCGCCCAGCACCAGCCACTCGGCTGCCACCGATACGAGCTTCGGCATCGCGTAGCTCAGCTGGCTCTCGTCGGCGACGATCAGATTGCCGACGTCCGCCCAGCGCGCGGCGACCGAGCTGCGGGCCATCTCGGCGCTGTGGTCACAGATCTCGATGAACCCCACCGGCCGGCCGGCTTGCTGCAGCGTGAACCGCGCGCCCAGCAGCCCGAGCGTACGGGTCTTGAGCAGTTCAGGCTGGTGTTGACCGACCAGCGTCTCGCAGGGCGCGGCCAGCACCAGCTCCCGGCGACTGGGCTCCCCGAAGCCGGCATCCCGAAGCAGACTGCGGATGTGGGGCAGCGTGTTCGGTACGCCGTAGCAGCCGAGCGCCGGAAACGAGCACTCCGCGCCGACCGCCGTGACCTGCCAGGCCGCCATCTGCGCGAGCGCCGCCTCCAGCAGTTGGCCACCGGGCTTCAGCGCGTCGAGTCGGCACACCAGCCAGCGGATCTCCCCCGCCCCCCGATAGCCAGACCGGACGTCTTCATCTTTCCGGAAGCGGTGCAGCAGCACGGCCGCGACGACCTCCTCGCCGCGGACGGCCACGAGGCAGCGCCGGTCGGCCACCCAGGGATCGACGATGTTCTCGTGCGGCTCGCGCTCGAGTTGGCTCATTACGGCATTGACCGACAGCACCACGCCGGGGATCACCGCGGCCACGTGCAGATTGACCAACGCCGTCAGCTGATCGCGATCGCGGCGCTCAAAGGGACGAACGGCAACGGACATGGGTGAAGGCTCCTCGAATCAAAACGCCGTTGGAGCCGCTGCCGGTGCGGAGCGAGGCGAAGTCTACGCCGACCTTGGATCAGCACGCTCATTCGAATAGATTGGGCGTGTGGGGAGCGGGTTGCCAGCGAGACCTCAGTGAGCGTCGGGGCTGTCAGTCCCCAGCAGCCGGCGGTCCCGGTCCGCCACCGGCTCGATGTGGACCAGATGTCCTCTGACCAGGTTTCGGCGTTTCGGTCCGCGATGAGCGCGGCCATGGCGATCAGCGATGAGCGGGGGTACAACTACCAAGCGGGGATCCATGGCCTCCCCTTGCCCATCTCCTGCGGTATCGCTCACGGACACGCCATCTTCCTGCCGTGGCATCGAGCGTACCTGTACTTCTTTGAATTGTCCCTGCGCGACCAGCAGGCCGGCGTCAGTTTGCCGTGGTGGGACTGGACGCAGACCCGGTCGATCCCGGCCGCCTATGGCGCCGCGCACCTCGATCGGGGCGCCGGCAACCCGCTGTTCTCCGCGAAGGTCGATCCCACCGCACTCGCGCAGGGCGAGCGGGCCGGGGATCGAAAGGCGCCGGAAACCGTCCGCTTTCCCGGGCAGCCCGGCTCACCTCCCCTGCCTACCGCCCAGGAGGTCGAGAACGTGCTCGGGCTGGGGGACTTCAATGATTTCACCCAGCAGCTTGAGCAGCTTCACAACAACGTGCACGTGTGGGTGGGCGGCGACCAGGGCCACATGGGCGACATCCCATTCGCCGCGTTCGACCCGATCTTCTGGGCGCATCACGCCATGATCGACCGCATCTGGCGCCTCTGGCAGATCCGCCATCCGCAGGCGGCGCTGCCCGCTGCGCTCATGAACGAGGCGCTACCACCGTTTTCGATGACCGTCGTCCAGACGCTCGATACAACCGCCCTGGGCTACGACTACGCGGTGCAGAGCGTAGGCACTCCGGCGGGCAGCTGACCATGCGCCGGTTCACCTCACCGCCCATCGCGAACCCCGGCCGGTCAGACCGCTTTGGGCGGGCTGATCTCATCTTCTACGGGGTCGAGCATGGCGGCCCAAGCTTCGAGGCTCGCGTCTTCTTCGACTTCGACGGCGCTCCGGATGAGCACACCCCCCGCGAGAGCGAGCAGTTCGCCGGTTCGTTCACCGTCTTCGGGCACGCCGGATGCGCGGGCGACGTTGGCCATTGCGACGTCCCGACTGGCCCTCGCGATCCGTTCGATCGTCGCCCGCCGCACCAGCTCGTCCCGCAGACCAAGACCGTGATCGTGACCGACGCCCTGCGTCGCGTCACCGGCAGCGAGCTGGTGATCTCGGTGGTGGCCGTCCGGCCGAGTGCCGACGGACCGGTCGCGGTCGACGCGCTCTTTTTCGAGCGGATCGCGCTGGTCACCTACGCCTGACGTTGGGTGGGACGCCTCGGCAGCCTTCCCGCGGCCCGGTCGTCTGACGGCAGCCGACTCGCGTCGCCCGTTCGGTCTGGAGACCGACGTCGTCGCCTGAGGGTCGTTGTGCGCGGGACCGGGCGGTTGGGTGTGGGTCAGTGTCTGAGGCGTCCGGGGCGGAGCGGGCGGGCGTGTTCGCGCAGCTTTGTGGAGGCTCGGCCGAGCGCCTTGATGTCGGCATCGGTCAGGAGGCTTGCGAAGTGCTCCTCGATGCTGTGTCGGTGGTGATGTCGTGCTTGTTCCATGGCCAGGCGTCCTTGGTCGGTCAGGACGACGAAGATCGAGCGCCGGTCGTTCTCGGGTCGGACCCGCCGGACATGGCCGTCTCGTTCCAGTCGGTCCACGACGCGCTTCCGGCCGGCGGAGCGGTGATCGTCTATGACGCGATCATCGACGACGACCGGCGTGAGAACGCGTTCGGTCTGCTGATGAGCCTCAACATGCTGATCGAGACCCCGGGCGGGTTCGACTACACCGGGGCGGACTGCCAGCAATGGATGCGCGACATCGGCTTCACCCACACCTACGTCGAGCATCTCGCCGGCCCCGACTCGATGGTCGTCGGCATCAGATAGCCCAGATCAACCGAAGGAGATCCACCATGTCAGTCACCGCTGTCGTGCGACACAAGGGCGCCGACTACAACGCCTGGCGGCCCGTCTATGACGGTCTCGCCGGGTTGCAGTCCCAAGGCGGCGTGACCGCCGAGAGCGTACACCGCCTCATCGGCGACGGCAACGACGTCCTCGTCATCCACCAGTTCGACAACGCTGACACCGCCGAGGCGTTCTTCGCCAGCCACGACCTGAGAGGGCATGCGCGCCGCCGGCATCCAAGGCCCCCCGCGGATCGAGATCCACCAGGACGCCTGACTCCGGCAGAGACCCGCTCCCGGCCCCGGCGGCCGGGAGCGGGCTCTGCCCGCGAGCCCGCCCACCTGTGTTCACGGCGATCCGGTGGATGGTCATGTGCATCGCCGTATCCGGTCAGGTGTGGCCTCGTGACCGTGCTGCTCCCGCCATCGCCAACATCTAAAGCCCGTTGAGCAAGACGCGCAGCGTTCGGGTGTAGTCGTCGAGCGCGGCACGTCCCCGGTGGGTCAGCGCCACCGCGGTTCGCGAAGCAGATCCGCTGCCGGTCTTCTCGCTGGTGAGGTAGTCGGCGTCCTCGAGTTTGCGTAGGTGCGTGATCAGGTTGCCGGGCGTCAGCCCGATCATGTCCTGTAGCCGGGTGAAGGACAGCGCGTCGCCGTCGGGCAGCGCGGCCAGGGTGGCCATGATCTGCAGTCGCGCCGGGACGTGGATCAATGCGTCGAGCGCGTCGGCGGTCATATGTCTGATCGAGGGGCGCGACCCAGCCAGGCCTGGACGGCGCTGTATCCCAGCAGCACGATGCAGAGGCCCACCCCGTCGCTCAGCCACACACCGCGGGGTCCTGCGAACGCGCTGCCGGCGGCGACGACCATAACCGCGATCGAAATGCCGAGGTCCTGCCAGTCCTCTCGCAACGCCGAGCGGGCTGCCCAGAATGCGCCGAGGACGAGCAGCGTTGCCGTCGTTACATAGACCCCGTAGACGACCCCGTCACTCGCTCCCTCGTTTGCCAACGCTCCCATCACTACGTACACGGCGATCAACGCCACCGCCAACGCAGCTCCCTCTGCGCGCATCTGGCGGACCGAGCGCCCAGTGACGCCGGCTTGGGCGTGGCGGTGGGCATATATGACCGAGCCGATCCGGATCGCGATCACGACATAGAGCCCGGCCAGGCCGGCCGGGGTCGGCCATCTGTAGGGGTGCTGGCCGCGGACCGACAGCCACACCGAGCCGAATGCGATCAGCGCCGCCGCCGCCGCCAGCAGCGAGAGCCATGGCGCCCTGAAGTCCAACTCGCGCTGCGCCTGTCGCTGGGTCTGCACCAGGAGCCGCGCTGCCTCCCGGGGGTCCAGTCCCGGTTCGCCGGCTGACGCACTCTCGTGTGTCCCGTGCATGATTGCCTCCGTTTGAGTTTGTGTCGCAAAGCTACCATCGTTTGTGGCGCAAAGTCAAGCTCCGACGCACGTCGGTGAGCCGCCCCCACCCGAACCGTCGCACTGAGTCGGCGCGCCAGGGCGCGGGCACCTGCCAGCGCGCTCGGCGCCGCAGGGGACGGGAGGCGCTCCGCGTGCTCGCCTCGCCGTCCCAGCTATCCGAAGATCCCTACCTCCCGCGGGCGTACTCGACGTTCGACTGGTGTGGGCCGGCCAGCCAGTCCGCAGCCGCCAGACGCGCGTCGACCGCTTCGTTGCCTCGCCGCAGCGCGTCGATGTAGGCACGATCGGCCGCCAGGCGGGCCGCCACCTCGGGACGCTGGGCTACGGCGCCGTGGCCGGGGACGACGACATCGACCTGCCTGGCAGCGTCGGCGCCGGCGAGGGTGGCATAGCGCGGCACGTCGCCGAACCGGGAGTGCCAGAGCAGGTGGTCCCAGTGGGGATGGGTGGAGAATCCGGCGACCACCGGAACGCCAAGGCTGTCCAGGTCATCGGCGAGCTGGTCCAGCTCAGACCCATGGATGCCGGGATCGACCAGGATCAGGCCAGTCTCCCCGCGCACCACGATGGCATTCGTCCAGACCCATTCGCTCTGCCGGACCCAGACGCCGTCGGCCACCTGAGTCAGCATCGCTTCACTCTGTCAGGGATATGCGCCCCGGGGCCAGATGGAACACCGATTCCGGCGCCCCCAGGTCATCAGGATCGCCCTCGGCTGCGACGTGGCGGGCGTCAGCCGATCCGCTCAGACAACGAAACGATGATCCCCTCTGGCCCGCGCACGTAGGCCATGCGCCAGACGTTCTCGTACTGACCGATGCCCCCCACCAGGCCGAAGCCGTCCGCAGCCAGCCCGTCAAGGGTGGCCGGCAGGTCGTCGACTTCGAAGGCCACATTGCGCAGCCCCAGTTCGTTGGCCATGGCGGTGGGCGACCCGGGGCTGGTGTTCTGGCCAGACGAAGCTCGACAGCTCCAACCCAGGACCTCCCCCGGGCGGCCGCAGCATGACGGTGTGACTGCGGGAGCCGGGGATGCCGGTGACGGTGTCCACAAACTCCCCCTCCGCGAACGTCCGGCCCTCCACCTCCAGCCCCAGCGCGACGAAGAACGTCGTCACCTTATCCAGGTCAGCGACGGTGATGCCGACATGGTCAAACCGTCGTATGTGCGACATGAGGTGCCTCCTCTCTTGTGGTGGGTCGGCCGAGGGCCCTCATCTGGTGAGCGGACCCGCACCTCGGATCGCCGCCGACGTCAGGTCAGGTAAGCACGGAGCAGGTCTGCTCCGCTCCTCAGACGCCGGCCGTCCTCAGCTCGTCCCAGCCTCTCGTAATCCCCTGCGGCCTGCTGCCTCTCGTCGGCTTGTTGGCGGACAATCGCAGTGACCTCAGCCGCGCTCAACCTGCGACGCGGCACGTCGGCGGAATACGCCCCGGCGGCAGCGCCCGCCACATGCTCACTGTCCGAGCTGTGAGCACCGGCCACCCCGGCATCAGTCGCCTCGGCGTTGTCGATGGCCGCCAGCGTTGTCCGCAGGACCTTGACCGCCACAAGATCCCGAGACTTGATCGCAGATTTGAGGTCTGCCCGGAGTCGCTCGCGCACGAACCTACGGTAACCGTCACGGCGTCGCCGAAGCGCTTGCCGGCTTGACCGGGACGGTGCGCGGGCCTGGAGGGTCCAGACGGTCCGGAGCCACCAGCTCGGATCCGCGAAGCCGGCCTCGAACTGACCGGCGCCGTCACCCCGCTGAGTCCCGCCTGACTGGAGTCAGCCGGGGAAGGATGAGTCGTACCGGGCGTAGCGGACTTGGCCGGTTGGACTCTCAGCCATCGCCAGCGCCACCGTGGCGGGAATCGGAGCCCAGTAGGCGGGCATCTTCGCGGCCATTTGGGGGTTCAGCGTGTACATCAGGACAAAGTTGACGATCCAGAGGGGTGGCGCCATCGACATTCCCACAATCGAGCCTCTGGCCCGCTTCTGGTTGGGAACCAGCTGCGCAGCGCCAGATTGCTGCTGCGCGGCGAAGCCGTAGGTCGCTTCTGACGGGTAGGCCGACCGGTTGAGCATCCGCAATGACGCCTCGGCGCCGTTGTGCCGACACCAGGTGGCGAAATACCCCCCCGGCTTGATGACCTCGTTGATCTGCCTGGTGGGGGCGTCGCTGTTGGCGGGGGTCTCCAGCCACCCGTCTCGGTTCACCGTCAGGCCATAGCTGCCCAACACGACGGGCGTCAGCTTGCCGTTGACCCTGACGTACTCAGGCGTGCCTGTCGTGTTGGTGAGAATGCGAATGCTTTCGCGGATCAGTTTGGCCGCATTCGGATCGCCGCCCACACCCCGGCCGCTCACCAGCAGCCGGTACTGCTGGGTCGTGAACACGTGGCGGCGATTGAGTCCGAGCCCGCGCGCGATCCGATCCGCATTCCTGATCCCCAGCGGCCGATTGACCTGGCGCGCTCCGAGGGCCTCGGTCGGCGCGTACTTCTCGTAGTTCGGCGTACCGGCAAACGGCTGTGCGAACCCCTCATCGCGACCGCCGGTCAGTGCGACAGCCTGAGATGCCCCCAACGCGGACACGGTCAGCACCGCTATCGCTGCCGCCCAGGCCAGCCGATTGGTCGGCCGCAGATGAATGGGTTTGACGCCGGCGCTCTTCACGAGTGTCTCCGATCGGACTCCGGCGTCTCCCGCCGGGCAATATAGACCCAGTCCACGCCGAAGACCGCGGTGCTTCTCCCGGGCCTGTCGCACAAATCGCGGCGGTTGTGGAGATCCGATAGCCGGTGATGGCGAGGCCAGCCGGCCGGCCGCCGGCATCGCCCCCACCCGTCGACGTCGGCGACAAAACGGCCCCCCTGGGGCCAGATTTGTCGCCAGCGTGGCCAGATCGACCCGGCCACCAGCGCCCAGGTCACCTCGCTCGGCCACGGTCGATTGTCACTTTCTGATAACGGCGGGCCCGGTGCGCAGGATTGGGCGACAGCCTCCTACCACAGCCGTGCTGACGCGAGCGCAGCTCCGTCGGCCATGGCGTGCAGCTTGGCCCAGGTGATCCCAGGATCGATCGCCAGAAAGCTGGCGAACGTGGCAAAACCGCAGTCGCTGCCGGCGATCACGTTCTCACGGCCGACCAACTGCGCGTAGCGGACCACCCGCTGGGAGACCAGCTCGGGGTGCTCGACGTAGTTTGTGGTGGAATCCAGCACCCCGGGGATGAGCACCTTGTCCTCGGGCAGCTTGATGTCCTCAAACACCGTCCACTCGTGCTCGTGACGTGGGTTGGCGGCCTCAAACGAGATCGCCGCCGGCCGCGCGTCGAGCACGATGTCGATGATGTCGCGCAGGGGGACGTCGCGATGGTGGGGTCCCTCGTAGTTGCCCCAGCACAGGTGCATGCGCATGTCATCGGCAGGTATGTCCCGGGTGGCGTGATTGATCGCTTCGACGTGGAGCCTGGCTCGGCGGCGAAACTCCTCCAGGCTCTCCTCGGTGTTCATATGGCGGGTCATCGCCAGGTCTGGACAGTCAAGCTGGAGTACCAGACCAGCGCGGTGGATCTCGTCGTACTCGGCCTTCATCACGTCCGCCAGCGCACCGATGTACTCCTCGTGGCTTGGGTAGTACTGGTTCTGCAAGAACACCGAGATCACCCCGGGCGAAGCCGCGGTCAAGAATGCATCCTCCACATCGGTGTCGGCGATGGCTGCCTGGAGATTGGCGATGTCGGCGCGCACGGCGTCGAGATCCCGATAGGAGACCGGCCCTACGCACGCCGGCATCGCGAAGTCCAGCCCGCCCATGACGCGCTGCATGTACTCGGGGAACTCGAGCAGGTCGGCCGGCAGGCCACCGAATCCGCCCTCCCCACCAAAGCCATCCAGTCGCTCCTTGACGTACGTCGAATAGCCGATCTTGCCCGCTTCGCCGTCGTTGACAACCGTGACCCCAGCCTCTGCCTGGCGGCTCACCACGTCGCCCACCGCATCATGCACCTGCTGCGCCAGCGCCGAGCCGTCCGCATCACCGCGATCCCGCCGCTGCAGCGCCTCCAACAGCGCGGGGGGCCGGGGCAGACTGCCGGTATGGGTCGTCAGAACGTGCTCCGTTGATCGCTTCATGTCGCTCCCCTCGGTGGCTGTCTGGGGCCATTCAATCGCTCAACGGCAACAACCTCATCGGGGAGACAGGATTTGAACCTGCGACCGCCCGGCCCCCAGCCGGAACTCACGAGTTCGCATTGGGGCTGATTCGCCTGATTTACGGGCCTTTTCTGTCCGGTAGATCAGGTACGATCAGGTCAAAATGGAACATGAAACAGTACATGGACTCGGCTGGACGATTCCGCGGAATCATCTTCCGCTGCTTCGTGGCGACCGCCCGGCCTTTCTTGGGGCGGTCGCGTCAGCCGTGTTCCATCATGTACCAATCGGCCGACGGGACCGCTCGTGAGCGGGTCTTCTGGATCGTCCCGGCGTGCATACGGGACCGGCACGCTCCAGATCGTCGGGCGCTCCTGGATCGGCGCGTGGTACGGACCTGATGGTCGCCGCGTCCGCCGCAAAGTCGGCGATGTCCGCACCGAACGTCGCGCTGACGGGCTCACGAAGGCGCAGGCCGAGCGTGCGCTACGGCGCATGCGGGAGCTCGACAGCCCGCCGGCGGCGCCCGATGCCGAGCGCGTGACGATGGAGCAGGCGGGACGAGAGTTCTGTGCGCGCCTGGAGCTGAAGGGCCGGCGCAAGTCCCACCGGCTCACTGTCGCCTCCGATCTGCGCAACCACATCGCGCCATTCTTCGCGGGCAAGACTCTCGATCGCATCCGGCCGACCGACGTCGAGCGCTACGTGTCGGCGAAGCGCCGGATCCTCGCGATCAAGACCGTGCGCAATCACGTCAACACGATGCACTCGATCTTCGACCTCGGGCTTCGGAAGGGCTGGTGCTCGTCCAACCCGGTCAAGCTCGCCGACCGGCCGACGGTGAAGAAGACGGAGACCCGGATCCAGTTCCTTGACCAGCCCGAGCTCGAGCAGCTGCTCGCCGCGACCTACCCGGACGACGCCTTCGGCCGGATCGAGCCCACGCTCTATCTGACCGCTGCGATGACAGGTCTGCGCCAGGGCGAGTTGCTCGGGCTGCGGTGGCGCGACGTCGACTTCGATGCGCGCAAGGTTCGCGTTGTGTCGCCCTATGTCCGTGGCGAGTTCGGCGATCCGAAGTCGGCTGGCTCCGGCCGCTCCGTCCCGATGGCCGAGCGCGTCGCCGTCGCGCTCCGCGAGCTGCGCTCGCAGTCGGTCTACTCGCGCGACCGCGATCTCGTCTTCTGCCATCCCGACACCGGCAAGCCGTTGGACCGCTCGAAGCTCGTGCGCCGCTTCAAGCAGGCGATCGACCGCGCCGGCGTTCACCGGATCACCTTCCACGAGCTGCGCCACACGTTCGGCACACGCATGGCGGCCGCCGGCACGCCGATGAGGACGCTTCAGCACTGGATGGGCCACGCCGACTCGAAGACCACGCAGATCTACGCCCACTACCAGCCAAGCGACCAGGAGGCCGATGCCGTCGACCGCGCGTTC
This sequence comes from uncultured Solirubrobacteraceae bacterium, assembly GCA_963753235.1. GTDB lineage: Bacteria > Actinomycetota > Thermoleophilia > Solirubrobacterales > Solirubrobacteraceae > Palsa-465. Next base: position 339,161 of record CAVWBJ010000002.1, on the reverse strand, counting down.
GCGTGATCAGCCGTCCGCCTCTGCGAGGTACGGCTCGATCCAATCCCGGTAGGAGCCGACGAAGTCGCGAGCCGTGTCTCGCACGAGGATCGCCGCGCGATGCACGTCGCCGGCGGGGGTCTGCACGTAGCTGTGCTCGATCCGAGTCCTCGCGTTCTGCGCCTGAACCAGTCGCCGGCAGAGGCTCGCGCTGATGACCTTGGCGTCGCGCATCGCCTCGAACGCGATCTCGGTCGACGATCGATGACTGTCCGCTGGTCTCGCCAGCGCCGCGAGCTTGGCGCCGGCGTCGGCGAGCTCGCCGACGTAGTTCTGGACGCGGCCGAGGGCCCGCTCGACCGCCTGCACGCGGTTGTACGCGTCCATGTCGTCCGAGGTGTTGTATGCCGCCTTGAACTCCTGGAGGTCGAAGTCCGCGCCGAAGCTCGCCATCGCGTGCTCTAGCGCCGCGTACTGGCGCGGGAGATCCTCCAGGTAACGGACGATCGCAAGGCGCCAGCGCTTCGTGTCCACCGGCCTCACGTCGGAATCCGGCATCGTCACCGCGCCAGCATGCGGTCAAGGCCGGCGAGCGCGGCGTCGGTGCGCTCCGTCTGCCTCCGGACACCCGCACGTCGCAGGCGCGGCTCCTGGTCCCGAAGCCGCGGCCAGAGTCCCCCGCGGTCGACGAGCACCCGCCCGTCCCTGATCACGTCCGCAAGGAACGCCGGCTCGCTGGCCGCATCCTCTAGGCGGACTACATCGGCGCGCCGTCCTGTCGCCTCCGAGAGCTTGGTGCTCAGCTCGACGATCCGCTCCAAATCTGAGTCACGCAGAGCCACGAGCACGTCGACGTCGCTGCCGGGGGCCGCGGTACCTCTGGCCACCGACCCGAACAGCAGGGCGAACCGGACGTTGTGCTCCGTGCGCAGCGCCGCCCTCAGAGCCGAGAGCAGCTTCCACGACCGCCGCACGTACTCCCGCTCGGACAACGAGATGTCCAGCGTCCGCGGCGACGGCCGAGCCGCACGAAGGCTCCCTTCGGCCACAGCACGACGGAGCGTGCGTTCATGCACGCCTACCTCACGAGCCAACAGAGCCAAGTCCGTCATGAGTCCATTATAGACCAGGCATGTGTCCATTCTACGACGGTCATGTGTCCAAGCGACATCCGCACTGAGGCGACTTACTCGTCGTCCAGCGCCGGGTATTGGGGCGGCGCTGTTCCGCGGCGCTCGCTCACTCGCGGGATCGCGGTGCAGCCCTGGATGCGTTCGCGCAGGGTGAGCATCAGCCGCCAGTCATCGCCGTAATCGAAGACATAGGCGATCCGCGCTCCGACCTTGAGTCGGAGTTCGTCGATCGGCACGTCCGCGGTCTCGCTCTCGGTGTCCGGGGCACCTGGGATCTCACGCTGGGCTGAGGCGTCACCCCAAAACTGACCGTCGAGCCAGAACGAGTAGAGGTGATCGTTCTCCCAGTTGAACGCCTGCTGGATCCCGTCATGCAGCGCCGTGAGGTGTTCGTGCCCGGCGACTACGACCGTGGCGCTGACGCCGTCGACGTTGAGCAGCTCCGCGTCGAACACGTACACGACTCGGCCGGTCACGTCGGTTCGTCCCCGTCCGAGCACCATCCTCCCGGCCGGGCTCAATGAGATCAACGTACGCCAGCTCTCCGGCTGGGCAGGGTCCGGCTGGTGGTCGACCAGCCCGTATGCCTTGCCTCGGCAGAGGACGTCGCCGATGACATACGAGACACCCTGCTCACTTGGTGGCCCCCCGTCGGGCCCACGCCAGCCCCACTGCGCCGCCTCGTGCGCTGGCGCGACGAGCTGCTCACGGGTACATGTTGTGGTCTCCTCGAGCGCCTCGACGACCCTTTCGGCGACCATCTCCGTGAACGCGTCGCCGCCGCCGAGATCCAAACCGAATTCGTAGAGCAGCGCGATCGGGTCCGCTGAGAGCTTCCGGCCTCGTGGAGTGATAAGGAGCTTGCGACCGCGTCGGCGGACGAGCCGGCGACGCTTGAGCCCTTCGTGAAGCGCTCCGATCAAGGGCATGTCCCACTCGCGGTGTGGCGGTCCGAACAGCTCCGCGTTCCACCAATCGGGCCAGCGCTCGGCCATCTCGCGCACGACCGATCTCGCGAGCGCGTTCGTCTGGGTCAGCGGGACGCCTTCGCCGCTCGCCATCTCAAGCAGCCACCGTGCGGGAGCCGTGGCGGCGGCCGCCAGCTCCTCCGCGTCTCCGGTGTGCTGTTCGTCGAGGTCGAGCACGGTCATCGCGGCCAGAGTCGCACAGCGATCGGCGGCACGGTGCGTCCGTGCGCGCAAATTGCGAGAACGCGCCGGCGCTCCGCGGCTTTGTGCGGACCACTACGACCTCGCCGACGCCGAGGCTCTTGATCCTGTCGGGATGGACCACGTACTGGCGTCGGCGGGAGACATCCTGCGCGTGAGACTGGCCAACCGTCCGGGGTGCATGTGCTCGACGACCGTGGCGAGACTGACCTCCACATCGGCAGAGCATGACCGCCGCCCCTGCCACCACGCCTACGACGACGACCATCGCCGCCGCCCCCACGACTTGTGCCAAGTGCACCACCGGCAGCACCGGCACCCTGGAATTTCCTACGGCCTGCATGGTTGCACCTCCGGGCTGGAATGGCTTTCCGTCCCAGGTACTGCCTCTCGCTCCGAGCGCCCCGCTGCTTGTTCTTGCTGAACGGCCCATCCGCCCGACTTCGAACTCGCTCCGTCCTCCATCATCGACCTCCTGGGCTGAATCCCTCCTTCCGTAGGTATGGCGTCCGCACCCGAGAGTCCCTTTCGCCTTCCTGATCTGCGTCCCAGGCCGCGTCCGCCCGTCCCGCCTGCACCCCAACGCGCCCGGCCGCTGACCCCGGTCACACACCATGTGCGGGCGGGGTCAGCGGCCGGGCGCGACCTCAAACCCAGGCGGGGCGGGCGGACGCTGTGGACCCATGGTCCACACCGCAGTACACGGTCGATGGCATGACGGCTTGCAGCTCGGCGTCGCCGACTGCGGTCCAGTGGAGTTCCTCGGCGCTACGTCGTTGCCGTTGTGCCGCCGCGCTACGGGCGAGGAGCGCCCCGCGTTGGTGTCCAAGCGGGTGCGCCCGATGTACCGCTCAGAGCCTCGCCACTGGCGACAAGCATGTCGCTCGTGTAACGCCGGCCGACACCTGCCTTCGTGCTGGCGCGAGTATCGCCGCTGGCGGCGGCGGCGTGGCTGCCTATGTCCAGAAGCAGTCGTGGGCCGCGCTGTCGCGGGAGGCAACGTGATGGCTGCTTCGCCTAACGAGCAGCCGCGCCACCGGCGCCAAACACGCTGCTCGTTCTGGGAACGGATCAACCAGCGCCGCCAAGGTGGTAACGGCTGCCCTCGGTTTCCCGCGCTACCCCGCCGCCGCTTGCCGGACACGGCAACGTCCAGATTTGGACGAAAGGACGCTCCAGCATTGGGTGGGCGGCACTGGCCTGACGGAAGACACTTGCGCCATGTCAACCGTCACCCCTACAGACCGGCCACCCGTCGAGGGGACCCGCCTAGGGACAACCGAGGAGCACACGATGTCATCACTTCTGCACTCACAGTTCGTGCGCGCCCGTCAGGGCGCCGCCGCCGTGGCCGCCGGCCTCATCCTCGCGTCCGCCGGTGTCGCGTGCGCCGCCGTCAGTGAAACGCAGGCCTCCGCCGCCAACCATTCGCAGTCATCGATGGCGCCCGCGACGACGCCGAGCCCACTGCACGTCGGCGCTACCTCCCGCACGTTCGTGGCCAGGATGCGTGCACTCGAGACCCGAGGCTACGTACAGGTCGAATGCCTCGTCAAAGGAGCGTTGATGTTCAACCCGCACACCCATCGCACCGTGACCCTCGTGGCTGACGGCTCAGTCGTCTCAGGCGGCGCGCCGACGGAGCGCATCCATCCGGCGCACAACTAGCCGCCGCCGGTGCGTCTCGATCCATCCCAGCTCCCTCAGCGTTTGGAACGCCTTGGCGACTCCGGCGCGCGAGGCGCCGGTCCAGGCGGCGATGTCGTCCTGCGTCAGGGCGACATCGATCTCGATCCCGTCCCCGCGCTCGGCGCCGTACCGCTCGCTGAGCTCGACAATGCGTGCCGCCAGTCGCCCGATGGTGTCCGACGCCGCATGTTGAGAGCGCTTCAGCGTCGTCTCGCGCAGCCGCCGCATTTCCACTTCGAGCAACGCGACGGCGATACGCGGCGTACGCTCCAGATAAGCACGGAACACGCTCGACGCAATCACTAGCGCTCGCACCTGCTCGAGCGCCGTGACCGTCGCCAGTCTGGGACGTTCGTCGACCAGCGACAGCTCTCCCACGACGTCGCCCGGATCGCGGATGCTCAGCATCGTCTCATGTCCGCCGGGCTCGATTCGGGTGATCTTCACGCGCCCCTCCTCGAGAATCATCACGCGCTCGCCCGGCTCGCCCTCGTACATCAGGACTGCGCCGCGCGGAAAGGCTCGATGCGTCCCCAGTTCGAGCAGTGCCGCCCGTTCGGTGTCGCCGAGGAACGACAGGAACGTTCCTGACACTGGGCCCCTCGTCAGTGACATCCAGTCAGCCTCATCTCATTGCATCAGACGTTGGCTCACCGCGCTGGGTCATCTCCGCGGTGGGCCCGACGCAGCCGGTACATCCGCAGCTTTCCGTAACCCTTAGCCGCCGCGATGTGGCCCACGTAGTCACACGTGAGCTCTCGGGTGCCTGCGAGCACGAGGGCTGCGGCGAATGCCTCGGTTACGTAAACCGCCCCCGCGGGAGTGACGGGTTCGATCCGGGCGGTGCGGCTCACGTGCGAGCCCGTGAATCGCTGAAGTTCCAGCACCGGATCGTAGACGGGAAAAACCGGACCGACGTGGCCGCCGAGGCGCAGCGCAAGGTGCGCCGGCAGCCCCTCCGATTCGAGGTCGATCGACGACACGACGTCCTGGAGCTCGAGCGCGAACGCGGCCGCGGTCACCGCGTCTGGCAGCACAACCGCGACGCCATCGCCCCACGTGTTCGCGTGCAGCACATCGTCGCGATGGCGCCGGATCACGTCGGCGATCGGTCCGAGAACTCGTGCTGCGAACGCGACCGCCTGCTCGTCGGTCAGTCTCGAGAACCACTTGAAGTCACCGAACAGCATCGCTCGGACGACGCGACCCGCTCGAGCGTGTTCAGGTGCCGCAGCCGCGATTGGGTTTGCCACAGAGGTCGGGGCGCTCTCGGTCTCGCGGGCCGGAGAGACGATGGTGGCTGCGCGTCCCCCGCTCTGCCACGTTGCGACATCGATCGCCGTGCCGGCGGGCGCGCGTGCCGGTCTGCCATCCCACACAGCGAGTTGGCGAACTTCGGCGTCGAGATACCGGGCGCGAAGGAGCGCCAGGCCCATCGCTAGCTCGCCCCCGTAGCGGAACAGGATGTCGTCTCCGAGAAACGCATCGTCCGTGGCATACCGGACCTCGGTCGCAGCATCGCGACACCGCATAAAGCGTTCGGCCCAGGTGGGTCCGCAAGACGTTACGGACTGCTCCACAAACTCGTTGTCGGCGAACGGCAGCACGGCGTGCAGCTCGGCTCCGTGGGCGAGCAGTGCCTCGGCCCACAGGATGTCCGCCCCACCAGCCAATGCCCCATAGGCATAACCCGGCGAATCATGTTCGAGCACCCGCGCGATGCTGGATGCGACCCGTGCTTCGGCCTCAGGCGGAAACCCATTCGTTCCAATCCTGTGACCACAGAAATGAACGACTCCCGGACCCGTCAGGGGCTTCAACAGCGCCAGGTCGACGCCAAGTTTCTCGCAGATCACACGCAGCTGCCGCCGCGTCGTCGCAAGCGCCCCATAATCGCCTTCGTGCCGGGGCGCCGCACGCTCCAGGGCCGCGTGTGCGGCCGCATCGCGACCAAGTAGCAAGAGCGCCTCAGCCTCGGTCGCAACGGTCCAGTAGGAATCCTCACCGCTTGCCTTCACGAGCCCGAGCACCCTCTCAGCCAGTTCGCGTGCCTGAACCGCGTCGCCGGCGATGAGCGAGAGCGTTGCCGCGTTGATCGCCGGGTAGAAGCCGCCAGTGCGCGCGAACACGGCAGCGTAGAGCTCGGCTGCCGAGCACGCAAGACGCCGGCGCTCGCCGCCCTCGCAAGCAAGTGCGACATCCTTGGCGATGCGAGCCTGCAACGCCGCGACCTCCTCGTCAGAGCTGCCCCCAAGCCCGTAACGGTCAAAGCGCCTCGCCGCCTCCTCGGTGGCGCCGGCCCGCGCGAGCGCGAGCACCGCGCGGTGCTTGAGTGCCACGTCGTTTGGATGCTCCTCCAATCCGCGCTCGGCGATGTCGAATGCGGAAAGCAGCTCGCCGCGCCGCGCTTCGCGCTTTACGGCGTCAAGCCACCATGCGGCGGGATGCCGCTCGGGTTCGTCGACGGGGCGTTCGATTGATGCCGACACAGCACGCCGAACTCTAGGCACGCCTGCGTGGCACCGGTTACCTCGATGGTCCACGATCGCCTCGATTGTTGACCGGCAGCTCGCCGCCGCCTAGAGTCGCTGCGAGGGGCCATGCCTGACGTATTTGTCTCGTACTCGCGGCGTGATTCGGAATTCGTGAGCCGCCTGGCCGGTTCGGTATCGGAGCGGGGCAAAGAGGTGTGGATGGACACCGAAGGGATTGCCGACGCGGAGGTGTTCGGAGAGGCAATCAAGCGTGCGATCGAGGGCTCCAATTCGTTCCTGTTCGTGATCACGCCTTCATCGGTGCAGTCAGCCTACTGCGAGGACGAGGTCGAGTACGCGCGCGACCTGAACAAACGGATCGTGCCGGTGCTACGCGAACCGGTCCCCGATTCAGAGCTTCACGCCGAGATCCGCAATCGCAACTGGATCCCGTTCACCGACGACGCCGAATTCGACACCGGGCTGGCGCGGCTGCTCGGCGCGCTGGACACAGACCTGGACGCGGTCAAGGCCCACACGCGATGGTTGGTCAAGGCCCACGAGTGGGATGCGGAGGGCCGGGACAAGAGCTTTCTGCTGCGTGGCTCGGAGCTGAAAGCCGCCGAGGGATGGCTGGCCTCCCGGCCCGAGGACGCTGACCCCGCGCCCACCCAGATCCAGCTCCAGTACCTGCTCGCCAGCCGTGAGGCGGCAGCGCGACGGCAGCGGGCAATGATGGGCGGGGCGGTGGCGATCGCGGCGGTCTCGATCGGGCTGCTGATCTTTGCCCTGATCTCGCGCGGGCAGGCGGTATCCGAGCGCATCGCCGCCCGCTCACAGGCACTGGCGGCCGAGAGCCAGGCGCAGCTGGCCAACGACCCCGAGATCTCACTGATCTTGGGCATGCGAGCGGTGCGCGAGAAGGACACGCCCCAGTCGCTGTTCGCATTGCGCGCTGCGCTCGACGCCTCGCCGCTGGAGCGGGCTCTGCCGACGATCGCAAACTCCGGGGGATGTCTATCGGCTGTCATGAGTCCCAACGGCCGACAGATCGCCGAGGGGACCTGCACCGGGCAGGTGCGGATCATCGACGCGGCCACAGGACGGGTGTTGAGGAGCACGAACCTCGGCCTTCAGGTCCAATCGCTCGCGTATACCCCCGACGGGGACAAGCTCGCGGCCTCGACCGGCCAGGGCGTGTGGTTGATCGACCCGCAGACCGAGGCCGGGGTCGCGTGGGAAGGCGCCGTGGCGTCGGGGCCCGTATCGGTGGCATTCAGCCCAGACGGGCATACGCTCGCGGCCAGCTCCGCCGACGGACTCGCAATCGGTCCTGTGAACGGCGTGACTTCGCGGCCAGAGCTGAGCGCGCCGCTTGGTGGCAACGTCGTCTTCAGCCCCGATGGTCGGCTGGTGTTCGTCGGCGGGCAAGACGCTTCGGTCTACATCTACGACGCTTCCACGGGCCGCGTGGTCCACCGGATCCTCATTTCGCAGTCAGGGAACGCGTGGCCGGAGATAGTCGCCGTCAGCCCGAATGGCAGGCAGCTGGCGGTCGCCTATCCGGTGGGTGCACAGGGCGCCGGCTCGGCGGTATCGATCTACAGCGCGTCGACCCGGCGCAAGCAGTTCACGCTGATGACGCTCCCGCAGGTCCAGATCACCGCGCTTGCGTTCAGCCCGGACGGGTCGCGTCTCGCGGTCGGCGCCGAGGACGGCACTGCGGGCGTTTGGTCGGTTCCTACCAGGCAGGAACTGGTCTCCTACGACGGGCCAGCGGCGGGGATCAACTCGATCGCGTTCACCCCCAATGGCGACTCCGTGCTGACGGCCTCCGGCGACGGCGTCGCGCGGGTATGGCGCGCCATCGGTGTGGAGCAGTCGTTTCAGACCGTACCGCTCACTGGCACCCCCGGGCAGCTCGCCTTTGATCGCAGCACGCTCGAGACCGTGCCGTTGGAGCAGCCGGTGGTCTTCTCAACGCCCGCCGGTGGCGGTCCCGCGGCCCGGCGCCAGACGCTGCCAGGTGTCCACGCGGTCGTGCTCAGCGGCGACGGACGGCTCGCGCTCGGTCTCAACACCAAGGCGCGGGTGTACGGCGGCCCGCCCAAAGCGGCGCCGCTCGCGATCTGGGACACGCGTTCGGGCGCAGTGGTGCGACGGCTCTCGTTTCCCACGGTCGACCTGGCGGAGCCCGTTACCTTCAGCTGGGACGACGCGCGCGTGGCGCTCGTGAAAGGAGAAGCTTTGAGCGCGCCCATTGCAGTGATCCTGACGATCGCCACCGGCAAGACGGTCGCGCTTGAGAACTCCGACGTGCCATGCAACTACCAGCCCCAGTCGTTCGCGTTCAGCCGCAACGACCGCCGAGTCGCCGGGGCCTACTTCTGCGGCTACGCCGATGTCTGGGATGCCAGGACCGGACGGCTGCTTAGACAGGTGAACGAGGATGGCGAGGTCTCGGCCGTGGACCTCAGCCCCGACGGGTCCCGGCTCCTGGTGTCCTCGTGGGACTCGCGAGCGACGATCTGGAGCGTCGCCACCGGGCGTCGGCTCGTGAACCTGATCGGCGACACCCGGGGCCTTGAAGGGGCGGCCTTCAGCCCCGATGGTTCGCTCGTTGCGACCTCGAGCTTGGATCACACCGTTCGGATCTGGGACTCACAAGCCGGCCAGGCGCTGCGCATACTCACCTTCCCCGACGACCAGTGGCCACTGGCGTTCAATGCCGACGGAAGCAAGTTCGCCGTCGCCGAGAGCGATCCGGCTCCCGGCGCCCCGGACGTGGTGCGCGTGTTCGATACCTGCCCGGCATGCACGAACGCGCGGACCCTGCTCTCGCTCGCCGCGCCGCATGTCACGAAGCAGCTGACGGTGCTCGAGAAGACGGTGGCGGACAACTCGTAGGGCGGGAGCGACCGCTGGCGTGCTCGTCTCGTACGGCGACGCCCTAGCTGTCGCGGCGGCTCCTTCGCCGGGACGATGGCGGAGCAATCGCCGGCCGATGCAGCAGTCTCACGCGCGCGGAGGCCGATGCTGCTAGTCCGATGCGGCAGTGAACCGTTCGTGCCGGGATCCTGCGGCTAGCGTGTCTCCATGATGAAGCTAGAGGAACTCACGAGTTCCCAGCTGCGCCGCTTCGTCGAGAGCGGTGTCGCAACGGCGGTCGTTCCATTCGGTTCGGTCGAAGGTCACGGCGGTCACCTGCCACTGGGCAGCGATGCACTGCTTGCTGACTTCGTCGGGGCGGAGGTGGCTGAGCGCCTCGGTGCTGTGCTGGCGCCGACCGTGAGGGTCGGCTGCGCTGAGGCGCACATGCAGTGGTCGGGGACGCTCTCGGTGCCACCCGAAACCCTCGGCGACGTCGCACTCCACATCGCTCGGAGCCTCATCACGCATGGGTTTCGCCTCATCGTGCTTGTCTCGACACACGGAGGCAATCGAGCCGCTCTCGAGCACGTCGCTCGGCAACTGAACCGGCAGCACCCGGAGGTCCTCGCATGTGCGCCTCGGGGCGATGTCGGCCCCGCCCCCGGCCCACATTCGGGGACGTGGTTGACATCGGTGATGCTGGTTGTGCGTCCAGATCTAGTGGATGTCGAGTCTGCGGATGCGGACATCAAGGATGAAGCACGCACCGCGAGTTCCGAGCGAGGTGCAGACATTCTCGAGCGGTTTGTGTCGGCCATGGTCGCGATGGTGCGAAACCAAGCACGACCGCCCGGCAGCGGCGGGGGGTGCCCGACCCCGCTTCCGGAATGATCGACAACCAGCGGTACCGTTTGACAGCCCAAATTCCTGGGAAGCAGCAGCACCTCGGTCGGGCGGCTTTGGCGATACCTCCTTTCCTCGCGCGGCGCAACTTCGCGCGGCTCGGTGTAAATAGTCGAGCGGGTGCTGTCAGAGCGACGGCGTAGGTTCCCTCAAGTCCTGGCAGACGATGAAGGAGGCCTACGCCGTGAGACGCACCGTACCGCCGTCGGCGGAGATACAAGCGAGTATCGACAAGCTGATGTCTAAGGGGATGGTCGATGACCCGCAGAAGATGTTGTCTGAGCTCGCGCGACTCGGCGCTCGGTTGATCATTCAGCGGGCGGTTGAGGAGGAGTTCGATGACTGGCTTGGTCGGGCTCGGTATGAGCGCCGGCCCGAGCAGCGCGGTCTGCGCAACGGGTTTCGCCCCCGGCACGTGCAGACGGCCGAGGGTGAGCTGCGGATTGAGGTTCCGCAGGTCCGGGAGGCGGCGATGCCGTTCGTCTCGAAGCTGTTCCCGAAGTGGCACTGCAAGCGGCTCTTGAGAACCGACCCGCTTAAGGCGCTGATCGTCGGCGGGTTCGTGCGCGGCCTGTCGATGCGCGACATCGAGTCTCTGTGTGAGGAGGCCGGGCTGGGAAAGACGTCGCGCTCGACGGTCGCGAGAGTCTGCGCGGAGCTGCAGGAGCGCTTTGAAGCGTTCAAACGCCGCTCGCTTTATGACGTCAACCTGGTCGTCCTGTTCCTCGACGCGATCTACCTCCCAGTCCGCCCTAGTGGCCCGAAGGAAGGCGTGATCTGCGCCTGGGGAATCACAGAAACCGGCGACAGGGCGCTGGTGTCCGTGCGGCTGGGGATGCGCGAGACCAAGAGGACTGGTTCTGTCCGATCTTCTGTGTGAGGTCTGGGTCTAACTGATCGGCTTGTGTGCCGATCCCGGTTCGACGGGAGCCCCGGAGGGGCGAGCGGCGATCCGGGGTCGGGCGCGGCCGGAAAGGACCCCCATCATCATGCAAAAAGTGACTGAGAAGCCCTCCTTGAAGCGTCGTGGCCGCTCGCCCGCGGCCGGGGATGATCCGCCGGAGGAGCTGCGCGATCGGCTGGCTGAGTTGTTGCCCGAGGAGGCGCTTCAGGATGCGTTGAAGGGTCTGGCGCCGGAGGAGATCACCGGGTCGGGCGGCCTGATGACCCAGCTCGCCGGTCGGGTGATCGACGCTGCTCTGCGAGGCGAGCTGACCGACCATCTCGGCTATCCGCCGGGGCAGGCGCCGCCGGGCGGATCGGGCAATCACCGCAACGGTGCCACCGCAAAGACCCTGCAGAGCGATCTCGGCCCCGTGGCGGTCAACACCCCGCGGGACCGCCAGGGGTCCTTTGAGCCTCAGCTGGTGAGAAAGCACCAGACCCGGCTGGCTGGCCTGGACGAGAAAATCCTCGGGCTCTACGCCGGCGGCATGTCCGTTCGCGACATCGCGTCGCATTTGACTGAGCTGTATGGGGTGCAGATCGGTCGGGACACGATCAGCCGGGTCACCGACGCCGTCTTGGAGGACATCGCGGCCTGGCGCGCCCGCCCCCTCGACGCGCTCTATCCGATCGTGTATCTGGACGCGATCATGGTCAAGGTGACCGAGGACCGCTCGGTCAAAACCCGCGCCTGCTACCTCGCGGTCGGGGTCAACCTCGACGGTGAGCGCGAGCTTCTGGGCCTGTGGTGGCAGGAGACAGAAGGCGCGAAGTTCTGGCTCGCGGTGCTCAACGACCTGCACCAGCGCGGTGTCGCCGACGTGCTGATCTGCTGCGTTGACGGGCTGACCGGGTTCCCGGAGGCGATCGCTGCCGTGTTCCCCGAAACCTGGGTGCAGACCTGCATCGTGCACATGATCCGCTCATCGATGCGCTACGTCAGCTGGGCAGACCGCAAGAAGCTGATGCCCGACCTGCGCAAGGTCTACAGCGCGCCCAACGCCGAGGAAGCCGAACGCCAGCTCGAGCTCTTCGACGAGCAATGGGGCGCCAAATACCCGATGGTCGCCCAGGCCTGGCGAGCCCGCTGGGAATACGTGATCCCCTTCCTCTCGCTGCCCGCCGATCTGCGTCGAGTGGTTTACACGACAAACGCGATCGAGGGGCTCAACCGCCAGATCCGCAAGAGCATCAAGACCCGCGGTCATTTCCCCGACGAGCAGGCCGCCACCAAGCTGATCTACCTCGCGCTCATGCGCGCCGAGGTCAAATGGAAGAAGGTGATGCGCTGGACAGCCGCCCTGCGAGCCCTCAAGATCCACTTCGGAGACCGAATCCCCGACTGAACACCAACCACCAGCTCAGACCTCACACACAGAAGAGCGGACAGCCTCGCTGGGGATGCGCGAGACCAAAGAGGACTGGCTTGAGCTCGGCCGCGACCTCATCGCCCGCGGGCTCCCCGCGCCACGCCTGGTCGTGGCTGATGGCGCCGCGGGGCTGCCCTCGGCGATCGAGGAGGTCTGGCCGCGGGCGGACCGCCAGCGCTGCGCGGTTCACCGCCTGCGCAATCTCCAGGCCAAGCTCCCCAAGTCAGAGCACGACCGGGTCCGGTTTAACTACTGGTCAGCGCTCACCGACGCGACGTCGGTCAAGGACGGCAAGCTCCGTCTCCAGGTCCTCATCGCAGAACTCGAGCATCGCGGCTATGAGTCAGCCGCTCGCTGTCTCGGCGACGACCTCGACGCCCTGGTCGTGCATCTGCGCTATCCGCTCAGACACCGCGAACGGTGGCGGTCAACCAACCTTCTTGAACGGTCGCTCGGAGAGGTCCGCCGGCGCACCAAGGTGATGGGCCGTTTCCCCGGCGAGACCAGCTGCCTGTCACTCGTCTGGGCGGTGCTTGACCTGTTCTTCAGCCACGCCAGCAACGGCGCCACGTTCACCGACGTCGACCGCCAACACCTCTACCGAATCAAATACCACCAAGCCGACCCAGACACCCTCGACGAGGAGATCACCGCCGCATAGACTCACCCCCGGGAACCTGACCGCGAGCGAATTTACAGCGGCAAAGGGACGCAACCCGGCTCGGCCGCGCGTCTCGCAATGCGCGGGTGGCAGGGCGCTGCCCACGCTCGCGCCGCACGACGCACGAGCCCTCCTCTGTCAGCAAAGCGCGACTCTGCCTTCGTCCCTCCGCGTCGGATTACGCTGCACATGCGCGCTCCGCTGAGCCGAGGCCAGCACCTGCTCGCGCACGAAGCGGGGGCGCTCGGACGGCCCGCCGCCGCGGCACCGCGCTGCTCGGTCGTCCCAAGCGGGCAGCGGGCCTGGCCATTGCGGTCGCCTCGCGCTAGAGAAGCGACCGCCCCGGGAAACAGTACACAAACAGAACATCCCGCGTCCTGACTGTCGTCTTCGCACAAACAAAAACCCCGCCTGAGCGGGGCTTTCCTTACATCGGGGAGACAGGATTTGAACCTGCGACCGCCCGGCCCCCAGCCGGGTGCGCTACCAGACTGCGCCACTCCCCGTGGTGCGACGATGATAACCCGCTGCGGGCGGCGGGGCGGGCCGGCCGGCGGAACGGGCGGGCCGGCCGGCCGGCCGGCGGGAACGGCCGGACCGCAGCAGGCGGGCTGGGCGGTGAGAGCGGGCGACGGGAATCGAACCCGCCCTAGAAGCTTGGAAGGCTTCTGTGCAACCACAACACTTCGCCCGCGAGTGACGGCGATGTTAGCCCTTCTCGGCGGCGGTGGGCGGAGCATCGGCGGGCGCCGTCGCGACCACCCGCTCCTCGGTCGGGACCTGGCCGTCCCGGACGAGATCCGGGGGCGGCCAGGGGCCGGTCCAGTTGTCCAGGGCGCCATCCAGCGTCACCACCGAGCCGGACAGGGCCTGGGCCAGCGGGGTACCGAGCAGGGCGACCAGCCAGCCGTACTCCTCCACCTCGCCGAGGCGCTGGAGCGGCACCGACTCGGCCGCCCGGCGCCACAGCTCGGCCGGGTATTTGCGCAGGGACTCGGTGGCCAGCCGCCCCAGGGCCACCGCCAGCACGGCGACCCCGTCGTCGGCCCACTCCAGCGCCAGCTCGCGGGTGAGCGCCTCCACGGCGGCTCGGGCGGCCCCGGTGTGGGCCATTGCCGGCATCCCGTGGTGGGGCGAGACGGTCACGTTGACGACGGTGCCTCCGGCGCGGCCCATCACCAGCTGATGGGCGGCCCGGCACATGGTGAGGGTGCCGCCGATGTTGAGCCGGGTGACCGCGGACCACCCTTTGTCCGTGATCCCCTCGGCCGGAACGAAGTATTGGCCGCCGGCGTTGTTGAGGAGGAGATCAAGCCGACCGTGGCGGTCCAGCGCGGCGCGCACCAGCTCCTCCGCGGACTCGGGACGCCGGATGTCGCCGGCCACCCAGGAGCAGCTCTCCCCCAGCTCGGCCGCCGTCTGGGCCAGCACCTCGGCCCGCCGTCCGGCGATCACCACCCGGGCCCCGCAACGCACCAGCTCCGCGGCCGCCGCCTTGCCCAGGTTGGTCCCGCCCCCGGTGACCAGGGCCACGCGACCGTCCAACAGCGACCCAGCGAAGATCCGCGACGGCTCCGTGACTACTCCCCCAGCACCTTGATCACCAGCCGCTTGGGCCGGCCGCCGTCAAACTCGCAGTAGAAGACCTGCTGCCAGGGGCCCAGATCCAGCCGGCCCTCGGTGACCGGAACGATCACCTGGTGGTGGACGAGGAGGTTCTTGAGGTGGGCATCGCCGTTGTCCTCCCCGCCGGCGTGGTGGCGGTAGTCACCGGGATCGGGAAGCAGCTCCCGGGCCACCTCGTTCGCAGGCTCCTTCCAGCTGGGCGGCGCCACCTTATCCAGCCACTCCAGCGTGTCGGCCTGGAGGCCGGGCTCGTCGTCGTTGATCCAGACGCCGGCGGTGATATGCATGGCGCAGACCACCACCATGCCCTCGGCGATCCCGGCGTCGCGGACGGCCTCGGCCACGTCCTCGGTGATTCGCACAAACTCGCGCCGGCGGGACGTGTTGAAGGTCCGGTAGACGGTGTGAGAGATCACTTCAGGCGGATGGGCTCAGAAGCAGGGGAGCCGGGATTCGAACCCGGATTCACGGTTTTGGAGACCGCGCGCATAGCCATTAACTCACTCCCCTGTGGGGTCCCCATGGGGCCCTGCGATGGTACCCATGATGCGGGCGGAGGGACTCGAACCCCCACGGGCTTGCGCCCACCGGCACCTAAAGCCGGCGCGTCTACCATTTCGCCACGCCCGCGCGGCACGCCAGAGGATTGTGAGGCACCGCGCCGGAAACTGCCGCATCCTTGGTTTCCGAGAGGTATCGTGCCCGCCGTGGCTCAGGTGCGCAACGTCCGGCCCGGCTACGCCGTCATCCATCCCAACCGGGACAAGGCGATCTGCAAGCTCACCAAGCTGGTGATCATCGGGATCCTGCTGGCCTCGGTGGCGCTGATGCTGATTGTGACGATCGGCGGCTGGAGCAAGCTGCAGGGCATGAAGCCCGTCAACTTCGTCTGGATGTTCCTCTACCTGGTCGTCGCCTACTACATCGCCCGGTGGGCGCGGGGGCTGCTGCCGATCGCCGCCGCGCTGGCAATTCTGCTGCTGATCATCGCCGCCATCGCCACGCTGGGGCTCGCCGGCACCAGCTGGTTTGACCGCACCAGCGCCGGCTTCGGCCCGGCTCAGTCGCTGTTCGGCGGAGCCGGCCTGTCTCCGGATCTGCTGGGCACGCTCACGCTCCTGCTGATCCCGGTGGAGCTGGCGCTGATTGTCGTCTCCATGGTCGCGTTCTCCCAGGGCTGGAACGTGGAGACCGAGGTCCCGCTGGACGAGGCCCGCCGGCGGGGGTCAAAGCCGATCGCCACCGGGCCGGAGACCGCGGAGGCCTGAGCGGGCCTCGGCCGGGCTGGGCGCGCTCCCCGGAAGCGGGGTCGGCGAGGGCCGCAGCCCGGCCAGGACGAGCTCCAGATACCGTCCCAGCAGCGCTGGCCGATCGTCGGTCTGGATGTCGCCCACCGCGGCGAGCATCTGCAGGATCACCCCCAGGTCGCCGGGCTCTATGTCCGCCCGCAGTGTCCCCGCCTCCCGGGCGCGGATGATCAAGCCCCGCAGCAGCGGCTCAAACTGCTCGTCGATCCACTCCAGCCAATCATCGGCCAGGCCCGGGGTGAACACGTCATGCAGGGCCCGATTGGCCGCCATCAGGTCGACGGTCTGACTCAGGAAGTTGGTCAGGCCCTGCCAGGGGTCCTCCTCGGCGGCGGCCCGCTGGGCGATCGCCAGCGCGTCCTCGATGATCTGCCGCAGAAACGCGGCGATGAGCTCGTGCTTGTTGGCGAAATGACGGTAGGCGGTGGCGACGTTGACGCCGGCCTCGGCGGCGATGTCGTCCAGCGTCACCGACAGGCCGCGGGAGGCGAACAGCCGCTGGGCGGCGTCGATGAGGGCCTGCCGGTTGCGGGCGGCATCGGCCCGCAACCGGCGGGGCGGCCCGGCGGTGGTCATGCGTGCATTGTGACCGGGTCCATCCCCTCGTTCGCCGCCAGGTCGGCCACCCCCGGTCGGAGCAGCGGCCACACCACCAGGGCGGCGAGCACGAAGATGCCGGCTCCGACCGCAAACGCCACCGTGTAGCTGTGCACGGCCGCCTCGGCCATGAGCGTCGGCGACGGACGCCCCACCATATGAGCGGTGACGTAGGCGGCCGCCGCGCTGGTGGCGATGGTGTTGAGCAGCGCCGTGCCGATGGAGCCGCCGATCTGCTGGGCGACGTTCACGGTGGCCGAGGCCACTCCGGCGTCTCCGCCGCGGACCCCCAGGGTCCCCAGGCTGAAGCAGGGGGCGAACACCAGCCCCAGTCCCACCGCCACCAGCAGCAGCGAGGGCAGGATGTCACTGGCATAGCTGGAGTGCAGGCCGATCCGGGTCAGCAGGGCCATCCCGGCCGCGCCCACCAGCAGGCCGCCCGGCACCAGCAGCCGCGGGCTGACCCGGGAGATGAGCACCGTGTTGCCAAGCCCGGCGGTGATCATCACCGCGCCGGTCAGGGGCAGGAACGCCAGTCCGGTCTTGATGGGGCTGTAGCCGAGCGTCGACTCCAGGTAGTAGGTGAGGAACAGGAACACGCCGAACATGCCGATCGACGCCAGGAACATGGCCACATAGGCGCCACCGCGGTTGCGGTCGGTCACCACCCGCAGGGGCAGCAGCGGATGCGAGACCCGGCGCTCCACGATCACAAACACACTCAGCAGCGCCACCCCGACCACCAGGAAGGCGATCGTCTGCGGGTCGGTCCAACCGGCGCTCCCGGACTTGGTGGCCGCGTGGGCGAAGCCGTAGACGATGGCGAACAGGCCCGCGGCGGCCAGAACGGTGCCGATCTTGTCGATGGGGTCGCGCTTCTGGGTGGCGTGGGCGGTGAGGAGGGCCAGGCCGCCGGCGGCGGCAATGATGGCGAACACGACGTTGACGTACATCGTCCAGCGCCAATTGAGGTACTCGGTGAGCACCCCGCCGAGCAGCAGGCCGATCGACGCCCCAGCTCCGGCGATGCCGCCGTAGATGCCAAACGCCTTGCCCCGCTCAGCCGGGTGGGTGAAGGTCGTCGTCAGCAGCGACAGGGCCGCCGGAGCGAGCACCGCACCGAACGCCCCCTGCACCGCTCGGGCGGCCACGAGCATCGGGAAGCTCAGGGCGGCCCCGCCCACCGCCGAGGCGGCGGCAAAGCCGATCACGCCGATCAGAAACATGCGCTTGCGTCCCCACACGTCAGCGAGCCGTCCCCCCAGCAGCAGCAGGCTGCCGAACGCCAGCGAGTAGGCGGTCACGATCCACTGCCGGGCGCTGTTGGAGAAGTGCAGGTCGGCCTGGGCGTGGGGCAGGGCGATGTTCACCACGGTGGCGTCGAGCACCACCATCAGCTGGGCGATCCCCAGGATCGCCAGAATCCACCACCGCCGGCTGGTGTGGGGGTCCACGACGGCGGGGGACGCGCTTGACACCTCGGTCTGGGTCACGGGTTCGGGTCCTTTCCGTAAACGAAGTCTTGGCCTGCGTTTAGACTAGCAGGGAACCGCAGGTCATGACTGCGTTTCTGGGGCCATTCGCCCGACGGGGCTGGCAGCGCGCCGGCGCCGGGCGCCTGGAAGCGGCCGCGGGGCGCGGGGGAGCGAGCGCGCACCGGTACCCGGTCGGACGCCGGGCAGCGGCCTGGTCCGGGTATGGCAGGCGGCGAGAATCCGGCCGGCTGCGCTATGCGGCGAGTGGGATTCGAACCCACACGTCCCGAAGGACAATGGATTTTGAGTCCATCGTGTCTACCGTTCCACCACCGCCGCGGGGGCGGGCATAGTCTAGGCCCGCCGGGACCGGCCGGCCCGGCGCCGTTTCTCAGGCATCGAGGATCAGGGCCAGCAGCGGATCGATGAGGGCCGGTGGCGCCGTCGCCACCCCGGACGGACCGTCCGGCCCTTCGGCCAGATCCCGCACCTCCAGCCCCGCCCGGGCGGCGATCAGGCCGCCGGCGGCGATGTCCCAGAGCTTCACGCCGCGCTCGTAGTAGGCGTCGTAGCGGCGGCAGGCACACCAGGCGAGGTCCAGGGCAGCCGCGCCGGCCCGCCGGATGTCGCGGACCCGGGGCAGGAGCCGGGCCAGCACCTCGGCCTGGCGGGCGCGCACATCGGCGTCGTAGGCAAAGCCGGTGGCCACCAGCGAGGTGGACAGGTCATCCCGCGTGGAGCCGGCGATCGCCTCGCCGTTGAGCGTGGCCGCGCCGGACCGAGTGGCGGCGAACGTCTCCTCCCGGATGGGGTCCAGCACCACGCCCGCCAGGGCACCGTCGGCATCCTCGCAGGCGACGCTGACCGCAAACATGGGCACGCCGAATAGGAAGTTGATGGTGCCGTCCAGTGGGTCGATCACCCAGCGCAGGTCACCGTCGCCGCTGGCGCCTCCCTCCTCCCCCAGGACGGCATCGTCCGGGCGTCGCTCGCTGAGCACCCGGCGGATCGCCGCTTCGGCCGCCAGATCGGCGTCGGAGACCAGGTCGGTGGGCCCGCTCTTGGCCCGAATGCCCGGCTGGTGGTGGCCGAACCGGGGGGTGAGCTCGGCCGCGGCGGCGCGGGCGGCGGCATGGGCCACGTCCAGCAGCTCGTCCTGCCCAGCGGTCATTTCTTTCGTTGTACTAGATGGACCGGGGCCTCCGCAGTGCGCCCCCTGGGATGATCCGGCCCGATGTCAGCTGCCGACACCGCCGCCGGGCTGGCCGGCTTCTCCGGCCGGGGCGCCGGCACCGATGCTGAGCGCCGGGGCGCCCTCTGGTTGGCCGATCAGGTCCGCTCAGCGCGCCGGGAGGTGCGCCTGGAGACGTTCTGGTGCCGGCCCAACTGGGCCCTGGCCCACGTCTGGCACTGCCTGCTCGCCGTCGCCGGCAGCCTGGTGGCGGTCTCGCATGCCGTGGTGGGCGGGGCGATCGTGCTGGCGGCCCTCCTGTCGGTGCTCACCGACGGCCTCATCGGGGTCTCGCTCGGCCGGCGGCTGACCCCGGAGCGCGCCAGCCAGAACGTGGTCAGTCCGGCGCCGGGCCGGCTCCCGGAGAGGCCGACGGCGGGCCCAGCGCCGGTCCGTCTGATCGTCACCGCCAACTACGACGCCGGCCGGACCGGGATCGCCTACCGGGACGGCCTGCGGCGGCCGGTGGCGGCACTCAAGCGGCTCGCCGGGCGGGGCGCGCTGACGCCCGGCTGGCTGGGCTGGCTGATCATTGGGCTGATCTGGCTGCTCGCCGTCGCCGGCCTTCGGGCCGGGGGCGCCTCCGGAACGCCGGTGGGTGCGCTCCAGCTGGTGCCCACCGCGGCGCTCGTGGTGGGGCTGGCCCTGCTGCTGGACGTGGCGGTCTCACCGTTCGGCCCAGCCGCCGGCGACAATGCCGCGGGCGCCGCGGTGGCGGTGGCGCTGGTCCGCGCCCTGGACGCCGCCCCGCCTCGGCGGGTGGCGGTGGAGCTCGTCCTCCAGGGCAGCGGCGACGGATCCATGACCGGGCTGGGCCGGTACCTCCGCCGCCGGCGGCGGGAGGTCAGGCGCCGGGATGCCGTGGTCCTGGGGATCGGCCCGTCCGGGGGCGGAGTTCCCGGCTGGTGGATCAGCGACGGCCCCCTCCTCCCGCTGCGCTACGGAGCCCGGCTGCGGGCGCTGGCCACGCGCGCGGGCACCGGCGGCCTCACCGCCACCCCCGTCCGGGGACGCGGCACCACGCCGGCGTTTCCGGCCCGTGCCCGCGGGCTCGCCGCCCTGACGGTCGGCGCGGTCGACCCGCGCGGGTTGGCGCCGCGGTCTCATCAGCGCGGGGACGTGGCGACCGCCATCGACTCAGCCACCCTCGACGGTGTACTTCAGTTCGCGCTGCTGCTCGTCGACGAGCTGGACGCCGAGCTCGCCCGGTCTACCGGTAGATCAGACGCAGCCCCAGCAGCTGCGTGACGGTGACAAACCGGTAACCCCGGCTGCGCAGCGTGGTGATGATGTCCGGCAGCGCGGCCAGCGTCTGGGAGCGATCGCCGCCGCCGTCGTGCATGAGAACGATCGACCCCGGCCGAGCATTGCCAAGGATGTTGGACTCAATCTCGCCCACCCCCGGCCGTGCCCAGTCCCGCGGATCGATGTTCCACTGGATGGTGGTGAAGCCCATTCCGCGCGCCTCGGCGATGAGGGCGGGGCTCATCGCCCCGTAGGGCGCCCGGAACAGGCAGGGCGCAAACCCTCCGGTGGCCCGGCGAATCGCCGCGGCCGCGTCCTGGATCTGGGTGCGGGCCAGCGCGCCGGCGCCCGCCACATCCTGATGGCTCCAGGTGTGATCGCCGATCATGTCGCCGTCGGCAAGCATCCGGCGCTGGATGGCGCCCCCCTGCCCGAACGGGCCGACCTGCTCGCCGATCTCAAAGAACGTGGCCGGGACGTGGTAGCGCTCCAGCACCCCCAGGAACGCCGGGGTCAGGTACCAGGGGCCGTCGTCAAAGGTCAGGGCGATCACCCGTCCGGCGGCCGGCCGGTCGTAGACGAGCGGGGGCCCGCTCGCCGTGCAGCCGACGAGCTGTGGCGTGTGGAGGCGGAGCAGGGCGGGCCGGGCCGGAACCTGAACACCGCACCGCGTGGCTCCGGTCCGGGGCGGCAGGCAGGGCGGCGCCGCCAGGGCGCTCAGCGTTTGCCACCGCAGTGGGCGGTAGGCGTTGCCGATCGCGCTGGGCAGAAACGTGGCGGTCAGCTGCCGGGAGCTGGCCCGGGTCAGCGTCGCCGCCACCGCCCGCGGGGCTCCCGGGCCGGCGCGGGTCACCGTCTGGAAGCTGAGGCGCGGCGACCGCGCCCCGGCCCGGGGCGGGAGCACGCACACCTGGCCGGAGACGCTCCCGTTGCCGGGGCGCTCCACCAGCAGGCAGAGCTGGCCCCCGGCCCGCTGCAGCGCCGCCGGGGAGAACGGGGAAGCGAGCGTCACCTTCCACACCAGGTTGTGCACCGACTGGGTGAGCGAGGAGGAGACCACGGGGATGGGAGCCGGAGCGCCCGGGGCCGCCCACGCCGTGGCCGCCGCCGACAGCAGCGCCAGGCTCACCCCCACCAATACCCCACACAGTCGTCGCACCCGCCGCGAACTATATGCCCGCGCGGCGGCCTAGACTGCGGCGCCTAATGGAATCGCAAACCTGCATCGTCGGCGGCACCGGCGCTCTCGGATTCGGCCTGGCGGCCCGGCTGGGCCGAGCCGGAATGCCGGTGGTGATCGGCTCGCGCAACGCCGAGCGCGCCCAGGAGGCGGTGGCGCGGCTGCAGGCGCAGGTCCCCGGAGGCAGCTTCCGGGGCGCCGAGAACGCCGAGGCGGTCCGCGACGCCCCCATGGTCATCCTCAGCGTGCCCTTCCGCTCGCAGTCCGAGACGTTGACCAACCTCAAGAACGTCCTCGCCGAAGACCAGCTGGTGGTCGACGCCACCGTGCCCCTGGCGGCCGCGGTCAGCGGTCGGGCCACACGGACACTCGGTGTCTGGCAGGGCTCCGCCGCCCAGCAGGCCCAGGAGATGGTTCCCGAGGGCATCCGAGTGGTGTCCGCCTTTCATACGGTGAGTGCCGCGCTCCTGTCCGATCTGGACCACCAGTTGGACGAGGACGTGCTCATCTGCGGCGATCGCCGGGCCGACAAGGCCAGGCTGGCCGAGCTGGTGGACCGGATAGATGGCCTGCGCCCGGTCGACTGCGGGCCCCTGGAAATGGCCAGGATCGTCGAATCGCTCACCCCGCTGATCATCTCGATCAACGTGCGCAACAAGGCTCGGGCCGGGATCAAGATCACCGGCCTCTCCGGGTGAGCCCGGCCGGGCCGGTCGTCATCCTCGCCGGCGGCACCGGAGGCGCCAAGCTGGCGCGCGGGATGCTGAACGTGGTCGGCGCCGATGATCTGGTGGTCATCGTCAACACGGGCGACGACGTGGAGATCTACGGGGGGTACGTCTCGCCGGACCCGGACCTGGTGACGTTCTGGCTGGCCGATCGCATCGACGAGCGCGGCTGGGGGCTGGCCGGGGACACGTTCGCGGTTATGGATGGGCTGCGCGAGCTCGGCGTCGACGTCTGGTTCAACCTGGGCGATCGCGACCTCGCCATCGCGCTGGAGCGCGCCCGTCTCCTGGATGCCGGGTCCCGGCTGACCGAGGTCCAGGCGGGCATCGGCCGCGCCCTGGGGGTCGGAGCCGCGGTGCTGCCCATGAGCGACCGGCCGGTGCGCACACGGGTGCTGGCCGACGGGCGATGGTGGCCCCTCCAGGAGTTCATGATCCAGCGCGGCGGGCAGGGCCCGGTCCAGGACGTCGAGTTCCGCCACGCGCGGGCCGCGGCCCCCACCCCCGAGGTGCTGGACGCGCTGGCCGGCGCCCGGGCCATCATCATCGGTCCCTCCAATCCGGTCATCTCCATCGGCCCCATCCTCGCCCTGGAGGGGGTCGCCGCCGCCATCCGGTCCAGCCCGGCGCCGGTGGTGGCCGTGAGTCCCCTGGTGGGCGGCCGGGTCCTCAAGGGGCCGACCGAGGCCTGTCTGCAGTGGGCCGGACAGCCGATCACCAGCGCCGGAGTGGCCGCCATGTATGACACCCTGATCGACGGTCTGGTGGCCGATGAACCCACCGCCGCCGTCACCACGCTTCAGACCGACGTGCTCATGCCGGACGCCGGCGGCCGTCGCCGACTGGCTGACGCCACCCTTCAATTCGCGCTCACTGGGCTGGGCGCAGCCGCGTCGGACAACTAGCGTGTAGTTGACGATGACGACGATCGCCATCCTGCCCCTCAAGCGGCTCCAGGACGCCAAGCACCGGCTGCGGGAGGAGCTTGACCCGGCACCCCGGCGCGCCCTGGTGGAGGCCATGTTCTCCGACGTGCTGGTGGCGCTCCGTCGGTCGGCGCGCGTCGACGAGGTGCTGGTGGTCTCCAGCGACCACGGCGTGCAGCGGATCGCCGGCGGCTACGGCGCGATGGTGGCCGACGACGCGGATGAGGGCCACAACACCGCCGCCCGCCGGGGCATCAGCCGGGCCCGGGAGCTGGGCATCGACCGGGCCCTGCTCGTCCCCGGCGACTGTCCGCTGCTTGACCCGGCGGAGCTCGACGCGCTCCTCGCCGAGGCGGTGGAGCCGCCGTCGGTGCTGGTGGTGCCCGACCGCCACGGCACCGGAACCAACGCCCTGGTTCTGACGCCGCCCCACGCGCTCGCCCCCTCCTTCGGCCCCGGCAGCCATCGGCGCCACCATGAGGAGGCGACTGCCGCCGGCGTCACCGCGCGGACCGTGGAGGTGCCGTCACTGGCCCTGGACATCGACACCCCGGATGACCTGGCGGCGGTGGAGGCGGTCCTCCAGGAACGCCATGGCGGCGCCGCCCACACCCGGGGCATGCTGCGCCAGCTGTCACGGAGCCGGAGCTAGGCCCGGCATGCCGATCGGTGCGGTGGCGCTCGCCGGAGTCCCGGAGGCTCACCCGGGCGACGACCCCGCCGCGCTCCTGGCGGCGGCGATGCCCGCGGGCTCGCCCCACCCCGGCGACGTGCTCGTCGTGGCCCACAAGCTGATCTCCAAGTGCGAGGGGCGCCTCCGCGCCCTGGGTGCAGTGACGCCCGGTTCCCGCGCGGTCGCCCTGGCCGCCGAGCTCGGCAAGGACCCGCGCCACGTCCAGGTCGTCCTGGACGAGACGGCCGAGGTGCGGCGAGCCGCCCACGGCGTCCTGATCAGCGTCACCCATCATGGGTTTGTCTGCGCCAACGCCGGGGTGGACGCCTCCAACAGCCCCGGGGACGAGACCGTGGTGCTGCTTCCGGTCGACCCGGATGACTCGGCCCGGAGGCTGCGGGCCGGCCTGCGGCGCCGGCTCGGCACCGCCCCGGCCGTGCTGATCACCGACTCCTTCGGGCGCGCCTGGCGCCACGGGCAGTGTGACGTGGCCATCGGCTGCGCCGGCCTCCGGGTCCTCGACGACTGGCGGGGGCGCACCGACAGCCGCGGCCGGGAGCTCCGGGCCACCCTGATCGCCGTCGCTGACGAGCTGGCGGCAGCCGCGGACCTGGCCCGGGCCAAGGACGCCCGGCAGCCGGCGGTGCTGGTCAGCGGCGCCGGCCGCCATGTCACCGCAGAGGACGGGCCCGGGGTAGGGCCGCTGCTGCGCGGGGAAGCCGAGGACCTGTTCCGCTGACGCGGGGCGGTCAGACCGCCGAGGGGGCGCCCACGGCGTGAAACCCCCCGTCAACGTGGATGATCTCGCCGCTGATGCCCTGCGAGTAGTCCGACAGCAGCCAGCAGACGGTGCGGGCCACCGGTCCGGCATCGGCCGTGTCCCAACCCAGCGGGGCCTGCCGGCGCCACAGGTCGGCGAGCTGGTCAAACCCGGGGATGCCCTGAGCGGCCACCGTCCCCAGCGGGCCCGCCGACACCAGGTTGACCCGGATGCCGTGGGGGCCCAGGTCCCGGGCCAGGTACCGGGACACCGACTCCAGCGCCGCCTTGGCCACGCCCATCCAGTCATAGATCGGCCAGGCCACGCTGGCGTCGAAGTCCATGCCGACGATGCTGGCGCCCGGGGACATGAGCGGCGCCACCGCCGCGGCCAGCGCCTTCAGCGAGAACGCGCTGGTCTCAAACGCCTGCTTGGCACTGTCGGCCGGGGCCGTCATGAACGCCCCTCCCAGCGCGTCCTGAGGCGCGAACGCGATGGCGTGCAGCACGCCGTCGATCCCGCCCCAGCGCTCGCCCAGGGTCTCGGTGAGCGCCGTCAGGTCCTGCGGCTGGTTGACGTCAAGCTCCAGCACGTCCACCGGCTCCGGGAGCCGCTGAGCCGCCCGCTCGGTCATCCGCCGGGCCCGGCCGAAGCTGCTCAGCAGCACGGTGGCGCCCTCCCGCTGGGCCTGCTCGGCGGCGTGGAAGGCGATGGAGTCCTTGGTGATAACACCGGTGATGAGAAGGCGCTTGCCCTCCAGGATCACCGGCGACCACCGACCTCGCCGCCAAACGAACGCAACGCCCAGACGAGCCGGTCCCTGGTCTCGGCGGGTTCCACGATCTCGTCGACGAACCCCTCGGCGGCGGCGCTCTCGGCCCGCAGGTGCTGCTCGGCGTAGGCGTCGGCGAGTCGGTCGCGCTCGGCCTCCGGGTCCACGGCGGCGCGCAGCTCTCGCCGGTTGACGATCCCCACGGCCGCCCGGGCGCCCATGATCCCCAGCTCGGCGTCCGGCCAGGCCAGCACCAGGTCGGCCCCCAGGTCACGGGAGTTCATGGTGATGTAGGCGCCTCCATAGGACTTGCGCAGGACCACGGTGAACTTCGGCACCCGGGCGTGGGCGAACGCGCGGACCAGTGAGGCCCCGTGGCGGATCACCCCGGCGCGCTCCTGCTTGGACCCCGGCATGAACCCGGGCGTGTCGACAACGGCGATCAGCGGCACGCCGAAGTCGTTGCAGAAGTTGACAAACCGGGCGGCCTTCTCGGACCCCTCGGCGTCGAGCACGCCGCCCAGGTAGCGCGGCTGATTGGCGACGATTCCAACCGGCCGGCCGTCCAGCCGGGCCAGGGCGGTGACCATGTTGCGCGCCCAGCGCGGGCACAGCTCCAGCACCGAGCCGGCGTCGACGATGCCGCCCAGCGCGTCGCGGATGTCGTAGGCACTACGGGAGGCGGCGGGCACGAACGCCGCCGGGTCCGGCTCGGCCGGTCCACCCGCCGGGGCCACCGGCGGCCGGTCACCGGCCGCCGAGGGCAGGTAGGAGAGGAGGTCCCGCACGCGCAGGGCGGCGCTGGCCTCGTCGCGCTCCACCAGGTGGCAGACACCGTTGCGGGCATGGACGTGCGGTCCGCCCAGACCGGCGGCGTCGATCTCCTCACCGAGCGCCTCGCGCACCACCCCCGGGCCGGTGAGGAACATGGCGGCGTCCTCGGTCATGACAATCAGGTCGGTGAGCGCCGGGGAATAGGCGCCGCCGCCGGCCGAGGCGCCGGACACGATCGAGATCTGGGGCACGATTCCGCTCAGGGCCACCGTTTCCCGGAAGATGCGCCCGTAGCCGGCCAGCGCCGCCGTGCCCTCCTGCATGCGCGCGCCACCGGACTCCACAAAGCCGATCACCGGCATCCGGGCCCGCCCGGCCAGCGACAGGACCCGGATGATGGTATCGGCGTGGCGCTCGCCCAGCGAGCCGCCCAGGAACGAGCCGTCCTGGGCGTAGCAGGCGATCGGCCGGCCCGCGACGGTGCCGGTGGCGCCGACCACCCCGTCGCCGGCGGCGGCGCGGTCGCCGAGCCGCGACGAGCGGACGCGGGAACGCAGCACCCGGACCGACCCCTCATCACAGAGGACCTCCAGGCGCTCCAGCGGGCCGAGCCGGGGGACCGCCGCCGCCCGCCCAGTGAGGACGGTGGCGCTCACCGGGGGGCGCCCCGCAGCGCCAGCGTCACGTTGTGGCCGCCGAAGGCAAACGAGTTGGAGAGCGCCAGCGGCCGCCCGTTACCGGTAACCAGCGGGCGCGACTCGCCGGGCACGTAGTCCAGATCCAGCTCCGGATCCGGGACCTCGTAACCGAGCGTGGGGGCGATCACGCCGGTCATCAGCGTCCGGAACGTGGCCACCGCCTCCACGGCGCCGGCGGCGCCCAGCGTGTGGCCGATGGCCGACTTGGTGGAGGACACCGGGATCCGCTTGGCCTCGTCGCCGAGGGCCCGCTTCAGGGCCGCGGTCTCGGCCGCATCGTTGAGCTGGGTCGAGGTACCGTGGGCGTTGATGTAGTCGATCTGGGAGGCGTCAGCCCCGGCGTCACGCAGGGCCAGCTCAATCGCCCGGGCCGCCGGGCCGCCGGTCGGCTCCGGGGCCGTCAGATGGTGAGCGTCGGTGGTGGAGCCGTAGCCGGCCACCTCACCGAGGATGGTGGCGCCGCGGGCCTCGGCCGCCTCGGCGTCCTCCAGCACCAGCACGCCGGCGCCCTCCCCCATCACAAACCCGTCGCGCCGGGCATCGAACGGACGGGAGATCCCGGTCGGCGACAGCGCCTCCATGTTGGTGAACGAGGTGATGGCGAAGTCGGTCAGGGTCGCCTCCGATCCACCGCAGACGACCGCGTCGGCGTCGCCGTACTGGACCATGCGCAGCGCGCACCCGATGCCGTGCGCGCTCGACGCGCACGCCGACATGACGCCGAAGCTCTGGCCGCGCAGCTTGAACTTCATCGTCACCGCGGCCGCGGCGGCGTTGGGCATGTACATCGGGATGCCCAGCGGGGACACCCGCCGCGGACCCTGGTCTCGCATGACGCCCAGCTGGGTCTCGACGGTCGACTGTCCACCGATCCCGGTGGCGATCACGCAGCCGACCCGCATCGGGTCAAAGGGCGGCTCTTCGCTCCACCCGGCCTGCTCGATGGCCTCGCCGGCGGCCACCACGGCCAGCTGGGAGAAGCGATCCAGGCGCCGCGCCTCCTTGACCGACAGGTGGTCCTTGGGGTCAAACTCCCGGCAGGCGCCGAGGCCGTCGGCGATCCCGACCTCCCCCGCCGCCCACCGCTCATGCAGCGTGGTGGCGCCCAGGCCGAGTGGGGTGACGGCGCCCAGGCCGGTCACCACGACCCTGCGCTTCTCCGGCACGGCGCTCACTACTTCGCCCGCTCGACGATCAGATCGATGGCGTCGCCGACGGTCTTGAGCTCCTTCATGTCCTCGCCCTTGAGCACGACGCCGTACTCGTCCTCCACCACCTGCGCCAGCTCCACCAGGTCCAGGGAGTCGATGTCCAGCTCCTCAAACGTCGCCGACCGCGTGATCTGACTGGCGTCCGGTCCGAAGCTGGCCAGGGTCTCCACCACCCGGCTCTCCACCTGCTCGGTTGTCACTGACATGTCTGCTCTCCTTATTCGATATCGACTTACGCGGCGAGACCGCCGTCAACGCTCAGTACCGCCCCGGTCACGTAACTGGCCGCGTCGGAGGCCAGGAACCGGACGCAGGCGGCCACCTCGTCCGGGGTCCCGACACGCCGGGCCGGAATATGCGCCACCAGCTCCGACGAGGCCCCGGCCATCATGTCGGTTTCGATCAGGCCCGGGGCAACGGCGTTGATGGTGATGCCCCGTCGGGCCACCTCCACCGCCGATGTCTTGGTGAGCGCAATCAGCCCCGCCTTGGCGGCCGCGTAGTTGGCCTGGCCGGGGTTGGCCCGCAGCCCGGAGACCGATGAGATGTTGACGATCCGGCCGGCGCGGGCGCGCATCATCGCCCGCAGCGCTCGCCGGGTGAGGCGGAACGCCGCGTTGAGATCGGTTTCCAGCACCCCGTTCCAGGCGTCGTCGCTCAGCGATGGAGTGAGGTTGTCGGCAGTGATCCCGGCGTTGTTGACGAGCACCAGCACCGGACAGCCGAAGTGGTTCTCCAGCGTCTCAAACAGGCGGTCGGGAACCTCCGGGTCGGCCACGTCACCGGCGAGCGCCAGCGCCCGGCCCCCCGCGCTCTCAATCTCGGCCACCACGGCTTCGGCGCCGGCGCGATCGGCGCGGTAGTTGACGCCGACGCCCCAGCCGTCCTCGGCCAGCGCGCGGGCGATGGCGGCGCCGATCCCCCGGGAGGCGCCGGTGACCAGGGCACACCCGTCGGTGCGCGGCTCAGGCATTGACCAGCTCCACGTCGGACAGGGTGCGCTTGGCCAGCCCGGTCAGGACCCGGCCGGGGCCGACGTCGATGAAGCGCTCGGCGCCGAGCCGGCGCAGCGTCAGCATCGTCTCGCGCCACCGGACCGGCTGGGTCAGCGCCTCGGCCAGCTCCCGCCGGGGATCGGTGAACGGCTGGGCGGTGACCGCCGAGACCACGGTGGCCTGGGACGAGGTGAAGGTGGTGGCCTGGAGCGCGCGGGCAAACTCCGGCACCGCTGAGGCCATCAACGGGGAGTGGAACGCGCCGGTCACATCCAACTCGGTGGCGCGCAGCCCCAGTTCCTTGGCCTGGGCGAGCGCGGCCGGCAGATTCTCCTGGTCGCCGGAGAGCACGATCTGCTGGGGTGAGTTGTCGTTGGCCACCACCAGCCCGCTGGCCTCGGCGATCTCGGCCGCGTGGTCGGAGGCGCCGCGGCCCAGAACGGCAACCATGCCACCATGGCCGGCCTGCTCGCCGGCCTCATGCATGAGACGTCCGCGCAGCGCGACCAGCTCCAGCCCCTGGCGCTCGTCCAGGGCGCCGGCCGCCACCAGGGCCGCCAGCTCGCCGAGCGAGTGCCCGGCCATCAGCTCGGCCGCAGGCTGGCCGATCACGGCCCAGCCGGCCAGGCTGGCACAGAAGATCGCCGGCTGGGCGAAGTGGGTGCCCTGATCGGTGCGCGGGAACGGGTCGGTGCCGACGACCTCGGCCACCTGCTCCAGCAGGTCCGGCCGGACCTCGGCCACGAGGTCGCGCATGTCGGCGGTCTGGCTTCCCTGACCAGGGAAGACGACGGCAGTGGACGTAGTCATCTAGGTTCAACCTACGCCGTGCACCGGTCACTGATACAGGGGTGTGCATGACTTCCCCCCGTTCGGGGGGAGGGGCCTGCTTCCTGCTCCGGCGCCCGGGCGGCGCGCCGCTCATGGCGACGAAGTAGGCTGGCGCCTGCACACGGTGAGCCTGCCCGATCCCACACCGGATTCCGCTGCCTTGGTGACCGGCGCCTCGTCGGGCATCGGTGCCGCCATCGCCCGGGAGCTGGCCGAGCGGGGGCACGGCCTGGTGCTGGTGGCCCGGCGCAAGGACAAGCTCGACGCGCTGGCCGAGGAGCTGTCCGACGCCCACGGCGTGCGGGCCGAAACGGTCGGCTGCGATCTGGGCAAGGCGGCCTCCCGCCAGCGGCTCCCGGCCCGGGTTGAGTCGCTGGGGCTGGAGGTGGCGGTGCTGGTCAACAACGCCGGCTTCGCCACCGGTGGTCCTTTCCACGAGTCCGACCCGGCCCGGGAGCTGGAGCAGGTCCGGGTCGACGTGGAGGCGGTGGTGGCGCTCACCTCGGCGTTTCTGCCGGCGATGGTGCGCCAGGGGCGCGGCGCCGTCCTCAACGTGGCCTCCACCGCCGGGATGCAGCCGCTCCCCTACTCCGCCGGCTATTCGGCGGCCAAGGCCTATGTGCTCACCTTCTCCGAGGCGCTCCACCAAGAGGTGGCCGGCGCCGGCGTGACCGTGACCGCGCTCGCCCCCGGCCCGGTGTCGACCGAATTCTGGGACATCGCCGGATGGGAAGTCAGCGGCCAGTCGTTTGAGCGCGCGGTTCCCCGTCCGGCCTGGGTCACCGCCGAGCAGGCCGCCGAGGCCGGGGTCAAGGGGCTGGAGGCGGGCCGGCGCGTGGTGGTGCCCGGGCTGCCGATCCGAGCCGCCATGCTCGCCACCCAGTATCTCCCCCACGCGTTCAAGTTGCCCGCCATTGAGTGGGCCCGGCGTCGGCGCTGACGCGGGGCCGGGCCGGGCGATGACGCGGCCCCGTCGGCGCGGGCGCTGACGCCGGCTGCGTTTCCTGTCCGCAGGGGGTCGTTTTGTCGCCGGCGTCGCCCGGCGGGACCAACGCCGTGCCCGAGGGGGACCTAGGACAGCAGGCCGATCCGCTGGGCCCGCTGCACCGCCTCGGCCCGGTTGCGCGCCTGGAGCTTGCGGTACACGGCGCTGGTGTGCTCCTTGACCGTATGGGGTGACAGGTAGAGCTGCTGGGCGATCTCCCGGTTGGTGGAGCCGGCGGCGATCAGCTCCAGCACCTCCCGCTCCCGGTCGGTGAGCAGCGGGGCGGGCTGCTCGGCCGCGGGGGCGAACAGCGTCATGCCGCCCCCGACCAGGCGGACCGCCCGGGCCACCTCGCGGGCCTCCCAGTCCTTGGAGACAAACCCGCTGGCGCCCGCCGCCCGGGCCGCGGCCGCCGACATCCGGCCCGCCCCGGAGATGAGCAGCACCCGGGTCTGCGGCGAGGCCTTGCGGATCGACCCGCACACGTCGGCGCCGGACTCACCGGCCAAGAACAGATCGACCAGGGCCACATCGGGACGCAGCGTCGGCAACAACGCCAGCGCCTCGTCCCCGGTGCGCGCCGCCAGGCAGCGCTCCACCCAGGGCTGCTCGCCCAACAGCACGCGGAAGCCCCAGTGCACCACATCGTGGTCGTCGACCACCAGCACGCGCAGCCGCCGCTCCACGGGACGGCGCGGGGTGGTCGCCTCGGTGCTCACCGCCCCAGCTCCGGCCCCGCGCCGAGCGCCGCCCCCTCGCCCCGGGGCACGAGGAGCCGCACCCGCCAGCGCCCGGGTTCAGGCGCGCCGAAGTCGACGACACCCTCGTGTTGCAGGGCCTCAAAGGCGGCCAGCCGCAGCCCCATGCCGGCGCCGCGGACCGTGGAGGCGACGCCGTCGTTGGCGATCTCCAGCGTGAATGTCTCCGAGTCGGCGGCGACGGTGACGTGCACCTCGGTCGCCGTGGCGTGCTTGGCGATGTTGCGCAGCGCTTCGGTGAGCACCGACTGCGCCAGCGGCTCCACATCGGCGGGCACCGTCACCGCGTCCGGCCAGGTGACGCGGACCTGGGGGCCGGGCGCCTGGACCAGGCGGGCCACCTCGGCGGCCAGGGTGGTGCCGGTGTCGGTCCCCAAGGGGGCCAGTGGCCGCTCCAGCGCCGAGCGCAGGTCGCTGAGCGCCTCCTGCATCTCCACCCGGCAGCGCTCGCGCTCCGCCGGGTCCAGGGCCTTCTCGGCGCTGAGCGCCAGCGACACCCCGAACAGGCGCTGCATGACCCGCTCATGGATCTCCCGAGCGAGCTCCAGCCGCTCCCCCAGGCGCCGGCTGCGCTCCTGCTGGCGGGTGGCGTTGCGCGCGGTGGCCACCAGCGCGGCGGTCTTGCCCAGCGTCCACAGGAGGTGGCGCTCCCCATCGGTCAGGTCAAACCGCTTGCCGCCCCGGTCGGCGCAGATCACGCCATAGGCCCGCCGGGCGGCGCTCAGCGGCGTGCACACCAGGGTGGTGATCCCGAACAGCTCGGCGTACTCCCGCGGGACCTGATTCTCGATTTCGTCGGAGACCACCACCACCTGATCCTCCAGCAGCGCGCGCTGGGCGATCGGCGTGGCAATCAGGCTGGGCGTGGGCTGAAGGGTGGCCAGCTCGTCGAACGACGTCCCGTGGGAGCCGACCACCTGGACCCGCCGCCGCCCGGCGTCGGCCATGAAGATGGCCGCCCGCCGCATGGTGGTCAGCCGGCAGATCGCCTCGCAGATCCGGTCGTAGAACTCGGTGGAGGTGGTGTCCGTGTCCAGATCGGCGAGCAGCTCGACGAACACCTCCAGCGGCTCCACGCCGGCAAACAGCGCCGGGGGGCGCTCGACGCTCATCGCGCCGCCCCTGCTCAGGCCGCCAGCGGCAGGTCGTACCGCTGGCGGATCTCGTAGAGCGTGGTGCGCTCGGCGGCGGGCCGGCCGGCCCGGTGGGCGGCGCCGATCAGGTCCTCCGGCTCCAGGCGGACGCCGTGGTAGCTGCCGGCCATGCGGCTGATCGACTCCTCCATGAGGGTGCCGCCGAGGTCGTTGACCCCCCAGCGCAGCGCCTCGGTGGCGGCATCAAGGCCCATCTTGACCCAGCTGGCCTGCACGTTGGTCACGGTCTCCCCCAGCGCCAGCCGGAAGGCGGCGGTGTGCTTGAGGTTCTCCTCCCGGGAGATCTCCACCACCCCGTGGGTGCGCCCGAGCAGCGTCTGAAACGGAATGAACGAGAGCGGGACGAACTCGGTGAACCCGCCGGTGCGCTCCTGGAGCTCGCGCACCACCCGCATGTGCTCGGCCAGCTCCGGCGGCTCCTCGATGTGGCCGAACATCACGGTCACGGTGGAGCGGATGCCCTCGGCGTGGGAGGCCTCGATGATCTCCACCCACCGCGCCACCGGAAGCTTGTTGGGCGAGATCCGCTCCCGCACGCCGTCATGGAGGACCTCGGCCGCGGTGCCGGGCGTGGAGCCCAGGCCGGCCTCGCGCAGCTGCGAGAACACGGCGCGGGGGGCCAGGCCGCTCACGTCGCACATGTGGGCCACTTCCATGGGCGAGTAGGCATGCAGGTGGATGTCTGGAGCGAGCTCCTTGGCGAAGCGCAGCCACCCCAGGTAGTCGTCCAGCCCCCAGTCCGGGTGGATGCCGGACTGGATGCACAGCTCGGAGGCACCCGCCGCCAGCGCCTCCTGCACCCGGGCGGCGAACTCCTCCCGGGAATGCTCATAGGCGTCCGGCGACCGCTTGGACTGCCCAAAGCCGCAGAACGCACAGCCGACGACGCAGACGTTGGACACGTTGATGTTGCGGTTGACGACGAACGTCACCGTGTCGCCGGCCAGCCTTCGGCGCAGCTCATCGGCGGCGGCCCGCATGTCCTCCACCACCTCCGGCCGCTGCTCGGCAAACAGCGCCGTCAGCTCGTCGGCGGTGAGGGCGACGCCGTCTCGGGCCTTCTCGATCGCCCGGGGGGCGGCGTCATCGGCGACGCGCAGGTCGCTGCGCCGCCCGCTCCCTCGCCGGGGGATGAACGACCAGTAGCGGCTGGTGATGACGTCCAGCACCGGGGCCGCCACCCACTCGGGGTCGATGTACTCCGGGTAGACGCACAGCCGTTCCGACAGCGCCCAGCCGTCGGCGGCCAGCCGCTTGCGGACCTGCGCCGGCGACGGGAACGGGTGCTCTGGGGAGATGTGGTCGCCGTTGGCGCTCAGCCCGCCCAGGTCGGTGGCGCCCGCCGCCACCAGCTCCGGCCACCAATCGCTCAGGTTCGGCGGCACCTGGATGCCGATGTCCGGCATCAGCCGGCGGGTCTCGGCGATCAGCCGCTTCATGTCGTCCAGGGTCACCGGGCAGGCCCACGGGGGCGCATCCAGCTGCGGTCCGTTTCCCACGCCGGTGCGCCAGTACTCGGCAGCGGCGCCCTCAGCGATCTCGGCGGGCTCCCGTCCGTAGTAGCTCTGGTGGGGAACGAAGTTCTGGAGGATGACCTCCTGGAGGTGGCCGTGCTCACCGTGGAGCTGGGCGAGGGCCTCCAGCGAGGCCATCCGCTCCGCCTCGGTCTCGCCGATGCCGACCAGGATGCCGCTGGTGAACGGGATCCTGAGCGCGCCGGCGGCGGCGATCGTCTCCATGCGCCGGGCCGGGTGCTTGGTGGGCGAGCCGGCGTGAACGGTGTCCATCAGGCGCTCGGCCACCGACTCCAGCATCAGGCCCTGCGAGGCGGTCACCGCCCGCAACCGACCCAGGTCCTCGGTGCCGAGCACGCCCAGGTTGGTGTGGGGCAGCAGCCCGCGCTCCAGCGCCCGCTCACACACCCAGACCACATACGCGGTGAAGTCGGGGAAGCCCAGCTCCTGCAACCGGGCGGCGACGCCGGCGTTGTGCTCCGGCTTCTCGCCGGTGAGCACCAGCAGCTCCTTGGCCCGGTGCCGGGAGACCGCCCGGTCCAGGATCTCCAGCACCTCGTCCGGGTCATGGAGGTGTGGCCGGTGCGTGGCGAACGCGCAGTACTTGCAGTAGCAGCGGCAGGTCCGCGACAAAGACAGCGTGAGGTTGCGGCTGAACGTGACGCGGCGACGCATGCTCGGGTGAGGATTCTAGGCGGCTCCTATCCTGAGCCCGCTGTGCCACGCCTCCGGCTCATCCTCCTGACCGCTACCGCCCTGCTCCTGGCCGGGTGCGGGGCCGCGGGCGGTTCGGCCCACCGGGACCCGTCAGCGTCGCTGGTGCTCGACTTCACCCCCAACCCGGTGCACGTCGGGATCTACACCGCCCTGGCCCGCCACGACGACACCGCGGCCGGGATCCACCTGCAGGTCGTCGTCCCCGGAGCCTCCACCGACTCCATCAGCCTGCTGGAGAAGGGTCGGGTCGACTTCGCCATCCTGGACATCCATGACCTGGCCCTGGCCCGTGAGCACGGCCAGGACATCGTCGGCATCCTGCCAATCGTGGAGCGGCCGCTGGCCGCGGTCATCGCCGAGCCGCGGGTGACCAATCCCCGTCAGCTGGTCGGACGCACCGTCGGGGTGACCGGCGACCCCAGCGACCTGGCCGTCCTCAGGTCGGTGGTGACGGGAGCCGGCGGGCGACCGGCCGGCGTCCACACGGTGACGATCGGCTATGACGCCGTCTCGGATCTGCTGGCCGGCCGCGTGGCCGCCGCCACCGCGTTCTGGAGCGACGAGGGGGTGACCCTCAGCACGCGGCGACGGGGGTTCCACGACTTCCGGGTCGACGACTACGGCGCCCCGTCCTACCCGGAGCTGGTGGTCTGCGCGACGGCGCGGAGCCTGCGGGCCCACCCGGCGCTGGCCCGCGGCCTGGTCGCCGCACTGGTGCACGGCTACGACACCGCCCTGGCCGACCCGGCGCTCGGCCAGCGCTCGCTGGAGTCCGAGGTCCCGGGACTCGACCACCAGCTGGACACCCGGGAGCTGGCCGGCCTGCGCTCGGCGTTCACCGGGCCCGAGGGTCGGTTTGGGGTGCTGGACACGGCGTTGCTCCAGCGCTGGGCGGTCTGGGAGGCGAAGTTCGGCATCGTCCCATCGCCGCCCAACGTGGCGGCGATGTTCGATCCCTCGTGGGCGCCCCGGTAGGGCCTCAGCCGGCCAGCTGCGAGACCAGGTCCCCGGCGGCCCGGGCCATGCGCGAGCGGGGCACCACCAGGTCAAACCCGGCCGCCGACGCCGCCTCTCGGACATCGGTCTCCACGTGGGAGAAGAACGCCAGGGCGGGGGTGCCCTGGCCCAGCAGGGGTCGCACCGCGTCCAGCCGCTGCGGCACGTCCGCGGTCAGGTCGACGACCAGGACGTCGGCGTCGGCCATCGCTCCGGCCAGCTCCTGGGGTCGGCCGACCAGCACCGGCTGATGGCCGGCGGCCGTGAGCGCCCCCATCACGTTGGAGCCGAACAGCAGATCCGGGATGAAGGCGGCGACGCGCGCCACTACAGGGCGTTGAGCTTGCGGTACTCCCGGCGGACGGACTCGGTCCGTCCCCACATGTTGAGCACCTGAGCCCGGCCCGTGCGAACCTCGCGGAGGGCGAGCTCGCCCGGGATCCCGGCATCGTCGAGCAGCCGGAGCCCCAGCTGGACCGCGGGCACGGAGGCGGCATGGCCGAACCGGTGGGCGATGACCAGGCGCCAATGCCAGTCCGAGCGCGAGTACGGCTGGGCGTTGCAGCTCACGAGCATGATGGCCGCGTCGACGTAGCGGGACTCGTCGAAGATCCGCAGGTCAAGCTCCAGGTCGGTCCAGTCGTCAGGGAGCGTGGCGACCATCTCATCGAATTCAGAAGCGAGCGACATCGCCGGCATCGTACCCGGCTCAGTTCAGGAAGAACTGCTGGTAGAGGGCAAACAGGTTCATGGCGGTGATGACGGCGGCCACCAGATAGGCGGTGACGCTGAGCAGCCGTCCGTTGGCGTGAGCGCCCATGACGTCCCGGCGCCCGGTCAGCACCACCAGCGGGATGAGCGCGAACGGGATCCCGAACGACAGCACCACCTGGCTGAGGACGAGGGCGCTGGTGGCGCTGACGTTCAGGGCCAGGATGGCCAGCGCCGGAAGCATGGTGATGACGCGCCGCACCACCATGGGGATCCGCCAGCCGACAAACCCGGCCATGACCACCTGCCCGGCATAGGTTCCCACGCTGGATGACGAGGCGCCGGAGGCGAGCAGGGCCACCGCGAACGCGAGCGCGGCGCCGCCGCCCACCAGACGCCCGATCTCGGCATGCGCGCCCTGAATGGTCGACAGACCCGACAGGGCCGGCGTGTGAAACAGCTTGGCGAACACCGCCAGCATGGCCAGGTTGATCACCCCGGCCAGGCCGAGCGCGATCAGGATGTCCAACCGTTCAAACCGGAGCACCTGGCGCCGCTCGCCGTCGTTGCGCAGATCCACCCGCCTCTGGGTCAGCGCCGAATGCAGGTAGATGACGTGGGGCATCACCGTGGCGCCGATGATCCCGACCGCCACATACAGGGCGGTGGAGTTGCTCAGCCCGGGGACGAACCCAGCCAGCACGCTCTGGGCCGGCGGTCCGATGTGGGCCGTCTCGTAGAGAAACCCGGCGAACACCAGCCCCAGCAGCGCGGCGATGGCCAGCTCAAACCGGCGAAAACCGCGCCGTTGCAGCCCGAGGATGGCGAAGGCGATCACTCCGGTGAGCAGCCCGGCCACCACCAGCGGCACGCCGAACAGCAGGTTGAGGCCGATCGCCGCGCCCAGGAACTCGGCCACGTCGGTGGACATGGCCATGATCTCGGCCTGGATCCACAGCCCGACGCTGCCCCAGCGGGGAAAGCGCTCCCGGCACAGCTCCGGAAGGTTGCGATCGGTGGCGATGCCGAGCTTGGCCGACAGGTACTGGACGAGCATCGCCATGAGGTTGGCCGCCAGCACCACCCACATGAGCTCGTAGCCGAATTGGGCGCCCCCCTGGAGGTTGGTGGCGAAATTGCCGGGGTCGACGTAGGCGACAGCGGCCACGAAGGCCGGGCCGAGCATCGACAGGGTGACGCGGACCCTGCCCCGCTGGAGCTGGCGCTGGAGCGGCGTGAGATGGGCGGTGCCGGCATCGGGAACGGTCACCGCCCCGCCGTCGGCCGTGGCCGACTCAAAGGCGGGCTCCGCCCTCACGCCGGATGTCCCTCCTCGGTGGATGCGACCTCCACCCGCATGGCCCGGGCCAGATCGCCGCCGAGGGTGTGCACGTCAGACCCGAAGCGGACAAACAGCGGGCCGCCGAATGGCTGGCGCTCCAGGACCTCCAGCGGGTCACCCGGGGCGATCCCCCGCTCGGCCAGGTAACGCAGCATGTCCGGATCTGAATCGGAGATGCGCGTGAACCGGCCCCGCGTTCCGGGGGACAGCGACTGCAGGCTCTCGGTCAGGGTTTCTTCGATGGTCAGCTCGCGGGAGGGAATCGGGTCCCCGTGCGGGTCATGGGTGGGGTCGCCCAGCTTGGCCGCGATCAGTTCCTCCAGCTCCTCGGACAGGACGTGCTCCAGCACCTCGGCCTCCTGGTGGACGCGGTCCCAGGGCACGCCCAGGCTCTCCACCAGGTACAGCTCCAGCAGCCGGTGGTGGCGGATGACCTCCAGCGCCACCCGCCGTCCCGAGTCGGTGAGGCTCACGCCGTGATACGGCCGGTGGGTGACCAGGCCGAGCTCCCCCAGGCGCTTGACCATCCCCGACGCCGAGCCAGGGGTGACGTTGAGCCGCTCGGCCAGAGCGTTGGTGCTCACCGGCTGCCCGTCGCGGGCCTCCAGGGCATAGATGGCCTTGGTGTAGTCCTCCACGGCCGAGGATCGCAGGCCGGCGCTGTCAGACATCGTGCTCACGGAGAATTATGGTAGCCCAAAATCTGAGTTGGGGAGACCAAAGAGTGAAGTTCGACGCTGCCAGACCTGGTTTGAGGGCCTCGGCGTCGAGTCCTATGCTTGGTCAGGTGAGCTCCCTGACTCTGCCCGACGCCGAATACCGGGCTGCCAACGAGGCCTGCGGGATGCTGGACCGGTCTGAGCGCGGGAAGCTGGCGCTCACCGGGTCAGAGGCCAAGTCCTTCCTCCAGGGCCAGGTGTCCAACGACGTGGAGGCGCTGACACCCGGGGACGGATGTTACGCGGCGTTTCTGACCCCCAAGGGCAAGATGCTCGGCGACCTGCGCATCCTCGACACCGGCGGCGAGATCCTGCTGGACACCGAGCGGGTCGCCCTCCAGGAGCTGTTCAACATGGTCCGGCGGTTCAGCATCGGCTACGACGTGCAGCTGCACAAGCGCACTTTGGAGTGCGGGCTGCTCTCGCTCCTGGGCCCGGAGGCGGAGGGGGTGGCCGGGGCCACCGGCGCGCTGGCCTCGGCCGAGAACGCGCACGTGGCCACCGAGATCGACGGCATTGCCGCCCGCCTGATCCGGACCGACCTCGGGGTCGACCTGCTGTGCGCCGCCGGCGATACGGAGGCCCTGACCGCCGCTCTGGCTGCCCGGGGTGCCCAGCCCATCTCCGAGGCGGTGGCCGACTGCGTGCGGGTGGAGCACGGGCGCCCGCGTTATGGCATCGACCTCGACGACACGGTGATCCCCCAGGAGGCGGGCCTCAACGAGCGGGCGGTCTCGTTCACCAAGGGCTGCTACGTCGGCCAGGAGACGGTGGCCCGGCTGTTTTACCGTGGCAAGCCGAACCGGTCGCTGCGCGGCGTGCGCCTGTCCGGGCCCGCCCCCACCGGGGCTGAGCTCCGGCTCGGCGACCGTGTGGTCGGCCGGCTCACCAGCGTCGCCGAGTCGCCCGCATTCGGCCCGGTGGCCCTGGCGCTGGTCCGGCGGGAGGCGCCTCCCGGCTCAGCCGTGTCCGTTGGCCCCGACGAGGTGCCGGCCACCGTCGTCGACCTGCCGTTCACCGGCTGAGCCCGCCGGCCCCGCCCCGGCCTGGGTCGCTGCCGCCAGGAACGCGGTCAGCGCGGCTGGATCCGGTGCCGACTCAAGGTCCATCTGCGGCGTCCCGGGGTGCGAGGCCAGCCAGGTGCTGACGATCCGGACCTCGTCGACCTCGCCGGGCGGTATGTGAGCCCCCAGCTCGCCGACCCGGCCGCCTCGCCGCCTGGCCCGCTCGGTGCGTTCGGCCAGTTCGGCCGCGCCGCCGGTCAGCGGCCCGAAGTCGACCAGTCGCCCCCCGGCCAGCCAGAAGGCCTCCACCGCGGGCCCGGTCGGATGGGGGGCGAGGATGAGCCGGGACCGCGCGTGCGTGGCCTCCAGCACGCCGTCCAGTCGGTCCAGGATGACGCTCAACCGGCGGGCGCGACGGCGCAGCGACTCGGCCCGCTCAAACCGCTGCTCGGCGGCGGCGGTGCGCATCTGGGCGTACACGTGGGCGAGGAGCGGCCGCTCGCGCCCGGTATCGACGAACAGCCGCAGCACCTCGTCCAGGCGCCGGCGATACAGGTTGGGGTCCAGGTCACCCAGGCATGGAGACAGGCAGCGGCCCATCTGGCCGTAGGCCGAGGGATGGTCTCGGCGCGGCAGGCGCCGCCCGCAGTGCCGCAGGCCGAACAGTGAGTCCAGCTGCTCCACCAGCTCGGCGGCCAGCCTCCGGCCCCGCACCGGCCCCACGGTCACCCCGTGACCGGCCGCCGGATCCGGTGAGACCTCCAGGATCGGATACGGGATGTCCAGCCGGCAGCGGATGTACACCAGCCGGTCGTCCCGCCGGGTCAGCCGGGTGTTGCCCGGCGGCCGCAGCTCCTTGATCAGCCGGTTCTCCAGCACCAGCGCCCCCAGCTCCGAGCCGGTCGTCCGGTAGTCGACGACCGAGGCGTGGGCGGTCCAGGCCGCCGCGGGGGTGGAGGGCGCAAAGTGGGCCCGGGCCCGGCTGCGGATCGACACCGACTTGCCGACATACAGGATCCGCCCGGAGGCGTCCCGGAACAGGTAGACCCCCGGGTCTCGGGGCAGATCGGTCAAATTGGGCGGTTCCGGCTGGCCCCGCCGCTCCGGGGCGGTCGCCGGCGAGACGACCCCCGCCGAGACCAGCTGAGGCAGGCCGGCCGCTGGTCCGGAGGCCCGTCGCCGCGCCCGCCGGCGCGGCTTCATGAGGGCCACCGCGTCCGCCACCGTGGCGGCGTGGGCGCACAGCCGGGGAAACAGGGCGCACAGAACCCGGGCGCAGGTCTCGGCGTCGGCCAGCGCCCGGTGGGCGGACTCCACCTCAATGCCCAGCGCATCGGCGAGCACGGTCAGCCCCCGGCGCCGCTGGAGCGGCAGCAGGAGCCGGGCCAGGGCCGCGGTGCAGATCACCGGCGGGTCGGGCCACTCCAGCCCGATCCGCTCAAACGCCTGACGGAGCACGCGGCGATCAAACGGAGCGTTGTGGGCCACCATCACCCGGCCTTCCAGCCGCCGGCTCAGCTCTGGGAGGACGTCCTCCAGGGATGGGGCCCCGTCGACCATCGCCTGGGTGATCCCGGTCAGCCGCTGGACACCGCGGCGCAGCGGGGCGCTGGTCCGGCACAGCGAGCTCCAGCGGTCATGCAGCTCGCCGCCGCCCACCAGCACCGCACCCACCTCGGTCATCTCGCACCGGTCGCCGGCCAGGCCGTTGGTCTCAGTGTCGATGGCCAGGAACTCGGCGGTGGCCAGCGGAGCCGCTTCAAGCTGCATGGCACCGTGATACGACCGGGGCCGGACGGCGTGCAGGAATCAGTGCATGATCGGCCGAAATCCGCGGGATCACCGTTGCGCTCGCGCCCGGACGGATGTCTTGATGACCGCGCGGACGGGTAGCATCGGCAGTGCCCTTCAGGAAGGAGCCACCAGATGACCGCCACCGCCCCGGATACGGACCGATTGCGTGAGCTTGAGGCAGACGCCCGTCAGGCCTGGAGCACCTACAGCGATCGGCTGCGTGAACTCACCGGCGAGGAGTACGAGCGCGCCGAACCGGAGTCATGGATCGAGCTCCAGAACGAGCTCCAGCGCGTCGACCGGGAGCGTGAGGCACTCACCGCGGGCCCGGCCTAGCCGAGCGGACGCCCGCGACTGACAAGAAAGTAGAGCCTTAGTGGGATAGGGTTTCCGGGGGATGTCCTGGCCGGTTCGTCGGACCGCCAGGATCATCCCGGAGAGGAGAGCCGGGTCAAGGATGCGCGTGAGGACGATGGGAGCGATGGCGGCGACCGCCGTGGCGGTGGCGGCCTGCGGGTCCACCGGCGGTAAGTCAGCCGCCGTCCTACGCCCGCCGAGCCCCGTCAATCTCAGCGTTTACATCAGCAACGCCCGGATCTCCGTCTCCCCCACCTCGGTGGGTGCCGGCCCGGTGATGTTCACCGTCACCAATCAGGCCAACCGCGCCGAGTCGATCGCCGTCTCCTCCGGTGCCCGCACCGTGGCCACCACCGCGCCCATCAACCCTCAGGGCACGACGCAGGTCACGGTCAACACTCGCCCGGGCACGTACACGATCCAGGCCGCGCCCCATGGGGGCACCGACGCTCAGCTGACCCAGAACTCGCCGATCGCGGCGGCCTCGCTCCGCATCGGCCGGGCCCGGCCCAGCTCCAGCAACCAGGTCCTCCAGCCGTAGTGGCCTGAGGCGGAAATTCGTCAGCAGCCTCGGGAGTGGCTGGGCGTGGCTGCCACCGAATTTGCGACTCATGACACTAGTTCCCCGGCCGCCACCGGACCTACTACCCGGTACGATCCGGTACCTCGCCCCCGGACCAGGAAGGTGACCACGCCAGTGGCCGTTGATCTCAGCCAAGTTGCCCACGTCGAGACCGAGCCCGGTCAGCTGCCCCGCACCATGACCGCCTGGGTCATCCGGGAGGAGCGCCAGGGCGAGCCGGTAGACGCGTTTGCGCTGGAGGAGATCGAGGTGCCGGAGCCGGGGGCGTTTGAGGTCATTGTGCGGGTGATGGCCGCCGGCGTGAACTTCAACAACGTATGGGCGGCGCTGGGCGAGCCGGTCGGCGTCTGGCGCTACGGCGATCATCCCCAGTGGGGTCATCACATCGGCGGCTCGGACGCCTCCGGGATTGTCTGGAAGGTGGGCGAGGGCGTGACCCGGTGGAAGCCGGGCGACGAGGTGGTCATCCACTGCAACCAGGCCTCCTACGAGGACCCCGAGGTCCACGGCCTGGACCCGCTGGCCGCGCCGTCGCAGCAGATCTGGGGCTATGAGACGACGTGGGGATCGTTCGCCCAGTTCTGCAAGGTGCAGGCCCAGCAGCTGTTGCCCAAGCCGCGGCATCTGGCCTGGGAGGAGGCCGCCTCCTACGGGCTGACCTACTTCACCGCCTACCGGATGCTGATCGACCGCTGCCGGCTGCAGGCCGGGCACCGCGTGCTCATCTGGGGCGCCGCCGGCGGCCTGGGCGTGTTCGCCACCCAGCTGTGCGCGCTGACCGGCGCCGACGCGGTGGGGGTGGTCTCCTCAGATGAGAAGGGCGACCTGATCACCCAGCTGGGGGCGATTGGCTACATCAATCGCGGCGACTACAGCGGGATGATGCGCCAGGGCGGCGAGACCGTGGAGGAGGAGAAGGCGCGGTTCAAGGAGTCCCGCCGGTTCTGCAGGGCGGTGGAGGAGAAGCTGGGCGGCCCGCCGGACATCGTGTTTGAGCATGTCGGCCGGGCCACGTTCCCCACGTCGGTGCTGTGCGTCAAGCCGTTTGGCAAGGTCGTCATCTGCGGCGCCACGTCGGGCTATCAGCTGGATTTCGACGTACGCTACCTGTGGATGCGCCAGAAGGAGATCATCGGCTCGCACTTCGCCAACGCCTGGGAAGCGATGAAGGCCAACGAGCTCATTGAGGAGTCCAAGGTCCGCCCGGTGCTGTGGCAGACGATGGGCTTTGAGGGCGTGGCCGAGGCCCACCAGCTTCTGCGGGACAATCGCCATCTGGGAAAAATTGCGATCCTCGTCGGGGCCACCGCCGAGGGACAGGGGCGGACGGCCGAGGGACCCGGTGCCATCCGAGCCGAAGTAGGAGCGTAGATATGGCTGATCTCGTATGGGTGCAGTGGTATGCGACCGTGCTGCGCAAGGACGCGTTTGCCGCCGA
Organism: uncultured Solirubrobacteraceae bacterium; assembly: GCA_963753235.1. Classification (GTDB taxonomy): domain Bacteria; phylum Actinomycetota; class Thermoleophilia; order Solirubrobacterales; family Solirubrobacteraceae; genus Palsa-465. The sequence continues at coordinate 294,866 of CAVWBJ010000002.1, read as the reverse complement.
GGTGGCGGCGATGGCGCCGATCGCGCTCCGCTACGGCGCCACGCGCTACCAGGTCCACGTGTCCAATGACGACCGGTACCGCATCACGCAGATGTCCTGGTTTGACAACAAGAGCGACTGGTACCGCTACTGGGACGGTCCGGAGATGATCGAGTTCCGGGCCCGCAACGTCGGCCGCTTCCAGATCCCCATCACCTACGTCTGGCAGGACGAGCTGGCCGCCGGTGAGCTCGGCCCCCAGGTGCCGGAGACCGCCGGCGCCAACGGGGCGCCCAACGGCGGGGCCACCGGCGGAGCCAACGGGGGGTCCAACGGCCACCCGGCGGCGCCCGCACCCGCGGCGCCGACGGCCGGCTGACCGGACCCGGAGCGGCCTGAGCGGCCGCGTGGGGGTGTCGGCGGCAGCCGCGTTCGGGCGTCAGTCAACCGCGGGCACCCGCAGGGCCACCTCCAGCCAGAACCGGGCCTCGGGGTCGTCGAGCTCGGCCCCGAACAGGTCACGCAGCCGGGCCAGGCGATATCGCGCGGTCTGGGGGTGAATGGCCAGCCGGTGGGCCACCGCGGCCAGGCGGCCCTGCTCCGCCAGCCACACGCGCAGCGTCTCCTGGAGCCGGCGGCGCGATCCGGGGGTGAGCTCGGCCAGCGGTGCCAGCCGCTGCGCCGCCAGCTCCGCGGCCAGCCGCCGGTCGCTGCCCAGCAGCAGTTCCCCGGTCCGCTCCCCGGCGGCGACCAGCTCCCCGTCCTGATCGGCGAGCTGGGCCGCGGCCTGCGCCCGCAGGAAGCTGATCCGGGCCTCGGTCCAGTCGACGGCGGTCCCCAGTCCGGCCCGGGCCCGCGCGCCGGCCAGCGCCTGCTCCAGGGCGGCCCGGCGGGCCGGCCCGTCGGGATCGGCGACAAGCACGCACACCACCTCCGCCAGTGACTCACTGACCACGGGCTGGGGCAGGCGTTCGGGAATCGACTCCCGCTCGGCGCCCACGATGGCCAGCGCGGCCAGGCGCCGCGGCAGCGGCCAGCCGGCCTCGGCGGCCGCGGCCCGGACCACGTCGGCGTCGGCCGGCGCCTCGCGCACCAACATCCGGACCAGCCGGCGGCGGCGCAGCTCCGCCTCGCCCGCCACCGCCGAGCGAGCCTGGGCGTGGCCCTCGGCCGACTCGGCCGACAGCAGGTCGATGTAGGCAAACAGCGCCTCGGCGAGCCGGTACAGGGTCTCGGGGGCCAGCCCGGCGTCCATGCCGAGCGCGGCAAACCGCCGCCAGGCGACACGGGCGCCGATCCGGTAGGCGGCGAGCAGCGACTCCAGGCTGCGCCCGGCCCGCATCTCCCCCTGTCCCAGAGCCCGGTAGACGTCCGGACGCTCCACCGCGCCCCCCGCCTCGATCTCGGCCAGGAAGTGGCGCAGGGCCTGCTGGACGCCGACCCGGAGGCCTTCGCCGAAAGGTCCGTCTAGAGGCCGGGCATATGCGGGTACAGTCGCAACTGCCTGGATGATCTCGCCCGCCACCTCATCGAGCGCGGGGCGTAGGACGGCCACCACCGCGGCCGGGAGCTCGTGCCACGGCTGCTCACGCATTTTTTATATCCCCCGCACAGTATTCGTGGTGACCGTCATGCTACAAACCGAAGAAATTCGCACCTCCCCGACGTATGATGGACACCAGCTATGAGCCGGAGTCACAAGATCGGGAACCTCATCGGCGTCGGCCTCCCCCCGGTGGCCCTGATCGCCGCGATCGTGCTGCTCTGGCACCGCGCCATCGGGCCCCTGGAGCTGGGGCTGATGATCGGTCTGTATGTCGTCACCGCCCTCGGCGTGACGCTCGGCTATCACCGGATGTTCACCCACCGCGCGTTCGAGGCCTCCCGTCCGTTTCGGGCGATCATGGCGGTGCTCGGCTCGATGGCGGTGGAGGGATCGGTGATCACCTGGGTCGCCGATCACCGTAAGCACCACGCGTTCACCGACCAGGAGGGCGATCCGCACTCGCCCCACCTGTCCGGTCCCGGCTTCGTCGGCGCGGTCAAGGGCCTGTGGCACGCCCACATCGGGTGGCTGTTTGAGACCGTCGGCACTGCCGAGCGGGAGCGGTTCGCTCCGGACCTGGTCAAGGACCGGGCGCTGCGCGTCATCGACAAGCTGTTCTTCCTCTGGGTGACGCTCGGCTTCCTGATCCCGTTCGCCCTCGGCTGGATCGTCGGCGGCGGCCTGGGCACGGCGCTCACCGCCCTGCTGTGGGGCGGAGTGGTGCGCATGTTCCTGCTGCATCACGTGACCTGGTCGATCAACTCGGTGTGCCACTTCTTCGGCCGGCGGCGCTTCGACGTGGAGGACGAGTCCCGCAATGTGTTCTGGCTGGCTCCGCTCTCAATGGGCGAGGCCTGGCATCACAACCACCATGCCTTCCCCACCTCCGCCTTCCACGGGCTGGCGTTGTGGGAGCGACTCGCCGATCCGACCGGGCTGGTCATCGCCCTGCTGGAGAGGCTCGGCGTCGTCTGGAACGTGGTGCGGGTCAGCCCGGACCGTCAGGCCGCCAAGGCGCTGCCGACGGCCCGCGGTTCCAAGACCCTGCCGGCGGCGTAGGCCCCCGGGGCCCGGTTGGGATGTTTCCGGCGTCTGGCGCCGAAAATATCCCACCCCTCAAGTCAGCCGGACTCCAGCGGGCCCATCGTCAGTCCGGCCTCATCCAGCGCGCTCCAGTACCCCTCGGCGTCCTCCCGCGGGCCGCTCCACACGATCGCCAGGCCCTGATTGTGGATCCGGTCGGCGATCCGGTAGCCGTCGGCCAGGGTCACGCCCGGCACCACCCGGCAGAGGGTCTCGGCCACGTGGTCAAACGTGTTGAACTCGTCGTTGAGGACCACCACCCGCCAGTGGCCGCCGAGGCCGCCTCCCGGGAGGCCGGTCCGGGGCAACTCCACCGTCTGCGACATCGCCGCCAGCATAGCGCCGGAGGGGCGCTGCGTCAGCCCGTGGCGCGCTCGGCGCCCTTGGCCCAGTAGCGCTCGTAGCCGGCGTACAGTTGCGCCACCGGCGCGGCCTGCTCGTAGGCGGCCACGTCCTCCGGACTGCCGTGGCGGGCCACCTCCTCGTGGACCGCGGCGACGAAGCCGGCTTGGTCCTGGTCCCGGGCCAGCATCGCCCAGGCGTCCAGCCGGGCCTCCAGCTCGTCCAGCTGGCGGTCCACGTCCTCGCTGGAGCCGAAGTGGGTCATCATCATGCGCTCGGGCCGCCAGGAGCGGATGATGGCGATCGAGTCATGCCAGGCCTCGACGTCGATGTCGGGCGGCGGCGTGGGCGGGATCGTCATGGAGTTGGGGGTGATCCGCACTCCGGCGACGTCCCCCACAAACGCCGTGCCCTGGCGCAGGTAGGAGACGTGGTGAGAGGCGTGGCCCGGGGTGTAGGTCACCGCCCACCCGTCGCGGATGGTCTCGCCTCCGGATAGGACCTCCAGGTTGGCCTCGGGCACCGGAAGCATCTCGCCCCACAGGCGCTCCATGTCGTCGCCGTAGAGCCGCCGGGCGCTGTTGTAGAGCCGCTCGGGATCGGCGAGGTGCGGGGCGCCCCGCTCATGCACGTAGATCCGCAGGTCCGGCCACCGTTCCACCAGTGACCCGCAGGCGCCGGCGTGGTCGAAGTGGATATGGGTGAGCAGCAGCGCCCGGGGACGGTCCTGGCCCAGCGCCTCCAGCAGGACCGGCAGGCAGGAGCTGGGCCCGGGGTCGACGAGCACGTCGCCCACCAGCCAGCAGCCGATGACCCGCGCGCGCCCCAGATGCTGAAGATCGATCAGCCGCACAGAGACAGACTGGTGCGGCTTACTGGTTGAGCCGGCGGCTGGCCGCCTGAGACGATGGCGGGATGACCGCGGTGGTGTCGTCGGAGGCGTCCGGCCGCTCGGCCGTGGTGTCCTCGGAGGTGTCGCGCGCCACTGTCGGCTCCTCCACCTCCTCCGCTTCGTCCTCCTCCGCGGGAGCGGGTGGGTCGGCCGCGGTCCCGGTCAGGGGGTGGAAGGCGACCGTCTCCTCCACGCCCTCCTCGTCGGGCTCCGCCTCCGCATCCCGATAGCTGAGGTCCTCGTAGTACTCCTCGTCGGCCTCCTCGGCGAACGCGGGTGGTTGGGCCTGGTCGGCCTCGTCGTCCTCGTCGTAGGCGCCTGCGGACGCGGACGTGGCGGACTCGCCGTCGGCCGGGAAGCGATCGGCGGCGGTCTTGGCCAGGGCGATCAGCTGAGCGGCCAGCTCTTCGGCGTCGGCCACGATCCGCTGGCGCTCCAGCCAGATCCGGTCGGTGTCGGCATCCAGCTCGCGCACTCTTTGCTCGGCGCTCCCGGCGATCTGGGCGGCCTCCTGGCGGGCCTGCTCCAGGCGATCCTCGGCATCGTTGCGCGACTGAACGGTGATCTGCTCGGCCGTCTCATGCGCACGCTGCAGGATTCCGGTGATCTCCTCCCCCACCCGTTCCAGCGCCCGTCGCACCGCCGCCTCCGGAGACCGGGTGGCCTGCAGCTCGGCCACCAGCTGCCGCGTGCGCCGCACGTAGTTGTCGACCGCCACCCGGTCATACCCGCGCAGTGCCGACGGGAATTCCGCGTTGACGATCGACAGTGGATCGTCGGGAAGCGCCTCGAGCGGGCGGGTGATCTCCTGGAGGATCGCGTGCTCGGTTGCCGCTGAGCTCTGATCTGGCATGGGACCTGCGGCCATTGTGGCACGTCGCTCCAGGCGCCATCCATACAATGCCGCCGATGGGAGAAAGCGTGCACCTGCCCGAGCCCGACCGCCCGTGGATGATGCGGACCTACGCCGGCCACTCGGACGCGCGGCGCTCCAACGAGCTCTATCGCCGGAACCTGGAGAAAGGGCAGACCGGCCTGTCGGTGGCCTTCGACCTTCCCACCCAGACCGGCTATGACCCGGATCACGAGCTGGCCCGGGGCGAGGTGGGCAAGGTCGGCGTTTCCATCGCCCACCGGGGTGACATGGGCACGCTGCTGGACGGGATCCCCCTGGATCAGATGAACACGTCGATGACGATCAACGCCACGGCCGCCTGGCTGCTGGCGCTGTACATCGTCGCCGCCGAGGAACAGGACCCGCCCACCCCTGAGTCGGCCCTTCAGGGCACCACGCAGAACGACATCCTCAAGGAGTACCTGAGCCGGGGCACCTATGCCTTCCCCCCCGCCCCCAGCATGCGGCTGATCGCCGACACCATCGCCTACACGGTGCGGCACGTGCCCCGCTGGAACCCCATCAACATCTGCTCCTACCACCTCCAGGAGGCGGGCGCCACCCCGGTCCAGGAGATCGCGTATGCCATGAGCAACGCCATCGCGGTGCTCGACGCCGTCCGCCAGCGCGTTCCTGATGAGCTCATGGGCGACGTGTTCGGCCGGATCTCGTTCTTCGTCAACGCCGGGGTGCGGTTCGTTGAAGAGCACGCCAAGCTACGGGCCATGGCCCAGCTCTGGGACGAGCTCGGCCGCGATCGCTACGGCGTGGAGAGTGAGCGCCACCGCCGCTTCCGCTACGGCGTCCAGGTCAACTCCCTGGGGCTGACCGAGGCCCAGCCGGAGAACAACGTCTACCGGATAACGCTGGAGGCGCTGGCCGTGACCCTGGGCCGCGGCGCCCGGGCCCGGGCCGTTCAGCTGCCCGCCTGGAACGAGGCCCTCGGCCTGCCCCGGCCGTGGGACCAGCAGTGGTCGTTGCGCCTGCAGCAGATCCTGGCCTACGAGACCGATCTTCTGGAGTACCCGGACATCTTTGAGGGCTCCACGGTCATGGAGGGACTGGTGGAGGAGCTGGTCACCGGGGCCCGGGAGGAGATGGTCCGGGTGGCCGAGCTGGGCGGCGCCGTCTCGGCGGTGGACTACATGAAGTCGGCGCTGGTGGAGTCCCACCGGGAGCGGTGGCGGCGAATTGAGTCCGGTGAGCTGACCGTGGTGGGCATGAACCGGTTTGGGTCCACCGAGCCGTCGCCGCTCACCGCTGATGCCGACGGGGGCATCCTGGTCGTCGACCCGCAGGTGGAGGCTGAGCAGAAGGCGGCGCTGGAGCGGTGGCGGTCCGAGCGTGACCAGGCCGCGGTCGCCGCCGCCCTGGCCGAGCTGGCCCGGGTGGCCCGCGACCCCACGGAGAACATCATGCCGGCCACCATCGCCGCCGCCCGCGCCGGGGTGACCACCGGCGAGTGGTCTCAGACCCTGCGTGAGGTGTTCGGCGAGTACAGGGCGCCGACCGGTGTGGGCGAGGCCGCCGGTGTCCCCGGCGCCGACCTCGACGCGCTGCGCGAGGAGGTGGAGCGGGTCAGCGAGGCGCTCGGCCGGCGGCTGAAGTTCCTGGTCGGCAAGCCCGGGCTGGACGGCCACTCCAACGGCGCCGAGCAGATCGCCGTTCGTGCCCGTGACGTGGGCATGGACGTCGTCTATGAGGGCATCCGCCTCACCCCGGCGCAGATCGCCAGCTCGGCCGCCCAGGAGGGCGTGCATGTGATCGGCCTCTCGATTCTGTCGGGCTCGCACGCCGAGCTCATCCCCTCGGTGCTCCAGGCCCTCCGGCAGGCGGGAATCGGCGAGGTGCCGGTGGTGGTGGGCGGGATCATCCCGGAGGCCGATGCCGAGGCGCTGCGGGCGGCCGGAGTGGCTGCCATCTACACCCCCAAGGACTGGGATCTCAACGGGATGATGCGCGACATCGTCGGCCTGGTGAGCAAGCGCCACGTGGGCACGGCGACCGTCGCTTGACCGCGGTCGCGGGCGACGGCCGGCAGCTCGCCGCCCGGCTGCGCGCGGGCGATCTCACCGCCGCGCCGGCGGTCCTCAACCTGGTGGAGAGCCGGACGCCGCCGGCCCGGGCGCAGACCGAGGCGCTGCTGGCCTCCGTCTCCCCCGCGGCCCTGGGCGGCGAGGCGCCGGGGCAGGTGGTCGGCGTCACCGGACCGCCGGGCGTCGGCAAGTCGTCCCTGCTGTCTCGGATGGTGGCCGCGTGGCGGGATGGTGGCCGCACGGTGGCCGTGCTGGCGGTCGACCCCAGCTCCCGGCGCTCCGGCGGAGCGCTGCTCGGCGACCGGGCGCGGATTGAGCGTGACCCGCGCGACGCCGGGGTGTTCATCCGCTCCACGGCCGCGGGCGACCGGCTGGGCGGGCTGGCCCCGGCCACCCGGGCAGCCGCGGCCGCGCTGGCCTGCGCGTTTGACGTGGTGGTGATCGAGACCGTCGGGGTGGGTCAGTCCGAGACCGAAATCGCCGACGTCGCCGACGGCGTGGCCGTCGTCGTCCAGCCCGGCTCGGGCGACGTGCTCCAGTTTCTGAAGTCCGGAATCATGGAGATCCCTGATGTCCTCGTCGTCACCAAGGCGGACCTGGGGCAGGTGGCCCGGCGAGCCCTGTCTGACCTGCAGGCCGCGCTGCGCTCCCTGGGCTCCACCGAGACGGCTGTGGTGGCCGTATCCTCCCTGGCCCCTCCCACCGGTATCGACGAGTTGATCGCCGCCCTGGACGCCCATCAGGCCCAGCTGGATCTGCCGGCGCGCCGGACCCGCAGCCGGCGGATGCACGCCCTGGCCGACTTCGCCGCCGAGTTCGGCGACCGCGGGCTGCGCGCCCTGGGGGGCCGCCGCGAGGCCGAGCGCTGGCTGGCCGAGCAGGATCCGGGACGCGACGTGGCCGGGCTCATGCATGACCTGGAGCGGCGGGCGGCGAGGTGAGACGGACCCGCACCCGCCCCGCGCCTCGGATCACGCTGCCAGACCAGCCGCTCACCGCGGAGGAGACGTCGCTGCGCCCCTGGCAGGACTCCGACGTGCCGGCGCTGGTGCAGGCCTGCCAGGATCCAGAGATCGTCCGCTGGACCCGGGTGCCGGCCGGCTACGGCGAGGCCGACGCCCGGTTCTATCTGCACCAGCGTTACCAGGCCACGTTCGCCGGGGTCACCGCGCCGTTTGCCATTGTGCATGCCACCACCCAGGACCTTCTCGGCTCCATCTCGCTGATGCGGTTTGCCTGGCCGCACGCCCGGGCCGAGGTGGGTTACTGGCTGGCCGCCGCGGCCCGCGGCCGCGGCCACGCCACCCGGGCGGTCCGGCTCGTCTGCGCCTGGGGGTTTGACGGGCTGGGTCTGGAGCGGATCGACCTGTTGGCGGCCACGGGAAATCCGGCCTCCCAGCGGGTGGCCGAACGCTGCGGCTTCACCCGGGAGGCCGTGCTGCGCTCATACATGCGGGGAACCTACGAGCGCCAGGACATGGTGGCGTTCGGGCTGCTCCGGGGGGAGATGACCTAGTTTGGCGCGCCGGGCGGCGGCGGGGGGACGGTCAGCGCGGCGTGGCCAGCGAGGACAGCCGCCAGCCGCTGCGGGTCTGCACCAGCTGGACCGCCTCCACCACCGACGGCTGGCCCCGGGCGCCGGCCAACACGTCCGCTGCGGCCGAGGACCCGTGGATGGTGACCTTGGAGATGCTCAGGGTGGGGTCGGTCACGCTCTGAAAATACGTCTGCATGGCCTGCTCGCAGTTCAGCCCGGCATCCGTGAACCGCTGGACGAGGCCGGGAGCGAGCACCTCCCGGCACAGGGCCCCCGCGTCATGGGCGGCGACCGCGTGGGCGAACTGCTGCAGCTTGGCCTGAACCTGCTGGCCCGCCCCGGCGCCGCATCCGGCCAGCGCGCAGGCGGCGCCGAGAAGGGCGAGCCCGCGTGCGTGGCGCATGGCGGCAAGGGTACGCTGTAAGGATGAGCATTGAGCCACTTCGTGATGGGCACGGGCGCCTGATCGGTGATCTGCGGGTCTCGGTCACCGATCGCTGCAACTTCCGGTGCCAGTACTGCATGCCGGCGGAGGGGCTGCCCTGGCTGGAGCGAGAGGAGATCCTCACCTTTGAGGAGATCGCCCGGCTGGTGGCGGTGTTTGCCTCCATGGGCGTGGGCGACGTCCGCCTGACCGGTGGCGAGCCGCTTGTCCGGCGGGACTTCCCGGTGCTGGCCGGCATGCTGGCCGGCATCGATGAGGTGCACGAGGTCTCGGTCACCACCAACGGCTTTCTCCTGGCCCGGGACGCGGCCCGGCTGGTCTCGGCCGGGATCGACCGGTTCAACGTCTCGCTGGACTCGCTGCAGCGCGACCGGTTCTACGAGCTGACCCGCCGCGACGCCCTGGACAAGGTCCTGCACGGGCTGGACGTGCTGGCCTCCTTCCCCGAGGCCCATCCGATCAAGATCAACGCGGTGGCGATACGCGGGTTCACCGAGCAGGAGGTCGTCCCGTTCGCCGAGCTGGCCCGGCGCACGCCCTACCAGGTGCGCTTCATTGAGTTCATGCCGTTGGACGCCGACCGGGCCTGGACCAAGAGTCAGGTGCTGACCGGGGCCGAGATCCGGGCCGCGATTGAGGCCGTCCACCCCCTGGAGCTCGAGCCCCGGGAGCCGAGCGCCACCGCGCGCGTCTACCGCTTCGCCGACGGGCAGGGCAGCATCGGCTTCATCAACCCGGTGTCCGAGCCCTTCTGCGCCGACTGCAACCGGGTCCGCCTCACCGCCGACGGGCGCCTGCGCACCTGCCTGTTCTCGCTCAACGAGACCGATCTGCGCTCCCCGCTGCGCAGCGGCGCCACCGACGCCGACCTGGAGCAGATCATCCGGGATGCTGTCTGGCGCAAGGAGCTCAAGCACCACGTGGGTGAGGAGGGCTTCATCCAGCCGGTGCGGAGCATGTCGGCCATCGGCGGCTGACGACCCGGCCCGCTCCGGCGTCGGATGTCAGGCGGGCATGGCGAAGGTGAACATCCGCGTGGCGTCGATCCGCGCGTAGACCGGGCCGTCGTCGAGAAACGCGCTCTCCCAGTCGCTCCCGTAGCGCGGCGCATAGATATCGAGCAGCGTCTGCCGGAACCCCGCCTGCTCGGGAGCGCGGATGTCCAGAAGCTTCGCGGTGCCGTGCACTGTGACCGCCAGCTCCTCGCCCGGCAGATGGGTGGCGCTGACCTGGGGACGGCGGCGGACGTGACGAAACCGCAACGAGTCCGAAGCCGAGCCGAAGTGAAATGCCCCGCGGTAGAAGATGCCGTCGACTGGCCCCACAATCGGCCGGCCATCGGCGGTCACCGTGGCCAGCGCCAACAGACGCATGCCGGTCAGGCGCTCGGCCACCTGCGCGGCCAACAGTCGCCGCTCCGGCTCGTGGATGTCCAGCAGGTGCCGGCCCGCCCGGGCATAGCTGGAGTCGATCAGGGCCTGGAGCGCCGCCAGATCCTCCGGCGTCTCGTGCATGGGCACAGCAAACCACCGTCGACGGACGGGCTTAACCGGCTCGCAAGGAATCCGGAGGATCATCCCGGGGCGGGATGCCCCTCCTGCTGCTGTTCGCCCTGATCGCCGGCGCCGGGACGGCGATCACGCCATGCGTCCTGCCGGTGCTCCCGGCGCTGCTGTCGGCCAGCGCGGCCGGCGGCCGCCGCCGGCCCCTGGGAATCGTGCTCGGGCTGGCGGTCGCGTTCACCATCGCCATCGTCGCCCTGGCCCAGCTGGTGGAGGGGGTGGGGCTGGCCGCCGGGGCCGCCCGCACGCTGGCCATCGCCGTCCTGATCGGCTTTGGCGTGATCCTGCTCGTCCCGGAGCTGACCGAGCGCGTCCAGGCACCGCTTTCCCGCCTGGCTCGGTTCGGCCCCCGCACCCGCGGAACCGGATTCTGGTCCGGGCTGACCGTGGGCGCGGCCCTGGGCTTTGTGTGCGCGCCCTGCGCCGGTCCCATCCTGGCCGCGGTGACGTCGGTGAGTGCCGACACCGGGCCGACCGTTCGGGTGGTGGCGGTCGCCCTGGCCTATGCGGTGGGACTGAGCGCGGTGCTGCTCGCCTACGGGCTGGGCGGGCGGGCCGTGCTTGACCGCATCCGCCGCCACGCCCGCGGCCACGCCGTGGAGCGAACGCTCGGCGTCGTGCTGCTGGTCACCGGTATCGCCATGGCGGCCAACCTGGACGTCCGCTTTGAGGAGGCGCTGGCCCGGGACGGCAGTCTCCCCGCGGTGCTGGTCGACCCCACCCGGTCGCTGGAGAACTCCGGCGCCGTCCAGCGCCGCCTGGCCTCGCTGCGTGCCCCGTCGCAGTTCGCCGCCCGCCAGCGCCGAGCGACCACAACCACCCCGGCGGCCGAGCGAGTCGGCGTGGCCATTCCCGGCGTGTCCACCCCGGCCCTGCCGCGACTGGGGCCGGCACCGCCGTTCACCGACACCGAGCGATGGTTCAACACCCCCGGCGGCCGGCCGCTCACCCTCACCGGCCTGCGCGGGCACGTCGTGCTCATCGACTTCTGGACGTACACCTGCATCAACTGCCTGCGGACGCTGCCGTTCGTCAAGGGCCTGTACGCCACCTATCACCGCTCCGGCCTGGACGTCGTCGGCGTGGAGACGCCGGAGTTCACGTTTGAGCAGGAGGCCGCCAATGTGGGCCAGGCCATCGCCTCTGATGGGATCCGGTATCCGGTCGTCCAGGACAACCGGTACGGGACCTGGAACGCGTACCAGAACCAGTACTGGCCGGCCGAGTACTTCATCGACGCCGCCGGGCAGGTCCGCCACACCCAGTTTGGCGAGGGCCACTACCGCGCCGACGAGGCCGCCGTCCGGGAGCTCCTCTACGAGGCGGGCGCACACACCCTCCCGCCACCCATGACCGCCCAGGCGGTCAGACCGTCGGCCGGGCTGCAGACGCTGGAGACCTACCTGGATCCGGAGCGAGCCGCCCCGGGCCAGTTCGCTCAGCCGCTGCAGCCCGGCGTGCACTTCTACCCCGGCGTGCTCGACCCGGTGCTCAACCAGTTCGGCCTGCACGGCACCTGGAAGGTGGGGGCCCAGGCGAGCACGCCGGTCTCGTCCGGCGCGTCCATAAGCGGCCGTTTCCAGGCCGCCCACGTGTATCTGGTCATGACCTCGGCCGGCAACCGCCCGCGCTCGGCCCGGGTGCTCATCGACGGGCGTCCCATCCCGGCTGCCGAGCAGGGCGCCGACGTCCACCGCGGCCGGGTCACGGTGGGGGCGCAGCGCCTGTACTCGCTCGTCTCGCTGCCGGCCGCGGTCCAGCAGACGCTCACCGTCCAGGTTCCGCCGGGGATCAGCGCCTACGACTTCACGTTCGGCTAGTTGGGTCTCCCGCGGACGCCCGCCGTTCCGGGTGCCACGTTTGCGCGAGGCCCACCAGTCAACCTGGACTCGGCCCAGGCCAGGTCCTCAGGGGTGTTCACGTTGCCCAGCAGCTCGTCGGCCACCACCAGCTCCCGGGGCCCGATGGCGGCCACCGCCACTCGCACCGGGGCAGTGGCCTGCCGGGCCGCCGCCGCCAGGAGCGTCGCCGCCTCCGGCCGATAGCAGCCAAGCAGCGGCTGCAGGCCCCGGGCCGCGCCGGTGGCCACCACCGCCGGCGCGCCGCCGGGATCGGCCTGCAGCAGCTCGGTCAGGACGGTCGCCGTCACCAGCGGGAGGTCGGCGGGACAGATGAGCACCGGGCGCCCCTGCCCCACCCGGAGCGCCTCCATGACGCCCACCAGCGGGTGGCGGGGCTCAGCCGGCTCGCGCACCACCCGTACCGAGCCGAGCTCTGCCAGTTCGCCGGCGGACGGCAGCGCCGTATCCGGCTTGGCGATGATGGTGACATCAGCCACGACCGCGCCGAGCGCCCGGATCGGATAGGTGATGAGCGGCCGGCCGCCCAGGGGCGCCAGCGCCTTGTCTCCGCCCAGCCGCCGGCCGAGCCCCCCGGCCAGGACCGCTCCCATCGGCTGGGCCTGCTGGTGAGTCATGGCGCCAGCTTACGGTCTGCACGGTGGTTTCCCACGTCCCGCTGAGGGCGTCCTATTATCAGGGCGATGGAGGGCTCGATCGAGGTCCGCAGCTGGTTGCGCTGCTACCGCTGCTGGTCTCAGAACCTTGAAGTTCAGGTGCATTACGAGGGAATCCACCGCATCGATCCGGAGACCGGGGAGCGGGGCGAGGTGGTCGACGAGATGCAGGAGGCCGTCGTCCAGTGCCTGGAGTGCATGCATGACCAGCCCCATCTCGGCTTTCACAACGGCCGCGTGGAGCCGATTGAGGACCGCTGGGAGCGGATGATTGCCGGGACGCCGTGGGTGGCCTCCTGCACGGTCACCGTCGACGCCGAGGACGTGGAGACGTGCTCCGGCCCGGAGGCCGGCGACGCGCTCTCCTACGCGGCCTTCGGCGACCACGGCACGCGGGAGTTCTTCACCCACGTGCGCTTCCACAAGCATGACGAGGACCGGATCGTCGTCCACCTGCTGGTGGAGCTCTACTCCCGGTCGGCCGAGGAGGCCACCGAGGTTCTGGAGGAGGCGGCCCGGGGCAAGCTGGCGATCACCTCGCTGGCAGAGGAGTCGCGGCCGCCCGCCTCCACCGGCGACGACCAGCACTGATTGCGGTGGCGCTGCCACCAGCGCCAGCCCTCGCTGATGATGAGCGCGGCCGCCACCGGCACGGTGGCGGGCAGCTCGTGAACGAAGAAGAACAGCAGGTCAAACAGGCCGGCGCAGACCAGCGTGAGCAGCGCCATCGGCTCCTGGCGCCGCAGTTCCCGGGCAAGCACGGCGCCAAGCAAGCCGGCCACGAACAGGTCCCCGTAGCCGAACGAGACGCTGCCGAACAGCTCCGACTGCAGCTGGGGCAGATTGCTGCCGGGCAGGGGGGCGGCCGCAATCAGCGCGTTATTGGGCGCCTGGAGCAGGTCGGTCACCGTCAGCCACACGTCGGCCACGGTCATGGCGATGATCCCCAGCTTCATCCACCGCGGCGGGGTGACCGCGCCGAGTAGCACCCCCAGGGTGACGCAGCTCAGCGCCGACAGCAGGGTGGCCGCGCCCTCACCCCAGAGCGTCGTCCGGCTGGCCCAGGCCAGCCCAAACAGCGGGACGGCGCCCAGCGCCAGCCACGGCCGGGCCCCGCGCATCGCCCACCCCAGGGCAACCGCCGCCAGGATCGGCACCGCAATCAGGGCCAGCCAGGTGAGGGCGGTGGCCGTCGATGACAGGTAGCGAATGGCGAACACCACCCCCACGATGGAGGCAATGGGGATGAGCGCCCAGGCGGGCCCGGACAGCCGCTGGGTCCAGCGGATCTCCGGCGGTCGTCGGGGCGCCGCCACCACGGCGGCCTGCACGACGAGGATCGCCGCGTCCGACGGGATGAAGGCCAGCCCCATGCTGTACCAGGGTACGCAGCGCGCACCCTGGTAAGCGAAGGGTTGCCGAAGATGTGAGCGGTGATCAGGAGGCGTTCAGGCGCTGCTCCAGCGCGTCCAGCTGGGCGCGCAGCTCGGCCGGCAGCTTCTCGCCGAACTCGGCGAAGTGCTGCTTCATCTGCGGCAGCTGCGCCTTCCAGCCCTCCACGTCGACCTCCAGGAGCTGAGCCATCGTCTCTGGCGCGATGTCCAGTCCGTCGAGCTCGATCCCGCCCTCGCCCAGCGGCGGGAGCAGGCCGATCGGCGTCTCCTCGGCCTTGGCCTGGCCGGTGATCCGGCGGAAGATCCAGGCCAGCACGCGCGAGTTCTCGCCGAAGCCGGGCCACAAGAACTTGCCGTCGTCGCCCTTGCGGAACCAGTTGACGTAGAACACCTTGGGCATCTGGGCGCCGTCGCGCTTGGCCACCCGCAACCAATGGGCGAAGTAGTCGCCCATGTGGTAGCCGCAGAACGGAAGCATGGCCATCGGATCGAACCGCAGCTTGCCGACCGTGGCCGCCTCGGCGGCGGTTGTCTCCGAGGACATGATCGACCCCAGAAACGTCCCGTGCTCCCAGTCGCGCGCCTCGTGGACGAGGGGCACGATGGTGGCGCGGCGCCCGCCGACCAGGATTGCCGAGATCGGCACCCCCGCCGGGTCCTGCCATTCATCGGCGACCGAGGGGCACTGCTCGATGGCCACCGTGAACCGGGCGTTGGGGTGGGCGGCCGGGGTGTCTGAGCCCGGCGTCCAGTCGTTCCCCCGCCAGTCAGTGAGATGCGCCGGCGGCTCGGAGGTCAGGCCCTCCCACCACACATCACCGTCGTCGGTGCGGGCGCAGTTGGTGAACACCGCGTTCTGCTCGAGCATCTTGAGCGCGTTGGGGTTGGTGCGGACGCTCGTACCCGGCGCCACGCCGAAGAAGCCGGCCTCCGGGTTGACGGCATACAGCTGGCCGTCGGAGCCGAACTTCATCCAGGCGATGTCATCGCCGATCGTCTCCACCTTCCAGCCCGGAATGGTGGGGATAACCATCGACAGATTCGTCTTGCCGCAGGCGCTGGGGAACGCGCCGGCGATGTACCGGACCTCGTCCTCCGGCGAGGTGACCTTGAGGATCAGCATGTGCTCGGCCAGCCAGCCCTCGTCACGAGCCATGATCGACGCGATCCGCAGGGCGAAGCACTTCTTGCCCAGCAACGCGTTGCCGCCGTAGCCGGAGCCGAACGACCAGATCTCGCGGGTCTCGGGGTAATGGACGATGTATTTGTTGTCGGCGTTGCACGGCCAGGCCACGTCCTCGGCACCATCGGTCAGCGGAGCGCCGACCGAGTGCACGCAGGGCACGTAGTCGCCGTCGGCGCCGAGCACGTCGAGGGCCGGCTGCCCCATCCGGGTCATGATCCGCATCGACGCCGCCACGTACGGAGAATCGGTGAGCTGAACGCCGATGTAGGAGATGGGCGAGCCCAGCGGCCCCATGGAGAACGGCACCACGAACATGGTGCGGCCGCGCATCGAGCCCTTGAACAGGTCGCCCAGCACCCGGCGCATCTCCGCCGGGTCACGCCAGTTGTTATTGGGGCCGGCATCCTCCTCGTGCTCGGAGCAGATGAAGGTGCGGTCGGCCACCCGCGCCACATCGGCCGGGTCCGACAGCGCCAGATAGGAGTTCGGCCGCTTGGCGTCCGACAGCCGCTCGAACGCGCCCGCATCGATCAGGACCTGCGCCAGCTGGTCGAACTCCTCGGCGGACCCGTCGCACCAGTGAATGTCGTCAGGCTGGGTGAGCGCGGCTACCTCCCCTACCCACGCCTGGAGACCGGCGTGGTCGGTGGTGGCGTGGCGCTGCGGTGCGGTATGGGCCATGAGCTGGGGCTCTCCTTGACGAAGGTCGGTGGCTGACGAAGCCTACCCGGCAACGACACAAACTGCTCACAAAGTCGGTCCGTCAGCCGTAGGAACGGTGGTGGTGGGGGCGGATTTCCGGGTCCTTCCCGGAACGGTTTGGCGGCCTTCTACGGACGCCGGCGGCGCGGATCAGCCCGGCTCTTTGCGCGGTACCAGCACCAGCCGCTTGAACTCGGCCACCAGTGCGCCGTCCTGGTTGAGCACGCGCGTGTGGACACGGACCGTCCCACGGTCCAGCTTGGACTTGGACTCCTTGACCTCCAGGACCTCGGTCTCGGCAAACAGCGTGTCGCCGTGGAACACCGGCGCCGGGTGGCTGAGCTCCTCGGTGGCCAGGTTGGCGATCGCCTTGCCGCTCACGTCGGAGACGCTCATCCCCAGCGCCAGCGAGTACACGAGCGGTCCAACGACGACGTTGCGGCCCTGCTGGGACTCCCGGGCATACACATCGTTGATGTGAAGCGGATGGTGGTTCATCGTCAGCAGGCAGAACAGGTGGTCGTCGGCCTCGGTCACGGTTTTGGCCGGCCAGTGCTTGTAGACGGCGCCGACCTCGAACTCCTCCAGGTAGCGGCCATATGGGTGGGCCCCGGTGGCCTCGCGCGCCGCCTGGCCGGTCTCAACCGCCGGCTGGGCGTCAACGTCAGTCATGTTCAGACTCCTCGGTGGTTACGACAGCGT
This sequence comes from uncultured Solirubrobacteraceae bacterium, assembly GCA_963753235.1. Lineage (GTDB taxonomy): Bacteria > Actinomycetota > Thermoleophilia > Solirubrobacterales > Solirubrobacteraceae > Palsa-465. Next base: position 278,050 of record CAVWBJ010000002.1, on the reverse strand, counting down.
AGGTTGGCAGGATGCCATCACCGCGGTATCGATAGCTTCTAGGCCTCAAGCGACCAGGAGACCTGCCCCGTGAGAAACCCCCGTGACTTTGGCAAGCCGCTGGCGATCGGCGCCCCGGATCCGATCCAGGAGGTCCCGTTCAAGCCGTCACGCATGATCCACTTCCTGGACTTCTCCAACGAGAAGATGGTGGCCAAGGTGCCGGACATCGCCCCCACCGTCGACATCCTGCTCGGCAACCTGGAGGACGCCGTTCCGGTGGATCGCAAGGAGGCCGCCCGAGCCGGCCTGGTCCGGGTGGGCCAGGAGATGGAGCTGGGCGAGACCCAGCTGTGGACGCGGGTCAACAGCCTGGAGTCGCCCTGGATCCTGGACGACCTGACCACGCTGGTCTCCGAGATCGGCGACCGCCTATCGGTGATCATGCTGCCCAAGGTGGAGGGGCCCTGGGACATCCACTACATCGATCGGCTCCTGGCCCAGCTGGAGGCCAAGGCCGGCCTGGATCGGCCGATCCTGGTCCACGCCCTGCTGGAGACCGGCCTGGGGATGATCAACGTGGAGGAGATCGCCGCCGCCAGCCCCCGGATGCAGGGGATGAGCTTCGGCCCCGCTGACCTGGCAGCCAGCCGGCGGATGAAGACCACCCGGGTCGGCGGCGGGCACCCCGGCTACCGGTCGATTGAGGACCCGGATACGGACCACCCGGAGGCGCCGCGGGCCAGCGTCCAGCAGGATCCGTGGCACTACTCCATCGCCCGCATGGTCGATGCCTGCACCTCGGCCGGCATCCTGCCCTTCTACGGGCCGTTTGGCGACATCAAGGACGTGGTTGGCTGCGAAACCCAGTTCCGGGCGGCCTTCCTGCTCGGCTGCGTCGGGGCCTGGTCGCTGCACCCGGTCCAGATCGACATCGCCAAGAAGGTGTTCAGCCCGGATCCGGACGAGGTCCGGTTTGCCAAGCGCGTGCTGGAGGCCATCCCGGACGGCCGGGGGGTGCACATGATCGACGGCAAGATGCAGGACGACGCCACCTGGAAGCAGTGCAAGGTGATGGTGGAGTTGGCCGAGATGCTCGCCGACAAGGATCCGGAGCTGGCCGAGGCCTACGGTTTCGCCCGGGCCGGCGCGTAGTCTCCGCCCAATGCGCATCTCCGCCAAGGCCGACTATGCCGTCCGCGCCGTGGTCGAGCTGGCCGCGGCCGACAGCGAGAAGCCGGTCAAGGCGGAGCGCATCGCCACCGCCCAGGGCATCCCACTCAACTTCCTGGAGAACATCCTGGGCGAGCTGCGCCACGCGGGGATCGTGCGCAGTCACCGGGGCGCCGACGGCGGATTCCGGCTGGCCAAGCCGGCCAACCAGGTCACCGTCGCCGACGTCATCCGCGCCGTGGAGGGCCCGCTGGCGAGCGTCCGCGGCGGACCTCCGGAGGATGCCGAGTACAGCGGGGCGGCGACCGCCCTGCCGCGCGTCTGGATCGCGGTGCGCGCCAACCTGCGGAGGGTGGTGGAGCAGGTGACAATCGCCGACGTGGCCAACTCAAAGCTCCCCCGGTCAGTCCAGAAGCTGACCGAGGACCCGGGCGCCTGGGTCACGCGGTAGCCAGGGGGGCGCCCTGGGGTGCCCGCACGTAGACGATGTCCCCGCGGCCGACCTCCAGTTCGTCGGCCTGTCCCCGGGTCAGCTGAGCCCGGGCGGGCGCCCCGTCGGGCAGCTCCAGCTCCACGCGCACCTCGAAGCCGAGATGCACCACCCGGGTGACCATCGCCTCCTGCCGGCCCTCTCCGGGCTCCAGCGTGATGGTGACGTCATGTGGTCGCACCAACCGCCCGTCGATCCGGCTCACCGGCCCCACAAATCCCATCACAAACTCCGTGGCCGGCCGGTCGTAGATCTCCCGCGGGTCGCCCACCTGCTCAATCGTCCCCGCGCTCATGACCGCGATCCGGTCAGAGATCTCCATCGCCTCCTCCTGATCATGGGTGACCAGCACCGTGGTGACGTGCTGCTGGTCGTGCAGCCGGCGTAGCCAGGTGCGCAGCTCGGCGCGGACGGTGGCATCCAGCGCGCCGAAGGGCTCGTCAAGCAGGAGCACCTTCGGCTGCACGGCGAGGGCGCGGGCGAGCGCCATCCGCTGGCGCTGGCCACCGGAGAGCTGGGCCGGGCGCTGCTCGGCCCACTTGGTCAGCCCCACCAGCGTCAGCAGCTCATCGACCCGGTCCCGGACCTCGGCCTTCGGCCGCCGGCGGATCTTCAGACCGAAGGCCACGTTCTCGCGCACGCTCATGTGGGTGAACGCTGCGTAGTGCTGGAACACAAAGCCGATCCCCCGCTGCTGCGGGATGACCCGGCTGACGTCGGCGCCGTCGATCAGGATCGTCCCCGCATCCGGGACCTCCAGGCCGGCGATGATCCGCAGCAGGGTCGATTTCCCGGAGCCGCTGGGGCCCAGCAGGGAGGTGAGCGAGCCCGCCGGCACCTCCAATGAGACGTCGTCCAGGGCGGTGAAGGCTCCGAAGTGCTTGGAGACGTTGCCGATTTCAATGTTCATGCGGAGTCGCCCCTCCTGGGCGAGAGCAGGGTCATGGCGAGCAGGACGACCAGTGAGATGACCGCCAGCTCGGTGGCGGCCGCGTAGGCGCCGGTGACCGAGCCGGCGCCGACCTGGTCCGCGCGCTCGTAGACGAGCAGCGGCAGCGTCAGCGTCTGCCCCGCCACCAGCGAGGAGACGAGCAGCACGGCGCCGATCTCGCCCAGGGCGCGGGCGGTGGACAGGACGACGCCGTAGAGGACACCCCACCGGATGGAGGGCAGCGTGACCCGCCAGAACGTCTGCCAGGCCGACGCGCCCAGGGTGGCCGCGGCCTGCTCCTGTTCGTCCCCCACCTCCTCCAGCACCGGCGCCACCTCCCGGACCACAAACGGCAGGGAGACGAAGATGGTGGCCAGCACCATGCCGGCCGGGGCGAAGATGATCTGGATTCCGCGGTTGGCAAACCAGCTGCCGAACCACCCGTGAATGCCGTAGACGAGCGTCAGGGCCAGCCCCACTATCACCGGGGAGACGAGAAACGGCAGGTCGATGAACGCGTCGAGCAGTGCGGCCGTCCGACCCCGTCGGCGCACCAGCACCAGCGCGCACATCACCCCGAACACCGTGTTGAGGGGCACGGCGATGAGGGCCATGAGCAGCGACAGCCCGAGCGCGCTGATCGCCGCCGGCGTGGTCATCCACGCCCAGGCCAGGCCGAAGCCGTGCTCAAAGGTCTTGATGAAGACCATGGCGACCGGCAGGAGCAACAACAGCAGCAGATAGGCGAGGGCCACCGCCCGCAGCGACAGCCGACCGAAGCGGCTAGTGCGCACGCCGGCCTCCCAGACGCCGGATGACGACGAGTACCAGCAGTGACAGGACGATCAGCACCAGCGACAGCGCGGCCGCCGCCTGGGGTGCGTCGGACTCGACGTCGGCGAAGATGACGATGCTGGCGATCTGGACCTTGCCCACGATCAGCAGGAGCGAGCCGATCTCACCCACCGCCCGGGCAAACGCCAGGGCCGCCCCGGACACGATCGCCGGCCGCAGCGCCGGCAGGATGATCCGGCGGAAGATGGTGGCGTTGCCCGCCCCCAGTGAGGCGGCCGCCTCCTCGGCCTCCCGGTCGAGCTCGAGCAGCACGGGCTGGACGGACCGCACCACAAACGGCAGGGTCACGAACAACAGCGCCACCAGGACGATCGCCCGGGTGTAGGCCAGGTGGATGCCGAACGGGCTGTCCGGGCCATACAGAGCCAGCAGCGTCAGCCCGGCCACGATGGAGGGCAGAGCGAACGGCAGGTCGATGAGCGCGTTGATGAACCGCTGGCCGGCGAACCGGTCTCGGACGAGGACCCAGGCGACGAGCGTCCCCATCACCGCGCCGACGGCCGACACCACGGCCGAGGCACCGAGGGTGATCGCCAGGGCCCGCAGGGCCAGCGGATTGGTCACCGAGTCCCAGAAGCGGGCCGGGCTCTGGGCCACCGCCTTGACCGTCACCGCCGCCAGGGGGATGAGGACGATGACGCTCAGGTACAGGACCGACAGGCCCAGGCCGAGCCCGTACGGCCGCCGCGCCGCCCGCCGGCTGCGGGCGGCGCGGACCGGCGCTGGACCGGATGCCGCGTATGCGCTAGCGGGAGGCAGTGGGCACCCCCGCGGCCTGCTCGACCTTGGTGATCGACCCGCCGGCCGGATCGAAGAACTCCTTCTTGACCTTGGTCCAGCCGCCGAGGTAGTTGATCGTGAACAGCTGGGACGGGGTGGGGAACTTGCCGGCAAACTGCTTGGCCACGGTGGGGTCGACCGGGCGGTAGCCCTGCTGGGCCCAGATCGCCTGGCCGGCCGGTGACCATTGGTAGGCCAGGAACGCCTTGGCCTGGGTCTGATGCGAGCTCTTCACGGTGACGGCGATCGGCGTCTGGATCAGGATCGACTGCTGGGGGTAGACGATCTGAACGCTGTCGCCGGCCTTCTCGGCGGCGAGCGCGTCGGACTCGTAGTCGAGCAGCACGTCACCCTTGCCGCTGATGAACGTCTGCAGCGCGGCGCTGGCGCTGGCGTCCTGGACGGAGACGTTCTTGGTCAGCAGGGTGCGGGTGTAGGCGAGCGCCTGGGCGGGCGTCCTGCCCTGCTTGAGCTGGGCGCCGTAGGCAGCCAGGATGTTCCACCGGGCGCTGCCTGAGGTCGACGGGTTGGGGGTGATCACACTCACCCCCGGCTTGATCAGGTCAGCCCACCCGGCGATGTGTCTGGGGTTGCCCTTGCGCACCACAAACACCACCACCGAATCGCTGGAGAACCCATGCTCCGGGTTGGCGTTCCAGTCGGCGGCCACGATCCGGTCCTTGACCAGCCGGGTCATGTCCGGTGTGGTGGAGAAGGCCACCAGGTCGGCGGACTGACCGGCATCGACCGCCCGGCTCTGGGCCCCTGACGCCCCGAATGATTCAGTGAACCCGACGCCCTTGCCGGTCGGCGACTGGACAAAGGCGGCGGTGAGCGCGTCGTAGGCCTGCTTGGGGGTGGAGTAGCCGACCAGGGCGAGCTGGGTGGAGGCACCGCTGCCTCCGCTGGCCGCCGCGTTGGAGCTGGAGCCGGCGCTGCCGGTGGCATCCGAGCTGCCCCCGCAGCCGGCCAGGGCCAGCACCGCCACCGCCGCACCGGCCGCGGCCCCTGCCCGGCCCCTGACTGCCTTCATGCTGGTTCTCACCTGGCGCCAATCCCTAGTTTGTCGATTGAAATAACTCAAGCGGTTGGAGATCGTAGCAAACTAACTCGACTCCTTTAGTGCGGTACAGCGTGTTCGGAGATGGATGTGTGCGACACCATCTGACGTCGCACCGCCCCGTGACGAGAACCGGTACCCTCCCCCGCCCTCATGCGTTTCTTTGAATACGAGTCGCGGGCAATCGTGGCCAAGGCCGGAATCCCGGTCACCCAGCACGGTTTCGCCACCACTGCCGACGAGGCCCGCCGGATCGCCGAGCAGATCGCCGGCCCCGTCGTGATCAAGTCCCAGGTCCTGACCGGTGGCCGGATGAAGGCCGGCGGCGTGCAGTTCGCCGACACTCCGGACGAGGCAGCTCGGCATGCCGAGCACATCCTCGACCTGGAGATCAACGGCCACATGCCCCGCGGGGTGCTCGTCGACCACCGCGCCGCGGTCAAGCACGAGTACTACGCCGGCGTGGTGTGGGACGGGATCCGCAAGCGCCCGGTGATGTTGTTCTCCGATATGGGCGGGATCGACATCGAGCAGGTGGCCGAGGAGCACCCGGATCACGTGGCCCGGGCTCACTTCTCCACGCTGCGCCCGTTCTCGGACTGGCAGGCCAAGCAGGTGATCGCCTCCATCGGCGTGACCGGCTCGGCGCTCAACCGCCTGACGCCGATCCTGGCCCGGCTGGCCCGGCTGTTTCTCCAGTACGACATGACGCTGGCTGAGATCAACCCGCTGGGCGAGCTGGAGGATGGCTCGTTCGTCGCCCTGGATGCTCACATGGACATGGAGAACGAAGGCCGGCCGCGCCAGAAGGCCCTCCTGCACGAGGTGGGGGTCGGCGACGAGGAGACCCGCCAGGCCCGCGAGGCCACCCCGTTTGAGCTGGCCGGCGAACAGGTCGACGCCCAGGATCACCGCGGCGTGGCCGGGAACGTCACCGAGTTCGACGGCAACCTGGGCCTGGTCATCGGCGCCGGCGGCGGCTCGCTGACGCTGTTTGACGCCGTGCGAGCTCACGGGGGCGACCCGGCCAACTACTGCGAGATCGGCGGCAACCCGTCCGTGGCCAAGGCGTGCGGACTGGCCAAGCTGGTGTTGCAAAAGCCGGGCGTGGACAAGATCGCGGTGATGATGTCGATCGTCTCCAACACCCGGGTGGATATCGTCGCCCGGGGCGTGATCAAGGCCTGCCTGGAGCTGGGGTATGACCCGGGGGAGAAGATCGCCATCTTTCGCATCCCGGGTGCCTGGGAGGAGGAGGGCTTCAAGATCCTGGAGCACTACGGGGTGTCGTATGCCGACCGCAGCGTGTCGCTGAACGAGGCCGCCCGGCGCGCCGTGGAGCGGATCCAGGGCACACCCACCCAGGCGGCCGCCGTATGAGCATCCTGGTCGACGCCGACACCACCTTCATCGTGCAGGGCATCACCGGGCGCGAGGCGGTGAATCTGACCCGAGAGTGTCTGGACTACGGGGCCGGCGCCAAGATCGTCGGCGGTGTCACCCCGGGGCGCCTCGGCCGCGACGTCCACGGCGTCCCGGTGTTCGACACCGTGGCCCAGGCGGTGGAGCACCACGGCGGGCCGATTTACGGTTCGGTGGTCACCGTCCCCCCCGCGTTCACCAAGGACGCTGTGTTTGAGGCGCTGGAGAACGGGGTGAAGCTGGTGGTGATCGTGACCGAGCGGATCCCGCGCGGCGACGTGGCCCAGATGGTGGAGCTGGCCGCCGAGCGGGGCGCCCGCATCATCGGCCCCAACTGCCTGGGGATCATCGTCCCGGACGTGGTCAAGATGGGCGGCATCGGCGGCCCGGCCAAGGACGCCGCCAAGTCCTACCAGCCGGGTCCGGTGGGCGTGGTCTCCCGCTCCGGGGGCATGACCACCGAGATGTCCTCCACCCTGACCGCGGCCGGGCTGGGTGTCTCCACCGCCGTGTCGATCGGCGGCGACGCCATCATCGGCTCCTCCTACGCCGAGCTCATGCCGCTGTTTGAGGCCGACGCCGATACCAAGGCGATCGTCATCTACACCGAGCCGGGCGGGCGGATGGAGGCCGAGCTGGCCGCCTGGGTGACCGAGCATAAGTCGCGCCTGCCGGTGGTGGCGTTCATGGCCGGCCGGTTCATGGACGAGATGCCCGGCATGAGCTTCGGCCACGCCGGCACGATCGTGGAGGGCAAGGAGGACACCGCCGGCGAGAAGATCGCCCGCCTGGCCGCCGCCGGGATCACCGTGGCGGAGCGGATCGAGGACATCCCAGATCTGGTCAAGGAGAGGCTGTAGCCATGGCGGGAACCTTCATCGACGTGGAGGTCGATCCGGTTGCCGGCGCCGACCCCGCTCTGGCCGGCAAGCTCGCCGAGGTCTGTCCGGTCGACATCTTCCGCGCCGGCGACACCGGGGTGGAGTTGGTGCAGGACAACCTGGACGAGTGCGTCCTGTGCGAGCTCTGCATCCGGGCGGCTCCACCCGGGGCCATCCGGGTGGTCAAGTTGTACTCCGGCGACACGCTGCCGGCCTGACCCCCCGGGCGCCGCCGCCCGCGACGGCGTTCTCGGGATCGGCGCCGCGTCGGCCGGACTAGGCCGCGCCGCCGAGCCGGCGATGGGCAGCGTCGGTCATCGGCCGGTAGCGGCGACCCCCGCGGTCCAGATACCAGACCCGCCCCTCGGCCGGCCGGGGGAGCCCAGCCTGGAGGAGTGGCCGGGTGAGCGGTCGAAACCACGTGGTCACCGGAATCTCGTCCACCACCTGAACCACCGCCGGGCGGTCCCTCTGATCCACCTCGCCCACCGCCTCGGTGAGAGCCTCGGCGGTCAGCGTGTGGCCAGAACGCAGGGTGACGGCGGCCACGGCCAGCTCAGGCGGGCCGCCGCCGGGGCGCAGGCCGTACGCGACCACCAGGTCGACCGCCGACAGGTCGCCGAGCGCATCCCGGATGGCCGCCGGGTAGACGGCGCCATCGGCGGTGTGGATGACGTCGTAGACGCTGTCCAGGCGCCAGTAGTCACCGTCGGCGTCACGCCGGAACAGGTCCCGGGTCGACAGCCAGGCGTCATCCCGGGAGAAGACGCCGCGCATGGGCGTCACCGCTGTCTCGCTGGCGCGGGCCCGGACCACCAGAATTCCCACCTGATCGGTCTCCGCTCGTCGCACAAACCCGCCCCGGCCGAGGATGAGCTGGTCGGCGTCGGGGTCATAGGCGGCCAGGCGCACCTCCGGGGTACCGGGAAGCGGCCGGCCCATCGCGCCCGGCTTGGCATCGGCCAGGTTGACCAGGATCGCACCGGTCTCGGTGGACGCGTAGAACTCCACCACCCGGGCCGGCCGGAACCGCTCCCGGACGCGCCGCCACAGCCCGCGCGGCATGCCGGAGCCGATGAACAGGCGCACCGGATGGTGACGTTCACCCGGATGCGGCGGCGCCTCCACCAGGTCATGGAGGAGCGTCCAGGTGTAGGAGGCGACGGTCACCCCATAGCGGCGCACCTCATCCCAGAAGGTCTCCGGCTCAAACCGGGAGGCCATCGCCAGCCGGGCTCCGCCGGCGATCGCTCCGCCGATGCTCATCATCAGCCCGGACGGGTGGTAGAGCGGCGTCACGCTGTACACGGTGTCGGCGCCTGAGAGCGCCGCCGATGAGGCGGTGCCGAACGCCGAGGTCGCCCATCGGTGGTTGGTGATGCGGCTCATGCGCACGTGGTCGCCGTCTCCGGTGAACAGGATGTAGGCGAGGTCGCTGGCCCGTCCCGGGTTGGGGCGATACCAGCGGGGCAGCGCCACCGCGTGGGGATCGATCTGCTCCATGTCGGTGGTCAGCGGCACACCCAGGTCCCGCGGCCCCCCGCCCCCGCCCAGCACAAATGTGTGCACCATGCCGAGACCGGCCGCCTGCTCGGCGCGCTCCGGGTCGGCGATGATCCGGTGCACCTGGCCCAGGGACGCCTCGCGGGCGGTGTTGCCGTCGGGGCGCAGGAGCACGGTCACCGCCCCCAGCCGGCTCAGGGCGGCCACGATGGCCAGCGCGCTGGGGCGCGAGCCCATGAGGACACCGACGTGCTCGCCCTGCCGGACGCCTACCGAGATGAGCCCGCGCACCACGTTGTCAATGCGCTCGTTGACCTCCCGCGCAGAATGCGCCCGGTCCTCGTACAGGAACAGGATGTCGTCCGGCCCCCGCTGGCGGCGCTCGTCCAGGAGCAGCCCCAGTGAGATCCGGGTACTCGGCTGGATCTGCTCCAGCCGCGCCAGGCGGGGGAGCGCGCCCGCCGCCTCGCGGGTCAGTTCCCGCATGCCCCGGGTGGTCCGGCGGGCAGCGCCGACGATCGAGCGCGCCATCCCGCTGCTGACCGCGCCGGCCAGCTCGACGCCGTAGCCGACGCGGTTGCGCACCTGAACCGCGCCGTGCACCGGCTCGCCGTCGGCATCGTCAGGGACCTGGGTCACCCCTTCCGGGGACTCGCCCTGTCCGTCGCGCCACAGGCTCCAGGCGGCCACCCGGGGCCAGCTGCGGTGGTTGGCGGCCCGGCCGACGACCAGCCCGAAGTGGCCGGCGTCCAAACACAGCTCAAACACCTGGGCTCGGGGGGCGGCGAGACGAATCGCCCGGACCCCGGCGGCGGGGGCGATCTCATCCACCGAGCCCACCACCGACAGGATCGGCAGCTCGATGTCGGCCAGCGTCAGCAACCGGTCATCGATGACGAATCCGCCCTCCAGCAGCCGGTTGTGGGCCACAAATTGCCCCACAAAATCGGCCAACGCGGGCCCCGGCCAGGCCACCCAGCCGTCACCCTCCAGGAAGCGCCGCTGGCCCTCTCGGCGCAGCAGGGCCTCCCGGTCGTGCAGCTGCAGGATGAACTCCAGCCGGCTGCGGGCCGATTTGACCGGGTCGAGCATCTGAAACCCGTTACGGCTGAACCAGGCCGGCAGGGCCGAGGCCCGAAACAGGTCGGCGATCAGGCTGGCCGCGCCCGAGGCGAGCTGCTCCGGCAGACCGAACGGCATCCCCAGCCGGGTGTCGACCGGGCTGCCGAACGTGATCAGGGACGCCAGCCCGGCGTTGCGCCGGTAGGCGGCCACCTGGTAGCAGAACATCCCGCCCTGCGAGTAACCCGTCAGGTGAACGTCGCGCCCGGTGAGCCGGCGGACCTCGTCCACGGCCTCGGAGACGGCGCGGACGTGATCGGCCAGCGTGCGCTCAAGTCCCCCCTCCTCCCGCTCCGGCGCGCCGAAGTCCACGACCCACGGATCCGCGCCGTTCTGGTGGAGGATGGTGACCGCGCTCGTCGCCGGCGACACGTCGTAGATCTCGGCGGCCAGCATCATCGGGGGAATGAGCAGGATCACCGGTGCCCCCGGGGCGGAGGCCTCCTCGTCCGCGGGCGGGTAGTAGTGGCGCAGCCGGTACACGCGGTGCTCGGCGGCCACCTCGTAGGGCGAGGAGTCCTCGTCGGTGGCCAGCCCGCCGAAGCGGGCCACCTCCAGCGCGTTCTGGGCGGCGGCGCCGAGGCGGCCGATGGGGGCACCGATGGTCTTGGGGGACAGCTCCATCCTGGCTTCACATCTTCGCGGATCACGCGCCGGCTGCGCCACCCGCCACCCCGCGGGCGCTATTGTGCCCGTGCCGACGATGAGCGTGCTCAATCTCGAAACGGTCGAGTGCCGGCGGTCCGGGGGCGTGGCCTGGCTGATTCTCAACCGCCCTGACGCCCTGAACGCCTGGACCCGCCAGCTGGGCGAGGAGCTCACCCGGGCGGTGGAGGACATCGCCGCTGACCGGCAGATCCGGGTGGTGGTGCTGAGCGGCGCCGGGCGGGCGTTCTCCTCCGGAGCCGACCTGCGCTCCGGGGTCGGCTCGGTGACCGAGGGCGGCGCACCCGACGTCGGCTCCGAGCTGCGCCAGGTCTACCACCCCCTGATCCTCCGGGTGCGGACGCTTCCCAAGCCGGTGATCGCCGCGGTCAACGGCCCGGCGGTGGGGATCGGAGCCTCTCTGGCGCTGGCCAGTGACCTGATCGTCGCCGCTGAGTCGGCGTATTTCCTGATGGCCTTCGTCAACATCGGGCTCGGACTGGACGGCGGCGCCTCCCAGACGCTGGTGGAGCGTGTTGGCCACGCGCGGGCGTTTGAGATCGCCTATCTGGGCGAGCGCATCCCGGCCGAGACCGCCCTGGCCTGGGGGCTGGTCAACGAGGTGGTGACCGACGACGGCCTGGCGCCGCGGGTGACCGAGCTCGCCGAGCGCCTGGCCGCCGGCCCACCCGGTTCCTACGCGGCCATCAAGCGGACGCTCAACCATCGCGCCTATGACGGGTTTGCCGAGCTGCTCGATCTGGAGGCCGAGGTCCAGCAGGAGCGGGCCGAGTCCAAGGACTTTGTGGAGGGGGTGGTCGCCTTCCTGCAGAAGCGTCCGCCGAACTTCACCGGCGGGTAACCCACCTGTCATGAACCTCGCCTCCCTTCTCACCGAGTCAGCTCAGCGCGAACCGGGTCATGTGGCCATCCGGCTCGATGACCGAGAGGTCACGTACGAGCAGCTCAACGTCGCCACCACCTATCTGGCCGGCCTGCTCCGCGCCCGCGGCGTCGGCCCGGGTGACCGGGTGGGAATCATGCTGCCCAACGTCCCCTACTTCCCGATCTGCTACTACGGCGTGCTGCGCGCCGGCGGGGTCGTGGTGCCGATGAACGTGCTGCTCAAGCGGCGCGAGGCGGCGTTCTACCTATCGGACTCAGGGGCGAAGCTGCTGTTCGCCTGGCACGGCTTCGCCGACGCTGCCCAGGGTGGCGCCGAGGAGGCGGGCGCCGACTGCGTGCTCGTGAAGCCGGGCGAGTTTGAGCCGCTGGTGGCCGGTGCCGATCCGGATCCGGGCCTGGCCGATACCGCCGACGACGATACGGCGGTCATCCTCTACACCTCGGGCACCACCGGTACGCCCAAGGGCGCCGAGCTGACCCACGCCAACCTCAGCCGCAATGCGGAGGGAGCCCGCAACCTGTTCGGTCTGGGCCGCGAGGCGATCACCCTGGGAGCCCTGCCGCTGTTTCACTCCTTCGGGCAGACCTGCGGAATGAACGCCACCCTGGGCGGCGGCGGGACGCTGACCCTCATCCCCCGCTTTGAGCCGGGGCAGGCGCTGGAGATCATCCAGCGGGACCGGGTCAACATCTTCCAGGGCGTGCCGACGATGTATGGCGCGATGCTGCACCACCCGGACCGTGAGCGCTTCGATACCAGCACGCTGGAGCTGTGCGCCTCCGGCGGATCGGCGATGCCGGTGGAGCTGCTGCGAGGATTCGAAGAGGCTTTTCACTGCAAGATCCTGGAGGGCTATGGGCTGTCGGAGAGCTCTCCGGTGGCCTCGTTCAACCACGCCGACCGGGAGCGCAAACCGGGCTCCATCGGCACCCCCATCAGCGGCGTGGAGATGCGGGTTGTCGGCGAGGACGACGATGAGGTCCCCCAGGGCGAGGTCGGCGAGATCGTCATCCGCGGCTACAACGTGATGAAGGGCTACTGGCGGCGCCCGGAGGCCACCGCCGAGACGATCCGGGACGGCTGGCTGCACACCGGCGACATGGGCTACGTCGACGAGGACGGCTACTTCTTCATCGTCGATCGCAAGAAGGACATGATCATCCGCGGTGGCTACAACGTGTACCCGCGGGAGATTGAGGAGGTGCTCTACGAGCATCCCGCGGTCCGGGAGGCGGCCGTCCTGGGTGTGCCCCACGACGAGTACGGCGAGGAGGTGGGCGCCGCCGTAGCCCTGAAGGACGGAGCGACGGCCACCCCGGAGGAGCTGCGCGAGTTCGTCAAGGAGCAGGTGGCGGCGTACAAGTATCCGCGTCAGGTGTGGCTCGTGGAGGATCTGCCCAAGGGGCCGACCGGCAAGATCCTCAAGCGCGAGATCAGCCCGCCGGACGAGGAGTGAGCGCGGCCCGACCGCGCGGTGCGGTCCGGGTCCGGGCCGCGGCCCCGGCCCCCGGCTGACGTGGAGCCAATCTACGGGTTCATCGTGGAGCTGGCCGAATACGAGCGGGCGGCCGATCAGGTGACCGGCACTCCGGAGCTGCTCCGGGCCGCCCTGTTCGGCCCGGTACCCACCGCCGAGGCGCTGATCGTCGAGCTGGACGGCGTGGCCGCCGGGCCCGGCTGGAGTGGAACGCGCTGGACTGGAACGAACCGGCGCTGGCCTTCTACCAGCGGGTGGGCGCCACGCGGCTGTCGGCCTGGGAGCTGCACCGGCTGGACGGGCAGGCGCTGCGCCGGGTGGCCGGCGATGCCGGCTGACCCGCCCCCGGGGCAGGCGCTGCGCCGGGTGGCCGCCGATGCCGGCTGACCCGCCCCGGGGCAGGCGCTGCGCCGGGGCCGCGATGCCGGCGACCCGCCCCGGGGCAGGCGGCAGCGCCGTGGCCGGGGTGGCCACGGCGCCGGGGCGAGCAGCTATGGAGCCTGGAGGGTGATCGGCTTGAGCGGGTGGTCCCGCCGAAGCTGGGCCGCCGTGTAGGGCAGCGCCACCCACTTGCCGCGGGAGTACAGCTTGGTCAGGTTGGAGTACCAGCGGGATGTCCGGTCGGTGGCCTGGGAGTAGGTCAGGATTCCCTGTGAAACCGGGCCACCGGGGTTCAGCTGGGTGGTCATCACCAACGAGGAGCCGTCGTTGACCTGCCCGTAGGGGCCGTCGTTGACCGGGCCGGCCATCGCCGCCGTCCCGTCCGGCGAGTAGATGGCGTTGAAGCACCCCATGTCCTGAGCCGCTCCCTCACCCGGGCAGCCGGGAATGGGGATGTGGCGGGACTGCGGGGCATGCTGGACCTGGCCATACCCGGCGCTGACCGGGATGTGGTGGGCCTGGAGGTTGAGCACCGCATCAGCCAGCCACTTGAGCGGCGTGGCCGTGGTGGTGTTCAGACCGGACGGCGTCGTCAGCGGCTGGGCCGGGTCAAACGCGGTGGCGTAGAACGCCCGGTCGGTGTCCAGATCAGACCACACCTTGAACAGCCAGCCGCCCTGGGCGTTGAGGCGGCCGGTGCCGTTGTAGGCGGCCAGCGCGGCGCAGGCCGAGGACAGGTTGACCAGCTGTCCGTTGCTGGCCAGCTGTGACGGATGAGCCCGGCAGTCGGTCGCCAGGTCATACAGCACGTTCTGGGCCAGGTAGGACCGGTCCCCCTCCCACATCCGCTGCAGGTTGGAGATGGTGAACTTCGGCTTACCCAGTCCGTCGGTCCCGCGCAGGCGAGCGGCGATCATCTCGTTGCCCAGCCGGGTCCGACCGTTCTGCTGCTGGTCGGTCAGACCGATGATCGGAGAGAAGCCGGTCAGCGGGTGGGCCGGGTTGGCCAGCCAGAACGAGTTGTTGGAGTTCTCCACGTAGTCGCGGCGGAACAGGTGCGGGAGGTACCGAGCCGAGAAGATGCCCTTCTGCGGCGTGCCCGGGTAGTTGGCCGGTGCGCACGAGGACCGGGACCCGTCCAGGGTGACCACCCGGGCCACCGCAAACACCACCGAGGGCAGGCCCCCCGGCAGGCATGACCTGATCTCGGCCGTGCTCACCGCCGGCGTCGCACCCACGTCGCCGTAGTAGGCATTGCCGTGGTCGTCGGCGGCGATCGTGTTGAACGTGGGGATCGCCAGCCACTTGGCCTCGATGGAGAACAGGCTCTTCACCGACGTGGCCTGACCCATCCGGAAGTACTGATTGGCGGCCCGGGGGCCGGCATCGAAGGTGGCGTCATCCAGCGCGTAGGCGGTGGACGACGTCCAGGCGTAGTTGGCCTGCGACACCGTGGCCACCACGCCCCAGCGCGTCGTGTAGAAGGTGTGGTGCACGGTCGTCCGGCCGTAACGGAAGGTGACGTTGGTCCGCCCCATCTTCACGGCCCGGCCGTCGACGTAGTAGCTGGTGGGATCGCCGGGCACCAGCTTGAGCTGGTAGGCCACAAACCGCTCGGAGGTGGAGACCGTGTGCGTCCAGGCGACGTGGCGGTTGAACCCGATCCCGACCAGCGGGAAGCCCATCAGCGTCCCGCCCTCCGCGTTGTAGCTTCCGGGGACGTCCAGCTGGGCCATCCAGAATCGCTCCGTCCCCCGCCACGGGAAGTGGGGGTTGGCCAGCACCAGGCCATGGCCGGAGCGGGTGCCCTGGGCTCCCAGCCCGATGCCGTTGGAGCCTTCGGCGCGGTCGGCGGTGTCGAACTGCGCCTGGAGCGCGCGCAGATCGCCGCGGGTCGGAATCGCCGGGCGAGCTCGGGCGGTGAGGCCGGAGACGCCGGGCGGCGCGGCACCCACAATGCCGGGGATGAACTGCTGGGAGGAGGCCTCGGTGGTGATCTGCACCGCGCGCAGGAGCATGTCCCTCAGCGTGATGGGGTGCACCCACGGCTTGCCCTTACAGGCCGGGTCGCGCAGCTTTCCGGAGCGCAGGTAGCGGTTGTACGCGGCGATCCAGCCCGTGTAGACCTGACGAACCTGCGGCAGCAGCCCGTTGGGCTGCTGGGCGTGCAGCTCGCGCTGGACGATGCCGGTCGCGGCGACGTAGCGCCAGAACAGGTCCGACTGAAGGTTGGTGCTGGAGATGCCGGCGGAGTAGTTGACCGCGGTCCCGTTGGCGCCGAAGTACCTGGACCGGTTGCCCTCCAGGGTGACGATGTCGTCGGCGAACGTGCACAGGTCGTCCTGGGCGAACGCGTAGCCCTCCCCGTAGCCGAGGGCGGCGAAGTTCCGCGCCACAATGTGCGGGATCCCGCCGCGGTCCCGGGTGACGGTCACGGCCGTGCGCGCCTGTCGGGTGGCGGAATGACCGGCGGCCAGCGCTCCGGGCGCGGACACCGCAGCTGCCAGCACCGCTGCGCCCCCGAGTCCCAGACGCAGCGCCCACCGGCGCCCCAGGTCTCGTCTCATCCTCAACGTCCTCTCCTCTGATTCGTTCCGGCGGTCCCTGCCGGCGGCATGTTATGGGGCGGGGCGGATCGGCGCCGGGCAGAACTAGAGAAGCCCCGCGGGGCGGGGCTTCTCCGTAGCAGGCCTATAAGCCGGATCTTGTCGAGAGCAGTCATCCATCTGAGCGGCCTACCCGGACCTTGGCGGGTCACCTACAAACGGTCCTGCTTGGCCTAGCATCAGGTGGGGTTTACCTGGCCGCCGCGTCACCGCGACGCCGGTGCGCTCTTACCGCACCATTTCACCCTTACCGGCCTGAGGCTCTGCAGCGGCCCCAGGCTTAGGCGGTGTCTTTTCTGTGGCACTTTCCCGCGGGTTTCCCCGGGTCGGCGTTACCGACCACCCTACCCTGCGATGTCCGGACTTTCCTCGAAGGCATACACCTCCGCGACTGCTCAGCCTGCGAGGGCGAGAATAGCGCCCGGGAGGCGCGGCGTGCGCGGGCGTCGTCTGCGCCCGGCGCCCGCGGCTCCGCTGGCGCCCCGGTGTCGCGGCTGGCGCCCCGGTGGCGCGGCTGCGGCTCCGGCCGCGCTGCGGTCCGGCTCCGGCGGCCCCTCCCCCCCGACTTGGATGGTGAAGTGGCCCTGTATGGGCCGGTTTGCCATCCACGTCCGCGCGACCCGGGGGCAGCCGCGGGGGTGTAGCGGCCGCGCAGCGGCGGGGGTGTAGCGGCCGCGCAGCCGCGGGACGTGGCGGCCGCGCAGCGGTGGAACGTGGCGGCCGCTCAGCTGAGCGAGGTGCCGCAGCTCCGGCACTGTCCACCCACCGGCCGGGGATGCGCCCCGTAGGCCGGCGCCACCTCCCCGCCGCACAGCGGGCAGGGCACGGAGCGGTGGGCGGCGAGCCCCTCCCACATCCCGGACAGCAAACTGTCCAGGGTGGGCTCGCCGCCCGGCTCCGCTGGTGCCGACCCGCCGCCCCGCTGGCGATCCGTCACGGCCGCACCCAGCCGGGCCGGCCCGGCCCCCGGCCGAGGAGGACCGGCCCCCGGCTTCGCTTCCGCCTCCCAGACGAGCGGCAGCTCCACGGCCACGGCGCTCACGAGATGTTCCTCATCAATCCGACCACCCGCCCCAGGATCCGGACGTCGCGGGTCCGAATCGGCTCCATCGCGGCGTTCTCCGGCTGCAGGCGCACATGGTCTTCCTCCTGGAAGAAGCGCTTCACGGTGGCCTCCTCCCCCACCAGCGCCACGACGATCTCCCCGTCAGCGGCTGTGTCCTGCGGCCGGACGACGACGAGGTCGCCCTCCAGAATCCCGGCGTCCTTCATCGACTCGCCCCGCACGCGGAGGAGGAACTCGCCCTCCTCGCCCCCGGCGAACGTCGGCGTCTGGATGTACTCCTCAATGTTCTCCTCGGCCAGCACCGGTTGCCCGGCGGCGACCTGCCCCACCAGCGGCAGCCCCGGCCGGACGAGGGCATGCACGCCCGCCTGCACCCCGGCGGCGGCGCGATCCAGCAGCTCAATGGCGCGCGGCTTAGTTGGATCCCGCCGCAGCAGTCCAATCCGCTCCAGGTTGGCCAGGTGCGCGTGCACCGTCGACGACGACGCCAGTCCCACAGCCTTGCCGATATCCCGCACGGTCGGCGGGTAGCCGTACTTGGCCGAGTACCGCTTGATGAAGTCGAAGATTTCCTGCTGTCGCTTGGTCAGGTCCATGCGGTCAACTCCTTTTCCGGATCAGCCCGGCCGGCCGCCGTCGAACATGTGTTCGTGAATCTAGCGCGGGCCACGGACGGATACAAAGCAATACCCCCGCAACCACCGAGAAACGGCCTCGTGCTCCGGGGCGCGCCGGGGCTCGCCAGACCGCCGCGTTCGCGCTGCTGACTTCCGGCGAGGCCCCCGGCCCGGGGCTATACTGGCCGCCCACGCGCCTGTGGCGGAATTGGTAGACGCGCAAGGTTGAGGGCCTTGTGGACTGTATGGTCCGTGGAGGTTCGAGTCCTCTCGGGCGCATTGTGGAAAGCCCCGCACCGCGGGGCTTTTTTCATGTCTCCGGGTCCGGGTCCCGAGACCCGCAGACGGACGTCTGGCAAACGGGCCAGATGGACGCCGATGCCGATCGCAGCGTCTTTCAAGGCCGCGAGGGCTGGGGCACGTGACCGCTTCTGTTGGCCCGACGTCCCAGCAAATAACGCCGAGCCGACGCAGCGTCTTTCAAGCCGCGAGGGCTGGGGCACGTGACCGCTTCTGTTGGCCCGACGTCCCAGCGGCTTTCTGGACCGTGCCCGCGAGAGCCGGGACGACGTTGGTTCAGCTGCTCTGGGTGCCGTTTGGCCGCGGCGCTGACGGGGTTGAGCCGCCACGGCCTTCTTGAATCCCGATCTTGATAGATGGGGTCTTGATCTGATCCGGTGGGATTGGCTGCGGTGCCATCGAGGGTGATTCTACCGGAGCGCTATTAGCCAGAAGACGGTCTGCAGCACCACATCAATTGGTACGGCCTTCTGAATCCCGATCTTGATAGATGGGGTCTTGATCTGATCCAGTGGGATTGGCTGCGGTGCCATCGAGGGTGATTCTACCGGAGCGCTATTAGCCAGAAGACGGTCTGCAGCACCATCAGGACGCCCAGCAGCGTCAGCAGGAGGCCCATGACTCTCACGCGCTTCGCGTTCGCTCGGCGCAGATTGTGGTAGCCATACGCCGCCGAGACCAGCCAACCGAGCGTGTCCGCGTCCGCCTCGGCGGCGGCCTCGTTATACAGCTTGGCGTACAGGTCTGGCGCGTCGATGGCGAACCGAAGCTTCCAGTTTGACAGCAGGATGGCGGCAATGATCAGTCCGAGCAGCAACGCCACCAGCGCCGCCCAGCTGAACCCGTGGAGTCCTCTTGCCTTGAACATCCATCCCGTCCAGCGTGTCCAGCTTGTCTCGAGAACCGCCCGATTTGGGCCTGGGACGCCTGAGAGCTCACCTACGCGCAGTGATTCGGGTGGAGGGCCTTGTGGAGTCTATGGTCCGTGCAGGTTCGAGTCCTCTCGGGCGCACTGTGGAAAGCCCCACACCGAGGGGCTTTTTTCATGCCCAAGGCGAGTGGGCGCTACCACCGCGGCGGTTGGGAGCGCGCTGGCGCGACGCATCGGGCCGAAGCCGCTCCAAGCTCTCCAGGTACACGGTGATCTCGCCAGCTTCAAACGCCTGGGCCGAGCCGAGCATGACCAGCGCCAGGTGCGCGCGCGATTCCGTCTTACGTAGAGCTCGTAGGACTCGGCCGGGCAATGGGTGAGGAGCCTGGGGGGGAACAGCCGCGGCCACCGTTTGATGATGAGCGCTACGGCTTCATGTCTCCTCGGCGCCGTCCGGTGGGCTCGCTCGCGTCACCAGCTCGTCCAGCCCAGGAGCGGTCACCTTCCCTCGTCGATCTCGCGCGAAAGCTTGGTCTTCTCCTCTCGGCGGCCGGGGGTGAGGACGCCGGAGCCGGCGGCGCGGGAGATGGGATCTCCGCCGCGGCCGCGGAGGATGATCGCGCATCCGACGGCGATCGCCGCTCCGATCAGCGGCCCGGCGACATACACCCAGTACGCGGTCCAGTCGCCACTGACCAACGCCGGGCCAAACGAGCGGGCTGGGTTCATCGAGGTACCGCTGACCGGCGCGGACCACAGACCGGCCAGGGCGATGTATCCGCCGACGCCCAGCGCGCCGATGGCGCCGACGTTCTGCGCCGCGGAGGCGGTGCCGAGGATCACGCTGAGCAGAACACCCGTCAGCGCGATCTCCATCAGGAACGCCTGCCAGTCGTGGTATCCGGGCCCGGGCAGGGTTGCGCCGAGATGCTCGACATTGCCGAAGACCGCCAGCAGAAACAGACACGCCAACGTCGCGCCGAGCAGCTGCATGATGATGTATCCCGGCACCCGACGCCACCGAAAATCGCCTCGCACGGCAAAGGCGAGGGACACGGCGGGATTCAGGTGTGCGCCGGAGACCGCACCCATGAACAGAATGATCGCCAGCACCATCAGCCCCGGGGCGACGACGGCGGCGGCGAGGCTGATCTGTCCCTTGGCGTGCAGGAGCCCGCCACCGGCAGCGACCAGCACCAGCATGAACGTGCCCAGCAGCTCAGAGAACAGCCGGCGGTACTCAAGCCTGGGATCGTCGAAGTCGGTGCGGGAGCCGAACTCCAGCATCAAGAGATGCCGAGCCCGCGGCAGGTCGTGGGTTGCGAGGTCGGGGTGTCCTTGAACAGCCATGGCTTGCGCACTAAAGGCCGGTTTCGGCCTTGAGCTTTCCGCTGCTCACGGCCTCGGTAAGTCGCACGTAGTCGCGTTCGTTCTGATCGGCGTAGGCCTTGGAGAACTCGACGATGGCGCGGTCGAAGGTGTCGCTGGTGCCGAGATAGGCGGCGATCGCGATTCGGTCGCCGCTGCGGGCGTGCGCACGGGCGAGCGTCCAGCCGCAGAGCTTGCCGTAGGTGGCCATCCCCTCAGGAACCATCTGCTCGATCTCCGCCGAGCCCTTCCAGTCCTTGAGCTGGCGGACATAGAAGTCGCGGGCCTTGCCATCAAGCCCGGCGTCGACGTGCAGCCAGCCCAGGAAGATGTCGCTGGTGGCCTGCATCAGGCGCTGCCCGACGACCACCCGCTGGCCATGGTTTGAGAACTCGCTCGCTCCCAAGAATTCCTCCAGCACAGAGGCCTCAGCCTCTTTCATCTGCAAAAACAGGGGGTCTTCGCCGTCGCGGCCAAGCATCAGCGCAATGTACGCGCGTGTGCCGACGCTCCCCACGCCGACCACCTTGCGCGCCAGGTCAGTCAGCTCAAAGGCCTCAAGCAGCACTCGGCGATCGAACTCCAGCGTGCGGCGATAATCGCGCAACAGCTGGTGAAGGCTCTCGACGACCTGGTCAAGCTCCCGGCCCTGGGCGAGCTTGTCGATCGGCACTATCAACGGCGACTCATCCACGATCCGGGGCCTCCCGTCGACGACGTGGGTCAGCTTCGAGAAGGCCGTCATGCTGTCCTTGGTGCGCGCCTTGGCCAACTGCTTCTCCGTGCGCTTGACCATCTTGGGCTTGAACTGAGCGCCGTAGTCCTTGAGCACGCTTTCGACATCCAGGTGCGCGTACCACACCTGGAGTTGCTTCATCGCGGCGAACTGCGCCATCGCGGTGCGGTACTCACCAACGGTGTCGAGCACGATCCGCTCCTGCTCCTTGGCCCGGAAGCCGTTGGAACGCGCCGCGATCAGCATGCTCACGGCCAGGCGCTTGACGTCCCACTCCCACGGGCCGGGGAGCGTCTCATCAAAATCGTTGACGTCGAACACCAGCGCGCGCTCGGGCGAGGCGAATACCCCGAAGTTCGACAGGTGCGCATCCCCGCAGCACTGCACCATCAATCCCGACCGCGGCGTCGCGGCGAGGTCATGGGCCATGATCAGCGCCGCCCCGCGATAAAACGTAAACGGCGAGACCAGCATGCGCCCATAACGGATCGGCACCAGCTCCGGCACGCGTGTCTTGGCCTGACGTTCAAGCAGCTCGACTGGATCAGCCCGCGTCGACAGCGGCTCATACAACCCATGACCCGCGCGCGGAACCTCCTTGCGCGCCGCCTTCCCCCGCGCCACCCGCTCCGCCACCGACAGATGCGGAACGGTCGCTGTCGTCCCGTTCGCGGATGCCGCGCGCTGATTAGACCCGTCGGTGACGCGGCTTGCAGACGTGGTGGTGGTCATGGCCTCTCCTGTGTAGATCTTGGCTTCGGTGTGGTGCTGCGCTGTGCCCGCGCCGGTTCCGGCGGCTGGAGTGATCAAGACGCCGTCGATTGACAGGAACGGGAGGAAGATCGAGCGACCCCGGGAGCTCCGACCGGTCGCCGGTCGCCTCGGTGGTCCGCTTTCGCTGTCATGGACATGCGTCGACAGCATGCATGAGATTGGCCGCCGTGCGGCCCGTCGGAGTTGAGATCACCCGGGTGATCCGGCGAGACCTGACGCCCTTCGGAACGGCGCCCGGATCGACCGGGGCGGCACATCCAACCCATCGGGTCGCGTCACGCACTTGTGGGTATTCAGATTGACCGGTCATCGGCTGAAAGGCACTCACATTCAGAAGGCTCCCCGGAGCCCGCCCGCGCGCCGAAAGGCGCTGCTCGTGACCTACTGCGTCAAGCTCGCACACCTCCCCGTCCGCCGCCACCCTGCATCCGCGATACCTGACGGTGGGCGAGCACCAATCACCCCTGCGTGCACGCACGGGGGGCAGCGGTTCGGCGCACCGGCGCAGCCCCTCCCAGCCAGCAGCCGCGCCAACCACCAGACCAGGTTCACGTGGGTGACGAGATCCCCCTCACTCCCCCGCCAGCGGACGGTCCACCTCGCTCAGCGGATGATTTCCCTCCTCAACCTTCCCCTCTGACTCCGAGTCGTGCCGCCTCCAACATCGGCAACCACTGACCGGGCACTTTGTCGCCAACGTCGGCGGCGCGGGGGCGAGGCCGGCGACCGGCCGGCCGGCGCCGCCATCACGGGTGATCAGATCTCCACCACGGCCTCGATTTGCACGGCAGCCCTCATACCGGGCTTTTCATGCCAAGCGGGATCTGCGATGGAGCCGGCACCCTCGGCCGCCGCAGACCCGGCCCCGGTCCTCGCCTCGGCGAACACCGGGCGCGCAATCGCTCAGGGGACTCAACCTGGCCACGCCGCCCGTCCGTGAACGTCAGGTCCAACCCGCCGTGACGCGCGACGGAGCGTGTCGACCCAACGCGCGGCCTATGCGACGGTGCGGGGCTGGGCCGGTGGGTTCGGCATCGATGCCGCCGCCAGGGCTTCGAACGCGTCCGCGGCGCGGCGGGCTCCACCGCTGGCGCCGAAGCCGTCGGCGACGCGGCGCGCGCCGTCCCGTTTGGTGATCGCCAGGCGGACCTGGTGACGGAGCCGGTCGGCGTCAAGCTTGTGGGCAGGGAGCCGAGTGCCGGCGTCTGCCACCTCGACGCGGCGTGCGATCTCGAGCTGGTCACGTCCGAACGGGACCACGCACACCGGCACCCCGGCGGCGAGCGCCTTCTGGGTCGCGCCCGCCCCGCCGTGCGTGATCGCGCAGGCGGCCCGTGCCAACAGCGGGCCGTGCGAAATGAACGCCGCCACCCGAGCGTTCGCCGGGACTTGAATATCGAGCTTCGCGGCCGGTAGCGTCGCGATCACCTGCAAGTCCTCATCGGCCAGGGCGTCGAGTGCTACGCGCACCAGGCGGCCGTCGTCCTGGAACTCCGAAGAGGTGGTCACGAGCACGAGCGGCCGTGTGATCTCCTCCAGCCAGGCGGGCGGCTCACTCGGCGGCTCCCAGCAGCACGGGCCGACCATCCGGACCGCGGCCGGCCAGTCCGAGCGCGGGTACTCAAAGGGCTCGGCCGTCATGTACAGCAGCAGGGGGGCGACCCGGAACATCTCGTCGGCGGTCTTGAACGGGCGCACCCCAACCGAGGCACGGGTCGCATTGAGGGCGGGGAGGCTCGCCCTGTTCATGGCGCCGGACAGCAATGGGCGCAGGAGTAAGTCGCGGATATGACCGACCGCACCACCCGCCGGTGCCAGACCCGGACCGAACGGGGGGACGTCACGTGAAGCGAGCGGGAGTGGATAGGGAAACCACTGCGCCCACGGGCGCGCTCCTTGTTCTGCCTCAGCGCTCGCGCCCCACGCCATGCAGTCAACCAGCAGCGCGTCGGGTTGGTGCTCGTTCATCGCATCGCGAAGGTCCTTGACCTCATAAGCCGAGCGAGCGCCGAAGGTCACCATCGCGCGCCTGAGCTTCGCCGGCGGATAGCGGCCGAGATAGTCATCGTGGTGCAGTCCTTCGATCGCCGGATCGATCGGCGCCGCTGCAAAGCCACGGTCAGCCATCAGGCCGACCTCCGAAGCGCACGTCCGGATCGAGATCCGGTGACCCCGATCGGCGAGCTCGTCAAGGATCGGCACGAGTGGGTACAGGTGCCCGCGGGCGGGCGTGGTGTAGGCCAGGATCTTCATGCGTCCTCCAGTAGACGCCGGATGCCGAGGATGAGCGTGGCTCGCACCTCGCCCCGGGAGAGGCCGAGATCGTGGGCGAGGATCCACCAGCTCTGTACGTCGCAGAGCGCGATCAACGCTCCCCGTAACCGGGCGCGCTCAGCCGACGACGCCGACGCGAGCCACCGACCGAACGCATGGTCAATCCATTCGTAGTGGAACTGGCGTGCGATCCGGGCGACCTCGCCGAGCGGGCCATCGACGTCGAGGTTCGTGCTGCGCATCGCCCGGCCGCCACGCTCCTCGTAATGGTCGAGCAGGTTGTCGATCGCGCCCGGAATGTCATCGGTAGGGGCGCTCAGCCGCTGCGCCTCGACCTGCGCCATCGCCGAGCGAAGTGTTTGCTCGAGCAGCCCGTCCTTGGAGCCGAAATGACGCAGCAGCGTCTGCTTGGTCACCCCCGCGCTCTGCGCGATCGACTCCAACGACGTCCGCTCCCACGGCCCGGAGAGGAACGCCTCATCCGCCGCCGCAATCAGCGCCGCACGCGTCCGCTCCTCAGCCTCCGCGCGAGCGAGCTTGCTGTATGGGCGAGACGAGGCGGTATTCACGTTACCGACGGTAACACGAATTCAGGCCGTGTCAACGGACGCTACGACCAAGGGCATCGCCCCTCATCCGGCAGCCCAAGCTAGCCCCGAAGCGAGATCAACCCGATCGGGCCAGGGACGTCGACCCGGGCTTCGTGGCTGACGGGAGTGAGCCCCAGGAGCGTGGTGAGCAGCATCAGCGGCGCGCCGGCCGCCCACGCCTGCGGCCTCGACGCGGTGGGGAACGCCACCGGGACCGAGGTGATTGCAGCCGGGTACCCGGCGAACACCTCCGGGAGCCGATGCTCGAAGTGCGGTGCCGCGGACAGGATCGCGGTGGCGATCGTGGTCGCGGCCTCCCGATGACCGTAACGGGCCAGGCCGGAGGCGATCATCGAGTTCTCGTGGGGCCAGACGGTCCCGGTGTGGTAGCCGAGGGGGCTGTAGCCCGCCTCGTCGGTGCTGAGCGTACGGACTCCCCAGCCCGAGTAGAGCTGGTCCTCGAGCAGACGCTCGGCGATCGCCGCCGCGTGATCGGAGTCCGGCAGCCCAGACCAGAGCAGATGTCCGATGTTGGAGGTCAGGCTGTCGACCTGGCGCTTGTCGCCGTCGAGGGCGAGTGCGTAGCCACCGCGCCCGGGCATCCAGTAGTCAGCGTGGAAACGATCACGCAGGCGGGCAGCCACGTCCTCGAGGCGCCCGGCGAGCGCGGGGTCACCCCAGACCTCACGGGCTAGGCGGGCCGCGCGCCGGTGCGCGTCGTAGACATAACCCTGGATCTCGCAGGTGGCGATCGGTCCCTTGGCGAGCCTCCCGTCGGCGAACTGAATCGAGTCCCAGCTGTCTTTCCAGCACTGGTTGACGAGCCCGGATTTCACGTTGCGCCGCTCGTACTCGACGTAGCCGTCGCCGTCGGCGTCCCCTGATTCCAGCATCCATGACAGCGCTGCGCGGGCGTTGGGCTCAAGCGCTCGCACGAGCGCGTCGTCGCCGGTCCAGCGGTGATACTCATCGAGCAGGATCACAAACAGCGGCGTTGCGTCCGCCGTTCCGTAGTACGGAGAATGGGGTTGCACCCCCATGGCGGTCAGCTCACCGAAGCGCAGCTCGTGCAGGATCTTCCCCGGCTCCTGGTCGTGGAAATCGTCATAGCTGCGCGCCTGACGGGCACCGAGCACGCGCAGCGTATTGGCGGCGAGTGTCGGCAGGTAGGGCAGTGCCTGAAAGCTCGTGATCAGGCTGTCGCGCCCGAACAGGGCCATGAACCACGGCAGCCCCGCCGCCGGCAGGGTGGCCGGCGAGTCGAGATCCGGCTGCAGTCGAAGCGCCGCGAGGTCGGTCAAGCTCGCGCGGTAGGTCCGCGCCAACCCCGGGTCCTCGGACTCCAGAGCCGGGGCGCGGGCCAGCCACTGCTCCAGCTCCCGCGCCTTCGCGTTGCCGATGTCATCGAGACTTCCCCCCACGGTCCGGGCGGCGAACCTGGTTCCGTTCTGAGCGGCATGCGGGTTGATCCGCAGCTCAACGGTCCACCGCTCGCCCCGGTCAAGCGCGAGCGCGAACGCAAACCCGCGGCGTGAGATCGCCGCGGGTCGGTTACTGGCGATCGTCACCGATCGCCGGAACCCCCCATGCTGGTAGGCGAGGACAAGGGAGGTGCCCTCCGAATGCCACGTCACCTCACGCGGTGCCACTTCGCCGGTCTTGACCTCGAACAGGTCGGCGAAATCAGTGTCGACATCGAGCTCGACCCGCACGGTGCTTTCCGACGTCTGGTGGTTGATGACGGTGATCTCTTCGATCCAGACACGATCCAGCAGTCGCCGGCGCATCACCGAGGACGGAGCCTGAGCGTCCGGTGCGACCTGAGGAGTGAGAAACCACCGGGCCGCGAAGTGTGACTGCTGGTCCACACCGAGCAGATCAAGCGGCTTGCCGTCAACCTGAAGCGCCCATCGGGAGACAAAGCGGGTGTCCTCAGAGAAGAACCCGTGCTCGCGCTCCCCGTCCGCGCGCACGTCGCCACGCCGGTCGCCGACGACGAAGGTGCTGCCGTCCAGGACGCTGAGGGTTCTCTCAGGCATGCACCGCGACCAGCTGCGAACTCCGGCTGTCCAGAGCTCCTCGGTAGGCCCTTTCATAGGCCTGGGCCACGACGCCGATGTCGCAGTGCTCGGCGACCCACGCGCGGCAACCGGCCGGCCGGATCGACGGGAGCCGACTCACCGCAGCGGCCATGCCCGCCTCGTCGTCGACCAGGAACCCGGTCAGTTCATGCTGAACCAGCTCCCGGGCCGCACCCTCAGCGAACGCGATCACGGGGGTCCCACAGGCGAGCGCCTCGACCATGACCATGCCGAACGGCTCCTCCCAGCGAATGGGCATCAGCAGCGCTCGCGCATTCGCGAACAGGGAGTGCTTGATCTGACCCCCCACCTCGCCGACGAAGCGCACCATCTCGCCATCGATGTGCGGCGCGATCTCCCGATCGAAGAAAGCCTGCTGCCCGGGCTGGATGACGCCGGCCAGAATCAGCGGCACCCCGGCCATGCGGGCCGCGGCGATCGCCCGATGCGGCCCCTTGACGTCCGTCATCCGGCCGATCCACAGCAGGTAGTCGTCTTTGCGCTCCTGCAACGGCCAGGCGCGGAGATCGATCGGGTTGGGGACGACAGCGGCGGTACGCAACCCAGCCGGGGCGCAGGCGAGCTGCGCCGCGCTGATGCCGACGAGTGCCGCCTTGTGCCCATGGTGTGCGTAAAACGCCGCGGTGCTCGCCGTGAAACTTCCGTGCAGCGTGTGGAGGAGCGGAGTGTCGATGCGGTCGGCCATCGCCACCGCCGTGAAACCACAGTGATCGTGCACCACATCGAAGCGGGCGCCCGGCGGAGCGAGATCGATCCTCGCGAACGCCCGGGCGACGTGATCGGCCTCGTACAACGACCGCTCGATCTCGTCGGGACGGGCCTCACCGAGGAGGGTCACGACCCGGGCCGTCGATCGCGATCCGGGCGCGCAGAACAGCGTCACCTCGTGCCCGCGCGCCACCAGAGCCTCCGTGAGGGCACTGACGACGGACTCGACGCCACCGTAACCAGGAGCCGGAACCGAGATCCAGGGTGGGGCGAGCATCGCAATCCGCAGCGGCGCACCTGAGGACCGGGCCCCGGGTGAACCAGCACCAAAGTGGCGGCGCCGACTCGGCGACCTGCGGGTACCCCCTGCGGTCACAACTGCCATCTGACTCCTCGCGCGCCTCTCAGGGCCTGCGGTCGCGAGGCAGAGAGGTCGAGCAGGACCGGGCGAACCGTTTACCGACGGACCAGGGGTCCAGCGTCGACCCGGCAAGCATAGCGCAGATCCGCATATTTCCGACCGATCAAGTCGGATTACTGTGCTACGCTCGACCCTCAGCTCAGCGAGCCCCAGCCCTTCTCGCTTTCCGAGCGATATCCATTCCAGAAGGGCAGAGAGACGGTCGGCCATGGCCACCGCAACACAGAAGGTTCGTCCGGTCACACGCCAGACGGGCAGCTCAGCCAAGGTGCCCACGACGAGGGGCATGAGGTTCGACATCATCGAGGACAACGCCGGCGACTTTCACTGGACGCTGGTGGGTGATCATGAACGGCAGCTCGCTGTATCTGAGTCGTTCGTGTCCCACGCGGACGCGGCGCTCGCGGTGAGCGCTGTCTCCGAGGCTCTGCGGCGATGACAACGCGACGGTCGTCGTGGCCGCCCGACGGCGGGCGCCGACGATGCCTTCCCTGAGCCTCGCTGACACCCAGCAGCAGCGGCTGCTCGCACGGCTGCGCCGAGCGGACGCACCGGTCACCTTTGCCGAGTTGCGGGCCAGCGGAATTCACTTCCCCGCCGCCGTCGTGTCGGAGTTACAGCTCGGCGGCTACGCCTTTGATCATGTCCATGAGCAGGGGCGGATGATCGGCGTGCGCTTGGCCGTCACCCCGCCTGCCCTCCCGTGCGCTTGATCATCCGAGCCAGCGGAATCCGTCCCACCGTCCCCAAAACGAAACCCAGGTGCTCACATGTCCACCACCCCACCGGCCCGCCACGGTCCGCTCGGGCTCGCCATCGCCAAGGTGATGAGCGCCCTGCGCGGCGACAAGTACATGGTCGACGCCTATCCAACGCCTGAGGGCACGGCCCCCGCCGATCCGGTCGACTCCGGTGGCCGTCCTGTCTGAGGCCGGCGCGTCGCCGGGAACGCCGGTCCCGGTGACGCTGTTTGAGATCCCTTTCGCCGCCGCCATGGACGGCCATGACGTTACGGTGCTCGCCGGTGCGCTGGACCTGTCGACGACTCTGAGAGCCAAGGGCGACGCACACGGCAGCAACCTGGGTTTTGCGCGGCTTGACCATTTCTCCGGCCTGTTCCTCAAGCGCAGCCCCGTCGAGGGAGAGTGGGTGCTCCAGGCCACCACCTGGGGGCACCCCGGGCCGCAGGCCGTCCACGGATGGCAGGTTGCGGCAGCGGCCGCCGCCCAGCGGCTCGACCCGACGGTGAAGGCTCCCGCCCGTGCCCCGGACACGGCGCCCGCCATCCCCGACCGCCACGTCGGACGAGCGTCCAACCGGCGCCTGTCCCGGTTCCGCCGACGCCTCGCCGGCGTTTCCTAACGGCGGGCGAACCTCGCGCAGCAGGGCTCTTCCGTCGGCTTGGTCACCCGTGCTGGTGGTCGTGGCCGCGGACCGTGTGCCAGCTCTGCCAGGTGATGCGCAGGATGACCACGGTGATGGCCAGGCCGATGAGCGGGTCGGCCACCGGAGCCCCGATGGCCACGACGATCGCCGAGGCGATGACCGCCAGTGACACATAGGCGTCGGCGGCGGCATGGTTGCCGTCGGCGATGAGCGCGGGGCTGTTGAGCCGGTGCCCGGCGCGCTTGCGGACCTTCGACGCCAGGAAGTTGCCCAGATAGCCAATGATGCCCGCCGCCGCCAGCACCCACAGGTGTGTGGGGGGTGACTGGTGAATGAGCCGCTGGATGGCCTCCGCGCCGGCCACGCAGGCACTGACGAAGATGGCAGCGACGACGCACAGGCCCGCGCCCCGTTCCGCGCGCTCGGATCCCATCAGGAAGGCGATGCCCAGCGGGACCGCGGTCAGCGCATCCCCGAAGTTGTGAATGAGGTCGGCCAGCAGCGCCACGGAGCCCGACAGCACGAACACGACCGTCTGCGCCACCGCCGCCAGGCCGAGCACTCCCAGGGACATGAGCACTGCGTGCACTCCCTCCCGCGAGCGCTTGATGGACTCGTGGATGAGCCCATGCGAGTGGCCATGCTCGTCATGAGCGTGATGATGCTGGTGGCCATGCGCGTCGTGAGCGTGATGGTGCTCGTCGCCGTGCGCGTCGCGACCGCGGCCGCGCTCAATCTGCGCCTCCGGGGCGTCCGGCCGCGGCCTGGTCATCCTCAGGCCTCCGCCAGCCGGATGCCGGACGCGGAGCGGCTGCGTCCGTGGCGAAGATGTTCCACGTGTCCGATTGCCTGTTCCAGCAGCTGGCCGACGTGGTCGTCGTACAGGTCGTAGACAACCTGACGACCGTCGCGCCGACCGACGACCAGCCCCAGATGGCGCAACACGCGAAGCTGATGGGACACCGCCGAGGGCTCCATCCCCACCGCGGCCGCCAGCTGGTTGACCGGGGACGGGCCGGCCTGGAGGTATCCCAGAATGCGCAGCCGACTGGGGGTCGACAGCGCCTGCATGGTCTCGGCCACCGCCTGGGCAAGGTCGAAGTCAAGCTCGGACACATCGTGCTCGTTGCTCCCGTGGGCCATGAAGGCGAGAATAGCTGAACGGGCGTTCAGGCGTATCGGATGCGCGAGGACGCGGCCCCGGGCACTGGACTACGTGGTCTCCCCTGCGCTCGGTGGCGGAGGCCTGCGGATGGCCGCTGGCCGACGGTCCGGGATGCTGCGGGTCATGAGACCGGGCTGGCTGGTCCTGGCTGTGGGCGCTGTGAGTGGCGCGCTGTATGTGGCGCGGGGGCGGCAACGCATCCTGACCTGGGGCGCGAGCCCAGCCGAGGCCCGCTCGCCGCTGCCGGGTGACGAACTGCTCCAGGACGCGGATGGCGTTGCCACCCGGGCCATCGAGATCGGTGCGCCCAGGTCGGCGGTGTGGCCCTGGATCGCACAGATGGGTCCATGGCCCCGCGGCGGGGCCTACACCTACGACTGGGTGGAAAACCTGCTGGGCCTCAACATGCACAGCGCGGACACGGTGCTGCCGGAGTTCCAGCATCCGGAGGTGGGTGACACCATCGGCTACGGCGCCAACCGGATGCGCCTGGAACGCATGGAGCCCGAGCACGTGCTGGCGTGGCGTGCTGAGGACGGCAATTGGGTCTGGACCTTTGTCCTCACTGAGACGGACGCCGGAACCAGGCTGATCAGCCGCAACCGCTTCCGCCTGCCCCGGCTACGTGACCGCTGGGGCATGGTGCCCATGGAGCCCGCCTCGCTGGTGATGGAGCGCAGGATGCTGCTGGGGATCAAGCAGCGAGCCGAGCGGCTCAGCGCCGCCGGACCGGCTGGGAGCTGACCCGCCGCCCGCCCCGGGGGCACCGCCCTCAGCCGCGGTCGGAGGAGCGCAGGGACCAGACGGCGTCCCGTCCCCCAACTGGGGGACGGCAGGATCGACCGTGGGATCGGCCGCGTGGCCGATCGTCACCGCGGCCGATCGGATCGATGCTGTTCCCAGGCAACGCAACCACCTGAAAGGAACCGCACATGACCACCCTCGCCTCCCCCATCACCCCCTCCCATCCCGAGGGCCGACCCCACCCCCAGCGGTCGATCCGGCGCAGCCGAGCCGGCACGCGCGCCTTCGCCCTCGGCGCCGTCCTGGCGATGGTGTGTGCCGCCCTCGCCTGGGCGATTGCCGGCGGCCTTCACCACAGCCGCCCGGCCCCCGCCCCCCGGCCGGCGGCGACGACGCACGCCGCAGCCACCGAGAGCGCCTCCGCCCCGGCCACCACGGTCACCAGCGCCGCCACCGGTTCCGGTGCGGGCACCGGATCGGGCAGCGCGTCCGGCACCGGGACGCACGCCGGCCCGTCGGCCGACACCCTCGCCCTGCAGCGCAACCTGGGTCAGCTCAACTACTACGAGGGCCCGGTGGACGGCGTCTCCGGGGCGGCCACCATCACCGCCATCAAGGACTTCCAGCGCGCCAACGGCCTCACCGCCGACGGCATCGCCGGCCCGGCGACCATGGCCAAGATCAACCAGCAGCTGGTGACGGGCGATAACCAGATGGGCCCGAGTGGGCCGCCGGTGAAGCCCGCCGGCACCACCCCCGCCCACTCCTCCGCCGGCCATGCCACGCCGGCCAACGCTCAGAGTGAGACGTCGACCGGTGGCGCGGCGGTGGCGCCCACGCCGGCCCCGGGGGCGTGAGCGGTCATCCCTCCACAGCAGCCACAAACTGCCGGCGGCCCGCGTTACGGGGCCGCCGGCTCACGCCGTTGTCAGTAGCCGAGCAGGTGGGCGATGGCGCGGGCCCGCTGCGCCGGCCGGCCGGTGCGGAACTCCTCCCGGTCGGCGGTGGCGACCAGCCGCAGCCCGGCGTTGACCCCCAGCCAACGCAACGGCTCGGGCTCCCACCGCCGGGCCCGGTGGTTGACCCAGGGCAGCCGGACCAGGTCGCTGTCGCGCTCCAGGATGAGGTCGGCCAGCGTCCGGCCGGCCAGGTTGGCGGTGGCCACGCCGTCGCCGACGTATCCCCCGCCCCAGGCCAGCCCCGCCGCCCGGTCGATCCCCACCGCCGGGTGCCAATCCCGGGCAATACCCAGCGGGCCACCCCAAGCATGGGTGAACCGGTGCCCGGCCAGCGCCGGGAACAGCTCCACCAGGAGACGGCGCAGCCCGGCGTGGATCTCCTGATTGGTGTCAAAGGCGGGCTTGATCGACGACCCGGCGTGATACGGAGCGCCCCGGCCGCCGAAGGCCAGGCGCCCGTCGGCGGTGCGCTGTCCGTAGATGCGCAGGTGGCGATGATCGGTGAACGTGGGCCGTGCTTTCAGGCCGATCTCCGCCCACACCGCGTCCGGCAGCGGCGCGGTGGCCACCATCAGCGAGTAGATCGGCAGCAGGGCCCGGTGAAAGCCGGGCAGCTGCGCGGTATAGGCCTCCGTGGCCCGCACCACCACGCCGGCGGTGACCCGGCCGCGGTCGGTCTGCAGGACGCCGGGTTGGATCGACCGGGCCGCCGTCTGCTCATGAATGACCACTCCCCGCCTCTCCACGGCCTCGGCCAGGCCACGAACGAGCTTGAGCGGATGAAGCGCGGCGCAATGGGGCGAGTAGATGGACGCCAGCACGTTCTCGGCATGAACCCGGGACAGGGTTTCCGCCCGGGAGAGCAGCCGCAGGTCGGCCTCGCCGACGCCATAACGTCGGGCCGAGGCGACCTCCGCCCGGGCCCGGGCCAGCTGCGCGGGGCTGCGCACCAGGGTGACCACCCCGCCCTTGGTGTAGTCGGCCTCAATCTCCTCGGTCTCGGCCACTCCCCCAACCTCGTCGACGGTGGCCTGCAAAGCCAAACGCAGGGCGGTGGCGCCCTCCGGACCGTGCATGTGGGTCAGCTTGCGCATCCCCACCGGAAAGATGGCCGAGCACCATCCGCCGTTGCGTCCGGACGCGCCAAACCCCACGTGCTCGCGTTCAATCACGGCGATCTTCAGGTCCGGCGCGGCCCGACACAGGTAGTAGGCGGTCCACAGCCCGGTGTAGCCGGCCCCGACGATGGCCACGTCGACGGCGAGGTCGCCGCCGAGCGGCAGCCGCGGGCGCGGCTTGCCGGCGGTGGCGCTCCACAGCGTGTCCGCCTGGGCGATGGTCATCGCCACAGTTCACTACACCAGCCGACGAGCCGCTTTGCGCTCTTCTGTGCCCGCCGGGCTCGGCCGGGTGGCTAGCCCGGTTCAGGCGCGGGCCCGGCGAGCGCTCCGTCGATCTCGGCGAGCACCTGTTGCTCGTCGGGGCTGACGTCGACGCCGTTCTCCCGGTGCGCGGCCGCCACCCGCTGCGCCAGTCCGCTGACAAAGCGGCGGTAGTCGTCGAGCTCCTCCGCCGTCGCCTTGCGCTCCAGCACATCCACGGCATCGCGCAGGTGCTGCAGCCCGGCGGTGCGTATCTCTTCCGGAGAGTGATACCGGGTGTGATCGATCTCCGGCTTGGCCGCGACCACCTCGTCGAGCAGCTCGCTCTCACCATGCTGGCCGCGGGCCTCGGCGTACGCCTTACTCAGCGCAAATGTCTCCCGGAAGGTGCCACCCCGCGACGCGGTGATCACCAGCATCCCGGCACTGGGGGGTCCCATCAGCACCGCCTCCCATTCCTGTGGCTGAAAATCGGCCTTGCCCGTCATGACTCGCTCCTCTTCGTTGCTGACGCGCACGCTCGCCGACGGGGCGTCGATGTCATCACCCGTTTGAGATGAGCGGGTCGGCTCGTCCGGCTGCGCCGGGGTCAGATGCCATCAGCTCGCCCGGAGGGTGGCCGAGGCGCGGATGAGCGACGGCATCACGCGCCGGCGGTCAGCTCATGGTGGGGTCAAGCCTCCACCCGTCCAACTGGGGTCCGGACCCCATTCCCGGTGGCACGGGACGCTCCTATTGTTGCCGGTGCGCGAGAGATGACCGGGGTCTCGCACCGGGGGCACCGGGCCGCGCGCCCGTTCGGGGGCGCGCGGCCCCGTCCCGCCGGCTGGGATCGGTGCAGCTCGGCTACGGCTCCACCAGGCCGCGCCGGATCGCATACCGGGTGAGCTCCACCCGGTCATGCATCCCCAGCTTCTCCAGGATGTTCGCGCGGTGCCGGTCCACGGTCTTCTCGCTGATCACCAGGGCATCGGCGATCGCCCGGGTGCTGTAGCTCTCGGCGATCAGCTTGACCACCTCGCGCTCCCGCGGGGTGAGCGGATCGGCTCGGATCGGCTCATCGTGCTGGGCCTGATGCAGATATTCCTGGATGAGCGAGGTCATCACTCCCGGATAGATGAAGGCCTCACCACGCATCGCCGACCGGCACGCCTCCACCAGGTCTCGGTCCGCAACCGTCTTGAGCACGTAGCCGGAGGCACCGGCCTTGAGCGACTCATACAGGTACTGCTCGTTCTCATGCATGGAGAGAATGAGCGTCCGCAGTTCCGGGCGGCGCCGGCGGAGCTCGTCGATCGCCTGCAGCCCGGTCATGCGCGGCATGGAGATGTCGATGATGGCCAGGTCCACGGCCTGACTCAGAGCCAGGCGGATGGCCTCGGCGCCGTCCCCGGCCTCGGCCACCACCCGGAGATCGGGCTCGGCGTCCAGCATGAGCCTGAGGCCGCGCCGGACGAGTGCGTGATCGTCGGCGAGGAGGATCCGAGTGGTGAGCGGGATCACCGGGCGACCTGGGGCTCCGGGACGCTGACGCGGAGGGTCACGGTGCAGCCCCGGCCGTCGCGGTTGGGTCCGAGCTCCAGGTCGGCACCGATCAGGGCGGCCCGCTCCCGCATCCCCTGGATGCCGGTGCCGGGCTGGGCGTCGGCGGCCAGCCCGTGGCCCCAGTCGGTCACGCTGACGAGGAGTGCGCCGGCCTCGCTGTCCAGCGCCAGCTCGGCGCGAGCGGCGCCGGAATGACGGGCCGCGTTGGTGAGAGCCTCCTGGGCGACCCGGTAGACGACCAGCTCCTGCTCCGGCTGCAGGGAAGGCAGCTGCCGGCCGAACCGATGGCCGACCTCGATGCCGGTTCGCTGTCCGAAGCGATCACAGAGCACGGCCAGAGCGCTGAGCAGGCCGAGGTCGTCAAGCGCCTCCGGCCGGAGCTCCAACGCGATGCGCCGGACGTCCTCCAGGCTGACCCGGACCGCCTCCTGCACGTCGGTGAGCTCCTCACGCAGCGGGGACTGGAGCTGGGCTTGAAGCCGCGCGAGCCCGAGCAGGACCGCGGTCAGCTCCTGGCCCACCTGATCATGGAGCTCCAGCGCGATCCGCAGTCGCTCGGATTCCTGAGCCGCCAGCACCCGCCCGGTCGCCTGGCGCCGCTCGACCTCCAGCCGCTCCAGCATCTCGTTGAAGGTGAGCGCCAGCTCACCCGCCTCTGAGGTCGGCGGCGGCGCCGGCATCCGCTCCCCGGGACGGCTCAGGTCCACTCGGCGCGCCAGCCCGGTGAGCGCCTCCAGCGGGCGGAGGATCGACCGCAACATGAGGAAGTTGGCCACCGCCACCACCAGCAGGGCGGCCACCAACACCACCACCTCGCTCACCTCCACCGAGGAGAACTTGCGCGGCGCCAGCACCAGGACGGTGACCACGACGGTGGCGATCAGGACGATGGCGTTGACGCCGGCCACCCGGTAGCTGAGCGGGAGGTACGGCCGGGACTTGCGCGGTGCGGTCAACGATCCTGCGGCTGTCACTGCTGGAGTCGCTCGAGCTTACGCAGCATCGCTCCCTGCCGGATCTCCAGGTCAGGCTCAGCCAGACCGAGCGTGCGGCAGATCTCCGGGCCGCCGATGCCCGCCAGCAGCAGTCCGTAGATCGCCTGCTCCTCTGGGCCAAGCCGGTGGCGCAGGGTCTCGGCCAGCGCTGGCGGCACCTTTGGCAGGCGGCGCTCGCCGTCCGCGACCTCCCGGATGCGCTCGTAAAGCTCGGCGCCCAGGGCGGCCTTGCTGAGCAGCCCATCGGCCTCGGCCACCACGCAGGCCGCGGCCAGCAGGTAGTCCGAGAACGCGGAGTAGACGAGCACGGCCGGCGCATCGGCGAGCCGCTTGAGCTTCCGGCTCAGCCACAGCCCGGAGTGACCCCCGAGCTGGTAGTCGACGATGGCCACGTCAAACCTGGCGCCGCGGGCGTACTCCACCGCCGCCTCCGCCGACTCCAGCGCGGCCACCACCTCAAATTCCGGCTGGGTGGCGAGCAGATCCCTCAGGCCGGCTCGGATGGCGGGGTGGTCATCGACGACGAGACAGCTGATCGTCCGTTGGGCGGATGCGTCGACCGGCATGCCTCGGACTGTGGCGAGCGAGGACCCCGCGCGCCATGGGGCCCGAACCCCATCCCTGCGGCCGGTCAGCTCATGGTGGGGTCAAGCCTCCACCCGTCCAGCTCCTCGGCCAGGCGGTCCCGCAGCCCGCCGGCGGGCCCCAGCCGGGCGGGGTCCGCCACCACCCCCAGAGCGATCTGGCCCCGGTCACGCCCCAGGCAGACGGTCAGGTCGGTCAGCATCGGCCCCGCCAGGAGGAATACCTCCTCGGCCGTGTGCCGCCCGAGCTGGGCCACGTGCGCCGGGATGGGGCCCACGTTGGAGGCGACACCGTCCACGTTGGCCTGCACCCGGGAGGCCAGGCGGTAGGTGAGCGCGCTGGGCAGCAGCGCCATGACGTCGATGATGCCCGGGGGGGGAGCCGCCGGTGTGGCCACGGACGCTGCGGAGGCGCGGCCCAGGGCCTCCCGCGTCGCGGTCCGCACCTCGTCCAGACGGCCGTAGGCCGGCGCACCGCCGGGCAGCAGCACCACGGCAGCGCCCGCCGCGTTGGCGGTGGAGCCCGGGCCGGGAAGGGGCGTGTCGCCCCGCAAGCGGGTGTCGAAGGGCAGGAGCAGGCGCACCGGGCGCCCGGGGGCATCCCCCCGGGCCAGGCGGGCCAGGCGCAGCAGGTTGGCGAGCACCGCCAGCAGCAGCGCATTGCCCGATCCGCCATGGTCGGCAGCGGCGGCGTCCCAGCGGGCCCCGTCGATGCGGGCCAGTGCCGCCACCCGCCGGCCGGAGCGGCCGCCCACGCTGCGGTCGCGGCTGCGCAGGGCGGTCAGGGTAGGGGCGAGGCGGGCCAGCTCCCCGTGAGGCCGGCGCCGGCGGACGGTCGCCGCCTCGCGGCCCAGCCGGGCACCGCCGACCACCCCGCGCCGAACCCGGGACATCACGTCACCGATCTCCCGCATGGTCTGCGAGGTCGCCGGCAGGGTGGAGTCCGCCGGAGGCGCCGCGGGGGCGAACGCCGTCTCCAGGATGCCGCGCCCGTCGCCGTAGGCGTGATTGAGCCAGGTAAGCACCGTCGTTCCCCCGGCGCTGTCGGTCAGGGCGGTCAGGCGCCACCCGGGGTCGCAGGCCGGATCGGGCTGGATGCTGACCTCCTCGTCGAGCAGCTCGGCCATCAGGTTCTCGCCCAGGGCCTCCGGCTCTATGCGCAGCTCCGGCAGGATGGCGGCCGGCTCCCACCGAGGCCGCGCCCCGGGGACCCGCGCCGGCACCACGCGGCGACCAAACCCGTCCGGGTTGGCGGCGAGCTCGGCGGCGTAGGCGGCCAGCGTCTCGGCTTCGATCCGCTCCGCGTACCGGCGCACCACCCCCACGCACGGCAGATGACGCCGGCGGCTGGCGGCGACGTACATGGCGGCATGATCGTCCAGCGGCCTGCCGGTCACCACACCACCTCGGTCAGGCCCCAGTGGGCGAGTTCGTCGGCCAGCCATGCGCGCAGGTCCGGCGCGGGACCCAACCGGAGCGGGTCGGTCACCACGGCCACGGCCACCTGATCGCGGTATCGGATGAGGACCGTGATCGCCTCGTTGCCGATGGGAAAGCCGAGCATGACCGCCGCCTCGGCGACGTGGGCACCAAGTCGCAGCAGACCGGGCGGCACGGCTCCGACATTTGAGGCACAGCCGTCGAACCGCAGCGCCGCCCGGGCCGCCGCCCGGAACGTCACGCCCTCCGGCAGCAGCCGCATCACGTCGCCCGCTCCGCGCACCGACGGGACGCGGCCCGAGTCCCTGATGAACGCGGCCTTCATGATTCCCCGCAGCTCGTTCAGATCTCCATGAGCCGGCGGTCCGCCCGGCAGGACGACCTCGGCCGTTGTCATGGCCGCCGCCGGACCGGACGTCCGCTGGAGGGCGCGGGCCACGTCCCGATCGGTGAGATCAACCGGGAGCAGCAGTCGCAGGGTCCGGTCCGGCCGTCCCCCGCGGGCCAGTCGGGCTCGCCGGAGCAGGTTGGCCCCCACCGCCGCCAGGAGGGTGTTCCCGCTCCCGCCCCGCTCCCGCGCGGCCGCATCCCAGGAGGCGGCCGCCAGGGTGGCCATCGCCGCCATGCGCAGGTTCGACGGTGGGCGCCGGGTCCGATCGCGTCCCCGCGGCGGCCGGACGGCGGGCGGTTCGCCGCCGTGGCCATCCGACTCCGTGCCCCGCAGCGCGCTCGGGGCCGCGCCGATCAGCCGCCCCGCTCCCAGCAGGCCGAGACGAATCCGGTCGCCGACGCTCCGGGCCTCCGCGCCCAGGGAGAAGTGATTGCCCGGCGCGAATGTGGCCTCGGTGGTCCCCACGGTGGGATCGACCCGGCCATCGCCGTAGAGGGCGCCGAGGATCCCGCCGCCGGTGCCGAACAGGTGATGAACGATGATCAGCACCACGGTGCCACCGTCAGCCGTCGGGGCCGCGGTCATCGTCCAGCCGGCGCCGCGCTCAGGGTCAAGCGGAGTGCCGAGCTCCCGGTCAAGCCAGGCCGCCAGGGCGTCTCCCCCCGCCAGCGGATCCGGACGGACCGTCACCCGGGGCGGGGTCGGCTCCTGCCGCCACCGGTATCGTCCAGCGGGGAGGCGCGGGGGCGAGATTCTCCGTCCCAGTCCGTAGGGAGTCGCCGCCAGGCGGCGGGCTTCGCTCTCCAGCGTCTCCGGCGCGATCGGCTCGCTGAAGCGCAGCAGCCACGCCATGTGCGGAAGCACGGGTCCCACCCGGCCGGCGCGCAGGGCCAGGCTGCCCCAGTCCACGAGTGCGATCTCGACACCATCCGCCACCGGTGCGGGGGCTAGCGCGTCCATGCCGGCACCCCCCAGCGCCCCAGTTCGGCGGCGATTCGCTCCCGGAGAGGTGGTCCAGCCCCTAGCCGGCTCGGATCCGCCACCGCCCCCAGCGCCACCGCGTTGCCGTGGGTGGCAAAGCCGAAGGCCACGTCGCTGCCCAGGGGGTAGGCCATGAGGAACGCATCGGTGGCCGTGCGTTCGCCGATCCGGAGCATCCCCGGGGGCAGCGGACCGACGTTGGAGACCGCGCCGTCATAGTGGGCGTGTACGCCGAACAGCACCCGGGAGCTGACCGCGTCCGGCAGCAGGCGCATGGCGTCGATCACCCCGGGCGCGACCGGCACCCGTCCCGTGACCTGGACCTCCTCGCGGGCCAGCGCCAGCGCGTGCCGCAGCCGATCTCGGACCTCGGCCAGGTCCCCGTAGCGGGGCGCCCCACCCGGGAGGACGACGGTGGCGCTGGTGAGCGCTATGGGGCCCACCGTGGCTGCGGCGCTGGGAGCCGTCTGGCGGTCGGCGAGGTCGACGGGCACAATCAGCCGCAGCGGCCGGTCCGGCGCGGCCCCGCGCAGGGCGCGGGCCTCGCGCAGCACGTTGGCGCACACCGCGGTCTGAAACGCGGTGTGGCTGGCGCCGTGTCGCTCCACCGCCTCGGCCCACACCTCGGCCTCCACGGTGACCGTCGCCCCCACCCGGCGGGCCGAGGCGCGTCCGCGACTCCTATCCCGGTCCCGGAGCGCGGCCAGCGGCTTGCGCAGCTCCGCCAGATCACCGTGGACCGGCGGCCGGACGGGCAGCCGCGCCGCCTCCCCGGTCAGCCGCACCAGTCCGGTCACGCCTCGGCGCAGGCGGTGGGCACTGTCGCCGAGCTCCTCCCAGACCGCCGGCCGCCGGGAGCCGGAGTGGCCGTTGCTCCCGTTCCCGGCGGCCACCGGAGCCCCGCCGTACAGGGTGGCGGCGATGTCCCGCCCGGTCCCGAACAGGTGGTTGACGGTCAGGGCGACGACCATGGCTCCATCGGCATCGCTGGTGGCCGCCAGCCGCCAGCCGGCCGCCCGCTCCGGATCATGCCGGACGCTGAGCTCATCGGCCAGCCACATCCCCAGCTCCCGGGCCCCGGGCCGGGGGGGCGCCAGCACCACCGGTGGGGGGTCCGGCGCGGGCACCCACCGCGGGCGCGCCCCCGGGACGCGCGCGGGGACCAGGCGCCGGCCGAGCCCGAACGGCGAGGACGCCAGGCGCTGAGCCTCCTCCTGGAGCTCACTCAGGGTCAGGGGCTCGGCGAAGCGGAGCACCAGAGCCATGTTCGGCAGCACATGGGCCCGCCGGCCGGCGCGCAGCATCAGAGAACCCAGGTCGACCAGGGCGACATTCATATTCAGACCCCGTGAGGAGTGGTGGACAACCCGGACCGGAAAGTAGTGTGACATTTTCTGGCCAGCGGTGTCGTGTCACTGTTGTGAATGGCGTAGACATGAGCAACTTCTCATGGCCATGTCACATGGGTGTCAGTCCCGTGCTGGATTTTCTCCATCAACCTCCTCAAGCAGCGACGAATTGACACTTCACCCCTCAAACCTCACAAAGGTGGCCACATGCACCTGACGGCGATCACCTTCGGATCTCGTGGCGACGTGGAACCGTTCGCCACTCTCGCCCGCGGTCTGGCGGCCGCCGGGCATCACGTGCGCCTGCTCACGCACGGCGAGTATGCCCCGTTGGTCGCCGGCACCCAGGTGGACTTCGTCGCCAGCCGCGGACGCAGCACGCGGGAGCTGGTGGAGAGCGAGGAGGGGCGGGAGGTGCTGGCCCACGCGCGCCGCCCGCTGACGATGCTCCGGCAACTGGCGGCCGTCCTTGCTCCGGAGGTGGAGGTGATCTATCAGGATGTCCTCCGAGCGGTCCGGGACACCGACGCCGTCCTGGCCTTCCCCGCCACCTTCCCGGCGCTCGACGTGGCCGCGCAACTGGGCCGCCCGGCGGTGCACGTGCACCATGTGCCGGTGGTGCCGACGCGGGGCTTTCCGGTGGCCGCGCCCTACGTGCGCTCCCGCACGCTCACGCCGCTCGGTAACCGCTGGTCATACACCGTCGATGCCTGGCTGCTCTGGCAGCTCGTCCATTCCGCCACCGATCTGGCCCGCCGCGCCGTCCTGGGCGCGGATGCCGGCCCCTACCGCCTGCGCCGGGCGCTGGCTCAGCGCCGTCGCCCCCACGGTCGTTTGGTGGGAGTCAGCCGGCATGTCCTCCCGCCCCCGCCGGACTGGCCGGCCGGCACCGCCGTGTGCGGGTACTGGTGGCCGGCCGACGGCCCCGACGGGCCGCCACCTCTGGCGCAGGCCACCCGTCGGTTTCTGGACGCCGGGCCGCCCCCGCTGTTCGTCGGCCTGGGCTCGACTCCGGTGCCCGACTCGGAGTTCCTCACCCAGCAGCTGGCGGCGGCGGCGCGGCGGGCCCAGGTGCGCATCATCCTGCAACGGGGCTGGGCCGGCCTGGGCGAGACCCTGGACGATCCCCACATCCATCTCGTCGGCGACGTCTCCTACCAGGCGCTCTTCCCCCATGTGGCCGGAGTTGTGCACCATGGGGGCGCCGGGACCACGGCCCTGGGCCTGCGGTGGGGACGGCCGACGCTCTGCCTGCCGGCGGTGGCCGATCAGTTCTTCTGGGGCCACCGGGTGGCCGCGGTCGGCGCCGGGCCCGCTCCGCTGCCCCTCGCCCGGCTGCGCGCCGATCGCCTGGCGACGCGGCTGGTGGGGTTGACCGAACCCCGGTATGCCGACCGGGCGGCCCAGATTGCCGGCGCGCTTGCCGGTGAGGACGCGGGAGCCGCGGCCGTGACGGCGCTGGAGGGGTATCTGCGCTCCGATCGGTCGCAGCCGGACTAGGGCGCCCGCAGCCGGTCGCCGTCCAGGATGGCCAGGCCGTCGTCGGCCAGCCCGGCGGCCACGGCGCGCTCGGCCTCGGTGAGCCGGATGGTGCCCTCGGCCAGCACCCGCCGCAGCAGCCGGCCGCGGTGCTGGCGCACACTCCCCTCGTAGCGAGGCTGCCGCCGGGCCGGGGCGGGCAAGCCCGGCGCGTCCGGACCGCCACACCCTGCCTGCACCGGACACTGCCCGCAGCGGGGTCGGGCCGCGCAGACCCGCTGACCGAACTCCATGAGCGCCTGACCGGCCCGCCACGGGTCTCCGGAGATGTCCACGCCCTGCGGGAACCGCCGACGCAGGACCCGGGCGATGTTGACGTCACGCGGCAAAACCGGCTGCTCGTGGGCGAAGCAGCGAATGGCCGCCGCCACGTAGGCGCCGACGCCCGGCAGCTCGGTGAGGTCGGCCGGCCATCCGGACGTGACGACGATCCGGGCGGCCCGATGCAGATCGCGCGCGCGCCGCGGATAGCCCAGGCCCTGCCACTGGGCCAGCACCTCAGCCAGGCCGGCCGCGGCCAGCGACTGCACCGTGGGCCAGCGCTCCATCCACCGGATCCAGGCCGCCGCCGAACGTTCGACGGTCGTCTGCGTGGACATGACCTCAGCCACCCAGACGGCGTACACATCCCGGGTGGCACGCCAGGGCAGGTGACGCGCGTTCGCCGCCCACCACTCCAGCACCGCCGCCACCGCCGGGTCATCGGTCCCGGGAACCGGGGGGCGGGCGGTCGGCGCACGGGACACGGGCCGGAAGCGTACGCACGTCATCCCGAATGGGTGATTTGGGCGAGGCAGCTCCCGCCTACCGTGCCCGGAATGAGCGCCAGCGGATATGCCGCCCCCGTCCCCGCCGTGCGGACGCCCGGGCTGTTTGGCCGGGTGATGGGGCTGGTGGCGCTCACCGTCGGCTTTGCCACCCTGGGAGTCTGGATCGGCCGCGGCTGGGGCGGCGCTGCCTGGTTCATCGGCTGGCTGCTGGCCATCGGCTGCCTGATCGGCCTCAACCTGGCCAATGCGCGGGGCAATACCGGGCTGGCCCTCACGCTCCTGTTCGGCTTTGGGCTGCTGATCGGCGTCAGCGTCGCCTCC
The DNA here is from genome assembly GCA_963753235.1 of uncultured Solirubrobacteraceae bacterium. Classification (GTDB taxonomy): domain Bacteria; phylum Actinomycetota; class Thermoleophilia; order Solirubrobacterales; family Solirubrobacteraceae; genus Palsa-465. Next base: position 234,460 of record CAVWBJ010000002.1, on the reverse strand, counting down.
ACCGTCAACTACTACGCGGCCACCGATCCGACGGCGGTGCGCCAGGCGTTCGGGGCCACCACGCTGTTGGTGAGCGGCCTGGGCGCCGTCGGCTACGCCACCCGCCGGGACCTGTCGTTCCTGTATCGGACCCTGTTCTGGCTGCTGCTCCTGCTCATCCTGGCCGGGCTGGTCCTCATCTTCGTCCACATCCCGGCCGCCGACACCGCGTGGACGATCGCCGGACTGGGGATCTTCGGGCTGTACACGGTCGTCGACTTCAACCGGCTCCGCCGGGCGGGCAGTCAGGAGGCCATCCCGCTGGCGGCCGGCATCTTCCTGGACGTCCTCAACATCTTCCTGCTGTTCCTGCGCCTGTTCTCCAACTCCAGATGAGCCGAGGCAGGCCGGACTGAGATCGTCAAAGGGGGATTGCCAGCCGCCGGGACGGGTAGATGTCGGCCGTGATTCAGGTCTCCCATGATGCCCTGCGCCACGGCTGCGAGCGGGCCCAGGACCTGTTCCTGCTCAACCGGCTTCGGGACGAGGCCGACGCCGCCGAGGGGTTTGCCGCCGTCTACCACGCGCTCGGCGTCGACGCCGGGATGCGGGAGCGACTGCAGGAGGCTCTCCATGAGCTGGTGCCGGTCAGGGGCGTGCCGGTCCTGGAATCGACCGCGGTCAACTCCATGCTCGCCGGGGTTCTGGTCGGCCTGCTGATCGCCGACAGCACCCTCCCTGGCGAGGAGCTGGACCTCCCGGTACTACCCGGGCACTGACCGGGCACCCGCCGCACCGGCCGCCGGAGCGCGTCACCCGCTTGGGGTGATGCCCGGCGAGCCGCCCGGCCTAGCGTCTGCGGCATGAACCCCCCGAGTGCGGTGATGGGGCACCGGCACGCTCTCCATCTCCGGCCGGCGGTCCCGCATCCGGCGCTCATACCACCGGGCGTACCGGTGCGCCAGCGGCGCCGCGGTGGCGCCATGGACGAACACCGAGATCCCGACGGTCAGGTAGGCGGTGAACAGGATCGTCTGGACGCCCGGGAGGTGCGCCTCCTCCACCACCAGTACGGCGAACACGATGGAGGCCAGACCGCGCGGCCCAAACCAGCCGAGGAAGCCGATCGTCTCAGGGCGGGCGTCGCTGCCCAGGAGGGCGATCGCCACCGGCAGCATCCGGACCACGGTGAGGCTGAGCACCGCGTACAGGCCTATGTGCCAGGTCAGCTGCTTCAGGGTCGGCCCCAGGAGGACCGCGCCGAAGATCAGGAACGTCACGCCGCCGAGGAGTCCGCCCACCTCCTCGTTGAACCGGGATGCGGCCTCGGACTCCTCGCTCACCAGCCCGCCGAACAGGGCCCCGGCGATGAATGCGGCGATGAAGCCGGAGCCACCCAGCCCGGCGGCCAGGCCGTAGGCCAACCCCGCGCCCGCCACCGGGATGACCTGCAGCCAGGCCCCGCTGATCAGGTGCCGGCGCGTGCCGAAGGCCACCACCGCCGCGGTGGCCAGCCCGCCGCCGATTCCGCCGACGATCCCGTAGCCGATCTCCTCGGCCACGATGCTCACCGCGTGAGCGCCGCTGGCCGCGTGGCCCTCCACGTCGGCGCCGGCCAGGGCGATCAGCAGGAGCGGCACGCAGATCCCGTCGTTGAGCCCGCTCTCCACGTTGAGGCCCTGCCGGATGCGGGAGGGCAGCCGCGGTTCGGTCACCACCGCCTGTCCGAGCGCGGCATCGGTGGGAGCCAACAGGACCGCCACCACCACCGCCTCCCAGGCATCCAGCGAGGGCAGCAGCACCGCGGCCAGGACGGCCCCGGCGATGATCGTCAACGGCAGGCCGATCCCCAGCAGCCGCAGCGGGACCGCATACTCACGGGCCAGCCGGCGCAGCTTGATGCGCGACGCGTCCGCGAACAGGACCACCGCCAGGGTCGCCTCGGCCAGGATCCGGACCGCCGAGCTCGTCGGCGCCGCGGTCACCTGATCGGCGACCAGCGGTCCGGCCACCACCCCCAGCACGACGAACACCATGGCCACGGTCACCGGGGTGTCGGTCAGCCGGCGGGAGATGCCGGCCACCACCAGCAGGGCGCCAGCCACGATCGTCAGGTCCCATTCCATGGTGTGAATGAGCATCGTGCGTCCGCCGGGCCTCACATCGTCCGGATGAGGTGACGCCATGGGTAATGTCGTCCTGCTGGCGTTCGCCGCCGCTCTCAACCCCACGCTGGTGGCCGCGTCCACGCTGATGATGCTGTTGCCCAACCCCCGGCGACTGATGCTCGGCTACCTGCTGGGCGCGCTGATGACCAGCGTCACCCTGGGGCTGATCATCGTGTTCGCCCTGGAGGGCTCCAGCACCACCAGCACCACCCAGAACACGCTGAGCCCGGTGGCGACCATGGCGCTGGGAGCGATCGCGCTGGTGGGATCACTGGTGCTGCGATCCGACCGTCACGCCCAGGCCTCCGAGCGGCGGCGGGGGCGCAAGCAGGACAAGGGGCCCCCGCGCTGGCAGCAGGCAATGCAGAAGGGGACGGCGCGGACCACGTTTGTGGTGGGAGCCCTGCTCACCCTGCCGGGTGCGTCCTACCTGGCCGGGCTCAGCCGGATCGACAAGCTCCACGAACCGGTGCCGGCCACCGTCGGCCTGGTGATCGGCTTCAACCTGATCATGCTCATGCTGTTGGAGGTCCCGTTGCTGTTCTTCACCATCGCGCCGGACTGGACGACGGCGGCCATCGCACGCAGCAAGGCCTGGATGGGTCACCACGGCCAGCAGTTTGCCGTCCGGGGGCTGGCGGTGCTGGGGGTGCTGCTGCTGGCCAAGGGCATTGCCGAGCTGGTGGTCTGAACCGGCGGCCGCGCCCGGACCGCCGGCCGCTCAGCGCGCCATCTCGTCAATGCAGACGGTCGCAGCCAGGATCAGCGCGTCGTCCTGCCCGGGCGCCACCTCGATCCCGTACGTATCCCGGATCCGAAACCACCGCTTGGAGACCTCGGCCACCGTCTCGCCGTCCCGCTCGATGGCGTACTCGTGATCGACGATGTTGCCCTTGGCGTCCAGTTCGCCGCCGGCCTCCAGGTCGATCGAGAACCGATCGCGCAATGGGGTGATCAGGGCCTTCTTGATGGTGGCCACCGTGTCACCGTCCCGCTCAATGGCCATCGTGTCATGGATGCGGAGCTTGCGCTCCTGGATCTTGTACAGATCGTCGCCCGCCGCGCTCTTGAGAATGAACGTCTCCCGGGCGCGCACCGCCTTGCCGTCGACCTTGTAGGCCCGCTGCCCATCCTCGGTCTCGATCCAGTAGTCGTCGCCGATGGAGAACAGCTTCTCCTGCATCCGGTAGCGGGTCCCAGCCGGCCGTTCATGTCGGTGCAGAAGTCCCATGCCGTCCATCCTGACGCCCACTCGGCCGGCCGGGATCACCCAAACCGGATGATGGCTGCGCCGAGTTTCGCCGGCGCGGCCTCATCCCCGGCCCGCTGAGACCGTCCCTCCCACCCCGGAGGCGAGTCCCTCACACCCAAAAGGTGTGTGTCGGAAATGAGAGTCCGACCGCTCCTGAATCTCCACGACCGATAGAATTCCTCCTGGACCAACGGCAAACGCCGCGAGCCACCGGGGGGCCGTGTATGAGTTGGGCAGATCTGGTACCGCGCGGGCGCGGCCTGCAGGCGCCGGAGGAGGACGCTGATTTCGCCAGTGTGGAGCCGCGTGTGCTCCCACGGACCGACGGCGGACGGCGGCGGCTGCGCCGGGGTCTCCCGCGGGGAAGCGCGGGCCGGGGCGTGGTCGCCATCGGAGGCGGAATCGGTTTGGGCGTGGCGGGGGCCGTGGTTCTCGGCCTGACCGGGGTGGTCCTGGCCGTCGGGTGGCACAGCCCCATCGTCGATCACCCGGCGTTCTATGTCCCGCTCCGCACATTTCTCTGCGTGGCCCTGGCAGCGATCGCGGAGGTCATGGCCATCCGCGGAGCCAGCCCCAGGATGGCCGCGCTGCTGCTGGCGACGGCCGGACTGGGCGCGCTCGCCGGGCTCACCCAGGCCGACGTCCCCCTGCCGTTCACCGTCGGCCGGATCAGTGCCTCAGGCTGGCCGCTGCTCATCGCCGTGGTCTGCCTGGGCTATCCGACCGGGCGGATCGGAGACCCGGTGGCGCGGCGAGTGCTCGCCGCCTGCGTCACGGCCACATTCACGCTCATGGCCGCCAACCTGCTGCTGTCGATGGTGCCGCCGGTGGCCGGGCCGTTCGTGCGTTGCAGCGGGTCACAGTGTCCGGCCAATCCGCTGCGCATCCTGACCCTCGGACCCGCCGGGGCCCGGGGCCTGTCCACAGCGCTGGCGCTGGTCACGGCGCTCACCATGGTGGCCACCGCCTGGCTGATCGGCCGCCGAGCCCGGCGCGCGACCCGGCTGCAGCGCCGGAGCCTGGCGCCGCTGCTGGCCTGGGCGACCGTGGCGGCCACCGTGTACGGCCTGTTCATCACCATCCGCGCCCTGGACGGAAACGCTCCCGCCCTGGACCCGCTGGCGATGACGGTGGTGGCGATCATCGCGGCGATGCCGGTGGCCCTGACGGCCGGCATCGTCCGGGGCCGGCTGTTCGCCATCACGGCGGTGGAGCGCATCGTCGCCGACCTGCAGGCCGAGGCCAGCCTCCAGGGCATTCAGCAGACGCTGGCCCACGCGTTCGGCGATCCGCGGCTCCGCGTCCTGCTGTGGCGGGAGTCCGAGCCGGGTTATGTCGACGTCGACGAGAGGCCGGTGGACGTGGCGGCCATCGGCTCCGACCGCAGCCTGGCCCGCGTGGACCGGGACGGCCAGGCGCTGGCCGCAATCGTCCACGACCCGCTGCTGCCGCCCGACGTGGTCGACGCCGCCGGCGCGGCGGTCCGTCTGGCATTGGACAACGCGCGGCTGCAGATGACCCTGTCGGCGTCGATCCGCGCCCTGGAGGCCTCACGCAAACGGGTGGCCCGCGCCGCGGATGAGGAGCGACGGCGGATTGAGCAGGATCTGCACGACGGCGCTCAGCAGGGGCTGATCGCGCTCCGGGTCCGGCTGCAGCTGCTGGAGGACCTCGCCACCCAGGATCCCGACGCGGTGGCCCCGGCGCTGCGCGACGCCGGCCAGCGGGTCCAGGCCGCGCTGGATGAAATCCGGGACCTGGCCCACGGGATCTACCCGTCCTCCCTCACCGACCTCGGCCTCGCCTACGCCCTGGCCGATGTCACCCGGAGCCTCCCGGTGCAGGTGGGCCTGCACACCGAGCTGCCCCACCGGTTCGCCACCGAGGTGGAGACCGCCGTGTACTTCTGCTGCGTGGAGGCGCTGCAGAACGTGGCCAAGCACGGCCGCGCCGACACCCGGGCCGATCTCTCGCTGGTGGCGCGCGGAGATGGTCTGCGGTTCGTCCTCCGTGACTCCGGCCCGGGCTTCGATCCCGCGCTGACCGGCCGCGGGCACGGCATCGCCGGAATGCGGGATCGGCTGGAGGCCGTCGGCGGCCGTTTGTCGATTCACTCCCGTCCCGGGTCCGGAACGCGGGTGACCGGCTGGGTTCCGCTGGCACCGTAGGGGCGATTCTCGGTGGTCCGGCCGGCCCACCTACCCCGGCCGCCGTAACGCGTCGTCGGTCGCCGCCATCGCAGCCACGTAGGCGGCATGGGTGGCGATGCACGTCGCCATCACGTCCGGCGGCCAGCACCAGGGCGGGGGTGTCCGGCCCAGCAGCGGGAACAACGACCAGGTGGCGCTCATCAGGGTGGCGCCGAACAGCAGGCTCGCCCAGGGCTCCTGGTAGCGGCGGCGCAGCAGCCCGTGCCAGACGCCGAACACGGAACCGTAGCTCCAGCGCAGCGCCCAGCCGAGGTCCCGGTCCTCCCGGTGGGTGACGTGGGGCAGGTGCATTATGCCGGCCACGATCTGTCCCGGGACCAGCGAGTCGTCATAGTCCAGCGGCCCCCGGTGGCGGCCGCGCACCCGCCGTTCCACTTCGTAGACCAGCGTCATCGCCGCTGTGCCGGCGGTGCCGGCCAGCGTGCTCCGAACTGGCCACGGAACTGTGATGGGCGACATTCAATCCTCCTGGTGATGGTGGGGCAGCTCGACGACCCGGTCGACCAGGTCGAGGCCCTCGTTGCGATGGGTGATCAGCAGCACCGTCCGGCGGGCGTGGGCGGCCAGCACATCCTGGACGAGGTTGAGCGCGGTGGCGGCGTCGAGGTGAGCGGTCGGCTCATCCAGAATCAGAACCGGAGCATCCGCCAGCAGGGCCCGGGCCAGCACGATGCGCTGACGCTGACCGCCGGAGAGCTCGCGCCCCGTCTCCCCCACCACCGTGTCCAGACCGGCCGGAAGGGTGCCCACCCAGTCCCAGATCTGGGCCTGCCGGAGGGCATCCTCCACCTCGCCATCGCTCGCCTGGGGCCGCGCCAGCCGCAGGTTGGCCCCAATGCCGGTGGAGAAGAGATGGGCGTCCTGCCCGGCCACGGAGATCAGACGCCGGATGTCCGCCTGGCGAAACTCGCGCAGGTCGCGGCCGGCGATGGTCACGCGCCCCTGTTGGGGATCGAGAAAGCGCAGCGCCAGGTTCGCCACGGTGGTCTTGCCGGCGCCGCTCGGTCCCACCAGGGCCACCGACTCCCCCGGCGCCAGGGCCAGCGACACCCCGGCCACCGCCGGACGCGCCTGTCCCGGGTAGCGAGCGGTCACCCCCTCCAGCGCCAGCACGAACGGTCCGTCAGGCGGATCCGCCGGCACCGCTGGGTCGCGCACCGCGGGCTCCCGGCCGGTCAGCTCCAGAATGCGATCGCCGGCTGCCAGCGTCACCGCCAGATCACGGGCGGTCGCCGCCAGCGGAGTCACCGCCTCAAACGAGGCCAGGGTGAGCAGCGCCAGCGCGGCGATCAGGACTCGGTCCAGCCGCCCCTCAGCGGTCGCCTGCACCGCCACCGCCAGCACCACGGTCACGGTGGTGCCGGCGACCAACAGACCGAGCCCGTCGCCGGTCCCACCGGCCAGCGCATCCCGGCGGGCCAGCCGACCGGCCGCCCGGTCGGCGTGCCCCACCCGGTCCAGCGCCGCCACCTCGGCTCCGGCGACCAGGATCTCCGGCCCGGCGCGCATCAGTTCGATCACCTCCGCCGACAGCTCACCGCGGACGGCTGCCTGCCGGCGCCCGGTCCGTGCGCTCAGACGACCGGCCACCGCGGGCACAACCACCCCACCGGCAAGCAGCCCGGCGGCCAGCACCAGGGCCGCAATCGGCAACACGGCGGCGGTGGCGCCGACCGAGACCGCACCGGCCAGCAGGGCCACCAGCGGCGGACCGAGACCACGCAGATAGAGATTCTGGAGCGCGTCGACGTCGGCCACCAAGCGGGACAGCAGGTCGCCGGTCCGAAAGCCCGTCAGCTCGGCGGGCGCCAGCGGCTCGATGCGCTCAAACACCCGCACCCGCACACCGCCCAGCACCCGCAGCGCCAGATCATGCGACCACAGCCGCTCCAGGTACCGCACCACCGGGCGACCGAGGCCGAAGAACTGGACGGCCACGATCGTCACCATGAGCGACAGAATCGCCGGGCGCTCGGCCGCCCGGGAGATGAGGTAGCCGGAGGTGGCCATCAGCCCGACGCCGAACACGATGGTCAGCGCCCCCAGGGCCGCAGATGCCAAGCACCGCGGCCAACTCAGCCGGACCAGCCGCAGGAGGGCGGGCAGCGTCCGCATCAGGCCGCCGTCCGCTCGGACTCCGGCGCGGGCTCAGGTGCGGGCGGGGCCCCCGCCCGGGCCGGCGCCAGCTGGATCACCCGGTCGGCCTCCCGCACCAGCTCGGACCGGTGGGCGATGATCAGCATCGTCCTGTCCCGACGCAGGCGGCGCACCGCCGCCACCACGGTGGCCACGTTGGCGGGATCCAGGTCCGCGGTCGGCTCATCCAGGATGACCAGCGGCGCGTCGCGCAGGAAGGCCCGGGCCAGGCCGATGCGTCGTCGCTCCCCCACCGACAGGCTGCGCCCGCCGTCGCCCACCTGGGTGGCATAGCCGTCCGGCAGGCCGGAGATGAAGCCCTCGGCGCCGGCCAGCGCCGCCGCGGCGTGCACCCGGCGGTCGTCGGCGTCGGGATCACCCAGCCGGATGTTGTCAGCGACGGTGGCCCGGAGGAGCACCGGATGCTGGGGCACCCAGGCAACGGCCGCGCGCCAGCTCCGGGGGTCGCAGCCGCTCAGGTCGACGCCGCCGACGGTCACCCGGCCCCGGGTCGGCTCCACCAGGCCCAGCAGGAGCGCCGCCACCGTGCTCTTCCCCGCGCCGCTCTCGCCCACCAGGGCCACCGTCTCCCCCGGGGCCAGCCTCAGGTCCAGCCCGGTGAGGACCGGCTGGGCCCGGCTTGGATAACTGAACGACACGCCGGCCAGCGCCACCACGGCCTCCCGCTGGCTCGGGGCCGGACGCGTCCCGGCGCCCGGCGTCGCCGCCGGCACATCCAACAGGCCGAACATGCGCTCGGCGATGGCCAGTCCGTCGGCGCTGGCGTGGTACTCGGCGCCCAGCCGGCGGAACGGGAGATAGACCTCCGGGGCGAGCACGAGCACGGTGAGACCCGCCTGGAGCCCCAGCCCGCCGTCGGCCAGCCGGACACCCGCGGTCACGGCCACCAGCCCCACCCCCAGCGTGGAGGCCAGCTCCAGCACCGACCCGGACAGGAAGCTGATCCGGAGCGTCTCCATGGTCGTCCGCCGGTACCGGTCGCTGACCTCGGCGATGATGGCGGCCTCGGCCCCGGCCCGGCCCAGCGCCCGCAGCGTGGGCAGCCCGCGCACCACGTCCAGGAAATGAACCGACAGCCGCCGCAGCGCCTGCCAGCGCTCCCGGGTGCGCTCCTCGGTGTAGGTGCCGATCAGCCACATGAACACCGGCACCAGCGGGAGCGTGAGCAGCATGATCAGCCCCGCCTCCAGATCGACGACCGCCACCCAGACCACGACAAGCAGCGGAACCACCCCCGCCAGGACGACCTGCGGTAGATATCGGGCGAAGTAGCCCTCCAGCCCCTCCACCCCCTGGACGGCGGCAGCGGCGATCTCCGCGCCGTCGACGCCGTCGGTGGCCAGCGGATCCGTGCGCAGCCGCCGGGCGATGAGGGCCAGGCGCAGCTCGGACATGACGCTCCAGGCGGCGCGCCGGCCGGCCACCTCCATGCCCCAGGCACAGCCGGCTCGGACGGTGAACGCCAGCACCAGCAGCCCAAACCAGGGGAGCATCGAGGCCAGCCGATGACCGGCGAACGCGCGGGCCACGATCAGCGCCAGCACCGTCCCCTGGCCCAGGACCGCCAGTCCGGTGATGATCCCCAGCGCGGCGTCAAGCCCCAGCAGCGGCCGGACCGGACCGGTCCGGGCGATCAGTCGGCCGTCGACGGCGCCCACAGCGGTCAGCGGCGCGGCACCGCGCCGCCCGCCGCCCCGGCCGGGCCGCCGGCCGGCCCCGCCCGGCGCGCCGGCTCCGGTGCACTCAGCCGGCCGCGGAACACGTGAAACGACCAACCCTGGTACAGGAGGACGACCGGAAAGAACAGCACCGCGGTCACGGTCATCACCACCAGCCCGTAATGCCCGGCGGCCACGTTGTTCACGGTGAGGTTGTTGGCAGCGCTGGTGCTTGACACCATGACGTTCGGATACAGGGCGATGAACAGCTGGCCGATGGCCGCGGCGATGGCGAAGCCGGAGGCCAGGAAGGCCCAACCGTTGTAGTCGGTCACCGCCAGCAGAGTGGCGAACACCACCGCCACCAGACCGAAGATCTGGGTCGGCTCCGGGACGGTGCCACCGCCGATGACCACCAGCGTCCACACCACCCAGGCCAGGTTGACCACGATCGCCACCATGCCCAGCACCCGGGCATAGATGCGCGCCCGGTCCCGCAACTGGCCCGTGGTGCGCAGGGCCAGAAACGTGGCGCCGTGCAGCAGGCACAGACACAAAAGGGTGATCCCGGTCATCAACCCGTAGCCGGTGAGGAGGTCGAAGAAGTTGCCGGTGAAGTCATGCTGCCCGTTGATGGGGAGCCCGTGGAGGAGGTCGCCCAGTCCCACTCCGATCAGCAGCGGCACCAGCGTGCTGCCCACCGCCAGCGCCCAGGTCCAGCCGGTGCGCCAGCGCGGGTGGTCGCGCTTGCCCCGGTACTCGAAGGAGACGCCGCGCGCGAACAGGCCCAGCAGGACGAGCACCAGCGCCAGGTACAGGGCCGAGAACATGGTGGCGTACCAGCCGGGGAACGCGGCGAACATGGCCGCGCCGGCGACGATCAGCCACACCTCGTTGCCGTCCCACCAGGGGCCGATGGTGTTGATCTCAACGCGACGGTCGGCCTCGGAGCGGCCGACGAACGGGTGGAGCGCCCCCACCCCAAAATCAAACCCCTCCAGCACGAAGAAGCCGACCCAGAAGATGGCGATGATGATGAACCAGATGGTGTGGAGTTGCATGGGGTCTAATAGGTGAGGGCGGGCATGGCGGCGGGGGCGTCACCGGCATCCGGACCGGAGCCGGTCTCGCCTTCGGCCAGACCGCGGCGGGAGTAGCGGAGCATCAGGCCCAGGTCGGCGGCGCCCAGGACGATGTAGGCCAGGACGAACGCACTCAGGCTGATCCAGATCTCGGTCGCGCTCACCGATGGGGAGCTGGCCTGCACCGTCTTCTGCAGGCCCTGGACGATCCAGGGCTGCCGCCCGCTCTCGGTGAGCAGCCAGCCGGCCGTGTTCATCAAGAACGGGGTGATCACGGCCCACACCGCCACCCACTGAAACGCCCGGGAATGGCGCAGCGTGCCCCGGTACAACAGCCATCCGCCCCACAGCGCCACCAGCAGGACCAGGCTCGCCAGGTAGGCCATCACCCGCATCGACCAGTACTGGATGAACACGTCCGGGACGTAGTTCCCGGGTCCGTACTTGGCGCGGGCCTGGGCCTGGAGCTGGTTGAGCCCCGTGACCGGGCCGCTCCAGGTCCCGGTGGCCAGCACCGACAACAGATGCGGGATCTCCAGGATCTGCGATGGGGTCTGGTCGTTGGCGCCGCCGCCGATCTGAAACAGCGAGAACGAGCACGGCTGACAGCTCGTCCACTGCGCCTCGGCGGCCGCGATCTTCATCGGCTGGTAGCGGGTCTCGATCAGGCCCAGCTGATTGCCGACCGACATCTGGATGACGATGGTGGGGATGAGCACGATGAGCGCCGTCTTGGCCGTGCGGTGAAACGCCTCCACGTGCCGCTCTCGGCGCAGGTACCAGGCCGACACGGCCAGCATCACCAGACTCCCGGTGACCAACGAGGCCAGGATCACATGGGCGTACCCCCATACGAACGTGGGATTGACGAACAGGGCCCACACGTTGGTGAGCACGGCCTGGCCAGACCGGTCGACGCGGTATCCCACCGGGTGTTGCATCCATGAGTTGGCGATCAGGATGAACATGGCCGACAGCATGGAGCCGATGGAGACCGCCCAGATGGTGGCCAGGTGGATCCGCGGGGGCAGCCGGTTCCAGCCAAACAGCCACAGGCCCAGGAAGGTCGATTCCAAAAAGAACGCCAGGAGCCCCTCCATCGCCAGGGGCGCGCCGAACACCCCGCCCACAAACCGAGAATACGTCGACCAGTTCATCCCAAACTCAAACTCCTGCACCAGCCCCGTCACCACGCCGACCGCGACGTTGATCAGCAGCAGGGTGCCGAAAAAGCGGGTCATGCGCCGGTACTCAGGGTTGTCGGTGCGGTACCACGCGGTGTGCAGGATGGCCACCAGAAAGGCCAGACCGATCGTCACCGGCACAAAGAAGAAGTGGTAGATGGAGGTGGTGGCGAACTGCCAGCGGGCCAGGTCGTTGGTCACCGTGGCACTCCGCCGCCGGTGAGCGGCCGCTCCACGCTGGTCAGCTCGCCCTCCATGACGCGGCTCTCCCGGGCCCCGAACAGGGAGCCGAGCGCGGTGATTCCCACCGTCAGGCGTCGCCCGCCGACGCCACCCAGATAGAACAGGTGCACGCCGATGTACATGAGAAACGCGACCAGCCCATGGAGCCGGATGCCGCGCACCTCGCACACCGCCTTCCCCCGCCCCACCACCGCCAGGGCCCCCTTGTCGAAGTACCGAAACGGGGTGGTGGCCCCGGGCTGGCCGGCGCGGATCGCCTTGGCCACGTGCCGGGCCTGCTGGATGGCCACCGTGGCCAGTCCCGGGAGAGGCCGGCCACCGGGACCGGTCAGCGAGGCGGCGTCGCCGATCACCGAGACCTCGGGGTGACCCGGCAGCGTCAGGTTGGGCGCGACCGGCACGTGCCCGGCCCGGTCGGTGGTCACCCCGGCGGCATCGGCGATCAGCTCGGCGACGCCGGCAGCCCGAACGCCCGCCGCCCACACCACGGTCCGGGCGGCGATGCGCTCGGTGCGATCTCCGACCGTCACCGAGACGCCGCGGGCGTCGATGTCGGTGACCCGGGCATGCTCGCGGACGGTCACGCCCAGCGTGGTGAGCTCCTGGGCCGCACGGGCCGACGTGGGCTCGCTGAAGGCAGCGACCAGGCGGTCGCCCGCGTCCAACAGGATCACCCGGGCCGCGCGCGGGTCACAGCGCCGGAAGTCCCGGCGCATCGTCTCACGCGACAGGATGGCGAGCTGACCGGAGACCTCCACCCCGGTGGGTCCGCCGCCCACCACCACAAATGTCAGCCACTCCTCCCGCTCGGAGGGGTCGTCAGTGCGCTCAGCCTCCTCAAAGGCACCGAAGATCCGGTTGCGCAGGTCGACGGCATCGGCCAGCGTCTTGAGCCCGCAGGTGACCTCCTGCCACTCATCGTGTCCGAAGTACGAGGTCTCGCCTCCGCAGGCGACGATCAGGCTGTCATAGGGGACGTGTTCGCCCCGGTCAAGCGCCACGTGGCGCTCATCCAGGTCAACTCCGGTGACCTCGGCCATCAGCACAGTGGTGTTGCGGTGGCCCTTGAGCATGTGCCGCTGCGGGGCGGCCACCTGACCGCCGGACAACGCCCCGGCGGCCACCTGGTAGATGAGGGGTTGGAACAGGAGATGGTTGTGGCGATCGATCACCGTGACGTCGATGTCCGGGGCATTGAGCCGCCGGGCCGCTTCCATCCCGCCGAAGCCGCCGCCCACAACCACCACGCGCCGGCGGCCCCGGCTGTCATCCGACATGGCTGGCCTCCGCTGCCGTCACCGGCAACCTCATCCGGTCGATGAGGTGATCGCCCACCCGGATCGCGTTGGCCATGGCGGTGAGCGCCGGGTTGACCGCGCCGATGCTGGGAAAGAAGCTGGTGTCGACGACGTAGAGGTTGTCCACCTGATGGGTCCGGCAGTCGGGGTTGAGCACCGACGTGGACGGATCGGCGCCGAACCGGCAGGTGCCCGCCTGGTGCGCTACTCCGGCCACGGGAATCTCGTTCTTGAGGTAGGCGTGGTGGGGGAGCAGATGGTCCTGGTGCATGTCCAGGTGCCCGAGCATTGATTTGAGCTGGTGGTACAGCCGCTGCTTGGGCTCCTCGTTGCTCGGCCGGTAGTCGATGACGACGCGACCGTCGCGGGCCAGCGTGATCCGGTTCTCCGGCGACGGCAGGTCCTCGGTGGACAGCCAGAAGTCGACGGCGTGCCGGGCGATGTCCCGCAGCGTCCAGGACGGGGCCAGCCGCGTCTCCCCGGGTTTCTCCCCGCGGAACATCGGCGCCTGCGATTTGCCGACCATCTGGATGTTGCCCAGCGGGTACTCGAAGTCGCGGCCGCGCAGGTAGAAGTCATTGACCCCGAGCGTTTTCTGAAACACGGTGGGGTTCTCTTCCCGGGAGAGGGCAAGCACCGCCTGGCTGTTGTGGAACATGTAATTGCGTCCCACCTGGTCAGACCCGTTGGCCAGGCCTTTCGGATGCGCGTCGGACCGGGAGCTCAGCAGGAGCTTGGCGCTGTTGGCCGCGCCGCAGGACACCACCACCATCCCGCCGGTGAACGTCTCGGTGTGATCCTCAATCCGGACCACGACCCCGGTGACCTCGGTCCCCGCCGGGTTGGTCTGTAGCCGCACCGCCTCGGCGTTGGTCAACAGCGTCACGTTGGGGTGGGTGATCGCCGGGCGAACGGCGATGACCTCGGCGTCGGATTTGGCGTGCACCAGGCACGGGAAGCCGTCGCAGTTGTCGCAGCGCACGCAGGCGCTGAACGGCCGGTTGTGCTCGTTGAGCAGCACGCCGCAGGGGGCGTGGAACGGATGCAGTCCGGCGGCGGCGAGATCGTCGGACAGCTGCTGGATGCGCGGCTCGTGCGTGACCTCCGGGAATGGGTAGGGAGCGCTGGCCGGCGGCTCGGTGGGATCCTCACCGCGGGCGCCGTGGACCTGGTAGAGCCGTTCGGCCCGGGTGTAGTACGGCTCCATCTCTTCATAGGAGATGGGCCAGGCCGGCGAGGTGCCGTCATGGTGGATCAGCTCGCCGAAGTCCTCGCGGCGCAGCCGGTACAGGGCCGCGCCGTACAGCTTGGTGGCTCCGCCGACGAAGTAGTGGACCTGCGGCTGGAATGGCTCCAGATCGGCATAGTGCCAGGTGTCCGGCGAGATGTACCGACCGGCCACAAACACGTCCTCGGCCCGCCAGTTCTGCGGCTCCCGGGGCAACCAGTCGCCCCGCTCCAGGAGCAGGATGCGGGCCCCGGTGGGTGCCAGCTGATGGACCAGTGTGCCGCCGCCGGCGCCGCTGCCGATCACGATCACGTCGTAGGCGTCGGTCATCCGGTGATCTCCGCCACTCGCTCGGCCAGGATGATCCGGGCCGCGGCCTCGACGAGCGCGAGGTGCGAGAACGCCTGGGGGAAGTTGCCCAGGTGGCGCCCGGTGGCGACATCGAACTCCTCGGCGTAGAGCCCGAGCGGGGACGCCACCTTGACCAGCCGCTCCATCATGTCCCGCGCCCGTTGCATCTCGCCGATGATGGCCAGCGCGGAGACCAACCAGAACGAGCAGATGACGAACGTCCCCTCCTTTCCGGACAGTCCGTCATCGGTCTGGTCGGTCCGGTACCGCAGCACGAACCCGTTCTCGGTCAGCTCGTCGGCAATCGCCAGCACGCTCGCCCGCAGCCGATCGTCCTCGCCCGGCAAGAAGCCGAAGATCGCCGCCAGGAGCGTGGAGGCATCCAGGGCATCGGTGTCGTAGTGCTGGCGGAGCACTCCCCGGCCGTCGACTCCGTGCTCCAGGATGTCGGCCTTGATCTCGGCGGCGGTCTCCGCCCAGCTCGCCGCCAGGTCCGCGTCGCCGCGGATGTCGGCCAGCTTCGCCGCCCGGTGGAGCGCCACCCAGCACATGAGCTTGGAGGAGACGTAGTGCTGGGGCTTGCCGCGCGCCTCCCAAATGCCCTGATCCGGTTGGCGCCACACCGCGGTGGCACAGTCCGCCTGCGATTGGACGAGCGGCCACAGCCGCCGCGGCAGACGCTGGCTGCGCTGAGTATGCAGCAGCACAGAGTCCAGAGCGGCGCCGAACACGTCGTTCTGGCGCTGGTCGTATGCCCCGTTGCCGACCCGGACGGGACGGGCACCGGCGTAACCGCTGAGATCCTCGCGGAGCGTCTCGGCGAGATCACGGCGACCGTCGATCCCGTACATGATCTGGAGCGCGCCGTCATCGTTACGCTCCAGGTCGGCGATGAACTGCATGAACTCGTTGGCCTCCCAGTCCAGGTCCAGGAAGTGGAGCGCCCGCAGCGTGAACGTGGAGTCGCGGATCCACGTGTAGCGGTAATCCCAGTTGCGCTCCCCGCCTGGCGTCTCCGGCAGCGAAGTGGTCAGCGCGGCAACCGTGGCGCCCGTGGGCATGTACGTCAGTCCCTTGATGGTGAGCGCCGAGCGCTGGATCAAGGGGCGGAGCTGGTGATCTGGGATGCGGGCCCGTGACAGCCAGCTGCGCCAGAACCGCGTGGTCGCCGTCAGCCGCGCGTTGGCATCGTCCAGGGACGCTGGCACCGGCGCTCCTCCGTCCCAGGACAGCGCGCACCAGAGCTGCTCGCCGGCATGGAGCACATGGCGCGCTCGCGCATGCTGGGCCTCGATTCCGAGGAGCATGTCGGTGTGCAGGGCGATGGTCTGATCGGCGCCTGTCGCTTCAGCGCTATGCCGATCGGCGGACAGTGACCATTCGGCCGGCACCCGGCCGTAGTCGAACGCCGGCTCGCACACCAACTCCACCTCGACGCTGCCCTCCAGACAGCCGACGGTCCGGACCAGCATGTGGTCGGCGTCCTCGTCGGCCGGAGGTCGAGTGTGGGGGGTGATCGTGTCCTCACCGCGGCGGGGGCCCATCGTCAGCGCGTCACGCACCAGTGCCCAGCCGCTCGGAGTCTTCCAGGCGGTGACCAGCGTGTTCGTCCCCGGCTCCCAGGTGCGTCCGCTGGGCACGTTGATCCCAAACGGCCCCAGCCGAAAGGCGCCTGCGCCCCGGTCAAGCAGTGATCCGAACACGCTCGGCGAGTCAAAGCGGGGCACGCACAGCCAGTCGATGGTGCCGTCGGGCGCCACCAGGGCACCGGTGTGGCAATCCGACAGGAACGCGTAATCGGCTATCGGGGTGAACGGCGAGGGTGCAGCGGCGCTCTGTGGCTTGGCAGCCGGCCCTGACTTCGGCTCGGCCGGCGTGGCACCGTCGCGGGACTTCTTGCCGGTGTTCTTGACTGTTGTGCTCATGATGCCGTCCAGGGTTCATGCCAAGATCCAAACCCGGCCACCACCTTGTCGGCGGCTGCCGGGCCCCAGGATCCCTTGGCGTATGGATGCACGGGTGGCGGATCATCGAGCAGCGGGCCCATCACCCTCCAGCACTGTTCGACGCAGTCCTGACGGGTGAACCGTGTGCTGTCTCCGATCAGGGCGGCGTGGAGCAGCACCTCGTAGGGGGTGGGACCCTCCCCGCCCTCGGCGGCGAACTCCATGTCCAGGGAGATCTGCTCAGGCTCCACCGCCGCGCGCCGCTGGGCCTCGGCCAGCAGGCGCACGCCGGTCGACGGGTCCAGCTTGATCACCAGCTGGCCCGGTTCAGGCGAGCGTGACCAACCGTGGAACTCCAGCCTGGGCGGGCGCCGGAACACCACCCGCAGCTCGGTCTGGGTGATCGGCAGGCACTTGCCCGTCCGGATGACGAACGGAACCCCGGACCAACGCCAGTTGTCGATGTGGAGCCTGAGCGCGGCAAACGTCTCGGTGGTGGAATCCGCGGCCACGCCGGGGATGTTTCGGTAGCCCTCGTACTGTCCGCGCACGTAGTGAGCGGGGTCGGCGGCCGGCATCGCCCGGAAGGCGGCGTGCAGCGCGTTCTTGAGCACGGTGGCCTCCCCGGAGGACGGCACCTCCATCGCCGCCGCCGCCACCACCTGCATGAGATGGTTGACCACCACGTCGCGCAGCGCTCCCACCGGATCGTAGAAGTGTCCGCGGTCCTCGACGCCGAAGCTCTCAGCCATCGTGATCTGGATCGACTCCACGTAGTGGCGGTTCCAGACCGGCTCAAACATGGAGTTGGCAAACCGCAGGTACAGGATCTCGCCCAGCCCCATCTTGCCCAGGAAATGATCGATCCGGTACAGCTGGTCCTCGCGGATGTACTGGTGGATCTCGGCCGCCAGTTCACGGGCCGAGGCCAGATCGTGGCCGAACGGCTTTTCCACCACCACCCGGGCGGTGCCGGTCAGACCGGCGTCGTGCAACCCCTGGATGGTGGCGCCGAACAGGAACGGCGGGATCTCCAGATAGAAGACCGGAGTGCGGGCGTCGCCCATGGCCTGCTTGACCCGCTCGTAGGTGGCGGCGTCGCCGAAGTCGCCGCTCACGTACGACATCCGCCCGGACAGGCGAGTGAACACGTCCTCGTCGACGGACTCGCCGCAGGCGACGATGGCGTCATGCGCATGACTGCGCAGGTCGTCGGCTGACCAGTCATCGACGGCCACGCCGACAATCGGACAGTCCAGCAGGCCGCGCTTCTCCAGCCGGTACAGGGAGTGAAACGTCATCACCTTGGCCAGATCGCCCGTGATCCCAAAGATCACGAACACGTCGGCCACCGCCGGCGATCGGTCGGCGTCCGCCCCCGCGGACGTGTGCAGGCGAGATTGAACGGCGGTGGTCATGCTCGGCCGGCCCCTTCCAGTTGTCCTCGTCGATCTGCCTCGCCCATGCTGCGGCGTGCCGCTGCCCGGTCATCACCCGATGTGGGTTAAGCAAGCCGATCGCCCGAAACGGGTGATGGCATGGTCCCGTCCGGTTGCTTGGATGGCGGCCGGGCGATGTCGTGGCCAATGACCTTGTTTCCATTCTCCTGCTGTCGATTCTGTCGATGGTCAACCCGACGCTTCTGGCGGCGGTGACCGTGATGCTGCTGCTTCCCAACCCGCGGCGACTGCTGGCCGGTTACCTGCTGGGGGCCTATCTGACCAGCATCACGCTGGGGCTGATCATCGTGTTCGCCGTGCCCCAGACCGGGACCGAGAGCACGTCCAAGCACCACATCAGCCCGGTGGAGGACCTGGTGGTGGCCGGCTTTCTGCTGACCCTGGTCTGGGTGCTGCGGACCGGGCGTGACCAGCCGGTCACCCAGCGACGGCGAGTGCGCAAGGAGGCAAAGCTGGAGGCCCGGCGGGTGGCCGGCAAGCCGACTGAGTCACTCCCGCTGCGCCTGCTCGGAAAGGGCGACCCCCGGGTGACCTTCCTGGTCGGCGCCGTCCTCAGCTTTCCCGGTGTCTCCTATCTGGACGCGCTCGATCACATGCGCAAGCTCAAGGCGGCCAGCGCCGTGCTCGTCCTGCTGGTGATCTTCTTCTGCGTGATGCAGCAGATGTTCCTGGAGCTACCGCTGCTGGGCTACATCTTCGCCCCGGAGAGTACGCGGGAGCGCGTCGCTCGCTTCCGTTCCTGGATGGCGCGCCGCGGCCGCAGCGCCGCCACCGGCGCCTGCGCCCTGCTGGGACTCCTGCTCATCATCCGGGGGGTGATCGGACTGACATGACCGACCCGTCTGACGTGACCGACAAGGTGGTTATGCCCCTGGGGCCGGCCCGCCTGGAGACTGACCTGCGCATCCTGTTCCTCATGCTCAACGAGGGCCGGTACCGCTCCCTGACAGCGCTGTTTGGGCTCAGCCGCCAGCAGAGCAACCTGGCGTCGCTGGTCCTGCTGGGCATGATCGGCCATCGGCTGGGGCAGGGCTGGCACCGGCTGATGAGCGGGCCGCCGCCGGTCCCGGGCGCCGGTGATTCGGCGCTGGGCGTGGCCGGCGTCCGCGAGCTCGTCCAGACCGTGGCCGGACCCGCCTCCCGGGATACCTCCATGTTCGGCACCCTGGTGGCGGTGGCCGCGGCCGGAGGCATCGCCCTGCCGGTGGTGCGCCGGGGGATGGGCGCGGTGGAATCCGCCTCCCACCAGGTGCGGGTGGCCTTCCAGCACCGCTACGGCGTACATGCGGCGGCCGCCGCCCAGAGGATGAGCGCCCTGAACCTACCCGGTCGTGACCGCTGAGGACGCCGGCAGATCACCGAGCCGCGGCCCATCCGCCAGTTCCTCAAACAGCCCGCCGGAGACCGACACCACCTGCTCGGCGATCTCGCCGGCGTCGTCCTCGATCCGTTCCAGACACCGGGCCAGCACCACCGCCGAGCCCGACAGCAGCGGGGCGCTCACCCCGCCCAGCTCCGGAGCTGTCCCCATCAGCTCGCCCGCCAGCACCGAGCTCTGGCGGGCGTAGGCCTCTCGGGCCCGCCGGAGCCGCCTCAGCGTGAGCCGCTCCATCAGTTCCAGGGCCCGCTCGGCGTCAGGCGGCAGCTTCGCGGACTCATCGGCCATCGCGGCCACGCCGGCGATGGCCGCCACCTCCATGTCGATATGCCGGATCCGGGTGACAACATGAACCAGAGCGGCAGCGCGTCGCAGCTGCGACGCCGGCAGCGGCCCACCCGCAAACAGTGCCAGCACCGAAGCCGACAGCCCATGCGCGGCCACCTGGCCCCGCCGACAGTCCTCCAGCACGTCGCGGGCCAGCCCGGGGTCGGCGCTGCGCACGGCGCTCAGCGCCCGCTCCAGTCGCTCCACAGCCGAGTCCATCAGCCGGAGCGCCTCCCCCTCCAGCGCGGTCACGGTCACGGTCACGGCCCGTCCTCGTCGACCTCCGACAGGAATATGAGCGCCGCCATCACCCGGCGGCTGACGTCCTGGGTCTCCGGGAGGTTGAGCTTGGCGAAGATGGAGTTGACATGCTTCTCCACCGCGCGCTTGGTCAGCACCAGCGACTCGGCGATGGCGCCGTTGCTCTTGCCGGCGGCGATCTCGGCCAGCAACTGGCGCTCGCGCGGCGTGAGCTCGGACAGCCGGGACTGCGCCATCTTCGACCGGGCCTTGATCAGCACATCGACGATGGCCGGGTCGATGGCCGATCCCCCGTGGGCGACCGCCTCGATGGCACCGATCAGCTCCTCCTTGTTGCGGATGCGCTCCTTGAGCAGATAGGCCCGCCGGCCGGTGCCCTTCTCCAGGAGGGCCACCGCGTACGCCGGCTCGGCGTACTGGCTGAGGACCACCACCCCGATGTCCGGATGCGTCTCCCGCAGCTCCGCGGCCACGCGGATGCCCTCGTCAGCGCCTGACGGCGGCATCCGGATGTCGGTGACCACCACGTCCGGATGCCAGGTGTCGATGGCTGTCTTGAGCTCCTTGCCGTTGGAGCAGACCGCCACCAGGTCGACCTCCGGTGCGGAGGCCAACGTGGCCATCAGGATCTCACGGATCAGGTAGGAGTCCTCGGCGATGACCACGCGGATCGGCCTCGCGGCGGCCTCCGCCACGCGGTCTCCGCCGGCGGTGGTGTGTACCCCGGTCATCCTGCACCACCCTCCTCCGGTACGGCCATCCAGACTCGGCCAGCCATCGCATCCATTACGTTGCGGTCCACGGCAGGTTCACATCCTGAGCCCCGGCGCGGGTTTTCACAAGGGCGCGTGCCCCACCCTACGGTGGGGGCAAGCACGCACCACCGGGCGGATCCCCGGAGGTTGGCGGGGGCGTTCTACGGATGCCGCCGCCGGCGGGCGACCCTACCGTGCCCCATATGGCCGACTCAGCGCCGGTGATGGTGACGTCCTTGGACACCGATGGGCTCAACCAGGGCGGGCCTCCCGGTCGGCCCGGCTTGCGCCTGACCGTCCTGCCGACCCGCCGGGCAGAGGACTTGGTGCCCGGCTCGCAGCTGGCTCAGGAGCGGGCCCGGCTGACGGCCGAGCTGGCTGCGTCTCGCCGAGAGCTGGAGGCGTCGCGGGTCCGCATCCTGGAGGCGGCGGACGCCGAGCGCCGGCGCCTGGAACGTGACCTGCATGACGGGGTCCAGCAGCAGCTGCTCGGCCTCCGGCTCAAGCTGGACATCGCCGCCGAGCTGGTCGCGGAGGAGCCCGCCAGCGGTCAGGAGATGCTGGCTGCGCTCGGCCACCAAATTGACGACGTTCTGGCCACGCTGCGCTCCCTGGCCCGCGGCATCTATCCCGCCGTCCTCGCTGAGCGCGGGCTGCCGGAGGCCATCAAGTCCGCCGCCCGCCTGTCCCCGGTCCCGGTCACCGTTCGCTCCCAGGGCCTGGGACGTTACCGCCCGGAACTGGAGGTGGCCGTGTACTTCTGCTGCCTGGAGGCGCTCCAGAACGTGGCCAAGCATGCCGGTGAAGGGGCGCGGGCGACCGTGACCCTGTCGGCGAGCCACGGCGCGGTGCGGTGTCAGGTCCGCGACCACGGTGCCGGGTTTGATCCGCGGACTGCGCCCCGGGGCCGCGGCCTGACCAACATGCGCGACCGGATGGAGGCACTCGGCGGTACCCTGACCGCCATCTCGGCGCCGGGAGAGGGCACCGCGGTTGTCGGCCGCGTGCCCATCGCCTGACGGCTCTCATCCGATCCGGACGATGTTCCGGCCGCACCCGGGCACGAGGATCGTCAGGCCCCGGGGTTGACGACGGATGAGCTTTCTGGCCGCCCAACGAAATGACCGTACCGCCAGGCGCGAGCGTCGCGAGCGCTTCGGGCTGCTCATGGTGGCCCTGGTGGCCGCGTTCTTCGTGGAGGGGGTGGCCGAGCCTGGACCCTGGGGCCAGACCATTGTCACCGCACTGCTGGGCACGACGTTCGTTCTGGCCATCTGGGTGGCCGAGCCCCGGCGCTGGGTGATCCGGGGGGCGGTGGTGCTGGCCGTGGCCATCGTCGCCTTCAGCGCCGTCGAGGCTTCGATGGGTCACATCGACAGCGCCGCCACCCGGATCGGCAACGCGTTGCTGGTTACGCTGGCGCCGCCGGCGATCGTCGCCGGGATCGTGCGTAGTCTCCGGGCCCGCAACCAGGTGACGGTGGAGGCGGTGTTCGGCGTCCTGGGCCTGTACATCCTGCTCGGCATGTTCTTCGCCTTCGTCTATGGCGCGATCGGCCGCCTGACCGGCTCCTTCTTCGTCCAGCAGCAGTCCCCCACCGTGGCCCACTGCCTGTACTTCAGCTTCACCACGCTGACCACCGTCGGCTACGGCGACCTGACCGCCGCCTCCAACCTGGGACACACGCTGTCGGTGACCGAGTCGCTGACCGGACAGATCTACCTGGTGACGGTGGTGTCGCTGATCGTGGGCAACCTCGGCCGCATGCGGCGCGGCCCGGACTGACGCGCTGATGCCCGCTCCCCGGCGCGCCTGGCTGCAAGAGCTGAACGAGATCGATGAGGCGGTGTACGCGGCCGTGGCGCAGGCTGACACCCCTCGCCTCGACCGGCTGATGCGTACCACGTCCACCGCCGCCAACTACTCGCGGATCTGGCTGGCCGAGGCTGCCCTGCTGTCGACGCTGTGCGGGCCGCGGGGGCGCCGGGCCGGCGCCACCGGTCTGCTGGCCATCGGCGTGGCCTCGGCCACCGTCAACCTGGTGGTCAAACCCCTGGCCGGCCGGGCCCGGCCCGACCGGCCGGATGACCGCGGTCAGACCACTCCGCAGATCCGGATGCCGCGGTCCCGCTCATTTCCCTCCGGCCACGCCGCCAGCGCGGTGGCGTTCGCCTCGGGAGCCGCGCGCGTGCTCCCGCAGGCCGGCATCCCGTTGCGGACGATGGCGGCGATCGTCTCCTACTCCCGCGTGCATACCGGCGTCCACTATCCGGGCGACGTCATCGCCGGCGCCGTGATCGGATCGGCCGGCGCCGACTTGGCCACCTGGCTGATCGCCCGCCGGTCCTGAGACCGGCCCGGGCCGTCGCCGCCGATGGCCAGGAGCTCATCGATGAGCGCCAGGGCCTGGTTATGCCCCACCTGGCCCCGCCGGGTCACCTCATACACGGCGACCGCAGCCTGGATGTCAGTGGCGGCTCCGGCGCACATCAGGTTGAGCCAGCGGGGAAGCCGCAGACGCCGGTGGCGCTGGCGCCGGATCTGTTTCGTCCAGCTTGCCAAATGTGCCTGACGCTCCCGCTCCACCGCCTCCGTGGACCGGCTGCCCACCACCCTGGACGCATACGTGTACAGATCCTGGCGCCGGCCGTCTTCGATGGAGTCGTTGTAGGTCCTGAGAAAGGCGCCGATCACCGGACACACCGATCCCGGGTGGTCGCTGAATGGTTCCCCGGCCAGCATCGAGGCCAGCTCCATGACGCAGGCCCCCTCCGCCGGCGATGCGTGCTTCCCCCGGCTGAGCCGGATCGTCTGATGACTGGTGGACGTCATTGCTGTCTCCCTCTCTACTCGTCCTCGTCCAGGTCGTAGCCGATGGCCATGGCAAGCCGCGGAGCGCTGGAGACCACTCGCGCCAGACCCACCGCCGGCGCCACCGCCACCAGCACCCCGACGATCTCCGCCTCGCTCGCCCCCGCCTCCATGGCGTGATGGACCGTGCTGCGGATGGAGGTGGTGGCCGCACCGAGGGCCAGCAGAGCCCCCAGTCGCACCAGCAGGTCAGCTTTCCGCCCCAGCGTGAGTTGGAGGTCCGGTTCTGACCGAGCGGAGAGCACCATCTCCACAGACTCCTCGTCGTTCAGCGCCAGACGGCGAAGCAGCCGCTCCACGTCTTGCATGAGCGGGAGGCTAGGTCCGCCCCGGCCAACCGGCATCCCCCAAACCGGGTGATGGTGGTGCTCACCTTTCCGCAAACCCGGGGGCGAGCGCCCTTGTCGCAGAGCGGCCGGTACGGGAGAACTGTGTTACGAGCGCCGCGCGCGCCACCGGCACCGCTCCTTCATGTCAGCCGCCACCGAATCACTCATCAATCATCCCCGGCCGCTCACCCCGCCGGCTGCGGTCCCCCTCAGCGGGGGCCGGGCGCCGCGCTCCCGGTCCGGGCTGGTGCCCCGCCCGGCGCTGGTGGAGCAGCTGGTCAAGGGCGCTGATGCCGCCGTGGTGGCGCTGATCGCCCCACCCGGCTACGGCAAGACCAGCCTGCTGCGCGACTGGAGTGAGCGGGACGAGCGACCGTTCGTCTGGCTGACGGCGGCTGATCTCCATCCGTCGGCCACCCTGCGCACCCGGCCGCCGTTGGACGGCGAACCCCCGGGCGGGGAGGGCGGAGTGGTGGTGGCCGTGGACGACGCCCACCTGGTCCATCCGGTGATCCTGAGCGAGCTGGTGGAGACCGTCCGGCGCGAGCTGCCGGAGGGCAGCACGTTGGCGGTCGCCGGCCGCGCCGAGCCGGAGCTGCCGCTGGGCCGGCTGCGCGCGCATCATGACCTGATCGAGCTGCGTCCGGGGGACCTGGCCCTGCCGGCCGCCGGGGTGGAGCGGGTGCTGCGGGCCGGCGGTGTCCACCTGGACGACGACGACGCGGTGGCGGTGATCGCCCAGCGGACCCAGGGATGGCCGGCGGGCGCCTACCTGGCGGCGCTGGCGCTGGCCGGCGGCGACGATGCCACCGACCGGGCGCGCCAGTTCAGCGGCAGCCATCATCTGGTGGCCGAGTATCTCCAGGACGAGGTCCTGGCCTCCACTTCGCCTGACGTCCGGGACTTCATCGTCCACTCCTCGGTGCTGGAGGAACTCTCGGGGCCCGCCTGCGATGCGCTCCTGGGACGCGAGGGCTCGGCCCGGATGCTGGGCCGGCTGGCCCGCGCCAACCTGTTCCTGCAGCCCGTCGATGCCGCCCACGAGCGCTTCCGCTGGCACCCCTTGGTGGCGGATGCGCTCCGGTCGATGTTGCGCCGCACCGCGCCCGAGCGGCTCCCGGAGCTGCATCGGCGGGCGAGTGCCTGGCGCCAGGCCCGCGGCGATCTGGATGGGGCCATCGACCACGCCGCCGCCGGCGGCGACGCCGGCCGGGTGGGCGATCTCCTGGCCGAGCGCGTCGTCGGCTATCTCGGACGCGGCCAGGCCGCGCAGGTAGCCGCGTGGCTGGGGGCGTTCGGCGAGGAGCAGGTGGCGGCCGATCCCCGCCTGTCGCTGGTTGCCGCTCACACCGCACTGGCCGGCGGCGACGCCGGTCAGGCCCAACGCTGGCGGCTGGCCGCCGAGACGGCCCAGGAGCCGTCTGCGGACGACGACCGCCCGGCGGTGCGCGCCGGCCTGGCGCTGGTCGAAGCCATGAGCCCCCGGGCCAGCCTGACCGAGATGGCCACGGCAGCCGAGCGGGCCTACCGGCTGGAGGGTGAAGGCGGCCAGTGGCGGCCGCTGGCCTGCCTGCTCCGCGGAGTGGCCCTGCACCTCACCGGCCAGCACCAGGCGTCCGCCGCGCTACTCGACGAGGGGATCCAGTGCGGCCACCAGGCCACGCCGGTGGTGGCGGCCATGTGCGTCGCTCAACGGGCCCTCCTCGCGGCCGAGGCCGACGACGACTGGGAGGCAGCCACCGACCTCACCGATCGTGCCCTTGCCGAACTGGAGGAGCATGCCCTCGCCGATGATCCCGGATGCGCCCTGCTGCTCGCCATCACGGCGGCGGTGCGCGCGCGTGCGGGACGGTCTGATGAGGCCAAGCGGGAGCTGCGGCGGGGCGTGGACCGGCTGGCCGAGCTCGGAGACTTCGTTCCCTGGTACGGGGCCGAGGCCCGGATTCTCCTGGCGCAGGCCGCGCTGGGCCTGGCCGACATCGTCCGTGCCCGCGCGCTGCTGGCCGAAGCCTCCCGGTTTGCCCGCCGCTGCCCGGACGGGGCGATCTTCCGGGACCGGCTGGATGGCGTCTGGGCGCAGATCGACACCCTCGCCGAGACCCGGCTGTCCGGGCCGTCCTCGCTGACCATCGCCGAGCTGCGGATCCTCCGCTTCCTGCCCAGCCACCGTTCGTTCAAGGAGATAGCGGTGCAGCTGGGGGTGTCGGCCAACACGGTCAAGACACAGGCGCATGCCGTGTACCGCAAGCTGGGGGCGGCGTCGCGCTCGGAGGCGGTGGCCCGGGCCTCGGAGGCCGGGCTCCTGGGTCAGTGACCCCAGCGGGGCTCACCCCATCCGGGTGATGACCGCTGTCCGGCGGTGAGCGACGCTGGCGGGGAGCAATCCGTCGAAAGGAGCAACCGCATGGCAACGCTGGTGGCAATTGGGTATCCGGATCAGGGGACCGCTGAGCAGGCGCGCCAGACGGTGGAGGGCCTGGAGTCGGAACTCGTCATTCAGGCCGACCAGGTGGCGGCGATCTCCCGTGACCTGGAGGGCAAGTATCACGTGCACACCACCCACGGCGGCGCCGGGGCTGGGGGCGGCGCGGCGTGGGGCGGCTTCTGGGGGATCCTGTTCGGCTTGCTGTTCTTCATCCCCATCGCCGGGCTGGCCATCGGAGCGGGCATGGGTGCGCTGTTCGGCCATCTCGGCGCCAAGGAGATCGACAAGGCATTCCAGCAGCAGGTGCGTGACTACCTGAAGCCCGGCACGTCGGCGCTGTTCCTGGTGATCGAGAAGGCCACCCCGGACAAAGCGGTCGCGGCGCTGCAGCAGTACGGCGGCACCGTGATCAAGACCTCGCTGAGCGAGGAGGACACCGAGAAGCTGCAGGCGGCCCTGCAGCCGCCACAGGGGGCGGGCGTCGCCTGACGGCAGGCAGCCCCCACCTACGACAAAGGAGATGACACATGCCGGTTGTTGGAGCTGAAACCCATCAGACCCTGTCCGCAATCTCGTCGGGTGACATGGACATCCTGGAGACGGCGATCGGACTGCGTGAGCAGTCCAAGGAGGGCAGCGGCCTGGATCCGCGGTCGTTCGCGCTGGTGAAGATCGCCGCGCTGATCGCCCTGGACGCGCCACCGGCGTCCTACGCCTGGCAGATCGGCAACGCGCTCGCCGAGGGCGTTACGCCGGAGGAGGTTCTCGGTGTCCTGCGGGCGATCGCGCCCCAGGTGGGGGGCCCCAAGGTGATCGCCGCCGCGCCGGAGATCATGCTGGCGCTCGGTCTCGACCTCCCCGACGAGGGCTAGCCACCATGCCGTTGATGCGACGCCGCCCACTGCTACGGGCCGCCGCCGTCGGTGGCGGTGCCTACGCGATGGGCAAGCACACCGCTCGGGCCCATGACCAAAAAGAGCAGGCCGCCTACGAGCAGGGGTACCAGCAGTCAGCGGCCGCCGCGCCGCCACCGCCGGCCCCCACGTCCGGCGGAGTCACATCCGACGACATGCAGCGGCTGCAGGAACTGGGACGCCTGCATGACCAGGGGGTCCTCACGGACGAGGAGTTCGCCGCCCAGAAGGCGCGCATTCTGGGGCTCTGACCGGACTCGGCCCGGCACCGCGGGCAAGCGGTGCCGGGCATGAGTCGGCCCGGCACCCGCGTCACTGGCCGAGCGGATGCTCGGTCTCCGGCAGGCGGTCCAGGTCCCGCCGCAGGGCGGCGAGCGAGAGCCGACCGGTGGGCGGGTGGCGCAGGACAGCCAGGGCCGCCGGCAGCCGCCAGGCGGCGAACACCGGCATCCCGGCACAGGCGACGGCGATCAGGGGGACGACGGCGGTCGGCGCGCGCGCCAGGACGGCGGCGGCGCACAGCCCCGCGCCCATCAGCAGGACAAGCGCGGCGGTGACACAGGTAAAGACTGCCTGACGGCGGGAGAGGACACCGCGGGAGACGGCGGTGTCCGCGGTGGGGAAGGCGGCGGGCATCGCGCTGGTGAGGATACCCGCGCTGGGCGAGGCCCACGCGCGGGTCTGCCGGCGGAGCCTGCGTGCTCACCCCACCGCCAGTGGTAGACGGGCAGGCTTGTCGGCCGGCGGCCGCCATGGGATGGTGTCAGTGATGTCCGTCCGCGCCCGCCTCGCCGCCGTCCTGATGGGCGGGCTGCTGGCCGCTCTGAGCGCCAGTGTCGCCACGGCGGCCACCACCACCAGCTCCACCACGCCGGCCACTCAGACGTCGACGACGACCGAGACGACCACCGTCACCCGGCCCACCACGTCGACGACCACCCAGACCTCGACGGAGACGAGGACGAAGACTCAAACCGCGACGACGTCGGTCACCAACGGCACCACCAACCTCCACGTGGCCCCCACCTCCGGGAGCGGCGGCAGCGGCGGGCTGCCCGCGTGGGCCTGGGTGCTGGTGGGCCTGGCCGCGGCAGCGTTGGCGGTGGGCATCTACGCCGTCGGCCACCGCCAGGGCCGCCGAGCCGACGAGGAGCCTCCGGGGCCGCCCCGGCCACCCGACCCCCCGCGGATCTGACGGCCCGGCCGTGCTCGCCAGGGGTGAATCGCACACACCTCGGCGTGACCGGCGGGGGGTGGGCGCTCGGCCCGGTTAGTCCGGGTCCGGGTCCGGGCCCGGGGCCACGGCGGCAGCCGGGGCCGGGGCCGCCGCTCCGCCTGGGTCGGTCACCAGCGACACGCTCATCTTGATCGCCCGCACCGCTCCCGTGGCACCCGCCTGCAGCGTCACCCCCACCACCAGCAGGAAAATCCCGGGGATGAACAGCGACCGGCTGCCGAGCATCAGGATGCCGAGCCGGCCGAGCAGGTACGGCGGTGTACACACGGTGGCGCTCAGCGCGCCGCTCACCGCGGTGCTGGCCAGCTTGTCCCGCCGGGACCGGGCCGGCTTGACCCCAATCAGGCGCGACGGCACGGCCACGTAGCAGACCATCATGGCCCCCACCACCAGGCTGAGCGAGATCCCAAACCAGGGCCGCGGGTACCGGGGGGCCACCGTGGTGGCGAACGCCAACGGCGCCCCCAGCGCCAGGCCCCAGCCCAGGATCGGCATCAGATGGTTTCGCGCCTGCGTCACCGCCGGGCGGATGTCGGCCCGGCCGGGGCGGGAGATGGCAAACGCAAACACCGCGTTGAGAAACAGGCTGGCCATGGTCAGGCCGATGATCGCCATCCAGATGGGGATCAGCACCGGGCCGCGGATCACGTGAAAGCTGTGCCCGTGCAGGACGTGGATCTTGAGGTCGAGCATGGCCAGCCAGATCCACATGGCGGGGAGCACCTGCACCAGCGTGAGTCGCCAGTTGAAGACCACCAGCCGGAATCCCTGAAATAGGAGCACCACCCCGCCCACCAGGAGCGCCAGGGGGGCGAGCAGCCGCCGTGACTGGCTGAGGCGGAGCATCGCCTCCCGGATGTCGTCCTCGTCGTTCTCCCGGATGGCCCGGACCAGTGCCCGGATCCGAGCGGCCAGTCCGCGCCGGTGGTGAGGCGCGGGAGCGCCCGGCGCGGCCGGGGGGCCCGGGGGCGGCTCGGGCTCGGTCCGCGGGGTCGGCATGCTCAGCCCGGACTCCGCGGGGATCGGAGCAGCACCAGCGAGCGACCGATCAGGGCGACCTGGTCGGCACCGGTGACCCGCCGGTCGTCCGGGACGGCGGCGCCGGCCGTGTCCAGCTCCAGTCGCCAGACCGCCCGGCGCAGCGGGAGCGGCAGGATGAACTCCAGAGGTTCCCACCAGGCATTGAGCATGATCACAAACGCGTCGTCAGGACCGGTGTGGTCGCCGGTGGCGCCACTCAGGGCCATGGTCACCGCGCGGGCAAACGGCGCGCTCCAGTCCTCGCCCAGCATCGGCTCGCCGTCGGGCCGGTACCAGTCCAGGTCGTCGCGGACCGCGCCGCTCGCCGGCCCGCCGTGGAAGAACTGCCGCCGGCGGAACACCGGGTGCTCCTCCCGCAACCGGCACAGCCGAGCGGTGAAGGCGACCAGGTCATCATTGTCCGCGGCTTCGGTCCAGTCACACCAGGAGATCTCATTGTCCTGGCAGTAGGCGTTGTTGTTGCCCGCCTGACTGCGCCTGAACTCGTCCCCGCCGAGGAGCAGGGGCACGCCCTCCGCCAGCATCAGGGTGGCCAGGAAGTTGCGGCGCTGGCGCTCCCGCAGCTCCTGGATCGCCGGATCGTCGCTCGGCCCCTCGGCGCCGCAGTTCCAGCTGCGGTTGTCGCCGGAACCGTCCCGATTGTCCTCGCCGTTGGCCTGGTTGTGCTTGTCGTTGTAGCTGACCAGGTCGTTGAGGGTGAAGCCGTCATGCACGGTGATGAAGTTCACCGATGCGGTGGGCCGCCGGCCCCCGTGCCCAAACAGGTCCCGTGATCCGCTCAGCCGGGTCGCCATATCGGCCAGCATGCCGTCATGGCTCCGCCAGAAGTCTCGGACCGTGTCCCGGAACCGGCCGTTCCATTCGCTCCAGCCCGCCGGGAACTGCCCCAGGTCATAGCCGCCCCAGCCCACATCCCACGGCTCGGCGATCAGCTTGACCGGGGCGAGCACCGGGTCCTGCCCCACCGCCTCCAAAAACGAGGAATACGGATCGAAGTCGCTGGCGGCGCGGCCCAGGCTGGCGGCCAGGTCAAACCGGAAGCCGTCGACGTGCATCTCCTGCACCCAGTAGCGCAGCGAGTCCATCACCAGCCGCAGCGGCTGGGGCTGGTGCAGGTCAACCGTGTTCCCGCAGCCGGTGTCGTCGACGTACCGGGACCGATCCGCCGCCAACCGGTAGTAGGCGGCGTTGTCCAGTCCCCGGAAGCACAGGGTGGGCCCCCACTCGCTGCCCTCGGCGGTGTGGTTGAACACCACGTCGAGGATCACCTCCAGCCCGGCCGCGTGGAGCGTGCGGACCATGTGACGAAACTCGTTGACCTGGCCACCCGGGTCGGCGGCGTACTCATGATGCGGGGCAAAGTAGCCGATCGACTGGTAGCCCCAGTAGTTGCGCAGGCCCCGCTGGGCCAGCGCGCAGTCATGGACGAACTGGTGGACGGGCAGCAGCTCCACCGCCGTCACCCCCAGGCGTCTCAGGTGGGCGATGGCCGCCGGGTGGGCGAGCCCGGCGTAGGTGCCCCGCAGCGCCGACGGGACCTCCGGGTGGCGCCTGGTAAAGCCCTTGACGTGCAACTCGTAGATGATGGAGTCGGCCAGCGGTCGGCCCGGGGGCCGGTCATCCCCCCAGTCAAACCCGCCGCCGCTCACCACCGACCGAGGGACGTAGGGAGCCGAATCGGCCGGGTCAGGACGATCCGGATCACCGGCCACGTGGCCGAACACCGCGGGGTTCCACTGCACCCCGCCGTCGATGACCCGGGCGTAGGGATCGAGCAGGAGCTTGGCCGGATTGCAGCGCGCCCCCGCCGGCGGGTCCCAGGGTCCGTGGACCCGGTAGCCATAGCGCTGCCCGGGGGCCACACCCGGCAGGTAGCCCTGCCACCGATAGCCCTCACCAGGCTCCAGGCTCCAGCGGGTCTCGGTCCCGGCGGCGTCAAACAGGCACAGGTCCACGGCGTCGGCGACGCTGGAGTACACCGAGAAGCTGGCGCCCGTGCCGTCGTGGCGGGCCCCCAGCGGGGGCGGCGCCGTGGGCTGAAGCGCGGGCGTGGAGGCATCCACCGTCATCGTCTCAGCCTCCCACTCCGGCCCCGGTTCCGACAAGGCAGCCGACATGCCGACCTGCCCGGAGGTCGCCACCACAGTTCGCTGACACCGGCGGACACGCAGCCTGGCCGGGTGCGGGCACCGTTGTGAGCGTGCGGGTGGCCGCCCAGACTCGCCGCATGGGATCCGAGATTGCCAGCCCGGAGCACCGGCGTTTGGAGCAGGCGCGACGCGGCGAAGCGACCTGGAAGGCGTGGGGCCCGTATCTCAGCGAGCGCCAGTGGGGCACGGTCCGCGAGGACTACAGCCAGGACGGCGACGCCTGGCGCCACTTCACCCATGACCAGGCCCGGTCACGGGCCTACCGCTGGGGCGAGGACGGAATCGCCGGCATCAGCGACGAGCGCCAGCGGCTCTGCCTGGCGCTGGCCCTGTGGAACGGGAATGATCCGATTCTCAAGGAGCGGATGTTCGGGCTCGCCAACTCGGAGGGCAACCACGGCGAGGACGTCAAGGAGTACTGGTTCTACCTGGACAGTACCCCCACCCACTCCTACCTCAAGTGCCTCTACAAGTATCCCCAGCGAGCGTTCCCGTACGAGGACCTGGTGGCCACCAACGCCGCTCGTGGCCGCCAGGACATGGAGTATGAGCTCCTGGACACCGGGATCTTCGACGACGACCGGTACTTCGATGTGGTGGTTGAGTACGCCAAGTCGGCTCCCGATGACATCCTCATGCTGGTCACGGCGCACAACCGGGGTCCGGCGGCGGCCACCCTGCACCTCCTGCCCACACTCTGGTTTCGCAACACGTGGGCGTGGCGCGACGAGCAGCCCAAACCCGGGATCGACCTGGCCCCCGACGGCGCGGCACGGGCCCGCCATTCGGAGCTCGGCGAATGGCTGCTCCGGGCCGACGAGATGGCCGAGTGGCTGTTCTGCGACAACGAATCCAACGACCAGCGGCTGTTCGGCACGGCCAACGCCTCGCCCCATCCCAAGGACGCCATCCACGACTGCGTGGTGGGTGGACGGCGGGAGGCGGTGAACCCGGACCGCACCGGCACCAAGGTCACGGCCCATCATGTGCTGGAGATCCCCGCCGGCGCCAGCGCGTCGATCCGGCTGCGCCTGACCGGCGCCGACGGCGAAGCGCAGCGGAAGGACCGGCCCCTGAGCGCGGCGTTTGACCGCATCATGGCCGCCCGCCGCAGCGAGTCCGACCGCTTCTATGAGCATGTGATCCCGCCTACCCTCGGCCCTGACCAGGCGCTGGTCATGCGCCAGGCGCTGGCTGGAATGCTCTGGGGCAAGCAGTACTACGAGTACGACATCGCCCGGTGGCTGCGTGAGCACGGCTCCAGTCCCTGGGACGATGCGCCGGCGACCGCGGTCCGCAACCAGCCGTGGTTTCACATGGTCGCCGGCGACATCATCTCCATGCCGGACAAGTGGGAGTACCCGTGGTTCGCCGCCTGGGATCTCGCCTTCCATGCCGCGCCGCTGGCCCTGGTCGACATCGACTTTGCCAAGGAGCAGGTGGAGCTGCTGCTGCGCACCCGTTACCAGCATCCCAACGGCCAGATCCCGGCCTACGAGTGGAACTTCTCCGATGTCAACCCGCCGGTCACCGCCTGGGCGGCGCTGTTCGTCTACGAGCGCGAGGCCGCCATCCGCGGGGTGGGCGACCACCAGTTCCTGGCCCGGGTCTTCTCCCGGCTGCTCACCAACTTCACCTGGTGGGTCAATCGCAAGGACCCGGACGACCGCAACCTGTTCCAGGGCGGCTTTCTCGGCCTGGACAACATCGGGATCTTTGACCGATCGGCGCCGCTGCCCGGCGGCGGCACGCTGGAGCAGGCGGACGGGACCGCCTGGATGGCGCTGTACTGCCAGTGGATGCTGCAGATCGCCATGGAACTGGCCCGCCAGGACCCGGCGTACGTCGACATGGCACTCAAGTTCGTCGCGCACTTCCTGTGGATCTCGGTGGCGATGAACCCACCGGGCGGCCATGGCGAGCTCTGGGATGACGAGGACGGGTTCTTCTACGACGTGATGCGGATGCCCGGCGGCACGCAGATCAGCCTCAAGGTGCGCTCGCTGGTGGGGCTGCTGCCGATCTGCGCCGCCACCGTGTTTGATCCTGATGCCCTGGGGCTGTTCCCCGGAATGATGGACGACATCACCCATTTCCTCGGCCGCCTCGCTGAGTCGGTGCCGCAACTGGCCGAGTTGCCGGGCCCCAGCCCGGAGGGGCGGAGGATGACCGCGCTGGTTGATGAGACGCGGCTGCGGCGCATCCTGTCGGTCATGCTCGACGAGTCGGAGTTCCTGGGCGCCCACGGTATCCGCGCCATCTCCCGCCGCCACCTGAGCCAGCCCTGCCGGTTTGAGTGGGGCGAGCAGACCTACGAGGTCGGCTACCTGCCGGCCGAATCGGACACCGGCATGTTCGGCGGCAATTCCAACTGGCGCGGCCCGGTGTGGTTTCCCATGAACATGGTGATCCTGCGCGGCCTCATCCAGCTGCACAGCTACTACGGAGATCGCCTCCGGGTGGAGTGCCCCACCGGCTCAGGTCAGGAAATGAACCTGCGGGACGTGGCGTCGGAGATCGGCCGTCGTCTGATCGCCACCTTCACCCGGGACGGAGCCGGACGCCGGCCGGTGTTCGGCGGGATCGAGCGGTTCCAGACCGACCCCCACTGGCAGGACCTGCTCCTCTTCCATGAGTATTTCCATGGCGACAACGGAGCCGGGATCGGGGCCAGCCACCAGACCGGCTGGACCGGAACCGTGGCGGTCCTGCTCCTGCTCCAATCCGAACTGCAGACCGCCGCCCCGGACGCGGCTGCGGTCGGCGACTGACCGCCGCCTACGCCCCCACCGGCACCGCCGCCACCGGAGGCTTGACCCGGAACGGGCGCAGCTGCTCATCCCCCGCCCCCACGATGCCGTAGCTGGACTCCGGCACCTCGTTCCAGGCCCCGGGCAGGTCACCGATCGGCTCGGAGACGATCAACCGCGTCTCATCGGAGACCTCCTGCAGGATCTCGCGCTCGGGGTAGAGGCTGCGCAGGGTACGCACGTCCCGGGTGAAGAACAGCGAGCGGGACTTGCCCTCGCTGGAATACCGGAACGCCCAGACCCGCTCGCCGTCGGTGGTGGCCACCGTGCCCTGGAATGGATACTTGACGCCGCGCCGGTGCCCGACGTCCTCCACCAGGCCGATCGCCCGAGCCACCGCGTCGGCCGGGTCGTCCTGGAGCCCGAACGTCAGCGCCAGCATGAACAGGACCTCGGTGTCGGCATGGCCCGCGATCTCCGGGAACAGTGAGTCGTCGATGGCCAGGACCAGGTCACGCTTGATCATCGGGAACGCGTCGATGAAGCCGTTGTGCATGAACAACCAGCGGCCATGGCGAAACGGATGGCAGTTGGTCTGCTGTACCGCCGAGCCGATGGCCGCCCGGATGTGCGCGAAGAACAGGCGGGAGCGGATGTGGCAGGCGAGCTCGCGCAGGTTGGCGTCGTTCCAGGCCGGCTCCACGCTTCGGAACACGCCCGGCTCCGGGACGATCTCGTCATACCAGCCGACGCCGAAACCGTCGCCGTTGGTGGCCTCCGCCCCCAGCTCGGAGTGAAGGCTCTGGTCGATCAGCGAATGGGCCGGCGCATACAGCGCGCGGTGCATGACGACGGGGGAACCGGAGTAGGCAAGCCAGCGACACATCAGGTGCTCCTCGGTTACGGGGACAGGGTGACGGGATGCGGTGCGCGGAAATCGTCGACGAGATTGGCGACCACCGGAGCCAGGTGACCGTGGCGGCGGGCCCGGCGACGCTGACGGGCCGCGCCGTTGACCACCGCCAGCCGCTGCAGGTCCTCCAGGGCGCCCGCGCAGCCGAGCGACTGGGCGTGCGGCCGGCATTCATCGAGCAGCGACCGGACGATCGCTCGCAGCGGAACCAGCCGCTCCGCCACCGGGTCGACCAGCCGGACGTCGACGCCGTCGCGGGCCGCCAAAAAACAGTTCTCGCTCAGCACCTCCGGCGTGATCCGGCAGGGGCGAGGGTTGCCCTCCAACTCCAGCTGGGTCAGCGATTGAACCAGGGCGGCCAGCGCCGCCAGGTCGGGCACCTGGGACTGAGCGTCCATGACCCGCACCTCCACTGTCCCCAGGCGGGGCTGCAGCCGGATGTCCCACCAGAAGAAGGTGGGATCGGGCACCGCGCCGGAGGTGATCAGCGCGTCGATGGCGGCCACATACTCGGAGTAGGAGGCGAACCGGCGGGGGGCCCCGGTCCGGGGAAAGCCGCCGAAGATCAGCGTCCGGGTGGAGGCAAAGCCGCCGTCGCGGCCCCGGAGAAACGGTGAGTTGGCCGCCAGGGCCAGCAGGACGGGCAGGTTCTCCCGCAACCGGTTCATCACCCGGACGGCATCCTCCGGGTCCGGGACGCCCACGTGGACGTGCAGCGCCATCGTCGGCTCCCGGTGGGCGAGCAGGCGCAGTGAGGACTCCAGCAGCTGATACCGAGGCGCGGCCGAGACCCCGGTGCGCTCGCCGCTGTCCAGCGGGTGCATCCCGGCGGCGGCGGCGAGCAGCCCCAATCCGTCCAGGGCTTCGGCCAGCCGGATGCGGAGCGCCTCCAGCTCGGCGGCGGCCCCGGTCACACCGGCGTGGACCCCAGTGGCCAGCTCCACCACCGCGGCGTGCGTCTCCGGCGACATGTGGCGCGTCAGCGACTGGGGCAGGGAGGCGAGCACCTGATCGCTCTGGTAGGAGAGGGTGAGATCGGTGGCGGCCAGCAGCATCACCTCCTCTTCCAGCCCCAGCGTGTAGTGCCTGTCCTCAGCTGGGTTCCACCGGGACCACCCACCGGGATCCGGCCCAGCGAGGCCGGGATGCGGCCGGGTGGATCCGGGCACAGCCGGAGGTGCAGGCACAGGTCCCGTCGAGGCCGGCATGGTCATAGCGTGGCACCGCTGCCGCGGGGTCAACAGCAGGCGCACAGGTGTCGGCCCCACAGGCGGGCATCCGCATGGCATCAGGGGCATTTACGGTGAAACGGCCCGGTGCCATCCAGGGGCACCGGGCCGTCCGGCCGGCGCCGGGACGGCGAGCCGCCGCGGCGTCGAGGTGTCGTCAGTCGGTGATGTGCTGGCCGTAGGCGATGAGGCCGTAGATGGCCAGAATGTCGATGGCGAACACGCACAGCGACCAGAACGGGTAAGCCGGCATCATCAGCAGTTGCGTGACCGAGTTCAGCGCCAGGATGAACACGCCCGCCCAGCGCGAGAACTGATTGCGGACGAACACGCCGAGGCCGATCGCCCACTGAAGGACGCCGATGCAGAGCGCCACCCAGCCCCACGTGTTGAGCGACGAGATCACGAAGTGTGCGTTGGCCACAAAGAAGTGGGCGTTGCCGATGGCGGCGATGCCCTCAATGAAGTTGATCGTCCCCAGCACCAGCAGCAGCACGCCGGCGAACGTCACCCAGCCTGAGCCCCGCTCCTGCTCGTAGTAACTGTCGTACCCCGATGAGCGCGGCGGCTCTGGGGAGGCTTTGACAGACATGAGAATCCTCCAGTATGTATCCCCGCAGGCCGGACGGCCTCACGTTGTTTTTCTCCACCACGATTCCACCGCTGGACACCCCGGGCAATGGTGCGCTCCTGCGTGGAGTGGGAGGGTCCGCACCCCAGCACCCCGGGTCATCCTGATCAGGTGATGCTCCTCGGCGCCCCCTGGTCCAGGATGGCTGGTGTGATCACGCTTCACCCGCCGTCGATTGGCACCCGCTGAGCATGCGGCGGCTCTGGGCAGTCATTTCTCTGTTGGGCGCGCTGGCGGCCGTGGTCCTCGCGGTGTGGGTGGGCATCAGCCACTTTCCCAAGGGCCTGACCATCTTCGGCTGCCTGGTGGTGGCGCTGGCAGCGGCCTGGTGGGCGGTGTGCCGGCGCGGCGCGGCGCGCCTCATCGGTGTCGCCGTGGCCGGGGCGTTTGTGGCCGGGGCGATCGTGCTGCTGGTCGTCGATCATCGCCTGCTGGACGACCTGCTGGTTCTGGCCGCCTTCGCCGTCACGCTGGGCGCGGCCCGGATGGCGCTCCGCGTCCACGTCCATCTCCCCCCCGCCCAGCCCCCGGCTCGCCCGGTCCTGTTCTACAACCCCAAGTCTGGCGACGGCAAGGCCGAGCGCTTCCACCTGGCCGAGGAGGCCCGTCGCCGACGGCTGGCCGCGGTGGAGCTGAAGCGAGGCGACGATCTGGAGCGGCTGGTCCGTGACGCCGTCGCCGAGGGCGCGGACGGCCTGGCCATGGCGGGGGGTGACGGCTCCCAGGCGGTGGTGGCCATGATCGCCTCCGAGCTCGGCCTCCCCTACGCGTGCATCCCCTCCGGAACCCGCAACCACTTCGCCCTGGACCTGGGGGTCGATCGCGACGACGTGGTGGGGGCGCTGGAAGCCTTCGTCGACGGCGGTGAGCGCGTCGTTGACCTGGCCGAGGTCAACGGACGCGTGTTCGTCAACAACGTCTCGCTGGGGCTGTACGCCGAGGCGGTCCAGCGCCCCGGTTACCGCGCGGCCAAGCTCCAGACGCTGCTGGACACGGTTCCGGACGTCCTGGGGCCGGGGGCGGCCCCGTCGGCTCTGCACTGGTCCGGGCCCCGCGGCCCGGAGTCGGGCGCGGCCGTGCTGGTCTCCAACAACCAGTACCGCCTGGGCCGCCCGCTCGGATCCGGGACGCGACCGCGGCTGGACACGGGACTGCTCGGCATGACCGTGCTGATCCCGTCCGGTCAATCCAACGGGAGTGGCCACCGGCGGCGGCTGGCGATGCAGCAGTGGACCGATGAGTCGTTCGTGGTGGAGGCGGACGGTCCGGTTCCGGCCGGGATCGATGGCGAGGCGGTGGTGCTGGAGCCTCCGCTGCGCTTCCGCGTGCGTCCGCGCGTCCTCCGCGTCCGGATCGCCCCGGACCACCCCGGTGCCTCGCCGTCCGCCCTGCTGCCTGACACCGCGTGGCGAACGGTGGAGACCGTGGCCGGGTTTGCGTGGCGCGGGGAACCGCGGCAGCTGACCACGGCGCACTGAGTGCTCACCCGGAACGGGTGATGACACCCGGTGAGCCGCTGACAGGCTGGCGAGCATGTCCACCACCGTCTCCGCCGCACCGGGGGCTCCGCCGGCTCGGCCGCCGCTGAGCCTCGCCGAGCGTGCCGCCCTGGGCAAGCAGGCCCGGGCCACCGTCCCCCGCTCCAGCCACGCCAAATTCGAGCCGGCCGCCAAACGCCCTGATCCGGTCTCCCTCCTGGAGGACCAGGCCAAGACCCGGGTGCCGGAGCTGGTGCCGATCCGCTATGGCCGGATGCTCGTCTCCCCGTTCACCTTCTACCGCGGGGCGGCGAAGATCATGGCCGGCGATCTCTCACAGACGCCGCGCTCTGGCCTGACCGTTCAATGCTGCGGCGATGCGCACCTCTCCAACTTCGGCGTGTTCGCATCCCCCGAGCGACGGCTGGTGTTCGACATCAACGACTTCGACGAGACCCTGCCGGGACCATGGGAATGGGACGTCAAGCGGCTCTGCGCCAGCATGCTGATCGGCGCCCGGGACAACGGCTACCGCCCCGTCGATCAGGACAAGGTGGTGTTGGACACCGTCAGCCAGTACCGCACCGCGATGCGCCGGTTTGCCACCATGAAGAACCTGGAGGTCTGGTATGCGCGGCTGGAGGTGGAGCCGGTCCTGGAGCAGTTCAGCAGCCAGCTGAAGGCCAAGCAGATCAAGCGGACCGAGAAGACGCTGGCCAAGGCCCGGACGCGGGACAGCATGTCGGCCTTCGCCAAGCTGACCCGGCGCGTCAACGGCACCGCCGAGATCGTCGACGAGTCGCCGCTCATCGTGCCTGTCCGGGTGCTTGAGCCCGACCGCTCCGAGGAGGTGTTTGACTGGCTGCGCCAGTTGATGCGTCAGTTCCAGGCCACCCTGGTGCATGACCGGCGTGTGCTGCTGGAGCAGTTCCGGCTCGCCGACTTTGCCCGCAAGGTGGTGGGCGTGGGCAGCGTCGGCACCCGCGCCTGGATCGCGCTCCTGTTCGGCCGGGATGTGGAGGATCCGCTGTTCCTGCAGATGAAGGAGGCGGAGGCGTCGGTCCTGGAGGAGTACCTGGAGCCGAGCGAGTTTGAGAACCACGGCGAGCGGGTGGTCGCCGGCCAGCGCCTGATGCAGGCCACCAGCGACATCTTCCTCGGCTGGGTGCATGTCGAAGCGGGGATCGACGGGCAGGCCCGGGACTTCTATGGCCGTCAGCTGCGCGACTGGAAGGGCTCAGCCGAGATTGAGCAGATGGTCCCCAGCGGGATGGCGGCCTACGGCCGGCTGTGCGGGTGGACACTGGCCCGGGCCCACGCGCGCAGTGGCGACCGGGTGGCGATCGCCTCCTATCTCGGCAGCGGCGACGTGTTCGACCGGGCCATCCTGGAGTTCTCCCGGGCCTACGCCGACCAGAACGAGCGCGACTACCAAGCGCTGTCAGACGCGGTCAAGTCCGGACGCGTGATCGCCCAGACCGGGCTGTAGTCCGGCCGGTCACCCCCACCCACCGTGCCGTTCGGGCGCCGGTGGGCGATGGGCCGGCGACGGCGGGGTCACCGTCTCACTGGCACTTGGAGGCCACGGCGCTCTCCAGGTTCTTGGCCGCGGTGACCACGGCCGACACCTGCCCCGGGATCTGGGCCAGCGTCGAGACACTGGGGGATGTGGTGACCTGCTTGACGGTGGTGGTCAGGGTGTCGACCGAGGTCTTCAACGCCGTCGTCTGTCCCGAGAACTCGCTCTTGGCTGAGCTGACCACCGCCTGAGCGTCGGTCTGGACCTTGGTCACCGACGCCTCCAGCGCGCTCACGCCGTTCTGGACGATGTTGGTGCTCGGCAGCGCCTTGACCGACGCCTTGAGGTTGGCCACGTTGGTGCAGTAGGCGGGCTTGCTGGCGGTGGTGGCGCTGGAGCTTCCGCACCCGGCCAGTCCCGCCGTCAGCACCACGGCCGCCATTGCGGATCGTGTTCTCATGTTCCATCCCATCCTTCGATGTCGACATCGACGCCCAGGGCCAGGGCCAGCCGAGCCGCGCTCGCCACCGCCTGGGCCGCGCCCGCCGCCGGCGCGGTCACGATCAGCACCTGGGCCAACGCCGCGTCATCCACCCCGCTGGTGGCAGCGCGGTCCACCGCCCAGCGCAGCGAGTCGGTGGCGGCGTCGGTGGCCAGCAGGGCCGAGAGCTGGACGAGCGCGAACGTCTCCCGGTCCAGCCCGCCGCGGAGCTCCGGCTCGGAGGCCAGCACCGCCCGCACTGAACGCTCGTCGTGCTCGGCCAGGTCCCGGAGGAGGCGGCGCCCGGCGGTCATCGTCCGCTGTGCAGGACGTGTTCCTTGGCGGCCTGGTACTCGTCGCCGGTGAGCTCACCGTGGTCGCGCAGCTCGGCCAACTGGCGCAGCTGCTCCGCCATCGAGTCACCGGGAGCGACCGGCTGCGGCCGTCCGGGGCGCCGCGTCCTCAGGTTGTGCAGATGCGTCTGGAGCCGAGCCACCGCGGCTCCGGACTCGGCGTCGGGAAACTCCTCCACCGTCTGCCGGCGCAGGATGTAGGTCCCCACCAGCGCCAGCAGGGTGAACACGATGATCCCGGCCGGCGTTCCGGTGGCGTGAATCGGCTGCCAGATGAAGATCAGGATCATGATCGCCAGCGTGATGCCGTAGCTCTCCGCCGGGTGATCACGGAGGAAGGGAGCGATGGCATGGCGCGCCGTGCGGGCAACGCGGGCCGGACCGGCAAACCAGCCCGCGGCCACCAGCACCGCGGCGACGAGCACGATGGCGCCGGCCACCGATCCCAGGATCTCGGTGGAGATCCCGATGGTGGCCGACACGGTGGGCCGCAGCGAGGCGTCGCTGGTGAGCGAGTTGGCGATCTGCGTCTGCAGGATGTTCCGGCCCAGGATCACCAGCACGCCCCCCAGGACGCCGGCCCAGCCGATCGTCATCAGCGTGCGCCGGCGCCGTCCCGCGGGCGCAATGGCCAGGGCGGCCGCGTACAGGAGCGGTACCAGGATGGTCAGCCACAGGGCGAGGTGCTGGATGGCCTGGCCGACGTTCTGCACCAGCTTCAGCTGCTGGGACCGAAATACGGTCAGGTTGGCGATGTTCGGCGGCAGCTTGGCCGACAGGTCCGACGGCAGGCCCAGCCGTGACGCCACGTTGTCCAGGATCAGCCCCAGGTTGAGGGTGACCACCCCCTGTTTGACCCCGACGGCGCCCTTGCCTCCGTTGACCACGGCAATGAAGGTCCGATCGGCGGCCCGGTTGGCCTCGGCCCATAGATTCTGAATCCGCGGGCGCTGCAGCGCCGCGTCCACGCCCTGGACGGCTGCGTTGCGCAGCGCGCCGGCGGCCGGAGCGGCCAGGCCCTGCAGCTGGGTCGGCAGTCCGGACCGGATCAGGCCGGCCACGTTGACGTTGGCGTAGAGCTGGTCGACGAGGTAATTGGCGGTGGTGGCGCGCACCTGGGGGTTCTGCAGGAGCTGGGTGCTGGTGTTCGACCAGTTGTCCGGGTTGAACAGGAGCCGGTTGGCCCAGACCGAGAACACCCCCACCACCAGCAGCACGGTGGTGACAGCGATCAGCGAGTTGACCAGGATCATGCGCCCGCGCGATGGATGCGCGGGCGGGGCCACGGCCGGAGCCGGAGCCGGTTCCTGAGTCGGAGTGTCGCCGCTGGCTGTGTCGCTCATCAACGATCATGGTCATCGCCCCGGGCTCCCGCGGCATCGTCCAGAACGGATGACGTGAGCGGGCCATCCTCCGTTTTGGGTGATTCCCGTGAGCGGCGCGCCTGGCAGCATCCCGGGGTGCCATGGCTGATTACGGGTCCAATGGGTCAGGTCCCGCCGTGCTGCGCGGCGTTGTCTCGCTCGGCGGCCGAGCGGCCGCCCTCGGCGTCCGTCCCTTCAGCGGTCTGGCCGGCGCCGCTGCCGGCGCCGCCGCCGAGGCCGGCGCCGACCTGGAGCGGCGGGTGATGGACCGGTTGATTGACAGCGGGGAGCTGGAGCGTCTGCTGGCCGGCGCCCGTGTGCAGTCGGTGGCCGCGCAACTGCTTGACAGCGATGGTGCCCGGCGTCTGGTCGATCTGTTCTTCGACAGTGGGCTGTTTGACCAATTCGTCGACCGGCTGCTGGCCAGCGACGGCCTGTGGAAGCTGGTGGACGAGGTCGCCGGCAGCCCGGCCGTCACCGCTGCCATCTCCCAGCAGGGCCTGGGCTTTGCCGATCAGGTGGGCGAGGAGGTGCGGGTCCGCTCCCGCCATGCCGACGCCTGGCTGGAACGGGCCGCCCGGCGGATCATCCACCGCAGCCCGGAGGCGGCGCCGCCGGGGCCGCCCTTACCGCCGGCACCGGACCCGGCCTAGCCTGATCACCATGCCGGCGGGCGGCCCGGGCCGGCCGCGGCCGCCGGGCGGCCCAGTCAGCTTCCGCCGCCGGGGTGAGTGGCCGGCGTCGGCGTCGGGACCGGATCATCCCCGGGCGAGACCGGCGCCCCCTGGGCCGCGGCCGGCCGAGCCGCCCCCGGCACCGGCATCAGGGCTGAGGTAGCCAGCGCGGCGATGTAGGCGACCACCACGCCGACCACGATCAGCGGCTCATCTCCGACGCCGGACTTGGCGGTGAGCAGCGTGGCCAGGACCACCGCCGAGAGCGGGAGTCGCAGGACGGCGGCCACGCTGGCCCCGATGCCCACCGCCACCGCCGGCTCCAGCGGGAAGCCGGGCAGGTGGGAGGCCATCATCCCGCCGACGGCGCCGAGCAGAACCGCAGGGAACGTCGGGCCGCCCCGGAAGCTGCCCA
Organism: uncultured Solirubrobacteraceae bacterium; assembly: GCA_963753235.1. Classification (GTDB taxonomy): domain Bacteria; phylum Actinomycetota; class Thermoleophilia; order Solirubrobacterales; family Solirubrobacteraceae; genus Palsa-465. The sequence continues at coordinate 190,749 of CAVWBJ010000002.1, read as the reverse complement.
GTGAGAGGCTGTAGCCCACCCCCTTGAAGGCAACGAGCAGCGCCAGCGCCGAGAGGCTCCAGCTCCCGGGGTGCTCGACGATGCCCGGCAGCTCGTCCTGGCCGGAGAACAGGACGAGCTGGAAGCTGCGGCCGGTCGTTCCGTGAAAGGCCATGGCCAGGCCGGCGACGATCACGCCCACAATCGGCAGGCACCAGACCAGACGACGAGCGACCAGACGATGCGTGAACAGCCCGCCGGTCATCATCAGCCGGGCGAGGAACGCGATGACGAGCGCCAGCGCGATCGTCCACCCAAACTGAGCGGGCGTGGGATGGCCGAAGCTGGGCAGGGTGAGCGGGGGCAGCGCGTAGGCGCTGGTACTCAGCCCGGTGAACGAACCGACGCCGAGCGAGACAAGGCTGCCGATTCCGGCCGCCAGCAGGCCGGGGACGACGACCAGCGGCAGCTGCGCACCGCCGATCCCCGCCGCTTCGATCAGGATCACCGCGGCGATCAGCGGCGATTGGAAGATGAACGAGACGGCGGCAAAGCTGCCGGCGGCGCCGATGATGGTCAGCGCCTGGGCGGGCATCTTCTGCCGCGCCCGCCCAATCGTCAGCAGCGCCCCGCCGGAGCCCAGCGCTATCAACGGCGCCTCGGGCCCGAGGATGAGCCCGGACCCCACGGTGATCAGCCCGGCCAGGATCACCCCAGGCAGGAGCGGCGGCGTGACCGGGCCGCTGGGGGCCAGCCCCCGCGCCGGCAGATGTCCGCCGTCGCCCGGCAGGCGGCTGATGGCGAAGGCCACCAGCAGCGCGCTGATGGCCAGCACCGGCACCGGCCACCACTCTGGCGGGCCCTGCGCGTAGCCGAGCGCGTGAGGCAGATGGGTGTAGAGCTCCTGCGAGAGCTGGTGGATGAGCTCCAGAAAGCACCACGAGGCCAGCGACACCACCACCCCGACGATGGCCACAATCATCAGCAGCCCGATGTAGCGCCGGCTGCGCATGGTGACCTCGGCCTGCTCGGAGGTCAGGGGCGGCGCGGCGTCAGCCACCGTCCACCCTGCCGCCCGCGGTGATGCGCCATCTCATCGGGGCCCATGTTCACCGCACCGGCTCAGCGAGCATCACCCGTTGTGGATGACGCGGGCTCGCCGTCCTCGCCACCACCCGGGCCATCGGCCGGCCGCCGCTGGAGGCGCTCCAGTTCTGCCCGCAGCCGCCGGTTCTCCCGACGGAGCTCCAGAACCCGCCGGCGTTCCCGGACCAGATCTTCCGCCATCCGGCGCAGCGCGCTGCCGATCCGGTCTCTGCCGTCCGAGTACACAGCCCGTCAAGCCTGCCCGGTGGGTGGCGTACCGACAAGTAGGCGAGCAGGTCCCCGCGCCGGGGGCCCTCACCACTCTTTTCAATTACAGAGCCGACAGCAGCCCGACCGGCAGGTGCATTCCGGCAGCGGCAGCACCGCCTGCTCAGACCACAGCCGGTCATCTCCGCGCAACGGGTCGGAGCGGTCATGGGCCCCGCCGGGCCAGCAGTAGGCGGTCAGGTGGAATGCCAATCCTCGGCCCTGGGTGGGCCGGGGCCCGAACGAGTCGTTGACGCAGTCGCGGAGTTGACGGGGGTTCATCCGGGGTCTGGGGCGCATGTGTCTTCCGCCACTACTACCCGGGACCGCCCCGCCAATCACCGCCCACCGGATGATCACGCCGCCACCCCCTGAGCCAGGTTGTGATGCTGGGCCGCCTCGTGCGCGGTCCAATGCGGTGAGCCCGGCGTACCCGCGGGGGGCCACGGCCACCGCGCACGTCACCCGGCCCAGCGTCGCCGACGTATCGTCGCCGAGCAGATACCGCCCCAGCCCGGTCCGGCGTGAGGCCCCCACCACCACCAGGTCGGGCCGGCGGTGACCGGCCACTGCCTCCAGTCCCCGCGCCGGCGATGCCGCCGCCAGCGCGCAGGTGTCGATCCGGGGGCCGGGCCGCCCCCGGCGGTCCAGCCGGACGAGCTCGCGCTCCCGCACCAGCAGGCTCAGGCTGCGGGCGCGCTCGGCAACGAGCATGCTGTCCCGGTCGCCGCGGCTCACGGTCGGATCGGTGGGCACCACATTGACCAGGGTCATGTGACCGTCGCCGGCGACCAGGCGTCCCGCCAGAGCGATCGCCGCGTCGCCTCCGGAACCGAAGTTCACTCCGACGACGGCCTCACGGAACATGGCCGGCAGCGCTGGGAGGACATGGTGCGACCCTACGAGGTCGCGCCGCCCGGTCAATCAGGGACTGACCCGGTGGCTCTCCGCAACCTTCCGGGAGCTGCGGCATCGTGGTCCGCGGTTTCCCCGGACCGCTGTCGGCCGCGCTGCGCCATCTCCCAGGTGCCACCGCGTCCGGTCTCCGCCATCTCCCAGGTGCCACCGCGTCCGGTCTCGCCCCTCTCCCAGGTGCCACCGCTCCGGTCTCGCCCCTCTCCCAGGAACCGCGCGGGGGCGGCAGGCTGATGTCGTACACGATCCCGGCCAGGCGGATGGCGAAGCGGGCCGCAGCGGCGAGCACCGGAAACAGGGCGCCGCGGCCGCCGGAGCGTTGGGCGATGACGATGATCGCCGCGCCCGCCAGCGCCGGAATGGCGTACAGCCCGCTGCGCAGGCCCTGGGGCACCTCACGCACGATCATGTCCCGCAGGATGCCGCCGCCGATCCCGCTGATCGCGCCCAGCAGCACGGCCTCAGGCGGTCCCAGGTGGTAGGCCAGCGCGATGCTGGCGCCGGTGACGCTGAACAGGGCCAGCCCGGCGGCGTCCAGGATGTCGATGGTGCGCTGCATGCGCTCCAGCATCGGCCAGCTCATGGCCGATACCCAGGACCAGCGCGGAACCGCGGCGCCTACGTCATAACGGACGGGAGCTCAACCGCCCGGCCTCATCCGGTGGCCACCGCGCCACCATCCTGGCGGGTGCTCTCCGGCGGGATCATCGGCCCCTCACCGGAGGGGTCGGCGATGCCCTCCTCCAGCCACGCGTAGCGTCCGTCCAACAGCTCGCCCGCGGCCGCGCGGTTGGCGTCGTCATCGTTGGCCCACAGCTCGCCGAACAGATGGTCGGCTCGGCGCCGGGCCTGCCGGCAGAACAGCTGGGCCAGCTCGCTTGCCTGCTCGCGCCGCTCGGGGTGCTCCCGGCCGATGGTGTCGGCGTAGGCCACCGCTGAGGCCATCGCAAACAATTCGGCGCCGATGTCGACGATCCGTCCCAGGAACGCCTGGCGGTATTCCAGCTTGGCCTGCCAGCGGCTCATGCCGTAGAAGGTTGACCGGGCCAGCTTGCGCGAGGCCCGCTCCACGTAGCGCAGGTGCGGGGCCAACTCGCCGAACTCGTCGAACGAGCGCGGGTTCTGTCCACGGCCGACGGCCAGCTGGGGCAGCCACCGGGAGTAGAACCCCGCCGCCTTGGCCGCCGCCTGCGCCTTCGTCCGCACGTCACCCCCGGGCTCCAGGATGTCGCCGGCCACCTGGAGGTGCTGATCGACGGCTTCCCGGGCAATGAGCAGGTGCATGATCTCGCTGGAGCCCTCGAAGATCCGGTTGATCCGCATGTCCCGGAACGCACTCTCCACCGGCACCGGCTTCTCTCCGCGGGCGCGCAGTGACGCGGCCGTCTCAAAGCCGCGCCCGCCGCGAATCTGCATGAGCTCGTCGATCACCTGCCAGCCGAGCTCGGATCCGTACAGCTTGGCCAGGGCGGCCTCGATCCGGATGTCGTTGGACTTGTTGTCGGCCAGACGGCTGGCCACGTCGAGCATCGCCTCCAGGCCGAACGCGCTGCCGGCGATGAACGCCAGCTTCTGAGCCACCGCGTCATGCCGGCCGATCTGTCGGCCCCACTGAGTGCGCTCGGTGCTCCATTCGCGGCCGATCTTGGTCGCCCACTTGGCGGTCCCCACGCAGATGGCCGGCAGGGCCAGACGTCCCGTGTTGAGCGTGCTCAGCGCGATCTTCAGGCCCTCTCCCTCGCGGCCGATCCGGTTCTCCTCCGGCACGAACACGTTCTCCAACCGGGTTACCGAGTTCTCAATCCCGCGCAGGCCCATGAACGCGTTGCGATGCTCGACGGTGACACCCTCGCTGTCATAGGGCAGAACGAACGCGCTGATCCCGCCCCGGTGTGCCTCGGACTTCGGCACCTTGGCCATGACCACCACGATGTCGGCGATGGCACCGTTGGTGGCCCACAGCTTGCGGCCGTTCAGCGAGTAGCCGCCGTCGACGGGGGTGGCCGTGGCGGCCAGCCGAGCCGGATCCGAGCCCACGTCCGGCTCGGTGAGCAGGAACGCGCTCACGTGGTCGGAGGCCACCAGCGGCAGCCATCTGCGCTTCTGCTCGTCGGTGCCGAACATCCGCAGCGGCTCGGCCACGCCGATCGACTGGTGGGCACTGAGCAGGGTGGACAGCGAGGCATGCCAGACGCCCACCAGCGCCAGTGCCCGGTTGTAGTAGACCTGCGACAGACCGAGCCCGCCGTATTCCTCGGACACCTTCATGCCGAGTGCTCCCAGCTGCTTGAGCCCGTCGACGACGCGCTCTGGGATCTTGGCGTCGCGCTCAATCTCCAGCGGATCGACCTCGCGCTCCAGGAACTCCCGCAGCTGGGCGAGGAACCGCTCGCCCTTCTCCGCTGCCTCCGGCTCCACCCGGGGCTGAGGGTGGATCAGGTCAAACCGAAAGCGCCCCAGAAACAGCTCCTTGGCGAAGCTGGGCAACGTCCACTCGGCCTCCCGCGCCTCCTCGGCGACCTCCCGTGCCTGCCTCTCAGAAACCTCAGTGCTCACGCGGATCTGCTCCTGGTCGAAGGGAACATTCTCGTACCAGACGAGACCTACCCGCAATTGTCCCGTCTGGACCGACTCTGTCCAGCCAGGCCAGGCCGCCGGTCGACGTCCCCACCGTCCCGCAACTCAACCGCTGACGCCCGCGGCCACTCCCATTTCCACCCCGGCGTCGGTCAGGACCTCCCCCAGGCGGTCGACGATCTGGTCCAGGACGTCGGCGTCGGAGATCAGCGGCGGGGCGATCTGGACCACGCTGTCACCGCGGTCGTCGGCGCGGGCGATGATCCCGGCCTCCAGCAGGCGTCCGGGCAGGAACCCGCGCAGCAGGTGGTCTCGCTCGCCCGCGTCAAACGTCCCGGCGGACTCGTCGCGCACCATTTCGATGGCCCAGAAGAAGCCGCGGCCGCGAACGTCGCCGACGATCGGCAGCGACCGCAGCTCCTGCATCCGGGATTCCAGGTGGGGCTCCTGGGCCCGGACGTTCTCCAGGATCCCGTCCCGCTCAAAGATCTCCAGGTTGCGCAGCGCCACCGCCGCGGCCAGCGGGTGCCCGCCGAACGTGATCCCGTGGCGCAGCGTCCGTCCCGGCGCAAACAGCGGCTCGGCCACCCGGTCGGACACCAGCACCGCGCCCATCGGGGCGTAGGCCGAGGTCAGCCCCTTGGCGACGCTGGCCAGGTCCGGGACCACGCCCTCCCGCTGCACGCCCAGCCACTCCCCCAGCCGTCCGAAGCCGCAGATGACCTCATCGGCCATCAGCAGGGCCCCGCACTCGTCGGCCAGCGCGCGCAGTCCAGACCAGTACCCGGGCGGAGCCACCAGGCATCCACCGGCGTTCTGGACCGGCTCGGCGATGATCAGCGCCACCTCGTCGGGACCGGCCGCCTGGATCGCCTCCCGGATCTCGCCGAGCAGCCGGGCGCAGAACACGTCTGGGTCGTCGCCGTCCGGTGCCCGGAAGGCATTGGTGTTGGAGACATGAGTGACGTCGATCGGCGGCGGCCCGAACGCCTCCTTCATCGGCGCCACGCCCGTGAAAGACAGGGCGCCCAGGGTGACCCCGTGGTAGGCGATGTTGCGGGCGACCGCCTTGCGCCGCTGCGGCTGGCCAATGGCCTCAAAGTGCTCGCGCACAATCTTCCAGGCCGCCTCCACCGCCTCCGAGCCGCCGGAGGTGAAGAACGCGCGGTTGAGGTCCCCGGGCATCAGCTCGGCCAACCGCTCGGCCAGCTGGATGGCGGGCGGGTGAGCGGTGCCCCAGTTCGTGTTGAAGGCGAGCGTCTGTAGCTGGCCGGCGATCGCCGAGGTCATCTCCTCGCCGTAGGAGTAGCCGATCTGGGCGCAGAACAGGCTGGACAGGGCATCGATGTAGCGGCGGCCGCCGGTATCGAAGACGTACGGTCCCTCGCCCCGTTCCAAGACGAGCAGCTCCTTCCCGTCCGCGTACGCGGAGCCGTGCTTGGTGAAGTGCAGGAGCAGGTGCTCGCGCGCTGCGCGCTGGAGCTCGTCGTGCGTGGGGTTCATCGTGCCCTCCCTCAAACGGTGCGGATGCCTGACCAATCGTAAGCGTGGCGTGCCGGGCGCGGCCTGGCTATGGCGGGATGGGCGAAATCCGGACCGCCCGGGTGGACGAAGCGTCCGGTCAGCCGGGTGACACCCGCCGCGTCACCCAACTCGGCTCGGGTAGCTCAGGCCTGCCGTGGCCGAACCGCACGCCGAGATCTTCCTGCGACCGATCGGGTCCCCCCTCACCGTGGGCATGTCCGGCCTGGCCATTGCCTCGTTCGTGGAAAGCGGGCTCAGCCTGCACTGGATCGCCGCCGCCCAGGTGCTCCCTGCCGGCCTGATCCTGATCAGCGTGCCGTTTTTCCTCCAGTTGACCGCCTGCGTGTTCTCCTATCTGGCGCGGGATGGAGCCACGGGGGCGGCCGTCGGCGTGCTGTCGACGACCTGGCTGGCGATCGGGCTCATCCAGGTCGTCTCGCGGTCGACCCGGCCCAGCGGCGCGCTCGGTCTGCTGCTGATCATGTCCGGCGCCACCCTGGCGCTTTCCTCGTTTGCCATTGCGATGAGCAAGCCTCTCCCGGGGCTGGTGTTCGTCCTGGCGGCCGCCCGGTTCGGCGCCGATGCCGTTCACCAGCTGAGCGGGTTCTCGTTCTGGCAGACCCTGGCCGGGATCATCGGACTGGTGGTCGCCGGCATCGCCGCCTACTGCGTGCTCGCCTTTGAGCTGGAGGGCCAGCAGCACCGCCCGGTGCTGCCCACCTTCCGCCGGGGTCGGGGCCGTGAGGCGCTGCTCGGCCCGGTGGCGGCTCGCCTCGACGGTGTCACCAGCGAGGCCGGGGTTCGCCAGACCACCTGACCTCGTCAGCCGGCGGTGTGGCGCTGGGCGGACCGGCGCAGCACACGGCTGTCGTCCTCCAGCCGACGGGTCACCCGCGCGGCATCGAGATGCTCCAGCAGCGCTTGGGCAAACTTGCGTGAGGTGCCCAGCTCGTCGCGCAGCCGGGCCAGGGTGATGGAGCCCTCTTCGGTGGCGATCCGCTCCACCACGTCCTGGACGCGGGCGATCGCCGCCGGATGGGCGTACATGGAGCGCCCGACGCGGACCGCGCGCCCCCGCTCGCGCAGGGCGGCGAGATGACGGGCGACGTCACCGAGCTCGGCCTCGCTGAGCGGCTCGTGGCCGGCGGCGCGCAGGCGCTCCTCCAGCGCGAGCGCTTCCGGGTCAAGTGGCGGCGCGGCCTCGGCCCTCGGCGCGTCGCCGTTGCCGGACACGCCGGGCACGGCGGGTGCATCTGCGTCGACGCCGGGGCGCCCGCCCCCAGCGGCCGCGACGATCACGCCGCCGCCGATGGTGTCCGGCGGGCTAATCCGCCGGACGACGAGATGGTCACCATCGGCCGCCACCAGCGGCCGCTCGGTCCGCAGCTGCCAGCGGCCATCATCGCGCTGGACTGCCCGCGCCGGGGTGTCCCGGGTGCCGTGGTGCACCTGCACCCGCTCTCGGTCGATGAGCGGCTCGTGGAGATGCAGCTCTGCGTCGACGCGGTAGGTCAGCGTCACCCCGGCCCCGTCGGCGGCCAGCACATCTCCGCGGGACACCCTCCGGCGTTCGACGCCGGCCAGGTTGACGGCAACCCGCTGGCCGGCCAGCGCCCGGTCGGCGGGCCGGTCATGCACCTGGAGTCCGCGCACGCGCACGCCCCGGTCGCCCGGCAGCAGGTGCAGCCGGTCGCCGCGCCGGATCTCGCCGGACCAGAGCGTCCCGGTGACCACCGTGCCAGCTCCCTTGATCGTGAACACCCGATCGATGTGCAGCACCGGCCCCCGCGGCGCCTCGGCGCGGGACACCAGACCCGCCGCCACCCGCTCCAGGGCAGCGGCCACCTCGGCGACCCCCTCCCCGGTCCGGACCGAGCACGGCACCACCTCCACCCCCGGCAGCAGCTCGGCCGCCGCCCGGGCCGCCGGGTCCGGATCCGCCAGGTCAGACTTGGTGATCGCCACCACGCCTCGGTCGACGCCCAGCGCCTCCAGCACCCGGACGTGCTCAAGGGTCTGGGGCATGACCCCGTCGTCGGCCGCGATCACCAGCAGGAACAGGTCGATTCCGGTCGCTCCGGACACCATCACGCGGATCAGCCGCTCGTGTCCGGGGACGTCCACCAGGGACAGCAGCCGTCCGGTGGGCAGGCGCAGCGGCGCGTACCCCAGCACGATCGTGATGCCGCGCGTCTTCTCCTCCGGAAGGCGGTCGGTGTCAATCCCCGTCAGGGCCTGGACGAGCGCGGTCTTGCCGTGGTCGATGTGCCCGGCGGTCCCCACGGTCAGCGGCGCGCTCCTCGCGCTCATGCCATCACCGCCCGGACCGCCCGCGCCACCTCCCGGGCCTCGTCGTCGGTCAGTGTCCGCGGGTCGAGCAGGAGACGGTCCTGGCGGATCCGCCCTATCACCGGCGGATCATGGCGGCGCAGCGCGGCGGCGAGCACATCGGCGCCCTCCGGACCCGGATCGATCATCACCACCGGACCTGGCAGCTCCAAGAGCGGCAGCGCGCCCCCGCCGACGCGAGCCACGGCGGTCACCACCTCCCCCCCGGTCTCTCCCGCCAGCACGTCCGCCCGCCGGCGCAGCTTCTCCTCGCCGGCCGTCAGCATCTCCAGCACCGGCAGTTCGGCCCGCGCCAGCTCCGGATCCCGGTACAGCGCCACCGTCGCCTCCAGCGCCGCCAGGGAGAGCTTGTCAATCCGGACGGCGCGGGCGAGCGGATGGCGGCGGGCCGCGTCCACCGCGGCGGCGGTGCCCACCAGGATCCCGGCCTGCGGTCCGCCCAGCAGCTTGTCACCGGAGAAGCACACCAGCGAAGCGCCCGCGCGGACCGACCGCCGAACCGGCGGCTCGTCAGCCAGCAGCTCCAGCTCATCGGCGAGCACCCCGGAGCCGACGTCGTCGATCACCGGCACGCCCAGCGTGCAGAGCGCCTCGACCTCCACCTGCTCGACGAAGCCGAGGGTGCGGAAGTTGGAGGCATGGGCGCGGAGAATGGCGCCGGTCCGCGGCGACAGGGCGCGGCGGTAGTCGTCCAACCGGGTGCGGTTGGTGGTGCCGACCTCCACCAGATCGGCGCCGGCCTGCCCCACCACCTCCGGGATCCTGAAGCCGCCCCCAATCTCGATCAGCTGCCCGCGGGAGACGATCAGTTCACGACCGCCGCCGGCGAGTGCCGCGGCCGACAGCAGCACGGCGGCGGCACCGTTGTTGACGACCATGGCCGCCTCGGCACCGGTGAGCTCGCACAGCAGGCGCCCGACGTGGTCATGGCGCGAGCCGCGGTCACCGCTTGACAGGTCGAGCTCCAGGTTGGAGTACCCGGCGGCGACGCGGGCCACCGCCACGCGGGCGGCGGGCGCCAGCGGCGCCCGGCCCAGGTTGGTGTGGACGATCACCCCGGTGGCATTCAGGACGCGGCGCAGGGACGGGCGGAGGTGGTCAAGCGCACGCTCCACCAGGTCCACGTCATCGACGGCGCCGTCGAGCAGCTGCGCGCGCCGATCGGCGAGCGCCGCCCGGGCGACCGCCACCGCCAGCCGATCGACGGCCGGCAGGTTGCGCAGCGCCTGCCCCGGTGAGGGCCGGGGCCCGTTGTCGTCACGTGGGTCCGGGCTCATGGTGCGGAGGGACGGAGCGGCGAAGGAGTCGAACCTTCCCACCGTGGGATCACCACGGCTCCCCGGCTTTGAAGGCCGGTCGGGGCACCGGCCCCGGCCGCTCCGAGGCGGCGGCGCCTATAGAAGCAGGATCGCACCCGGATCGCCCTCCACCATCCGGCCGATCACGCTGCCCTCAATCCCCCCGGCCCGGTCGGCGGCCACCGCCACCAGGAGTCCGCCGGACGTCGCCGGGTCACTGACCAGGCGCCGGTGGGCCTCCGAGACGCCGTCGGCAAAGCGCGTGAACTCCTCGGCGTAGGCGAGGTTGCGCCGGCCGCCGCCGGATACTCCGGCGCCGTCGGCCAGCGCCTCCACCGCCCCGGGCAGCGCCGGCACTGCCGCCGTCCGCACCTCGGCGGCCAGCCCGCTCTCCCGGGCCAGGTTGTGCAGGTGGCCGAGCAGGCCGAACCCGGTGACGTCGGTGGCGGCCCGGGCCCCGGCGGCAAGCGCCTGCTGGGCCGCCCGCGCGTTGAGCATGACCATCGCCTCCACCGCAGCCGCCAGCGCGTCCGGGCTGGCTGCGCCCCGCTTGTGGGCCGTGGACAGCGCGCCCACGCCCAGCGGCTTGGTCAACACCAGCGCATCCCCCGCCACGGCGCCCGCATTGGTCAGCATGTGCCCCGGGTCGACGGTGCCGGTGACCGCCAGGCCGTACTTGGGCTCCGGATCGTCAATCGAGTGGCCGCCGACCACCGCGCACTGCGCCTCAGCGGCCACCGCCAGGCCACCCTCCAGGATCCGCCGCAGGATGTCGCCGCCAAGCTGCTCCAGCGGGAAGGCGACCAGGTTGAGCGCGGTCAGCGGCCGGCCGCCCATGGCGTAGACGTCTGAGAGCGCATTGGCGGCGGCGATCCGGCCGAAGTCGAACGGGTCGTCGACGATCGGTGTGAAGAAGTCGACGGTCTGCACCAGGGCCAGGTCGTCGCGCAGCGCAAACACGGCCGCGTCATCGCCGGTGGCCGAGCCGACGAGCAGCCGTGGATCCTGGGAGACGGGCAGACCGCGCACAATCGGCAGCAACTCGGCCGCGGGCAGCTTGCAGCCGCAGCCGGCGCCGTGGGAGAGCGAGGTGAGGGGCACCGTGGCCATGCCTGCAAGCGTACGCCAGCCGGGAGCGACGGCGCCGTGGGGCCGCCTGTGTGTCGCGGCAGCGGCGCCAGGGGCATCTCTCAGCGGCGGCAGCGCTCTGCCCGGGCAGGCTGTCTGTGCTCGTACACCCGGCACACCCGCCCGGATACGGCGGGTAGCGAGCAACCATGGATTTCCTGCGGGCGGTCGTCAGCGGACGCAATGCCTTCGTCCTGCGCTTAGCGGTGATCGCCGCTCTCGGCGGCTTTTTGTTCGGCTACGACACCGGCGTCATCTCCGGCGCGCTGCCGTTCATCAGCAAGGACCTGGGGGCGAGTCAGTTTGACCAGCAGGCGTTCGTCGGGTCCCTGCTGATTGGCGCTGTCGTCGGCGCGATCCTGTCCGGGTTCTCGGCCGACGCGCTGTCACGACGACGCACCAAGATCCTGTCCGGGTCGGTATACGTCATCGCAGCACTCGCCTCAGGGCTCTCACAGACAGGAGCCGAACTGATCGCGGCCCGGTTTGTGCTCGGGATCGCGGTGGGGACTGCCTCGTTCGTGTCGCCGATGTACATCTCAGAGCTGGCTCCGAAGCGCATTCGCGGCGGCGTCACGTCGTTCAACCAGCTGATGGTCGTCGGCGGCATCTTCTCGGCCTACATCGTCAACTGGGCGCTCAAGGGCGCTGCGGACAACTGGCGCTGGATGCTCGGTCTGGGCGCGATCCCCGGGCTGGCGCTCGCGGTGGGGATGTTCTTTCAGCCGTTCTCACCCCGCTGGCTGATCGAGCAGAAACGCGAGGATGAGGCCCGTCAGGTGCTGCTCCGCGCGCGCAACGGCGACGAGCAGGCGGTCGACGAGGAGATTCAGGACATCCGGACCGCGGCCGGGCAGGAACGCGGGTTGGGCCGGCTGTGGCACCCGCGGGTCCGGCCGCTGTTGATGGTCGGGATCGCGCTGGCGGTGGCGCAGCAATTCATCGGCGTCAACACGGTGATCTACTACGCCCCGACGATCCTGCGGTTCACCGGATTGGGCACCGGGAGCGCGATCACCGAGGCGCTGTCAGTCGGCCTGGCCAATGTCGTCTTCACCATCGCGGCGATCCTGGTTCTGGACCGGGTGGGGCGGCGACCGCTGCTGATGACCGGCACCGCCGGCTGCGTCGTGTCGCTGGGCGTTCTGGGCGCGTTCTTCGCCAGCCCTTCCCTGCAGCACAGTGCCTCGTGGCTGGCGTTGGTCTGCCTGATCACCTACATCGCATCGTTTGCGATCGGGCTCGGACCGGTGTTCTGGCTGATGATCTCTGAGATCTTTCCGCTCAACGTTCGCAGCCCGGCGATGAGCGTCTCCACCGTCGGCAACTGGACCGCAAACTTCCTCGTCTCCTCGTTCTTTTTGACGCTGACGACCGCAATCACACCTCAGGGCACGTTCTGGCTGTATGCCGGATTTGGCCTCGCTGCCCTGATCTTCTTCGCCGTCCGGGTCCCGGAGACCAAGGATCGCTCCCTGGAGGAGATTGAGCGGGAGCTCGGCGCCGGCGGCGCGGAGGCCGCGGCGCCCGCGGAGGGCCGCTCGGGCCGCCGGGAGCCCCAGCGCCCAGGTGGGGCTCGGACTCAGGACTCGCCATGGCGGCAGGCCTGAGCGCGGTGGCGCCCGACGCGACTGAGCCGGCTCAGCGGGGGCGGCACGGCGGTCACGGCCACGACCCATCCGAGCTGCTGACCGCGGTTGAGGTGACGTGAAGGGGGGGCGGTATTACATGAGGCGGATCGCCACCCTTCTGGCCGGGGCCGCGCTGGCCGGCGGGCTGTCCGCCTGCGCCAGCCACGGGCCCAAAGTCGCTGTCACCCAGCCGGCGATGCCCTCCGCAGACCAGGCCTCCGGGCACGAGGTCACGCAGACGACGAGGACCACCGCTTCGGTCTCGGCCCGCACCTCGACGCTGGGAGTTGTTCAGCAGACGCAGGTCGAGCTGCAACGCATGTCCTCGGCTACGCACAGCCTGGCGACGCCCGATGGGGTGGGAGTGCACGATGCACAGTCTGAGCTGAAGAAGGTGGGCCGCCGATTCGACTCGCTCGCCCACCGCGCGCAGCTGCTGCCGGGGAAGGATCCGGCACGTCTGCTGCTCATCGCCGCTGACCAGGCTCTGGGCAACGCCGCCGGCTCGCTCCAGCACCTGGTGGTCGGCAGAACCACCCAGAGCCGCATTCTGGCGGTGAGCGACCCCATCAGGCACCTGATGGTCGACGTCGGGCGCATCGGCAGGCAGGTGACCAGCGCCGACCGCGCCAACATCCACGCCGACCTTGAGGACCTGTCGGCAAAGATGGCACAGGTGGGACCCACGTCAAGCGGTTGACAGCCTATGTGGAAGGGCATCGCCGCCGGCAAAGAGCCTGCGCTCGGTGCACGGACAGGGCAGGCTGGTTGCCCGGGTTGGATCCCAACCGACGGATTCCCACCGGGGCGTTCGGCCGGTGAAAATCAGGGGGCTGATGCGTGGACCTGCAGAATGTGGAAAGGAGCGTCGAGGTGTCGAATGCGGCCACTTCCGAGATCGTCTCCTCCCCTCGGGAGCGGGACTGGAGGGGCGCTGCCGCCTCGCTGAGGCGGCGGGAATCGGACCCGCGGGTGCGCGTCCTCGAAGAGGATCCTGATCTCGCCGCTGCGCTCAGCGGCCCCGACCGCTCGGTGGCTACCCAGGCCAGCCTGGCCCCCGCCTACGTCCTCAGGCGGGGCCCGTGGCGGTTCCTCCCGCCGCCTGATCCGGCCGCGCTCGGAGTGTTGCTCCTGGGTGGACTCGTCCTGGTGCGGATCGACGCCGGCGAGCGGGCGCACGTGGAGTTGCTGGGGACGGGAGACATCATCAGCCCCTGGATTGGGATGGGCCCGGACCTGGCCTTTCCAGCGGAGGTGACCTCGCGCGTGGTGTCCGATGTGCGGCTGGCCCTGCTCACCCGGACCTTCTCGCTGCGGATGCTGCGCTGGCCGGAAATCCACGGCGCCGTCGTCCAGCGCATGGTCCTCCGCGTACGCCGCCTCAGCCTGCAGGCGGCCATCAACTCCCTGCAGCGGACGCACGAGCGTGTGGAGCTGACCCTGTGGACGCTGGCCTTCCGGTTCGGCCGCGTCACCACCCACGGCCATGTCGTCCGCCTGCCGATCTCCCACTCTCAGCTCGCCGAACTCGTCGCGGCATCTCGGCCGTCGGTGACTCAATCGCTGACGGCGCTCCAGCACGTCGGCCGCGTCCTGCGCCCCGGCGCCCACCTCTGGGTGCTGCCGGGCGAGCCGCCGCAACGCCTCACGGCGCTCGCTCGCCAGACAGGGCTGCACAACGGTGGGCTCACGCCTGACGCGAACACCGGGCGCTAAGGCCCGCGCACGCCCGACCGGCATCGTCAGGCGGAGTCAGGTAGCTGCATCGCCTCGCTGCTCCCGTGCCATCTCCATCACCTGGGCGACGTGGAGGGCGCTACGCCCCACGCTCGCCTGCTCCACCTGAGTCTGACATGAGAAGCCGTTGGCGACGATGAGCGTGTCGTGGTCCGCCTGGCGCACCGCCGGCAGAAGCGCCAGCTCGCCGGACTTCATCGATACGTCGTAGTGCCCCCGCTCAAAGCCCCAGGAGCCGGCCAGGCCGCAGCAGCCGCCGCTGACGGGCTCCACCTCCAGACCCATCCGCTTCAGCAGCGCGTGCTCCGGATCCATGCCACCGGTGGCCTTGTGATGGCAATGCCCCCAGACGAGCGCCCGGCCGGTCATCTGCGGGACCGGGATCTCGTAGCGCTCAAAGAACTCCGCGAAGTGCATCGCGTGGCCGGCCAGCCGCCGCGCATCGTCGTCATGGGGCAGCATCCCGGTCAGCTCGTCCTTGAACACCGCCAGGCAGCTCGGCTCCATTCCGACGACCGGGGTCCCGGCCCGGATCTCGGAGCGGAGCACTGACAGTGTGCGGCGCAGGTAGCGTCCGGCCAGGTCGAGGAACCCGTAGTCATAGAGCGGGCGCCCGCAGCACACGTGGCCCTCCGGCATGACGACCTGCCAGCCCGCGGCCTCGATCGCCTCCACGCAGGCAATCCCGACGTCGGCGTGGAAGTGGTTGTTGAACGTGTCGGGCCACAGCACCACCCGGCGCCCGGAGGGGTTCCGAGTTCCACCCCGCGTCCGCCACCAGGCCTGCAGGGTGGTCGAGGCGAACCGGGGAATCCGTCGCTCCGGCGCCATCCCGGCGGCGAACTTGGCCGCCCGTGCCAGCCCCGGCGTCTGGGTGATGAAGTTGACCAGGCCCGGGGTCTGAGAGGCCACCCGCGCCGCCTGATCGATCAGGCCGAAGGCATAGGCGTAGCGGGGGCGCCACCGGCGCAGGCTGCGGAAGTGGTGGTGCAGGAACTCGGCCTTGTAGGTCGGCATGTCGACCTGGACCGGACAGTCGTTCGTACACCCCTTGCAGGACAGACACAGATCGAGCGCGTCGTAGACCTCGTTGCTCTGCCAGCCGTCGGTGATCACGTCGCCCTGGAGCATCTCGAACAGGAGGCGGGCGCGCCCGCGCGTGGAGTGCTGCTCCTCCCGGGTGACCATGTAGCTGGGGCACATCACGGTGCCGGCGTCCGGGACCCGGCACTTGCCGATGCCGACGCAGCGCAGAGCGGCGTGGGCGAAGTCGCCGTCGTCCTGGGAGTAGGAGAAACGCACCTTCGGTCGCCAGGGGTTGTAGTCAGCTCCCAGCTTCAGGTGCTCGTCGAGCCGGTAGGGGTCGACGACCTTGCCGGGGTTCATCTTCCAGTCAGGGTCCCAGATGCGCTTGAACTCCCGCATCGCGTCCAGCAGCTCGTCGCCGAATTGCTTGGAGAGCAGCTCGGCCCGGGCCTGGCCGTCGCCATGCTCGCCGGACAGTGACCCCCCGTAGGAGACACACAGGTCGGCGGCTTCCTCCAGAAAAGCGCGGAACTTCGCGATTCCCTCGGCGCTGCGCAGATCGAAGTCGATCCGCGAGTGGATGCACCCCTGACCGAAGTGGCCGTACATGGCGCCGTGATAGCCGTACTTTTCGTACAGCGCCATCAGGTCCCGGATGTAGTCGCCGATGCGCTCCGGCGGAACGGCCGAATCCTCCCAGCCGGGCCAGTGATCCTGGCCGTCCGGCGGGAAGGCCGTGGCCCCCAGCCCACCCTCCCGTATCTCCCACAGGTCACCGCTGTGCCCGCCCGCCTGCTCGGAGTACATGATCTTGATCCGCTCGGGGTCATAGCCCTTCTCGTCGACCAGCCAGTCGCGGAAGCGGTGGGCCGTGCCCTCGGACTCCTCGTTGGTGTCGGCGCCGAACTGCACCAGCAGCCACGCCGAATGCGGCTGGTCGCGGCGAGGCAGCTCCTTCAGGTCCTCCACGTGCATGTCCAGGCCGGACTGGTTGGTGACGAGCCGGTGGTCGAGCGCTTCCAGGCCGATCGGGTTCCAGTCCAGGATCTCGGTCACGTGTTCGGCCGCGTCGGGCAGTTCGTCGTATTCGACGATCACCAGCGTCCGCATCAACATCGCCGGAGTCAGCTTGAGCTTGGCCTGCAGCACGGTGACGCACGTACCCTCGGTACCCACCAACGCGCGGGCCACGTTGAAGCCGCGCTCGGGAAGCAGTTCGTCCAGGTTGTAGCCAGAGACGCGCCGGGGGACCTCGGTCACCGGGCGGTAGCGCTGGCGGATCAGGTCGGCGTAGCGGTCACGGAGCTCCCGGAGCCGGGCGTAGATCTTCCCCTTGCGGCCGCCGGCGGCGATGATGTCATCCAGCCGCTCCTCCTCGTTGGAGCCGACCCAGAAGCGCTCGCCGTCATGGGTGACCACCTCCAGAGCTTCGACGTTGTCCGAGGTGCGGGGCCCGGGCCCGTACAGCTGGGACTGCACCGAGTGGATGCCGCAGCTGTTGTTGCCCAGGTTGCCGCCGATCGTGCACCGGGAATGGGTCGATGGGTCCGGGCCGAAGATCATCCCGATCTGTCCCCCGGTCTTCTGGTTGAGCTTCTCGTTGATGACTCCCGGCTGACAGATCACGGTCCGCGTCTCGGCGTCGGCGTCGCCGATCTCGGTCAGGTACTTGGACACGTCGATGACCACGGCGAAGTTCACCGTCTCACCTGAGAGACTGGTACCACCCCCGCGGGCCAGGACCGGCGCGCTGTGGGCGTGGCAGATCCGGTGGGTGGCGACGACATCGTCCAGCGTCCGCGGGACGACGACCCCCAGCGGGACCTGGCGGTAGTTCGACGCGTCAGTGGCATATAGCGCCTTGCTGGCGGTGTCGAAGCGGACCTCGCCGGTGACGGCGGCCTCCAGCTCCTGCCGCAGGCTGCGGACGTCGACGGTGGCCGCCGCCGCCATCCCGCCGGCAAACCGCAGGTCGACCCGCGCCGGAATTGTCTCGGTCGTGGCGCTCATGTGGCTCGGTGCTCCTCTCAGTCTTTTAGATCTCGTAGCAGCGTGCGTCCGCGCGCTTGAGCGTCAGCCCCAGTCACGGGCGTGAGCGGTCCGCAGGTTGGTGATCCCGACGCACCGGGTGACGTCGGCCTGGAGGATGGGGACGGCCTCCGCGTCGAGCATCCGCTGGAAGTAGGGCAGGTTCCAGCCGTACTCCCCGGCGGCCACGGCCATGCCGGCGGGAGCCCGCGTGCGCACGTCCGCGAGGCCTCTCAGGTCGTCGGAGCTCACGGGCTCCTCGAAGTAGGTGACCCCGAGTTCGCCGTATCGCTCCGCGTGTTGCACCGCGTCCTCGGCCAGGCACACCCCGAGCAGCTGAGCCTTCAGATCCCAGAGCGCCACATCGACGGCCGAGACAGCCATCGCCGCGATGCCGTCATGGCCGAGCTGACGCGTCCGGACCTGCATGCGCGCCCACGTCTGCTGCGGCGTGAGCGGATCGCTGCCCGTGGTCAGCTCGCTGAGCTTCGCCGCGATGATCTGGGCCGCCGCCGGGTGACAGTACGTGTAACCCAGACCGGTCGCCCCCCCGCAGCTCAGCTCGACGACGACCACCGACGTCGAGTCCCACTCCAGCGTACCGTCGGACTCAGGGTCGGTGGCGGTGGGGATCTGATAGGGGCTCACATCGACTGTGTCGATGCGAGCGCCGGTGATCGTTTCGCTGGAGGCCGTGCTCATCGGGTGATGAACTCCTCCACCTTGCCCTTGATCGATTCCTTGACGATCCGCCCGGTGTGCGGATCCCCCGGCAGGGCCTGGGCGAGCTTCTTGGCCTGCTCGAACTTGATGTGCGGCGGCAGCGGCGGGACCTCCGGATCGGTGATCGCCTCGTAGACCACGGGTCCCTCGGTATGGGCCAGGGCCTCCTCCCAGGCCGGGACGACCTGGTCTGGACGATCCACCCGGATGCCCTTGATCCCGAGCACCTCGGCGTAGCGAGCGAACGGGAAGTCCGGGAGGACCTGCGAGGCCTGGAGCTTGGGATCGCCGGCCATGACCCGTTGCTCCCAGGTGACCTGGTTGAGGTCGCGATTGTTGAGGACGAGCACGATCAGCTGCCGGTTCGGCCACCGATGGGAGTAGTGGACGAGATCGACCAGCGCCGCGTTGCCGAGCATCTGCATGGCGCCGTCCCCCAGGCAGGCGATCACCGGACGGTCCGGGTAGGCGAACTTCGCCCCGAGCGCATACGGCAGCGCCGGGCACATCGTCGCCAGCGTTCCGGAGAGGGCCGTCTGCATCCCCTGGCGCAGCCTGAGGTGGCGCGCCCACCAGTTGGTGGCCGACCCGGAATCGGAGGTCAGGATGCAGTTGTCCGGCAGCCGCGGGCTCAGCTCGGCGAACACCAGCTGCGGGTTGACCGGGTCGGCGTCCAGGTGCGCCCGCTCGCCCATCAGCCTCCACCAGCGCTCCACCTCATCCTCGATCTGCTGGCGCCAGGACCGGTCCTGCTTGCGCTGCAGCAGCGGGATCAGCGCCTGCAGGGTGTCCTTGGAATCGCCCACCAGGTTGGCCTCGGTGGGCGAGTAGCGCATGCCGAGGTTGCGACCATCGATGTCGATCTGGACGGCGCGGCACGAGCCTTCCTCCGGCAGCCACTCAGCGTAGGGGAAGCTGGTGCCGATCATCAGCAGCGTGTCGCAGCCCATGATCATGTCGTAGCTGGGCTTGGTCCCCAGCAGGCCGATCGGCCCGGTGACGAACGGGAGATCGTCAGGCAGCGCCGCCCGGCCGTTGAGGGCCTTGGCCACGCCGGCGCCGAGCAGCTCGGCCACCTGCACCACCTCGTCGGCGGCCTCGGCCGCGCCCTGACCGATCAGGATGGCCACCTTCTCGCCCGCGTTGAGGATGTCGGCGGACCGTTTGAGGTCCTCGTCCCGGGGCCGGATCAGCGGCCGGCTGAAGCCCAACGAGGAGTACACCGCACCATGGGCGCGCGGGGGCTCCTGGTACTCGGCCTCCTGCACGTCCTCCGGGATGATCACCGCGGTGGGGTGACGGGAGTCCTTGGCGATCCGAATGGCGCGGTCGATGACGTGGCGGGCCTGGGTGGGATCCATGACCGTCATCAGGTACTCGCTGGCCACGTCCTTGAACAGCGTGTTGAGATCGACCTCCTGCTGATAGTTGGCGCCCAGGGACATCCGCTTCTGCTGACCGACGATGGCCACGACCGGCTGATGGTCCAGCTTGGCGTCATACAGGCCGTTGAGGAGATGGATGGCGCCGGGCCCGGAGGTGGCCATGCACACGCCGACCTCCCCGGTGAACTTGGCATGCGCGGTGGCGGCGAAGGAGGCGATCTCCTCATGGCGGGTCTGGATGAACTCCAGTCGGTCGCCGACCTGATGAAACGCCCCCATGAGCCCGTTGATTCCGTCACCGGGATATCCGTACACCCGCGTGATTCCCCATTCGGTCAGACGGTTGAGGATGAACTGGGCGGTATCTGGCATGGGGCCTCCTTCACAGGTCGGGTCCGTTTAGGCGTACCCCCGGCCGGACCCACCGCTCGGATGACCGAGCCGTTCAGTAATCCGGGAGACAGCGAACGGCGGTGGTCGGCATGACAGACTCCAGGCCAGGAGTGCCGGGAAGCCTGGTCGGCGTGCCCTCACCGGGGTGAGCCACCATGAGCCGCCAGCCGTCCGACACCATCCTCCGCCCCCGCCGCGCCGACCGTGCCGGCGCCTGTTCCCCTGCGGCCGGCCATGTCTGACGGGGTGCTGCTGGCCGTGTTCCTGCTGGCCGCCGCGGTCAGCCTGTTCACCAGCTGGGTGCTCGTCTCCCGGCTGGAACGGGTGGGCGCCCGGTTCGGACTGTCCGAGGCGCTGCTGGGGATGCTGGCCGCGCTGGCCGCCGATGCCCCGGAGATCACCTCGGCCGCCACCGCGCTGGCCGGCCATCACACCCGGATCGGCGCCGGGGTGGTGATTGGCTCCAACGTGTTCAACCTGGCGGCGCTCCTCGGCCTATCGGCGGTGGTGGCCGGCCGCGTGGCGCTGCATCGCCGGGTCATCCTCATGGAGGGCACGGTGGCGGTGGTGGTGGCGCTGATCTGCGTGGTCGCCGTCACCGGCAGTGTCTCGCCGCCGATCGGTCTGGGCGCCGTCGCCCTCATCCTGATTCCGTATCTGGTCATCCTGGGCGCCAGCCGGGCTCGTCGGCGCCGCCTGGGGCTGCCGGGAGCGTGGCTTGACTGGTTGGAGGAGGCGATCGAGGAGGAGGAGACCGAGCTGAAGCCGGCCATCCATCCCTCTCGCGGCCGCCTGAGCGACGAGCTCATCGCGGCCCTGGCGGTGCTGGTGGTGGTGGGCGCCAGCGTCGCCATGGAACAGACCGCCTCGCGGCTGGGCAGCCGTCACCAGGTTCCGGAGATCGTCATTGGCGGCCTCGTCCTGGCCGGGGTGACCAGCCTCCCCAACGCCGTGGCCGCTCTGTATCTGGCGGCTCGCGACCGCGGGGCGGCCACGCTCAGCACCGCGCTGAACAGCAACGCCCTCAACGTCGCCGTCGGGCTGCTGCTCCCGGCCACCATAGTGGGGCTGGGAGCCCCGTCCGGGGCGGGGACCATGATCGCCCTCTGGTACCTGGGGCTCACCGCGGTGGCCCTCTCCTGTGCGTTCGCGGGCCACGGCCTGCGCCGGAGCCACGGCATCTTGATCATCGCCATCTACCTGGCGTTTGTGGCCGTCCTCCTCAGCTGGTGATCCCCGTCCTTTAATCTGGCCTGGAGCCCACGATGTCCCCGTCGTCCAGTTCCGCCGGCCTTCCCACCGCCGCAGGTGTTCCTGATCGGCCGGCGCCGCCGCCTGCCGATCCGAGCCCGGCGGCCCCGGCCGTCCGCCGGCCGGCCGCTGACCGCATCTCGCTCCTGTGGCGGGTATTCGCGGCAAACATCGTCGTCTCGGTGGTCGCGGTGGCGCTCCTGGCCTGGACGCCGGCGACCGTGCACCGCGTGGCCACCCCGGGCGAGCTCCTGGTCCTGGCCATCGGCCTGACGGTCATGCTGGCCGTCGACCTGTTCCTGCTGCGGCGAGCCTTCGGCCCCCTCCGCCGGCTGGCGGCGGTGATGGGGGCCGTGGACCCGACTCAGCCAGGGCGGCGCGCGCAGGCCCCGCGGGGTGCCGGCCGAGAGGTGGTGGCCCTGGCCAATGCGCTGAACGCCATGCTCGACCGGCTGGAGGGCGAGCGGCGGGAGAGCGCCCGCCGGGCGGTCCAGGCCCAGGAGGGCGAGCGTCTGCGCATCGCTCGGGAGCTCCACGACGAAGTCGGCCAGACGCTGACGGCGATTGCGCTCCGGGCCGAGCGCGCCGGCACCGGCAGCAGCGCTGAGCAGACGCAGGCCCTGGCCGAGATCGCTGACACCGTCCTGCACAGCCTGGAGGACGTGGAGCGGATCGGTCGCGAGCTCCGGCCTGAGGCCCTCGACGACCTGGGCCTGGTCAACGCTCTGATCGTGCTCTGCGGCCGCATGGAGGGACAGGCGCAGCTGCGCGTGCGCCGCAGCCTGGAATGGGACCTGCCGCCGCTGTCCCCGGAGACCGAGCTGGTCATCTACCGCGTCGCCCAGGAGGCGCTGACGAACGTCCTGCGCCATTCCGGCGCTACCGAGGTCACCGTGTCCCTGCGCCAGAGTCCCCAGAGTGTCGTGCTGTCGGTCTCCGACAACGGACGCGGCCTCCCCGCGGCCGTGGCCGATTCCGGACCCCGGGGGATGCGCGAGCGGGCCATGCTGATCGACGCCGAGCTGATCGTCGGCTCGGGGGCCGGCGGCACCGGCACCGAGATCGTGCTCCGCGTCCCCACTGGGGCCCGCTGATGGTGACGCCGCTCAAGACCCGGGTGCTGCTCGCCGACGACCACGCGGTGGTGCGCAGTGGTCTGCGCGCCGTGCTGGACAGCGAGCCGGACATTGAGGTGGTGGCCGAGGCCGCCGACGGCAGCGAGGCGGTGCGTGAGGCGCTCGCCCACGAGGTCGACCTCGCCATCCTGGACGTCTCCATGCCCAAGCTGACCGGCCTGCAGGCCACCGCCGAGCTGCGCCGCCGGCGCCGTCAGCTGCGGATTCTCATCCTGTCCGTGCATGACAACGAGCAGTACTTCTTTGAGGCGCTGCGCGCCGGTGCGTCCGGCTACGTGCTCAAAAGCGCGGCCAACCGCGACCTCGTGGACGCCTGCCGCGCGGCCATGCGCGGCGAGCCGTTCTTGTACCCCAAGGCGGTGACGGCGCTGATCCGGGACTTCCTGGAGCGGGCCGGCGACGCCGAGCCCGCCCCCCGGGATCCCCTCACGCCGCGGGAGCTTCAGGTGGTCAAGCTGATCGCCGAGGGGTACACCAGCGACGAGATCGCCGCCGAACTCGTCATCCGGCGCAAGACCGTCGACCATCACCGAGCCAACATCCTGGACAAGCTGGGGCTGCGCAACGTGGCCGAGCTCACGCGCTACGCCATCCGGCGCGGCCTGCTCGAGCCGTAGGGCGAGAAAATAGGGACTTGCACCCATGGCACGGGCCGCGGGCGCATGCGACATTCCGCACGTGGGCAATCTGTTGATCGTTTTCCGCCGCCCTGCCGCGGCTGGGGGCGAGCCGCGGCATGCCGCCACCGAGGAGGCCGACGCCCGGTCGACCCCCGGCGGCGCCCGGCGCAGCCCGGACCGCGACACCGCCGGCCGCCCCGGCGGCGACGTCCGCCTGCTGCGGCTCCGTCCCAAGGTTCCCAGACCGCGCGGCTGACCGGGGGCATCGCCGGTCCGGCGACGGAGCGCCGCAGACCCCGAGATAGGTAGTAGTACCGATGGCTGGACCGGTCGCTTTCGGCTTTGCTCGGGATTTTGGAAGGCGATCGCCAGTGACGGTGAACCAATTTCATAGCCGTAGGCTCGGAGCCGCGTGAGCGCCCCGTCGAAGCGGCGCAGCCTCAACGAGGCCGCCCACAAGCTGGAACATCCGCGCGGCGGCGGGAACGGCGATGGCGGCGGCGGGCGCGTGGGTCTGGCCGAGCGCCTCACCTACCCCCCGGCGACGCTCGCCCCCGGGCCCGCCGGCAACGGCTCCGCCGCGGACGCCGCCTCCGAAGAACGCGATGTCATCGCCCACGGGAGCAAGGTGGTTCTGGCCCTTGGGGCCCTGGGCGTGGTCTACGGGGACATCGGCACCAGCCCTCTCTACGCCGAACAGGTCATCTTCACCAAACACGCCGACGCGGCTCACACCACGCCGGCGGGCGTCTACGGCGTCGTGTCCCTGATCTTCTGGGCGCTGACCATCATCGTGTCGCTCAAGTACGCCTGGCTGCTCATGCGAGCTCACAACCGCGGCGACGGGGGTGTCATGGCCCTGGCCGCGCTCATTCAGCGCCGGGGCATCGGCCGCGTCGCCCTGCTCGTGACCCTGGGCATCTTCGGTGCCGGACTGTTCCTGGGCGACGGCATGATCACCCCGGCCATCTCGGTCACCTCGGCGGTGGAGGGGCTGAAGGTGGCGACGCCCGGCCTGGCCCACCTGGTGGTGCCCATCTCGCTGGGCATCCTGGCAGGACTGTTTGCCATCCAGCGCCGCGGGACCGGCGCCGTCGGCTGGCTGTTCGGCCCGGTGATCCTCGTCTGGTTCGTCGTCATCGCGGTGCTGGGGGGACGCCAGGTAGTCCAGCACCCGGGCGTCCTCCAGGCGCTGGCCCCGGTCTGGGCGGCCCGGTTCATGGTCGATCACGGCTTCGCCGCCTTCCTCACCCTGGGCGGCGTGGTGCTGGCCGTGACCGGCGCCGAGGCGTTGTACGCCGATCGTGGCCACTTCGGCGCGATGCCCATTCGCCGCACCTGGTTCGGCATCGTCTTTCCCTGCGTCCTGCTCTCCTATCTCGGTCAGGGCGCACTCATCCTCGCCCACCCCAAGACGATCTCCAACCCGTTCTACCTGCTGGTGCCGAGCGCCCTCCAGATCCCCATGGTGGTGCTCGCCACGATGGCCACCATCATCGCCTCCCAGGCCGCCATCACCGGCTCCTTCTCGATGGCCCGGCAGGCCGTCCAGCTCGGTTACCTCCCCCGGCTGAAGATCCGGCACACCTCCAACGTGGAGGGCCAGATCTACGTCCCGCTGATCAGCTGGGGCCTGGCCGTCGGCGTGGTGGCGCTGGTGCTCATCTTCCAGAACTCAACCCGCCTGGCCAATATCTACGGGGTCGCGGTGACGGGGACGTTCATCCTGGACACCATCCTGTTCCTGGCCGTGGCCCGCTACCTGTGGCGCACCCCGGTGTGGAAGCTGGCCCCCGTGGCCGCCCTGTTCCTGACGATTGAGGTCTCGTTCTTCAGCTCCAACCTCAGCAAGGTGGCCGAGGGGGCCTACATCCCGCTGTGCGTCGGGCTCCTGGCGTCGGTGGTGATGGTCACCTGGCGCCGGGGGAGGGAGATCGTCACCCGCAACCGGATCAGCGAAGAAGGCCCGCTTCAGGACTTCCTCTACAAGCTGCGGATGGCCGACCCGCCCATCCAGCGCGTCGACAACGTCGCCATCTACCTCAGCCCCGGCAAGAGCACCACCCCATTGGCCATGCGTGCCGACGTCGAGCACCACCGGGTGTTCCACGACAAGGTGCTGATCGTGTCCATCGAGCCGGTCAGCGTGCCCCACGTGGACCCCGAGGACCGGTTTGCCGTGGAGGTGCTGGGCAGCGGTCTGTTCAAGATCAAGGGGATCACCGTCCGCACCGGCTACCACGACCAGCCTGACGTGCCCGCCGAGCTGCGCCTGGCCCGCAAGCGCGGCCTGCTGGAGAAGAACCTGGATCTGGAGCACGCCTCCTACTTCGTTTCCAAGATGTCGATGACCCCCAGCCGCGCCCCCGGCATGCGGCGGTGGCGCAAGCTCCTGTTCATCGCGCTGGCCCGCAACGCCACCAGCCCGATTGAGCACTTCGGGCTGCCGATCGACAAGACGGTGATCGTCAGCTCGCACGTGGCGGTCTGACCCCGGCCGCCGCGGGGGCCGCCCCCCGGATCAGATCCGCGGCCTTCTCGGCGATCATCACCGTCGGGGCGTGCGTGTTGCCGCGGGGGATGAGCGGCATCACCGAGGCGTCCACAACCCGCAGTCCCTGGATCCCGTGCACCCGCAGGTGGCTGTCGACCACCGCCTCCGGGGCGGTGTCGCTCATCCGGCAGGTGCCGACCGGGTGATAGATGAGCATCAGCCGGCGGCGAATGTCGTCGGCCAGCTCGGTGTCGTCGCCGGCGGCCGGGCCCGGCTTGAGTTCCCGGGTGATGATCTCGGCCATGGCCGGCTGCTCGGCGATCCGCCGCGCCAGCCTCACTCCGGCGATCAGCGCATCCAGGTCCTCCGGATCGGCCAGGGTGTTGGTCAGGATCCGCGGCTTGTCGGCCGGGTCGGCGGAGCGCAGCCAGACCCGGCCGCGCGCCCGCGGCGCGACGAGCACGGGAGCGATCACCGCGGCGTGACCGTCGAACGTCTCGGCCCCGTGATCGTCGTAGTAGGCCGCGCCCATGTGGTACTGGAGATCGGCCGCCGGCAGACCGCCGCGGCTCCGGTGGAAGGCCACCACCTCGGCCACGGTGGAGCTGAGCGGCCCGCTGCGCCGCAGCAGCCATTCCGCCACCGAGCGCGGCTGCTCGGCCACGTACAGCGTGCGCTGATCAGACACCGCAAAGATGACGGTCACGAACGGGTGGTCCTGCAGGTTGCGGCCCACCCCGGGCAGCTCATGGCGAACGGCCACCCCGGCGTGGCGCAGGTCCTCCCCGCTGCCGATCCCCGACAGCTGGAGCAGGTGGGGCGAGCCGATCGCCCCCGCACACAGCACCACCTCCCGCTCGGCGCGCAGCACCTGCGGGCCGTGGCGCCGGCTGCGGACACGCACCCCCGTGGCCTGATCTCCGGCCAGCTCCAGCCCCAGCACGCTGGTGCGGGTGCGTACCTCCAGGTTGGCGCGGCCCACCGCCGGCCGCAGATAGGCATCAGCGGCACTGAACCGTCGTCCGTTGACCTGGGTGACCTGGAACATCGACACCCCGTCCTGCTCCGGGCCGTTGTAGTCGGCGATCCAGGGGATCCCGGCGGCCTGGCTGGCCGCGATCAGCCGCCGATCCAGCGGGCGCGGGGACCGCTGCTCGCTGACGCGCAGGGGCCCGCCCACCCCGTGCCACTCCGAGGCCCCCCGGGCATTGTCCTCGGAGGAGATGAAGTACGGCAGCACATCCTGCCAGCCCCAGCCCGGAGCCCCCTGTGCCTCCCAGCCGTCATAGTCCAGGGGAGCGCCCCGCACGTAGAGCATGGCGTTCATGGAGCTGGATCCGCCGAGACCCTTACCCCGGGGGATGTAAAGCGACCGGCCGTCGACGTGGGGTTCGGGCTCGGTGGCGAAGTCCCAGTCAAGCCGGGTGTGAAACTGCTTGGAGAACGCGGCCGGAATCTTGATGTTGGGCGAGCGGTCGCGTCCACCCGCCTCCAGGAGAAGCACCCGCACGGCCGGATCGGCCGACAGCCGGTTGGCCAGGACACACCCGGCCGAGCCGGCTCCGACGATGATGTAGTCAAACCGATCCACGGCGGCCTACTCAGGGACGCGCGGGCGGTCGCGCAGGTAGGCGATGATGGCGGCGTCATGCACCCGGTGGCGTTGAACCGGCTCGTCGGTGCAGGTCTGCAGCTCCACCAGGACCTGGGCCTGAGACTGCTCCACGACGCGCCAGTGGGCCCCAAACTGCGCCCACTGCTCCAGTGCCTCGATGGTCAGCTTCTCGGTGTGCATGCCGGCGGCCGGAGTGATCCGGTCGCCAGCCTACTCCTCAGCTCAGGCCGGGGTGAAGGCCGCTCCGGCCTGCGCGGGAGCCGGAACCGACGCCGGCGACGCCTCGGCCCGCAGGGCGCACAGTTCCTCAACCAACTCCAGGACCATGGCGTGGCTGCGGTCGGAGTGGCGTCCGATGGCGCTCACCGCGGCTCGGGCCACGCTCTGGGCCCGGGCGTTGCTCTCCGGCAGGACCGCCCGGCGACCGAGGAACCGCAGCGGCCAGGGCCGGGTGCTCCGGACCTCGGCCGCCCACTGGCGGCAGCGCGCGGCGCGCAGGCGCTCGGTGAGCCAGCTGTCCCGGGTGCCCACGGCGGTGGCGGCCAGCCCGTACAGGTCCTGGCGCCGGCGCTCGTCGATGGAGTCGTTGTAGGCCCGCAGGAAGGCGGCGATGACCGGGCACACCGACCGGGGGTGGTCGGTGAATGGCTCTCTGGCGATCATGGAGGCGAGCTCCATGACACAGACACCGTCGGCGGGGTCAGCATGCTTCCCGGCCGCCAGCTTGACGGTCTGGTAGTTGACGGGGGCAGATGACTGGAGCATCGTGGGCACCTCCCAAGCGGGGCGATCTGGGGACAACCTGAGTTACCCACTCCAGATGCTCGTTTGCGGCCGTCCGCGAACATAAGCGTTCTCGGCCCGGTCGCGGAGAGGACATGTGGTTGCGCCCAGTCCTCCGCCAGATGACGAGCGACCGCCCGGACGGAGCCGGGCGGCCGCGACGCGACGTGCCGCCGCGGGCCGGCGGGCGACATCGCGTCCGAGGATGAGCGGTCGGTTACTGCCCCTGCTTGACCCCGGGCTCCCCGTGCGCGTACTCGATCGGATGTGTGTACTCGTGCCCCGGGATGTTGGCCTCCGCCTTGGGCTCGGTGAGGGGCAGCACCACCCGGCCGAAGCTGGACTTCATCATCAGCGCGCTGGCGGTGTAGAACGCAAACACCGACGATGCGAACAGCACCCAGCCGCCGGCGGTCAGCCAGCCATGGACGCCCACCAGGTAGCCGACACCCACCAGCCCGGACCCCGTGGCCAGCGTGGCCAGTGTCGCCGTCAGCCCCAGGTTCTTACCCAATGAGGCGACCATCCCGGAGTAGGTGATCGCCGCCAGGGGAAAGAACCAGAACGCCAGCTCTGGGAATTTCCCGGCGGGGATGGCGATGTCATGGGCTGCCACCAGCAGCCACAGGATCCCGTAGGCGACCCAGAACGAACCCCACATGCCATGCATGGCCGTGGCCAGTCCGTCGCGGGCCCGGTAGGCCCACATGCCGGCGGAGAATTGGGCGACACCACCGAAGATGGCCGCAAACGGGAACAGGTAGATGGGGCTGAGCGTCGATCCATACCAGCCGGCGAGGTTGGTGGCGACCATGAACGTGGCCGCGGCGAAGCCGAACAGCCCCAGAATCGATGGCGCGGCGATCGGCTGCAGGAACACCCGTGTTGACTGCCGCCATCGGTCGAAATCGGCGGTACTGCCGTTGGACCGGCCGCGGCTGGGGACGTCAGTGTGAGTGGCCATGATCAAGCCTCCAGGGTTGGTGTGACGGTTTCGGTCACCCCATTACCCTGCCTCCGACCCACCCCGGGCATCCCGTTCGACGGGTTACATCAGTGGCACCGGCGGCACCCCGGAGCGCCGGGTTACCGGGCGGTCCAGCCGCCGTCGATCGGCAGCGTGACCCCGGTGATCAGCGACGCCGCCGGTGAGGCGAGGAAGACGACGGCGCCGGCCACCTCCATGGGCGCGCCGATCCGGTGCAGCCCGGCGATGTTCTCGGTGACCTCGGCCCGGAACGCCGGATCAGCCAGAGCCGGCTCGGTGCCCGGCGTCTCGATGAACGTCGGCGCCACACAGTTGACGGTGATGCCATGCCGGCCCCACTCCACCGCCAGGCACCGCGTCAGGTGCGAGATGGCAGCCTTGGTCATGCAGTACACCGACTCGGCCCGGAGCGCCACCAGCCCGGCCTGGGAGCCGATGTTGACGATCCGGCCGAACCCGCGCCGAATCATCAGCCGCCCCACCGCCTGACTGACGAAGAACGTCCCCTTGAGGTTCACACGGACCGTCAGGTCGAAATCCTCCTCACGCACGTCCTCCGCCGGATTCTCCGGCGAGGCCCCGGCGTTGTTGACGAGCACATCGATGCTCCCCAGCTCGGCGTCGGCCCGCGCCACCGCCGCCCGGACCTGCTCCAGTGAGCCCACATCCATCTGTAGCGGCAGC
Source organism: uncultured Solirubrobacteraceae bacterium (assembly GCA_963753235.1). Taxonomy (GTDB): domain Bacteria; phylum Actinomycetota; class Thermoleophilia; order Solirubrobacterales; family Solirubrobacteraceae; genus Palsa-465. The sequence goes on along the minus strand of CAVWBJ010000002.1, from coordinate 161,132 downwards.
GCGCGCCGCCCCAGGGCGGTGATCTCGGCCGCCAGCCCCTGATCGGCGTCGACATCGCGCAGGCCGAGGGCGACATCGGCCCCGGCGTGGGCCAGGGCCAGTGCTGCCGCCCGTCCGATCCCCCGCGCGGCGCCGGTGACCAGGGCCACCCGGCCGTCAAGTCTCGTCTCCGGGATCTCGCCGGCGCTGGTGCTCACCGGGCGGGCTCGGACGTACGCACGTCCTCGGCCAGACGCCGGATGCGAATGTCGTCGGCCGCCGAGGCGGCACCGGGCTGGTGGTGGGCGGCGGCGATCAGCGCCCTGAGCTCGGCCACGTCGATCTCCACGGTGTGCGCCTCGCCCTCAATGATCTGCTCCGACTCGCGGACCGCCGCCTCCGGGAGCTCGCGGTCGCTGCGACCGAGGGGGTCCTCCGGCGCCGCCGCGGCGGCCGGTTTGATCGTGGCCCGGAAGGCCAGCTCGGTCCCGGTCTCCCCCCATTCGACGGTGAACCGGCCCTCCAGGCGGTGGCCGATCCAGGCCACCACCACCATCAGCGCACCCACCACCACCACCGGCAGCGTCCACACCGAGTTGGTGACGAACAGGGTGCCGATGAGCAGCAGCAGCACGCCGGTGACCGAAAGCCGGACCCGGGGGCGGGCCATCCAGTGTCCGGTGAGACGAGCGGCGCTGGTCATCCGCTCCGGCCAATCCCGGGGCGGAGAGGACTGCGGCGCCGGCTCCAGGGCGCGGGGCTCCGATGGTTCGTTGACCGCCATCTGCTGTTTTCAGGTTCGACCTCGGCGGGTCGATCCCTGCCGCGACCTCAGCCTTCGGGATGGGTCTCCTGAGACGTGCCGGCAGACCCCGCCGGGCCCCCGGGCACCGTCTCGGGCTTCTCGGCATGACCGCCGAACTCGGAACGCATCGCCGACAGGACCTTGCCGGTGAACTCGCCCAGGGCCCGGGATTCGAAGCGCTCGTAGAGCGCCGCGGTGATCACGGCCGCCGGCACACCCAGATCGATGGCGGCGTCGACCGTCCAGCGGCCCTCGCCGGAGTCCGACACCCGGCCGGCGAAGTCGGAAAGGTCCGGCGACTTGGCCAGAGCGTCGGCGGTCAGATCCATCAGCCATGACCCGATCACCGAACCGCGCCGCCAGACCTCCGCCACGTCGGCCACGTCGATCTTGTACTGGTAGGCGTCCGGATCGCGCAGCGGAGTGGTCTCGGCATCGGCCTCCTCGGGCTCCGACGTACCCGCGTCGGCGTGCCGGATGATGCTCAACCCCTCCGCGATCGCGGCCATCATGCCGTACTCGATTCCGTTGTGGACCATCTTCACAAAGTGGCCGGCGCCGTTGGAGCCGCAGTGAAGGTAACCGTGGGGCGCCGTGCCGCCTTTGTCACCCCGGCTCGCCGTGGGAGGGGCGCTTCCCTCCCCGGGGGCGATCGTCTTGAAGATCGGGTCGAGGTGCTCGACCGGACCGGACTCCCCGCCGATCATCAGGCAGTACCCGCGGTCCAGCCCCCAGACCCCCCCGCTGGTGCCGCAGTCGACAAAGTGGATGTCCTTCTCGGCCAGCCGCTTGGCTCGGACAATGTCGTCCCGGTAATAGGAGTTGCCGCCGTCGATGACGATGTCGCCGGCCTCCAGCAGCCCCTCCAGCTCGCCCAGGGTCCGCTCCACGATCCCGGCCGGCACCATGACCCATACGGCCCGGGGGGTCTGGAGCTTGCCCACAAACTCCTCCAGCGAGGACGCCCCGTCAGCCCCCTCCTCCTCCAATTGCCGGATGGCATCCGGATTGACGTCGTAGACGACGCAACGGTGCCCGTCGCGGAGGAGCCGCCGGACGAGATTGGCGCCCATGCGGCCCAATCCGATCATTCCCAGCTGCATCGGCCTGTCGGTCGGCATTCGTCACGTCTCCTCGGTGTCAGGGGATCTGTCCTCGCCGAGCCCATACCCGGCTTGGCCGACACGGTATCGACGCGGCCGGGGGGACGGGCCGCGGCGGCTACCGCCCCGGGAGGCGACGGCGCAGCGTCCGGGTGGAGTGGGCGGCCACCGGGATGACGCTGTCGCCGTAGCGCACGCCACCAAACCGCCACCGCTGCCCCAGCGCCAGCCACGCGCACACGCCACGCTCCACCAGCCACAGGGGAGCCAACAGGGAGCCGCGCGCCGGAAACACGGCGGTGCCACCGCCTCGGCGGCGGCCCAACTCGGCGGCGATCATGGCCGCGGCCGCCGCGGAGGCGGGCCCCCCGGGGCGCCGCCGCAGTGCCGCCAGGATGAGGCCGGGGACGATGGCCAGCCACACGGCCATCCGTGCCGGAATGGCGAAGTCGTCGTAGGCCTGGCGAGTCCGCTGGCCCCAGAAGTGCCGGGCGCTGGGGGGCCGCCGGGCCACATACAGATCGAGCGGTGCGGCCACGCGCCCGCCCCCGGCTCGGATCGTCCGGATCAGCTCCAGATTTTCAAACAGGACGTCGCCGTCGTAGCCACCCAGACGATGAAAGGTGGAGCGGCGCACTGCCAGCGTCCCCGGAAAATCGGCGCCGCCGCAGCGATTGAGCAGCGACCGAGCGGTGTCCCAGACGGCGTGCCAGGGCAGCGGACAGAAGTAGTTCTGGGGGCGGACGAGATCATGGTCCTCCAGCAGGTCGAGCACCCGCTTCAGGCTCGGAGCGTCATAGCGCACGTCGTCGTCGGCGATCACCACCCGTTCATGACGGGCCAGATCCAGCCCGGTGAGGACGCCGGGGACCTTGCCCATGAGCGACCGGTGGGCCGGGTCTGGCCGGACGTGGCGCAGCCGGTCCCCCCAGCGCCGGTGGTTGGCGGCGTACACCGGCGGTGGTGACCCGTCCACCACGACCACGTCCGGGCACCAGCCGGTAAGCGTGGTCAGATAGGCGGTGAGCTCCTCGCCCTCGGCGACGGTTGCCATCCGAACCGGCAGGACGTAGCTGGAGGCCTCGGTCAGGGGCGGGGCGTCCAGCACAGGGGTTCGGTGAGCGAGGTCCGGTCCCCGCTCCAGGCGTTGAGCAGATGCTGGGCCCACAGCGCTTCCAGGGTCAGCAGGGCCAGCCCGCCGAACACGATGTCATCGGCGAGCGCCGGCTCGGCCCGCGCCAACCCGTCGGCGAGATCCCAGGCGGCGATGCTCTCGTGGACCGCGTCGGCTTCGACGTGCTCGTCATAGAAGTCGGTGACATCGCGGCCGTACCCCAGCCGGCGAAACCCGTTTCCGTAGCGCCGGTTGGGGATGGAGGAGGTCATCTCAAACACGGCCAGATGGCCGGTCAGCGCTCCCCGCAGTCTCCGGTGCAGCCCGAACATCGACACCAGGTTCACCGTGGCCAGCGTGATCCCCGGCAGCACCGGCAGGTAGGCACCATACCGAGCGTCCAGACCGAGACCCCGCATCGTGTTGGCAAACAGTGTCGCGTGCATACGGTTGGGATCTCCGCCGCCGTACTCGTCAGTTTGGATCTCCACCAGCGCCGCCTTGGGCGGCCCGGCCAGCCGGGGGATCCCGAACGTGTGCGGGTCTGCCTCCTTGAGCTGGTAGGCCGAGCGATGCACCACGTGCTCGCGCAGCTGCACCTCGCTGGCCCGGGTCTCGGCATACCGGGAGAGCGGGGGACCGTCGTCGTCACGGACCAGGGCCTGCAGGGTCTGTCCCACCGGCGTGCGGCCGGCCGGGCGGATCGGCACCACGGCCCGGATCGCCGCCTCAAACGCCGTCTCCAGCGCTCCCCGGAGCATGAGCGCCACCGGACTCCACTCGCACCGGTCATCGACGCCCTCCAGCCCGGCATAGTGCAGCTCGTAGCAGAGGTACAGGGCCAGCTGGAGATCGTCGTCATAGAGCACGCTCCCAGCGGGGATCGGTGGGACGTCGGCGGCGGCGACGGCGGCCGGCCGGCGCAGGAGCGCGTACAGCGCCTCCGTCCACGGCCCGCGCGCCGGAGGAAGCGCCACCCGGCGGCCCCCGGAGCCGAGGTCGGCGGGCCGGGTGACCGTCACCCCTCCGCTCCCGCCGGGGTGCCGGCTTCAGGGGGCGGCGGAAACGACTCGGGCGAGGACCGGGCCTGAAACCGGATGGCCCGATGGGTCCCGTCACAGAACGGCCGGGTCTGAGAGCGGCCGCAGCGGCACAGGGCCACGATCCGGCGATTGACCGGGATGTCGTTGCCGCTCTGATCACGCAGGATCACCGGCCCTCGGATCAGGTACGGACCATCCTCATAGGGCACAATCACCACCTCCGGGTTCGTCACGATGAGCCGGCGATACCCGGGGATGGTCGGCTGTAACGCCGCGTTACCGCCGGGAGGGGCGCGGCCGCGGCCGACTCTGGCGGCGGCCCCATTCGGCCCGCAGGCGGTCAAACCGCTCCCAGTCCAGCGGTCCGCTGCCCAGCGGTTTGAAGGGCGGCCCATCGTCATGCCCCCGCGCCGGCCCGGGCCCACCGCGTTCCTCCCCCCGGGACGGCCAGAACAGAGAGAAGCCGGAGACCGCGCCGGCCAGGAACATCACCGGCAGGGCCGAGGCTGCGGGCAGCGCGCCGATGAGCTCGGCGATGAGCAGGATCAGCCCCAGGACGCCCAACGGCCAGGTCAGCGGGTAACGGGTCACCGCCAGCTCGCGCAGTGGCTGGATCTGCGAGATGAGCAGGGCCGAGATGAACGGCAGCGCGATCAGCACCCAGGCGGCGGGGAACGAGGAGAACATGTTCGGCACCGTACCCGGCTGGAGCCGCCTCCACCTCGGAGTTGCCCCGGGGCTGCGCTCAGGACAAGTCCGCAGACCTCGCTCCCGGGTCGTCGACCCCCGGGGCCGGGCCCACGCGGCGCCGGGAGCCGAGGATGAGCGCACTCAGGGTCACGTCGGCCACCAGGATGTAGAGCACAAAGCCAACGTTGGCGAACGTCCAGATGGAGATGGTGAGCAGGGTGATGGCGGCGCCGCAACCGCTGGCCACAAACGCGCTGGCGCTCTCCGACGCTGGGTCCCGGCGCGCCTTGCGCAGGGTGGGGATGAGCCCAAACAGGTCGGCCAGGATGCTGAACATGATGGCCACGTTGCCGGTGCCGGTCAGTCCCCAGGCGATGAGCGCGGCCACCGACAGGCCGGCGCAGATGCCATCGAACCGGGTCAGGCGGTAGTACGCCCGGGGGTCGAGGTATGACGCAATCACCACCAGCAGCGGCCCCACCCCCACGGCCAGGGTCATGAGCGCCTCCAGGCCGACGCCCTGCACCAGCTCGGCGGCGAACGCGATCAACGGCGCCACCGTCCACAGGATCCACGTCACCCGGTTGGGCTGAGTTCGCCCGCGCAGCGTGTCCCGCGCGTAGGACGCGCTCCCGCCGACGGTGATCAGGGCGCCGAGGATGGCGAAGTGCGGATCGAGCATGACCCGAAGGCGCCGTCAGCGGGTCACGGGCGCATACAGCTCCGGGCGGCGGTCCTGGAAGACGTGGTTGCGTTCGCTGGTCCGCTTATGGCGCGCCTCGCCGAGCCGACAGGGGGCGGAGATGATGACCGACTGGTCCTGGCAGACCGGACCGGCCAGCACATAGCCGTCAGGCCCGGCGATCACCGTCCCGCTCACCCAGTCCACTCCCCGCTCGGTGCCGGCGCGGTCACAGGCGGCCACAAACATCCGGTTCACCGAGGCGCTGGCCTGCACCCGGGTCACCTCAGCCGGGCGCTCGCCGGCCGGGCGCGGTTCCCGCGGCCAGTTGGTGGGCACGCACAGCAGGTCGGCGCCGGCCAGCGCGGACAGCCTGACCCATTCCGGGAACTCGACGTCGTAGCAGACCATCGTGCCCACCCGGCCGTGCCGTGTCTCCACCACCGGCGGCGGCTCCCGGCCCGGCTCAAAGATCAGCTGCTCCCGGTCCCACAGGTGCGCCTTGCGGTACACCGCGCGCACGCCGTCGGGATCGATGATCACCGCGCTGTTGCGCACTCGGCCGACGTCGTCGAGCTCGCACCACCCGCCGACCACCACCAGCCCATGCCGCTGCGCCAGACCGACCCAGTCGGTGACGGTATCCCCCGCCACCGTCTCGGCACAGGCCCGGGCCTCGTCGGCATCGGCGAACACGTACCCGCTGTTGGCCAGCTCCGGCACCACCACGATGTCGGCCCCGTCGGCGGCAGCCGCGGCGATGGCGGTGCGGCAGGCGGTGCGGTTGGCCTCGGTCTCGCCGACGCGCAGCGCCAGCTGACAGCAGGCCACCACCGGGTCAGTCATCGCTCCGCCACCGCCAGCAGGGCCAACATCTCATAGGCGACGGCGGCGGCATGCAGCGCCGTCACCTGTCCCGGGGAGTCATAGGCCGGCGACACCTCCACCAGGTCATAGCCGGTGAACCGGATCCCGGCCAGCGCTCGGAGGAAGGCCAGCGCCTCCCGCGGGTACAGGCCGGCCACCTCCGGCGTCCCGGTGGCCGGTGCAAACGCCGGGTCCAGGACGTCGATGTCAAAGGACATGAACACCGGACCGTCGCCGATCCGCGCCCGCACCCGCCGGCCGTACTCCTGGGGAGGCATCGCTTGAAGCTCATCGCCGGGGATGACCTCAAACCCCATCTCCACCGGTTGGGTGGCGTCAGCGGCCGCATACAGCGGCCCGCGCATGCCGGCCAGCAGCGACCGCCCCGGATCCAGCAGGCCCTCCTCGACCGCGCGGCGGAAGGGCGTCCCGTGGAAGTAGCGCTCACCGTAGTACTGATCCCAGGTGTCGGCGTGGGCGTCGAGCAGCACCAGGCCGACCGGACCATGGCGCGCCGCCTGGGCCCGCAGCTCGCCGAGCACGATGGAGTGGTCGCCGCCGAGGACGACCGGCACGATGCCCGCCTCCAGCACCGGCGTGAGCCCGGCATGGATCTGCTCGGCCGTCCGCGCAGCGTTGCCCGGAGTGATCGCCAGGTCGCCGCCGTCGACCACCGACAGGGTGCCGAACACGTTGACGTCCAGAGGCGGGTGGTAGGGGCGCAGCAGCGTGGACGCCGACCGCACCGCCTCGGGGCCGAACCGCGCGCCGGTGCGAAAGCTGGTGGCGGTGTCGAAGGGCACGCCGATGACCACGGCGTCGACATCAGGGTGCGGGACCTCCACGTGCGGCAGGCGGGCGAATGTGCGCAGCCCGCTGTACCGCGGGGCGGCGCTGGCGTCCGGTGGCTGGAACCGCGGCTCAGGGGTCATCGCCCCACCCGCTGGGGGTCCGGCAGCGCCGGAGCCAGGATCCACAGGACGCGAGCGCCACCCGAGGTGGCGCGCCACGTATGCGGCACCGCTGCGCCGAAGGTGAGCGCGTCGCCGGCCTGAAGGCGAAACGTCTCGTCCTCCACCTGGACCTCGATCACGCCGTCAAGCACAAAGCACACCTCGCATTCGCTGGGCAGCGTGTACAGGACGGCGCCTCCGGAGCCGCCCGCCGCCACCGTGGACTCCAGCACGGTCACGTGCCGCTGCCCAGACGGCGTGATCAGCGTGTCGACCACGTCGGCGGCCTTGGGCAGGTCGGCGATCCGCGGCCGGTCCCGCCGGCGGACCAGAGTGGCCTGGGGGATTTCGAACAGGTCGCCCACGGACAGACCGACGGCGTCGCAGATGCCCACCAGGCTGGCGATGGAGGGGCTGGTCATGTCGCGCTCCACCCGGGACAGAAAGCTCTTGGTCACCCCGCTGCGTTGGGCCACGTCCTCCAGGGTCAGCCGGCTGGCCTCCCGCGCGTGGCGCAGCCGGGCGCCGAGGCGAATGCGTTCGTGGCCATTGACCGACACAGCGCCGCTAACCCTACTTCTCCGCCGCTAGCTGCTCGTCGGAGATCTCAATCGCGCTCTCCTCCTCCCGCAGGTTGAGCGAGCGCGACAGGAGCCAGTAGGAGATCCCGGACACGGCCAGTCCGACCAGCCAGGAGATGTCGACGCCGCTGATCTGCTTGGCCACCGGGCCGGTATAGGTGAACCCACCGATCCCGGGCAGCACCATGAACGGGATCTCGGCGGCGAAGCCGGTCCCGGATGTGGCGGCCATCAGCTCCCTCCCAATAGTCGGCGTGGTGCGCCACCGTACACGGCCGTTGTCTGCCGGTCAAACAGCGGCCGGGCGCGAGCCTCAGCGCCCGTGGATGCGGATGAGCGGCGGACTGTGGCGGGGCAGTGCGTCTGACCAGGAGCTCCAGTCGCTCTGGGGGGCATCGGTCATGCGGCCCAGCACGGCGATCAGCGGCTCGTAGCGCGCCCGGACCCGGCGGAAGGCGGCCCAGGCGGCCTCGGTGTCGTCGACCACCGGCACCCCCAGCTCCGACAGCTCGCGCAGGCCCGCGTCAAACCGGTCCCGCGGCAGGTCGATCTCTGCCTCCGCCTCGGGCTCCTCGGGCCGGCGCGGGATCCCCAGGAACTGGGCGATGGCCACCAGCGCACCCACGCCGGCATCGACGCACATTTCGCTGCGGGACTGCCGCTCCACCGCACACGAGGTCATGAACAGAGCGGCACCGTCGAGCACCGCCTCGCCCGAGACCACCCAGTGGTTGAGGGGATTGGGGGAGCGGAAGAAGCCGAGCTGGGGAAACGTGGTGTGGGACTCCCCCAGCTCCACAAACCAGTTCTCCCAGCTGTCCCAGACCTCATCGAGCTGGCCGAAGCGGTCCAGCTCCCAGGTGCGCCGGAGCAGCGCCAGCCCGGAGGGCGGGCTCCCGGTGCGGACCACCAGCTTGGCGATCAGGGCCTCGCGCCGGGAGAAGGCTCCGTACAGGCTGGGCAGGTAGGTGATGACCAGCGCCAGCAGGGTCAGACCGACCCCGGCGGCGGCAAAGGCCACCAGGTGCCGCACCAGCCCCTGGGGGTGGTCGATGCCGAGCGTCACCATCGACGATCCGGACAGCTCCAGCGACTGCACGATGTTCGGTCCCGTGGCCCCCTGGGGCGACAGCGCCCAGAAGATCGCCGCCACGTAGAGGAAGATCAGCACCGACCAGGTGAGCAGCTGGGCGAACAGGCCGAGGGGCGCCTGGAGGGCGAACACCCGGTCGCGAGTCTCATAGTCGGAGTTGCCCAGGCGCAGGCGCAGGAGCAGGGCGCTGCGCACCGCCAGAAAGGTGAACCGGGCCAGGCGCGCCGGGACTGCCCGGGGCAGCACCACCGTGCGCAGGACGGACAGCAACACGCCGAACACGCCGATGATGCCCACCAGGGCCACGCTGATGCGGAGCACGATCAAAGCCCGCGCAGCGTAGCGACGGGCGCCCCGGGCACCACCTTCACAAAATCACTACGCGGGACGGCGCGTTCTTCACGGTCTCATCACAGGGCCGGACTTAGCCTGACGGTCATGCCCGCCATCGCCACTCCTCCTCATGCCGGTTGGTTTGTGCGGCGGCCGGCCCGGGGGGCCGATCCGTCTCCGGTGGTGCGGCTGCGTGTCGCCCTGCGGCGGGCGGCGCTGACCGAGCAACTGTCCGAGGGGGCGGACCCGACGTCCTCGGAGGAGCTGATCCTCCGCGCCCAGCAGCTCACCGCTTCCCGGGAGCGGCTCATCCTGGCCCGCACCCTTCAGCGCACCCTCGACGAGGTGCGCCATCCGCACCCGCGCAGCCTGACCGGCACACCGGTCCGCCGCCGTGAGGTGCTCACCGCCGCGCCGCCGCTCCGCGTGCTGATTGATCGTCTGCGGGATGGGCGTCCCGTCGACGCCGAGGGTATGGCCCTGGTCAACCGCATCATCACCGACGGCAGCTGGAGCCCGCTGTACAACGCCATCGCGCCGGGCGCGCTGCGCCGGCTGACGGTGCTGGCCACCGCGGCGCTGGATCCCGGCCGCTGACCCGGCGCTAGGCCGCGGGCCGGAACCTCGTCCGCAGCCAGCAGGTCGTCCAGGTCCAGCGGCGCATCGATGGCGGGCGCATCGGCGGCCCCGTAGACCGGCCACTGGTCAAACGGGCGATCCCAGGCCAGCTCCAGGTCGTTGCCGTCCGGATCGGACAGGTAGACGGCCTGGTGGGTGCCATGGTCGGTCAGCTGACGGAGGGGGACGCCGGCGTCGATCAGGCGCTTGACCGTGTGGGCCAGGCGAGCCCGGGTGGAGAAGTTCAGGGCCACGTGGTGCAGGCCGGTGACTCCGTCGGGCTGGGGCGGCCCGCCGGCCGACTTCCACGTGTTGAAGCCCAGGTGGTGGTGATAGCCGCCGGCCGACAGGAACAGGATGTCGCCGGTGGTGCCCCAGCCGGGAACGTCCCGGGCCTCAAAGATGACGTCGAAGCCCATGATGTCGACGTAGAAAGCGCGGACCCGGTCGATGTCGGCCGTGCGCAGGTGGACGTGGCCCACCCGGAGCTGCGGGTCGATCGGATCCGGCGCCGCCTGCGCCGGGACAAAGGGTCCCTGGGGTCCAGCCATACCGTCAGAGCTTAATCGACCGTGAGCCGACGACCGCTAGATTCGTGGCCATGAGCGGTACCGAAGTCGGCCTCGCGCTGTCGGTGTTCGTGGCCTGCGCGGTGGAGGCGGTGGAGGCGCTGACGATCGTCCTGGCGGTGGGCACCACGCGCAGCTGGCGCTCGACGTTCATCGGCGTCGGCGGCGCCATCCTGGCCCTCGCCGTCCTGACCGTCGCCCTCGGCCCGGCGGTCACGTCGCTGCCGATCAACGCGCTGCGCGTCGTGGTGGGCGGGCTGCTGCTGGTATTCGGGCTGCAGTGGGTGCGCAAGGCGATCCTCCGCGCCTCAGGGTGGAAGTCACAGCACGACGAGGATGCCATCTATCGGGAGGAGCTGACCGCGGCGGAGCGAGCGGGCGCGGTCGGGCCCGGGTTTGACGCCTACTCGTTCACGGTCTCGTTCAAGGGCGTGTTCCTGGAGGGACTGGAGGTCATCTTTATCGTGCTCACGTTTGGGGCCAACCAGCACAACATTGGACTGGCCGCCGTCGCTGCCGGTGCCGCCGTGCTGGCGATCCTCACCGCCGGGGTGGCCGTGCACGCTCCCCTGTCCCGGGTCCCGGAGAACACGCTGAAGTTCGGCGTGGGCGTGATGCTGACCTCGTTTGGGATGTTCTGGGGAGCCGAGGGCGCCGGAGCCCATTGGCCGGGCGGCGACGCCGCCCTGCTGGCGCTCATCCCGGGCACGCTCGCGGTCGCCCTGGGGCTGGTGGGTTTGCTCCGGCGGCGGGTGCCCGCCCCGGCCGGCGCCCGCACCCCGGAGGCGCGGCGGACGGAGGTGATCGGCGCGTGAGGTACCTGGAGGCCCTGGCCCGCTTTCTGTGGGACTTTGTGGTCGGCGACGACTGGCGGATCGCCGTGGGCGTCGTCGCCGCCCTGGCCCTGACTGCGCTGATCGCCGGCACCAGCATCGCCGCCTGGTGGATCCTGCCGGTGGCCGTGGCCGGGCTGCTCTCCCTGTCGGTGCTGCTGGCCGCCCGCCGGTCCTGAGTCGCCGCCCCGTCTAGATCGACAAACCCCCGTCGACCGTCAGCGTGTGCCCGGTCATGAACGCGCTCTCGTCGCTGGCCAGATACACCACCCCCTGGGCGATCTCGTCCGGTGTCGCGTGACGGGCCAGGGGGATCATCTGCTCGAAGGCCGCGGAGGCCTCCGCTTCGGAGACGCCGACCGCCTCCACCTCAATCGCGTGCTGAAACGCGTTGTCGGTGGGGCCGGGATGCAGCGTATTGACTCGGATGCCCTGCGGGGCCATCTCCTTGGCGGCGGTGCGCATGAGCCCCACCACCGCATGCTTGGAGGTGGCATAGGCGGCGATCCCGCGGTCTGAGGTGAGACCGACGACGCTGGAGTTGATGATCAGGCTCCCCCCGGGCGCCATCACCCGGAGCGCATGCTGGGCGACCAGGAAGCTGCCGACCACGTTGACCGCCATCACGCGCTCAAATACGTCCAGCGGGTACTCGGTCACCGGCGCCACCACGCCGAACACGCCGGCGTTGGCAAACGCGCAGTCCAGCCGCCCATAGCGCTCCACGGTGGCGGCCACCGCGGCCGCCACATCGTCGCTGCGGGTCACGTCGCAGGCGCGCCAGGCCAATGCCTCCCCGGCGCTCTCGCCCGCCGCGCGCTCCAGCGCCTCCGGCTCCAGGTCCACGATCATCACCCGCGCACCGGCCGCGACGAACGCGCGGGCGGTGGCGAGCCCGATGCTGCCGGCCCCTCCGGTGATCAGCGCGACCTTCCCGGCCAGTCGCGCCTGCGGTTGCGCGTTCACAAGCCCCTCCGTTTCAGGTCGATCGGTGTCATCCTGCTGGCCGCGCAGCATATGTCTCCCCCGGGTGCAACCGCGCCCGCGCCGGCTGGGAACCGCACGGAGGCGAAGGTACCTTTGCGCGCGCGGTCATGAACTTCGCCACCAAGGTGGTGTTCGACTACGCGCCGGGCAGCCTGCACCCGGAGAGCTCGGGCACGATCGTGGTCCGCAAGACGGGCGCCACCCGCGCCCCGTAACCCCCGCCCGCCCCGGAGGGGCTCCGCCGCCCCCGCGGGCGCGGCCATGACCGCCGGTCGGGATGAAAACGGCCGTATACGCCGTTTTCATCCCACGCCGGACGGCACGTCTCCCCAGCGTTCACCCCAGCCGCTCCTGGACGCCGCGTCAGGCGCGCCGTTCGCCCAGGTAGCTGGCGGCCAGCAGCGCGCTGTCCCGGCGCAGGCGCTCGGCACGATCATGCAGGACGAGCTCCCCGTGAGAGAGCACGGCGCGCAGGCGGCCCGGTGACGACCCAGCGGCCGCGGGGGGTCCCGCGGCCGCCGGGCGGGGGGGGGTTAGGCCCAGGGGCGGGCGGCGACCAGGCCGCCGGAACGGCGCCGGGCGCGCTCCCGCTGGGACCGGGCGGCGGCCGGCGTCGGCGTCGCGGTCGGCGTCGCGGCCGCCGAGGTGCGAATGGCGCGGGCCAGCGGCGTCACCACGGCAACGATGACGATGGCGGCGAAAATGATGTTGAGGACGATGGCGGCGGTGATCATGGTCGGCTCCTTGGCTCTTGGTCTCAATCAGTTGCTGAGAGAAGGATCGCCGCCAGCGCGAAGATGAACGTCGGACCGGCGTAAGTCGTATCTAAGATCCGTTTCCCGGCATTTCAGGGGCATGAGGGCATCGGACGGCAGCACGCTCTCCCCCGGGCGCTGACGGCATGGCCGGCCGGCGACCGGGATGATGTGGCACCGATGCGCCCGGCGATCAGGTTTGAGTGAGCGAAGCTCTCGCGCTTGTCGCGCTGGTGGCGACCCTGACCGCAGCCGTGGCTCGCTCCCGCCGGGCTCCGGACTGGGCGGTGGCGATCCTGGCGGCGGTCATCCTGGTTGCCGCCGGGACGATCAGTCTCCATGGGGCCCGCACCGCCCTGGGGCGGCTGGGGCCGACGGTCGGCTTTCTGGCGGCGCTGCTCGTCCTGGCTGACGGCTGCCGCCGCGCCGGCGTGTTTGAGGCGCTGGGGGCGGTCATGGCGATCGACTCGGCGGGGCGGCCGCGTCGCCTGCTGGCGATGGTGTTCCTGGCCGCGGCCGGGACGACCGCGGTGCTCAGCCTGGACGCCACCATCGTGCTGCTCACGCCCCTGGTGTTTGCCACCGCCGCTCGCCTGCGGGCCAGCCCCCGCCCGCATGTCTACGCCTGTTCGCACCTGGCCAACACGGCCTCCCTGCTCCTGCCGGTCTCCAACCTGACCAATCTGCTGGCCTTCAGCGCCGCCGGTGTCTCGTTCACCCGGTTTGCCGGGCTCATGGCCCTGCCCTGGCTGGCGGCGCTGGCCATCGAGTGGCTCGTCCTGTCCCGGACGTTTCGGGGCGAGCTGCGCGCCGGGTCCGGCCCCCCACCGGACCTGGGGCAGCGCCCACCGCTTCCCGGCTTCGCCCTGGCCGTGGTGGCGTTCACCCTGGCCGGGTTTGCCGTGAGCTCGGCGGTGGGCGTGGCCCCGGTGTGGTTTGCCGTCGCCGGGGCGGCCGTCCTCACCGTGCGCCAGCGTCCCCGCCCGGCCGAGCTGATCACCGCCGCCGAGCCGACGTTCCTGGCCTTCGTGCTGGCCTTGGGGGTGATTGTGGCCGCCGCGGGTCAGCACGGGCTGTCCTCGGTGGTCGACGCGGCGGTACCCCACGGCAGCGACCTGCCGGCGCTCCTGGGGGTGGCGGCGGTGAGCGCCGTGCTCGCCAACCTGGTCAACAACCTGCCGGCCACCCTCATCCTGGTGCCGGTGGTGGCGGCGGGCGCGCCCGGCAGCCTGCTGGCCATGCTGATCGGTGTCAACGTCGGTCCTAATCTCACCTTCGTCGGATCGCTGGCCACTCTGCTGTGGCGTCGGATCGTCCACGCGCACGACGAGGCCGTGGACACGCTCCAGTTCCTCACCCTCGGCGCCCTCACCGTGCCGGTAATCCTGGTGGTGAGCACGGTCGCGCTGTGGTTGGCTTTACAGGTGTAGTGGCCATGCGAGCGGTGATCTGGATCGTCGAGGACAGCTGGGAGAGGTCCGTCGACCGCGCGCGGGCGTTCCTGCCGCCCGACGCCGAGGTCATGCTGCTTCACGTAGCGGCCTCCGACGTGGAGCAGCTCGCCGCCCGGCCCGGGCCCGGCCTGCTCGGCCGTCACCCCCATCCGCCGCCCGGGCCCACCGTCCGGGACATCTCAGAGGGCGAGGCCCAGGCGCTTCTGGCCGCAGCCCGGGATCGGCTGGGACGCCCCGCCCAGCTCGTCACCCGCCGCGGCCGGGTGGAGCGGGAGGTGCTGGAGGCCTGCGAGGGGGCCGACCTGCTGGTGCTCGCCCGGGACGGCAGACCCCGCCGGGAGCCCAAGAGCCTGGGCCGGTGGAGCCGCTTCGTCCTCGACCATGCCGGCTGCACCGTCCTGCTGGTCTGGCCCCAGGATCCGCCCGGGCTCGGCGCCATGCACTGGCCGCCGCACCTGCGCTAGCCCGTCTGATCAGGCCGTCCGCACCGCCGCCGAGCCGGCCAGGCCCAGCTCCTGCACCGCCTGCTCGCGCATCCTGAACTTCTGCACCTTGCCGGTGACCGTCATCGGGAACGCATCGACGACCTTGACGTAGCGCGGAATCTTGTAATGGGCGATGCGCCCCTGGCAGAACGCGCGCACTGAATCGGTGTTCAGGGCGGCGCCGCCGCGCGGAATCACCCACGCCATCAGCTCCTCGCCGAAGCGATCGTCGGGCACGCCGATCACCTGCACGTCGGCGATGTCCGGATGTCCGTAGAGGAATTCCTCCACCTCCCGGGGATACACGTTCTCGCCGCCCCGGATGACCAGGTCCTTGATCCGCCCCACGATGTTGACGTAGCCGTCGTCGTCCATCGTGGCCAGATCACCGGTGTGCATCCACCCGTCGGGGTCGACCGCCTCGGCGGTGCGCTCCGGGTCGTTCCAGTACCCCGCCATCACGCTGTAGCCGCGCGTGCACAACTCGCCGGCCTCGCCCCGGTCCACCACGGCCCCGTCCAGCGGATCCACCACCTTGACCTCCACATGGGGATGGACACGGCCCACCGAACCGACCCGCTT
This sequence comes from uncultured Solirubrobacteraceae bacterium, assembly GCA_963753235.1. Taxonomy (GTDB): domain Bacteria; phylum Actinomycetota; class Thermoleophilia; order Solirubrobacterales; family Solirubrobacteraceae; genus Palsa-465. Next base: position 145,606 of record CAVWBJ010000002.1, on the reverse strand, counting down.
CTCCAGCGGATCATCGTGGGCGGTCTGGGTGGAGACCGGCGAGGTCTCGGTCATGCCGTAGGCGATGCCGACCTCGCTCATATGCATCTGTTCGACCACCCGCTTCATCACCTCCACCGGGCAGGGCGACCCGGCCATGATGCCGGTCCGCAATGAGCTGAGGTCGAACTCGGCAAACCGCGGGTGGTCCAGCTGGGCAATGAACATGGTGGGCACCCCGTACAGCGACGTGCAGCGCTCCGTGGCGCAGGCCTCCAGCGTGGCCTCGGGATCGAACGCGGGAGCCGGGATGATCATCGCCGCGCCGTGCGAGGTCGCCCCCAGGTTGCCCATCACCATGCCGAAGCAGTGGTAGAACGGCACCGGGATGCAGACCCGGTCGGTCTCGGTGTATCGGCAGTACTCCCCCACAAAGAACCCGTTGTTGAGGATGTTGCGATGGGTGAGCGTCGCTCCCTTGGGAAAGCCGGTGGTGCCGCTGGTGTATTGGATGTTGATGGGGTCGCGGTGATCCAGCCCGGCTGACCGATTCCGCAGCTCGGCCTCCCCCACCCCGGCGGCGCCCTCCACCAGTTCCTCCCAATCCGGCCCGGCCAGGAACACCGTCCGCTCCAGGTCCGGCAGCCGCTCGCGCACCTCGGCGAGCATCCCGCGGTAATCAGAGGTCTTGAACGCCGGAGCGGCGATGAGCATGCGACAGCCCGACTGGGCGAGCGCGTACTGCAGCTCCGAGGTCCGATAGGCCGGGTTGACGTTGACGAGGATCACGCCGATCTCGGCGCTGGCGTACTGGACCAGGGTCCACTCCGCGCAGTTGGGGCTCCAGATGCCCAGACGATCTCCCTTCTGGAGCCCGGCCGCCATCAGCCCCCGCGCCACCTCATCCACCGCCGCCCCCAGCTCGGCGTAGGTGTACCGGAGGCCCTGAGCACAGGAGACGAGCGCCTCACGCGCACCGAACTGCTCGACTGTCCGGCGCAGGTTGGCGCCGATCGTCTCCTCCAGGAGCGGCGTCGAGCTGCTGCCGCGCGCATAGGACTCCCTCATCGGCCTCTCCTTGAATGATGCTCGCCGGTTCCCGGCCGATTCTACGTCTCCCCCGGACTCCTCGGAGCGGCGTGTCCCATACTCCGAGGGATGAAGCGAGCGGCCCCGTGCCCATGACCGTCTGTCATGTCCTTCGTGAGGACCCCGACCTGGCCGAGTCAGTCCCAGTCGCCCTGCGCCCCCAGGCGGTCGAGTCCTGCGTGGCCCGGACCTCGACCATTGCCACCGGCCGGTGGCGGGTTCAGGGCGTGGACTCGGTGGGAGCCGGCATCGGCCTGCTGGTGCTGGACGGACTCCTGCTGCGCCGGGTGGGCATCGACGGCCGGTTCGGCGCCGAGCTGCTGGGCCAGGGCGATCTCCTGCAGCCCTGGCAGGGCGAGCCGGGCTCCGGCGCCCTCCCCCAGACGACCGGATGGCGCGTGCTGGAGCCCGTACGGCTGGCCATCCTCGACGAGGCGGCGGCCCGCCGCCTGGCCGCCTATCCAGAGCTCACGGGCCGGCTGGTGGGCCGGGCCCTGGATCGCTCCCGCCACCTGGCGGTCAACATGGCAATCGTCCATCAGGCCCGGGTCAACATCCGCCTGCACATGATGTTCTGGCATCTCGCCGAACGCTGGGGGCGGGTCCGCAGCGAGGGCGTGTTCCTGCCGCTGGCGCTCACCCATTCGGTCCTGGCCGACCTGGTGGCGGCGCGGCGGCCCACCGTCACTACCGGCCTGGCCGAGCTCTACCGCCAGGAGCTGGTGCGAGACCTGCCCCGGGGCTGGCTGCTGCTCGGCGACCCCCCTGGGGAGCTGCTGGAGACGCGCGCGGCTACCGCACGCTGAGCCGGGCGTGCATGCCCTTGCGCATGTGGCCGGGCATGGAGCAGTACAGCTCGTAGGTGCCGCGGCCCAGGTGCCAGGTGGCCTGGCTGATCCGGCCGGAGAGGGTCACCCGCACGCCCTGGGCCCGACCCACCATCTGTCCGCGCCCGTTCAGGCGCCGGATGCGCAGGTCATGGGCGTCCTGACCCCGGTTCCACAGCTGCACCACCACGGTTCCGGCCGGGATCCAGGAGCGTGACGGCCACAGTGACCACTCCTGGGCGTAGACGAGCAGCCGCGCCGGCGGGCGGGCGGCGGCCCCTCCGGGGACCCAACCGGCCAGCGTGGCCAGCATGGCCACCACGATGATCAGGCGCACTCTCATGCGATCAGGCGGTAGCGGGCGAAGCCCGGAGCGCCGGGAATGACCTGGGCGGCGTCCTGACCGAACCACTGCTCCAGCAGCGAGCAGTACACGCCGCGGAAGTCGACGTTCTCCCGCTGGTTGCCGTTGGCGTCAAGGTCGGTGAGGACCGGCCATTCGCCGACCATCCGCCCCGTCACCCGCGTGCCGATCAGCAGCGAGACGCCCGCCGCGCCGTGGTCAGTTCCGGCCGAGCCGTTCTCCTGGGCCCGCCGGCCAAACTCCGACCAGACATGGGTCACCACCCGGTCGGCCAGTCCCCGGGCTTCCAGATCGGCCTGAAACGCCGCGATCGCCTCCCCCACCACCGACACCCCGGTGTCGAATGTCTTGGCCTGCGCGGCGTGGGTGTCGAACTGCATCTCCGGCGTCAGCGCCACGCAGCGCAGCGGCAGGCCGGCCGCGATCATGGCCGCCAGGCCGGCCAGGCGCTGGGGGAAATCGGTCGATCCGGCCGTGGGGTAGGTGACCGGGGAGGTGTAGGCCGCCCGTCCGGCGGCCGTCCGAAACGGGGCCAGGGCCCGGCGGACGGTCCCCACCTCGGAGGCCGCCTGCGCCACCTGGGCGAGCGCCGGATCATGGGAGCGCCGCTGCGCGTCCCCCAGCGAGGATGCGGCGTCCAGGGTGGCCGTGAACACGTCGCCCCAGACGTCGTTCAGCCACAGAGAGAAGCTCTCCGGACGGTCGATGGCGGCCACCGGGTTGCGGGCGGTGGCCAGCGTGGGATTCATCTCGCCGTCCATCGACAGCCCCTGGAGCGGGTTGCCCGGGCTGCCGGCGACGTCCAGGTAGCGACCCAGCCATCCGGTGGTCAGGCGGTCATCGGCCGCTCCCACCTCCCAGTAGTGGCGCGAGGTGAAATGTGACATGTCGGGATCGGTGTAGCCGATGCCCGGAAACACGGTGACGCGCCCTGCGTTGTGCAGACGGGCGAACGCGCCGGCGGCCGGTCCCCAGCTGAGCGCCGGATCCTCGGTGAACGGAACCCCCGCCCCCGGAGCCACGGCCAGCGTGGGCCGGAGCCGCCGGTAGCCGGGATCCTCGGTCGGTGCCAGCACCGACAGGGCATCGATTCCGCCGGCGAGGAAGATCGAGACCAGAATCGGGCTCGCCGGCCCCTGCGTGGTGGCCGCCTCGGCGATCCCCTCAGCCAGCGCCCGGCCCCCCAGGCCGAGCCGGCCGGCGCCGTACACCGACATCAGGCCGCCGGCGGCCCCGGCGGCGCCGAGCAGGAACCGCCGTCGGTCCAGCCCCGCCCCGGCCGGCACCGGCATCCGGGGGTCCCATTCCCGCGGACCGCCCGCGCGGCCGCCGGCCGCGGCGGCACGCATCGCCTCGGCCCGGGTGAAGCCCTCGCAGCAGCCACGGCTCAGCACGTCTGCCACTCCGGCAGGGTGGGAATGAGAGCCCGCAGCGCGTTCTGGCGCATGATCCGGTAGGGGACCTGCTCCCAGTCGGCGGTAATCATCCGCTGCGCCCGCCGGCTGAACGCCATGAGCGACCGGTGGCTGGCCGTCGAGAGCGCCGGGGCGCCCCAGAAGGCCACGGCGCGGGCAACCGCCTGCGGCGCTGACTCCCGCTCCGGGTAGCGGTGGGAATCCGGCTTGATCATCGTGCCCATGAGGGCGTAGTTGACGGCGGTGAACCGCCCGGACCAGCGCGAGGTGTCCAGCCAGTGAGCGTAATCCCAACCGGCGACGTTCGGCGGCTCAAACAGACGCTGCCCGGTGAGCTGACCGATCCAGGCCCAGTCGTTGGTCTGGACCGTCTGGCCCAGCGCCCGGAGCAGCCCGGCGCAGTAGACAACCGGCGGGATCACCATCCGGGCCCCCTCGTAGAACAGCGGGTGGCGGAGGATCGCCTCCAGAAGCGGCCGGACCTCGTAGCCGCCGGCCACATAGGCATGCTCCAGCGCGCGGCGGGTCCCGGCGGGGATGGGGTCAGCGACGAAGTACCTCCAGAGCTTGGTGATCAGGAACGACGGATGCGCCGGGTGCCGGACACACAGGCGGCAGCTGTCGCGCCAGTCAAACCGGCCCCGGTGACCGAAGATCACCTTGACCCCGTCGTCGTGCAGCGCCGGATCGAAGCGGAACCGCGACGGACCCTGGCTGCCCCACTGGTTGGTGAAGCCGGTCAGCGCCCGCGCCTGCTGATGGACGTCATGCTGGGTGTAGCCGCGTCCGGCGCCCAGCGTGAACAGCTCCATCATCTCCCGGCCGTAGTTTTCGTTGGGGCTGTACTTGGTGTTCGACGAGCCGGACAGCCAGAGCAGCATCGCGGGGTCACGGGTGACCTCCATCAGAAGCCGGTGGAAGTTGCCGAGCGCGTGGGCGCGCATCATCCGGTTCTGACGCAGCATCAGCGCCGCCGTGGCCCCGTCCACCGAGGTGGCAAACCAGCTGTGCCACACCAGCGTCATTCGCTCCACCAGCTGCTGGTCGGAGCGCACCATCCGGTCCAGCCACCAGCAGTGATCGTCGCCCCAGACGTCGATGGGGTCCAGAGGCTGGCCCGGAGCGCCATGGGGAGAGTGTCCGATCAGCCGGGCCCGCCCGGCGGGCCGGGTGAGCGAGGCCACGGCGCCGTCGAGCCCCAACGCCGCCAGGCGACGGACCTCACCCGGCCGGGGGCCGAAGCCGGCCCGCCACAGCAGGCGCCGGGCGTGCTGCTCGGTGAAACGCCCACGGAGGCTGGCTACTGGAGAACGAGGGAGCGATGCCATAGCGTTGATCCGGGGCGGTCGCGTGCCGCGGACATAGGTTCATCGGCAGTTCGACACCGATCTTGAGCTCCCTCTCAGTGATCCACCCGGCGTCAGACTGCGTATTGACCCTGTCGCGCCTCCCACCTGATCGACCACCCAGACCATGTTTCGCCCGCCCCGCAAGCTCCGCAGGCCCGGCCCGGACCTCCGGGAGCTCGCCGATGAGGACCTGATGCCGCTGCTGCACCAGGGCGATCCGCGGGCGTTTGAGGTGGTGTTCGACCGTCACGCCGACGCCGCCTTCTCGCTCGCTTACCGGATGTGCGGGCGCCGCGGCGTGGCGGAGGACATCGTCCAGGAGGCGTTCCTGTCGCTGTGGCGCAGCGGGGCGCACTACGATCGCACCCGGGGGAGCGTTCGCTCCTGGGTCCTGGGCGTCGTCCGCAACCGGACGATCGATTGGTTCCGGCGAGACAGCGTGCGTACCGGGCGCGACATCCAGGACGACGAGGCGGTCGGCCGGCTGGCGGCCGACGACGACATCCCCGCCGAGGTGGAGCACCGGGCCGACGCGGGCCGGCTGCGCCAGGCTCTGGGGGAGCTGCCCACCGACCAGCGCCGGGTCATTGAGCTGGCGTTCTTCAGCGGCTTCAGCCACAGCCAGATCGCCGAGCTGCTGGAGCTTCCGGCCGGCACGGTCAAGGGCCGGATGCGCCTGGGCCTGTCCAAGCTCCGGCTGGCGATGGGCGAGCCCGCGGGGGTGGGTGGATGAGCGAGCCCCATCGCCCCCGGGAGTGCGGCGCCGACCTCGCCGCGTATGCCCTGGGTGCCCTGGACCCGGCCGAGGCGCAGGCGTTCGCCGCCCACCTGGAGACCTGCCCGCAGTGCCGAGAGGAGCTGGCCGCCCTGAGGCCGGTGGTCGACGCCCTGCCCCTCACCGCCCCGGCCCGCCGCGCTCCGGCCGGGCTGCGCCGCCGCGTCCTGACCGAGGTCCAGGCGGCGGAGCGCCCGCCCCGGATCGCCCCGGCCAAGGGGCGAACGACGTCCTGGCTGCGTCCGGCGGTGGCCGCTCTGGCCGTGCTCGCCGTCGTGGCCGTGGTCGCCGCCCGGCTCGGCTCCGGGGCGACCTCCCACCTGTATCCGGCTCACGGCACGGCGCCCGGTCAGCGCGCCGCGCTGCGGGTCAGCGGCGGTCGCGGTCAGCTGGTGCTCAGCCATTTTGCCCCGCCCCCCTCCGGCGACATCTACGAGGTCTGGGTCAAGCATGGAGCGCGGCCGCCCCAGCCGACCGACGCGCTGTTCAGCGTGACTCGGGACGGCTCGGCCTCCGTCGCGGTACCGGGACAGCTGCCACGGAACACCACGGTGATGGTGACGCCGGAGCCGCCGGGCGGATCCCGCGTGCCCACCCATCCGCCGGTCCTCCTCGTTTCGGTCAGCTGACTGATCCGAAATCGCTTGAGATCCGTAGGATCTCATAGCGTCTTTACCGCTACCGTAAGCGATACCGGAACATGCTTGGATTAGACCAGATGCCGTCCCCATACCCCCGATGAGGATCGCCGTGGTGGGCGCCGGCGTCTCCGGCCTGGTGACGGCCCATCTGCTGGCCCGGGCCCACGAGGTGACGGTGTTTGAGGCCGAGGCCTACGCCGGGGGCCACACCAACACGGTCCGCGTCGACACCGCCGATGAGACCCATTACGTCGACACGGGCTTCATCGTGTTCAACGACCGCAACTACCCGAACTTCCAGCGCCTGCTGGCCCGTCTGGGGGTGGCGAGTCAGCCGTCGACGATGACCTTCGGCGTCAGCGACGGCCGTGGGGATTTTGAGTTCAACGGCGGCTCTCCCAACGGGCTGTTCGCCAAGCGGGCCCACCTCCTCACGCCTTCATTTCACCGGATGATCGCCGACCTGGGCCGGTTCAACGCGGCCGCTCGGGAGCTGCTCGGCCATGAGGGGGCCGGGCCCTCGCTGGGACACTGGCTGGAGCAGCAGGGCTTCTCCCGTCCGTTCATCGAGCGCCTGATCGTCCCCCAGGCCGCCGCCGTGTGGTCGGCTGATCCGCATCAGATGTGGACCTTCCCGGCCCGGTTCCTGGTCGAGTTCTTCGACAATCACGGGATGCTGTCGTTCCGCGGACGCCCCCGCTGGCGCACCGTGCGGGGCGGGTCGGCCCGTTACGTCGACGTCGCTCCTGGCCACGCTGGAGGGGCGCCTGCGCCTCCGCACCCCGGTGCACGCGGTCACCCGGGGCCCCGAGCACGTGCTGGTCACCCCCCATGGTGGCGAGCCGGAGCGCTACGACCATGTGGTACTGGCCACCCACGCCGACCAGGCCCTCGCTCTGCTGGCCGACGCCGGCGACCGCGAGCACCAGGTGCTCGGTGCCGTCCCTTACCAGCCCAACGAGGCCGTGCTCCACACCGACGTCGGGATGCTCCCGCGGCGCCGGCGGGCATGGGCCAGCTGGAACTACCACCTGATGGAGAGCCACACCGGCCGGGCCACCGTCACCTATCACATGAACCGGCTCCAATCCCTACGGGCCGCGGATGAGTTCTGTGTGACCCTGAACCGCACCGGGGACATCGATCCTGAGCACGTGATCCGCACCATCACCTACCAGCACCCTGTGTTCACGCCGGAGGGCATCAGGGCTCAGCGCCGGTTCGACGAGATCAGCGCTCGCAATCGCACCCATTTCTGCGGCGCGTACTGGGGCTGGGGCTTCCACGAGGACGGGGTGGTGAGCGCGCTGCGAGTGGCCGAGCGGTTCGGTTTGGCGCTGTGACCGCATCCTGCCTGTACTCCGGGACCATCCGCCATCGCCGCCGGGCGCCCCGCCGGGAGTTCCGCCACCGTATGGCGTTCGCCTACATCGACCTGGACGAGCTCCCGGCGCTGCTCGGCGGGCGGCTGGTGGATCGCCGCCCGGGGCCGCTGCGGTTTCGCCCGCGGGACTATCTGGGGCGCGCGACGGCGCCGCTGGACGTCGCCGTCCGAGACCGGGCGCAGTCCCTGTCCGGACGCCGGCCGGAGGGACCGATCCGCGTCCTCACCCAGCTGCGATCGTTTGGCCTGTGCTTCAACCCGGTCAGCTTCTACTACTGCTTCACTCCCAGCGGCGACGAGCTTGACATGGTGCTGGCCGAGGTGACCAACACGCCCTGGGGAGAGCGGTACGCGTACCTGATGACCGACCGGGAGCCGGCGTCGGCGATCATCACCGGACGGTTCGCCAAGGAGCTCCACGTGTCGCCCTTCATGGGCATGGACCACGCCTATACGGCGCGGGCCACGCGCCCCGCGCAGACGCTGTCGGTCCACATCGACAGCCGGCGGGGCGGCGAGGTGGCGTTCGACGCCACGCTGAAGCTGCGCCGCCGGGAGCTGACCGCCGGGTCGGCGGCATGGCTGAGCGCCCGGTTCCCGCTGGCCACCCTGCGGGTCCTGGCCCTCATCTACGGGCACGCGCTCGGACTCCGGTTGGCCGGGGCCCGGGTCCACCCTCATCCGCGAGCGGCGACTGACCGTGGCTGACGACACCGGGTGGCGACTGGCCTGTGCTCTGGCGCTGCGCCAGATCCGCGTCGGCAGCCTGACCCTGGTGGAGGGCGGGCGCCGCCAGACGTTCGGCCGGGGTGCGCCGGCCGCCGTCATCCACGTTCGCCAGGCCGCGTTCTGGCGCATGCTCATGCGGGGCTCGCGCGGGTTGGCCGAGTCCTACGCCCGCGGCTGGTGGGACTCACCGGACCTGGTGGCGGTCATCCGGCTGGCCGCCCGCAACGCGGTCCTGCTCGACCGGATGCGCTCCGCGGTCGCTCCGCTGTGGACGCCATATCAATACGTCCGAGCGCTCCGCCACCGGGCCACCCGGGAGCGCAGCCGGGAGGACATCGCCGCCCATTACGACCTGGGTAACCAGCTGTTTGAACGGATGCTTGACCCCACCATGATGTACTCCTGCGCCCTGTTTGAGCACGCGGGTATGACCCTGGAGGAGGCGTCGCTGGCCAAGCTGGAGCGGGTGTGTGACCGCCTCCGCCTGGGGCCCGAGGACCACGTGCTGGAGATCGGCACCGGCTGGGGCGGCTTCGCCGTGCATGCCGCCGCCACCCGCGGCTGCCGGGTGACGACCACCACCATCTCCCGCCAGCAGCACGACTACGCCAGCGAGCGGGTCCGCCGGGCCGGCCTCCAGGACCGCGTGGCGGTGCTCATGCGCGACTATCGCGACCTGCATGGCCGCTACGACAAGCTGGTCTCCATCGAGATGATCGAGGCGGTCGGCTGGCGGCGGCTCGGCCACTTCTTCCGCCGCTGCTCGGACCTGCTCACCGCCCGGGGGGCCATGCTCCTGCAGGCGATCACCATCGACGACCGCGCCTACCAGGTGGAGAAGGCCTCCAGGTCGTTCATGAAGGAGTACATCTTCCCCGGCGGCTGCCTGCCCTCGTTGGAGGTGATCATGCGTCAGGTGGCCCGACGCACCGATCTGCAGGCGGTCGGCCTGGAGGACCTGACGCCCAGCTACGTGGAGACGCTGCGCCGCTGGCGGGGCAACTTCACCGAGCACAGCGGCGAGCTGGGCGGCTCGGCTACGACGAGCGCTTCCAGCGGATCTGGAGCCTGTACCTGGCGTACTGCGAGGGCGGCTTTGCCGAGCGGCGGATCTGCGACGTGCAGCTGCTGCTGGCCAAGCCGCAGTGGTCCGCGGGCGCCTCCGCCAGCGCCGGCGGCTTCACCGTGGCCGCAGCCCGCTAGGGCTGGGGGCTCACCTGTCCGAGCGGCCCAGGTGAACCCCCAGACCGGTCAGCTGATGAAGCCGTCCTTCGTCAGGGTGGCCGCGGCGTCGGCCGCCTTGATCGTTCCCGGGAACGACGGCAGCACCGCGTGCCCGCCGTACGCCGCATCGAAGAACGAGAAGTGGGTGGCCTCGTTGGCCGCCACCTGGGCGGCGGCCAGCTTCAGCTCGGTGGAGCTGAATGACCGCACGGCGCCCAGGTAGGTCTCCACAAACGCCGTTTCCAGGGCCACCCCGGTACCGAGCAGCGCGTGCCGGTTGGCCACGGCCGCCGCCGGGATGTGGAGCTTGAAGCCATGCGGCTTCTTGGCCCCCAGCGCCTTGCCCCAGGCGGCGCGGTGATCCTTCTCGTTCTGCAGCGCCCGCTGGAAGTAGTCCCGGTTATGCAGCTTGAACTTTCCGAAATTGGCCAGGATCGTCTCGTAGACCTTGACCGCCAGGCTCTCGGCGATGTAGCCGACCTGCAGCGTGGCGATGTCGCTCTTGGTGACGCCCTTGGCAAAGGCGACGCCGTCCATCGATGCCAGCAGTCCCCCGGCACCGACGAGCACCAGGCTTCCCTTCGCTCCGTTGCGGATGAACTGACCGCGGCTGACCGACGTGGCACTCTCCGTCATGCTGCCTCCTTAGGTTCGTTTGATCGCCCCCAAGGACATCTGCGCAGACGGCCGCCGTTTGGATCAGCTGGGTTCCTGGGCGTCTATGACACGCTGGGCGATGGCGAACGCGCTGTTGGCTGCCGGCACCCCGGCGTAGATCGCCGTGTGCAGCAGGACCTCGCGGATCTCCTCCGCGGTCAGCCCGTTGCGCAGCGCGCCCCGGACGTGCATCTCAATCTCGTTCTCCCGGCCCAGGGCGGCCAGCACCGACAGCGTGACCGCGCTGCGGGTGCGGCGGTCCAGACCCTCGCGGGTCCAGACGCTCCCCCAGGCGTAGCGGGTGATGAACTCCTGAAACGGCGCGGTGAACTCGGTGGTGCGCTCGACGGCGCGGTCGACATGGGCGTCGCCGAGGACCTCCCGGCGGACCTTCATCCCCGGTTCGTAGGGATCGTCGCTCATGCGGGGCTCTCCATGTGGTCGCAGGTCAGACGGGTCACGGCCTCCATGCGCTCGACGTTGAGCAGGTGGGCGCCGGGATCCAGCACCTCCAGACGGGCGCCCGGCACGGCCTGGGCGATCGTCTCGCCGTGCTCCGGCGGCGTCGCCGGATCCTGAGCGCCGGTGAGCACCAGCGTCGAAGCGGTGATTCGGTCCAGCTGGCCGCGCAGGTCCATCACGGCGATGGCGTCACAGCAGGCGGCGTAGCCCGCCGGCGGCGTCGCACCCAGCATCTCCCGGTAGGCGGCGATCACCTCGGGCCGCTCCCGAGCAAAGCTGGGGGTGAACCAGCGCTCCAGCACGGCGCCGGCCACCGCCTCCACCGTCCCCGCCTCCCGGACGGCCGCGGCCCGCTGGCGCCAGGCCTCCGGCGGGGGCATGTGGGCCGAGGTCGAGATCAGGATCAGCCGCTCGATTCGCTCCGGGGCGTGGATTGCCAGCCACTGGCCCACCATCCCACCCAGGGACAGACCTCCGTAGGCCACCCGCTCCAGACCCAGCCGGTCCATCAGCGCCAGGACGTCGGCCCCCAGATCGGCGAGCTCATACGGCCCGGCGGGCACGGGCGATCCACCATGGCCCCGATGGTCGAAGCGGATCACCCGGTAGGTCCGGGTCAGCGCCGGCAGCTGCGGCTCCCACATGGCCAGCGTGGTCCCCAGCGAGCCACCAAGCAGCAGCGGCCGGCCGGCCGGTGGACCGTGGACCTCGCTGTGCAGGGCCACGCTCATCCGGTCACCACGCTCATCATCTGATGGGCGGCCAGGGCCCGGTCGATCAGATCGCCCGCGGCCTCCGGCAGCGGCGCATCGCCCGCCGGCGACGCGCCCAGGTTGGCCCGCATCCGCTCCGAGTTGACCTCCAGGTTCTCCAGAAGCTCACGTCCCCAGGCGGCCGCCGATCCGGTCAGCCCCATCAGCTCTGTCAGGGTCCCCCACTCCGACTGCCAGGCCCCGGCGGCTCGCTGGTACTCCTGCTCCATGGCGGCGAGCAGGTCGGCGACCAGGCCCGGCACTCGCTTGGCGCAGGCCAGCACCGAGACGGCGCCCACCGGGTTGCGCTTGTGGGCCATGGCGCTGGAGCCACCCCGCCCGGGGCCGCCCCCCTCCGAGACCTCCCCCACCTCCTGCTGGGCCAGCAGGGTCACATCCCGCGCCACCTTGGCCAGGATGCCGGTCAGGGCACCCAGCGCGCCGGCCAGGGCCGCCGGGCGTACCCGAACGGCCTGCCAGGGCACCACCGGCTCGGCCAGCCCCAGCTCGGCCGCCACCCGGCCGGCGATCGCCGGATCCCGAGCTCCGACCGGTCCGCCCATCTGCACCGCCAGTGCTGACTCGGCCACATCCGCGAGCCGGCGGCGGGCCTCGTCGAGGCCGACCAGCCAGCCGGCGGTGTGCAGGCCGAAGGTGGTGGGGACCGCCTGCTGGAGCAGCGTGCGGCCGATCATCGCCGTCGTCCGGTGAGCGCCGGCCAGCCCGGCGGCGGCGTCAGCGGCACCGGCCGCATCGGCGAGTACCGGAGCCAGCGCCCGCCGGGCCATGAGCATGAGCGCGGTGTCGACGATGTCCTGGCTGGTGGCGCCGAGATGAACATCCGGCCGGACCGCCTCGGGCACCGCGGCCCGCAGCCGCGCCACCAGCGGCACCACGGGGCTGGCGTTGTCGGCGGTGCCCGCCTGAAGCTCGGCGGGGAAAACCGCTCGGTCTGGCCGGCGTCGGCGATGGCCTGCGCCGAGGAGTCCGGGATCAGCCCTTCGGCGGAGCAGGCCCGGGCCAGGGCCACCTCCACCTCCACCATTGCCTTCAGCCAGGCAGCGTCGGTCAACTCGGCGGCCGCCCGGCCGCGTCCGTAGATGCCGCCGAACAGTCCGCCCTCAGATGTCAAAGAAGACCGTCTCGCCCGTTCCCTGGAGGCGGATGTCGAACCGGTAGCCACCGTCCTGAGCCTGCGCGATCAGCGTGGCCCGCCGATCGGCGGGCACCCGGGCCAGAATGGGATCGGCGGCGTTGGCCTCGGCCTCGTCGGCGAAGTAGATCCGGGTGACGACCCGGTGGAGCATGCCTCGGGCGAACAGGCTGACGTCGATGTGCGGGGCCTGCAGCCGGCCGCCCGGCTCCTTGACCGGGCCCGGCTTGACGGTGACGATCTCAAAGGTGCCGTCGCCGTCCTCCACCCCGTAGCGGGCAAAGCCCCGGAACCCATCCATCTCCGAGCCGCCGCCGTGGCCGTGCAGGTCGGCGAACCGGCCGTCCGGGTCGGCCTGCCAGATCTCGATCAGATGATCCGGCACGGGGGCCCCGGCACCGTCATACACGGTGCCGGCGATCCGGAACGCGCCCGGCGTGTCCGCGGGAACAGCGTGGGGGCCCTCCGGCCAGGGCAGGCCGATGGCAAAGTACGGGCCCACCGTCTGAGACGGGGTGGTGGCGAAGATCACAGCGCCTCCTCAAACGGTGTGGCCGCCGGGCCCCGCAGGTAGATGTCGAACTCAAATGCCTGGGCCCAGTTGGGCTGGGTGCCGTGGATGGAGAACCGGGAGATCATCCGATCCCGGGCCTGCTCATCCCGGACCGAGTTGAAGATGGGGTCATAGGGGAAGAACGGATCGCCGGGAAAGTACATCTGGGTAACCAGGCGCTGGACGAACGCCCGCCCCATCAGCGAGAAGTGGATGTGGGCCGGCCGCCAGGCGTTGTAATGGTTACCCCACGGGTAGGGCCCGGGCTTGATGGTGGTGAACCGGTACCGGCCCCCATCATCGGTGACACACCGTCCGGCACCGGAGAAGTTGGGGTCCAGCGGGGCCGGCCAGTTGTCCCAGCGGTGCAGGTAGCGCCCGGCGGCGTTGGCCTGCCAGACCTCCACCAGGGTGTGGCGCAGCGGCTTGCCCTCGGTGTCGAACACACGCCCGGACACGGTGATCCGCTCGCCGATGGGCTCACCGTCATGCTGGATGGTCAGATCGGCGTCCGCCGGAGTGATCACACGAGCGTCGCCCAGCGCCGGGCCGGTGATCTCGGTGACGGTGTGCGGAAGGTAGACGAGCGGCTGCTTGGGGTGGCGCAGCGTGGTGGACTTGTACGGCGGATAGTCCAGCGGGGGGTGGGCGCCCTCCGGCTCACGCAGGTAGTTGCCCGGCGTATCGACGACCGGTGCGTAGATCCTCTCTGTCTCCTGGGTGCTCATGGCACACTCCCCCTTTGCTTAGCGGCTGAGCAGCTCGCGCAGCGCGGCCAGCTCCTCGTCGGTCGGTGGCGGCGTGGACGTGACATCCCTGGCGAGCTGCAGGTCCCAGCCGGTGGCCTCGCGCACCTGCTCCACCTCCACCCCGGGATGGATGTGGGTCAGGCACAGCTCGCAGGTCTCGCTGTCGGGCTCCAGCACCCCCAGGTCGGTGACGACCGCCGTGGGGCCGCTCCCGGGAAACCCCAGCCGCCGGCGGTCACCCGGGCCGTCGCCAAAGCCGACGGTGGTGCGGAAGTCCAGGCGGTCGACGAACGTCCGGGCGCTGTGCGGAGCGATCACCACCACCTCCTGGCAGCAGGCGGCGATCTCCGGGGCGCCGCCGGCTCCGGGCAGGCGCGTCCGGGGGTGGTCGTAATCGCCGATGACCGTGGAGTTGAGATTGCCGAAGCGATCGACCTGGGCGGCGCCCAGGAAGGCCACCTGTACCCGGCCCGGGCCGATCCAGTAGTTGAACATCTCCGGGACCGAAACCACGGCGTCGGCGGTCTCGGCCAGCTCGCCGTCGCCGATCGAAAGCGGGATGTGGAACGGTTTGGCGCCGATCGTGCCCGACTCGTAGACGAGCACCAGACGCGGATTGTGGACCATGCGGGCCAGCAGCGCGGCGGTGCTGGGCCGGCCGACGCCGATGAACACCGAGCGGGCGTACTCCAGCCGCCGCGCGGCCACGACGGTCTGCACCTCCCCGGAGGTGGCGGCTTCGGTGGTGGTGGTCATCAGGTCGCGGTCACCTCCGGCGCCAGGACATGTTGGTGCATCCAAGATTGAAACTCGTCGCGGTCCCGGCTCACCTGGTCCCAGAAGCGGTAGAAGTGGTTGTCCCGAGCGGTGATGCCGAGGCTGTAGGAGGGGCGCGAGCCGCCGGGCGCCTCCGCCACCGCATCGATCACCCAGCCGGGGATGATCACCCCGCCGGGCCGCGGCTGGAGCTTCTCCACCAGCCGCTCCACGGTGACCAGCGCCCGCTCGGCGCTCAGGACCGCCTCCTTCTGCACGCCCGGGATCCCCCAGAGCTGCACGTTGCCGTCCCGGTCGGCCTCCTGAGCGTGGACGATGGCCACGTCCGGACGCAGCGCCGGTACCGCCACCAGCTCCTCGCCGGTGAACGGGCAGGCGATCGGCCGGACCCGAGTGTGCGGCGGCAGGTCGGTGCCAACGTAGCCGCGCATGACCGCAAACGGCAGGCGGGCCGCCCCCGCCGCATACCGGTTGGCCATGCCGGCATGGCTGTGTTCCTCCAGCTCAATGGGGTGCGGCCATCCGTGCTCCACCGCGTCGCGGAAGCGGTGCAGCGAACCCACCCCCGGGTTCCCGCCATAGGAGAACACCAGCTTGCGGGCCGCGCCCAGGCCGATCATCTGGTCGTAGAGGATGTCCGGAGTCATCCGGATCAGCTCCAGGTCCCGCCGCCCCTGGCGCAGGATCTCGTGTCCGGCGGCGAACGGGATCAGGTGGGTGAACCCCTCCATCGCCACCGCGTCGCCGTCACGGACAATGGCTGCGATGCCGTCCGGAAGCGTGGTCACCTCAGCCATGGGCCATCGACCTCATGCGCATGGTCTGGCCGAGCGGCAGCCCCACGTAGTTCTCGGCCAGCGAGGTCGCCGCCGCGGTGGAGCTGGTGACGTAGGTGAGCTGGGAGCGCTGCAGCTGGCGGCCGTAGGCGTCGTCGGCCGGGTCATTGTGCAGCATCGTGGTCATCCACCAGCTGAAGTGCTGGGCGCGCCAGACCCGGGCCAGGCAACGGTCGGAGTACTCGTCCAGGCCGGCGTGCGACCCGCCCTGCAGGTGGTCGACGAGCGCCTGGGCGAGCAGCGTCACATCGGCCACGGCCAGGTTGAGTCCCTTGGCGCCGGTGGGCGGGACGATGTGGGCGGCGTCCCCGGCCAGCAGGAGCGACCGGTAGCGCATGGGCGCAGCCACAAAGCTCCGCATAGGGGTGATCGACTTCTCCAGCACCGGCCCCTCGGTCAACGACCAGCCGTCGCTGGCCAGCCGGGCGTGGAGCTCCTCCCAGATGCGGTCATCCGGCCAGTTGGCGATGTCGTCGTCCGGCTCCACCTGGACGTAGAGGCGGCTGCGGGTGGGCGAGCGCATGCTGTGGAGCGCGAACCCCCGCTCGCTGTAGGCATAGATGAGCTCGTCGGTCGACGGCGCCACATCGGCCAGGATGCCGAGCCACGCATACGGGTAGTCCCGCTGCCAGACAGCGATCTGGTGCTCCGGGATGGTGGGGCGGCAGATTCCGTGAAAGCCGTCGCAGCCGGCCACGATGTCGCAGCGCAGCTCATGCTCGGTGCCCTGATGCGTGTAGCGAACCAGCGGCTCGTCGCCCTCCAGTCCCTCCACGCCGACGTCCTGGCATTCGAACAGGAGGGGCGCTCCGCAGTGGTGGCGGGCCTCGATGAGATCCTTGACCACCTCGGTCTGGCCATAGATCATCACGCACCGGCCGTTGGTCAGCTCGCTCATGGCGATGTGATGCCGAGTGTGGTCAAAGCACAGGTAGATGCCCCCGTGGACGAGGCCTTCCCGGTCCATCCGTTCGCCCACGCCCGTCTCCCGGAGCACGTCAATGGTTCCCTGCTCCAGCACCCCGGCGCGGATGCGTGCCTCCACGTAAGCCTGGCTGCGCGCCTCCAGGATCACCGCCTCGATCCCCTGGCGGTGAAGCAGCTGACCCAGCAGCAGCCCGGCCGGACCGGCTCCGATGATGGCCACCTGGGTGCGCTGCGCCGTCACTGCCTGCGGACTATACGGCTTTGTGCTGGTCGCACAGCGCCCAATTGAACGCTGTGCGAACAGTCGGCCGGACCCCCTTTGTGGATAGGCTGGCCCCCGTGAGGAGAGGATCCGCCGTCGCGGCGAGCGCAGCCGGGCTGGCTGCGGCCGCACTCATGACCGCCGGCCCGGCATCGGCCGCCGCCTGCGCCCACTGGGGCCGCCCGGCGCTGGCCGCGGACCCGCGGCCGGGGGCGCTGCGGGTGTTCGCCATCCAGTTTCGTCAGCGGCCGGCGCGGATGACCACGGCGGCCACGTTCACGCGAGCGGTGACCTGTGCCGTGCGGGCCGAGGTCCTGCCCCACCTGGCCCGCCACCGTCCCAACCTGGTGGTGTTCGACGAGGACATGGGCCTGGAGACGATCGCCATCGGCCGCCGCGGTGCCCGGGCGCGGGCGGTGCTGCGCTCTGGCGGTTCCACCCTGGCCGCCCTGGCCGCCCTGAACACCGGATACGCGCCGGCTCTGGGATTCCTCCAGCGCCGGTTCCCGGGACTGAAGGATCAGCTGGGGCGCGGGTTTGTGGCGGCGACCGATGAGTTCGTCCGCACGTTCATGGGGACGATGGCGACGCTGGCCCGTCGCTACGGCCTGTACGTGATCGCCTCCAACACCCAGGCGCCGTTCCGGGTGTCCCGGTCGCCGGCGGCGATCCGGGCGCTCGTCGACCCCGGTCTGCGCCGGGTGCGGACGGCGTTTGTGCCGACCCGCGGCCGGGCCTATGACCGGACGTTCGTGTGGGGTCCGCGCACCGTCCACCCCCGGGCCCCGGCGCCGCTGGCCAATCTGATCGCCGACAACGTCAAGGTCCCGCTCACCGGGTTTGAGCAGGCGCTCGGCTTTGCCCCCGGACCCGTCCGCGGCGCCGCCGCTCGCCGCAACCTGCGACCGGTGGTGATCCCGGGCACCGGGGCCCGGCTCGGCATCGCCACCAGCCTGCCGGCGTTTGCCTATGGCCCGGCGCACGAGACCCACCCCTGTGATCACGTGGCGGTCACCTACATGCGCTGCCTGGATCGGCTCGGCGCCAACGTGATCATCCAGGCCGACGCCAACGACGGGCCGTGGACCGGCGCCGACGGCACCGACGCCCGGGAGCGGTGGCAGCCGCTGTCCTGGATGGGGTCCGCCTACCGGGCGGTCAGCGACCCCACGGTCCACTTCGCCTACGCGGTCAACCCCTTCCTGGTCGGCAATCTGGCCGACACGCCGTTTGACGGGCAGAGCGCCATCCTGGAGCGGGGCCGGCGCGGGAGCGGCTGCCACTACGTGGGCACCGGCAGCTTCGTCCCCGGTGAGGACGACCCGGTCAACCGGGACTACGCCGGAGCCAAGTCGCAGTTCCTGGCCCTGGCTCCCTGGGGAGTGCCGGACGGGCCCCGCCCCGGGCTGCGAGCCGCCGGAGGGCGCCTGACCGCCGGCGACGGGTACGTCCAGACGGCACTGATCGCCGATCTCCCGTTCCCGGTCAACCGGACCCGGACCGGGTGCGTGGAGGCGGGCCGGTGACCGGCATCTCCCGCCGGCAGGCACTGGCCGGCGCGGCCGCCGGAGCGGCCGGTGCCGGAGCCGCCCTCGCCGTCCCGGCACGCGCGCCCGCCCGCACCGGCTCGGGAGGCCGGGTCGACGTGGTGGTGGTCGGAGCGGGCCTGGCCGGGCTGAGCGCCGCCGAGGATCTCGTCGCCGCGGGTCACTCGGTCGCCATCCTGGAGGCCCGCGACCGGGTGGGCGGGCGGACCCTGAACCACCCGGTGGGCGGCGGCCACGTGGTGGAGGTGGGCGGCCAATGGGTGGGGCCCGGCCAGGACCGGGTGCTGGCCCGGGCCCGGGCTCTGGGGATCCAGACGTTTCGGACCTACACCGCCGGCGCCCAGGTGCTCGATTACCGCGGGCGCCGGTCGCACTTCTCCGGGCTCATCCCGCCGCTGCCGGAGCCGGACGCCACCGATTTCAGCACCCTGCTGACCAGAATCATCGCCCTGGAGGCAACGGTCCCGCTCGCCCGGCCCTGGACGGCTCCGAACGCCGCCGCGCTGGACTCCCAGACGTTGGAGACCTACAAGCTCGCCAACTCCAGTACCGAGGGGGCGCGGTTCCTGCTGGATCTGGCCACCCGGGCGGTGTTCGCCGCCGAGCCCCGGGATCTGTCCCTGCTGCACGCCCTGTTCTACCTCCATTCCGGCGGCGGAATCATCAACCTCACCAGCACCGGCGGCGGCGCCCAGGACTCCCGCTTCGTCGGTGGGTCGCAGCTGATCTCCATCCGGATGGCTCACCGACTCGGAGGCCGAGTGGTCCTCAGAGCGCCGGTGCGCCGGATCATCCGGTCGCGGAGCGCAGTGACCGTGGAGAGCGACCGCGGCCGGTGGCGGTGCCGAGAGGTGATTGTGGCCATCGCCCCCACCCTGGCCGGACGCATCGACTACGAGCCGGCCCTGCCGGCGCTGCGCGACCAGCTCACCCAGCGCGTTCCCCAGGGGTCGGTGATCAAGTTCGAGGCCGTGTACCCGATGCCGTTCTGGCGGGGCGCCGGGCTCAACGGCTACAGCAACAGCGACCGGGGCCCGGTCCAGTTCACCTATGACAACTCACCGCCGGAGGGAAGGCCCGGGGTCCTGCTCGGCTTCGTCTGCGGCGAGGACGCCCGTCGGCTCGGCCAGCTCGGTCCCGCCGGTCGCCGGCGCCAGGTCCTGGCCGCGTTCGGCCGCCTGTTCGGTCCGGCCGCCGGGCGGCCCCGCACCCTGATTGAGCACAACTGGTCGGCGGAACGGTGGACCCGGGGTTGCTATGCCGGCTACCTCCCTCCCGGGGTCTGGACCGACTACGGTCGCGCCCTGCGCGACCCCGTCGACCGGATCCACTGGGCGGGCACGGAAACCGCCGAGGTGTTCTGCGGTTATATGGACGGCGCCGTCCGCTCCGGCGAGCGCGCCGCCGCCGAGGTCCGCCGGCGGCTCTGAGGCCGAGTCAGCGTCCGGGCAGGTGCCAGATGTCGATCGTGCTCGAGCTGGCGCTGGAGTGGTAGGTGCCGGTGGGCTCAATCACCCGGCCCCCCACCACGATCGGACTGTTCCAGTGTCCGGACGGCGTCGGCAGCGTGCGCAGGACCGCACCGGTGAGCGGGCGGCGGACCACGACGCCCCCACCGGGGTTATAGACGTAGAGCAGGCCGCCGGCAATGACCGGGCTGGTCCCAGCCGTCCCGCTCTGCCACAGCACCCTCAGCCGTGGGTGCCGTGGGTCGACGAGCTGATAGGCGCCGGTTCCGGATCCCGTGGCCGTGACCACGTCAACCCGGCCGGCCTGCGACCAGACGGCCGGCTGGGGGACGACCTCGCCGCCCCCGGGGGAGGCGACCTCGCTCAGCTCCCCACCCAGCCGCGGCCCGGCCCCGCCCCGGGTGCCGTCCAGCCGGGCCAGGTCAAGCAGGTGCAGGCGGCCATCCTTGCCGCCCTGGATGACCAGGCGCCGGCCGTGCCAGAGCGGGAGCTGGGCCGGCGAGGAGCTGCCCACGTCGGTGTCTGATCCCGACAGCGCCGCCTGGTTGGCCGGCGTCCAGTTGTGCAGCAGCCGGGTGGCGTCCGGAACGAGTTCCAGGACGCTGTCCCCCCAGCTGGTGCGGCCGTCGAATGGCCCGTTGCCGGTGGCCACCAGAATCCGTCCGCTCCCGGGCTCCAGCACGGCCCCGGGCCGGCCCCAGATGGCGTTGTCGCCCTGGTTGCCGGTCACGCGGCAGGAGCTGGCCCGGATGAGCGCGTGGCGGTCCGAGCACTCGGTGTTCCAGACGTGGGCGACGCGACCGCTGGACCGGTCGACCAGGACCACGTGCCCGTCATACGGCGGCGCATCACCGTAGTAGCCGCCGGTGACCACCACCACCCAGGGGCCGGAGACGTTGAGAGCGGAGGCGATCTTCTCATGCGCCGGGTCAAACGTCACCCGGCGCGACCAGACCTGGTGACCGTCGGCCACCGAGAGCTTGTGAATCACCCCGTTGGGACTGGCGCTGTAGATGAAGCGGCGGCCCGGATCCGCCACCGGCGAGGCCGTGGTCACCTGAGGATTGCCCGGGGTGCTGTTGACCCCGCCGGGCACGAACTCCCATAACCGGTGTCCGGTGGCGGGGTCCACGGCGATCGTCCGGCCATAGCTGGTGGTCACCGCAATCAGGTCGTGCCGGCCGCGACCGGCCGGCACCGCGTGCAGCTCAATCGGCGCCGAGTCCGCAATCCCGTCGATCCGGACCGCGCGCAGGCGCAGCCGGCCCACGGTGGCGGCGGTAATCCCGGTGATGCGGGGACCGGTGCCGGTGGCCTGCGGGTCATCGCCGAACTGGAGCCAGTCGCCGGCGGGCACCCGCGCCGCTCCGGCAGCCGGGGAAGCGCTTCCGACGGTCGCCTGCGGACCGCGCACCGCGGAGGTCGCCGAACGCGTCGCCTGCTGGCCGCATCCGGCCAGGACGAGCGCGCAGAGGGCCGCCAGGCTGCGCCGGTCAGTGGCCACGGCCCCAGCCGGGGCCGTCGCCGGAATGGCCGCCGCGCGACGAGCCACCGTCGGACCCGGGGCGAGTCGCCCAGCCACCCCCGGTGCCCGGAGCGGGCTGGCCGCCCCAGTCTCCGGGACGACCCGGGCCAGTCCGGTCCGGTCCACCGGACCCGCCGTACCGGGGGCCCCCGTGTCCGTTGTCGCCGGGTCCGGTCCCGTGTCCCCAGCCGCCGGGACGACCGGACTCTCCCGATCCGTTCCCCTTGGCTGCGGCCACCGGGGCAGCCTCCGGGGCCGCCACCGCAGCATCCTGGTGGCGGGCTTGGAGCGCGCGATTGATGTCGGCCCGCAGCGTGCCCAGGCTGGGCCCGGGCCGATGATCGGCGCCCGGATGGCGCGTCTCGGTGGCCGAGGTCGCCTTGCTCGGCGGGCGGCCGCCGGTCGGGCGGCTGGGCGTCACCGGAGAACTGGGAGCGGGGGGAACCGGGCCGGCCACCACCACCGGCGCCGGGGGTGCCGGGGAGGGAGTGGGTACCGGAGACGGTGCGGGGGTCGGCGTCGGCGACGGAGCCGGCGCTGGCGTGGAACCGGTGCCGCCCTTCCCGCGCCCGCGCCCGGTGCCGGGCCGCCGGTGGCGGGTTGAGCCGCCGCTGTGTCCGCCGGTCCGGCTGGGCCCGCCGGTTCTGCCGCCGCCAGCACTCCGCGGCCCACCGGAGGCGGTGCCCGTGCCGGCACCAGCACCGGGGCCGGAGCCGCCGGCGGCCAGGTCAAGCCGCACGGACCGGGCGGCGCCGCCGGCGCCGGCGATCGATCCTGCCAAACGGCCAAAGGAGGTGGCTGGCACCGAGCGGGAGCTTCCGGCGCCGTTCGATCCGCCTGGCAGCGCCGGGCCGGTGAATACCTGACCCAGGGAGCCGATCCGCCGCAGGTCGCCGCCGGAGGTCAGGACCGCCAGCGAGGCGATGATGGCCACGGGGATGAGCACCGCCGCCAGCGATGCACCAAAAATCTGTCGTCTCCAGGCGCGGGCGAGTCTCATTCGCCACCATCGTATCCGTCGGCCTGGCGGCAGCAAACCGCTTTTGCGGATTTACATGGGTTTTGGTTGCCGCAGCGAATCACGCCGGTACGATCCGGCCGCAACGGGGGACTGCGCGTGCTACCGAAACCATCATGAGCCGCTTCTCGATCGCACGCTCGCTGCGCTACGCCCTGGTGGGCCTGGCGGTGGCCCTGGCGATCGTGGCCGCCGCCGGGATCGCCAGTCTCTACAGTGCGCGCCAGCACTACGAGGACGTGCTCGTCTCCAGCTCGGATCTGGCGACCGCGGTGGCCAACCTCACCAGTGCCGGCGTGGTCCAGGCCGAGGTGGTGCGCGACGCGCGCGGCTCCGGGGCGCCCGGTGCCCGGCGGGCGGCGGCCGCGGCGTTTGATCGCGCGGCCGAGGCGGCCACCGGCCTGGCGGCGTCTGACCGGCCCAGCATCCCGCTGGTGGCCGAGCAGATCGCCCTGGAGCGCCAGGCGGCCGCGGCGGCCGCCCGGCGGGCGGGGACGGCTTCCACCGCGACGGGGGGCGGGCCGCTCGCCCAGGCAGGGGCGGTCGCTGACCGCCTCCAGGCTCGTCAGCGCAGCCGCCAGGCCCGGGCCAGCCACGACGACCGCTCGCAGTCGCGGACCGCCATCATCGTGGTGGTGGTGGCGGGCGCGCTGGCGCTCATGGCTGCGCTGGCGCTGATCGCCGCGCTGGTGCGCTCCATGCGTGAGCCCCTGGACGAGCTGGTGGGTGCCACCGGTGAGCTGGCCGCCGGCCACCTGGAGCGGCGGGTGCAGCCCTCAGGTCCCCGCGAGCTTCGGGAGCTGGGGTTGGCGTTCAACGCCATGGCCGATGATCTCTCGCGGGCGCAGAGTCAGCTGGAGGACGAGCGCCATCGGCTGGCGGTCACCATCGAGAGCCTCGGCGACGGCCTGCTCGTGACCCGCTCGGGCTCCACCGAGATCGAGGCGGTCAACCCTCGGGCCACCGAGTTGCTCCCGGAGCTCACCCCCGGCGGGCAGGTGGACAGTCCGGGCAGCCCGCTGCCCCAACTGGACGCCGCCCTGGAGCGCGAGGTGGTGATCGACCACGGCGGCCGGATCCTGGCGGTCATCGCCGCTCGCCTGGGCGGCAGCGCCGGCGTCGTCTGGACGGTCCGCGATGTCACCGAGCGGGCTCAGCTGGAGCGGGCCAAGAGCGACTTCGTGGCCACCGCGTCCCATGAGCTCCGCAGCCCGCTCACCTCCATCAAGGGGTTCGTGGAGCTGCTGGAGCGCAGCCCTGAGGGGATGACAGCCCGCCAGCGCGAGTTCGTCGACATCATCAAGCGCTCCACCGACCGGCTGGTGGAGTTGGTCAACGACCTGCTCGACGTGGCCCGCATCGAGGCCGATCACGTCGAGATCAACCCGCGCCCCATCGACATGGGCGAGGCCGTGCGAGAGATGGCGGAGCTGATGGGGCCCCGCATCGACGCCAAGCACCAGCACCTGGGCGTCTATGTCGCTCCCACCCTCCCCCTGGCCATGGCCGATCCTGAGCGGATCCGGCAGGTCATCGGCAACCTGCTCACCAACGCCCATCTCTACACCCCGCAGGGTGGCCGCATTCACATCGGCGCCGAGGCCGACCGCGCCTGGGTGCGCCTGGTGGTGGCCGACTCGGGCATCGGGATGACTCCGGAGGAAACCCAGCGGGCGTTTGAGCGCTTCTACCGCGCCCGGAGCGGCAGCGCCACCACGCCCGGCACCGGGCTGGGCCTGTCGATCGTCAAATCTCTGGTCGATATGCACCACGGCGAGGTCGACGTGGAGTCTGAGCTGGGACGCGGGACCACATTCCATGTGCGCATCCCGGCGGCGGTCGTCGCTCCGGAACTTGCCGATTCGCTCGACGTCATCCAAGGCCGCCGGGTGCTGATCGTCGACGATGAGCTCGACGTGGCCGAGCTGATCGCCGACCAACTGGCGCCTCTGGACATAGAGTGCGCCATCGCCACCGGTGGCGAGGAGGCCATCCAGCGCCTCACCGAGGAGCGCTTTGACGCAGTCACGCTGGACATCCTGATGCCGGAGATGGACGGCTTCGGGGTGCTGCGCCGGATCAGGTCCAACCGGGAGTTGCGCTCCATACCCATCGTGTTTGTGTCGGTGTTCTCCTCCCGGCGCGAGCTGGCCGGGGAGTGGGTGGTGGATAAGCCGATCGATGCCGACGAGCTGCGCAACGTCCTGGCCGCGGCAGTCCGAGCTGGTCGGTCGCGGGTGCTGATTGTGGGGCGCGCCGAGCTTCAGTCCTCACTGGAGCCGGCCCTGGACGAGTTGGGGATTGAACACCACTGGGAGACGAGCGGTGCCGCGGCCGCCCGCGTCTGCGGTGAGCGGCGTTTTGAGGTGGCGCTCATCGACGTCGGAATTCGCAACCCTCAGGCGATTTTGGAGGCCTTGGACCTGCGAGGACGACGCCTGCGGCGCGCCGTGATCCTATTCTCCGATGGAGCGTCGCCGACGCCGCAGGGAATCGTCAACCTAGGGATGGAGGTAGTGCCGGTGGAGGACGCCGCCCAAGCATTGCTCAGGGCACTGCGCGGGACTCCGGAACAAGCGAGCCATGTCGCCGGTGGAGCTGGGGACTGAGGCTGAGCTGACGCGGGAGATCGCCCGCCTGCGCGCCGAGCTGGCGCGCCGTGAGCGCGAGTCCGCCGACAAGGAGCTCCAGCTGGAGCGTTACGCTGCCGACCTGCGCGAGACGTTCAAGGAGGAGCGGGCGCTCACCCAGCAGCTGACGCGGTCCTACCGCGCCACCGTCCGGGCGCTGGCCAACGCCGTGGAGGCCCGTGACGCCTACACCGGCAAGCACGCCGAGCGGGTGGCGGCCTACGGCATCGAGATCGCCCGGGCGGTTGGCCTGCCCCGGCCGGATGCCCCGGAGATGGAGTTCGGCTTCCTGCTGCACGACATCGGCAAGGTGGCCGTCCCGGACGCGATCCTGTACAAGCCGGGCGCCCTCACCGCCGAGGAGCGCGCGCTCATGGCCCGCCATCCCGCCATCGGCGCGGAGATCATCGGCGGCATCGAGTTCCTGGCCGGACCCGCCGAGGTGGTGCGCTCCCACCATGAGCGCTGGGACGGCCTGGGGTACCCTGACGGTCTGGCCGCCGAGCAGATCCCCATCGCCGCCCGGGTGTTCGCCGTCGCCGATGTCCTGGACGCGCTCACCACTGACCGCCCGTACCGACCGAGCTTCCCGCTGCATCAGGCGCGGACGATGATCGTCCAGGAGGCCGGCAGCCATTTCGATCCCGAGGTGGTGGAGGCCTTCAACTCCATTGAGGACACCACGTTCGTCCAGATCGGCCGGGACGTGTGGTGAAGCACGGCGTCCTCGTCGTTGACGACGACCCATTCATCCGCAAGCTGGTCGCCACCACCCTGGAGGACGTCTCCGAGTTTCAGCTGTACGAGGCCGCCGACGGCGTTCAGGCGGTGGAGGTGGCCGAGCGCACCCAGCCCACCATCGTGTTCCTCGACGTCGACATGCCCCGGATGGACGGCATCACCGCCTGCCGGGAGATACGGGCCAACCCGGCGACCCATTCGGCCACGATCGTGATGCTGACCGCCGCCCATGGCGATCGCATGGAAGCCCAGGCCGAGGAGGCCGGCGCCGACCTGTTCCTGACCAAGCCGTTCAGCCCGCTGGACCTGCTGCGCCTCGTCGACCGCCTGGGCGGCGAGCGAGACCGCTGACGCTCAGCCGATCTTGATCAACACGATGGTGTTGATCGCAAACAGGACGGCGAACAGGATCGTCCACCGATTGAGATTGCGCTCCACCAGCGACCCGCCGCCCACCGGGCCCGCGCCCGTGCCCACGCCGAAGGCGCCGGACAGGCCGGCGTCCTTGCCGGAGTGCATCAGGATCAGGAAGATCAGTCCCACGCACAGGACCACCTGCACCACGTCAAGAATTGCGCTGGCCATGGCGCAGATGGTAGCCCGTCAGGCGGGCTGTGGGTCCTTCTCCACCGCGTCCAGGCGGTTGAGGATCTCAATGGCCTCGCCCCGCAGCGCCCGGTCCAGGGTCTCGTAGTCCTCGGTTGACAGCTTGCCGGTCTGAAGATCAAGCTCGGCATCGCGGATCTCCCGGTACTTGGCGTCCCGGGCCGCCTCCAGCTCGGCCCGGCGGGAGGCGCGGCGGTCCGACGCGGTGTCCCGCCGCGCCGAGCGCAGCGGCGATGACACCAGGTAGATGACCCCGGCCAGCACCACCAGCACGATCACGTAGGCGAGCATCCCGTCCTCAGACCAACTCGCGCTCCCGCGGCCGGGTGCCCGCCGCGGCCGACTCGGGGACCGGCTCGGCGGAGGCCCCCGGAGCGACCGGCCGCTGCAGGCGAGCCCGGGCCCGCCGGGGCACCGGCCACAGCGCCACCAGGCCGCCGAACGCCGCGATGATGGCTCCGATCCACAGCCACATCACCAGCGGCGATACCTCAATCAAGAACTGCGAGGACCACGGGTGGCTGACGAACCGCTGCGCCAGTTCCCGGATGGCGATGTCCCGCAGGGAGTACAGCCGGTTGAGCTGGACCGTGCGCTGCGCCGCGGGCAGGCTCTGGGCCTGGAGCAGCGCCCGCCCCAGCAGCTGGTCGCCCTGGTTGATCTCCTTCTGCAGCGGGGCCACGTTGGGCGAGATGACCGTCCAGATGTCGCGCAGGGCGCCGGAGTGCAGGCCCACGTCGCTCTCGCTGGAGCCGTTGAAGAAGCGGCCGATGGCATGCATCGGATCCAGGGACGGGTACAGGCCGTAGCTGGTGCGCAGCGTCGTCACCGGACTGCCGTTCTTGGTCACCGCCAGCACCGCGCCGAGCGAGATCTTCTGCGGGGTGGCGCTGGCCGTGGCCCGCTGATAGGTGAACGTGTAGCCGTCGGTGTGGACGCTCTGGCCGGGCTTGAGCGTTGCCGTCCGCTGATGCTGGAAGCTGGTGGAGGCGGCGACGCCGACCAGCGCGATCGCCACCCCGGCGTGGACGATGTAGCCCCCGTAGCGTCGGCGGTTGCGCGCCACCAGCCCCACCAGCGCCGCCGGGAGGGAGGCCGAGGTCGTGGCTCGGCGAGCCCGGACGCCCCGCTGGAACTCCTGGACGACGGTGGCCAGCACGAACGCCCCGAACACGAACATCACGTAGGCGGCGGCCCGGCCGGTCACCCCGGAAACGAACAGGAGCCCCACCGCCACCGCGGCGGCGACGACCACCGGGAAGGCGAACGTCCGTCGCAGCTTGGCCAGCGTCACCCGGCGCCAGGCGATGATCGGACCGATCCCGGACAGGAGGACGATGATCAGCGCCAGTGGGACGACGAACGGACGGAAGGCCGGCGGGCCCACCGAGACCTGGGTGCCGGTGATGGCCTCGGAGATGAGCGGGAAGAACGTCACCCAGAAAACGACGCCCGCGAGCGCGATCAGCACCAGGTTCTGGAATAGGAACACGGCCTCCCGGGACAGCAGGGAGTCCAGCTGGGCGTCGGATTTCAGGCTGTCCCGGCGGAGGATGACCAGGTAGATGGAGCCGATCGCCATGACCGAGATCAGCCCCACAAACGAGAAATTCAGGGTGGGGTCCGAGACAAAGGCGTGGATGGAGCTGAGGATTCCGGAGCGCACCAGAAACGTGCCGACGATGGCGAGCGTGCCGCTGGTCAGGATCAGCGACACGTTCCACACCTTCAGCATCCCTCGCTTCTCCTGGATCATGATGGAGTGGATGAACGCGGTGACCGCCAGCCATGGCATCAGCGCGGCGTTCTCCACGGGGTCCCAGGCCCAGTAGCCACCCCAGCCGAGCTCGGTGTAGGACCAGCGGGCACCGAGCAGGATGCCAACCCCCAGACACAGCCACGCAGCCAGGGCAAAGCGCCGGGTGACCTGGATCCACTCCGCGTTCAGACGGCCGCTGATCAGCGCCCCCACCCCGAAGGCAAATGGCACCAGCATCAGGGTGTAGCCGGAGTACAGCATCGGCGGGTGCACCATCATGGTGGTGTGGCGCAGCAGCGGGTCAAGTCCCGCCCCCTCCACCGGCGCCGGTGAGGTGGTGTCGAACGGGTTGGCGAACAGCGTCAGCAGCCCGGTGAAGAAGAAGGCCATCCCGAACAGGACCGCCTGGGCGTAGGGCACGATCTCCCGCACCCGGTGGCGGGTGAGGAACAGAGCGATGCTCGACCAACAGGACAGGAGCATCACCCACAGAAGCAGTGACCCCTGCTGGGTGGCCCAGATGGCCGCGATCCGGTACAGAGCGGGGGTGGTGGTACTCGACCCGCTGGCCACCACGTTGTAGGAAAAGTTGGAGGTGATGAAGGCGACGTCGAGGATCACGAAGGCGAACACCGCCATGCCCGCCAGCGCGTACATGGCCCGCCGCCCCGAGTCGACGAACTGCCGCCGCCCGCTCCGGGCGCCGTACACCGAGGCCACCCCGCCGTAGACGGCGATGATCATCGCCAGCACCAACAGTGTCCGTCCAACCAGGGCCATCTACTCGCGTCCTTCCGGTGTCAGTATGAGCCCGCGTCGTATCCGCATCACTACCAGCCCGTTCCTTCCGGCATCAATAGGAGCCCGAGGCGGCCTGATATTTGGACGGGCACTTAGTGGTCAGCGAGTTCGCCTGGCCGACCCAGTCAGTGGAGGCCGATCCGTTCTTCTGAACGTCGACCAGAACCGCCGCCCGGGGTCGCCAGAACGGGTCAGGAATCTCCCCCGTATAGCGCACCGGAACCGAGACGTGCAGCTTGGGATCCCGCACGCGGAAGTACAGGACGCCGTCCTGCCGGTGCACCGATCCGGCCAGCACGCTGCCGGCCAGGATGTAGGTGGCTCCGGGATGGCCCCGCTGGAGCAACTGGGACGCCGTCAGCTCATCCCGCCCGGCGGCGAAGCTGGTGTAGACGAGCGCCGTCGCCAGCAGCAGCGCGGCGGTGAGGGCAACTGTGAGGCGGATGGCGCGCTTGCGGCTCGGGTCCATGCGGTAAACCATTGTCACACACCGGCCTCAGGCGAACGCCCCCGGCCCGGCAGCCGGTCCGGGGGCGGACCAGAGCCGGCTGAGGCCCCGTCGGCACGGCCGTGCGGCCCCCGGGACGGCCGTCCCGTTTCGGCAAAGGTCCGCCGACCGTCCTTTATTAACGTCGGATTAATGGCCAGGAACGTCTGCCTCCTGCGCGAAACCTTGGGTACCAGATGACGTTTCTAGAGATGACAGTGCTTGCCAGGACGAAAACCGGCGCCGGCAGGATCGGGCGCCGTCGCGAAGGGCGACCGGGGCGTGTCGCAGAGCGTGGAGACGCTCAAAAACAGGCCCCGGAGACGACCGAGACGATCGAGACGACCGGCGTCACCCGCCGCCGGCGTCGCGAGGCCGGCGTGACCGAGGATCACGCCGTCTACACGTGCGAGTGTGGCTTCGTGTTTGAGGCACCCGTCTCCACCTCGGTCGACTGCCCCCACTGCGGCGGCTCCCAAGCCTGGTAGCGCCCACCCGCGCAGCGACCACCAGCCCCCCCGGCGCCCCCAGCCGGGCCCCCGGGTGCCTCCGTGGTGCCCGGACGCCTCCCGTGACGTCCGGGCACCCCGTCCCCCTGTGGTGGTGGCCGGTCAGCGCTTCTGGATCGGAAGCCGGGTGCCGTGAGGCACCGTCGATCCGCTGAAACGCCCAAGGTGGGCCAAACTTGCGCAGACTCACCCCTCACCGGGCCTGGGAGACTGGGCCCCATGGATGCGCCATTCGTCATGAATCTCCGCCAGGCCCCCGCGCTCGGACAGCCGCGGCGGGGCACGATGCTGGACTTCGAAGCCGGCCGGGACGCGTTCCCGGACACGGGGGTCAACGTTCAGATACTCCAGCCCGGGCAACCCAACTGCCGGTACCACAGCGAGCCGGTCCAGGAGGACTTCCTGGTCCTCCAGGGCGAGTGCCGGGTGATCCTGGACGGGACCGAGATTCCGCTCCGCCAGTGGGACTTCGTGCACTGCCCGGCCGGAGCCGAACACGTCTTCGTCGGCGCCGGCGCGGCCCCGTGCGCGGTGCTGATGATCGGTTCTCGCCGAGAGGACGCCGCGCACTACCCGGTCAACGCGGTGGCGGCTAAATACGGCGCGTCGGTCGACCAGGCCACCGACGATCCCGGGGAGGCCTACGCCGACTGGCAACGGGAGGGGCCGGTCGCTCCGGTGGCCAACCCGTGGCCGCTGCCCGTGGAGGCCTACTACTGGGGAGCCTGGATCGACAGCGGCCCGGGTACCTTCCCCCGGAACGGCATCGTCGTCGATCCCCTCCTGGATGCCGACCGCAAGGTCCAGGTGATGTTTGAGGACGGCAGCCTGCGCCGGTACGACCCTGAGGCGACGACCCTGGTCGATCCGGCGGTGCTGAAGGCCGACCGGCCAGAGGCGTACGAGCGGCTGTTGCGACAGATCGCCAACTACATCGGCAGGTAGGTAGGCCGAGGGGGTCTTGGGGCCTCACTTGTCTATAGGACAAGTCAGCCCCCATGACCCCCCCGGGTGGAGCGTCGCTTGCCGCCGGTCCGACCGCGGTCTGCCGCGCGCCGGCGCTCGGTCACGCCGGTCCCGCGGCCCCCGCCAGCCCCGCGGCCCTAGACGGCCCCGCCGCGGGCAGCACCAGCGCGGACGGGTGCTCGGCATCGTGGAGGACCTCCACCTCCACGGCCCGCATGGACTCGGCGGTGGCCGCCGCCGGATCCTCCCCGGTGCCCGGGTTGCGGGCGTAGCGGGGGTGGGCGCCGGAGGCGATCAGCAGGCGAATGCGATGCCCGGTGCCGAAGCGGTGCGCCATCGGCCACAGGCGGAAGCTGACCCGCCACGTCCCGCCGTCGGCCTGCTCGTAGCGCTCGGGCGAAACCCCGGTGAGCGCGTCGCAGACGTTGCGTGACACCCCCGCGGGGTCCACGTCGCAGACCCGGGCGAACAGGTCGAAGGAGGGCAGGCTGGCCCGCGCCCACAGCTCCACTGAGACATGGCCGATGGCCTCCACCGGCGCCGACAGGACGCCGCCGGTGTAGACCAGCACATCGGAGCGAGCCTCCAGCGGAGCGTTGTCGACCACCGCCTCCCGGGCAAGCAGGATGGGACCGCCCAGCGACGGGGTCGGGTCGGCCGGGTCATACCGGTAGCGGTCGGCCGGCGCCGGATCGGCGGCCGGGGCCTCGCCCAGCGACCACCCCTCCCCCAGGTGCAGCCGCCGCTCCCCCGTCCCCGGGGGCGGCCAGGCCTCCAGATCCCGCCAGCCGCCTCCGGCCCGCTCACCGGTGACCGTCACCCGAACCGGGCTGCGGCGCACCAGCCGGTCGTCGCCGAGCAGGTGGGCGCGCAGCCAGGCCAGTCCCTCCCGCTCGCCCGCCGCGGCCAGCTCCGGCGCGGTGTGGGTCCAGGGGCCGATGATCAGCTGGGGGCGGCGCCCGGCGGCCTGAAGCGCCTCAAAGTCCTCCAGCATCCAGGGCAGGAGGATGTCGTACCACCCGCCTACGAACTGCACGGGCGCGCTGATCTGGGCCACGGTGGCCGAGAAGTCGCGCCGGGCCCAGTAGGGATCCTGGCGGCTGGGACTGGCGTAGGCCTGGCGATACCAGCCAACGGCGGCGCCGGTGGCGCGCTCGTCCAGGTCGGCGAGCGGCCACTGGGCGAGCAGCGGCGGCAGGCCGCGCAGGGCGCGCCCCATGGCCAGCAGGCCGAACCGGCGCTCCTGGGCGGCGATGATCACCATCCAGGAGGCGACGTTCTCCAGCGACATGCTGCTCCCGGCATACGTCTGGCCGTGGAACTGGGAGGCGCTGACCTGGATCGACATCGCCGCCAGGTCCTCCCCGGCGTCAGCGGCGATCGCCCATTGGACGAACCCCAGGTAGCTGGGGCCGATGGTGCCCAACCGGCCGGCATGCCAGGGCAGCCGGCGCAGCCAGCGCACCGTGGCCAGGCCGTCATCATGCTCGTCAAATGGGCTGAACTCGCCGCCGGACCCGAATGTGCCCCGGACGCTCTGGATCACAACCTGGAGCCCGCGCTCGGCCAGCAGCCGGCCGAACAGCAGACCGACGAACTGACGGCGGCCGTAGGGCGAGCGCACCAGCACCGTCGGCTGGGGCATGGACGCGGCGTCCCGCGCCACCCAGCGGTCGGCCAGCAGAATCGCTCCGTCGTCCATCTCCACCGGCAGGTCGGGCTCGCAGATGACATCGAGGGTCCGGGGCCGCGGCAGGTGCATGCGGCGGGCCAGGATCTGGCTGGGCAGGCTCATGCGCCCGGATCGTAGTGACGGGCGATCGGAGCTCCCCCGGTCCGGCCAGTGGGGATAATGCGCCGGATGCCTGACGAGGCCCCACTGCGGCGGACCGAGAGCGGGCTGGTGCCGGAGGGGCCCGGCTGGTTTGTGCTCAACGCCCGGGATGCCGTCTGGTGCCGCGGCGACTTCGGCGCGTTCACCCGGTTTGAGGGCCAGGCCGAGGGGAGCCGGTTCCCCCTGGTGGGGGTCAACATCGGCGTGCTCCAGCCCGGGCAGCCCGCCTGCTACTACCACGCCGAGAACGAGCAGGAGAACTTCCTGGTCCTCTACGGTGAGTGCCTGCTGCTGATTGAGGGCACGGAGCGGCCGCTGCGCGCGTGGGACTTCGTCCACTCGCCGCCGTGGACCGAGCACGTGTTCATCGGGGGCGGCCAGGGCCCCTGCGGGATCCTGGCCCTCGGCACCCGGCTGACCGACGAGGTCGTCTATCCGGAGTCTGACCTCGCCCGGCGCCACCGCGCCGGAGCGCTGCGCCAGACCCGGGATCCGGGCGAGGCCTACGCGGGTCTGGCCGACGACGTGGAGACCGCCTACCAGCTGGGATGGCTGCCCGATGCCGATGCCTGACCCGGTCAGGCACACCATCCTCATCACCGGCGCCAACACCGGCATCGGACTGGCCACCGCCCGGGCCCTGGCCGAGCAGGACACCGACCTGGTGCTCGCGGTTCGCTCCCCGGACAAGGGGGAGGCGGCCGCCGCCGAGATCAGCCGGCAGACCGGGAACGACCGGATCACCGTCCTCCCGGTGGACCTGGGGGATCTGGTCTCGGTGCGGGCATGCGCCGCCGCCTTCCTGGCGCTGGACCGCCCTCTGCACGTGCTCATCAACAACGCCGGCCTGGCCGGCCGGCGCGGCCTGACCCCCAGCGGATTTGAGTTGGCCTTCGGCACCAACCACGTCGGACCATTTCTGCTCACGGCGCTCCTGACGGACCGGCTCACCGCCACGGCCGCCGGCGGACACGGACGGATCGTCAACGTGGCCTCGGACGCCCATTACTCCGCCCGCGGCATCGACTTCGACGCCGTCCGCCGGCCCACCCGGTCCCGCACCGGGATGGCCGAGTACAGCGTCTCCAAGCTGGCCAACGTGCTGCACGCCCAGGAGCTGGCCCGGCGCCTGACGAACACCGGCGTCACCACCTACGCTCTGCACCCCGGGGTCATCGCCTCCGACATCTGGCGCCGCGTGCCCTGGCCGGTGCGGCCGCTCATGAAGCTGCGCATGGGCTCCACCGAGCAGGGCGCGCGGACCTCGGTGTACTGCGCCACCTCCGCCGAGGTCGCCGGCGAGAGCGGCCGGTACTACGTCGACAGCCGGGCCAGGGCGCCCGCGGAGGCGGCCACGCCGGAGCTGGCCGCTGCCCTGTGGGAGCGCAGCGCCGCCTGGACGAGCGACTGAGGGCCCCCTGCCCTCGGATCAGCCTGAGCCGTTGCCGTCCGGCAACCGCCACCCCGGCCCGCAGGCCAGACGCAACGCCGCCTCGGGCCCCCAGGAGCCGGCGGCGTAGGACTGCGGGGGCGGCGGGTCATCGATGATCGGCGCGCACACCTCCCACAGCCGCTCGATCTGCTCGGACCGGGTGAACAGGAGCCGCTCCTGGAGCATGACGTCGTGCAGCAGGCGCTCGTAGGCCTCCAGGCCGTCGCTGCCGTCAAACGCCTTCTCCACATCCAGGGTGAGTGCCGCCCGGCCCAGATCGATGACGGGACCCGGGATCTTGGCCTGGACCTCGATGCGCACCTGCGGGTCGTCAGACAGCTCAAACACCAGCTCGCTGGGCCGGACCGTCTGCGTCAGGTCCTGGTTGGGGAAGATGCGCAGGGGGGCGTCGGTCAGGCCGATGGTCACCGTCCGCCGGCCCTCGGCCAGGGATTTGCCGGTGCGCAGGAAGAACGGCACGCCGCTCCACCGCCAGGTGTCGACCCAGACCTCCAGCGCCGCGAACGTCTCCATCCGAGAGTCGGCGGCCACATCCTCCTCGTCGCGGTAGCCGTCGTACTGGCCGAACACGACGCGCTCGGGGTCGAGCGGCCGGATGGAGTCAAACAGCTTGGTCCGCTCCACATGGAGCGCTTCGGCATCGATCCGGGTGGGTGGCTCCAGGGCCACGATCCCCAGGATCTGGAGCAGATGGGTGACCACCATGTCCCGGAAGGCGCCGGTCTCCTCGTAGAAGGCGGCGCGGCCCTGGATGTCAAGCGCCTCCGGGACGTCGATCTGGACGTAGGCGACGTGATCCCGGTTCCAGATCGGCTCGAACATGCCGTTGGCGAAGCGCAGCGCCAGGATGTTCTGAGCTGCCTCCTTCCCCAGGAAATGGTCGATGCGGTAGATCGAGCGCTCGGCAAGGACCTCGTGGAGGGCCGCGTTGAGCTCCCGGGCGCTCTCCAGGTCATGGCCAAACGGTTTCTCGACCACCAGCGAGCAGTTTTCGGCGATACCGCTCCGGCCGAGCATGGCCACCATGTCCCGCATCGCCCCCGGCGGGACCGACAGGTAGACCAGGCGCTCGCCCGCGGCATCGACCTCCCGCTCGGCGGCGACCACCGCCTCGGCCAGCGCCGAACCGTCCTGCGCATCGGACACCACGAAGCTCAGCCGCGAGGCGAACTCCTCCCAGTGCTCGTCAAGCTCGCCGCGGCCGTGCTGCTGGAGCGCCTCGTTGACCTGCTGGCGGAATTCCTCGTCGCTGCCCGGCGAGTGGCGGCCGGAGCCGATGATCCGGAAGTCCTCCGGCATCAGACTCTCCCGGAAGAGGTGAAAGAACCCGGGAAACAGCTTGCGCTTGGCCAGGTCGCCGGTGGCGCCGAACAGAACCAGAACGCGGTTGGACGGCCGCTGGCTGGGCATTGCCTCGGGCATCGGCGCCTACCCTACCCCGCCCGGTCAGTTGAAATCGCCCCGCCCCAGGTTGTTGCCGCGTGTGCGGTGGATGTGGCGCCGGTTGCATCGGCGGTTTGGAGCCGCCGGGAACCTCGATACTGCGCTCATGACCCGCCCAGTGGGGCCCGGCCGCCCGCGCCGACGGTGGCGCTGGACGTTCCCCGCGGTGCTGGCCGCGGCGCTGCTGTTCATCGCCTCCGCCGTGGCGGCGTCCGGCGCGGCCGATCTGTTTGCCTCACCGGTACCGGCGCACCAGGCGGCCCGTCATCACCGCGCTGCGCCCCGGCCGGCGCGGGCCGAGGTGACCATCGGCCCCCGGTCACCGATGCGGCCGGTCCCGGCGTCGTTCTTGGGGCTCTCCACTGAGTACTGGTCGCTGCCCCGGTGGGCGGGACAGATGCCGCTGCTGGAGCGGGTCCTGTCGCTCCTGCACGCCCCCGGGCAGGGGCCACTGATCCTCCGGATCGGCGGAGACTCGGCCGACCATTCGTTCTGGGACCCCGACCCGTCACCGGTCCCGCGGTGGGCGTTCACGATCCGGCCCAGCCTGCTGGCCCAGATCGGCCGGCTGGTCCACCGGCTGGGGATGCGGCTGATCCTCGACCTCAACCTGATCACCGATGCTCCGGCGCAGGCGGCCCAGTGGGTGCGAGCAGCCGAGTCCGCGCTGCCGCGCGGCAGCATCATCGGCCTGGAGGTCGGCAACGAGCCCGACATCTATACCCACCGCGCGTGGCTGGGCATCACCTCCGGCCGGTCCTACCTCGGCCGGGCTCTGCCGGCCGCGCTGTCAGCCGCCAACTACGTGCGCGACTTCCGCGCCTACGCGCGCGCGCTCCAACGCGTGGCTCCCGGGACGCCCCTGGCCGGGCCGGCCCTGGCCCGCCCCACAGCCGATGCCGGTTGGGTGAGGGCACTGATCGGCGGGGACCGGGCGGCGCTGGGGATGGCGACGGTCCATCGCTACCCCCTCTCAGGATGCGCCCGGCACCGGTCCAGCCGGGCCTACCCGCTGGTCAGCCGGCTGCTGCGCCCGGCGCTGGCGCAGGGGCTGGCGGCGGCCCTGGGCCCGGTGATCGGCGCCGCCCACGCCGCCGGCCTCCCCCTGCGCCTGACCGAACTCAACTCGGTCAACTGCGGCGGGCGCCCCGGCGTCAGCGATACCTTCGCCACCGCACTGTGGGCGCCTGACGCGCTGTTCGCGCTGCTCCGGGCGGGGGTCGACGGTGTCAATCTGCACGTCCGAGCCGACACCATCAATGCCCCGTTTGCCATCACCCCGGGCGGGCTCGACGCCCGGCCGCTGCTCTACGGGCTGATCCTGTTTCGCCAGGCGCTCGGCCCCCGCGCCCGGCTGGTGAGAACGACGGTGCACGTGCGCAACTCGGTCAATCTCGACGCCTACGCCACCCGCACCGGGGCAGACACACTGCACGTCGTCCTGGTCGACAAGGGACCTCGTCCGGTGCGGTTGACTCTCCGGCTACCGGCCACGGCTCGGGCCACCGTGCAGCGGCTGACCGCCCCCTCCCCGGCCGCCCGAGGCGGGGTGACGTTCGCCGGCCGGCGGCTCGGCCGCGACGGACGCTGGCAGGGGGCGTCCGTCGCCGGCACCGTGAGCGGCCGGTCCGGCGTCTACACGGTGGAACTCCACGCCGCCTCCGCCGCGCTGGTGAGCGTGCCGGTGACCGCCGGAGTGCTGGGGGCTACTGATGGCCGGCGACCGCGTGGGGCTGGTAGCGCTCCTCCAGCCGTCCCCGCTCGTCGTCACTGAGCGATAGCTCCTCCGCCGCCAGCGCGTCCTCCAGGTGCTCTCGCTTGGTGGCTCCGATGATGGGGGCGGTCACGCCGGGCTGGTGGAGCAGCCAGGCCAGCGCCACCTGCGCCGTGGCCACACCCCGGGCGGCGGCCACCTCGTCGGCGCGCTCCACCACATCGAAGTCGATCTCCGGCCGATAGAGCGTGTCGGCGAACGCGTCGCTCTGCGCCCGCTTGGTCTTGCGCTCACCGGAGCGCGTCCGGTTCCCGGTCAGCATGCCCCGCGCCAGAGGGCTCCACGGGATCACGCCGATGCCCTGATCCAGGCACTGGGGGATCATCTCCCGCTCCTCCTCGCGGTAGATGAGGTTGTAGTGGTTCTGCATCGACACAAACCGCGTCGGCGCCGCTGCCTGCAGCTTGGCGAACTGCCAGGCGTACATGCTGCTGGCGCCGATGTAGCGGGCCTTGCCCGCCCGGACCACATCGTGCAGGGCCTCCATCGTCTCCTCCACCGGCGTCCGGGGATCGAAGCGATGGATCTGGTACAGATCGACGTAGTCCAGCCCCAGCCGGTCCAGCGAAGCGTCGATGGAGGCCATGATGTGCTTGCGGGACAGACCCTGGCCGTTCTCCCCGGGCATGGTCCGGCCGTGCACCTTGGTGGCGACGACGTACTCCTCCCGCATCCCGAACAGCTGCTTGAGCAGTCGGCCGGTGAGGATCTCGCTCTGACCCCCGTTGTAGACGTCCGCGGTGTCGAAGAAGGTGATCCCGCCCTCCACGGCGCGGCGCAGGATCGGCTCGGCACCGACCTCGTCCAGGGTCCACTCCCGGCTCTCGTGCTTGCCGTAGCTCATCATCCCGAGGCAGAGCCTCGACACGCGCAGTCCGGTTCGGCCCAGGTTGACGTACTCCATCCGTGCTCCTTGGTCGCTGTGGTCGCCGTCTGGAGATAGCAGCCCGCCGCCTCTGATAGGTTGCGCGCGCTACTGGACGCGGCGGGCCGGCAGGGGCCCTGGGACAGTCCGCACACACGATCAGGGAGGCGATGTGCGAGCACTCGGCAGAGTGACGATCTCAACCGCGGCCACGGTGGCGCTGGTGCTGGGCGGCGCCGGCGCGGCGAACGCCGCCGCCCGCGGTCACCACCACGCGCAGCGTAACCTGCGCGCGCTGCGCCGCCAGCTGGCGCTTCAGGCCCACGCCCGGCCCCCGCAGCGCTCCGGGCACAGCACCAGCCGCAGCCCGGGCGACAGCGACCTGGCCGACCAGCTGGACCAGTGGGATTTTGAGCGCTCGGCGCCGGCGGCCGCCGTCTCGGGCCAGGCTCTGGTCAGCGGCGCCCAGGCAGCGAGCCGGCTACCCCAGGCGGGCGGGAGCTGGCACCCGGTGACCACCCGGCCGTACAACGCCGAGCCCTCGGACTACACGGATTCGTTCTGGTCCAACGTGGGCGCCGGGTTCTCCCTGGTCGGTGGCCGCACCACCGCGCTGACCCAGACCCCGGATGGCGCCTGGTTTGCCGGCACGGCCGACGGCGGCGTCTGGCGTTCCACGGATCAGGGTGGGACCTGGACTCCGGTGTTTGACTCCATGCCGAGCCTGTCCATCGGGGCGCTGGCGGTCGATCCCGCCGACGGCTCGCTCTGGGTCGGCACCGGCGAGGCCAACCAGTCTCAGGACAGCTACGCCGGCACCGGCGTCTACCGGTCCACCGACGACGGCCGCACCTTCCAGCGAGTCGGCGATGACGCAGCCGGGAACAACCCGCTCGTCTCCCATACCGTCTTCCAGCTGGCGTTCGCTCCCGACGGCGTCGCCTACGCGGCCACCGACAACGGGCTGTTCCGGTACTCGCCGGCCTCCGGGCAGTGGAGCGCGGTGCTGGAGCCGGCCGGCGCCAACGATTTCCCGCCGTATGACCAGCAGACGACGACGGTGGCCGTGGTGCCCGGCACCAGCGGCCGGGACGTGATCACCGCCATCGGCTGGCACGGCCCCGGCAATACGCAGAACAACGGCTTCTACGAGTCCACCAACGGCGGGGTGACCTTCACCAGGGTCACCCCCACCGGCGACATCAACGCTGCCGACATCGGCCGGACCACGTTCGCCTATTCCGCCGATGGCAGCAAGCTGTACGCCATCGTCCAGTCACCGTCGGCCCAGGCCAATCCGACGAGCGAGAGTGTGCTCCAGGGCATCTTCTCGGTCACCGGGAGTGTCAGCTCGCCGGCCCGCGTGGCCGGACCGTGGACGAAGATCGCCGATGAGGCCAAGCTGGCCGGTTCCGGGTCGGCGCTGCCGGTCGGCTCCGGCTATGGGGTGGGCATCCAGGCCTGGTACAACCAGGATCTCACGGTCGACCCCACCAACCCCAACCATGTCTACGCGGGCCTGGAGGAGGTGTTTGAGTCCACCAACGGCGGCAGCAGCTGGGTGACCGCCAGCCCGTACTGGAACTACACCCTGCCGTGCGCGCAGACCTCCAGCTGTCCGAAGACGACCCATCCGGACCAGCACGCGATGATGATCACCGACAACAAGATCGTCATCGGCAACGACGGCGGGGTGTACAGCCGGCCGCTGTCAGACACCCAGCAGTACGGTGACTGGTCAGATCTCAACGCCACCCTCGCCTCCTGGCAGTACTACGACGCTCGTGCCGGCCAGCTGGGCGGACACGGGCTCGGCGTCTGGGGCGGTCTCCAGGACAACGGGACCTCGGTGCTCACCAGCGGCTCATCCCAGATGGCAGAGCCGGCCGGAGGCGACGGGTTCGACGTCATCGTCGATCCCCATGACGCCAACCGGATGGTCGGCGAGTACACCGAGGGCACCCTGTACGCATCCATCGATGGCGGCCACGCGTTCAACCACACCAACATCGCGCCCAGCTGCGTCTCCCAGGAGACCTACGGCATGACCCCGCGGGCGGACTGCGATGCCGGGATGCGGTTTGTGACCCCGCTGGTTCCCGACCAGCAGGACACCAACACGTGGGTGACCGGCGGCCAGTACGTCTGGGTCTCCCACGCCGGCTGGAACACCACGTGCAGCTCCTCGACCTGCACCTGGCAACGGGCGTTTGACACCGGGGCCAACCACGCGGTGACGGCGCTGTCCTCGGCCCGCGACGGCGGGATCATCTATGCCGCCTGGGTGGCCAACGGGGGTAATCCGGGCACGGGCTTCGCCTCGGGGATCGCCACCAACTACGGGGGCGCCTGGCACCAGGTGAGCACCGCCGGGCTGCCCAACCGCTACATCGCCGGGGTCACCGTCGACCCCGGGGACCCGGCGCACGCCTACGCCGTGTTCAATGGCTACTCCCGCCGGTTCATCCCCGGCGGTGGGGTCGGCCACGTGTATGAGACGTGGAACGGCGGGCGGTCCTGGCAGGACATCTCCGGCAACCTGCCGGACATCGCCTCCGACGCGCTCGTCCTGTCCGGACGCCAGCTGGCGCTGGCCACCGACCAGGGGATGTTCACCGCCGCCGAGGGCCATGGCGTTAACACCCGGTGGTCCCGGCTCGGCACCGGGCTGCCCAACGCGGTGGTCGACGACGTCACCCCCGGGCCGGACGGCGCCATCTATGCCGCCACCCACGGCCGCGGCATCTGGCGGTTGGCGCTGGGGCGCGGAGGCCGGATCCGGCGCTGACCCAAGCCAAGGGGGTGAGGCGGCGGCGGACGCTAGATGTTCGCCGCCGCCCCCACGCCGGCCGAGATGTAGCTCATCAGGCTGGCCCCGAGGCCGAGATCGATGGTGACCGAGCCCCCGGAGAGCCGGAGCCGGCAGCCGTCCTCGGTGATCTCCGCGGTCCAGCCGTGGAGATCGACGCCGCGCACCGACGCGCGCCGGATGTGCTCGGCCCGCTCCTGGCGCGTATTGGTGATCAGAGGTTGATCCAGCCGGAGCGACAGCTCGTAGTCGATCTCCTCCGGGGTGCGGTCGCGCAGCTCCTGCAGGTTGAGGTCGACGTGGGCGGCCACGGGGGCCAGCGCCAGGTCGGCGGGTGTCTTTGGTCGCAGAGTCATGTCCCCATCCAAGCGGCCGCCGGCTCGCCGGGCATCCGGACCCGGCCCGGAGCCCGGGGCGCGGGAACTACGGCCGGCTACTGGAAGATCTCGGTGGTGCAGTCCCCGCCGGGCAGATGGATCTCATGAGGCCGCGCCCCGTCGGCCTGGAGATGGAAGTCGAGGAAGAAGTCCGGATCCAGCGCGTAGCTGCCGTCATCCTGGCGGTTGAGCTTGGTCAGCCAGCCCTCGATCCCCGGATAGAACTGGTTGTCCCAGGTGGAGTACAGCGAGTTGGACACGTAGACCCGGTCACCGTCCAGGGAGTTCTGCAGCATCTGGGGGCCGCCGGTGAGCGGTCCGCGCGCCCGCGGGTGACCGCCGTCCCGGCCCAGCAACCCGCCGAGCCACACCTGCGAGCGCAGCTGAGGCCCGGTGGGGTCTGACACGTCGTAGTGGCGCAGGTCACCGTGTAGCCAGTTGGACAAGAACAGATCCCGGTCGTCGAGTGACAGCACCAGATCAGTGATCAGCCCCGGCACGCCACCCTCCAGGGGCCATCCCTCCAGGTCCTGGTTGGCCACATCGATCACCGTCTCCGCCGACCAGCTTCCGTTGTCCTGGTAAAAGCGGATGATGTTGCTGGAGAGGGTGGCGCCGACAAACCCCTGCAGCGCATCCGGGTTGTGCTGCCAGCGGATCTCCAGCGGGATCAACCCCTGGTCGCCGAGGTCGAGCGTCTGCACCTTGGCCCGTCGCTCCAGGTCCCAGAAGTGCAGGCGGCGTCCGTACTTGCCGGCCCCCACATCGGCGGGGTCAAACCCGTCCTGGAACGTGTTGGGAGCGCCCCACTCACTGGACACCAGCGTGTTCTGCCGCGGCTGGTACCAGAAGTCGTACATGAACTCCAACCCGTCGGCCTCCCGCTCCCAGCGCTCGGCGATGGTGAAGTCCCGGGCGTCAAGCACGGCAAAGCCACCGGGGGCGTTTCCGTCGGCGTCACCGAGCATGGAGATGGTGACGATGTCGCCGGGCATGCAGTGGACCGTATGTGGCGCGCTCAGGCCCAGCTTCTCCTTGAGCTCGGCCCCCTCAATCACGTTCTTGATCCGCGGGGCGCGCGGCTCCGAGATGTCCAGGAGGTGAATCCGGGACGAGCGGAAGCCGGGCACGATCAGGGTGTCGCGACTGAGGTGGGAGTGACAGGCCGACGAGCAGGCGTTCCAGCCGAAGTGGTGGAGCTCGTCCCCCACGTTCGGCATCTCGGTCCGGTGGACGATCTGCCCGTACTGAGCGGAGGCCGGATCGACGTCGACGACGGCAATGAAATCCGGCTTGTCGATGCCGGTTCCCTCATACAGCGCCGCCACGTAGACGAACTGCTCCGGCGGCTGGCGGCGGGCGTCCTCCGGTGAGGCGTAGCCGGGGCCGGCGTGCGGATGGTCGGCGGGATCGTGAACGCTCATCCTCAGGGCTCCTCTCGGCGGCGGGTCTGCCCACTGTATCGCCTACGGTAGCCGCCTTGTCGACCAAGTCAATCGACATGGATGCGCGGAGGAATCAGGCGCTGCCGGCGCCGGCCAGGTTGTCCCGGAAGTGCGGTCGGCCTGGTTACCGACGAGCGCCGGGCGGATAGCTTGCCTGGCGTCCCTCGGGATAGCCTCAAGGCGAACCCGCACTGATCCCCCGGAGGTCCCGATGAGCACGACCACCAGCATTCCGCCGCTCCGCGAACGACCGGCATGGACCGCGCTGTCCCGGCACCACCAGCAGATCCGGGACCTGCACCTGCGCCAGTTGTTCGCCGACGACGAGACGCGGGGGGAGCGCCTGGTGGCCGAGGGCGCCGGCCTGTATCTGGACTTCTCCAAGAACCGCATCACCGACGAGACGCTCGGTCTGCTGATTGAGCTGGCCGGGCAGTCGGGCGTGCGCGAGCGCACCGAGGCCATGTTCAGCGGCGAGCACATCAACGTCTCTGAGGACCGCGCGGTGCTCCACGTGGCCCTCCGGATGCCACGGGGCAGCTCC
This sequence comes from uncultured Solirubrobacteraceae bacterium, assembly GCA_963753235.1. Taxonomy (GTDB): domain Bacteria; phylum Actinomycetota; class Thermoleophilia; order Solirubrobacterales; family Solirubrobacteraceae; genus Palsa-465. Next base: position 102,100 of record CAVWBJ010000002.1, on the reverse strand, counting down.
CTGATCGTCGACGGCGTCAACGTGGTGGACGAGGTGCAGCAGGTCCTCGACCGCATGAGCGCGTTCAGCGAGCGGGTGCGCTCCGGGGAGTGGACCGGCCACACCGGCCGGCCGATCCGCAACGTGGTCAACATCGGCATCGGCGGATCCGACCTGGGCCCGGTCATGGCCTACGAGGCGCTGCGCCACTACAGCGACCGGGAGATGACCTTCCGCTTCGTCTCCAACGTCGACTCCACCGACCTGGTGGAGGCCACGCGTGACCTCGATCCCGAGGAGACCCTGTTCATTGTGTCCTCCAAGACGTTCACCACGCTGGAGACGATGACCAATGCCCGCTCCGCTCGTGACTGGACGCTGGATGCTCTCGGCGACGAGGCGGCGATCGCCCGCCACTTCGTCGCCGTCTCCACCAACGGCGAGAAGGTCTCGGAATTCGGCATCGACACCGAGAACATGTTCGGGTTCTGGGAGTGGGTGGGAGGCCGCTACTCAATGGATTCGGCGATCGGCCTGTCGACGATGCTGGCGATCGGCCCCGAGCGCTTCCGGGAGATGCTGGCCGGGTTCCACGACATGGACGAGCACTTCCGCACGGCGCCGTGGGAGCGCAACCTGCCGGTGCTGATGGGGCTGCTGTGCGTCTGGTACGGCGACTTCTTCGGCTGCGAGACCGTGGGCGTGATGCCCTACGAGCAGTACCTCAAGCGCTTCCCGGCCTACCTCCAGCAACTGACCATGGAGTCCAACGGCAAGCACGTCACCCTGGACGGCCGGCGCGTCGACTACCAGACGGGTGCCATCTTCTGGGGGGAGCCCGGCACCAACGGCCAGCACAGCTTCTACCAGCTGCTCCATCAGGGCACCAAGCTGGTCCCGGTGGACCTGGTCGGGTTCGGCCAGACCCTGAACCCGGTCCGCGACCACCATGACCTGCTCATGTCCAACGTGTTCGCCCAGGCCGAGGCACTGGCCTTCGGCCGCACCGAGGAGGAGGTCCGGGCCGAGGGCACGGCGGACACGGTTGTTCCCCACCGGGTCATGGAGGGCAACCGTCCCACCAACACCATCCTCGCCGACGTGCTCACCCCGCGCGTCCTGGGCCGGCTGATCGCCCTCTATGAGCACAGCGTGTTCGTCCAGGGGGTGATCTGGAACATCGACTCCTTCGATCAATGGGGAGTGGAGCTCGGCAAGGCCCTGGCCCAGCGCATCATCCCGGAGCTGGAGAGCGACGATGAGCCGACCCTGGGACACGACAGCTCCACCAACGCCCTGATCCGCCGCTATCGCTCGATGCGCTGACGCCGGTCGTGAGAGGATCCCACCCATGAGCGACCACAGCCGGGTGGCGATCGTGACCGGGGCGGGCACTGGCATCGGCCGGGCGGTGAGTCACGCCCTGCTGCGCAACGGCTGGCGGGTGGGGCTGGCCGGCCGCCGGGCCGAGCGGTTGCGGGAGACCCTGGCCGAGGCGCCGCAGCCGCACACGGCGATCGCGCAGCCCACCGATGTGACCCGGGACGAAGCGGTGAGCGCGCTGTTTGCCCGGGTGCTGGAGGAGTGGGGGCGCGTCGACCTCCTGTTCAACAACGCCGGGTTGTTCGGACCCGCGGCCCCGATCGATGAGCTGGAGCCGGCCGCCTGGCGCCAGGTGATCGACACCAACCTCACCGGCTGCTTTCTGTGCGCGCGCCAGGCGTTCGCCGTGATGAAGTCCCAGCAGCCCGCCGGCGGCCGGATCATCAACAACGGCTCGGTGTCGGCCCAGGTGCCCCGCCCCCACGCCGCGGCCTACACGGCCTCCAAGCACGCGGTCACCGGCTTGACCAAGGCGATCTCGCTGGAGGGCCGGGCCTACGGGATCGCCTGCGGCCAGATCGACGTGGGCAACGCCGCCACCGAGCTCACCGCCGGCATCGCGGCCGGGGCGCTGCAGCCCGACGGCTCGCGCGCACCGGAGCCGATGATGAACGTCCACCATGCCGCCGAGGCCGTGCTGCGCATGGCCGAGCTGCCGCTGGACACCAACGTGCAGTTCATGACCATCATGGCCACCAACATGCCTCTGGTCGGCCGAGGCTGAGGCCAGAATCCGATGCCCGTCGACCCCACCGGACAGGATCTCAAGCGGTATCTGGCCGAGGATCCGGGCGGCCCGGTGGTCATGCTCAACCTGCTCAAGCTCAAACCCCAGGGCCGGGCCGGCTATGCCCAGTACGCCGAGCGGATCCGCCCGTTCCTGCGCCAACTGGGCGCCGAGGTGATCTACGTGGGGGACTGCTCCACCATCCTGGTGGCGCCCGCGGCCCATGACTGGGACACCGTGCTGCTGGTCCGCTATCCCAGCCGGGCCGCGTTCAGCCGGATGGTCGCAAATCCCGAGTATCAGAAGATCACCGGACTGCGGACGGAGGCGCTCCAGGACGCCGTCCTGCAGGCGACGATCCCCTGGCCCGCCCCGGAAGACCGGCCAGCCAGCTAAGCTGTCGCCGGAGATGATGCGCGCACACCCGCGCACGGTATGGAGGGGGCTTGGCCAGGCCACCCTGCTGGCACCCGCCGCGCTGGCCGTCCACGAGCTGCGCTATCTGCTCGCGTTCGGCCCCAACGCCGGCATCGAGCTCCAGCGCCAGGGCCACAACTACCTGCACTCGGTCGTCCCCTGGCTGGCCCTACTTCTGGCCATCCTGGCCGGCGCCTTCCTGCGGGCTCTCGGCCGCGCCTTCTCCGGTCGGACATCGGTCTCCCGGCTGTCGATCTCGTTCGTGGCCCTGTGGGCGGCCTGCACGGGCTGCCTGCTGGCGATCTACATGACCCAGGAGTTTCTGGAGGGCATGGCGGTGACCGGGCACCCCGCCGGCTGGATCGGCATCTTCGGCTACGGCGGCTGGTGGTCGATCCCGGCGGCCGTATGCGTGGGGCTGGTGGTGGCCGCCGTGTACCACGCCTGCGACTGGGTGCTGGGCGAGGTCAGCCGGCGTTACCAAGCTTGTGTCCCCGTGCGCCGCCGGCCGCGTCAGACGCCGTTGCGTCCTCGCAGCCGTCCCCTCCCCCGCCCGGCTCCGGTGGCCGGCGGCTGGTCAGGCCGCGGGCCGCCCGTGCTCGCCTGCACCTGATCCGCCGACTTCTTTTCTAAGGAGCTTCATGAGTACGAGTACCGCCGAGGCCGGCGGCACGCTCCCTGGTCCACGCCATGCTGCCGTGCTGCCGCGCCTGCGCTTCTATTTCGCAGCCGATGCCCGCCGGAGCCTGCAGACCGCCCTCGGCCTCCTCTGGCTGCTGGACGGCGTTCTCCAGTTTCAGTCGTTCATGTATTCAAGGGGCTTCATCGACATGCTCACGCAGATGATCTCCGGCCAGCCGCCCTGGCTGGAGAGCAGCATGCACTGGGCCTCGCATCTCGCCGCGGGCAACCTCACCCTCTTCAACACGCTGTTCGGGCTCACCCAGGTGGCGATCGGCCTCGGGCTCCTGTTCCGGTCCACGGTCAAGCCGGCCCTGGCCGTCTCGTTTGTGTGGACGCTGATCGTCTGGTGGTTCGGCGAGGCGTTCGGGATGCTGCTCATGAACATGGCCAACCCTCTGACCGGGGCCCCGGGGGCGGTGCTGCTCTATGGGATCCTCGGATTGATGGTGTGGCCGAGCGACCGTCCCGGCGGGTTGCTCGGAGTCCGGGGCGTGCGGATCGCCTGGGCGGCCCTGTGGCTGCTCATGGCCTGGTTGTGGTTGCTCGGGGCCAACAGCAGCGCCGGCGCCACGCATGACGCCCTCAACGCCGCCCCATCCGGGATGAGCTGGCTGAGCACCGCGCAGTACTGGGTGGCCGACCGGGCCAGCGGTCACGGCACCGTGATCGCTTTGCTACTGGCCGCGGCGTCCGCCACCATCGGCATCGGAGTGGCCGCCGGGTGGCGAGTCCGTCCACTGATCGGGCTGGCCATCGGGCTCAACCTGGTCTACTGGGTGCTCGGCCAGGGCTTCGGTGGGATCTTCATGGGAACCGCCACCGACCCCAACGCCGGGCTGCCGTTTGTGCTCCTGGCGGTGGCCGTCGGCGGCATCCTCGCCCCTGGGCAGACCGCCCCCGGCGGTCCGCGCCCCGCACCCCTGACCTCGGCTTCTGGAGATGTGAGATGAACCTGCGACGTACCCATACCGCCGGGCGGCTGGCCCTGGCCGGCGTAACCGTGGCGATGGTGGCCGGATGCGCCAGCGCCAACAAGACCTCCTCCACCACGTCCAGCGCGGCCGGCGGCGCCAGTTCCAGCATGCCCGGCATGAGCATGGGCGGCAGCACGGGCTCATCGGTCACCGGCGGCAAGTCCTCGCCGGCCGCGGCGGCGAAGGCCGAGGCGGCGGCCGTCCCCACGGTCGACGGAATCAAGCCGATCCCCACCCAGAACCTGGCCAGCGCCGACTGGCAGGGCATGAAGATCTCGGCCATGGCGATGACCGCCGTCCCGTTCCTCGTCTATGACGGGACGTCGGAACGGATGGTCAAGCCGAGCAAGGGCACCACCTTTCACCTCATGGTCTACCTCAACGACGCCCGCACCAATGTCCCCATCCCCTACGCCAACGTGTGGGCCACGATCAAGCAGGGATCCAAGCTCGTCTACGACGAGCGCATGTGGCCGATGATCTCCGAGTACATGGGCCCCCATTACGGCAATGACGTTCACCTGCCGGGCAAGGGCACCTACCAGCTCAGCCTTCTGGTCAGCCCACCGGTGTCAGCGCGGCACGTCGAGTATCAGAACGTGTGGCTGCACCCGCACCGGGTCAACACCAGCTTCAGCTGGAGCGGGACGTGAGTGGACGGGTCACCCGCCGCCGGCTCCTCCTGGGCGCTGCCGGCGTGGCCGCGGTGGGAGTGGGGATCGACGCCGCCACCAGTTCCGGGACCTCATCGGTCAACCTGCCCCGGGTCACCCTGGGGCCGCCGGCCGCCGGGCTGCCGATCCGTCAACACGCCTGGACGGCCAGCGAAGCCCGGGACGCCGACGGCAATCCGGTGGCGCCGCGGTTTGACCGGCTGCTGTTCTTCGACGTCGAGGGCACCCCAACGCCGGCCTACGCCCGGCTGCTGGAGGCCTCGCTGCGTGGCCTTGAGCACCAGTTCGCCTGGGGTCCACAGGGGCTCCTGTTCACGGTGAGCTGGAGTCCGGACTACTTTGAGCGGGTGTTGCACGTCGCCTCGCCGATCCCGCGGGCAAGTGCTCTGTCGGACTTTGAGCTGCCCGCCATCGACACCTATGACGTCTGCCTGCACCTGGCCTGTGATGACGAACGCCGGCTGGCCGATGTGGAGGCGGCCCTGGTGCATGGTGCCCCGCTGCCCGGCGTGGCCGGGCCCCTGAAGATCGGTGACATCCTCCGCTGGCGGGAGACCCGGACCGGTTTCGTCGGCGCCGGGCTTCCCGCCGCCCACCAGGACACCGGTGGGATCCCCCGGGACACGCCGGTGGCCACGTCGGCTCCGCTGTTCATGGGGTTTAAGTCCAACCTCAAGCGCAACCAGGCGTCAGAGGACGCGGTCACCATTCCCAGCGGTCCATTCGCCGGCGGCACCACCATGGCGGTCAGCTACATGCGGCTGCGCCTGGACAGCTGGTACGGATCGTTGTCCGAGCGAGACCGGGTGGCCCGCATGTACGCCCCGCAGGTGAGCCCACAGCAGGCCAGCCGGTTCACCACCGATGCCGCCAGCGACCCCGGCCGGCTCGGCCAGGCGATCAACCGCTACGGAGTCGTCGGTCACGCCCAGACCTCGGCCCGCGCGCGGCGCCACGGCAAACCGCTGATCCAGCGCCGGGATTTCAACACCGTCGACGGCGGCCAGGCCGGGCTGCATTTCGTCTCCATCCAGCGCACCATCGACGACTTCGTCACCACGCGCCGGGCCATGAACGCCACGTCGGCGCAGCTGCAGAATCCGTCGATCACGAGCACCGTCAACAACGGGATCAACGAGTTCATCTTCGTCCTCAAGCGGGCGAACTACATCCTGCCGGCCCGTGGCGACCGGGCGTTTCCGCTGCTGCCGGGGCGGGCCCAGGCGCTGGCTTGACCGTTTCCGGATCCGACGGTGGGTGGTGAACGTCCGCGGCCAGGACCTACGGCGCGGCGCGGGCGCGGCCCGGATCCTGCAGGTGCGGGGCGCCGGCTGATCCGTCAGCGGGCCGGGCGGAGCACATCGGCCCGCATCGGCTGGGCGAAGACCCGCTCACCGGGCTGATCGCCCGCCGTCCCCAGACGGGCAAACGCCGCCGTGATCTGTTCCCGGCGGCCAGCGAACACGCCCGCGCGGTCCGGGTCGACCGAGACCGTCCGGCGCCGGAAGGCGTCCACGTCGGCCAGGCGGACGGTGACGTCGTACTCGAACGTGTGCACCCGCTCCAGGCCGGCCTCGGCCGCGTCCCGGAGGGCCTGCTGCGCGGCCGCACGCACCTCCTGCTCGTCCTCCACCAGCGCGGTCAGCGCGAAGTAGTCGCCCTCCGCCAGCGGCTCAGCGACGTAGAGAAGCCCCGCCGGGCGCAATACCCGTCGCGCCTCACGCAGCGCCGCCATCAGACTGGCGGGCGGGACGTGGTGCAGGGCTCGCATGAAGATGACCACGTCCACCGCGGCATCCGGGAGCGCGAGCCGCTCCGCGCGCCCCACCAGGTAGTGAGCCGCGCCCTCCGGGTCGGCGGCCTGCGCCGGGGCCAGCTGCTCCGCGGAGATCTCCACTCCGATCGCCCGCGCTCCCCGGCGCGCCAGCTCCCGGACGAGCCCACCGCCACCGCAGCCAACGTCGACAACGTCCTGGTTGGCCGGCGGCGCCAGCCGCACCAGGACCTCCACGTCTGTGCTCACCGGGCGCTCCACCAGGGGGCGATCCTAACCGCGTGCGGCGCCAAGCGAGCACCGCCAGCAGCGTTACCGCGATGGGAACGGTGGCCGGAAGCAGTACGCCGGGCGCCAGCAGCGAGTCGTAGGCGACGACCAGGACGCCAAGCAGGACGGCGCCGAGGCGCTGGGCACCCTCGGCCGCCAAATAGGCTCCCAGCAGCGCGGCCAGGAAGAGATCGGGGTAGCCGATGGTGGTCCCCCCCACCCGGGCGCCGGTGAAGCTCGGACCATGGAAGTTGCGGGCGGCGGCGGCCAGCAGCACGGTCTGGTGGTAGCCGAAGCCGAGTGCCAGCAGCACCACGTCGGCCACCGACATCGCCAGCACCCCGGCCAGCAGCCATCGGCCGGGGATGAGGCGCTGGAGCGCAGCGCCGACGGTCAGACAGGCGAGCGCGGTGATCACCGCCGCGCCCAGTTGGCCGGCCACCCCGCCGGCCAGCAGGGAGAGGGCTCCCGCCAGCGCGGCCGCCGGTAGCAGAACTCGACGCGCGCGCACCACCGCCCAGCAGGCGATGAGGGCCAGCAGCGGCGTGGTCACCGCCGCGGTCATCAGCGTGGCCGGGGCCGTCCGGGGCGCGGCGATCACACCGAACGTCCCGATCAGGATGGAGGCCGGAAGCAGCGCCGCCCACACCGGTGAGCGCAGCCGGCTCAGCCGGCCCAGCGGTTGGGCCTGGGGGACGAGCACCAGCCCGGCCTCCAGAACCCCCGCGGGAATTCCGGTGGCGGCATCTTGGAGACTGAAGGCGAGTGCAGACAATGGGAGACGACGATGAGCCGTGGATGGGCGCCCGGCCACGCCGCCCCTGGCGGGTCAGGCCAGGGAGCGTCGGAGGCGGTCCAACCGTCTGTTACTGATGGGGCGAGACCGGAGGATCCCGGCGGTGCGGCAACGTCTCGCCGTCGCTGTCCTGCTTCCCCAACCCGCTGGACATAAACCCCCACAGCCCCCGTGGGGGCGGGGGAATCCCGAATAATGGGTGGGTGCTGATCCGTGACGCCCGGCCTGAGGACTGGAGCGCCATCTGGCCGTTCTTCCGGGTGATCGTGGCCGCCGGCGAGACGTACGCCTACGATCAGGACCTAGACAAGGCCGAGGCGGAGCGGGTGTGGATGGTGGCGCCGCCCGGCCGCACCAGCGTCGCCGTCGGCGACGACGGCGCGGTACTCGGCAGCGCCGCCATGTACGCCAACCGCGGCGGCCGCGGCGCCCATGTCGCCTCGGCCAGCTTCATGGTCGACCCGGAACGGTCCGGTCACGGCGTCGGCCGGGCGCTCGGCGAGGACATGCTCGCCTGGGCCCGGCAGGCCGGCTTCCGCGCCGTGCAGTTCAACGCGGTGGTCGAGACCAACCGGGGGGCCGTGGGGCTGTGGCGGTCGCTGGGCTTCACGATCGTGGGCACGGTGCCGGAGGCCTTCCACCACCCGCATCACGGGTATGTGGGCCTCCATGTCATGCACCGGTTCTTGTAGCTCGCCGCTCCTGCTCCCCGGGCCGCGCGATGAATGCGCGCCGCTCCTGCTCCGCTCGGTGGCCGGGCGCCGCGATGGATGCGCGCTGCTCCTGTTCTCGGCCCCGCGGCCCGGCGCCGCGATGGATGCGCGCTGCTCCTGTTCTCGGCCCCGCGGCCCGGCGCCGCGATGGATGCGCGCTGCTCCTGTTCTCGGCCCCGCGGCCCGGCGCCGCGATGAATGCGGATTCACTCGCACCCCCTGCGACTCAATCCGGAAAGTTCGCCCGCTTCGCCCGCTTCGCCCGCTTCGCCCCCTTCGCCCGCTTCGCCTCCTTCGCCGGCTTCGCCCCCTCCGCCCGCTTCGCCTCCTTCGCCGGCTTCGCCCCCTTCGCTCGCTTCGCCCCCTTCGCCGGCTTCGCCCCCCTGCGCCCCCTTCGCTCCCGTTCGCCCCCTCGGCTCGGCGTCGGGGCTCAGGCTGCGATGCATTGATGCCGAAACATTAGTTTGCTAATCTTTAGTCACCAAACGATCTCCCCCTTTCCTCTATGACCACATCCATTTCCCCCACTCCAGGCGCCCCGCCCGCGCCGGCTCCCCGGATCGAACCGCACGTGCTCCGGGTGGCCGTCGTCGTGATCCTCGGCGCCATCATGTCGGTGCTGGACACGACGATCGTCAACGTCGCGCTCCATGATCTCTCCATCGATCTCCACGCCTCGCTCGGCGGGATTCAGTGGGTGATCACCGGATATCTGCTCTCGCTGGCGGCCGTGATCCCGGTGACCGGCTGGGCCGTGCGCCGGTACAGCGCGCGCCGGCTGTACCTGATTGCCCTCGTCGTGTTCACGGCTGGGTCGGCGCTGTGTGCCCTGGCCGCCACCAGCGGCGAGCTGATCGCGTTCCGCGTGCTCCAGGGCATCGGCGGCGGCATGCTCACCCCCATCGGCCAGATGATCCTGGTCAAGGCCGCGGGCCCCCGCAACCTGGCCAAGGTGATGAGCCTCATCGGTGTCCCCATCGTGCTGGCGCCGGTGTTCGGTCCCACGCTCGGGGGCCTCCTGCTCCAGGGGGTCGGCTGGCAGTGGATCTTCATGATCAACGTGCCGATCGGTGCCGCGGCGCTCCTGCTGGCGCTCAAGCTCCTGCCCCATGACGAGGCGGGCACGTCGCAGGCGGGACGCCTGGACATCATCGGCCTGGTCCTCGCCGCCGCCGGCGTCGTCGGACTGACCTACGGCCTGTCCGAGAGCGAGACCGCGGGCAGCCTGACCTCCTCCTCGGTCCTCGTCCCCGCGCTCGGCGGGCTCGTCCTGCTGGCGCTGTTTGTGGCGCGCTCCCGGCGCGTGGAGCGTCCCCTGCTGGACCTCAAGCTGTTCGGCAACCCGGCCTTCCGGGCGGCCTCCATCGTCACCTTCTGCCTCGGCGCCGCGCTGTTCGGCGCCATGATCCTCATGCCGCTGTACTTCCAGACCGTGCGCGGCCAGGACGCCATCAGCACCGGCCTGCTGCTGATCCCGCAGGGCCTCGGCGGCGGAATCGGCATGGTCCTGTCCGGGCGCCTGACCGATCGACTCGGGGCCGGGCGGACGTCGCTGCTCGGCGGTCTCATCCTGGTATTCGGCACCCTGCCGTTTGTGCTCATCAGCGCCGACACGTCGTTCGTCCTCATCGGCGCGGCCATGATCATCCGCGGCATCGGCGTCGGCCTGGCCATCATGCCGGCCATGACCGCCGCGTTCTCGGTGCTGTCCAAGGACCAGGTCAACGACGCCAGCCCGCAGTTGACCGTCCTGCAGCGGGTGGGCGGCTCGTTGGGTACGGCGATCATCGCGGTCGTCCTGCAGGGCCAGACCGAGCACGCCCGCACGGCCAGCGCCGCCGCGGCCGGCTTTGCCCACACGTACTGGTGGGTTATGGGCGTCACTCTGATCGCCCTCATCCCCGCCGTCGCACTCGCCCGGATTGAGCGGCGGGCGAAGGCCCAGCCGCCGCTTCCGATCATCGACGCGGTCGGCGAGCCAATCCTGGAGGCAGCATGAGCCAGCCCGTCGATGCTCGCCCGGCCGCCACGTCCCCGGACGCGGCGGCCGACCCGTCCCGGGCCGCGATTGAGGAGCTCCGCCGGACGCTGGTACAGATGTCGGCGGCTGAGCGTCGGCTGCGCAGCCGGGATCACGCCCAGCCCGGCGAGCTGACCCACGCCCAGATCCGCTCCATCGCCGCCCTGGGCCGGGAGCGGGAGATGACGGTCGGCCAGTTGGCCCGCAGCGCGGAGCTCACGCCGGCGACGGTGACGGTGCTGCTGGACCATCTGGAGGAGGCCGGGATCGTCCAGCGCCAGCGCAGCACCGAGGATCGCCGCGTCTGCAACGTCGCGCTCACCCCCGAGGGCTGGGAGGTCCTGGAGCGCAAACTGGCGGCGTGGCAGGCGCTGTGGGAGGAGCGCCTGCAGGATGTCTCCGACGAGGAGCTGGCCACCGCGATGCGGGTCATCTCCCGGGTCACCGGGATCTACGACGCGGTCACCCCGCCGGACGAGGCCGCTTAGCCGAGCGGCATCGGCGATGGGCTGGCCTCGTCGGGCGCCAGCTCGGGCTTGCGCCTCGGCAGCGCCAGCGAGCCCAGGAAGGCGAGCACGATGAGCGCCAGCGCCCACCAGAACGTCTGACCGAACGCCGCCGCCATGGGCGGCGCGATCTTCGCCCGCACGCTCGGCGGTAGCGCCGCGGCCGTCCCGATGGTGGCATGACCTTGGCCACCCAGTTCGCTGGTGATGGCCGAGGCCAGCACCACCGACAGGACGGCGGTGCCGATTGACGCACCGGTCTGCTGCAGGATGTTGAGCGTCGTGCTGGCGCGAGCCACCGCCGGACCCCGGATCGACTGCATGGCACCGGTGAACACCGGCATCATCGTGAAGCCCATCCCCAGGCCGAACACAAACAGATCCGCCCCGATCAGCCAGTACGAGGTGGTGGCTCCCACCTGCGTGAGCCCGAGCACCGCCAGGCCGACCGCCACCAGCCCCAGCGGGACGATCCGACCCGTCCCGGTTCGGTCCGAGAGCTGGCCGGCAAGCGGCATGGCGAGCATGGAGCCAAACCCCTGGGGGGCGAGCAGCAGCCCACTCTGCAGTGCCGATTCGCCGCGGACCACCTGGAAGTACAGGGGCAGCAGGAGGAACGATCCGAACACCGAGATCGCCACCAGCACCAGCGTCAACGAGGAGGTGGCGAACACGCGGTTGGTGAACAGGCGCAGGTCGATGAGGGGATTGGGGATCCGCAGCGCGTGCCAGGCGAACGCGGCCAGCAGCAGGACGCCCGCGATCAGCGGACTCAGCACCTTGGGTGCACCGAAGCCGCCGGCCGAGTTCGTCTCGGCCAGGCCGTAGATGGTGAGGGCCAGGCCCGGCGACAGCAGCAGGAAGCCGAGGCCGTCCAGCCGCCGCTCGTGCGCGGGCACATCCCGCGGCAGGACCCGGGCCGACATGGCCAGCGCCAGGATGCCGATCGGCACGTTGATGAAGAAGATCCACCGCCAGGAGACGTCGGTGACCAGCCAGCCCCCCAGGATCGGACCCAGGATGGGGCCGATGAGCATCGGGACCCCGATGATGCTCATGACCCGGCCGATTCGCTGGGGCCCGGCGGCGCGGGTCAGGATGGTCATGCCCGCCGGCATGATCATCCCGCCGCCCAGGCCCTGGAGGACGCGGAACACGATGATGGAGCCCGCCGACCAGGCCAGGCCGGAGAGCGCCGAACCGAGCAGAAACAGGGCGATGGAGATCATGTAGAGGCGCTTGGTGCCGAACCGATCGGCGATCCATCCGCTCAGCGGGATGACCGTGGCCAGCGCCAGCGTGTAGCCGGTCGCCACCCACTGGATCGTGGTCAGGCTGGTGTGGAACGTCGCCGCCAGCGTGGTGATGGCGACGTTGACGACGGTCGTGTCCAGAATCGACATGACCGCGCCCAGGACGACGGTCGATGCCACGATCAGCAGCGCCCGGTCGATCGGCGGTGGCGCGTCGGCTCGCTCGGCCGAGACGGAATCGACGGCCGAATCGGTCCGGGTGGCGCTCATCCGCGCCGACGTTACCAGCCGCCCGCCCAGTTCCCGGTAAACCGGTGGGCCTTTTCCCGGGGTGAGGCTGCGCTGCGCCGCCCGGGGCTCACGCCGCCCCCGCCCACCCGGAGGCCTGGGGCCTGCGGGTGGCGAGGGCGGCCAAGCCGACCTGAGCGGTTCGGTGGGCTGGCGTCAGCGCAGCCGGCCGACGACCTTGGCGAAGCTGGCGGCGATCACCGAGTAGCCGTTGGGGTTGGCGTGGATGTTGGGGCCGCTCGGCGGGGTTTGACAGCCCCACGTCCAGCTGCAGAGCGTGGCCACGTTCACGGGGATGGCGTTGCCCTCCCAGCTGACGGTCTGGGTGCTGTCGTAGCTGCGGAACGCTCCGGCGACGTCGGCGGTCCTAAAGCCGGCCCGCCGGTCCGCGCTCGTCAGCTCGTCGTTGACCTGCTTGAGCAGCAGAGGTGAGGCGGCCGCCAGGGCGCGGGTGCTGGCGTCGCTGGAGAAGTATCCGGCGAGCACCGGGTCGTAGAGCGTCATGCCGGCGAACCTGGTGCCGACCGGAGCCGCCCGGCGCAGCGTCCGCAGGATCTTGGGCACGTTGCGTCCGATGCTGGCGATACCACTGCTCACGCAGGCGCCGACGTTGGCCGCGGTGGCACAGCCGTCGACGTCGTTGGCGCCGATGTCGATCGTCACCAGCGGCACCTCACCCCGCCGGTGGTGAGCCTTCAGAAACCGCACCGCCGCGGCCAGCTGAGAGCCACCGGGGTGGATGCAGTGAAACCGCCGGGCGTTGGCGGCGTTGCCCTTGCCGGTGAGGATGCTGCCGGTCGTCTCACCGCCGCACCCCAGCTTGACGAGCTGGAGATTGCGCAGGTGAGCGCGCTCGGTGGCGAATAGGTCGTCGGCGTAGCCCTGATTGGTGTCACGCAGCACACCGCCGGCGTTGGGCTGCATGCCCTGGGCCAGCGAGTCGCCGAGCGACAGGTAATAGCGGGGCGCGGCCGCCGAAGCCGCCGGCGCCAGTACGGCCAGAGTGGCCGCCACCGTCGCCAGGGCCAGAAGTCGTCGATGCATCAGATCCTCCTCTCCGGCAGCTTCCGGCTGCCGTCAATGGTCAGGGAGGCATTAACAACTCGGCCCCCAGAAGGTTGCGACGGTCACCCGGATCTCAGTCCTGCCCGCCGGCCAGCAGATCGCGCAGCTCGCGGGCGTTGCGCACCGAGTAGTCGCGGTAGCAGTTGTTCATCAGCAGATGGCTCTCGCCCGCGGCGGTGACATGCTCTCGCACCGGGCCGGCCAGCTCCCTGAGCTCCGCGCGTGAGTACAGGTAGCGAAATCGCTCGGCGGCCGTGGGCGCGCCGCTCGCCCACGTATCGTCCGCGCGCCCGTGGAACCGCACCATGAACAGCTCCGGGTTGGTGACCGCAAACAGCCGCGGCAGGCCCGATACGGCGGGAGCGTCGACCCCCACAAAGATGAGCCCGCACTCCTTCAAGAGGGCGAGCGTCCGGTCACGGTCACGCTCCTCGGCCAGCCACCGCGGCGAGCGGAACTCCACGCTGACCCGGTAGTCGGGCAGCCGCTGGCGCAGCGTCTCCAGCTCGGCGCGGTTCTCACGCTTTGGCCCGAACCACGGCGGGTACTGAAACAGGACCGCCCCCAGCCGCCCGGCGTCATGGAGCGGCCGCAGCGCCTCGGCGAACCGCCGCCAGGCCTCATCCAGCGCATCCGCGCTGAGATGCTTGGCGTAGATGTTGCGCTTCTCTCCAACGTCAGGTGGGAGATCCTCCCGGAGGTCGGCCCACAGGCTCCGGGGGCGCGTGGGATGTCCGGTCAGCAGCGAGTAGGCCTTGACGTCGAACCGGAAGCCGGACGGTGTCCGCTCCGCCCACAGCCGCGCCTGCTGCGCGCTCGGCGGGGCGTAGTAGGTGGAGTCGATCTCGGTCAGGGGGAACCGGGCGGCATAGAACCGGAGCCGTTCCTCGGCACTCATCGATTTGCGCGGGTACCAATCGCTGTCGGAGACGAGAGTGCGATCGGTCCAGGAGCAGCTTCCGGTGAGCACCCGGTGGCCGTCCACCGTCACCCAGTCCCCGAGCTGAGGCTCCTCGTCGGTGGGTTCCGCGTTGCCTGGCGCCATCGCCTGAGAGATTCCCACACACCGGCGTGAGGACGTGAAAGACTCGGACCTCTGACCTCATCACAAGGGGGAACGTCACATGACGGACAGCGTCTATCGCGTCACTGAGGTGGTCGGCGTCAGCAGCGAGTCATGGGAGGCCGCGGCCCGCGTGGCGGTGGAGACGGCCGCCAAGAGCGTGCGTGAACTGCGCATCGCCGAAGTGATTCGCCAGGACCTCACCATCCAGGACGGCAACATCCTCAACTACCGGATCCGCCTGGGCATCTCGTTCAAGTACGACCCGGAGTAGCCACCCGGCGCGGGGCGTTGGCGTCCCGCGCCTGACGGCCAACGAGAGGACGGGCGGAGCGCGTGGCGGACGGTGAGGCGCCGACTCTCACCCGCGGAGCGGCCCTTCCAGCCTGGGCGCCCGCCTACGACTCATCCATCCTGGTTGTCGGCACCAACCGCGCCGAGCCTTAGCTGATTCTCCGGGGAGCCGCCGATTCCTGCGCGTCAGCTCCGCCGGCCGGTCAGCGCCACCGTCAGGCCCACCCCTATCATCGCCAGTCCGCCGGCGCCCCCCACCCACTCCAGGCGTCGCGGTGAACGGGCAAACCAGGCGCGCACTGCGCTCGCCGTGACCGCCCACAGGCTGTCCGAGCACAGGCCGATGGCGATGGACACCAGCGCCAGCACCAGCATCTGGAGCTGGACGTGACCCTCGGCGCGATCGACGAACTGGGGCAGGATGGCCCCGAACAGGATCAGCGCCTTGGGATTGGTGACGCCGACCACAAACCCCTCGCGGACCGCCGAGCGGTCCCGGCGCGGCTCCGCCGGCGCACCGAACGCGGCCACCAGGCTCTGGCGCTTGCGGATGGCCGCCAGCCCCAGCCACATGAGATACAGCGCGCCGGCCAGCTTCAAGCCGGCGAACACCACCGCCGACCGCTGCACGATCACTCCGATCCCCACGGCCACGCAGATGGCCACCACGTAGTTCCCCGCGGCGTTGCCGCAGACCGTGGTCAGCGCGGTGCGGCGACCGTAGGCCAGGGCGCGGCCGATGACGAATACCACGCTCGGACCCGGAATCACGATCACCACCAGGGACGCCGCCGCAAAGGCCAGCAGGTGGGCCGACGAGATCACCGCACTGATTCTCCCAGGCATGACCAACCGCGCGCCATCACCTGGATGCGGCCAGGGTCACTGGGTGACGAGCAGGACCATCGCCGCCAGCGCGGGCGCCCCCACCGAGACGAACAACATCAGCCAGATGAGCCACCGGACCAGCGTATCCTCAGGCAGGATCCTGCGCCTGCGCGCGCGCTGCGCCGACGGTGCGTCCGCCTGATGTCCGGGCCGGGCGGTCAACAGGGTGCACCATAACGGTCGGCGGCCGCCGCCGGCGCCGGTGCGGGCTGGCGGTCAGGGGAGCGGCAGGTCCCGGGCCTCAGCGGCCGCCCGGCGTTCGTCCTCGGTGAGATCGGAGCGGCGCACCGGGGTGACCAGTGACCAATGCCGCCCCACCGGGCACCGCTGCACCCGCCACCAGCCGAGCCGGAGGGACTTCACCGAAACGGCCGGCACCCACAGGGTGGTGAACAGGTGCCCGCTCCGACACCGAACCACCACGTGGCCGCCCAACCCGTAGCCCCGACGCCACAGCGGCAGCACCTCCACCCAGAGCGCGGCGGCGGCGATCAGAAGCCGGCGCACGTGTCGCTTTTGCATGCCCTAGACGCTCTCATACATCGGGGCGCTCCGCCACCCTCGGGCGGGAGAAAGGCCTCCGTGGCGGGGGCGCCGGATGCGTCTGGAGCTGAGCGGCCTGCCAGCAATGTTTCATCGCTGGCCATCCGTCCTGCCGGGACTGCGGTCCGTACCCCTGCCACAGACCGGATTCCGGGTCGACTGTCACACCCGTGCACCAGGCGGACTTTGGCCCGCACCCACGACCGAATTTAACCAGTTTGCAGCGGTTCTGGGTACGCGTAGGTACCGGCGTCCACACGTTTTCAAAGCCAGGCCTGGGGTACGAGTTATCCACAACGATTTCGAATCCGGAGGTAGCGGGCATGGCTAAAGACGTTCAAGACACGGTGCGTGACGTCTTACGCGCCATCGAAAGTGCCGGCAGCAACGGCCGCGGCAAATCGTCCGGTGGCGGCCTGTCCGGCATGAAGGGCATTGCCGCGGGCGCCGGGGCAGCGGCGCTGGTTCCACTGGCCGTCAAGGGTGCCGGGCGCCTGGCGCGCGGCGGCCTGGGCGACATCGCTCATGCCCCGCAGAACCTTCTGCACGATGCCACCTCAAAGCTCACCAGCGGCGTGGGCGATCTGGTCAGCGACAAGGTCGATGAGGCGGGCGGCCCGTCCGGAATCCTCAAGAGCACCGTCGGGGACGCACTCCCGTTCGGCGGCGATGATGATGACGACGACGATCAGAGCGGCGGCGGCGGCGGCAAGAACAACGTGCCCGGCGTCGGCAAGGGCCGCCGCATGCCCGTCCAGCAGTCCGTCGACATCGGCGTCAACATCGAGACGGTCTACAACCAGTTCACTCAGTTTGAGGAGTGGCCCAACTTCATGCACCGGGTCACCAGCGTCACGCAGGAAGACGACTGCACGGTGTCCTTCGCCACCAAGATCTGGACCAGGAAGAGGGAGTTCACCGCCAAGATCGAGACCCAGCGTCCAAACGAGCGGATCAAATGGAAGGTCAGTCAGGGACTGACGCACACCGGCGTCGTCACCTTCCATGAGCTGGGGCCCAACCTCACGCGGGTGCTGCTGGGGATGGACGTGCAGCCGGGCGGGATGATCGAGAAGCTGGCGCGCGGGATGCGCAACGTCAAGCGCGCGGCGCGAGCTGACCTGCACCGGTTCAAGGCGTTCATTGAGATGAGCGAGCAGGAGACCGGCGCCTGGCGCGGAGTGATCGAGGACGGCGAGCTCGTGGAGGAGCACGACGCCGACTACGACGAGGGCCGCGAGTACGCCGACATCGACGAGCTGGTCGGTGAGCAGGATCAGGATGAGGACAGCGACGACGACGAGCAGGCCGACGACAGCGACGAGCAGCCGGAGGCCGACGAGAGTGAGGACGAAGAAGAAGAAGAAGAAGAAGAGGTGCAGCCGCGTCAGCGTCGCGGCCGTGCCCAGTCCCGCGCCACGGCGAACCGCTCCGCAAGCCAGTCGCGCAGCGGTAGCAGCAGCAGCAGCCGGTCCGGCAGCGGCGGTTCCCGCAGCGGTCAGTCCCGGTCCGGCAACTCGCGCAGCCGCAACGGGGGCTCAGGCGGCTCGTCGCGCAGCCGCGCCGGCACGTCATCCGGCAGCCGGCAGAGCCGCTCTCGCAACGGCCACGGCGACTGACGGAGGACAAGCAATGCCGATCGACATGCGGCGACCGCTGATTGCCGCCATCCAAGCCGCCCTCGATGAAGTGCAGGCAGAGCCACAGAAGAAGAAGCGTTCCGGGGTGGGCGCCGGCCGGGCACTGCTGGTCGGCGCCGGGCTGTACACCGCGGGCCGCGTCGTGGTCCGCGGGCCGGGGCGCGGGATGCTTGACGCCCTGGAGCAACGTCTGCCCCATCAGCAGAACGGGTCTGACGCCACCGAGGGTTCCGAGGACGACGAAGAGCCTGAGGACGACGAGGAGATTGAGGACGACGAGGAGATTGAGGACGACGAGGAGTTTGAGGACGACGAGGAGCCCGAGGACGACGAGCCTGACGTCGACGATGAGCCTGAGGCCGAGGCCGACGAAGAGCCTGAGGCCGAAGGCGACGCGGACGAACCTGAACCCGAGCCCGAGGCGGACGAAGACGAGGCCGCCCCGGAATCGGAGGACGAGGACGCCGCCGCCGACGACGAAGACGAGAGCGATGAGGAGCCGGAGGAGAAGCCGGCCCCCAAGTCCCGGCGCGGCGGCTCCCGCGGTCGCTCCACCCGCAGCCGTAAGTGATCCGAGCCGTGCATAGTCCTGCAGAAGCGGGTATTCCGACAGTGACGCCCACTTTCCGTGCGCTCCAGAAGCCGACCCCCGGCGCACGTCAATCCCACCGGAGGTAGAGATGTCCGCGACCAGTCCAGGCGGAAGCCGCAGTCGTTCCAGATCATCGAAGGCGTCGTCGTCCGACGACGCTGAGGGAACGACCGCCAAGTCACGCTCGTCCCGCAGTGGAGGTTCCTCCGGCGCGGGCAGCAGCGGCCGGAGCACCGGCAGCCGCAGTTCCAGTGGCGGCACCGCCAGCAACCGCAGCGCCAGCAGCCGCGGCGGGAGTGGGAGCACCAAGAAGACCGGCTCCGGATCCGGCTCCGGCTCCAGCCGGAGCCGGTCAGGGTCCGGCTCCAGCAGCGGCCGGTCGTCGTCCGGCTCCAGCAGCGGCCGGTCGTCGTCCGGGTCCGGCGCGCGCGGCCGGTCGGCGTCGTCAGGCAGAAGCGGCTCCTCCCGCAGCGCTTCATCGCGCAGCGGCTCATCCCGCAGTGCCGCCGCATCCGGCGGTCGCAGCCGGTCAGCATCCCGCAGCGAGAGTGCTCCCGCGGCCAAGGCGCCCGAGTCGACGTCGCAGGCCGAGAGCAGTGGCACGCGGGACCGGAGCAGTGCGGCGCGCAGCAACGGCCGCGCCGATTCAGGTCGGTCACGCGGAGCGATGCGCGGTGCCCTCACCAACGTGGTGGTGCCGATGGCCAGCGCCGCGGCCGGTGTGGCCGGCGGCGTGGTCCTGGGCCGGACGGCGCTCCAACGCAATCGCAAGGTGCTCGGCATTCCGGTGCCCGGGGTCAAGGTCGACCTCGGTGACATGAGCAAGCAGATCGGAGAGGCCGGCCGCCAACTCGGCAAGCTCGCCGGCGAGGTCCGTGCTGCGCGTGAGAAGGCCGAGAAGATCAGCCGGGCGATCAGCTGAGGATCGAGCGATGGCTGCGGCAACGCCCACGCGCAAACGCAAGGCGAGCGCCCAGAACGGGACCTCCGGGGCGCGGCCCCGGCGGGCCACGCCGCCCAGCAGCAACGGGCACGACGTGACCCCCCGCTCCCCTGTGGCCAAGGCGAAGAAGGCGGCCGCCGCCAAGCCCGCAAAGACCACCGCCAAACAGGCCCTGGTCCCCTCCGGGCACGGGAGCCATCTGGCCCGGCGTCTGGCGCTCATGGCCCTGCGCAAGGCCGGGGACCGGATCGTCCAGGGCGGAGCCGCCGGCCTGCGGGCGGCCGCGGCCCATCTCCTCAACGAGAGCCGGGACGTGGTCCAGCGGGCGATGACCCCGAGCGTGCCGGTGCAGCGGTCGATTGATGTGGCGGTCCCCCTGCACGTCGCCTGGCAGGAGTGGATGACGCTTGAGTCGCTTCCCGAGGGCGCCCACCGCATCGTCGAGATAGAGCGCGACGGCGACCAGCTGTACGGGCACATCGACGGGCCCGGGCACCCGACGTGGCGAGCCGAGATCATCGATGAGCGCGCCCAGGACAGCTTCGCCTGGCGCTCGGTGGAGGGCTCGGACTGCGCCGGGCTGATCACGTTTCACCGGCTGAGCGACAAGCTGACGCGGCTGGAGCTCGACCTCGACGCGCTCCCCACCTCCGCCGCTGAGGCCGTCGCCCTCAATACGCCGTTGGCGCAACGGCGGACGGCTCTGGAGCTGCGCCGGTTCAAGGCCCACGTGGAGTTCATCAACCCCGACACCTACCAGCGCGACAACGAGTAGTCCCCAATCAGGAAGGCAGGGAACGTATGGCAACAATGGCAACGTCAGGACGAACCGGCAGCGGCTACGTGCAGCGCTCCAGTTCGGCGGGGCTCTACGAGATCCTCGACCTGATCCTCGACAAGGGTCTGGTCATCGACGTGTTCCTCCGGGTCTCGCTCGTCGGCATCGAGCTGCTGACGGTTGACGCCCGGATCGTGATCGCCAGCGTCGACACATACCTCCGGTTCGCCGAGGCCGTCAACCGGCTTGATCTTGGCAACTCCTCCGGCGAGGGCCTCCCGGAGATCATGGAGGGGATGACCTCCGGCGGCGCGCAGAGCAAGACCCGCGGCGTGCTGGAAGGCGCCAAGGAGTCGCTGTTCGGCTCCGGCGATGATGATGACGACGGTGACAACGAGAACGAGGGGAACGGGAGCAGCGGCAGCCGCAGCTCCGGCTCTCGCTCGCGCTCCCGCTCGCGTACCGCTTCCCGCGGGCGCTCCAGCTGACCTGAGAGGACGGCGCGCCCGGTGAGTGAGGCTTCGGCCAAATACGTCTACGGCGTCATGAGCGCCGCCAGTGACCCGCCGGCGACGGCGGGGATTGGCGGCGCGCCCGTCCAGCTGATCGGCGCCGGGGATCTCGCCGCCATCGTCAGCGATATCGACCGCAGCGAGCTGCAGATGGGTCGCGAGGCGATGACCGCCCACGCGCGGGTGCTGGAGGAGGCGTTGACCCGCGGAACTGTCCTGCCGATGCGCTTCGGCGTGGTCATGGATGATGCGGACACCGTGCGTGGCGAGCTCCTCCAGGAGCACGCCCCGGACCTGCAGGCGCAGCTGCAGCAGCTGGAGGGCAAGGTGGAGCTGCGGCTCCGGGCCACGTACGAGGAGGACCAATTGATGCGCGAGGCGGTGGCGCAGGATCCGGAGATCCTGCGCATGCGCGAGTCGCTGCGCGGCGTGCCCGAGGATGCGACCTACTACGCGCGCATCGAACTCGGGGAACGAGTGGCCGCTGCCGTGGAGCGCACCCGCCAGGCGGACGCCGATGCCATCCTGGCCGAGCTGGCGCCGCTGGCGGTGGCCGTGGAGGCCGGCGACCCGGGCCATGAACGGATCGCGGTCAACGCGTCCTTTCTGGTTGAGCGCGACCAGCTGGCCGAATTCGACGGACGTGTGGACGAAATCGGCCGGGCGCAGGCGGGTCGGCTGCGCTTCAAGTACACGGGGCCTCTGCCGGCCCACTCGTTCGTCCGCCTGGCGACGGCGGGAGCGTGACGATGGGGCTGTTCACCGGACTGCTGACCCTGCCGCTGGCGCCGGTGCGCGGCGTGGCCTGGGTCGCCGAACAGCTCGCCGAAGAGGTTGAGCGGGAGCTGTACGACGAGGATCGGATCCGCAGCGAGCTCCTGCAACTCGAGATGGAGGCCGAGGACGGAGCGATCGGCGACGAGGAGCAGGGGAAGCGTGAGGACGAACTGTTGCAGCGCCTGGCCGTCGCGCAGGAGCGGCGCCGGGAGCTGCCAATCGATGCCCGGGAGGACGCCGAATATGGCTGAGCAGCAACAACGCAGCAGAGGTAGGAGCCGGAACGGAAGCCGCAGCAACGGTACCGAGGAGCGCCAGAGCGCCGGCAGCCGACGCCGGAGCCGGAGCGGCCTGTCCGCCGGAGATGCCGTCCAGCAGGTCCGGCAGGAGCTGCCGGCGCTTCTGGGCAAGCCGGTGGAGTCCGTGCTCGGCGTTCAGCGCGACGACGACGACGGCTGGCACGTGACCGTGCAGGTGGTGGAGCTGTCCCGCATTCCCAATTCGTCCGACGTACTGGGGGCCTATCTGGTCACCCTGGACGACCAGGGCGAGATTGAGGGCTACCAGCGTCAACGGCGCTACGTCCGCAGCCAGCCGGACGAGGACTAGGCATGTCCGACTTGGATCGTGTTCCCCTCCGGCCGGGCATCGTCCCGCAGGCCGCTGGGCGCGGCGCCCCCAGCTCGGGGGCCGCGCCGGCGAACCTCGCGGACATCCTGGAGCGCGTGCTGGACAAGGGCATCGTCATCGCCGGCGATATCCAGATCAACCTGCTCGACATCGAGCTGCTGACGATCAAGCTCCGGTTGCTCATCTCCTCCGTCGATCGCGCCCGGGAGATGGGAATCAACTGGTGGGAGTCCGATCCCAGCCTCTCCACCGGGGCCAAGCGCCTGGAGGATGAGAACCGGGAGCTCCGCGAGCGCCTGGACCGCCTGGAGCGAGCGATCGGGCCCGGTGACGGCAATGGCAGCCAGACCGAGACCTCCCCGCGGAAGTCCAGCAGTGGCCGACGCTGACGATCTGCGCAGCCAGCTGCGGCGCCTGCTCGCCGGAAGCCAGGAGGACGACGCCGGGCGGCTGATCAGGGAGGCGCGCACTGCCGCCGAGGCCCGCGTCCGGTCGCTGCTCACCGACGCCTACGCCGACGTGCTGCTGGCCGAGATCCGCCACGCGCTGGAAGCCCCTCCCCCGGCCACCGTGCCGGCGCGGCCGGAGCGGCCGGCGCCCGTGGCAGCCGAGCCGGCGCAGCCCGCGCCGGCAGCACCCAATCCGGCGGCAGCCGAACCCGCGCCAGCGCGGCTACACGCTGACGCCGCCCGCTCCGCTGACCTGGGCTGGTACGTCTACTGCGTCATCGACAGCGGGCATGATCCGGTGCCGGTCGACCTGGACGGCGTCGACCCCGGCCATCCGGTGACAGCCCTCCAGCAGGGCGAGCTGGTGGCGGTGGTCAGCCGGGTCCCGCTGGCGGAGTTCGGCGAGGAGCCGCTGCGTGAACATCTGTCAGACCTGGAGTGGCTGGAACGCACCGCCCGCCGCCACGAGCACGTCCAGCAGGCGGTGGCGGCAGGCGGCACCCCGATTCCGATGCGGCTGTGCACGATCTACCGCGACGAGTCCGGCGTGCGGGAAATGCTGGCGCGGGAGGGCACCGCGCTCCAGGAGGCGATCGATCACCTGCGCGGTCAGGCCGAGTGGGGTGTCAAGGGCTTCGCCGACGTCGACGCCGGACCGTCCGGGCCGGTCCCGGATTCCGCGGCCGGCGACGGCGCCGCCTACATGCAGAACCGGCTCCATCAGCGCCGCCGGCGCCAGGAGGCCGCGTCCCAGGTTGACGCCGCCTGTGACGGGCTGCACGTCGCCCTGGGCGCCGTCGCCTCGGACGGCGTCGTTCTGGCGCCGCACCGGCCGGAGCTCACCGGCCGCGGAACGCCCATGATCTTCAATGCCTCCTACCTGGTGGCCGACGCCGACACCGCCGCGTTTCATCGCGAGCTTGACCGCCTGACCGGCGAGCTCGCACCCCTCGGCATCGAGCTGGAGCGGACCGGGCCGTGGCCTCCGTACAACTTCGTCCCGGGCGCGATCGGAGCCGCCTGGTGAGTGTCGGTCACGAGCTCACGCTGCGGGCCGAGGGCAATATCGCCCGCCCGGGCGGTTCGGCGCAGCGCGACATCGCGCTGATCGACCTGCTGGACCGGCTGCTGGAGGGCGGCGTCAGCATCCATGGACAGATCATGCTGTCGGTGGCCGGGATCGACCTGGTGGAGCTTGACCTGCGCGTGCTGGTGGCGTCCGTGGACAAGGTGGCCGGGGGATGACGCTGCTCCTGTACGCCATCGCCGACCGCGAGCATGTCATCTCCGACGCGCTCGCCGGGCTCGGCAGAGGTCGGCTGCGCCCGGTGGGCGTCGGCGAGCTGGTGGCGGTCGTCGGCGACTGCAACTCGGCGCCCCCGGTCACCCCGGAGGCGCTGCTGCAGTTTGCGCAGGTGGTGGAGGAGCTGATGGCCGACGGCACCGTGCTCCCGGCCCGGTTCGGCACCGTGGTGGACCACGAGGATGCGGTGCGGCAACTGCTGGTAGACCGTCACCGCAGCCTGGCGGATGCGCTGCGCCGGGTCGGTGGGGCGGCGGAGATGGGCGTGCGCGCGGGCTGGGCGAACCGTCACTCCACCACGCGGCCGTCAGGGGCCGAGTATCTCCGGGGCCGCCTGGATCAGCGCCAGCGCGCCCAGCGGGTGGCCGCCGAGCTGGACGCGGCGCTGGGCGAGCTCGCCCGGGACCGCGCCGTGCGTATCCTCCCGCGGCCGCAGGGGCAGGTCACCGCCGCCTACCTCGTCCCCCGCCCTCGGGTCGATGAGTTTCGCTTGGCCTGCGCGCGCCTGGCCGAGACCGTGGCCGAGGCCGAGATCGTGTGCACCGGACCGTGGCCCCCATACAGCTTCGTTGAGTCGGAGGCGACATGAGCACGCGCATTGAGGCCGACCCCCAGAATGTGGAGAAGGGGCTCGTCCAGCTGGTGCTCACGATCGTGGAGCTGCTGCGGCAGCTCATGGAGCGCCAGGCGCTCCATCGCATTGAGGGCGGCACGCTCACCGAGGAGGAGATAGAGCAGCTGGGCCAGACCTTCATGGCGCTCTCCGAACGCATGGACGAGCTGAAGGAACACTTCGGGCTTGACGAGAAGGACCTCAACCTCAACCTGGGTCCCCTGGGGGACCTGCTGTAGACGAACAGGAGGCCATACATGGCGACGACTCAGCAGCAGCAGCCGACTCAGCAGCGGTACCTCGACTTTTTGATGGAGCGCGTGCGCACTGACCGGTATCCCAGCCCGCAGCTTCTGGACCGGATCGAGATGGCGCTCTACACGCCGGAGCAGGTCAGCGATTACGTCGACCTGCTCCTGAACAAGCTTGACGAAGCCTGGTATCCGAGCGGGCAGATGATGAACCGGGTGCAGCGCATGCTCGCCCTGGTCGCCGCTGCCGCTGCGGCTGCGGGCGCGGCATGAAGGCCACCGCTCTGGGCAGCATCTGGAAGGCGATCCGCGCTCGGTTGAGCGGCGGTCGGCCGGGGGTGCTGCGGGCCTTCTTTGTGGCGATGGTGGTCGGGATCGCCGCCGCCGTGCTCACCTACAAGCTGCTGCGCTCCGGCGACTGATCCGGCTCACGACGGCTCCCCGTCGCGGAACGGAGCCGAGGCCGGCAGCAGCCGGGCCCACTCCGCCGGCGCCGTGAGCCGGGCGGGGGACGGATCGGCCGCGGCCGCCGCCGCCAGCGGCGCCCGGTCAAGGTGGTGCCGCCCGGCGACCAGGACTGTGTTGCCTGCCCGCCCGCCCAGCGACCACACCCGGGGGTAGACGGCGCTCAGCCCGGCAGCCACCCTCCGCACCACGTGGCCGGGGCGGTTGTCGACGACGTTGACGAGCGCCAGCGGGGCCACCCGGGCGATCTCGGTCAGCGCCTCCACGGTCACCAGACGGCGGGGAACCGCTGCGCCCAGGTAGGCGTCGACGACGACCGCCTCCCAGGCCCCGTCCGGCTGCCCGGCGATGAAGGCGCGACCATCGGCCTGGCGCACGCGCAGGCCCGGCGCCCGTCGCAGGCCCAGGTGCTCCCGCGCCAGCTCCAGCACCTGGGGATCGATCTCGCACACCTCCTGGCGTCCGCCCGGG
Source organism: uncultured Solirubrobacteraceae bacterium (assembly GCA_963753235.1). Classification (GTDB taxonomy): domain Bacteria; phylum Actinomycetota; class Thermoleophilia; order Solirubrobacterales; family Solirubrobacteraceae; genus Palsa-465. Next base: position 76,365 of record CAVWBJ010000002.1, on the reverse strand, counting down.
TCGGCAGCCGCCAGCGCCCGCGCCAGCGTGCAGGCTCCCCCGCCCACGTGCAGGACCCGACGGGCCCGGCCGGCCCGGAGCAGGAGCCGCATCCAGCGCAGGTAGTCGAACTCCAGATGCTGCACATCGGCCAGATCGACATAGGAGGCGTCCATCCCGCCGGCCCGCAGCAACCGGCCGGAGGGCCGCTGCGGATCACGCTCCACGCTGAGATCTCCCCGCTGGGCGACGACCGCGGGAAGGGCACGGAGCCGGGTCATGTCCGGCCGGCCCTCACGCGTCGGCCGAGGGTCCCGCTTGGAGACGCCGCACCGCGCGGCGACGTAGCAGGCTCAGCGAGACCACCATCCAGGCGATGCCGAGAGCGACGAGCAGGACCTGGAGCCAGGTGGATGCTCCGGCCAGCGCATTGCCGAAGAAGTAGTACTCCAGGGCGTTCGTCACCGCCCAGACGATGGCCGCGGCCGCGCTGACGGTGACGAACCGGTACCACCGCATGCCGCTGGCCCCGGCCAGCAGGCCGGTGACGTTCCGGACCCCGGTGATGAATCGCCCCACAAACAGCCAGGCGGCGCCGCGCTCGGCCATCTCCCGGCGCAGGTGGCGAACGCGCGCCGGGCTCTGGCGCAGGCGGCCGGCCACCCACAGCAGCAACGGTTCCCCGCGCCAGCGCCCCAGCCCGTATCCGGCGGTCGTCCCGGCCAGCGCCCCCAGGACGCCGGCCGCGATCACTCCGGTGATGGGAAGGCCGTGGCTGGTCCCGGCGTACAGCGCGGCCGCCACCAGGACCGTGGTTCCGGGAACGGGGACGCCCACCGCCTGGGCGGCCACCGCCAGGAACACCACGCCCAGCCCGTACTCGTGCAGGAGCTGGTGGATCTCATGGGTGCTCACCGGTCACAGTGTGGCGCAGCTGCAGCCCCGGTCGCTACAAGGCGTTTCCGGTGGCCGAGCTGGCGGCGATGGCGGTCGGCCCGCTTCTGTTCTCGACCCTCGGAGAAGCTCGGCGGGCGTGAGACGCTAGGAGTCAAACTCGCGCACGAGCGTCCTGGCGAAGGCCTCGACGGCCGCATGATCACGCCCGCTGATCAGGAGGTTGCCGTCGCCGCGGTCGATGTGCACGTCCTCGTCGACCCACTTGCCCCCGGCGTTGCGGATGTCGGTCCGCAGGCTCTCCACCGCGGTTAGGGTGCGGCCGCGCACCGCGTCGGCCTCGATGAGCGTCCAGGGGCCGTGGCAGATGACGCCGATCGGCTTACCCGCGTCCACAAACGCGCGGGTGAACCTGACCGCCCGCTCGTCCCGGCGCAGCATGTCCGGGTTGATGAAGCCACCGGGGAGCACGAGCGCGTCGAACTTGTCGGCCTCGCACTCGGCGATGGCGGCGTCGGCCGTCACGCTCTCTGAGGGCTCGGTCTGATCGAACGTGCGCACGGTGCCTCCCTCAGGTGTGACGTGGAGGATGTCGGCCTCCGCGTCTTGGAGCGCCCGGCGCGGCTCGATGAGCTCGACGCGCTCGACGCCGTCCTGAGCGGTGAGGATTGCGATCTTCCGGTGGGCAAGCGACATGGTCGGGTGCTCCTTTTCTCGGTTGCGTGCTGAACGCGAGGCCGTCGGCGCGGCCTCAGTACTCCTCAGGGGGCCGGTGCAACGCCCGGCGGATGGTCATCGACACCGTGGCGAGGATGATCGCCGGGCCGAACCAGAACGCGGTCACCCCGATCCGGAGCAAGCCGTAAACGCCGCCGATCATCACCAGCACCCCGGCGGCGGCCAGCCAGTCGTCGCCGATGATGAAGTCGTACCAGAACCGGGCAAAGCCCACGATGGATTCCCAGATCCGTCGCATCATCTGTCGGATACCTCCTGTCGTCAGTTGTCGTCGTGGCCGGTTTCGTTGCCGTTGCTCCGGCGGCGCTCCCGGCGGACGCTGCGCATCGCCGTCTGCGTGCGAGCGCCGATGCGGGCGTCCTCACGCAGACGGTGGCGGCGCTGGAAGCGCCGCACCGCATCGGCATCGGCGGGGTCGAGCACCCGGCCGTCGTGGGCCGCAGCATCGTCGCCGTAGCGCTCGCGCCGCTGCTTGTCGCCGGTCACCTCGCGCTCGCGCCGCGCCGCCCGCAGCGCCGCTCGTGTCTCACCGCCGATGATCCCGTCGGCGTCCAGGCCGTGCTCGGACTGGAAGTGGCGAACCGAATCCGCCGACGCGGCGTCGACCGAGAGATGATGCTCACGCTCCCAGAGGATGCGCGCCCGGGTGGCCGCGTCGATGACGCCGGTCTCCGGCAGCCGGTGGCGCTGCTGGAAGGTAACGACGGAGGCCTGGTGATACGGGTCCGGCTCACTGAGCGGAGGGGCCGTGCGATGCTCGGTCATCGTCCGCCGCTCCTCAGCGATCGCCGCCCGCGTCTCGGGCCCGATGACCCCGTCCGCGGTCAGACCGTGGCGACCCTGCGCGCGCCGGACAGCGTCCTCGCTGGTGGGATCGACGACGAGCCAGGTGCGCAGCGCCCGCATCGCGCCACGCGTCTCGTCGTCGATGTCGCCGCTCTGCCGGATGTTGAGACTCCGCTGGAAGCGGGCGACGCTCCCGGCGTCTGCGGGATCGATGTCGCGCAGGGCGGCAATGGGGTCCGGTGCCCCGGAGCGCTGACCGTGGCGCTCCGACTGCGCCTCCCGTCCCGGATCGGCCAGGACGGCCGTGATGGCCACCCGCGTGAGCTCATCGACTGCGCCGGTCGGCTCCAGGCTATGCTCGCGCTGGAAGCGACGAACCGCCTCGACGTCCAGCGGATCGACGAATCCGGGGCGCTGGACGAGCCGCACGGCGCCGCGCGTCAGGCCGTCGATCCGGCCGGACGCCGGGAGTCCGAGCCGGCGCTGAAGTGTGCTGACCGCATCCGGGTCGCCGCTGTCCACGCCGGTCAGGGACCTGTCGCCATCCTCGCTGGAGTCGGCGCGCACCGCCCGTACCGCGGCCTGGGTCTCGCGTCCCACAACTCCGTCAACCGCCAGGCCATGCTCGCTTTGGAAGTCGCGGATGGCCGACGCGCTGGCCGGCGCCAGCCCGCTGGCTCCCGCCGGGCCCGGATCCTCCAGGCTGCTCTCCGGCGCCGGGCCGAACATGCCGGCGCGGACCGCCAGGCGCATGGCAAAGGTCGACCCGAGATAGAGCGCGTAGAGCCAGGCGAGGCTCAGGTCACCCCCGGGCCAGTGGACGCCGAGGCCCTCCAGAGACCAGAAGGTTCCAAATGTCGCCAGCAGACCGCCGACGCCGAACTTCAGCGACCGGCCGGGCACGCGCTCCAGCCGGCGCTTGGCTGCGAAGCCGAGGAGGCCGATGACGACGAACGCGGCGCCGGCGCCCACGTAGGCGGCCCCGTAACTGCCGCCGGTTGTCCCGGATCCGGTGGATCCACCCCCGGCGCCGAAGGCCACGACGATGAAGGCAACCTCCAGGCCCTCCAACAGGACCCCCTTGAAAGCGAGGACGAACGCGGTCCAGTCGATCCCTCGGCCGCCGGATCCGGCGTCGACCGCGTCTTCCTCCTCGGTGCCGCCGCCAAACCCGTCAGCGGCCGTCTGGATAACCCCCTGGCGGTACCACTGCAGCCCGAAGGTGAGTAGGAGGCCGCCGATGATGATTCGCACGGTGTCGATGGGGATCAGCTGCAGCGCCTGGCCGAGGCCGGCGATGATCCCGGCCAGGACCGTGAGACCGGCGCCGACGCCGATCCAGGTCGACCGCCACCCTCGGGTCGCGCCCACCCCAACAACGATGATCACCATCTCGGTGACCTCGACGCAGCTGGCGACGAACACGCCGACCAGCACGCTAACTGACGCCACACCAATCATCTCCTGCCTACCTCCTTGCCGTCATCGGGACGTGCTCTGCTTCAGGACCTCCCCGGATCCCGTTGCCCGGACGCGCGGGCGGTGGTGTGACGTAACGCCGATGACGGTGGCAGTCATCCTGTGAACACTCTCATCCAGACGCGTGAGTGAACAGCCGCGTCGCGTCACCTGCGGACGGGGCTGCGCCGAGACACAGCGCCCCGGCCACCGAGACGGTGACCGGGGCGCTGGGCGTACGACCGAGAGCGAGGCGGGCGATCGCACCCGCCACCGACTAATCCTGACCGCGGGACATTCTCACTCTGGCGAACTCGACGTCGACCGGCTCGAGGAACCTCTTACCGTTGACCTCGTCGTGGCGCATGAACGTCGGCGGGTCGACGTGGACGCGCAGCGTGTAGTCGCCGTCGGCCGGCACCCTCACGTTGCGCCCGTACTGGTGCTCACGGTGTCATTCCTCTCTCTGGCGGGTGGACGTGTTGCTGGTCTGAGACCTGCCCCACGGCGAGGGCGGGAACCCCCCGGCCAGCGTGCTCGGTCAGGGTGGTGACGACAGGCGCCGTCGCCGGCGGTGTCGGGGAGGAGACGGTCTAATCGCCGGAGAAGCCGAGCGTGGAGCGCGGGCGAGGCGAGCCGCCGCCCGGCTTCCCGAAGTGCCGCTGCGGCGGTTGGGCCAGGACCGACTGGTCATGGGCTACCGCAATCCGGTCCTGCGGACAGATGCCTCCAGGTGTGCGTCCGGGCCGGGTTGGAGCCCCAGGCGGCCATCGACGTTGATGACCACCCGATGGTGCAGAGCGTGGTTGCCGTCGGCCGGGCGGCCACCACCGTCCCGCTGATCGCCGCCATCATCGATAGCCTGAGCGTCGCCGCCGACGAACTCCTCATCCCGGACGCGGTGCCGCCGACCTCGGTCCCCACATCCGGGCGGCCTGAACTACCGCCATGCCCTACCGGATCATCGCCCCCTCAGACCACGCATGGATCACCCGTCCCCATGCGCCGGGCGAGCCCGCCCGGCATGTGGCTGAGCTCAGCGGGCTGGCCGACTTTGCCCACACCCGGGCCAACCTGTGGCGGTATGAGCCAGGCGCCCGCGGGCGACGCCACCGCCACCCGCGGCAGGAGGAGACCTTCGTGCCGATCTCCGGAACCCTCACCATGGAGCTGGGCGATCCCCCGGAGCGCCACCAGGTTCCGGTGGGCGGCGTCATCCACGTGGCGCCGGGCACCCCGTTGCAGACGTTCAACGACGGCGACGAGGACCTGCTCGTCTACGTCTACGGCACTCCGCCGGAGACCGAACGCGCCGAGATTCTGCCCGACGCGCGATAGTCACCTCGCCCGCCCGCCCGGTCACGGCCTGACGGCGCGCGCCCGGCCGAGCACGTGGGGGCCGGTCGGCAGGGGAATCATGCGGGGCCCGAGCCAGAGGTCACGGCGGTCCTCGATGACGAAACCGGCGGCGCGGATCGCCGCCGCCGTGTCCCGGGCTGAATGACACCCGCCGAAGGCCCGGGGCCAGAACACCCGGTCGACCGCCTGCTGCACCCCGGCCAGAACGGGGCTACGAGCCACCACGTGCTCGTAGAACCGCAGCTCGCCCCCCGCGCGCAGCACGCGCCGGAGCTCGGCCAGGGCCAGCGGCTGATCCGGAACACTGCACAGCACCAGGCTGGCCACGGCAGCGTCGCAGGAGCCGTCATCGACGGGCAGATGGTCGGCCACCCCGGCCACCACCCGGATCGGGATCGCCGACCGGGCGGCCGCCGCCTGGGCGCGCCGGCGGAGATAGGGCTCGGGCTCGACCGCCACCACCTCGGTCACCGAGCGCGGATAGTGGGCGAAGTTGCTGCCGGCGCCGGCGCCCAGCTCCAGCACCCGGCCGGAGAGCCCGGCCAGTAACTCGTCGCGGTGCCGGGCGATCTCGGCCGGTTCGTGGCGGCTCACCAGCGACCACAGCCGCGCGAACAGGGGGTGGGACAGATCGCCGCCGGCGGTCACGCGCAGATTCTCGCCGAACGTGACCCCAGGGTGTAGGCTGGCGCCACCGGGACCCATGGCCTTCGATCTCGTCATCGATGTCGAGAACACGCCGGGAGCACTGGCCGCTGTCGCCGCTGCGGTCAGCGACGCGGGCGTCAACCTGGCCGCCGCCACGTGCATGGACTCCGGCCGGCGGGCCGAGCTCCACATCCTGGTCAAGCATCCGGAGGCGGCCAAGCACTCGCTGGCCATCTCCCACCTGGCGGTGACGCGGGAGCGCGAGGTGGTGGTGGTCGACGTGGAGGACCGGCCCGGCGTGCTCGCCGACCTGACGCGCCGGATCGCCCGAGCCGGGGTCAACCTTGATCTCGTCTACGTGGCGACGCGCAACCGCGTGGTGCTCGGCGCTGCCGACGTGGCGGGGCTCCGCGCCGCGCTGGGGATGAGCGCCTCGATGGCCGACGCCGCGGCCCCCCGCTGACCGCAACGATCAACCGGCCAGGCGGGCCAGTGTCTCGCCGAGGTCGGACTCGGTGGTGCGAGGGTTGATGGTGCACAGCCGGAGCGCGGGGCGGCCCCGCAGGGTGGTGCTGGTGACCGCGGCAAACCCGTCGGCCGCCAGGGCGGCCACCCGCTCCGCGTGGTCAGCGGCGTCCCAGCCGACCCGGGTGAAGGTGACGATCCCCAGCTGCGCCGGGGTCACGATCTCCCATTCCGGCTCACTCTCAATCAGCGCCTGGGCGCGCTCGGCCAGCCGGATCCCGGCTTCCACCGCGCCGGCGATTCGCGCCGCGCCATACGTGCGGAACATCATCCACAGCTTCAGCGCCCGGGGGCGCCGCGAGAGCTCCAGGCTGCGGTCGCCGAAGCTGACCTCGCCGGGGTCGGTGTGCACGTCGGCCAGGTACTCAGGCCGCATGCGAAAGGCGCTCTCCAGCGTACCCGGGTGACGGACCAGCAGGATGCCGGCGTCGTAGGGAGCAAACAGCCACTTGTGCGGGTCAAGCGTGAGCGAGTCGGCGCGCTCCAGCCCACCCAGGACGCTGCGTCCCGCCTCACACAGGGCGCCCGGCGCGCCATAGGCGCCGTCCACGTGCAGCCACAGCCCCTCGGCGGCGCACAGGTCGGAGATCCCCACCAGGTCATCGACGGCGCCGGTGTTGGTGGTGCCGGCGGTGGCGATCACAAACGCGGGTCGCGCTCCGTCGGCCCGGTCGGCGCGCACCGCCGCAGCCACGGTCTCGGCAGCGAGGACGAAGCGCTCGTCGGTGGGCAGCGTCCTGATCTCTGCGGGGCTGAAACCGATGGCCAGCAGGCCCCGCCGCACCGAGGCGTGGGTCTGATCTGAGAGGTAGGCGATCCCTGGCCCCCGGGCGTGGCGGGCGGCGGCCAGCGCGGTCAGGTTGGACAGCGACCCGCCGCTGAGGATCACCCCTTCGGTGCCCGGCGGCATGCCGAGCAGCTCCCGGATCCAGTCCAGCACGACGAGCTCCACCCTGGCCGGTCCAGCCCCCCCACCCCAGCTGGCGGCCAGTGCGTTGAACCCGGTGGCCAGCCAGTCGCCCAGAACCCCGGCGAACGAGGACGGTCCGGGGACCCGCGCAAAGTACCGCGGATGGTCCCCGTGCTGCATCTGCGACAGAGCGACATCCACCAACGCCTCCAGCCCGGCCATCGGCTCGTCTGGAGCCCACGGCACCGGTCCGTCCAGCCGGCGGTGCAGCTCGGCGGCGTCACCACCGCGGATGGCCGGTCCGTCGGCTCCCTGTTCGAAATGCTCTACGACGCGGTCGACAACCCAGTAGCCGAGCCGGCGCATCTCGGCCGTGGGCATGCCGAGCGCGTCGGTGGGCTCGTCCTCCATACCTGCATCCAAGCAGAGCCCGGAGGTGCGAGCATGTCCGGCGTGGTGATCCGTTCGGCTCAGCTGGCGGTCGCGCCGGCCGCTCTACCCGCCATGCGGCGCCTGTATGTGGAGGGACTGGGGTTTGGCGGCGAGCCCGACACCGCGGAACGGCTGGCGGTGGAGGTGGGAGACGCGCAGGTCACATTCTCGGCCGCCCCGCCCGGCGAGCGCCCGTTCTACCATTTCGCGCTGCTGGTCCCCGGCGACCGCTACCGGGCCGCGCGGCGCTGGGTGGAGCAGTGCGCCCGGCTGCTGAGCCGGCCGGGCGAGACCTCCACCACCTTCCGGTTCAGGGCCTGGGACGCCGACGCCTGCTATTTCGCCGATCCCGCGGGCAATGTCGTGGAGCTGATCGCGCACCGAGGGATGGGTGATTCCAGCGCCGGCGACGACCCGTTCACCCCGCGCGAGCTCCTCGGCATCTCCGAGCTGGGACTGGTGGTGAGCGATCCGCCGGCTGCCGTTCACTCCCTCGCCGGAGCCGGACTGAAGCTGTGGGCCGGCACGGCGGCGGGACCGGATGCGCTCGCCTTCGTTGGCCGTCAGGCACACACGCTGATCCTGTGCGCCCCGGGCCGCCCGTGGCTCCCCACTCAGCGGCCGGCCGAGGCTCACCCGGTGGCCGCCATCGTTTCCGCCGACGGCCAGACCGTGTCGGTCAGCGCCTCGGACGGCGTGGTGCGGGTCAGCTCAGACGGGTGATCGCCACGCGGAGGCTGATCGTCCGTCCGGCCCGGGGGCGGACCGTGACGGCGAGCGGCAACCGTTTGAGCCGGCGGGCACGGGCCTGCCGGCGCAGCCCGGGCGATTCCGCGAGCCGTCGACCGCCGATGGTCACCGTGATGGCGCCGACGGCGCGCCGGAGGCGGATCACCAGGCGCCCGTGGCTGAGGATGACGGAGGCCACGCTCGCCCCACCGACGCGGATCCCGGCCGCCCGGGCCCGTCCCGGGAAGCGCAACCCGCGCGGCAGGGCCACCGTCAGCTGATCAAGCCTGGCCGCTCCCCGGTGGGCCGCCAGGCGGAAGCTCAGCATGGGGCGCCCGGCGCGCAGGCCGGTGAATCGGCCTCGGCTGAACGTCACGCCCCCGGTGGTCACGCCTCGGGTGCTGGAGCCGTTCTGGCCGACCGCGGCGGGCCCAGAGCCGCCCGCACCGCCGCCACCACCCGCGCCACCGCCGCCGCCGGCGCCGCAGCCCGCCACGGTGAACCGGCCCGGTACTCGGACCGTGTGGTCGCCGTTCTGGTCGGTGAGGGTGGCCGTGGCGGTGCCCGACGGGGTCTGACAGGTGGAGAGGAACAGGCCCTCCGGGCCTCCGTTGAGGGTGACGGCCAGCGTGGTGAGCGGGATGTCCGGCAGCCCGGTGAAGGTGGCGGAGTTATTCACCAGGTCCACCGCCCCGCTGAGGGTGAGCGGGAACGGCGCGGGGAACACCAGGGTCAGCGCCAGCCCAGTCGCCGAACCGGTCAGATACGCGCTTCCGGTCAGGGCTTTCGGATACAGAGGCGAGGTGGCGGTGGCCGATCCCACCGGGTGACAGGTCCCGGAGGCGAGATTGAGACACAACCCCTTGATCGAGGCCAGGTTGGGAGCCAGGGTGGCCGTTGGGAAGGCCAGGGAGACGCTCCGGGACGGGGCCTCGGTGGGCGCCTGGGTGATGTCCGTGGTCAGCTTGACCTGGCGGTCGGCGCTGTCCCGTGCAGCGCTCACTCGGAACGCGGGCGAGTAGGCCAGACCGGAGCACCCGGTGACCGTCAGCGGCGCCGCCAGCCGATGCACCGTGGCGGCGCCGTAGGAGTCGACGGTGGCGGTCAGCGGCGCCGCTGTCGACGGACAGGTGGCGGGATAGCGCAGCGAGTCAAACGTGCTGTTGATCTCGGTCAGTGAGATCTGCGCCGCATTGACCTTGCCCACAATCGGCAGCGTGAGCGGGAGTTGGTTGGGCAGCGCCAGGGTCAGCGTCACCCCCACGCCGCCCGGGTCGCCGCTCGGCCGGATCCGGATCCCACCCGTCGATCCGATCTGCTCCCCCAGTCCCTCCACGGCCAGCCCGGCCAGGTCACCGGGAGCGGGCGGCGGCACCAGGTAGAAGCTGACCGAAACCGACACCGGCACCGGCAGGTTGAGGAGGCCGACCGGATCGGCGGTGGCCGTGACCGTACCCGTCCCCACCCGGCAGGCGGTCCCGGAGACGTTGGTGGTGCGCAGGCAGGCGCCACCGTCGATGGCGGCGTTGGCCAGGAGTCCCGGCGGAAGGTTGAGGGTCAGGTTGTGGGGCGAGTCGGTGCCGGTGTTGGCGAACTTGAGGTCTAAGCCCAGGTTGGCGGTTGCCCCTGCGGCGTGGCCGGCGCTCTGGTTGAGGGCGAGCGTGGCCGAGGTCGCGGCACCGGCGACCGGGGCCAGCACCGCCGCCAGTCCGATCACCGCCGCCGCGGCCACTCCCACCCGCCACCGTGCCCGGATCATCCGCACTCCTCTACAACCCCAGATGGGTGGTCTGCGCTCGCAGCGTGCGACGAGCGATCACGACGGCCAGAGTCAACCGCTTGAGCCGGCGGGCGTGGGCCCGCCGCCGCAGCCCAGCCGTCTCCCGCAGTCCGCGCGGACGCACGGTGATCACCGTGCCGGAGACGCTGTGGCGCAGGCGGATCACCAGGTGACCGTGGACCAGCGCCAGGGACCGAAGCCGGCCCGCCGACGCGGATGCGGTCCGCCGGAGCGCCGCGCGGGTGCCGAAGCGCAGGCCGCTCGGCAGCTCGACGGTCATCCCGGTCAGCCGGCTCCCGGTCACCCGGAAGCTCAGCCGCGGACGGCCGGTAGCGAGTCCGGAGAATCGGACGGCCGAGAGCCGGGAGCGGGCCCCGCCCCCGGAGCGCCCGGAGCCGCCGGACCCGCGGGAGCCCCCGCCCGTACTCCCGCAGCCGCCGAGCGTGAACCTGGCCGGGGCCGTCGCCGTCCGGTCACCGTTCTGGTCGGTGAGGGTGGCGCTCGCCGTTCCCGATGGGCTGGCGCAACTGCCCTCAAACAGCGCGTACCGTCCCCCGTTCAGCGTCACCGCCAGGCTGGTGAGCGGGATGTCCGGCAGCCCGGTGAACGTGGTGCTGTTGGTGGTCAGGTCCACGGTGCCGGTGAGCGTCAGCGGGAACGGTGAGGGGAAGACCAGGGTGAGCGTGAGCCCGCTGAACGACCCGGTCAGGTAGGCCCGGCCGGTCAAGGGCTTGGGGTACAGCGGCGAGCCGGCGGTGGCGGATCCGACGGGGGTGCAGCCGCCGGCGGCCAGGTTGGCGCACAGCAGCTTGACCGAGGCGACGTTGGGCGGCAGCATCGCCGTCGGCAGGCGCAGAACCACCGACCGGCTGGGTGCCTCGCTGGCGCTCTGGGTGATGTCGGTGGTGATGGTCACGCCCTGGTCAGCGCTGTCCCGCGTGGCGGTGACCCGGAACGCGGGCGAGAACGGGAGGCGGGAGCAGCCGGTCACGGCCAGCGGGGCGGCGGCGGACCGCACCGTGGAGTCCGCGTAGGAGGTGGCCGCGATGCTGAAGCTCTCCGGCGTACCGGGGCACGTGGTCGGATAGCGGAGCCCGTCGAACGTGCTCTTGATCTCGGTAATGGAGATCGGCGTGCCGTACAGGTTGTTGGGCAGCACGAACGTGATCGTCGCCCCCACCCCATCGGGATCGCCTGACGGGCGCACCCGCACGTCGGCGGTGGAGCCGATCTGGGTGCCACTGCTGTTGACGGCCAGGCCGGCCAGGTCTCCCGGGGCGGGGGGTGGGACGAGATCGAATGTGACCGGCGTGGAGATGGGGATGTAGCCGAACGCGTCGGCGGTGACCACCCCGGAGCCGACCTGGCAGGCGCTGTCGGTGAGGTCGGCCGTGGTCAGGCAGGTGCCCCCGTCGATGGCGGCATTGGCCAGCAGCCCAGGCGGCAGGTTGAGCGTCAGACTGGCCGGCGAGTCGCTCCCGGTCGGCGCAAACTTCAGGTCGACGCCGAGATTGGTGCTGGACCCGGCGGTCGTCCCGGCGCTCTGGTCCAGGGTGACGGTGGGGGTGATGGCGGCGCCGGCGCCGGGGGCGAGCACCGCCATGACGGCAGCCAGCAGCGCGCCGGTCACGGCGCTTGAACGCACGGCTCGCCTCATCCGCTGGCTCCTCCCTCACGGCCCGGGGGCGACGCCTGCGGTCGCCCGTCACCAGCGAGACAATAACTCAAAATCAGGAGCGTGACCGTTGCTGGAACCGGGGCGTGAGGAAAAAGGCCGTTCAGGCGCCGACCCGGTCGATCAGTTCCGGAGTCAGATCGTGCAGGCTGAGCTAGCGCCGCCAGCAGGGCGGCGGGCTTGGGTTGGGCACGCGATGACGGTCAGCCGGGCGGCCGCCGCCGAGCGCAGGCCGTTGCTGGAATCCTCCACCGCCACGCTCCGGCGCGGCGCCGCGCCCAGCCGCCGCGCGGCCTCCAGGTACACGTCGGGGGCGGGCTTGCCGCGTGGCACCTCCTCGGAGGAGACAGTGACCGCAAACGCGTCAGCCAGACCGGACAGGCCGAGGGCGAGGTCGATGATCTCCCGGTTTGAGGAGGAGGCCAGGCCCACCGGCCAGCGATCGGCCACTCGCCGCACCGCGGTCACGGCGCCGGGCAGGAGCGGCAGGCGCTCCCGGTAGAGATCCTCCATCCGGGTGACCACCTCCCGGTTGATGTCCGCCACATCGCCGCCGACCCCCAGCTCGTCGCGCAGGTAGACGGCCCACTCCACCGAGCTCATTCCCATCATCGCCACCGGGCCGTCCGGGAGCCAGTGGCCGCCGGCCGCGCGCACCAGCGTCTCCTTGGCCTCGTTCCACAGCTGCTCGGAATCGAGCAGCACGCCGTCGAGATCGAAGATGACGGCCTCGGGCACCAACCCTCAGCCGCGCGCCTGGAAGAAGCCCGCCTCCGCCACGCCCAGTGGGGTCGACGGCGCCTCGCCATGGAGGTACTCGGCGGCGATCCCGGCCCAGTCGGCTCCTGCCCGCAGCTGCGCCAGCACCACCGCCACCACGCCGTGCATCCTTCGGATCAGCACGGCCTCCGGCGGGACCGTGAACTGGTTGATCTGGTCCCGGGCGGCCGCCCGCTGCGTGTCGGTGACCGGCTCCCGCCCCTCCTCACCCCGGGGCCGGTCGCCGGGCAGCCGGCGATGGCCGCGCACCGCGTACCAGCGCGTGGCCCGCCGCATCAGCCGCAGCGCCAGTTCGGCGTCGAGGTTGTCGGCTCGGTCGGCCGGCAGGTACTCGCCCGCCGTGAGCGCCGACTTCAGGGCGGGCGCGTCGCGGTCGCGCACGGCGCGGGCAATCGCCCGCTCGGCCTCGATTCGCTTCGGGGTGACGTCGCGCATGAGTCCGTAGTCAAGGAAAACGACGCGCCCGTCGGCCTGCAGCAGATAGTTGCCGGGGTGCGGATCGCCCAGGGCGATCCGATCCCGGTACACCAGCCCAAAGAAGAAGCGAAACACGATCTCGCCGTAGCGGTCGCGCTCCTCCTCTCCCAGCCGGCGCACGGCGTCAAACCGCATCCCCTCCACGTACTCTGAGACCAGCACGCGCCGGGTGGACAGGGCGGTGTCCACGCGCGGCACCGCGATGAACGGGTGACCGCGCAGCAGCCGCTCAACCCGGCGCTGGTTCTGCGCCTCCAACTCGTAGTCAAGCTCGTCGCCCACCCGCTCGCGCAGCTCGGTGAACAGCGCCCGGGCGTCGATCCCGGGGGCCAGCCGGCGGACGAGCGGCACCAGCAGCATCGCGTTGCGCAGGTCGGTTTCCACCGCCTCCGCCACGCCCGGGTACTGGACCTTGACCGCCACCTCATCGCCGGCGATCGTGACTGCCCGGTGCACCTGACCGATCGACGCCGCCGCCAGGGCGTGCTCGTCGAACTCAGAGAACACCCGGCCCAGCGGCTGTCCCAGCTCACCGGTGATCAACCGCTCCAACTGGGAGAACGGGACCGCCGGAACATCATCGCGCAGGGAGGCCAACCGGACCTCCAGCGCCTCCCGCTGCTCGGCGGGTAACCCGTCAAACTCAATCAGCGACAGCATCTGACCGACCTTCATGGCGGCCCCGCGCATCCGCCCCAGCTGGTCGACGAGGTCGTTGACCAGCGCTGCGGTGCGCTCGTTCTGCGCGGCCTCGGCCCGCTCCGGGGTGCGCAGCCGGTTGGCGGTGCGCATCCCCGCCCAGCGCAGGCCCTGGCCGGTGACCAGCCCGCCGACCCGCGCCGTCCGTCCCAGCCGTCCCGACGGCAGCTTGCCCGCCTCGGGCGGCGGGTCCTGGGTGCGGTCGGCCATCAGCCCAGCCTACCGAGCGGGCTTTAGAACCAGGTGGCGTTCCAGGGAGTGCGCGCGGTGGAGAACATCAGGTCCAGCCGGGTGAGCGCTCCCGGGGTGCGCTCGGCCGCCGCCTCGGCGAGCAGAAGCGGCTCCAGGCGAAAGCCGCCCAGATAGATGGTGGCCAGCGCCTGCTGGGTGATCTCCACATCCGGGGGATCGCCGGTCGGCGCGCACTGGACGGCGTCGCCGTTGGCCGTCAGGCGGTAGCGCCCAGAGGCGAAGCGGTGGACATCCTCGTCGATGACCTCCAGCACCAGATCTCCCGGGGCCGCGTACCGGCGAGCCGACAGCGCGGCCGGGACGTCAAGCAGCCGCAGCCACAGGAAGTCGACCTGCTGGGTCATCACCAGCGTGCGCGCGTCGTCGAGCAGCCAGCGCACCGGCTCATCCACCGGCCGATCGCTGAGCCGGATGTCGTCGACCGCGTCGATCCCGCTCAGGTAGGCCCACAGATCCCGGTAGGCGGCTCCGGTGGCCGCGGTCAGGTCCCAGACCTCGGCCGTGGCCAGCGGCGGGATCAGGCCGAAGTCACCGGTCGCCCGCCAGGCCAGCAGCCCGTCCGGCCCGTGCTCGCCCTCATGGATCAGCCAGTGGTGGGGCAGGGAGTCCGACGGCGGATATCCCTCCAGGCCGAGCACCCGGTGCCACCATTCGGGATCGCGGTTGACCTGGCCGGGCCAGCGGCGGCACGCGGCCGCAAACACCGCCGGAGCCACCGCGCCGAACTCGGCCCGCTCCACCTGCCGCACCGCGCCGGGCGCGCCGGCGCACCGGGCTCCGGGCCGGGAGCGGCGAAACAGGTAGTCGGCGCCGGCGGTGGCCGGGGCATAGCCGAAGCGGCCGTAGATCGGCCACTCGGCGGCGATCAGGATGCTCACCGCGTCGCCGCGCTCCCGGGCGGCCCGCAGGGCATCCTCCAGCATGCGGCTCATCAACCCCCGCCGCCGGTGAGTGGCGGCGACGGTCACGTTGGTGACCGCGTCCACGGCCAGCTCCGGACACCATCCGGAATCGCCCGGCAGCGACAACCGGCGGGACTCGGTGCGCAGGGTCGCCACCCACCGTCCCCGGTCCCGCACCCCCCAGCTGCGCGCCGGATCCCACTGCCGGGAGAGGAGCTCAATCCGGCGCGCGGTGCCGTCGCCGTCGGGGTCGCCCAGAAACGTCGCCGCCATCGCCCGCGTCCACGGCCCCACCGCATCGGCGGGGACCGGGTGAACGAGCTCAGGCACCGGGTCGACCATGGGTCCATCATGGCGGCCACTCCGGCGGAGTGGGCCAATAGACTGCCTCGCCATCGCTATCCGAGGGGGGTTGGGTCATGGCGGAAATGGCGTCGTCGGAGCTGATGCGGCGTCTGGCCGAGCTGGTGGTCTCGGTCGGGGTTGACGTGAGACCGGGGCAGGACGTGGTGGTGCTCGGCTGGGACGTGGAGCATGCGCCGATCGTGCGGGCGGTGGCCGAGCGGGCGTACCGGCGAGGGGCGCGTTATGTCAGCGCCCTGTACTGGGACGCGCCGGTCAAGCGGGCGCGGCTGGATCACGCTCCCGCCGACACCCTCGGCTTCGTCCCGGACTGGTGGGAGACGATCACCGCCGAGTGCGCGGCCCGCCACTCGGCAGCCATCTTCGTCCACGGGTTCGCCCACCCCCAGCTGTTTGACGACGTGGCACCGCAGCGTATGACCCGTGACGTGATGCCGATCACGCCGAGTTTCTGGCAGGCCGCCGACCGAGGAGAGATCGCCTGGACGGTCGTCCCCGGCCCCAGCCCGGGCGTCGCCCGCGGGATGCTCGGCGAACCGGATACCGATCGGCTGTGGAAGCTGCTGGCGCCCATCCTGCGCCTGGACACCGACGATCCGGAGGAGGCCTGGCGCCGGCACCTGTCGGGCCTGCGCGCTCGCGCCGGCCTCCTGGACGAGCGACAGTTCACCGGCCTGCGGTTCCGCGGCGGCGGGACCGACCTGACGCTGGGACTGCTCCGGGAGGCGCGCTGGCTGACCGTGGAGTCGCGGACGAACTGGGGGAGCTCGGTGGTGTTCAACATGCCCAGCGAGGAGGTGTTCACCACTCCGGACCACCGCCGCACCGAGGGCGTGGTGCGCATCACCCGGCCGCTGCAGCTGTCCCGGGGCGGGCGGGCCGAGGGGCTTGTCCTGCGCTTCGCTCAGGGCCGCATCGTCGACGTGCGCGCCGATCGGGGCGCCGACTTCGTCCGGGCGCAGCTTGAGGTCGATGACGGCGCGGCCCGTCTGGGCGAGGTGGCACTCGTCGACGGTGCCTCGCCGGTCGGCCAGAGCGGGTTGGTGTTCGGCGATGGGCTGATCGACGAGAACGCCACCAGCCACATCGCCTGGGGCGACGGCTTCATCTCGGCGATGGCCCACCTGCCCGCCGGGCGCGAGGCTCAGATGGCCAGCGGCTTCAACCGCTCCGACATCCACCAGGACGCCATGATCGGCGGCCCTGAGGTGGATGTGTTCGGCCTCGACGCCCACGGCCACGAGGTGCCGGTGATCGTGGACGACCGCTGGACGCTGACGTGAACCCGGCGCGGGCTCGTCGATCGCCGATACTGTCAGGCGTGATGTTCGCCTCCCCCGGCTGGCCGGCCGTCAACTACGCGGATTGGCCGGAGACGTGCGACACGCTGCACGCCCACACGCAGGTGCTGGGCAAGCTGGCGGTGGCCCTGGCTCCGCCTGAGCCCCAGCTCCAGCATGCCGCGCTCAGGCTCACCGCCCGCGGCTGGGAGACGGCCCCGCTGCCCGCTCCGGACGGCTCGGGAACGATCGTGGCCGCGTTGGACCTGCGCCGTCACGTGGCCGTGGTGGAGCACAGCGGCGGGGGCGGCGGCGAGGTGCCGCTCACGCCGGACCGACCGGTGGGGGCGGTCACCCGGGAGGTGCTGGCGACGGTGCGCCGGTGCGCCGGCGACGTGCTCATCAACCCGGCTCCCCAGGAGGTGTCCTGGACCGTGCCGCTCGACGAGGACGACCAGCACCGCCGGTTTGACCCGGGCCAGGTGGAGGCCTACTTTGCCGCCGCCGTCCGGGCCGCGCTCGTCCTGGCCGCTGTGCGGGCGCCGTTCCGCGGCCGGTCAACACCGGTCAACGCCTGGTGGGGATCGTTCGACCTGGCGGTCAACCTGTACTCCGGGCGTCCGGCGGAGCCGCCGTCGGCGGACTTCCTGATGCGCAATGCCATGGACGCGCAGGAGGTGGCCATCGGCTGGTGGCCGGGCGACGCCCGCTACGGCCGCGCCGCCTTCTATGCCTATGCCCACCCCTCCGTCCCGGCCTTTCCGGGCGCCACGCTGGACCCGCCGGCGGCGCGCTGGGATGCCGCGCTGGGAGAGTACGTCCTGGACTGGGACGACGTCCGCGCGGCCGCCGACCCGCTCGCGCAGGCGCTGGAGTTTGGGCGCTCCGCCGTCCGCCATACCTGCACGGTGTGCGAGTGGGATCCGGTCCTGGCCGGGAGCGCTCAGGGGATACCGCCGCCCGTCGCCTGAGGTCACCCGGCTCATATGGCACCTCACGAGGCTGGCCTGTGAATCCCCGCGTGTAGTCAACCGGGACGGTGCGCGGGTAAACGAGCCCAGCGTCAGCAGGGCCCGGGTCAGCGCGCTCGGTTGTCAGCTCGGGTCCGCGGACTCCTGGGTCAAGGGGGCGGGGTGTGCCGCCGGGAGGAGCCTCCCAGAGATGAGTCTGGCCTTCGCGCTCATGGCAGCAATCAACGGCTCCACAGACTCCTGGGTCACGCTGTCGCACGGGCTCTCACTACCGCACCAAGCCTCGCCGGCCTCGGCCCGGCGGCACCCAGGAATCTCATCCATCATGGGTGGCGGCGCAAGGGCCGCCCGGGACGCTGTCGCACAAACACATGACCTTGTGCGAAGTTGAGAACGTGTGACGGGCGGGCGGCGGCCACCGCCCCGCGCTCCCCGGCCGTGGATGACCCACAGATCGGTCAGAAGAGCCGGAAAACTGCCGCTTTTGCCTCAGAGTCGTCCCGTCTGGGCTGCGGACGTCGCGGGCCCGCCCGGGCGGGCTCACCCATTCCTCACTTCGTGATACGAGGAGGTTGCCTGGTGCGTTTGCGCGACAACCTCCGCGGAAGCGAACGGGGTCCCCGTCCGGCACGGGCCGCTGTCCGCGAGCGACCGCGCCGAGGCGCCCCACGCCCTAACGCGGCGCACCCGGGACCTCGCGGGCGATCCAGCGCATGATCACCTCCACCACGTAGCGCCGCTCGTCGCCCGACAGCTCGTGACCGCGCGGGATCTGGTGGTTGCGCTCCAGACATCCCCGGCAGCAGGTGCCGGTGGCGTGCTGGGCCACAAACACCGGGTGGTTGCGATACGGCGTTTGGCGTCCGTCGTTGACGGGCGCCGCGGGGGCCAGCCGCGCCGCGATGAGCTCCTCGGCATGGCGACGGATGGCCCGCGTGCCCCGCAATGCCACCAGAGCGCGCTCGCGTCCCCGGAGGTGAAACCGGGCCCGGAATCGCTGCCGGGACAGGCGGTCAAGCCGGGCGTCGATCTGACCGGTCGATGCCGCTGCGACCTCCACAGCCCCGTTCACCAACCGGCGGCGGCCCCGGCCGCCGACCGCGGATCCGATGCCCCCCAGAGCACCGCCCCCCGGACGTCGATCAAGTGAGCGTGGCCGAACTCGTCGGAGAAGGCGCCGTCGCCCGCCACCTCATGCCCCCGCTGCGCCAGTCCAGGCGCCCAGGAGCCGGGGACGTGTCCCTCCAGGCGGACGCTCACGGCGCCGTGCCCCCGCCAGGATGAGAATCCGTCATCAGCGCCAAGGGCCATTGCCGAGGCGGGCGGGGCCAGCCGGAAGCGCCCAGCATGGATGGCCTCACCGGGCGACTGGCCGGCGTCCAGCAGCCGGGCCAGCACCTGGGTGAGAACCTGGGGCTGGGCGTCCCCGCCCATCGTTCCCAGCACGGTGCGCAGCGTCCCGTCCGGACTGGTCACCACCGTGGGCGACAGAGTGTGCGGAGGCCGTCGGCCGGGCCCGTACTCGGCCGGATGGCCGGCCGTGAGGCTGAAGGCGCGGCCCCGGTCGTGCAGGAAGATGCGCACCCCCGGGACGATCAGGCCAGAACCCCAGCCGGACATGTTGGACTGCAGCAGGCTGACCCCCTGCCGCTGGCCGTCGACGGCACACAGCGCGATGGTGTCCCCGGTGAGCGCCGGCACCGGCAGCGCCGAGGCCGTGGCCGCGTCGATCGCCGCCCGCCGGGGGGCCAGACGGGCCGGGGCGACCAGCGCCGGCCCGTCGGCCTGTTCGGACAGGACGTCCAGGCGGTCGTACCCGGCCTGGCGACACGCCTCCACCATCAGATGCACCCACCCCGGCTCGTCCGGATCTCCCAGGCGCAGCCCGGAGGCGATCCAGGCCGCGGCCACCGTCAGGTACCCCTGGGAGTTGGGGGGCGCGGTCCAGACCCGGTGTCCCCAGGCTTCGGCCGAGACAGCGTCCACCCAATCGGCCTGCGGGCGCGCCAGGTCGGCCTCGGTGAACTCGCCGCCGCCGAGGGCGATCAGCTGTTCGCCGAACTCGCCACCGTAGAACCCGCCGCGTCCGCCGGCGACGATCGCCGCCAGCGCCCGGGCCACCCCCGGGCGGCGGATGATGGTGCCGGTCCGCACGCCGCCGGGCGCTTGGTAGTCGGCAGCCTCACGGAGGTCGGCCACGGCCGCGACCGCCGCGGCCAATCCGGGTGAAGCCGGAAAGCCGTCCTCGGCGTAACCCCGGGCCGGCTCCAGCACCTCGCCCAGCCGCAGGCGACCGAAACGGTCATGCAGGGCCAGCCACCCGTCGATGCAACCGGGCACCGGAACCACGGCGATCTCGCCGGCGGGCATCTCGTCGCGGCCCCGCGCCCGCAGCCGCTCGGGGTCAGCGCCGGAGCCGGCCCGCCCGGACGCGTTGAGGACCACCGGCGTGCCGGTGCCTCCCGGGTGCACGACGGCCCACAGATCGCCGCCCATCCCGCACATGTGCTGACTGGTGACCGCCAGGACCGCGCTGGTGGCCACGGCCGCGTCGACGGCGGACCCGCCGCGCGCCAGCAGCCGCGCCCCGGCGGAGGCGGCCAAATGGTCGATGGCACAGACCATCCCGTTGGCCGCCACCCGGACCGGCACCGGCGGCGGCACCAGACGGGCGAGGCCAGTCTCTCCGGGCACGGTCTCAGCCTATCGACGCCAGTTCTCGGGGGCGCTAGGGTGGCGCCTCGTGCTCCGCTCCCGGCCCGGCATCGGCTGACCTCATGGATCTCGGCATCCAGGGCCGCGTGGCGCTGGTGGGCGGTGCCACCCAGGGCATCGGACGCGCCGTGGCCCAGACGCTGGCGGCGGAGGGCGCCCGGGTGGTCATTACCGCCCGTGATCCGGCCCGGACCGCGCGGGTGGCCACCGAGATCGGCGCCGTGGCCGGCCTGGGATGGGACAGCACCGACCTGGACGGCGCCGCGCCGCTGGTGGCCCGGGTGGCCGAGGAGGTGGGACCGATCGACATTCTGGTCACCAACACCGGCGGACCACCGGCCGATCCGGACCCATTCGCCCTGAGCACCCAGCAGTGGGAGGCAGCGCATCGCGCCCTGGTCCTGTCGCCGATGACCCTCCTGGGACTGGTACTGCCCGGGATGCGTGAGCGGCGGTGGGGGCGCGTGGTCGCCATCGCCTCCACCTCGGTCCGGGAGCCGATCCCGGCGCTCATCCTGTCCAACGCCGAGCGCTCGGCCCAGCTGGCGGCGTACAAGACGCTGGCCCGCCAGGTGGCCGGTGACGGTGTCACCATCAACAGCCTGCTCACCGGCTGGATCGCCACCGAACGGGCGGTCGGCCTGGCCGGCTCGATGGCCGCCGCCGAGGCCCGGGCGACCGAGCTGGTGCCGGCCGGACGCCTCGGCCGTCCCCAGGAGATGGCCTGGGCCGCCGCCTTTTTGTGTTCGGAGCGGGCGGCGTACATCACGGGAACGGCGCTGCCGGTCGACGGCGGCGCGCTCCAGGCGGTCTGAGCCGGCGGATAACGGGCGTGTAACGGCGTTACGGCACCGTTACGCGGGAGCGCGTACAACCGTCGGTCATGGGCCGACTCCGGCATCTGTCGGCGCTGGCGGCGGCCGGCGTGGGCGCCGCCCTGCTGGCCGCCTGTGGCGCCTCGGGGACGGGCGCGGGCCAGACCGGCACGGGGGCGGCCGCCTCCGGCGGGCCGGGGCTCCAGCTCGCCAACTGCATGCGCTCCCATGGGGTGACCAACTTCCCGGACCCCAGCCCGAACGGCAGCATCCGGCTCGTCCCCGGCACTGGCATCAACCCTCAGTCCCCGGCCTTTATGTCCGCGCAGAAGGCCTGCGCCCGCTACGGTCCCAAGGGCGGCGGACCGATCCGAATGTCCGCGAGCCAGCGACGTCAGGCGGTGGCCTTTGCCGAGTGCGTGCGGGCGCACGGCATGCCCAACTTCCCAGACCCGTCCCTGGGCCGGCCCGCCGGCGCCGGCACGGTGATCGCGCTGCACGGGATGGTGTTCGTATTCACCTCCGGCTTTGATCCACGGTCGCCGGCCTTCCGCCGGGCGGCCACGGCGTGCGGGGTCAAGCTCCCCCCTGGTTAGGGCCTTCCGGCGACGGACCCGGCCAGGGTGGTTCGCCCGGATCTGCTCCGAACAGGCCGCGGACGGGCGGGCCCGGCGCCGCCGGTCCCGCCCCGCCCGCCGCCGGACGATTCAGCCGCCGATCCGGATCAGCTTCTTGTTGACGAACTCATCGGCCCCGAAGCGACCGAGCTCACGGCCGAACCCGGAGCGCTTGACGCCGCCGAACGGTAGCTCGGCGCCCTCGGCCCCGACCGCGTTGATGAACACCATGCCGGTGTCCAGCTTGTCGGCGACACGCTTGGCCTGATCCTGGTCGTCGGTCCAGACATACGAGCCGAGACCGAACGGCGTGTCGTTGGCCAGCCTGACCGCCTCCTCCTCGTTGGCCACCCGGTAGACCTGGGCCACCGGGCCGAAGAACTCCTCGTGGTAGGCGTCGTTGTCCGGGGTGATGTCGGTCAGGACCGTCGGCGCGTAGAAGTTGCCGGTGCGGTCGCCTCCGGCCACCAGCTTGGCGCCCTGGTCGACCGCCCGGCGCACCTGATCCTCCAGCCGGTCGGCCGCCGTCTTGGATGAGAGCGGGCCGATGGTGGTGTCGGAGGAACTGGGGTTGCCCGGCTTGACCGCGGTCAGTGCCGCGGTGAACTTCTGCAGAAACGGCTCGTACAGGTCGTCGGCGACGATGAACCGCTTGCCGGCGTTGCACGCCTGGCCGGTGTTCTCCAGCCGGGCGGCGACGGCCTGCTCCACGGCCGTGTCAAGGTCGCCGGTCTGCAGCAGGATGAACGGGTCCGAGCCGCCCAGCTCCAGTACCACCTTCTTGAGGTTGCGCCCGGCGATCTCGGCCACCGCGGCGCCGGCGCGCTCCGAGCCGGTCAGCGAGACGCCGCGGACTCGCGGATCGGCGATCACCCACTCAATCTGCTCATTGGAGGCGTAGATATTGATGTATGCCCCCTCCGGGAACCCGGCCTCGCGGAAGATTTCCTCCATGGCGGCCGCGGACTCCGGGCACTGCGGAGCGTGCTTGAGCAGGATGGTGTTGCCGATGACCAGGTTCGGCCCGGCGAACCGCGCCACCTGGTAGTACGGATAGTTCCAGGGCATGATCCCCAGCAGCACGCCGAGCGAGCTGCGGCGCACGAACGCCGACCCCTCGCCCTCCAGCAGGGTGATCGGCTCGTCGGCCATGATGGCCTCGGCGTTGTCGGCGTAGAACTGATAGATCGCCGCCGAGAAGTCGACCTCGCCGGTCGCCTGCTCAATCGGCTTGCCCATCTCCCGCACGATGATCTCTCCCAGCCGCTCCCGCTGCTCGGTGTAGATCTCGGCCACCCGGCGGATGAGCGCCGCGCGGTCGGCCACCGTGGTCGATTCCGACCATTCACGGTGCGTCTGGTCCGCCTGGGCGATGGCGTCACGCAGATCGCCGTCGCTGATGGTCGGGTACTCCTTGACGGTCTCGCCCGTCGACGGGTCCACCACTGCATATTGAGTCATGACGCGGCTCTCTCCCTTGCTTGTAAAAGGTGCAGCCTCTCATCTACCACACCTGGGAAGGCCTCGCCAGAGCACGCGTCGCCGACACGTGCTCCGGGATGCACGTCGCGGCGGTGCTCAGCGCGTGGCGCGCCGCATTCCCCGCTTGGTCCGGCCCTTCTTGGAGCGGGCCGATCCGCGCAGGCGGGCCGCCTTCCCCTTCGCCTTGTGCTTCCGGCGCCCGGTCAGCTTGCCGACCATCTCCAGCACGCGCCCCCCGATCCGGTCCAGCGTGCCCTCGGTGCGGTCCCGCTGTGCACTCTTTGCCATATCCCCTACCTCCTATCGATTGCCTGAGCAATCGGCTTCCCGCCAACCCTCGGCCAGAAACGTTCCGCAGCTGGCTGTCGGCTCATCCTCAGCGTGTTCAATCTCTCCGGATTTCAGCCGATAACGGGCGACGTGATGACAAGAGCCGCCGGCCGCCGCCTGATCACCAGTGAATACGCCTGGATCGGTGCCGCTTTTGTGGTGCTGGCGGCGCTCGCCTACCTGGTCCTCAACGCCATCACCACCGGGACCTTCGACAAGCTGGAGCGGGAGAACATCGCCGGTCAGGCGGCGCGGATCAGCAGCAGTCTCGGCTACGAGCGGTCGCTGATCAGCAACCTGACCAGCACCAACTCCGAATGGGACAGCCTCTACGACGCTGTGCGCCTCCGCCAGCGCGGCGGCGTGGGCAGTCTGCTCCCGGCCACCCAGATGAGCGGCAACTTCGGGCTGAGTGCCGTCGTGGCGCTGGACCGGGCCGGGCGGGTGGTCAGCGGCGGGCCGATCTCGGCCAATGGCTCGGCGTACCGGCCGGTTCCGGCGGCTCTGGCCGCTGTGCTGGCTCAGCCCGGTGTCGTCGCCAGGCCGTCGACCCCCGGCGGCACCGTCGCCTGCGGCGTGCTGGACGGCGCCGCCACCTACTACCTGTACTGCTCCGGGCCCATCGTCCACACCAGCGGAGACGGACCGCTGGTCGGCACCCTGGTGGCGATGGAGGCCCTCAACGACACCACGGCAGCGGCGATCGGCCGCCGCTCCGGCATCCCGATCAAGGTCACCGGTCACCCCATCTCCGGCCCCACCACCCGGCTGGCCAGCGCGCTCGGGCCGCTGGCGGTGCAGACCCGCGCCGTCACGTCGCACCAGATCGATCTGCTGGTCAGCGTTCCGGCGATCGGCGCGGGCCCGCCGCTCACGCTGGAGGTCAGTTTCCCGCGGCCCGTCCATCAGGCCGCTGTGGACAGCGCCACCACCAGCGCCGCCATCATCGGAGTCCTCGGGCTCGCCCTGCTGGCCCTCAGCATCTGCGGGCAACGCGCCGGGCAAACCCGGCGCAACCGGGCTTTCCACCGGGCCATCGCCGCGGCGGCCCTCAGCGGAGAACGTGTCCAGGCTCCGTCACGGGACCTGACCGTCCTGGCCGACAGCGTCAACCAGCTGCTCGACGAAATGTCACGCCGGCAGGCCGCCGCCGACCGAGAGCGCGCGGAGGCCGCCGCCGATCAGGCCGCAGCGGAGGCGCAGCGCACGGCTGAGCGCGAGGCCGCCCGCCACGCCGCCGACGAGGCCGAGGCCGAGGCCGCCCGCGAGCGGGAAGCCCTGGAGCGGGAGGCCGAGCGCCGGCGCCTGGAGGCGGCCGACGAGGCGGAGCGCGCCAGCGAGGCTGCTGCCGCCGACGCCCGCCGCCGGAGTGCCGCGGATGCCCGCGAGGCGCTGGACCAGATCGACGCCACCCTCGGCGTCCTGGCCAGCGGTAGCGACACCATTACCGAGAGCACCGCCGAGACGGTGCGGGCCGCCGCCGCCGCCCGCGCCCGCGTGCAGCAGGCCGTCGAGTCGAGCCTGGCGTTGCGGGCGACCACCGACGCCGCCGCCGACGTGACCCGGGAGATCTCAGGCGTCGCCCGTCAAACCCGGCTGCTGGCCCTCAACGCCACCATCGAGGCCGCCCAGGCCGGCGAGCACGGCCGCGGCTTCGCCGTGGTGGCCCATGAGGTGGGGGAGCTCGCCGACGCCGCCGGAGCCGCCGCCGAGCGGGTGCTCGCCCACATCCGCGAGGTCTCCGATCATTGCGCCGGGGTCGCCGAGGCGATCGAGGACACGAGCAGCACGCTGGCGTCGGTGGATGACGCCACCCGCCGGATCGACGACACGGTCAGTGTCCAGCGGGAGTCAACCGCCCACAGCGAGGCCACGCTGAGCGCGGCCATGGAGCGACTGGTCACCATCGTCGGCGACCACACCGAGCTCGTCAGCTGACGGTTTAGTCGGCGGGGCCCAGCCCCCAGCCGCCGTCGATGACGATCTCCTGCCCGGTGACGTACTCCGACGCCGGTGACGCCAGAAACAGCGCGAGCGGTTTGATGTCGTCGGGCTGGCCGACGCGGTGCATCGGAATGTCCCGGGCGATCGCCGCCTGGACCTCTGGCCGCTGGGCGTGCCCGCCCCCGATATTGGTGACAAAGAAGCCGGGGGCGATGGCGTTGACGGTGATGCCGTCCGCCGCCAGCTCCAGCGCCAGCGTGTGCATGAGGTGCCGGGCGCCCGCCTTGGCGGTCATGTAGGCGGCGCCGATGGCCGGCTCCACCTTGGTGGCGGCCAGGGATGTGGTCATGATGATCCGCCCAAAGTGACGGGCACGCATGTGCCGGACCGCCGCCCGGGAGGTGGCGAAGATGCCGTTGAGATTGATGTCGATGACGCGGTTCCAGCGCTGGTCGGAGTAGCGCTCCAGCGCCCCCTCCTCCACCCGGGGACGCTCGGATCCGGCCCAGGCGCCGACGAACCCAGGGCCGGGATCGATGCCCGCGTTGGCGAAGGCGACATCCAGCCGCCCGTAGGCCTCCGCCGCCTCGTCGATCACGCGGTCCAGCGCCGCATGGTCGGTGACGTCGGCCACGCCGCTGCGCACATCCAGCCCGGACTTCTGCAGCCGGGAGGCCTGAGCGGCCACCGCCGCGCCGTTGACATCGATGAGCGTGACCCGGGCCCCGTGGGCGGCGAGCACCTCGCCGTAGGCGAGACCCAGCCCGCTGGCGCCGCCGGTCACGATCACCCCAAAGCCGGCCACCTCGAATAGCGCGG
This sequence comes from uncultured Solirubrobacteraceae bacterium, assembly GCA_963753235.1. Lineage (GTDB taxonomy): Bacteria > Actinomycetota > Thermoleophilia > Solirubrobacterales > Solirubrobacteraceae > Palsa-465. The sequence goes on along the minus strand of CAVWBJ010000002.1, from coordinate 50,006 downwards.
AAACATTCACCCTGGCTGCTCCTGTCCTGTGGTTGGCGGCCGCAGCCTATCGCCCGCCGCCGGTGGCACCGCGGTGACGCCGGCCGGGATCAGAGGACGTGCAGCAGCAGCAGGCTCACGACGACGATGACCAGGATGAGAAACCCACCCATGGCCCGCGGGATGAGCAGCGCGTAGGGCCGGCTGGCCCGGTCCTGGGCGGCGCGCCGCATGACCAGGGCCGCCCCCCGGGCCGAGAGCAGCTCTGAGAGCTCGCCCTGGAGTCGTTCGCTGGTGCGGGCGAGCGCGTCGCGCTGGGCCACGGCGTCCTGGCGCGCGGCCACCGCCGCATCCCGTTCGGCGATGGCGTGGTCGCGGAGCGCCAGCGCTCCCTCCCGCCCGGCCGCGGCCCGCTCGCCGGCCGCCTCCACCGCCTGCAGGGCCTCAGCGCGCTCTCGGTGGGCCTGGCCGGCGCCGGCCTCCGCGGCGCGCTGGGCCTCCAGCGCGGTGTCGCGCGCCTGCGCGGCCCGGTCGCACTCCCGCTGGAGGCCCTCGCAGACGGTCTGGATGCGCCGGCGGTCGGCCCGCGCGGTGTCGCGCTGTCCGGCAAGCTGTGCCATCTCGCCCTCCAGGCGGGCCACCCGCTCCTGGGCCTGGGTCAGATCGGCCTCGGCGCGCTGGAGTTCTCGCTCCAGCCGCTGCCGGGCCGCGCGCTCCTGACCCAGCTCCTCGGTCAGCGGCGCCGGGGGCTGGGCCCCGGCGCGGTGGCGGCGAGCTCGGGTCGGCTCCGGCCGCCGGGCAGGACGCCGCGGATCAGGCCGACCGGAGGACCGGCGCCGGGGACCCGGACGTTGCCCGTCCGGGGCCGGGAGCGCGATGGTCACGTCGGGCCCCACGGTGAGCTCGGCCTCCTCCACCTCGGCCCCGTCCGGCACGCAGGGAAACACCGCCTGCCACGGCTCGCCGTCCTCGGCCGCCCACGGCTTGTGCGCCAGGTCGGCGAGCAGGCGCACCGGCCGGCCGTCGACGACCACGGTCAGCGCCGGGCGCATGAACCGTCGACCGCGCACGCCGAACCAGCGGCCCTGCACCTCGCATGCCTCGCCGCCGACCAGCGCAAACCGGTCCAGCTCAAAGCTGACCCGCCCGACCTCGGAAACCAGCGCCTTGGCCATCGGCAGACACCTTAGACGCCGGGTCCCGGCCGCGAACGCGGCGCAAGCGAGATTGCGGCCGGATGGGCCCGGGAACTTAGCCGCTTCTCATCCGTTTCTCACCGCGGTCATATGAACGAGCCCGATGCTGTGGTCAGCCTGTATGCGACCGAAGGTGACGCCGATGACATCCCAGACCCTCTCCGGGGGCTCCTCCCAGGTGAGGATCCCCGCCTGGCTGGCCGTGGTGACGATCGCCGCGGTGCTGGCGTTGTGGACGTTCGTGTTCGCCCATCTGATCGGCGATCACGTCGCGGCCGTCAGCAGCGCGCGGACCGCCGGCGGCATCGTCCACGCCATCGGTTCGTCCTAAGCGACCGGCTGGGTTGCGGACCGGGGCGCCGCCGTGGTGCGAGCGGCCCCCCGGCGCTCGCTGCGCTCGATGCGCCCGCGCTGCTGTCCCACCACATACGCGGGATCGCCCGCGGACGTGAAGCCGGCCTTGAAGACGCTCCAGCGCACGCTCAGGGCGCCGGCCAGGAGCAGACCGCCCGCGGCCGCAGCCGCCGCCCGGGAGCGCGCGCCGCGCGCGGCCAGGAGGGCGGTGCCGCCGGCCAGGCAGGCGCGGCCGAGGTGGCCGTAGCGAGCGGCCGGCGCCTGCTGATACGGGGTGCCCTGGTCTCCGAGCCGGCGCTCCATGATCTCCTTCAGGGCCAGCTCGGCCACTGATCCGGCGATGGCCAGCCGGCGGGCCGGGGCCGCCTGCTCAGGAGACGTGATGATCACGCAGGCCGCCCCGGCGCTCAGGCCCGCACCGCTGGCGAACACGAACGGCAGCAGCTGCCGGGCGTCCCGCCACACCGGCACGGCGGTGTTGGCGACCAGGGCCGCGGTGTACGTGGACAGGGGCAGTCCGAACAGCGCCGCCGCCGGCCGCGCCCAGCGCGCGGTTCGGGGGAACAGCTTCAACCAGGCATGGGCGGCGGCCAGCGCCGTCGTCGTCCCGCTCACCGACAGGATCCAGGAACCGACACTCATCGGCGATGTCACCTTGAACATCCGCAGCATGTTGAAGAACCGCACCGGCTTGCCGAGGTCCGAGATCAGCAGCAGCGGGCTGACCGAGACGCCGCCGAGCGCCACCAGCCAGGCGCGCCGGGCCAGCTCATCCTCGCCGCGCAGCCCGGAGAGATAGGCGAGCCCGGCGGCCGCGCCTCCCAGCCCACCGGTGAAGAAGTAGGCAGGTATCTCCCAGGTCCAGACCGGCTCCTTGAGCACCGCCTGGCCGTAGTAGGAACGCACCTCGGTCATCGCCGTCCCCCCCACACGGCGGCGGCCAGGCCCGCCCCCAGCGCCACCGCCGCGGCGCCGGCCGCCCGCCAGGTGGAGCCGATATCCCGCACCGGGTCGATCGGATCCGGGGGCAGGCCGTAGACCTCAGGCTCATCCAACAACAGGAAGAAGGCGCCGGCGCCGCCGACGCCGTCGTCATCGTCGGCCAGGTACAGCTGGGCCTTCTCCTGACCGGCGTCCTGCAGCCGGGCCAGGCGCCGCTCGGCCCGCTCGCGCAGTTCGGTGAGCTCCCCGAACTGGATGGAGTTGGTGGGGCACGCCTGCGCGCAGGCCGGTTCCTTGTCGTCCTTGAGCCGGTCGTAGCAGAGGGTGCACTTCCACACCCGCCCGTCATCCGGGCGCTGATCCAGCACCCCGAACGGACAGGCCGGGACGCAGTAGCCACAGCCGTTGCAGACATCCTCCTGCACCACCACTGTGCCGAACTCGGTGCGGAACAGCGCCCCGGTGGGGCATACCTCCAGGCAGGCGGCATCGGTGCAGTGCTTGCACACATCCGAGGCCATGAGAAAGCGGACGCCGTCCCCCTCCTGGTAGGTGTGCACCCCGGCGTCGATGGCGCCGTTGCGGGCGGCCACGGCCACCAGGTCGGCCTCATCCCGGGCATCCGCCGCCACCCGCTGCTCCACGAAGGCCACGTGGCGCCAGGTGTCCGCCCCCAGATCGACGGTGTTGTCGTAGGAGTGGCCGGTGAATGCGGGCGGTTGAGATCCGTTTCTCATCGGGATCTGGTTCCACTCCTTGCACGCCACCTCACAGGCCTTGCAGCCGATGCAGATCGACGTATCGGTGAAGAACCCCATGCGCGGCTGGGCACGGTCACCGTACGTCGCCGGCCAGCTGTGGGTCTCCAGCTTCATCAGTCCTTGACCCCCGCGCGGCGGCGATAGTCCTCCACCAGCGCCCGCCGCGCCGGCCCGCGGGGCCGCCGTCCCGGGCGGATGTCGCAGGTGGCCACCTTGTACTCGGAGATGTGAACGTTGTTGTCCAGCGCCAGCGGCAGCAGCTCGTTGGCGGAGTCGCCGGTGACGATGCCCACGCCGCCCCAGTGGTAGGGCGCACCGACGAGATGCATGGTGCGGCCCTGAATCTCCAGCGGCTTGATGCGAGCGGTGACCAGCACCCGCGCCTCCACCGCCTGGCGGGCGGTGACGATGGTGGCCCAGTCGCCGTGCTCCAGCCCGCGCTCGGCGGCCAGTTGCGGGGATACCTCGCAGAAGAACTCCGGCTGCAGCTCGGCCAGGTATGGCACCGTCCGGGACATCCCCCCGGCCGTATGGTGCTCGGTGAGCCGGTAGGTGGTGAGCACAAACGGGAACACCTCGGATCCGGGCTCGCCGTCCACGGGGTGGTAGGGGTTGAGCGGGCGGTGGAACACCTGGCGGGTGGGGTTCTGCTGCTGGGCGTACAGCGGGTTTGAAAACGGCGACTCCTGCGGCTCGTAGTGCGCGGGCAACGGGCCATCGACCAACCCGGTGGGGGCGTACAGCCAGCCGCGGCCATCGGGATGGAGGATGAACGGCTTGTGACCGGCGATCGCCTCCATCTTCTTGGCGTCCCGGGGCGGCCGGTAGCCCGGCTCCTTGGTGGGCGGGAAGTCCGGCGAGTCGCCCAGGCTCGTCCACTGGCCCTCCTGCTCGTCCCACCACACGTAGCGCTTGCGCTCTGACCAGGGACGGCCATCAGGATCGGCCGAGGCCCGGTTGTAGATGATCCGGGTGTCCTTGGGCCAGGCCCAACCCCACTCATGGGCGATCCAATTCTGCTGGTGCCCGGGCTTCTTGCGCGCCGCCTGGTTGACGCCGTTCTTGTAGATCCCGCAGTGGATCCAGGAGCCGCAGGAGGTGGTCCCATCGGCCTTCAAGGCGTCGTAGGTCTCCAGGAACGAGCTGGCCCGGCCATCCGGGCCGGCTGCCCGCTGGCGGCCGGAGATCTCCTGGAGCACGTGCTCGGGATCGGGCTCCCGCTGGGGGCCCTGGAGCGGGTAGTCCCACGTGAGGTCCAAGATGGGCCGGTCCCGCGGCTGGGTGGAACCGGCCAGCTTCTCCCGGATGGCCCGGCCCAAGTGGTAGATCCAGTGGGTCTCTGAGCGCGCGTCTCCGGGCGGCTCGCAGGCTTTGTGGTGCCACTGCAGGAGCCGCTGGGTGTTGGTGAACGATCCGTCCTTCTCGGTGTGAGCGGCGGCGGGCAGGAAGAACACCTCGGTCTGAATGTCCTGCGCCCGCACCTCGCCGGCCTCGTGCTCCGGCGAGTCCTTCCAGAACAGGGCCGTCTCGGTCGGCTGGAAGTCCCGTACCACCAGCCAGTCAAGCTTGGCCAGGGCGGCGCGCATCAGTCCGGCGTTCGCCGAGCCCACCGCCGGGTTCTGGCCGACGCACAGCATCCCCTGGACCCCGCCGTCCAGCATCTTGAGCATCATCGCGTAGTGGGAGTGATCGCCGTTGATCCGCGGCAGATACTGGAAGCAGAACTCATTCTGCTCGGTGGCCGCATCTCCCCACCACGCCTTGAGCAGCGACACGATGTACGGCCGCAGATTACCCCAGGCGCCGGTGTCCGGCCCGTTGAGCTCGACGAACTTGTCCAGCGACGGGTGCGACTGGGGGTGCGGCATCGGGATGTAGCCGGGAAGAATGTCGTAGAGCGTCGGGATGTCGGTGGAACCCTGGATGTTGGCGTGCCCGCGCAGGGCCAGGATCCCGCCGCCGGGCCGGCCGATGTTCCCCAGCAGCAGCTGAACGATCGAGGCCGCACGGATCATCTGGACACCGACCGTGTGCTGGGTCCAGCCAACCGCATAGGCGATCGCCGAGGTTCGCTCCCGGCCGGAGTTCTCACACAGCGCGCGGGCCACCTTGACCATGTCGTCGGGGGCGCAGCCGCAGATCTCCGAGACCCGCTCGGGGGTGTAGCGGGCGAAGTGGCGCTTGAGGATCTGCAGGACACAGTGCTCGTCCTGCATCGAGTCGTCGAGGTCCGGGGGCTCGCCGTGAGGCAGCTTCATGCCGTGGGCACCATGGGCCTGGTTGCCGGACACGTCGGCGGTCTGCTCGGTCTTGCCGGCGGTGGCCTCCCCGCTCGTCTTGTTGTAGCCCCAGGTGGAGATGCCGTAGGCGCTGTCCTCGGGGTTCCAGCCGGAGAAGAAGCCGCTGGCGTCCTCGGTGTCCTGGAACTCCGGCTTGATGACCACCGGGCCGTTCGTGTAGTGCCGGACGTACTCCTCAAACCAGGCGTCGTGCTCCAGGATGTAGTTCACGATCCCGCCCAGGAAGGCGACGTCGGTGCCGGCCCGGATGGGAACGTGGAGATCGGCCATCGCACTGGTCCGGGTGAAACGGGGGTCGACGTGGATCAGCTTCGCCCCCCGTTCCTTGGCCTCCATCACCCATTGAAAGCCGACCGGATGCTGCTCGGCCATGTTCGATCCCATAATCAGGATGCAGTCTGAGTTCTGCAGGTCCTGCTGGAAGGTGGTGGCACCACCGCGCCCAAACGAGGTCCCCAGACCGGGAACCGTGGAGCTATGTCATATCCGCGCCTGGTTCTCCACCGAAACCGCCCCCATGGCGGTGAAGAACTTCTTGATCAGGTAGTTCTCCTCGGTGTCCAGCGTGGCTCCGCCGAGGAAGTGCATCCCCAGCGTGCGCCGGAGCGGCTGGCCGTCCTCGGTGGTGTCCTCCCAGGTCTCGCTCCGGGTGCGGATGAGCCGCTCGGCGATCATGTCGGTGGCCTGCTCCAGCGACAGGTCCTCCCAGTCGATGCCGCCCGGGCGGCGGTACCGCACCCGGGTCTCTCGCATGGGCGAGTTCACCAGCTTCTCGGAGGCCGACCCCTTCGGACACAGCCGACCACGGGAGATCGGCGAGTCAGGATCGCCCTCAATCTGGATGACCTTCTCGTCCTTGACGTAGACCTTCTGACCGCAGCCCACGGCGCAGTAGGGGCAGATCGACTGAACCACCTTGTCGGCGCTCTGGGTGCGGGCCACCAGCCGCCGGGAATGCTCCGATTGCGCCGCCGCGCCGAGGCCGAGGCGGTCGCCGCCCGCCTGGCGCAGAAACGGAGGAATCACCCGGCGTGCACTCGACATCGGTGGCGGAGGTACCCCAACCCCCGGCGACCAAACCCCGGGTCTCGGGGAAGCGGTGTGAGCGAGGACAACCCGGTGTGGGGAATGTGGCCGAAGGGTAGCTCCCCGGCATGAGCAGCGACGTGGAGATTGAGCGGGCGCTGGCCACGGTGACCGCCACGCTCAACGACCAGAAGATGGACGGCTTTGACCGTGAGCGGGTTCAGGAGATCGTCTCCGCATCGCTCGGCGGTGAGCCGGCGCTCACCGTCGACGCCGGGGGCGGCCTGCATGACCTGTCTGGTGCCCGCGTCGGCGCCATCCGGCGGACCGACAGCGGCGAGTGGATCACCGAGCGCCAGAACGACACCGCCGAGCGCTCGGATACGGCGATCCCCACCGAGCCCGCCTAGGTTCCAGATCAGTCGTCGCTGAGAACCGCGCGCAGATAGCGCTCGGGAGCCTCCAGGAAGGCCCGGGTCAGCCGGACCGCCTCCAGCTCGTTGTACTCCGCAGTGTGGATGCCGTCCTCATCCAGCTCATACAGGGCGGCCCGGGGCGCGGCCAGCAGGATCGGTGAATGGGTGGCGACGACAAATTGGGCTCCCGCGCCGGCGGCGCGCATCATCACCGCCAGCAGGGCCAGCGCCCCCGTCACCGAGAGCGCCGCCTCCGGCTCGTCGAGCAGATACAGCCCCTCACCGCCAAACCGGTTGGAGGCCAGGGCCAGGAACGACTCGCCGTGCGACTGCTGATGGAGCGGGACATCGCCATACAGGGAGATGTCCGGTGCGAACCGGTCGCCGCTGTCGATGAACGCCGCCACATTGAAAAAACTCTCGGCCCGCAGGTAGTAGCCGTTGCGGGGCTTGGTGTCGGCCAGCACCGGGGCCAGCGCCCCCTTCAGGACCGTCCGGGGCACGGCCGGGAGCTCCCCCAGCCGCTCCAGCTCGCCGCCCTGCTCGGCGAATCCGACAGCGGCGGCGACCGCCTCCAGAATGGTCGACTTGCCGCTGCCGTTGTCGCCGGTGATCAGGGTCACGGGTGAGTCCAGCCGTAGGCGCTCGATCATGCGCATCGCCGGGATCGTCCACGGGAATCCCTCCCGCCCCGACTGGCGGGTGAAGCCGAGCACGTAGGGCCCGGGGCCGAAGCGCCGTGCGTCCCGCCACCTGGTCACGCGCCTACCGTATCGGCCGCCCGGCCACAGTCCGGAGGAGCGGCTCCCCCTGGCCCTGGCCGGCAGTGACCGCCGGGGGGTCAGCCCTCGCCGGACCGTGAGCGCAACCACTCCAGGGTGGCGGCGAGACCATCGACGTAGCCCACCTGCGGCGACCACTCCAGCAGGCGCCGGATCCGGTCGGTGGCAAAGCGCTGCTCGGCGCCGAGCACATGCACCGCCTGGCGAGACAGCAGCGGCCGCGTCCGCAGACCCGTGGTGCGGCGGAGCAGGCGATAGCCGTGCTCCAGCCCGGCGCCGAGGGCCTGGGCGACGGGGAACGGCAGGCTGTACCGGGCCTCCGGGCAGCCGAGGCCCCTGGCCAGGTCGTCGGTGAACTGCTTCCAGGTCACCGACAGCCCGTCGGTCACGTTGAATGCCTGGCCCACGGCGGCGTCGACGCCGATCGCGCACACGGCGGCATCTACCAGATTGTCCACATAGACCAGCCCGGCCTGGGCGTGGCCGCCCCCGATGAGGACCATGCTGCGCTGCTCAAGCGCCCGGGCGATCTCCCCCACCACCTCCTGTGACCCGGGCCCGTACACCGTCGCCGGCCGCAGCACCACCGCCGGCAGGCCGTCCTGCTGATGGGCGCCGAGGACGGCCTGCTCGGCGGTCAGCTTCGTGTGGGCATACCAGTTGGAGAACCGCGGGCTCGCATAATCCTCGTCGACGGGGCGGCGGCCGCGGGAGCCGTACACGTCGGTGGTGCTGAAGTGGATGAACCGCTCCACGGAGGCGCCGAGGGCGGCGGCGACCAGGTTGCGCGTGCCCAGCACGTTGGTCCGTTGCAGCTCGGCCACGGTGGCCCAGTCGGTCACCATCGCGCCGCAGTGGAAGACGACGCGGCAGCCGGCGACGGCGCGCACCAGGGAGACCGGATCGGCGAGATCGCCGGTGACCGTCTGCACCGGGAGGCGCTGAAGCGGCCGGGTGTCGCTGGTGGGTCGTACCAGGCACCTCACCCGGCGGCCCTGCAGCGCCAGGCGAGCGGCCAGATGCCGACCGATGAACCCGCTGGCCCCGGTGACCAGGCAGTCGGCCGCCGGTGGGGGCGCGCCCGGGCCGGCCGGCGCGGTCACCGGAGCCGGGCGGTGGCGCGGCGCCGGATGGTCGCCGCGGCGATGTCCCGGACGATCGCCCAGTTGCGGCCGGCCCCGCGCTCACAGTCAGCGAGCACCCCATCGAGCGCCGTCAGGAAATCCATCGCCTCGGCCTCGGACAGCGTGAGCGGTGGAAGCAGCTTGATCACATCGTTCTTGCCGGCGGCCATGGTGATGATCCGATGGTCGCGGTACAGAGGGATCACGATCAGCTGCGGGAACAGCCCCTCGCTGGCGGCATGGACGAGACGCCAGTTCATCCGGCCCAGCCGGGAGGTGGGTGCCTGCAGCTCAAAACCGATCATCAGACCGGCGCCGCGCACCTCTCGGATCAGCTCGTGGCGCTGCGCCAGCTCCCGCAGTCCCTCCATCAGCACCGACCCCATCCGGGCGGAGTGCTCAATGAGGCCGTCGCGCTCCAGGATCCTCAGGGTGGCCAGACCGGCGGCCATGGACAGGCGGTTGCGGCCGAACGTCGACTGGTGGATGTAGCTGCGCTCCAGGGTGCCGATGGCCCGGGCATGGACCTCGGCGCGGGTGGTCATGGCTGCCACCGGCATGTACCCCCCGCTCAGCGCCTTGCCCACCAGCAGAAAATCCGGGTCCAGTCCCTGGCCGTCGGAGGCGAACATCCGGCCGGTGCGGCCGAGACCGGTCTGGATCTCGTCGATGATCAGCAGCGTCCCGTAGCGACGGCACAGCGCCTGCGCCCCCGCCAGGTATCCCTCCGGCGCCGGGGTGACGCCGCGGCCCTGGATCGGCTCCACGATGAACGCGGCCACGTCCCGGGTGCGCAACGCATCCTCCAACGCGGCCAGCTCCCCGAACGGCACCAGGCCGCTCCCGGGCAGCAGCGGGCCGAACCCCTCCTTGAAGAACTCATCGCCCACCAGCGAAAGCGGGCCGAGCGTCACCCCGTGAAATCCGCTCTCGCACGCCAGGAGGCGGGGCCGCCCGGTGGCCGCCCGGGCGAACTTCAGGGCCGAGTCGACGGCCTCAGCCCCGCTGTTGGTGAAGAACACCGAGTCCAGCCCGGCGGGCAGCCGCTCGGCCAGCGCTTCGGCCAGGAGCCCGGCCAGAACCGAGTAATGGATCTGCACCCCATCGACCAGGTCACCCGCCAGCGCGGCCTGGAGCACCTCGCGGACGTCCGGATGGTTGTGCCCCAGGCTGGCGAAGCCCTCCCCGGTGTGGAGATCCAGGTAGGCGCGGCCGGCGCCGTCGTAGAGGTAGGAGCCCTGCGCCGAGACGTACTGGGTGTCAAAACCGATGATCCGCATCACGTCGACGAATGCGGGGTCGATGTGCCGCCGGGCCAGCGCAAGCGTCTCGTCGGCCCGGACCCTGGCGTCGGCGATCACACCGAGGGAGTCGGCGGCCAGGGCCGCCGTGGAGTCCTCCATGACCATGTCGGCCGCGACACGTTACGCGAAAGCCGGCCGCCGGGACGCATCAGCGCCTCAGTCCACGATCCAGGTGTCTTTGCCCCCACCGGACTGCGAGGAATTGACGACGAACTCCCCGGCGGCCAGCGCAAACCGGCTGAGCCCGCCGGGCATCACCCGGGCGGCCGGCGCGGCGAAGGTGAACACCCGTAGGGCGACATGGCGGGGCTCCAGCCGGCCGTCGATCACCGTCGGGTGCCGTGACAGCGAGACGATCGGCTGGCTGATGTAGGCCTCGGGCCGCCGGCGGATCTCGCCCGCCACCGCCGCCAGCTCCGGCGCAGTGGCCGTGACGCCGATGACGACCCCGGTGCCGCCCTGACCGTGGCGCGGCTTGACCACGCGGTCTCCGAGCCGGTGGAGCATGGCGTTTTGGTCACCGTTGTGGTTGAGGTCAGGTTCCCGCTCAGCCACGCCGGGAGCAGCGTGCGGGCCACCCGGGTGAGGCGGCCCGCCGCATCGCGCACCCGGTCCTCATCGCAGCGCCGGTAGCCGACGTCGACGCGCCGGCGGCGACCACCGGGGTGGCCCACCCACAGCTGATCGTCCTGAGCGATCAGGTCGTCCAGCGTCACCAGGGGCACGCCGATGCGCTCGGCGGCGCGCCGGTGCTCGGCGAAGGCGACGTTGCCCGGTCCGTCGGTGAGGATGACCGCAAACGGCAGTGACACCGGTGGGGGCGCGGCCGCCTGCAGCGTCCGGGTCAGCAGATCGCCGGTGGCCGGCTGCACCGGCCGAGGCACGGGCTTCACCACGGGCAGGAGCCGCGTCAGCGTCTCCCGGGCCGCCGAGGCGTACTCGAATCCGGAGGGGGTGCGGGCGTTGTCCTCCAGCACCAGGAAGGTGCCGTCCGGAGCCCGGACGATGTCATACCCCACGATCGCCGCGGGTGTTGTCCCGCCGGGCAGGCGCCCCACCAGGTCCGGCTCAAACCCGACCGCCTGCTCGACCACATCGCTGGGGATCGGCGCCTGATCCAGGATCGACTGGGCACCGTAGGCATCGGTCAAGAACCGGTTGAGCGCCTGAGTGCGCTGAATCAGTCCGGCCGCCAGCCGCTGCCACTCACCACGCGTAGCCCCCGAACACCTCGTCCGCCCCCTGCCCAGATTGCACCACCTTCAGTGATCGGGGCACCTGCTCTGACAGTAGGTAGAACGCCACCGCGTCATGGGACACCATCGGCTCGCTCATGGCCGCGATCGCCCCGTCAAGCGCCGGCAGCATGTCGCCGGTGGGGACATGGATGCGGTGATGGTCGGTCTCAAACTCGGCCGCCATGAGATCCGAGTACTGGAACTCATTACCGGACCGATCGCCGACGTCATCGAGGCCCACGCTGAACGTCTGCAGGCCGCGCTGGCCCTGCTCGGCGAGCAGCGCCACAATCAGGCTGGAGTCCAGGCCGCCGGAGAGGAGGACTCCGACCGGCACGTCGGCGACCATTCGCCGCCGCACGGCGTTCCCAGTGTGTCCCGGACGCTCTGGCTCCAGTCGGCTTCGGTCCAGTCCGCATGGTCGGGCCGCCGTACAAACTCGGCTCGCCAGTACTCGTCCGTGGTCCACCGGCCGTCCGGTCGATTGTCATGACCGTGGCTGGGGCCAGCTTTCGCACCCCGCGCAGGATGGTCCGCGGCGCCGGGACCACGGCATGCCAGCTCAGGTAGTGATGGAGCGCGACCGGATCCAGCTGCGTGTCGACGCCGCCGGCGGCCAGCAGGGCGGGCAGCGTGGAGGCAAAGCGAATGGCGTCGGGGGTGTGGGTGAGATAGAGCGACTTGATCCCCACCCGGTCACGGGCGAAGGTGGTTCCGGCGCTGTGGTGCTCGCACACGGCGAAGGCGAACATGCCGATCAGGTGGTCGACGCATCGTGCCCCCAGCGGTCATACGCCTTGAGCACCACCTCGGTGTCGCTGCTGGAGGCGAACCGGTATCCCGCCGCCTCCAGCTCGGCGCCGCAGCTCCCGGTGGTTGTAGATGCACCCGTTGAACGCGATGGTCAGCCCCAGCTCGTCGTCGCTCATCGGCTGATCGCCGGCCCGGGACAGGTCGATGATCTTCAGCCGGCGGTGCGCCAGAGCCAGGCGCCCGCCCCACCACGCCCCCGCCCCATCCGGCCCGCGGTCGCTCATGGTGTCGGCCATGCGCTCCACCACCCGCCGATCGGCAGCTCGCGTCAGCCCCACCTCGCCGGCAAACCCACACACAGTTGCGGTCGATCAGGCGGCCAGCGCCGGACGCGGGCGCTCGGCGCGGTATCGCTGGGCGGCGGCCACCAGCGCGGCAAACAGCGCGGCCCCGCCGGCCGAATCATCGGCCAGGCATTCGGCGTGCCACTGCACCCCCACCACAAATTCCCGGTCGCGGGCCTCGATCGCCTCCACCGTGTCGTCATCAGCCCGCCCCGTGATCCTCAACCTCCGGCCCAGCCGGGCCACCGCCTGATGGTGAAAGGAGTTGACGCTGGTCCGGCCGGTGCCCATGATCGCCCCCAGCCGGCTGTCGGATTGGACCGTCACCGCATGCGTCGGCTGATGGCCCGGGGCGGACTGGCGATGCGTGATCCGGTCGCCCACCACCTCCGGCAGATGCTGGTGCAGGGTGCCGCCGCGCGCGACGTTGAGGACCTGGAGCCCCCGGCAGATGGCCAGGATGGGCAGTCCGCGCGCGTCCGCGGCGCGGGCCAGAGCGAGCTCAAACCGGTCCAGGTCAGCCCAGCTCGGCCCGGTCAACGCATGACGCCGGTCGCCATACGCCGAGGGCTCCAGATCCGGCCCGCCGGAGAGGCAGACCGCCGCGGCGCTGTCCAGCAGGGGGTGCACAGCCGCTGAGGCCAGGGGCGGGGCGACCACCGGGATGCCGCCGGCCCGCTCAATGGCCCGGAGGTACTTCAAGCCGAGCGCCATCTCCTCCTGGAGCGGCTCGCCCTCCGGCGTCAGCCGAGCGGACGGATGGTGGCGCATCTCGGAGGTGGTGACGATGATCAGCGGTCGTCCTGAACTGGCTGACTTCCCTCCGTGCACCGGTTGTGCCTCCTCCGCGTGGCCGACAGGTGGCAGTGTCGGCGATGGCTCCCGGCGCTGCCATTGGCCACGTGGCCAGGGATTGCCCGCCCGGTTCCTCCGCCGGGCCCGTTTGTCAGCCTTGATTAGCGCGGAACATCCTCAGGCATGGACCTGCCCGCGGCACCGGACGCCCCCCTCACCGTCGACATGGCCCCCGCGTGGGCGCACTGGCGACCCTCACTGCCCTACACCATCGGCATCGAGGAGGAGGTCATGCTGCTGGACCCCGCCAGCTGGGCGCTGGCCCAGCACGGCGAGGAGATCCTCCCCCGGCTGCCGCCGGCGCTGGCCGACGCTGTGACCGCCGAGACGCATCAGGCCGTGATTGAGCTCGCCACCTCGCCCCATCTGACCATCCGTGACACCGCGGCCCACGCCGCCGCGCTGCGGGCCGAGCTGGCGCGGTTCCTGGCCGGCCAGCGGCTGGCCGTGGGCGCCGCCGGCACCCACCCCCGGACGCTGTGGACCGAGACGCAGGTGTCCGGCGGCGCGCGCTACCGGCTCATCTATCAGTCGATGCGCGAGCTGGCGCGGCGTGAGCCGACCTGCGCCCTGCACGTCCATGTGGGCGTGGCCGAGCCGGAGAAGGCGCTCATCCTCCAGAACCGGCTGCGAGCCCACCTGCCGCTGCTGCTGGCGCTGTCGGCCAACTCGCCGTTCTGGCAGGGCCGGGATACCGGCCTGGCCTCGGCCCGCACCCCGATCTTCCAGGCGTTCCCCCGGGTGGGCATCCCGCGGGCGTTCCCCTCCTATGAGCACTACGTGGAGGCGGTCGATCGCCTGTTGCGATGTGGGGCCTTTCCGGCCCCGACCTTTCTGTGGTGGGACGTGCGCCTCCAGCCGCGGTTGGGCACGGTGGAGGTCCGGATCATGGACGCCCAGGCCACCGTGGGTGAGAGCGCCGCGCTGGCCGGACTGGTCCAGACGATCGCCCATCTGGAGCTGGAGCAGGGCTACCACGACCCCCGCCTGATCGACGCCCCGGAGCTCATCGACGAAAACCGCTTCCGGGCCGCCCGTGACGGGATCGACGCTGAGCTGCTGGATCCCATCGCGGAGCGGCCGGTGCCGGTCCGCCGGTGCCTGAGCGACCTGCTGGCGGCCGGGCGCGAGCACGCCGAGCAGCTGGGCTGCCTGGACGAGCTGGCGCCTCTGACCGCCATGGCGGCCGAGAACGGCGCCGGGCACCAGCGTCGCCTGGGTCAGACGGGCGACCTGGCCGCAGTGACCGCAGGGTTGGCCGCCAGGTTCACCACCTGAGCGCCGCTGCTGGGGTCGCCGGCGGACCGTCCAGGGGCTCAGCCCGGACCACCCACGGGCTCAGCCCGGACCACCCACGGGCTCAGCCCGGACCGCCGGGGCTGGTCGGTGTGGATGGTGCCGGTCAGCCGCTGAGCTGGACCGGCAGGTGGTCAAAGCGAGTCATCTCCTGGAGCCGGCCGACGCGCTCATGGATCTCCTCGGCACGGAGCTGGGCCACCCGGTCGGTGCCGAATTCCTCCACGTTGTAGGACGCCAGCGCAGTGCCATAGGCCATCGTCCGCCTGCTGGAGGTCCGGTTGGCTATTGGCCAGACGGGGTCGGCCGGCATCACGCCGGCCGCCTGAACGAGTGGCGCTCCGACGGCGCTGCGGAGCGGAAGCGCCGCCGGGTCTTTGGGGCGAAAGTGCCCCCATATGTAGCTGAGGCCCAAGGACCCCGACTCGGCGGCGCGCGGTGGCCGGCGGGCTCGGGCTGGCGGTGGTGCGCTGGACGAATGTGCGGGGAACACAATTGAGGTCCGTTCGGAATCGACCGACGCTTCGATCCGGTCGATGAGGACACGGGCGGCCTGCCGCGCCATGTCCGGCAGTGGCTGACGGACGGTGGTGAGCGAGAAGGAGTCCCAGCCGGCTGGGCCCGCCGGCGGTACCTGACCGAGCCGGGGAGGACGCGAAACCTTGGAGCGGGTCGGCTCCGGGTAGCCCCTGCGTGTGGAGACCTTGTTCTCCGATCCACCGCCCGACCCGCCCCCGGGACTCGTCCTCAAGCACGAACGCTCACCCGCCGTTGGCCCGAGCGGACAAGGCGAGAAGCCTCTGCGGTTCAGTACGGACGCTCGGGCACCCGGGGTCTGGCAGCGTGGAGGTGGTCCGCAGAACGCACGGGATCGCCGTGGGTCAGCGCAGAGGGAGGTGACAGATGAGCCATACGAAGCAGACGAGGAAGGATGGGCAGTCGGTCGAGAAGCTGGGCCGTAAGCGCTACGAACGGGAGCTCGCTCGGCTCCAGGGTGAGCTGGTCCGGGTGCAGGAGTGGGTGGTGCGAGAGGGGGTCAAGGTCTGCATCGTGTTTGAGGGCCGTGACACGGCCGGCAAGGGCGGGGTGATCAAGCGGATCACGGAGCGGGTGAGCCCGCGGGTGTTCCGGGTGGTCGCGCTCCCGGCGCCGACCGAGCGTGAGAAATCGCAGATGTATGTCCAGCGTTACCTGTCGCATTTCCCGGCGGCGGGCGAGGTCGTGATCTTCGATCGCAGCTGGTACAACCGGGCCGGAGTCGAGCGGGTCATGGGCTTCTGCACGGAGGACGATGCCTTTCGGTTCCTGCGGCTGGCACCGCTGGTTGAGCAGGCGATGCTCGACTCAGGGATCATCCTGCTCAAGTACTGGCTGGAGGTCGGCCAGGAGGAGCAGACCCGGAGGATCAAGTCGCGCATCAGCGACCCCCGGAAGGTCTGGAAGCTGTCGCCGATGGACCTCAAGTCCTACAGCCGTTGGTATGACTACTCCCGGGCCCGGGATGAGATGTTTGCGGCCACCAGCACCGAGTTCGCTCCGTGGCACGTCGCTGATTCCAACGACAAGAAGCGGGCCCGGCTGAACATCATCAGTCACCTGCTGGAGCAGATTCCATACGAATCCCCACCGCGTGAGCCCGTCGTCCTGCCCGCGCGTGAGAAGCGAGGCTCCTACCACGAGCCCGACCACGCCCGCCAGTACATCCCAGCGAAGTACTGAGTCCCGGCCAACCTCAGATTGCGAGGAGCATCATGAAGGTGATCATTGTTGGTGGCGTCGCTGGTGGCGCATCCTGTGCGGCCCGCTTGCGCCGGCTGGACGAGCAGGCTGAGATCGTGATGGTGGAGCGCGGACCATACGTGTCCTTCGCGAACTGCGGATTGCCGTATCACGTCGGCGGGGTGATCGAGCACGAGTCGGATCTGCTGGTCGCCAGTCCCGAACTGTTCCGCGGTCACTTCAGGGTTGACTGCCGAACCGGGTGCGAGGCGATCGGGATCTCGGCGCCGGACAAGACCGTGCAGATGAAGGATCTCGCGACCGGTGCTGTCAGCACCGAGTCCTACGACAAGCTTGTGCTGTCCCCGGGGGCGGCGTCGATCCGCCCGCCGCTGCCCGGGATCGATCTCCCCGGCATCTTTGCGGTGCGGACCGTCCCGGACGCGAGGGAGATCCGACAGTGGATCGAGCGCGGGACGAGCTTCCTGGCCGGGATGGGGCGCTACTCGGGCTTTCAGACGGTGCGCCCGCCGATGCGTGCGGTCGTGATCGGCGGTGGGTTCATCGGCCTGGAGACGGCCGAGAACCTGGTCTTCCGTGGATTCGACGTGACCGTGGTGGAGATGGCCGATCAGGTCCTCACCCCGCTTGACCCGGAATATGGGCGGCTCGTGGGCGACTTCCTCAAGCTGCAGGGTGTGCACGTCGCGTTGGGAGATGGCGTCGCCGGTTTCGAGCGGTCCGAGGACGACGCGTTGGTCGTATCGACGCAGTCCGGCGAACGCTATCCGGCGGATGTCGTGATCCTCGCGCTTGGGGTTCGTCCGGATACCGCGCTGGCGCGGATGGCCGGGATCGAGGTCGGCGAGCTCGGCGGGATCCGGGTCGATGAGCAGATGCGCACCAGCGATCCGGACATCTTCGCGGTCGGGGATGCCGTCGAGGTGAAGGATTTCGTCACCGGCGAGTGGAGCCTGATCGCGCTCGCCGGGCCGGCGAACCGACAGGCCCGGATCGCGGCCGAAGTCATCACCGGGCGCGGTTCCCGCTTCCGCGGCACCCAGGGCACCGCGGTCGTCGGCCTCTTCGGCTCGACCGTCGCGTGGACCGGCGCCAACGAGAAGACGCTCGAGCGTCTCGGTGACAGCGACTTCGAGAAGGTGTACCTGTATCCGAACTCGCACGCCGGCTACTACCCGGGCGCCAAGCCGATTGCGATGAAGCTCCTATTCCGCAAATCCGATGGACGTGTCCTGGGAGCCCAGGCGGTCGGCGAAGACGGAGTGGACAAACGGATCAGCGAGCTCGCCCTGGCGATCCAGCTGGGCGCGACCGTGTATGACCTCGAGGAGTGCGAGCTGTGTTACGCACCGCCGTTCGGCAGTGCGAAGGATCCGATCAACTTCGCTGGAATGGTCGCCGCCGGAGTGCTGCGCGGTGACATGCCAGTGACGCATTGGACGTCTACCGAGGACAGATTCCTGCTCGACGTGCGCGAGCCGGTGGAGCAGGCGGTGGAGCAGGTCCCGGACACCGTCAACATCCCCTTGGGAGAGCTACGCGCGCGCCTCGGCGAGCTGCCCCGAGACGGGGAGATCGGCGTCATCTGCCGCTCGGGCCAGCGGGCCTACTACGCCACGCGGATCCTGCTGCAAGATGGATTCGACGCCAAAGTGATGTCCGGCGGCATGCTCTCGCACGCGGTCCTGGCTCCAGCCCTGAGGCAGGCGATCCCCGCGTGAGCGCGCGCAAGAGGTGACGGAGCGCGAGCCCGGGGCTGACGGCGACGCGGTGGCGAGCAGGCCGGAGCAGACCGGGCTCGGCGGGCGGCGTCTCGTGCCCGGAGGCCGATCGGGGGCGGCTCCAGCCGCGAGCCCCGGCTACGGTCGGCCGGCGTGCGGGGCGGGCTGGTCAGGCGCCGCCAGAAGCTGGCCGGTCCGACCGGGTCCTTCGTTCATCGCCGCCTCCATCCCGCGCCACTGCGCCGCCGCAATGAACAGTGTGCGCCCGTCTTGGCCGCCGAGCATGCAGGCAAAGCACCCCCGGTCCGCGACGACGGTGGTGAGAACCTCACCGCCTTCGGCCACACGCCGGCAGTGTTTGCCAGGGACGCTGGCGACCCAGATCGCTCCGTCGGCGTCGGCACATATGCCATCTGGAGCGTACTCAAGCTCCGCCCACACCCGACGGTCCGAGAGCATCCCGTCATCGTCGACCTCGAACGCGAGAAGCTGATTGGCGTGCGAGTCGGCCACCACCAGTACCCGTTCATCAGCCAGCAGCGCCATCCCGTTGGGCCACTTCAGCTCAGCGGCCACGTCACGGATCGGCCCGTCAGCGTGAACGCAGACGACACCCCCTGAGCCCCCGTTGACATAGACCCTGCCCCCCGTGGTCACGACCAGCTCGTTGAAGGGTCCCGCACCGAGGCCCGAGAGATCCGCGATCGGTTCAAGTGCCCCGTCCCCATCCTGCCGCAACAGTTTCTGCTGGGGACCGTCGACGACCAGCAGCCGTCCGTCCGGAAGCCAATCGATGCTGAACGGAATCGTCTGCGGCGCGAGCCGGGCCATGACCTGGCGCCGGCCGCCGGGGGTGACCGCCAGCACCTCACCGGCGCCCCAGTTGCACACCCACACGCGTCCGTCGTGCCAGCGCGTGGATTCCGGGAAGCCCAGGCCATCAGCCACCAAGCGTGTCTCGGTCATGCGTTCCCTCCAGTCGACGTGTGCCTTCCTGGATTAGACCGCGGTTGGGGCCGGTCTTTATCGGTCTAGACAGTGGCCGGCTCTCCGGATGGTTCGGCCGCGGGAGCGACGAGCGGCTGCGCGGCACTTCGGGTGGTCGGGATCCGGCTGGCGATCGCCGCCGCGGCGAGGACAAACAGGCTGCCCACCAGCAGCGCCCGCTGGTAGCCGGAGGTGAGGGCGGCGGATGGCGCGGCGTGGTCTGCGAGCAGATGGTGGGTGCGCGCCGTGGCCAGCGCCGATAGCACCGCCAGGCCGAGCGCCATGCCGAGCTGCTGTGAGGTACTGAGCAGTCCGGCCGCCAGCCCGGCCTTCTCGGCGGGCACGCCGGCGTTGGCGGCGGTGGTGACCCCGACGAACACCGCGCCGAATCCGAGCGCCATGATCACCAGACCGGGAAGCACGTCGGAAACGTAGGAGCCGTGCAGCGGAACCCGGGACAGGAAATAAATCCCGCCGGCGCTGAGCAACGCTCCGGCGACGATCACGGGCCGGGTCCCGATCCGCGCAAATAGCTGAGAGCAGACACCTGAGGCGACCACCAGACCCGCCGTCACGGGGAGGTAAGCGGCGCCTGCCTGGATCGGCGAGAAGTGGAGGACCTCCTGCATGTACAGGGTGAGGAAGAAGAACATCGCGAAGAAGCCGGCCATCGCCAGCAGCCAGGTGGCGTCGGCAGCGGCCAACCCCCTCACCTTGAAGATGGAGAGGTGCATCAGCGGGTGGCGGCGGCGAAGCTCGTTGACGATGAACGCTAGGAGAATCAGGACAGCGGCCGCCAGCGTCGCGATCGTGCGCGGCTGGCCCCAGCCGACGTCCGGAGCCTTGATCAGCGCGTAGACGAGCAACAGCATGCCGGCGGTTCCCAGCAGCGCACCCGGCGTGTCGAAGTCGGCCAGCGGCGCCCGTCGGCGATCGCCGGCGAGCAGCGCGAACGCGGCGCCCAGCGCCAGCAGGCAGACCGGAATGTTCACGAAGAACACCCACCGCCAGCCGGGGCCTTCCGCCAGTACCCCGCCGAGGAACACCCCCGCAGCGGCGGCGAGACCGCTGATCGCACCCCAGACGCCGAGGGCGGTGTTCCGGTCGGCCCCCTCCCGGAAGGTGGTGGTGAGAATCGACAGTGCGGCCGGGGCCATCATGGCGGCGCCGACGCCCTGGAGCAGGCGAGCGGCGATCAGCATGCCCTCGCTCGTCGCCAGCCCCGCGGCCAGAGAGCACGCGGCAAACGCGATCAAACCGGCGACGAGGACCCGCCGGCGCCCCAGCAGGTCAGCGAACCGACCGCCGAGCAGCAGGAATCCTCCATAGGTCAGCAGGTAGCCGCTGGCGACCCACTGCAGGTTCTGCTGAGAGAAGTGCAGCGCGCGCTGAATCGACGGCAGCGCCACGTTGGTGATCGAAGAATCGACCACGTCAAGGAACTGCACGCCGCACAGCAGCAGCAGCGTCATCAGTCCCAGCCGGGTGCGGAGTAGCGACGGCTGCGTGCCTGCCTGAGTGGGGATCGACGTCATACCTGAAACTCCTTCGGTCAGGGGAGAGTTAGTTGACTAACTTACACGGTACCAGACGCTATCCTTGGGTGAGATGACTGACTTACCGCCAGTGACCGGCAAACGTGATCGCTTGATCGCGGGGGCGCGGGAAGTGATCCACCACCAGGGTGTCGAGAAGACGACGATCGCTGACATCGCCCGGGCGGCCAACGTCCCGGTGGGAAACGTCTACTACTACTTCAAGACCAAGGACGAGCTCGTCGAGGCGGCCATCGGCGGGCACGTCCAGGACATCCAGTCGCTCCTTCGCGCCCTGGAGCGCCACTCCACCCCGCAGGCACGGCTGAAGGGGCTGGTCCGGGCGCTCACGGCCCAGCGCGAGCTGGCCGCCCAATACGGCTGCCCGCTCGGGAGCCTGTGCTCCGAGCTGGACAAGCGCGACGACGGCCTGCATCTGGCGTGTGCCGACATGCTGCGGCTCCCGATCGACTGGTCCGAGCAGCAGTTCCGCCAACTCGGCCGCCGCGACGCGCGTGACCTGGCCATTGCCCTGATGGCCTCCTACCAGGGAATCGCACTGCTCACCAACACCTTCAGCGACCCGCAGCTGATGGGTCGCGAGGCGCGGCGCCTGGAGCGCTGGATTGACTCGCTGGCGTAGGGGCGCTCGCCCAGTAGCCAGATCGAAACAGGGGCTTTGCAGGCCTTTCCTAAAAGCGGACGACGGGTCTCGAACCCGCGACCTTCGGCTTGGGAAGCCGACGATGGACCGTCTTTTTACGCTCGTTGCGAACGATTAGGGGCGTGAAAACGCCGGTTTGACGGGCTTTACGGGTCGGAAGGTTGCCCGCGACCGTTGCCCGGGTGACCGTTGCCCGACAGTTGCCCGACGTCCGCTGGCCGTTATAGGGTCCTCGCGATGTCACTCGACCTGACCATGATGTGACACCGCCGAATCCGGCCACGCGTCCCTATCTGCGCCAGCGTGCGAGCGGGGTCTACTGGTACGCAAAGTGGTCGCGCGGTGGCAAGCCGGTTGTGCGCTCGCTGGGCCGGGCATGGGTCGAGCCCGACGGTGCGGGCGGCTGGCGGATGCGCCGCGGCCGGGTCGACGACGGCTGCTTGACCGAAGCCCAGGCCCACGAACGGATGCTCGCCCTGGTCCGCGAGCACGACGCTGACCAGACGCTGATCGAGCAGGACGCTTCAGCGCGCGAGCGGCGCGGCGTCACCTTCCGGGAGGTCGCGCTTGACTACCTCGCGTGGCTGGCTGACGTACGCGGCGCCAAGCCGTCGACGCTACGCGCGCTGCGATCGGAGCTGACCGAGCCGGGCATCCCCCACCGCCGCGGCACCGGCCAGACCCCCGGCTGGATCATGGGCGCTCTCGGCGACCGCCCGGCGCGTGAGGTCACAACGCGGGAGATCAACCTCTTGCTGCGCAAGATCGCCGCCACCGGCGTCGCGCCGCGCACGGTCAACAAGGCGCTCCAACTCATTCATGCCGTCTTCAACTACGGCATGCGCCCGCACACCTGGGGCCTGACCGAGAACCCGGCCAAGTGGGCTGACCGACGCCGTGAACCGGAGCCCGGTCCTCTCCCCTATTACAGCGTCGAGCAAATCGAGGCCCTGGCGCGCGCCTTCGAGTCGGGAGCCCATCGCGATCCGAGAGCTCAGGGCGTCGGGGAGGACGAACTGGCAGCCCGAGCCGAGGAAGATGCCCAGGACGCCGAGCTGATCCGCGTCGCCGCCTATTCCGGCCTGCGCCAGGGCGAGCTTGTCGCGCTGCGCTGGCGCGACGTCCAGTTCCTCGGACGCAAGCTCGTTGTCTCGCGCACCCTGTCAGCCGACGTCGAATCCAACTCCACCAAGAGCGGCCGCTTCCGCGAGGTCCCCTCCCCGATCAGGCCGCCGGCGCCCTGGATCGCCTCAGCCGGCGCGATAGCTACATCGGCCCCGACGAGTACGTCTTTTGCAATCGCCTCGGCCGCCGCGCTCGACCCTTCAGCCCTGCGCCGTCGCTACGACCGCGCCCGGGACGCGGCCGGGTTACCGCCACTGCGGTTCCACGACCTCCGGCATACGTACGGCTCGCTGCTTGTCGCTGGCGGGGTCGATCTGATCTCGGTCAAGAGCGCGATGGGCCACTCGCAGATCGGGACCACCGAGCGCTACCTCCACGCGCGACCGGCGACCGAGCTGGCTGAACGGTTCACAACAGCGCTTGGCGGCGTGAGCGCTGAGCGCGGCGGCGTGGTCACTCCTGTCGCGTAGCCCGGCGACCGGGATGACTATGCCGCGACAGTGCCGGCGCGCCGGCAATCCCGGGGGCGCCCCCTGCAGCTTCAACGGCAGCGCGCTGCGCGAAGGGAGCAACGAGGAGCGGGGAAGTCACGAGGCGTGTCTGGCGCCCGCGCGGTCGAGACCGTCGGCTACCGCCGACTCTCGCTGTCGATCTCGCTCCGCTCGATCAGGATCACGCGAAGTACCTCACCACTCCCCGTGTCTCCTAGGGGCATCCCAGAACGGCGCCGGGTGGCGTTTGGCCCCTGTCGGCTTCTGCTCTCGGCGACCAGCGGCAGCCAGATTGATAGTGCCGCCTCGGCGACAGGGCAGCAGTCTGTCCCCGGCGTGTGGGCGAGCCTGTGCAAGTCGCCCGAGCCGAGGCCTCAGCCCGGCGTTGCGCCGAACACCCGAGGAGACCTGGCGAGCGTCGCGCACGCGACGTAGTCGACCCAGGCGCGAACGGCCAGTGCCACAGCGCGGTTGCCGCGGATCGGGATCGACAGCGCGCGCAGCGCGCGGCGCGGGTCGCTGTGGTCGCGGCCCGGAGCCGCTGCCGTGCAGCGTGAGCGCGGCCGCGGGGTCCTGCTCGGCGGTCGCGAGGATCAACTCCAGCGTGACCGGCTGCGGTGGCCGGGCCACCAAGCGATCGGATCGTGGACGTGCAGCACGCAGACCGTCAGGTGCCGAGACATGCAGCCGGGCAACGACAGAGCGGGTGAGGACGGGCGCGTAGCGATCGAGGAACGCTGCAGTCCTGGCGGCGGGAACGTTCGAGGTCGACGAGCGCCGGATAGAGCAGCTGGCTGTAGAGCAGATCACCGACCACCAAGTCATAGGGCGCGCCGGGCAGCGGAGCCTCGCAGAGCACGGGCGCTCGGGACCTCGCCGTGCGGCGGCGGCGATCGCGATCGCGTCCGCAGCGCCGCCGGTGACGTCGTGCTCGACCACATCGATCCGGCGCGCAGCGCGACGTGGGTTGCCGGCGGCGTGCGGCGCGAATCGCGGGCCCGTCGAGATCGATCAGCGCGACCTCGCCCGCACGGCGGCGATCCGCTCGAGCGGGATCGTGATCGCCGTTGCCGGCGCCCGACGATCGCCACGCGCGCACCGTCCGCGCAGTGAACGGGTCGAGGAACGCGCCACAGCGCCTCGCGGGCCGGTGCCCAGCGAGCATGCCGACCGATACTCGGCCGCGCGCGTTGCGGGCCGTGTTCGCTGGGTCGCCGGCGCTGCGAGCCGCTCGCGGCGAGGATTCGCTCGGCGCGGGTGCGCAGGCGGCGGGTCTCAGTGAGTCGTGCGCCGTGCTCGAGCGCATGCCATGGTCGTCGTCGTGATCGGCGTGATCTCCCTGCTCGTCGTGGTCTTCGTCCAGATCCTCGGGTTCGCCGGGGTCATTGCGGACGGTGTTGAACGACTGCCACGTGATCCGCAGGATCACGGCGTGACGATCAGCCCGATGATCGGGTCGGCGACCCGCAGCCCGAGCGCGACGAACGCGGCGCTGAGCACCACCGCCAGGCTCACCAACCCGTCGGTCCGAGCGTGGTACCCATCCGCGACCAGCGCCGGGCTCTGCAGCCGCTTCCCGGCTCGCAACCGTACCCACGCCGCGGCCTCGTTACCGACGAACCCGATCGCGCCCGCCGCTGCGAGCGCCCACAGATGCGACAGAGTCTGCGGGTTGCACGAGGCGGTCGATCGATTCGACCAGCGCGACGCACGCGCTGATGAAGATCGTCGCGACGACGAAATACCCCGCGCCCTTCTCCGCCTCAAACGACCGCAGCACGAACGCGACGCCGAGCGGGACCGCGGTCAGCGCGTCACCGAAGTTATGGATCAGATCGGCCAGCAGCGCGACGCTGCCCGTGAGCACGAACACCACCGCCTGCGCCGACGCGGTCACCAGCAGCACCACCAGACTGACCGACACCGCGCGCAGCCCGGCCTTGGAGCGCCTGATCGAAGCGCTGACGAGCCCATGGCTGTGCCCATGCCCGCCGTCGTGCGCATGATCGGCATCTGAGCGTGCGCGCTCATGCCGTCAGCGACTCCTGCGCCAGGGGTTGGCGGTCGCCGGCGCGGACGTGCTCGACATGGAACACGGCCTGATCGAGGAGTTCGGCGACGTGCGGGTCGTGCAGACCGTAGATCACCTGCTTCCCGCGCCGCTCACCGATCACCAACCCGAGATGCCGCAGCTGACGAAGCTGATGCGATACCGCCGAAGCTTCCATCGAGACCGCTTCGGCCAGCTCACCGACCGAGCACGGGCCGTGCTTCAGCCGCGACAAGATCAACACGCGACTCGGTGCCGCGAGGACCTGCATCCGTTCCGCGACCGCTCGCGCGAG
Organism: uncultured Solirubrobacteraceae bacterium; assembly: GCA_963753235.1. Lineage (GTDB taxonomy): Bacteria > Actinomycetota > Thermoleophilia > Solirubrobacterales > Solirubrobacteraceae > Palsa-465. The sequence goes on along the minus strand of CAVWBJ010000002.1, from coordinate 24,728 downwards.
CGCGCCGTCCATCTCGATCGCCGTGGTGTCTCCATGCGCTCCGTGACTCATAGGAATACATGATAGATGGTTCAGATGATCCGGGCATCGGTGGACCGCTAACCACCGAAGAACCCCCGAGTCGATGGCAACGGCCTGAACGGACGCCCGCTGCCACGCCCCCCTATGAGACCAGAAGCACGCAGCTCAACCTACTGGCGGTGAGATCAAACTCAGCCGGCGGGCCACCCATGGCGGCTGATACGACGTGTTCGAGCACTGTGAGCGCGAGCCCCCGCCGCCGGGTGCTCGTGCCGGTTCGCGCTGCCGGGTTCACACCGCGCACCACCCGGCAACCGCGACCGCCTGACCGCAGAGCGCGCGGCTCAGGTGACGAGGAGCTCCTGGTACATCCCGTCGGCATAGTGATTGGGCAGATTGCAGATCAGCTCGTAGCGGCCTCGAGGGAGGGTCACCGTGGTCCAGCTGACGGTGCCACTCGCGATGCCGTTGCCGGTCCCGCTGCCGCACCTGCGGGAGGCCTCGCCGACGCTTCCGGTTTCGGACACCTTCCCGTCTTCGCCCGGCACGCGTTGGCCTACCGCGGGTCCGCCGGCGAGCGGCAGGATGACGAGTTCGTGGGTCCGCCACCCCAGGTTCGACGCCACTACGGTGATCTGGCCCGCGCGGACGGTGGCCGGCGAGAGCCGCAGCATCATGTGCGCGCCTAGCGGGGCGGTCCCGCCCATCATTCTCGTCATCCCCATGTCGGCCAGTGTCACGTTCACGACGGTCCCCGGCAATGACCCTGGCGCCGAGCAGGTGGTGTGCGCTGCGCGATAGCCCGCCCCTCCCCTCATCCCGCCACCGGTTGACGTGGCCGGCGACCGACCACCAGCGCCCATCATCCCCGGCCCAGTCGAGCCCCCAGACCCGCAACCGGCCAACGCCGCAGCCACCAACGCCGCAGCCACCACCGCCGCCGCCGCCGCGAGTGGCATGTGCCTTCGAATCAGACAACGCAGCCCCATGAGCCGACGTTAGAACGCATCCGGTCAACGATCATCGGAGTTCCCCGCATGCGTCGACGGAAATGTCCTCATCTCAGGACCACGTCGGACGGACCGGTCTGAGGCATGGCCGCGTCCCGACGGCGCAACTCACCGAGCACCTTGCAGTTGGCTGTGGTACGGCTGGCAGCCTGCCCCGTGGTGCGGCGAGGCCAGTGCGCGCAGGCCGTCAGCCGCGCTGCAGCAGGCGCCCGACGGCGGCCATCATCTCTTCGGTCCGCTCGTCCTGCTCGCTCGGGCTCGGCGCCGATCACGCAGGTGTGCGCGTGGCCGTCGAGCAGGCCGAGCGCGACCTTGTCGAGCGCGGCCTGGGCGGCGCTGATCTGGGTGAGGACGTCGATGCAGTAGCGGTCCTCCTCGACCATGCCCTCGATCCCGCGGATCTGGCCCTCGATCCGTCGCAGCCGCGCGAGCAGCTGGTCCTTGGTGGCGGTGTAGCCGCGGGTCGGGCGTCTGTGTCTTTGGCATAGTCGCAATCGTATCAGCATACCTGTACCCCCTAGGGGTATCTGATAGCGGTGGCTGGCATGAGTGTGCTCGATGTGATCTGGCACGGCCTGCGGGACTCGTTCCTGATGGCGTGGGAGGTGTGGTGGGCGCTCGTGCTCGGGTTCGCGATCTCCGCGATCGTGCAGGCGTGGGTCCCGCGCGAGCGGATCCAGGGCCTGATGAGCGGCTCCGGCCCGCGCCCGGTCGGCTGGGCGACCGGCCTCGGCGCCGCGTCCTCGTCGTGCTCCTACGCCGCGATCGCGATCGCGCAAGTCGCTGTTTCAGAAGGGCGCGTCGGCCGCCTCGGCGCTCGCGTTCCAGTTCGCCTCGACCAACCTCGTGTGGGAGCTCGGGCTCGTGCTGTGGGTGCTGATCGGCTGGCAGTTCACGCTCGCCGAGTACGTCGGCGGGATCGTGATGATCGTGCTGATGACCGCGCTGCTGCGGCTGTTCGTCAGCCGCGAGCTCGAGGCAGCAGGCCCGCGAGCACGCCCAGCGAGGCCGACACCGGCCACCAGCACCACGCGGCCGGCGAGCGAGCTGTCGCTGGCGCGAGCGGCTGACCTCGGCGCGAGCGTGGTCGGACGTCGCGCACAACTTCCGCGGCGACTGGCAGATGCTCTGGAAGGAGATCGCGATCGGGTTCCTGCTCGCCGGGTTCATCGCCCAGCTCGGCAACGGCTTCTTCGAGCACCTGTTCCTCCGCAACGCGCCGGCGCCGCTGCCGACGATCGAGAACGTGATCATCGGGCCGATCATCGCCGTGCTCAGCTTCGTCTGCTCGGTCGGCAACGTCCCGCTGGCCGCGGTGCTGTGGTCCGGCGGGATCTCCTTCGCCGGCGTGCTCGCGTTCCTGTTCGCCGACCTGATCGTGCTGCCGATCCTCGCTGATCTACCGCAAGTACTACGGCACGCGATTCACGGTGCGGATCACCGCGCTGATGTTCGTGACGATGGTGATCGCCGCGCTGATCGTCAACGGCATCTTCAGCGCGCTCGGGCTGATCCCGACCGGACCGCGCCCGACCCGCGCCGACATCTTCAGCGCGATCCACGCTCGACTACAAGCTCGCGCTCAACGTCCTCGGCGTCGCGATCTTCGCCGCCCTGTTCTGGCTCACCGCCCGGCGCGGCGCGACCGACCCGGTGTGCGGGATGAAGGTCGACCGCGCCAAGGCCGTGACCAAGGAGTTCGGCGGCGAGACGCTACTACTTCTGCTCAGACCACTGCCTGCACGCCTTCGAAGCCGACCCCGACAAGTACCTCAGCGGGAACCACGCCGATCGCCCGCGGCCACGCGGCCCATGCCCACCACTGAGCCGAACACCAGAGAGGAGTCCCGATGACCGAACGCGCAAGCAGCTCTCAGCCACCGCCGACCGGCAGATCGCCGAGCTGATCGATCTGCTCTCGACACTCGACAGGCCGCGCTTGCGCCGGCCGTGCCCCGGCCGGGAGAAGCTCGGCGACGGAACCGTCGGCGCGAGCGTCCGGCACACGGCCGACAACTACCGAGCGGATCGCCGACTTCGTCCAGACCAGCGACCGGATGTCCGCAGCCCAACCGCCGGCCGCGCACGGCGGCCATCGGATCCCCGGATTCCTGCCGCGCCATCGGCCACGGACCCTCAGACCACGCCGAACATGACCACGGCGCCGACGGGCACCACGACACGGCTACACCGCGCAGAACGATCGACCTCGGCGTACGTGGTCGAGCAGCTCGTCGCCTCCCGCGAGACGCTCGGCCGGATCGCCGAGCTCACCGACCGCCAGCTGGACCAAGTCCCACCGAAGGCCAGCTTCCGGTTCTGCGACGGGCAACGCACCCTCGAGCAGGTGCTCGCCGGCCTGCTCAAACATCAAGCCCACCAGCTCAAGTCGCTCCGCACCGCCGCCTGACCGCAACGAGCACTTCGCTCCCCGGATCGCGCGCCAGGGTAGGGCGGTCCCAGTCGGACACCGCACCGCAAACGTCGATCCGGGCCGGAAGCGCTCCCCGCCGCCAACGCGTGATCGTCCCCGCGGCGGCATGCGCAAACAGGCGGTACTCATCTGAGCGTCCAGCCTTGCGCAGGAGGAACATCGCCTCCCATTCGGTGATCCCGCTCCTCTGCGCTCACCCCAAGGCCGTTGAATGCCTCAATAGCGCACCTCCATGCTTGCCACGACATCGGGCGTCAGCAACCAATCCGAATTCGATTCTCCCCGGGCATCACGGGGTCCGCGAGTCGGCCATGCTTGCATGATGGGAGAAGTCTGCCCACCGTGTGGATTTCTGTCCTCCACGCAGCTAGCGAAAACAGAAGCCGAGGTCGGGCGATAACGGGCCGACCGCGAGCTACCGCCAGACGCATAGCTCCTCGCTCGGCATCGCGGCCGGTTGGCGGCCTCAGCCGCGTAGCGCGCGCAGTGCGTTGAGGATGACGGCGAGGTCGATGACCTCCTGGAGCAGGGCGCCGGCGACGGGCGGCAGGTAGCCGGCGGCGGCGACGGCCATCGCGGCGATGCTGAGCCCCATGCCGGCGAGCACGCTCTGGCGGGCGATGTAGAGGGCGCGGCGCCCGGCGTGAACGGCGTCGGCGACGCGATCGACGCGGTCGACGGTGATGACCGCGTCGGCGGTCTCGGAGGAGACGGTCGCGCCGGCGGCGCCCATCGCGATCCCGAGGTCGGCGATCGCGAGCGCGGGCGCGTCGTTGACCCCGTCGCCGACCATGATCACCGGTCGCAGGGCTGGGGTCGGCGCTGATCCGCCGGACGACCTCGAGTTTGTCCTCCGGGGATTGCTCGGCGTAGACGCGGTCGACGCCGAGCTCGCGACCGATGCGCTCGGCCACCGACCGGCGGTCGCCGGAGATCATCGCGACGTGGCGGATGCCCTCGGCGCGGAGCCGCTCGACGATGTGGATCGCGTCGGGACGGAGCTCGTCGGCCATCACGATCACGCCGGCGACGTGGCCGTCGACGGCCACGACCACGTGCGCCTCGCCCGAGCCCCGGGTGGTGGCCAGCGTCGCCGAGGCGCGCTCGGCATCCGGGATCCCGACCGAGCGCATGAACGCACGGCTGCCGACCGCGACGCGTGGCCGTCGACGGTCCCCTGGATCCCCTGGCCGGGCTCCTCGCGGACCTCGAGCGGCACGTCAGCTCGAGCCCGGCGTCGGCGGCCGCGGCACGAGCGCCTCGCCGAGGACGTGCGCGGACAGCCGGTCGAGCGAGGCCGCCAGCCGCAGCAGCTCGCCGGGGCCGAACTCCGCGTGGGTGACGATCTCGCGCACCTCGGGCGTGCCGACGGTCAACGTGCCGGTCTTGTCGAACAGCACGGTCCGGGCCTCGCCGAGCGTCTCGATCGCGCCGGCGCCCTTGACGATCACCCCGGCTCGGGCGGCGCGCGACAGGCCGGAGACGAGCGCGATCGGCGCCGCGAGGATCAGCGGGCACGGCGTCGCGACGACCACGACCGCGAGCGCGCGGACCGGATCGCCGCTCAACGCCCAGGCCAGGCCGGCGACGAGGAGCGTGGCGGGGAGGAAGAAGCCGGCGTAGCGGTCGGCCATCCGCACCAACGGCGCGCGCTGAGTCTGGGCCTGCTCGACCAGCCGGACCAGCGCCGCGTACGCGCTCTCGCCCGCGGGACGGTCGGCGCGGACGTCGAACGGCGCGCCGGCGTTGGCCGAGCCGCTCAGCACCGGCATCCCGCGCGACGCGGTCTCGGGCAGCGGCTCGCCGCTCAGCGTGCTCGTGTCGATCACCGCCTCGGGGCTCGAGGATCGTTCCGTCGACCGGCACGACCTCGCCGGTCCGCACCACCACGACGTCGCCGATCTGCACCTGGTCGACCGGCACCTCCTCGAGCCGATCGCCGACGCGCAGCTGCGCGACCTTCGGTGCGCGCTGGATCAGCGCGGTCAGCTCCCGCCGCGCGCGCCGGGAAGCGACCGACTCCAGCGCCGCGCCGCCGGAGAACATCAGCCCGATCACCACCCCGGCGAGCTCCTCGCCCGAGCGCCAGCGCGCCGACCATCGCCACCAGCGCGATCGTGTCCACGCCCAGGCTGTGCTCGACGACGATCGTGCGACCGACCTCGAACGCCAGCTCGGCCGCGAGCAGCGCGACGGCGGCGCGCCCATACGGCATCGCCCGGCAGCAGCCGACCCGAAGCATGCAGCAGACCGCCGACCGCGATCGCGGTGACGGCAGCGACGCGAGGATCTGGGCGCGATGCTCGATCAGCCACGCGAGGCCGTCGCGGTCACGGCGCTCGCGTGCCAGTCGCCGGTGGAGTCGACCGGTGCCCGCGCTGCTATCACGTTCGCACGCGCTCAGCCTCAGTGGGCATGCCGTAGCAGCGTGATACGTCGGCGAGCTGCGATGTGCTCGCGGCTCGCGTACGCGACATCCGCCGGACTGACTCAGGCGCACATGCAGCGAGTAGCCGCAGAGGCGAGCGCCGATCGAGACCGCGCCGGCGAGCAGCGCGGTCGCGACCATGCCGGCGGACGGCACGGTCAGCGCGAAGAAGGTCCGGGTGAGCGGGCAGCAGCAACGCGAGGACATACAGCCCGCCCATGACCGCGCACATCCCGCCGACCAGCGCCGAGCGCTGGCGCGAGCCGCCGGCCTCGAGCGCCAGCACGAGGTACAGCCCGCAGACGACCAGCGTCGTCAGCGCGACCGTGCGCGAGTCTGCCGACCGACAGGTCGAGATCGTGCAGCGCGAACAGATAGCCGGCGACGACGCCGGTGCCGATCATCACGCCGGCCGGGACGGCGAACCGCGCAACCTCGCGGACGAACCGGTCGGGCTGCCACGGGCCGCTGCTCGGCGCCAGCGCGAGGAAGAAGGTCGGGATCCCGATCGTGAGGCTCGCCGCGATCGAGAGGTGGCGCGGCAGCAGCGGGTAGGCGTCCGAGCTGATGCCGATCGTCAGGATCAGGAACGCCGCGAACGCCGACTTGGTGACGTACAGCTTGGTCACGCGCTGGAGGTTGCGCAGCGCGCGGCGGCCTTCGGCGACGAGCGGCGGGACGCTCGCGAAGTCGCCGTTGATCAGCACCGAGGTCGGAGACGCTGCGGGCCATCTGCGTGCCGCTGCCCTGCGCGATCGCCGAGCCGCGAGCTCTTCAGCGCCGGCACGTCGTTGACGCCGTCACCGACCATCGCCACGTAGCGGCCCTCGTCCCGGAGCGCCTGCGACGATCGCCTGCTTGCCCTCCGGGGAGATGCGGCCGACGACCGTCGCGTCGGCGGCGAATCGCCGCCGCGCGACCGCGTCGTCGGGGATCGCCGCCCCTCGACGACACCGCCACCGGGATGCCGACGTCGCGCGCGATCGCCGCGACGGTCTGCGGCGAGTCGCCGGAGAGCACCTTGATCTCGATGCCCTGCTCGAGCAGGAACGCGACGGTCTCGCGCACGTTCGGCCGCAGCTCCTCCGCCAGGACGACCAGCCCGAGCGGCCGCAGGCCCTCGGGCGGCAGCTCGCCGGCGTCCGCCGGCAGCGCGATCCGTGCCGCGGCGAGGGCGAGCACCCGGCGACCCTCCCGCTGGCGCTGCTCGGCGACCGTCCCGAGCTCGCCGACCGGGATCGCGTCCGGGCGCGCCGAGGTAGAAGCTCCCTGACGCGACCTGGACCGCGCTCCAGCGGCGCCGGCTCGAGAACGGCACCTCGCCGAGCACCGGCTCGGGCTCGGCCGGGATAGGCGTCGGCGATCGCCTGCAGCGTCAGGTTGCGCGCCGAGGCGCTCGCCGCGAGCGTCGCCAGCGCCGCGCTGACCGTGTCCTCGTCGACCCCGGCGGCCGGGCACCAGCTCGACGACCCGCAGCGTCGCCTCGGTCAGCGTGCCGGTCTTGTCGACGCAGATCGTGTCGACCGAGGCGAGCGACTCGATCGCGTTGAGCTGCTGGGCGAGCACGCCCCGGCGCGACATCCGCACCGCCGCCGCGGCGTAGGTGAGGCTGACGAGCACCATCAGCCCCTCCGGAATCAGCGTCACCACCCCCGCCGTCGCAGGTCGCGACGGCGGTGTGCGACCGTCACGTGCCGGTGATAGAGCGAGTAGCCGAGCACGGCGCCGAGCACGACCACCAGCGCGACCAGCGCGTAGAGCAGCCGGTTGACGGCCCGCTCCAGCGGCGAGCGCGGATGGCGGAACGAGCGCGCCTCGCCGGTGATCGCGCGCGGCGAAGCTGTCCTCGCCGACGGCGGTGACCCGGTAGGCGCCGGTCCCCTCGACCACGAACGCGCCGGACCGCACCTCGTCGCCGACGGCGCGGCGGGCGGGCTCGGACTCGCCGGTCAGGATCGACTCGTCGAGCCGCAGGTCGGCGGCCGCCAGGACCGTCCCGTCGGCGATCACCTGATCGCCGGGCGCCACGCAGCACGACGTCGTCGACGACGACCTGCTCGACCGGGATCGTCGCGGACCGCGCCGTCGCGCCTCACGGTCGCGTGCGGCGCGACCAGCAGCGAGAGCCGGTCGAGCGCCCGCTTCGCCCGCACCTCCTGGCTGATGCCGATCGTCGAGTTGGCGACGATGATCCCGAGAAACAGCGCGTCGCGCGCGTCGCCGAAGATCAGCGTCACCACCCCGAACCCGGCCAGGATCAGGTTGAACACCGTCAGGACGTTGGCGCGGACGATGCTCGCGTAGGACCGGCTCGTCGCTTGACGAGCGGGACGGCCCGCGCGGGCGAGCCGCTGTGACGCCTCAGCCTCGGTTAGCCCCTCGGCCGAGTCAGGAATGGCGGTCGCCGCCGCTCCGCTCAGATCGACGAGGCTCAACGGCGCCGCCGAACCGCGGCGTACAGCCCACCTCCGCTCACCAGCAGCAGCAGGATGCCGCCGCCCAGAACCGCGATCGCATCCGTGAGCAGATGCGGGAGCCGGGCACCGACGCTGACGTCGGCGCTGACCGGGCGCGTGCCGTCAGCGTTCATCAGCACGATCCTCCAGTTGCCGGCGCGGGGGGGCCAGCTCAGCGTCGTGCCGGCGGCGCCGGTCGCGCTCGCATTCCAAAACCGCTCGGCTGCTGGCGGGGAGTTCGGCGGGCCGCCCGGACGCATGAGAAAATCAGCGCTCCGCGCGTCGAACTGGCTGCCCTGTGCCCGGGCGACGCTCCCCAGATATCGCTGCACGTCCCGTTCGGGAGCGATCCCGAGGAACACCGGTCGCGTGGCGGTCACGTGGATGCGGACCGTGCCAAGCAGATCGCGCTCCACGAACCAGTCGTTGGACGTGCCGGCGCGATAGCTCGCGGACACGAGCGCGTACGTGCTCGTTGAGTAGGCCCGCGCGGGCGTCATCAGATAGCCGCTCGCGTCACGCTGGGTTTGGTCAAGAACGATTCCGGTGCCGCCCGTCGCGATCGCCGCCAGTGCGAGCACGGCGCCGAGGCTCGCGAGCGCGACCGCGAGGACCCGTCCCGGTCCCCACGACCTCGAAGCCTGACCGGCAGGTTCCGTCTCTGACACTTCGCTTCCGGTCGCACGTGGCGCGGAGACCGTCAACATTCCACCGGGCTCGTTCTCACCGGGGTCGACTCGGAACGGCGGATACTCCGGCGTCATCACGGCGGCGTACGCCACGACCCGCAGCACCCATCGGTTCAGGCCGAGCACGAAATCGAAGATCGAGCGCGGGTACTCGCCCCGAACCAGCAGCACGACCACGGCGACGAACACGAGCAGGCCAACCAGCCCGCACCACGTCGCCCCGCCCCACGATTGGGTTGACGCCGTCCACCCGGCCGCACCGCCACCCCCGATGAACACGCCGGCGACGATGTATTGCGGAAGCCCAGCCAGCCACCAGCCCATCAGCGGCAGACCCTTACGCTGGTGCTCGGGGTAGTCGATCTCGATGCGCGCCGGATAGTCCGCGACGTCATCAAGCGTGAACGGCGGGTAGCGATCCGTTCCGTTGGCGGCGAATGCGTAGAAACCGACTCGCCACGACCAGCGGATCACCCCGACGTTGAGATCAAACAGCGGCCGGGGGTAGCGGCCTGTGAACAGCACGACGACAAACGCGGCGAGGGCACTGACCCCCAATGCCAGCCAGAGGAACGCAAGCACGATGTAGTGCGGAATCACCAGCAGCCATTTGACCAGCCACAACCACCGCGACGGACGCTCGAGATGGCCCTCCAGACGCGCTGGATAAGACATGAGCGGCGTTGACAGCGCTGCTTCCATGCGACTCACCCCTTGAGCTCGAACTCGATCGAAGATCTACTCCTGCGACCCAGCCTGCCGCACGCGACCGCGATCGGCATCCGCATGAGGCCCACCCTCGGCTTCAGCGAACCACCGAAGACCGAGCGTGGTCCGAGAGGCGCCGTGAGCACGCCCCCAATGTCGGGTCAGACCCGTCGGGATCGGGTGCCTTGCGCTCGGTTCTGGCTGCCGCTCCCGGTGGCACGGCAAGCACCGGGCACGGAGCCACCTCAAGCAGACGTTGGGCCACGCTGCCGGCGAAGACTCCTGCGACCGGTGAGTGTCCCCGGGTTCCCACCACGATCACATCCGCCCCCACCTCGGCCGCGATATCCGCGATGGACTGCGCGGGCTGCATGCCGGGGAAGTTCACCACCCGGAGCGCCGCCCTGACGCCGCTCTCCGTGATGCCGCCGAGCAAGCTTCGGGTCTCTTCGACCCATCCGGGGGCATCCCGTCCAATCTTTTTGCCATCACGGTTGTGATCGATTGCTCTTGCGCGACGTGCACCGCGATCAGCATCGATCCATCCCCGTCCGAGCAGCGCGCTCGCATGAGACAGCGCCCTTGCCGCGTGGTCGGATCCGTCAGATGCCCAGATGATCGTCTTCGGCATGGTAACCTCGCATTGGCTTGGTCCAGCGCGTCGATCGAGCTTCGCTGACGCCCGCGCCTTGCGAAATGAGGGAGTAATGCAGCGTCTATCCGTACCGGCTACCTACCCCGCTATCAATGCGCCCGCGTGCCTCGATGACGCCGCGAGATCGGTATCGGACCACGATCGGCTCCGGGTTCCCTCCGGATGGCGGGTCCCCGTGAGACGTGACGCTTGGAGTTCGATCGACCATGCTCACACCTCGCCTGTTTCGCGTCCTGCTGTTCGTTTCTGCACTATCGGTCGTCGCCCTTATCGTTAACGGCTGCGGCCAAAGCAGTACTACCCCGCCCAGCACTACGACGACAACCATTGCCGCGGGCAGTTCTTCGCCGTCGGCAACGTCGCTGGAACGGCAATTCGTGTCTGTGGTTCGGCAGACCCAGCCGACGGTCGCGCAGATCCAGACAGACCAGGGTCTCGGCTCGGGAGTGATCTTCGACGCCGGCGGCAACATCGTTACCAACGAGCATGTGATCGCCGGCGCCAGCAGCATGCGCGTGACGCTCGCCGACGGTCGCCAGTTCCCAGCGCGGCTCGTCGGCGCCTATGCGGCGGATGACCTCGCCGTGGTCTCGGTCGGCGCGGGTCACGCTGTCAAGCCGGCCCGGTTCGGTGATTCGTCGACGCTCGAGGTTGGCGAGATCGTCCTGGCCGCCGGCAATCCACTCGGGCTGCAGAGCAGCATCACCGACGGGATCGTCAGCGCCGTGGGTCGCAACGTCAGCGAGGGCCAGGGCGTCGTGCTCCCCGGTGCGATTCAGACCAGCGCCCCGATCAACCCGGGCAACAGCGGCGGTGCGCTCGTGAACCTCCAAGGGCAGGTGATCGGAATCCCGACGCTCGCGGCCGGTAACCCGCAGAGCGGCGGCACCGCCGCGGGCATCGGGTTCGCGATCCCGAGCAATCTCGTCCGGGATATCGCCGGCCAAATCGTCCGCTACGGACGGGTCGTCCGGTCACACCGCGCCGCGATCGGTATCAGCGTCGCGGACAGCTCATCTCGACCAGGTGCGCTCGTCGTCACCGTCCAGACCGGCGGGCCGGCCGACAAAGCCGGGATCGTCCCGGGCGATTCGATCAACGCAATAGACGGCAAGACCGTCCAGACCTCCGACGACTTCGCCACGCTGCTGGCCACACTCCAACCTGGGCGAACGGTCAAGATGAGAATCACACGGCAAGACGGCAGAGCACGACCGTGACCGCCACCCTCGGCACGCTCGCGGGGGGGTGAGCATCCCACACCCGCGGGTCGCTCCGCCCGTGCTACTCCGGATCGCGACGAGATGACTGCGCCGGTCGAAGCCTTCGCCGGAGCGTACGTGGCGCTGTTCGTCGTGATGCTGCTCGCCTGGTCCGGTCTTCCGATCGCCGGCCAGGCCGCGCTGCTCGCCGCCGGTGTGCTCGCGGGTGACGGGGACCTGAGGATTGAATGGGTGCTTGTGTCCGCAGCGCTCGGCTCCGCCGCAGGTGGCGCCCTCGGATACTGGATTGGGTTCCATGGCGGTAGCAGACTTCGGTCCGACCGCGGGCCGCTACGTGCGATGCGGCAGAAGGAACTTGCCCGCGGCTCCAGGCTGGTCAAACGCCACGTCCCGCTAGCGGTGCTGTTCGCGCCGACGTGGATCGCCGGTATCTACCACGTGACCTGGCGCATGTTCCTGCCTTGGGACGTGATAGCAGCGGTCGCGTGGACGCTCATCACCGCGCTCGGCGGCTACTGGATCGGACCCGAGATGGCGCGCGCCCTCGGCGTCGCCAACGCGGCACTGCTCGCCGCGGGCGTCATCCTGGTAGGGACAGCAGGTGTCTATCTGTGGCGTCGTACCCACCCAAGGCTGTGACCAGCGGCGCAACGGGGCCTCGATCGCGAGCCTTGACGTCACGGCGACCGACTGGGACGGACGCTTCGTGATCATCGCCAGTCTGCTCGCGCTCGACTGATATTGGCGGGACGCCGGGCGGTACGGCCGGCCCAGGACACAGCGCCAAGACCTCGCGGCGGTCAATCGGTCGACCGCTCGCCGTCGCCAGCGAGGATCTTCTTGCGCTGCTCCTAGTCCCCGACGCTGATCTTGCCCTCGGCCAAGCGACGGTCGAGGATCTTCATCGGCGGCTCGTCCCCGGCATCGCCCCGGCCGCGTCGCCAGAGCTGCCATCGCGCGCTTCCGCACCGGGCGTTCGGAGTGCGAGCCGGACGAGACCGCGATGACCGCGATCAACAGCACTGCCATCAGGATCCAGCCCCCCGATCCCATCTCATTATTCGTGCCACATCACACATCACCCCGTGACCGCGGTGACCAGATGGCCGATCCCAAACCCCACCGCCGCGCTCACAGAACCGATCAGCATCACCTGCAGGCCGGCGCGTGACCACGCCTGACGCGCGATCCGACCCTTCGCGACACCGAGCGCAAAGAGCGCGACCAGGGTGCACACGATGCTTGTGATCAGCGCTGGCACCATCAGCGGCAACAGGACGTACGGCCACAGGGGCACCACCGCGGCCCCCATGTAGGTCAGGCCCACGACGAGCGCATCCCCCCGGGCGGCGCCACCGACATCCGGGGATAGTCCGAGTTCCTTTTGGACCTTGGTACGCAGGAACACGGTCGGGTTGGCGGCAAGGCCGTGCGCCACCCGCTCGGCCGCCTCGCGCGGCAACCCTTCGTCCTCGAGCACCAGCGCCAGCTCTGCGACTTCCCGCTCGGGCTGCTCGTCGATCTCACGACCCTCGTCGGCGATCTCAGCGGCGTACAGCCCCTCCTCTGCTTCGCTGGCGAGGTAGGAACCGCCGCCCATCGCGATGCACCCGGCGACGGCCTCGGCAATCCCGGCCACCAAGATCGCGCTGCGCCCCGGATTCGCCGCGGCCATGCCAGTAACGACTCCGAGCGGCACGAGCAGACCATCCTGGGCGCCGAGCACGAACTCGCGCACCCGGGAGAGCCGCTCGATCCGAGCCGCTTCCTTGAGCGCGTGGTCGCGTATGTGCTCGCGTGCATTGTCACGCGCCGCGTCGCTGATCACACCGTCGTCCGAGATCACTGTCGTTTCGCCCCTTTCAGCTCAGGATCATCCATGGCTAGTGAAGGACGTCGCGACGTTCGAACAGCATCGCGCCAAGAATCATCAACAGCACACCTGCGGCGGCAAGTCCAATGAACGAGGCTGGGTCGATTCCGTTCGTCAACGGTGCTCCGTAGTATCGAAAGACGGAAATCCAGCGAAGCGGCTCGAGCGCGTGCGCGAGCCGACCGGCGAGGTCGAACGCGTACATCGCCACGAGCGTCCCCATCGCCACCCCGCTGACCGTCAGTGCGCTCCGCAATGCCCCTGAAGCGAGCCCCGCCAGCCCGGCCGCAAACAGCGCGAGCGGGAATGACGCCGGTGACCCCGGCCGTGACCAAGCCGAGTGAGATGTGAGTACCGCAAGCCCACCCGACGATGAACGTGGACGCTCCGAGCAGGATCAGGATCGCCGCGGAACTGATGCGCCGCGACAAGGCATGCGCCCGCCGCCAGGACGGTCCGAGAGAGGGGAAGGGCCAGGATCGTGTCGAGCTGGCCACGCTCCTCGGCGCCGACGATCGGGGTGGCGACCGCGCGGATCGCGTAGTAGGCGATCGCGAGCGGCACGATCAAGCTGAACAGCTCGGCGTGGATGTATCCCTCGACGGTGTTCATCGCCTGGACGCCGAAAGCCTCCTTCAACCCGGATGGATAGCTCGTGGCGAGCTGCTCGATCGAGCTGCGGATGGTGGGGTAGATGGCGGCCATGAACGCTCCGAGCGCACCCAGCGACCCGCCCCAAACGAGGACCGACCGCCGCCGATCGCGAAGCCCGCGGTGAACGACTGCGGAGAGTTCAACCGGCCAACCCGGCGCCGACCTGCGCCCCAGGCTTGCGGTTGGATGGTCTTGGACGGTCATGATGTGCCGTTCCGGCCGTAGAAGGTCAGGAAGATCTCCTCGAGTGTCGGCTCAGTGAGCTCGATGTCCTTGACCGTGTGGCGGGCCGCGGCCTTCACGACCGCGTCCAGATCGCCGAGCGCCTTGAACGACACGCGGTTGCCGTCGACCTCGAGTTCGCCAACGCCCTCAACGCGCAGGAACTCGGCCTCGTCGACCGGCGAGTCGAACTCGATCCGAACGTGGTGGTAAGCACGGCCGCGGAGCTCAGCCACGTTTTCAACGGCAGCGATCCGTCCATCGCGGACGATCGCGACGGTGTCGCAGACGCGCTCGACCTCGTCGAGGTCGTGGGACGACAGGAACACCGTCCCGCCGCGTTCGCGATACTCGTCGATCACCGTCACGAACTCCTCCTGCATCAACGGATCAAGCCCAGTCGTCGGCTCGTCGAGCACCAGCAGTTCAGGGTCGTGGAACAGAGCCTGGATCAGCCCGATCTTCTGTCGATTCCCGCGGGAAAGATCGCGCACCCGCCGGCCGAGGTCCGCTTCAAAGCGCTGCGTCAGGACGGGTGCCGTCCCGAGATCGCCCATGCCCCGTGCGGCGGCGCAGAACTCGAGGAATTCGCGGCCCGTGAGTCGCGGATCGCACGTGAAGTCCCCCGGAAGGTTGCCGAGCCGTGCCCGGATCTCCCGGCTCGCTCGCCGGCTATCGAGCCCGAAGATCAGCGCGACGCCGCCCGTCGGATGCAGCAGGTCGAGCAGCGTCCGGATCGTTGTTGTCTTACCAGCACCATTCGGTCCGAGGAAGCCGTAGATCTCCCCGCGCACGACCGAGATCGAGACGTCGTCAACGCCACGCGCACCTCTGTACCGCTTCGTCAACCCGTGGGTTTCGATCACAGCAGTCATGCGTGTCGTGCCGCCTCGAGCGTCCTGGCTCGCTGCTTGATCGGGAGCGGTGTCTTGCGCTCCACTTGACCGGCCACCATATGTCCAGTCAAGACTCATCCGCGGATACGGGCATCGGTGCATAGCCGCAGGTTGCAATGTGTATTTGCTCGGGGCGCCGGGATACTGGGGTCGCCGTGTGTTCGCGGTTTGCCGGAATCGTGCTCAGCGTCCGCAGTTGACCCCGGGACGGTTGCATGCCGCGCCGGATGCCGCGCGTTCACCGCAGAGTGATGCTCAATTCACGGAAAGGAGGCACAAGATGACCCTCACGCGTAAAGACGCCGTGGCCACAAGCCTCACCGGGCTTGCCGTGCTCGCCTTCCTGGCAACTCATGAGGCCTGGAACGTCCCGCTCATCGGGGATAGCCATCGGTGGGCGGCCGCAGTGATCATGGCCCTGGGAGTCGGCGCCTGTGCCACCGGCGCCCGAGCTGTCACCTCGACGCTGTACGGCGTGCTGGGTGGCGTCGCCTCGGTGCTCGGCGTGCTGGCGCTGATCACCGGCTCGCTGACCCCACTCTCGCTGCTGGTCCTCGACATGGTGGTCATGTGGGCTATCGCCACAGGGCGCCATGCCCACGCCCCTCCAGGACGGCCGATCAGCACATGACGAGACCGATGTCATCGCCGACGTCCCCCCGGTCGCCGGCGAGCGTCGCAGCGCCCGCCTGCCCGCCGCGAGGAGTCGGTGTTCCAGACATCAGCACGCGCCGGAGTCCGAGCCGGAGTGGAACACGCAAACGTGTCCAGCTAAAGAAGGTCGAGGCTCACCAATGACGCTCATCTGGTTCATCGTCTGGCTGATTGCCAACAACATCGGAGGCCACGAGCCGCTGCTCTTTAATCCGGTCAACGCGTGGGTGGCCACGCTGATCCTGGTGATCGCGCTCGATCTGAGCGCAGCGCATGCTCGCGGGGCTCAGAAGACCCGCCGATAGACCCGGCCGCATCAGCGCCGAGCGTTCACGCGGGGGCCCTCGACGGTCCATCGTCCGCTGCCCACGGGAGGTCAGCAGCGCGGCGATCCCGCTGTGGTAGAACCGGGTGGTGGCGCTTGTGGAGCGCGAGTTCCGGGGGATGGGTACGTCGATTAGCGTGCTCATCGGGCCACCGGCCGATCCCGCCGCGCTGCCGGCGGCTGCGATGGCGATCGTGGCGCAGGCGATGGTGGCCCAGTTTGAGCGGGTGTTGTCGCGGTTCCTCGAGGACAGCGAACTGTCTCTTCTCAACCGCGATCCGCGTGTCGAGGTCCCGGCATCGGCGCTGCTGCGGAGAGCTGTGCACGCAGGTCTGTGGGCGGCGGAGTGGACCGATGGGCTGGTCGATCTCACCGTGCTGCCAGCGGTCCGTGCCGCCGGGTACGTCGCCTCCCGCGCGGGCGTCGCCTCGGTCCCGCTGGCTGATGCGCTTGCGACCGCGCCGCCGCGACTTCCGGCAGGGGCGCGCGCGAATCCGGTCTGGACCTCGGTCGCGGTGCTCGATGACGCGGCCGCGATCCGACGCGATCCGGGAGTGCTGATCGACCTTGGCGGTGTCGGCAAGGGTCTCGCGGCGGACCTGCTGGCCGACCGGCTTGCCGGCTATGAGCGGTTCGTGATCGATTGCGGCGGGGATGTTCGTGTGGGTGGGGTGAGACCGGATCGATGGCCGGTTGAGGTCGACGTCCAGCACCCGCTGACCGGTGGCTCCGTGGACAGCTTCCGGATCCACCACGGAGCTGCCGCCACCTCGGGGATCGACGTGCGCCTGTGGCAGCGCGAGGACGGCAGCTTCGCCCATCACCTGATCGACCCGGCGACGGGCGAGCCCGCGTGGACGGGGTTGATCGCCGCCACTGCCAGGGCCCCCACCGGAGTGGAGGCAGAGGCGCTCGCCAAGGCCGCGCTGCTCAGCGGGCCCGATGGCGCACCGCGGTTTCTCTGCGGCCACGGCGGGCTCGTGGTGCACGACAACGGTGACGTTCAACGGATTCCGGGCGCCAACGACACCCGCTAGAGAGCCGCGTGCAGGTCTGCGGCGAATTACCGAGCGAGATCCGAAGCCCGGGCAGACGGCACGGTCCCGGCGCTCCGCGATGGTGGTGCTATGCCGATCAATCGATGTTTCGCCGCGATCGCCGCCGCCAGCGCTCTGCTCGTCACCGGCTGCGGCGGCGACCAACGCCGCGGGTCGGAGCCAAGCATCGGCGCGACCGCCACCGTCACGGCACGCCCCGTGGCAGCCGTCACGACAGGGGCGCCGCTTGAGGTGCCGGTGTCGGCGCCGGTCACCGACCCGGCGCGCAGAGCGTACGTAGCGCGGGTGGACCGCATCTGTGGCCGCATCGACCCCGAGCGAATCAAGGAGCAAGAGGACTCCACTGGCGCCCTCAGTGACATCGCCCGTCGCTATGTGGTCGCGAGCGTCCTGAGCGCCGACGAGCTACGCGAAATCGAGGCGATCACGCCGCCACGCGGCGACGCCCGCGCGCTGAGGACGAATGTGTTCGACGTGATCGTCCGGCAGCTTTCGATCCGCAAGCAGATCCATCGGGCGATCCTCGCACGTGACCTGACAACGGTCGAGGCACGACAGAGCGACCTCGACGATCTGACACGACTGCTGGCCGGTTTTGCCCGCGGCTACGGCTTCAAGGTCTGCGGAACGGACTGAACATGAGCGACGAACCGACACGTAAAGCACAGCCGCCAGCCAAGCCGCAGCGCCTCGCGCGGCCCCTGCCGAGCCCCCTCGCGGTGATCACCGGCGCGCTGGGATTGTTCCTTGTCGTACTCACGCTGATGGCGATCCAGGTTCGCAACGGGCGCGATCCGGCGCTCGGCCCTGGTCCGCTCCCGGCGCCCGCGATCCAGTCGGCCCGCGGCGGGACGGCCGCCCAGGTCACCAAGGTGGTGACCCGCACGTCGGCGACGGGCGGTGCGGCGGGCACCTCGGTTGCGGGCGCCTCGGCTGCGGGCACCTCGGCCGCGGGCAGCGGAGCCGGTGCGCCATGAGCGCACTGCGGCAACCCCCTCTGTTCTCACGTCCGTCGATTGCGACGAAGGTCGTCGCGATGCTCGTCGTGCTCGCACTCGGCGGACTTGCTGCGTTTGCAGTGTTCGCACCGCCGACCCGGGTTCCACAGCTCGGCGGGAGCGCCGGCACGCATGTGACGCGCACGATCACCGTCCCGGCGCCCGGCGGGGAGCCCGAGGGCAGCGAGCAAGGGCAGCCCGGTGGTTGAGCGCGATCCATCGGCGTACTGGATGTGGCTCGCCTCGCGCTCCGCTGCGATCGTCGCGTTCGTATTGATCGCCTGCTCGGTCACGCTCGGGCTGTACATGGCCAACGGCTTTGGCCGCCGCCCCGGGCTCAAGCGCTCACTGGTGAAGATTCACGAGCAGATCGCCCTGGCGGCCCTAGCGGCAATCTTCTTCCACGGGGTGCTGCTGCTCGGCGACAGGTGGCTGAAGCCCGGTCTCAGTGGGATCGCGATCCCGTTCTCGATGAGCTACCGGCCAATCTGGACCGGGCTCGGCATCATCGGCGGCTACCTCGCCGTGGTCGTCGGGCCGACGTACTTCATCCGCCGGCGGATCGGTGCACGCCGGTGGCGCCAGATCCACCGGACCGCCGCGATCGTCTACGTACTCGGCCTCCTCCACGCACTGCAATCGGGCACTGACGGAGGAACGCTGTGGTTCCGGACGATCGCGGTCGTCAGCGCAGCTCCAATCGTGGTCCTTCTGGCCATGCGCTACCTGCGTCCCGAGCCAAAGCCGGTCGCCCGACCGCGGACAGGCACCCACGTCCGTCCGCCGGCGAGCAGTAAGGTCGCCTAGCGGCACCTTGACCGACGCCGGAGATGCCTCCAGCCGGAGCCATACCCCATGACGATGATGAGCAGGGCGCTGGTGACAATCGCGCTGGAGTGCTTTTGCGGCTTCGCTCAGCGGATCGGTGGCGCCGCTCACGCTCGTGCTGGAGACCTTGCTGAGCACGCCGGCCACCGTCCCGACGATGTAAAGGACCCCGCAACACTGGCAGCTCGGCTCGGGCTTATCACGGACGCCGGTCAGCGGGCTCGAGGATCACCACGGCGGTCTGCATCGACCGACGCGCGGCGTAGCGGTCAAGACCCTTGTCGATCTCGCGCCAGCGCTCCCAAAGACGTTCACGCTCCTCGCCATGCGCCGCGCGGCCGGTGACGCGCCGACTGCCGTCGGCAAGCTTGACCGTCGCCTCGGGGTGCGCCTGGAGGTTGAGCCACCAGGCCGGCTCGGCGTCACCCCAGCCGTTCATCGCCATCGTGACCAGGTTTGAGCCGTCCTCGTAGTAGCCGACGAAGACCGAGCGCGCCTGCCCGCTGCGGCGCCCGACTGTGGTCAGCCGCATACCGCCCCAGCGGCCCGGCTTGGGCCGCCACAGCCCGATGCGTCCGCGACTCACGCGATACAGGCCGCGATGGGCGGCCCACGCGAACCGGACGACCCAGCGCGGCGGCATTCGTGCCTTCGTGTGGTGCGATTGTGATGCGGTTCTGAGCGCAGCCATCGATGCAACCACCATCGAGCGACCGCCCGCCCGATGCATCCGTAAGGCCTACGAAAAGTGACTGCGGGTTCTCGCAGGTGCGGCTGCACGGCCGGATAGCACCGCGCCGGAGCATTCCTCGCCGGCAGCGAGGCCCGCAGCCCGCGTAGTTGTGTTGTTGAAGAGCCCTACGGACGACGACCGTCGCGGCCGAACCCGAAGCAGCGCACGAAGGCCTGAGAGCGTACGCGCTACCCAATAACCTGAGCGATGTCCGTAAGACCCGTGCTCATGCGCGAGTTGCGAGAAGCGATCTCCCGTTAGTGCCCCGGCACGCACGCTTAGCCGTCGCCGACCCGTGCTGCTGACGCGGACTTCTGCTTTACCGCAGCGCTGGCCAGAAACAGCAGTCCGGCCGAGACGCCCGGGTCGGCGACAATCCCGAAGCCATCCGGCGATGCGGCGAAGTGCCCTCTCAATCAAGGCGGCAGTGCCGACGCTGCGGCGTCGCCGCTGTTCGCGCTACGGCGGCGTTGGTCCCCAGGAGCACGTGCGCCGTGGCTGTTGCGCCCCGATTGTTCTGGCCGTAAAGGATGGCTCCGGTCCCGCGAGGGAGGTAGGCGAGAAAGGACCCGTGACATCACCACGACTCCGACCCCGTGGGCGGCGCGTCGGCGAACTGCAGCATTCACCACCACCGTGCCGAATCACATCAACAAAGACGGGCCTTGTTCGCCGCGTACGGTGCTTGGGCCACCGTGAATTGCTCACCGGCGGACGACGAAAGCTGCTCGATAAGTCCTTGGCAGGAGAATGATGTGGTCTGCAGATAGTTCTTCGCCGACCTCACGGCTTGAGCATTCCAGTCGACGTGCAAGCTGTCGACGGCCACCGTGGCGTCACTGACCGGGTATCCGTCCCCAGCGGAGGAGGAAAGTTGATCGATCAGTCCTTGCCTAGAGAAGCGCGACGTTGAGAGATAGTTGCTGGCGGCCGCGGCCGCGTTTTGCTGGGAACTCGTCAAGTTCGATGCGGGCGAGGCTTCCCGCTGTTGGCTGACCCGCTGTTCCCGCTGCCTGCCGGGCGTCGATGGTGCCGTCACCGTTTTGGTGACCGTTTGCGTGGGGGCGGATACCGTCACGGTCTTAGTAGCGCCCGGCACTGTCTTGAGGACCGTCTGACCCGGCGTCGTGACTGTCGTTGTGTTCGTTTTGGTTGATCCAGATCCTGAGGCCGCGCCTAAGCCGATTCCGACGAGGAGGGCAGCTAGGCCGATGACCCAACCGCGCCGACACCACCGATGGCGTCCAGTTGGCCGGTCCGGACCGACGGGAGGGGGTGGGGACTGTGGCGGGGCCGTTCGACCATGGGTGGGTCAGGAGCTTGTCCGTAACCGTTTGGTGGGGTGGTGACAGCCATCATCCATCTCCAGAGTTGTGCGTCAGGTATGGCTAGGCAATACGCAATATCGTCCCTGTCAGCCGCGCCGCCATCCGTGCGCCCGCCATTCGGTCTCCGCAGTTGGGTGCGGTCCCTGCTGATGCAACTACTCAGGCTCAGCTCACCGAGCACGCCGCTGCGCGCCGCTTACGTTCGAATCGAATAGCGTTGCCGCCTCTCCCCCATTGGGCCCGCCGGGCATCCCGCCCCGGAACCTGACGTGCGCCACCTGCGAGCAAGGCAGGCCAAAGGCTCGGGACACGCGGTTCGCCGGCGCTGCTGGCTCGGGCTTACTGGTCAAGCTTTAGGGGTCGGCGGATGTCGGGAGAGCGCCTCTTTGGGCTTGCCCGGTCAGAGGGCCCGATTTAGACCAGCGCCTCCCGATGTTCCGTCGAGGTGCCCGTTGAGCGGCAACAGGAGGTCGCGCCCAGAGCGCCATCAGCAAGCAACCGCCAGGGTATCTCGCGCCGGCGATCAGTCAATCCGGTGTTGGAGGGAGTGGTGGTCATGTCTGGTGATCGGTTTGCCGGGGTGGATTGGGCCAGCGAGGAGCACGCGGTCTGTGTGGTCGACGAGGGGAGCGCAGGGAGGATTCCGAAGGGAAAGAGACGTCGGGCTCGCCGCCGACTGTGGGCAGGTAGGGCTGTTGCCTCTCTTCCGGTGCGGGACCGTTTGTAGCGCCTGCGGTGCGCATCAGCCTGTTGCTGCGGCGAGGCCCTGCACGATCAGGCCGATGCCAACCGCACCGACCGGCCAGCCCATGACTCGCAGACCGTTGGCGTTGAGCCAGGTCGCGAAGCTGGCGACCCGCTCGGCAGTCGCTTCGGGTTGCACGAGGTATCCGATGAGCGGCACCTCGACGAGCACGAACATGATCGCGTTGAACAGCACGATCAGACCGAGCTGCTCGGCGGTGGTGTAGTCGCCGGTCGCGATGTCGCCCATCGCGAGCAGGTAGAACGGTCCGGGTAGATTGATCGCCGCACCGACGGCAAATGCGACCCTCGCATTTGCTCGATTGAGGTGACGCTCGGCCCACGAGGGTCCCTGCTTCTTTTCGTGGCGGCGTGGGTGGCGGCTGCGCCACCGATCCAGCAGCCCGTGGCCGCGGCGTGATGCCATCAGCCAGGCCAGCAGCAGCGAAACCAGTCCTGCCACGATCGAGGTGCCATGGCTCGGGGTGGAGCTGGTGCTGCCGAGCACCGCATTGCCGTCGCTGAAGTACGCAGTACAACAACCCCCGATGTCAAGCTCGAGATCAGCCCGCCCAGATAGAACGCCAGCAACAGTCCGCGGGGCTCGGGCCGCGAGATCATGACCGCCACGCAGGCGATCAGCGTCGGGAAGACCGCCGCTGCGAACGCAAGAAGGACGATTTGCCCCATTGTCAGATCGAGGGCCGCTTCTCATCCGAAGCGTCGGCGCTTGTCACGCCGCAGCTCGGCACCTCGAGCGCTGGAGGTCCCGGGTGCCACAGCGTCCGTGGTGCGAGCCTAGATGCCGGCGTGGTGTTCGGTGGTGGGCAGATCCGGCGTCCTTTCAGGATCGTGGATTTTGCGGCGGCGAGCCTCGATTTCGGGTTGCCTGCTCGGTGGTGTGATCACTGCGAGCTCGTCGAGCAGGCGCAGGATCCGGCGCGAGACGTTCGGGGAGAGTGCCGGGAGCGCGAGGATCTCATCGACGGCGACAGCGAGGTAGTCGTCCCAGGTCGGGAGCACGAGCCTGACTCGGATGGTGCCGTCGCTTGCCGGCAACATGCTCGACGCTGAGGTCCCGGGTGGCGAGCACGCGAAGCAGGCCGTCGATTGTGTCGAGCGCCTGCACCGCCGTGGCTGGGGTCATTCACGGCAGGTGACAGTGCCCTCAGCCCGATGTCCGCGAGCAACCGGAGTGCAAACGCCGGATCCTGCTCGAACGTTCGCTCTTCGCCGACGATGAGCGCCTTCAAGACCTCCCGCTCGAGCTCTGCTTCTGTCTGTCCGCCTGACGACGGCCAGGGTGCGCCCCTTCGGCGATCATCTCGCCGGA
This sequence comes from uncultured Solirubrobacteraceae bacterium, assembly GCA_963753235.1. Classification (GTDB taxonomy): domain Bacteria; phylum Actinomycetota; class Thermoleophilia; order Solirubrobacterales; family Solirubrobacteraceae; genus Palsa-465. The sequence goes on along the minus strand of CAVWBJ010000002.1, from coordinate 1,458 downwards.
TCCCACCTTGAATTCGACGACCGCGTGGGCACGCTCCGCCGCGCGCAGGACACGCGGCACATCGATCACTTGGACCACCGCGGACGGCCGGGGCCAGAGGATCTCCTGCAGAGCTTCTTCAACCCTGGCTGCGGGTGCTGCGGGACCTGGCCCGGCGGTGGCATCGGTGGCCGGCGCTTTCAGTACGTAGAGGCCGTCGATCACTCCGCGGCCGCGGCGCGCGATCTGGGCCAGGGCGGAGGCAAGCTGGATCGACGTGAACGCGCCCATCTGCAGCCGCCGATACACGATGATCACTGCGAGCACGGCGACGAACGCGACGATCGGCACGACCGCGGAGGTCTTTTCGTCCCGCCCGATCACCAGCGCGGCCGTCAGAGAGTAGACAACCACCGCCGTGTAGAACGCGAACGCGCGCCACACGATCGGATCGTCACGGAACAGGTTCAGCCGCGGCGTGAACGTGGTCGTACGCGAACTGGACGACCAGGAACAGGAGCGAGAACACGATTCCGATGAACGTCACCGTGCCCGCGCCGACGGCGATCAGCATCTCGATCGCCCGCGTTGTGGGGATGTCGAACCCGATGTGGACTTGCGGTGCGAGGAAGGCCAGCCCAACAGCGGCCGCGGCACCCAGCAGTTGGACGGTGCCGGCCCGCAGCCGGCGTTTGCGGCGCAGGACGCGTGCGAGCTCGTGGGGCCGGCCCTCGGGGCGAAAGGCAGGTGGCTCCGGACGGCGATCCGCGGGCGTTGTGCTCATGCCGGCGCGTCGGGTGCGGGTGAGGCGCTCCGCGGGTGCGATGGTCTGGTGTGGGGACGCTTTCCATCGCCGGACGGCGGTCGCGCGGATGGGATTCGTACCAGCGGGCGTAGCGCTCAGCCAGTGGCGCTGCGCTGAGCCCGTGCGCGAGCACCGACAGGCCGATGGTCAGGTAGGTGGTGAGCAGGATCGTCTCGGCCCCGGGCAGGTGTGCCTCCTCGACGACGATCACCGCGAACACGATCGAGGCGAGACCGCGCGGGCCAAACCAGCCGAGAAAGCCGACGGTCGGCATGCGGGCGCCGGTGCCGATCATCGCGATCGCGACCGGCAGCATGCGGATCAGCGTCAGGCTGAGTACCGCGTAGAGCGCGATCTGCCAGCTCACGTGCTTGAGCGCGGGGCCGAGCAGCACCGCGCCGAAGATCAGAAAGGTGACTCCTCCCAGCAGTCCTCCGAGCTCCTCGTTCAGTCGCGAGGCCTGCTCGGACTCTTGGCTGACGAGCCCGCCGAAGATCGCTCCCGCGACGAACGCGGCGATGAACCCCGACCCGCCGAGCGCGACCGCGATTCCATAGGCGAGGCCCGCGCCGGCGACCGGGATCACCTGGAGCCACGATCCGCTGATCAGGTTGCGGCGGTAAGCGATCGCGACGACGGCGGCGGCGGCCAACCCCGCCGCCACGCCGCCGAGG
>CAVWBJ010000001.1:0-638561 GCA_963753235.1 uncultured Solirubrobacteraceae bacterium | reverse complement strand
AGAGCCGACGCGGGGACTCGAACCCCGGACCCCTTCATTACGAGTGAAGTGCTCTACCAGCTGAGCTACGTCGGCAAGTGCTGTTTTGCAGGGCTTTTACGAATCGCTCCGTATGTGACACGGGTTGGCGAGCAGCAAAGTCTGCTGCACCGTAGCGGTACCAGTCGCTCAAGCTCTACTCGATTGCAGCGTAGCCGACTCGCACGGTCGCGAGGAGCGATGGCCGAACATTGTTATTAGCAGGGGAAAAGTCAGCAGGAGGCGGCGATCACTGCACCATCCACACCCATCCATGCCGGAGGGGACCCCTGTAGTTGGGAGTGAACGGCTCTACCAGCTGGCGACAATGGCCGTTGATCCAGTGGTGGTCTGATGCGACCCTTCGGGGAGGGCTCCTCGGCCGCCGCCGGGGTCGCCATCGCCGGCGCGTCACCGGTCCCGGGTGTCAGCGACCCGCGCTCATCACTCGATTCCATCGGATGACCTCCCGGGCGCTCGCTGAGCGAGTGTCGCCTCGATCCTTGCCAACCGTTGATCGATCCGCTCGAGCTGCCGGGCTTCGTCCAAGTGGGATTGCGCGGCGAAGCGTCGCCTGCTGCTCTCGACCAGCGTGGCCGTGACCGATGCCGTGATCACGGCGAGGAAGCCGATCCCGGAGAGCATCACAACCGAGGCGATGAATCGACCGATGGCCCGTTCGGGAGTGACGTCACCGTACCCCACGGTCGTCACGGTCTGCAGCGCGAACCACAGACCCCTACCGATCGTCGGGTACTCCTGATGGTCAAGCACACGCTCGAGGATCCCCCCCACGACCGTAACCAGCACCGTAAACGCCGCGATGATCCCGGCCGCCCTCCGCGCGGTCAGCGACTCACGCAGCAGCAGACGTGCCGTCAGCGGCAGCTTCGCCGGAGTCTGCGCCGATTCATCCTCGGAAACCACAGCCATCTATACACCGATCCCCTCCGCAAGCGCGACGTGCTACTCGTGCTCAAGGATCGCGTGCGGTCCTCCCGGTCAGTTGCGGGTTGATGTCGAACACAACCTTGCCGTTCTTCCAATGATGAGACCCGACCCAGGCGCGCCCCCCCGGCTCGGGCACAGCCGCCGACGATGAAAGAGGCGGGTCAGGCACCGCATGCGTACATAGGATCGCGCCTACGTCATCCGAGCGGCGGCGCGTGGCGTCGGCCCGATCAATGCGCCGATGATCCACAGGAACGGGAAGAAGAAACCGATCCAGAAGAGCCAGAAATGCCCTTTGCGAAAGGTACTCAGTCCGAAGTAGATCCAGCACGCCACGTATAAGACGCCCAGAATGATCCAGAGAATCGTCATGTGTCGGCCTTTCAAGCGAATGCCGAGGCCAGGGTTGGCTCGCCGCGGCTGGGTGGCTGGGATGCAGGATTGGAGTGGCGTACCGGCGCGTCGGGAAATGCCCGCGCGCGAAGCTTGCTGTTCCCACCCTAAGCATCGTCCGAGGTCCATGCGTCATCCGAATGGGGTGACCATTGAGCCCCCTGCCGCTGCGGGGCGGCCCGGATGTCAGGCCATAACTCTGCTCCCGCCGACGGCCCCGTTGCCCGGGGTGTGCCGGTCAGTGACCGGATAGATGTATGAGGCCGAGACTGTCGAAGCCGTCGAGCACGAGTTGGACGGCGAGTGCCGCCAGCAGGATGCCGAAGATCTTCTCGGTGACGAGCATGCGGCTTTCGTCTAGATGGTCGCTGGCCCGGTTGGCCAGGCGGAATACGCCCACGTCGAGCGCGAGCACCAGAGCGAGGACGCCGAGGACCATCGCGAAGACGGCGACCGAGTCCGCCTCGGCTGAGAGGGTCACCAATGCCACGATGCCGGCGGGGTTCATGAGGTAGGGGACGGCGAGCGGGAACACGGCGATGCGCATCGGGTCGCGTCCCTTGATGGCCGAGCTGTCGCCGGCGTCCGCGCTTCCCAGGACCATCGTGATCGCGATGATGATGAGGATGATCCCCCCGGCGATCGAGAGCGACCCGGTCGAGAAGTGAAGCAGCCTGGATAGGAACTCGCCGAGCCCGAGGAGGATCAGAGCGACGACGGTGGCGGTGGTCAGCATCTTGCGGACGACCTTGGCCTTGGTTGCGCCGTCGAGCGGTGCGGTGATCTCGACGAACGGCACCAGCGCGATCTTCGGACCGATCCCGATCAGCAACAGCAGGAAGGTGTCGATCACCAGGTAGATGTCGACCGACGTGTGCTTCATCGCGCCGGCCTGTCGGCTGTCATTGAGTGGGCGCGGCTTTTGGGATTCGTCCGCGGTAGGGCTGGCAGGGGAGCCCGCCCGTTCCCAGCCCGGAGACCGCGAACACTCGCCCGCAGTCGGGTTGTCGGGCGAGGGCGCTGTCGTCGAGTCCCTCGCGCGCGGTGGTCACGAACAGCGTCTCCAGCTCAGGCCCGCCGAAGGCGCACGAGGTGGGTCGGTCGACCGGGAGCTGGATGCTGGCGAGGAGCGATCCGTCGGGCGCGTAGCGGTTGACGGCCCCGCCGCCCCACCACGCGACCCAGATTCCGCCGTCCGCGTCGACTGTGAGTCCGTCGGGCACGACGCCGGGTTCGTCGCTGCGTACCAGCGTGCGCCGGTTGGTGATCGCGCCGCTGTCGCTATGGAAGCGGAATGTCTCGAGGCAGCCGGTGCCGCTGTCGTTGAGGTACATGGTGCTGCCGTCGGGGCTCCAGCCGATCCCGTTGGCGATCGTGAGTCCGGTGAGCACGGTGGTGCAGCTGCCGTCGAGCTCGAGGCGATAGAGCGCGCCCGCGCCGGGGGACTCGTTATAGGCCATCGTTCCGGCCCAGAACCGCCCCTGCGGGTCGCACGCCCCGTCGTTCATCCGCACGTCGGTCCGGCCGCCCTCGGGCTGGGCCAGGTCCCACACTGATCCGTCCTCGTCAACAAATAGAAACCCTGGTCCGGCGGCCACCACATATCCGCCGGCCGGTACGGGCGCGACCGCGCCGACGTGGCGGTCGAGCGAGATCGTTACGACGTGGTCAAGGGCGCCGTCGGCGGCCAGTGTGCCGCGGTGGATTTGTCGGCCGAGGATGTCGACCCACAGCAGCTCCTGGCGCTCGTCATCCCAGCGTGGGCCCTCGCTGAGCAGCCCGGGCGTCGCCGACCACGGAGCCGCGCTTGAGGCGGTCATGCCGTGAGATCGACGACGACTTTGATGTCCTGCGGCTGGCGCTCGAGCGCCTCGCTCCACCGAGTGAGCGGCACCCGCCGGGTGATCATCCCGTGTAACCAGGCCGGGTCGGCAGACGCGAGCGCGTCGACAGCCTGCTCCCAGTGACGCCGGCCGGCATTCACGGTGCCGAATAGCACCGCGTTGCGCAGCACCATGTTGCGATTCAGCGTGGTCGCGTCCACGTCGAACTGCGGCTCCACGTTCATGATCCCCGTCAGGCACACGATCCCGCCGGTTATGAGTTTCTGGGCGGCCCGACGTCCGACCGCCCCGAGTCCGGTGCACTCGATCACGACGTCCACCTCGGCGTCGAGATCCGCGGCGTCTCCCGGGTGATAGTGGGCGCCGAGCGCTTCGACCAAGTCGAGCTTGGGTCCCTCGGTCGCCAGGTCGACGACGTGCACCTCATAGCCCCGCTGCACTCCCAGCAGGCAGGCCAGCAGTCCGATTGGCCCCGCGCCGGTGACCAGCGCTCGGCCGCGGAGGAAGAACGCCCGCTGGGAGATCCGGTCGACCTGGTCCCACGCCTTCGCCAGCACCGAAGTCGGCTCGAGCAGCACGCCCGAGCTCGCCCAGCGCCGAGGGAATCGCCAGAGCGAACTCCGGTTCGACACGCCATTTCTCGCTTCCGTATCCGTGCCGGCGGACGATCCCACGCTCGGCGAAGCGGTTATTGCGGCACATGTCCCACTCGCCGGCGGCGCACGCGGGGCACGGAACCGGGTCGGGGCGTCGCACGATCCCGACCACCAGATCCCCGAGACGAAACCCCGAGCCGGCCGGTGCCTCGAGCACCTCGCCAAGACCCTCGTGGCCGATGATCAGCTTGCCCTCTCCCGGCGGTGGCTCACCATATCCCCCCTCGGCGATCTCGCGGTCGGTACCGCAAACGCCCATCCCGAGGCCACGGACCAGCACCCCACCGTCCGACTCGGCCGGCTCGGGGACCTCCTCGACACTGACACTTCCGCCCTGGCCTGGCACCGCCGTGATCGCACGCATCGTCTCACCCTCCCACGGCGCCGCAGACACCGCGTCACCCGAAACGGGGGACGCCGCCGGCGACCCCGACCCGGAAAATCGTCACGATGACTGCCGCGGGCGCCACGAACCACGATCTGGTGGTGATCGGCGCCGGCCCCGCCGGGGTGGTGGCGGCGCTTCGCGCGGCGCGACTCGGGGCCCGCACCGCGCTGGTCACCCGCGATCAGCTCGGGGGCATGGCCGCCAACGACGGACCGGTGCCCGTCCGCACGCTGGCGCACGCTGCACGCCTGATGCGCGAAACCTCACAGCTCCCGCGCTATGGCATCACCACCGGCGAACCCACGCTCGACTACGCGCGGCTGCTGGACCGCGTCCGCGAGGTGACCGCCGATGTCCGCGGCCACTCGCTGCTGCGAGAAGAGCTCCAACAGGCCGGAGTCACGCTTCACGAGCACGCCGGCGCCGCCGCGTTCACCGAACCACACGTGATCCAGTGCGAGCACGCCCCACGACTACACGCCGCGAAGATCATCATCTGCACCGGCGGCGTGTCACGCCGACTCGACCTCCCCGGCTTCCACCTGGCCTGCACCCACAGCGACGCCTGGACCCTCGCCTCCGCCCCTGCGTCGATGCTGGTGATCGGCGCCGGCGCGACTGGAGTGCAGCTCGCCTCGATCTTCAACGCCTTCGGGTCACACGTGACGCTGTTCGAGGCCGCACCCCGGATCCTCATGAGCGAGGACGAAGACGTCGCCACCGCGGTCAGCGAAGCCCTGGCCACCTCAGGGATCCAGGTGCTCGAGAACGCCGGGAAGATCGACCGCCTCGAACCCTCCCCAGCCGGAGTGCAGCTGACCTACGCACACGACGGCGCTCCAGGCCACATCGACGCAGCGACTTGCGGTCGTCGCGGTCGGCTGGGTCGCCAACACCGCCGAGCTCAACCTCCCCGCCGCCGGCGTCCAGACCGACCCACGCGGCTACGTTCAGGTCGACACGGAGCTTCGCACCAGCGCGCCGCACATCTTCGCCGCCGGCGACATCACCGGACACGTGATGGTCGTCCATGAAGCAGCCCGCGAGGCATACCTCGCCGCGACCAACGCGGTCCTCGGCACCACCACCGCCCTGCCAGCCGAGGTCAGCCCCCTCGGCAGTTTCACCGACCCGGAATACGCCTCCGTCGGACTCAAGGAGGCGACGGCCCGCCAGACCCACGAGGTCATCGTCTCCACCCAGCACTTCGACTCCCTGCCACGACCGATCATCGACGGACGCCCCACCGGGTTCTGCAAGCTCATCGCCGACCGCCAGCACCACACCATCCTCGGCTGCCACATCGTCGGAGAACGCGCCGGCGAACTCGCCCAGCTCGCGGCGATCGCGATGGCAGCCAACATGACCGTCGAGCAACTCGCGCTCGTGCCCTTCTCCTTCCCCACCTACGCCAACGCGCTCGGACGCGCAGCCATCAAAGCGGCCCGCGAACTCGACACCAACACCGCCCCCGCCGAGGAGCGCCTCTCCGACGCCGCCGAAGCCACCACAATGGCCGGCTAAACTCAGCCCGCCACGGCACCCGCCAAGCGGGCCTACGCGCTGACAACGTACCCGGAGCCGACCATGAGCGCGAGTGTGGCTCTCGTCAGCCGCTCGGTCTGATCATGATGATCGACGACGGGGGGCCCGGCCACCCGTCCACATTTGGCGGCGAGATCAACACGCCGACGCTGGATCGCATCGTCGGGGAGGGGATCGCTTACAACCGGTTTCACACCACGGCGCTGTGCTCGCCGACACGCGCGTCACTGCTGACCGGGCGCAATCACCATCGGGTGGGGTTCGGGATCATCACCGAGTTTGCGAATGACTGGGAGGGCTACTACGGGCGGATTCCCAAGAGCAGCGCACTTGTGGCAGACGTTCTGACGGATTACGGCTACGCCACGGGGGCGTGGGGCAAGTGGCATAACACGCCGGCGGAGGAGGCTGGCCCGGCCGGCCCGTTTGAGAACTGGCCCACGAGGCCTCGGCTTTGAGTACTTCTACGGATTCCTCGGAGCGGAGACGTCGAGCTGGGAGCCGACGCTGGTGCGAAACCTGGACTATGTCGCGCCGCCGAAGACCCCGGAGGAGGGGTACCACCTTGAGGAGGATCTGGCCGATGACACGATCGCGTGGATCCGCCGGCAAGCTCTACGGCGAGAACACGCTGATCTTCTACATCTGGGGCGACGACGGTCCATCGGCGCAGGGTCAGAACGGCACGATCAGCGAGCTGACCGCCCACAACGTCGCCGAGCACAAGGGCATGGCGTCGCTGCCCGGCGGGACGTCTTCATGGGCAGCGACGAGTTCTACCCCGAGGAGCGCCCAGTCCGCGAGGTAACGGTCGGGGCGTTCGCGATCGACCGCCACCCGGTGACCGTCGCGGGGTCGCTCGTCTTCCAGCCCACAACGGGCCCCTTGAGACTCGACGACGCACGGGCCTGGTGGGCCTACGTACCCGGCGCGTGCTGGACGGCGCCCGAAGGTCCAGGCTCGCACACCCGCGGGCGCCACCGCCACCCGGTCACCCACGTCGCCTATGAGGACGCGCTCGCCTTCGCGCAATGGGCCAGCAAGGACCTACCGGCCGAGGCCGAATGGGAATACGCCGCCCGCGGTGGCTTGGCCCGCAACCGCTTCGCGTGGGGTGACGAAATCACCGTCCGGGGGCGGATGATGGCCAACTGGTGGCAGGGGCAGTCCCCGTGGCAGAACACGCTCGAGGACGGCTACGAACGCACGTCGCCGGTCGGCGCGTTCCAGCCGAACGGCTACGGGTTGTACGACGTCTGCGGCAACGTCTGGGAGTGGACCAAGGATCTCTTCGAGGACCCACGTCCCGGCCGCCCTTGCTGCGCTCCCAACCATGCGCTCGACGATCCGCCCGGGATCGAGCGCCGCGCAATCCGAGGCGGATCGCATCTATCCGCGCCGACTTACTGCCTACGGTTCCGCCCCGCGGCCCGACAGTCCGAAACCGTCGACGCGTCGACCAGCCACATCGGCTCCCGCTGCGTCAGCCGTATGTGAGCAGCGGCATGGGCGGGAGCGCGGCGCCGGACGTAACGATCTCGAGCGAGAGGCGTCGCGACCTGCCGAGCTATCACTCAACACCGGCTCCGCTCATAGCTGGCTTGGCGCAACAGACCTGCGCGCGTGCCCTCCAGACGAGGCTGCACCCAGGCTGCATCCCTAACCGCAGTAGTGTCCACCGGCGGCTTTTCGTGGGCTCCCGTGGGCACGCCGCTGGCGCGGAAATGATCTGCATTTCAGCGGTTTCCGCTGGCCCAAGCCCGGACCGACGCCGGCTGCAAAGTCTGGGGAGGGCTTCGTTACGAGTGAGGTGCTCTACCAGCTGAGCTACGTCGGCGTTGGCAGCGCTGGCCAGCCCCCTCGCCGAGCGCACAGACCAACGGGCTGCGCCGGCGCTGTCGGGTTTGCCGGTGGCGACTGCTCCAGCGCAGGGTATCGGATGGGCCGCCGGCAGCCCCGGCGCGAGGAGGCGTCAGTGCGAGTTCACGCCCGTGCCGCACACCGGTTCGGTGACGACGGCCTCCGCGCCCTCCGGCGGACCCGCGTGGTGATCATGGGGGTCGGCCGTGAAGGCCTGCCGGCAGTGCTCGGAGCAGAAGTAGAACGTCTCGCCACCGATCGTTGCGGTCACCGCCTTGCTGCGGTCGACCTTCATGCCGCAGACGGGGTCGGTGGCGCCGCGCCGGGCGGTGAGCCAGAACAGCGCGGCGAATACCGCCAGGGCGGCCAGGTTGAGGAACAGCTTGTAGTTGACCGAGATGGTGCTGAAGATGTCGGTCCGGGTCGGCCGCGCGCCGCTGGGAATGAGGCCGAGCGCGCTGAACACCGCGTCGACGATCAGCGCCGCCGCCACCATGGTCACGAACATCAGGCCGGTGATCCGCAGCGCGAACGGGCGGCCGTAGTACTTGACGTAGATGGCGATGATCGGCAGGACGATGAGGTCGGCGAAGATGAACGCCATCACGCCGGCGAAGCTGATCCCGCCGCTCCACAGCACGGCGGCCAGCGGAACGTTGCCCACCGAGCACACGAACGACAGCACGGCGATGATGGGCCCGATGACCGCCCCCCAGAGGGTCTGGACGATCGCCGGAGAGCCCTTGAGGAACAGGCTGTTAAAGAACCCGTTGCCCAGCTGAGCGACGAACCCGGCCAGCAGGAAGCCGATGGTGATCTCCTTCCACAGCATCTGCCAGTCGCCACGGAAGTTGTGGGCGACGTCCGACCAGGCGGAGGCACTGGTCAGCCGCTGGCGCCAGCTCATCTGCTCGCCGGCCATGTGATGCTGGTGGCCGGTGTCGGCCGCCTGGGCGTGCTCCCGCGCCTGGGCCTCCAGATGGCGAGACACAAACAGGCGCAGCAGCGCCGCCATGAGCACGATCATCACGATCCCGCCCAGGTACTCGGCCAGCGTGAACTGCCAGCCGATCAGGACCCACAGCACCAGCCCGAGCTCCCACACCAGGTTGGTGGAGGCGAACTGGAAGGCGAGCGCGGAGACCGCCGAGGCACCCTTCTGAAACAGGCTCTTACCGATCGCCACCGCCGCGTAGGAGCACGAGGACGACGCGGCCCCCAGCCCAGTGGCCACCGCCACCGGCCGGGCGCCGCGGCCGGCCAGCGCGTGCTCGATGCGCCGGCGGGGCACCCAGGCCTGCACGACCGCGGAGATGAAGAAGCCGAACACCAGCGCCCACCACACCGCCCAGCCCATGAGCAGGGCGTCGCGCAGACCATGCCAGATAACGTCGAGAACGGAACTCATGTCAGTCGCAGCTACCCATACCCCTCACCGTATCAGATACCCTCCGGGGGTATCTGCTAGCCTGTTGCGCATGAGCACCGGACCGACTCCCGCCCGCGGTTACTCGGCCACCAAGGACCAGCTCCTCAAGCGCCTCCGGCGCATCGAGGGACAGGTGCGTGGAATTGAGGGCATGGTGGAGGATGACCGCTACTGCATCGACATCCTGACCCAGATCTCGGCCACCACGGCCGCGCTGGAGAAGGTGGCCTTGGGCCTACTGGACGAGCACGCCCATCACTGCGTGATGGGGGCGGCCGATGAAGAGCGGGACGCCAAGACCGAGGAGCTCATGGCGGCGGTCGGTCGGCTGATGCGCCGCGGCTAGTGCCCCACCATCCCCCCGGCGGTCAAGGCGCTGACTGGACTGCGTTGGGATACCCCTCTTGGGTATCACGGTGACTGTGCCTCCGACCTGGCTCACCGTCGTCGCCTGGGTCTCGCTCGCCGCAGCCCTCCTGAGCGCCGGGCTCATCCTGTACGACATCTACGGCCGTGGCTATCGCCAGACGATGGGGGTCATGGAAGCGGTCTGGCCGGTGACCGCGCTCTACCTCGGCCCGCTGGCCTGGTGGGGCTACCGGCGGTGGGGCCGCCTGAACAGCCCGAAGTTCCAGCGCCAAACCGTGGCCCAGCCTGAGTACGGAGAGCGGGTCTCGGTCACCATCGGAGTCAGCCATTGCGGCGCCGGCTGCACCCTCGGGGACATCATCGGCGCCTGGATCGTGTTTGCCGCCGCTTGGACGGTGGCCGGCCTGGCGCTACCCGCGGAGTACATCGCCGACTTCACCCTGGCCTTCGGCTTCGGCATCGCCTTCCAGTACTTCTCCATTGCCCCCATGCGCGGTCTGAGCCTCCGTGACGGCATCGTCGCCGCGCTCAAGGCCGACACGCTGTCGCTCACGGCTTTTGAGGTGGGCCTGTTCGGCTGGATGGCGATCGTCCAGCTGGTGCTGTTCACGGCTCCCCACCTGGCGCCTGACCACGCCGCCTACTGGCTGCTGATGCAGATCGGCATGGTCCTCGGCTTTGCCACCGCCTACCCGGTCAATGTCTGGCTCGTCCGCCGCGGCGTCAAAGAGGCCATGTAATCCCGAGAGCGCGGCCGCCGAACCCGAAGCCGGACGGCGTTAGAACGGGCCGTCGGGTTGCGCGGGCTCTCCGGTGCGCACCCGCCAGTCCTCCACCAAGATCGCCCACCGCTCATGGTCGCGCCAGCGGCCGCCAATCTTCAGATAGCGCGGCGAGAAGCCCTCGCGGCGAAAGCCCGCGCCTCGGGCCAGAGCCAGGGAGGTGGCGTTTCCGGGCTGGATGTTGGCCTCGATGCGATGCAGCTCCAGCCTGGTGAAGGCGTGGCGAAGGACGAGCTCCAGGCCCTCGCGCATGTACCCCTGGCCAGCAAACGGCTGGCCCACCGCGTACCCCAGGTACGCGCTCTGCAGCCGGCGGCGCACGATCTGGGAGAGATTGAAGAACCCCATGATCGCGTCATCCTCGGTCCGGCACAGGAGCATGGCCTCAAAGTCGGGGCGACGGGCGTCGGCCAGATAGGCGGCAAACCGCTCCGGATCGGTCGGCGCGGTCGCCCATGGGCTGTGAAACGCCCGGCTGGCGCGCATGAGGTCGGTGAACTCCTGGCTGTCGGCGCGTGCGGGCGCGCGCAGGTAGACCCGTCCGTTCCGGTTACCGGCGCTCACGCTGTCAGCGTGCGCTCGAGGCGATATGCCAAAGCCTCGCATGCCAGGTCCTCTGAGACGTTGAGTAGGAAGCGCTCCCGGGTGTCCTCCACCAGGTCCACCGCCGTGCGCAGGCTGGCGGGTGCGGCCCCGCCGCCGGCATCGTGTGCCAACTCGTCTCGCCGGTCGCAGTTGCGGACGAGATCCGGGGCGTCGAAGCCGATGAACGCCAGGTCGGTGAACCACAGGGAAACGAGCTGGAGCCCCAGATCGAGCGTGGCGGTGGAGATCCGCCGCCGGGTCCGGCGCGCCCGCTCGGTCCACTCGGTCTCCACGCGCTTGCGATCCTTGCGCGCGGTCAGCTCCAGCTCCGCCGTCGCCCGGGCGCCGAGCTCGGTGGCCGCGGTCTCCGACCGCGCCCGTACCGCCGTCAGGAGCTCGGTCCAGGGGCGGGTCTGGCTGACCCGCCCGGCCAGGGCGGCCCGAGCGTAGGCCTCGGCGGCGGCGCGCAGCGCGCGCCCCTCCGGCGAGGCCAGCTCCCGCGCGCGGTCGGCATCTTGAAGGGCTAGCCGAACGCAGGCCAGAGCGGTGTCGGCCGAGACCCCCAACGTCTCCACATCAGCCGCCGTCTCCGCCTCGCTCGGCGCCTCAAAACGCACCGTCTGGCACCGGGACCTGATGGTGGGCAGGATCTCCGGGAGCCGGTCGGTGAGGAGGATGATGTGGACGAACGGAGCCGGTTCCTCCAGCGTCTTGAGCATCCGGTTGGCGGCCTCGTCTCCCAGCTCGTCGGCCCGCTCCACGACGAACACCCGGCGGCTGGCTTCAAACGGCGTCTTGCTGGCGGCCGAGATCACCGGCGCGTCGATGTCGGCGACGAGGATCTCATGGGCGCCGCTGGGCACCACCCAGGTGAGGTCGGGGTGGGCGCCGGACATGACCCGGGCCCGGGCCCCCGCCGGGTCCGCGGAGCCAGCCGACAGCAGCTCGGCGGCCAGCGCGCGCGCCGTCGCCCGCTTGCCGGCACCGCCGGGCCCGTGGAAGAGATAGGCGTGCGACGGATGCGCGTCCGCGCCCAGGGCGGGCCCCAGGACAGCCCGCGCGTGCGGGTGGCGTTCAAGCTCGGTGAGCAACGACTGGATCCTAGCCTCCGGGAGGCCTCGGATTCGCCGGGCGGACGAACCTCCCATGACGAGCCACGGTATGGTCGGCCGCGTCATGGCGCCCGGCAAGCTGATCACCATTGAGGGGATCGACGGCGCCGGCAAGACGACCCTGGCCCAGGCCATGGCACAGGCGCTGCGGGAGCACGGTCACCCGGCGACGCTTCTGCGTGAGCCGGGCGGCGTGCGCGCGGCTGAGGGCATCCGCGAGCTCGTCCAGGATCCGCAGGCTCAGATCGGCGACCGGGCCGAGGCCCTCCTGTATGCGGCGGCGCGCGCCCAGCTGGTGGAGGAGGCCTTGCGGCCGCTGCTGGAGGCCGGCCGGCTGGTGCTGCTCGACCGGTTCATCGACTCCTCGCTCGCCTACCAGGGAGGGGGCCGCCAGCTGGGAATCGAGGCGGTCCGCGCCATCAACCGGTTCGGCACCGGCGGCCTGGTTCCCGACCGGACGCTCCTGCTGCAGATCACCACCGCCACCGGCCGCACGCGTTCCGATGGGCGCGCCGCCCCACCGGACCGCCTGGAACGCCAGCCGGACGCGTTCTTTGACCGCGTCGCCCAGGCCTATGACGAGCTGGCCACCGCCGAGCCTGACCGCATCCGCATCATCGACGCCAGCGCGGAGCCCGAGGCGGTTCTGGCGGCCGCGCTGGAGGCGGTGGGCGACCTACTGTGAATAGCCATCAGGGCGGGCCTGGGCAAAGGACCACGCGTCGGCGACCATCGTCGTCAGCTCAGGCTTCTCCGGCGCCCAGCCCAGCTCGGACCTGATCCGCTGGCTGGCCGCCACCAGCTGGGGCGGGTCCCCCGGGCGCCGGGGCGCCTCCCGCACCGCGATCTCCCGGCCGGTGACCTCCCGCGCCGCCTCGATCACCTGGCGCACGGAGAATCCAGCGCCATTTCCGAGGTTGAAGATGCGATGCTCGCCGGCGCGGGTCCCGTCCAGGGCCAGCAGGTGGGCCGCCGACAGGTCCTCAATATGGATGTAGTCACGGATGGCGGTCCCGTCGGGCGTCGGGTAGTCGGTGCCGAACACCTCGACGTGCGGATTGCGACCGAGCGCCGTGCGCAGGATGTTGGGGATGAGATGGGTCTCGGGCTCATGGTCCTCGCCGGCGTCGCCGGCGGCCCCGGCCACGTTGAAATACCGGAGGCTGACCGCGCCGAGCCGGTGGGCGACGCAGTAGTCATGAATCATGTTGTCCACCGCGAGCTTGGAGGCGCCGTAGGGGCTGGTGGGGCGGGTCGGGGCCGCCTCGGAGATCGGCACCTCGTCGGGCTGTCCGTAGACCGCACAGGTGGAGGAGAACACCAGGCGGGGGATCTCCGCCTGAGCCATGGCGTCGAGCAGGTTGAGCGTCCCCACCACGTTGTTGTGGTAGTAGCGCTCGGGGTGGCTGACCGATTCCCCCACCAGAGCGAAGGCGGCGAAGTGCAGCACCCCATCGAACCCCTCGGCGAGGGCGGTGGTGACCGCCTCGGCATCTCGCAGATCGGCCTCCACCAGCCGGGCCTCCGGGGCCACCGCCTGGCGATAGCCACGCTCCAGGTTGTCGAGCACCACCACCTGGTGGCCGGACCGGAGGAGCTGGCGGGAGACGACCGAGCCGATGTACCCGGCACCGCCGGTGACCAGCAGCTTCATCGCGAGTGGAGCGTTGTGTGCATGCCGGCCATTTAACACGCCGCGGCCGGAGACGGCGGTGCCCTGCCCGGGCCTGCGCCGGCGGTCCGGGGGCTCCGGGACCTAGAATCGCCGCGCGTGTCCGAAGCCTGGCGCTCTCTGAAGATCAAGCAGTTTGAGCAGGTCGCCGCCGGCCCGGTGTCTCTGCTGCGGCTCTCCGGCAAGGGGGCCCGCCGGCGTGAGGCCACGCCCGGGGAGCGGCCGACCCTGGTGGCCACCGAGGGAGACCGGGTCACCCCCTTCCCGCCGCTGCCCTCACCTCCCGACGAGCGCGGTGTCCTGCGCGCCGCCTACTCGGTGCCGGCCGCGCTGATCGGACCGCAGACCCGCTTCTCGCTGCGGCTCGCCGACGGTCACCTCATCGCGCTGCCTGCGCCCGTGACCCGCCCGGGGGCGGCGCCGCCGGCAGCGACCGGGCCGCCCGCCCCGGCCCCACCAGCTCCCGCCCCGGCCGACAGCGATCAGGTGAACGACCTGCGCCGCCAGCTGGCCGACGCCCACCGGCGCGCCGAGGACGCGCTGCTCCAGGCCGTCTCCGCCAGCGATCAGCGCGACGTGCTGGAGCAGCGGGCCAATGAACTGGAGCAGACCGTGCGGGACCGCCAGGCGGCCCTGGACGAACTGGAGATCTGGCGCGGAGAGCTGGAGCGGCGACTGGCCGCGATGAGCACCGAGCTGGGCGAGACCGCGGCCCGGCTGCAGGCGGCCGAGCAGGAGCTGGAGACCCTCCGCGGCCGACCGGACGCCCCGGAGGGCGCCAGCGGGTCCGAGGCGTCTGAGGTGGCACTTGCCGGGCCTGAGGGGGAGCCTGGAGAGCCCCCGCTGGAGCCGTCCTCGGCCGGGACGCCGGACGCCCCGCTTGACCTTGACGAGCTCCGCCGCCGGGCCGCCGCCGCGGCCGGTGAGGTGGCCGCACGGGAGCTGGCCGAGGCCACCGGCGACGCGCCCTGACCCGGGGCCCCTGCCCACCTGGGTCACACCCACCGCACGGTAAAATAAGGGGTTCCGGAGGCTCCACCCAAACCGCCTCGCCGAGCCCGGCGTTCCGTCCGGACCATTCGCAAGCATTCCCGGCCCACTCGGCCGCCACGGTGCCGAGTCGGGGCATCGGAAGCAGGCGGAAACGAGAGGAGCAGTACCTCATGTCCAACGCACCGCAAACGCAACTCAGCTCCAGCCCTACGGTGGGCGGAGGCCTCTCGGTCCGTCGGTATTTCACGACCCCCGGGACCCATCCCTTCGACGCCGTCGAGTGGGAGCTCCGGGACGCCCGCATCGGCCACGGCGACAAGGTGTCGTTCGAGCAGCAGGATGTGGAGTTCCCCAAGGCGTGGTCGCAGAACGCAACCAACATCGTCGCCCAGAAGTACTTCCGCGGGCAGCTCGGCTCGCCGGCCCGGGAGCGGTCGGTCCGGCAGATGATCGGCCGGGTGGCCGGGACGATCGCCGGTTGGGGAAGCGAGCGGGGGTACTTCGCCACCGAGGAGGACGCTCAGACCTTCGAGGCCGAGCTGACCCACATCCTGCTCCACCAGCTGGCCGCGTTCAACTCGCCGGTCTGGTTCAACGTCGGCTTTGAGGAGCAGCCGCAGTGCTCGGCCTGCTTCATCCTGTCGGTGGAGGACGAGATGGAGTCGATCCTGGGCTGGAACACCAAGGAGGGCAAGATCTTCCGCGGTGGCTCGGGCTCCGGGATCAACCTGTCGAAGATCCGGGGATCGATGGAGCCGCTGTCCAAAGGCGGCACGGCCTCCGGGCCGGTCAGCTTCATGCGTGGCGCCGACGCCTGGGCGGGCACCATCAAGTCCGGCGGCAAGACCCGGCGGGCGGCCAAGATGATCGTGCTCGACGTCGACCACCCGGATATCCGGGACTTCATCTGGTGCAAGGCCAAGGAGGAGGACAAGGCCGCCGCGCTCCGGGACGCCGGCTTCGACATGTCGATCGACGGCGACGGCTTCTACTCCATCCAGTACCAGAACGCCAACAACTCGGTCCGGGTCTCCGACGAGTTCATGCGAGCGGTCGAGAACGACGAGGACTGGCACCTGATCGCCCGCACCACCGGAGAGCCGGTGGGTGAGCCGATCCCGGCTCGCCAGCTGATGAAGGAGATCTCCGAGGCGGCCTGGCGGTGCGCCGATCCGGGCGTCCAGTACGACACCACCATCAACGAGTGGCACACCTGCCCGGTCTCCGGCCGGATCAACGCGTCGAACCCGTGCAGCGAGTACATGCACGTCGACGACTCGGCCTGCAACCTGGCCTCGCTCAACCTGATGAAGTTCCGCCGCAGCGACGGCACCTTCGACGTGGACTCCTTTGAGCACGCGGTCGACATCGTCTTCCTGGCCCAGGAGATCATCGTCTCTCCGTCGAGCTATCCGACCGAGGAGATCGGCAACAACGCCCGGGCGTTCCGTCAGCTGGGCATGGGCTACGCCAACCTCGGCGCCTACCTGATGGCCGACGGCGTGCCGTATGACTCCGACCCCGGCCGGGGGACGGCGGCGGCGATCACCGCGCTCATGACCGGTCGCGCCTATCTCGGCTCGGCCCGGATCGCGGCGGCGATCGGCCCGTATGACCGCTATGCCGAGAACCGGGAGGCCCACAACGGGGTGATGCGGATGCATCGCGACGCCTCCTACAAGATCCCGGTGGAGGATTGTCTGGATCAGAACCTGCTGACGGCGGCCCGCACCGCCTGGGATGAGGCGGTCACCGCCGGCGATCGCCACGGCTATCGCAACGCTCAGGCGACGGTGCTGGCCCCCACCGGGACGATCAGCTTCCTCATGGACTGCGACACCACCGGCGTGGAGCCCGACTTCTCGCTGGTCAAGTTCAAGGAGCTGGTCGGCGGTGGCCAGATGACGATCGTCAACCGCACGGTGCCGCTTGCCCTGCAGACGCTCGGCTATTCCGACGAGCACATTGAGCAGATCGTCGCCTACGTCAACGAGCACGGGACAATCGTCGGCGCTCCCGGCCTGGACGCCGAGGACCTGCCGGTGTTCGACGTGGCCGTCGGCGAGCGGGCCATCTCCCACATGGGCCACATCAAGATGATGGGTGCCGTCCAGCCGTTCATCAGCGGTGCCATCTCCAAGACGGTCAACCTGCCCCAGACGGCGACCGTGGAAGACATTGCCGACGCCTACATCCAGGCGTGGCGGCTCGGCGTCAAGGCGCTGGCGATCTACCGGGACGGGTCCAAGACCGCGCAGGCGCTGCGGACCGATGCCCAGCAGAGCGAGCCGGCAGCCGTCGACGTTCAGGCTGAGGTGGAGAAGGCCGTCAAGGACGCGCTGGCCAAGGTGGGCCCCAAGCGGCGGCGGATGCCGCGGGAGCGCCAGTCGATCACGCACAAGTTCTCGATCGGCGGCCATGAGGGCTACATCACGGCCGGCATGTACGAGGACGGCTCAGTGGGCGAGATCTTCCTCACCGACATCGGCAAGGAGGGCTCCACGCTGCGGGGGATGATGAACGCGTTCGCCACGGCGATCTCCCTGGCCCTCCAGTATGGGGTGCCGCTGGAGACCCTGGTGCGCAAGTTCAGCTACATGCGGTTTGAGCCCGAGGGCATGACGTCGAACCCGGAGATCCCGTTCTCCAAGTCGATGCCGGACTACATCATGCGCTGGCTGGCCTCGCGCTTCCTGGACACCGACCTTCAGGAGGAGCTGGGAATCCTCACCAAGGAGGTCCGGGCGCGCAAGGCAGCACAGGACGCGGCCAGCTCGCAGCTGGGCGATACCGCGGGGCCGCGGGCGACGTCCGCTCCGGCCGCACCCGCCGCAGCGGCGCTGACCGACGAGCCGCCGGTCCTCCCGGCCGTCCGGCAGGGCCTTGACCTCGGCCCGGCCTGCCAGCAGTGTGGCGGCATGATGCAGCGCACCGGCAGCTGCTACACGTGCGGAAGCTGCGGGTTCAACACCGGCTGCGGTTGATAGAGCGCACGCCGCCCGGTCCTCAGCGGGCCTGGTAGCCCCCGGACCCGCTCGGGCCCCGAAAATACCGACGTGATGTCCGAGGCCCCGCAGTGCGGGGCCTCGGCTGTCTCTGACGCGTCCCGGCGGCGCTCCAGCGCGGGTGTGCCAGATGGCGCACTCGCGGCCGTTCAGGTGACGTGGAGACGGATTCGGGGCCCTGCCACGGTGGTGGAACCCATTGCTCCACCAATCCCAAGGAGTCACAGGCACATGTCCACCCCATCATTCGCGCCGACACGGTTGGCGTCGGTCAGCCGGCAAGCGCTGATCATCGCCGGCGTGGTGCTGGCGCTCGCCGTCGCCGCCACCGTGCTCGCGCTCACCGCCAGTACCACGTCGCCGCGGGTCGCCACCAACCCCTCGCCGGCCGCTCCGGCCGGAGCCGGGCACGTGACGAACGCCGGCCGCATCGGCACCGCGTTCGGCGGTATGCGCTGACCCGGGCGGACGTCGTCACCGGTGACGGCGGACGTCCTGGGCAGACCACCGCCCGCATCCGGCGCTCCGAACGGGGCGCCGGATGCGGGCGCTGACATCTACGGTCCGTCGGCGGCCGCGCGGGGCCAGCTGGCACCAGCCGCCTGACGAAACCATATCGGGTTGCGATATCGTGGCACGAGATGCCACCCGCGCCCGATCTCTCCGACCGTGACTACCAGCGCCTGGCCGAGCTGCGCTACGCGCTGCGAAGCTTCCTGCACTGGAGCGCCGAGCAGGCCAAGGCGGCCGGGCTCACCCCCAGCCAGCACCAGCTCCTGTTGGCCGTACGGGCCTGCCGGGACGAACGGGGACCGACGGTCAGCGAGATCGCCGCCACGTTGCTCGTCCGTCATCACAGCGCGGTCGGGCTCGTCGACCGCGCCCAGGAGGCGGGACTGATCGCCCGGGAGCGCGACCCGGACCAGCACTCGCAGGTCCGACTGCACCTGACCGAGGCGGGCGCCGCCAAGCTGCGCTCGCTGTCCGAACTGCACCTGCGGGAGCTCGCACAGCTGGCCCCGGGGATGCAGGCGCTGTGGGAGGCGATCGACGCCGGCGAGGTGCCCGCGGGCGCGGTGACCGCCTGATGGGCCCACCGCGCGGGCGCATCGCTCATCTCGGCGATTTCACCCTGGACCGCCGGGTGTTGACGATGATCGGCTGGTCGCTCCCGGTGGGGGCGGCCGGGGCCGGCGCCGCATTTCTGCTCCTGCGCCTGATCGGCCTGCTCACCAACCTCATCTTCTATGGGCGCGTCGAGACCCGGCTGGTGGCGCCGGGAGCCGCCCCGCCCCACGTCCCGGTGATCCTGCTGGCGCCGCTGGCCGGCGGGTTGATTGTGGGACTGATGGCCCGGTTCGGCTCGGAGAAGATCCGCGGCCACGGGATGCCGGAGGCGATTGAGGCCATCCTGGTGGGCGGCAGCCGGGTCCAGCCCCGGGTGGCGGTGCTCAAGCCGATCTCGGCCGCCATCAGCATCGGCACCGGCGGCCCGTTCGGGGCCGAGGGACCGATTATCATGACCGGCGGCGCCGTCGGCTCGGTCATCGCCCAGCTGCTGCACATGACCGCCGACGAACGCAAAACGCTGCTCGTCGCCGGTGCGGCCGCCGGCATGGCGGCCACGTTCAATGCGCCGCTGGCCTCGGTGCTGCTGGCCGTGGAACTGCTGCTGTTCGAATGGCGGCCGCGCAGCTTCATTCCGGTGGCCACCGCGGTCGTGACCAGCACCATCCTGCGAGGCCCCCTGATCGGCCACGGCCCGCTCTTCCCCATGTCCCTGGCCCACCTCCAGCTCACCTCAGGCGCCGAGTTGCTGTGCGTGCCCATGGGCGCCCTCGGCGGCCTCCTGGCGGTCGCCGCCACTGCGCTGGTCTACGCCTCGGAGGACGGCTTCAGCCGCCTGCCCATCCACTGGATGTGGTGGCCGGCGCTCGGCGGGCTGATCATCGGGATCGGCGGCCTGATTGAGCCCCGGGCCCTCGGCGTCGGCTACGACGTGATCGACGAGCTGCTCACCGGCCGGGCCGGCGTGTCCCTGATTGTGGGGATCCTGGTCGTCAAGACGCTCATCTGGGGGCTGTCCCTCGGCTCGGGTACCTCCGGCGGGGTGCTGGCGCCGACGTTCATGATCGGCGGGGCCCTGGGCGCCCTCATCGGACTGCTCCTGCCCCCGGTCACCCCCGGCTTCTGGGGCCTGGTCGGCCTGTGCGCCGTGGTCGGCGGGGTCATGCGCTCGCCGCTGACCGGGATCGTGTTCCCGCTGGAGCTGACGCACGCCTGGCCGCTGGTGGTACCGCTGATCATCGCCTCGGCCGCCGCCTATACGGTCTCCGCCCTCATCCTCAAGCGCTCGGTGCTCACCGAGAAGGTGGCTCGGCGCGGCCTGCATCTGTCCCGGGAATACTCGGTCGATCCGCTGGAGGTACTGCTGGTGGAGGAGGTCATGCACCAGGGGGCGGTGGTGGCGGGCGCCGAGGAGACGCTGCGGGATCTGCGCGCCCGGGCCGACCTCGTCCGCCAGCGGCTCTACCCGGTCCTGGACGGGAGCGGCGGCTTGGCCGGCGTCATCCCCCGCCGCGCGCTGGTCGACCTCGCCGACCGGGCGGGGCTGCCCGCCGGCGAGCTGGCCGAGCCGCCGCGCGTCGTCGTCCACCCGGATAACACGCTGCGCGAGATCGCCCGCCGGTTCGCCTCCGATCACGTGACCACGGCGATCGTGGTCACCCGGGATGACCAGCCCGAGCTGGCCGGCCTGATCGCCGTCGAGGACCTCCTCCAAGGCCACCTGCGCGATCTGCTGTATGAGCGCCACCGCGAGCGCGTTCTGCGGCCGCGGGTCATCCCGGTCCGCCGGCGCGGCGAGGTCACCGCCCCCGCCGCTACCGGCCCGGGTAGCGGCCGCCAGCCCGGCCACCACCGAGGAGGACCAGACGCCCCACCGCGTTGGTGAGCGTCCCGGGGCATGGGTTGTCGCCACCCCGGTGGGATGGGCCACCCCGCACCCGGCGCCGGCTGGGCGCCCGTTCGACGGCCGAGGACCGTGGCTCCTGCTACCGCAGGAGTGACCGCTCCCCGGTCACGGTCACCACTCACACGCGCTGGTTGAGGCAACCGCGCTCATGCTGTACGACGGATGACGCGGACTGCCTGGCGAGGCCCCGGCGAGAGCCATCATCTGTGGAGTAGTCGGCCTGAAAGAAGGAGCTCCGTGTTCTATTTCGTTGACCTGTTCGGCGAGTCCCGTGACGGCGCGCAGCAAGACCCCACGCGGGGACGCTCGGCCGGGACGGAAGCCAATCCACGTCAGGACCCCACCCGGGGACGCTCGGCCGGGACGGAAGCCAATCCGCGTCAGGACCCCACCCGGGGACGGTCAGCCGGGTCCGAGGCCAACCCGCTGCGTGACGTGACCCGCGGGCGACCCACCCCTGCGTCACCTCCACCCCGGAACGCGGCATGACCGGTCCGCCCCGCGCGGTGCGTGCTGACGCGCGGCCCCGGGTAGAGAAGCCCGGGGATGACGCCATCAACCAACCATGGCTCCGCGCGGGTGCGGCTGCTCGATGTCGATTCCGACCTGGCCCGCGGGCTGTCGGAGACGGATTGGGAGCACGCCCGTCGGTTCGCTGTGGCCGAGACGGTCACGCTCGGCCGCGGGGTCCATGACCCCGGCCAGGTCGGAACGTCTGACCTGCTCGGCCTCCTGGTGCTCAAGGGCCTGCTGATCCGGAGCGTGGAGGTGGCCGAGCGGAGCTGCGGGGAACTGGTGGGGGCCCAGGAGCTGCTGCGCCCCTGGGACCATTTCGGACGCGCGGCGCCGATGCCCTTTGAGGTCCGATGGCGGGTGGTGCAACCGGTGACCCTGGCGGTACTCGATCATCGGTTCACGCTGGTGTCCGCACGCTGGCCGGCCCTGATGCACAACCTGGTCTGCCGCGCCGTCGAGCGCTCTCATGCGCTGGCGTTCAACGTCGCCATCCACTGCCTCCAGCACGTCCGGCTGCGCTTGGTGGTGCTGCTGTGGCATCTGGCAGACCGTTTTGGCCGGGTCACCCAGGAGGGAACCGTCGTGCCCCTGAAGCTCAGCCACGGCGATCTGGCCGAGTTGATCGGCAGCCAGCGCCCGTCGGTCTCGGCCAGCCTGAGCAAGCTCCACGACGAGGGACTCGTCTCCCGGCGGAACGACCGCACCTGGCTGCTCCACGGCGAGCCCCCGGCAGAGCTGCGAGACATGCGGGCCCGGCGCCCGGATGACCTGACCAGCGGAGAAGATCCGGACGCGGCCCCGGCGGAGGAACAGCCGGCCAAGCTCCGCCGGCGCGCCCGCATCTGAGCGCCGACATGGGTGGGACGGCCTCCGAGGAGGCCGCCCCGAGCCAAGTCATCGTGCCCCTACTGGGTCAGCTCAGGCCTGCCCCCGTAGGCGGCAAGGCCATAGATCACCAGCACGTACAGCGCGACGAGGATCAGCGACCAGAACGGATACGCCGGAATGGTCATCAGCGCCACCAGCATGGCGATGCCGGCGACGATGATCCCAAACCAGCGCCCGAAGCCACCACCGCGCCAGATCGACAGGGCGGCGAGAGCCTCCACGGCTCCGAAGCCGATGGCGACCCAGCCCCAGGTGTTCAGGCCACTGAGGATGTAGTGCGCGTTCGCGACGAAGAAGTGTGAACTCGAAACCGCGGCGATGCCCCAAATGACATTGAGGCAGGCGGCGATCACGAACATCACTGTCGCGAACAGGACCCAGCCCGCACCCTTGTACGACGGCTCCGCGTAGGCGGGCTCGTGGTACCCGAGCGTGGGAGCAGTGTCCGGCGCCGTCCCCATGCGCTTCCCATTGGTCTTGAGGGCGGACATCATTTCCCTCCTTTCCGCTCGCTCCAACTGCCGGGCGGGCTCACTTGATGTGGGGACTCTGCATTTCCCAGGCTAGGCACGGCTGCGCCCCGGCACATCCGTCCTGAACGGCGGACCGCGCGTCGCAACTACCCAAACGCCCGTCCGGGCCGGGCCGGTCCCCCCCGCGGTTGTCCGCAGGGGGCTGCTCCGGTCTACGGATGCCCGCCCGCCGGCTCCGGCTTACGGCCGACGCCAGACCCACTCAAGGAGCCAAACATGAGCGTGCTTGCCTCCACCCAACGCGCGTTTAGGTTTGACCGCGGCGCCCAGCAGGTTCTCGTGTCGACATGCGCCTCCTCCATGGCATGGGCGTCCCCGTGGTGGCCCTGGGGGTGCTCATCGCACTGCTGTCGGCCATGCGGCCAGCACCTGGGCCGTGGTGGCGCTGATGGTGGTGGAGGTGATGATGCTGGTCGTCATCCTTTGCGGGTTCAACACCGGCGGCGGTTGAGTTGACCCCGGGAGATCAGCACGCCGCGTCGGGCGGGGCCGCGGGACCGACCGCCTCTGTCACCTGGATGCGCGGGAGCCCCGCCGGCGGCGGGGCTCGCGTTGAGGGCCACTTGCTGTGACTACTCAGTGATAGCCCATCAGGCTCTTCTCGCTGGCCAGGAACAGGTAGCCGTCGGCAAAGCTCGGCTGCGCGAACACCGACGTTCCCAGCTTGATCGTCTTGAGCAGCTGCGGAGCCGGAGGCCCGGAACCGCTGGCCACCGTGGCGTGAGCGTTGTACAGATAGAGGCTCTGCGAGCTCCCGGTTGAGCAGGGCCCGAACGTGTCCACCGCCAGGACGCCGGCTCCGTCCTCGGAGGGTGGGCCCTCAACCGCGCACGGGAGATACGACTGCCACAGCACCCGGCTGGCTGGGCTCGCGTCCGGCGACAGCGCCTGGATCGAGCCCGGATGCCCGTTTGCCGTCTTTGTGCTTCCCAGGATCAGCTGGTTGGCGCCCGCGTCCCAGACGCCGCCACTGTTGCAGAGGTTGCCCGTGCCCTTGGCCGCCAGCTGATAGGTCCATACCGGGCCGCTGCTCAGTGACTGGCTCTGGAGGGCGTAGAACGTCCCGTTCTTGCTGCAATCGCCGATCATCGGCATTGCGGTCGTGCCGATCAGGCCGGTGAACAGCGTGGGTGAGGCCCCGAAGTCGTTATCGGTTCCCCCCTGCCCCGGCACCGTCCAGATGTCCTGTTTGGTGGCCCCCTGGAGGCGGACGATCGAGAACGAATCGCCCTGGACTGCGCCCTTGGTCTGGGCGGCGTTGCCGGTGGCAACCCATGTCGAGGAGCCAGAGGCCACCGGAGTCGACCAGATCGTCCCTCCCAGCGTGCCCGCCGGCACCGTCTTGTAACTGCCGACGAGCGTACCCGTGGCCTGGTCGAAGACACTCATGCCGCCCCTGACCAGGGGCACGTCGCAGGCTGAGCCGATGCCGACCGAAATGGTTCCGTTGGCCACGACGGGTGATGCCCAGGCCAGCGCGCCCGGCTCGGTGTCGACGGTGACCGGATCGGTGGTCCACACCGGCTTGAGCGTGGTGGCATCGAACGCCCACAGGTAGATGCCGCCGTGGCCGGTGGTCGTCCCATTGGCGCCGGTGATGTACACCGTCAGCGCGCCCGCTCGGCCGGGGTCCGGCGCCGCGGTCGCGGTGGCCTCGATGCCGTAGTGATACTTCCCCTGGTTACACGCCTGCTCGGTGCCCAACTTCACGCTGTGGACGACCGCGCCCGTCGCCTCGTTCAACTGGTAGAAGATCCCGTTCTTCCCGCCGATGTAGACCGAGCCGTTGACGACGACGGGACTTGACTCGAAACCCCCTGACGGGGCGAACGCCTTCGACCAGGCGGGCGCGAGCGCGGCGGCCTGCGCGGGGGTGATCGTCGTTGCTGCACTGTTCAGCGACGAGTGCCCGTTGTCAAACTGGTAGCCGGGCCAGTTCACGAACCCCGCCGCAGACGCTGCGCCGGCCAGGCAGGCCAGCAACACCGCCACGGCCGCCGTTGCGGACACGACAGCACGTCTCTGCATAATGCGCCCCTCTGCACTCTTCAGCGGGCGAGATCTCGCCGCTGAGTTTGCCCCTCGGTTGACGCCGAACTTACATGACCGGTTTGCCCAAGTCAACGCGGGACCGTGTGGGACCCGGTGTCACCCGATCCGTAGAAAGCTCGGGCAGCCCGCGGGCAGTTGCGACGGCTCAGACCGCTCCCGATCTGCCGCGGGCTACGGATGGCACCGCCGGGCGAGCGATCTACGTTCCCCGGCACACCGACCGTGGAGGCTGTCATGACGCCCGTCGCCAGTACCCAGCGTTCCTTCGCCCGCTTCGATACCGCCGCAACGCGGGTCCTAGGCGTCGACATGCGCCTGCTGTACGGGATGGGGATCCCGGTCGTCGGCACGTGCGTCCTGGTCGCGATCGCGTTCGGGTTTGCCGCCAGTACCTGGGCGGTGGTGGCGATGATGGTCGTCGAGATCATCATGCTCGGCGTCGTGCTGTGCGGGTTCAGCGGCCTGCTCAATGACCCGCCGCAGGAAGACGAGCCGGACGTCTGAGCGTCATTTTCGCTTAGCTGCCGGTCCTGATCCTGTTCCTGCATCATCGCTACCGCGCCGCGGGCGGGGAGGAGCGCGCCGTCGAGGACCTGGCCTGGCTGGTGCGTGAGCATCTCGGCGAGGAGGTGGAGGTGCTCACCCGGGACTCAGCGGCGGTGAGCGGGCGGCGCGCCGCGGCCGGGCTGCTCGCCGGGGGACTGGAGCCCGATGAGGTGGCCCGCGCGGTCCGGCGGACCGGAGCGCGCATTGTCCACGCTCACAACCTCCAGCCCACGTACGGCTGGCGGGCGCTGGCCGCCGCCCGGGCCGCCGGGGCTGCCGTCGTCCTTCACCTGCACCAGTACCGGCTGGTCTGCGCCATCGGAGTCTGCTTTCGCGACGGTCACGAGTGCACGCGCTGCCATGGCCGCCACACGCTCCCCGGCGTGCTGCTCAACTGCCGCGGATCGATCCCGGAGGCGGTCGCCTACGGTGCCGGGCTGGCCGCCTGGCAGCGACGGCTGGCCGCCCAGGCCGACGCCGTCATCATCCCCAGCCGATTTGCCGAGGCCCGGCTCCGCCATCTGGGCGCGCCGCTCGGCCCCACCTCGGTGGTGCCCGACGTCGTCCGACAGTTCGCCACCGATCCTCCGCCCGCACCGGCGGACCGCTACGCGCTGCTCGCCGGGCGGCTGGTGGCGGAGAAAGGGGTGGAGGTGGCGATCGAGGCCTGCCGCCGCGCCGAAATCCGGCTCGTGATCGCCGGCGAGGGCCCGGAGCGAGCCCGGCTCCAGGCCCGGGTTGACCCGGCCCGGGTGACCTTCGCCGGGCACCTGGCCGCAGACGCGCTGCGCCGGGTGCGCCGGTCGGCGACGGTGGCGCTCATGCCCTCACGGTCGGCCGAGACGTTCGGCCTGGCCGCCGCCGAGGCGATGGCCGACGGGGTGCCGGCCGCCGCGGCAGCGATCGGCGCGCTGCCGGAGCTGGTGCCCACCGACTGGCTGGCGGCGCCGGGCGATGCGGCCGCCCTGGCTGATGCGATCACGCGGATCCTGGCCGACCCCGGGGCCCCGGCCCGGGCGCTTGACCGCGCGCGGGCGGTGTGTGCTCCGGGGGTTGTGGCGCCCGGCCTGGCGGCGGTCTATGAGCGGGCGACGGCCGCGCTCACAGCCCCGAGGCGAACAGGCCGCCGATGAGCACGACCGCGGTGCTCCACACGATGACGGTGGCGATCATCCGCTGGTTGAGCCGGTAGGCGTGACCGACGATCAGTGCGCTGATGCCGGTCGGCATCGCCGCCTGGAGCATGTAGGCAGCCGGTACCCGGACCGTTTTGACGTGGCGCCGACGACGGCGAGCGCCACCAGGATCACCCAGGCCCCCGGGGAAGCGAACCGGCCGTCGCCGGCACCGGCTCGTCGACCGGCGGGGGCGGGGGCGTCGGCCGCGCGGCGGCGGATCGCCGGCCGCGAGCCCGTCCGGCGACCACCAGCGCCGTCAGCACCAGCGCCACCCCGGCCAGCTGAAGACCGCTGGGCGACTCGCTGAAGATGAGCGCGGCCAGCGCCACCGAGGCGATCGGCTGGATGGTCAACAGCACCGAACCGATTGCCGCCGGCAGCCGAGGCAGCGAGGCGCCGATCAACAGCCAGCCCACCACCTGGGAGCTGAGGGCCAACAGCACCAGCCAGCCGGCGCTCGGCCAGGCCGGCACCAGGTGGGCATCGCCGATGACCAGCCCCGCCGCCACGCACAGCGCTGCCGATACCGCGGTGGCGTCACACAGCGGCCCGGCCGCCCGTCGCAGGTCGGCGCCGCCACGACGCAGCAGCAGGAGAAACCCCACGTACGCGGTCCCGGCGCCGATCCCAAACAGGGTGCCGCCGGTGGGATCGCGGCCGAACGCCCCGTGCTCCAGGACTCCGGAGATGAGCAGCACGCCGAGGGCGGCCACCGGCAGCGCCGCCAGGACCTTGCGTCCGGGATGCTCGGCCAGCAGCGCCCACGCCACCAGCGGGAGCACCACCACCTGGATGTTCGCCAGCACGGTGGCCAGCCCGGCGCCGACATCGGCGATGGAGTGGTTCCAGAGCATCAGGTCGGTGGCGAAGAACACGCCCGCGGCGAGACCGGCACTCCGCTCCCGCCACCCGCGGCGGCCGAACCGCTGGTCCTCCCGGTAGGCCAGCCATCCCAGGATCGGCAGCGCATAGACGCAGCGAAAGATGGCCGCCGTCGATGGCGAGGCATGGCTGAGCCGGACCAGGATGCTGGAGAAGGCGATGGTGAGGGCGCCAAGGAGCGCGAGGGTGCGGGGGCCGATCCTCATCACCCTCTCCTCCTAGCAGGTTGCCGCCCCGGGCCCGGTCAGCGGATCGGTCAACCTGCAGACCCGTGATGGGCCGCGCCGGCAGATCCGGGGTAGCGTTGGGATCGACGATGGATGGCAGGATGCCGACCCTGATGGCGGCCGATCCCCAGCCTCACATGGTGCGGGACCGGTGCGAGGCGATTCTGCGCCAGAACTGGCGGGAGGGGGTCCGCGCCTCCGACGGCACCCGGTACGCCTACACCTGCCCGAGTCCGCATCGGTACCCGTGGCAGTGGTACTGGGACTCATGCTTTCACGCGATCGCCTGGCGGCGGTTTGACGCCGTGCGGGCCGAGCGGGAGCTGCGCTCGCTGCTGGCCGCTCAGCGACCGGACGGGTTCATCGGCCACACCGTGTTCTGGGGCCAGCCGCTGCGCGGGACGCGACGCCTGACCTACAACGTCACCACCTCGGCCGCCGGGATGACCTCCTCCATCCAGCCGCCCCTGCTGGCCTGGGCCTGGCGGATCGCCGTGGGCGACCCCGCCGGGGAACCGGGGATCCGACGGCACCTGGAGTGGCTGGCCGCGCATCGTGACCTTGACGGCGATGGCCTGCTCTGGATCGTGTCGCCGGATGAGTCCGGCCTGGACGCCTCGCCTCAGTTCGATCCCATCTGGGGACGCCACGCCCACGGGTTGCCCGGCTACCTCTTCCTGGTGCGCCGCAACCGGCGCCTGGGATTTGACATGTCCCGGATCCTGGCCGCGGGTGGGCCGCTCTGCTGCGAGGTCATCACCAACGTGCTCTACAACCTGTCGCGCCTGGCCCTGGGCCTGCCCTCGCTGACCGCGGCGCTGGTCGACCGCTGCTATGACGAGCGCACCGGCCTGTTTCTCCCCGACGCCCGGCCGCGGCCCGGCCGGCCACCGCCCGCCACCGTCGCCGCCCTCACCCCGCTGGCCCTCCCGGACCTGCCCCAGAGCATCGGCCGGCGCCTGGTGGAGGAGCATCTGCTCAACGCGGCGCAGTTCTGGACTCCGGTCGCCCCGCCGTCCGTGTCTCGCACCGAGGCCAGCTTCTCGCTCCGGGACACCGGCCGCCTGCGCCAGCGCCGGTACTGGCGCGGTCCCACCTGGATGAATGCCGCCTGGCTGTGCTGGCTGGGCCTGATGCGCCTCGGCTACCACGACGCCGCCGACCGGCTGGGCCGCGGCCTGGCCGACGCCGTGACCTCGGCCGGCCTGCGGGAGTACTACAACCCGTTCACGGGAGCCGGCATGGGAGCGGTCGATTTCGGCTGGTCAACGCTGGTGCTGGAGATGATGGAGCCGCTAACGTCAGAGTCATGGATACCGAGCGCCAGACCAACCTCACCGAAGAGCAGTGGCGAGCCCGCCTGACCGCGGAGCAGTACGAGGTGCTGCGCCAACACGCCACCGAGCGCCCGTTCACCGGCAAGTACGTCGAGGTCAAGTCCGACGGAACGTATCGCTGCGCCGGGTGCGGGGCCGAACTGTTCTCGTCTGACACCAAGTTCGAATCCGGGACGGGGTGGCCGAGCTTCTATGAGCCGGCAGTCGCCGAGAACGTGGAGCTCCACGAGGACCGCACCTACGGGATGCGCCGCACCGAGGTCCGCTGCCGCAACTGCGGTGGCCATCTCGGCCACGTGTTCGACGACGGCCCGCGCCCCACCGGGCAGCGCTACTGCATCAACTCGTGCGCGCTGGAGCTCGACCCGGCCGCGGACTGAGCTACTCCTCGTCCGGGGTGTCTCCCCGGCCGCGGAGCTTGAAGTAGGCGTAGGCGACGAAGGCCAGCCCCAGCCCGATGAACGCGTAGACCCCGAAGCGGGAGATGGCGTCGGCGGCGGCGCTGCCCAGGAAGTAGCCGACCAGTCCGTAGGTCACGCCCCAGCTGATCCCGCCGATCGCGTTCCAGAAGAAGAACTGGCGCCAGGGCATGTGGTTGATCCCAGCCAGCCAGGCAGCGGCGAACCGGATCAGCGCGATCCACCGTGCAAAGAACACGGCCTTGGGGCCGTGGCGCTCGAAGAACCGGTCGCCCACCTCGATGACCTGGGCGCGGCGGCGGTGAAACGGACCGCGCGCGGTCAGCACCTCGCGGCCAAAATGGCGGCCCAGCAGATACCCCAGGTTGTCGCCGATGATGGCCGAGGCGACGCCGATGACGATCACCAGCCAGATCTCCAGCTTCCCCTGGCTGGCCAGGACGGCGGCCAGGATGAGCGCCGTCTCGCCGGGCGAGGGGATCCCCATCGACTCCAGCCCGATGATCGCCGGCAGCAGGTAGCCGAGGCTGCTCGACAGGCCGATGATGGCCGCTGTGGTCACACGGCCGGCGGGCGGCGCAGCAGCGCCAGCAAGGAGAGGCCCGCCGGCAGGCTGTGGCCGGCCCGGAGCCATCTGGCCTCCGCGGCCAGCGGCCACTCCAACACGTCGTTGAGCCACGCGGGGCCGAGGTCCAGGTCGCTGCTGGATCCATTGGCGGCCCCGATCCGGCGCTGGGCCAACCGGACCGCGGCCGCAGGGGCCAGCAGCAGGCTATTGAACGCGCTCACCCGCTCAATCCGCCACCCGGCGGCGGCGGCCGAACCCCGCAGCCGGGGGCGGGAATAGCGCCGGTAGTGATGGTTGGCCTCGTCATGGCGGGACCACAACGCCTGGTAGGCGGGGACCGTGACCAGGAGCCATCCGCCCGGCCGGCAGACCCGGCGGAGTTCCTCCAGCGCGGTGATGTCGTCCGGTACGTGCTCGATCACATCCAGGCAGGTGATGAGATCGAAGGTTTCGTCCGCCCAGGGGAGCTTTTCCAGGCGGCCGATGGCCACCTCGCCAAGCCCCCGGTTGCGGGCCAGCTCGGCCGCCTCCTGGTTGAGCTCCAGCCCGCTGACCTGGCCGTAATCGACGAGCTCCTGCAGCGTTCGCCCGGAGCCGCAGCCGGCGTCCAGGACGCGAGCGCCGGCCGGGAGGGCCAGGCGATCCAGCTCGGCGCGGATGACCCGTCGCCGGCCGCGGTACCACCAGTGGTGCTCGTCGACGGCGAGCGTTTCCTTCATCAAAGTCGCGTCCATCAGGGCGAAGATGCTAGTCGGCCGGGCCGGTCATCCCGGGCGAAACGCGGCGCTCACGCCCGGACCGCCATGGGCTGATGCTCCCGCGCCCGCGCCGCGGGGAGGCGCAGTGTGAACGTCGCCCCGGGACAGGGACGGTCCTCCAGGATCAGCTCGCCGCCCATCCGCACGGCCAGCTCCCGGCCGATGGCCAGACCGAGCCCAAAGCCGGCCTGGCCCGCGGTTTCACGGCCGCGGTGAAAGCGCTCAAAGATGGCCTCGCGCTCGTCCGGGGGGACGCCGGATCCCTCGTCGCGGACGCTGATCGCCGCCCCCGGACCCTGCTGGAGGATCACCCTCACGTGGCCGCCCTGCGGGCTGGCGCGCATGGCGTTATCCAGCAGGATGCGGAGGATCTGGGCGATGCTTCCGGGGTCGCCGAGCGCCCAGACGGCACCGATCTCGTCCTCCAGGACGGGGTGAACCTCTCGCTGCTCACTGCCGAGCTCAAACTCGGCCAACACCGCCCGGCTCAGCTCACCCAGCTCCACCGGCTCGGAGCGCAGCTCCACCTGGGCGTCGATCCGGGACAGATCAAGCAAATCGGCGGCCAGCCGCCCGAGGCGACGGGACTGGGCGTGGGCGCGGCGGACCAGGGCGCGGGCATCCTCCAGGTCCGGATGGTCGTCGTTGAGGTCCTCATTGAGGAGCTCCAGCATGCCGTCCAGGGAGGTCAGCGGGGTGCGCAGCTCATGCGAGGCGGTGGCCACGAAGGCGCGCCGTGCCTCCTCCTGCTGGCGCAGCCGCTGCTGCATCAGCGACAGGGTGCGGGCCAGATCGCCGACCTCGTCGTGCGCCCGGTCCACGGGGATCTCCACGGCGGGCCCCTCCTGGGTCATCAGCAGGGCGGCCTGGCGCAGGCGGCGCAGCCGCCGCACCAGCCGGGCCGACAGGGGGATCCCGAGCAGGACGGTGAGGGCCAGCGCGGCCAGGGCGGCGTCAAAGAAGGCGGTGCGCACGGCCCGGACCACCACGGGGATCTGGCTGATCGACTTGCGCACCGCCAGCACGTAGTAGGCGCCGTCGGCATCCTTGAAGCGAATGGCGATCCGGACGTACTCGACGCCGTCGATGGTGCCGAAGGTGTACGAGTGCCCGGTGCGAAACGCCTGGGGCACATCGCTGAAGGAGTCGTCGCCGTCGTCGGTGCGAGTGGGGATCAGGGGCACGGCGCCGGTGCCGTCCGGAGCCGGGTAGGCGAGCACGCTGACCCGCGCGTCCAGACGACCGCCGAGGCGGGCCCGCCGGCTCCCCAGCCGGCCGGCGACGAATTTGGAGCTGCCGACCTGATTGAGGTAGATGCTGGAGAACTGGGCGATGGTCGACTTGGTCAGGTTGTGGATGAGGCTGGTGCGCTCGGCGTTGCGCAGGCTCTTCTCCAGCGGCCCCAGCAGGGCCACGGACGCCACCACCAGCGTGGCGACCGCGGTCACCAGCACCACGCCGACAATCCGCGCGCGCAGGCCAAATGGCCGGCCCCGCAAACGCAAGCGATGCCCCCGCAGGCCCCGCACCGCTACCGGCCCTCCCCCATCTACGGTCCCCGCAGGCGGTACCCGGCGCCTCGGACGGTGAGGATGTACCGCGGCTTGTCCGGCTCAGGCTCCAGCTTCTCCCGCAGGTGGCGGATATGGACGTCGATCGCCCGCGGATCCCGGTAGGCGCTGTCACCCCAGATGGCCCGCAGCAGCTCCTGGCGGTTGAGCAGCCGGCCGGGGTCAGTCATCAGCGCGTCGAGCAGCTCGAACTCCGAGAAGGTCAGCTTGACCGGCTGCCCGTCGATGGTCACCTCGCGCTGGGCCCGGTCCAGGGCGATCGGACCCACCACCAGGACCTCGTCGCCCATGGCGCGGGTGCCGGCCCGCCGCAGGACCGCGCGGATGCGGCTGCGCAGTTCGGCCAGGCCGAACGGCTTGGTCACGTAGTCGTCGGCCCCGGCTTCCAGGCCGAGAACGGCATCGGCCTCTGAGTCCAGGGCGGTGAGCATGATGATCGGCACCACGTTGCGCCGGCTGCGCAGCGTCCGGCACACCTCATAGCCGTCGGGGCCGGGGCCGAGCGCCACGTCCAGCAGCACGATGTCGAAGCTGTCGGTGCTCGCCCGGTCGATCGCGCTGCGGCCATCGGCGACCGCGAGCACCCGGTGGCCCTCCCGGGAGAATGACCGGGTCAGCATCTCCCGCAGATCGGATTCGTCGTCAACCACCAGGATGCTCAGGGAGGCGTCCGCCCCGCGGGCGGGCGGTTGATTGAGGACCCGGTCCGGAGCGGAGGTCTGACTGCTGGGGGGCTCGAAGGCCATGCCGTCAGACCGGCTCCAGCTTGTGCCGGGAGGTCAGGTTCGGCTCGCTGTCCTGCACGGTGATCCGGTGGGGCGCCAGGCTCCCCTCGGCGGCCCAGGCCCACAGCACCGCCAGCCAGGTGATGGTGGCCAGCGAGACGTGGACCCACACCATCTCAGCGGGGAGGCGCATCTCGTACTGAACGCTGCCCACCAGGCCCTGAGCGGCGAGCAGCACCCCCAGCACCGTGAGCGGCTCCAGGGCGGCACCGGTGGCGCCCCGGCGCCGGCGCAAAAACCAGACGCCGATGACCAGGACGCCGAAGATGGCGGCGATGGTGGCGTGCTGATGCACGGCCCAGGTCAGCGTGTCGGTGCCCTTGAAGGTGAGGCGGTGGACGACCTGTCCGGTGAAGCCGCCGCCGTGGGGGCCGGCGGCCGAGGCCACGCTGCCCAGGACGATCGTCACCGCGGCGAACGGGGCCAGCGCCCGCACCGACCAGACCGACACCCGGTCAGTGGACCGCGGCCGGCTGCCGGGCTCAAAGTGGCTGCGCCAGGCGAGGGCGAAGGCGGCGATGAGGATGACCAGCGACAGGGCGAAATGGGCCATGACGAAGCCGGGCGCCAGATGGTTGAGGACGGTGAGGCCGCCCAGGACGGCCTGGGCGACGACGCCGAGCGGCAGGAGCAGCGACAGCCAGACCAGGTCCCGCCGGTAGGGACGCCGGCGCAGGGCCATGACGAACGTGCCGATGGTGAGGACCCCAACCAGGAACCCGACGACCCGGTTGCCGAACTCAATCAGGGCATGGGAACTGAGCGGCGGCAGCGGAGTCCCGCCGCATTTCGGCCAGTTCTCGCAGCCCAAGCCCGAGTCGGTGAGCCGGACGGCGGCGCCGCTGAACACAATCACGGTAAGCGCCGCCAGCGTGGCGTAGGCCGCGATCTTGAACTGCCGGGGGGTGACCGTCAGGTGGGTCAGCCGGTTCAGGTGCTCAGGCATCGGCATAGACATATGGGAGGGAGCCAACCCGCTCTGACAGCGGGGGCGCCGCCCGGTCACGCGCGGAGGGCGTCAGGGTGAGGCCGTCCGGCCAGGCGATCGCCACGTCAGGATCATCGTAGGCGAACCCGGACTCGGCGGCCGGGTCATAGTAGGTGGTGACCTTGTAGGTCACGTCGGCGACCTCGCTCAGGACGCAGAACCCGTGGGCGAATCCGTCGGGGACGTACAGGAGCCGGTGGGCGATGTCATCCAGGGTGAAGCACTCCCACTCGCCGAACTGGGGCGATCCTGACCGGATGTCGACAACAACATCGAAGATGGCGCCCCGGACGCAGCGGATCAGCTTGCCCTGACCCGGCTGGTAGTGCATCCCGCGGACGATCCCCCGGCACGAGCGGGAATGGTTGTCCTGGACGAACGCGGCCGAGATCCCCAGCTCCTCCAGGGTGTTGCGCCGGTATGACTCAAGGAAGAAGCCGCGCTCGTCGCCATGGACGACGGGAGCCAGGAACACGGGTCCGTTGAGCTTGGTCGGGAGCGTGTGCATGCCGCAGCGGGTCGGGCACCACATTACCGAGGCTCCCCTCGCGATGCTGGCCTCGCCGGGCGCGGACCTGAAATTGGGGGGGTGATCGTTACGATCCCGCGCTGATGAGCGCGACCGGAGCGGCGTCCCTGACCAGCGGACGACAGGCGGATTCCACCCCTCGACGGGTTCTGGCGGCACGACCGCGTTCTGCCGGCTGGGAGATCTGGGCCCTCTGGGGCGGGGTCCTGGTGTTCGTCCTCGTCTCGGTCTGGTGGTTCACCCAGGACGACCAGGCACTGGACTACGACAGCGGGCTGCACATGATGGCCGCGATCACGTACCACTACGACCTGGTGCACGGCCCCCGCGGGTTCTGGTTCACCGACTACAACAGCTATCCGCCGCTGTTTCACCTGCTCGGCGCCGCATCGATCTTCGTGGCGGGAATCCATCCCATGGCCATGATGCTGACCTCGAACATCGTCTTCGTGCCGCTGTTGGCTTTCGGTTGCAACGGCACCGGCCGACTTGTAGCCGGTCCCCGTGCCGGTCTGCTTGCCGGGCTGCTCGCACTCGGATCGCCGATGTTCATCTCGATGATGCACGAGTACCTGATCGACGGGCCGCAGGCGGCAATGGTCGCGGTAACCGTGTGGGCGATCCTGGCGTCGCGGCGGTTTGAAAGGGCGTGGATCTCGGCGTTCGCCGGCGTGCTGTTCGGCTTGGCGCTCATGACCAAGGAAACCACGGTGGTCTTCGTCGCCGGACCGCTGGCAGTCGTCATCGCCCGCGGCGGCTGGCGCTCGCGGCGCGGGCTCGTCGCGTTTGCGGCAGCGGTCGCGGTCGTCGCCGGCCCCTGGTACCTGTATCACGCGTCGGAGATCGTCCAGAGCTTCAACGGCGTCGGCCAGGGTGCGCCGAACCCGCTCCAGGCGCCTCCACGATTCTCGCGCCGGAACCTCGGCTGGTACGTCTGGGATCTGCTCAACCAGCAGACGCTCACCCTGTATGCGGCCCTGTTCTTCATCGGGGTGGTCAGCGCGTCATGGCGATGTCTTCGCCACCGCGTCGACTCGGGGAACCTTTATCCGGAACTGCTCGCCGGAGCCTTCTTCTCCTACCTGGGAATGACGTATTTGACCCACAAGGACCCCCGCTACTCGCTCCCCGTGCTCGTCTACGTTGCCGTCCTCGGCACGTGCTGGATTCCGCTGATCCGCCGCCCAGTGGTGAGGAGGGTTCTGTCCGGCAGCGTCGCGGCGCTGGCGGCTATCTACCTGATCGGCATGTCGGTCGGTATAGGCAAGGCGGTGAGGATCCGGCTTCCAGGCGCTCAGGACTCCATGATCTATCAGCGTCAGCTCACCCTGTACGAGACCAGCGGGTGGGTCCGCGGCGCGGCGGTCACCGATGCACATGTCCTGTCGCTCCTGGAGGGCCTACACAGCGCCGGGGTGGCCGATGCCGACCTTTACACCGGCGGCAATGAGATCGACTTCAACACGACCGGGGTGGAGCCGTTGATGGCGACGGCCGGGATCTATCCCGCGCTCGCTCCGCTACCACCCAGTTGGCACAACGTGGAGGTCTTCGTTCACATCCCGCGGGAGGGCGAGCCGCCGCCCTGCCAGACCCTGGACGACGGCGTGGGCATCTATGTGGCGAGGGGCAACACCACCGGGCTCAACCCGGTGACGCTGACGAACCCGGCCAGCCCGTCACAGGCATTCACCTACGTGTGCCCGGGACGTCCGCCGGTCCACTACCCAGCGGCACAGTTGGCTCACACGCCCTCGGGCGCGTGAGAGTCCTCTAAAGGTGGGCCTCGGGACGATTCCGGGCCGGTGAGCCGCGCGGAGTCCGGCGAGGACCGACTGAGCACCGACACAGGAGAGCGACTCAATGAGTACCGGTCCAGAAACAGCCGGTGGAGCGTGGTTTCCCGCTGACGCACGCCCATGACCACGACGGCATCGCCACCGACGGTCGCCGCGTCCCGACCCCCTCGGCGGGATGGACAGGGACCGTCGTCCGGCTCCTCTTCGGCGTCATCTGGGCGACCGACGCCTATCTGAAGTGGCAGCCGGGCTACCGCAGCACCTACATCTCGAACCTGAAGCAGACCGCCCAGGGCCAACCGGCGTTCCTGAACGGAGTGGTTCCACTTCTGGATCACGCTTCAGTCCGGCGCTCCATCGTTGTCCATGACGCTGACTGGGGTCACGGAGACGACGCTCGCCCTTGTCCTGCTGCTGGGAGTCGGCCGCCGGGCGGGCTACACAGCCTCGACAAGTTCCTGGAGCGCCGGCTGAGTTGGTGGCGATTCGTGGCCGAGCCGCATGTGGTCGACCGCGTGCATGGGGCGCGCGCGGTGGAGCCTGTGGTCGTTGGCGAGGTCACGCCGGGCTACACCCGGCGGCCAGGGCTCCGCGCCACGACTGACCACTGAGCCGCCAGATATTCGGTGCTCCGGCCCCGAGTAAGGACGTCCAGCGCGCGGGAGCGCCACTGCAGGCCCGAGGGAGCGGTGGCCTCGACCGACCAGCCCGCCCCGTCGAGAAGCTCTACGATGTCCCGGCGCGTGAACCACCGGAGATGGGTGACGTCCCGGTGCCCGGCCGGCTGATAGCCGAACGTGCCGCCGATCACGAGGTCCCGCAACAATGAGATGTGGCTCGCGTTCGGTACCCGAAGCGTGCAAAACACGCGCCCGGAACACTGACCGAGACCAGCACGCGCGCCAGCGCCAGTGGATCGTAGAGGTGCTCCAACACGTCGTAGCACAGGATGGTGTCGAACGGGCCGCTGACCTCGGTCACCATCTCCAGAGCGTCGCCGGCCCGCACCTCGTCATAGAGCCGCGCGGCCGCGGCAGCCGCCGAGGGCGCCACCTCGATGCCGCTGATCCAGCTCGCGCCGGCGGCGCGCAGCAGCGCAGCGTTGCCGCCGGCCCCACAACCGATGTCGAGCACGCGTCCGATGGGCTGAGGTAGGCGGCCGAGGAGGTCATCCCGACTGTGGGCGTAGTAGTCGGTTCCCTTGGGCTCCTCCAACGGGAGGGTCCAGGTCATGGGCGAACGTTACCGCGATTTAGCCTGCACTCGCCAGCTGGGCCTCGCGGACCGGCGCCGTGCGCCTCTCGAGCCTGTTGCAGGGCTAATCTCACCCTCCGTGGCCAGCCTTGATCCCCAGACCGCCTCCGCCGACGTCCTCGCCGGGCCGGAGGCGGGTAAGCGCGTGGTCCACGGAGGGCGTGCAGCGCGCCATCGGCTTCGGTGCGGTCAATCTCATCACGGCCGGGGCGGCAGTCCTCCTGTTGCGGCATCTCGGTGTAGCCAACTTCGGTCGCTACGGGACGGTCATGGCACTTCTAACGATCGTCCAGGGCGTGAGCGACGCCGGCCTGAGCCTCACCGGTTCCCGGGAGATGGCGATGCGTCAGACCAGCGCGGAACGCCGTCAGCTGCTGGCCCACCTCATCGCGCTGCGGATCGTTCTGAGCGCGGCCGGGATCGCCTTTGCGGTCGGCTTCGCCGCAGCCGCGGGCTACACGACGCCGATGGTCCAGGGCACCGCAATCGCGGGGGCAGGGATCTTCATCCTGAGCGTCCAGGGATCGCTGCTGCTGCCATTGGCGGTCGAGCTCCAGAACCTGAAGCTGGCTGTCAATGACGTCTTGCGTCAGCTCGTGTTGGCCGGCTGCTTCGTGGCGCTGTCGCTCGCCGGCGCGTCACTGCTGCCGTTCTTCGCCGCCCAACTGGTGGCGGCGGTGGTTGTGCTGCTCGTCACGCCCTTCATGCTCCGGCGTGAGCATCTGGTGCGTCCACGCTGGGTCGCTGGCGAACTGCGGGCGCTCGGCGCTGCCACGCTCCCGCTCGCGATCTTCAGCACGCTCGCGGTGGTCTACTTCCGGCTGTTGGTCATCCTCATGTCAGTCCTGGAACCGAGCGCCGTTCAGCTCGGGTACTACGTGACCTCGGAGCGTGTTATCGAGATCTTCCTCGGCCTGCCGATGATGCTGGTGGAGTCGTTCTCCCGGTACTGAGTGTGTCCTCCCGCGACGACACGGGCCGTCTTCAGTATGTGAACTTTCGGATGACACAGACGATGGCCCTGATCGGGGTGTTGCTGGCGCTCATCCTCGGTACCGGTGCGCGCCCGATCCTGCTCGCCCTCGGCGGCGCGCAGTACCTGGATGCGGCGAACGTCCTTCGCATCCAGGGCATCGCCCTGATCACGGTGTTCGTCAGCGCTGCATGGAACACCACACTGATCGGGATGAACCGGACGCGGGCGCTGGCGCTCTGTTCCGCCATCGGCGTGGCCGCGGTGGCTCTGCTCGGAGGAGTGCTCATTCCGACCCAGCACGCCCGCGGTGCCGCGATCGCGGCCGTGGTCGCCGACATCGTCCTGTGTGGATCGATTTATGTCTTTGTTTGGCGCGCGGGCGCTGCTCGTGCCTTCCAGGCCAGGCCATTCGTTCGCATTGCCGTGTGCGCTGTTCCCGGGATCGTGATCGCCCTCCTCAGCCCGCTTCCGGATGCGGTCAACTGCGTGCTCGCGGCATCCGCATACGTCGTCCTGACCGGTCCTCTGGGGGCCTTGCCGCCGGAGATCTCGGATCGAATTCGGAGCCTCCTGCATCGCCGGGGCCGGCGCCAAGGATCCCCTCCGGCCACCACCAGGTCGTCGACTTAGCGAACCTGAGCGAGCACGCTGCGCATGAGGCGCGTGGCGGCGGCACGGCTGCGCCGAACCGGGTTTGACACCCGACGCGTGAGAGGGTCTCCCAGCGCACGTGGCGGCCGCTCAATCGCCACAATCCGCTTCAGCGGGTCGACCACTCGCGGCCAGATGAGCTCCTCGCCGCTCTCGATGAGCCGAGCTCGGTAGCTATCGCGACCATTCTCGAGGACCTCCAGGATTCCAGCGGCAACGGCGTCGACATCGCCGTGTGGGACGGTGACGCCCCCGCGGCAACGCTCTATCCGCTCACTCAACTCATCGCCCCCTGTGCAGACCGCCGGCACTCCAGCCCAGAAGCAATCGAGTAGCCGGGTGCGGAACGCGAAGTTCGCCTCCAGATGATCACCGTTCGTCGAGATGAGGCAGTCGGCGTCAAGCAGCCAGGTGGCGCGCTCCCCATAGGGCACCGTCGCGTCGTTGAAGAACACCAACCTGTTGAGGACCCCGAGCTGGCTCGCCAGGTCATGGGCCCTCTGCGCCTCGTCATTCGGCGTCCAGTTTCGGCCGC
The DNA here is from genome assembly GCA_963753235.1 of uncultured Solirubrobacteraceae bacterium. Taxonomy (GTDB): domain Bacteria; phylum Actinomycetota; class Thermoleophilia; order Solirubrobacterales; family Solirubrobacteraceae; genus Palsa-465. The sequence continues at coordinate 598,993 of CAVWBJ010000001.1, read as the reverse complement.
TAGTGAACATGAACATCAGCCGAACGCGGGGATCGTGTTCGGCCGCCTTGACGGTTGCCGCCACAGCCGTGACCGGGTCCAGCCAGTTCCAGATGCCGCCATTCCACAGAACGATCCGCGCGTCGTCGCCAAGCTGCGGACACTGAGTTCGCGGCCCTGCGCCGTCGACGCGCCGTGGCGGTTCCGCGGGGATCCCGAATGGGACACGATCGAGAAACGAACGGAAAGAAGGATCCGCCTGGTACGCGGCGGGAAGCATGAGCCGGGAGCCGAGCAGGGCACCCAGATAGAGGTCTCGCTGTCGGGTGCCGCCGCAGATGAGGTGATGTCCGGTGTGCAGCGCGTTCAGGAACTGATCGAGGGCGACGGTGTTCCAGAACAGCTGCTCCAACCGCGGCGCGGACCGTCTCGCCTCTAGAATGTCGAGGGGCAGTGGGTCGTTGAGGTCGAACACAATTCGAGCGCCCGACGTCCGCAGCCAGCCGGCGACGACCGGGTTCGGCGGGCGCATGATGACGACGTCAGTCGCGTTGAACAGGTCACGCAACGGCCGAGGGTCGTCAAGCGCGAATGGAAAGTATCGGGCCCGCGCAAGACCGGACGGTGCTGTCCCCGGTGCTGCCAGTGTCACCTCCGCGACGTCCGTGAGGGCCCGGGCTATCTCATAGGCACGGATCGCAGCCCCCCCGAGCATCTCCCCCATGGGATCCTCGCTCACAACGGTCACGCGACGCGGCATTGCAGCTGTCTGCGAACGGCGGGACGCGCGCTCAGCCCACGCGGCGCGCAATCACCACCAGCTCTTCGGCGAGCCTCGGAGAGCTGTGGGCTACGCGGTCGGCGAGCGCGGCTCGTGCCCTCAGTGAGCGTCGGCCGGTCCGTGGCCCATCCGCCTGCGCACACCCGTCGCGGAGGGCGCCACTCGGGCTGAACGCCGCCCACGCGCCGGGAGCCGGCAGCGGCGTGGGGTCCGGCACGAAGCCGGCCCGCCGGAGCGCTGCCTCCAGCGAGGCTGTAGTGAACAGGACCAGGTGGCGCGGAGGGTCGAGGCCCACCCAGTCACGACCGAACAGGCGGTGACCGAGGGCCTGCAGGTTCGGCGTCGCGATCCACACCTGCCCATGAGGGGCAAGCAGACGATGGATGCGACGCAACTCTCGCACCGGGTCGTGCAGGTGCTCGATGACGTGACTGAGTGTCACTGACGCGTACGTACCGTCGGCGACGTCCTCCAGGTCAGCCAGCGTCCCCACGCGAACGGGGATTCCCTGGTCGCGTGCCGTCGCGACTGCGCTGGCGTCAGGATCGATCCCTTCGGCATCCCAGCCGTGCCGGCGAGCATATGCCACAAATGCGCCGTTGCCGGCGCCGACGTCGAGCAGTCGCGCCCCGGGTTGGCTGCGTTGATGACGTAGTTCCCGGTCAGCGATAGCCGCCCGCATCGGAACCAGTACCTCAATCGCGTGTCCGACCGGCAACGCGGGACGCAGGGTGTACCCCCACCGGGCGTTGAGATAGGAGTTCAGCAGCGCCCTTCGCGCATCGCCCGGCGGGGCTGGCGGCTCGGCTCCGTGGGTGTAGTAGCCCTCGTACGCGCGCGCGATGCTGGCCTCCGTCGGCCGCGGGTCCAGATACGCGGAGCCGCATTGGCCACACCGCACCAGCCGCCAAACTCCAGGTGCAACCCCGAACAGACGGTCGCGCAGCCCCTCATAGAGCAGCGCTCGATCGGTCGCGCCACATACAGAGCAGCTCTCGACGGGCTCCAGATCGGAGGTAGGCCAGTTGCGGTCGGACGCCGTGCCACCGATCGTTGCCTCCACGCGGCCGAGTCTAGTGAACCCCACGAGGTGCGTGCCAAGTTACAGGGATTCTGGGACGCCGCCGTTGTCGAGTGAGCGCTGCGCCGCCTCCAGCACGCGTACCACGTCGCGGGCCTGGTCGATACCCGAGTAAGGCTCGCGCAATTCCCGGATCGCTGCCAGAAATTCGTCGAACTGCGCCGACAGCGGCTCGCAATTGGGTAGCCGCGGAATGGTAATAGTGCCTTCGCGCAGGACCGCGCGGTATTCGCCGAAGCTCCGCCCCCGCGCCTCCTCGGCGGGCGCGTCGTAACTGGCCCCCCGATCGAGAATCTTCAACCGCTCGTCCGCAGCGACGTCGTCGAAGACGACCATCCGGTCGTTACCCACGACGGTGACACGGCGCACCTTGTACGGGTCCAGCCACGAGACGTGCGAGTGGGCGAGGACGCCGTCGTCGAAGCGCACGCTGAAGTAGACGACGTCGGGATGGCCCTTGCGCAGGTAATCCTGGCCGATCGCCGTTACCGTGGCCGGCTTGCCCGGCATGAGATCGAGGAAGATTGACACGTCGTGCGCGCCCAGGTCCCAAAGCGCATTGACGTCCTGCCGGATCGGGCCTAGCGCGGCGCGCACGCTGTCGACGTACTGCACCCCACCAAGCTGGTTGCGGCGCACGAGGTCGCGCATCGTGGCGATCGCAGCGTTGTAGACGAAGGTGTGCCCCACCATCACGACCCGATCGCCACGGGCCGCAGCGATGCGGTCGATCCCGCGCACAGAGTCTGCCAAGGGTTTCTCAACCAGGACGTGCTTGCCTGCCTCCAGCGCGGCGACCGCCAGATCGGCATGCGTCGCGGTGGGCGTGGCGATGACAACTGCTTCGACGGACTCGTCGTCGAGCACGTCATGGACCTCGGTCGTGCGCTTGACGTGGGGGAACCTGCGTTCGACTAGTTCCAGCGCCTTCCGGCTGCGGTCGCAGCACCATATGAGATCCACCTCGCCGTGCTCATTGCTGATCCGCGCGAAGTGCGGGCCCCAGTACCCCAGGCCCACGAGCGCCAGGCCGACCGGCGTCATGACACCGTTGTCGCGGAGGCGCTGCGCACCGCATCGGCTACGCGGTCGACATCATCGACCTCGAGGTGCGGTCCGATCGGGAGCGAGAGCACCTCGTCCGCCAGTTCCTCGGCGATCGGCAGCTGTGCCTCGGCGTAGTCAGTGTACGCACCGGAGCGATGCGGCGGGACGGGGTAATGGATGATGGTGTCGACACCTAGCTCGTCCAGGTGTGACTGCAGCGCGTCGCGTTGCGGGTGGCGAACGACAAACAGGTGCCAGACCGGGTGCGCCCAGTCCGGGACCAGGGGCAGAACTACCTCTGTTTTCAGGCGCTCCAGATAGCGCGCGGCGACCGCGCGCCGTCGGTCGTTGAACTCGTCGAGGTGGCGGAGTTTGACCCGGAGAAACGCTGCCTGCAATGAATCCAGCCGGCTGTTGAAGCCACGTAGGTCGTGGTGATACTTCACCTTCGAGCCGTAGTTCCGGAGCATCCGGATGCGGTCCGCCAGTGCCCCGTCGTCCGTGGTAACGGCGCCGGCATCGCCCATCGCTCCCAGGTTCTTGCCCGGGTAGAACGAGAACGCCGCCGCATCCGCGAGTGAGCCGGCACGACGTCCTCGGTACAGCGCGCCGTGGGCCTGCGCAGCATCCTCGACGACCGGGATCCCGCGATCGCGGCCCAGCGCAACGATCGCGTCCATATCCGCGGGCTGCCCATACAGGTGCACGGGCATGATCGCCTTCGTCCGTGGGGTGATCGCCGGCTCGATGACGGCGGCGGTGATGTTGTGGGTCGCCGGGTCCGGCTCGACCGGCACCGGAATGGCGCCGGTCTGCGACACCCCGAGCCAGGTGGCAATGAATGTGTTGGAGGGAACAATGACCTCATCCCCCGGCCCGACGCCGTACCCGAGCAGGATGGCGCGCAACGCGTCCAGACCGCTGCCGACGCCGATGGCGTGACTGGTGCCGCAGTAGTCGGCGAACTCCTGCTCGAACGCGCTCACCTCCGGCCCCAGGATGTAGGCGCCCGAGGAAATCACGCTCTGAGCAGCGGCGTCGAGCTCTCCGCGCAGTTCGGCATAGATGGCGGGGACGTCTAGAAAGGCGATGCGTGACATGGGTTCAGCGAGGTACAGCAACGCCGAGCCGGCGCCGCGCAAGTTCGACCATAGCGAGGTTCGCACCGACGCGGACCGAGCTCACGAGGCCCCCCGCGGCGATGGCGGAGCGGATATAGCGTAGTGCTGCCGATCGGTCCCCGGTGCCCATCCGGACGCGGGCCTCGACGAACATCGCGGCAGCGCGGCGACGGCGAATGAGCCGTTGCATCTCGGGATAGCGCGCCTCCGCCAGCGCTAGGACGACGAGTGCGTCCTCGAGTGCGTCCACGCTGCCCGCAGCCCGGGACGTAGCGTTGCGCTCGTGGCGTCGGTAGCGGACGAGGACGTCGTCGAGGCCGGCGACTCTGCCGCTGCGGAACAGTTGGATGTCGAACAGCCAGTCGTTCGAGACGCGGACCCGGGGGTCATACCGAAGGCTTCCCACAGCAGCCGACCGCACCATCATCGCCGACGGCAGCATCAGATAGGTCGGATCGAGCAACAGCTCGACGCCACCATCACGGACGCCCCGCCGACCGTTGTAGATCTCGGTGAACCGGCCGTAGCTCCGACCTGATGCGGAGTCGAACACGTCCGCGTCGTGACAGCAGCCGATCACGTCACCTCGGGCCTCGAGCAATGTGACTTGGCGGCTCAGCTTGCCCGGCAGCATCACGTCGTCGCCGCCCAGCCAGGCGATGTACTGACCGGTGTGGGCGTCTATCGCCCGATTGAACGCGCCGGCGATGCCGGTGTTGCGCTCGCTCGTCACAACTGTGACGCGCTGGGGATCCTCCGTCTCGTACGCCTGCAGGATCTCGCTGGTTCCGTCGGTCGACCCGTCGTCGCTGAGGATGAGCTCGATCGGCCCAAAGTCCTGCGCCAGGACGCTGTCCACCGTTTCCCGAATGAATGGCGCCTGGTTGTAGATGGGGACGATGATGCTGACCTTCGGGATCACGACCCCTCTAGCCGGCGGATGACGTGCGCCGGGTTACCGACGACGACGACGTCGGGCTCGAGATCGCGGACCACCACTGCGCCGGCTCCCACCATCGCGCGTTCGCCGATCGTGACCCCTGGGGTGACGACCGCGCCTGCCCCGATGGTGGCGCCGCGGCGGATCGTGATCCCCTCGCAGGTCCAGGGCTGGCGGCTGCGCGGGAAGCGGGCGTTCGTGAATGTCGCCTGGGGACCGAGGAAGACATCGTCCTCGACGACCATCCCCTCCCACAGGTAGACCCCGGACTTGATCGTCACGCGGTCGCCCACCACCACTCCGTCGTCGACGTAGGTGTGATCGCAGACGTTGCAGTCCGCTCCGATGCGAGCGCTCGGCATGACGTGCGCGAACGCCCAGATCCGCGTCCCCGGCCCAACGTCATTGGACTCGACGAGCGCAGCCGGATGCACGAACGGTTCGCCAGGACTCATGTGCCCAGTGCGCGGTGAGAGAACATCCGCGCGGCAGTCTAGTGTGCGATCGTCGTTGTCAGTCGACCGCGTTCCCCTCGGGGATCATCTCGGCCCAGGTACCTGGGAATGTGCTATTGAGGAGCCGCGATGGTCGGCGTGCCCTCGATCGACGTCCTCGTCGCGACCACCACGCGAGACCTGGTGCTGTCGTGTCTGGCTCACCTCCGGCCACAGACCGTCCCCCACGAGATCTACCTGATCGACAACGCCGGGAACGAGAACGGAACGTCGGATGCCGTGCGTGCCGAGTTTCCCGAGGTGCACCTCGTCACCTCCGATCAGAACCTCGGGTTCGGTAACGCGATGAACCGCCTGGCAGCAATAGGGACGGGCGAGGCCATCGTGCTGGTCAACGATGACATGGACGTTGAGCCTCAGTTCCTCGCCGAGCTCGTCGCGCCGTTTGAGGATAGCGACGTTGGGATGGTCGCCGGCCTCACAATGCAGCCGGGAGACGACCAGGTCGTCGACGGCTTCGGCATCGAGGTCGACTGCACGCTCCTGGCATTCAATCGCCTGCGCCACCGGCGGCCGACCGCCGTGCCGGGACGGCTGGCCGGCCCCAGCGGTGGTGCTGCCGCCTACAGGCGGACCGCCTGGGCGCGGGCGGGCGGCTTCGATCCGCGCCTCTTTCTGTACGCCGAGGACCTGGATCTGGCGCTCAGGCTGCGCCTGGATGGGTGGCGTGCCGTGGCTGCGGCCGGTGCCCGCGGCATCCATTACGGCGGGGCGACCAGCGGCCGCGACTCGCCGGCGCAGCGCCATCACGCCGGGTTTGGGCGAGGGTTCATGTTGCGGCGGTATGGCGTTCTTCGCGGCCGAAACGCGCCGCGCGCCCTGCTCATCGAGGCTCTAACGGTCGTGTACGGTGCCGTTCGCGGCCGCACTCTGATCCCATTGGTGGCGCGGCTGGCAGGCTGGCGCGCCGCCGGTCCGGAACCATCGCTGCCAATCCCCGAGGGCGCGGTGGACCCCAGTATTTCGGTGAGCGAGGCCCTCCGGCGGTTGCGCTGCGAGCGCTAGTCGTCAGTGGCGCCGCGGCGAGCCAAAATCCACACGTTGCGGCGGACGATCGGCAGCCACGCAGCCGCGCGGAGCACAGCCGGACGCCGGTGATCACGCGTCCGAGCCGCCACGATGGAGGTCCCGGGCATCACCGATTCGTAGGCGCAACGCACGATCTCGAAGCCCTGGTCGGCGAACAGCAGCCGGAAACCGCGACGGGTGAAAGGGCGGCGATGCGTGTAGTCGTCCCAGACCCAGCGCTGAGCGTCGGGCGATGACGCGAACAGCCGACCGCCCGGTCTGAGGACCCGCCGTGCCTCCCGGACGGTAGCCACCGGATCGGAGACGTGCTCGAGCAGATCCTTCATGACGACGGCGTCGAAGCTCTCGTCCTCGAAGGGCAGGCGGCCGCTCACGTCGTCTTCCACGACCGACAGCCCCCGCGCGGCTGCTGCGGCGACGGCGTCCGGCGAGCTGTCAACGCCCGTGTAGTGCTCGAAGTGCCGGGCCAGCCACGCGTTGCCGCAGCCGATATCGAGCACCGGGAGAGCGGGATCGAAGTGCCGGGTCACGTCGCGCCAGTAGCCGGGCTCCTGGTGCCAGTCGAAGTAGCTCACGCGGCCGGGAAGCTAGCGCACCCAGCGCCCTCTACCGCCACGGCTGACCGGGTGGGGTCGGCCGGGCGGCCTACCATCTTCGGTCGTGCCCCGGCCCCGTCAGATCGTCCTCAACGCCCTGTTCCTGGACCCCGATGCCTCCGGCGGGCCCGAGACTTACCTCCGCGGGCTCGCCCCGGCGCTCCGCGCCGCCCGGCCCGACTCGCCGATGGCGGTCGTGACCACCATCAGTGGCGCGGGGGCCCTGCGCGACGCCGGATGGCCGGACCTGGGCATCCGGGTGTTCCGGCTCCCGTGCGAAGACGGCCAGCGGGTGCGTCGCCAGATCGCCGAGCAGATCATGCTGCCGCTCGTCGCGCGGCAACTCGGCGCCGACGTGCTCCACAGCCTGGCCAGCGTGGCGCCGATTCACGTGCCCGGGATCGCCCACGTCATCACGCTGCACGATGTGAACTTCATTCATCACCAAACGTTCAACCCGGTCACCAGCTGGGGCATGCGCCAGGTCATTCCGCGCGCGGCCCGCCACGCCGATGAGCTGATCGCCGGGTCAGCCTCGGCCCGCGACGACGTGTGCGCCACGCTTGACCTGGCGCGGGAGCGCTTCACCGTCATCCCGCACGGCGCGGAGCCATCCCGTCGGCTCCAGGCCACCGATCCGGGCCAGATCCGTGCCCGTTTCTGCCCGGGCGACGGACCGGTGATCCTGTGCGTCGGCGCGAAGCGGCCCCACAAGAACCAGGCGGTCCTCCTGCGGGCGCTGTCCAAGCTCCCCGACGACGCGCGGCTCGTGCTCGCCGGGCGAGCCGAACCCTACGAACAGACCCTGCGGGAGCTGGCCCGCGAGCTCGACCTCGAGGACCGAGTCGTATTCGCCGGCTGGGTGAGCGACGCGGACCTCGAGGGGTTGTGGGCGACTGCTCGCGTCGTCGCCGTCCCCACCCTGGCCGAGGGCTTTGGGATGCCCGTGCTGGAGGCGATGGCCCGCGGAGTGCCGGTCGCCGCCTCGGACCTGCCGGTGATCCGCGAGGTCGCGGGCGACTACCCCGCGTACTTCGACCCGCACGATCCCGCCGATGCCGCCCGGGCAATCCACCGGCTGCTCACCGATCCGCCGGACCCGACGCCGGCCCAGTGCCGCGCCGCCGGCTTCACGTGGCCGGCCGCCGCCGCGGCGACGTGGGCGGTCTATGACCGCGCGTCAGACGTCCATCGACTATCGGCGCCGGTCAGCCGTTGATGCGGTGCACGTCGGCCTGAATCTGGTGTTTCTGGTCCCTGGCCAGACCGGGGGCATGGAGGTCTACGCCCGCGAGCTCATCCCCGAGCTCGTCGCCGCCGCGCCGGAGCATCGCTTCACCGCCTTCGTCAACCGGGAGGCGGCGGCCTCCCCGGGACCGTGGGCCGACGTTGTGGAGGCAGTCGTCGTCTCGGTGGACCCGCGCAACCGGATCGAGTGGGTGCGCGGGGAACAGCAGCTGTTGCCGCCACTGGCCCAGCGGGCAGGCGTCGACCTGCTCCACAGTCTGGCGAGCACCTCGCCGGCGTGGGGCTCATTCCGGCGCGTCGTCACCATCCACGACCTCATCTACAAGCTTGTACCGGAGGCCCATCCCGGACTGCGCTCGCTGGGCATGCGGCTCCTCGTCCCACTGGCCGCGCGGCGCAGCCACCGGATCATCGCCGACTCGGGGTCCACGCGGGATGACCTGGAGCGGCTGCTCCACGTGCGGCCGGGCAAGGTCGACGTCGTCCCGCTCGGGCTGGGGATCTCCCAGCGCGCCGCTCCGCTGCCAGAGGCTGAGATCCGGGCGCAACTTGACGCGGGGGACCGCCCGATCCTGCTCAGCGTGTCGGCGAAGCTGGCGCACAAGAACCTGACGCGCCTGATCACCGCAGTCTCGCTCCTTCCGGCAGAGTCGCGCCCCGTGCTGGTGCTGCCCGGCTACGCCACCCCTCACGAGGACGAACTGCGGGCCCATGCCCAGCACCTAGGGGTCGAGCCCGACGTGCGCTTCCTGAGCTGGGTCTCGGCCGAGGAGTTGGAGGGGCTGTACGCGGCCGCGACTGGGTTCGTCTTCCCGTCGCTGGCCGAGGGCTTCGGTCTGCCCGTGTTGGAGGCGATGGCCCGAGAGGTTCCCGTGGCCTGCTCGGCACAGGGAGCGCTGGCGGAGGTGGCCGGTGACGCTGCCCTGCTCTTCGATCCGGACTCGGAGCAGGCGATCGCCAGCGCGATCCGAAGGCTGATCGAGGATCGGCCGGCGGCGCAGCGCCTGGCGGCGGCCGGGCGGCTCAGGGCGACGCGCTTCAGCTGGCGGGCGACCGCAGCCGGAACGCTCGCCGCTTACGCCCGGGCGCAGGCGCCTGTTGGTAGACGCTGACCGCGATTTCGAGCGAACGCCGCAGCGACATGCGCTCGACGTTCGCGGCGAACCATCGGACAGTCCGGTCGCGCAGGGCGGAGCCGGCCTCGTGCACCCGGCAGATTGCCTCGGCCAGATCCTCAGGAGACTCCGACGGCGCCACGAATCCGTTCTCGCCCTCGCTGATCAGCTCGACCGCGGCGTTGTCCTCGCCAGCCACCACCACGCTGGGGGTGCCGTGCGACGCCGCCTCCACGACGACGAGCCCGTAGCCCTCGCGGCGGGACGGCAGAAGCATGCACAGCGCGCGGGCGATGGCATAGTCGACCTCCTCGGTGGCAACGAACCCGGGCACGTCGATGACGTCCTCCAGTCCGTGCTGGGCGACCGCCTCCTGCACCTCGCCCCGCTCCGGGCCGTCGCCCAGGATCAGGCCCCGGACGGCGGGCAGCCGGGTCCGCAGCTCCGCGATCGCCGGCACGATCGCGGCCGCTCGTTTCTCCGGGATGTGGCGGCCGGCGAACACGACCATCGGCTGTGGGTCCGGCCGGGCCTGCAACGCGAGCGGTCCGTCGTAGGCCCCGGCCAGCATCGTGATCTCGCCGGTGAGGCCCTCGTCGCGCAGTCGCCGGGCGTAGCGCTGGGAGAAGCAGAACGCGTGCTGGGGAACCCGGGCGCACAGCCGTTGCACCAGCCAGCCGACGTCGCCGGCCGGGCGGCCCAGGTACTCCCGCCAGTAGGTTCGGCTCCAGACCTCAAACCAGTCGGCTGCAGTCCGGTAGCCCCGGAGCGATGCGACGGCGGCGGCCGCCAGCAGCGAGAAATATGGGAAGGAGCAGGTGTGGACGACGTCGTAGCGCCCGCCGTGGCGGAGCAGGTGCCACAACACCCCCGCCCCGAAGACGAGCGGCGGCAGCACCCGCCGGTGACCCGGCCCGTCGTAGAGCTTCATCCGCGGACCCACGATCCGGACGTCGACACCCCGGACTCCGGGGTCCTCGTGCCGGTCCCACTGGCGCAGCGTCAGGTAGGTAACCTCATGCCCGTCGGCGGCCAGGCGCTCGGCGAGGCTCCGATACCAGCGCTCGGCCCCCCCAACGGTGTGAGGGAAGAGGCAGTCGTAGACGAGGCAGATCCGCATCGGCACGCCGGAGATTCCCATATCCTGGTTTCCGGGGTGCACGAAACCGCGCGACCTTTGCGTGTAGCAGGCGTTTCAGCAGATGCCGAGTGATCCCATGAGCACGATCCAACGCGAGGCCACCGAACCCACGTCATTCGCCGCAGGCGAGGACTTGACCGTGTCGGTTGTCATCCCCTGCCTCAACGAGGAGGAGAACATCGAGGAGTGTGTTCAGCGCGCACGCAGCGTGCTGGAGGAACACGACATTCCCGGTGAGGTGATCGTCGCTGACAACGACTCGGAGGACGCCAGCGCCCGCTTGGCGGCGGACGCCGGCGCGATCGTCGTCCACGAACCGATCCGTGGCTATGGCAGCGCCTACATGGCCGGGTTCGCCGCCGCCCGCGGGCAGTTCATTGTGATGGCCGACGCCGACCTCACGTACGACTTCGAGGAGATCCCCCACTTCCTGCAGGAGCTCGAGGGCGGCGCCGACATGGTCATCGGCAACCGGATGAAGAACATCCATCCGGGGGCCATGCCGTGGCATCACCGATATATCGGGAACCCTCTGCTGTCGGGCTTTCTCAACCTGTTGTTCCGCACCGGCGTCGATGATGCCCACTGCGGCATGCGGGCGTTCCGCCGCGACGTGCTTCCGCGCCTCGACCTCCGGACCACCGGGATGGAGTTCGCGTCCGAGATGGTGATCCGCGCCGCCAAGGAAAAGCTCGTGCTGTCCCAGTTTGAGATCGAGTACCACCCCCGGGGCGGCGAGTCCAAGCTGTCGAGCTTCCGCGACGGCTGGCGGCACCTGCGGTTCCTGCTCCTGCATTCCCCCAACCACCTGTTCATCTTTCCGGGCGCCCTAATGGCGCTGGTGGGAGCGCTCGTCGAACTGATCGTCATCGCCCACCTTGGCGTGTTCGGGCGCAACTGGGACATCCACGCCCTCATTGCCGGCGCGCTGCTGGCGATCGTCGGCACGCAGGTGGTGGCTCTGGGGGTCTGCGCCCACGCTTATGCCACGTATTTCATGGGTGAGAAGGACCGCTGGTTCGACCGGATGCGCGCGCGCTACAGGCTGGAGCACGGCCTGATGCTCGGAGGGGGCATCGTCTTCGCCGGGGTTGCGATCGGCGCGATCATCGTGATCGACTGGATCAACCACGGCTTCGGCCGGCTCTCCGACGAGAACCTGGCAGTGCTGGCCGCCACCCTCATCATCGTGGGGATCCAGATCTTCTTCTCGTCGTTCCTGCTCTCGATCCTCGGACTCCGCCGCCGAGATCAGACGAGCCGCTATTGAGCTGAGAACCCGTCCCCCGGCCGCTCCTCGGCACCTACTCATCTAGCCTGGGCAGGCATGTCAGCGGATCTGCCTCCAACCGTGAATGCAGGCTTGGACGACGGCATCGAGGCCTATCTGCGCTCCCGGTTGCGGCAACACACCCAGGACAGCTACGTCGGCATTCCGATCTCGAAGTTCCCGGAGGATCTGCGCGTCTACGAGCACTTGCTGTGGGCCTGCGGCGCCGATGTCGTGATCGAGCTAGGCGTCCAGTTCGGTGGGTCGTCCTTGTGGTTCCGGGATCGGCTGCAAGCGCTGGGGCGGTACCGCGCCCCGTCCGAGAAGCTGGTGATCGCAGTCGATGCCGACCTGACGCCGGCGCGTGAGCGCCTCGCTGTCGCCGACCCGGCGTATGCCTCGGACATCACGCTCATCGAGGGGAGCGTCACGGATCCGGAGCTCCCCCACCGGGTCGCGGGCGCGGTGCCGGCCAACGCCCGTTGCATGGTCATCGAGGACACTGCGCACACCTACGACACCACCTTGGCAGCGCTTCGCGGGTTCTCGCGCTTCGTGCCCGTGGGCGGCTTCTTCGTCGTCGAGGACGCGTGCGTCGACGTCGAACGACTGCGGATCGCAGACGACTGGCCGCGGGGCGTCGCGCCCGCGCTCCAGGCCTGGTTGCGGGAGGACCCGGGCAACTTCACCGTGCGCCGGGACCTGGAGCTGTACGGCATCACCTGCCATCCCGGCGGCTTTCTGCAGAGGATCAGCTGATGCCGCGTCCCTTTCCCCAATGCGTGCGAGACAACCGGGCCGTGATGCTGGCCCGGACCTGACGGTGGGGCGTCCGTTGGTGCTCGCGCCCCCCAACCGGCGGGTGGCCCTGTCAGCGCTCCGCATGCGGCTGACCGAGTGGTCGGGCGGCGCCCGGTGGTCGGTGAATCCAGACGGGATCATCGGCCGGGCGCTGATCGTCCCGGCTCCGTCGACCGTCAGCTTCCCGCTGACCCTCTCAGGCGAAGCGTCTCTGCGCGCGCGGGCGATGCTGCTGCCTCACGACTGGCGCGACGGCCGCGGCGATCTGCGGGCGACGGTGACGGCGACGCATCGCGACGGGGGTCCCCGTGAGCTGTGGGCCGGAGTGCTCCGGACCGCCGACCGGCGCGGACACCCCCGCGGCCTGGAGGTCGCGTGTCGCCTGCCATCCTCGGTGACCGGACTACGGCTCTGCGTCGGCGCCGGGGGGACCGAGCCCCGTGCGGTTGCGCGCGCCGTCTGGCTGGAGCCCGTAATCGATGATGGAGGCGCTCCGGATCCCGGTCCCGGCCCGGATTCCCCCCCGGCGAGCAGAACGGTTACTTCGCTCACCGGGCGGGGATGGCGGCTCGCCCGCGACCGGCGCCTGGTCCGGCGCGACCGTTGATCTCGGTGCTGACACCGGTGCATGATCCGCCGCCGGACATGCTGGAGGAGGCGATCGCCTCCGTGGTGGGACAGACATTCGCCGAATGGGAGCTATGCCTGGTCGACGACGGCTCCACCAACCCCCAGATCACCGCCGCGCTGCAACGCCACGCCGCCGCCGACCCCCGCATACACCTCACCCGCCGCTCCACCCCCGGTGGCATCTCGGTCGCCACCAACGCCGCCCTGGAGCTGGCCACCGGCGAATACATCGCCCTGCTCGACCACGACGACACCCTCACCCCCGACGCGCTCCAAGCCGTCGCCGACCGGATCGCCGCCCAACCCGACCTCGACATGCTCTACAGCGACGAGGACATCCTCCTCGATGGCCGGCCGATCTGGGTCCATCTCAAGCCGGGATGGTCGCCGGACACGCTGCGCACCAATGGCTATACGTGCCACCTCGGCGTGTACCGGCGCGGCCTGGTCAGCGAGATCGGCGGATTTAGGACCGAGTTCAACGGCTCCCAGGACGTCGACATGATCCTGCGCCTGGTGGAGCGCACGGATCGGATCGCCCACATCCCGCGGATCCTGTACCACTGGCGCGCCCACGCCAACTCAACGGCCGGTGGAGACGCCAAGCCGTATGCCTATGTGGCGGCGCGCAACGCCATCGCCGCTCACCTCGAACGGTCCGGACTGGAGGCAGAGGTCGGCTACGGCCCGCCGGGCCTCTACCGCGTGAGCCACCGGGTGGATCGGTCGACGAGCGTCGCGCTGGTGCTGTACGTGGAGGACGACCGCGGACTCGCTGAGGCGGCCGGCTCCTGGCTGGAGCAACCCCACCCCGCCTGGAACATTGTCATCACCGCCCCCGCCGGCACTCTGGACGCCGCAACCGCCGCGCTCACCCAAGCCGGCATCCCTACCCACCGCATCACCCCGCGGCCCGCCGACCCCCCCGCCGACCCCGCCAGCGCCCTGGCCGCCGCCGCCACCGCCGCCACCGCCGACCACCTCCTGCTCATGCAGACCCCCGCCATGGGCCTCACCCACGACTGGCTCACCCGCCTCATCGGCTACAGCAACCAACCCCAGATCGCCGCCGCCGGCCCCATCCTGCTCGCGCCCGACGGCCGCATCCAACAAGCCGGCATCGCCATCCCGGAAGGCATCCCCCTCCACCTTCTGTACGGAACCCGGTCATCGATGGACAATTTCTTCGGCTACGGAACCTCGGTGTACAACGTGAGTGCGGTCAGCGGGGTGCTCATCACCCCCCGCGACACCTACCACCACCTCGGCGGCCTGAACCCCGAGTTCAAGGACATGACCCTGATTGACTACTGCCTGCGCGCCACCGACCAGCGCCAACGCATCGTCATCGTCCCCGACGCCCGCCTACGCACCACCGGCCCCGACCCCGCCACCAACGACCTCCCCACCATCTGGCACCTCCGGCACACGTGGGCGCGCACCCACACCCACGACCCCTACTACAACCCCAACTACCGCACCGACCGCGGCGACTTCGAGCCGGTCCGGTGGTGACCTCGTTGCCTCGGTCTGCGCTTAGGACGGTGGCCGCCCGCCTACAGAATCGGAGCCGACACGCCGACGTGGCCGCGGGTGGACGAATCCCGCTGTCGGCGCTGCGCGCGACGCTGGACGGTTCGGCGACGAAGGCGTTCTGGCCGTTGAACCCCGACGGCGTGCTCGGCCGGGCGCTCCGGATGCCGGCCCCGTCCCGGGTCACGTTCCCGTTGACGCTCGCCAACGACGTGATGTTCTCGACCCGGGCGATGCTGCTGCCCCACGACTGGCGGGACCGGCGGGGCGCCATCCGCTGCGCCGTCTCAGTCACGGGGACCGAAGGCCGGACCTCGCAGCTGTGGTCCGGCGTCCTGTTCGCGTCGGACCGGGGACGCCCGCGCGGGCTCCCCGTCGAGTGCCGGGTGCCCGCCTCCAGCGTGTCGCTCCAGCTCAGCGTCGAGGTCGAGCGCCTCCAGCAGCCCTATCCGGTGACCCGAGCGATCTGGCTTGACGCGGCCCTCGTCGATCCTCACGCCCCGCCGGCCCTCCGGCCTGCGGCCGAGCCGGGGGACCTCCACGCCCAGCCGCGGGCGCCGCGTGCGCCGTTGATCTCGGTGCTGACACCGGTGCATGATCCGCCGCCGGACATGCTGGAGGAGGCGATCGCCTCCGTGGTGGGACAGACATTCGCCGAATGGGAGCTATGCCTGGTCGACGACGGCTCCACCAACCCCCAGATCACCGCCGCGCTGCAACGCCACGCCGCCGCCGACCCCCGCATACACCTCACCCGCCGCTCCACCCCCGGTGGCATCTCGGTCGCCACCAACGCCGCCCTGGAGCTGGCCACCGGCGAATACATCGCCCTGCTCGACCACGACGACACCCTCACCCCCGACGCGCTCCAAGCCGTCGCCGACCGGATCGCCGCCCAACCCGACCTCGACATGCTCTACAGCGACGAGGCCGTGATCGGCGGGGGCGCGCCAGTCGAGCGGCACCCGAAGCCGGGCTGGTCGCCGGAGCACATGTCCGCGCTGATGTACACCTGTCATCTGGGGGTCTATCGGCGCTCGCTGGCGGCGGATCTCGGTGGGTTTGAGTCGCGCTTCGATGGATGTCAGGACTACGACTTCGTGCTGCGGTTGATAGAGCGCACGGATCGGATCGCCCACATCCCCAGGATCCTGTACCACTGGCGCGCCCACGCCAACTCAACCGCTGGCGGGGACCAGGCCAAGCCGTACGCGTATCTGGCGCAGCCTAGGGCCATCGCCGAGCACCTCCGCCGTAGCGGGATCGACGCGGAGGTCCAGTTCGGCCAGTTCCGGGGATTTCACCGGATCGTCCACCGGGTGGATCGGTCGACGAGCGTCGCGCTGGTGCTGTACGTGGAGGACGACCGCGGACTCGCTGAGGCGGCCGGCTCCTGGCTGGAGCAACCCCACCCCGCCTGGAACATTGTCATCACCGCCCCCGCCGGCACTCTGGACGCCGCAACCGCCGCGCTCACCCAAGCCGGCATCCCTACCCACCGCATCACCCCGCGGCCCGCCGACCCCCCCGCCGACCCCGCCAGCGCCCTGGCCGCCGCCGCCACCGCCGCCACCGCCGACCACCTCCTGCTCATGCAGACCCCCGCCATGGGCCTCACCCACGACTGGCTCACCCGCCTCATCGGCTACAGCAACCAACCCCAGATCGCCGCCGCCGGCCCCATCCTGCTCGCGCCCGACGGCCGCATCCAACAAGCCGGCATCGCCATCCCGGAAGGCATCCCCCTCCACCTTCACCACGGGTCGCTGGCCAGCGCTGCGATGCCGGTCGTCTATAACGTGAGTGCGGTCAGCGGGGTGCTCATCACCCCCCGCGACACCTACCACCACCTCGGCGGCCTGAACCCCCAGTTCAAGGACATGACCCTGATTGACTACTGCCTGCGCGCCACCGACCAGCGCCAACGCATCGTCATCGTCCCCGACGCCCGCCTACGCACCACCGGCCCCGACCCCGCCACCAACGACCTCCCCACCATCTGGCACCTCCGGCACACGTGGGCGCGCACCCACACCCACGACCCCTACTACAACCCCAACTACCGCACCGACCGCGGCGACTTCATCCTCCGCCACAGCTGACTCCGGCTCGGAAACGCCGCGGTCATCAGGCGGGGCGAGCGTTCCATCAACAGGCTAGCGGCGACACCGGTCGGTGGGTGGATCGAGGCGAGCGCCGGGGATGATCCGGACTCGGCGCGTCGGGCCAGCGTCTGCGGAACGAGCTGGCCGGCCCACCCGCGGTCGGCGATCCGGCACCACAGGTCGAAGTCCTCGAGGCCCGACAGCCGCTCGTCGGTGGCGAAGCCGCCGATATCGCGCAGCAGCTGGGTTCTGATCAGGACCGGCGCGTGGATGTGGTTCCCCCGGCGCAGGCGCCCGGCGTCCCACCCCAGGAAGCTCATCAGGTAGTCCCCACCGGCCTCTACGAACTCGTCGGCGGCGCCGGTCACCTCCTGAATCGGATACACGAACGCCATGTGCGGCATGCCCTCAATCGTCGCCAAGAGCACGTCGAGGCAACGCGGATAGAGGGTCTGGCCCGGCTCCAGGATCAGGCACACCGGCCCCCGCGCAAACTCGAGCGCGAGGTTCCTGGCCGACCCCAATCCGGTCTCGGCGCCGGCCTCGAGCAGGCGCGCCGCCATCTTCGGCCGTCCTGCCATCCACTCTGTCACCAGGCCGAGGGCCGCCGCGTCGCCCCCGCCGTTCACCACCACGAGCTCGAGGTCCGACATCCGGCTGTCGGACAGGGAATCAAGTGTCAAGTCCAGGCCGGCGCACTCCCCGCGAAGCGCGGTGAGGACGGTCACACGGGGGATCCGGTCCGCACGCCAGGCGGGAGTAGCGATGACAGTCTGGATGCCGCGGGGGCCGTGGGTAACTGGTCGCGGGTACGTCCGTGGCTCATCTCGCTGCTCGCCGGGCGCGGCATTGGCGATCGCCGCGACGCCGTCGTCGCCGCCGCCGCTGCCGCTGCCGCTGCCACTGCCGGGGGGCGCAGACCTGATCTCGGCGGGCGGCGCCAGCGGCTCGCCCACCAACTCCACCACCGCCGCCCGGAGCACCGACACCCAGAGCGCATACGGCACCCAGCCGCTTAGGCGCTCATAGGCCTGACGGCGCACGGTCGCCAGGCGCTCGGGATCGCGGAGGACGGCCTCGGCCACGTAGGGGAGAGCGTCGGCACTGGACACGAGCAGGTGCTCGCCGGGGGTCAGCGGCGCGATCCCGCTGGAGTGCTCGGTCACGACCACGGCGCCGGCGTGGATCGCGTCGAGCGCGCGCTGCCACTCGAACCGGGAATCGTCGGTGCGGTGGAGGTTGATGACGACCTTGGTCTGGGCCAGCAGCGGCCAGCGGGCGTCGGCCAGGAACGAACTGCTCCTGCCCGGGCTTCGCCCCGGCTCGGCGATCTGCACCAGACAGTTATGGCGGGAGAGGACCGACGCCGCCCGGCTCAGATACCTCGTACGCCGGAGGCTGTGCGCTCCCAGGAACATCACATCGATGGGCCGGGAGGCCTCCGGATCGAAGTGATCGAGCGACTTCGAGTACCCGGCCCTGAGCAACCGAGCGGCCACGCCCAGACGATGCATAGCCACCACTGCCCGCTGGTCGAGGACGAACACCGCCCCGGCGCGCTTCAGCAGGTCCAAGTGCTCTCGGTCGTCGGCTGACGGTGGATCCTCCGAGCAGACGAAGATCGTCCGGCGGAGGACTGCATCGTCCGGAAGCGCCTGCTCGCCCTCAATCTCCGCGTAATCCTTCGGGTCGAGCAGGACATACACCGTGCGGGGACTCCCGGGTGGGAACCAGCCGAGGTGCACTGCCGACGGTACTCCCTGGAGCTCCAGCTCGTATCTGAGCGTTCCGGCGAGCTCGCGGAGCGGATAGTGCTGGTCTGCGGACAGGACGAAGACGACCTCGGGCACCGCGGGATCGTACCGTCCGGCACTCGCTCGCCACGCGCCTGTAGCCTGTCCTGGCGATGGAGGTCGACCTTTCGGGAATCAAGGACGGGAGCTCCGAGCGGTTCGTCCCGGAGCAGGATCGCGGCCGCCTGATCGAGGCCGAGCACCTCAGCCGGTATCTGTGGGCGGCCCAGGCCGCTGAGGGGCGGCTGGTGCTCGATGCCGGCTGCGGCACCGGATACGGAAGCCGGACGCTGGCCGGCAGCGGCGCCCGGGAAGTCGTCGGCGTCGACATCGCCAAGTCGGTGCTGGAAGCGGTCGGCCCCACCATGCCGGCGACCGTTCGGCTGGAGACGGGCGACCTGCGCAGCCTGCCGTTCGACGACGACACGTTCGACCTCGTGGTCTGCTTCGAGGTGATCGAACACTTCGAGGACCCATTCACCATCCTTGACGAACTGGTCCGAGTCCTGGCTCCCCAGGGATTGCTGCTGACGTCCTCACCGAACCGCGGCTTCTATCCGGCGGACAATCCACACCATTTTCATGAGTTCACCCCCGATGAGCTCACCGCCGCGCTCAGCGACCGGCTGGCCAACGTCGCCCTGCTCCGGCAGAGCAACTTCGTGGTCTCGGCGCTCCTGACCGACCAGGCATACCAGCAGGCGGACGGCCGGCCGGTCGGGGACCTCGCGCTGCACAAGCTGGCGGCCGGCACGGCAGGCGAGGAGACCTACACCGTGGCGATGGCCAGCGACGGCGCCCTGCCGGAGCTGAGCCAGTTGGGGACGATGACCGGCACCCTCGAGTTTCGCGAGTGGCTGGCGTCGTTTGAGGCGCACACGAGCCAGAAGGACGCAGACATCCGCGAGCTGAAGGCACGCCTCGGGGAGCGCGACCGCCTGGCGGAGCTGCTCGTGGAGTCCGAACAGCGGCTGGCCGTGGTTCCCGAGCTGGAGGTCCGGATCGCTGACCTCGAGCACGAGCTGGCGGATGCGCGCTCGGCTGCCGACACGGCGCGCCGCGAGGCCCGAGAGCTCGACCAGATGCTGATGTATGGGCGCCGGGCCCTCCGCTACGTCCGTCCGCTCATCAAGCCGTTGCGCGACGCCCGAAGGCGGCTGCGCAGCTAGGAGGCGGTGGCGTGCCGCGCTCAGCGCTCGATGGCAGGCGGCAGGGGCGGTTCGCCGATCTGCCGCGACGCATCTACCTGACGTACAAATACCGTGGGTTCTCATCCGTCCTGTACCAGGCGCTGGTCTTTCCCCTGCGGCTGACACCGCTGGACCGCCTGCTGCCAAGCTCCGGGCGAGGGAAGGAGGCCGCCGCCGCACGGGAGTGGTATCGCCGCCGAGGCCGGCCCGTGACGATCGTGATCCCTAGCTTTCGCGACGCCAAGCTCGTCACCCAGCTCGTCTCGAAGATCCGGCAGACGTCGCCGCGCGGCCGGGTTCAGATCATCGTCACCGACGACGCCAGCGGCGACGACCACGTTGCCGAGCTCCGCAAGATCGCCGGCATCACCGTGCTGACCGCTGACTGCAACGGCGGCTTCTCGGTGAACGCTAACCGAGGTCTGCGCGCGGCCGACCCGCGCCACGACGTGGTGCTGCTCAACTCCGACGTCGTTCCCCTCCGCGACTGGCTGGCGTGCCTCCAGCACGCGGCATGGGCGCGCCCCGAGATCGGCATCGTGGGCGCCAAGCTGCTCTACCCGGATAACCGGATCCAGTACGGAGGCACCATCCGCAACGCAGCCGCACCGGAGTGGTTTGACCACCGCTACCGCTTCAAGCCCGCCGATTGGGGGCCGGCGGGCATCGCGGGCCCGTCCCTCGCGGCCACCGGCGCGGCCATGTACATCAAGCGCGAGGTCCTCGCGCAGGTGGGCCTTCTCGACGAGCACCTTCCCATGGGGTACGAGGACGTGGACTATGGCCTGAGGACGTGGGAGGCCGGTTTTCAGGTCGTGTACGCCCCAGCGGCCCGGTTGCACCACCTCGAGTCCGCCACCCGCGGGACGGCGATGGGAGACCGCGAGCGAACGTCACAGAAGATGTTCTGGCAGCGCTGGGGGAGGTTCTTCGACGAGCGCCGAGTGGTCACAGGCGACGGCAGGCTGCGCGTCGTCTACGTCACCGAGGACACCTTCATCGGCGGCGGCCATCGCGTGATCTTCGAGCATCTGAACGGCCTGGCCGACCGGGGTCACGAGGTGGAGCTGTGGACGCTCGGCACCGCGCCCGACTGGTTCGAGCTGCGCTGCCCGGTCCGTCACTTCGCGACCTACGAGAAACTAGAGGCGGCCCTGGCGCCGGTCGAGGCGATCAAGGTGGCGACCTGGTGGAGGACCTCCGCCCCGGTGTGGCGCGCCAGCGTGGTGAAGGGCATACCCGTCTACCTGGTCCAGGACATCGAGACGTCTTACTACCGCGACGACCCGCAGCGAAGATATGAAGTCCTCGATTCCTATCGGCCGGAGTTCCACTTCCTGACCACCTCGCGGTGGAACCAGGCCCATCTGAAGGAGCTGGGCCTGGAGTCGACGGTCATCTCGCCCGGCGTCGATCGCGCGACGTTCGCTCAGGACGACTCGATCGCCCGGCGGGAGGACATGCTGCTGGCGCTCGGCCGCTCGGACCCCCTCAAGAACCTCAAGCTGACACTGAGCGGCTGGCGACGGCTGCGAACACCTCGTCCCGAACTGTGCCTGTTCGGCAGGGAGCCGGAACTGGCCCGCGATGAGGGCATCCGCTACGTGACCGCGCCCTCTGACCCGGCGGTCAGCAAACTTCTTAACCAGGCGACGCTGTTTGTACAGACGTCGACCCATGAGGGGTTCTGTCTGCCTCTTCTGGAGGCCATGGCCACCGGTACGGCGGCAGTGTGCACCGACGCCCACGGCAACCGGGACTTCTGCGTCGATGGGGAGAACTGCCTGATGGTGAGCGCGGACGCCAACTCCGTGGCGGCCGCCATCGACCGTGTGCTCGGCGATGCAGGGTTGCGACGCCGACTCGGCGAGGCCGGACGGGCGACCGCCGCCACCTATGACTGGGCGACGCGGATCCGTGACCTGGAGCGCTTCATGCTCGAGGTCGCCGGAGCGGCGACCCCATCTAGATCTAGAGATCCTCGGCCACGTGCGGAGCGACCCGGTTAAAGACCCAGAAGCCGATGACGAAGATCGCTACCACGATCGCCACTGGCTCCAGCACCTGAGCCTGCGAGCCAAGCAGAGCGCCGGCACTCGGCGTGCCGTGCGTGATGAACGCGTGGCGGAACTGCTGCATGATCACCGCGAGCGGGTTGAGCATGTACAGGTGAAGCAGGCCCGGCCCCAGATGCGCCTGCACCAGTGCAATGGGGATGATGATCGGTGACGCATAGAAGATGACCTGAGTGAGCACGTCCCAGATCGGCTGAATGTCCCGGGCATAGACGAACGCCGAGGCCAGCAGCATCGCGATCCCGGTGCAGAGGACGACCAGAAGCCCGATGATAAGCGGGACCTCGAACCAGGTCAGCATCGGTCGCACTCCGGCGGCCACCGCAAAGATCGTGACCACGATCAGGTTCAGGCACAGGTTGAAGAACGCCAGCAGGACGATCGACAGCGGAATGACCATGCGCGGGAACTGGATCTTCCGCACCAGCGCCTCGTTGTCGACGACGCTCCGCACGGCCCCAATCGTGGACTCACTAAAGAAGGTGAACAAGACGATCGACGCCAGGAGCTGGGCACCGTAGTACTGGTAACTCGGACCCTTACCCGAGCCGACGTGGGCGACCTGGGTGAAGAACACATAGAGCACGGCAAACAACAGCAGCGGCCTGACCAGCTGCCACACATAACCGAGCGCCGAGCCGTAGAAGCGCAGCTTCCACTGCATCACGGCGATGTTGAAGGTCAGGTGCCAGAACCGCCGCCAGTCGCCAGTCAGCGCGCGAGGACCGGAGATGGGCCGTCCCAGCGATTCGTACCGGAACTCCGCCTCAGCCGTCTCCGGCTTGTCGGCTGTTGCCTGGGTGGTCACTTTCGCCGGCCCGGCACCGGAAGCTCGTCTCCGCGGCTCACGCTGGAGCGAACCGGCAGGTCAACCAGGCCGCCTAGGGCGTCCGCGCCGGTCACCACGAAGGAGAATCCGCCTCCGAACCGGTCGATCACGTTGAGTCCCGCATTGGCGACCTCGAACACCGGCGTGTAGCGGCCGGGAGAGAGGACGTTGTCGAAGACGAAGGAGAAGGTGGCCTCGTCACCGGCGCTGAAGTGTCCGCTGCGCTCGATCTCAGCGACCGTATTGGCAACGACGACCGCTCGGTGCTCGGCGTTGTAGACGAACACCCCGGCGAACGGATCGTCCAAATCGGTCTTGAACAGCACGCGGGCCTTGAGGATCACCGCCCGGTGCTGAGGAATCGCTCCGATGCGCTCGCCGGCTTCGTTCTCCAGCCACACCTCCTGGGTCCTGGCCTCGCCGCTGCCCGCATGGCCACTCTCGGTCTCCCCAACGCGCCGGGGGTCGCGATCGAAGTTGAGCTCCAGGTAGCGGGCCGCCACTTCGCTCGCGGGGCCGAGATAGACCGGCTGGCCGCGTTCGAGCAGCAGTGCGCGATCGCAGAAGCGTTGCAGCGAGCCCATGTCGTGGGTGACGAAGATGATCGTTCGCCCCCGGTCTCGCAGGTCCGCGAACACGTCGAAGCATTTCTGCTGGAAGGCCGCATCGCCCACGGCGAGGACCTCATCGATCATGAGGATGTCGGCATCGACCTGGATCGCGACCGAGAACGCCAGACGGACGTGCATCCCCGACGAATAGTTCTTGAGCTTGAGGTCCTTGAACTCCTCGAGCTCGGCAAACTCGATC
The DNA here is from genome assembly GCA_963753235.1 of uncultured Solirubrobacteraceae bacterium. Lineage (GTDB taxonomy): Bacteria > Actinomycetota > Thermoleophilia > Solirubrobacterales > Solirubrobacteraceae > Palsa-465. Next base: position 575,364 of record CAVWBJ010000001.1, on the reverse strand, counting down.
ACGCTTTCGTAGCGCTTGCGCGCTTCCCGGGGCGAGAGGCCGAGCATGATCCCGTTCATGACCACGTTGTCGCGTGCCGCCATGTCAGGGTTGAAGCCGACCCCTAACTCGATGAACGTCGACAGCCGGCCGCGGCACCAGATGTCGCCGTCGGCTCGGTAGATGCCCGCTAGGCATTTGAGCAGGGTGCTCTTGCCGCTGCCGTTTCGCCCGGCCAAGCCGAAGAACTCACCCGGGGCGACCTCGAACGAGACGCCGTCGAGAGCCTGAAAGGTCTGCCGGCGGATCCCGCGGCGAGGATGGAGAGCACGCTCCTTTAGGGTGTGCACTTGCTCCTCGGGGACCGTAAACGTCTTGCGGACATCACGGGCGACCACCACCGGCAGCCGCTCGCCGCCGACGGCTGGAGTTGGCATGTCCAGAGGGTAGCCGACGATGGTGACCGTCACGCCCGCCCTTCCAGTGACAGGCGGGTGGTCAGCCGGCGCGGCAGCCGGTCGGCGTGCCCCCCCAGAACGCCCCCCGCGGCTCGGGCGCCGTGGTGGAGAACGGACGTGGTCAGGACTGCGACCTCGCCGGGCGGACATCGGCGCCCATCGGCGCCCTGCTGGATGGACCACCGCCAGTCGGCCCTCACGTTGCCGCGGACGTTCCGGAGAGCGGAGCGACCGTCCAGCCCCCAGCCATACACCTCACGGATGGCCCGTGCTTCGTCGAAGCTGCGGCGCAGCCACTGCCAGGAGGAGTACTCGTGGGAGTGGATGACCGCCGCCGCCGGGGTGTAGACCTTGGCGAAGCCGGCTCGCAGCATGTCTTGGGCCAGCAGGTGATCCTCGGCGTACGCCACGTGGCGGAACGGCGCCCGCTCCCATGCACTGCGCGCCACGCACCCGTTGGCGTCTGTGAAGTAGCCGAGATGCCCTAGGAAGTGGCGAGGCGGCGCATCTCGCTCGCCGACCGCCAGTGTGTCGATCCTGGGCCCGCCGTTGGAGAATGACCCAAACCAGCTGGCCAGCTCGCGGACGACGCTCACGCTCGCCCCGGGCTGCGGAAGATACGGCCCGAAGGTCAACCCCACATCAGGGGCCAGGCTGAACCCAGCCAGCAGCTCCCGGAGCCAGTCTGGCGACGCCGGGACGGCGTCCTGGGTGAGAAAGGCCACGTGAGCGCCCTCGGCGCGGGACATCAGCAGGTTCCGGGTGTCCCCGTGGGAGAAGCTGGCCCGCGGGATCTCCAGCACGTCGGCGCCGAAGGAGCGGGCGACGGCCACCGTCTCGTCCGAGGACGCCGAGTCGCAGATCAGCAACTGGATCCGGCGGTCGAGCTGCTGCGCCCGGACCGCGGCCAGCGTCTCGGCGAAGCCGTGTCCGGCGTTCAGCGTGGGGATCGCGACGGTGACAACGTGAGGCACGCCCGCAATCTTCTCGCTCCTGACGGCGGGGCGAGCGACGGGCTTGGGTCCCGGGAGAGTCCACTACGCTGCGCTGCGATGCAGCGCTCCCTTCAGACGGCACCGGAGCGAGTCGGTCTCAGGCGGCTCGCTCCACCCAGGAGCCTGGCCGCGCTGCTGGCCATCGTCTGCGTCGTCGGCCTTGCCTGGGCGCTGCTGGTTCCGCCCTGGCAGTCGCCGGACGAGCTCGCGCACTACGCCTACGCGCAGAGCCTGGCCGAGACGTTCACGATCCCCGGCATTCCCGGGGCATTGGGCGAGTCGAACGACGAGAGCTTCGCCGACGCGTCGGTCGGGGCGAGCCGGGGGGCGTTCTGGCCCCAGGCCGCTCCTCCCGACTGGAGCCAGGCCGATTACAACGCGTATCTGGCTGTGGAGCGCGGGGCCCATCCCCCATCGAGGACGAACGGGCCGGGGCCAAGCTCAGCCAGCGGCAACCCCCCGCTCTACTACCTGTACGCCTCCGGCGTCTACCGGATCGATCAGGGCGGGACGGCCTTCGGGCGCCTGTACGCGATTCGCATCGCCGGCGTGCTCCTGCTGGCGCTCACGACGATCGCGGCCTGGATGCTGGCCGGCGAGGTGTTCGGCCGGCGGCGGCTTCCCCAGCTCAGTTGCGCCGCGGTCGCGGGGCTCCTGCCCATGACCGGGTTCATGTCCACCGCTGTCAATCCCGACGCGTTGCTGATCACTACGTGGACGTTCGCCCTGTGGCTCGGCGCCCGGGTTATCAACCACCGAGCGCAAGGGCGCGATGTGATCGCGCTGCTGGCAGTGACCGCCGCCGCGATTCTGACCAAGGCCACCGCCTACGCGCTGGTTCCGGCGGTGCTCCTGGCTTTGTTCATCGGTGGGCGACGGCGTCCCCCGGCCGAGCGCGGTCCGGTGCTGCGGCGCATCCTGGCGGCGGGCCCGATCCTGGTGGTTCCCGTCCTGGCCTGGCTGGTCCTGGCCCAGAGTCTCGGGGGGACGTCGATCAACACGGTCGCTTCTTCTCCGGCGCACCCATTCAACGTGCGCCAGTTCCTCAGCTACGTGTGGCAGTTCTACCTGCCCCGGCTGCCGTTCCTGACCCCATTCCGGACCACGCCGCAGCTTCCGGTCTACGACGTCTGGGTCCATCAAATAACGGGCCAGTTCGGTTGGCTCGACGTGTTCCAGCCGAATTGGATGTACCCGGCCGCCGCGTTGATCGCGGGCGGGCTCGCGGTCGTCGACCTCGTGATCCTCGTTCGGCTGCGGGAGCGGCGCGTTCTGGCGTTGCTGGGGTTCCTGGGACTGGTCCTGATCGCGATGCTGGGGTTGCTCCATATCACCGAATACCGCGTGCTGATCAGCGGCGGTGGACCGTTCCTCCAAGGCCGTTACCTGCTCCCGCTCGTGGCGCTCGGCGGGTTGGCCGTGGGGCTCGCGGTGAGCCGGGTTCCGATGCGATGGCGCCCCTCAGCGTGCGGACTGACGTTGACCGTCCTGCTGGCCGCCCAGGTGATATCGCTGGCCGCCATCGTTCAGGCCTACTACCTATGAGACGCCTGTCCGTCAGATCCCGCCGTGTCTGGCTTCCGTGCCTGGCCGTGGCGGCGGCGGCGATCGCCGGCCTTCTCCTGGCCGGATCCCGCAGCCAGCCGGTCAACACGTTTGCGCTGGACGCCCCGAACCAGTTCCCGCTCCTGACGCTCAAGCCCGGTATGAGGGTCTGCGAGGGGCCGGTTTCCAGCGATGCGCCGGTGGGAGGGGTCGGGATCTGGGGCGCGTCTCTCGGCGCGCCGGGACGGCTCACCGTCGATGTTCTGGCCCCGTCCGGCCGATCCCGTCTCGCGTCCGGGTCGCTGAGCGCGGGCACGGCGGAGGATGAGTACACGTCCCGGTTGGAGCCGGTCGTGCCCGCGCACACGCCGATCCTGATCTGCCTCAGGGGGGAGACGGCGGCGTTCTCGCTGGCTGGGTCTCAAGCGGTCAATCCCAAGGTGGTGATGACCGGCCCCGTGGCCGGCAAGGAGTTCTCGCTGGTGCTGATCGCCGGAGGCCACCCGTCGTTGCTGAGCTCGCTGTCTACCGTGTTTTCGCGAGCGGAGCTCTGGCGCCCGAGTTGGGTGGGAAGCTGGACGTTCTGGGCCCTAGCGGCTGGCCTACTCGGTGCGTTCGGCGTCGGCGTCCTGGCAGTGGCGGCGGCGTCCGCCGACGATGAGACCGACGGCCCCGGCCCGGAGCACGACGACGAATCCGGGCCGCCCTCCCCAGAGGGCAGCCCCGAACAGACCTCTCGCACCGCCGCCTACAGCTGATCAGAGCCCAGCCAGGATCGTCCGCAGCCCCTCGCGTAGCGAGACGCTCGCCTGCCAGCGCAGCTCTTGCCGCGCCCGGCTGACGTCCAGGCAGCTCCGCCGCACCTCCCCGGGACGCTCTGGGGCGAATTGCGGTTCGGGCATCGGTCGGCCGCCCACGTCGCGGAGCGCCGACAGCAGTTCCAGCACTGATGTCTCCTGGCCGTGGCCGATGTTGACGGGTCCCTTGATGTCCGAATCGGCGGCCAGCAGGTTCGCTCGGACGACGTCGGAGACGTCGACCCAGTCACGCGTCTGACCCCCGTCGCCGAAGACCGTCGGAGTGCGCCCCTCCATCAGGTGGCCGCAGAAGATCGCCACAACACCGGCCTCACCGTGGACGTCCTGGCGCGGCCCGTAGACGTTGCCGTAGCGCAGCGAGACCGTCGAGAGCCCGTGGAGCCGGGTGTAGAGCGAGCAGTAGCCCTCGGCTGCGAGCTTGCTCTGCCCGTAGGGGGCCAGCGGCCGGATGGGGTAGTCCTCGGGCGTCGGGAGAAGCTCGGCATCCCCGTAGAGCCCGCCGCCGGTGGACGTGTTGACGAACCGCCTGACGCCGCTCTGGCGGGCCGCCTCCAGCACGGCGATCGCCCCCAGGATGTTGGTGGTGGCGTCGCCGGCGGGGTTCTCCACGGAAGAGCGGACGTCGATCTGGGCAGCGAGATGGAAGATGGCCTCCGGCGCGGCGGACGCCACCACCTCGGCGACCCGCTCCGCCGCCCGCACGTCGACCACCTCCAGCCGCGCGCCCCGCTCCACCGCGCCAGTAAGGTTGGACCGCTTACCGGTCGATAGGTCGTCGATGACGGTCACGCGGTCGCCGCGCTCGATGAGCGCGTCGACGAGATTGGAGCCGATGAAGCCGGCACCGCCGGTGACCAGGCAGTCCATGACCGCCAGCAGCTTAGGGAAAGCGGTTCCGGCCCGTTCGCTCCGGGGCCCCCTCTGGGTCGACGCACTGGATTCAGCCATTGCGACAGCGGACGCTTGCGCGGTCTGCAACTTTTCCTGTGGTCCGGCGCCTGACGCCACAACTACGTAACTTCACGCCCCGAATACCGTTGCTATTGCCTGAATGTCCAGATCACCGGCCTCTTTTCGCGGAGAACCGCAGCTCTCGATGGCTTCCCGCATATCGACGATGCCTGAGCTGATCGAACACGTCCACGCGCCGACCGCCGTCGACGTACTCGGCATCCCCATCCACCTGATCGACTACACGGACGCGCTTGACTGGATCGATTCCGCGGTGGAAAACGACGAGCGCCGCTACGTCTGCGTCTGCAACGTGCATGCCGTCATGGCCGCCCGCGAGGATCCGGAACTGCGATCGGCGCTCCTGCGCTCAGACCTCAACGTGCCGGACGGGCAGCCGCTCGTCTGGGCGATGAACCTGCTGGGGCACGCCCTCAACGACCGGGTCTACGGCCCGGAGTTGATGGCCCGCAGCTGTGCCCGCGCCGCCGTCTCCGGCCAGCGCCTGTATCTGTACGGCGGCCGGAACCAGGGGGCGCTGGTGCAGCTCGCTCTCAATCTGCGCCAGCGGTACCCGGGGCTGAAGATCATCGGCGGATACTCCCCGCCCCACCGGCCGCTGACCGACGAGGAGCGGACGGCCGTCATCGCCGAGATCAACGGTTCGGAACCCGACGTGGTGTGGGTCGGGATCGGCGTCCCCAAACAGGAGAAGTGGATGGCCGAGATGCGCGCCGACCTCGAGGCTCCCGTGCTGTTGGGCGTGGGCGCCGCCTTTGACTTCCACGCCGGGCTTGTTCCCCAGGCGCCGCCGATGCTCCAGGACTCCGGACTGGAGTGGGCCTACCGGCTGGCCCATGAGCCACGACGCCTGTGGCGGCGCTACCTGCGCTACAACCCCCGCTTCGTCCACGCCTTCACCCGCCAGCTCATCGAGCACCGGCGAAACCTCTCGCAGTCCGGTTAGCGGCCGCCGCCCTGACGGGGCTGGGCCCAATCTCAGCCCGTGCTCGATGAACCGACAGCAGCCGTTGTGATCCCCACCCGCGGACGGCCGAGCTACCTCGACGTCGCGCTTGGCTCGATAGCTCCCCAAGCCGCGGCGGTCAAGGCCGAGATCATCGTCGTCAACGACGGGGATGATGCCGCCACCCGTGAGGTCGCCAGTCGCCACGGAGCACGCTCGATAGCCCTGAATCCCTCCCGGGGAGCGAACGCGGCGCGTAACGCTGGCATCGCTGCGGCGGCCGCCGACCTAATCGTTTTTACAGACGACGACGTGGAGGCGCCGGCGGGCTGGTTACAGACGGTGATCGCCGGTGCGCAGGCCGCCCCGGACGTCGATGTCTTCGGCGGCCCGATCCGCGCCCGGTTGGAGGGTGGGGGGCCACGCTCATGCGGTCGGGAGGGAGCACCCATCACTACGCTGGATGCTGGCCTTCAGGATCGCGAAGTGCCACTGGTCTGGAGCGCCAACATGGCCATCCGCCGGTCTGCCCTGGAGCGAATCGGCCCGTTTGACGAGTCGCTCCATGGTCGGGGCGAGGAGGAGGACTGGGAGCGGCGGTATATGGCCGAGGGCGGTGTCATCCGATATCTCGCCGACGCCGGGCTCATCCATCGACGCACCACCGAAGATGCCCGCCTCACCAGCCTGGCTCGCGCCGCGTACGCACTCGGCCGGTCGGCTCGTGCCTATGACGTTCGCAAGCGCGTCGCGCCCGGGCCGCGAGCAGAGCTCCGAGTCCTACTGGGGTGCATTTGGCACATCGTGCGCCGTCGCTGCGCCGTGGGGCTCGTACTGGCAGCTCATTCGGCCGGGAGAATCCGGGCGCTTCTAGCGGAGCCGGGCAGCTCTACCACCGTGGAGCCGGCCGAGGACATCTTCTCCGGCACCAGCGGTCAGGTCTGGGGCATTCGGGCCACCACCCGGGCGCTCACCGCCGACGCCGTCTGTGACGCCGCTGCCCTGGCCACGCTCACGCCACTGCGGCTGCACCGCCCCGCCCGTCGCTCCCCCCGCCGACGCGTGCTCGTCCTCGGCGTGGAGCGGGAGGACGTGCCGAACATCCTGGCGGAAGCGCGCACCGAACTGAGCCGGTCGCATCATCACGTCGACTTCATCTTTAGGCCGGCCGGGAGCAAGGGCAAGTTCGAGAACCTCAACGAGCTCCTGGTCGCTCACCCGGCCGGCGGCTATGACTGGCTCCTCCTCGTCGACGACGACGTGGCGCTGCCCCGCCTCTTCCTGGACGATTTCCTGTTCCTGGCCGAGCGGTACGACCTGGCATTAGCCCAGCCGGCCCACCGTTGGCGCTCCCACGCCGCCTGGGCGGTGACCCGGCGGCGGCCCGGGGTCCTGGTCCGGGAAACGCAGTTCGTGGAGATTGGTCCCGTGTCAGCGCTGCACGCCCGGACGTTCGAAGCGCTCCTGCCGTTCCCGGCGCTGCGGTTTGGCTGGGGGCTGGACCTGCACTGGTCCGCCCTGGCGCGGCAGCACGGGTGGCGCCAGGGGATCGTCGATGCCACCCCGATCCGGCACGGCCTGCGCCAGATCGCCACGTCGTATGACCGCTCCGATGCCGTCGCCGAGACCCGTGAATTTCTCACCGGCCGCCCGTTCACCACCGCCACCGAGGCGCAGCGGACGCTCGTCGCCCACCGCCGCTGGTGATGCGGGTGCTGATCCTCGCCGAGTACTACCCGCGGGCGGCTGACCCCACCCTGGGGATCTGGGCCCACCGCCAGGCAGTGGCGGCCCGTGAGGCAGGCGCCGACGTGCGGGTACTGGTGCTCCATCGCCCGCTGCCGCCGCTGGCGGCTCTGCGCCGGCCCACCCGGGCCGCGCTCCGGACGGCCGTGGGACAGCCACCCAAAACCACCCTGGACGGGATTGAGATCGCCTACCTGCGGTACCTGTCGCCGCCGCGGCCCTGGAGCTATCCCACCTGGGGAGCCTGGGCCGCCCCCCTGCTCCGCCGCGCCCTGGCCACCATCCGACGCCGCTTCCCGTTCGAGCTCATCCACGCCCATTACGCGGTTCCCGCCGGCGACGCCGCCCGCCGGGCCGCTCCCGACGCGCCGCTCATCGTCTCAGTCCACGGCGGCGACGTCCACGGCCCGCACGCGGACAGCCGCGCCGTCCACCGGACGCTGGGGCACGCCCGCCTGGTGCTCGCCAACAGCGCCGGTACGGCCCGCCGCTGCGCCGAGCACGGCGCCCGGCACACCCGGGTCGTCCACCTCGGCACCGACCTCCCACCCCGGCCGGCCATCCCACCGGCCACCCCCACCCTGGTCACCGTCGGCAACCTGATCGCCCGCAAACGCCACGCCGACGTCATTGAGGCGCTCGCCCTCCTCGCCGACGCCCACCCGGACCTCCGGTACGTGATCGTCGGCGACGGCCCGGAGCAGCCGGCCCTCCAAGCGCTGGCCCGCGCGCGGCAGGTCACGTCCAGGATCGACTTCCGGGGCCGGCTCCCCCACGCACAGGCGGTCCAGGCCGCCCGCAGCGCCACTCTGTTCGTGCTGCCCAGCGTCGCCGAGGCGTTCGGCGTCAGCTATGTGGAGGCGATGGCCGCCGGTGTCCCGGCGATCGGCACCCGGGGGGAGGACGGCCCGGAGGAGATCGCCGCCGGGGGGGGCGGTCTCCAGCTGGTCGCGCCACGGCAGCCACAGGCGCTGGCGAGCACCATCGACGCCCTCCTGCGCGACCCCCAACGCCTCGACGTCCTCCGCCGCCAAGCCCGCCAGACGGTCGCAAGCCAGTTCACCTGGACGCAGTGCGGCACCGCCACTGTCCAGGCCTACGCCGAGGTGCTTCATGGTTGAGGCAGCACCGGGGTCGGCAGCCTATGACCGCCACAACCTGCTGGACCGCCACAGCCAGCCGGAGACACTGGAGTTCAACTACGCCCACATGCAGGAGCGAGAACGCCGGTTGCTCCGGCGCCACCTCCCCATTCCCAGCGGCCGGGTGCTCTCGGTCGGGTGCGGCTGGCACCCGGGACGCCATCTCTTCCCGGCCCCCCGGTTCGAACTGGTGGCCGCCGACGCCGATCCGGCCAAGGTCACCGGGGTGCTGGAGACCGGCCGCGCCGACGAGGGCATCGTCGGCTACGCCGGCCGGCTCGGCCTCCCGCCGGCCGGCTTCGACGTCGTCCTGTACCGGCTCGTGCTCCATCACCTGGTGTTCCAGGGGCCGCTGGCGCCCTGCTTCACCGAGGCGGCCGGCCTGCTCAGGCCCGGCGGAGCCCTGATCGCCATCGAGCCCGGGCTCTGGCATCCGGTGGGCGGCGCGCTGGCGCTGGCCAACCGCACCGGCCTGGCCACCCGCATCCACGGCACCCCGGACGACGTCCCGCTGTCGCCCCGCCGCCTCAGGGCCGAAGCGCACGCGGCGGGCCTCATTCCCCAGCTGCTCGCCGTCACCTACACCTGGCGGCGTCTGCCCCCGCAACTGCAGCGCGCCCTGTGGCCGCTGGACGAACTCGGCTCCCGCCGCCGGCTGGCGCCCCTCGGCCACACCCTCATGCTGATCGCCCGCCGGCCGGGTTAGGGCCCTGTGGATGCCGGATAACCGCCCACCCCGCTTGGTAGCCTCAGCGCCCGTGTCGACTCTCGCCGCGGCGCCACAGGGGGCCGGGGAGCGGGTCCCGGCCACGTCGGCTCCGGCCGGCTCCTCCTCGCCGGCGACCAATCTCATCCTCGGAACCGGGCTGGCCATCGCCCTGGTCGCCGTCGCCTTCCTGACCAGCGGCAGCAGCGATCAGACCGTGACCACGCCCGGCACGTGGGCGGAGATCGCCGTCACCCTGCTGGGGGCAGCGGCCTGCGGGGTCATGATCATCTTCGGCGCGCGCGCCCGGGCCTGGGGCGCGGCCTCGGTGGCCCTGTTCGCCGCGTTCACGGCGTTCGCCGCCCTGTCCATCATCTGGTCAGTCCAGCCGGAGTGGTCCTGGTTTGGCGCCAACCAGCTGCTCTCCTACCTGGCCGTATTCGCCGGCGGCGGCCGCGCTGGCCCGGACATTCCCGGAACGGTGGCCGACCGTGGCCGGCGGGGTGGCTGCCGCCCTGACCGCCATCTGCGCGTACTCGCTGCTGGCCAAGGTGTTCCCCGCCTCGCTGGCCCCCAACAACACCTATGGCCGCCTGCAGGCGCCGTTTGGCTACTGGAACGCGGTCGGCCTGGCCGCCGCCGTCGGCCTGACCCCCTGCCTGTGGGCGGCGGCGCGTCGCACCGGATCGATCCTCCTGCGGGGCGCGGCGGTTCCGGCCATCAGCGTTCTGATCAGCGTCATCGCGCTCTCGTACTCCCGCTCGGCGGTGCTGGCCGCCGTCTGCGGAGGCGCCCTGTTTGTGGCGCTGGCCCCGCTGCGCCTGCGGGCGGCGGCGATGGGGGCACTGGGGGCACTGGGGGCGGTGCCGATCATCGCCTGGGGACTCGGCCATCACACGTTCACCACCGACAACGTGGCGGCCGGCGCGCAGGACAGTGCCGGGCACGCGTTCGGCTGGGTTCTGTTGATTGTGGTCCTGGTGATGACCGCCATCGGCGTCCTGGCCGCGCTGGCCAGCGACCGCGTCGCCGTTCCGGCCCGCGCCCGGCGCCGCATCGGCACGGTCCTGCTCGCCGGTGTGGCGCTGCTTCCGGTGCTCGCCGTCATCGCTCTGGCCACGTCCAGCCGCGGGCTGACCGGCGAGATCTCCCATGCCTGGCAGCAGCTGACCAGCTCCACCAGCAAGGTCGGCGATACCTCCAGCCGGGTCACTCAGCTGGGGTCCAGCCGGCCCCTGTACTGGCATCAGGGCCTGGATGTGGGCAGCCATGCCCTGCTCAAGGGCGTGGGTGAGCTCGGCTACGGGATCGCCCGGCTGCAGTACACCGCCAGCGCGGCCAAGAGCGACCAGGCCCACAGCTATCTGGTGCAGACGTTCGCCGATCTGGGATTGATCGGGCTGGTGATCACCCTGGCGTTGTTTGTGGCCTGGCTGTGGGCGGCGGCGCGGGCCCTGGCCCTCACCGCGCCGGCGCCGAGCCTGAGCCCCGCCCAGGTCCGGGAGCGCGCCGGGCTGGTGGCGCTGGCCGGTGCCGTGGTGGCCTTCGGCGTCCAGTCCGCCCTGGATTGGACCTGGTACATCCCCGGGGTGACGATCCCGGCGCTGGTGTGCGCCGGGTGGCTGGCCGGTCGCGGACCGCTGCTGGCGCCGGTGGGTCGCCTGAGCCCGCGGGCCCCGGTGCGCACCCGGCTCGGCGCGCTCTCGCTCGGCACGCTCCTGGCCACAGCGGCGCTCATCGGCGCCTGGCTGATGTGGCAGCCGCTGCGCTCGGTGCAGGACATGACCGCCGCGGAGCTGGCCCCGTCAAACGCCGCCGCCTTCGCCGATGCCCGCGCGGCCGCCTCCGCCAATCCGCTCTCGGCCGAGCCCCTGTTCCAGCTGGCCACGCTGTATCAGGGCATCAAGGACATTCCATCGGCGCGGTCGGAGCTGCTCCAGGCCACGCGGCGGCAGCCGGACAACCCGGAGCCGTGGCTGTGGCTGTCCGAATTCGACGCCCAGACCGGCCGCCCCCGGGATGCGGTGGCGGAGGCTGAGCACGTTCTCGCCCTGGACCACACCGGCGATCTGATCACCCGGCCGGCCCAGGCCACCATCGCCACGGCCGCAGGCCGAGCTCGCTCAGCGCGCCGCCCGCGCCAGGAGCAGACGCCGCCACAGAGGCCATCCGCCGGCGGCGCGCACCTCCACCTGAGCGAAGTCAAACTCCATCAGCACCGCCCGCAGCGACCGCGCCGTGTACAGGTGCAGGTGATCGCCGAGTGGCTCTGAGTACCGCTCCAGCCCGCCGACCAGCAGCTTGAGCCGGCCATGGCTGGGCGTGGTCAGCAGCAGCCGCCCCCCCGGGCGCAGCACCCGGCGGATCTCAGACAGCCAGCGGGCGGTGTCGGCCACGTGCTCAATGACCTCGCTGGACCACACGACGTCGAACCCGTTGTCCTGAACCGGAAGCTCGCCGTCGATCTCGGCCCGCAGGAACGTGATCTCCGGGTGGCGCCGGCGCGCCCGGCCCAGGGCCGCCTCGGCCACATCGACCCCCACCACCGAACCAGCCACCCGGGCCAGCTCCGCGGTGAGATCGCCCGCACCGCAGCCCAGGTCCAGCACGCGGTCGGCCGGGGAGATCGAAGACCGGGCAAACCCGGTCCGCAGGGCCAGGTCAGGCGGGTCCAGGTCGTCCGGCAGGCGCTCCCACAGCTCCTCGTAGTAGTCGCGCACCAGCGCAACCTAGCGGCAGGCATCATCCGGGCACCACCTCCACCCGGGAGTCCCCCTCAGGTCGGAGGTTGTCGCGCAAACGCACCAGGCAACCTCCTCGTTATCGCGAAGTGACAAATGGGAGAGCTCGCCCAGGCGTGCCCACGACGTCCGCAGCGCAGACGGGACGACTCTGAGGCAAAAGCGGCCGTGTTTCGGCCGGTTTTGCCTCAGAGTGGCGAAGTTCTCGTCCGGGCCGCCCGCTTGCGTGGTCGACCCGCCCGTCACACGTGTCAACTTCGCACAAGGTCACGTGTTTGTGCGACAGCGTCGCCACGGAACGGATTCGCCACGTTCGCACCCGCCATCATGTACGGCGATGACCCACTCCACCACCCAGCCGGGGCCCGGGCGCGTCCGCCGCGTGGGCCACAGCATCGTGGCCGCCGGCGGCCGCCTGGCCGATCTGGAGCACCAGCTCTCCGGCGCCAGCTGGGACATGGTGGAGCTTGATGTCCTGCGCCACCGCGGGGAGCTGGTCGTCGCCCATGACCCCACCGACCTCGCCCATCCGGAGCAGATCCCATTCGCCGAAGCCCTCCGCCACCTCCGGGAGCTGCTGCCGGCCACGGTGGAACTGGACGTCGACATCAAGGCGACCGGATACGAGCGGGAGGTCCTCGACACCCTGCGCGAGCTGGACCTCATCCCGCGCACGCTCGTCTCCACCATGGAGCCCTCCAGCCTCACGCTGCTCCGCCAGGCCGCGCCTGAGCTGCGCCTCGGCCTGTCGGTGCCCAAGGTCCGGCGCAACTACCTGGCCCACCCCCTCACCCGGCCGGCGGCCTACGCCGTGCTCAGCTACCTGCGCCGGACCCTCCCCGGCCAGGTCAGGCGGGTGCTCGGCAACGGCGAGGCGGACGCGATCATGGCCCACTGGGGAGTGGTCAGCCAGCGCCTCGTCGACGCCGTCCGGGCCCAGAACGCCGAGCTGTACGTGTGGACCGTCGACGACCCCGCCCGGCTGGTGGCGCTGGAGCAGCTCGGGGTGACCGGGGTGATCACCAACGACCGGGAGCTGTTTCACCGGGCCGGATGCCAGCCGGCCCCGGCCTGACCCGGCGCCCGGCCGCCGCCTCGAAATCCGCTGACGCTCAGCGCGTCTCCAGCAGCAGCGTCACCGGCCCGTCGTTGACGAGCTCCACCGCCATCATGGCCCCAAACACGCCTCGCTGGGCATCCAGCAGCGCGCAGAAGCGCTCATACAGCGGCTCGGCCACCTCCGGCGGCGCCGCGGCCACATAGCTGGGGCGGTTGCCCCGCCGGGTGTCGCCGTACAGGGTGAACTGGCTGACGCAGAGCACCGGGCGGTCACCCAGGGCCACGTTCATCTTGCCCTCGGCGTCGGGGAAGACGCGCAGCGCCCGGACCTTGTCGGCCAGCCAGACCGCCTCGGCCTCGCCGTCACCGTGGGTCACCCCCAGCAGCACCAGCAGCCCGGGGCCGATGGCCGCCACCCGCTCCCCGGCCACCTCTACCGAGGCCCGGCTGACCCGCTGCACCAGCGCGCGCATCAGGCGTCCCGGAGCTCGGCGGCCGCCCGCTCCGGCGCCACCACGTTGATCCCGACGCCGGTGCCCAGCTCAAAGCCGGCCAGATGGGTCACGTGGGGCAGGATGTCGATCCGCCAGCAGAAATGCTCGGCCCCCTGGGGGGCGGTTCGCACCCACAGGTTCAACGGTGGGCTGGTGCCGAACCGGCGCCGGAGGCGACCCAGGGCGTCGTGGAGCAGGGCGGCCGCGGTGGGGCCGTCGTCCTCAAACCGCACCCGGGGGGTCCGGGGCACGATCATCAGCTGGTAGGGCACCCGGCTGCCGTAGGGCGACAGCAGCACCGCCTCGGCATCGACGGCGATCAGCCGCTCCCGGCGGCGGACCTCCTGCTGGAGCAGGTCGCCGAGGAGGTTGCCGCCCATCGTCCGGGTGGTGTAGGCGCCGAAGCGCTCCCGTTCCCGGGCGATCGCGGCGGGCACGAAGTCCAGGGCAAACAGCTGGGCGTGGGTGTGGGCGATCGATGAGCCCGCCGCCGCCCCCTCGTTGACGATCAGATGCCGGCAGGCGGCATCGGCATGCGCCTGCATCCGCAGCCGCCAGACGTCCACGGCCGCGGTCACCTGCTCCACCGCCAGCTCCCCGAGGGTGGCGACCGGGTCCGGGGCGTTGATGATGACCTCATGGGCCCCCCGCGCCGGCCCGGCCCAGAACAGGTCCGGGGAGCCACTCGGCTCCGGCTCCGGGGCCTGGGGATCGAGCGCCGGGTACCGGTTGGGCACCACCCGGACCCGCCAGCCCGGGCCATCCGGCGCGCCCCCCTCCGCCCGCACGGCGAACAGCTCCGGCGGGGTCTGCGCCTCGTTCCCCTCGGCAAACGGATCCGAACCGGGGTCCGGGGGCGGGATCGGCGGCCACTCCGGGAGAGCGCCCGGGCGCTCGGCCCGTCCGTCAGCGATGATGGCCCGCAGGCCGGTCAACGGGTCGATGCGGATCTCCGGCACCGCGGTGTCCTACCCGGAACGCGGGGAGGCGATCAGGAGAGGTGCTTCTCCATGGCGATGTGCTCGATCCCCGCCTCCATGAAGATCCGGCCCCGTGGCTGGTAGCCGGCGGCGTCGTACAGGGAGCGGGCATACGTCTGGGCGTGGAGCACCAGCCGCCGGGCGCCCCCGGCCCGGGTCTCGTCATCGGCGAGCTCCAACAGGGCGGTGGCGATGCCCTGCCGGCGCGCGTCCTGGCGGACGGCCAGCCGGCTGAACTGGACGGTGGGACCGACGAACAACAGCCGGCAGGTGGCGAGCAGCTCACCGTCGGCGACGGCCACCAGATGCAGCGCCTCGCCGTCGCGGCCGTCCAGCTCCTCACGCATCGGGACGCCCTGCTCCACGCAGAACACCTCATGGCGAAGCTCCAGGGCGGCGGCCATCTCCTCCTCACCGCTGACCCGGCGAACCTCGTAGGCGAGAACGTCAGTCATAGCGACGGGCACCTCACAGCCGACAGCTTGCCATACAGCCCATCCATCGCATCTGCTTAAATAGTCGCTATCCTTTTTGGCACGAGGCCGGGGGGACGCTTCTGAGGACTTCTCGCTGTGCTCGGCCTCATCATGCCGAGACTGCCTGCGCCGCTACGTCGTAACGCTGCGGCTCTCTCATCCTGACGCAACGTTCTAACCACCGATGGGTGTGACCACCCCCTTTCCCAGCCCTGACGCGATTGCGCGTGCTGAGTTGCTGACGCGTGAGCGGTTCGTCTACGACGGCGAAACGCTCGAGGAGGCACTCGCTCCCGGCTCACCCCGCCGCCGGGCGCTTGATGCTGCCGTCGCCGAGGTGGAGGCCGACCGCAAGACGCCCTCCATTGAGTGGCGCCGCCAGTACTCCCTCCTGCTCGGGCTGGAGCGCCTGCTGTCGGAGGAGGAGCCCCACCTGGTCGACGGAACCGTGCTCTCCGCCCACCAGGTCGACGCCCTGTCCGGCACCCTGACCGCGCTGCTGGCCGAGACTCAGCGCGCGAACGGGAGCAACGGCGTCGCCGGCGCCAACGGCGGCGGCGAGGCCGCGACGGCGGCGATCCGGGCGGCCACCCCCAAGGCGAGCCCGCCGGTCGGTCGCAACGGCACATCCGCCGACGCCGACGACAGCGCCGCCGGGAACGACAGCGCCGCCGACGAGGACGAGGACGAGGACGACGACGGCCTGGGGGGCGAGGACGAGGACCTGGAGGATGAGGCCGAGGTCGACGAGGACGAGGATCCCGACGAGGAACCTCAGGATTGGCATGACGCCGACGAGGACGAGGGCCAGCTGGAAGAGCAGCCGGAGGATCCCAACGCCGCCAAGCGCTTCTGGTTTGAGCACGCCACCGGAGCCGGCAAGACGGTGGCGGCGCTCGGTTTTGTCGAAGCCTCGCGGACGGGCGGTGTCCTGATCCTCACCCACCGGCGCAACCTGGTCGACCAGTTCCACGGCGAGCTGCGCGACCGCGGCTACCGGGATCGGATCAGCGGGCCGCTGCTGGACGACCATGACTCCGCCAACGGCCCGGTGACGGTGGAGACCTACCAGTGGTTTGTCCGCAACGCCGGCCGGATCTCCGACGCCTACACCATCGTCATCTGTGACGAGGCCCACACCGCGCTGGGGGAGAAGACCTCGGCGGCGATCCGGGGCTGGGCCGGACCCATCTTCGTCGGCATGACCGCCACCGGCGCGCTGATCGCCCGCCACGTCACCGATCTCTTCCCCACCCAGACGAGCCGGTTCGACCTCGCCCAGGCCGCCCGCCGCGGGGTGATCTCACCGCTGCGCTGCATCCGCATCCCGCCCGGCCCGGGCGTGCGCACCATCGCCAAGGTTCCGCTGCGCCGCGGCGAGGTCGACACCGAGTTCGACCAGGAGATGCTGGCCGAGCTGCTGGACCAGACGCCGTTCAACCTGGCCATCGCCGACCTGTACAAGACCCGCTTCAACGGTGTGCCCGGCGTTGTCTACGCCGCCGGCGTCAAGCACGCCTACAACGTCGCCCAGGCCTTCCGGGATCTCGGCATCAAGGCCAAGGCGGTCTCCGGGGAGACGCCGAAGCGCGAGCTGGCCCGGGTCCTGGCCGACTATGAGTCCGGCAAGGTCGACGTGCTCGTCAACGCCCAGCTGCTGGCCGAGGGCTGGAACAGCCCCCGGGCCACCATCTGCATGCACCTGGCGCCCACCGCGTCCAAGCGCATCTACCAGCAGCGCGTCGGCCGCGTCACCCGCCGCCATCCGGGCAAGGAGGCCGGGATCGTCATCGACTTCGTCCACCCGGCGACCAAGCACGACGATCCGGTCGTCACCCTCCATTCGCTGCTGGACCGCGACGTCTACCGCGGCGGCGCGATTGTGGTCGGACCGGTGCGCCGCGGCCGGGGCCGCCGGGTCCGGGTGGAACGCCGGGTGCTGCCGGTCACGCCGGATCCGGACCGGCGGGCCGAGGTGTTTGAGCGTGAGCTGTGGCGGATCGCCGTCGAGCACCTCGACTACGGCGAGCAGCACGTGTGGGCGGCGCTGGCGGGAGCCCGGGTGGCCCCCAACGGCTGGCGCCGGGCCAAGGCGATGCTCCACTTCGACCGTGGCGGCGAGCTCAAGCGCCGCTTCCTGCTCACCGCGGTCCAGCGCAACCGCAACGCCCAGCTGCGCCTTCGGGCCCTCCAGGAGATCTCCGCCAGCCGCGATGCCGAGGCGTTTGACACCGCCATCGACATCATGGGCGGCTGGCCCCGCGACGAACGCCGCGAGGGCGTGAAGATCATGCTGCAGGCCCTGGCCGAGCGCCGGATCGGACGCCGGGATCAGGCCAACGCCTGGATCTGGCGGATGGCCGAGTACACCCGCGAGGTCCACGAGGAGTACGCGGTGCAGCGCTGGCCGGAGACCAAGCGGTTGCTCGGGCTGCTCGTCAACTCGTCCGGCTCAGCCCACGCTCGCAACGCCCGGCGGCTGGTGCACGCCTCGCGCAAGGAGGACCGGCGGCTGTCGGCGGCGCTGCTGGCGGCGGCGCTCGCCCACACGCCGGAGGCCGAGGAGGCGCTGCGCGGCGCCCGGACCCGCATGGCCCGCAAGCCGGCCGCGCTGGCCCGGGAACTGCTGCGCAACTTCCCCAAGGGCCGCCGGGGCTCCAAGCGCCGGCGGCGCAAGACGGGAGCGGCGGCCGGAGGCGACGCCAACGGCGCCCCGGAGACCGAGCAGACGACCTTGGAGGTGGCCGAGACCGGGGCCGAGGAGGCCGACGGGATCGACGGAGCCGACGAGGTCGACGAGGCCGAGGAGCCCGACGGTGGCAACACCGGGAAGGCGCCGGCGACGAACGGAACCGCCCCGGAGAACGCCGCCCAGGAGGGGTCGACGGGCCAGGTCCCCGGCGCCGCCGAGCAGCCCACCGACGCAGCCGCCACCGGCAAACCAGCCGCCGACGAACCGGTCAAGAAGCCGACCCGCCGCCCGCGGACCAAGCCGGCCGCCCAGCCGCGGACCAAGGCCCCGGCCAAGCCCAAGCCCAGCCCCCGCCGGCGCACCCCCTCCAAACCGGCCGACACCGCCCCGTCGCCTGAGCTGACCGCCACCAAGCCGGTAACGGACGCCGAGTCGGCGCCGGCCGAGCAGCCCGCTGAGATCAAGCGCCCCCGGCGGACCCGGAGCCGCACCCGCGCGGCTGCCGACGCCGAGGAAGCGGCCTAGCTCCCGACCGGAACGGCGGTGGCGTAGCCAGCCACCGGCTGGCTGTCGACCTCGGCCGGTGACGGCTCGGCGGTCCGGCGCTCGGTCGCCGAGACCACCGCCACCACCGCCCGCACCACGTCAGGGTCGAACTGGGTCCCGGCGTTGCCGAGCAGCTCGGCCATGGCCGCCTGATATGACATGGCGGGCCGGTACGGCCGGTCGGTGCGCATCGCGTTCCAGCTGTCACAGCAGGTGATGATGCGCGCCTCCAGGGTGATGGCGACGCCGGCCAGGCCGTCGGGATAGCCGCCGCCGTCCCAGCGCTCATGGTGGGAACGGACGATCTGGCCCACCTCGCGCATGAAGCCGCCGACCTGGTTGAGCATGCGCTCGCCCTCGGTGCTGTGGGTCTTCATCAGCTCCCACTCGTCCGGGTCAAGCTTGCCCGGCTTGTTGACGATCGCCTTCGGGATGGCGATCTTGCCCACATCGTGCAGGAGCGCGCCGAACTCCAGGTCACGCCGGCGCTCGGCATCCAGCCCCAGCTGCTCGCCCACCGCCAGGGCCAGGCCGACCACGTCCTGGGAGTGCTCGCCGGTGTAGCCGTCGTCATGGGAGATGACGTCACCGAGCAGGAGCGCGGTGCCCCGGTAGGTCTCGTTGAGCTCCAGCAGGTTGCCCAGCCGGCCTCGGCGCTCCCGGGCGAACATGGCCAGCAGCCCCAGCAGCGGCACCATGGCCAGGACGGCGTAGGGGGCCCCGTGCATCTCCTCGGCGACGGCCAGGGCCACCCCGGAGAGGCCGGCGTCGATCAGGTACACCCAGCTGTCACGCAGCTGGGCCCGCAACCCGGCCCGCTGCGCGATCCCAAAGTACAGCGCGGATACCACGAAGTCGCCGACGAACTGAGCGGCCAGCGCCGCCACCACCAGCGCCGCGCCGGCATGGGAGGGGGCCAGGCCGGCGATCGCAAACACCAGACAGGGGAAGATCGCCGACCAAGAGTTGCCGGGAACGCGCAGCAGCGTGATCGGCCGCTGGTGCCCCGCCACCACGTCCTTGAGTGCCGACAGCCCCAGGGCGCCGGCGAACGCCAGCGGCACCACCGCCAGCGGCAACGCGAACAGCATCGGCACGAACGCCAGCTGGGTGGCAACCGTGAATCCGAGCGGGGTCTCAAACAGGACGCGCGTGGCCAGGACCATGACCGCCACGCAGTAGATGGCGGCGGTGAGATCGACGTGCTGGGGCGGCTGGATCCACCACAGCAGAGCGATGCAGACGAAGAAGCCAGGTCCCACCAGCAGCTCCGCCACCACCTCGCGCACGGTGAGGCGGCGGCGCACGCGGCGACGCTTATCGGCGAGGATCTCCTGCTCCTCGAAGCTTGGCTCCATCGTCATCCTGCGCGCACTATCGGCGCCGATCCCCTGGATCTATAGGGGCGCCCAGGGGATTCGGACGGGTGAGGGCGTCGAACATGCGTCGAGCCCCAGCGGGTCACTCTGGATTGACGGCTCTAACAGACCGATCACAGGGTCATCGATCAACCTGAAAAGGGCAAACCTGGCGTGAGCCAGGGACGCAAAGCTAGAGGTCTCAGGGCTGAAACCCGCGAGATAGCTCGGCTGCCATTACACACCACGGAAGGTGCGTACGTATGTTGCTGGGCCTTTTCAGCCGTCACACCCGGATCCTCGCCGCCGCCGCGGCAGCCCTGGGGGTCTTCGTCCTGTCCGGGACGAGCGCGCACGCGGCGATCATCTCGACCGACGCGTGCGATAACGCGGCGCTGACACAACCGTTTGCGCCGTGGGGAGACACCTCCCAGTACAAGCTGGTCCCCGGTGGGTCCTTTGAGACCGGATCCGCGGGCTGGACATTGGCCGGCGGAGCCCGGATCGTCGGCGGCAGCGAGCCGTTCGGCGCCGCCGGCTCGGTCGGGGCGGCGTCGGTCCAGATCCCGGCCGGGGGATCCGCCCAGTCGCCGTTCACCTGTGTTGACGCCGCCTACCCCACCTTCCGCTTCTTTGGGCGGAATCAGGGTCTGCTGTCGACGATGCTGGTGTCGGTCGTCTACCGGCTCCCGCTGCTGGGCCAGGTGGCCGTGCCCGTGGGCGCGGTCGCGCTGAGCGGGAACTGGGCGCCGTCGCTGCCGATGCTCACCGCATCCGTGGTCACCGGGGCTCTGTCGAAGGGGACCACGCAGGTGGCGCTGCGCTTCACCGCGCTGACCGGCAGGTCAGAGATCGACGATGTGTTCGTCGACCCGCGGATGCATTAGACGCATCCTCCGCGGATCGCACGTACAACACGTCGAGCCGAGGCAGGGTCGGCACCGTTCCCTGGACGGGCGGTGCCGGCCCCCTCACTCGGTGACCAGATGGACCTCGCCGGCCGACAACGCCTGCTTCCGGCCGTCGTCGGCGGCGACCAGAAGACGTCCGCGCGCATCGACGCCCTGCGCCCGGCCCCGCCCCTGCCCCCAATCGACGGTCTGGCCCTGGAGCGCATCCCGCGGCCCGAACGCCGCCAGCACGTCGGCATCGGTCTGGCGCAACCAGCGCTCCAGCGCCCTGACCAAGCGCCCCAGCACCGGCTCGATCTCGCTCGCCGGCAACCCCAGCGTCCCGGCCCGGTCGCGCAGCGCCGGGGGGAAGTCCTCCGGCGAGAGGGCCACGTTGACCCCGATGCCGAGCACCGCCCAGTCCTCCTGGGGCCGGCCCTCCACCAGGATCCCGGCCACCTTGCGTCCGCCCACCAGCACGTCGTTGGGCCATTTGACCTGGGCGGCGCCGCCCACCACCTCGGCCACGGCCACGCCCGCGGCCAGCGGCAGCAGCGCCCGCGGCCGCCGGATGACGATGGAGCCCAGGAGCGCGCGTCCCGGCGGAGCCGACCAGCTCCGGCCCTGGCGGCCCCGTCCGGCCGTCTGCAGGCCGGCGGTGACCAGGGTCCCGTGCGGCGCCCCTGCGGCGGCCAGCTCCCGGGCCCGGGCGTTGGTGGAGTCGGTGACCCTCAGGTGCAGGCGGGGGCGGCCCAGGCGGTCGCTGCTCATGCCCGGCGGATCCGCACCGGCGCGTCGACGGCCAGCCCCAGCCGGGCGGCGGCGTCGCCGTGGCGAACCGCGATGGCCAGGCGACGCTGCGCGTCCTCGTAGAGGAGCAGCTCATCCGGTCCGGCGTCGGCGAACGTGCCGACGAACTGGACCTCCTGGGAGGTTCCCCCGGGCAGCTTGAGGCGTGCGGCCCGGCCGAGCTTGAGGCCGGTGCCATCAAGGTCGTCGTGGCCGGCGTTGAGCTGGAGGTTGCCGAACCGGTCGATGTACCGGACATGCGCCACCAGCGTCTCCCCCTCCCGGTCGGGCGCCGGGAGGTCCAGGCGGATGATCTCCTCCGGGTCCAGCGGCTCGCCGGCATCGGCCAGCGGGGCGCCGGCGGCCAGCGCCCCAGCCACCGGGGCGAAGATGTCCCGGCCGTGAAACGTGGCCGATACGGGCTGGAGCCGGTGCGGGGACCGGGCAATGTCGACGGCCTCGGCGATCCCACCGCCGGCGCTCGCCGCCGGCCACAGCAGGCCGTTGTCGGGCCCCACCAGCAGCCGGTCGTTGGCCAACCGCAGGCCGATGGCCCGGCGCTGCGCGCCGACGTCGGGATCGACGACCGCCAAGTGCACCCCGGCCGGGAGGTAGGCCAGCGCCTCGCCGAGCACGATCGCTCCCGCCCGGACATCATGGCGCGGAATGCCGTGGGTCAGATCGATGATACGCGCCGCCGGGCAGATCCGGGTGATGACGCCATGACAGATCCCCACAAAGTCGTCGGCCAGACCGTAGTCCGAGAGAAAGGTGATGACCGGCGGATCCCCCATCGCCGGGCACCCTAGTCGGTCTCCCCAGAACCGGGAAGCCCGCCGTCGCCTACTCGGTGCCGCGCCCCGGCACCCTGGTCGGGGCCCCGCAGGCCGTCTCGCCCCGGCGCACCTGCGCCGGCGAGGGCGGATCGGTGGCCAGCAGCTCAAGCACGCTCACCGACCGCAGGTGGCGCCGGTGCAGCACCGGCAGCAGCGTGGTCAGGGCGCGGATGGTCTGGCCGCGATTCTCATGCATCTCGATGATCGCCCCCGGATGGAGCCCGTGCTCGACGTTGCGGATGATGCCGGCGTAGTTGGCCCCGAGCGAGTCGGCCGAGTCCACCGACCACATGATGTCGAGCATCCCCAGCCGGCGGACGATCTCCTCAATTGTGCGATCCTGGGCGCCGTAGGGAGGCCGGAACAGCTCCACCCGCTGACCGGAGTCCCGCTGGATCATCTGCTGGGCGCCGGCGATCTCCCCGTAGGCCGCGTAGCTGGACAGGCCCAGCAGGTCCTGGTGGGTCATGGTGTGGTCTCCCAGGGCGGCCACCCGCGTCTCCCGGCGCAGCCAGTGCGGCCAGGCCCGGATGCTCTTGCCCACCACGAAGAAGGTGGCCCGCTCATGGGTCTGGCGGAGCTTGCGCAACGCGTAATGGGTGTACACGCCGGGACCGTCGTCGAAGGTGAAGGCCACGGCGTTGCCGTGTCGCCCCCCGCAGTAGATGGGCCGCCCCAGGGCGATCAGCCGCCGCAGGGTGGCCAGCTGCGCCGCGGTCAGACCGTGCAGCCGCGGTGCCGGACCCGGCTTGACCTGGCTGAGCGTGAGCGATGGCGCGGACGGGTGGCGCGGAGCCTGGGCGCCCGGCCGGGTCACCAGCACCACCGCCACGGCCACCGCCGCCAGCGCCAGCGCACCGAGCAGCACCCGGCGTACCCGCCGGCGCCGCCTCTGTCTCGCCCGCTGCTGCGCCCCCCGCTGAGCGATGGGTTCCGGCATCTTCCACACCCGCGCGGCCAGCGTACCGGCGCCGGTCCGGGCCGGGGTGAGGGTCGTGTTAGCGAGGGGTGGCCGCGTCGGCGACGAGCGCGTCCACCAGCCCGTCGATGTCATGCCGGCGGGCCTCCACGTCCGGCGGGCGCCCCGCCTGACGCAGAGCGTCACTGGTCACCGGGCCGATGCTGACCAGCCGGGTCTCCGGCGACACCCCGTCGCCGACCGCGTCAAAGAAGAACCGCACCGTCGACGAGGAGGTGAAGGTGATGTAGTCGGCGCCGGCCACCGCGGCCCGCTGGGCGTCGGACAGGGGCTCGGCCACCGTCTCATACAGGGCCACCACGTCGACCTCCGCACCGCGCTCCCGCAGGGCATCCGGGAGTACGTCGCGGGCCTCGGCGGCCCGGGCGATCAGCACGCGGGACACGGGCACGTCGGCGAGCGCCTCCACCAGCCCCTCGGCCACGAACCGCTCCGGCACGATGTCGGCAATCAGGCCGTGGGCGCGCAGGGCGGCGGCGGTCCCGGGGCCGATGGCGGCGATCCGCACGCCGGCAAACGACCGCGCGTCCCGCCCGTCCGCGGCCAGCCGTTCAAACAGCCACTGCACCCCGTTGGGGCTGGTCAGGCAGACCAGGTCGTAGCGGTCGATCTCCGGCGCCGGTCCCTCCAGCGCCACAATTCGGATCGCCGGCGCCTCCACCGCCTCGGCGCCCAGGGCGCGCAGCCGCGCCGCCAGCCCGCTCGCCTGGGCCCGCGCCCGGGTCACGGCCACCGTTCGGCCGGCCAGCGGCCGCGCCTCAAACCAGGCCAGCCGCTCCCGCAGGGCGGCCACCTCGCCGAACAGCGAGATTGCCGGCGCGCGCACGCCAGCGGCGGCCGCCACCTCGGCGATCGTGGCCGTGGTGCCGGTCACCACCCGCTGCCCGGGGAGCGTTCCGCGCTCCACCACCGCAGCCGGCTCGGCCGCCTCCCGGCCGCCCGCCATCAGCCGCTCGGCGATGGTGGCCAGCTGGCGCACGCCCATGTAGAAGACGAGCGTTCCCGGAAACCGGGCCAGCGCCGCCCAGTCCAGGGCCGACTCGGGCTTGGCCGGATCCTCATGGCCGGTGACGAACGCCACCGCGCTGGCCGCGTCCCGGTGGGTGACCGGAATTCCGGCGTAGGCCGACGCGGCCACCCCCGCGGTCACGCCCGGCACCACCTCAAACGCCACCCCGGCCTCCCGGAGCAGCTCGGCCTCCTCACCGCCGCGCCCAAACACAAATGGGTCGCCGCCCTTGAGCCGGACCACGTCGCGCCCCTCCCGCCCGTGCGCCACCAGCACGGCGCCGATCTCCTCCTGGGACACCGACGGGCCGCCGCCCTCCTTGCCCACATAGACCAGCTCGGCATCGGCGCGGGCGCCGTCCAGGGCGCGGTCGGGGATCAGGCGGTCATAGACGATGACGTCGGCGGCGGCGATCAGCTCCAGCGCCCGCGCGGTCATCAGGCCCGGATCCCCGGGGCCGGCGCCCACCAAGAACACGGTCATCCGGCCACCGCCGTCTCCGCCTGGCGAAGCAGCTCGGCGGCCCCGGCGGCCAGCATCCGCCGGGCGCAGTCGCTGCCCACCGCCTCCGGCTCGCCCACCACCTCGTCGCGCAGCCAGGCCGACCCATCCGGGAGGCCCACCCAGGCGGCCAGCGCCACCTGACCGTCGTCCACCCAGCGGGCGTGGGCACCGACCGGCGTGTGGCACGACGCTCCCAGGGCGCCCACCAGCGTCCGCTCGGCCCCCACACAGGCCATGGCCACCGGGTCGATCACCCCGGCCAGCGCCGCCCGGTCCAGCTCGCCCACCCGCGCCTCC
This sequence comes from uncultured Solirubrobacteraceae bacterium, assembly GCA_963753235.1. GTDB lineage: Bacteria > Actinomycetota > Thermoleophilia > Solirubrobacterales > Solirubrobacteraceae > Palsa-465. The sequence continues at coordinate 550,407 of CAVWBJ010000001.1, read as the reverse complement.
AGGGCCAGCGCCCCCTGCCCGGCGGCGGGCACAAACTCGTCAATGACGCCGCCGGCGGCATCGGTGCGAGCCAGCCGCTGAAGCCCGGCCAGGGCCAGGACGAGCGCGTCGGCCTGTCCCTCGCCCAGCTTGCGCAGCCGCGTGTCGACGTTGCCGCGCAGCTCCACCACCTCCAGATCGTCGCGCACGGCCCGCAGCTGCGCCGCCCGGCGCAGGCTGCTCGTGCCCACGCGGGCACCGGGGACCAGGGCGGCCAGGCTCGGTGCCCCGCAGATGGCGTCCCGGGCATCGGCGCGCTCCGGCACCGCCACCAGCTCCAGCCCGTCGGCGAGCTCGGTGGGCACGTCCTTGGCCGAGTGCACCGCGATGTCGATCCGGCCGTCCAGCAGCGCCTGCTCCAGTTCGGAGGTCCACCGGGACTTGTCGGCCAGCGCCGCCCCGCGGTCACCGAGGGTGGTGATGGTCACAAGCTCGGCCTCGTCGCCGAGGCGCTCGGCCACCCACCGCGCCTGCGCCAGCGCCAGCGCGCTGCCCCGCGTCCCCACCCGCATGGCCGCCGCTTACCGGCCCCGCGCGCGGCGGGGGAGCTGGCGCACCTCGGCCAGCCGGTCGGCGAGCTCGGCGATCGGCTCCTCCACCACGCCGGAGACGCCCTCCTGGACCGACAGCCCGAACAGCTCGCGCACCAGCGCCATCCGGGCGTGAACGCGGTCGTCGTGCATGTCCTTCATCTGCAGGGTGGGCACGTGGAGCAGGCGATTGACCACGGTGCGGGCGATGGCGTCGACCCGGGCACGGTCCCTCGGCGAGGCCGACTCCCACTTGCCCTCGTTCTCGGCCACCACCTGGGCGGCGATGGCGGTGGCGTGGCTGCGCAGAGCGGCCAGGGTGGGCAGGACCTCCAGCGAGCCCAGCCAGGTGGCGAAGCGCTGGATCTCCTCCTCCACAATCCCGTCGGCCCGCCGGGCCTCGGCCTGGCGCCCCCGGCGGTTGCGGTGGGCCACCGCCTGAAGATCGTCGATGTCATACAGCGAGATGCCGGGCAGCTGGGCGCAGGCGCCGTCGATGTCCCTGGGCACGGCCAGGTCGATGAGCAGCATCGGCCGGGCGTCGCGGGCGTCCATGACGTCGGCCACCTCCCGGACCTCCAGCAGCAGGTGCGGCGAGGCGGTGGCGGCGACGACGATGTCGGCTCCGAGCAGCTCCTCGGGCAGCTCGTCCAGCGGGACCGTGGTGCCCTCGTACCGGCGGGCCAGGCTGAGGGCGCGGTCCCGCCGCCGGTTGGCCACGAACACCGGGTGGACCCCGTTGTCGGCCAGGGCGCGGGCGGTCAGCTCGCTCGTCTCGCCGGTGCCGATGATGACCACGCGGCGGCCGGCGATCTCGCCCAGCTGCTCGCGGGCCAGCGCCACCGCGGCGCCCGGGAGGCTGAGCTGGCCCTCGCCGATCGCTGTCTCGGTCCGCACCCGCTTGCCGGTCTCCAGCGCCGCCCGGAACAGGCGGTTGGTCAATGGACCGACGGTCTCCTGCGCCTGGGCGGTCTCATAGGCCCGCTTGATCTGCCCCTGGATCTCGGCCTCGCCGATGATCATGGAGTCCAGGCCGGAGACGACGCGGTACAGGTGGCGGGCCGCCTCGCAGTTGCGGTGGGCGTAGATGGCGCCGGTCAGCTCGGTGGGGCGCATCCCCGCCTGGCGGGAGAGCATGGTCAGCACGGTCGACTCGGCCTCCACCGGATCGCCCACCACCAGGTAGAGCTCGGTCCGGTTGCAGGTGGAGACGGCCACGGTCTCATGCACGTCGGCCACCCCGCGCAGTTCCCGGATGAACTCGGAGGCGCGGGGCTCCGGCAGGGCCAGGCGCTCGCGCACAGCGACCGGCGAGGTCTGGTACGACGTGCCGATGACCAGGAGCTCGCTCACACCCGCTCGCGCTCCCGCATCGGCTCGCTGTCGCCGGCGGCGGTCCGCGCCGCCTCCACGTCGCGACGGAGCTCTGCCAGATCACGTTCCAGGCGCTGGGCCCGGACGGCCATGATCGCCACGTAGATGAGGATGACCAGCAGGACGACGATGTAGGCGGCGGCCACGTACCGGCCGGCCGTGGAGTTGAGCGGGACCGCGGGGGCGGCGGCGATCAGGGCGCTCATGACGGGGCCGCGCTCCGGCCCACCGGGCGGACGGCATCATCGCCGAGCAGGGTGCGCCGCAGGCGCCGCACCTGGGCGCGCGCGTTCTTGGCCGCCATCTCGTACTTCCACAGGGTCAGGTACAGGAGGGCGAATGCCACCAGTGCGACCACAAACGTCAGACCCATTGAGGGCGGCAGGTGGGCGCCGCCCAGCGTCAGCACCCGCGGGTGCACATAGGCCGTGGCCGCCTGCACCGCGATGTAGTTGAGGGGGACGAACGCCGCGCCGACGACGGCGAACACGCTGGCGTAGCGCGATTGGCGTTCCGGATCCTCGATTGAGAAGCGCAGCGGCTGATAGGTGGCGAACAGGAGCAGCACGATCAGGAACGAGACCAGGGTCGGCTCGCTCCACACCCACCAGTGGCCCCAGGAGGCCTTGGCCCAGATGGAGCCGCTGATCAGCCCGGCCACGCCGAAGATGAGGGCCATGTGGATGGCCACATAGGCGCGCAGGTCCCACTTGCGGTCACCGGTCCGCAGGTAGCCGATGGCCAGCGCTCCGCCGAACATGAACCCGCCCAGCGAGATGATCGCCAGCGGGACGTGGATGTAGAAGATCTTCTGGATGAAGCCCTGGCTGGCGTCCAGGGGGGCATAGAAGAACACCAGCCCCAGGGCGGCGGCCATGGTGAGAACGGTGGCGAGCGAAAGGGCGCGGAGACCCTTTCCGTAGGTGGTCGAAGCGGGCACTGCCTTTAGTCCTCCAGGAGGAAATCGAACACTGCGTAAGCGAGCAGCGCGAATACCACATCATAAAGAGCCAGGATGAGCAGCCATCGCTCCGGGGGCGAGGTGGCGGCATGACCGGCGGCCAGCAGGGGGCCCGCTGCCCGCGCGGTGGCGATCAGCGCCGGGAGCAGCAGCGGCAGACCGACGACCGGACCGATCAGATCCCGGGCGCGGGTGTGGACGGCGACCGCCGAGACGAGCGTGCCGATCACCGCCAGTCCGAGGTTGGCGAGCGCCAGCACCAGAATGAGCCCCGGCAGCGACCCGGCCAGCGACGGCCCCAGCAGGAACAGCTGGAACGCCGGGACGGCGATCACCTCCACCACCGCCAGGAACATGAACAGCGCGGCCGCCTTGGCCAGCAGCATCGCCGTGCGGTCCACGGGGGCGAGCAGGAAGCCATCAAATCCGCCCTGCTCGCGCTCGGCCACAAACAGCCGGTTGATCCCGAGCATGGCGGCAAACAGCAGCGTGACCGTGAGCACCCCGGCGGCCAGCTGACCGTCGATTGACGGCCGGTTCAGGCCGAAGTGAAAGATGACGAACGTCACCAGGGCGAACAGGACCATGGCCGGCACCGTCTCCAGCGTGCGCAGCTCCAGCCGGAGGTCCTTGCGCAGCACGACCAGCGCCGTCCTCATGCGTACAGCTCCCGCAGCTCGACGTCGCCGAGTGCCGCCGGCTCGCCGAGAAACGCCGGGCGGCCGTCCCGGAGCGCCAGCACCAGGTCAGCCTCGGCCAGCGCCGCCCGCGGGTCATGGCTGGTGAGGACGCGGGTGCAGCCACTGGCCCGGCCGATGAGCGGCTCCACCAGCTCTGACGCGGCCGGATCCAGGTTGGCCCGCGGCTCGTCGAGCAGGAGCAGGGCGGGGCCGTGGAGCACCGCGCGGCCGACGGCCAGGCGCTGGACCATGCCCCGGGACAACGATCGGACGGGCTCGTCGGCTCGGCGATCCATCTGCACCGCGCCCAGGACCTCCTCCACGCGCTCGGCGCCGACCCCGTGCAGGCGGGCGTGGTACTGGAGGTTCTCCCGTCCGGTCAGCTCGCGGTAGAGCAGCGGCTCGTGGCCGAGCAGCCCCAGCCGTGCCCGGACCGCAAACGCCCGCCGGGGCAGGGGCTCGTCGAACACGCGCACCTCCCCGGCATGGGGCCGCAGGAGGGCGGCCAGGATCCGCAGCAGCGTCGATTTCCCGGCGCCGTTGCGCCCCAGCACGGCCAGGGTGGCCCCGGCCGGCAGGCCGAGGCTGACGTCGCGCAGCGCGATCCGCTCGCCGAAGTACCGCGCGAGGCCGCGCAGCTCAATGGCCGGGGGTTCGCTGGCCACGCTCGCGCTGCAGCGTCGCGACGACGTGCTCAAGCGTCGGCGCGATGACTCCGAACAGCTCGCCGATCGCCTTCGGGTTACCCGGGAAGTTGATGATCAGCGAGCGGCCGGCGATCCCGGACACTCCGCGGGTCAGGATCCCCATCGGCGTGTGCCGGACGGCCTCGGCCCGCATCGCCTCGGCAAACCCGGGGGCGCGTCGATCGATCACCGCCTCGGTCGCCTCCGGGGTCACATCGTCGTCGGTCAGCCCGGTCCCGCCGGTGGTGAAGATGAGCGCGGCACCGGCGGCGGCCTGTCGGCGCAGCCACTCCTCGATGGCGGCCCGGTCGTCGGCCACCACGTCGCGGGCGACCACCTCGGCCCCGGCCGCCTCGGCGTGCTCGGCCAGCGCCGCCCCGGACCGGTCCTCGGTCTCGCCGGCGGCCACCGAGGTCGACACGGTGAGGATGGCGGCTCGCATCAGCGGCGGAATCTACTCAGCGGCGCCAGTGGCCGGAGCGCCCGCCGGACTTCTCCAGCAGTGCCACCGAGGCGATCTCGGCGCCCCGCTCCACGCCCTTGACCATGTCGTAGATGGTGAGTGCGGCCACCGAGGCGGCGGTCAGCGCCTCCATCTCCACCCCGGTGGGGCCGGTGGTCCGGGCCTCGGCGGTGAGCCTGATCTCGCCGGCCTCCACGTCGATCGCCCCGTCGACGCCGACGTAGGACAGGGCCAGCGGGTGACAGAGCGGGATCAGCTCCGATGTCCGTTTGGCGCCCTGGATCCCGGCGATCCGGGCCACCCCCAGGACATCGCCCTTCGGGGTGTCGCCGGCCTTGACCCTGGCCGCGGTCTCCGGCGAGACCCGCACCACCGCCCGCGCCACCGCCCGGCGCTCGGTGGCCGGCTTGTCGGCGACGTCGACCATCCGGGCCTGCCCGGCGGCGTCCAGATGGGTGAGCTCGCTCACGCCGCGGCCGGAGCGTGGACGCGCTGGGCCTCGGCGATCAGCGCCCGGACGCGGTCGGCCTGGCCGGCCCGGAGCAGCGCGATGGGGTCCGGATCGCCGTTGACGATCGACTCAAAGAACTCCTTGCGGTCCTGATAGGTGGGCAGCGTCGCCTTGGCCCAGCCCCGGGCATCGTTGAGCAGGACGGCCAGGGTGGCGTAGGGCTCGCCGAACAGGTCGGCGATCTCCCGCTTCATCCGCTTGGCCAGCGCCGGCGAGGCGCCCGCGGTGGAGATGGCCACCGCCAGCGGTCCGGTGCGGACGATCGCCGGCAGGATGAAATTGCACAGCGGCGGGACATCGACGACGTTGACCAGCATCGCCCGCTGCTCGGCCGCATCAAACACCGAGATGTTGACGTCGGTGTCGTTGGTGGCGGCGATGGCGATCAGGCAGCCCTCCAGATCGCCGGGAGCGAACCGGCGGCGCTCCCAGCGGATCGACCCCTCGTCGGCCAGCTCGGCCAGCGCCGGATGGGCCTCGGGGGCCACCAGGGTGACGTCGGCGTCGCAGGCCAGCAGCCCCTCCACCTTCTCCAGGCCCACGTCACCGCCGCCGACCACCAGGCAGCGACGTCCCTTCAGACGCAGGCAGGCGATGTAAAACGGCGTCTCCAGCATGCCGCGCACGCAGGACTGGTCGCAGATCCCCTTCCGGAGCTGGCACACGCATTCCTTGCCGGCGTAGGCCTGAGCGGGCATGGTGCAAGGGTAGCCCGTCGGGCCGGTCAGGCCGCCGTGGTCACCGAATCACAGCGCCGGGCCGAGCCGGTTCGCTGGCCGCGCTCAATCGCCCGCACCGCCCGCAGATGGCGGGCCAGCGCCGCCGGCGCCACCGGTCCGGCGGGCAGCTCCACCACAAAGGAGGTGGTGCCGGGGAACGTGTGGTTCGACCACTCGGTCTCCTCGCCGGGCAGAAACGTCAGGCAGGTGGCCCGCAACCCGGCGAGCTCGGCATAGCGCCGGGCCACCCCCCGGTCGCCGCCGGACTCATCGACGAGGTCCATGTGCTGGTGGTAGGTGATGGTGACCGCCGGGCGGATGCGGCGCACCAGGGCGATCGCCGCCCGGGTCTCCGGCTCGGACACGGGGCGCGGACCCGAGTAATAGACAGGCTCGGACGTGAATTTCCACAGGTAGGGGAAGTTGCGGTTGAGGTCGACCCCATGAGCGTTCTGCCGGGTACCGGCGGCGACCCCGTCCGGGTTGAGCTCGGGCACCACCCACAGCTGCACGCCGGCGGGGGGCGCCAGGTGCCGCAGCGCGGAGCTGATGGCCAGACCGGCGGTCTCGTTGCCGTGGATCACGCCGATGACCAGGATCCGTCGCCGGGCGTGGTCAGAGCCAAACGACCAGGCGACGATCGGCCGGCCGTCGACGGAGCGGCCGATGAGCACCCGGCGGGCCGGGGCCGGAGCGGCGCCCACCAGCACGGTCACGGCCACCGCGAGCACCGCCATCTGCATCCGGGCCGCGCGCATCCGGGCAGCGTAACCCGGGACGGCCGCTCCGGAGGCCGGTCAGGCCGCCCGGGCGCGGGCGAGCGTCCGGGCGTGGCCGACGAGCGCCTGGTGCAGGAGCGGCCCTGCCCCCGCGGCCAGTCCCGGATCGGCCAGCAGGAGCGCCGGCTCCCGGCGATCACGGGCCAGGTCCAGCCGCCCCAGGCCGACCACCCGCTCGGCAGTCCCGACGAGCGCGGTGGCCACCAGGACGAGCTGCCGGGTGGGATCGAATCCGACCAGACGGGCCAGGTCCAGCTCGTCCAGATCACGGCCGTGGTGGGCGAACAGGTCCCGCACCCCGTCCTGGTCCCGCGGGCGCAGGAGCCGCAGACAGACGCGGGTGCCATCCGGCAGGGCGTGATAGCGGGCGAGCAGAGCGCCGGGATCAAGGGGTGGAGACATTTCCTACAGAGCAGTAGCTTTCGGCCCCCACCGGCCGGATGCCCGCTCCCGGCACCGGTAACCGGGCGTTCGTCACACAGCGCGCCCGCGCCGGCGGCGGATGTCGGCCAGCCGCTCGCGCAGCGGCGCCTCGGCGGCGTCAGGCTCGTAGAACCGGGCACCCACGGCCCGGTCGGGCATGAGCTCCTGGGGGGAGAAATGGCCCTCCCGGCGGTGGGGGTTGTCATACCCCCCGTCGCTGCGGGTGGAGGAGCGCAGGTGGGCCGGCGGGGGCGCCGCCCCCTCCTCACGAACGTAGTCCCGGGCGGCGAAGACAGCCCGCTTGGCGGCATCGGACTTGGGCGCCAACGACAGGTAGATGGCGGCCTGGGCGAGGGCGAACTGGGCCTCGGGCAGACCGACATGCTCCACCGCGGCCGCGGCCGCGGTGGCCACCGACAGGGCCTGAGGATCGGCGTTGCCGATGTCCTCGGAGGCCAGGATGACCATGCGGCGCACGATGAATCGCGGATCCTCCCCGCCCTCCAGCATCACCGCCAGGTAGTAGAGCGAGGCGTCGGGGTCGCTGCCCCGCGTGGCCTTGATCCAGGCCGAGATGGTGTCGTAATGGCGGTCGGCCTGGCGGTCGTAGAGCAGTGCCCGCCGCTGGAGCGCGTCCTCGGCGTGGGCCAGCGTCACCCGCGCCTCCGGGTCAGATTCCACGCCGGCCGCGGTGCAGGCCAGCTGGAGCGCGTTGAGCGCCGACCGAGCGTCGCCGCCGGACCGCTGGGCCAGGAATTCCAACGCCGCCGCGTCGACCTGCTCCGGAGGCCCGCAGTAGCCCCGCTCCACGGCCCGGTCCAGCAGCATGCGCACCTGCTCCGGGCCCAGCGCCTGGAGCTCGTAGAGCTGAGTCCGGGAGATGAGCGCCGAGTTGACCTCAAAGTACGGGTTCTCGGTGGTGGCGCCGATCAGCGTGATCAGCCCGTCCTCCACCGCGGGTAGGAGCGCGTCCTGCTGGGCCTTGTTGAACCGGTGGATCTCGTCCAGGAAGAACACCGTGCGCCGGCCGCCCGCCTGGAGGCGCTGACGGGCCCGCTCAATCACGGCCCGCACCTCGGCCCGTCCGGCGGCGACCGCGCTCTCCTCCTCCAGCGCCGCGTCCGCCGCCCGGGCCACCAGGCGGGCCAGCGTCGTCTTGCCGCTGCCCGGAGGCCCGTGCAGGATCATCGAGTGGGGGTGGCCCTCCTCAATCGCCCTCCGCAGCGCGGAGGCCGACCCGCGCTCGCCCAGCACCTGCTCCTGGCCGACGATGTCATCCAGCGTCGTCGGCCGCAGCCGGGTGGCCAGCGGCATGTCCGCCGGCGGCGGCCCGTCATCGCCGGCCGGGCCGGCCTGAGGCGCAGCCGCCGCGGCCTCGTCTTCTCCGAACAGACGGTCCATGGCGTGAGTATGGCGGCCCGGGGCTACCCTTCCGCCGCGTGCAGAACCGGATCTGGAGCATCGCCGCGGTCGCCACCGGCGGCGCCGCCCTGGTGGCCGTCCACTTCCTGCTCCTGCACACCTATTGGGACTACAGCGAGGGCGTGTATGCCCTGACCGCCCACCAGCTGCTCCAGGGCGGCGACCTGTACGGGCAGATAGTGGGAGCCCAGCCGCCCGGGGTGTTCCTGGCCGGGGCCGGGCTGCTCGCCATTCACAGCAGCGTGGAGTGGCTGCGCTTCGGCGTCGGCTGCCTGCAGCTGGTGGCCGGGCTGGTGGGAGCTCGGATGGTGTACCGGCTCACCGAGAACTGGCCGGCCACCGTGCTCACCCCCGCGCTGGTGCTGCTCACCCCGTGGGCGGTCCACGAGCACGGCGCGTTGACTCCGGAGCTGGTGGCGGTGCCGGTGATGATGGGCGCGGCGCTGCTCAGCGCCGACCGGCGGCGGGGCGGGGCGGCCGGGCTGCTCTGCGGGCTGCTCGTCCTGATCAAGCTGCCGCTGGCCATCCCCGCGGTCGCGCTGGTGCTGGCGGGCGCCGACCGCCGGCGAGCTGCGCCGGTGGCGGCGGCCACTCTGGTGGTGGGTCTGGCCGGGAGCTGGGCGCTCGGCGGCGAGCACTTCTGGCGTGATGTGGTGGTCGCCCAGATGCACAGCGGCTCCCGCTCGCTCGGCCAGCTCAAGGGCTTCTGGGCCCAGGCCGGCTGGAACGTCCTCGGCCTGCTGGCGGGCGCGGCCGTCGCCGTCGGGCTGCATCGCCAGGCCCGGGACCGGCGGCTGCTGGTGGTGGCGGTGGCGCTGGCCGCGGCCAACATCATCACCTTCCTCAGCAACTTCAAGGAGGGGACCGGGCTGAACATCACCGTGCCCGTGGAGGCCTCGCTAGTGCCCCTGGCGGTGGCCGGCACGGTGTTCGCCGTCCGGGCGGCTCCGCGCTGGCTGCCGGCGGTCTGCCTGGCCGGGTTGGCGTTCACGCTGGCCCAGAGCGCCTCGCTCATCGCCGCCCCCCACAACCCGGTCCCGTTTCTGCGGGCGTTCTCCGCGCCGGCCTGGGAGATCTCCATGACCGGCCCCCAATTCGAGCACGTGGTGGCCGCCGCGCGGGCCTGCCCGCCCGGGGAACCGTATGGCGGTGCGCCGCTGGTGGCCCTGGCCGCCGGCCGGTCGCTGCCCGCCGACCAGCCCGATCAGTTCCTGCCCAGCCACTCACCGACCCTGGCCGCCGTGAACGCCCAGATCGCCGCCGTCCGCAACGTCTGCCCGGCGGCGGCGGTCAGCGGCCGATGATCTCCAGCGCTGCCTGGATCGCCCTACAAAGGCCGGATGCCCTCCCCCGGCGCGCCAGACGCTGCTCTTGCCGGCGAGCTGATCTGCGCCGCAAATCGCCAGCCGCCCGGTCAGGCGGTAAGGGAGCTGACCACCGAATGAAGGAGTCATAAGAAGCGACGCGCTGACCTCGTTGGTCACCCGGTGAACCCCTCGATGACACGCGGCCTGGGGCTGCGTTTCGAATCGCTGCGTCGGCGGAAGGTACGAGAGAGCCGGCCGAGTCTCGGCAATCGCCGGCTGCGGTACGGCGGGACCTGGTTCACAGCGGCGAGCGCGCTTCCGCTTACCAGAGACACCACGCGCTCCGGGATCTCGGCGCTCGTCCTCCTCGCTGGAGCTGCCCTGCGCCGGCCCTGGCGGATGCTCGCGCTGACCGTGATGCTGCTCCGCACCTCGTCCGTGGACCTCCGCCTGTCAGATTCAGCGGCCGGGTGGGCCCTCCGTAGCTACTTCAAGCAGCGTTACCTGGGTCTCCTTCCACTCAATCGGCTCTGCCGCGGCGTGCTGATTCTCCCTCAGCAGCGCGCCGACTATCTCCGGGGCCGCCGACGCGAGGCCGTGCGGAGGAATCTCCGCCGGGCAGGCGCGGCGGGAATCACCTGCGAGACAATCGGCGATCGCTCCCGGGCGGTTGAGGATCTTCTGGAGCTGGCCGACGGGCGGCGACTCCCGGTGACCGCTGCGAACGTGGAGCGGTGGCGGCTGGCCGTCGCCCGTCCGGAGACGACGCTCGTCCTGGCCCGTGACGCCGATAGGCGACCAGTCGCCGTCGGCAGCGTGGTGATCGACGACAACTTCGGCCTGATTGAGTTCGCCGTGGCGAATTCTCATGAGGCCCGATGGGCCCTTCACGACCACATCGTCCAGATCGTGATCGAGCGCGGCGCCCACTATCTGGTTGCGGAGGGCGACGGGCCGTTCGGTGCGCTTGGCTTCAGGCCAGCGGTGCAGCGCTACCAGTATCTGCACGGCTATGAACTCCGTCATCTCAGGTGGCGCAGGCCTGAGCGCATCACCCGGCGCGAACGACGGGTCGCGTTCCTGGCCGGCCTCGCGATCGCCGCCTCCGCCATGCTCTGAGAGACGAGCGCGGCGCCGTGTGGCCGGCCGCGCCTCTCAGCCGGTGAGGATCGCCCGCACAGCCCCGTGGAGGAGCCCGTTGGTGGCCACCGCGCTGCCCCCGTCGGCGGTCACCGCTCCACCGAAGTCGGTGAACCGGCCGCCGGCCTCCTCCACGATGAGCTTGGGCGCGGCCAGGTCCCAGAGCGACACCTGGGGATCCAGGCCGATCTCCAGTGCCCCCTCGGCCACCAGCATGTAGCTCCAGAAGTCGCCGTACCCGCGGCTGCGCCAGCATCGGCCGGCCAGGTGCTCCAGCGCCTCCAGACGCCCCGCCTCCCGCCACTCCTCCAGACCGCCGTAACAGACCTGCGCATCCCTCAGCTCCCGGATCCCGGAGACCCGCAGCCGGCGCGACTCCTGGCCGAGCGGCTCCGAGACGAAGGCGCCGCTGCCCCGGACCGCCCACCAGCGCCGCTGCAGCGCGGGCGCCGATACCACCCCCACCACCACCTCACCGTCCTGCTCCAGGGCCAGCAGCGTCGCCCAGGCCGGGATGCCGCGCACGTAGCTCTTGGTCCCGTCGATCGGATCGACGATCCACCGCCGTGCCCCGGGGGCGACGGTGCGCTCGCCCCCAAACTCCTCGCCGAACACCTGATCCTGGGGCCGCAGGTCGGCCAGGCGCTCCCGCAGGGCCTGCTCCACCGCCCGGTCGGCCTCGCTCACCGGGGTCAGGTCCGGCTTGGTCTCCACCACCAGGTCGGCCGCGCCAAACCGCGCCAGGGTGATGGCGTCGGCGACGTCGGCCAGGCGCAGGGCCAGCTCCAGATCCGCGGAGGCGAGGGACACGCGGGGCGCACACTATCTAGGCTCCACTTCCATGGCCGCCACCGACCTCCATACCGAGACCGTCGAGCTGCTCCAGCAGCTGATCCGCTTCAACACAGTCAACCCGCCCGGCAACGAACGCCCGGCCATCGAGCATCTGGAGCGCTACCTGGCTGCGGCCGGTTTCGCCACCGAAGTGCTGGCCGCCGAGCCGGAGCGGCCCAACCTGGTCGCCACCCTGGAGGGCGCCGCGGACGGCCCGGTCCTGTGCCTGCTCGGTCATGTCGACACCGTCCTGGCCGATCCGTCCGAGTGGCGCCACGACCCCTGGTCAGGCGACGTAGCCGAGGGCTACCTGTGGGGCCGGGGCGCGCTTGACATGAAGAACCAGGTGGCCTGCGAGGCGGTGGCGGCCGCCACGCTGGCCCGGTCCGGATGGCGGCCCGGCCGGGGCGCGCTCAAGCTGGTGTTCGTCTCCGATGAGGAGACCGGCGGCGACGTCGGCGCCCACTGGCTGACCGACACCCACCCGGACAAGGTGCGCTGCGATCTGCTGCTCAACGAGGGCGCGGGCGAGGTGTTTGAGTATGACGGGGTCCGCCACTACGGCGTCTGCTGCGCCGAGAAGGGCATCTTCCGCTTCAACCTCACCGCCCACGGGGTGGCCGGGCACGCCTCGCTGCCGCGGACCGGGGACAACGCCCTGCTCAAGCTGGCCCCGGTGCTGGCCGCGCTGGCCGACCAGCCGGAGTCGTTTGAGCTGACCGAGGCCCCGACCGCCCTGCTGCACAGCCTGGGGGCAGATCCGGGCCAACCGTCGGAGGCGCTGGCCCGGATTGAAGCCGAGAACCCGGCGCTGCGCACGCTGCTGGAGCCGATGTTTGGGGTCACCCTTACCCCCACCATGACCAACGCCTCCACCAAGATCAACGTGATCCCGTCCCGCGCCCAGGTCCGGATCGACTGCCGCGTCCCCCCCGGGCTGGGCGAGGACGCGGTGCGCCGCCGGGTCGACCAGGTCCTCGGCCCGGTCACCGGCGAGATGACCGTCGACTTCACCGAGCAGGTGATCGGCAACAGCTCCCCGGTAAAGGGCGAACTCATGACCGCCATCGGCGACTGGATCTCCGAGCAGGACCCGGGCGCCCGCACGGTGCCAGTGATCCTCCCCGGGTTCTCGGATTCCCGCTGGTTCCGCGATGCGTTCCCCGAGTGCGTCGCCTATGGCTTCTTCCCTCAGCGCCACCAGCCGATGCTGGAGGCCGAGCCGCTCATGCACAACGCCGATGAACGGATCGATGTGCGGGACCTGGAGTTCGCCACCGGCTTTTACCGGGACATCATCAGCCGGCTGCTGTAGCCGGCACCGCTGGCCGCTCGCCCAGCGTCCGGGTCGACTGCGGCGCCAACCCCAGGCAGAGCAGACCGAGGGCGACGGCTCCCCCGGCCCCCAGCACCACCCGCGGACCGAGCGCCGTCGCCAGAGGGCCGGCGATGGCGTAGCCGAGCGGCATCAGCGCCAGCGACCCCATCCAGTCATAGGAGCTGACCCGGGAGAGCGCTGCCGGGGGGATGTGGTGGGCCAGCGCCGTGTCCCACCAGACCATGAACAGCGAGAAGCCGATCCCGTTGAGCAGGGCCACCACCAGGACCACGGCCAGCGGCGCCCCCAGGGCGAACACCACGTTCTGCAGCGGCCAGGGCAGCGCCACCACAAACGCCAGCGCCAGTGGATGGCGAGGCCGCCAGCGCAACCCGACGAGCGCCCCCAGCACCGCCCCACCCCCCACCACCGTCTCCACCAGCCCAAACACGCCAACGCCGCCGTAGAGGTGGCGGGCGATGCCCGGGGCCAGCGTTCCCCACGGCGCGTAGGCGGTGACGATCGACCCGGCGACCACGGCGATCGTCACCCACACCCAGGGGCGGGTCCGGACCTCCCACCAGCCCGCCCGCAACTCCGACACCAGCGCTTGGCGCGCCACCGCCTCCCCGCGGGCACGGGGGTGGACCGGAACCAGACAGGCGGCGCTCACCACAAACGTGGCCGCATCCAGGGCGAAGGCGATGCCGGCCCCGGCGGTGAGGACCAGCACCGTCCCCAGCGCCGGCCCCACCAGGACGGCCAGGCTGGTCACCGTCGCCGTCAGCGCCTGGGCGTTCTGGAGCAGATCGTCGCTGACCGTCTGAGGCAGCAGGCCGGAGTACGCGGGCTGGAAGAAGGCGCGGGCCACTCCGAACAGGGCCTCAATCATGATCAGCTCGGCCACGCCGGCGCCGCCGAGGAAGATCGACGCGGCCAGGATGCCGTGGAGCGCGGCCCGGGCCACGTCGGCCACGATCATGATCCGGTGGCGCTGCAGGCGGTCGGCCCACACCCCGCCGATCAACAGCAGGACGATCATCGGCAGCGACCCCGCCGCCAGGATCAGCCCCAGGTCGGTGGCCGATCCCGTCTGCCGGGTGACGTAGAGGGCCAGGGCCACAAACACCGCCTGATCGCCCACCGAGCTCGTCGCCTGTCCGGCAAACAGCCACCGGAAGTTGCGCTCCCGCAGCGCCCCCGGATACCGGCTCATACCGGAGACCGCGCAATAGACTGCGGCGCATTCCGACGCCGGTCTCCAACCGCCTGGACCCCGCCATCTTCCGGCTCCCGGTCGACCGGATCCGCACCGGCTACTACTCGGATGCCTACTTTCTGCTCACCAAGCAGCTGCTGGAGTCCGAGGGCGAGCATCCGCAGGTGACCATGCAGGTGTTCCAGAAGAACGAGTCCATCCTGGGCGGGATCGACGAGGCCCTGGCCGTCCTCAGGACCTGCACCGGCTCTGCCCGCAACGGAGACTGGGTCCCGGGATGGGATCAGCTCGTCGTCCATGCCCTGCACGAGGGCGACCGTATCGCGCCCTGGGAGACGGTGATGACGATCGAGGGGGACTACTCGCTGTTCGCCCACCTGGAGACGGTGTATCTGGGCTCGCTGGCCCGGCGGTCGCTGATCATGCGCAACGTGGCCGAGGTGGTGGAGGCCGCCCGGGGCAAGCAGATCTTCTATTTCCCCGCCCGGCACGACCACTGGCTGGTGCAGACCGGGGACGGCTGGAGCGCCCATGTCGCCGGCGCCATCGGCGTCTCCACCGATGCCCAGGCGAGCTGGTGGGGCGGGCGGGGCATGGGGACCGTCCCCCACGGCCTGATCGCCGCCTACGGCGGAGACACCGTGAAGGCGGCGCTGAAATTCGCCGACCACTTCGAGCAGGACATGAACATCACCGTCCTGGTCGACTTCGACAACGACTCGGTCCGGACCGCGCTGGACGTGGCCGGGGCCCTGGGCGACCGCCTGTGGGGGGTCCGGCTGGACACCTCGGAGGCGCTGGTCGACCGGTCGCTGTTTGAGGAGATGGGGTCGTTCAAGCCGACCGGGGTCAACCCCCGGCTGGTGGCCAAGGTCCGGGCCGCGCTCGACCGGGCCGGGTTCCCCGGAGTGAAGATCGTCGCCAGCGGGGGTTTCACCGCCTCCCGGATCCGCGAGTTTGAGGCCCAGGGCGTGCCCGTCGACGCCTACGGGGTCGGCTCGTCGCTGATCCGCGGGCAGAACGACTACACCGCTGACGTGGTGCTCCTCAACGGCCGCCCCTGCGCCAAGGTGGGCCGCCATTACATGCCCAATCCGCGCCTGGAGCGCGTGGTCTAGACGCCCCCTTCAGCAATCGCCGCCGGCGGCCGATACACGCAGTGAGTTGATGCTGCCCTCTGCGTTCCTCGGCGACCCGGACTTCGTCACCTGGCTTCACGATTGGCTGCCGCTGATCTTCATGGCGGCCATCGTCGTGCTCATCGGCATGACGATGCGCCTCATCCCGCGCACCCGCCCAGCTGAGATCCGCC
This sequence comes from uncultured Solirubrobacteraceae bacterium, assembly GCA_963753235.1. GTDB lineage: Bacteria > Actinomycetota > Thermoleophilia > Solirubrobacterales > Solirubrobacteraceae > Palsa-465. The sequence continues at coordinate 534,690 of CAVWBJ010000001.1, read as the reverse complement.
CCCAGCAGACCCCGCCGATCGCCTGGGACGACATCGCCGGCGTCGACGAGGCCAAGGCCGAGCTGCGCGAGATCGTCGAGTACCTGCGCAACTCCCGGCAGTTTCGCCAGCTGGGGGCCCACCTGCCCAGCGGCATCCTCCTCCACGGCCCCCCCGGGACCGGTAAGACCCTGCTGGCCAAGGCCGTCGCCCATGAGTCAGGCGCCACCTTCTTCTCCCAGTCGGCCTCCTCGTTTGTGGAGATGTTCGCCGGCCTGGGCTCGGCCCGGATCCGGCGGCTGTTCAAGGAGGCCCGCAAGCACGCCCCGGCGATCATCTTCATCGACGAGCTCGATGCCATCGGCACCGCCCGCCAGGGGGGCGCGGCCAACCGGGAGTACGACCAGACCCTCAACCAGCTCCTGGTGGAGATGGACGGGTTCAGCGCCCAGGGCGACGTGGTGGTGCTCGGCTCCACCAACCTGCTGGAGAAGCTGGACACCGCCCTGCTGCGCCCGGGGCGGTTTGACCGGCACGTGTTCGTCTCGCCGCCGGACGTGGTCGGCCGCCAGCGGATCCTCCAGGTCCACTCGCGTAACAAGCCGCTGTCGGAGGAGATCGACTTTGAGCTGCTCGCGCGCCAGACCTCGGGGCTGACCGGCGCGGAGCTGGCCAACCTGTGCAACGAGGCCGCGATCTTCGCCGGCCGCCGGGAATCGCAGACGATCGAGATGTCGGATTTCGACGCGGCCCTGGAACGGGTCATGGCCGGCGTGCCCACCCGCCGGACCCTGTCGGATCATGAACGACGGGTGGTCGCCTACCACGAGGCCGGCCACGCCCTGTGCGGCGAGCTGCTGCCCTCGGTGGACCCCGTGCATCGGATCTCCATCGTCCCCCGCGGCGTCGCCCTCGGCTACACCCTCAACCTGCCAGACGAGGATCGCCATCTCAAGACGCGTGAGGAGCTCATCGACCTCATGACCATGCTGCTGGGCGGCCGCTGCGCCGAGGAGCTGGTGTTCGGTTCCATCACCACCGGCGCCAGCGATGACCTCAAGCGGGTCGGTGACATCGCCTACGCCATGGTCCACGAGTTCGCCATGGGCAACGGGATCACGTCGCTGCGGGTCGTGCCCGAGGCGATGTCGGAGACGACCCGGCGCGTCCGCGACGAGGAGGTCCGGGAACTCGCCGACCAGGCCGCCCGGGCCGCCCGGGCCATCCTGTCCGATCATCGGCCCCAGCTGGACGAGCTGGCCACCACCCTGCTCTCCCACGAGGTCCTGGAGCGCAAGGACATCGAGACCATCATGAGCGGCATCCCCCATGCCGCCCCTGAGCGCCGTGGCACCCGCCACCTGGGCGTCGCCGCCGCCACCGCGGTCACCCCCGCCCGCCCGGGAACGGCCCCCGGGCAGTAGCTCGATATCCTCGGCGGCGCCATGCTGTCCGCGATCGACCACGTCGGCGTTGCCGTCGAGAGCATCGACGCGGCCCTGGAGCTGTACCGAGACCAGCTCGGTATGCCGCTCGTCCACCGCGAGACGGTCACGGAACAGGGGGTCGACGCCGCCCTGCTCGACATCGGCGACGGGCATATCGAGCTCCTGCAGCCGCTCGGTTCGGAGACGGCGGTGGGCAAGTTCCTCAGCCGCCGGGGTCCGGGCCTGCACCACGTCGCCTACCGCGTGACCTCGGTCCAGGAGACGCTGGACGCCTGCGCCGCCGCCGGGATGCGGCTCATCGACGAGCGGCCGCGCACCGGGATCCGCGGCTCACGCGTGGCCTTCCTTCACCCCGCCACCACCGGCGGAGTGCTAACCGAGATCGTGCAGCCAGCGGAGGAACACTGACGATGGACAACGACAAACCTCAGAAGGTCAGCATCGGCTTCCAGGGGGGCCCGGTGCTCAGCGCCCGGGTGGCGCCCTCCGAGCTCAAGCGTCTGCGTGACGCCCTCCCAGGGGGCGGCTGGCATGACCTCACCGCCGAGGACGGCGCGGTCGCCCTCCAGCTGGACACCATCGTCTATGTCCTGGTGGACACCGAGGCCCACCGCGTGGGCTTCGGCGGCTGACGCGGGTTCAGTAGTTCTACGCAGCCGGGCTGAGCATCCGCCCCGGATGGCCGGGCGGCGGGGCAAACGTAGCCTGCCGAGTCATGGCTGCGATCCTCAATCTCAATAATCACGCCAGCTACATCCACTGGCATTTCATCCAGCTGTCGGTCTCCAACCTGTTGGTGATCCTGGTGATGGTGCTGGTGTTTGCGGCGGCCATCCTGATTCCATTCCCCGGCCACCACCAGGGGAGTGACCGCTCATGAGCACCTCGGCGGAGCGCTCCTGGACTGTCCGGCTGCGGCGGCGCGCCGTGGCCGCCCTGCCGCCGGAGAAGCTGCTGCCCGACGGGCAGCCCACCTACGTCGCGTCCTGGATCTACGTGTTCGGCGTGCTGTCGATCGCCTCACTGGCGACGATCATCCTCACCGGCACCATCCTGACGCTCAAGGGCCCCACCTGGTGGCACGTGAGCGGCATCGGCCACTTCTTCAACAGCATGCACCTGTGGAGCGTGGAGCTGTTCTTCTTCTTCATGGTCGTCCATCTGTGGGGCAAGTACTGGATGGCCGCCTGGCGCGGCGGCCGCGCCCGGGTGTGGATCACCGGGGCGATCACCTTCCTGGTGGCCGTGCCGTGCGCGCTGACCGGCTACGTTTCGCAGCAGAACTTCGACGCGCAGTGGATCTCCACCCAGGCCAAGGACGCCATGAACTCCATCGGCATCGGCGCGTTCTTCAACCTCCTGAACTTCGGCCAGATGTACTCGTACCACATCTTCCTGCTGCCGGCCGCCGTGGTGGGCCTGGTTATCGCCCACGTGCTGCTGGTGCGCAAGCACGGGGTGGTGCCGCCCTATGAGCTGGAGGACCGGCTCAAGGCGGCCCGCAACGGCGAGCTGGACCGCGAGGTGACGTCATGAGCCGCGCCGAGCGCCAACGTGAGAACGAGGCCGCCCGGGTGTGGAAGGGCGGCTACCGGCCCTACGATCTGGTCAAGGAGGCCTCGATCGCCCTCGGCGTCGTGCTGCTGCTGTCGGTGGTGCTGGCCATCCTGTTCTCGTCCCCGGACGAGCGCTCCAGCACCGTCAAGCAGTGGTCCCGGACCGATCCGATCGACTTTGTGACCACTGCCGTGGGCGAGCTGAACGGCAGCAGCGGGACGGCCACCTACGGCCCGCCCTACAACCACAACTCCGACGGCCAGCACATGGCGTTCATCCGCCTGCAGAAGTGGCTGGGCGTCAGCCACCCCATCAACGCGCCCCAGGACTTTGTGCTGGCGCCGCTGGGGTCGATCACCGGCCAGCCCGCGGTCAAGGCCGCCCTGGCCCTCTACACCGCAGCGCCGGCCAAGGTGCAGACCGCCTGGACGACCAACTACACCAACGCGTTGGCCAAGGCCAAGGTGGGCCCGGGCGGGTCGGTGGTGGTGCCCCCCGGCAACTACGGCCCGGTCCCGGTGATGATGAACGGACTGGTCAGCTTCGCCCAGGGAGGCGGGCTGGATGGGACCCTGCTCACCAACAAGCAGTTCTACCAGACCGATTTCACCAAGCCGCTCATGCTCATGGCCGACGGGAGTGTTCTGGACAACCGGGCCCAGAGCGAGCATCTGCTCGGCGAGCAGTGGGGGATGATGAACGAGACCGGCAGCTATCCGGGCCAGGTGTGGCTGTGGCTGTACACCTTCTGGTACCAGATCAAGCCGTTCTCCACCTCGGCCAACGCCGACGTCCTGGTCATGTCGGTGATGACCGTCATGAGCCTGCTGTTCGTTCTCATTCCGTTCCTGCCGGTCATCAACCGGATCCCCAAGTGGATCCCGCTGTACCGGCTGATCTGGCGGGAGCACTACCGCTCGCTGGCGGCACCCTCCCCTCAGGCCGAGGAGCACTTCCCACCCGCGGCACCCGCGGCCCCGGTCTAAGCCCGGGGGCTCGTCAGCTAGCGCTGGAACAGCGTGGAGAGGACCACCTCGGTCACGGTCCGGGTCACCCCTTCGGTGGCCCGGATTCGTTCCAGCGCCAACTCCAGGTCCTTGGTGTCCTCGGCCCGCACGTGGAGCAGCGCACTGGCCTCCCCGGCCACCGTGTGGGCCGAGACCACACCCGGCTCGCGCTCCACGGCCTGCTTGATGGCTGAGCCGGGCATGTTGCCGTCGCAGTAGAGATCGACGAACGCCTCGGCTCGCCAGCCGAACGCCTGCGGGTCGACGATCGCCGTGTAGCCGAGCACGATCCCCTCCCGCTCCAGACGGTCCAGCCGGCGCTTGACCGCGGGTGCGGACAGGTGAACGTGAAGCCCGATGTCCTGAAAGGACCGGCGGGCATCCTCGCGCAACAGCGCAATGATCTTCCTGTCTACCTCATCCATGGGCGGGTATCCGGGGCGGTCGACGCAACGCACGGGGCTTGCGGTGCCCCTTGGGCGCGCGGATCATTGCATACGCCGCGCCGCCCCGGCGATCAGACAATGGCGGGCGCGGCCGTGACCGGCGGCCGATCTCCGGAGGCAGCCGGGCACAGACGGAAGGCGATGATGGCGATGTCATCACGCTGGTCCGCCGCGCCCCGGCGCGCGTAGCGCTCCAGCGCCCCGGCCAGCGCATCGGCGTCGGCCCCCGGCGGTTGTCCGCGCAGCGCCTGCAGGGGCAGCTGCTGCGGTCCCGGCCCGGGGTCGCTCACCCCGTCGGTGTAGAGGACGATGCTGTCGCCCGGCGCCAGGTCGACCTGATGGGCATGCACCGCAATGTCCGGCCACACGCCGAGGAGCGCGCCGTGGGCGGGCAGCGGCACCGGCTCGCCGGTGGCCGGCACCAGGATGCCCGGGGGGTGCCCAGCGCAGGCCAGCTGGGCGCGGGCCCCGTGCTCGGTGAGTGTGATGAGCAGGTAGGCGACGGTGATGAAGCGGCCATCGAGCTCCAGGTTGAGCATCGACCGGTTGAGGAAGCGCAGCGCCTCCGCCGGCGAGATGGGCGTCCCGGCCAGGCTGCGCAGGGTCCAGCGCGCCATGGCGGTGAGGGCGGCCGCCCGGGGCCCTTTGCCGCAGACGTCGCCGACCACCACCGCCCAGTGGCCGTCGCCGACAGCGAACACGTCGTAGAAGTCGCCGCCCACCACCTCGCCGGCGGTGGCGGGCAGAAACCGCGCCGCCACGTCACACCGCGGCACCGCCGGCAGCGCCCCCGGCAGGAGGCTGAGCCGCAGCGCGCTCGCCGTCTGCTCGCTCTGGACCCGGGCCCGCTCCCGGGCCACCACCAGCCGCCCCAGCAGCGTGCCCAGCACGACCGTCAGGAGCGTCACCAGGACCAGCACCACGATCGCCTCGGTGATGGAGAAGCCGGCGGACCGGCTCGCCGACTGTTGGCGGGCGTGCTGACGGGCGGAGACAAGGCGCTCCAGGCGCTGGGTCCGGGCGCGCACCTCGTCGACCAGTTGCTTGCCCTGCAGGGTGGTGGGGAAGGCCCGGGCGGCGGCCAACGCGCTGCCGTGCAGATCAGCCACGCCGGGGACATAGCCGGTCATGTAGGCCCTGGCGGCCTGCTCCAGCGCCTGCGCCTGGGACGCGAATTCGCCGTCGGCCCGGGCCGCACGGCGGAGGTCGGCCTGCGCCTGGGGGAACGCCGCCTGGGCCCGCCGGGTCGGCTGGAGGAACGGCGGACGGCCGGTGATGACATACCCGCGCAGCCCGGTCTCGGCGTCAACCACCAGACGCTCGTCGTTGATCACCGCCAGCAGGTAGGCATCGGCACGGCTCGTCGCCCGCGCGCTACCGCGCAGTCCGACGGTGTTGACCAGCAGCAGGGTCACCCCGAGGGCGACGAGCAGCGCCCCGGTTCCCACCACCAGCGCGATCCGTGTGCCCAGACCGAGCGACCGGAGCATCCCGCGCAGGGTAGAGGGTTACCGGTGGCTAGAGTCCACCAGCCGTGCCCAGCCCCCTCTCGCTTGATCGGCAGCTGCTCAGGCTCGCCCGCACGCGCGGGCACGGCCCCGGCCGCGAGCGTCTGGTCGCCGGCTACTCGCGCCTCGGCGAGCATGCCGCCTGCTGGCTGGCGCTGGGCGCCCTGGGGGCGGTGCTGGAGCCGGAGCGGCGGCCGCGCTGGCTGCGCGGCGCCGGTGTGGTGGCCGGCGCCTACCTGGCCAACTACGCGGTCAAGGTGGCGGTCCGCCGCCGGCGTCCTGAGCTGGACGGCCTGCCGGCGCTGTCGCCGGTCGTTTCCCGGCTGTCGTTCCCCAGCGCTCACGCCACCACCTCGTTTGCCGCCGCTCGGGCCTACAGCCGCCTGGCTCCGGCGGCGGCGCTGTACCCGGCCGCGGGAGCGTTTGCGGTCAGCCGCCCGTACCTGGGGGTTCACTACCCCAGCGACGTGGTGGCCGGGGCGGTGCTCGGCATCGCGGTGGCCACCCTCGCCGGCGGACCGGCCTGATGCCGACCGGGGCTGGGAGCGATCGCTGATGCCGATGAAGGTCGGCATTGTGGGGATGCCCAACGCGGGCAAGTCGTCGCTGTTCACCGCGCTCACCGGAGTCGCCGCCGAGGCGGCCAACTATCCGTTCACCACGATTGAGCCCAACGTGGCGATCGTGCCGGTGGCCGACGAGCGCCTGGACGCCCTGGCGGCCACCCTGCGGGCCTCCAAGGTGGTGCCGGACACGATCGCCTTTCATGACATCGCCGGGCTGGTGGCGGGCGCCCACCGGGGCGAGGGACTCGGCAACCAGTTCCTGGCCAACATTCGGGAGACCGACGCCATCGTCCACGTCGTCCGCGCCCACACCGACGAGAGCGTCGTGCATCCGGAGGGCCGGGTGGACCCGGTGAGCGACATCGAGACGATTGAAACCGAGCTCATCTACGCCGACCTGGAGCAGGCCGAGCGCCGGCTGGAGCGGGTGGTCCGGCAGGCCCGCGGGGGCGACCGGCATGCGGTGGCCGAGGCCGAGTGGCTGCGAGCGGTGATCGAGGCGCTGTCGGCGGGCCGGCCGGCACGCACGGTGCCGCCGCCCGCCGACGCGCTTGACGCCATGGCCCTGCTGTCGCCGCTGACCGCCAAGCCGGTCCTGTTCGTGGCCAACGTGGAGGAGGGCGCCGACGAGGTTCCGGCCGCCATCGCCAGCCATGCCGCTGCCGTGGGCGCCGAGGCGGTGGCCGTGTCGGCCCGCCTGGAGGCGGAGCTGGGCGAGCTCTCCGACGAGGACGCGGCCGCCATGCGGGCCGACCTGGGCCTGGCCGAGTCCGGGCTGCAACGTGTCGTTCACGGAGCATTCTCCCTGCTGAACCTGGTCGCCTTCTTCACCGCCGGGGAGGACAAGCCGGCGCAGTCCTGGCACCTGCGCCAGGGCCTGTCGGTCTGGCATGCCGCCGGGCTGATCCACTCTGACATCCAGCGTGGCTTCGTCCGGGCCGAGGTGGTGAGCTGGAGCGAGCTCGTCGACGCCGGCGGGTACGCCGGCGCCCGGGAGCGGGGCACCCTGCGCCTGGAGGGCCGGGATTACGTCGTCACCGACGGGGACGTGATCACGGTCAAGTTCACGCCCTGACCGGCCACGTCGGCGACAAAGCCGCCCCGGGCGGGCAGGATTGTCGCCGGCGTCAGAGGTCGGCGAGCGAGGCGGCGCCGGCCAGCCGGTCGGCGAGCCGGTTCATGCCGAACGCCCGGGCGGCCTCGGCACCCCCCTGAAGGTTGGTGGCGGCGTCGTCGGGCGGAGCCATCCGGGGCAGGCGCAGAGTGGCGATCTCCCGGAAGGCGCGGAGCTGCTCGGCGTGGTCGCGCAGCGCGGCCCCGACCCGCGGGCGCTCCCCGTCGGCGGCGGCGATGGCCGCCTCCAGGGAGCCGTGGCGCTGGAGCAGCTCGGTGGCGGTCTTGGGACCGATGCCGGGCGCCCCGGGCAGCCCGTCGGACGGGTCGCCCCGCAGGGCGATGAAATCCGGCACCTGCTCCGGGTCGACGCCGTAGCGCCGGCGCACCTCGGCGGGGTCAACCTCCTCAAAGCCGGCCGAGCGCTGCTTGAGGTACACGACGCTGACCCGCTCGCCGGCGCACTGGTACATGTCGCGGTCGCCGGTCATGATCAGCGCCCGGCCGCCGGCCGCCGCCTCGGCCTGGGCCAGAGCTCCCAGCAGGTCGTCGGCCTCCAGGTCGTCCGATGAGGCCGCCGTCCAGCCGAAGGCGGCGAACAGCTCCGGCGCCCGCTCAAACTGCCAGTCGAGCGCGTCCGGAACCTCGGGGCGATGGGCGTGATACGGCGGATACAGCTCGGTCCGGTAGGCCGCCGCCTCGGCGCCGAAGCAGACGACGATGGCCCGCGGCTCAACGTCGGCGGCGATCCGCAGGATCAGGTTGACGGCGCCCAGCAGCGCGTTGACCGGGTGCCCGTCGGCATCCGTGATCGAATCCGGCAGCGCGAAGAAGGAGCGGTAGAGGACGAAGGGTCCGTCGATCGCCAGCAGGGGCCCGGGCATGGCAGCCCGGACAGTAGTACGGCTACGGGACGGTGACGGTGGGACCGTTCGCCGGTCCGGCGGCGATCCGGTAGCGACCGGCCGGCTCCGTGGCCGCAAACCGCCCCCCACGCGTCACCGCCACCCGCGCCAGCGTCCGCCAGCGACGGCCGGTCAGGCGCTGGATGGCCACCGTCCCCCGCGGCGCCGGGAAGATGGTTCCGGTCAGACGCCCGGCCGGGTCCTGGGTGGTGATGGTGGTGAAGGTGGCCAGGGTGGAGTCCAGGCCGAATGCGGCCTGCAGCTGTCCGCCGCTCACCGTCGTCTGACCGCGGGTGCCGACCACGCGGGCGGCCATGATCCGCCCGGACGTGCCCTGGCGGACCACGCTGATCCCCACCAGCTTCCCGCGGACCAGGCCGGCCAGCCTGGCCGCAGCCGCACCCAGGCTCAGCGGCAGGTTCCAGCGGTGGTAGGGATTGCCGGCGGCGGCGTCGTAGGGGTCCGAGACCCCGCGCAGCCAGGGCTCCGGAGTGGCACCGGGCCAGACGTCCTGGATGTTCTCGGTATGGCCGCCGGAGCTGGAGAAGAAGTAGGTGACCGCCGGGACGCCGTGGTAGGTGACGACCTGGCCGCTGGTGGCGGCCACGGCGGCATTGGTGGCAGCGGTCTCGGCGCCCACCCCGCCGTAGACCTGGGACCGGGTGTCGTCGTACAGGTCGTAGGCACCCGCCCCCACGGTGGTGGTGATGGCGTACGTGCGGGCCGCCACCGCCTGGGCCTGGAGTGCCGCCGGGGCCCACGAGCCCGGCATCTCCTCGGCCACCACGCCGCGGACATAATCGTCAAGCCCCACCGCGTTCACGGTGTTCACCCCGCCACCGCCGGCCGGGGTGAACTGCAACGACCCGCGGTAACTGCCGGCCCCGGGCACGGTCAGGGGCCCTGATCCGGAGACGGTGAGCGGAGCAGCGAAGGTGCCGACCAGCTTGCCCGCCGAGGAGTGCAGCTGGAGCCGGCCGCCCGCGGTGGCGGTGACCGTGTACGTGCTGCCGCCCTGCAGGTGCTGGCCGGGCGCCACCGTGGCGCCGCTGAACGAGGCCCGGCCGGTGGCGAGCAGTACCCGGACGGTGCGCTCCGGATCGGTGGTGGCCAGCGCCGTCCCGGTGTAGTAGTGGCCCAGAATGGTGCGGTAATCGGCACCGTGCAGGGCATAGCCCTCGGCCCCGTACTGACTCATCCCGATGCCGTGACCGAAGCCGCCGCCGCGGATGACCAGGACGCTGGCGGCGTTGGCGGCGGCCGTCACCACCAGCAGGAGAACCGCCGCCGTGAGGCCCGTCCGGAGGGCCCGCAGGGTCAGCGTCTTTGCCAAAGGGATTGGGTAGGGTGGGCGTGTGCGTGAGCGCAAGGCGTCAGATGTCTTTGTGGAGTGCTTGGAGGCCGAAGGGGTCCAGTACGTGTTCGGAATCCCGGGTGAGGAGACCCTGGATCTCAATGAATCTCTGGCGGATTCCTCGGTTCAGTTCGTTCCGGTGCGTCATGAGCAGGGCGGGGCGTACATGGCCGACGCCTGGGGTCGTCTGACCGGGCGGGCCGGCGTCTGCCTGGGCACGCTCGGCCCCGGCGCGACCAACCTGGTGACCCCCGTCGCCGACGCGTTCCTGGACCGCGCCCCTCTGGTGGCGCTGACCGGACAGTCGGATCTGGAGCGGATGCACAAGGAGTCACACCAGTACATCGACTTGATCGGCATCCTCCGCCCAGTTGTTAAATGGAATGCCCGCGTCTCCAGTGCCGAGATCGTCCCGGAGGTGGTTCGCAAGGCGTTCAAGGTGGCCGAGTCCGAGAAGCCGGGCTCGACACATCTGGAGCTGCCCGAGGACGTGATGGCGCGTCCGCTGGACGCCCGGCCGCTGCCCCCGCACGCGCCCGTGCAGCCGGAGCCGGGGATGAAGGAGCTCCAGCGCGCCACCGAGGTCATCATGGCCGCGGAGAACCCGATCATCCTGGCGGGCAACGGCGCCATCCGCACCCATGCCAGCCGGGCTCTGCGGGCGTTCGTCCACACCACCGGGATCCCGGTGGCCGAGACGTTCATGGCCAAGGGCCTGCTCGACTACGAGGATGCCCACGCGCTGGGCACGGTCGGGCTCCAGGCCCGGGACTACGAACTGGCCGGCTTCGACGACGCCGACGTGGTGATCGCCGTCGGCTACGACCTGGTCGAGCACGCCCCCCAGCACTGGAACCCGCAGGCCAACAAGAAGATTGTGGTGATCGACACGGTGGCGGCGGAGATCGACGAGTTCTTCATGCCGGAGGTGGAGCTGATCGGCGACATCGCCCACGTCCTGGCCCGCCTGGCCGCCGGCTGCAGCCGCAAGCAGTCACAGCGGGCCGCACCCGACCGCCTGCGTGAACTGGTGGTGGGCGCCCTCGCCGACGCCTCCGACGACGATCACTTTCCGATGCGTCCGCCCCGGGTCCTGTGCGATCTCCGCTCCGGGCTCGGCCGCAACGACCTGCTGGTCTCCGACGTGGGGCTGCACAAGCTGTGGATCGGACGGATGTTCCCCGCCCATGAGCCGGGCACGGTGCTCATCGCCAACGGCCTGGCCGGGATGGGGTTTGCCCTGCCGACCGCCATCGCCGCCAAGCTCGTCGACCCGCACCGCCATGTGGTCACGGTCAGCGGCGACGGCGGCTTTCTCATGAACTGCCAGGAGCTGGAGACCGCCGTCCGGCTCAAGACGCCGGTGGTCAACGTCATCTGGGAGAACGGCCAGTTCGGCTCGATCGTCTGGAAGCAGGACAACAAGTTCGGTCGCCATTTCGGCGTCGACTTCGGCAACCCGGACTTCGTCAAGCTCGCCGAGGCCTTCGGAGCGCCCGCCTGGCGCTGCGCCAGCGCCGACGAGTTCTCCCAGCGGCTGACCCAGGCGCTGGCGCTTGATGTCCCGTCGGTGATCGTGGTGCCGATCGACTACTCGGTCGACGTGGCGATCTCCCGGGAGCTCGGCGCCGAGACCGTCGCCACCTGAGACGAGGCGGCGGCGCCCGCCCGGCCGGAGCCGAGCGAGCGCCGTGATGCCCCGTGCTTCAGTCGGTCAGCGGTGGTGCGGCTCGCGGTGGCCGCGCTCGTGACCGCCCTGCTCGGCCAGCGCGCCGACCAGCTTGGCGCCGTCCGCCGTGCCCAGGCCGGTGGCCATGTCATAGCCCGGCACGCCGGTGTAGCCGGGGACCGTGTGCGGTCCCGGATACGGGTCGGTGGACGGGTTGGTGAACGAGACGGTGGTGTCACCGGCCGTCACGTCGACCAATCCCCCGCCGGGGCGGTTCCCCATGCCGTAGAGCGCCGGGTTGATCAGACCCAGATCCCGGCCGGCCGCCTGATCGGCCACGGCCACGACTCCGGAGAACAGCGGGGAGGCCTCGCTGGTCCCTCCCACGATGTGCCAGCCCGGCGTCCCCTGTCCGGTGAAGCTCCAGTAGACGTTGGCGCCACCGTTCACCGCCGCGCTCATGCTGACGTCCGGCGTCCCCCGCCGACCGTCAACCGTCCCGCGCACGGCGTCCTGGTACCAGGGCCGGGAGAACACCGCCGACACCCCGCCACCGCCGGCGGCCGGACCGCCGAGCAGCGCGGTGTCGTTCCAGGCGTTGTCCGGAGCAATCCGGTTGCCGGTAGCGTCCAGGTGCAGCTGAGTGCCGCCCACCGATGTGACCAGCGGATCTGACGACGGCCAGCTGTTGACCCGGAACGGATACAGGTCGGACTGGTCGGGAGCGTTGGTGTAGTCGGTCGGACCGGCGTCACCCGAGGCGCCCAGCACCGTCACCCGGTGAGCCAGAGCATCGTAGTAGGCATACCGCAGGCCATAGATGGAGCGGGCGCTGGGGAATGTCTCCTCGGTGGCGCCGAAGCTCTGGGTGATGACATCGCCCATGTGGTGATCGATCACGTACTTCTCGGCGTCCATCATCTGGGGCAGCCCAACGGTGCCCTCGGTCTCGGCGACCGGCGTCTCCACCAGGAGGATGTTCGCCCCCGGGGCCATGGCGTGGGCGTACTCCACGTCCAATGAGGTCTCAACGCCCCAGTTGGACTGGACTGAGCCGGCGCTGCCGTCAAACGGCGGAATCGCTCCCTCCGGGGCGATGACCTTGAGCGACGGCGGCGCGGGCAGGCCATAGGCCTGATCGAACGTGGCCAGGTCGTTCTGGATGGTCGGCGAGCCGAACGAGTCGACGATCACAATCGTCTTGCCCTTGCCGGTCAGGCCGTTGCTGTACAGCGGGTTCATGTCGTAGGCCTGCTGGTACTGCGTGGGGCCGTAGCAGGCGATCTTGATCGCGGCCTCGCACTGCTGCGTGGTCGGCGGCTGCGCAAACCGGCCCGGGAACTGGGTGTGAAACGGATCCGCAGACGCCGTCGCGGCGCCACAGACCGAGAGGAACAGGGCGCACGAAAGCGCCCGTATCACGGCATGCTTCAAGGCAATACCCCCTGCCAGGAGTTGATGTGCGCGCGCATTCAATCACTCAGCCCGGTGACCGCGCGCCAGGTCCTCCTGATTTGCAATAAATCGATGCGCAGGCGCTGCCCGCCCCCGATTTGCTGCGCGGCTACGTATTGCCCCGCGCCATGGCGCGGAGGTCCATCGCCTGGTTGTAGGTGTCCTCGTCGACGCCCTTCTCGTAGGCCACCTCGCGCAGCATCCGCCCGGAGTTGGCCGCCTCCTTGACGATCTCGGTCGCCTTGTCGTAGCCGATGTACGGGTTGAGCGCGGTGGCGGCGGCCAGGGTCGCCTCGGCCGACTGGTGGCAGCCCGCCTCGTTGGCCTGGATCCCGTCGACGCACTTCTCGGCGAACGTGCGGGCCGTGGCCGCGAGCAGGTTGATGGACTCCAGCAGGTTGCGAGCGATGAGCGGAACCCGGACGTTGAGCTCAAAGTTGCCCTGCATGCCGCCGATGGTGACCGCGGCGTCGTTGCCGATGACCTGGGCCGAGACCTGGAGGACGACCTCGGGGATGACCGGGTTGACCTTGCCGGGCATGATGGAGGAGCCCTTCTGCAGCTCCGGGAGGAGAATCTCGCCGAGGCCGGCCCGGGGGCCGGAGCCGAGCAGTGCCAGATCGTTGGCGATCTTGGTGAACGAGACGGCGATCACCTTCAGCGCCCCGGACAGCTCGATCAGGGCGTCGCGGTTGCCCTGGGCCTCAAACGGGTCCTCAGGTCCGCGAATGTCCAGCGAGGTGGTCTCGGTCAGCCGGGCCCGCACCCGGATGGCGAACTCCTTATGGGTGTTCAGCCCGGTGCCGGTGGCGGTCCCGCCCAGCGGGATCTGGCCCACCTGGGGCAGGGCGTTGCGGACCCGCAGGCCCGCCAGGCGCACCTGGGCGGCATAGCCGGAGAACTCCTGGCCCAGGGTCACGGGCACGGCGTCCATCAGGTGGGTGCGTCCGGCCTTGACGATGTCCTTGAACTCCTCGGCCCGGGCCTGGAAGGAGGCCTCCAGCTGGTCCAGCGCCGGGAGCAGCTGGTTGGTGGCCCGGTCCAGCGCCGCCAGATGCACCGCGGAGGGGAACACGTCGTTGGACGACTGCCCCATGTTCACGTGATCGTTGGGGTGGGCCTTCTGCGCCGGTTCGCCCTCGTTGGCCAGGGTGGCGATGACCTCGTTGGCGTTCATGTTGGTGGAGGTGCCCGAGCCGGTCTGGAACACGTCGATCGGGAACTGGTCGTCAAACTCGCCGGCCGCCACCCGGTCGGCGGCGGCGGCGATGCGCTCGGCCAGATCGGCGTCCAGCAGGCCGAGATCGCCGTTGACCCGCGCCGCCGCGCCCTTGATCTGCGCCAGCCAGCGGATGACCGAGACCGGAACCGTCTCCCCGGAGATGGGGAAGTTGGCGACCGCCTTGGTCGTCTCGCCGCCCCATAGCTGCTCTCTCTCCTGCAGGCTCATGGTTTCCTTTCGCAAAAATTCGTAGCTCTGACCGTCAGAACGCTAGCGCTCCGCGGGTCTCCCGGACGGCCGGTCCCGCGGGGTTCTGCGCGGCCGGTCAGCCGCAGAACGAGATGAGCTCGCGGGCGACGCCGACCGGGTCGTCGTAGGCGATCAGGAACCCGGCATCGGCCAGCGTGCGCAGCTGCGCATCAGGCAGCAGGTCCAGCGCTTCGGTGGCGGCCTCCAGCGGGTGGGCGGGGTCATCCTCGGCCCACAGCAGGAGGACCGGCATGTGCATCTGGGGGTAGGCGTCCAGCAGCTGGCTCTGGGCCTCCACCGGCCAGCGGCGGGCGAACTTCCCCCAGGAGCGTGCCCGGTTGCCGTTGCCCCCCACATCGGCGAAGGCGTGGCGGATGAGGTCCTTGGCCGCCGCGTTGTGCTGGACGCTCAGCCGCTCGGCCACCGTCGGCCGGAACACCAGCTTGGCGGCGTGGGAGAGCGGCCGATCCAGTCCCGGCAGGGCGGCGAGCCGGCAGGCGGCGCGCCAGGCGGCGCGCTGGGCGCCGAACGCGTCTCGCCGGTGCAGGCGGTTGGGCATGAGGACCAGGCGGGCCACGCTCAGCCGGCCGGTGGTGACCGCCAGCAGCGCCAGCTCGGCGCCCAGGTCGTGACCGGCCACCAGGCAGCGGGGCCCGCCCGCCTCCCGGCAGAACCCGGACATGACGTCGGCCAGCCAATCCGGCGAGTAGGAATGGCGTGGCCGGTCCTCGGAGTCGCCGTGCAGCGGAAGGTCCGGGAGCACCACCCGGAAGCGAGCCGACAGCGGGTCGACGATGGGTTCCCACTCCCGGTGCGAAAGGCCCAGTGAATGGAGCAGGACGAGCGGCGGTCCGGTGCCGGTTTCCCGGTAGGCGACGCGAGCGCCGTCCTGATGGTGGTAGAGCCGCAGCCGCATGGGGAGCGGATCCTCTCATCCTTTCGTCCGCATCTGGGTGCCCCGGTGCACCATCTCGCGTCCACACCGGCTACCGTGTAGCCACGCGCCGGATGTCCGACCGGGTTTATGGACATCGGCATGAGATCATCATGATTTGTCCTTAAAAGGTTGTGCAATTGCTGTACTTGTTTCCCCAAGGTTGCGCAAAAAGCGCTGGAATTGAGCCATGAGGCAGATTCAAGGAAGCCCGCTGGGCCTCTCGACCTCGCAGGCAGCGCAGGCGCTCGGCGTATCGCTCGGCACCATCCGGCGTTGGTCGGATATGGGCTATCTGGAGTCCTACCGGACCCCAGGTGGGCAGCGCCGCTTCAGCCAGGAGCAGATCGACAAGTTCGTCGGCTCGCTGGAGCAGCAGAGCTCTGACTCGCTGCTTGATCGCCAGGTCGGCTGAGACAACCCACCACCATCACATCCCTATTCACCGCCGGCGGCTGCATGCTGCCGGCATGCCGATCTGCATGCTCGCGGCATGCGGTGGGCGGGGTCCGCGGCTGATCTGAGGCCGCGGCCGGGTCGGCGTGCGCGCCGTGGGCCCGTGCCCGCTTTCGTGGGCGCGTGCCCGCCGCCGTGGCCCCCGCGGGCTCGGCGACGTCCGCGTCTGGGACGGCACCGCTCGGCCGAGTCCGGGGCACCGCGTCCGGGGCGCCACTGCATCCCGGGCGGCCACCGCGCGGGCCTCTACCCGCCCGCGCCCGCCTGGTTGATCCGCCGCTCCATGTCCAGCTCCTCGTCGAAGTCGGCCATGTCGGCGTGGCGGTACTCGACGCCCTCGCCGCTGAGCAGACCGGCCAGCACCTCCACGTACCGGGAGTCGACCTGCGTGCCGGCGACCCGCCGCAGCTCGGTCAGGGCCTCGAACGAGCTCATCCGCGTCCGGTAGGTGTCGCTGGCGGTCAGCGTGTCGTACACCTCGGCGACTGAGATGATCTTGGCGATCTCCGGAATTTCCTCCTCGGTGAGGCCGGAGGGGTAGCCGCGCCCGTCGATCCGCTCATGGTGGGCCAGCACAATCTCGGCCACCGGCCCGTACATACCGAGGTCGCGCAACATGTCCGCCCCCAGTTCCGGGTGGCGCTGGATCGCCATCCAGTCCTCCTCGGTCAGCGTCCGCCCCCGCTCGGCCACCCGGTCTGACAGCGCAAACCGCCCGATGTCATGCAGCAGCCCGGCCGTATGGGCCAACTCGCGCTCCACCTCGCTCATCCCCACCGCCTCCGCGATGTCCCGGGCAAACCGGGCCACCGCCGCCGAATGGCGCGCCACCCGCTCGTCTCGGATGTCCAGCGCGCGCATCAGCCCGGCCAGCACCCCCCAGGACAGCGAGACGTACTGCTGGGCTCGCTGGCGGGACTCGTGCAGGAGGTGCGCCATGTACGAGAAGGCAAACACGGCCACCAGGGCGAACGCGATCCCGGCCGTGCCGACCTTGAAGTAGATCCCGATTCCGGCGATCGCCAGCAGAATGCTGAGCACCCCGCTGGGCAGGAACGCCATCAGCGTCCCCACGCCGAACTGCTCGGCATCCGGGAAGACGAGCCGCCGCAACAGGACGAACATCGGAAAGCTGACGATGTAGCCGACGGCCGCCGCCAATGCGACGGCCAGGTAGAAGCTGACGCTGTCCGCCGGCTTGGACGTCATGCTCTGGATCAGGACGGCGGCGACGACCGCCGGCACGATGGCCACCGGAAGGTTGTTGAAGACGACGGCTCTCCAGTGCGTCTTCATCGTTGCTGCCGCCGCCGCTTCAGCGATCACGGCCGCGGCGACAGCGGACAGCGGCCCCAGCAGGGCGGCAGCAAGAACGAAAACGAGGAAGGAGGCCGAGACGGCGAGACCACCCTGCTCTCCAGCAACCAGGAGGCCGGCCCCCACCGCACCGACTCCGAGAATCACGCTGAGCGTCTCGAGGTGGGTTGGGGGACTCAGCGCAATGGCGACGCCGCAGACCACCACACTCAGGGCCGTTACCGCGGACGCGGCAACATCGCGCCACGGGAGGCGTGCGCCATCATCCGCACGTGGGCGGAGCATGCCTGCAAGGTAGCGCGCTTTCGCGACGCCGACTAGTTAGATACTTGATCACCGACCAGTGCGCCAGACCATATCCCTACCTCCCTTCTGCGGGCAAGCCGAGGCGATTCGCCGCAGGGGATCCCCTACAACCACCGGCAGCGCGTTGTCAGACGACACGTGCAAGGCCCTGGACGTCCCTCGGTCGTTTGTTTACCGGCACTTGCGTCTGTCCCGTTTTGCGCCGAGAATGCACGCAAAAGCCAAACACGCTTTGCACAGTATTTCAGTAAGTAACCCGTGCAATTTTAAAGGGCTCTCGTCCGTTTAGCAACGGACCACTTCACCTTTCCAGAAACCCCGTGCGTTATCTCAAGACGAGCGAAGCGGCCGCGTTACTCAACGTGAGCCCCAACACCCTCCGGGCGTGGGAACGGCGCTTTGGGTTCCCAAAGCCCCAGCGTTCGCCGGGAAAACACCGTCTGTTCACACACGGGGAGGTCGCCGCTCTGCGCGACGCCCTCCAGGAGGGGCTCTCCATCTCGTCTGCAGTATCCCGCGCGCGGGAAGGTCTTGCCGCCGACGCCAACTCCCTGGTGGGCGCGCTGGTCTCCTACGAGCGCGAGCGGGCGGATGCCGCCATCGAGGCTGCCCTGGCCCTGCGCTCGGTGGAGCGCTCGGTGGAGGAGGTCCTGATCCCCACGCTGGAGGAGATCCTGCGTCGCAACGGCCCGGAGTCCGCGGCCTGGGCGTTTGCCACCCACTGGGCCTCGGATTGGCTGCGCCGCGCCATCCGCCTGTCGCCGCCGCCGGTTCGGCCGATCTCGGTGGTGTTCGGTGACGCCACCCGGGATGAGATGGACCCGGACGCGCCCTACCTCCGCGCGCTGGAGCTGTTCTGCGTCCGCGCCGGGATGGATGTGCTCAGCCTGTCGGCCCGCGGCGTCGCCGGCATCGGCGATGCCGTCGCCGTGCACCGGCCCAACCTGGTGGTGGTGGCCGGCTCCCATCTGGACGACGACACCGTGGCCCGGTGGGCCTACGCCATCCGGCTGGCCGGCGGCGCGGTCCCGGTGGCCGTCTACCGGCGCGGCAGTGACCGGGTGAGGGTGCGCAACACGGGCACCCGCAACCTGCCGGACGGCGCAGCCGCCGCCCAGCGGCGCATCCTGGACATGCTGGAAGCCGAGCCGGTCGACCTGCTCGGCCGCGGCGACCCCCGGACCGCCCCCCGGCGCGCCAGCGCCTGAGCGGCCACCGCCGCCAGTTCGGGCTCGGCGAAGGCGCCGCGTGCCCGGAGGCTTTGGGCCACAGCTACATATACGGTCACCTTCCCCCCATGACCCCGGGCGGCGGAGGGGTTTTCGGGGCTGACTTGTCCTATAGACAAGTGAGCCCCCAAGACCCTGGGTCCGGACGAACGCGCCGCGCGGCCCGCCCGGAGCGCCCGTGACCCCTCGGGCGACCCGGCGCCCCTGACCACCCGGGCGACCCCGCGCGCGTACGACGCCCGCGCCGACATTCCTCCGGCCCGCACCGCGGCGACCAAACTGCAGGGAGGCTTGCGAACCTTGCCTATCGCTCACGATCTACGGGATAACTCGGTTAATGAACGGAATCCGGACGAATGCCGCAGCGGTCATGCTCGGCGTCAGCCCCAACACATTGCGCAGCTGGGAACGCCGGTACGGATTCCCCAAGCCGCACCGCTCGGCGGGCGGCCATCGCCAGTATTCGCTCACCGAGATCGAGGCGCTGCGGCTCACGCTGGCGGAGACCCACAACGTCTCCTCGGCCATCTCGCTGGCCCGCGAGCGCGGCGGAGGTCCGGCCACGCCGACCCGGCTCACCGGCGCGTTTGCCGCCTTTGACGAGGACGCGGCCAACCGACTGCTGGAGGAGAGCCTCGGCCTGCGCTCGGTGGAGCGCACCATTGAAGAGGTGCTCCTGGAGGCGGTGGCGACGCTCGACGAGCCCGGACCGTCCTCGGCGGAGTATGAGTTCGCGTGGCGGCATGCGGTGGGCTGGCTCGCCGCCCAGCGGCGGCTGGCACCGCCGGCCTCCCGGCGGGAGGGGATCATGGTGTTCGACGCTTCGGCCCCGTGTGACCTGGACGCCGTCTACGCCCAGGCGCTGGAGGTGGTGCTGCGCCGGGCGGGCATGCGCACGCTGACACTCACACCGGCCATCGCACCCGCCCGTCTGGGCCGCGCCCTGCGGGCGCTTGACCCGGCCGCCGTCGTCCTGACCGGCCGGCGCGTGTCGCTGGACTCCATCGGTCGCCTGGTCTACGCCGTGCGCTCCACGGCGCGGGAGGCGGTGGTGTTTGACTTCCGTGGCGCTGTTCCTGACACCGGGGCCAGCACCGTGTTCCGTCTCGGCGAGCTGCCGGTGGCGGCCAAGGACAGCCTCCTGGCCCGTCTGGAGCGCATGACGACGGCCGCGGCGCCGTCGGCCGAGCGGCGCCTGGCGCCCGCCGTCCCCCGCTCGTCAACGGCGTAGGGGCCCGGCCGCGCGCGGGCCGGGCCACCCGCGGCTGCCTAGAATCCTGCGCCCATGAGCAGCCCGCACCGCCCCGTCGACCCACGCGCCTCGTTCCCCGAGCTGGAGGAGACGGTGCTGGAGCGCTGGCGGGCCCGCGACGTGTTCGCCGAGTCGGTCCGCCGCCGCAGCGGCGCGCCCCAGTGGGGGTTCTACGAGGGGCCCCCGACCGCCAACGGCAACCCGGCCACCCACCACGTGCTCAGCCGGGTGTTCAAGGACATCTTCCCCCGGTACCGGACCATGACCGGGCATTACGTGGAGCGCAAGGCCGGCTGGGACTGCCATGGCCTGCCCGTGGAGCTGGCCCTGGAGGCCGAGCTCGGCTTTGAGTCCAAGGCCGACATCGAGCGGTTCGGCATCGCTGAGTTCAACGCCCGCTGCCGGGAGAAGGTGCTCAGCCACGTCGCCGAGTGGAACCGGCTGACCGAGCGCATCGGGTTCTGGGTGGACCTGGACGACGCCTATCGGACGCTGGACCCCGACTACGTGGAGTCGGTGTGGTGGGCGCTGAAGACGATTCATGACAAGGGGCTGCTCTACGAGAAGCTCAAGGTTGTCCCGTACTGCCCGCGTGACGAGGTGACCCTGTCCAGCCATGAGCTGGGGCAGCCCGGCGCCTACCAGGACGTCGTGGACCCGTCGGTGTACGTGCGCCTGCCGGTCACCCGTCCGTCCGGCCGCGCCCAGCTGGGCGATGAGCTGCTGGTGTGGACGACGACGCCCTGGACGCTGGTCTCCAACGCCGCCGTGGCGGTCAATCCTGAGCTCAGCTATGCCCGCGCCCGGGCGGACGGCGGCGCCCCGGTCCAGATCGTCGCCGAGGGCCTGGTGGAGCGCGTGCTCGGCGAGGACGCCGAGGTGCTGGAGACGTTTCCCGGCACCGAGCTGGCCGGCACCGCCTACGAGGCACCGTTTCCGTACATCCCGGCCGAGGCCTACGGTCCCAAGGGACACACGGTGCTGCCCGCGGACTTCGTCACCGCGGATGAGGGCACCGGGCTGGTGCACACCGCCATCGCCTTCGGCGAGGACGACTTCCGTCTGGGCGAGCAGGAGGGACTGAACGTCGTCAACCCGGTGCGGCTCAACGGCACCTACGACGAGCGGATCGGTCCGTATGCCGGCCGCTGGGTCAAGGACGCCGACCCCGACCTGATTGAGGATCTGCGCAGCCGGGGCCGGCTCCTGCGAGCCGAGGAGTACAAGCACTCCTATCCGCACTGCTGGCGGTGCAACACCCCGCTGCTCTATTACGCCAAGCCATCCTGGTACATCGCCACCAGCCAGATCAAGGACCGGCTGCTGGCCGCCAACGAGACGATCAACTGGCACCCGGAGCACGTCAAGCACGGCCGCTTCGGCCATTGGCTGGAGGGCAATGTCGACTGGGCGCTGTCCCGCGAGCGCTACTGGGGCACGCCGCTGCCGGTCTGGCGCTGCGATGAGGGCTGCGTGCAGGCGATCGGCTCACGCGCGGAGCTGCAGGAGCTGTCCGGCGTCCTGCTGGAGGATCCCCATCGCCCCTTCGTCGACGAGGTCACCTTCCCCTGCCCGGCGCACGGGCACACCATGCGCCGCGTCCCGGAGGTCATCGACGTCTGGTTTGACTCGGGGTCGATGCCGTTCGCCCAGTTCCACGCACCGCAGGAGAACCAGGAGCACTTTGAGCAGCGCTTTCCGGCCGACTTCATCTGCGAGGCGCTGGACCAGACGCGGGGCTGGTTCTACTCCCTGCTGGCGGTGGCCACGCTCCTGTTCGACCAGTCGTCGTATCGCAATGTGGTCTGCCTGGGGCTGATCCTGGACGAGGACGGCCGCAAGATGTCCAAGTCGCTGGGCAACACGGTGGAGCCGTGGGACGTCATCAACCGCTACGGCGCCGATGCGCTGCGCTGGTACTTCTTCACCTCCAAGCTGCCCTGGGACGGCTACCGGTTCTCGCTGGAGACGATCGGCGAGGCCGTCCGCCAGTTCATGCTCCAGCTGTGGAACACGTACGGCTTCTACGTGCTCTACGCCAACGCCAATGAGGTGGGACGGGAGGGCGCGAGCTCGGTCCTCCTGGAGCTGACCGATCTGGACCGGTGGATCCTGTCCCGGCTGCAGGACACCATCGCCACCGTCCGCGACCGGCTGGATGACTTCGACGCCACCACCGGGGGCCGGGCCATCCAGAGCTTCGTCGACGAGCTGTCCAACTGGTACGTGCGCCGGTCCCGGCGCCGCTTCTGGGAGGGCGATTCGGCGGCGTTTACCACTCTGCGCCAGTGCCTGGTGACCGTGGCCCAGCTGCTCGCCCCGTTCTGCCCGTTTCTGGCCGATGAGATCTACGACAACCTGGACGGCGGCGAGCCCAGCGTCCACCTCACCGACTTCCCCATCGCCGGCGAGCGCGATGCCGACCTGGAGCACGCGATGGGCGTGGCCCGGGAGACGGTGCGCCTCGGTCTGGCCGCCCGGGCCCAGGCCAAGATCAAGGTGCGCCAGCCCCTGCGGGCGGCGGTGATAGTGGCCACCGGCCGGGAGCGAACGGCGATTGAGCGGCTGGCCGAGATCGTGCGCGACGAGCTCAATGTCCGCGAGCTGCGGTTCGTCTCCCAGGCCGATGAGCTGGGACAGATCGAGCTCAAGCCCAACTACCGCACGCTCGGCCCCCGGTTCGGCAAGCAGATGCCGATGGTGGCGGCAGCCGTGGCCGGGCTGAATCCGGCCGAGGCGGCGGCGGCGCTCCGCGCCGGCGAGCCGGTCTCAATCGTGGTCGGTGGCAGCGAGCACCCGCTCACGGCCGACGACCTGCTCATCACCATGAAGCCCCTGGAGGGCTACCGGGTGGAGCGCGAGGGTTCCCACGCGGTGGCGCTGGAGGTGGAGATCGACGCGGCGCTGCAGGTGGAGGGCTGGGCCCGGGACATCGTCCGGGCGGTGCAGAACGCCCGCCAGGCCGCCGGCCTGGAGGTGACCGATCGGATCCTGCTCACCCTGGACGGCGACGACGAGCTCCTCGCCGCCGCCCGCGCCTACGAGGCCTACGTGTCCGGCGAGACCCTGGCCACCAGCATCAGCTATGAGTCGTTGGACGGCGCCGAGCCGGTGATGATCGACGACCGCCCGCTGCGGATCGGGGTCGCCGTCGCCGGTTAACGCACTGCGCCCGCCCTGCCGGCGGGCAGGACGGGCGCGGACAGGGGTAGGCGAGCGGGGGCGCTAGGCGAGCGCGGGCTCCAGCTCCTCCTCGATCTTGCGCTTGGGATAGGCGCCGATCACCGTCTTGGCGACCTCGCCGTGCTTGAACAGCATCAGCGTCGGGATCGACATCACGTTGAACTTGACCGCGGTCTGCTGGTTCTCGTCGATGTTCAGCTTGACCACCTTGAGCGATTCGGCGCGCTCGGAGGCGATCTCCTCCACGACGGGCGAGACACGGCGGCAGGGACCGCACCATGGGGCCCAGAAGTCCACGAGCACGGGCACGTCTGACTCCACCACCTCGGCCTGGAAGTTGTTGTCGGTTACGTCCGTCACCGCGCCTGACATCGCATCTCCTTGTCGTTGGTACTTCAGAAAGTATAGCGGGACGGAGGCGCCGCCCCCAGGGGATAGGCTGAGCATCATGGCCGATCCCACCAACTCCGAGATTGCGGCGGCGCTGGATGAGCTGGGGGATCTCTACGAGCTGGACGGGGCGATCATCCACCGGATCGTCGCCTACCGCAATGCGGCCAAGGCGGTCCGGGACGCGCCCGTCTCGGTGACCGCGCTGGCGCGGGAGGGCCGGGCCACCGAGCTGCCCGGGATCGGCGGGATCATCCAGGAGAAGGTGCTGGCGCTCGCCGACGAGGGCGCCATCCCGGCCGCGGTCAAGCTGCGGGCCAAGTTCCCGACGGGGCTGCTGGAGATCACCCGGCTGCCCGGCCTGGGGCCCAAGCGGGCGCGGCGGCTCTACGAGGAACTGGGGATCGACTCGCTGCAGGCATTGGAGGAGGCCGCGGCGGCCCACCGGATCCGGACGCTGAAGGGGTTCGGCCCCAAGGCCGAGGAGGGCCTGCTCAAGGCGGCGGCGGTCGCCCGGGCCGAGGCCGAGTCACACCAGGCCAACGGGGGCGGCGGTCAGCGGGTCGTGCTCAGCCGCGCGCTCGGAGTCGGCGAGCAGCTGATCGCCGCCCTGCGTGACCATCCGGCGGCCGACCGGGTGGAGCTGGCCGGGTCGGCCCGGCGCATGAGCGACAGCGTCAAGGACCTGGACATCATCGCCACCGCCTCCGATCCGCTGACGCTGGCGCGGGCGGCCGCGGGGCTGGAGTTGGTGGAGGCAGCGCAGAACCCCACCGAGTCCGGGGTGCGACTGCGCACCCACACCGGGGTCAAGGTCGACCTGCGGATCGTCGCCCCGGACCAGTTCGGCAACCTGCTCCAGCACTTCACCGGGTCCAAGCAGCACAACATGGCGCTGCGTGAGGCCGCGGTGCGGCGCGGGCTCCACGTCTCCGAGTACGGCGTGCTGGACGACGCCACCGGCGAGACCACCCGGTGCGCCACCGAGGCCGAGGTCTACGCCGCGCTGGGGCTGGACTACATCGAGCCGGAGCTGCGCGAGAACCGCGGCGAGCTGGAGGCGGCGGCCAGCCATACCCTGCCCTCGCTGATCACCCAGGCCGACCTGCGGGGCGATCTGCATTGCCACACCACCACCTCGGACGGCACCGCCTCCATTGAGGAGATGGCGCTCGCCGCCCGGGAGGCCGGCTACGAGTACCTGGCGATCACCGACCACTCGGCCTCGTTTGGCTTCGGCGACGAGGTGTCGCCGGATCGCCTTCATCAGCAGATCGCCCGGATCCGTGAACTCTCCGGCAGCGACGCCGTGGGCGGGATCACGCTGCTCGCCGGGTCGGAGGTCAACATCCTGCCGGACGGGTCGCTGGACTACGACGACGAGACCCTGGCCGCCCTGGACTGGGTGGTGGCCTCGGTGCACTCGTCGTTTCAGATGGATGCCGCCGCCATGACCCAGCGGATCGTCCGCGCCATCGAGAACCCGCTGGTCGACGTCATCGGTCATCCGTCAGGGCGCAAGATCGAGCGCCGGCCGCCCTACCCGTTTGACTTCACCGCCATCGTGGAGGCGGCGCTGGACACCGGCACGATGCTGGAGATCAACTCCAGCCCGGACCGGCGCGACCTGGACGACGTTCACGCCCGGGCGGCGGCGCGGGCCGGGGTCCCGCTGGTGATCGATTGCGACGCCCACCGGGTGGGCGGCTTTGAGGTCGCCCGCTACGGGGTGGCCACCGCGCGGCGGGCCTGGCTGGAACCCGGGGCGGTGGTCAACACGCGCCCCTGGGCTGAGGTGGAGGCGCTCCGCCCCCGGACCCGCCGCTCAGCGACGCTTTGATCGCTGCCGCGGAGGCGGCGGCGGGCGCTTGGCGGCGGTGGAGCGGGTGGGCCGGGGCGTCATCCCGGCCGTGGCCGCCGCCGGGCGGGGAAACCCGATTCCGCGGGTCGGCCCGGCCGCCCGCGCGCCATCAGGCACCGGCTCGGCCGGCGCCGCCCCCCAGCCGCGCCAGCCGCGCTGGAGGGCGACAAACCAGAGCAGGCCGATCAGGCACAGGATCGACGCGATGAAGAAGTTCACGCGCATCCCCAGGAAGTAGTTGGAGTAATCGATGCGCTGGGTTTCCTCAAACACCCGGAAGCCGGAGTAGCCGGCGACGTAGAGCGCAAACAGTCCCGGTGCCCGGATCCGGCGCCGCCGCCCGAGCCAGATGAGAAAGCCGGCCAGCGCCAGATTCCAGATGAGCTCGTACAGAAACGTGGGCTCAAAGGTGGGCACGTGGAGATAGCCAGGCGGCCGATGGGCGAGCGAGATCTTCAGCGCCCACGGCAGCGACGACGGCGCCCCAAACAGCTCCTGGTTGAAGTAGTTGCCGATCCGGCCGATGGCCTGGGCCACCAGCAGGCCGGGCGCCACCACGTCCATGAGCCGCAGCAGGTCGGCATGCTCCAGCCGCCGGCGGGCCACGAACAGCCCGACCGCGGCCCCGGCCGCCACCCCGCCCCAGATGCCCAGGCCGCCCTGCCAGATGGCGAACACCCCCCACCAGTGGGGCGGGATCTGACTGGGCGTGGTGATGTCGAAGTAGATCCGGCCGCCGATCAGGCCGGCCGGAAATGCCCACATGGCGATCTCGTAGCAGAGGTCGGGATCTCCGCCCACGCGGCGCCAGCCCCAGCGGGAGACGTAGATGGCCGCGGCCACGGCGAACACATAGGCGATCCCGTAGGCGTGGAAGAACAGCGGGCCGATGTGG
The DNA here is from genome assembly GCA_963753235.1 of uncultured Solirubrobacteraceae bacterium. Classification (GTDB taxonomy): domain Bacteria; phylum Actinomycetota; class Thermoleophilia; order Solirubrobacterales; family Solirubrobacteraceae; genus Palsa-465. The sequence continues at coordinate 508,389 of CAVWBJ010000001.1, read as the reverse complement.
AACCCGTTGGTGGCCGGGCTGGGGATGTACGCCAGAGCGCTCACGGGCTCAATCCTGCCAACAAACGGGGCACCACGCGTTCGCTGATGGTTAGCGTCACCGCCTCCCGGCGGTAGGGCGCCACCAGGGCCGCGGCCCGCTCGGCATAGTCCGCCAGCGGCGCGTCCAGTGCCGCGCGGAGGGCCGGCGCCGGGTCCTCGGCCACCAGGCGCGGGTCCAGCCGGCGGGCCAGGGCCAGGGCCGGATATGGCCCCGGCGCGGGGGTGGTCACCAGCATCGCCCCGTCGGCCAGCGCCTCCAGCGCGCCGATGCCGAAGTCCTCCCGCGCCGGGGCCGCCAGGAACACTCGGGTGCGCCGGAGCAGCGCCCGGTACTCCTCGGGCGCCACCCGGCCGAGGTAGCGCACGCCCGGAGGCGGATCGGGACGATCGATGCCGCTCACCAGCAGGGTTTCGTCGCCCCGCCGGGCCCGGCGCCACGCGTCCAGGATGTGGTCCAGCCGGCGCTTGACCGGATCGGCGGCGTAGGCCAGCACGTCGATGTCCCGCACCGGCGCCGGCGGCCCCGAGGGCTCGACTGCCACCGGGACCTCAACGGCATCGGCGTGCGGGCGCCGGCCGAGGGGGGTCAGCGAGTCCGGTGCCATCGTGAGCAGCAGCGGAGCCTCGGCCAGCCGCCGGCCCTCCACCGCCCGCTGCCAGATCCCGTGGCGCCCAGGTCGGTTCTCGGCGGCGACGGTGTCCAGCCAGATCGCCCCCGGCCGGGGCCAGAGCAGGGCGGCCGTCAGCGAGCAGTACACGACGGCGGCGGGCCGCACCCGCGTGATCGCCCGGACGGCCGCCCGCCGGGCGGCGAGCGCCTGGACCAAATCGGTGAGCATGAACGTCCGCACCTCCGGCACCGGGCCGGTGTCGACGGTGACCACCGGCGTCCCGGCCCGGGCAAACGCGCCGGTGAGCTCACGGGCAGCCGTCCGCCAGCCGGCGGTCGCCCCCACGGACACGATCAGCACCGGCGCCGCGGGCACGCCGGTCAGGCCTGGCGACCGCTCGGTCGGTTGGCGGAAGCGCCGTTGAGATCGCGCAGATTGGTGCGAAAGCCAGGGGTGCGGACGAGCCGGATCGGCCGCAGCGGCGACGTGCGCTCGACGTAGAACCGGGCGCCGTCCCGCTCCTCGATGGCGGTGACCGCCGAGGCCTGGCGGCGCCAGGCCAGCGACCAGATGACGGCGAACCCGGTGGCGATCGCCGGAACCTGGGGCAGGATGACACCCAGGGCGCCCGCCCCCAGCGTGGACAGCAGCAGCGGCCACAGGCGGTTGAGCACGGTCAGGGAGGGGTTGACCTCGGGCAGCGAGGACTGGGTGCGGGCGCTGGCCAGAAGCGCGGCGATCGGCGGTGAGGTCTCGGCTCGCCGGCCGAGCCACAGCCCGGCGATACCGGACAGCACCCACCACCCAGCGGCCACCGGCACCACCAGGTTCTGCCCACTGGACACTGCCCCGGCCAGCGTGACCGCCGCGAGCGCGCTGGCAGCGGCAGCGCTGATCAGGACGGTGGTGCGCAGAAAGTCAGCGAAGCGCACCGGGGGTCATTCGCCGGCGAGCAGGGTCAGCAGCCGCCGGACGCCCTCCGGCCCGTCAACGACGACGTCGGCCTCGGCGGTGATCTGCGACGGGCCCTCGTCGGACTCCACCCCCACCCGGACCGCCCGGTCCAGCCGTCCCTCCCCGACCAGCTCGGTGAGCACCCGGAACGCGTCCAGGTCGGTGGTGTCATCCCCGATGTAGAGCGCGGTGCGGATCTCGGGCCCCACCTCGGTGAGCAGGCGGTTGATACCCACGCCCTTGTCGATCCGAATGGGCGGCCGGACCTCCAGCACCTTGCGTCCCCAGTGCGTGCGCAGCCCGGCCGCCTGCGCCCGCTCGGCGATGGCATCGATCGCCGCCCGCGCCGCCTCCTCGTCCGGCGCGCCCCGCCAGTGAAAAGCGACGATCGGGCCCTTGTCCTCCAGCCGCACCCGCCGGCGCCGAGCGTCGGCGGTATCAGCCTCGCGCCCAAACTCGTGGATGCGGCGCACCCAGTCGGCGGCATCCGGATCCAGAACGGCCTCGGTCCAGCCGGCGCGCAGCAGTTCCACCCCGTGCGAACCCACGTAGCTGATCGAACCGATCGACACCATGGCTCGCGCCTCGGAGGCCCGGCGGCCGCTGATGCAGGCGACCAGTCCGTAGCCCCGGGCCACGGCGATCATCAGCTGCCGAGTGGACTCCGGGACGTGCGCGTCGGCCGCGTTGTCGACGATCGGCGCCAGCGTGCCGTCGATGTCCAACATGACCGCGGCATGGCTCGGATCCGCGCGGAGAGGCGCGAGCGCCTCGGATAGGAGCGCTGACGTCACAGACCTAGTATGACCTGTCGCTGACGCTGCCAGCGCGCCGGGAGCGGGTCTGACAGATACCATGCACCCGCTGATGGGCGAGGTGACACATGGAGACGGGTATGCGGTGGCGAGCCTGGAGGCGCTGGGTGACGGCCCGGGTTTTCGCAAGGTCCGCCAGGAGCTGGCGGTCACCGCGTTCGGCATCAACGCGATCGTGCTTCCGCCCGGCTACGCGACCGGGGTCCACTATCACGACGAGCAGGAGGAGACCTACTTCGTCCACCAGGGCGAGGTGGAGTTCCGCTTCGGCGACGGTTCGACGCATGTGCTCGGCCCCGGCGGCCTGGCCCGCGTCGACGCCGCCACCCACCGCGGTATGCGCAACGTCGGCACCGGCGAGGCGATCGTTGTGGTGGCCGGCGGCAAGGACGGCTACGTGGGTCGCGACGGTCAGGCCGTCGGCGACAACCCGCGCGGTGGCCCCCCGGGCGCCGGCGCCTGAGCCGGCGGCCCTGGGCGGCGCCGAGCGGCCCTCCGTCCTCCTCCTGCACGGGCAGCCCGGGGGCGCCGTCGATTGGAGCGGGGTGGTGGAGCGCCTGGGGGCGCGAGTCAGCGCCATCGCCGTCGACCGTCCCGGCTGGGACGGGGTTCACGCCGCCCGGGACGTGGAGGGCAACGCGCGGGCGGCGCTGGCCGTACTGGACGCCCGCGGCGTCCGGCGGGCGGTGGTCGTTGGCCACAGCCTGGGCGGGACGATCGCGGCCTGGCTGGCGGCGACCCGTCCAGAGCGGGTGGTGGCGCTGGTGCTGGCGGCACCGGCCGCCAACCAGGCCTCCCTGTTCACGGTGGATCGCTGGCTGGCCGCTCCGGTCGCCGGCGAGGTGGCGGGCGCCCTGGCGATGGCCGGCGCCGGCCTGATGCTGGCCCTGCCCCCGGTGCGCCGCCGCCTCGCCGCTGCCACCGGCATTCCGGCCTCGTATCTCGCCGACGTGGGCCAGGCGGGGCTTCGGCCGGGCGCATGGCGAACCTATGCCAATGAGCAGCGGGCCCTGGTGCGGGGACTGCCACAACTGGAGCCCCGGCTGGGGTCCATCACCGCCCCCACCACCATCGTGGCCGGGGCCGGCGACCGGATCGTGCCTCTGCGCAGCGCCCAGGAGCTGTCCCGGCAGATCCCGGGCGCACGGCTCATCGTGGTGCCGGAGGCCGGCCACCTGCTGCCCCAACGCGAGCCGCAGCTGCTCGCCGACGCCATCGTCTCCACGCTGCGCTCGGACTCGGAGTTGATCGTCAGCTGATGCTGGGCTCCGGTGACCGGCTCTGGTCAGGCTGGGGCTCCGGGACCGCCGGGGTGGCGGGTTCCACCGGATCCGGGACCGTCGCCGGCTCCTCCGGGGCGGCCGGGGTGCCCGGGTCGGGGTCGGCTGGGGGGATGGGGGCGTCAGGGACCACCGGAGTGCTCGGTTCCGACGGCTGGGGGACCTCCAGGAAGGGTCGCCGGCGGCGATTTGCAATCCGGTGGGGTTGGTACATGGTTAGTGACATACGACGTTCTTACCCGCTGCTACCTAAACTCGCCCGCCGTGGAGACAAGATCTGAGGCAACCGAGCCGTTGCGCGACGACGGCGTCGCCCTGCCCGGGTTCGAGGACCTTGAGGTTTCCGCGTCCGGCGCTGTGGCCCTGGACCAGCGCCGCCGGGTGACGGCCCGGACGCGGGTGCGGACCCGGCTGTCGGCCGCCGCCCGCCGGGAGCTGCTGTGGATCACCGTCGTCTACCTGGCGGCGCGGATCCTCCTGCTGGTGGCCGCCTACATCCAGAGCCGCTTCGGGCACGCCCCGTTCCAGAACGAGCTGTCCAACTGGGACGGGTTCTGGTACCGGGAGCTCGCCAACAAGGGCTACCCGTCCCACGTCTCCTATGCGCAGACGACGCTCGGCTTCTTCCCCCTGTTCCCGCTGATCATCTGGCCGGTGGAGCACGTCGTCCTGCTGGTGGTGCCCAACCACCTGATTCTGGCGGCGTCCCTGGCCGGGGCGATCATCTCCGGTGTCGGCGGGCTGGTGACGACGGTGCTCGTGCACCGCCTGGCCGAGGGCTGGTTTGACCGGGAGACCGCCCGGCGGGCGGTGATCCTGTTTGTGCTCTTCCCCGGCGCGGTGGTCTTCTCGATGGTGTACTCCGAGGGAGTGCTGCTGCCGCTGGCGGCGGGCTGCATCTACTGCCTGGAGCGGCGGCGGTGGCTGCTGGCGGGGCTCCTGGCCGGCGTGGGCACGGCCGTGCAGCCGGTGGGCCTGGTGCTGGCCCCGGTGTGTCTGATCTCCGCCCTGGCCGAGATCCGGCGCGCGGGCTGGCGCAGCCCGTCGGCGCGCCGCAGCCTGGCGGCGCCACTGCTGTCGGTGACCGGCGTCGCCACGTTCATGCTGTTTCTGTGGCGCTGGACGGGCACCCCGTTTGCCACCTACATCGCCCAGCACCACGGATGGAGCGAGCGCACCAGCCCGCTGGCCCTGTGGCACCTGACCCAGAAGCTCGCCGACGAGGTGTCGTTCAGCCACTTCAACCAGCCGACGATCAACCTCAACCACGTCATCGGCCTGATCGGCGCGGTGTTGCTCATCATCATGCTGGTGCTGGTCTGGTTCCGGCGGCGCAACGTCTCGATCGAGGCGCTGGTGTGGACGGCGGCCATCAGCTTCCTGGCCTTCACCTCCTCCGAGGTGCCGCCCAACCCGCGGATGCTGATCACGGCCTTCCCCGCCCTGGTGGTCGTCGCCTCCTACGCCCGCGGCCGGTGGTTCCGGGTCCTGGTCTGGACCAGCGGGGTGCTGTATGTGGGCCTCAGCCTGCTCACCTTCTACGGCCTGACGCTGCGGCCGTAGCTCAGCTGCGGCGGATCGTCAGCCGCTGGACGTGGATGGTGCTGGCGTAGCCGTCGCTCTGCACCGGGCTGAGTCCGAACATCGCCTGAAGCGTGGCGTCAAAGCGGAAGTATTCGTTCCGGTGAGCCCGGGCCAGGGCGGGCCCGTCCGGCTGGCCCTCGTGGCTGGAGACCAGCCACAGCCGGCGGCAGGCCACCACCCGCCGGGCAACCTGGGCGGCGGACAGCGTCCGGTAGTCCTCGACGTATGACTTCACCTGCCGCCAGGAGATCTCCGGCAGGATCGACCGCGGAGCCCGTTGGGGACCGCCCGGGGTCCGGGCCACGTAGTACTGAAACGCCATCCGGCTGTCCAGCGGATAGAAGGCGATGCAGTCACCCGGCCGGGCCTGGGCCAGCACCCGGGCGGTGACCGCCGACCACGGCTCCGGGGACACGCCGTAGGCCGGCGCCACCTGAAGCGCCCGCAGCGCCAGGACCAGGGCCACGCCGACGGCGGCGGCCACCCGGACCCGGCGCGTCCCGGAGATGGCGGTGGCCAGCGCCAGCGAGATGGCCGGCGTGGACACGAGCACGTTGCGCGGCTCAAAGATCGGCTGGGACAAGAGCGAATAGACAAACGTGATCGCCGCCGGCAGGATCGACCAGGCCAGCACCAGGACCCGGCCCCACACATCCTCGCCGCCCCGCCAGCGCCGGACGGCATCGGCCACCAGGGCCAGCAGGGCCGCCACCGTTCCCCACAGGAGCAGGTTGGTGGTCACCGTGTGACGAAAGCTCGGCGTCAGGCCGGCTGAGGTCAGCGACTGCAGGACCTGGGTCTCGACCATCCGATTGGGGGGCGGCACCCAGAACAGCTGGCCGGACCCGCGGCGCACCGCCAGCACCACCAGGGGCACGCACAGCAGGGCCACCACCGCCAGCGCGGATCCGAACGTCCGCCAGGCGCGCCGGCGATGCACCAGGACCAGCAGCTGGGCGGGTAGGACCAGCACGGCCACAAAGCTGCAGTACATGGCCAGCGTCATCGCCGTCACGTAGGCCAGCCAGGGGCCGCGGCGCCCCTCCTGCCCCGGGGCGTCGGCGATCTCGATCAAGGCGAGGAAGCCGGCGCACACAAAGGCCACCATCGGCCCGTAGGCGCGTGCCGTCTGACCCCAGTAGATCAGCGGCAGGCTGACCGCGGCCAGAGTGCCACCGGCAAGCGCCACCGCTGGAGCGAACAGTCGGCGGGCGATCAGCGCCACCAGCGCCACCGTGGCCACCACGGCCAGCCCGGAGACGAGGCGGAGCACCACCAGGCCGTTGCCGAACGCGCCGATCAGCCCGTGGAGCAGCAGGTAGTAGCCGGACATGTTGCCGCCGTCGTGCGCGATGCCGGCCCACAGCGCCGAGCCGTGCTGCGAGGCGATCGCCACCGTCGCACCCTCGTCAAAACCGAGGCTGCGGCTGCCGATCCCGGCAAAGGTGAGGAGGGTCGCCAGCGCCGCCGGCCCGGCGATCACCGGCCAGGTGCGCGGGGACGGGCGAGCGACGGCCGCCGCCGTCGGTCCGCGACGCTCCTGGACGGGGGTGGCCATGGCCGTCCGCTAGCCGCCCGCCAGGGCCCCCGGCCGCGTGCGCCCGCGGGTCCGGGCCGATGACGACGGCGGGATCCGGTCGCCCCGGGGGCGCGAGCGGCGGTGGTGCAGCCAGGCCCCCGCCGCCAGCGCCAGGTACGCCACCAGGACCGCCGGCGCGGTGGAGCGCGGCAGCAGCAGGATCCCGTCGGGCTTGACCAGGAACACCGACACCACGATGGCCACCGCCAGCGCGCGGGAGCGCTGGGCTGCCGCCACCGCCGCCAGCAGGCCCAGACCCCAGATGAAGTACCAGGGCCACGCGGCCGGACCGCCGGCGGCGGCGATCAGGAGAAACACGCCCAGGAACGGGACGACCGTGCGCACCCGGACGCGGGCCAGCAGGATGAGCCCGGCGGCGGCGGTCAGGACCGAGGCGACCAGCCCCAGCGCTCCCTCCAGCCCGCGGCCGGTGGTGGCCACCCCCAGGTCGCGGAGCAGCGATGCCACCGTGTACCCGACGGCGGTGGCCGGGGTGATGGCCAGGCGGACCTTGGCCGGGGTCGAGAACAGCGATGTGGACAGCCAGCCCAGACCGGCTCCGGTGAGCGCGGTGACCAGCGCCAGGACGGCCACCGTCACCAGCCCGCACTGGGCCAGCAGCCTCAACCGGGCGCCCCCGTCCGGCTCGCCCCGGGCCCAGGCGACAGCGATGAACAGGACACCGGCCAGCGCCGGCACCTTGATCGTCGCCGCCAGCGCGCACACGGCCACGCCCAGAACCGGCCGCCCGGTAAGGGCGCAGGCCGCCCCGGCCACCAGCAGGCCGGCCATCATCACGTCGTTGTGGCCGGCCGCCATCAGCTCCAGCAGGACCACGGGGCTGAGCAGAGCCAGCCACAGCGCCCGCGGCGTGTCGGTCCCGAGCTGATGGGCCAGCCGGGGAACGAATACCGCCAGCAGCACCAGGCCGCTGCACTCCACCAGCCGGATGAGGATGACGCCCGCCACCAGATGGGAGCCCACCAACCCCACGATCACGCTGACCAGCCCCAGGAACAGCGGTCCGTACGGGGCGGTCGTCCCGCGCCAGAACGGAGAGACGGCGGCCAGCACGTGGGGGTGCCCGAGGCCGGCCAGCGCCTGGGGGGCGGTGCGGTACGGGCTGTGGCCGAGGTGGAGGATCGTCCCCTGGGCCAGGTAGCTGTAGACGTCGCGGCTGAACAACGGCGGCGCCAGCAGCAGCGGGATCGTCCAGGCGGCCCCGATCGCCAGCAGGGGGCCGCGGCCGGGGAGGGCGCGGCCCAGGCCGAGCCAGGCCCCGGCCAGCAGGGCCATCCCGGCGTACACAAGCGCCAGGCTGGCCGCGCGGCCTGCGGGCCCGGCTGGGACATACCACCAGTGGACAACCGGATCCGGAACGGCCCGGGGCGCGGCATAGGCCGTGAGCAGCGAGCCGAGCAGGCCCAGCGACGACCACCACCAGGTTGCGCGCACGGTCATCGGATTGGTCACCGTGGGCGAGCGTAGTGGCTGCCGCGTCGCGCCACCGTCACGGCAACGCCCCGCCCACCCGGCGGTGGAGGTGACGAGCAGCGGTGGGTGCGGTCGGCGACGGCGGGGGCGGTCAGGCCGTGGCGTCGAGCCCGAGCGGGTCGTCGCCGTCGGCGGAGGGCTCGCTGACCAGGGTCAAGCTCCCCGGCCGAGCCCCGGGGCCCCCGTGACAGCAGGTGCGGTTGCGCCCGCGCTGCTTGGCCTCATACAGGGCCCGGTCGGCCAGGCGGTATAGAACGTCGCCGTCGCACGGGGTCGGCACCAGGCCCACCCCGGCGGACATGGTCAGGGTGCCGGCCCGGCCGAACGGACGGGCCGCGATCGCCGCCCGGGCCCGGTCGGCCGCGGCGACGGCCTCGCCCGGGCTGGAGGCCGGCAGCAGCCAGGCAAACTCCTCGCCGCCGACCCGGGCCAGCACCTCACCGGCCCGGACCGTCCGCTCCAGCCGGCGGGCCACCTCCACCAGAACCCGGTCGCCCGCGGGGTGGCCGAAGCCGTCGTTGACCTGCTTGAAGTGATCCAGGTCAAGCAGGACCAGCGCCAGCTGGGTGGTGCCGCTCGCCCGCCGAGCGGCCTCACGCTCCAGCGCCTCCTGGAGGACGTGGCGGTTGGCCAGCAGGGTGAGGCTGTCGGTCCGGGCCAGGCGCTCCAGCTCGCGCTGATGGCGCTTCTGGACGCTCACATCGCGAATGGTGTTGACGAAGCCGATGGCCCGGCCGTCGCGGACGCGCGCCGGCCGGGTGGTCACCTCGGCCTCAAACCGCTCGCCGTCGGCGCGCATCAGCGTGACCTCATGGCTGCCGCCCTGGTGGGCCAGAACGCTGGCGTGGACATCGCGCAGCTCCTCCAGTTCCTCCGGCGGCCAGAACGGATACGGCAACCGAGTGCCGACCAGCTGGGCGGCGGCGAAGCCGGTCAGCGAACACAGCGCCTCGTTGACGGCCTTGATCTCGCCGTCCATGGTCAGGGTGTAGCCCTCGCCCATGGCGCTGACGATGGCCCGGGCGTGGTCTCGCTCGGCCCGCGCCTCGGCCTCGGCCTCCTGGAGCCCGACCTGGGCGCGCTTGCGCTCGCTGATGTCCTCGATCTGGCAGATGAAGTGCCGGGGCGCCCCGGCGGGGTCCCGCACCAGCGTCACCGACACCAGGCCCCACACCGTCTGCCCGGACGGGGTCAGGTAGCGGCGCTCGATCTGATAGCCGGAGATCTCTCCCGCCAGCAGCATCTCGATCTGGACCAGATCGATGTCGCGGTCGTCCGGATGGCTGATCTCCCGGTATGGGCAGGCCAGCAGCTCGGCCTCGCTGCGGCCGGCGATGGCGCAGGCCGCAGCGTTGACCTTGATCCAGCGCCCCTCCGGGGAGAGCAGCGCCATTCCGATCGGCGCCTGCGAGAACGCGGTCTCAAATACATCCGGGGGCAGGACATCAGCCGGGTCAGGGCGCCCGGCGCCGGCCCCGTCGTCAGCGCGGCGTTCCGGCCCGTCCGGAGCCGAGCCGGTCGATCCGATCGACCGTTGCATGCACAGATGTTGTCGGCCAATCTGCAGCCGGGCTTGAGGCGATTTTGTGTCGATTTTGCGGACTCAGAGCAACAGAACCTGTGCGTCAGCCCGCCTGCAGCAGCGCGAGGGCCCGGGGGGCGAGCGGATACAGCCGGTCAAGCGTCCCCGGGGCCTCTGGCTGCGCGGACGCCGCGCGGTAGCGCTCCACGACGTATGAGTTCGTCCGCACGACCGCCATCAGCCGGAATCCGGGGAGCGTCCCCGGGCTGATCGGTCCCAGGGGCCCCCACTGATACGCGCGCTGCACCCAGATGACGTCGACCTCCCGCACTGGGGCGCCGCCGGCTGGGAGGTCCTGAAGCCGCGACAGGTACGGCGCGAGCGGAATCTGGCTTTGCACGTCTGAGACGATGGCCCGGTCTCCGGACGCCGGCCCGAGCTGTTCGGCCGCCCCCCGCCAATTCGGACGCTGATACAGCGGGTTGGACACGATGTTCCAGACGCAGAACAGGCTGAGGACGACCAGGGCCGCCGTGGCCGTCAATCCCACGTGGCGCGGGCGCGTGGCCGCCAGGCCGATGGCGATCACCATGGCGAGCGCGGGCCAGGTCGGAAGCAGGTTGCGGGTGTTGAAGTAGTCGGTGCCCACCAGCGCCACCACCACGGCCACCGCCACCCCCCCAACGCCGACCGTCGCCATCATCAGCGCCGGGGTCTGCGCGGCCCGCCGGGATCGCCGCACCAGCAGGGCCAGCGCGACCATCACGAGCACACCCCCGATCGCCGTGAGCAGCGCCTTCTCCGGCTGGCCCATGCCGATGATGTCCTCCTTGACCAGCTGGGCGATGCGATAGGGCAGCGAACCGTCCTGGGTGGCGATGTAGCCCGCCCGGCCATCGTTCTGCTTAACGATGAGGGGAGCGAGGGCGGCCGCGACCGCCAGCACCGGGACCACGGCCAGACCGATCCGGTCGATCGTCAGCCGCCGGCGACGGTGCAGGTCACTGGCCAGGTACAACCCCTCCGGGACGATCATCACCGCGGCGTAGTAGTGGGCCGCGAACGCCAGAGCCGAGGCGAGTCCCCACAGCAACAGATGCCCGCGGGTCGGAGACTCCACCGCCTCCACAAACGCGAGCAGCGCCACCGAAGCCAACAGGAGCATCAGCGCATAGGACCGCGCCTCCTGGGCGTACCAGAACAGCAGCGGATTGACGGCGGTCAGAAGCGCCGCGATCAGACCGACGCGGTCTGAGATCAGCCGCCGGCCGATCAGCCACATGGTGGTGATGGTGAGCAGGCCGCAGACCGCCGAGAACGAGCGGAGGCCGGCTTCTCCGATCCCAAAGACCTGACCCCAGAACCACAGCAGCACGTAGTACAGCGGAGGCGTCGATTCGGTCTTTGGCACCTCCGAGAGGACATGCCCCAGGCCCTGATGGACGATGCCCCACGTGGTGGCCTCGTCGAACCAGAAACTCTGCTGGTTGAGCGTGGTGAAGCGCACCACCGCTCCCAGCGCAATGATCGCGCCCAGAAGCCAGACGGTCCGGCGGCGGGGAGCGGACCTGATCGTCGCCCCGGAGCGCCGGGTCAGATCACGAGAGCCGGTGACAACGGCCATGGCCCCCGAAGCATAGGTGCCGCCCGGGGCAGCTCGGCCAGGCTTCGGTCGGCGTCAGTCGTCCAGCTCATCCGCTCCGGGCGGCTCAAAGCCGGCCAGCCAGCTGGCGGTGTCGCCGGGTTCGCCGGCGGGCTCCACCGGCTCCGATCCCGCCGCCTCGCCCCGGGCCTCGGCCGCCTCCGCCGGAGTGAAGGCCCGGGTCCGCGGGGGCTCGAAGGCGGCGGTGGCGCCGCTCCACCGGGGGGCCGCCGCAAACGCCGTCGTCGCCGATTGGTCTCCAGCCGCCGGAAAGCGCTCCGAGGCCTGGTCGGCCAGCGAGGCCAGGGCGGACGAGACGGCCCGCACGTCCTCCAGGAGGCGCTCGCGCTCGCGCCACACCGAGTCGGTCTCGTTGTCAAGCTCCCGCAGCCGCTGCTGGGCCTCCTCGGTGATCGCCACCGCGTTGGCGGCCGCGTCGGCGATGCAGCGCTCGGCCTGCTCCTGGGCCCGGCGGGTCGTCTCGTTGGCCTTGTCCTGGGCCACGATCAGGATCGAGGCCGTCTGCTCGCCGATGCGCTCCAGCTCCTCGGTCACCGACATGGGCGTCTCCCGGTGGGCGCGCAGCTCAGCCAGCTCCCGGCCGAGGTCGGCCAGCTCGCGCTCCAGGTCGGCCAGATGCTCGTCGACCGCCGCCCGGTTATAGCCCAGGGGGGCCACCGGGAACCGCGAGGGCTCACGGTTGTGGTCATCGGCCGCCCCCGCGGTCAGCGCGCTGAGCGGATCCGGATCGAGATCCTCGCCCTCGGTGAGCAGGGCCTGACTCTCAGGCTCGCGCTCCAGGCCGGTGAACCAGTTGGCAAAGCGAGCGGCGACGTCGGAGAACGGCGCGCGGGGCTGCTCCTCCGACTCCGAGCGCTCCGGCAGCTTGGTGCCTGGACGATGGAAATGGCTCATGCGGTGACTCCTTGGCTGGCGATCACACAGGCTGTTCGCCAAGCCGCACCGCATCCCTGCGCTGCAAGAACCCGGTCAGACGGACGGGGCCCAATCCACCGCCACGCGCTCGGCGGCCACCCGGGCCAGCGCCGCATGATGGCGCGCCGTGCCGCCCAGCAGGGCCCGGTCGACCTCGCCCCGCTTGTACAGCCAGTGCACGTCGGCCTCCCAGGTGAAACCGATCCCGCCATGGGCCTGGATGGCGCTCGCCGGCACCTCCCGGGCGGCGGTGGCGGCCGCCGCGGCGGCCAGGGCCGCGGCCTCACCCAGCCGAGCCGGCTCGGCGTCCGCCGCCCAGGCGGCGTAGTAGGCGGTGGAGCGGGCGCTCTCGGTGTGCAGGAGCATCTGGGCGCAGCGGTGAGCCACCGCCTGGAAGGAGCCGACCGCCACGCCGAACTGCCGGCGCTCCTTGACGTACTCCAGGGTCATCTCCAGCGCGCGCTGACAGACGCCGACCACCTCGGCGGCCACCGCCACGCGCAGCCAGTCAGCGACGTCACCGGCGAGCGGCTCGCCGCCACCGGCCGCGGTGGCGAATCGCCGGGTGGGATCGATCGTCTGGAGCGGTTGGGCCTGGGGTGCGGCCACCAGCCGGGCGCCGTCATCGTCCACCAGCACGGCCAGATCCGCCCCGGCGCCGTCGATGACCAGGTCCGGGGTGCCGAGACCGGCGCGGGTCTCGCCGGCCAACAGCCCGGGCAGCCACCGCTCCCGCTGCTCCTCGGTTCCGCCGGCGGCGATCCCCGCGGCGGCCACCGCCGTGGCCAGGAAGGGAGAGGCGGCGCAGGCGTAGCCGAGCTCCTCCAGCAGAACGGCCAGCTCGACGGCGCCCAGACCCTGACCCCCGTACTCCTCTGCTACGGCGATCCCGGGCCAGCCAAGCTCCACGATCTCACGCCACAGGGCATCGTCGTAGCGCCCGGCCTCGGCGGCCTCGCGCACGCGGGCGAGCGGAGACCGGGCGGCCAGCAGCTCCCGGGCCACCGTCTTGATCTCCCGCTGCTCCTCGGTCAGGTCGAAGTCCATGGTGTGGCTCCCTCCTAGCGTGCCTTGGGCAGGCCGAGCACACGCTCGGCGACGATGTTCTTGAGCACCTCGGTGGTGCCCCCCTCAATGGAGTTGCCCCGGGCCCGGAGCAGCTCGTAGGCCCAGCGGCCGTCGACGGCCAGGGCGCTGGGCCCCAGCAGGTCGGCCGCAAACTGGGTGAGCTGCTGGTTGGTCTCCGACCACATCCACTTGGTCAGCGAGCCCTCCGGACCGGGCTGGCCGTACTTCTCAACCGTGGTCAGCCCGCGGTAGGCGGTGAGGCGCAGCACCTCGGCCTTGAGATGCAGCTCCCCCAGCCGGTCGGCGGTGACCGGGTCGTCAAGCAGGTCCCGGGCAGCGGCCTCGGCGATGACCCGGTCCAGGAGCTGGCGGAGACGGACCTGGAGGAAGAACGCCAGCCCGGCGCGCTCGTTCATGAGGGTGGTCAGAGCCACCTTCCAGCCGTTGCCGACTCCACCGAGCACGTTCTCATCCGGGATGCGGGCGCCGTCGATGAACAGCTCGTTGAACTCGCTCTCGCCGGTGATCTGGCGCAGGGGCCGGACCGAGACGCCCGCCTGCTCCATGTCCATCAAGAAGTACGTGAGCCCCTTGTGCTTGGCCGCCTCGGCATCGGTGCGGGCGACCAGCATGCACCACTTGGAGTACTGGGCGCCGCTCGTCCACACCTTCTGACCGGTCACCACCCACTCATCCCCGTCCTTCACCGCCCGGGTCTTGAGACTGGCCAGGTCCGAGCCGGCGTCGGGCTCGGAGAACCCCTGACACCAGATCTCCTCGGCGGTGAGGATCGGCGTCAGGTAGCGGTCCTTCTGCTCCGGGGTGCCCCAGGTCATGATCGTCGGTCCGGCCAGCAGCAGGCCGAGGACGTTGGCCGGCAGCGGCGCCCGCGCCCGGCCGAGCTCCTCAAAGAAGATCGCCGACTGCGTCAGGGTCGCGCCGCGGCCGCCGTACTCGGCCGGCCAGTGCACCGCCGCCCAGCCGTCCCGGGCCAGCTCCCGCTGGAAGTCCCGGCGCCAGGCGTAGTGCGCATCCTCGTCGCCGTGGGGCTCCGGGGCGGGCTGGTGGTCGGCAAACCAGGCGCGCAGCTCATCGCGAAACGCCAGCTCCGGCTCGCTGAAGGTGAGGTCCATGACAGCTCCTTGTCAGCCCGGGGTCAATAAGACATCCGGGGGAGGATGTCTTTAATTGTGCGCGACCGAGATGCTGAACGCGGCGCGGTGTTCCCCACCGGGCGCGGCCAGGACGAGGTTACGCCCGGTGACCAGCGCGTTGGTGGGGGCGGTCATGGGCTCAAAACAGATCAGGTCCTGCCCGGGCGGGGCGAACACCTGGGCAAAGGCATAGCCCTGCTCAAACCGGACCGTGAGCGCCAGCGGACCGCCGGCGACGCGGAACTCCGGCGGCGGATCGAGGCCGGCCAGGCCGTCGTCCCAGCTGTCGTCGCCGAGGCGAAAGCGGCGGCGGACCAGGGGGCGGCGCCCGCCGGTGGGGATCATCCGCTCGTCGGTGGTCAGCTGCTCGGTGGCGCCGAGCTCCACCTCCCACTCACCGCGCGGGATCTCAGGCACGGTCAGGTACGGGTGGTAGCCGAATGACACCGGGACCGGCACCGACCCGGTCGGCTGCAGGCAGGTCTGCAGCCGGAGTGCATCGTCGCCGGCCTGGGCGGTCACCTCCAGCCGGTGGGGAAACGGAAACAGCGCCTCCAGTACGCTGCCGCGCCAGTCCAGGCGGGCCGTGAACCGGTCGGCGCCGACGTCGACCACGTCCCAGCGCAGGAGCCCGGGGAGCGCCCCGTGGATGGGCAGTCCGTTGGGGTCGGTGGCGTAGCGCCCGGCGGGTGGGGGCAGCGTCACCCGCTGATCGCCCACCGCGTATTCCGGCCCGGCCAGCCGGTTGGCCCACGGGTGCAGGAGCGGGATGCCCATCGTCTTGCCGTGCTCGGCATACGCGGCCACCCCCTGACCGAGATGCAGCAGCTCCACGCCTCGGTGGGTCAGTGACGACCCCACCAGGTTGGCCCCAGGCACGAACGCGGCGGTCAACTCCTCGCCAGGGGAGGTGATCCGCACCGCCTGCAGTTCTGCGCTTGAGTCCATGCCGCCTCCGAGTGTGCCGATGGGCCCGCCAGCATCGCAGGCGCCGGCCTGAGAAGATCTCACACTGTGCGGATCGTGATAGTGGGGGCCGGGTTCGGCGGGATCGCCGCCGCCATCGAGCTGCGGCGCCATGGCTTTGACGACATCACCCTCCTGGAGGCGGCGCCGGCCCTTGGCGGCACCTGGTTCTACAACGATTACCCGGGCGCGGCCTGCGATGTCCCCAGTCACATGTACTCGTTCTCGTTCGCTCAGCGGCGGGACTGGTCCCGGCTGTGCTCGCCCCGTCAGGAGATCCTCGACTACCTCAACCGGGTGGTCGACGAGGCGGGGATCCGCCCGCTCATCCGGCTGTCGACGACCGTGACCGAGGCCGCGTTTGACGAGCCTGACGCGTCCTGGACGCTGACCACCGAGGCCGGCGAGATCTACTCGGCCGATGCCCTCATCATCGCCACCGGCCAGCTCAACCGCCCGGCGATCCCGCGTCTCCCCGGGCGGGATGAGTTCGCCGGGCACAGCTTCCACTCGGCCCGCTGGGACCACGGCTACGACGTGACCGGCCGCCGGGTGGCCGTGGTGGGGACCGGGGCCACCGCCATCCAGTTCGTGCCCCGAATCGCCTCGCTCGCCGGGCAGTTGACCGTCTACCAGCGCACGCCGAACTGGCTCCTGCCGCGCCGCAACCACGTCTATCCCCGGGTGGTGCGGGAGCTCATCCGCCGCGTCCCCGGCCTCCAGGAGCTGCGCCGGGCCCTGCTGTTCAACTTCCTGGAGGGGCTGACTCTGTCGATCCGCCATCCCCGGACGGTGGGTCGGCTGAGCGCCTGGCGCTCGGCCCGGTTCATGCGCAGCCAGACGCCTGACCCGGAGCTGCGCCGGCGGATCTGGCCGGACTACACGTTCGGCTGTAAGCGGGTCCTGTTCAGCTCCCATTACCTCCCGGCACTGGCCCGGCCCAACGTGGAGCTGGTCACCGAGCCGATCGTGCGCATCGAGCCCGGCGGCGTCGTCACCGCCGACGGCCAGGCCCGGCCCGCCGACTGCCTGATCTGGGCCACCGGCTTTCAGGCCACCGATCTGGTGGCGCCGATGCAGGTGCAGGGGGCCGGCGGACGCCGGCTGGCGGATGTGTGGTCAGCCGGCGCCCACGCTCACCTCGGCGTGACCGTCCCCGGCTTCCCGTCGCTGTTTTTCATGTACGGGCCGAACACCAACACCTCCGGTGGCTCCATCATCTTCTTTGAGGAGACCCAGGCGGCCTACATCCGCCAGGCGCTCGCCCACCTGCGGGACGGCGGCTACGCGACGCTGGACGTCCGGCCGGAGGTGGAGGCGGGCAGCAACGCCGCCCTCCAGGCCCGGTTTGGCGGAACCGCCTGGCTGGACTGCCACTCCTGGTATCAGAACGCCCAGGGGCGGATCGTGGCCAACTGGCCGGGCTACATGCGGGAGTACCTGGCCGCGCTGCGCCGGTTTGATCCCGCCGAGTTTGCCTTCACGCGGGCACCTGCGCCGGCCCCACCGGCCCTGGCCTGATCTCCTCCAGGCGATCAACCTCAGCCAGCGCGGGAAAGAACCGGCGCCAGCTGAGGGCGATGAGCATGGTCATGATCCCCCCGCCGACCACCGCCGGCACGGTGCCGATCAGAAAGGCGGCCACCCCGGACTCGAAGTAGCCCAGCTGGTTGGAGGCGCTGATGAACACCATCTCCACCGCGTTGACGCGGCCGCGCAACCGGTCCGGAGAGGCGAGCGCCACCGTGGTGGAGCGGATGTTCATGCTGTACAGGTCGACGAACCCGCTCACCGCCAGCGCGGCCATCGACAGCGGGTAGGACCGTGACAGGCCGAACACCACGATCGACGCGCCGTAGAGGAACACCACGATGAGCAGCAGCCGCCCGGCCCGGCCGGCGATGGGGCGGCGGGTGACCACGGCGGCGCCCACGAGCGCCCCCACCGCCGGGGCGGCCCGCAGGAAGCCGAGCCCGGTGGCGCCGACGTGGAGGATGGAGCTGGCATACACCGGGAGCAGGGCGACCGCGCCGCCGAACAGCACGGCCATTAGATCCAGCAGGATGGCGCCGAGCAGGATCGGGGTCCGGCGGACGAAGCGCAACCCCTCCAGCACGCTGTGCAGGCTTCGCTCGCCGGCGGCCGGGGCCGACACGTCATCGGCGGCGGCGGCCGGGTGGATGGCCAGCACGCATCCGGCGGCGGCCAGGCAGGCCCCGGCCGCGATGCCGTAGACCAGCGAGGGCGAGATGGCGTAGATGAGGCCGCCGATGGCCGGCCCGCAGACCGCCGCCGCCTGGGTGGCGATGGAGCGCAGGGTCATGGCGCTCTGGAGCAGCTCGGGCCCCACCAGGGTGGGGGGCATGGCCCGGGCGGCGGGGGTGCCGACGGCCATGGAGATCCCGGCCCCCACGGCGAGCGCCAGATACGGGGCCACCGCCCGGTCGCCGGAGCCGCTGACCAGTGCCAGCCCGACGCCGACGCCCGCGCCGATCAGCAGGGAGACCGAGAACACCAGCCGCCGCGGCAGGCGGTCGGCCAGCTGGCCGGCCGGCAGCGCCAGAACGAACATCGGCACAAACTCGGCCAGGCCGATCCACCCCAGGTCAAGCGTGCTGCGGTGCTGGGCGTACACCTCCCAGCCGATGGCCACCTCCACCATCTGGAGGCTGATCCACATGCCGAGGACGGCCAGCCACCAGAACCGGAAGTCACGCACCTCCAGCGCCGGTCCGAGTCGTCTCACGGCAGCTGAGCCTAATAACGTGCCCCCGGTGCCCGAGACGCTGATCACGCCGCGGCTGCGGTTGGAGCCCTGGTCCGACGCGTCCTGGCGGCTGTTCCGGGCGCTGGCCACCACCCCGGCCGTGGTGCGCTACATCGGCGACGGGCGGCCGTGGACCGATGCCCGGATGGAGGCGGTGGCCGCCCACAACGCCGAGCACTGGGACGAGCACGGCTTCGGCTGGCGGCTGGCGCGGCGCTCAGACTCAGATTCAGATTCAGGCGAGGCGATCGGCTTCATCGCCCTCAACTTCGCCGGCGAGGGGTCCGGGGTCGACTCCGGGGAGTACGAGATCGGCTGGTGGCTGGCTCCGGCGGCCTGGGGCCAGGGTCTGGCCCGGGAGGGTGCCGCCGCGCTCCGCGACGAGGCGTTTGCCCGGCTGGCGGCACCGAGCATCCTGGCCCGCATCAGTCCGGAGAATGCCGCCTCCCTGGCCGTGGCCCGGGCCATCGGCCTGGCTGAGGATGGTCAGACCACGGGCCGGTTCGGAGAGCCGATCCGTGTGCTCCGGCTCACCGCCACTGCTTGGCGCGCGCTGCCTCCACCAGCTCACCCAGACGCACCAGCTTGACCCGCGGGCGGCCGCTCGGCTCGCCGAGCGCCGTCTCATGGGCGTCGATCGCCTCCCAGCCTTCCCAGGTGACCAGCTGGGGCGTCCGGTCGGCCAGCCACGCTTCCACGGCCTCGGCGTCGGCCAGCTGGGGATCCGGCCTGCCCAGGGCCTGGGCCTGCTCGTCCTCCAGGATCCGGGCCACGGTGTCGGCGGCGTCCTTCTTGTTGGTGCCGATCACGCCGGACGGTCCCCGTTTGATCCAGCCCACCGCGTACTCGCCGGGGCAGGCCGAGCCGTCCTCCTGCGCCACGCGGCCGCCGGTGTTGCGGATCAGGCCCCGCCGCTCGTCGAAGGGCACGCCGGTCAGCGGCATGCCCCGGTAGCCGATGGAGCGCAGGACGAGTCCGCAGGGGATCGTCTCCTCCGCGCCGGTGGGCTCGGCCCGGACGCGGCCGGCGGGATCGGTGACCAGCCGGTTGACGGCCAGGCGAATCCCGGTGACCGGGCCGTCCTCGCCCTCCCCCAGGATCTCGATCGGCGAGCGCAGGAACCGCAGCTCCAGCCGATGTGACTTGCCCTCCGGAGTGCGCTGGGCGTACTCCCGCAGGATCTCGACGTTGCGCCGCTTGGTGGCATCCTCGGGCTCGGCCACGCCCTCCAGCTGCGCGGGGTCGACGATCACGTCGGCCCGCTCCAGCTCGCCCAGCTCGCGCAGCTCCGGGTTGGTGAAGGCCGCCTCCGCGGGCCCCCGGCGCCCCACCAGGACCACCTCGGTGACCCCGGCCATCCCGAACGCGTCGATGGCGTGGTCGGCGGTGTCGGTGGGCGCCAGCTCCCGCGGGTCCAGCACCAGCATGCGGGCCACGTCGATGGCCACGTTGCCGTTGCCGATCACCACCGCCCGCCCGCCGTTGAGGTCGAACAGGTGCTCGGCGTAGTCAGGGTGGCCGTTGTACCAGGCCACAAACTCGGTGGCCGGGTGCGACCCGGGGCGGTCCTCACCGGGGATGCCGAGCCGGTTGTCCTGCGAGGTCCCCACGGCATAGACCAGGGCGTGATACCGGGCCAGCAGCTCCTGGCGGGAGACGTCCCGGCCGAGTGTGACTCCGCCGAAGAACCGGAAGCTCTCATGCGAGGCGGTCTTGGCGTAGACGCGGGTGACCGACTTGATCTTGGGGTGGTCCGGCGCCACCCCGGCGCGCACCAGCCCGTACGGGGTGGGCAGCGCGTCGAACAGGTCAACTTCCCAGCCGGCCTTGAGCAGCTGGTCGGCGGTGTAGAAGCCGGACGGTCCGGCGCCCACGATGGCAGCGCGATGCACCTCGGTCATGCCCGCGAGGCTAGCTGAGATGTGCCGCTGTCAGCGGTGGGACGAGCGGCGGGCCAGGGCCACTCCGGCCAGGCACAGGATGCCGCCGGGGAGCGCCAGCAGCGCCGGCACCTCGCCCAGGATGAGCCAGCCCAGGAGCACCGCAATCGGTGGCACCAGGTAGGTGGAGACGCCGAGCCGCCCGGCGGAGGTCCGCGACAGTGCGAACGCCCAGGCCAGGAATCCCACGGCCGTCGGCACCAGCCCCAGGTACACCGTCCACAGCAGCGCGGGCGCGCCGGCCCGCCCCACCTGATCGGCGAGCGCGGGGGCGAACGGCAGGCAGCAGATGGCGCCCACCGTGCAGGCCATCCAGGTGACCGCCAGCGGAGAGCCGTGGCGCAGGGTCGGCTTCTGGGCGACGACCCCGACGGCGTAGACCACGGCCGCGATCAGGCACAGCACCGCGCCCCAGGAGCCGCTGATACCGTGCCGGGAGCTGCCGGCGGCGATCAGGGCCACCCCGGCAAGCGAGACCGCGCACCCCGCCAGCAGGAGGCGGCCGATGCCCTCCTTGAGCGCCACGCCGGCCAGCAGCGCAATCAGCACCGGCCCCACGTTGACCAGCAGGGAGGCGGTGCCGGCATCCACCCGCCGCTCGGCGGCGTTGAGCGCCACGTTGTAGGCGCCGAACCAGAGCACGCCGCAGACCAGAACGCCCAGGAGCCCGCCCCGGCGGACCAGCGGCTCCCGCCGGACGAGCATGAACAGGCCGAGCGACAGGCTCCCCACCAGCAGGCGGCCGAGGGCCAGGGGGCCGGGAGCCAGCTCGCGCCCGGCGTAGCGAATGCCCACAAACGCCGACGCCCAGACGCAGACGGCGATCAGCGCCGCCACCAGCGCCGGGCGCGGGGAGGGAGACGCATCGGCCTCGGCGGCGACGGTGACGGTGGCGGCTTCCGGCTGCGGGGTGACGACCGACATCTCCTCCATTCAACGCCTCCGGGCCCGCGGGTGTGAGATTTCGGTCAGCGGTCCGCGGTGAAGCCGAGGATGAGCTGGGCGGTCTCCAGGGGAACGTCGAGCTGAGGGGCATGGCCGACACCGTCGAGCTCCACCCAGTCGGCGTGCGGCAGCCAGCTGGTCCGGTAGCGGACGGCCGCCGACGGCCAGGCCAGGAGCCGGTCAGCGGTGCCCCAGACGATCCGCACCGGACAGTCGATCCGGTCGGCCTGGAGGTGATAGCCGTGCTCGGCGGCGTGCTCGATCAGCGCTCCGGCGGCCTCGCACCCGGCGGCGCCGGCGATCAGGTGCGCCACCAGCTCCGGCGGGATGTGCTCAAAGTTGGTGGTGATCGCCTCGGTGGCCCGGCGGCGGCCGTCGCGGGTGGCCGCGATCTGATCGGCGTACGGCGCCGCCTGGCGGACCAGCTGGTTCATCTTGGCGAAGTAGCGGAGCGTCTCCCGGTAGGAGTGATCCCCCTCCGCCCAGCCGCCCGCCGGAGCCAGCGCCACCACGGTGCGCGCCCGCCCGCGGGCGGCCAGGCGCAGCGCCAGATAGCCGCCGAGCGAGTTGCCGACCAGATGCGCGGTGACAAAGCCGGCGGCGTCCATCGCCTCCTCCAGCAGGTCGGCGATCCGGTCCTCGTCGACCCGGCCGTCCAGCGGGGGTCCGCCGGCGTGGCCGGGAAGGGTGGAGGCCAGCACGTCATGCTGGGCCTGGAGCATGGGCAGCGTCAGCTCCCAGGTCCGCCAGGTGTCGGTGAACCCGTGCAGGCAGACCATCGGCGAACCGGCGCCGCCGCGATGAAAGGGGGTGAAGGCGACCGACATGAGCCCGGTTACGCTAGCCCGTGGGGGCCGGGCGGTACGCTGTGACCACAACCGTTCGAAGGGACCGTCGATCGATGAATCACACCCCGTCGCTGCCGGTACGGCTGGCGATTTCCTGGCTGACGAACGCGGTGGTGCTCGCCATTGTGGCCGCGCTGCTGACGAACGTCACCGTCTCGCACTTCGGATCGCTGCTGCTGGCCGCAGCGGTGTTCGGCGTGCTCAATACGCTGCTCAAGCCGCTGCTGCGACTGATCACGCTCCCGCTGGCGCTACTCACCTTCGGGATTGCCTGGTTCTTCGTCTCGCTGCTCATGCTGGTGATCACCGACGACATCGTGGGCGGGTTTGCCATCCACGGGTTCTGGACCTACGTGTGGGCGACCCTGATCGTCTGGCTGGCCAACCTGGTGCTCGACTTCACGCCCGGCCCGTGGCAGATCACCGGCAAGCGCCGGCGGATCCGGCAGGGCTAGCGTCTCAGCAGCCGCTGGCGTCGCAGGACTCGCCCTCGGCGGCGACGACGCCGCTCAGCGGCCGGCGCGCCCAGCCCTCACGCAGGAGCTCCAGCAGCGCCTCCGGGGGATGGGCTCCCGACGCGCCCAGCGCCCGGTCGACCACGAACGTGGGCACCGCGCTGATCCCCAGGCCGGCCGCGGCGCGCTCGTCATCGCGCACCTCGGAGACGTAGGCCAGGCCGGCCAGCATCTGCTCAATCTCCTCGGCCGGCAGGCCGACCTCGGTGCCGAGGCGGACCAGGGTGGGGCGGTCGGACATGAGCTCGCCCTCGGTGAAGTAGGCGCGCAGGAGGCGCTCCTTCATGGCTCCCTGAAGTCCGTGGGCCTCGGCCAGGTGGATGAGCCGGTGACCGTCGAACGTGTTGCCGCCGCGCGCCTGGTCAAACCGGAACTCCAGCCCCTCGCCGGCGGCGGTCTCGGTCATCTGCGCCTGGCTGGTCTGAGCCTGCTCCACCGACATCCCGTACTTGTGGGCCAGATGCTCGGCCAGGCTCCCCTCGCGGCTCGCCGGCGCCTCCGGGTCAAGCTCAAAGCTGCGCCAGGTGACGGTGACCTCGTCGCGGTGCTCGAAGCGCTCCAGCGCGGCCTCAAACCGGCGCTTGCCGATGTAGCACCACGGGCAGGCGATGTCCGACCAGATCTCGACGTCCACGGCAAACCTCCTGAAAAAGGGGACTAATCGGAGCTTAGCCCGTGCTCCAGGGCGCCCTTGACGGCGGCGTCGAGAGCGTTGAGCCGGAACAGCGCCACCGCCTCGGCGGAGCCGAACCGCCCCCCGGGGGCCGAGCCGGGGCCGTGGTGGCACAGCACGCAGTGCAGCAGAGCGAGCCGCCGATCCTCGCCCAGCAGCCCGCGGCTGCGCTCGTCGAGCAGGCGCTCGCCGATCACCAGGTGACCGAGTAGCCGTCCCTCGTCGGTGAGGCCGATCTCGGCACCGTAGGTGAACTGACGGGTATGGCCGAGATCATGGGTGAGCGCGGCTGTGAGCAGGAGGTCGGAGTTGAGGCCGGGGTGCAGCTGGCAGGTCTCATGGGCCAGCGTGGCCACGGCCACCGTGTGCTCCAGCAGCCCGCCCAGGTAGGCGTGGTGGCCGGCGCGGCTGCAGGGGGCACGGCGCCAGGCGGCGCGGAGCGCCTCATCGCCGAGCAGCGACCGCAGCAGGCTCTGGTACCCGCGGTCATAGACCTCGCCGGCCAGGTGCTCCAGGAAGCCGTCAAGCTCGTCCAGATCCCGGTAGGCGACCGGCAGAAAGCGGGCCGGGTCGACGCCGTCGGCCTCGGCGGCCGCCCTGATCTGGTCCACCTCCAGCACCAGCTCGTCCCGGAATCGCTCCACGCGGCCGCGCACCCGCACGATGTCCCCCCGCTCAAACCGGCCGGCCAGGGCGTCGGCGTTCTGGAACACGCGGGCCGCCACGGCGCCGGTCCGGTCACGCAGCTCCAGGGCCAGGTAGGGCGAACCGGTGCGGGTGGTGAGCCGGTCCTTACGAGTGCAGGCGAACACCGCATCCACCGGCTGGCCGGGGCGCAGGGCACTCACCGCGGGGGTCGTTTCCGGCCCGCCGCCGGCCATCCGCTCCCTGTCGGCCACGGTGGGATGCTCGTCAGGACGCATCAGCCCATGATGTACGGTGAGTCGGATGCAGCCGTTGCAATGGGAGCACCGCCCGGATGGTCTCAGGGCCCCCGCGCTCATCTGCGCGTTCAAGGGCTGGAACGATGCGGCCGACGCCGCCTCCAGCGCCATCCAGTTCGTCGGCTCGGCCCTGGGGGCCCGCCGGTTCGCCACCATCGACCCCGAGGAGTTCTACGACTTCCAGGCCACGCGGCCGCGGGTACGGATGGTCGACGGGCAGGCCCGGGAGGTCGTCTGGCCGGAGGTGGAGCTGTTTGAGGCCCGCGTCCCCCGCGCCCCCCGGGATCTCATCCTCATGACCGGCTCCGAGCCCTCGTTTCGCTGGCGGACGTTCTGCAAGATCGTGGTGGAGCTGGCCGAGGTGCTCGGCGCCCAGCTGGTGGTGACGATGGGCGCCCTGCTCGCCGACGTCCCCCACACCCGGCCGATCTCGGTCACCGGCCTGAGCTCCGATGCGGCCCTGGTGGCCCGCCTCGGCCTCGCCCCCTCCTCCTACGAGGGCCCCACGGGCATCGTCGGGATCCTCCACGCGGCCTGCCAGGAGGCCGGCCTGCCCTCGGCCAGTCTGTGGGCCGCCGTCCCCCACTACATCGCCGCCACCCCCAATCCCAAAGCGGCGCTCGCCCTGGTCCGCAAGCTGGAGGGCCTGGTCGGCGTGGCCGTCGACGGCTCCGAGCTGGAATCCGCCGCCGCCGACTACGAGAGCCAGGTCAACGTGGCCGTGCAGAGCGACCCGGACGTCCAGGCATTTGTGGAACGCCTCGAGCAGGCCGCCGGCGAGGAGGCCGATGACGCTCCCACCGCGCTGCCGTCCGGGGAGACCATCGCCCGGGAGCTGCAGCGGTTTCTCCGCCAGCGGGGCGGGGACGAGCCCGACGTTCCGTAGGCCCCAGTCCCTCGCCGCGGCGGGCCGGCGCGTGAACGTGGGCGGTCCGCGGAGATTCGCCTGCGCGCCGGCTCTCCGGGGGGCCACTGTCACGTTTCGGAGCGCCGAGATGTCACTGCGGCCGGATATGGCGGCTTATTTTCACACTCGCCGCGGGGACCCGACTCAGCGCTCCGCGGCCGGGCACAGGAGCCGGTAGTCGCAGAGCGAGCACGCCGCAAACGACGGCGTCGGCTCGAATCCCTGCGACAGGATGCCCTCGGCGACCTCCAGGGCCACCTCGCGCACCCACTCTCCCCGGTCGCTCTCCCCGACCTCCACCTTCTCGTCGTCCAGCAGGTAGTAGTAGGCCTGGCGGGACGCCTCCAGCTGCCAGGACTCGCGGGCGCCCACGGCGTACAGGGAGAGCTGGACGTCGTCGGCCAGCTGGACGGCGGTCTTGGGGCGGCCGGTCTTGTAGTCGATCAGCTCGTAGGCGCCGTCGGGGAGCCGGTCGACGCGGTCGACCCGCCCGCGGAGCAGGTGCGGCCCCAGCTTGAACGTGAACTGGCGCTCGAACCAGACCGGCTGGGCCTCCTCGGAACGGAACCGCTCGTGGTAGCGAGTCAGGGCGGCCGCCGCCTTGCCCCGCAGCTGGCGTTCCTCCTCGGAGTCGCCGAATCCGCCGCGGCGCCAGCCGGCCTCCAGCAGCCCCAGCAGCTCGGGCAGCGTGCCCGGAGATGATTCCCGCCCACCCAGGTGGTAGCGCTCCAGCACCTGGTGGACGAGGATCCCGAACCGCTGGTGCAGCGTCGGCTCCTGGGGGATCCGGAACACCCGGGCGAACTTGTACTTCAGCGGGCAGGTCCGGTACGTGTCGATGTCGGTGGCCGACAGGACGACCCCCTCCCCGCGGCGGGGCAGGAACGGCTCCAGCGACGGCTCGTCCCGGGCCACGATCGCCTGAGCCCGGCGGCGGGCGTCACGCTCGGCGTCAAGCAGGTAGTCATCCAGGGCGGAGGACTCAAAGATCTCCCGCTGCTCAGCGGTGACCGCCTGGAGGATGCGGGCGTTGACGTCGCGCAGCGACTCGGCCACGCTCTGGGCCTCCGGGCGGGCGATCAGCGCGGCCAGCTTCAACAACTCCAGATACCGGACCACCGCGTGGGAGACGTCGAGATCGGTGTCAAAGCGGAGCTCCCCCAATCGGGAGGCCGCGCGCGTCGTCCCCTCCAGCAGCTCGTCGCGCAGCAGGCGGTAGGTGGAGTGCAGGGCCTCGTCCGGGCCGAACAGCTCCTCCTCATGGTCCTGCCAGGCGCCGCCGACCGCCGCCCGCACCGCCTCCAGCTCCGCCGCCGGCGACAGCGGCGCTCCCCGGTCGTCGGCCCGCGGGTAGGCGAGCACCAGCCGCCGCCGGGTCCGGCTCAGGCCCACGTACAACCGCCGGCGCAGCGCCGCCCGCCGGGTGTCCTGATCGTCGACCGGCAGCCGTTCGGACAAAAGCTCGTCGGGAATGGGCTCAAATGCCGGCGCTTTGATCCGGGCGTGCAGCCCGATCACGTATACGTGGTCGGCCTCCAGTCCGCCGGCCGCGTCCAGGGTGAGCACCTGGACGAGACCGGGCGCGCCCAGGTCCGGCTCCTCCTGCTCGCGCAACCCAAAGTCGGCCACCGCGGCGATCGACCGGGCGAACTCCCGCGGGGTCGACTGCGGCAGCCGGGCCACGAACGCCGAGGCCAGCTGGCCGAAGTCGGCCAGCGCCCGCAGCCGCTCCACCACGTCGGCCTGGGCGGTGAACAGCTGCTGGCGGCGCAATCCGAGACGCTCGATCAGGCGGTGGACGTACAGGTCCGGGCGGCTGGTGTCCAGCGCCGCCGAGCCGGCCCGGTACAGCTTCAGGAACACCCGGATGCGGTCCCGCGCCTCTGGGGGCACCTGGGGGGCCTCGGTGGCGGCCGCCAGCGCCGACACCATGTCCAGCTTGCGCCGCCGCGCGATCTGGGTGCAGCGGGCGATGTCGACCGAGCGCAGCTCCACCGGCGGCCGAGCCAGGGCGCGCACCACCGCGCCCGCATCGGTGGGATCGGCGAGCAGCCGCAGCCAGGCCAGGACATCGCGGATCTCCGCGCGCTGAAAGAAGGCCGCCTCCCCGATCAGCCGGTGGGCGATCGCCCGCTCCTCCAGGGCCACCCCGAGCGCCTGGCCCTCATGGGTGATCTCCGGGACGAGCACGACGATACGTCCCGCATCCCCGCCCCGGGCCAGCAGCCGCTCGATGTCGGCCGCCACCGCCTGGGCCTGGGAGCGCTCGTTGGCGCACCGCCACAACTCCACGTCGCCGGCGGCCCCGGCGCCCTCGCCCACTGAATCCCCCGCCGACGGCAGCACCGCCCGCGCCGCCGCCCACACCCGCGCCGGGCAGCGCTCGCTCCGCCTCAGCTCCACCGTCCGGACGGCCGCCGCCCGGAACGCCGCCATCCGCTCGCCACCGGCGCCCCGGTAGCGCCGCAGCCCGGCGTCGGGATCCCCGGCCACCGTCAGGGTCGCCCCGGCCACCGCGCCGGCCAGCTCGGCGGCGGCCAGATCCAGCTCCTGGGCGTCGTCGATCAGCAGGTGCTCAAACCGCACCGCCAGCGCCGGCTGGCGGCGCACCAGTCCCAGCGCATCGGCGATCAGGTTGCCGTCATCCCGGGCGCCGGCCTCGCTCAGCATCCGCTCATGAGCCCGGTAGATGGCGGCGAACTCCCGCTGACGCGCGGCCACCGCCTCGGGCTCCACCAGGGCATCGGCCCACCGGGCGTAATCCTCGGCGCTGACCAGCTCCGCCTTGAGCCGATCGATCCGCCGGATAAAGCCGCCGAGGAGCAGCGTCGGCCGCCCGCCGAAGTCATGATGGGCGAGCGAGAGCTCGTCGATGCGCTCCACCAGCATGGCCAGACGGTCCCCAGCGCTGAGCACGGACTCCAGCGGTTCACCGACGGTGCCGGCCGCCCGCAGGACCCGCCCCGCCAACAGGGCCGGCGTGAGCACCACCAGCTCCTCGTAGGCGACATCCAGCTGCGCCTCCAGCCGGGCCCGCACCGCCGCCGCCCGGGCCTCGCTGGGGACCAGCACACCGATCTGCTCCAGCGCGCCGCCCTGGCCGGCCAGCCAGTGAAAGCGCGCTTCCACCGCCCGCGACTTGCCCGAGCCGGCCGGTCCCGACACCACCAGCATGCGCTCGCCATGAACGGCGGCCTGACGTTGGAGATCGGACAAACCGTCCAGGGGACGGTCGGCCGCGGCCCGGTCGGTGAGCAGCGTCAAGTCGCCCGGCCCGGCGCCCATGGGAAGGTCCTCACTCACCGTTTGACAGCATAGGTTGAGGATGGCGCCCTCGGACACGGCACTCGACGCAGATTGGCTGGCGGTCTGCCGGCGCGCGGTGACCGGTCTGACCGAGGTGTTGGAGGCCGCACCGAGCACGGCCGAACGGGCCGTGGAGACCGGCACCCGGGGCAGCGGCGGCGACCGGACGCTGGTGCTTGACCGGTCCGCCGAGACGGTGATGCTGCGCGAGCTGACCGCGCTGCACGAGCAGGGCCACGCGTTCCAGGCCCTGTCGGAGGAGCGCGGGGAGGTCGACTTCGGCAGCCCGGCGGTCCGGGTCATCATCGACCCCATCGACGGGTCGCTCAACGCCAAGCGCCGCGCCGCGCACTACGCGCTCTCGGTGGCGGTCGCCGCCGGCACCACCATGGCCGACGTCGACTTCGGCTTTGTCCATGACTTCGGCTCCGGCGAGGAGTGGTGGGCGCGCCGGGGCGAGGGAGCGTGGCTGAACGGACAGCGCCTGGACCCGGCGCTCCCGGAGCGGCGGGCGCGGGACGGGAAGCTGGAGCTGCTGGGGATTGAGTCGGCGGACCCGCGCTGGGTCCAGGCCTCCATTGACGACCTGGTGGAGTCCGCCCACCGGCTCCGGGCCATGGGGACGATCGCCGCCACCCTGTGCCAGGTGGCCGCCGCCCGGTTCGACGGCATGGTCACACTCCGGCGCTGCCGGGGGGTGGACGCCGCCGCCGGGCAGCTGATCGTGCGCGAGGGCGGGGGTTATGTGGCCTTTTCTGACTGCGATGAGGCCCTGGGCGCACCGCTGGATGCCACCCCCAGCTCGCATCTGGTGGCGGCCCGCCACCCCGACACCCTGCATGAGCTGGAACGGATCCGGGCGTGATCGACTGGATCCTGGCCGAGAAGATCGCCGGCTATGTGGCCGGCACGGGTGACGCGGCCCGGCCGCGGGCCGATCTGACGGCGCTGGCCGCCGAGTCCGAGCGCCGCGTCACCGCCTACACCGGGCTGGAGCCGGCCCGGCCGCTGCCGCCGCCGGAGGGCATCGGCCGCCGCGAATGGGTGGCCACCAACATCCGCGGCATGCGGGGGCTGCTGGACCCGATTCTCCAGCGGGCCGGGGAGGGACTGGGACCACTGCGACCGGCCGCGCAGCTGGCCGCCGGAGTGGTCGTCACCACCGAGGTGGGCGTGGTGCTCGGCTATCTGGCCCAGCGGGTGCTCGGTCAGTACGAGCTGGTGCTGCTCGACGAGGCGGTGGATCCGCGCCCGCCGCGCCTCCTGTTTGTGCTTCCCAACCTGGGGCAGGCGGTCCAGGCCTTCGAGGCCCAGGAGGATGAGTTCATGACCTGGGTGGCGCTCCATGAGGTCACCCATGCCGTCCAGTTCTCCGGGGTGCCGTGGCTGCACGGGCACGTGGCCGGGCTGGTGCGTGAGCTGCTGCGCAGCGCCGAACTCCGGATCGACGCCGAGCGTAAGCTGCGGCTGCCCACCGGCGAGGAGCTGCGGCGGATGGCCTCCTCGATCCGCCACGGGGACCTGGTCTCCATCGTCGCCTCGCCCTCCGAGCGGGAGACCCTCAACCGCGTCCAGGCGGTGATGGCGGTCATTGAGGGACACGCCGAGCACGTCATGGACAAGGTCGCTCCGGACCTGCTCCCGTCGTTGCCCCAGCTCCGGTCGGCGCTGGACCGCCGGCGCCGTTCCCAGTCCGGGCTGTCCCGGCTCGTCGGCCGGCTGCTCGGCCTGGAGCTCAAGCTGCGCCAATACGAGCAGGGCAAGTTCTTCTGCGATGCGGTCGTCGACGCGGCCGGCCCCCCGGCGCTTCGCCACGTGTTCTCCGGACCGGCGGCCCTGCCGACGCTGGCCGAGCTCGACGACCCCGCGGCCTGGCTGCGGCGGGTCGGGTTCGACGGTCAGCTCTCCCGGCGCACCGCCTGACCCACCTTTTGTGTGCGCTCCTGACGGGGGCGGGTAGAGCTCCGTACCGAGCGGCTCCGCGCAGTCCGAGATGTAACCGGGCAGACGTGGTGGGTTACAAACGTGTGTTCGCCCAACGCGAGCAACCGAGCTAGAATCCATTACGAAACTTGAGCGAAGTGAGACCGACTATGGCTGACACCACAAACTCCGGGACAGCGAAACCCGCCACCACCACCAAGACGAGCACCCGCAAGCCGGCGCGGGCCACGCAGCGGGCCACCGGGACCCGCCGGGCGACGGCCAAGCCGGCCAGTGCCCGCCGCACCACCGCGAGCCGCCGCACCACCACCTCCACCCAGCCCAAGACGCGGGTCGAGGCGGCGCAGGTTCTGGCCGAGCGCGCCGTGCTGGTGCCGGTCGGCGCCGGGCTGCTGGCCCGGGACAACTTCGTCTCCACCGTCCGGGGCCTGGCCACCAGGTACGGCACCCGCTCCGGCATGGAGCGTGAGCTCAAGCGCTACGAGCGCCGGGGTGCCAGCGCGCGCAACCGGTTTGAGCGTCAGGTGCGCCGCACGCGCACCAAGTTCGAGCGGGAGCTGCGCCAGCGTCGCTCCAGCGTCGAGCGCAGCGTCACGCAGAACCGCCGGCGGGTGGAGCGTGAGGTCCGCTCGGCGGTCACCACCGCCCAGGGACGGCTGACCTCGCTGTCCTAACCCCAGCTTCCTCCGCGAGCGCCCAGGAGAGCGCCGTCGCGGGTCAGGTTCGCCGGCCTCATATCTCGCCGGCGAATGCAGCACCCTCTCCTCCCTCAACCGCCGGGGCGTCACGCAAGTGGCGCCCCGTCGGTCTTTAATGACCGCAACCAAGGAGGTCGGTGGCATGCAGCTGTGTCTGATGATTGAGGGACAGGAGGGCGTCAGCTGGGCGGAGTGGGTGGCCCTGGCGCAGGCGTGTGAGCAACATCACATCCCGGCCCTGTTCCGCTCCGATCACTACCTGAATCTGGACGGCCAGCACCCGGAGCGCGGCTCGCTTGACGCCTGGGCCACGCTGGCCGCGCTCGCCGCCGTCACGTCGCACCTGCGGCTGGGCACCATGGTCTCCCCGGCCACCTTCCGCCACCCCTCCGAGCTGGCCAAGGTGGTGGCCAGCGCCGACCACGTCTCGGGCGGACGCATTGAGCTGGGGCTGGGCGCCGGCTGGCATGAGCGTGAGCACCAGGCCTATGGCTTCCCGTTCCCCTCCACTGGTGAGCGCATGGACGTGCTGGAGGAGCAGTTGCAGATCATCCTGGGCGGCTGGACCGAGTCACCGTTCTCGTTCTCCGGCCGCCATTACACCCTGCGCGACCTCGACGCCCAGCCCCGCCCGGTTCAGCAGCCTCATCCGCCCCTGATCATGGGCGGTTCCGGCGGCCGGCGCAGCGTCGCCCTGGCCGCCCGCTACGCCGACGAGTACAACACGCCGTTCCCCGCCCTCCAGGACGTGCGCACCCGCCGGGAGGCGGTGCAGCGGGCCTGCGCGCAGGTCGGCCGCGACGCGTTGCCGTTCTCGGTCATGACCGGGGTGGTGGTCGGTGCCGACGAGGCCGAGCTGCGCGACCGCGCGGCCCGCCTGACCGAACGGGCCGGACTCCCGGACGTGGCCTCAGCCCCCCCAGCGGGGTGGATCGTCGGCACCGTCGAGTCCGCCGCCGAGCAGCTGGCGGCGCTCAAGCAGGCCGGGGTCAGCCGGGTGCTCTGCCAGCATCTGCTCCACGACGACCTGGACGCGGTGGCCCTGATCGGCGACCGGCTGGCCAGCGCCGTCGCCTGAGCCTGCGCCTGACCGCACCGACTAGGGGTGGCGGCCCCCGGCGGCGGGAACCGCCGGGTGCTGGGCCGCCAGGCGCCGGGCCAGCTGCGCGGTGATCACCTGCAGCGAGTCGGGAAAGGCGGCAGAGGCGGCCGCGCGTGACCGGCGCCGCTGACCGGAGCACCCCCTGATCGGCTGCGCCTGGCGGATCGCCGGGACAACGTAGACCGTGGACGAGGGCACGGCCACGTACTCGGTGCAGGGCGACTCCGAGCAATAGGGCACGCCGACAAAGCAGGTGGAGCCGCTCACCGCCGACACCGACGGCGCCCGGCGGGTGGCCCGGGTGGCCTGCGCCGCGCGCGCCCGGTGGGCCACCGGGGACACGCTCGCGGCCCGAGCGGCCGGTCCGGACCGCCCGGCCAGCGCCAGACCGGCCAACCCCGCGGCCAGCACCACCACCATGGCCCCGGCGAACACCATCCGTCGCACGTCACGGAGTATCCCGCGCGGCCGGGCTGGAGCGCAACCGGGAACCCCAGCGCGGCTCAGGGCGTCTGCTTGAATGAAACCCATGCCGACCAGAGATCAAGTCACCCAGGCCCTTCGTTCCGTGATCGACCCCGAGCTGCGCCGAGACATCGTGGAGCTGGAGATGGTGCGGTCGATCGACATTCACCCCAACGGCGTGGTCGACGTGATGGTCTCTCTGACGACGCCCGGCTGCCCGATCCGCAGCCACTTCCAGACCGGGGTGGCCCAGGCGGTCAGCGGGCTGGAGGGCGTG
This sequence comes from uncultured Solirubrobacteraceae bacterium, assembly GCA_963753235.1. Classification (GTDB taxonomy): domain Bacteria; phylum Actinomycetota; class Thermoleophilia; order Solirubrobacterales; family Solirubrobacteraceae; genus Palsa-465. The sequence goes on along the minus strand of CAVWBJ010000001.1, from coordinate 475,412 downwards.
ACCGGCGTCAACGTCAGCTTCGATGTCCTGTCCGGCGACGAGAAGGCGGCCCTGGGCCGCAAGCTCGGCCGCGGCGGACTGCCCGAGGGCGCCCTGGCCCAGGTCTCCAACGTCATCTGCGTCGGCTCGGGCAAGGGCGGCGTGGGCAAGTCCAGCGTGACCGCCAATCTGGCCGCGGCCCTGACCGCCGAGGGCAAGCGCGTGGGCGTGCTCGATGCCGATGTCTGGGGCTACTCGCAGCCGCGCATGCTGGGCCTCGGCGCCCAGCGCCCCCGGGTCAACGCCGAGCGCAAGCTGATCCCCATCGAGGCCCAGGAGGGGATCAGCGTCATGTCGATCGGCTTCTTTGTGGAGGAGGACGCCGCGGTGGTGTGGCGTGGCCCCATGCTCCACAAGGCCCTGCAGCAGTTCCTGGAGGACGTGGACTGGGGTCCGCTGGACTACCTGCTCATCGACCTCCCCCCGGCACCGGCGACGTGTCCATGACCCTCGCCCAGCTCCTGCCCCAGGCCAAGTTCCTGCTCGTCACCACTCCTCAGCCGGTGGCCCAGAAGGTGGCGGCCCGCTCCGCCGAGATGGCGACCAAGCTCAAGCTGGAGATCGCCGGGGTGATCGAGAACATGTCCGGCTTCGTCACCCCGGGCGGCGAGCGCTTCCAGATCTTCGGCGAGGGTGGTGGTCAGCTGCTGGCCGAGGAGCTTGATGTCCCGCTCCTGGCCAAGGTGCCGCTCACCATGCCGCTGCGTGAGCAGTCCGACAGCGGCGTGCCGCTGGTGTTCGCCGACCCTGACGATCCCGCTGCCCAGGCCCTTCGCCAGGGGGCGCGCGGCCTGATCGCCCTGTCGCCGATTGAGCTGCCGGTCATGCAGGCTCCGGCTCCGGCGGCGGCGCCCAAGCCGGTCGGCATGTCCCTGCCGATGGCCTGAGCCCGGCCCGGCGTCGCTGGAGGCCGGGTCGCTGGCGGCCGGGTCGCTGGCGGCCGGGCCGCGGACCCGCCGGCCGGGCCCCGGCTAATTCTTGTAGTAGTTGGAGTTGAGCTGGATGTACTTCTGCCACTCGTCGGGCAGCTGATCCTCGGCAAAGCAGGCGTCGACGGGGCAGGCCTCGACGCACGCGTCGCAGTCGATGCACTCCTCCGGATCGATGTAGAGCATCTCGACCTTGTCGTAGTCGGGCTCGTCCGGCGTCGGATGGATGCAGTCGACCGGGCAGACCTCCACGCACGAGTTGTCCTTCGTGCCAATGCAGGGCTCGGCGATCACGTAGGCCATGTCTCTCGGGTTCCTCTTCTTCGGTGCTGAAATCAGGTCCGGCGAAGTGCGCATTCTAGGCACACGCCCTGCGGAGACGTCGCTTCCGTGGTGGCCCCGGGCGGTCCGCGCCGACGACCCCGCCGGCGGGCGGCGCCGGTCTCGCCTCAGCCGACGAGCGCGGGACGGCGGTCGGCCCAGGGCAGCGCCTGCTCCAGCTGCGCGGCCAGGGCGAGCACCACCTCCTCCCGCGCCGGCGGCCCGATCAGGTGCACCGCGGTCGGCAGCCCATCCTCCCCCAGGTAGAGCGGGAGCATGATCGCCGGCTGACCGGTGACGTTGACGATTGCCGTGTACGGGGTGAAGTGCCCGGAGCGCTGGTAGTGGCCCCAGGGATCGGGCCCGCGGCCGTGGATCTCGCCGATCGGCACCGGCCGCCGCCCCAGCGCCGGGGTGAGCACCGCGTCATAGGGGGCGAAGAAGGTGATCAACGAGCGCGCCACCGCCTCCAGCCGCGCCTGTGAGGTCAGCAGCGACAGGGTGTCATGGTTGCGGGCGCGCTCCCACATCAGCCAGGTGAGCGGCTCCACGTCGGCCTCCTCGGGCTCCCGGCCGGCCAGACGGCCGCCCACCCATGTGGTGAGCGAGATGAGCGGTCCGAACGCCCGGGTGAAGTCCGGCAGCAGGTCAAGCCCTGACCAGGGCGCCGTCACCTCCTCCACCTGATGGCCGAGCGATTCCAGCAGGGCGCCCGCCGCCCGGGCGGCCGCCTCGTTGACCGGATCCAGCGGGGCCCCGTCCAGCGGCGGGTTGAGGGCCAGGGCGATGCGCAGCCGTCCCGGCTCCCGGGCCCCCAGCTCCGCGTACGGGGCGGGGGGCGGGGGCGCCCAGGTGGCATCCCCCGGCTCATACCCCGCCAGCACGTCGAGGATGGCCGCGGTGTCGGCCACCGTCCGGGTCAGAACGCCATCGCTGACCAGGAAGCTGTGGCCGCCGTCCGGCCCCACCGAGACGCGGCCCCGGGCGGGCTTGAGACCCACCAGCCCGCAGCAGGCGGCCGGGATCCGGATCGATCCGCCGCCGTCGTTGCCGTGGGCGACCGGCACCATCCCGGCGGCCACCGCCGCCGCGGCGCCGCCGCTGGAGCCGCCCGGCGTCCGGTCCAGTGCCCAGGGGTTGCGGGTCGGCCCGAACCGGCGCGGCTCGGTGGTGGGCAGGATGCCCATCTCGGGCAGGCTGGTCTTGCCCACAATGACGAATCCGGCCTCGCGCAGCCGGCGGACGAGATGGGCGTCGTGATCGGCCACCTGATCGCCGAACAGGTCGCTGCCCATGGTGATCGGCAGGCCGGCCACCGGCCGGTTGTCCTTGATGGCGATCGGCACCCCGGCGAACGGCCGGGGGTCACCGGGAGCGATCGCCGCCGCCTCCCTGGTGGCGGACTCAGCCGCCACGTGGGTGAACGCGTTGATCTGCGGATCCAGCGCCGCGATCCGGTCCAGGGACGCCTGGACCAGCTCCCGCGCGGTCAGGTCCCCGGCCCGGATCAGCGCGGCCAGGTCGGTGGCGGAGCGGGCCAGCAGCTCGGACATCGCCCGCGAGCCTATCGGCCGCTGCCGGCGGCGGGAACCCGCCCCCAAGTCATTACGCTGTGGGCCGACCTGAACCCCTGTCCAGGAGACGCGCCGCATGTCCGCCACTTCGGAAGTTCAGTCGGGCCTTGAGGGCGTCGTCGCCTTCGCCACTGAGATCGCCGAGCCCGACCGGGCGGGAGGCGCTCTGCGCTACCGCGGGGTCGACATCGAGGAGCTGGTCGGCCAGGTGCCGTTTGAGCAGGTGTGGGGCCTGCTGGTCGACGGCACGCTGAAACCGGGACTGCCCCCCGCCGAGCCGCACTCGCTCAGCGTCCACTCCGGGGACCCACGGGTCGACGTCCAGTCGGCCCTGGCCATGCTCGCTCCCGAGTGGGGGTTCGGCCAGCTCATCGACATCTCCGACGCGGAGGCCCGTGACAACCTGGCCCGGGCCTCGGTCATGGCGCTGTCGTTTGTCGCCCAGTCCGCCCGCGGGATCGGCCGGCCACCGGTCTCCCAGCGGGAGATCGATACGGCGACCTCCATCCCGGAGCGGTTCCTCATCCGCTGGCGCGGCGAGGCCGACCCCCGTCACGTCAAGGCCATCGACGCCTACTGGAACTCGGCCGCCGAGCACGGGATGAACGCCTCCACCTTCACCGCCCGGGTGGTCGCCTCCACCGGGGCCGACGTGGCCGCCGCCCTGTCGGCCGCGGTGGGCGCGCTGTCCGGGCCACTTCACGGCGGCGCCCCCTCCCGGGTGCTCAAGATGCTTGACGACGTCGCCGCCTCGGGCGACGCCGAGCGCTACGTCAAGGCGGTGCTGGACGCCGGGCAGCGGCTGATGGGCTTCGGCCACCGGGTGTACCGCGCGGAGGACCCCCGGGCGCGAGTCCTGCGCCGGACGGCCAAGGAGATCGGCGCGCCTCGGGTGGAGGTGGCCGAGGCGCTGGAGCGGGCGGCGTTGGCCGAGCTCCAGGCCCGGCGACCGGACCGCGTGCTGGCCACCAACGTCGAGTTCTGGTCAGCCGTGGTGCTTGACTTCGCCCAGGTGCCGCCGGCGCTGTTCACCCCCATGTTCACGTGCGCTCGCACCGCCGGCTGGTCGGCTCACATCATGGAGCAGAAGCGTGAGGGCAAGCTGATCCGGCCGACGGCGAAGTACGTGGGCCCGGGACCGCGCCCGCTCTCGGATCTGCTGTAGGGGTGAACCGCTACGCGGCCTGGTAGGGGCCGTTCAGGTACTCCATCAGCATGCGGGTGGCGCAGAAGCGCGGACCCAGCGTCCGCAGCGACGCCCGCATCATCTCCACCCAGCGCGCCGGGATGCCGGATGGGTCACGGTCATAGAACGCCGGCAGCACCTGCTCGTCGAGCAGCCGGTGGAAGGCGGCGGCGTCGCGCGCGTCCTGAGCCGGGTGGTCAGGGTCGACCTCGCCGGAGATGGCCCAGCCGTTGTCACCGTCGTAGGCCTCGGCCCACCACCCATCCAGGACCGACAGCTGAAGCCCGCCGTTGAACACCGATTTCATCCCGCTGGTCCCGCTGGCCTCCAGGGGCGGGCGGGGCAGGTTGAGCCACACGTCACAGCCACGGACGAGAGCCGCGCCGGTGCCCAGGTCGTAATCGTCGAGGAACACCACCCGCTCGCCCACCACGGGGGCCGCCTTGAGGCCGAACACGCTCTGCAGCGCCCGCTTGGCCTCCTCGTCCCGGGGGTGGGCCTTGCCGGCCAGCACCACCTGAACCGGGCGATCGCCGTCCAGCAGCTTCACCGTCCAGTCCGGGTCCCGGATGAGCATCTCCAGCCGCTTGTACGTGGCCACCCGGCGAGCGAAGCCGATCGTCAGCACGTCGGGATCGAACGCGCGGTAGGCCCCCTCCACATAGTCGCGGACGTCTGAGCGCAGCAGGCGGTCGGCCACGCTGCGTCCCCGGATGAACTCCACCAGCGCCTCGCGCTGGCGTCGGCGCATTGCCCACAGCTCCTCGGCCGGGATGCGATCGACCGCGCTCCACACCGCGGGATCGGCCGCGTGGGCGCACCAGTCCTCAGGCAGGTACCGGTCCAGCAGCTCCCGCATCGGCACGCCCAGCCAGGTGGGGACATGGACGCCGTTGGTGACGTGTCCGATCGGCACGTCCTCGGCGGCTCGGTCCGGCCACAGGCCCTGCCACATGTCGCGCGCCACCTCGCCGTGCCGGCGGCTCACCGCGTTGGCGGCGCGGCTCATCCGCAGCGCGGCCTGGGTGACCCCAAACGGGGCCTGGTGGTCGGCCGGGTGGTTGCGCCCGAGCGCGACCAGGTCCTCCGGCGACCAGCCCACCTCCTGGGCGAGCCGGCCGACGACCTTCTTGATCTCCTCGGGCGGGTAGGAATCGTTGCCGGCCGGCACCGGGGTGTGGGTGGTGAACACGGTCCGCCGGCGGGCATCCTCCAGGGCCTCGGCCGGCAGGCGGCCGTCGGCCACGCTGCCCCGGGCCAGCTCCAGCGGCGCCAGCGCGGCGTGGCCCTCGTTGAGGTGGATGACCGACGGCGCAAAGCCCATCGCCCGCAGAGCTCGGATGCCGCCCACGCCGAGCAGCGTGTACTGGGCCAGCCGTGTCTCGGGATCGCCGTCGTACAGCCGGCCGGTGATCCACCGCTCCATGGGGCCGTTCTCAGCACAGTCGGTGTCCAGCAGGAACAGGGGGATCCGGCCCACGTCCACGCGCCAGATCCGAGCGGTCACGTCCCGGTCGGCGATGGGGACGCTGACCGTCAGCGGCGTCGAATCCGAGCCGGTGACCAGCGCGGCGGGCAGCCGCTCCGGGTCGGTCTCCACCCAGTACTCGTGCTGCCACCCGGAGGCGTCGATGCGCTGGCGGAAGTACCCCTTGCGGTACATGAGGCCGACCGCCACCAGCGGCACCGCCCGGTCCGAAGCCTCCTTGAGCAGGTCGCCGGCCAGGGCGCCCAGGCCGCCGGAGTAGACCGGAAGCGAGACGTGGACGCCGTATTCGGCGCACAGAAACGCCACCGGGTGGCGGTCGTCGAAGGGCGCCTCAATGAACGGACGCTGGAGATCGGCGGCCACCTGGGTCTCCAGCACCGAGGCCTGGGCCACCAGCGACTGGTTCTCGGCGGCCCGCCGCAGGACCCGCGCCGGAGACTCCTGGAGCAGGCGGACCGGGTTGTGCAGGCACAGGTCAAACCGGTCCGGATCGATCGCCCGGAACAGCTCCGGAGCGCCCGGCAGCCAGGACCAGCGGTAGTTGAAGGCCAGGCGGGCCAGCGGTGCCAGCCCAGGTGGAATTCGCTCGGCCAGGTCGCCGGCCGCGCACTCAATGTCTCCCCGCCCGTCGAACTGGGTCGCGATAGCGTCCTCCACGCCGAGCGATTATTGACGATCGGGCGCCGTGAGGGCACTCTCACCCCAGTCTTAGGGAGCTATTACTCGCCGAGGAGAGGATCATGGTGCTAATGCGCACCGAAACGCCATCATCGGCCCCCGCGGATCGCGCGGCGCCTGTCCCCGATGCCGTCCGGGCGCGGGAGCAGGGCCTATGGCTGCTGCAGCGGGCCAACCGGTGGCTGATCGGCCTGGCGATCCTCCTGGCCGGCGCGCTCACCGGTCTGACCGCGCATGCCTTCCATCCCAAGACGGCCAGCGCCCAGACGACAGCGAGCTCGGCGCCTAGCCAGTCCAGCAGCGGGAACACCGGCCAGGGATCCAGCTCGCCCGGGCTGCAATCGCCGTCCACCGTGCCTGCCCCATCGGTGCCGGCCCCCGCGCCGGCTCCGGTCGCCCCGGTGGTGTCCGGGGGCTCGTAGCGCCAGCCGTCCTGCGCCGTGTTCCTCGCCGCCGTCACTCCCAGCCCCTACTGGTTCATCACCCGGGGCACGGGCGCCATCTCGCTGGTGCTGTTGACCGTGAGCGTCGCCCTCGGCATCGCCGACGTGCGCCGGCTGCGGCTGCGCGGCGTGCCCCGGTTCGTCATCGACGCGCTCCATCGCAACGCCTCCCTGCTGGCGGTGGCGTTCATCGTGATTCACATCGCCACGTCGATCCTGGACGGGTTTGCCCCGATCGGGATCCTGGACGCGGTCATCCCGCTGCACTCGGCCTACCGGCCGATCTGGCTGGGGCTCGGCGCCGTCGCCTTCGATCTGATGCTGGCCATCGTCATCACCAGCCTGATGCGCCAGCGGATTGGCTACAAGACCTGGCGCACGACGCACTGGCTGGCCTATGCCTCCTTTCCGATCGCCCTGGTGCACGGCTTCGGCACCGGCAGCGATGCCAAGACGCACTGGCTGCTGCTGTTGTCGGCCGCCTGCGTGGCGGTCGTGCTGGTGGCGGTCATCTCCCGGGTGATGGCCGGCTGGCCGGACAATCTGCCCATCCGCGCCGGGGCGCTGGCGGCAGCCGCCCTGGTCCCGATCGGCCTCGTGGCCTGGCTGCCCTCGGGGCCGCTGGGTTCCAACTGGGCTCGTCGCTCGGGAACCCCGGCGGCCGTGCTGGCCGCCGTCCGCGGTGCGCCGGTGACCGCCACTCGGCCCAGCGGCGGCGGAACGTCCGGGGCCACCGCATCGGCCTCTCCGTCCGGGCCCTCCACCAACAGCGTCACCGGCTCGGTGCGCCAGGCGCAGCTGGCAGACGGGTCCGCGCTCGTCGACATCGTGCTCACCGCGGGCGGCGGCCCCCTGCACAACGTCCACATTCGCATCCGGGGTGAGCCGGCCGGCGGTGGCGTGGAGATGACCTCCAGTCGCGTCTCCGCCGGACCCATGGCCAACCCCGATCAGTACCAGGGCCGGGTCACCGCGCTGAACGGCACCAGCATCCAGGCGGCTCTCGCCGACGGCGGCGGTGCCCGGCTGAGCGTGGTCGCTCAGCTCAACATCCAGCCGGGGCCGGGCAGCCAGAGCGTCACCGGGTCACTGACCACCACGCCCACCCACTGAACCGCCTCGGTTGGTCGAGCCGCCGGAGTACAGCACCGGCCCCGCAGTCAAAATCGGTAACCCCCGCCTCTCGCCTCGTGGCGCTAGAAGCGCCGTCGGTGGCATACGGGCCTGGGCTGAGAATTCTGGCCGCAGGGCCAGCTACCACCGACAGTACTCCTCCTGCGGCGGTTGTGGGGCGGATCGCGCGGGCGAGATGAATTAGGGTCAGAGCGGTGTCATCCGCCGCGCCATGCCGCCTGGGCGTGCTCGCCTTCGGTGACTCCATCACCAACGCCGGCGGGGAGCTCCAATGGGGCGTGGCGCTGCAATCCTGGGCCCTGTGGACGGCCCGGGCGCTCGGCCTGCCGTACACCGGATTCGCCGTCGACGGCGCCACCGTGTCCGACGTGCTCGCCGACCAGTTGCCGGCGTTCGAGCGCCGGGCCGCCGATCCGGGCGCCCGCTATGACCTCGGCTGCCTGTACATCGGCGTCAACGACGTCCGGGCGCTCAGCTGGGACCCGGCCGCCTTCGCCTCCGACTATGCGGTGGCGCTCCGCTTCCTGGCCGCGCGCTGCGACCGGGTGCTGACCGCCACGGCGCCCCTGTCGCTGGGCCGGCCGCCGGCCGGCGCCAAGGTGGGCGAGCTCAACCGGATCGTCGTCGGGACGGCGGCGCGGGTGGGGGCGCTGGTCGTCGACCTCAGCGACTTCGGCGCGCGCAACCACGTCATGGTCGACCGGGTGCACCCCACCGCCTTTGGTCAGATCGCCATGGCCGAGCGGGCCCTGGACGTCCTGGCCGCCGCCGGGCTGCCCGCCCGGGAGGCACCGGCCGCCATGATCAGCTATCAGACCACCCGCTGGACCCGGCTGCGCGGCGACTGGACCTACGTCCACCGGGATCTCACGGCCCGGGTCCGCACCGCGGTCGACCGGTACCGGCTGCGCCGGTCGCTGCCAAAACCGACCACCGCTCGGCGGCCGGAGCCTGGTCCGGATTGACCGAGGGCGGCCCGGTTCGCCGGGAGCGGCCCGGTCAGGGGCTCGGGAGGCGCCCCGCCTCCTCGGTGGCTTCCCGCAGGCGCCGGGCCAGGGCAGCGGTCAGGGCGCCCGGCTGCATCTGCCATTGCCAGCTGCCGCGGGCATTGCCCGGCTTGTTCATCCGGGCCTCGCTGCCAAGCCCGAGCACGTCCTGGGCCTGCACCATCGCGGTATGCGCGGGGGAGGCGAAGGCCAGCCGGATGATCCCCCAGTAATCCCCGCCCGCCCGGCGGCGGTCGGCCAAGCCCCGCCGAGCCAGCTCGGAGTCAACGAACTCCCGCTGGTCAGCGGGCAATGACTCCAGCCACCCCCGAACCGTGTCCTGATCATGGGTGCTGGTGTAGACGACGCGGTTGGCGACGTGGTTCTCCGGCCGGTGGGGACTTGACGGCGCGTCCGGGTCCATCCCAAATTCGATCACCAGCATTCCGGGAAGGCCGAGCTCGTCGCGCAGGCGCTCCACCGGCGGCGTGATCACCCCCAAGTCCTCGGCCACCAGCGGCAGGTGGGAGCCGAGCTCGCGCTCCAGCGCCCGGAACAGCGCAATGCCCGGGCCACGCCGCCACGACCCGTGGATGGCGTTGCGGGACCCCTCCGGGACCGCCCAGTAGGCGACGAAGCCGCGGAAGTGATCGATCCGCGCCCGGTCAAACAGCTCCAGCGTCCGGCGGACACGCTCCACCCACCACCGGTACCGGCGGCGGCGCACCGCGGGCCAGTCGTACAGCGGGTTGCCCCATAGCTGACCGGTGCGCGCATACGCGTCCGGGGGCGCCCCGGCCACCAGCCCGTCCTGAAACAGCTCCGGGTGATAGCGGTGGTCGCAGCTGCCGGGAGAGACGTAGATGGCGACGTCGCCCATGATCCGGACGCCGCGCTCGGCCCCATAGGCCCGCAGCGCCCCCCACTCGCGGTCAAAGCGGACCTGGTCCTCGATGGCGCCCCGGCCGGCGAATCGCTCCCAGTCGCCGATCCAGAACCGCTGGCGGTCCCGGAACTCCACCACCTCGGCGCTGGAGACCGCCTTCTGCGGCTCGGCCAGCAACCCGTTCCAGGCCGCGAACGCCGAGCTGGACTTGTACGGCGACCGGTACCGGTCCGGCGGGCCCAGCGGGAGCACCTGCCACCAGGACTGCCCGGCGGCGGCCAGCCAGTCGACGAAGCGGTACGCCTCCCGCCCCAAGCGGCCCCCGGGCAGCGACGTGATGTGGAGCTGGACGCCACTCGTTCTCAGGTCGTTCACGGGCGGGTGTTTACCCTAGCCGTACTCCTGGATACCTTCTTGAGCAATCGTGAGCCTCCGCGCCTCGGACCTGGAAACAACCCCTGCCGCCTCCTTGGCTGACCAGGCCCCCCAGCGGCCTCCGCGGCGGATCGTCATCCAATACCCCACGCCGGCGGTGGACGGCGGCCGGTACCCGATCAAGCGCTGCGTCGGAGACCGGGTCACGGTCAGGGTCGACGTGTTCCGGGATGGGCACGAGCTGATCCGCGCCGCCGTCCGCTACCGCGCCCCGCAGGAGGAGGACTGGCGGGAGGTGCTGCTGGAGCCACTGGACCATCATCTCGGCGGCGTCCGCTGGACGGCCGCCTTCGACGTCGACCGGCTGGGACCGTGGCAGTACTCCATCGAGGCCTGGACCGACGGGTTCGGTACCTGGCGGGACGAGCTCCGGCGCAAGGTCAACGCCGGCCAGCATGACCTGAGCGGCGAGCTGTCGGAGGGCCTGCTCCACCTGCAATCGGCCGCCGAGCGCGCCTCGGACCCGGCGCGTGAACTCATCCAGCACGCCTCTCGGACGCTCTCAGACCCGGACACCCCCGAGGCCGCCAAGTACGACCTCGCCCTCGGCGATGAACTGGCCGAAGCGGTGGAGGCGGCGCAGGCGCGCAGCGACAGCGTCTGGCTGGATCACCCGCTCACCGTCGAGGTCGACCGAGTCCGGGCCCGCTTCGGCGCCTGGTATGAGATGTTCCCCCGGTCCTGGGGCGGGCTCAAGGGCGTCCAGGCTCAGCTCCCGCGGCTGGCCCAGCTCGGCTTCGATGTCGTCTACCTGCCGCCGGTCCATCCCATCGGGCTCACCAACCGCAAGGGCCGCGACAACGCGCTGACCGCGGCCCCCGGGGACCCCGGGTCGCCCTGGGCCATCGGCGACGCCACCGGCGGCCACGACGCCATCCACCCGGAGCTCGGCACCGACGATGACCTACGGGAGCTGACCGCGGCCGCGGCCGCCTTGGATATGGACATCGCGCTGGACTTCGCCATCCAAGCGTCGGCCGACCACCCGTGGCTGACCGAGCATCCGGAATGGTTTCATCGTCGTCCTGACGGCACCCTGAAGTTCGCCGAGAATCCACCCAAGCGCTACCAGGACATCTACAACTTCAACTGGGAGTCGGCGGACTGGCGGTCACTCTGGGAGGCTCTGCTCGGCGTGGTGCTCAAGTGGGTGAACTGCGGCGTGAAGGTGTTCCGCGTCGACAACCCACACACCAAGCCGTTTGCCTTCTGGGCCTGGCTGATCGACGAGGTGCACGCCCGCGACCGCGACGTCATCTTCCTGGCCGAGGCGTTCACCAAGCGGGCCGTGATGCGCCATCTGGCCAAGCTCGGCTTCAGCCAGTCCTACACGTACTTCACCTGGAAGAACGCCCGCTGGGAGCTGACCGAATACGTCTCGGAGCTGGCCTACTCCGGCGAGCAGGAGTACTTCCGCCCCAACTTCTTCGCCAACACCCCGGACATCCTGCATGCCTACCTCCAGGAGGGCGGGTCGGCGGCGTTTGACATCCGCCTCATGCTGGCGGCGACGCTCAGTCCCAGCTACGGCATCTACTCGGGGTTTGAGAACTTTGAGAACGTGCCGGTGCGGCCGGGCTCGGAGGAGTACCTCCACTCCGAGAAGTACGAGATCCGGGAGCGCACGCTCGACGGGCCGCTGCTGCCGCTGATCCAGCGCGTCAACCAGATCCGCCGGGAGTCGCCGGCGCTGCAGGAGCTCTCCGACATCACCTTCCTGGACTGCGGCAACGACGCCATGATCGCCTACGCCAAGCAGACCCGGGACGAGACGATCATCTGCGTGGTCAGCCTTGACCCTCACCACGACCAGAAGGGATCGCTCACCATCCCGGCCAGCCTCGGCGTGCCGCCCGCGTTCACCGCCCATGACCTGCTCTCCGGGGAGCGCTACCACTGGCACATCGGCGCCAACTTCGTCGATCTGGCCCCCGGGTGGAGGATGGCGCACATCATCCGGGTAGAACGCTGACCGATGGGTGTCGGCCCTCCAACCTTGACGCACCTGCTGGCGCGGGAGAACCGGGTGCCCCTGCCCGGGGACGCGGCCGCGCCGGTCCAGACCCGCCACTGGTTTGAGGCCGAGCCGCTGTGGTTCAAGCGCGCCGTCTTCTACGAGATCCACATCCGCGGCTTCTTCGACGGCAACGGCGACGGGTCCGGCGACGTCCGCGGCCTGACCGAGAAGCTGGAGTACCTGCAATGGCTGGGGATCGACTGCATCTGGCTGCTGCCGTTCTACGAGTCGCCCCTGCGCGACGGCGGCTATGACATCTCGGACTTCACCAAGGTCCATCCGGACTACGGCACCGTCGACGACGTCCGGGAACTGGTGGAGGCCGCCCACGCCCGGCGCATCCGGGTCATCGCCGACCTGGTCATGAACCACACCTCCTCAGACCATCCCTGGTTTCAGGAGTCCCGCTCCGGTCCGGATTCGCCCAAGCGCGACTGGTACGTGTGGTCAGACACCGACGAGAAGTACCGCGGCGCGCGGATCATCTTCACCGACACCGAGGTGTCCAACTGGACGTATGACCCGGTGGCCGGGGCCTACTACTGGCACCGCTTCTTCGCCCACCAGCCGGATCTCAATTACGACAATCCCGAGGTCCAGGAGGCGATGATCGATGTCCTGCGCTTCTGGTTGGACCTGGGGCTGGACGGCTTTCGACTGGACGCGGTGCCCTATCTGTACGAGCGTGAGGGCACCAACTGCGAGAACCTGTCAGAGACCCACGCGTACCTGAAGCGAATCCGCCGCGAGATTGAGGCCGACTATCCGGACCGGGTGCTCCTGGCCGAGGCCAATCAGTGGCCCGCCGACGTGGTGGAGTACTTCGGCGACGGCGACGAATGCCAGATGTGCTTTCACTTCCCGGTCATGCCCCGCATGTTCATGGCGGTGCGGCGGGAGGAGGCGACGCCCATCTACGAGATCCTGGAACGCACGCCGGCGATCCCGGAGAACTGCCAGTGGGGCCTGTTCCTGCGCAACCACGACGAGCTGACGCTGGAGATGGTCACCGACGACGAGCGCGACTACATGTATCAGGAGTACGCCAAGGACCCCCGGATGAAGCTCAACCTGGGGATCCGCCGGCGGCTGGCCCCGCTCCTGGACAACGGCCGCGACGAGCTCCAGCTCATGACCGCCATCCTGTTCTCGCTGCCGGGGTCGCCGATTCTCTACTACGGTGATGAGATCGCCATGGGTGACAACATCTTCCTCGGCGACCGGGACGGCGTGCGGACACCGATGCAATGGACCGGGGACCGCAACGGCGGCTTCTCCCGCGCTGACTTTGCGCAGCTGTACGCCCCGCCCCTGATGGACCCGGTATTCGGCTTTCAGGCGGTCAACGTGGAGGCCCAGCTGCGCACGCCCACCTCGCTGCTGCGCTGGATGCATCGCTTCATTGCGCTGCGCAAGGAGCATCCGGTGTTCGGCTTCGGCACCTATGAGCCGATCCAGCCCTCCAACCCGCGGATCTTCGCCGTGCTCCGGCGCTGGGAGGACGACCTGGTGCTGTGCGTTCACAACGTGGCCCGGTCGGCCCAGGCGGTGGAGCTGGACCTGAGCGCCCAGGCCGGGCGCTACCCGGTGGAGCTGTTCGGCCGCAGCCGCTTTCCCCGGATCGGCGACCTGTCCTACCTGCTGACGCTGGCGCCTCGGGGCTTCTACTGGTTTCAGCTGGTGGCCGAGGGTGAGGAGGCGATCGGATGACCGAGCCGGCCCAGCGTTCGCTCCCCCCCGAGGTGGAGCACCTTGATCTGGACGGCCTCGCCGCCTGGCTGGAGCAGCAGCGATGGTATGCGTCGAAGTCCCGCCATGTCACCGGGCTGGAGATCGACGAGTGCATCGTGCTCACGGAGTCCCCCGCGTTGCTGGTGGCACTCGTCCAGGCGCGCTTTGCCTCGGGCAGCCACGAGCTCTACCAGTTGCCCCTCACCCTCCTTCCCCGCGGCCAGGTGGGGGCCCGTCCGGTCGTCACCGGCGCCCAGGACGGGTGTGCCGTCGATGCCGTCGCCGACCCGGAGCTGCTGCGCGACCTCCTGCGCCACATGAATGACGAGCAGACGGTGGAGACCGAGTGCGGGACGTTCACCTTCCATCACGTTGACGGCTCCGGGGCGCTCCCGGTGGACCGGCCGGCCCGGCCGATCGGCGTGGAGCAGTCCAACTCCTCCACGGTGTTCGGCGACCGCACGGTGCTCAAGGTGTTCCGGCGCCTGGAGCCGGGGATCAACCCGGAGCTGGAACTCCTCCAGTACCTGACGGATCATGACTTTCCCCACATCGCCCCCCTTCAGGGTTGGTACGACTACGACGGCCGCTCGTTCTCCACCACGCTCGGTGTCGCCCAGCGCTTCTTCCCGGACGCGATCGGCGGCTGGGAGCTGGCGCTGGCGCGGATCACGTCGGATCCGGAGGGTTTTCTGGCCGAGCTGGGCAGCCTGGGCGAGGTGACCGCCCGTCTGCACAACTGCCTGGCCTGCGATGCGACCGACCCCGCGTTTGCCCCGGAGGAGCCGAGCGCCGAGTCGATGTCGCTGCTCACCGCAACCATCGACGAGGACGTGGAGCGCATCTTCACCCGGCTGCCCGACGACGAGCGGGTGGCGCCGATCGCCGGGCGGGGCCAGGACGTGCGCGAGCAGATGAGCCAGCGGGCCCAGACCGGCGTCGGCGGCCGGGCCATCCGCACCCACGGGGATTACCACCTGGGACAGACGCTGCACCTTCCCAACGGCGGCCCGGGCCACCGAGCGGGCGGCTCCGAATGGGTCATCATCGACTTCGAAGGCGAGCCGGCCCGGCCCCTGTTCGAACGTCGCCAGAAGCGCTCGCCGCTGCGCGATGTCGCCGGGATGCTCCGCTCGTTCGCCTACGCCGCGTCGGCCAGCGAGATCATGCGCGGCCAGAGCGCTCCGGCCCATTTTGAGCAGCGGGCTCGCAACATCTTCCTGGAGCACTACTTCTCCACCATCGACCCGGCCCTGCTGCCGGGGGGCGAACCCGCGATTTGGGCGCTGTTGTCGATCTTTGAGCTCGAGAAGGCCGTCTATGAGCTCCAGTACGAGCTTGACAACCGACCTGACTGGCTGCCGATCCCGGTGGCCGGCATCGTCCGACTGCTGGAGACCGAATGACCACCGTCGCCAAGTCCGAGCTTGACGCCGTTGCCCGGCGGGAGCACGCCGAGCCCCACGCCATCCTGGGCGCCCACCCGCATCAGGACGGCGTGGTGGTGCGCGCCTTCCGCCCGGGGGCGCAGTCGGTGGCGGTCAAGCCATCGAAGGGCAAGTCGGTGGAGATGAAGCTCATCCATCCGGCGGGCATCTTCGAGGCCGGGCTGCGGGGGGCCAAGCTGCCGCTGCGCTACCAGCTGAAGGTCGACTACGGGCCGGGCGGCAAGTTCACGCTGGACGACCCGTACGCGTTTCTGCCGACGCTGGGGGAGCTGGACCTGCACCTCATCGGCGAGGGTCGCCATGAGGAGATCTACCGGCGCATGGGCTCGCACGTGATGGAGCACCAGGGGGTGGCCGGGACGGGGTTCGCCGTCTGGGCGCCGTCAGCCCGGGCCGTGAGCGTGGTCGGCGACTTCAACGCCTGGGACGGGCGCCTGCACGCCATGCGCTCCATGGGGTCAGGCGGGATCTGGGAGATCTTCCTCCCGGACGTCCGGGCCGGACAGAATTACAAGTACGAGATCCTCACCCAGGACGGCGAGCTGCTGCTCAAGGCCGACCCGTACGCGCAGGAGACAGAGGTGCCGCCCAAGACGGCGTCGGTGGTGTTTGAGCCGCAGTACACCTGGAGCGAGGAGGATGCCGCCTTCCTCACCCGCCGCGGCAGCGACCAGCCGCTGAGCGAGCCGGTGTCCATCTACGAGGTCCATCTGGGCTCCTGGCGGCTCAACTCGCTGGAGGACAATCGCTCGTTGACCTATGCCGAGCTGGCTGACGAGCTGTCGGCCTACGTCACCGACCTCGGCTTCACCCACATCGAGCTGCTGCCGATCATGGCCCACCCGTTCAGCGGGTCCTGGGGGTATCAGGTGACCGGGTACTACGCGCCCACCCCGCGTTATGGCTCGCCGGACGATGTGCGCCGGTTCGTCGACCGGATGCACGCCAACGGCGTGGGGGTGATCCTGGACTGGGTGCCCGCCCACTTCCCGCGGGACGACTTCGGGCTGGCCCGGTTTGACGGCACCGCCCTCTACGAGCACGCCGACCCCCGCCGCGGCGCCCATCCGGACTGGGGCACCCTGGTGTTCAACTTTGGGCGCTACGAGGTGCGCAACTTCCTCATCTCCAACGCCCTGTTCTGGCTGCGGGAGTACCACGTCGACGGCATCCGGGTCGACGCCGTGGCCTCGATGCTCTACCTGGATTACTCCCGGCGCGCGGGCGAGTGGATCCCCAACCAGTTCGGCGGCCGCGAGGACCTCGACGCGGTGGCGTTCCTCAAGGAGCTCAACGAGGTGATCTACGGCCACGAGCCCGGGATCATCTCCGCCGCCGAGGAGTCGACGGCCTGGCCGGGCGTCTCGCGCCCCACGTATCTGGGCGGCCTCGGATTCGGCTTCAAGTGGAACATGGGCTGGATGCACGACACCCTCGGCTACTTCCAGCAGGACCCCATCTACCGGCGTTACCACCATCACGAGCTGACGTTCAGCCTGATGTACGCGTTCTCGGAGAACTTCATCCTGCCGCTGTCCCATGACGAGGTGGTCCACGGCAAGGGCTCGCTGTACTCCAAGATGGGCGGCTCCGACCACTGGCAGAAGCTGGCCAACCTGCGCGCGCTGTACGCCTACATGTGGGCCCATCCGGGCAAGAAGCTGTTGTTCATGGGCGGCGAGCTGGCGCAGCACTCGGAATGGAGCGCGGAGCGCTCGCTGGACTGGCACCTGCTGGAGCAGCCCGAGCATGCCGGTATCCAGGCGCTGGTCCGAGATCTCAACCGGCTGTACCGCTCCGAGCCGGCGCTGTATGAGCTGGACTCCGACCCGGCCGGGTTCTGGTGGCTGGAGCCCAACGACGCCGATGCCAACGTCATCGCCTTCGCCCGCCAGTCTCTCGACTCCCGCCGGATTGTGGTGTTCGTCGCCAACCTGTCGCCGGTGGTGCGGTCCAACTACCGGCTCGGCCTGCCGCGCTCGGGTCCGTGGCGCGAGGCCATCAACACCGATTCCGCCTTCTACGGCGGCTCGGATGTCGGCAACCTCGGCGGGGTCCAGCCGGAGCCGATCCCGTGGCACAACCAGGCGTTCTCGGCGCAGATCACGCTTCCGCCGCTCGCGGCCGTCTGGCTCGTGCCGGATGATCAGTGATCTGCGGCGCCCGGACGTCTACCCCTGGGAGCGACCGCTGGGCGCCCGGCCGGTGGGTGGCGGCGAGACCGAGTTCCGGGTCTGGGCCCCCCGCGCCCGGGACATCACGCTTCTCATCGACGGCCGGCGCCAGCCGCTGACCGACGCCGGCTACGGCGTGTTTGAGACCGTCACGGGCGCCGGTCCCCAGGCCGACTACGTCTACGTCGTGCACCCGGATATCGACCCGCTGCCCGACCCCGGCTCCCGCTGGCAGCCCTACGGGCTGCGCGGCGCCTCGCGGGTCCTGCCGGAGGGTGAGCCGCCGGCGGCGTTCGCCGCCCCGGCGTTGTCCGATCTCATCATCTATGAGCTGCACGTGGGCGCGTTCAGCCCGGCGGGCACCTTTGACGGCGCCATCCCCCACCTGGACGCGCTCGCCGAGCTGGGGATCGGCGCCATTGAGATCATGCCGGTGGCCGAGTTTCCGGGCAGCCGCGGGTGGGGCTATGACGGTGTGTACATCAGCGCCGCGCAATCGTCCTACGGAGGGCCGCTCGGCCTGCGCCGGCTGGTGGACGCCGCGCACCAGCGCGGGCTGGCGGTCATCCTCGACGTCGTCTACAACCATCTGGGCGCCTCCGGCACCATGGCCATGGAGGCGTTCGGCCCCTACTTCACCGGCAAATACAGCACGCCCTGGGGCCAGGCGCTCAACTACGACGACGCCGACTGCGACCCCGTCCGTGAATGGGTGGGCCAGAGCGCCGAGGGCTGGATCCGGGACTTCGGCATCGACGGCCTGCGGCTGGACGCCATCCACGCCATCGTCGACACCACCGCCGAGCACATCGTGGCCGCGGTGGCCCGCCGCGTGCACGCCCTCAACCCGCGCGCCTTTGTCATCGCCGAGTCCGGGCTCAACGATCCGATCGTCATGCGGCCGCCCGGCCGCGGAGGCTGGGGCTGCGACGCCGAGTGGGCCGACGACTTTCACCACGCCCTGCGCACCGCGCTCACCGAGGACCGCGACGGCTATTACGCCGACTTCGGCCGCATGGCGGATCTGGCCCGGGCCTTTCACCGGCCCCACGTCCTTGACGGCGACTACTCGGCGTTCCGCCGCCGCCGCTTCGGCGCTCCCGCCGATGACGTGGCGCCGGCGGGTTTCGTCGTCTACTCCCAGAATCACGACCAGGTCGGCAACCGGGCCTACGGCGACCGGATGCCCGCCCGCGCCCGCGCGCTGGCCGCCTTCTGCACGCTGCTGTCCCCGTTCGTCCCGCTGCTGTTCATGGGCGAGGAGTATGGGGAGCTCGCCCCGTTTCAGTTCTTCTGCGACCACATCGACGCCGACATCGCCGAGGCCACCCGAGAGGGCCGTCGGGATGAGTTCGTCGCCTTCACCGGGTTTGGCACCGAACTGCCGGATCCGCAGGACCCGGCCACGTTTGAGCGCTCCAAGCTGACCCGGGGCCGTGACCCCGGGCTGGCCCGGCTCTACCGGGAGCTGATCGGTATCCGCCAGACGCTCCCCGGGGACCCGCCGGCCGAAACCGAGTACGACGAGCTGGCCCGCTGGCTGGTGGTCCGCTGGGCCGACCGTGAGCTGGTCTGCAACTTCGGCACGGGGGCGGCCACCATCCCCTGCCGGGGTCAGACGGTGGCTCTGGTGGCCGGCGGGGAGGCGAGCGTGCGGCCCGGGGCGATAAAACTCTCCGCCATGTCCGGAGCGCTGATTTCATGACCGAGGTCGCCACGCAGGTGTGGCCGGGACGACCGTTCCCGCTGGGGGCCACCTGGGACGGCACCGGCACCAACTTCTCGCTGTTCTCCGAACACGCCGAGTCGGTGGAGCTGTGCCTGTTCGACGAGGACGACGAGGAGACGCGGATCGATGTCTACGGTCACCGCGCCCACAACTGGCACTGCTACCTGCCGGGGATCGGACCCGGACAGCGCTACGGGTTCCGCGTGCACGGGCCCTACGTCCCCCATCAGGGCCTGCGCTTCAACCCCAACAAGCTGCTCATCGATCCCTACGCCAAGGCGATCGACGGCACCGTCGACCATGGGGCCGACCTCAACGTCCTGCCCTACGTCCCCACCGCCCAGGACCTGGAGAACGCCGACCTGGAGCTCGATGACGAGGACGATGCCGCCGCGATTCCCAAGTCGGTCGTCGTCGACGGCAGCTTTGACTGGCAGGGCGACGAGCCGCCCCGCACTCCGTTCGGCGACACCGTCATCTACGAGACGCACGTCAAGGGCTTCACCATGACACACCCCGACGTGCGCGAGGATCTACGGGGCACCTACGCCGGACTGGCCTCTGAGCCGGCGATCGCCTACCTCAAGGACCTGGGCGTGACCGCGGTGGAGCTGCTTCCGGTGCACCACATCTGCGACGAGTTCTTTCTGCATGAGCGGGGCCTGACCAACTACTGGGGCTACAGCACCATCGGCTACTTCGCTCCCCACTCCGAATACGCCGCCACCGGCCGCGGTGGTGAGCAGGTGCGGGAATTCAAGGGAATGGTGAAAGCGCTTCACCAAGCGGGCATAGAGGTCATCATGGACGTGGTCTACAACCACACCGCTGAGGGCAACCACCTGGGGCCGATGCTCTCCTTCCGCGGCGCCGACAACGGTGCCTACTACCGGCTGATGCCCGACGACCCGCGGTTCTACATGGACTTCACCGGGACCGGCAACTCGCTCAACCCGGTCAACCCGGCGGTGCTCCGCCTGATCATGGACTCGCTGCGCTACTTCGTCACCGAATGCCACGTCGACGGTTTTCGCTTTGATCTGGCCTCGGCGCTGGCTCGCGAGTTCTACGACGTCGACCGCCTGTCCGCGTTCTTCGACACCATCCACCAGGACCCGGTGGTCTCCCAGGTCAAGCTGATCGCCGAGCCGTGGGACGTGGGACCGGGCGGTTACCAGGTCGGCAACTTCCCGATCCTGTGGTCGGAGTGGAACGGCGTCTACCGCGACACCATGCGCGACTTCTGGCGCGGTCAGGCGAACGTCGGTCAGTTCGCCGAGCGGCTGGCCGGCTCCGCCGACCTGTATGAGTCCGACGGACGCGACCCGTTCGCCTCCATCAACTTCATCACCGCCCATGACGGCTTCACCCTTCGGGACCTGGTCACCTACGAGGCCAAGCACAATGAGGCCAACCGGGAGGAGAACCGTGACGGGACCGACGACAACCGGTCCTGGAACTGCGGCACCGAGGGCGAGACCGATGATTCGGCGATCACCGCGCTGCGCCGCCGCCAGCAGCGCAACTTCCTGACCACGCTGTTCGTGTCGCAGGGCACTCCGATGCTGCTCGGCGGCGACGAGATCAACCGCACCCAGCACGGCAACAACAACGCCTGGTGTCAGAACAACGCGCTCAGCTGGTACGACTGGGACAGCGATGGGGAGGCGCAGGCGCTCCACGCGTTCACCCAGCGGCTCATCCGCCTGCGAGCCGAGCACTGCACCTTCCGCCGGGAGTCGTTTTTGCGCGGCCAGGAGGTGGAGGGCTCCGACCTCCCCGACGTGTGGTGGTTTCGCACCGACGGCCATCGCATGACCAGCCGTGACTGGGAGCAGGGCGAGCCGGTGCTCGGCATGTTCCTCAACGGCCGCGCCATCCCCACCCTCGGCCGACACGGCGAGCGCGTGGAGGACGACTCGTTTCTGCTGCTGTTCAACGCCCACGGCGAGGACCGTCAGTTCAAGCTGCCGCGCCGGATCATGGCCGAGCGCTGGGAGCTGGAGCTGTGCACCGCCGACCCGCTCGCCCCGGCGGGCAGCGCCGGCTACGACGCCGGCCAGCTGCTCACGGTCACCGCCCACTCCATCACCATCCTCAAGCAGGAGCGCTAGCCGATGGCGTCACCTCCCCTCCGGGCCACCTACCGGCTCCAGCTCACGCCTGAGTTCGGCTTCGCCGCCGCCCGGGAGCGGATCCCGTACCTGCGAGATCTCGGCATCTCGCATCTGTACCTGTCGCCCTCACTGCAGGCGCGCACCGGATCCACCCACGGCTATGACGTCGTCGATCCCACGCGCATCTCTGAGGATCTCGGCGGCGAGGCAGCGTTCCGCGCGCTGAGCGAGGCGGCCCACGCGGCCGGGCTGGGCATCGTGCTGGACCTGGTGCCCAACCACATGGCCACCGACGACGCCAACCCGTTCTGGTCAGATCCGCAGCAGCGACGCCGCTTCTTCGACATCGACGATTCGACGGGCCGTCATCGGCGGTTCTTCGACATCGACGACCTGGCCGGCGTCCGCCAGGAGGATCCCGAGGTGTTCCAGACCACGCACGCACTGGTGCTGGGGCTGGTGCGCGAGGGGTTGGTGGACGCGCTGCGCATCGACCATCCGGACGGGCTGGCCGACCCGGCCGGCTACTTCCAGCGCCTGCGCGACGCCGGGGTGAAGACGGTGTGGATCGAGAAGATCCTGGAGGTCGATGAGCAGCTGCGTGACTGGCCGGTGAGCGGGACGGTCGGCTATGAGTTCCTCAACGATGCGGCCGCGCTGTTCGTCGACCCGCGCACCGAGTCGGCGTTCACCGCGTTCTGGGAGGAGCTCTCCGGAGATCGGCGCGGCTTTCCGGAGATCGCCGCGGAGGCCAAGCTGGAGCAGGCCCGCGACCCGTTTGCGCCGGACATAGAGCGACTGGCCGCGGCTGCCGACGAGGTGCCCGGCGGTTTGGAGGCGCTGACCAAGGCGGTGGCGTCGTTTCCGATCTACCGCACGTATGTGCAACCCGAGCAGCGTGAGGTGAGCGACGCCGACCGGGACGCGGTACGGCGCGCCGACATGCCCGGCGAGCTGGCCGACATGCTGCTCCTGGAGCGCCCGGCCGACCCGGCGTTCATCACCCGGTTTCAGCAGACGACGCCTCCGGTGGTGGCCAAGGGCGTGGAGGACACCGCCTTCTATCGCTACGCGCGCCTGCTGGCGCTCAACGACGTCGGTGGTGACCCGGCCCGGTTCGGGATCACGCCGGAGCGGTTTCACACCGCCAACGCCGAGCGCGCGGAGCGGTTTCCCCAGGCGATGCTGACCACCATGACCCATGACACCAAGCGCTCGTCCGACGTGCGCGCCCGGATCACCGGGCTCACCTGGATGCCGGAGCTGTGGACGGACACCGTGCGCCGGTGGCTGGAGCTGACCGACCCGCTGCGCTCCGGCGGCGCGCCCGACGACGTGGAGCGCTACCTCATCTTCCAGACGCTGGTGGGGGCCTGGCCGATTGAGGTGGAGCGCGTGCAGCAGTACATGGAGAAGGCGCTGCGCGAGGCCAAGCGCAACACCAACTGGGTTGACCAGAACAGCGAGTGGGAGGAGGGGGTCAAGCGGTTTGTGGGCGCGCTGTACCGCCATGATGAGTTCCGCTCGTCGCTGGAGGAGTTTAACCGTGAGCTGAACTTCGCCGGGGAGCGGATCGCCCTGGCCACGGTCGCGCTCAAGTTGACCGCTCCCGGCGTGCCTGACATCTACCAGGGGGACGAGATGCCGGTGCGCGCGCTCGTCGACCCGGACAACCGGCGGCCGGTGGACTGGCAGTGGAACGAGACGATGCTGGGACGGCTGGCCGGCGGCGCCCAGCCCGACGGGGGCGCCGGTTCCAACATCCGCAAGCTGTGGCTGACCACGCTTCTGCTCGGCCTGCGCACCCGGCGGCCCGAGGCGTTTGCCGGGAGCTATGAGCCGCTGGCTGCCGGGGACGATGCCGTCGCCTACCTGCGGGGCGAGCAGGTCCTGGTGGTGACCGGGATCCGTCCGGGCATCCCGGCCGGCGCGCTGCACGGCGCGTCCGGCGAGTGGCGAGACGTGCTCTACGGCGACGAGCGCACGCTGGAGGACGGGGCGCCGGTGGCGCCGTTGCTGGACGAATACGGACTGGCCATTCTGGAACGCGCCTGAGCGACCGACCCGTTAGGGTCCGGAGCGCGCATGCGCACGCTGACGCTGTCCTGGGAGTACCCGCCGGTGATTGAGGGCGGCCTGGGGCGCCATGTCCGCAAGCTCTCCGAACACCTGGTGGGCGAGGGAGTGGAGGTCCACGTTCTCACCCGCGGCAGCGAGCATCTCCCGGAGACCGAGGAGCGTCACGGCGTGGTCGTCCACCGGGTGCGCCAGCCCCCCTTCCCGCGGGACGTGAAGGCGTTCGTGAAGTGGGTGGAGACGCTGAACGTGGCCATGGCCCGGCGGGGGGCCGAGCTCGGCGCCCACCATGCCTTCGACCTCGTCCACTCGCATGATTGGCTGGTGGCCGACGCGGCGCGACGAGTGTCGGCGCGGTCGGCCCGTCCCTGGATCACCACCGTGCACGCTACCGAGTACGGCCGCCACCAGGGCTGGGTTCAGAACTACCCGCAGTCCTACATCCACGGCGCCGAGCGCGACATGGTGCTCGATGCCGACCGGGTCATCACCTGCTCGCGCTACATGCGCGGCCACGTGGCCAAGGTGTTCGGCGTGCCGCTGCGCCAGGTGACCGCAATGCAGAACGGGATCGATCCCGGAGACCTGGAACCGGTCGCCGAGGATCTGGACGAGCTGCGCCGTCGCTATGCCGCGCCGGACGAGCGCCTGGTGCTGCTCGTCGGCCGGCTCGTCTACGAGAAGGGCTTCCATCTCGCCCTGGACGCGCTGGCTCCGGTCATCCGCAGCCTGGGCAACGTCCGGTTCGTGGTGGCGGGCACCGGGACCGCGGAGGCGGAGCTGCGCCGCCAGGCCTGGCGGCTCGGCCTACACCGCAACGGGGTGTTCCTCGGCTGGACGGGCGACGACATGCTCCACTCGCTGTACCGGGTGGCCGACCTGTGCATCGTGCCCTCCATCTACGAGCCGTTCGGCATCGTCGCGCTGGAGGCGATGGCCTCCGGCTGCCTGTGCATCGTCGCCGACACCGGCGGGCTGCGGGAGGTGGTGCCCGGCGACGGCACCGTGGGGCTGCGCTTCCCCTCCCGGGACTCCGACGCCCTGCGGGAGATCCTGGAGCGGGTCCTGCGCGACGACATGGAGCGGGCGCAGCTGATCGCCGAGGCCCGGGAGCATGTGCTGCGCTTCGATTGGGCCGAGGTGGCGCGCCAGACGCTGGCGCTCTACCGTCGGCTCACATCCGGTGATAGCGGGCGTCGGCGATGGAGTACAGCCCAAAGCCAATGAGGCCGGCGGCGACGGCGCCGAGCAGGAGGGGGCCGCCGGACGAGTGCGCCAGCTTCGCCAGCGCGCCGTCGAGCCCGACGGCACTGCCCGGCGAGTAGTCGACGGCGGCCTTGAGCAGGCCGAACCCGATGAGCACGGAGATCACCGCCCGGGCCAGGTGGCCGAACGTCGCCAGGATCACGAACATGCGCTTGACCGGCGGCTGCATCTGGCTCGTGTCCGAGTCCTCCAGGAACTGCTTGGTGACCCCGCGGTAGCCCAGATACAGGCCGACGCCGATGAGCACCAGGCCGATGGCGCCCACCAACAGCGGGCCGGCGCTCCACCCCAGGACCCCGGCGGTGGCATGGCGCGGACTGCCCGAGCCGCCGCCGCCGGAACCGGCGAGGATCCGGACCGCTGTGAAGCACAGCAGGCCGTAGCCGATCCCCCGCGCCGCCGCCGCCCCGCGGTGAAGCACTCCGTCGCGTCCGGAGAGTCCGGCCACCGCGACCGCCAGCTGCCACAGCGCGTATCCGGCCAGGCCCGCCGCCAGCACCACCAGCAGAACCGAGCCGAGCGGCTCGTGAGCGATCGCCTTCAGGGCCCCGGTCTGGCCGGTCGTCTCGCCGCCGACGCCGAGCGCCACCTCAAGGGCAAGCACCCCGATGAGGCCGTAGACGATCCCGCGCGCCACCAGCCCGGCGCGCCCCAGCTGCTCAACCCGCCGGCGCTGGCCGCGAACGGCGGCGGCCGGACGTGCATGGGGGGCCGTCGTTTGCTGGGCGGTGGAGCCGTTCATGGAACCGTCGCTGCCTGTGTACCCGGATCGGCCGTTCCCGACCACTGCCACCCCCGGCACGGAGTCCTCCCCCTTGGGGTTCAGGGCGTTGAGGTGGGCAACGTCAGGAGGTTGTTGCCGCCGGTTGGGATGAAAACGGCGCCCCGCGACGGAAATGTCCCAACGCCCTGCCGGAACGAGACCGGCCGCGGGAACGAGAAAGGGCCCGGCAGCGCGCCGGGCCCTTTCGGTGCAACTCGTCTGAGCTGAGTGGCTTACATCATCCCGGACATGTCGGGCATGCCACCGCCCGGGGCGCCACCGCCGTCCTTCTCCGGCACCTCGGCGACGATCGCCTCGGTGGTGAGGATGTTCTTGGCGATCGACGCCGCGTTCTGGAGCGCGGAGCGCGTCACCATGGCGGGGTCGATGATGCCCTCGGCGATGAGATCAACGATCTCGCCGGTGGCGGCGTTGAGGCCCTGGCCCTTCTTGGCCTTGCGGACGTCGTTGACGACGACCGAGCCCTCCAGACCAGCGTTCTCGCTGATCTGACGGAGCGGCTCCTCGAGCGCGCGGGACACGATGCTCGCCCCGGTGCGCTCGTCGGGCAGCTCAATGGCGTCGATGTTGAGCGCCTTCTGGGCGACCAGCAGCGCGACGCCGCCGCCGGGGACGATGCCCTCCTCAAGGGCGGCCCGGGTGGCCTGCAGCGCGTCCTCGACGCGGTGCTTCTTCTCCTTCATCTCGGTCTCGGTGGCGGCACCGACCTTGACGACCGCGACGCCGCCGGACAGCTTGGCGAGGCGCTCCTGGAGCTTCTCGCGGTCGAAGTCCGAATCGGTGGTCTCGATCTCGGCCTTGATCTGGTTGATCCGGCCCTTGATCGCCTCGCTGTCACCCGCGCCATCGACGATGGTGGTGGTGTCCTTGGCGACGACGACGCGCCGGGCGCGCCCCAGCTGGGAGATCTGGGTGTTCTCCAGCTTGAGGCCCATCTCCTCGGTGATGACCTCGCCGCCGGTCAGGATGGCGATGTCCTCCAGCATCCGCTTGCGGCGATCGCCGAAGCCGGGGGCCTTGACGGCCACGCCGGTGAACGTGCCGCGGAGCTTGTTGACGACCAGCGTCGCCAGCGACTCGCCCTCCACGTCCTCGGAGATGATCAGCAGCGGCTTGCCGGACTGGATCACGGCCTCCAGCACGGGCAGCACGTCCCGGACGGAGCCGATCTTCTGGTTGGCGATGAGGATGTACGGATCCTCCAGGACCGCCTCCATCCGCTCCTGGTCGGTGACCATGTACGGGGAGATGTAGCCCTTGTCGAACTGCATGCCCTCGGTGAACTCGAGGTCCATACCGAACGTCTGGCCCTCCTCGACGTTGACCACGCCGTCCTTGCCGACCTTGTCGATGGCGTCGGCGATCACGTCGCCGATCTCCTCATCGCCGGCCGAGATGGTGGCCACGCGGGCGATCTGGTCCTTGCCGGAGATCTCCTTGCTCTGCGACTGGATGTTCTTGACGACATCCTCCACCGCGCGCTCGATGCCGCGCTTGAGCGCGAGCGGGTTGGCGCCGGCGGCAACGTTCTTCAGACCCTGGCGAACGATCGCCTGGGCGAGCACGGTCGCCGTGGTGGTGCCGTCACCGGCGACGTCGTTGGTCGCCGTAGCCACCTCGCGGACGAGCTGGGCGCCCTGGTTCTGAAAGACGTCCTCAACCTCGATCTCGCGAGCGATGGTGACGCCGTCGTTGGTGATGGTGGGGGCGCCGAACTTCTTGTCCAGCACCACGTAGCGGCCGCGCGGGCCGAGGGTTACCTTGACGGCGTTGGCGACCGCGTCGACGCCCTGCTCGAGCGCCTTGCGCGCTTCCGCCTCGTACTTCAGTTCCTTGTGTGCCATGGGTTCTTGGTGTCTCCTGGGAGTGTCTAGAAAGGGCTTCTACTGGACCTTGGCCAGCACGTCGGACTCGCGGAGGACAAGGAGCTCCTCGCCGTCCACCTTGATCTCCGTGCCGCCGTACTTGCTGTACAGGACCTCGTCGCCCTCAGCGACGTCGAGCGGCGTCCGCTTGCCGGTGTCCTCGTTGACCTTGCCGTCGCCGACGGCGATGACCTTGCCCTTCTGGGGCTTCTCCTTGGCGGTATCGGGCAGGACGATGCCACTGGCCGTGGTCTCCTCCTCCTCGATGGCCCGCACGATCAGGCGATCGCCGAGGGGCTTGAGATTCATGTGATCCGACCTCCGATAGAAGTGTGCGTCTTGACGGTGCTTGGCACTCGACGCCTCAGAGTGCCAGCGCAGGTGTGCACTATAGCTGCCCGGCGGCCCGTTTCAAGAGAAATTTGGCACTCCGTAGGAGAGAGTGCCAAGGGCACCGCGGTCGTCCCCCCGCTACCTTCGTCTCCCGTGGACAAGGTCTACGGCAAGCACTCGGTCCGAGCGGTCCTCCTGACCCGCCCGGAGTCGGTCACGCGCCTGGTGATGGCGGGCAAAGAGTCCTACCACCAGGACCTGATCAAGCTCGCCCGCCGGTCTGGGATTGAGCCGGAGATGCTCTCCTGGCCGGAGTTCCGCCGCGTCGGCGGGGTCAGCGACGAGGACAAGCACCAGGGAATCGTCGCCCTGACCAAGCCGCGCCGGCTGCTCACCGAGGCCGACCTCAACTCCCTGAGCACCGCCGGCGTCGTCCTCGCCCTGGACCAGATCTCCGACCCCCAGAACCTCGGCACCATCCTGCGCAGCGCCGCCTTCTTCGGCGTCGACGCCGTCCTGCTGCTCAAGAACCGCGCCGCCGAGGTGTCCCCGCTGGTGGCCCGGGTGGCGGTCGGCGGCGCCGAGCTGGTGGCCAGCTACCGGGTGACCAACCTGGCCCGCAGCCTGGAGATCCTCAAGGGTCTGGGCTTCTGGATCTACGGCCTGGATGAGCGGGGCGAGCGCACCCTGGCCCAGACCGACTTCGATGCCAAGACCGTCCTGGTGATCGGTGCCGAGGGTGAGGGCCTCCGCCAGCGTACCCGGCAGCTGTGCGACGCCCTGGTCCGCATCCCCGGCGGCCGCCGCGGCCTGGAGAGCCTCAACGCCGGGGTGGCCACGGCGGTCGCGCTGGCCGAGGTGTTCCGGGACCGCCCCGAGTAGCCCCACCGGGCTCGGCCCGGGTCCCCGCACCGGGACCAGGCGGCGGTTCAGCCCGGGCGCCCGGCGAGGGCTTTGGGGCAAACCGACACCATGTGTCGCTGAGGCCCCAAGACCACTTGCGTCCCGGAGCCGGAGCCGGAGCCCCGCGGGCGCGGCGGCGGCGGTACCCAGGGCTATGAGCCCTCGGGCCCCCGGGGGGGTCTTGGGGGCTCACTTGTCGATAGGACAACTGAGGCCCCAAAACCTCTCTGGGCCGGACGCCCGTAGGGACGATGCAGCCGACGGCTATGCGCGGGAGACGTACTTGCCGGAGCGGGTGTCGACCCGCACCCGGTCGCCCACGTTGACGAACAGCGGCACCTGGACGGTGGCGCCGGTCTCCAGGGTGGCCGGCTTGTTGCCGCCGCCGGAGGCGGTGTCGCCGCGCAGCCCCGGCTCGGTCTGGGTGACCTCCAGGTCGACCGCGCTGGGGAGCTGGAGGCCGCCCGGCTGGTCGTCGATGTACAGCAGCTCCACCTCGTCGTTGGGCTTGGTCCAGCGGAGCTCCTCGGCGACCTGGGCCTCGGGCACCGAGAACTGCTCGTAGGTCTCGGAGTCCATGAAGTGGGCGTCCTGGCCGTCGGCGTACATGAACTGCATCCGCCGCACCTCGGTGCGCACCGAGCGGAACTTCTCGCCGGCGCGGAAGGTCTTGTCGATCACGTTGCCGTCGGTCGTCCGGCGCAGCTTGGTGCGGACAAACGCGGCACCCTTGCCCGGGTTGACGTGCTGAAACTCCAGGACCTTGAACACGGTCCCGTCGACCTCGATGTGATTGCCGTTCTTGAGCTGGTTGGTGCTGATCATCGTCTGGCTAGCGTAGCCACCCGCCGGCCCAGCCGACTGCCCGCCGCGGCGTCAGTTGCGGGCGCCGCCGAGACCGTGGATGCGGTCCCGGAGCTGCTCCGGCGGGTTCTCGATGATCTGGGAGAAGCGCACCACGGTCACGGTGTCATCCATGGTCACCTTGCGACCGTAGATCTGCTCCAGGAAGTGGACCATCTCGTCCACCCGCCGGAACTCCGGGTTGTCATGCTCTATCTCTCGGGGTGAGAGGTCCTTGACCCGCTTGACCTCGACCTGGTCGATGACGGCGTTGAAGATCTTCTCCCGGGGGGAGTGCTGATAGCCGATGGTGACCAGGACGCACTCGTTCTTGTGGTACTTGTGCGACTTGTCGCCCAGCCGGATGGTTGCGGTCTTACGGCCGCGGCGAAGCTGGTCGGCAAATACCGAGGAGTAGAAGTTCAGGACCCGCACGTCGTGCGCAGCCTACACATCCGGCGCACGGCGCGACAGCGCGCGCTGCACGATTGTCCGCTCGCCGTCATAGCTGAGCTGATCAAGCGCCTCCGTCATCGGCACCCAGCGCGCCTCTTCGATCTCATGGTCATGGTCGGCGACATCGCCGGACCGGTACTCGAACAGGTAGAAGCGCACCAGCTTGGCCACCCGGCGGCCCCGCCGCTCGTAGCTGTAGGTGACGTCGCCGAGCTCCTCGATGAGCTCGGCCTGGACGCCCGTCTCCTCCGCCACCTCACGTTGGGCGGCCTGCTCCGGCGTCTCGTCGCCATCAAGGTGGCCCTTGGGCAGCGCCACCACCCGGCGGCCGTCGGCGGCCCGCTTGACCGGGACGATGACGATCATCTCGTCCCCGCGCGCGACCACGCCGCCGGCTGAAAACTCGTCGGCTGCGCTGCGGGGGCTAATAAACGTACCCTTCCAGGCGCTCCGGATGGTGGACGGTCAGTCGCCCCCGGCCCTGGGTGATGACGCCGGCCCGTTCCAGCACGGCCAGGAACCGGCTGGCCGACTCCCGGGATGAACCGGCGAGCTGGGCCAGCTCGGACTGGGTGGCGGTGATGAGGATGTCGCCGTCGCCGTCGCCGCGGCCCTCGGCCCGCACCTCGGCCACCAGCTCGATGAGCGCCGAGGCCACCCGGCTCTGCACGGTCTGAAACGACTGGCGGGTCAGCCGCTCATTGGTCTCCCGCAGGCGTCGTCCAAGCGCGGCCAGGAGCTTGACCGAGATGTCCGGATGGGTGCGCAGCAGCCGGCGCATGTCCCCGCCGAGGATCGCCGCGGCCGCGGTTGGCTCCACCGCCTCGATGGTGGCGGAGCGGCGCTCCTCGTCGAACATGGCCAGCTCGCCGAAGATCTCCCCGGGCCCGAACGTGGCCAGGGTGATGGTGCGGCCGTCGGTGTGCTCCCGGATCGCCCGGACGCGGCCCGAGCGCATGACGTAGCAGGTGTCGCTGCGGTCGCCCTCCCGGAACACCATCTCCCCGGCGGCGAACTCTCGCGGCACGGTGACCGCCGCCACCTCGGCCAGGTCCTCCTCGCCCAGGGTGGAAAACGCCGGGACGGTCCGCAGGAGGGCGATCGTCTCCTCGCTCGTCGCCGGCATGGTGACCAGGGATACCACAGTGGCTTCTATACCCCGCCGCACGGATTTCAGGTGCAAGAGAGCACGGAGGTGCAAGTGAGCGCCCGGGCCGAGGGCGCCCGGAGGCGCCAGACCGGAGGCGCCACACCGGGGCGCCAGACCGGGGCGCCAGACCGGAGGCGCCCGGAGTCGCCCGGAGCGCCCCCTACACCAGATCCAGTGCCTGTTCCCGCCCCCGGCGCCGGACCGCCAGACCGGCCCAGACGAGCAGCGCGCCCACCAGCCCCAGGGGGATCAGCACCGCCAGCGCAATCAACGCCACCCCGGCCACCACCACCAGGACTCGCCCGGCGTCATGGGCGGCCCGTCCCAGGGTGAACGAGGACCCGGGGGCCGGGGCCACCACCGCGGCCTGGACCGAAACCCCGATGTGGCTGTAGGCCACCTGGCGCTGCAGACCCCGCAGCGTGGAGAGGTCGCTGGCGATGGAGGCGTCGGCGTCCCGGAGCTGGGCCTGGAGACTGTGCACCTGGGTGGAGGTGGTGGCAGCGGCCAGCTGCTTGAGCAGCGAGCGGCGCAGGGCGCGGGCCTCGGCCAGGCGCTGGCCGGCACCCCCCACCTGCCCGGTGATGTCGTTGGTGGCGTCGGTGCGAGAGACGACGGCGGCGCCCCGCAGCGAGGAGAGCGCGTCCAGGGTCGGCGCCAGGTTTCCGCTGGGCACGCTCAACTGGAACTGAGCGTTGGCGTCCGGGGTGCCCGTGGCGGTGACGTTGGAGGTCTGAACAAACCCCTTCTCGGCGGCCACCACGTTGAACACCTGCTGGGCGACCGCGTCGATCCGCGCCGGCGCCGTCGACAGCTGGAGCTGGGCGGACTGGACGATCTGGCGCTTGCCGGATGGAACGGGAGCCGGAGCCGGGGTCCCCGGTGCAGTGGAAGAGGACGAGACGCCGGCCGCGGCGGAGGCGGCCGCTGAGCTCCCGGCGGAGGACGCGGATCCCCTGGCGTGCCCGGCCAGATCCCGGGCCACCGGCGGTGCCGAGGCTGCGTTTGACGCCGACGACGACACCCGGTTGCTCGCCCCGCCCCCGTGTCCGGCCAGCACCACCACCATCAGGACGGCGGCCAGGGCCCCGGCCAGCCCGGCCGCCGATCCCCACAGCCAGCCCCGCCGGCGCCGCTCCCGGGTCCGCTCCGGGGGAGCCGGCCGGGCGAATCGCCGCTCCACCCGCTCGTCCAGCGCGGCCGCAAAGTCCGCCCGGGGAGCGGGTCGGTCGGCGGCCAGGATGAGGGCGAGCTCCGACAGCTCCGCATACTCCGGGTCGGCGGGCTCGCCGGCCAGGGTGGTGTCGACCGCCAGCAGCGCCGCGGCGACCTCGGACGGCATGGCTTCCTGGTCATCCCGGCGCATCGCAGGCCCTCCTCAGCTTCTCCATGGCGCGGTACAGCAGGGTCCCGGCGGCGGACTCGCTGATGCCGAGCACCTGGGCCAGCTCGGCGTTGCGCAGGCCGGCGTGGAACTTCAGGGCGATCACCTCGCGGTCACGGGCCGGGAGCCCGGCCAGGGCCGAGCGCACGGCGGTGCGCCGGAGCGCCACCTCCGCGCCGTCCTCCACCCCCGCGCCAGCCGCATCCTCGGGGTCGGCGACCAGCGCGGCCAGACGGCGCCGGCGGCGCAATTCGTCCAGCGCCGCGTTGCGGGCGATCCCAAACAGCCAGGCCCGCTCCTCCCCCCGGCGCCGGTCAAACGTGCGCCGCCGCCGGTAGGCCCGCTCAAACGCCAGCGCGGTCACATCCTCGGCGGCCGCTGGGTCACGCAGAAGGGTGCAGACATAGGCGAACACGTCGTCGCGACTGCTCCGGTACAGGCGCTCAAAGCGCTCCCAGGAGCCGGCGGCGGCTTCGGCCTCCGGTTGCGCCTGAGTTTCAATCACACCCTCACTACGCGCGGACGCGGCGTTCATCACACACTCCCCGGGACATATCGTCGCACCACACTGGGGGGTGGGGCGCCGCGGCGCATGGGGTGGCCGAGGAGGAGGAGGTACAGTCCGCGGCATGCGTATGGCAGGGACAACGCTGGCGACCGTCGTGGTCGCACTCGCGGCCGCGCTGCCGGCGGCGGCCAAGACACCGAGCCGGGCTCAGATGGCCCGGGCGGTGACGGCGGCCGAGAAGTCCCGGTCGCTGTGGGCGACGATCAACATCTGCAACTCCAAGACGCATGCCAACCAGGTGGGCGTCCGCGGACAGATGCCCTCGCTGGGCTTCCCGGCGGCGATGTCGATGACGGTCACCCTCAACGCCTGGTCGGCGAGCCAGAAGAAGTTCATCGCCATCAACAGCCCCAACGCCGTCGGCACGGTCGGCCTGGGCACGCATACCCGGGGTCTGGAGCAGGGCGGCACCATCTTCCCGTTCAAGTCGGGCGAGACGGGGCGGTGGAACGCCACCATCCTGTTCACCTGGAAGCGCCATGGCCGGGTGGTGGGCAAGACCCGGCGGCGGACGACGGCCGGCCATCACGCGGCCGACTTCGGCAGCCCCCCGCACTACAGCGCGGCCCAGTGCCGCATCGGCTAGCTCAGCGCTGACAGCCCGGGCACCAGAAGGTGGTCCGGTTGTCGTCGCCCTGGCCTCGGGCGCGGATCCGGGTGCCGCAGCGCCGGCAGGGCTGCCCGTGGCGGCGAAACACCCGCAGGCCGGCTGACTGATCGCCGGTCTGCGCGGACGCCTGCATTCGCGGCCGCACCGCCGTGATGATCGCCAGCGCTTCCTCGTCGGCGACGTCCCGCACCGGCCGCCAGGGGTCGATGGCCGCGTCCCAGCAGCCCTCGGACTTCCACAGGTTGCCGATCCCGGCCACGTTGCGCTGGTCCAGCAGGGCGTCGCCGATCCCCCGCGTGTAGTCGTCGGCGCGCAGACGGGCCAGAAACCGGCCGGCGTCGAACTCCCGAGCCAGGATGTCTGGCCCCAGCGCGGTCAGGCGCTGGTCAAACCGGGTCCGGCTCTCGGTGAGCAACTCCAGCACCGGGCCGTTGAACTGCACCACCTGGTGTCCGCTCCGCTCCAGCACCAGCCAGGCCAGCCGGGGGGAGCGCCCCCACCGGCGCCCGGGCGCGTAAACGCCCCAGGTCCCGGTCATGCGCAGATGGGAGTGAACGACGAGATCGCCCTCGAACCGCAGGAACAGGTGCTTGCCGTGCGTGCCGATCTCGGTGACGGCCCGCCCGCCCAACCGCTCCGGCCAGCGGTCACGGGCAAACCGGGGGTGGGGGGTGCGGATCGCCTCCGGGACCTGGCCCTCCAGCACCGGCCGCATCCGCTTGGCCGCGTAGGCGATGGTGTCGCCCTCAGGCACTGAGCGTCAGCCGCCGCGGACCCTCCTGGAAACCGAGCTCCAGCAGGGCAGGACCGAGTGCGGAGGTCAGGGCGCTCTCGCCGTCGACCTTCTCCAGGGCCAGGCGCTTGATGCCCCCGCCGCGGACATGGTCCACCAGCGCCGCCAGCGCCGGCCGCAACCGCGCGTCCGCGCTCTCCACCAGCGTCTGCAGGGCGCGGCCACCGCGCTCCAGGTAGAGCACCGGGTCGCCGTCGATGAGCACCACGTAGGCTCCCGCCACCCGCGTCGGCCGCCGGGCACGTGACCCCTCGCCCAGCTTGGGCCAGGGCAGCGCGGCGCCGTACGGCTGGGCCGGATCGACGGCGGCGAGCACCACCGGCGCCGGCTCTCCGCCGGCACCGGGCCGGGCGCGCAGCCGCTCCACGGCGCCGGGGAGCGCGAACTGGGCTCCGCCCAGGCCCTCCAGGAAGTACCCGCGCCGGGCCACGCCGATCGTCTCCAACTGGGAGAGCTCCGGGTAGATGGCGGAGAACCCACCGGCGATCCCCTCGGCCAGCACCTGCTCCCGGGTGACGATCCCGTAGCGCTCCAGCAGCAGCTCGCCAAGCGCACGCCGCCGCGCCACCGGATCGGTACCCGGGCCCAGCAGGGGCGCCGTCAGCGACCAGCGGCCCTGCACCTGGGCGGCCGCGCCACCGCGCTGGCGGCCGGCGCCGAATCGCCCGGCTCGGCCGGCCCGGCCCATGCGCCCGGCCCGGCCCACGTCCCGCTGGGCTCGGGCCAGGGTCAGCCGGGGCGCCCGCAGCGGCGCGAACGCGTCGTTGGTGGCGAGTCCTGCCCAGACCAGATCCCACAGCGCCTCCTGGATCTCCTCCGGCGACAGCTCGACGTCGACGAGCAGGTCGGTGAAGAAGCAGGCGCCCGCGGTCAGCCGCTCCCGCACCGCCTGGTGCGCGGCGGTCAGCTCAATCTCCCCCCGCGCGGGCGGCGGTCCGAGCAGGGCCAGATCCTCTCGGAAGTACAGGGCGACCCGGCCGGAGTTGCGGCCCAGCGCACCGGCGCCCACCCACACCAGCTCTCCGGCCGCGCACAGCTGATCCATCCAGGACGGGGAGTAGGCGCCGACGCGCCGGGGCAGGACATCCCGCTCCCACACCTCGGCGGGCAGGGCCAGCCCCTGGAGCGCCACCAGCGTTTCCCGCAGCCGATCGACCCCGGCGCCGGAGGCCGGGTGGCGGTCGACCCCCTGCCAGCTGGGCAGAAACCGCGCCAGCTCGCGCGCCTCGGCCGGCTCGATCTCCTTGCGGAGCACGGCCAGCGAGGCCCGGCGCAGCCGGCGCAGGACCTCCGGGTCGCACCATTCGCGCTCGCTGCCCCCGGGGCGCAGCTCGCCGAGCACCAGGGCGCCCGACCGCTCCATCTCCCGCAGCACCGCCGCGACGTCGACGCCGTAGCGCGCTCGCACGTCGGCGGTCTCAAACGGGCCGTGGGTGGCGGCGTAGCGCATCAGGAGACGGCGCAGCGCATCCGGAACGTCCTCCAGAAAGGTCGCGGGCAACCCGCCGGGCGGGGCCGCCCCCAGGGCGTCGCGGTACAGGCCGGCGTCGGCGGCGTCGATCCACCGCTCCTCGCCGTGCACCCGCACCACTGCGGCCCGGCGCTCGCCGCGCAACGCCTCCAGCATGGCGCCCGCGTCCAGGCCATCCAGTACCCGCGCCGATGCCTCGGCCAGGCTCAGATCCCCCACCCGGCGCAGGACGTCGAGCAGGCTGTCCCGGTTGGCGGCCCGGGCGGGCTCGGACCGGCACTGGAGGTCGGCCTCCACGCGCTCCAATGCGCCGGGGTCGATGAGGTCGCGCAGCTCCTCCTGGCCGAGGAGCTCGCGCAGCAGGTCACGGTCCAGCGACAGGGCCGCCGCCCGTCGCTCGGCGTTGGGCGTGTCCCCCTCGTACATGTAGGTGGCGACGTAGTCGAACAGCAGCGAGGAGGCAAACGGCGAGGCGGTCGGCGTCTCCACCTCCACCAAGGTGATCTCCCGGCGGTGCAGAGCGGTGAGCAGCTCCACCAGGCCCGGCACGTCCAGCACGTCACGCAGGCACTCTCGGTAGGTCTCCAGGACGACGGGGAACTCCCCGTACTTCTTGGCCACCTCCAGCAGCGACTGCGACTTGAGCCGCTGCTGCCAGAGCGGTGTGCGCTTGCCCGGCCGGGCCCGCGGGATGAGCAGTGCCCGCCCGGCGTTCTCCCGGAACCGGGCCCCGAACAGCGCCGAGGACCCCAGCTCGGCCACCACCAGGTCCTCGATCTCGTCAGGCTCCAGCATGACCAGTTCGGCTCCAGGCGGCTCCTCGGCATCCGGCAGGTGGACGATGATCCCGTCGTCCGAATAGATGGCGTCGGACTCCAGCCCCACCTGATCGCGGATCCGTGCGCTCAGCGCCAGCGACCAGGCGGCGTGCACCCGGCCGCCGAACGGGCTGAGCACGCACAGCCGCCAGTCGCCGATCTCGTCGCGGAAGCGCTCCACCACAATGGCCCGGTCCGAGGGGATGACGCGGGTGGCCTGCTGCTGCTCGGTGAGGAACTCCACCAGGTTGGCGGCCGCCCGGCGGTCCAGGTCGTATTGCTCCTCCAGGACAGCCGGGTCCTGATCGACCGCCCACCGGGCGAAGGCGCCGATCGCCTCCCCCAGCTCCCGCGGTCGCCCCAGGGTGTCGCCCTTCCAGAACGGCACCGCCCCGGGCACCCCGGGCGCCGGGGTGACGATCACCCGGTCGCGACCGATTTCCTCGATCCGCCAGGTGCTGGCGCCGAGCAGGAAGGTCTGTCCGGGGCGGGCCTCGTAGACCATCTCCTCGTCCAGCTCGCCCACGCGGCGGCCGTCCGGCAGCGTGACCGCAAACAGCCCCCGGTCGGGAATGGTGCCGGCGTTGGTGACCGCCAGCTGACGGGCGCCCCGGCGGGCGCGGATGGTTCCAGCCACGCGGTCCCACACGATCCGGGCCCGGAGCTCGGCGAACTCCGAGGACGGGTAGCGCCCGTCGAGCATGTCCAGCACGTTCTCAAACGAGGCTCGGGACAGCTCGGCGTAGGAGTAGGTCCGGGTGACCAGCGCGTACAGCTCGTCGACCCCCACCGGCTCCTCCCCCGCAGCCGCCGCCACCGCCACCACCTGCTGGGCCAGGACATCCAGCGCGTTGCGGGGCACAACGGTGGTCTCAATCTGGGCCTCGCGCATGCGCCGGGCCACCACCGCGCACTCCAGCAGGTCGGCGCGGAACTTGGGGAAGATCCGGCCCCGGCTGACATCGCCGACCGAGTGGCCGGCGCGTCCGATCCGCTGCAGCCCCCGGGCCACGGACTTGGGCGATTCCACCTGGATGACCAGGTCAACCGCTCCCATGTCGATTCCCAGCTCCAGGGAGGAGGTGGCCACCAGGCAGGGCAGCTCCCCAGCCTTGAGCATCTCCTCCACCACCGTGCGCTCCTCCCGCGCCAGGGAGCCGTGATGCGAGCGGGCCAGCTCCTCGCCGGCCAGGTCGTTGAGCCGGATCGCCAACCGCTCGGCGGCCCGGCGGTTGTTGACAAACAGGATGGTGGAGCGGTGAGCTCGGATGAGCTCCAGCAGCTCGGGGTAGATGGCCGGCCAGATCGAGCGCCGCGTCGCCTCGGTGCCCCCGGCCAGGGGGTCCAGCGCGATGTCGCTGACTCCCGGCGTGGCATCCGGCTCCACCATCGATTCCACCGGGACGTGGATCTTGAGGTCCAGCTCCTTGCGCACCCCGGTGTCGACGATCCGGCATGTCCGGCGGGGGCCGACCATGAACCGGCCCACCTCCTCCAGCGGGTTCTGGGTGGCCGACAGGCCGATGCGCTGCACGTCGTGACCGGCCGCCGCGCTCAGCCGCTCCAGGGTCAGCGCCAGGTGGGCGCCTCGCTTGGTGGAGGCGACGGCGTGGATCTCATCGATGATCACCCAGCGGGTGCCCTCAAACAGTCGCTGGGCCTGACCGGTGAGCATCAGGTACAGCGACTCAGGCGTGGTGATGAGGATGTCCGGGGCCTCGCGCAGCATCTGCTGGCGCTCGCGCTGGGGGGTGTCGCCGGTGCGTACGGCCACCCGCAGGTCGGCGCCGATCCCCCGCAGCGGGGTGCGCAGGTTGCGATCGATGTCGTAGGAGAGGGCCTTCAGGGGCGAGACATAGACGAGGCTGGTGCGCCGCTGCTTGGGATCGGCGACCGGCGGCTCGCCGGCCAGCCGGTCGATCGCCCACAGGAACGCGGCCAGCGTCTTGCCCGAGCCGGTGGGGGCGGAGATGAGCACATGCTCTCCGGAGGCAATCGCCGGCCAGGCCTGAATCTGGGCGGCGGTGGGGGCGGCGAAGGCGCCGGTGAACCACTCCCGCGTCCGAGGGGAGAAAACGTCAAGCGACATCCGCTACTGAGGCTAGCTGGGCTCCGGATCCATGAAGGCCAGTCGCGGACTGATATTGACCGCATTGCTGAGGGAGGCGATACGCCGGCCCGGCTGGACCGCCTCGCGGATCTCGCCCACCACCGGCCCCAGCCGGGCCCGCAGCGTGTACAGGTTGGGGACGGTCACGACCAGCCCCCAGAACCGCGCCGGGCCCGACGGCCCGTTGACCACCTCCACCAGCTCCAGGATGGCGGGCCCCAGCCGGCGGAAGCCCTGCCGGAACCCACCGGCGTCGACCACCCGCCGCAGTGGCATTCCCGCGGCCTCCAGCGCCGCGGCGGTCCGGTCGAAGTCCGGGGTGGTGACGACCACCTGGTCCACGCCCAGCGCCTGGTTGGGATGCGCCCCCGCCGATGTCCCCGCCGCCGTCGGCGGGTCGGTGGTCAGACCGGTGGGCAGTCCATCGATATCGCCGGGGCGGGCCAATCCCCGCAGGGTCCAGCCGGTGATCCCCCGGCCGCTGGCCTCCAGCCACAGCTCCACCCCACCGACCACCAGCACGCCGTCCTGATCCACGCTGAAGCCCAGTTTCGTCCAGGCGTCCGCCGGATCGGCGATCTGGAGCGCGGCCAGCTGCGGCCCCGCGGAGCGCCGGCTCACCCGCGGCCCCTCACTACACGATGAGCACGAGCTTGCCGCGCGGATGCCCGGTCTCGCTGACCCGGTGCGCCTCGGCGATCTCGGCGAGCGCAAACGTCTGGGCCACCGGCACCGTCAGCCGGCCGGCCTCCGCCAGCTCCGCCGCATCCCGCAGCGCCGTCCAGGCCCGCTCCTCGCCCATGCCGCCGCTGAAGCGCACCCCGGTCTGCTCGGCGCCCGGGTAGTCGGCGATGGTGACCACCCGCTCCGCGGAACCGGTCAGCTCCACCAGCGTGGGCAGCGCGCCGTGTCCGGCCGCATCCAGCGCGCGGTCGACCCCATCCGGCGCCAGCGCCCGCACGCGCTCGGCCAGGCCCGCGCCGTATGTGGTCGGCTCCGCTCCGAACGAGCGCACGTAATCCTGGTTGTCGGCGCTGGCCGTCCCAATCACCCGGGCCCCCCGCTCCCGGGCGAACTGAATGGCGGTGACACCGACGCTCCCCGAGGCGCCGTTGATGAGCACGGTCTGCCCCGGCCCGACGCCGAGCAGGTCCAGCGTCCGCACCGCGGTCTCGGCGGCCACCGGCAGCGCCGCGGCCCCCACAAAGTCCAGCGCGGGCGGAATGGGAAAGTAGAAGCCCGACAGGGCGAACTCGGCCGCGCCTCCGGCCGCGCTGGCAAACACCCGGTCGCCCACCGCCACGTCGTCGACGTCCTCGCCCAGCGCATCGACGATGCCGGCCACCTCCACCCCGGTGCCCCGGGGCAGATCGCCGCCCATCGCGCCGCTCCGGATCTTCCAGTCGATGGGGTTGACGCCGACCGCGCGCACCAGGATCCGGATCTGTCCGGGCCCCGGATGAGGATCGTCGACCTCCACCAGCTCCAGCACCTCCGGCCCGCCGAACTCCCTGAACTGGATTGCCTTCATGCCCTCTCCCGTGCCGTGGTGAACTCCGGTGAGACGTTACGGGGTCACCGGTGCCGGACGATTCCGCTCGGTCGCCGCCGGCGGCCGGGCTCCTGGCGGGGGAGGGCCGGCTTGGGCACATGCACCGGCCCGGGCAACGCGCAGGCGCCGCCGGCCTTGGTCTTCGGTGTCGGAAGCGCCGGCCGGCGATCGTTCGGCGCCGCGGCGAAATTGAATGCACTGGTCAGATCGCCGGTCACCCCCCGCCGCCAGGCGCTGAGGTTGGGCACCTCCACGCCGAACCGGGTCTCCAGGAACCGGAGCATGGAGGTGTGATCAAACGTGTCCGAGCAGACCAGGCCGCCGCGGCTGAACGGGGAGACGATCAGCATCGGAACCCGAAAGCCGAGGCCGATCGGCCCGGCGATCCCGTTGGCAGCGGCCGGCAACGGCGACACGGTCAGGTACTCGCCCTTGGTCCCCGGCGGCGCCACCGGCGGGGCGACATGATCAAAGAAGCCGCCGTTCTCATCCCAGGTGATGAACAGGGCCGTCTTGGCCCACACCTTGGGGTTCGACATCACCGCCTTGACGATCTCGGCGGCGGCCACCTCGCCCCCGGTCGCCGAGGAGAATCCGGGGTGCTCGGTCTCGATGAGGTTGGTCAGAACCCAGGAGACCGCCGGCAGCCGATCGTGATGGATGTCGGACATGAAGTCATGGGGATAGGTGGTGCCCAGGCCGCGTTTGGCCAGTTCGCCCGGCCGGGTGAACGGGGCGAAGTAGGTGAGCACGTTGTCGAAGATGCCGCCGGCCGGGTCCATGTAGACCTTCCAGCCGACCCCGTGGGCTTGGAGGCGCTCCGGCATCGTGGTCCAACGGAACCGGCCGGCCATCGCCGCCCGGGAGGTCACCAGCGTCTCCACCAGCGGCCCGCCCTGGGCGCCGGAGGGGTCCAGCGTGGCGCTCATCGACATGATCCGGTTGGGGTCGGTGGGACCGATGACCGAGCAGTGGTAGCCGTCGCAGATGGTGAACGCGTCCGCCAGCGCGTAGTAGAAGCGCAGGTCCCGGCGCGTGTAGTACCCCATGGTCTCCACGCCCACGGGCGGCGTGTCGACCTGCTCATGGACCGAGACGAAGCGGTTCATGCGCCCGCCGTTGAAGGCCTGGTGCTGGGGCCCCCAGTCATGGGTGATGTCCGGCATGCAGTACTGGGTGCCGAGGTGGAAGGGCAGCACCGTCTGGCCGGCCGCATCCTGCTGGCGGAAGTGCGCCGCCCCCCGCCGGTCGGCAAATCCGCGCACGCCGCGCAGCGACCCGAAGTAGTGGTCGAAGGAGCGGTTCTCCTGGATGAGGAAGATGACGTGCTCGATGTCACGCAGCGAGCCGGTCCGCGGCGCCGCGGCCGCCGCTCCGGCCAGCAGCGCGTCGAGCCCGCCGCCGAGTGCCGTCGCCCCCAGCCCGGCCGCCCCCGCCCGGGCCAGCGTCTCCCGCCGTGTCAGTCCAGAACCGTGCCGATCGTCCATCCCCCTGCCTCTCCTTGGTGTTGGCTGCGCCGGGCAGGCTACCGGGTGAGCTCCCGGGCCCGAGTGAAGATGTCGTCCAGCATGGTCTCGGTCAGCTTCCCGGTGAACGTGTTCTGCTGGCTGGGGTGAAAGCAGCCGAGCAGCCGGTGCTCGCCGACCTGCGCCTCGCTGCCGTGGCCGAACCGCGGGCGCGGCCGGGGGCGCTCGGCGCCCATCCCGGCGACGAGGATCCGCAGCCCGGCGTCCCAGGCGAATGCCCCCAGGCACACAATCACCCGGGCGCGGTCCAGCAGCTCCAACTCCCGCACCGCGTAGGGCAGGCAGTTATCCCGCTCCGCCGGTGTCGGCTTGTTGGCCGGAGGCGCACAGCGCACGGCGGCGCACACCCAGCAGTCCTCCAGGACGAGCCCGTCGTCGCGGCTCACCGACGTCGGCTGGTTGGCATACCCGGCGCGGTGCAGTGCGGCGAACAGCCAGTCACCGGAGCGGTCACCGGTGAAAATGCGCCCGGTCCGGTTGCCGCCGTGGGCCGCGGGCGCCAGACCGAGCACCAGCACCGAGGCCCTCGGATCGCCATACCCGGGGATGGGCCGGCCCCAGTAGGCCTGGTCCCGGAAGGCGGCGCGCTTGGTCTCGGCCACCTCCTCCCGCCAGGCCACCAGCCGCGGGCACCGGCGACAGGTCACGATCTCCTCCTCCAGGCGGGGGAGGGACTCGGCCCGGCTCACGGGGCCGGCGCGTCCAGCAGCCCGAAGATGAGTCGGTCGATGACCGGGGCCAGATCCAGCACCCGCTCCGGCACCCCCAGCCGGACCTGACGGGATACGAGCTCGGTGGTGGCGCCGACGACGGCGATCGGATCATGGGGGGAGCGGAAGCGGCCGATCAGACCGCGCCGGGCGGCGGCGGCGTTCTCCCGGTCAAGCACGTCGGCGAACACCTGGAGCACCTGATCCCGCCGTTGCGCGGCGCGGGGGCCAGCCCCAATGATCTCCACCAGCAGCGTCTGGGCGAACTCCGGATGCTGGGCCAGGGCGCCCAGAAATGCTCGGGTTCCGGCCTTGAGCCGTTCCCGGGCGTCCCCCGTGGGGGCCTGGCGGGCGGCCTCGGCCATCTCCCGCTGAACGAGCGCGGTCGCCATGTCGAACAGGGCGAGCATGCACTCCTCCTTGTTGGCGAAGTGCTCGTAGAAGGTGGCCTTGGACATGCCGGCGCGCCGGCTGATCGATTCCGAGCTGGCGCCGGCATAACCAACCTCGGCGAACTCCAGCGCGGCGGCCCGCAGAAGACGCTCGCGCTGCAGGGGCAGGCGGACCTCCGGGGGCGGAGCATGCCGACCGCGTGCCGTCGCCATGGCGGGAGTCAGGCCTTCAGCGAGCGCCCGTAGTGGCGCTCGTAGTACTCGCGGTACGCCCCGGAGCGGATCGGCTCCCACCACCACCGGTTCTGGCGGTACCAATCCACGGTCCGCGCCAATCCCTCATCGAAGTGGGTGCGGGCCTGCCAGCCCAGCTCAGCCAGCTTGTCCGACGACAGCGAGTACCGGCGATCGTGGCCCGGCCGGTCGGTCACGTACTCGATCAGGGACTCGTCGCCACCGGTGAGCTGGAGAATCCGCTTGACCACCGCCAGGTTCTCGCACTCGTCCGGACCGCCGCAGTTGTAGACCTGGCCGGGCTGCCCGTGCTCCAGGACGTGGCCGATCCCGCGGCCGAAATCCTCCACATACAGCCAGTTGCGTACGTTCTGGCCGTCGCCGTAGACCGGCAGATGATCGCCGGCCAGAGCATTGAGGATCATGAGCGGGATCAGCTTCTCCGGGTACTGGCGGGGCCCGTAGTTGTTGGAGCCGCGGGCCACCAGCGTCTCCAGGCCGTACGTGTGGAAGTAGCTGAGGACGAGCAGGTCGGCCCCGGTCTTGGTGGCGCTGTAGGGGCTGGACGGCCGCAGCGGCGACTCCTCGGTGAATGAACCGGTCTCGATCGATCCGTAGACCTCGTCGGTGGAGACCTGCACATAGCGCAGC
Organism: uncultured Solirubrobacteraceae bacterium; assembly: GCA_963753235.1. Lineage (GTDB taxonomy): Bacteria > Actinomycetota > Thermoleophilia > Solirubrobacterales > Solirubrobacteraceae > Palsa-465. Next base: position 431,601 of record CAVWBJ010000001.1, on the reverse strand, counting down.
CCCCGCTCCCGGGCCGCCTCCAGCAGCACATGGGTCCCCTGCCCGTTGGTGACGCTGAAGGCGAACGGGTCGGCAATGGAGCGGTCGACATGCGTCTCGGCGGCGAAGTTGACGACGGCGTCGGCGTCGGCCACGGCCTCGGCCACCGCCTCCGCGTCCTCAATCGCCCCATGGACAAACCGGATGTCGGACTCCACCCCGCGCAGGTTCTCCCGCCGCCCGGCGTAGGTCAGCGCGTCCAGGACGGTCACGTCATCGCCGTGCTCGCGCAGGCGCAGCTCCACGAACGTGGAGCCGATGAAGCCGGCCGCGCCGCAGACCAGCAGCTTCATGCCGCCACCCCCGCCAGCTCTGACATAAAGGCGCTCAGCCCGTCCTCCCAGCCCGGGAGGACCGGGGCGTCACGCTCGGAGCCGAGGACGCTGTAGGCCGGGCGGTGCGCCGGCGTGGGGTACTCGGCGGTGGTGAGCGGCTTCACCTGACAGCGGGCGCCGGCGGCGGCCACGATGGCGCCGGCGAACTCCCACCAGGAGCAGGAGCTGCCGGCGGCGACATGGAGGACCCCGGCGCGGGGGGTCTCGGCCAGCTCCACCAGCGCACCCGCCAGGTGACCGGTGAACGTGGGGCAACCGACCTGGTCGGCGACGACGCCCAGTTCGTCGCGCTCGGCGGCCAGGCGCAGAATCGTCCTGGGAAAGCAACCGCCGTGGGCGCCGAAAAGCCAGGAGCTGCGGACGATCAGGTGATGTCCCGGGGCGGCCGCGGCCACCTCCTGCTCGCCGGCCAGCTTGGAGCGGCCATAGGCCGAGACGGGGGCCACCGGGTCGGACTCCAGGTAGGGCTCGCGCTTGGTGCCGTCAAACACGTAGTCGGTGGAGACCTGGATGGTCCATGCCCCCTGGGCCTGGGCGGCGGCGGCCACGTGGCCGGCGCCGGCGCCGTTGACCGCCAGGGCATCGTCAAACTGGGCTTCGGCTCCGTCGACATCGGTCCAGGCAGCACAGTTGATGACCGCGTCCGGGGCGGCCGCCGTCACCGCCGTGGCCACCGCCGACCGGTCGCCCACGTCCAGCTTGGGCCGGGGGATGGCGACCGGCTCATGGCCGGCGGCCTCCGCCGCCCGCCGCACGTCATGGCCGAGCATCCCGCCCGCTCCGGTGATCAGGATCCGCATGGCGACAGGGTAGACACCTGCTCACAGCAACGCGGCCGTCCGCCGTCTCCTTCTGACTGGAGGCGTCTGGCCCGTGTAATGCTGGTGTCATGTTTTTGTAAGGTGACGTCGTCGTTACGAGGCGGTTTTCCCCAGCTCCGCGGGCCCCAAAAGGCCCCGGATGGAGAGCAGAATCCGCTGCGTGGGGCCACGGCTTCAAACTCTTGCCCTCCGGCGGCTGGCGGTTGCGGCCATCATCCTGCTCGCGCTGGAGGCGGTCGGCTACGGGCTGGCCGGGCCGGTGGCGACGGACGGGCGCCTGCCCCGTGAGCTCGCCGCTCCGGACGCCCCGGCGGACGCCCGGGTGGCGGTGCTGGTGCTCGGCCTGGCCCTGCTGGCGTCGGCCCCCCGGGTCTGGCGCGGGGGCCTCCCCCGGCCGCGGGTCGTCCTGGCGGCGGCCGGCGCCTGGGTGGTGGCCGCCGCGGCACTGGCGGTGGCCGCGCTCGTGGTCCGCTGGGGCTCGCTGATTGAGCCGCTGGTCGGCGGCGCCCTGGCCGTGACGGTGGTCGCCCTGCGCGCCGCGGTGTCCCCCGCGCCGGCCACTCCCCGGCCCTCCGAGCACGAGTACCGGACCGCCCGGGGGATCATCGACAGCCACGGGCGGGACTCGCTCACCCCGTTTGTGCTGCGTCCGGACAAGGCGCTGGCGTTCGCCGCCGGCGGCGTTCTGTCCTACCAGGTGATCGGCGCCACCGCGGTCATCTCCGCGGACCCCGTCGCTCCCGATGGCGCCGCAGGCGAGGTCCTGGCCGCGTTTCGGGCCCATGCCCGCCGGCGAGGGTGGCGGATCGCCGTCTGGGGAGCCTCCCCGCGCCATCTGGATGCCTATCGCCGGCTCGGCCTCCGGGCGATCTGCGTGGGCGAGGAGGCGTTCATCGATCCGTCCCGGTTCAGCCTGGAGGGCCGGGCGGTGCGCAAGCTGCGCCAGTCCGTGCACCGCGTCGGCCGCCGAGGCTGGGAGATCCAGGTCCGGGAGGGACGTGACATCGACGCCGCCCTGGAGCGGGAGATGGAGGTCCTGGCCGGGCGCTGGCGGCACGATCACCCCCGGTTGCACGGATTCGCCATGGGGATGGGGGCCTACGCCGGAGAGCTCCGGCCGGATGACCTGTACCTCCTGGCCCGCTCGCCGGAGGGGGAGCTGGGAGCGGTGATGCGCTTCGTCCCCTACGGGACCAACCTGTCCCTGGACACCATGCAGCGCGTCGGCGAGACGCCGAACGGACTCAACGAGGCCCTGGTGGTCCGGGCGCTGGAGGAGGCCCGGGACCGCGGGATCCCCGAGGTGAGCCTCAACTACGCCGGACTCGCCCACCTGGTGCGCCCGCAGCCGGACGCTCCCCGGCTGCGCGGAGCGGTGATCCGGATAGTGATGGGACCGCTGCATCGCCGCTTCCAGATGGATCGCCTGGTGCATTTCAACGACAAGTTCTCGCCCCAGTGGCGCCGGCGGTATCTCGTCTATGAGTCCCGGAGCGCGCTGCCGCGCGCCATCCTCCGGGTGCTCCAGGCCGAGGGCTACCTGCCGCAACCTCGCCTGCACCGCCCACCCCAATGAGCCGCCGCGGAGCGCGCCGGCTGCTGGTGGCTGCGGTCACCATCGGACTGGCCGCGGTGGGCCTGCTCGGCACCTATCGCTATTGGGAGTCCTACTACCAGAACCGGGGCTTTGCCACCGTGGCCTACCTCCGCCACGCGGGCCACGGCCGCCTGGAGACGGTGCGGTTCTATTCGCCCGCGCTCCACCGGCAGGCCGACTATCTCGTCTACCTCCCGCCCGGCTACGCGCGCACCGCCGCCCGCTACCCCAGCTACTACCTGCTGCACGGCAGCCCGGGACGGCCGCAGGTGTACCTGAGCATCGCCGGCATGCCGGTGCGGATGGACAACCTGATCAGCCGGCACCGGATGCGACCCATGATCCTGGTGATGCCCGACGGCCGCATCGGCGGGAGCACGTACTCAGACTCCGAGTGGGCCAACACGCCGTCCGGCGCCTACGCCAGCTACGTGATCGACGTCATGCACAACGTCGACCAGCGCTTCGCCACGCTGGCCAACCGCCGGGACCGGGTGATCGCCGGGTTCTCGGCCGGGGCGTACGGGGCGGCGAACATCTTCCTGCACAACCTGAGCTCGTTCGCCGGGCTCCAGGCGTGGTCCGGCTACTACCTGGAGACCCGGACCGGCGTGTTCGCACACGCCGCCCGCGCCACGCTCGCCGCCAACAGCCCCCTGGACTACATCCACCGGGTGGCCCGCCGCCTGACCCGCTACCCGGTCCGGGCCTTTCTGTTTGTGGGGCGCGACGACAACGACAGCCCCCAGACCGAGCCGATGGCCACCGCGCTGGCCGCCGCCGGAGCCACGGTCAGCTATGCCCTGTACCCGGGAGGTCACGACTGGCAGCTCTGGCACGCCCATCTTGACCAGATGCTGATGCTGGCCTCGGCGGACACCACGGCTCCCCTGCACCACGGCGCCGGCGTCGCCCGGACGCTGACCCCCGGCGTCGTCCCCATCCCCCACGGGGAGGGACGCCGCCGCCACCGGCCGGTCATCCGCCGCCGCCACCGGCCGGTCGGCCGGCGCCACGCCGGCCAGACCTCGCGAGCCCGCGCATGATCGGCGGCCTGGTCCTGGCGCTCAGCTCGGCGGCGCTCATCAACATCGGCTTCCTGCTTCAGCACCGGGGGCTGCACCGGACCGCTGGCGACGGGTCGGTTCTCGCCCAGGTGCGGCGGGCGGCGCGTGAGCCGGTCTGGCTGAGCGGCCAGGTGATCGGCTGGGCCGGCTTTGCCGCCCAGATCGCCGCCGTGGCCATCGCTCCCCTAGCGCTGGTGCAGGCGTTTGCCGCCGGCGGTCTGGCCGTCTCGGTCCCGGCGGCCGCCTGGATGTTTCGCCATCACATCTCCCGCGGTCAGGCGCTGGCGGTGCTGGTGATGGCCGCCGCTCTGGCCACCCTGCCGGTCGGGTTCTCCACCGCACGGGATCACCTGGCCGCCGGCCCGCTCATGCTGGCGGTGGCGGCCGGTACGGGCGCAGCGGTTCTGGTGGCCCGCCGGCCGGCCGCCTGGGCGCGAGCGATCGCCGCCGGGGTCTTCTACGGGCTGGCCGATGCCGCCATCAAGGCGGTGTCACTCGGCTGGCATTCCGGCGGGCTGACCGCATTGGTCTCCGGCTGGACGGCGGTGGCCGCGGTCGGCACCTTCGCCGGGTTCCTGGCGTTTCAGTCCTCGCTGCGCGCCGACCAGCCGGTGGCCTCCATCTCACTGATGAACGGGCTGGCTGCGCTCGCCGCGCTCGTCTGCGGTCTGGTCGCCTTCGGCGAGACCCTGGGGCTGGGGCCGGCCGCTACCACCGCCCACCTGATCGCCATCGCCGTCGTGCTGGCCGGTGTCCCGGTGCTGGCCGCCGCCCAGACCGAGATCGCGGCGAGCACCGAGCCACGCCCGCGTCCGGTCCCGCACCCCCCCGGCCTGCCGGTGGCCGAGCGCCTGCACTAGCAGGCTGCCCGCGGCAAACGCCATCGCCTCCAGCCCCGGGCCGAACCCCGGGGTGCGGGAGAACAGCACGTCGCCAAACCGCACATTCCGGGTCAGCGCATAGGCGGCCTGAGAGGCGATCAGCAGGATCACCAGCCCCAGGACCCCGGTGAGCGCGCAGCGCCATGCCGGCCGCAGGTCCAAGCGGGCCAGAGCCACCCCCACCAGCGCGCCCGCCAGCATCCAGGCGACCACCACCCGGAGCAGCGGCTGACCGTCAAACGAGGCGAGCTGGAGCAGCGGGAGGGCGTCGGCCGCCCGCGGCCCCACCCCCAACCAGCCCAGCCCGCGCAGCGCATACAGCCAGCCAAAGCCGGCCAGCAGCCCGAGCAGGACCGCCACCAGCGCGCCCAGCCCCCGCGCCATGGCGCGGACGGGCCCGTGCAGGGTGGTCCCCGCGTCAGCTCCCGGTATGAGCGTGGTCACCTCACCGAGAGTACGGACGGTGCCTGTCCATGGTGTGTGCAGCCCTTTTACGGTTTGTGAGCCTGGTGGGGCGGGATGACCATGACCGCCCGGTCGCTGCGCTGGACCACCGCGTGGGAGACGCTGCCCAGCCAGGCCTGCATCCCGGTGCGCCCGCGGGACCCCATGACGATGGCGATGGCGTTGGCCCGGTCAGCCGCAGCCAGGATGGTGTCGGCTACCAGCCCGGACTGTGAGCCCACGCGCGCCGAGGCATCGAAGCCGGCGGCGCGGGCCAGCTCGGCCCCTTCGTCGGCCACCTGCCAGGCCGCCGTCTCGGCCTCGTCCTCGGCCGGCATCGGCGCACTCATCCCGGCCATGAGCGCCGACCCGGCCGCGGTGCGGGCCAGGATCTCGGTGATCGGCTCCCACACGGTGAGCACGACCGCCGGATGCCCGGCCAGTACCCGCCCGGCTGCGGTGATCGCCGCCTTGGCATTGTCCGAACCGTCGTAGCAGATGAGGATCACGTGGCTCCGGCCTCAACCCCCGGCACCAGCACCAGCAGGTCCAGCCCGCTCACGAATGGTCTCCGATGGACAGGGCGGCGCCGAGCGCGCACATGATGTCGGTGGTGGAGATGATGCCGGTCAGGTGACCGTTGCGGGCGTCGCGCACCAGGAGATGGGTGACCCCGTGCTCGGTCATCAGCCGGGCGGCGTCCTGAAGTGACCGCCCGGCGGAGATGGCCAGCCACTCGGTGGCGGCGACGTCACCGGCCGTGTACTCCTCGTCGTGGTCGATGGCGGCGATCAGGTCGGCGTCGGAGATGACCGACGCGGGCCGGCCGTCTCCCACCACCGCCAGCGCGTGCACTCCGTGGCTGCACATGGTGGCCGCCACCTCGGTGAGGGGGGCGGTGGCATCACAGCTGACGATGCCGTGGTGCATGCAGTCGCCGACGCGGATCCGGTCAAGGTCGAAGGATGGTATCTGGAGCATGCCCGGAGCATCGACGTCGCCGCCGGGCTGAGCATCCGGACCTTGCCGCCCGGCGGGCGGGGGGCGACTACGTTGGTGCGAACTACGGAGGCTCGCTGAGTACGCGGCGCGGATGGCCGGCGGGGGAGCCGAACCTACGGTCTGGGCATGCTCGGCAACCGTGCCCAGGCCTCATGACCGCGGCCGTCGCCACCCGCGGCCTGTCCAAGCGTTACGGGTCCACCCTGGCCCTCGACGATCTGGAGATCTCCATCGCCCCCGGCGAGGTCTACGGGTTCCTGGGACCCAACGGCGCCGGCAAGACGACCACCATCCGCCTGCTCCTCGGACTCCACCGACCCACCCAGGGCGACGCTCGGCTGTTCGGCATCGACGCGTTCGCCGACCCGGTCACGGCCCACCGCCGGGTGGCGTTCGTTCCCGGCGAGCCGGCGCTGTGGCCGGGGCTGACGGCCGCCGAGACGTTTGACCTGCTCGGCTCCCTGCACGGCGGGACCGACCTCGCCTACCGCACCGCCCTCGTCAAGCGGTTCGCCCTGGACGTCGACAAGCGCACCCGGGCCCTGTCCAAGGGCAATCGTCAGAAGGTTCTGCTGATCGCCGCCCTGGCCACCCGGGCCGATCTGCTGCTCCTGGACGAGCCCACGAGCGGCCTGGACCCGCTGATGGAGGCCGCGTTTCGAGACTGCATTCGCGAGGCGCGCGAACGGGGGCAGACCGTGTTTCTGTCCTCACACCTGCTCGGCGAGGTGGAGGCGCTCTGTGACCGCGTCGGAATCCTGCGAGCCGGTCGGCTGGTGGACGAGGGCACGCTGCCCGAGCTGCGCCATCTCAGCGCTCAGCTGGTCGAGGTGACGTTTGCCGCTCTGCCCCCGCCGCTGCCCCAGCTCCCCGGGGTCAAGGCTATCCCCATCGACGCCCGCTCGGTCCGGTTTGAGGTGTCCGGGCCGATCGCACCGCTCATCGATGCGCTGGCCGGCACGCCGGTGCAGGCTCTGACCAGCCACGTCCCGTCGCTGGAGGAGATCTTCGTCCACCACTATCAGCAGCCCGCGGTCTGATGTCGGCACTCAGCCACGCTCCGGGGCTCGCCCACCGGTCCGGCCGCCGGCGAATTGGCGGCGCGGCGACCCGGCTGGCGGCGCAGTCGCTGGCCGCCGACCGGCGCAAGACGATCGGCTTCGCCGCCCTGTTTGCGGTCATGGCCTACATCCAGCCGGTGGCCTACCGGCAGGCCTACTCCACGCTGGCCGAGCGGTTGGCCTTCGCCCACAGCTTTGCCCACAACACGGCGGTGCTGCTGTTCTACGGCGAGCCCCATGACCTGCTCACCGTCGGCGGCTACACCGCCTGGCGGGTGGGCGGCACGCTCGCCCTGGTGGCCGCCTTCTGGGCCCTGCTGGCCACCACCGGGAAGCTGCGCGGCGAGGAGGAGTCCGGGCGCAGCGAGCTGGTGCTGTCCGGCGCCGTCGGCCGCGGTGCCAATTACGCGGCCGCGCTCACCGCCACCGCCGTGGAGGCCCTCGCCCTGGGGGCGGCGCTGTGGCTCGGCCTGGTGGCCGGGGGCCTGGCCGCCGGTCCGTCCGCGGTGCTCGCGCTGGCCGTGATCTCGGTGGTGCCGGGGTTTGCCGGGGTGGGCGCCGTGCTCAGCCAGCTGACCGGCACCCGCCGGGCGGCCCTGGAGCTCGGTGCCGCCGGGTTTGCCGCCGCCTTTGCCCTGCGCGTGATCGCCGACACGGTGAGCGGCGCCGGCCGGCTGCGCTGGCTGTCCCCGCTCGGCTGGGCGGAGGAGGTGCGCCCGTTTGCGCACCCGCAGCCGCTCGCCCTGGTGCCCGGGGTGATCCTGGGGGCGCTGCTGCTGGTGCTGGCGGCCACCATGCTGCGCACGCGGGACATCGGGGGCGGACTGCTCGGTGCGCGGGACCGCCGGCGGCCGCGCCGCGCGCTGCTCGGCTCGGTCGCCCAGTTCACGGCCCGGGCCGAGACCGGCAGCCTGATCATCTGGGCCGGGGCCACCGCCGCGTTTGCCCTCATTGTGGGACTGGTGGCGCCCAGCGTCTCCTCGGCCAACATCCCGCCGAGCCTGCGCCGGGAGGCGGCCAAGTTCGGCGCCGGCTCCATCGCCACGCCGGCGGGCTATGTGGGGTTCACGTTCCTGTTCTTCGTGCTGGCGGTCAGCCTGTTTGCCGCCTCGCAGATCTCGGCCGCCCACACCGAGGAGGCCACCGGGCGGCTGGAGATTGTGCTCGGCCAGGCCGTGCGCCGCCGGCGCTGGCTGTGGAGTCGCCTGCTCGTCGGGCTGGCCGCCGCCGCCGCCATCTCGCTGCTGGCCGCCCTGCTGACCTGGGCGGGGGTGTCCTCGGCCGGCGGCACCGTCCCGTTCGGCGGCATGCTGCTGGCCGCGCTGAACTGCGTGACCCTGGCGGTGCTGTTCCTCGGCGTCGGTGCCCTGCTGTACGCGCTCCTGCCCCGCGCCGGGGCCGCGCTGACCTACGGGCTCATCCTGGCCGCCTATCTGTGGCAGCTGTTCGGCACCCTCCTCGGCGCCCCCGGCTGGCTGAGCGGCGTCACGCCGTTCGCCCACATCGGACTCGCTCCCCAAGCCTCGTTTCAGACCACCGGCGCCCTGGTCATGACGCTGGTGGGAGTGGCCGGGGCCCTGGCCGCCGGGCCCGCCCTGGAACGCCGCGACCTCCTCTGCAACTAAAAGCCCGACCCGGAACGGAGACCTCATGAACCACCCCGCACCCCCCAGCCAGACCGGCGCCGCGCCGTGCCGCGTCCTGATCGCCGGCGGCGGCGTCGCCGGCCTGGAGGCCGCCTTCGCCCTGCAACAGCTGGCCGGCGACCGCGTGACCACCCGGATTCTCGCCCCCACCGACGAGTTCATCTTCCGGCCGACCGCGGTCGGCGAGCCGTTCACCTCCGGCCATGCCCGGCATTACCCGCTGGCGAAGCTGGTCGCCGACGCCGGCGCCGAGCTGACCCGGGATGGGCTGGCCCGGGTGGACACGGCCCGGCGCGAGGTCACCACCTCCGGCGGAGCGGTGCTGCCCTATGACCAGCTGCTGGTCTGCCCGGGCGCGGTCATGCGCCATCCCTACCAGCACACCACCCGGTTCGACGACGCCCGCGTGGACGAGCTGCTCCATGGGCTGGTGCAGGACATTGAGCAGGGCTACGTTCGCCGCCTGGGGATCGTGGTGCCGGCCCCGATGCCCTGGCCGCTGCCGGCCTATGAGCTGGCGCTCATGGCCTCCGAGCGCGCCTGGGACATGCGGGCCGAGATGGACGTCACCATCTTCACCCCGGAGACGGCGCCGCTGGCGGTGTTTGGGCCCGGAGCCAGCCACCAGCTGTCGCGGCTGCTGGCCGAGCGACGGGTCGACGTGATCACCTCGGCCTACTGCGAGATCCCCCGGGCCCAGACGATCGTCGTCCATCCCGGCGGACGAGAGGTGCAGTCCGATCGCATCGTCTCCCTCCCGGCCCTGTCCGGCCCGGCCATCGCCGGCCTACCCCAGGACGGCAATGGGTTTGTGCCCGTCGACGAGCTCGGCCGGGTGCGGGGCGCGGAGTCAGTCTGGGCCGCGGGGGATGCCACCGACTATCCACTCAAGCAGGGGGGCGTGGCCGCCCAGCTCGCCGATACGGTGGCGTGCGGCATCGCCGCCGCGGCCGGGGCGCCGGTGGAGCCCATCCCGTTCGCGCCTGTCCTGGAGGGAGTGCTCTGGACCGGCGGCCGGCCACGCCTCCTGCACGCCCATACCGCCACCAACGGCCCGGACACCTCCGGCCTGGCTCCGGTATCCCGGATCGACCAGCCGCCCAAGGTGGCGGCCCGGTTTCTCACGCCCCACCTCAACGAGCTGCGGGAGGTGCCGGCCTCGCGCTGAGGGGCGCGGCCAGCACCAGCACGGGACACGGGGCGGTCGCCAGAACGCCCAGGACGGTCGCCCCGCCCCCGCCGATGACCAGCACATCGGAGGCGACGGCCCGCGCGGTGGCGGCGATGGCCTCGGCCACCGGCACGCCGGCGGCTCGCACCACGTAGAGCGAGCCGGCCAGCCCGCCGCGGCGCAGATCCTGCACCAGGTCCTTGAGCCCGGCCACCACCTGCTCGCCGGCCTCGCCGGTCCCGGTCACAGCGTGAATCACCCACAGCGTCGCCCCGGCAGCGGCGGCCAGTCGGGCCACGGGCTCCCGCGCAGCGACCGCCTCGTCGGATCCATCGCTGGCCCAGGCGATCGTCTTCCAGGGTCTCATAACACCCAGGCGTGCCCGAAGTGGGACGCCACCCGGGGGGTGACGATGGGGTCGGGAGCGATCGATTCGGCCTCGCCCTCGCCGGCCAGCGCGGCGATCGTCGCCACCGCGCTGGCCGCCAGCGCATCGGTGGCGTAACCGCCCTCCAGCACGGCTCCGACGGCGGCGTCCACCGCCGCCCCCAGGTCCCGCACCTGACAGGCCATCTGGGCAAACGATCCGGCGTCAAGCAGGCAGCCGCCCAGCGGGTCGTCCCCGTGGGCGTCAAACCCGGCCGAGATGAGCACCAGCCCCGGCCGGTACTCCAGCCCGATGGGCACGATCACATGCTCCAGCACCGACAGCCAGACCTCTTCGTCCGAGCCCTTCGCCACGGGGATGTTGACCGTGTAGCCGCGCCCGGGACCCGAGCCGGTGTCCGACAGGGCGCCGGTGCCCGGGAACAGGCCGGACTGGTGGATGCCGGCGACCAGCACATCGTCGCGCCGGCGGAAGATCTCGGCGGTTCCGTTGCCGTGATGCACGTCCCAGTCGATGATCAGCACCCGCTCCACCCCGAGCTCGCGGACGGCCAGCTCGGCCGCGATGGCGATGTTGTTGAACAGGCAGAAGCCCATTGCCCGGTCGGTCTCGGCGTGGTGACCGGCCGGACGGAGCGCGCAGAAGCCGCTGCGGTGAGGCTCGTCCACCAGCCGCCGGACCATGGCGCAGGCACCGCCGGCGGCGTGGATCGCCGCCGTGTAGGAAGCCGGACCGACCGCGGTGTCGTCGTCGATCCGGCCGCCACCGGCCTCGCACAGCCGACGGATGTAATCGACATGCGCCGGGGTGTGGACGAGCGTCAGGTCGGCGGCGGTGGCCGCCGGCGCCAGCAGGCGCTCCACCTCCAGCCCGGACACGTCGAGTGCAGCCTCGATCGCCCGGACCCGCTCCGGGGTGTCCGGGTGGTCCGGCGACACCACGGCCGGATCATGCCGGCCAGACGAGGGATGATGGATGAAGAGCATGCCGGCTGCGTCCGCCCCGCTGATCATCGCCGATCGCGCCGCCGCGAAGCATCGGCCCTTGGCACCGCCGGGGACTGCGGCCCGCTACGGATGGAGCGCCCGGCCCGGCGCGGTTGGATGTCAGTATGACCACGCAGATCACACCCATCATTGCGCTGGCCCGCCTGGCGGCCGCCGTCGACTCCCACCCGGAGGGCCGGGACGCCACCGTGCTCGCCGCCGCCATTGCGCAGGCCACCGGTGCCGAGCTGATGCTGCTGGCGGTGGAGCCAGATCTGCCGCTGATCATCCCCGGCCTGCAGCGCGACCAGGTCCGCCGGGAAACCGAGGCGATGCTCAGGCACACCCGCACGGCGCTCGCTCCCGACGCCCGCCTGAAGATCACCACTGACATTTCCATTGCCCGCGGCCTGGAGCGGCTGGCCCGGGCTCAGCACCGTGACCTTCTGGTTGTCGGCTCCAGCCGCCGCGGACCGGAGGGGCTGGTCTCCATCGGCGGCCGCACCCGGCAGCTGCTGGACGACCTGGACAGCGCCCTGGCCATCGCCCCCCGCGGGCTCAACGCCCGCCATCCGCTCAAGCTTGGCCGAATCGCCGTCGGCTACGACGGCGGCCCCGAGGCCCAGGCCGCGCTGGCCACCGCCGCCCACCTGGCCCTGGGCGCCGGCGCCGAACTGACCGTGCGCGGGGTCATCGACGACCGGGTGCCCGCCCTGGGCTGGCCGAACGTCTGGATGGGCGAGATCCTGGAGTCCTGGAAGGAGATGATGGACGAGGAGGAGGACCAGCTGCGGGCCGACATGGAGGAGCGCCTGGCAGCCGCCGGCGTCACCGCGACCGTCGATCTGACCCGCGGGCGCCCCGCCACCTCGCTCCACGCCCTGACCAAGGACGTCGACCTGCTGGTCATCGGCTCGCGCCGGTGGGGCCCCATCGCCCGCCTGGTGCTGGGCGGCACCGGCGAGCGCCTCGTCCACGGCGCCGAGTGCTCGCTGCTGGTCGTGCCGCGGCCCCGCGCCGAGAGCTGACCCGCCGCCCAGCGGCCCCGCCCCGGCCGGGGCCGCGCCAGCCCGCGCCGCCTCGGCCCGCGCCGTCCGCCGCCCGCCGGACCGGGAGGCTCTGGGCGAAAGTGCCGGCTTCGTCAAGCGGTCCCCGGGGGGTCTTGGGGGCTCACCCGGGGGGTCTTGGGGGCTCACTTGTCCTATACACAAGTGAGCCCCCAAAACCCCCGGCGGCGTTCCGGGCGCCCCGCCCCCAGGGGCGACCCCTTCACTGCCGCCGGTCACGCCCCCACATCCCACGGCGTTCAAGGAACACGGGTCATCCGGCCCCAGCCGCTCACCCCCGGGCTACGCCCGGGCGTGCTCCAACAGCAGCCGTCGCTCGGCGGCCGCCACCAGGCGGCGGGTGCGATCGACGGCGTCGGCGGAGACCGAGATGGCGTCGATCCCGGCCTGCACCAGCAGCTCGGCGTACTCCGGGTGCACCGAGGGAGCCTGGCCGCAGATGGAGGTCTGCAGGCCGGCGGCCCGGGCGCGCGGGATGAGCTGGCGCAGGTAGTCGACCACGGCCGGATCCCGCTCGTCGAAGGTGTCCGCCAGCGTCTCGGAATCCCGGTCGGCGCCGAGCAGCAGCTGGGTCAGGTCGTTGGAGCCGATCGAGATCCCGGCCACCCCCAGCGCCGCGTAGCGCTCCAGGTTGAACAGGACCGACGGGACCTCAGCCATCACCCACAGCTCAAACTCCGGGTAGCGGGTCAGCCCCGCCCGTTCAATCAGCTCCCGGCAGCGGGCGAGCTCCTGGGCGGTGCGTACAAACGGCAGCATCACGTGGAAGTTGTGATGGCCGCTCTCCCAGACGCGGGCGATCGCCTGAAGCTCCAGGGCGAACACCTCCGGGTCCCGGGTGTAGCGCAGCGCCCCCCGGAAGCCGATCATGGGATTGGCCTCCTCGGGCTCAAACGCGTCACCGCCTCGCAACCCGCGGAACTCGTTGGTGCGAAAATCGGTGGTCCGGTAGGTGATCGGCCGGGGCGCAAACCCGGCGGCGAACGTGGTCAACGCCGCCGCCATGCGCTCCACAAACTCCTCCCCCCGGCCCTCGGCCAGCAGCTGGCGGGGATGGGTGCCCTCCAGAGCCTCCACAATCATCAGCTCGGCCCGCAGCAGGCCGACCCCATCGACGTTCAGCTGGGCCGCGGAGGCCACCTGCGAAGGCTCGGACAGGTTGATGAGCAGCCGGGTTCCGGTCACCTCAGCCGCCGCGCTGGCGCCACCCCCCGCGGGGGCGGCCACCACTGGAGCGGCGGCCGGCGGGGCTCCGGTGAGCACCGTCCCCTCGGTGGCATCAACCGTGACCAGCTCGCCGTCCCGCAGCTTGGCGGTGGCGTCGCCGGTCCCCACCACGCACGGGATTCCCAGCTCCCGGGAGACGATGGCGGCGTGGCAGGTCATGCCGCCGGAGTCGGTGACGATGGCTGCCGCCCGGCGCATGAGGGGAACCCAGTCCGGCGCGGTCATGTGGGTGACGAGCACCTCGCCGTCGCCGAGCTTGTCCGCCTCGTCCATGGAGCGCAGCACCCGGACGACGCCGCCGGCCATGCCGGGGGCCGCCCCCAGGCCCTGCACCACCACCGTGGCCTCGGCGGCGGCGCCGCCCAGGGTGGTGATCGGCCGTGACTGCAGCATCCAGATGGCGCCCGCCGGGTCGACGGCCCACTCGGTGTCCTGAGGGGCTGCGTAGGCCGATTCGATCCGCACGCCCAGATCGGCGAGGGCCAGCACCTGCTCATCGGTGAGCACGGCAGCGTGGCTCTCCGCCTCGCCGAGCGTCCGGGTCCGCGTCCCGCCCTGCGCGTCGGGCTCGATGATCAGCTCCTTGGGCTTGATCGACCGGATCACGATGGCGCGGCGGTCCTTGTCGACGACGTAGCGATCCGGTGACACCTGGCCGGAGACCACCGCCTCACCCAGGCCGAACGCCCCCTCAATCACCAGGCGGCTGGTATCGCCCGACGCCGGATCAATGGTGAACATGACACCGGCCCGGGTGGACGGAATCTGCCGCTGCACCACGACGGCGATCTCCATGTCACTGTGACTGAAGCCGCGCTTGCCCCGGTAGTAGATGGTGCGCGCGCCGAACAGCGACCTCCAGCAGCTCTTGACCGCGTCGATCACCGCGTCGCGGCCGCGCACGTTGAGGAAGCTCTCGTTCATCCCGGCGAACGAGGCCGAGGCCGTGTCCTCGGCCGTCGCCGAGGAGCGCACCGCCACCGGCGCCAGCGGGTCGTCGCCGACCAGCTGCTGGTAGCCCTGCACAATGGCGTCGGCCAGCCAGCCGGGCATCTCGCTCTCGGCCACCGCCTGGCGGGCCAGGTCCGCACCCTGCTGCAGGGCGGCGGTGTCCTCGACGTCGAGGCCGCCCAGCACGTCGTTGAGCCGCTCGGCCAGGCCGGTCTCGGAGCGGAAGCCGGCATAGGCCGGCGCGCCGATCACAAACCCCGGCGGGACGGGCAGGCCGGTCCGGGTCAGCTGTCCGAGGTTGGCGCCCTTGCCACCGGCATAGGCGACGTCCTCGACGGACAGCTCGGCGAAGGTTTTGATGGGGACGAGGCCCGCGGGGACCGGGCGATGGGTGGAGGCAACTGTGGTCATGATCCGACCGTATGGGCCGCTGGGGCCGGCCGAATCCGCGAGGGCCACGCGGAGCGGTCCGTAGATCGGCGCAGCCCGGACGTACCCCCACCGGTGGTGGGGGGAAACCCCGGATGCCGGGGTGCGGAGGTCTGCCCAACATCCCTTCCCATGGATCAGATCAGCCCCGCCCCCTACCCGGCCGAGCGCGAGGCCGACGTCGTCCTGCGGGACGGCTCCACCGTCCACGTGCGCCCGGTGCGTGAGAGCGACGAGGCCGCCGTGCGGGAGTTCCTCACCGGCCTGTCCCCTGACTCCATCGGCTTTCGCTTCTTCGGCCAGCCGGACATGAACTGGGTGCTGGCCTGGTCGCTCAACGTCGACTACGCCGATCGGTTCGCCCTGGTGGCCGAGACCGGGACACCGGCCCGGATCATCGCCCACGGCTCCTACGTGCGCATCAACGACGAGCGGGCCGAGGTGGCCTTCCTGGTGGCCGATGCCTGGCAGGGACACGGGATCTCCACCATCCTGCTCGCCCACCTGGCCAGCGTGGCCGCCGACCTGGGCATCACCACGTTCGCCGCCGAGGTCCTCCCGGCCAACCACCGGATGATCGAGGTGTTCCGCCAGAGCGGCTTTCCCCTCCACACCCACTCCACGCCCGACGCCATTGAGCTGGAGTTCCCCACCTCGCTCTCGCCCCAGGCCGTGGAGCGCTTTGAGGAGCGAGAGCGGAGCGCCGCCGTGGCCGCCGTGCGTCACTTCCTGGCGCCCCGGGCGGTGGCGGTGATCGGCGCCTCCCGGCGGCGGGGCACGATCGGCGGCGAGGTCCTGCACAACCTGATCACCACCGGCTACAACGGCGCCGTCTATGCCGTCAACCCGAACGCCGAGGTGGTGCAGTCGCTGCCCGCCTACCCGTCGATCACCGACGTGCCGGCGGCGATCGACCTCGCCGTCATCGTCGTCCCGGCCGAGCGCGTGGTGGCAGTGGCCCTCCAGTGCGGAGCTGCCGGCGTCCACGCCCTGCTGGTCATCTCGGCCGGCTTCGGCGAGACCGGCGCCGAGGGGGCGCGGCGGCAGAAGGAGCTGTTGGCCGTGTGCCGCCGCTTCGGCATGCGCCTGATCGGCCCCAACTGCATGGGCGTGCTCAATACCGCGCCGGAGACGGCGCTCAATGCCACCTTCGCTCCCCGCCAGGCGGCCCCCGGGCGGGTCGGCTTCCTGTCGCAGAGCGGCGGGGTGGGCATCGCCATCATCGAAGCGGCCACCCGGCTCGGCGTCGGGCTGTCCTCATTTGTCTCGGTGGGCAACAAGGCCGACCTGTCCGGAAACGACTTCCTGGAGTACTGGGAACAGGATCCGGACACCGACGTCGCCCTGTTGTACCTGGAGTCGTTCGGCAACCCGCGCAAGTTCGCCCGCGTGGCCCGGCGGTTCGCCCGGCGCAAGCCGCTGGTGGCGGTCAAAAGCGGCCGCTCGGCGGCGGGGGCCCGGGCCACCTCGTCGCACACCGGTGCTCTGTTGTCGGCGTCCGACGTCACCGTCGACGCCCTGTTTCGCCAGGCCGGGGTGATCCGCACCGACACCCTGCATGAGCTGTTCGACGTGGCCGCCCTGCTGGCCAAGCAGCCCGTCCCGGAGGGGGACCGGATCGCCATCGTCACCAACGGCGGCGGACCCGGGATCATCTGCGCCGACGCCTGCCAGGCCAACGGCGTCGATGTGCCCGCGCTCCCCGCTGCGGTGCGCCAGGAACTCAAGCGCGCGCTGCCCGGCGCCGCCTCGGTGACCAACCCGGTCGACCTGATCGCCTCGGCCTCGGCCGAGGACTACGCCACGGCCATGCGCACGCTGATCGACTCCGGCGCCTGCGACGCCATCGTGGCCATCTACGTGCCGCCGCTGGTGACCCAACCGCGCGACGTGGCCCGGGCCATCGCCGAGGTTGCGCAGGACGCCGGGTCCTGCACGGTGACCGCCGTGTTCATGACCCGGGAGGATGCGCCGGCGGAGCTCACCGCGTCCGCGAAGGAGGTTCCGGCCTTCCGCTTTCCCGAGGATGCGGCCCGGGCGATCGCGCTCTCGGCCCGGCACGGTGTCTGGCGGTCCACCCCGGAGGGGGACCACCCCACCTTCCCCGACACCCGCCCTGACGAGGCCGCCGGGCTCATCAGCGAGGCGCTGGGCGAGGGCTCGGACTGGCTGTCGCCGGACCGAGTGGCCGCCCTGCTCAGCTGCTACGGGTTGCCCCTGACCGCCACCCGGATCGTCCCGGACGCCGCCGGGGCGGCTGCGGCCGCCGCCGCGCTCGGCGGGAGCGTCGCCATCAAGGCCGACGCCGAGGGGCTGCTGCACAAAAGCGACGCGGGCGGGGTGCGTCTCAACATCACCGGACCCGAGGCCGCCCAGGCGGCCGCGGAGGAGATCACCGCAGCGGTGCAGGCAGCCGGTCACCCGGTGCAGGGATTTGTGGTGCAGGCCATGGCACCGGCCGGCGTGGAGATGATCGTGGGGGTCGTGCACGACCTGAGCTTTGGGCCGGTGCTCGCCTGCGGCGCCGGTGGCACCACCGCCGAGCTCATCCATGATGTCTCGGTCCGCATCACCCCGGTGACCGACAGCGACGCCGCCGACATGCTCCGTTCGCTCACCACGTTCCCGCTGCTCGACGGTTACCGGGGGGCGGCCCGCTGCGATGTGGCCGCGGTGGAGGACGTGCTGCTGCGCATCAGCGCCATGGTGGAGACTCATCCGGAGATCGCCGAGTTGGACTGCAACCCGGTGATCGTCACCCCCGACGGGGCCACGATTGTCGACGCCCGCGTGCGGGTGACCGTGTCCGAGCGGGCCATGCCGCAGGCGTCAGTGCGGCGCTGACCACGGAAAACCCCCCCACCGAGTGCGCGTTCGTGCTGATGTCCGGCGCCCGGGACGGCCATACGGTGGGGACATGGCCGACACGCTGACCGCGCTCGACGGCACGTTCCTGGAGCTGGAGGACTCCAGTGACGGTGCCCTGATGCATATCGGCGCCCTCCTGGTGTTCGAACCGGCGCCCGACGGCGCGCCGCCCGCCCTGCCGGACCTGTGCCGGCTGATCGACGCGCGCCTCGGCGGGCTGGCCCGGTTCGGCCAGCGGCTCTCCTCCGAGCGCACCGCCCGGTGGGCGTGGCCGCGGTGGGTGGATGATCCGCACAGCACGGTCGCCGATCACGTGCGCCGCGCGGCGTTGCCGGCGCCGGGCGGCGAGGCCGAGCTCATCGACTGGATCGCCGATTTCTACTCGCACCGCCTGGATCGCACCCGGCCCCTGTGGGAGATGGTCCTGCTGGAGGGTCTGGAGGGCGGCCGCTGGGCGCTGGCCCAGAAGATCCACCACTGTCTGCTGGACGGCATGAGCTCGGTGGGGGTCACCGACCTGCTCCTCTCGGCGCAGTCCAACGGGCGGCCGGCCGATGAGCTCCCGGCGGTACGCGGAGACATGGGGAACGGGGGCTGGCGGTCACTCCTGCCCGACGCGCCGGCACCGCTCGCCCAAGCCACCGGCGCCGGCGTGCACGCTGCCGCCGGCCTGCTGGCGGCCACCCTGCGCCCGCACGAGACGCTGGCCCGCTCCCGCCTGTTGGCGGAGCTGATCGTCACCGACGAGCTCCGGGCGGCGCCCGGCAGTTCCCTGAACGTCCCCATCGGCCCATCCCGGCGCTACGCCCCGGTCCGCTGTGCACTCAGCGACCTGCTCACCATCCGCGAGGTCCTCGGCGGGTCCATGAACGACGCCGTGCTGGCGGTGTGCACCGGGGGCCTGCGCCAGCTGCTCCTGGCCCGTGACGAGCCGCTGCCTCGTGCCGGCCTGCGCGCCATGGTCCCGGTCGACCTGCGGACGGCAGCCGAGCGTCTGGCGCTGGGCAACCGAGTGGGATCGCTGTTCGTGGAGCTGCCGGTGGCCGAGCCCCTGGCCGTGGAGCGTCACCGGCTGATCGTGGAGCGCACCCGCCGGCTCAAGAACGCCCACGCCGGAGAGGCCTCGGCCACGATCGTCGACCTCTCACAGCTGGCCCCGCCGCTGGTCCACGCCTCGCTGGCGCGGATGCTGTACGGGACCCGCCTGTTCAACCTCACCATCACCAACGTCCGGGGGCCCCAGGCGCCGCGCTACGCGCTCGGCAGCCGCCTGCTGGAGATCCACCCCATCGTCCCACTGGCCCCAGAGCACGCCGTGGGCGTGGCCATCGTCTCGCACGGCGACCACGTCGTCCTCGGCATCAATGCCGACCGGGAGTCAATGCCGGACCTTGACGTCCTGACCACCGGGATGCGCCAGGGCATCGAGGACCTCCTGGTCGGCCTCCCCGTCCCCCCCAACCATTAGGAGAACAGCTCATGTCGACACGGGTAGCCATCAACGGATTCGGCCGCGTGGGCCGCTGCTTTCTGCGCGCCGCCCACCAGCAGGACGCCGACCTGGAGATCGTGGCGGTCAACGACCTCACCGACGCGGCCAGCCTGGCCCACCTGCTCCGCTACGACTCGGTGTTCGGACGGTTCTCCGGCGAGGTCACCGTCGGCGATGGGACGCTGATCATCGATGGTCGCCCGGTGGCGGCCCTGGCCGAGACCGATCCGAGCCGGCTGCCCTGGGACGAGCTGGGGATCGACGTGGTGATCGAATCCACCGGCCGGTTTCGCACCCGCGCCGCCGCCGCCCAGCACCTGACCGCCGGAGCCCGCAAGGTGATCCTCTCGGCGCCGGCCAAGGGCGCAGAGCCGGTCGACGCCACCGTGGTGCTGGGGGTCAACTTCGATGACGTCTATGACCCGGAGCGCCACCATGTCATCTCCAACGCCTCCTGCACCACCAACTGTCTGGCGCCGGTGGCCAAGGTGCTCCATGAGACGGTCGGTATCAAGCACGGGCTGATGACGACCGTGCACGCCTACACGTCGGATCAGAACCTCCTGGACGGGCCCCACAAGGACCTGCGCCGGGCCCGGTCGGCGGCGATCAACATCATCCCCACCTCGACCGGCGCGGCCAAGGCACTCGGGCTCGTCATCCCCGAGCTGGAGGGCCGCCTCAACGGGTTCGCCGTGCGGGTGCCGGTGCCCACCGGATCGCTGGTGGACCTGACAATCGAGGCCGAGCAGGCCACCACGGCCGAGGCCGTCAACGCCGCCGTGAACGCGGCCGCGGAGACCGGTCCGCTCGCCGGCTTCCTCGGCTACACGGAGGATCCGATCGTCTCCAGCGACATCATCGGCTCCCCGTTCTCCTCGATCTTCGACGCCGGCCTGACCAGCGTGATCGGCGGGACCCAGGTCAAGGTGGTCGCCTGGTATGACAACGAGTGGGGCTACTCCAGCCGGCTGGTCGACCTGGCCGAGCGGGTCCTGGTGCCGGTGCCGGCCGCCTGAAGGCGGCCCGGCGGGCTGCTCCTCACCCGATGCCGGTGAACAGCCGGCCGTACTGCTCCAGGTGCCGATCCCCCAGGAACTCGGTGGCGGCCCGCAGCCGGGCGCGGGCCCCCAGCCGGGCCGCGGCCGTTGGATCGTCCAGCAGGCGCTCCACGGCGGCGCCGAAGGCGGGCAGGTCATGGGGGTCGTCGACGAGCAGGCCGTGCTCCTCGTCAACGATCTGGTCCTGGATGCCGCCCACGGCACTGGCCACGATCGGACGGGCCTTCCACATGGCCTCGGCCACGGTGAGGCCGAAGCCCTCGGCCAGGCTCTTCTGCACCAACACGGCGGCGTGCCGCTGCAGCGCGTTGATGATGGCCGCGTTCTCGTCCGGGTCCGCCATCGGCAGGCAGGCCAGATGCACCCGGCCCCGGGCGGCGTGCGGCAGGGCTCGCCAGCGCGCCACACAATTGTCGTAGACCTGAGCGGCCTCCGGATCGTCCGCCACCCCGGTGACGATCGGCCCGGCGAGCACCAGGTGAGCGCCAAAGCGAGGATCGACGTGGCGGGCAAAGCCTTCCATCACGCCGGCCATGTCCTTGAGGGCATCCCAGCGGGAGACCTGGACCACCAGCGGGGCGCCGAGCGCCGCCGCCGGACCGCTCTGGACCACATCGGCGTGGCGGCTGATGCGTCCGGGCGACCCATCCCGGCGGGTGAACGGGACGACCGGAGGCCGGCCGTCGCCGTCCAGGAGGCCGGCGTAGCCCAGCGCCAGGCGGACGTTGCGGTGCGACATGGGCTCGTTCTTGGCCGAGAATGGATCGATGGAGGGCGGAATGACGTGAACCCGCTCGGGCTCCGCCCAGGGCGGGGCAAACGGGCTCCGGGAGACGACGTACCCGTCCACATCCCGCAGGTACGGTTCCAGGAACGCCCAGCTGCGCGCGGTCCACTGGTTGGGTGCGTCGGCGCCGACGTGCGAGCGCCACAGCACACGCGCGCCGGCCCGCCGGACCACGTCGACGAGGCCGGCGGGTTGCGGATCATGGATGAGGACCACGTCGCCGGGCCGGACCACCGTCATCAGTTCTTCGGCGTTACGCCCCAGCACCCGCTCGTAGTGGGAGCGCTCACGCTCGCCGAGCGGGCCACCGTCACCTGGCCCCCCGTACAGGCCGTTGTGGATGCGCTTGGTGATTTCAAAGAACTGCGGGTCTCCCTCAATCACCACCCAGCGTGCGTCGATGTCCGCGCCGCGCACATAGGCCAGCAGGGTCTGGAGCATCTCGGCCACGCCCCCGCCCACCGCGGTGGAGTTGACGTTGAGGACCGCGTGCCCGCTCAGCGCCGCCTGCGCGGCCTCGGCCACCGCCTCAAATCGCTCCATCCGCTCCGGACCGATCAGTGACTCCAGCCGCGCCGCGTCCAGCGCCTGGACCTCCACCTCCCGCAGATGCGTGGGCCCGGACGCCCTCATGATCCCGGAGCTGCGGCAAACCCCTGATGGCGAGGATCCACCCGAGGAGTTAGATAGGACGCGTACCCCAGATCAGGACAGACCAGGAGGCAATCATGGCCACACCGAGCGCCCCGCACGCCGTCGCCGGCGACTGGATCGAGGCCCGCGGGCTTCCCGGGCAGCCGAGCCGCCGCGGCCAGATCGTTGAGGTCATGGGCCGGGGCGAGCATGAGCACTACCGGGTGCGTTGGGACGAGCGCCACGAGTCGATTCTGTATCCGGCGGACGGCGTGATGGTGATTGGGTCGCCGTCGTCTCACCCCGCGCCGCGCGGCGGCTGACCGGCCGCCGGCGCCCGCCGGGTTCCAGCTGGCTCAGCGTCGCCAGCTCGCGCTCCAGTCCGGTCACGATCTCCTGCGGGTCCGGCACCAGCGCGGCGTCGACCATCAGGCCGACCGTGACCTCTTGGCGGTAGCTGAAGATGCTCAGGCTCATCCCGATGCGCCCGGACGTGGGGGCCCAGACGAGCGCGCTGCGCACGGGCGTCCCGGCCAGGTAGACCGGCTCCACCGGCCCGGGCACGTTGGTCATCACCGCGGTGCTCTTGGCCGAGATCAGGTCGACGATCCGCCGCTCCAGCGGCTGGGGGGCCAGACCGGTCAGACTGAGGATCCCGTAGGAGACAGGTCCGTCCCGACCGGACTTGATCCGCTCCATCCGCCGGTGGACCTCCACCAGCCGTCGGTAGCTGCCACTGGTGCCGACCGGCAGCGGCAGGAACACCAGCCCGAAGCGGTTGCCCAGCTCCCGGGGGACGGGCTCGTCGAGCCGGCGCAGGTTGAATGGGACCATCGCCTGGATCTCGCCCACCGGGCTGTCGTGCTCCTGGAGGTAGTGGCGCAGCGCGCCGCTCACCGCAGCCAGCAGCACGTCGTTGACAGTGGCCTGATGGCGGTGGGCCAGGCGCTTGATCTCCGGCAGCGACAGCGCCGCGCTCCAGGCCACCCGGCGACTGATGCGCGGCTCCCCCTTGATGGCGGTGGCGGCATCGGCCGGGGTGAGCAGGAGCCGCATCGCCGTCTCCGCGTCCCGCGCCACGGCCGAAGCCAGGCTCACCGCATAGGCGGGCGACGCCGCCGCATGCGCGCTCCGCCGGGCGATGCCGCCTGCGGCCCGCAGCCCAGCCGCGCCCAGCGCTCCGACCGGCCCGGCAAAGCCCAGCGGCCGGCGAGAGCTCGGCCGCACCGCCACCCGGTCGGCGGCGGCGGCGTCGGCGCCAGGGCCCGAGTCGGTGAGCGACAGCATCACGCGGGCCAGCGTGACCCCGTCGGCGATGCAGTGATGCATCCGGCAGATGACCGCGGCACCGTGACCGTACCCGTCGACCAGGTACATGTGCCACAGCGGCCGGTTGCGGTCCAGCGGCACCGTCATGAGATCGCCCACCAGCGCCTGGAGCGCGGCCCGGTCGCCGGGAGCGGGAAGCGCCAGGTGGTGGACGTGGTGCTCCAGGGCGAAGTCGGGGTCCTCCTCCCACCCCGGCGGGCGTAGCGGAAGACGGCTTTCAATCACCCGCTGGCGGTAGCGCGGAAACTGCCCCACCAGTCTCTCGGCCAGGACCTGCCGGAGGCGCTCGAAGTCGATCGGCTCGTCAAACAGCAGGACGGAGTTGATGACCATCAGGTTGGTGGGACGATCCATGTGCAGCCAGGCGGCGTCGGCGGTGGACATCCGGGTGCTCACCTCGCCACCTCCGCCTGGCGGTACAGGGCGTCGAACTGGTCGTGGTAGCGCTCGTAGACGAATCCGCGCTTGACCTTCATGGTGGGGGTGAGCTCTCCGCGACCCTGGCTGAGCTCATGGTCGAGGATGGCGAAGCGCTTGATCTGCTCGATGCGGGCCAGCCGGGAGTTGACGCCGGCCACCTCCTGCTCAATCTCCTCGCGCACCCGCGGATCCCCGGCCAGAACGGCCGGGTCATCGGCGATGTCCAGCCGGGCGGCGAGCTTGGCTCCCTCCTCACGGTCCAGCGCGAGCAGAGCGACCAGATAGGGCCGGTCGTCGCCGTAGACCACCGCCTCGGAGATGTAGCGCGTCTCGCGGAGGGCGCTCTCGATGTTCACCGGGGTGATGTTCTTGCCGCTGGAGGTGATGATCAGGTCCTTCTTGCGCCCGGTGATCACCACAAACCCGTCGGGAGTGATCCGCCCCAGGTCACCGGTGCGCAGCCAGCCGTCCTGGCTGAGGGCGGCCGCGGTGGCCTCCGCGTCCTGGTAGTAGCCCCGGAACACCTGGGGCCCCCGCAGCAGAATCTCGCCGTCGGAAGCGATCCGCACCTCGGTTCCCGGCAGGGGCCGGCCGACCGTGCCGAACCGCAGGCCGCCCGGGGTGTTCAGGGTGGCCACCGAGCAGCTCTCGGTCAGGCCGTATCCCTCCAACACCATCACGCCGCAGGCGTCGAAGAACTCCAGCAGGTCGGGGGCGACGGCGGCGGCACCGACGAGGGCGACCTCCAACTGGGCGCCGAACGCCCGGCGCACCTTGGTCAGCACCAGCCGGTCGGCCACCCGGTACTGAAGCTCTCCCCACCGGCCCAGGGCCGACCCCTGCCGCTGGGCGGCGCGAGCGCGCCGGCCCACGCCCACCGCCCAGTCGAACAGCGCCCGCTGGACGGCGGGACCGTCCTGGACCTGACCGACCACGGCGGCGTGAATCTTCTCGTAGACCCGGGGGACCGCCGGAAAGTGCGTCGGCGCCATCTCGGCCAGCTCATCGACGATCCGCCGCGGGTCCCCGCTCCAGAAGCAGACGCTGGCACCCGCCCAGATGACGGTGATCTGGGCCACCCGGGCCAGCACGTGGGCCAGCGGCAGGAACTGGTACAGGACGTGGCCCTCGCCGATGCCCAGCTCGTCGCTGTACATGCGGGCGGTCTCCAGCAGGTTGCCGTGGGTGAGCATGCAGCCCTTGGGCGGCCCGGTCGTCCCTGAGGTGTAGACCAGGCTGGCCAGATCGTCACGGTGGCGCGCGGCCAGGCGCTCGGCGATCGCGTCGGCCGGGACGGCCTCCCCCTGGCGGCACAGGTCACCGAGGCTGATGGCGCCGGCCTCGGCGCGGTCAAACCGGATCACCTCCTCCAGGCGGGGGCAGCGGCTGCGCACCTGCGCCACCTTGGCCGCCTGCTCGCCATCGCCGCAGAACACCACCCGGGCCTCGGAATGGGCGAGCACATAGGCGCATTCCTCGGCGGAATTGGTGTGGTACACCGGCGCCACCACCGCGCCGGCGCACAGGGCCCCGAAGTCGGCCACCGTCCAATCCGCACTGGTGGCGGCGAAGATGGCGACCCGGTCACCGGGGGCCAGGCCGAGCGCCACCAGGCCCCGGGCCACAGCGCTGACCCGGGCGCCAAGCTCCGGGTAGGAGATCGACACCAGGTGCCCATCCCGGCGGTAGCGCAGAGCGGTGCCCCGGTGGGTGGCCGCGGTATGGAGGACCATCTCGCCCAGGTTGCGCAGCCCACCGTCAACGACGGGAGCTCGGTCGGTATCACTCATCGTCTCTCCCACGGTCTCACCGTATGTCCGCCACCCCCACCGGTCATCCGCTGCTTGCAGCGGTCCAGGTGCGTAGTCGGCCACCACCGCCTCCCGGGTTCGGCACCGGCTCAGCCGCGCCGGCCAGCCGCCCCGCCTCAGACAGGACCCGGGCCGCCAGCTCCGGCAGCACGCCGTGCACCGGCGCCGAGAGGCCGGCGCCGAGGGCAAACTGCTCGCCCTGCACCCCGTAGACGATCAGGCGGGGCGGCAGTCGCCCCAGCGCCCGGGCCAGCTCCGCCGCCTCGGCGATGGAGGCGGCGTGGGTGGAGCCCCGTCCGGCCGCCCGCAGGGGCAGCGGGGTGGGGCCCTTCTCCAGACGCGCCACCGACCCCGGTGCCTCCCCCGGCCACCGCATGGCATCGACGATCACCACCGCCGCCCGGCCCTGCCAGGCCCAGACCAGGCCGAGCGGGTCACCCGGATGCTCACGCGCCGCGATCCCGGCCGCCGCCGCCCGCTCCCGGATGACCCGGATGACCCGCAGGCCGGCCCCGTCGTCCCCGCGCAGGTCGCTGCCGAGGCCGAGCACCAGCACCGGGGAGCGGGTCAGGTCCGGTCCAGGGTCAGCGTCAGGAAGTGGGTGGCGCACGAGATGCACGGATCGTGGTTGCGGATCGCCTGCTCACAGCGCAGCCGCAGCTCATCGTCAGACAGGTGCGCGGCGCGCTGCACCACCTCCCTCAGGTCCTGCTCGATGGCGAGCTGGTTCTGGGACGTCGGCGGGACGATCCGAGCGTCCAGCACGGTGCCGTCCTCGTCGATCTCATAGGTGTGCCAGAGCATCCCCCGGGGGGCCTCGGTGGCCCCGTAGCCCCGCCCCGTCCGCGGCTCGATGGGCGCCGCCGCCGGGTCCGGTGGCTCGTAGGCGTCGATCAGGGCCAGCGCCTCGTCACAGGCCTGGACGAGCTCGACCGCCCGGACCACGATGCTCTGAAACGGGTTGCGGCAGACCGGACCCAGCCCGGCGGCCCGGGCAGCCTCACCGGCCGCCGCGCTGAGCCGGGGGGAGGCCAGGTTGTAACGGGCCAGCGGCCCGGTCAGGTAGGCCCCCCGGCCGCGCAGGCGCGCGTGCAGGGCGGTGGAGTGCTCCACGTGCTCCTCCACCAGCTCGTCGGCGAAGCCGCGCGGGGTAACGTCCAGGCCGCCCTCGGACACCACCCGGCCGAGATCGATGGGGTAGCGCCCAGGCTCGTCCAGGGCCACCAGCTCCGGCGCGCGCTCCACCTCCGGGAAGTCCAGGCCGCCGGCCCAGGCCACGGTGGCCAGCGCCGTCTCCCGCGCCCGGGCCAGAGGATCGACCAGGGTGGCGAGCTCCCGCCGGGACGGGGCGCGGTAGAAGCCGCCCACCCGGATGTTCACCGGGTGGATCTCGCGCCCACCGATGAGCGCCAGCAGCGCGTTGCCGGCCTTCTTCATCTGCAGCCCCTGCTCGGCCAGCCGCGGATGGTCCCGGGCCATCTCCACAAATCCCGGGTAGCCGAGGAAGTCCGGAGCGTGGAGCAGATAGACGTGGAGGCTGTGACTCTCAATCCACTCCCCGCAGTACAGGAGGCGCCGCAGCGTCCGGATCGGCCCGTCGTCGATGGCCACCCCGCAGGCGTCCTCCATTGCCCGCACCGAGCTCATCTGGTACGCCACCGGGCAGATGCCGCAGATGCGGGCCACGATGTCGACCACCTCGGTGAAGTGACGGCCCCGCAGGAACGCCTCAAAGAACCGGGGCGGCTCGTAGATGCGCAGCCGGACATCACGCACCTCCTCGCCCTCCATCCGGATGTACATGGCGCCCTCGCCCTCCACCCGGGCCAGGTAGTCGGTGCGGATGGTCCGCGTGCGGCTAGGCGGACTCATGGCGCAGGCTGGCGGCGCGGAATGCGTCGGCCCCGGCGTTGAAGGTTCGATAGACGCGGACCAGGTCACGCTCCGGCAGGCCTGACCAAGCATCCAGCGAGGCGGTATTGGGGGTCTCCTGGGGGCCATAGCAGCCGTAGCAGCCACGGTGGTAGGCCGGGCAGATGGCGCCGCATCCGGCATGGGTCACCGGTCCCAGGCAGGGGGTCCCGTGAGCCACCATCACGCACACCGTTCCCCGCCGCTTGCACTCGATGCAGACGCTGTGAGCGCGCACATGGGGGCGGCGACGGTTGAGGTGGGCACTGATCACCTCCAGGAGCTGATGCTGGCTGATCGGACAGCCGCGGAGCTCGAAGTCGACCGGGACGTGAGCGCTGATCGGCGTGGACGTGCTCAGGGTGGAGATGTAGTCCGGCGAGGCGTAGACGATGCGGGTGAACGCCTCCACGTCGGCGAAGTTGCGCAGCGCCTGGATCCCGCCGGCGGTGGCGCAGGCGCCGATGGTGATCAGCGCCCGTGACTGAGCCCGGATCTCCCGGATGCGCTCCGCGTCGTGAGGGGTGGTGATGGAGCCCTCCACCAGCGAGACGTCATACGGCCCGGCCACGGTCGCGCTCGAGGCCTCCAGGAAGTGGGCGATCTCCACCTCCCCGGCCACCGCCAGCAGCTCGTCCTCGCAGTCGAGCAGGCTCAGCTGGCAGCCGTCGCAGGACGCGAATTTCCACACGGCCAGGGTCGGCCGCGGCCGGGCCGCTCCGGTCATAGCTCGCGCACCGCCAACCAGGGCGCCACCCCGTCATAGCGGCAGACCGCCCCGTCGCGGCAGAGGAGCATCGGCCCCAGCTGGCAGTGCCCGCAGTGGCCGATCCCGCATTGCATGTTGCGCTCCAGCGAGACGTAGACCCGCTCGGACGCCACCCCCTCGTCGGCGAGGGACGCCACCAGAAAGCGCATCATCACCTCGGGGCCGCAGGTGAGCGCGACGGTGCGCGCCGGATCCAGGCCGGCCCGGCGCACCAGCCGAGTGACCACCCCCACGTGCCCCAGCCACTCCGGTCCGGCACTGTCGACGGTGAGCAGCACCTCCAGTCCCTGCTGTGACCAGGCGGCCAGCTCGTCGCCGAACATCAGCTGACCCGGCGAGCGCCCGCCGTAGAGCAGGACCAGGCGGCCGTAGCGCTCCCGGTGGCGCAGCAGGCGCAGAATCGCCGGGCGCAGCGGCGGCAATCCCAGGCCACCCGCGGCCAGGACGACGTCACCGCCCTCGGCCTCCTCCACCGGCCAACCGGTGCCAAACGGGCCCCTGACCCCGAGGGTCTGGCCCGCCTCGGCGGCGCAGATGGCCGCGGTGGCCGCGCCGACCCGCCGCACGGTCTGCACGAGCCACCCGGGCTGGTCCGGGTCGCCGCTGATGGAGATCGGCACCTCGCCGCAGCCGGCGACCGACAGCATCGTGAACTGTCCGGGAGCAAAGTTCAGGGACATGCCCGCCGGCGGCGCCAGCTCCAGCGTCCAGGTGTCCACCGTCTCCCGCCGCTTGTCCCGCAGCACCCACGGCACCGGGACCATGGCCTCGGCGCCCGGGGCGAAACTGCGGTCAGACGCCGGCCGGAACGTGTCCATAGACATCGATGAGCTGGAGGCGGGTCTCCTGCAGGCGTTCGCAGACGACGGCGGCAAACCGGCGCATGAGCTGGTAGCCGAGCTCGTGGTCGGCCTCGCACTTGCCCCGCAGGCAGACGGCGTCGAAGGCCACCACTCCGCACTCGGTCAGCGCCCGGCCGTCCATGCGCCACCGGTGGGGGGCGAACAGCCAGGACCAGCCGACGACGTCGTGCTCGTGCAGGGTCTGGATGGTCAGGGGCCGGCGGCCGGGGGCGTGGATCTCCAGCGCCACCGTGCCCTTGCGGATGAGGTAGAAGGTGTCGGCCGGCTCCCCCTCGCTCAGCAACAGGGTCCCGGGGGTGGCGTGCCGGTTGCGCCCGCAGCCCGCGATCACCGCCAGCTGACCGGGATCCAGGCCGGCGAACACGGGCGCCTCGGCGATCAACTCCTGGAGACCCTGGAGCGTCATCCGCCCGTCTCCTCCCGGCTGGGGCGGCGGTCGTCGGCCCGGATCGCCGCCGCCTCCTCGGTGATGTCGATCCCCACCGGGCACCAGGTGATGCATCGCCCGCACCCCACGCAGCCCGAGCTATCGAACTGGTCCCACCAGGTGGCCAGCTTGTGCGTCATCCACTGCCGGTAGCGCGCCCGGGCCGACCCGCGCACGGGGCCACCGCTCAGCTGCGAGTGGTCGACGGTGAAGCAGGAATCCCAGTGCTGGTGGCGTTCCACCTCCGCCCCGGTGAGATCGGTGACGTCCTCCACCGTCGTGCAGAAGCAGGTGGGGCACACCATCGTGCAGTTGCCGCAGGTCAGGCAGCGGTCGGCCACCTCCTGCCAGCGCGGGTGCTCGTAGTTGCCATACAGCAGCTCCTTGAGGCCGGCGGTGTCCAGCCGGCGCCCCATCCGGTCAGTGGTCCGGCGGTGGACGGCGCGGGCGGCATCCTGCTCCTGCGCGGAGGCGATGGCGTGAGGCACGGCGGCCATGACCTCGACGCCGCGCTCAGATCCCGTCTGGACCACGAAGTGGTGGTGGCCGTCGGCCAGGACCTCGGTGAGAGCCAGATCAAACCCGGCCTTGGACACCGGGCCGGTGTTCATCGACGCACAAAAGCAGGTGCCGGCGGGCTCGCCGCACTGCACGGCGACGATGAACGGAGGCTCGCCGCCCGCGGACCGGTCGCCGGAGGCGCCCCCGGTGAGCACCCGGTCCAGGATCCCCGCGGCGTGCAGCTCGCAGGAGCGGGCGCCGATCCAGGCCAGCCGGGACGGCTGGTCGTCATCGGGGAGGGGATCGACATCAACCAGGCCGCCCCGGTCATCCACCCGGGCGCGCCACAGCCGCGTCCTTGCCGGTAGCTGGAACTGCTTGTAGGACTGCGGTCCCACCGCGTAGCCGAACAGGGCCGCGTCCTCGCGCCGGCGCAGGCGGTAGTGCCCGGCCTCCTGCTCATCGGTCCAGCCGACCGGCAGCTCGGCCGCCGTGGTCAGCGTGTCGTAGACGATGGCGCCGTCGCGCACGGTGGGGCCGATGATGGTGTAGCCCCGCTGACCGATCGCGCTCAGCAGGGCGTCGAAGTCGGCCCGGAGGAGAATGAACCGCCCGTCACCCATGGCGCCGATTCTCCTGGCCGGCCCCCCGAGCGCCCTCGGTAGTTCCTACGGCTCTCGCCTCAGGAGACGGCCAATCCAGGCCGTGCCGCCACCGCGTCGTCCCGGCCGCGCAGCGACCCCGGCTCCACGCCGTGCAGCGCGGCATAGGCGAACGGATGGTCAAACACGTCGCGCGGACGCTCATCCGGCCGAACCCGCAGGCGGAACGTGCCGCCGCCGCGCGTGTCGACCACGGCCACCCACACCGTCTCGTCAGGCTCGCACCACAGCAGTCGGACCTGCATCCCGTTTGTCACCCGCAAGTCCAGCTCACGCACGGTGGTCAGGGTCTCGGCGGTCATGTCGTCTTCCTCGTTGGGGGCTCTGAGATTCGCACCCGGCGCCCGGGGCCACGTCCGGAGAAGCTCCGCAGCTCCGTGCGGAGGAACCCCGCAGTGGCGGAGAGCTACGGTGACGCCCGCGGGGGGGCACCGGATGCCCACCGGCCGGTTCGCTGCCACGCTGGTGCCCAGCAACCGCCACCGGCGAGAAACGGATGTCTTTGCTGCCTTCCACAAGCGAGTTGGCCACCGCCGGCGCTCCCGTGGTTCTGCGGGACGGATCGCGGATCCGGGTGCGTCCGGGGCGCCCATCCGACCATGACCGGCTGCTGCGCGGCTTCGCCCGGCTCAGCCCGGAGTCGCGCTACCGCCGGTTTCTGGCCGCCACCCCACAGCTGAGCGACGGGACGGTCCGCTACCTGACCGAGATCGACCACCACAACCATGAGGCCATCGCCGCCTTTGACGAGCGGACGGGCGAGGGCGTGGGGGTGGCCCGGTACGTGCGGCGCACCGACCGCCCGGAGATCGCCGAGGTGGCGGTCACCGTCCTGGATGACTGGCAGCGCAAGGGGGTGGCCACCGTGTTGCTGGAGGTCCTGGCCGCCCGGGCCCGGGCCGAGGGGATCAGCCGGTTCAGCGCCATCCTGCTCAGCTCCAACCAGGAGATGATGGACCTGATTGAGTCGCTGACCCCGGCTCAGGTGGTGACCCGCGAGGGGGGCACCACCGAGATTGAGGTGCCGGTCCCCGACGCCGGGCTGTCCCCGCCCCTGCGCAAGCTCCTGCGCATCGCCGCCGAAGCCGCCGGACCTCGGTAGCCCTCCGGCGGGAGGTGCGGCTGGGCACGGACGGCTCAGTGGCCCGGCGTGCCTACGGTCGTAGTAGTCACAACCGCAGGAGGCAGACATGTTCGGCAACGTTCTCATCGGCGTCGATGGCCGCGAAGGCGGGTGGGACGCGCTGGCCCTGGCCCGGCGCCTGGCTGCCCCGGAGGCGACCTTCATCCTCGGTCATGTGTATGGGCCGCCCGTCGGCGCCGTCACCGCCGATGCCGGCCGGGGCCGGCAGGCTCACGCCGAGGAGCTGCTGGAGCATGAGCGGGAGCTGGGCGACATCGATGCCGCTCTCATCGCCCATCCCGGTCACCGCGTCGGCGACGGTCTGCACCGCATGGTGGAGGAGTGCCACGCCGATCTGCTGGTGGTGGGCTCCACCCGGCACGCGCTGCTCGGTCATGTGCTCGTCGGAGACGACTGCCGGGCGGCGCTTCAGGGCGCCACCTGTGCGGTGGCCGTGGCGCCGCACGGGTACCACCAAGCCTCCCGGGAGCCGCGGCGGCTGGGGGTCGGCTACGACGGATCGGCCGAGGGCGACCGCGCGCTCCTGACCGCTCAGGAGCTGGCCGGCCGCTACGGCGGTGCGGTCACCGCGGTGTGGACGGTCACGTTTGAGGATGTGCGCCGGCAGGACCCCGTGCCCGTCGGTTGGCCGACCGCAACGCAGACGCTCATCGACCAGCGCAGCCGGCGTCTCGCCGAGCTCCAGGACGGGACGGCCGTCGTCGCCTACGGCGGGCCCCGGGAGGATCTGGTCAAGGTCTCCCGGGAGCTTGACCTGCTCATTGTCGGCAGCCGCGGCTACGGCCCGGTCGGCCGGATCACCCACGGAAGCGTGTCCCGGTATCTGCTCGGCCATGTGGGCTGCCCCCTGGTGGTCATCCCCCACCGCGGGGTGGAGCAGCCCGCCGCCGCGCCGGCATGAGCCGGCGTCCGGCGGTCACCGTGTTTGCGCCTGACCCCCTGCTCAGCATCACCATCGAGCGCCGGGGGAGCGGCGACGACGTCCACCTGCACGCCGCCGGGCAGGGCGTCTGGCTGAGCCGGATGGCCGCCGAGCTGGGGGCCCACCCCATCCTGTGCTGTTTTGTCGGAGGCGAGACCGGGACCACCATCGAGCCGCTGCTGGAGGCCCAGCCGGGCGAGCGTCGGATCGTTCGGACCGGCGGCTCCAGCGGGTGCTACGTGGTCGACCGCCGAACCGGTGACCGGCGGCTGATCGCCGCCTCCCAGCGTCCGGCGCCTCAGCGCCACGAGGTCGACGACCTGGTGGCCGCCACCTGCGCCGCCGCCCTGTCGAGCGCCGTGCTCGCCATCGGCAATCCGTTCCCGGCCGAGGACCTGCCCGACGACGTCTATGAGACGCTTGTCGCCAATGCCCGGGCGGGGGGAGTCCGCGTGCTGGTCGATCTCTCCAGCCCCCGGCTGGAGCACGCCCTGCGGGGCCGGCCGGACCTGGTCAAGATCAACGACTGGGAGCTGGCCCAGTTCGTGTCCGGACCGGTCGACGGCGAGCGCGCGCTGGCGGCGGCGCAGGCGGTGCGCGACGCCGGGGCCGGCGCCATCGCCGTCACCCGGGCCGGCGCGCCCATCCTGGTGCTCGCCGACGGCGAGGATCCCTTCCAGATCGTCCCGCCGCCGTTCACCCACGGCTACCGCGAGGGCTGTGGCGACACGATGATGGGCGCCACCGCGGCCGGTCTGGCCCTGGGGATGAGCCCGCGTGACGCGCTCGTCCTGGGCGCCGCCGCCGGCACCGGGAACTTCCTGCGCCATGGTCTGGGCACGGGCACGGCCGCCACGGTGCATGAGCTCACCCGGCACATCGAGGTTCGTCCGGTTTCGGCGGCTACGGCGTCGGGGCAAACGGCGACCTGATATCGGCGCCGGCCACGATGGCGCGGGGAGCGGTCCAGGCCGCCCAGTCCGCCACGCCGTCCGGCGGGCGCACCCCGGCCAGGGCCTGGAGCGCGGCCGAGATCGCCACCGGACGCCCCACGGACGCCGAGTGGGCGTCGCTGCCCAGCACGTGGATCAGCCCGCGCGCCGCCAGCTCCAGCATCGCCGGCGCTGATCGTCGATCGGTCAGGCTGGCCGCCGTGGCCTGAACCAGGGCTTCCGCCTCAATCAGCTGGGCCAGTCGCTGGCGCAGGTCGGGGCCGGCGTGGCGCTCGGGGTGGGCGATCAGCGACCGATAGCCCCGGTGGCGCAGGTCGTCGACCACCCCCACCAGGTCATCGCCGAGCGGCCCCGGGGGCGGCTCCAGCAGGATCCAGCGTCCCCCCCCGCCCAGCGTGAGCGCCCGCAGCTCGGCCTGGCTCAGGTTGGCGGCCACCGGCGCCGACACCTCGCCGCCGGGCAGAATCTCCGTGGCGCAGCCGGCCCGCCGCACCGCGTCGGCCAGCTCGGCCCGGCGCTGGGGCAGCTCCCCCACCCGCACGTCATGGTCGGCGCGGATGTGCGGTGTGGCGCAGATGGCGCCGATCCCATCCGCCTCGGCCTGGCGCGCCATTGCCACCGCATCGCTCACGGCGCGGGCCCCGTCATCCAGCCCGGGCAGGATGTGGCAGTGCAGGTCGATCAGCGGCGTCATGCGCGGGAGGAGGTCGGCACCGCGGCCCGCCTCCAGGCCGCCACCTCGTCCAGCCCGGCCGTCGGACGGTCCTCCACCACGCGGGCGGTCCCGGTGTAGACGAGTCCGGACTCGGCATCGATGCTGATGGTCTCGCCCTCGGCCAGCGTGCGATCACCGAGGCGGATGGCCCGCCGCTGCGGCTCAATCTCCAGGTCCGCGCAGCCGACCAGGCAGGGCAGGCCAAGCTCCCGGGCGATCACCGCGGCGTGGGAGGTGCGTCCCCCGGCCCGGGTGAGCAGTCCGGCCGCCAGCCGGACCGCGGCCACGTCCTCGGTGAGTGTCTCGGCGCGGACCAGGATCGGCGCCACCCCGGCCCGGGACAGCCGCGTGGCCGCCGCCCGGTCAAGTGCAATCGGCCCGGTGGCCACCCCGGCCCCCGCCGGAATGGCGCGGGCGACCGGCCGGGCTCCGGCGGACGTGTCGATGCGGCGCCGGCGAAGCGCGTCCAGGTCGATGCCCTGCAGCCGGGCCAATCCCTCCTCGGGGGTGATCAGTCCGTCCCGCACCTGGTCGGTGGCGATCTGCAGCGCCGCCCACGGCGTCCGCTTGGCCGTCCGCGTCTGCAGCAGGAACAGCTCGCCGTCCTGCACTGTGACCTCGAACTCCTGCACGTCGCGGAAGGCGGCCTCCAGCCGCTCACCGATGTCCTCCAACACCACCACCAGCTCAGGCGCGGCGGCGGCCAGGTCGTCGATGCCCAGCGCGGTCTGGCGGCCGGACACGATGTCCTCGCCCTGGACGTCGAAGGTGAAGTCCATGTACATGCGCCGCTCGCCGAGCGCGGGATCCCGGGTGAAGCCGACGCCGGCCCCGGAGATCCCGCACGCGTTGCCGAACACCATCCGCTGCAGGATGACCGCCGTCCCCACCGTCTCCGACAGCGCGTGCATCCGCCGGTACTCCCGCGCCCGGGGCGCGTCCCAGGACTCCAGCACCCCCCGCACCGCCGCCGCCAGCTGGTCGACGGGATTCTGCGGAAACGGCTGACCGGTGAGATCGGCAAACAGCGTCAGCTGCGCCCCCGTCAGCTCCTGCAGCGCGCGCCCCGGCAGGTCCCGGGCGGCATCGACGCCATGGCTGCGCAGGCGCGCCCGCATCAGCTCGTCGAACGGCTCATGGGGGAGCCGGTGCACCACCGCGCCGTAGGACTCCACCAGGCGGCGGTAGGAGTCCCAGGCCAGCTTGGGATTGCCGGTCTGCGCGATCAGACCGCGCACTGCCGTCTCGTTCAGGCCCACGTTGAGCACGGTGTCCAGCATCCCCGGCATCGACGCCGGCGCGCCCGACCGCACCGAGAGCAGCAGCGGCGCGCGCCGGCTGCCCAGCCAGGTGCCCGTCTGGGCCGAGACGGCGTCCACCGCGGACGCCACCGCCCGCTCCACCAGGGCCGGATCCCGTGCGCCGGCCGTCCACGCCCGCCACAGGCTCGTCTCCAGCACCGCGCCCTCCGGGATCCGGATGCCGGTGGCCTTCATCCGGGCCAGGCCGTGGGCCTTGGCGCCGATCAGCTCCGGCGCCGGCACCGGCCCGGACTCGTCGCCCAGAACGTAGACGTGCTCATTGGGACGAAATTCGCCGCTGGGGCCGGCGCCCGGCTGGGGGCGCCGGTAGGCCGTCTCGGAGCGCACCACCCGGGCCAGCATGTGCTCGCGCAGCAGGTGGGCGCAGTGCATGAGCGCGTCCGACGCCTCCTCCAGGGCACGGGTGAGCTCCACGATGACGAACAGGGCTCCGTCGGCCTGCCCGCGGTCGGCGGCCAGCGCCCGGTGGACGGCCCGCTGGGCCACATCGGCCTCGCGTTCCAGCTCAATCACCCGGTGCGCGGCGGCCAGGAACGCGTCCACGTCCTCGGCCGGACGCCCGCGATGCAGTTCGGTGCTCAGGGCCAGCGCCCGCACGTATTCCCGGCCGGCCGCCAGCACGATCCGGGCGATCTCCCGCACGGCCGGCCGGACGTCGCCGGTCAGGGCGCCGGCGGGCAGCAGGGTGGCGTAGAAGGCGGCCTCCTCGCCGCAGTCGGCGATGTCGTCGGCCGCCTCCACCAGCGCCAGCAGCGGGGACACATCGGAGGCCTGGCTGACCGCCGCCCGGGCCTGGCCGACGAGGCTGTCGGCCTCCCGCTCGGCCTCCTCGGCCTGGCGGGCGGCCAGTGCCCGCCGCCGGGACGATCCCCGGATCGCCTGCTCCACCCCGTCGTGGGCCGCCTCCAGGATCTCCACGTCCAGCTCGGCATGGCGCAGCGCCACCTCCTGCATCTCCTGGCGGGCCGACCGCAGATAGCCGATCAGCTCGGCGGCGGCCTCGTCCTGGATCAGCTCCACGGTCTTGCCGGCCAGCAGCGCCTCGGTGCAGATCCGGATGACCCCCTGCAGATAGCGCCGCGCCGCCCCGGCCCCCAGCGCGTCGCGCAGCGGTTGGCCGGCCCGGGCGGCCGGGGCTCCGGCGAACTGCAGCGCGGCGTACACCAGCTCGTCGGCACCCGCGCGCAGGAACGCCATATGCCCGAAGTCATGAGCTTGCGCCCACCGCAGCAGCTCCAGCGCCGTCCGGTTGCCCACCAGCCGCCGCAGCCGCTTGCGCGCCCGGTTCCAGTCGATGATGAACACCAGCCGGGATCCGGCGTGCTCCAGGAAGCGCTCCAGCTCGGACCGCCGGCCGGCCAAGAACCGCCCTGTGGCCAGATGAAACACCCCGCCCTCCACCGACCGGTCGGTGCGGGACCGGGTGTCCTCCCAGGTCGCGCCGCCTCCCGCGCTCAGCATCTCCTGAAAGAACAGCAGTCGCTCCAGGTGGACGTCGGTGTAGGTGATCGTCAGCTCGGGTCCGGTCACCCGGAGCACCACGATGTGGGCATCGGTGGTGCCGAGGTCGTTCTGGATGATGAGCCCGTCCGCCGTACGCATGGCCAGCGTGCCCAGCCCCGGATGGTCGAACTTCAGCCGCTCGGTGGCGTGGACGCCGCGCATGAATGCCCTGACCAGACCGCGCTCAGCGTCGCCCAGGTCGTAGGCCCGGGCCCCGTCGATCACCTCCGGCGCCACCCGCCCCGCCAGCTGGTTGATCTGACGGTGGGCGTCCATCACCACCCGGTGCAGGGTGTCGCTGGTCTCGCCGCCGCCGCACAGGCGGGTGAGGTCGGTCCCGGAGGCCAGGTCACCCTGAATGGACAGCGCCCCCCGGACCGTCGCGAGGCGCTGCTCCAGCTCGTCGGCCCCCACCCCCGCGGTCCGCAGCGGACGGAGCATCTCCTCCACCTCGGCCCCGGCCCGGGCCGCCAGCTCCTGCGCGCCGGGAATCACATACCGGCCGTCGGCCTGGCGGGTGCTGTCGGCGACCACGCGGTCCAGCGCCGCCTCGGCCACGCCCGCGGCCAGCCGCTCGTCGCGCAGCGGCGCCCGGGGCCCGTCGCCATCGGCCGCACCCCGCGCCGCCTGAAGCAACGCCAGCCGATACTTGACCCGGTCATTGGCCTGCAGCGCCGAGGCGATGAGCTGGGGCAGCAGCAGCCGCTCCTCGCCGAGCAATTCGATCATCCGGTCCTTGGCCATGCGTGCCTTCCTCATGCCGCCGGGCTTCGCCGGTCCGGTCGGTGACCGGACCGGCGAAGTCAATCCCGGGTCACGCCGCCTGGGGCGTGATGGTGACCTTCTCCTTGGCGGCCTCGGTGGGAAGTGGAATCGTCACTTCCACCACGCCGTTCCGGGTCTCGGCCCTGATCGCCTTCGGATCGACACCGGCAGGCAGAACCATGGAGCGGGAGAACGAGCCGTACCGGCGCTCACGCCGGACGTACTCCGTGTCCTTCTCCTCCGTGGTCTCTTCGTGCTCGCCGGCGATCGTCAGGATGTCGTCTTGCACTTCGATCTTGACCTCGTCCGGCTTGATCCCCGGCACGTCAGCGCGCAGCACCAGGCTTCCGTTGTCGCGCATAACGTCGACGGCGGGAATCCAGGCGCGGCCGCGTCCGTCGGCCAGGTCGCCAAACAGACGGTCGAACCGCGTCCGGAGCTCACTGAGCTCGCCGAACGGATCCCACCGCTGGAGGGTTCCAGGCATAATCACCTCCTTTCGCCTGTGGTTGTCGTACCTTCACCGTAGGTCCGGGACGGCGCCCCGCCATCGCATCCGGCCACCGATCAACCTGCGTAGTTAGTCGCACCCCCGCGCCAGCCGCTCGTCGAGCAGCGCCCGCACATCGGCGGCCACCGCCTCCACCGGCCGGTCACCGCGAACCGGGAGGTGCGCGCCCGGGGCGACCTCGTCCAGCGGCTCCCAGGCCATGCGCATCCGGTCGGCGACCGTCTCGGTGGCGTCCGAGATCCGCGCCGGATCCTCCTGGCGGCGACGGGCTCGCTCGGTCAGGACCGCGGGGGGGACCACGGACTCCACAAACACCAGCTGCGCCGCCGCCCCCACCCGGCGGCGGAGCGCCTCCCGGTCCCGGCGGCGGCCAAACGTGGCGTCGACGATCACCGCGGTCGACTCCCCCAGCGCCCTGGCCGCGCGCGCGGCCAGCTCGTCATAGGTGCGCTCGCTGAACTCAGGGGTGTAGACCGGCGCCGGGGCGCGTTGGTGCGGCGCCAGCCCGGCCAGCTCCTTGCGCACCACGTCGGAGCTGATCACCGGCAGGCCGTCGGCGGCCAGCCGCGCGGCCAGCCGCGACTTGCCGCTGGCCGGCGGTCCGCACACGGCCACCACCAGAGGTCCCCGGGCCTGCCAGGTCAGCCGCCCGGCCAGGGCCACCAACGCGCTCGCCCGGGACCGGCGCCGCTCGGCCACCTCCGGATCCGGTTCCTGCCCGGCCCGGATCAGGGTCACCTTGGCCCGCACCAGCGCCCGGTGCACGGCGTAGAACCAGAGCAGCTCCTCGTCCCCGTAGTCGCCTCCGGCCGCGTGGTAGGCGTCGGTGATCGCCGGCACCGCGCCGCCGGCCCCCAGCGCGGTCAGGTCCATGGCCAGGAAGGCCAGGTCGTCGGCAACGTCCATGGTGCGCAGCCCGGGATCGAACTCCACGCAGTCGACCACCGACAGGCGAGGCACCAGAACCACATGCTCGGCCCGCAGGTCGCCGTGTCCCTCCCGGATGTGACCACCCGCAGCCCGGGCGTCGAGCAGGTCGCCGTGTCCGGCCATGAACGCGCGCTGGAGGCGGGCGGCGGCCTGGATCCGAGGCCCGAGCTCGCCCGCCGACGGCTCACCGGTCAGCTCCATCAGGTTGCGCTCGATCTCGGCCGCCACCCGGGCACGTCCGGGGGTGGAGCGCCGCACCGGACAGGTGCGGTGAAAGGCGGCCAGCATGGCGCCGAGCTCGGCCAGCGGCGCCCCCTCCACCTGGCTCCGCGCGGCGGCGGCGGCCAGCGTCTGGTCCTCGTCGTAGCGCCGCATCTCCACCAGGAAGTCGACCCCGTCGGAGCCGGGCCCGTCCAGCTCCAGATCACCGCCGGGGTGCCGCCGCAGGGCACGGACGCCCAGGTAGATGTCCGGTGCCAGGCGCGCGTTGAGGCGCACCTCGGCCAGGCACATGTCCCTGCGCCGTTGCGCCGTGCCGTAGTCGACGAAGTCGAGCACGACCGGCTTCTTGAGCTTGTAGGCGCGGTCCCCCACCAGGAACACCCGGGAGATGTGGGTCTCCCGCCGCTGGACCGGCGCCGGGGCCCCGGGTTCGCCATGCCGGCGGCTGAGCGCGTGCGCCACCTCGGCCGGATCGGCTCCCGGCGCCGGGCTGGCGGCCGACCCGGTCAGTCCGGGCCCTCGCGCTGCGCCCGGTCGGCGACGAGCCGGGCCGCCAGCCGCCGGTTGAGATACGGCTCCCCGGCCGCGGCCCGGCGCACCGCCTCCACCAGGTCGCCGTCGGCCGATTCCTTGAGCACGTAGCCGACGGCGCCGGCCCGGCGGGCCGCTCGGACCAGCGCCGGGTCGGCCTCCATGGTCAGGACCACGATCTGCGTCTCGGGCACCTGGGCGCGGAGCTTGGGGATGGCCTCCAGCGGGACGCCGCCCGGCATGTTGAGGTCGAGCACCAGCACGTCGGGCCGGTGGCGGCGCACCGACGTGTGCACCGCGCCCACATCGCCGGCCTGGTCAACCACGGTGAGGTCGGGCTCGCCGTCCAGCACCAGCTGCAGGCCCCGCCGGACCACCTGGTGGTCCTCGGCGAGGACGATCCGCACCGACCGGGAGCCGGCGGTGTCGCCTGATCCGGGCATCTCCGGGCCGAGCCTATCGGTCGGGCTCGGCCCGGAGGGGCGGTTTTCAGTGGCTGGGGCGCGGAGCCCGGTGAGGCAGATGGGGCCGCCGCCGGGGAGCCGTCACCGGCAGAGTCACCTCCACGGTGGGCGGCTCGGCGGCCTGCGGGCCCTTGGTCGGCCACCAGCCGGCGCGGCCGAGCAGGGCCATGGCCGCCGGGAGCAGGACCGGAACGACCACGTAGCCGACGATGGCCACCCCCAGTGCCGACGCCACCGCGATCATCCGGATCGGCAGGAACTCGGTCAGGGTGAACGGGATCAGCACCCCGATGGTGATGGTGGCCATGCCGATGTTGGCCGCCATCGTCGATCGCATGCTCGCCAGCACGCTGCCGCGCGCATCCCCGGTGGCCACAAAGTAGTCACGCGCCCGGGACACCAGCACCACCACGAAGATGAGCGTGGCGCCGTACAGCGCGGCCAGGACCTCCACCAGCGCCACCGAGTACCAGGTGCCCGAACCGCCCAGCGGCGGGTGGCCGCCGCCGAACAGCAGCTGCATGACCCCAAACCCGGCCGCGGTGGTGAGCGCCGCGGTCAGCGTCGCCGTCAGCGGGATCAGGACCGACCGCAGCATGATCATCAGCAGCAGCGCGATCACGATCACGTTTCCGACGATCACCGCCGGCAGTTTGCTGTCGGTGACGTTGGCGGTGTCCCACTGGCTGCCGGCCGTGCCACCGACCAGCACCTGCAGGCCGCTCGTCTTGGCAAAGCCGGCGGCCAGCGTCCGCAGCCGGGCGCCCAGCTGGTTGACGCGCTGGTCATCCAGCGGATAGCGGCTGACGATCAGGATCTGGCCGGCGTCGCCGCCCCGGGTCAGGTTGATCACCATGTTGGCCGCGTTGCGGTCGGCGGGCGGTGCCCCCTGGACCGCGGCCAGCACCAGGTAACCGGAGTTCCACAGCCCCGGGGAGGTCTTGAACAGCTTCTCCAGGTCGGCGGTGGAGGGGATCTGGCTGCGGGACGTGGCCACCGCCGACTTCATGGTGCCCAGCCCGGTGACCAGCTCGCCGGCGGGCCCGACCCCACCCGCGAGGCCGTAGGCCAGCTGGCCGGTGCCGTTGGTCAGCAGAGCCAGACCGGCCTGGAGCTGACCGGCCCCCTGGGTCAGCTGACCCAGGCCATTATTCAGCTGGCTTCCGCCCCCGGACAGCTGGCTGATCCCGGTGGCCAGCTGCGCGTTGCCGTCGCGTAGCTGCTTGATGCCGGTGGCCAGCTGGGCGGCACCGGACGCCGCCTGGGTGAGCTGAGGCGACAGCTTGTTGATCTGGTCGTTGACGCCGGCGGCCAGGACCGCGGCTCCCATGGCGCTGGTGCTGGCCGACTGCAGCGTGGCGCCGGTGGTGGCCGCCGCGCTGCCGGCCTGCTGGACCGCGGCCAGGGCGCTGCTGTAGTTGGGATCGGTCTTGCCGGCACCCATGGCGTTGAGCGCGTTGAGCGCATTGGCAATCTCGCTCTGGGTGGTCTTGGCCGTCCCCTGGGCGGCGGTGATCCCCCGATAGGTGGAGGCGGCCGAACTGGACAGCTGCCCCACGGCCGGCAGCCCCGCCTTGACCTGAGGTGCCCCCTGCCCCAGGCCGCTGGCCAGCTGGTTGGCCCCGGCGAGCGCCTGGGTCCCACCCTGGGTCAGCGCGGTGGCGCCGGCCAGCGCCTGGTTCAGACCCGCCTGGAGCTGGGCCGAACCTGACTTGGCCTGGGCCAGCCCGGTGTGCAGTTGGCCGGCGCCGGTCTGGGCCTGCCCGGAGCCCGTGTGCAGCTGGCCGGCTCCCGAGGCCGCCGACTGCAGTCCGGACTGCAGCTGGGCCGAGCCGGTTCCGGCCTGGCCCAGCCCGCCGATCAGCCTGAGCAGATCGGCCTTGCTCTTCTTGGTCACCTTGACCG
Source organism: uncultured Solirubrobacteraceae bacterium (assembly GCA_963753235.1). Classification (GTDB taxonomy): domain Bacteria; phylum Actinomycetota; class Thermoleophilia; order Solirubrobacterales; family Solirubrobacteraceae; genus Palsa-465. The sequence goes on along the minus strand of CAVWBJ010000001.1, from coordinate 389,068 downwards.
AGTTGGCCAGGCCCGGCCCCAGCTGCTTGAGCTGGGTGGAGCTGGAGTAGAAGTTGGCGCCCGGACCGGTGACCGACGCCACCGCCGGGTCCCGGGCGATCTGCGCCTCAAAGCGGTTGAGCTGAGCCAGCGTGGCCGCGGTGGTGATCGGTCCCTTGGGGCTGTAGACGACGATCCCGTACTGGGTCAGGTACCCGGGACCCATCACCCGGTTGATCTCCTGATAGGCGACCCGCGCCTGGGCCGACGTCGGCAGCAGACCCGGGGTCTGCGGCCCGGTCTTGGCGGCCAGCGCCGGAACCGCCAGCAGGACGAGCCCGGCCGTGGCCAGCGCGCCGAACGGCAGTGGGTGGCGCACCACCGCGCCACCGGCGCCCACCATCCGGTCCCAGGTGTGCGACAACCACCCCGGCGCGGGCAGCTGCCAGCCGACCGCGGTATCGCCGAACAGGGCCAGGCCGGCCGGGACGACGACCACGGCGGCCCCGGTGGCCAGCACGGTGCAGAGCAGCGCGCCGACGCCCAGCGAGGCCACCACGTTGGTGACGCCCAAAACCTCCACCACCAGCAGCGAGGCGATCATCACGGTTCCGGCGTAGAGCAGGGCTCGCCCGGTGGTCCCGACCACCTCAGGCAGGAGGGCCTCGGCCGGCGCATCCGGCCGCTTGGCCCGCTCGTGGCGATAGCGGTCGAGCATGGCCAGCGGGAAGATGGCTCCCCGGGCCAGCCCGGCGATGGCGGCGGAGGCGAGCACGGTGGCATCAATGGCCATCCCGGCCCGGCCGAGCAGGTAGATGACGCCGAACGAGCTCATCGTCACCGTGCCGGCCACCACCGTGACCAGCACCGCCCCCAGCGGTGCCCGCAAGCCGATCAGCAGCAGCAGGAACAACACGGCGATGGCCGCCACCGCGGCCGTCTGGAGGATCTGCACCGACTGGTCCTTCACCGCCTGGTCAAGCACCGCGGCCCCGGAGATGTAGGACCGGACCGGCGCGCTGACCTGCTGGGCGATGATCTGCTTGATCTGAGGCAGGTCGTACTTGATCACGTTCTGCTCGGTCCGGGGTACCGAGGCGATGATCAGCGCCGCCGTCGGCTTGGGCCGCAGCCCGGCGCCGGCGGTGCCGGCATCCCAGGCCGACAACACCCGGGTGTCGCCGCGCTTGATCAGAGCGGCGACGAGCTTGGGACCCTGGCGGTCAAGCTGCGCCCGGGGTCCCTCCAGCAGGATCGGCAGGTTCTGGGTGGGCCCGAACTTGGCATCGGTCAGCTGCTGAGCGGCATAGGACTGCGTCTTGGACGCGTTGAGCTGAGGCGACAGGTAGTGATCGACGGAGACGCCGACCACGCCGAGCAGGACCGCCACCACCATCCAGCCGATCAGCGCGGTCTTCGGCCGTCGGATTGAGAACTTGGCAAGAGAGATCATGGCGCTCCTCCTTGCGGGCGGTCCCGTTGGTCGGAACGGATGGGCACGCTGATTGGATGGTGTGTCTTACGGGTTAGCTGCAACCTACGGAGCCGCCGAGGGCCCGCCATCCGTCCGGATGGCGGGTCTTGCCTCGGTAGCTATGCCCGATCGTCAGGGCTCGAGCACGATCCGGGCGGCCACCCGTCCGGCCTCGACGTCGGCGATCGCCTGATTGACCTCGGCGAGCGGGCGCTGCTCGGAGATGACCTGGGTGAGGCCGGCCGCGTGCAGTTCGAACACTTCACGCAGATCCTGGCGGGTGCCGACGATTGACCCCACCACGGTGATGCCGTTGAGCACGGTCTCAAAGATCGGCAGGCGCACCTCGTTGTCGGCCGGCAGGGCCACGAACACCAGCTTGCCGCCCCGGCGCAGCGAACCGTAGGCCTGCTCGAAGGCGCGGGGCGAGACCGCCAGCGCGATCGCCTGATTGGCGCCGCCGAGCTCCTGGATGGCGGCCACCGGATCCTCCCGGGCGGCGTTGATGGTGAACTCCGCTCCCAGACGGCGGGCCAGATCCAGCTTCTCGTCGATGACATCGACGGCAATCACCCGGCCGCCGGCGATCTTGGCGTACTGAATGGCCAGGTGGCCCAGGCCGCCGACGCCGAACACCACCGTGAGGTCGGAGGGCCGGGTGCCCGCCACCTTGACCGCCTTGTAGGTGGTGACCCCGGCGCAGGTCAGCGGCGCCGCGTCAATGGAGCTGACCGCATCCGGCACCGCCACGACGTACCGGGCATAGGCGGTGGCGTACTCCCCAAACCCACCGTCGATGGAGTAGCCCATGTTCTTCTGCTCCAGACACAGGGTCTCCCAACCGGAGACGCAGTACTCGCAGACCCCGCAGGCGTAGCCCAACCAGGGAAGCCCCACCCGCTCCCCCAGGGCCACCTCGGTCACGTGAGAGCCGAGTTCGACCACGCGGCCCACGCCCTCGTGGCCGGGGATGAACGGCGGCGAGGGCTTGACCGGCCAGTCGCCATGGGCAGCGTGGATGTCGGTGTGACACAGCCCGCTGGCCTCGATCTGCACCCGGATCTGGTCCGGGCCCAGGTCCGGCGCGGGAACCTGCTCGATGCTCAGGGGCTCGCCGAAATCACGGACGACGGCGGCGCGGTAGGTGGTGGGTACCCCCGCGGGGCGCGGGGACGGACTGCGAACGGTCGTGGACATGGTGTCTCCTGGTTGAGGTACGGCCCACTATCCGCGCCGGCCGGCACCCGCCCATCGGGTTAACCCCGCAGGCCGGCGGCGTAATGTCCCCCAGCCGGTTACAGGAGCGCGCGCGCCTGGCGGGCCATCTCGGCGTCCTCCCGCGCCCGGACCACAAACGTGCGGACCCCGGCCCCCGCAGCGGTCACCTCCGCATCCAGGCGCGGCGCCGCGTTGCCCTCCGGGTCGATGGCCACCCCCAGGAAGTCCAGGCCGGCGGCGGCCAGCTCCCGGACGCGCGGGGATCGCTCGCCGACCCCGCCGGTGAACACCAGCGCGTCGAGGCCGCCCAGGGCGGCGGCCATGGCGGCGATGGCGGCCCGCAGGCGATGGATGTAGACGTCGAGGCCGGCCGTGGCCACGGCGTCTCCGGCCGCCGCCCGGGCCAGCACCCGGCGCATGTCGGCATCGCCGGTGAGGCCGAGCAGCCCGGCCCCGTGCTCCAGGGCCTCGGCCAGCTGGCGCTCGGTCAGCGCCTCGCGCTCCAACAGCCACAGGAGCATGCCGGGGTCGACGCTGCCGCTCCGGGTGGCCATGACCAGCCCCTCCAGCGGCGTGAACCCCATGGTGGTGTCGACCGAACGTCCGTCGTCAATGGCGCACAGGGACGCCCCGGCGCCGAGGTGGCAGGAGACGACCCGCCGGGCGGCGCCGGCACCTCCGGCCAGCTCCGGGAGGCACCGCGCCACCCAGCCGTGCGAGAGGCCGTGGAAGCCGTAGCGGCGCAGTCCCCACCGCTCCCGCCACCGCGCCGGCAGCGCGTAGGTGGTGACCGCCGGCGGCAGTGTGGTGTGAAAGGCGGTGTCAAAGCAGGCCACCGCCGGGCGGTCGCCGAGCACGTCCGACACGGCGTCGAGGGCGGCCAGCGACTTGGGCTGGTGCAGCGGCGCCAGGTCGATGAGCGCCTCCAGGGCCGCGCGCACCGCGCCGTCAACGACGGTGGCGGCCCGGAACCGCTCGCCGCCGTGCACGATCCGGTGGGCCACGGCATCCGGCCTCGGGAATTCCCGGAGGATCACCTCAGCCAGGGCGTCGGGATCGACCCGCGCCTGAGGTGCCGGCAGCTCGCGCGCGGCCAGGACCTGATCCTCGTCCCCGACGAGTCCCAGCTTGAGCGTGCTGGAGCCGGCGTTGACGGTGAGGATCGCCACTGGCTACGGGGACGGGTGACCCAGATGCACCGAGGCCACCTGTCCGGTGGTGCCCGTGGGCGCCGGCGGGGCGCCCGGCCAGGTCCAGTCGCGCACCTGGGGGAGATCGTCGCCGACCTCACGGGTGTAGGCCCGGGCCCGCAGCCGGGCATCGTTCATCTCCTGGCGCAGCGCGGCCGCGCGCTCGCCCAGCTCCGGCACCCGGTCGATCACATCCATCACCAGGTGGAAGCGGTCCAGGTCGTTGAGCATGACCATGTCAAACGGCGTGGTGGTCGTGCCCTCCTCCTTGTAACCCCGGACGTGGATGTTGTGGTGGTTGGTCCGCCGGTAGGTGAGGCGGTGGATGAGCCACGGATAGCCGTGGTAGGCGAAGATGACCGGCCGGCTGGTGGTGAACAGCGCGTCGAACTCCCGGTCGGGCAGGCCGTGGGGGTGCTCGCTCTCCGGCTGCAGGCGCATGAGGTCGACGACGTTGATCACCCGGACCCGCAGATCGGGCAGGTGCTCCCGCAGGAGCGCCGCCGCGGCGACCGTCTCCAGGGTGGGGACGTCGCCGGCACAGGCCAGCACCACATCGGGCTCCTGCCCGGTGGCGGCGCTGGACGCCCACGGCCAGATCCCAATTCCGCGCGTGCAGTGGGCGATCGCCTCGTCCATGGTCAGGTAGTTGAGGGCCGGCTGCTTGCCGGCGATGACCACGTTGACGTAGTCACGGGAGCGCAGGCAGTGGTCGGCCACCGACAGCAGACAGTTGGCGTCCGGGGGCAGGTAGACCCGGACGATCTCCGCCTTCTTGTTGACGACGTGATCGATGAACCCCGGGTCCTGGTGGGAGAAGCCGTTGTGATCCTGGCGCCACACGTGCGAGGACAGGAGGTAATTGAGCGAGGCGATGGGCCGCCGCCAGGGGATGTCCTGGGTCACCTTCAGCCACTTGGCATGCTGGTTGAACATGGCGTCGATGATGTGGATGAACGCCTCGTAGCAGTTGAACAGGCCGTGGCGGCCGGTGAGCAGGTAGCCCTCCAGCCAGCCCTGGCACAGGTGCTCGGACAGGACCTCCATGACCCGCCCGTCCGCAGCGAGGTGATCGTCGCCCGGGATCCGCTCAGCCTCCCAGGCCCGGTCGGTGACCTCAAACACCGCCTGGAGCCGGTTGGACGCCGTCTCGTCCGGGCCCATGATGCGAAACGTGTCCGGGTTGGCGCGGATCACATCCCGCAGGAACTCGCCCAGAATCCGGGTGGCTTCACTGGTGGTGGCCGCCGGCGTGGCCACCGGCACCGCGTAGCTGCGGAAGTCGGGAAGCTCCAGCGCCCGGAGCAGCAGCCCGCCGTTGGCATGCGGGTTGGCGCTCATCCGGCGGTCTCCCCGCGGCGGCAGCGCGGCCAGCTGCGGTCGCAGCGCCCCGTCCCGGTCAAACAGCTCCTCGGGCCGGTAGGAGCGCAGCCAATCCTCCAGCTGGGCCAGGTGCTCAGGGTTGGTGCGGACGTTGGCCAGGGGCACCTGATGGGAGCGAAATGTCCCCTCGGTGGCCAGCCCGTCCACCTGCTTGGGCCCCGTCCACCCCTTGGGGCTGGCGAACACGATCATCGGCCACCGGGGGCGCGACGCCATCCGCCCCGCCCGCGCCTCGGCCTGGATCTCGCCGATGCGCTCGACCGCGGTCTCCAGAGCCCCCGCCATGGCCTGGTGCATGCGCTCCGGCTCATGTCCGGCCACCACAATCGGCTCGTACCCGTACCCCTGCATCAGGGCCAGCAGCTCCGCCTCCGGGATCCGGGCCAGCACCGTGGGGTTGGCGATCTTGTAGCCGTTGAGGTGGAGGATCGGCAGTACCGCGCCGTCGGAGGCCGGGTCCAGGAATTTGTTGGAGTGCCAGCTGGCGGCCAGCGGGCCGGTCTCGGCCTCGCCGTCGCCGATCACGCAGGCGACGAGCAGGTCCGGGTTGTCAAACGCCGCCCCGTAGGCGTGGAGCAGGCTGTAGCCGAGCTCGCCCCCCTCGTTGATGGAGCCGGGGGTCTCCGGGGCCACGTGGCTGGGAATCCCGCCCGGGAACGAGAACTGCCGAAACAGCCGGCGCAGTCCCTCCTCGTTGTGGCCGATGTGGGGATAGACCTCGCTGTAGGTGCCCTCCAGGTAGGCGTTGGCCACCAGTCCCGGCCCGCCGTGGCCCGGGCCGGTGACATAGATGGCGTTGAGGTCACGCTCGCCGATGAGCCGGTTGAGGTGGGCGTAGATGAAGTTGAGGCCCGGGGTGGTGCCCCAGTGGCCGAGGAGCCGCGGCTTGACCTGGTCAGCGCTCAGCGGCCGGCGCAGCAGCGGGTTGTCCAGCAGATAGATCTGGCCCACCGACAGGTAGTTGGCGGCCCGCCAGTAGGCGTCGATGAGCTGCAGTTGGTCTGCGGTCAGGGGCATGGGGCAGGCGGTCTCCGGGTGGTGGGGCGAACGGCGTCTAGGACCTGACCAGCGACCGCCCGGTCATCTCCGGGGGGGACGGCCGGCCGAGCAGGGCCAGGATGGTGGGGGCGACGTCAGCCAGCGTGCCGGCCGGCTCCAGGGCCGCATCGGCCGCGGTCACAATGAGCGGCACCGGATTGACCGAGTGGGTGGTACACGGTCCCGCCCCTTCTCCGTCGGGCTCGGCCATCTGCTCGGCGTTGCCGTGATCGGCGGTGATGACACACACACCGCCGGCGGCCTGCACGGCCCCCACCACCGCGCCCAGACACCGGTCGACGGTCTCCACCGCGGTCACCGTGGCCGGCAGCGATCCGGTGTGCCCCACCATGTCGGCATTGGCGAAGTTGATGATGGTGAAGTCGGCCGGCTGCTCGCCCATCGCCGCGGTGAACGCGTCCACAATCCCGGCCGCGCTCATCTCCGGCGCGTGGTCATAGGTGGGGACGTCACGTCGGGAGGACACCAGGCACCGCCGTTCTCCGGCGTAGGGCTGTTCCCGGCCGCCGTTGAAGAAGTAGGTGACGTGGGCGTACTTCTCGGTCTCGGCCACGTGCAGCTGGGTCAGACCGGCCGCCTCCAGCGTTGCCCCCAGGGTGGTGGCCGGATGGGCCGCCGTGAAGGCGACCGGGTAGGGCCAGCCCCGGCGGTACTCGGTCATGGTGGCCAGGCGGCGCACCGGCGGCGCTCCGCCGCGACCCTGCCAGCCGGGCAGATCCGGATCGCCGTCGGTCAGCTCAGGGTCGGCCAGGGCCCGCACGATCTGGCGCATCCGGTCCGGGCGGAAGTTGAAGCACACCACGCTGTCGCCCTCCCGGATCCGGCCCTCGCCACCCACGCGGGTGGCGGTGATGAACTCATCGGTCTCACCCCGGGCGTAGGCCTGGCGGACGGCCTCCGGGGCGCTGGGACAGTGGTGGAGCGCGGTGCCGTGCACCAGCAGGTCGTAGGCCTGCTGGGTGCGCTCGCCCCGGCGGTCCCGATCCATCCCGTAGTAGCGGCCCACCACCGTCGCCACCCGGCCGGTGCCCAGCGCGCGGCAGGCGCGGTCGGCCTCGGTCAGGAACCCCTCACCGGAGGTGGGGGACGTGTCCCGGCCGTCGGTGAAGCAGTGCAGGACGAGGTCTGGGACCTGCCGGTGTGCGGCCAGCTCAATCAGGGCCCGGAGGTGAGACAGCTCGGAGTGCACGCCTCCGGTGGAGACCATGCCGATCAGATGAACCCGCTCGGACGCGCCCAGGGCCGCGGCCAGGACGGCGTTGCCGGGCAGCCCCTCCAGCAGCGCGTCGTTGATCAGGGTCAGTGTCTGGGGCACAGCCGCGCCCGCCCCCAGGGTGAGGTGGCCGACCTCGGAGTTGCCCATCTGGTCCGCGGGCAGGCCGACGCTGCGGCCACTGGCCTGCAGCTGGGCGTGCCCGCGGCCGGCCCACAGCTCGTCGTACACGGGCGTGTCGGCGAGCGTGATGGCGTTGGCCGGGCCCGCCGGGGCGATGCCCCACCCGTCCATCACCACCAGGCAGACCCGGGTCACCTCAGTGGTCCGCCGGGACGACCAGCACCGGCCGCCGGGAGTGATGGAGGATCCCGGCCGAGACGCTGCCCAGCGGCTCCACCGCGTCCAGGCTGGCGCCACGCGCACCGGTCACGATCAGCTCGGCGTCGAGTTCGTCGGCGACCTCCAGGATGGTGTGCCAGACGGGCGCGTCAGTGGCCGCCTCCCGGGCCTCGATGTCGACCTCGGCGTCAAGCTCGGAGGCGACCTCCCGTCCGGCGTCCAGGACCTCCCGCGCCCGCTGGGCGGACAGGGACTCCAGTCGATCCTGCGAGACCGGGCCCGCCGCGGGATCGGTGCTCCGGGTGCTGAACGCATCGGCCAGCACCGCCTCCGGCGCCCGGTAGACATGGAGCAGCGTGGCCCGCTGGTGCCCCAGGGTGTGCCGGGCCACGCTGAGTGCGCGCCGGGCGGTGTCGGAATCGTCGTAACAGATGAGAATGGACATGGCACGAGCATCCCGGGCCGACGACGCGGCGGCATCCGTGGGCCTCCGCCATCGACCCCGGAGTTGCCCCGGATGGCCGGCGCGTCCCCGGTGCGTAGTTACTCCGCAGCCGGTGTGGGGAGTCCGGGGTGACAGGGGTGGGGGGCCCGCGTACGGTCGGGAGCATGGCGTCCGGAGTCAGATCCCCTGACCGTTACCGGGTCATCATCGCCGGCGGCGGGGTGGCCGCCCTGGAGGCCGCGCTCACCCTGCACCAGCTGGCCGGGGACACGGTCGCCACCACCCTGCTGACCCCCCGCACCACGTTCAGCCATCGTCCCCTCAGCGTGCTGGAGCCGTTCCCGGGGGCGGGCGGCCGCCGGTATGAGCTGGCCCAGATGGCCTCGGATACCGGCTCCGAGCTGCTCACCGACGAGCTGGCCGCCGTCGATCCGTCCCGGCGCCGCGTCCGCACCACCCGCGGCCGGGCCCTGCCCTATGACGCGCTGCTCCTCGCCTACGGCGTGGAGATCCACCCCCGGTTTGTCCACGCTCGCACCATCGACGACGGCTTCCTGGCCGATCGGCTGCGCGGGCTGGTGCAGGATGTGGAGGAGGGCTACGTGCGGCGGGTGGCGTTCGTCACCACCGGGCCGCCGGGGTGGCCGCTGCCGCTCTACGAGCTGGCCCTCATGACCTCGCGGGCCGCCTATGACATGTCGGCCGAGGTGTCGGTGTTCCTGGTCACCCCGGAGCGACAGGCGCTGGAGGTGTTCGGCGACCGGCCCGGACGGGCGGTGGCCGATCTGATGGCCCGCCACCACGTCGAGCTGGTCACGGCGGCGGCCTGCGACGTCCCGGTCGCCGGCGAGGTGTCCGTCGGCCCGGGTCGCCCAGCGCTGCACGTCGACAGTGTGGTGGCCATGCCTGACCTCGCCCCGCGCCGGGTGAGCGGAGTTCCGGGCGGGTCCGGGGGATTCATCGCGGTCGACGACTGCGGCCGGGTGGCCGGGCTGGACGGCGTCTACGCTGCCGGCGATGCCACCACGTTTCCGGTCAAGCACGGCAGCATCGCCGCCCAGCAGGCCGATACCGCGGCCGCGGCCATCGCCCGGGCCGCCGGCGCCGCCGTCCCCGCCGAGCCGTTTGATCCGGTGCTGCACGGGATCCTGCTGGGCGCCGAGCGCCCGCTGTACATGACCGCGCGTCTGAACAGCACCGGGCACCCCCTGGCCTCCCAGGTCTCCGAGGAGCCGCTCTGGCACCCGGCGGGGAAGATCGCCGCGCGCCGGCTGGGGCCTTACCTGCACCACGCCGATCAGCTGACCGGCCCCTTCTCCCGCGCCGCGCTTTAGACCTCTTCCGGGATCATCTCGATGGCCCCGCACGGGCATTCCTGCGCGCACAGCCCGCAGCCCTTGCAGTAGTCAAGATCGATCTCGTAAGCGTAGGAGCCGCCCGGCTCCAGCTTGATCACGGCGTTGTCCGGGCAGACGCCGTAGCAGTTGTCGCAGCCGAAGCAGCTGCCGCAGGACAGGCAGCGCCGGGCCTCAAACAGCGCGTTGTCGGCGGTCAGACCGCCGGTCACCTCATCAAACGTGGACGTGCGCCGCACCGCGTCGAGCTCCGGTCGCACCGTCTTGGGCGCATCGGCGTAGTACCAGGGGTTGAGCGCGTCGAACTCGGCCAGGGGGGCCTCGGGCGCCTCCGGCTCGGCCCGGTGACGCAGCCAGGCATCGATGCTGCGCGCCGCCCGGCGGCCGTGGCCGATGGCCACGGTGACGGTGCGCTCGGCCGGCACCATGTCGCCCCCGGCGAAGACTCCGGGAGCGCCGGTCATCATGCCGGCATCGACGCGCACCGCGCCGTCGTGCACGTCGATCCCGCCGGTGTCAGACAGCAGCGACAGGTCTGTGTCCTGCCCCAGGGCCAGCACCAGGCAGTCGGCGTCAAGCTCCTCCAGCTCCCCGGTCGGCCGGGGAAAGCCGGTCTCGTCAAGCTCCATGCGCTCCACCATGAGACGGCCCCCGTCGGCGCGCTTGATCGTGGTCAGCCACTTGGTGAGCACGCCCTCGGCCTGAGCCTCCTGCAGCTCGGACTCATGCGCCGGCATCCGCTCCCGGGTGCGGCGATAGACGACGATCGCCTCCTCGGCGCCCAGTCGCTTGGCTGTCCGGGCGGCGTCGAGCGCCGTGTTGCCGCCGCCGTAGACGACCACCCGTCGCCCCAGCCGCGGGCGCTGCTCCCCCTCCATCCCGCGCAGCAGCGCCACCGCGTCCAGCATGTGGGCGGCACTCCCCGCTGGAATGTAGGTCCGGTGGGCCAGCTGCGCACCCACCGCCAGGAACACCGCAGCAAACCCGCCCTCGGCCTTGGCCTGGGCCACGTCGTCGACCTGGTGGCCGCACTCAATCGTCACCCCCAGGCCGGCGATCCGGGCGATCTCGGCGTCAAGCACGTCCCGCGGGAGCCGGTACTTGGGAATGCCGTAGCGCATCATCCCGCCCGGCTTCTCCCCGGCGTCCCGCACGGTGACCGCGTGTCCGAGGCGCGCCAGGTGATAGGCCGCCGACAGGCCGGAGGGCCCGGCGCCCACCACCAGCACCCGGTGTCCGGAGGGCGATGCCACCGCCTCGGCGGCCCAGCCGGCGCGGATCCCCTCGTCGCCCAGGAAGCGCTCCACGGAGTTGATCCCCACCGCCTCGTCGAGCTGTCCCCGGTTGCAGGCGGTCTCGCACGGGTGGTAACAGACGCGACCCATCACCGCCGGGAACGGGTTCTCGGCCATGATCACCCGCCAGGCCGCCTCATAGCCGCCCTCCTCGGCCTGGTACAGCCACGCCTGGGGATCCTCGCCCGCTGGGCAGGCATGCCCGCAGGGCGCCTGGCGGCGGACGTAGACCGGGCGCTCGGTCCGCCAGGACCCGGTCTTGTTGGCGCGGCTGGAGCCGACGTTCAACGTGATGGCAAACGGCGTCTCGGTCATTGCAGGCCAAACCTCTCGATGTTGCGATCCGCCCGGGCCTGGATGCGGCCGATGACCTCGTCCCGCCGCACCGGCGAGAACAGGTGGGCGTAGCGGCGCTGGCGCTTCAGGTACTCCTCCACCGGCACCCGGCGGCGGATCTGGGTGACCTCGGTGACGTCACCGAGCTCGCCCTCAAACACCGGGAACAGGCCACTCTCCACGGCCAGTCGCGCCACCAGGACCGACTCGGCCGACGCGGTGCCCCAGCCGAGCGGACAGGTGACCAGGATGTGGAGGTACCGAGCTCCCCGGAACTCCATGGCCCGGGCCACCTTGGCCTCCAGGTCGCGCAGGTCGGCGATGGTGGCCGTGGCCACGTACGGGATCTCGTGGGCCAGGGCGATCAGCGGCGCGCTCTTGCCCTGCCCCCACGGCGCTCCCGGCTCCGGGCCCACCGCCTGGGTGGTGGCGGTGCGGGCGGCCGGCGGCGTGGCCCCGGACCGCTGCACGCCGGTGTTCATGTAACCCTCGTTGTCGTAACAGATGAACAGCACGTCGTCGTTGCGCTCAAACATCCCGGACAGGCAGGCAAAGCCGATATCGACGGTGCCGCCGTCACCGCCCTGGCCCACCACCCGCGTGTCGGTGCGGCCCTTGGCCTTGAGCGCGGCGGCGATGCCGGTGGCCACCGCAGGCGCGTTGCCGAACAGGGAATGGATCCAGGGCATCTGCCAGGACGACTCCGGATAGGGGGTGGAGAACACCTCCAGGCAGCCGGTGGCGTTGGCCGCGATCAGGTTCCCGCCGCTGGCTCGCAGGGCCGCGTCCAGGGCGTAGCGCGCCCCCAGCACCTCGCCGCACCCCTGGCAGGCGCGGTGCCCACAGGTGATGGCGTTGGCCCGGTCAGGCGACGACTGGACGGCACGCTGGTCCTCGGGCAGGAGCCGGTTGCCCACCGCAAACGAACCCGTCTGGTAGTACTTCATGCGCTCGGGCATGACGACCTCCTAGACCGGCCCGGCGGCAACGGCGCCGAGGTCACGGAGCATGTTCTCGGCATGGGGGCCGGAGCCGCGGTTGGCCACCATGCGCTCCAGCTCGTCGTCGACGAGCCGGCGGTCCAGCCCGACGAACGTCAGCGAGTTCAGGCGGCCGGCGATGGCCTGCCAGAGCAGATCCCGGAGGGCCACCTTGGTGATCGGCCGGCCGCCCAGTCCGGCGATGGCAGTGTGGACGGCGGCCCTGGTGCCCTGGGTGGCCACCACCACGTTCTGGGACACGATCCCGCCGATACCCGGCGACAGTGCCTTCTCCAGCACCACCACCCGCCGCGCGCCGGCCAGGGCCGCGCGCACCTCGTCGGCCGGCCAGGGCCGGAAGGCCCGGATCCCCAGGCAGCCGATGCGCTCCCCCTGATCCCGCAGCTCGTCGACGACGTCCTGGATGGTGCCGAGCACCGAGCCCAGGGCCACCACCACGGTGTCGGCATCGTGGGTGCGGTACGGGTGCAGCAGGCCGCCGGCCGTCCGGCCGAACGCCTGCTCAAACGCCGCCGCCGTCCGGGGGATCAGGTCCAGCGCATGCATCTGCTTGTAGTGGCCGAGGTACCGGACCTCGGTGAACGCCTCGGGGCCGACCATGGCGCCGATCGTCACCGGTGCGGCCGGATCCAGCACCTGGCGCGGCACAAACGGGGGGATGAACCGGTCCACCTCGGCCTGGGTGGGGAGGGTCACCCGTTCGTAGGCGTGGGTGAGAATAAAGCCGTCCATGCACACCATGACCGGGAGCGAGAGCTCCTCGGCCAGGCGAAACGCCTGAATGTGGACGTCGACCGCCTCCTGGTTTGACTCCACGTACAGCTGGATCCAGCCGGAGTCTCGCTGCGACATCGCGTCGGAGTGGTCGTTCCAAATGTTGATCGGCGCTCCGATGGCCCGGTTGGCCACGGTCATGACGATCGGCAGCCCCAGGCCGGAGGCGTTGTACAGGGCCTCGGTCATGTACAGCAGACCCTGACTGGCGGTGGCGGTGTAGGTGCGGGCGCCGGCGGCACTGGCGCCGATGGCCACCGACATGGCGGCGAACTCCGACTCCACGTTGATGTACTCGCAGGGCGACAGCTCGCCGTCCTTGACCAGCGCCGACAGCCCCTCCACGATGTGCGTCTGCGGTGAGATCGGATACGCCGAAACGACTTCGGGGCGACAGCGCGCCACCGTCTGGGCCACCGCCTGCGAGCCCTCCATCTGGGTCAGGCCCTCAACCACGGTCGCCTGCCGTCAATGCCGCCATCGGTGACGCCGCCGCCCGGACCAGCGACCACGCCGCGCGGGCGGCCGCCGCGTTGGCCTCGCCGACCGCCCCGGCAAATCGTTCCCGGATCGCCTTCTCCACCGAATCGATCGACACCAGGCCGGTGAGGGCGGCAAACCCGCCGAGCAGCGCGGCGTTGGGCAGCGGTCGTCCCACATGGGTGCGGGCCAGGTCGGTGGCCGGAACCGTGCGCAGGCGCCGGGCCTCAAACCGGCGGCGCAGCGAGCCCAGGCCCAGCTCCTCCAGCTCCCGTGAGGTGTTGATGAGCACGTAGGCCGACGGCCCGGCGCCGCCGAACACATCGACCTGGTGCAGCAGTGTCGGATCGACGATGATCAGCCCATCCGGTTCGGTCACCGGCTCCCGGGAGCGGATGGTGCGATCGTCGATCCGGCAGAAGGAGGCCACCGGCGCGCCGGTGCGTTCCGAGCCGAAGCTGGGGAACGCCTGGGCGTGGCGACCTTCGTCAAAGGCGCTGATCGACAGCAGCTCGGCGGCGGTGACGACGCCCTGGCCGCCTCGGCCGTGGATGCGGGTCTCAAACACGGTGGTGCCACGGTAGAAGCGGGCGGGCGCCGGCGGATCCGCACCCCCACCCCACCATCGGGCGGCGAACTACCGATCCGATCCGCAGGATCGCCGGAAACCGCCGGGCACCCGTGCGGGCGAGTACCGATGCCGCCGCAGCGGCGGCGCGGGAGGCTCTGGTCAGGACCAGCCTGGAGGGTGACCATGAGCACCGAGATCCTCACGTCGCACAACCGCACCGAGCCCTTTGCCGAGGCCGCGCCGGGGCCGCCGCTGCTCGCGCTGCGCGGGCTGAGCAAGACCTTTGGCGCCGTCCGCGCCCTCACCGACGTTGACCTCGACGTGCCGGCCGGGAAGGTGACCGCGCTGACCGGTGACAACGGCGCCGGCAAATCGGTGCTGATCAAGACGGTGGCCGGCCTGTGGCACCCGGACGGCGGGGAGATCCGGTGGGAGGGCCGGGCGGTCCACCTCCATCACCCCCGGGATGCCGAGGCGCTCGGCATCACCACCATCTACCAGTGGTCCTTGACCTGATCCGCAGGCTGGCCGACCAGGGGGTGGGGGTCATCGTGATCTCCCACAACCTCAACGACGTGTTCTCGGTGGCCGACCGGCTCGCCATCCTGTACCTGGGCCAGCTGGTGGCCGCCGGACCGGCCGAGGAGTTCGACCGCCAGAGCGTCGTCGAGTACATGACCACCGGCTCCCTCGGCCGCCCCGGCTCGGCCGTACCCACTACCTAGCCGCACCCCGGGTCAGCGCGGATGCCGTTGCCGCCGCGAGGCTGAAGGCTGAGGACATGGCCCCGCCGCCCGATCCCCGTACCCCTGCGCCGTCAGAACCCAGCGCCCCGCACCGAGACCGGGAGCAGCGACCCTGGCGGGTGGAGGGCGCGCGTGGCCACGCTCCGTCCACCGAGGCCCCCAAGCGCGGGGGCGGCAGCATGTGGCGGATCGTCCTCATCCTGCTGGCCGCCGAGTTCGGCCTGTGGGCACTGCTGCTGTCCACCTCCAGCCCGACGCGGGTCACGCTCCCCTACACCGTGTTTGCCGCCCAGCTGCAGTCCGGCAACGTGGCCACCGTCAATGCCCAGGGCTCCTCCATCCAGGGAACCCTTCACCACGCCGTCACCTACCCGGCCAAGTCCGGTACCACCAGCGTCGACTTCGCCACCCAGCGGCCCACCTTCGCCTCCGACAACCTGCTCGCCGACCTGCAGAGCCGCGGGGTCACGGTCACCGCCAAACCGGTCAGCTCCGGCTCGTCGACGCTGGGGAGCCTGCTCATGTGGCTGCTCCCGCTCATCCTGATCGGCTTCTTCTTCTGGTGGATGATGCGCCGAGCGGCCGGAGCCGGCGGAGGGGCCGGGATGTTCGGCGGCTTTGGCGCCTCCAAGGCGCGCCGCTACGAGGGCAGCGCCGAGCGCACCACGTTCGCCGATGTGGCCGGGATCGACGAGGCCACCGACGAGCTGGCCGAGGTCGTCGACTTCCTGCAGCATCCGGATCGTTACCGGCGGCTGGGCGGCCGCATCCCCCGGGGCGTGTTGCTGACCGGGCCGCCCGGGACGGGCAAGACGCTCCTGGCCCGGGCCGTGGCCGGCGAGGCCGACGTGCCCTTCTTCTCCATCTCGGCCTCGGAGTTTGTGGAGATGATCGTCGGCGTCGGTGCCAGCCGGGTGCGGGATCTCTTCGTCCACGCCAAGCAGGAGGCGCCGGCCATCGTGTTCATCGACGAGCTGGACGCCATCGGCCGCCAGCGGGGCGCGGGAGCACTGAGCGGGGCCAACGACGAGCGGGAGCAGACCCTGAATCAGATCCTGACCGAGATGGACGGCTTCACCGGGAACGAGGGGGTGATCGTCCTGGCGGCCACCAATCGGCCGGAGATCCTCGACCCGGCCCTCCTGCGCGCTGGGCGCTTCGACCGCCGCATCGCCGTCAACCCCCCGGATCAGGACGGGCGGCGCAAGATCCTGGCGGTCCACACCCGGGACGTGCCCCTGGACGACACGGTCGACCTGGGGACGATCGCCGCCGGCACCCCGGGGATGGTGGGGGCCGACCTGCGCAACCTGGCCAATGAGGCGGCACTGGGGGCCGCGCGCCGCGGCGCCCTGTCGGTGTCGGCCGCGGATTTCGCCAACGCCATGGAGCGGATCATGCTCGGCGCCGCGCGGCGGATCGTCATCTCCGAGGCGGAGCGGCGGCGCACCGCCTACCACGAGTCCGGCCACGCCCTGCTGGGGATGCTCCAGCCGGGGGCCGACCCGGTGCGCAAGGTGTCGATCATCCCGCGCGGGCAGGCTCTCGGCGTCACCTTCCAGAGCCCGGAATCCGATCGCTACGGCTACACGGAGAGCTACCTGCGCGGCCGGCTCGTCGGCCTGTTGGGCGGTCGCGCCGCCGAGCAGCTCATCTTCGGCGAGACCACTACCGGGGCTGAGTCCGATCTGGAGCAGGCCACGGCCCTGGCCCGGCAGATGGTGGGCCGGTGGGGGATGTCGAGCCATGTGGGCCTCATGTCGGCGCTGCCGCGGCCCGGCGAGGAGACGCTGCTCCTGCCGACCACGGGCCCCTCCCAGCGGACGCTGGAGCTGATCGACGACGAGGTCAAGCGCCTCATCGACCGCTCCTATGAGCAGGCCCTGAGCGCCCTGTCCGGCCACCGCAAACAGCTGGATAGCCTGGCCCGGACGCTTCTGGCCCGCGAGACGCTCGACGAGCCCGACGCCTACGCAGCGGCGGGGATCCCCGTCCCCGTCTTTCAGCCCGCCGCCTCACTCCACGACGTCCCGGACGGGCACCCGGACACCGCGCCCCCCCGGCCGGCCCCCACTTCGTCACCGGCCGCGGCGGCGGGTCGGTAGCGTGTGGGCCATCACCGCCCCTGACGCTCCCACCCAGCCCACCCGGATCGTGCTCGCCGACGATCACACGATCGTCCGCAGCGGGCTGCGGGTCCTGCTGGAGGCCGACGGCGAGTTTGAGGTGGTGGCCGAGGCCGGCGACGCCGAGGAGGCCTACCGCAAGGTCCTGGCCTACAAGCCGCACGTGCTCGTCCTAGACCTGAGCATGCCCGGCGGCTCCAGCCTGGAGGCGATCCCCCGGATGCTTCAGGCCTCCTCGCACACCGCGATCGTGGTGCTGACCATGGAGGACGAGCCGCGGTTTGCCCGGGAGGCGTTGCGCGTGGGCGCGCTGGGGTTTGTGCTCAAGGAGGCGGCCGACACCGAGCTGGTGGAGGCGGTGCGCGCCGCCACCCGTGGTCAGCGCTACCTCAACCCACAGCTCGGGGGCCTGATCGCCGCTGAGCCCCCCACCCCGGCGGGCCCGCCGGACAACCTCACCGACCGTGAGGTGGAGGTGCTCAAGCTGGTCGCCCTCGGGCACACCAACCACGAGATCTCCCAGAAGCTGTATCTGAGCGTGCGCACGGTGGAGTCCCACCGCGCCCACATCCAGCAGAAGGCCGGCCGCACCAGCCGGTCCGAGCTGGTGGCATACGCCCGGGAGCACGGGCTGCTGGACAGCGAGCCCACAACCTGAAACGGGACCAATGAAGATCCTCATCTGCTACGACGGCTCCAACGACTCCCAGGCCGCGGTCGACACCGCGGGCGCCCTGTTCGCGGGCCAGGAGGCGACGATCCTCACCATCTGGGAGGGCCTGTCGGAGGTCATCGCCCGCACCGGCGCCGGGCTGGGCGCGGCGCCGCTGGACTTTGAGGATGTCGACCGGGCGAGCGCCACCGCGGCCCGGGAGCGCGCCGACGAGGGTTGCGCCCGGGCCCGGGTGGCCGGACTCACCGCTCAGCCCCAGGCCGTCGAACGCAACCTGACCGTATGGGGAACGATCATCGACCAGGCGGACGAGCTCGGCGCCGATGTCATCGTCCTGGGCAGCCGCGGGCTCACCGGAGTGAAGTCGCTGCTGCTCGGCAGCGTCTCGCATGGCGTGCTCCAGCATGCCGACCGGCCGGTGGTGGTCGTTCCCGGCGCGCAGGTGGCGCACAAGCGGGCCGAGCACCGGCGGGACCATGAGTCCAACCTGGCCGGATAGCGCGGTGTGCGGCCTGGCCGGGACGACCAGGATCAGTAGTAACCCGCAGCTGTTGCCGGTGCCCGGCGACTAAGGTTTGTTTGCAACCGGGGACCGGCCCGGACCATCCACCACCCCCCACGCCATGGACCGATCCACCCGGGGAGTCATCGCCGTCGCGCATAGTGTGCTTGAGCAGCTTGACCTGGAGGTCGTGCTCAGCCGCGTGCTGGAGGCGGCCCGGGAGCTGACCGGAGCCCGCTACGCCGCGCTGGGAGTGCTGGACCCCACCCAGGACACGCTGGAGCGGTTTCTCACACTGGGCGTCGATGAGGAGACGCGCCAGGCCATCGGACCGCTGCCGACCGGCCGCGGGGTCCTCGGCGAGCTCATCCGCCATCCCCGGCCGCTGCGCCTCGACGACGTCGGCAGCCATCCCTACTCCTACGGATTCCCGATCGGCCACCCGGCGATGCGCTCGTTCCTGGGCATGCCGATCCTGATCCGCGGCCAGCCGTACGGCAACCTGTATCTGACCGAGAAGCAGGGCGCGGACGCATTCACCGAGGAGGACGAGCAGAACGTGTCCACGCTGGCCACGTTTGCCGCGGTGGCCATCGATCACGCCCGCCGGTACGCAACCTCGGAGTCCCAGCGCCTGGAGCTGGAGCGGACCGTGAGCGCCCTGGACGCGACGCTTCAGATCGCGCGCGCCCTGGGCGGCCAGACCGATCTGGGCGCGGTGCTGGAGCTGGTGGCCAAGCGCGGCCGGGCGCTGGTGGGTGCCCGGACGCTGGTCATCGAGCTGCTGCGCGGCGAGGAACTGGAGCTGGCGGCCGGTGCCGGCGAGCTCCCGGCCGGGTTGCTGGGACGCCGGGTCCCGCTGGAGCACACCGTGGCCAGCGCCGCCCTGCGCGCCCGCCAGCCCCAGCGGCTCTCCGACCACCTCAACCGAGCCCGGTTTGACCAGCATGGCCTGGGCCATCTCGGTCTGGCGGCGCGGGAGGCGCTGGTGGTGCCGCTCATCTTCCGGGAGCGAGCCTACGGGGTGCTGGTGGCCGTCGACCAGCTGGATGACGAGCGCTTCGATGCCGATCATGAACGGCTGCTCAAGGCGTTTGCGGCCAGCGCCGCCACCGCGGTGGCGACGGCTCGCTCGGCCGAGGACGAGCACCGGCGTCAGCGCGTGGCCGCCACCGAGGCCGAGCGGGGCCGGTGGGCGCGGGAGCTCCACGACGAGACGCTCCAGGCGCTGGGCAACCTCCGCCTGACCCTGTCCACCGCCCGGCGCAGCGGCACGGCCGAGGCCATGACGGGCGCCATCGACACCTCGCTCAAGCAGCTGGAGACCGACATCGTCGCGTTGCGGGCGCTGATCACCGAGCTGCGGCCGGCGGCGCTGGATCAGCTGGGACTGGAGCCGGCCCTGCTGGCGCTCGTCGACCGAGTGCGGGGAAACGGTCTGGACATCGATGCGCACGTGGAGCTGGGTTACGAGCACGGTGGCGCCGAGACACGGCTCACGCCCGAGGTGGAGGCGGGCCTGTACCGCATCGTCCAGGAGTCGCTGACCAACGCAATCAAGCACGGGGAGGCCACCCGCGCCATGGTGGAGGTGGTCGAGGAGGACGGCTGCGTCCAGGTCACGGTCCGGGATGACGGCAGCGGTTTTGACCCGTCCGCGCCGGCCCACGGGTTCGGCCTGGTCGGCATGCAGGAGCGGGTTGACCTGCTGGACGGCGGTCTGCAGATCGAATCCGCTCCGGGCGCGGGCACCACGGTGACCGTCTCGGTGCCCGCGGTGCGGCGTGAGTCCACCACCGGCGCCGGCGCTGCCGATTCCGGCGCAGACTCCGAGCGCCGAAGCGCATAGGCTGTCCCGGCTGGTCCGTATGGGATACGGACGAGCGCACGTAACGACGCCTGATGCCCACCCTCCACGCCGTTCATAGAGTCGTCCCACATGCCGGGGATAGATCTGCATAAGGGTCCAATGGACGCCAGCGCTCACCCCCAGGCCGGCGACGGCGACCGCGCGCCGGCGGCCTCGCCGCCGATCACCATCGTGCTGGCCGACGACCACAAGGTCGTCCGCTCAGGGCTGCGAATGCTGCTGGAATCCGACGGCCGGTTTGCCGTCCTGGCGGAGTCCGGCGACGTGGCCGGCACCCTGGAGGCCGTTGATCGCTGCCGGCCGCGGGTCCTGGTGCTGGACCTCAACATGGGGGGCGAGTCCAGCCTGGACTCCATCCCCCAGTTGCGCACCGATGCGCCGGAAACCCAGATCGTGGTCCTGACCATGCAGGAGAACCCGGCGTTCGCCCGCGCCGCCCTGCGGGCCGGCGCCGTCGGCTATGTCCTCAAGGACGCCGCCGATGCGGAGCTCATGACCGCCGTGGAGCTGGCCGCCGAAGGCCGGACATACCTCAACCCGGAGCTCGGCGCCAAGCTCGCCTCCGAGCCCGCCGAGACCGACAGCCGGCCGGACAACCTGTCTCCGCGCGAGATGGAGGTGCTGCGGCTGATCGCGCTCGGGCACACCAACAGCGAGATTGCCTCCTCCCTGTTCTTGAGCGTGCGCACGGTGGAGTCCCACCGGGCCCACATCCAGCAGAAGATCCGCCTGACCACCCGCGCCGAACTGGTGGCCTACGCGCGGGATCACGGCCTGCTGGACTGACCCGCGCGGTCAGGGCGCCGGGCGGTCAGGGCGCCGGGACGGTCGTCCGCAGCCGGCGGCCGGACACGGTCCGGGCCCGGACCCGCATCCAGTGGGCGGGCCGGTCATCCGGCCAGGCGGGCAGCTCCAACTGGGCCGCCCGCTCCAGGTCGGCCTCCCGGGTGATCTGCTCGGCGGTGCCGATCACAATCACGCTCCACCCGGACTGGGCGCCGGAGTCATAACCGTCGACCTCAAAGCAGGCCCGGGCGCTGCGGGCCAGCGCGTGGAACTTCGACCCCTCCAGCGTGCGGAACACCACCGACTGAGAGCGCACGTCGAACCGGTAGTGGACCGGGCGGATGACCGGAACCTGTGACTCCCCGGCCGAGATCACCACCCGCCCAAAGTCGTGGTCGGTCAGCAGCGCCAGGCACTCGTCCCGGGACAGTTCGATGAGTTCACGTCCCATGGCGGGATCCTAAGCCCGAGCCGGCTGGCCGGTCGCCCGCCAGCGGGCGAGGGCGGAGGGATCGGCCGCCGGAGCGAACACCAGCGGCACCCCCACCCGCCGCGGCAGGCCGCCCAGATCGCCCTCGGCCCACCGCCGGAGGGCCCGCTGATGGGCTGAGCCGCAAACCAGGACGTCGACGTCGCGGGCGAAGTCGGTCACCCGGTCGACCAGCCCGCGCCCGGGCGTGGCCGGCAGGACGCGCAGTTCGCCGCCGCGGCCGGCGGCGATCAATCCGGCGTGCGCCACGGCCACCTCTCCCTCCGGCGTGTCGTCGGCGGCCACCCCCACCCGGAGCACCGGGGCGGGGTGCAGGCCGTAGTGGGGCGGGGCCAGGGCGACCGCGCCGGCCGCGTGCTGGGCCGCTGACCGGGCATCGTCTCCGCCGAGGAGGCGGGACAGGCCGTGATGGCGAGACGCACCCACCACCGTGAGCTCGGCCCTCTGCTCGGCCGCCGCCTGCTCCAGACCCGCGCCCACCGTGGTGGCGCTGGTGCGGATGACCCGGGCGGTGGGCCCGCCCAGGTCGCGCTCGGTGGTGAGCAGGGCGGCCAGCGCGCGGTCGTCGGCGAGATCAAGCTCACGCGTGGAGGCGCGGCTGGCAAACGGGACGGTGCTCACATACACGAGCGTGATCTGGGCTCCGGGCGCGGCCAGCACGGCGGCCAGTGCCGCAGCGTCCGCCCCACCCTGAAGGCCGTCGACCCCGACGATCACGTTCCTGTACATGGGGCTCACGGGTTCCGGGAGGCGGCGTCGCGCAGCATCCGGCGGATGGCCGCGGCCCGGTGGGCCCGGCGGGGCCCGGCCGGAGACAGGCGGTGAGACGCGTCCTGCGGATACGACCCCTCGGGCAACGCCTCCTCGGCCAGCGTCGCGGCCACGTCCAGGGTCGACAGCACGCCCACCGGGGTATGGCGCTCGGGATCGACGACCACCATGTGATGAACGCCGTGCGCCACCATGGCGCCGGCCGCCTCGGCCAGCCGCGCGGTCGGTCGCACGGTGACCACCGGGGCGGATGCCAGCTCGGCCGCCGCCGGCGACGGCCCGGGGCCGGTGAGCGCGGACACCACGTCCAGGTCGGAGACGATGCCCCAGACCCGGGGCGTCCCCGAGCCGTCCCGGGCGGGGCCGATCACGGCCACGCAGTGGACCGAGCGCTCGGCCATCATCCGGGCCACCTCGGTCGCCGGGGCGTCAGCCGGGCAGGACAGAACGCCCGGGTGCATGACCTGGCCGACGGTGAGGCCGGTGGCGGACCCCACGCTCATCAGGTGGCGACCGGGTCGGCGGTCACGGCGGTCTGGGCGGTCTCGCCCGCCGGGTCCGCGGCCGCCTGGACGTCGCGGGCGGGCGGGACGGCCAGCACCGGGCGGCTCGTCAGGTGCAGGAGACGCTGGGTGACGCTGCCGACGACGGCGGTGACCACGGCGGAATGTCCGCGAGTGCCCACCACAATCACGTCGGCGTCCACATCGGCAGCCTCGTCGGCGACCCGCCGGGCGATCTCCCCACCGCGGCCGGCGCCGACGTGCAGGCGCACCTGGAGGCCCTCCTGCTCGGCGTCGTGCGCCTGCCGGCGGATCTTGGCCTCCACCTCTCCCTCGTTGAGATTCGCGTTCTGACCAGCCACCCGCGCACCCACCAGCTTCTCGACGATGTGGGTGACGTGGAGCGTCCCACCATCGCCCGCCACCAGCTGCTTGGCGTACTCCAGCGCGCGGTCGGCGTGCTCGGATCCGTCAGTGGCCCACATCACGTTCTTGAACATCTCCACAGACCTCGCTTCGAGGATGACAGGGTGATGTCAGCCTCCCGCGCCGGAGGGGAGCGACCAACCAGCAAAACCCGCATTCCGGATCCGCAGTCGCCACGGATCGCACCGACGGCTTCCCCGGTCCGCCACCGCACAGACCCCTGATGGAGGCCCGCCCCCGGTCCGCCAGGATCCGAGGTATGACCCGGTCCCCGGCCTCCCTCCCCCGTCAGGCGATGCCATGCGCGTGGTGATCGGCGGCGGCGGGGTGGCGGGCCTGGAGGCGGCGCTCGGCCTGCGCCACCTGGCCGGTCCGCGCGTCGACATTGAGCTGCTTCAGCCCCAGCCGGCCCTGATCGACCGGCCGATGACCGTTTGGGAGCCGTTTGGGCCGGCGCGCGCCCAGCGCTTCCTGATTTCCGAGATCCTGGCCGGGACGGAGATCCCGCTGGCGCTGGACGCTGTCACCTGGGTGGACCGGGTGCGGCGCCAGGTGCACACCCGCAGCGGCCGGATGCTCGCCTACGACGCGCTGCTGCTGTGCCCGGGCGCGGTGACCGAGCCGGCGTTTGCCAATGCCGTCACCGTCTCCGGCGCGCCGCAGGACGCCGCGCTGGCCCGGATGGTCGCCGACCTGGATCGCGGAGCCATCCGGCGGATGGCGTTCATCGTCCCGGCGCCCGGCACCTGGCAGCTCCCGCTGTACGAGCTGGCGCTGCTGACCGCCGAGCGCGCCCGCGCCCGAGACCTGGACGTGACGATCACCATCTTCATCCCCGGCCGGCTGCCGATGGAGGCGTTCGGCGACCGGGCCGGCCGGGCCACCGCGGACCTGCTGGCCGCCGCCGGCATTGAGCTCGTCCCCCGGGCCGCCTGTCAGCCCATGGACGCCCGGTCGCTGGTGGTCGACAGCGCCGACACCCGTGAGGTGCCCGGCCCCCGTCCAGCCCGGCGGGAGCGGGCGCTGCACTTCGACCGCATCCTGGCGCTGCCCCGGCTGCACGGTCCGCGCATCCGCGGGATCCCGGTGGTCAGCGACGGCTTCATCCCGGTCGACATCCACGGCCGGATCCCGGGCGGGCACGCCGAGTTCGCCGCCGGGGACGCCACCAACTGCCCGGTCAAGCACGGCAGCGTGGCCGCCCAGCAGGCCGATGCCGCCGTGGCCACGCTGGCGGGCCTCGCCGGCGCCGATGTCCGCCCGGCCCCGTTTCACCCGATCGTTCATGGCGTGCTCATGACCGGCGGCGAGCCGCAGCTGCTCTCCGCGGTGCTGGTGGGCGGTCACCCCCTGGGATCCGAGATCGCCGGCACCGGATCGGAGGCCACCGGGACCGTGCCGGACAAGCTGAGCGCCCGGTATCTGTCGCCGCGGCTGGCCGGGCTGCGTAAGCCATCTGACCAGCTCACGCCGACCCACCGCGTGCCCGCGGCAAATTTCGGATGACACCATCAGTGAGAAGTGACACTCTGGGGGCATGAAGACCACCGCCTACCCCACCATCCGCATCGAGCCGGCGCCGCGCGGTGATTGGGAGGTTGAGCTTCTGGATGAAGACACCACCAACCCCCCCACTCGGGCCACGACGTGCCGCACGCTGGAGGAGGCGCGACGTGAGGCGTACCGCCACGCCCGGCGGCGGCAGCCCTGCGAGTTGGTGATCTGCGACGCCTACCACCGCGTCGCTCATCACGAGGTCGTCGGCCGGCACTGACGGCGCCGGTCCGTGCGCGTCGAATCGGCGGCGGCGGCTGCGCTGGAGGCGCGGCTGCCGACTGCTGCCCGCCGGCGCCTGAGCTAAATCCCCAGGATCCGGTGGAGCCGGGCCGCCTCGGCGTCACCGCGGGCATGCAGCCGCTCCCAGGTCGCCCGCAGCGTGCGGTACCCGGCGCTCAGCGAGTCGGCATCCCGTTCCCGGTCGGTCTCAAACGCCCCCCGGTCTCGATGGAACTCCCAGCTGTCCAATTCCACAATCAGCTTCTGAGGCTCGAACACGGCGTCGACGATGTGCCCGGCGATGTTGACGTTGACCAGCGGCCGGGGCAGGCCGTGCCGTTCGCAGAAGACCACAAAGTCATCCTCAAACGGTGAGCGGGTGGGGTTGGTGCCGGGCTCCAGAAACGGGTCAAGCAGCTTGCCGGCTGGATGAAGCGGAAAGCGGGCGCGCACGTCGGCCAGCTGACGCTGAGTCAGGAACGGCCCGTGGAGGGCATCGTTGATCATCCGCCGGCGCGGCCCGGCGTCCAGCAGCTGCGCGCAGTCCAGGACGGTCCGCGCCGGGCTGGCCACCCGGATCCCGCGCTGAACGGTCATGTCCCGGCGCAGCAGACCGCGGTAGCGATGGGTGACGATTCCCCGCGGGCGGCGGTCCCCGGCGGTCAGAATCACGTCGAACTCGGCCGGCCACTGCCGGGAGTAGCCCCACAGGGCCAGCGCCCCCAGGTGGCTGAGGGCCGCCCCCGGCCCGCAGGCCAGCACCGCCGCCGCCGCGCGCTCCAAGGGCAGCCGCGGCGGGTGCCCGACGCCGTAGACGCCCGGATGGACCCGGAACAGCCGGCCCCCACGCACGCGCACCAGAATGGCGGGGGCGGTGAGCCCGCACTCAGCGAGCTGCGCATGGGTGACGTTGCCGTACTGTCCGCCGGCCTTCAGTGCCACCAGCGCGTCAGGGTTTTGGGGGCTCAGTTGTCCTATACACAAGTGAGCCCCCAAGACCCCCGGTTTCTCCCCCCAACCAGGGGCCGATGCCGCGCCGGCGGCACCGGCCCCCCGCAGAGGGCGACGCAAACGACCCCGGGCTACGAGCCCCAGCCGCCGCCGCCGTTTGTCGGCTCGCCCGTGGACGGGTCGAGGAACAGGCGCCGGTTGCCGTCGGCGTGCCAGTCGAACAGGTTGTTCAACGTCCCGGCCGAGGCGTCGGCCGCGCCGGCGCCGATCCGGGAGCCGCCGAGCCAGTTGTCCTCAATGAACTTCACGATCGAGGACTGGTCGGTGAACGTGCCGTCAACGTAGTTGGTCTTGGCATACGGGGAGACGACCAGCAGCGGCTGCCGCGGGCCGACGCCGCACTTGCCCTGCTGGCCGCTCGGGACCTGGGCGGCGTTGGTCCCGCACGTCCCCGTGCCGGTCAGCGCGTCGATCGATGCCTGCGACTGGGTGACGATCGGGCCCATCTGGTGGTCGTACCAGCCGTCGCTGTCGTCGTAGGCGATGACCACCGCGGTGCTGCTCCAGCTGCGCAGCTTCTCCAGGTGGTTGATGGTGTCGACCAGCCACTGCTGCTCGTCCAGCGGATCGGAGTAGCCGGCGTGGCCGTCCTGGTAGTCAGCGGCCTTCAGGTAGGAGACGGCCGGCAGGCTGCCGTGGTCCGCCGCCGCCCAGAAGTCCTTGAGGTCGTACTGATGGTTGGCCTGGTCCTGCTGGCCGATCATCGAGATGGAGCTCGGCGGCAGGTGCTGGGGGTTCGCCGTGGAGGCGTAGTACTGGAACGGCTCGTGGTGCGGGTTGTAGTCAAGCTGCGAGGCCCCGCCCACGTTGGTGTGCGAGCCCTTGCAGATCTGGCTCGGGTCATCGCTGCTCGGCTGGCCGGGCACGTAGCTGGGGCTGGCGAAGCCGCCCTGGAACCAGCCCCAGGAGACTCCACCCGCGTTGAGCAGGTCGCCGATGTTCTTGCCGCCCATCTGGATGGTCTTGGACGCCGGATTGCCGTCCTGCTGGCTGCCGGAGCAGACGTCCCAGTACGGGTCCGAGTCGCTGTACACCGTGCCCGGGCCCTGCGGCTGAGGCACCCCGGCCGGGGTGCTCGGCGCGCTGCCCACGGTGCCGGTGCACGGCGAGGCGTTGATCGTCGAGCTGGACGGGCCGCAGATCGCCCCGTGGGTGTTGGTGCCGGTGACGTTGATGGCGCCCGGGGTCGACGGGCCGAACGTGGTGGAGTACGAGTTGTCGCTCATCGCGAAGTGCTGGGCGTAGTTCCACAGGCCGGTGACGGTGTTGCCGTCGTAGTAGTCCATGACCAGGTTCTTGGCCGTGGTGTCCGGCGGCGAGCAGCTCTCGACGTCGGTGTTCTGGATGAACTTGTCCATCAGGCCCATGTCGTAGGCCTTCTGCTCGGCGGTGTAGCCGTGGTTCTGGTCACAGGTCAGCGCCTGACTGCGATCCAGGCGCTGCGGGTTGCCGCCGTTGGGGTTGTTCGTCAACAGCGCGCCGGAGAGGCCGTTGACCGACGGCGTGCCGGGGGCGGCGTGGAACGCCGGCTCGCCCGCCGGGTTGGTGGCGTTGGGATAGGTGCCGAAGTAGTGGTCGAAGGAGACGTTCTCCTGGAAGATGACCACCAGGTGTTTGATCGGCGTGGCGGTGGGCGCGTACACCGACTCGCCGTTGCCGTCATGCCAGACACGTCGCTGGGCGCCGCGCTGCGGGTGACTGTGGTGGTCTGGACCTGCGCTCGCGGCCTGCACTCCCACCGCCGAGACTCCGGCGGCGGCGAGCACGGCCAGGAACGCCCGGGTTGGGCGTCTTGCCATGTGGTGGTTCCCCCTGATGGTGGATGTGCGCGGTGAGTCTTCCGGCCGGCGCGACCCGCCACGTGACCCACCCGTGAACCTGTCGTGAACGAGCCGTGACCGGCACCTTTTTCCCCCGCGGACCGGAGCCCAGTGGTAGCGTCGCGCCATGGGTGAACGCACGCAGTACACACCGGGGACGTTCGGCTGGACTGATCTGAACACGACCGATCAGGAGGCCGCCAAGGCCTTCTACTCGGCGCTGTTTGGGTGGACCATCACCGATATGCCGGCCGGGGAGGGGGTCGACTACTCGATGGCCGCCATCGACGGCAAATGGGTGGCCGCCATCTCGCCTCAGCCCCAGCAGCAGCGCGAGGCCGGGATTCCCCCCTCCTGGAACTCCTACATCTCCGTGGAGGACGTCGATGCCACGGCGGCCCGGGCCCGGGAGCTCGGGGCCGCGGTCCATGCCGAGCCGTTCGATGTGCTCCAGGCCGGGCGCATGGCGGTGGTGCAGGACCCCCAGGGGGCCTGGTTCCTCCTCTGGCAGGCCCGGGATCACATCGGGGCCGGCCTGGTCAACGCTCCCGGCGCCCTGTCCTGGAACGAGCTCGGATCGCCGGATCTGGAGGGCTCAGCCGCCTTCTACGGAGATCTGCTCGGCTGGCGGACCACGCCGATGGAGGGGTCGGACCCGCCGTACCTGGTGATCGCCACCGCCGACGGCCACAGCAACGGTGGGATCCGACCGCCGATGCCGCCGGGGACGCCGCCCTTCTGGCTCGTCTACTTCGCCACCGCCGACATTGAGGGGACCGCGGCGCAGGTCGGAGCGCTGGGCGGGACCGTGCTCGTCCCACCCACCGACATCGGCATCGCCCGGATCGGCGTGGCCCAGGACCCCCAGGGAGCGGTGTTCGCCCTGTACGACGGCGCGCTGGACGACTAGGAGCAGGGGGAGCGCGGCCCGGGGCCACCGTCGCCCCGCCGGGACGGATTCGCCATACTCGGGCGGGTGCGACGGCGCGGTCTCACCCTGCTCGGCGCCGTGGCCGTGCTGTGTGCCGGCTGCGGTGGTCAGGCGACCTCCACCGGCTCCAGCCGACCGGCCGCGGCCACGGTCACCGGAGCCCAGTCGGCCGCCGGTCAGCCGCCGGTGGCCCACCCGCAGGCGGTGGAGCCGGTGGCCGGCGCCGCGCCCTCCACGGACGGCGCATCCGCCGCGGGCGCATCCGGGTCCGCCGGGGTCAGCGTGTCCAGCCCCTCGGCCACCGGGTCACTCCCCCAACCGACGTCGCTGGCCGAGGTTCGCCGGCAGCTGTCTGAGAGCGGGCTGGCGCCGAGTGCCACTCGGGCCACGCTCACGCCCGGCGGCCTGGCGGTGGCCCCGATCGACGCTCCCGCCGCCGTCCAGGAGGTGATCGCCGCCGGCAACGAGATCGCCCGGCTGCCGTACACGTGGGGCGGCGGCCACATGACCTATGAGGACACCGGCTATGACTGCAGCGGCTCCATCAGCTACGTGTTCGCCGCCGCCGGGTTGCTCAACCACACGGTGACCTCCGGCGAGCTGGAGAACTGGGGCGCGGCCGGGCCGGGCAAGTGGATCACGGTGTTCGCCAACGCCGGCCACACGTTCATGTACGTCGCCGGGCTGCGGTTTGACACCGTGGCGCTGGCCCAGACCGGCTCGCGCTGGTCGGACCATGCCGCCACCGAGGGCGATCTGAGCTCGTTCAGCGTTCGCCACCCGCCCGGGCTGTAGCGCAAACCGCCGATCTCCCTGGAACCGGGCTTGTTTTGAGCCGTCCGGGGGCGCGTCTATCGTCGTGAGGGTCATGCGAGTCCGGGAATTCCAGGACGGGTGTCGGGTCGAGACCATCCTGCTGGTGCGGGGGGTGGAGACGCGTCGCCGCCGGGAGGGCGACGAGTACCTCAAGCTGACGCTCGGCGACCGCACCGGCAGCGTCCCCGCCGTGGTGCTGGCGCAGGTCGATGCCGCCCGGGAGGTGTGCACCGCCGGGGCGGCGGTCCACGTGACCGGCAGTTATGCGATCCACCCGCGCTACGGAGCCCGGGTGGAGGTGGACACGGTGCGCGCCGCTGCCGACGGCGAGTATGAGCGCGCCCACCTGCTCGACGGTCCCGCCCACCCGATTGAGCAGATGGAGTCCGACCTGCGGGAGCTGGTGGCCACCGTCCAGAACCCGGACCTCCGCCGGCTGCTGAACGCCATCCTGGGCGAGGACTCGCCGACCTGGGCGCGGTTCCGGGACGCGCCGGCGGCCAAGCATTACCACCAGGCCTACCGCCACGGACTGCTGGAGCATTGCCTGGGGGTCGCCCAGGCGGTGAGCGCCATCTCGGCCACCTTCCCCGGGATCGACCGGGATGTGGCGGTCACCGGGGCCCTCCTGCACGACATCGGCAAGCTCGACGTCTACGAGCTGCGGGGCGAGGCGATTGAGATGTCCGACGAGGGCCGGCTGTTCGGCGAGATCCCGCTCGGCTACTACCGGGTGCGCACCGTGATCGAGAGCCTCGGCGGCTTTCCCGCCGAAGCCGGTCAGGCCGTCCTGCACATCATCCTCAGCCACCACGGCACGCTGGAGTACGGCAGCCCGGTCATCCCCTGCACCCGGGAGGCGACGCTGGTGCACATGATCGACAACCTGGGCGGCCGGCTGGGGAGCTTTGACCGGGTCGAGAAGGCGCTCCCGGCCGGGGCGCAGTGGTCCGGGTTTGACAAGGGGATCGGCGGCGGCGCCTATTTCGCCGCCTCGCCTGTGGCGGCCGACGAGCGCCGCGCCGCCTAACCCGCCGGGGCTTCGTCACCGATCTGTCACACGCTGCTCCAAAAGTGCGCAAATAGCGTGTGCGGACCGATGTCCGGGGTCGCGGCCAAGGACCCCCGGCTAGAGTCCTCTCAGGGATGGCGAAGGACACCGAGAAACTGATCCGTCAGCTTTCGTTGATCTCGTATCTGATGGCTGAGCGGCGCCCGGTGACCGCCCCGGAGATCCGGCGTGATGTCGAGGGCTACAGCGTCATGAACGAGGATGCGTTCGCCCGCCGCTTCTATGCCGATCGCTCGGAGCTGGAGGCCCTCGGCATCCAGTTGACGGTGGAGAAGCCGGTCGACGGGCTGGTGGAGCAGGAGAACTACTCGCTGCCCCCGGAGAACTTCCACCTGCCGCCGATCGCCTTCAGCGACGAGGAGCTGGCGGCCCTGCACACCGCCCTGCAGCTGCTGGACGGCGAGTTCGCCTATGCCGAGCCGCTGCGATTGGCGCTCCAGCAGATCTCCTGGGGGCGGCCCAGCCCGCTCAACGCCCCGGAGCAGAACACGGTGGCGCTCGGGATCACCGGTTCGGCCGGCGGCCATGAGATCTCCCAGCGCCTGGCCAAGATCGAGACCGCCATCTTCCGTCGAAAGACGGTCATCTTCGACTACCACACGATGGAGCGCGACGACGTCGGCACCCGCCGCGTCGACCCCTACCAGCTCCTGTACCAGGGCGGGCAGTTCTACGTCGTCGGCCGTTCCCATGAGCGCAGCGCCATCCGCGTGTTCCGCCTGTCCCGGATCCGGGGCAAGGTCGGCTACGCCACCAAGGCCGAGCATGACTTCCAGCGGCCGGCCAACTTCGATCCCCGGTCCTACGCCAACCGGATCCACTGGCAGTTCGGTGACCCGGTGGGCACCGCCGAGGTGTGGATCTCCGGCCGGATCGCCTGGCAGATTGAGCGCCACTTCGGCCGCTACGGCGAAATCCGCTCCGCCCATGATGAGGACGATCCCGGCGCGCGTCTGTTCATCACGCCGTATGCCAATGCCCGGCAGCTGATCGCCTGGACCCTCGGCCTGGGCGAGAACGCGCGGGTGGCCGGGCCGCCGGAGCTCGTCTCCGAGCTCCGCGACCGGGTGGCGCTGCTGGTGGACCGCCACCGCGGCGAGCCCCAGATCGCCGACCCGGTGACGATGGCGCCGGTCGACCCTGACGCCGCGGGCCCGGTCCGTGATGAGGACGGCGCTCGCGCCGACGCCGCCATCCGTCCGGAACGCTTTGCCCGGCTGGTGACGCTGGCCAGCATCCTGATCGACGCCGGCCGGGCCGGCCGGCTGCTGGATGCTGACGGCCTGCAGGCGGCGCTCAAGGTCTCCGAGCAGGAACTGCGTGAGGACATCGCGGTGCTCAACGTCGTCAACTTCGGGGCCGGGACGTACGTGCTGTACGCCGAGATCCATCCCGACGGGTCGATCGAGGTTGACCCCGAGCCCTACGGCGACTCGTTCGCCCGCCCGGCGCGCCTGCTGCCGGTGGAGGCCAAGGCGCTGATCGCCGCCATCGACCTGATCGGCGAGCACATCCCGGAGGGCTCGCTCAGCTCGGTGCGGGAGAAGGTCGTCCACGCCCTGGGCGAGGACCCGGTGCATGAGGGCCTCCAGTTCGCCGCCCCCGGCAGCGACAGCCCGGAGATCTCCGGCGTCGTCTCCAGCGCCATCGCCCAGCGCCGGCTGCTCTCGTTTGAGTACTACAAGGAGAACGAGGACGAGTTCTCCACCCGCCTGGTGGAGCCCTATGCGCTCATCAACGGGCGGGAGGGCTGGTATCTGGCCAGCTTCGACCCGTCCCGGGACAGCGTCCGCCACTTCCGCCTGGACCGGATCAAGTCGGCGACGGTCACCGATCAGGCGTTCCAGGCGCGTCCGGACGTCGATCCTGCCGCTGACGTCGACGGCTGGCCCCGCACCGGCGAGGTGCCCACCGCCAGCCGGGCCCGGGTCTGGATCTCGCCGGAACGGGCCCGCTGGGCCCGGGAGGAGCGCCAGGTGGTCGCCGAGCTGGAGGATGGCGCGGTGGTGGTGGAGCTGGGTTTCGCCGGGATCGACTGGCTGGTACGGGAGACGCTCAAGGAGGCCGGCGACGCCGCCGTCCTGGAGCCCGCCGCCGCCCGCGAGGCGGTCCGGGAAGCCGCCGAGGCGATCGGCTCCGGCGCGCAGCTCGTCTCGCATTGACCACCAACCGTCGCGCCCAGATCGCCATGAGCGGCGATGAGATCGCCGCCTTCCTGGCCGAGCAGCGGACGGTCATCTGTGCCACCAACGGCCACACCGGCTGGCCGCACCTCATGCCCCTGTGGTACGTGGTGCGTGCTGGGGACATCTGGGCCTGGACGTACGCCCGGTCCCAGAAGGTCCGCAACCTGGAGCGGGATCCGCGCGCCACCCTGCAGATCGAGACCGGTGACACCTACGACCAGCTGCGCGGGGTGATGATCGAGGCCGAGACGGAGATCCACCGGGACAGCGAGGCGGTGGCGACGCTGGGGCTCCAGCTGGCCGAGCGCTACGCCGGCGGCTCACTGCCTGACGACGCCGCCCAGGCCATCCGGCGCCAGGCGGCCAAGCGCGTTGCCCTGCACTTCAGCCCCCGGCGGACGGCCAGCTGGGACCATCGCAAGCTCGCCGGCGTCTACTGAAAGCCACTACATTTGCCCCCCATGCCACCCCTCAAGGGCCTGATTCTCTCCGGAGGCAAGGGCACCCGCCTGCGCCCCATCACCCACACCAGCGCCAAGCAGCTGGTGCCGGTCGCCAACCGGCCGGTGCTGTTCTACGCCATCCAGGCCATGGCCGACGCCGGCATCGACCAGGTGGGGATCATCATCGCTCCGGAGACCGGCGACGAGATCCGCTCGGTCACCGGCGACGGCGAGCGGTTCGGGGTGCAGATCACCTACATCGTCCAGGCCGAGCCGGCCGGGCTGGCCCACGCGGTCCTGACCGCCGAGCCGTTCCTGACCGATTCGCCGTTTGTCATGTACCTGGGCGACAACCTCCTGCAGGGCGGCATCGGCGACCTGGTGGGTGAGTTCAACGCCCACGCCCCGGATGCCCTCATCCTGCTCACGCCGGTCGCTGACCCGGAGAACTACGGCGTGGCCGAACTGGAGAACGGGGCCGTCGTCCGCCTGGTGGAGAAGCCGACTGAGCCCCGCACGGACCTGGCCCTGGTGGGTGTCTACATGTTCACGGCGGCGGTCCACGACGCCGCCCGGGCCATCCAGCCGTCGGCGCGCGGCGAGCTGGAGATCACCGACGCCATCCAGCACCTGGTCGACTCCGGGCGGCGGGTGGAACCGCACATCGTCAAGGGATGGTGGAAGGACACCGGGCGCCTGGAGGACATGCTGGCCGCCAACCGGCTGGTGCTGGACACCATCGACATCCGGGTGGAGGGCGAGCTCATCGACTCCCAGATTGACGGCCGGGTGATCGTGGAGCCGGGCGCCCGCCTGGAGCGCTCCTCGGTGCGGGGTCCGGCCATCATCGGGGCCGGCGCCCAGCTCACCGACTGCTATGTCGGGCCCTACACCGCCGTGGGGGACGCCTGCGTGATCGCCAACGCCGAGGTGGAGCACTCCATTCTGCTCACCGGTGCTTCGGTCCGTGACCTGGACGGGCGCATGGAATCCTCGCTGCTGGGACGCAATGTCCGGATCGGCCGCGGCCACCGCCAGCCCCGCGCCTACCGGTTCATGGTGGGCGACAACTCGGAGATCGGGATCCTGTAGACCCTCGCGCCGCCCGGCTCAGCTCAGCGGCTTCTCCCCCCAGAACACCGCCACCGGGTTGCCGTTGAAATCCGGGATCGGGGCGTAGCCCTCGGACTCATACAGGCCCCGTGCTCCCACCTGCTTGGGCCCGGTGTCCAGCCGGGCCACCGCGTAGCCGGCCCGGCGGGCCTCGTCCTCCAGACGGCGCAGCAGGATGCGGGCCATGCCCCGGCCCCGCAGGTCCGGGACGACGTACATCTTCTTGATCTCGCAGCGGCGGTCATCCAGGCGCTTGATCCCCCCACAGCAGGCAGCCCGCCCGTCGGCATAGCCCACCAGGAAGGCGCCGTCCGGCGGGCTGAGCTCGGCCGCCCCGGCCCGGGGCATGGAATCGCCGTCCAGATCCAGGCCGTCGTACATGACCGCAATCTCGTCGCGCATCGCCTGGGCGAGCCGCCCGCCGTCACCTGAGTCGACGGCGCCATGTCGGAAGGAAATGTCCATCCGCCGGGTAGCCTAGACGCGATGAGCGCGCCGCCTGACGAAGCCGTCCAGCGGCTGCTCACCGCCTGGCGGGGCGAGATCCTGGCGGGTGCGGTTTACGACCTGATCGCCCGGCGGCTGGAGCCGCGGGAGGCCGAGATCATGCGCCGGATGGCCGAGGCCGAGGGCGGCCACCGCATCCGGCTGGAGCAGCGGATGCGGGAGCTGAGCATCGACATTCCCGACCCGGCGACGGTGCGGGTCCCGGTGTGGCTGCGCCTCCAGACCCGCGTGGCCCCCATCGACCGCCTGCTGGCCGCGCGGGAGGCGGCCGAGGACGAGGAGGTCGACGACCTGTACAAGCGCTCCACCGGCGACCCGGAGACCGACCAGCTGCTGCGGGACATCCGCAAGGAGGAACGCTCGCACTCGCTGGCCGTCGCCGAGATGCGCAGCGGCGGCGGGGACGGCGGCGCGCCGTCCGGGGCGGACCGCGGCGGCAGCCCGGCCGGCGCGGGACCCGTTCCGGCCGGCCCCCAGGCCCGGCTGGACCGCATCCTGGGTCGCGAGAAGTGGCACGTCTCCGGCGGCGGCTGGATCTCCGGCGCCATCTACGGGGCCAACGACGGCCTGGCCGCCGTGTTCGGGATCGTGGCCGGCGTCTCGGGCGCCACCGGCGGATCGGCCAGCGTGCTCACCGCCGGCCTGGCCGGCGCCATCGCCTCGGCGCTGTCGATGGCCACCGGCGCCTTCCTGGCCGAGCGCTCGGAGGCCGAGGTGGCCGCCGCCAACGTCGAACGCGAGCGCCAGGAGATCGCCACCCACCCCGAGGAGGAGAAGGAGGAGCTGTCGCTCTTCTACCAGCTCAAGGGCATCGACGAGCAGACCGCCGACCATCTGGCCGATCAGATGTCGCAGCACCCGGACGCGATGCTCAAGGCGCTCACCGCGGAGGAGTTCGGCGGCGCCTCCGGCGAGGAGCACCACGCCACCCAGGCGGCCGTCGCCGCCGGTCTGTCCACCGGGGTGGGGGCAATCATTCCGGTCATCCCGTTCTTCTTCACCACCGGCACCCCGGCGATCATCGCCGCTGCCGTGGTGTCACTGATCGCCCACTTCCTGGTCGGCGCCGCCAAGTCACTGGTGACCCTGCGGTCCTGGTGGTCGGCCGGCCTGGAGATGACGCTGGCCGGGGTGATCGTCGGCGGCGCCCTGTACGTGATCGGCCTCGTCCTACCGACCTAGGCGCGCCGAGCTCAGTCCAGCAGCCCGGCGAGCTGGGCCCGCAGCCGAGCCACCTCGTCCTCCAGCGCGGCCACTCGCGCCTCCAGCCCGTCCGGGGCCGACGGGGCCGGCACGGACTCGTCGAAACCGCCCACCGCCACGGGCGGCTCCCAGCCCGGCTCTGCCTCAGCGCCGTCCTCCCGGCCGCCCAGGAGCTGACGGAAGCGATCCTCCTTCTGGCCGGGGCGCCGGGGCACCCGCTCGGCGTAGCCGCGTTCAGCCAGCTCGCCCAGCACCCGCTGCACGTCGTCGAGGCCGGCGAAGTGGGCCAGGCGCTCGGTCCGGCCCTTGAGCTCGCCGAGCGTCTGCGGCCCCCGGAGCAGCAGGACGGACAGGATGGCGAGCTGCTCCCGGTCCAGCCCCAGTCCCTCCTCGGCCAGGTGACGGTATTTGGTCGCCCGCGACCCGGCCCCGCTGGCCAGCCGGGTCAGGCCGTACCGGGACAGCCGCTCGGCGGCTTCACGAACTTCAGACTCGTCATACGTTGTGATCGGATCCCGGTTGGTCGACTGGTTGCAGGCCAGCCGGAGCGCGTTGAGCGAGAGCGGGTACTGGTCCGGCGTCGCCCACCGCTTCTCGATCAGGCAGCCGAGAACCCGCTGCTGAACCGGCGTGAGCTCGCTGAAATGCACCTCGGCGAGGATAGAGCTCGGCAGCGCTCCACCACGGTGACCGGGCGGCCCGGCGGCAGCGACCACACGCCGTCGCGTCACCCCACTCGGGTGCCGTCGGCCATCCGGGCCAGCGCCCGCCCGCAGCGCGGTTCTCCCCACAGCGTTGCCACCAGCGGCCGGTCGGCCTCGGCCACGTCGCCCAGGCCGGCGGCCACGTGATCGGCGGGGTGGGTGAGCACCATCGCTCCGGCCCGGACCCACACGGGGATGCGTTCCAGCGGCGCCGCCACCACCGCCTCGCCGCCCACCCCCTCGGTCAGGGCCAGGGACCGGTCCCGGATCACCCCACCGGCCGCCCAGGCGCCGATGCCCCGCAGGACCGAACGGTCGTCGCGCCGGATGGTGAGCGAGAACGGCTGAGCTGCGATCTCCACCGAGATCCGACCGGCGACGACGCGAGCCGCCTCCGAGTGCACCGTCGTCGACACCGCGGCCATGCCGGCATGGTTCTCTGACCTGGCCGCCAGGCATGCCCCGGTTCACAGGATGGTCACGAAAGCTGCCCGTCTTCTTCACGGCCGTGGCCCCGCGCGCGTCAATTCTCTGCCCCATGAACGAGAAGAACAGCCGCGTTGACATGCATGTTCACTCGACGGCGTCGGAGCTGTCAAAGCTGGGCGTCCAGCGGTCGCTCAGCCTGCCGGAGTGCGCCACTCCGCCCCAGGAGGTCTACGAGCTGGCCAAGCGCCGGGGGATGGACTTTGTGACCGTCACCGACCATGACACCATCGCCGGCGGCCTGGCGCTGGACGATCTGCCGGACACGTTCATCTCCGAGGAGCTGACGGCCTGGTTTGAGGGCGAGTCCCAGGCCGTACACGTCCTCTGCTACGGGATCACACCGGACCACCATGACTGGCTGCAGGCCCACCGCCACAGCGTGGAGCTGTGCGCCGCCTACCTGCACGAGCGGGAGATCACCGCGGCCCTCGCCCATCCGTTCTATGCGGTGGAGGCGCCGCTCACCGCCCGGCACCGCCGACGCCTGGCCGAGCTCTTCCCGATCTGGGAGACGCGCAATGGATCGCGCGCCAAGGAACTGAACCTGCCGGCGTTTGTCTACATCGAGACCCACGGGGGGACCGCCATCGGTGGGTCCGATGACCATGCCGGAATCGATATCGGCCGCACGTTCACCGAGACCCCGCCGGCGGCGACGCCGGCCGAGTTCCTGGCCCACCTGCGCCTCGGCCGAGCCGACGCCCACGGTTCGCAGGGCAGCGCCGCCAAGTGGACCCATGCCGCCATGGCGCTGGCGATCCGCAGCCTGGGCGAGTGCCAGGGGGCCCAGCGCCCGGATCCTCGGGCCGTGTGGCAGATCGTCGCGCGGTTCATGCGGGAGGCGGACGCCCGGCACGGACTGTCCGGCGGTAACCCGGGGCCCACCCAGACCACCCAGCCCACCCAGCCCGACGACGCCCGGGCGCTGCTGCGCGCCTGGCTGCAGGCCATGAACCTCGGCATCGACGAGCGCACGCTGCTGGAGCGCCTCCAGGAGGGCGAGCTCAGCCACCCGGACCTGCTGCGCCGGGCCCGCCGGATTCATGAGCGCAAGCTGGCCGACGCTGTCCACGGGCTCATCGCCCGGCCCACCGTCTCGGCCCTGGCCGACCACGCTTCCGAGCTGTTTGACGCCTGCATCCCGGCCATCCCGTACGCGGCGGCGATCGCCTTCCTGGGGCGTGAGAAGTTCAAGTTGACCCGGTCTGACGGGGACCGTCCGCGGGTGGCGCTGGTGGCCGACGGGCTGGGCAGCATGCACGGCGTCACTCACACCATTCGCCAGCTCCGGGAGCGGGGCGTCCCCGGCTATGACGTGGAGGTGATCGGCACCGACGCCGACGTCGACCGCCGGCTGAGCTCGGTGGCCGAGGTGCCGGTGCCCTTCTATCCGGGGATGACGCTGGGGGTGCCCTGCCTGCCCGCCGTCGTCGAGACGCTCGCCGAGGGGCGCTATGACCTCGTCCACCTGACCTCGCCCGGACCGGCCGGCCTGGCCGCCTGGCTGGTGGCCCGGGTGCTGGAGCTGCCGGTGGTCGGCAGCTACCACACCGAGCTCGCCGCCTACGCCGGGCTTCGCTCCGGGGCTTCGGAGGTGGAGGCCCTGACCCAGGGGGCACTCGGCCTGTTCTACGGCGGCTGCGAGATCGTCCTGTCGCCGAGCCCGGCCACCGATGAGCGGCTGGCGGGGCTCGGCCTGACGCCGGCCCGGACGGCGCGCTGGGACCGGGGGGTGGACGTGGGCCGGTTTGACCCGACGCTGCGCGACCCGACCTGCCTGCCCGGGGAGGTGACGGTGCTCTACTGCGGCCGGCTGACCCGGGAGAAGGGCGTGGAGCTGCTGGCCGATGCCTTCCTGGCCGCCCAGGCCCGGGACTCCCGGCTGCACCTGGTCCTGGTCGGCGGCGGTCCCGAGGAGGGCATGCTGCGCGACCGGCTCGGCGCCCACGCCACCTTCCTGGGCTGGCGGGAGGGCCCGGAGCTGCCCGCCATCTACGCCAGCGCTGACGCCTTCCTGTTCGCCAGCCGGACGGACACGTTCGGCCAGGTCATCCTGGAGGCCCAGGCCTCTGGGCTCCCGGTGGTGGCCGTCGACGAGGGCGGCCCGTCGGCCTTGATCCGCCACGGCGAGACCGGCCTGCTGGCGGGCCCGGACACCGGCGAGCTCAGCCAGGCGCTGCTCACGCTGGTGGGCACGCCGGCCCTGGCCGAGCGCATCCGCAAGAGCGCACAGGCCCGGGTGACCGAGCGCACCTGGGAGGCCTCACTGCGCCGGTTGGCCGCCGGCTATCGGTCGGCTCTGCTGCGGGCGGGCGCCGCCGGGCAGGCCCGCGCCGCCTAGTTGCGTGAGGCGTTAGAACGCCGTCGCCAGCACGAGCGGCACCACCCGCTCGGCCCCGGCCATCCGCAGCTGGCCGCCGGTCATGGCCAGCGTCCAGCCGGAGGAGCGGCGGTCGTCCAGCAGCAGACCGGTCCCCGGCGGCGGCGGGCCGGTCACCCGGAAGGCGCCGCGCACGTTGCCCGCCTGCTGGAACGCGTTGGCCATCTCTGACTGGGGCGGTCGGCCGGCCGCGCGCTCCAGCAGCCCCAGCGCGGGGACGTCGAGCGCGGCGGCCAGGGCCCCCGCCAGACGGGTGAGCAGGTCTGCGCGGGCGACGGACGGTATCGCCGTCACCCAGGCCGGAGCGACGCCCGCCTTGGCCACCAGCTCGGCCAGCCCGGCCACCACCTCGTCGCCGGCGCCCTCGCCCCGGAGCAGGCGTTCCACCGCCGGCCACCAGCCGCCGTCGCCGAACCGGGCGAGCGCCCAGCCCGGCTCGGTGCGGACCTCGTCCGGGACCTTGCGCATCTGGCCCGTCGCGTTGGGCGCCATCTTCTTGACCTCCAGCTCAATCGGCGCCGACCGCAGATGGCGACCGGCCAGCTCCACCAGCTCAGGATCCGGCGGGGCGGCGAACCGGGGGGCGGTGCACACCGCGCACCGGCCGCAATCGGCGGGCTGGGGATCGTCAAGCTCCTCCTGCAGGGTGCGCATCAGGCAGCGGCCGTCGGCGCCGAACTGGGCCATGGCCCGCTGCTCGTCGCGGCGCAGCGCCGTGACCCGGGCATAGCGCTCGGAGTCGTAGCTCCACTGCGATCCCTCCACCAGCTGCCAGCGGGTCCCATCCCGCTGCACCGCTCCCTCCACGTCGAGGATCTTGAGCATCGCCTCCAACCGCCCCTTGCCCAGGTTGACCGCCGCCATCAGCTCCTGGGTGCTCCGCCCGCCGCCGTCCGCGCCACGCAGCTCCTCCAGCACGGCCGCCACGCGCTCCGCGGACGGGAACGACTGCTCGATGAAGAAGTCCTGGATGCGGCGGTCCTCGCCCCCGCGCAACAGCACCACGTCGGCGTGGTCCACGCCCCGGCCGGCGCGGCCCACCTGCTGGTAGTAGGCGACCACCGATCCGGGCGCCTGGTAATGGACGACAAACCCCAGATCCGGCTTGTCGTAGCCCATCCCCAGGGCGCTGGTGGCGACGATGGCCTTGACGTCGTTGGCGAGCAGGCGCTCCTCGGCGTCCACCCGCTGCTCGGTCTCCTGGTCACCGCTGTAGGCGACCGCACTGATCCCGCGCGCCGCCAGGAACTGGGCCACCTGCTCGGCATCGCGCCGGGTCAGCGTGTACACGATGCCCGACCCGGGAATCGGGTCCCGCCCCCCCAGATGCTCGGCCAGCCAGGCCAGGCGCTGCGCCGGCTGGGGCAGCTCCACCACCTCCAGGCGCAGGCTGGTCCGGGCCAGGGGGCCGCGGTAGGTGCGCAGGGCGGCCCGCTCACCCCCGGCGAGCTGGTCGGCGACGTCGGCGACCACCCGATCGTTGGCGGTGGCCGTGGTGCCGAGCACGGCGGCGTCCGGGGCCAGCGCCGCCAGCATGTCCCGGACGCGCCGGTAGTCCGGGCGGAAGTCATGGCCCCAGTCAGAGATGCAGTGGGCCTCGTCGATCACCAGGAGCCCGACCGCCCGGGCAAACCGGGGGAGCATCTCCTCCCGGAACCGCGGGTTGTTGAGCCGCTCCGGGCTGATCAGAAGCAGGTCGATCTCATCGGCGGCCAGCCCGGCGGTCACCGTGTCCCACTCCTCCCGGTTGGTGCTGTTGACGGTGTGGGCGCGCAGTCCCAGGCGCCGGGCGGCCACCAGCTGGTTGCGCATGAGCGCCAGCAGGGGACTGACGATGAGCGTGGGGCCGGCGCTGTCGGCGCGCAGCAGCGCGGTGGCCACGAAGTAGACCGCCGACTTGCCCCAGCCCGTCCGCTGGACGCACAGCACCCGCGCCCGGTCGACGACGACGTCGCGGATGGCCTCCAGCTGGCCGTCCCGGAACTCGGCGCCCGGGTCGGCGGTCAGCGCCCGCAGGCGGTCCAGCGCGGCCGCGGTGAACGTGTCCTGGGTCGTCTCGGCCACCCGCCCATGCTGGCAGGCGCACCACCCGGACCGTCGGGGTCCTGGCGCGGGCCGCCGGGCCGACGGGGCGAGATGCAGCGGGTGTTGGGATATTTCCGGGCTATACCGCCGGAAACATCCCAGTCCCAAACCCCCGGCGCCAACCGGCCGGTAGCCTGCGGCCCTGTCATGGCCCCCTCCATCGGCGCGCACCACCTGGGACAGCTGGTGGAGGCTGCATATGAGCGCCGCGGGGACTACGAGTCGCTCCTGTTCGCCGGCCGCTGGCACCGCTCCACCGAACTGCTTGACCGGACCCGGCGGCTGGCCGCCGGGCTGGCCGAGCTCGGCGTGGCCGCCGGCGACCGGGTGGTGGTCTCGATGGCCAACTGTCCGGAGGTCACCATCACCTACCAGGCGCTGTGGCTGGCCGGCGCGGTGGTGACGCCGGCCATGTTCCTCCTGCCCGCCGCCGACCTGCGGCACGTGATCGTCGACTCCGGGGCCCGGGCCGTCGTCACCACCCCGGAGTTCCTGCCCAAGGTGCGCCAGGCGGTCCAGGGGGTGGCCACGGTCGATCACATCCTCTGCACCGAGGTCGCCGGGGGAGCCGTGGCGCTGGCGGACGCCGAGGCCGATCCGCGGCCGATCGTGCCTCGCCGTGACGACGACCTGGCCGCGCTGCTGTACACCGGCGGCACCACCGGCCGCTCCAAGGGCGTGATGCTGTCGCACGCCAACCTCTATTACACGGGTCAGGCCTCCTACCGCGTGGCTCACGTCCCCGGCGTCAACCGAGCCCTGACCACGCTCCCCCTGTCACACGCCTACGGCCTGCTGGTGACGCTGGCTGGGCTGCAGAACCCAGAGCGGGTCGTGTCCGTGCTGGAGCGCTGGTTTGACCCGGACGCGTTCCTGGCCCTGATCGGCGAGCACCGGCTCCAGCTGACCGCGGTGGTGCCCACCATGCTCCAGCTCCTGCTCACCAAGCCGCTGGAGGAACATGACCTGTCCTCGCTGCAATACGTCACCTCCGGCGGCGCTCCCCTGCCCGCGGAGGTGGAGGCGGAGTTTCGCCGGCGGGTGCCCTCGGTGGCCATCCGCCAGGGCTACGGGATGACCGAGACGGCCGCCCTCATCTCGGCCAATCCGGTGGCGGCGGGCAAGCCCGGATCGGTCGGCCGGCCCGTCCCCGGAACCGAGCTGGAGATCCGCGATGACCAGGGGCGCCCGGTACCGGCCGGCGAGGTGGGCGAGATCTGCTGCCGCTCCCCCGGCGTGATGCGGGGCTACTGGAACGCCCCGGAGGCGACCGCGGAGGCGCTGGAGGCCGGCTGGCTGCGCACCGGCGACGTCGGCTATCTGGACGAGGACGGCTACCTGTTCATCGTGGACCGGAAGAAGGACCTGATCATCCGCGGCGGGTTCAACGTCTATCCCCGAGACGTGGAGGACGCCCTCGTCCGCCATCCGGCCGTGGCCGTGGCCGGCGTGGTGGGCCGGCCCAGCCGGCGCCACGGCGAGGAGGTGGTGGCGTTCGTCAGCCTCGCGCCCGGATCCACGGCGACCGGCCAGGAGCTGGTGGCCTGGGCGCGGGACCGCATCGGCGGCTACCGGTATCCGCGTGAGGTCCACGTGCTCGATGCGGTCCCGCTCACCCCGGTGGGCAAGATCGACCGCAAGGCGCTGCGCGCTCAGCTTTAGTCCACCAGCAGCGACGTCTCGCCGAGCATCAGGCGATCGCCCGGCTCCAGCCGGCAGCGCATCACGTCGCGGCCGTTGACCCGCGTGCCGTTGGTCGACTCCAGGTCTCGCACCACCCAGCGCCCGTCCCGGAAGCGCAGCAGGGCGTGACGCCGGGAGACGCTGGCGTGGTCCAGCACCACGTCGCAGGCGTGGTGGCGACCGACCAGCAGCTCGGTCTGGGCCCCGCTCCAGTCCAGGGCCAGCACCGGGGCGGCCGGTGGCGCGGGCGCCAGGACGCGGCGGATGATGTCGACGGTGCGATGGCGGCGGCGAAACGTGAGATCCCCTACCACGCTGACCGGGTCGACCACCGGGCTGCGCAGCAGGACATCCAGCCGATGGGCGAACGTTCCCTCGCTGAGCAGCCCGTCGCCGTAGGCGACGTTCAGCGTGTGGG
This sequence comes from uncultured Solirubrobacteraceae bacterium, assembly GCA_963753235.1. GTDB lineage: Bacteria > Actinomycetota > Thermoleophilia > Solirubrobacterales > Solirubrobacteraceae > Palsa-465. The sequence goes on along the minus strand of CAVWBJ010000001.1, from coordinate 345,423 downwards.
CCAGGCGCTGGCGGACCGAGCCGGCGGCGAGCATGGGCCTCAGTTTCCCGCGGCCGGCCAGGTTTGTCCATCGTAGGATCCGCCGCCGAACCGGCGAAACACACAGCCGATGGGGACCAATCGCCTGGAGGCCTTCTCCGACGGCGTCATCGCGGTGGCGATCACGCTGCTGGTGCTGGGCATCGTGGTGCCGCGCCCGGGGGCACCGGGCCTGCCCCGGCAGCTGCTGGACAGCTGGCCGCACTACGTCGCCTACGTGGTCTCGTTCCTCACCATCGGGATCATCTGGATCAACCACCACGCCATGATCAGCCGGCTGCGAGAGACCGACCACTCCATCCTCATCCTCAACCTGTTCCTGCTCATGAGCATCGGGATCCTCCCGTTCGCCACCGAGCTCATGGCCACCTACCTGCGCCAGTCCAGCGGCGAGTCGGCGGCCGCCGCCGTCTACGGCGGCGCCTTCCTGGTGATGGCGATCTTCTTCGCCCTGCTCAATCGCCACATCCTGCTCAACCGGGCCCACATGCTCAACCAGGCGCTCCCCGAGGCGGTCCGCCGGCGGATCCTGATGCGATCGGTGACCGGTGTCGGTCCATACGTGGTGGCCACCGGGCTGGCCTTTGTCTCGCCGTACCTGACCCTCGCCATCTGTGGCGGCCTGGCCGCCTACTACGCGCTGCCGGTGGCCAGCGGGCTCAACCAGCCGGGCTGACCGGCACCTGGGTCAGCACCCCGTACGCGTCCGGCCGCCGGGTGGTGAGAAACGGGAACAGCTCCAGCCAGTCGCGCCGCTGATCAAGGTCCAGGTCGGCGACGAGGACGGCCGGCCGGTCCCGCGGGGCCTGAACCAGCACCCGTCCGTAGGGGTCGGAGATGAAGCTGGAGCCGTAGAACTGAAGCGGCGGCTCGGCGCCGGTCCGGTTGACCGCCACCATGAACGTCCCGTTGGCGACGCCGTTGGCGACGATGACCTGCTGCCAGAGCGGCTGGGTGTCGAAGTCCGGGTGGTCCGGCTCGGAGCCGATGGCGGTGGGGTAGATGATCACCTCGGCCCCCTCCAACGAGTAGGCACGGGCGAGCTCCGGGAACCACTGATCCCAGCAGGTGGGGCAGCCCAGGTGGGCCTCACCGTCGCCCAGCGGCAGGGTCAGGAGCGGGAACGGGTCGCCCTCGGCCGGGCCCGGGCGGAAGTAGTGATCCTCGTAGTAGCCGGCCGTGACCGGGATGTGGAGCTTGCGCGTCCGGGAGACGAGCCGGCCGTCCGGGGCGACGACGATGGCCGTGTTGTAGCCGAGATCGTCGTCAGGCGAGTCGGCGCGCTCGTACAGCGAGGCGTGGATGTGCACGCCGGTCTCGGTGGCCAAGCGGCGGGCGAAGCCGATGGTGGGGCCGGTCTCCAGGTCCTCGGGTGCGGCGCCGGACGCCTGCGGTCCGTCCGGAGTGATGGCGAAGTAGGGCGAAAGGGTCAGCTCCTGCAGGCAGACGATCCGGGCGCCGGCGTCGGCGGCCATCCGGATCCCGGTGGCCAGGGACTGCTGGTGGGCCTCGCCGTCCGGATGAAAGCGCTCCTGGACGAGCCCGATCCGGAGCGGGGCCCGCTCCGGCGGCCGGGTGCGCGCCGGAGAGGCCGGCGGCGGTCCGGCGATGAGCAGCTCCGGGGTCTCAGACATGGCGGACCGGAACCTGCTGGGTGATGCAGTGCGGTCCGCCCCCGCCGTAGGCGGTGATGACCCCGGGCACGGCGACGACCTCGCGGTCGGGATGGGCGCCGGCGATGATGGCCAGCGCCTCGGCATCGGTCTGCGCTCCGCCGACGGGCACGATCACACCTCCGTTGCAGATGTAGAAGTTGAGATAGCTGACGGCGACGGTCTCGCCGTCCACTGTGGCATACGGTAGAAAGGGCAGGTCGGTCACACCGATCCCGGCCGCCTCCAGCCGCCGCCGGTTCTCCTGGCAGCGGTCGAAGTTGGGGTTGTCCTGCGCCACCGCCTGATGGAGGGCCGCTGCCGGGCCGGTGAACGAGGCGATCAGGTCGACGTGACCGTCGGTGTCCCGGTCCTCCACCAGGCCCTGGCCCAGCCACACGATCCGGTCCACCCCCAGCCGGCGGCGCAGCTGGTCCTCGATCTCCGGCCGGGACATGGCCGGGTTGCGGTTGGGGTGCAGGAGGCAGGCCTCGGTCGTCAACAGGGTGCCGGCGCCGTCGGTGAGGATGGAGCCGCCCTCCAGCACCATGGCCGCCGAGACCACGGGATCGCCGAGATGCTCGGCGATCCGGCGGCCGACGGCGGCATCCCGGTCCCAGGGCGGGAACTTCTCGCCCCAGGCGTTGAAGCCGAAGTGCACCGCCACCCGCACCCCGGTGTCGTCGTAGACATAGATCGGCCCGCAGTCGCGCAGCCAGGAATCGTCCAGCGGCAGCTCCACTATCTCCACCGGCGCGGCACAGGCCGCGCGGGCCGTCGCCGCGTCCGGCCCCGGGTTGGCGATCATCGTCACCGGCTCAAAGGCGGCCACGGCGTTGGCCACCGCCGCGGACTCGGCGCGGGCCGCCTCCAGCGAGGCGCCCCACAACTCCCGCCGGCACGGCCATCCCATCAGCGTCCGCTCGTGAGGCTCCCATTCCGCCGGCGCGCGCATTGGCCGGGAAGCATAGGGACCCCCTCAGGCGAGATGCAGCCGGTGGGCCACCGCCGCCGCCTGGGTACGGCCCTGCACCCCCAGCTTGGCCAGGATCCGCGAGACATGGACGCTGGCCGTCTTCTCGGCCATGAACAACGCCGCCCCGATCTGGCGGTTGGTGGCGCCCTCGGCCAGCAGCGCCAGCACCTGGCGCTCCCGGGGGGTCAGGCCGAACGGATCGGCCTCCGCGCCTCCGTCGGCCCCTTCGGTCCCGTCGGCCCCCGGTCGACCCCGTCGACCCCGGCCTCGGCCTTCCCGTTGCCGGCGGCCAGCTCCAGGCGGGCCCGGTCGGCCAGCGCCCGCACCTCGCCGGCCAGCCACCGGGATCCGAGTTTGCGCGCGGTGACCAGGGCGGCCGCCGCAGCCTCCGCCGCCGCCACCCGGTCCCCGGCGCCGGCCAGCGCATCGGCCTGCCGCCAGCGGGCCACCGCTGCCGGGTAGGGGCGCTGCACCGCCTCCCAGGCCGCCGCGGCCTTGGCCCACTCCCGGTGGGCCGCCCGTCCGCGGGCCCGGGCCAGCTCGGCGCCTCCCTGGGCCAGGCGGGCCTGCTCCACGGGACCGCCCTCCTGGGCGGCCGCAGCCAGCCGGTCGTGATGGATCCGGGCCCGGGCCAGGGCGTCCCGGCGGACGGCGGGCTCGCCGAGATCCCGCGCCCGCTGGGCCCGGTCGGCTTCCACCTGGAGCCCCACCGTGGTCACCCGCGCAATCCGCATCACATCGTCGGTGCACACCTCCAGGCGGTCCAGCGCCCGCTGAACTGCGCCCTGGGCGCCCTCCAGATCCCGCCGGCGCACCAGCAACTCCCCCAGCACGGCCCCGTAGGCGCCGATCCACTGCGGCTCGGCGGAGACCGCCACCAGGTCGCCGACCGCCTCCAGGCAGGCCTCGGCCGCCTCCTCGTCGCCGACGGCGAGGGCAAAATCGGCCGACTGCAACCGGGCGAACATGAACACCCGCCCAGCCTCCCGGGGGGCCACCGGCGACAGCGAGGCCCGCGCCAGCTCCCAGTCACCCGCCTCAAACGCCATGGAGGCCACCGTGAGGCGCGCCCAGCTGTGACTCTGCATGTGGTGGCGCGGGGTCGCCTCCGCCCCCTCGCGGGCCACCGCCAGGGCCTCGCCGGTCCGGCCGGCGACGCTGAGCATGTCGGCCAGGTTGGTGTAGGCCGTGGTCAGGGAGTCGAAATCCTGGTTGGCCCGAGCGACCTGCTGAGCCCGGCGCAGAAGCTCGACGCCCGCCTCCACATCGCCGAGCGCTACCCGGGCCATCCCCAGGGTGTTGAGCAGTTCGGTCTCGGCCACGGTGTCGCCGGCCGCCATCGCCGTCCGGAGGGCCGGCTCGCCGTCACGGACCGATTCGCGGAAGCGCCCGCGCAGAAACTGCGACCGGGCCAGCCAGGCCAGCAGCCGCGGCCGCACCCGATCGTCGGACGGCCCGAGCATGGTCAGCGCCCGCTCGGCGATCTCCACCGCCTCCGGTCCGCGGTTCAGGGCCCAGGTCATGCGCGCCTGGCGGGCCAGCAGCTCGGCGTAATGACCCGGCTCACGCTCAGGGTCAATCTCCGCCAGGGCCTCGTTGATGAGCACCAGGCTGCGCGGCCGGTCGTCGACCATCCGGTGGGCCTCGGCGGCCATCACCAGCAGCCCGGTGTGGTCGACGCCGGCCACCGCTGCGGCCTCGGGCACCCGCGGCCACAACTCCAGGGCCCGGTCGACCAGGTCGGCGGTCTCCCCGAACGCGTAGGCGGCATGGGCCAGCCGGGCCGCCACCAGCGTGCTGCGCAGAGCGTTGGGCTGATCGCCGGCGGCGGCGTAATGGGAGGCGACGGCGGAGGCCCGCTCCAGCTCCCCCTGACCGTCGGGCGCCCCGGCGTCGCGCTCCTCCAGAGCGCGGGCGAGCGCGATGTGCAGCTCACCCCGCTCGCCGGGGAGCAGGTCGTCATACAGCGCTTCGCGCAGCAGGGCGTGTCGAAAGCAGAACTCCCCGTCGGAGCCGGGAATCAGGACCTGCTCGGCCACCGCGTCGCGCAGAGCGGGCTGGACCCGGTCCCGGTCCAGGTCACAGACCACCGCCAGCGTGGCCTGGTCGGCGGTCCGGGCCACCGCCACGGCGCGTGCCACCCGCTGGGCATCGGGCGCCAGGCGCTCAATGCGCAGCAGGAATGCGTCGCGCAGGCTCTGGGGGGCAGCGCCCCGCCCGTCCAGGCCGGCCGCCAGCAGCTCCTCGGTGTACAGCGGGTTGCCCTCGCTGCGGGCGAACAGGCGGGCCAGCAGGCCAGGCTCGGGCCGGGCGCCGAGGATGTCGGTGAGCGCCTCGTCCAGCTCGTCGCGGTCAAACGGCTCCAGGTCGACGCGGCGGGCCCGCTCCAGGCGCTCCAGCTCGGAGAGCAGCGGGCGCAGGGGATGGCGGCGGTGCAGTTCGTCGGCGCGGTAGGTGAGCACCACACAGACCCGCTCGTGGCGCAGCGTCCGCGCCAGGAAGGCGGCGAACGTCCGGGTGGAGCGATCCGACCAGTGCATGTCCTCCAGGATGAGGACGACCGGCGCCGCCTCGCTGAGCCGGTCGATGAGCTCCAGCAGCGCTTCGAACAGGCGGAGCTGGTCGCTGGGATCCGACCGCCGGTCGGCGGCCCGGGTCTCGTCCTCCAGCCCCGGCAGCAGGGTGGCCAGCTGGGAACGGCTACCGGCGCTCAGCCCCGCCAGCGCCGGGTGGCGCTCCCGCACCAACGGCCGCAATGCGCCCAGCAGCGGCGCGTAGGGAAGCTCGCCGCCGCCCTGGTCGACCCCGGCGCCGCGGAGGAACAGCGGAGGGCAGTCCCCGTCGGCCTCCGCCGCCGCGCAGACGCGAGCTTCAAACTCGGCCACCAGGCGGGTCTTGCCGACGCCGGACTCACCGCCGAGCAGGACGAGGGCGGGCCGGCCGCCGCTGGCCTCCCGGGCGGCGAGCTCCAGCTCGGCCAGCTCGCCCACCCTCCCCACGAAGCGGTTGCTCGTCAACCTCTGCCGCATGGGCGAAGTATCGCCGGACCCGGCCGGGAATTCCCCGTCCCTCCCTGGGGTGGGCGCTCCGGGAGCGCTGGGCGGCGCGTCGAAGCTCATCGGACCGGTCGGCGGCGATGATGGCGCTGAACTGGGGGTGCATTTCTCTTCCTCTCTGTGGCCGACAACGTGCCACTGAGGATGAGCTGCGATCCCGCCCCTGACATCGGGAGGATGGAGCCAGTCAGGTCCCGGCACCCCTTACCGGGGGACGTACGACCCCTTAGGCCGAGGCGGACACAGCGGCTCCGCCGTCGCCCCCCGCCGCCCCAGGGGCGGCGTCGCCGGCGCTCAGCGGCGAGGCCGCGGAGCGCGTGGCCGCGGCGATCTCCTCCGCGGTCACGTTCTGGGGGTGGTGGCAGGCGGCCAGGTGGCCACCGGCGTATTCGGTCAGCTGGGGCTCGACGGTGCGGCAGACCTCGGTGGCCCGGGGGCAGCGAGTGTGGAAGCGGCAGCCCGGAGGCGGAGCGATGGGGTTGGGCGGCTCGCCGCCGACCACGGTGCGCTCCCGCTCCCGGTTGGTCTTGGGGTCCGGGATGGGGATGGCGCTCAGCAGCGCCGAGGTGTACGGGTGGATCGGCTTGTTGTAGAGCTCCTCGGCGGGCGAGATCTCCATCAGCTTGCCCAGGTACATGACCACGATCCGGTCGGACACGTGGCGGACGACGCTCAGGTCGTGGGCGACGAAGATGTAGCTGAGGTGGAGATCATCCTGGAGCTCGTCCAGCAGGTTGATCACCTGGGCCTGGATGGAGACATCCAGCGCGGACACCGGCTCGTCCAGCAGGATCAGCTGCGGGTTGACGGCCAGCGCCCGGGCGATCCCGATGCGCTGCCGCTGCCCTCCGGAGAACTCATGGGGGAAGCGGTTGAGCACATCGCCGGACATGCCGACCTGCTCCAGCAGGCTGTGACTCTCGGCCGACAGCTTGTCCCGGCCGACACCGCGCAGCTTGAGCGGGGTGGCCAGGATCTGACCGACGCGCTTGCGCGGGTTGAGCGAGGCCTGCGGGTCCTGGAACACCATCTGCATCTGCCGGCGGATCGGCTCCAGCTGCTTGCGTCCGCTGGAGGTGATGTCCTGGCCGCGGAACCGGATCGACCCGGAGGTGGCCGCGATGAGCCGGACCAGGGCCCGGATCAGCGTCGTCTTCCCGCAGCCTGATTCACCCACGATGCCCAGGGTCTCGCCCTCCCGCAGGCCGAACGAGACGTCGTCGACGGCGTGAACCTGCCCCACCTGGCGGTCGACGATGACGCCGGCCTTGATCGGGAACAGGACCCGCAGGTGCTCCACGTCGAGCAGCGCCTGGCCGTTGCCGGCGGGGGCGGGGTCCGTGGCGGGGACGGCGTCCGCGGTCATGAGATCACGGGCTCGGGACTGGCCAGGCCGATCTGATCGCCCACCTGGCGCAACCGGCGCTTCTGCTCCGGTGAGAGGAAGCAGCGATCGCGGCTGCCCGGGTTATCCGGGTTGCGGTTCTCCAGCGCCGGCACCTCCGTGCAGCGGTCAAACGCGTGCGGGCAGCGGGGGCGGAAGTGGCACCCCTTCGGCGGTCGGAGCAGTGACGGCGGCTGGCCCGGAATGGCGGGCAGGCGCAGTGAGCGATCGGCATCAATCCGGGTGATGGAGCCGAGCAGCCCCCAGGTGTAGGGGTGCTGGGGGTCATAGAAGATGTCGTCAAGCGTTCCCTGCTCCACCACCCGGCCGCCGTACATGACGATGACCCGGTCGGCGATGTCGGCGACCACCCCCAGATCATGGGTGACCAGGATCACGCCGGCCCCGGTCTCGTCCCGCAGCTGGCGCAGCTCGTCGAGGATCTGGGCCTGGATGGTCACGTCCAGCGCGGTCGTCGGCTCGTCGGCGATCAGCAGCTGGGGCGAGCAGGACAGGGCCATGGCGATCATCACCCGCTGGCGCATGCCGCCGGAGAACTCATGGGGGTAGGACCGCAGCCGGTCGGCCGCGCGGGGGATGCCCACCCGCTCCATCAGCGCCACCGACTCGTCCATCGCCTGGGCCTTGGAGGTGGCGGGATTGTGGGCCCGGATCTGCTCCACGATCTGGTCGCCGATCCGGTACACGGGGTCCAGCGAGCTCATCGGGTCCTGGAACACCATGGCGATGCCCGCGCCGCGCACCCGCCGCAGCACCGCATCGGGTGCGCCCACCAGCTCCTCGCCGTCGAAGCGAGCCTCACCCTCAAACCGGGTGTTGGGACCCCGGGTGAGCCCCATGAGCGTCATCGCTGTCACCGACTTGCCGGAGCCGGACTCGCCGACGATGGCCACCACCTCGCCCTTGGAGACGGTGAACGAGACCCCGTCGACGGCCTGGACCGTCCCCTCCTCGGTGGCGAACGCGACCCGGAGGTCGGCGACTTCCAGCAGCGGACCTTCGTCAGGCGTCATGCCAGGCGGATCCGCGGGTCAAGGTACGCGTACAGGATGTCGATGACGGCCGCCAGCACCACCACGGCAAACGCGGTGAAGATGACCACCACCAGGATCGGTACCACATCGAGCTTGCCGATGGAGTCGGCCGCCAGCTGGCCGACGCCGTGCAGGTTGTACACCGATTCGGTGAGGATGGCACCGCCGCCGATGACCTGGGCCAGGTCCAGACCCCACAGGGAGATGATCGGCAGCAGGCTGTTGCGCAGGATGTGGCGCATCAGCACCTGGCGCTCGGACAGCCCCTTGGCCCGGGCGGCGCGCACGTAGTCCTCGCTGGACGTGTCCAGGATGTTGGAGCGCAGGACGCGTGAGTAGAAGCCGATGAACAGGACGCTGAGCGTCGTCCACGGCAGCACCAGGTGGAGAAACCACTGCCACGGGTTGGAGGTGAGCTTCACGTACCCACCCAGCGGGAAGATCCCGGCCTGGTAGCCGAGGAAGTACAGGAGCACGGCGCCCAGGAAGAAGGGCGGGAACGAGACGCCGGCCATCGACAGGACGGTCAGCACCCGGTCGGTGTATCTGCCCGCTCTGATCGCGGCCAGCGTGCCCACCACAATCGAGATGAACAACCAGATGAAGCCGGCCCCCAGCGCCAGCGAGATGGTCGCCGGCAGTCCCGCCCGCAGCTCATCGATCACGTTGAAGCCCTGGGTGTAGGAGTACGCCTGGCCGGTGAAGATGTTCTTCATCGTCCGGACGTACTGGACGTAGATGGGCTTGTCGAAGCCGTACTTGACCTCGATGTCATGGATCTCGGCGGCCGTGGCCGTGCGGCCGGCCAGGCGGTAGGCGGGGTTGCCGTTGGGGATGGCCTCCAGCAGCAGGAACGTGATGATGGAGATGATCACCATCACCACCACCATGGCCAGCAGACGGCGGATGATGAACCGGGTCATGAGCGCATCAGTGGGCGATCCGGACCTTGGCCCGCGGATCCAGCGCGTCGCGGAGCCCGTCGCCGAAGATGTTGATCGACATCACGCACAGCACGAGCATGGTCCCCGGCACCAGGACGTTGTGGAACGCCGCCGGAATGGTGGCGATCCCGTCGGAGATCATGTTGCCCCAGGACGGGTTGGGCGGCTGGACGCCGACGCCCAGGTAGGAGAGAGCGGCCTCCAGCAGGATGGCGTTGGCCAGGATCAGCGGGATGAACACGATCACGGTGCTGGCCAGGTTGGGCAGGATCTCGGAGAACATGATCCGGGTGTGGCTGAGGCCCTGCTGACGGGCCGCGTCGATGAACTCCCGCTCGCGCATCTGCAGAACCTGGGCGCGCACCGGTTTGCCCACGTACGGGATATAGACGATGCCGATGACAAAGGCCGGCACTAATAGGTTGTTGCCCTTGATGGGGCCGATCCCGCCCACGGCCAGCACGGTGCCGAGCGTGACCCCCAAGAGGACCGCCGGGAAGGCCCAGATGATGTCCATGCCGCGGCTGATCAGCCCGTCGGCGATTCCCCGGTGATACCCGGCGAGGATGCCCACCATCATGGCCAGCACCATGGTGATGATGGTGGCGATGAAGCCGATCTCCAGCGAGTTGCGCCCGCCGTAGAGCAGGCGCACGGCGGTGTCCCGGCCGTTGGCGTCAGCGCCAAAGAAGTAATGGCTCTGCCAGGTGGGGCCGATCGGGATGCCGGTCAGGCTGACGATGTTCTCCGGATGGCCGCCGACGTTGACCGTGCCGGTGACGTTTCCGGTGTTGGGGCCGATGTGGGCGACATCGTTGGCATACAGCGGCGCCAGCGCACACATGATCAGGATGAGCAGGAACAGCCCGCCGAAGAACAGCGCGACGTGGTTGCGCCGCAGCCGCCGCCAGGCCAGGCGCCATGGGCCCAGCCCGGGTGGCAGGGCCTGGCCGTCAGTCTCAAAGCCGGCATTGAGCCCTTCGGAGAACTCGGTGCCGGAGCCGGATGCGGAGGTGGTGGCCATGAGGACGTAAGGAGGCGCGGGCCGGGACAGAGCCTAGTCTGTCCCGGCCCGCAACACAGCAACTACTTCAACTGGAACGAGGTGAGATCCCACCCGTAGACCGAGTGGAACACCAGCGCGTTGAAGTTGATCCGGTTGGACACGAACTCCGGGAAGCGCTGGTACCCGAAGACGGCGACGTAGGCCTTCTTGGCCACGTACTCGTCCAGGGCCTGCCACTGCGAGGAATCGTGCTCCAGCTGGACCGTCGGGATCTTGCCCAGCTTGGCGATCTGCGAGTTGATGTACGGGTCGTTGATCTCGCCGACGTTCTCGTTGTTGGTCGGCAGGATCGCATGCCCGTCGAGCAGCACCCCGTAGAAGTCGACCGGGTTGGGGAAGTCCTGGTTCCAGTCCAGGAAGCCGGTCTGGGGATGGAGCTTGAGCTCACCGATGGTGGTGAAGTACGTCGGGTCCGAGATCAGCTTCTGGGTGGCCTTGAACCCGATCTGGTTCAGGAACTGGGTGTAGTAGGTCATCCACTGCTGGCGCGGCGCCCGCTCCTGGCTCCACACCGTCACCGGGGCACCCGCCATACCGGACTGCTGGACGAGCTGCTTGGCCTTGGCCAGGTTGCCCAGGCCGGGCGTGCCGTACGGGCAGGAGGCGCTCGTCGGGTGGCCCGGCACCGCCGGCGGCAGGAAGAAGCACGCCGGGCTCAGCGTGCCGGACCCGAGGCGGCTCATGGCGTCCTGGTTGAGCCCGGTCACCACCGCCTCACGCGCCAGCTGGTTGTTGAACGGCTTGTTCTGGCTGTTGAGGAAGATGTAGTAGACCGATCCGCCCAGGTTGACCAGCTTGTACCGGCTGCCGGCCTGCGACTGGATCTGGGGCAGCAGGCTCCCCGGGAGGGTGTCGGCCCAGTCGAACACGTCGGCGGAGTTGTTGAGCACCGACTCGGCGTTGGAGCTGATGTTCGACGAGATCTTCATGTTGATGGTGTCGACATGGCCCGCCGGGATCCCCGGGATGTTCATCTTGGACCAGTACGGGTTGCGGACGACCGAGAACGACGCGTTGGGCACGATGTTCTTGACCATGTACGGCCCGACGCCCGCGGGCGGGTTGTTGGGCTGGTTCTGGTACGGCGTGCCCTTGGGCACCGGGGCCATGGACGGCTCGGCCAGCACGTTGTCAAACGCGCCGTACGGGGCGGTCAGATGGATGGTGATCTGACCGGTGGAGTCGTTGGTGGTGATCCCGGAGATCGTCTTGGCCTTCCCGGTGGAGAAGGCGGTGCCGCCCACAATCACCGGGGTGATGAACTGGCCGGAGCCGCCCCACGGGATCTTGATGGCGCGCTGCACGGCGTAGGTGAAGTCGCTGGCCACCACGGGCTTGCCGTTGGAGAACACCAGGCCCTTGCGCATCGTCATGGTGTAGGTCTTGCCGCCGTCGCTGATCTTCGGCAGCGCGGTGGCCAGGCCCGGAATCAGGGTGGTGCCGGCCACGCCGTTGGCGTGCTGGTAGGTGACCATCCCGGTGTAGACGATCCAGTTGATCTCGGCGCCCTGGGTGGTGTAGTCAAACCCGGGGTCGAGGGACTGGGGCGCGGTGCCCTCCACCCAGGTGATCGTCCCGCCCTGCTTTCCGCCGGACGATGAGCCGGAGGCGGCACCCGTGCCGCTGCCGGACGATGAGGCGCTGCTGCTGCTCGATCCGCTTGATCCGCAAGCCGCAATGGCGAGCGCAGCCACCGCCATCAGCAGCAGGGCCGCTGCTGATCTGACGTATCTCTTCACGTGATCCTCCTCCAAGAGGTCAGGGTTCCCAGGCCGCACAATTTATTCCCATCTCGCCGCGGATGCGAACTGGGACCTTCGGAAGCGTCCGCACCTAATACTCCATCAACACGCCGCTTTTCAGTCGACCATGAGGACGGCCTTGCCGGCCACCTGCCGGTCGAGCAGCGCCCGGATGGCCTCGGCCGCCTGCGCCCAGGAGCCCGTCCGGTCGATCTGGGGGTCAACGCGCCCGGCGGCGACGAGGTCGGCCAGCCGGCGCAGATCGGCGGCGGCGGTGCGCGTGTGATCCAGCTCGGCGAAGATGTACAGGCCGCGCAACGTCGCTCCCGGGGCCCGGGCAAACAGCTCCCGGGTGGGGAAGCCGGCCGGCTCGGGCACGGTGGAGGCGAAGCTGACCACCACGCCGAGCGGGGCCACCCGCTGCAGCGCCGCGCCCAGCACCGGACCGCCCACGGCGTCGAGCACCACGGCGAAATCCTCGCCCTCGGCGGTCAGCTCGGACAGCACCTCGTCGGCCCCCAGCGCGGCCAGACCCCGGGCGCGGCGAGCCACGGCGGTCACGTGGGCCCCGCCCAGCGTGGCCAGCTGAATCGCAAACCGTCCCACCCCGCCGCTGGCTCCCGTGATCAGCACCCGCTTGCCGAGCAGGAAACCGCCCACCTCCAGCGCGCGCAGCGCGGTCAGCCCGGCCACCGGAAGCGTCGCGGCCTGGGCAAACGAGACCCCGTCGGGAAGCTCGGCCAGGTGCTCGGTGGCGACCGCGGCCCGCTCCGCCCAGGCTCCGGCGAGCACGTAGCCGACGACGCGGGCGCCCCGGGGTGGCCCGCTGCCGTCGGCGGCCGGTTCGGCCACCACCCCGGCCAGGTCCCAGCCGGTCACCGTGCCCGCCTCCATCCGCTCCAGGCGCCGGACCTCGCCGCGGTTGAGGCTGAACGCGTGGACGGTCACCACCGCCTGGTCAGGGGCCGGGCGGGGGTCGGCGGCGTCGCCGAGCTCCACAAACGGGGACTGGGGAAGGGACAGGAGGGCGCGCATGAGCTGGCTAGGGCGTGTAGTCGTAGCTGTGGCAGGGCGTTGTGCTGCACACGTCCACCACCGTCCCGGTGGGCTGCAGGAAGTCCGACACCTGAGCCTGGGCCGCAGGGGTGTTGCGGGGGTCCTCATGGGGGTCGAGGTTGGTGGGCGTGTCCGCCGGCGCCAGGTTGGCCACCGGCGGCGGCTGGGTGTGGCCCGGGCCGCTGTCCCAGATCTCAATCGCCGAGCCACCGAACGGGAACGAGCGGATCCGCGGGATCCCGTAGAACAGGTTGCGGTCCCGCCGGCGATTGGTGCTGAGGTCCAGCGCCGGCCGGTAGGCGGCCGCGCCAATCGTCCGGGCCTCCACCGCCGCGGCGTACATCGAAACCTGGTGGTCGCCGTAGGCGATCTGCATGAGCACCTGGTGCGATGGCGTATCAGGCAGCGGGTGGGCGGTCATCTGCTCGGCGTAGCCGTCCGGCTCACCCCGGTCCCACAGCTGCTGGAGGAGGTCCAGGATCACCGGGTGCAGCGACTGGTCCTTGTAGTTGGCGTACAGGATGTCGCCGAACGGGACGAAGTCGGTGCTGCGCTGGACGAGCAGGTTGGCGTAATCCAGTCCGCTGACGCCGAGCACCGCCCGGCGGAAGTCCGGGGACAGGGCGGTCAGCATCCCGCCCTCAATCCCGCCCTGACTGTTGCCGTCGTAGTACAGATGGGAGGTGTCGAGCAGCGGGTGGCCGGCCTGCTGGAACGCCGGGCTGGCCGCCAGCCCCTGCGGGTTGAGCAGCAGCCGGCCCAGCAGCAACGAGTTGAGCGCGCCCTGCTGGAGGCGATCGACGACCGCCGGGAACAGGTTGAGGTTGCCCAGGGCGGCCGCGTCGTTGAGCGTGTCCGGATCGGCCAGGCCCCAGAAGTCGGTGGCGCAGAACACCATGTCATGGCCGGTGGCCAGCGCCTCCACCGCGCCCGAGGTCACCTCGTTGCGGGAGCCGAGCAGACCGTGTCCGTACAGCGAGATCCGCGCCGGGGTGGCCGGCGTGGCCGCGCCCGGGACGACGCACTCAAACTGGGCGGTGGCCACGTTGCCGGGGATCTGGGTGGGCACCGCGTCGGGCTTGGCCGAGCTGTAGTGGAAGCCGGGGGCGGCCGTGGCCCCGCACAGCTGGAGGTAGCAGGGCACCTGGAAGGTGCCGTCGACCTGGGTGAGCGTCGCTCCGGTGGGCGAGGTGAGCGGCTTGGTGTCGGTCACCGAGTAGGCCGGCGCCCGTCCCGCCGCCACCCCGTCGGCCAGGTTGGTGTCTCCCAGCTGCGCAAATGCGTTGTTGCGGATGGCCAACATTCGCTCGGTCAGGCTCTGCCGGGATTCCACGGTGAAGTTCCAGGCCTCGTACAGGCCGGCGTTGCGGCTCACGCCAGCCCGCCGGAGCACCCGGAAGATGGCGGCGTAGCGCGAGCGCTGCCCGCGCTCAGCGGCGGGCAGACGGCGCCCGTCGCGCAGCCGGGCAAACCAGGCCGGGGCCTTGATCAGGCGCCCGGAGGCGGTGCGCAGATCCCGCAGGGCCACGACGTAGGTGTGGCCGTCGGTCAAATTCCGGGCCGGGTGGATGAGCAGGTTGGTGTTGGCCGCCCCCCGGGCATTGGCGTCGAGCTCACCCCAGACCAGCTGGCGGCGGTGGGTCGCCTGGTCGATGAGGAGGACCGGCTGGCGCCGGACAGCGAGGCCGCCTGGTTGGTGAGCGGCACGATCCCGGTCCGGGCGAACGCGCGGGCGGTGGTCAGCCCCGGGACATGGACGATGATGGTGCTCCCCGGGCTGAAGCCGTCGTTGCGGTCATAGGGGGCGACGCGGACGCGGACGCCCTTGGTGTTGGACGGCATAGCCGCGGGAGGCAGCTGGACCCGCAGCCGCGTGCGGCTGGTGCGGTCGGCGCGGGTCAGGCGGTTGTCCGGGAAGGGCAGCAGGCAGGGCCGGCCGGAGTACGGCTGGCAGTCGGCGGCCGGAGCCTTGGCCAGAGCCCCCGGGGCGGCCACGCCGGCCAGGGCGGCCGGCGCGGCGACGGCGGCGGCCGGAGTGACGGCGCGGCGCAGGGTGCGCCGGCTCAGGGCAATGGCCATGGGTGTTCCCATCCTCTGACTGGCATCGGCGGCGGTGCGTGCGCTGCTCAGAGCGGCGCAGCCGCGCAGCTTATTGCCCCCGTCAAGGGCACGGCTATCGTCAAAACGGTGTCCGTCACGGCCCCCGCCTCGCCCCCGGCCTCCGGCCTGAGCCGCGGCCTGGTCCTGCTTCTGGCCACCGCCTGCGGCGCGGCCGTGGCCAACGTGTATTACGCCCAGCCGCTGCTGCACACCCTGGCCGGCGCGTTCCGGGTGTCGGAGGCCACCGCCGGCCTGCTGGTCACCGTGTCCCAGATCGGCTTCGTCATCGGCCTGGCGCTGCTGGTGCCGCTCGGCGATCTGCGTGAGCGCCGGCGTCTCATCTGCGGCACGCTGCTGGGCGCGGTGGCGGCGCTGGTGCTCGCCGCCGCCGCCCCGGCCTTTGCCGTGTTTGCCGCGGGCCTGGCGGCGGTGGGCCTGACCTCGGTGGTGGCCCAGATCATCGTGCCGATGAGCTCGTCGATGGCGACCGAGCATCAGCGCGGCCGGGTGGTGGGGACGGTGATGAGTGGCCTGCTCGTCGGCATCCTGCTGGCCCGCACGGTGAGCGGTGTGGTCGCCGCCGTGTTCGGCTGGCGGGTGGTCTTCTACGCCGGCGCCGCCGTCATGCTGATGCTCACCGCCGCCCTCTGGCGGGTGCTCCCGGAGGTTCCGCCCACGGCCGACGTCCGCTACCCGCGGCTGCTGCGCTCGGTGCTCTCGCTCATCCGGGCCGAGCCGATCCTCCGCCAGCGGATGATGATCGGCGCCCTCTGCTTTGGCTGCTTCAGCGTCCTGTGGACCTCGCTGTCGTTCCTGTTGGCCGGCGCCCCCTACCACTACGGCAACGGCGTCATCGGGCTGTTCGGATTGGCCGGGGTCGCCGGGGCGCTGTCGGCGTCGGCGGCCGGGCGGCTGGCTGACCGCGGACACGGCGTTCACGCCACCACCGGGGCGATCCTCATCCTGCTCGTCAGCTGGGCGATCCTGGCCGCCGGCCGGAGCTCGGTGGTGGTGCTGGTGATTGGGATTGCGGTCATGGACCTGGGTGCCCAGGGCCTGCACATCTCCAACCAGAGCGCCATCTACGCGCTCGCTCCCGAGGCCCGCAGCCGCCTGACCACCGCCTACATGGTCGCCTACTTCTTGGGCGGTGCCGTCCTGTCGGCGCTCACCTCCTCGCTGTATGCCAGCCAGGGCTGGGACGGGGTGTGCGTGCTGGGCGCCGCCACCGCCGGCCTCGCCCTCGCCGTCTGGGCCGTGACCGAGGCCATGGCCCGGTGGCGTCCCCAGCGCCGGGCTCCCGCCGCCGCCGACTAGCCCGGTCGTATGATCGGGGCCGTGAGCGCCACCAGCGCCACCGCCCCGGCTGCGGAGGGCACGCAGCGCAGCGTCCTCGTGGTCTTCACCGGCCTGATGCTGGTGCTGCTGATGGCGGCCCTGGATCAGACGATCGTCTCCACCGCACTGCCCACCATCGTGGGTGACCTGGGCGGCCTTCAGCACATCTCCTGGGTGGTGACCGCCTACCTGCTGGCCCAGACTGCGGTGACGCCGATCTACGGCAAGCTCGGCGACCTGTACGGGCGCAAGATCGTGCTCCAGGTGGCGCTCGTGGTGTTCCTGGCCGGCTCGGCCCTGTGCGGGCTCTCCCAGAGCCTGACCATGCTGATCGTGTTCCGGGGCGTCCAGGGGCTGGGCGGCGGCGGGTTGATGGTGGGCACCATGGCGGCGATCGGCGATGTCGTTTCGCCCCGGGAGCGCGGGCGCTATCAGGGGATCTTCGGCGCCGTGTTCGGCCTGGCCAGCGTGATTGGGCCCCTGCTGGGCGGCTTCTTCACCACCAGCCTCTCCTGGCGCTGGATCTTCTACATCAACCTCCCGCTGGGGGTCCTGGCGTTCGGCGTGCTGGCCGCCACGCTGCCCTCCCGCCGCGACGAGGCCCACCACCGGATCGACTACCTCGGAGCCGCCCTCCTGGCCGCCGCGCTGAGCCTGATCGTCCTGCTCTGCACCCTGGGCGGCACCGACTACGCCTGGGGATCGCCGCAGATCATCGGCCTGGGGGTGGTGGCGCTGATGCTGGTGGTCGGCTTCGTTGCGGTGGAGCAGCGCGCCGCCGAGCCGGTCCTGCCGCCGCGGCTGTTCCGGGACCGCGTGTTCTCGGTGACGAGCGCCATCGGGCTCGTCGTCGGCTTTGCCCTGTTTGGCTCGGTCACCTACCTGCCTCTGTTCCTCCAGGTCGTCCTCGGCGCCAGCCCCACCGGCTCGGGCCTGCAGATCCTGCCCCTGATGGGCGGGCTGCTCATCACCTCCATCGGCTCCGGGCAGCTCATCACCCGCACCGGGCGCTACAAGCCATTTCCGATCGCCGGCACGGCCATCATGGTGGTGGGGCTGTACCTGCTCTCCACCATGGATCCGCACACCACGCGGATCGTCGCGTCCGGGTACATGTTCGTCCTCGGGCTGGGCTTGGGCCTGGTCATGCAGGTGCTGGTGCTGGCCGTCCAGAACGCCGTGGCCTACGAGGATCTGGGGGTGGCCACCTCCGGGGCCACGCTGTTTCGCTCCATCGGCGGCTCGGTGGGCACCGCCATCCTGGGCTCCATCTTCTCCAACCGCCTGAGCGCGGAGCTGGCCACCACCCTGCCCCGGTCGGTGGCGGGCTCGGTCGGCACCGGCTCCGGGCTGAACACGGCGGCGCTCAAGCGGCTCCCGGCGCCCATCCACGCCGATTACCTGACCGCGTTCACCAACGCGCTGTCAACCGTGTTTGAGGTGGCGGCCGGCATCGCCGCCGTCGCCTTCCTGCTCAGCTGGGCGCTGGAGCAGCGGCCCCTGCGGGAAACCGTGGCCGCCGCCAGCGGTGTGGGGGAGTCGTTTGCCTCCCCCCGGCACACCGACTCGCTGGCCGAGGCCTCCCGGGCGCTGACGGTCATAGTGGGACGGGACCGGCGCCGGGACCTGGTGGCGGCGTTGGCCCAGCGCGCCGGCGTGGACCTCAGCCCGGCGGCGGCCTGGCTGGTGGTGCGCCTGCAGGAGGATCCGACCGCCAACGTCCCCGCGCTGGCCGACAGCTTCGACATCCCGCCGGAGGTGGCCGAACGGGCCCTGCGGGAGCTGGATGCCCGGGAGCTGCTCGCCCGTGATCCCGCCGCCGGGGACGGCCGCGGCCGGATCGTCGGCCTCACCGGCGAGGGCGAGGAGATCGCCGGGCGCCTGGTCGCCGAGCGGCGGGCCAGCCTGGCCCGCCTGTGCGACGGCTGGTCACCGGAATCAAACGACGAGCTGGCCGGCCTGCTCACCCGCCTGGCCCACGAGCTCTCCCGGGAGCCCGACGAGCCGGCGGCGCAGCCCGCCGGGGCCGCCGGCTCGGTTCCCGTCGGCGGCTGATCCGCCGGTCAATGACGCAGTGACCGGGCGTCGCCCCCGGCCGACCGGCGCAGGTCGGCCTCGATGGCCTGCGCCGCGGCCTGGGCCAGGGGGAGAACGTCGCGCCGCAGCGTGGTCATCGTGCCCCGGCTGGCGTGGACCGAGACGTTGAGCGCGGCGACCACCCGCCCCCCCGCGTCATGGATGGGCACGGCCAGCGACCGCAGCCCCTCCTCCAGCTCCTGGTCGACCGCCGCCCAGCCCTGCCGGCGCACCCGCTCCAGAACCGCCCGCAGCGCGGCCACGTCGGTGACGGTGTGGGCGGACAGCGGGCGCAGCTCGGTCCGCTCCAGGCGCTCGGCCAGCTCGTCGTCCGGGAGGGCGGCCAGCAGCACCCGCCCCATCGACGTGGCATACGCCGGCAGGCGGGTGCCCACCGACAGCGTGATGCTCATGATCCGCCGGGTGGGAACCCGGGCCACGTACACCACCTCGGTGTCGTCCAGGACCGAAATCGACGAGGACTCGTTGACCCGGGCCACCAGCACCTCCATGTGCGGCTGGGCCACCTCGGGCAGGCTGAGGCTGGACAGGTAGGCGTAGCCGAGCTCCAGCACCCGGGGCGTGAGCGCGAACCGGCCCTCGGAGAAGGTGACGTAGCCGAGCCGCTGCAGCGTCAGCAGAAACCGCCGGGCGGCCGCCCGGGTGAGCCCGGAGATCCGGGCCACCTCGCTGAGCCCCAGCTCCCGGTGCTCGGAGTCGAAGGCACGGATGACCAGCAGTCCGCGTTCCAGCGACTGGACGAAGTCGGCACTCCTGGGGCGCTCCTGGCTCACGGGACTCTCGGCTGCGCAAACTACCT
Source organism: uncultured Solirubrobacteraceae bacterium (assembly GCA_963753235.1). Taxonomy (GTDB): domain Bacteria; phylum Actinomycetota; class Thermoleophilia; order Solirubrobacterales; family Solirubrobacteraceae; genus Palsa-465. The sequence continues at coordinate 326,119 of CAVWBJ010000001.1, read as the reverse complement.
GAGCCGAGACCCGGCAACCACCTCCGGTCACCGGCCCCGCACCGCGCGGGACCGACAGCCATGGGTGGGAGGAGCACCGGCCCGTCTATGCGCCGGCGATCTTGCGGTAGGCCGCTATCTGCGGAACGGCGCCGGGTGTCGGTGCATTTCTGGGGTGTGTGCCCGGCTGTTTGGTGTTGATGGTGCCCAGGTTGATGGGGCTGCCGCGTGACCACTCCTCACATCTCCTCCTCGGTCTCGCGCACGCTGTTGTGGGCTGATTGGAGACAATATTTATTGACATGATTGTGTCCAATATGGAGCACAGAAATCCCCTACCCGCGGCCGATGGCCCGTGGTAGCGTCCGCCGGCGTGAGGGAGATGGCCGTGCCACTCCGGCCCGAGGACCGGCTGCGTGAGGCGATCGTCACCGGTCGGCTGCAGCCGAACGAGCGATTGATTGAGAGCGACCTGGCCCGGTCGATGGGCGTGAGCCGCACCGTCATCCGGACGGCGCTGGCCCGCCTGGAGCACGAGGGGCTGGTGGAGCATGAGCGCCACCGCGGGGCCCGCGTGCGCCTGGTGGAGGAGCACGAGGCCGTGGAGATCCTGGAGGCCCGGGCCGTGCTGGAGGGTCTGGCCGCCCGCCGGGCCGCCGAGCGGGCCGGACGTCCGGAGACGGCCGAGCTCAAGGCGATCCTCAAGACAATGACCCGCCTGCGCAAGGCCGGCGACCTGCTCGGCGTCTCGGATGAGAACGCCCGCCTGCACCGGCGGATCATCGAGATCAGCGGCCATACCACCGCGGCCCACCTGATCGCCGCGCTCAACTCCCAGATGGTCCGGTTCCAGTACCGCACCATCCTGCTTCCGGGACGCAGCGAGCACTCGCTGGCCGAGCACACGGCCATCGTCGACGCCATCGCCGCCCGCGATCCCGACCGGGCCGAGGCCGCCATGCGAACCCATCTGTCCCACGTCGCCGACGCCCTGCGCCAGTCAGGCCGGCTGTGAGCGGCGCTCCCTCCGCTGCCGCCCGCCGGCTCCTGCGGGGCGCGTTCGACACCCACATCCACGTCGACCCCGACGTGGTGCCGCGCATCGTCGACGACGTCACGCTGGCCCGCCGCTTTCTCGATCTGGGGCTGGAGGGGTTCGTGCTGAAGTCGCACTACACCGCCACCGCCGAGCGGGCCCGGGTCGTCAACGCCGCGGTCCCGGGGATCACCGCCCTGGGGGCGATCGTGCTCAACCGGGCGGTGGGCGGCCTCAACCCGCTGGCGGTGGAGGTTGCGGCCCGGGAGGGCGCCCGCACCGTGTGGTTGCCCACGGTCGACTCGGTCAACGAGTCCCACGAGCGCGACGCCGCTGCCCGCCCGGGGGTCAAGGTCCCGGTGTGGGTCGCCCTCCAGCGCGACCTGCGCGAACAGGGGATTGAGATTGAGCCGGTGCCCGTCGTCGATGGCAGCGGTGGGCTGCTCCCGGAGATGCGCACCGTCCTGGAGCGCATCGCCCGCCATGACCTGCTGCTCGCCACCGGGCACCTGGCCCGGGACGAGATCTTCACGGTGGTTGACGGCGCCCGGGAGGCGGGCGTACGTCAGATCGTCATCACCCATCCGGAGTTCCCGGCCCAGTCGCTGTCGGTAGCCGATCAGCGGGCCCTGACCGAGCGGGGCGCGGTTTTGGAGCGGTGCATGACCACTCCGCACACCGGGAAGATCAGCTGGGAGGAGTGGCTGGCGAATATCCGCGCCTGTGGCCCGGAGCACTCGGTCCTGTCCACCGACCTCGGCCAGACGTTCAACCCGCCGGTGGAGGACGGAATGGCGATCATGGTCGACCGCCTGCTGGCGGCCGGCTTTACCGAGGAGGAGGTGCACGTGATGGCCGTCAGCAACAGCCGCCGGGTGGCCGGAGCCGATCCGTGGTGACCGCCACCGGACGCCGCCTGCTGGTCATCGGCGCCCACTCCGCCGACTTTGTGTGGCGCGCCGGGGGCGCCGTGGCCGTGACCACCGCCGCCGGGGGCACCGCCCGGGTCATCGCCCTCTCCTACGGGGAGCGGGGGGAGTCCGGCGAGCTGTGGAAGGAGGAGAACCAGACCGTGGACAACGTCAAGCGGGTGCGCCACGGCGAGGCCGAGCGGGCCGCCCAGACCCTGGAGGCCGATTTTGTGGCCATGGACCTGGGGGACTACCCGCTGCAGATCGACAGCGGTGCGCTGCTGGCGATCGCCGACCAGATCCGGGAGTTCGCCCCCGACGTGCTCATCACCCACACCGACACCGATCCGTTCAACCCGGACCACCCGGTGGCCTACGCCGCCGTGAACCGGGCGCGCAGCCTGGCCGCCGGAGCCGGCATTCCCAGTGCGTTCGGCACCGTGCGCCCGCCGGAGTTCTTCCTGTTTGAGCCCCATCAGCCGGAGCTGTGCAACTTCACGCCCACGGTGTTCGTCGACATCACGGCGGTCATGGACGCCAAGCGCGCGGCCATGGCCGAGATGAAGGCCCAGGCGTATCTGCAGACCTACTACACCGAGCGTGCCGACCACCGCGGCAACCACGCCCGCCGGTCGTCAGGCAATCAGGCCATCCGCCAGGCGGAGGCGTTTGAACGAGTGACCCCTCAGGTGGTGAATGCCCTATGACCGACACCCTGCAACAGCTGGCCGACCTCGGCTCGGCCACCGTGTATGAGGCCGGCGGCCGGCGCGGCTACGTCGACGCCGACCTCATCCAGATCCTCCCCGGCTCCCGCGTCGCCGGACCGGCCCGCACCGTGCGCTGCGGCCAGGACGACAACCTCATGGTCCACGCCGCCATGGCCGAGGTGCAGCCGGGCGAGGTGCTGGTGCTGACCATGCCGGAGCCCCGCCCGGTGGCCCTGGTCGGCGACCTGCTGGCCACTCAGGCCAAGGCCCATGGCGTCGCCGGCCTGCTGATCGACGCCTCGGTGCGGGACATCGAGACCCTGGCCGAGCTCGACCTGCCGATCTGGACCCGCTGGGTCCGGGTCAAGGGCGCCACCAAGGACATCCCGGGAACGATCGGCGAGCCGGTGGAGGTCGGCGGCGCCCTGATCCGACAGGGCGACATCGTGGTCCTGGATGCTGACGGCGCCGCGGTGATCGAGACCGAACGGGTCGACGACGTGCTGGAGGCATCATTGGAGCGCGAGAAGCGCGAGCGGGTCAAGCGGCTGAAGCTGACCGCCGGGGAGCTGTCCTACGACGTGGACGGCTTGCGCGAGCGCGTGGAGGGATCACGCTCATGACCGGCCGCCCGCCCGACCTGGCTCACATCGCTCACGCCGAGCTGCTCACCCCGTTTCCCGACGAGAGCCTGCGTTTCTTCACCGACCTGTTCGGGATGGAGATCGAGCACCGGGAGGGTCAGTCGGTCTACCTGCGGGGCTGGGGCGAGTATCAGCCCTACGGCCTCAAGCTCACCGAGTCTGAGCAGCCGGGGGTGGGGCACATCGGCATCCGGGCCTGGAATCCGCAGGCGCTGGAGGCGCGCGTGGCCGCTGTGGAGGCCACCGGACTGGGCGGCGGCTGGCATGACGGCGACCATGGCCACGGCCCGGCCTACGCCTTTCAGGATCCCGACGGGCACCACTTTGAGCTGTTCTACGAGCAGGATCGGTATGTCCCACCGGAGCACCTGCGCCCGCGCCTGAAGAACGTTCCCCAGCGCCACGTCGACCGGGGCGCCGCGGTCAAGCGCTTGGACCACGTCAACATCCTGGCCGCCGACGTGGCCGCCAACCGCCGGTTCTCCATGGAGCAGCTCGGCTTCCGGCTGATTGAGCAGGTGGTGCTCGACAGCGGCGAGGAGGCGGGCGCCTGGATGACGTTGACCATTGCCGCCCATGAGCTGATCTACACCGCCGATCACGCCGGTGGCCGCGGTCGTCTCCATCACCTGGCCTGGTTTGTCGATACCCGGGAGGAGCTGCTCCGCGCCGCCGACCTGTTCCTCGATGCCGACGTGCCCATTGAGGCGGCGCCCTCCAAGCACGCCGTCGCCCAGGGCATGTTCCTGTACGTGTATGAGCCGGGCGGCAACCGGGTGGAGGTCACCACCGGCACCCACTTCATCTACGACCCGGCGTACGAGCCGATCCGCTGGAGCGAGGCCGAGCGCAAGCGCGGCCAGGCCTGGGGGGTCAAGACCATCGACACCTTTCACACCTACGGGACGCCTCCGCTGGACGGCACCGTGGGGCCGCCGATCCCGCCCACCAGCCAGATCCCCGGGGCGCCGGCGGGCGTGTTCTGATGACCGACGACGCCCAGGCGATCCGGGACCTGGTGGAGAACTGGGTGGTGTGGCGCGACGCCGGCGACTGGGATCGGTTTGCCACCGTCTGGCATGACGACGGCGTGATGATGGCCACCTGGTTTCAGGGTCCAGCGGCCGACTTCATCGCGGTCAGCCGCGAGGGCTTTGACCGCGGGGTCCGCATCCTGCACTTCCTCGGCGGCACGGCCATGGACCTGGCCGGAGCGCGGGCGATCGCTCAGACGAAGATGACCATCACCCAGCGTACGGTGGTGCACGACGTGGAGTGCGACGTGATCTGCACCGGACGGTTCTACGACTTCCTGGAACGGCGGGACGGTCGTTGGGGGCTGGTGCTCCGCCAGCCGATCTATGAGCTGGATCGCCTGACGCCGGTCTCCGGCGGCGCCGGCCCGGCGCTTGACCGGGAGCTGCTGGCCCGGTTCCCGGCCGGCTACCGGCATCTCGCCTACATCCAGACCCGGATCGGCTACGAGGTCAAGCCGGACATGCCCGGCCTCACCGGGCCCGCGGTGGAGGACCTGTACACACGCGGGGGGAGATGGCTGGCCGGGGACCCCATCGGACCTTAAGCTCACGCCTAAGGTCAGCCGCGCATAATCGGCGCGCGCCCCCGCACGCTCGCCATGCTCAGCTCTTCAGACCCACAACCCCCGCCGGGGGGCCACGTCACCGGCATCCGAAGCCGGGTCGGTCAATTGCGCGCCACCCACCGGGTCCTCCTCGGCCTGGGCTGCGTCAGTGGGGTGGCGATCCTGCTGCTGGTCGTTTCCTTCGGCAGCGCCCACCGGGTGGGGCGGCCACCGGCGGCCACGGCCGCGGCGCCCCTGGACCCGCCGGTCCCCGGGTGGCCGGTGGCGGCCGTCCATCTGGGCGGTGCGGCGCCGCGGCCGGTGCCGACGCCGTTCTTGGATCTGTCGACCGAGTACTGGACGCTTCCGCACTACGCCAACCAGCGACAGCTGTTCGCCCGGACCATCGACCTGCTCCGGCTTCCCGGGATCCCGTTCACGCTGCGGATCGGTGGCGAATCCGCTGACCTGTCCTGGTGGGACCCGGGCGGCCGGCGCGCGCCGAACTGGTCGTACCCGCTGACCCGGAACTGGCTGTCGGACACGGCGCGGCTGGTGGCCGCCGCCCATGTCGGCGTCGTCCTGGACCTCAACCTGGCCGACCGCAACCCGGCCCGGGCGGCGGCGTTCGTCAAGGCAGTCGTCGACCGGCTGCCGCCGGGCACGGTGCAGGCGGTGGAGATCGGCAACGAGCCCGACCTGTACCCCAAGATGGCCACCCTGGGGCTCATCACCGTCGCCCGCGCCCGAGTGGTGCGCTTCTTCGCCTGGGCCGATCGCTACGCCCCGGACAACTACGTTCACCAGTTCAACGCCTATGTGGCTGCGCTGGACCGGGTCGGGGTTCACGTTCCCGCCGGGGGTCCGGAGATCTCGGATCCGACCCAGACCCAGTGGCTGCCGGGCCTCATCGCCGGGGCGCGCGGCCGACTGGCCTTCGTCACCGCCCACCGCTATCCGCTCAACGCCTGCGATGCGCCGTCGGAGCGCGGCTACCCCACCATCGCCCGGCTCCTCTCCGACCGGGCCACCACGGGGCTGGCCGCCGGGATCCGGCCGGCCGTGAACGTCGCTCACCGGGCCGGTCTGCCGTTTGCCCTGGATGAATTCAACGCGGTCACCTGCGGGGGGACCGAGTCGGTCAGCGGCACGTTCGCCAACGCGCTGTGGGCGCCCGACGCGCTGTTCTCACTCATGCGGGTCGGCGTCGACTCGGTCGACCTCCACCTGCGCGCCCGCGCGTTCAACCCGCCGTTCTTCGTCACCGGCCACGGCCTGCGGCCGCGACCGATCCTGTACGGGTTCATCCTGTTTCAGCGCATGCTCGCCGGCCGCTCCTCGTTGATCGCCTCCGCGCTGCGGGCGCCTGTGGGCGTCCGCCTCACAGCCTGGGTGGTGCGCGGCGACGGCACCGAGCGCGTGCTGCTGATCAACAAGGGCGCCCGGGGCACCAACGTCCGGCTGGCCCTTCCGGGCAGCGGGCCCGGGCGGGTACAGCGGCTGCTGGCGCCCGGGCCGACCGCGCGCCGGCACGTGACCCTGGCCGGGCAGTGGGTGGGGCCCGGCGGACACTGGCGGGGGCGGTTCCGGCAGGAGACGGTCCTGCCCGGCGCCCACGGTTACGAGGTGCCGGTGTCGGGATACAGCGCCGCCCTGGTCACCGTGCGCACTAGCCTGCGCTGACATGACCTCCACGCTCACCTCCCGGGCCGCGGTGGCGACCGATAAGCCGGTCCCCTACCTGCGGCAGCTGTGCAAGCACTTCGGCCACAAGGTCGATGCCTCGTTTGGCGATGACAGCGGCTACATCCAATTCGAGTTTGGGCGCTGCGAACTGCACGCCCGTCAGGGTGAGCTTGACCTCACGGTCAGTGCCGTCGACGAGGCCGGGCGCGAGCGGATGCGCCAGGTCATCGGCTCGCACCTGGAGCGCTTCGGCAAGCGCGACAGCCTCACCGTGAGCTGGACCTGAGCCCGGGCCGGTGAACGCCCACCGCCGGGCGAACCCCGGCGGTATGGTGGTCGGTGTGAACCGGTGGATCAGGGGCGTCCTGCTGGCGGGGTTGGTCTTGGCGGCCACCGCTGGGGCACTGACGCTCCCCAGCAGCGGTGTGGCCCGGCCCGGCGCCCGAACCACGGATGCCGCGGTGCAGCGCCTCCTCAATCGCCTCGTGACCGCGCCCGGGGGACCGATCGGAGCGATCCTGACCCTCAACCGGCGGGGGCATACCACCGTTCTCCGGGCCGGCCGGGCGGATGCGACGCGTCCCGGGGCGCCCCGCCCGGGCGACCATATGCGGATCGCCAGCATCACCAAGGCCTATACCGGAGCCATCGCCCTGCGCCTGGTGCAGGCTGGTCGGCTGGGGCTGGATGACACCATTGGGCAGCGGCTGGCCGGGGTGATGCCGCGCGCCTGGTCTGCGGTCACCGTGCGTCAGATGCTCAACCACACCAGTGGCCTGCCGGACTACACCAGGTCGGAGGGCTTCCGACAGCAGGCGGGCACGAACCCTCGGGGTTACGTGTCGCCGATGCAGATCATCGGCTGGGTCCGCACCCAGGGCCTGGAGTTCCGGCCCGGCTCGCGCTATGCGTACTCAAACACCGACAACATCGTCGTCGGGTTGATCGAACAGAAGGTCACCGACCGATCCTTCGGCTCGCTGCTGTCGTCGCTGGTGTTCCGACCCGCCGGACTGACCCAGACATCGTTTCCGGTGGGGAATGTCTTGTTGCCGACGCCGTTCCTGCACGGCTACGACGTGGCACCGGGTAAGCCTCCGCAGGACGTCACCGCGTTCCTGAGCCCCAGCGGGGCGTGGGCGTCGGGCGCCATCGTCTCCACGCCGGCGGATCTGGGCGCGTTCATCCGCGCCGATCTCGGCGGCCGGTTCTTCGGCCGCGCACAGCGCCGTCAGCAGATGCGGTTCATCGCCGGCTCCTCCAGCCCGGCTGGTCCCGGCACCAACGCTGCCGGCCTGGCGATCTTCCGGTACCAGACGCGGTGCGGCACCGTATACGGCCATACCGGGAACTTCCCCGGCTATGTGCAGTGGGCGGCCGCCACGGCCGATGGCCGGCGGTCGGTGACCACGTCGCTGAACATCGCCGCACCCACCGGAGCCCTTCTGCACCAGCTGCGGTCTCTCCAGGCCGCCGCCGTCTGCGCGTTGCTCGGACGGTAGCCGGCGACGCGGCGCGCGGGGGCGGCCAGAGGCGCCTCACGGCGCCCGCGGCCCGGGGCTCTCCCCCTTGAGGGGGAGGCGGGACGGCCCGTTCATCCCGGGGCGGCATTGCCAGCGACCGGCCGGACGCCGACAATGAACCCATGATCGAAATCGACCACGTGACCAAGCGTTACGGCGAGAAGGTGGCGGTCGACGATCTCACGTTCACCGTCAAACCCGGCATCGTCACCGGTTTCCTTGGCCCCAACGGCGCCGGGAAATCGACGACGATGCGGGTGATCGTGGGGCTCGACCGGCCGAACTCCGGCGCCGCCACCGTCAACGGAAAGCCCTACCGGGACGCGCCCGCCCCGCTGCATGAGGTGGGGACGCTGCTGGAGGCCCGCGCCATCCATACCGGACGGTCGGCCTACAACCATCTCCTGGCCATGGCCCAGACCCACGGCATCGGGCGGGGACGGGTGGAGGAGGTCATCGACCTCGTCGGCCTGGGCGAGGTGGCCCGGCGGCGGGCCGGCGGCTTCTCGCTCGGCATGGGACAGCGCCTCGGGGTGGCGGCCGCCCTGCTCGGCGACCCGGAGGTCCTCATTCTCGACGAGCCCGCCAACGGCCTGGACCCGGAGGGGATCCTGTGGATCCGCAACCTGCTCAAGGGACTGGCCGCCGAGGGGCGCACCGTGTTCGTCTCCTCCCACCTGATGGCCGAGATGGCGCAAACGGCCGATCAGCTGGTGATCATCGGCCGCGGCCGGCTCATCACGGACACCAGCGTGGCCGACATCGTGGCCGAGGCCTCGCATGGGGCGGCCGTCCTGGTGCGCACGCCGCAGGCCACCGAGCTGCGCGACGCGCTCGCCGCCGATCAGGTGGCAATCACCAGTCCGGAGCGCGAGGTGCTGGAGGTCCACGGCCTGACCAGTGCCGAGGTGGGCGAGGTGGCGCAGCGTCACCAGATCGTTCTGCATGAGCTCACCCCCCAGCGCGCCTCACTGGAGCAGGCCTTCATGCGCCTGACCGGCGGGGCCGTCGAATACCACGCCATGTTCGGCGAGACCCCGGCCGAGCCGATTGAGGAGGCCGCATGAGCACCAGCACCACCGCCGTCGAGACCCCGCAGACGCGGACCTCCCGGACCGCCACCGGCACCGGACGGGTGACCCAATTCAACGTCCTGCGCTCGGAGTGGACCAAGCTGTGGTCACTGCGCTCCACCCGCTGGACGCTGCTGGTGGCCTTCCTGGGCCAGGCCGGCCTGGGCGCGCTCATCGCCGCCATCCAGATGGGCCGCTGGAACCAGCTCAGCCCCCATGACCGGGCCACCTATGACTCCATCAACACCGCCGTGGGCGGCTGGCACCTGGCCCAGCTGGCCATCGGCGTGCTCGGCGTCCTGGTCATCACCGGCGAGTACTCCACCGGCATGATCCGCTCCAGCCTGATGGCCGTCCCCCGGCGCTTGCCCGTCCTGTGGGGAAAGATCCTGGTCTACGCCGCGGTGACCCTGGTACTGATGCTCATCGCCTCGTTCATCTCGTTCTTCGCCGTCCAGGCGATCGTCTCCTCGCACCACGTCCAGCACGGGCTCGGCTACTCCGGCGCACTGCGCACGGTGGTCGGCGCCGCCCTGTACATGACCGTGCTCGCCGTGTTCTGCACCGGGATCGGCGGGATCCTGCGCAACACCGCCGGCGGCATCGCCACCTACGTGGCGCTGCTGTTCGTGCTCCCGGGCATCGTGGCCATCCTGCCCTCCAGCGTCAACGACAGCATCTCGCCCTACCTGCCGCTCAGCGCCGGCACCACGGTGGCCAGCCACACGTTCGACAACACCCACCACCTGGCGGTGTGGACGGGATTCGCCGTGTTTGTCGGCTACACGCTGGTGGCGGTGGCGCTCGCCGCCTGGAGTCTCATGCGCCGCGACGCGTGAGATCGCTCACCGGGTGAGAAACTCGGCCAGCTTGCCGCGCATCGACTGCCGGATCATCTCGGGCCCGGCCGGGTCGCCCTGCATCAGGCTGTGAGCGAACTCCTTGGCCTGCTCAAACCGGATGTGGGGCGGCAGCGGCGGTACCTCGGGGTCGGTGACAAACTCAATCAGCGCCGGACGGCCGGCGGCGAGCGCCTCGTCCCAGGCTCCGCCGACGTCCTCCGGGCGCTCCACCCGCACGCCGTGCAACCCCAGTAGCCGGGCGTAGCCGGCGTAGTCGAACGGCGGCAGCACCTGGGAGGCGTCGAGCTTGGCGTCGCCGGACATGACGCGCTGCTCCCAGGTGACCTGATTGAGGTCACGGTTGTTGAGCACGTTGACGACCACCCGCTGGTCCGGCCAGCGCTTGGCGTAGTGGGCGATGTCGATCAGCGCGTTGATGCCGAGCATCTGCATGGCACCGTCGCCGATGGAGGCGACGACCGGCCGGTCGGGGTAGGCGAATTTGGCCGCCAGCGCGTACGGGATCGCCGGGCACATGGTGGCCAGCGTCCCGGAGAGCGCCGCCATCATCCCCGGTCGCACCTTGACGTGGCGTGCCCACCAGTCGGTGGACGAGCCCGAGTCCGAGGTCAGGATGGCGCCGTCGGGCAGCCGCGAGCTCAGCTCGTGGAACACCAGCTGGGGGTTGATGGGGTTGGCCGGCTGGTGGGCCTGCTCGTCCAGGATCCGCCACCAGCGATCCACCCCCCGCTCAATCTTCTCGCGCCAGGCGCGGTCCTCCTTGCGCTGGAGCAGGGGTATGAGGGCGCGCAGCGTCTCCGCCGCATCGCCCACCAGGTTGACCTCGGTGGGGTAGCGGTTGCCGATCAGCCGGGCGTCGATGTCGATCTCCACCCCCCGGGCCTGTCCGGGCTCAGGCAGCCACTCGGAGTAGGGGAAGTTGGTGCCGACCATGAGCAGCGAGTCACACTCGTCCATGAGCTCGTAGGACGGCAGGGTGCCCAGCAACCCGATGGAACCGGTCACCCACGGCAGGTCGTCCGGAAGCACCGCGCGCCCGTTGAGCGCCCGGGCCGCGCCGGCGCCGAGGATCTCGGCCACCTCGGCCACCTCGGTGAAGGCGGCCTTGGCCCCCTGACCCACCAGGATCGCCACCTTCTCACCCTCATTGAGGATCTCCGCAGCGTGGCGCAGCGCGGTGTCGTCGGGGACGACGTGGGGGCGGCGGATGGCGGCACTGGAGGACGGCACCGCCCCGTGCGCCCGGGGCGGCGGGCTGTAGGGCATCTCCTGGACGTCGTTGGGGAAGATGATGCACGTCGGCGAACGCGTCGCCTTGGCGATCCGCATGGCCCGGTCGATCAGGTGCTGAGCCTGCTGGGGCACCATGCACACCTGCACAAATTCGCTGGCCACATCCTTGTACAGCGTGACCAGATCGACCTCCTGCTGATACTCGGACCCCAGCGACATCCGAGCCTGCTGGCCGATGATGGCCACCACCGGCTGATGGTCCAGCTTGGCGTCGTAGAGCCCGTTGAGAAGATGGATGGCCCCCGGTCCGGAGGTGGCCATGCACACCCCCACCTCGCCGGTGAACTTGGCGTGGGCGCAGGCGGCGAACGAGGCCACCTCCTCATGGCGGACCTGGGTGAACTCAATCCGGTCGCCCATCTGGTGAAACCCGCCGATGATCCCGTTGATCCCGTCACCCGGATATCCATAGATGCGGTGGATGCCCCAGGCGTCGGCCAGATGCTCCAGCACGAACTCACCGGTGGTCTTGTCAGCCATCTCGTTCCTCTTGCGTCGTCATGGACCGGACATGAGAGGGCTACCCGGCGCCGCCGTCCGCAACCCCGGGTATCCGGCCGGGCGAGCGGGTAGGGGACGGGCGTGGCGGAACCGCCACCCACCGCGTAGAGAAAGGACCGCCAATGGCAGGGAAGGAAACGATCGCCGTGCTCGGCGCCGGGGGCACCATGGGATTCGCCATGGCGCGCAATCTGGCCCGGGCCGGTTTTGACATCCGCGCCTGGAACCGCTCCCGGGACAAGGCGGAGCCGCTCACCGAAGACGGCGCCCAGGTTGTGGATTCACCCGCGCAGGCCGCCGACGGCGCCGCCGTCATCCTGACCGTGCTGGCCGACGCCGACGCCGTACTGGATTCAATCGAGCAGGCGCTGGGCGCCGGCGACACCGACGGGGTCATCTGGCTGCAGATGAGCACCATCGGGGAGAGCGGGACCGACCGGTGCGTCGAGCTGGCCCGGGAGCGCAACCTGGAGTTTGTGGACGCTCCGGTGCTGGGCACCAAGGAGCCGGCCGAGCAGGGCAAGCTCACTGTGCTGGCCTCCGGGCCGGATCGGCTCAAGGACCGGCTGGAGCCGATCTTCGGCGCCGTCGGCCAGCGCACCATGTGGGTGGGTGGGGCGGGCCACGGGGCACAGCTCAAGCTGGTGACCAACGCCTGGCTGGTATCGATCGTGGAGGGGGCGGCCGAGGCCATCGCCCTGGCCGAGGGCATGGGCCTGGATCCGCAGCTCCTGCTCGACGCCGTGGAGGGCGGCCCGCTGGACCTGCCGTACCTGCGGCTCAAGGGCAAGGCGATGATGGAGCGCGACTTCACGCCGTCGTTCTCGCTCAAGCTGGCCGCCAAGGACGCCGGGCTGGTGGAGGAGGCGGCCGCTCGCCATGACCTCAAGCTCCCGGCGGTCAGCGCCATCCGCCGGCGGATGGAGGAGGGCATCCCGGAGCACGGGGATGACGACATGAGCGCCACGTTTATGACCAGCGCCCCGGCGGGGGCAGCGGCATGACCGGGACTGCCGCGCCGGGCGGCATCGGCGGAGTTCCGTCCAGCCCATCCCCCGGCGGCTTTCGGACCTGATGAGCAGCGGCAACGGCGGTCATCCCGAAACCAATCCGGCCATCCGGATCAACGTCCGTCCCCTGGGCAACCCGCTCCCGCTGGGGCTGTTCTCCTTCGGCATCGGCATGCTGCTGCTGGCGGCTGAGAGCTGCGGCTGGATCCCGGTCGCCGAGTCCCACCAGGTCGGCCTTGTCCTGGTCACGTTCGTGTTTCCGCTGGAGGGCCTGGCCGCGATCATCGCCTACCTGGCCCGGGACACGCTGGCGGCCACCGTGCTCGGACTGTTCACCACCTCCTGGCTGGCCCTGGGCCTGCTTCTGGTCACCGGCACGCCCGGAGCCATCAGCCTCACCGAGGGGTTCTTCCTGCTCGGCTTCGCCGGCGTGGTGGTGTCCCTCGCCCTCCTGGCGGTGCCCGGCAAACCGCTCATCGCGGCCGTCCTGGCGCTGTCGGCGACGCGGGCCATCCTGTACGGGCTCTACGAGGTGACGAGCGCCCGCGGCCTCCAGGACGCCGCCGGCATCGTCGCCGCGGTCATCGCCGGGGTGGCCTGGTACGCCGGAACGGCGTTTGCCTTTGAGGACCTGCGCCAGAAGCCCGTGCTGCCGGTCCTGCGGCGCGGGCCGGGAGCGGCGGCGATGCGCGGGACCCTGGCCGGCCAGCTGGAGCGGACCCGCCAGGAGGCCGGCGTCCGTCAGCAGCTCTAGTCGTCGACGATGACGACCGTGAGGTGGCGGGGTCCGTGGACGCCGTCCACGCGGGCGAGCTCGATGTCCGAGCTCGCCGACGGCCCGGAGACGAGGGTCACCGGCACTCCCTGCTGGCGCACCGCTGAGGTGAGCGCCCGCACGGCCTCCGGGACGAGGTCTGAGATCTGGCCCGCCGCCACGACGCACACGTGATGATCTGGAACCAGCGTCAGCAGCCGCCGCCCGGACAGCCCCTGGCCGTCGAGGATGAGGGTGCCGGTCTCGGCGATGGCCACCGCGCAGCCGGTGAGCGCGGCGTCGATCTCGTCGACCTGGTGCACCGTGAGCGCATCATCCTCCACCGCCTCCAGTCCGGCCGGCCGCCACTCGGCGGGCAGACCGGGCGGGATCACCACGCGTCGCACGTCCATGTCGGCGCAGGCAGCCGCCACCGCCGCGGCCACGCCGTCCCGGGTCGTCCGGCGCACCGAGGCGTCGTAGTCGCGCACGCGTTCAGCGAACCGCTCCACCAGCGCCTCCCCGGTCAGCTCTCCGTCTTGCCGGTAGTCCCGGGGCACCGGCACCTGTTCCGGGCGCTCGCCGGCGGGCACGTCGGCCAGTGCAGCTCGGATCCGGCCCAGGATCTCGTCGCGGGCGCTCGTCATCCCCGCTGCCGCCACCAGTCCCGAAAGCTCTGCTCCGGCACCGGCGACAGGTCCCGGGCCGCGCTCCAACCGGACAGCGGCCCGGGCAGCCGCGGGATGGTGCCGTCGCGCACCAGCGGCCACTGGGCGAACCGGCCGCTGCGCTGGGCCGCCTCGTAGAGACGGCGGTGGGCGAACACCCGGGCCATGGTCCGCATCGCCACGTGCTCAGGTCCGAGGCGCTTGCGCACGCCGCCATCGCGCGTCTCGTGCTCCACCTGGCGGCGGCGGAGATGGACGAGCACCTCCGGGATGTTGATCTTGACCGGGCACACCTCGTAGCAGGCGCCGCACAGGCTGGAGGCATAGGGCAGCGATCCGGCCTCGTCCAAGCCGCTGAGCATCGGGGTGAGGATGGCGCCGATCGGCCCGGGATACGTGGAGCCATAGGCGTGGCCGCCGGTGCGTTCGTAGACCGGGCACACGTTCAGGCAGGCCGAGCAGCGAATGCAATTGAGCGCCTGGCGGCCGACCTCATCGGCGAGCACGTCGGTGCGGCCGTTGTCGACGAGCACCAGGTGAAACTCCTGCGGACCGTCGCCGGGGGTGACCCCGGTCCACAGCGACGTGTACGGGTTCATCCGCTCGGCGGTGGAGGACCGGGGCAGGAGCTGGAGGTAGATCTCCAGGTCCTCCCAGGCGGGGATGATCTTCTCAATCCCCATCACGCTGATGAGCACCTCCGGCAGAGTGGTGCACATCCGGCCGTTGCCCTCGGACTCCACCACCGAGACGGTGCCCGTCTCGGCGATGGCGAAGTTCACGCCGCTGATCCCGACCCGGGCGCTGAGAAACAGCCGGCGCAGGTGGCGGCGCGCCGCCTCGGCCAGCGCCCGCGGGTCGTCGGAGAGATCCGGGGGAGCGTCAGGCAGGGTGCGCAGGAACAGCTCGCGGATCTGGGCCCGGTTCTTGTGGATGGCGGGGACCAATATGTGGGAGGGCATGTCGTCGCCGAGCTGCACGATGAGCTGCGCCAGGTCGGTCTCCCAGGCGCGGATGCCCCGGTCGGCCAACGCCTCGTTGAGCCTGGTCTCCTCGGTGGTCAGCGACTTGGATTTGATCACCTCGTCGACCCCGTGGGCCGCCACCAGGTCGCCGACGATCCGGTTGCACTCGGCCGCGTCCCGCGCCCAGTGCACGGTCCCCCCGGCCCGTTGCACCGCCGCCTCCAGCGCCAGCAGGTGCTCGTCCAGATGGCGCAGCACGCGCTCCTTGAGCCCGCGCCCGGCCTCCCGCAGGGCCTCCCAGTCCGGCAGCTCAGCCACCACCCCGGCGCGCTTGGCCCGGATGGCGTGGGTGGCGTGGCCCAGGTTGTGGCGCAGCTGGGCATCGGCGAGCGCCACCCGGGCGGCCTCGGGGAACGGCGGATGGGCGGCGGCGTCGGTCACCGCGCGGGCGCCCGCGGGTCGGTCCGGGCCGGATCGGTCTCGGCCAGCACCTCGGCGATATGCATGGTCCGCACCCCGGCCCGCTGGCGCGACAGCGCCCCGCCGATGTGCATCAGACACGAGTTGTCGGCGCTCACACACACCTCGGCTCCGGTGTCGAGAATGGTGCGCACCTTGTCGGTGAGCATGGCGATCGACGTATCCGCGTTCTTGACCGCAAACGTCCCCCCGAAGCCGCAGCACTCCCTGGCCTCAGGCAGCTCCACCACATCGATCCCGCGCACCGCCCGCAGCAGCCGCAGGGGCCGGTCACCCACGTGGAGCATGCGCAGGCTGTGGCAGGTGGGGTGATAGGTGACCCGCCGGGGAAAGAACGCGCCCACGTCCTCCACGTCCAGCCGGTCGACCAGGAACTCGGTGAGCTCCAGGACCCGCGGCGTCAGCGCCTGCACCTCCCGGGCCAGACCGTCGTCGCCGGCCAGCTCAGCCACCCGCCCGTAGTAGTCGCGCACCATGCCCACGCACGACGCCGAGGGGGACACCACAACCTCGCTGTCCCCGAACACATCCACAAACCGCCGCACCAGCGGGATGGTCTCCCGGGCATAGCCGGCGTTGAAGTGCATCTGCCCGCAGCAGGTCTGCTCCAACGGGAAGTCCACCGCCACCCCGAGCCGCTCCAGCAGCGTGACCACCGCCTGACCGGTGCGGGGAAACAGCGTGTCGTTGAAACAGGTGATGAACAGCGAGACGCGACCGGGGATGTCAGGCTCCTCACGCAGGCGGCGCTCGATGGTAAAGCACTCAGCCTGGCCACCGGCGCCTCGTTTGCTCACGGTTAAGCTGGGTAGCCGTCGAGAGCAAGCGTGAAAGGAGCGCCATGACACCTGATCCCAACCCGGGGCCACGTCACGAGCCTGAGCGTCACTACGAGCGCGCCGCCGACCCGGCCGAGGCGGCCGACCGCCCGCTGGAGCCCAAGTACCAGCCGCATGAGCTCGCCGCCGAGGACGTCCCTGAGGATCAGCCCCGGCGTGATCAGGATCCCCACCACTCACTCAACACGCCGGTGGGCGAGCCTGACCCGACCGCCGATTCCGACCCCTACCGCCAATCCACGCCCGACGATGAGGCCGACCACGCCAGCGGCGTGCGCGGCAGCGGCGAGGGGGCCGAGGGCCGGTGACCATGGGCACCGACACCGCCCGCCGGCTGCTGGAGCGCAGCGGCGAGCACCCCGTGGTCAGCCTCATCTTCGACCTGGACCCCGAGCGGTTCGCCACCGCGCCCGCCCGCGCCACCCAGCTGCGATCGCTGATTGATGAGGGCCACCGCGCCAGCCGCAGCGACACCTCCTGGGACCATGCCGATCGCCAGGCGGTCCAGGCCGACATCGCCCGCCTGGAGGAGTACCTGGACTCCGGGGAGGCGCCGGTATCCGGGGTGCGGGCCCTGGCCGTCTACAGCTCCACCGCTCAGGACCTGTTTGAGGCGGTGCCGCTCTCCCATCCGGCCCCATCGCGGATCGTCATCGCCCGGCGCCCGTACGTGGAACCGCTCGTGGTCGGCGAGACCGGGGAGCGCTGGGCCGTGGTGCTGATCACCCGGCGGATCGGCCGGATCTTTGAGGGCCCCGCCCTCGGTCTGCGCCCGGAGGCGACCGTGACCGATCACGTGCACGGACAGCACAGCCGCGGGGGCTGGTCGCAGGCCAACTACGAACGCAGCGCCGACGACGAGGCCGACCAGCATCTGCGCCATGTTGCCGGCGAGCTCTACCGCCACTGGCAGAGGCAGCGGTTCACGCGCCTGGTCCTGGGCGGTCCCGTGGAGGACGTCGCCCGGTTCGCCGAGCTGCTCCACAATGATCTCCGTCCGGCCCTGGTCGGCGATCGTCTCTCCCTGGATGCCGAGACCGCCGGTCCCGCCGACGTCCGGGCGGCGGCGGCCCGGCTGCTGGAGCGCGAGCACACCGCCGAACAGGCCGAGGCGCTGGCGCAGCTGGAGGAACGCCTGGCCGCCGGTACCACCGCGGTCGTCGGCGTCGACGCCGTGCTCATGGCCCTGGACGAGCGGCGGGTGGAGCGACTGGTCCTGGACCACAATTTCGCCGCCCGCGGCAGCCGCTGCCCGCAGTGCGGGCTGCTGTATGCCGAGGGCACGGCCTGCCCGGCCGACGGCACCGGCCTGGCGGCGGTGGCGGACCTGCGCGAGGCCGCGGTGGAGGCCGCCGTGCTCCAGGATGCCGCGGTCACGCTGCTGGGCGAGGGCAACGATCCGCCCCCCGCGGCGCTGGTCCGGGGCGCAGGCATCGGGGCGCTGCTCCGCTTCTGAGGGCGCTGGAGGCGGCGCCGACGCCTCCCGGCGGCCCGTCCGGCGATACTTCCGCTCATGCGCGCCTTGGCCGACGGTCCCGGGACACCGTTTCACTCCCCGTACTCCCACGGGTTTGTCCGGGTGGCGGCCGCCGTGCCCCACATCCGGCTCGGCGACCCGAAATTCAACGGGCAGCGGACGGTGGAGCTGGCCCGGCGCGCCCATGCCGAGCATGCCGCACTCGTCGTCTTCCCGGAGCTGGGGTTGGCGGCCTACTCCAGCGAGGACCTGTTTCACCAGCAGGCCATGCTCGACGGCGTCGCCGACGCCCTGGGCGCGATCGTGACCGCCAGCCGGGAGCTGCGCCCGGTGCTGGTGGTGGGCGCCCCGGTGCAGGCCGAGGGAGGACTGTTCAACGCCGCCATCGTCATCCACCGGGGGGAGATCCTGGGGGCGGTGCCCAAGAGTTACCTCCCGGAATACCGCGAGTACTACGAGAAGCGCCAGTTCCGGGCCGCCCGGGATCTGGTGGGAGACGAGCTCCGCCTGCTCGGGGCCAGTGTCCCGTTCACGCCCCAGCTGCTGTTCGCCGCGCGGGACCTGCCGGAGTTCATTCTCCACGTCGAGATCTGCGAGGACCTCTGGACTCCCATCCCGCCGAGCACCTACGGCGCCATGGCCGGCGCCACCGTGCTGGCCAACCTGTCGGCCAGCAATATCACCATCGGCAAGGACGGCTACCGCCGCGAGCTGTGCCTGAACCACTCGGCCCGGACGATCGCCGCCTACATCTACACGGCGGCCGGCCTCGGAGAATCGACGACCGATGTCGCCTGGGACGGTCAGGCCCTCATCTGCGAGAACGGGCAACTCCTGATCGAAGCGCCCCGGTTCAGCGACGACGAGGAGCTGATCGTCGCCGACCTGGACCTGGATCGGCTGACCTCGGATCGGATGACCACCTCCAGCTACGGCGACGCCATCCATGATCTGCGCGGCCGCCTGGGTGAGCTGCGCCGGATTGAGTTTGAGCTCGGCCTGCCCCCCGAGGCGTTCCCGCTGCGGCGGCGGATCGAGCGCTTCCCGTATGTCCCGGCCAATCCGGCCACCCGCAACGACCGATGCGGCGAGGTCTACAACATCCAGGTCCGCGGGCTGCAGACGCGGCTGCTGGCCACCGGCATCAAGAAGGTGGTGATCGGCGTCTCCGGGGGTCTGGACAGCACCCATGCGCTCACCGTGGCCGCCCGCGCCATGGACCGGCTCGGCCTCCCCCGGACGAACGTCCTCGGCTACACGCTGCCCGGATTTGCCACCAGCGCCCGGACGCTGCGCAACTCGCACGCGCTGATGAAGGCGCTCGGCGTCAGTGCCGCCGAGCTGGACATCAAGCCGTCGGCGATGCAGATGCTGCGTGACCTGGACCATCCGGCCGCCGAGGGCGAGAAGGTCTACGACATCACGTTTGAGAACGTCCAGGCCGGCGAGCGGACGTCGCACCTGTTCCGCCTGGCCAACTACCACCAGGGCCTGGTGCTCGGCACCGGCGATCTGTCCGAGCTGGCGCTGGGCTGGGCGACCTACGGGGTGGGAGATCAGATGTCGCACTACAGCGTCAACGCCTCGGTGCCCAAGACCCTGATCAGCTTCCTCATCCGGTGGGCGATCGACAGCGATCAATTCGGCGAGGCAGCGAACGCGGTGCTCAGCGACATCCTCGACACCGCCATCTCCCCGGAGCTGATCCCGGCCAGCGGCGACGCGGCCGGCGATGGTCCTGAGCAGAACAGCGAGGACACGGTGGGCCCCTATGAGCTCCAGGACTTCTTCCTGTACTACATCCTGCGGTTCGGCTACCGGCCCAGCAAGGTCGCCTACCTGGCCGAGTTCGCCTGGGGCGACCGCGACCGGGGCGACTGGCCGGACCTCATCCCGGCCGAGAAGCGCAACGCCTACTCGCTGGACGACATCCGCCACTGGCTGGGCGTGTTCCTGCACCGGTTCTTTCAGACCAGCCAGTTCAAGCGCTCGGCGCTGCCCAATGCGCCCAAGGTCGGCTCCGGAGGATCGCTGTCCCCGCGCTCGGACTGGCGGGCGCCCTCCGACGGCCATGACGCGGCCTGGATGGCGGAGCTGGACGCGCGCGTGCCCTCCGGTCAGTAGCGGACCCGTACGGGTCGGCTACCCACCCGGTTCGCGGAGGGGGCCGGATGACGCACCGGGGGCCTGGGTGAGACGGTCCGGGTGACGCCCATCACCTCAACTGGAGCCACCATGGCCATCACCGAACAGAGCAGTACCTACGCGGCACCGGGACAGCCGGACAGCCCGGTCGCCCTTCAGGATCGCTACGACAACTTTATCGGCGGCGAGTGGGTCGCGCCCGCCGGGCACGAGTACCGGCCGAACGTCACCCCATCGACGGGTGAGCCGTTCTGCGAGGTCGCCTCGGGCACGCCGGACGACGTGGAGCTGGCCCTGGACGCCGCTCATGCCGCCAAGGACGCCTGGGGCGCCAAGTCCCCCGCCGACCGCGCCGCGGTGCTGGACGCGGTCGCCGACGCGATGCAGGCCAACCTGGAGATGCTCGCCGTCGCCGAGAGCTACGAGAACGGCAAGCCGGTGCGCGAGACGCTGGCCGCCGACATCCCGCTGGCCATCGACCACTTCCGGTACTTCGCTGCCGCCGCCCGCGCCGAGGAGGGCCGGATCTCGGAGATCGACGACCAGACGTACGCGTACCACTTCCAGGAGCCACTCGGTGTGGTCGGCCAGATCATTCCGTTCAACTTCCCGCTGCTGATGGCGGCCTGGAAGGTGGCCCCGGCGCTGGCCGCCGGGAACTGCACGGTGCTCAAGCCGGCCAGCCCCACCCCGTGGTCGATCCTCAAGCTGGCCGAGGTGGTCGGCGACCTCATCCCGCCCGGGGTGCTCAACATCGTCAACGGCCCCGGAGCCTCGATGGGCAGGGCGCTGGCCTCCAACCCGCGCATCGCCAAGATCGCCTTCACCGGCGAGACGGTGACCGGTCGCCTGATCATGTCCTACGCGGCCCAGAACCTCATCCCGTCGACGACCGAGCTCGGCGGCAAGTCGCCGAACATCTTCTTCGAGGACGTGATGGCGGCCGACGACGCCTTCCTGGACAAGGCGGTGGAGGGTCTGGTGCTGTACGCGTTCAACAAGGGCGAGGTCTGCACCTGTCCCTCACGGGCGCTCATCCATGAATCGATCTACGACGCGTTCATGGAGCGCTGCCTGGAGCGCATCGCGGCCATCAAGCAGGGTGATCCGCTGGACCGGGAGACGATGATCGGCCCCCAGGTCTCCACCGCCCAGCTGGAGAAGATCGAGAACTACGTGGCCATCGGCGTCAACGAGGGCGCCGAGGTGCTTATCGGCGGCCATCGGCCGACGCTGGAGGACCGGCTGGCTGGCGGCTACTACTTCCAGCCGACGGTGCTCAAGGGCCACAACCAGATGCGGGTCTTCCAGGAGGAGATCTTCGGACCGGTGCTGGCGGTGACCACGTTCCGGGACGAGGCGGAGGCCCTGCAGATCGCCAACGACACCCTGTACGGCCTGGGGGCGGGCGTGTGGACGCGAGATGGCAGCCGCGCATTCCGGATGGGCCGGGCCATCAAGGCGGGCCGGGTGTGGACCAACTGCTACCACCAGTACCCCGCGCACGCCGCGTTCGGCGGCTACAAGAGCTCCGGCGTCGGCCGGGAGAACCACCGGATGATGCTGGAGCACTACAGCCAGACCAAGTGTCTGCTGGTCAGCTATGACCCCAACCCCATGGGCTTCTTCTAAGCCGATGGTGTCGGCCACACCGGCGGCCCTCGAGGTGCTTGATCACCTCGGGGCCGCCCACGGGCCCCTCGTCCTGCATCAGTCGGGCGGCTGCTGCGACGGAAGCGCACCGATGTGCGTCACCGCGGCTGAGTTGCCGCCCGGTCCGGCCGATGTCCAGCTGGGCACCGTGGGCGCGGTCCCCGTCTACATCAACGCAGCGCTCTACGAGCGCTGGGGCCGCCCAGAGCTGGAGATCGACGTCGGTCACGGCCCGGCCGAGAGCTTCTCTCTGGAGGGACTGGCCGGGGTGCACTTCGTCACCCGGACACCCGGTGTTTGAACGGCCCCGGAAACTGCAATAGTGAAGGTGTGCCCACCGAGCCCACGCCCGTTTCACTCGCACAGGTTGTCCGGCGCGCCGCCGAGATCGTCGATCCCGACGAAGACGAGCCCATCATCGGAGATTTTCAGCAGGTGTTTGAGGACGCCGACGAGCCGGCCGCGGCGGTGCTGGACGACCTGGAGGAGCGGGTCGGCACGGTGCTCGCCGACCTGGACCCGGCGGTGGCCAACGGATCGCTGGCCATGGCCGGCGCGCTCACCATCTACCTGAGCTTTCGCCGGGATGAGCTGGACGGCGACGATGTCGACCTGATCCGGCTGGCCACCCGCGCCGAGTGGGAGGGCCGGCCTCCGGAGCCGGTGGCCGACTGGCTGGCCGCCCGCGGGATCAGCGTCTAGCTTTTCTCCGCCGCCGACTCGGCGGCGAGCAGGCGGCGGGCCCGGACGACATCGGCCACGCCACATCCGGGCGCAAACCACTCGTCCAGCTCCGCCACCCGGGCCAGCAGCGTGGGCGGCTGGCCGATCTTGAGCTGATGAACGGCCAGCCGGCTGGCGGCGCTCAGCTCCAGCAGCCGCGCGTTCTGGCGCCGGGCCGCCGCCACCGACTGCTCGTAGGCCGCGGTCGCCGCCGACGCGTCTGGATCATCGCCGGCCATCAGCACCCGGCCCTTGAGCCGGTACAGCTCGGACTCGGCCAGGGCCTCCCCGGTCGTCTGGATGTGGTGCTCGGCATGGCCGAGCGCCTCCAACGCACCCGCCCGGTCGCCGGCCGCGCTGCGCAGGTTGGCCAGGTAGATGTAGAAGTGCGACACACCCAGCCGCGCCCCGGATCGCAGGTAGCGAGCCAGGCTCTCCTCCAGCCGGACAATCCCGCCGGCCAGGTCGCCGTCACGCCCCTGCTCCCAGGCCTGAAGGACCGAGGACAGCGCGCGCCAGTACTCGATGTTGGCATCGACGCTGACCGCGTGGGTGCGCTCCACCCACCGGCGCATCTGATCCCGCTCACCCCGCATCAGATCCAGGATGCTGCGCATCCCCCAGGCCTGCGCCTGGGTGACCGGACCGCCGATGCGCTCGGCCAGCTCCAGGCTACGATCGCTACGGTCCCCCGCTTCCTTGACGTAACCGAGGTTCCACAGCACCGGGGCCACATAGGCCAGGGCCATGACACCGGTGTCGCCCTGGGCCTCGTACACCAGATCGGAGGACGGCGGTCGCCGGTACCGGGTGGCCGCCTCCTCCAGGTGATCACGGGCCAGATCGAACTCTGCCCGGTACATGTGGACCAGACCGCAATACAGGTGTCCCTCGGCCAGCAGGACCGGGTCGCCGGCCGCCCGCCCCCGGGTCAGCATCTCCTCGGCCAGCTCCGAGGCCGTGTCGTACTCGCTGCGCAGCAGGCGAAACAGCCACTGCCCCCGGATGACCGGAACCAGGCGCTCCGGTCTCCCGGCCCGCTCGCAGGTCGACCGGGCGCGGGCGTAGGCCTCGTCCACCCCCGCGGCGGCGTAGCCGTGCGCGGCCTGCAGCGACGCTCCCAGATGGGTCAGGAAGTCGACCCGCTCCAGGTCGTTGCCGGGATCGCCGCCGATGGCGTCCAGCGCCTCCAGCCCGCGGCGGAAATGATGGGAGGCCTCACGGAACGCCGCTCGCTCCAGCGCCCGGCGTCCCGCCGCATGCCAGTAGGCGACGGCCTTGGCCGGCTGCGCGGCCCGGGACCAGTGGTGGGCGACCACCTCCGGCTCACGCTCGGCGACCGTCACCGAACCGGCCACCAGGTTGCGCGCCACCTTCCCGTGGAGGGTTTGACGATGACGCCGGAGAATGCGGTCATACGCCGCTTCTTGGAGCAGCGCGTGGGTGAACTCGCAGCGTGACGGCGCTCCCTCCACCGGCCGGAGCACATCCTGAGCGGCGAGCTGGACGAGGGCCGGCTCCAGCTCGGCGGCCCCTCGCGGCCACAGCGCCCCCAGCAGCTCGCGGTCGAACTCCCGGCCCAGCACGGCGGCCACGTCGATCAGGTCGCCGAGGTCCGGCAGCCGATCCAGCCGCTCGGTGAGCAGCCCCTGGAGCGTCGACGGGACGCGGTGAACCGCCGGTGAGCTCCCGGTCGTCACCGAGGGCAGCTGCTCCAGCATCTTCAGGGTCTCCTCCACAAACAGCGGGACCCCGTCGGCGGTGGCGTCCACCCACTCCAGGACCGCCGGATCGACCGCCTTGGGGCTCGCCCAGGTCGCCAGCGCCCGGACGCCCTCAGAGCTGAGCGGTCCCAGGCGGATCTCCACCAGGTCATGCACGGCCGTCCACCGCGGCTGAAACTCAGGCCGGAATGTGAGCACGCCCATCACCGGCCGCCGGCGCGGGTTGGCGATCATCCGGTCCAGCAGCTCGATCGTCGTCGGGTCGGCCCAATGCAGGTCCTCCACCACCAGCAGCAGCGGGTGACGCGACGGATCCTCCACCAGGAGCGCCTCCAGCAGGTTGAGCGTCGCCGTCCGCATCTCCCGCGCGCCGAGCTCCGGCAGGCCCGGCGCCGCGGGGATCGACAGCAGATCGGCGAGCAGCGGCACCGCTTCATCGGGGTCCAGCCCGGCGCCGGCCACCGCTCGCTCCAGGATGTTCACCTGCTCTGCGGGCGCCCTGGGCGAGTCAAGACCGAGGAGGTGCTCCAACCACCGGGTGACCGGATGCAGCATCGTCGTCCGGTGGTGAGCCGAGCACTGCCACAGCTGAACCGACGCCGTCTCCGGCTCCAGCACGGCCACCAGCTCCCGCGTCAGCCGGCTCTTGCCGATCCCCGCCTCGCCGGTGAGGTGAACAGTCGTCCCCCGGCCTCCGCGCACCTGCTCCCACAGCGCGGTCATCTGCTCCAGCTCCGCGTCGCGCCCCACCAGGGGCGTCAGCCGCCGGGCGCCGGCCACCTCCAGCCGATCGACGGCGTCAGTCGGTCGCAGCACCCGGTGGACCTGAACCGCGTGAGACACGCCCTTGAGCTGCTTGGCGCCCTCGGACTCGGTGTCAAAGTATCCGGCCACCAGATCCAGGGTGGCGTCGCTGATCAGCACCGTCCCGGGCAGGGCGATCGACTCCAGCCGCTGGGCGATGTGCGGCGTCTCCCCCACGATCGCCAGCGGCTCCCGCGTGTCGCCGGCCCCCATCTCGCCGGCCACCACGATTCCGGAGTGGATGCCGATCCTCACCTGAAGCGTGATTCCATGCAGTCCCCGCAGCTCGGCATTGAGGGCGTCGAGCTCCTCCAGAATGCCCAGGCCGGCGTGGACGGCGCGGCGGGCACCGTCCTCCAGCGCTCGCGGATATCCGAAGTAGGCGATCAGGCCGTCTCCCGCATACTGGGCGATGCAGCCGCCGAAGCGCTCCACGGCCCGGGCGCAAGCGTGCTGATAGCCGCTGAGGATGTCCCGGAAGTCCTCTGGGTCCAGCCGCTCGGCCAGCGGCGTGGAGCCGACCATGTCGCAGAACATGACCGTCATATGCCGGCGATGAGCCACCGGCGGGCGGGCCGGCGACGGGCGCCGCACGGGCGCATCGGCGAGCGCGCCCCCGCAGCCGCCGCAGAATCTCATTCCGGGCGGATTCTGGAGCCCGCAGTGAACGCACCTCATTCTGGTGGTTGACCCCGCCGGAATCCTCTGGGCACGGACCGAAGCGTAGAGAAATACGAGCAAACCATCCGGTTCGACAGCTTTTGGCGGGCGGGCGGGCTGCGCCGGCCGCAAACCGGATTCTGGACCTCGATGCCCCGGATCTGCGAAGGTTGGCGCTACGACGCCAGTCCCACCTCATCCCGGCCCGCCCGCGGCGCCGGCCCCGCGTGCCGGCGATGGGTGGTGAGCGGCCTGGCGAGCGCCCGTGGCCGATGCCCGGAACGTTCGCCGCACTCCTGGCGCCGGACGAGTGGGCGCGGCTGCGGGAGCTCGGTCACCTCGTCCACTTCCCCCGGGGAGCCGTGCTCATGGCCGAGCGGGAGGCGAGCGATCTGGTGATGATCCTGCTGGAGGGTCACGTGAAGACGACGCTCGTCGGCGAGGGCGGGCACGAGGCGCTGCTCAGCCTGCGGGATCCCGGCGATGTCCTCGGGGAGCTGTCGGCCATCGACGGCCGTCCCCGGGTGGCCACGGTCACGGCGCTGGAGCCGGTGAGCACCCTGGTGGTGCCGGCGGGGCTGTTCCGGCGACACCTGGAGACCACACCGCGGGTGGCGGTCGCGCTCCTGGTCGTCGTCACCCGACGCTTCCGAGAGGCGACGCTGGTGCGGTCGCAGTTCGGTGGCTCGGACACCATCGCCCGGCTCTCGGCCCGCCTGGTGGAGCTGGCCGACCGGTACGGCACGCCCAATGATGGGGGGATCCAGATCACGCTCCCGCTCTCCCAGGAGGAGCTGGCCGCCTGGGCGGGCGCGTCGCGGGCGGGGCTGGCGAATGCGCTGCGGACCCTCCGGGACCTCGGCTGGATCACCACCCACCGCCGGAGCATCGTGGTGCTTGACCTACCGGCGCTGCGGGAGCGGGCCGCCTGAGCCGGCGGGAACGGGCCGCCTGAGCCGGCGGGAACGGGCCGCCTGAGCCGGCGGGGCGGGGGGCCGGCAGTCCGGCGGATCGGACGGAAAGGTCCAGAACTGGACACTGAGACGTCCAGAATGAGGTAGCGCGGTCCGGTGCGGTGGGCGACGCTCACGTCACCAAATCGAATTGTGGTAATTCACACCACCGAGGCCATGGGCCGACGGACCTGTCCGGGGGGATCGGGACGTCCCAAGTGAGTCGCGCGGGGGCGGGCGGCTCAGGCGTTAGTGCCGCAACGGGGGGTCGGCGCCGCTCGGGAACCCGGGCGGCGCCGCCGGCGGCCGTCCGCTCCGAATGCCCCCCTGCCGCCCCTAGCCACCCGCTCCGGACGACCTTTGCCCGTGCCGGCGCGGCCGGTTTGCCAACATCTGGCGGAGCTGACGGGTCGATGGCCAATTCCGGCCGACCCCGCTGCCCGCGCAGGGCGGAGGTGAGACGGTGAGCACGATGGAGGTCGAACTGCCCCGCCACCGGGGCTGCGCCAGTCAGGCGCGGCGCTGGCTGGAGCAGCACATCCCGGCCGGCGCCTCCCGTCAGTCGCTGGACGACATCAAGCTGGTGGTCACCGAGCTCGTCGAGAACGCGTTCTGCCACGGCAAGGGCAGGATCACCTTGCGGCTGGAGACCCGACCCTCTGCGGTGCGGGTGGAGGTGACCGACCAGGGCGAGGGCGCGGCCATCAAAATCGATACCCGGGGCACCGAGATCGGCGGCTGGGGCCTGGTGCTGGTCGATCGGCTCGCCCAGCGCTGGGGAGCCTTTGAGGGGACCACCCACGTGTGGGCCGAGCTGGAGCTCGCGCCCGAGGCCTGACCGCCGCTACGCGTCGCTGGTGACCGACTTCTTGGCGAGCTCGTCGAGGACCTCGGCCGGATCGCTCCCCCGGGCGCGCAGGACCCACTCAAAGTCGGCGCCGTAGACCGCCATCACCCCGCGGAGCAGATCAGCGGTGCCGACCGTCCGGGAGCGGCGCTCGTTGGCCGCATGCCGAGCATGGGCGATCACCGCGGTGATCCGGTCGCTGCCGTCGCCGCCGGCCGCGGGCGGTGGCGTGGCGCTCGCCGCATCCTCCAGCGGCGCCTCGGTCACCCCCAGCGCCGACAGGGCCCGTCCGGCCTCGCCGTGAAGACGGAGAACCCGCAGCCACCGCTCCGCCTCCTCCACGCGGCTCTCGGCGAACGGAAGTGCCGTGGATATGAGTCCGATGGCCATCGCGCTGTCCGGGCTGAGCGCGGGTTGACGGTCCCGTGCCTGCAGGTGAGCCACCGCGTCCTCCACCGTCGCCGGCAGCTCGAAATCAACCCCGGTCAGGTCAAACACCGCGCGCACGTTGCTCGGCGCGGCGGCGATCGCCAGCAGGCTGTTGTCGGTCAGCCGCCGGCGAAACCCGACGACCACGCCCAGACCGGTGGAGTCCATGTAGCGCACGGCCGAGAAGTCGAGTACAAACCGGCCAAACCCCTGGGCCAGCAGGCCGGTCAGCGAGGACTTCAGACCCGGCGCGCTGGCCAGGTCGATCTCTCCGGTGAGCGTGACCACGGCGAGTCCATCACCGAGGTCGCGGTGCCGGACCTCCAGGATCGGCTGGTCCGGGCGGGCCCCGGCGGGGGCGTCGGCGGGATGGTTCATCGCGGTCTCTCCAATGGGCTCGGCGGTCGGCCGAGAGGGACGGCCGCGCCGCCGCAGGGGCGTAGCAGACACCATGTATTCGGCCGGTTTGGGTCGGTTTCTGAAGGGCAGCGGCGGATTCTGCGCAGGAAAGGGGGGCAAAGCGGGACAACGTCACGAGACCGGGAGCGCGTCGGCCAGGCGAAGGCCGCCCCGGGCCCCGTCGGGCGCGACCGTCCGTTGGGCCGGGACCATTTCGCTGGTGACCAGCCCGGCCTCCTCGGTGAGGGCGTCGACGATGGCAAACCAGCGGCGGATGCGCTCCGGCGTGTCGACGATCACGGTGAGGACCGGGACCCGGCGCCGCAGCTGCCAGAACGAGTCGCCGTGGGGCGCGTGGTCGCCGTGATAGCCCCAGATGCCGCGGAGGTTGGTGGCGCCGGCGGCCCCGGCGGCGCGCAGGCGACGGACGAGCGCCAGGTGCAGCGGCTCGCCGTCGACCCGGGTCTGCTCGCCGGTGTAGACCATGAGCTTCTGCCACACGCCCAGCCCGGAGGCATCGGTCTCGGGCAGCTGACGAGGGTCGGTCAGCTTCACCCCGTCGCGCTTGCACACCCGGACGCGCTCCAGCGTGAGCAGCGGCCGGGGCAGCATGGTGCTCAGCTGCGCGACCAGGCCGCACAGGCGCCGGGTGTCGCCGACGGCGATGACCATGAGCGGCACCGTGGCGTTGCGGCCGAAGAACCGGGCGCGCTCCCGGGATCCGTGGACCGTGCCGTCGACTCCGAGGAGCACCGCGGCCCCAGCGATGCCGTGGCGGTGCAGATGGGCCACCACCGCCTCATACGCCTGGGACCCGTTGATGCGCTCATGGCGTCCGACGTAGATCGTCAGCTTGGTCTCGGCGTCGTTGACCCAGGGCACCTCCACCGTCTCGGCCGGCGCCGTCAGCATCCGCGCGCGCTCCAGGGTCACCAGGCCGTTGAACCGCAGATCGGTGACCTCGGCGAGCGCCGCCTGGATGCGTGAGCGGGTGTCGACCGCCACCGTCACCAGGGGGAGGTCCTCTGAGAGGGTGAGCAGACGGTCGGTGCGGATCTGCTGGGTGGGACCAAACCCGGTCACGCCGCGCATGACCAGGCTGGTCTGCAGAGCGTGCCGGGTGTAGATGCCGATCAGCTCGTCGGCGAGGAAGCCGCCGCCCGCCCGGTCTCGCTCGCCGAAATACGTGGTCAGCTTCAGGCAGTCGTCGTTCACAGCGCCATCCCCAGTTGCCGGCCGGCCCAGGCGGCCCCCACCCCCACCACCAGGCTCACCGCAAAGTTCAGCGCTCCCACCCGCAGCCGGCCGTCCTCGCCCAGGCGGTGGCTCTCCAGCGTCCAGGTGCTGAACGTGGTGAAGCCGCCGATCAGGCCGGTCCCGGCCAGCGAGTAGGCGTTGCGGTCCAGCAGCGCCCCCACCAGAACACCGAGGATCAGTGCCCCCACCATGTTGACCACGAAGGTCCCGTACGGGAACTCCCGGCCGAGCCAAGCGGACACGCTGCCATCGAGGAGGAACCGGGCGATCGCCCCCAGGCCTCCGAGTACCCCCACGCCGAGGAGGACGGGCAGGCTCATCCGGCGAGGCGCGCCCGGCGCACGAGGTTGGTGGCGAGAGCCACGGCCATGAATCCGGCCAGGATGCTGGCGGCGGCATAGGCGACGGCGAGCGCGGTTTGACCACTGTCCAGCATCCGCAGGAGCTCCACCTGCATGGTCGAGAACGTGGTCAGGCCTCCGCACAATCCGGTGCCCAGAAGCGGGCGCCGATAGGCCGACAGGGGCAGCCGTTCCTGCAGGCGCGTGGTGAAGTAGCCCAGGAGGAAGGCGCCGGCGATGTTGGCCGTGAACGTCGCCCACGGCCACTGGCCGGCGGTGGAGGGGAGCGCCTGAGCCAGCTCGGCCCGCGCGGCGGCGCCGATGAACCCACCCACAAATATGGCCGCAGTCTCACGGCGGTCAGACAACATGCGTTTGCCTCACGTCGATGACGGCTGGGTAGAGGCCATCAGCGGCGCCGCCGCGATTACCGAGCGAGCCTCATCGCTCGGGGGGGATGCTATCGGGCCGGCGGCTCAGGGGTGCAGCGCCAGCGGAGCCGGCTCCTCGTCGCCCGCGTCCATGGGCGCCAGGACGAAGATCTCGGCGCTCAGGCGGTGCGTCAGGTCATTGGCGCTCATGAACGCCCCCACCCGGGCGCCGGTGACCTGCTCCACCGCAGCGATCAGCGCCTGGCGCATGGCGTCCTGAAGCCCCAGGCGCTCGGCGGCCACCAGGTGCTCCTTGTCGTTCTCGGCCAGGGTCTGCTCGGCCTGGGTAAAGCCGCCCTCCAGGAGGCAGACCACGAGGTTTCCGTCGATCGTGGTGCGGCAGTTGCTGGGCCCGCGCCCAACGAACTGCTTGTGGAGGCTGGCGATGGCGTTCGACACCTGTAGCGCGCGGCTGGATTCCTGCTGGGGCTGGCGGTGGCGGCTGAACGGCTCGTCAGCGTGACGGACATCCTGGTGAGACATTCCAGACCTCCGGGGTTTGCTTCGCTCCCATGGGATGCGTACCCGCGGTTGGGTCCGGGGCAGTTGGTACTGCCACGCCGGGTGTTGTCAACCAACGTGGCATGGACCCGGTCACCGCTCCCGTCAGGGGGTGGACGTACGCCTGGGGCCGCTCCCGCGTCCGTGCCGGTATCAGGAATCTGTCCGAGCCTGGACGAAGCGGCTCAACGTCACAAACAGGGTTCCCCCAATCAGGTTTCCGCCGAGGGCGAGGAGGAAGTTGACGCCAACATCGCCCCAGGTGGCGCTGGTATGGCCACCCAGGACGCCGAACATCATCTCGCCGGTGCCCACAATCACGTGGTTCATGGTGGGGGCGGCGATGGTGAAGCCGATCGCCAGCGCCACCAGTAACCGGGCCACGTCGGTGCGCACGGCGATGCCCAGCCAGGTCCACAAGGTCATGACCAGGCCGGCGAGCACAGCGCTGAGAAAGGCCGCGCCGGGGGTGCGCTGGGACAGTACGTCGGCGGTGTGGCCGGCGGCCACCACCGCGGAGTGATCAAGCACGGTGCTCTGGGCCAGGATGAGCGCCAGGACGAACATCCCCGCCACGTTGCCCACCAGGGTGGGACCCCACAGAGCGGGGAGACGGCGCAGCGGCCGGCGCCGCTCCAGGACGGCGCCCACGGGGATGAGGAAGTTCTCCGTGAACAGCTCGGAGCGCCCCAGGGTGATGAGCACCAGTCCGATCCCAAACGCGGCAGCCCCCAGCGTGGACGCCAGCCTGGTGGGCATCACGGTGGTCAGCGCCCCGGACAGCACACTGGCCACGGCGACACCGATCATCACATCAAAGCCCCCCACCAGACCGGTGGCCGCGGCGGCCAACGGCCGCCGGCTCAATCGCTGCTCGCCCTCCTCCAGGCCGTGTTCCCACAGGGCTCCGGGTGATTGTTCCTGGCCCTCACGTCCGCCGGCCTCCACGGCGATCGCCCCCTGGCTGGTGGTGACCTTCTCCAGCGCCTCGGCGAGGCGACTCTCATGATCCTGTTCGCTGGGTGGTGTCATCGCCCGCGTGGCTACCCGATGCGGCCAGGGTCTAGCGATGTCATGCCGCCCGCGGGGTAGATCGCCGCAGTGCATTCCGGGAAGTCCGCGGTACGACGCGACCGGTGAACGGCAATACGCTCTGTGCCATGCCTGCAACGGGACGTCCCAAGGAATTCCGCTTTCCGCTCCAGGTGGAGTGGGCCGGAGAGCGCCGCACCACCGTCCGGATCGAGGGAAAGCCACCACTGGAGATCGCCCCGCCGCCTGAGTTCCGGGGCACCGACCCGGGGCTGTGGAGCCCGGAGGACACCTTCGTGGCCGCCACCGCGTCCTGCCTGGGGGTGACGTTCGCCGGGCTGGCGGCACGTCAGCAGCTGCCCCTTCATGACTTCACGGTTGCCGCCGAGGGCGTCGTCGGCCGGCGCACCGACGGGCGGTTTGGCTTCATCCGGGTGGAGCAGACCGTGACGGTCCGCACTGATCCCGGACACGAGGCCGCCGCCCGGGCGTTGGTCGCCCAGGCCGAGGACAGCTGCCTGGTCTCCGCCTCGCTTGACCTTCCGGTGGAGACGACGGTGGCGATCGAGACCGCGCTGCCCACCCGATGATGCCGCCGCCGGCCATGGACAGCACCTTCTGGGACGAGCGCTACGCAGGCAGCGAGCTCATCTGGACCGCCCAGGCCAACCGGTTCCTGATCGCCGAAGCCGCCGACCTCACCCCCGGCCGAGCGCTGGATGTGGCCTGCGGCGAGGGCCGCAACGCGGTGTGGCTGGCCGAACGCGGCTGGGAGGTGACCGGAGTCGACTTCTCGCCGGTCGCGCTGGACAAGGCGCGGAAGCTGGCCGAGGCCCGGGGGGTCCAGGGGCACTGGATCCCCGCCGATCTGGCGACCTACACGCCCCCACCCCAGGCGTTTGACCTCGTTCTCATCTTCTACCTCCAGCTCGCCGCCGCGCAGCGCACCCCGATCGTGCGCCGGCTGGCCGAGGGGGTCGCTCCCGGCGGGATGTTGCTGCTGGTGGCGCACCACAGCAGCAACCTCAGCCACGGGTTCGGCGGACCCCAGGACCCCGCGGTCCTCTACACGGCCGAGGACGTGGTCAGCGACCTGGAGGGCTGCGGCCTGGACACGGAGCGCGCCGAGATCGTCAGACGCCCGGTTCAGACGCCGGACGGCGAGCGCGTCGCGCTGGACGCGTTGGTGCGCGCCCGGCGACCCTGATGGGGAGATCCGGACTCGAACCGTCCGGACGACGTCCCCGGTCTGGGCACGGATGCCTTGACAGCAGGCTGATGGCGAGACCCGGACTCGAACCGGGGACACCACGATTTTCAGTCGTGT
This sequence comes from uncultured Solirubrobacteraceae bacterium, assembly GCA_963753235.1. Lineage (GTDB taxonomy): Bacteria > Actinomycetota > Thermoleophilia > Solirubrobacterales > Solirubrobacteraceae > Palsa-465. Next base: position 292,899 of record CAVWBJ010000001.1, on the reverse strand, counting down.
GCTCTACCAACTGAGCTATCTCGCCCTGGCGGGGCGATGCTAGCGAGTGGCGCGCCGACCGGCACCGTGCCGCCGGATCGCAAATGCGTCAAACACCTCCGTGCCCGCGGACGAAACCGTCCGGTAGTCGGCCTTGGCTTCGGTCGGCGAGACTGAGACGGTCAGGTACCCGTGGGCCGTGTCCTGGTGGGCCTCCAGGGTCACGTCCGGGAGCCCGGGAAAGCAGACGGGTGTTCTCGGCAGCCCCGCGCCGGCCGGGTGGCGCTGGTGAAAGCCGCCGGCGCCGGCCACCATGTAGGGAACGGAGCGCTCGCCGACCTGACGAGCGAACCGCTGGTAGCTGTGGGCATGGGCCCCCAGGACGGCATCCGGGACCCGGCCGGCACGGGCAAAGCAGGCGTCCAGGGCATCGCCCAGGTTCAGGTTGGAGCCGTGGATGACGTCCACCGAGTAGACGGGCCGGTGCATGGCCAGGATCAGCGTGACCTCCAGCGGCGCCGCCGCCAGCTCCCCGGTCAGCCACTCCAGCTGCTCCTGGGCCACCTCCCCGTCCTCGGGAACGTTGGTGTACAGGCCGATGATCCACAGCCAGTCGTGGACGAGCGTCCAATGGACGTGGGGCTGGTCGGGGGGCGGGCGGCGCAACGCCACCGCGGCATCGTGCAGCGGCTCCGATGGCGAGCAGAACGTCCGCAGGAACGGCGACAGCGAGCAGCGGGGGTCCTGCGCCGGGGCCTCGCCGTCATGGTTGCCGGGGATGGCGAAGATGGGTGCGGCGTAGTCGCGGTACGGGGCAAAGAACTGGGCGTCGTAGTGGGCGTCCTCCCCGTGCGGGTAGACGACGTCGCCCAGGTGGTAGAAGCAGTGGACCGGCTCCGGACCGGCCAGGTCGGCGGCCATGGCCCCGGCCACGTGGCGCTGGGGCTGGTCCCCCTGCCAGCCGCCCGTGTCCCCAACGCAGTGCAGCCGCAGCGTCTGGCCGCGCTGTATGTCGGCCCGCGCGTCGGCGTCCAGGACATCCGCGAGGTGACGCCGGAACGGGGCCGGCCCCCGCGGCGCCGGCAGAGGTGCGAACCCCGGCCCGGGACCGATCGGCCGGCGTTTGAGCACCTGCGCCAGGGCGCACGGGCGCGCGTCCGGTGGCGGGGTGATGGCAAGCGCCGGCTCCAGGCGTCTAGGCACGGTCGGCTCCGATTCTGAGAGCAGCGCCACCGGGCGTCGTTGCCATTCTGTGACCGGTCACCGGGCGCCGCTCATCCGCCGCAGCAGCTCGAGCGCGCCGGACTTGGACAGGGGCTCGTTGAGGTTGCCGCACTTGGGCGACTGCACGCAGGAGGGGCAGCCGGCCCGGCACGGGCATTCGCCGATCAGCCGGCGGGCGTCGCCCACCAGCCGCTCAAACTCCTCATAGCCGCGCCGGGTGATGCCCACCCCTCCCGGGTGACCGTCGTAGATGAAGATGGTGGGGCCGCCGGTCTGCGGATGGGCGTTCGTCGACAGACCGCCGATGTCCCAGCGGTCGCACATGGCGATCAGCGGCAGCACCGCGATCTGGCCGTGCTCCAGGGCATGCAGCGACCCCAGCAGGGCCTCAAACGGGAACTGCTCGGCAGCGATGAGGTCCTCCAGCTCGTACCACAGGGCGCGGGTCGCGAACTCGGTGGTCGGCAGGTCCAGGCTCTGAAAGTCGATGACCTGCTGATCCTGCAGGCCCTTGCGCTGATAGCCGAGCACCGTCTCGGAGTAGACCACCGAGCCAAAGGAGAGGGAGACTCCATGCGTGGTCCGCCGCTCCCCCAGCCGCTCGATGTAGATCATGCTCTCCCGCTTGGCCTGGGTGTAGTAGTCACCGTTGAACGGCTCCAGCAGCGCCCGCCGGCCCCCGAGGTCAAGCTGGAGCACGTGGTAGGAGCGCCCCAGGTGCATGTAGACCGCCCCCTCGTGCACCGTCGAATAGGCGCGGCCGGCCTCGATGGTGCCGAGCACCTCCCCGGAGGTGCCGTCCAGCAGGATGAAGCTGTCGGCCGATGCGGAGCGCAGCGCCACCTGCGCCGCCGGATACTCGTCGGCCCGCCGGGGGACGAAGCCGGTGGCCCGCTCGCGCAGGAACCCGCCCGCGGCCAGATCCTCGGCGTACCCGCGCCAGTGCGGTCCCAGGAACGGCTCGTCGCTGTCGGAGAGCGGCGCCTCATGGGCGGCACACAGGAGGTGCTCGGCGTAGATCTCAGGGCTGTCGGGGTCCAGGATGGCCGCCTCCACCGGGCGGGCCAGGAAGTCGTCCGGGTGGCGGCAGAAGAACTGATCCAGTGCGTCCTCCCCGGCGATGTACACCGCCAGCCCCCGGCCCCGCCGGCCGGCTCGGCCCCACATCTGGCGCAGGCTGGCCACGGTGCCCGGGAACGTGACGCACACGGCGGCGTCGAGCTCACCGATGTCGATGCCGAGCTCCAGGGCGTCGGTGGCCACCACTCCCAGCAGCTCGCCGGAGGTGAGTCGCCGCTCGATCTCATGGCGCTGGGCCGGGGTGTATCCGGCCCGGTAGGGGGCGATCCGCTCGCCCAGCTCGGCCGGCAGGCGGTCGACCGCGTGGCGGAGGATGAGCTCGACCCCCTTGCGGGATTTCATGAAGCAGATCGTCCGGGCGCCTGAGCTCACCAGGTCCGAGAAGATCTCGGCCGCCTCATACAGGGCCGAGGCACGTACCCCCAGCTGCTCGTCGAGCAACGGCGGGTTCCACATGGCGACGCGGCGGGAGGCCCGCGGAGCGCCATCGTTGTCGACCAGGTTGAACGGGTGCAGCCCGGTCAGGGTTTCGGCCAGTGAGACGGGGTTGGCGATGGTGGCGCTGGCGAGCAGGAAGCGGGGCTCGGTGCCGTGAATGGCGGCGGCCCGCCGGAGGCGGCGCAGAACGTTGCCGACGTGGGAACCGAAGACGCCCCGGTAGACATGGGCCTCGTCGATGACGACGAACGCCAGGTTGGCGAACAGGTCGCCCCAGTTGGCGTGGTGGGGCAGGATGCCGACGTGGAGCATGTCCGGGTTGGTGATGATCAGGTTGCTGCGCTTGCGGATCGCCGGCCGCTCCGCCCGGGGGGTGTCGCCGTCGTAGATCGCTGGGCGCAGCTCCTTGTCCAGTCCGAACCGCCGCAGTGACCGGGCCTGGTCCTGGGCCAGCGCCTTGGTGGGGTACAGATAGAGCGCGCGGGCCGTGGGGTCGCTGGTCAGGACCTCCAGGGTCGGCAGCTGAAAGCACAGCGACTTGCCGGAGGCGGTTCCGGTGGTCACGATCGTGGGCCCGGCGAACGCCTGTTCCAGCGCCTCCAGCTGGTGGGCGTAGAGCTGGTCGATCCCGGCGTGCTCCAGGGCGCCGGTCACCCGCCAGTTGAGGGCGTCCGGGACCGGGACCAACCGCGGCCGGCGGCCGGGGTACAGGTCGTCGTGCACCAGCCGCTCTTCGGAGCGACCGGTCTCCAGAAGCGCAGCCCAGGGCTCGGTCTCAGGGACGGTCGACATGGTCACCTCTCAGTATGGCGGCGTGTCCGGGGCCCACCGCGGGGCCCTCCGACTGCTAGCGTCGCGCCGCCGTGCGCTGCCTGTACGTCGATCTGGACGGGACACTGCTGGGCCCGAATGCGTCGCTGCTGACCGGAGCCGACGGTCGGTTCAGCCTGCGCGGGGTGCGGGCGCTGGAGGCCTGCGCCCGTGCCGGGGTGGAGGTGGTGATCTACTCCGGTCGGCGCCAGAACAGCGTGTTCGATGCCGCCCGGCTGATCGGCTCGGCCTCATACATCTTTGAGATCGGCTGCGGCCTGGTGGTCGACGGCGAGCTGGAATGGCTGACCGATGGCCTGGTTCCCAACGACCACGCGGGGTCGATCCATGATCAGATCGCGGCCTCGGGCGCGCCGGCGCTGCTGCTGGATCGGTTTGCCGGCGCGCTTGAGTACCACACGCCCTGGTCCGCGGGGCGCGAGGTCTCCCATCTGCTCCGGGGGACCGTCGACCTGGCTCAGGTCGACACGGTGCTGGCGGAAGCCGGGCTGGGCTGGCTCCGGCTCGTCGACAACGGCGTGATCACGGAGCACTCCACGGCCGACCGCGTGATCCACGCGTACCACCTGATCCCCGCGGGGGCGTCCAAGGCCCGTGGAGTCGCCCGCCACATGCAGATCCGCGGCTACGCCCGGGAGGACTGCATCGCGGCCGGCGACTCCCGGGAGGACATGGAGGCGGCCACCGTCGTGGGTACGTTCTGGCTGATGGCCAACGCCCTGGAGCGCGATCGGACCCTGGAGGCGGAGGTCAGCGGCCGGCCCGGTGTCCGCATCGCCTCCGAGCGGTTTGGGGCGGGGGTGTACGAGGCGGTGGTTACGACGCTGGCCGAGCGGGGCGCCCGCTGACCGCCAGCTCACGCTGGGCGGCATCCACCAGTCTCCGGTGGGCGCGGCGGCGCTCGGCTTGCACCGTGCTGCCTCGGTTGACCTCGTCGGCATCACCGACCGCCCAGCCGAGGCGCTCCACCAGCTGGTCGGCGAAATGGCGGCTCTCGAAGTCGCTCACGTTGACCCTCTCACGGAACATGACGGGCATGTCGCCGTGATCGTTCGGGCTATCCGCGGTCACGATGATCTGAGGCATGGTCCCCCTCCGTCGACATCGGTTCGCCAGCGAGGCTGGCAGCTGGAGCTTCATGGTGAGTAAACATCTCGTATCGATCTCACTCAACCGTTCTGCGGGCAAACCAACCTCGGACGCGTTCCCGGAGACGGCGCCAGAATCCGGGGCGTACGGCCGGCCGCCAGCGCGCCGGCGGCGGCACCGTGGTGCGGACGATGGCCACCCACTCCTCCAGCGGCAGTTCGCCCGCTATCAACCGCCCGAGCGCCTGGGTGACCGGTGCCTCAACTCCGGCATCGCTGAGCGCGCGCGCCAGCAGCGGCACCGATTCCAGGGCCTCCACCGCCTGGCCGACCCGCGCCGGGATCTCGGCCGTGGACACTCCGGCGGCAAGCAGCTCACCCGCCCGGCGGTTCCGGCTCTGGGGCGCCAGCGCCGTGGCCAGGAGGTCGCCGGTGCCGGCCAGGCCGATCATCGACTCCGGGCGAGCGCCCTCGGCCTCGGCCCACCGCCACACCTCGGCAAAGATGTGACCGGCGGCGGCCCCGGCGGCATTGAGTCCCTGCGCCTCGGTCGCCCCGGCGGCCAGCGCCGCGGCGTTCTTGGCGGCCCCGGCCAGTTCCACGCCAACCGGATCATTTGACTCCTCGCATACCACCCCGGCGCGGATGAACACGCCCGCCAGCGCGGTGGCAAGGCTTTCCTCGGTGGACGCGGCGACCAGGCCGGCGCCTGCGGTGACCATCTCCTGGGCGTGAGCCGGTCCCCCCAAGCACGCGGTCCGGTCAGACCCAAACCGCCGGCGCAGCAGGACTGTCGGGGGCTCTCCGACCGGGGGCACCAGTCCCTTGGCCAGGGAGACGATCGCCGCCTTGGCCGGGAGCCCGGCGGCCTCCAGGCCGTCGACCACCTGCTCCAGCGCCACCGACGGCACGCCGAGAAACACGTAGTCGGCGCGCGCCAGGCCGCCCTCGCCGATCGTCTCTATGCGCAGCTCCCGGGGCAGCTCAACGCCTCTCAGGTACGCGGTGTTCTCTCGCTTCTCAGCCAGCGCCTGGGCCTGATCCTCGGTGCGGGCCTGGAGGGTGGTGCGAAGCCCGCCGCGGGCCAGGAGCACCGCCACGGCGGTCCCAAACGACCCGGCGCCGATGACGACCGCGCGCTTGGTCCCCGGGGCGGGCAGGTAGATGGAGCGGCGGGGCGTGAGCGGCATGGCGACGGGCGGGGCGGTCGGCGGTGAGGCGGGTGGCGGGTGGCGGCGGCGGGTGGTCCGGGGCTCTGGCGGCCGGCGCTCGTCAGGCGGCGCCGCGCGCTCGCGACCGGCCTTCCGCCGCGGCCTCGTCTTCGGCCCGCACCGCGGCGGCCAGGGAATCGGCCGCCTCGGCGAGGTCGCCGAAGGCATCGGCCACCGCCGCCGCGCTGGAGCCCGTGATGGCGCGGTTGAGGGTAGCCACCGCCTGGTCGAATCGCTCCCACAGCGGCGCCGGTCCGCGGCGCCCCGTACCGGGACGCAGCTCATATGGGGGCGCGGCGCTCTCCGCGCCCGGCACCGGCCGCCACATCAGGCCGGCGTGGTGGGCGTGTTCCCAGGCGACCTGCTCGGTGGCGGCGGCGTCCGCCAGGTTGCGCAGCCGCTGCGCAAACCCGGCGTCGGGCGGCGCCAGCTTGTGAGCGCGCATCGCCTCCGCCCAGCCGTCGCTGGCCCGCCTGACCGCCCGCATGATCTGGGCGCGTTCGCGGTCCAGCTCGTCTCCAAAGCTCATCGGCGGCCCCTCGGAGCGCGCGGAGTCTCAGCGGCGCCCACGGGCTCCCCACCCCAGAAATCCTCGGCGCTGGGGGTGGCGGGCGCGGGGGCGGGCGGCGACGAGCTGCGGCCACTGTAACCCTGGTCCAGGATCCGCTCAAAGTCCGACCGCTTGATCCGCACGCGGCGCCCCACCCGCACCGCCGGCAGCGACCCCTGATCGATCCAGTTGCGGACCGTCTGCTGGTTGAGCTTGAGCACTTCGGCCACCTCAGCGACCGTCAGGAACTCCTCTTCAGGCTCGCTGCGATTCATCCCGTCCTTCTCTAATTGAGACAAACTGGAACCAATTCAGACGGTATACTACCTTCCCCGGGAGACGTACAGGCCTGGGGCGCTCGAGGAAAGGTCTGCAAACCCCGTGAAAACGGGCGACAGGGATAGGGAAGGCACGGGCACGCCGAGGGACCCCGGCACGCCGCCTGAGTTGGGGGAGAACGTGGTCCGGCTCCCTAGAGAGTGGATCGGGCCGATGGAAGAGCTCGTGCCGATTCGGCCGGCAGGGGCAGAGGACTCGGCACGCGTTGACGTTGGCGACGAGAGCGGCGGAATTGATGAGACCCCGCCCGGCGCGGACGCCTTCTGGAGTGAGGACGCAGGCGTGCTCCATAACGCGCTTCAGGCTCCGGCTGGTGAGCGGGGGAGGCATGCGGCCCCGGAGAGGTCCGCCCCCCGCCACCGATGGCCGACCGGGCGAGCGGTTGGTCACGCCCCGCGGCGGCTTCGCTACGTGGGAGCCGCGGCGGTGGCGATTGCAGTGATGGCACTGGCGGTTATCGGAACGCTGTGGGGCTCCGGCAACAGCGCCAAGCCGACCCTGGCCGGGCACCCCACCTCCACCCAGGCCGCCGCGGTGGGATCCGGCGCCAGCCAGATGTCACGTCGCAAGACGCTTCCGGACACGGCCGGGACCCGGGCGCGGTCACGGCGGGCCGTTCAGCACCGTGCGGCCTCACGGAGCGCGCGAGTACGACATCAGCCGGGGCGCGGCCGCCACGCGGGGGGTGCGCGGGCACCCACCACCGGAGGCACGCCCGCGTCGGCCACGGCCAGTGGTTCGACAGCAACCTCCGCATCGGGACCGGCCTCCGCCACCTCACCCAGCCCTCCCACACCCGCCGTACCGGTCACCACCCCTGCCACCACCACCCCGCCCCCCGCGTCGACCACCAGCACCGGCTCCCCCGCAAGCTCCGGCAGTACACCAGCGTTCGGTTCTTCAGGAGCCCTCGGGCCCGGCTCCTCGCCTAACTCATGACCTGGCGACGATCAACAGATGACGGCCACCGAGAACGCCGCCGGCGAGGGTTGACCCGCGGCGTTGTAGGTATCGACTGTAGACCGAGCGGTCGGGTGCGCCCCGACGATGCGTGCTCGGCGATAGCCCGGCGGAGGGCCCGAGCACCAACGACGAGCCGGCGGGCGTCGCGACCGCAGCGCAGCTGTGTCGAGAAAGTGTCGCCCCACGAGACGACGTAGCCCCCCTGTGCTGGGTGCGCCGATCACCCGCGCCTTGCTGCTCGACGCCATCGACCGTGCCGTCAGCGCTGATCTCGGCCCAGTGACGAACGCTTCCCCAATCATTCTCGGGTCAAGTTTGCCGGGGCTAACAGACCCGCTTAGCCAGCTTTCTCGCCGTCACCGCCCCATTCCGAAGCTGAGCGTTCCCACGCTGCCCGGGCGCAAGGCGGACTGCGGCATAGCTCGTGCCACCCAGTGCAACGAACAGCGCCGAGTACGCGACGACATTCGACCGAACGTGACTGACCAGACGTGATCACGCGCCTCTCTCCCGTGCCGTTGAGCAGCGCAGACGATAAAGCAGGCGCTGAGCGGTGCTGCAGGCTCGCCGCGGAAGGAGATCACTGACGTCAGATCTGGCGCGGACTAGCGCTGTGGCGGTATCGCCGTTGGTCGTCTGCGCCGCTCGCGCTCTGCGCTGCCCCAGCCAGGCTCTGGCAGCGGGACGCTTGACAGTCTCGACTTGTGGCGCTGGCGTGTTCGGCCATGCCGCGGTGTTCGGGATCAACACATCGTGTACTGCCCGCCGGGGACAAGCATTCCGCCAGGAATGACGATCCTGACCGGGCCGAACGTCGTCGCTCAGGGCGCAACATGCGACTTGGCAGGCAGACGCGCCCGCAGGCTTGTCATTACCGGTGCGTACGATCGGTCCCCGATCAGATGTACAGCATTGCGTATCAACGACGGTAACAGTTGGGGCGGCGGCTTCTACTGGGCCGGCGGAGGCGCCGAGACCTTCGACAACACGATCGCAGTTCAGCGTCTCCGGCTTAGCTCGTCGCTACTTCGGATTCCAGGTCATCTGCGGCCTGAGCACATGCAACGGAGCAACAACCCAGCTCAGATCACCGTTGAGAGCCATCAACCTCTACGCCACCGAGACACAGGGCCCATCGCTGACCGCTCCCAGCGGTCTCTGGCAAGCCCCCGGCTGGGTCCGCGGAACGTGGAGGCTGAACTTCTCCGGCGATTCGCCGTCCGGCATCTGCAGCTTGGCGGCAAGCATCAACGGCCTTTCGGTGCCGGGGTCCAGTTCTCTGGTCAACCCGTCTGCCTGGCATCAGTGCGCCGCCCCCGCGGTGAGCGACTCGGTCCAAACCGGCGACTATGGCCAAGGGGCGGTTCCGCTGACGATCCAGGGAACCGACGCCGCCGGAGTCACCACATCCGGCTACACGAAGACGATCTACATCGACAACACGCAACCCACTGTCTCCTACGCCGGTCCCGGTGACGCGCCCTCCACAGCGGGGACGCAGTACGTCACGGCGACCGCCAGCGGTGGGCCCTCTGGCATCGCCGGGCTCACCTGCTCTTTGGATGGAGCTCCGCCACAGTGGTTCCCGGCCAGCACTGCCAGTATTCCGGTCAGCGGTATCGGCGACCACGTGATCCGCTGCCAGGCGGCGGGCAATGCGGTTGACGGGACCGGGAACCGAGCCTGGTCCAGTCCGGCGGCGTGGAGCCTCAGCATTCGCCAGCCGACCGTCAGTGGCATCGGGTTCTCCAAGTTGGTCGACGCGCTGCGCTGCCGGAGGGTCAAGGAACGCATCACCATCCCAGCCCACTGGGTCACCGTTCGCCGCAGGAAGGGCACGCTCCGCGTCCGGGAGCGGGCACACACGCAGACGATCAAGGTGACCCGCTGTCATCCGCACATCGTGCACCGCCGGGTCACCGTCTGGGTGACGGTCAAAGTCGGCGGCAAGGTGCGAAGGGTCAAGCGCCACAAGACGATCCGGGTGGTGCAGCTGCCCCACGTTGTGAGCCACAGCTCGCGCCGAATCGGCCACGGTCGAACCACCGTCGTCAACGGCTGGCTGGGAATGGCGAACGGCACCGCCCTCGGCGGCCAGCGGGTGGAGGTGCTCACCGCCCCAGACAACGGACTGGGTCGCTTCCGGCCCGCCGTGGTTACGACGACCGCTGCGAACGGGAGCTGGTCGGCAGCGCTGCCGGCGGGCCCATCCCGGCTGGTGGAAGCTGTCTACCCGGGGGCGCCGACGCTGGAGCCGGCCGCCTCGGCCCAGGTGCGGGTGCTGGTACCGGGCATCGTCAAGCTCATCAGCGTCACCCCCAGGCGGGTCGCCTGGGGCGGAGCCGTCCGGATCGTCGGGCGGCTGGTGGGCGGCTATCTGCCGGCCGGGGGAGCGCTGGTGCGGCTGCGGATCGGCTTTGGCTCGTCCTACACGACCTACGGCGTTCAGGAGCACGTGACCGGAAACGGCCGCTTCTCGACCACCTACACATTTGGAATCGGGGATCCGAGGATCTTTCGCGCCTACTGGTTCCAGATCGCCTCGCTGCCGATGGGGAACTTCCCCTGGGAACCGGCCGCCAGCCGCCGGCTCACGGTCGTTGTCGGAGGCCATCCGCCGACCAGCTGTAGCCGCTCGGCGAAGTTGTGCATGTGAGGCGTAGTTGAACCCGTTTGTTGTGTTGGTGACGTGTAGTTGTGTGTAGCTGCGAGGTGCGGGGCGGAGTCGGTTCCGTCGTGGGTAGGAGGCCACGGCGCGAGGGATTTCCGTTGCTCCGACGATGTAGGGGTATGAACTCGTATCCAACCGACGCCGAACTGCTGGTGCGCTCGGCCGCTGAGCCCGCCTTGTTCGGCGAGCTCTACGAGCGACACGGCCTGGCTGTGTGGCGCTATGTCGTGCGCCGGATCGGCGATGCCGCCGGCGAGGATCTCGCCGCGGACGTGTTCGTGCGTGCGTTCCGTGTCCGCGGGCGCTACCGCCCGGATCGTGAAACCGCTCTGCCGTGGCTGCTTGGCATCGCTAATCACGTGGTCGCCGATCACCGCCGGCTCGAGGGGCGTCGACTTACCGCACTCGCTCGGCTTGCCGGCGACGGAGAGGGTTGCACCGACGAGCAAGACGCGGCTCTTGACCCTCAGCTGGTGGCGGCGCTTCGCCGCCTGCCCGCCGTCGAGCGGGACACGCTACTGCTCGTGGTCTGGGGCGAGCTGACCCTGGACGAGGCCGCTGCTGCGCTCGCTGTGCCGGTCGGCACCGTCAGCCCACGGATCACGCGGGCGCGGAAGCGCCTGACCGCCGTGTTGCGGCGCCGGCGCCCGCGTTCACCGCCGAACTTCAACCCAACGGAGACTCCCATGTCTGACTCCAATGACGCTCTCTACGCGATGCGGGATGTCGGCGTGTCGCTCCCCAAGCACGGCGATGCCGGCGAGGATCGGATCCGCGCCGAACTGGCCAGGGAGTTCGCGTCTCGCCGCGTGCTGCGACGCCGTCGGATCCGGCTGCCGTTCCTCGGCCGCACGATTGCGCTGATTCCGACCCTCCTGGGCGTGACGGTCGCGACTGCGGCTGCTGCCGTCGGAGCCGCGGCACTGCTGCAGTCCGGTCCGGTCGCCGTGTTCAGGCATAACGCACAACCGGTCGGCGCGGTCGGCAGCGCACCTGAGCTCGTGATCCCCGCAAGCGCCCATGTGATCGATCAATTCACGATCCCCGGCGTCGGACCCGTCCAGTATTGGATCGCCAACACCAAGCAGCATGGCCTCTGTCAAGCGTTCGCGCGCGCTCATGGAGCCTGGCCCGGCAACCCGGCGAACAGCCCGACCGCACGGTTCGTCGGAGACTGTCGACCGACACGTGAGCAGCTCGTTCACCAGGAGATGCAGGGCGCCACAGCTCAGAATTTCACCGGGCTGCTGCCGATGTCGGTGGACGAGCAATCGGTCTCGGTCCAGGGAACGGACCGGCGCTGGTGGGTCATCTACTACGGCGTCGTCAGCGCCAACGGCGCCACCGCCGTGAAGAACCCTCGCACCCGCCAAACGGCTCCGCTGGTCGACGGCCGTTACTTCGTGATGCTCTCGCACCCTGGCCCGGGACCGAACGGCACCTCATGCGTCGGCTGCGACAACCTCCGCGCGATCAACGCCCGCGGCAAGGTGCTCGAGGCCGACTACGGCCCCAAGCAGTACCGCAACCACTGAAGCACCTCTGGAAGGCACGTCCGCCGGGCTGGCGCGCCCGGCGGACCTCGGCCTGGGTCTGGGACGTCCGATCGGAGGTTTACCGTCGTGGGTGTGACTTCGGCCGTGGGCTCGGAGTTCGTCGTCTCGGGGCCGTTCGAGGCAGGGGTTCGTGTTGGCGGCGACGAGGTTCGGGGCGGGTTGTCGGACCTGTCGCTGGGTCTGTTGCGGCGCTGCGAGCCGGTTCGAACACCGGGCGTCTATCAACGTCAGCGGCATATGCCGGGCCGGTGGTTCTCGACGACGGCCGGGCGGTTTCTGGAGTACGAGAGTCTGCTCGAGCGTGACTGGATGCTGCTGATGGATTTCGACCGGGAGGTCGAGTGGATCTGCGAGCAGCCGCTGCGGTTGCGTTACGTGAAGGACGGCCGGCCGGCGAGCCATGTTCCGGATCTGCTGGTCTGGCGTCGGGGGGTGCCGGAGCTGTGCGATGTCAAGAGCGAGGAGCGTGTTGACGATCCGACGTTCCGGGCTCAGGTTGAGGCGACCGGCGTGGCGTGCGCTGAGGCCGGGATCGGGTATCGGGTGCTCTCGGAGCCGGATCGGCAGCTGTTGGCGAATGTGCGGTGGCTGGCGGGGTTCCGGGAGCGGCCACCGGATCCGGATGGGGAGCGCGCGCGGATGCTGGCGATGGCTGGCGGCGGGGTCGTGCACGATCGCGGAGCTGCTGTCCGGCGCGCGCGAGCCGATGCTCGCCCGGCCGGTGTTGATGAACTTGCTGTGGGCGGGCGATGCGCTGGTCGACGTGTCGGCGCCGATCGGCGAGGACAGCCTTGTGTGCGCGCGGTTGCGGGTGGCGGGATGACCGTGGGCCGGTGGCCGTTGAGCGTCGGCGGGCGGCTGATGATCGACGGCGAGGCGATCACGGTCACCGCGGTCGACGGCGCCGAGGTGCGGGGTTTCACGGGGCGTGGCGAGCCGGTCCGGTTCGTCTTGACCCGCGTCGAGGGCGAGCCGTCGGCTGCGCCGGGCAACGAGGAGTGGCGGTTCGGGCCGGTGCTGCTGGACGCTGGCGCGCTTGAGCGATCGGCAGCTGCGCGAGGCGGCGGAGCTGTTGGCGCATCTGAACGAGGCGTCGTTCGGCTATCGCTCCGGGGATCCCGGCCGTCCCGCTGCCGGGGGAGCCGCGTGCAGCGGTTCGATCCCGCCCGCACGACGCTCGGCGATCGGCTGGAGGCGAAGGCGGCCGAGCTTGGCTGCTCGGTGGAGACGCTTCGCAAGCGTCGCCGTTGAGCTTGCAGCGTCGCGGCCTGGCCGGGCTTGTTGACGGCCGCCACGCGCGGTCGGTGACCGGCTCCGGGGTCGACGAGCGGCTGCGGGACGCGATCCTCGCCGAGGCGCGGGAGCTGGACAGACGCGTCGGATGTGCGCAAGATGCAGTTCCGCGCGCGGGTCGCGAGCCGGCTGGCGCGCGAGAGCGGCGAGCCGCTTGAGCTGCCGTCCACGCGGCCGACGTTCAACCGGATCGTCGATGAGGTGCTCGCGCCGACGGGGCTGTTCCGGCTGCCGGCGAAGAGCCGGCGCAGCGCGCAGAGCGCGCCGAGCGAGATGTTCGGGTCGCTGGTCGCGGAGCGGCCCGGGCGAGTTCGTCGCGATCGACACCACGAGCCTGGATGTGTTCGCGATCGACCCGTTCACGTTCCAGTGGGTCGAGGCTTGATCTGACGGCGGCGATCGATGTGTGCACCCGCTCGATCCTCGCGTTCCGGTTGACGCCGTTCTCGACGCAGGGCGTCGATCTCGCGTTGCTGCTGTCGGATCTGCTGTCGCCGACGCCGGTGGATGGACGCTGGCCGGCGGATGTGCCTTACCCGTATTGCGGGGTGCCGGAGAACCTGGTGCTGCGCGCGTTCGAGCTGCCGGCCGGGCACGCCGCTGGCGCCGCGGCCGACGGTCAGGCCGGGGACGGTCGTGATCGATCGGGGTCGGAACTATCAGTCGGTCGCGTTCATGGCCGCGTGCGAGTACCTGCGGATCAACGTGCAGTCCGCCCGGCCGTATCGCGGCTCGGACAAGGGGTGGATCGAGCGGCTGTTCCGCACGATGCGCGAGCGGCTGCTGGAGTCGCTGCCGGGCTACACCGGGCCCGAACGTGCTCGCGCGCGGGAAGGACATCGAGGCCGACGCCGTCTATTTCACGCACGAGCTGGAGGCGATCATCGGCCGCTGGATCGCGATCGATTATCAGCGCCGCCCGCATGACGGGCTGCGGGTCCCGGAGGCGCCGCACCTGTGCTTGAGCCCGAACGAGGCCTACGAGGAGGCGGTCGCGCCGCGCCGGGTTCCTCTACGTCCCGCGCGACCCGGATCTGCATCTGCGGCTGTTGCCGGTCGAGGCGCGGGTGATCGGCCGCGCCGGCGTCGAGATCGCCGGGTTGACCTACGACTCGCCGGCGCTTGACCCCTACCGGCAGCAACGTTGCCCGCTGGCGGCGTTCGATGGGAAGTGGCCGATCCGGGTCGATCCGCGCGAGCTCGGCCGCGTGTGGTTCCAGGACCCGCGGGATGAGCGGTTCCACGAGCTGCGCTGGCGTCACGCGCGCGCGGTCGCGCGGCCGTTCGGCGGCTCCGCGCTCACCTACGTGAAGCGGCTGCTGGTCGAGCGCCGGGATGCAGCGCCCGAGCGAGGAGGAGATCGCCACCGGGCTGGCGCGGCTGCTGCACGAGCTCTCCGACGAGGATCTGTTCCGCGACCGTCGCGCCCGCCGCGAAGCGGTCCGCCAGGCGGTGATCGCCGAGCAGCGCCGCGCCCCGACCAGGCGCGGAGAAGCCGGCCGAGCCGCGCGACGCCCGAAGCCGCCGGATGCGTGGGCGGGGATCGAGATCCCGACGCTTGGAGCTGGAGCGGTGATCGACCCGGGCGCGGAGCGGTGGCGGCGGCTGACGGTCAAGGAGGGCTGGCGGCGGTTCGTCGATGATGAGCCGACCCAGCGCCCCGAGCGCGTCCGCGCTCGGCGACTACCGCCGGCTGGATGAGCGGTCCCGCTCGGCCTATGACCTTGAGCGGCTGCGGCACGCGCACGGGTTCGGGCCGATCCGCTCGCTCTACGCCGACGTCCATCGCACGCTCGAGCGGCTCGTCGTCTCCAACGAGCTGCGCGGCCCGGGGCGCGTCACGGCGCGGCGCTGGACGGCAACCCGGGGAACGGGAAGACGACGATCGTCAGCCATTTCGGCCGCCACTACGAGCGGCGCTGCCGCCAGCGCCACCCCGCAGGAGCTGACCGCGGACGGGCACGAGTACCTGCCGGTCGTCTACGTCAACGTCGACGCGCTGCCGACGATCAAGGGCCTCAACCACGCGATCCTGACGTTCTACGGGATGGGGCCGCCGCAGGCACGCGAACGCGCGCCAGCTGACGCAGCTGGTGCTCGAGTGCGCGCAGGTCCTGTCGGACGTCGCTGATCGTGATCGACGACATCCATCTGCTGGAGCTGCGCCGCGAGGCCGACCGGGACGCGAACAACCATCTCAAGCGGCTCGCGAACGATCTGCAGGCGACGTTCGTCTACGCCGGCGTCGGCCTCTCGCACGGCGGGTTCATGCACGAGGGCCGCTTCGGCGCGGACGCGGCGCTGGCGCAGATCAGCCAACGGTTCAAGCGCCTGCCGGTCGAGCCGCTGCGCCGCTCCACGCCAGCCCGAGCGGGCGACCTGGCTCGGCGTGCTCCCGGTGTTCGAGCGCGAGCTCGTGCTGCTGCAGGCCAAGGACGGGGATCTCACCGGCCAGGCGGACTATCTGTGGCGGCGCACCCAGGGCGTGATCGGGTCGCTCACCCAGCTGTTGACCGAGGCGACCGCGGAGGCGATCGACACCGGCGCCGAGCGGATCACCAGCAAGCTGTTGGACGGGATCGACATCGGCTATGCCGCGGAGGTCGGCGCCGGCCGCCAGCCGCCACAGCGCCAGGCGGCGTGAGGACGCTGCCGCTGCGGCTCGCCCCGGTCGAGGGGGAGAGCCTGCCCGGCTACGTCGCCCGCTACTCGCACACCTTCCAGCTCCCGCCCGGCGACGTGATCACCGCGCTCGGACTCGACCGACGGCGACAGCGGTCGTCTCCGCCGGTCGCTACGGCGTCTCGCTCTCACCCGACCAGCTCGAGCACGCCGCGTTCGCGACCGGGATCCCGATCGAGACGCTCGAGCGGATGCTCCTGGCCCGCTACGCCGGCCGCGCGTTCGAGCAGAACAGCGACCGCGACCGACGCGCTCGCCGAGGCGGCCCAGGCGCACGAGGTGCTGATCCGCTCCTCGAAGTTCTGCCCGCACTGCCTGCGCGAGCACGGCGCCTGGCTGCTGCGCTGGCAGCTCGGCTGGAGCGCGGTCTGCCCGCGCCACCGGGTGCTGCTCGCTCGCTCCTGCCCGGCCTGCGGGACCGTCCCGAAGGACGTGCTGCGCAGCCGCTGGGTCAGCGACCGCCACGGGCCGCTGTCCGATCCGACCGCGCTGCGCACGCCGCCTCGGGCGCGAGCTGTGCCGCACCGCACCTCGCCGCCGTCGAGGTGCCGACAGTCGCAGCGACCGAGGCCGTCGACGGCGCAGCGCCGGATCGACGGGCTGCTCGACGGCGGACCGTGCCCGGCGTTCGCGGGCGAGCAGCTCGCAGCCGCCGGTCTACCTCCGCTGCCTGCACGTGCTCTGCAAGCTGCTGGCCTACCACGCCGCGCTGCGCTCGGAGCCGGTCAGCTCCCGGCCGAGTCGGGACGACGGCTGTTCGACGATCCCGCCACGCTCGCGGCGGTGCTTCCCGACGCGCTCGCGCTCGCCGATCTCCCCGACCGCCGACGCGCTCGTTGACGCGGTGCGCGAGCTCGCCGAGCGACGCTACCACCACGACGGCTCCACGCTCCGGCTCGGCCAGCTCGGCGACGTGCCAGACACGATGCGCGACACGCTGCGGCATGCGCTCAGCGAGGCGGTCTGGGCGCCGCCGCTGACCCGGATCGGTCTTCACCCCCGCGCGCACCGTCGCCCCGCCGACCTCGACCCGCGCCTCCACGCGCGGCACGTGCCGCAGCTGCTCTGGGCCGAGGACTACCAGCAGCAGATCGCCGAGCTGTTCGACTTCGACGACTTCACCCACTGGCACGGCCGGCGGATCTGCTCGCTGCTGCTCGCCAGGATGCTCACCCCGCTGGACTGGGACGCCGCCGTCCGCTACCTCGACTTCCCCGAGACGCTTCATCAACAAGGGCTACAACACCACCACCGTGAAGCTCCGCGCGATCGGCCGCTTCGACGAGCTCGTCCACCGCGTCAAACGGATCGCCAACCAGCACGCCGAGCACGACGCTGATCGACTACAAGCACCGCCGCGCGCAGCTCGCTGACTGGACCGGCATCGACCGCGACACCTGGCAGCTCCTCCAACCCCGCCCCGGGCAGAACCACCGCTGGCGGGCCGACACGCCCTCGCGCCGCGCCCGCGCGAGCGTGTGGCTGTGGTGCCAGCTCACCAGCGGCCACGAACGCGCCGCCCCGATCCCGCTGCCGACCAACAACCTCGCGCACCAGAACGAGTTCATCCGCGACGCGCTACCCGACCTACGCGAGCGGCTGCTGATCCTCGGCCAGCTCCTGCTCGCCACCCCCGCCGACGCCCGCGACACGCATCCCAGCCCGGCTCGAGGCGACGCTACGCGAACGGCGGATACGCGATCGTCCGACCCGCACCGCAGTCGGCGACGACCGAGCGCCGGAGCTTCACGAACGGCCCAAACGACCACCACGCGTCCCACCGACCGTCGCCGACCGCGTGCTCGCGCACGTCGCCGCGCACACCGGCGTCGACATCCCCACCCTGACCACCACCTCGTTCCCGGGAATGCAGACACCACCCGCCGTCATCCACGCCCGTCTGCTCGCAGCCGCGCTGCTCCAGCGGACCTGGCCGACCTCCTGGAACGCGATCGGCGAGGCGATCAACCACGACGGCGTCCAACATCGCCGACCGAGCAACGCGCCTACCAAGCCGCCCGCCAGCGCCAGCCACGACTCGCCGACGAGCTCGACCAGCTCCAGCGGGCGATCGAGAACCACGCGGACACCAGCTCCGAGCGCCCCGACCACCCCGCACCAACAACGGATGCGCGACGTCGCCGAGCAGATCCAAGCCCGCGCGACCGAGCTTCTCGCCAGCCTCCCACGGCGCGCACATCGCGCGCCGGGCCAGCATCGCCGCCTGCCGCCAGCACACCGACCTCACCTGCCCCACGATCGCCGCCATCCACGACATCGCCGACGCCCAACCGGCCTTCTGCCGCGCCACCGTCGCCCGCTACCGCCACAACGACCCCGACTTCGACCACCGATACCAGCAACTCCTCGACCACGCCGAGCAAGCCCGACGCAACCGCCGGCTTCGCCAACGCCAACCTCAAGCGCGCGCTCACCGCCAAGCCCTCAGGCCAGCCCGCGTCCAACTACGCTCACATACACAACTCGCTGAGCGGCAACAACCAGCACCCGGCGTCGGCGCCAGCGCTGAATCCCGCCGCTGCTTTGTGCCAAAACTGCGACGAACGTGGCGGAAGTGTGCCAATCCGCAGCCGATGGGTTGCATGAGCGGTTCAGCGTGCTGAGATCCGATCATGGCCCCCGATGCCTGGCTTGGAAGGCGAATTTTCAAAGACCACTGGCGCGAGCGCACCAAGCCGGTACCCTGGGTGACAGATGATCGGCGACATCATGCAACCCACCCACCTGCTGTTCGTGCTGGCGATCGCGCTCCTGGTGCTCGGACCGAAGCGCCTGCCGGAGGTGGGACGTCAGCTGGGCAAGGGGCTGCGGGACTTCCGGGCGGCGATCAACGGTGACTCGCCTCAGCATGACGAGCCAGCGGACGAGCCGGTGCCCCTCTCTGAGGTGCATCAGACCTCGCCCCAGCCGGTGGAGCACGAGTTCTCCCACCAGACAACCGCGACGGTGGCCAGCGAACCCACATCGGGCAGCTCCGCTGAGTCTGCCGGAGAGGCGCACCAGCTCGGCTCCGACGGGACCGAGAGCAGCGGCACGGCCGGCGAGCATGAGTTCGCCTATGAGCCCGCACGCTCGGCGGAGACGCCGAGCGACTCTCTCAGCTGACAGATCACAGCGCCGGCGGATGCCCGAGCCCCGGGAAATCGCGGCCATCGTCGTCCTGCTGCAGCGGGGCCGACGCACTCCGGCTGAATACGCCGAGCTCGTTGAGACGAAGCGGAGCGCCCTCGCTCTTCTGCACGACGAGCTGAGGCACGACGGCCCGCAGATCAACCTCCTCGCCGAGGATCCAGAGCCCGTTCTGAGTGAGAGCCAGAACGAGCTCGAGGGGTGGACGCGGGCCGGCATGACACTGCTGACGGTCCTCGACGAGGCCTACCCAAACAACCTGCGCGCGGTCCACGACCGTCCCCCGCTGCTGTTTGTGGCCGGGCGCCTGCAGCCGAGTGACGCCAGATCCGTGGCCGTCATCGGCAGCCGGCAGGCCTCCGACGAAGGCCTGCGGGCGGCTGGACGGCTCAGTGCTGACCTGGCCGCAGCCGGTTTCACAGTGATGTCAGGCCTCGCCGCGGGGGTCGATACCGCGGCCCACAGCGCCGCCATGGCTGTCGGCGGCCGAACGGTGGCGGTGATCGGAACGGGGCTGAGACGCTGCTACCCACCGGCGAATGCGGGCCTGCAGCGTGAGATCGGCCTACGAGGAGCGGTCATTTCTCAGTTCTGGCCGGACACCCCGCCTGATCGGACCACGTTCCCAAAGCGCAACGGCCTGATGTCTGGGTTGACGCTGGGTACCGTGATCGTGGAGGCGTCGGTGCGAAGCGGGGCGCGCGTCCAAGCCCGCCGGGCCCTCGCCCACGGCCGGCCCGTGTTTCTCCTCAAGCGGGTTCTCGACCAGACGTGGGCCGAGGAGCTGGCAGAGCGCCCCGGTGTCCACGTGGTGGAGGAGGCGCCTGAGATCATCGCGACGGTCACGCGGTTGAGCGCCACCGACACGCTCACGGAGTAGCGCCATGCCGACGGTCGTCGAGCTGAGCGCACCGTACGCGAACTTCATGCTTAGGCCCCGCCGAGGTCGCGATGTGTGCTCCCAGTGCTTCAACCTCACGGATGGCTTCAACCGCTGCTACGGCTGCGTGCACGGAGGCCGCTTCCTTGACGCGATGGTGCCGATCTCCTATAGCGTTGCCGGCGAGCAGCTTCACCACGCCTTGGCGGGCTACAAGCGGCTGGAGGGCACCGTCGCGCGTCAGTTCTCTTTCGGATTGGCCGCCGTGCTCTGGCGCCATCTTGCCGGGCACGAGCATTGCCTCGCCGAGGCCGCCGGCGTGCCCGGGTTCGATCTGGCGACCATAGTGCCGTCGAGCAGTCCGGAGCGGGCGAGCACCCACCCGCTGCACCGACTCGTCAGCCTCGTCGGCCCGGTGCGCGACCGGTATGTGCGCCTGCTCCGGCGGTCGCCGGAGCCCGCCACCGCTCATCAGTTCAATCCCCACAAGTACGAGGCCTGCCACGACCTCACAGGACAGTCGATCCTGCTCATCGATGACACCTGGACGCAGGGAGCGAACGCGCAGAGTGCAGCGGCGGCTCTCACCGCCGCCGGCGCCGAGCAGGTTGCGGCGGTCGTTATCGGACGCTACGTCAACCGGGGATGGCGACAGAACGACCGACAGCTGCGGAGCCTCCCGCAGCCGTTTGACTGGGAGCGGTGCGCGCTGTGCGCCGAGCCGGACGCCTAGCGCCACCAGGCGGCCAGCACCCTCCGCCAGTTGTCCCAGGCGATCGCGGCCACCTCCCCCTCCGTGAACCCAACCGTGCGCAGAGCGTCCAGCACCCGGGGCGTACCGGCGACATCGCCCACCACAGCGGGAATGGTGGTGCCGTCGAAGTCGGAACCGAGGGCAACGTGGTCGACCCCGATCCGGTCGGCGATGTAGCGGGCGTGCTGCGCGATCAGCTCAATCGGCGTGTCTGGATCATCGGCGAAGTCCGGGCGCAGGAACGGGCAGGCGTAGACGATTCCGACCAGGCCCTCGGAGGAGCCGATCGCGTCCAGCTGCCGGTCGGTGAGGTTGCGCGACGTGGGGCACAGCGCGTGGGCAGCGGAATGACTCGCCACCAACGGGCCGACCCCCAGTCCGGCCACGTCCCAGAATCCGGCCTCGTTGAGGTGGCTGAGATCCACCATCACCCCCAGCTCGCCGCAGCGACGCACCAAGTTGCGACCCGCGTCGGTCAACCCCGGACCGGTGTCCGGGCTGGAGGGAAAGATGAACGGGACGCCGCGGCCAAACACCGTCGCCCGGCTCCAGACCGGACCCAGTGAACGGAGCCCGGCGGCGTACCAGAGGTCCAGCGCCTCCAGACCGGGATCGATCGCCTCGGCCCCCTCCAAATGCAGTACCGCAATCGGGGGCCCGTCGCCCTCCCGGGCTCCGTCCACATCTCCGATCGCGCGCGCCACCCGGAGGTGTCCGGCACGCTCCAGCGCCAGCAGCCGTCCGGCCGCGCGGGTGGCGAACGCCGCGGCCTCGGACTGAGACACGGGCTCAGCGAGAGCCACCTCCACTACCCCGTCGCTGCGGGGGACCAGCTCTTCCTCGTCTCCCGGCGATTCGGTGAAGACGGCGAAGATCGCCCCCCGGACGCCACCGATGCGCATCCGAGGCAGGTCCAGATGTCCCCCGGACCGCCCGGCCGCCAGATCGGCGTGATCCTCCCGGGTGATGGCATCGTTGTGACCGTCAAACACGGCGACCATCGCACGAACCTATCGAGGAGACCGCCGTCGGCGAACCTACAGGTGTGTAGCTCACGGCGCACATCCTGGTAGCCTCCGCGCGGTCGCATGACCTCCGAGCCGCCCCCGGAAGCCTCAGCGAAGCCGCGCCGCCGCTACGCCGCGCGGATGCCCCCGGAAAAACGACGGGAGCAGCTCATCGACGCTGCGCTCAGCGTGATCGTCCAGCAGGGTTACGAGGGGGTGTCGATTGAGGCCGTGGCCAAGGTCGCCGGGGTGACGCGGCCGGTCATCTATGACCATTTCCCCAACCTCGCCAGCCTGCTCCAGGCACTGATAGAGCGCGAGGAGCGTTACGCCCTGGATCAGCTCTCGGCCGTCGTTCCGCCGGCGCCGCAGGACGAGGATCCACCGGACCTGTTCGCCACCGGCGTGCGCCGCTTCCTGGATGCCGTGGCCAGCCGACCAGACACCTGGCGGATCATTCTCCTGCCGCCGGAGGGCACACCGGCGATCGTGCGCCAGCAGGTCGAAACCAACCGGGCCCAGGTGCTGGAGCGCCTCCAGAGGCTGGTCGTGTGGGCGGTTGACCGCTCCGACGTCGCAGCCGATCTCGACGTGGAGATTGCCGCCCGGGCGATCCTCCGTCTCAGTGAAGAGGCCGGCCGAATGGTGCTGACCGACCCGCGGCGCTTCCCTCCGGAGCGCTACGAACGATTTGCTCACGCCGTGATGCGCCTCATCTGGTCAGCCCGGTAGGCCACCCCGACCGCTCGCTTAAATCACGATGGGGACCCGCTTCCTGGGTCCCCATCGTCGATCCTTTGAGCCCCGCGCTCACGGCCGGGTTGAGCACGATCCCCAACGGACCGTCTGCGAGCAGTTCAAACCCAAGGGACCCGCTAGAGTTGCGCTCGCGCCAGCGCTGGCTCCGCCGGCTTGGCATACTGGTCCCTCCCCCACGGGGGCGTAGCTCAGTTGGTTAGAGCGCCGGCCTGTCACGCCGGAGGTCGCGGGTTCGAGTCCCGTCGCTCCCGCTTCCGAACTCCCTCTGGATGCGGGTGATTTGGCTGGCCGGTGCCGGGATGGCCTTCCTCGCCGCTGGTCCGGGCAACGGTCCCGGGGCTACGTTTGGTGGTCGGTGGCCACCATCAGATTCCTCTCTGGTCGTGTGGGTGCGTCTCGTCCCGGAGCTCATCCACTTGCGGTGGGGCGACGGGTTCGGATGCTCGTCGTCGCACCGCAAGTGCCGCCACAGGAACCAGTGGATCACCCGTCACCGTGTAGGCGTCGCCAAGCGTTCAAGGAGCCGGCCTCACTGGCTGGGATGAGGCCCTGAGCGCGCATCGGGGTCTTCGTCGGACTGGCGTCGGTACCGCCGACCAGGCCAGTACGCGGACGAGCGCAACCGTGGCAAGGCGCAGGCACGCGCCGCCCCACGCCCCGGTCAGCCAGTGCTTGCTCGGGCGCCCCCTGACCAGCCGATCCCGCAGCGGCGGTCGAGCCAGCGCGCCGCAAAGCGGTCGTGTCGAACGGACGCCCGGCGCCGCCCGGTGGTCCTCAGCTGCGGAAGCGAACCCGGCGCCGCCGGTGGTCCTCAGCCGCGGAAGCGAGCCCGAGGCCGCCGCCGGCTCCTGCTTTGACCGGATTTGCTTGCCAGGTCTCGGCAAGCACCTGTGCGAGATTGAGGTTGTCCGGGCAAAGCGGGACGCGAGTTATGGCGCTTCGGTGACGCGGTAGCCGAGTCCGGGGGTGGTGTGGATGACGTCGGGCTGACCGAGTTTGCGTCTGAGCCGGGCGACCGTGACCTTGACGGTGTTGGTGAAGGGGTCGACGTTTTCATCCCAGGCTTGTTCGAGAAGCTGTTCGGCGCTGAGCGCGCTGGGGCTGGCGTTCAGCAAGGCTTCGAGCACGGCGCGCTCCTTCGCAGTGAGCTCGACCTTGAGTCCATCGCGGGTGACGGTTCCGGTCGTTGGGTCGAGCTCGATCCCGCCTGCCCGAAGCGTCCGGCGGCGGCTCGTTGGTTTGCGGCGTGCGAGCGCCCGGACGCGGAGGACGAGTTCGGGGAAGTGGAATCGTTTGGGAAGGTAGTCGTCGGCGCCGAGCGTGAGCCCGTTGACCCCGCGCGGACCTCGGGCACCCGCCCAGGCCCCCCGGCTGGCGAGACTCGTGCTGGCGCTCGGGTCGACCGGAACTGGGGCGGCGCGTGCTTGCGCTTTGCCACGAGGCTGACGCACAATTCTGCGCACCAGGCCGGCCGTTATCAGAAAGTGACAATCGACCGTGGCTCCGCGAGATGACCCGCGCGCCGTCGCCGTGTCGATCTGGCCACGCCGGCGACAACCCTGACCTCAGGAGGGCAGTTTTGTCGCCAACGTCGATGGGTGAAGGCGAGGCCAGCGACCGGCCGGCTGGTGCCGCCATCACCGGTGATCAGATCTCCACAACGGCCGCGATTTGTGCGACAGCGTCCCGGGCGGCTGGCGCCGCTACCTCTGAGGGATGAGAATCCTTTCCCACGGAAAGAATCGCCAGCGGCGACCCGTCCTCCGGGTCGATGACGTGGCTGTGGTCGTCCTCGCCGGTGGAGAGCTCAACCCATCTGTGCTGCCGGTGAACTGGGTGTCATGGGGCGAGGTGTCGGGAACCACTGTGGTCCCCAGCTCGCGGCCGACCTCGGCGGTCTCGGTTGCGGTGAAGAGCATGGGCTCGGTGAGCGCGATCTTCCCTTCGCCCACCTTCTCTGCGTCGTAGTACAGGGAGACGGTGCCGCATGGATCATCAATGCCCGGTCACCGACGCTGCCGTCCTGGGCGATGATGGTGCCGTTGGCATGTGTCATCGTCGGACGCCCCCGGCGACGATCAGCCACGGCTTACGATGGCCGGTGACCGCGCTCCAGCCCTGGTGGTAATCCCGCAGCAAACCGGTCGCGGGCAGCGACGTCATGAACGGCTGGAGGTCACTCCGGATGGCTGCGGAACGGGGCCGCCGCCCGAAGCACTGGCGCGATGGAGCGGAGGTCAGAGCTTGACGGTCACTTTCAGGCTGCGATAGCCGGGATGGCTGACGGAGACGCTGATGTGGTCGCCGGCGGATCCACCGATCGTGAGTTTGGTCGAACCCTGCGCATTGGTTGTCTTGCTCTGTCCCTTGGTGGATACGGTCGCCCCGCTGACCGGATCGCCGGCGTCGGTCACCTTGGCCTGGAGCTTGAACTTGCCGCTGCCGAGACTGTGGGCTTTGATCGTCGCGGACAGCGCCGGAAGCAGGCGCGCGTAGTAGATCCCTGTGACCAGCGGGCCTTTCGTGGCCGGCGTCCCACTCATCAAAAGGTCGAGCGGCCCCAAGCGCCCGTCTCCCGACAGGGTGAACAGGTCGGCCCAGTTAAAACGACCCGTCTGGATGGGCTCAAAGCGTGTCACCGCTTTATTGGAACGGGTAAACGCGATGATCCCGTGACCGTCGATCTGGCCAGCCCACATCACCCAGAGCCTGCCATCCAGGCTGGTAGCAACGCCGGTCGGCGCTGCATGTAGTCCTTTGATCGATCCGGCCGCCACTGAACCACCGCCGTAACGGAGCAGCCGGACGTGCGTGGTGGAACCATAGTTCGCCGCGTACGCCGCAAACACGCCGGGTCCGTGATCGCGGCCGGCCAGGATGAGCGGCGCGCCCGTCCCGTATTGGGAGGGGATCGGAGCCTTCTGTGCCGCGCCCACGGTTGGCGCCGCCTGCTGGAGCCAGATCCCCCCGCTACCGGCATTCGAGTCCCAGCTCGCGACGACCGCACCGCTCTTGGCATCGACGGCCGAATCGGTGTTGCCGGCAGCGTTGTCGCTGGCAGCGGTGAGCTGATACGTGGGCGAGCCCGCGCCGAAGCCTGACTGGATCACGATGTTGCCGCAACACCCGGCGGTGAGCACCGGGGTGCCGTTGGAGACCTGCAAGGTCAGGTTGCCGTCACCAAACGCCATCGACCCGCTCCCGATGTTCGCTGGTGCCGACCACGTTGCGCCGCCGTCGATGGACGTGATACCCCACGGGCCGGCAACGCCGCTCGGAGACCCGCCGAACACGGCTTCCAGCGCCCCGGACGGCATCACCGCCAGCCCCGGGATCCCACTTGGGGAGCCAGATGTCAGACCGGTCCACGCCAGCGCCTGCACCTGCGGCCCCACCTGTCCCGAAGGACTGATGGCCACCGTCCCGACGCCACTGGCCGCGTCGCCCCAATTGGTGTTCGTCTCGAAGGCCACGTGCAACCGCCCATCCGCGGACCGCGCAAAGCCGATCGGCACCGTCCCGTAACCCACCTTGGCCAGCAGCTTCGGGTGCAGCGTGGCGCCGACGGCGCCGGTTGGCGCGAGCATGACGCCCATCAATCCCAGGAACACCATCCACAGCAGCCCGCGCCGACCCCGTCCAGGCATTCTCCATCCCTCCTTCGACGTACCCGTAAGCGCCGCGCACACTACCCGTTGTCCGAGCCCCGCTCCAACGGGGGAAAACCCTATGCCCAAGGACGAAACGACATCCCACCGAGATGAATCGTGAGGAGTGTGGAGGTTTGACGTCCTTGCCCCTCCGGAACACCGCCGGCACGGCGGCCACCGCGAAAGGAGCGTGCCGGCGCGGTACGACCTTGCCCTACTGCGATCTGACCGTCCCCGCCTTGAGATCAAGGACGAAGCCGTCCTTGGTCGGCTTGGAGGCCTGCGAGTTGAAGGTCCCGGTGAGTGTCGGATTGCCGCGGCCGCCCATCGCCACCGTCAGGGTGAGGTAGCCGAGCTCAAAGATGGGGTCCACTTCCAGGCGATAGTTGCCGAAGTTGGTGGGGGCCTTGGGCCGGCCGGTCCGCGGGCGGTGCTGAAGATGGCCCCCGCTGCCGGCGACCACGTAGGGGATCTGCCGACCGCCCAGGCTGCGGGTGAAGCGTTGATACAGGTGAGCGTGACCCGAGAGCACCGCGTCGGGCCAGACCCCCACTCGCTTGCAGACGGCGTCGATTTCATTCGCCATCACGGGCGAGCTGCCGTGGGTGGCATCGAAGGAGACCGGCGGGTGGTGGACGGTCAAGATGATGGCTCGCTGGAGCTGATCATGCTCGGGCTTGAGGCGTGTCAGCTCGTCACCGAGGAAGGTGAGCTGGTCGTCCGGGAGGGCAAACCGACCGCCCTGGGAAGAGATGACCCCCGGGTGCTCCAGTACGTTGGAGTACAACCCGATGATGGAGACAAACGGCGCGTCGAGGGTGAAGTACACCCCCGGCTGGGTCATCGTGGTGCGTGCGATCCCGGGTGCCTCCGGGGACGGCGTCGGCGACTTGGAGCAGAAGTTGCGCAGGAATGCCTCCAGGGTGGGCGTGACCGGAGCCGCGGCGTTGGGGCCGTAGACCGCACCGTCGTGGCTTCCCGCGATGGCGAAGATCGGCCGGTCATAGCGCCGAAACGGCTCGTAGAACTGGTCGTAGTAGTACTGCCCCTCTCCGAAGTTGTAGACCACATCCCCGAGGTGAAACAGGAACGCTGCACCCTGGGGGCCGGCCGCGGTGACCTCATCCGCCATCGCGTCCGCCACTCGCGCCTCCGGATCGATCAGCGCCGTGGAGGAGGCACCCGTGTCACCCACGGCATGAAACGTGATCGTCTGGCCGGCCCTGATCGGAGTCAGCAGGTTGGGCCCCAGGATGGTCGCCAGGTCGATGCGTGGCGGGTCGGGCAGGGACCGGGGGAAGGACTGAATCTCGTTCTGGTGCGCCGCGTCGTAGCCCGTGTTGTAGTACTGCTCGTCGACGTTGGGCTGGTGAAACGAAACCTCATCCGCCCCGGGATCAGGATCGGCGAACAGCCGCTGGCACTGAGACCTCCTCTGGTGGACTGGATCTCCCCACCATAGGCCTGCGGGCTCACTCCCGGCCCGGGGTGCCACCCAGCCAGGTGGCACCCCGGGAGGAGCCGACGGCTAACCGATGCCGGGCAGGACCCTGGTGCCCTCCAGCGCAACGGCTTGCAGCGCGGACGGATCCAGGCCGAGGAGGCGGAGGATCGTCGGCGCCACCTGGGTGGTCTCCACCCACCAGTTGGCCCGGAAGTGCGGAACCGTCCCTGGGGCATAGACGAGCAGCGGCACCTCGCGGTCAGCCGGATTGTTGCCACCGTGCTCGGCGATCTTGCTACCGCCGGTGTACACGGTGCCGACCTGCACGCGTCCGAACACGTCCGGATAGCGCGGGTCCGAGTACGGCACACCGAAGAAGTCGGCGGCCTCATGGCCAGCGTAGATCTGCGCCAGCCCGGAGTGGGGAACCCGCTCGGTGCCGCGGTTCACGCCGTCGTTGTTGTAGAGCACCGCGGTCGCGTTGTGGTTCCACAGAAAGTGCTTGACGAAGTCCGCCGCCGCCTGCGTCTTGACCGACAGGTAGCTCTGCCAGAGGTCGTCATCGGTGCCGGCGACGATCAGTTTGTTCTGGTCGCCGGTCTGCGCCGTCCAGGCCGCATTGATGGCATCGATGATCGGTCCGTCCTGGATCCGCTTGAGCGCCAGCGGGTTCTGCGGTGACTGCCCGTGCTTGGCGGTGATGATGATCGCCGTCGATGACGCCATACCGCCACGTCGGATGGTGTCGGCCATTCGCTCCAGCTGGGCGTTGACGTAGTCAAACGCGCTGGCCAGCAGCGGGCGCGGCGTCGTGGTGCCCGGGTAGTAGCCGGCAAGCTCGGTTGGCCCCTCCGTGTAGGTGCCGTTCGGATTGGCGGTGAGGGTGCTGGGCGAATCGACCTTCTGGGCCACCGACACGGTCTGGAAATTCATTCCCAGGATCGCCGGCACGCCGACCTTCTGGGTCCCACTGTGGTCATAACCATTGAGCTCGTTGATAACCGCCTGCACCTTGTAGCCGTCGTACTGCTTGGTGGCAGCGTCATCATGCGCCCAATCCGTATCGCTCGGGTAGGGCACGCCGTTGGGCTCCACGGCCTGCGAGTCGATCTCGGGACCGAAGAAGTCGTCGATGCTCATGCCGCCGGAACCGGGACCGTTGAACGACGTGTAGATCGCGTGCTTGTCAGACCAGGCGGTGCGCAGCCCGGCGTTATGGATCACCTGGAAGATGGTGTTGACCTTCAGGTAGTCCCACGGCGCGATCGGCTGGCAGGTCTTCGGATCCACCGGGTAGCTTCCCGGATTCAGTCCGGACTGCGGATGCGGCGTCAGGTTCATGATGGCGCTGGGGTTCGTATCCACGCCCTGGGGATAGATCGAGCCACCCTCATCGAAGGATGGGAACGTGTTGCCGCTGCCGTTGTTGAGGAGATCAGGCACGGCGTTCAGCGTGTCGTCCGGCGAATCGAAGATGACGTCTCCGCCGGTCGCCGGCTGCCCGGGCGTGCAGGCCCCGCCGGCCTCGTCCACGGCGTGGCTGTACTCGACGTCGTAGTAGACGCCGGTCGCTCGCGGGTCGCCGCCGGTCATGATCGCGGTGCCGCCCGGATCGGAGTCCGAGGGGACCGAGGTGTGGTTGTTGGTGAATTCGGCCCCGCCGGAGGCGAGCCTGGCCAGCTCCGAGTTCGGATGGGTGGCGATGTACCAGTTCAGGTCGGACTGGTGCATGCCGTCGACCGAGATCAGCAACACATGCTGGATGTGCTCCCTGCGATGGGCCACTGCGCTCGGCGCCGAGATGGCGACGGTCCCTCCGATCGCGGCGACGGCGACGGCCGCGGATGCGACCTTCGCGCGTACGTTCATGCTGCCCCTCCTTAGTGGGAATGGAAGGGGCCGAACATATCCGCGGACAACGGCGGAACTATGACCGGGCTGTGGCGCACATGTGAATGAGTTGTGACCTCAGCATGCGACTCGGGGTTTGCTTCGACGTGGCTACCGTCGATGGGGTATGGCCACGGAATCCACCCACGTCAGAAAGGACCTGGTGCGATGAGCGCTACTGCAACCTCCGCCGGCACGTTTGCGATCGGCGGTGATCTTCCGGTGACGCGCCTGGGCTACGGCGCCATGCGCATCACCGGCGAGGGCGTATGGGGCCCACCCCAGGACCACGACACCGCCATCGGCGTGCTCAAACGACTGCCCCAGCTCGGCGTCGACTTCATCGACACCGCCGATTCCTACGGACCGGAGGACTCGGAGACCCTCATCCACGAGGCGCTCCATCCGTTCGACGAGATCCACGTCGCCACCAAGGGCGGCTTCACCCGCCACGGACCGAACGCCTGGGCGGCGGTGGGTCGGCCGGAGTACCTGCGCCAGTGCTGTCTGATGAGCCTGCGCCGACTTGAGGTGGAGACCATCGACCTGTGGCAGCTGCACCGCATCGACCCCCAGGTCCCTCGCGAGGAGCAGTTTGGAGTCATGAGGGAACTCCAGGATGAGGGGAAGGTCCGGCACCTCGGCCTGTCCGAGGTCTCGGTGGAGGAAATCAAGGCCGCGCAGGACGTGTTTGCCGTGGCCACCGTCCAGAACCTGTACAACCTCACCAATCGCCAGTCCGAGGATGTCCTGGAGTACTGCGAACAGCAGGGCATCGGCTTCATTCCGTGGTTCCCGCTGGCCGCCGGGAAGCTGGCGGGACCGGGCGGACAGGTGGCCGAGATCGCAGCAGCCCATGAGGCCACGACCGGGCAGGTGGCGCTCGCCTGGCTACTGGCCCGCAGCCCGGTCATGCTCCCCATCCCCGGCACCGGGTCGGTGGCGCACCTGGAGGAGAACGTGGCGGCCGCCGGGCTCAAGCTGACGCCGGACGAGCTGTCCCGCATCGACCGATCCGCGGACGGAGACTGAGCGAAATACTGGCGCCCGGCCGGAACTGACGGGTCGTGGCGCGCGGTAAGACGAATTGCCGGCGCTACGGGTCAGTCGGTGCGCCCGCCACCAGGTTGCTCAAGCGGGTGCCCAGACGGGCAAGACGCGAGTTCGGGCCGTACCGGCTCCGCGCCCGTTCCAGCTTCTCCGGGCCATACCGTCGCCGGGCCCAGATCGAGGAAGGCCGCGCCAGCTGCAGCGCGCCGATCATCGCCAGGATGGGGATGAAGATCCCCAGCACGGCCAGGAACACCCGCCCCTTGGCCACCGCCAGCACCACGAACATCAGGACGAACCCGATGGAGCCGACCGTGCCCGAGATCGATCCG
Source organism: uncultured Solirubrobacteraceae bacterium (assembly GCA_963753235.1). Taxonomy (GTDB): domain Bacteria; phylum Actinomycetota; class Thermoleophilia; order Solirubrobacterales; family Solirubrobacteraceae; genus Palsa-465. The sequence goes on along the minus strand of CAVWBJ010000001.1, from coordinate 262,078 downwards.
GGATCGTCGAGCCCGAACGGCTGGGTTCCGACCACCACCAGGGCGGCGAATGAGAACGCCACCACCACCGCATCCACCGAACTCCGCCCCTCCTCGGTCCAGTAGACATCGTCCAGGTGGACCCAGAGCGCGAACTCGTCCAGCGTGAACCCGGCGCCCACCCCAAAGGCAATGGCGTCGATGTGCCACCAGGGAGCCCGCAGGGGCGCGGCGAAGGCCAGGAACCCGGAGAGCAGCATCAGACAGATTCCCCACACCAGATGATGGAGGTGGACGTTTCCGGTCTTGACCCCACCCGGCCACCAGGACACGCTGCGGGTGAGCCGCGCGCTGGTGCGAATCATCAGAAACGACACCAGGAAGGCCACCAGCACCACAAAGGCCGCGCCGCGTCCGCTGCGCAGATGACTACCGAACGGGTGCACGCTCAAGATGACGCCGATCAGCGGGTCTCCCGCCAGCGTGCTGGGCATGGCGCGGATTTCATCAGCATCGCGCCGCCTCTGACAACTCCGGCGCACCCCTGATGCGCCGCGGCCAGACCGGCCGTACGAGAAGCCCGCCCTGGCCACCACTGCCAGAACCGCCCACCCCATATGGTTCGCTTAGCCATCATGGAGCCCGAGCGCAACACCGCTGCCCCATCCCCCACGCCGCTCGCGGGCGTTACCTGCGTGGCACTCGTCCTGCGACCGGAACGCGACCTGGAGGGGGCGCTGGAGCAGGTGCACTCCTGGGCGGCGATGCACCAGATCCGGCTGGTGGGCCTGACCGAGGACGTGCGCCTGCGGCCAAACGTTGAGCGCCGCAGCGAGGAGGCGCTGGCCGCCGGTTGCGATGTCGTTCTGGCGCTGGGCGGCGACGGCACCATGTTGGGGGCCCTGCGGCTGGGCGCGGTGCATGGCGTCCCGGCGCTCGGCATCAACCTCGGGCGCCTCGGCTATCTGACCGAGGTCGACGCCACCCAGCTCTCAGCCGCGCTGGCGGCCCTGGCCACCGGCCGGTACAGGCTGGAGGCGCGCACCGGGTTGGCGCTGACCGCGCACGGCATCACCGGGACCCAGATCGCCTACAACGATGTGGTGCTCACCCGGGTGCCGGGCCGGGGTCAGGCGGCCCTGGCCCTGCGCATCGACGGCGAGTTGCTCGTCCGCTACGCCAGCGACGGCGTGATCACCGCCACCCCGCAGGGGTCAACCGCGTATGCCTTTGCCGCCGGGGGACCGTTGGTCTCGCCGCGGGCCCAGGGCATGATCGTCATGCCCGACGCCCCCCACGGTCTGTTCAACCGAGCCGTGGTGCTGGCCGAGGGGGAGCGTCTCGGCATTGAGGTGCTGCGCACCAGCGCGCCGGTGTCGATTGAGCGGGATGGCCGGCTGCTGGGCCACGCCGAGGCCGGCGCCACCGTCGAGATCCAGGCCCACCCCGACGCTGCTCACGTGGTGCGCGTGCACCCGGGGGGATTTGCCGAGCGGGCCCGGCGCAAGCTGGGGATCACCGATCCCGCCGGGCTGGCCGACTTCGACCTGGCCGGGCACGAGCGATAGGCGGGCCCCGCCACTCTCAGTTTCCCGGACCGCTGGCGGGGGCAGCACCTTAGGGGAGACGTCAAAGGAGGCACCATGGCGGCCACCGCCACCCGGACCCACCGCGGCCTGGCGATCACCATTGCGCTGACCGCCGCCACCGTCGGCGTGGTGTACGGCTATGACACCGGGAGCATCGCGGGCGCACTGCTGTTCATCCCCGCCCAGTTTCAGCTGTCCACCTCGGCGACCGAATGGGTGACCACGTTCACCGGGATCGGACTGATCCTGGGCGCGCTCATCGCCAACCCGCTCTCGGACCGGCTTGGGCGCAAGGCGGCGATGGTCATCATCGCCGCCGGGTTCACGGTGTTCGCCATTCTTCAGGGCGCCGCCCAGGACATCGTCTGGCTGGACGTCACGCGGTTCCTGCTGGGGATCAGCATCGGCATCTCCACCGTGGCCGCGCCCGTGTTCATCGCCGAGTCGGCGCCGGTCACCATCCGGGGGGCGCTGATCGTCGGGTACCAGGTGGCGACGGTGGTGGGGATCATGCTCGCCTACTTCATCGACTACGCCCTGGCCGGCAGCGGGTCCTGGCGGCTCATGCTGGGGCTGTCGGCCGTGGCCAGCGCGCTGGTCCTCGTCGCCCTGTGGCGGTTGCCGGACACGCCCCGCTGGTACCTGATGCGCGGCCGGCGCGACGACGCGCTGCGGACGCTGCGCAACGTCGACCCCACCGGCGATGCCGAGCGCAGCGCGCGGGAGATAGAGATCGACCTCGGGGCCGAGAGCGGGGGCAGCCTGCGGGAGTTGGTTCGCCTGCCCTACCTGCGGCCGGCGATCTTCGTCATCGTCCTCGGCTTCCTGGTCCAGATCACCGGCATCAACGCCATCACCTACTACAGCCCGTTCATCTTCCATGACATCGGCTGGCAGGGCCACCAGGTGCTGCTCATCCAGGCGCTGGTGGAGGTGTTCTCGGTCGCCGCCACCATCGCCGCGGTGCTGGTCGTCGACCGCCTGGGCCGTCGGGTCACGCTGCTCATCGGCGTCGGCGTGATGGTTGCCGCCAACGCGCTGATGGTCGTTCTCTACGCGCTCGGCAGCCACTTCAGCGGCGTCACCTCGGCACTGGGATTTGTCGGCATCCTGTTCTTCACCGCCGGCTTCAACTTCGGTTTTGGCGCCATGGTCTGGGTGTACTCGTCTGAGAGCTTCCCGGCGCGGCTGCGCACCGTGGGCGCGTCGGCCATGCTCACCGCCGACCTGGTGGCCAACCTGCTCATCTCCCGTTTCTTCTTGACCGTCCTGCAGAGCATGGGCGGCGTCGGCACGTTCGCCCTGTTCCTGGGGCTGGCGCTGGTCTCACTGGTATTCATCGGGGCGATGGCGCCGGAGACCAAGGGCCGGCCGCTGGAGGCGATCCGCGTCTACTGGGAGAACGGTGGCCGCTGGCCGTCTGACCAGGACACTCTGGCCATGCTGGAGCAGTCGCGCCAGCGGGATCGGTCTGAGACATGATCCGACGATGACGCTGCGGCTGCGCAGCCGGCGGATAGTGACGCCGGGTGGAACGCTGGCCGGAGAGGTGGTGGTGCAGGACGGCGAGATCGCCGAGGTGGGTCCCGCCACGGGAGCGGCCGGCGGCGAGGTGGTGGAGCTCGGCGACCACTGGCTCCTACCCGGCTACATCGACGCGCACGTCCACGGCGGCGGCGGCGCCCAGTTCAACACCACCGACCCGGAGGAGGTCCGAACCGTGGCCCGGTTTCACGCCCGTCACGGGACGACCGCGCTGCTGGCCACGACGGTGTCGGCGCCGGTCGCCGAGCTGCAGGCCGCGCTGGCCACGATCGCCGGCGGTGAAGCCGGCCCCGCCGCCGAGCGGGAGGGGGCGCGCATCCTGGGGGCGCATCTGGAGGGCCCGTTCCTGAGCCGGCAGCGCCCCGGCGCCCAGGACCCGGCCACGTTCATCGACCCTGACCCGGAGGCGGTCGGCCGCCTGCTGGCCCCCGGCAACGTGCGCCTCATGACCCTGGCCCCGGAGCGCCCGGGAGCGCTGGAGCTGATCGGCCGGCTCAGGGCGGCCGGGGTGGTGGCATCGATCGGCCATACCGACGCCACCTACGAGGAGGCCCGCGCCGGGGCCGAGGCGGGCGCGCGCGCGGCCACGCATCTGTTCAACGCCATGCCGCCGCTGCACCACCGCCGGCCGGGGGCGGTGGGAGCGGCGCTGGACCTTCCGGAGATCAGCTGCGAGCTCATCTGCGACGGGATCCATGTCGATCCGGCCACCCTGCGGATCGCCTACCGGGCCAAGGGCCGTGCCCGGGTGCGGCTGGTCACCGACGCCATGCAGGCGGCCGGGATGCCCGACGGCGAGTACCGGCTGGGGGGCGCCCAGGTGGAGGTCGCGGGCGGGCGGGCGACCATCGCCGGGGGCGGCTCCATCGCCGGGAGCACCCTGACCATGGAGGACGCGGTCCGCAATGCCGTCCGCTTCCTCGGCATCAGCGTCCAGGACGCGGCCATCCTGGCCGCCCACAACCCGGCCCGGCTGCTCGGCCTGGCCCATCGCGCCGGGGCGGTGGCGGCCGGATTTGACGCCGATCTGGTCGTCCTCGACGACGACCTCCGGGTCCGCGGGACCCTGGTCGCCGGCGGCTGGGTCTACCGCGCGCTCTGACCGGCCCGGCCCTCCGGCTCCACTGTCCCCCGGTCGGCTCGCGCTCATCCCGGCCCCCGGGATAGGCTGACGGCGATGACCCGCCTGGAGGGCACACGCGTTCTGATCACCGGGGCCACCACCGGCCTGGGCCGGGCCATGGCTCAGGCGCTGGCCGACGCGGGCGCGCGGGTGGCGGTGACCGGGCGGGACCCGGCACGGGCACAGCAGACCGCCGCCGAGCTCGGTGAAGCCGCGCTGGGGCTCGCCCTGGACGTGCGCGATCAGGCTTCGGTGGCCGCGGGCGTGGCCCAGGCCGTGGACGCGCTCGGCGGGATCGACGTGCTCGTCAACAACGCCGGCATCGGTATGCGAACGGTCAACCCGCGTTTCCTCGCCGATCCCCAACCGTTCTGGGCCGTCTCACCGGGCGGGTTCCGCGACGTGCTGGAGACGAAGGCCACCGGCTGTTTTCTGATGGCCCGGGAGGTCGTCCCCGGCATGCTGGAGCGCGGTGCCGGGCGGATCATCAACATCACCATGAACCGGCAGACGATGGTCCGGCGCGGTTTTGTCCCCTACGGTCCGGCCGGGGCCGCCGTCGAGGCGCTGTCCCGGGTCATGGCGGCCGACCTGGCCGACACGCCGGTGTCGGTCAACCTGCTCGCCCCGGGGGGTGCCACCCTGACCGGGATGATCCCCGACGACACGCCTGAGGACGTGCGCAGCCGGCTGCTGGATCCGGCGGTCATGGGTCCGCCGGTCGTCTGGCTGGCCTCGCCAGAGGCGGCGGGGGTGCACGACCAGCGGATCGTGGCCACCGAGTTTGAGCAGGGACGAGCGGCGTGATGAGGCCGCTGCTCGTCCTCCAGCACATCGCCTGCGAGCCCCCGGCCGCCTACGAGGACGAGCTGCGCGACCGGGACGGGGAGCTGCACCGGGTGGAGGTCGACGCGGGCGAGCCGCTCCCCGACTGGCGCGAGTTTGCCGGGATCATCGCCATGGGTGGGCCGATGGGGGCCTACGAGGACGCGCGGCTGCCCTGGCTGGAGCCGGAGAAGCGGCTGATCTCAGAGGCCGTCCGGGCTGGGACGCCCCTCTGGGGGGTCTGCCTGGGCGCCCAGCTGCTGGCGGCGGCGCTCGGCGCCGACGTTCATCCGGGGCCTGAGCCGGAGGTGGGGATCCTCCCCGTGTTCACCACGCCGGCGGCCGCCACCGACCCGGTGTTCGGCCTGGCCCCGGCCGAGTTCCCCGCGCTCCAATGGCACGGTGACACGTTCACGCTCCCGGACGGAGCCCGCCATCTCGCCTTCTCGGCGGCCTATCCCCACCAGGCGTTCGCGGTCCAGCGGGCCTACGGGGTTCAGTTCCACATTGAGATCGGCACCGAGCTGGCCACCGAATGGGGCGCGGTCCCCGCCTACGCCGAGAGCCTGGCCGCGCTGCTCGGCGCGGGCGCCCTCCCCCGGCTGGTGGCCGCCCTCCAGGAGCGCGAGGCCGAGATGATCCACCTGGCTCGCCGCCTGTTCCGAGCCTGGCTGGAGAACGTGGTCGGCTGGCCGGCGGCTTCCCCCCCGGGATCACCGGATCCCGCGCGCCACGCACAGCCGCTGTAGCTGCTCCATCGCCTCGGCGGTGCGCGTGGGCAGCGCCTCCAGCGCCGCGGCGGCCGCCCGCAGGTCGGAGATGGTCACCGCCCGCGCCTCCAGGGCAAACCGGCCGAGCCAGCGCACGGCCGCGCGCTCATAGCGCCGCCGGTCGCCGTCACGGAGCACCAGGCAGATCCGCAGCGCGTCGTCCAGCGCGATCTGCGGCAGCTCCCGGGCCGCCCCCAGGACGAGCAGCTCATTCCCGGTCTCCAGCGCCCGGCGGAACCGGGCGTACGCGCTGCCCTCGCTCGTCATCGAACATATGTTCGCATTAACCGCGGCGGAATGCGCCTCCCGCGGCAGGCGGAGGATCAGGCCGCCGGCGGCGGCTCGTCGTCCCCGGCCGCCGCCCGCTCGCTGCGCTCCCGCTCCTCCAGCTTGCGGCGCAGGTAGCCGGCCTTGTCGGCCCGACGCAGGTGGCGCTGGGCCTCGGCGTCGTTGTCAGCGTCGGCCACCTGCTCCCGCTCGGCCCGCTCCTGGGCGAGCTGGCGGAGCTTGAGCTCCTGCGTTGGCGGATCCTCATCGGCCATGCCGGAACCATAACCCGCCCGGGGGCGGCCACCGCGTGATGAAGCCGTCGGCCTGCTAATCTCTATTATCTTAGTTGACTTAGTTCTAAACGGCCCGCTCCTCGACATCTGGCTGACGTTCGCCGCCCACGGGCGCCGGGAGCTGCCGCGCCTGCGTGTCGTCCACGCCATGCTGGCCGGGGGCGCTCCGCTGCTCGCCGAGCGCCTGGCCACCCGCGGGGGCCCGGAGGTTGATCTGGCCGACCCGGCCATCTTCTATGACACCTCCAGCTACGGGCCGCGGATGATCGAGACCATGGCGCGCTGGGTGGGGCCCCGACAGCTGGTCTACGGGTCCGACCGTCCCGTGGTGGAGCCGGTCCCCGTCGGGCGCGAGCGGGAGCTGATGGCCACCGCCGGCCACCTCATCGCGGCCGCCGAGGTGCCGGCATGAGCCTGTCGCTGCCGGAACTGGAGCGGTTTGTGGCCGGCCTGGTCGCGTCGCCGCAACGCTGGCGTCACCTGGTGCGTCATGCCGACGACGTACGCGTTTACGAGCAGATCTGGGATGACGCGGACGTCAACGCGTGGGTGATCTGCTGGAGCCAGGACCAGGACACCGGCTTTCACGACCACGACGAGTCAGGCGCGGCCATTGCCGTCGTCGCCGGGCGCGTCCGCGAGGATCGGCTGAGCTCGGCGGTCAAGATTCATGCCTACTCACCGCCCCTGCGCCGCACCGGGGCCTACCGGGTGGGCCCGGGGGGACAGCTGGAGCGGGAGTCGCAGCCGTTTGAGGTGGAGCTGCGCGGCGGGCCGGCCGCGGTCTGACATGAGCTAGCGTCCGGCGGGTGTACCGGAGCGTCATCCATGACGGAGTCCAGGATGTCGTCGCCGTCGAGGAGCCGCTGGAGATCCGGGTCGACGGGGCGGCGCTGGCGATCACCATGCGCACACCCGGCCACGACGAGGAGCTGGCTCTCGGCTTCCTGTACGGCGAGGGCCTGATCGACGGCCCGCGCCCCGCCGGGCTGACCGACGACTTCGCCAACAACATCGTGGAGGTGGCCGGGCCGCTCGCCCGGGACCCCGGAGTGCGCCGCTTCTACACCACGTCGTCCTGCGGGGTCTGCGGCAAGGGAGCGCTGGAGGAGGTGGCGGTCCTGAGCCCGCCGCTGGCGGCCGCGCCCACCATCCCGCGCGTCCTGGCGGCCGAGCTGCCGGCCCGGCTGGAGCAGCCAGGGTTTGAGCGCACCGGCGGCCTTCATGCCACCGGCCTATTCGACGCCGAGGGCCGGCTGCTGCACAGCCGGGAGGATGTGGGACGCCACAACGCCATGGACAAGGTGGTGGGCCGGGCGCTGCTCGACGGCCGGCTGCCCCTGAGCGGACACGTGCTGTGCGTGAGCGGCCGGCTGTCGTTTGAGCTGGTCCAGAAGGCGGCGGTGGCCGGCGCCCCCATCCTGGTGGGGGTGGGTGCCCCCAGCTCGCTGGCGGTGGAGCTCGCCGCCGACCGGGGGCTGACGCTGTGTGGGTTTGCCCGGCGGGGAAACGTGAACGTCTACACCCACCCGGAGCGAATCACCGACTGAGTGAACGGGCTCAGGCCGCGGCGGCCTCGGTGAGCCCGGCGAGCTCCTCCTCAGAAGACCACGCTCCCACCGACGCCCGGATCAGGCTGTGGGACGGGATGCTGCGCACCACAAACCCGGCCTCGGCCAGCCGGGCCACCTCGGCGGCAACATCGTCAGCGTGCCAGGCCACCAACGTCGAGCGCCCCCGGGGGCCCACGGTGAGGCCACGCTCGGCCAGACGGTCGGCCAGTCCGGCGGCCAGCGTGGCGGCACGGTCATAGACCCAGGCCAGGCCGGCCTCCTCCAGCACGCTCAGCGACGCCAGGGCCCAGGCGCTGCGCATCCCGGGCGGAAAGCCGTGGTCAAACCGGGCGGCATGCGCGGCCGGCGGACTGTCGAGCGCCTGCCGAGCGTCAGCCAGCGAGCCGTATCCGGGCCACGGCACGGTGAGCGCGTCCACGTGGTCACGGTGCACGTACAGGCAGCCGCTGCCCTCCGGCCCGCACAGCCACTTCTGCCCGGAGGCGGCATAGAAGGCGCAGCCCAGAGCGGCCACATCGACCGGCACCGCGCCGATCCCCTGGGCGGCGTCGAGCAGGACCGGCACGCCGGTGGCGGCCAGCGCCGCACTGTCGACGACCCGGCCGCTCACCCAGGAGACATGCGAGCAGGCCACCAGGCGCGTCTGCGGCCCCACCGCGTTGGCGATCTCGGCGAACGGGACCACCTTGACCGAGACACCGGCCAGTCGCTTGAGCCGCCCCAGGGGCGCGAGCAGTCCCGGGTGCTCCTCATCGCTGGTCACCACCTCATCTCCGGATCGCAGGCCCAGGCCGGCCAGGACGGTGTTGACCCCGTCGGTCGTTGACCCGGTGAGGGCCACGTCCTCCGGGGTGCAGCCCAGAACCCGGGCGTAGCCGGCGCGCAGCGAGGTGGCGAGCTCCCGCACCGACTCCATGTAGGCGCTGCCGGAGCGCCCGCCGGTCAACTCGGCGTCGATCCGGGCCCTCACCGCCTCCGCGGCCCGGCGGGGCAGCGGCCCCTCGGTGCCGGCGTTGAGATACGAGACGCGGTCAAAGACGGGGAACTGGGCGCGGAACTGGGCTGGATCAGGCACGCGCGGATCTTAGGCGGCGCGCCGCCGAACCGGTAGCCCGGTCCCGGCTCGCCCCGCGGGTGGTGGAGCCGTGCGCACCCAAGGCCGCCGTTGTCGAAGAGTGACAATCGACCGTGGCCCAGCGAGATGACCCGACGCTGCCGCCGGGTCGATCCGCCCACGCCGGCGACAAAACTGACCTCAGAAAGCAGTTCTGTCGCCAACGTCGACGAGTCGGGACAACGCCAGCGACCGGCCGGCCGGCGCCGACAGGCTCCACATGCAGCTGAGGCCCCACAGCCCCTGGGCGTCAGGGTCCGGTCAGTCCGCTCCGGCCGCCGAGGTCGACTTCGACCGGCTCCCATCGTCTGGCCCGGTCGGCTCTGAATCGCCGCCGCCGTCCCCGTCGGACTCCTCCAGTTCCCGCTTGAGCACCTTGCCGGTGGGGTTGCGGGGCAGTTCGTCGAGGAACACCACCTCCCGCGGCACCTTGTAGCGCGCCAGGTTCTCCTTGACGTAGGCCTTGATGTCGTCCTCGGACAGCTTCTGGCCGCGGCGCAGGACGACGAACGCCTTGAGGCGCTGGCCGAACTTCTCGTCATCGACGCCGATGGCGGCGGCCTCCTGAACCGCCTCGTGTCCGCTGAGCAGCTCCTCCACCTCGGCCGGGAACACATTCTCGCCGCCGGAGACGATCATCTCGTCGTCACGGCCGTCGATGAACAGACGCCCCTGCTCATCGAAGTGACCGACGTCGCCGGAGGACATCAGTCCCTCCAGCTGCTCCTTGGTCTCGCCCCCCGTGTAACCCTCAAACTGGGCGCTGTTGCCGACGAAGATCCGCCCGGTCGCCCCCGGTTCCCGGATCTCGTGGCCGTCGTCATCGAACAGCTTGACCACCACGCCGCGGACGATGCGGCCGACGCTGGCCGGCTCCGCCTCCAGGTCCCCCGGGGTGGCGATAGTGGCGTAGGCGATCTCGGTCGACCCGTACATGTTGTAGACGACCGGGCCGAACGCCGCCAGGGATCGCTTGACCAGGTCGGTGCTCAAAGCCGAGCCGCTGACGAAGATGACCTTGAGCGCCGACAGATCATGCTGCTGGATCTTCGCCTCGCCCACCTCCAGCATCCGCTGCAGCATCACCGGCACCACCACCAGCGCCGTGACCCGGTTCTCCTCCAGGCTGGCCAGGGATGTTTCGGGGTCGAAGTGCCGGCGCACCACCAGGGTCGATCCGAGGGCCAGACCCAGGGCCAGACTGGCAAAGCCGAGCGCATGGAACATGGGGACGGCCAGCTCGGTCGTCTCCCGGGCGCGGAAGGGCACCTTGCTCAGCAGGCCGCCCAGGAGCCCGAGCGACCGCGGCTCCTCCCGAGGCGCACCCTTGGGTGTGCCCGTGGTGCCGCTGGTCAGGATGACGATCTTGGGCGAGCGGCCCGCGCCGGGCGGTGAGCCGGTGTCGCCCCCGGCGATCAGCGACTCCAGCGAGTCGTCCACCCGCTCCGGATGCTGGGCGTCCTCGTCCACCCAGGCGCGCCACCGTCCGTGGGGCGGCTCCACGCCCGTGAGCGCCTCTGAGTACTCGTCGTCGTAGACGAGGAGATCGGTGCCCTCGCGCTCGGCCACCTCCCGGATCTGGGGGGCGGCGAACGATGTGTTGAGCAGGATGATCTTGGCGCCGCATTTGGCGGCGGCGAACACGGCCTCCAGAAACCCCCGGTGGTTGCGCACCAGGATGGCGACGCCGTCACCCGGCTGCAGCCCGTGCTCCCGCCAGGCGTTGGCGATGGCGTTGGTCCGCTGATCAAGCTCCCGGTAGGTGACATCGCCGCGTTCGTCCCGGACGGCCACCCGGTCGCCGTTGCGGATGGCGCCGATCGTGACCGCTCCGCCGAGCAGCCCGTGGCGCTCAAACGCCAGGACCATCTGGGCCACCTTGTGGGGCAACTCAGGCCGGACCATCCCGCTGCGGATGCAGACGGCGGCGAAGTAGGCCTCGTCGCCGAAGCGCTCCACCAGGTTGAGCCCACCTCCGAGCAGCCGCCGGAGCTGATCGGGGAGCAAGCCCAGCAGATCATCGACTTCTACCATGGTGTTCTCCTCACCGGGACGCGCAGCTTAGGGGATTCCGGCACGCGCCACTCCCGGTTGAGGGTTAGGGTCAATCCCGCCGGGTAGTACCGCTCCGATGTTTGGTTCTTTGATTACCCAACCGCTGCGACTCGCCACCCTCGGTGTGAAGATCGGCCTCTGGGGGGCCCATGAGGCCGTGGAGCTCGCCGAGGGCGTGGTGGGGCTGGTCGCCGCGCGACTGATCGGCCGCAACGGCCATCAGCAGGAGGCTCCCGAGACCCCGGAGCCCGCGGCCTGGCAGGGACCGGCCGCCAGCTCCACCTCGGCCCCCACCGATCGTCCGTCACCCGCCGCGCAGGCGGCCCCGGCCAAGCCCGCGGCCCCGGCTCCGGCTCCGGCTCCGGCCGAGCTCGCCGAGCCGATCACCGCCGAGGTGGTGGAGGAATCGCTGTTTCCCGAGACCGGGCACGTCTCCGAGGAGCCCGAGCTGGTGGAGGAGGTGGCCGAGCCCGGCGCCGAGGAGGGCGCCGGAGCCGAGTTGCGGATCGCCGAGCCCTGGGAGGGCTACCGGGCGATGAAGGCGGCCGACATCATTGAGCGCCTCGCCGGCGCCTCCCGGGAGGAGCTGGCCGCCGTGGAGCTGTACGAACTCTCCGGGCGCAACCGCAAGTCGGTGGTCGCCGCGGCTCAGCAGGCGCTCAAGCAGGCGTCACCACCGCGGTCCTGACGTTCGGCCGCGGCAGCCGCAGCGGGCCGCTGCCGGTCCGGCGGCAACGGCCCGCTGTGCTCTTCGCCGAAGTGTCTAGTAGGGCACGACGATGTAGCCGCCGCCGCCGTAGCCACCGTAGCCCCCGTAACCCCCATAGCCATAACCGGGATCGCCGTAGCCGCCGCTGGGGTAGCCGCCACTGGGGTAGCCGCCGCCGTAGCCGCCGCTCGGGTAGCCGGAGCCGGCCGAGCCGCTGGTGTCCGTGGAGCTCCCGCCGTTGGCACTCCAGGCCACCGAGAACGAGGAGCCGTCGGAGGACAGGCCGGACGGGGTGGCCCCGGCGCCGCCCGACTGAGCGGTGGGGTCATACCCGGCGAAGCCCATGCTGGACGCGCTGGGGCTGAGCGTCACCGCCGCCGCCGACCAGGTGGGGTCGGAGATGGTGCCGGTGTGCCCATTGGTGTCAGTGGCAGTGGCATTGGTGAACTGCGCACTGCCGAAGTCCGCCAGTGACAGGGGGGTGCAGCTGGAAAGACCCTGATCGCATTGTGACGGTGCCTCGGCGATCCACTCCGCACTTGAGGTGTCCGGGTTGCTCATCTGGAAGGTCTGCGAGAACGTGGCGCCGGTCGTCTGGTTGGCGAGCCAGAACGACACGTTCGTCCCGTTGACGGTGACCCGGCTGGACATGTGGTCGCCCGGGTGGATGGCCATGTTCACCCGGACCGGTGCCTTGGGCACCATCTCATACCAGGCGAAGTAGCTGGGGGTCCCGCTGGCCGAGCAGTCGACCTCGGTGCCGTCCTGCTCCAGCGACTGGCTCTGGCCGGAGCCTCCGAGCCCGATCCAGAAGGCGGCGTAACTCTGTCCGTTCGTACATGTGGCCTTGGGCTGCACCCAGCTGCCGGACACGGTCTTGTACGACTGGTTGGAGGAGCCGGATGCGCCGACGACGTAACCGGCCCAGTTCTCGCTGTCAGCCTGTTGGACGTCGGTGGCAGCCGACGCCGCCGGGACGGCCACCCCGAGCGTACAGGCAGCCGTCACGGTGAGTATGGGTAGTGCACGCTTGAATCTCATGTATCCGACTGTGGAACGCCGGACGAAGAGCGTGCTACGAGTTGATGAAGAGGTTGGTGAGCCGGGCGCGGTCAGGCGGACAGGGCCGACCGGGCCTTGGCCAGGCGGACGGCCGTCGACAATGTGGCCAGGTCATAGGCGTCCTGGTGCCGGTGACCGTTGATGAAGAAGGTGGGCGTTCCCGACACGCCGCTCAGGTCGGCTGACTCCACGTCCTCGGCGATGTGGGCGGCGCCCTTGCGCTTGCGGACGTGCTCGCGGAACCGCTCGGTGTCCAGGCCAAGCTGCTCGGCGTAGCCGAGGATGTCCCGCAGGGTGAGCGCGTCCTGGTGAGTGAGCATCAGGTCATGCATCTCCCAGAACCGTCCCTGGAGGCCGGCCGCCTCCGACGCCTCGGCGGCCATCTGGGCGTGAGGGTGCACGTCGTTGAGGGGGAGGTGGCGCCAGACGTAGCGCAACTCGCCGAAGTCGGCCAGTAGCTCCCGGATCACGGGCTCGGCCTGCCCACAGTACGGGCACTCCAGGTCGCCGTATTCCACCAGGGTGACCGGCGCGTCCTCCGGTCCGCGGACGTGATCTCGGTCCGGATCGACCGGCACCGCCAGATCGACGATCGTCTCCCCGCCGCCGACCAGAGCCCGCAGCTTCCACCGCCGGGGCAGGCGCTCGGTCAGCCGCAGCACCAGCGCGCTGGCGGCCGGGGCCACCACCAGGGTGGTGAGCACACCGAGCTTTGCCTCGGCCAGGACCTGTCCACGGAAGGCCAGGGTGGCGATCAGCAGTGACACGGTGAAGCCGATCCCGGCCACCGCCCCGCCGCCGATCACCGAGGCCCAGCCGACCGGGAGGCTGATCCGTCCGCGGCTCATCCGGGTGACCAGCCAGGAGGCGCCGGCGATGCCAATCGGCTTGCCCAGCACGTAACCGATGATGATCCCCAGGGTCACCGCCGAGCCGTAGGCATGAGCCAGGAAGGACGCGTTGATGGTGAAGCCGGCGTTGGCCAGCGCAAACAGGGGCACGACCACGTAGCTGGTGAACGGATGGAACATCTGCTGGAAGCGCTCATTGGGCGAGATGGCCGAGCGCACGCCGGCCCGGGCCGACTGTGCCAGCTCCGAGGTGGGCTGCTCCCGGAAGATGCGAAACAGGTCGGTGGCCCGCTCCAGGTCGGACCGCGCCGCCGGGTAGGCGATCGTCAGCAGGCCCATGGCCAGGCCGACCACCACCGGGTCGATACCGGATTTGAGGATCGCCACCCAGGCGGCCACCCCCAGCACCAGGTAGATCCCGCCGTTCTGGACGCCGCGGCTGCGCGCGATCAGCATCAGGCCGAACAGTCCGAGGCCCACCACCAGCGCCACCACCTGCAGCGAGCTGGTGAAGGCCACGCCGATGACGATCAGCGCCACCAGGTCGTCGACGACGGCCACGGTGAGGATGAACGCCCGCAGGCTGGGCGGAAACCGGCGGCCGACCAGCGCCAGCATCCCGAGGGCAAACGCGGTGTCGGTCGACATGGCCGTCCCCCATCCGCCGTTGGTGCCGTCGCCGCCGTTGATCGCCAGGAAGATGAGGACCGGCACCACCATGCCGCCCACGCCGGCGACAAACGGCAGCATCAGGCGCCGCCGATCGCGCAGCTCGCCCAGGTCGAACTCCCGGCGGGCCTCGAGTCCGACGACGAAGAAGAACAGCGTCATCAGCCCGTTGTTGACCCAGTGGCGCAGGTCCTGGCTGATGCCGGATCCGCCGAGCTTGACCGTCAGCGTCGTCGACCAGACCCGCTCGTAGGACCCCGGGCTGATGTTGACCCAGATGAGGGCGGCCACGGCGGCGCCCAGGAGCACGGCCGCCGACCCGGTTTCGGTCCGCAGGAACTCGCGCAGCGGCGTCTCCAGGTTGCGCGCCCACGCGGTCTTGCCGGACAGGATCCCGGTGGAGGTGCTGCCCGCGTCCGGCTCCGGCTCGCCGAGGGGGATGTCCGTGGTCGACACCACACCTCAGACTAGTGAGCGGACACCGGTCCGTGGGAAGATCGCAGACCGTGCACACCACCAGCCTGCGCAGCCATGATTTCCAGCTCGCCATTGCCGGCGCCGCGGCCAGCCTGGAGGACGTGCTTCCGGGCTTTGACGAGCATGACCGCCTGGGAATCGTGATCACCACCGACCAGGGCGCCCGCGGGGTGGCCATGCTGGTGCTGGCGGCGGTCACCGGGTTCTATGATCGGCTGCGCGCCGGCGGCGAGCCGTTCTTCGCCTATGCCGACTACTTCGCGTTCCACGTCGGCGCCCGGCGGGGTGACCTGCGCCAGCTTGATGTCTGGCCCCCGCACAAGGAGGTGGTGGTCGCCGGCGACGCCGAGGCCGTGTTGCGGGCGGTCAATGACCGCGGGGTGACCCGTCTGCTCGTGCCCGACGGGCACCCCGGGTCGCCCGCGCTGGCGCCGGAGACGGTGGCCAGTGCCCGGCGGCGGATCCTGACCGCGCTCGCCTACGACGGCGGCGGCCGCGTCCCGCGCGGCGACATCAGGGTCTCCGGTGGCGCGGCACCGGCTCGGTTCGCCACCCAGATGCTCCAGACAACCGGGGCGCCGGCTGCCGCCGTTTCGAACGAGTGGGCTCAGACCTTCCGGCGCCTGGACCTGGCGGAGGCACTCGGGCTGCTGGAGGCGACTGACGGGTAAGATGGCCAGCACCATTTCCGAACACCGTGTGCAGGTACCGCCCACCGCGGGCGGTTGAACCAAGGAGCAGAGCCATGGCAGCTACCGAACCACTCGTCTTCGACGCATTGCGCACCCCCCGTGGCCGGGGCAAGGTCAACGGGTCGCTGCACTCCACCAAGCCGGTGGATCTGGTGGTGGGCCTCATGCACGAGATGCTCAGCCGCAACCCGGACTTCGATCCCAACCGGGTGGATGACGTGGTGCTGGGCTGTGTGACCCCGGTGGGCGACCAGGGTGCCGACATCGCCAAGACGGCGGCGATCAAGGCCGGCCTGCCCGACACGGTGTCCGGGGTCCAGCTCAACCGGTTCTGCGCCTCCGGCCTGGAGGCGGTGAACATCGCCGCCCAGAAGGTCGCCTCCGGCTGGGAGGACCTGGTGCTGGCCGGCGGGGTGGAGTCGATGTCCCGGGTGCCGATGGGCACGGACGGCGGCGCCTGGGCGATGGACCCGGAGACCAACTACGACACGTCGTTCATCCCCCAGGGGATTGGCGCGGACCTCATCGCCACCGTGGAGGAGTTCAGCCGGGACGACGTCGACGCCTACGCGGCCCGCTCCCAGCACAACGCCGCCACCGCGCGGGCGGAGGGCCGCTTCTCCGGCTCGGTCGTCCCGGTGCTGGACATCAACGACCAGGTCGTCCTCGACCATGACGAGTTCATCCGCCCGGACACCACCGTCGACACCCTGGGCACGCTGAAGCCGTCGTTTGCCGCCATGGGCGAGATGGGCGGGTTTGACGCGGTGGCGCTGCAGAAGTACCACTGGATCGAGAAGATCAACCACGTCCACACGCCCGGGAACTCCTCGGGCATCGTCGACGGCGCCGCGCTGGTAGCGATCGGCAACCAGCAGACCGGCGAGGCGCTGGGGCTGCGCGCCCGGGCGAAGATCCTGGCCACCGCGGTCTCCGGCGCGGATCCCACCATCATGCTCACCGGTCCGGCGCCGGCCAGCCGCAAGGCACTGGCCAAGGCGGGCCTCACGGTCGACGACCTGGACCTGGTGGAGATCAACGAGGCCTTCGCCGCCGTGGTGCTGCGCTTCGTCCGCGACATGGGGCTGGACATGGACAAGGTCAACGTCAACGGGGGAGCCATCGCCATGGGCCATCCGCTGGGAGCGACCGGGGCCATGATCCTGGGCACCCTCGTCGACGAGCTGGAGCGCCGGAACCTGCGCTACGGACTGGCCACCCTGTGCGTGGGCGGGGGTATGGGCATCGCCACGGTCGTGGAGCGCATCTGATGGCGGCCGAGAGCAGCACCATCCGCTGGGACCGCGACGACGACGGCGTCGTCATCCTCACCCTGGACGATCCCCACCAGTCGGCCAACACCATGAACGCCGCGTATCAGGCGTCGATGCGGGCCACCGTCGAGCGTCTGCGGGCCGAGCGGGACGAGATCTCCGGCGTGATCATCACGTCGGCCAAGAAGACCTTCTTCGCCGGCGGCGATCTCAACGAGCTCAAGCAGGCCACCAAGGAACAGGCCGAGGAGGTGGCCACGTTCGTCCGGGAGAACAAGGCGATGCTGCGCGCGCTGGAGACGCTCGGCAAGCCGGTCGTCGCCGCGGTCAACGGCACCGCCCTGGGCGGCGGCCTGGAGATCGCCCTGGCCTGCCACCACCGGATCGTCGTCGACGACGCCAAGATCCAGCTCGGGTTCCCAGAGGTCCAGCTCGGCCTGCTACCCGGAGCCGGCGGGGTCACCCGGACGGTGCGGATGCTGGGGATCGTCAACGCCCTGCTGCAGTTGCTGCTGCAGGGCCAGCGGCTGCGGCCGGCCAAGGCCCTGGAGATCGGCCTGGTCGACGAGCTGGTCCCCAGCGCCGACGATCTCATCCCGGCAGCGAAGAAGTGGATCGCGACCAACGCGGAGGCCCGGCAGCCGTGGGACGCGGACAAGAAGTACAAGATCCCGGGCGGCACCCCCAGCACTCCGTCGCTGGCCCAGAACCTGCCGGCCTTCCCGGCCAACCTGCGCAAGCAGATCAAGGGCGCCAACTACCCGGCGCCCCACCACATCATGGCGGCCGCGGTGGAGGGCGCCCAGGTCGACTTCGACAACGCGTCGGAGATAGAGGGCCGGTACTTCGTGGACCTGGTGACCGGCCAGGTGGCCAAGAACATGATCCAGGCGTTCTTCTTCGACCTGCAGCGGGCCACCGGCGACCGCGGGCGGCCGGCCGAGATCGAGACCTTCCGCCCGAGCAAGGTGGTGGTGCTCGGAGCGGGCATGATGGGGGCGGCCATCGCCTACGTGTGCGCGAAAGCCGGGCTGGAGGTGGTGCTCAAGGACGTCGACCAAGCGGCCGCCGACCGGGGCAAGGGCTACTCGGAGAAGCTGGTGGCCAGGGCGGTGGAGCGCGGGCGCTCCAGCCAGGAGGACGCTGACGCCCTGCTGGCCCGGATCACGGCGACAACCGACCCGGCCGCCGCCGGCGGGGCGCAGCTGGTGATTGAGGCCGTGTTTGAGGACCCCCAGGTCAAGGCGGAGGTGTTTGCCGAGATTGAGCCGCATCTGGCCTCCGACGCGCTGCTGGGCTCCAACACGTCGACGCTGCCCATCACCGAGCTGGCCGGCAACGTCTCCCGTCCGACGGACTTCATCGGCCTGCACTTCTTCTCGCCGGTGGACAAGATGCCGCTGCTGGAGATCATCCGGGGCGAGCAGACCTCCGACGAGACGCTGTACCGCGCGCTGGACGTGGCCAAGCTGATCCGCAAGACGCCGATTGTGGTCAATGACAGCCGCGGTTTCTTCACCAGCCGCGTGATCGGGACGTTCATCAACGAGGGGATCGCGATGCTGCTGGAGGGGATACCGGCGGCCACCATCGAGCAGGCCGCCTCGCAGGCCGGTTACCCGGCGCCGGTGCTCCAGCTCTCCGATGAGCTCAATCTCAAGCTCATGCGCAAGATCCGCAACGCGGCCAGGGCGGCCGCCGACGCGGCCTCCAGCGGCTGGGACGCCCATCCGTCCGAGCAGGTCATCGACCGGATGCTGGACGAGTTCCAGCGGCCGGGGCGACTGGAGGGCGCCGGCTTCTACGAGTACGAGGAGGGGAAGCGCACGCGGCTGTGGCCCGGTCTGCGCGAGGCCTTCCCGCCGGTCGACGACCCGTCGCAGATCTCGTTGAAGGACCTTGAGGAGCGGATGCTCATCATCGAGTCCCTGGAGTCGATCAAGTGCCTGGACGAGGGCGTGATTGAGTCGGTCGCCGACGCCAACATCGGCTCCATCATGGGGATCGGCTTCCCCGGCTGGACCGGCGGCGTGCTCCAGTACATCAACGGGTTCGACGGGGGGCTGCCGGGCTTTGTGACCCGCGCCCGGGAGCTGGCCGAGCGCTACGGCGAGCGGTTCGAGCCGCCGGCGTCGCTGGTGGAGAAGGCCGAGCGGGGCGAGATCTACTCAGACGAGGAGGCGCTCGTCACCAGCTGACGAGCGCCCGCGGGCAGACCGGGCGCCGGCTGAGCGGCCCCCGTGAGCCGGGGTCTTGGCGGCTTATACGTGTATCGGACGAAGCAGGCGCCAAAACCCCTCGGCCCCGGAGAACCGAGGGCGTCCGAGCCGCGGGGTCGGCCCGGAGAACCGACGCCCGGACAGCCGCCTACTCCGCCACCGGCGGCGGATACACGTCGCGGACGTACTCGTCCACCTTGGCGCCGGGCAGCCGGGTCCGGATCGCCCAGTAGTAGATCACCAGCGCCCACGCCGCCGAGACGCCCAGCGACCCCCAGAGTCCCAGGTCGTCGTTGCCGCCCTGGCTGAGGACGTTCTTGAAGAAGCCGATGCCGCCGATGATCCCTCCGGGACCGAAGTCGGCGAAGTACGAGATGAAGAGCAGGCCGATGAAGTAGGCCGCGATCCACGGAGCCGCCTCCCAATCCATCTTGGGCTGCTTGGCGTTCAGGTTCAACGCGTAGGAGAGGGCGATGAGCCCGTACCCAATCAGCATCGCCACCATCAGCGTCGTATACGTCTGCCAGCCGGAGAAGACGATCACCCAGGTCGCGAACACGAAGGCCACCGGCGCCAGGACCGTGGCCGCCGGGAAGCGGTAGGCCCGAGGCAGCTCCGGCTTCTGCTTGCGCAGAGCCGCCAGCGCCAGCGGGGCGCCCGCGTACATGAGCACCGAAGCGCTGGTGACGACGTTGACCAGGGCGGCCCAGCTGGGGAACGGGAGGAGGAACAGCAGCCCGATCACCGTGGCGATGACCACGCCGAAAACGGGGACCTTGGTCCGCGAGTTCACGGTCTCAAACACGCTCGGGATGTATCCGTTCTTGCTCAGCCCAAAGCTCAGCCGCGACGACGAGGTCTGGTAGATGAGGCCGGTGCCGGCCGGGGACACCACCGCATCGATCCGCAGGAGCGTGGCCAGCCACGAGATACCGGCGATGCTGGCCAGCGTGAAGAACGGCCCCGCATTCAGGCTGACCACGGTGGGATTGGTGTTCGACGCTCCCATGTTGGTCCAGCCGTGCTGGCGGGCCAGCAGGCTCGGGCTCATGGCCCCGATGAACGCCACCTGCACGAGCAGGTAGATGGCGGCGCCGATCAGGATCGACATGATCACCGCGCGCGGCAGGTCCCGCTCAGGATTGCGCGATTCACCTCCCAATTGCACCGCCTGCTCAAAGCCGAGCAGCGAGAAGATGATTCCGGCCGGCAGGGTGAGCAGGATGCTCTTGATCGCGGCGCCGTGGACAAAGAAGCCACCCCCCGCCTTGCCGAAGTTGGACGAGTGGAAGTGTCCGATGAGCAGGACCAGGATGGTGACGATCGGGATGATGACCTTCCACGTCGTCAGCGCATTGTTGATCCGGGCCAGCCAGCGGATGCCGAACAGGTTGGCCACCACAAAGAACACCATCAGGATGACCGCGGCCAGGATGCCCAGGCCGGACAGCGTGCCGTGCGGAACCGCGGGCTTGTAGAAGTTGCGAGCCCAGTGCGCGGTTGACAGGTACTGGATCGCCGCGAGCACCTCGATCGGCGCGACGCTCGCCGCCTGCAGGTAGGAGGCCCACCCGAAGGTGGCCCCGGCAAAGCTCCCGAACGCGTAATGAGGAAAGCGGCTGGTGCCACCGCTGACCGGGAACAGCCCGCCGAGCTCGGCATGGACGAGCGCCAGCAGGATGATGATGATGGAGCCCAGGACCCAGCCGATGATCGCCGACGGACCTGCCAGCACGACCGCCCCCAGAGCGCCGAACAGCCAGCCAGATCCGATGATCGAGCCCTCGGATGACCACAGCAGCCCCAGGAATCCGACGCCGCGGTCAAGACCCTCAGCGTCCAGCTGCGCCTGGGGCGCAGTCGTCTTGTCACTTACAGCCATGGCTCCTCCCTCATGTTTGGCGCACGGATCCTAACCCCGGCAGCGGCAGCAGCGCAATACACGCATTAACAGGGCCACACCGGGATGGGGCGCCCAGGCCGTCAGTACAACCCGTCCCGGCGGGCATAGCGGGCAGCCCGCTCCCGCTCGTATTCCTCGACGTCGAAATCCGGCGTGGTCAGGGACCGGAGGATCTCGCCCTGCCGGGGAAGCTCGGAGCGGGCGATGTGGCGCTCTGGGTTCCACAGGTCAGAGCGGATCAGCGCCTTGGAGCACTGCGTGTAGGCCTGCTCAATCTCCACCCGGATCCCCAGGCGCGGCACCTTGCCCTCCACCGCGCTGGCCGCCAGGAGCTCCGGGTCCTCCACAATCACCGCCCGGCCGTTGACCCGGAAGGTGTCCCCCACCCCCGGGATGAGGAACAGCAGCGCGATCCGGGGATCGGCCAGCAGGTTGGTGAGGGTGTCGGCGATCCGGTTGCCCGGGCGGTCGGGGATGAGCAGGGTCCGGTCGTCCAGGATCTGGACAAAGCCGGCCGGGTCACCCCGGGGGAGACGTCCAGCCCGCCCTCCGGGCTGGCCGTGGCCACGCAGACGAACGGCGAGCGCTCAATGAACTGGCGGGTGAGCCCGTTGAGGCGGTCGGCGATCTTGGCCAGGACCACCTCCTGCGGGTGCCCGACGACCGCGCGCAGATCAGCCGCGTTGGCGATGGTCCGGGTGGTCGCCACCGGCGAAAGTCTACGCTAGGGTGCGCCGTCGCCATGACCGACGATGCTCTTCTCACCGAGCAGCTGGAGTACTACCGAGCCCGCGCCTCCGAGTACGACAAGTGGTGGCTGCGGGAGGGCCGGTTCGACCGGGGCCCGGAGGCCAACGCCCGCTGGTTTGCGCAGGCCACCGAGCTGGAGCGGGCGCTGGCCCGCTTCGATCCGCGGGGAGAGGTTCTGGAGCTGGCCTGCGGCACCGGGCTGTGGACGCGGCGCCTCGTCGACTACGCCACGCACGTCACGGCTGTCGACGCCGCCCCGGAGGTCCTGGCGATCAACCGGGCCCGGGTGGGCGACCGGCTCGTCACCTACGTGGAAGCCGACGTGTTCGCCTGGGAGCCCGCGCCGGCCGCCTACGACGTGTGCCTGTTCAGCTTCTGGCTCTCGCACGTCCCGGAGGACCGCTTCGCCCCGTTCTGGGAGCGGGTGGGGCGCGCGCTCAAGCCCGGCGGCCGGGTGTTCTTCATCGACAGCGCCCGCACCGAGACATCGACCGC
This sequence comes from uncultured Solirubrobacteraceae bacterium, assembly GCA_963753235.1. Lineage (GTDB taxonomy): Bacteria > Actinomycetota > Thermoleophilia > Solirubrobacterales > Solirubrobacteraceae > Palsa-465. Next base: position 239,840 of record CAVWBJ010000001.1, on the reverse strand, counting down.
CGCCGACCACCGGCTGCCGAATCACGATACGGACACCATGACCCGGCGCCTGGACGACGGCCGCGAGTTTCAGATCGTCAAGCGCTTCTACGAGCCGGCCCAGCTCACCGGCAGGTTGCGGGAACTCGGCTGGGAGGCCCACATCACCACCACCGGCGAGTACTTCATCTACGGCGCGGCGAGCCGCACGCCGTGAACCGGGCCTGGGGGATTTCTGGGATATGGACCCAGAAATCCCCCACCACCACCCGCCGGATCAGGCGCCGGCGGCCACCATCCCATGCGGATCGATGACGAACTTCTTGGCCGCCCCCTGGTCGAACTGCTGGTAGCCCTCTGGGGCCTCGTCCAGGGAGATGACGCTGGCGTTGACCGCCTTGGCGATGTGAGCCCGGTCGTTGAGGATGGCCATCATCAGCTCCCGGTGGTACTTCATCACCGGGCACTGGCCGGTGACGAAGCTGTGGGACTTGGCCCAGCCGGTGCCCAGGCGCATCTTCAGCGTGCCCTGTTTGGCGTCGTCGTCCCCCGCGCCCGGATCCTGGACCACGTAGAGGCCGGGGATGCCGAGCTTGCCGGCGGCCCGGGTGACGTCCATGAGCGAGTTGAGTACGGAGGCGGGGGCCTCGTCGCCGGTATGGCCCTTGGCCTCAAAGCCGACGGCGTCGACGCCACAGTCGACCTCGGGCACGCCGAGGATCTGCTCCAGCTGATCCCCCACCGACGCATCCTGGGTGATGTCGACGGTCTCACAGCCGAACGAGCGGGCCTGCTCCAGGCGCTCAGGGATGGCGTCGCCGACGATGACCACCGCCGCGCCCAGCACCTGGGCGCTGTGGGCCGCGGCCAGGCCGACCGGCCCCGCCCCGGCCACGTAGACCGTGGAGCCGGTGCCGACGCCCGCCGAGACGCAGCCGTGGTAGCCGGTGGGGAAGATGTCCGACAGCATCGTCAGGTCCAGGATCTTCTCCATCGCCTGATCCTTGTCCGGGAACTTGAGCAGGTTCCAGTCGGCGTAGGGCACCATCACGTATTCGGCCTGACCGCCGATCCAGCCGCCCATGTCGACATAGCCGTAGGCTCCGCCGGGCTGGGCCGGATTGACGTTGAGGCAGACCCCGGTGTTGCGCTCCTTGCAGTTGCGGCACCGGCCGCAGGAGATGTTGAAGGGCGCCGAGACGAGATCGCCCTCCTTGATGAACTCCACGCCGGGGCCGGTCTCCACCACCTCGCCGGTGATCTCATGTCCGAGGATCAGGCCCTCGGGCGCGGTGGTGCGTCCGCGGACCATGTGCTGGTCGGACCCGCAGATGTTGGTGGTCACCAGCTTGAGGATGGCGCCATGGGGCAGGTCCCGGCCCACGTTCTCCTGGGGCACCCCCGGACCCTCCTTGATCGTCCAGGACGGATAGTCGAGGTTCTGCACCTCGACTTTGCCCGTCCCCAGATACGCGACTCCACGGTTGTCGGCCATGCGGTCTCCCTCCGGAGGTTTTCCTGGTGGTCTGGGCCTACCCCCAACCACACCCCGTAGCCAGCCGAGGTCTCAGTTCGGACCGTGGACGGCGACCGGGCGACCGTAGATGGCGCCCACAAACAGCTGGACGAGCGGCTCCAGCAGCACCTGCTCGTCGACCAGGGTGCGCTCGGCGCCGGTCATGGCCACGTGAAACGAGCGCTCGGCCGTCCAGATCAGCGAGGCCGCCAGCGCCCCGCTGTCGGCCCCGGGCGGCGCCGCGCCGGCGGCGCGCTCGCGCTCAATGCTGTCGGCCAGCCGCGCCGTGGCCTCCCCCAGCATCGCCAGCCAGATCGCCCGCAGTTCCGGAATGACCGGCCACTCCTCGGCGACCGTGACCAGTAGCCGCGCGTGCCGAGCGGCCGTCGCCAGCACGTTGCACAGCGTGTGTCGCACCGCGTCCTCCGGGGACCGCTGCCCCCGGTCAAACAGCGGCTCCAGCTCCTCGCCCACCTCGGCGCTGATCCGGCGCATGAGGGTGACCACCACGTCCTCCTTGGAGGTGAAGTGCTCATAGAACGAGGTCCGCCCCACGCCGGCCGCGTCCAGGATCTGAGCCACGCTCAGCTCTGCCAGCGGGCACCGCTCCAGCAGCTCGGTGGTGGCACAGAGCACGGCCTCGTAGGTCCGGGGCCGGCGGCCGCGCCGCCCGGACGGACGCTCCAGGTCCGGATCGGGATCCAGGTCCACCCGCCTCACACTCCCAGGGAGCGCCCGATGATCTCTTTCATGATCTCGGTGGTCCCACCGTAGATCCGCGTGACCCGCGCATCGACGTAGGCCCGGGCGATCGGGTACTCCACCATGTAGCCGTAGCCGCCGTGCAGCTGCACGCAGCGGTCGGTGACCCGTCCCTGCAGCTCGGTCGCCCACCACTTGGCCATGGCCGCATCCGAGGCGGAGAGCTCCCCGCGGTTGAGGGCCAGCACAGCCTGGTCGCAGAACGCGGTGGCCAGCTCAATCTCGGTCGCCATCTCGGCCAGCGCAAACCGCGAGTTCTGGAACGAGCCGATCGGCCGGCCGAAGGCGTTGCGCTGCTTGACGTACTCCAGCGTGACCTGCAGGGCCCCGCGGGCCGCCGCCACCGCCGACAGAGCGATGCTCAGCCGCTCCTGGGCCAGGTTGGCGGTCATGTACGAAAACCCGGACCCCTCTTCCCCGAGCCGGTTCTCCAGCGGCACGGGGACGTCGTTGAAGAACAGCTCGGCGGTGTCCTGGGCGTGCTGGCCGACCTTGTCCAGGTTGCGCCCCCGGTCAAACCCATCCATGCCGCGCTCCACCACCACCAGGGAGATCCCGGCGTGGCGCAGGCTGGGATCGGTCTTGACCGCGGTGATGATCAGATCAGCGTTGATCCCGTTGGTGATGAATGTCTTGGAGCCGTTGACCAGATAGCCGTCGCCGTCACGCACAGCCGTGGTCCGCAGGCCGGCCAGGTCGGACCCCATCTCCGGCTCGGTCATCGCCACCGCGGTGATCAGCGAGCCGTCGGCGATGCCGGGCAGCCAGCGTTCACGCTGCTCCTCGGTGGTCAGCTCCAGGAAGTACGGCAGGCAGATGTCGTTGTGGAGGGTGAGACCGAGCCCGCTGCCGCCGGCGCCGGCCACGCTCAGCTCCTCGTTGACGATCTGGTTGAAGCGGAAGTCGTCGATGCCCAGGCCGCCGTGGCGCTCAGGCACCTGCATGGCCAGCATTCCCTTGCCGGCCGCGCGCGGGAACAGATCCCGGGACACGATGCCGTCGGCCTCCCACCCGGCCTGGTGGGGGATCACCTCCTCGGCCACAAACCGGCGGACCGATTCCCGGAAGTCAACGTGCTCAGGCTCAAACAGGGTTCGGCGCATGGTGCATTAGTCTCGCAAAGGTGTCCTCGGTAGCCGAACCAGCCGCCCCGGGGGACGCCGGGCGGCGCCCCGCGGAGAAGCTGACGCGGGCCCAGGCGGCGGTCCTGGCCGCCACCGAGCAGCTGCTCCGGGAGCGCTCACTCCATGAGCTGAGCGTGGCCGACATCATTGCCGCGGCGGGCATCTCCCGCACCAGCTTCTATGCCTACTTCCCGTCCAAGACGGCGGTCATCGCCGCCGGGCTGCGCCGGGTCACCGACCAGGTCATCGTGGCCGTGGAGCCGCTCCACGGTCAGACCGGCGCCGATCCCGAGACGGCCGTCCGGGTCAGCCTGCGCCGCTGGGTGAGCGTGGCCACACGCCACGGCGCGCTGCTGCGCTCGGTCAGCGAGCAGTGGCCCCATGACGCCGAGCTGCGGGATCTGTGGTTCTCCACCCTGGCCGGCATGGCCGGGGGGACCGCCCGGGTGATCGAGGAGGCGCGGGGAGCGGGGCACGCCCCGCCCGGAGCCTCCGCCCGGGCGCTGGCGGCCTGCCTCATGTGGGGCTATGAGCGGGTCCTGCACGTGGCGCTGGCCGGGGGCGCCCCCGGAGTGGCCGGGCCGGACGCGATCGTGGAGCCGCTGACCCAGATGATGGTCGGCGGCCTCTACGGCCGCCCGCTCCTGCGCTCCGGATAGGGCGCGTAGCATTCTCCCGGTGCGTCTTCTGGATCCGAAGTCGCTCGGGCAGCACGTGGACGCGCTGTATCGCGCCGCCTGGGCCCTGTGCGGATCCCGGGAGGACGCCGAGGATCTGGTCCAGGAGACGTTCGCCCGCGTGCTGGCCCGGCCCCGGGTCGTCCGCGGCGACGAACGCGGGTACCTGATGCGGGCGCTGCGCAACACGTTCTACTCACGGCTGCGCACCGAATCCCGGCGCCCTCAGGCCGGGGCGAGCCTGGACGATCTGCAACCGGCCGATCCGCGGGCGGTACGCCAGCCGGAGCAGGCGATCGAGGTCACGGAGATCATGGAAACCATCGCCGAGCTTCCCGAGGACTTCCGGCTGGCGATCGTCGCCGTCGACGTCCTCGGCCTGTCCTACGGGGAGGCGGCGCGCGCGCTCGGAACCTCGGAGGCGACGATCACCACCCGGCTGTACCGGGCGCGTCAGCGGATCGCCCAACGCCTGTCGCCTGATGCACCTCCGGCGCGGGAAGGATCCGGCCCCAAACGGAGTCTTGCCTGATGGACGAGAACGAGATGACAGATCAGCCCACGCCCCGGGAGGCCGAGCTCGCCCGGCTCGCCGATGGTTCCCTGCCCGCCGAGCGGGAGGCTGAGCTGCGCGCTCAGGTGAGCGCCTCGCCCCACCTGACCGAGGCCCTGGACCAGCAGGAGCGCGCCGTCCGGCTGCTGCGCTCGGTGGACACCCCCGCGCCCGCCGGGCTCCACACCCAGGTGGAGACGCTGACCGGCGGCACGGCCCCCCGCCGGCGCACCGGACGAACCCGGAGGCTGAGGCGGGTCCTGGCCCTGCCGCTCGCCACCGCGCTGGCCGTGGTCATTGCCGCCGTGGTGATCCTGGCGGGTGGCTCCGGGACCCGTCCCGGCCTGCCCCAGGCCACCCAGCTGGCCCTGGCTGCCGCCACCCTCCCGGCTCCATCGGTCGATCCCGCCCACCCCGGCGTGCTCCGCGCCCGCTCCGACGGCATCCCGTTTGCCAACTGGCGGGGCTGGCAGCCGGTGGGAGCGCGCGTCGACACGGTCAACGGCCGCCGCGTGGTCACCGTGTTCTACCGCGCCGGGGACGGCTCCCGGGTCGGCTACGCCATCGCCGCCCGGCCGCCGCTTCAGAGCGTGGAGCGCCACGGGGGTTACGCGGTCAGCTACACCCTCGGGCGCCAGGGCGGGGCCCGCCTGGTCACCTGGGTCCGCGACGGGCGCACCTGCATCATCGCCGGCCGTTCGGTGTCGTATCAGACCCTGCTGCGCCTGGCGCGGGCCACGGGCGGGGCCGAGACGGGATGACGCCCGGCCCCCCGGCGTGACGCCGGGCGGCGCAGCGGCGACAATCCCCCGCCATGTCCGCCGAGCGCGACCGCCTCAACCAGGTACAACACGGCCGGTCCCCCTGGCGCCGCTGGGGTCCGTACCTGAGCGAGCGCGCCTGGGGAACGGTGCGGGAGGACTACAGCGCCAACGGCGACGCCTGGGGCTTCTTTCCCCATGACCACGCCCGCTCGCGCATGTACCGGTGGAACGAGGACGGGCTGGCCGGGATCTGCGACGACCGCCAGCTGCTGTGCTTCGGCCTGGCGCTATGGAACGAACGGGACCCGTTCCTCAAGGAGCGGCTGTTCGGCCTGACCGGCCCGGAGGGCAATCACGGCGAGGACGTCAAGGAGTGCTGGTGGTACCTGGACAGCACCCCCACGCATTCCTGGATGCGCTGGCGCTACATGTATCCGCAGGCCGAGTTCCCCTACCAGCGGCTGCGGGACGAGAACCGGGCGCGCGGCCGCGACCAGCCCGAGTTTGAGCTGCTGGACACCGGCATCTTTGACGACGAGCGCTACTGGGAGATCGGCGCCGACTACGCCAAGGCGAGCCCTGAGGACATCCTGATCCGGATCACCGCCCGCAACGCCGGGCCGGATCCGGCCACGCTGCACCTGCTCCCCACGCTCTGGTTTCGCAATACCTGGACCTGGCACACGCCGCCCCCGCACGGCCCCGCCCCGGTGATCATCGCCCAGGACGGAGCGCTGGTGGCCGAGCACCCGGAGCTCGGCCGGCGCACCCTGACCGCCTCCGGTGACCCGGCCCCGCTGTTCTGCGAGAACGAGACCAACGCCCCCCGCCTGTTTGACGGGGCGGCGGCGCTGACCCGGTTTCCCAAGGACGGGATCGGCGACCACGTGGTCGGCGGCGCGGACACGGTCAACCCGGAACTGCGCGGCACCAAGGCGGCGTTGCACTATCAGCTGACGGTGGCCCCCGGGGAGACGCAGACGGTGGAGCTCGCGCTCCGCGATCCCCACGCCGCTCCCGCGGCGGAGTCCTTCGCCGCGGTCATGGACGCCCGGCGCCGCGAGGCCGACGAGTTCTATGCCGAGCTGACCCCGGCCGGAGCGTCCGCGGACGAGGCGCTCATCCTGCGCCAGGCGTTCGCGGGGATGCTGTGGTCCAAGCAGTTCTTCCATTACGACGTGGAGCGCTGGCTGGACGGCGACCCGGCGTTCCCGCCGCCGCCTCCGGAGCGGCGAGCCGGCCGCAACCATGACTGGAGGCACCTCAGCAACCGGGACGTCATCTCCATGCCGGACAAATGGGAGTACCCCTGGTACGCGTCCTGGGACCTGGCCTTCCACTGCGTGGCGCTGGCCCACGTCGACCCGGAGTTCGCCAAGTCCCAGCTCATCCTCCTCGGCCGCGAGTGGTACATGCACCCCAACGGCCAGCTCCCGGCCTATGAGTGGAACTTCTCCGACGTCAACCCACCGGTCCAGGCGTGGGCGGCGCTCCGCGTCCATGAGATTGCCGGCGACCGCGATTTCGATTTCCTGGAACGGGTCTTCCACAAGCTGCTGCTCAACTTCACCTGGTGGGTCAACCGCAAGGACGCCGAGGGCGACAACCTGTTTGAGGGCGGCTTCCTGGGGCTGGACAACATCGGCCCGTTCGATCGCTCCCAGCTCCCGGTCGACGGGGTGCTGGAGCAGTCCGACGGCAGCGCCTGGATGGCCATGTTCTGTCAGGACATGCTGGCCATGGCGCTCGCCCTCACCGAGCATGATCCGGTCTACGAGGACGTGGCCACCAAGTTCTTTGAGCACTTCGCCCTGATCGCCGCCGCCATGAACGACCGAGGCCTGTGGAACGAGCAGGACGGCTTCTACTACGACGTGCTCCGCGTCGACGGCACCGCCACCCCTCTGCGGGCCCGCTCCATTGTGGGGCTGCTGCCGCTGGCCGCGGTGACCACCATCGGCCCGGAGACGATGGCCCGCCTGCCGGATTTCATGGAGCGGGCCACCTGGTTCATCCAGAACCGGGAGGCGGCTGCCGAGACGGTGGCCCACCTGCAGTCCCAGGCCCACGGTGGCTGGTGGATGCTGTCGATCGTCGGGGACGAGCGGCTGCGCCGGCTGCTGAGCGTGATGCTGGACCCGGCCGAGTTCCTTTCCGATCACGGTCTGCGCGGCCTGTCTCGCCACCATGCCGACCACCCCCTCACCATCAACCTGGACGGGGCCATCTCCACCTTGGACTACGAGCCGGGGGAGTCGACCACGCCCCTGTTCGGCGGCAACTCCAACTGGCGGGGGCCCGTCTGGTTTCCGATCAACTACCTGCTGGGCGGCGTGCTGCGCGTCTACCACCGGTACCTCGGCGAGGCCTTCACCGTGGAGTGCCCCACGGGGAGCGGTCGTCAGCTCACCCTGGACCAGGTCGCCGACGAGCTCGCCGACCGGTTGATCGACATCTTCCGCCGGGGGAGCGACGGCCGCCGCGCGGTGTTCACGGACCGGCCCCCGCCCTCCGCCTGGCGCGACCTCCTCCTGTTCCACGAGTACTTCCACGGCGACACGGGGGCCGGACTCGGCGCCTCTCACCAGACCGGGTGGACCGGGCTGGTGGCAAACCTCATCATCGAGCGTCACGCTTGACGACCTTGCGATGCTGAGGTGATGACCGATCAGGCCCGGGCCTGCACCCACCTCGATAGCGTGCGCGTCACCGAGCTGCCGGCGTCGGTGGACGGGTGCGAGGACTGCCTGCGCGAGGGCGGCGTATGGCTTCACCTGCGCATCTGCCTGGAGTGCGGGCACGTCGGCTGCTGTGACGACTCGCCGGGGCGCCACGCCAGCCGGCACGCCGCGGACAGCGGACATCCGATCATCCGTTCGCTGGAGCCGGGCGAGACCTGGAGCTGGTGCTTCGTCGACGAGCTGGCGATGCTGATCCCCCAGATAACCGGCCGCACCCGGATTCCCCCGTCCCCGATGCTGTCCTAGCCCCATGGCGGCGCCGCAGCGGGGGTCGGTCAAGCGCCTGGCGCTCGTCGCTGCCATCCTCGCCTCCACCATCGCCGCGGTCGATGCGTCTGCGGTCAACGTGGCTCTGCCCGCCATCCGCCGGGACCTGGGTGGGGGGTTCGCCGCTCAGCAGTGGGTCTCCAACGCCTATCTGCTGACCCTGAGCGCGCTCATCCTGTTGGCCGGGTCGCTCACCGACCGGCTCGGCGAGCGCCGGATGTTCACGGCCGGCGTGGCCGGCTTCGGCGTCGGCTCGCTCCTGTGCGCGCTGGCTCCGTCGATCGGCGTGCTCATCGCCGCCCGCGCCCTTCAGGGGGTGTTCGGCGCGCTGCTCACCCCGGCGGCTCTGGCCATCATCGTGGCCGTGTTCGCCCGGGACGAGCGGGGCGCGGCGATCGGCAAATGGACCGCCTGGGGTGGAATCGGGATCCTGGCCGGCCCGGTGATCGGGGGGCAGATCGTCGACTCCGCCTCGTGGCGGTGGATCTTTGCCATCAACGTCCCGCTGGTGCTCGTCGCCCTGGCCCTCTCCCGGGTGGCGGTGCCCGACCGCGCCGCCGACGCCCCGGCCAGCCGCATCGACTGGCTGGGGGCGATGCTGGCCGCCCTGGGACTGGCCGGCGTCTCGTTCGGCCTCATCGAGCAGCCGGTGCTGGGCTGGTCGGACCCGGCCATCTGGGGATCGTTGACCCTGGGAGTGGTGGTGTTGGTCGCCTTCGTCGTCCATGAGCGCCGGACGCGGATGCCCATGCTCCCGCTGGGGCTGTTCTCCCACCGCAACTTCTCGGTCACCAATGGCCAGACGTTTGCCATCTATGCCGGCATCGGGCTGCTCGGCTTCTTTGTCACCATCTACCTGCAGCAGGTGGCCGGCTACAGCGCGCTGAAGTCCGGCGTCACCGGGCTGATCCCCACCGCGGTGATGTTTCTGCTGTCAGCCCGCATGGGACGGCTCGCCGACCGTTACGGCGCCCGGCCGTTCCTGATCGCCGGCCCGCTGGTGGTGGCGGCCGGGTTTGGCCTGATGCAGCGCTACGGGACGACCGTGCCGCTGCTCACCGAGGTCGTCCCCGCCCTGCTGGTGTTCTCGTTCGGGCTGTCGATGACGGTGTCGCCGCTCACCGCCACCGTGCTGGCCGACGCCAGCGAGTCCCAGGCCGGGATTGCCTCGGCGATCAACAACGCCGTGGCCCGCACCGCCGGACTGATTGCGGTGGCCGCCGTGGGCGCGGTCGTCTCCTCCTACTACGGCCGGACGCTGGTGGCCACCGTCGGGCACGGTCTCCCGGTGAGCGCCGAGCGCGCCGTCCACGTCGCCTCCCGGCACACGTTCGCCCCGGTGGACGCCGCCGCCCTGCCGCCGTCGGACCGGGCCTCCGTCCGCCGGGCGTCGGCGACCGCCTCTGAGGACGCGTTCCACCTGGCGATGGGGATCGGCTCCGGCCTGCTGGTGCTGGGAGCGGCCGGCGGCCTGGCCCTGCGCACCGGGCGGCGCAGTGTGGTCGCCGCCGAGGAGTGCCCGGCCGGCCAGGTGTGTGGGGCTCCACGGGCCCTGGGCGATGGTGATCCGGTCACCCCGGCGGCCGGGGTTCCTGAGCCGGTGGGCTCCTGAAGGTCAGGCGGCCCGGCGCCGCCCGGCACCGGGCGGTCGCCGGCGCTTGGCCTCCAACAGGCGCACGTCGGCGGCGTGCATGAGCTCGGCGACGGTGACGCCGTCGGCGGGGAAGATGGCGATACCGACGCTGCCGGCCACCGCCTCCAGGCCCACGCTCACCTCGCTCACTGCCCGGGTGACCCGCTCGGCCAGCGGCCCGGTCCCCGCCTCGTCGGTCTCCGGAGCCAGCACGCAGAACTCATCGCCGCCGAACCGGGCGACCGTGTCCTGGGCCCGCATCGCCCGGCGCAGCGCCCGGGCGACGTCGCGCAGGAGGTCGTCACCCGCCGCATGGCCGAACCGGTCGTTGAGTGACTTGAACCCGTCAAGGTCGAGCATCACCAGGGCAAACCTCCGCCGGGCCCGCCGGTGGCGTTCAATCTCATAGTCGGCCCGGATCAGCAGCGACCGGCGGTTGGCGGCACCGGTGACGGGATCGCTGAGCGCGTAATCACGCAGGAGATCACGCTCGCGCGCCAGTCGGCCGCGCACCCATTGCAGGACGGCGGCCGACGCCACCACCACCGCGGCCAGCAGCGCCGGCGCCGGCCGCCCGGGCCCCCGGACGAGGACGGCGGCGAGCTCGGGCAGCGCCATGGCCACCAGCGCGGCCGTCACGCCCAGTGGACGATTGCGGGCCGCGGCGGCGAGCAGCAGGGCCCCCGGCAGGCACAGCCACACCAGGCTGCCGTCGCGCAGCGCGACGACGACCACCACCACCAGCGCGGTGGCCGCCAGTCCGCTGCGGCCGGCCGCCGGGTTCCCCGCCGGGCCACCGGCCGTGGGTGCGCGCGAGCGGCGACCGCCGCGGGTCGTGGCACGGGGATTCATGGGCACAGTGGCGGTCCCGGCACGGACGACCGGGGAACGGCGACAGTCTGCCGCACCGGTCGGACGTCACGCTCGGTCAGCCGGTGTCGCCGGCGACCAGCGCCGGGGCGGGCACGGGGGAGCGCATCAGGCTGAGGATGGCGATGTCGTCGGCCTGCTCCTGGCGGGCGAAGCGATCCAGCGCGGCCAGGATGTCGCTGGCCGCCGTCTCCCCGCCGGCCAGCATCAGGACCGTCTCCACCAGGCGGGCCTCGCCGAAGCGATCCAGCGGGCCGATCGCGTCCAGGACGCCGTCGGTGTACAGCACCAGTCGGTCCCCCGGCCGGATGTCGACCGCCGTCTCGGCCACCTGCAGGTCGTCGACGAAGCCGAGCATGGGGCTGGGGTGGCCGACCATGCGCACCGTGCCCGCGCTGGCCAGAAGCGGCAGCGGGTGGCCCGCCGAGACCACGCGGGCGGCCTCACCGGCGGTCACCTCGACCGCACACACGGTGCACAGGCTCTTATCGTCGCCCCGGTGGCGCAGCCGCCGGTTGAGCACCGCCAGCGCCTGGCCCACATCGCCGGTGGATTCGATGATCGCCGCCAGCGTGTGACGGGCGAGCGCGGTCAGGGCGGCGGCCTCGGCGCCCTTACCCACCACGTCGCCGATGATCGCTACCCAGCTGCGCTCGGACACGATCACGTCGTAGAAGTCGCCGCCGACCTCGTTGGCCCGGCCGGCCGCCCGGTAGGCGCTGGACAGCTGCCAGCCCGGGACCGCCGGCAGCGACCGGGGGACCAGTCCGGCCTGCAGGGTCTGGGCGATGTGGAGCTGCTCGGCATGCAGCTTGGCGCTGTCGATCACGATTCCCACCTGCCGGCCCAGGTCGCAGGCGAGCTCCAGGTCCCGCTCGTCGAACCGGCGTGAGGTGGAGGAGACAAAGCTCAGCGCGCCCAGCACCCGCTCCCCGGCGCTGATCGGCGCGATCATCACCGAATTGAGGCCCACCGCCCGCAGCACCGCCAGGTGCTCGGGATCCTGGGCGCCGGCGACGAGCATGGCGTCATCGATGTCCCGCACCAGGCGCGGTTCGCCCGTCCGGATGACGGCGGCCACGCCGGCCGGGTCCTCCGGGCTGGCCGGCCACTCGTTGCGCAGCCGCCGCCCCAGGCGCGTCCGGCCGGGATCCCGGTGGGCAACGGCCAGCGACCGGATGCGACCGGCCTCGTCCAGCAGATCGGCCCCGGCCCAGTCGGCCAGCCCGGGCACGGCGGCCTCGGCCATCGCCTGCAGCGTGCTCGCCAGGTCAGAGGCCTCGGCCATGGTGCGACCGGTGCGGGCCAGCAGGCGCTGGGCGATCTCGCTGCGCTTGGCCTCGGTCACGTCCTCAATCAGGTTCACGGCCAGTTCGATGCGCCCGTCGGCACCGGTCACGCCTCGGACCTTGTTGAGCAGCCAGCGCTCCTCCCCGGTGGCCTTGACCACGTTGCGGACGGTGATGGCGGGCGGGGCCAGCTCTCCCTGCAGCAACCGGGTACCGAGCATGTCGCTGAGCTCCAGCGGCTCGCCGGCCTCGGTGTAGACGTCGAACTGGCCGATCAGCTGCCCCGGCGGCATCGCCTTCACCGCCTCCGGGTCCGGCAGCTTGAGCAGATCCGCCGCCGCCTGGTTGGCGTAGACCATGCGGCCGTTGCGGTCTCGGACGGTGACCGCGGCGTCGACCGAGTCCAGGATGATCTCCAGCTGGCGCTCGGTGGTGGACAGCTCGGCCGACAGGCTGGTGTTATCCAGGGCCAGCGCCACCCGCCCGGCCAGCGTCTCGACGTACTGCACGTCGCCGGCAGAGCGCAGGCCCGCGGTGCGGACGCCGAGGATCAGCCGCCCCAGGGTGGGTCCGCGCGGGGCCAGAGGGACGATCACGGCCGAGCGCAGACCGACCTCGGCCAGGCCACGCGCCTCGGCGTCGTCGCGAGCCAGGCCCCGCACCCCCGCGGGGTCCAGCGATGGCAGGTGCACCGTCTCAGGCTGGAGCGCTGACGCATCCAGCGGAAGCCCGGGGGCCTCCCGGGACAGGAGCGGCCCGGCGTCGGCCGGCTGAGACAGGGCGGCGGCCAGGCGATGGACGCGGGCGTCGGCGCGGAGGACGTCGATGGCGCAGAAGTCGGCCTGGCGCGGGACCAGGAGGGCGGCCACGGCGGCGGCGATGTCCTCCACCGAGCCGCCCCCGTTGGCCACTCCGGCCAGATCGGCGAGGATCCGCATCCGCTGCTCGTCCCGGCGCAGGCGCCGGCGCAGTCCGGCCACCGAGCCGGGAGCCGCCGCCGACCAGCGACGGGCGAGATCGGCGGTCCGGCGAGCGATGCTCATGGCGCCGGATTCTCCAGCAAACCGGGGCCAGGCACTGAAATCTGTCCGGCAGACGTCAGACGAGGGCCGGCGAGCGCCGCTGCAGACCGGCCAGGACCCCGGCCACCCGCAGCTGATCGGGCTCCTGCATGTTCACCAGCCGGACCCCCAGGTGCGTGGGCGTCTCCCGGGCCAGCTCGGCCTCGCAGTGGACATGCTCCGGATCGCCGGGCAGGAACAGCTCAATCTTCCAGCGGGGCCCGGTGCCGAGACCGGGACGCTTGAGCAGCAGGGCACCGCCCATGCTCAGGTTGGAGGTGACGGTGCCCGCGACCTCGCCCAGCTCTCCGTCCGCCCCCACCGGCGTCGCCCGCACCGCGGTCACCAGCGGCGTGCGCTCGGCGCTGCGCCGCTCGGCCACCTGTATCCCGTCCACCACCACAAACTCCAGGTCATCGCTGCCGGCGGTGGCCAGCGCCACCCCCCGCAGTGCCACCGGCGCCCGGTTGTGCTCAAAGGTCAAGAAGCAGAGCGAGCCGCTGGCCAGCCGGTTCTGGACCGAGGTGACGATCTCGCTGGTGGGGGCCAGCGTGGCCACCGGTCCCTGAATCGACTGAACCCGGCATTCGATGCAGTCGACCTCCCAGTCGACCTTGGCGTCGAGGTCGACGCGCACCAGCTGGTTCTTGACCAATCGCCTCATGACATGCTCTTAATCGGCAGCCAGGACGGGCATTTGAGCCGGGGAGGTCTAGCGGCGCCGCACCGGTGGGGCCCAGGCGGCGGCATCCAGCTGGCGGGCGAGGCGGCGCCACAGGTCCAGACGGGGGCGGAGGTCAAGGCGATCAAGCAGTTCTTCGTCCAGCGGGTGGTGCGGAGCCTCCCCCTCCTGGGGCGGGTGCAGCTCATGGGCCAGGGCGTTGGCGATGTGGACCGCGGCCACCGCGTCAAGCTCCAGCCCCTCCACCGCCACCGGATGGTGATGGTGGGCGACCGCCTCAACGATCCCATCGGGCAGGCCCCACAACGACAGGAGGTGCGCCCCCAGGTCGGCATGGGTGACGCCCTCGCGCTCTGTCTCCACCTGATGCAGGGGCAGCTGGCGCTCCGCCGCCTCGCGGTTGAGCTCCGTCCAGCGGCTGCTGCGATCGGCCACCAGCACTAGCTTGCCGATGTCGTGCAGCAGCGCCGCCGTGACCGCCTCCTGCTGGACTCGTCCCGCTGGGAGCACCGCCGCGGTGATCCGGGCCACCAGCATGGCGTGGTTCTGAAAGTCCTCGATGGAGAAGCCGTCGATGCTGCGCGGGGCCAGCTTGCCGAACGCCTCGGCGGTCAGGGCCAGCGACCGGATGGTGTCGACGCCCAGGTACATGACCCCGCCCTGGACCGAGGTGACCTCCTGGGCCAGACCGAACATGGCCGAGTTGGCCAACTGCAGCACCTTGGCGCTGAGCGCGACGTCGCGCTCCACCACTGCCGCGATGTGGGTCGGCTGCCAGTTGGGATCGCACAGGACCTGGTTGAGCTCCATGTACACCCCCGGGCGGGACGGAAGCGCCGCTGCCGCCATCGTCTTGCGGTAGGCCTCGGCCTCGGGCGTGAGCGTGCGCAGATCGCAGGAGCGCCGGATCGCCGTCTCCAGGTCGGGGACGTTGCACGGCTTGGCCAGCATCCGGTGGGCGACCATCGCCGCCACGCTGGGACGCTGCGAGCTGGCCCCCTGGGAGAGGATTATCCGGATGGCGGTGGGGTGGCGATCCCGGATACGGGTGAGCAACGTGACCCCGTCCATCTCGGACAGGTGCTCGTCGGTGACCACCACGTCGGCCGGCTCGGCCCCGAGCGCGCGCAGGGCATCCTCACCGCTCGGCACCCAGGCCACCTGCCACTGCGGACCGGCGGCGACCATCGCGTCGCGCAGCAGCTCACAGGTGTCGGCGCCCGGATCCACCATCAGGATCCGGCGCGGCGGCGCGGCAGGAGCCGGGGGCGCGTCTGCGCCCACGGCCTGGTCGTCGCGCTCGGCTGCGAGGCTCATCCTGGTCCTCTTATCGGACCGGCCCGGGCCCCACTTGAGGCCCGCGGACGACCCCGGAGCAGCCCGTCCGATTTCGGACTCCCCAGGCGGCCGGCGGGTGGGCGCTAGGTGCGCACCGACCGGCCGCCGGCCGGCTGGGCCTCCCCCCGGCGCGGCTCGACCGTGAGCAGGAACCACACCGTCTTGCCCGCGGGCACCTCGGGCTCGATGCCCCACTCATCGGCGAGCATGTCGACGATCTGCAGCCCGCGCCCGCTGGGCTCGTTGGGGCCGGGGGAGCGCATGGTGGGCGTGCCACTGCCGGAGTCGGTGACCTCCACCCGGACCTGGCGCGCGGCCCGGGAGATGGTGACGTAGAAGCTCCTGTGCTCATGGCGGATGCAGTTGGTGGCCAGCTCGGAGACCATGAGCTCGGTCGACTCCAGCGCCTCAGCGGGGAGCCCGGCCAGCGCATCGGTGGCAAACCGGCGCGCCGCGTGAACCGATTGGGGAATGGCCGGGAACGTCCGCATACGTCTCATGCCGACACGCCCAGCTTGTCGGTCAGGCCCATGGTGCGCAGGACCCGGCGCAGCAGCGGCGGCGGGTCGCGGAGCTCAAACTCGGGCACGGCCCCGGCCCAACGAACCCACATGGCGATGGCCGAGCTGTCGGCGAAGCTGACCTCGCCCACGTCCACCACCAGCCGGACCGGGGCGTCGGCCAGGGTCGGCCCCACCTCGGCCTCCAGCCGATCGACACTGCTCATGTCCAGCTCGCCGCCGATGCGGACGAGCGCCGTCCGGTCGGCCGCGGCGGTGACCTCCACCGTCGCCAGCGCGGGCGGCATCGGATCTACGTGCTCCATCGGACCCCCACAATCGCGATGTCATCCTCGCCCCGGCCGCCCGGCACGGCCGCCACCATCCGGTCCAACAGGTCCCGGAGCTCGCCGCCGTCGGCGCCGCTCGCCCGCAGTCTCTCCAGCCCGGCGTCGATGCTCTCGCCCCGGCGCTCGACCAGGCCGTCGGTGAAGGCCACGATCGTCCCTTGGGCCGGGAGCGGGAACTGCCGCTGCGGGTACGCGCTGCCCGCCTCCACTCCCACCGGCAGCCCCAGCTCGGACGCCAGGTAGCGGCTGCCCCCATCGTCGATCAGCAACGGGGGCAGATGGCCGGCACTGGTGACGGTGACCGTCTCGGCGGGGACATCGACGAGCAGGCACAGGACCGTGGCCAGCTGCCCGGTCTCGTCCACGCTCACCAGGTGGGTGAGCCGGGACAGGATGACCGACGGGGGGTCCCCCTGGGCGGCATAGGCGCGAATGGCATAGCGCAGCGACGCCATGGTGGTCGCCGCGCGCAGCCCGCGTCCGGAGACATCCCCCACCACCAGGAGCAGCCGCCCCTCGGCCAGCTCAATCACGTCATACCAGTCGCCGCCGACATCGACCCCATGCTCGCCGGCCAGGTACTGGCCGGCGGCCTCCAGGTGGGGGCCCTGGGGGAGGGCGTCGGGAAGCAGGGCATGCTGGAGGGTCTGGGCGATGGTGCGCTGCTCGGCGTACAGGCGGCGGTTCTCTCCGGCGATCAGCTCCAGCCGCTCCGCCAGACCCTCGGCCGCCTGCCGGCGCTCCACCAGCCGCATCGTCATCGCCGCGGCCGCCAGCGTGAGGAGCACGCCGAGACCGGCGATGATCCAGGGCAGGTCCTGGGGCAGCGCCCCGGACAGCGGGCTGCGTGAGGACATGACCAGGGTCAGGTGGTTGTCGCCGAACGGGACAACGGTGGTGGCGGTCGGAGGGGTGAGCGGCAGCCGAGCCACGTTGGTGGTCAGCAGCTTCTGGGGATCCGGAGACGAACCGAGGTACAGAGCGTCGTTGAGCCCGGAGAACGACGAGCGCTTCTGGATCGGAGATCGGCGCGCCGGCGGCAACATGTTCTCCGCGTACACGGCATAGGCCCCGGCCGCGTAGGCGTAGCCGAACCGCGGATCTATGCGGGTGAGCAGACCGATCACACCCAGCTTGTGCTCGGCCCGGGTCCTGGTCAAGAACAGCGCGGCCCGGGCCGGCTGGCCCGCCAGCCGCGGCGCAAAGCCCAGCACCGTCACCGGACCATGACCCAGATCGTCCAGGCGCCACAGCGACAGCGAGTGGAACTCCGGCGTGGGGCCGGCCAGCATCGGGGCGGCAAACCGGCGGAATTTGGGCACGCTCCCGCCGGTGGCGTCGGCGAGCTCGGCCGCCGAGGCCAGGTTGGCCTGCAGCGTGGGCAGGGCCGCGGTGAGCAGGGCGCCGGCGTCGTTGACCCGCAGCCGCAGGAGCCGCTTCTCGTTGCTGTGGTACTGCGAGAGGGAGACGAGGGTGAGCGCCAGTGTGACCAGGAGGCCCACCACCAGCGTGAGCGCGGGCAGCCCCAGCGACCGCCGTGGCGCCGGCGCCGGCGACCGGGGCGGCTCGGCGTCGGCCTCAGCCTCGGCCGGGGGGACGCGCGCTTCCGCAGCCTCCAGCTGTTCAGAATCGACTGAACTCACCATCGGCTCTCGGCTCAGCTGTCTCGGCGCATGGATACAGTCGCCTCCCCACCGCCGCGACCTAGTGTGCCATACGGCCACCGGCGCCGCCAACGGCCGGCTCTGGGAATGGGCTCCATTGTCATCGGCAGGTGGGGGTAGGTTCCGCATCATGCCGGTCGTCCCTGCACAGCGACTGTCAGCGCCGTGACCGATTTCCGGTGGCGAGAGCCGTGCGGTCTTCCAGCTTCGCCGGGCGCCGGGCTGGTGCCGGACCGGGCGCATGGGGCTCTGCGCCCCGGGGTCAGCCGCGCGGCAGGCTGATCCGGACGACGACGTGCGCGGGGCGCGTCGGGGTGTCCAGCGACAGGAACTCCCGGACCGGATCGCGGTGCGCGCAGAACGGGCAGGCCAGCTCCTCGGTCAGCGTCAGGCCGTCCACGCCGGCGGCCACGGGGGCATCGCACCGCGGGCAGGCGAGCGTGCCGGAGCACACGTGGCCGGCGCGGGTGGAGCGCCGCTCCTCCACCTGCATGTCCATCGCCCGGGTCAGCGGGTCTGGCCGGCCGCCGCTGAGGCGGCCACGTACGAAGCTCATGGTGACGGGAGTGTAGATGCGGCCGGGCGGTGGGCATTCCCGGCGCGCCACCGGGAAATGACCGCGCTCTGACATCGGCCACCCGCCCACGACGTGGGCCGAACTGACATGGGCGTCGATGTCTGCCTGACCGCCGGGGCCCCCATCCGGGCCGTCGGCGCCGGCGTGGTGGTGGGCATCGAGCGCAACCGGTACGAGAAGGAGCCCTACAACTGGTACGAGCTCACCGGGCGGTCCGGACTCCGGGCGCTTCGTCTACGTGGCCGAGCAGATCGACCACCTGGCGCGGGTCGGGCAGACGCTCTCGGCCGGCGACGTGGTGGCCCGGAATGCCCGGAAGGGCACGTGCCTGGAGACCGGCTGGAGTGCCGCCGACGGCGCCACCCTGGCCCAGATCACCACCGGCTATCACGAGGGCGACGTGACCGCGGCGGGCATCGCCTTCGCGCACTTCCTCATCGGCACCGGGGCCGAGGGTCAGTTTGAGCTGACCGCCCCCAAGCTCCAGGTCGCCCGCAGCCGGCATCGGGTGAAGCGACGGTCACGGAGGTAAGAGCCGGTGGGTCGGGGCATCGCCCCCACCCGTCGACGTCGGCGACAAAAGTGCCCTCCGCGGTCATGTTTGTCGCCGGCGTGGCCGGATCCCCCCGCCCCCGGCAGCTTGGCAACGTTCTGGAAACGTCTCGCCAACGTGCCCCTGACAAGTTTCCGGTGCGTGGTCGTTCCTCACGCCGCGGACCAATGACCGGGGCGGCGGAAGGACGCAAGACCAGCCGCAGATACGAGCATGACGAAAACGATCGACGAAGAGCCAGGTAGGGTCGCTCAGTGCGAGTGCGGGGCGCAGTTCGCGGGGGACCGTGTGGGGCAGCTCTTCAATGCGGCACAAGACCACCTCGCCCATCACCATCCTGAGCTCTTGGGGGCGCTTGAGCTTGAGACGGTGCGGCAGATGAGCGAGGAGGTACCGGGGGGCAGTGGCATCTGAGGCGGGCGGCGCGGGAACCGTCGCCCGCCGATGTGTCGGACATGGCTGCGCCGAGGGGGGAGCAGCCACGCAGCCCGTCGCTTGACCCGATGGCCGTGTTCGCAAGACCACGGCAAGGGCCAAGCGACGGGCGGCGCACCGCCCAAGCGGTCTATTCCGCGTCGGCCACGATTGAGCCCACGCGGTCGCCGAGCGAGCGGTCCCGGGCGTACATGACCGCGCCGTAGATGGCGGCCACCACCAGCACGCCGAGGGCGATCAGCGGGTACTGGTCAAACGGCGCCGGCTGACCGGGCTTGACCAGCTGGTACAGCGGATAGCCGATCGCCAGCGCCCCCAGGAGGGGGAGGAGCAGGTAGGTCACCGGCGAGAAGCGCTCCGGGTGATAGCGACGGAAGTAGACCGGCAGGGCGAGGTTGGCCACCAGGTAGGTGAGCGCGATCAAGATCGTCCCCAGCGTGGCGATCTCGCCGAAGAACGTAACGGTGGCGGCCGGGCTGGTGCTCCAGCCGAACACGTAGGTGAGGCCCAGGGCCAGGCCGAGGTAGATGACGAAGGCCACCCAGGGGGTGCGGCTGCGGGCCGTGACCCGGCCGGCCACACTCGGCAGGAGCCCCTCCCGGCCGGAGCTGAAGATGATCCGGGCCTGCGAGTTGGTAGCGGCGATCAGGCTGGAGACGATTGACGTAAAGCCGGCGATGTAGGCCAGGAACGCCACCACACCGGCCACGCTGTGCGCGGCCGTGATGAACGGGACGCTGGCGGCGGTCAACCGGGCGGCGTTGTCGTTGAAGCCGACGACCGTGGAGTAGGAGAGGAACACGTACAGGACGGCGATCAGCCCCAGGCTGGCGAACACCGCGCGGGGGACGGCGCGGCGCGGGTTGGCGCTTTCCTCGGCCATGGCCGCCGAGTTCTCCCAGCCCACAAACAGGTACACCGCCAGCGGGAACCCGAGCGACAGGCCGGAGAAGCCCCGGTGCAGCTGCCCTGGATCGAACGGCTTGAGGTTGATGTAGCCCGAGTGCTGGACGAGGAGCGCGATGGCCACCGCGACCAGCAGCAGCAGCTCGAAGCCGAAGAAGGCGGCCGCCACCGCCGTCGAGGGCTTGGCCCCGGACACGATCAGATACAGCGCCCCCAGCGTGAGCACCAGGGTGAGGATCTGCCACGGAATGGTGATGCTGAGGTACTGCTGGAGGATCGTCTCCGTCCAGCCGCCGGAGATGGCGACGACCGAGGCCACGGCGATGATGTAGCCGGCACAGAGCACCACGGCGGTGACCACCGCCGCATAGCCGCCGAACGCCCGCCCCACGAACGTGACGAACGAGCCGGTGGAGGGGCGGGACCGGGAGAACTGACTGAGCGTGTTCCCCAGCAGCGCGATGGCGACGGCCGCCACCACCACCGTGAGCGGAGCGGCGATCCCGGCCGTGGTCACGATGGTGGCGAACGCGAAATAGAAGCTCATCGCCGGGGCGATGTTGGCCAGCGTGGCCGCGGCGATGTCGAACGTGCTCAGGACACCGCGGGCCAGGCGCTCCGGCTCTCGCCGGGCCCGCGCGGGGGTGGCTGTCTCGGTGGCGGGCATCGACCCACCCTGGTGGTACCCGAATGCGGCCGATCATGACCGCACCCGCCGAGCCCGGCCGGCAGATGCGGCCACAGCCGAACCGGACCGATCAGCCCCAGCCGCCGCCCGCCGACGAGCTGGAGCCCGCCGCGGCGGTGTGGGCGGTGAGGGCCGCCCCGGCCGGCGCCACCAGCCACCACCGGGCACCGAAGCCGTCACTGCCCTGGCCGGCGGTGCTGCCCGGGCCGGTATCCCCGGCGAAGCGATACAGCGGATGGCCGTTGTAGACCACCTGCCGGGCGCCTCCGGCGCGGGCGACCGTGGTCAGCTTCCCGCCGCTCACTCCGCCGGCAGCCGTCGGCTTACCCCGCGTGATCAGCGGCGGCCAGGCCTGGGCGCAGGCGCCGGTGCAGTGCGACCGGCCATGGCTGTCGGCCATCCACAGATACAGGGCCCGGCCTGACCCATCGGTCAGGTAGGTCCCCCGGGAACCGTGAGTGGTCTTGACCACCGTTCCCGTGGCCGCTGCGTTGGAGGCCGTCGCTGCCGAGCCGTAGCCGGAGCCCGAACCGGAGGCGGCCGCCGGCGAGGACGCCGTTGAGGTCGCCGTGCTGCTCCCGCAGCCCGCGGCGATCAGCGCCACGGCGAGTACCGCCGGGCCGGCCACCGCCGTGAGCCTGTGCCTGTTGATCATCATCGTGTGCTCCTGAGTCGGTGGGTTGTCACTGAGTCCGCCCTGCAGGGGCCGTCACCCCTCAAAGACGCCGCGAGCCGAAGTTCCTTCCCGCCCCACCCAGAGGGGCCGTAAGCTGTCGACAGACGTGACCGACATCGGGGACAGCGCCTTTCACCAGGGGCAGCCGATCTGGGTGATGAACCCGGACGGTTCGCAGCGCGCTGCGGAGTACGTCGGCGAGGGTGAGCTCAGCGCCTGGTTCGGCGGTGCGCCCACGGTGATCGTCATCTATCCGGACAGCGGGCAGGGCGAGCCGGTGGAGGTGAGCCGGGTCATCCCCCGGGAGCCGGAGCCGGCCGAGTAACCCAGCCGTCCGGTCCCATCACCCGTTTCGGACGACGCGCCCGGGGGCCGGCGGACCTACCGTCGCACCGTGGCCGCATCCGACATCGACTTTGCGCTGATGGTGTTCGAGCACACCGGCGGCGCCGAGCGGGCCTACGGCGCCTCCGACGGCCAGTCCTCAGGCGAGCCGTGGGCGCGCGACGTGGCGTTCATCGAGCATCACCGGCGTGACCGGATGGTCGTCCGCGGCACGTTCGCCGGCCATTACATCGACGCCGACGACGACGCCGAGTTCATCGGCGCCCGGACGGCGGAGGGCGCGGTGGCCGGCGCCGCGGTGGGCCTCCTGTTCGGACCCATGGGAATCGCCGTCGGACTGGTCGGCGGCGGTACCGCCGGCAGCATCAGCCAGGAGCATTCCGGCCCCCACCTGCGCAGCGCGCTGTTCGACGAGCTCCGCGCCGAGGTTCCGCAGGGATCCTCGGGCCTGGTCATGATGGCCCCGGCCGATGAGGTCGACGCCATGGCCGGCGCACTCCAGGGCCAGGGCGGCCGGCTGGTGCGCCATCGCCTGAGCGCCGAGGGCGCCGAGTTGCTGCGCAGTGCCGTGGCCGACAGCCCCAGCGCCGCGCCTCGCCCCGTGGCCTGACCGCACCAGGCGCCCGCTGGGCCCGAGCGATGGATCGGAGACCCCAAGCGGAAGCCCGACGCTGGCGACATTCCCGGGCTCAGAGACCAGAAACGTCGCCAACGTCCCGGAGCGCCCACCAACGGAGGTCGCGAACGCCGTCCTGGGAAGACGGCACGTGCGGGTGATTGCTGCAGTCAGGCCAGTGGGCGGTACTGGTCTCGAACCAGTGACCTCCTGCTTGTAAGGCAGGCGCTCTACCAACTGAGCTAACCGCCCGAGCGGCTTGATGGTATCGGCGCACCCGGTGCCGCTTAGTACCGTCAGGGTCATGTCGTACTTCGGCTTTGACCCCCAGCGGGCGCTCGACCAGGTGCGGCGTCTGGCCGCCGACGCCCCCGGGCAGCTCGCCGACGGGTTCACCAAGCTGGTCCGCGATGCATCGCCGGAGCGCCTGGAGCAGGTGATGCGGTCGCCGGCCCGGCGGCCGCTGCTCGACGGGATCTTCTGGCAGATGCCCCGGCAGCTCGACCCCGCCCGGGCCCGCGGGGTGCAGACGACGATCCGCTGGTGCATCACCGGCCGGGTCGACGCCGGCGTGGACACGTATCACCTCCAGGTGGAGGACGGCCACGCCCGCACCACGCGGGAGCCGGTCAGTGATCACCCGCGGCTGACCATCACCATGGATGGCGTGGAGTTCCTGCGCCTGGCCAGCGGCAACTCAGACCCCATGTCGGCCTACTTCAAGGGTCGCATCCAGCTGACCGGGGACATCATGGCGGCCGCGCAGCTGGCGCAGATGTTCCGGATGCCGGGCGCCTCGCGCTGACGCCACCGGGCGGGTTGAACGGGGACCTGCCGCGGACCCGGCGGGCGGACCGGCGGTCGGCAACGGACCTCTTTATGCTGAGAACGGTGGAGGAGGTACGGGGTGCCATCGAGCTGCGCGGCGTCATCAAGCGGTTCGGCGAGATCGTCGCCGTGGCCGGGCTGGACCTGACCGTCGCGCCCGGCGTCTGCTTCGGGCTGCTGGGGCCCAATGGGGCGGGCAAGTCGACGACCATGCGGATGCTGACCGCGCAGACGCTCGCCGATGAGGGCACGATTGAGGTTCTCGGCTTCCGTCTCCCCGCGGAGTCCAAGCCGGCGCGGATGGCTATGGGGGTGGTCCCCCAGCAGGACAACCTCGACGTCGAGCTCACCTGCCGGCAGATCCTGGGGGTGTTTGCCCGGCTGTACCGGGTGCCCCGAGCGGAGCGGGCCGCCGCCGTGGACCGAGCGCTGGCCATCGCCAACCTCCAGAACCGGGCGGACACGATCGTCCGCGAGCTGTCCGGAGGCATGCGTCGGCGCCTGCTGGTGGCTCGCGGCCTCATCCACCAGCCGCGGCTGGTCCTGCTGGACGAACCGACGGTGGGCCTGGATCCGCAGGTGCGCCAGGAGCTGTGGTCGCTGATCGACCAGCTCCGGGCCGAGGGCGTGACCGTCCTCATGTCCACCCATTACATCGAGGAGGCCGAGCGGCTGGCCGACACGGTGGCGGTCATGTCCGGCGGACAGATCATCGCCCAGGGCACGCCGGCCGAGCTCGTCGCCGCCCACGCCGGACGCGAGGTGCTGGAGGTCTACGGGCCGTCGGCGGAGCTGGCCGAGGTGGAGGCGCTGGCCGCGACCCGGGGCTGGCGACACCGGCGCAGTGGCCCGGCAGTGGCCCTGCTGGAGGCCGAGCAGCTCAACGGCGAGGCGCCGGAGGGCGTGCGGCGACCGGCCAACCTGGAGGACGCGTTTGTGGCTCTGACCGGACGGGACATCGAATGAGCACCGTCGAGGAGCGCGTAGAGGTCCGACCCGGGAGTCCGCCCCGGAGCGTGCGCCGCCTGGAGCCGGCCGCCCTGGCCGGGGTGATGATGCGTGACATTGTCCTGTTCCGTCGTTACTGGAAGGCGACGACATTCTCCTCGGTGGTGCAGCCGACCATCTACCTGCTGGCCTTCGGGCTGGGGCTCGGGTCGCTGCTGGGTCACCTGGGCCACGTGCCCTATGTGGAGTACGTGGCCACCGGGGTGGTGGCGACCGCGGTCCTGTTCTCCTCGGCGTTCCCGGGGATGTTCAACACGTTCATCCGCTGGCAGTTCCAGCGCACGTATGACGCGATCCTGGCCACCCCGGTCGACGTCGAGGAGCTGGTCACCGCCGAGATCCTGTGGATCTCGATCCGGGCCGGCGTCTACGGGATGGCGCCGCTGGTGGTGGGCCTGGCCTTCGGGTTGTCGGCGAGACCGGGGATGCTGCTGGTGATCCCGATCGGGATCATCACCGGCTTCGGCTTTGCCGCCTTCGGCGTCCTGATCGCCGCGGTGGCCAAGACGATCGACAACTTCAACTACGTCACCAGCGCCGTGTTGACGCCCATGTTCCTGGTGGCCGGCACGTTCTTTCCCATCGCCGCCCTGCCGCCGGTGCTGCGGGAGATCGCGCGGTTCAACCCGCTGTATCACTGCGTGGCGCTCGTGCGCGACGTGTGCCTGGGCACCTACTCGGCGGCTGACCTCGGACACCTGGCCTGGATCCTCGGCTTCGCCGCGCTCATGTGGCGGCTGGCCGTATGGCGGCTGGAGCAGCGGCTCATCGACTGACCGCCTCGCCGATGCAGGAGGCAAACGTCTGAGCGAAGACGAGCTCGCCCTCCCGCCACCGGGGGGCCAGGCCGGTGACCGGGCCACCGGCCAGCTCGTCCTCCAGACGCGCCCGGATGGCATCGCTCGCCTCCGGCGGGCAGCCGGCCTGCTCCAGCCACGGACCCAGCGGCCGCACCAGCGCCCGGCACTCCACGGTCACCTGCGTGCACCCGGAGGCGGCGACCGCCTCGGCCAGCTCCGCAGCGCTCAGCATCCGCGTGTGCGAGGGGTCACGCCGCCGCTCCAGCTCGTTCTGCACCTCGGCCACCCCGGGATCATCGTCGGCCACCAGATCGGCCACCGCCACCCGGCCGCCCGGGCGCACGCAGCGGTTCAGCTCGGCGAGCGGGCGCTCAGGCGCCGGGAAATGGTGGACGGCAAACCGGCACACGGCGATGTCGAAGCTGGCGTCGGGAAACGGCAGATCCGCGGCGTCGCCGTGCACAAACACGATGTTGCGGCGACCCTCGGCCCGGGCGGCGTCACGTCCCCGGCGCAGCATGGCCTCGGTGGCATCAACGGCCACCACCGCCCGCACGTCGCTCGCCAGCTGCCGGGCAGCGTGTCCGGTCCCCGCCGCCACGTCCAGGACGAGATCCTGGGGTCCGCGGGGCAGCCGCTCAAACAGCCAGCCGGCGTCCCCCGTGAACACCCGGTTGAACCGAGCGTCCTCAAACGCCTCGGCCTGCCCGGTGAACGCACGCTCGATGCGTTGACGATGCGCGTCGCCGGTCACGCCCGCAACCTACCGATCATTAAGATCGAGCGTTCCCCGGCCTGAGGAGAGCCACCGATGACCGACACGTCCGCGCCGGCCGCCCCCGGCGCGCCCCAGACGCGATACGGCGTGCAGGAGCACTTCATCGATGCTGCCTTCCGTCCCAGCGTGTCCGGGGCGACGTTTGACTCGCTCAACCCGGCCACCAACCAGGTCCTGGCGCTGGCCGCCGCCGGGGACGCCGAGGACGTCGACGCGGCGGTGGCCGCGGCCCGGCGCGCGTTTGATGACGGACCGTGGCCTCGGTTCCCGGCGGCGGAGCGGGCGGGGGTGCTGCGGGCGATCGCCGCCGGGATCCGCTCTCACACCGCCGATTTCATCGCCCGGGAGGTGGCCGACATCGGCATGCCGGTGGCCCAGATGAAGGGGCTGGCGGCCCGGGCAGCGCAGAATTTCGAGTACTACGCGGGGGTGGTGACCGAGCTGCACGGCCGGTCGTTTCAGGTGGGCGAGGAGTTTCTCAACTACACCGTCCGCAAGCCGGTGGGGGTGGCCGGGCTGATCATGCCCTGGAACGCACCGTTGATGCTGTCCACGTGGCGGATCGCGCCGGCGCTGGCCGCGGGCAACACGGTGGTGCTCAAGCCGGCCGAATGGTCGCCGCTGACCGCCACCCTGCTGGCGGAGGTGCTGGCCGAGGCCGGGGTGCCGGCGGGTGTGTTCAACGTGGTGCAGGGGTTTGGGGAGACCGCCGGGGCGGCGCTGTCGCGCCATCCGGGGGTCAACCTGATCTGCTTCACCGGGGAGACGACGACCGGTCAGGCGATCATCGCCGCCGGCGCGCCCACGCTCAAGCGCTCCTCGATTGAGCTGGGGGGCAAGTCCCCGGTGGTGGTGTTCCAGGACGCCGACCCGGAGCTGTGCGTGGACGCGGCGCTGGCCCAGATCTTCACCATGAACGGCCAGCGGTGCACCGCCGGGTCGCGCCTGCTCGTCCAGCAGAACCTGTACGAGCAGATCGTGGGCGCGGTGGCGGAGCGGGCCCGGCACATCCGCGTCGGAGACCCCACCGACCCCCGTACCGAGCTCGGCCCGCTCATCCGCGCCGAGCACCATGAGCGGGTCACGGGCTACATCGATTCGGCGCGGGAGCAGGGGGCGCGCGTGCTGGCCGGCGGCCGGCGGCCCCCACACCTGAGCGAGGGCAACTTCCTGGAGGCCACGGTGATCGCCGATGTCGACGAGCACATGACGGTGTTTCAGGAGGAGATCTTCGGTCCGGTGCTGGTGGCGATGCCGTTCACCGACGAGGCTGAGGCGATCCACCTGGCCAACGCCACGCCCTACGGCCTGGCGGCGTATGTGTGGACCAACGACATCCGCCGCGCGCACCGCGTGGCCCATCGGATCGACACCGGGATGTGCTGGATCAACTCCCAGAACGTGCGCGATCTGCGCACCCCGTTTGGCGGGGTCAAGGCGTCCGGGATCGGCCGAGAGGGCGGGGACTATGCGTTTGACTTCTACTGCGAGACCGAGATCGTCCACGTCGCGCTGGGCTCGCACCACATTCCTCGCCTGGGTCTGCCGGAGGAGGGCGTATGACCGCCGCCGCTGACCTGGTCGCCACCCCGGCGGGCGCCCCGCCGTTCGACATCCTGCGCGCCGCGTTCGTGGAGTTACGCGTCGCCGACCTGGCGGCCTCCGAGCACTTCTACGCGGAACTGCTCGGCATGCTCGTCTCCGCCCGGACCGGTGAAGCGGTGTATCTGCGCGGCTGGGAGGAACGCCAGCACCACTCGCTGATCCTGCGCCGGGCCGATGCGCCCGCGGTCGCCCGGCTCGGATTCCGGGTGCGCACCGACGAGGACCTGGACCGCCTGGCCGCGCATTTCGCCGACCGCCCGGCCCGGTGGATCGACGCCGGCGCCGATCCGGGGATGGGACGGGCGCTGCGGGTGTGGGACCCGTTCGGTGAGCCGCTGGAGTTCTTCTGCGCCATCGACCAGTTCGACACCCAGCATCAGCGCTTCGATCTGCACCGGGGCGCGCCGCTGCTGCGCTTTGACCACCTCAATCTCCATGCCCCGGACGTGGAGACGGCGTTTCGGTTCTGGCTGTCACTGGGGTTTCGCTGCAGCGAGTACATCTCCACCGACGGTCCGGACGATGAACGGATCACCGGGGCCTGGCTGCTGCGCAAGCCGACCGTGCACGACGTGGCGCTCACCGCCGGCACCGGTCCGCGGCTGCATCACTTCGCCTACTGGGTGGCCGAGCCCGCCGGCGTGCTGCGCGCCTGCGACCAGCTGGCTGGCGCCCGGCAATCGGACGTGATCGAACGGGGGCCCGGGCGTCATGGCGTCTCCAACGCATTCTTCGTCTACCTCCGGGATCCGGACGGGCATCGCATCGAGCTGTACTCCTGCGACTACTACACCGGCGATCCGGACCACCAGCCGTTGCGCTGGTCGGTCAACGATCCCCGCTGCCGCTCGTTCTGGGGCACCCGGGCGCCCGACAGCTGGTACGACGAGTCAAGCCGCCTGCTTGATCCTGACGGCGCTCCCGTGCCGGTCCGAGCCGCCGGGGTCGATGAACGCCAGCGGCGCACCGAGGTGCTGGCCTAGTGCCGATCCTGCCGGAGGGCGTGGCGCCGACCAAGGTCATCGCCGTCCACCTCAACTACCACAGCCGGGCCGCCCAGCGGGGGCGCACGCCCACGGAGCCGTCGTACTTCCTCAAACCGCCGTCGTCCCTGTCGGCCGGCGGGCCGGTGGTGCGCCCGCGGGGCACCGAGCTGCTCGCCTACGAGGGCGAGGTGGCGGTCATCATCGCCCGCGCCGCGCGCCATGTCTCACCGGCGGACGCGGCCGGCCACATCGGTTGGTTTGCCGCGGCCAACGACCTGGGGGTGCATGACTTCCGGTGGGCCGACCGTGGCTCCAACGTGCTGGCCAAGGGCCAGGACGGCTACACCCCTCTCGGCCCTGCCGTCCCCGCCGCCGGCCTGGATCCCGCCGCGCTGCACCTGCGGACGTTCGTCAACGGTGAGCTGCGCCAGGACACCACCACCGCCGACCTGATCTTCCCCTTCGCCCAGCTGGTCGCCGACCTGTCCCGGTTCATGACCCTGGAGCGCGGCGACGTGATCCTGACCGGCACCCCCGCCGGGACCGGGATCGTGTCACCGGGTGATGTGGTGGCGGTCGAACTGGAGGGAGCCGGCACCGTCACCAGCACCGTCATCGAAGCCGAAACGCCGCTCCCGGCCTACGGGGCGATGCCCAAGGCCACCGAGGAGGCCCGAGCGTTTGCGGCCGGCGGGCCGGCCCGCGGCCCGGCGGCCCCGGGAGCACCCCGCCTGTCGGCCGCCGCCGAGGCTGCCCTGCGGCGCGTGTCCACCGCCACCCTGACCACCCAGCTGGCCCGGCGAGGGATCGAGACCACGTTCCTCACCGGACTGCGGGCCTCGCGGCCGGACCTGCGGATGGTGGGGCGCGCCCGCACGCTGCGCTACGGCGCGCTGCGCTCCGACGTGCGCGAGGCCATGCGGGGCGCCGAGGACGCCCAGAAGCGCATCGTGGAGAGCATCGCGCCTGGGGACGTGCTGGTCATGGAGGCCCGGGGCGAGACCGGGGCGGCCACCATCGGCGACATTCTGGCCGCCCGCATCCGGCACCGTGGCGGCACCGGGATCGTCACCGACGGCGGCGTGCGCGACACGCCCGGAGTGGCGGCGTTGGACATCCCCACGTACTTTCAGGTCCCCAACGCGTCCTCGCTGTGGGCGCGTCACATCCCGCTGGACGTCGACCTCCCGGTCACGTGCGCGGGGGTGCTGATCATGCCCGGTGATGTGATGGTGGGGGATGCCGAGGGCGTCGTGGCGCTGCCGGCGTCGCTGGCCGAGGAGATCGCCCGCGACGCGCTGGAGCAGGAGCACCGGGAGGAGTGGGCACTGGAGCGGATCACCGCCGGTGAGTCGATCCGGGGCGTGTTCCCGCTGTCCGCGGAGCGCCAGGCCGACTACGAACGTTGGAGACAGGCACAACCAGAGGAGCCCATCCCATGAGCAGTCCCTTCGCCGGCGACCCCGACGCGGTCCGGGGAGCGATCACGCCCCTGGTCACGCCGTTCACCGAGGACGGCTCGCCGGATCTCGACGCCATCCCCCGGCTCATCGACTGGCAGCTGGAGCACGGCACCCACGGCATCTCCGTGGGCGGCTCCACCGGCGAACCGACCTCGCAGACCGTGGCCGAGCGCATCGCGGTGATGCGGACCGCCGCCGCGGCGATCGACGGGCGGGTCCCGTTCCTGCCCGGCACCGGGACGGCGCTGATGGCCGAGACGCTGGAGCTGACCGCGGAGGCCCAGCGGTTGGGCGCCGCCGCCGCGCTCGTCGTCACCCCGTATTACAGCCGCGCCCAGCAGGACGGGCTGTATGACTGGTATGCCCGGGTGGCCGCCGAGTTCCCCGACCTGCCGATCATCCTCTACAACGTCCCGGTCAGGGCCGCCGTCGATATCGCCCCGGGCACCGTGGCCCGCCTGCGCCGCGCGCACCCCAACATCGTCGGCATCAAGGAGACCACGCGGGATTTTGAGCACGTCTCCTACGTCCTCAACGCCGCCGGCACCGACTTCATCGCCCTGTCCGGAATCGAGCTGCTCTGCTACCCGATGCTCACGCTGGGCGGCCGCGGGCATCTCAGCTGCGTGGGCAACTTCGCGCCGGCGCCGGTGGCCGAGCTCTACGACGCCTTCCAGGCCGGCGACCAGGCCCGCGCCCGCGCACTGCACTATGACCTCCACGCCCTGGTCGACGCCGCCTTCGCCGAGACCAACCCGGTGCCGGTCAAGTGGATCATGCACCGGCTCGGCCGCCTGCCCTCCGACCACGCGCGGGCGCCGCTGGCGCCCCTGAGCGAGCCCGGGCGACACCGGGTCACCGAGCTCCTGGCCACCAGCCCCCACGTCGAGCTGGCTTCGGCCGGGGTCCGCTGACGATGTCGGCCCGCACCGGCAGCGACTACATCGAGCGCCTGGCGGCGTCGGACCGGACCGTGCAGATCCACGGCGAGACCATCCGCACCGGCATTCCGTCCCATCCAGCGTTTCGCAACGTCGTCGACACCTACGCGCGGCTGTACGACCTCCAGCACGACCCGGAGCTGCGTGAGGTGATGACCTACGCATCGCCGACCAGCGGCGACCGGGTCGGCCGATCGTTCATGGTGCCCCGCACCGGCGAGGACCTCGTGGCCCGCCGCAAGATGATGGCCACCTGGGCCCGCTCCTCCCACGGCATGCTCGGCCGTACCGGGGACTACCTCAACTCCTGCCTGATGGCGCTCAGTGAAGCCGGGAGCTGGTTTGACCAGGCCGACCCGGCGTTTGGCGAGAACGCCCGGCGCTACTACGAGATGGTCCGCGAGCAGGATCTGCTGCTCACCCACACGCTCATCCCGCCCCAGGCCAACCGGAGTCTGAGCGGCGCGGAGCAGATGGGCGGGCGGGTGGCCGCTCAGGTCGTCTCCCAGGACGACGCCGGCATCGTGGTGCGGGGTGCGCGCCTGCTGGCCACCATCGGCCCCACCGCCGACGAACTGCTGGTGTTCCCCTCCACCGTGCTGCGCGGGCGGCCGGAGGACGCACCCTACTCGTTTGCCTTTGCCATCAACTGCGACGCGCCCGGGCTGCGATTCGTCTGCCGTGAATCGGCCGACTACGGCCGCAGCCACTTCGATCATCCGCTCGGCTCGCGGTTTGAGGAGATGGACGCCGTGGTGGTGTTCGACGATGTGCACGTGCCCTTTGAGCGGTGCTTCATGCTCGGCCACCCGGACCTGTGCAACGGTTTCTATGCCGACACCGGCGCGGTGGTGCATATGACCCACCAGGTGGCCACCCGGACCACCGCCAAGACCGAGTTCCTGCTGGGGCTGATCACGCTGATGACCGAGGCGATCGGCATCGAGCAGTTCCAGCACGTCCAGGAGAACATCGCCGAGGTGATCGTCGCCCTGGAGCAGATCCGGGCGTTCGTCCGGGCGGCCGAGGCCGACGCGCAGCCCAATCAGTGGGGGGTGATGACTCCCAGCTGGGCGCCGCTCAACGCCGCCCGCAACTGGTACCCCAAGCTCTACCAGCGCTTTCCGGAAATCCTGCGCAAGCTGGGGGCCAGCGGCCTGATGGCCCTGCCCACCGAGGCCGACGTGACCGGCCCGGCCCAGGAGGATGTGGAGCGCTACCTGCAGTCGGCCACGCTCACCGGTCCGGAGCGAGTGAAGCTGTTTCGCCTGGTGTGGGACACGTGCATCTCGGCGTTCGCCGGACGCCAGGCGCTGTATGAGTATTACTTCTTCGGCGACCCGGTCCGGATGGCCGGGGCGCTCGTCGGTTCCTATGACCGCGCGCCGTACGCTGACCGCGTACGCGCCTTCCTGGACCGCGACTGGTAAGCCGTCAGACGGGACCACTGGTCAGGCCGACCGCCATCAGGGAAGCTGAACCCATGACGGAACCCAGCTCTGCCAATGACCGCCGGGCGTGCCCCGGGAGCGAGCCCGCTGCGGAGGTGTCGCCCCCGCGGCGACACCGAGCGCAGCTTCGCCACGACGCGGCGGTGGTCGTCGCCGAGATCCGGCGGATGCGCCGCGCCGGCCGGTCGCCGACCGGCGAGGCAATCTCCCCGCGGCTCGCCGCCTAAAGCCCGGTCAGCCGCCGACCCCAGCGGTCGGCGGCTCGGCCGGAACGGCCGTCCGCGCCCGCATATCCCGCACCTCTGACGGCGGATCGCCGCACAGCATCCAGGTGCGGTCGCTGCGCCGGACCACATGCCCGCTCGCCGCCAGACTGGCCAGCCGCGTGGAGACCGATGGCCGCTGGCTGCCGATGAGCTCGGCCAGATCACCATGGCTGAGCTTGAGCGGGATGACCGTGCCCTCGGGGGTGACGCGTCCGAAGCGATCGGCCAGGTGCCAGAGGAGCACCAGCAGGCGCAGCTCCACGTGCTGCAGGCAGTGGATGGCGACGTTGAGCGCCAGGGCGTGCGAGCGCTCCACCGCCCGGGCCACGATGCGGTGCATGAGCATCGGCCAGCGCGCGGCCACCATCGTCATCCGGTGGTCCAGGAGGGCCACCCGGGCCGGCGTGATCACCCGCCACCGGACCTCAAACGGCATCGGCGCCTCTTGGCCGAAGTGGTCCCAGGGACGGAGCAGCGACCCCGGCCCCACCAGCTCTCCGCAGCGCCGCTCGGCCACCTGGACGCCGCGGATGAGCAGCCCCTCAATCATGAGCAGTCCGAGCAGGTCAGGCGACCCCACCCCGCTGGGGTCATGCATCCCGCGGCCCAGGTCGACGACGTCACAGACGGCGTAGCGACGCGCGCGGGCGAACTCTTCTGGGGCGAGATCGGCCCCCAGGTCGGGATCCTCGTCAAGAAGCCGAACCCGCGTGCTGACCATCGGGTGACGCCCGTTGCCGTCCATCTAGAGCGACTGTACCCCCGGGCGGGGCTCGTCCCGGGATCAGCGTCGGTCCGGTCTCGGCAATGACAAAAGCCGGCGGGCGGGGGACCGGCCGACGCGAGGCCGACTCGCCGGTGGGCACCCCTGGCAGAGTTCGGTCCGTCGCGTTACGGTAATGAGAAGCCCGCTGGACTCCCGCGCCGCAGCGGGGTATTCACCTCATATGGCAGACAGGCGGCTCACCGGAGGACTCAGATGATCATCGCCATGGTCGCAATCTCGGTGGTTGTGCTGGCGGCCTGCATCTACTTCGCGATCGTGCGGCTCCGCCACCAGCGCCGGCCGTCCGATCTGCGCGGCAACTGGTGGGCTGACTTTGAGCGACAGTTCCGGGACTACGACGCCGCCCGCCGGCAGCGCCGGGCCGAGCGGAACGACAACTCGGCCAAGCGACCGCCCGGGAGCTAACAGGTGGACGAGTAGGCGGACACACCGGTGCCGGGGCTGGGGTCGTTGACCACCCCGGCGGCGGTCGCTCGCAGCACGGCCCCCAGGTGCACGACGTACCAGACCCCCCGCCAGGAGATCATCGAGGCGATGCCGAATGACTGGACCCCGGCGGGACCGCGGTAGACGACCCGGGCGTTGGGCACCTCGTAGTACCCGGCGGTGTTGTCGCACACGCCCGGCGACACCCAGTGCGCGTACGAGGCCGGTACCTGCACGTCCACCAGACGAGTCGCCGCGGCGTCGGCACCGAGGAGCGCGTGGGCGGCGGCGATGTCCAGCCCGTAGTCGGCCACCAGCCGTCCCTGCCAGTCCCCCTGGGGGTTGGCGATCCCCTTGAGCTGGACGTACGCCGGCTCCGGGAAGAACGCCGGCAGGGCCGCGGCCACCGAGTCGCGCTGCACCCCCCGCCAGAGCGCCTGCATCTCGGCCCTGAATGCGCGGATCTGGGCGCTGGGCAGGGCCGAGGTCTGCGGGAGGGTCCCCGGCGCCGGCCCCTGAGGACGACGGTGGCGCCGCCGGGGCGCGGTCGTCGCCACAGCCACCGTGGTGGTGGCCGACGCGGAACGTGAGGAGGGTGCCGACCCGGTCTCGGATCCGCGCGTGGTGCTCGTCCCGGCGCCGCACCCGCTGGCCATCACACCGGCCAGCAGCACTGCCACCGCCAGCCGTGTCCGCACCCCGCTGCAATGCGCGCTCACCCTGGTGAGCTTGTCAGGTCTCGGCTGCGCTCAACGCCTGCCGGTCCGGCCCGGCGGCGCCGAGCCGGCGCAGGAACACCAGGCTGAGCAGAGCCGCCGCCGCACAGACGATCCAGATCGCCTGAAAGCCGTGGGTGCCGGAGAACAGACGGTTCTGGGTGAGGGAGATGGCGACCCCGGCCAGGATCGGCCCGGCGATCACCCCCACCCCCCGGGAGAGGCTGTAAAAGCCGGTGAGCGCCCCGTGCTGATCATCGGGCATGAGCGGCATGAGGAGCGCGTAGGCCATGGTCATCACCGTTCCCCCGCCGATGGCCAGGAGCGGCACCGCGGCGATGAGCACCGGACGGCTGGTGGTGAAGATCAGGACCAGGTAGCCGATCCCGTAGGCCCACAGGGCAATCCGCACGATCCGGATCCGGCCGAACCGATCCCCCGCCTTTCCCGACGCGCCGGCGCCGATCAGGATGACCAACGCCACCGCGCCGATGAACAGCGACGAGGTCGACAGCGAGTAGCCGAGCCCGATGGTCAGATACAGGATCACGAACCCCTTCATCGCCGACAGCGCCGTCTCCCACAGCGCATTGGCGATGAAGTACGCGCGCAGCGCCGGGTGATCGGCGAGGAGGCGACCCACCCGCCGGGCCAGATGCCGGGGGCGCTCGCCGCGCTCCCCGGCCGGCTGGTCTGCCACCAACCCCCGCCGCACCACCAGGACCACGAACGCCGCCACCGCCGCCACCATCACCACCGCCGAGACCAGGAACGGCAGCGGGCGGGCGATGCTCAGCAGCAGCCCGCCGCCGAGCAGGGCGCACCCCGTCCCCAGGCCCCGCCCCAGCGCCTGGGTGCTCTGCGCCCGCCCGGCCACCGACTCCTCGTCGACGAAGTCGGGATACATGGCCCGGTAGGGCTCGTAGGCGACGAAGTAGAACCCGAAGAAGATGGCCGCCATGGCCGCCACCAGCCCCAGCGATGTGAGCAGACCGATGAGGGCCAGTGCCACCGCGGCCGGGACCACCCCGGCCACCACGAATGGCAGCCGCCCGCCGATCCGGGTGTGCAGCCGATCCGACCAGGCGCCGGTGAGCAGCGGGATCCAGAGCGCCATCATGCCCTCGCTGCCGACGATCACCCCAATGATCACCGTCTGGTGGGTGTACCGCCGCGTCACCTCGCCCAGGTAGGTCGACACCATGGTGATCGAGAGGGCCAGCGCGAACGTGGGCAACGCCAGGAGCCCGAGGCGCACCTTGGCCTCGGTGTCCAGCCCACGCGGTTTAGCCGTCGTCGCCACCGTCGATCAGCGCGCGGCCTTCAGCGCCGCCGCCCCGGCTGCCACGGCGGCGGCACCCGCGCCAGCCAGCACCACGCCCCGGTGGCGGGAGAGCTCGTACTGCGGGCTGACCGCGTGCGCCTGGTCGTCGAACGGTCCGCGCGCCCCCCGGTCCTCATCGACGGGGTCAAACAGGTTGTCGTGCCCCTGAGGATCAAGGTCGGTGTCGGTCATCTGCGAGCCATAGCCGGTCTTGGCCAGGTACCGGTCCAGGAGCCAGGGCGCCACCCGTTCGCCGAGGATGTTCATGACCGTCGGGATGCCCACGTAGATCTGACGCCGCTTGTGGTGGGCGGCGTAATGGATGGCCTTGGCCGCCACCTCCGGCTGATACATCGGCGGAACCGGCATCGTCTGCTTGGGCAGCTTCGTCCGCCCCCAGGTGAACTGGGTGGTGTTCAGGCCCGGCAGCTGGATCATCGAGACCTGGACGGCCGACTTGCGGTGCAGGAGCTCGGTGATGACACTCTCGGTGAACCCCTTGCAGGCGTGCTTGGCTCCGCAGTACGGCGACTGGAGGGGAATGCCGCGGTAGGACATGGCGGAGCAGACCTGGACGACCGATCCGCGGTTGCGGGGCACCATGCGCTGGAGCGCCGAGCGGGTGCCCCACACCATCCCCAGGTAGCTGACCTCGGTGGCCCGTCGGAACTCGTCGGGCTCAATATCGAGGAACTCCGCATACAGGGTCACCATGGCGTCGTTGACCCAGACATCGATCGAGCCGAACGCGTTCTCCACCGAGGAGGCGGCCGCTTCCACCTGGTCCGGATCGGCGACATCAACGGGCAGGACGAGCGCCTCGCCCCCGGCCTCCTCCACCTCTCGGGCCGCACCCTCCAGGCCGCGGCGCCCGCGGGCGATCAGCGCCACCCGGGCGCCGTCGGCGGCGAACCGCCGGGCGGTCGCGCGTCCCACACCACCGGAGGCTCCGGTGATGACCACGTTCTCTCGTTCTGTTCCCATCGGGTTTCCTTTCTTCATCCGAGCTCCCGGTCAAGCCGCGTCAACTCGGGCGGGGTCAGCGTTCTCGCCATCTGGCCTACCCCCGCCTCCGCCCGGACCCGGCCGAGTGGCCTGGACCAGTACGTGTGCAGACAACCGCGGCGACGCGCCGGCCCCGGACGGGTAGTTGCGACCCATGTCAACCAACGGCCCCCACTCACAGCCCGCAGAAGCGGCCGCCGGGGTGCGCCCGGACCCGCACCGCGCCCGGGTGATCGCCGCCGAGGTGCGGCGGTTGGAGCGGCGTCTGCGGGCCATCGGTCCGATGCACCGGGACACGCTGGCGGAGAGCTGCGGCACCCAGCGCTGGCGGGAAGGGACATTTGAGGAGGCGATCCAGGAGGGCGTCCGGCTGGGCGTTCTGCGGCGCCTGCCTCTGGGCTGGATCGAGGCGAACGCGCCCACCCAGTCGCCGCCGTCCGCCTGAGGGCACCAGCCCCGGTTTCCGGCCCCGTTCCGGTCAGGCCCTCGGCCGGAGCCGGACCGGCGACCGGTCTGCGCGCTGACCATTTGCCCCGGTGGGACCCGGGTAGATTGTTGCTACATGCAATCATCGCAGTGTGCAAAAGATGGCAACACCCCCAAACCGCGGCGATGACCTCGGCGAGCTGGTCGACGGCGTCCTGGGCGCCAGCCGGGCCCTGGTGGCGGTCGCGGCTCGCTCGCTGGCCACGGTCGCCGACGACGTCACCCTGGCCCAGTACCGGGTCCTGATCGAGCTTGCCTCCCGCGGTCCGCAGCGTCTCGCCGATCTGGCCACGGCGCTGCGCGTCGACCGGTCCACCGCCACCCGGATGTGCGACCGCCTCGTCCGCAAACGCCTCGTTGCCCGGAGGCGTACCAGCGAGGACCGCCGCGGGGTGCGCATCTCCCTGACGCCGGCCGGCGCCGAGCTGGTGACCGAGGTCAGCCGTCGCCGCCGGGCCGAGATCAGCCGCATCGTGGAGCGCATGCCCTCGTCACACCGGGAGCGGGTCGTCCGGGCCCTGCATGCATTCGCCGAGGCGGCGGGCGAGGTCCCGGAGCAGGACTGGTCCCTGGGTTGGAGCCTGGAGGCATGAGCGTCAGCCCCCTGCCGGCGCCGCCCGCCGCCGCCCGTCCGGGACCGATCCGGGCCGTCTCGGCCTGGCTGGGTGGCCGCAGCCGGCTCGGCCTGGTGGTGATGGCGCTCATCGTGGGCGCGGGCGCCGGCATTGGCGCCGCCGCCTTCCGGGAGCTGATCTTCTTCTTCACCTGGCTGGTCACCGGCCACCAGCAGTTCGGCCAGCAGGGACACGCCCCCAGCCTGCATCTGCGCTTTCTGGGGATCTGGTTCGTGCTGGTGGTCCCGGTGATTGGAGGGCTGATCTACGGCCCGTTGATCCAGCGGTTTGCGCGCGAGGCGCGCGGCCATGGCGTCCCTGAGGTGATGCTGGCCGTGGCCGAGAACGGCGGGCGGATCCGGCCTCCGGTCACCATCGTCAAGGCGCTGGCGTCAGCCATCTGCATCGGCGTCGGCGGCTCGGTGGGCCGAGAGGGCCCGATCGTCCAGATCGGCTCGGCGCTCGCCTCCACGCTCGGGCAACTGGTGCGCATGTCGGAGAGCCGCCTGCGCATCATCGTGGCCTGCGGCGCAGCGGGTGGCATCGCCGCCACCTTCAACGCGCCCATCACCGGGCTGTTCTTCGGCTTCGAGATCGTGCTGCGCGAGTTCTCACTTGACGCGCTGGTGGCCACCAGCCTGTCGGCGGTCACCGCCGATGTCATCAGCCGCGCCCTGTTCGGTTCCGCCCCGTTCTTCACCCAGATCCCGCATGACCTCATGGTCGTCAACGACACCACCTACCTCCTGGTGGCCGTCCTGGCCCTGGCCGCCGGCCTCATCGGGCTCGGCTTCAAGACGGTCCTGTACGGCATGGAGGACTACGTCGACGCTCTGTGGCGCGGGCGCCCGGAGTGGGCGCGGCCGGCGGTGGGCGGAATCGCCCTCGGCCTGCTCCTGCTGGCCCTGCCCCAGATGTACGGCGTGGGGTATCCGGTGATGGATTCGGTCATCGGCGGTCACGTCGTCGTGTGGCTGGTGATCCTGTTCCTGATCGGCAAGCTGATGGCGACCAGTCTGACCCTGTCGATCGGCGGCTCCGGGGGGGTGTTCGCCCCCTCGCTGTTCATCGGCGCCATGGCCGGCATGGCCTTCGGCGAAGCGGCGCACGCCCTGTTCGGTCCCACGGTCGGTCCCCCGGCGCTGTACGCGGTGGTGGCCATGGGCGGCGTGTTCGCCGGCGCCGCCCAGGCGCCCCTGACCGCGATCGCCAGCGTGGTGGAGATGACCGGCAACTTCGCCATCACCATCCCGGTGATGCTCACCTGCGGCGTCGCCTCGGCCATCTCCAAGCAGCTGTCTCACGGCAGCGTCTACACCACCAAGCTGCTGCGGCGCGGGATCGACATCGAGCGCCCGCGCACGGCCAACATCCTCCAGTCGCTCACCGCAGCCGACGTGATGCAGCCGGTCGCGGCCCTGAACGGCGATGCCACCCTGCTGTCGCCCGGACAGGCGGCGGAGCGGGCCTGGAGCCGCAGCGACGAGCGCTGGCGGGATCTCGCCGGCGTGGTGTCCGAGGTCCGCGAGCCGCAGGAGGTGTTCGGCAACGAGACGCTGGAGCAGGCCCTGCGCCAGCTGACCATGTACGGCCACGCCGGGCTGCCGGTGCTCTCCGATGATCGCCGCCACGTCCAGGGCTGGATCACCCGGCAGGGCGTGCTCCGCGCGCTGGTCCGCCATCTGCAGCTGTCCACCCGGGAGACCGCCGCCGGAGCGGTCGCCGCTGACTTCGGGGCCGAGAACCCGGAACAGCGGGCGTTCACTCCCAGCACCCCGCTCGGCGGCTATGAGATCGTGGAGATCGCCGTGGGCCCGGATTCGCCGGCGATCGGCCGGCGGCCGACCGATGTGGAGTGGCCGCCGGGGTCGCTGCTGGTGGCCGTCCGGCGCGGCGACGAGATTGCGGCTCCCTCCCGTGAGGCGCCGCTGGAGCGGGGCGAACGCCTGATCCTGCTGGCGCCCGCCTCCCCTCGTGCGGATGGCGAACGTACGTTTGTGTCGACCTAGACCAAAGGGGGTACGTCATGTGGGTACAGACGAAAACTGACAGGGAGACGTCACAGCATGGCTACAGAAACCCACACGCAGCGCCAGCAAGCCGGAAACAAGGCCGCGGCGACGCGCAAGCGGACCGCGGCCAAGCGCAGCACCTCCCGGACCAAGGCATCGGCCACCCAGACCCGGAGCGCCGCGCGCGGCACGGCGCAGGCGGCTCGGACCACCGCCACCGAGGCATCGCGCACGGCCAACCGCCGCGCCGATGCGGCGGCGGCGAGCTTCGAGGCGCTCGTCCGGCAGGCCGAGCGCACGATGGTGTTGATTCCGGTGGGCGCCGCTCTGGAGGCGCGGGATGCGGCTGTCCGGACGGTCCGCACCTACATGCGCGGCCACACCGCCAAGGTCCAGTTCAACCGCTTCGAGCGCCGCGGCGAGAAGGCGCTCAAGCGCCGGTGAGGGACCGCTGATGGTGGCGGTGAGCCCACGCCGGTTCGTCGATCGCTGTCAGCTTCTGGCCGAGGACGTCGACCTGCGCAGTGTGATCGCCCCCTCCGAGCAGGAGCGGGCGATCGCGCACTGCGTGGCCCCGGCGCTGTCGATTCCGCGGGGGCGCTGGAACGCCGATCAGATGCGGGTGATGGCCGACGGCGTCGGCCTGCTCGTGCTGCACGGGATGCTCATCCGGCGGGTCGGGGTCGACGGGCGCTACGGCGCCGAGCTGCTCGGCGCCGGCGACCTGCTCAGGCCCTGGCAGGGAGAGGACATCTACTCCACCCTCCCTCACACCACGGGCTGGAAGGTGGTGGAGCCGGCCCGGCTGGCCGTGCTCGACGGCGCGGTGGCCGCCCGCCTGGCCCATTACCCGGCGCTGACCGGCGCTCTGGCCGGCCGGGCGCTCAACCGGGCGCGCCGGCTGGCCCTGGTCATGGCCATCGTCCACCACCCGCGGATCGTCACCCGCCTGCACATGTTGCTCTGGCACCTGGCCGACCGCTGGGGACGGGTCCGGGCCGACGGGGTGGCCGTGGAGCTGCGCCTGTCCCACAGCGTGCTGGCCGACCTGATCGCCGCTCAGCGGCCGTCGGTGACCGCCTCGCTCGGCGTCCTGACCGAGAGCGGACTGATCCGGTCTCTGCCCAGCGGCTGGCTGCTCTGCGGCGACCCGCCGAGCGAGCTGCTGGAGCTTCAGGACGTGGTCATAGGCGCCGCGCCCGTGGCGGCTATGCCGCCAGCGCCGACGCCGCGCTGATCAGCCCCAGGTGGGTGAGCGCCTGCGGGAAGTTGCCGCGCAGCTCATGCGTGCCCGGCGTCATCTCCTCGCTGTACAGGCCGACGTCGTTGGCCAGGGCGGCCAGGTCATCCATCATTTCGGCGGCCTCGTCGCGGCGCCCGGCCAGGGCCAGAGCCTCCACCATCCAGAACGAGCAGGCCAAGAAGCAGTTCTCCTGATCCTGCATGCCGCTGTAGCGATACAGCAGGGGGCCGGGCCCGGCCAGCTCCCGGCGGATGGCCTCGATGGTCCCGGCCATCCGCTCGCCGGCCGGGTCGGCGTAGCCGCGCCGAGCGGCCAGCAGCATGCCGCAGTCCAGACCCTGGCTGCCGGCCTTCTGGAGGTAGCTTCGCTTTTCCTCCGACCACAGCGACCGGTCGATGAACGCCGCCAGGGCGTCGCGCTCTGACCGCCACCGGTCGACGTGGCGGGCCGGCACCTGGCCGCGTTGCACCAGATCCAGCACCCGGTGCAGCGCGGTCCAGCAGCCGAGCTTGGAGGTGCCGTAGTGCGCCGTCTCGGACAGCTCCCACAGTCCCGCGTCCTCACAGCGCCACAGCCGGCAGGTGAGATCGGCCACGTCGGCCAGGCGCTCGCCCAGCTCGGGCCCCAGTACGTGGCCGTGCTCGACGTAGCGGTACAACGTCTCCAGGAGATCACCGAAGCCCCCGAGCTGGAGCTGGCTGCCCGCTTTATTGCCCACGTGGACCGGCGGCGTCCACCGGTAGCCGGGAGCCGACAGCTGGTGCTGACTGCGCACCACCTCCCCGCTGAGTCCGTAGACCGGATCGATCCGAGGATGAGTGTGGCGAGTTGCCCCCAGCAGCCAGGTGACGGCCTTGTGGGTCACCTCCTCCATTCCCACGCTGAGCAGGGCGTCGAGGGTGAAGGAGGCATCCCGCACCCAGCCAAAGCGATAGTCGTAGTTGCGCTGGCCGCCGATCACCTCGGGCAGCGAGGTCGTCCCGGCGGCCGCGATGGCGCCGCTGCGGCCATCGGTGAGCAGCCGGATCGCCAGCAGGCTGCGCTCCACGCTCTCCCGCCACGGACCCTCGTAGGTGTGGCGTCCGCACCAGGCTCGCCATACGGACACGGTCTCCTCCAGACGCCGTTCCAAGGCCGCTCGGCCGGGCAGGGGGAGAGGATGATCCGCCACCGCGGTCAGTGCCAGCAGGGCGGTCTCGCCCTCGGCCAGCGTGAACTCGCCGGAGGGCCCGTCCTGGCCCGCCGACCAGGTCTGGAGGCCGAGCTGGAGCCCGCCGGCTCGCGCCACCAGCGCGTCGCCGGAGCGGGTCCAGTCGGGCTCCTGGGTCCCAAAGCCCGGGCGCGGCTCCAGACGCCAGACCATCGACACCCGGCCGCCCAGGCCCTCCACCCGCCGCACCAGCTCCCGCCAGGGCGACCTCACCGCCGCGTCCAGGGTGAGAGCGTCGGTCACCCTGACCGCTCCCTCGGCGGTGGTGAACGTCGTCTGGAGCACGTTCGTGCCCGGCACGTAGCTGCGCTGGACCTCAAACGCGCCCGCCGGCTGGAGGACGAACCGGCCCCCGTCCCGCGGGTCGATGAGGGCGCCGAACACGCTGGGCGCGTCCAGCTCCGGCAGGCACATCCAGTCGATCGTGCCGTCGCGGCCCACCAGGGCGAGCGTTCGCCCGTCGCCAATGGCCGCGTACTCGCCAATGCGCAGATAGCGGCGGTCCGGGGCTTCGCGGGTCAGCGGTCCCGCCGCGGCCGCCGTTTCGGAATCATGAAGGTCGGTCATGGGCCGGAGCTACCCCCGGCTTGCCCCGGCCCCGCTGCACCCGTGGCCCGGCGGTCATCACAAGGACCTCCGGTCAGGGGACTGACCGATGCGCGGCCGGGAGCGGGGAGGGATCACCCGGGGCGCGCCACCGCCCGGGCCAGCGCGAACGGCGTCAGATCCAGCTCGGTGGTGCCGTCGATGATCCACTGGGCGACCGCCTCGCCGATCGCCGGGGAGTGCTTGAACCCGTGGCCGGAGCAGGGCGAGACGGCGATCACGGCCTCATGCTCGGGATGGCGGTCGATGAGGAACCGGTTGCCGTGGGTGTTGGTGTACAGGCAGGACTTGGTGCGCAGCGGCTCGGCGCCCAGCCAGGGCAGCCGGGGCGCGATGTAGTCGGTGTACATGGCCCGGACCTCACTCGCTGTGGCCGGATGCTGGCGCCCGTCCGGTGTGGTCGTCTCGTCATACACCTCGGTGCCGACCTTGAGCCCACCCTCCGGCCCGTCGATCGCCGGGAACCCGTACATCCCGCGCAGGTGGGTGAAGGCGTCGCGCTCGCCTCCAAACTCCCACACGAACACCGGCATGCGGCGCAGCTGCTCGTATCCCTGCCGGATGGGAAACCAGTAGAAGAGTTGCCGGTGGACGGCGACGATGTCCCGGGCCGGTCCGAACAGCTCGCCGATCCACGGTCCCGTGCACAGGACGAGGTGGTCCGCCGTGTGCACGGCGTCGTCGGTGCGGACCTGGACGCCGGATGAGGTGGACCGCCACGCGGTGACCGCCTCGCCCAGCCTGAGGATGACGCCGTGGCGCCGGGCCAGGTCCAGCTGGGTGGCCACCGCCCGTTCCGGGCGGACATAGCCGGAGCCGGGCTCGTGGTAGGCGACGGTGCCCTCCGCCAGGGCAAACATCGGGAACCGTTCGGCCAGGCGAGAGGCCGCCAGCATCTCGTGCTCAACCCCGAAGCGCTCGGCCAGGGCCCGCGTCCGGGCCAGGAACGGATTGCCCGGCTCGGCCAGGATCAGGCCACCGGGCTGAGCCAGCAGCTCCACTCCGGCCTCGCGCTCCAGCT
The DNA here is from genome assembly GCA_963753235.1 of uncultured Solirubrobacteraceae bacterium. Taxonomy (GTDB): domain Bacteria; phylum Actinomycetota; class Thermoleophilia; order Solirubrobacterales; family Solirubrobacteraceae; genus Palsa-465. Next base: position 195,698 of record CAVWBJ010000001.1, on the reverse strand, counting down.
CGCGCCACAGCGTGTGGGAGCGGTGGACCAGGGGGACGTATTCGGCCCCCTCGCCCGGGGCCAGCCGGGTCATCCGCGTGTCGCCGTGGGTCGATCCGTAGGGATGGGGCGGGGCGTAGCGGTCGATGCCCAGCACCTCGACGCCGCGCCGGGCCAGCTGCCCGCAGACGGCGCTGCCCATCGCGCCGAGGCCGACGACGATGACGTCCGCCGCCGACAACCGCTACCGGGAGGACAGCGTCACCGACAACCCCGGCCGGCGGGCGAGCGTCTGATAGACGACGCAGTAGCGCTCGGTCAGCCGCTGCAGCGTCTCCAGCTGCGCCGGGTCAGCGTCAGCATCCAGCTCAAACTCCAGTCGGATGTCCCGGAAGCCCACCGGCGCCTCCCGGTCAACCCCCAGCGTTCCCCGGAAGTCCAGGTCGCCCTCGGCCCGCACCTGGCCACCCCGCACCGGGATCTCCAGCGAGGTGGCCACCGCCTGCAGCGTGACCCCGGCGCAGGCCACCAGCGCCTCCAACAGCATGTCGCCGGAGCACAGCTGCGACCCGTCTCCGCCGGTGGCCGGATGCAGGCCCGCCTCGGCCAGCGCGCGCCCGGTCGCCACCGAGCAGGAGACCCCGTCGCCCAGGGTCCCGCGGGCCGACAGCGTCACCAGTGCCGCCGCCGGGTCGGCCCGATAGCGCTCCTTGAGCGGAGCCTGCGCGGTCTGGAGCTCGTCCCGGTCCATGCCCGGGATCTTACGGGTGGGTGGAGTCCGTTCCCCACCGGGCGCACGCAGCGGTGAGCGCCTCCCGCGCGTCGCGCGCCACTCTCCGGGTGATCGCCACGGCCGACTCATCGGCGGCCAGCCGGTGGGCCTGCCCGGCCCACAGGTTGATCAGCTCCGCGTCGCCGGTCCGGCGGGCGTGAGCCCGCAGCGGCGAGGTCAGATGATGGATCTCCGGGTAGGCGGCGGGCGCCGCCGCGCCGTGATCGGTGTGGAAGCGGTTGACCAGGCCCCGCGCCAGACGGCCGCTGAAGGCGCGGGTGAGCACCGTGGGCGTGTCGGCGGCGGTGGCCGCCCGCTGGGCCGGAGATGTCCCGGCCTCGGCGCTGCGCAGGTAGGCGGTGCCGATCTGCCCGGCGCTCGCACCTGCCGCCAGCACCGCGGCCAGCCCTGTCCCGGTCATGATGGAGCCGGATGCCACCAGCGGCAGATCGACCGCGTCCCGCACCAGCTGCAGCGCCGCCAGCAGGGTCAGGTCCGGCTGGGAATCGTCGTCGACGAACCCGCCCCGGTGGCCGCCCGCCTCCACCCCCTGCACCACCAGCACGTCGGCGCCCCGCTCGGCCGCGGCCCTCGCCTCCTCCGGCGCGGTGACGGTGACCCACACCTCGGACCCGACGGCCCGCAATGCTGCCATCACCTCGGGCGCCGGCAGCCCGAACGTGAATGAGACGACCGCCGGCGGCTGCTCGGTGAGAAGAGCGACCTTCTCGGTGAACCCGTCGTCGTCAAACCGGGGCCGTCCCAATTGCACCCCGGCCCGGCGGGCCTCGCCCTGGAGGCGGATGGCGTACGCGCGCACCCGGTCCGGATCGGCGGGCCGGCCGGCCGCGGCAAACACGTTGACACCGAACGGACGGTCGGTCAGCCCGGCGACCACCTCCAGCTCCTCCGCCAGCCGGTCCGGCGCCAGGTAGCCGGCGGCCAGGAAGCCGAGACCTCCAGCCCGGTTGACCGCCGCCGCCAGCTCCGGCGTCGACGGACCGCCGGCCATCGGCGCCTGGACGATCGGCACCGACAGCGCGGCCAGGATGGCTGAACCGGACGGCATCTGGAGACACATGGTGGCCGGTCTGGCCGTCCGGCGTCCAGAGCGCGCCGCGTAGGATCGATCCTCATGGACGCCGCGCTGAACCCCGCGCTCGCCGAGGCCCGCTTCTGCCCCCGCTGCGGCCGTCCCGCCGACATCGACTTCCCGCGCCGGATCTCCTGCCCGCACTGCGGCTATGCCGCCTACTACAACCCCAAGCCGGTGGCGGCGGCCATTCCGATGGATGAGGACGGCCGCCTGATCCTCCTGCGGCGGGGCTTTGACCCGGGCCAGGGGCTATGGACGTTCCCGGGCGGGTTCGTCGATCTCGGTGAGTCGGTGCCCCAGGCGGCCGTCCGGGAGACCGACGAGGAGCTGGGGCTGGCCATCGAGCTCCAATCGCTGGTGGGCGTGTACTCAGGAGCCGAGGACCGGGTGGTGCTGATCGTCTACCGGGCCCGGGCGCTCGGCCGGCCCCGGACCTCGCCGGAGGCGGTGGAGGTTCAGGCCTTTGGCCCGGCCGAGATTCCGTGGGACGAGCTTGCCTTCCGGTCGACCCGCCAGGCGTTGCGCGACGTGCTCGCCGGCGGGGACTGATCAGACGACCGCGGATCCCGCCGGGGGCGAGCACAGCGCGGTGAGCACCGTGTGCAGCCGGGGCTCCAGCGAGTGCCGCGGATCGGCCACGTAGAGCGGGCCGGCTCCATCCCGAAGCAGCATCTCCGCCGCCGCCACACCCCGCAGGTCGACCGGCCCGGATTCGTCCAGCACCGCCGCCAGCTCATGGATGAGGGCGCGGTGGCGGATGATCTCCCGGCGGGCCAGGGGCAGAACCGGCCCCAGCGGCTGCATCGGCCGCGTGGCGTCCCGCACCAGCCGGCGCAGCGTCCGGGCCAGAGCCCGGCGATTGGCCAGGCTGAGCAGGGCCTCCGCCCGCAGGGAGAGCAGCACACCGGAGTCCGGGCTGGCTCCCGCGGCCAGCGCCCGGTCAAGCGCCGGCGCCCGCAGGCGCGCCCGGAGCCGGTCCCGCCGCCGGCAGCGGCGGGCCCACAGCATCTCCGGCTCCAGAACGTCGGTGACGAGCACGGTCTTCATCGCCGTCCTTGTACGACTCCGCGGGGCGCGGCGCCACTGAGCGACAGCGCTGCTGCTGGGCGCCGGTTCGCCCGCGCCGTCGTTCCCGCGCCCCCGCGGGCGCCCCGGGACATCGTGCCGCCCCGGTTCTGGGCCCTCGGTTACATGTAGGGTCGAACCGAACCCCGCAGCCCCGGCCCACCGAGGCCCGGGATCATCCGGCCCAGGAGCGGACTGCCGGCGTCGACAGCAATGCTTGACAGCGACCCCTCGCAGCTGAACGTCAGCACCGGCATCTCGGCGTTGGATCACGTGCTCGGCGGCCTGTATTGGGGCGACAACGTGGTGTGGGACCTGGACGGCGTCTCGGCCGCCGAGTTCTACGCGGCCATCACCGAGCTGCCGGAGCCGTTCGAGCTCACGGCGTTCATCGCGCTGCCCGGACCGGCCGATCCGGCCGTCCCGTCCGGAGCCCACATCATCCCCGTCGGCGCAGGGGACGCGCTGGCCACCCCCGGCGATGTCCTGCGGGAGATCCAGCGCCTCTGCCGCGCCCCCGGCCGTCGGCTGCTGTTGTTCGATTCGCTGGACAAGATGGTCGGGGCCTGGGGGGCCGCCGCCACCCGGGGCTTCTTCGCCCGCTGCTGCCCACTGCTGCTGGAGGCGAGCGCCATCGCCTACTGGACGATGCGCACCGGCCTCACCCCCGCGTCCGTCCGCCAGACCGTGACCGCCGTGACCCAATGCATCCTGCACGTCGATGAACGCAGCGTTCGGGTGGTCAAGGCCGAGGGGCGCGGGGGCCAGGTCGCGGGCGCGGTGCTCCACTGGCACCAGGAGGGCGCCGGCCGGGTGCTGGAGGCGGGGAGCATCACCGGTCGGGTGGCCGCCTCGCTGCGCGCCCTGCGCGCAGCCCGCAACCTGAGCCAGCATGACCTGGCCAAGCTGGCCGGCGTGACCCCCAGCGCCATCTCCCAGGCCGAGCGCGCCGAACGGGGCCTGTCGCTGACCACCATGGCAAGGCTGAGCGACGCTCTCGGGATCACCATCGACGACCTGCTCCGCGGCCAGGACCCGCGCGCCTATCGAATCGGCCGCCGGGTCGAGGATCCCCAGGGCCGCCTGCAGCCGGTGATGACCCTTCTGGGCGGCCCGGACGCCGACCTGCGGATCGACCTCGTCCACCTCGGTCCCCGAGAGGCCGGCCGGCCGGCCGAGCGCCCGCCGAGCAGCGTGATCGTGGCCGTGGCCGCCGGCATGGTGCAGGTGGAGGTCGCCGGCCAGACACCGGCGGTCCGCCATGGCGAGGTCCTGGTCGCCGACGGCGAGCGCGTGACCGGCTGGCGCAACATCGGCCGGGGTGACGCGACGCTGTTCTGGATCATCCTCCCTCCGGGAGGCGCGGTTCCACGCCGGCGCTAGACATGTGGTTGTCTACGCAGCCGTGCCGTTCTTCGGACACAAAACCCGCCGGGAGCGCGAGTGGGAGGAGGTCCGCGCCTCGGCGCAGGAGGACCTGGTGGCGCTCGGCGATGACATCCGCGCGCTGGACGTCGATATCCAGATGCCGGGGGTGACCGACGGCGCCAAGCAGCGCTACGAGCAGGCGCTCCAGGCCTACCAGCGCGCCAGCGAGATCTTCGACCGGGCCAAGCGTCCCGAGGACCTGGCGCCGGTGAGCGAGACGCTGGAGGAGGGCCGCTACGCCATGGCCTGCACCCGAGCGCTGCTGGAGGGCCATCCGCCACCGGAGCGGCGGCCCCCGTGCTTCTTTGATCCCCGCCACGGCCCCTCCACCGAGGACGTGGAGTGGGCGCCGCCCGGCGGGACGCCCCGGCCGGTTCCGGCCTGCGCCGCCGACGCGCTGCGGGTCAAGGAGGGGTTTGCCCCCCACGGCCGGCAGGTGACGGTCGACGGGCGCCCCACCGACTACTGGAACGCGCCCCGGCATTACGGGCCGTGGGCCGGCGGCTACTTCAACGGCTTCGGCGGGGGTGGCCTGCTCTCCACCCTGCTGATGGGCTCCGCCCTCGGCGCCGGGCTGGGGCTGGGCGAGGACCTGGTGGGCGGCCTGTTCGGCGACGGCGGGGACGGTGACGGGTGGGGCGATGGCGGCGGTGGCGACGGTGACGGTGGCGACTGGGGCGGAGACGGAGGAGACGGAGGCGACGGTGGCGACTGGGGCGGCGGCGGCGATTTCTGACCCCGTGCGGCCGCGTTGGTGTCCCAGTAGCGGGCCAGGCGGCGAGCGGCGGCGTCGGCGTGGGCGTGCAGCCCCTCCAGGAGCCGGATCTCGGCCGCCGTCAGCGACGGATGCCACAGGTCGACGATGAGAACGATCCGGTCTGAGCCGGTGTGATTCCACGCCTCATGCTCGAAGTGATCGTCGAACACCAGGCACTCGCCCTCTCGCCAGGGGCGGGTCTCGTCGCCGACCCGGAGCGCGCAGTCGCCGGCCGGGACCGTGATCCCGAGGTGGCAGCGCAGCCGCAGGTTGGTGGGGCCGCGGTGCGGCGCGATGTGCGTATCCGGCCGCATCCGTGAGACGTAGCTCAGGCCGGCCAGAGTCCGCACCGTGTCCGGCATCTGGAGACCGCGCGTGGTCACCGGGCAGGCCGCGCACACCGGGTCGTGGCGACGGCCGCGCTCGTAGAAGAAGGCCACGTCCCAGTCCCCCGCCCGCCTGATCCGCTCCGCCTCCGGCTGAAACCGAGCCGGGTCCAGCCCCAGGATCTCCTGGCGAATCTCGGTGAAGTGGGTCTGCAGGTAGGCGGTCAGCGGAAACGCCGCGGGGTCGTGCCAGGGACGGCTGTCCAGGCCTGGGTAGACCATCTGGTCCCGATCGCCCCCGCCCGCGGCCAGCCCCGCCAGATATTGCGCAAACCGCTCCGGTGCGAGCCCGGCGGAGCGCGACCGGCGCCGTCCGGATGCCGGCCCGGCTGAGACCTGGCCGCACTGCAGCTGCCGCGCCTGCGCCCGCCAGCCGTCGAAGCTCATGCGCTTGTCCCAGGCCACGCCCAGACGGCCGAGCCGTCCTTCAGCCTCTCGTGCCCAGTCGGCGGCGGTCACCGCATCGCCGTGCTCGGCGGCCCACTGAGCCAGCCGCACGCACGGCTCGGCCACCACCGGGCAGATGGCGGCGGCCAGCCCCAGCCGGACGGGATCGCCCTCCTCCCCACCCTCCCGGTAGGCGCGGCGCAGCACGGCCTCGTCCTCCTCGGTGACCGCGCTCAGGACCGCCACCGCCGGCGGCGGGCTCACCGCCTGGCTGTCGACCAGGTGCTCGCCGAGCCGGGCGAACAGGACCAGCCACGACGCCGGTCCGCCATCGGGCGCCCGCGCCTGCTCGGCCAGGTTCGCCATATGCAACAGGACGAGCGCGTCGTACTCATCGCGCCCCGGGGGCGGCTCGGCATCGGTCAGCGGGGCATACAGGGGCAGCCCACTCGCCCAGCGATGGGTTCCGGCCAGCAGCGCCCGCCGGGGCGTCACCGCAAACAGGTAGGCCAGACGCTCCGCCTCCGTACCGGCCACCCGGCGCACATCCCCGCGGCGCTCAGGCGAGATCAGGCACCGGCGGCGCGCCTCGGTTCCGTAGACGCTGTGGAGCAGAGCGGCATGCTGAAGCACCCGGGGCTGGCCCCAACGATCGAGGATCGACGCCGTCTCGGTGAGATGGTCCAGCAGGGGGCGACCGCCGGTGTGACCGTGGCCGGTCGCTCCCTCGGCCCGGAGGAAGCCGATGATCCGGTCGGTCGTCGCCTCCACGCCGACGACGATATCCGGACGGTCAGCGCAGCTCGGTCGCCTCCCCGGGGGCGAGCACCCGCACGTCCACCCCCGGCGCCCGTGTAGCCGCCACCTCCGCAAACCGGCGCGCCGGCCAATCCGGCTCCGGCACCGGTCGCCAGGGCCACCCCAGGGCCAGGGTGCCCCAGTGGATGGGGATCGCCGTCCGGGGCGCGATGATCCGCGCCGCCTCGGCCGCCCCCTCCGGATCAAGATGACCTGAACCGAGGCTGCGTCCCCAACCCCACACGGGCAGCAGGGCCGCGTCGATGCGGTCATTCAGGCCGGCCATGCCGGCAAACAGGTCGGTGTCTCCGGCGAAGTACGCCGACCGCGATCCGCTGACCACAAAGCCAACCGGCTCGGCCACCGGGCCGCCGCGCGGATACCGGCGGGCGCTGTGGCGGGCCGGGGTGGCCGCCACCCGGACCGACCCCACCCGGGTCTCCTCGCCGGCGCCCAGCTCCATCACCTCCGACAGCCCGGCCCGCCGCAGCCAGTTGCCCGCGCCCCGCGGAGCCAGGATCGGTGTGGACGTCCCCAGCCGGCGCAGCGACGCCGGGTCGGTGTGATCGGCATGCAGATGGGAGAGCAGCACGCAGTCCAGGGACGCCAGGTCGCCGGCCTTGACCGGGGCGGCGGTGCGGACCAGCGGACCCAGCCGCCCGCGGAGCAGCGGATCGGTGAGGAGGCGGACCCCATCCAGGGCCAGCAGCACCGTGGCGTGCCCGAGCCACCGGATGAGCATGCCGCCATCATCCCAATCGGACGACGACCGGTCGCGTCCCGGCCTTGACACTGGCCAGGTGAACGCCCCCCAGGACGCTGAGTACGGCCAGACGCTCACCTGGAATCCGCAGTCGCCGCGCTTCCGGCCGCTGTTCCTCGTCCTCCATCTGCTCGTCTCGGCCGTGGCGGTGTTCGTCGCCGCCATCATCGTCCCCCATGTCGCGGTCCAGACGTTCTTCCCGGATGCTCTGATCGCCGCCGCCATCATCTCGGCGCTCAATGCGATCCTCCCTCCGCTGGTCGCCGCTCTGCGCCTGCCCTACACGCTGGCGTTGGGGTTTGTGTCGATCCTCATCCTCGACCCGCTCATCCTGCTTCTGGCGTCGACCATCGATCCCCAGTCGATCTCGGTCGACTCGTTCGGCTGGGCGCTGCTCGCCTCGCTGATCATCGCCGCGGCGACGATCGCGCTGGAGGTCATCCTGGGCGTCAACGACGACGACACGTACAGCCTGCGGGTCACCCGGCGCGTGGCCCGCCGCCTGGGCGACCGGGTCAGCAGCGACCGGCCGGGGATCGTGTTCCTGGAGATCGACGGGCTGGCCCTGCCCGTCCTGCAGCGAGCCATGCGCGACGGCAACGTGCCGGAGCTGGAGCGGTGGCACCGGTCCGGCACCCATCACCTCACCGAGTGGGAGACCGACCTCAGCTCGCAGACCGGCGCCAGCCAGGCCGGGATCCTGCTCGGCTCCAACCAGGACATCCCGGCCTTTCGCTGGGTGGAGAAGGAGAGCGGTCGGGTCCGAGCCTGCTCGTCGCCGGCGGACTGCGCCGCGATTGAGGAGCGGCTGGCTTCCGGTGATGGACTGCTCACCCGCGGCGGCGCCAGCCGGGGCAACCTGTTCTCCGGCGAGGCCGATGCCGCCATCCTGACCGTCAGCCGGATCGGCGCCGAGAAGCGCTCCAACCCCGGCTACCGGGCGTTCCTGGCCAACGGCTTCAACGTGACCCGCGTCCTGGTCCTGTTCATCTGGGAGGTCGTGCTGGAGCGGGTCGCCACCCGCCGCCAGATCCGCCGGGACGTCCGCCCCCGCGGCCGGCGCACCTTCCGCTACGCCCTGCTGCGCGCCGGCGTGTGCGTGGCCGTGCGTGACCTGATCGTGTTCGGCGTGCTCACCGACATGATGCGCGGCCGCCCGGCCGTCTACGCCACCTTCTCCAGCTACGACGAGGTCGCCCACCACTCGGGGTTGGAGCGAGCCGACACCCTGGAGGCGCTGCGCAAGCTCGACCAGCATTTCGCCCGGATCAACCGGGCGCGGCGGTTCGCCCCCCGCCCCTACGAGCTGGTCGTCCTCTCCGATCACGGCCAGACCCAGGGGGCGACGTTTCTGCAGCGCAACGGGTATGACCTGGCCGGGCTGGTGGAGCGCTCCATCGACCAGGGGTCGGTGGCGCGTACCGGTGACGGTGACGAGAACGATGCGGCGGTGGGGCATGCGGTCAGCGAGGCCACCGGCGGCCGTCCGGCCGCGCAGGACGGCGGCGTCAGCGAGCGCCAGGTGGTGGTGCTCGGCTCCGGGAACCTGGGGCTCGTCTACCTGATGGAGGAACCCCGCCGCCTGACCATGGAGGAGATCGAGGCCCGCCATCCGCGGCTGCTGGAGGCGCTGCGGGGGCACCCTGACATCGGCTTCATCCTCGTCCGCTCCGAGCGCCACGGGCCGCTCGTCCTCGGCCCCGGAGGGTCCCACCGGCTGGACGACGGCCACGTGGAGGGCGAGGATCCGCTGGGCCGGTTCTCCGCCCACGCTCCGGCGCACCTGCGCCGGACCGACGGTTTTGCCAACGTGGCCGACATCATGATCGGCAGCTTCTATGACCCGGAGCTGGAGCAGGGGTGCGCCTTTGAGGAGCTGATCTCCTTCCACGGCGGCCTGGGCGGCCCCCAGACCCGGGCGTTCCTGTTCTCCCCGGTCACGCTCCCGCTGCCAGCCGGTCCCATCGTCGGCGCCGAGCAGGTGCACGCCGTCCTCATGCGGTGGCGGCGCCTGCTGGAGACCGAGCCGGCGCCGCCCGCCCCCGGGCGTGAGCCCCAGCCGGCATCCGCGGCCGGGCCGCCCTGCTGATCGGGCCGGCCCAGGCTGGGGTCCGGAACCCTCATCCCGTGTCCCTCCAACTCATCGTCCTGGCCGTGCTGGCCGCCATCACCAGTCCCACCGCCATGGCGGCCGTGCTCGTCATCCTCAACCGTCCCCACCCGGTGAGGCTGCTGACCGGCTACGTGGCCGGGAGCTTTGTCATGTCGATGCTGATCGGCCTGGCCCTGGTCGCCGGGCTGGCCGCCACCTCGCTGTTCTCTCCGCACCGGCGCCAGGGCGCGCCGGCGCTGGACATCGCTCTGGGGCTGCTCATCCTGGTCAGTGTTGCCTGGCTGCGCTCGCCGCGGTCAGACGGGGTGCGGCGCCGGGCTGCGGCCCGGCACGCCCGGCGGCGGGCCGAGAAGCGGGGGCGGCGCGGCGACCGGCCGAGCCGCACCACGCAGGTCCTCGCCGGCGGGTCGGTGGGGGTGGTGGCCGCCCTCGGAGCCGCCATGCACCTGCCCGGACTCCTGTACCTGGCGGGACTCGGCGAGATCGCCCAGCGCGAGCCCAGCACGGCGAGCGCGTTCGTCCTGCTTCTGTTCTTCAACCTGGTGATGCTGGCCCCCATCGAGCTGCCGCTGGTCGGTTATGTGCTCGCCCCGGCGCAGACCCAGACCACGATCGCCCGCATCGACGCCTACATCCGCGCCCACCGCACCGAGGGGCTCGTGATCGGCTCGCTCATCGCCGGCGGCTACCTGCTGGTCAGCGGAATCGTGGAGATGCTCACCTGACAAGCCGGATTTCGGCCCGGTCGGGTATCAATCAGCTGTGACCCGCACCACCATCGACGACCTGCTGGCCGGCGCCCGCGCCCGCCTGGCGCGCCTGGACGCCGGCGCCGCTCACCGGGCCCTGGACCAGGGGGCCCGCCTGGTTGACATCCGATCCGGCGCCCAGATCGCGCGCGACGGAGCGATTCCCGGCGCGCTGATCGTGGAGCGCAACGTGCTGGAGTGGCGGCTGGATCCGGCCTGCGACCACCGTCACCCGGAGGCGCCCGGGCTGGATGATCACGTGATCCTGGTGTGCAACGAGGGCTACCAGTCAAGCCTGGCGGCGGCCAGCCTGCAGCAGCTCGGCTTCACCCGCGCCACCGATCTCGACGGCGGCTTTCAGGCCTGGCGGGCGGCCGGGTATCCGGTCGCGCCCGCGTGACGGTCCCGCCGGCGGCCGGTTGGTCATGACCCGGTTGGCGGAGCTGGTGGCCGCCTCCGCCGCGGTCACCGCCACCCGCTCCCGCACGGCGAAGATCGCCGCTCTCGCCCAGCTGCTGGAGAGCTTGGAACCCGACGAGGTGCCGGTCGCCGTCGGTCTCCTTTCCGGCACCCCCCGCCAGGGACGGGTGGGTGTCGGCTGGGCCGCCCTCCGGGACCTCCCGCCGGCGGCGGCGGCCGACCCGTCGCTGTCGCTGGCCGACGTGGACGCTGCCATCGATGAGATCGAACGCGCCGCCGGCCCCGGCGCCGGCGGCCGGCGCCGCCAGGTCCTGGCCGACCTGCTGGCGCAGGCCACCGCCCCGGAGGGCGACTTCCTCATCCGCCTGCTCACCGGCGGCCTGCGCCAGGGGGCCCTGGCCGGGCTCATGGTCGATGCCGTCGCCCGGGCGGCCGGCGTCCCGGCCGCGGTGGCCCGCCGCGCCCTCATGCTGTCCGGGGACCTCGCCGAGATGGCCGAGCTGGCCCTGCGAGCGGGTGAGGCCGGCCTGCGGCAGGTGGGCCTGGAGCTGTTCCGGCCGATCTTTCCCATGCTGGCGGCGTCCAGCCCTGGGGTGGCGGAGGCCCTGGCCGGCCTGGAGAGAGCCTCGGTGGAGTTCAAGCTTGACGGCATCCGCATCCAGATCCACCGCCGGGGCACCGAGGTGCGGGTCTACACCCGCAACCTCAACGAGATCACCGAGCGGCTGCCGGGCATTGTGGAGGCGGTCCGCCGCCTGCCCGTCGACGCCGCCATCCTCGACGGCGAGGCGCTGTGGATGGACGCCGGCGGACCGGCCTCGTTTCAGTTCACGGTCTCCCAGATCGACAGCGACGCCCCGCCGGAGGGGATCGTGACCTTCCTGTTCGATCTGCTTCACGTCGACGGCGAGGATCTGCTGGACGTTCCCCTGGCCGATCGGATCGCCCGGCTGGACGCGATCGCCGGCCCGCTGCGGATCCCCGGCGTGTTCACCGCCGACCCGGAGACGGCCGAGGGCGTGCTCGCGGACGCTCTCCGCCAGGGCCATGAGGGCGTGGTGGTCAAGGACGCGGCCTCGGTCTACGCCGCCGGCCGGCGGGGCGGCGCCTGGCGCAAGGTCAAGCCGGTGCGGACCTACGACCTGGTGGTGCTGGGCGCCGAGTGGGGTCACGGGCGCCGCCAGGGCTGGCTGTCCAACCTGCACCTGGGCGCGCGGGACCCGGACACCGGGGAGTTCGTCATGGTCGGCAAGACGTTCAAGGGCCTGACCGACGAGCTGCTGGGCTGGCAGACGGCCGCCCTGCTGGAGCGCGAGACCGCGCGCCAGGGCATCACCGTGTTCGTCCGCCCGGAACTGGTGGTGGAGATCGCCCTGGACGGGGTCCAGGCCTCGTCGCGCTACCCGGGCGCAGTAGCGCTGCGCTTTGCCCGGGTCAAGCGCTACCGCCCGGACAAGACGGCGGCCGAGGCCGACGTGATCGACGATCTGCGAAGCCTGCTCTAGGCACCGAACACGACCTCGCCATCCACCACTGTCAGCACCACCGGCACCGAGATGAGCTCGTCGGGATCGGTGTCGACCGGGTCCTGTGCCATCACGGTGATGTCGGCCGCGTATCCGGGGGCCAGGCGGCCCAGTCGCTCGCCGTCGCCGCCGGTGAGGGCGGCGCCGGTGGTGTAGCCCTCCAGCGCGGCCAGACCGTCGATCGCCTGATCGTCGTAGGGGGCCCGGTCCGGGTGACCGGGCGGACGGCGCAGCCGGGCGGCGGCCATCCCCTCCCGGGGGTCATACCGGGCCACCGGCCAGTCGGAGCCCAGGGCGATGACCGCCCCCGACTCGCGCAGCGAGCGAATGAGAAACGCGCGGTTGCACCGGTCATCGCCCAGTCGCTGGGACCAGTTGTCCTTACGGTCGGGGTCCAGCCACATCATGTGCTGGGCCTGCATCGAGGCCACCACCCCCTGGCCGGCGAACCGCGGCAGATCGGTCGGCTGCAGCGTCTCGATGTGCTCGATCCGGTGCCTGACTCCAGGGGCGGCACCGGCCGCCGCGTAGGTGTCGAGCGCCTCACGGACGCCGCGGTCACCGGTGGCGTGGGTGACGCACTGAAACCCGCGGGAGGCAAAGAAGCTGACCGCCCGGCGATACCGGTCGACGTCCGGCCAGAATGAGGCCCGACCCTCACCCTCGGTGTCGGGCTCCACCAGCCAGCCGGTCCCCGAGTCGATCACGCCGTCGATGAAGAACTTGGCCACCCCGGCGCGCCACCGCCGACCGTGCTGGTCGCGAGCCCGCGCATAGATCTCCCACAGCTCCTCGGGCGTGTCGGGCTCAATGGTGAACGGCACCAGGATGCGGGTGACCAGCTCGCCGCGCGCCTCCAGCCGGCCCAGCAGCTCGAGCGAGGCCAGTGTTCCGTCCATGGCATGGGTCCCGGTCAGTCCGACGGCGGCGAGGCGGCGCAGGTGGGCGGCGCACATGTCCAGCTCCTGCTCGGGCGTGTTCCGCGGCATGGCCTCGCGCACCAGGTCCATGGCGGCGTTCTCCCGCAGCTCACCGGTCGGCCGGCCCTCCACGCACACAACCTCGGCATGCTCGGCGAACTCCCGGGGGCCCTCGACCCCGGCGAGCGCGAGCGCACTGGACGAGGCCAGCATCGTGTGCCAGTCCATGAACGTGATCGCCGCCGGGGCACCCCCCACCGCCTCGTCGATCACCGAGGCGCTGATTCCGGTCTGCTCAAACACGTTGTAGTCCAGCCCCCACCCCTGCACCCATTCACCGGGGGCGCACCGGGCGCGCTCGGCGGCCAGCGCTCCCAGCACGTCGTCGAGACGGTGGGCGTCGAGCAGGTCGGCGCCGCGGGCTCCGACGGCGCCCTTGAAGGGATGCATGTGGCTGTCGATCAGACCCGGCGTCGCCGCGGCCCCGTGCAGGTCGACGACCGCGGTGCCCGGTCGGCACTGCCGGCGGATCTCGGCGTCGTCGCCAACGGCCACAATCGTCCCGCCGGCCGCGGCGAGCGCCGTGGCCCGGGGCCGCGCGGGGTCCAGCGTGCGCAGAGCGCCGTTGACGAGAGCGAGGTCGGCTGGGGTCATGGGGCTCCTTGGGTGGTGGCCGCGCGCTGACGGCGGGTCGGCTTCCAGCCGCGCCGCGGCACCGAGGCGCGCAGCAGCTGGGTGTACGGATCCTGAGGGGCGTCGAGGATCTGCTCGGTCGGCCCCCGCTCCACCACCCGGCCGCGATGCATGACGATCGCCTCACGCGTGAGCTGGCGCACCACCGCCAGGTCGTGGCTGATGAGGATGTAGGAAACCCCGGTCTCCTCCCGGATGTCGGTGAGCAGGTTGAGAATCTGGGCCTGGATGGAGACGTCGAGGGCCGCCACCGACTCGTCGAGGATAATCAGACGGGGCTCGGCGGCCAGCGCCCGGGCGATGGCGATGCGCTGCCGCTGGCCGCCGGAGAGCGCGCTCGGCAGCGCCCGCAGCGTCCGCTCGTCCAACCCCACCAGCTCACCCAGGGCGGCGATACGCATCCGCCGCTCCTCGCTGGAGCGCCCGGAGGCATGCAGCCGGAGCACCTCGTCCAGCGTCTGCTGCGCCGTCTGGCGCGGGTTGAGGCTGGAGTAGGGGTCCTGGAACACGATCTGGATCTCCGCACCGCGTCGCCGGCGCTCGGCCGCCGACCGGGCGGGCGTCGACCGGTCGCGCCCGCAGGCGTTGATCGTGCCCGCTGTCGGTCGGGTCAGCCCGACGATCATTCGCGCGATCGTCGTCTTTCCCGAACCGGACTCCCCGACGATGGCCAGTGAGCCGCCGGCCGTCACCGCAAAGGTGACGTCGTCGACGGCGACCGTCTCGCCGTACTCCTTGCGCAGCCCGTGGGCGCTGAGGATCGGTTCGCTCATTCCGCGGCTCCTACCAAGTCGGCCCGCAGCTCCTCGGCCCGCAGGCAGCGCACCGAGCCTCCCTCCAGCTCGGTCAGCTGGGGCCGGCTCCTGCTGCAGCGATCCTCGGCAAAGTCGCACCGGGGGGCATACGGGCAGCCGTCGGGCGCCTCAAACGCCGAGAGCGGTCGGCCGCGGATGGCGGCCAGCCGATGCACCTCCCCCTGAATGGCGGGGCGAGCGGCCGACAGCGCGGCCGTGTACGGGTGCAGCGGCCGGTCGGCGAGCGCGGCGGCCTCCTGCATCTCCATGATCTGACCGGCGTACATCACGCACATGCGATCGCACACCGCGGTAGCCAGGTCCAAGTCATGGGTGATGAACAACAGGGCCAGCCCGTGCTCCCGGCGCAGCTCGTCCAGAATGGCCATGACATCGGCCTGCGTGGTCACGTCCAGCGCGGTCGTCGGCTCGTCGGCCAGGATGAGCCGGGGCTCGGTGAGGAGCGCGGCCGCGATCATCACCCGTTGGAGCAATCCTCCGGAGAGCTCATGGGGATACTGCGCCAGCCGGCGGGAGCCGTCGTCGATCCCGACATCCCGGAGCGCGTCGACCGCCCGCTGCCGCGCGTCCGCGCGCGAGGTGCCCCGGTTGGTGCGCAGCGCCTCGGTCAGGAAGTCCCCGATCGACCGCACCGGGTTGATGTGGGCGCGCGGGTCCTGGAAGACCATCGCCACCTCGCTGCGATAGCCACGCAGCCCGTCGCCCCGCAGGTCGCCGACATCCTGGCCGTCGAACCGGACGGCGCCGCCCACGACGGCTCCCCGGGGCAGCAACCGGGCCACGGCGCGCGCGGTCATCGACTTGCCTGAGCCCGACTCGCCGACCAGGCCCACCGCCTCACCGCGGCGGATCGTGAAGCTGACGTCGTGCAGAACCGTCTGCATCCGTCCCTCCAGCGGCAGCTGGGTGCTGAGGTGATCGATCTCCAGGAGCGTGCTCATGGCGTTCGGACCACCTCCGGCCACCGGTTCCACGGGCGCACCGCCTCCAGCGCCGCCCCCAGGCGAAACACGGTCAGGTCATCGTAGGTTCGCCCCACTATCTGCACCCCCGTGGGCGCGTTGCGGCCCCCGAAGCCGGAGGGCACAGCCAGCACCGGGCACCGGCTCATGATGTTGAACACCGGCGTGAGGAAGTTCTCCAGGGCGAAGTCCAGCCCGGCGGCGACCGGGCGCTCGATGTAGTCCTCGCCGGCGTCCAGCCCGGCCACGCAGGTCGTCGGCAGCACCAGGGCGTCGTAGTCGACGAGCAGCGCTCCCACCGGCTCATACAACCGCGCCTCCAGCGCCAGCCCGGTGGCGACATCGCCGGCGCCGCTGCACTCCTGAGACCAGCGCACCATGTCGGCGACATATGGGTTGACGAGTTCCGGATGCGCCTCCACCTCCCGGCCGATGTCAGCGGCGAAGCCGTTGGCGAAGTGGATGGCGGTGGCCCGCATGACCTCGCTGCGGGAGAGGTGCAGATCGACCTCGTCGACAACCGCCCCGGCCTGGCGCAGGGCGGCGGCGACGGCGGCGGTGTTGGTCCGCACGTCCTCGTCGACCGGCCAATCACCCAGGTCCGAGGACACGGCGATCCGGAGACCCTCGACCCCGGCCAGCGGATGGGGGAGCGTCACCATCTCCCGCAGGGTGGTGATATCGCCGGGATGAAATCCAGCCAGCACGTTCTCGTACAGAGCGCAGTCGGCGACGGTGCGGGCCAGCGGACCGCAGTGACAGTAGGTGTCCAGGTTGTACGGAGGATCGACCGGCACCCGGCCATACGGCGGCTTGAAGCCGACCACGCCGCAGGCCGCCGCCGGGATGCGGATCGACCCGCCGATATCCGAGCCGCTGGCCAGCGTGGAGGTGCCGGCCGCCAGTGAGGCCGCCGAGCCGCCGGATGACCCGCCCACCGCCAACTCCGGGTTGAACGGGTTGCGGGTCACGCCCCACAGCCGGGTGTGGGTCCAGCCGGCGCAGCTGAACTCCGGCGTGGTGGTGCGGGTGTGGACGACGGCTCCGGCGGCGATCTGCCGCCGGGCAAACTCGGAGGTGTACGTCGCCACCTGGTCGGCGTAGATGAGCGAGCCCAGCGTCCACGGCTGCCCCTGGATGGGCTCCTCCTCCTTGATGGCCACCGGCAGACCCTCCAGCGGCCGGGGCGCCTCCCCCCGGCCGGCGTAGCTCTGCTCGGCCCGTCTGGCCTCGTCCCGGGCCTCTTCAAACCGCTGGTGGCACAGCGCGTTGACCATCGGCTCCGTGTCCTGGGCCCGGCTGATCACCGCGTCCAGCAACTCCACCGGCGACAGGGTCCGGGCCCGGAAGCGGGCTAGGGCCTCGGTGGCCGACATGTAGTGCAACTCGGTCCGCGTCGACTCGTCCTGAATCGTCACTCCGCCACCTCGGCTCGCTCGTTGCGCACCGACAGCCGCTCGCCCAGCAGGCTCACCGCCACCACCACCAGCACGATGCACAGGCCGGCCGACAGCGATTCCAGCGGATATCCCTGGACCACGCCGGTTTCGCCCGTCGCCACCATGACGCCCCAGTCAGCGGTCGGTGGCTGCACGCCCAGGCCCAGAAACGAGATGGCGGCCAGGTCGACCATCGCCCAGGCGAACACGAGCGTGGCCTGGGCGATGACCAGCGGCCCCAGGTTCGGCAGCAGGTGCCGGGTGCAGATGTTCAACGTCGACACCCCCTGAACCTCGGCGGCGGCGATGTACTCCCGGGATCGCTCCCGGATGGCGGCCGAGCGCAGTACGCGAGCGATGTACGGGGTGTAGGCGATCGCCAGCGCAATGGTGGGCGCGCCCAGGCCGGCGCCGAACACGGCCGCCGCCAGCACCGCCAGCAGGATCCCGGGAAACGCGAACAGGATGTCCATCCCCGTGCCCAGCGCGGCGTCGGTCCAGCCGCCCCGCCAGGCGGCCAGCACGGAGATGACGACGCCGAACAGCATCGACATCACCACCACCAGAAACGGGCCCAGCATGGAGGTGCGAGCGCCCGCCATTAGGCGGGACAGCAGGTCCCGGCCCTGGCTGTCGAAGCCGAGGAGATAGCCCTTGGCCTGGAACGGCCCCACAAACTGGAACTCCAGCTGGCCATAGTTGGGGTCATGGGGCGCCAGCAGGGGGCCGAAGAAGGCCAGCAGCACCGCCACACCGACGATCGCCCAGCACAGCCCGTAGATGATGGTGCTGGCGGCGAGCCGGCGCCGGCTGCGGCGCAGAAGCAGCGGGCTGGAGGAGGCGACCGCGCTCATGAGGCCCGCGCTCCGATCGCCACACGGGGATCGAGCACCGCGTACAGGAGATCGACGAGCGCGTTGGCGATCACGAACGCCCCCACCAGCAGGAGAGAGATGCCCTGCACCACCCCGAAGTCCTTGTTGAGAGCGGCTTGGACGAGCGCGGAGCCGATGCCGTTGAGGCTGAACGCCTGCTCCACCACCGCCGACAGCGCGAACAGCGACGTGATGGTGATGCCCAGCACCGTGGTGATGGGGATCGATGCATTGCGCAGCACGTGCCGGCGCACCACCATCGGCCAGGGAATTCCGCGGCTGACCGCGGTCTGCACGTGCTCCTGGCCGAGCTCGGCCCGCACGGTCACCCGCGTCACCCGGACCACGATTGCCACCGCCGAGGCGGCCAGGGCGATCGCCGGCAGGGTCAGGTGCGCAATTGTGCCGCCAAATCCGGAGCCGTTGCCCAGCGCCGGAAACCACCCCAGGTCGACCGCAAACACCGAGATGAGGACGATGGCGGCCACAAACGAGGGGACGGCGGCCAGGATGGTGCTGACGGTCACCACAGTGCTGTCCAGCACGCCGCGGCGCAGGCCGGCGATCAGCCCAAAGCCCACGCCGAACACGACGATGAGCAGTCCGGCGTACACCACCAGCTCAGCGGTCACCCCGATCCGCTGCGAGATCAACGTGGTCACCGGTTCCCGATACTGGATTGAGGTGCCGAGGTCAAAGTGGAGGATGACCCCGGTGACGTAGTGCCAGTACCGGACGAGCATAGGGTCGTTGAGGTGGTACTGGGCGCGCAGGGTGGCCAGTGCCGAGGGAGGCAGCGTGCGGCCGCCGGTGAGCGTGGCCAGCGGGTCCCCGGGGGCCAGGTCCAGCGAGATGAACACCACGAAGCTGGACACCACCAGGGCGAGCAGGAGCAGCCCCAGCCGGCGGGCGACGAACTTGCCCATGTCAGCGCCCTCCCATCATGTTCGCCCACGGGCCACCCATGTAGACAAACGAGCTGGGTGCCCCGGTGAGCTGGCGGGAGGTGACGAGCAGCGAGTCCGGTGCCGCCAGCGGGATCCACGGCATCTGCTGCATGATCAGATCACCGGCCCGGGCGACATACGTGGCCCGCAGGTTGGGGTCGGCCGCCGAGCGGGCCTGGTTCATGGCGCTGGTGATGGCCGGGTCGGAGAAGTTGTCGTAGTTCTGGGTGCCCCCGGGCATGGCAAACGTGTTGTACAGCCCGGCCGGATCGGCGTAATCCGGATAGTTGGAGGTGGGGAACATGTCGATGCCCTTGCGGGCGCCGGCATCGGTGAAGAAGTTGATGAAGTCCGCCGCCGACACTGACTTGATGGTGGCCTGCAGTCCGATCTCGGTCGCCGCCTGGCGGACCAGGTTGGCGGCGGTGGCCAGAGACTGGACCTCGCTGGTGCTACCGATGGTGATCGACTTGCCCTGGGCGCCGGCCTGCTTGACGAGCTGGCGGGCCTTGGTCAGGTCGACGGTCGGCACCGGCAGGCGCTGCCAGTCGCGCTGGAACACAGCCCGGCCGTACCCCCAGGCGCCCGGGTTCTCCAGGGCCCGGGGCAGCTGGGCGTAGCCGTGGTAGATGGCCTGAATGTAGGCGGTGCGGTCGATGGCCATGGACAGCGCCTGGCGCACCCGCACGTCCTTCAGCGTCCCGGCCAGGTTGGAGATCACCATGGCGTCGACGCCGAACGACGGTCCCTCGCTGACCGTCAGGTTCTTGGCCCGCTGGAGCTGGGTCAGGGTGGTGATCGCCGTGGGGTAGACGCCCTGGATGGCGCCCGTCTCCAGACCGGCAGTCAGGCTGGCGTCGTCGGGAACCCCCTTGAAGATGATCTCGTGCACCCGGGGGGTCAGGGTGGAGTCCCAGTAATGGGGGTTGGCCACCGCCACCAGCTGCTGCCCGGCAATCCACTTCTTGACCTCATACGGGCCGCTGCACATGGTCAGACCCTGGGGAGTGCCGAAGCTCTTGCCGGCCTTCTCGGCAAACGCCTTCTCATAGACGATCCCGGCCATCTGGGAGAGCTCTCCGGTCAGCCAGTAGTCAGGCTGCTTGAGTGTCAGTGTCACCTCGGTCGGCGAGGTGGCGGCGATGGATTTCACTCGGATGAACACCTGGGGGTAGAAGCCGCCGGCGTTCGGATTGGCCGCCCGCTGCAGCGAGTACGCCACGTCGGCGGCGGTCACCGGCTTGCCGTCCCAGAACGTGGGTCCGGAGCGCAGGTTGAGCACCAGCTTGGTCGGCGTCGGGTAGGTGGCGACGGCCAGGCCGGGACCGATGGTGCCGTCTGGGTTCTGGCGCAGGATGGAGTCACAGAGCGCGGTGTCGACCGTGTCCTCCGGGTAGTCAAAGGCCTGGATGGGGTCCAGGGTCTGGACCATCCGGTACGTGGCCCAGGTGACCGGCTGCGGGTAATTCCGGCTGGGGGGATCGGTCGTCGGGGCCAGGCTGGCGGCAACGCCCGGACCGGAGGAGGCGCCCGCCAGCTGGGCGGCGGTTGGGAGCGCCCGTCCGCATGCGGCGAGGGGCAGGGCGGCACCGATCAGCGCGGCGATGGTGGCGAGCCTCGAGCGTCTCATTTCGCGTCCTTTTTCTTGCGCGTGGAGCCGGCACGTTCGATTGCCTCAATCAACAGGTCGGTGGTGCGATCGAACATGTCATCGGGGTCGGGGAACATGTGCGGCGCCGCCGCTGAGGCGTTGGGGAACTCGTCGGCGGGCAGGAGGGCATAGGCGCGGCGCATGGCCGTGCGGTCGGTCACGACCGGATCCCGGTAGTCAGAGATGGCAAAGAACAGGCCGCAGCCGACGATGTGGTTCTCGATCTGGTGGCTCATCTCCGCCGCCTGCTTGGCGGTCAGACCGGCCCCGCCCATCAGCAGGGACAGGCTTCGCTCGTGGATCCGCACCAGCGGGGGCAGGTCGTCCGGCTGACGCGCCAGCAGCATGCCCAGGTCCGGGTGGGCGCGGTAGCGGTCAAACGCGTGCTGGATGTGCCGGCGCAGCTGGTCCTGCCAGGACTGGGTGAGATCCACCTCCGGCTCGGTGGAGAACAGCCGCTCGGCCAGACGGGTGAGCAGCTCCTCCTTGTTGCGGAAGTGTCGGTAGACAGCGGTGGGATCGGCCCCCAGCTCGGTGCCAATCCGACGCATGGTCAGGGCCCGGAGACCTTCCGTGCTCACGATGCGCTCAGCCGCCGCCAGGATGACCTCGCGGTCCAGGCGCACCACCTGGGCATCCATCTCCAACCTCACGGCGCGGCATCGTAGGCGCCACCGGTGCCGTTGTCAACGGTGTTGACACAAACGTTGGCAGTGGGTTACCGTACGGCGGAACCGTCGGAGGGAGACACTGTTTTGCAGCGCAACGGGATCACCCTGTCCAACTGGCAGGACCCTGAGCACACCGCCTGGAGCTACCGCCACATGCGGGAGCTGGTGCCCACCGCCCGGGTGACCCGCAGCGAGCATCCCTCGCCGCTGCCGCCGGCCGCCCCCGTGGCCCGAGCCGAGGCCCCGCCGGCGGCGGCCCGTACAGCCCCATCAGTCCCGGCGCCGCCAGTGCCGGCGCGGCCAGTCCCGGCGCCGCCGGCGGCGGCCCGGCTGCTGGACGACGACCGCACCGATGGGCTCATCGTCCTGCGCGACGGCGAGGTGGTGCTGGAGGAGTACCGGCGCGGCATGCACGCCGACGACCTCCACCTGCTCCAGTCCGTGTCAAAGTCAATCAGCGGCACGCTCACCGGCATTCTCGTCGCCCAGGGTGCACTGACCCCGGACGATCCGGTCCCCGCCCACATCCCCGAACTGACCGGCACCAGCTTCGACGGCGCCACCGTGCGCCACCTGCTGGACATGCGGGCCGGCACCCGGTTTGACGAGACCTACGCCGACCCGGACAGCGATCTACGCGCCAGCGAGGCCCAGTTTGGCTGGGCTCCGGGACCGCGCCCGGCGCCCAGCTCAGTCACGTATCTGTCTCAGCTGCCCAACCACCGGGAGCACGGAGCGCGGTTCGAGTACCGCTCCATCCTCACCGACGTCCTCGGCTTGGTCATTGAGCGCGCCGCCGGGAGATCGTTCGCCGAGACGCTGGGGGCCGAGCTATGGAGTCCGATGGGAGCTGAGACCGACGCGTATGTCACGGTGGACGCCGATGGCTTCTCCGTCGCCGACGGCGGCATCTGCGTCACCCTCCGGGATCTGGCCCGGTTCGGCCGCCTGGTGCTCGACGGCGGGGTGGTGGCGGGGCGCCAGGTTGTGCCCGCCGCCTGGTTGGACGACACGCTCGCCGGCGGTCCGGATTCCACCGAGGCCTTTGCCCAGGACGAGGAGCACAGCGCCGACTTTCCCGGCGCGCACTATCGCAACCAATGGTGGATTCCCGCTGGCGGGCGGGTGTTCCTGGGCATGGGCATCCATGGCCAGTTCCTGTTTGTCGACCGCCCGTCTAGGACGGTTATCGCGCTCTTGTCCACGTGGCCGACATCGCTGGATTCGGCCCGGCGGCGTGCTGTGCTGGATGCGTGCGTCGAGACGGCCGCGTCCTAGCGTCCTAGATCCTGAGCACCGGCTTGATCACCTGCCCGGCCTCGGCCTCCCGGGCCGCGCGGTCGATGTCGTCGAAGTCATAGGTGGTCATGATCCGGTCGACCGGGAAGCGCCCCTGGCGCCAGAGCTCAATCAGCCGCGGCAGGAACACATCCGGGACGCTCTCCCCCTCCACGATGCCCTTCAGCGTCCGGCCAAGCGCCAGCATCTGGTTGACGTCCAGCGAGACCTCGGCTCCGAACGGTGGAGCGCCGATCAGACCGCAGCTGCCGCCGGGGCACGTGGCGTAGACCGCCTGGGCCAGCACGGCAGGCGCGCCGGTGGTGTCGATGGTGAAGTCGGCGCCGAGGCCGTGCGTGGCGGTCTTCACCGCCTCCACCGGATCGCCGGCAGCGCCCTCGACAACATGAGTGGCCCCGAGCTCCCGCGCCATCTCCAGGCGGCCAGGATTGAGGTCCAGCCCGATGATGGTGGTGCAGCCGGCCACCCGCGCCGCCATGATCGCCGCCAGCCCCACCGTGCCGGTTCCAAACACGGCGAGGCTGGAACCGGCGGGCGGGCGGAGCGCGTTGAGGACTGCGCCGGCACCCGTCTGGATGCCGCAGCCGAACGGAGCCACCACGTCCAGCGGCACCTCCCCGTCCAACCGGGTGACATTGGCCTCGGTGGCGATGGCGTGGGTGGCAAAGCTGGATTGGCTGAAGAAGTGCGAGTACACGGGCGCTCCCTTCCGGCTCAGCGCGGTGCTGCCGTCCGGCCGGGTGGCGCCGAAGTTGCGGCCCCAGAAGTCATGACACACCCACGGGCGTCCGGACTGGCAGTTGGGGCAGATCCGGCATGACCCATAGCTGAGCGCCACCCGGTCTCCGACCGACACCTTCGCCACGGCCGACCCCACGGCCTCCACCACCCCCGCCCCCTCGTGCCCCAGCACCGCGGGCAGCGGCACCGGGTACCACTGATCCCGGATGATGAGATCGGTGTGACAGATCCCCGCCGCCTGCACCCGGACCCGCACCTCGCCGGGGCGCGGCTCCTCCAGCTCCAGTTCCTGGATGGCGAACGGCGCCCCCTGGGACTCCGTCACCGCGGCGCGTATCAGCATGTCGCTCCTCCCTCGGCCGGGTTATCGGTGTGCAAGCCTAATCGCCTCCCGGGTCTGTGGCACCGGTGCCCAGCCAGGGTCGCCGGGCGTTGCCGCGGTGCCAACATGTCAGGGCTGTGGGTTGTGACGGCAAGACCACCGAGCAGCTGCGCCAGGAGCTGGAAGCGCGCGCCCGCCGGGCTGACGAACGGGACCGCACCGGCGACGAACGTGAGCGCCAGACCGACGAGCGGGAACGGCGCGCCGACGAACGTGAGCGCCGGGCCGATGAACGCGAGCGCGTCATCGACGAGCGGGAGCAGCGGTTCTATGACGAATGGGCGACCGGACTCGGGGATGTCCGGCGCCGCAGCCATGAGGCGCTCCGGCGCGCCCGGGAGGCCCTGAGGCGCTCCGAGGCCCGGATCGACCGGCGGGAGGCCGAACTGGACCGCGATGACGATCGGACCGAGCGCGACGAGGCCGCCATCCAGCGCGAGATCTCCGACAGCAAACGCGAGGGCCCGTCGCGGGAGTCGTAGTCAGGCGCGCCCGCGGCGGCGTGCCGGCGGCGGCACCTGGCTCGGCTCCGCGGGGGTCTTGGCGGATTATGCGTCTATGCGACGCATAATCCGCCACACCTGGCGTGGCCCGGAGTGTTCTCAACCGGCCAGCCGGGTACAGGCGGCCCGGGATCCGGACAGCCGCCACCGGGAGAAGAACGCCCAGGAGCCGGCCGTCGCGCTCGGCCCGCGCGGGTCGCTGTACTGCGCGGAGGCGGGCTGCTTGGACCCGCCGGACCAGAAGTGACCCATGCCGTCGATCGTCCACAGCTCGGCCACCGGGCAGCCGCGGCGGTCCAGGTAGGACGCGACGGTATACGCGCGCCCACCACCGGGCGCAACCGCCTGAGAGATGTGGGGCGATGACGGCACCGGTGACCGGCGGTCGTGCGCCAGGATGAGGTTGTCGGTGCTCAGCCACTGCGCCAGAGCCTGCCGGCCGCAGCGATACGGGACGGTGTGGTCGGCGTTCCCGTGGAAGACGATCACCGGCATGACGCGGGCGCGGGGACCCATGGCGGCCAGGGCAGCGTGGGCCAGGGCGGCCACCTGCGCCGGCGACTGGGCGCCGTCAAGGCATCCCTCCACACCCCCCAGATAATCGGCCCCCGAGTGGATGCCGATCGCCGCATACAGGTCCGGATAGGCGGCCCCCAGGATTGAGGTCTCAAACGCGCCGGCGGAGATCCCGATGGCGTAGACGCGCGCGGGATCGAGATGCCAGCGCGCGGTCACCGCCCTGGTCATGGCGGCAATCGCGGCCGCGTCCCCGCGGTCGCGACCCTCCGCGCCCGGGTCCCAGATGGCCTTCCAGCAGCGCCCCTGAAACACATCGATGGCGTCGACGTCCGGATACAGGACGACGAAGCCCTGCTGCTTGGCGAGAGCGTCGTACTCGCTGGCCGCCGCCTGCTGCGCCGGCGTCATGTTGCAGCCATGCAGGACGACGACCAGCGGTGCGTGGGCTTTCGCCCGGTAGTGCGGCGGAACGAACACGGCGTAGGGGTAGATCTGACCCGCCAGATCCAGGCGCGCGTAGCGCAGGCCGCCGGTCTGGGGCGCAGAGCTCCCCCGGCCCACCGCCAGCCAGATCACGGCTGCGATGACCGCTCCCACGGCGCAGAGACCGATCAGGACCGGCCGTCGTCGCAGCGCGATCCGATCTGGAGTTCCGCCTCCCCGTGTGTCCGGCATCTCCGATGCCACGCGTCGCCCAGCGTACCGGCCCGGGGCCGCGATCAGCCGGCTCCTGCCGGCTCCGCGCGCCCGGCCGCCCGGCGTCGTCAACCCGACGATTGCAGAATGAGATAACAGCGATTTGTGTTATCTGCGGTGTTTGTGTAGCCTGTTCTCCGTGCCGACCGATGCCGAGCTCACGTTCGCAGACCACATGGGACGCTTCTATGTGCGCCGGTACGGGTTTCCGCCGATGGTGGGGCGGTTGATCGGCTACCTCTCGGTGTGCGACCCGCCGGACCAGAGCATCAACGAGCTGGCCGAGGCGCTGCTGGCAAGCCGCAGCGCGATAGCAGGCGCGGTCAAGATGGTGGAAGTGATGCATGCGCTGCGCCGGACGCGGGCCGCAGGCGAGCGGATGGACCGGGTGCGGATCGATCTCAGCTCGCCCCAGTCGATGGGCATGGACATCTCCGAGTATGTGGAGCTGGGCGAACTCGCTCGGGAGGGTCTGGAGGTCCTGCAGGCGGCGCCGACCGAGCGCCGCGCGGTGCTCCTTGAGGTGTCCGCGTTCGCCGACTTCCTGGTGGAGCAGATGCCCCGGTTACAACAGGAGTGGGAGAAGCACCGGGCCGAGCTGGTCAGCACCGGAGAGCTGCCGCCGCGGCCGGAGCGCGGGAGCCAGCGATGAGCGGCGGGCGAGACCTGGCCATCAGCGTGTCCGGCCTGCGCAAGTCGTTTGGCGAGACGAGGGTGCTCGACGGTGTCGATCTGGCGGTCGACCGCGGCACGATATTTGCGCTGCTGGGGCCGAACGGTGCCGGCAAGACGACGATCGTCCGGGTTCTGTCGACCCTGATCGGAGCCGATGCCGGCGAGATCCGCGTGGCCGGCCATGACGTCGCCGGCAACCCCGACGGCGTGCGGGCAGCGATCGGCGTGACCGGTCAGTTCTCGGCGGTGGATGAGCTTCTCACCGGCGAGGAGAACCTGCGGTTGATGGCTGATCTCCGCCATCTGGGTCGGGGCGCCGGTGCGGCGCGCGTGGCCGAACTGCTTGACCGGTTCGATCTCGTGGACGCGGCCCGGCGACCGGCCTCCACGTACTCCGGCGGGATGCGCCGGCGCCTGGATCTCGCGATGACCCTGGTGGGGTCGCCATCGGTGATCTTCCTCGACGAGCCCACCACCGGCCTGGACCCGCGCAGCCGTCGCACGATGTGGGACAGCATCCGTGATCTGGTGGCCGGTGGCGTCACCATCTTTCTCACCACCCAGCACCTGGATGAGGCCGACGTGCTGGCGGACCGGATCGGAGTCCTGGACCAGGGACGAATCGTGGCCGAAGGCACCGCCGAGGAACTCAAGCGGCGGATTCCCGGCGGCCACGTCCGCCTGCAGTTCTCCACTCCGGAGGCGCTGCTGGCCGCGGCCGACGTGCTCGGCACCGATGGACGTGATGACGACAAGCTCGTCATCCAGGTCCCCAGTGACGGCGGTGTCCGGTCCCTGCGGCAGCTCCTCAACGAGCTGGTTGATGCCGACGTCGACGTCCAGGAGCTCTCCATCCACACGCCGGACCTCGACGACGTGTTCTTCGCGGTCACCGGTCACCCCACCGCCGAGCCGGCTCGCCGCTGATGAGTGCTCTCGTCTACACCCTCACCGATTCCCGGACCCTGCTGCGCCGCAACCTCCGGCGGCTCCGGCGCTATCCGTCGATGACGCTGATGCTGATCGGGATGCCGATCGTGTTCCTGCTGCTGTTTGTGTACGTGTTCGGCGGCCAGTTGAGCCACGGGCTGAGCAGCGGCCTCGCCGGCCAGCATGCCGGCCGCTCCGGCTACCTCAACTACGTGGCCCCCGGGATTCTGCTCATGACGGTCGCCGCGACCGTTCAGGGCACCGCCATCGTGGTCGCCATGGACATGACGGGCGGCATCATCGACCGCTTCCGGACCATGGCCATCGCCCGGGGGGCCGTGCTGACCGGCCATGCGCTCGCCAGCCTTATCCAGACCCTGATCAGCCTCGCCGTCGTGCTGGGCGTAGCGGTCGCGCTCGGGTTTCGGCCCACCGCGGGCGTGCTCGGGTGGCTCGGAGCGATTGGTCTGCTGGTGCTGTTCGCGTTTGCCCTGATCTGGCTGGCCACCGCCCTCGGGCTCGCCGCCAAGAGCGTCGAGACCGCCAGCAACACGCCCCTGTTCCTCACCCTCCTCCCGTTCCTGGGGAGCGGATTCGTTCCCACCGCCACCATGCCCGCAGGGTTGCGCCAGTTCGCCACCTATCAGCCCTTCACCCCGGTCACCGAAACTGTGCGCGGCCTGCTCACCGGAACCCACATCGGCAGTCAGGCGATCATCGCGCTGGCCTGGTGTGTCGGCATCGCCGCTGCCTCCTATCTGTGGGCCATCCGGCTGTATCAGCGCCGGCAGCCGACCTGAGCATGAGCGAGCCCACGCCCACGGACCCCGCAGATGGCCTGAGATGCTC
The DNA here is from genome assembly GCA_963753235.1 of uncultured Solirubrobacteraceae bacterium. Lineage (GTDB taxonomy): Bacteria > Actinomycetota > Thermoleophilia > Solirubrobacterales > Solirubrobacteraceae > Palsa-465. Next base: position 167,892 of record CAVWBJ010000001.1, on the reverse strand, counting down.
GTTCTGCGGCAAGCGGCGCGACGAGGTCCCGGCGATCGTCTGCGGTCCTTCCCCGGCCGTCGCCATCTGCGCTGAGTGCGTTCAGCTGTGCGGCGAGATCATCGCCGAGTCCGGCGAGGGTCGGCCTCCGGGCGGTTAGACGCCTCCGGGTCTCGGCACCAGGCTGGGCTTCACGTCAGGCCCTCGCGCTTCAGTGGGCGGCCGGCGGGCCGATACCGCCGCCGTGGCGGTCATAGGCCCGGGCGATGACGCTCCAGATGCGAGTGGAGCTCGGCTCGCCCCTGGCCGTCTGGAGATTGGTGGCCACGGCGATCGTCAGCTGCCGCGACGGGTCGGTCCACGCCTCCACCTCAAACCCGCCGAAGTAGCCCCGGTGCCCCAGCCAGCGGCGACGCTCGAACTGCCGGCTGCGCATCCCAAAGCCGTAATCGCCCCGGCCGATGTGGATCATCTGGCTGACTCCGGCCGGGCGCACCAGCCGATCGCCCAGCAGGGCGTTGGCGAACCAGGCCAGGTCAAGCGAACTGGCGGCCAGGCCCCCATCGGTGAAGACCGGGCCCCACACGGCGCTGGACACACCGAATCCGGGAATCCACTGGCTGGTGAGCGAGCCATCGCTGTGGCGCAGGTACGGATGGGCGGTGAGCGCCTCGGCCGCGGGCGTGGGAACGAAGGTGGACGAGGTGATCCCGAGCGGCCGGGCGATCAGTTGCTGATAGTCGTGCTCGACGGAGCTGTGGGTGATGCGCTCCAGAATCCCACCGAGCACGATGTAATTGGTGTCCGAATACTGGTACGCCCGTCCTGGAGAAAACCGGGGCGTACCGAGTCCGGTTCCCAGCCCGGTCAGGATCTGCTCGATGGTCCAGTGGTGGCGGGGGTGATGGTGGATCATCCACTGGATCCGCGGATTGGAGAGGTAATCCGGGAGCCCGCTGGTCATGTTGAGCAGCATCCGCACCGAGATCTGGCGGGCATTCGGAAGCCGTGGGTAGAACTGCGACAAGCTGGTCGCCAGCGAGAGATGGCCGTCCTGGATCTCCAGCATGACCATCGTGGCTACCACCGTCTTGGCTGCGCTGTTGAGGATGAACAGCGAGCCGTTGGTAGCCGGGCGTCTGGAGCGCAGATCGAGGACGCCGGTGGCGTTGGCCCACACCACGCGGCCGCACACCACCACCGCCGCGGTCGCAGCCGGGGCGTGCACGCGACTGCGCGCCGTGCGCAGCGCCGCGTCGAGCGCACCGCCGAGCGCGGGCGGCGCCGCCGGCCTGGCGGAAGCGCCGCCGCCCACGGTGGTGCTTGAGCCCGGGGCGCAGCCGCCCGGGGTCGGCTGCGCGCCGGGCACGGCGTGATTCGGCCGACGTTCCCCGTGAGCGCCGGGCAGCATCAGCACGGCCACGGCGATGACGGCCAGCGCGCTGGCCAAGAGCGAGACCACCGGCGGTCGCCGCCCTTCCCCGGCTCGTCCCGCCGGGCCGGCGCGCTTTCCGATGGGGCGCACGCCGTAAAGGTAGGCGCGGGAGAGGCGCGCCGGGTTGACCGTCTGCAGCGGTTTGGTTAAGCCCCTGGCGCGCGGGCGATCCGGCCAACCGCGCCGGTCATCCGGGCATCGAATGGAGGGCTCGGATTTCCATGGCGATGCTCTCCGCGAATGCTTCTGGGCTGGACAGGAACGGGTGATGCCCGGCCGAGAACTCCACGGCGCGAACCCCTTGTCTGATGCGCCGGCGCTGCGCCTGGGCTGGAGTGGCGAGGTCCCGGGTGCACACGACGTAGGTCGACGGCTTTTCCCGCCAGGCGATCTGGCGGGGTGGTTGGGTGAACGGCGTCAGGGACTGACGCGTGAGGCGGGACACCGCCGCATCGCTGGTTGGCCCATCGCAATCCTGGAGGAAGAACCGTCGGATCATGTCCGCGTCGACCCCAACCGTGCCGTCCTCACCGGGCACCATCCATGGCGCTGGGTCTGACCCGATGAGCTCGGCCTGTGACTGGCCGGCGTCAGGCATCACCGAGGTCACGTAGATAAGCCCGGTCACCCGCTCCTCGACGCCGGCTTCCGTGATGATCATCCCCCCGTAGGAGTGGCCACAGAGGACGACCGGGCCATCGACCGACCGGATTGCCTGGCGGCAGGCGGCGACGTCGTCGTAGAGATCCCCGAGCGTTGAACCAACCTCGCCACAGCTGGGGAGGGGGACGGCGGCCGTCGCAATTTTATGTTCGGCCAGCGGCTCGGTCATCCGGCTCCACCACCACGCCGCGTCGCGAACGCAGGCACCGTGGACAAAGACCAGAGTGGGCATGAACCGACACACTAGCGCAACCAGGCAGTTGCACATGCTCGGCTCCCGGCGCCCACTGCCCGGATCTCGGCGCAGCGTCGGCACGGGCCGTAGGATCGCCTGGACCGTCCGCTACGAAGGAGCGCCCGATGAGCCATGCTGATCTCCCGGACGTTCGCCGGGCGAGTGATCTACAAGCGCTCCGCCCCAGTCGGATCCTGGAGCGGGGTTCCATGTCGAGAAACCCTGACCGGCTCCGCTCACTGGATAGAGGCCCGCCCATCCTCTGCAGGCGCGGCCCACGACAGTCAGGAGATCACGATGCCGAGGTACCTGTTGCTCAAGCATTACCGCGGCGGCCCGGAGCCGCACCGTCCCGTGCCCCCAATCGACCGGTGGGCCCCGGAGGACGTGGAGGCCCATATGGCCTTCCAGCATCACGTCTGCGAGCTGCTGGAGGAGAAGGGCGAGTACGTCGATGCACAGGCACTCGCGCCGGCGCGCACCTGGGTGCGCTACGGCGGCCCGGACGCAGCGCCGGTCACCACCGACGGCCCGCATCCCGAGACCAGTGACCTGATTGCCGGTTGGTACATGATCGACGTCGAGTCCCGCGAACGCGCGCTCGAGCTCGCGGCGTACATCTCCTCTGAGCCCGGCCCCCGCGGCGAGCCCCTGTACGAGTGGATCGACGTCAGGGAGATCATGTCCGAGGCGCCGTCCCAGGACTGAACTGGGGTGATCGACCAGCCGACGACGCCCGGGCTGGACGAGGGCGCCCTGCGCGCCCTCGTCCCTCGGGTGCTGGCGGGCTTGGTCCGGCGGGGCGAGGACTTCGATGCCGCGGAGGACGCGCTGCAGGAAGCGCTGCTGGAGGCGCTGCGGGTGTGGCCCGGACACCCGCCGCGCAACCCGCACGCCTGGCTTCAGGCGGTCGCGACGCGACGGCTCGTCGACGCCCGCCGCAGCGAGGCCGCCCGCCACCGCCGCGAGGAGGCGACGTACGCCGAGCCCGAGGCGGCCGAGCCCACTCCCGAGGAGGGCGACGACACGCTCTTCCTGCTTTTCTGTTGCTGCCATCGCGACCTGTCGCCCGCCTCACAGGTGGCGCTGACCCTGCGCGCCGTCGGCGGCCTCACCACGCAGGAGATCGCGGACGCCTTCTACGTACCGGAGGCGACGATGGCGCAGCGAATCAGCCGGGCCAAGCGCGCGCTGGCCGGGCCGCCCGTCCGCCGGCTCAACCAGCCCGGGGACCTCGCTGTCGTCCTCCGCGTGCTCTACCTGATCTACACCGCCGGACATGTTGGCCCGCCACCCCGGGTGGACCTGGCCGGCGAGGCGATCCGGCTGGCCCGCCAACTGACCCTGGCCACTGAAGAGCCGGAGGCGCGCGGGCTGCTCGCGCTCATGCTCCTCAACCACGCCCGTCTCCCGGCCCGGTTCGACCCCGCGGGTCGCATCGTCACGCTGGATCGGCAGGACCGTGGCCGGTGGGACGCGCGCCAGATCGCCGAGGGCGTGCGCGTCCTGCAGTCGGCGTTGGCGGTTCAGCGTCCGGGGCGCTATCAGATGGAGGCCGCCATCGCCGCCCTCCATGACGACGCGGCCAGCGCCGCGGAGACCGACTGGCCCCAGATCCTGACCTGGTATGACGACCTCGTCGCCCTCTCCGAGGATCCGGTACGGCAGGACCCCGCCGCGGTACTCGGCCGCGCCGTGGCGGTCGGTCACGTGCTCGGAGCCACCGCCGGGCTGCGAGAGACCGACCGGCTGCGCGACGTACTCGGCGAGCGCCACCGCTGGCACGCCGTCCGCGGCCACCTGCACGAGCTCAACGGCGACCTGGCCGCCGCCGCCACGGCCTACGTAGAGGCCGCCCGGCGCGCCACCAGCGTCGCCGAGCGCGACCACCTGGTCCGTCAGGCCGCCCGTGTCCGGGCCGGCGCGCCGGAGGGAGGGGAAGGGTCGCAGCGGTCTGAACCTGGCCACGATAGGGCATAGCGTGCCGCCTTCATACGGCGGCCGGAGGAGGAGACCATGGCGCGAACCGATGTCCGCACCTATCCCGCGGGCGTGCCCTGCTGGATCGATAGCGCGCAGCCTGATCCCGAGGCGGCGTGTGCGTTCTACGGAGAGCTGTTCGGCTGGGCCTTCTCCGCTGTGAAGGCGCCGGGGGCGTACTTCATCGCCACTGTGGACGGTCAGGACGTGGCCGGGCTCGGCCCCTCGGACGGGGCGCCGGCGGCCTGGCAGACATACGTGGCCGCCGGCAACCTGGAGGTGACGGCGGCGAGCGTGCGCGCGGCCGGCGGCCAGGTGTTGACCGAACCGGCCGACGTCGGAGCCGCTGGTCGCCTGGCAGCCTGCGCCGATGGGGAGGGGGCGGCGTTCGGTCTCTGGCAGCCGCGGGCACGGCCCGGCGCGCAGCGGGTGAACATGCCGGGCACTTGGAACTTCTCTCATCTGCGCACAGGTGATCTGGATCGAGCGCGCGCGTTCTATGAGAGCGTGTTCGGTTGGGAGTACGTGGACCTGCCTGGTGGTGCGCGAATGTGGCGGGTCGCGGGGTACGGTGATCACCTGGCAGCGACGGTCGACCCGGACATCCACGTTCGCCAGGCCAATGCCCCGGAGGGCTTTGCCGATGTAATCGGTGGCGCGGAGCTCATCAGCGGCGACGCCCCGCCACGGTGGAACGTCGTCTTCAGCGTCGCCGATCGTGACGAGACGGCGGCCACGGCCGTCCATCTCGGAGCCGAGATCACGGATCAGAGGGACACGATGTGGACCCGAGAGGCTGATCTGCGGGACCCGCAGGGCGCCGACCTGACCATCAGTCAGTTCGCCCCACCGGACGGGTTCTAACCCGCGCTCATCGGCGCGGGTGGGGATCTGCCGCAGCGCAGTCGGGTTGCACCTCCGCCCAGATGTGAAAGGAGTCTTGCGCATCGCGCGCGGTTCTGGAAAACTACGAAACATGTCTTTCATATCTGGCGGAGCGCCGGAACGGCGCACTCGGATCACTGACCCCCGAGCGCTGCGGGTCCTGGCCCATCCGCTGCGCCTGGCTCTGCTGGACCGCTTGATGTCGTTTGGTGAGCAGACAGCGGCTCAGTGCGCGGCGGCTGTCGGCTCGACGACGTCGAACTGCAGCTATCACCTGCGGGCGCTGGCGCGAGTCGGGCTGGTGGAGCGAGGGGAGTCGGCCGACGGGCGGGAACGGCCTTGGCGAAGCAGCTCAACCGGTCTGGAGTTCGGGCCCAGGGAAGCCGAGGCCGGGAGGTCGTCGACCGCAGCAGCGCGAGCGGTGGATGAGCTGGCGCTCGCCCGGGATGAGGAACTCACGCGCCGGGCGATCGCCCGTCATGACACTCAGCCGGAGCGGTGGCGCGCCGCTGAGGCGCACAACAGCTATGCGTTGAGGATCACCCCACGGGAGCTGGAGCAGCTGGTCGGCGAGATCGATCGACTGGTGCGCCCGTACATCGGCCTGACCCGCGCTGGGGTGCCCGATGATGCGGACGTCGCATACCTGCGGTTGCTCGCCTTCAGACATCCGGAGGCCGTGTGACCGGCCCGGCGGCGATCATTGAGCGCTCCGGCGAGCGGCGGGATCGTCCCGCGCGAACGCTGCGGGGCAACCCGGCCTACCGGCGGCTGTGGTCGGCGGTGGCAATTTCTGAGACGGGCGACTGGTTGCTGTTCATCGCCCTGCCGCTCTATGTGCTGCAGGTATCAGGGTCGGCCTTGGATACGTCCGCCGTGTTCTTGGCTGAGCTGGCGCCGGCGGTTGTGGTCGGGATCGTCGGCGGTCCGGCGATCGATCGCTGGAATTCCAGCCGTCTCCTCCCGGTCCTCACCAGTTCCCAAGCCGTCCTGTTGCTGCCACTGCTCTGGCTCGGAGCGGACCGGCTGTGGGTGGCGTATGCGGTGGCCGGGGCGCAGGCCGCCATCACCAGCATCACCACCCCGGCGCTGCAGGCGGTCATCCCATTCGTCGTTGAATCGCCCCAGCTGCCCAGAGCCAACGCCATGGCGCAGGCGGCCAGCAACGCCGCCAGGCTCGTCGGCTCACCGCTCGGCGGAATTCTGCTGCCCGTGGTCGGGCTGGATGGTCTCGTTCTCGGGGACATGGCCAGCTTCCTCGCCGGCGCCGCGCTGCTGGCGGGATGTCGCCGGGCCACGCCACCCACCATCCCGCCCCCGCGCGACCACCCCACCAGCCGACTGAGCGCTATCGGCGATGGCGCGCGCGCCGTACAGCGGAATCCCACCCTCACCGCAGCGCTCATCATCTCGTTCCTGTCGGCAGTCGCTCAGGGCCTGTTCCTGGTCCTGTTCGTCCTGTTTGTGCTTCGCTCGCTGCACGCCGGCGACGAGGTCGTCGGGTTGCTGCGCGGGGTCCAAGCCATCGGCGGGGTAATCGGCGGCGTCCTGGTGGGCAGTTGGGCAAAGCACCTCACGGCCCGCACCCTCACCGTCGGCGGCCTGGCCGCGTTTGGTCTCCTCTCAGTGCTGGCCTGGAACGGCCCCGCCGTCACCACCGCGACGTGGTGGTACCTCGGCCTCTTTATCGCCGTCGGCCTCCCCGGCACCGCACTGGTCACCGGACTGCTTACCGGGACCCAGCGCGCCAGTCCTCGCCGCGTTCTCGGCCGGGTGCTCAGCCTCATCCAGGTCGCGCAGGCACTTGGCCAGGGAACGGGCATCCTGCTCGCCGGTCTGCTCAGCGCCACCATCTCACTGACCGTCCTCCTCAACTTCCAGGCCAGCTGCTACCTCACCTGTGCAGTCGTGGCTGTCATGGGCTTCCACCCGACCGCCCCGGTGTCAGACAAGTGCAACCGTCGCCTCGGGTCTGTCACGCCTCGGCGCGGTGGAGGTGAGTAGGGTCCCTGACCATGCACGTGGACGTCGGTTCCGGCTTTGATCTCGACGGGTTCCTGCAGCGTCCTCTGGTCGCCAGGCTCGCGACCACCAGTGAGAGCGGGCCGCGGGTTCGGCCCATCTGGTACCTGTTCGATGAGGCCGCGTTCTGGTGGATCACGGGGCGCTGGTCCTCGCTTGGCGCGGCGCTGCGCCGCGATCCACGCGTCGAGTTGGTGGTCGACACGTGCGAGCTCGAGCGCGGCGAGGTTCTCCAGGTCCGGGCGCGGGGCCCCGCGGAGGTTCGGCCCTTTGACGCAGGACGCGCGCAAGCCTGGGGCGAACGCTACATGGGACCGGACCGGGCGCGCTGGGGCCGGTTCCAGCTTGAGGTATTTGAGGATCCACTTCCAGGTTTGTGCTTCTCCAGCCCGCGTGGCTCTGGGCGCGTGATCTGTCTTGGCAGCGCGACAGCCAGGGCGCTGGCTGACACAACCACTTCCCGCTGGTCACCCTTCGGTGTCGCCAGCCTCTCGTATGAGCAGCAGATCGACGTCCACATCGACATCCCAACCGACTGCGTCACCACCCTCTGGCATCTGCGCCTGCCAGTCGAATCCGAACTGGCGGCGGTCAAAGCTGGTGCGCAGCTGCAGTCCGGCGACGAGTTAGGCTGGCGTCACGGTCGGGCTCACTGTGGACGGGTCGCGCGGTAGTACGTGAGCCGCCCGATGCGTTTGGTGAGGTGGCCGGTCTCGACAGCCTCTGCGAATCCCGCCTCGCGCATGAGCGTCGGAAGGCGGTTATCCCAGTTGTCCTTGAGCGTGCGACTGCGACGGGCGAGGCGAGCCAATCCGTGCAGGTGCTGGCTGTCGCCGCCGAAGTCCATGAGGTGCAGCGAGCCGCCAGGGCGCAGAACCCGCAGCACCTGGAGCAGAGACGCCATCCGGAGCTCCTCCGCGAGGTGGTGGAACATCAGAGACGAAAGGACGCGGTCAAAGCTCCCATCCGGGTACGGCAGCTCGTCGGCGAACCCGCGATCGAGCTCGAGCGGGAGCCCGGCCCGTCGCGCTTTGCGCCCAGCGCGGGCGAGCGCACCGGGATCGGGGTCCAGCCCGACAACCTCGAGCTGCGGGCGCATCCCCTTGACCAGAAGCGCCAGATTGCCGGTCCCGCAGCCGATCTCCAGCACCCGCTCGGCCGACTCGAGCTCGGCCTGATCGGCGAGCTTGCGGTGCGCCGACTCGATCCCGATCAACCGGGTGAAGGGGTCATACAACGGCAGCAGCCAGTCGCGCCCCATGCCCGGCAGGTAGCGGCGGCCACCCGCCTCGATGTGTCTGACCGGTTGGTGTGAGGCGAGCTCGTTCATCGGTCGTCCTTCGATACGAAGATGTTTAGTGCTGGCATGAGTGATAATTGACGTGATGACCCGCGTCCAGAGCGATTCGTTGGCAGCAATGCGACGATCTTTGGTTCCGGCGGACACGGCCCGGCTGACGGCGCGTACGGTCGACGGCGCGCCCGTCTACGAGTACCTCCGGACTCCCGGCGCCCCGCCGGTCAGCGTGCTGCGCTTATCCGCCGACGAACTCACGGCGGCTCACGCCGCCGGCGATCACGCCCATGCGCACGAGTTCCTCGTGCTCGCCTACTTCGAGCATGGCGGCGGCAGCCTCCGCCTCGGCGGCCGCGAATGGCCGCTGCACACCGGTGACGCGTTCGTGATCGCCCCAGGCGAGGTCGTCCGCTTCGGCGAGCATGCGCCCGACACTAGGACCTCGGGCTGGTGCGTCTTCTTTCCACCCGAGATCATCGCCTCCGAGGCCCTCGGCGGTTCGCTCGGCTGGAAAGCGCACCCGCTGCTCTTCCCCTTCGTCGGCTCCACCGCGGCGGGCGCACAACGCCTTCCCATACCACCCAGCGAGCGGGCGGCATGGGCACAGCACGCCTGCGCGATCGAGCGTGAGCTACAAGCCCCGCGCGACGGGTCAACCGAGGCCGCACTCGCGCACCTGACGCTGCTCCTGGTCAGTGTGGCGCGAATCTCGATCGATATTGGACATGACCTCCGGGTCCGCAGCGAACCGCTGCTGGCCAGCGTGTTCGAATTCATCGAGGAGCACTACCACGAGCCCATCTCCCTGGCCACGATCGCCACAGCCGTCAGTCTCACACCCGGACACCTCACGACCGTGGTCCGCCGCAAGACCGGACGCAGCGTCCAGCGATGGATCACCGAACGACGAATGGCCGAGGCCCGCCGGCTGCTCCGGGAAACCGACCTCCCGGTCGAGGCGATAGCGGCGCGTGCCGGCTACCGCCAGCCAAGCTACTTCATCAAGCACTTCCACCGCGACCACACGGTCACACCAGCCGCCTGGCGGCGTAGCACGCGCTCCACCAGCACGCCGATGTACCTCTGACCGCAGCTGGAAGGCGCCCAGCTCAGGCAGACTCCAACGCCGCCTCCAAGGCAATCGCACGACCTGCTTTCGCCCAACGACACGCATCACATGCCGGAGGGTCGACGGACCCCCTATGCGCGCGGAAACCAGGCATACATCCACCTGGCGTTAGCGATCCCCTAGCAAGCGGTCGGGTCGAACCGGAACTCTTCGGCGCTGGGTCTTGGCTTCTGCTCAGTCGCCGCGCCGGCTGTGTGCAGGTGACTCCTGCGCTCGGTCGTGCGAGGCTCGGTGCGGGAGCCGGGTCCGCCGCTGAGCAAGCTGCGCGTGCTCAGGAGCGTGAGGCAGCCGGCAGCCCCCCGGTCGGTGGTTCCAAAGCTGGTCTTCAGACCTGGGCCATCGACGTCGTCGAGGGAGGGCCGGTCAAGCCCCGTCGGCGTGCGATTGGTGCGAGGATCGCGAAGATCACGCGTTGGACAGCCCACGGTGGGGTGCTGACACGGATCTCATCAGCGAATGCCGGGGCGCTGACCGCGAGCTCCAGCAGGCTCGGCATGCCGCGGTCATCGAGCTGCCCGCGGGCGCCGAGAGCGAACAGGTACTCAAAGAACTCGCCGATTCGCAGGGCAGGACGGAATTCTGCGATCGAGTGGGCGTCCTCGCCCGAGTGGTTGCCGAACATGTGTGGCGTGCCGGGAGGGATGGTGAGCGACTCGCCGGGGCGGACCTCTCGCACATGGCCGTTGATGATGAAGCGCAGCGTGCCCGCTCGTACCTGCACGCGACTTTCCTGGCGGGGGTGGACGTGCATCGGCTCATCCTCGCCGGTGGGTGGGTTCCAGCTCTCGATGCGCACCCGGTCGCCACCGGTCTCTGCCCCGGTCTCGAGGAACTGCATCCGCTGCCCCGTCCGCGGGTTCTCGATCTGCTGCCCGACGTATGCCATGCTCGCCCCCGAAGTTCGTTTAGTTCGGCTACCTAAGCTTAGGCTACCTAATCATTATTGCTCATGTCAAATCCGTCTGATCACTCCCGAGCCGAGCGGCTTCACATCGGCCAGCTGCTCGTCCATCTCACCAGGCTGTTTCAGAGCGAGCTGTACGCCCGACTCCAGCAAGCCGGACTGGAGGAAGCCCGGGTGCCGCACACACACGTCACCGCCTACATCAAGGCCGACGGATCCCGGCTCACTGACCTTGCCGCACAGGCACGAATGACACGCCCCGCGATGGCCGAGCTCGTCGACGACCTCGAGCGCCTTGGAATCATCGAGCGGCGACCCGATCCGAGTGACGGTCGCGCAAAGCTGATCTGCCTCACTGACGCCGGCTGGGAGGCGATGCGCACCGGCCGCCGCGTGATCACCGACCTCGAGACCGAATACGCGGGGCTCATCGGGACCGAACGCTTCGAGCAGACATGCCAGGGCATGCAGGCGCTGCTCGACGCGCTCAACCGGCAGGTCGAATCCAAGGACCCGCGATGAGCAGCGGCCGGTTCAACCCATTCGAATGACCCGCGAGTCGTCGCGTTCTCTTCGTCACTCCAACCTCGGTGCGGGCGAGCTCGGCCAGCACGAAGCTGTCAAAGCTGTCTGACTTGCCGCCGGCCACGCTGTAGCGCGGGCGCATCGCCTTGACCTGGTTGGGATGCACCGCGATCACGGTGAGCCCAGCATCGAGCGGCCGCTCGATCAACAGCCCGTCGGGGCGCTCGATCGCCACCAGCGCCACCCGCAGTCCTGCCCGTGGCGCGTCCCCCTGGAACAGGCCGTAGCGATAACGCTCGATCAGTTCGTCCTCAGCCGGTCGCACCTGCTCAGCGATCTCCTGCCAGGTCAAAGCCATAATGGACGTGAGTGTCGCAATGATCGACAAGCGGCACACTCGGATCAGGCCCGCCGGCACCGGGCCGAAACCTCCCACCGAGAGTGCTGGATCTCGATCAAAGCAGCAGGGGCCGGACGTCTCAACGGCTGGCGTTCGGGGCCGTCGGCAGTAGGCTGGGAAGGTGTCGACGACCTGGGAAGCTGAAGCTGTTCGCGAGCAACGACCGCGGGGCTTTCGGAGACGACTTCACCGCCGAGGACATTGGCGTAGAAGTCTCGCGAGCGAGCGATGTCCTCCGACACGACAAAGTGGGTGAGCATGATGCCCGTCCGTATTGGAGGCGTGGCGACGTTAGCGACGAGTAGCTTCGTTGCGTATCTGGAACCAGTCGGTCAGGTGTTACGCGACTGTCTTTGAGGTGATGAAGCGGTGGATGGCTTCGTTGGCGTGGTCCTGAAACGACGGGTCGGCCAGGTCGGGGAAGACGTCTGCTTGGTCGACCACGGGACCCCTCATCTTGTTGGCCGCGCTGGCATAGAACACGCCGCTTGACAGGGTCGGGTCGGTGACTCCGTCGACCAGTCGCTTTGCGCCCACGTCCAGTTTGTGGGAGATCCCCAAGTGAGGCATGACGTATTTGGCCGCCATACGGAACGGCAATGCGAGGTCATTGGGTGCTTGGGTGCCGGTGGTGTTGCCGGGGCTCATGGTGATGAATCGGCGGTCGTGGTATTGGCGGGCCAGGTAGGCCATCCATAGCGCCCCGATCAACTTGGCCTGCCCATAGGCCAAATTGATGTCAGTTTTGCGGTCGGCGAAATAGCTGCCGTCGATGACCGTGGCGAGTTCGTCGGCGGACTGTGAGACAAACGACGGCCGTTTGAACCCCATCTTCGGAAGTCCCCTGGCTGCTTCACTTCCGGCCAAGACCGCCACCTCGCCAAGGCGGTCCTCGGCCAGGAGCGTCTCGAGCAGGACGACATGGCCGAGAACATTCTGAGCGAACATGTACGTGGCCCCGTCGGCGGTCACGGCCATGGGCGTCTTGCCGCCCATCCCACCGGCGTTCATGACCACGGCGTCGATCGATCCGTCAATGCCCGCCAGGCCGGCGCGAACCGAGGCCGGATCGGAAACGTCCATGAGAACGATGTCAAAGATGCGCCGGCCGGTTTCCGATTCGAGCTCGGCCCTGGCCGTCCTCGCCCTCTCCTTGTTTCGGCACGCTAGGTAGACGTGGGCGATTTCGGGACGCAAGGCCAGTTGCCGGGCTATCTCCTTGCCGATCCCGACGTTGGCGCCTGTGATCAATACGGTCTTTTCCGGGGTTGTGCTCATCGAGTTCCTCTCACGTTTGAAGGTCCAGCCAGGGTTGGCCGAACGGTGTCCTCAGCCGCCGGGCAGATACGACAGCTAGGCCTTGCTTGGCCTGACCGACCACAGCGGCTTCCTGCGGCCCCGGCGGCAGCAGCCCCGAGAAATAGTTTTGTGCGTTACTGGATTCGGTGATCCACTCTGGCAGACCTCGAATGGAATGTCAAAGCCATTCATGTCGATATACTTCCCGAGGTGTCTTCAGCCAGTTCTGATCGACCGCGGCTGACGCGCAAGGGAGAGGCGACGCGCGCGCGGATCGTCGACGCCGCGGCACAGTTGATCTTTCAGCAGAGCGTTGCCCGCACGACGATCGAGGAAGTGCGCGACGGTGCGCACGTGAGCAGCTCGCAGCTCTATCACTACTTCGAGGACAAGCCGGCGCTTGTCCGCGCCGTCATCGAGCGCCAGGCCGACAGGGCCATCGGCACGCAGGAGCAGTTTGACCTCAGCAGCCTCGACGGGCTACGGGAGTGGCGCGACTTCGTGGTCGATCATGCCCGCGACACGGACGGGCTCGGTGGTTGTCCGGTCGGCTCGCTTGGTTCCGCGCTCGCCGAGACCGAGCCCGAGGCCAGAGCGATGGTTGCGGCGTCGTTCAAACGCTGGGAGGCCAGCATCATGGCTGGTTTTCTGCGGATGCACGCACTGGGCCGACTTGCACCGGAGGTCGATCCGCGCCAGCTCGCGCTGGCCACGCTCGCCGCGCTTCAGGGCGGTCTCCTGCTCGCTCAGGTCCAGCGCGACCCCGAACCGCTCGCGGCCGCGCTCGACGCGATGCTCACGCTCATCGCCACCCTCAGCGGCACCACGAGCACTTCGCTCGACCGCTGAGCCCTCGGACCGACCACCCAGGGAGACGTCCCCGGCACGCGCATCACCAATTTCGGGTCCTGTTTTGGAATATGACGGCCAGTTCCGTCAGAGTCGGAGTCCGCAAAATGGATTGTCTGTGCCAACTATCCCCGGGGATGTCCCCGGATCTGCAACACAAGAAGGCTCTGATCACCGGTGGCACCTCCGGGATGGGTTCCGCCGCCGCGCTGGCGATGGCCGAGAAGGGCGCGTCGGTGATCATCACCGGGCGCGACGAGACCCGCGGCGCAAGCACCGGAGAGCGGATCCGGGCGCGTGGACACGATGTGGAGTTCATCGCCGCTGATTTTCGGATATGTCCGAGGTGGGGCGCGTTGCCGACGCGGCAGGCGAGATCGATGTGCTCGTCAACCGTGCCGGCTGATCGAGGTCGACCGCGATCAGGATACGGTGATCGTCCCGGTGGGGGGCCTGGGTGCCGTTGAGGTCGCGTGCCGTTCCAAGCTCGCATCCGGCGCCGGGACCGGGGACGGTTGATCGCTGGCCTCGGCCCAGATGTGCAGCAGCAGCACAATCAGCGCGGAGACGATCAGGACGACAATGTCGCTGGCGAGCCAGTTGTACTGACTGTTACGGCTGATGTCGGTCGCTGTGGTGATTGCGGCAACGCACAGCCAGATCACGCTGATCCAGAAGAGGACTCTGATCGCCTTTGAGGAGCGACGGTGCATTGGCTCCATCAGCAACAGCCGCCGGAGCGTCACCGGGGTGTGGCTGGGGCTGGTCTTCCTCTTCGCGACCTCGACGATGACTTCGGCCTCGGCCAGCCAGGCCACCATCTTGGGGTGCGCCACCGAGAGGGCGTCGGCACCGAGAAGCTGCTGGGCCTGCCACCACTCTGTGGCAAATCCGACTTCTGCGGTCGCCTCGGCGATTGCCTGCTGGCGCAGGTGGCGGGAATCGCGGGCCAGCCGGCGTTCCTTCAGCATGAGGCCGGTCGCTCCGACTATCCCGGTCACGACGGGAACCAATAGCGGGACGACAATTGCAAGCACGATCGCACTCCACTCTTTGACGCCGCACAACAGTAACGCGCGGAGGGGGTATTCAGAAGGGCACGGCCGCGGTCCAGCGGGGGCTGGTCGGCGTGAAGAGGCTGCGCCGCGGGTCGCCTGCGTCCTTGGCACCTCGAGGAGCTGTCGCCCCACGGACGCGACGGGGGACTGTTCGGTCACGGCGCAATTCCGGTCGCGTGTGCGGCCGCGAGCCGCTCGAGTTCTGCCGCCTCCTCATCGGAGACGCGAGTTTCCGCTGCGACATCAATCGATCGAGCCAAGATGCAGAACAGGATGCCGGGCTGAGGGGCCCTCATCTGGACGATTGGCTGAACTCGCTCCCCGTCAGCACCAACACCGGCCGATCGAACTGCCGATCGGCTTCGCCACCCGAACACTCAGCGAAGCCACGTCCGGGGGGCCCGGTGCTAGCCGGTGCTAGCCGGGCTCGCCCGAACTGCGCGCCACCCAGCCAAGACCCCACGGCCTCGCGGCACCACATCTAAGACCTCCTCAGCCACTGTCGCGGATGTTCCACGCGTGTCGGCAACGCCACTCGGGCAAGCGAGGTGACTGTCGCGACCCGCGCGCCCTTCGGCAGCCGTCGCGTGGGCGTCCCTTTGATCCCGAGCTCGCGCATGATCAACTCAACCGCGGCGGACGTTGAACCCCTGCCCGGTCAGAGAGTCGATCACCGGGAACAGCCGTTTGGGCTGATGCCCTCTTTGAGGAAGACCTCGTTGACCTTCCTAGCGACGGCCAGCTCGGTCTCTAACTGCGTGATGCGCCGCTTTGCGGCCGCGAGCTCGAGCTGCTGATCGGTCGTCTTGCCGATCTCCTCACCACGGTCGATGCGGTCCTGCTTGAGCCAGTTATAGACCGTCACCTCCGCCATCCCGAACGTGACCGCGAGCCGCGCCACGCGCGCGCCAGACCGAGCGAGCTCGATCACCTGACGACGAACTTCCGGCAGGTACCTGCGAGGCATGCGACAGGATCCTCTCTGCCCCGGACCTCAGCATGCCAACTCCATTTTTCCCGGGGCAGATCCGAGTCTCCAACCAACCCAGGACGGCTCAGGTTGACAACCCGGACGAACGGCCCACTTGGGTTGGTCAAAGAGATTTGACATAGACAGAGGCTCATCAGACGGGTGGAGGCCGGAGCCGATCCAGCGAGGGAAACGCCTGATGTCCCGGGCGCCCACCGCCTTTGGCATCCTCTTCTCCTACGGGGCGCACAACCTTCACAGCCAGTATGGCTATCACCTCGTTTACAACAACCAGTACAACGTCAACGGCGTGGCCGCCGGTCTGACCCTCTGCATGGGGTACAACGGCCACGGCAGCATGTTTGCCGGAGCGATCATGAACCGCCGTGGATGGTTGGCGCCCGTAGATTTGCCACGTGTCAACTCCATCACGCTCTGGCTCTACAGCCGCGCGTACTACCGCTATGTCAACTGCGGCGAGTGACGAGGGCGAGCGGGGCCCGGACGACCGACCGAGGGGTGGCGAACTGCGTCGGTTTCGATGAAGTTCAGGGCCCCGAACTGGTCCTGCCCGCCGGCATCTTCCCCAGCGTCGAATTCGAAGACCCAGCGCGTCCAGGGCGGCACGGTCGGAGGGCCGGCGCTCGGACGGCTGGCGGGCGGCGTGTCCCGATAGGTCATCTATCGCACTCGCCGGCTGCCGTAGAGGTCGTCGCTGCCGATCGTCTTGCTGAACGTCGCTGCGGTCATCTCGCGGACCGGCAACTCGGCCAATCCGTTGACGACTCGCACAAGCGTCGGTAGGTCCTGCCATCGCGCCTGCGCGATCGAAAATGTCCCATTGCCAGCCCATTGCGCCGTTGGTCGTGCGCTGTCCGTGGCGGGGGGTGAGACGACGACGTAGTCGACGTCCGCCTCGCCCCAATCGCCGGTACTCGGAATGTACTTATGGGCGAGCTTGGGTCGGGCTGGCGCCGGCGTCTGTGACGGCGTTTCGTTCAGACCGGTCAGTTCGAGCTCGGCGAACTGGAAGCCCAACCACGCGGCGCGGCATCGGACCCAACTGGGGCCGCGCTCAAGAGGGGGCAGCTCGCACCAGACCTTGTTCCATCCCAGCTCCTCGCGTCCACTGATGATCGGATCCGCGAGATTCTCAAACAGCACGCAGACGAAATCGCCACTGATGCGCTCTTCCCCCTGCCAGCACGCGGGAATGGTGAGGCCCAGCGTGTTGTATCCGCGGCCAGCCAACCAAGGGATCCCGGTCATGAAGGACGCCTCGATCCGGGCGATCGGCTCACCATCCAGGACGCAGCCTGGAGGCAGCAAGCTCTCAAGTGCCGCCGCCTCTGAACGAAAGCTGATCGCCAGCCGCCAGGTCTCGCGCACCTGGTCAGGCTGGTGGCGCCCGCCGCCAACGGTTTGGCGTGGTCCGGGCGTCGGTCCAAAATGGACCGGCATCCTGTGAATCGCACCGGTCATGCCGCCTCCGCGACGCGGCTTTCACTCGTTGTACTCATGTTTCTCCGGGTGGATATGCGGGGTCAGGTAGCTACCGCGGCAGATCCGGTCGGCGGGGCTGCCGACGAGCGCGAGCTTGCACCGCTCGTCGTCCTGGCTCATGCTCCGCGCGCGGCCACGGTGCCAGAGCCGCACTGGAAACTGAGCCCTGGCCGATCGATGTCCAGGTATCTACCTGCCGATGGAGTCACGTCCTGAGGGGTTGTCGATCTGTTCCAGTAGCACCTGTGGCCGCAGCCGGCTTCCCACTGTTCCTCTCGTGGCGTCCGGCGCGGGGCGCGTGATGTCGCTACGCATCTTTGTCCGTGGTCTGGCTGTCAGGCATGTCGGCTTCTCCGAGTTGGGCCGATCGTCATGTCGCGGACCGGCAACTGGGGGTTGGGACGCTTTAAGCCGAGCGCGTCCACGAGCGGCGCTGGCTGATGATTCGATCGACGACACCAGAAATGTCGGCGTCAACGATGCCTGGCTGGCGACCAATCGGGCTTAGGACCATCCCGGGGCGGCCGACGAAGGCCGCGTTGGCTCCCGCAGCGAGCGCGCCGGCCACATCCCAGGCGTGAGCAGCAACCAGAGTCACCTCGCCGATCTCGACACCGCAGCTGGTCGCGACCAGGTGATATGGGGCTGGTGCGGGTTTGAGGGCACGGACCGCGTCTGCGGAGATGACGTCGTCGAAGGCGTCCTCAATCCCGGAGTTGCGGAGTTGGTCCTCGGCCACGTCCTGGGTCGAATTGGTCAGCGCGACGATCTGCCCTGATGTCTTGCGCAAGCGCTTGAGTGCCCGCGGGACCTCAGGGTGCGCTGGTAAGGACCGCATCTGTTCGACAACATCGGCGACCTGGTCGTCACTGATCGGCCGGCCAACTCGACGAGCCACCATATGTAGGGCTGCACGCTGAGCGGAAGTGAAGTCGACGTATTCGCCAGTGAGGCCGCCCACGAACGACAGCTGAAGCATCTGCGCGAACCAATAGCTGCGGAGCTGTGCTGTGCCCAGTAGGCGTTCGAAGGTAGGGTCGAGCACGCTGAGGTCGAGCAACGTCTCGTTGACGTCAAAGGCGACCACCGCGGAACGGCGGTGGGTTGCGGAGCCACGCATCGTCCGCGCTCGGCCTAGCTGTGCCGGCGGTCCGCGTGGACCGCCGATTGGTCCTGTGGTCGCCAGTCGTCGACGGAGGGAGCCGCGACGCAGACATTGTGTTGTTGGCCGAGGCCGGTGATCCCACCGGTGACCAGGTCGCCGGGCTCCAACCAGCGGTTGCCATGATGTCCAGCATCCCCGGTGCCCGACACGGTCAGCAGGATGCCCTCCGGAAACAGCCGAGTGATCCTCGATGCATATCTGTCCAGGCGGCGGCGCCGTAGAGGATGTCGTCGACTGACTCGTCCTGCATGACCTGCCCGCTCACGGTGAGAGTGGAGCGCATGTCTCGCGGGTCCGGCATAACTTGGGGGGGACGATGTATGGGCCGATCGGGAGGAACGTCGGCCGGTTCTTGGTCATGATGAAGTCGGTCATCGAAGTTGGGCGGTACATCACGATGTGTCGTGGGACGATCCCCGCTCTCGTCAGATCGGGCTCCCCAACGCCTCGAAGGTGCGTCCTGACAGCTCGGCCACCTTCTGTCCCGGCACGGTGGGATCCAGGTCCCAGTGGGCGAGCATCCGGGAATTCTCGACGACCATTCGGCATCGCTCTAGGCGCTGGCGCATGAAGGCCGCAAACGCCTCCGGCACATCCGGCTGCTCTCGCAGGCTCCGGGCCAGCACGAGCCCGTCCTCGATCGCGATGCCCGCGCCGCTGGCGAGGTGCGGCGGCGTGGTGTGCGCTGCATCGCCGATCAGGATGATCCGGCCCCGGTGCCACGGCCCCTCGATGAAGCTGGTGTAGAGCGGCCCGTAATGGGTGGGACTCTCCGGCGTCACGAGCCGGCTTGTCTCCTTCATCAGTCCGCCGTACTCGTCCAGATGCTCCATCATGGCGCGGTAGGACGCCTCGGGCGTCAGCCGCCGGTGCGGATCCTCCGCTCGGTGCACCAGGTAGATGTACAGGCTGTCCGGGGTGATCGGATTGAACCCGGCGCGGGTCGTCTCCCCCAGGAAGAGCATCTGCCCGTTGACCTGCGCCGGCCGGGCCGGGACCAGCACGCGCCAAATGCACTGGCCCAGGTACGAGGGCGGAGGCTGCTCAGGGAAGAGGCGGGTGCGCAGGGACGAATGAACTCCGTCCGCTCCGACAACGAGGTCGTAGATGCGCGTGTCACCGTCCGACAGCTCAACCTCCACCGAGGTGCCCTGGTCGGTCAGCCGTGTGACCGTTGTGCCGTAGCGCGCCCGCGCCCCAGCCGACAGTGCCCACCGACGCAGGATGTCGCCGAACGTGACCCGGGCGATGCCCACTCCCGGCGGGTAGGGCGCCGGGAGCAGTCCCCGCATCGGACTCTCGCTGATGATGTCTCCGTCGGCCGTGCGGGTCTGGAACGTGACTTGGGGCATGCCCAGCCGGACACACTCGTCGGCCAGCCCCAGCTGGTGCATGCACCGCAGGGCCGGTGGCAGCAGAGCGATGCCGATGCCGCGGAAGGTCGGCCCCGGCTCGACTTCAATCAGATCGACTTCGACGCCGTCTCTCTGCAGAGCACCCGCGACCGTGGTACCGGCGATTCCGCCGCCCACCACCAGCGCTGTACGAACGAGCGACATCAGCCCGCTGCCGGGGTGCTCACCAGAGCCGTGCGGAGGCGAGGCTGGCTCCCTCCACCAGGGCGTTGAGCTTCAGCCACGCCGCCGCCGGATGGCAGGAGTTGAAGCCGACGAAGGTGGCAAAGCCGCAGTCGGTGCCGGCGATCACCCGCTCGCGCCCGACGATGCCGGCGAATCGTTCGATGCGCTGGGCGACGAGCTCCGGATGCTCGATGTGGTTCGTCTTGACATCGATCACGCCGACGATCAGCGCCTTGTCGTCAGGGAGGGTGATGTCCTTCCACACCTCCCACTCGTGCTCGTGCTGTGGGTTGGCCGCCTCAACATAGATGAACTTGGCGCGCGTCTTGAGGACGAGCGCCGCGATCTCACGGAGTGGGGTGTCCTTGTGATGCGGGCCGTTGTAGTTACCCCAGCAGACGTGATAGCGGAGCTTCTCTGGAGGTACGTCGGCGAGGACGGCGTTGAGGATCTCGATTCCAGCGGTGAGATGGGCGGCGGGATCCGCCAGGTCGCTGCCTTCCACCTGACAGTGCCAGGCCATGGCGGCGTCCGGTGAGTCCAACTGGAGGTTGAACCCGGCATCGACGATCGCCTGGTACTCCGGGGCCAGAGCCGCCGCGGCGGCCTCGATGTACTCCTGGTGCGTCGAGTAGTACTGGTTGGGGAAGTTGAAGGCGACGTGCCCCGGCGTCACTGCTGGGATGAACGCGCGGTCACGGGAATACCCATCGAGCGCCGCCGAGAAGTCGTCGATCTCCCGGCGGACCGCGTCGGCCGTCCGCGGCTCGATAGGACCGGTCAGGATCGGAAGGCGCATATGCTGGGAACCCACGCTGCCGAGTGCCACCGCGGCGATCTCAGGTGCGTCCGCCAGATCCGCAGCCATGAACTGAGCGTGACCGGCGAAGCCCGACATGCGCTGGAGCACGTAGTTGGAGAACCCAACCTTCCCGATCTCGCCGTCGCTGATGACGTCGATCCCCGTCTCCTGCTGCCGGCGCACCACGTCCGCGATCGCCTCGCGGATTCTCCGGTCGAACGTCTCGCCCTCGACCGGCTTCTCATCGAGAACGTCGTAGAGCATCTGCGCCACGTCGTCGGGCCGGGGCAGGCTGCCGGCGTGCGTGGTCAGGATCCGATCCTCACTCAGTCTCATCGCCCGAGTCCTCTCCTCTTGCTCCCGCGCCGGCCGGCGCGCCTGGGCGCAGAATATACCCAGACCTGATCTCAGATGCAAGCACTCAGTATGTATCCAATGTGGTCCACTGGCGACAGCCTTTGTACCGGCTCAGGGAGGTCATGACCGCCTCTCCGTGAGCCGGCCGGGTGGGAGGGGGTGCAACTCTGGCCCGGTGATGATCGGGTTGGTGAGGGTGCCGATGCCCTGAACGGTGAGCATCACGGTGTCGCCGGGGGCGAGGGGCGGAAAGCTCTCCCGGCCCTGCCGGCCCCAGAGCTCCAGCAGGCAGCCCGCTCCGCAGGTGCCCGAGCCCAGGATGTCGCCGGTCCGCACGACCGTTCCGCGCGAGGCGTAGGACACGAGCTCCTCAAAACTCCAGGCCATGTGAGCGAGCGTGTCCTCGCCGAGCTCTCGGCCGTTGACGGCCGCGCGCATCGCGAGGTCGAGGCGGTCGCCGCTCCGGTGCTCCTGGAGCTCGTCGGCGGTGACGATCCAGGGACCGAGCGTGCTGGCGAAGTCCTTGCCCTTGCAGATACCGAGCCCCAGCCGCATCTCGGACAGCTGCAGGTCACGCGCCGACCAGTCATTGAAGATCGTGTAGCCAGCGATGTGGTCGCCGGCCTCGTCGGGTCGGAGGTTGGCTCCGGGACGGCCGATGACCGCGGCTACCTCAAGCTCAAAATCGAGATCGACACAGCCCGGCGGTACGGCCACGGCATCGCCGGGTCCGTTGACGGCGTATGGGTTGGAGAAGTAGCAGAACGGCGACTCGTACCACAGCGCCGGTACCGTGGCCTCCGGGTCAAGGTACCGGCGCACCCCCTCGGTGTGCTGCTCGAACACGGAGAAGTCACGCACGGTCCCAGGTCTCACCGGCGCCAGCAGTCGCGCGTTCGCCAGCTCCACCTCGGCGACCACGTCGGCCGCCAGCCGCTCCCGCTTCCCTGGTTCCGCGGCCAGCAGATCAGGGACCGTAACCTCCGGTGCCAACAGCCGGGCCGAGGCGGCGTCGGCCGAGACCACGGCGGCATGCACCTCGCTGTCACTGTCGATCCGGGCGATTCGCACCTTCGTCTCCTCCCTCTCGCTCTCCGGCCGGCGCGAGCGTCAGCAGATCGCCCAGCCCCATCGGTTCAAACACAGCCTGTTGTAACTCGGCGGCGGCCGCGTTCAAGCCATCCGCCCGGTGGGCGATCGGGCCGACCGGGGTGCGGAGCGGCCGGCGCCCCGCCGGCGTCTCGATCAGATCAGCCACTGCCTCGGCCACGTCGGCGGGGTCGCCCAGCGGGGGCCGGCGCGCCGCCAGGTCCCGCCGCAGGAGCTCGGTCTGGCCGTAACCGGCAGCTCGTCCCTCGTCGGCCGGGCGCGTCGCCTCCGCGTTCTCGAAGAACCGCGTACCGAACGGCCCGGGCTCCACAATGACCGAATCCACGCCCACCGGCGCCAGCTCGTAGCGCAACGTCTCGGCAATGGTCTCCACCGCGGCCTTGGTGGCCGCGTAGATCCCGTAGAACGGCAGCACATACCGGGCCAGGCCGGAGGAGACATGGACGAGGAGACCGCGTTGCCGGGCTCGCATGTGCGGGAGCACGGCGCGGTTTACACGCAGCGCGGAATAGACGTTGACATCGAAGAGCTGCTGGGCCTGATCGACCGTCACAGTCTCCAGGATCCCGTGGCAGCCCGCGCCAGCGTTGTTGACCACCACGTCGATGCCGCCCGCCGCGGCCACCACACGCTCCACGGCACGGTGCACCGAAGCCTGATCACGCACATCGAGCTCGACCACCTCCAGCCGCAGGCCCCCCTCATCGGCCATCCGACGGAGCGAGTCGGCGGCCGCGCGGTTGCGGCTGTCGATGTCCCGCATGGACGCGAACACGTGATGACCCCGGCGCGCGAGCGTCACGCTGGTGAGGTAGCCGAACCCGCTGCTCGATCCGGTGATAAGGACGATCTCTTCGGTGTTCATGACGGTCAGAGCGGGGTGCACATAGGGGTTTCGGTGGCGTCCATCAGCCCGGGCGGATCCGCATCAGGGGCAGCCGGACGCTTCTCCGACTCGCCGGGCTGGAGCGAGCTGCGGGAGTCATGACCGTGTCGAGGGCGACGTCGGATCATCACGCTTAGCCGTTCGCCAACCTGTCGAAGTCTGTTTGACGCCGCATTTTGGATACAGTAGCGTGTATTGCACCGCGTCCGCGGTTTGGGTATCGTCGAAGCTGTCATCGGCGTGGAAGAGAGGGAGAGGGGTCGTGATGAAGAGGATCCTGATGCTGGTGTCGGCTCTGGCCAGCGTGCTGGCGCTCGCTGCCTGTGGGAGCAGCTCGAACTCAAGCTCGTCGAGCTCGTCCAGTGCGAGCGCCACCTCCAGTGGCGCGGGCGCGGCGACGACCAGCTCGTCGGCGGCGGCGGTGGCCTCCGGCGCGTGCGGGTCGATCCCCCAGCAGATGCCGGGCGATCCGGACGGGGTGCTGGCCAAGCTGCCGTCGTCGGTACAGGCGTCGTACAACCTGTATCCGCAGGCGGTGCACGCCAGCGCGTGGGCGAACTGGAAGCCCACGCACAAGGGTCCGTACACGATCTACTTCTCGCCCGGTAACACCTCCACGCCGTTCGTCCAGGACTTCATCAATGAGTTCAACGTGCTCAAGGCGAAGTCGAACGTGATCACCAAGGTCATCACGCAGGACTCGAACAACAGCGTCCAGACCCAGATCCAACAGATCCAGCAGGCGATCCAGAATAAGGTCGACATCATTGTGGTCCTGCCGCTGTCCCCCGCCGCCGACGCTCCGGTGCTCGAGGCCGCGGGCAAGGCCGGGATTCCGGTCATCGCGCCGATCAACGCCGCCTCCAGCCCCTACGTGGTGGGCATCAACGGGAACATCGTCCTCGAGGGCGCCAAGCTGGCCCAGGGATTCGTGCAGCAACTCGGCGGCAAGGGGAACGTCCTCCAGGTGCACGGGATCCCGGGCGTGGAGGCCGACTCCGGGATCTATCAGGGCGCCACCGACGTCCTGAAGACCTGCCCGAATATCAAGACGATCGGATCGATCGTCGGCCAGTTCGTCCCGTCGGTGGCCAAGACGGCCACTCTGGAGTTCTTGACGTCGCACCCGCAGCCGATCGACGGGGCGATCCAGACCGGCGGAATGGCGACCGGCATCATCCAGGCGTTCACTCAGACCGGGCGCAAGGTCCCCGTCATTGCCGACGACGGCGCCACCCCGGGCGCGCTGGCGTACTGGGCGGCTCACAAGAGCACGTACAAGGGTGTGGCCCTCGGCATCGCTCCGAATGGCCTCACGAACGCCACCTGGAACGTGGCCCTCGGGCTTCTGGCCGGACGGGGGCTCAAGATCTCCGACATCTCGGCAGAGCCGCTGATCATCACCGCATCGAACCTGTCGCAGTGGACGCAGCCGGGCTGGAGCCTCACCACTCCGATCGCCTACGCCCAGGGCCCCGCCAACCTGTCCTTTTATACGCCGTCGTATCTGAACCAGTTCTTCGTCAAGCCGGCATCGGGCACCAGCTGACCGGTGGCCACGACCGGCGGTTCGGTGACCGTGGCTGACTCACCTGTGTCGGATGCGGTCGTGCACACCGGTGCTGGCGACGTCATGCTTGCGGTCAACGGACTGGCGAAGGCCTTCGGGCAGACGCAGGCGCTGCGGGATTGCTCGTTCTCGCTGACCGCTGGGGAGGTCCATGCCATCGTCGGCGAGAACGGGTCGGGCAAGAGCACCCTCGTCAAGATCCTGGCGGGGGTGCACCGCCCCGACCGGGGCGAGCTGGAGGTCGGCGGCGGGCGTCTCTCCGGCTTCCGCTCGCCGCGGGCGGCGCTCGCTGCGGGAGTTGTGCCGGTATTCCAAGAGGTGCTGGTGGTGGGCCCCCAGACGCTCATGGAGAACATCTGGCTCGGCACCGACGGCCTGTTCCGCCGGCGCGTTCCCGAGCCCGTGAAACGTGAGCGGGCGTCGTCCGTCCTCGCCGACCTGCTCGGAGACGCTCCAGCTCTCGACGAACCGGTGGAAACGCTGCCGCTCAGTGTCCGGCAGGTGTGTGGGATCGCCCGCGCGCTCGTCCGGGACTCGCGGATCCTCATCCTCGACGAGTCGACCTCGGCTCTTGACGTGGCCACCCGGGACCGACTGTTCGCCCTCGTCCGCCGGCACACCGCCACCGGCCGAAGCGCCATCTTCATCTCGCACCGCATGGACGAGATCGAGGAGATCGCGGACCGCATCACCGTGCTGCGGGCCGGACGCTCAGTGGCGACGCTCGGCCGTTCCGAAGCGACACCGGACAAACTGGTCCGGCTCATGAGCGGCGCCGACCATTTGACCGCGGGGGCCGGGGCGGAGGTAGCGGCGTCCGAGCGGGTGCGCGGCGCCGGGGTGCTAGCTGCCCGGTCGGTGCGCCTGCGACCGGAGGCGGCGCCGGTGGACTTCACCGTGCACGCCGGCGAGGTGGTCGGGCTCGGCGGTCTGGAGGGCCACGGGCAGGACTCGTTCCTGCGCACGCTGTGGATGGGCGCCGCTGCCGGCGACATCGTCCGCATCACCGATGACGGCGAGACGGTGATCCGCTCGGCGGCTCAGGCCGCCGACCTCGGCGTGGTCTATGTCCCGCGGGACCGGCGATCGGAGTCGCTGTTCCCGACCCTGTCAATCCGAGACAACTTCGCCGCACCGACGTTGGACCAGGATCGTCAGGCGGGAGTGGTGCGACGCGGGCGGACCGACGCCCGCCTCACCCACTACCGAGACAGTCTCGGGATCAAGCTCGGGTCCGTGGGACTGCCGATCACCACCCTGAGCGGCGGCAATCAGCAGAAGGTCGTGATGGCGAGATGGTTGGCCGTCAGGCCGGCCGTACTCCTCCTCAACGATCCGACGCGCGGAGTGGACCTGAACGCTAAACGGGACCTGTACAGGCTTCTGCGGCGACTGGCGGGGGAGGGCGCCGCCATCGTCATGCTGTCAACCGAGGTCGACGAGCTCATCGAGTTGATGGATCGGGTGCTCGTGTTTCGTGAGGGCACGGTGCACGCCGAGCTTGCCCGCAGCGATCTAGCCCGGGAGAGACTGGTCGCCAGCTTCTTCGGTCAGGAGCGGGAGCATGCCTGACCGCTCGCTCCGGGAGCGCGTCGGACGGACCCTGCGCGGGCGGACGTTCATGTTCGCTGCGGTCTTCGCCGTGGCTCTGTTCGTGGCCAACCTCATCGTTCAGTCGAGCTTCGTTGGCTCCGGGCTGACGAGCACGCTCGCCGACCTGGCTCCGTTCGCGGTGGCCGCCATGGCCAGTGCCCCGTCCGTCCTGGTGGGTGGGCTCGATCTCTCGGTCGGCCCGGTGCTCAGCCTCTCCAACGTCCTGATGGTGGCGGTGCTGCTGCCCCACGGCCTGGGGGGTCCGGCGACCGCGATTCCGATTCTGCTCGCCCTCGGCGCCCTCAGCGGCGCCATCAGCGGCGCCCTGATCGCGTATCTGCGCGTGCCGGCGATCATCACCGGTCTGTGCGCACTGTTCATCGTCACCGGCATCGGCCAGCAGATCCTCGTCAACCCGGAGCAGGCGCCGGCGAATTGGACCGATCATCTCGGCGGCAAGATCGGTCCCGTCCCGGGAGGTCTGGTCATGATCCTGATCCCCCTCGCCGCGTGGCTCGTACTGCGCCGCACGCCGTTCGTGCGCGCGGTGATGTCAGTCGGCGGCGATGCCCCCACGGCCTTCTCGGCGGGCGTGGACGTCGGCGCCACCCGCGTCGCCGCCTACGCCCTCGGCGGCATCTTCGCCGCCATCGCGGGGCTGGCCCTCACCGGGCTCATCCGCTCCGCGGACTCGTCGCTGGGCCTGCAGTACACCCTCATCGCCATTGCCGCCGTGGCGCTCGGCGGCACACCGGTCGGCGGGGGCCGCGGGGGGCTGGTGGGCGCCCTTCTCGGCGCCATCTGCATCTATCTGATCCAGAACCTGCTGTCGGGTCTGAACATCTCGGCACAGTGGCTGGACGTTGTCTACGGCTGCGTTCTCGTCGGTGCGGTCGTTCTCAGCGCGCAACTGCGGCCGCGGCGTCTGGCCGGTCCGGCGGCATGAGCGCCGTTGACCCCACCCGCCCGGAGGAGGCCGTGAAGGCGGAGCCGGAACACGGTTCGGTTCAGGCGATGGCAGCCCGGGCTGCCCGGGACACGCCACTCGTCCAGCTGGTGGTGCTGGTGGGCATGTTCATCTACGGCGCGGTCACCCTCGACGGCTTCAGCTCGCTGTCGAGCGTGAAGTCGATGCTGCTGCTCTCGTCATTCCTGGGGCTGGCGGCGCTCGGCCAGACGCTGCTCGTCCTCATGGGTCATCTCGACCTCTCCGTGCCAGGGTTCATTGGCTTCGGCAACGTGCTGACCGCCATCCTGTTCGGCCAGGACCACTGGCCCTTCGTGGCCACGCTGGCGGTCATCATCACCGCCTCGCTGGTCATGGGTAGCCTCTCCGGAATCATCTGTCACCGGCTGCGTGTGCAGTCGATCGTGGTCACACTCGGGATGAACTTCGTCATGCTCGGGATCGTCGGCGTGATGGCGGCCAACGGCATCACCGGCACCGCGCCCGCCTGGTTAACCCGGTTCGCCACCGTGTCAAGCCCCACGCTCGGCGTCGGCGTCCCGCCGCTCGTCGTCCTGTGGGTCGTCATCGCCCTGATCGCCGGGTTCATGCTCCGCCGCACCCTCGCCGGCCGGCGCGTCTACCTGACCGGCGCCAATCCCCGCGCGGCCGAGCTGGCGCTCGTGCGCACCGGGCGCGTCGTAGTGGCGTCATTTGCGCTCAGCGCCGTCAGCGCCGCGCTGACCGGCGTCCTGCTTACCGGCTTCAGCGGATCCGGCAACGTCGACATCGGCACTCCCTACCTGTTCACCAGCCTCACCGCCGTCATTGTCGGCGGTACCTCCATCATGGGAGCGCGGGGTGACTACTGGCGCACCGTCATCGGCGCCATCATGCTCACGGTGATCAACACCGTCCTGCTCGCCAAGGGGTACAGCAACGCCGAGCAGCAGATCCTATTCGGCATCATCATCCTCGTTGCCGTCCTGGCCTACGGCCGGGAGCCGCGGCTGCGGGACCAGGTGTAGGCGCGGCTCGCTGCCATCAGTGCACCGCCCCCTGCCGCCAGGGGTTGGCCGCCGCCGGCTCGTCAGGTGCCGCCGGCGCGACCGGTGGGAACGCCTCCATCATCGAGTCCGGCATACTGAGGTTGCGGTACATCGTGTTCGATCCCTGCGACGGAACCCACTTAACGGGCTCCCAGTCAGGCTGATAGTTGCGGTAGCCGCCGGAGTTGATCTCCAGCCGGACCCCGCCCGGCTCCCGGAAGTACAGGTAGGTCTGCTCCCCCATGCCGTGGCGACCCGGCCCGAACTCGATGTGGGTGCCGGCCTCCATCAGCACGTCGGCAGCGCGCAGGACGTCCTCCACAGCGTCGACCCAGAACGCCAGGTGGTTGAGCCGTCCGGGCACACCGGAGAAGTCGACGATGAGCCCGAGGTCGTGTGACTTCTCGTTGGTCGTCACCATCGAGAAGACGATCAGATCAGGGTTCTCATCGAGCGCGGTGTACTCCATGAAGCGGTAGCCCAGGTTGTCCCGGTACCACTCGCTATCGCCGATGGGATCGGCCGTGTTGACGGTGATGTGGTCAAGCTGGCGCGGGGACGCGCCGCGTGGGACGTGCCGCTGGGGCCGAGCCGGAAATGCCGAGCGCAGTGCGTCCGGCGCTCGGTAGCGCTCCACCTCCCAGAAGATCTCCTGGACGTGTCCGCCTGGTCCGCGGTAGCGATAGGCCGGCCCGTGCCCGTGCTGGCCCTCACTCCATCCCTCCCCCAGCCCGGCCCGCTCCAGCCGCGCCACGGCGCGCTCCAGCGCCTCCGGGCCCTCGGTCCGCCAGCCGATGTGCCCCAGACCCGGCTGGGGCGCCTCGGTCAGCTGCAACGAATAGGTGGAGAAGTCCCCCCAACAGCGGAGGTACACCGAGTCGGCGTCCGACGCCTCCTCGTCCAGACCCATCACGTCGGTGAAGAAGCGCCTGGACTCCTCCAGTGCCGGCGTCAGCAATTCGACGTGGGCCAGCTGTGAGATGAACCGTTCGTACATCGTCTCTCTCCTCGTTTAGCGAACTGCGATTGGGTGCACCGGTGCGCCCACTCCACCCGTCACCGGGAGCGGGGCGGCCACCAGCAGGCAGTCATATCTCTCATCCTCGGCACAGCGCGCGGCCAGACCGTCCAGGTCGAACATCTCTCCGACGTACAGGCCCACGTGCGGGATGACGACCTGGTGCCACGGCTGGAATGCATCAGGAAACTCGTTCGGCCGGACCTCCGCGCCCCAGGTGTCGGTGGCGACAGCGGCGATCTCGGTGGTGTGAATCCATTGGATCGTCCCAAACGACAGGCCCGGTGCCGGGCCGCCCGCATACGTGCCCCAGCCCGTGCGTCGGCAGCGGGCCAGTTGCCCAGTGCGCACCAGCACGATGTCGCCCCGGCCGACCGCGGACGACACCCCCTGCGCCGCGATAGTGGCCTCGAGATGCTCGGTGGTGATGGCGAAGCCGTCCGGCAGTTCGCCATCACCGACCGTCCGTCCGACGTCGAGCAGCACCCCCCGGGAGGCGAACGCGTGCGCCACCCGCTCGATGCCCGTGGTGCGATCCCCCGCCACCGTGACCACGTCGGCCGCCGCCCGCCCGTTCCACGCCCGGCCCCGGTCGAAGACGTGGCCGAGCCCGTCCCAGTGCGTGGCGCACTGCATCGGCATCATGATCACGTCGTCGGCCGCGCCGAACCCGTGGGGGAACGTTCGCGTCGGCGTGCCGTCGGTGATCGTCATCGTGTGTACGGGGTTGAACCGGCCCAGATCACCCGTCTGCGGACCGTCGGGTCCGAACTCAATCGACAGCGACAGCGACTCTCCTGACCGCACCGCGGTCGCGGCCTCGCGCCGCTTGGCGGCATCGATGAAGTTCAACGTCCCCAGGACATCGCCGTCGCCCCAGCGCCGCCAGTTGCTGACCTGCTCCGCTGCGCCGGCCACGGCCGCGGCGGCGGTCAGTCCCTCAACGGTCATCTCTCTCCTCTCGTGGTCACGTCCCCGCAGCGCGTCGCCGCGCCACTACCGGATTCGTCGAATCCTCTCCCAGGTACACGCCTCGCTCCCACCGGCGGTGCAGAACGTCACGGACGGTGACGGTCATAGATCCGATCCCATCGATCGTCTGCGTCACCGTCTCTCCGTCCTGGAGCGCGCCCAACCCCTCATGGTTGGTCCCGCACGCGATCAGGTCGCCGTCGACGAGCGGCACCCGCGCGGTTGCCCAGGCGACCAGCTCCGGCACGCGGTGCTCCATGTCGTCCGTGTTGTAATCGTGGCGCAACTGCCCGTTGTTCCAGAAGCGGACGTGGAGGTCGTTGGGGTCCTCGATCTCGTCGGCGGTGACGATATACGGGCCGATCGGGCAGAACGTGTCAAACGACTTACCCAGCCAGCTGAAGTCACCCCAGCTGGTGCGGCCCTGGCCGCGGGCGGAGACGTCGATCAGGCAGGTGTAGCCGAACACACGCGTCCCGCCATCGGTCCTCCTCTACCGGAGCACCGGAGCCGCGCAGCACGAGGGCGAGCTCGGCCTCATGCATGAAGATCCACGGGTCGGTGGTCGCCGGGAGGTCGATCGTGTCCCCGGGGCCGATCACGGCATCCGGGTTCTTGATGAACATGCGCAAGGGGCGCGGCTCGCGCTGCGCGTGCTCCCAATAGTTCGCCGCCGCGCACAGGATCGTCCGCGGGCGCTCGAGCGGCGCCCGAAGGGCCACGGCCTGGAGGGGCAGTGGGGCCACCGCCCGTGACCGCGCCTCCAGCGCCGGGCGCAGCTCGTCGAACCGGGAGATGAGCTCCGGCATTGTCAGGGTCGGTCCGGCCGCCTCGTCGGGCGCGGGTGCGCCATCGCCCAGCGGGACGATGCCGTCGTCGACCACGATCCCCAGCTCCACCCGGCCGTCACGCTCGAAGCGCGCCAGCCTCACGCCGCCACCTTGACCGCCAGCGAACCGATGGCGGGCAGCCTCAGCGTCACCTCGTCGCCGGCGGCCGCCTCGGCCACCGCGGCCTGATGCGCGCCGCAGGCGATCAGGTCACCGGTGCGGAGGGTCATCACGCCGGTGAGGAACGAGACGATCTCCGGAAGGGCCGGATGCCCCGGGTCACTCACCTCGGTGTCACCCACCACCAGGCTCAGGCCCCGCCCCGGCTCGGCCAGCTCGTCCTCGGTGACTATGGCCGGGCCGACCGCCCACGGCGTGTCCCACGACTTCCACCAATCCTCGGCTCCCGAGCCGGCGGTGAACGACGAGGACGGCCGCACCAGGTCGAGCACGGCCGTGTAGCCGAAGACGGCGGTCCGCCAGTCATCGGGCGCCAGGTCACGCGCCGGTCCGCGCACGACAACGGCGAGCTCAGGCTCATGCCAGAGCTGCGATTCGCCCGGCGGGAGGCGGAGGACCTCTCCCGGACCCACGGCGCCAGCGGTGCGCTTGAGATACGCGAACGGATGGCGGGCGTGATCCAGCGCCGGTCGGTTGCGCATGACGCACAGGAACTTCCCGGGGGCCGGAACGCTGGCCCGCAGCGCCAGCGACTGCGCAGGCCGGGCGGGACCGGTTCGGGCCAGCTCGGCCACCTCACTCCGGAGTGCATCAAACCCGTCGATGAGGGTCTCGAGCATCGACTGCGGACCGGCGGCCGCCGGCAGGAGTGCGGCGAGATCGACCACGCCGCGCTCCGTGGCGACGCCGAGACTCGGCCCCCGGCCCGTCTGGAAGGTGACGAACCTCACGATGACCTATGATATCGCGTTATGAAGGTTGGGTGCAATGTCGGGTTTTGCATCCGACGAATTGCTTGTGACTAACATGGCCCCGGATACATGACCCGTATCGACCTTCACGCCCATGTCATTCCGGATGAGTATCGGGACCTCCTGGTCCTGCCGAACGGCACTCCTCTCCCGGCGCCCCCCGCCCGCCTCGACGACCTCACCGAGATGATGGAGCGCTACGAGATCGACGCCGCCGTCATCTCCACGGGGCCCCCCGGAGCGTTCCTCGGTGACCCCGGAAGGGCGCGAGAGATCGCCCGGACGGCCAACGAGGCGATCGCCGCCATCGCGCGCGGCCAGCCGACCCGCTTCGCCGGGCTCGCCCTCCTGCCGCTCCCCGACGTGGATGCCGCGATCGAGGAGCTGGCGTACGCGTTGGACGCCCTCTCGCTCGACGGGGTCATGCTGCTCTCGAACGTGGCCGGCTGCTATCTGGGCGATCCGCGCTGGCAGCCGCTGTACGAGGAGCTTGACCGGCGCGAAGCGTATGCGTTCGTGCACCCGGCGATGCCACCCCACCCGCTCCCGCTCGGCGAGCAGCATCCGATGTGGCTGTACGAGTTCCCGTTCGAGACGACACGGGCCCTGGCCAACCTGGTCTTCACGGGCACCCTGGAGCGGCATCCGGGCATCCGCATGCAGTTTGCGCACCTCGGCGGGACGGCGCCGTTCCTGGCGCACCGGCTGGCCTCGCTGGCCGACCGGGAGCCCGAGCGGGCGTTGCAGGCACCCGCCGGTGCGGTCGACTATCTCAGCCGCCAGTACTACGACACCGGCTTGACCAACAACCGGCCGGCCATCGAGGCCACCCGCGCCGTCGCCCCGGTGGAGCGCATCGTGTTCGGCACCGACTGGCCGTACGCCGCGCTCCCGGCCACCGGTTCGGATCCGGCTCCCGACCTGGCATTCCTATCGGCGGCAGACCGGGAGGCGGTCGACCACCGAAATGCGGCCGCGCTGGTGCCGCAGCTGACGGGACAGGCCTCATGAGCCGGCACAGCGTCCTCCGGTCCCCGGCCGAGGCAGCTTGCCGCCATCGGAGCCCGGCTGGGAGGATATGAACCGATGCCACGTCACGTGAAGTCGCCCCGGTCAGAGACCTCGGCGGCGCCAACCAACACCCGGGGCGTCCGGGACGCGGGCCAAAGCTTCGTCGCTGTGCACGCGCAACTGCGGGCGGCGATTCTGGCCGGGCACATTCCGGAGGGAGCTACAACGTCGCAGGCGGCCCTCGCCGAGCAGTTCGGCGTCGGGCGCACACCGCTGCGGGAGGCACTCCGGATGCTCCAGCGCGAGGGGCTGGTCATCTCCGAGCCCAACCACCGAGTGCGGATCGCGGAGCTCTCCGGCGAGGATGCCGAGGAGCTGTACATCATGCGGATCTCGCTCGAGACCGTCGCCATCCGGATCACCGTGCCGGTGCTCACGCCGACGGACTTGGCCGAGCTGGAGGGCTTCATGGCCCAGATGGCTCACTACGCCAAGACCAACGACTCCCTCGGCCACCGGATACCACACCGCCAGTTCCACCACCGGCTCATCTACGCCGCCGGTCCGCGGGTGAGCACCGAGATCGACGAGCTGTTCGACCACTCCCAGCGCTATCGGCAGCGGTTCGGGGCCCTCGGTCCCTGGGAAGAGCGCGCCGACGAGCACAGGGCAATCCTGGATGCGGCCGCCGTGGGCGATGCCGACCAGGCGGCCGAACTGCTGGCTTCGCACTACCTGCACACCGTCCGGCTCGTGTTCGGCGCGCTCGACCCCGACCATGATCTGGCGCGGCTACGGAGCGCGGTCGCCGTGGTCACTCCCGCCGCCGCAGCCGCGCACCTCTGATCGACCGGGTTACCCCCACGCCTCATGGGCGACATCGGCGACGAGCCTCAGCTTGGCCGCCTGGACGTCCTCGGTCATGAGCCGTTGCTCCGCGGTCTCGCTGGCGGAGGCAAAGCCACACTGGGTGGCGAGCGCGAGTCGCTCCTTGGGGTGGAACTGGGCGGCCTCCTCGATGCGCCGCCGGAGCGCTGCCGGGTCCTCCAGCTCCCGCCACTTCGTCGAGACCAGACCCAGCACCGCCATCTTGTCATCAGGCAGGTGCCGGAGTGGCTCGAACGAGCCTGAGCGCTCGTCGTCGTACTCCATCAGGAAGACGTCGAATCCCTGGGCCCGGCGGAACACCTCCTGGCAGATGTCCTCGTAGCCGCCGGTGGCGATGTACGACTGCGTCCCGTTCCCCTTGCAGACGTGGAGGCCTAGCACGGTGTCCGGACCGCGGGGGACGTCAGCCACCATGGCCAGGAGCTCGGCGCCCTCGGCCTTGAACCGGCCGGGGTCGACCCCGCGCTCCACATATTCCTCCCGGACCCGCGGATCCGCGTAGACCTCGTTGAACTCCGGCGCATCGATCTGCACGTAGCGGCACCCGGCGTCGAACAGCTGGCGGACCCACTCGCGCACTGCGGCAGCGGAATCGGCGAACAGCTGGAAGGGATCGTCGTACGCCGGCCGTGACCGCTCGTTGTTCCAGAACGCCACGACGAGCGTCGGGCTGGGGATCGTGACCTTGAGCACTCGGCTCGTCCGGTCCTTGGCGGCCAGGAACTCATCGAGCGCCGGCGATCGCCGGGCGGTGAGCTTGTCGGTCACCGTGAACGGAATCTCGACCTGGAACGCCTGGTCCTCGTCCGGCCGGTGGAACTGAACGGTCCAGGCCGGCTCGTGGCTGAACCCGTCCATTCCGGCCACGAAGGCGTCGAAGAAGATGTCCCGGCGCATCTCGCCGTCGGTGACGACGTCAACCCCCGCGTCCTCCTGGATGCGCAACGCCTCGTCGACCGCGCGGTCCTCGACCTCGCGGTAGGCGGCGGCGTCCAGCTGGCCCGAGCGCATCGCCGCGCGGGCCTCGACCAGCCCCGGCGGGCGCAGCATCGATCCGATGACCTCAGCACGGTACACGGCGGTCTGCGTCTCCATCTCCCTCTCCTCTCAGTCAGTTCCAGATACGGTGGGCCACCCGGCTCTGCACTCCGCGCTTGGGCCACCGGACCTCATCCGTCAGGTTCGTTGCCAGCTCCGGGAGCCGGGTCCGGTCCTTGTCCCGCTCCGCCGTGGCGCGCCGTGTGTCCTCGGTCGTAAATCCAATTGGACTTTGGCCAGCAGGTTGCTTGGCCGGCGGAGCTGCCACCGTGGCCGGCGAGCGCGGCGGGCGCACACTCGTCGCCATGAGACTCACCTCCTCCCGTTGGTGGTGGGGTCCGCGACGCAGCGATTGCGCATCACGCCGAGGCCCGTGATCCCAGCCTCGATCACGTCGCCCGGCCGCAGCCAGCGATTCCCGTGGTGCCCCGCGTTTCCGCCGGGCGAGCCCGTGAGCAGGATGTCGCCCGGTTGGAGATCCGTCACCGTCGACGCATACGACACAAGCTCCTCGACGCCGTAGATGATGTCGTCGACGCTCTCGTCCTGCATGACCTCGCCGTTCACGCTGAGGGTGAGGCGAAGCCGGCGATAGTCCTCCACGAACTCTCGGGGGACGAGGTACGGCCCAGTCGGGAAGAAGCCGGGTCGACCCTTGGTCATGAGAAAATCAGTCATCGGGAAGTTGGGCCGATACATGACGTCACGCGTGCTGATGTCGTTGCTCATCGTGTAACCGGCCACGCACGACATCGCCTCGTCCCTCGACACGTGCCGAGCGGCGCGTCCGATAACGACCGCCAGCTCGAGCTCCCAGTCGTGCTGCACGCCGGGTCCCCACAGGACGATGTCGTCCTCGGCTCCGGACACGGCACTCGCCGGCATGGCGAAGACGAACGGCAGACCGGATGCGGCTCGCTCTTGCACGGCCTGCCGGGCCTCCTCCCTCAGGACCTCGTCCGGGCGGTTCTCGGCCGCATCGTTGCGAGCCATGGTGAAGGCGATCTCGGTCAGATGCTTCCGATAGTTGGCGCCTGCGCAGTAGAACTGGCCGATCGGCTGGATCGGCGGCAGCGGACGCACTGCCGCCAGCGGCACGCAGTCCCCAGGCGGGGCGGCAGCGAGTTCACGCAGGCGGCCGAGACTGTACTCCCAGCTTCTGAGCAGAGCGCCGGTGGTCGTCCCCGCTCCGAGCGAGGGGCGCAGATCGAGCACCCGGTCATCCAGGACCAGCCCGGGGAAGCCGTT
Organism: uncultured Solirubrobacteraceae bacterium; assembly: GCA_963753235.1. Lineage (GTDB taxonomy): Bacteria > Actinomycetota > Thermoleophilia > Solirubrobacterales > Solirubrobacteraceae > Palsa-465. Next base: position 131,764 of record CAVWBJ010000001.1, on the reverse strand, counting down.
GTCACCCTCCGCTGCGAATATCCCTAGCCCAAACACGTCATCTCCTGTCGTCCCGGGTGCTCGCTGCACGGACGGGGTACGGCGCCAGACCGGCAGCCTCCCAGCTGCCCGGCAGATGGATCAACTTCAGAAACTGTATCCAAAGTGGCAGCCCGGCGTCAAAGTTGCGCCCAACTTTCGAATTGGATACGCTGTTGCGAACGGTCGGTGGAAGTTGTCACCGCTGAGCATGACGGGGACTCCGACCCCGCTGCGCGGAGCTGTTTTCCTGAGGAGAGGATCGCCAATGCCCCAACGTCTCCTGGCGTCACTGGCCCATGTTGAATTGACGACACCGGACCTGCCGAAGTCGGTGGACTACGCCCGTGACATCCTCGGACTTGATCTCGTCGCCGAGGTCGGCGACTCCCTGTACCTCCGCTGCTGGGGTGACTATTACCTGTACAGTCTCGTCTTGACCGCGGGGGCCGAGCCCGGCCTGGGCCACATGGCCTGGCGCAGCGAGGGGCCTGAGCAACTGGCGGAGGCGGTACGCCGGATCGAGGCGGAGGGAACCAGCGGAGACTGGGTCGACGGACAGTATGGACACGGCCGCGCGTTCCGATTCGTCGGTCCCGGCGGACATACGCACGAACTGTTCTGGGATGTCGACCGGGCGGTGCCACCGGCCGGAGAGGAATCGACGTACCCCGAGCGTCCCCAGCGCAAGGCGTCCCACGGAATCGGCGTGCGCATCCTTGATCACGTCACCGTCACCACCCCGGATGTGAGGCAGATGGCGGAGTGGGTCCAGGGCAGCGTCGGCTCCCGGATCATGGCCGCCGTCGAGCCGGCCGCGGGAGAGCCGTGGGTGTTCGCGGTCACGACGAACAACGAGAAGGCCCACGACCTCGGACTTATCCAGGACTTCGAGGGCCAGCGCGGGCGGATGCACCACGTGGCGTTCTGGGTGGAGACCAACCACGACCTCACCGAGGGAGCCAAGTTCATCGTGGAGCACGGCCACGAGATCGACCAGGGCCCGGGCCAGCACGGCATCGGAGAGCAGAACTACCTGTACTTCCGGGACCCCGTGGGGCTCCGCTACGAACTGAACTCCGGTGGCTATCGCAACTACGTCCCGGATTGGGAGCCGGTCATCTGGCGTCCGGAGCAGGGGTCCAATAACGCGTACCGCACGGAGATCGGGATGCCGGCCATTGGGCTGGTGAACATCCCCCCCGGCGTCGCCGGCTCCAACGCCGGAATGATGGACCTGTCATTGGCCACGGCCGAGGCGGCACTTGCCCGCTCGTGATCACACCTCATCCGTGACCCCGATCCAAGGCGGCCTGGCATGAGCGCAACGACAACAGTCACCATCGATGAGATCGTCGACCGAGCCGAGGCGCTGCTCCCAGCGATTGCGGAGCGAGCGCTGCAGACCGAGCAGGATCGCCGTATCCCGCAGGAGACGATCGACGAGATCCAGGCGGCGAAGCTCAACCGGATCCTGCACCCCACGCGCTACGGCGGCCTTGGCCTCGACTATGACGCCTTCTTCGAGGTGTCGTGGCGGCTGTCATCCGCATGCGGCTCCACCGGCTGGGTGTACTCGGTGGCGTCGGTTCACCATTGGCAGGTGGGGCTGGCACCGGAGCGGGCCCAAGAGGAGTACTTCGCCGGTGGCGACGTGTGGTCATGCTCGGCGTTCAACCCGCGGGGTGCCAACGTCGAACCCGCTGACGGCGGGTGGCGGGTCTCGGGGCGCTGGCAGTACTCGAGCGGGTGCCTGCACGCCGATTGGGGGCTGCTCGGCGCGATCGTGCCTGAGTTCCCAGCCCCGGTGCTGCTGCTCATCCCGCGATCGGACTTCACCATCGAGGACACGTGGCACGTGTCAGGTCTGCGGGGTACCGCCAGTAACGACATCGTCATCAACGATCCGGTGCTTGTTCCCAGCCATCGGTACGTGCCGTTGACCGGGGCCGATCCCGAGGCGGTGGCCGCCCACGAGCGCGGCTCCTACGGGGCACCGGTGCCGTCGCTGATCCCGTGGACCCTGGCCACGCCCGTGCTGGGGATGGCGCAGGGGACGCTGAACGCGTTCGAGCAGGCCACCCGCACCCGCGTCACCTCGTTCACCGGTCTGCAGGTGTCCAAGATGGTCGCGCCGCAGATCCGGATCAGCCGGGCGGCGGCGGCGCTGGACGCGGCACGCGCCCTCGCCCGGCAGGACATCCGGGAGGTCATAGAGCGCGGCGGGCGGGGCGATGCATTCACCGACGAGGACCGGGTCCGCTTCCGCCGGGACCACGCCTACGCGGTCGAGTTGGCTTATGACACCACGATGATGCTGGCCCGGGCCTCCGGGGCGTCGTCGTTGTTCGAGACCAATCCCATCCAGCGCTTCATGCGGGATGCCCATGCCGGCTCGATGCAGCTGATCGCCAATTGGGACGAGCAGGCTGAGGCCTACGGCCGGGTCCGGATGGGCATGGAACCGAACAGCCAGATGTGGTGATGGAACTCGACGCCACGCATGACCCGGAACGCCGCAGTTGGGTGGAGTCCGCCAACCATCCGGCCAACGACTTCCCCCTCCAGAACCTGCCGCTGGGTATCGGACGCCCCCCTGATGGTGAGCCAGTGGCGCTCACGGCCATCGGAGACCAGGTGCTCGATCTGGAGCAAGCAGCGATGGCGGGGCTGCTTCCGGAGGTCGACCCCGCCGTGCTGGACGGCGCCGACGGGCTCAACCCCCTCCTGGCCGGTCCGCCGGACGAGCTGGCGGCGCTCCGTCACGCGCTGGTTCGGCTGCTCGAGCGCGGCGCGGAGGCCGAGGCCACGATCCGCGCATCCACCGGCATGCTCCGCCCCGCCGGCAGCGTCGAGCTCCTAACGCCGACGCGGATCGGCTCCTTCACTGACTTCTTCGCCGGCATCTACCACGCTCAGGCCGCATCCAAGGCGCTCGGAAGGTCCGGCGACCTCGGGCCCAACTACCGCTGGGTCCCGATCGCCTACCAGAGCCGTGGTAGCACCGTCCGCGCGTCAGGGGCCGACGTGCGGCGGCCGACCGGGCAGCTCCCCGGAGCGGACGGCGTACCGGTACACGGGGCGTGCGCGATGCTCGATTTTGAGCTCGAGCTGGGAATCGTCGTTGGCAACGGGACGAGAACCGGCGAACCGGTGCCGATCTCCGACGCCGGCCGGCACATCGCCGGCTTCTGCCTGCTCAACGACTGGTCGGCCCGGGACATCCAGCGCTGGGAGATGGCTCCCCTGGGACCGTTCCTGTCGAAGAATTTCGCCACGACGATCTCGCCGTGGCTCGTGACCGCCGACGCGCTGCGCCCGTTCCGGATCCCGGCGATGGAGCGCGCCGACGGCGACCCCCCTCCCCTCGCCTACCTGCATGACGCGGCGGATCAGGCCGACGGCGGGTTGGCGATCGAGCTCTCGGTGTGGCTGCGGACCGCTGAGATGCGGGCCCAGAACCAGACGCGGGCGCTGGTGGTGCGCTCGGACACGCGGTACCTGTATTGGACCGCGGCGCAGATGCTCGCCCACCACACGTCAGCCGGGTGTAACCTCCAGACCGGCGATCTGCTCGGCACCGGGACGATCTCCGGTCCATCCACGGAGCAACTGGGCAGTCTGCTCGAGCTGACCGACGACGGCCGGTCCCCCATCTCCCTGAACGGCAGCGGGATGCGCGGTTACCTGCAGGACGGGGACGAGGTCACGTTCACCGGCCGCTGCCACCGGCCCGGCTACGTCCCCATCGGGTTCGGCGAGTGCGCGGGCACGGTCACTCCAGCGGTGGGGGCGTGATGCGGATCGTCGACCTGTCGATTCCCCTGACGAACGACGTGGTGGCCGATCCGCCGTACCTGAAGCCGTTGATCGAGTACGCCGACCACGACGCGGGGGCGCTTGAGATCGCCCGCGCGTTCCCGGGTCTGGATCCGGCGGACCTGCCCGACGGGAAGGGCTGGGCGACCGAGCGCGTCCACATGACCACCCACAACGGGACCCACATGGACGCGCCGTGGCACTACCACCCGACGATGAACGGCGGGGAGCGGGCGATCACCATCGACGAGATCCCGCTCGAGTGGTGTATGCAGCCGGGAGTCCGCTTGGACTTCCGGGACCTTGACGACGGTTACGTCGTCACCCCCAACGACATCGACGCCGAGCTTGAGCGGATCGGGCACGTGCTGGCGCCGCTGGAAATTGTGGTGTGCGCCACCCGCGCCGGCAGCCGCTTCGGTGAGGACGACTACATTCACACCGGGTGCGGGTTCGGCCGCGACGCCACGCTGCACCTGGTGAACCGGGGCGTGCGCGTCGTCGGCACCGACGGGTGGAGTTGGGACGCGCCCTTCAGCGCCACGCTGGCTCGGTTCGATCGGGACCACGACCCGTCGATCATCTGGGAGGGCCACAAAGCGGGCCGCGAACACGGTTACTGCCAGCTTGAGAAGCTGCACAACCTCGAAATTCTCCCGGACGATGGCTTCACGGTGGTGTGCTTCCCGGTGCGGATTCAGAGCGCGTCCGCCGGCTGGACGCGGGCGGTGGCGATCGTCGATGACTGAGGGTCGCCGGCGCGGGGCGCGCTCAGGCGGCCGGTGACTCCGAGGACGCCGCCGCGGGAATGCGGGTCCGATCCGCTCCCTTGAGCGCCAGCAGACGGCGAGCCTCTTCGGGCGTGGCCACGTCCAGCGACAGGTCGCCCAGGATCCGGACGATCTTCGCCACCTGCTCGGCATTGCTCGTCGCCAGCCGGCCCCGCTCCAGATAGAGGCTGTCCTCAAGGCCGACGCGGACGTTTCCACCCAGAATGGCGCCGATCGTGACCAGGTTCGTCTGGTGGCGACCGGCGCCGAGCACCGACCACCGGTAGGCGTCACCGAACAGCCGGTCCGCGGTCGCCTTCATGTGCATGAGGTTCTCGACGTCTGGGCCGATACCGCCCAGGATGCCGAAGATGAGCTGAACGAACAGCGGGGGCGTGACGATCCGCCGGTTCAAGAAGTGCGCCAGCGTGTAAAGATGGCCGACGTCGTAACACTCGAATTCGAATTTTGTGCCCTCTGCTCCGAGGGTTGCGACCACGGATTCGATGTCCGCAAACGTGTTGCGGAAGATGTAGTCCCGGGTCATCTCAAGGTACCGAGGTTCCCACTTGTGCTTGAAGGTCTCGATGCTCCGCGTCATCGGGAATATGCCGAAGTTCATGCTTCCCATGTTCAGCGAGCACAGCTCGGGAGCGAACCGGGTGGCGGCGGCGGTGCGCTCGGCCAGTGACATGCCGTGTCCGCCACCGGTGGTGATGTTGATGACGGCATCGCACTCCGAGCGGATGCGCGGGAGGAACTGAGCGAACACGTCAGGGTCGGGCGTGGGTGCACCAGACCCCGGGTCCCGAGCGTGAAGGTGCAGGATGGCGGCGCCGGCCTGGGCAGCGGCGATCGCCTGGTCGGCGATCTCGTTCGGTGTCACCGGGAGGTGGTCGGATTGGGATGGAACGTGAATGGCGCCCGTCACGGCGCAACTGACTATGACCTTCGGCATCGCACCTGTCCTTGTCGGAGTCGGATCATCCAGCGTCAGCGATCGGCACCACGCCCCGTTCTCGGCTGCTCGCCGTAAGCCCGAGCAGGGTGGCCACGGTGCCGCCGAGCACGGCGGCGGTCTCGTCAGGGGCCAGGACCGTGGACCGCTCCACGAATCCGACCGGATCCGGGTCGCCAACCGGAAAGTCGCTGCCCATCACGAGCCGGTCCGCGCCCACCCGTGCCACCAGCGCCTCGAGCATGGCTGACTCGTACAGGCAGGTGTCGTAGTACAGGTCCCGCAGATAGGCGCTTGGCGGGCGGGAGATGTTGACGGCGCTAGGTGGATGCGCCCGCACGTTGCGGTCGAGGCGACCGTAGTAGTGCGGCAGGTAGCCGCCGCCGTGGGCCATTACGATCTGCAGCCCGGGAACTCGATCGAGGATGCCCTCATAGATGAGCGAGGCGATGAACTTCGCCTCCTCGATCGGTTGACCCACCGAGTTCCACATCGAGTAGTTCTGGAACCAGGGGTCCCGGGTGCCGTCCGGATGCACGAACACGACGAGCCCGCGCTCGGCCACCGCCTCCCACAGCGCCACGTACTCCGGGGAGCTGAGGTAGATGCCGTTGACCGCCGCCGGCAGCTGGAGGATGCGCATGCCGAAATCGCCGGTGCACCGTTCGAGCTCCTGCAGACTCAGGTCGAGGCTCTGGAGCGGCAGCGTGAAGCTGCCGATGACCCGAGCGGGGTACCGAGCCGCCCAGCCGGCGATAGCGTCGTTGACGCGCTGGTTGAGCTCGAGCGCCTGCTCGGGCGTCGCCCAGGCCGTCCCCTGCATCACCGTCATCGACGACACCACCTCCGCGTCGATCTCCAGCAGGTCGAGCATCTCCACATGGCGTTCGACGTCGTAGCCGGCGCGCTCCGCGTTGGCCTGGGCGGTGCCCGGCGCCGCCGGCGGCATACTCCGGGCTCCGAAGCCGGTGACGACGTTGTGGGCGACGCCGGCCTCGGCAGCCGTCCGCTCCAGCATGTGAGCGTGAACGTCGATGCGCGGAGTCCGGGCCTCGCCGGTGGTGTCCATCCGCCTCCCCCTCGTCGTGGTGTCCGCCCAATGATACCCAAAGAAGTGACTTGACCCAGTAAGTTGTCTTGGATACAGTTTCCGCGCCGCCGGAGACCAGGAGAGGAGCGCTTTATGAGTACCGCGGTGAAGCACGTGCTGATCGTGGGCGGCGGCCTGGCCGGTGCGTCCGCCGCCCTCTGCCTGCAGCGGGCGGGTATCGAGGTCGAGATCGTGGAACGGGAGCCGGTCTGGGGGGCCCTCGGCACCGGGATCACATTGATGGGTCCGGCCCTGCGCGCCCTGGAGCAGCTTGGCATCCTCAAGCAGTGCTTGGCCGAGGGCGACGGCGGCTCAGAGATGTGCCTGTTCAGCGCCGAGGGCGAGTTGCTCCACACACTTGAAATCCCCGGACTCCTCGGCCACGAGTGGCCCGCCGTCGGTGGGATGATGCGGCCGACGCTGCACCGGATCCTCGCTGAAGAGGTCCGGGGGGCGGGAGTGTCGGTGCGCACTGGGATGACGGTCACGTCGCTCCAGCAACACGACGACCGGATCGAGGTCGAACTGAGCGACAGCTCGACCAGGTCCTACGACCTCGTTCTCGGCGCGGATGGGATGCGCTCGCAGATCCGCCGGCTGGTGTTCGGCGACGCGGCCCCGGAGCCTCAGCCCCTCGGCCAGGCGGTGTGGCGCGCGCTGGTGCGCCGGCCGCCCGCCGTGACCGGCGAGTTCCAGTTCTACGGCCCGGGGCTGAAGACCGGCTTCACTCCCCTGGGACCGGACCGCATGTACCAGTTCCTGGTTCAGCCCGTGGCCGACCAGGTGCTGCCCCCGCCGGAGGAGCGACCGGCGAGGATGCGAGAGCTGCTGTCGGTCTTCGGCGGCGTGGTCGCCGAGGTTCGAGAGACGATCACCGAGCCTGAACAGGTCGACGTGCGCAAGCTTTACTGGCTGCTGATGCCGCCACCCTGGTACCGCGGTCGGGTGCTCCTAATCGGCGACGCCGCGCATGCGACCACACCGCAGCTGGCGATGGGCGGTGCCATTGCGCTCGAGGACGGCATCGTGCTCGGCGAGCTGCTCGGCACCGAAACGGATCTCGCCCGCGCGCTCCAGAAGTTCATGGACCGCCGCTACGAGCGCTGCCGGATGGTGGTCCAGAACTCGGTCCAGCTCTCCGAATGGGAGAAGAACGCCGCCGAGCACGAACAGGACGCCGGCCGGCTCCAGAACGAGAGCCTCGCCAGCCTGGCCGCACCCATCTGATGCCACCCGGATGGCGTCGCTCAGCTCCGCCTCCTGGCTTTCGAGCAGCCGGCGACGGAGGCCGACTTGCGGAGGTTGGCCGGACCAACTGGAACCTCGGTGGGGAGGCCGCGCCCGGTGGATCGCCCTCATCACGCGTCGACTGTGAGGCGGGCGGCGTGCTCCGCCGCGGAATCGAGATGCGCAGCAGAGGTCCTAAAGCGGCATGCCGACCGTGTGCGGATCCACGCTCTGGTGGTTGGAACCCACCTCAGGCGCTCGTCACACACTTCTACCCCCACGACCCAATCTCCGGACGGAGCGTTTCCGAACGCCTCCGGAGGCCCAGATCGCCGTCAGCGGCAAGACCGGATCGCCGGCAACTGCGTGGATCGATGGATACCCCCAGCGGGACTCGAACCCGCGATCTCCTGCGTGAAAGGTATGCGCGGCGGCCGGCGGATCGGGGTTGGATAGCGGAATCTCCAGAGATTTCGGGAGATTCGCTCCCTGGAATGGGCGACTGACGGCCGGACGGCGGCCGCGTGTGCTTCCACCATGCTTCCACGCCGCGGACCGGCGGAACCGGCCTGGTTGACGTGCCAAACTCTGGGTCATGAGCGCTCATCGTGGCGAGCACGTGACCCTCAGCGGCGATCTCTCCGGCGAGTACGTCGTCGTCGAGAAGCGCGACGACGGCTCCCTGGTGGTCGCGCCGGACACCTCGGTCGGGGCCACGCTTACCCGCCACGGGCTGGAGCCGGCGACGCTCGAGGAGTTCGACGCGGAGTTCGGTCCGGTTCAGCCGGTCGGCGGCGAAGGCTAAGCGGTACCGCAGTCCGAGCGACCGGCGCGCACGCCGCCCGTCATCTTCGGGTCAGCGGCATGGGCGGAGGACCTCCTGCGCGAGTGCGTCAGCGCAGCGAGTCGCTCAGGCGGCGCGCGCCGAGTTCGAGCGTGAGCGGAGTGCCGGTCGCCGACCTACGCTCGTGCCAGGCCGAAGGGCCCGACGGGACCCGCCCGGAGCACTGCGTGAAGGTCTATCTGCCGGCGCCAGCTGGTCCTCATGGCATGGTATTCCGGATTCGTCCGCGACCGTCCGAGGGCCGCCTCGGGCTCGTTTACGCGGCGCTCTGGCCTCCGGCATCCGGCATCCGTCCCCAGACATGCGTCAGCCGTCGGTGTACCAGGTCGCCCACCGACGGCTGCATTCGGAACTCGAGAACTAGGCGGGCTACGGCTTCAGGATCTCGCTGAACTCCGCCAGCATCCGCGAGCGCCGCATCGATCGGCGGCGCGTGTCCGCCAGCTCCCTGACGTAGACCGCACGGGTCACGTTCGCGTCGCGATGGCCGAGGAGGAACGCGATCTCGTCGACGCTCTCTCCGGCGAGGAGAGCCCGGCTCGCCACCGTGTGCCGGAAGCTGTGCATCGACGGCAGCTCGCCGTGAGCAACGGGAACCGGGCGTCCCCTCTCGTCGGTCTCGTGCAGGACCGGGAACGTCGGCCGCCCGAGCTCATCGACCGCGTCGCGCTGCGCGGTGCGAAGCGCTCGGCAGACGTTGCGCTGCCGCAGCGCTCCGCCAGTCCGCGTCGAGAAGACGAAGTGCTCCGGCTGTGCGAAGCGCGCGGCGAGCTTGTGACGGACGAGGATCATCGCCAGCTCTCGGGGGATCGGCACTGTCCGCGCCGAGCCATCTGTCTTTGTCGGCCGACGCTCTCCCTTGCGATCGACCTGCCACGCGAAGTCGATCTGCGCATCATCGAGATCGTCCAGGCGCACATCCGCCCAGGTGATCGCAAGCAGCTCCGAGACACGCGCACCCGTGAGAGCGGCGAGGGTGAACAGGGTCCGCCACGGCTCGGCGGCTGCGGCGATGGTCTGCTCCAACTCGGCGCCCTCGAAGATCCGCCGTCGCTTGCGACTGCGATGGCTTGGGCCGCTCGGACGACAGCATCAGCGACACCGGATTCGAGCCCGACCAGCCGAGCCGTCGGGCCGCGAATCGATACACGCGGTTCGTCACCGCCGATCGCAATGGCGCTCGTGGACTCCGATAGCCCCTGGTAGCGGAGATCGCGAACGAGCTCAGCCAGATCGTCGGGAGTGATTCGATCGAGCCGGCGGGTCCCAAAGCGAGGTAGCAGGTGCCGCTCCAGCGAGTTCCGATAGCACTCTTCGGTCCGCGGGCGCAGATCCCTCACCGGTCCTTTGAGCCACTGTCTCGGCAGCGTCGGCGAACCGCAGGCTCCCGCGGTGGGCCACCTGCTCACCCCGGTTGCGGCGTGCGACGAGCTCGTCGCGAAGGGCCCGAGCCGCGGTGATCCCGCCCGTGACGGTCCGCCACCGCTGCTTGCCAGCAGCGTCCCTGAACCCGACTTCGAAGACGCCGGTGCCCCGGCGGTAGATATTCCGCTCAACCCGCTCGCGCCGCGGGGAGTCAGCTGATTCCGCCATGACCGCCTCACTACGCTGCGATGGCCGACGAGAGATGAGCCACCCGGCCACCGGACCGACGCCACTCGTCGAGGTCTTGGCGAAGGAAGAACAGCCTGCACCCTGGCCCATCCTGCTCGGCCGGGATGGCGCGCTCAGCGGCCAGCTTGCGGACCGTATCGGCGATGCAGACCGAGGTATTTCGCCGCCTCGCGTGAGTCCAGCCACTCGGGGATGACCTTCGGCGGGCGTCTGCCCGAGCCGCGCGGCGACTGCTTCCGCAATGCGGTCGGCGAGCGCGGCGATGAGATCGTCGAGGACGACGCCTTGGCTCGCCTGATGCTCAGGCTCGGTGCGGCGACGGTCGTAGGACTCGCTCGAAGCGAGTGCGGGCCGGCGAGGACGACTGCCTCGGGGCAGTGGCGTAGGCTGGCATCGTCGGGACCTCCTATCGGTCTCGGCCGGGCCTCGGGGTGTTCCAGCACCGCCGGGGCCGCTTTCTGATTACAGCTTTAGTCTAAGATGCTGCTCGGACAGATCCGACTAAGCCCGTAATCTTGTCGCGATGGCTCGGATGGTCGCGATCGATGACCTGCTTGACGCCCATGGCGTCGCAGAGGTGCTTGGCCTCTCCCACCCCAACACGGTCAGCGTCTACCAGCACCGGTACGAGGACATGCCTCGGCCTGTCATCGACCTGGGTAAGGGCCGCGTCAAGCTCTGGTTGCGTCCGGAGATTGAGGGCTGGTCGGCTCGGCAAGGAACGAGGAGCCGACCACGGCGGCGCACGGGCCCTCGTTGACCTCGTTGTCATCCTCGCCGGCCCGGGACCTCCAGTCCTGAGGAGCCGCGGTCACCGAGGGCTGCTCTGAGTGAGCGACGAGCCTACATCCCGCAGATCATCCACTTGCGGTGGGGCGACGGGCTCGGAGGCCCGTTGTCACGCCGCAAGTACCGCGACAGACACCGGCGGCTCACCCTCGACCGTGCTCGTCTCGCCAGGCTCTCAAGGAGTTAGCGCCACTGGCTGGATGAGGCCCTAAGCGCGGATTGGGTTTCATCGCTATCGGATGAGGACCCGACACAACGATGGCGCTCGTCGTCGTCGGCCATGGCGACTGGAAAGATCATGACGATCGGTATGTGGTCAACGAATCGCCGACCAGGTGACCGAGCTGACGCGCGCCTGCGTGGAAAGCGCCTTGCCAGCGCAGTCGCGTCCTACTCGCCGAAGCGCTCACAGACCGAAGGACAGCGCCGCCGTACATGTAGTGGTCTCCGCCAACGGCTAGTCCTATCTATTGCGCGAGCCGGCCCGAGTTCGGGCGTAGTCCGACCGTACGGCGACCCACGCTGATGCCGAGATCACCCAACTGGCGAGCCACGACAGAACGGCAACCGTGGTGAGCGGACTTGTCTTGTTCGTCGGGGAGAGCGCTAGAAAGACGATGCCCGCCACGAAAAGAGAAACCGCCACCCAGGATGCAATTGCAGCTCTGGGGCGGGTGACTTTCGTGCATGCGTACAAAGCAGCCCAGCAGCCAAAGCCAAACGGGAGCAGTGACAGCCAAAGGAATACCGGGTGAATCATCGAGGGCGTCCGACCGGCTCGGCGTAGCGATTCAGGCGGAGTCGGCGCTGTCTCCTTTGAGCGTTGGTTCGGGAGACTCCGGTAGCTGCGTCGTGCACCGGCCTGCGATGCGGATGAGGCCGGCGCAGGTGAGGGTGAGACGCCGCGCGGTCGCACGGGCGGGGCGGCGGGCATCCCCTCAAGACAGGCATCGAGCTCCGACTGGCGGCGGGCCTTCAGGGCCATGCCCGAGCGTTCCTCGTACTCGGGCTCGGTCAGGCGCCCCTCCAGGTAGGCGGCGCGCAACAGCTCGGACGCTCGCTCTCGCTCGGCATCCGAGAGCAACTGCGTTGCGGGCGGCGATACGGGACCTTGGGCGAGCGCGGGAGCTTGAGCGCGAGACAGCACGGCGGCTGTTGTCTTCGCGGCGGCCAGGTTTGAGCATTGAAGAGTCCACTGCAGACGTGATGGCGTGGTCAGCTCCACTTCGGCGTAGCCAAGGATCGGCAGCTCTTTGTTGTTGTTGTAGCGTCGGTCCGGGCCGCCGCCGATGTTCGCGTACTTCCAAGTCGTCCCGACTCGTGTTGCGTCCCGCGGCACTCGGCCGTGCTCGATGAACCGGGTCTGCACGCAATGGACCGTGAGCTGCGCGTAGGAGACTTCGGAAAAATGCCGACCGGCTTGGACTAGGAGCCGGTCGGGCAGGAAATGAAGCGACTGTCGGTCTGCCTGCACGCTCGGCACCGCGATGTTCGTCACCAGCACCCGGGGCCCGTGCAGTGAGACAGCAGCAGCGACTCGGTTGACGAGCGTGCTTGCCCCGGCGTTTACTTTGCGCTGGTGCGTCGTGTTCAGCGAACCCTGCGACGTCATCCGCCACAAGCCAGCGGACTGCGAGAACGCTCCCCACGTCTCGACTAGCTGAGCAAACCACTGACCGGCGCTGTCCTCGACCTCGTAAAACACGACCACAGATCGCTTGGCCCTCTGCTTCAAGCGAAGCCAGTACGCCGCCGCCCACCCAAGAACCGGGATGAGTAGCAGCAGCGGCCACCATGCCCTCACTCCCGCCGCCTCATTTAACTGCGACACCAAGTCATCTGCGGACGTCGGTGCGAGCTCAAGAGCAGTAGCGCCAGTGATGTCAGTCATCACCACCTGCTCGTTGATTCTCATCTCCGACGTCCACGATGGAGCGGGCCGCGCAGGCGGCCTCGTCGCCGCAGCACCGGAATGACCGCCGAGCGAAGCACGGTAATAGACGCCATGCGCGCCGACGTGCACGTAGTTGCCGCGGGGACCTGTCCCAACCCGGAAACCCGGCACGCCGGCGGACACGCCAACCCCCGATTTCGACAGGTTGAAGCGGAATGGCCCCGCCTTCAAGCTCTTACGGACGTAGAAACCCACGTGATGAATCCTCTTCTCATGCTGCGCCCGCCCGCACAGTTGCTAGCGGACCCTCATGCCCGACGCACATCCTACGTACCTGGTCAACGGCAAACGTGGGCGGACGTCGACGTTCCGCCAAACCGAGCTTAGGCGAGCCGACAGCGTCAGTTCTCGATCAACCCGGCGATGCCGTCGTCGCCACAGACACCGCCTGGAGGGTCATGACGTCGGTGATTCTTTTCGTGCAGTAAGTCGACCGCATCGGCTCGACCGGGGCGCACGGCGTCGCCACGATCCCCAACCTCGCTCGTCTGGACCGCGTCCGGCGCGGACAGACGCCCGGCAGTGGCTGCGACGGGCGGCCAGGTTATACTCGCGCCCCCGTATTCCGCCTGCAGGGGCGCGGCTGGTTGCGAGGTGCAATGACTGATCCGACTGGGGAGCGATTTACGCAGCTTGAGGCGACCGCGGAAGCGTGCGGTCCGTTCCTGCACAGCCGCCGAGATTGGATCCATCGTCGTGTCCAACGAATTAGCTTCCCGCCTACGGGGATCGCACGGACCGACGTAAGCATCGACTTCTCGCTGCCGGATGGCTTCCCAGTGTTCGACGACTTGCGAAACGGCTACGGCATCTACTTCGTACCGCTTCTCGTGCTCAGGAAGTGGCCCCCGCTGTTGCGCTTGGATCTGCGTGATCAGCACGATGAGCCGATCCCGCTCTTGACGACGCGCAAGAATCAGGCCGTCGATGCGAAGTTTCTTGTGGCTTCGGCCCCGGATGGAGTGCTACGCGAGGCGGCAGAGCCGCTCCTTGCCGAGATTCCGTTCGCAAATGCTCAACGAGCGGCTGAACTGCGGGATGCCATCACTCTGGTGGTCGCTGCGCACTATGACGGCCTCAGCGACGAGGAACGTGAGCGTTGGGTGGAGACCCTAAGACTCGGCGCCAGTCTCGGATCGAACATGCTGTTCTGGGCGCGGGTAAAGGCCCGTCCAGGCGATCGCATGGTCGTGAAGGTGTCTTACGAGCTCCCGCCGGAGACCTCGGTTGGATCAGACACTGGCCGACAGGCAAAGCTTTTCTGGCGCGCAGCAGCCAGTATGAGTTGGGCGCCAGTGAGGCTTTTCTACGTCTGGCACGATATGAGCGGCTGCACCTCCTACCACGTTCAGGTGGAGCTACCGGAAGGCCTCGAAGTCCATCGAGCCACTCTCCAAATGATGAGCAGTGAAGAGGTGCTGCGCTTAGCGAGAGCGAGGCAAGGACGGCCGCACGCGCCAAACAACCTGTGGTGGGCCTTGAGAAACACGGCAAGGGTCAGGTGGTGGAACTTCCGGCACGGCCCGAAGGATCAGGAAGCTGATGACGGATGGCCCGACGTCGGGGACCCGTACTGCCTCGTGCTAGATCAAGGGGCCTACATGTACGTCAGTGCCGTGCATCACAAGAACGCCGGTGTGGCGAAGATCGACCTTGCCACCAGTCGCAATGGCTTGCGGCGGGCGGCGCTCGCTTTTAGCGCTGCGACCACCATCTTTCTCGCCTCGATGACGGTCGTGCTTACAGGTGTTGCGCAGCATCTGGACGGAGCGGTGCCGGCGCTGCTCATCACTCCGGCGCTGCTTGCCGTCATTGTCGTAAACCCAGGCGAGCATCGGCTCGTGCGACAGCGCCTGCTCGGCGTCCGGGTGGTACTTGCGATCGTCGCGCTACTGCCAGTTGCAGCGACCATCTCCCTTCTCAGCTTTCACAGAAGTCCCGATATCGACGCGTTGCGCTGGTGCTGGATCGCGATCACGGCTGTGAGCGCCATCCTCACCATCGTGTTAGGCCTAAGCTGGCTCCTACCGCCTGTGAAAGAGCCCGCCGACGAACTCAGGCGCGCGTAGGCCCCGCAGCGATCTGCACGACGGCGACTTGCTAGCCGCCCTCTGCGCTGCTCTTGGCAGCAGCCCTAACGGCCGCGAGAGCGGTCGGATCACCTTCCAAAGCGAGGATCATCTGGGCGTACCGATCCGTGTAAACGGGTGGTGCATCGTGCGACGGAAGAACGAGATCGTGGTCGGCGTAGCCAGCTGCATTGACCAATTTCTGGTCGTAGTCCGACATCCGCACAGCTACTCGGCCGGAGAGAAAGCTCACAGTGGATACCCCTAGTTCGTATCGCGAAGCACAAGCAGCATCGGAGGCGCTAACGCTACACGATGTCGGCGAGGCCGGAGGCCTCCCGATAACGACGCGATTGTAGTAGACAGATGATCGATCCCTCCGCGATTAAACATAGGCGTCGGACAGAAACTTGCGGCGCGACCGGAGCGCGTCGATCGCGAAGGCCGTCACAAGGCCGAAGAGAAGCAGATCGCGCTACCCGACCACGACCAGCGTGTCGTCAACGACTTCGGCGGGGCGTTCGACCAAGCCCACCCCTGCACCGCGGCGGCCAGCTCGAGCGTCGGCTCGACTACAAACGCTGCCGCGCCTGTCGCCGGGCCAAAGGCTCCCCGGCCGCAACCGCCGAGTGCCTCGCCACCACGTCAGCCCGCTCGCCTGGTCGGCATCCGTTGACGACATTCGGATCCTCGTGATCCTGCCAGTCGCCATGACCGGCGCCGCGAGCACCGTTGTCGCGTCGAGCCCTCCTTCCGACCGGGATGAACCCAATCCGAGCTCAGGGCCTCGTCCGGCCAGTGGGGCCAGCTCCTTGAGACCGTCGCGAGCCGAACACGGTCGCGGATTATCCGTCGGTCCCTGTCGCGGTACTTGCGGCGCGACGACGGGCCTCCAAGCCCGTCGCCCCGCCGCAAGTGGATGATCTGCGGGATGAAGAGCCTCGCTCACTCAGACCAAGACGTGCTGACCGCGGGTACCCCGGGCGCGGGCTGCTCGGCCGGCGAGGATGGCAACGAGGTCAACGAGGACCCACGCGTCGGCGCGAGCGGCTGCTCGATCCTTGACGAGCCGACCAGCTCTCAATCTCCGGACGGAGCGCTTCCGAACGCCTCCGAGGCCCCGGATCGCCGCCAGCGGCCAGACCGGATCGCCGGCATCTGCGTGGATCGATATACCCCCAGCGGGACTCGAACCCGCGATCTCCTGCGTGAAAGGCAGGCGTCCTAACCGCTAGACCATGGGGGCGCCGCACCGATTGTAGGTGCCCTCGCGCTGGAGAAATTTCTCCCACGGTTGGGGCCGTGGGTGAGATGATGGCGGGGGCGCGGAGGCGCTGGGACCGGAGGTTGATATGACCGTAGGACTTGTCCTCGACTTTGCCGGGGGCACCAGGGAGTTGTACGACCAGCTGACCGACCGCATGCAGTTGGGCGGCCAGATGGCGCCGGGTGGCCGGGTCCACGTGGCCGGGAGCTATGCCGGAGGGTGGCGGGTCATCGACGTCTGGGACGACCTGGCCGCATTTGAGCGGTTCCGGGACGCCCAGATCGTTCCCCAGCTGGGGGGTGTGGGCCTGACGCCGCCCCGCATGCAGGTGCTGGAGGCAGACGATGAGATGCCGGACGATGGACGGGAGCCCAGCTTCGTCCAGGTCATCCACATGCCCGGCCTGGACCGGGCGGCGTTCCGCACCATTCATGATGAGGTGGTCCCCGCCGGCACCAGGCCGGAGGGGCTGACCTTCCACGTCAACGGACCGCTCGGGGACGGCTGGTGCGTGATCGACGGGTGGACCTCCAAGGAGATCCGCGACGCGTTCATGCAACGCACGCTGCCCATCGTCATGAAGGCCCCCATGACGGGCGAGCCGAGGGCGGAGGAGCTGACTGTGCAAGCCACGTTGCCCGGCCGGGCACCCGCGACCGCCTGAGCCTCACGCCGGGGGCGCTGACCGCGCCCCCGGTCGCCGGCTCGCCACGTGGTCGGCGATCCGCCCCATCACGGCGCCGATCCGGGCGCGGGCATCGGGATCCTCCACCAGGCCCGACGCTCCGATCGCCTCGCGCGGAACCGGAAGCCGCGCGCACGCATCGTCCACGATGTCGGCGCCGGCATAGCTGAGCACCTGGCGCAGCGATGCGTGGGCGTCCGCCGCTCCCGTCGGCGCGGCCGGCCCGGCGGCGTTGATCCAGGCCACCGGCTTGTCATAGGTGCCGGCGTCACCGATCGTCCACTCCAGGAGGTTCTTCAATGCCGCCGGGAGGGCTCCGGCGTACTCCGGCGTACAGAGCAGGAGGGCATCGGCGCGGGCCACCGCGGCCCGCATCTCGGCGACGCGCTGGTCGACCGCCTCACCCTCCCGGTCGTCGTCCGGGTTGAACAGGGGCAGCGATCCGATCCCTGGAAACAGGACCGCCGTCACCTCCGCCGGTGCCTCTACGACGGCGGTGCGGAGCACGGCGAGGTTGGTAGACCCAGCCCGCGAGCTGCCCGGAATGAGCAGGACGGTCACCGGTGGCGTAGAGGGTGCGTCGGCCATTACGATCATCCTGGCATCCGGAGACACGGTCACGCTCACCCTCCGGCTGGACGCCGAGCCCCGGGAGGTGGAGCTGCCGCCGGCCCTGGCCGCGGCGCTTGACCGGGACCCCGCCGCCCGGGCCGCCTATGACCAGCTCGCCTTCACCCATCGCCAGGAGTTCGCCCGGTGGGTGGCCGAGGCCAAGCGTGATCAGACGCGCGACCGCCGGGTGACCCAGGCGCTGGAGATGATCCGGGCCGGCCGGACTCGCAGCTGAGCCCCAGTCCTCCCCCCGCGCGCGCAGGGCCCGCTGGTTGGACTCCCCATCCTGGGGGTACGCCAAGAGAGAGGAGAATGTCGCTCTCGGCGAACCCGCAGCGAGACCGCGCCGCCCGGCGCCGGCACGCTGGGCCGCTGGCCCGGCTGGACCGCATCCCGGTGTGGCCCTACGAGCGACGGCTGCTGTGGGTGGTGGGCGCGGGTTACTTCTTCGCGTTCTTTGACATCGTCACCATCTCGTTCGCCATTCCGGTGATCGCGACACAGTTTCATGCGTCCAAGGGCGCGGTGTCGCTGTCAGTAACCAGCAGCCTGATCGGTTACATCATCGGGGCACTCGGTGACAGCGTGGTGGCCGACAAGTACGGACGGCGGCTGAGCATGATCGTGTCGGTCAGCCTGTTCTCGGTGGGGACGATCCTGGCCGCGTTCTCCTGGAACGTGACCACACTGGTCATCTTCAGGTTCGTGTCCGGGCTGGGGATCGGCGCTGAGATCGCCGCGGTCACCACGTATCTGGGCGAGATCTCCCCGGCACCGCTGCGCGGTCGGTACACCAGCTGGGCGACGACGTGCGCCTACGCCGGGTTCGCCGTCGTCCCGTTCGTGGCCCGTGGGCTGGTTCCCAATCTGGCGGACGGCTGGCGGATCATGTTCGGGATCGGGGCGCTCGGCGGTATCACCATCCTGTTCATGCGCCGGGGCCTGCCGCCGTCACCGCGGTGGCTGGTCATCCACGGCCGCGCCGAGGAGGCCCGGGAGGTTGTCGCCGAGGCCGAGGAGACGGCGCTGCAGAACCTTGACGGGGACACCCTGCCCCAGCCGGAGCCCGTGCCCGATGAGGCGCCGGCCGAGCGGATCCCCCTCACCGCCCTGCTGCGCCCGCCCATGGCCCGCCGCCTGGTGCTGTTCATCGCCATCTGGTTCGTCTACTACATCTCCAACTACGGCTGGCTGACCCTCGCCCCCACGCTGTTCGTCGACAAGGGCTACAGCCTGGCCGACAGCACCACCTACCTGATCGTCTCGGGCATCGGCTTCCTGGTCGGCGCGCTGGCCACCACCCGGCTCAGTGACCGGTTTGAGCGCAAGTACTCAGCGGCGGTGTTCGCTCTGGCCTGGGCGGTGTCACTGGTCGTCATCGGCCTGTTCGTCTCCCCGGCCATCATCATCGTGTTCGGCTTCCTGGCGTCGTTGACGGTGGGGCTGCTCGTGCCGCTGCTCTACACCTACACCGCCGAGCACTTCTCCACCAACGCCCGGGCCACCGGGGTGGCCATGACCGACGGGCTGGGTCACATCGGCGGCGCGCTCGCGCCGTTGATAGTGCTGGGCGCCAACAGCGCCTGGGGCTTCTCGGCCGCGTTCATCGTCATGGCCGCGTGCGGGGTGGTGACCGCCGGGCTGATCCTGTTGGGGATCCGGGCGACCGGTCGCTCGCTGGAGACGACCTCCGCGTGACGCCCTAGCTCCGGTCTCCGCGGCCGTTCAGCCAGGCCCACGCCTCCTCCGGCGTCTCGAACGCCACCATCTCCGTCACCCGCCCGTCACGGACGGTGGTGACGTTCGCCCGCGGCGACGGCGTGACCCCACCGGCCTCGGGCTGTGGCTGGAGCACCACCACCACCTGATCCTGGCCGGCGTCAGCCACGTCCACCAGCCGAACCGGCCCCCGGCCGGCGGCCCGGCGCATCCAGGCCAGCGTCTGCTCACGGTTGCGGCAGCCGGAGGCCGGATCGCCTCCGTGCCAGATCACGTTCGGATCCAGCAGCTCGGCGACAACGTCAAACTCGCCGCGCAGCGCGGCGACAAAACCCCTTCGCACCAGCTCGACGTTCGCGGACGCCACCGACGGATTGTCCCACCAGGAGCGGCCGCGCACCCAGGCATGCCCGAACCCTCAGAGCAGCCCGGCGGCCACCAGCCGATCCCGCAGCGCCTCTGGCGATCGGAACTGCTCGGTCTGGATCCCCACCGCCGCCGCCGCGGCCACGTTGCGGGCGGAGTCGTCGATGAACAACGTCCGCTCCGCCACCAGCCGGAACCGCTCCAGCAGGCGGCGAAAGATCTCCGGGTCCGGCTTGATCACGCCCTCGGCCGAGGACACCACGGTGCCGTCCAACCAGCGCAGGAAGTCATAGCGGGCCAGCCGTTGGGGATAGGTCTCGGCCTCCATGTTCGTGAGGCCGTAGCAGGGCACGCCGCGGCGGCGGAGCTCACGCAGGATCTCCACGGTGCCGTCGATCGGCCCGGCGATCATCTCCTCGCTGCGCCGGCCCCAGGCCCAGATCTGCTCGGCGTACTCCGGGTGGCGGGCCGCGAGCTGCTGGCAGGTCACGGCGAACGGGACTCCCCGGTCGTTGGCCTCATGCCACTCCATGGAGCACACCTCGGACAGGAACCACTCCATCGTCGGCTCGTCGTCAAACAGCTTGCGGTACAGGTAGCGCGGGTTCCAGTCGAGCAGAACGCCGCCGATGTCGAAGATGACGGCGTCAATCGCCGGGTCGGGCGCGGGGGACATGACGGTTAACCCTGTCGCATGTGGGGCAGACTGTGCGCGGTGACCCCCGCGCCGCCCCCGCCCGCACGCTCAGACGATGCCGTCACGGCCGCCGTCACCGGCGTCGCCCTGGAGGCGGTCCGGCGGCGGGCGCCGGAGGGTGTGGAGGTGGTGGCGCTGGAGGACATCGATCCCCACCACATCGATTTTCTGGTGCCGCCCTCCGGGGGCGGCGGCGGAATCCTGGGGGTCCTGCCGGAGCTTGGCCGGCTGTCGGTGGTCCAGGTGCTGTCGGCGGGCACGGATTGGATCGAGCACCGGCTCCCGCCCCAGGCCACGTTGTGCAGCGCCCGCGGGGCCCGCGACGCGCCGGTGGCCGAATGGGTCCTGGGGGCGCTCCTGGGCGCCAGCAGCGGCCTGCTGGAGTGTGCGCGCATCTCGCACTGGACGGACCGCCAGCTCGCCGATCTCGGCGGCTGGACGGTGCTGATTGTGGGGATGGGGTCGATCGGTCGGCTGGTCCAGGCCCGTCTGGAGCCGCTGGGCACCACCGTCATCGGCATCGCGTCCCGGGCCCGCGACGACCTGCACGGCATCGATGAGCTGCCGGACCTGCTGCCGGGGGCCGACGCCGTCGTGGTGCTCACCCCGCTCACCGACGCCACCCACGGGCTGATCGGTGACTCGGAGCTGACCGCCATGCGCGATGGGAGTCTGCTCGTCAACGCGGGCCGCGGCCCGGTCGTCGATACCGAGGCGCTCGTCCGGCACACCGCGGCCGGACGCGTGCGAGCGGTCCTGGACGTCACCGACCCCGAGCCGCTGCCTGACGACCACCCGCTGTGGAGCGCCCCCGGCGTGCTGTCGATCACTCCGCACATCGCCGGAGACTCCCCGCACGGGTGGGCCCGAGCCGCCTCCCTGGCCGCCGAGCAGCTGGTGCGCTGGCGGGCCGGGGAGCCCCTGCAGAACGTGGTGCGGCCCGCCTCCACGGAGAGCTGAACCCGGGGGGGAAGCCGCGGGCACGATGTCACACAGGTCGCCGGCCGGCCAGACGGGCGAGACTCCGGGCGCCGTCACCACCGCTGTGCGGGCCGCCGCGCACTTTGACCGCAGCGGCGTCTCGGTCGCCGGCGGCCTGCTGGCCGCCATCCCCGTGGTGGCTGTCCTGGGAGTGGGCATCGCCATCGGAAGGCCGGTCGCCGGGGTGACGATGGGTGCCGGCGCGATGCTGGTCGGCATCGCCTGGCGGGTGACCGGCGGGCGGCCCCCGGTGGGGGTGATGGCGATCGACGCGCTGGTGATGTCCATCTCCACCTTCGTCGGCTGCGTCACCGGATCTGTCACCTGGATCCATCTGTGCGTCCTCTGCCTGTGGTCGCTGATGGGCGGGCTGCTGGTGGTGGTGGGCAACCGGGGAGGCGTGGTGGGCACCCAGGCGATCATCGCCGTGGTGGTGTTTGGCCGCTTCAGCGAGCCCGCGCCCGCGGCGCTCGGCCTGGCCGGGCTGGTCCTCATCGGCGGCCTGGCCCAGGTGCTCCTTCAGGGTTTGGTCCGCTGGCCGCCCCCCCTGCGCAGCCAGCGGGCGGCCACCGCGGCGGCCTACCGGGAGCTGGAGACGCTGGCCCGGGCCTCCGATGCCGAGTCGGCCCTGAGCCCGGCCACCGCCCTTGATGACGCCCAGGCCAGCCTGGAGTCGCCGACCCTGTTCGGTGACTCGGCGATGATGACGCTGCGCAGCCTGGTCTCGGAGGCCTACCGGCTGCGCATCCAGCTGATCGCGCTGCACGCGCTGCTGCGCCAGCAGGCCCCGCCCCGCGGTCGCCGCCCAGACCGCCGACGGCAAAGGCCAGCGCCCGCCGTGACCCTGGCCCGCACCACCTTGAAGACCGCTCAGCAGGCGTTGGCGCGCACCGCCCAGGTGCTGGAGGGCCACCTGGACCAGGAGCCCCACCTGCGCCGGCTCACCGACGAGGTGACCGCGGCCGTCGAGGCCCAGGACGCCACGCTGACCGGGGACCCGGTGGAGCGCCAGATCATCCGGCGGCTGGAGGCGCTGTCCGGTCAGCTGCGGGCGATCGCCTCGCTGGCGCCGGCGGCCGGGGCGGGTGGAGGGCTGCGCAGCCGCCGCCCCATGAGCCCCACCAACCGGCCACGGGAGCGCGTCCGGGCCAGCCTGGACCAGCTGCGGGCGAACATGTCGCTGCAGTCCCCGGGGGCCCGGCATGCCATCCGGCTGGCCGTGATCGTGCCGGTGGCTGCGCTCATCGCCCGGGAGCTGCCGATCCAGCGCAGCTACTGGATGGTGGTGGCCGCGGCCACCGTGCTGCGACCGGAGTTCGGGGCCACCTTCACCCGGGGGGCCGAGCGCGCGGTCGGCACGGCGGTCGGGGTGGGCCTGGCCGGCGCCATTGCGGTGCTGGTGCACCCCACCGGCGCCGTGACCGTGGCGCTGGTGGGCGCGCTGGCCTGGGCCGGTTACGCCACCTTCCCGGCCAGCTTCGCCGTCGGGTTCGCCTTCATCACCGCGCTGGTGGTGTTCCTCCTCAACGTCATCAGCCCGGACACTCTGGCCACGGCGGCCGCCCGGCTCATCGACACGCTGATCGGCGGGGGGATCGGCCTCGTCGCCTACGCTCTGTGGCCGACGTGGTCGCAGGTGCCGGCCTGGCAGGCGCTGGCCGATCTGGTGGCGGCCGAGCGCGGGTACGTCGATGGAGTGCTGGGCGCCCTGTCCACCGGCCGGCGCGCGCGAGAGCAGCCGATGACCCGGCTCTCCCGCCAGGCCCGGCTGGCCCGGACGAAGGCGGAGGCGGTGATCGCCCGGTCGCTCAGCGAGCCGGCGCCCCGGCGGATCGATGCCGACCGCAGCCAGGCCATCCTGGGAGCCATGCGGCGGCTCATCCAGGCCGCCCACGTGCTCCGGCTCCAGGCCCAGGACGCCCCCGAGCACCGGCCGCTGCCCGTGCTGGAGCCGATGCAGGCCGGGGTGGATGAGCTGCTGGAGCGCGTGGAGTCGACCTTCCGCCGGCACCTCGGCGAGCCCACCGGGCCCGAGGGGAACCGGCCGCTGCCGGCCCTGCGCGAGCGCTACGGGGACATCCAGCGGGCGCTGCGGGCCGATCCCCGGTCCCAGGAGCTGCTCGCCGAGCTTGATGAGCTGGTCGATGCCGCCAACGGTCTGGCCGCCGTGGCCGGACTGGAGGCGATTGATGCCGACACCGCTCCGCCGGCCGCCGCCGCGGTGCGGCGTCCCGCCGGCGCCCCACCTCCGCCTGGTGGGCCAGAATCTGGTCATGACCACCTTTCCTGACTCCCACCGTGATCTTCTGGACGCGCCGGTCGCCACCCTGGCCACCGTCGACAGCCGGGGCTTCCCGCAGCAGACCGAGGTCTGGTTCCTCTATGAAGACGGCGAGGTCAAGACCTCACTGAACGACTCGCGCCTGAAGACCCGCAATCTGATGCGGCGCCCTCAGTGCAGCCTGTTCATCCTGGACCTGACCAACCCCTACCGGTACCTGGTGGTGCGCGGGAACGCCCGGATTGAGCCTGACCGGGACTACGGGTTCGCCACCCGGCTGGGCGCCAAGTACGGCGGCGCCGACGTCCGGGACCATGACGGCCCGGGCGAGCAGCGGGTGGTGGTCACCATCGATCCGGTCAGCGTCTACCCGGTTGACATGGGGGCGGGCCAGAGCTGACCCCCCGCAGCTCCGGGCGCGCGCCCGGAGCGGGCTCAGGCCGCCTCCCGCTCGCCGGTGTCGGCCGGCTGCCAGCCGATCGCCGGCGCCACATGCCGGGCGATGGTCTCAAGCATCCGGGCGTTGTACTCCACGCCGAGCTGGTTGGGGACCGTGAACAGGACGGTGTCGGCCGCCTGGACCGCCGGATCCCGGGCCAGCTCCTCGGCGATGGCATCCGGCTCGCCCGTGTAGCTGCGACCGAAGCGGGCGACGACGCCCTCCAGATATCCGAGCTGGTCCTGATCGCCGCCCCCGGCCCGGCCCCCGAAGTAGGCCCGGTCAAGGTCGGTGACGATCGGCAGCACGCTGCGGCTGACCGACACCCGGGGCTGGCGCTCCCATCCGGCCTGCGCCCAGGCGGTCCGAAACAGCGCGATCTGCTCGGCCTGCAGCTCGCCGAACGAGACGCCGGTGTCCTCGCTGAGCAGCGTCGAGCTCATCAGGTTCATGCCCTGTTCAGCGGTCCAGACCGCGGTCTGCCGCGTCCCGGAACCCCACCAGAGCCGCTCCGCCAACCCCGGCGACTGGGGGTGGATGGCCAGGCGGACGGAGATCCCGGTCATCTGGGGATCGGCGTCCGCCACCCCGGCGCCCTGGATGGCCGCCCGGAACACCGCGGTGTGGGCGCGGGCCAGATCGGCGTCGGTCTGGCCCTCAGGCGGTACGTGGCCGAACGCCTCGGAGCCGCGCAGGGCCGGCTCGGGCGAGCCCCGGCTGATCCCCAGCTGCAGCCGCCCGCCGCTGATCAGGTCGGCCGCCGCCGCCTCCTCGGCCATGTACAGGGGGTTCTCGTAGCGCATGTCGATGACCGCGGTGCCGATCTCGATTCGGTGGGTCCGGGCGCCGATCGCACTCAACAGCGGGAAGGGCGAAGCCAGCTGCCGGGCAAAATGGTGGACCCGGACATAGGCGCCATCGATCCCCAGCTCCTCGGCGGCCTCGGCCAACTCAATCGTCTGGCGCAGGGCCTCGGCCGCCGTGCGCGTCTGCGAGCCCGGGGCGGGCTGCCAGTGGCCGAAGGACAAAAACCCGATTCGCTTCACGTCAGAAGATGCTAGAGCGGCCGCTCGGACCGCTCGGTTACTCGCTCTGGCGGCCCAGCGTGGCCACAAACCGGTCGATGCGCCGCCGCTCCTCGTCGCTGAGCGGCCCGTTGGCGGCCACCAGCAGCGTCATCGGGCCGCGCTCACGGGCCCAGCGGCGCACCGACTCGCTGAAGCCGGGCGCCACCCACACCAGCGGAAGTGCCTCGGCGTAGGCGATGACCGTGTCCTCCTGGGTGGCCACATCCTGCTCGCCGCGGACGAGGGCGATGCTGGCCAGGCCGAGGGCGTGGGCCACCTCGTTGATCGCCGGCAGGCCACCGGAATCCGGAAGCAGCGCGATCTCGCCCTCCTCCAGCATGTCGCGCGCCCACCCACCCGGGGCGGCCTGCAGTGCTGCCGGGACGCAGACGAATCGAAACGCCATCAGACCCCAGACGCTACCGGTCGGCGAGCAGCGCCGGCAGCCGCCGCATGTCGTCGAACACCACCGTGCGCTCCCCCTCCAGCATCGCCGCCGGGGTCACGCTGCCGGTGTAGGCGTACACGCCCATTCCCGCCGCCCGGGCCGCCTCCACCCCAAACCGGCTGTCCTCCACCACCACGCAACCCTCCGGGCCGACGCCCATCCGCTCGGCGGCGAACAGGAACAGGTCGGGCGCCGGCTTGCCGCGGCGAACCTGGGTGGCGCTGAAGATGCGCCCGGCGAACCGGTCATACAGGCCGGTCAGCTTCAGCTTGTGCCGGAGGGGGCCGGGGTCACTGCTGGAGGCGACGCAGGTGGCCTGGGTGATGGCGTCCAGGGCGTCCTCGATCCCGGGCACCGGCTGCAGCTCGGCGGCGTAGGCCTCGTCGTAGCGCCGGCGGAATTCGCTGGCCCAATCGTCGGGCACGGAATGGCCCAGCTGCTCCTCCAGCGCCGCCCGCATGACCGCCGGCGAGCGCCCCACAAACCGCTCCACGATCTCAGACTCCGACATCGGCAGGCCGAGCGACGCCAGCACCTCGGCGTCGATGCGGATGGCGATCGGCTCGCTGTCGACGAGCACCCCGTCGCAGTCGAAGATGATCAGCTCCGGCGGCGTCACCACGCCGCTCAGGCCCATCCCTCGGCCAGTTCGATGGCCAGGGCCTCCAGCGCCGCCAGCCCGGCGGGCAGCGGCTCCAGATCGATGTACTCGTCCAGGCGGTGAGCGTTGGCGCCGGTGGTCACGCCGACGGTGATGGCCGGGATGCCGCGGCCATGCGCGGCGTTGGCGTCGGTGGAGGACGCCAGCTCAGGCGCGGGCTCCAGACCGGCGCTCTCCCGGGCCCGCCGGGCGGCGGCTACCAGCGGGTGGTCAGGGTCGATCCGGCCGCCGGGTCGGTGCCCCAGCTCCTGGACCTCCACCTCCAGCCCCACGGCAACGTCGGCGAACGCCGCCGGCACCCGCTCCGCCGCCCAGCGCAGCTCCCCCTCATCCTCGCTGCGCACGTCGAGCTCGGCCCGGGCCTCGCCGGCGATGGCGTTGATGACCGTTCCACCGCCGATCACGCCGACGTTCGCCACCAGGCCGGCCGTCCGCAGTTCGCCGACCAGCCCGGCCAGGGGAGCCAGCAGGGCATGGATGGCGCTGGGGTTGTCCCGGTTGCTCCAGGGGTGCCCGCCCGGACCGCGGATGATGATCCGAAACCGGACCGAGCCCGCGGCCGCCAGGGTGAGACTGTCGAGCATCTGGCCCTCGATGGCGACGAACGCGGCACAGGGGCGCTGGTCAAGCAGCCCCTTGGCCCCCCGCAGGTCGCCGAGCCCTTCCTCGCCGACGGTGGCCGCCAGCACCATCCGCCGCTGCGGCACCCGGGGGGCCAGCCGGCGGGCCAGCTCCACCAGCGCGGCCACCGCCACCGAATTGTCGCCCAGGCCGGGCGCCCCCAACCGTCCCGGCGCCTCGGTGAACCCGATCTCGGTGTCGGCGGCAAACACGGTGTCCAGGTGGGCGGCGAACACCACCGCGTCCTCCTCGGGTCCCTCGCCGAGGACCGCGACGACGTTGCCGACGGCGTCGCGTTCGGCGACCACCCCGGCCTCGCCGAGCAGCCTGGCCACCAGCTCGGCCCGGGCCTCCTCGGCGAAGGTGGGGGCGGCTACGGCACAGATGCGGCGGGCGTCGGCGAGCACGCGGTCGGCGTCAGGGGGCGTCATCGGCGGCGTAGTCTGCCGGGTCGGCGCGCCCGGTGCTAGGTTGGCCGCTGTGGCCGTGATCGGCGTCTCCGCTTCCCGCCGGGATTCCGGACCGAAGGTGCGGGGGGTCACGCGCTTCGCCGGCGATCTGCCGGTGCCGGGGCTGCTCCATGGCCGGCTGGTCCTCGCCCATGAGGCCCACGCGCACATCCGCGGCATCGATACCGGCGCCGCCCAGGAGACCCCGGGGGTGGTGGCGGTGCTGACCGCGGCCGAGCTGCCGATCATCGCCTCGGGCAAGGGCCGGATGTATGAGCCGCTCGCCCGCCAGGAGGTGGTGTACGCCGGCCAGCCGGTGGCGTTGGTGGTGGCCGAGAGCGAGGCCGTCGCCGAGGACGCCGCCCAGCGGGTGGAGGTCGACCTGGAGCCGCTGGAGCCGGTGCTGGACCTGGAGGTCGGCGCCGCCCCCGGGGCGGCCCGGGCCCGGGTGACCGCGGCGGTGGCCGGCGAGGGATCGGACATCGGAGACGCGCATGCGGCGGTGGCCGCGGCCGGGATCGAGGGCGAGGAGCTCTCCGACAACGTGCTGGGGACCGCCCGGCTGGCCGAGGGCGACATCGACGCCGCCCTGGCGGCCAGCGACGTGGTGGTGCGTGGCCGCTTCACCACCCCGTGGATGTATCAAGGCTATCTGGAGACGCAGTCGGCGGTGGCCTGGCTGGAGCCGGAGGGCGAGCTCGTCGTCTCCAGCTCCACCCAGGCTCCGTTTGCCACCCGGGATGGCATCTGCCAGCTGTTCGGCCTCCCCCGGGAGCGGGTCCGGGTGCGCACCTCGGTGCTGGGCGGCGCCTTCGGCGGCAAGATGATGATCATCGACCCGCTGGTGTGCGGGGCGGTGCTCGCCCTGCAACGACCGGTGCGGCTGTCGCTGACCCGCAGCGAGGACATCGCGGCCACCAACCCGGCCGGGGCCGAGATCCTGTCGGTGGAGGTGGGAGCCGACGCCGAGGGCCGGCTGACCGGGATCCGGTCCCGGGTCTACGTCGACCGCGGCTCGACCGATGACTTCGGCATCGAATCGATTGCCGCCATGCTGGCCTCCGGGCCCTACACCTGGCAGGCCCACGAGCTGACCGCGCTGGGGGTCGCCACCAACCGGGTCACCTTCGGCGCCTACCGGGCGCCGGGAGCGCCCCCGGCGGCGTTCGCGGTGGAGTCCCTGCTGGATGAGCTCGCCCGCCGCCTGGAGCTCGACCCCCTGGAGCTGCGGCTGCGCAACGTGGCCGGCGAGGGCGACCGGTCCCCGTCCGGGCAGCCGTTCCCGGTGTTCGGCGCCCGGGCCTGCCTGGAGCGGGTGCAGGAGCACCCGCTGTGGGCCCGCCGCGCCGACCTGCCCGCACACGAGGGGATCGGGGTGGCCATCGGCTGGTGGCCCGGGGGCTATGAGCCGGCCGCCGCCGTCTGCCGCCTGGACGCCGACGGCGGCCTGACGGTCATCACCGGCGCCGCCGACATGACCGGGGTGGAGACCGGCTTTGCCGCCATTGCCGCCGAGGCGTTCGGCCTCGAGCCCACGCGGGTGCGGGTGGTCAACGCCGACACCTCCACCGCGCCCTACGCCGGCACCAGCGGGGGCAGCAAGGTCACCTACACGGTGGGCCGGGCGGTGGAGCGCGCCGCGGTGGAGGCACGCAACCGGCTGCTGGAGGTGGCCGCCGAAGAGCTGGAGATCGCGGTGGAGGACCTGGAGATCGTCGATGGGACCGTCCAGCCGCTGGGGGTCCCGGCCAAGGCCCTGCCGATTGAGGAGCTCGCCGCCAAGATCCTCAGCTTCGGCAGCCGCCATGAGCCGGTGGAGGGCCACGGGCGCAGCGCCCTCGGACCGGCGCCGCAGGCGGCGGCGCACCTGTCCCACGTCCGGGTGGATCCGGACACCGGGGCGGTGCGGCTGCTGCACCACGTCGTCGCCCAGGACGTGGGACGGGCGCTGAACCCGGCCCTGGTGGAGGGTCAGATGCGCGGGGGGACGACCCAGGGGCTGGGCTGGGCGCTGCTGGAGGGGCTCGCCCATGACGAGTACGGGCAGCTGGTCACGGGGACGTTCGTCGACTACACCATGCCGACCGCCGACACCACTCCGCCGATCGACGCCGAGATTGTGGAGGTGCCCTCGCCCGACGGCCCGTTCGGCGCCAAGGGTGTGGGCGAGGCCCCGGTGGTGGGCGCGCCGGGCGCGGTGGCCAACGCCATTGCCGCCGCCACCCAGGGCGTGCGCGTGTACGACCTGCCGATGACCCCCGAGCGGGTCTGGCGGGCGCTCCGCCGCTCAGACTGAGTCGGTCTCGGCCGCGCGCCGGGCGCGGCGCCGCCACAGATAACGGCCGATCCAGGCCAGGACGAACAGGCCGGCGGCGATCGCCAGATAGGTGCTGTAGCGGGCGGCGGTGTTGTAGATGGAATCGATGTGGCTGCCGGAGAAGTAGCCGATCGTCACCCACACACCCACCCACAGCGCGGCGCCGATGGCGTTGAAGATCAGGAACTTGAACCAGTGCAGGCCGCTGATCCCGGCGATGATCCCGTTGGCCTGACGCAGACCCTCAATGAACCGAGCGACGACGATGATCTTGCCGCCGTGGCGCTCGAAGAAGGTGGTCGTCTTGTCGATGCGCTCCGGCGTGAGCAGGATGTAGCGCCCATAGCGCTCAATCAGGGGTCGGCCGCCGAAGTGGCCGATGGCGAAGCCGATGTTGTCGCCGGCGACGGCGGCCAGGAAGCCCAGCAGCGCCACCAGGAACACGTTGAGCCGCCCGGCGCCGGCGTACACCGCACCCAGGATCAGCACCGTCTCCCCCGGCACCGGAACGCCGAAGTCCTCCAGCAGCACCAGTCCGGCCACGGCCAGGTAGCCGTACTGGTTGAGCGTCGGCTCCAGACTGTGGAGCACGCCGGGAAGTTGAGGAGTGACAGCGGCGATCAGTGAGTACATGTGCGCTCGGCGTCGGTCCGCCCGCACGGGGGCGTCCGGCGGTGGTAGAACCACCTGAGGATGGCATCCATCATCACATGCTCCTCATGTGGCGCCCGCAACCGCGTGGGACCGGTTCCGGAGGGGATACCCCGCTGCGCGCAGTGCAAGACCTCCCTGGCCTGGCTCGTCGATGCCGGCGCGGCCACATTCGAGGAGGAGGTCCGGTCCAGCGTCCCGGTGCTGGTTGACTTCTGGGCCGCCTGGTGCGGACCCTGCCGCATGGTGGCCCCGGTGCTGGCCGAGCTGGCCGCCGAGCACGCCGGGCACCTCAAGGTGGTCAAGGTCGACGTCGATGCCCACCCCACGCTGGCGGCGCGGTTCGGCGCCCAGTCCATCCCGCTGCTCGTCGTCATGCGGCACGGGAAAGAGGTGGACCGGGTGGTGGGGGCCCTGCCCCGGGCGGCCCTGGAGCAGCGCCTGGCGCCGGTGCTGGCGGCCTGAGGTGGCGCGCGCCGCGGCAGCCAACGATCTGTTCCTGGCGGGGACCTCGGCCGCGGTCACCGGCGGCGGCGCCGGCATCGGCCGCGCCGTCGCCCGCGGGCTGGCGGCGGCCGGGGCGCGGGTGGCCATCGGCGACATCGACGCAGACGCCGCGGCCCGGGTGGCCGCCGAGATCGGCGATGCGGCCTTCGGAGCTGCCCTGGACGTCACCGAGCCCCCGCAGTTCACGGGCTTTCTCGACGCCGCCGAGCGCCGCCACGGTCCCCTGGGGATCATGGTCAACAACGCCGGCGTCGACTGGGTGGGACCGTTTCACAAGGAGCCGGACGAGGTCACCCGCCGGGAGATCGCGATCAACCTGTATGGGACCACGCTGGGCTGCCGGCTGGCCCTGCAGCGGATGCTCCCCCGCCATCACGGTCACCTGGTCACCGTCGCCTCCGGGGTGGGCCGGGTGCCGCTTCCCGGGAGCGCCGTGTACGCCGCCACCAAGCACGGCGTGGTGGGGCTGATGGAGTCGCTGCGGCTGGAGTACCGCGGCCGCGGGGTGGCGTTCACGGTGGTTCAGCCCTCGCAGGTGCGCACGGCGATGATCGACGGTCAGCCGACGCCGCGGGCCCTGCCGGTGGTCACCCCGGAGGATGTGTCCGCGGCCGTCCTGGCCGCCCTGCGCCAGCCTCGGTTTGAGGTCTGGGTGCCCCGCTCCCAGGGGACCTCGGCCAAGCTCGGCAGCCTGCTCCCCCGGCCCGCCCGGGATCTGGTGCTGCGCGGCATCGGCGTCACCCGGATCGCCGGGGATACGGACCCGGAGGCACGGAGCGCCTATCACCGGCGGGCCTTCGGCCGCGACTAGTGCCTGAGTCGCAAATTCGGTGGCAGCCTCGGGCATTGAACCCGGGGGCATCCGGTGGGATACTGGATGGGGCTCGTAACAGTTGATACATTCTTCCCGCAGGGGGTGAGCAGATGTCAGACCCGGTCAACGTTCTGGTGGTCGCCCACCAAACCGCCGCCAACGACGCTCTCCTGGACGCCGTCCGCCGCCGGGCTCAGCAGGGCCAGGCCCGGTTTCACCTGGTGGTGCCGCGGCGCCCGCACGGCATGCACAAGGTGGTGGATCCCGGGGAGGCGGGCGAGCGCGAGGCGGAGGTCGTCCTCCAGGCAGCGCTGCCCAAGCTGTCGGAGGCCGCCGGCGCGGAGGTGAGCGGCAGCGTCGGGGATCCCGAACCGCTGATGGCCATCCACGACGCGGTCAATCTCGGCAGCTATGACGAGATCATCATCTCCACCCTGCCCCTCGGTATCTCCCGGTGGGTGAAGCTTGACCTGGTGAGCAAGGCCAAGGCGCTCGGCCTGCCGGTCACCCATGTGACGGCGAAGGAGCGCGCCACCGCCGGCGCCCGCTGACCGCCGCGGCGGGGACCGGAGCCGTCGGACGAGCCGGCGCGCATCGCGCGGCGGCCCCGGGTAGGCTCGCGGCAATGCCCCCCTGGTTCGAAGAGCTGGCCGAGTTCCTGCGGATTCCGTCCATCAGCGCCGATCCCGAGCGCGCCGCCGACGTGACCCGCGCCGGGGAGTGGGTCTGTGACCTGATCCGGCGGGCCGGGGGCGAGGCCGAGCTGGTGGACTGGCAGGGGCAACCGCTGGCGGTCGGCGAGCTCCGGGCCTCCCGGGACGCCGACGGCGCCCCCACGGTCCTGTGCTACGGGCACTTCGACGTCCAGCCGCCCGACCCCCTGGAGCTGTGGGAGTCCGCCCCGTTTGAGCCGGAGATCCGCGGGGATGATCTCTACTGCCGCGGGATCGCCGACGACAAGGGGCAGCTGTACATGCTAATGGCGGCCGCCCGTCAGCTGGCTGAGGCCGGACAGCTGCCGGTCAACGTCCGGTTCGCCTGCGACGGCGAGGAGGAGACCGGGGGTCACTCCATCCTGGAGTTCCTGGCCGCCGACACGCGGGGCGCCGACGCCGCGGTGATCTTCGACAGCGGCATGATCAAGCGCGGTCTGCCGGCGTTCAACATCGCCGTGCGCGGGGTGGCCTACTTCCACATCACCCTGCGCACCGGCGAGCGCGATCTGCACTCCGGGATCTACGGCGGCGCCGCGCTCAACGCGGCCCATGCGCTCACCCGGACCCTGGCCCCGCTCCTCGCCCAGGACGGCCGCCTGGCCGCGCCGCTGCGCGAGGGGGTGGCGGCTCCCTCACCTGAGGAACTGGCGGGGTGGCGAAGCCTGCCCGCCGGGGCCGACGAGCTGGCCGGCCAGGGGGCCCGGCCGGCGGACCCGGCGGCGGCCGATGAGTTCTACGTGCGCACGTTCGCCGAGCCGGCCCTGGACGTCAACGGGGTGCAGAGCGGCTCCCCCATCCTCCAAAAGACGGTGATTCCGGTGGAGGCGGTGGCCAACGTCTCCATCCGGCTGGCGCCCGGTCAGCAGGTGGAGGTCATCGCCGCGGCGTTTGAGGATCTCCTGCGCCAGGCCGCCCCGGACGGCACCGAGCTCCGCGTGGAGTTCCTGTCGGCGGCGCCCCCGGGCCTGGTGGCGCCGGATGCCCGGGCGATCCAGCTGGGGCTCGCCGCCTTTGAGCAGGCCACCGGGGTGCGGCCGGCGTTGATCCGGACCGGCGGGACACTGCCGATCGTCCCCGCGCTCGGGGAGCGCGGCATCCCCACCATCATCACCGGCTTCTCGCTGCCAGACGCCAACATTCACTCGCCCAACGAACGGCTCCCGGTCGACCACGTCGACCTGGGGATCGCCGCCGCCCGGGCGCTGTTTGCCGAGCTGGGCGGTCTCTAGCGGCGGCCGGTGGCGGCCGGCTGCGCCACCGCCAGCTCAAACCAGACCTGACTGGTCCCGTCGCCGATCCCCCACCGGGCTGACTCGGCATCGACGATGGCCAGACCGCGACCGCGCAGATGGTCAAAGCGGCGCTGCCCGGGGGCGTAATCGAAGCCGCTGCCCTCGTCGGCCACCTCCACCGCCAGCCGGCCATCCCCCAACCGAGCCCGGAGCATGATCAGTCCGCGACCATGCAGGACGGCATTGGTCACCAGCTCGCTGGTCAGCAGCTTGGCCAGGTGGAGCTCGTCGGCCTGGAGGGTCGCGCCGTACCAGTCGCCGAGCGAGCGGCGCGCCAGCCAGGGCGCGTCCGCGCCGCGCGCCAACTCCCGCTCGAAATCTGGGTCTCTCATCTGCGCCGCCACAGTCTGACGCCCGGCTCGGCAGCGCGCTCCGTCAGCGCTGCCGAGCCGGGTCAGCCGGCGCCGCTCAGTGCATCCGGGGGTCGACGTACAGGTTGTAGACCTGGATGGTGGGCGCCTTGGCGCCCGCCGCCAGCCTGAGCTGGACCAGCTCTGCCGCGCTGTTGCCCGGAGCCACATTCACGGGTGCCGAGGCCGCCCACGAAGTCTTGGCCAGGACGGGCATGCCCCCGCTCTGGGTGGTGCTGCCTGCCGGCGAGACGGCGAATGTCGTTGCCGAACTGGCGCTGGTTCCGAGCACCCGCGTCACCATCCGAGCCGTTGAGTATCCCCCGGCCACACATATGGCCGGACTCACGGCTCGGGCCCCGGCGGGCAGGACGAGCACGGAGCCCGTCATTCCGTCAGACAGCTGCGTGGTGATGATGCTCGCACCGCCACTCAGGGTCCATCCGGCGCCGGCAAAATTGTCGGCAGATTCTCCGGGCGCCAACGTGTACCGGTTGCTGTCGCCGATGGACAGGAACGGCTGCGACAGCGCCGGCGTCGGACAGGTGGGCGCGGTCGCGGCCGACGCCCCCTGGGCCGGCAGCAGGGCACAGGCCGAGAGCACCAGGGCCCAACCCAGCGTCCGGCGGCTGAAAAGGTACTGCTTCATCTCGTACGCACCTTCCGTGGTGTGCACTGGCAACCGAGCTATCTCGCCGTGCGCGAGACCTCTGGCTTTGCGTCCCCAGCTCACACTGGGTTTGCCCTTTTCAGTTGGTTGACTGCAATTGAGGTCGGCGGCGCCCGCCACCGGCTTGAATCGCGGCGGCGGACTCGACAGATGATCGACCTGCGTGACAGCATGGCCGCTTGCGATGACCAGCCCGCCACCGTCCCTCAACGAGGAAGAGGCCGACCCTGATCCGCTGCGCCAGTTCGCCGCCTGGTTCGCCCAGGCGCAGGCGGCCGGTGTCCCCGCCCCGGAGGCAGCGGCCGTCGCCACGGCCACGGCCGACGGATCGCCCTCGGTGCGGATGGTGCTGGTCAAGTCCGTCGACGAGCGGGGCTTTGTCTTCTACACCAACTACGAGAGCCGCAAGGGCCGGGAACTGGCCGGGAACCCGCGGGCCGCGCTCCTGTTCTACTGGAGCGCCCTCGGCCGGCAGGTCAGGATCACCGGCCCGGTGCACCGAACCAGCGCCGAGGAATCAGCGGCGTACATCCGCACCCGGGCTCCGGGCAGTCAACTGAGCGCGCTGGCCTCACCCCAGAGCCGGCCGGTTGACAGCCGCGCCGAGCTGGAGCAGCGGGTGGCCGAGCTGCGCGCCCGCTATGGCGACGGTGAGCTACCGCTGCCGACGGGCTGGGGCGGGTTCCGCCTGGTGCCGGAGACGATTGAGTTCTGGCAGAACCGAGACGACCGCCTCCATGACCGCCTGCTTTACACCCGGGACAGCGACGGGTCCTGGGGGCGGCAGCGCTTGGCGCCGTGACCGGTCAATGGACCACAATGTGACGCATGGGGTTTCTGAGCCGGCCCGGTGACACGGACGCCGACCCCGACGGCGCGCGGCGGCGCATCGAGGAGGGTGGGATCCCCGCCGGCGCTGAGCAGCGACTCCAGTCGCTCGGGACCGGCGGGTCGCTGTTCACCAGTGGGCTGTCGGTGAACGAGTTCGCCCTGCTGCGCCGGATGGGGCCCCAGCCGCTGGCCCAGGTGATGGGGGCCAGCGTGGTGCGCCCAGGCTGGCAGTACCTGCCGGCGCTCCCCCCGGGCCAGATCGTGACCTGGACGGCCGGGCGGGCCGGCAGCTGGACCTCGCAGGCCGCCGGCTACGTCAACCCGTACACCGAGCCCTCCATATCCCAGATCCGCAACTACCGCTGGCACGCCCCCGAGGTGTGCGAGCTGGACGTCCTCACTGACGCCTGGACCCTGGCCCGGCGCCGGGCCCTGGACCGTCTGGTGGAGGAGGCGCTCCAGGTCAGAGCCGACGCCGTGGTCGGAGTGCACCTGCATCGAGGCGACCACGATCTCGGCGAGGGCACGATCGAGTACATGGTGACCGGCACCGCGGTGCGCTTCCCGGGCTCCGATGGGCAGGCGTGGCCCCTGCTCACCGACCTGTCGGTCCAGGACTACTGGCGATTGCACACCGCCGGTCATGAGCCCGTCGGCCTGCTGGCCACCACCACGGTGGTGTTCGCCTCTCCCCCGGTGGCGCTCCGCCTCCAGCGTCTGCGCACGCTGGCCCGCAACCAGGAGCTTGACGAGCTCAGCCGGGCGTTTCGGATCGCCCGGGAGACGGTGCGGGCGCGGCTGGAGGGCCAGGTCTCCGACGCCCACGGGACCGGCGCCGTGGGGGTGGCGCTCTCCCACTCCATCCACCGGGACACGCTGGCCCTCGCCTCCTCGGTGCAGACAGCGGGCTACCGCGGCTGGCACCGCGGCCGCCTGGGCCTGCCCTACCGGGTCTCCGGCCGCGGCGACGGGGAGCGTCGCGGCTGGGTGATCACCATGCACGCAGCCGGAACCGCCGTCCGGGCGGGCACCGGTCCATCGCCGTCGCCGCCCGTCAAACCGACCGTCCGCCTCCGGGCCTCATGACCGATTACGACCCCGGCTCGCTGGAGGGAGTCCCCCAGTCAGGGCGCGAGCGCTTGGAGCAGAACCGCCAGGGCCTGTACACGTCTGACCTGAGCGTCAACGAGTTCCTGCTCGTCACCGAGGCCGGGTTTGACCCGGTCGGCCTGGTCGTCGGCAGCTCCATCTTCCACATCGGCTTTCAGGTGACCGGCCCGACGACCAGCCGGGAGCTCGACGTGCTGTCGCAGGCGATGTACAGCGCCCGCCACCTGGCGATGACGCGGATGGAGGAGGAGGCCGATCAGCTCGGCGCCGACGGGATCGTCGGGGTGCGACTGGACATCGGCCGCTACGAGTGGGGGGCGAACATGGCCGAGTTCATCGCCATCGGCACCGCGGTCAAGCATCGCGACGGGGTGCTGCACCGGGCGCCGAACGGACGCCCGTTCCAGAGCGACCTCTCCGGACAGGAGTTCTGGACCCTGCTGCGCACCGGGCATCGCCCGGTGGGGATGGTGATGGGGAGCTGCGTCTACCACGTGGGGCGGCGCGGCCCCCTGCGCACCGTGGCCCAGACGGGGCGCAACGTGGAGCTGCCGAACTACACCCAGGCCCTGTATGAGGCGCGCGAGCTGGCCATGCAACGGATGCAGACCGAGGCCCAGGAGCTGGAGGCGGAGGGGATCGTCGGCGTCACCCTGTCGGAACGCAGCCACGGCTGGGGCAGCCACGTGATTGAGTTCTTCGCCCTCGGCACCGCCATCATCTCCACCGGGAGCGACACCGGCGTGGAGCCGCCGATCCCGGTGCTGGACCTCAACGACCGGTGATGACCGACGGGATCGTCGTCGGCGAGGACGGCATCGCCCGCTGCTGGTGGGCCGACTCCACCCCGGACTACCGCGCCTACCATGACACCGAGTGGGGGTTCCCGGTGGCCGATGACGTCCGCCTGTTCGAGAAGCTCAGCCTGGAGGGCTTCCAGGCAGGGCTGTCCTGGCTGACGATCCTGCGCAAGCGCGAGGCGTTCCGCGCGGCCTTCGCCGGGTTTGACTTTGCCGAGGTGGCCCGGTTCGGCGAGCCGGACGTGCAGCGGCTGCTCGCCGACGCCGGGATCGTCCGCCACCGAGGCAAGATAGAGGCGGTCATCAACAACGCTCAGCGGGCGCAGGAGCTGGTGGCCGAGGCCGGGTCACTGGCCCGCTTCGTCTGGGAGTACGAACCGCCGGCGCGCCCCGGGCGCCTGGATCGCGCCGGTCTGGCCGCGCTCGCTGTCAGCGCCGAGTCACGGGAGCTGGCGCGGAGCCTCAAGCGCCGCGGCTGGCGGTTTGTCGGCCCCACCACGGTCTATGCGTTCATGCAGGCGATGGGGCTGGTCAATGACCACCTGGGCGGCTGCGCCGCCTGGGAGTCGGTCGACCGGGGCCGCGCCGCCTTTCTGCGGCCCTAGGCCTGGGGGGCCCGAGCGGTCAGCCGTTCCAGCAGTTCGGCGCTGTCGCCGGAATGGCGGTCCAGGGCGCGGTCAAACGCCTCGCCGTAGTGCTGCATGACGGCGCTCAGGATGTCCTGGGTGCCGACGGTGGTGGCGCCGCGGTCCGCAGCGATCCGCTGGGCGGCCGCCGTCACCTGGGCCAGCGTCTCCTGCGGGGTGGCGTTGACCGCCTGCTGCGGGATCTCGCCGGTGCCGGCGACCCGGCCCTCGCCGATGCCGAGCGCCTGCAGGGAAGCGCCCGCCTCACCGTAGAGGCGCAACGGCCGCAGCCAGCGCTCCACCTCATCATCAACCGACTCGGCGAACGGCAGCGCGGTCCCGGCCAGGCCGAGCACGGTCATGGCGTCCTGAGAAAGGCAAATAGCGTTCATGGCTTGGTCATCGGCCTCTGGTGGGGTGTTCTTGATCCCTGCGGTCAGGTTGCCGACCGTCGCGGGCCATCACGCCTGCTGAAGCTCGGGGCGGCCTGGGGCCGGGCCGGTCACCGACGCCCTCGCCTCCGGCCCGTCGATTTCCACCCGGAGCACGGCCACACCGCGCTCGGAGGCGATCGTCTCGGCCTCGCTCAGGATGGCGTCGGCCTCCGCGGGCAGCACCCCGCAGGCCTCCAGGAAGCGGGCGGCCTGGCCGGCGACGATCTGCCGCGGGTCGACCTCCAGCTCCTCGGTGCGCAGGTCGGAGAGAACCGTGCCGGTGGTCGCCGCCACGATGCAGGCCGCCATGTCGTCATGCACGGCCGGCGCCTGGCGCTGGACGACCTCCAGGAGGTCCTGGGCCTGGGCCTGCGGGCCGAGCTCACGGAGGATGTCGGCGAGCCGGTCGCGGCCGAGCAACTCGTCTCGGACCCGCGCCTCGGTGACCCCGTCGGTGAAGAAGCAGGCCTGCGCGCCCTCCGAGAATGGGATGGTGGTCTGCCGCCGTCCGGTGGCCACACCCCAGCCGAGAGCGGGAGAGGCGCAACGAGTGAGCGGCTCGTGCGCCCCTGAGCCGAGCAGGATCGGCGCCGGGTGGCCGGCGGTGGCATAGGTGAGCGTCCCGGCGGTGGCGTCATGGACGGCCACCGCCACCGTGGTGAACAGGTCGTCCCGGTCAGAGCCGAGAACCCGGCCGGCCAGCTTGAGCGCGGCCCGGGGCTCCAGCCCCATCTCCACGTAGGCCCGCAGCGTGTAGTGCATATGGGCGGCGCGGCCGAGGGCGTCGCGACCATGGCCGGAGACGTCCCCGACGATGATCGCCACCCGCTCGGCGTCGAGCGCAAACGCGTCGTAGAAATCGCCGCCCGCGCCCGGCCCGTCGGCCGGGCGGTACGCCACCGACAGATCGAGTCCGCCGAGCGCCGCCGGGATCTCCGGGATGAGGGCCGCCTGGATTGAGGCCAGGTCGTCCGCCAGCTGCTGGCGCTGGGTCTCCAGGCGGCGGGCCCGGTGGCCGGCCAGCCACGCCCGGAAGGCGAGCAGCGCGCACACCAGGAGCAGCGCGAAGATGATCGGCTTGCTCCAATCCGGCACCGGCAGGGGCACGAGGCCGTTGACCACCTGGGGCACGGAGCTGAGCTCATGACCGAGCGTGCGCAACGGCTGGGGCAAGCTGGATGTCTCCGACTGGTGGTGGCGCCGGGCCGCGCTGTCGCCGGCGGCGGGGCTCGCCGCTGCCGCACCGGCTCCGGCCGTGAGCCCGCGGGCCGGGGACGCTGACCCAGCGAGGCCGCGGAACGGGGCAGCGGCCGCTGCGGTACCCGGGCCGGCGGTCCCGGCGATCCCGGCGACGGTGGCCCTGGCGCCGGTGACCGCGGTCCGCGATGAGGTCTTCTGCGACCGCTTGCCGGTCGGGACTCCCCCGCCGGCGTGGCTCCCGGTGCGGGAGGGCGTGGAGGCCGAAGGCGCGGGCGTGGCCGGGTTGACGCTGACGACCACGGGGGTGGTGGCGGTCGACGGCGTGGCCGGCGCCGAGGCGGCGGCCGGGGTGGAGCCAGGGCTCGCAGAGGCCGCGGTGGTCACGGCCGGGGTCACCGGAGTGGTGGAGGATGAGGAGGACGAGGAGGAGGACGAGCCGCCCTTGGACGAGGCCGGCGTGGCGCCTGAGCCGCTGCTGCTGGAGGAGGAG
The DNA here is from genome assembly GCA_963753235.1 of uncultured Solirubrobacteraceae bacterium. Taxonomy (GTDB): domain Bacteria; phylum Actinomycetota; class Thermoleophilia; order Solirubrobacterales; family Solirubrobacteraceae; genus Palsa-465. The sequence goes on along the minus strand of CAVWBJ010000001.1, from coordinate 91,511 downwards.
CCGCTGTTGCCGTTGCCGTGGCCCCAGCCGTCACCCCAGCCGGAGTGATGGCCGTTGTCAGAGGAGCGGGAGCCCCGATCGCCACCGTGGGGAGCGCCCCAGCCGCCACCCTGACCGGGGTGCTGATCGCCTCCGCCGGATCCGGTGTTCCAGCCGGATCCGCCCGCGGGCGGGCTCTGCGGAGGGGTGGGCGTCGCCGGGGTGGCCGGCGGCGGAGTGGCGGGCTGCGCCGAGCTGGAGCCGGAGCTCACGGTGCCCGAGCTCCCGGAACCTTGACTGCCACCGTCTCCCCAGCCGCCACCGTGGCCCTGGCCTTGGTCGCCGGAGCCGCCCCAGCCACCGCCTCCCTGGCCGGAGCCGCCCTGCCCGGCGCCGCCGTGGGGTCCGCCCCATCCGCCCCCCTGGCCGTTGCCGGGCCCGTCGCCGCCGCCATGCCAGTGCGCCTGCATGGCGGCCGGGGCTGCCGACAGGCTGCCCTGGCTGTTGCCGGACCCGGCCACCGCCGCGGCCAGGGCGGCGTTGACCGTCTGCGGCCGGCCGTCATGGGTCGATGAGGTTCCGGCATCGCTGACCCCCGCCGGAGCCAGGCACAGCCCGGCCGCCAGCACCCCGATGGTGCTACCGCGGCGCCAGCGGCGGCGTGTGACGCGATCAGACACTGGCCACCAGGGCGCGACGAAGCTTGCGCAGCCTGACGATTGTCGCGGCCGGCTTGACCAGCAGCTCAAACTCGTCGGTCAGCGCCGACATGAAGGCAAACCCGCGGCCGCTCTCGGCCGTGCCCGGCTCCTGCTCGGCCCCGGGCGGGACGAACGGGCCGGCGTCATGGACCGCGCAGACGAGAGCATCGCCGTCGGCGTCAATGGTGAGGCCGATGGTGCCGTCGTCATGCGGGTTGCCGTGCTTGATGGCGTTGGTGACCGCCTCGTTGACGGCGAACACCAGCTCGTAGGCCGCCTGGCGGGCAAAGCCGAAGTCAGCCGCCGCGGCAGCCACGCAGTCGCGGGCTCGCTTGAGCTCGGACGGGCGGGCGGGAAGACGGAGATCCACGGGTGCGAACGCCTCCGCGAGGCTGGTGCCGCCGACCTGCTCAGGCGGTGACGGCAAGGGCAGCAAAAGCGTCCTCATGCGAGTGGTGCAGGGGAATCACGTTCTCCAGCCCCACGGCCTCGAAGATGGCGCGCACGTCCTCGTTGTCGCAGACGACCACGATGGAGCCGCTGACCGCGCGCATCCGCTTGATGGCGCCGACCAGCACACCGATGGCGGTGGAGTCGATGAACTCCACGGCGGTCAGATCGACCACCAGCTGACGGTCTCCGGCCTCGATGAGGCTCGAGATGCGCCGCTTGAACTGCGGCGCCACATCAAAATCGACCTCGCCGGCCACGCGCAGGACGCGCACGTCGCCGTCGATCAGGTCATCGCTTACCTGCAAATTCCCCATGAGTCCTCCGAATCGGTGAAGCGGGGTGTCGCAAACCTTCACGCACCTAGTCGGCCGGGATTCGGAGATCCATTAGCGATCCGGGGGCATTGGACGGATGTTCCACCCACTTGGGGGTCCAAATCCAGCCCAAACCTCCTCATGCCGATACAGGCGGATTGGGCCCGGCCGGTGCCGAACGACGGCGCCGAACGCGGGGGGTGGGCGGTGATCAGACGCTCAGCGGCGCGTCCGCGGGCTCGGCGGCAGCCCGGGCCAGCTTCTGGACCTGGCGCTCCGGCGTGATGCGGACGACGTTCCAGGCCAGGCCGCAGCGCTCCAGCCCGGAGATCAGCATCCCGGAGAGGTCAAGCTCCCACCAGCGCAGGCCGTGGAAGGCCGACCGGGGAAAGGCATGATGGTTGTGGTGCCAGGACTCGCCCAGGGACACCAGCGAGAGCCAGGCCACGTTGGTCGAACGATCGTCGATGGCAAACCGCCGCCGACCGAAGAAATGGCAGATGGAGTTGACCGACCACGTGACGTGGTGGACGAGGAACACCCGGACCAGCCCGCCCCACACCAACCCGCGGAGAGCGGCGCCCACCGTCATCCCGTCCAGCAGGAAAGCGGCCGCCGCCGGGATCAGGAGGGTGAGCAGGGCCAGCAGCGGGAACCGGCGTCCGATCCGGCGCATGCCGGGATCCTCGTACAGGTCGGCGGCATAGCGCTTCCAGTCGGCTTGGCCCTGCGTGTGCAGAAGCCAGCCGGTGTGGGCATACCACAGACCCCCCAACCCGCTGCCGTGACCGACGTGGGGGCTGTGCGGATCGCCCTCCTCGTCGGTGTGGGCATGGTGCTTGCGGTGATCGGCCACCCAGTCGATGACCGAGCCCTGAACCGAGAGCGACCCCATGACCGCCAGCGTCCGCTCCAGCCAGGCGTGCGTCTGGAAGGCCCGATGGGTGAGCAGCCGATGAAAGCCAACGGTGATCCCGACGGCGCTGATCAGGTACATGGCGGCCAGGATGGCGAGGTCGACGGCGTCGACCCCATGGTCCCAGAGCAGCGCGATGGCCACTATCACACCAACAAACGGAGTCACGACCCCGATCAGGTTGGTGGTGCGTTCGGCGCGAGTCACAACCCTCAACGTTCCCACGGCCCGGCCGCACTCTCCCGTCGGCGCCCGGTGAAACCCCCCAGCTGTCTGGTGGACTCCCCGGGCCGGTGGCGGCGGGGGCTACCGGCAGTCGGGGCACTCCCCGTGCAGGGTGACCTCGTGGTCCTTGGTGCGAAAGCCGAGCCGGTCCGAAAGACGGCTGATCGACTGTTCCAATGCCGGATCGTGGAAGGGGACGAGCTGCCCACAGTGGTCGCACACCATGTGGTGGTGGTGCTCTCCGGCCGGGTCGACGAGCTCGTAGCGAGCCGTCCCGTCCCCCAGGTCAAGCCGGGTCACCAGTTCATGGTCCTGGAGGAGCTCCAGCACCCGGTAGATGCTGGCCCGGGCCACCGGCCGCCGGCCACCGGCCTGGCGCAGGGCATCCTCCATCTCCTGGGCACTGAGGGCGCAGGTCTGGCGAGACAGGAGCTCGATCACGGCATCGCGCGCGGCTCCCCGCTGATGGCCGGCCCGGTGGAGCACCTCCCGGGCATGCTCGGCCCATTCGACGCCGGTTTGCGCGTGCACCGCCGGGAGCATAGAGGGATCGGAGGCCATAATAAGATTGAGACTGGGACTCATTCTATGCTAGGTTCACTTGCACCGCCCCGCCCCCGCCTGATAGGACGCCCCGTGAACCTTGCCGCCCGCCGTCTCGCCGCCGCGCTGCTGGCCGGCGGTGCCCTCGGCGGCCTGGTGGCCGGGTGCGGGTCGGCCTCGCTGGCGAAGTCCGGCCACGGCCCCATCACAGCCGTCGGCGCCGAGAATCAGTACGCCAACGTGATCGCCCAGATCGGCGGCCGCTACGTGTCGGTGACGGCGATTGAGAGCAACCCCAACTCCGATCCCCACTCCTTTGAGGCCAGCCCCACCGTGGCCGAGGCCGTCGGTGCGGCCCAGCTCGTCGTCCAGAACGGGCTCGGCTACGACGCGTTCATGAACCGGATCGAGGCGGCGGCGCCGAACCCCGCCCGGCGGGTGCTCAGCGTGCAGGCCCTGCTCAGGCTGCCGGACTCCACCCCCAACCCCCACCTGTGGTACGCACCCCGGACGATGCCCGCCGTGGCCCAGGCCGTGGCCGCCGACCTCAGCCGGCTGGCGCCCGCCCACGCCGCCTACTTCGCCGCCAACGAGCGGCGGTTCGACGCCTCTCTGAAGCCGTGGTACGCGGCGCTGCGGCAGTTCGCCCAGCGCCATCCCCACACCCCGGTGGCCACCACCGAGCCGGTCGCCGACTACATGCTCTCGGCCGCCGGTGCCGCCAACCTCACCCCGTTCGGCCTTCAGGCGGACATCATGAACGGCGTCGATCCGGCCCCCCAGGACGTGACCGCCGAGACCGATCTGCTCGCCCGGCATCGGGTCAAGGCCATCCTGTACAACGAGCAGGTCACCGACTCGCTGACCAACTCGTTCCTGGCCGCCGCCCGCCGCAGCGGGGTTCCGGTGGTAGGCGTCTCGGAGACGATGCCGACCCCCGGCTACCGGTATCAGACCTGGATGCTGGCCGAGGTCAGAGCCTTGGACCGGGCGGTCACCACCGGAACCTCCACCCTCCGCCTCTAGTGTCGTGAGGCGGAAATTCGTGAGCAGTCTCTAGATGACCGGCAGCTCCCTCACCGCTCCGGAGCTCCGCGAGCCCACGCTCCATGTCAACAGCGTCACCGTGCGGCTGGGCGGGCGAGCGGTCCTGGACGACGTCAGCTTCACCCTGCGCCGGGGCGAGTTCACCGGGCTGATCGGCGCCAACGGCGCCGGGAAGACGACGCTGTTCCGCGTCATCCTCGGGCTCCAGACCCCCAGCAGCGGACGCGTGGAGTTGGGCGACGGGACGCGCGCCCGGGGACGCGTCGGCTATGTCCCACAGAAGTTTCTGCTCGACCCGGACATGCCGCTGCGCGGGCGAGATCTGGTCGGCCTGGGCCTGGACGGCCACCGCCTGGGTCCGGCGCTCCCCTCCCGGCGTCGGGCCCGCCGGGTGGAGGAGATGCTGGCGGCGGTCGACGCCACCCGGTTTGCCGACACCCGCGTGGGCCAGCTGTCCGGGGGAGAGCAACAGCGGATCCTCATTGCCCACGCGCTCATCAGCAACCCGGATCTCCTGCTGCTCGACGAGCCGCTGGCCAATCTGGACCTCCCGAGCGCGCAGGAGGTGGTCCGCCTGCTTTCGCAGATCGCCCGCCAGCAGCGGATCACCGTGCTCATCTCCGCCCATGAGATGAACCCGCTGCTTCCGGTGATGGACCGCGTGGTGTACATCGCCTCCGGGCGAGCGGCCAGCGGAACCGCCGAGGAGGTGGTCCGCTCCGAGGTGCTGTCCGCGCTCTACGGCCATCACGTCGACGTCCTGCGCGTCCACGGCCGGGTGATGGTGGTGGCGGGCACCGGCCAGGACGAGCATCCGGCCGGTGGCGGTCACGACGTGGAGATCATCTGACTCCCGTCATGGGCCAGCTCGCCCACACCCTGGTGGCGCCCGGCTTCTTCTCCAGCTCCGCCGTGCAGCTGGCCGCCCTGGTCGGCGGACTGGTGGCCGTGGTCGCCGGGGCGGTGGGCGTGTTCACGGTTCTGCGCGGCCAGGCGTTCGCCGGGGAGGCGCTGGGCGACATCGGCGCCGCCGGCGGCTCCAGCGCCTACCTGGTGGGAATCGCCCCCCTGTGGGGCTTTGTCGGCATCGCCGTGGCCGCCGCCGGGGTGATGGAGCTGATCGGTGTCCAGCGGGCCCGCGGACGTGACCTGGCCACCGGGATCGTGCTCGGGGCCGGCTTCGGGCTGGCGGCGCTGTTCTTGTATCTGGGCACCACCGTCACCAGCACCACCGGCGCCACCATCACCATCCTGTTCGGCTCCATCTTCACCCTGTCGCCGTCGATCCTCCCGCTGGTCCTCGTCCTGTCGGCGGTCGCCCTGGGCATCGTGGTACTGCTCTACCGGCCGCTGCTGATCAGCTCGCTGAGCCCGGAGCTGGCCGCCGCCCGGGGCGTTCCGGTCCGGCTGGTGGGGATTCTGTACCTGATCGCCATGGCGGTTGCCGTCGCGCTCTCGGCGGTGACGATCGGGGCCATCCTGAGCACCGCCCTGCTGGTGGGCCCGCCCGCCACCGCCCTGCAACTCACGCGCCGGCCGGGGCGGGCGGTGGCCGCGGCCGCCGGCATCGGCGTGGGGGCCGTCTGGCTCGGGCTGCTCCTGGCCTATGACAGCTATGACTGGCCGCCGCTGCACCGGGGCTGGCCGGTCAGCTTCTTCGTGGTCACGCTGGTGCTGATCGCCTACATCGCCGCCCGGTGGGGGGGCCGGCGCCGCCCGTGACGCGCGGGGGGCGTTAGGTCGATGTTCTCCGGGTTCATGGTCAACACCTGGGTCGTGGCCACGCTGGTCGCCGTGGTCGGCGGGGCGGTGGGGTTCTTTGTGGTCCTTCGCGGCGCGGCGTTCGTGGCCCACGCCGTCCCCAACGGGTCGTTCGCCGGCGCCGCCGCCGCCAGCCTGGTGGGCGTCAACACCCTGATCGGGCTGGGGGTGTTCTCGGTGGCCGGCGCGTTCGGCATCGGCCTGCTCGGCCGGCGTGGCCGCCGTGACGTCGCCACCGCCCTGACGCTGGTGTTCATGCTCGGGCTGGGAGCGCTGTTTCTCGGCTTCAGCTTCGAGTATGCCCCGGAGATCTACTCGCTGCTGTTCGGCGAGGTCCTGGGAGTGAGCTCCAATCAGCTCGCGCCCACCATCGCCCTGACCATCGTCTGCCTGGCCGTGCTCGTCGTCCTGTATCGGCCGCTGCTGCTCAGCTCCGTCCTGCCGGAGAGCGGGCAGGCGCGGGGGGTCAACCTGTTCGGGTTTGAGCTGGCGTTCCTGCTCGTCGTCGCGCTGGCCACCACCATGACCGTGCCCGTGGTGGGGACAGCGCTCATCTTCAGCCTGATGATCGGACCCGCCGCCGCCGCGCGCGCGTTCACCACCCGGCCCGGAGGGGCGGTGCTGCTGTCGATGGTGATCGCGCTGGTCACCGTGTGGGCCTCGATCGCCCTGGCGTTTGCCACCAACTGGCCGGTCGGGTTCTTCGTCGGCATGGGGAGCGCCCTGGCCTACACGGCCGGTCGCAGCTGGGCCGCCGTCCGCCGTCACCGAGCCCCGGTTTCGGCCGAGACCGCCGGAGCGGTAGCCTGAAGGGACCGGCGACAGACAGGACGCGATCGAGGAGAACACCGATGATGAGGCGAGCCACCCTGAGAGCTTCGGACGCGGACCGTGAGCACATTGCCGAGCGCCTACGCCAGGCGGCCGCCGAGGGTCGGCTGTTCTCCGACGAGCTGGAGGAGCGGCTGGGCGCGGCCCTGTCGGCCCGGACCTACGGCGAGCTGGATGCGGTGGTGGCCGACCTCCCCGGACCGGAGATGGCGCTGGCGCGCCCGCCCCGCCGGGAGGTGGGGCCGGTTCGTCCGGTGGTCGCCGTGCTGGTGGCGCTCACCGCGGCCGTGATGCTCATCGGCGTCGTCGCCTCCACGCTGGTCGGCCATCCCGGGCACGAGGGCTTCGGCCCCGGACCGCTCATCTGGCTGGTCTGGATCGCGTTCGGCTGGCGATTCTGGAACCGGCGGCGGCGCGCTCGATGAGCGTCGTCTCACCCGGCGCATGTCCGGGGCTTAGAACCCGTCCGTAGCCTCCCAGCGGGCGGGAGACTGTCAGGCTGGCCCGCCGTCACCGCTCGTGACCCGTCCGCACCGCCGCCTTCTCACGTATCTGCTCGTCGCCCTGGCGCCGGCGCTGGTGGCCTGCGGCGGCAGCGGCAGCTCAGCCACGGGCGGCTCGGGCACCATCTCGCGCTCCTCGGCCCCCGCGTCGACCACCACGCAGCGCTCCTCGTCGGCGGCCGTCCACCGGCCACCATCGCACCGGCTCGTCGACCACCTACCGGCTCCCCTCACCCCCCGCTGGCAGACGATGGCCTCCATCGGCGGCCGCCCCGCGCTGTGGATCACGGAACGCTCCGGGGTGACGCTGGTGCGCCTGGACCAGCGGCTCGTCCACCTCGCACTGCACGCCGGCTCGCTGGATCCCGGGGGCGCGGGCTGGCACTACGGCGACATGGTGGCGGGGCGGGAGATCCATCACCTCATCCTCGGGTTCAACGGCGGGTTCAAGTTCAGCACCGACTCCGGCGGGTTTGAGTCGTTCGGCCGGACCGCCGTACCCCTGCAGGCCGGGTTGGGGTCGGTGGTCACCTACCGCAACGGCCGGACCCAGATCGGGATCTGGCGGGCCGGCGTTCCGGCCCCCGGCGCGCCGATCGCCTCCGTGCGCCAGAACCTGCATCTGCTCATCAACCACGGCGTCCCTGACAGCTCGGTGAACACGTGCGGGAGCAACTGCTGGGGCGCCACCATCGGCGGTGTCGCCGCCGTGGCTCGCAGTGGCCTGGGCATCCAGGCCAACGGCGATCTGGTGTGGGCGGCCGGCGAGAGCCTGACCGTGGCCCAGTTCGCCGACGCCATGGCGGCAGCCGGCGTCCAGCGCGCCGTGCAGCTGGACATCAACCCAGACTGGGTGGCCGCTTACCTGTACGTCCACCATCGGACGGGCGGCCCCACGCCCATCCCGGTCGTCCCCGGGCAGTACGGCATCTACGGTCACCTGCTGGCGCCCTACAGCCGGGACTTCTTCACCGTCCTGTCGAACTAGGGCGAGGCCTGCTAACCGCAGGCGCGCTCGAGCTGCTGGGCCAGCGCCCCGCCCCGGCGGCGACCGGTGGTGGAGAACGCAAAGCGCCAGGACCGGCCCGAGGACCGAAACAGGAAGCGAACGGTTCCGGCGTCCGGGGTCCTCTGGCAGACCACACCGAGCGGGGGCCGGGACCGGCTGACATAGACGCCCCTGATGCCGGCGGACGACCCGTCCTGGACCACAAAGGCGTGGACGAGCGAGGCCCGGGTGGCCCCCCGGGCCGGGACCACCGTCCCGGCGGCGACGGCGGCTCCGGGAGCCAGGAGCGCCGCGGCGGCAACGGCACCAGACAGGCCAGCGCGGATCCGCATCACCCGACCCACGGTACCACCGGCCCCCGTCCCGGCCAAAGCCCCGTCCAGCGACATCACCGCGCGGTCGCCCGGGCCGGACCGACGGCCTCCCGGGCGGGCTTGACCACCGCCGCCTGCAGACGGCGGGCCGCGTCCAGGTGATCGCCGGTCCAGATCACGCGCACGCCGGTGGCCGTGGCGTGTCCATCCGCCTGACGCAGATCGCGCTCCACCGCAGCCACCAGCCGCCCGTCGGCGACCGCGTCCGGGGGCAGCGGGTCCGGAACCTCTCCCTGTCCGGTGAGACCGGCGGCGAAGGCGTCGTACCACTCGGTCACGCCGGTGGCCTCGGCCAACAGCTCCCGGCGAGCCGCCGCCCGCTCGCCCGCGGGCACCCCGTCCCGGCTCCACAGATCAAGCACCGAGTCGGCCGCCAGCCGAATGCCGGCCACGCCGGTGACCAGACCGGTGACCTCGGCGAGCGGCAGCCGTTTGGAGCCGCGCTCGGTCAGGTAACCGCGGAAGGCGTCGTCGAGCCGGCGGGCGGCCGCCGCGGCGGCCGTGGCCACCGCGGCGGGCGGGGGAGTGGCCTCCCCGGAGGCATCGCACCGGCTGACCCCGTAGGCCACCGCGCCGGCCAGGTACCGGGCGCTGGCCGTGTAGGCGTCCGCGAGCGCGCGGCCGAGCAACGCGCCGGCTCCGCGGGGCCAGAACAGCAAACCCACCGCCAGGCTCACGGCGCCGCCGATGGCCACATCCTCCACCCGCACCAGCCCGATCCGCCAGCCGGCCGGCGCAATGATGTTGAACAGGATGAGCAGCGTGAGCGTGAACGCCGCCTGGCCGGCGGCGAACGAGATCGCCGCGGGGGCCAGGCCGGCGATCAGCACCACCACCGGCAGCAGCACCCAGAGCAGAGTGGTGTTGGTACCGATCAGATAGACCAGGAGCCCGCCGACCAGAAAGCCGGCGGCCGTCCCGGCGAGCGCCCGGGCGATGTTCTCCCCGGTGCTCAGAGCGTTGGAGCGCAGGATCGACAGCGTGCCGAACACCACCCAGAACCCGTGCTGAACGGTGCTCACGTCGGCGACGAGCACCGCCAGCCCCAGACCGGCCGCCCCCCGCAGGCTGTTGTGCAGCCACACCGAGTGACGGTCGACATGGGCGCCGGCCCGGGCCTGGGCCGCGGTGAGCGGCCCGGCGAACCCCGCCGGCTGACGGCCGAGGAGCCGGTCCAGCCACGAGCGCCGCGCGGCGGCGGCCGCGAACTCCGTGTTGGCGGCGATCTGGGCCACCACAAAGCTGAGCTCCTGGGCCCGAAAGGTGGGGTCCAGAGCCGAGACGACCGCCTCGGCCTGGGGGGCCGGCCGCCCCTGCTCAGGCGGCCCCGGCAGAACGGTGGTGGCGGCCTGTTCCAGGTCGATGAGCGTCTGGCGGAGCCGGTCGCCGGCCCCCGGCAGGTCGGCCCGCAGGCTGTGCGGATCCTCCAGCAGATCGGCTGCGCGCTCCAGCAGGTCGGCCGCCGCCCGCTTGACCGCGCACACCGCCGGCGCGGCCCGCGGGGGATGCGGCCCGGGCCCGGCGCGCCGGACGATCGTCTCCAGCCAGCGCAGCTCGTCGACCAGGCGAATCGCCGCTCGGGCATCGGTGGTCAGCCCGGTCGGCCGGTAGGGCGTGGCGAAGAACACCTTCTGGAGCGTGGCCAGGGCCTCCTGAGCCCGGACCACCGCCTGGCGATGCGCCTCCTCCAGCTCGGCCGCGCCGCCGCTCATGACGTAGGCGACGTCGCTGCGCAGCCGGTCGGCCAGCGCCCGGCAGGCGGCGATGGCGGCTCCCCGCACCGGGTTGCGCGCGGGGGCCGGCCACAGGAGCCAGATGGCCACCAGTGATGCCGCCGCGGCCATCCCCCAGCCGGCCACCCGGGAGGGGATGGCCGAGGGCGGCGCGGCCAGCGAGACCGGCAGGATGAACGCCAACAGCAGCGACGTGGTGGCGCCCGCCAGGGTGGCGCTGACCACCCCGGAGAAGAGCACACCGAAGCCGACCAGCGCCATGCTCAGCGCGGCCAGCCAGGTGGTGCGGGAAGCCAACGTGGCCACGCAGATGAGCCCGGCGCAGGCCAGGCCGAGCGCGGCCTGGTCTCCCAGCCGCTCCCGCATGGTGCCGGTGAAGTCGACGAGCAGCAGCATGGCGAATGAGCCGAACGCGGCAAAGGTGGCAATCACCGCATTGCCGATGACCTGGCTGCCGAGCGCGAACATGATCGGCATGACCACTGCCGCCCGCCCGGCCCGGCGCAGCGCCCCGTACCCGGGATCATGGACGCGCAGCCAATCCCGGAGCGCCGTCATCAGGGTCAGCGCAGCGTCAACGGATCTCGGGTGCCGCCGGTCAGCTCCACCAGAGCGTCATCTTTCCACGATCGACCGGGTGAGGGCGACCAGGGTCACGAACATGCGGTACAGGCGCAGCGACTCCGCGTCGGTGATCGCCACCGTCCGGGCGCCCAGCCGCTCCACCCCCCGGATCCAGCTCGCCATCTCGGCCATGTCAGCGGTCAGGAAGGTCACCTCCAGCGTGGCGGGAAGCTCAATGGCGGGAGGCGCCACCCGAGGCGCCCGGGCCACCGCCCGGGCCGCTCCGGCGCGGATCAGCTCGCAGGCCCGGTCCGGGTGCAGGCTCTCGGCGGCGAATCGCGTGATCGATCGCTTGACCACCACCGCCTCGATGTCCGGCAGGAACGGGCGCGCCTCATCGGCGGTGGCGTCATCGCCGGTGATCAGGACCACCGGCACGCCGTGGTGGAGGGCGACCAGGGCGTTGAGCGCGCTCTCGCCCACCGGCACCCCGTTGAGCCGCGCCTCCCAGATCGCCGCCGGGTTATAGGTGTGAGACAGGACGGCCCGCTCGGCGCCGATCCCGCCGTGGTAGGCGATCATGAACACGGCGTCGAACGAGCCGTCAAGCCCCTCCATCATGTACAGCGGCTTGTGGCGGCCCGAGAGATATGAGGCGCCGTGGTGCAGCGCGTCGGGGCGCAGGTTGTACATCGTGCGGTGCGAGTCGTTGACCAGCACGTGGTCGGCGCCGGCCTCCACGGCTCCGTCGATGGCGGCGTTCACCTCCCGGGTGAGCAACTGGCGGCCGATCTCGTACTCGGCCCCCGGCGAGCGCACCTGCTCCCAGTCGGCAATCCCGGCCGTGCCCTCGATGTCGCTGGAGAGGAAGACCCTCATGACCAGCTGGGCGGTGGACCGGGCACGCCCGCGATCCTACGACCCGGCGGCGTTGGCCAGGATGGCATCGCGGACGAATTGGGCCAGGCCGGGGGCCACCTCCTCGTAGGTGCGGCGGAACCGCGGGTCGGCGATGTACATCTGGGCCAGCCCGCGGTGCTCGGCGAGCGAGCAGTCGTAGAACCACCGTGTGATGTGACGGCGGTGCGCCTCGGCCAGCTCTCGCGCGGCCGAGCTCTCCGCGGCCATGCCGCCCGCGAGGGCGTCCGCGAACGCCTGCAGGTTGGCGTCCGCCTCCCGCTTGATCTCCACCCAGTCGTCCTTGGTGTAGGCGGCCGCGCGCCGCTGCGACTCCTGGTAGGCGGCGGTGCGTCCCCACCGCTCCTCGGCCTCGCCGGCGTATTCGCCCAGGTGGGCGGTGCCGAACACCTCCAGCTGCTCTTCCGGGGTCAGGGACAGTCCCATGCGTCGTGCCTCCATTTCGTTCTCGATGGCCGCGATGAGCTCCCGGGTGCGCTCCAGCCGGGTCCGCAGGAGCCGGTGCTGGCGGCGGAGGTGCTCCTCGGCCGACCCCCCGTCACCGTCGAGCAGGCCGGCGATGCCGTCCAGCCGGAAGTCAAGCTCGCGGTAGTAGAGGATCTGCTGTAACCGCCGCAGGTCCGCGGGCGAGTACAGCCGGTACCCGGCGTCGCTGCGTCCGCTCGGCACCAACAGCCCCACCTGGTCGTAGTGGTGCAGGGTCCGCACCGACACGCCGGCCAGCCGCGCCACCTCTCCGATCCGGTATTCACTCATCGCTCTGACATCGTCGGGCATGACGTCGCGTCAGGGTCAAGGCCGGGTGTCCCAATCAGCTCACGTCGGCCACCACGGCGTCGGGGATCGCGGCAATCAGGGCCTCGGTGGCCACCGGGAATACGTCATGGGGAGTGCCGGCCGCCGCCCAGACGGTGGCAAAACGGCGCAGGGAGGTGTCGATCGTCGTCGGCAGCTCGACGTCGTGCCCCAGCGGCGGCACGCCGCCGATGGAGAAGCCGGTCATCGCCCGCACGCGGTCGGCCGGGGCCGGGGTGAGCGCCAATCGGTCGGCGTCGACCCGCCGGTCGCCGGCGCACAGGACGAGCACCGGGTCCTGCCGGCGCAGGAACACCAGCGACTTGACGATCTGACCGACCTCCACCTCCAGCGCGGCCGCGGCCAGGGCGGCGGTGCGAGCCGAGTCGCTGAGCCGCCGGACCTGGATGTCCAGGCCACGCCGGGCCAGACGTTCGGACAGGCGGGCCGCCGTGGGGTGCATGCCGTCAGCGCCTCCTGAGGCTCAGGCGGGCTCAGGCGTTCGCCCGTACGCCTCCAGCCACGGGCTGCGGTAGCCGTCCCGCCACAGGATGGGGAAGAAGGCCTCGTCCATCTCCAGCTCACCCGGCCGCCGATAGCGCGAGTAGATGGGATGGGCGTGCCGCGGGTTCCAGCGAGTGTCGGTGGAGATGAGATGGCTGATGATCGACCGGCGCTGGGCGTCGGCCCGCTCGTTGGGTGGGCTGCCGTGAAACGTCCAGCCGTTGTGAAAGGCGGCACCCCCGGCCGGGACCTCAATCGGCACCAGCTCCAGCTCCGCCCCGGCCGGCATCGACTGGCGCACATGACCGAGCCAGTCCTCGGGAGCGTGAAACGTGCCACCGAGCGCGGCGTGGGGCCAGCGGTGCGAGCTCCGGACGTAGTAGATGGTGCCGGTGTCGGCCGCGGTGTCATCCAGCGCCATCCAGCAGGTCGTCATGTTCGGGGGATCCAGGTAGTCCAGGTAGGCGGCGTCCTGGTGGCAGAGCAGCGCCTTGCCGGACGGCGGCTTCCAGATGGCGTTGTCCTGGGCCAGGCGCACCCCGGGCAGGCCGCCCAGGCGGGCGGCGAACTCGCCCACCGCGGCCGACAGCGTGACTCCCGCCAGGACCCGATCAGCCCTCCAGACGTTGCACAGCTGGCGGGTGAGCTCCGGCGGGGTCACCCCCGGGGTGTAGTTGACCTCGTCCGGGGCGATCCCGGTCTCCCAGCGGTGCTCGAAGGCGGCCATGAACCGCTCGCGGGCCGCCTCCACCGCCTCCGGCGACAGGAAGTGCTCCAGGATGACGAACCCGTCACGTTGATAGCTCTCGATCTGAGCGGCGCTGGGGACGGCCACACCGGCAGTCTACGCGGGGGCGGGGGGGCCGTGAACGGGCGGGCTGACCGCCGGTCAGGCGGCCAGCGGGTATGGCTCGGGCGCGCAGCCGGCGAACGCCCGGCGCAGCTTGATGGCCGTGCCCGGATGGGCGTCGGTACCGACCATCTCCGACCAGCGACCCGCCTCCAGCCGGTCCATTTGCGTGTCGAAGTGCTCCTGCGCCTCCTGGACCTCACGGCGGTCCTCGGCCAGCATCATGTCGCTGGCCGCATCCAGGAGCGTTTCGGCCTCCTCGTCGAACAGCTTGCTGCCACGCTGCTCGGCCACAATCCGCCGAACCTCGCTGAACGCGATAACCCGGTGATTGGTGTCGGTGCTGGGGGAGTTGCTCATTGCCCTTAAGTCTAGGTTGCGGTTGCCGGGCGCGGCGTAGGGTCTCTGACGTCGCGGCCGCAACGCCGTCCCGCGGCGGCGGTCTGCGACCGCGCGCCTGGTCCTCCAGTTACCCAGGTAATCGGCAGCCTCCCCCAGCCTTTGAGGGCCATCGGGTCGCTCGGTCTGGGGGCCGAACCTGACCGCGTTCGGTGCCACCGTGTGAGCATGATCACCAACCTTGATTTTGTGGGCATCCCCTCACGGGATGCCGAACGGTCGCGGCGCTTCTACGGCGAGACCCTGGGGTTGCGCCCGGACGACCACGGGCGGTTTGAATTCTGGGCCGGCGACACCTGCCTGGGGATCTGGGAGCCCGAGCGGGCGGGGAGGGAGTTCGCCCCTTCCAAGAACGGGCATCTCGCCCTGCACGTCGACGACGTGGCGGCGGCGCGGGCCGAGCTGGAGGCCAGGGGGGTGACGTTCCTGGGTGACACGTTCGACAGCGGCGTGTGCCACATGGCGTTCTTCACCGATCCCGACGGGAACGACCTCATGCTCCACCACCGCTACGCGCCCTACGGCTGAAAAGCACCCGGCCGCGATGTGACATCGTGAGCGGCGCGATGCCCACCGCTGCGCCAGCGAGCCCGGCCCGCACGATCGTCGCTCCCCAGCCGCCGATGATGGAGACGCGGCTGCTGGCGCGCCTCGCCGGCGACCTGCGCCGGGAAGGGCGGATCCGGCGCCGGGCCCAGCTGCCGCCGGGGAGCACCCGCGCCAGCTGGTCGCACACGCGGCGGATCATCGCCGACCCCCTGGGGCTGCTGCTGGAACACCACCGCCGGTACGGCCCGGTGTTCACCATCCGGCTGCTGCACGAGCCGGTGGTCTGGGCGATCGGAGCGGAGGTCAACCACCAGATCCTGGTCAGCGAGTCCGACGCGTTTCAGTGGCGGGAGGGCCGCTTCGCCGACCTGTGGCCGCTGCTCGGCGATGGTCTGCTCAACACCGACGGGCCCTATCACCGGGACTTCCGAATGCTGCTGCTGCCCGCGTTTCACCGAGAGCAGGTGGCGGCGGTGGCCACCACGATGCTCCAGGAGGCCCGAGCGGCCACCGAGCGGCTCCAGGAGGGACAGGTGGTGGAGCTCTATCATTGGATCCGCCGGCTGGCTCTGCGCATCGCGCTGCGGGCGCTGCTGGGGCTGGAGGCTCCCGAGGTCCGCGAACAGACTCTGGCCGAGGCGTTTGAGGCGTCGCTGGCGATCCACGGAGAGCCCGTGCCCATGCAGATGCTCCGGCTGCCGCGCTCCCCGCTGGCCCGGGCCATCGCCGCCCGGCAGGCGCTGGATGCGGCGGTCCGGTCGGAGATTGAGGAGCGCCGGCGGCGCGGCGACCCGGGACGGGGCGTGCTCGGCCTGCTGCTGGGGGCCCGCGACGCCGAGGGCCGGCCGCTGAGCACCCGCGTGGTCCGCGACCAGACGATCACGCTGCTGTTCGCCGGGCATGACACCACCACCACCACGTTCACCTTTCTGGCTCATGAGCTGGGGCGGCATCCGGCCGCCCGGGGAGCGGTGGAGGCCGAGCTGGACCGCGTCCTGGGGTCCCGGGAGGCCGGCCCGGCCGACTTGGACGGGGTGGCCCTGCCGGTGCTTGAGCGCTCGCTCAAGGAAACTCTGCGGCGATATCCCGCGGCCTGGGTGGGGCCGCGCCGGACCCTCCGGCCGGTGACGCTGGCCGGCGTCCCGGTTCCGGCCGAGATCGGCACTCACTACTCGTCCTGGGTCACCCACCACCTCCCGCACCTGTATCCCGACCCCTTCCGCTTCGATCCGGACCGGTTCCGGCCCGAGCGCGAGGCGGCGCTGCCGCGGGGCGCCTACGTGCCGTTCGGCGGCGGCTCCCGGATGTGCCTGGGCAAGCGCTTCGGCGAGTACGAGCTGCGGGCGCTGGCCACCGTCCTGTTCCGGCGCCTGCGCCTGGAGCCGCGGTCGGCCCGGGAGCCGCGGGTCGCCACCACGCCCACGCTGGGGCCGCGGGACGGGCTGCGGTTCACCGTCCGCGGGCGCTGACCTTCCCCCGGCGCGCGGGGTGCCGGCCTCACGGCTTGAGCAGGATCTTGAACGCCCCGTCCTGTTTCTTCTGGAAGATCTCGTAGGCGTGGGGCGCCTCGTCCAGGGGAAGGTGATGGGTGGCGTACTGCTCCACGCCGAGCGGATCCCCGTCGTCGGTGAGCAGGGGCATGAGGTCGTCGATCCAGCGCCGCACGTTTGCCTGACCCATCCGCAGGTTGATCTGCTTGTCGAACATCTGGATCAGGGGCATCGGGCTGGCCGCGCCGCCGTAGACCCCGGACAGGGAGACGGTGCCGCCGCGCTGCACCACCTCAATGGCCGCGTGCAGGGCGGTGAGCCGGTCGATGCCGACGTGCTCCATGACCTGCCGGGCCACCGGGTCGGGCAGCAGCCCGGTCAGGCGGTGAGCCAGCTTGGCCACCGGCGCGCCGTGCGCCTCCATGCCGACCGCGTCGATGACCGAGATCGGGCCCCGTCCGTCGGTCCTGTCACGGATCAGCCCGGCCAGGTCATCGGCCTCGTCCAGGTTGATGGCGTCGACGCCGTGGGCGCGCGCGCGCTCCAAGCGGTCCGGCACCAGGTCGACCGCCAGCACCTGGCCGGCGCCGCGGTGCTGGGCGATGCGGCATGACATCTCGCCGATCGGCCCCAGCCCCAACACCAGCACGGTCTCGCCCGGCGGGATGTTGGCGTACTCCACCGCCTGCCAGGCGGTGGGCAGGACGTCGGAGAGGTAGACGAACCGGTCATCCGCAGGGCCCTCAGGCACCTTGACCGGGCCGAAGTGGGCCTGGGGAACCCGGAGGAACTCGGCCTGGCCGCCGGGGACCTGACCGTACAGCTTGGTGTAGCCCAGGAAGGCCGCGCCGGTGCCGTACTCATGCACCTGCGTGGTCTCACACTGGGACATCAGCCCCTTGTCGCACATGTAGCAGTGCCCGCAGGAGATGTTGAACGGGACCACCACCCGGTCGCCGGGCTGGATGTGGGTGACGTCGGACCCCACCTCCTCCACCACACCCATCGGCTCATGGCCGAGGATGTCGCCGGCGTCGATGTACGGGCCGAGCACCTCGTACAGATGCAGGTCCGACCCGCAGATCCCCGATGAGGTAACCCGGATAATGGCGTCGGTCGGCTCCTGGATCCGGGGATCCGGGACCGTGTCGACGCGGACGTCGTGAACTCCGTGCCAGGCAACTGCCTTCATAAGCGGCGTGATCTCCTTGTCGGCGGTGCGATGCCCGAGTTGCGATACCCCGCCCGTACCGCCGGAAACGACTTGCACCTGCCGGAGCGCGACGCGGTGGCGAAGGGGTTGTGGGGCCTCACTTGTCCATAGGACGAGAAATCCCCCACAACCCAGGCTGTGGCTGGGGGTTGTGGGGCGACGCGGCGGGTTTATCATCCCCGCGACGATGGCCCGACCCATTGTCCTCGGTGTGGTAGGCGATTCCGGAGCCGGGAAGACGACGCTGACGCGCGGGCTCATCCGCGTGGTCGGCGAGGACCACGTCACCCGCATCAGCGCCGACGACTACCACCGCTATGACCGCCAGGAGCGGCGCCAGCTGAGCATCACGCCGCTGCACCCGGAGGCCAACCACCTGGATGTGCTCACCCAGCACCTGGTCCAGTTGCGGCGCGGCGAGGCGGTGCTCAAGCCGGTCTATGACCACCGCGACGGAACGCTCGGGCGGCCGGTGTACCTCCGCTCCAGCCGGTTCCTGGTGGTGGAGGGGCTGCTGAACTTCCATACCGAGTCGTTGCGCACCGCCCATGACGTGCGCGTGTTCCTCGCACCGGCCGAGCAACTCCGGCGGGCCTGGAAGCTCAAGCGCGATTGCACGCGCCGCAGCTACACCACCGACGAGGTGCTGCGCGAGCTGGACCTGCGTGAGCACGACGCCGCCCAGTTCATCGGGCCCCAGCGGCGCCACGCCGACATCGTGGTGTCGTTCGGCGCCCGCCGCACCGATGACCCGTCGCATCTCGACGCCGAGGTCATGCTGCATGACACCCTGCCCCAGCCTGACCTCTCGCCTCTGATCGACGGCACGCGCGACGGTCCGCAGGTCATCCGCTGCGACCGGGACGTCCTGCTCCGGATCCCCGGTGACATCCCCCCGGAGCATGCCGCCGAGCTGGAGGAGGCGATGTGGGAGCGGATGAGCTTTGCCAGCCACCTGCGGGCACGGCGGCTGGGGGAGTTCACCGTGGGGACCGACCTGCATCGCTCCGAGTCGCTGGCCCTCGTCCAGCTGCTGGTGCTCTACCACCTGGTGTGGGCCCGGGCCACGGTGGCCACCGGCGGCGAGCCGACCCGCGTCGACGGCCGGCGGCGCATCGGAGACGACTCCGCGCTGCACGCCTGACGGTGGCCGTCACCGTCACCCAGCTGGTCGCGTTCCTCAAGACCGTCCAGTGCGGGTCGGTCACGGCAGCGGCGGCGGAGCTGGTGGTGACCCAGCCGTCGGTGTCGGCGGCCATCGGAGCCCTGGAGCGCGAGGTGGGGGTTCCGCTGATGCAGCGCGACGGGCGGGGCCTGCGCCCCACGCCCGCCGGCGAGGCGTACGCCGCCTACGCCGCCGATGTCCTGGGCCTGCTGGAGCAGGGGTCCCGGGCGGCCCGGGAGGCCCACGAGGACGCGCTGCGGACGCTGCGCATCGGAGCGGTGACCACCGCGGGCGAGCACCTGGTGGCGCCGCTGGTGCGGGTGTTCCGCGAGGCCCATCCGGAGCTGGAGATCATCCTGCACGTCGGCAACCGGGCGGACGTGTTCGAACGGCTGGTGAGCCACCAGATCGATGTGGCGATCACCGGGCGGCTGCCTGAGCACCTGCCGATCCGCGGCGAGCGCTTTGCCGCCAACGACTTCGTGCTCATCGCCGCGCCCACCGACCCCCTGGCCAGCCGCTCCACCGTCACCGTCGACGAGCTCCAGGACCGGACCTGGCTCCAGCGCGAGGCGGGGTCCGGGACGCGGACCCTGTCGGAGGAGTACCTGGCCGGCCACGGTCTCACCCCCCGCACCGTGACCCTGGGCTCCAACGGGGCGATCAAGCAGGCGGTGGCCCTCGGCCTGGGAATCGCGCTTCAGTCCCGGTTCGCCGTGCAGCTGGAGCTGGAGGTGGGAATGCTGGCCCTGATCCGGCCGCGGGAGGGGCTGCCCCGCCGCGGGTGGCACGTGGTCCACTCCTCGGTGGGCCCCACCCGCCGGGAGGTGACGGCGTTTGTGGAGTTCACCCAGTCCCGGGCCGCGCAGCAGGCCCTGAACCGGGCCCTGCGCACCGGGGCGTAACCGACGGTCGGCTCAGGCTCAGGCTCAGGCGACCTGGGGCACCGGCTCGCCGGCGAGCACCTGATCCAGCGCCATGAGCACGGCGTGCGCGACGCCGCGGCTGGCGTTGTGTCCCATCAGCCCGATCCGCCACATCGGCGGCGCCGCCGGACCCAGACCGCCGCCGATCTCGATCTGGTGCTCGCGCAGCAGGCGAGTCTGCACCCGCTTGCCGTCCAGCTCGCCCGGGAGCCGGACCGCGGTCAGCGGCGCCAGCTGGTGGTCGGGCTCGGCGAGCAGCTCAAACCCGCGGGCCTGGATCTGCTCCTGGAGGAAGGACCCGGCGTCCGCGTGGCGGCGCCAGCGGGCCTCCAGGCCCTCCTCGGCCAGGCTGCGCAGCGCCTCGTGCAGGGCGTAGATGTGCAGGATCGGCGCCGTGTGGTGGTAGACGGCGGGCCGCTCGCCCCAGTAACGCTCCAACAGCAGGAGGTCCAGCGAGAACGGCACCGCCGTGGTGCGCGTCCGGATCCGCTCCAATGCCCGGTCAGAGACGGCGATCGGCGACATCCCGGGGGGAGCGCCGAGACACTTCTGGGTGCATGAGTAGGCGTAATCCAGGCCCCAGGCGTCGAAATCGAGGGGCACCCCGCCGAGGGAGGTCACGCAATCGGCGACGAGCAGCGTGTCCTGATCTTGGAGTGACGCTCCCAGCTCGGCCAGCGGATGCTCCACCCCGGTGGAGGTCTCAGCGTGGACCACCGCCATCAGTCGGGCCTGGGGGTGCTCCTCCAGCGCCTCCAGCAGCCGGGCGTTGGGGACGTGCTCCCCCCAGTCGGCCTCCACCTCCACCACGGTGGCGCCGCACCGGCGGGCGATCTCCGCCATCCGGCGGCCGAAGAACCCAGACACGCCGACGATGGCCACATCCCCGGGTTCCAGCAGGTTGCTCAGGCCGGCCTCCATGCCCGAGGTGCCGGTGGCCGGCAGCGCCATCACGACGCCGCTGGAGGCGCGGTAGGCGGTCCGCAGCAACCCCACCACCTCGGTGAGGATGTCATGGAAATCAGGGTCCAAATGGCCCAGCATGGGGCGCTGCATCGCCTCCAGCGCCCCGGGGGAGACATTGCTCGGACCGGGACCACAGAGCAGGCGCGATGGGGGGTTCAAGATCGATGGAGTGACGCTCATGGCCTCGACGCTACCGGCCCCGCGGGCTCGCCAACAGCCAAAAATTCACCGTGTCACCCAAGGGCGGGCTCTATCAGTCACTCCGTCCTTGGGGGGCAAAAGATCTCTCTATCAACGCTTGCATCGGCGGCGCCGACCGGTTCAACTGCCGCTCATGAGCCCCACCCACATCCGGCTGCACCGCAGCGAGCTGGCGGTCCCCGGCAGCAACATCCGCATGCTTGAGAAGGCGCCGGAGCTGGGCGCCGACGTGGTCATGCTGGACCTGGAGGACGCCGTCGCGCCCGCCGACAAGGAGCGCTCCCGCACCAACATCATCGACGCCCTGCGTGAGCAGGACTGGTCGCGCTGCTCGGTGTCGCTGCGCATCAACGGCCTGGACACCCACTACTGCTACCGGGACATCGTCGACGTGGTGGAGGAGGCGGGAGAGCACATCGACGCCATCGTCATCCCCAAGGCGAGCTGCGCCGGAGACGTGCACCTGGTGGCCACCCTGCTGACCCAGATCGAGGACGCCCGGCGGCTCGGCCGTCGGATCGGGCTGTGGGTGCTGATTGAGACGGCGATGGGCATGGTCAAATGCGACGAGATCGCCGCCGCCTGCCCGGAGCGGATGGAGGCGATGATCTTCGGCGTCGCCGACTACGCGGCCTCGCTGCAGAGCCACACCACGTCGATCGGCGGCGCCAACCCGGATTACGTCATGCTCACCGATCCGGACGAGCTGACCGTCCGCGAGCGCCACTGGGGCGACCAGTGGCACTACGCGCTCTCGCGCATCGCGGTCGTCTGCCGCGCCTACGGGCTGCGGCCGATCGACGGGCCGTTTGGCGACTTCACCGACCCGGCGGGTTATCTGGCCTCGGCGCGCCGGGCCGCCGTGCTCGGCTACGAGGGCAAGTGGGCCATCCACCCGTCCCAGATCGAGCTGGCCAACGAGGTGTTCACGCCCGACGCTCACCTGGTGGAGAAGACGCACCGGATCATTGCTGCCATGAAGGAGGCGGCGGCCGAGGGCAAGGGCGCCGTGTCGCTGGACGGCCGGCTGATCGATGCCGCCTCCATCCGGATGGCCGAGACGCTGCTGGCCAAGCTGGAGCAGATCGAGGCCCGCTCTCAGCGCGACGATCCCCCGGTGGCGGATCGGCGGCCGGTCGCCGTGGTCGACTAGCGAGCCGGCCCAGACGATGTCGGCCACCCACCCGGGCTCGGCGCCGGACCTGGCCGAGCCGGCCGCCAGCACCGAGGACCTGCACATCCTGGAGCGTCTGCTCGGCGATGTCCTCGCCGAGCAGGAGAGCGATGAGCTGGCCGCCGCGGTGCAGGACATCCGGGAGGCGGCCGCCGCGGCCCGCCTCCCCGGGACCGATGCCGCCCGGTTGGTCCGCCGTGCGATCGACTCGCTGGATGATCCCCTGCAGTTGGTCCGCGCCTGCAGCATCCGGCTCGGCCTGGCCAATGTCACCCACGAGCTGGCCCGGGTGCGCGCCCGCCGGGCGGCCGACCGGAGCGAGCTGTCGGCGGCGGAGTGGCTGCTGCAGGCGGCCATCACCAGCACCACGCCCGCACCGGCGCTGGACGTCCGGCTGGTGCTCACCGCTCATCCCACCGCGCTCGCCCGGCGCAGCGTCCTGAGCAAGTACCACGCCATCTGCGGCTGCCTGGAGCAGCTGGACGATCCGCGGATCGGCAACTCGGAGCGGCGGCGCCTGGAGGAGGAGATCAGCGAGCTGCTCGCCATCTGGTACGCCACCAATGAGGTGCGGTCGATGCGACCGCGGGTGGGAGACGAGGTGCGCCGGCTGCTGTTCTTCTTTGAGTCGGTGCTGTTCGACGCCGCCGCCGATCTGGCCCGCACCTACCACGAGGTGCTCGGCGATGCGAGCGGCGGGGTGCCGCTCACATTTGGCAGCTGGGCCGGCGGCGACATGGACGGCAACCCGTACGTGACCCCGCGGACGATCGCCGAGACCGTGCAGGCCCACCGCGTGACCGCGCTCCAGCTGCTGGTGGAGCGGCTGCTGCCCCTGCGCCGCGAGTTCTCGCAGCCGCAGCGCAGCCTGACCCTCAGCCCCCGGCTGGTGGAGTCGCTGGCCCGCGACGAGCGCGACCTCCCCGAAACCGCGGCCGAGCTGGCCCGCCGGTATCCCCATGAGGCCGGCGAGCCGCTGCGGCGCAAGTGCGCGTTCATGGTCGCCCGCCTGCGCCACATGCTGGCGGCGGCCTCCGGCGGGGACGGACATGAGCCCGGGTACGCCACGCCTGAGGAGCTGCTGGCTGACCTGGAGGCCATCCGGGAGAGCGTCGGCTCCCAGGCGGTCAAGCGCGGGCGGATCGACCGGCTGATCTGGCAGACGCGCATCTTCGGGTTCCACCTGGCCACGCTGGAGGTGCGTGAGAACGCCCCGGAGCTTCATGACGCCTGCCGGGCGCTGCTCCCCGGCTATGCCGCGGCTCACCGGGAGCCTGAGCGGGTGGCGCTGCTGACCCAGGCCTGCCTGCACGGCGAGCTCCCCCACCGGGAGGGTGGACCCGCGCCCAAGGCGGCCGCCGCCTTCGACGCCATCGCCCGTTCGATCTCCGTCTACGGGCCCCGCTCGCTGGACACGTTCATCATCTCCAACGCCGAGTGCACCTCCGACGTGCTCTGCGCGCTCTGGCTGGCCCGGCGCAGCGGTCTGTTTCGCCCGCGGCCGGGGCCGCCGGGCAGCGGGGCGGGCGCGGACCGCGGGCTCGGCGAGCCCACCGGAAGCGGCGAGACCGGCACCTCAGCGGTGGAGATCGTGCCCCTGTTTGAGCGCCGGAGCGCGCTGGAGGGGGCGAGCCGGACGATGGGCGAGCTGTACGGCAACCCGGCCTACCGCCAGCACCTGGAGGCCCGCCGCCGGCGCCAGGAGGTCATGCTCGGCTACTCCGACGCCGGCAAGGACATGGGCTTTTTGAGCAGCCAATGGGCCATGTACGAGGTTCAGGAGGCCCTGGCCCGCCAGGCCGCCGCCCGCCAGGTGGAGCTGCGCCTGTTCCACGGCCGGGGTGGGTCGACCTCCCGGGGTGGCGGGCCGGCCCGGCGATGGATCCGAGCCCAGCCTCCGGGCACCGTGGGTGGGCGGATCAAGGTCACCGAGCAGGGCGAGGTCATCAACGCCAAATTCTCCGATCGGAGGCTGGCCGCGCACGCCCTGGAGCAGACGGTGGCCGCCGTGTTGCACGCCACCGTCGAGCCGGGCCCGCCGGCGCAGCCCGCCTGGCGGCGGGAGATGATCCGGGTGGCGACCGTGGCGCGCGAGACCTATCAGTCGCTGGTGTTCGAGGACCGGGATCTCCTGGCCATGTTTCGCCAGTGCACGCCGATCGACATCCTGGACGCGCTCAACATCGGCTCCCGCCCCGCGGCCCGCGGCGGTGACGGGTCGGTGCGAAGCCTGCGGGCGATCCCCTGGGTGTTCGCCTGGATGCAGTCCCGGGTCAGCCTCCCCTCCTGGTACGGAGCCGGGAGCGGGCTGGAGGCGGGCGATCTCCCGTTGCAACGCGTGATGTATGAGCGCTGGCCCTACTTCACCGCCACCATCGCCACGCTGGAGACTGCCCTGACCCTGGCCGACCTGGTCATCGGCGAGCAGTACCTCCAGCTGGCCGAACGGCCGAACGCGGCCCGCCGGGTCTGGGGGCGGCTGCAGAGCGAGTATGCGCGCTGTGAGGCCCGGGTGCTGGCCATCACCGGCCATGAGCGCCTCGGTCAGCCGACCCCCCAGGCGGTGGAGCGGGAGCTGTGGCGCCGGGCCTGGCTGGACGCGCTGTCCCTGCAGCAGGTGGAGCTTCTGCGTCGCCACCGGGCCGGGGACGAGCGCGCCCTGGAGCCGCTCCTGGCCACCGTGGCCGGGATTGCCACGGGGCTGCGCACCACCGGCTGACTCCGACCCGGTCAGGCCGCTTCCAGCACCGCCGCCGCCTCCCCGGGTTGCGGGGCCGGAGCCCGATTGGTCAGCAATGTGCCACCGATGATCGCCGCCACCACGGCAAACAGCGCGCCGATGACAAACGCCAGGTGATAACCGCCGGTCAGGGCCTCCAAGGTCCCGTGACCGGCGGCGGCCAGATGCTGGGTCCGGGCCGCCGCGGTGCTGGCCAGGACGGCCAGCCCCAGCGCTCCGCCCATCATGAACGCGGTGTTGGTGATGCCTGAGGCCAGGCCGGAGTTCTCGGGCTCCACGTCGCTCATCGCCGCCATCAGGACCGGGTTGAATGCCAGGCCGCCGCCGATGCCGAACAGGAGCATCGCCGGGAGCACGTCGACCAAAAACGTGCCGTGCACCGGCGCCCGCGCGAACCACAGGAGCGCCAGCGCGGCCACCAGCAGGCCGCCGGCCAGCGGACCCCGCACCCCATAGCGCATGACCAGCCTGGCGGACAGTCCGAGTGAGAACGCCATCATGATCAGGTTTCCGGGCAGGTATGCCAGCCCCACCTGAAGCGGGCTGTAGCCGAGCACCAGCTGCAGGTACAACGCTGACAGAAAGAACACGGCGAACATGGCCGCGGCCCAGAGCACGCCGACGACGTTGGCCACGCTCAGGTTGCGATGGCGGAAGATCCGCAGCGGGACGAGCGGCGCCGGCACCCGCGCCTCCCAGAGCGCGAAGGCGACGGCGATGACCACCGCGGCACCCAGCAACCCCACCGTCTGAGCGGATGTCCAACCGGCCGCGTTGCCGTTGACGATCGCGTACACGGCCAGGACCATGGCGGCGGTGATGGCCACCGCGCCGATGACGTCCAGGCGCCGGCGCTCGCCCCCGGTCTGGACCGACGGCAGCAGCCGGAGCCCGGTCATGGTCACCGCGATCCCGATCGGCAGGTTGACCAGAAAGATCCAGTGCCAGCCGACCAGGTCGGTGAGCACGCCACCGGCCAGCACGCCGATGCTGCCCCCGCCGGCCATGACGAAGCCGAACACGCCCATCGCCTTGGCCCGCTCCGACGGCTCGGTGAACAGGACCACGATCAGCGAGAACGCCACCGCCGAGACCACCGCGCCGCCCAACCCCTGCACGGCCCGCGCGGCGATCAGCATCCCCTGACTGGTGGACAGGCCGCAGATGAGGCTGGCCGCCGTGAACGCCGCGGTGCCGATCAGGAACATCCGCCGGTGCCCCCACAGGTCACCGAGGCGCCCGGCCAGGAGCAGGAAGCCTCCGAACGTGAGCATGTAGGCGTTGACCACCCAGGCCAGCGATGTCGCTGAGAAGCCGAGGCTGGCCCGGATGGAGGGCAGGGCGACGTTGACCACGGTGGTGTCGACGACGATCATCAGATCGCCGACACACAGAATGACGAGCGCCAGCCAGCGGGCGCGGGGAGTGAGGTGGTCGGTCATCAGGTTCTCCTTGGTCGATCACCCCTATGACCATCCCGGCCGGGGAAATTCATCGCTGCCGGCCGTCCCGGGCGCGGCGGTATCATCGCGCCACCGGAGACCCGGCCCGCCGGGCGGCGACGACGGAGCACCGGGGTGGGACCAACCAGGGGGAGCGGATATGACCAGGCTGATCGTGTGCTGTGACGGCACGTGGAACGTGCCCGATGAGGTCCGGCACGGGCAGACGATGCCGACCAACGTGGCCCGGCTGGCCCGGGCGGTGGCCGCCGGCGAGGGCACCGGCCAGCTGCTGTACTACGAGACCGGAGTGGGGACGTCGCCGGATGAGCATCTGCTCGGCGGCGCATTCGGACTGGGGCTGTCGCAGAACATCCGCAACGCCTACCGGTTCCTGGCGCGCAGCTACGTCCACGGCGACGAGATCTTCCTGTTCGGGTTCAGCCGGGGCGCCTACACCGCGCGGAGCCTGGCCGGGCTCATCCACACCTGCGGCCTCCTGCGGGCCGAGCACCAGGAGCGGGTCGAGGAGGCGTTCGCGCTCTACCGGGACCGGTCCGCCCGCACCCACCCGCGGTCGCTGGCGGCCGAGCTCTTCCGCGAGATGTACTCCCATGACTCCAACCAGATCATGTTCATCGGCGTCTGGGACACGGTGGGCGCGATCGGGATCCCCGACGGCGTTCCCGGGTGGAGCCAGATCGCCAAGCACACCGCCGGCTGGGAGATGCTGTGGGGGTTTCACGACACCCAGCTGGGACCTCACGTCCGGTTCGGTCACCAGGCGCTGGCCATCGATGAGCAACGGCTGCCGTTCAAACCAACGCCGTGGACGGGCGAGCCGGCTCCCGGCCAGACGATTGAGCAGGTGTGGTTCGCCGGCACCCACACCGAGGTGGGGGGTGGGTCGGCCGATCCATCGCTGTCGGACATCGCGCTGCTGTGGATGGTGGACCGGGCCCAGCGACACGGCCTGGTGCTCAAGCCCACCCACCTGCGGCTGGCCGGGCACTGTGATGTCACCGCCAACCTGGTGGCTCCGGACTTCGCGGTCTCCATCGTCGACTCCCGCCATGGCCCCTACCGCCTCATCCATCCGTATCACCGGCTGCGGGAGATCGGCGTCGACGGCGCCCCCGGACAGGCGCTGGCCTCCAGTGTCGTCCGCCGCCTGCAGAGTCCCGCCGCTGACTATTCGCCGCCAGGGATCGATGACTACCTCCGGGCCGGGCGGGTGGTCCCGGTGGTCCCGGTGGTCGAGGAGCCGCTGGCGGTAGGACCCACCACGCCCGCGCCGGCGGTCACTCCAGCGGCGGGCGGCGCGCGGTGAGTCCGCTCGCCTGCTCCCAGGCGGCGGCGTAGCCGAGCAGGCGCCGGTCGCTGCCCAGGCGCCCCACCATCTGGAGGCCCACCGGCAGACCACCCGCGGTGAACCCGCCCGGCACCGCGGCCACCGGATGAGCCGAGACGGTGATGCGCGAGCAGACCCGCATCCAGCCGAGATAGTGCGGCATCGCCACCCCGGCGATCTCGGTGGGGTACTCCTGCTCGACCGGGAACGGCGCCACCTGGGCCGCCGGAGTCACCAGCAGATCAAAGCGCTCCAGCAGCCCGGCCACCACCCTGAAGATCTCCGTGCGGACGGCCAGGGCGCGGGCCACGGCCGCGCCGTCAAGGGCCAGCCCCTGTTCGGCGTTCCAGATGACGGTCTCCTTGACCGTCCCGCGGAGCGCCGCCAGGTTGGGAGCGAACGCCCGGGCGAAGGCGAGGGCCCGCAGCGTTTCAAACGCGGCGTCGGCGGCGCCCAGGTCAAGCGCCACGTCCTCCACCACGCACCCCCCGGCGACCCACCGGCGGCGCGCCTCGGTGAGCACGGCGAGCACGGCGGGCGCGATGGGCAGCCCGCCCAGGTCCGGGCACCAGGCCACCCGCAGCCCACTCAGTTCGCCACCGACCGACTCTGAGCCCCACGGCGGATGGCCGTAGGAGAGCGGGCAGCGGTCGTCCGGGCCGCTGATCGCCTCCAGCATCAGCGCCAGATCGTCCACCGTGCGCGCCATCGGTCCCAGGACGGGACCGGTCTCCCACCCGTCCTCGGCGCCGGGGTCAGGCACCAGGCCCGGGCTGGGCCGCAGGCCGACCACGTTGTTGAACGATGCCGGGTTGCGGATGCTGCCCCCGTAATCCGAGCCGTCGGCGATGGGCAGCATCCCCGACGCCAGCGCCGCACCGGCCCCGCCGCTGCTCCCCCCGGCCGAGCGGTCCAGCGCCCACGGGTTGCGGGTCACCCCGAACACCGGGTTGAAGGTGTGCGAGCCGGCGCCGAACTCCGGCGTGTTCGTCTTGCCCACCAGAATCGCCCCGGCGGTGCGCAGCCGGCTCACCAGCAGGCTGTCGGCCTCCGGGACATGATCGGCGAACGCCCGGGAGCCGTACGTGGTACGGATGCCCGCGGTGTCCTGGAGATCCTTGACTGCGACCGGGAGCCCGTGCAGGGGGCCGAGCCCGAGTTCGCCGCGGGTGGCCCGGGCGACCTGGCGGTCGGCCGCGTCGGCCTCGGCCAGCGCCGCCTCCGGACGGAGGCTGACCACCGCGTTGACCCGCGGGTTGACCTCGGCGATCCGCTCCAGGTGCGCGGCCACCACCTCCCGCGCCGAGAGCTGACGGTCCCGGATGGCGGCGGCGAGACGGTGCGCCGGCCACCAGTGCAGATCAGCGGAGGACATGGGCCGAGAACCGTCGCACCCCGCTCGGACGTCCGGTGGTCCGCCTGATGACCCTGACGGGACGGCCGGCCGCAACTCTCATCAAGGGCACCGGTTATCGGCACCATGCTCAGGTTCTCCCTCCTCTCACACTTTGGCCGCCGTGGAACCGCGGTCGCGCTGGGCGCGACGCTCGCCGCCGCCGGCGGTGCCGCCGCTCTCCCCGCCACGGCCCTGGCCAACCACTCCCAGGTTTCCATCATCGAAGACTTCTCCGACGTCGCCACCCCGGCCCAGACCCTCCAGGAATTCCGCGCCCTCGGCGCCAACACCGTCCGGGTCATCCTCCCCTGGGACGTGCTGGCGCCCCGCGCCGGCGCCACCCGCAAGCCGTCGGTCAACCTCAACAACCCCAACTCGTATGCCAACTGGGGCCAGTACGACACGATCGTCCGGGAGGCGGCCGCCGCCGGCGTGACCGTCGACATGACCGTTTCGGGCGGCGCCCCGCGCTGGGCCGAGGCCCAGGCGGCCCCATCGGCTCCGGGCGTCAATCCGCAGTATCTGGCCTGGAAGCCCAACGCACAGGATTACGGACAGTTTATGCGGGCGGTGGCGACCCGGTACGACGGGCACTTCAAGCCGCGCGGCCAGTCCTCGGCGCTGCCCCGCGTCCATTTCTGGGCGATCTTCAACGAGCCCAACTTCGGTCAGGACCTCGGCCCGCAGGCCACCAACGGCTCCAGCCGGCCGATCGCCGCCATGTACTACCGCAGTCTGGTCAACCAGGGCTGGCGGGCGCTTCAGGCCACCGGGCACAGGCATGACACCATCCTCATCGGCGAGCTGGCGGCCAAGGGATCCGAGCCGCACGCGCCCACGCGCCTGTGGCCTGAGGGGCTGCCCGGCAACTACGCGCAGACCCGGGCGCTCCTGTTCATCCGCGATCTGTACTGCGTCAACTCCGGCTACCGGCAGCTGCGCGGCGGGGCGGCGGCCGCCGCCGGGTGCCCGCGGACGGCGGCGGGCTCCCGCCGGTTCCGCCGCCAGAACCCGGGCCTGTTCAACGCCAGTGGCTTCGCCGACCACCCGTACCAGGGGCAGACCTCCCCCGTGTCCCGGGCAGGCCAGCAGGTCGACTACGCCACCTTCCAGGACTTCGGCAACCTGGGGAACACGCTGGACCGGGTCAACCGGGCCTATGGCTCCCGTCGCCGCTTCCCCATCTACAACACGGAGTTCGGCTACATCACCAACCCGCCGGTCCGCGGTCAGGGGTATGTGTCGCCGTCGACCGCCGCCTGGTGGATGAACTGGGCGGAGTATCTGAGCTGGCGCAACGGGCGGGTGGCCAGCTACATGCAGTATCTGCTCCGTGACCCGGGAGCCAGCGGGGGCGTCTACAACGGATTCGCCAGCGGCCTGGAGTTCTCCAACGGCCGCCAGAAGGCGACCTACGGCGCCTACCGCCTGGCGGTGTACATGCCCCACACCAGGGTCCGGCGCGGCACCCGAGCCGAGCTGTGGGCCAACGCGCGGCCGGCCCCGTTCATGAAAAAGGACGGCAACGGCAACCAGTTCGTCTCCGTCCAGCTCAACGGGAGGACGATCGACCGCCAGCGGGTCAACGACGGGTTCTTTGATGCCCACATCCGGTTCCCGCACAGCGGCACCGTCCGCATCGCCTATTCGTATCCAAAGCACGACAGCTTCCTGCCGGTCAACGAACTCGGCCGGACGATCTACAGCCGGAGCTTCCGGGTCACCGTTCGCTGACGGTGTGCCGCCGCCGGTGGCCGCGCCGCGGGCGCGGCGCCGGCGGTTACTCCAGCACGATGGGGTGGTCGGTGACCGGGCGGGTGACCGGGCGCCGCCATCCCGACAGCGCCATGCCGACCGCCGGAATGAGCGCGACCAGAATCAGGGCCAGCGCCCACACGAAGGTGGACGCAAAGGCGTTGGCCAGCGGCGTCGCCACGGCGGCGTGCGCCCGCGGCGGCAGGTGCTGGAGCGTGGCGATCCCTCCGGATCCGGCGTGTGCGGCCCGGCCGCCGAGCAGCGCACTCAGGTTGCTGGTGATGGCCGAGGCCAGCAGAACCGAGAGGACCGCGGTCCCGATGGAGGCGCCGGCCTGGCGGATGATGTTCATGGCGGTGCTGGTGCGGGCGATGGCGCTCGGCGGGACGGCCTGCATGGCCGCGGTCATGTTCGGCATCATGGCCAGCCCCATCCCCAGGCCCTGGACGAAGTTGCCACAGCACAACAGGACATAGGAGGTGTGGGGCCCGACGAAGGCAAACGGGATGAGACCGAGTGCCACCAGGGGCAATCCGGTGGCCGGCAGCCAGGTGGGTCCGTACCGGTCGGTGAGGCGCCCCGCCACCGGCATCAGGATCATGGCGCCGACGCCGCCCGGGGCCATCAGCAGACCGGCCTGCAGCGCCGAGGCACCGCGGACCGCCTGGTAGTACAGGGGGACGAGCAGCATCGAGCCGAACACCGAGATGGCGAACAGTAGGAACGTTCCCGCGGCCGCACCCGCGCGCGTATGGGCGAAGGTCCGCAGGTCGATCAGGGGGTTGGGGGTGCGCCAGGTGTGGACGAACCAGGCGGCGATCAGGATCAGGCCGGCCAGGGTCGGTCCCCAGGAGCGCACCGAACCGAAGCCGTAGGTGGAGGATTCGGCGAGGCCGAAGATGAACACCGCCAGCCCGGGCGAGAGCAGCAGCATCCCCAGCCAGTCGAGCCGGTGGGCGGGCTGGGGCTGGTCAGGCTCCAGGACGCGGAGCGCCAGGAAGAACGCGACGATCCCGATCGGCAGGTTGATGAAGAAGATCCAGCGCCAGGACGCGCTGTCGACCAGCCAGCCGCCCAGGATGGGCCCGAGGATCGGGGCCACCAGCATGGGGACGCCGAGCACCCCCATCACCCGGCCCATGCGATGGGGTCCCGCCTTGCGGGTCATGATCGTCATGACCGCGGGCATGATCATTCCGCCACCGATCCCCTGGAGCACTCGGAAGAAGATCAGCGACCCGGCGCTCCAGGCCAGCCCGGACAGGACCGAGCCGAGCGTGAACAGCACCAGCGACCACAGATAGATGCGCTTGGTCCCGAACCGGTCAGCGGCCCAGCCGGTGACCGGGATGACCGCGGCCAGCGCCAGCGTATAGCCGGTGATAACCCACTGGATGGTGGTCAACGAGGAGTGAAACGCCACCGCCAGCTGGTCGATGGCCACGTTGACCACCGTCGTGTCCAGGATCGACATGATCGCCCCCAGCATCACGACGCCGGCGACGATCCAGGTCTCTCGGTCCAGCCCCTCCGGGGCGGATCTGGCGGTGGACACCTCGCTCATCCGCGACATCGTAGCGGACCGTACAGTCCGCTTATGCGACGGGGATGTGCCGGCTCGCGCGTCTCCCGTTAGGGCCGGCCGGCGTCGTAGCGGCGCCGGTCGCGCTTGGTCGGCCGCCCGCCCCCCCGGACCGGGCCTCCCAGCCGGCGCAGCTGCGCCTGGCGCCGGCGCTCGGCGATGCTGTCCTCGGTCTCCTCGTAGAGCCCGGCCGCCTCGGCCGCTGAGACCCGGCGGGGAGCGGCGCCGCGCACCATCACCGTCCGGCGGACCGGTCCGGCGGTGATCTCCAGCTGATCACCGGGACCGACGTCACGGCTGGGCTTGACCGCCTGCCCGTTGACGTGCACCCGGCCGCCGGTCACCGCATCCGCCGCCGATGTCCGCGTCTTGAACAGCCGCGCCGTCCACAGCCAGCGGTCGATCCGCATCAGCCGCCGGCGAGCACGGGGGTGTAGCCCTCCGCCCGGAGGATCTCGACCACCACGTCCCGATGGTCGCCCTGGAGCTCGATCACGCCGTCCTTGACCGAGCCGCCGACGCCGCAGCGGCGCTTCAGCTTGCCCGCCAGATCCTTGAGCCCGGCGTCATCCACCGGCACGCCGGAGACGGTGGTCACCGCTTTACCGCGTCGGCCGGCCACCTCCCGCCGGACCTTGACCCGGTTGCCGTCCGCCCGGCGCTCCTGGAGCTGGGGGTCCCGGGCCCGGCGCAGGTCACCGTCGCTCGTCGAGTACACGATCCGAGCCTCCCGCTTCACGGCTGAGACGGTACCGGAGACCGTCCCCGCTCCGGGTCCTGGAGGGTGGGGAGCGGTATGGTCTGGGCAGCCGATCCGGGCGATGATCGGCGGTGGAGGCATGGAGGAGAGCGAGCGATGAGACGCTGGTGGACAACGGCCGTGGCGGTGGCGGCCGTCGCCGTGACCGCAATCGGCGCCCCGGCGGCGCTGGCCGATGGAGACCCGGCCAGCGACGTCCTGCTCTCCCAGCCGGCCTTCCTGCCCGCCGACGGGCAGTTCCCCGCCTCCCAGCAGGCTCAGCTCACCGGCCTGCTGCGGGCGGCGGCCCGGGCCGGTGCCCCCGTACGAGTGGCGGTCATCCCGGCCGAGTACGACCTCGGTTCGATCACGGTTCTGTGGCGCCAGCCTGAGACCTACGCGCGCTTCCTGGGCGCCGAGCTGTCGCTCGTCTACCCGCACCCGGTGGTGGTGGTGATGCCGAACGGGCTGGGGCTCAACTGGCCCGGGCACTCCGTGGCCGCGGCCCAGCGGCAGCTGGCCGGGCTGGTGGTCAAGCCCGGATCGGCCGCCCTGCTCCAGAGCGCCACCGCGGCCGTCCGGCGCGTGCTGGCAGCCGGGCACGTGCACGTTGCGGCGTCGGCGGCGTCACCGCAGCCGCGGCCGCCGGGGGCGACCAAGACGCCGGCCCGGGCGCGGGCGCACCCGGCCGGCGGGGGCGGTGTCCTGCTTGTCCTGGAGGCGGCGGCCGTGGTGGCGGCGCTGATCGGGCTGGCCCTGCTGGCCCGCCGCCGGCCGGCGGCCTCGCCGCGCTGGCTGGTGCCGGCGGGCGTGGCGGCGATCCTGGTCGCCATCGGGATTCCCGTCCTGGTGGTGTCGCTGGTGCGCGGCACCAGCGCCAGCGCCGATCAGGGACCGGGGGGGGCCGGACCGCGGCCGGTGGCCGCCGGAACCCCGTACATGCTGCCCGAGGGTCGCCAGCCGGCACCCAACTTCACGCTCCATGACCAGAACGGCCGTCCGGTGTCGCCGCGGGCCTTCCGCGGCCGCGACGTCCTGATCACCTTCGTTGACCCGCTGTGTCGCAACCTGTGCCCGCTGGAGGCGCATGTCCTCAATTCGCTCGTCGACCAGTTGCCCGCGGCCCAGCGGCCGGCGATCATCGCCGTGAGCGTCGACGTCTACGCCAACACCCGCGCGGACCTGCTGCAGGACTTCCGGCAATGGAGCCTGGTGCCCCAGTGGCATTGGGCGGTGGGCGACCACGCTCAGCTCGCCGCGGTGTGGAAGCAGTACGCCGCCGACGTTCAGGTGGTCACCAAGCACCTGGCCGGCACCACGGTCCACTACATCACGCACACCGAACAGTCCTATCTGATCGACCGCGCCGGCTACGAACGGGCGCTGTTCGCCTGGCCGTTCTCGCCCCAGGATGTGCTGGCCACCCTGCGCCGAATGGCCCACGCCTAGTCCACCGGGCGTGGTCAGGGCCGTCGTTTGGGCCGCCGGACGACCGGGTAACCCGGCCGGACGCCCCCGACCGGAAGGAGCAGTCCATGCTCACGCTTTCCCC
This sequence comes from uncultured Solirubrobacteraceae bacterium, assembly GCA_963753235.1. Classification (GTDB taxonomy): domain Bacteria; phylum Actinomycetota; class Thermoleophilia; order Solirubrobacterales; family Solirubrobacteraceae; genus Palsa-465. The sequence continues at coordinate 56,851 of CAVWBJ010000001.1, read as the reverse complement.
GTCTGCCGTCGAGGCGGTTGACATCCTGCTGAACAGCTCGCAGGCGCCGGAGGACGCCGGTCTGCGCATCTGTCCCGCGGGCGAGTCCGAGCTGACCATTGAGCTGGTGGCCGAGCCGGTGCCCGGAGATCAGGTCATTGAGGAGGGCGGCGCCCGGGTCTTCGTCGACTCCGCGGCCGTGCCACTCCTGGACCACGCAGAGCTCGACGCCCGCCGGGAGGGCGATCAGATCGCGTTTGGACTGGCGCCGACGGCCGGCGCCGAACAGAACGGGTCCGCGGGAATCTAGTCCCGGTCAGACCGCGGCCAGCTGGAGATTGCGCCGGGCTCCGTCCAGCGCAATCCGCAGCTGGGCCGGGTCCCGGCGGACCTGGGTGAGCAGGAGCCCGCCCTGCAGCGCGGCCATGGTCGCCGTGGCCAGGGCCGCCGGGTCGGCATCGGCCCGCAGCGCGCCCCGCGCCTGCATGGCGTCGAGGCCCCGGCGCAGGGGCTCCTCCCAGCGGTCAAGTCCGTCGGCGATGGCGTGGCGGGCGCCGGGATGATGCTCGGCGAGCTGGCCGGCGAGGGACCCGATCGGACACCCCCCATGCGCTTGGCGCTCCACCTGGAGGGCGACGAGCGCGTCCATCCACCGGTCGATGCCCTCCCAGGTGTCCAGGCCATCAAGCAGGCCGGCCTGGGCGTCGATCACCATGTCCGAGGTGGCCCCCACCACGGCCCGGATCAGGTCGTCCCGGTCGCTGAAGTAGTGGTAGAGCTGGCTCCGGCTGGCCCCCGCCCGCGCCTTGACGTCATCCAGGCTCATCCCGGCGGCGCCCTTCTCGGCGACCAGCTCGGCCGCGGCCCGCACAATGCGCTCGCGGGTCTCGCGTCCCTTGCGGGTCGTCGGGATCTGGGCCATGAGGCTCAGGCTACCTTGATTGGACTTGACAGTCCAATCTGCTTCTGCTTGTCTCCGGGTCTCAAATTGGACTGACCGGTCCACAACAGACGTCAGGAGACCTGCCATGGGAGAGTTGGATGGACAACGAGCATTGGTGACCGGCGCCACGTCCGGCATCGGCGCGGCGACGGCCCGGGCGCTGGCCGAGGCGGGCGCCCATGTGCTCATCAGCGGCCGCAGCAGCGACCGCGGGGCCGAGGTGGCCGAAGCGATTGCGGGCGCCGGCGGTTCGGCGGAGTTCATCCGGGCCGACCTCGCTCAGCCCCAGGACGTCCGCACGCTGGCGGCGCGGGCGGCGGAGGTCGACGTCCTGGTCAACAACGCCGGCGTGTTCCCCGGGGGGCCCACGCACGAACTGTCGGAGGCCGCTCTCGACGAAGCCCTGGCGGTCAACGTCAAGGCGCCATTTCTGCTCACGGCGGTGATCGCGCCCCGGATGGCCGCCCGCGGGTCGGGGGCGATCATCAACGTGACCACGATGGTGGCCGAGTTCGGCATGCCCGGCCTCTCGGCCTACGGCGCCTCCAAGGCGGCCACCGCCCTGTTGACCAAGGCCTGGGCGGCCGAGTACGGCCCGTCCGGCGTCCGGGTCAACGCGGTGTCCCCCGGCCCCACCCGGACCGCCGGCACCGCCGCCATGGGCGATGGCTTCTCCGCCATCGTCTCCACCATCCCCCTCGGACGGGCCGCCGCGCCGGACGAGATCGCCGAGGCCATCCTGTTTCTGGCCTCCGACCGCGCCAGCTACCTCAACGGGGCGATCGTCCCGGTGGACGGCGGGCGGATCGCCGTGTGAAACACCGGGGCCCGGGCGGGCCGAGGCGGATCGAGGATCACCAATCGGCCGGCGCCTCGGCCGCCTGGGCGGCCTCTCGGTAGGGGGCCTGCTCCCGGCGGATGAGATCTGGGTTGGTGTGGCGGGCGTGGGCCAGCGCCACCGTGAGGCGCTGCAGGGCTCCCGCCCCGGCGAGCAGGCCGGCCAGTTGGGAATCGACGACGCCGGCGGCGGGGAGCGGGATGACGGCCCGTCCGGCGGGGGTCAGCTCGGGGCCGAGCGCCCGGTCGTAGCGGTCGGAGAGCAATCCGGCGACGGGCAAGCCGATGGCGGCCGCCGCCCGCGCCACGTGCCCGGCCCGCCGGACGATGCGCTCGCGGTCGGCATGGTCGGTGATCGCCACCAGGACGAGACCGTCGGCCGGCTCAGCGGCGGCCAGCTGCCCGTGCAGGACGCTTTCCAACTCCACCGCCTGGGTGGGCAGGCGCGCACCCTCGGCGATCTTCAGGGCCAGCTCCCGGGCGGTGATGTGGTCGGTCTGGGCCCCCACGCAGAGCACCGTGCGACGGTCGGCCAGCCCCGGGGCCACGGCGCGGTCAGCCCCGACGGCCTCGTCCAGCAGCGCCCGGGCCGCCGTCGGCTGGGCGGTGAGGGACGCCAGCCGGCCGACCAGGGCGGCGCCCGCCGCCAACGCCGACGTATAGGCGAGGGTGTGACACCAGGACGCGTCATGACCGGGGATGAGGACCACGTCCTGGGCGACCCGGGCGACGCTTCCATTGGCCTGATGGGTGACGGCGACGGTGTGCGCGCCGGTCCCCCGGGCCCCCTCCAGCGCCAGGCGGGTGGCGCGCGTCTCGCCATCATGGGAGACCGCCACGCACACTCCGGGGGCCGGCTGAAGCGCGGCGCTGAGCGCGGGGCGAGCCCGCACCAGACTGGACCGTGCCGGCCCGAGGGCGGTCGACAGCAGGGCGGCGATGGCCTGGGCGGCATGCTCGGAGGTTCCACACCCGCACACGACAACCGGACGGTGGTCGGCCAGCGCGGCGTCAATCGCCTCGGCGGCGCTGGAAGTGGCCGACGGAGGACTGGCCAGGATGGACTCCACCACCGCGGACTGGGCGGTCATCATCTCCTCCATCACCCAGGGCGGCCCGGCCCGCAGCTCCGGGTAGCCGTCGGTGGACCAGTCAGGGGGTGTCATCACCCTCGGTGGGCGTGATGGCATCGCCGGCCCGCAGCGTTCCGCTGGTCAGCAGATCGGCACGCAGCCCGCCCCGTCCCACCAGCGCCCGCAGCACCCCGGGCCGGGTCAGCCGCTGCAGGTGGGCGCAGGGCTCACACCGGCGGCGGCCGATCAGCTCCAGCTCCCCGATCCGGAACCGTCGCCCCACCAGGAGATTGAGGTCCACGCCTCGGGTGACCAGGTTGCGCCGGGCCTCGGCGCCGGTCAACGTGCCCCCGTCGGGCAATGCCAGCGCGTCGAGCACCTCGGCGGCGATCAGGGTCAGATCGTTGCCCCGGCCTCCCGCCACCGAGAAGGTGCCCCGTCCCTGGGCATACCGGTCGCCCTCCAGCCCGCGGCCGGCCAGCGCCGCCACCTGACGCAGCGGGCGCATGGGGCCGGCCGCCTGCGCGGCGATGAAGATCGCCTCCACCCGACCGCCCCCGGTAGCCCTGGGGGCGAGGCCCAAGTCAGGCGGCTCCAGTGTCGCCAGCACGTATCCCGCCCGCACCAGGATCGGCTCGTCCGGCGGGCGCCCGAGCGGATCGAAGATGATCCCGGAGGGGACGCCGAACATGATCACGTGGCGATCGGCTCCCGCCTCGTCGCGGACCTGGGCGATCCACGGGCCCGCCCAGGCGAACGCCTCCGGGTCGGCCACGCTGACCAGCCCCAGGCCGCGCTCGGCCAGCCACTGGCGCGCCACCACCAGCAACGGCGCCTGGCCGGGGGCGGGGACCGCGTCCAGCTCAAGCTCCAGCAGTGAGGCCAGGCAGGCGGCCAGCGATCGGTCGGCCGGGGAGCCCGGGCCGCTGGCCTGCGCCTCTCTCATCACCCACCATCCTCGCGCGTCAGGCGGCGGCCGTCCAGCCGGTGCAGGCGACAGTCCGGCCACCGGTCCTGCAGCTGGTCCGACAGGTCGTCGGCCGCCTGGTGAAGCCCCTCCACCGAGAGCCCATCCAGGCGATCAAAGACAAAGAAGGCGCGGGTGGTGGCCTCGGTCAGCTGCGTGCGGCGGCCCTGGCGCCAGTTCCAGCGGCGGCAGGTCACCCCGCGGTCATCCCGCCAGACGATCTCGCCGGCCCCCACCGGCTCCGGCTCGCTCCCATCCTCCCGGGGATCGAACCGCTCCCCGCCCGCGGCCACGGTCAGACGCAGCGGACCCACCAGCCGGTCGGCATCCTCGCCGCCCAGCGGTACGACGTGACGGACGCTGACCGCGTTGTACAGGTCGACCAGAACGTTGATCCGGGGGAGTGGCCGCCCCTTCAGCACCCGGGCGATCAGGGCCTCGGCCGAGCTGGGGTATCGGCTTGGCTTCGCCCCGAACGCGCTGAACGCCGCTCTCCAGGCCGCGATGTGCGGGTGCTCGGTGGGCCGCTCCAGCCCCGAGGCGCGCAGGTGGGCCTCGGCGGCGGCCAGCTGCGCCTCGCTCCCGGCATCCGATGGTCCGTTGGCGAGTCCCGTGGCCACCACGACCAGCGCCAGGTAGCTGGGATGCGCCGCCAGCACCGCCGGATCGACCCGCACCTCCACCCCGGAGTCAACCACCGCGGGGCTCCGCCGGCAGGTGGACGGTCATGATCAGCTCGCACGGGCCGCGACCGCCGCCCTCATAGCCATGCGGCACATCGGCGCTAAACGCCGCGGTGGTGCCGGCGCGGAGCGTCTGGTCCCGGTCGCCGACCACCAGGCGCATCTGGCCTCGCACCACCGTCACCGTCTCAGTCACCCCGGCCGGGTGTGCGCGGCTGTGGTGGCCCTCCCCGGGATACAGTCGCCAGCGCCACACCTCCACCGGCATCGGACGCGACGTGGTCAGCAACAGCCGCGCGCTGCCGCCCTCCGGTCCGGTCCACAGCGGCGCCACCGCCTCGGCGGCGACGGCGATCAGCTCGCCTGGCTCTGCCTCCTCCAGCAGCGAGGACACCGAGCGACCCAGCGCGTCGGCCAGCCGCACCAGCGTGGTCAGGTTGGGGTTGCCGCGGGCCCCCTCCAACGCCACCAGGGCGCCCTTGCTGACCTCGGCGCGCGCCGCCAGAGCATCCAGGGACAGCCCGGCGGCGGTCCGGGCCGAGCGCACATTGCCAGCGAGGGTGTCGAGCGTGGCCTCGGACATGGGCGGTCGTTTCATTGTATCGATCGGTCGCTTAGATGACCGGGCGGGCCACGCCACCCGGCGCCGGGGCGGAGCGCCGACCAACGGCCTTGACCGCACCGCGCCGTTGTGGTTAAAGGTGACACTGAGGCGCCGGCACACTGGTGGGGACCAAGACAGGCTGGAAGAGTGGATCGCCGTAAAGGTATGGAGGCAGGAGCCACCGTTCAACTGTCACCCACCGGCTCTGTCAGATGACCAGGTGCTGGCCGAGTGGACCGGCTTTGCCCGCACCGGCCGGCCCACCGTCCCCAACCCGCCGCCGTGGTTGCGTTCGAACACGCCGGGACGCCCGGTGATGTCACTTCAACCGGCGGGAGACAACCAGCTCGTCCCCACCCACACCATCATGATGGAGCCCAACTGCTGCTTCTGGGGGCCAACCGTTCGGCGCCGTGGGCCCCATGATCCGGCGGCGGGGCGGTCACGTAACGGCGAGGTAACGGTGTTACCTCGCCGTTAGACCGCGGCCGGGAGACTTCGGCGGATGGACCCGCCCAGGACTCCCGCCGGCGCTCGGTCCCATGCCACCGCACACGGCCTGATCTCGGCGACGGTGACGGTGCTCGCCTGCTCGGTGGCGCTCGGCGCCTGCGGGTCGGCCCGCCCGGCGCCGGGCGCCGCGGTCTCCGCCCGCTACAGCCGCGCCCTCCGGTTCTCCGACTGCATGCGCGCCCATCACGTGTCCGGGTTTCCCGACCCCACGGCCGGCGGCGGCATCCACCTGACCGCGGGGTCAGGCGTTGATCCAGCGTCGCCGGCCTTCCAGGCGGCGCGGGCCGCCTGCGCCAAGCTCCTGCCGTTCGGCGGCGGCAATCAACATCCCAGCGCCCAGCAGATCGCCTCGGCGCGCCAGGTCTCCGAGTGCATGCGCCGCCACGGGGTCACCGGTTTCCCTGATCCCACCCTCACACCCCCGTCCAGCCCGTCCGGCTACTCCATCCTGGAGGACCGCGGGGGGGTGATCCTGGCTGTGCCGAGCACCATCGATCCCGGCTCCCCGGGATTTGCCCGGGCGGCGAAGGCCTGCCAGTTCAGCTGACTGGGGTGGGTTCCGGCTCACGGTGGCTCACGGTGGCTCACGGTGGCTGCGCCCGGTCACCGGCCGCGGGGCGGAGGCGGGTAGGGACCGCGCCAGGGCCGCCTCCGCTGCGGGGGCAGCGCGCCCAGCCCACCGCCGGGAGGGAGCGCCTGCGGATCGTTGCCGACGCCGAGCAGGCTCTGGGTGAGCCGGTGACCGCTGTCCAGCAGATCATCCATGGCCTGGGTGAGGTGGGCGGCGGTGACCGAGGCCGATGAGCCGCCGTCGTGAAGCGACTCCAGCATGGCGCGACGGATCAGCTCCTTGAGAAACGAGGCGGTCACCCCGTCGGTGCGCTCCACCACCCGCTGGGTCTCAGGCGGCGCCAGGCGCATCCCGGTGGCCTGCGCATAGAGATGGAGCAGCCGCTGGCGCGCCTCGGCGTCCGGCAGGTCGATCTCCACCGCCAGGTCGACCCGTCCCGGCCGGGCGGCCAGGGCCGGCTCCAGCAGATCGGCGCGATTGGTGGTCAGGACGAACAGGAGATCAGCGTCCGGCGCAGCGCCGTCCATGGCGTCCAGCAGGTCGAACAGAACGGCGCTGGATCCGGGGCCGAAGCTGCGATCCTCGGCCACCAGATCCACATCCTCCAGCACAATCACCGACGGCTGCAGCTCCCGGGCCAGCTCGGCCACCGCGCCGATCGCATGCAGGGATCGCCCGGTCAACACCAACCGGGTGTAGCCGTTCATCTGGCCGAGCAGGTAGCGCATGGTGTGCGTCTTGCCGGTTCCGGGCGGCCCGTACAGCAACAGCCCCCGCTTGAGATGCTGCCCGGCTCGGAGCAGCTCCTCGCGGTGGCGGGCGACATCAAGCGCGTGGCGTTCGACGCGGCTGAGGATGGCGGGGGGAAGCACGACATCCTCGCGTGTGAGCTGGGGCAGCTCGCCGAACTCCAGCGTCACCCCGCCCATCGGGGCCGGCTGCACATCGAGCAGCTGCCCGCGGTAGACGCTGAGGCGCCGGCGCAGCTCGGCCAGCGCACCATGTACGCGCTGCGCCGCCTCCACCGGCAGCCCGGCGATCTCCACCCCCAGAGCCGGATCATGCTCATGCGGCCCGTTGACCATCACCACGTAGCGCCCCTGCTCATCGGTGACCAGCAGCACCGCGCGCAGCAGGCAGGCGAGGGTGGAGCCGGGGCCGTTGGGCAGATCGACCAGCGGCGGCGCGGTGAGCCGCAGCGGGGGGATTCCCTCACCGCTGAGGAGTTGGTGCAGTGTCACCGGAGCATGGTGGGGCGGGATGACGAACCCGTGCACCTCCACCGTGCGCCCCGGCTCCCGGGACCAGGCATTCAGCGCGGTCTGCAGGTTGACGTGCTCAAACGTCTCCAGGGTGCGGGTGATGACCGACAGTTCGGCCGCCTCCGGACCCAGGAAACCGCTGACCAGGGCCACCACCTCGTTGCGCTCGCCGGCCCCGCGCTCGGAGTGCACCCAGCGCAGAAACGACTGAAACGCCGCCGCGAACTCACGTGCCTCATCATCCGATGCCCCCATCACGGCTGCACCCCTCTCGTCGGCGACCGGCCTCGCGTCCCACCATACCGGGAGCTGGGTCAGTTGCCGGAGGGCGTGGCGGGCCGGGGTCACCATGGGCGAGCGCGTCGGCGGCGGCCGGACCGGTGACGAGCGCCGGTGCCGGAGCCGTCACCCCGGCCTGGGGTGCCGGGCCGACATGGTGACGAAGTCCCGGGCCCACCAGGCGTCAAAGAAGGTGTCCGGACCGCGCACGGTGGCAATGAGCAGGTGCCCGTTGGAGGGTGCGGCCGAGCCCTGCCCGGCGAGCGGAGCGTAGGTGGCGAACACCGGCCAGTCGGGATTGATGTCCAGCTCCATCCCCCGGACGGCACCGGCCCGGACGAGCAGCAGGGCGAGCTGGTGGGGGTCAAGCCCGGGTCCCTGGGTATAGACGAGCGCGCCCTCCCGAGTGACGCCGAGGGCCGAGCGCCACTGGTGCTCGATGCCGGGCACGCTGGCCGCGCAGGAGCCGGCGCCGCAGGTCGCACCCCAGGCCTGCCAGTCAGCGGTCCGGGCCTGGCGGGTCGGCTCCCCGGCGGCCACCAGGGGCACGAGGTTCTGGCGCACCGCCACCACCTTCGGCGTCATGCCCACGTCGCCGCCCCATGCTCCGATGTTGACCGAGCCATCGGCATAGATGACCAGCGAGGCGGCTCCACGGCGGAGCGGATCGATCAGGCGACCCTCGGTGTAGTAGCCGCCCTGAGCCGCGTTCATCTGAAAGCCGCCGTTGAAGGCGGCCACCAGCGAGCGAGCGCTGGCCGGCCGCACCGGCGCCGTGAACCGGTAGGGCCCGCCTCCGGGGCTCCGAGACCCTGAGTAGAGCCGGGCGGCGAGCAGATGCGTGTCCATCCAGGCGATCCCCGCCGGCTGCGATCCGCCCGGCGGAGTCAGCGTCGTCTCATACACGGCGGGGTGGCCGGCCACCCGCCGGCCGGCGGGCCGCCAGATCCCGCCGCCTGGGGCCGTCGACCCCGGGAACGGAGCCAGCGCTGACGGCGGGGGAAGGGGCCCCACCGCCGCGGCCGCCGTCCGCCGCCCCGAAGCCGCGGACGCGGTCTGGGCCCTCACCCGGACCGGTCTCCGTGCCGCCACGGTCGGCCGGGTACCGCCTCCGCAGGAGGCCAGTAGCCCTGACAGGCACACCACACCGGCGATGACGCAGCAACGAGGAGCCATCTGGATCGGGTCTCTTTTGAGCCTAACGGGCGGCGGCCGGTGAGGACCCGATTGGCTCCCGGTCGGCCGGGTACCTGGTGCCCGTGGGGTCTGGAAACGCAGCCGAGGGATGGCGCCGACCGCTGGCTGCCGGAGCCCGGCGGTGGCGGTGACCTGGCGGGGCTTGAGGAGGCCGCGCGTCCGCTGGCCGGCGGTGGCGGTGTGCGGCGCGGTCCTGCTGGCCGGATGCGCCACCTCCGGCGGGGGGGCAGCTCCTCCGGGACCGGCCCGCCGGCCGCCGCGGCACCGGCGCCCCGGGCGCCCGGGGGGCGGGCCGCCGCGGTGAGGCTCACGGTTCCGGCGGCCAACCGCGGCGGCACGTTCACCAGGAGCCACACCCTCAGGGTTCCGCGCGGCTGGAGCGCGGAGGTGTGGGCGCGGGTCGCCAGCCCCCGCCTGGAGCACTGGACCCCCCAGGGAGCTCTGCTGGTCAGCGACCCCAACCGCGGCACGGTGGTGGAGTTGACACCGCGCCGGAATCCCGCCGCACCGCCCGCGCAGCGCGTGCTGGTGTCCGGGCTCAACCAACCTCAGGGTTTGGCGTTTGACCGGGTCGGTGGACGCGAGGTCCTCTACGTCGCCGACTCCGACGCCATCGACCGCTACACCTGGCTTGGGCACCGAGTCGGGACGCGTACCGTGCTGATCCCCCGCCTCCCCACCGGCCACGACCACACGCTCAAGAACATCGTGGTCGGGCCCCACCACCTGCTCTTCTTCGACATCGGCAGCACCTCCAACGCCTCGCCCTCCCCGTCCTCCAACCCGCCCTTCGCCACGGTCATGGAGTACACGTCCACTGGCCGGCGCCTGCGCGTGTGGGCGAGCGGAATCCGCAACGGGGATGGGCTCGCGTTCGCTCCGGACGGGTCGCTCTGGACCGCGGTCAACGAGCGAGACAACCTCGCCTACCCCTTTCACCGGGCCGCTGACGGTCAGGCCGACGCCTACGACCAGGTGATCGCGTCCTACGTCGCCGACCACCCCGCCGACGAGGTCGCCCGGCTGACCGCCGGCCGCAATCTCGGCTGGCCGTACTGCGACCCAGACCCTGACGTCCACCCCGGGATCCCGGGCACCACACTGAGATACCAGAACCTGCGGTTTGACGCCGACGCCCAGACCAACCCCGGCGGGCAGAGGTTGAACTGCCGCCGGCTGGCGCCGCTCAACCTCGGACTCCCCGCGCATAGCGCCCCGCTTGGCTTTCACTTTCTCACCCACAGCCGCCTGCCCACGTCCTGGCGGGCCGGCGCCGTAGTCGCTGTCCATGGATCATGGGATCGCCAGCCACCGCGCGCGCCCGCGGTCCTCTGGATGCCGTGGGAGTCCAACCACCACACGTTGGGTCCCGCCCACAGCTTGATCACCGGCTTTCAGGATCCGAACGGTACCCGGTGGGGACGGACCGCCGATGCCGTTCCGGGCCCGGATGGCGCGCTCTACGTGAGTGATGACACCGCCGGGGCGGTCTACCGGGTGATGCCCTAGCCAAAGGGCTTAGTCTGCAGGACCATGGACGACAAGATCAACCTGGCCGAGAAGTTCGCGCTGCTGGACCAGCCGTATCGGCCGGGGGTGGTCGGCTTCGTCAACGACCACAAGCTCCAGGTCGTCAAGGTCAAGGGCCCGTTTGTGTGGCACAAACACGAGGACACCGACGACTTCTTCCTGGTCATCAGCGGCCATCTCACCATCCACCTCCGGGACCGCGACATCGAGCTGGATCCGGGTGAACTGTATGTGGTGCCCCGGGGCGTCGAGCACTGCCCGGACGCCTCCGAGGAGACCGAAGTGCTCCTGATTGAGCCCGACGGCACCCCCAACACCGGAGACTCCGGCGGCCCCATGACCGCCGAGCCGCGCATGATCTAGTGAGCCCCCCGCGCAACCTGCCCTCCTCAGCGCTGCCGATGGCCTGCCGGCTGAACGCCGCAGACGGGGCTGAGCGGTGGGCCCGCTGGCGTGCTCTGTCGGCCCGGGGAGCCCCGCTGGTGGAACGCGAGGCCGAGGCGCTGGTCGTCCGCTATCCGTCCGGGGATGGGGTCCATGAAGAACTGGAGTGGCTCGCGGCCGCGGAACGCCGGTGCTGTTCGTTTGCCGACTGGGAGGTCGCACCGGAGGAGGACCACACGGTGCTGCGGATCCGGTCCCATCCGGACGGGCTGGAAGCGATCGCCGAGCTGTTCAACGCAGATTGAGCTCAACCGGAAGGCTGACGGGCTCGGGCCGGGGGAGCGGTCCCGCCCGCACCTCATCATGGGCGCTCACCAGGCTGGCCACCTGCGTCTCCAGCCGGGCCATGGCCGTCGCCCGCGCCTGCTCGGCCTCGCGCAGGTCCCTCAGCCGGCGCCGGCTGAGGAACACCGCCACCAGGCCGAGCGGAAACAGCACCATCGCCACCAGACCGCTGATCTTTCCGATGTCCTGAACGCTGGGGGTCGTCGCCTTCGCTCCGCCGCGCACCGGCGCCGCGACGGATATCACGGTCAGGTGCTTCGGCGTTCGAACCGGCGTGATCGGCCGCGTCTGTTCGGCGATGGCCAGAAGTTCCCGGTTGCTGACCCCGTCGACCAGCGTGTTGTGGACCCAGTAGACGGCGCCGTACTGGTGCCATGCCACCATCTGCAGGTGTGAGTTCTGGTAGTACAGGTCATAGGTTCGCCCGCCCGCGCGGAGGGTCTGAGCCGGATCGGTGAACAGCGGGGCGCCCGTCCACGTCGTGCCCTGGACGTCGTAATACTGGCCGAGGTCGCCGTTGGCGAACACCTCCACGTAGATCGGATAGGCGTCACCGTTGGGGGCGTGGATGAGATACGCGCGGATGCAGGGCTGCATCGCCGGCGTGCAGCGAGCGGCCACCGGTTGCGCGCTGCCGGCCAGGTCCTGGACCTTGGGAAACTCCCCCGTGAGCCTGAGCTTTGACGCTATGGCCTTCTCGGCGGCCACGTTGGATGACAGCGTCGGCGTCACCGGCAGCCGCCCCAGCGGGCGCCGGCTTCCCGCCTTGTGGGCCCTCCCCGGGGCGGGCCGGGGCGGAGTGACGTAGGCGCCGTGGAGGAAGTCATGGACGCTGTGCTGGATCTGCTGAGGGCTGGCGGTGAGATCCCCGGGCGGGCACGTCCCGGCGCAGAAGCCGGCCTGGAAATGCACCTGACGCACGTGCAGACCTTCGGCGCTGATCAACAGGTTGGCCAGGTGCAGGATCTCGGTCTGGGTGCGCAGCCCCGCATCGGTCTGGACCGTCTTCCCAAACACCCGCTCAAACTTCCCCACGTTCCCGGCCAGCTGCGGGCCGTACTGCTTCTTGACGGCGAGCAGGAAGCTCTGGTCCCGGGCATCGCGGACCTGCGATGTGTCGGTATGCCGGTAGGAGACGAATTGCTCGGCGTCATTGCCGTTCAGACATTGGTATCCCGGCTGCAGATCAATGTTCTGATACTGCGCCCCGCCGTCGGCATTGTTGTGGTAATAGCGCTCGTCGACAGTGTCATACACGCACCCCAGGGTGTTGATCGCCTTCTCAAACTGGGTGAACGTCGTCGCTATCACGTGGTTGACTGACAGTCCGGTGATCCGCTTGATCGTCTGCAGCAGGGTGGTCGTCCCGAAGGTGTAGGCCGAGTTGAGCCGGTTGGTGTAGGTCTGGCCGTTGGGTTCGGTGATCGGCACCCACAGCTCCCGGGGGAGCGACAGCATGGAGATCCACGGCTGGCTCGGATCGATGCGTACCAGCAGCATCTCGTTGGCCAGATTGGGGACGTATCCCTTGTAGTACTTAAAGACCGACCGCGTGTCGTTGCCGACCAGGAGCAGCGTTTCCGGTTGCCCGAAGTTGGACGGTGCCAGGACCTTGGCATCCACCTTCAGCGGCTGGTTGACGCGCAGGTCCTGCACCACCGTGTGCACCTGCTCAAGCACAAACACCGCGGACGCGCCGGCGCTCGCCATCAGCACGATCAGACACCCCAGCAGTGCGCGCCAGCCAAAACGCCGCCGAGGCGGCGGGGCGTAACCCTCCGCCGACGAGTGGTCGCCCACGGGTGGGCCGACCCCGACGTCCGCGGGGGGCGTGGCTGCCGGTGGACTCATGAGAGCGCCGCCGATACTACGAGGGGGCTGCCGGACGGTGTCCTCTCACAATCCGACGCTAACGGACGTTGCCGTGAGCCGGTCTGGCCCCGTAGAGTCTCTCAAGATGCTCCGCCGCCTGGCCGGTCCCCTGTTCGTCTTGGCCGGGGTGCTGCATTTTGTGGCGCCGAAGGTCTACGTGCGAATCGTCCCCCCGTATCTGCCGGCTCCCGAGGCGCTGGTGTACGCCAGCGGCCTGGCTGAGATCGCCGGGGGCGTGGGGCTGAGCGTGCCGCGCTGGCGACGGCCGGGGGGCTGGTGGACGATCGCCACGCTGCTCGCCGTGTTCCCGGCCAACCTGCACATGGCGCTTCACCCAGCCGACTACCCCAAGATCCCGGGCGGTCGCGTCTCCCTCTACGCCCGGCTCCCGCTCCAGGCGGTGTTCATCGCCTGGGTCCGGTCTGCGATGCGCGCCTAGCGTCGCGGCCGCTTGCGCTGCCCCCGTCGCCGCGTGTAAACATCCAGGAGATGGCTCGGCCCCCACTCCACAGCCTGCTTGAGGGCGGCGCGTTCTTTGAGAGCCCCCGCTGGCACGAGGGGCGATGGTGGGTGTCGGACTTCTATCGCCATCTGGTGTTCTCGGTCAGCGTCACCGGCGAGCCTCGGGAGGTCCTGGAGGTGGAGGGCCAGCCGTCCGGGCTGGGCTGGATGCCTGACGGGTCGATGCTGGTGGTCTCGATGCGAGATCACCGGGTCCTGCGCTGGTCGGCCGAGGAGGGTGTGAGTGAGCACGCCGATGTCAGCCGATACTGCGGAGGCCACCTCAACGACATGGTGGTCGACCGGCAGGGCCGGGCATACGTCGGCAACTTCGGCTTTGATCTGATGGGCGGCGGCGACCCGGCTGCGGCCAACCTGATCAGGGTCGATGCCGATGGCGCGGCATCAATCGCAGCCGCGGACCTGCTGTTCCCCAACGGCTCGGTGATCACACCGGACGGGCGAACGCTGATTGTGGGGGAGACCGCGGGGGCTCGCTACACCAGCTTCCGCATCGATGACGACGGTTCGCTCAGCGACCGCCGTATCTGGGCGCAGCTGGCGCCGACGCCCCCGGTGACGACCCTGGCCGAGACCCTCGGCCAGCTTGAGGTCGGTCCTGACGGGTGCGGCCTGGACGCCGAGCATCACATCTGGTGCGCCGACGAGGTGAACGCGCGCTGTATTCGAATTGCTCCCGGCGGCGACATCGTGGACGAGATCAGCGCTCCCGACGGGCTCAACTTCTTCGCCTGCATGCTCGGCGGCGAGGACGGGCGGACCCTGCTCATCTGCGCCGCTCCGGATTTTGCCGAGCAGAATCGCTCGGCCGCCCGCGAGGCCGTCCTGCTGACGGCCGCCGTTGACATACCCCACGGCGGCCTGCCGTAGCCGGACCGTCCGTTCTCAGCCGTCGGCGGGATCCCCGGAAGCGCGCTGGCGATCCCGGCGGGCGGCTTCGACGAGGCGATCGACCTCGCGGTGGCGACGTTCGATGTACGCGCGCAACTCCGCCTCGGCCTGGGCTCGCTGGGCACGGACCTCGTCGGCGGCCTCGGCCCGCATGGCGGCGAGGAGCTGCTCGGCCGCGGTGCGGGCGGTCCGGAGCTCTTCGTCGCACCGCTGCCTGGTCTCCGCCCGCCACCGTTCGGTCAGGCTCTCCGCCTCGGCCACCAACGCCTGAGCCTTCTCTTCCGCCTGCCGGACGACGTCCGCGGCGGCCGCTGCCAACCGGGCCTGATCGAGAATCTCGGCGGCCTCGGTGCGGGCATCCTGGCGGGCGGCGGCGAGAAGCGCCTCGGCGGCCTCGCGGTCGGCGGCTGCTTTCAGGCGGGCCCCCTCCAGGATCGCCTCCGCCTCCACCCGGCTGCTCTCCAGCAGACGCTCGGCCTCGCCCTCCTTCTCCGCGGCCGCCCGCTCACGGGTCAGAAGCTGCTGCTCCACCTCACGGGCCCTCTCCGCCGTGCTGCTGGTGCGAAACCACTCGCTGACGACCTGGAGGTGCCGATCCACCTCATCCGGGTCATAGCCCTTGCGGACGCGCCGAAAATGCCGCTGGACCACGTACGCTGAACGAGTCTCCCCCTCTGTGGTGGGCGGCATCCTTCTGCCGTTCGCGGGCGCGCTGCCGACTCCTGCCGGCGCAGCGGGTCACCGTTGCCAGAGTCCGTGTTCCACCCCGCCCTGGATGACGATGGCAAAGGTGCCCTGCTTGCCCTGCTGGGTGGGGGGATAGGCCGTCGTCGCGCCGGACTCCTCGGCCCGGTTGACGGCAGCTTGGATGTCCTCAACCGCCAGGTAGGTGCGCATGATCGGCTGCTCATGGGCCGCCAGCGGCGCGCGGATGCCGACGAGCGCCCCGTCCGCCTGGATGGCCACCCGAGCCTGGCCGAGGTCGGGGTCCGGGGGCCCGAAGGAGAGGCCATGCAGGCGCTGGTACAGCTCAGTCAGATCCTCAGCGTCGGAGCTGACGATTTCCAGATAGCGAACGGCCATCCTGGAACTCCTTTCTCTCTGGGCGGGCCTTCGATTGCGACTGGTAACCCCCTCCGCCGCGAATGTGGATCAGGCTACCGGCCGCCATGCGCGCCAGGTGGGCCGGCCGGCCCACCTGGCTGCCGAACTGCCTGCCCGTGTATGCTCGCTCAGCGAGTCAATGCGGGCAAGCGCATCCCCCCAACCCCGACACTGGCGTTCGGCCGCAGCGGCGCTGAACGTGGTGCGCCGGCAGCCTGAGGTCACCCGGCACCAGCTCGCCCGGGAGCTTGGGCTGGGCAGCGGCCCCGCCTCCGATTTGGTCGGCCGGCTGCGCGCGGCCCGCCTGGTCGCCGAACGACCGGCCACGGCGTGCGGGCCAGGCCGCCCCACCACGCGCCTGCAAGCCCATCCTCAAGGGCCGGTCATCTTGGCAGTTGACCTTCGCCACTCCGATTGGCGGCTGGCGGCATGCGGAATCGACGGAACGCCTGAGCTGGTCGCCTCCGGCCGCCACCGCGGGGGCCGAGCGGCGGCCGTGCTCGGCCGGGTGCGTCAAGCGGTGGCGCGGGCGGCGGACGAGCTCACCGGTCGTGCTTTGGGGGTGGGCATGGCGGTGCCCGGCCTGACGGCGGGCACCTGTGTGTTGGACGCTCCGATGCTGGGCTGGCGCGACGTGGAGCTGGGGTCGGTTGCCGGCGGCCTGCCCCTCGTCGTCGGCAACGACGCAACGATGGCGGCAGTGGCGGAAGCTCGCGCCCACCCGACGGCGAGCGTTTTGCTGCATCTCGTGCTGGAGGTGGGGATCGGCGGCGCTCTGGTGCTCGACGGTCGCCCAGCTCAGGGGGCGCGCGGGCTAGGGGGCGAGTTCGGTCACCTTCCACTGGGTGATCCCGGCCAGGCCTGTGGCTGCGGAGCCCGCGGGTGCTGGGGGCTGGCCTTCGACCCACGGCGCTTGGCCGCGCGCTGCGCTCAACCCGCACCGGCCGACCCGCGCGCCTGGTTGCACCGGATCCTGAACGCGGCGCGACCGACCCCGGTGCAGCGGCGGTGGCGCCGGCAATTGGCGATCGACCTCGCGCGGGGGACCGCCGGGCTGGTGAATGCGCTGGATCCGGACCTGGTGACGCTGGGCGGCCTGGCCGGGGCGCTCCGGGACGCCGCCCCCCACCCGTTCGGAGAGGCGTTCGCCGCCGGACTGATGACCGTGCATCGGCGGCCCGCCCCGGAGATCGTCACCGGCCGCGCGGGCAGCGATGCCGTGCTCGTCGGCATCGCCCTGACCACGTTTGACCGGATCCTGGACGCCGGACAGCTGGCGCTCTGGGCTCAGCGGGCAGTGTGACCTACCGCCGAGACAGGTTCACCTGGATGGCGTTCGGTGCCCTGTTTGCCTTTGGCTGCCTGAACGCCGTGCTGGGACCCGCCCTGCCGTATCTGCGCGCGGTGGAGGGCATCTCCTACTTGACCGGGGCGCTGCACCAGGTGGCGTACGCGGTCGGCGGCGGAGCCGCCGGACTCCTGTCGGCGCGCGGTCTGCTCCCCTGGCCCCGGCGGCGGGCGATCGGTGTCGGCCTGATCGGCGGGGGTTTCGCCGGGCTGGCGGTGGGTTACGGCAACGCCGCGGTGATCACGATTGGCGGAGCTCTGCTGATGGGAATGCTGGGAACGCTGGCCCTGATCCGCCTCTGGGCCGCGCTGGCCGACGCGCACGGGCCCCGCCGGGCCGTGGCGCTCTCCGAGGGAGAGGTGGCGGTCAGTCTGGCCGGGATGGCCATCCCGCTGCTGATCGGCGTGCTGGCGGGGACCGCGGCCGGCTGGCGCCTGATCTTCGCGCTGGGCGCTGCGACCGCCATGCTCGCCGTCCTCGGCCTGCGCCGCGTCGACATCCCCGCTCCGCGCCCCGCCCGCCGAGCGCAGACCCAGGGCGCCCGGCTCCAGCCGACGCTGGTGATCGTGTTTGCCATCGTCGCCCTGGAGTTCGCGCTCAGCTTCTGGCTGGCCAGCTACCTCAACGACGATGTCGGACTCGCCCGCCAGATTGCGGTGGCGCTCGTCAGCGTGCTCTACGCGGCCAACCTGACCGGCCGACTCCTGGCCAGCCGCCTGGCCCGGGCACACGCTCCCGAGCGTCTGCTGTTTGCCGCCCTCGGCTCCGTGCTCGCCGGGCTGCCCTGCCTGCTCGCCGCCACCAGCGCCGCGGCGGCGGTGCCCGGCATCGCTCTTGTCGGCATCGGCATCGGGGTTCTGTTCCCGCTCACGTCCTCGCTCCACGTGCAGGCCAGCCGACACACGGCCGACACCGCGCTGGGCGAGATCCTCACCATCGCCGCTCTGGGCCAGATCGCCGGGCCCCTGGCGGCGGGCGCCATCGCCCAGGGCAGCAGCCTGCGCACCGGCCTGCTGGTTCTGCCCGCCCTGACCCTGTTCGCCGCAGCCGGCCTCACCAGCCATCGGCGGCGCACCCGCCAGGGCGGCTCGCCCCAGGCAGCGCCCGCTCAGGTCTGAGACCGACAGCTAGCTCATGATGATGTAACCATCACCAGCGTCGGCGACCCACGCATGAGGGCGAGGCAATAACCGCATGCAGTTCTACCTCAACGGCTACAAGCCCGGCGATCCACGGATTGCGGAGGCGGATCCCTCTGTCCGGGAGCGAGTCCGAGGCCTCCCTGATCAGGTCGACGTACTGATTGTCGGATGCGGACCAGCCGGCCTGGTGCTGGCCGCGCATCTGGCCAACTTCCCGGACATCCGGACCGCGGTCGTCGACCGACGAGACGGTCCTCTCCAGGTGGGGCAGGCCGACGGGGTCGCCTGCCGGACGGTGGAGATGTTTGAGGCGTTCGGTCTGGCTGACCGCCTCGTGGGCGAGGGGTACTGGGTCAACGAGGTGTCCTTCTGGCGGCCGGACCCGCAGGAGCCATCCAGGATCAGGCGGGCGGAGCGCGTCCAGGACACCGAGGAGGGCCTGTCGGAGTTCCCGCACGTGATCGTCAACCAGGCGCGCATGCTCGCCTATCTCCGAGATCACATGGAACGGTCGCCAAGCCGCCTGGTTCCGTTCTACGGGCTGCGAGCCGCCACCGTCACGGTCCGCACCGACGACTCATCGAAGTGTCCGGTGACCGTGACCCTTGAGCACATGAGGGAACTGGAGGCGACCGGGGAGACCTCCACCATCGGAGCCAGGTACGTCGTCGGCTGCGACGGATCACGCAGCCGCACCCGCGCGGCGATCGGCCGGGAGCTGGTCGGTGACGTGACCACCGAGTCCTGGGGTGTGATGGACGTTCTGGCCGTCACCGACTTCCCGGACATACGCCTCAAGTGCGCTATCAACTCCGCCACCGAGGGCAACCTCCTGATCATTCCGCGAGAAGGTGGGTACCTCGTCCGCGTCTACGTCGAACTCAACGAGACGCGCGACCGGAATCTGCTCGCCCGGGAAGGGATCACGCCGGAGCACCTGGCCGAGGCCGCCAATCGCATCATGCACCCGTACAGACTCGACGTCAGAGACGTCGGCTGGTGGTCGGTGTATGAGATCGGCCAGCGGCTGTGCGAGAAGTTCGACGACGTGCCCGCCGACGAGGTGCCGGCCCGCCCGCCCCGGGTCTTCATCGCCGGTGATGCCTGCCACACGCACAGCGCCAAGGCGGGGCAGGGCATGAACGTGTCAATGGCCGACGCCTGGAACCTCGGCTGGAAGCTGACGTCGGTGCTCAGGGGGACGGCCCGGCCCGAGTTGCTCCACACCTACTCCGAGGAACGCCGGGCGGTTGCCCAGGAGCTGATCGATTTCGACCGTGAATTCTCCAGGCTGTTCAGCGCCCGAACCACCAGCACCACCGAGGCCGAGAGCGCGCTGCCCGCCCCGGAGCAGTTTCAGAGGTACTTCGTCGCCCAGGGCCGCTTCACCGCCGGCGTGGCGACGCGGTACGCCCCCTCCCTGATCACCGCGCAGCCAACCTTCCAGCACCTTGCCGAGGGCTTCCCCATCGGGATGCGGTTCCACTCGGCACCGGTCACCCGCCTCGCCGATGGCAAACGGCTCCAGCTCGGGCATGTCGCCCGCGCCGACGGCGCCTGGCGCATCTACGTCTTCGCTGACCCGCCTGACCCCACCGGCCCGCGGTCGCGGGCCCGAGAGCTGTGCGCGTTTCTCGCCTCGGGCGCGTCTCCCATCAGCCAGTTCACCCCCGCCGGGGCCGCGCCTGATTCCGTAATCGACGTACGCGCGGTCTTCCAGCAGGACCACCGGCAGCTCGACGTGGCCATCATGCCGCTCGTCCTGCTGCCGAGAAAGGGCCGGTTTGGCCTGGTCGACTACGAGAAGATGTTCTGCCCGGACCCCAAGGCTCAAGACATCTTCGATCTCCGCCGCGTCGACCGCCAGGCCGGATGTCTGGTGGTGGTTCGCCCTGACCAATACGTCGCGCACGTCCTCCCCCTCAGCCACCACGCTGCGCTCACCGCATTCTTCGCCGAAATCCTCACCCCGCGGGCCCGCGGCTAACCCCCCGGCGCGTCCACCGATTGGGGGACGCTCCAGCCCGCCAGCCGATCCACCGGGCGGCCGACTGACGAAACACCCCAAGCGCGGGATGCTTTTCCCACGCACCAATCCCCACCATCGTCAGGAGACAACAACATGCCCTCTTTCCCGATCAGCCGCACCACCTTCGTCAAGGCCTGGACCCCGCCGTCGCCCATCGCCAGGTTCTTCTCGCCCCAGGACGCCTTCTACGGGGCCCACGGATGGCTCAACGCCTCGCCCGACCCCCGCCAGGACATGACCCAGCGGCCCCGTTGAGGGGCCGCACCGGCTCAACTTGGTTCGCTGATCAAACGGGCGGCTGCTCTCACGAGCTCGGCGTTGTCTGCGGCGCTGGTGCCGTCAGGAAGCACCAATGTGTCTTCCAGCCCGACGCGGACGTCGGCGCCGGCCACCCCGGCTGCCGAGATGACCTCCCAGGTCCGCCTGCCTGAACCGTGCCACAGCTGTGCGATGCCGGCCGGGATCAGCTCTGCGATGGCACGGGCGTCGTCCGCGCCACCATCAACCTCAACCAGCGCGCGCAGGATCTGGTGAGAGAACGGGCTGCGTCGGAGCTCCTCGGCGTCAGCCGCGACCGTCAGCCCGGCCTCGACGGCGATGCCTGCATGAAGGGCAGCGCGGGCGATGCCCGTCCAGCCGAGTTCGAAGAGGTTGACCGAGACGAAGTCAGGTCGATGCCGCCATGCGGTCATGGCGGCGGCCCGCGCGAACGGATCTGGATCGATCGCAGCCGCCGTGGAGAGGCCGACCGGCAGTCCCGGAACCGCGGCACGGATCGCCGCTACCGCGGCGTCGCACACCTTGGGATCCATCGTCGGTGATCCATCACGACCCCTCGGATGGATGTGCACGGCAAACGCTCCCGCGGCTCGGACCGCGACCGCGTCGGCGGCGAGTTCGGCCGGCGACACCGGGACGCCAGGATGCTCGGCCCGGGTGCGCCCGCCATTCAGACAGGCCTTCACCGCCATCGCGGATACCGGAACCCGTTACGGGACGAACGACACAGGCACCGAGGCGCCCCTGGCAGGATGACCATCCGTTGAATCATGCCGTTCTCCGCCGTAGGGTCAACGCTCCGAGCCCCAGCGCCCCGAGACCGGCTGTCGCCACGGCAAGTACGTCGAGCACCAGCCCCGGTCCGAGCGCCGCCGGGCTGGTGGCGCGCGCCAGCGCATCGTAGGCGTAGGTCAGCGGCAGCGCCCAGGACACCCCCTCCAGTAGCGGTGCCATCGCGCTCCGGGGGACGAACAGTCCGCACAGCAGCAGCTGCGGGAAAATGAGCGCGGGCATGAACTGCACGGCTTGGAACTCGGTGCGCGCGAACGCGCTGACCAGCAGTCCAAGTGCCATTCCCAGCAGCGCGTTGGCGATCGCGAGCAGGGCGACCAGCACCGCCCCGTGCGGGGCGTCAAGTCCGAGCAGCGCGAAGCCGACGACGCAGACGGTCGCTGCCTGCAACGTAGCGAGAAGACCGAACGCGATCGCGTAGCCCGCGAGCAGGTCGAATTTGGCCAGCGGCAGCGTCATCAGCCGCTCCAGGGTTCCGGTGGTGCGCTCGCGCAACATCGTGATGGAGGTCACCAGGAACATCACGATGAATGGGAACAACCCGCACAGCGGGGCCCCGATCTGTTGGAACACGCGCTGCCGGCCATCGAACACGTAGCGCAGCAGCACCAGCAGAACGCATGGGACGACAAGCAGCAGCGCGATCGTGCGCGGGTCATGCCGGATCTGCCACACCACACGCTGAGCCGTTGCCGCCGTCGCCCGCACGCTCATCGCTCCGCCGCCTCAATGACGGCAAGGAACGCGCGGCCGAGATCAGCCTCGCCGGTGCGATCACGCAGGATCTCCGGCGTGGTCTGCTCCAGCAGTCGACCGTCGCGCATCAGCAACAGGCGGTCGCATTCGGCTGCTTCGTCCATCACGTGACTGGAGACCAGCAGCGTGGTGCCCTCCCTCGCCAGCGCGTGGAACATCTTCCACAGCTCAGCTCGCAGCACCGGGTCCAGACCGACAGTCGGCTCGTCGAGCACCAGCAGCTCCGGACGTCCGAGCAGAGCGCTGGCAAGCGAAACACGGGCACGTTGACCGCCTGACAGCGAAGCGGTCAGCTGACCCCTACGCTGGCTGAGTCCGACCGCATCGAGCACCTCGGCAACCCGGCCGGGTCCGGCGTCCACGATCGCCGCGAAATAGCGCAGATTCTCAACCACCGTCAGGTCCCCGTAGACCGACGGGGCCTGCGTCACGTAACCCACCCGTTCGCGTGCGTGCCGGCCGACCCGCGAGCGCAAGGCCGGGTCCCCAGCGGGTAGGCCCAACACCTGGACGGTTCCGCCGGCCACGATCTGCACCCCCACGATCGCTCGCATCAGCGTCGTCTTCCCACACCCGCTGGGCCCCAGCAGGCCCGTCACCAGGCCGGCAGGCACGCCCAGCGAGATCCCGCGAAGAACCTCCTGGCCGCCGCGCACGACGCGCAGGTTCTCGACCTCGATCGCATTCTGCCCCACGCCGAGGAACGTACCGAAACCACGCGCGACACCCAGAACGCGGATGCGGCTGGGCCGGGCGGATGGGTGGCAGCAGTCATCAGGCTGAGTAGAGACACCTCGGTCTTCGGTCACTGATGACACAGGCCGGGGTTGGTATCGGATGCCGGTCGCGGCTCTGCGGGGGCGGACCCGATCGATGGACCCACGGATGAGGGGAATTGAGCTTGAGACGCGTGTCGTTGGGGCAGTCAGTCGTCTGGTTGGTCGGCATCTGTGGGCTGTGCTTGCTGCTCCTGGTGCCCGGCAGAGCCGGCGCGGTGTGCTCGTCGTCGTGCGGTCCAAGCTTTACGGCCACGTATACGGGCGGCGTGACGATGACACTGTCCGGCTACCAGCAGAACGCCGACGGCTCGTACGCCCTCAGCAATCTGCAGCGTACGGCCTCGGTGAGCTGGTCAATGAGCTATGACTCGCGTAACCGGCTCGGCTGGGTGCTGTCGACCCTGTCGGGATCGATGCAGGAATCAGCGATATACCCGGTTACGGGGTAGCCGTCCGTTCCCACGAGCTGCTCGATGCGCTTCGGTCTGGCAAGGCCCAACGCGGGACCCGAGAGCGACATCTACAAGGCGGCGCCGAACAAATACAAGGTCACCACTCCGGGCGTCGGCGTCACCGACGACATGGCGGTGAGCATCACCCAGGAGACGGCGAGCGTGCCGCCGCCCGACTGCGACGCCGCGGACTGGAATCTGGGCAACGGGGGTGCGTTCGAGCGAGCGCTGCCTCTGGGAACGCCCGTTCCGGAGGCGTTCGGTCCAGCGCCCGAGTTGCCGGCGGTTACAGCTTCGAGCAGTCCCTACAACTTCAGCTACACCCATACCTGCGCTGATGCGTGCCTGGCCTGGGGCGCCGACGGGTTCGTGTCGGGCACGGTCTCGTTCAAGCTCACGTCGACGCTCTCGTTCTCTCCGAGCGTCTGCTCCTCCGGGGCGTCGGTCGCTGCGACTGTCCTCCCAGGCGGAGCGTCGGCGCTCGCCGCCACGTCTCGACACTCCTGCGGTAACTATGTGGCGCTGGGTGACTCCTACTCATCGGGAACGTCAGGGCCCGAGCCGTGCCTGCGCTCACCGGACTCCTATCCGGAGGACTACGCGCACAACTACGGCGCGTCGGTGATCTTCGTGGCGTGCTCAGGTGCCACCTCTCAAGAGATCGAGAAGCATCAGCTGAGTGCCCTGAGCCGGCACACGCGGATCGTGTCGCTGACGGCGGGAGGCGATGACGCCAACCTGTTGGGCATCGTGATCAACTGTGTCCTGAAGGGTTGGGAACCGGGCAAATGCCGCAAAGCGCTGGATGCCTCGCTCCACTCTTCCAAGACGAGTCTGGCGCAGGTGCAGCGCAACCTCGTGGGGCTCTACCGCCAGATCCACAAGAAGACCAGGCAAGCGCGGGTGTTTGCGCTGGGCTACCCCAGCCCCGTTCCGCAACACGTCCCCAGGAGCTGCGTCGCGCCGCTGCGCATCTGGGAGGTCGGCGGCCTGCTCGGGCTGCGCCAAGAGGACGCGGGGTTGTTCTGGACGGTGCTGCAAGCGCTCAACAAGGCCATCAAGGCAGCCGCGGACCACACGGGCGTGAAATACGTCAAGCCGTTCACGGGCCACGACATCTGCAGCTCTCAACCCTATTTCTGGCCGCTGGGCGGTGGCTCTGACACGCTGCATCCCACCGCGGACGGCGCTCACGCCATGGCCTACTCACTGGGTCATGCCGCCGGCGCGCCGCCCACCTGATCCGCTCAGCTCAGCGTCAGACACGTAGCGCACATCCACACTCGCCCCGTCCCCGCGCGCGCAAGCCGCACACCCGTGTGCGTGCCGGGTGGTGCTGGGGTGCAGGAGCAGGACTCATCGCCGGGATGCTGCCGGCAGTCAGCCCAACGACCGTCCTCGCCAGCCGCCTGAAGCCAACCTGGCAGGCACCATCAAAGGTCGACCACGGTGGCCAGGTACTCCGCGCGCCCGGCGAACCCGTTGGCGTCGTCACTGGCGTGCGCGGCGGCGATCTCGCATAGCTCCTCGCGCAGGTGCTCCCACGCGCCCTGCGGCGCCAGCGCCGCCCGCGCTCGGGCCAGCGGCCCGTAGGCCTCGGCCATGTAGTCGACCCATTCGGCCGCCGAGCGGGCCGGCATGTCAACGTGCTCACGGCGCATCGTGACCTCGCCCGCCGCCTCAAACCACGCCCGGACTGATGCCTCGCGCCCCCAGTCCAGGGGCGACGGCCCAGGTCGGACAGCTCCGGTGGCACGGGATACCGCCACCAGGACCCGGCCAATGAAACCCTCCGGCGTCCAGGCGATCAGCGCCATCTGTCCACCTGGCCGGCAGAGGCGAACGAGCTCACGTGCCGCGGCATGGCCGTCCGCACAGAACTGGACCCCCACGCAGGACAGGACGCGGTCAAAGCTGGCATCGTCGAACGGCATCGCCTGCGCGTCGCCCTGGACCCACGCCACGCGCACCCCGGCCGCGGCCGCGCGCTGGGCCCCCGCCTCCAGCAGGGCTGGGGTGATGTCCAAGGCCGTCACCACGGCACCGGCGCGTGCCGCCGGCAGCGAGGCATTGCCCGATCCCGCGGCCACATCCAGGACCTCGTCCCCCGGTCCGATTCCGGCCAGTTCCACCAGCCGCGCGCCAAGATCCGGGATCATTCGCTCGCATACTTCGGCGTAGTTGCCCGTCGCCCATACCTCCGCGGGCCCCGGACTGCTCTGGGCTGTTGAAGTGCTCATGAGCGAAGCCTCGCGCTGTTTGCCGCTGTCCTCAAGTAGCAAAAGGCAACCACGAACGGCGCGTCGCCGCTAGGCTGCCGGAATGGACGGATACGGCGAGTTCTGTCCGGTGTCGCTGGCGGCCGAGATCTTCGCCCGGCGGTGGACGCCACTGATCGTCAGGGAGCTGCTCGCCGGCAGCACGCGCTTCAACGACCTGCGCCGCGGCATCCCCAACATCTCCGCCAGCGTCCTTTCGCGCCGCCTGGACGAACTGACCATCGCCGGGATCGTCGAACAGCGCCACGACGAGCACGAAGCGCGCTACGTCCTCACCCCAGCCGGGCAAGCGCTGCGCCCCGTCATCGAACAGCTCGGGGTCTGGGGGCGGCGCTGGCTGCCCACCGAGTACCGCGAGCAGGACCTCGACCCGCGCCTGCTCGTCTGGGACATCCACCGGTTCATCCGCCTCGAGGACGTCCCCAGACGCACCGTCATCGAGCTGCACTTCACCGACGCGCCCGCCAAGCGCCGCGCGTACTGGCTCATCCTCACCCAGGACGGCGCAGACGTCTGTCTCACCCATCCGGGAGGTGACATTGACCTGCGCCTCAGTACCACGGTGCGCACTCTCACCAACATCTGGATGGGCAACACCACCTGGGCCTCCGCGCTGCGCGCCGGCATGCTCAAGCTCACCGGTCCCAGCGAGCTGTGCCGCGCCCTCCCCCGATGGCTCAAGCTCAACCCGTTTGCGGCGATCCCGTCCGCCAACGAGCAAGACGGCGCGACCGCTCGTTGGCCAACGGCTGTCGATACTTCACTGCGCTGAGTCGACCCCGACGAGCGCCCTTACCAGTCCTATGGCCGAGGCCCGGGCGGGCCATCAGCACCAGAGCAAGGCCCTCCAGCACCTCAGTCACGACCGGCACCCACCGGATCTAAACAGCACGCGGAGACCTCTAAAGAGTCTGCCTGAAGCTTGATCGTCTTCCCGATGTGAGGAATCGACCTTTAGACAGATCATTGCAGCGCTTGCAGCTCCCAAAACCCGTCAGGAGGGATTGACCGATGTCGATGCGGTGCGGTGGGCGCCTGCGCGGTTGGCGCCATCTGGTGATGGTTCGTGTCATGGTGGTGTTGTCAGCCGTGGCCGTCGGATGGTGTATCGCCGCGGCCGCCGCGCTGGCCGCATCCACTCCGGTGAACATCGGGGTCGTCCTGCCGCTGAGCGGCAGCTCAGCCAATGCGGGCCAGGCCGCCGAGCACGGGGCGCAGTTGGCTGTTCAGGAGGCGAACCTGGGCAAGCTGGTGCCGGGCGTGAGCTTCAGCGTCCTGACCAGGAGCGACAGTGGCACGGCCGGGGTTCCGAGCGGCGCGGCCGGCGCAGCCCAGATCAAGGGGTTGATCGCCAACGGTCGCGTCGCTGGCGTTGTGGCGCCCTTCGACACGGTCACCGCCCTGGGCGAGTTGCCGTTGGCCAATCGCGCACCACTGGCGACGGTTTCGCCGTCGGCGAGCGAAACCTGTCTGACGATCACCGCGGCTCTCGGCTGCACCGGCAACGCGGCCATGCTGTCAACCGTGCAGCCCACCGGGCGCACCACGTTCTTCCGGGTCGTCCCGGCTGACGCCCTGCAAGGTGCCGCCTTGGCCGACTTCCTATTCAACGACCGCCACTTCAAGACCGCATACGTGATCGACGATACGAGCCCACTGGGGACGGCGGAGGCGACGGCCTTCGTTGACCGCTGGCGATCCGATGCCGGGAGCTTGCTGGGGCATGCCTCGGTCGCGCCCCAGCCCAGCTACATCAACCTGCTCACCCAGATCGCAGCGCTCAGGCCAGACGTGATCGTCTACACCGGACAGGATGCGACCGAGCCAGTGGGGCTGCGCCGGCAGATGCTGGGGATCCCATCCTTGAAGAACGCAGCGTTCGCCGCCACGTCCAGCGGTCACACCGCCACGTTCGTCCAGGTGATCGGCCCGGCGGGCGGCGGTCCGGTGTGGGCCGTGGCCCCGGAGCCCGGGCTCGCCCAGTTGCCCTCTGCGGCGAGCTTCACGACCAAGTACCAGGCGAAGTTTGGGACGCCGAGCACTGACGCTGCCCGTGGTTATGACGGCGCCCGGGCGCTGCTCCTCGCGGTCAAGGCGGCAGTTGCTGCCGGAGCGCGACCGCCCGCGAGTGCCGGCTCGGCCGCGAGCGCGTTCCGAACGGCAGTGATCGCGGCGCTGGCGCGGACGGGCTTCTCGGGTGCCGATGGACCGATCGCGTTCGCCCCCAACGGAGACCTGCAGCAGGGTCCGGTGGAGGTGGACCAGCTCGGTAGCGTCGCAGGCGTCCAAGGTTGGACTCCAGGCGCCGTCATTCAGGTCGCTGAGCCCGCACCGACGGCAGCGCTCACGCCCTCGCCGCTCGACTTCGGGTTTGTCGCCACCGGGAGCAGCTCCGATCTGACGCTGCAGCTCTCCAACACCGGAATCGTCCCGGTCGGCGTGAGCGCAGTCTCGGTGAGCGGTGCCGGCTTCCAACTTGCCGGCACCACCTGCACGACCGCCAACCTCCTTCCCTCGGGGCAGTGCGCGATCACGGTCCGCTTCGCGCCCGGGGCAGCGGGCAAGCTCACCGGAAAGGTCACGGTGGTGGACACCGCCGGGGCCGCGCTGCAGACCGCGACGCTGAGCGGAACCGGCGTGAAGCCGCTCGCGCTGCCCGCCGCGGTGTACGTTGGCAACGGGGGCAACAGCTCGGTCCGATCGTTCAACCTCCCGCTGGGCGCAAACCAGAGCCCGGCCAGCACCCTGGCCGGACCCGACACCCAGCTGGACGGCACCAGTGCGGTGGCGCTCGACAAGTTTGGCGATCTGTACGTCGCTGACTCAGGCTCTGAGAGCGTCACCATGTACCACGGCAACGCCACCGGCGACAGCCGACCGTTGGCCGTGCTGTCGGGACCTGACACCGGTATCGCCAACCCGACAGCGATCACGCTGGACGCGCAGGGCCGCTTGTACGTGGCCAATGCGGCGGCCGGAACCGTCACCGTCTACGCGCCCGGCGCGAGCGGAGATGCTGCTCCGATCCGGACGATCAGCGGCCTCGCCGGCCCCGACGGGCTGGTGGTAGACGGCGCCGGGAACCTCTGGGTCGCGAACTCCCCCACCAACACCCTCGACCGATTCGGACCCTCCGACACCAAGCCGGCGGCGACGATCACCGGTGCCGCCACCCAGCTCGACGGCCCGCAGTCGCTTGCCATTGATGCCGCCGGCGACGTCCTCGTTGCCGACGAGTACTCCAGCGCGATCACCGCCTACGCACGCACCGCCAACGGCGACGCCTCCCCGAGCTTCTCGATTGTTGGGCCAGCCACTGGGTTGAACTTCCCGGTCGGACTCGACCTCGACGTGAACGGCAACCTCTACGTCTCCAACTTCTTCGCCAACACCATCACCGTGTACCGCGCCACCGCACGCGGCAACACCGCTCCACTGGCGACCCTGAGCGGATCAACAACCGGGCTGGCCGCCCCGGAGCACCTCGCCGTAAGCCCGCCCCTGGCGGTCCTCACCCAGAAAGTGCCGCCGGCACGAGCCAACCGGCGCTACCACGCGCGACTGATCGGCACGTTCGGCGTCGGCCGGTATCACTGGAGCATCCAGCGCGGGCGGCTCCCCGGCGGACTCCGACTAAACCCCCGGACCGGAATGCTCACCGGCATCCCGCGCCGGGCAGGCAGCTTCCACTTCCGCATCGCGGTGACCGACAGCTCCCATCCGGCGACGACGGCAATCAGATCGCTGAGCCTGACCGTCCGGCGCGCCGCCAAGCCAAGCGCCGGCAGACATCGCCACCGCCGCCACCGTTAGCCCGCAGTGGTTTATGCCGGCTGGCGCACCTGGCGCACTGGCGCACTGGCGCGGGGCCGAGGGGGTGCGTGCCCTGTCACGCCGGCCTCGCGACCCTGCGTTCCCGACCGGTGGGCGTTGAGGAAGTGGAAGGTGGTCCCAAGCAGACGGGTCTCGGGTCGCGGACATGATCGCACTCAGCGGCCCTTGTGGGGCGGTGGCGCCGCGCCGTTGAGTGCGTGCACCCACGTGGTTGCATGGGGTCGTGCCGCCGACGGGGCGGGGCAGGGCGCTGGTGGCGACGGCGGCCGGCCCGGTCTGGCTCTCGCACGCGGTGGTCCGGGTGCTGGTCGCGACGCTCTGGCTGCCCGGCCACCAGGCGATGAAATGCCCGCCGCCGACGGTCAGCGTCACCCGCGTGCCGTCCTTGAGCGTGAACGCCGAGGTCGATCGCCGTCGGCCAGTCAGCCCGCTCGCAGGCGTGCTGCGGCCGAGGCGGCGGCGCAATCGGCCGCGCCATGGCAGCGCTCTGTTGCGCTGCGGATCGGTTACCGGCCGGGGCCGCGGTACGACACGGACTTCTTGGCCGCGCTGTCGACCTCCTCCGGCGTCAGCAGAACAGTCGTCTGGATGTCGACCATCCCAGAGGCGCCGACGGTCATGGTGACGGCCGCAACCGACTCATTGTCCGGAGCGTCGATGATCGTGACGATGTCGTCGCCGCCGAACGCGAAGTAGAACGTGTCGACCGTCCCGCCGACGCTCTCGGCCAGCTTCTCGACCGCTGCGCGCCGGTCTGAGCCACCCTTGGCGAGCACGCCCTGGGCGCCCTCAGATGTGTAGCTCCCGGTGACCAGATACTTCGGCATAGATCCCCCGATCCGTCGCCTTTGTCGGATCGACACTACGCGAGCGGCGACGACACCACAACCCCAAAGCGGAGGCGCGCGTGGTCAGCCGACGGGACCGCATCAGCCCACGCCGGTGCCCGGGATGGGGATCCCGACGTGTGCGCAGGCCGTTCTGGCCCTGATGACCGCCGGTGCGTCGATATTCCAGCCGGGTGGGAGGTTGTACTCGACGCCCTCGCCGCCCAGGCCCAACGACGGGTCGGGGAAGCTCGGAACGCCGTGCTGGCGGACGCACCTCGCCTGAGCAGCCATCTGTGCCAGCTGTTCGACCGTGATCCGCGGCGGGTGCCACCGGGCTGAAGGTTCGCGCATGCTCTCTGGGCGGAAACAAACGCGGGCGATAGCCCCTCGGCCCCGAGCGCGCGGATGCTGAACCCGCCGCCCGGCGCCGGATCAGGGAAGTTCGAAACCCCGGGCGAGCGCATGCAGTCGGAATACTTGACGCCCCGCGCGGATTGACCCGCCGTCGCCATGCTGCTCGACTTGGAGGACCCGCAGGCGGCGACCGCCACCGCACAAGCGACGGCGGCGAGCATGATGAGCGCCTTGCGCCATCTCGGATGGGCCATCGGCTCACGTGGAGCAGCCGCCAGATAACCGAGACGTCACAGCGGCTGAGGGATTACGAGCCCAAGGCACTCGGCCTGCGCGGCCCGCTGTCGCATCTGTCGAAAAGCAGAGGTCGAAGCGCAACGGTGGCGACATTCCTGGGCTCAGAGACCAGAAACGTCGCCACCGTCAATCACCGTCTAAAGTGTCACACCCGCCAGCGTGGTCTGCTCCTCGATCAATGCGCAGTCCGACACCAACTGCCTCAACTGCGCTCGTTTCCCAGGGCCGCCGGCAGGGCTCCACCCAAGCGCGACCTCGCCTCCGATCCGGGGGCCGCAGTGGCGCTGCTGACGACCTAGACCGGGCCGCGAGTACTCACGGCCCGAACAAGCTCCCGGGCTGTCCGCGAAAAGGTGTGTTGGCGAGTGCGGGGTGCATGAGTCGTCTGGCGGACAGCGATGGCGACGCAGTCCGCCGCCGGAGTGGATTGCGTACGCAGGGCGGGGAGGTCGTCGCTCCGCCAATCGTGCCTCAGGGGAGTTCGAGGAGGTACGTCGAATCCTCGCACCATGAGCCACGAACGCGACCCCGCGACCGATACCGGAAGGCAGTCGCGCGGCATCCGCGAGCGACTCATCTGCGGGGTCGGAGAGTCGCTGGGCGGCAACGCCACCGCGTTTGGGTACTCAGTGACGATCACGGCCAGCTTCGGCGCGGTCGAAATCGGTCAGGGAAATCCAGGGTTCGGTGACCTGATCGTGTTCGGCTTAGGCTCGGTCATCGCGTTTGGAGGGCTCGAGGGCATCGCCAGCGGAGGGTTCCGGAGACCGTTGCAAAAAGGGTCTGACGAAGTTGTGCTTCTCGGGACATCGCTGGCGTTCATCTCCATCGTCCTCGCCATTGCCACCGCCCGTGGAGTTGCTGCAGTTCTCAGTGGAGCGTGGGCGTGGTTCGGCGGGGCCCTCTGCGCCTCGCTTGTCTTCGCGCTCGTCGAGAGCCTTGAATTCATGCTTGCCGAGTGGGTGCAAGAACGTCGCGGCGAACCTGTTGATGCCGACGAATAACGGATCGGCGCGCAACGCCTCGGCACGCTCAACGGAGGGCCGGGCGGCGCTCAGTTGCCCAGGCGCAGGCGGGAAGGGCGCTGCTGACCTGTTGGGATGCGATTGCTACGTGTCACCTGGCAGGTATCTGGCCAGTACAACGGTAACCAAGCGGCGCCCACAGCGTCGCCAGAGCAGCGATCGGTTACTCATCGCCAGGCCGGTGAAGCAGCCGGCGGGCATCGGTCACCCGGGCGCACCAGAGCGAAGCTCCTGGGATACTCCGGGGGTAATGGGCGAGACCCCTCGCGTCGGTCGGTGTCCGTGGGCGGATCTGCGGGTGACCGGAGGCGACGCCACCGCGGCGGAGTCGCGATCGTGATCGAGCCGCGCGAGCTCACCCTGCACGGCCGCAGCGTGAGCTACATTCAGGCCGGGGATGGCCCGGTGCTGCTGTTGATTCATGGGGTGGCCGGCACACTGGAGAACTGGCGCGCGGTCATCGAGCCATTGGCGCAGCACTACACCGTCGTCGCGTCCGATCTGCCCGGCCACGGCAGATCAGCGCCAGGAGCCGGCGACTACTCACTCGGCGCCATGGCCTCCGGTCTGCGCGACCTGCTCTTCGCGCTCGGACACGAGCGGGCGACGCTCATCGGCCACTCCCTCGGGGGCGGGATCGCGATGCAATTCTCCTACCAGTTCCCCGAGAGGACAGAGCGGCTCGTACTCGTCTCCAGCGGCGGACTCGGTACCGAAGTGAGCGCGATCCTGCGAGCCGCGACACTGCCCGGGTCGGGACTCTTCATCGCCGCCACGGCCGCCGTCGGGACCGCCGTTGGACAACCGGTCGGACGGGTCCTATCTGCGATCGGTCGCCGTCCCGGCGCGGACGTGGCCGAGGTAGTTCGCGGGTACGGATCCCTGGCCGATCGCAAACGCCGCGCCGCCTTCCTGTCGACGCTGCGCGGAGTGGTCGGCTCCGAGGGCCAGCGCGTCCACGCCGGCGACCGTCTCTACCTGGCCGAAGGACTGCCGGTCCTCATCATCTGGGGCGCCCGCGATCCGATCATCCCCGTCGAGCACGCCGAGAGCGCACACCAGGCGATGCCCGGCAGCCGTCTGGAGATCTTCAAGGGGGCGGGTCACCTCCCGCAGGTCGAAGCCCCCGAGCGCTTCGTCGCGGTACTCAGCCGCTTCATGGCCGAGACCGAGGCGCCGGCGTTCGATCCGGAACAATGGCGTAGTCGCCTCCGCCCATCGGATCCCGATCGGTAACCCCGTTCGTTCCAGCGGACGGAAGTCCGTTGCGCTCAGCCAGAGCCGTCTTTTCGGAGTTCCTCGATTGACGAGCTGATAGTCATGGCGAGGGATGGATCAGCTGCCACCGGCCCATAGTGCCCAGAGCGGATGTGTGACCGGGCGTGCTGAGAGGCTTGAGCGCTTCGCCACGCAGAGGGAGGATGATCCTCTGAGATGGAGGTCTGGCTACACGGCTTCGCGGTACCTGGGCGGACGGTAGAACTCGCGCGCGGCGCGGAGGAGTGGGGCTTCGCGGGGCTGCTCCTGGCCGACAGCCAGAACCTGACGGCGGACATCTGGGGGACCTGGCGCTCGCGCGGTGGCGACGGACCAGCTTCGGGTGGGGCCGGGCGTGACGAACCCCCTGACGCGTCACATCGCCGTGACCGCGTCCGCGGCGGCGACGCTGCTGGTGGAGAGCGGTGGACGGGCGACGCTCGGCTTCGCCCAGGGGACTCGGCACTGAGCCCGATCGGGCGCGAGCGTCTGTCGGTGCCGGGGTTTCGAGCGCAGCCTGGCGATGCTCCAGGCGTTCCTGCGCGGCGAGCCGGTGGAGCTTGCCAACGGCATGCGCAGCACGCTCCGCTGGCTCGGCGCCCGCGGAGTGCCGAAGGTGCCGGTGCACGTGGCCGCGACCGGGCCGCGGACGATCGCGGCCGCTGCCCGTCACGCCGAGGGCGTCGATCTGACGTGGCAGCTCGCACGGTCGCCCTCCCTGCGCGGGGCGCACCGGCGGGCGGCGCCGACGCTCGTTCTGCACTCGGCCGACCGGGCTCGCTGTCCTGAGGCCCTTCCGTTATCTCTGCCCAATTTCGCCTTCAGTCAGACGCTACCCGCTCTCATACCGACTGGCCGCGGCATCGCGGAAGTCACTGTTCATCCTGACCTACCCTCGGCGTACGCCTCGGAACCAGGTAATCGGTCGCAGCGGCCACCGCCGGCTGCCGATCGCAAGCGACGCGAAAGTGCTGATCCATGCGGTTCCCTACATCGCGAGCAACCGGCAACTGCCGGTGCCGGTGCCGGTGCCGGTGCCGGCAGACGCCTACTCTCCGTCGCCAATTCGATCGCCATTCACGCCACTGCTGGTGGCGTAAGCGATTGCAGCTTCGCGCGTGCGGCCCCGCGCCTTCGTCTAGCGAAGGTGCCGTTCGAGCACCGTTGTGATGTTCGGAACGTCAAGCTCGCCGCGAGCGACCGCCAGGACGAACTGCTCGGCGTCATCGACCGTGAACGCAAGATCGCGACCATTGAACAGGTAGAAGGTACGGGTCGCCGCCCACGCCAGGCGCTTGTTGCCATCAGCCAGTGCGTGGTCGCGGGCGAGCGAGTGCATCAGGGCGGCGGCTTTCCCGGCGAACGTCGGATAGGCATCCTGGCCGAATGCGCTGCTCCGCGGGCGGCCGACCGCGGACGCGAGCAGGCCGTGGTCACGGATCGCGATGTCCCCGATCACGCCGACCGCTATTTCGAGCAGGTCTTCAACAGTGAGGTAGTCGCTCACCGGCTCAGCCGGTCAAGCAGCTCGGCATCCTCGGCCCGGATCCGCTCGATCGCGGAGCGCAGGCGCGCCGGCCGGTCTGAGACGTAGTCGGCGATCGCCGCGCGAGCGACCTCCTGCATCGAGCGACCTTCCTCGGCGGCTTTGCGGCGCAAGGCCGCCGCCTCCTCGTCGGTGAGCCGGAGATTCATTGCCATGCTTGCGATGGTACCGCGCTGGTACCACACGCGCGACAGTCGGTTTCACCACCGCCACGTCAAAGGAGAAGCCCGGCCGCCCGTTGAAGCCCCCCTATCTCAGTGGAGCGGGTGCGTGATTGCGGTAGCGAGGGCCGCTCGTCCGAGCATCTAATGCGCTTCGGGGGTGGCGGTGCTGGCGAAGAAGTCGCGAATCGTGATGGGTGGCCGGTCGATCAATCGCACAAGGTTGGGTCGGTGACGGCGAACTCACCGCGTCGGGCGGGCGTGGAAGGAACCGAGGAAGAGTCGGGCGTGATGCTCGGGCGTGCCCTTGTGGACCAGACGCGCGACGAAGTCCTTCGCGTTGACGACCTCCCGAGTCAGCTCGCGTTCTGGACCGAGGCGCTGGACTACGTGCCACGGTGCGGAAGAACTCCTCCCGGCGCGCGAGCTCACGGATCGGCACGCTCACCCGCGCTCCGCCGTCGTCGGGCTCCACCTCCTCGAGCGCGGTACGCACGACCAGCAGGTCGAGGTGGCCGGCCGTTTCGAGCAGCTCGCTCGCCGCCGGATGTCCGCGCAGGGAGGAGCCGTTCGGGCCGCGGAGCTCCACGTCGTCCGAGACGAGCGCCCGCACTGACTCGTAGTCACGCGCGCGTTGAACGCCTCAATCAACAGCCGCGTCAAGGCGACCACGTAGTCGTCGCTGCGGCGGGCCTTCTGCCGTGCCTGTTGGGACATTACCGGTCTCACTAGCCCGTCGGCGCCTCCAGTCAAGCCGACGTTCGCGTACGACCGAGGGCAAGCGCCAGCCAAGCGCGACCGTCGCTGACAAACCTTCTCCCGTGGTTACGCATTCTGTGACCGGCGACGAGCGCGCACCGCGCCAACCCGGACGACCGCGTCCAGTTCGGAATGCCGCGGAGGGCTCGATCACATGCGGCGACCTAGCGATGGCCCGACGACGGCTGGCGGCGCGATCGCTTGGCCAATGGATGGGGTGGCCGGCGCCTGCCCGATCCGGGCTAACGGC
This sequence comes from uncultured Solirubrobacteraceae bacterium, assembly GCA_963753235.1. Classification (GTDB taxonomy): domain Bacteria; phylum Actinomycetota; class Thermoleophilia; order Solirubrobacterales; family Solirubrobacteraceae; genus Palsa-465. Next base: position 21,126 of record CAVWBJ010000001.1, on the reverse strand, counting down.
GGCCACCTCGTTGGACGAGGAGAAGCGTTCTTGCTGGCACCGGCCAGAGTCCTCCATCGTCGCCGACCCGGAACTGAGCGACGGACTGCCCCTTTGGGGCTGCCTAGACCCGAAGCAAAAGCGGAGGCCGGCGTCGCTCCAGGCCTTGGAGCACCTGCTGGTGCGAGAAACGGGAAGTCTCGCGACCCCGCGGCAGCAGTCGCGGCGCTCCTTGTGGCGAGGAGCGGGTAGCTCAGGTCCACCACCCGTGAGCCCTGCTACGTCTTAGCTGCGGTACTCAGGCGGCGAGGCATGGTTATCGTCGTTCTTCGCGTCGATCAGGGTCCGGATGCGGAGCGATGTCATCTGGTCAGATCGTTTTTTTCTCGACGATGGAGGCAGGCGTTGGCGCGGTCTCGGAGGAAGTCTTGTTCTGCGGTGTTCGCGGTCAGGTCCGCCGCTTGGAGGAACGCCGTCGCCGCCTCCTGGTCACGCCCGACGCGGGCAAGGAGGTCGCCCCGCACCGCATGGAGCAGGTGGTAGTCGCTCAAGGCACCAGCGCGCACGATCGCCTCCAGGAGCTCAAGGCCCGCACCTGGGCCGTCCGCCATAGCGACGGCGACCGCGCGATTTAGTTCCACGATCGGGGATGGGAACCGTCGCGCGAGCACGGCGTACAGACCGGCGATGCGACGCCAGTCGGTCTCCTCGGGCGTCGCTGCCACCGCATGTGCAGCGGCGATGGCCGCCTGTAGCGCGTAGCGTCCGGGCGCTCGGTGTTGCTTGTGGTTGAGCGCGTGGGCGCGTCCCAGGTCGGCGAATCCACGGCGGATGAGGAGGCGGTCCCAGCGCGTGCGGTTCTGATCCGCGAGCAGGACGAGCGGCCTGGACGCGCCGCTGCGCGCCCAGACGCGCGAGGACTGCAGTTCGAGCAGCGCCGCGAGGCCGTGCACCTCCGGCTCGTCGGGCATCAGCCCGGTCAGGATGCGCACCAGGCGCAACCCCTCCTCGACCAACTCGACGCGAACCCAAGCCTCGCCCGAAGTCGCTGTGTAGCCCTCGTTGAAGATCAGGTAGATCACGTCGAGTACGGATTCCAGCCTGCTCGCGATCTCCGCGTCGCGGGGAACCTCGTAGGGGACCCGTTTCGCTGCGAGTGTGCGCTTGGCCCGCACGATCCTCTGCGCCACCGTCGACTCCGGCGCGAGGTACGCCCGCGCAATCTCCCCGGTCGTTAGGCCTCCCACCAGGCGCAAGGTCAGCGCCACGCGCGCCGGCGGCGAGAGGATCGGGTGACACGCGGTGAACACCATGCGCAGCAGTTCGTCCTCGATCTCAAGGTCCGGGTCAACGCTGGCGGGTAGCGGCTGCTCGGCGGACTCGATGACGAGCTCGCCGCCCAAGACCGCCAGCTTGCGCCGGAAGGTGGCATCGCGCCGGTGCCGGTCAACTGCCCGGTGCTTGGCGGTCAACATGAGCCATCCGCCTGGGTTCGGCGGCACGCCGTCCCGGGGCCATTGCTCGAGCGCCGCGAGCAGCGCGTCCTGCGCGAGGTCCTCGGCCGCGTCGATGTCTCCGACCATCCGTGTCAGCCCGGCAACCAGCCTCGGCCATTCGATCCGCCACGCCGCCTCAGCAGCCCTCCGACCCCGCTCGCCTGGCGACGATCCCTGACGCATCAGCTGAATGCGTTCAGACCGGGTCATCCAACTGGCGGATCTCCATGCCCATCTCCCACTCCGGGCCGTGAAGCGCCAGGAAGCGGGAGGCCCACTCGACGGCCTCGTCTTTCGACCTCGCTTGGAGGAGGCAGTAGCCGCCGATGACCTCCTTCGACTCGGTGAAGGGGCCGTCGATCACCGTCTGCTCGCCATCGGCAAGACGGATGCGGGTGGCCTCCTCGATCGGCCGCAGCCCGGCGGTGTCGAGCAGCACCCCGGCCTTGGTCATGTCCTCGAGCAACTTGCCCATCTCCTCGGCCAGCCGCTCATCCGGACCGATGGGGCCCGCCGCGTCCGGGTTAGTCTGAATCAGCAACAGGTAACGCATCAAGATCACCTCACACAGTCGCTAGAGGACTTGGTAGCGGACGTACACAGCGCCGGAGTCGAAAGCCTTCGACTCCAGAAGCTCCAGGTCAAGCTTCGCCTCCTCATGGAAGAGCGGCGTGCCAAGGCCGAGCGTAACGGGGTGCACCAGGATACGGAACTCGTCGATCAAGCCCAGGTCGACGAAGCCGTGCACCAGCCTTGGACTGGCATAGATCGCGATCGTGCCGCCGGGCTGCGCCTTGAGCGTCGCGACCTCCTCCGCGACGTTGCCGCCGATCAGCCGCGAGTTCGCCCAGTCCGCCGAGTCAAGCGTGGTCGAGAAGACGACCTTATCGACGTTGTGCACCCACTCGGCGTGCGCGCGCTCGCTCGGTTTGGCATCGGGGTTGGCGAGCATCGTCGACCAGAACCCTTGCATCCCCAGGTAGGTCGTGCGGCCGTACATCGCCGTATCGACATCCGTTCGGACATGCTCGTTGCTGTACCGGTCGACCTCGTCGTCGTAGGCACGAGCTGTCCACTCGAAGCCCAGCCCTTCCTGTGAGTCGGCAAAGCCGTCCAGCGTCACGTTCTCGATCGCAACGATCTTCCGCATTTCAACCTCCGTTCGTAAATGACAGCGGATCCGTCTGGACCCCTCGTCAATCCATCGAACAGAGCAGCCCGAAATCGACATTCCGGACCGCGCAAGGAGAAACGCCTTTGGCAGACCCGCTTGCCTCGGTGCACGCTCATCTCTCTCCCGCTCACCGGGCACCCGCTTCGCGCGGAGGCCGCGCACCCCATCGCGGCCCCGCTGCCGCCGCATGAGAAAGGGAGCCATCAACCGGAGGGCGCGACCCGGAACGCTCGCTGCTGACTCGGACAACCTGGGCCACAGCGCAGGTCGGCGCCGCGATGACCGCTCTCCTGGACGAGCAGTCATCCCGGGCCGGCACGTGTGGGCGGATGGTCGCCACGGCGATGGCGAGTGCATCGGTCGCCGGTCGGGGAAAGCGATTGTGCCGATGCCAGCAGTGCGCGTTCTGCGTTCGAGGTTGCGCGAGTTGCAGGACGGTCGCGGCGACGCCGTCGTGGGTGGGCGGCGATGCCACGGGATGAGTTGGACATCGGCCGCTGCTCAACACTTCATGATTCGTCCAGCTCAGGGCGTTGTCCGGGTGTCCCGAGGTGTCCGCCGATGGAGAGCGGCACGGATCAGGATCGCGGAGGGCCGCCGGCGCATACTGGAGTGGCGGGATTTGTGCGCGAGTGCATCTCGTTAGTGCCGGCCGTGAGACGCCTTTTGCTTTCTGACCAGCGCCGACTGCGGAAAGAACGCTTTGTCTCTGGCCCGGGTGGACTCTGGTCGGGCGGGGTCCGTGGGAGTGTTGTGCCCGTGGCGTGCGCTAGTGTGTGCGCGCGAGGGCCCACCTGCGGGGCCTGAGGGGCCTGCCCGGAGGCCATGATCGGCTGAGGAGATCTGATGGGTCGCAGAGCGCGGTTGGTGCTGGTTGCCGCGGCGGTTATGCTCGTGAGCGCCAGTTCGGCGTGGGCTAGGAGTTCGACGTCGCAGGCTGGCTATCAGGGCATGCACGACACGTTCCGGTCGGTTCATGCGACTTGGGTCATGCCGTCGATTTCGTGCCCCGGTCAGTCGTCGTCGGGATACCAGGGCGAGGCTTGGTTCGGGGTGGGAATGGGGAGGTCGTATTTGAGCTCGGAACAGGTGGTGGCCCGTACGTTTTGCACCGGCATCGTTCCTAGCTACGTCGCGTACTTCGAGGTGGGCGGCGCGCAGGCTGCCGGGGCTGCCGGAGGTGTGCTGACACCCCGTCCAGGCGATCGGATCTCGGCGACCGTTTCCTACCTCGGTGTCTATCCGTACGCTGCCGGAGGCGTCACCTATCGCGTGAGTAGGTATCGATTTGCGATCAGTGATCTCACTCATCGCAAATCGGTCACGATTGTTGATTCGTCCGATTGCGTGCGGTATCGCTGTGATCACTCGACTGTCGAAGTCACTGCAGGAATCCCGTTTGCCCGTTACTCGGCACTCGCCGATTACGGCCGGGTTACCTTCTCGGGTATCCGGATTACCGATATGCGCCGGCACCGCGGCGCTTTCGCCAAAGACAAGCACTGGCAGGCCACCAAGCTGGTTGAGTTCAACGGGGCCACGCACCGTCTAGGGGCGGCGCCGTCGCGTCTAACGCGGGGGGGCACCCAGTTTTCGGTGCACTGGCACGGGTACTGACACGAGACCCGGTTCAGTGCAATGGACCGCGGCACTGCGTCCGCGACCGCGGATCAAGAGCAGCGTCAGGCGTCCGCAAACCACGCGCCCGCACGAGGATCGAGGCCAGGCCGCACGTGAGCTGATGCCCGCGCCGAGACATAGCACGGCGCTCGCTCACGGCCGCCACCGTCGACGACCGCCACTGCCGTGTTCGTCTGCCAGTACCGCCGGGTGGGGGTCGCTGCGGACGAGCGCTTAGCTCCCCTCATGCTTGCCGAGGTTACGATCGGTTTGGCGACCAAGCGCAACTCCGCGACGGCCCGTGCGCCGACGGCAGCCGACAGCCTGCCCGCCACGTTCAGTGGACAACTGGAGGGGCAAGCTGGCAGTAGCCCTGATTTTGGGGATGCCAGGCGGGTCGTCGCCGATGATGGCCAGGCGGCGTACCTGCGGCGGTCGGCCGCCCAGAGCCCTCTGCCTGCGTGGATGGAGCACTCTGAGCTGCGAATCGGGAGGCCGCCGCTGCCAGGCGAAGGCGGAGTCTTGGAGCCGCATCGGGTCGTCGCCGCTGGCCGGCAGCTCGTACCCCGGCGGGCGGTGAGCTTGCTCTGTGTCCGGCGACCTAGCAGCAGTCGCAGCCGCAGGTGCCGCCAGAGGGTTCGCGGAACCCGACCGGCGCGCAGCAATCGTCGGCTTCTCCGTGCCAAAGCTCAAGGCTTTCCTTCGCGGCGATTGCGGCGACGACGAGCGCGGCGATCGGGTCGATCACGTTCAGCCCAGCTGAGGCGCCGATCAGTGCGATCAGCGCTGCGGTGGCCTGAAGCGCGCACATCAGATTCTGGATGCCCTCGCCGGTGGTGGCGGCTGACCCAAGCCGCTGACCGAGGCGCAGTTTGGTGTGGCCGAGCGCCGGCATGAGCACGATCGCGGATCCGGTGACCGCGATACCCAGCACGCTGCTGCTCGTCTCGCTGCCGTTGATCAGCCTGTGGATGGCCTCATACATGAAGAACGGGACCAGCAACAGAAAGGAGCCGGCGACCAGGCGCTGAGCGGTGCGCTCGCTGTGATCGCTCATCGTTCGAGCTCCTGTGAACCGCCAGATCACGATCATCGAGGCAAGCCCCTCCACAAACGATGAGGCGGCCCAGACGATGACGCTCAGGGCGTTGGCATCGAGGCCAGCGATCAGACCGACAACACCCTCGACTGTCATCCACGCCAGCGACGCCCACGACAGCGCTCGTGCCCGACGCGCGTCCCGCAGCCAGGACTTGTCGCGCCCACGCGGAACGTCGACCGCAGAGGCACCCTCAGTGCGGACGAGCGGTAGCTGGACCGGGCTCATGCCACGGCGGCTTGGGTGGTCAGCTCGTGCAGCAACGATCGCCCGGCGGCGGTGAGCGAGTACATGACCATCTTCCCGTCGCGGCGCGAGCGCACCAGCCCAGCCGTCCGCAACAGCCGGACATGATGAGAGACGAGATTCTCGCTTCGCTCAACGACCCACGCCAGGTCACAGACGCACAGCTCCTCGCCGTCGCGCAGCACAACCGCGATCGTCACCCGTGTCGGGTCGCTGAGCGCCTTGGCCTGTGCCGCCGCCCGCTCGGCCGCGGCGGAGTCGATCCGGTCCGCGCGCAGGCGCTCGGCGCGAAGGAGGTCTAAGCACAGCAGGTCACAGTGGTCGACGGACATACCGATATCCTAACGGCCGTTGCTTTGTTGTTGTTTTCATGGCACGACCCCCAAGGTCGGCTGCTCCCGCTTCGAGGCACGACGAGCAGTGGCTTAATGCAACGGCTGACCCTGCCCCGTCGCTCCTCCGGCAGCTTGGGTTTGGGAGTTCTGCTTCGGGGCTCACCCGACCCCGACGGGAGCTACGCCGACCGTGGCCGCGCAGGCGAACGCCGACGCTGCGTGGCAGCGGTCGAGCACGCAGCCCCGGGCATGGTTCGAGCGCCTAGCTTGACTCGAGCGCCGCCTTGAGACGACTCATGTTGGATGGCATCTCTCGGGCGGCCTGGCGCCGGACGACGAGCGGTACCAACAGCTTCCCGATGCCGCGACCTTCGAAATCGACGGCGATCGTGACACGCGAACGGGCGCCGCCGTCTAGCGGCGTGACGTCGACGGAGATGATGCCTCGGATCGGCCCGTCGATGCCGTGGTCGGCCCACCGCTGCGGTGGGTCATACTCAGCGATCCGCGAGTGGATCTCGCGAGCGCTGCCACCGATCTTCCGAGTCGTCGTGCAGATTGCCCCGACGCTCACCTCGCGATCAAGCGCGCCTTCGAGAACGGCCGGCTGCCACGCCGGAAAGGACCGGGGGTCGATCACGTATGGAAAGACCACCTCGGGAGGACGGTTGATCTCGACGACGCTGATGATCGGTGCCACGCAGGTCTGATCCTTCCAGACCCGGCTCGCCCCGCGCAACATCAAACGGCACGTCACGAAGGGAGGCGAATCGGACTACTGCTTGGTCACCTTTTCGGCCGTACGCGGCAAGCTGCCGCTTATCCAATTGGTCGAGTCGCACCAGAAGTCCGCGACGGTCGGGGCGCAACTCGCGAGCCGGCAGAGCCTACGTGAAGGCGGCGGCCTCCCAACAGCTCCGGTCTGTCGAAGTGTGCCTTCAGGAGAGGGGGTGCCGCAGCTCGGCGAGCTGGCCGGGAATACTCTGGCGGGTGAGGGCGGTATGACAGATTCAGCTCAGTGCTCGTCGTCGACGGTATTCCTCGTCGGAGCAGTGCTCGGTGGCGCGATCCAGGGACCCGGCAGGCTAACCATCGAGCCCGGAAGGCTGATCTTGAAGCCCCGACTGGCCATTGCGGAGACTCAGCGGCGTTATGCGGGTCGTCCACACCGAGAGCCCGGTGATTGTTCTCAAAGCGCGTCTGGTGCTGCCGTGGTTCAGCACGAGCGTGTCTCTCCACGATGACGACACATATGCCCATGTTGTCGTTCCGCGGTGGCGTCGATCCAGCTTGCTAGGCGGGATCCGGGAGGGTGGGTTCCGGACGCGGGAGATCTCTACTCGGTTCAGGCTCTGGCCCCTCAGGCGCGACCGCCTGCCGGATTGATCGACTGCCAGCAGTCGGATTGATCGACTGCCAGCAGCGACCGGCGGACCGGGCAGACTCCTCCAATGTCGCCGACTGGGGAGGCAGGCCCGGGCTGCTGCTCTTGGTCCGGGCGGGCGTGAAGCAGAAGCCAGTCGGAGCGCCGGCGTCGGCATCGAAGGGAGTTCCGGTGCGTGGACGCATGCGTCTCGGCGCACTGCGCTGGGAGGCTGAGTAGACCCGATCAGCCGCTCGACTTGCTCAGCACCTCGGAGACCTGCAAGGGCTCAAGCTCGAGCGCCGGGTCCGCGAGGTCGCCGTAGAGCAGCCGCACCACAGCGCCGTCTGAGGTGAGTTCGGCCCTGGGGGTTGGGAGCTCGGCTGAACCTTTACGCGGCCATGGATCGGTAGTGATCATGGTGAGCTCGTCCTGGGCCTGAGCAAGGGCGGTCACGGCCGCGCTGCGGACACGATCTGCGCCTGAGCCGAAGTCTGGGAATGAGGCCGCAAATGCGACGTCAATACCGGCGCCGCAACCGTCGGCGTCGCGCAGCCAGATCATTGCCCCCTCGACGGCCACGTGGCACACCGAGGGGACCACCGCCTCCAGCCTGACGGCAAACGCGTGAGCGAGCGCGTCGAGATCAACCTCGCCCCAGTCCATCGTCTCCAGCTCAAGCTCGCGCCGACGGCGGGCGACCTCAGCCTGAAACTCCGGGTCACGACTCATCGGATAGCTGATGAACCCGGAGCTGATCGGTCCGTCCACGGAATGCTCTTCACGGACACGAACCCGTGGCTCTCCCTCAGAGCCATCGGTGTAGGGGATCCGGCCAGCGAGCATCCATTGCAACACGTCGTCTTCGGTCACGCCAGGATCGCCGCAAACTCGGCCGCTGTGATCATCCGCTCGGTGAGATCGAAGTCCTCCATCACCCCCCGGAGCTTCCCAGATCCAGATCCCGTCATCCGACGAGCACCGGCTACGCCCCAGCCGAAACTCCTGCTTGGTCGCCGCCACGGCAGTCCGAGTCAGGCGGCCGCTTTGCTCCGCAGGGGAGTCGAAGGGGAGGCCTGCGCGGCCGCGAGCGAGACCTGATCGAAGGAGATGTGCCACGCAGTGGCACTGCGTGGTACGCTCGGGGCATGGCTGAGCACTACACGTTGCGGTTGGCGTCCGGGATGCGGGAGCGTCTCAGCGACCAAGCTCGGCGATCCCACCTTCCTGAGCGGACGCTCGCTCAGCGCTATGTCGAGGAGGGTCTGAGGCATGACGCCCATCCGTTGATCCAGTTTCTCGACGGTCCGAGCGGGCGACGCGCGAGCTTGATCGGCTCCGGACTCGACGTGTGGGAGGTCATCGCGACGGTTCGCGACAACGATGGGTCGGTTCCGGAGGCGGGCGCGTACCTCGAGATCCCGGTCGGTCTGGTTGAGGCGGCAGTCGCCTACTACGGCGAGTACCGCGACGAGATCGACGAGGAGATCCAGCACAATGAGAGCGAGTACGAGCGTGGCCGCGCAGCGGCCGCCAGCGGCGAGCGCGCGCTCCGCACGTGAGAGCGCTGCTCGATGAGCAGCTGTCGCCGCGTATCGCTGCGCTGCTGCGCCAACGGGGCCACGACGTCGTCGCTGTAAGCGAGCGCGACGATCTGGTCGGTCGCAGCGACCGAGTCATCCTCGACGTCGCTTCCGCGGAGGCCCGTGCCGTGATCACGAACAACATCAAGGACTTCCGTCCGATCGCGGCTGAGCGACTCGCGCGAGGCCAGAGTCATGCCGGACTGATCCTGCTGCCGTCCAAGCGCACACGTACCCGTGCAGCCGTCGAAGGTCTCGCCGACGCGATCGAGACGGCGCTCAAGGCAGAACCCGACGGGCTCGCATCAAGCGAGCGGTGGATCGGTCCGCTCGACAACACCTGACGCCCCCACGGCGGACGCGCACCCCCCGGCCAGCAGGGGCCGGCGCTGCACCAACCGCGATGACGACCAGACCACAGCTTCGGCATCCCGGTGCGATCCAGTCACCAGCGAGCCCGAGCCGGCGGCTTCTGCAAAGTCGCCGCGGGGCAGCCGCTGCTGAGAGTTCCGCTTCGACTTCCGGCCGAGTCGGAGGAGAAGTCATGACGACCCTCTCGAGCCCCGATGCGGGTGCCGAGGCTGCGTGGAAGCAGCACAGATTCAGCGCCCAAGTTCTCGTCCGAAGGGGGCGGTCCGCGCTAGCTCGAATCGAGCAAGCACCGGCTACTCCTTCCGTGGCCGAGCGCTGCCCCGACGCCGCCGACCCGCGTTTTCAACTGGTCGCCATAGGCCTCGCGCCGGTCACGCCCATGACGGCGATCCCCTTCGCGGCGGAACGCTCGTCAGACGGAATGAGCCTGTCGTCGCCAGTCCGATCGCGCGACCCGAGGCGACGGAATACTGAATGCAATCGCCACGAGACCCGGCGGCTTCGACCCGAACTTGGGTGCAAGGGAGACTGACGGCGCCGGCAGAGTCGGCGCTTCGCGGGCGCCCAACGAGGAATGGCGATCCGGAACCGTTCTGGCTGCGTACGACTTGTGGCGTCTCCTTGACCTTCAAGATTCGACGTCGCAGCATCCGGCGAGCGACTGAAAGAAGCAGCGTCGATCGTGTATTCGCCCGTCTTGCGCGTGCCGGCCGCTAAGCGCTGTGGGACCCGACCTCGTGGTAGAGCCTGATGACCATATTCGCCGTGCCGTGCAGGTGGTGAAGGGTTTCGCGAACGTCGGGCAGTTGCTCCAGACGCTGGCGGTCTTCCACGGTTCGCATCTCCAGGATGACCGCGATCGAGGTTTGGTCAGCGCTCTCGAGAACGCGTGCCGACACGAACCCGGGATCCTTGACGATCTCGCCGAACATCTCATTGAGACGCCGAACGGCGACGGCTTCCTCTGTGGGATCGACCTCCCACACATGGACGAGTACTGGGCTCTCGTTCATCGACACGCCTCGCTTTCGGGCTTGACAACGGCCAGATCGTGGTTCCGGGTGAACTTCGTGCTCGATCATATTTGGCTTCAGCACTCGCCAGCGTGACCCGGGAGTGCGCGCGGATGGCGGGGACGCTCGCGCGCATGCCACGGCTAGCGGCCACTCGCACCCCCGCGTCGCCGATGCCGACCGGCCATCCCCGGGTTCGGTGGCGCGCCTGCCTCCCGTCGATCTCGACAGTCAAGCTGCCGCTGTCCAGCGAATGGGCAGCCGCGGGTTACGGGTGGGAGAGCGGAGGTCTTGGGGAGGTTGTCTCGCGTGGCGTAGGACTGAGGTGGTGGTCCTCCCGCCCCTCTCCGCTCTGGTTGGGAGCGCGGGCGGAGCCCGACGACAGCCAGGAGATCACGGGGCGGAGACTTCCAGTTCTCCGGTCCTCGCAACGGGATCGCGGCGATCTGGCGCCGCTACCGAGCTTCCAGGCTGCACGGGAACCCTCAAATAACATCTATCGTGCGAGCCAGCAACGTTCCTTACTGGTGATGAGGGCTGACGCGTGAGCAGCGTGATTGATCGTGATGCCGATATCCGGGCTCGGCTCCAGGAGCACTGGGAGGCCTCCGAACGCGGGGACGTTGACGCTGAGCATGCGATCTACGCTGCGGACGCGATCCTGGACTACCCGCAGTCCGGCGAGCGCTTCAGAGGTCGGTCAAGGATCCAAGCGCAACGCGGCGGGCATCCGGCCGAACGCCACTTCACCGTCCGCCGGATCCTGGGCGGCGGCGAGCTTTGGGTGAGCGAGTGCGTCATTACCTATGACGGCGTGCCCACCTGTTCGCTCAGCGTCATGGAGATCACCGACGGTCTCGTAACGCACGAGACCCAGTACTTCGCGGACCCCTTCCCCGCGCCTCCCGAGCGCGCTGCGCTGGCTGAGCCGATTCGGCGCGCAGAGCAGTAAGCCGATGCGGCTGTCGGGTCGATCGACGACGTCGACCGGGCATGGGCGCCTCATCCTCGGCCTCGGACGATCGCTCTCGTAGTCTCGTCCCACGCGGTAGGGGTAATCGCCTTGGCGACATCGCGATCACCCGTGCCCGCGAAGCGTGCCACCTGCCGGACGACTGCATATCGCGCCAAGCGCTCGTGAGCTGCTAAGGCGCCGCGCCTCTTGCTGCCTATGGGAAAGCGCGACGTGCCGACGCCGTTGAGAGTGCCGCAGTCGCGACGACGCAGCAGAGAAAGGTTTCAGGCGGAGCGCAATTCAGCCAGCTTCCGTCCAGTCGCGTCACGAGCCACAGCGTCCGATGGATCGCCGCACCACGCAACCAAGACGGAGCCATGCCAAGGGACGTTCAGATTCCGATCGAACACCTCGACGGATGCCACCTCGGCGCTAACCCGAATGACCGAATAGCTGATCCAGCGCCCACGGTCAGACGGCTCATCCTGACCGCGCTCATCACGGACGCCTCCGGCTCCACTACTGGCGATGATGCGGGGGTTGGTAGACACTGGAGCATCTGGGCCGAGCAACGAAGGCCCACGCAGAGCTGTTGGCCGATCGGCGAGCAATTGCCCGTCGCTGCTGCTGCCGCCGCCGCCGAGCCAGGTCCATCCGTCGTCTCGCAGCGCCAATACATGAATCTCTTGATGCACGCAGCCGACGCCTCGGCGCGCGAACATTGTCACCGCTACGTCATCCGACACGTCAACCGCCATCGCCGCAAAGCGCCGGCGGCGCGTTAAGCTGCGAACCGGTTCAGCACGCCCGGTTTCGACCAGCGCAACGCTCTCCTGCACGATGTCGTAAGCCATCCGATAAGGCTAAACCCAGCCACCTCCAATGTCCGCGACGTCAGCCGATCAGTAAGTGCTTTCTTCACGAACTCTCGGCCGTCTCACCGCAGCCGTCGCGCTTCCGCGTATCCGACGTCACGTCACGCGCCACGGACGGTGATCATCCCTCTCGGGTGAATCCGAGCTGGCGGCTCAGTGCGAAGGAACCCGGCCAACACGCCCGCGGTCTCGTGATCGCATTTCTCGGCGGCGTGAAGGGCGACGGCGAGCGCTTTCCCGGCGAGGCCCTGAACGGCGCTGGTTAGCGCGGGTGAGCGCTTGGCCGGTAGAGCGTCCCGCAGGAGTCTGGGCCGCAGGACGGACCATTCAGCACTGAAGGCCGAAGTCGGGCTCCTTGCTTCCGGCACGGCTGCGGAATAATTTCGCAGGTGTTCGTCGTGCTGTTCCATTCGATGTTTGGGCTTCGTGCGGTCGAGCTCGCCGCAGCCGAGCAGTTGCGCGCGGCTGGCTGTCAGGTGGTGGTCCCTGACTTGTTCGACGGAGCGACGGTGCCCGGTGACGTCGATGCGGGCTTCGCGCTGATGGACCAGGTGGGGTGGGGCACGATCGTCGACCGGGGCCGCCGTGGCTTGGCCGGTGTGCCACGTGAGGCAGTGCTCGGCGGCTTCTCGATGGGCGTCGGGGTGATCGGAGAGCTGTGGCCGCAGCGAACCGAGGCGGCGGCGGTTTTCTGCCTCCACGCGTCGACCACCGTGCCAGACGGTGTTCGCCCGGCCACGCCGGTGCAGTTGCATGTGGCAGCGGGCGACCGGTTCGCTCCGGCCGATCAGATCGCCGCGTTTCGAGACAGCGCTGCGACGAGCGGGGCAGCGGCATCGGTGTATCAGTACCGCCGCGCTGGGCACTTCTTCACCGACGTCTCGTTGACCGATTACAGCGCGCCCGCAACCTCGAGCACCTGGACGCGCGTGCGGCGTCTGCTGGATGCGGTGCGCTGACGGTCAGCAACGACCACCGTTCACGGAGTTGCCTGGCCGATGGCGAGCAGGTTGCCCTCGCTGTCGTAGAAGAAGGCGCCGCGCTCGCCGGTGCCCTTACTCGGGTAGTTGTTCGGAACGGTGACGATCTGGTCGATCACGCTGAGGTCGCGGGTGTCGTGGTCTCGAACCGCAGCCCCCGGGCACGAAGGTCGGCGACGACCTGATCGATGTCGGCCACCTCGAAGCCGAGCTGGGTCGACTTCCCGGACGGGGCTCCGGTCGAGACGAAGAGGTGAAACTCGGTGGAACCGCAGACGTAGCGCAGCCCGCCGTCTCGCTCCTCGATAGGATCGAGACCGAGCTGGTCGTGGTAGAAGCGGCGCGCGCGAGCGAGGTCTTGGGCGGGCAGCTTGGTGACAACGTGTGCGGTACTCAAGGGCCGAGTCATGGTCATCTCCGGAGTCGTGGGGTCTGCACGTTAGGACCATGAACGACCTGGCGACTCATCGTTGAAGGCCCCTCGCACTCCTTGCATGTCGGGCCATGCCACATGACCAAACCCTAATCGGGAGCGTCACGGCTGGTCGCGATCAGGGCGAGTCCAGTGCCCTTGGCGCTTGCGTTGATCGCCGCGTCGGCGTTGGCAAGGCAGCCACGTCCGGGTCCCAAAACGCCCCTTCGGCGTGCTGCAGGAAGCGGTAACAACCACTCCGGGAGAGTGCTCCTATCACGAATTTTCAGCAGTCTGCAGGAAGGCACGATGCGTGTCTCTGCATAGGTAGCCGCGAACCAAGGGGCCGATGCTCGGGCGAGCGCTATCGCGTGGATCCGATCACGCCACCGGTTGCCAAGGGCGCCACAACCGGCTCGTGCGCGCTCTCGCGATCGCATTCGTTGACCGCGTGAAGAACGCTGACGAGCGCTTTCGTGAAAGAGTCCTTGACCGTGCCGGCGGTCGCGCGTAAGCGCTTGGCCGCGATAGCGATTGCCGGCTCCGCACCTTTCGAGGTCATCGCATCGACAACGGAGGAGTGGCCCCCGCCGGCAGGTCCCGGCGAATGGTTGCCACGGAAGGAGTAGCCGGTGCTTGCTCGATCCGAGCAAACGCCGGCCACCCTTTGGACGTGGAGCAGCTCTCTTGCTGGCACAGGCCAAAGTTCTCCATCGTCGCCCAAGCGCAGCGTAGGTCGAGAGTTCTAGGTCACGGCCGACCCGAAGCAGGTGCGCGGCAGCGGACTGGACGGGTCCGGCTCGCTGCCGAGCGTGCGACGTGAATGCAGTACTGGCGGCAGGTGGCGACAGGCGCCAGGTTGGCGACGTCGGACCGGAGCCCTGTAGGAGATCAGGTGGCCGTCTCGGTCCAGATGCCGATGACGTTGCCTTCGGGGTCTTGGAACGTCGCGGCTTGCAGCGTGCCTTCGGGACGAAGCTGTCCGGCGATAGTGCCGCCGCTGTCGGTGATGAGCGTCACGGTCTGACGGGGATCCTCGACGTACACGTAGGGGATGATTCCGGCCTCCTCGGGCGGCTCGCCCGCGATGAAGTGCCCGACACGTGGCCGGTCGCATCTGTGAACGCGGGCTCATCGCTGTCTCTCCGGAGCTTCCACGCAAAAACCGCCTCGTAGAAATCGGCTGCGCGCAGTGGTTGTCGGCAGGGGATGTGCAGGTAGGTCACGTCTCCGGGCCGAAACACGGTGGGTGCTTCGTCGTCGGTCATTGCGCGATTATCGAGACCGACTTGCTGACCCGCAAGGCCCGCGACCATGCTGCCGCTCCGTCGCCGCGTGGGCACTGCGGCGCGGTCGCTGGCCGTCCGTGAGCGCCCACACAACAAGGCTCCGGCGCTTCCGCTCGGTCGGCGTTCAGCTGCTCGGGTCGGGCAGCTGTTTCTCTTCGGCATGAAGTCGAAGCTCACGATCTCGGGCACGCTCGTTCGCGTCGGGCTCCTCTGACCATCCGAACGCAATCTCAGAGTCGGTGTGGTGACGCCGTAGATCATGTCCGGTGCGCTCGAGCACGTCGATTGTGGCCATCGAGAGCGCGCGGACGCCGCCCATGCTGCCGCAGAGTGCCAGCGCGTCTTCAGACCAGGCGTAGTAGGCGCCGAGCGTCCGAATGCGCGTCAGCTCGTCGTCTGTGATCGACGACGTCGGCGCGGCGAGATCATCTTCACCGTGGCTTCGCAGCATCTCGGCCAGTGTGCCGCGCTCGACTCGGATCTGAGCCATCTGAGGAGCCTGTCTCTGTCGGCGCCCGCTTTGTCGCCGCCGGGCAGCCGGCGGCCACAGTGCCGGTTCCGGTTTCGGCCAACCCGAAGGAGCGGTCTCGAAGCGAGTCACGGACGCGAGCCTGGGTATTCCGCCCGCGTGGATCCAGAAGAGCGGCTAGGGCGCACGCGGCTTCTGCTTCGACCCTGCCGCTAGCAGGCGCATGCAAGCACCGGGTGCACGGTTTTGGCGATTGGCGAGACCGGCCGCGCCTTGCTCGGCGAGACCTGCACTCGTTGTCGCGCAAGGTATCGCGGCCCGCGCTTGTCCTGAAGTGCGCGGGCGGGGTCAATTGGCGTGGCCGTCCGCCAGCTTCTCGGCCTCGTGTAGTCGAGCATCGATCAGGTTGAGGCCGAGATTCCAGAAGCCTGGGTCGCTGAGGTCGAAGCCGATCATCTCGCCGAGCCTTTGTGGGTCACGTGAGCCACCCGCGGCGAGCATCTCTAGGTAACCGTTGACGAATGGTTTGCCGATCTCTTGGTAGCGCGCGTAGGCCGCGAGCGCCAGCAACTGTCCGAAGGCGTACCCGTACACGTAGCCGGGCGTGTCGAAGAAGAAGTGCGGCACGGTCGACCAGCAGTGCTCGCTGCGGGGGGTGGGCTCTACGGCCTCGCCGTAGTAGTGGCGCATGGCCTCGGCATACAGTGCGCCGAGCGTCTCGGGGGAGAGTTCCCCTTCGGCTCTGCGCACGGTGTGCGCAGCATCCTCGAAGCGGTTGAAGGCGATCTGCAAGTGCACCGGCAGCAACGCGTTGTCGATGCTGCGACCGATGATGGCCAATCTCTCACGATCGTTCCGGGCGCGCGGAACCAGTCGCGCGAGCAGCAGTGTCTCACCGAAGGTAGACGCCGCCTCGGCGATAGTTATCGTCGGCATGAAGTCAAAGGTTCCGCGGGGCGCGGCGAGTACAGCGTGAAGGCCGTGGCCGAGTTCGTGGGCCATCGCCAACACATCACCGATGCGGCCGCGGTAGTTCAGCAGCACGTGTGGGTGCACGGTGCACGACCAGTCACAGAAGGCCCCCGGGAACTTCGTCGGCCGCGGCGGCGCGTCAATCCAGCCCTCATCGAAGAACCGTGCGACGATCGCGCGCGCCCTCGTTGACAACGAACCGTAACTGTCGAGCACAAGCTCTCGCGCCTCGACATAGGAGTAGCGGCCTTCGAGGTCACCGATCGGTGCCATCACATCGTAGTCGGCGATCTGGTCCAATCCGAGCAGCCTCGCCTTCAGCCGATGCCAGCGGTGGGAGATGTCATAGCGGCCGACCACCGCGTCGACCAGCGCCTGCACCGCCTTACCAGAGATCTCGTTCTCACGGTTCCGCGCATCAAGCCAATGGCGGCGTCCTCGCAGCCGATCGAGCGTCGCGTGCCCCTGCAGCAGTGCGTTGTACACGGACGAGCGGGTTCCAAGACCCGGCTCCTGCGCCACCACAAACCTTTCCATGAACTGCCTTCGCACCCCACGATCGGGATCCTCGAGCATGCTCAGAAACGCACCGACACCGACCTGCTCACCGTCAACCTCACATTGCACATCCGAGATCAGCTCGTTGGCCAGCCGGACCCACGCAAACCGGCTCGTCGCCGACGTCTCGGACAGGACCCGCTCCTCGGCGGCGCTGAGCTGCTCGCTCGCGGCATCGTGCACCCGACGAAGATGATGGACCGCGAACTCGACCTCCGGACCCGCGTCCGCGAGCAGCCGTTCTACGGCGCCCGGCGATCCAGCGCCCCACTCCAGCTCAAAGAACCGCAGTTCCTGCTCAATCTCGGAGCGCCGCTCCGCAGCAAGCCCATACAACGCGCCGGCAGGCGCGTCCGAGAGATCGCGCTGATGCAAGAGCGAGGCGTACAGAAACGCTCGCAGCATCGTCTCACGGATCGCCGACCACTCCTGCGCCGCGGCAGCGAACTCCGGGGCGTCAAGCTGCAGCACGCGCCCGCCGTACCGCACGGCGAAATCAGCCGCGCGCCGCGCGGCGTCGTCAAGCAGCGCGCGCACACCCTCGGCACCGCCACCGTCGACGAGCGGGTCGAGATCCCACACCGCCGCCGCCAAACCCGCGTCACCGACCTCTCCCGAAGCCACGCTCACCCCGCAATCCTATCCGCGTGCGACCTGCTGTGCGACCGCCGCGAGCATCTCGGCGTAACGCCGACTCCCCCTCCTTTGCGCGCGGAAACCAGGCACGCCCGCCGGAGCGTTTGCGGGTTCGCAGCTAACCAGCCGGTCGAAGCGGAAGTCCTCAGCGCCGAGCGGCGGCTTCTGCTCGGTCGCCAACCCGGATGCCAGCGATGGACGTCTGCTTCGGGTCCGCCCGGGACTGAAGCAGAAGTGGATGCCGGCGCCGCAGCCGGCCCCGAGGTGGCTGTCTGTGCGTGAAACGGGAAGCGTGGCCGAGCCGCGAACAGCGAGCCTCCGTCCAGTGGTCGCTCAAGTTAGGCGCGCAGGTGCAGGCGCCAGTCGTTGCAGGTCATGAAGTTCCCCTTCGGGACTCAAACTCGCAGGGCTCGACCAGCTCGAAGCCGAGCTTGCGGCAGATCGCGTTGGACGGCGCGTTGTCGACGTTCGACTCCTTACCTTCGTGTGCTTGTAAGGATAGCCGGGCGTGCGCGTTGGCATCCCGGTCGGGCCTCCTGGTGCGGTTGCTCGCCTCACGGTCGTCTTCCGTCGACTGGCCCGTTTGTTCTGCCGGCGGGGAATCCGGCCACCGACTGGGGCGGCTCGCCATGCGAGCCGCCCCAGTGCTGGTGGATCAGAGTCGAAGGCCGGCGGAAGCCGGGATGGTCGGCTGGCGGCGCAGCCGGACAGCATCAATGATCTCGCTGGGATCGATTCCCTGCACATACGTCGAGGTTGTCCCCAGGTCGGTGTGCCCGAGCTGTCGCTGGACGATGTTGACCGCCACCCCTTCCCGAGCCAGTTCGACGGCGTGCGCGTGTCGCAGTTGGTGGGGCGCAAACCGCCGCCGGACCCCGGCTTCGACCGCGAGCTGGCGGAGCTCGCCACGCGCTGCTGTGGCTGACCAGCGGCGCCCTCGGGTGGAGCCGTCGACCACGCACAGCAGTGGTCCCGGCGGCAGCATCCTGCGGTGCGTCATCCATGCCTCGAGCTGCTCAAACCCGAAGGCGTCCATCCCGGCCTCGCGGCGCTTATCGCCCTTGCCGTGACGCACCAGCAGCGACCCGCGGTGCTCGTCGACGTCGGTTTCGTTGAGCGCGAGCGCTTCTGAGATCCGCAGCCCACCGCGCGTGTGTGTACGGATTCGTCCCCCGCGATCGACGAAGCAGCTGTCCGCGGTGGTCACGCGGCCGTCCGAGAGGTCCACGACGATCGACACGTCGTGGGTGTGGGCGCCCGTCCCCTGCAGGTAGTCGATGCAGAAGATCGAGGGGCGAACCTCGACCGCGCGGTAGGTGAGGGTGGGAGTCTGGCCGCCGTCGGATCCGAGCGTGTGCACGGCGAGCTCATTGACGGACTCGAAGCGGTACCGAACCGACGAGTCGTCGTCGTAGCGCACGTCCAGGCTTGTGCCGGCCAGGGCCGGGCTGTCGGGCAGGCTCGGGGAGCCGAACCCGTCGAGCATGACCGACACGGCCGGCCAGTCCTCCTCGGGGACATAGTCCTGCCGCCTGACATCGATCGGGGTCCTCATAGTTCTGTTCCTTCATTCGCGGGGATTGGGATAACCGGCTGGCGCACACGCCGCGGTGGCATGGGTCTGCGCCTGAGATGCGCGACGGGATCCCTCATCGGGTAGGCCCAACGGGGCCGTACCGGGATCGACGTTGATGGTCCCGCCGTCGACGACCAGGGTGGCGCCGTTCACATAGGACGCCTCCGGCGACAGCAACCAGCCGATGGCCGCGGCAACCTCGTCCGGTTCGGCGGCCCGGCGCTGGGGCACGAGTTGCGTCGCGACGGCGTAGGCGTCGGCCAGGGTGCTGGACAGCTGCTCGGCGACCGCTGCCATTTCGGCATCACCCATCTCCGTGCGCGTCCAGCCGGGCGCCACCACGTTGGCGCGGATTCCCACGGGGCCGAAGTCGTGGGCGATCGTCTGGGTGAGCATCGCGACGGCCGCCTTGGACGTGGCATAGGCGGCCATCGCGGATGCCACGCGCAGACCGGCGATCGAACTGACGGTGACGACCGCCCCCCGGGCCGAGCGCAGATGCTCGATCGCCGCCCGCGCCATGAGGAAGGGCCCGGTGAGGTTGACGTCCAGGGTCCGCCGCCAATCCGTCGCCGTCGTCTCCCGAACGTCTCCGACCAGGGCGATACCGGCGTTGAGCACCAGGCCGTCGAGACGGCCCCAGGTGGCAACGGTTTCAGCGACCGCCGCCTCGGCGTGGGCGGCGTCGGCCACGTCCCCCGGGAGGACCAGGCCCCCGAGTGATCCAGCGACCTCCTCCAGACGTGCCGCGGTTCGCCCGGTCACGGCCACGCGCCAGCCGTGACGAGCCAGCCACTGTGCGGTGGCGGCGCCGATGCCGCTTCCCCCGCCGGTCACCAGCGCGACCGGTCGGTCACTTACAGATGTCGCGTTCGTCGCCACCGCGTTCTCGATGTCACGTCCCGGGGCCATTCGCCTCGATCAGACCGCAGCGCAGGTTCGGCGCTCAGCCGTTGATGACCTGGGGGACCGCGACGGCCTTGAGTCCCTCGGTTCCCAACTCCAGGCCGTACCCCGATCCCTTGACCCCGCCGAACGGGATCCGGGGATCGACGCCGCCGTGGCTGTTGATCCACACAGTGCCGGCTTTCAAACGGCCGGCGACGGCACGGGCACGCTGACGATCGGCGCTCCACACCGACGCTCCGAGGCCGGCGTCGAGGCCGTTGGCGCGTGCGATCGCCTCCTCGAGATCGCTGTAGCGAATGACGGGGAGAGCCGGTCCGAACTGTTCCTCCTGGACCAGCGCGGCGTCCTCATCGAGATCGGCGACGAGCGTGACGGGGTAGAACAGCTCTCCCAGTTCTGTCGCCGGCTCCCCGCCCGTGACGATCCGCGCCCCCCGGGCCTTGGCGTCTTCGACGAGGCGGCTGACGACGTCGAACTGTTGGCGGTTCTTCAGGGGACCGAGCACGTTGTTCTCATCCAGGCCGTTGCCCATGGGCATCCGGGCAGCCACGCCGGCCAGCGTTTCCAGGACGTCCTCGTAGATGGAGTCGTGCACATAGAGCCGCTTGAGGGCCGCACACGTTTGTCCGGTGTTGATGAAGGCGCCCCAGAAGAGGTCGGAGGCGATCGCCTGCGGATCGGCGTCGGGCAGGACGATGCGGGCGTCGTTGCCGCCCAGTTCGAGCGTGAGCCGGGTGAGGTTTCCGGCCGAGGCTTCGATGATGCGACGACCGGTTGCAGTCGACCCGGTGAACATCAGCTTGTCGACGCCGGGATGGCCGGCGAGGTGCGCACCGATCTCCCGCCCCCCCGCGATCGCGATGAGCACGTCGTCCGGGAGGACCCCGTTAGCACGTCGACCAGAGCCAGCACGCTCAGAGGCGTGTACTCGCTCGGCTTGAGCACAACGGTGTTGCCGACCCGCAACGACGGCGCCAGCTGCCAGACCGAGATCATGAGCGGCCAGTTCCAGGGTCCGATGGCGCCGACGACGCCGGCCGCCCGGTAGATCAGCTCGGCGTGCGTCTCACCGTCGTCGACGACCACTTCGGGCTCCAGGGGCAGCGTCGCGGCGGCGATACTCGCTGCGCCCTTCGTGGCCGAGCGCCTCCACCCAGGCTGGGCCGCGCGAGTCCGGGCGATGGCGTTGTCGAGGTTGGCCACAGTCGGCTCGGG